>NZ_LN811356.1:82266-102335 GCF_001006805.1 Microvirga massiliensis | reverse complement strand
GGACCGTGCTCTCAGGGGTCGAGTATGCCGAGGACCCCTATGCCTGCGCGGCGGGCGCCGATGCGCTGGTGATCGTCACCGAATGGGACCTGTTCCGGGCGCTCGACCTCAAGCGCCTCAAGGCCGCCCTGAACGCCCCCGTGCTCGTCGACCTCAGAAACATCTACCGCCCCGACGAAATGCAACGCGCCGGGTTTAAGTATGTCAGCGTCGGACGGGGTGCAGAACACGTGCCGGCGTCGGTCGATCTGATGCTACGAGACATGGAGCCGGCGCTCTGATCGAGAAACCGTAGATCCACTCCGTCATTGCGAACGAAGTGAAGCAATCCATTCTGCGGTAACGGACCGGGCACCCGACTCGCAATGACGGCGCGACGGCTCCGATGCTAGGATAGCTCCGTGCCACCAAATCCGGAGCCATCCATGTCTTCCCCTCGTTTCTCATCGTTGACCCGCTTCTCGGTGGCTCCTCTCGCGTCGATGACGCGGCGCCTCGCCGATACGGCATCGGGTCGGGCTGCGCCCGATCTCGTGATCACGGGCGCCCGTCTTTTGTCGACCTACAGCGACCGCATGCTCGAAGGCCGCGAGATCTGGATCGCGGGAGGACGGATTGCCGCCGTCAAGCCGGCGGGAACCTTCAAGAATGGCTCCGCCGGGTCCGCGACACGGATCTACGATGCCAAGGGCGGCATCCTCGCGCCCGGACTCGTCGATCCGCATATCCATATCGAAAGCAGCATGGTAACGGCCTGCGCCTATGCAGAGGCGGCGCTCCTCAACGGCACCACGACAATCTTCTGCGACAGCCACGAGATCGGCAACGTGCTCGACGCGGCCGGCATCGAGATGATGCTGGAGGATGCCCGGCAGGCACCTCTGTCGATCTTCCTCACGGTCCCGAGCACGATCCCGGCCACGTCCCCGGCTCTCGAAACTGCCGGGGGCGATCTGACGCCCGAGAAGATCGGGCAATTGTTCGACCGCTGGCCGGAAGCCGTGGCGTTGGGCGAGAAGATGGATTTTGTCCAAGTCACCATGGGCGACGAGCGAAGCCACGCGATTCTCGCGGCGGCTCTCCAACGCGGGCGACCCGTGTCCGGTCACATCTATGGACGCGAATTCGTCGCCGCCTATGCAGCGAGTGGCGTCACGGACACCCATGAGGCGATCGACCGGGACATTGCCAATGATCTGCTCGAGGCTGGTATCTGGATCTTTCTGCGTGGCGGACCGCCGACCACGCCCTGGCACAGCCTGCCCCAAGCGATCAAGACGGCGACAGAGCTCGGAGCGAGCCCGAAACGCCTCTGCATCTGCACGGATGATCGCGATGCCGACGACCTCCTGATGTTCGGGCTCGACTGGGTTGCGCGCGAAGCCGTAAAGGCCGGCATGACGCGCGAGCAAGCCTGGAGCATGGGATCGCTCCACCCGGCGACGCGCTTCGGCATGGATGGAGATATCGGCGGTTTGGGAGGCGGACGACGTGCCGACATCGTCCTGCTCGACGATGATCTGAACGTTCGCAACACTTGGTATGGCGGCGAGCTCGTCGTGGAGGATCGCAAGATCACCCCCGTTCTCGATGCGGCGCTCTCGAACCGCTACCGGTATCCGCGTCAGGCCTATCAAACGGTGCACATCAACGGCACGTCGCGCCTCACGCCTGAACTGCCGAAAGAGAAATGTGTCGCGAACACGATCCGCACAGCTCTGCCGGGCATCGTGCTCTTCCACGACCGCGTGACGCTCGAGCCCAGCGGTGACTGGGCGAGCCTTTTGAAAGAGCACGATCTCTGCTTCGTCGCCGTCATCGAGCGACATGGTAAATCGCACGGGCCGAACGTTGCCCGAGGCCTCCTGAAGGATTTCGGCCTGAGGCGCGGCGCCGTTGCGAGCAGCGTCGGGCACGACTCGCACAACGTCATCGTCGCAGGCACGAACGAGGACGATATGCAACTGGCGCTCGCAACAATTCGCGAGGCGCAAGGTGGTGTCTGCGTCGTGGCGGACAAGCAGGTTATGGCCATGGTTGCCCTGCCGGTTGCGGGCCTCCTCTCCGACAAGCGCGTCGGCAAGGTCGCCGAGGAAACCCGATCCCTCAAGGAGGCCTGGGAACGCGCGGGCTGCACGATTCCCTATATGGGCTTCAATCTCATTCCCCTCTCGGTCATCCCGGAAATCCGGATCACCGACAAGGGTCTGGTTCTGGTTCCGGAGATGGAGATTCTGCCGCCGTTCGAGGCAGCTGCGTAGCTACGGTCGATGCTCAACATCGGGCGTGCCGCACAAGGCCGGATGCAGGGCGTGGTTCCTTGTTCGGCAGGACGCCTTCTGGCATGTGGCATGGCAGAAGCGTCAGCAAGGCCAACCGGGAACGCGAGAGTCGTAACTCAGGCGGCAGCTTGAACCATCACCATCGATCGGAACAGCCAACGCACCCTGGTTGCTCCGATCAGCCGGACAGAGGATGTCACCCTGTAAGCCCACTGGCGAATTCTCGTCTGGCGACAAGTCGTTGGCCTGTTCTCGACAGCACACTGCAGGCCCTTGATTACGGAATGCTTCCCAAGACCATGCTTGCCACTTTCCCCGAGCCATATTAGCCTTTTCAAGCTCGCGTTCGCTTCGCGCCTGAATGCGAGTTCACGTGGCAGCACGGAGGAAGAGACCTGCGCCTGCGAAAGTAATCCTGTGAAATAATGATCGGGAGGGAAGGTCATGCCGGTGGCGGCCAATGCGCGGGTTCCGACTCTGGAGATGCGGAACGTCTCCAAGACCTTCCCGGGCGTGAAAGCTCTCAATGGTGTCCGGCTGCAGGCCTGGGGCGGAGAAGTCCTGGCCTTGATGGGCGAGAACGGCGCCGGAAAATCGACCTTGATGAAGATCCTGTCCGGCGCCTACCAGCCCGATCCAGGAGCCGAAATCCTGATCGACGGCGAGCCCGCTGCCATCACCGACCCCATCGCCGCCAAGCATCATGGCATTGCCATCATATACCAGGAGCTGGCCCTTGCCCCCAATTTGAGTGTCGCCGAGAATATGTATCTGGGCGATGAGATCCATAATCGAGGCCTCATCGACAGAAGGACGATGTACGAGAAATGCCGACCCGTCCTGCAACGACTCGGCGCTCCCTTCGATCCCGAAACCATCGTCGGCACTCTGTCCATCGCTGAGCAGCAACTCGTCGAGATCGCGCGCGCGCTGCATGCGAAGTCCAAGATCCTGGTATTGGACGAACCCACCACAGCGTTGTCTTCGCGCGAAACGGAGCGCCTGTTCACTCTCGTCCGGCAGCTGCGCGCGGACGGCATCGCACTCGTCTATATCAGCCATCGCATGGCCGAGGTCTACGAACTCGCCGATCGCGTGTCGGTGCTTCGGGACGGCACCTATGTCGGCACGCTCGAACACGACGAGATCAGCGCAGACGCCCTCGTCAAGATGATGGTAGGTCGTGACCTGTCGACCTTTTACAAGAAGGAGCATGACCCGCACGCCAGTCGCGGGCCTGTGATCCTCGAGGTCAGGAATCTTACCGACGGCCGGCGGGTGAAGCCATGCAGCTTCCAGCTCCACAGGGACGAGGTGCTGGGCATAGCCGGCCTCGTCGGGTCCGGCCGCACCGAATTGGCGCGGCTGATCTTCGGAGCGAACTCCAAGGCGGGCGGCGAGATCCTGCTCGAGGGACGCCCCGTCGAGATCAATGAGCCAGAGGATGCGCTGAACCTTGGCATTGCTTATCTGACCGAGGACCGAAAGGCGCTGGGCCTGTTCCTCGACATGAGCTGCGGCGACAATATCAACGTCGGGGTCATGCAGCGAGATGCTCGCCCCGGCGGGATCCTGGACCGGGCAGCCGCGTGGCGCCGCGCCGAGGCCGCTTTCAAAGCACTGAAGGTTCGGGCTGCCAGCCCGATCGTTCAGGTCGGCAGCTTATCGGGCGGAAATCAGCAAAAGGTCCTTCTCGCGCGCTGGCTCGAAATCGGCCCCAAACTGCTGATCCTCGACGAGCCGACCCGCGGCGTCGACATCGGTGCAAAATCCGAGATCTACCGAATTATCGACGAACTCGCGGCAAAGGGAATCGGTATCATCGTGATCTCGAGCGAATTGCCCGAAATCATAGGCATCTGCGACCGCGTGCTCGTAATGCGCGAGGGACAAATCCAGGGCGAGGTCGGCGGCACGACCGGCTATGCGATTAGTCAGGAAAACATCATGACCTATGCTGCTGGGGCTGCAGCCTGACCGGAGTCTGACTCGAACGGGAGGATTAGCCCATGGCCAACGATGGAACACTCGGATCCGGCACCTCGCCTGCGACCAGCGCCGGGGTAGGCCTGTCGGCACGCCAGGTGCAGGTACGGAGCTTCATCCAGGCCGCAGGTATGCTGCCCGTGCTGGTGCTTCTCTGCATTGCCTTCCACTACTTGTCCGACGGGCGATTCTTTACGGGGCAAAATATCTCGATTGTCGGCCAGCAGGCCTCGATCAACACCGTTCTTGCCGCGGGCATGACCTTTGTCATTCTCACCGGTGGCATAGACCTCTCGGTCGGCTCGATTCTGGCCGCCTCTGCGATGGCAGCCGTGATTGCGTCGCTGATCCCGGGCTGGGGCCTTCTGGGTATTCCAGCCGGCCTGCTGACAGGCCTCTTCTTTGGATTGCTGAACGGCCTGCTCATCGCGTTCCTGAAGCTCCCTCCTTTCATCGTGACGCTCGGCTCGCTCACTGCAGTCCGCGGTATCGCGCGGCTCATGGGTGGCGATACGACCGTGTTCAACCCGGAGTTGCCGTTCGATTTCATCGGCAACGCGTCTCTGTTCGGTGTAATCCCCTGGCTGGCTGTGATCGCGATTCTCGTGGTGCTCGGCTCCTGGTTCATCCTGCGCCGGACGGTCCTGGGCGTGCGCATCTATGCGGTTGGCGGCAACCCGGCAGCGGCCCGCCTTTCCGGCATCAAGGTCTGGGCTATCCTGCTTTTCGTCTATTGCCTCTCCGGCTTCCTTGCGGGCCTGGGCGGAGTCATGGCGTCGGCCCGGCTTTATGCTGCCAATGGACTTCAACTCGGGCAGTCCTATGAGCTTGATGCGATTGCAGCCGTCATCCTGGGCGGCACCAGCTTCGTCGGTGGCATCGGCACAATCTGGGGCACCCTGATCGGGGCGCTCATTATTGCCGTTCTGTCCAACGGGCTGATCCTGCTCGGCGTCTCCGACATCTGGCAGTTCATCATCAAGGGCTTGGTGATCATCGGCGCTGTGGCGCTGGATCGGGTTCGTCTCCAGGGCAGCGCTCGCACCTGATCCGAACTCATCCATCAGCCGACAACTTCGGCCACCGGCGGCATGCTGGCCCGCCGCCGGATCAGTTCAACTGAGGGCCAGGGAGGCTACGTGCATGCTAAGGAAGCTATTGTTGGCCAGTGCAGCATTGGCGCTTGCAACCGGTGCCGCCGCGGCGAAGGACCTCAAGGCAATCGGTATCACGTTGGGCTCACTTGGTAATCCGTTCTTCGTCGCCTTGGCCAAGGGTGCGGAAGCCAAGGCAAAAGAGATCAATCCCAATGTGAAGGTGACGGCGACCTCGGCCGATTACGACCTGAACAAACAATTCAACCAAATCGACAATTTCATTGCCTCCGGGGTCGACATGATCCTGCTCAACGCTGCCGACCCGAAAGCGATTGTCCCTGCCGTCAAGCGCGCACAGCAGGCCGGGATCGTGGTCGTCGCAGTGGACGTGGCTGCTGCGGGAGCCGACGCTACAGTTCAGACGAATAATCTTCAGGCCGGTCAGATCGCCTGCCAGTATCTGTCGGAGAAGATCGGTGGAAAAGGGAATGTCATTATCCAGAACGGTCCGCAGGTTTCGGCCGTCATCGACCGCGTTAAAGGCTGCAAGGAAGTGCTGGCGAAGTCGCCGGCGATCAAGATCCTGTCCGATGACCAGGACGCCAAGGGCTCCCGCGAAGGAGGTCTCAACGTGATGCAGGGGCATCTCACGCGCTTCCCGGATATTGCCGGCGTCTTCACGATCAATGACCCACAGGCGATCGGCTCGGATCTGGCTGCAAAGCAATTGAACCGGAAAAATATCGTGATTACCTCTGTCGACGGTGCGCCCGATATCGAGGCCGCCCTGAAGGGGGACTCGCTCGTCCTCGCCTCGGCCAGCCAGGACCCCTATGCCATGGCGCAGCAGGCGGTCGCGGTCGGCTATGACATCATGAATGGCAAGAAGCCCCAGGATCCGATGATCCTGATGCCCTCGACGCTGATCACGAAAGACAACGTCGCGAGCTACAAGGGTTGGACCTCGCCGCGGTAATGCGATGCCCCAGGGTGCCTCGTCCTGGGGACGACTTTGGGGAGCACACCTGAGATGGCCGATGTGGTGGCCTTTGGCGAGTTGCTGATCGATTTCGTGCCGACCGCCACCGGCCTCGACCTCGCGCATGCCGAGACCTTCACCAAGGCGGCGGGTGGTGCGCCCGCGAACGTCGCGGCCGGCTTGGCCCGACTGGGGATGAGCAGTGCCTTCATGGGCATGGTCGGCCAAGATGGCTTCGGCCATTCCTTGGCCGAGACGCTGCGCCAGGTCGGCGTCGACGTAAGCCCCCTGCGTTTCACCTCGGAAGCCAATACAGGGCTTGCCTTCGTTTCCCTGCATGCAGATGGCGAGCGCGAGTTCCTGTTCTACCGCTCTCCCAGTGCCGACATGCTCATGCGGCCGGAGGATGTCGACGAAGCAGCGATCTGGAATGCTCGCGCCTTCCATTTCGGCTCGATCAGCCTGATCGCTGAGCCAGCGCGCGCGGGGACGCTTCACGCCGTGAGCCTGGCCCGGCGCTACGGCAAGGTGGTCACCTATGACCCCAACCTGCGCTTGGCACTCTGGCCCGATGCTGCTGAGGCCCGGGCCGGGATGCGGATGGGCCTTGAGGTGGCAGACATCGTCAAGATCGGCGACGAGGAGCTGGCATTTTTGACCGGCGACAACGACCCGGTCGCAGCCGCCCGCGCGCTCTGGACCCCACGCCTGCAGCTGATGGCGATCACGTCCGGAAGCGCAGGGTGCATCTGGGTCACGCCGCAAGCGCACGGGCGGGTGCCGAGTTTCACCGTGACGGCCGTGGATGCCACGGGTGCCGGCGACGCCTTCATGGCTGGTTTGATCGCTGGCCTCCTCGCGGAGCGCGCCGTCCCAACCGAGCCGGAGGCGATCGAAAGGATCTGCCGCTTCGCGAATGCGGCTGGCGCACTGACCGCAACGGGTCGCGGCGCTATCCCGTCCCTGCCGACCCGCGACGAGGTCGAGGCCCTCGTCCTGAGAGCTCAGCAATGACCGCTCGTTCAGCCCAGCACAGGACTCACGCTTCGTGCTGATCTGACTGGCTGATAAACCTGCGAGATGCTTACGAACCATAAGCTACATTTCGAGAGCCCCAAACACTCATATTGAAGGACAGGACTTTATGACTTCGATTTCGGCTTCGTCGGCCTGGCGGGCCCTCCAAGTGCATGCAGAAGAGTTGCGGGGACGGCCCTTGCGCGAGCTGTTCTCCAGTGACCCCGAACGTTTCCAGCGCTTCTCGCTCCGGCTCGACGATCTTCTTCTCGACTACTCGAAGAACAGGATCACCGAACAGACCATGAAGCTCCTGCTGGATCTTGCGCGGCTCGCCGATGTGGAGGGTTGGCGGGAGAGGATGTTTGCGGGAGAGAAGATCAATTTCACTGAGAATCGTGCTGTCCTGCACGTCGCTTTGCGCAACCGCTCGGGCCGCCCCGTTCTGGTCGATGGCATCGATGTCATGCCGGGCGTGGCGGCGGTGCTGGACAAAATGCATCTGTTCTCGGAACGGGTCAGGAGCGGCGCTTGGCGCGGAGCGACGGGCGAGACGATCTCCGACGTGGTCAATCTCGGCATCGGCGGGTCCGATCTCGGCCCCCTGATGGTTTGCGAAGCACTGAAACCCTACCAGCGTGCCGACCTGCGGCCCCACTTCGTCTCCAATGTCGACGGAGCGCATCTCACTGACACTCTCGCTCCTCTCGACCCGAGGCGCACCCTGTTCGTCGTCGCGTCGAAGACCTTCACCACCCAGGAGACGATGACCAACGCCGCTAGCGCTCGGAGATGGCTCACCGATGCCTTGGGCGAGGATGCAGTCTCCAAGCACTTCGTAGCGGTCTCGACCAACCTTGCCGAGGTGACGCGCTTCGGCATCGACAGAAACAACATGTTCGAGTTCTGGGACTGGGTCGGTGGCCGCTACAGCCTCTGGTCCGCCATCGGCTTGCCCATCGTGCTCGCGATCGGATTCGACCGCTTTCTCGAGCTGCTCGAGGGAGCGTACGAGATGGACGAGCATTTCCGCACCGCCGCTCTCGAACACAACTTGCCCGTGACCCTTGCGCTGCTGGGCATCTGGTACCGGAATTTCCTGGGAGCCTCGAGCATCGCCATCCTCCCCTACGATCAGCATCTGCATCGCTTCCCGGCCTACCTCCAGCAGGCCGATATGGAGAGCAACGGCAAGTTCATTCACCGCGATGGCAGCCGGGTCGATCACGCCACGGGCCCGATCGTATGGGGCGAGCCCGGCACCAATGGCCAGCACGCCTTCTATCAGCTCATCCATCAGGGCACGGACCTGATCCCCGCGGATTTTATCGCGGCCGCACAGAGCCAGACCCCGTTGGGAGGTCACCACCACAAGCTGCTGGCCAACTTCTTGGCACAGACCGAGGCCCTGGCCTTCGGCAAGACCAAGGACGAGGCCCGAGCGGAACTCGAGGAGCAAGGCCTGTCTGGCGCTGCCCTGATGAGGCTCCTGCCCCACAAGGTGTTTGAGGGCAATCGCCCGACGACGTCGATCCTCTATCGGCAGCTCACGCCACGGAGGTTGGGCTCGCTGATTGCCCTCTACGAGCACAAGATCTTCGTCCAGGGCATCATCTGGGGCGTGAACAGCTTCGATCAGTGGGGCGTCGAACTCGGCAAGCAACTCGCATCGCGCATTCTGCCTGAACTCGTGGGAGAGGCGCCGGCGACGGCTCACGACAGCTCGACCAACGGGCTGATCGAGCATGTCCAGCGCCTCCGCAAGCAACAATGAGATTCTCTGCGGAGCATCGTTCCGACTGCACATGATCGCCAGTGGAGGAACAACCGATGGCCAGAGACGAGCATATCGCAGGCAACCTGACGCGAAACGCCATGGCCTTCGTCCTAGCCGGCGGACGTGGCAGTCGCCTAGTGGAATTGACGGATCGGCGAGCCAAGCCGGCGGTCTTCTTCGGCGGCAAATGCCGCATCATCGACTTTGCCCTTTCGAACGCTCTCAACTCGGGCATTCGGAGGATCTGCGTTGCAACCCAATACAAGGCTCACAGCCTCATCCGGCACTTGCAACGGGGCTGGAATTTTCTCCGGCCCGAGCGCAACGAAGGCTTTGACATTTTGCCGGCCTCGCAACGGGTCGCCGAAGACAAGTGGTATCTGGGAACCGCAGATGCCGTCACGCAGAACATCGACATCATCGAGAGCTATGCGCCGGAATTCATCGTGATCCTGGCCGGCGACCACGTCTACAAAATGGATTACGGACCCATGCTCGCCCAGCACATGGTGTCCGGAGCCGACGTCACCGTCGGATGCATCGAAGTCCCGCGCATGGAAGCAACGGGCTTCGGTGTCATGAAAGTCGATGCCTCATCCCGCATCATCGATTTCATCGAGAAGCCTGCCGACCCGCCCCCCATGCCCGACAATCCGAATCTGGCGCTCGCCAGCATGGGGATCTACGTCTTCCAGACGAAGTTGCTGATCGAGCTCCTGCGCGAGGACGCCGACGACCCGGATTCGGCCCATGACTTCGGGAAGGATATCATCCCCGCTCTTGTCCGGCAGGGCAAAGCCGTCGCACATCGCTTCTCGGAGAGCTGCGTGCGCTCGGGAGCCGAGGCAGAGCCCTATTGGCGAGATGTAGGCACTGTCGACGCCTTCTGGGAGGCCAATATCGACCTGACCGATTTTGTGCCGGCTCTCGACCTTTACGACAGCAATTGGCCAATCTGGACCTATAGCGAGATTACGCCTCCGGCGAAGTTCATTCACAACGAGAAAGGGCGGAGAGGTGTGGCCACGAGTTCGCTCGTCTGCGGCGGCTGCATCATTTCAGGCGCGCAGATCGACAAGTCTCTCCTGTTCACCGGGGTAGTCGCCCATTCCTATGGACAACTCACGCATACTGTCGTTCTCCCCTACGTCACGATTGGCCGTCACGTCCGGCTGACGAGGGCCGTGGTCGATCGAGGGGTACAGATCCCGGAAGGCTTGATCGTTGGCGAAGATCCGGAGGAAGATGCACGGCGCTTCCGCAGAACCGACAAAGGAATCTGCCTGATCACCCAGCCCATGATCGACCGGCTGAAGAGCTGATATTCGTAGACGCTCCGAAGGTGCGTCGCTCGTCCGGCGGGTGGGCTCGCCCTCATGGCTGGCTACGCCCGCCTGACGATCCGGTGGGCGCAGGACGAGCGCTTGCTCGGTTGCCCGTCCGACACATTTCAGCTTAGCAGCGGTCTCGCCGGGGAGCGGCCCTCATTCAGAAGCCAGATCTCCAGGAATAGCCCGGATAGGAGCTGAAAAGGCGGTGGGAGCGATCGACCTCACGCAATCTCAGCTCGAGATCGACCCGGTCTTTCGCCTCGCTTACATAGGCGAACTCCGCCTCCTGTTCCGTGAGGATACCGAGACCACGACGGGCTTTGTCGGCCAAAGCGGTCCAGGGGAAGGCCCTCAGTTTCATGATGTACGTCAGCGTCATCGCGTGGTCCTCCATGCAAGGGTACTTGCACCTTCTTCCAGGCGTTCCACCGAGCATCGCGGATTGAGCCGCTGTTATTGTGCATTGCAGCAAGACCTGTCTGAGATAGGCTGGAGTGGATCGATCAGCCATATGTACGCATGTCGAAACGTGGCGATACACTGTCGCAGGCCCTCGGCGACCCGACCGGAAGATCAGGCCACCACCCATCGGGGATGACCGAGGCGCCTTCAACAAATTGGGGCAAGGCGGCGACCGGTCCGGATCGCAACAGTACTACGGGCAGGTCCCCGTTCAGGTAGTCCGGCGTGTCGGTGAGCGGTCAAGGCCAGAACGTACGTCTGACCGGGCTGCAACCTATCACCGTCCTGACCGATCGAATGCTTGCCAACGGATTGGTTGATCAAGGCGGAGAGGTTGCGTGGCGAGATCGGCCAACCCTCGCTACCGATCCTCGTGGATCCGGACAGCGCCTGTTGAATGCCAAAAGGATTGGTCGGGGCACTCTCGATGCCACGCTGATGCATGTGCCATTAGCCAAGGAAGCGAACTATTGCTGCGCTCACCATTTCCAGCGGAACGGTATGGCCGCCATCGAACTCGCGATAATCTAGGCTGTAACCTCTCTTCCGCAGAACTGGCGCGAGGCGGCGGCTGCAGCGATCGACTGGCAGCACCTGATCATTGATTCCGTGAGAGATGAAGATCCGTGGCTGGCCATCTTGTTGTGCGGGAGCCATGAAGCCGGGTGAGAAGGCAAGAATGTCACTGAACAGAGTGGCATTCGTGAGGCCGAGCGACAAGGCATAGGACGCCCCGTCGGAAAAGCCCGCGACCGCGATCTTGTTGGGATCGATCGCATGGTGCTGAAAGACGTCCTGCAAGGCGCGGTCGATGAAGGATACGTCGGGTCCGAATGTGCCCGTAATCACATCCCAGGTTCGTTCCCGGGATTCGGGTGCGAGTAGGATGATGCCATACGTCTCGGCTGACTCGATCAACAGGTCGATCATCTGCGAGGCAGTGCCCCCTGCCCCGTGAAGCGCCACGATCAGCGGCGCAGATGTCGCTGCTCCGGGTCGGTCGGGCACGAAGAGAGCGCCATCGCGCCTGCCGCCCAGGCCCAGCGGCCTGACTCCGCCCGCATGCGCCTCAGACATTATAATCACCTGCGGGCGCGCTCGAAGCAATGCCGCCCGCGCCTCTGCTGTCGTATTGCGCATGGGCAAGTTTCCTGCCTGTTCGATCAGGGTCCGCGGCAACGCGCGGCAGTGCCGAACTGTTTCTCACGAACTTCCGCCGTGCTTTCGCGCAATGCAGGGAGGCACGAAAACGCGACGTCGGCAAAAAGCGCGGCCGTCCGCGTCAATCCGATTGAGCCGACCTCGCTCCCGGTTTAGCTTTTGCCTGGAGGCCGGGCCTTCCTCAAGGCTCGCTGCGCCCTTTTCGGCTCGGTCTCGAATGACTGCGGGTACGCCGCGGGCCGTGAACGGAAGGAAACGCCCATGTCAGGCGCATGGTGTCGGTCTGGCCTGCTTGCTGCTGTCTCGATCGCGGCGCTGGCCCTTTCATCTCCTGCATTCGCCCAGTACAAGCCGCTCACCGAAGGCATGGCGGTCGATCTCACGCCGACCGTTTCGATGTCGCACAAGCAGTACTGGCCCGGCGGACAGAAGCATCACCAGCCGATCATCGTCCCCTATATCCAACACGGCCCGGGTCCCCTCGCTTCCGACCTCCTGATCGTCGACGAGAACACCGGCACCCAGCTCGACTGCCCGCCGCACATGATGCCGCCGCAGGACAGCGGTTTGCCGAATTCAGGTTATTGGGGGGACATGACATGCGATAAAATTCCGGCCTGGCAGTTCGCGGGCGAAGTCGTGAAGGTCGACGGCCGCCAGATTCTCGACCAGGCACCGAACGGTGTCAGTCCGATATTCACTGTCGACATGATCAAGAAGGCAGAGAGCGAGATCGGCCGCTCTCTCGGCACCGGCGACGTCGTGCTGTACTGGAGCCGCTACGACGATGCGTATGACAAGCCCGGGCCCGCTGGCACCCGTCTCCTCGATCAGCCAGTCGCGGGTACCGCGCCCGCCTTCCCGGCGCCGAACTTCGATACGCAGGATTACATCGGTTCCAAAGGAGTCCGCACCGTCGGACTCGACAGTCCGAGCATCGGCGCTTTCGGTGATCCGGATTACCCGATGCGCGGCACGCAGAGCTTCTTCCAGAGTCCCAAGGCGCTCGAGAGTCATCTCGGACTCTTCAAGTATGGCGGAATCGACTTCGAGGGGCTCATGAACCTCGACCAGGTGCCGAACGGCGCCTTCTTCATCGCACTCCCGGTGAAGCACTATCACTCGCCCACAGTCGAGACACGCGCGGCCGCAATCACCGACCCTGAACTCGCGCGACAGCTCAACGCAGCTGTGAAGGCCAAGCGCGTCGCCGATCTGTCCGTGCTCAACAAGATGGATACACCGGTCGCTTGGCCCGGGATCGGCATCGGCACCTACGCCTTCCCGTACTACAGCATCGATCCGGTCGTGTACTATACCGGCCCGTTCGGTCCCTACTGGGTCAATACGCACACGATGGATTCGCGAACCGGGACGCATGTCGTCCCACCGGCGCAGTACGGCCCGCCACCCGGTTTTGACCGCGCGAAGTTTGACGACCAGACCCGTCGCTGGCTCGAGGAGTTCGAGCAGAGATACGGCGCTCTCAAGACCACGGACATGACTTCCGACAAGGTGCCGATCCATTACTTCATGGGGCCGGCGCGCGTCATCGATGTGCAGGACGTGGTCGGCACGACCGATCGTCGGAACTGGCCTGCGTCACCGGCGATCACGGTCGAGATGGTTCAGAACTACGAGAAGGCAACCGGCGATCTCAAAGCCGGCGAGGTCGTGATCTTCGAGACCGGCCATACGACGACGCACTTCCGCCCGCTGGAGCGGGGACGGAACGACGACACAGTGAAAGGGCCGCTCGACGGACAATCGGAAGGCTGGCCGGCCGCCGGACCGGACGTGGTCAAATACCTCGCGCAGAAGGGCATCAAGCACGTCGCAACCGATGCGCCGGCCCTCGGATCGGTCAAACCGAAGGAAGCAGCAATGACCTACTGGGCAGCCGCCAACGAGGGCATGATCGTCACCGAATTCCTGACCGGTGCCGGCCAGCTTCCCACGACCGGTGCATTCTTCGTGTTCCTGAACCCGAAGATCGAGAACAATCATGGAGGACCAGGCCGCGCGGTCGCCATCCTGCCGATGGGTCAGGCGCGCGGGAACGCACCAGTGGTTCAGTAGGGCCCTGCAGTTCCATTCCCGTCGTGGCGAGTTGTAGACGGCGGGATTCATTCTGAGACGGTGACCTGGATTGATGCACTTCGTTCGCAATGGGGGCGTGACCTTCGAACTCACTCCCGTCGTTGCGAGCCGGAGGTGAAGCAGTCCAGGAATCGGACGCGCCGAGAGCAAGACACCCCGATTAACACTTCGCTTACGCTAACAATCGGCTTCACTTGATCGACTCACCGCGATTGGTGACTTCTCGAGCCATTATTTTCATGAGGAGTTAGCCATGAGCAGGCCGGGTGAAATTGCAGGGAACCAGCTACGGGCTTTCGTCGAGCGCATCGAATACATCGAGGAGGAGATCAAAGGCCTCAACGAAAGCAAGAAGGAGATCTTCGACGAGGCAAAGGGCGAAGGCTACGACGTCAAGATTCTCAAGGAGGTGATCCGCCTCAGGAAGCAGGACAAGAAAGAGCGCGACGAGCACGAGTCCTTGCTCGATATCTACCTCAACGCGATTGAGACGGCAGAGCCCCAGCTTGTCGCTGCCGAATAGTCGGATTCTGAAGAGTACCAAGACCGCAAGGCTGCCCATACGGGCAGCCTTTTCTTTTTTGCCGTCAGCCGCAGGCGCAATCCGCCCCCGGAAACCACCGTTGATGGTCAGGTCGTGCTGACTGGACAGGTTGATCCCGAATACGACTGGGGAACGGATCACCAATCCCTTCTGTATCGAGCGCCATGACGAGGCGCTCTCCGGGCGAATGCGGCTTTCAGCACATCCATTCCTAGACAAAAAGATTGAATTCAAATTATTCGCACCCCAATTATATGGGATGAGCTTCGAATCTCACCGGCTTCGGTTCGGTCTCCAGCTCGTTGGCTTCGCGCGGCGCTGGCGGCGGGAACTCGACCATAGGCTGGCAGCCGTCGGGTTGACCGACGCCACCTGGGCGCCCCTGATCCATCTCCATGAATCCGGCGATGGCATCAGCCAGAAGGATCTGGCTGCGCTCGTCGGCATCGACGGCTCGAGCCTCGTGCGCCTGCTGGACATGCTGGCGGGACGGGGACTGATCGAGCGGCGCACCGATGAAGCGGATCGCCGCGCCCGCCTGGTGTTTCTGACACCGGCGGGACATGAGGCGATCCGGGACATCCGAGGCCAACTCCTGAAGGCCGAGACCAACATGCTGGCCGATCTGACCGACGACGAGATCGCCGCAATTCTTGAAGCCTTCGGAAAAATCGAGCGGCGGCTCGGCACGGCTCGCGACCGGACGGAGAACGTCGCTTGAGCACTGCAACGCTGTCTGCGCTCGGGTTTAACGTCCCCCGGCTGGGATACATGACACGCACAGCCGCGGCCGCCTGTCTCGCCCTGTATCTCGCGTGGCTCGTCGGGCTCGAGCATCCGCAATGGTCGGCCATGACAGTATGGGCCTCCTCGCAGCCGTTGCGGGGCCAGTTGCTCGAGCGGAGCTTCTTCCGGATGGCCGGAACGGTCGTCGGCACGATCGCAGGCGTGTTGCTGGTCGTCCTTGCCGGAAACCAGCCCTTGGCCCTGGTGACCGGGCTCGCATTGTGGGTCGGGCTGTGCGCCGGAATCGGCAATCTTCAGCGCAGCTACATATCCTATGGCACCATGCTGGCCGGCTATTCGGCTGGCATGGTCGCCCTGCTGGACACCGCCCACCCGGATCGGGTGCTCGTCCTGGGGAGCGATCGGCTCCTGACCGTTCTGCTGGGGGTGCTGATAGCCCTGGGAATCGGGCTGCTGTTCGCGCCGCGACAATCTCCAGAGGACTTGAACGGACGCGTCCGCAGCCTCACGGCGCGGGTGCTCCGCGCCATGGCGCTCCGTCTGCGCGGCGACAGCGATATTCTCTCTGCGGAGCCGAGGGCCATCCTCTCGGAAATGGCGGCCATCGAGGAGGCTCTCGATCCCCATGCCGCGGGCTCCCTGCGCTCACGGCGCGCCGCGCGAGCGATCCGTGCCCTTCTGGCCGCGCAGGCGGCTGCTTTGGTCTGGCTGCGTGGATCCGACGCTGCCTCGTCGGAGCCCGCCATCAGCTTGGCCCTGGACCGCACGGCCGCGGCCCTCGAAGGCGCAGCCGGCGCCGACGAGATCCTCGCTCTGATCGAGGAGGTGGCGCGGGAGGCAGGAGCCCACCCGCCGCTGCGCGCGGTCGTCCTTCGGCTCGAGACGGCGTTGCGCGACCAGTTTGGTGCGCCGGCCCGGGTGGGCGAGCGGCCATCGCTCGCCCACCCGGTTATCCTGCACCGCGACTGGGTGGTGGCGCGCCAGGCGGCGATCCGCGCCGGCGCCGCCATGCTCGCCCTCGGTCTGCTCTGGGTCGTGACCGGCTGGACGCTCGCCCCCTACATGATGCTGGGTGCGTCGATCATGCTGTCGGTTTTCTCGACGTTCGATAACCCGGCGCGATCGGTCTGGTATGTCGCCCTGGGCCAGTTCGGCGGCGTGATCGCGGCCCTGCTCTGTCGCTGGCTGGTCTGGCCGCATGCAGGAAGCGAAATGGCCCTCGTCTTCCTGGCGATGCCCTTCATCCTCTCGGGCGCGCCCCTGATGGCGCACCAGCGGACAGCGCCGGGTGCCTATGACTACAACATGGCCATGCTGCTGATGCTGCAGCCGGCCTATCCCCTGACTTTGGCCTTCTGGCCGTCGGTCGCCATGGCGGGAGCGGTTGTCGCCGGGCCGCTCGCCGGGCTCGCGGCCTACAAGCTCATTTTCCCGATCGACGCGCGCCGGCGAATGGACATCCTCGTCGGCATGATGGTGCGCGAGGTCGCGGCGATGGCAGCGAACCGCAACCCAGCCGATCATCGCTTGGTCTGGCGCGCGCGGCTGTTCCACCGGATGCTCAGGCTGATCCGCTGGGCCGAAAAGACCAATGATCGGAAGCTCTCGATGATAGACGGCAGTCTCGCCGTCCTGACGCTCGGCGAGGCGGTGCTGCGTCTACGGGCCCTTCTACGTGATCCGAACGTGCCGTCCGGCGCGGCGCGCGGCGCAAAAATGGCGCTCGGCCGTGTCGCGGAGATCATCCATGACCCCGTTCGGGCTCAACATGCACTCGATCGAGCCGCGCGACGTCTTGCGCACGAAGCAAGGCTCGAGGCTGCCTTCGTGCACGATGCGGCCCGGGCTCTGGCCACCAATCTCGCCTTCTTTCGGCGTGCCGCCGGGAGCGTATAGGGCTGCTTCGTAGGCCGTGTTTTCGGATATCGGCCTACGGCTCGGGCTCGGACAGAGTGACTTGCGGGCCAACCACGAGGACGAGCGTCCGTTCCGGACTATGGGCGAAGTCCCGTACCTCGAACGCGCGCCGCTCGGCAATCCCGTCGAACTCGCCTGCTGGGCCGGCCCGCACAAAGACGTAGCACTTGCTCGGATCAAGGGGCGACTGTCCGATCGCGATTCTTTCCACCTCCAGCCCTTGGCGGGACAATCGTCGCCACTCGGCGCCGAGCGACATCATCATCTGTGTTCTGGCGAGGTTCTTGATGCCGCTTGAGCGGGTGCAGAGTTCGCGGAGGCTTTCGCCCGGCAACGTGCGGGCATCGAGCCATTCGGCGGCCGCAAGGGGCTCGCCGACGCCAATGAGAAGGACGATGAGTCCATAACAGCGCGCCCACATCGGCTTCCCTCCGGTTGCTGTCCCGGCGAGGCCGACGCGCGGCGCCCTTCGAGACGAGGCGCTCGCGGGTGAGTCCTGCGCCGTGAGCGAGTCTCTCCCACACACTTACCCTCAGCACGGCTCGTCGAGGCCCGCATTGCGATGGATCAAAACCCTCGGCGCATGGGATGCTCGGCTTTTGGCGACGGCTCCAGCATGGCCGTGTTGCTGATGTGCAGCAGCCGATCCGCTGACGACACGTGGGCTGGAGTGCCCCACGCATGCGGATGCGCCGTTCGGCGCTTGAGCGCCGTCTTCAGGAGCGGTTCTCTGAGTTATTCCGTAAGCGCACCAACCCGCGTCGCTCGCATTTCCTGAACGATACGCCAGGATTGACCGTTGTCCTCGGAGCGCTCGTTGAACCATGTGAAGGAAGTGGACGTGATGTGGCGATACACCCACCGCGACAGCATTCCCTGCGCATCCGGATCGGAAAGCTGGATGATCTCGTCACCGACCTTCTTGCCGATCTGCCGGATAATCCGGCCGCCGGGTGGGTTGGCCCATAGGATGTGCCAAGCGTCAATCGACGGATCATACATCCGCAACGTCGTGCTGTAGCGGTTTCCCGGCTCGCTCCAGCCGACTTTCGCATCGCCCCTCACCGGGGTAATCCAGAGGTCCTGTACCGCGCGGCCTTCAAGGACCCAGGCGAACCGGATGTCCCAGGTGGATTGCGTCACGCTGCCATCGGCGCCGAATTCCCTTGCTTCGGCAATCCACTCGCCGACAAATTGGCCATAGAGCATCAGCTTGTCCGCATGCTCGCGCGCCGGACCGCCCGAGACGAGACCGTCGATGAAAGTGTGCGTACGCATGCCCATGCAGTTCGTCCTGGATTCGTTTGCAAATTTCTGTTGTGGGCCGGAAGACCGATCCGAATCCCTGGCGATGCCGAGTGGATCGGGTGCCAATTATCGCCGGATCACGCGCCGGCAGAGTCAACTCACCAATTCGGGCCACGGCACGATGGTTGACTTCACCGTACGCATCGCCATCGCATCCGCTACGGCCTGAGCGATGCCCTCTTCAGTGAGCGGATACAAAGCTTGCATCTCGAGCCAGGGATATTTGTTCCTGGTACGATAGAGCATGTCTACACCAAGTGGCAGGTCGTTGCCGGTAAAGGCCCAGGAGCCGAGCACGTTGAGGTCCTTGGAGCAGATGCGATGCCAGGAGGTCTCGATCGAGCCGGCATCCGTGAATTGGCCCATCTCGACATACGTGCCACCATCGCGCAGCATCTCGATGCCCTCCGGCCCGGCTGACGGGTGGCCGGAGCAGTCCATCACGAGGTCTGCTCCGAAACCACCTACGATTTCCCGAACTCGGGCAATGCGCTCCGCCGGATCCTTATATTCATCGAGGTTCACGGTCGCCTCTGCCCCGAAGCGGCGTGCGAGTTGAAGTCTCGGCGCCTCGGGGGCGCCCACGCAGATGACTCGCCCCGCTCCCATTTCCTGGGCCGCTGCCACGGCCAGGATCCCGATTGGGCCGGAGCCCTGGATGACGACGCTGTCACCCCATTTGAAGCCGCCGGCGCGGATCGCGCGATTGAATGCCCGGATGCAGGACGTCAACGGTTCGGAAAGTGCACCAAGACGAAGGGACATGTCGTCCGGCAGCTTATAGATCTTGGTGCCGGGCAGCATCTCGAGGTCGACATAGACGTATTCCGCCCAGCCGCCCCATAGATGAGGTGGTTTATCGAAACCGAGATAGCGCCCGTAATAGACCGGCGTCAGACACTTGTTGGCGTTCTCTGGGTAATGAATGCAGTAATAACACTGACCACAGGGCATCAGCGGCGGAATCATCACCTTGGAGCCGATCTCGAGGGGCTTTGCCATGAAATCCTCGGTGAGCTCAGCGCCTTTTTCCACGATGACACCGCCGATCTCATGCCCGAGGGTAAAGGGCCAGGGCAGCGGCTTTGGCCAGTGGCCCTTGAGAATGTGCTGATCGGTGCCGCAGACGCCGCAGGCCCCGATCTGGATGAGGGCTGCTTTCCTGGGCACCTCCGGCCAGGGCACAGTTCGGATGACCGGCTTGGCGCCAGGGCCGTCGAAGGTTGCAACGCGGATATCAGACTTCCTCATCACCCGGTAATCTCCAGTCGCAGCTTGCGTCCCAGGCTAATGCTCGAACCGACTTCGATCAGGCTCGCATCAGCCCGCGTTTGGATGCTCAGTTATGAGTCTACTCCCTA
>NZ_LN811356.1:67424-81384 GCF_001006805.1 Microvirga massiliensis | reverse complement strand
ATCCGCCGCCGCTGTCCTCAGTCTTTGCGCGTATACGTTGATCACCAGCGCGGCCAGCAGGATGAGTCCCCGGATCAGGATCTTCAAGAAGCTGTCGATGTTCACGTGATCGAGGCCGTTGTTCAGCACGCCGAGCACGAACAGGCCGACGATGGTGTTGCCGATCCCGCCGCGCCCGCCGAACAGGCTCGTGCCGCCGACGACGACAGCAGCAATCGCATCCAGAAGATAAGTGTCGAACTCGTTCTGCTGCGCAGAACCGAAATGGGCGACCCCGAGCATGCCGGCAATGCCTGAGCAGAGCGCCGAGATCACCATGACGGAGCCCAGGATGAGCTTGACGTTCACGCCTGAATATTCCGCAGCCTCGCGGTTGCCGCCAACCATGTACACGTAGCGTCCGAAGCGCGTATAGGCCAGGACCAGATGCCCAACGAGGAGCGTGAGCGCGGCTACGATCACGATCCACGGAATGCGACCGACGGAGCCGGCTCCGAGAGTCGCTACGAGATCGGGAATCTTGTACGCAATCTGCCCTCGGACCAGCAAAGCCGATATTCCGGCCGCAATCTGCATCATCGCCAGCGTCATGATGAAGGACGGGATGCCGATGACTGTGAGCCCGACGGCATTGACGACACCCAAGGCAAAACAGGTCAGGAGCGCAAGAAGGATCGCCACGGCGCCCGGCAAGGGGACATTGGCGATGTTCACGTACGATTCCTGCAGCGTGAAATAGGCCACCACGATCCCGGTGGCATTCGCGATGCTGGCAACCGAGAGATCGATTTCCGCGCAGAGGATCACGAAGGTCAGGCCG
The DNA here is from genome assembly GCF_001006805.1 of Microvirga massiliensis. GTDB lineage: Bacteria > Pseudomonadota > Alphaproteobacteria > Rhizobiales > Beijerinckiaceae > Microvirga > Microvirga massiliensis. The sequence continues at coordinate 80,564 of NZ_LN811356.1, read as the reverse complement.
ACCGCGATGATTGCCGTAACGGACACCTGCGTAAGGATATTGCCGAGATTATCGAGCGTCGCGAAGGACGGACTCGCGAAGCTGAAGAAGGCGATCAGGACGATGAGCGTCAAGAACGGCGCGATATTGCGTATCTGGCCTTTCAGCCATGCGCCCGCACCCATGCGGCTCCGTCGATCGACGACATCGACCTGCGATGCGGTCATGCGGGCTGTCCCTCCCTCTCAGGCGGCTTCGAGGAGCCGATCCTTGCTGACGACCTCGTTCGCAAACTCACGGACGATCCCGCCCTTCTTCATGATCAGGATGCGATCGGCGAGAGACAGCACGGTCTCGGGCTCCGTCGAGACCACGACCACCGCCAGACCCTCGTCCCGCAAGTTCCGGATGATCCTGGCGACCTCATCCTTGGCACCCACATCCATGCCCCGCGTCGGCTCGCTCAGGATCAGCACCTTCGGGGGAAAGCTCAGCCACTTGGCGAGAGCCACCTTCTGCTGGTTGCCGCCCGAGAGCGAGCCGAGCAGCGCGTCGACTCTCGGCGGACGGATCCGCAACCGCTCTACATGCATTTGCGCCAGCTGCCGTTCCCTTCCGGGCTTCAGCCAAAGGCTCGAGATCCGGTCGAGGATGCTGATGGACGTGTTCTTGTACACCGGCTCGAGGTGAAACAGCATGGATCTCCGACTCTCGGGGACGAAAGCGATTCCGGCCCGGCGCGCCGCAGACGTATTTCTGAGACTGATCGGAGAACCGCCGATCCGCACCGCACCGCGATCCGGCTTGAGCTTGCCGAACAGGGTCCGCGCAAGCGGAACCTGGCCGCATCCCATGAACCCGTAGATCCCCAGCACCTCACCGGCGTGAACCTGAAGCGACACGTCCCGGTAGGCCCGCGCAAGGCTCAGGCCGACGGTCTCGAGCACTGGCGGTGCATCAGGCCGGCTTTCAAGGCGAAAATCACTGGTATAGCTCTCTTCCAGCTCTTCATGCCCGGCGCCGATCATCCGTTCGATCACCACGCTCTTGCTGGTCTCGCTTGCCGGGCTCGTGAAAACTCTCCGTCCGTTGCGGAAGACGGTGACGGTGTCCGAAACGCGCAGGACATCATCGAGAAAGTGCGAGATGAAGACGATGCTGCGCCCGCCATCACGCAGCCGACGGAGCACCGCGAAGAGGCGCTCGATCTCTGGCGGCGATAGCGCCGACGTGGGTTCATCGAGAATGATGATGCGGGCGCCCGAGAACAGGACGCGTGCGATCTCGATCAGCTGTTGCAGCCCGATCGGGAGATCACCGATGCGCTGATTTGGATCGACGTCGATTCCGAGGCTCGCAAGCTGCTCCCGCGCCTGCCGCACCATCTCCCGCCAATGCACGATGCCCAACCGGTTCGTGGGTTGTTTGCCGAGAAACACGTTCTCGGCAACCGTCAGATCCGGCACGATGCTGAGTTCCTGGTGCACCATGGCGATGCCGGCTGCGAGCGCATCGCGGGCGGAGCGGAAATGCACCTCCGCTCCGCCGATTCGATACGTGCCGGCATAGTCCGTATGGACCCCCGCGATGATCTTCATCATCGTGCTCTTGCCAGCACCGTTCTCGCCGACGAGACCGTGGATCTCGCCGGCACGAAGCGTAAAGCTCACATCCCGAAGCGCCTCGACGCCTCCAAATGACTTCGAGACGCCCACGAGCTCGAGCAGGGGCGTTGCATCACTCTCCACGGATGTACTCAGATCAGGAAGTGTTCCTGCATCCACTGCATGCCCGGGGCATTAGCCTTTGTGACCACGGGACCGTCGGTCACCACGTGCTTCGGAATGCCGCCCTCGCCAGACTTCTCGCCGCCGGTCACCGCGGAGACGCCTGCGACGATGGCTCCGCCGTGGATTCGGCACGACGGGTTCCTTACCGTAGCGAACATCCGGCCTTCGCTCACCGCCTGGATCGCGGGCGGCATGGCGTCAACACCGCCTATGAGGATGTTCGTCCGGTTACGGGCCTTCATGACGTTATAGGCGGCGAGCGCCATGTCGTCGTTGTGGAAGAACGCAGCGTCGATCTGCGGGTATTTGGTGAGATGTGTTTCCCAGATCCGCACCGTCTTGGTGACGTCCCAGTCGGCAGGCGTCGTGTCGAGCACTTCCACGTTCGGGTACTGCTTGATCACGGATTCGAAGCCTCGCGCCCGCCCTTGCGCTCCTGTGTGGCCGAGCGCACCCTGGGTCATGATGATCTTGCCCTTGCCCCCCATCGCATTGACGAGGGCCTGAGTGACGGACGCACCCATGAACTCGTTGTCGGGAGCGAGGAAGCTGTGGACCTTGATCTGATCGAGCGGCGCGATCAGCGTATCCATGTCGATGACCGGAATCCCCGCATCGATCATCTTCTGTACGGGAGCCGTGAGCGTGCCGATCCCGAAGGCCTGGATAGCGACGAAGTCCCATTTCTGGGACGCCATGTTGTCGATGGCGGCACGCTGCTTCACGGCATCGAGCTGCCCATCGAACCAAGTCACTTCGACGTTGAACAACTTGCCCCAGAATTCGGCAGCCTGTTTGCCTTGGGCGCACCACGTCGCCTGCAGGCCTGCATTCGAGAAGGCAGCCCGCAAGGGCTTTTCCGAACGGCCGACCGCCGCCGCAAGAGCTGGGTCGATGCCGAACCCGGAGAGCAGAGCCGCCGCTCCGCCCGCCGATGCGGTAGCCGTGCGGAGAAAATCTCGCCGCGAGTGCGAAGCCTTGGACTCCGACATTTCTTCCTCCCTAATTTGGGCCACATGCCGTTAGGGCATGCATAGAAGAAATTACATATTCGTGGGGCCGATGCTAGAGGGTACGAGGCATCACTTCGACCAATACTTGAAGAGAATAAGTCCCGATCGGCGCGTCCACTTCCGCGCCCGGGATGCAGTCCGATATCGCGCGGGCGCTTCGAGCAGAACTGTACGCAATCGGGATGGTGGTCCTCTCTGATCGATCGACATCGGATCGAGACGGTGCGCCGCTTCAGGCAGCCTCGGCCAAGAAGCGCTCGGCGTAGTGGCAGGCGACGAGGCGCCCATCCAGCAGGCGCTTCGCTGGGCGCTCGACGCGACAGCGCTCCGTGACATAGGGGCAGCGCGTGGAGAACACGCAGCCCTTCGGGGGATCGAGCGGCGACGGCAGCTCGCCCCGCAGCACGATGCGTTTGCGCTTTCCTGCTGCCACGCTGGGCGTCGAGGCGAGCAGCGCCTGCGTATAGGGATGTAGCGGGCGCGCGAAGATCGCCTCCTTCGGGCCTTGCTCGATGGCATGGCCGAGATACATGACCATCACGTCATGGGCGATGTGACGAACGACGCTCAGGTCATGAGAGATGAAGAGATAGGCGAGCCGCAGTTCATCCTGCAGATCGGCCAGTAGATTGAGCACCTGGGCCTGGATCGAGACGTCGAGTGCCGAGACCGGCTCGTCGGCGACCAGCAATTTCGGCGAGAGAATGAGGGCGCGTGCGATGGCAATGCGCTGGCGCTGGCCGCCGGAGAACATGTGGGGATAGCGACTGTAATGCTCGGGGCGCAGGCCGACCTTGGCCATCATCGCCCGAGCCTGCTCGGTCCGCTCGACCTTCGTCAGCGTCGTGTTGATGACGAGCGGCTCTTCCAGGATCGTCCCGATCTTCTTGCGCGGATTCAGCGAGCCATAAGGGTTCTGGAAGACGAGTTGCACGGTGCGCCTCAGGCGCTTCGCCTCGCCGGAGGGCGGCGCGACGGCATCGAGCCCGTCCAGGGTCAGGGCGCCCGATGCCGGCTTCTCGATCAGCGTCACCATGCGGGCGAGCGTCGACTTCCCGCAGCCGGACTCGCCGACGATGGCGAGCGTCTTGCCAGCTTCGACATCGAAGGACACTCCAGTGACGGCCTGCAGCTTGGCCGGCGGCCGCAGGAACCCGCGGTTGACCGTATAGATCTGGGTGAGATCACGCGCCGCAACGACGGGAGTGCTCATCGTGCGGTCTCCGTCGTCGCAGCGCGCCGATCGTCCACCGCCCTTGCCCTGTCGCGCTCCGGATCGCCGAGCGGATAGTGGCAGCGGACCCACCCGCCCTGCCATGGCCGCAGATCCGGGCGCACGCGGCGCGAATGTTCCGTGGCATAGGCGCAGCGCGGGCTGAACAGGCAGCCCTGCGGCCGGTCATGCGGGCCGGGCACGACCCCGGGGATCGTCGCCAGCCTGTGATCGCCGACGCTGCGCTCGGGCAGCGCCGCCAACAGCGCTGCGGAATAGGGATGCTGTGGCGCTGCGAAGAGCGACGCGACGTTGCGCTCCTCCATCACCTGCCCGGCATACATCACCATGATGCGCTGCGCCGTTTCGGCGACCACGCCCATATTGTGGGTGATCAGCACGAGCGCCATGCCGCGCTCTTTCTGCAGCGACATCAGGAGGTCGAGGATCTGCGCCTGGATGGTGACATCGAGCGCCGTCGTCGGTTCGTCGGCGATCAGAAGGCGCGGATTGCAGGCAATCGCCATCGCGATCATGACGCGCTGATTCATGCCGCCGGACAATTGGTGCGGAAAGGCCTTGAGGCGGCTCTCCGGCGCGGGGATGCCGACCTGTTCGAGCAGTTCGATGCTGCGCCGTCGGGCCGCCTTGCCGTCCATCCCCTCATGCGCCTTCAGGGTCTCGGCGAGCTGGAAGCCGATGGTGAAGCACGGATTGAGGCTGGTGCTCGGCTCCTGGAAGATCATCGCGATGTCCTTGCCGGTGAGCCGTCGGCGTTCCCGATCGGAGATCGATAGCAGGTCGCGGCCGGCAAAGGCGAGGCGGTCGGCCCTGATCCGGCCGGGATAGCCGATCAGCCCCATTGCTGCGAGCATGGTGACGCTCTTGCCCGAGCCGGACTCGCCGACGACTCCGAGGATCTCGCCTTCCTCCAGCGACAGGCTGACCCCGTCGACGGCCCGCATGACGCCCGAATAGGTGGGAAACTCGACGCTCAGGTTCTCAATTTCGAGCAGCGGCATGATCAGCGCTTCAATTTGGGGTCGAGGGCATCCCGGAGTCCGTCACCGAGCAGGTTGAAGGCCAAAACGGTGATCAGGATCATCAGGCCCGGAAAGGTCACCACCCACCAGGCGCGCAACACGAACTCGCGCGCATCGGCGAGCATCGTGCCCCATTCGGGTGTCGGCGGTTGCGCGCCGAGGCCGAGAAAGCCGAGCGCGGCCGCGTCCAGGATCGCTGTGGAGATGCCGAGGGAGGCCTGCACGATCAAGGGCGCGGCGCAGTTCGGCAGCACCTCCTTGAACATCAGGCGCAGGGTGCCGGCGCCGCTGACGCGGGCGGCAACGACATAGTCCTTGGAGGTCTCAGCGATCACCGCCGCCCGCGTGATGCGGACATAGTGCGGCAACACCACGATAGCGACGGCGAGCATCGCGTTCATCAGGCCGGGGCCGAGAATCGCGACAATGACGATGGCGAGCAACAGGCTCGGCATCGTCAGGAGAATATCCATCAGCCGCATGATGACGATCTCGGTGATGCCCCGGAAGAAGCCGGCGACGAGACCGAGCACGATCCCGACCGCCATGGCGAGCGCCACGACGGCGATGCCGATGAGCAGCGACAGACGGGCGCCATATACCAGCCGGGACAGGATATCGCGGCCGATCGCATCGGTGCCGAGCGGGTAGCTCAGCAAGCCGCCCTCCTGCCAGAAGGGCGGCTTGAGGAAGACAGCATTGTTGGTCTCGAATGGCGAATGCGGCGCGATGACATCGGCGAACACGGCCATCAGCAACACGGCGACGATGACCACGAGGCCGCCAACGGCGCCGTGATTGGCGCTGAAATAGCTCCAGAATTCGCGCAAGGGGTGAGGCGGCGTGCCTGCCGGTGCAATCACGGCGGGAGCTTCGAGCGTTTCGGCGGTCATCGATCTACGTCCCCCGATGAACTGGATTTGCCACGATCAGAAGTCCTTCAGCGCGCATGCCTGATGCGGGGGTTGATCAGCCCATAGAGCAGATCGACAAGCAGATTGACGCTCATGACGACGACGCCGATCAGCAAGGTACCGCCTTGCAGGACCGGATAGTCGCGCCGGCTGATCGCCTCGATCAGCCATTTCCCGATGCCCGGCCAGGAGAAGATCGTCTCGGTGAGGATCGCGCCGGTGAACAGGACGCCGACCTGAAGGCCGATCACCGTCACAACCGGAATGAGTGCATTGCGCAAGGCATGGAATCCGATGACGCGGAGCGGCGCCATGCCCTTGGCTCGGGCAGTGCGGATATAGTCCTCTCCGAGCACCTCGAGCATGGCCGAGCGCGTCATGCGCGCGATGACCGCGAGCGGAACCGTTCCCAGCACGATCGCCGGCAGGACCAGATGCGCCAGAGCGGATTTGAAGGCGTCGAAATCACCCGCCAGAAGGCTGTCAATCGTCAGAAAGCCGGTGACCGGCTCGACATAGTACAGCACGGCAATGCGGCCCGAGACCGGCGTGATCCCCAGCTGCACGGAAAACAGAAGGATCAGCAGCAACCCCCACCAGAAGATCGGCATCGAATAGCCCGTCAGGGAGAGCCCCATCACGCCGTGATCGAAGATCGAGTTGCGTTTCACCGCGGCCAGGATGCCGGCCGGCAACCCGATGACCAAGGCGAAGACGATGGCGCAGAGCGCGAGCTCGATCGTGGCCGGAAACAGCGCCGTGAACTCCGAGACCACGCTTTCGCGTGTCACGATCGACTTGCCGAGGTCGCCGTGCAGCACGCGCTCGATATAGATGCCGTACTGCGTCAGGACCGGCTTGTCGAAGCCGAATTCCTTGCGCAGGGCCTCGTGGCGCGCCGGATCGATGCCGCGCTCGCCCGCCATGGTCTCGATCGGATCGCCCGGAACCAGCCGGATCAGGAAGAAGGCAAGCAGCGTGATGCCGATGAAGGTCGGAATCACGAGGCTGACGCGGGTCAGGATGAAACGCAGCATGATAGAGCCAGTCTCGACGATGGGCCGCGGGCGCGAAGCGGCGACCGCGAGTGGAATTGCGCTCCGAAGGCAGGTTTCCCGGCCGCGACGGCGACGATCGGCAAAGCCGGCGCTCCAGTCATTTCAGCCGCCGCATACCGAAACGGCATCATTCTCCCCGAATGAAAAAGGGCGTGGCCTCACGGCCGCGCCCCTGTCCGATACGCTTCTCGATCGGCGCCTCACTCGATGTCGACGCCATAGAAGGTATGTCTGCTGAACGGCGACAGCTTGAAATCCTTCACCTCTTTACGGACGGGCTTCAGCTGCACCGCATGCGCGATGGTGAACCAGGGCGCCTGCTCCTTGAAGATCACCTGGGCCTCCCGATACAGCTTCTCGCGCTCCGCCTGATCCGTGATCCTCTTGGCCTTCAGCACCAGTTCCTCGAAGGGCTGATAGCAGAACTTCGCGACATTGGAGCCGTTGGTCTTGGCCGAGTCGCAGCCGAGCAGCGTGTGCAGGAAGTTGTCGGGGTCGCCGTTATCGCCCGTCCAGCCGAGCATACCGGTCTGATGTTCGCCGGCCTGCATGCGCTTGCGGTACTCGCCCCATTCGAAAGTCTTGATCTCGGCTTTGACGCCGATCTTGGCCAAGTCGGCCTGCATCAGCTCGGCGATGCGCTTGGCGTTCGGGTTGTACGGCCGCTGCACCGGCATGGCCCAGAGGTCGGTCTCGAAGCCGTTCGGATAGCCCGCCTCGGCGAGTTCCTTCTTGGCCGCCTCGGGGTCATAGGGATCGTCCTTGATGGTCTCGTTGTACGACCACATCGAGGGCGGGATCGGATTGATCGCCGCGATGCCGCTGCTGAGGTAGACTGCGTCGATGATCGCCTGCTTGTTGATCGCCTTGTTGATGGCCTTGCGCACGCGCACGTCGTCGAACGGCTTCTTGGTCGTGTTGTAGGCCAGGTAGCCGATGTTCAGGCCGGGTTGATCGAGGACCTGAACGTTGGGGTCCTTTCTCATCGCATCGAGATCGGCCGGGTTCGGATAGGGCATGACATGGCACTCGCCCTTCTGCAGCTTGGCCCAGCGCACCGAGGCATCGGGCGTGATCGCGAACACGAGATCGTCGATCTTCGCCTTGCCGGCCCAGTATTGCGGGAAGGCCTTATAGCGGATGATCGCATCCTTCTGGTACTGCACGAGGTAGAACGGCCCTGTGCCGATCGGATCCTGATCGACCTTCTCGGGCGTGCCGGCCTTCAGCATCGCGTCGGCGTATTCCTTCGATTGGATGCTGGCATATTGCATCGCGAGGTCGGAAAGGAACGGCGCCTCGGGCTGCGTCAGGGTGATCTTGACGGTGTAGTCGTCGACCTTCTCGACCGACTGCAGCAGCTTCGGCATTCCCATGTCGTTGAAATAGGAATGGTTCGAGCTGGTGACCTTGAAATAGGGGTTGTCCTCCTTCCACTGCCGCTCAATCGTGAAGATGACGTCGTCGGCATTAAAATCGCGCGTCGGCTTGAAGGCACGGGTGCTGTGCCATTTCACGCCCTTGCGCAGGTGGAAGGTATAGATCGTGCCGTCCTCGGAGATGTCCCATTTCTCGGCCAGGGAGGGCAAGACCTTGGTGCCGCCGCGCTCGAACTGAACGATGGTGTCGTAGATCTGGGTGTTCGCGTCGAACGAGGTGCCCGTCGTGTTGACGCTCGGCGCGAAGTTCTCCGGGCTGCCTTCCGAGCAATAGACGAGCGTCTTGGCCGAGACCGGCGCCGCCGCGGCCAGGGCGGCTGCCGACAGCGTCGCCAGCAGGATTCTTCTCATGATCAGCTCTCCCTCCATGCAACTACTTCATCCGGGATCTTCCGTGCGTCGGTCCCGTCGACGTGCTTGCTGGCCCACGACGCGGTCTTCGGTTCGACCGTATCATGCTCCGATGAGAGTGAATCTATTGGAATGTGCCCAACGTGGGTAGCCGATTCCAGACGTTTAAGCCTACGCTCGACTGCGGCGCACACAGATTTCGAGCACGAAGTGCTCGTCGCAGCGGCCGTCAGGACGTCGAGAAAGGTGGCGCTGTTCCGCGGCTCAGAACAAGGGCTGAACGCACGGGTCGGCGACAGACCGTCAAGGCCTTGCTCCGCCTATGGAATTTGGGACGGGCGATCGGGATCGAAGCAACGACATTCAGCTTGGGAACTATCGGTTCACGAGCCGGAAACTGTTATTTTACAATAGCTTCGCAAGGGGCCGGCATTTAGATTGCTAGGGCGATTGCCAATTGCAGCAGCGACTCGGGTGCCCGCTGCGGCATTCCGCCACTCCACGTCAGCTTTATAAGCCTCGGGATTAACCTCCTCGCCCCTACCCGAAGTGCGTTGTGCGTAGCCTCTTTCGCCGCCCGGACCTTGTCTACGTTGCGATGAATGTAATGCTCCGTCGTCGCTCGACCGTTATAGCCAAGCATCTGTTGTGACCTTGTGAGATCGCCCGCCATATCCTCGAGCATGGTTCCTGCGCAACGCTCGGCAAGGGCTTCGCCATTCTTCGACAGGAGACAGCATTCCGGTGCAGTAGCCCAAGGGGGGCTATGTAATACCTGACCGTTGCGGCTTGGCTGTTTAGCTCGATTTCGAAGAACTTGACCGAAACCGAGCATAAAGTCGCGAGTTGCCCCTCTGAATCCAGCCAATTGGAATGTTGGAGGCCAGCAACTGCTCGGTCTCGGGAAGGATAGCTATTGCCATGAACTTCTACAAAGGAGGCCCGTGGAACCTCGGCGGAAGGCCCCAATGGTTGCGACAGGGTCAGACCCTCGATTTGCTTGGACGCAGCCTCAGGCAGGTCTATGCCGAGCCCGAGCCTTTGCCAGATCGCCTCCGGGAGCTTGTCGCGAGGCTCGAAGCCGCGGAAAGCGAGAGCCTGCGCGCCAGCAGGCGATGATATGTCGGCTTTTATAACATAGCTGAATGAAGTCAGCCGCTTACCGAGGTAGCTGTCGTTTTCTGTCCCCTAGTTGCGCTCCAACCGTCGAACCAGGTGAGTGGGCACGAAAGTGTGACCTTATTGGTGTGCTTGTCCGCCTTTGCCGAGGCGCAGAGAGATCTTGACCGCGCCCGCAGCAGGGCTGCGGAAGCTGTCCTTGTTCTCGCGAAGTGCCGCCAAAAGCTGGATCAGGTCGTCGATCACGCCTTCGAGCAGCAGAAGTTCAGTCCCATCGAAGCACTCTTTTGTGAGGAGGAGGCTGCACGCAGGGCCTATAAGTGGGCAGCGAAACGCCTCGTAAGGTCCAAGGGCCGATGGTTCGCGCTGCGAGCTGCGCTAGCCGCTGAACAAGAGCAGGAGCAGTTGGGGCCGGTGCCGAGTCACCGACTCCATTGATCGGCAGAGCAGCGCTCTTGGACAAGCCGTCATCCTGATTGAATGCCCCCGTTGGGGCTCATGGCCTATGGTGGAGCATGACGAGCGAGATCGACGAAACCGCAGCCCTCGCCCTTGCAGACCGCCATATCGGCGAAGGCGAGGAGCGTATCCGGCACCTGACTATGACGAGGAACAGTCTGTTCGCATCTGGCCAGGACACCAGCGAGATAGACCGGCTACTGACGCTATTGCAGGACACTCTCTCGGTTTGGCACGTACATCGCAACAACATCCTGAGTGCTCTTGGGCGGGAGAGCAGGCCCGAGTTCAACGCTGCTCATGAGCAAGTCGAAGTTTCATAGAGACAGGATGGACGCAGCTCTCAGATCGGCACGCTTGGCGCTGAAATTGACCGAGCAGAGGATCAAGGAAACCAAGCGCGTAATTGAGGAGTCCCGCAAGCTGCTCGACTAATCAGTCTACCCGTTCCCGTCCAAACGGTGCGATCCCAGGAAGGCGCGCGGTCGGCGTTAGGTGGGTCACTTGTAGAGGAGTTTGGGGAGGTCGATTGGCGAAACAGGCTGGTCAGAAGAGTGATGGTCGGCCTTTTGAGCGGCGTTGGACTGTAAACAGGCACTCGCAGCATTAAGGCGAGTGCCGCGCCATCGGCTCAACCGATATACGGCTCTGCCTGTCGCGGAAGTAGGTGCGGGTATACTCCTCGCCTCTGTGCAAACTTGGCCCATCGGTTTCCAACCCCAAGTGCCTTACGGTGGTGAGCTCAAAGCTATTAACTTAGGTTATTCAGTAACTTATTTGGTCCGCGACATGGAACTTTCAGCTGCTTGCGCTTGTTGGCGTCTGTGTATGCACGTTTCCTCCTCTAACTCGCGGAGGGCTGGTTTAAGCCAGCCCTCTATCTTTTCTCGCTGTGTCGGCATGAAGTGGCTTGCGAGTTCCCTCAGACAATCGGAAGCCAGTGGTTCAGGCATGCTGACGCGGAGAGTCATAAAACCGGTGTTAAGCGGACGGACATACGGGTAGACGACTCAGCACGGTATTCTTACATGCCATCGTCTGCCCGTCCGGACGGTTTCTCTCCGATAGGTTGCTCTCACCATGCGTATGACACGCCATTCTGCGCGGTCGTTCACGTTCGAGATCAAGCGCGCCAACAGGCGAGGGCCTGAGGTCGTTACCCTCAGCAAGGCGCCTGCTTCAGAAAGTGCCTCTCTGGCCGATCAGGTCTTCGGCAAGCTCTCGGTACCAATCCGCGCGCCGCAGGCTGACAAGATTGGAGTTCCGACCTCAGTTCTTTCGACGGCTCCTGCTCCGCAGCCACCAGAAGTGTTCGACGCAACCGAGTCGTCCGCAGAGAGATCTGCTCGGCGTGTCCTGCCTGACCTCCTGTCGGTTCCTGTGAACCCGGTCGAGGAGAAGGTGCAGCGCGAGGCGAAAGAGCGGGCCGTACGGCGCAGGGCAGCACGAGCGAGTCGCGCCGCGCAAGAGGCGAAGCGTTCGTCAGTCGCGACCACTCGCGAGGACGTAGCACTCCCCGCCATCACAGCCCCACGGAGCGCAGTCACAGAGCCGATGGTTATAGACCATCAACCGCCGAAAGCGATCACCACATCACCTCAGCCCTGCAAGCCGGTCGCGACATCACGGAAGCGGAAGAGGAACGCGCTCCTTGCTGCAGTCAGTAGGGCTGAACGTAACGGAAGACCTCTGTCTCGTTTTCCCGCCGGGCAACGTTGGAATCGCCGCTTGCCCAAAGCCTGCTGGTGAGGGTTGTAAAAGGAGCGTAGATCGCGTCCTCGATGGTGAGGAGGTTGAGGGTGATGAGCCGCATCTCCCGGCAGGCTGACTTCGACAAGTCGCGGCCCACTCAGGGGCAGATAGGCCACGTGGCCAGCTTGCCGCTGCCCCCGCTTTCTAAGGATCGTTTTCGTCAGCACGAAGGTGATTCGTCGTGGCCAATCGAATCCTGATCCACAGAACCGGACAGGTGTGGGTCGCGGAGAACGAAGGTATCGTGCTGTACGTGAGCACTCACTTTTCGGACGTGCTCCAATATGCCGTGTGCTCGGCTAGCGTTCGGGCCAGACACGGCCTCGCCGTCAGTGTGATCGTCGAAACTGGTAACACATATCATCCAGTTTGGAGTTCCGAGCCGACTGATGTTGTTGAGGAGCGAGACGCGCGAACGCCAAATTCCGGATCGTCTCGTGGCTCGTCCGTCAAGCCAGCCATGCTGCGCTCCTGAACTGCCCACGCATATGCATGAGCGTCAAAGACGGCGATAGCCCCCGCACTTCACCTTCGACCAATCCCTGCACGGGATTACGGCCACTCATGAGCTGAGACGTTCCAACGGCACCACGACGTGGACGGTGAGACCTTCGGGCCGCCAGTCATACTCGACACTTCCCTGAAGCTGGCCCGTGACGCTCCGCTCCACGAGAGTGGTCCCGAATCCATGCGCACTCGGTGGCTCAGCAATCGTGGGGCCCTCGCTCTCCTGCCACCTGAGATACAGGTCGGCTTCCCGCACAGCCCACTCGACCCGGATGCAGCCCTCGGGCGCCGACAGCGCCCCGTATTTAGCGGCATTCGTGGCGGTCTCGTGCAAGATCAGGGCGAGGCTCGTCACGGCACTCTCATTGACCGGCACGGCAGGGCCATTGAGGAGGATGCACTCGCGATCCATGTAGGGAGAGAGCACGGTCTGCACCAGCCGGTCCATGGTCGTGCCCTCGTCCTGCTTCGTCTCGGTCCCGGTCAGCCCCGGAAGGATGAGG
>NZ_LN811356.1:27328-67123 GCF_001006805.1 Microvirga massiliensis | reverse complement strand
TCAGCCTCGCCTTCCGGAAAGCCACACCGACTCGTTTCTCTCGGGCCGTCAAGGTTCCCGAAGCTGGAACTCCGGCTCCTCCACTATGTTGGCTGACATAGTCAAGCAGAGACGGAGGCCGAGCCATGATGTGCCAGTTCTGCAAGCAGGACGTGAAAGACCCCTGCCACAACAGGGAGGAGATGCAGCAGCGGGCCACAAGCCACGTTGAGCGTTGCGAGACAGCCCTGAAGAGCCACCACGGTACGGGGCTCGGAGCCCATCCCAAGGACATTCAGGGCAGGCATTGAGCAGGATGCTGATGCAGCCTTGTGGCGTCAGCATCAGGAGCAGAATCGCACGTCGGCGGTGCAGGATCAGGGGGCGGAAGGCCCCCTTCTCGATCAGTGGGTGTTCCAGATGGCGTAAGTAATGCGGCGCTGGTCGCCTTGGCCTTCCAACACGTTGAGGAAGTAGCCCTTGACCTCGTGCTTCTTGCCATCATTGCCCGGAGCCATGACTTGCCACTGGCCGTACATGGTCAGCGTGTCACCTTTCGTCTCGGCCCCCTCGACCCGCAGCTTGTGGTCTGAGGCCCCCGCCTTGAACAGGCCCTCATAATAGTTCTGGACGGCTTCAACTCCCTTCAGGGGTTGACTGCTGCCTGCCGGGAGCACCACCGCATCGGGGGCATAGAACGTCGCCAGTGTCTTGGCATCGGCTTTGTTGAAGGTCTGGTCCCACTTGTCGGCACCAGCCTGTGCCTGCGCCTTCATGTCCTGCCCGAAGGTCAGGGTCGGGAGTAGGAGCCCGCCGATCAGCACACACGCGTGTACAAGCTTAGTATGTGACATCGCCGTTTCCTCCGTCGTGGCCCGCTGTCAGGCTGTGGCCGACGTGAACGGACCATTCCAAAGGTGAGCATGAGAAATTCAGCAGGGTCAACGCATCAAAAGGAATAGTCCCGGCAACGGGTTGCTGAGGCTTCATCTTGGCGCGGATCTCGCCGTCTTCTCTCTCGTCTATCCGCTGCCCACGATGGGACTCGCCGGGGTGCCCCACCCCGTAGCGAAATGCCCCTGATCTGCCGTTATCCAGTCGGACTGTCTTAGGGCGACAGTGGGACTCTGCCATGGCATCCGCGAAGGCCAATCATCGACCCAACCGGCTCCTCGCAGCTATGGAGCCGCAAGACTTTGCGCGGATCGAGCCTAAACTCGACATCGTAGACTTGCCGAGAGGCAAGGTTCTCTACGAGAGTGGTGAGACCATCCAATACGCCTACTTTCCACATGACATGGTCGTCTCCCTGGTGGCGGTCATGGAGGATGGGGCCTCAGCCGAGATGGCCGTGTTCGGGTGTGAGGGCGTGTTCGGCTTCATCACCGCTGCCATCTCTCGCCGAAGCTTCGGGCGCTATGTCGTGCAGGTTCCCGGCAGGGCCTCACGCATTGCCGTCGAGCCGCTTCAGGCCGCTTTCGATGCGAGCGCGACCCTGCGGGAACTCTTCCGGCGCTACGGCGAGGCGCTTCTGGTCCAGACCTTTCAGACCGTTGCCTGCAATGCGCTCCACTCTGTCGAGGCCCGGTGCTGCCGCTGGATCCTGAGCACCCATGATCGGGTGAAACACGATACCTTGCCGCTCACGCATGAGTTTCTGGCCGAGATGTTGGGTGTCCAACGCTCCACGGTCAGCATCATCACACGGACACTCCAGACGGCGGGGCTGATTACTCAAAGCCGGGGCGGCATCACGGTCACAGATCGAGCCGGTCTCGAAGAGGCGGCCTGCGAGTGCTACGACACAGTTCGGCGCACCTTCAAACACCTCCTGCCCAAGACCCATTCGCATGACTAATAGCCGTGCGAAGCTTCAGGCATGGACCGTACGGTAAAGACCCGGATATCTCTCGGCGGCTATCATTCATCCGGCGCATATGCCCCTCGAATGATAGGGCGCGGCAGTCTCTGATGCACGCCAATAGCCGGGGCTCCCTCACGCGACTGGCGCGGCTCTCGTCGTCGTCTTCTCGCTCCTCTGTCCACCTCTCGTACGGGCGCTTGATGACACCGCCGTCGTGACCGACCCCGCCAAGGTCCTCGACGGCGACACCCTCGACATCGGCACCACCCACATTTGCTTCTACGGAATCGATGCACCCGAGGGTGCCCAATGCTTCATCGACCCAGAGGACATCAAAATGGTTGATGGCTAGGCTTCCACTGGTGGGAAGTGTAAACAAGCCCTGCTCTGAGACAATTCGGCTGCCCTCAGACGAACCCATCCATTAGCGTCGTGGTCAGACGGTGAGGGCCAATTCTTTGAACGGGGATAAGAAAGCGAGCGCGGCTGCGAGGACAAGGGATGTGGATGAGCGCATGCTGATCGAGGAACTCCGGGCCGCCGTCCGGGCGCGGGACGACTTCCTGAGCATCGCCGCGCATGAACTCCGCAACCCCATGCACGCGCTGGCGCTCCAAGCGTCCAGCGCACTCAGGGCCGCCCACAAGCACGGCCATCCTGATCTCGTCCAGCGCCTCGAAAGAGTCGTTCTCGCCATCAACCGCTACGTGCAAAGGGCAAACCTGCTGCTTGATATTTCCCGGATTAATGCCGGGCGTCTGCACCTGACCTGTGAGGAGATCGACCTCGCCCAGATCGTTCGCGACGCCGTGGTCTCCTACGAGGCCGAAGCCGAACATCACGGCGTTGTGTTCAATCTCGATATTCCCGAGACCGTGCTCCTCCGCGGAGACCGGGTCGCTCTGGAACAGATTGCGGCCAATCTCGTCTCGAATGCGATCAAGTATGGGAATGGTGCGCCGGTCGATCTCAGGCTTGCGCGGACGCCACACAGGAGCGTAGAGCTTGTGGTCAAGGATCATGGCGTTGGTATCTCCGAGGCCGATCAAAAACGTATCTTCGACCGTTTTGAGCAGATAATGACCGGCCAGCCCCGCGCTGGCTTCGGGATTGGGCTCTGGCTCGTGCGCTCGCTCGTGGAAGCCCATCAAGGCGCGATCACGGTCGAAAGCACACTTCACCAGGGCTCGACCTTCACGGTTCGGCTCCCTCTCGACACGAACTCCTTTCATGCAGACCAGTGATGAGTGACCACGACAGCCTTGAACTCGAACGGGTCCCCAGCGGCATTCCGGGACTCGATACTATCCTGCGCGGCGGTCTGCTGCGCGGCGGTCTGCTGCGCGGCGGCGTCTATATCGTCCAGGGTGTGCCAGGGGCTGGCAAGACGATCTTCGCCAATCAGGTCTGCTTTTATCACACGGCTCGTGGCAGGCGCGCGGTCTTTGCGACGCTTCTGGCCGAGTCCCATGCCCGGATGCTTCAGCATCTGCGCTCGCTCAGTTTTTTCGATGAAACCGTCATCCCCGAGCGGATGATCTACGTCAGCGCCTTCCAGGCCCTGGAGAGCGACGGTTTGAAGGGGCTATTCGACCTTTTACGACGCGAGGTTCGAGGGCACAGGGCCGACTTCCTGGTGGTGGATGGCTTCCTGGCCGTGGAGGACGTGGCCCCCTCGGCAGGCGATCTCAAGAAGTTCATCAGCGAGCTACAGAGCATCGCCTCGATAGCGAACTGCACGGTGCTGTTGTTGACCAACGGCACAGGCCGCGCGGTCTGTCCCGAGCAGACGATGGTCGATGGCGTGATCGAGCTGGAAGACCAGATCATCGCGCCCCGTGCCGAACGCTATCTGCGGGTGCGCAAATTCCGAGGAAGCGGTTTCCTGCGGGGGCACCACGGCTATCGCATCACAGATGGTGGCCTGGAGGTCTTCCCGCGTGTTGAGGCGGCGTTCGCGACGCCCTCGCGGGCCGACGAGTATCGTCCCGACAGGATGCGGACCGGCGTGCCGAGCCTCGACGAGATGCTCCTGGGCGGGCTTCCCGTTGCGACCACGACCGCGTTGATCGGGCCGACCGGATCGGGCAAGAGCACCCTCGGCCTTCAATTTCTGTCCTTGTCGAACCCGGACGAGCCCGGCCTCATTTTCGGGTTCTACGAGACCCCCCAGAGGCTGCGCAGCAAGGCCGCCTCATTCGGGATCGACTTGGCGGGCCTGGAGGCACGCGGTGCCGTCGAGATCGTCTGGCAGGCTCAAGGGGAGAACCGGCTCGACGAACTCGGGCATCGCCTGCTCGATGCGGTGCGACGGCGCGGGGTCAAGCGCCTGTTCGTCGATGGTCTGGGCGGGATGATTCAGTCTGCTGCGCACCCGGATCGGATCACGCGCTTCTTTGCCGTGCTTGCCAACGAATTGCGAGCCCTGGGGATCACGACCGTCTACACGCTCGAAATGGAAGGCGTTTACGGGGAGGGGATGACCATACCCGTGGCTGGCATCTCCTCGCTGATTGAAAACCTGATCATGCTGCGCCGGGTGGAAATCAGGTCTCGAATGCACCGGTCGGTTTCCATTCTGAAGCTGCGCGACAGCGATTTCGACATGGCCGTCCGCGACTTCAGCATCACCCGAAACGGCATCGCGATCGGCCCGCCTCTGGAGGAGGTGAAGTGAGCCACTCCGGGAATGAACATCGTCTATCCCCATACGCATGAGGGCTGAAGCGTGAAGACGGTCCTCGTGGTGGACGACGAGTTCAGCATAGCCCTCTTGCTCGCTGCCGTGCTGGAAGACGAGGGCTATCGCGTGATCACGGCGGCCAACGGTCGGCAGGCCCTGGAGCGCATGGCCGAGACCAAGCCCGACTTGATCATCTCGGATTTCATGATGCCGATCATGGATGGGGCCGCGCTTGGACGCGCTGTGCGCGCTCATCCGACCTACCGCAATATTCCGATGATCATGACGAGCGGGCTGCCTGAGAACGCGATTCACGAACAGTTCGACGGGTATAGCGCTTATCTGAGAAAGCCGTTCTTTGAACCGGCTTTGCTGAAGGTGCTCTCTGAGGTTCTAGGGCGCCGAGGCTAGGCGACTTGTGTTGTGACGAGCCAAGCTATGTAATCCGGCGGGGCGATCGGTTCGTCCGGAATGCCTCAAAACGCCGTACCGAAGATCGCGATAGAGAGCGATGGGGGGCGCTCGATTCCGGTCGGAACGGAAGGTCGCGTAGTAGACCTACGAGTTCCTGGAGCAACCGTTCTCTTGGCGCTCGCGTCACTTGCCCCATTACCTCGAATGACCCGCCACCGTCTCAGTGGCGGTGGCTCGTCAGGAGAAGGGAGGAGATATCCGGTCCAGGTCTGTGAACCTCGCCTTTTGACTGGGAAAGCCGGGGCATCGCCGCCTCGCTAAGTGTGCGGTGCCTCACGAGGCTCCACCCCGGTCAACGGAGCAAACCGACAGGGCATTTCTGTTCCTGTCAAGTAAGTGTAAATGGTGGCAATTACGACGGCGACACCTGAACGCGCGCTACGCGAGCCGCTAAAGCGGCTTTTCACGCTCATGAGTTGTCTGTGCCTTTGCACGGACGCTTTCCACGAAGGAGGGTTCGTCTGCCAACCGTTGATAGGTCGGCTGAGGCATGCCCCCCGTTAGAGCGCAGAATGCAGCTTCGCCCGGATCGGCCGATGTTCCGGGATGATCCATCATGGCAATGCAAGTGGGGGCTCGGACGATAACGTAGTTGCTGCAAGGTGAGATGAACTCACCGTCGTCGATGCCGAAATTCCTGCGATGAACCCGCGCCGCCTTACTCGATCACCTCATCGACCTGCACGAGGATCGACAGCGGAATCTCCGAGCCCAGTGCTCTTGCGGTCGTCAGATTGGCGACCAGCCTGAACGTGTTCGGCTGCTCTACGGGGAGATCGGCGGGATTCTCTCCCTTGAGGATTTTATCCACGTAGACCGCTGCGCGGCGGACATGTGCCGTGTAATCCGGGCTGTACCCGAACAAGCCACCCTCCGCGACGAACAAGGGGTCGTTGGACATCGCGGGGATGTGGTGCTGCATGGCAAATTCGGCGATCTGGTGATAGCTATCCACGATGATCCCGCTCCGGAGGACGAGCAGGGCATCGGTGGTATTGTTGACCGACATCGTGAGCGCGTTCCGTAGCTCGTCAGAACCCCGAATCTGAATCGAAACGACCTCGATGCCCGCTGGAGCCGCCGCGCTCTGAACCGCCTCAAAGGCGTTCCGGCGAGATCGCGGTTCCGGAGATGCCGAGTCAATCGGCGTCCAGAGGAGGAACAGCCGCCGCAATCTGGGAAAGAATTCCTTGAGGAGTTCGATTCGCTTGCCGAAGTGTTCTCGACCGCTGGTCGACAGGCCCGTGAAAGTGCCGCCCGGATGCGCGAGGCTCTGAATGACCCCGAGGCTTATCGGGTCGAACGTGACAACCATGACGACCGGTATCGTCCCGGCCCTGTCTCTGAGCGCAAGGGTCGTTGCAGAGTTCTTGGACACGATTACAGCGGGCTTGAGAGCGACGATCTCTTTCACCAAATCGGGCAGACGCTCGTTCTGCGAGATGGACGTACGTACCTCGAAGCGGATGTTCCGGCCCTCAACGTAGTGCAGGTCATGCAGACTTTCACGAAGTACTGGAACGATGGACTCCTCGGGAGGATCGGTCTCCAGCACGGCCACGAGTGGGACGCGTGCCTCCTGCGCCAGAAGTGGCGGCACGAACACAGCCAAGGCAAAGGTTAGCCAGAAAAGGGCGGGCCGCATGATCGCCTCCGCGCGTCACGGAGCCGGGCTGGATGGTAGACGAGGTCAATGCGTTCCCGAAAGCCGCATAAAGCTGAATAGTGCATTCAGATCGAAAGACATCGTCGACTCCCAAGTCGCTCGCTTCGTCGAGGAGGGCCGGATCGCTGAGGTCGCGGCCTACTGCGAGACCGATGTCGTGAGCACCTCCCGGATCCAGCTTGCTGATGAACTTTTCCGGGGAGCCCTGACCCCGGACCAGTTCCGGGCCAGCGAGGAGAGCCTGTTCGAGTATGTTGGGTAGAAGATCCCGACGAAGCCGCATCTTGGATACCCGATCGCGAAGGGCTCGGCGATCACGGTTCAGGTAGACGGCAGGCCGACAGTGCTCCCGGATGTCATGGTATCGGAGATCGTAGTCCCGCAGGGGGCATGAGGAAGACGGGAGTGCCCAGCGCTCAGAGGGCGACGCCAAACGGGTGAGGGAGCATAAAGCACGACAATGTCGTGGTTTACCAAGCCTCTCTGCCGCAAATCGCAACCCTTTCACTTCCGGAGATGGCATCAGCGAATGAGGCAGGATTCACAGGCGAACCGCTACTACCCGTATCGAGGGATTAGTCTATAAGTCCGGCAGTCGGAAGGCTGGCTGTGAACTGATTGGGGTTTGGGGACCTCATGTTCCGGTTCCAACCGGTTTTCTCAACCTGTTCCGGTCGAAATTCCATTGCCCAAAAAGCGTAAACCCCTGCTTTCGCAGGGGCTTGAATGGAGCGGGCGATCGGGATCGAACCGACGACATTCAGCTTGGGAAGCTGACGTTCTACCACTGAACTACGCCCGCGTGCCCCTTCCATAACCGGCTTGGCGGGTCTCCCGCAAGGGGGCCGATACCCTCAGCGGAAGTGTTTGGACAGCTTCAGGCCCTGTGCCTGATAGTTCGACCCGGCACCTGCGCCGTAGAGCACCCGGGGGCGCTCGGCCATGCGTTCATAGACCAGACGCCCGACGATTTGGCCGTCCTCCAGAATGAACGGCACGTCGCGGGAGCGGACCTCGAGCACAGCCCGTGCCCCTGCCCCGCCGGCTTCCACATGGCCGAAGCCGGGATCGAAGAAGCCGGCGTAATGCACCCGGAACTCGCCGACGAGCGGATCGAAAGGCACCATCTCGGCCGCATAGTCAGGGGGCACGTGCACGGCCTCCTTGGAGGCAAGGATATAGAACTGTCCCGGATCGAGGATGAGCGTTCGCGAGGGCTCGGCCGCGAGCGGCTCCCAGAAATCGGAGACCCTGTAGGCGCCGGGCTTGTCGACGTCGACGAGGCCCGTGTGGCGCTTCGCACGGTAACCCACGAGGCCATCGAAGCCGGCAAGATCGACGCTCACGGCGACCCCGCCCTGAATCGATGGCTCGGCGGAGGTCACGATCCGCTCCCGCTCGTGGAGTGCCAGGAGCGCTGCATCATCGAGGCGTACCTCGCCCCTCCGCAGGCGCAACTGGGAGAGCCGGGTCCCGGTCCGCACCAGGACAGGAAAGGTGCGCGGCGAGATCTCGGCGTAGAGCGGCCCCTGATAGCCGGCCTCGACGGCATCGAACTCCCGCGCGCGATCCGTGATGACCCGGGTGAACACGTCGATCCGGCCGGTCGAGCTCTTCGGGTTCGCGGCGGCCGAGAGATCCTTGGGGAGCGCCAGGCTCTCGAGGAGTTCGGCGATATAGACGCATCCTGTCTCGAGCACGGCCCCGGCCTCGAGATCGATCTCGTGCAGGGCCAGTTGCTCGAGCCGGTCCCGCACCGGGCGCTCCGGGCCCGGAAGGAAGCTGGCCCGCACCCGGAAGACGCGCCGGCCGAGCCGGAGATCGAGGCTCGCGGGCTGCACTTGGTCCGGAGCGAAAGGTGTGGCCATGCGGATCACGCCGGCCTCAGCCAGGCGCAAGATCGCATCGCCCGATTGGATGCCGTCGCGCAGCGGGTGCATGGGTTCGCCCCTCTGAAAAGGAGGCTTGTCCTAGCTGAGCCGGGTTCCGGGGCCAAGAGCCCGAACCGTTCAGGGTTCCTCCTCCGGATCGGGCTCGTCCCGGAAGACGCGCCGCGCCAGGGTCACGCGGGTGATCGCACTCATGAGCGTCAGGGCCGCGAACCCGTAGGCCAGCACGGGGAAGCCCGCCGGCCAGAGGATCATCAAGGCGAAGGTGATGATTGTCTCTGTCCCCTCGGCAAGGCCGACCGAGAAATAAATCGACTTCAGGCCTCGGATCTGCGTGTCGAGACCGCGCTTGGCGGCAACCGCCGCAAAGGCCAGGAAGCTCGCGCCGTTCACGTAGAAGGCAAAGAGGAGAAGGCAGGCCGGCACGGCATTCGCCGCCGGATCGCGCAGCGCGAAGGCGAGCGGGATCGCGCCGTAGAAGACGAAGTCGAAGACGATGTCGAGAAATCCGCCGAGATCGGTGTGGCGGCTCGCCCGTGCGACGGCCCCGTCGAGCCCGTCTAGAAGCCGCCCTGACAGCATGAGAAGAAGCGCCAGAACCTCCGCCTGCCCGATGATTGCGACGGCGCTGGCGAGCCCTGCCACGAGCCCGAGCCCCGTGAGCGTGTCCGCCGAGACGCCGCGCGCGGCGAGCGCCCGCCCCATCAGGTTGAGGGGCGGATCGATGGCGCGTCTCATGATGCCGTCGAGCATGTCTCGCAGGGCTCCGGGGGCCGATCCTCGATCGCATTGACGAGGGCGAAGGCGGGCTCTACCACGGCCGAAAGGCCCTTCCTACGGGCGCTGCAGCGTCATCATCGCCCTCAATGGGTGATCCGATGCCGGGCCGGGAGGACAGGGCGGAAACCGGCCCCGGCGCGGCAAGGAGCGATGATGTACAAGGCCGTAACGCGCGGCATCAGCGTCACCGTCATGCCGCGTTTCGTGCCGGAGGAATCCTCTCCCGAGGAGGGACGATACTTCTTCGCCTACACGGTCGAGATCATTAATACCGGGCTCGAGCGGGTGCAGTTGCGGTCCCGCCACTGGCGCATCGTCGATGGGAACGGACAAGTCCGGGAGGTCGAGGGTCCCGGTGTCGTCGGAAAGCAGCCGGTGCTCGGGCCTGGAGAGAGTTTCAGCTATACGAGCGGCTGTCCGCTCACCACGCCGGACGGCACCATGCAGGGCACATACGCTATGGTAACCGCTGCCGGTGAATCCTTCGATGCCGAGATCCCGGCCTTCTCGCTGGACTCGCCCCATGTGAAGCGCGTGGTCCATTGAGGAGTTCATGATCGGAAAAGGCCTGCGGCTCACGCCGCTGGAGATGCTGGCGCGGCTCGTTGCGTTCGATACCGAGAGTTCGAAGTCCAACCTCCCCCTGATCACCTTTGTCGAGGAATACCTGCGCGGCTGGGGCGTGCCCTTCGTGCGGCTGCCCGACGCCTCCGGCGCGAAAGCCGCGATCTTCGCAACAATCGGCCCCGCCGACCGAAGCGGGATCGTTCTTTCGGGCCACACGGATACGGTTCCGGTCGCGGGACAGGTCTGGACGTCGGATCCGTTCACTCTGCGGATCGAGAATGGACGCGCCTATGGCCGCGGCGCCGTCGACATGAAGGGTTTCGGCGCCCTGGCCCTCGCTCTCGTGCCCGAATTCCTGGTGGCGGATCTCAGGACGCCGATCCACATCCTGCTCTCCTACGACGAAGAGACGACCTGTCTCGGCGTCGTCGATGCCGTCCGGCGGATGGGGACCGAAGTGCCGCGGCCGCTGGCGGTCATCGTCGGCGAGCCGACGAGCCTCGAGGTTGCCGACGCGCACAAGAGCGTCGTCACGTATCGCACGACGGTCCACGGCTCCGAGGCGCACTCGTCGAAACCGGCGCTCGGCGCGAGTGCCGTGATGGCAGCCGGCGATCTCATTGCGGGGCTCAACCGCATCGCGGACGAGATGATGGAGCGCGGCGATCCGAGCGGCCGCTTCGATCCGCCCTATACGACCGTGCATGTCGGCACGATCCAGGGTGGTACCGCCCGCAACATCATGGCCCGCCACTGCGACTTTCACTGGGAGTTCAGGGGCCTGCCGGATCTCGACCCGACGGAGATCCCGAACCGGTTTGAGGCGCTCTCACGGGAGGTCGAGCGGACGCGGCTCAACCGCTTCGGAGATTACGGGCGGATCGAGACGATGCTCGAGGTGGCGGTGCCGGGGCTTGCATCCGAGCCCGGTTCGGAGGCGGAAATTCTCGCGAAGCGCCTCGCCGGGCGCAACCGGACGACCACTGTCCCGTTCGGGACGGAGTCGGGACACTTCCAGGCGGCCGGTATTCCGACGGTGGTCTGCGGGCCGGGCTCGATCGATCAGGCGCACCAGCCCGATGAATACATTACCCTGGAGCACCTCGAAGCCGGCGCCGCCTTCATGCGCAGGCTTGCTGCGGCCTGTTCGCGTTAGTTGGACTCCGGAGACGGCTGCACTTCGTCAATTCGAGCCGCAGGCGAAGCAATCTACCCGTTCCAGTGCCACATCGTCTTTGCGAGCCGCAGGCGAAGCAATCTACCCCTGGACGGGTTTGCCGCCGCATTGCGCACTGCGTTCGCAATGACGGGGTAAGGGCAACCTCGCACCCGGAGGGATCCCACCGGGTTCTACCCTGCGTCAGGTCGCGCGATCTCCTCTTCGACCTCGCGCGGATCGAGATCGTAGACTGTCGAGCAGAACTCGCAGGTGATCTCAATCCGGCCGTTGTCGCCGATCATGTCGCGGCGGTCCTGCTCCGGGAAATTGCGCATCATCTTGATGATGCGCTCGCGCGAGCACCGGCAGGCTTCGTGCACGGCGATCCCGTTGAAAACGCGAACGCCCCGCTCGTGAAACAGGCGGTAGAGCAGGCGTTCGCTCGACACGCCGGGATCGACGAGTTCGTGATCCTCGATGGTCTCGACGAGCGACTTCGCTTCGACCCAGGCATCGTCCTCCGATGGAGGCTCCGCATCGTGCGCGGGATGCCCCTCGGGAATGTCGCCAGGCGAGAAGTCCCCCTGACGTTGGCGTTCGGGTGATACGGGCAGGAACTGCACCATCAGACCGCCGGCACGGTAGGACTGGCGGCCGGCTTCGAACTGCTCCGCGACCGCGAGCCGGACTCGGGTCGGGATCTGCTCGGATTGCCGAAAATATTGGTGCGCAGCCTCTTCGAAGCCCCCACCTTCGAGGGGAACAACACCTTGGTAGCGGCTGAACTCCGGGCCGCGATCGATCGTCATGGCGAGCACGCCGGTGCCGAGGAGATCGCCGGTACGCAACGTACCGGTCCCGAGCGCTTCGAGCCTGTCCGCGTCGAAACGAGCCGTGGCCCGGATGCGGTCAGGTGCGTCGAAATCGACGACGATCATCGTGATCGGGCCGTTTGTCTTGGTCTGAAGCTGGAAGCGGCCCTCGAACTTGAGAGAGGTTCCGAGCAGTACCGTGAGGGCGGCCGCTTCGCCGATCACGCGGGCGACGGCATCCGGATAGCCATGGCGGGCAAGGATCGTGTCGATCGACGGCCCGAGGCGCACGACCCTGCCTCGCACGTCGAGCGGCTCGACGGAGAAAGGTAGAACCACATCGTCGGCCCCCTCGAATGCGGCGCCCGTCATGCGCTCGCCGCTCCCAGGCACCAGGCCAGAATGCCCTTCTGGGCATGGAGGCGGTTCTCGGCCTCGTCGAGCACGATGGATTGCGGCCCGTCCATGACCTCGTCCGTCACCTCTTCACCCCGATGGGCCGGCAGGCAATGCATGAAGACCGCATCCTTTCTCGCCGCGCCGAGCAGCTTGGCGTTGACCTGATAGGGCATCAGCAGGTTGTGCCGGCGGCCCTCGTCCTCGTCACCCATGGACACCCAGCAATCCGTGACCACCGCATCCGCTCCGGCCACCGCCTCGAAGGGGTCGGTTGTCAGCCGGACGTCCGCCCCCTCCTCCTTCGCCCAGGACAAAAGTTCGGGGCGAGGCGCAAGTTCCCGAGGTGAGGCGATCTGCAGCCGGAACTCGAACCGGGCTGCGGCATGGACCCAAGATGCCAGCACGTTGTTGGAATCGCCGGTCCAGGCCACGGTCCGGCCCGTGATCGGTCCACGGTGCTCCTCGAACGTCATGATGTCGGCCATGATCTGGCAGGGATGCGTGAGCTTCGTCAGACCGTTGATGACCGGAATGTCGGCATGCCGCGCGAGTTCCAGGACCATCTCGTGGTCCAGGGTGCGGATCATGATCGCATCGACGTAGCGGGACAGAACCCGGGCGGTGTCCGCGATCGTCTCGCCGCGGCCGAGCTGCATCTCCTTGCCGGTGAGCATGAGGGTCTCGCCGCCGAGCTCCCGCATGCCGACGTCGAAGGACACGCGGGTGCGCGTCGAGGGCTTGTCGAAGACCATGGCGAGGGTCTTGCCCGCGAGGGGCCGCTCGCCCTGCACCGCCCCCTTGCGGCGCTTCGCCTTGATGGACCTGCCGGTCTCCAGGACGCGCCGCAATTCGGCACCCGTGAAGTCGCTGAGATCGAGGAAGTGACGCGCGCCGGTCATTCCGCGGCTCCCTTCTGGGCGACGGCCTTGAGCTGCTTCTCGATCGCCGCACAGGCGCGGTCGAGCCGTGCCACGGCCTCGCCGATCTCGGCTTCCGTGATCACGAGCGGAGGCAGCAGGCGGCAGACATTGTCCCCAGCCGCGATCAGGATCAGCTTTTCGGCCCGCGCCGCGTCGATCAGCTCCGTGTTCGGGACATGGGTGCGCAGGCCGACCATGAGCCCTTGCCCGCGGATCTCGGCGATGACGGCGGGGTGGCGGTCCTGCAGCTCGGCGAGCCGCTGCTTCAGGAGGAGCCCGAGGCGCTCGACATTCTCGAGGAAGCCGGGCTCGAGGACGACGTCGAGCACGGCGTTGCCGACGGCCATCGCGAGCGGGTTGCCCCCGAAGGTGGTGCCGTGGCTACCCACCTTCATGCCGCTCGCCGCCTCGGCCGTAGCGAGACAAGCCCCCATGGGAAAGCCCCCGCCGATGCCCTTGGCGATCGTCATGATGTCGGGCGCGACGCTGCTCCATTCATAGGCGAAGAGACGCCCGGTGCGGCCGACGCCGGTCTGGATTTCGTCGTAGATCAGAAGCAGCCCCTCTCGACCGCAGAGCTCCCGAAGGCCCCGCAGGAACTGCGCCGGAACGGGCCGGATGCCGCCTTCGCCCTGGATCGGCTCGATCAGGATCGCGGCCGTCTCGGGACCGATGGCCGCCTCGAGGGCCTTCTGATCTCCGAGCGGAACCTGGTCGAAGCCCTCGACCTTCGGCCCGAAGCCCTCCAGATACTTCTGCTGCCCTCCGGCGGCGATCGTCGCCAACGTGCGGCCGTGGAAGGCCCCCTCGAAAGTGACGATCCGGAATCTTTCCGGATGCCCTTTCGAGGCATGATATTTGCGAGCCATCTTGATCGCGGCCTCGTTCGCCTCGGCGCCGGAATTCGAGAAGAACACGACATCGGCGAAGGTCGCATCGACGAGGCGCTGGGCGAGACGCTCCCCTTCCGGAATCCGGTAGAGGTTCGAGGTGTGCCAGATCTTCCCGGCCTGCTCCGTCAGCGCCTTCACGAGGTGCGGATGGGCGTGACCGAGTGCGTTCACCGCGATCCCTGCCCCGAAATCGAGATATCGCTGCCCGTCATGCCCGATGAGCCAGGGGCCCTCGCCGCGCTCGAACGACAGGTCGGCGCGGGCATAGATCGGCAGCAACGGGGTGTTCACGGCGTGATCTCCGCGGTTCGGACTCAAATGGTCGCAGGGTCGGTCCGGAAAACGAAAGCGCCGCCCGACGAGGGCGGCACGGGCGGGATTCTATTGGAGCAAAATCCACTGTCAATTCAACAGATCTGAACCGATTCATCACGCCGGGCATCGGGGCCGGGGCGAGTTCGTTGGGGAAAACGACAGGGGGGGCATGCCGACTCTTGCGCCGGAGTCAGGCGATCTTGTAGTTTCCGGGAAGTCGAACACGACATTTCGTGCGGCGGCCTTCCACCCTCAGGATCGACCTCCATCAGCGCGGTCGGACGTTGTTTTGTCCGCGAATGATGAGGGATTCCAGGGATTGGCGGCCCGATGGAGGCGGCGGATGAATGATGCGGGCGGAACCTGGACCGAGGAAAGAGTGGAGCTTCTCAAGAAGCTCTGGGCCGAGGGGTCGAGCGCAAGCCAAATCGCCGCCCAGATCGGCGGCGTCTCCCGGAATGCGGTGATCGGCAAGATACACCGTCTCGGCCTCTCGGGGCGAGGCAAGACCAAGACGGGCGCGCAGCAGCAGCCGCAGCGCCCTCGCAAACCCAGTGGACGGACGCCGAGCGCCCCCGCTCCTCTTCCCCAGCCTCGTGCCGTGGCACAGATTCACGCTTTGCCTCAGCCTCTCCCGCCTCCCGTGGAAGAGGCCGAGCAGGAAGTCGCTGCCGAGGAGGTGGTCGTGCCCATGTCGGAGCGCGTGACCATCATGGAACTACGCGAATATATGTGCCGCTGGCCCATGGGCGACCCGACGAAACCCGAGTTCCGGTTCTGCGGCAATCGCTCGCTGACCGGCCTTCCCTACTGCAATCATCACGCGCAGATCGCCTATCAGCCGATCGCCGATCGTCGCCGGGACCGTCGTCTAGCGCGCGCGTAATGGCCGGAGCTGGTTCCGTGATGACGGAGCCAGCTCTCTTCCCGAACTCTCGACACGGTCGAACGGCGCGCCGGATCCACGTCACAGGATCGTGCTTCGGCGCGCGGTGTGGATGCGGATCGCGCGGTCTTTCACCGCGTGAAAGTCGATTCCGCATGTGCTGCAGGCGACGATGACAGCCGCAAGCCGGGCAGCAGAATTGTGGTCTTATCCGAACGTCCGCCCGCGCCGTCGCGCGATCTCTCAATCGTCCTGCGAGAACGTCTCGTCGAAAGAATAGCCGGCGCCGCGCACCGTCCGGATCGGATCCAGTTGCCGGGAGTTGTTGATTGCCTTGCGCAGGCGGCCGACATGCACATCGACGGTGCGCTCGTCGATATAGACGTCGTGCCCCCAGACTCCATCGAGCAATTGTTCGCGCGAGAAGACCCGGCCGGGGCTCTGCATGAGGAATTCGAGCAGTTTGAACTCGGTCGGTCCGAGGTGGAGCTCCTTGCCGGACCGGCGCACGCGCCGCGTTTCGCGATCGAGCTCGATGTCTCCCGCCGTCAGGAGATGTGCGATGAAGGTCGGCTTCGCGCGTCGCAGGAGCGATCTGACGCGCGCCAGGAGCTCGGGTACCGAGAACGGCTTCACGATGTAATCGTCAGCGCCGGTGGCGAGCCCGCGGACGCGATCGCCCTCCTCGCCCCGTGCGGTCAGCATGATGATCGGAAGCTGTTCCGTCTCGCGGCGCGCGCGAATCCGCCGGCACAATTCGATTCCGGATAAGCCCGGCAGCATCCAGTCGAGAAGCACGAGATCGGGTACCTGCTCACGCAGCCGGAGATCGGCTTCATCGCCGCGTGCAACGCTGTCGACCTCGTATCCCTCGGCTTCCAGATTGTATCGCAGCAGGAGCGTCAACGGCTCCTCGTCCTCGACAATCAGAACACGCGTTCCCATGATGAACCTTTACGCTGTCCAGACTGATTCAGTGGCTCCCTCGAGAGCGATCTTCCAGGACCGTGATATTCGAATCATCGCTCTTCGGGCGCTGCAGGGACAGCGTCTCCCCGCTGACGAGATAATGGACCGTCTCGGCGATGTTCGTGGTGTGATCGCCGATGCGCTCGATATTCTTGGCGCAGAAGAGGAGATGCGCGCAGAACGAGATGTTGCGCGGATCCTCCATCATATACGTCAGCAGCGCTCGAAAGATCGAGCTGTGGAGCGCGTCGATCTGGCCGTCACGCTCCCAGACCCGAAGCGCAAGCTCGGCGTCTTTCTGAGCATAGGCATCGAGCACGTCCTTGAGCTGTCCGATTGCGAGGTCGAACATGTGTTGCAGACCGACCACGATCTGCGGCTGAATCTCTGCGGACACTGCCATGGAGCGCTTCGCGATGTTCTTGGCAAGGTCGCCGATCCTCTCGAGATCGCCGGAAATCCGGATCGCCGAAATCGTCTCGCGCAGATCGACGGCGAGCGGTTGGCGCCGGGCGATCGTGAGGATCGCTTTTTCCTCCACCTCCCGTTGCAGTACGTCGAGCTGCGTATCGGTTGCAATGACGCTCTGCGCCAGCGTGGCGTCGCGCTTGACGAGGGCCTGTATGGCGTCGGCCACCATCTTTTCCGCGATCCCGCCCATTTCCGCGATTCGGCGGCGCAGATTCTGGAGATCTGCGTCATAGGAACTCACGATATGTTCCGGCATGGCTTTCCTCTGTCGATATGACGGACGTGCACCGAAAGCACAGGATCAGCCGAAGCGACCGGTGATATAGTCCTGGGTCCGCTTCTGGGCGGGGTTCATGAACATCTTCGAGGTCGATCCTGCCTCGACGAGCTCGCCGAGATACATGAAGGCCGTGAATTGCGAGATGCGGGCCGCCTGCTGCATGTTGTGCGTGACGATGACGATCGTGAAGTCGGCCCGCAGCTGTTCGATGAGCTCTTCGATCTTGCCAGTCGAGATCGGATCGAGAGCGGAGGTCGGCTCGTCGAAGAGAATGACCTCAGGGCGCTGCGCAACCGTGCGCGCGATGCATAGCCGCTGCTGCTGCCCACCCGACAGGCTCGTGCCGGATTGCCGAAGCTTGTCCTTCACCTCGTCCCAGAGAGCCGCCTTGCGGAGCGCTTCCTCGACACGGTTGTCGACGTCGGCTCGCGAGAGCTTTTCATAGAGCCGCACGCCGAACGCGATGTTATCGTAGATCGACATCGGAAAGGGCGTTGGCTTCTGGAAGACCATGCCGACCCGCGCGCGCAGTTCGTTCACGTCGATCGTGGACGACAGGATATCTCGCCCGTCGAGAATGATCTCTCCCTCGGCCCGCTGGTCCGGATAGAGGCTGTAGATCCGGTTGAAGGTTCGCAGGAGCGTGGATTTTCCGCATCCCGACGGCCCGATCAACGCGGTGACCTGCCGGTCTTGAAAATCGAGCGAGACGTCCTTCAGGGCACGTGCGTTGCCGTAGAAGAAGTTCAGGTTACGCACCGCGATGCGAATTTCGCCGCTCGTGTCGGCCGGCGCCACTCCGACGCTACGGGCCGCAGAAGTCGTGTAGGAACTCATTGGACCAGATCCATGAAGATGGCTCGTGACGGCAGAGGCTGGCTGCTGCGGGACGGAGCGAAAGGGGATTACCGGACTGTGTGACGGACTCACCGGCCCGGCTCCCGCTTGAAAAGGAGGCGTGCCACGATCGACAGGACGAGGATGGCCAGGGTAATCAGGAGAGCTCCGGCCCAGGCGAGGTCACGCCAGTTCTCATATGGCGAGAGGGCAAACTGGTAGATCATCACCGGCAGGTTCGAAACGCCACCCATCAGATCGGCACGGAACCAGAAGTTGTTGTTGAGCGCCGTGAAGAGGAGCGGCGCGGTCTCGCCCGAAATTCGCGCCGTCGCGAGCAGAATCCCCGTGAGGATGCCGGCCCGCGAGGCACGCCATGTGATCTTCGTGATCACCATGGACATCGGCGCGCCGAGTGCAGCCCCTGCCTCGCGAAGGGAGCCCGGCACGAGACTGAGCATGTCTTCGGTGGTTCGCACGATCACCGGAATCGCGATGATCGCAAGCGCTGCGCCGCCCGCCCAGCCGGAATAGCTACCGAGGGGCTGCACCATCACGGCATAGACGAAAAGGCCAATCAGGATCGACGGAGCCGACAGGAGGACATCGTTCACGAAGCGGATCACCTGCGCGAGCAGCGATGTCCTTCCGAACTCGGCGAGATAGGTACCTGCGAGAACACCGATCGGAGTTGCCACGATGATCCCCAGGAACGTGAGAATGAGGCTACCCACGATGGCGTTCGCGATGCCTCCACCTTCGGTTCCCGGACCCGGCGTGACCTCGGTGAAGACGGCTGGCGACAGGCCGTTGAAGCCCTTGACGATCAGCATCAAGAGAATCCAGCCGAGCACGAATGCACCGAGCGCCGTGAACAGCGCGCAGATCGCCTTCATGGCGCGATCGCGCAGCTGACGGCTGCGGCGGACGCGGCCCCAGCGGGCTCCTTCCGACATCGTGGCGCGAGCGTAGGCGTCCATGGTCGTCTCCGTTCAAATCCGCTGTACGCGAGCGACCAGCAGCCGCGCGACAACGAGCACCGCGAAGGTCACGATGAACAGAATGCAGCCGAGTGCCGCCAGCGCATTCAGCTGCAAGCCGATGGCTTCGTTGAACTCGTTCGCGATTCGCGAGGCGATCGTCGAGCCCGGATCGAAGATCGAGAGGGAGAGACGGTTGGCATTCCCGATCACGAAGGTGACCGCCATGGTTTCACCGAGGGCGCGGCCAAGGCCCAGCATGATGGCGCCGATGATGCTGACGCCGGCCTGCGGCATGAGGACGTGACGCACCACCTCCCAGGTCGTGCAGCCGATTCCGTAAGCGCTCTCCCGCAATACCGTGGGGATCTGCTCGAGGATGTCCCGTGCCACAGAGGCGATGAACGGGATGATCATGATCGCGAGAATGATGCCGGCCGTGAGAATGCCGACTCCGGATGGAACCCGCGCATAGAAGATCGTGCCGAGGATCGGGATTCCCTCCACGAGCGAAGAGACCGGGATCTGCACGAAACGGGCAAAAAGCGGAGCGAAGACGAAGAGGCCCCACATGCCGTAAATGATGCTCGGCACTGCTGCGAGGAGCTCGATCGTCGTCGCGACCGGTCGCCTCATCCAGCCGGGCGCGAGCTGCGTCAGGAAGATCGCAATTCCGAGGGAGATCGGGACGCCGATGACGAGCGCGATCAGGGCCGAAGTGAGCGTGCCGACGATCGCGACCCACGCTCCATATTCATCGTTCTGTACGTTCCAGACCGAGGACGTAATGAAGCCTGGCCCGAATTCCCGAAAGGCGGGCCAGCCACCATAGATCATCGCGCCGATGATCCCGACGAGAACCAGGAGTACCAGGATCGCGGAGGCGAAGCTCGCGGCCCTGAATACCCGATCCGACGGAAACTCGGGAGATCGGCGGATAGAAGCCGTTCTCGTCACATCAGATTTCTCGACGAGAGCAGCCATCCGCCGATCCTTTCATGACGCCAGTCGCCGGGATTACATGTTGAACAGCGGCTTGCCGTCCGCGCCCTTGATCTCCTGCGACCAGGTCTTGCGAACCATATCCTTTACGTTGGCCGGCAGCGGAACGTAGTCGAGTTCGGTCGCCATCTGGTCGCCATTCTTGAAGGCCCAATCGAAGAACTTGAGGACCTCGGCAACCTGCTCCGGCTTGTCGGGGTTCCCGTAGACCAGGACGAAGGTCGGAGCCGTGATCGGCCAAGCCTCGTCGCCCGGCTGGTTCGTCAGGGAGATGCCGAAACCCGGAGCAGAAGTCCAGTCGGCGCCGGAAGCGGCGGCCTGGAAGCTCTTGCTGTCCGGCGACACGAACTTGCCGTTCTTGTTCTGGAGCTGGGCAACCGGGATGTTGATCTGCTTGGCGTAAGCATATTCGACATAGCCGATCGAGTTCGGAACCTGCTTCACGAGTGCGGCAACGCCCTCATTGCCTTTGCCGCCCTGCCCGACCGGCCATTCCACTGCCGTTCCCGCACCGGGCCCGCTCTTCCAGCTCTCGGACACCTGCGACAGGTAGGTCGTGAACACATTCGTGGTGCCGGAGCCGTCGGAGCGATACATCGGGGTGATGGTCGCGTCGGGCAGCGTCACGCCGGAGTTGATGCCAGCGATCTTCGGATCGTTCCACTTGCTGATCTTGCCGTTGAAGATATCGGCCAGGATCTCGCCGGTGAGCTTCAGCTGTCCGCTCGAGACGCCCGCAAGATTGACGACGGGAACCACGCCGCCCATCACCGTCGGGAACTGCACGTAGCCGTTCTTCTTGAGGTCCTCACCTTTCAGCGGGGCATCGGTGGCCCCGAAATCCACCGTCTTGGCACGAATCTGGCGGATGCCGCCGCCCGAGCCGATGGACTGATAATTGAGGCTCGTACCGATATCCTTCTTGTACGCCTCGGCCCACTTGGCGTAGACCGGGAACGGAAAGGTCGCGCCCGCACCGGTAATCTGGGCGGCGCCTGCAGGTGACGCCATCGTCGCGGCAGCGAGACCGGCAGCTAGAGCATAGGACAGAATTCTCACGGGTCATCTCCCATTTGTCCGAGCACGGCCTTCGAAAGCGTGGCCGCGCTCGCGGTAGCGGGGGTATGCGTCCTCGGCGTCGGCTCTATGACAGACACATGACACTTGGATGACAGTTGGTGAGACATCGGCCGATGACCGGGTTGCGGGCTCTGCACCTCTCTCTGGAAGAGATCGATACTCGCGGAGCCGGGTCGGAGCCAAAACCGAGGGATGAGAAAGGCCAAGGTTCCAGCGCAATCTGGCCCCCGACAGACACTCCGGCACGAACTCGCCTCTCAAGGAACAAAACCCTGGCCGGGACAGTGCCTGGAAAGGCATTATAGGCACCCGGCTGCAAACATTCGAGGAGCCATCCGGTTCAGGATTCGAGAGCAAGAGGCGGAGTGCGCATGCTCGCCCGGCCCGCTAGCAATGGCGCTGACATCAGCCGAAGGTGAGTGAGATGACCTTTGTCACCGAAATACCAGCCACGATGGTGCCAGTCGAGCAGGACCCGCGCTGGGCGGCCGTCGTCGCCCGCGATCCCGCATTCGACGGAGCCTTCGTGTATGGCGTGAGGACGACCGGCATCTATTGCCGTCCATCCTGCCCGGCGCGCCTGGCGAAGCCCCACAATGTCGTCTTCCATGCCACTTGCGAGGACGCCGAGAGGGCAGGCTTCAGGGCCTGCCACCGTTGCCGGCCCAATGAGGCCTCGCTCGCGGAGCAGCATACGGCGGCCGTCGCCGCAGCCTGCCGCATGATCGAGGCCACCGAAGAAACACCGGCCCTTGAGACACTGGCCGGACGGGTGGGCATGAGCCCATTTCACTTCCATCGAATCTTCCGGTCGATCACCGGCTTGACCCCGAAAGGTTATGCGGATGCGCATCGTGCGCGGCGCGTTCGCGACCATCTCGCCAGGAGCACTCACAGCGTGACCGAGGCGATCTACGAGGCCGGCTTCAACTCCAGCAGTCGGTTCTATGCAAAATCCAACGAAGTGCTCGGGATGACGCCCAGGGCTTTCCGCGACGGTGGCGCCGATTCCGAGATCAAATTCGCGATCGCCGAATGCTCGCTCGGCTCCATCCTCGTGGCCTGCAGCGCCAAGGGTGTCTGCGCCATTCTTCTGGGCGACGATCCCGACGCGCTCGCACGAGACCTCCAGGACCGCTTCCCCAACGCCAATCTCATCGGGGGCGATTCCGCGTTCGAGGAACTCGTCGCCAAGGTCGTCGGGTTCGTCGAGGCGCCGGCACTTGGCTTCGATCTCCCGCTCGACGTGCGCGGAACGGCGTTTCAGCAGCGGGTCTGGCAGGCGCTCTGCGAAATCCCGGCTGGGGAAACGGTGAGCTACACCGAGCTCGCCCGCCGCATCGGCGCTCCGAAATCCGTGCGGGCCGTCGCTCAGGCTTGCGGAGCCAACCGGATCGCCGTGGCCATTCCCTGCCACCGTGTCGTGCGAAACGATGGCGCGCTCTCCGGGTATCGCTGGGGCGTCGAGCGCAAGCGTGCTCTTCTCGAGAAGGAATCGCGGGCATGAGCATCCAGGCAGCGGTAGCGCCATCCGGATCCCACTCCCGATCCGCCGAGGAACGGGTCGGCCGCTACGATTGGGAGGCTCTCTCGAGCGAGCTCGACAGCCAGGGCTGTGCCGTTCTGGAGACGCTGCTGAGGCCGGACGAATGCGAGGAGATCGCAGCGCTCTATCCTCATGAGGAGCATTTCCGAAGCCATGTTGTCATGGCGCGCCATGGCTTCGGAAAGGGAGAATATCGCTATTTCAAATATCCTCTGCCCAAGCTTCTCGCCGGCTTGCGCACGGCGCTGTATCGGCAACTGGCGCCGATCGCCAATGCATGGAACGAGCGCATGAATGTCGGCATGCGCTATCCCGAGCAACATGCCGACTTCCTGGCGCTCTGCCATGAGGCAGGACAAGTGCGACCAACGCCGCTCCTGCTGCAATATGGTCCGGGCGACTTCAACTGCCTGCATCAGGATCTCTATGGCGAGCTGGCTTTCCCCTTGCAGGCTGCAATCGTCCTGTCGGAACTCGGACGCGATTTCACGGGCGGCGAGTTCGTCCTGACCGAGCAGCGGCCGCGCATGCAGAGCCGGGCCGAAGTGGTTCCACTCAGGCAGGGAGACGCCGTGGCTTTCGCCGCCCACAACCGTCCGGTCACGGGTACGAAGGGCAGCTATCGAGTCAACCTTCGGCACGGCGTCAGCCGCGTTCGCTCGGGCCACCGCCACACGGTCGGGATTATTTTTCACGATGCGAAGTGAGCCGGCGCTTGCTGCTCGTATCTATTTGGATATTCGCCGTGTAGATTACCGTCAGCACGTGCGGATCGAAGCGATCCGGGAGTGGTGTGGACCCATGTCTGGATTGCTTCACTGCGTTCGCAATGACGGGTGTGGTTCAGGCGTCACTCCGCATCCTGTAGTGTTCATCCGGCCCTCCCACCCTCCTCGTCATTGCGAACGCAGTGAAGCAATCTACCCATCGACGGATGGTTCGTCTCGCCCGCGGCTCGCAATGACGGAAGTGCAATGAAACGGGCAGTGCACGAACGCCTTTTGGCAATCAGCACTCTCGACACGAGCCAGGACCGCGGATTCCCATTACTTCGGCCACTTACCCGCGAGGTCGCAGCCTCCTATCCGATGCCCCGTCTGCACCTCCGACATGGTCATATTCTTCGCGCCCAGGGTCATCGCGATGCGCCCGGAAAACGTGTGCGGCGTGAGGACGTAGGCGGCCTGTGCTTTCGCGGCGTCCCTGCCGCCACAGGCGATGTCGTATGTCAGTTGCTCCCCATCCTTCCGGATATTCCTGGCGTGACATTCCGAGAACGGATTGTTGTCGCTCAGAGGCGGAAAGGGAATACGGCCGGCGGGCAGCGCATCCGAAACGCAGATGGCTTTCCTCTCCTCGATCGCCCATCGTTCTAGGTGCGGGAGTTCGAGACGAAACGTAACCTCGTAAAGGCCCTCCACGGGCCACGGGGCATCCGCCTGAGCGCTGCTGGCCGGCAATGCCGTGAGAAGGAGTATGGGCGCGGCTCGGAACGACATCATCAAGCTCCTCCTGATCAAAGGTATCCGGCGTGCCGCGTTCGCTTGCGTGGCACACCAGCCCCATCTTCTGTACCATAGCGCAACGTGCGGACGACCGGCACTCCGTTCCTTGCCTTCGATTTCCGACACCTCGTTTTGTCGAGCAGGGAGGACTCGTTGCATCGGCGCGCCGCCCGGCCATGATCCTGCTCCGGCTCGGGAATCGCACTTCGCTCTGCTATGTCGTGCGCGAGTGTCCACAAATTGGAGAGTTTTCCGATGGCGCAACCCGAAGCAACACGTCCGAAGCGACTTGCTGCACGGGCCCTTCTTGTCAGCGATCGGATCGACCTCATGGGATTGGAGCGGGCGGACGTGCTCGCGACCAATCCGCTTGCATTTCGTGCGGGCGAGGGATTCGTCGTGCTGTTCCGTTACGGTGTCGCGGTCCTCGTCGGCCTCACGCCCCTCGAAGAGGATGAGGTCCTCCGCAACCTCCAGCCACGAATTTCAGGCCCGCTCGACAAGGTGGAAGAGACCGCCGAGATCGAGATTGCTCCTGATCAGGAAGACGGGAAAATCCCGCCCGGTGGACCCATTCAGGTTCGTGACCTCTCGCCGGATCGCCTTGTCGTGATTGCGGACGCCCTTGCAAAAAGCGCGGCGCTCTCGCGTGACGAACAGGAAGTTTCGGCTGTATTCGACGTGATCGAGCCTCATGCCCGCCGCCTCGCAGAGCGGGGGCGTGCCCCTCGCGGACTCCGCACGATCCTGAAGCTGATCGGAAACGCCCTGATCGTGCGCCATCGGGTCTCCGGACGCGTCGCCGTGGAAGAGAAGCCCGATGTGCTCTGGGACCGTCCCGATCTCGAACGCCTCTATGCGCGCCTCGAGGATGAATACGAGCTCAGGGAGCGCGCAGGCGATCTCCACCGGAAGCTGACCGTCATCGGACAGACGGCGACCGCTCTGAGCGATCTGATCCATACCGAGCGCTCCCTGCGGCTGGAAGTGATCATCGTCGCACTCATCCTGTTCGAAGTTCTCGTCACCATCTACCAGCTGGTGTCCGGCGCGCATTGATGCCGCCGAGCATCGGCTCGGCCGAAGCTGGCGGCCGAATCGCTCATACGGATCCGGCCGCCTCTTCCTTGGGTTCCGCATCGCGCACCATGGGAAGCGTGATGCGGAAGAGGGCGCCCGCCCCGGGCTCGCTTTCGATCTTGAGCTCACCCCGGTGGCGGTTCACGATATGCTTGACGATCGCGAGACCGAGGCCGGTCCCGCCTTTCTCGCGGCTCTGGACGGCATCGACTCGGTAGAACCGCTCCGTGAGCCGGGGAAGATGCTCGGGTGGAATCCCGGGCCCATAATCCCGCACCGTCAGCTCGATCCGCTCCGGTGCGCTGGCGTCCTGTCCCTCGGCGCGCAGCATCACATCCACACCGCGTGGGCTCTCGCCGTATTTGACGGCGTTCTCGACGAGATTCTCAATGACACGGAGGAGTTCGTCGCGGTCGCCGCGAGTGTAGAGTGGCGCATCCGGAACCGTCAGGCGGACCTCGACATTGCGTTCGCGGGCGAGCGGCGACAGCAGATCGACCATGTGTCTGACGAGCGCCGTGAGATCGAGACGATCCTCGGGAGCGAGATGGGCCCGCATCTCGATCCGTGACAAGGACAGGAGGTCATCGATGAGGCGTTTCATCCGTTGCGCCTGACCTCGCATGATCTCGAGGAAGCGCTCCCGAGCCGTCGCGTCGTTGCGGGCCGGCCCTTGCAGGGTTTCGATGAAGCCGATGAGCGAAGCGAGCGGAGTGCGCAGCTCGTGGCTGGCATTTGCAACGAAGTCGACCCGCATCTGCTCGAGTCGGCGGGCGGATGTCAGGTCGCGGAAGAACAGCGCCACGCCGGGGCGCACAGCTGCAGGATCCTCTTGAGTCTTCAAGGGACCGAGCTGTACCTCGAAGGCTCGCTCCGTCGGCATGCGCTCCACATATTGCACCTTCCGGATGAGGCCTGTCCGGAGGACCGCATCGATGGCCTCGAGAACATCCGGATGGCGCAACGCAAACGACAGCGGATGCTTCAACTGGAGGCCCGGGAGCAATGCCATTGCGGGTTCGTTGGCCGCGAGGACGACGGCACGCCCGTCCACGAGAATGACCGGATCGGGAATGTTGGCGAGCAGAGCCTCGGCCGAGCCGGGCTCCTGGCGTGGCACGGTCGCAGGTTCGGGGGGCGACCTGCGCGGGCTTTCCGGCGGGAGGGCGGCACTGACCACCAGGGCGAAGACCGCCGCTCCAACGAGCCAGCCGTCGAGTTGATGCCGAGCGGCCGCCACGGCGAGGATGACTGCTGCCGCGAGAAAGGCCCCCCGCAAGGCTGCCCGCCTGACCGGCGAACCCGAACCCTTCCGGAGTCGGTCAGGCATTGGAGACGGTGTGCCGGAGAACGGCTCTTCCGGCGCCGCTCCGGCCTCTCCTCGGATAACAGCCTCCGGCTCGGGCTCGAGCCCCGCTCACGAGGCTCTGCCCGCGTGTCGGAAGCCCGACCTCATCCGTCCGCGTCCGATTCCGTCTCACGAGACGTTCTCTTCCTCCTGCTGGGCCAGCGTCGCCCTGGCCTGCCGGAGCCGGTTGGAGATCTCGTAGGCACCGAGCAGTGCGAGGGCGAGAATGAAGGGCACGACGTAGTAGCACAGCCGATAGAGAAGAAGCGCGCCCAGGATCGGTTCGCGCGGGTAGCTCGACAGCGCAAGGAGCACCGTCACCTCGAAGACGCCGAGGCCTCCGGGAGCATGACTCGCAACGCCGAGCATGACTGCGGCGACGTACACCGCCAGGAAGGTCTCGAATCCGATGCCATGCCCGCCTGGCAGGAGGACGAAGAGAACGCCTGCTCCGGCACAGACATCCCCTGCTCCCAGAAGCATCTGCGCAACCGACAGCCGGAAGCCCGGCAGATCCAGCCGCCAGCCCTGGATGATCACGGCGCGACGGCGCAGCGAAACCCAGATCAGATAGGCGATGATGAGCGCTGTGACGACGACGCCGAGGAACTGGTTGATCCAGATGCTCGTGTAGATGAGCACCGCCAGCTCGCCGGATTGCCTCAGGAGGCTCCAGGCGAGTACGAGGCTCATGCCGAGCCAGAAGGTCAGGCTCGAGATGATCGTGAGACTCGCAACGCTTCCGCCGCTCAGGCGATGTGCCGAGTAGATCCAGTAGCGAACGGTCCCGGCCGTGAGGAGCGGGAAACCAAGATTGAAGCTGACGGCGTAGCTCGTGAACGAGGCGAGTGCCGTCGTCCGATAGGGTACCCGAAGCTTGAGCTGGCGGAGGGCCAGCGCATCGTAGCATGTCAGGAGCAGGTAGCTGACGGCCGTGAGGAGGGCGGCCAACCCGAGCTGTCGACCGCTGGCTGCCGTGAATGCTGCCTGCACCTCGGCGAAATTGACCTCCGAGGCCATCGTCCAGAGCACGACGGCAGAGGCCGTGAAGATAGCGACGCTCGCGAGCGTACCGAGCCAGGCGAAGCGCCGCCGCCGGCCGCGCCGGGGCGGCTCGCCGCCATGCCCTACCTCCACCACCCGGTCGGGCTGCTCCGGAGGCGGAGTGGCGGCCCCGGAAGGCTGAGGAAGATCATGCATGAAGGCGGAAACCAGATCCTGCCGCGAAGGGTGGCGGCCCAAGGCCCCCATCTATTCGCTCGAATTCGAGAAGGCCAGTCCGAGTCTCGTCTGTCCGGTGCACGACCTCTCCCGATGGTCAGCCCGACCCCGGACTCGCGAGGTTGCCCGGCGGCATCCCGTTGAGGCTCATCTCCAGCCTTTCAGTGGACCTTCCGTCTCACTTCGGCGGCAATGGCGTCGATCAGCGCCGGCGTGGATGGCCCTCCGCAGATGGCGAGCCGGCTCGGCAGGTTGAGGCGCCGCTCGGGCGGAACCGCTGTCAGGAGCGCGGGATGCATCAGAAGCGCGGTTCCCTGGTCCATCGCCAGTCCCTGGATATCGTCGATCAGGACATAATCGGGAGGGTTTGCGACCAGACTTTCGAGACGAACCACGCCCCCTCGCCCCACCCCCAGCT
Source organism: Microvirga massiliensis (assembly GCF_001006805.1). Classification (GTDB taxonomy): domain Bacteria; phylum Pseudomonadota; class Alphaproteobacteria; order Rhizobiales; family Beijerinckiaceae; genus Microvirga; species Microvirga massiliensis. Next base: position 39,100 of record NZ_LN811356.1, on the reverse strand, counting down.
CCTCTTCCTGCAGCGTGAAGCCCATGTGGCGCAGAAGCTCTGCAGTCAGCGACTCGGTCCCCGGGGCCCAGCCGCGACGGTAAAGTGTCAGCACCCGGCGCCCTGGCTGCACGATGCTCTCGGCGCGGGCCAGGGCAGCCTTGATGGCTTCGATGAGAGCTTCTCCGCGCTCCTGATGACTGAGCCGCGCGGCGACTGCCCGGATCTCCGCGTAACCTGCTTCGAGACTTCGCCAGGGCTCGAGCAGCATCAGCTCGAAGCCGTGGCGCTCCAGGAGCGTGCGTTGAACCTGAGATCCCCAGCGTGCCATCATGATCAGATCCGCCCTTTCGAAGAGCAGGGTCTCGGCACGACCGGAATTCACAGGCAGATCGCCCACCGAACCCACGAGAAATGAGATCGTGGGATCACGCGCGAGAGGGCTCAGGGACAGGATCTGCGAGCGGTCGGCCAGGGCCAGAAGCAGCTGATCTGCGCAGAGGTTCAGCGAGGCGATACGGTGCGGCACCCCTGCAGCCTGCGGACGCGCAGGTGTTGCAAGTGCCAGTGCAATCGCGGCCAGGAAGCGCCACTTGCCGGCTTGCGGCATTCCGGGGAACCCTCTAACAGACCTCCAGACACCGGTGCCTCGGATCCCTCCGAGGTTAAACGGGAACACGGCGCGGAGAGTCCCTCTCCCATGCCGTGGCTGCCCCCGCAACTGTAAGCGGCGAGCGGCGATCCCTCATGCCACTGGCTCTACAAGCGCCTCCGGCGCTGCGGAGTTCGGGAAGGCGGATCGTGCGCGATGACCCGCGAGCCAGGAGACCGGCCGGAGCCCCCCGCAACTCTCACGCGCGCCGGTGGGGCGAGCAGGAGGTTTCCTTCATTCCATCATTCCGTCGTCCATTGGCGGCATCCGCTCTCCTGCTCCTGCCGCAGGCGAATGTCGCTCTCGCGCAAACGCCCGATTTCGTCGTCACTGCGACACGAACGCCGCTCGCGGTTACGCAGGCGGGCAGCGCCATCACGGTCATCTCCGGCGAAGAAATCGCGAAGTCGTCACCGAAGAGCATCGCCGATGTTCTGAGGCACTCGCCGGGGCTCTCCGTAACGGAGAACGGCGGTCCCGGGGGAGTGTCGACGGTGCGCCTGCGCGGCACCGAAGCGAGCCAGACTCTTGTCCTGATCGACGGCGTGCGGGTCAACAATCCTTCTCTGCCCGCCGGCGAGTTCGATTTTTCATCGATCGTCCCGACGGATATCGAGCGCATCGAGGTGCTGCGCGGGCCGCAATCTGCGATCTACGGTTCCGACGCAATCGGTGGCGTCATCAATATCATCACGCGCCACGGGCGCGGGACTCCGCGGGGAAACGTGGCGGTCGAAGGGGGTTCCTATAGCGGCCGAGGATTGCGTGCCGCTGCATCCGGGAGTGAAGGCGGCCTGTCCTATGCCTTCTCGCTGTCGAGTTACGACACCGCGGGTTTCTCGCGCTACGGCTACCGTATTGGTCGCATCGAGCGACTTCGCGCCTGGCCGCTCGAACCGGACGCGACCGGGCGAATCGGGGGGAGCGGGCGGATCGGTCTGGAGCTTTCGCCGGATACCCGATTTGAGATCGGCGGCTATGGAAGCCTCAACCAAGCTCAGTATGACGCGGCCTTCGAGCCCTTTCCCGACACTGCCTCGGAGAGTGTGCACCGCTTCGGTGAAGGCTTCGCGCGGTTGATCAACGACGGACTCGGCGGAGCGCTGCGCAGCACGATCACGGTCTCGGGTTCAACGTCACGGCGGAGCAACCGCGATGTCGATCCGACATCCTGGCTGAGGACCGGCTTCGAAGGTGACAGGAAAGCTGCCGAGTACCAAGGTGATCTGAAGCTCGGTTCGGCCGGTCTTCTCACATTCGGAACACGCTTCGAGAACGAAACATTCCGATCTCAGGAGTCGTCCGTCCTGCCTTTCCCGATCGCGGAGCGGGAGACGAACGACGCCTCACGCAACACACGATCGGCCTACCTGCTGCATCAGATCACTCTCCTCGACAATCTCCACCTCTCGATCGGCGGGCGCATCGACGACGCTTCGAAGATCGATCGTTTTGCGACATGGCGCGCAACCGCAGCCTATGTGATTCCGCAGTCGGGAGCGACTTTGCGCACGAGCATCGGCACAGGCGCCAAGGCGCCATCGCTCTTCCAGTTGTATGATCCACTCTTCGGAAACCCATTGCTCGATCCGGAATACTCCTTTGGAGTCGACGCGGGAGTCGACCAGCGAGTCTTCGAGGACCGGGGAACGCTCTTCATCACCGCCTTCGCAAACAGGCTCAGGAATCTGATCGACTTCGATTTCGGCTCTCCCACGTGCAAGCCTGGGGCATTTGGCTGCTACGTCAATCTCGGCCGGGCGAGAACCTCCGGCATCGAAGTCGGCGCCGATATCGATGTGATCCCCTCATGGCTGCGTGTACGTGCGGCGTATACTTATCTCATTGCCACGGATGCCACGACGGGTCTGAGTCTGCCAAGGCTGCCGAAACATCTGGGCCGCATCGGATTGACGTTCACACCCATGCGGGACCTGTCGATCGAGCCATCTCTGGTGTTTGCCACATCACGCCCGGGGACCCTTGGATTCGCGCGAGAGCTTCCACCCTATGCCCGCCTCGACGTGTACGGGGATTACCGCATCAACGATACTTTTGCGGCTTTCGCGCGCGCGGAAAACATCACGGATGCGGAGTATCAGGAGATCCCGGATTTCGGGACCGCAGGCCGCTCCTTCTACGCGGGCCTCCGCGCGACGTGGTGAGGACAGAGCGTCCCGACGCACGTTCGGCGGGCGAACGTCCCTTCTATCAACCAAGCCCGAAGTGCTGATTTCAACGAGGCGGCAAGCTTTACCGCTCCCTTAGACGCACGTTCGGCTTTCGTATCGAAGCCTGAATTAACCCATTCTTGAGGAAACTGCCGGCGTTAACGAGTCGGTCAGCATCAACCGCGAGCCTTCCCTGCGGTGACTTTGCGTCACAGGAGGCTTGCCTGCGACATGCTCAAGCTGACCCATTCTCGTCGCATCTCCGCGTCATGCGCACCCTCGCATTCTGAAGAAGAAACCTGCCCGCGCGCCAATGCAGCCGCGGCTCCGGTGGGGGTAATCACGATGCTCGACTCTGGCGCGCCTGCGCTCGCAGGCGTGAACGCACGATTTTCTTTTGCTATTCTTGGCAAATCTTCTGCCTGGCTCCGGCCCTGCAGCAAATTTACGTCTCGCAGAGACGGAGAAGGCTATGCACGGGCGCGGAAAGTCGGCCTTCGGGCAGGCCTGGTCGCGCTGATGACGGCGGGTGCCGGCGGTTTCGCCGCCCGTGCCGAAACGCCGAAATCCGTGAAGGCTGTACGAGCAGACCATCAGCAGCTTTCATCCGGTCTGGCGCTGTCTCCCGTTGCCGCGACCGGTTCCGCCGCAGGGGCCGTCATTCCGCAGGAAGTCCCCGAGGCTCTTCCTGCCCTGCAGGCAAGCGTCGATCTGGCGGCGGTCGGGCTGTCCCAAGCCCAATGGATCGACGGAAAGAGCATGGAAACGGTGAACGCCGCGGATTCCGTGCGAGCGACGATCGAGCCCGTCGAGGAGGATTTTCTCGAGTTCGACGGTATGCGAGTACCGCGCCGGCTCGTCGAAACGATCCTCAAGGCCTCCGAAGCGACCGCCGTCGACCCCGTTTACATGATGGCGCTCGCCGACAAGGAATCGAGCTTCATTCCGCACAATAAGGCTTCGAGTTCCTCGGCCGAAGGCTTGTTCCAGTTCCTGGAAGGGACTTGGCTCGAGATCGTCAAGAGCTTTGGCGCCGAACACGGTCTTGCTGCCGAAAGCGCGGCCATTCAGGCCGAGAACGGACAGTTCACCATTGCGGACGATGCGATGCGTGAGCATATCCTCGGGCTGCGCCGCGACCCCTATCTGTCGGCGCTCATGGCCGCGGAAATGCTGAAGCGTGACCGGAACCGTATCGAACGGCGGATCGGGCGGACCATCACCCGCTCGGAATTCTACCTCGCCCATTTCTTCGGCGTCGAGGGCGCCACCCGATTCATCACGAACCTCGACGATCGGCCGAAGCAGAGCGCGCCCAAGCTGTTCCCTGCGGCAGCCAAAGCCAATCGCGCCCTGTTCTACGACCGCAAGGGAAAGAAAACCCGTCACCTGTCGGTTGCGGAGGTCTACAATCGCATCGACGAAATGATCGACGAGCGCCTCGACCGCTATGCGGACGTCCGCGTCGACGATTCCACGGTCGTCAGCGATGCCGGTCTGTAGACCGACCTCCCGGTGAATCCTCATCAAGCCGCGGAGACAAAGCGGCATTTGCGGGGCTCGTCGGTGCGAGGGCAACGAAGCCGCCACCCGAGACTGGGCGTCGCAATTGCAGGATGCGGATCACGATGAAGATCGCAAGCCCGAGCACTACGCCCGCGGAATAGATGAAGAGTCCGCCGGGGCCGAGCCAAGCCATCATGGCCGTGCCGGGGACGGGGCCGATCGTGCTGCCGATGGCCCAGCAAACCAGCAATGTTCCGACGGTTGCCACGATCTGCCCGGGTTCGATGAGATCGCAGGCGTGAGCGACGCAAATCGAATAGATGCAGAGCGCCAGGCCACCCCAGACAGCGAAGCCCGCAACGAGAAGCCCGGGTGACGCGGCTCGGCTCGCCATCAGAATTCCGATCGAGACGAGGCACGTACCAGCCGCGAGCCCGGCGATGACATAGCGGCGGTCGATGCGATCGGACAGCCACCCGAGTGGCCATTGCAGCACAAGGCTTCCTCCCTGAAGGGCGACGAGCAGCGCAGCCGCCTCGGCTTGATCGAGGCCGACGGACACGCCGAAGACGGGCGCGATTGCCATGACGGGCGCATTCACGAGGCCGACGGCGAAGGCTCCGACCACGGCCGACGGAGCGACATCGAACAGCCCCGCGATATCGATCCGGGTCGACTTGGGGCTTGGAGGTTCCTTGGTCCTCGATGCCGAGACCGGCAAGAGCGACAGGCACATCATGGCGGCGACGAGCATGAACAATCCGTCGGTCCGGACGTTACCAAGCCCGATTCCGAGGGGTGAGAGCATCAAGGCGAGCTTGGTGCAGATCATGTAGATCGAAAGGACACGACCGCGGATCGAAGGCGTTGCGCGTGCGCTGATCCAGCCGTCCATGACGGTGAACACGCCCGCCAGGGCAATGCCCGACAAGGCGCGCAAGATGATCCAGGCCAGCACCGATTGCGCCGTCGTGAAGGCAAGCGCGACGACCGCAGCGGTTGCCGCGAGGCTCGCGAAAGCGCGGATATGTCCGACACGGCGGATCAGCTTCGGGGCCATGAAACAACCGACTACGAAACCAGCCCCATAGGCGGTTGCCACGAGACCTATCGCCGTCACCGGCAGGCCGTCGGCCTGCATGCGCAGGGGCAGCAAGGCTTGCAGAAGGCCGTTCGAAGCTTGCAGGATCGTTGCCGTAAGCGTGATCGTCCAAATGAGCGAAAGGGTGGATCCCACGGGAACTCCGAGAGCAAACGGCTCGCGCGGAGCCTTGTGACAATCGCCGGGGGTTGATCGATGTTCGGATTCAGCCGATTTAACTCAATGCACCTGCAGGACCAGCCCGGCCCATGGATAGTCCTGAATTTTGCTCCATTCGAGAGGCAGTGAGATTGCGGCAGTCCATAGCACGATGAAGCGTTCGCACCATCGATATATCGGACCGGGTGTTCTCTTGCTGCTCCTCTCGGGGATGAGCGCCACGGCTTGGGCAGCTTCGTCATCGGAGCCGGTCCGATCGGGGCGGAACAGCCTCTGGGCCGAAGAGGTCCGGGACGCAGTGCGGGGCCGCGGGAAGCGTGCCCCCGACTCGGTAAGGAGCGGGTCGGGCCCCGGCCGGGCCAGCGGGGCTCGGAGCGGGAGCGAGCGCGGGGCGAGCGAAAGCGCAGCCGCCGCCGAAGCATCGACCGGCAATCGCGGTGGAAACGCGCGTGGTGATGGCCGCGGCAGCAATGCCGGCGGCGGTCAGGGCGGCGGGAACGCAGGCAGTTCTGGCCCCGGCAATTCAGGAGGCGGTCAGGGCGGAGGCAACGCGGGCGGCGGAAATGCCGGGAGCGGCAATGCCGGCGGAGGGAATGCAGGCGGCCAGGGCGGCGGCAATGCCGGTGGAGGTCAAGGCGGCGGGAACGCGGGCGGCGGCCAGGGGAATGGCAATGGCGGAGGGGGAAACGGCAACGGCGGCGGGAATGCCGGCGGCTCGGGCGGGCGATAGAACTCCATGCGGCTGGCCAGACCCGCTGAATCGCGCGCTCGCAGTGATGAACGATCCCCTGTCGCTCGAATACGGCCTTGCATTCCCTGGCCGGTGCGGCGTCAACGGCCAGCGCTGAAGCCCTGCTCCGATCGCATGGTCTTCGAAAAGTCCGCGAAGAGGTAGAATCCGTTCAGGTGAACCCCGATTGCCGCAGCCTGGGAGTCGAAGCCGACCAGCGCCACCGATTCGGGTTCCACGCGTCCGCCGAACTCCCAACCCGGAGATGAAAGAAAACCCGGAACGGCACACTCCTCCGGAACAGCGCAAACCAGGGGATGAGCACCAGGGGTGCGGAACAGGTTATAGGAATTCATGTTCGACGCCCTTCTGTCAGGTGATTCCCCTTGGTTGCGGGAGTGGTATCGCCGATGCGTGTCATCAGTATGTCGGCGCCGAAACCGTGACGTAATGGAGCGCAGGATCACCGCGGCCGATGCAGGGCACGCGCACTTCGCTTCACGTCACGCAAGTGCTGGAACCCTGCGGCACGGCCTGTAGGATGGGATCCGGGAGGATCACCGTCATGAAAAACTCGGGGCGGCCAATCGCGTTCCTGGCTCCATTCGCCGCTGCCTGCATGGCGTCGCTGGCGGCCCTGACGCCGTGTGGAGCGGCCGCCCAGGCCCTTGCACCGGCACCCGAGGGCGCGACCGGCCGATCGACGAAAACGGTCGAGCATTCCGGCCGCGATATGGTGGCTGCCGCCAACCCGATCGCCGCCGAGGAAGGCCGCCGGATTCTGGCCGCCGGAGGCAGCGCGGTCGACGCGGCGATCACGGTGCAGTTCGTTCTGAATCTCGTCGAGCCGCAAAGCTCCGGGATCGGCGGCGGCGCCTTCCTGCTGCATTGGGACGGTCGCGAGGTGGTGTCCCTCGACGGACGGGAAACCGCGCCGGCCGCGGCAAAGCCGGACCGCTTTCTCGGCCCCGACGGCAAGCCGATGGAATTCCTCGCGGCGGTCGTCGGCGGACGCTCGGTCGGGGTGCCCGGGGTCGTGAGACTCCTCGAGGCGGCCCACGAACGCTGGGGGCGGATCGCCTGGCCCGATCTCATTGCACCCGCGATCAGGCTCGCTGAGGAGGGATTCCCAATCTCGCCACGCCTGCACGGCCTCTTGGCGCAGGATGACTCGCTCCGAAGCGATCCGCTCGCGAAGGAGCTCTTCTATCGGGACGACGGCACGCCGAAGCCGGTCGGCACGATTCTCCGGAACCCGGCCCTCGCGAAGACCCTGCGTGCGCTTGCGGCCGGAGGCAGCGCGGCCTTCTACAGCGGCGACATCGCGCAGGACGTCGTGACGGCCGTTACCTCCCACCCGACGAATCCGGGGGACATGACGCTCGAGGATCTGCGCGCCTACACGGTCGAGGAACGCTCGCCGGTCTGTGGCCCCTACCGCTCCTACCGCATCTGCGGAATGGGACCGCCGAGCTCAGGAGGCATCGCCGTCCAGCAGATCCTCGGCATGTTGGAACGCTTCGATCTCCCGACCATCCCGCCAGGACCGGACTTCGTCCATCTGTTCTCCGAGGCAGGGCGGCTGGCCTTTGCGGACCGAGCCCTCTACGTCGCTGATCCGGCCTATGTACAGGTTCCGGTTCGGGGCCTGATCGATAAGGAGTATCTGGCCACCCGCTCGGCCCTGATCAGCCCCGATCGCTCGATGGGACGGGCCCAGCCCGGGGATCCGCCGTTCCGGAAGACCTTCCTGTGGGGTGCGTCGGACGACGCCGAATTCGGCACGAGCCATATCTCGATCGTCGATCGGGAGGGGCGGGCCGTCGCCATGACGACCACCATCGAGTCCGGCTTCGGCGCGCGCGTCATGACCCGAAGCGGCTTTCTCCTCAACAACGAGCTGACCGACTTCGCCTTCGAGCCAATCGAGGATGGAAAGCCTGCGGCCAACCGGGTTGAGCCCGGCAAGCGGCCGCGGAGCTCCATGGCTCCGACGCTCGTCTTCGACGAGGACGGTCGTCTCTATGCGGTGGTTGGCTCGCCGGGAGGCAGCATGATCATCAACTTCGTCGCGAAGACGCTGTTCGCTCTCCTCGACTGGAAGCTCGACCCTCAGGTCGCGGTGGATTTGCCGAATGTCGGGAGCCGCAACGGCCCGACCGAGGTCGAGCGCGGGACGGAAGCGGAAGCGTGGATTCCGGGCCTCGAAGCAAAAGGCCATGCGGTGCGCGCGATCGACATGACCTCGGGCCTCCAAGCCATTCTAGTCGGCCCGGATGGCTTGACGGGAGGCGCGGACAGCCGGCGCGAGGGAGTCGCGATCGGCAATTAGCGACGCCGGCGCGCTGCAGCTTTGGCGTCTCCCGGCTTGGCTCTCGCTGGATTCATGGGTGAGGTGCCCCATGCCGACGCTCGGGGAACAGAGCGCACGGGCCGATCCTGAGCCCCTTGGTTGGGATCCTGAAACAGGAGGGCCATTCCGCGAGACGCAAGATAAGCCCTTCGGACATCAAGCATTCTGCTCCGTATAGTACTTTTCCGATATTGCTGCCTTAGTGCGGATGGAGCACATTGCAAGCGGGTTGACGTGCTCCCGGGTGCTGAAGTGTTCGTTATCGTGTTTGCCGCCATGCTCGCCAGTGCTGCTACTTTCCTGGCTCTGCTCCCCTTTGGATGGGTGATCGGCCTGGCCGCAGCGCCGGTCGGCGGCAGCATCGCCGGGCTGCTCTCGGGCATCGTGATTGCGCGCCTCGCCTCGACCAGCCGGGAAAGCACCGGCTTGCGGTGGTCGGAAGGTCAGCCGGCCCGCAAGTCGTAAGCGGTCTCGCCTTATCGAGCCGCACTCTGTCCGGAAGGTCGCTTGTCTCGCCGGATCTCCATTTTCGCTCCCTTCCACGATAGAGCTTTCGCTCCCTCCGGCCCTGTCGACGATCGGATGATACAGCCTAGATAAGGCGGCGTGAGTTGCGAGCCCCTATCCTATCTGCAGCTTCTCGCCGGACGCACGAGAGCGATCAGGTTCGCGCCTCGAGCTGATCGTGCAGAGACAGACACTGTCGATCGAGACGCCTCTTGCTTCGGGAGCGCTGTATGAGGATTTCCCCCGCCGGCGACGTCGAGTTCCTTTACGTCGGGGATCGGCCTCTCCTGTTCAGCGAGTCCCGCCAGCGCCTCTTCGAGTTGAGTTCGCCCGCGGCCTATATCTGGTGTCGCCTCGCCGAGGGAGTCGATACCAACGACATCGTCCCGGAACTCATCGAGCGTGGGATTCCTTCCGGCGCCGCGGAACAGCAGGTCGAGAGTGCGGTCGACCAGTGGACACAGGAGGGATTGATCGACTTTTCTCCTCCTGCGCAATCGGCCCAGGATACCGCCACGATGCTGATTTCGCTCCCGAACGTCTCGGTCGATCTCGTCCTGCCGGCCGGCCCGGAACACGATCTCCTGCTCCAGGCCTTCGGTCACCTGCGTGGAACACGTACAAAGCCCGATATCGTGATCAGGTCCTGGGGCGCCGGTGACCGTACTGCCCTTCACGGGCCGGGTCGCCCTGTGAGCTTTCATCCCAGGGACGAGTTCATCCCGGCCGTGAAGGCTCTGCTCACCGAAATCGTCCTGTCGCGGACCGGACCCGATATCGCTCTGCATAGTGCCTGTCTCGTCCGGGGAGGACGCGCCAATCTCCTGCTCGGCCAGCCGGGGGCGGGCAAGACGGGCCTGACGGTCGCTCTCACGGAAGCAGGGTTCGAATATGGGAGTGACGATATCGTGCTCGTCGGAGCCGACGGCCGCGTTCGCGGGGTGCCCTTTGCCCCGGCAGCTAAACCCGGAATCTGGCCGCTGCTCAAGTCCATCAGACCCGATCTCCCGAAGACACCAATTCACCGCCGGCTAGACGCCCGGCGCGTCCGCTATTTGACGCCCCTCCGTCCATGCACGTCCGAGGCTCACGGAGTTTCAAGATTGTTGTTCCTCAGGCGCAGCGCTCATGCGAACCCTCGCCTCATTCCCGTCGATGCGGTCACGGTGCTGTCGGAGTTGATCCGTAATGCGTATACGGCATCCGGGCGCTTGTTGGGCCCCGGTGCGCGCGGCCTTGCACAGGTGGTCTCTGGCGCCCATGCTTTCGAGTTTCACTATTCCGAGCTCCACAATGCGGTCGATTTTCTGAGGACCCTTGATGATGAAAGCGCGTCGGCGTCTGAGCGATCTCGCAGCATGCCTACGCGGCTCGCCGCCTCCTGACGTCGACTGGCTCGGCATCATCGAGGATGCCAATCGCTGTCTCGTCACCCCCACCCTCGCCGTCCGGCTTCGCCCGGAGACCTGTCCCGAGGATGTGGCCGCGTATCTACGGCTCATTTTCGAACGTAATGCTGCCCGGAACACGCGACTGCAGGGACAACTCGATGAAGTGGCATTTTGCCTCAACGCGGCAGGAATCGTACCGACTCTCATCAAAGGTGCTGCATGGCTCCGGGCAAGCCCGCCGGAACGCATTGGCGAGCGGATGCTGACCGATTTGGATATCCTCGTTCCGGCCGAAGACGTCGATCCCGCGATGCAGGCCTTGGTAGCGATCGGCTTCCGGACGGACAGCGAAGTTGGAGAGGCGCAGCATCACTTCAAGGCGGATCTCTTCCGCTCTTCGGACGCCGCCATGGTGGATCTCCATGTCCGCCCACCTGGACCGGCTCGGTTGCACCCGCCTACGCGGCTTTCTGCGCATTCGCATGCCTTCGGGGATGCCGGAATGATCGTTAACCTGCCTGATTCAACCTCGCGGGCCTTCCACATTCTCGTGCATGATCTCCTTCACGACGGGGATTTCTGGGTCGGGCGGATCGACCTCCGCCACCTCGTTGACTTGGATACCCTAAGCCTGGAGTCAGACTTCGATTGGGATCGTATTGAAGATTGGATGCGGGCTCCGCTCGACCGGATTGCCCTCGCGACGCAATGCGTTGCGCTTTCGGCACTCCTTGGAACCCGGGTTCCGGAGAGCCTGTTAACGATGCGCAGAGCCCGCCTTCAGCATGTTCGCAGAATGCTGCAGCTCGATTACCCCTATCTGTGCCCAATATTCACGGCGGCAACAATACTTGTACACGGGAAGCGCATTGTGTATCCGGATCCCACAGGTGCTAGCTTGCCGAAAACGCGGCAAAAGAGACCGCCACTGCGAAGTCGTATCAGTCGCTTTCGGAAAATCTGGTCGAAGATCGATACAGGAAAAGTATAACGATCAGCTCCCTCTGCTACCCGACAGCTATAGCATCGGAACCAAAAGTGGCTTCTTCCTTTGCGGCTAGAGCATCGGACCCTTAAACGGACGCATATCCAGCGGCTTTGAGGTAATTCCAGCATTCCTGCGGGGTGAAGAGATCACAGATGTCACCGATGGCGCGCCAGAGCGCCTCGAAGGTGCGGGCCCCGATCTTGCGCAGATGTGCTTTGAGCTTCGCGAAGGCCT
>NZ_LN811356.1:12709-26104 GCF_001006805.1 Microvirga massiliensis | reverse complement strand
CGAGATTGTCGAGGATCACGACATCGCCTTTCGACAGGGTCGGGGCGAGCTGCGTCGCGACATAGGTGTCGAACGCCGCTCGGGTGATCGGGCCATCGATGATCCAGGGGGCGCTCAGCTCATGGCAGCGCAGGCCCGCGATGAAGGTGTGGGTCTTCCAGGGCCCGAACGGTGCTGACGCCAGCAGGCGCTTGCCCCGGCGGCTGCGGCCGTGCAACCGCACCATCTTGGTGTTCACACCGGTCTCATCGAGGAACACGAACCGATGGGGCTGCGCGCGCATGCGGGGCTGGCGCTGGTCTCGCCAGACCCGGCGCTCGTCGCGAATGTCGGCGCGTGCGCATTCCGTGGCCAGCAGGTGTTTTTTATATGTGAAGCCGCGCCGGCCTAAGAAGCGCGAGAGGGTCGCGGGAGCGGCGCTCACGCCATGCTCTTCCAAGAGCCGGGCGACGAGGTCCGGCATCGTGATGTCGGGTTGCCTCTCCACCACACGCACGAGAAAGGCCTCGTAGGGCGCCAGCTTGCCTTGGCCGCGGGGCCGGCCCTGACGCACCGGAGCCGGTGAGCCAGATTGCGCCTGATGGCGCATCAGCTTGATCGCACAGCTGTCGCTGACCCCGAAATGCCGCGCCGCCGCCCGGCACGAATGACCGGCCTCGACAAAGGCCACGATCCGCGCCCGCAGATCGAGAGAATAGCTTCGACCCATGATCCCCCTCCTGCTGCAAGAAGGGAAGCACAGGTCAGCCCAGCCCAGAAGCTAAAGAATCCTATTTCCCGTCCGAGGCTCTAATCCGATGCTTTGGTCCTTGAGCGGCGTATCGTTCGATGCGCTAGAAGTATGGCCGGCGATAGCCGGTGGACCCATTCCGACCCGAAGATCGTCGCGGATTTTGATAACGAAATCCTGATCCTATGGGGTCGCAGCGCGCCCTTAGGGTGCCATACGGGAGCACCCTTGCACCCGCCCTTCTTCCGGACATGAGGGCCGCTGCTTCGGCCGCAACCATGTCACCGAGGGTCGTGCGCAATCCTATAAGAATACCGAGGAAGGTCCACATAACACCCCAGAAGTGAACCGTGAAACCGATTACGATCGCCAGACACAGCACAATAGAAAGCGCCCGCCTCATACGAACGAGGTATGGATCCAGCAAACTCTCGGGAACTTTTGGGGCGGTATTACGCATGGACGCGAGAAGGGCGCCTCCGAGCAGAAGAGAGCACGGAATTCCGTACACGACGGCGAGTACGAGCCAAATCGTATCAATGCTGGGCGGCATCCACAGCGGGCGCGCCCAATCCTCACGTCCTATACCTACCCACGGCGAGTTGAGAGCGTCGGCACCCGCGTATTCCCAGATCAAGAGTCTGACATAGGCAGTCTGTGCATCGAATGTCAGACGGTTTATCAGCGCGCGTACAGGATGATCGCTTATGATCGTGAGCAGGAGAAGCGCCGCAGCAATCACCCCGATCAGCAGACGCCACCGGCCCGGTACTCCGCGAAAAATGCGATCGTAGGCCATGATTCCGAATGCTATGAGCAAGGCCAAGAGAGGAGCTGAAGAAACCGTGAGCACGACACCAAATGTGCATAATGCTAGGCCAGCGAAGCGCAACTTCACGGTACGTAGGCCATAGAACAGGATAACTGCAGCGAACGCACACAACGTGCCGAACAGGATTGGGTGTTCGAGCATCGCCCGCGCGCGCAGCAGCCCATTCCTATATTGGTTATCAATCGTCCGCTCACCAGTTAGCCTTGCAATCGACTCGGTAACGAGATTCCGCCCTACCAGAGAGTCGAAGAGAGCAATCAGCACGAGAAGTAGGATTGCTACTGCAAGCCAGAGAACATACGTTTCAACGTCCTGCCGCGTTCGAACAAATCCGCGCATGATCAGATAACCACCGAGGAACTCGAGTACAACGAGACCTCCGGACTCAGCGCTCACAGCAATCCCTTCAGTCGCTGTGAAGGCACCGAGGATCCAGAAGCACATGAACACGACAAGGATATCTGGGAGTTGAATGTGTCGAGTACCGTTTCCCAGGCCTCGTATGTAGGAGAAGAGGGCCGGGAAGAATAAGACAAGCAGAATAGCTCGCGTGAACGTAATTTTCGCGATGTCAATTGGGAGAATCAGCTGAGCCGGCATGACGAGGCCAAGCGTCAATGCAGCGAGAGCATATTTTGCACCAGATCGCGCAACTCGCCCTGGGCCTTGCACTCGAGAAGCGCCCCTTCTGGGATATGCGCTTCCTCCTCTCATCGGTAGTGCAAGAACTGGCGATGCCATGTTGATCCTGAATTAGCGCTCAGAAACTATGCCGACTGCAGTTGCCACTCAAAGCTCTGCTGTCGCGGGCTCGACTGCCAAAGGCGTTTGATGCTCACGAACGCGTATTTGGTTAATCAGGCCTCGCCTTAGTAAGCATTTCGCGACGTCAACACCTGGACGCAGGTCCGGAAGATGATCTTCAGATCGAGGAGAAGGCTCCAATTTCCGATATACCAGAGATCGTGCTGTACGCGCTGGCGCATGATGTCCACTTCGGCGGTTTCACCCCGGAGGCCGTTCACCTGTGCCCAGCCCGTAATCCCCGGCTTGACGTGCTGACGTATGGCATAGTCGGAAATCAGCGTAGCGTAGTGGTCATCGTGCGCGATCGCGTGCGGTCGTGGCCCCACGAGGGACATGTGACCGAGCAAGACATTGATCAGCTGAGGTAGCTCATCGATGCTGCTGCTGCGCAGAAACCGCCCGGTGCGCGTAACCCGCGGATCATTCCTGGTCGTCTGGCGGATGACAGGCCCGTTGTCCAGCGTGGTCATGCTGCGGAACTTGTAGATCGCAAATGTTCGTCCGTTGAACCCCGTCCGGTTCTGACGGAACAGCACCGGGCCGCGGCTGTCGATCTTGATCGCACAGGCAACGAGTACCAGGAGCGGCATCAGCATGAACAGACCAAGCCCGGCAAAAGAGACATCGATGGTTCGCTTCAAGACCTGCTCCGATCGAGTCAGGGGAGCGCGCTTGACCTCAATGCCGACCCCGGCGCTGCCGTAGAGAATGGCTTCAGGAAGAAGGGGACGCGATTGCCCGTCGGGAACGAGCCTGACCGGGAGGGGGACCACGTGGAGTGCAGCCACCAGCGCGTCGATGCGTGACTGGTCGCGCCACGTGAGGCACACGAGAACCTCGTCGATATCCTGCTGGCGAACGACGTGGCAGACCTCACTCACGAGATCGGCCCAATGGTCCGACTGCGAGTCTAGTTCGGCCTCTGGCGTTGCCACGAAGGAGCCCGCAATTCGGTAGCCGGCCCGCCTAAGCAGCTTCGCCAAGGCAGGGTCGCGCGACTCCTCTGGATCGTAGATTGCGATTGCTGCTCGCGCTCGGAGCGCCCCATTTGCAAGCCCCTCCGCGAGCAGCCGGGAAGTCGAGACACGCAGCAGTGGCAGCACGATGAGGCCGGAGGTGAACCAGATCAGCATCGTCCCCCGTGAGAGAGAATCGGCGATCTTCAACAGAAAGGCTGCGGTCGCGAAGAAGGTGAACACACCAACCCAGACCAGAACCGCGCGTCCTGTCTGGCGGACTTCGCCGACCAGCGACATCGGCTGGTAAAGGCCGAGCGCCTTGTGTGAGGCAACGAACAAACCACCAGCGACCAAGCCCGCACCGGCAAACCGGTCGATATCTCCAAGGGTCCCGATCGCGACCGTATGATAGAGCGTCCCGCTGGTAATGCTGAGAGCGATGATAACGACAAAGTCAATAGATGCGAGCACCCAACCGAGCTCGTGATAATCGATACCGAGCCAGTGTCGTGCCTGTGCCCGACTAGCATCGGGAAGTTCGACTTCTTGCCTCGTCTCGCGTCGAAATTCAGCGTGCATG
The DNA here is from genome assembly GCF_001006805.1 of Microvirga massiliensis. Taxonomy (GTDB): domain Bacteria; phylum Pseudomonadota; class Alphaproteobacteria; order Rhizobiales; family Beijerinckiaceae; genus Microvirga; species Microvirga massiliensis. The sequence continues at coordinate 22,196 of NZ_LN811356.1, read as the reverse complement.
GGCCCTTCATCTAAGCTCCGAGCATCGGGAGTCGACCCTGTTTCGCCCACCTTCCCGATGATCGTCATTGCCTTACGAGGCGGAGATATTCTTGAAAGGACAAAGCAGAGCTTGGTCGTACTCCCCTCTCGGCGTAGGCAGAAAATTGGAACACGCTGCAGGGACGTCCGCCCCTTGGCTGTGGCGCCTCCCCTCCAACGTGAGCAGGTGTCGAAAGTTCCAGCCGATCAGGCATCAATGTGGAGGCGTTATACATCGGCGGTTCTGCTCCCCATCCCGGCGGGTGCGCGGGGCCGGATCCCGCAGTCACGCTCGAACCCGTGCCATGAACTGCACACCGAGCACTCGACAAACGGGCGGTGAAGCAACAAGGGACAGGCACCCGACACCCCTGGTCTGGTGGGCAGCCGTTGCGGGCAGCCCGGAGACATATAGAGATATCAACGTAAAGACAGGTGGCGGCTGCTACGACAGCTCGGCCCCGGAAAGTACACAGCCACTCTGGGGTTCCGCACCCGATGCCGCCGGATCATATTCTTGCCCCGGTATGTTGCACCTGCACGATGGCTCCTCTCGCAGAACCAAGGGAGGTGGCCCGACGGGTTGATTCCGGTATAGAATTTGCTAGCCAGTTTCTGTCATGCTGTCGAAGCTTCTCCGCAAGGCCGCCCCCACCCCTCCTCTCCCATTTGCGGTCGAGGATGGCACCAGGATCTATGCTGTCGGCGACATTCATGGGCGTGCGGACCTGCTGGCGGAGATGATCGACCGGATCAGGGTCGACATGGACCGGTGCTCGGCTCACCGCCTCGTCACGGTATTCCTGGGTGATTACGTAGACCGTGGGCCCGACTCACGGCTCGTGGTCGACATGCTCTTGGCGCTATCGCAGGGCGGAAATGCGATCTGCTTGAAAGGCAATCATGAGGCGATCCTCGTCCGGTTCCTTCGGGAACCGATCCTCTGGGAGAACTGGGTCGCCCTCGGTGGACTCCAGACACTCCTGTCGTACGGCCTCCGGGTTCCGGCACGGCTGTCTCGCGAGGACCAAGTCCGCGTAGCCGAAGAATTCAGGCAGGCCCTCCCTGCGGAGCACCTCTATTTTCTGGAGAGCCTGCCCCTGACCCATGTCAGCGGAAACGTCGCTTTCGTCCACGCTGGCCTCCGGCCGACCGTGCCGCTCGACCGACAGCAGGAGGAGGATCTCCTCTGGATCCGGCAGCCCTTCCTCGACCACCGAGACCCCTTCAGCCACTTCGTGGTGCATGGGCACACGCCTGTCGAAAGTCCGGAAGTCCATGCGAACCGGATTAATATCGATACCGGAGCTTTCGCAACAGGTAGGCTGAGCTGCATCGCACTCCAGGGGAACTCGCATACCTTCCTTTAACGTCCCCATTTCTGCGTGCGCCCAGCACCGTCCGCTGCGGCCCGAGCGTGGCTTCAGCGCAACACCTCCGATCAGAGACGTGGTCGAAGGCTTGGCAGCATTGCTGAGTCGGACACCTGAATGCTACCGAAAAGCTGGACGGATCAACTCCGGGCAGCACGCCCTCTGTCGGGCTGCCCCGGAGCGGGCGTGAGGGGTAGCTTTGACGAAGCGTTTGCACTTGAGCCTGGTTGCTCTCATGGCCACCGTCCTCGGCGGTTGCGGAGGATTCCTTCCGAAGGATGGTCCGGCAGGCCAAGAGGTTAGGTCAGCCGCCGAGGTTTCCTTGTCCGACTCGTCAAATGTGAGCTACGCGATCGTCAAGCTCACGCCGACGATTGTGCGGCATGCTCAGCGCCAGGTGAAACGCCCGGTTCTGTTCCAGTCGAATGTGCGGGCTTCCGGCCTTCCCGATGTCCGGGTCGGCCCCGGCGATTCGGTCAGCATTACGATTTTCGAAGCGCAGGCCGGCGGCCTGTTCATTCCCGGGCAGCCCGGCAGCTCGGCCGGGAACTTCGTCCAGCTTCCGCCCCAACAGGTCGATCGGTCGGGACGTATCAGTGTGCCCTATGCCGGCGAAATCAACGCGGTCGGAAGGACGCCTGCCGAGATCCAAGCCGATATCGAGGAGCGACTGAAATCGCGGGCCATCGAACCCCAGGCCGTCGTAACGATCACGAGTCGCCAGTCGGAGGAGGTCAGCGTCCTCGGGGATGTCAATCAGCCCGCCCGCTTTGCCCTAGAACCCGGGGGAACGCGGATCCTGAACGCGATTGCGCGAGCTGGAGGCTCGAAGTTCCCTGGTCATGAGAGCGTCATTACGCTCCAGCGCCGAGGCAGGACCGACCAGGCGGTTCTCACCTCCATTGTGCAAAACCCGAGCTACAACGTGAACCTCACCCCCGGCGACGTGGTTTACGTGTCTCACGAGCCGCGGAATTATCTGGTGTTCGGAGCCACCCCGGCGCCGGGAGCGGTCGGCGGCCAACAGAACCGCCGGTTTGCATTCGACAAGGATAATCTTACCCTTGCGGAGGCCGTGGCTACGGCCGGTGGCCTGGATGGCAGCCGCGCAGATCCACGTTCGGTTTTCCTCTTTAGGCATGAATCACAGAAATATCTGAGTGATATCGGCGTGGATGTCAGGCGTTACAAGGAACCAATGGTCCCGACCGTCTACACAATCGACATGTCCGATACGCAGGGATTCTTTCTCGCAAATTCGTTTTACATGCGAGATCGCGACGTAATCTTCGTCTCTGACGCACCAAGCGTCGACCTGCTCAAGTTCCTGACGATTATCGATGCGATCACTGGAACCGTGAACAACATCGCTTCCACTCGGAATCAAATCCAAGGCAACACGGGTAATAATTAGGCGGGGCAGTTTTCTGCCCTAGCTTCTTCGAGGTCGGCACGTCTCAAAGGATGTTGAACATGGTTCGATTGCTGGGCGCATTGGGTCTGTTAGCCGTATTCAACGTCGCCATGCCGGCCTTGGCCGACGAGCCGGGAGACGTCCCTCGGCGCTCCGCAGTGCGCTCGCACCAAGTGGTTCGGGATTATGTCGAGTTTCCTCGGCTCGTTCCTGACTGCCGGGAGGACTGGAATTCGACCCTGCTCCGCTGCGCTCCTCGGGAATATGTCTGGGCCGATGATGATCTGGCGACTTTGAACGCGCTGAATGCCCTTCCCTCGAGAGTGCGACGCCCTTATCCGGAACTATTTTCCTGGTAGAGGAACCCTCTCCCTCTCTAACGCGTTGCACTTGGGCCGCCCTCGGGCGGCCTTTTTCGTCATGCCGCCGCTCAGGGGGCGCAAAGCTGCGTTAGCGGCTGTTTAAAAGGGAACACTTTGGCATCCTGAACATTGTTATTGGTGGCTTGGCCATATCCGATGTGGCTGCCGCCTGGGGAGGCAAAGTTCCGCTATGCTTTTGGCTAATCTCGACGGTGCATTGCACCCGTCGCTTCGGCATCGTTCGGATCGCGGCGCTGCGAAGGCCCAGTCTCTCCTCTGCACAGGAGAGGCCACCAAGCCTGTTCGCCAAGCTACTGCCCTGCCATCCTATCTCTAGGCCCGCCTATTCAACGATCGACGAGGAGCGCGGATGAACGTCATTCCCCGATACGAGGCGGATCCCCCGATACAGGATCTCCTGCCCGAGAGCTCAGATCGCGGCGAGAACGAGATCGCGCAGCTGGTCCTGATGGTGCGGCGCCAGCTGCCTCTTATCATGGCCATGGTTCTGGTCGGAGTCGGACTCGCAGGCTTGTATCTGGCCACTGCGACTCCGTGGTTCACGGCCTCGACGGAAGTCCTGATGGAAACTCGTCAGAATTTGGCTCTCCGCCAGGATCCGTTCGCACCCGACAGGCCGGTTGACTCTTCTCTGGTTGAAAGCCAAGTCGCGACGATCTCCTCGGAGAGAATTTCAAGTGCCGTAATCCGCAACCTAAAGCTAACCGAGGACCCAGAGTTCACTGAACCTCAGCTGGGACCGCTCACTCCCCTCTTGAGGACTGTTAATTCTGCTCTCGGAAAAGAGTCCACTCCGAGTGAGGAGGAGGTGTTCCGGGGCGTGACCGAGGCGTTCGCGAGCCGCCTGACGGTGCGGCGCGTTCCGATGACCTATGTCTTCGAGATATCCTTTACGGCCCTGACGCCGGAGAAAGCAGCTCAAATCGCCAATGCAGTTGCGGAAGCCTATATCACGGACCAGCTACAGTCCAAGTTCGAGGCCACGCAGAGGGCTGAAACCTGGCTCCAAGAGCGAGTGAACGAACTTCGGCAACAGGCGAACGACGCCGAGCGGGCCGTTCTCGATTACAAGCTGGCCAACAACATCATCACCTCCGACGGCAAGCTGGTCGATGATGCCCGGATCAGCGATCATGATCAGCGCCTCAACCAGGCTCGGGCCGGCCTGGCAGAGGCTGAAGCCCGCCTGAGCCGTATCACGCAAATCATCGATAGTGGGCAATTCGATGCTGCGGTGACGGATGCCATGTCCAGCAGCGTGATCAGTCCGCTGCGGCAGCGCTATCTCGATGTCTCGGCGCGCGCTGCAGACTGGGCCAAACGATATGGCGAGCGCCACGCGGCGGTGAAGAATCTCCGGAGCGAGATGGAGATGCTCGAGCAATCGATGTTGTCCGAACTCAAGAGAATACGTGAGACATACGAGAGCGATGTCGCAATCGCGAAGGCGCGGCTTGAGTCTGCGGAAAAGGCACTTCAGGAAGAATTCGAGCGGTCGGGCCGATCCCGGGTGGCGAACGTCAAGCTCCGCGAGCTCGAGGGCGTGGCTCAGACTGCTCGCGCACTATACGAGAACTTCGTTCAGCGTCAGATGCAGGCGGCGCAGCAGTCGAGCATGCCAGTTACTGATGCGAGGGTAATCACGAACGCGTTGCTTCCCCAATCGAAGAGCCACCCCAAGCCGCTGCTTGCCCTTGCCTTGGGGCTGGCAGGAGGACTGGCGGCCGGTGCTGGTTTCGGGCTGCTGCGAGAACTACTCAACAGAACAGTCCGTAACAAGCGTCAGCTCGAGCGCGCGGCGGGTATTCCTTGTCTGGCGCTGCTTCCGAAGATTCGGACAGGACCCAGCCGGCAGCGCTCTGCAGAGCGGAAGGCAGGCCAGCGTGAGGTACTACCACGACGCATGGAATTGATTTCTGTGCTGCGTGCCCCGTTCTCGCAGTTCGCTGAAGGTATTCGTTCCATCAAGCTTGCGGCCGACCTGAATCTCGCCGGGGGCGAGGGTGGCGTGGTAATTGGTGTGGTGTCGTCGCTGCCAGGCGAAGGCAAGAGCACGGTGGCTTCGAACCTGGCTTTCCTTGCGGCTCAGACAGGATCCCGCGCGCTGCTGATCGACTGCGACATGCGCAATCCTACCCTGACGCAGGGGCTAGCACCCAAGGCGGAAGCTGGACTCCGAGGGGTGCTCGAAGGGCATTTCACCGACATGGATGAGGTCATGTGTGTGCATCTCGCTACGGGACTGCACTTCATGCCCGCCAGTTTAAAGAATATCCCGGACAATACCAGTGGCCTGTTGAATAGCCCGGCTATGGAACGTTTGCTCAAAGTCGCGCGGTCCCGTTATGATCTGATTGTTATTGATTTCGCGCCCATGCTGCCGGTCGTGGATGTGCGCGCTACCGCCCATCTCATCGACGGCTTCGTTCTCATTGCTGAATGGGCAAAGACCCACGTAGACGCAGTGTCCGAAGCCGTGTCGCTCTCAACGGCAGCGCGCAACCGGCTCCTTGGATCAGTGCTCAGCAAAGTGGATATGAAACTAATGCGTCGCTACGGCGAATATGACGGAAAATACTACGCCCAGTATTTTGAGCGCTGATGCAGATACAACTTCACCTATATTAAAATTGAGCTCAGCCATGCTTTAAAGTTAATAGGATCAGCCCAATCTTACGGCCCAATACGTCAAGTATTGCGTCCCAATACCAGTGCATGGTGGACATATTGCTTGGCCATCCCGCCTCACCCTGTTACGCTCATCGTTTTGTGCCTGATCATGACATCCGAGTTCACCCACGACATTCTGATGATCACATACAATCGCGCGAACTACACTCGCCGTTCGCTCAAGCGATTGCTTGACAGTTGCGATGAGAGATCGCGTGTGTGGGTGTGGCACAATGGAACAGATCCGGAAACAATTCAAGTCGTTGAGAATTTCCGTTCCCATCCAAGATTTTACAAGTATGAGTTCTCTTCAGAGAACAAGCGCCTTCGCGAGCCAACGAATTGGTTCTGGCAAAACTCCTGTGGCGAATTTGTCTCCAAGGTAGATGATGACTGCTTGGTCGGCGAGTCCTGGTCACAGAAGCTGATCTCTGCTCTCCAGGATAATCCCAATCTCGGCGTGATTGGTTGCTGGCGGGGGCACGACGAGGACTATGTACCCGAACTAGCAGAGAAAAAGATCAGAAATCTTCACGGTGGCCATCGTGTAATGGAGAATTGCTGGGTACAGGGCAGTAGCTATGTCATGCGTCGCGATGTGATTCGCCAGCTTGGCTCGCTGAAGCCGCAGGAGTCCTTCACCGACTATTGTATTCGCGCAGCTCTGAACGGTTGGAAGAACGGCTTCTATTTTCCATTCATTCACGAGGAACATATGGACGATCCACGCTCGTCGTTTTGTGAGATGCGGACAGACGAAGAGTTCAGGGCTAATCGTCCGCTCACGGCGATCAATTTCCACACGACAACATTGGCACAGTGGGCAGCTCTTGAGCGCGAGATGGCAATTTCCATACAAGCGGCTTCCCCTGATCCAAGAGATCACTCCGGCTGGAGAAGACGTCTTGGAGGGCTTGCCAAGCGAGTGCGAAAACTCGTTGGCATTGAAGACTCATGGCGCTTGGCCGGCAGCGCACGGAACATCGATTCCGCCAATTAAAGCATACCGTCAACCTGGAACCCGCCCAGCAGGGAGGCGGGCGGCTCAAGCGAGGGAGGCTCAGATGGATGTCTAAGGCCTCACCCAACAGTATCGCTGAATGGGGCCAACCGTTATGCGGGTTATGACCACGACCGTAGCTGAATATTGCGCAGGCACAGCCGGCTTCGCCGATATTCCCTTGCAGATCATCACCGCCACTTGCTCCAGGGCGAAGATGGTGAAGCCGTTCTCTGGACATTCAATATGGATTCTGGCGCTGGTCGACCACTTCGGTGGGCAATCTCGGCCGCGCGGGCTCTGACGCGAAATTCGGCCGATCCTTGACGAGTTCCGACAGAAGCGAAGACATCATGGAAGCTACCCACAGCCGAGCCCGCTCAACGGGTGGGGGATCACTACCACTTGTAAATCTTAATTGCTTGAACTGCATACCGGGTAAACCTGTGCCACGTCGAATCCGCCGTCGCCCCGAGGACAATATCAACCGCTGCGCTCATCCAGCCCGCAGACGACAGCAGAGCGGTGCGAGCTCGGTCCTTCGCATGTCGCCAAGCATCGCAGTCTCCGCTGGATCCCTATCTGCGCCGTGCTCACTACCCCATAGGCTATCTGGCCGGTGTTCACCTCCAAGCGCTTTCAGCGCGTCACACCGGCCAACCCGTGCGCCTGCAAAAAGATCCTTACCTGAGTATTTGCATGTGGACTCTGCCAGCGACTGGCTTATGCCGAACGCCTCCCTCTACCGTGGACCGAACGAACGCCTTCCTGGCATTGATCAAATCAGTTTCACAATGCGGGCGAATGCGGCTATGCTGTTGTCGATTGATGCCGACCTATCTCTCGAAAGGCTTCAACGGCCCTTCCAAAACTGCGGCCCTCATTATTTCATTCTTTTCCGGGCGGACGCTGGATCAGTTACCTTCTGACCGCAATCAGATCACGATTGAGCAAGCAAATGGCTACGAGACTGCGCACAATCGTTGCTTCGAACTATAATGGCCAGAAGGCGCTCTACAATGCCCTGCCGTTCGAGTTCAGCAACGTTATCGCGCGTATGGAGGGGACTCGGGTACTCGCGCCGGAGCGCAGGCAGCGTCCTGTGCCCTTCGACTTAGCGGCTACTACTTGGTCGAAGGCAAGGCACCGGCTAGGCCTTGGGCGATCGACACAATTGGTGCCCATTACTGTCGAAGAGGATTGCGACCTCTTCTTCTACGTCTGCATGAATGCGAGCCACCTTGCTGACTTGAAAGCCATTCGAGGCTGGAGAGAGCGAAGCCGGAAGGCGGCCGCCTTTGTTTTTGAGACATGGTCTAGCCATCTTCCTTCTAACAGAGCCGAATTACATCTCCTCAATGAGTTCGATCATGTATTCCTGTTCAACAAGGCCAGCGTTACCAACGTACAAGCCTACACGACTACTCCATGCAGATTCCTCCCCGCAGGAACGGATACTCTACTAGCAACGCCGTTCCCAAATAATTTATCTCGTTTAATCGACGTATACAGCATGGGACGTCGCTCCGACCCGACTCATCGACAGCTACTGGAAATGGCGGCGCACAAAGAGATCTTCTATATCTTTGATGTAGGCACTGGGCTGGAAGTTTACGACTTCTGGCAGGCGAGGTTTGTCACTCTCAATTACATCAAACGTAGCCGGTACTTCATTGCCTATGACCTTAAAGTTGGACCGAAAGCTCTTGAGTCGTCTGGTGAAGAGGCCGTTCCAGCCCGCTTTTTTGAGGGCGCGGCTGGTGGAGCAGTCATGCTTGGTACCAAGCCGAAGTGCCCCGAATTCGATGACCTGTTCGACTGGCCCGACGCATTGATCGAAATCCCCGTTGAGCCAAGCGATATGAGGCGGATCCTAGCAGAATTGAACCGTGATCCCGACCGTTTGGCGGTCGCAAGCTTCAGGAATGCATATGAATCGCTTCGTCGGCATGACTGGTCCTATCGCTGGCGGGATATCCTCCAAATACTTGGTTTTGAGGCCTCGGAGGGCGTAAAGGCCCGTATTGCGGAACTTAATTCACTCGCGGACTCTGCCGAGAGGAGCCATTCAAGATTGGTCTGCGCGGATGCCCGAGAAACGTTTCCCGCACGACACGCGTAAGCAAGCTTCACCACGGCATCCACTTCATGCCCCTCGGCAACACACAGTCGGCTGGCCCCGAGATCAACAGAGCGAGACCATCTGGGCTGAGCCTTCCAGTTCGGCAGTGCAAAAGACGGCGTCGATCGCCGCCTGACTAAACCGTGGCCTCCTTGAACGGCGAGACAAGTCGAGCCCTTGAACCGCCCCCGAGGAGACAAGCGTCACGTGCTCTGATTGTGCTCAGGATGAGCTACACGGTCGTCTCGGCAACTTCCTGCCCGTCCACAACTTTGCCCGTCGCCCCAAGACTCTGCACGACCTCACTCCTGCGAATAAATCTGCAAGGTTTGAACAGCCGAGCCTCAGTACGTGAGGCGCGCCTCGCTCCATCGGATGCCGGGATTAACTCCTTGTCTGGCCTCAAAAATCTGTTCATCAATGTTGTCTCAGCCCTCTAGCCCTCCATTTAGGGAGGGAATGGCGTCACGAGCTGCCCAAGATCCCATCTGCTACCCGGAAAGGG
>NZ_LN811356.1:10977-12057 GCF_001006805.1 Microvirga massiliensis | reverse complement strand
GTCTCCAATGCATCAGAACTGTCGGCTGCGCTCGCGAGCTACCAGGGCGAGACGACCATCCTCCTCGCGGCGGGCCAGTATGGCGCGCTGAAGTATTCCGGCATTGGCGGCAAGGGCGCCCTCACCCTCACCTCGGCCGATCCCGCCCACAAGGCCGTGTTCGAGGATCTCCAGTTCCAGAACTCGACCGGCATCACCCTCGACGGCCTCGCCTTCAACCCCGAGCAGACCTCCGGAGAGGCCAACAGCTTCGCCCTGAGCCTGCACAACAGCTCGAACATCCAGGTCGTCAACTCGGCCTTCTCGGGCGAGGCCGGCTCGCTCGCCAAGGTGCTGGGGATCTGGGTGAAGGGCTCGCACGACGTGGTGGTCGAGAACAACACCTTCACGAACCTGCAATACGGTCTCCAGGGCGGCAGCAGCCAGAACCTCAAGGTCCTGAACAACAGCCTCACGGGCATCCGGGCCGATGCCTTCCAGTTCTCGGACATGCAGGGCGTGGAAATCGCCCGCAACTTCGCCACCAACTTCAAGGCGGAACCCGGCGCGCATGCCGACTTCGTGCAGTTCCACACCGTCAACACGACCCGGTCGTCAGAGGGCGTCCACATCCATGACAACACCTTCCTGCAGGGCAGCGGCACCTCCGTGCAGGGCATCTTCATGGGCAACGAGACCGGCATCGCCTACAAGAACGTCACGATCGAGAACAACCTGATCTACACGTCTCACTGGCATGGCATCACGATCGGCAAGGCCGACGGGGTGGTGATTGACAACAACACCGTTCTGGGCGTGCCCAACAACTACCTGGGCACCAACAACACCTGGATCAAGCTGTCCGGGGTGACCAATGCCCGGGTCACGGACAACCTCGCGAACTCGGTGGATTTCGGGGCCACGGGGATCAACAGCAACAACACCGCGACCCACTGGCAGAGCAAGAGCGGAACCGTCCCTTACGCGGAGGTCTTCAGCAATGCCGGGGCGGGCACCTCAGCCCAGCTCGACGACTTCCTGGTCAAGAACGCCTATGCCGGCAAGGGCGCCAGCCTGAGCCCCCTCGAGCACGCCGGCGCC
>NZ_LN811356.1:0-10053 GCF_001006805.1 Microvirga massiliensis | reverse complement strand
AATCCGTTTCTCGCGGCGGCTACCTCCTGAACTGCGGCCGCGAGTACGCTTACTTGAGCGCGTCCCGTTCGGCGATCGGCAAGACATGAGTGGCCAGCAGATGGCCAAGTGCGTCGACAGCGATGTAGATATTGGAGCCATTGTCGTGCGCTCGGCCTGTCATAGCTCGTGGGTAAGGTTGCCGCAGCGCTGTAGATGGTTGAAGGATTGGCGCCATCGCGCCGGGTTCAGGACCGGCGCGATCTTCCTTCGCTCGAGCTTGATCGGTGAGAGATAACCCAAGCCGGAATGGCGCGGGCACAAATTATACTACCCCACGCGCCACGTCCTCAGATCGGGGCTCATGCTCCACCCCACCACCCGGCGGGCTGAACACGTCCAGCACAACGGCGACATAAAGAAAGCCCGCTGAGTCGGGACATAGGTGATGTCGGCCACCCAGTGCTGATTCGTGCCATTTGCCGTGAAGCGGCGCTCGACCAGATCGGGAGCCGGGCGCACCCGCGCTCCGCTGTGTGGTGACCGGCCCTTGCGCCGGCTCACGCCCGAGACCCCGGCCGCGTGCATGAGGCGAGCCACGCACGTGCGGCTGATCGCGACACCCCCGCCTCAGATAGCCGCAGATGTCGAGCCCAAGAAAACCCGCACACCGGGTTAGCTAGACTAGCCCTGATCCCATTGAACTCCATATCAAGAATGGCCGATAGGGAACGGAGGATGCTCACTGTGTGGAAGCCGATTGCAGTACTCCTAAATCCGGCCCAGGCCCTCCGCAAGTATGGTGTCCGAGGGCTGACAGCAAAGACTGCGGAGTATTTGTTTCGCCCCATCCAGCGAGTCATGTACAAGCGAGCTGCCGAGGCCGAGCGACGCTATTATGATGAACTTGCCGGGATCGAAGGCGCCCAGCATCCCATCCCACCAAAGATCCTCCTCTACCCGACCTGCCCGCCACCTGGTGTCTACGTCATCAGCAAGATGTGCGCGTCCATGGGGTTCCAGGTCGTCTCGGCCAATTCCGAGGACGTTTGCCTCGCCATTGCCTGGGAGGATGCCACGCATGTAGACATTGCCCCTGTCCCCGGCGTTCGCACCCTGAACGCCAGTTGCCGTGACATCAGCAAGGAAGCGGTTGCCCGAGCCTTTGAGAGAGTATTCGGATACGGCTTCCACGTCGATCCTACAACTCACATCGGCCCCTTGGTTGAGAAATCAGACCGCAACGGACCTCACGATGGGCGGATCATTCACGGACCGGCACAAGCAGTCCCCGGTCGGGTTTATCAGCGTATCATTGACAATCAAGTAGAAGATCGTTTCGTCATGGACATTCGCACGCCGGTAATCGGCAATGCGATACCGTTCGTGTATCTGAAGTATAGACCTCTTTACGAACGCTTCAGCAACAACAATACCCGAGCTGTTCGACGCCCAACCTCAGAAGTATTCAGCACAGACGAGGTCTCCAACATTGTAGCTTTCGCTCGCGCGATGGGGTTGGATTACGGTGAACTTGACATCCTGCGCGACCGAGGCGATAGCCGCATATACATCGTGGATGTCAACAAGACACCCGTAGGCCCTCCGAATCATCTTGACAGGTTCGAGGGCCGCAGAGCTATGCGCGAGCTTGGAGAAGCTCTTGCTGCGCAGTTTATGGTCATGCCCCATCTCCAGCCAAGCCGGCGACCGATGGCTGCAGACGAAGGTAGCACGGGTATTGCGCAGTATCGGGTTCAACATGGGATTTCTTAACCCTCCGCGCCCACCTGCAGGCAACAATAGCTTTTGCGAGCAGAATGGCTTGGACAAAATCGCCTGATACAAACATCGAACCCGGGGTGCTCGCGCTGCACGCATACCCCCGCTGGCATAGTCTGAGTTTCAATACCAGGAGCAAACAGAGATGGAGAAAATTGGCGTCACTCGCGATGCTGATATCCCTCCGCTTGCGTGGTTGTTCACCGAGCACGCACCTAGCGGCTCCGTTATTTGCGGGACCTCCGTGATAGTTAAGCCGGATGGCTTTTTCGAAGGTGCCTGGGCAACCGAGAGCGTCGGTGAGTGGAATTTTTCCGACTCACCTAACGTCTTCGGGTCAGGAATGAAACGGATGTCCGAAGGATGGTTCGCTGTCCCACCATCTCACACACTCGAGTGCATATACATCATCCAGTGCGATGGCGCTTGGCGGGCATCAAACTCGTTGCCATTCCTGCTCGCTCACACAGGCGCGAAGTTCACCACGGAAGACCGTACATTGCTGAAATCCCTTGTCAGTATTGTGAGAGGAATTCACACTTCGCCAGTTAAAATTCATACCGACAAAGGCATTCTTCACCTCTTATTCCACCATAACGCACTGTTGGGCAAGCGACTTGAGATCAGGCCGAAGCCGGCACCTGCACCATTCAGCGACTTCGCTGCTTATCGAAACTACATTCAGTCAGTGTGCTCAGCTGTGGCGAAAAATGCCTCCGATCCGGATCGCCCGAGGCGCTATCGGCTGCTTGCAACGGTCTCGTCCGGCTATGACTCGCCTGCATGCGCTGCAATAGCGCGATCCGCTGGGTGTACAGAGGCGGTCACCTTCACGACTGCGCGTAACGGGGTCAGCGATGATGGAACGAATATCGGCCTGGCACTCGGACTCAAAGTTCTGCCAGTAGAACGATTAAGGACGAGCGAGGGCCACGAAGGTGAGGAAGCGGAATTTTTTGCAACCGGAATGCAAGCCGAAGACTTCGTCTACACCGCGCTCTCAGAGTTAATTTCCGGTCGCGTGTTCGTCACCGGCTTCCACGGCGACAAAGTCTGGGATCGGAGAAGCAAACCCAATACGAAGATAAAGAGAGGGGACATCAGCGGTTCGAGTCTCGGCGAGTTTCGGCTTGCCAAGGACTTTGTCCACCTACCTCTCCCCTTTGTCGGAGCTCAGCGCCATCCCGATCTTTCTCGAATCTCGACATCGGATGAGATGCATTGCTTCTCAGTGGGAGGCCATTATGATCGGCCCATTCCGCGCCGTATCGCAGAAGAGGCAGGCGTGCCTCGTAATCTGTTTGGCCAACGCAAAAAGGCGATCAGCGTGCTTCTGTTCAGCGATATCGACTTGATTTCGCCGATGACACGGCAGAAAATTCATGGCTATCTGCCGCCCCTGACCGCTCGACGTTTGGTAGACCACATAACATACCGCTTGGGCATGGCGGCATATCGCGGAGCAATGCGTATAGTAGGTTACGCTAGACTGCCCAAAAGCTACTCTGTCTTTGAACACACGAACCCAATGATGGTCCCCACCCTCAAGTGGGCCTTGCGCGAGGCTGGGAAGCGATACGAGACTGCTGCACCGCTGGATCGAGCGATGGCAGAGATATGCCGCGAATCCCCGGAGCTTAGCCCTTAGAGCGTGGAGTCTCGGCTCCCCAATCACCGCGGGCAGACATCCAGTATCTGTCTTCCCGCCTTCTTCCTGCAGGTTTGCAATGATCTGCTTTTCTGCCGCAGCGACTGATTCACGGCCCAGTTTCGTAAGGGCCGAACTTATGCCTCTGCCGGAGCGAATCATAACATGAGATCACAGGGGCTCTGTACCTCCTCAAGGTAGTTGGGTCGACAGGGTTGGCGTCAGCGGTTTTCGGCATAGTTATAGTGTAGTCAAAGACGGAGCCGGGGTCTTGATTGAAGCCTCAGTGATCATCCCCCATTACGATGACCTCCAGCAGCTATCTCTGTGTCTTGAGCTCTTGGATCACCAGACTCTTGAACGATCCCGTTTCGAGGTGATCATTTCAGACAATGGCTCGAAATGCGGCTTGCACGCTGTTGAGCAGGTAGCCGCCGGCCGGGCACGCGTCATACTCGCGCATACTAAGGGAGCCGGGCCAGCCCGAAACGAAGGAGCCAAATTCGCAACGGGCAAGGCTCTCGCCTTCATAGATTCGGATTGTCGTCCCACTCCGGATTGGTTGCGTCAGGGGCTCATCGGATTGGAGGAATTCCCGATCGTCGGCGGTCCGGTGCTTGTCGTGCCCAAAGATCCCGACCATGTGACGCCGGAAGAGGCGTTCGACATGGTATTCGGGTTCAATGCGCTTGAGTTCCTGCAAAAGCGGGGTTTTATCGGATCAGGAAATCTTTTTGTCCGGCGCGAGGTCTTCGACCAAGTTGGCGGATTTCGAAGCGGTGTGTCCGAGGATCTGGAGTGGAGCCATCGGGCGGTGTCGCTTGGGTTCCCCTTGAACCACGTCGCGGGTGCTGTCGTCTCGCATCCTGCGCGTCGCGACTGGAACGAGCTCGCGCGCACGTACGATCGTCGGACGCAGGAGGCCTATCTCCTTACCCGAGAGCGTCGCGCGGGAAAACTCCGCTGGATCATGCAATCGTGGATGGTGCTGGCCTCACCGGTTCCTCACATCGCGAAGGTCTTCGCCTCGCCGCGGCTTACGTCCTGGCGGGACCGGTGGGGCGCCATCCGGGTTCTGTTTCGCCTTCGCATTTTCCGCTTCATTCATGCTTACCGCGTGATGGCGGCCGTCGAGCGAACCAAACCTTCGGCCGACAATCCCCAAGCGGCACTCCCCCTCTCTCCCGTCCGAGCGGAGCGCTCCCGTGAGTGAGCACGTAGCGGTTCTTATCGTGGGCTACGATTGCCCGAACGAGATTCGAACCTGCCTCGAGGCATTGTCGCGTTCGACCCACACGACTTTCGAGGTGCATGTCTGCGAAAATGGCGGGGCAGATGCGTATCGCACTCTCCTCGAGGAACTTTCAAAAAGTCTCATTCTGTCGCTTCCCGAGCCGATCGAGCTGCGTAGTCGTCGCGTTCGAGCGTCCCACACCGCAAGGTTTCGTGCAGGAGGGCAGCTTCTGCAGATTCATGAGGCTGTCCGGAATTTCGGATATGCTGGAGGAGTCAACACCGCGCTTGATCTGATCGTCGATCCGAATTGGTCAGCCATCTGGGTTCTCAATCCCGATACTGAAGTCGATCCCGACGCCTTGGCGAGCCTTGTGGCGCATGCGCGGAGCGGGAATTATGGGATCGTTGGCGGTCGCCTGATGCTCGCCGAGACCGGAATGGTGCAACTCTATGCTGGCCGATGGCGTAAATGGATCGCGCGCGGCCTGGATATCGGTTTGCATATGCCGGCCGATGCCGTGCCCGATGTACCGGCAATCGAGCAGGAAATGGATTACGTGTCCGGAGCCGCAATGCTTGTGACGCGACGCTTTATCGAGTCCGTTGGGCGGATGGATGAGAGCTATTTTCTCTACAACGAGGAGGTCGATTGGTGCTTCCGGCGCGGCGAGTTCCGGCTAGGTTATGCTCATGACGCAGTCATCTACCATCGGCATGGAACCACGATGGGCTCCAGTCATGACAGGAGGCAGCGTTCGCGACTGTCTGTCTACTTGGACGAGCGGAACAAGCTTCTCTTCAGCCGGCGCTTCTTCCCTGCCGGGTACCCGATCATTCTTGTTGCGACCCTTCTTCTCACTGGTCAATATCTCGTGGCCGGCGCCTATGCGAACTTCAGCTATGCGTTGCACGGATGGCTCGCCGGATTGCTGGGGCGCAGAGGGCCGCCCCGGTTTTTGTCACCCCCTCAGCGTCAGGCTGTCCAAGCGCCGTCCCTTGGGCGGGCGAGCCGGTGATCGCTTACGAACACGGACGACAGGGCACTCGCCCCTTTGGCTCGCCACAGACTGGTATGCGGAGGGATGGGAATGCCTCTCGTCGCCTGGACGCATACGGGGGCGAGCTTCGCTTCCCTTGTCCTCGTGTCGGCGGGAGCTACCTATGACGGCGTGGGAAGAGAGCGCGCGGCGCGAAAGCCGCGGCCAATCACAAGCAGGATAGCATGTGCGGAATTTTCGGCTGGGTGGTCCCGTCTGCTCGTGCACTTGACAGTCAGGTCCTGACCGAACTCACCGACCTCTTGCGGCATCGGGGGCCGGACGGTGCGGGCTATTGGGTCGACACGTCCGAGAACCCGGATTGGCAGATTGCGTTAGGCCATCGTCGCTTGGCCATCATCGATCTTTCGCCGGGCGGCGCTCAGCCTATGTCTGACGAGCTTGGCCGCCAACTGATCTTCAACGGCGAGATTTACAACTATCTCGAGCTTAAAGAGGAGCTCAAGGGTCATCAGGCTCACTTCAGGACAAGCTCTGACACGGAGGTTCTGCTCAAGGGCCTGGAGATCCTTGGACCGGACATTCTCCCCAAGCTGCGCGGGATGTTTGCCTTTGCACTATGGGATCCGAAGCGGGGTGAACTCATCCTCGCCCGGGATGCCTTCGGCAAGAAGCCGCTCTACATAGCGGAGCTGCCCGAAGGGGGGCTGATCTTCGGTTCGGAGCTTCACGCACTTACGGCGTTCCCGGGGCTCGATCGGAGCTTCGACTGGGACTCCCTGGAGGAGTACCTCGTCTACCGGTACGTACCCGGGCCGAACACCTTTTTCCGCTCGATCAAAAAGCTGCCACCGGGCCACTTTGCGGTCTGGAGCAACGGCAATCTCACAATAAGGCGCTACTATACACCTCCTTTCGCCGATACAGAACCCGAGCCGATCGGCATGAACGAGGCAGTGAAACGCTTTACGGAAACGCTGCAGGAATCCGTACGCCTGCGGCTTCGCTCGGATGCGCCGTTCGGCGCTTTTCTCTCCGGAGGAATCGATTCGGCCGCTGTCGTGGGCCTGATGTCTCAGGAACTCGGCCGCCCAGTGCAAACCTTCTCAGCCGGTTTCAGCGAAAGCGATCATTCAGAACTCCCCTACGCGCGACTGGTTGCAAGCCATTTCAGGGCCCATCACCATGAGATTGTGGTCCCCTCGAGCGCTGTTTTCGATTTTCTCTCCGAGGCAGTCTGGCACCGTGGTGCGCCCGTATCCGAGCCCGCCGACATCCCGATTTTGCTGCTGGCCCGCGAAGCTGCAAAGAAAGTGAAGATGGTTCTGACTGGCGAGGGGTCGGACGAACTTCTGGCAGGCTATCCGAAACATAAATTCGAGCCACGGATTTCCCAATATCAGTGGCTACTACCGTCGATACTTCAAGATACGACAAGCGCCCTCGCCAATCGCTTGCCATACGGGGCTCGGCGGGCGGCGACGGCTCTCCGCGCCTTCTCGGTACGGGATCCTGAAGCCAGAATGGCTGTCTGGTTCGGAGCCATGTCGCCGACAGAGGCCGGAGCGCTCATGGCGCAGTCACGGCCGAGGCGCCGGCTCGACCCCTTCCCCTTCTCGGGTTCAGGGTCAGCGCTGAAACGAACTCTACTCTTTGACCAGACGTCGTGGCTCCCCGATAATCTCCTTGAGCGTGGAGATCGGATGATGATGGCTGCGGGCATCGAGGGGCGCATGCCATTCATGGATGTAGAGCTAGCCAGGACCGTTGCCGCGTTCCCGGACCATATCCTTCTTGGCGCCAAGGGTGGCAAGGCCGTGTTGCGCGAAGCAGTGGGCCGCCTGCTGCCGAGAGAGATTCTGAAACGGCGCAAGGTCGGCTTCCGGGTTCCCGTGGAACTCTGGTTTCGTACAACCCTACGCGACTATCTGCATGACCACCTCTTGGGAGCCGATTCGCAGGTTGCGGTCATGTGCGATCGGAACAAGCTTGCGCAGATGTTCGACGAGCATACGACAGGGCGTCGAAACCACGAGAAGACACTCTGGGCGCTTCTCAATCTTGAAATCTTCACACGTGTTTTTCGACCCTCGCTTACCTAGTACGCAGAATCGTCGAAGTGCGAAACACTTGTGTTGTGACGAGTGCCGCGCCGCCGTTGGAGCCCAGGATTCGATCTGTGATCCGCGCTCCAATGAAAGTGTATACTAGCTGTGCCCACATTTCTCATCCGCTGCTTTTCTTGGTACAGCACAAACGATCAGTCGCGTCCTGAACACGGCGGCTGCATTCCCGGCCCTGCGAAAATCGACGTGGCAAGGCCTCCAAAGCGGCGTCTCCTGGACAACCGTCGATGTTCGGGAGCCACTCATTACGTCGCTGTAAAATCCGATCATGGCTCGATGCCTGTCGCTCTGATTGGGGCCGTAGAGTTGGCCTCGTGCTTGTCTCGAGCGGTGATTAGCAGGCGTTAGAGGCACGCCACTATAGCATCGGCCCCAAAAGTGGATTCCACTTTTGGGGCCGATGCTTGACTACCTGAGTGGCGCATCGTGCGGAAAAGTGGGCCCACTTTTCCGCACGATGCGCTAGGCGGGGTTCCGCGAACCTCTACGGAGATCGCCGTACCCACTCTGAAAGGTTGGGACTGCGCGAGCGTGGTCTCTGTGAGATCTTCAGAAGACTCCTTTTCGAAAATATCGGCCACAGTTCTTCAAGACGCACCCACCGATAGAATCTCGCGCAGCAGATTCGTACGATCGCCTGCATAGATAGATGCCGTAATGGGCCGGCCGCCTGCAAAGTAGCGGAGCGGAGTGGCTGTCCCTCAGAGTAATGGTGTTGGAGCGGGGTCCGATGTGATCGGCCCTGAGCATCATGAGGGACAGCCATGGACTATTATGCTGGGATCGATGTGTCGTTGGACCGCAGCAGCATCTGCGTGGTCGACGCCACCGGACAAATCGTCCGCTAGGCGAAAGTCGCCAGCGAGCCGGAGGCCCTTACGGCCTTCTTCGCCGGTTTGAGCTTACCGCTCACCCGTGTTGGCCTTGAAGCTGGCCCGCTCTTGCAGTGGCTGCATGCGGGCTTGCAGACGGCTGGCTATGACGTCGTGTTGCTGGAGACCCGGCACATTAAGGCAGCCTTGTCGGCCATGATCGTGAAGACCGACCACCAGGATGCCCGTGGCATCGCCCAACTCCTGCGCATGGGCTGGTTCCGGTCGGTGCATTGCAAGTCGCCGCCGGCCCAAGAGAATCGGGCCCTGCTGATGGCCCGCAAGCAACTGCAGGCCAAGATGCGTGTTGTCGAGTTCAGCTTGCGCGGTCTGTTGCGCGGCTTCGGCCTGAAGGTCGGGGAAGTCAGCAAGGGGCAATTCGCAGCGCGCGTGCGCACGCTCGCCGCTGGTCATGCGATGCTGGAGAGGATTGCGGATGCCATGCTGCGGGCCCGAGAGGCGCTGCAGGCGGAGTTCGCCAGGCTACATCGCGCCATGGTGGCGATCGTGCGCGGCGACGAAGTCTGCCGGCGGCTGATGAGCGTGCCCGGAGTTGGAGCGTTGATCGCCGTGACCTTCACCTCTGCCGTCGACCAGCCCGATCGGTTCTCCCGCTCGCGGGCGGTGGGCGCGCACTTTGGGTTGACGCCGAAGAAGTACCAGTCGGGCGAGACCGACATCACCGGCGCGGTGAGCCGGGTTGGCGATCCGATGGTGCGCACGGCGCTCTATGAAGGAGCCCATATCATGCTCACGCGGGCGGTGCGCTTCTCATCGCTCAAACGCTGGGCCTTGGAGGTGGCGAAGCGGCGGGGCATGAAGCGCGCCAAGGTGGCGCTGGCCCGCAAGCTCGCCGTCATTCTTCATCGCATGTGGGTGGATGGCAGCACGTTCCGTTGGAGCCGGGAGGTGACGGCATAGCAAGACACAACAGTTCGGAACCGGAGCGCGAACTCCGTTCCACTGAGGTCCCGTCGCCGGGACGATGGAGGCGGTGAAGCCGTAAGTAGTGCCGTGCGCGCCTCTCGAGGCAGAACACGCGTTTTAGATGGACTGACCGCATCCACTCTGATGGCATGGTGGGGCGGCGTCACGCCGACCCCGAACAGAAGCAAAACTTCGGCGACGTGACACTCACTCAGGGGATTGACACCCAACGGCCCATTACAGAAGTGCACTACTGCGTTACGGCCCCAAAGTTCTTGTGGCCCTTGACGGCTGTCAATCGGCCGCACCTGCTGCCGCAAGGTTACGTATTCGCACCTAGATTGCCTTACCAAAGGTCAGTTGCCTCAGTAGTGACCTCAAGCAACTCCTGCTGATCAAAATCACCCAAGGCCGGGCGACTTAGCTCAATTCTGGCCTGACAGAAAATTGCTTGGTCTGAGGTTACTATGGCTACGACTATTACT
>NZ_LN811355.1:376684-448604 GCF_001006805.1 Microvirga massiliensis | reverse complement strand
ATGGCGACCTTTGGCGCCCGCTCCGGGTGCCCTCAGACGAGCAGACCCTATGGGTGATCGCCAGCACCGTGAAAGGTCTTCTGAAGGTCTCCTTCGGGTCAACTTCGATCGTAGAATGGGCCCAATGAACGTCCGCTTTTCCACCTTCTTCGGACCGTCTCCACAGCCAACGGGTTTGCGGATCACCTATGAATGGACCGAGTTCCAAGTCACCTCTTGTCGTCCCCGCCTCGCGAAGTCTCCCAGGCGGCCACAGATCCGGAACTCTTTTCAGATCGATCACTTACCGAGCGTTTGGTGGTCTTTGCTGCCGAATGCCGCATTGGAGCGTGCAAACATTCCTCGCCGTGTTCGCGATGTGGCCGATCATGATGGCGGCCATGATGCTCCTGCTGTTCACTGGAGGCGTGATGAATCTGGTCGTCGTCGCCCTGCTCGCGATCGGAATCGGACTCGAGAAGCTCGCGCCCGGCGGAAGCCGGATCGCGAGGAGCCTTGGAGTCATGCTCGGGATGATCGTCTTAGGACGCTGGTCATGGAGTCGAATGCACTGACACGGGCGTAGTCTCCGAATTGGCCACTAAGCCAAGCCTCGCGGCAGCCTTGTAAATCCTTCAATCGAGGTAGGCCGAAGTCCAACCGGGTGGCTCGCGGCAGGCTTGCCGATAGGAGAGGTTATCCCACTTCAGTCCGTGATCACAGGAGGCTGCGAATGACTCGTCTGACTTGGGGAGCAGTCGCCGGATTCGTGATGTCGCTTTTGGCGTTCTCGACCACCCTTGCCGCGCAGACCGAAGGAGAGGTCGACCTTGCGCTCGTGCTGGCCGTCGACGTGTCGCGCTCAATGGACCCGGAGGAGCAGGAACTCCAGCGGCAGGGCTTCATCGAAGCGTTCCGGTCACCCCTCGTGCATGACGCTGTCCGCGCCGGTATCCTGGGGCGCATCATGCTGACCTACATGGAATGGTCGGCCGATACCTATCAGCACGTGATTGTTCCATGGACGATCATCGAAGGTGCCGATGGAGCGAATGAGTTCGCCGACCGGCTCTCGCGCGCTCCAATGGCGCGGGTATCGCGGACGTCGATCTCCGGGGCGATCGATGCAGGCGTGAAGCTCCTCAACGAGGCAGGGGTCGAGGCTCTTCGGAGGGTCATCGACATTTCAGGAGATGGGCCGAACAGCAGCGGGCGAATGGTGACGCTCGCCCGCGATGAGGCTGTCGCGAGGGGAATTACCATCAATGGGCTTCCCATCATGCTCAAGCGCCCCACCGGTTTTGGCGATATGGAAAATCTCGACCGGTACTACCACGACTGCGTGATCGGCGGCCTGGGCGCTTTCATCGTGCCCGTAAGGGAGCGCTCTCAGTTCGCCGAAGCAATCAGGACCAAGATTATCCGCGAGATTGCCATTCTGGATGATCTTTCGGCAAAACGAACCCAATTCGCTGACGAAGGTGCCTTTTCATCTCTCACGAAGGGATATTCAGCGCGTTTGGAATGGCCCCTGACCGCCCAACCGCTCATTCAGCGCACCCAGGCCGATGCTCCGATGGACTGCTCCACGCGTGGAGGCTGGCCAGGCTTCAATCCGTAATACCTGGCGACACCCCCGGCAGGAGATCGGGATTCGAATGACATAGCGGGCTCATGTGCCCGTTCTCCGGAATCGATCCAATTTCGGAACGAAGTTGCCCTGCATCGATTGATGTCGACTGCGAAGCTTCAGTTGCAGGCGTCGCCTGTGACCAGCGAGGGGCACATAGCGCGGATCCATGGCGCAACTTTTCGAGCAAAGACACACCACCATGTTTCGGGTGGGCATCGTGCTCGTGCTCCTTGCGGCCATCGGGGCCGTTATTATGGGCTACTTCTGGTCACGCTCCGGCAGCGCCTGGAACGTCGGCAAGCCGGCTCTGCAGCCGGTTCCGTTTCGGCACGATCTCCATGCCGGCTCCCTGCGCATCGACTGCCGCTATTGTCATTCCAATGTCGAGAGAACTGCCGGTGCCGGCATGCCTTCGGCCCATACCTGTATGTCGTGCCACTCCCAGGTCTGGGTCGGCGCAAGTGCGCTGGAGCCGGTTCGCTCGGCAGTGGCCTTGCAGCAGCCGATCGAGTGGACCTCCGTCCACCGCCTCCCGCCCTTCGCATTCTTCCACCATGCGGCGCACGTGACCAAGGGTGTTGCCTGTGAGACCTGCCATGGGCGCGTCGATCAAATGGCGAGAACCGTGAAGGTCCACACCCTCTCGATGGGATGGTGCCTGGACTGCCATCGTGATCCCGCGCCCCACCTCAGGCCACAAAATGCCGTCCTGGCCATGGGCTACGAGCCGCATGACCGCGATCTGCCACCCGAGGTTCGGGCTCATTACCGTTCGGAGGCCCGGCGCCTCACCAGCTGCAGCACGTGCCATCGGTAGCCGGAATGGATGAGCGGCTCTCCCTTGACCTCGATGCCATCCGAACACGCCTTCGGGGAGAGCATGGTGCAAGGCTGTGGCGCAGTCTCGAGGAGTTGGCGGAACACCCCTCGGTGCGCCGGCACATCGAGGCGGAATTTCCCGACATCATGCGATCGGGCGCGGTCGACCGGCGCACGCTGTTGAGCCTCATGGGGGCCTCGCTCGCCCTCGGTGGGCTGGCTGCCTGCAACTCGGAAGAGGGCGGCGCAGACCGGCCTCTCTTCTCACAGGCCTACAACTCGCCCTTCTATACGCCGGGTGTCCCCGCGGTTTTCGCCACCTCCATGGAGTTGAACGGCTACGGCCGCGGCGTGCTCGTCAGGGCCCAGGAGGGGCGCCCGATCAAGATCGACGGCAACCCGCTCCACCCGGCGAGCGGCGGGGCAACGGATGTCTTTGCGCAAGCCGAGATCCTCTCGCTCTACGACCCGGACCGATCCGTTGCACCGCTGCAAGAGGGAAGCGAGCGGCCTTGGGAAGCTGTGACGCCTTTTGCCCGGAGGCTGTCCGACGAGCTTCTGTCGGACGGAGGAAGTGGCCTCCATGTGCTCCTGCCGCCGACAACGTCGCCAACGCTCAACCGCATCATTTCCGCTGCCCAGGAACGGCTCCCGGGCTCGCGCTGGCATCGCTTCTCGCCGATCGACGAGGACAATCGCCGCGCCGGTGCCGCCCTGGCATTCGGGCGGGCGCTCGATCCCGTGTACGATCTCGGCCAGGCAGACGTCATCGTCACGCTAGGGGGCGACCTCTTCCTCGAGGAGCCCGGCCATCTCCGTTACGCTTCGGACTATCAGGCACGGCGGCGCGCGCCGAATCGGGACCTGCCGTTCCTCGCTGCCGTGGAGAGCCGCCCGGGTCTCGTTGGGGCACGCGCAGACGAGCGAGTGGTGCTCCGTCCACGCGAGTTCGAACCATTCGCCCATGGCCTCGCAGCAGCGCTCGACGGGACAACCCCTCCGGCCGAGACACACCCGAGCGTCGAGAAGCTCGCCGCACGGCTGCGCCAAGCCGGGGCCCGCGGCCTCGTCACGGCCGGTCTTGAACAGCCCGCACGGGTCCATGCCCTGGCATTCTCGATCAATGCCCGGATCGGTGCCTTTGGCACGACCATTCGCATGATCGAACCGGTGCGGCTTGCCGCCGGGGAAGTCGGGTCGCTCGCGAGCCTTGCCGAGGACATGGCAGGAGGGCGTGTCTCGCGCCTGCTCATTCTCGCGGAAAATCCGGTCTATACCGCTCCCGCCGACCTCGAATTCGCGTCGCTGCTGCAACGCGTGCCGCTCTCGATCCATCTGGGCTACCGGCGAGACGAGACGGCTGTGCTGTCGCGTTGGCACATACCCGAGTGCCACCGTCTGGAGAGTTGGGGTGACCTGCGCGCGTTCGACGGAACGGTCGGTCTCTGCCAGCCCGCGACGGTGAAGCTCAAGCCCGGGATGACAGCGGAAGAGCTTCTTGGAACGATGCTTGGAGATCCGGCCGACGGCTACGCGATTGTCCAAGCTGTCTGGCACGAGCGCTGGGGCGAGGTTTTCGAGGAAAACTGGAACCGTGCACTGGAGCGCGGCATCGTGGAGAACTCCGCGTCTCCCCCCGTGGACGTCGAGGTGCGTCGTGATTGGGACGCGGAATCGAGCCCGGCGGCATCCGCCGGGTCGATCGATATCCTGTTCTCCCCGGACCCGTCCATCTGGGACGGACGCTTCGCCAACAATGGCTGGCTTCAGGAACTCCCGAAGCCCCTGACGAAGCAGGTTTGGGGGAATGCAGCCCTGATTGCCCCGGAGACTGCCGCCACTCTCGGCCTTTCGACCGGTGATGCGGTCGATCTTACGGTCGACGGGCGAGCGGTCCGGGCACCCGTCTGGGTGCTCCCCGGGCACGCTCCCGACACCGTGACGCTTCCGCTCGGCTATGGCCGCACGCGCGCCGGCTCCATCGGCACCGGAATCGGGTTCGACGCCTACTCGGTCAGGACAAGCCGGCAGCCCTGGATCACACGCGGTGAGGTAAAGACCGCGGGAGAGAGAATCCCGGTCATCTCGACGCAACTCCACCATGCTCTTCAAGGGCACGACATCGTGCGGGTCGTGGGTCCGGGCATGTCGGCGAGCGACCCATCGGAGCCTCGCCCCTCGGTCTACCCCGAATGGGAGTACGAGGGCCATGCATGGGGAATGGCGATCGATCTCGATGCCTGCATCGGATGCAATGCGTGCGTCATCGGATGTCAGGCGGAGAACAACATTGCGATCGTAGGCCCGGAGGAGGCCGCACGTGGTCGCGAGATGCACTGGCTTCGCATCGACCGCTACTATGCGGGCGATCCTGCGGAGCCCGAGACCTATTTCCAGCCCGTCCCCTGCATGCACTGCGAGAAGGCGCCTTGCGAGATCGTCTGCCCCGTCAATGCCACGGTGCATTCGGCAGATGGGCTCAACGACATGGTCTACAACCGGTGCATCGGCACGCGCACCTGTTCCAACAACTGTCCGTACAAGGTGCGGCGTTTCAATTTCTTCAGCTATCAGAACGCCGGTTACGCTCCTTCGCGCCAAGCCATGAATCCGCATGTCACGATCCGTGAGCGCGGCGTCATGGAGAAATGCACGTTCTGCGTCCAACGGATCAGTGCGGCTCGGATCGACGCTCGGATCGAAGGCCGCCCAGTGCGCGACGGCGAGGTCGTCACGGCCTGCCAGCAGGCTTGCCCGACCCAGGCAATCGTCTTCGGCGATATCAACGATCCCGAGAGCGCCGTCAGCCGGCTGAAGAGCTCACCCCGCAACTACGCCCTGCTCGGCGACCTCAACACGCAGCCCCGCACGACCTATCTCGCACGCATCGAGGCGGGATCAGGCGACTTGGCGCCTGCAGCTCCGGATGAGGACTGACGCCATGCCGACGGAGAGGCCAACCTCGACCAGCCCTGTTGCGGCAGTGGCGCTCTCTCCGCGTTTCGGACCGACGTGGTGGATTTCACTCCTCCTCGCCGGTGCGCTCGTGCTTCTCCTCGCCTACACGCTCGTCACCGTCTCGGCGATCGGAATTGGCATCTGGGGAGTGAATATCCCATTCGTATGGGGATTCGATCTCATCAATTACGCATGGTGGATCGGCATCGCGAACGGTGCGAGCCTCTTCGCCGCCGTCCTCGTCCTGCGTCGGCACGACCTGCGCACCTCCGTCAACCGTTTCGCCGAAGGCGCCGCATTCTTTGCCGTGATCTGCGCCGGGATTTTCCCGATCTTTCATCTCGGGCGGCCTTGGCTCTTCTACTGGACCTTCCCGTATCCCGCGACCTACGAGGTCTGGCCGCAGTTTCGAAGCACGCTCACCTGGGATTTCTGGGCGATCAGTACGCATGCGATCATCACGAGCCTGCTGTGGTACGTCGGTCTGATCCCCGATCTCGCAACGCTTCGCGACAGCGCACCGCGCAGATCCGTGAAGCGGATCTACGGGTTTTTCGCACTCGGCTGGCGTGGGTCGATCCGCCACTGGAGCTATCATCAGCGGGCCTATCGCCTCGTCGCAATCCTCATCTTGCCGCTGATCCTCGTGATGCAGAGCACCGTGGCCTTCGAGTTCGCGGTAACGCTCGTCCCCGACTGGCATGAGACCCGACAGCCGCTGCACTTCGTGGCCACGGGTCTGGCGCAGGGTCTCTCGATCGTACTTCTGGTCGCAGTCCTCATTCGCTGGGGCCTCCGGCTCGGGCGCTACATCGATGACGGGGATCTGGATCTGCTTGGAAAGCTGGTTCTCGCGAGCGCCCTCGTGATCGGCTACCTCTACCTCGACGAGATTGCCGCTGCCTTGGCTTCGAATGCTATCACGCGCGACGCGACCTTCAACCGGATCACTGGTGAATATGCAGCCCTCTACTGGGGCGCCGTCGTTTTCAGTGTCGTTGTTCCGCAACTGTTCTGGATGAGTTCCGCGCGCCGGAGCGTCATTGCCGGTGTCTTCGTAGCGGTGGCGATCGGCACAGGGGTATGGCTCGACCGGTCGTCGATCATCGTGGGTGGGCTCCAGAGCGATTACTTGCCGAGCATTTGGCGAAGCTACAGGCCGACTTTCCCCGAATGGAGCCTGTTCGTCGGCACTCTGGGGCTGTTTGCTGCTCTCCTGCTCCTGTTCGTCCGGTATCTCCCCGTCGTTTCCATGTTCGAAACGCGTCACGACGAACATCTGGAGAAGACGTGATGGAAGAGTTCGCCTCGCTGATCATCAGGATGGCATTGGCGGAAGCCACCCCCGAGGGGTGCGGCCACGAGCGCCGGGACCGCACCTGATGGCGGATCGTCTCTATGGCATCGTTGCGGAATTCGCAGAACCAGAGGCTCTGACAAGGGCTGTGTCGGCGGCAACTCAGGCAGGCTATTCCAGGCTCGACGCCTTCAGTCCGTTCCCGATGCGTGACGTCGCCAGGGAACTCGGTGCCCGCACGACCGCCATCCCGTGGATCGCCGTGCTCGCCGGGCTGACGGGGGCCGTCGTTCAGTACGGCTCACAGTACTGGATGAACGTCATCGATTATCCCATCAATGTCGGCGGGCGCCCGCTCCACAGCTGGCCCGCCTTCATCCCCGCGACGATCATCGTTGCCATCCTGTGGGCGGGTCTCGCAACTCTCCTCGGCCTGCTGCTGATCCTGCGGTTGCCGCAACTTCATCATCCGCTCTTTGGAGTCCCGGACTTCGACCGGGTGTCGAATGATGCATTCTTTCTCTGCATTCTGAGCGATGATCCTCTTTTCGACAGGCAAGCGGCCCGGAATTTCCTCGAGACCCTTTCTCCGCGCGCCGTTCGAGAGGTACCTGCATGCGACTAGGGCATCGTTCGGCAGGTCCGGTCTGTACTCTCGGGGAAAGGACCGGTGCGACCCGAAGCAGTGTCCTCCCACCGCGAGGTTCCGCTGCTCCGGTTGTACTTCTGCTTGGACTAGGCCTCCTCGGCGGCTGCGACTCCGCCACCGAGAACACCAGGGACATCTCGTCGACGCGTGTGATCCAGCGCGCCTACGTGCCGGTTCCTCCCGGAACGGTGCCCAGAGGCACGAGACAGCGTGAGGCGGCCCTGTCGCCTCCCGGACCGGAGGTGACGCCAGATCTCATCCGTCGCGGCGAGGAGCGGTTTCTGGTGTTCTGCTCTCCGTGCCACGGCGACAAGGGTCGAGGAGACGGAACGGTGACGGCACACGGGTTTCCCACGCCGCCCTCTTATCATCAGGAGCGGTTGCGCGCGCTCTCGCCCGACCAGATCGTTACGGTCATCACCCACGGCATGGGCCGGATGTATTCTTACGCGGACCGCGTGGAGCCGCAGGATCGCTGGGCCATTGCCCATTACGTGAAGCTCCTACAAGCCCAGGGGGCAGACGCAGATGCGGCCAGGGATGTCGTTCGATGAGCGGATCCACGCCGATCTCCTCCGTGTCGACTCGGCACTGGCTGTTCCTCGCGCTGGCAGCACTCGTGCCCAGCGCGATCGTCGTTGTCCTCGGCCCGGTGCCGCTCGAACCGCTGTATTTCGTCTTCCTCCTCGGGGCCGGCATTGCGATGGGAAGCCTCGGGCTATTGATGATCGGCCACTTCATGAACGAGCAATGGCTTGCCCCCGTCCGGACCGAGGCGGAGGCCGCCGCTCTGACGATGCCGCTCATCCTCCTCCTGGGGCTTCCACTCGCATGCGGCCTGGATCAGCTCTTCCCATGGGCGGATGGAAGGGTGGAGCTTCGACTGCAGCAGCAGGAGTTTCTGAATCCCGGATTTTTTCTCGCGCGAAGCGTACTCTACCTCGTGGGTAGCAGCTTGATCGCCCTCTGGCTCGTTCGAACCCGAAATTCGCGCCGCGTCAGCATGATCGGGCTGGCATTGCTGACGCCGATCGTCACGTTCGCGGCTTACGACTGGGTCATGTCCCGCGATCCGCAATGGTCGTCGAGCCTCTTCGGGTTCGCGTTCGCGATCAATCAACTTCTCGCCGCCCTCGCGGGCACCATTCTCGTGACCTTGCTGCGCCTGGAGCGCACCACGACTGCCCGGATGTTGAGCCTCGAGAGGGCGCTCCTCACGCTCGCCTTGCTGACCATCTGGACTTGGTTCGGACAGTTCATCATCGTCTGGCTCGCCAATCTACCCGATGAGGTCGCGTGGTATCTCAGACGCTCTGCCGAGAGCAGTCTCGCTCTCCTTGGCTTCGCCTACGCGGCGGTGATCATCGCGGTGATCATTCTTGTTCCGACGGGCGTTCAGCGCTGGACGATGATCCTCGGAAGCGCCCTCGTGCTGGCCTATCACCTGATGCACATGGCCTGGGTCGTGCAGCCGGCTGTGCACCTGTCATGGCAGGAGATAGGACTTGCCGTGGTAGCAGTCATCATCTGGGCCGTCGCCTATGGCGTGCTCGTTCGCGCTCTTCCGCAATATGACGCGGAGAGCCTGCGCGAGGTTTAGAGATGAGCCCCGTCAGGATCCCGATCGTGTGGTTTCCTGAGGTTCGAGAACCCGGGAGTTCGAGGCGGTGAGCGAGACCGGCTTTGCGCCGCGATAAGGGAGAGTGAACTCGGCACAGGGTCAATTCTGTTCGGAGCCCGGAACGGGAGCGATGCGGCGCGTACGAGGCTCGAATTCGGAAATTCTCATCGGGCGATCCGCAGCTTTCGCAGCCGGCGGCAGACGTTCGGCCACCCGCAGGGCGAGAGACGGATCCGGTGGCCAGACCTCCGCTCCCGAAACGCCGAGCGTATAGAGATAGGACGCGATGTGACGGGCCTCTTTCTCGCTAACGCCAAGCGCAGGCATTCCCGTCCTCGGATCGAGCGCGATGGGATCGATGATCCAGGCCACCAGATTGCGTGGCGTGTTCGGAATTATCCCTGCAAGGAGATGGCGCTGGGCATAGTCGTCGAGCGGGGGGCCGACCCGTCCTCGCGCTCCTTCGATGCCATCGATGACGTGGCACGTGCCGCAGCCGTATGCCTGAATCAGCCTCCGCCCCTGCTGCGGATCACCACCTTCGATCCGGAGTCTATCCTGGGGCCGAGGAGACTCGTTGCACGCGACGAGGCTCGTCAGGGCAGCGAAAATCAGAGTGGGGAGGGCAGGGTGGATCATGCGCCTGTCTTCAGAACGACCGCCGTGGAAACGGACGGCACAATGCAGCGTTCCGCACGCTGTCCTGCCAGAAGCCGCGCAGCATGGAGAGGCAGGTCGATCTCATGATGGCTGCACACATGGATCCTTTTGCCGATCCAGCAGGGAACATTCGCACATAGCCAAGGTTTCCCGTGCGGGAAACGGCGCTAATCTAGGGCGGGATGGATTTGGAATCGAACCGACTCCGCCCACCACGAGGGCTAGACCCACCCGCATCGTACCGCTGGGCGCGTGTGCTCGTCCCCGTTCTCCCTTTGCTTGCCGGCTGCAGCGGCGTGCAATCCGCCCTCGATCCGGCCAGCCCCGATGCAGGCCGCATCTATCTCCTGACAATCGTGATGACGGGGGGAGGCGTCCTGATCTTCATTGGCGTCACGGTGCTCCTCCTCTATGCGATCTTCGCGCGCCCGGAACGACGAGCCTGGCTCGGGACCAGGCGGACAGTCGTGATCGGTGGGCTCGCTTTCCCAATCGTGACGCTGACCGCGCTCTTTCCCTACGGGCTCGTCGTGCTCCGGAACACGGATGTGCCGGTGCCCGGCGCACTCCGGATCGAAGTCGTCGGCGAACAGTATTGGTGGCGAGTGCGCTATGGTGCCGATGGCGATGCGCCGGAATTCACGACGGCGAACGAGATCCGGGTCCCGGTCGGGAGGCCTGTTTCCGTTTCGGTGACGTCCGCTGACGTGATCCATAGCTTCTGGATCCCGAATTTCGGCGGCAAAATCGACATGATCCCCGGCCGCATCAATCACCTGCACTTTACGGCGGAGCGTCTCGGCACTTACCGGGGGGTATGCGCCGAGTATTGCGGCGCCCAGCACGCGCGCATGGCCTTCGACATGCTCGTCGTGGGACCCGAGGAATTCGCGGCCTGGCGCAAAGCCCAGGCTGCGCCCGCCGCAGCGCCCGGAAATCCTTTTCTCGCGCGGGGCCGCGAGCTGTTCCGGCAGGGCGGGTGCGGCACTTGTCATGCCATCCGGGGAACCGAGGCAGACGGACAACTCGGCCCGGATCTCACGCATGTGGGGAGCAGGCCGACGCTCGGCGCCGGCCAGTTTCCCAACAACGTCGGAACGCTCGGAGGCTGGATCTCGAACCCGCAGCAGCTCAAGCCGGGGGTCCGGATGCCATCCTATGGCGGCTTCCAGGGTGAAGACCTGCGTGCTCTCGCGGGCTATCTGGAGAGCCTCAAGTGAACATACCCCACCAGCCAAAGGCTTTTCGGAAGGAACCGTCTGAGCTTCCGAATGCGCTGCCCCGGCCGGAGGGCGAGTTCGAGGCCCTGAAGAAGACCTGGCGCGAGCCGCGCGGGATCAGTCTCATCACCGCGGTCAACAACACCTATGTGGGATTGTGGTACATCGGAACCGCGCTGCTCTTCTTCCTGCTGGCGGGAATTCTCGCGCTCATCATGCGCGCACAGTTAGCCGGCCCGGAGAGCGACCTCATCAGCCACGATCTCTACAACCAGCTCTTCACCATGCACGGCACGGTGATGATGTTCCTCTTCGCCGTTCCTGCGGTCGAGGCGGCGAGCGTCTATCTTCTCCCGAACATGCAGGCCGCGCGAGACCTGCCGTTTCCGCGACTGTCGGCCTATGCCTTCTGGGCGTATTTCGTCGGCGGCCTCGTGTTCTTCACGACGATCTTCTATGGCCTGGCGCCCGATGGCGGTTGGTTCATGTATCCGCCGCTCACGAGCACCAAATACTCTCCTGCCGACAATGCGGATTGGTGGCTTCTCGGGATCGGCTTCATCGAGATCTCGGCGATTGCGGGTGCGATCGAAATCATTGTCGGCGTCATGAAAACCCGCGCCGTGGGGATGAGCCTCGACAAGCTGCCGGTCTATTCCTGGGCGATGCTCGTCTTTGCAGGGATGATCGTGATCGGGTTTCCGGCGATCATTCTCGGAACATTGCTGCTCGAGCTGGAGCGCGCCTTCGACTGGCCTTTCTTCATCGTGGAGCGGGGTGGTGATCCGCTCCTGTGGCAGCACCTGTTCTGGTTCTTCGGGCATCCTGAAGTCTACATCATCTTCCTGCCGGCTGCCGGCATGGTTTCGATGATCGTTCCCGCGATGGCCCAGACGCCGCTCGTGGGATACCGGCTTGTGGTGCTCGCATTGATTGCAACCGGATTTCTGTCCTTCGGCCTGTGGGTTCACCACATGTTCACCACTGGGCTGCCGAAGATGTCGTTGAGCTTCTTCTCCGCGGCAAGCACAGCAGTTGCGGTGCCGAGCGGGATCCAGGTCTTCGCATGGATCGCCACGATCGCATCCGGACGGATGAAGCTGACGACTCCCTCACTCTTCGTGATCGGCTTCCTCTTTATCTTCACGCTCGGGGGGCTGACGGGCGTGATGGTCGCCATGACGCCGTTCGACTGGCAGGCGCACGACACCTACTTCGTCGTTGCACACCTTCATTACGTGCTCATCGGCGGCATGGTGTTCCCGTTCTTCGCCGCGATGTATTATTGGATGCCGGCCGCGAGCAAGCGGCCCTTGTCGGAGCGTCTGGGCCGCTGGGTCTTCGCTCTGATGTTTCTCGGCGTGAATGTGACATTCCTGCCGATGCACATCACCGGCCTGATCGGAATGCCGCGGCGGGTCTATACCTACCCGGTCGGAATGGGATGGGACGAATTGAATCTCGTCTCGACGATCGGCGCATTCATGATCGCTGCCGGTGTCGCTCTCTTCCTTTATGACATGGTGCGCAACTTTCGGCCTGCTACCGAAGACAATGCCGGCAATGTTTGGAATGCGGGCACGCTCGAGTGGCTTCCCAATGGGAACTACAATTCGCGCAGCATCCCGTTGGTCCTCAGCCGCGAGCCGCTCTGGGATCAGCCGAACCTTTCACGGGATGTCGCGGACGGAGGCTATTATATGCCTGGCACCGCGACAGGGGGCCGGGAGGCGCTCGTCACGAGTCCGTTCGATGCGCGCCCGCAATACATCCTCCAGATCCCGGGCCCTGGATGGTCACCACTGCTCGCTGCGGTGTTCACGGCCGGCTTCTTTCTTCTATTGACCGTCAAGCTGATCTTCCTGGCGCTGGCGTCCGGCATCGCTGCAATTGCTTCCGTGCTTCTGTGGCTTTGGGAAACCGATCCCGGTCCGGTGCGTCCTCCTGCCGATATCGGAGGCGGCTACAAGCTGCCGGTCTATATGACCGGACCGGCGAATCACTCCTGGTGGGGAGTGATCGTTCTGCTGGTCGTTTGCGGGATGATATTCACCTGCCTCGTCTTCTCCTATCTGTTCCTCTGGCTCGTGAATCCGCGTTACTGGCCGCCGGATGGAACCCGACTGACGGATCTGGTCTGGCCGTTCATCTCCGCGACCCTGTACATCTCGGGGGCAGGTCTCGTGATGTGGGCGAGCCGCCAGCTCAGGGGAGAAGACCGGCGGAGCCCGCGTTCCTTCCCCATCCTGATCGCGGTCGCACTGACGCTCACGCTCGGCGCGCTGGCAGTCGACCTCTCGGCGCATTGGAACACCGGCTTGAGCCCGAAGGTGCATGCCTATGGTGCAGCGGTGTACGGCCTGATTTCGCTACAGGGCCTACTCGTGGGTGTGACCTTCATCATGGGACTCTACACGATCGCGCGGTGGCTCGCAGGCAAACTCGACAGCGTCCGGCGGTCGACATTCGATAACGTGATGCTGTTCTGGGCCTACACGGCAGGGCAGGGGCTCGTTCAGATTCTCGTCATCTATGGCTTTCCGCGCGTTATCGGAGGGAACTGAAGGTGACGGCGCGCCGGTTCGGGCAGGTCGCCGTGATGCTGGGAGGCCTCCTGGCATGGGCCGTCCAGTTCACGATCCTCTACGGCGTGACATCGGTATCCTGCGGGCTCGAACGAGCGGATCAGACGCTTTTCGGTTTTCGGCTGATCCCGGCTGTCATCGTTCTCACGACGATAGCAGCCCTCGTGGTGACGTCGGGAATTCTGGCGCTGTCGGTCGCGCGCTACCGCCGCCTGAGCGCCGAAGCAGGCTCCGAAACCGATCGTTTCCTGAGCCACTCGGCCATTCTCGTCAGCGGGCTTTCGCTCGTGGCGATCGCTTGGCACGGGGTGCCAGCGTTCCTTCTTCCTTCTTGTAGTTGATGGGATTCGGCGCAGACTCTCCGAGGTCAATCCTGCTGGGTCCTCTGTGTCATTGCGAGCCGGAGGCGAAGCAATCTACCCGTCGACGGAGGCGCCGCTGGATGGCTTCGCTCCGCTCGCAATGACGGTGAGGGTGTGACGACGGGAGGAGCGCAGCCAGAAGCGGCAACACACTCCAGACCCATCCCAGTATTGCGAGTCGCAGGCAAAGCAACCCAGCAGCGTGGTGAGGCCTGCGCGCCGTCTTACCCACTCCAATCGGAACGCAACTCAGCATCTCATCGAGCAAGGAGCTCCACGCGCCGGTTTCTTGCCCGGCCTTCATCGGTATCGTTCGGAGCAACCGGCGACGTGAGGCCTGCTCCTGACGACGCCGGTCGGTCCGCCGCAATCCGGTAATCACGAACCAGTGCCGCGACCACGCCCGCTGCCCTGCGGCGTGACAAGTTCATATTGTAGTCGGGGGTGCCGCGGTTATCCATATGTCCGATGATGTTGAGGCGAAGCTTTGCGTTCTCTCTGAGTAACTTGGCGATCTCGTCGAGGGTCGGCTTCGACTCGGGACGCAACGTGTCCTTGTCGTAATGATTCCATAGATGTTGATCTTACCCGACTGCGCGTTGGCCTGCTCCATGCTCCGTGCATCGACAAAGGCAATCATATCGCCTTTCATGGCATTGGCTTCGACTACGGTGACGAACGCGGTGACGCGCTGTTGATCTTCACCGGTGAGAACGACAGCATAAATCGAGCTGTCCGGCATATCGAGCTTGGCGAGCACGTAGCGCACATGGTCGAAGTACAGGGTGCTGTCCACATTATCCCTGTCGACCTGCTGGCCGAGCAGGTAGGGGTCCTGAAGCTTGCCGCTGAAGCAAGTCCGATCGGCGCAGTTGAAAAGAACGGCAAATCCTTTGCCCTTGAGTGCATTCTCGTAATTGCGCATCACCTCGAGCGATGAGCGGCCGGCCGGAATTTCGTAACGGATCTTGCTGACGCGGCCTTCGAGCTTGAGCCAATCTTCGCCCGAGCGATCGTCGACAGCATCGCGGCCCAATAATGCTGCATAATCATGCGGCGCCTGAAGCAGAAACACCTCGTCGAAGTCCGACGTCTTGTAAAAGACGATGCTCGATCCCGCATAGCGTCCGACAAGCGAATGGTCGGCGCTGCCAGGCTCATCTGCCGCCCATGTAGCAGCCGTCATCGCGAGCCAAGCGGATACGCAAACACTCATGCAGGTGCACATGAAATTCGGCCGCATCATGTCCCCTCCTTGGCACTGCTGCCCCGACTGCTTCACTCTCACATGAGACTGCCATCAGAGGCTCGCTCGGATTGTGATCTGCCACTTTCCCTGTTGAGTTGTCCTGGGTCCTGCGGAACGCGGAGCCTGTCATGCGCAACTCGATGGCCAACTGCGCTGACAGCCAATGAGAGTAAGGCGGCTCTGTCCTCCAGTGCTCATCAGTCATTCGGTCGATTGCACATCAACCGTTCGGTCATGCTCGGCGACAAAACTGGTCGAAAAGAGAGCCATTTCCCACATGGCCATTCAGTTTGGTGGTCCGCACACTCTCATCGATCGCACCTCCAGCGTGGCGAATAGTGCGAGCTCCTATCTTGCTCCGAGGTCAAGTTCGGAAGAATAGCATAAACGCGGCACTCTGAGAGATCTGTCCAATAGCCGCTTCAGAGTGGGAAGATCATTTGCAGTTGTGGTGCTCTATCAGATCTTCAACGTCGGCCCGATACTCGCTCAGGGGGCGGCCCAGTCGATCGGCGACTGCCAGCAAAATTCTCCAGTGTTTGCATGCCATCGCGACGTCGTTCTTGTTGATGCAGTCGTTTGCGGCCATGAGCTCCCGCCCGAACCCGGCCATCGCGAGAGTTCCCGCAGGTGCCCCTGGAATACTCCATTTATCGAAGAACTCTCCACATGCCGGAGGGCCGTTCGACTGAAGAGGGGCTGCTCGCGCAGTGTGATTCAGTGCGCACTCGATCGATGCGAGGATCACAACGGTCCAGAGAAGGCTACCTGTCGTATTCATTGATCGTCGCCCTGAAGTGATGGTGGATTGCTTTTCGTCAACTCCACAACGAGCATCTCGACTCAGCGCAGTGGTCCAGGATGGCCCGTGATCGAGAATGGCCAGAGCATCTCACCAAGCTTGGCTTCTCGGATGTGCTCCATCGCACGATATGTCGGGAGATCCGGCCGACCAGGATCATGGCCATGCACGGTCTCCAGGCCAGTCTCGGTCGGCTCGAACTGAGGTGATCCGTTGGCGCAGGTGCGCCTGAAGGTATCCAGGCGCGGCCTCACGCGGTCGGCATCGTGAAGACCTTCCCCGGATTCATGATGTTCTGAGGATCCAGGGCCGCCTTGATCGCGCGCATCGTTTCAACGGTGTCGCCGAGCTCGCGGATCAGGAAGGCCTGCTTTCCCTCGCCGATGCCGTGCTCGCCCGTGCAGGTTCCGTCCATCCCGATAGCGCGGAGATTCAGCCTGTCGAGGAAGCCTTTGACGCGCGCCATCTCTTCCGGGTCCTCGGGTTCCGCCATGATCGAGACGTGGAAGTTGCCGTCGCCGACATGGCCGACGATGGCTGCCACGAGACCGGTCGCCTCGATATCGGCCTTGGTCTCGACCATGCACTCGGCGAGGCGCGAGATCGGAACGCAGACATCCGTCGCGAGGTATTTCGCTCCCGGGCGAAGCTCCAGGCAGGCCCAGTAGACGTCGTGGCGCGCCTGCCACAATCTCGTACGGTCCTCCGGCTGCGAGGCCCATTCGAACGGGCCGCCGCCCCAATCGTTTGCGATCTCGGCAACGGTGTCCGACTGTTCCTTCACCCCGACCTCGGTGCCGTGAAACTCCAAGAACAGCGTCGGGACCTCCGGCAATGTCAGCTTCGAGTGCAGGTTGCAGGCGCGCACCTGCGCCTCGTCGAGCAGCTCGATCCGGGCGATCGGGATGCCATAGCGGATCGTCGTGATCACGGCGTTGCAGGCCGCCTCCAAGTCCGGAAAGGGGCATACCGCGGCGGCGATGGATTGCGGGATGCCGTAGAGCTTCACGGTCAATTCCGTGATGACGCCGAGGGTGCCTTCGGCTCCGATGAACAGCCGCGTGATGTCGTAGCCGGCGGCCGATTTCCGAGCGCGAGTCCCCGTCTTGCGGATTGAGCCGTCTGGCATGACCACCGTCAGCGCGAGGACGTTGTCCTTCATCGTGCCGTAGCGGACCGCATTCGTGCCGGAGGCCCGCGTCGAGGCCATCCCGCCGATGCTGGCGTCGGCGCCGGGATCGATCGGGAAGAACAGGCCCTGCGAGCGCAGATGGGCGTTCAACTGCTTGCGGGTCACTCCGGCCTGAACCACGCAATCCATGTCGTCTTCATGGATGGCAAGAACGTTGGACATCCGGCCCATATCGATGGAGACGCCCCCGAAGGTGGCGTTCACGCCGGCCTCGAGTGAGCTTCCGACGCCGAATGGGATGATCGGGACGCGATGCTCCACGCAGATCCTGACGATCTCGCTGACCTCTTCGGTCGATTCCGGGAATACGACGCCGTCCGGCACCTTGACGGGATGCCAGCTCGTGATGTTCGCGTGCTGCTCGCGCACCGTCCTGTTCGCGCTGAAGCGTTCGCCGAAGCGGTGCGCCAGCTTCTCGAGGGCGGGCTGGTACGAGCTCCGATCGCGAGCGCTTGCTTGCGTCTGTTCCTGTGTCGTCATGGTCGTCGTCCAATCAATTCGGCTTTACGCCCGTCATGCGCTTCGTCGAGGAGGCCGCCTCCGCAGCACATGAAATGGATCGGCGGCCGAGGGCATCGGCCGCCGAAGAGAGCAGGCTCCGGGCCTTACGAGCGCTGCGAGTAGACGTAGTAGTCGAAAGGCAGCTCGGCGATGCGGAACCAAGTATATTCCTTGTCCCGGAAGGTGCTCCAGGCATCGAAGATCGTCTTGAACCGCGGATTCGTGGCTGCGATCTCCCGGTAGAGGGCGAAGCCCTCCCGATAGGCAGCGTCCATGATCTCCTTCGGGAACGCTTTCAACTGCGCACCGGACCCGACAAGGCGCCGGAGAGCGTCGGGATTCTCGGCGTCGTATTTCGAGACGCACCAGACATTGGCCTCGGCGCAGGCCGCCTCGAGAATGGCTTTGTAATCGGCCGGCAGAGCGTTCCACCGCTCCAGATTCACATAGAGCGAGGTCTGCGCGGAGCCCTCCCAGAAGCCCGGGTAGTAATAATACTGCGCCACCTTCTGGAAGCCGAGCTTCTCGTCGTCGTAGGGGCCGGCCCATTCCACCGCGTCGAGCGTGCCCCGCTCCAGCGCTGGATAGATGTCGCCGCCCGCGATCACCTGCGGGACGACGCCGAGGCGGGAAAGGATCTGGCCGCCCATGCCGGCGATGCGGAACTTGAGGCCCTTCAGATCATCGAGACCCTTAAGTTCCTTCCGGAACCACCCGCCCATCTGGGCGCCGGTATTGCCGGCCGGGAGATTGTAGACGTTGTAGGTCTTCAGGAAGTCGCGGATGAGCTGCATGCCGCCGCCGTGATACATCCATGCATTGTGGTGGCGGACGTTGAAACCGAACGGTACGGACGCCTCGAACATGAAGGTCGGGTCCTTGCCGATGAAGTAGCTCGAGAGCGTATAAGCGCATTCGACCGTATTGTTCTGGACCGCGTCGAGGACCTGGAGGCCGCCGACGATCTCGCCTGCCGCGAAGACCTGGATCTGAAACTTGTTGTTGGTCGCCTCGGCAACGCGCTTCGAGATCTCGACGCCGGCTCCGTAGAGAGTGTCGAGCGACTTCGGATAGCTCGACGCCAGCCGCCAGCGTACCTCCGGCTGCGATTGCGCGATCGCCGGCGCGGCGACCGCCCCGGCAGCCATCGTCGCGCCGGTCAGAAAAGTACGTCTCTTCATCATCCGTTCCCTTGCTCTGGAGGCTCGAATCCCAGACGGCCTTGTTAGACCTTCGGTGGGACCGGGGGAAGGCAGCCCGCCGGCGCGTGGACCGGCTCGCGGCCAGGAGTGGCGGCATCTTTCATCTGCCGAGAGCGGCAGAGCATGGGACTTGCGCCGCAACGGAAGGCCTGATACTGGTCGACTAGTCGACGAGGAGCTGCGCCATGCTTGCCGTGTCAGTCCAGTCGCCCACGATCTTCAGGTTCGCGACGTCGCCCCTCCCGGAGTCCCGGGTGCCGGGGAGGTGCTCGTCCGGGTCGAACGGGCGGGCATCTGTGGCTCCGATCTGCATATCTTTCAGGGGTCGAACCTGTTCGCCCGTTATCCGCGGATCATCGGCCACGAATTCGCCGGATCTGTAGAGGCGGTCGGTCCAGACGTGGAGGGGCTCTCGGCCGGCGATCGGGTCGTGGTCGATCCCGTCGTTTCCTGCGGCCATTGCTATGCCTGCCGGGCAGGCCGCCACAACGTCTGCAGTAATCTCGAAGTCCTCGGCGTCCATCGGGACGGTGGTTTTCGGGACAAGCTCATTGTTCCCGCAACGAATTGCGTGAAGGTGCCGGATTCGATGCCGTTCGAAATTGCGGCTCTCGCGGAGCCATTCTCGATCGCGGCAAATGTCCTGTCTCGAACCGGGATCGAGGCGTCCGATACCGTATTGATCTATGGGGCCGGCACGGTCGGCGTCACGGTGCTGCAGGTCGCCAAGCTGCATGGCGCACGCTGCATCGTGAGCGATGTCGATGCGGCGCGGCTCGACCGGGCGCGCCAGTTCGGGGCCGACGTGACCATCGACTCGCGCGCGGTCTCCGTGCCCGACGCCGTGCGGGAGGAGAACGACGGGCTCGGTCCGACAGTCATCCTCGACGGCGCGGGCGTTCCGGCCTTGCTCGAGGAGGCCTGCCGGGTGGCGAGCCCAGCCGGCCGGATCGGGTTGCTTGGCTTCTCGCCGGCACCCTGCAACATCAGCCAACAGGAGATCGTCAAGAAGGAGCTCACGATCGTCGGGTCGCGGCTCAACAGGCGGCTTCTGCCGCAGGTCGTCACCTGGTTATTCGAGGGCAAGCTCAGGCCAGAGGCAATGATCTCCCATACTTTCTCGTCCCGTGATGCGCGTGACGCTTTCGATCTCATCGAGACACGCCCGCAGGACACTCTCAAGGTCCAGCTCGCCTTCGGCGACTGAGGCTAGTACCCACCGTGGCCCTTCATGAGCGGGCGCGGTCATCTCTCCAGGAGGAAAGGCGATGCCCCTGAATCTAAAGCTCACCCGCCGTGCAATGGCTTGCGGCATCGGCGCCATCGTGGCGCTCTGCGTTGCCGGGCCGGCTCTCGCTCAGGCGAAGATCACCCTCAAGCTGGGCCACCTCGCCAACGAGGAAAACGTCTGGCACAAGGCCTCCCTGAAATTCGCCGAGGAGGTCGCCAAGCGCACGAACGGCGAGATCGAGGTCAAGGTCTTTCCGAACGAGCAGCTCGGCAAAGAAACCGATCTCATCAAGGGGATTCAGCTCGGCACCGTCGACTTCACGATCACCGGCGAGTCCTTGCAGAACTGGGCTCCCTCAGCGGCGCTTCTCGCTGTCCCGTAT
Source organism: Microvirga massiliensis (assembly GCF_001006805.1). Classification (GTDB taxonomy): domain Bacteria; phylum Pseudomonadota; class Alphaproteobacteria; order Rhizobiales; family Beijerinckiaceae; genus Microvirga; species Microvirga massiliensis. The sequence goes on along the minus strand of NZ_LN811355.1, from coordinate 428,262 downwards.
GCGATCCGCGACCTCGATCATCTCGACAAGGTCGTGGATGGCCCGGTCGGCCAGAAGATCCAGAAAGCGATCGAAGAGAAGACGCAACTCAAGCCTCTGGCCTACTTCGCTCGCGGTCCTCGCGAGCTGACCTCGAACCGTCCGATCAAGACGCCGGACGAGCTCGATGGCTTGAAGCTGCGCGTCCCCAACGTGCCGCTCTTCGTGAAGGTGTGGGAGGCGCTCGGTGCCAAGCCGATCCCGATGGCCTTCTCGGAGGTGTTCACCTCGCTGCAGAGCCATACAATCGACGCGCAGGAGAACCCGCTCGCGCTTATCAAATCGGCCAGCCTGTACGAGGTTCAGAAATACGTGAACCAGACGGACCACGTTCTGAGCTGGATCTATCTCGTCGGAGGCAGCAAGAAGCTCGGACGGCTGACGCCGGAGCAGCAGAAGGCCATCAGCGAATCCGCCAAGGCGGCCCAGGCCTATGAGCGCGAACTCTTCCTCGCGGACGAGAAGCAGCTCGAGGCTGACCTGAAGGCCAAGGGAATGGAGTTCGTGGCCAGCGACAAGGCAGCCTTTGCAGCGAAGGCGCAGCCGGCGGTGGCGGCCGCTCTTCCGGCGGATCTCAAGCCGCTCTACGACGAGATTGTTGCCACGAAATAAGCCGGCGACGAGCTAATAACTCTCTGGGCGTCCCGCTTTTCTCCATGTGGGACGTCCCAACATGCGCCAAGGCGTGGCGGGGCAACTCCAGACAACGGGATCGACAATGCGCAAAGCTTTTGCAGCTCTCCTGTCGGCTGCCCTCGCGATCTGCCGATACGGCACGCTCGCAGCTTTCGGTGTTCTCATCACAGTGGTGACGATCCAGGTCCTTGGGCGCATCCCGGGTTTTCCGTCTCCCGCATGGACTGAGGAGGTCGCACGCTTCGCCCTCGTCTATCTCGTTGCCTTTTCCTGCGGGATCGCCGTGCTGCGTAGCGAACTCGTTAATGTCGACATGTTCGTTGCGCCACTGCCCGATCGGGCCAGAATGATCGTCGATCGCATCGTCGACCTGATCGTCTTCGCGTTCGCCATTCTCATCATCAAGGGAGCCTACGATTACGTAGCAGGCAGCATCGGTGAGCGAGCGCGATCCATCGATATCCCGATGGTAGTCGTTTACGTGGTGACGCTCATCATTCCCATTTCGCTCGCCTTCTTCTCGCTGGCACGGTTCTTCGGATTCGGTCGAGCCGCTCCCGCAGCGCATGGGGAGCTTGTCTGATGCTCGTCGCCCTGCTCTTCGCGACCTTTGCGATTTGCCTGATCCTCGGCGTCCCAATCGGGATCTCGCTGGGACTTGCCGCCGCTGTCTATCTCATCGGCGCAGATATCGACCTGAGCGTCGTGCCACAGTTCATGTTTGCCGGCATGGACTCGTTCGTGCTGCTCTGCATTCCGGGCTTCGTACTGGCCGGCAATCTGATGAACGGGGGCGGCATCACGGACCAGATCGTTCGCTTCGGCAATGCCGTCGTGGGCCATATTCGCGGCGGCCTCGGCTTGGCGAACGTCCTGGGCTCCATGATCTTTGCCGGCATTTCCGGTACGGCCGTTGCGGAGACGGCGTCGATCGGCTCCGTCATGATCCCGGCCATGCGCAAGTCCGGATATGACGCGCCCTTTGCCGCCGCAGTCACGGCGGCCGCCTCGACGGTCGGGCCGATCATTCCGCCGAGCGTACCGATGATCATTGTCGGCACGCTGACAGGCCTGTCGGTCGGCAAGATGTTCCTTGCTGGAGCCGTCCCCGGGATTCTCCTCGGTCTCGGCATGATGTTGACCGTCTTCATTATATCGCGCCGGCGCGGCTACCCTAAGGGAACCTGGGGTGGCTTCCGCCATGTGCTCGCGACCAGCAAGGGAGCGTTCTGGGCGCTCCTGATGACCGCCGTCATTCTCTACGGTATCGTTGGCGGCTTCTTTACTCCGACCGAAGCCTCAATCGTCTCGGCGCTCTATGCCTTCGTGGTCGGTCTCTTCATCTACAAGGGCTTCAGGTTGAAGGAGGTTCCGAGCCTCTTGCTCGAAAGCGCAATCGGCTCGGGTGCCCTGATCCTGCTCGTCGGTCTTGCCAATGTCTTCGGCTGGATCCTGACGAGCGAGCAGATTCCGCAAGCCATCGCCGACGCGATGCTATCGGTGACGACGAACAAATACCTGATCATCATCCTGATCAACATTCTCCTCCTGATCGTCGGCACCTTCATGGAGACGATCGCCGCGCTGATCATCCTGTTTCCGCCATTGCTCGCTGTCGCCGTTAAAGTCGGGATCGATCCCATTCACTTCGCGACCTTCGCAGTGCTCAACCTGATGATCGGTCTCACGACCCCACCGGTCGGCGTATGCCTCTTCGTGGCCGCCAACATCGCGAAGATTTCACTGACCGAGATCTCGAAGGCAATATGGCCGTTCCTCGTTTGCAATATCGTAATCCTCTTCCTAGTCTCCTTCATTCCTGGGATTTCGCTCTGGTTGCCGAATCTCTTCTACCAATGAGCCTCCGATGGCGCGTTCGAACCTGAAGGAGAAGCAAGAGCCGGCTCGCGCGAAGGGCGGATCGGCGCCGCCGATGACGATGCGGAGCATCCATGCAGAAATCCGCGAAGACATCGTAACTCTTCGGCTGAAGCCGGGGGAGCGCTTGTCAGAGAACGAGCTTGCGCTCCGCTTCGGAACCAGCCGTGCTCCCGTGCGCGAGGCGCTGATCCGACTCGTCGAGGAGGGGTTGATCGAGGTACTCCCTCAACGCGGCAGCTTCGTGAGCCGGATCTCGCTCGGCGCCATGCAGCGGGCTCGCTTCGTCAGGGAGGCTCTCGAGGTTGCCATCGTCCGTCTTGCGGCGGAGCGCGGGCTTTCGGATGAGGCCATGAGGAAGATCCGCACGATTCTCGTTGAGCAGGAGCGGGCCTGCGACCATCCGGAGCGGTTTACCCTTGCCGATGACGCCTTTCACCGCACCATTGCCGATGATGTTGGCATCTCCCAGATCTGGTCCGTTCTGGAGCGCGAGAAGGCGCAGCTCGATCGCGTCCGCTTCCTGAGTCTGCCGCGTGTGACACCGGTGGCCGCGCTGATCGCGCAACATAAGGAGATCGTCGCCGCCATCGTGCAGCGGGATCCTGCGGCAGCCGAAGCTGCCATGCGGGCGCACTTGTCCGAGGTCCTCAAGATCGCGGAAACACTCGCGGCCAAGTATCCCGATTTCATCGTCAACGACACTTAGCTAAGTTTCGCCATGTCAGCCGAGCATCCCCGACTCTCCGCCGCGACTCTGGCGAGCACACACGCTGGAACCCAGCAGCCCGCCTATGATCGCCACCGGCTGCGCCCCGGCATCGTCCATCTCGGACTCGGGGCTTTCGTCCGCGCGCATCAAGCGCTCTATACGGAGGATCTCCTAGCGACCGAATTCGGCCCTTGGGGCATGATCGGCGTGAGCCTGCAGCGGCCCGACCAGCGCGACCACCTCGCCCCGCAGGATCATCTCTACACGGCGCTTCAGCGCGACAGCTCCGGCGTGACTGCGCGCATCGTCGGATGCGTGCAATCCGCTCTTGTCGCGACGGAGGATCCGGAGGCGGTCATTGATGCGATGGCCCAGCCCGATACCTGTATCGTCAGCCTGACCGTGACCGAAAAGGGTTACTGCCTTGATCCGGCGACCGGTCGGCTCCAAGAGCATCATCCGGATATCCGGCACGATCTCGAGCATCCGAGCGAACCCAGGACGGCCGTCGGCTTCATCCTGGCTGCCTTGGCGCGGCGGCGCGATGCCGGCATAGCGCCTTTCACGGTTCTTTGCTGCGACAATCTCCCGTCCAACGGCACTCTTCTCAAGAACCTCGTCAGCGATTTCGCTGCCCTGGGGGATTGCGGCCTCGCCACCTGGGTCGAAACCCATGCCTCCTTTCCGTCGACGATGGTCGACCGGATCGTGCCCGCCACGACACTGGACGACCTGGCCGAGGTCGCCCGGTTGACCGGCTTGGCCGATGCGGCTCCCGTGGTCCACGAGCCGTTTCGCCAATGGGTGATCGAGGACCGGTTCATCGGCGGCGTCCGCCCCTCCTGGGACCGCGTCGGGGCCGAGTTCGTCAGCGATGTCGCGCCTTACGAGCACATGAAGCTGCGGCTCCTCAACGGAGCGCATTCCGCCCTGGCCTATCTGGGTTACCTTGCGGGCCGTGAAACGATCGCCGACGCGGTTGCCGATCCAGCCTTGCGGACCTTCGTCAAGGCTCTCTGGCGCGACGAGATCATCCCGGTCGTTCCACCCCCGCCTGGAACCGATCTCACGGCCTACACGTATGCCCTGCTGAATCGCTTCTCCAATCCGGCCATTCGGCACCGCACTTGGCAGATTGCAATGGACGGCTCGCAGAAGCTTCCACAACGGCTGCTGTCATCGGTGCGCGAGCGTCTCCCGCGCGACCTGCCGATTCCGCATCTGGCACTCGCGATCGCAGCCTGGATCCGCTACGTCGGCGGCATTGACGAACGCGGTCGGGAGATCGACGTTCGCGATCCGCTCGGGCCGAAACTTCGCGAGATTCTCGATCGAGCCGGCGAAGATCCACGCGCCCGCGTGCGCGCCGTTCTTGGCATCGAGGCGATCTTCGGTTCTGATCTGCCGCGAGATGCACGCTTCGAGAAGGCCTTGGTCGCTGCCTATAGCAACCTGCTCGACCAAGGCGCTGTCGGTGCTGCAGCCGCGCTGGCGCGAGCCCACGCCTGATCCGAAATCTTCGAGAGGACCTCACGATGGAACAGACCTGGCGTTGGTTCGGCCCGGACGATGTCATTCAGCTGCTCCATATCCGCCAGACCGGGGCGACGGGCATCGTCACGGCCCTGCACCATATCCCCTACGGCGTGGTCTGGAGCATCGAGGAAATCGAGGCCCGCAAAGCGCTGATCGCAGCCGATGCGTCGCTTGGCCTGCGCTGGAGTGTCGTCGAGAGCCTGCCGGTCCACGAGGCTATCAAGATCGGGGAGGGTGATCTCGAGCCTCTATTCGACAATTACCGGCAGTCTTTGCGAAACCTCGCCCGGTGCGGGGTGACGACAATCTGCTACAACTTCATGCCGGTCCTCGACTGGACACGGACCGAACTCGCACATCCGCTCCCCGGCGGCGGAACTGCTTTGCGCTTCAATGCCCATGAATACGCAGCCTTCGACTGCTTCATGCTCGAACGCCCGGGTGCCGAGGCGGAGCTGTCTCCCGAGGTGCTGGCCCGGGCAAAGGACTGGTTCGACCGCTCATCCGAGTCGGATCGTCGGAAGCTCTTGGCCAACATCATGGCGGGACTGCCGGGTGCATTCGACCGCTACGACATCCCGGGTCTGCGCCGCATGCTGGACCGCTACCGCGAGGTCGATGCGCAGCGCCTGCGCGAAAACCTAGCCCGCTTCCTGTACGAGGTCATCCCGGTGGCGGAGGAGGTTGGGGTCAGGATGGCGATCCATCCGGACGATCCGCCGCGTCCGCTGATGGGGCTGCCGCGCATCGTCTCGAATGACGAGGATCTTGCCTATATCGTTGGAGCCGTCGACTCACCGTCGAACGGCATCACGCTCTGCACCGGCTCGCTCGGCGCCGGGCCCATGAATGATGTCCCGGCAATCGCGAAGCGCTTCGCCAGCAAGATTCATTTCGCCCATCTCAGGAACGTCGCGAAAGAACCGGATGGATCTTTCATGGAGGCGGATCATCTCGGTGGCGATACCGACATGGTCTCGGTCGTCACTACACTTCTGGAAGAGCAGCAGCGCCGGAAGAATGCCGGAAATCCGAACTGGCGCATTCCCATGCGCCCGGATCACGGACACGAACTCCTCGACGACGTTGGCAAGCCGACCCACCCCGGCTACCCGGCCATCGGCCGTCTGAAGGGCCTCGCCGAGTTGCGCGGCGTGATGACGGCGGTTTCGTCAATGCGGGGATTACCGCTTTAATAATTGCGCTCGAGCTGGGAAATTTCTCCAGCCGTTGGCGCCGCCACCCTCACCCGCCCCTTCGGGGCGACCTCTCCCGTCAGGGGAGAGGTGATGTGCAGGCCGCCACCGCTTCGCCTCTCCCCTGGAGGGAGAGGCCGACGCCCGAAGGGCGGCGGGTGAGGGGGGAAACACTGCGCTCTCCAAGAGTGCGCATATACGCTAAGCGCATTCCCAGCACCCCAATCGACCGCATCATTCCTTAACCGCTCCGGTCATCGCCGCCACGTAGTGCTCGACGAAGAACGAGTAGAGCACCACGAGCGGTAGCGAGCCGACGAGCGCGCCGGCCATGAGCGAGCCCCAGCGATAGATATCGCCGTCCACGAACTCGTTCACGATCGCCACCGGGACCGTCTTGTTGACCGAGGACGAGATGAAGGTCAGCGCGTAGATGAACTCGTTCCAGCAGAGCGTCAGCGAGAAGATCGAGGCCGAGATGATGCCGGGAATGGCGAGCGGCAGGATGATCTTGGTGAGGATCTGCCAGCGACTCGCTCCATCGATGAGAGCGCATTCCTCGAGCTCGTAGGGGATTGTCTTGAAATACCCCATTAGGAGCCAGGTCGAGAACGGGATCAGGATCGTCGGATAGACGAGGATCAGCGCGAAGACCGAATCGAACAGCCCATATTGGTGGATCACTGTCGAGAGCGGGATGAACAGGATCGACGGCGGGACCAGATAGGCCAGGAAGATGGCTGCGCCGACATAGTTAGCGCCGCGATACCGGATGCGCGTGATCGCATAGGCGGCCAGCACGCTCGCGATGAGTGACAGTACGGTCGAGACAACCGAGATGAACATCGTGTTCCAGAGCCAGCGCGGATAGGCGGTCTCGAACAGAAGCTTGTAGATGTGCTTGAAGGTCGGCGACGTGACGAAGAACGGATTGAACGTGTCGAGGTCGAGGAGCTGCTCGTCCGGTTTGATGGCGGTGAGCACCATCCAATAGAAGGGGAAGAGCAGCACGATCATGATCAGGACGAGGGGGATGTAGACCGTCACGATGCGCTTCGGCAGCGTATCGAGATAGGCCATCCCTTCCGAGAAGTCCTCCATGGCAGGCGATTGCGTGCCCGGAGCAATGAGTCCTCGCGCAACGTCGGTGCCAGGGTCCGGGCCGCGCTCGTCGATGGCTGCGGCCTTAGTCATTGCCCTCTCCATGCTGCCACTTGCGCCGCTGCAGCCCGAACCAGGAGATCATGATCGCCGCCAGGAGGAACGGCACCATCGCCGTGGCGATGGCGGCGCCTTCTCCCAGGCGCCCGCCCAGGATGCCGCGCTGGTAGGACAGGGTCGCCATGAGGTGCGTGGCATTGACCGGGCCTCCACGCGTCATGGCCCAGATGAGTTGGAAATCCGTGAAGGTGAAGAGCACCGAAAAGGTCATCACCACCGCGATGATGGGCGTGAGGAGCGGGTAGGTGATATGGCGGAACATCTGCCACGGTGTGGCGCCGTCGAGAGTGGCCGCCTCGTAGAGCGAGGGCGGGACCGTCTGCAGGCCGGCGAGCAGCGTAATGGCAATGAAGGGCACGCCGCGCCAGATATTGGCGAAGATCACGCTCGCCTGTGCGTTCAGAGGCACGCCGAGGAAATCGATGTTGCCGGAAATGAGCCCGATCTTTCTCAAGGACCACGAGATGATCGAGAATTGCGGGTCGAAGATCCACCAGAAGGCGATCGCCGAAAGCACTGTCGGTACGATGAACGGGATCAGGATCACGGCCCGGACGATCGCCCGAAAGGGAATGTATTTGTTGAGCAGAAGCGCCAAATAGAGGCCTATGGCGAACTTGAAGGCGCTTGCGATCACCGTGTAGCTGATCGTGAAGAGCGTCGCGTTGATGAAGCTGTCATCGTCGAGCAGCCATTCGTAGTTCTCGAGGCCGATGAAGTTTCCGCTGCGTCCGATGCGGGCATCCGTGAAGCTCATCCAGATGCCGAGCCCGAGCGGGTAGGCGAGGAACAGGATGAGAAAGCCCGCTGCCGGAATCATAAAACAGGCGCCGAGCACATCGCGATTGGCCTTGATCCGATCCCAGGTGGAGACCTCGCGGATCGGGGCCTTCGCGACGGCTCTGATGGCGGCTTCGGCCATGTTGACCTCCCCGTCCAAACTCGAAAAGGCGCCGCGCCCACATGGTGCGGCGCCTGGGGATGTGGATCAGGCCCGGTAAATGCGCTGAACCTGGCGCTCGGCCATCTTGATGGCGCTCTTCGGATCCTCGCGACCCGTGCAGACATTGGCGAACATGTCGACCACCACGAAGTCGGCGATCGCCGTCGCTGCCTTCTCGCCGACCGAGCCGAGTCCGCCCGCAGTCAGCGAACGCTTGGCGACATCGCGGTAGGGGGTACGCTTTGGATCTTCGGTCCAGACCGGGTTGGCGTCATAGGCATTGAGGCAGTGGGTAAGATAGCCCCGCGCGGCCGAGATCCATTTGTTGAACTGGTCGGCCTCGAGCATGTAGGCGATCAGCGCCTTACAGGCCTGCGGATACTTCGTGTAGTTCATCGCCAGGATCGGATACATCAGGTGCAACTCGGTCGGCTTGCCGATCGGGCCCACCGGGAAGTAGGCGTGATTCATGTCATCGGCGATCTCCTTCTTCGTGGGATCGTTGCGTGCGGCCACGTAGATCGAGATGCCGTTGTTGGTCCAATGGATTTCGTTCGCGAGGAACGCCTTGTTGTTGAAGGCGTCGTTCCAGGACGCGACGCCCGGGATCATGTATTCGTAGAGCTGCTTGGCGTAGAGGAGCGCCTTCTCGGTCTCCGGTGAGTTGAGGATCACCTTGTCGTTTGCATCGACGACGTTGCCGCCGAACGACCACAGGCACCAATGAACCCAGGTGTTCGCATCGCCTGATGCATGGCCGAGCGCAAAGCCGCCCGGCGTGCCGTTGGCCTTCATGGCCTTGGCGTATTCCAGGAAAGCATCGGTCGTCTTCGGGAATTCGGAGAAGCCCACCTTTTGAGAGGCAGCTATCCGGTAGTTGATCAGGGCGCCGGAGTAGCAGATCGGGATCGCGATCCACTTGTCGCCGCTCTTGCCGTATTTCTGTGCGCTCTCGACCCAGCCCCCGTATTTTTGGCCGAGATAGGTCGCGACGTCCGTCATGTCGACGCATTTCTGGGGGAAGAGGTGCGGGAGCGAATAAAGCCCCCAGAACAGATCCGGGCCGGCGCCGGTATTGGCCGCGACCGATGCCTTCGGCTGCACGTCCTCGTAGGATTCACGGGTGATCTCGACCTTGACGCCGGTCGCCTGCGTGAATGCGTTGATCAGCGCCACGAAGGCATCGTCTTCGGACTGCACGAAGTATTTCCAGCGCAGCATCGAGAGCTGGGCACCCGGCTCGGGCTTCCACTGGCTCTGCTGTGCCCAGGCTTTTGCGAAATCGAGGATGCTCGTGCTCCCGGCCAGCCCGAGCGCTGCACCGCCCTTGAGCAGCGATCTGCGGTCGATGTTCATCATGATCTTCCTCCAATCTGGGCGGGCTCTTGATGGATGTCCGGTGCCGCCCCGCCTGGGCCCGTGACTCTGCTATCGCTGTCGGGAGCAGGTCTCCCGGGCTGCAGTGACCAAGCCATCATTCGGCCACGTGCCAGCCGAAGGGGCCGGTGCCTGTAGTCCAATGGCCAGAGCCGAGCGGCCCCGTCGACAATGGGTCATGCGTTTTCCTCCCACCGTCCCGGTGGCGGCTCGCCGGCCAGCTCTTTTAGATGTGCGGCCCTGTGTTGATCGATCATCCGCCTGTGACTTCGGAAGATCAAGCGGGTCTATGGAAGGCAGTGTATTGGCGGATGACCGAACGGAAGGCGCCTCAGGGGCGGCTTGTTTTTGCGGACTCGACGCGCGAAGGACTGGGACCATCCGTAGGGATAGCCCCATAACCCTAAAGCAGGCTGATGTGATTACGTCGCTGGCGCGGCGCCGGCCGGGGTAGAAGCAACGCCGCGGTTAACTCACCTTGTCGAGCCCGTGCAGCAGCTTTTCCGCCCCCGCTTTCAGCGGTGCGAAAGGAAGCCTACCCTTCACGATGGCCGCAGCGAATGCCGCCCGGCCGACCCGGCCGTTTCCGTCGGTGAACCCATGGCTCCGGATGACCGCGCCCAGCAAGAAGCAGGCGAGATCGAACCACTTGGCATCGCCATTGGGGGGCAGTGCAATGCCCCGTGCGAATTTGAACGTCGCCTCGAGCAGAAACCCGGCTCCGCCTGTTGAGGGATAAGCAACCTGGAGATCCGTCGCCCGCGTAGGTCTGAGCTGCGCCTGGTCTACACATCGGCGATGAAGGTCGCGAAGCGTCAGCTCCGAGCGGACGTCGTACATCGCTGCGTTCTGAATCACTGCCTTGATCGCCGCAGCCGTGATCGGCGCGCCCGGTGTGTCGGCCGTGTTCTTGAGCGAGTTCGACGTATGGATCAGGTATCTCGTCGCCCTTTCGAGATTGCCGTCGGTCGACCTGGCGCCGTAGTCAGCGGGAGCCATCGTTTCGCCTGAGAGGTCGGATCGAAACTTGCCTGCCCTCGCCTGGATTGCGAGGTTGCCGATATAGTAATGTGCCTGAAGGACACAGCTCTGCTCGTGCCGAAGCAGAGCGCCCAGCATCTGCTTGGTGCCCGCCTCGTTGTCCGACCTGTACTGAAACTTGCCCGAGAAGCCGCCGAACTTGTTCCAGAGAGCAAGGGTGGTGCCCTGTGCATGCGGGACGCCGATCGTGCTCACGAGGCTCCGATACTCGGGCAGTTTCGCGATAAGCTTGCCGAAATCCTTGGCGTTCAGTTTGACCCAGTCGCTCTTCTTGAAGAAATGCATCACGTGCCCCGCCGCCGAGGCGGGCGCACCGCCGACACCTCGGCGGGTAAGCTAGACAATTTGAGATTTACTGGGAAGCCAAAGGTATTCAACACGTTCACGGCCCTGGCCGCAGTCTTCGAGAGCCGTTAATGAAACTTTTTCAGAGAGTGACTGCGGGAACGTTGGCATCTGTAACGCCATTCGCAGGCCGCTCCTGCAGTCGAGACTCGTTGCAGACCCGTGCTGCATCTGGATCCGTTGGCTTGCGGCTCCTCTTCAATTGGAATGGTGCGGACGGCGGGGATCGAACCCGCATGGGCAAGCCCGAGGGATTTTAAGTCCCTTGCGTCTACCAGTTTCGCCACGTCCGCGGGCGTGCGGCAGCGTTAGCGGGGCGGAGCGGAGCGCGCAAGCGCGGGAGACGTGTAGCCGTAGAGCCAATCGTAGCGGCTCGTCATGCGTTGCGGTCCGAGGGTGCGCATGACGAGGTCACGGGCGAACGCGGCAGGGCCGCCGAGATGGTAGACGCGCCCGTTCCGCCGAGCCTCGTCCTGGACGCGTCTGATGCGTGGCACGCGATCGCGTTCGAATCGGGCCAAGGCCGGCTCCAGATCGGCTTTGTCGTCGGGCAGGAGTGACGCGAGCGTCGCGGCGTCCTCGATCGCCAGCGCTGCGCCCTGCGCAAGGAAAGGCAGCACGGGATGGCCGGCGTCGCCCACCAGAACCAGGTTTCCGGCGGTCAGACGGTGGGCAGGGCGGTCGAAGAGGGACCAGAGCAACCACGGACCGGCCGCTTCCATCAGCATCCGCAGCGGTGGCGCACTCTGCGAGAAGCGCGCGACGAGACCCGCGCCGTCGCCCGGCGTCGCCCAGCCCTCGACGGGATCGTATCTTTGCTCGATCGCGACGAGGTTGATGAGCTCGCCGCGGCGAATCGGGTAATGCACGACATGGCCGACCGACCCGAGCCAGAGGCCCGTCTCGTTGCCTTGCAGAAGCGCCGGCGCCCGTTCACGGGGAAGCGTGGTTCGCCAGGCGACATAGCCTCGATAGACCGGTGATCCGGCGGCACCGACCTTCCCCTCGAGCGTGGACCAGAGCCCGTCGGCCGCGACGACCAGATCGACCTGCGCCTCGCTGGTTCCGCCTGACTCGTCGGCCATGGTCACGGTCACGCCGTCGCGGCTCGAAACCGCATCCACCACGCTTCGGCCTAGGGTCAGTGGGACACCTGCCTGCTCGATCGCGTCCCGGAGAATGCCCTGCAGATCGGCCCGGTGCGCGACGAGATAGGGTGCGCCGTATCGCTCCCTCGCAAAGGCGCCGAGCGCAACGGACGCGACCGGCCGCTCCGAGCGGAGCCCTCGCACGACGACCCGGTCCGGCTCTCCGGCGATTCGCGCGAGTGGCTCACGAAGTCCCGCATCCAGGAGGATGCGGCTCGCATTCGGCGAGAGCTGGAGACCCGCGCCGACTTCGGACAGGAAGGCGCGTCGCTCGACGACCGAGACCCTATGGCCGCGGCAGGCAAGGAGGAGGGCGCTCGTCAGTCCGGCGATGCCGCCGCCGGCGACGAGGATCGAAAGCCCGCTCAACGGAGCCGAGTGCCGGTTCGACAATCAGCGCGAGGCAGGATCCGTCGCGAAGCTGTTGTGCCAGAGGCACTCGGCCGGACGGGCCTCATTGGCCTTCAGGCTCGGATCATATTTGAACAGGGTGGAGCAGTAGGAACAGACGACTTCGGTCTCGTAGCCCATATCGATGAACACGTGCGGATGGTCGAGTGGCGGGGTGGCCCCGATGCACATGAACTCCTTCGACCCGACATGGATCACGGGCACGCCCGGGTCGTTGTGGATGTGGGGAACACCTTGATCTGCCATTGCTCTTGCTTCCAGGAGGGTTCGTTGGGGCGGCACCATAGTCGGGGAAGGGGCGCCCGCCTAGACCGGGAGCACTCTCGATCTGACCACTCCCATCCTCAGCTACTCGGGGCGTGATTCTGTCGGAAATCCGGTTCCCACTTTTCCGGATCGTGCTCTGGCTCGCGGTCCGACCGAGAGCCGCCCTTGGCGTATGATCAAGCTCTGGCTTCGATCGCCACAATTGCCTCGATCTCGACCGTAATATTGTTCGGCAGTGAGCCGAAGCCGACGGCCGAGCGGGCATGCCGGCCGGCCTCGCCGAACACCTCAACCATCAGGTCCGAGCAGCCGTTGATCACTTTCGGGTGCTCGCCGAAGGTCGGCACGGCGTTGACCATGCCGAGGATTTTGACCACGCGCCGCACGCGTGCGAGATCGCCCAGAGCGTCGTGCATGATCGCCAGCAGGTTGAGACCGGTCAGCCGGGCATGGGCATAGGCTTCCTTGACGCTGACATCCTGGCCGACCTTGCCGCTGTGATGCCGACCATCGGCCTCCACCGGCCCTTGCCCGGACAGATACAGCATGGCGCCTTCGATGATGGATGGCACATAGGTCGCGACGGGTTTGGGCGGTGGCGGCAGCGTCAGGCCGAGCTGGGCGAGGCGATCGTAGGGCGTCATGCGGGGGCTCCCACCAATCAGGGTCGAGCTGGGGTCGGCGTCAGCAGAAGGCCTTTCGCCGCGAGTTCAGCCTGCCGGATGCAGGCGACGCTGTGACCGGGAGAAACCTCCTCGGTCGGCGGGACGCCCTTGCCGCATGCCTCGATGGCATAGGGGCAGCGGGTGCGGAACACGCAGCCCGACGGCGGATCGAGCGGGCTCGGAATGTCGCCCTTGAGGATGATACGCTCGCGCCTGGCGCGTGGGTCGGGCACCGGCACCGCCGACAGCAGCACCTGGGTGTAGGGATGGTGCGGATTGGCATAGACCTCCCGCGCAGGCCCCTTTTCCATGATGCGCCCGAGGTATAGCACCACGATGTCGTCGCACAGGTATTCGACCACCGACAGATCGTGCGAGATGAACAGCATGGTCAGGCCGAGCTGCTGCTGCAGCTCCTGGATCAGGTTGAGCACCTGAGCCTGCACCGACACGTCGAGCGCTGAGACCGGCTCGTCGGCGATGATCAGCTCGGGCTCGACCGCCAGTGCCCGGGCGATGCCGATGCGCTGGCGCTGGCCGCCCGAAAACTCGTGCGGGTAGCGGCGCGCATGTTCCGGCCTCAAGCCCACGCGGTCGAGCAGCTTCGCGATGCGCTCCTGGCGCGCGGCGCCCTTGGCGAGGCGGTGCGTGTCGATAGCCTCGCCAATGATGTCGCCGACGCGCATGCGCGGGTTCAGGCTGGAATAGGGGTCCTGGAAGATGATCTGCAGACGCCGGCGGTAGGGGCGCAGCGCCTTTTCCGACAGCCGGAACAGGTCGACGCCGTCGAAGAAAGCCTCGCCACCGGATGGATCAATGAGCCGCAGGATGCAGCGACCAGCCGTCGTCTTGCCCGAGCCGGACTCGCCGACGATGCCAAGAATGCTGCCGCGGCGCACGTCGAATGAGACGTCCGTCAGGGCGCGCACGATGCCGCTGGACGTGGCGAAGCGCTTGTCGAGGTTGCGCACCGACAGCAGGGTGTCGCCATTTAGCGGGCTCGCGCGGGTCACAGCTCGTCGTACCTCCAGCATCGTGACCGGTGGTCTTCGGACACGGGGATGAGCGGTGGCATTTCACGACAGCGCTCCACCACCAGAGGGCAGCGCGGCTGGAAGGGGCAGCCCTCGGGCAGGTCACTCGGGCTCGGGACATTGCCCGGGATGGAATTGAGCAGGCGCCGGCCGCCTTCCGCGGTGCGGTCGCGCCGCACGTCGGGGATGCAGGCGAGCAGGCCACGCGTATAGGGATGGCGCGGACGCTCGAACACGTCGAGCACCGGGCCCTGCTCGACCACTCGGCCCGCATACATCACGGCCACCTCGTGGGCGATCTCGGCCACGACGCCGAGATTGTGGGTGATGAACAGGATGCTCATGCCGATCTCATGCTGCAGGCGGCGCAGGAGATCGAGGATCTGGGCCTGGATGGTGACGTCGAGCGCGGTCGTCGGCTCGTCGGCGATGAGCAGCGACGGGTTGCACGAGAGCGCAAGCGCAATCATGACGCGCTGCCGCATGCCGCCGGACATTTCATGCGGATATTGATCGAGCCGCCGTTCCGGCGCCGGAATCTCCACGAGTTCGAGCATGCGCTTGGCCCGGGCCCGCGCGTCGGCCCGGGACAACGGCTCGTGCAGCAGGATCATTTCCATGATCTGGTCGCCGACCGTGAAGAGCGGATTGAGGCTCGTCATCGGCTCCTGAAAGATCATCGCGATCTCGCGGCCGCGGATGGCGCGCATGCGCTTCTCCGGCAGTGTGGCGAGGTCGACGACGTCGCCGTCGCGCAGGCGGTAGAGAATGCGTCCGCCGACGATGCGGCCGGGATGCGAAAGTAGCCGCATGATGCTGAGGCTCGTCACCGACTTACCGGATCCGGACTCGCCGACCACCGCCAGCGTCTGTCCGCGCCGGAGTGAAAAGCTGACGCCGTCGACGGATTTGACGGCGCGCGTGCCCTGGATGAAATGCGTCTGCAGGTCTTCGACCGTGAGCAGCCTGTCGGAAGCGGGCGCCGGCCGGGTCTGCGCCTGTTTGGCCGCTTCGCGGGCCGCCTCCTGAGCTGCGGTCAGAGCCGTCGCCATCGCTCAGAGATCCTTTCTCAGGCGCGGGTCGAGCAAGTCGCGCAGGCCGTCGCCGACGAGCTGCAGCGAGAGCACGGCGAGCACGATGGCGATGCCGGGAAACAGCGTCATCCAGTCCGCCTGACCGACATATTGCCGGCCGGCGGCGATCATGGTGCCCCAGGTTGGGATCTCCGGGCTCACGCCGACACCGAGGAAGGACAGGCCTGCTTCCGCCAGCATCGCATAGGCGAAGATGAAGGTGGCCTGGACCAGGATCGGTGAGACGAGATTGCGCAGGACGTGCCGGATCATGATGCGCCACGTCGGCACCCCGAGTGCCCGGGCCGCCTCGACGTAAGGCAACTCGCGGATGATCAGCGTCGAGGCGCGCACGATACGGGCGAGCCGAGGCGCGTAGACGATGCCGAGCGCCACGATGACGGTGGCGAGCGACGGCCCGAGAGCCGCGACCAGCGAGATCGCTAGCAGGATGTCGGGGAAGGCCATCATGGCGTCGACGATCCGCGCGATCACCGGATCCGCCCGGCGAAAGAAGCCGGCGATCAGGCCGAGCGCGATGCCGATGGCGGCCGCCAGAAGGGTCGCGACCGCGCCGACAAGCAGGGACAGCTGGCCCGCATAGATCGTGCGGCTGAAGATGTCGCGGCCGAACTCGTCGGTGCCGAACCACCAGCGCTCGCCCGGCGGCTTCAGCCGGTTGACCACCGACAACCTGGTTGGCGAATAGGGCGCAATGAGCGGGGCGAAGATCGCAAGCAGGGCGATCAGAGTGAGCACGATCAGGCCGATCAGCAGCGTCTTGCGCTGGACGATGAGGCTCGCGAGCTTCGGGGAGCCCGCGACAACCGGGGAGGCGACGGCAGCCATCAGTAACGCACCCGCGGATCGATCAGCAGATAGAGCATGTCGATCGCAAAGTTGATCAGCACATAGAGGGCCGCGATCACGAGCAGCGCGCCCTGGATCACGGGATAGTCGCGGCGCAGCACGGCCGAGACGACGAGATTGCCGACACCAGGCAGGCCGAACACCGTCTCGGTCACGACGGCGCCGGAGATGAGCAGCGCCGCAGTCAGGCCGATCACCGTCAGCACGGGAATCAGCGCGTTCTTGAAGGCGTGCTTCATCACAACACGGAACTCGCCCATGCCCTTCGAGCGCGCGGTGCGGACATAGTCGTCATTGAGCACGTCGAGCATGGAGGCGCGCGTGAAGCGGATGATCAGGGCCGAGCTCACGATGCCCAGTGCCAGCGCCGGCAGCACCAGATGCGATAGCCGCGTCAGGAATGAAGCGTCGGGCCCGCCATAGCCCGATACCGGGAGCCAGCCGAGCCGCACGGCGAAGACCTGGATCAAGATCAGGCCGAGCCAGAAGCTCGGGATGCTCGCCGCCAGCATGGCGAGCGTCGTCGCGAGCTGGTCGAACAGCGAGCCGCGCCTGTAGGCGGACAGGATGCCGACCGGCAGCGCGATGACGCTCGCGATCAGGATTGAGAACACGGTCAGGAAGAAGGTCGGCTCGGCCCGCTCGCCGAGCGCGCTGAGCACCGGCATGTTGAGGAAGATGCTTTGGCCGAGATCGCCTCTGAGCAGCTGCCCGAGGAAGTAGACGTATTGAACGACGAGCGGCTGGTCGAGCCCAAGCCGCTCCCGCAAGGCCGCGATGTCGGCCGGCGTGGCGTCGGGCCCCAGCATCACCGCCGCCGGATCGCCCGGAGCCACCCGCACGATGACGAACACGATCGTCACTACCGTGAACATCACCGCCAACATGCCGACGATGCGCTGGATGACGTAGCGAGTCATGGCGGGTCAGCTCCGAGGGTGCTGAAGGGCGGGCAGCGGATCTTGGCGTGCCGTCCGCCATCGGGTGGGTGATCGGTATCATTCCCGGCAAAACTTTCCGGATGAAGTCCGGGGCGGGAGGGGAAAGGAACTCAGGAACGCCGACCTCTATGGATCCGGTTCTCCCTCCCTTGACCAGAGCCTGCCGTCGCGTCGACCTAGGCTGAGCCTGTTGGGCGCGCCTGAGGATGACACCCTCTCCTGTCACGCCGGGCCCGCGCGGCCGGGAGAGGGACCAAGCAAGGATCAGAACACGGCACCGCCCCCCATCACTGCTTCAGGTACGCATTCCAAAAGTAAGGCCAGGGCGATGCCGTAAATCCCTGCAGGCGCGGGGCCTTGGCATTGAGCGCGTTGAAGTCACCGACTTTGTAGAACGGGACCTCCTCGTAGATCAGCTTCTGTAGGTCGGCCCAGATGGCAACCCGCTTCTTCTGGTCCATCTCGGTGTTGAACGCCGTCAGCAGCTTGTTCTTGGCCTCGCTCGCCCACCAGCCTGGGTAAGTGTCGGGGAGGGGCGCGATGAGGGCCGGCTCGGGCAGGAACGGGCTGTGCGTGATGAAGATATCCCACAAGGCCGGCTCGGCCCGGCGCTGGACGAGCGTCGCCCAATCTACGACCTGCAAGTCTACCTTGAGGCCCGCGGCCTTCAGGTATTCGGCCGCGACCTGCGCCATCTTGTAGTGGAACTCGTACTGGCGGCTCGTCAGGATGCGGATCGGCGTCCCGTCATAGCCGGCCTTCTTGGCGAGCGCTGCCGCCTTGTCGGCATCGCCCTGGTTGTAGGCCTCGGTGCCGACGTCAGTGTGCCAGATATAGCCCTTCGGGTACATGGCGCCGTCGAGGGCGTAGAATTCCGGCTTGCCGAAGGCCGCCGCCAGCATGTCCTCCGCATTGAGGGCCGCCTGCACGGCCTTGCGCAGGTCTGGCTTGGTCATCATGCCTTGCTTGTTGTTCATGATGAACATTGGCCAGCCGAAGGCTTCGAGCATCAGCGGCTCGGTCTTGGACTGGCCTTTGAGACGATCGAAGGCTTCGACCGGCAGCAGGTCAGCATAGTCGAACTGGCCGGCCAGCGCTCCCTCGACGCGAGTGTTGGCGTCCGGTACAGGCACGAAGCGGATCTCGTCGAGATACTGCTTGCGGGCGCCGCCGAAGCCATCGGGCTCACCCGGCCGCGCCTTGTAGCCGTCGAAACGCACGAGCTGGATGTACGCGTCGGCCTTGCGTTCCTTCAGCTGGTAGGGGCCCGTGCCGATGACCTCCTTGATCGGGTTCTCCATGTGGTCAGCCGGCATGATCACCGCGGCCGAATTGTTGAAGGCCAGGAGTGCCGTTAGCGGCGCGTAGGGCTCCTTCAGCGTCAGGCGCACGGTATGGTCGTCGACGGCGTCGATCGCCTGGATGTTGCCGGCGACGAGCCTTCCGCGCGAGGCAAGCTCCATCCAGCGCTTGAGCGAAGCGACCACGTCCTTGGCGGTCATCGGCTGACCATTGTGAAAGGTGACGCCCTGGCGCAGGGCGATGGTGTAGACCTTGCCGTCGGCCGAGATCTCCGGGAGTTTTTCGGCCAGGAGCGGCGTCAGCTCCCAGTCCTGGCCGAACGTGAATAACGTTTCGTAGAAGTGCTGGGTGATCATGCCGAGCAGATCGCCAGCAGAAATCATCGGATCGAGGGTGTTGGGCTCGCCGATGGTCGCGACCGTGACGGTGCCGCCGCGCTGCTGCGCTACTCCCGGCTGCGGATCGGCGCATATCAGCGTGACGAGGGCCGCGCCGGCGTAAGCCAATGACCTCAACATATGTGCGTCTCTCCGTATCTGCGCCTAAGTTGCGCGCGCCAAGGTCTCGATGACATGCGCCAGCTGGTCGACCACGGCCGCGGTGATGCGCTCGCCCTTGGCAGCGCTGGCGCTCGATGGGTCGCCGACCACGCCTGTCCCGCCGGACATGTCTTTCATGCTGCGGAACAGGGCACCGCGGGCTGGCAGGATCATGTCGGCATTGGCCCAGTCGTAGGTCTCGACATAGCTCATGCCGGATACGAGCTCGCGCCGCACGCTGTCGGGCGCGGCCAGCAGCATGAGCGAGGTCTCGAATTCGCAGGCGTGGTTGATTCCGGCGAAGCCGGATTCGCGGATGGCACTCAGTTCCGGGGCGGCGAGCCGCCACCAGGTCAGCATGGCGATGCGGCAGTCGCGGTGCTTCGCGCCAAAAGTTTCCAGCAGGACTTGGCCAATGGCCTGGTTGCCGCCGTGGCTGTTGAACAGGACGATGTTGCGGAACCCGTGCCGGGCCACGGATTCGAGGATCTCACCGACATAAGCCAGGAAGGTCTCGTGCCGGATCGATAAGGTGCCGGCGAAATCCATGTGGTGCTCGGAGCAGCAGACTTTGACCTGCGGCAGGATGAGCACCCGCTGACCGAGTCGATCCTCGAGCCGGCTGAGAAAATGGTCGCCGATGCGGGCATCCGTTTCGAGCGGCAGGTGCGGCCCATGCTGCTCGATGGCCGCGACGTTGAGCACCACGGGAATGGCGCGGTCGAGAGCCGCGATCTCGTTGGTCGTGAACTGTTCCCAACGCATGGTCGCGCTGGCTCCATTCGGGTGGCGGCGGTTACGAAATCACACGCTCAGCGACGCGGAAACGCGTGATCGCTTCTTCGTCGGGGCGCACGCCGAGCCCCGGCCCGTCCGCGGGGATGCGCACATGGGGCGGCTCGAAGGTGAGCGGCGTCGCCAGGAGATCATGGCTGCGGATCATGCGCCCGAAGATATCGCCTGGCCATACGCAACTGCGTGCCGCAGCCGACTGGTGGACGTACATCGCCTCCAGGATGCCGAGATCGACCTCCGAGCCGTGCCAGCAATAGAGGCCGGCCGTCGTTGCGATATGGTCGAGTGCCTGGAACTTGGCGAGGCCACCGTTGAAATTGAAGCCGTCTGCCGCGTGATGGGCGATAGCGTTGATGGCATCGTACGGGCGCTGGCCCTGGTAGACATAGGGCAGGGAGACATGCAGCACGATGGGGATCGAGGAAAAGCGCCTGAGCTCGGCGAAGTCGAGCAGCATCCAGCGTGGCAGCGGATCCTCGAGCAGCAGGACATTGCCGATCTTCTCGAGTTCCCGGATGATCGGCCGAGCATTCCCAGAATTCTCCCAACGCTGGTTCGGATCAAAAATCACCTTCATGCCGGGTGCATGTTCCCTAATATGCGCGCACCAGCCGGCGACATCGTCCTCGAGATCGCATTTGAACTTGATGACGGCGTAGCCTTGGTCGGCGTAGCGCCGCACCCATGGGCCGACTTCGTCCTGGGTGCGGTGGCTGGACCAGGCGCTGACATGCACCCGGTCGCGAATGACGCCGCCGAGCAGGCGGTGCAGTGGAACGCCGAGCGACTTGGCATAGGCGTCCCAGATGGCGCATTCGAATCCGTCGTACTCGCGACAAAGCGGCAGTGGCAGGTCCTGCAGGGGCAGGTCAAGGATAGATTGGCCAAGCAGGTTAGCGCAGATTGCCTCGATACGCGGCCATTCGTGGTCGCGATAGAACTCGCCGAGCCCGACCGTTCCATCCGCGAGCGTCATGCGGAGGATCAGCTTGGGCAGTTCGTCGAACTGCACGCTCCAGCTCGCCTTGCCGCCGACCGGCAGCATGTGCAGTGGTTTGGCTAGGCTGGGTGAATTGATCACGCCCGGGTGGGCGGGAACGATGACCTCATCGAACCGGAAGGAAGCAATAGCCTTGTCGGACGGATGCATGGCGGGCGCTCCCCGCGGATCCAATCGCCGCGGCAAATAGAGTCTGGTCCACAGCCGTCAACGGCGTCCTGCATTCATTTGTCCTGGAGAGATCCGATGCCAGGGGCAGCGCGCAGGCGCATCTACAGCTCGGCTCGCCGTGCCTCGGCCTTGCAACTTACACCATGCTCATTGCGGAGGAGACGTTCTGGCACTCCTTCTGAACTTGCGCGAATTGGGCCAGCTGGCCCACCTTTCCAACACGCCGGAAGGCTGCCATAGGCAGTCTGCTTTCAGACACGAGCCGCGATGCAGTTCTTCTCCTCCCAAGGCGTTCGCCTCGCCTATATCGACGTGCCGCCCGAAAGCGGGTCCGGCGATCCTGTCCTGCTCGTCCACGGCTTTGCCTCGAACCATGCCGTGAACTGGGTGAACACGCTCTGGGTTACGACCCTGACCCGCGCGGGCTACCGCGTGATCGCCCTCGACAACCGGGGGCATGGCCAGAGCCAGAAGCTCTACCGTCCGGAAGACTACGATTCCTCCGTCATGGCAGGCGACCTTCGCCGTCTCCTCGACCATCTCGACCTCGAGCGGGCGGATCTCATCGGCTACTCGATGGGAGCGCGCATCGTTGCGCATCTGGCCCTGCTCTCGCCGGCGCGGGCGCGATCCATCGTTCTCGGCGGCCTCGGCATCCGCCTCGTCCACGGCGTCGGCCTGCCGATCGGGATCGCGGACGCCATGGAAGCGCCATCCCTTGATGACCTAACCGATCCGATGCAGCGCATGTTTCGGGCTTTCGCGGAGCAGACCCGCAGTGATCTGAAGGCGCTGGCTGCCTGCATCCGAGGCTCCCGCCAGACGCTTACGGAGGAGGAGGTCGTCTCCATCCGGGTGCCGACCCTCGTCGCCGTCGGGACGAAGGACGACGTGGCGGGGTCCGGGCCGGCCCTGGCGCAGCTCATGCCGAATGCCCGGAGCCTCGAGATCCCCGGGCGCGATCACAACCTCGCGGTCGGCGACAAGGTGCACAAGCAGGGCGTGCTCGCCTTCCTGGCCGAGAGGCCTTGAGCCGGTGAGCCGCAGCTTCACTGGCGCCGCCGGCAACCGGCTCGTGGCAACCGAGATGGGCCCGCCTGGGGCCCCGGTGCTCCTCATGCATGGCGGCGGGCAGACGCGCCATGCCTGGTCGCGCACGGCGCGCCGGCTCGCCGAGGCCGGGTGGCATGCGGTCGCCGTCGACCAGCGAGGCCACGGCGACAGCGACTGGATTCCAGACGGCGCCTATAGCTTTCGCGACTTTGCGGATGATGCCCTTGCGGTGGCGGCGCAACTCACCCATGAGCAGGGGCGCCGACCGGTGGCGGTGGGTGCGTCGCTTGGAGGAATCGCCTCGCTCCATGCTCTGGGCCGTACCGGCACGCCCTGCTTCGCGGGTCTGGTGCTCGTGGACATAGTGCCGAAGATGGATCCGGCCGGCGTCTCGCACATCCAGAGCTTCATGCGTGCGCGGGCGCGCGAAGGCTTCGCTTCGATCGAGGAAGCGGCCGATGCGGTCGCAAGATATCTTCCGCACCGCCCGCGGCCTTCCTCCAACGAAGGGCTTCGCAAGAACCTGCGCGAGCATCCGGATGGACGCTGGCGCTGGCACTGGGATCCGCGCTTCCTCGACGGGCCGCGCGCCGCCGGCGCGGAGCGAGACGGTGTGGAACACGAACTCGTCGAGGCCGCACGGTCTTTGAGCGTTCCGACGCTTCTGGTTCGAGGAGCGTCGAGCGAACTCGTGACCCAGGCCGCGGTGGATCAGTTTCTGGCGCTCGTCCCCGGGGCCGAGTTCCGGGAGGTCTCCGGCGCGCGTCACATGGTGGCCGGAGATCGGAACGACATCTTCGCGGATGCGATTCTCGATTTCCTGGCGCGCCTGCCGCACGAGGCGAATGTGCAGCACCGGGCCGAGGTCGTGCCGTGACTCGGCTCGAAAGCGCGATCCGCCGTCTCTCGGCGCAGCGGGATCTCCTCGACTGGGCGGCCCGTGACGTCGAATCGCGCAAAGGGATCGTGGTCGAACTCGGCCTCGGCAATGGCCGCACCTACGACCATCTCCGGAATCGGCTTCCCGGCCACCGCATCATGGTGTTCGAGCGAAGCGTGGCCGCGCATCCCGACTGCATCCCTTCGTCCGATTGCCTCCTGCTGGGCGATATCGGGGAGACGCTGCCGGCTTTCGTGGCCGATGGACACGCGGGAACTGCCATTCTGATTCATGCCGATATCGGAACGGGAGATACAGCGACGAGCGATGCGCTCGCGGCTGCAATCTCTCCGGCGGCCGAAGCTCTTCTCGCGCCCGGTGGGCTGCTCGTTGCGGACCGGGCCTACCGATTGCCGGACTGCGAGGATATCTCGGGCGAGACGGGTGTGCCGCAGGGTCGCTATTTCGTATACCGCCGCAGGTGAGGATTCGGGCAGGTCTAATGGAGGAGACCCGGGGGAGACGGACCGCCGGTGCATGCCTATATTGGGTCTGGTCGACAGGACAGGATGACGAGCATGAGCCGAGCATTGAGTCGAGTCGAAAGCGGTGATCCCGCGACAGCCGTCGTTGATCCGATCTGGGCCCGACTCCGGCAGGAGGCCGACACGGCGCTTCGGCGCGAGTCGGCTCTGTCGGGATTTCTGCTCGCGAGCATTCTGAACCAGCCGAGCCTCGAGGCCGCGATCATTCATCGCATCGCATGCCGGCTCGGGCATGTCGCACTTCCTGCGGATCTCATCGAGCAGGCCTATCTCGAGGCGGTAGAGCATGATGCCTCGATCGGGCAGGCGTTCCGCCTCGATGCCCTGGCCGTCGTCGACCGGGATCCCGCCTGCACGCGCCTTCTCGAGCCGATCCTCTATTTCAAGGGCTTCCACGCGATCCAGACGCACCGCCTGGCTCATTGGCTGTGGGAGCAGGGACGGCAGGACTTTGCGCTCTACCTGCAGAGCCGGTCCTCGGAAGTGTTCCAGACAGATATCCACCCGGCCGCCCGGATCGGGCGCGGGATCTTTCTCGATCATGCGACGGGCCTCGTCGTCGGCTCGACCGCGCTGATCGAGGACAATGTTTCGATGTTGCAGGACGTAACGCTTGGCGGGACCGGCAAGGACCGCGGCGACCGTCACCCCAAGATCCGTCACGGCGTGCTGATTGGTGCGGGCGCCAAAATTCTCGGCAACATCGAGGTCGGCCAATGCGCGCGCGTGGCGGCCGGGTCCGTCGTCCTCCAGCCCGTTCCGCGCAACACGACCGTCGCAGGCGTGCCCGCGCGGGTGGTGGGAACGGCCGGATGCGCCGAGCCCGCCCGATCGATGGATCAGATCCTGCGGGAACTCGACCCCGCCTGACGCAGGCGGCTTGTCGCCCTTGCTCCGACTTCGTCGACGTGGCAAGGGCACGCCTCCTCAGAACGGAAAGGCATCTGCGTGGACAAGACCGAACTCGCCAAGGTGGAAAAGTATATGCGGCGCACCTTTTCGAACGCCTCGATCCGGGTCGTCGCGCGCGCCAAGAAGACCGACTCGGCGGAAGTCTATATCGGCGAGGAATTCGTAGGCGTGATCTTCGTCGACGACGAGGATGGCGACCGCTCCTTCAATTTTTCCATGGCGATCCTCGATACCGATCTGGAAGACTGATCGCGTTAACCATAGCGGCGGAACGTCCTTAACGCTTCATTAAGACTTGGGCAGAGTGCACGGGCTTCCGGAGCACTCGTGATGATCGATCCGTCCGCACTCGAATCAATCCTGACCCTGGTGCTCGGCTTCGCGTTCGCCGGCGTCCTTGCCAGCGGGTTCGAGCTGATGACGGAGCGTCGGGCGAGCTTTCACCTACTGCAGGGCGGAGATTTCTTGGCGCTCGCTAGCGTGCCGGTCGTGGTGTTCTCGGCTCCCGTGATCATCATCCGGAACATGGTGAAGGGGCGCCGGATCGAAGGACGCCCCATCCCGTTCGTGATGATGGCAACCATCATCGCGTGTTTCTGGAGCATGCTCTGCGGAACGCTCGTGCTCGATTTGGCGCGCCTTATCTCCGGTGCCTGAGCACTGGGGCGTGCAGTGCTGCGCTGCGTGCGCCTGGGCGTTTCCCGCTCACGCCTTGACCTTCGCGCCAGGGGCCGTCATCTGCGCTGATCCCATTGTCTTTTGCGGATCAGCTGATGCCTCTCTACAAGCTCGACGACTTCCGTCCGGAACTCCCGCCTTCGGGGCGTGTCTGGATTGCACCTGATGCACAGGTCATCGGGAATGTGCGCCTCGGCGAAGACGTGAGCATCTGGTTCGGCGTCGTGATCCGTGGCGACAACGAGCTGATCGATATCGGGGCCGGCTCAAATATCCAGGACGGGACGGTCATTCACACCGATCCGGGCGCTCCGCTCGTGATGGGGAGGGGGTGCACCATCGGGCACAAGGCTATGCTCCACGGCTGCATCCTGGGAGAGAACGTGCTGATCGGGATGGGTGCGACCGTGCTGAACCACGCGCGAATCGGCGCGAACTCGCTCGTCGGGGCCGGCGCCCTGGTCACCGAGGGAAAGGAATTTCCCGAGAACTCGCTGATCCTGGGAGCTCCTGCCAGAGTCGTGCGAACCCTGGACGACGCGGCCATCGAGAGCCTGCGCGGGACGGCGAGACATTACGTTCAGAATTCGCAGCGCTTCGCCCGGGGGCTGCAGCGCATCGACTGAAGGCGCTTGGCGGCGGAGGAGTCCGGCCGCGCTACGTCCAAATCAACCAAGACCCTGCCGTCGCCGGCAGGGAGCGAGACTTCCTCAAAGCCATATCCGGGGCGGCAAGGCGCCCCGGGAGAAGAGTTATCGGTTGGCCGTGGTCGTCGGCGACACGCGCCCGCCGAGCGAGACCCATGAGGTCGAGTCCTGGCTCTCCCGCTTCACGTAGGTGTAGCCGGTCTCCTCCCAGGGCAGGACCGTCGAGGTCTTGTTGTCGAGAATGATGTCTCCGCGATCGGTGCGGAGCATGAGCACCGCGTGGCCCTCACCGAGCTCGTCGATCACGACCGTCATCCGCATCGCACGGCGGGGGAGCCCGCGCTCCGCGAGGATGCGACGCTTCAGAAGCTGGTAGTCCTCGCAATCGCCCATGCCGTCGTCCGGAAACTCCCAACGGTCGACGAGGCCCCAATGGTCACGGTCGGTGATCGGGCGGATCTTGGCATTCACCTGCCGGTTCACGGAGACGATCGTGCTCCAGACCTGCGGTGTCAGCGAGATGACCGGAGCTTCGTTCGTATCGACGGCGCACTCGGACGGGAAGTCCTGGCAGAATTTGGTCCAGGCGAGAATCGGCTTGGCCGGCCCAACTCTCTCCGCCAGTGGCGTGCCGTTTGGCATGGGCGCGAGTGTCTGGGCCTGGGTGTTCGCACCCGCAATCGTGAGGGGCAATCCGATGAGGATCGCGCCCAGGCACTTTTCCCAGGAGGCGATTCTGCCTCCGGACACGAAACGAAAGATTGGCTCGAGAAGAGCGTGCCGCATTGCCCCCGCAGCCCCGGTTAAGGTTTCTTTAACCAAAGCTGCCACGGTCGGGCAGGGGGCTCAAGCCAAAAGTAAAGGGTGGGTTAACGCGCCGCGGAAGCTCGCGTTCCGGTATGCTCAATTTGCCGCAGGAAGCCTGAAAAAGGAGCGGGGCCAGCCGATGGCTGGCCCCGCGAACGCGAATCGGCCCGGGATGGGATGGGTGGGGAACTGGCCGGCTCGCGGTTTCCTGTTCAGCGGTTGGCGGTGGTCGTGGGAGCGGACGACTCGCCGAAGGACGTCCAGCCGCGCCCGTGCTGCCCCTCCCGCTTGACGAAGACGTAGCCGGTGCGGTCCCAGGGCAGGACCTTCTGGGTCTTGTTGTCGAGGACGAAATCCCCGCGATCGGTACGGACCATCAGGACCGCATGCCCCTCGCCCTTCTCATCGATTACGACCGTCATCAGCAGGGCGCGCCTCGGAAAGCCGGCCTCGACGAGGAGGCGACGCTTCAGGAGCTGGTAATCTTCGCAATCACCGAAGCCATCCGTCGGGTAATTCCAGCGATCCGGCACACCCCAATGGTCGTCGTCGGCGAGCGGCCGCACGGTGGCATTCACCCGGTTGTTGACCGAAACGATTTTCTGCCAGATCTGCCGCGTGAGAGGGATCTCGGTGGGTTCACCGAGATCGATGGAGCATTCCAAGGGATTTTCGGAACAGAAGGCATCCCAGGCAGGAATGGGGCGTGCCTCGCCCTCCGTCGAGGCTGCGCTGGTCGCCCGGGGCAGGCTGGCATAGGCCTGTGCATCGGCCGGATGCGCGGCGAACAGCAGGCAAGCCGCGAATGTGGCCGCGCTGATGATCTGCCTCGCCTTTGGCTGCATGGTTCTGCTCCCTTCGTTGGGAGCAGGTTTGGCTCACGCGGCTTCCACGGGCCTGAAAGAGCCGTGTGCAATTTTATCGAACGAGGGCTTCCCTTCGGCTTTGCCTGCGCAGGGCGAACGGGGTGTTGCGACGATCCGGCAGGAGATCGGGTTTCGGGCGACGTTCCGTTTACGATGCGGCATGATCCGTGCGGGACACCGGCTGCCGAACAGGGTCATGCCGCGGTTCGGCTCTCGGTTCGCGCAACGGCCCGGCGTGTCAGAGGACGATATTCTCGTCGAACCGGTCGGGCGACAGCGGCAACATGAACTCGACCGCGACTCCGCCCTCGAAGTACCGGACGACCCGGCCCGGCGTTTTCCCGATCACCACGGGCGTTCCGATTGCAGGCTGCTCGATCAGGCTGAGAGCCGCGCCCGAGAGAGAGACGTCTATGAGGCGAGCCGCGAGAGGGCCGGCATCCCCGATAGCCAGGGATACTACGGTCTGTCGCGGAACGATGCGCTCGTGCCGGCGGTCTTCCGGGAGGCCGAGCGCATGCCGGTTGGCGAGCCAGGTCAGCTGCGAGGCGAGCTTGTCGCGCTTTCTGGCCGTCGCGGCGACCGTCAGGGCGAGCCCGAGGTCGGTATGGCGGACAACCTGCCCCTCGATCCGTCCCACATGCTCGAGATAGACCACGATACGCTCGCCGATGAGACCCTTGACCGGGGCAACGAGCCGAAGGCCGCCCGGCGACATGTCGACGCTCTGGCACGGGAATTCCTGCCGGCTCGTCAGCATGTAGCGGCCGAGCAACGCCACAGCGACCCGCTGGTGGCGGCGGCGATCGACAGGCCGCGATGCTCGCGGGAGGAGGGCAGCGGTTTGGGCTGACATGCTCTGGGAGCGGCTGACGGGTCTGAATCCGGGAGGCCAGATTGGAGACCCCGCCGTTAACATGCCGTTAGCGCGCGCAGCTTGCACATCGCCTTCGGCGTCCGACATGGTGGACCATGGCATGGCAAACGGATCCTCGGCACGAGCCGATCTTCAACATCCCCCGATCGGTCGTCCTTCTGATCGCGGCATTCATCCTCATCCATGCGGTCCGTACGCTCCTGTTGTCGGATGATACCGCCGTCGAGGTTCTGTTCGACTGGGCCGTGATCCCGCTCCGATGGTCCTTGGCTCTGGGCTTTGTAACACCCGAGCAAGCGCTGGAGAGCGCGAGGCAATTTGCTCCCACGGATAACGGGCTTCGCTTGGCCCTCACCGAGTTCGTCCTAGACTCCGGCAGTGGGCGCTTCTGGACGGGGCTGAGCTACGCCGTCCTGCACGGCTCCTGGGCCCACATTCTCGTCAATAGTCTCTGGCTCGTGGCTTTCGGCTCCCCGGTGGCGCGCCGTTGCGGGACCGCGCGGTTTCTGATCCTGGCCGCGGCCTCCGCGATCGGCGGGGCGGTTGCCCACGTCCTGCTTCACCCTCTGCAACCGCTGCCGCTCGTCGGCGCCTCGGCTTCGGTCTCCGGCATGATGGCTGCGGCTGCGTGGTTCATGTTTTCACCGCTCGTCTTCGGTCGCGACGGTCGTCCGCTCGAGCCACATGACCGCCCGAGAGAGCGGATCGGTGGCCTGTTGCGCAACCGGCCGGTCGTGATCTTCCTAGTGGTCTGGTTCGGCCTCAATTACCTCTCCGCCCAACTGGCGGGGCCGCTCGGCATGACGGATGCAAGCATCGCATGGGAGGCGCATGTCGGCGGTTTCGTCGTCGGCCTCTTGCTGTTCCCGCTTCTCGACCCGCTCGGAGCAAGAGCACGGCCCTCGCACTGAAGCGGCATGCGTTCGGTCTAAATGACCGGTGCAGCTTGCATATAGCTCCGAATGGCGGGATCATTCCGTTTTGAGACTGCGCCAGTCGTGTTCGTATTGTGAACAGGGCGGCGTCGAAAGGAGGAGCTGATGACTGTCGAGCGCATTCTTTCGGACAAGGGCAGGGCCGTCGTGACTGTCGAGCCCGATCGTACGCTCGCCGAGGCGGCGCGTCTCCTGACCGAGAAGCGGATCGGCGCGGTTGTCGTGAGTGACAAATCACGACCGGTCATCGGCATTCTGTCCGAGCGCGATATCGTCAGGGGAATTGCAAGCCACGGCGCGCAAATCCTGGAAGAGCCCGTTTCGCGGTGCATGACCACGAAGGTCGTGACCTGCGTAGGGCATACCGGGGTCTTGGAAGTGCTCGAGCTGATGACCAACGGGAAGTTTCGGCACGTGCCCGTCGTCGAAGATCATCAGCTCGTCGGCATCGTGTCGATCGGCGACATCGTGAAATATCGTCTCGCTCAGGCAGAGGCCGAAACGCGCGCGATGCGCGATTACATCGCCACCGCGTGAGCCTTCGGGCGAAGGACGACGATCGCCGCAGAGAAAGGGATCGCCGCTGTATCGTCAGGCGATCGCCCTGGTCTCCTGGAGAAGTTCGAGGATATCCGGGAGCACCCGCTCGGCGGCTTGGCGGCCAAGTTCGATGCACTCCGCGGCGCGATGAAAATCGAACAATCCGACACGCGCCAGCTTCGGGGCGATCATGACGTCCGGTGGATCGCCGGCGAGACGTGAGCGCGCAATCCGATCCTGCGTAATGTTGAAGGCGTCGATCATGACGGTCGCGATGCCTGGAGCATTCGGCCGGCGTGGGCGGTTGACGCGCGCCGGAGCGAAGATACCCCAGCGCCTGGGCTCGTTCATCGCTTCCGTGATCCCGTCTTCCTCCGGATCGGTCGGATCATGCGACTGAATCACGGTTCCGCGCGTTCGGACTTCGTTGTTGAGGTTCACGCAGATTACGAGGTCTGCCCCTAATGCCCGTGCAACCGTGATCGGGATCGGATTCACGAGGGCGCCGTCCATGAGCCAGCGCCCGCCCAGGAAGATCGGGTCGAAAATCCCGGGCAGGGAATAGGATGCCCGCATGGCCGGCACGAGCGGACCCCGCGTGAGCCAGATCTCATGGCCAGTCACGAGTTCCGTTGCGACCATCCCGAAGCGCATCGGCAGATCTTCGATGCGCAGATCGGCCAAATCCCGTTCGAGGAGGCGCTGGAGGCGGCTGCCGGCGATCAGGCCCGAGCCGCTGATGTGAAAATCGAGAAGGCCCATGACGCGCCGCTTCGTGAGCGAAGTCGCGAAGGCCTCGAGTTCGTCGAGCTTACTCGCCGCATAGCAGCCGCCGACAACGGCTCCGATCGAGCAGCCTGCGATCACATCGGGAAGGATACCGGCCCCTGTGAGAACCCGCAGGACGCCGATATGGGACCAGCCACGCGCCGCGCCGCCGCCGAGCGCGAGCCCGATCCGCACCTTCGGCTTCGAATCCGGGAGGGACGTGTCCGGCACCTGTGGCTCTCCTCCGCCACCGAGCCCGGAATTACGCCGGGCGACCACGTCCCAAAGCATGGCGCAACCCTACAAAGCGAATATGACTTTCAATCACGAACTGTGAAGGTCGTATGAACAACGCCCAACTCTGCAATTCGGCTGAGGTCGAATGGCGGAATCATCGCCGCGCTCGGATTCAACTGTGGACAAGTGATGGTTCGCTGTCGCCGGTGACCACACGATAAAAGCAGGAACGCCGCCCCGTGTGGCAGCATCCGCCGTCTCCCGCGACACGCACCTTGAGCCACAAGGCATCCTGATCGCAGTCGACCCGCATTTCGACGACGGTCTGGATCTGACCGCTGGTCGCGCCCTTGTGCCAGAGTTCGCACCGGGAGCGAGACCAGTACCAGGCCTCTCCCGTCTCGATCGTGCGTCGCAGCGCATCCTGGTTCATATGTGCGACCATCAGGACTTCACCCGTCGAGGCGTCGGTCGCCACGCAGGTCATGAGCCCGTCGGGCCCGAACCGCGGAGCAAGAACCGATCCTTCCTCGATCTCTTCCTTCGATCCGGGCGATGAGAATAACGACGTCTGGGGCATGTCTGGCAGAGTCAGGGAACGCGCGCGGCAAGCACACACCGTCCCCGTTCAAACGTTGCGGGATTTCGATCCGTCAGGCGACGCCGTGGCGCACCAGAGTGAGAAACCGGACCTGTTCGGCTGGATCTTCCTTGAAGACGCCAGTGAACTGGGTCGTCAGGGTGAGGGCTCCAGGCTTCTGGACACCGCGCATCGACATGCACAGGTGCTCGGCCTCAAGCATCACGGCGACACCCCGCGGCTTGAGCTCCTCGTCGAGAGTGTCGGCGATCTGAGCCGTGAAGGCCTCTTGGGTCTGCAGGCGCTTCGCGTAGACGTCCACGAGGCGCGCGAGCTTCGAGAGGCCGACAACACCCTCGGAGGGGTAATAGGCGATATGCGCCTTTCCGAAGAACGGCACCATGTGGTGCTCGCAATGGGAGTGGAACGGAATGTCGCGCACGAGCACGATATCGCCGTAGCCCTGGACCTCGGAGAAGACCTTGTCGAGAACCTCGCCGGGATCCTGGCCGTAGCCGGAAAAGAGTTCCTCGAACGCTTTCACGACCCGTCGCGGCGTCTCGACGAGCCCCTCCCGCCGCGGGTCATCTCCCGCCCAGCCAAGAAGGGTGCGAACGGCCTCTTCCGCCTGCTCGCGGGTCGGGCGGCTCACCGGGGCTGCCTGATCCTGGTTCGAATTCGATCTCAAGGACTTAACCACACCGTCCATGTGGTGCCTCTCCTTTCACATATGTGCCGGGGCGCCTCCGGCCCGTGGGGCGGACCTGCCCGGCTCGACTGCGCGAGATTGACGGAATTGCCCGTCCTCGCGTCCGGGTCGCAGCGAGGCCCGGAACACCTTATATGGTGCTTCATGCTCGCGAAGCGACCAACCTGATGCTCGACGACATCTATAACCGCCGAATTCTCGAACTTGCCGCAGATATTCCACGCCTGGGCCGCCTTGCGGATCCGGATGCGAGTGCGACCGCTCACTCGAAGCTCTGTGGCTCGACCGTGACCGTCGATCTCAAGATGGAGGGGAACCGGGTCACGGACTTCGCCCACGAGGTCAAGGCATGTGCTCTTGGCCAAGCTTCGTCCTCGATCATGGGCCGCCTGGTGGTCGGTTCCTCGGCGGATGAGCTGCGCGCCATCCGCGAGGCGATGCGGCAGATGCTGAAGCAGGGAGGCGAGCCGCCGGACGGGCGCTGGTCCGAACTCGCGGTTCTGCAGCCCGTGCGGGACTTCAAGGCCCGGCATGCCTCCACGCTGCTGACGTTCGATGCAGTCGTAGATGCCGTCGATCAAATCGCGGCGCGGCAGTCCGTGCCGAGCGCCGTCTGATCATGCAGGCCGTCGCCCGCGCTGCGCATCTGGCGATCCGAGGCTACCAGCTGACTCTCTCGGGGCTCGTGGGCCGCCAGTGTCGGCACTGGCCGAGCTGCTCGGAATATACGGACGAGGCCATCCAGCGTCATGGCCTCTGGGCGGGAGGCTGGATGGGAGTCGCGAGAATCTGCCGCTGCGGGCCCCTCGGCACCGCGGGGATCGATCTGGTTCCGGATGCGTTGCCGCCCCATTCCGCGTGGTATATGCCGTGGCGCTATGGCCGCTGGCGGGGCGTGAATGTCCCTCCACCGACCTGTGAGGCGATCGAGCCGGACGGCGATCCCGCCTCTCACTAATCCTCGACACCGTCGGCCCCGCTTACCTGCTTTGTGGGCAGGAGTGAGCCAGGAGACTTTTGATGATCACCCTGACATTCCCGGATGGCGCACAGCGCCAGTATCAGCCTTCCGTCACGGGCCGCGAGGTCGTGGAAGGCATTGCGAAGTCGCTCGCCAAACGCACCGTCGCGATGGTGCTCGATGGCGTCGTTTCGGATCTCTCGGATCCGATCACGAAAGACACCAGGATCGAGTTCATCGGCCGCGACGACCCTCGTGCGCTGGAGCTCATCCGGCACGACTGCGCGCATGTCCTCGCGGAGGCGGTCCAGACCCTGTTTCCGGGCACGCAGGTCACGATCGGGCCGGTGATCGAGAACGGGTTCTATTACGATTTCGCGCGGCCCGAGCCGTTCACTCCGGACGATTTCTCGGCCATCGAAGCGAAGATGCGGGAGATCATCACGCGCGACGCGCCGTTCACGAAGACGGTGCTGAGCCGGGACGAGGCGCGCCGCGTGTTCGGGGACAAGGGCGAAACCTTCAAGCTCGAGTTGATCGACGCCATCCCCGCCGGCGAGGATCTGAAGATCTATGCCCAGGGCGACTGGTTCGACCTTTGCCGCGGTCCGCACATGACGTCGACCGGCAAGATCGGCAACGCCTTCAAGCTCATGAAGGTGGCGGGAGCTTATTGGCGCGGGGATTCCAGGAACCCGATGCTGACGCGGATCTACGGGACGGCCTGGGCGAACCAGGAGGATCTCGAAACCTACCTCCACCAGCTCGAGGAGGCCGAGAAGCGCGACCACCGGCGTCTTGGTCGCGAGATGGATCTCTTCCACTTCCAGGAGGAGGGACCAGGGGTCGTGTTCTGGCACCCGAAAGGCTGGACGCTGTTCCAGGAGATCGTCTCCTACATGCGCCGCCGCCTGAAGGGCGACTACGCCGAGGTGAACGCGCCGCAGATCCTCGACAAGTCCCTCTGGGAGACCTCGGGGCACTGGGGCTGGTACCGCGAGAACATGTTCGTCACGAAAACCGAGGACGACAGGGTTTTCGCGATCAAGCCCATGAACTGCCCGGGCCATGTGCAGATCTTCAAGCATGGCTTGAAGTCCTATCGCGATCTGCCCCTCCGGCTTGCTGAGTTCGGAGCCGTCTCGCGCTACGAGCCGAGCGGCGCCCTGCACGGCCTCATGCGCGTCAGGGCCTTCACGCAGGATGATGCGCATATCTTCTGCACCGAGGATCAACTCGCGGCCGAATGCCTGAAGATCAATGATCTGATCCTCTCGACCTACGCCGACTTCGGCTTCGAGGAGATCACCGTGAAGCTGTCCACGCGCCCCGAGAAGCGCGTCGGCACCGACGCGATGTGGGACCATGCCGAAGAGGTCATGGAGCGCGTGCTGAAGCAGATCTCCGACCAGTCGGGTGGGCGCATCAAGACCGGGATCAACCCGGGCGAGGGTGCCTTCTACGGTCCGAAGTTCGAGTATGTCCTTCGGGATGCGATCGGCCGGGATTGGCAGTGCGGGACGACGCAGGTCGACTTCAACATGCCGGAACGCTACGGGGCCTTCTACGTCGATCAGGATGGCCAGAAGAAGACGCCCGTCATGGTGCATCGGGCGATCTGCGGATCGATGGAGCGGTTCGCCGGCATCCTGATCGAGAACTATGCGGGTCATTTCCCGCTCTGGCTGGCCCCGGTCCAGGCCGTGGTGTGCACGATCGTGGCCGATGCGGATGACTTCGCCCACGAGGTCACCCGGCAGGCTCTCGCGCGCGGATTGCGGGTCGAGTCGGATCTTCGCAACGAGAAGATCACCTACAAGGTGCGGGAGCACTCGCTCGCCAAGGTCCCGGCTCTGCTCGTCGTCGGCAAGAAGGAGGCCGCGGAGCGCACGGTATCGATCCGCCGGCTCGGAAGCCCCGACCAGAAGACCATGTCGCTCGAGGCGGCGCTCGATGCGCTTGCCGCCGAGGCGGTGCCTCCGGATCTGCGTCGCGCGGCGGCGTCGCGTCGCGCCGACGTGCCGGAAGCAGCCGAGTAGCCTCGACAGCCGAGCTTTCCGGCCCCGACCGATGCGGGGCCGATGAGCCCAGCGAGTTAGCCAGCCCACGAAGGGGATGTCCCCTTCGTGGGCTTTCGATTACCGGCCCGTGACGATCTCGATGTCGCGGTTGAGCCCGCTCTCAACCTTGAACTCGCGGGTATAGACCTGCCCGTCGTGGCGGGCGATGAACACGTATTCGCCTTCCGCGAGCGTGACGGACGGGAATGCGCCGATTGCCTCCCGGATTACGTCTCCGCCCGGCGTCAGGACGCTGAACGCGGTGCCTGCGAAAGCCTCGCCTCCGGGCGCGGCGACGAGCTTCAGCGTCACTGTCGCCGCGCGATGATGCAGGGTTGCTTCCGTCACGCGACCGGTCTCGACCTTGAGATCCGCCCTCATGATGGAGTTCGCGTCCCCATAGGTCGACACCACGTGGTAGGTGCCTTCGGGCAGGCGGATGAGTTCCCCGGATCGGGCATCGGATAGCACGAGCCTGCCTTCCGAGTTCGAGCCGATCGGGACATAGACCGAGAAGCTGATCTGGCCGGGCGGGATCGGCTGCTCGGAGACCACCCCGGCGAGGCGCAGAGCCCCTGCGCTGATCGGCAGGCGCTCGATGATGTTTCCTGCCTGGACGGTGACGCGCTTCGATGCGCCTGCGAAACCGAAGGCAGCGTGAATGATGTAATTGCCGGGCGGCAGATTGAAGCTGGGCGCGGGTTCGGTCGAGCGTGCAGCGAGGACCGGCTCGCTGGTCCCACCGCGGTCCTCGTACACGCGCCATTGCAGCCCGGAACGGATCGGCTTGCCGTCGGTCGCATAGGAGGCGCTCGCATGGATCGTGATGTCGCCGGCGGGGGGGAGCGGAACCGATGGCGCGGTAAGGGATGGAATCGTGGACGGAGGCGCTGCGTCCTGGGCTTGTCCAGGCGCCAGCGGGGCCACGATCATGAGGGCGGCCAATACGGCTAGCGGGATTCGGGTCGGTCTCGGCATCTCGCAACAGGCAGCGCTTCTTCGGGATCGATCCACCAGGGTGGACATGTGGGTCGTGCGGATTACTGCGCCCGCCCGGCTAGCGCACCTGGGATTCCGTTGGCGCGTCGCCGTTTCTCACGAGATCGGTTGCCGCAGCAACCAGGTTATCGAGCGAAAGCGGTCGAAACTCGAATTCGACCCGATGATGCCCCGCGGCAATTTCAACCCCGCGGAACAGGAGGTTCGCCTGGAGAATGGGCCGACGTTGGCCGTCCACCATCACCTCCCATCCGGGATAGTGGATGTCATGGAGAACGAGCACGCCGGGCTGTTCCGCCTCGACCTCGAGCGTGACGGAGTTCGGCTCGTAATTCACGATCCGCACCCGATTGTTCGCCGGAATGGGCCCGACCTCTGAGAGAGCGCCTGAATAGTCCCTCTCGAGAAGAGGCATGCTCTCGAGATCGATCAGGGCTTCGTCCGTCTTGTCGAACTCGGGGAGTTCCTCCTGATCCAGGATCTCGCGGGAGTTAACGGGGGTGACCCTGCTCGCGATATAGGCCCGTGGGCTCGAGTCGTTGAGACGGTAGATCCACATCTGCCCGGAACCGTAGAGCAGGCTGGCGCCCGTGATTCTCGGAAAGTGGCGAGGAAGTTTTTCGAGCGGCCGGTCGAGAACGAGGTATTCGAGGCCGAGCAGGCTGGCGAGCTCACACTTGTAGCCCCGGAAGGTTGACGGGAACTGACGGAGATTGGGATCGACCGCATTCTCGCCGGGGCCAACGGCCCGCTCGTAATCCGCGAGCCGCAAGGGATTGTAGCCTATCGTGTCTTCCAGCCCGAGCACCATGGAGGCGTTCTGCCATGCGCCACCGAGCCCGAGGATCTCGACGCGCGGCCGGTCGCCCTTGGCATGACGGTCGGCCAGTTCCTGCCTCAGCACTTTGAGGCCCTGGAGCTGTTCCGGCGGGAGCGTCTCGAACACAGCGTAGCGTTCCGCCGGCTCGGCATTGAGCGCCGATGCGCTGTGCCGGCCGACGAGTTCCCCGGATGTCGCGGCAACGAGGAGGATGGCCGCCCAGCTGCGCCACGCCTGCCGGAGATTGGCGCGCATCGCGACGGCAACGACCAGAGCTGCGCCCGCGAGGCCAAGCCCGATTTCCGTAAAGGCCTCCGGGAGGTGGCCGCCTCGACGGGCGAAGACATAGGCCGCCCCGACGGCCGTGATCAGAAGGCTCACAGCGAGCAGGGGCAGGAACGAGCCGCGGCCACGGAATTCGAGGCGCGGCAGCCCCTCCATTACGTAGCAGTGGACGAGATAGCCGGCGGCGAATGCGAGCACGATGTTGATGATGAAGGTGGCATCCGCGGGACGGCGATAGAGATCGACCCCGGGGAAATGATCGAAGATGAACTCGAAGCCCGGAGTATACCGACCGAGGGCGTAGAGGACCGCGAGCAACCCCACGATCAGGAAAAACCGGAACTCTCGGGCGAAGAGACGCCCGCCGGCGATGCCGTGCCACAACAAAAGGAGCGCCGGAATCGTGCCGGCGAAGAGATAGTTCGTCGCCCGGTCGGTCCAGGTGCCTTCCGCCAGGCTGTGCCAGTCCGGCCCCCAGTAATCGTAGGTCCAGCGCAGGGAGCCAAAGACGTTGCCGAACAGGAGGGTTACGAGACTCTCCGGCGGGAGCGATCCCATGGCGGCTACGCCAAAGCCGAATGACGGTCGCGTGGACGTCGAGAGGAGTTGGAGCGTGAGAATGCTCGGGACTGCCAGCAGGGCTCCCCCGACCATAGCCATCGTGACGAGAAGGCCAAGGCGGCGGCGGAGGTAATCGAGTGGCTGCCGATCCCGCAGGGCTTCGTAGGCGACAACGCCGATCAGGACGAGGGCCGCAAGAAAGGCTACCTGATCCCGCCCAACCGTCATCAGCGCGGCGGCAAATGCGAACAGGATCCCGTAAGTGTAGGAGCGGCGGGCAAGCGCTTCCTCGAGAAGCCAGAAGGCCAGCGGAAAGAGCCCGTAGCTGAAGATCATGCCGGTGTGCTGAAGCCGGGCGGTCGCCGAACCGCCCAGCATGAAAACAACCGCGGCGATCACAGCCCCGGCCGGATGCCAGTTCCGGCGTCGGAACAGGGGCACGAAGGCAATGGCTCCCGGAAGCAGATGGGCAAACACCACCACATCGAAAAGCTGCATCGTCGGCTCGGAAACCAGCCAGCCGAAGAGCAGCATCGTGGGCGTGAAGATCAGAGATTGCGGATCCGCAACGGCGGGATGGCCGCTGAAGTGATAGGGGTTCCAGAGCGGAAGCTCGCCATGCGCCAGGGCCGCTCCGAGATACCTCAGCATCGGGTAGAAGTGGTTCTTCGAGTCCCAGGGAACGACGGATCCGGTCAGCGGCCAGGCGGATGCAGCAGCCGCCCACACGATCAGGATTGCGATGATCGCCCATCGCGCTTGCGAAGGAGACCAGGCGTGAGAGGGAACTCTGGACATTGTCGGTGATGCCGGAAGGCAGGATTTTCAGGATGCGATCGGCGGATCCGCGGTGGTTCGGCCAGACCTGGAGCTCTGAGGCGGGCGAATCGAGCTTGACCTCCGGAGCGCTTCGGCCGACCTCTGCGCTCGATATTTTCCGGGTCCGGGGTCTGCCTCGCTGACCACGCTATTCCCCCTTTGCCACCACCGTACCGGAACGCCCGACTCCGGTTGCAGCAATTCTGAACGAGTCCCTATGCCCGTCACGTCCCATGGCATCTCAGAACATAGAGGCCGGATAGGGGCAGGATCTTTAAAGGACGTGATTTCACAATGCGGATGAAGCTACGATGAATGCGAATCTCTCTCACCTCTTGGAGCGACGGTCCGTTGCAGCCCGGCTGCTCGAGCCCCCCGGACCGAGCGAACAGGAACTCGAGCGGCTCCTGACGATCGCTGCGCGCGTGCCGGATCACGGGAAGCTCGTGCCCTGGCGTTTTCTCGTCATCGAGGGTGATGCCCGGTTTCGGATCGGGAAGGTCATCGCAGAGGCGTTCCGGGCCGATCAGCCGGATGCGCGAGCCGATCAATTCAGCGTCGAAGAGACGCGGCTCGCTCGCGCGCCGCTCGTGGTGGGAGTGGTCTCGCGCGCGCGACCTCATCCGAAGATCCCCGAGTGGGAGCAGATTCTCTCGGCCGGTGCCGTCTGCATGAACCTTCTCAATGCCGCGACGGCCATGGGTTTCGGAGCCAACTGGATCACGGAGTGGTACGCCTATGACCGACGCGTGCTCGATGCCCTCGGCCTCGAGCCGTTCGAGCGGATCGCCGGCTTCGTCCATATCGGAAGCTTCAGCGAGCCGCGTACTGACCGACCAAGACCTGCGCTTTCGGAGGTCGTGACGAGGCTCTGACACGAGTCGAGGCTGCCCATGGCCGATGACACGCCGGGCCGGGCGATGATCCCCGCATTCGGTAGTATTTGCTACCGAATGCTGGTGCAATGCGGGGTGCACCTGGAGTTAGCGACCCGCCGTCGTCAGAGCGGCGCCGATAGCGACGAAGGTTGCGCCAGCGGCGCGGTTGAACGATCGGCCATAACGGGCAAGCGAGGGCGCAATGCGCTGGGCCATGACGGCGAGGACAAGTTCGTAGACGATCTCAACCACGACGAACGTACCGCCAAATATTGCGAGTTGGACCGCATAGGGAACGCCGGGTGCCATGAATTGCGGCAGGAAGGCCGCAAAGAAGATCAACGCCTTCGGATTCGACACCGCCACCAGGAAGCCCTGGTTGAACATTCGCAGTGGCCTCGCTTCGCGTGACTGCACTGTCTGCGAGGTCAGAGCCACGACTGGAGCCGGTGCCCGCCATACGCGCACTCCGAGGTAGACGAGATAGGCCGCGCCGATCCACTTGGCGACCGTGAAAGCCCGCTCGGAAGCTGCCAGCAGCGTACCCATGCCAGCCAGCGAGATGGCAATGAGGAGGAAGAACCCGAGCGCTCCGCCAAGCACGGTGTAGACGGTGGGCCGGAAGCCGAAACAGGCCCCATGCGTCAACGACAGCAGCCCGTTCGGCCCGGGTGTGAGCGACAGGCCGATGGCGGCAACGCAATAGATCAGCCAAAGCTCAAGGCTCATGTCTCACCGTAGGCAGATGATCAGGGCCGCGGAATCTCGCACGGCGCGACGATAGCGCGGGGAATGAGCCGGAGACAACTGCACCGGCAGAGCGACGGGAAAGACGCTTGCAACCGACAGCGCGGATCGCGGATTCGCGAGACCAAGCGTGGCGTGGGCTCTACGCCGAGCCGGGCTTGATCCGCGCGAGAAGGCGCTCGGCGCGCGTCAGGTGCGGACGGTCGAGCATCTCTCCATCGATCGCGACGACGCCGGCTCCGGGGTTTTCGGCGAATGCCGCCACGACCGCACGGGCCTGCGCCACCGCCTCGGAGGACGGCGTGAAGGCTTCGTTGATGATCGGCACCTGGCCGGGGTGGATGGCCATCTTGGAGACGAACCCGTCGCGCCGTGCCTTACGGCATTCCGCGGCCAGTCCCTCCGGATCCCGGAAATTCGTGAAGACGGAATCGATTGCGTCGACTTCTGCAGCGCTGGCCCCGAGGAGCGTCAGGGCCCGGGCCACACGATAGGGCTCCGTGTACGAACCGTCCGCGCTGCGGTTCGTCTCCGCGCCCAGATCGGCAGAAAGGTCCTCGCCGCCCCAGGCGATGCCCGCGAGCCGGTGGCTCGATCCTGCGAAGGTGCTCAGCGCGAAAACACCACGCGCATTTTCGGTCGCGATGACGATCACGCGTGTGGCGCCGTCGGGGAGCCCGTACTCCGCTTCTCGGACCGCGAGCTTCGCGCCGAGATGCGCAGCATCGGGACCGCCAACCGCTTTGGGAAGGACGATCCCATCCGGAGCCGCCGGCATGATCCCGTCGAGATCGGCATTGATCAGCCCGGTCGTGAGGCCGTTCACGCGCACGAACAGGCTCGGACGGGTCCCGAAAGGCGCAGACGAGGCCTCTTTGAGAAAGCCGGCGGTCACGCGCCTAGCCTCTTCCTTTCCGGCCAGGGCGACGGAGTCCTCGAGATCGATGATCAACGCGTCGGCGCCGCTGCCGAGCGCCTTCTCGAGCTTGCGTGGGCTGTCGCCCGGAACGAACAGAAGTGATCGCATCAGGCCGGTCTCTTGCGCATGAAGGCCTGCCGCCGGCATTCGGCCACGAGCGTGCCATCCTGCTTGTAGGCGCGGTGAATGAACTCGACGATGCCTGCGCCGGGGCGAGACTTCGACTCGCGCTTCCCGGCGATCTCCGTCGTCGCGCTCACCGTATCACCCTCGAAGAGCGGCGCCGGGAACTTCACGTCGGTCATTCCAAGATTGGCGATGGTCGTTCCAACGGTGGTGTCGTTCACCGAAATTCCGATCATCAATCCGAGCGTGAAAAGCGAGTTCATGAGTGGTCGGCCCCACTCCGTCTCGGTCGCACAGAAATGGGCATCGATGTGCAGCGGCTGCGGGTTCAGCGTCATGTTCGAGAACAGCATATTGTCCATCTGCGTGACCGTGCGCGTCAGACGGTGGCGAATGAGATCGCCTTCGACAAAGTCCTCGAAATAGAGACCACCCCGAGGGTGTCGGCGCTCGTCTGGGGGCATCGTGCAGCTCTCTCCTTCAGGATTCCTTTACCATAGTCGCAGAAAGCTGGCGCGCCTCCGAGGCTGCGCCGGACCGATGTTCCTGTTCACCACACCAAATACCCGCGAAGCGGCATCCTCGACTCTAGGTGTATCGCCGACTCCGGTCGTTGAGGCGATCCGGACCGGCGCGGCGCGCAGCGGTGTCGGTTTCGATTATCTCCTTGCGACTGCGCAGCGCGAATCCGCGCTTCGGCCGGG
Source organism: Microvirga massiliensis (assembly GCF_001006805.1). Classification (GTDB taxonomy): domain Bacteria; phylum Pseudomonadota; class Alphaproteobacteria; order Rhizobiales; family Beijerinckiaceae; genus Microvirga; species Microvirga massiliensis. The sequence continues at coordinate 386,209 of NZ_LN811355.1, read as the reverse complement.
TGCGAAGGCGCAGGGCTCATCGGCGGCCGGCCTGTTCCAGTTCATCGAGCAGACCTGGCTCGGCCTCATCAAGAGCGACGGCGCAAGGATGGGCCTCCGCGACCACGCGAGCCGGATCTCGACGCGCAGCGACGGGATGCATGTCGTCGAGGATGTGCGCGCGCGTCAGGACATCCTCGCGCTTCGCGAGGACCCGGAGATCTCCGCGCTTATGGCGGGTGCGTTCACGCAGAAGAACCGGGAGTTGCTCTCGAGCGAGCTTGGGCGCGAGCCGAGCAGCGCCGAGCTCTACATGGCGCATTTCCTCGGCGGGCGCGGCGCCAGTGAACTCATCAACGCCGCGCAGCGGACGCCCGACCGGTCAGCCACCAGCGTCTTCCCTGATGCCTCCGCCGCGAACAGGTCGATCTTCTATGATCGGGAGGGGCGGGCCCGCACTGCGCGGGAGCTCTATGTATTTCTGGAGCAGAGCCAGACCGCTACTTCTGCAGCCCCGGCCTTCGGGCCGGACAAGCCGCTCGCCTTCGCTCGCGCCGACGGCCCGGCTTTTCATGGACTGTTTCAGAGCGACCATCGCAGCGGACCGGTTTCAGATGCCGTTTCGCGCCTGTGGCGGAGAGGCGCGACCGACCCGTCTATTGCAGCGCCGGCCTTCTTTCCGTCGAGCAGCGGTGATCGGTCTCCATCTCGTGAACTGACCGGCAGCCTCGCGCTGGAAGAGACTCAGAGCGGACAAGCCACTCCAGGCCCAGTCCCCCTGCCGCCTCCAAGACCGCTCACCGGGGCGAGAAAGGCCCCGAATCCGCTGGATCTCACGCAGTTCACGCGCCCCGGTGCGAGATAGCCGTCTCGCGCTCCGACGCGGCGCGCCGCAATCACTCAGGGTCCGAATTGCTCCCGCAGGATCCGCTCATCGAGATTGTGGCCGGGGTCGTGCAGCATGACCAGGTCGACACTGCGATCCATGGACACTTGAATCTGTGAGATCGAACGAAACTCCGTATGGTCCGCGACGGCGCTGACGGGCCGGATCTCCGGTTCGATCACGTCGATCTGGATCTTGGCATGATCCGGGAGGAGGGCGCCACGCCAGCGGCGCGGCCGGAAGGCGGAGATGGGCGTCAGGGCCAGGAGCGGCGCATTGAGGGGCAGAATCGGGCCGTTCACCGAAAGATTGTAGGCGGTCGAGCCGGCCGGAGTGGCGACGAGCACCCCGTCGGCGATGAGTTCAGGCAGCCGGACATGCGAGTCGATGTTGATCGTCAGTTTCGCAGCCTGGTAGGTCTGTCGGAGCATCGACACCTCGTTGATCGCCCTGGCCGTGTGGGCGATCCCGTCGATGTCGCGCGCAACCATGAGCAGCGGATGGACCACGCTCCGCTCGGCTTGCTCGAGCCGCTCGAGCAAGCCATCCTCGCGGAACTCGTTCATCAGGAATCCCACGGTTCCCTTGTTCATGCCGTAGATCGGCATGGCGGATCCGAGGAATCGGTGGAGCGTCTGGAGCATCAGGCCGTCGCCTCCGAGAGCGACGATCACGTCCGCCTCTTCCGGAGCGGCGGAAGGATAGGTCTCGGTCAGTGAAGCGAGCGCCTCTTGGGCCTCAGGTGTAACGCTCGCCACGAAAGCGACTCTGTTGAACCGCCGAGCCATGCTCCAGTTACCCTCGCTCCGGCATCGCCTTCGTCGACGAAGGCGATGCCATTCCTTGCCGCTTCTCTACGGTGAACCGCACTTTGTCGCCGAGAAATACTCTCAGCCCTTTCCGGAGGCATAGCATGGACCGACCGCTTCTCATCTATACGACGTTACCCGATGCCGAGACCGCGCTTTCGATCGGCGAAGCGCTCGTTTCGGAGGGACTTATCGCCTGCATCAACGTGCTGCCCGGGATGCGCTCGGTCTACCGCTGGAAGGGCACCATCGAGCGTGGGGAGGAGGTCGTAGCGATTCTGAAGTCCCGGACCGGCTTGCGGGAACAGCTTCACGCTGCCCTGAAGGCGAGACATCCCTACGAGACGCCGTCCATTTTCTTCATCGAGCCCGCCAGCGCCGACGAAGACACCCTTTCGTGGATTACGGCCGAGACAGCTTCCTGACCGGCTGATTGAACTGACCGGCGGGGAGCCGACAGGAGTGGTGTCAGATCGTCGACAGGTGATGGAGTGCGATGCCCGTGGCAGTGGAGACGTTGAGGGAGTCGAATCCCGGCGCCATCGGGATCGCCACGCTCCGGGCCCATGACATGAGGCTTGCGGGAAGTCCCGGCCCCTCGGCACCCACCAGAAGCGCGGTGCGCGGGGCTCGCCGGGTCTGCGCAAGGCTCTCCCGTCCGCCCGAACTGAGTGCCAGGATCTCGAAACCAGCGGCGGATAGGGTGTCGAGCATCCCCTCCGGGCGTTCGACCCTCGCAAAGGGAACTATCAGTGCCGCTCCGACCGACACGCGGATGGCTTTCCGGTAGAGGGGATCACACGTGGTTCCGTCCAAGATGACTGCGCCCGCCCCGAACGCCGCCGCGTTTCGGAAAATTCCACCCACATTGTCGTGATTGCTCAGGCCGACGAGCCCCAGGACGAGGGAGCGCGCAGGCAGGTCGTGAAGGATGTCGTTCGCCTGCGGAGCCGCGCCGGTACGCCCAAGCGCGAGCACACCGCGATGAACCGGGAACCCGGCAATCCTGTCCATAACGGCGCGCGTCACGACGTAGATCGGGATGTCGGCGCAACGGGCGTTCAGTAGCGTGCCGAGCGCATGGGTGCGGCTCTCGAGCAGGAGGACGGATGCGACGTCAAACCGGGAACGTGTCAGGAGGATGCGCAGGACGACCTCGCCCTCCGCGATGAACATCCCCTCTCGCCCCACCAGATCCCGCTCTCGCACATCCCGGTAAGGTTCGAGCCTTGGGTCATCCGGGTCATCGATTTCGATCAGCATGGCCCGGTGGTGGGTGCCGGAAGCGAAGACGTCAACCTCTCGTCTGCCGGTCAGGACAGAAGGCGGAGCATCTCTTCGGCGGCGATGAGCGGTTCGGCCGCATCTTGTATCTTGAGGAGCAGGCGCCCCTCTCGCCAGGAGAGACGGCCGCCCGCTGCAGCAAGCGCCGCATCGGCTCGCGTCCGGGCGTCCGAGCTCGCTCGGAAGGTTACGGCAACGGCTTGCGGTCCTGCATCGATCCGGTCGATGCCGAGCGCCCGGGCGATAGCCCTGAGACGCGCGAGCTCGACCCACCGCTCGGCCGGCTCCGGGAGAGGTCCGAAGCGGTCGACGAGTTCTTCGCGAAACGCCTCGACCTCCTCCTCGCGGGTGGAGCCCGCGATCTTCGCGTGCAGATTGATGCGCAGTTCCGGCTCGGGGACGTACGTGTCCGGCAGCCAGCCGCGCATTCCGATATTGAGGTGAGGAGGATCGCTCTCGTCCATGGGCTCTCCGCGGGCCTTGGAGATCGCGATCCCGAGGAGGTGCTGGTAAAGCCCTGTGCCGATCACCTTCAGGTGACCTGCCTGTTCGTCACCCAGAATGTCGCCAGCGCCGCGCTGATCGAGATCGCGGGCGGCGATCGCGAAGCCGGCGCCCAGCCGATCAAGGCTTTCGAGCGTTTCCAGGCGCTTCCTCGTCGCGTCGCGAATGGGGTGGGCCGGGTCGATCAGAAGATGGACGATGCCCTGCCGATTGCCGCGACCCACGCGGCCGCGCAATTGGTGAAGCTGCGAGAGACCGAACCGGTCGGGGCGCCAGACGAGCATCGTATTGGCCCGCGGCACGTCGAGGCCGCTCTCGATGATGTTCGTCGTCAGAAGCACGCCGCCTTCGCCCTCCGCAAAGGCGACCATCACTTCGTCGATCTCTCCGGTCGGCATGTCACCGTGCGCAACGACGAGATCGAGATCCGGAACGATCGCCTCGAGCCGTTCGCGCAGAGAGGCGATGTCCTCGATCCGGGAAGACACCACGAAGCTCTGGCCGCCCCGCCGGTGCTCTCGAAGGAGCGCCTCGCGGACGCTGGCCTCGTCGAACGGGGTCAGGGCCGTTCGGATCGGCTGTCGACGGGCGGGCGGCGTCGCAATGATGCTCAGGTCGGCGAGTCCTGCCAGCGCCCCTTGAAGGGTTCGCGGGATCGGCGTTGCTGTCAAAGCGAGGCTACGCGCCCCCTCGGCGAGTGCACGGATCTTGTCCTTCTGCGCAGCTCCGAAGCGCTGCTCCTCGTCGATCACTATTAAGCCGAGATCCGTGAAGTGCACATTGCGGCCCGCCAAGGCGTGCGTGCCGATCACGATCCGGAGGTCCCCCTCCTTCAGCCGGCGCCGGGTCGTCCGTGCCTCGGCTGCAGGCACAAGGCGTGAGAGATGACCGACCTCGAGCCCGAGCGGCTTGAACCGTCGCTCGAACGTGCGGACATGCTGCCGGACGAGCACCGTCGTCGGCGCCAGGATGGCGACCTGTCGGCCCGAGAGTGCCACGGCCGCAGCCGCACGCAAGGCGACCTCCGTCTTGCCGTATCCGACATCACCGCAGACGAGGCGGTTCATGGGGCGAGTTGAAGCGAGATCCGCAAGGACGTCCCGTATTGCCGCGGACTGATCCTGCGTCTCCGGAAATGGGAAACCGGCCACGAAGCGTTCGTAAGCCTGCCTCGGCGGCACGATCGGATCGACCGTCTTCGCATCGCGCGCCTTGACTCGCGCGATGAGCCCCGCAGCCGTCTCCGCGATCTGCGCCTCGACCTGCTTGCGTCGCTTTTCCCAAGCATCGGAGTTCAATCGATGGAGGCGCACGTGTTCAGGGGAGGCGCCGTAACGCCAGACGCGCCCCATCTCGTCGGCCGGCACGAGAAGGGATTGATCCCCGTCGAATTCCAAACGAATGAATTCCGACACGCCGCCGTCCGTCTCGACCGTCTCGAGGCCACGCAGGATCGAGACCCCGTGGTCGAGATGGATCACGACGTCTCCGATTTTCAAGTCGAGTTCGGTCCATTCGGCCGCTGCCCGCGAAGGGCTCGCCGAACCTGTCGTCCTCGCGCGGGATCCCAGAATGTCTGCGGTGCCGACGAGAGCGATCTTCCGATGGGGGTCGATGATTCCTCGGCTCAGCTCTCCGGCGAGAACTGCAACGGTTCCAGGCTCTGCATCCTCGGCCTCGCGCCAGTTCGACACCGTCCGGATGGTGTTGGACGGAACGTCCAGAGCCCGTCGTAGCCGCTCCAGGTCCTGAGGCCGGGACAGTGCGACGACGACCCGGTAGCCGTCTGAGATCCGCTCCTCCGTCCAGTCCGCGAGTTTTACGAAGGGGCGGCGTTCGCGAGAGAAGGCCGGAACGGGGCCTTGAGATGCGCGATTTTCGTCGAGTTCCAGGCTGAGTGTCGGCTGCCGAGCCAGGATTGCGCGTGTTTCGTCTTCATCGAGATAGAGCCGCTCGGGGGAAAGGGGGCGAGATTCCTCGTACTTGCTGCGCATCGAGAGTCGTGTCTCGTAGGCGTTGAGCGTGCGGTCTGCGATTGCTCCCATCCGCTCCTGCGCCTCCGGGCCGAGCAGGACTGCCTGGAATTCCGAATAGTCGAACAGGGTTTCGAGAGCCGGATAGATCTCGGGAAGCCGGTGCTCGCGGCCCGGCACTTCCATGTCTCGGCCCGGCTCCGTCTCCTCGATCCGCTCGGAGGCGGGGCGGATCAGAAGCCTCTCGATCTCTCCGGTCCCGCGTTGTGACACCGGGTCGTAGCGCCGGAACGACTGAATGATCCCGTCCTGGTGCTCGATGCGAACCGGTTCCGCAAAGCCGGGCGGGAAGATATCGACGACGTGGCCGCGCAGAGCCGCTTCGCCAGGCTCGTCCACCCGGTCATCGAGGCGATAACCGAAGGCGCGGAGGCGCAACGCCAAGTCATCCAGATCCACGGATTGGTTTGGAGACAGGTCGAAGGACAGCGTAACCTTCGAGCGTGGCGGAACCCGCTGCATGATCGAGCTGAATGTCGTCAGGACGACGTTTGGGGGCCCCTCGGTGTCGAGCAAGGAGGCGAGGGTAGCTACGCGCTCACCCATAGCGGCCCGAGTGGGAGAGTAACGGTCATAGGGCAGGCAGTCCCATGGCGGGAAAAGCGCAATGCGCATCGCCGGAGCCAGCGTTGCGAGGTCACGTCGGATTGCCTGAATCTCGGCTTCGCTTCTGCCCACGTAGAGAAGCGGCTTTTTGCTGCGCTCGTCCCAGGTGGTGACGAGGTGCAGGGAGATCTCGCAGGACGCGTCCGGGTCGCTAAGGTAGAGTTCTGATGGCGCGGATGCCGGCTTAAGCTTGGTCGATGGCACGCTGAACCTCCAGGACCTGATCGAGGTCCGGGGCCTCAACACCTCCAACTCGTCCGAGGATCCAATAAAATGCCCCTTGCGAAATATTGCAGGGGCGAGCCGGCTCGTTTCAGTGATCACGCAATCTCTGGCGTGCCGCGTTCGCATTGACGGGATCCGCGGTGCCCGTCAGTCCTGCAATCTCGATGATAGACAAGGGAGGACGCGGATTCCGTGAGTCCCTTTGATTCGGCGACTCGTGGCGTTTGCCCGGGCGGAGCTCACTTGATCAGCAATGGGAGGTACAGGACAGCAAAAGCGCCGGCTACGGCCAGCACCGCCACGATGCCGGCTCTTGTGGTGGCTGTTCGCTGCTGGTTCATGGCTCTCTTACGGTGACGATTCGATGAGTACGAGCGTGTCAGGGCTATGTTGCCGTAGCGTTACGCGCTTCGAATATTGTTTTACGATCACGCAACATCAGCCACGCGAGCCTTGCGATAATCGTTGGAAGCATGCCGCCGGAATCTGGCATCTCTCAATGTGTCGCAGGTGACCTCGGCGGATACTGAGGTCTCCCATTGGTTGGGCTTTCCGGAGGGAATAACCCTGGCATTTCTCCCTATGCAGAAGGCTGCCTCTCGGACGAGGTAACACGCCTCTCATTTTCGGGACTTGCGGAGTCATGGCAGTATCCGCACCTTTAGAGCCCGCGCCTGCCTTTGCCCCCCGGGACGCGGGCTTTCCCCGGTCTCGTGCCGGGGTTCTTTTTGACGATCAAATGAACGAAAGTTCTATCCTTTACCGCTTGTGGATCGTCTGTGTGCCGATGCCATAGCGCCCGGCCAGCGCACCGGTGGGCTCACGAAATTGTGCGATCTCGTAGAGGACCGCCGGGGTGATTCGGCTATTGAGGTGGATAGCGAGCATCGGGATCTTCCTCGGCGAGAAAATGAGCAGATAGGCCGCTCGAAGCGCCAAGCATACTCCTCGATCGCCCACCACCCCCGGTCTCAACAGCGCTCTGCTTCCAAATACCAGTTCACGGGAAAATGTTCTTTGGTGATGGTGCGGCTGGAACAGCGCGGTAGACGTCCCTTCGCGATTGCGCTGTAAATCTTTGCAACCCGTGCTGGCGGGAGTATTCTGTTTGAGACTGAGTAGCTTGAGCGGAAAGCTTGGCGTTTAGGCGATATTACTGGCCAGCCAATCTTAGACCGCAAGTTCACATCTCGCCTTGCTCGAATCGAGGTCCGTGCAACCGGCCGCTTCAGCAGGAGGCGCCCATGACCGATCGGAAGCACGAGGGCATGGACCGTCGGGCCTTCATGGTCTCGATCGGAGGCGTCGCGTCGGCTGCTGCTTTCGTCTCTCCGGAGACGGATGCGAAATCCGGGTTCGGCAACACGCAGCACGAGCGCAGCGCTGGCGTCTACCAGCCGGGCTCCGATCACGTGAAGGGATTCTACCTGACGAACGGCTACAAGACCCTGAAGAAGTGAGCGTGCCATGCTGATCAAGCGCAAGAGCGGCACCGCAAACCGCAGCAAGCTGCAGGCCCTGACGGCCGGCCTCGCCTCCGAAACCCTCGACCGCCGGACCTTCCTGAGACGCTCGGGCCTCGCGGTCGGCGGGCTCGCAGCCGTGGGCACGATTCCGCTCGGATCGGTGCGCAAGGCCGCCGCTGCCGGTACGATGGTGGCCAATGCCGAGATCCGCAAGAACGTCTGCACCCATTGCTCGGTGGGCTGCACGGTGACCGCGGAAGTGCAGAACGGCGTCTGGGTCGGGCAGGAGCCGTCCTGGACGAGCCCGATCAACCGCGGCACGCATTGTGCCAAGGGTGCATCGGTGCGTGAGATCGTTCACGGCGAGCGCCGCCTGAAATACCCTGTAAAACTCGTAGGAGGGCAATGGCAGCGCATCTCGTGGGATCAGGCGATCGAGGAGATCGGCAATAAGATGATGGAGATCCGGGGCCAATCCGGCGCCGACTCCGTCTACTGGCTGGGCTCCGCGAAATTCACGAACGAGGCCGCCTACCTGATGCGCAAGTTCGGCGCCTACTGGGGCACGAACAATGTCGACCACCAGGCGCGCATTTGCCATTCGACGACAGTGGCCGGTGTCGCCAATACCTGGGGCTACGGCGCCCAGACGAACTCCTACAACGACATCCGCAATGCCAAGACCATGATCATCATGGGCGGCAACCCCGCGGAGGCGCATCCAATCGCGGTGCAACACATTCTGGCCGGCAAGGAAATCAATCGCGCCAACCTGATCGTCATCGATCCGCGCTTCACCCGCACGGCTGCGCACGGCACGGAATACGTGCGCATCCGACCCGGCACCGACATCGCGGCCCTGATGGGAATGATGTGGCACATCGTGAAGAACGGCTGGGCGGACCAGGACTTCATCCGGCAGCGTGTCTACGGCATGGAGGAGGTCTACAAGGAAATCGAGAAATACCCGCCCGAGGAAGTGGAGCGCATCACCGGTATTCCGGGTGAACAACTCAAGCGCGTCGCCGAGATGTTCGCGACCCAGAAGCCGTCCACGCTGATCTGGTGCATGGGGCAGACGCAGCACACGGTCGGCACCGCGAATGTCCGGGCCTCCTGCATCGCACTCCTCCTGACCGGCAATGTCGGGGCGCCGGGAACCGGGGCGAACATTTTCCGCGGCCACACCAATGTGCAGGGCGCGACCGATCTCGGGCTCGATGTCACCTCGCTGCCGCTCTACTACGGCCTCACCGAAGGGGCCTGGAAGCATTGGGCCCGTGTCTGGGAAACCGACTACGAGTGGTTCCAGAACCAGTTCGACGAGGTGCCGGCCCAATACGGCCGCAAGCCGCGCTCCCGCAAGGAGAACATGGAGACGCCCGGCATCACCTCGACGCGCTGGTTCGATGCCGCCACCATGCCGGCGGATCAGGTCGATCAGCGCGATCTCATCCGGGCGTTTTTCGTGATGGGCCATAACGGGAATACCGTTCCGCGCATTCCGGATGCCGTCAGGGGTGTCGAAAAACTCGAACTCCTGGTCGTCGTCGATCCTCATCCGACATCCTTCGCCTCCATGTCGGATCGCAAGGAGAACTTCTATTTGCTTCCGGCCTGCACCTCATTCGAGATGGAGGGCTCGCGCACGGCGTCGAACCGCTCGCTGCAATGGGGCGAGAAGATCGTCGAGCCGATCTTCGAGTCGAAGAACGACTACGAGGTCATGTATC
>NZ_LN811355.1:369760-375511 GCF_001006805.1 Microvirga massiliensis | reverse complement strand
TGTCCTCAGGACGTCTCGTGGAATACGAGGGCGGTGGCGAGGAGACGCGCTCGAACCCGTGGCTTGCCGAACTCCAGCAGAACATGTTCGTGGAGATCAACACGGGCGATGCTGCCGATCGCGGCATCCAGGATGGGCAGTGGGTCTGGGTGCTGGGCCCCGAGAACGGAGCAAAGGCGCGCGTGAAGGCCCTCGTGACCGAGCGGGTGGCTCGAGGCGTCGCCTACATGCCATTCCACTTCGCGGGTTGGTATCAGGGCGAGGACATGCGCCGCCGCTATCCCGCAGGAACGGACCCGTATGTGCTCGGCGAGAGCGTAAACACGGTCACGACCTATGGTTACGATCCGGTCACCGGCATGCATGAGGGCAAGGCCACGCTATGCCAGATTCGGGCGGCCTGAGAGGATCATGGCCAGTGATTCGATCCTGCGACCCGCATATGCGGGACCAGGATCATTCCGCGCCGGAGCGCAAACGACGATTTCTGCGAGACGGGGCGACGCTGGCTTTCGAACCCTGGTAGCCCGTCATGAACTGGCTTGGGTTGGTCCGGTCTGTGAATCGTGCAACTCGGGGCAGCACTGCCGGATCTACAAAGGCGTTTTTTGTCCGAGCGGTTCGTTAATCTGAAGGATCGGCTGGACGTTCGTGAACTTCGGGATGTCCGCGAAGATCTCCGCCCCATGCGCTCCTGCAGCCGCGCGGAAGTCCTGCAAGGATCGAAATCTCAGGAGAGCCATGACGCGATATGGCGGTGGACTTCCATCCGGCGTGCCTGTGCCCTTCACGAGATGCACCTCTTCGAGGCCCATCGGGGTCCACCGCTTCCTCACGAGCGGGATGTGGGTGCCGAGATAGTAAGCTTCGTCAAAGGTGGCATGCTCACCACCTGGATACATTACACTGACCAGGATCATTGGAATGCCTCCACATTCTTGCTGTCGCTGAGTGACCTCGCCACCGGCGAACCGTCCCATCGTGTTGCGCCGGAAGGGCTGCCGCAAGAAAGTGGTCAGCAAACCCGGATTGGTAGGCCGGCAGCGTCTTGGAGCGATGCTCCTCCGTGTGCATTGAGCGCTCGGCCAAAAGGACTGGCTTCGGAAAAGTCATCCCTCTTCTCAGGACAGAGGCGGGCCGACCAGCTCGATTCCGAACTGTCGACAGGCTCCGGCCAGGGCCTCTGCCTGTTCCGATGTGGGTGGGCCGGAAGGATCGGGTAGACCCTCGCGTTCGGCAGGCCGTCCGAAAGCCCGGACAAAACTCTCGAATCCTCCTCGGGTGATGGTGAGCATGCGTGCCTCGGAGGACTCGACCCGGTAGGTGTGAGGGATGCCCTTTGGTGCGAGAAGTGTTTCACCCGCGCGTGCCCGGCGCTCGTCATCGCCGACACGGTAGCGCACCTCGCCTTCGAGCACGTGGAAGATTTCATCCTCGTCGTAATGGATGTGAAGGGGCGGCGAGTCCCCTCGTGACGCTCGGTGTTCGAGGACCGAGATGCCGTCGGAGCCGTCGCGTGCCGATACGCGGACGATCACGTGCGTGTTCAGGAACCAGAGGCTCCGCTGTTCAAGATCCGACATAGCCTTCGCCTCTCTCTCAACTTCGTCTGCCGGAGCTTCGACAGAGCAAAGTACGGGAGCAATATGTGACGTGCTTGTTTCGGTACGATTGCATCCTTCCTTGCGCTGAGGGATCTCGACTTCATCGAACGATCCGCAGCCGTCTCAACGGTGGCGGCATTGCGGGAGGGAGAGGCGATACCCAGTCAAGGTCCGGGATCTCGCCTTGCATTTCGGGCCGTACTGGTCCCGTGGGTCGTTCGCCGGGCGGGGGCGCCAGGGACAGTCCAATGCGATTCTATCAAGGGCCTCGGTCAGCATGGTTTCCACGCCGAACTTCGCGGCCCGACGGGCGAGCCGGTAGCGCCCGCGTCGGTGAGGGCAGAATGGGCACTCGATCCGAACGGTAGCCTCGGAAAGTCGGACAACCGCTCGATGCCGCGCACGGCATGAACTGTCTTTGGACGGTCCGGTTGATCAGCTCTCATTGCCATGCCCGAACCAAACGAAGCGGGATGCTCCGCGGAACGTCAACTGTTCATAGGGGACAGCCCCGACGCGCAAGCCTCATCGGAACGCAGTTTTGCAAGAGCCGGAACTTCGTAGGGGACCCCTCATGGGATGTTCGGCAACTAATCCGCCACGCCATCCCGGCCCTCAATCGTCATCAGGGTTGCAGTGAGAAGTGCGACCAGCCTCTCTTTCCCGGAGGTTTCGGAGAAGACCTCGGTCTGAGCCAATGTCAGCGTCCGCCCAGCCTTGATGACACGCCCCCGAGCCACAATGCGATCACCTGCGGCAGGCGCCACGAGGTTGATCTTGAACTCAGTTGTCAGCACCCCGACTCCCGGCGGCATGAGGCCGAGCGCGGCATAGCCCGCGGCGGTGTCCGCAATGGCCGCCACGGCTCCTGCGTGCACGAAGCCGTGCTGCTGCAAGACGGCCGGGCTTGGCGAGAGGGCGATGTCAACCGCTCCCGGAGCAATGTGCAGGATCGATGCGCCGAGGGTGCTCATCAGCCCCTGCTTGGCAAAGCTGGCTTGGATGCGGGCCTGAAAGGCCGGGTCCTTCGGGATCAGGGTGTTCACCCGTTATGCCTCATCGGAAAAGCGACGGCCCAAATGGGATAAGCCGACTTTGCCGGAATGGCCAAGGTCTCGAGTCTCCCATGCGAATCTCCGACAACGGGATCTCATGGAACGTAGCCGGCACGTGGCCCCAAACTCCCGACCGATCGGCCAGCGATGCAGATAGGCCCGTCAAGTATTATCCACATGGAATAAACATGCCCGCAGGGGATAACAGGGATTGCGCTGAACTCCCGACCCCGAAGGCATCGGCGCACCACGAGGTATTCGGTGCCGCTTGCCAGCATGAAGTCAGTGCCGCTGCCCTGAATGGAGGGAGGACGGTGCAGCCGCGCTTTTGTGCATCGTTTGTGATTTTTGGTTCGCGAACATCGCAATTTGTTCGCTTTCGTTCATTCCCGTCCCCAGTCCGGACTTCTCGTATCGGAGCAGGAAAAGACCCAAGCCATTGTTTTCAATGACTTGGGTCCTGATCGAATGGTGCCGGTTGCGGGACTCGAACTCGCGACCTACCGCTTACAAGGCGGTTGCTCTACCAGCTGAGCTAAACCGGCGAGTCTCGACCCCGAGGTAGCAGTGACCGTCATGCGGCGCAAGCCTACGTGTGAGGCCGCACGGAAACCATTTCTCTGTTTAGCGATTGTCCTTTTGACAGAGCGGCGCTTGAGTAGCGCCGCCGAAGGCAAACGGGGTTGGGGTCATGACGGGATTTCGGAATCGAGCGGGCTTGCCGCTCGCCGGAGTGGGGGCTTTTGTCTTTATCGTAGCTTTGTTCACGGGGCCGGCCGAGAGTGCACCGAGCGTCCGAACCGCGAAGCCGGGGTCGGGCGCGGCCGTTGCGACGGCGAGCACGGGCGCAGGCGAGGCGGACGTCCGAGAACGGGGGGAGGCGGAACTCGCCCCCGGGTGTCAGCGGATACGCCGGAAGCTTTTCGTCGAATCCGAGGGGTGGATCGTCCGCCGGGTCACGATCTGCCACTGAGGGCCGCCTCGAGGCGCCGTTAACTATATTGTGCGAAATCCTCTCGAGAGGCTTGGCCGTTAACGATTTGTGAACCAGTTTGTCGGGTGCGGAACCTGGAGCTTTCCATGCGCATCCGATTGTGGTGCCTTTTCATGGCTGTTGCCGCCCTCGGCGGCACGAGCTCTGTCTCGGCGGGTGAATTCGGGAGCGGCTCCCACGGCATCAGGCGGCCTGTTGCGGGCTTTCACCGGCACGCAATGGGCGGTCTGCGGCACGCGGTCGGGCCACGACACCGGTTCCACCGATTCGGGAGGGTGCCGCTCTATCTCGAGCAGGATTACCATTCTCCAGTTGTCGTAGTGGTTCAGGAGAGTGCCGTTTCGCCCGCGCTCGACGTGGATCTCGCTCCCGTTCCATCGGTGGCGAACCTGCCGACCGTGATGGGCATTCGCGAGGTGTTGCCCGACCGGGCGCAGATCCAGGTTCTGAACGAACCGGTCGGCGCTCGCGCACTTCCTTCAGGAGGCGCGCAGGTCATTGCGGTGCCAGCGAGCGAGGAGCCGTCATCCGCAGGGCCCGGCGCGTCGGCTGGGGCCCGCATCGTTCACCTGACGGTGCCGGTCGGAACCCGCTGAGCGCATTCCGGCACGGACGGCGAGGGGCTCTGCCGAAGGGCGGGCTGATCACGCGCCCACGTGCCAACTGGGTGCGGTGCGCGTCCGGAACGAGCATTGGGCCGGTCGGGCTTCGGTTCGGTGGCCCGTCAAACTGGAAGCCCGTGGCGAGGCGTTAGTCGGCGAGGGCGCGGCTGACGGCATAGAGGGCGATCGCGGCGGCGTTCGACACGTTGAGGCTCTTGATCTCGCCCGGCATGTCGAGGCGCCCGATGAAGTCGCAGCACTCGCGCGTGCGCTGCCGCAGCCCCTTCCCCTCCGATCCCAGGACGAGAATGACCGGCCGCCGCAGCGGCAATTGATCGAGCCCCGCCGTACCAGAGGAGTCGAGGCCGATCCGGAGAAAGCCGCGCTCGCCGAGGCCAATCAGGGTATCGGCGAGGTTGCGAACGACCATGAAAGGGACGTGCTCGAGGCCGCCCGATGCTGCCTTGGCGAGTACACCCGTAGCCGCCGGGCTGTGCCGCGCCGTCGTCACGATCGCCTCGACGTCAAAAGCCGCCGCGCTGCGGACGATCGCCCCGACATTGTGCGGGTCGGTGATCTGGTCGAGAGCAAGGACGATTCTGTCGCCGGACAACGTTTCGAGCGTCGGGGAGGGTAGGGGCTCGGCCTCGAGATAGAGACCCTGATGGACTGCGTCCGGTTCGAGGAGGCGATTGATATCATCCGGTCGGACAATTTCCGGATCCAGGTCCAGCGCTCCGAGTTCCTCGGCCAGGCGCCTTGCTGAGTTCTCCGTGGCGAGCAGCCGGCGGATCGCGCGATTCGGGTTGCGAAGAGCCTCGACGACAGGGTGCCACCCATAGAGGATGGCGGTCTCGTCGCCTTCGTTGCGGGAGAAGCGCGCGGGAGGACGCCCTCCTTGAGAGGTGCGGCGAAAGGATCCTGGCCGCGCTCCAGGGGCGGCTTTCGGGCGTCTGGACATGTGTTCTCCTCGAAGAGAGCTGGGGATATCACGCCGCGACGGCGCCACGGAGCGTTCCCCGGGAGTTTTCCGTTGACACCGGAGCAGGGGCTCACCATAAGGACGCCCGCGGAATCCCTGCCCCTGCGGCGGGGAGTTTCGTTTGAATAGCCTCGACGCAAGGCGTTTCGTCTGGTTCGAGGGGGAATGTCCCGAGCGGCAAAGGGGGCGGACTGTAAATCCGCTGGCTTACGCCTTCGTAGGTTCGAGTCCTACTTCCCCCACCATCCAGGCGAGACGAGGAGCATGCGGGTGTAGCTCAATGGTAGAGCAACAGCCTTCCAAGCTGATGACGGGGGTTCGATTCCCCTCACCCGCTCCACCATCGCGCCGGATCTGAAGAGGCTGCAACGAGGTAAGAGGCGGGGTTCGTAGCCCGGCGTTCGGGAGCCGGAAGCGCGGCAGAAAGGCTGCGTCCCGAATGGCGAAGGCGAGGCGACCGAGGGTCGGCCGACCGGGTGGCTTCATAAGAGAGTGGACAACAGAGAGCGACGTC
>NZ_LN811355.1:353046-369002 GCF_001006805.1 Microvirga massiliensis | reverse complement strand
GAGAATAACGGGCGGCGGCATGCTGCCGCCCGTCGACCGCCGGAGGAGTGTAGCTCAATCGGCTAGAGCACCGGTCTCCAAAACCGGGGGTTGGGGGTTCGAGTCCCTCCACTCCTGCCAGCGGATCGACAAACCGGGCTGCCTGCCTTAAAGCGGGCGCCCAACAGCAATCGGACCGGCGGGCGGCGCGAGGCGAGAAGGCCTCGCGCCCCTGTCAGTTTGGGCTCCAGACAGCCCGAAAGAGGACGCTATGTACCGGTTCCAACCGGTGCAGGCGGTGCATGATGGCAAAGACGAACCCGTTCGAGTTCCTGCAGCAGGTGCGCGCCGAGGCCTCCAAGGTCACTTGGCCGACGCGGAAGGAGACTGCGATCACGACCGCCCTGGTCTTCGTTTTCGTCGTGCTCGCGAGCGTTTTCTTCCTGGTGGTCGATCAGGTGATGGCGTTCGGGGTCCGCCTCGTTCTCGGGCTTGGCGGGTAGGGGTTGGCGGCTATGGCGAAGCGCTGGTACATCGTCCACGCTTATTCGAACTTCGAGAACAAGGTCGCGCAATCCCTCAGGGATCAGGCGGCTCAGCGGGGCCTTTCCGACAAATTCGAGGAAATCCTCGTCCCGACCGAGAAGGTCGTCGAGGTCCGCCGCGGGCGGAAGGTGGATGCCGAGCGGAAGTTCTTTCCGGGCTACGTCCTCGTCCGGTGCGATCTCACCGATGAGGTCTATCACCTAATCAAGAACACCCCGAAGGTCACCGGCTTTCTGGGCGCCGACAAGTCGAAGCCCGTCCCGATTCCGGACGCCGAGGCGGAACGCATCAAGGGGCAGGTCGCCGAAGGCGTTGACCGTCCGAAGCCGTCCGTCAGCTTCGAAGTCGGCGAGCAGGTTCGGGTTTCCGACGGGCCGTTCGCCTCGTTCAACGGCATTGTCGAGGAAGTCGACGAATCCCGTGCCCGTCTGAAGGTCGCGGTGTCCATCTTCGGTCGCGCGACGCCGGTCGAACTCGAATACGGTCAGGTCGAGAAGGTCTGAACCGGAAGGGCTGCCTTCTTCGGAGGGCAGCCCAAGGGCTCTCGCATGAGCCCCTGACACCCGCGGGAGGCTCGCCCGGCATGCCAGCCGGGAACGAACGCGCCGTACCGCGACCTCCTGGGCGTGACCTTCCTTCGGAGGGGCGCCCCATTCGCCATCCGGACCGTCGGCACCGGTCGGCTGGCTCTATGGGAGAGACCCATGGCAAAGAAGATCTCGGGCTACGTGAAGCTCCAGGTCCCGGCCGGCGCCGCCAATCCGTCGCCGCCAATCGGTCCCGCGCTCGGTCAGCGCGGCCTCAACATCATGGAATTCTGCAAGGCCTTCAATGCGAGGACTGCGCAGCTCGAAAAGGGAATGCCGATCCCGGTGATCATCACCGCGTATCAGGATCGGTCCTTCACCTTCGAGATGAAGCAGCCGCCGATCTCCTACTTCCTCAAGAAGGCGGCCAAGATCGACAAGGGCGCTGCGACTCCCGGAAAGGGCACGACGTCAGGCACCGTCACGCGTGATCAAATCCGCGAGATCGCCGAGAAGAAGATGGCCGATCTCAACTGCGATACCGTCGAATCCGCCATGGCCATGATCGAGGGCTCCGCGCGCTCGATGGGCATCGAAGTCGCGTAAGGAGGGTACGATGGCTAAGGAAGGCAAGCGGATTCGCGCGGCTCGCGAAGGCATCAATCCTGCGAAGTCCTACGACCTCGCGGAGGCCGTGAAGTTGGTGAAGGCCCGCGCTACTGCGAAGTTCGACGAGACCGTGGAAGTCGCCATGAACCTCGGCGTCGACCCGCGTCACGCCGACCAGATGGTGCGCGGCGTGTGCAATCTTCCGAATGGCTCCGGCCGGACGGTGCGGGTGGCGGTGTTCGCTCGCGGCGCAAAGGCCGACGAGGCCAAGGCGGCCGGCGCCGACATCGTCGGGGCGGAAGACCTTATGGAGACGATCACCGGCGGCACCATCGACTTCGATCGCTGCATCGCGACGCCGGATCTGATGCCGCTCGTCGGCCGTCTCGGCAAGGTGCTGGGCCCGCGCGGCCTGATGCCGAACCCGAAGGTCGGCACCGTCACCATGGATGTCGCCGGCGCGGTGAAGGCCGCCAAGGGCGGAGCCGTGGAGTTCCGGGTCGAGAAGGCCGGTATCGTCCATGCCGGCATCGGCAAGATCTCCTTCGACGACACGAAGCTCGTCGAGAACATTCGCGCCTTTGCGGATGCGGTGGCCCGCGCGAAGCCGTCTGGCGCGAAGGGCACCTATATCCAGCGCATCGCGATTTCGTCGACGATGGGCCCCGGCGTGAAGGTCGAGACGGCTACCGTTCTCGGCCAGAGCTGATCGGTTGCAGGGGAGGCAATCCCCTGCGACGACCCGCCCCGAGGGAAACCTGGCCAGCCTCTTGGCAGGCAAGGATAAACCGTCTATGGAGCGGGTTTGAGTTTCCAACATCGTTGGGGCTGGGCATTTCAGTTCCCATATAAGAGATCCGCTCCGGAGACGGAGCGGTGACTGGCCGGCGGGTTGAAGGGCATCCTTCCGCCCGGTCCGGCCATGTCCTGTCCGAGACTGCAGGTGCCAGCCTGGTCTGGCTTAATTCGCGAGGGCCTGCATAGACGGGGGTAGCCGACCGATCATCCGCCGCCAGGCGGACGTTCATGTCGGTTCGAACCATCTGACCCGGCGCGTCCCAGGGCGTCGTACGGGGGACAGGGCTTGCGAGAGCGCCGCCTTTCGGCGGCTCGAGGCCGCAAGCCGCGAGCCCCAAGGGGCGGCAGGTGCAACCGGCGGAGATCAGAACTCCGCCAACCGGAGAGAGCCAAGTGGATAGAGCAGCAAAACGCGAGCTCGTCTCGACGCTCAACGACGTGTTCGCGAACACGAGCGTTGTCGTCGTGGCCCACTATGCTGGCCTTACGGTTGCCGACATGCAGAAGCTGCGCACGCAGATGAAGCAGGCCGGCGCTACCGTGAAGGTCGCGAAGAACCGCCTCGCCAAGATCGCTCTCGAAGGCACGGACGTCGCGTCCATCTCGGATCTCATGAGAGGTCCGACCCTGATCGCCTATTCCAGCGATCCGGTCGCGGCGCCCAAGGTCGCCGTCGATTTCGCCAAGGCCAACGAGAAGCTCGTAATCCTGGGCGGAGCGATGGGCAAGACCTCCCTGAACGTGGACGGAGTAAAGGCACTCGCCACTCTCCCGTCCCTCGACGAACTGCGCGCCAAGCTGGTCGGCCTCGTACAGGCCCCCGCCACCAAGGTCGCTCAGGTTGTCAACGCGCCGGCAGCGAAGCTCGCCCGCGTGTTCGGGGCCTATGCCAAGACAGACGAAGCGGCGTGAGGCCGTAACAACCCCTATCAACGTTCGAACCGATCAAGGACTTACACATGGCTGATCTTGCCAAGCTTGTTGACGACCTTTCGTCGCTGACCGTTCTCGAGGCCGCCGAGCTCGCGAAGATGCTCGAGGAGAAGTGGGGCGTCTCCGCGGCTGCCGCGGTGGCCGTTGCTGCGGCGCCAGGCGCCGGCGCCGCTGCCGCTCCGGTCGAGGAGCAGACCGAGTTCACCGTCGTGCTGGCTTCCGCCGGCGACAAGAAGATCGAGGTGATTAAGGAGGTCCGCGCCATCACGGGTCTCGGCCTCAAGGAGGCCAAGGACCTCGTCGAGGGCGCGCCGAAGCCCGTCAAGGAAGGCGTTGCTAAGGACGAAGCCGAGAAGATCAAGGCGACCCTCGAGAAGGCTGGCGCCAAGGTCGAGCTCAAGTGATCCTCGCGGTGTGAGCCGCGATATTGCCTGAATGTCGGCGGTCTCGGGCCCTTTCGGCCCGGGACCGTCGCGTCGTCCGGAGGCCGCTCTCCGGCCGGCCCTTTGAGGGGAGGGCTTCCGAGCTTTCCCGTTTTTGTATTGCTCCGACGCGCGATGACCGTCGGACGGCTGATCCGGCTCCCTGCCGGAAGACCGGTAGCCCGATCAGCCGTACATCAGGAGCGAGGTCCAGATGGCCCAATCACTGCAAGGCCGCAAGCGCATTCGCAAGTTCTTCGGCAAGATCCAGGAAGTGGCGGAGATGCCGAACCTCATCGAGGTTCAGAAGGCGTCCTACGACCAATTCCTCATGATCGAGGAGCCGAAGGGCGGACGGGCAGACGAAGGCCTGCAGTCCGTGTTCAAGTCCGTGTTTCCGATCTCGGACTTCTCGAACACTGCACTGCTGGAATTTGTCAAATACACGTTCGAGCCGCCGAAATACGACGTGGACGAGTGCCGGCAGCGCGGCATGACCTATGCGGCGCCGCTAAAGGTGACGCTGCGCCTCATCGTGTTCGATGTCGATCCGGACACCCAGGCGAAGTCCGTCAAGGACATCAAGGAGCAGGACGTCTACATGGGCGACATGCCGCTCATGACGGACAACGGCACCTTCATCGTGAACGGCACCGAGCGCGTCATCGTCTCCCAGATGCACCGTTCGCCGGGCGTGTTCTTCGATCACGACAAGGGCAAGACCCATTCGTCGGGCAAGCTTCTCTTTGCCGCTCGTATCATTCCCTATCGCGGCTCGTGGCTCGACATCGAGTTCGATGCGAAGGACATCGTGCATGCCCGCATCGACCGGAAGCGCAAGATCCCGGTGACCTCGCTCCTGTTCGCCCTCGGGCTGGACGGGGAGGAGATCCTCGACACCTTCTATAATAAGATCATCTACGAGCGTGACGAGCACGGATGGCGCGTGCCGTTCGATGCCGAGCGCATGCGCGGCTTCAAGGGCACGATCGACCTCATTGATGCCGAGTCCGGTGAGGTGGTGCTTGAGGCCGGGAAGAAGCTAACCGCTCGTGCGGCACGGCAGCTCATCGAGAAGGGCACGAAGTTCCTCCGCCAGACGGACGAGGATCTCACAGGACAGTATATTGGCGAGGACCTCGTCAATCCGGAAACCGGCGAGATCTACGCCGAGGCCGGTGACGAGATCTCCGAAAAGATGCTCAAGGCGTTCGAGGAGGAAGGGATCACCGAGATCCCCGTGCTCGACATCGACCACGTCAATGTTGGCCCGTATATCCGGAACACGCTCGCCGTCGACAAGAACTCGTCGCGCGAAGAGGCGCTGTTCGACATCTATCGCGTGATGCGCCCGGGTGAGCCGCCGACCCTCGAGACCGCGGAAGCGATGTTCCATTCGCTGTTCTTCGATCCCGAGCGGTACGATCTCTCCGCTGTCGGACGCGTGAAGATGAACATGCGCCTCGATCTCGACGCGCCGGATACGGTCCGGACGCTGCGGCGCGAGGACATGCTCGCAGTCGTCAAGGCGCTCGTCGACCTTCGCGACGGCAAGGGTGAGATCGACGACATCGACCATCTCGGCAACCGCCGGGTCCGCTCCGTCGGCGAGTTGATGGAGAACCAGTATCGGCTGGGCCTCCTGCGCATGGAGCGCGCCATCAAGGAGCGCATGTCGTCGGTCGATATCGACACGGTCATGCCGCAGGACCTCATCAACGCGAAGCCGGCAGCCGCGGCCGTGCGCGAGTTCTTCGGATCCTCGCAGCTCTCGCAGTTCATGGACCAGACGAACCCGCTTTCGGAGGTCACCCACAAGCGCCGCCTGTCGGCGCTCGGCCCGGGCGGCCTGACCCGCGAGCGCGCGGGCTTCGAAGTGCGCGACGTGCATCCGACCCATTACGGCCGGATCTGCCCGATCGAGACGCCGGAAGGTCCGAATATCGGCCTGATCAACTCGCTCGCGACCTTTGCTCGGGTGAACAAGTACGGCTTCATCGAGACCCCGTTTCGCCGCGTTCGCGACGGCGTGGTGACCGATGAGGTCGTCTATCTCTCGGCTATGGAAGAGGCGAAGTACCATGTCGCCCAGGCCAATGCCGTGATCGGCGAGGGCGGAAAGCTCACGGAAGATCTCGTGGTCTGCCGGCGGGCAGGTGACGTTGTCGTGGTCCCGCCGGATCGCGTCGACCTCATGGACGTCTCGCCGAAGCAGCTCGTTTCCGTGGCCGCGGCGCTGATCCCGTTCCTCGAGAACGACGACGCGAACCGCGCGCTCATGGGCTCGAACATGCAGCGCCAGGCCGTGCCGCTCGTTCAGGCGGACGCTCCGTTCGTCGGAACCGGTATGGAAGCCGTCGTGGCGCGGGACTCGGGTGCAGCGATCGCGGCGCGCCGGACCGGCATCGTCGACCAAGTGGACGCGACCCGTATCGTCATCCGCGCGACGGAAGAGACGGATCCGGCTCGGCCGGGCGTCGACATCTACCGGCTCCAGAAATTCCAGCGCTCGAACCAGAACACCTGCATCACGCAGAAGCCGCTGGTTCGCGTCGGAGAGACGGTCCGCAAGGGTGACATCATCGCCGATGGTCCGTCAACGGAGTTCGGAGAACTCGCCCTCGGCCGTAACGTGCTCGTCGCGTTCATGCCGTGGAATGGCTACAACTTCGAGGACTCGATCCTGCTCTCCGAGCGGATCGTGAAGGAGGACGTGTTCACCTCCATTCACATCGAGGAATTCGAGGTGATGGCCCGCGACACGAAACTCGGGCCCGAGGAGATCACCCGGGACATCCCGAACGTCTCCGAAGAGGCACTGAAGAACCTCGACGAGGCGGGCATCGTCTACATTGGCGCCGAGGTTCACGCAGGCGACATCCTGGTCGGCAAGATCACGCCGAAGGGCGAGAGCCCGATGACGCCGGAGGAGAAACTTCTCCGCGCCATCTTCGGCGAGAAGGCGTCGGACGTTCGCGACACCTCGCTCCGGGTTCCGCCGGGCGTGACCGGGACCGTCGTCGAAGTGCGTGTCTTCAACCGGCACGGCGTCGACAAGGACGAGCGCGCCCAGGCGATCGAGCGTGAGGAGATCGAGCGCCTCGCCAAGGACCGGGACGACGAGCAGGCCATCCTCGACCGCAACACCTATGCGCGCCTCGGCGAGATCCTCGAGGGGCAGAAGGCCGTCGCGGGGCCGAAGGGGTTCAAGAAGGATACGACGCTGACGCGCGAGATCCTCGGCGATCATCCTCGCTCGCAGTGGTGGCAGTTCGCGGTCGCCGACGATGCGCTCATGGCCGAGATCGAGGCCATGCAGAAGCAGTACGACGAGTCGAAGAAACGCCTCGAACAGCGCTTCCTCGACAAGGTCGAGAAGCTGCAGCGTGGCGACGAGCTGCCGCCCGGCGTCATGAAGATGGTTAAGGTCTTCGTGGCGGTGAAGCGCAAGATCATGGCCGGCGACAAGATGGCCGGCCGGCATGGCAACAAGGGTGTCGTGTCGCGGATCGTCCCCATCGAGGACATGCCGTTCCTCGAGGACGGCACCCATGTGGACATCGTCCTCAATCCGCTTGGCGTGCCGAGCCGGATGAACGTGGGTCAGATCCTCGAGACGCATCTCGGATGGGCAGCCGCCGGTCTCGGCAGGCAGGTCGCGCAGGCGGTCGATGCTTACATGAGGAACGGGAAGGCGAATGCGCTGCGTGAGCGGCTCGTGACAATCTACGGCGACATTCCTGAGATCAAGTCGGCCTCTGACGACGACCTCGTTGCGCTTGGCGAGAGCCTGCGCAAGGGCGTGCCATTCGCGACGCCGGTCTTCGATGGTGCGAAGGAAAGCGATATTGAGCACATGCTCGAAATGGCTGGCCTAGACCCATCCGGGCAGGTGACCCTGTTCGACGGTCGTACCGGCGAGGCTTTCGATCGCAAGGTCACGGTCGGCTACATCTACATGCTGAAGCTGCATCACCTCGTGGACGACAAGATCCACGCCCGGTCGATCGGCCCGTACAGCCTCGTCACCCAGCAACCGCTGGGCGGAAAGGCGCAGTTCGGCGGCCAGCGCTTCGGCGAGATGGAGGTGTGGGCCCTCGAGGCGTATGGCGCCGCCTACACGTTGCAGGAGATGCTAACGGTGAAGTCCGACGACGTCGCCGGCCGCACGAAGGTCTACGAGGCCATCGTGCGCGGAGACGACACCTTCGAGTCGGGCATTCCGGAAAGCTTCAACGTGCTCGTGAAGGAAATGCGGTCGCTCGGCCTCAATGTCGAACTGACGAACACCAAGCGGGCGGCCAATGAGCTCCCGCCGTCGGAGGCAGCCGAGTAGGCGCGGCGAGCGCAGACCGATTTTTGATCATAGAGGCCGCGGATGCGCGAGCGTCCGCGGCTCCGCGAAATTCCGGTGAGGGTGCCGGTCAGGCCCCGTCAGCCCAGGAGATGTCAATGAATCAAGAGGTGATGAATCTCTTCAACCAGGCGGCCCAGCCGCAGAGCTTCGATCAGATCAAGATCTCGATCGCAAGCCCGGAGAAGATTCTGTCCTGGTCCTACGGCGAGATCAAGAAGCCCGAGACCATCAACTATCGTACCTTCAAGCCCGAGCGCGACGGCCTGTTCTGTGCGCGGATCTTTGGGCCCATCAAGGACTATGAGTGCTTGTGCGGCAAGTACAAGCGCATGAAGTACAAGGGCGTGATCTGCGAGAAGTGCGGCGTCGAGGTGACGCTGGCGCGCGTGCGTCGCGACCGCATGGGCCACATCGAGCTTGCGGCTCCGGTGGCGCATATCTGGTTTCTGAAGTCGCTGCCGAGCCGGATTGGTCTGCTGCTCGACATGACGCTGAAGGACCTCGAGCGCATCCTGTATTTCGAGTCCTACATCGTCGTCGACGCCGGCATCACGCCGCTCAAGGACCGTCAGCTCCTCTCGGAGGACGAGTATCTGCGCGCGCAGGACGAGTATGGCGAGGACTCGTTCACCGCGATGATCGGCGCCGAGGCGATCCGCAAGATCCTTCAGGAGCTCGACCTCGAGAAGGTCGCTACGGAGCTCCGCGAGGAGATCGCGGTCACGACGTCCGAGCTGAAGCCCAAGAAGCTGATGAAGCGCCTCAAGATCATCGAGGCGTTCCTGCAGTCCGGCAACAAGCCGGAATGGATGATCATGACGGTCATTCCCGTCATCCCGCCGGACCTGCGCCCGCTGGTTCCGCTCGATGGCGGACGCTTTGCCACGTCTGACCTCAACGACCTCTACCGTCGCGTCATCAACCGTAACAACCGCCTCAAGCGCCTGATCGAGCTGCGCGCCCCGGACATCATCATCCGGAACGAGAAGCGCATGCTCCAGGAGGCGGTGGACGCCCTGTTCGACAACGGCCGGCGTGGACGCGTCATCACGGGCGCGAACAAGCGGCCGCTGAAGTCGCTCGCCGACATGCTCAAGGGCAAGCAGGGACGGTTCCGCCAGAACCTTCTCGGCAAGCGCGTGGACTATTCCGGACGCTCGGTCATCGTGGTCGGACCGGAGCTGAAGCTGCACCAGTGCGGTCTTCCCAAGAAGATGGCACTCGAGCTCTTCAAGCCGTTCATCTACGCGAAGCTCGACGCACGCGGGCTCTCCGCGACGGTCAAGCAGGCGAAGAAGCTCGTCGAGAAGGAGAAGCCGGAGGTCTGGGATATCCTGGACGAGGTCATCCGCGAGCACCCGGTCCTGCTCAACCGCGCTCCGACGCTTCACCGCCTCGGCATTCAGGCCTTCGAACCGACCCTGATCGAGGGCAAGGCGATCCAGCTGCATCCGCTCGTCTGCGCCGCGTTCAACGCGGACTTCGACGGCGACCAGATGGCCGTGCACGTCCCGCTTTCGCTCGAGGCGCAACTCGAGGCCCGCGTGCTCATGATGAGCACGAACAACATCCTGCATCCTGCGAACGGCGCGCCGATCATCGTGCCCTCACAGGATATCGTGCTTGGCCTCTACTATCTCTCGATCGTCTCGGACGGGGAGCCCGGCCAGGGCAAGGCATTCGCCGACATCGGCGAGATCGAGCACGCCCTGCAGGAGAAGATCATCACGCTACACACCAAGATCCGGTACCGCTGGAACGGCTTGGACGAGGAGGGGCGTCCCTTCACGAAGATCTACGACACCACGGCCGGCCGGGTGAAGCTCTCCCAGCTCCTGCCGCGGCATCCGGCGCTCCAGTTCGACGTCGTGAACAAGCTCATGACGAAGAAGGAGATCTCCGCGATGATCGATGCCGTCTACCGGCATTGCGGTCAGAAGGAGTCCGTGATCTTCTGCGACCGGATCATGGCCCTCGGGTTCTACCATGCGTTCAAGGCGGGCATTTCGTTCGGCAAGGACGACATGGTCATCCCGGAGAACAAGTGGCAGATCGTCGAAGAGACCCGTGCTCTCGCGAAGGACTACGAGCAGCAGTATCAGGACGGCCTGATCACGCAGGGCGAGAAATACAACAAGGTCGTCGATGCCTGGGCGAAGTGCTCGGACCGTCTGGCGGGCGAGATGATGAACCGCATCTCTTCCGTGCAGAAAGACGAGAGTGGTCGCGACAAACCGGTCAACTCGATCTACATGATGTCGCATTCGGGCGCCCGCGGCTCGCCGGCCCAGATGAAGCAGCTCGCAGCGATGCGCGGCCTCATGGCCAAGCCCTCCGGCGAGATCATCGAGAGCCCGATCATCTCGAACTTCAAGGAAGGCCTTGACGTGCTCGAGTACTTCAACTCGACGCACGGAGCCCGCAAGGGTCTGGCCGACACCGCGCTGAAGACGGCGAACTCGGGTTACCTCACCCGCCGCCTCGTCGACGTGGCGCAGGACGCCGTCATCCGCGAGGTCGATTGCGGAACCACGAAGGGCATCCGGATGCGGGCCATCGTCGACGCCGGCCAGGTGGTCGCGTCGCTGGCGTCCCGTATTCTCGGCCGCTCGACGGCGGAGGATATCGTCAACGCCGATGGCGAGGTCATCGTCCCGGAGGGCACGCTCCTCGACGAGCAGCATATCGCGGCGATCACCGCCGCGGGCGTCCAGGAAGTGAAGATCCGCTCGGTGCTCGTCTGTGCTTCGAAGAACGGCGTCTGCGCGACCTGCTACGGCCGCGACCTGGCCCGCGGCACCCCAGTCAACCAGGGTGAGGCGGTCGGCGTCATTGCGGCCCAGTCGATCGGCGAGCCTGGAACGCAGCTCACGATGCGGACCTTCCACATCGGCGGCGCCGCCCAGATTGCGGATCAGTCCTTCATCGAGTCCAACTTCGAGGGCACGGTGAAGATGCGTAACCGCAACGTGGCGCGGAACTCCGACAACGAGCTGATCGTCATGGGCCGCAACGTAGCCGTGATCATCGTCGGTCCGGACGGCGCCGAGCGGGCGGTTCACCGCCTGCAGTACGGTGCGCGTCTCAAGGTCGACGAGGGCGACCAGATCAAGCGCGGACAACGCATCGCAGAGTGGGATCCCTATACCCGTCCGATCCTAACGGAAGCCGACGGAACGGTGGCCTACGAGGATCTCGTCGACGGTGCCTCGATGATCGAGTCGATCGACGAGTCGACCGGTATCGCAAAGCGTCAGGTCATCGACTGGCGCGGCTCCGCCCGCACGTCCGATCTGCGGCCCGCAATGGTCGTCCACGACAAGAACGGCAAGGTCGTAAAGCTGGCCCGGGGTGGCGATGCTCGCTACCTGCTGCCGGTCGACGCGATCATCGCCGTGGATCCGGGCATGACGGTCAAGGCTGGTGACGTGCTTGCGCGTATCTCCACGGAGAGCGCCAAGACCCGCGACATCACCGGCGGTCTGCCACGCGTGGCCGAGCTGTTTGAGGCCCGGCGCCCGAAGGACGCCGCCATCATTGCGGAAAAGTCCGGCACGATCCAATTCGGCCGCGACTACAAGAACAAGCGTCGCCTGACGCTGACGCCGCACGATGGCTCGGATCCGGTCGAGTACCTGATCCCGAAGGGGAAGCACATTCACCTTCAGGATGGCGACGTGGTGGAACTCGGCGACTTCATCGTCGACGGAAACCCGGCGCCGCACGACATCCTCGCGATCAAGGGCGTCGAGGAGCTCGCGGCCTATCTCGTGAACGAGATCCAGGAGGTCTATCGCCTCCAGGGCGTGAGCATCAACGACAAGCACATCGAGGTGATCGTGCGCCAGATGCTCCAGAAGGTGGAAATCACCGATGGGGGCGACTCCGACCTGCTCACCGGTGAGCAGATCGACCGGCTGGAGATGGACGAGATCAACGAGCGCCTCGAGGCGGAGGGCAAGAAGCCAGCTACCGGCACTCCGGTGCTCCTCGGCATCACCAAGGCCTCGCTGCAGACCCGTTCGTTCATCTCGGCTGCGTCCTTCCAGGAGACTACGCGTGTCCTCACCGAGGCGGCGGTCAACGGAAAGGTCGATACCCTCGAAGGCCTGAAGGAGAACGTGATCGTCGGAAGCCTCATTCCGGCGGGAACCGGGGCGATGAACTCGCAGATCAAGTCCATCGCTCAGCGGCGCGACGACCTCATCCTTCAGCAGAAGAGGAGCGACTCGCAGGCGACCGTCGGCGAGCTGCCTCCGGCCGCCGAATAGGCCGACAGATAATACTCAAGCTTGAAGGCCGCCCTCGGGCGGCCTTCACCTCATTCGGGTCCTGGCAGGCGGGATTCGCACGGGAAATCAGGGCCGGCAGGTCAATTTCGCTGTTGACTTGAAGCGACTCGGACACTATTAGAGCCGGACTTTCCGGCTGGCCGTAGGTGTTCGCCAGTCGAAGCGACGCGCTTCGACCGATGCCGCCTAGACGCTGCCGAACTCAATTGACTGACAAATCGTCAGCCTAATGCACGACCGCGACGGGTTCCCGCCGTGGTCCTCTGCGACCGCGACGCGCCACAGGCCCATCACACGCCTTTGGCGCGATACCGTTTGTGCAGGAACAAATCCGGCCGGACGGCGTCGCGCGACGCAGCGTTCGACAATGGACAACGGACAAATGGCCACCGCCGGTGGCCGCCGAGAAGAGGGCACAGGATGCCGACCATCAGCCAGCTGATCCGCAAGCCGCGGACGGCACAGAAGAGCCGGAATAAGGTTCCCGCGCTCGAGGCCTGCCCCCAGAAGCGGGGCGTCTGCACGCGCGTCTATACCACGACGCCGAAGAAGCCGAACTCGGCGCTCCGTAAGGTCGCCAAGGTTCGCCTGACCAACGGCCACGAGGTGATCGGGTACATCCCGGGCGAGGGCCATAACCTCCAGGAGCACTCGGTCGTCATGATCCGCGGCGGTCGCGTGAAGGACCTCCCGGGCGTGCGCTACCACATCCTGCGCGGTGTCCTCGACACCCAGGGGGTGAAGAACCGCAAGCAGCGTCGTTCGAAATACGGCGCGAAGCGTCCGAAGTAAGACTGGCGTAACCGCAACGGTTCGCCGAATGGCCGGCGGAGGCTGCTCCGCCCGGCAGGTGAAGAGAGATCAGGTCGGAGCCAAATCATGTCCCGCCGTCATAGGGCTGATAAGCGCGAGATTATCCCGGACGCCAAGTACGGGGACGTCGTCGTCACGAAGTTCATGAATTCCATCATGTACGACGGCAAGAAGTCGGTCGCGGAGAGCATTGTCTACGGTGCTTTCGACATCGTCGAGAGCCGCACCAAGAATGCTCCCCTCGAGGTCTTCAAGACTGCGCTCGACAATGTAGCACCCGCGATCGAGGTGCGTTCCCGCCGCGTCGGTGGTGCAACTTACCAGGTCCCCGTCGAGGTGCGCGCCGAGCGCCGCCAGGCTCTGGCGATCCGCTGGCTCATTCAGGCTGCCCGCAGTCGCAACGACAAGACGATGGTCGAGCGCCTCTCGGCTGAACTCATGGACGCCGCCAACAACCGTGGGAACGCGGTGAAGAAGCGCGAAGACACGCACCGGATGGCCGAGGCCAACCGCGCCTTCTCGCACTATCGTTGGTAACGGCTGGACCGTCAGGAGCACGAGCGATGCCCCGCACGCACGCGATCGAGGACTACCGCAACTTCGGCATCATGGCCCACATCGATGCCGGCAAGACGACGACGACCGAGCGGATCCTCTTCTACACCGGCAAGTCGCACAAGCTCGGTGAGACCCATGAGGGCGCTGCCACCATGGACTGGATGGAGCAGGAGCAGGAGCGCGGCATCACGATCACGTCCGCCGCGACGACGTGCTTCTGGCACGATAAGCGTCTCAACATCATCGACACGCCCGGCCACGTGGACTTTACGATCGAGGTGGAGCGCTCGCTCCGCGTCCTCGACGGCGCCGTCTGCGTGCTCGACGGAAACCAGGGTGTCGAGCCCCAGACCGAGACGGTCTGGCGCCAGGCCGACAAATACGACGTTCCGCGCATCGTGTTCGTCAACAAGATGGACAAGACCGGTGCGAACTTCTTCAAGTGCGTGTCCGACATCGTCGATCGCGTCGGCGGCAAGCCCGTCTGCCTGCAACTCCCCGTCGGCTCGGAGAGCGACTTCCGGGGCGCAGTCGACCTCATCAAGATGAAGGCGATCGTCTGGTCCGGCGAGGCGTTGGGCGCGAAATACGACGAAATCGAAATCCCGGCGGAGCTACAGGATCAGGCGGCCGAATACCGCCAGAAGCTCGTCGAAGCCGCCGTCGAGCTCGATGACGACGCGATGACGGCGTATCTCGATGGCGAGGAGCCGGACGAGAATACGCTTCGTCGTCTCGTACGTCTCGCCGTGCAGAAGCGCGCATTCCACCCGGTGCTCTGCGGCTCTGCCTTCAAGAACAAGGGTATCCAGCCGCTTCTCGACGCTGTGGTGGATTTCCTTCCCTCGCCCGCCGATCGCGAGGCCATCAAGGGGATCGACTACAAGACCGAGGAAGAGGTCGTCCGGCGTCCGCGCGACGACGAGCCCTTCTCGATGCTCGCCTTCAAGATCATGGACGACCCGTTCGTCGGCACGATCACGTTCTGCCGCGTCTACTCGGGCAAGGTCGAGTCGGGAGCGTCCCTGCTGAACTCGACCCGGGACAAGCGCGAGCGCGTCGGCCGGATGCTTCTGATGCATGCGAACAACCGCGAGGACGTCAAGGAGGCTTTCGCGGGTGACATCGTGGCGCTCGCAGGCCTGAAGGATGTCCGCACCGGTGACACGCTGTGCGACCCGAACAAGCCCGTCATCCTGGAGCGTATGGAATTCCCGGAGCCGGTCATCGAGATCGCGATCGAGCCCAAATCGAAGGCCGACCAGGAGAAGCTCGGCGTCGCGCTGGCGAAGCTCGCCGCCGAGGATCCGTCCTTCCGCGTCTCGACGGACCAGGAGTCCGGCCAGACCATCCTGAAGGGCATGGGCGAGCTCCATCTCGACATCAAGGTCGACATCCTGCGTCGCACCTACAAGGTCGACGCGAATATCGGCGCTCCGCAGGTTGCCTTCCGGGAGAAGATCAGCCGCCGGGCCGAGGTGGACTACACCCACAAGAAGCAGACCGGTGGGTCGGGCCAGTTCGCACGGGTCAAGCTCGTCGTAGAGCCGAACGAACCCGGCGCAGGCTTTGTCTTCGAGAGCCAGATCGTCGGCGGTTCGGTGCCTAAGGAATACATCCCCGGCGTCGAGAAGGGCCTCGAGAGCGTTCTGGGTGCGGGCGTGGTCGCCGGCTTCCCGGTCGTGGACCTCAAGGTCACGCTGACCGACGGCGCCTATCACGAGGTCGACTCGTCGGCTCTGGCCTTCGAGATCGCCGCGCGGGCCGCGTTGCGTGAGGGGCTCCAGAAGGGCAATTCCGTCCTGCTCGAGCCGATCATGAAGGTCGAGGTGGTGACGCCGGAGGAGTATACCGGTTCCGTCATCGGTGACCTGAACTCCCGCCGCGGGCAGATTCAGGGTCAAGACATGCGCGGCAATGCCGTCGTCGTGAACGCCATGGTGCCGTTGATGAACATGTTCGGTTACGTGAACAACCTCCGGTCGTTCTCGCAGGGCCGTGCAACGTTCACGATGCAATTCGACCATTACGAGCAGGTACCGCCGAACGTCGCTGCCGAAGTGCAGAAGAAGTTCGCCTGAACCTGCAGTTGAAAACATAGATCAAAGGACAAGGGTGCTCC
>NZ_LN811355.1:311374-352012 GCF_001006805.1 Microvirga massiliensis | reverse complement strand
AATCAGAGGACGGGTTTGGGGCGCGGCCGGCACGGTCGGCCGCGCCTTTCCTATTGAACAGGGCACGCCCAAATGAACGGTCAAAATATCCGCATCCGCCTCAAGGCGTTCGATCACCGGATCCTGGACGCTTCGACCCGCGAGATCGTGTCGACGGCGAAGCGGACCGGCGCCCAAGTGCGCGGACCCATCCCGCTGCCGACGCGCATCGAGCGTTTCACGGTGCTGCGCTCACCGCACATCGACAAGAAGTCACGCGAGCAGTTCGAGATGCGCACGCACAAGCGGGTGCTCGACATCGTGGACCCCACACCCCAGACCGTGGACGCGCTGATGAAGCTCGACCTCGCCGCGGGCGTGGACGTTGAGATCAAGCTCTGAGCCATTTGGCTTGGGGCTCTGGACATCGCGCCGAGAGGATATGCACATGCGCTCAGGCGTTATTGCACAAAAGGTCGGGATGACACGCATCTTCACGGATGCGGGTGAACACGTCCCTGTAACCGTCCTGAAGGTCGATCACTGCCAGGTGGTCGCCCACCGGACCAAGGACAAGAATGGCTACACCGCGCTGCAGGTCGGCGTCGGCAAGGCGAAGGTGAAGAACGTATCGCGCGCCGAGCGCGGCCGCTTCGCCGTCGCGAAGATCGAGCCGAAGCGCAAGCTGGCCGAGTTCCGCGTGTCCGAGGACGCGCTGATCCCGGTCGGCGCGGAGATCACGGCGGACCACTTCGTGGCGGGCCAGTTCGTCGACGTGACGGGCACCACCACGGGTAAGGGTTTCGCCGGCGGCATGAAACGCTGGAATTTCGGCGGTCTGCGGGCGTCGCACGGCGTGTCGATCTCGCACCGCTCGATCGGCTCCACCGGTGGTCGCCAGGATCCCGGCAAGACCTTTAAGAACAAGAAGATGCCGGGCCATCTCGGCGTCGAGCGGGTGACGACGCAGAACCTGCGCGTCGTCTCCACCGACGTGGAGCGCGGACTCATCCTCGTGGAGGGTGCGGTTCCGGGAGTGGCCGGCGGTTGGATCTACATCCGCGACGCGGTCAAGCGGAAGCTCCCGAAGGAGGTTCCGATGCCGGGCGCCTTCCGGGCCCCCAATGGGGACGCTGCCCCTGCGGCGCAGGCGGAGACAGTCTCTGAGGAGAATGCGTGATGAAACTCGATGTCACCACGCTCGAAGGCACCAGCGCCGGATCCGTCGAGCTCGACGAGGCCATCTTCGGTCTCGAGCCCCGGGCTGATCTGATCCAGCGGTGCGTCCGCTGGCAGCTTGCCAAGCGCCGCGTCGGCACGCATGCCGTCAAGAACCGCTCGGATATCAACCGCACGAGGCGGAAGATATACAAGCAGAAGGGCACGGGTAACGCTCGTCACGGTGCTGCGAGCGCTCCCCAGTTCCGGGGCGGTGG
Source organism: Microvirga massiliensis (assembly GCF_001006805.1). Classification (GTDB taxonomy): domain Bacteria; phylum Pseudomonadota; class Alphaproteobacteria; order Rhizobiales; family Beijerinckiaceae; genus Microvirga; species Microvirga massiliensis. The sequence continues at coordinate 350,597 of NZ_LN811355.1, read as the reverse complement.
CCGCGCTTTCGGCCCGCAGGTCCGCAGTCATGAGCACGACCTTCCCAAGAAGGTCCGGGCGCTTGCGCTTCGGCACGCGTTGTCGTCGAAGGCCAAGGACTCCTCGCTGATCGTCGTCGACGACGTGAGGCTGGACGACGCGAAGACGAAGAGCCTGCGGGAGCGCTTCGGCAAGATGGGACTCGAGAACGCGCTCATTATCGGTGGCGCCGAGATCGAGACCAACTTCCAGCGGGCCGCGCGCAACATCCCGAACATCGACGTCCTGCCGGTGCAGGGCATCAACGTCTACGACATCCTGCGTCGTGAGAAGCTCGTTCTCACGAAGGCCGCTGTCGATGCGCTGGAGGCGCGCTTCAAATGAGCCTGGACCCGCGCCATTACGATGTGATCCTCAGCCCGGTGATCACCGAGAAGGCCACCAACCTCTCCGAGCAGAACAAGGTGGTGTTCCGCGTCAGGGCTGATGCGACGAAGCCGCAGATCAAGGAAGCGGTGGAGAAGCTGTTCGACGTCAAGGTGAGGAGCGTCAACACGCTCGTCACCAAGGGCAAGGTGAAGATGTTCCGCGGAATCCGCGGCCAGCGGTCGGACGTGAAGAAGGCGGTCGTGACTCTCGACGAGGGCCACTCCATCGATGTCACGACGGGCCTCTGATCGGTTGAGAGAGTGATCCGATGGCTTTGAAGACATTCAAACCGGTCACCCCCGGCCTTCGCCAGCTGGTGATCGTGAACCGCGGCGAGCTCTACAAGGGCAAGCCCGTCAAGGCGCTCACCGAGGGCAAGTCGGGGTCTGGTGGCCGCAACAATCTCGGTCGTGTGACCGTTCGCTTCCGTGGCGGCGGACACAAGCGTACCCTGCGGAACGTAGACTTCAGGCGGCGTGCCCGCCTGGGCGAAGTGGCGACCGTGGAGCGGATCGAGTACGATCCGAACCGCACGGCCTTCATCGCGCTCATTCAGTACGCCGACGGTGACCAGTCCTACATCCTGGCGCCGCAGCGCCTTGCGGTCGGAGACCAAGTCTCCGCCGGCGAGCAGGTCGACATCAAGCCCGGGAACGCAATGCCGGTCGGCAACATGCCTGTCGGCACGATCATCCACAACGTGGAGCTCAAGATCGGACGAGGTGGAGCGATCGCGCGGTCGGCTGGAGCCTATGCGCAGATCGTCGGCCGCGACCAGGGTTATGTCACGGTGCGTCTGAACTCGGGCGAGCAGCGCTTGGTCCACGGCCAGTGCTTCGCCACGGTGGGCGCGGTTTCGAACCCCGACCACATGAACACCAAGATCGGCAAGGCCGGCCGCAGCCGCTGGCTCGGCAGGCGTCCGCACAATCGTGGTGTCACCATGAACCCGATCGACCACCCCCATGGTGGTGGTGAAGGACGCACCTCCGGTGGCCGCCATCCGGTGACCCCGTGGGGAATTCCGACGAAGGGAAAGAAAACCCGTTCGAACAAGCGGACCGATAGATTCATCATGTCGAGCCGTCACGACCGGAAGAAGAAGAGAGGCTAAGAGGGCGTCATGGCACGTTCGCTTTGGAAGGGCCCGTTCGTCGACGGTTATCTCCTCAAGAAGGCCGAGGCCGCCCGTGGATCGGGCCGCAACGAGGTCATCAAGATCTGGAGCCGCCGCTCGACGATCCTGCCCCAGTTCGTGGGCCTCACATTCGGGGTCTACAACGGTCACAAGCACATCCCCGTCTACGTGAGCGAGGAGATGGTCGGGCACAAGTTCGGTGAATTTTCGCCGACCCGCACGTTCCATGGCCACGCCGCGGACAAGAAGGCCAAGAGGAGATAATCATGGGAAAACCCGCGACTCCTCGCGCGCTGGGCGACAATGAGGCGAAGGCCGTTGCCCGCATGCTGCGCGTCAGCCCGCAGAAGCTGAACCTCGTTGCCCAGTTGATCCGGGGCAAGAAGGTCTCGACGGCGCTGGCTGATCTCGAGTTCTCGCGCAAGCGGATTGCCCGTGATGTGCGCAAGTGCCTCGAGAGCGCCATCGCCAACGCGGAGAACAACCACAACCTCGACGTCGACGATCTCATCGTCACGCAGGCTTACGTCGGCAAGGCGCTCGTGATGAAGCGCTTCCATGCCCGGGCTCGCGGTCGGGGCGCCCGCATCATGAAGCCGTTCGCGAACCTCACGATCGTGGTTCGTGAAGTCACTGCCGACGCTGCGGCATAAGGAGATCCAGATGGGTCAGAAGGTTAACCCGATCGGTCTTCGGCTCGGCATCAACCGCACCTGGGATTCGCGCTGGTTCGCGGGCAAGGGCGAGTACGCCAAGCTGATGCATGAGGACATGGCGATCCGCGAAGCCCTCATGAAGCAGTTGAAGCAGGCGGCGGTGTCGAAGATCGTCATCGAGCGTCCGCACAAGAAGTGCCGTGTCACGATTCACTCCGCCCGGCCGGGTGTCGTGATCGGCAAGAAGGGCGCTGATATCGAGAAGCTCCGCAAGCTCGTCACGAAGATGACGAATGCGGATGTGGCGATCAACATCGTCGAAGTCCGCAAGCCCGAGATCGATGCCACGCTTGTCGCAGAGTCGATCGCTCAGCAGCTCGAGCGCCGCGTTGCCTTCCGGCGCGCGATGAAGCGCGCGGTGCAGTCGGCCATGCGCCTCGGCGCCGACGGTATTCGTATCAACTGTTCCGGTCGCCTCGGCGGCGCCGAGATCGCACGTCTCGAGTGGTATCGCGAGGGTCGCGTCCCGCTGCATACCCTGCGTGCGGATGTCGATTACGGCACGGCGACCGCCTTCACGACCTACGGGACGTGTGGGATCAAGGTGTGGATCTTCAAAGGCGAGATCCTGGAGCACGACCCGATGGCTCAGGACCGGCGCCAGAGCGAAGAGGGTCAGGGCCGCTCCGGTGGCCGCCGCGAACGCGAACACGCGGCGTAAGCTGGACGGCAGGAGAGGTTTGCCATGCTGCAACCGAAGAAGACAAAATTCCGCAAGCAGTTCAAAGGCCGGATTTCCGGCGTCGCGACGGCTGGGGCGGAGCTCAATTTCGGCCAGTTCGGCCTCAAGGCCATGGAGCCGGAGCGTGTGAACGCCCGGCAGATCGAGGCGGCGCGCCGCGCGATCACCCGTGCCATGAAGCGCGCTGGCCGGGTCTGGATCCGTATTTTCCCGGACATTCCGGTTTCGTCGAAGCCGACGGAAGTGCGTATGGGTAAGGGCAAGGGGTCGCCGGAGTTCTGGGCGGCTCGCGTCAAGCCCGGCCGTATCATGTTCGAGATCGACGGCGTCCCGGAGGACATCGCCCGTGAGGCACTGCGCCTCGGGGCGGCGAAGCTGCCGATCCGAACCCGGTTCATTCAGCGTATCGCCGAGTGAGGAGGAGACCATGAAGACTACGGAGAGGATCTCCAACCTTCGCTCGATGACGCCGGATCAGCTTCAGGACGAGCTCCTTCGTTTGAAGAAGGAGCAGTTCAACCTGCGGTTCCAGCGCGCCACCGGGCAGCTCGAGAACACCCGGCGCGTCGCCGAGGTTCGTAAGGACATCGCGCGCCTGAAGACGCTTCAGCGCCAGAAGGCCCTCGAGGCCAAGGCTTAAGAGGACTTTTGAAATGCCGAAGCGGGTTTTGCAGGGCGTCGTCGTCAGCGACAAGCAGAACAAGACCGTCGTCGTGAAGGTCGAGCGCCGGTTCACGCACCCGGTTCTGAAGAAGACGGTGCGCCGGACGAAGAATTACCACGCTCACGATGAGAACAATACGGCGAAGGTGGGCGATCTCGTGTTCATCGAGGAATCACGTCCGCTCTCCAAGCTGAAGAGCTGGGTCGTTGTTCAGGAGCCCGGGACCTAAGGTCCCGAGCCAAAGGATCAGCCTCCGGAAGGGGGTTGTCTTGAGTGGGCGGCCGGTATATACGGCCGCCTTTCGCAAAAAGGCAGGGGACGTCAGATCCCCATCAGGCGTAGTCCGGCGGGCAATCGTGCTCCGGAGCGGAAACCTGTCTGAAACAATGGAAAGGATCAAGCCATGATCCAGATGCAGACGAATCTGGACGTCGCCGACAATTCCGGCGCGCGTCGCGTGATGTGCATCAAGGTTCTGGGTGGCTCTAAGCGCAAATATGCTTCGGTCGGCGATATTATCGTCGTGTCGGTGAAGGAAGCGATTCCGCGTGGCCGCGTGAAGAAGGGCGACGTCATGAAGGCGGTCGTCGTGCGCACCGCGAAGGATATCCGGCGCCCGGATGGATCGGTGATCCGGTTCGATCGCAACGCCGCGGTTCTGATCAACAATCAGAAGGAGCCGGTCGGCACCCGCATCTTCGGGCCCGTTCCGCGCGAGCTGCGCGCCAAGAATCACATGAAGATCATTTCGCTGGCGCCCGAGGTGCTCTGATGGCCGCGAAGATTAAGAAGGGCGACAAGGTCGTCGTCCTGACCGGTCGCGACAAAGGCAAGACCGGCGAAGTCATCCAGGTTATGCCGAAGGAACAACGTGCGCTCGTGCGCGGCGTCAATCTCGTCCGGCGGCATCAGCGGCAGACGGCGAGCCAGGAAGGCGGCATCATCACGAAAGAGTCGCCGATCCACCTGTCGAACATCGCGTTTGCCGATCCAAGCACCGGCAAGGCGACCCGCGTCGGGTTCCGGATCATGGAAGACGGACGCAAGGTCCGGTTCGCCAAGCGTTCGGGAGATGTGATCGATGGCTAAGGCCCAGATGGACGGCTACACGCCGCGTTTGAAGAAGCACTACGAGGAAGTGGTGCGTCCGGCCCTGATCGAGGAGTTCGGCTACGCGAACCCGATGCAGGTTCCGACGATCGAGAAGATCACGCTCAACATGGGCGTGGGCGAGTCGACCGGTGACTCCAAGAAGGCAACAGTCGCGGCTGCCGACCTCGCGCTGATCGCGGGCCAGAAGCCGGTGATCACGCGCGCCCGGAAGGCGATATCGACCTTCAAGGTTCGCGAGAACATGCCGATCGGGTGCAAGGTGACCCTGCGCCAGGCGCGCATGTACGAGTTCCTCGATCGCCTGATCACGATCGCGCTGCCGCGCGTCCGCGACTTCCGTGGCCTGAACCCGAAGTCCTTCGACGGACGTGGCAACTACGCTCTCGGGATCAAGGAGCATATCGTGTTCCCCGAGATCAACTACGACAAGGCCGAGTCGGTCTGGGGTATGGACGTCGTCATCACGACGACGGCAAAGACGGATGCGGAGGCTCGCGCCCTGTTGCGTCATCTCAACTTCCCGTTCCGGCAGTGAGGATATCCGTCCTCAAACGCGGACACTGGAGATACTAAATGGCTAAGAAGAGCTCGATAGAGAAGAACAAGCATCGGCGGGCGCTCGTGAAGAAATTCGCGGGCCGGCGCGAGCGGCTGCTCGCCATCGCCAACGATGAAAGCAAGTCCATGGAGGAGCGCTTCGAGGCGCGCCTCAAGCTGGCAGAGCTTCCGCGCAACTCGGCTCCTTCACGGATCCGGAATCGCTGTGAGGTCACCGGACGCCCGCGGGCCTATTACCGCAAGCTCGGCATGTCGCGCATCGCGCTCCGCGAGCTCGGCTCCAAGGGGCTCATTCCGGGCCTCGTGAAGTCCAGCTGGTAAGGAGGGCACCCGATGTCGATCAATGATCCTTTGGGCGATATGCTCACCCGTATCCGCAATGCCCAGATGCGGCGCCGCGGAACGGTTATGACCCCCGGTTCCCGGCTTCGCGCTCGCGTGCTGGATGTGCTGAAGTCGGAAGGGTATATCCGCGATTATTCGCAGACCGATTACGGCAATGGCCGGACCGAGTTCGCGATCGAGCTCAAATACTATGACGGGCAGCCGGTCATCCGGAAGATCGAGCGTGTGTCGAAGCCAGGACGGCGCGTCTACACCTCGGTCGATACGATGCCGCGCGTCGCCGATGGGCTCGGTGTGATGATCATCTCGACGCCGCAGGGCGTGATGGCCGATCACGAGGCTCGGGAGAGGAACGTGGGCGGTGAAGTGCTCTGCCGGGTCTTCTGACCGGGCGGCGCTGCGATCAGCCACGGGAGATTTGCTATGTCTCGAGTAGGTAAGAGGCCGGTTCCGGTTCCGTCCGGAGCGACGGCTACCGTCGACGGCCAGACCGTCAAGGTGAAGGGGGCAAAGGGCGAGCTGTCGTTCGTCGTGCCCGAGGAAGTATCGGTTGCTCTGGAAGACGGAGCAGTCGTGGTCAATCCGCGTGATGATTCGAAGGTTGCGCGGGCCAAGTGGGGAATGTCGCGCTCCCAGGTGGAGAACCTCGTCGAGGGCGTCACCAAGGGCTTCGAGCGGCGTCTCGAGATCAACGGCGTGGGCTACCGTGCCGCGGTGGCCGGGAAGGTCCTCAAGCTGTCGCTCGGCTTCAGCCACGACGTGGACTATGAGATCCCGGCCGGCATCACGATCACGACTCCGAAGCCGACCGAGGTCGTCGTTGCCGGAATCGACAGGCAGCGCGTCGGACAGACCGCCGCCGAGATCCGCGAATTCCGCTCCCCGGAGCCCTACAAGGGTAAGGGCGTGAAGTATTCCGACGAGTTCATTTTCCGCAAGGAAGGCAAGAAGAAGTAAGGACGACGGGCCATGGCTGAGAAGAAAGGTGCCGAGGATCGGCGCAAGGCGCGTGTGCGCCGCGCGATCAGGAAGGCTGCCAACGGACGCCCGCGACTGTCGGTCTTCCGGTCCTCCAAGCAGATCTATGCTCAGGTCATCGACGACGCGCAGGGACTCACCTTGGCAGCGGCTTCGACCCTCGAGAAGGATCTTCGCGGAAAGCTGAAGACCGGGGCCGACGTTGCCGCGGCAAAGGAGGTCGGCCGGCTCATTGCGGAACGGGCGACCCAGGCAGGTGTCAAGCAGGTCGTCTTCGATCGCTCCGGCTATCTGTATCACGGCCGGGTGAAAGCCCTGGCCGATGCCGCTCGCGAAGGTGGCTTGGACTTCTGAGGATCCCGACGACGGCGCAGGGATTTTTCCCGAGCGAGCGGGGCCGTCGCCCGCGCAAGTGAGGACGTGAGAAGGAAATGGCGAGAGAACCCAGAGAGAGGGCTGATCGCGAAGAGCGCGACAGCGAGTTCGTCGACCGGCTGGTACACATCAACCGCGTCGCAAAGGTCGTGAAGGGCGGACGGCGCTTCGGCTTTGCTGCCCTCGTGGTGGTCGGCGACCAGAAGGGCCGCGTCGGCTTCGGCCATGGCAAGGCCCGCGAGGTGCCCGAGGCAATCCGCAAGGCGACCGATGCCGCGAAGCGGTCGATGATCCGAGTACCGCTGCGGGAGGGCCGGACGCTTCATCATGACGTTCAGGGTCGCTGGGGTGCAGGCAAGGTAGTGCTCCGGGCAGCCCCCCAGGGAACCGGCATCATTGCTGGTGGTCCGATGCGCGCTGTTTTCGAGACCCTCGGCATGCAGGACGTCGTTGCGAAATCGCTCGGCTCGTCCAACCCGTACAATCTTGTCCGGGCAACCTTCATGGCTCTCAAGAACGAGGACAGCCCCCGCGCGATCGCAGCACGCCGCGGCTTGAAAGTCTCGACCCTGCAGTCGCGCCGTCATGCGGCCGGCGAGGCCGAGACGGCTGGCGCCGAAGCGTAAGGGAGTGGATCATGGCCAACAACCCTAACGTATCCGCGGGCCAGACCATCACGGTCCAGCAGATCGGCTCGCCGATCCGCCGCGAGGCATCCCAGCGGCAGACCCTGATCGGGCTCAAGCTCAACAAGCTCCATAGGACCTCGACCCTGCCCAATACCCCAGAGGTGCGCGGCATGATCGCGAAGGTCAGGCACCTCGTGCGCGTTGTCGACGGGCAGTGAGGAGGGCACTATGAGACTAAATGGTATTCGCGACAACGAAGGCGCGACGAAGAGCCGGATGCGGGTTGGCCGCGGCATCGGCTCCGGCAAGGGCAAGACCGGCGGTCGCGGCGTCAAGGGGCAGACCAGCCGCTCCGGCGTGTCCATCAAGGGCTTCGAGGGCGGTCAGATGCCGCTTCATCGGCGGCTCCCGAAGCGCGGCTTCAACAAGCCGAACCGGCGTGAGCTGAACGAGGTCAATCTCGGTCGGATTCAGCAGGCCGTCGAGGCTGGGAAACTGGACGCCAACTTGGCGATCACAGTAGAGTCCCTCGTCGCGGCCGGCGTCGTTTCGAAGCCGCGGGACGGCGTGAAGATCCTCGGCGTTGGCGACCTCTCGTCCAAGCTGTCATTCCAGGTCGCCGGAGCGTCGAAGTCTGCCATCGCTGCGATCGAGAAGGCCGGCGGCTCCGTGACGATCCTTGGGGAAGTTGCACAGGCTTGAGCCCGGGCCCATATGGCGGGAGCAGCGGACGCCGGTTGTCCGGAAGGGTTCGCAAAATGCAGACGACATTAGCGCCTGGTTTGATTCAACCGAGTAGAATCGCGCTTTAGGATCAAGGCGGCGGCCCGCGTGAATCGTGTGGCCGCCGTTCGCGTGATGGGCGCAGCGTAAGGACAGGAACATGGCCTCAGCAGCCGAGCAGCTTGCGGCAAACATCAACTTCGGCGCGCTTGCCAAAGCCGAAGAGCTCAAGCGCCGTATTTGGTTCACCCTTGGCGCGCTCATCGTCTATCGACTCGGCACGTATATTCCGCTCCCGGGTATCGACCCGGAGGCGCTTCGGCAAAGCTTCCAGAACGCCAGCGGCGGCGTTCTCGGCCTGTTCAACATGTTCTCGGGCGGCGCGGTCGAGCGCATGGCGATCTTTGCCCTGAACATCATGCCATATATCTCGGCCTCGATCATCATTCAGCTGCTGACGTCGGTGATGCCGACGCTCGAGACGCTGAAGAAGGAAGGCGAGTCCGGCCGGAAAGTCCTGAACCAGTATACGAGGTATCTCACCGTTTTCCTGGCCGTCTTCCAGTCCTGGGGGATTGCGGTAGGGCTCCAGAGTTCCGGCTCGATCGTCCGCGACCCCGGGCTGTTCTTCGTCATCTCGACCGTGATCACCCTCACGGGCGGAACGATGTTCCTGATGTGGCTCGGAGAGCAGATCACGGCACGTGGGATCGGCAACGGCGCCTCGCTCATCATCTTCGCGGGCATCGTGGCGAACTTGCCTTCGGCCATTGCCGGCACACTGGAGCTTGGTCGTCAGGGTGCGATCTCGACCCCCCTGATTCTGCTCGTGCTCGTCATGGCGGTCGCCGTGATCTACTTCGTCGTCTTCATGGAGCGGGCACAGCGCCGGCTGCTCATCAACTACCCGAAGCGGCAGGTGGGCAACCGGATGTATGAGGGGCAGACGTCGTTTCTGCCGCTCAAGCTCAATACGTCGGGCGTGATTCCGCCGATCTTCGCCTCATCGCTTCTGCTGCTTCCCGCGACGGTCGCGAGCTTTCAGGCAACCCAGGGCGGGACCGGGATCGTTGCGACCCTGACGGCATATCTGAGCCACGGGCGGCCCGCCTATGTCATCCTCTACGCGGCCCTGATCGCGTTCTTTACCTTCTTTTATACCGCGGTCGTCTTCAATCCGCAGGAAACGGCAGACAACCTGAAGAAGCATGGCGGCTTCATCCCCGGCATTCGTCCGGGCGAGCGCACGGCCGAGTACATCGATCGGATTCTCACGCGCATCACGGTGATTGGGGCGGCCTATCTCGTCCTGATCTGCCTTATCCCGGAAATCCTGGTTTCGTATGCCGCCCTGCCATTCTATTTCGGCGGAACGTCGCTCCTCATCGTGGTCTCGGTGACGATGGACACGATTGCGCAGGTGCACGGGCATCTGCTGGCGCACCAGTACGAGGGCTTGGTGAAGAAGGCCAAGCTCAGGGGAGCGAGGCGGCGTTGAATCGCCTCTCGGGGAACGCTACAGGTTAGAGACGCGCAAGGGGGGCACCGTTGAGGATCATTCTTCTTGGACCACCGGGGGCCGGCAAGGGCACGCAGGCCGTGCGTCTCGTGGAGCGTCTCGGAATCCCGCAACTCTCCACGGGAGACATGCTGCGCTCTGCGGTCTCAGCCGGCACTCCGATCGGGTTGCAAGCCAAGGCGCTCATGGACCGGGGCGATCTCGTCCCGGATGAGGTCGTCGTCGGAATCATCGCGGACCGGATTCGCGAACCCGATGCTGTGGGTGGGTTCATCCTCGACGGCTTCCCTCGAACTGTCGCCCAGGCGGAGGCATTCGACGCAATGCTCGCCAAGAACGGGTCGAAGCTCGACGCCGTCGTCGAGCTCAAGGTTGACCAGGAGGCGCTCGTCGACCGCATCGTCAAGCGTGCGAAGGAAGCAGAGGCGCGCGGCGAGCCCGTCCGGAAGGATGACAATCCGGAGGTCTTCAAGACCCGCCTGGATGCATACCGGACTCAAACCGCTCCCCTATCGGAATATTACGTGGCCCATGGAATGCTTCGGCCGGTCGACGGAATGCGTTCCGTCGACGAAGTGACCGAGGCCATCCGGAACGTCCTGGGACGCTGAACCTCACCCACATGGGGTAATTGTGCAGGCCGGCTGGTCGGTTTCGTGGCTGGCCGGATTCTGGCTCCAGCCGCACAGGCCGAATAAGGCGCATCCGGCGGCGAGGTTCGGAAAATTTGTCCTACTGTTGTTTAGCAAACGGTAGCGCGGATATTCCACACTGGCCTTACATCGCAAGATGGAGGTCGGAATGGATATCTTCGCCACGTCCGTGGGCCAGATGTTCTGCAACGCTGCGATCGGGCTGACAGGCGCAGGAATTGGGCGCTGCTACAACGCCGCCGATATGCGCTCACTGGGCTTCGGGCTGATCGCGCTCATCGCCATGACCTTCGTCTCGACGCGCCTGATGGCGCGACGGAGCCGGTGAGGGGCGGAGAGGCATCCCGCTCCGCGCGTCAGGAGTCCGTGCAGAGGTGCTCGCTGTCCTGGCGTGCCGGAGGAGGGGCCGAGCCCTGCAAAGCTTCCTGGCAACGCACGACCTGCAGGCAGCTTGTCGCGGGCTCACGAATTGTGTTGACGCCACGGGTCGACCGCGCTATGGGCGACGGCTCATGCTCATGAGCCGGACAGGTCCCGGGAGCTTCGTAAGAGGCCCCTAAGGGCTCCGTTCGGTCTTTGGCATTCGCGCAAGGGCCGGCCTCCACCGGACGCGCGAGTCACCCTCCGGGCCCGTTTTCGGGCCCATTTACATGGAGTTGAAGATGGCCCGCATCGCAGGCGTCAATATCCCGACGAACAAGCGCGTCGTAATCGCGCTTCAATACATTCACGGAATCGGGTCCAAGAAGGCTCAGGAAATCACGGAGAAGGTGGGTATCCCGGCAGAGCGCCGCGTCAACCAGCTGACCGATGCCGAGGTTCTGCAGATCCGCGAGACCATCGACCGGGATTATGTCGTCGAGGGCGATCTTCGCCGCGAAGTATCGATGAACATCAAGCGGCTGATGGATCTCGGCGCCTATCGCGGGCTCCGCCACCGTCGCAGCCTCCCGGTGCGTGGCCAGCGGACTCACACGAACGCCCGCACCCGCAAGGGCAAGGCAAAGCCGATCGCCGGCAAGAAGAAGTAAGCATCGGCCGCATCCGGTCGAGAACGAGGCTCCCGAGCGCCTGGCATCACGGGCGCGCCTGAAGGATCAGAAATATGGCAAGAGAAGCAACACGCGTCCGCCGTCGCGAACGCAAGAACATCGTTTCCGGCGTGGCGCACGTGAACGCCTCGTTCAACAACACCATGATCACGATTACGGACGCTCAGGGCAACACGATCTCCTGGTCGTCCGCTGGGTCGATGGGGTTCAAGGGCTCCCGGAAGTCCACTCCCTATGCAGCCCAGGTCGCTGCCGAGGACGCCGCCCGCAAGGCGGCCGAGCACGGAATGCGCACCCTCGAGGTCGAAGTTTCGGGCCCGGGTTCCGGCCGCGAGTCGGCTCTACGCGCTCTCCAGGCCTCCGGCTTCACGGTTACGTCGATCCGTGACGTGACTCCGATCCCGCACAACGGGTGCCGGCCGCGCAAGCGCCGCCGCGTCTGAGACATCTTCGTCCTCAGATCGATTCCGCGAATCCATGGGAGTGCCTTGGTCGAGGCACTCTTCAATCCAGACCTCAAGAGGTGTGGTTGTGATCCAGAAGAACTGGCAAGAGCTTATTAAGCCGAACAAGCTCGAGGTCTCTCCCGGCGACGATCCGAAGCGGGTCGCAACCCTCGTGGCCGAGCCTCTCGAGCGCGGCTTCGGAACGACGCTCGGAAACGCGCTCCGCCGCGTTCTGCTGTCCTCGCTGCAAGGGGCGGCCGTCGCATCGGTCCACATCGATGGCGTTCTCCACGAGTTCTCGTCCATCCCGGGCGTGCGTGAGGACGTCACGGATATCGTGCTGAACGTGAAGGCGGTCGCCATCCGCATGCATGGTGACGGACCCAAGCGCATGAGCCTGCGCAAGACGGGTCCTGGCGCCGTCACCGCCGGCGACATCAACACGGTTGGAGACGTCCAGATCCTGAACCCGGATCTCGTGCTATGCACGCTCGACGAGGGTGCGGAGATCCGGATGGAGTTCACCGTGAACACCGGGAAGGGTTATGTCCCGGCGGAACTCAATCGCGCCGAGGACGCTCCGATTGGGCTCATCCCGGTCGACAGCCTCTACAGCCCGGTGAAGAAGGTCTCCTACCGGATCGACAACACGCGTGAGGGTCAGAAGCTCGACTACGACAAGCTCACGATGACGATCGAGACGAACGGCGCCGTGTCGCCGGAGGACGCGGTCGCCTATGCCGCGCGCATCCTTCAGGATCAGCTTGGCGTGTTCGTCAACTTCGAGGAGCCCCGCAAGGAAGAGGCCGCCTCGGCTGCACCGCAGCTGCCGTTCAACCCGGCTCTCCTCAAGAAGGTGGACGAGCTCGAGCTTTCGGTCCGCTCGGCGAACTGCCTGAAGAACGACAACATCGTCTATATCGGCGATCTCATCCAGAAGTCCGAAGCGGAAATGCTTCGCACGCCGAATTTCGGACGCAAGTCGCTCAACGAGATCAAGGAAGTCCTCGCGTCGATGGGCCTGCATCTCGGCATGGAAGTGCCGGGCTGGCCCCCGGAGAACATCGAGGACCTCGCGAAGCGCTTCGAAGAGCATTACTAAGACATTGACCGCCGACTCTGCCGGCGGTCGACCTTTTCCAACCTCCCGCAAGAGCGCGGGACTTCAAGAGAGACGGCCGACCCTTGGCCCGGCGGCCGCAAGAACCAGGAGAGAGCCATGCGTCACGGTTACCGCGGTCGTCGCTTCAATCGCAGCTCCGAGCACCGGAAGGCGATGTTCGCGAACATGTCTGCCGCTCTGATCAAGCACGAGCAGATCATCACGACGCTTCCCAAGGCGAAGGACCTGCGTCCCGTTGTCGAGAAGCTGATCACCCTGGGCAAGCGTGGTGATCTCCACGCGCGTCGTCTGGCGATATCTCAGATCCGCGACGAGGCCATGGTCAAGAAGCTCTTCGACGTGCTCGGCCCGCGCTACAAGGAGCGTCCGGGCGGATATACCCGCGTGCTCAAGGCCGGCTTCCGGTATGGCGATAATGCGCCGATGGCCGTGATCGAGCTGGTCGATCGCGACGTCGATGCCCGCGGCCAGGATTCCGGCCCAACCCAGGACGAGGCGCCCGAGAGCGAAGCGGCTTGAGCCACGCCGCTCATTCGACGTTTTCCGAGGGCAGCCCGAGACGGCTGCCCTTTTTATTTGCCCGATCCAGCGCCGGAGGTTTACGGGGATCGGATAATCGATTCGGGCATCCGCTCCAGGATGGGTGAAGAGACATGCGTCTACTCGTGAGATCCGCCGCCGTGCTGGCGATTCTCGTCCTGACGGCACCTGCGCCGGTCGCCGCGCAGACTAAGGTGGCGCCACAGTCCCGTGCAGAGGTTCAGCTCTCCTTTGCGCCCATCGTTCGGGAGAGCGCCCCCGCGGTAGTGAATGTCTATGGGGCGCGAGTCGACCGGCGGCGTCAGTCTCGCGAGATGGAGGAGTTCTTCCGGCGCTTCTTCGGTGAAGGCGTTCCCGTTCCACCGGGTCGTTCGCAGACTTCGGTCGGCTCGGGTGTCATCGTCGATCCGAGCGGTCTCGTGATCACCAACAATCACGTGATCGAGAACATGACCGAGGTGAAGGTCGCGCTGGCGGACCGGCGCGAGTTCGAAGCGGAGATCGTGCTGCGGGATCCACGCACCGATCTTGCCGTGCTTCGGCTCAAGAACGCCAGCAACCTTGCGGTTCTGCCACTTGGAAACTCAGAAGCCCTCGAGGTCGGGGACATCGTTCTGGCGATCGGGAATCCCTTTGGCGTCGGTCAGACAGTGACGCAGGGCATCATCTCGGCGCTTGCGCGCACGCAGGTCGGGATCACCGACTATCAGTTCTTCATCCAGACCGATGCCGCCATCAACCCCGGCAATTCGGGAGGCGCGCTCGTGGACATGCAGGGCCGTCTCGTCGGGATCAACACCGCGATCTTCTCCCGATCGGGGGGAAGCCACGGCATCGGATTCGCGATCCCCTCGGCCATGGTAAGAGCCGTTCTCGACTCGGCGAAAGGCGGTGCCCGGGTCGTGCGGAGGCCTTGGCTGGGAGCGAGCCTCCAGGCCGTCGATGGCGAGATCGCGATGGGGCTCGGTCTCGAGCGACCGACGGGTGTGATCGTCAGCGGCGTGAATGAGACCGGTCCTGCCGCGGAAGCCGGGCTGCGCCGGGGCGACGTTATCCTGGAAGTCGATGGGCAGCCGGTCGATAACCCGGAAAGCTTCGGATATCGCTTCACTCTCAAAGGCCTGAGCGGCCAAACCAACCTCACCGTCCTCAGGAACAGCCAACGCCAGACCATGCGCGTGGCTCTGATGCCCGCGCCGGAAACGCGGCCACGCGATCCTGTTCGGGTCCGGGGTCGAACGCCCCTGACCGGCGCAACGCTCCTGAACATGTCGCCGGCCGTCGCCGAGGAGCTTCAGCTCGATACGTCCTCCGAAGGTGTTGTCGTGGCGGATCTGGACGACGGCGCCATTGCAGGCCAGGTCGGCTTCCAGAAGGGTGATCAGATCCTCGCCATCGATGGGCGGCGGATCGCCTCGACCCGCGAGATCGAGCGGTCGCTCCGAAGTGGGGGGCCCTACTGGGAGATCACCGTCAACCGTGGTGGCCGGATCTTCACGAGCGTCCTCGGCCTTTGATCATGTCCCACAGCACAGGGGCGATCCGACGTGTAACTGGCTGTTCCCATGAGTGATCTTTTCGAGAGGGCGGAACTGGGGCGAGACGCGCCTCGCCCATTGGCAGACAGGCTCCGCCCGACGACGCTTGCGGAAGTGGTCGGCCAGGAACATCTCGTCGGCCCGGGCGGGATCCTCACGCGTCTGATCGCGTCCGGCAGCCTCGGCTCGCTCATCTTCTGGGGGCCGCCGGGCACCGGCAAGACGACCGTCGCCCGCCTGCTCGCGCGGGAGACCAGCCTCCACTTCGAGCAGATCTCCGCAATCTTTTCGGGTGTTGCGGAACTCCGGAAGGTCTTCGATGCGGCGCGCGCTCGTCGCATGGCCGGGCAGGGCACGCTGCTCTTCGTCGACGAGATCCATCGCTTCAACCGGGCGCAACTCGACGCGTTCCTGCCCGTCATGGAAGACGGGACCGTGACGCTGATCGGGGCGACGACCGAGAACCCTTCCTTCGAGCTCAATGCAGCGCTCCTGTCGCGGGCGCGTGTGCTCGTGTTCCGTCGCCTCGATGATGCAGCCATTGCAAAGCTCTTGGCCCGTGCGGAATCCGTAACGGGACGCCAGCTCCCGCTCGACGAGGAGGCGAGGGCTTCCTTGGTACGGATGGCCGATGGCGACGGCCGGGCGGCGCTCACGCTTGCCGAGGAGGTCTGGCGGTCTGCGACCCATGGCGAAATCTTCGGAGCCAAGGAGCTTCAGGAGATCGTGCAGCGCCGTGCCCCTATCTACGACAAGGGTCAGGAGGGGCACTACAATCTCATCTCGGCCCTTCACAAGACGATCCGGGGCTCCGATCCCGACGCAGCCTTGTACTATCTCGCCCGCATGCTCGATGCCGGTGAGGACCGGCTCTTCATCGCTCGCCGCCTCGTGCGCGCCGCCGTCGAGGATATCGGCCTCGCGGACCCGCAGGCTCTGGTGATCGCGAATGCCGCGAAACATGCATTCGATTTCCTGGGGTCCCCCGAGGGCGAGCTCGCCCTCGCGGAGGCGACCGTCTATCTCGCCACGGCTCCGAAATCGAACGCGATCTACACGGCCTTCAAGGCGGCAACTCGCACCGCCAAAGAGGCTGGCTCCGTGATGCCGCCCCCGACGATCCTGAACGCGCCCACCAAGCTCATGAAGTCGCTCGGCTACGGCGAAAGCTATCGATACGATCACGACGAGCCGGATGCCTTCTCGGGCCAGGATTACTGGCCGCGCAGCCTCGAGCCGCAAGTGTTCTACGATCCTCCGGATCGCGGGTATGAAAGGGATATCCGGCGGCGGCTCGAATGGTGGGCGAGGCTCCGCGCGGAACGTCGCGGCGGCACATGAGTGCCGCTCGGCGCGTGGTTGGCGCACCAGATTGGGTAGCGCCTGACACGAACCGGTCCTGCACCTCCTGGAGTCAGGCGTGCCCCGGATGCAGCCGGGGTGCTGGTGTTCGCCTACCGAACCATTCGCAAAGCTGATTGACGGATCACATCTTGCGAGAGGTACCTTGGGCAGAAGCGGCCTGTCTTGACGACATGGGAGCACGCCGATGCAGATACCGAGGAACGCGACCCTGTTGCGGATATTCACAGGCGAGAATGACCGCTGCGGTCATCAACCCTTATACGAGGCCATCGTCCTGAAGGCGCGCGAAATGCACCTGGGCGGGGCAACGGTGCTGCGCGGGCCGATGGGGTTCGGCCATTCGAGCCGCCTGCACACCGCGAAAATCCTGCGCCTATCCGAAGACCTGCCGCTCGTAATCGAGATCGTGGACAGCGAGGAGAAGATCGATGCCTTCCTTCCAGTTCTGGACCGAATGATGAGCAGCGGTCTGGTCACGCTCGAAAAGGTGCAGGTCCTGCAATACGGCACCGAGCGCACGGCGCCATCAGCCGAGCCCGCATGATCATGGCGGCGTATTTCTGGATCACCCTCGGCAGCGCGTTGGGGGGCGCGGCCCGCTACTGGTGCTCGGGTATGGTCGCCAATGCCTTTGGGGCGACCTTCCCGTGGGGAACATTGGTCGTCAATGTCGTAGGCTCGTTCATCATCGGGTTCTTCGGCACGCTCACCGGGCCGGACGGGCGGATGTTCGTTCCCTCCGAATACCGGCAATTCGTGATGGTCGGGTTCTGCGGCGGCTACACGACCTTTTCCAGCTTCAGCCTCCAGACCCTCGCTTTGATGCAGGATGGGGAATGGGGCCACGCCGGGATCAATATCGGGCTGTCCGTGGTCCTGTGCCTTGCCTCCGTTTGGCTGGGCCACATCGCCGCCGCCAGCGTCAACCAGTTGAGGGGAGCTTAGGGATGCGACGGACTTCCTCTCCTCGGTTGCCAATTACGGCTGCCGTCCACGCGAGATAGTCGGACATACTCCGAACACAGCGTGGTTCGCCGGTCTGCCCTTGTGCGCAACGAAAGAGGTAGACGGGAATGGGCCTGCTTCTCCTGTCCTGGCAATTCTGGGCCATTGGTTCGGCAGCATTCGCGGCGCTCACTGCCATATTCGCGAGGGTCGAGATCGAGAGCGTCAACCCCGATTTTGCAACCTTTATCCGCACCATCATCATACTCCTGGCGCTTGAAGCCATCCTGGTCGGGACAGAGCAGTGGCAGCCGCTCAGCTCGGTGTCGGGCCGCAGCTACCTGTTCCTGGTGCTCTCCGGACTTGCAACGGGCAGGTCGTGGCTCTGTTACTTCCGCGCTCTCAAGCTTGGGGATGCCGCACGGGTAGCACCCATCGACAAGTTGAGTGTGGTTCTCGTTGCCCTGTTCGGAGTCGTATTCCTTGGCGAGAGACTGCCACCTCCGAACTGGCTTGGGGTCGCTCTCATTACAAGTGGTGCTGTGCTGGTGGCCTGCAAAGGCTGAGGCGCTCTGCAACATGCTCGCCATCGAGGCCAGCCTCGGCCCCGTGTGGAGCATCGTGGAGTGACCGCGAGCAAATGCTTGCAGGAGCGCGTTGTCGCCATCGCGGCTCGGTGCTACCCACCGCTCATGGCACGGGATCAATCTGGTCGAGAGGGCGGGCGCGGCGGACGCGCCGGAGCCAGGCAGGGCTTCAGGGCCGGCAAGACGCCGTCAAAGGCAACTCCGCGATCCGCTCCTTCGAAACCCGAGGCAGGGAAGAAGGCGGGGACAGGGAGGGGGCGAGCGCTGGAAGCGCCTGCCAAGCCGACCCGGGCACAGGCGCGAGCCGCGGCCAGCGAGACGGTTGCGACCGGTGTCCAGACGCTGGTCGTCGAGCCCGACGAGGCCGGCATGCGCGTCGACCGCTTCCTGGTCGCGCGCTTCCCGCAACTCGCGTTCACGCATGTCCAGCGCATCGTCAGGACGGGCGAACTCCGGATCGACGGCCGCCGCGCCAAGCCGAACGAGCGGCTCGAGACCGGCAACAAGGTGCGGGTGCCGCCCCTGCGCCTCGATCAGCCGCGCCCGACCAGGCACGCGCCCGGCGAGGCGGAGGACGAGCGTGCTTTTCTCAAGTCGATTACCCTCTATGAGGACAGCGACGTCCTCGTGCTCAACAAGCCCGCGGGACTGGCCGTCCAGGGTGGCTCGGGCACGAAGCGCCATGTCGATGGACTGCTCGATTCATTGCGGGACGAAGAAGGACAGAAGCCGCGTCTCGTTCATCGCCTCGACAAGGATACGGCGGGTTGTCTCGTCGTCGCGAAAACGCGCTTCGCCGCCTCGGCGCTCGCAAAATCGTTCCGGGCCCGAACCACGCGCAAAATCTATTGGGCGCTCGTCGCCGGCGTGCCGCGGGTTCGGCAGGGGCGTGTTTCCACGTATCTCGCGAAGGATGAGGTCGGCGAGGCGGATTCCCGCATGAAGGTGGCTCACCATGGTGACGAAGGCGCCAGCCATGCGCTGACCTATTACGCCGTGGTCGATACGGCCGCACAGAAGCTCGCCTGGCTGTCACTCAAACCCGTCACTGGCCGCACACATCAGTTGCGGGCGCACGCGGCCCATATCGGGCATCCGATCATCGGCGATCCGAAATACTTCAATGTCGAGAATTGGGAGCTGCCAGGTGGGTTGCAGCAGCGGCTGCATCTTCTCGCTCGTCGGATCGTGATCGCCCATCCGCGCACCGGACGGCCGATCGACGTGACCGCACCATTGCCGCCACACATGCAACAGAGCTTCAACCTGCTCGGGTTCGATATATCCCGGTACGACCCGATCATCGATGCGCCGGAAGTCTGAGTGATGCTCGAGATTACGCCCGTCACCCTTTCGACTAACCGGTTGCTGCTTCGGCCGCTCGAGCGCTCGGACGAAACCGCGCTCATCAGCGCCGCCAGTGACGGATCCCTTTGGGAGAAGCGAACGACGACGGTACCGCGCCCGGAAGAGATGCGTGTTTGTATCGAGAAGGCGCTCTCGCAGGCGGCGGCTGGAATGGCGCTGCCCTTCACGATCATTGTCCGGGACGGAAATCTTGTGGTGGGTTCCACCCGCTACATGAACATCGACGCGGTGAATCACCGCGTCGAGATCGGCACGACGTGGATCGCGCAGTCGTGGCAGCGCAGCTTCGTCAATACGCAGGCCAAGTTTCTGCTCTTGCGCCATGCCTTCGAGACGCTCGGATGCATCGCGGTCGAGCTGCGGACCCATTCCCTGAACCACCAATCCAGACAGGCGATCGAGCGTCTCGGTGCGAAGCAGGATGGATTGTTCCGTCGTCACATGATCATGCCGGACGGGCATATCCGGGACACCGTCGTCTACAGCATCATTCGAGAGGAGTGGCCTCTCGTGAAGGAGGAACTGTCGCGGCGGCTCGGAGTTGACGCGCTCGCGGCCCCGTAGGGTCGTTTGCGCTGACAAGCTGCCACGAAAACATCGGATTGGAGCGCTCTACGGCTCTCCCTCCCGAAGGTTTTCTGAAGTTCTTGTCATGCGTTGGTTGTTTCGTGCCCTCCTGGCTCTCGTTTTCGCCTGGGCTGTCTTTCTGATCTCGCCCTACTTTGCGCTCTACCAGATCGCCGAAGCCGTGCAGACGCGCGATCTCGCGACGCTCGAGGAGCGGGTCGATATGCGGGCTGTCCGCCTATCGCTGACCCGACAGCTCGTCGACGGCTATCTCGATGCGACCGGCCGGACAAAGCAGAGGGGAGGGCTGGTTGCGAATGTCGGAGCCTCCATCGCGGATCCGATCGTCGCCGAGATCGTGACACCGGAGGCGCTTCTAGATCTCCTAGGCCAAGGGGGGCAAGACCGCATGGGATCGGCCTCGATCCCGGATTTGGCTCTGGATCGCGACTCGGCCCGCAAGGCCTGGCAGCTGTTTCTTTCCACGGAGAGCAACGGGTTCCGGATGGTCTCGTTCGGAGTTCCCATCGAAGCCCCGCGACACGAGCAATTCCGCCTGCAGCTCCGGCTTAGTTCCCTGACGTGGCGTCTTACAGGGATCGTCCTGCCCGAGCCCATCAAGCAGCGTCTCGTCGAGGAGATTATCCGCCGCAACCCGAGCGGTGCGTAAGGGCGCGCGCCCGCGCAGCTCACGCCTGAAGCCCTCATGGAAATTGCTGCCGATTTGTGAGACGTGATTGCCGTTCTGCGCGAGCCGGGGCATGGGGCAGGGCCTGGCGTTCCGAAACGAGCCAATCGGCTCCCCATACAGGCTGGAATCCCTTGAGACTCATCATCTTCGACGTCGACGGCACCCTGGTGGACAGCCAGAACATCATCGTCGAGGCACAATGTCGTGCCTTCATACAGCACGGCCTAGAGCCTCCGACACGCGAGCAGGCACTCGCCATCGTCGGGCTCTCGCTCCATGAGGCCTTCACGACACTCGTCGGCCCGAAGGGTCCGGTTTCCGCCATCGCAGAATCTTATCGCAGGGCCTTCGCGGATCTCCGCACCGGCGGTTATCACGAACCTCTCTTCTCCGGCATCGACGCTGTCTTGCGGAGACTCGCCGTGCATCCGGACACGATGCTCGGAATTGCCACGGGCAAGTCGCAGCGTGGGGTTCGACATCTGCTGGAGCGAGAGGGTTGGCACGATCTTTTCGCGACGATCCAGACGGCTGACGATGCCCCCTCGAAGCCACATCCGGCAATGATCCTGCAGGCTCTTGCGGCGACGGAAGCCTTGCCGGAGGAGGCCATCATGGTCGGCGACTCCACGTACGATATGGAAATGGCTCGCGCGGCCGGAACCGACGTCATCGGCGTCTCCTGGGGTTATCACTCCCCCGAGGCTTTGATCGAGGCCGGAGCGCGCCACATCGTCGAGACCGTGCCGGATCTCGAAGCCGAGCTCGTCGCGAGGCTGGCGCGACATCAGCCGGCGACCTCGCAACCGGACGGTACGGCTCCTATCTCGATCCCATGAGCGATCCATTTTCGAGGGACTGGTTCCCGTCAGCCGAAGATCCGAACCCGGTCCGAGCCGCACAGGCCGGAATGAAGCGAGCACTCCCGAAGCGCTTTTACCGAGAGGCTGCCGTCGAGGAGCATGATGGAGGCTTTCGCCTCATCCTCGACAACAAGCCGGCGCGCACCCCGGCCGGGAAGCCGTTGAGCCTTCCAAAGCGTGAGCTGGCCCAGGCCCTAGCGTCGGAGTGGAGCGAGGTTCGAGACGAGATCGACCCCACTTCGATGCCAATCACGCGGCTCGCCAATACGGTCATCGACGGAGTTTCGGAGCGCCGCGCCGAGATCGTCGAGGATCTCGTGGGTTTCGCCGGCTCGGACCTCGTCTGCTACCGTGCCGGTGAGCCGGCGAGGCTTGCGGAGGAGCAGGAGCAGGCATGGGCTCCGGTGCTCGCATTCGCCCGGGAGCGCTTCGGTGCAAGGTTCGATCTTGCGGAAGGGGTGATGCACATCACGCAGCCGGCCGAGAGCCTCGATGCGGTTCGTGCGGCGCTCGAGCAGATCGAGTCGCCCTTCGCGCTGGCCGCCCTGCATGTGATGACGACTCTGACAGGGTCCGTGCTCATGGCACTGGCCCATGCAGGCGGAGCCCTCGGAGCCGACGAAGCGTGGTCCGCCGCCCATGTCGACGAGCACTTCCAGGAGAGCGTCTGGGGAGCCGATGAGGAAGCCCAGGCCCGCCGGGCGCAACGCTGGCGGGAATTCGAGGCTGCCTCCATTGTTTACCGGCTGAGTTCGGAATAAGGCGCCTGAACGGCCGCGCTTTCAGGAGATTTGTTCTCGGTCACCCGCGGCCATGCTAAGGCCACCGCAATCCGGCGGCACGGCCCGGGTGAGGTGTCCATGAAGAATATCCTGGAACGGCTGGAAGACCGTCGCGCGCAGGCACGTCAGGGCGGTGGCGTGAAGCGCATCGAGGCGCAGCATGCGCGTGGCAAGCTTACGGCCCGCGAGCGCCTCGAGCTCCTCCTCGACACGCATTCGTTCGAGGAGTTCGACATGTTCGTCGAGCACCGCTCCAGCGATTTCGGGATGGATCGGACGAAGATTCCGGGTGACGGCGTCGTGACCGGCTGGGGCACCATCAACGGCCGCAAGGTCTTCGTCTTCGCCAAGGACTTCACGGTCTTCGGGGGCTCGCTCTCCGAGGCCCATGCCCAGAAGATCATCAAGATCCAGGACATGGCCCTGAAAGTCCGGGCGCCGGTGATCGGCCTCTTCGATGCCGGGGGCGCGCGCATCCAGGAAGGCGTGGCGGCACTCGGCGGCTATGGCGAGGTCTTCAAGCGCAACGTGATCGCCTCGGGCGTCATCCCGCAAATCTCGGTGATCATGGGCCCCTGCGCGGGCGGCGACGTCTATTCGCCGGCGATGACCGACTTCATCTTCATGGTCCGCGACCGCTCCTACATGTTCGTGACCGGGCCTGACGTCGTGAAGACTGTTACGAACGAGACCGTCACCTCCGAGGAGCTCGGCGGGGCGAAGGTTCACACGACCAAGTCCTCGGTCGCCGACGGCGCCTATGACAACGATGTCGAGGCGCTTCTCCAGATCCGGCGGCTGATGGACTTCCTGCCGTCCAACAATCTCGACGGCGTGCCGGAAATCCCGAGCTTCGACGATCCGAACCGGGGCGACGAATCGCTCGACACCTTGATCCCTGACAACCCGAACCAGCCCTACGACATGAAGGAGCTGATCCTGAAGGTCGTCGACGAGGGCGACTTCTTCGAGATCCAGGAGGCCTTCGCGAAGAACATCGTCACGGGCTTCGCCCGCATCGAAGGCCGCACGGTCGGGATCGTCGCCAATCAGCCGATGGTGCTGGCCGGCGTGCTCGATGCCGATGCCTCGCGCAAGGGCGCGCGGTTCGTGCGCTTCTGCGATGCCTTCAACATCCCGATCGTGACCTTCGAGGACGTACCTGGCTTCCTGCCCGGTACGGCGCAGGAATATGGTGGCCTCATCAAGCACGGGGCGAAGCTGCTCTTCGCCTATTCCGAAGCGACGGTGCCGCTCGTGACCATCATCACTCGCAAGGCCTTCGGCGGCGCCTACGACGTCATGGCCTCGAAGCATATCGGCGGCGACGTGAACTATGCCTGGCCGAGTGCGCAGATCGCGGTGATGGGCGCCAAGGGAGCGGTCGAGATCATCTTCCGGCAAGATCTCGGCAATCCCGACAAGATCGCCGCCCGCACGAAGGAATACGAGGACCGCTTCATGTCGCCCTTCGTGGCGGCCGAACGTGGCTATATCGACGAGGTGATCGTGCCGCACTCGACGCGCCGGCGGATCGCCCGGGCGCTCGCCATGCTGCGCTCCAAGCAGAGCGAGCGGCCCTGGAAGAAGCACGACAACATCCCGCTGTAAGGCTTGCCGCATGTTCGAGAAGATCCTGATCGCCAACCGGGGCGAGATTGCCTGCCGGATCATCAAGACGGCGCGGCGGATGGGCATTCGCACCGTCGCGGTGTTCTCCGATGCGGACCGGGACGCCATGCATGTCGCGATGGCCGACGAGGCCGTCCATCTCGGGCCCCCGGAAGCGGCGCGCTCCTATCTCGTGATCGAGAAGATCGTGGCGGCCTGCCGCGAAACCGGTGCGCAGGCGGTGCATCCAGGCTACGGCTTCCTCTCGGAGCGCGAAGCCTTCCCGCAGGCGCTCGCCGCGGCCGGCATCACCTTCATCGGGCCGAACCCGCGTGCGATCGCCGCGATGGGCGACAAGATCGAGTCCAAGAAGGCGGCCGCCGCCGCGAAGGTCTCGACGGTGCCAGGCGTCCTCGGCGTGATCGATTCCCCCGACCAGGCGGTGCAGATCGCGGACGAGATCGGCTATCCCGTGATGATCAAGGCTTCCGCGGGTGGCGGCGGCAAGGGCATGCGCATCGCCTATTCGGCCGGCGAGGTCGCCGAGGGCTTCGCCCGCGCGAAGTCAGAAGCCGCATCGTCCTTCGGCGACGACCGGGTCTTCATCGAGAAGTTCATCACGGATCCGCGCCATGTCGAGATCCAGGTGCTCGGGGACAAGCACGGCAACGTGGTCTATCTCGGTGAGCGCGAATGCTCGATCCAGCGCCGCAACCAGAAGGTGATCGAGGAGGCGCCGTCGCCGCTTCTCGACGAGGCGACGCGCCGGAAGATGGGCGAGCAGGCGGTCGCGCTCGCAAAGGCGGTCGGCTACGACTCCGCCGGCACGGTCGAGTTCGTGGCCGGCCAGGACCGCTCATTCTTCTTCCTCGAGATGAACACGCGGCTGCAGGTCGAGCATCCCGTGACCGAGATGATCACCGGAATCGATCTCGTCGAGGAGATGATCCGGGTCGCCGCCGGCGAGCGCCTGCGGCTCACGCAGGCCGATATCCAGCTGAACGGCTGGTCGGTCGAAAGCCGCATCTATGCCGAGGATCCGACCCGCAATTTTCTGCCCTCGACAGGGCGCCTGATCACCTACCGGCCGCCCCCAGAAGGAAGCTTCGGCGACGTCACGATCCGCAATGACACCGGCGTTGGAGAGGGCGGCGAGATCTCGATCTATTACGATCCGATGATCGCCAAGCTCGTGACCCATGCCCCGACACGCGAGCGGGCGATCGAGGCGCAGGCAAACGCTCTCGATGCCTTCGCGATCGATGGTATCCGCCACAACATTCCCTTCCTCTCGGCTCTGATGCAGCATCCGCGCTGGCGCGAGGGGCGGCTTTCCACGGGGTTCATTGCCGAGGAGTTCGCGGACGGCTTCAAGGCGCCGCAGCCGCAGGGAAGCGTTGCCCTCCGGATGGCTGCCGTCGGGGCCGCGATCGATCACCTCATAAACGAGCGCAAGCGGCAGATCACGGGTCAGATGCGGCCCAGCCGCTTCGTGCGCTTCGAGCGCGAGCGAGTCGTACAGCTTGGGGATGAACGCTTCGAGATCGTGATCGGGGAGTCCGACACAGGCGTCGAGATCCTCATGAACGGCGACACCTGGCCGGTGATCTCGGAGTGGCGTCCGGGCGATCCCGTCTGGACCGGGACCGTCGGCTCAGAGGTGATTTCGGTCCTGGTGAGGCCGGTGCTGAATGGCATGTGGTTGTCCCATGCCGGCGCGGCGGCCGAGACCCGCGTCTATACCCGGCGGGAGGCGGCGCTCGCCGCGCTGATGCCGGAGAAGATGATTGCGGATACCGGCAAGCAACTGCTGTGTCCGATGCCCGGTCTCGTCAAGGCGATCAGCGTCAGTCCCGGCCAGGAGGTGAAGGTCGGAGAGGCGCTCTGCATCGTCGAGGCGATGAAAATGGAAAACGTGCTGCGCGCCGAGCGGGACGCTACCGTGGCCCGCATTCTCGCCAAGGAGGGCGAGAGTCTCGCGGTCGACGCCGTCATCATGGAGTTCGCCTGAGTCGGATAGAGCTCCTGATCAACGATATTGGTTCGGGAGACATCGTCGGCTAGGCTGAAGGGGTTGGGAAAAGGGGCGTAGCGTGGACCCTTGTCGGACCGAGATCGAGCCAGGGGCGTACGATGATGCTGCCATGTCGATCGTTGTCGTGGAATGGCGTATCCGGAAAGGGCAGGAGGATGCCTTCCTGGATTACTGGTCCACGCGCTCACGCGTCATGGACCGGACCGGCCTCGTCGCAGAGTTCCTGAGTCGAGCGGAGAGCCCCGAGGCCCGTCCCTGGATCCGGTGGGAGATGGATCCGAGCTGGACGACATATGTGAATGTCGGGATCTGGAGCACCGCCTCTGCTTTTCAGGAGAACTTCGGCCAATTCATCGACGACAGCCAACCCATCCTGGATTTCGAGGCTGAACGTCGCCGCAGAGTGCTCCTGGAAACGGAACGATGGAGGGTTGGCGCAGCGACAATCCCGAGGTCGGATCACCCGAAGGTGCTGTAACGATTTTGAGCGGCATCCTTGGCTGCCCGACAAGAGGTTCCGGCCGATCTTGCCCTGTGGCGCATGGACTCGCCACCACCTTTCGAAGCGCTCGTTCTCCTCTCGTGCGAACTTCCATTGCTGAAGGCGTTTGTCCCAATGCGTGCTGCGCGTAGCGGCAGCTCGGAAGTTTTTGGCTAATCGGGAGGGCGCAACATGAGTGAACCGACGATCACCAAGCGGGTGTTGATCAGCGGGCAGGTGCAGGGTGTGGGATTTCGCGCCTGGACACAGGATGAGGCCGAACTACGGAGCCTCTCGGGCTGGGTGCGGAACCGGCGAGACGGATTCGTGGAGGCGCTTTTCGTCGGTCCTCCCGACCTCGTGGCCGAGATGGTCGAGACCTGCCGGAGGGGGCCCCGGCATGCCCGGGTGGAGACGGTCGAGACGATCTACGGGGAGGACCTCCCAGCGACCCCCGGCCGCTTCCGGATCCTGCCAACGGCCTGAACGGCGGCCTCAAGCAGCCTTTCCTGGGGAGCGGTGCCGTGGTCGATTCTGCCGGTCCGCATAGCGGATCAACCAATCGAGGATGTTCCGGTCGACGGTCTCGCTGGTTTCGAGGTCCTGCAGCCGGGAGATCCGATCTGCCCGGAAGCCCCGATAGGCTTGAGTCGTCTCATCAATCCCGCCAAGCAGGACCTTTCCCGGGCCTACCTTCAATTCCAGCGCCTGGAGCGCACGACGCGTCCGGCGCCCTGTCACATCGCGATAGTCGAGTTGGAAGTGACCAGCAAGCGGCATGACGCGCCACACTCCATCGGTGTGAACCGCGTTCGCCCGGTCTTGGTCAGCAGGTGGAAAGTCGTATTCCAGCATGTGCCGGATATGGGAATTCCTGGCTGGTTTTCAATATCTTAGGGTCGATTCGTGGTCAGGCGCACCAGCCGTTCGGCATGTCTCTGCAACTTGCCACGAACGTCCCCTAGCCACTGATCGTCGTGAGCCGAGAGATCGCGGTCGAGAGTTCTAAAACCTCCAAAACTAGGCTGCCTGGCGGCGTCGACCACTGAACTGCCCGATCAAGAACAGTTGCCTGGACGGGTGGGATTCCCTGCGACTAAGCTGACGCTTTCATCGGGCCGTTCCACGTTTCTCGGTGGAGTCGCCGAATCGAGTCCGATGATCCTGAGCTTCTATGTCCCGTCTTGTGGATGGGCGAGGTTACCGGTGTCGGGAGAGAACCAATGGCAAAACTGAACGTGAACGGCCGGATGGTCGACGTCGACGTGGATCCGGACACACCGCTGCTGTGGGTGATCCGCGAGCAGATCGGGCTGACGGGCACAAAATACGGCTGCGGTGTTGCGCAGTGCGGCGCATGCACGGTCCACGTCGACGGTGTCGCAACGCGTTCCTGCTCCATGCCGGTCAGCGCGTTCAATGCGGATCAGAAGATCGTGACCATCGAAGGCCTGTCACCCGACGGCTCGCATCCGGTGCAGAAAGCTTGGCTCGAACTGGATGTTCCACAATGCGGCTACTGCCAGGCAGGCATGATCATGTCGGCCGCGGCACTTCTTCAGCAGAATCCGAAGCCGACCGACGACGACATCAATTCGGAGATCACGAATATTTGCCGGTGCGGGACCTACAATCGTGTCCGTGCTGCCATCAAGCTCGCCGCCAATGGCGGTGAGGTCGGCCGCGGTTGAGGCAGGAAGCACAGGAGGACATCATGACGACTGCTCTTCGCGTTTCCCGCCGCGCTTTCCTGGCCGGGTCGGCCGCCGCGGTCGGTGGTCTGAGCTTCGGTTTCCACATCCCCTTCAGCGATGCCGTTGCGCAGGAGGCAGCCCCTGAGATCAATGCCTGGGTCGTGGTGAGACCAGACGATACCGTCTTAATCCGGATCGCCCGATCGGAGATGGGGCAGGGGACTCTGACCGGCCTCGCACAGCTTGTCGCCGAGGAGCTCGATTGCGATTGGTCGAAGGTCACGACCGAGTATCCGACGCCCGGCCAGAATCTCGCCCGCAGCCGCGTCTGGGGCAATTTCTCGACGGGTGGGAGTCGGGGCATCCGCGATTCGCATGATTACGTCCGGAAAGGCGGCGCAACGGCGCGGCAGATGCTGATCCAGGCAGCCGCCGACAGCTGGGGCGTGCCAGTCTCAGAATGCAGCGCGGCCAACAGCGTGATCAAGCACGGTCCTTCCGGCCGCACCGCCCGATATGGCGAGGTCGCCGAAAAGGCTGCGAAGATCACGCCTCCGTCCGACGTCACATTGAAAGACCCGAAGGACTGGAAGATCGCAGGCAAGCCGCTCAAGCGGCTCGACACGGCCGAGAAGCTGACAGGCAAGCAGGTCTACGGAATCGACCTCAAGCTACCGGGCATGCTGAACGCCGCTATCAAGGACTGCCCTGTCTTCGGTGGCCGCGTGAAAAGCTTCGATGCCGCTGCCATCCAAGGCAGGCCGGGCATCAAGAAGGTAGTCCCGGTCGGCGAAAGCGCCGTCGCGGTGGTGGCGGATACTTGGTGGCGCGCGAAGAGCGCGCTCGATGAGCTTCCCATCGTCTGGGACGAGGGACCCAACGCAACGGTGTCCAGCGCGACGATCGCCGAAATGCTCAAGGAAGGACTAGACGCCGAGCATGCCGTGGACGGTAACCGGGTCGGGGATGCTCGTGCCGCCATCGCGTCTGCCGCGAAAAAGGTAGAAGCGGTCTACAGCTACCCCTTCCAGAACCATGCCACCATGGAGCCCATGAACGCCACGGCTCTCTGGACGCCGGATCGCTGCGAGGTCTGGACTCCGACGCAGAACGGCGAAGCGGCCTTGGCTGCGACTGCCGAGGCAGCCGGGCTGCACCCCTCGAAATGCGACGTCCACAAGATCCACCTCGGCGGCGGATTCGGGCGGCGTGGCGCCGTGCACGACTGGGTCACCCAGGCCGTGACGATCGCAAGGCAGTTGCCTGGGACACCCGTGAAGCTGATCTGGTCGCGTGAAGAGGACATGCTTCACGGCCGCTACCATCCGATCACGCAATGCAAGCTGACGGGCGCGCTCGACGATCAGGGCAATCTGACCGGGCTGCACATGCGCATCTCCGGGCAGTCGATCATTGCGTCGATCTTCCCACAGAATATCCAGAACGGGAAGGATCCCGCCGTTTTCCAGGGGCTCAATCCCGGAGGCGCGGAAGCGGCAATCGGCTACACGATCCCGAACCTGCTGATCGATCATGCGATGCGCAACACGCATGTGCCCCCGGGATTCTGGCGCGGCGTGAATCTGAACCAGAATGCCATTTACCTGGAGTGCTTCATCGACGAACTGGCGCACACCACGGGTCAGGATCCGCTGGAATTCCGGCGCAAGCTGATGACTCAGCATCCGAGGCACCTCGCCGTGCTGAACGCCGTTGCCGAGCGAGTCGGGTGGGGGACACCTCCACCTGCCGGTATCTATCGGGGGCTCGCGCAGACCATGGGGTATGGCAGCTACGTGGCCGCCTGTGCGGAGATCTCCGTTAGTGACGACGGTAAGCTGAAGATCCACAGGATCGTCGCAGCCACCGATCCGGGACATGTCGTGAACCCGCAGCAGGTCGCTGCGCAGGTCGAGGGCTCCTTCGTCTATGGTCTGTCGGCAGCGCTCTATGGTGAGTGCACGGTCGCGAGCGGCCGGATCGAGCAGGAGAACTTCGATACCTATCCGGTCATGCGGATCGACGAGATGCCAGCGGTGGAAGCCCTGATCGTGCCATCGGGCGGCTTCTGGGGCGGTGTTGGCGAGCCTACCATTGCCGTTGCCGCGCCGGCTGTGCTGAACGCGATCTTCGCCGCAACGGGCAAGCGCGTGCGCTCGATACCGATCAAGCACGCGGATCTCCGCAAGGCGTAGCATGAGACCCTCGAGGGCGAGCCTCGCCCTTCTCCTTGTTGCCGCGGCCCCCGCCTCAGGGATGGCCGCGGCGCCTCCCGGCGCATCCTCATGTTCCGGGTGTCATCCGCCTGCGGGAGTCAGAAACGCTCCCGTCCCGGCGCTGAATGGCCGCCCCGCAGGAGAGATCGTCTCCTCCATGAAGGCATTTCAGGAGGGTACCAAGCCGGCAACGGTCATGGACCGTATCGCCAAGGGCTTCTCCGATGAGGAGATCGCTGCAATTGCCGCCTGGCTGAGCAGGACACCTTAAGGAGGGACAGATGCAACCCTGGCGGCCGAACCGCCGAGCGTTCCTCGGCACCCTCTCCGGTCTGGCCCTCGGCTCGCTGGCGCGCCGTTCCTTCGCGCAATCGAGCGCGCGGGTAGTCGTCGTCGGCGGAGGATTCGCTGGGGCGACCTGCGCGCGCGAGTTGCAACGTACAGGGCTCGAAGTCGTGCTCATCGAGGCGAGCCCGACTTATGTCGCGTGCCCACTCAGCAATCTCGTGCTGGCGAGCCTTCGTGACCTTCGAAGCCAGGAATTCGGTTTCGATGCGCTGCGTCAGCAGGGCATCACCATCGTTCAGGAGACGGCGGAGCGCGTAGAGCCGGCGGCGCGCCGGATCTTCCTGAGCGACGGATCCGATCTGTCATACGACAGGCTCGTCCTCGCCCCCGGCATCGATCTCCGGTTCGACGCGCTCCCGGGTTACGATCGCGCCGCGGCGGAGAACATGCCTCACGCCTGGAAAGCCGGACCACAGACGGAACTCCTGCATGCCCACCTCCGGGAGATGCAGGACGGCGGAACCGTGGTGATGTCCGTCCCGCCGAATCCCTATCGCTGTCCCCCTGGTCCCTACGAACGGGCAAGCCTGATCGCGCATTATCTCAAGACGCATAAGCCGCGTTCGAAGATACTCGTGCTCGACGCGAAGGACATGTTCTCGAAGCAGCGCCTGTTTCAGGCTGCCTGGCGTAAACTGTATCCCGACCTGCTCGAATACGTGCCGCTCGCGGAAGGCGGGAAGGTCGTGTCCGTCGATCCGGCTTCGAAAACAGTTACGACGGACTTCGGCGAGTACAAGGCAGACGTGGCGAACATCATTCCACCTCAGCAGGCGGGGCGCATTGCGCATGTGGCGGGTGTCGCCGATCGAACCGGCTGGTGCCCGATCGATCCCGTCACGTTCGAATCGACGCTTCAGCGCAACATTCACGTCATCGGGGACGCAGCGATCGGCGGCGCCATGCCGAAATCCGCCTTCACCGCCAATGCCCAAGCGAAATGCTGCGCGGCTGCCGTCGCGTCCCTGATCCGTGGCGAGCAGCCGCCCGCTCCGAAGCTGATCAATACCTGCTATTCCCTCGTGGCTCCCGACTACGGAATCTCGGTGGCGGGTATTTACCACCCGGCAAACGGCCTTCTTTCGGAGGTTGCAGGAGCCGGAGGAATCAGCCCTCTCGACGCCCCTGACTCGTTTCGGGCTCTCGAGGCGACCTATGCCATGGCTTGGTTCGATACGATCACCCATGAAGTGTTCGGGTAACGCCCCGGCGCTCGTAGCGATGATATTGCTCTGGAGTGCTACGGGCCCGGCACGCTCGGAGGAACCCGTCGTGGCCTATGAAGTGACCGGGAACGAGATTTCTGCTTCGTTGACCGGATCCCCGGGGAACCCGGCCCGAGGTCGAGCGATCGTGGTCAACAGGCAGGTGGGCCTATGCCTCCTGTGTCATTCCGGACCGTTTCCGGAAGAGCGCTTTCAGGGCACGATCGCACCGGATCTTGCGGGCTCCGGTACGCGTTGGTCCGAAGGGCAATTGCGTCTCCGGCTGGTCGACGGGACACGGCTGAATCCGGACACGCTCATGCCGTCCTATTACCGGGTCGATCATCTAACGCGCGTAGGGGATGCATGGCGCGGCAAGCCGATTCTTTCGGCGGCGCAGATCGAGGACGTTGTCGCATTCCTGAGCACTCTCCGGGAGTGATGTGTCGAAGAGGTTCACTTGATGACATCGAGCAGCGAGTTTCGAACGAGCCGGCGGGAGGTTCTGAGGGGCGGCATCGCCTTGGTTTCCCTTGCGCTCGCTTCTCCCGCCAAGGCGACTCCGAACGAGATGAAGGCTGCCATTGACGCATTCACGAGCGAGGCAGCTGTTCGCCCGGGCCGCATACATCTCGATGTCCCGCCGCTCGTCGAGAATGGGAATTCGGTTTCGGTGAGGGTTCGGGTCGACAGCCCGATGACAGCTGAGGATCATGTGAAGCGGATTGCGGTTTTCAACGAACGCAATCCACAACCGCACGTTGCGCAATTCTTCTTAGGTCCGAGATCCGGGCGGGCAGATGTCGCGACACGGATCCGACTCGCGACGTCACAGAAAGTGATTGCGGTCGCGGAGTTGAGCGATGGAAGCTACTGGTCGGCCTCGGCCGACGTCATCGTGACGCTCGCAGCCTGCGTGGAGGGGTGACATGGCACGAGCGCTCGTGAATGTACCCAAGACGGCTGCGCGCGGCGACATCATCGAGATCAAAGTCCTGATCTCGCATCCTATGGAAACCGGGTATCGTCCAGGAGCCGACGGTCGGGTCGTCCCCCGCGATATCATCCGACGCTTCACGTGCTCCTACAACGACGAAGAGGTCTTTCGCGCCGAGCTCTTCCCGGCGATCTCCGCCAATCCGTTTCTCGTCTTCACGACCGTCGCAACAGAAAGCGGCACTTTGACCTTCACGTGGACCGGCGACAACGGATTCGTACAGACCGAGAACGCGACCATCACCGTCACATGAAACCGCTTGGGCGTGCGATCTCCTGCGTGCTGGCGGCGGGGTTCACCTGCCTCACCGAATCTCGCGCTCCGGCCGATCCGATTCCTCCGGAGCAGAGGCGCTCCGGTTTCGAGTTCATGAATCCCGAGACCCAGGAGATGCAGCGGGACGACGGCCTCAATCCCGGATTCCTGTGGGTGCTCGATGGAGAGGCTCTCTGGAACCGGGCGGAGGGTCCGGAAGGGAAGTCCTGCCAGGGATGCCACGGCGAAGCGAGTGAGAGCATGCGCGGTGTTGCGGCTCGTTATCCGGCCTTCGATCCGGAGGAGAACCGGCCTATCGACCTGCAGGACAGGATCAACTTGTGCCGACGTCGGCATCAGAAAGCGCCCGCATTAGCCTATGAGAGTCACGATCTCCTCGCGCTGGCGGCGTTTCTCGGGAAGCAGTCTCGCGACATACCGATCACCTCGCCGGACGATTCTCGCCTGGACCCTGCTCGCGAACGCGGGAGGGATTTGTTCAACCAGCGTATCGGGCAGCTCAATCTGTCCTGCAGCCAGTGTCATGACGATCACTGGGGAGAGCGGCTCGGCGGGAGTGTCATCCCGCAGGGCGATCCGAACGGGTATCCCATCTACAGGCTGGAGTGGCAGAGCCTCGGCTCCCTTCAGCGGCGCCTGCGCAATTGCATGATCGGCGTCCGGTCCGAGCCTTTTCCGTATGGGGCTCGCGAGTTCGTGGAACTCGAAGTGTTTCTGATGTCGAGGGCGCGCGGTCTGCCGATCGAGACGCCTGCCGTGAGACCCTGAGGCTGCAGGAGGCCCACGAAGCCATCCATCCTGAAGCGGTAACTTTGATGGCTTCACTGCGTTCGCAATGACGTTGTAGGTCCGGAGTTCATGCCCTCCCCGTCACTGCGAGCCGAAGGCGAAGCAATCCAGGAATCGTACACGCCGCGATCTGAATCACTTCACTCTACTCGCAATAGCGAGCTCGGATCAGGCCGTCTTCTCGAACAACTCGCGCCCGATCAGCATTCGCCGGATTTCGCTCGTACCCGCGCCGATCTCGTAGAGCTTTGCGTCGCGAAGAAGCCGTCCGGTCGGATAGTCGTTGATATAGCCGTTACCACCAAGCAACTGGATGGCGTCGAGAGCGGTCTGCGTGGCCTTTTCGGCCGCATAGAGAATGGCGCCGGCGGCATCTTCGCGTGTGGTCTCGCCCCGATCGCATGATTTCGCAACGGCGTAGACATAGGCCTTGCAGGCATTCATCGTGACATACATGTCCGCGACCTTGCCTTGCACGAGTTGGAAGTTTCCGATCGGCTGACCGAACTGCTTGCGCTCGTGGACATAGGGCATGACGATGTCCATGCACGCTTGCATGATCCCGAGCGGCCCGGCAGCCAGAACGGCACGCTCGTAATCGAGCCCGGACATCAGCACGGTGACGCCCCTGCCGACTGCGCCGAGCACATTCTCCTCGGGCACCTCGCAATCCTCGAAGACGAGTTCGCAGGTATCCGATCCACGCATCCCGAGCTTGTCGAGCTTCTGGTGCGTCGAGAAGCCCTTGAAGCCCTTCTCGATCAGGAAGGCCGTGATGCCGCGTGGGCCAGCGTCCGGATCGGTCTTGGCATAGACGACGAGCGTCTCCGCGATAGGACCATTCGTGATCCACATCTTGTTGCCGTTCAGAACATAGCGATCACCGCGCTTGTCGGCCCGGGTTCGCATCGAGACGACGTCCGATCCGGCTCCGGGCTCGGACATCGCGAGTGCGCCGACATGCTCGCCGGAGATGAGCTTCGGAAGATAGCGCTTCTTCTGATCCTCGTTTCCGTTCCGGCGGATCTGGTTCACGCAGAGATTCGAATGCGCCCCGTAGGAGAGCCCGACCGAGGCCGAAGCGCGGGAGACCTCCTCCATCGCAACCACGTGCTCGAGATAGCCGAGGCCTGCACCGCCATACTCCTCCTCGACAGTGATGCCGTGGAGGCCGAGTTGCCCCATCTCGGGCCAAAGGTCGCGGGGGAAGGTGTTCGTGCGATCGATTTCCTCGGCCCGGGGCGCGATGCGCTCCTGCGCGAAATCCCGCACCGTTTCCCGAATCGCATCAGCGGTCTCGCCGAGGTCGAAATTGAAGTCGCGAGTCGCGTTCGCAAGCACGGCAGCTTTCTCCCTGTTGCCGTCCCGGATCCGCCGCGGCGGCAGTTGCTTGCGCGATGATAGCAGGCTCGTCGCGCCTGTCAGGCCGCTGGGCGGCCGCTCTTCAGAACTCGCGCACTATTTTCCGCAAAGCCCCAGCGGTTCCAGGCGGCGGATATGCCGCGGATCGCAGTTCGTGGCCATCATCGTCCGCCACTGGTTGGTCGTGCCGTAGAATGCGTTCCGGTCGACGTCGCCCCTGATCCCGGGCACTCGGCCCGTCGTGGTGAACTGCCAGAACGTCCAATCGCGATCGGAATATCGTTCATGCGGCTCGGCCGCCACGCTGCGAATCCAGAACGGGTAATCGGAAAACTCGCCCTCCAGCACCTCCTTGTGGAAGGTAATATCGGTGTAGATGATCGGGCGCTTCCCCGTATGCGCTTCCATCTCCCAGAGCATGATGCGGATCATCTCGATCGCTTCTTCCCTGGAGACCTTCTTCGGGCACAGCTTGGAATGCCCGTTCCACTCGAGATCGAGCACAGGCGGCAGCGCATCGGGGTCCTGCGGAATGTGGCGCTTGAACCATTCTGCCTGCTCCTGCGCCGAACGGCACCAGAACGTGAAATGATAGGCGCCACGAGGGACGCCCGCCCGCTTCGCGCCCTCCCAATTCTCCAGGAAGCGATCATCCACATGATCGCCACCCTCGGTGGCCTTGATGAAGGCGAACTGCGTCCCGGCACCCCGGACCGCCGCCCAGTCGACCGGCCCCTGCCATTTGGAGACATCGATCCCATGGATCGGGTACCGGTGTGCATTCTGCACGCCCGGGTGTGGTTTCGCATCGCTTTTATGCGGGTAATAGCTCCCAGGCAGGACGGCACAGGATGCGAGCCCGAGCGCGAGCGATGTGACGAAAGCGAAGCGCCAAGCCCGTGCTGGCGCAATCCGCAGATTAGAATTGCGCTTTCGGTTGGACATACGCTTCGTCATGGTTCCATCGGACAGGGGAGTGAGAGCTTTGCCATAGCGATGCCTGAGAGGCAGTTAATGAAGCCTTGCTTTTGCCATGAGGCAAGCTGCCCTGTTGGATGGTCTATGGCAAAGTCTATGGGCAAAGAGGCCGACTTGGACCTCAACGAATGGGTGAGCCGGCCGCATCGGGCCATCGAGGGCTGCCTCCGGACCTGGCGAAGCGCGCGGCCTACAGCCCGAACCAGAAGGTTGCTATTCCGAGGAATGCGAAGAAGCCCACGACGTCCGTGATCGTGGTGACGAGGGGACCCGACGAGACGGCCGGGTCGATATCGAAGCGGTTGAGGATGAGCGGGATGACGATCCCGCCCAGGGCTGCGGCAATGAGAGTGACCACGAGCGCAAGGCCGATCACCGCCCCGAGTTGGGCCAGCCCGAACCACAGGATGGCGACGCCGGCGAGGAGCATCGCGAAAGTGATTCCGTTCACCAGTCCGACCACCAACTCGCGACGAATGACCCGCCACGCGTTCCCGCGCCCGAGGTCCCGGGTCGCCAAAGCGCGCACGGTGACCGTCATGGTCTGCGTTCCCGCATTGCCGCCCATGGACGACACGATCGGCATGAGGACGGCGAGGGCAACCATCTTCTGCAGGCTCTCTTCGAAGAGGCCGATCACTGATGCCCCCACGATTGCCATGCATAGGTTGACGAAGAGCCAGCTGGAGCGGCTTTTCACGATGTCCCAGACGCTGTCCGAGATCTCCTCGCCCGATTGGACGCCGCCGAGCGCCTTGATCTCGGCGTCCGCCTCATCCTCGATGACGTCGACGATGTCGTCGACCATCATCACGCCGACGAGACGGCCGCTCTCATCCACGACCGCCGCCGAGACGAGGTTGTAGCGCTGGAAGATGCGGGCAACCTCGTCCTGGGGCTGCTTGGCATCGACCCTGTCCGGCTCGTCCGTCATGATTTCATTGATCGTCACGGGCCGCTTGGTCCGCAACAAGCGGTCGAGCGGGACGGAGCCGAGAAGGTGCCCGCCCGGATCGATGACGAAGATCTCGTAGAACGTGCTCGGGAGATCCTCGGTCTCACGCATGAAGTCGATGGTCTGGCCCACCGTCCAGAAGGGGGGTACCGCAATCAGCTCCGCCTGCATCCGGCGGCCCGCCGAGCCCTCGGGGTATTCCAGCGATCGCTGGAGGGCCACCCGCTCCATGGCAGGCAGCTTGTCGAGAATCTCGGCCCGATCCTCGGCATCAAGATCTTCGAGGATGTAGACGGCGTCGTCGACATCGAGTTCGCGCACGCCCTCTACGACGGTCTCCGTCTCGAGTTCTTCGAGGATGTCCTCACGCACCGAGTCATCGACCTCGGTCAGCGCGGCGAAGTTGAAATCCGGGCCGAGGAGCTCGATGAGCCGGGGACGATCATCCGGCTCGAGGGCCTCCAGCAGGGCGCCGAGATCCGAAGGATGAAGGTCCTCGACAAGCGCCCTGAGCGCTGCGGCTTCATCGGCCGCAATGGCTTTCGTGGCAGCCGCGACGAAGTCGGAGTTGATCTCGCCTTCCGCGTCTCGGAACGCGAGCGCTATCGCCGCCAGGGGCGGGTGAAGCGAAGACCCGTTCTCCATGTCCAGCATGGCCGACCCCCCGAGAGCTGGAGCCTTTTAGGAGGCTCGGGTCATGAGCACAACGGGTCGGCGCGAGCCCTTTGGAGGACGCATATTCGGGAATGATGGACAGGTGTTCCGGAGCACATCGGACTTGAGCAGTCAGGGCTAGACACGAGAGGCAGATGATGGACACGGAGGCCCGAGATGCCCCGCCGTAATATCGAAGCCACGACGATGTCACCCGAAGGCCCCGCCCTCCGGTTCATGCCGGCGGTTCTCATCGGTATGCTGGTCCTCTTGAACGTCGCATCCCTGCTCGCCAGCCTCATCGCCCATGGCTGAAAGGCCAGGCCTGCTCTGGACGATCCAATTCGGCTGAGACGAGGTGAAGTTCAGGTGCTGCGGTGACCCGCACCGCTCTTGTCGTAGGTGGCGAGCCGTTCCGCCAAGCCTAGAAGGCGTTCCGGAATCGGCTCCTGAATGACCGGCTGGTATTCCGAGCGAAGCCTGCGACCGAGAGCCGACAAGGTCTCGGAATGTTGCGGCCGTAGCGCCCAGCTTGGAGATCCTGCCGCTTTCTTCTGCCCGTCTTGTCGACGTTTATCGGTCATCTTCAGCCTAAAACGAATCAAAAACTCCGAGGAGCAACTCGGATCGAAGTTTCCAGTTTCAGCTATGCTGTTCACAAATCACAGGAATCGGCTGCAGACACCTGAGGCCGTATCGGCAGGCCACCTGTCTGAGAGCAGAGCAGGCGGCCCAAGCAAAGATGCACCGGGCAGCAATGCTGCCCGGAGCGGTGATGGGAATTGATAAGGGTCTCAAGATGAGACCGCGCTCAGTCAGGTGCGGTCCCGGAGGCCTGCCGTTGGGTCCAGCCCGTTGGATGTGATCTGGCCCGTGAGGCCGACAGCACGCCGGCGATGCGCCAGCCTGCTTCCGACCTGCTTGCCGGGGATCAGGCGGCCGCCTTGCGGTCGACAGTGAGCCGGGCATCGACGAGCGCGACGGTCTCGTCGATCACGGGGTGGCGCATGTTCTGCTGGGCCGCGACCGCCTGCACGAGCCGGTCGACCCGCTCGATGGCCTGCGCGCCGGCAAACAGCGCGCGCGCCGCCGAGGACGGCCGCACCAGCCCCTGGGCCGCGGCCGCATACTTCTCGAACGGCACCAGATCCGCGGGCGCGGCGCCAAGCCGGAGGCAGACCTCGCGCACGAAGTCGTAGACGGCCCGCGACGCCGCGGGATCGGCGTGCACGGCCTGCTGGATCGAACGCGGA
>NZ_LN811355.1:258589-309492 GCF_001006805.1 Microvirga massiliensis | reverse complement strand
CCAAATAGGGCAAGGGCGGCATGTTCATGAGCGACATGCACGGCACCTTGGCCTTTGCAATTCTGGCCAGGAGGTCCGGGATTCCGGAGCCGCCGTATTGCGGCTCCTGCATCGCGAGCGCCACGAGATCGAAGCCCTTCGGATCCACCGCAGACGGAGCCGCAGCCGAGAGCCGGCCCGGAGCATCCCGTGAGTCGATCTCGACCTTTTCCCCACCCGCAACAGGCATTCTGACGCGAATCCCGTTGCGGTTGATGAGCTCAGCGGTCGTGGAACGACAGACCAAGGTCACGTTATGGCCCGCGAGCAGCAGCTTCGCGGCGAGAAGGGAGCCGTAAGACGCTCCCAGGATCAGAATATTGCAAGCGCTCTGCACTACATTGCTCCAAAGTCGCAGGAGGGAACGGGCGTCGCGAGATCGACTCTCGTAGCATCCCGATACCGAGCCGCTGGCCTCCCCAATTTACAATCGTTCACAGATCCAGCTGCGGACGTTGTGATTAACGCGCTTGCAGGCCTCTGGTGCAACAGCCAGTTTGCAAAGAAAAGTTACCCTGATGGGGCTTTACAATGGCGCGATGAAAAGCTGTAAATGAATTCACAATGGCTGATGACGCCCGAAAACTCTTCGTCGGACCCCGGATCAAGCGCCTGCGACGCGAGCGGAACCTCACGCAGGCGCGCATGGCCGAGGAGCTCGGGCTGTCGCCCAGCTACCTCAATCTGATCGAGCGCAATCAGCGCCCCATCACGGCCCAGGTCTTGATCCGGCTGGCTCATGCCTACTCTGTCGATCCGCGCGAGTTCGCGACGGATCACGATGAGCGCGCCGTTTCGGAGCTCGAGGAAGTCTTCGCAGACCCACTGTTCCGGAACTCACCCGTCTCGCGCCTCGAATTGCGGGACATGGTCGAGAGTGCGCCAAGTGTCTCGGAGGCCATCAACCGTCTCTACCGGGCCTATGTCGCCCTCCGGGGGGCAACAGAATTACAGCCGACCCTCAGCGACCGTGATCGGGCAGAGGATGCTTCCCATGAGAGCCCGATCGACCGGATCCGGGCTCATATCCACGGATCCAAGAACTACTTTCCCGAACTCGACGAGGCAGCCGAGACTCTCGCATCCGACCTGCTGCTGAGCGGCCATGGGCTCTTCATCGGGATCAATGACCGTCTGAGATCGAAGCACGGAATCGGTGTGCGCATCATGCCGGTCGACGTGATGTCAGACAGCCTGTGGCGCTACGACCATCATCGGCGCCAGCTCTTCATCTCGGAGCTTCTCGACCAAGCCGCGAGGACATTTCAAGCTGCCTATCAGCTTGCCTTCGTGGAGATGCGGGAGGCGATCGATGCGCTCGCCGCCCGTTTCGAGCCCGAGAACGGG
Organism: Microvirga massiliensis; assembly: GCF_001006805.1. Taxonomy (GTDB): domain Bacteria; phylum Pseudomonadota; class Alphaproteobacteria; order Rhizobiales; family Beijerinckiaceae; genus Microvirga; species Microvirga massiliensis. The sequence continues at coordinate 308,106 of NZ_LN811355.1, read as the reverse complement.
CCCACACGCCGTCTCCTGCGCATCTCGTTCGGCAACTACTTCGCCGGGGCACTAATGATGCCCTATGGCAAGTTCCACGATGCCGCCGAGAGCCTTGGCTACGATATCGAGGTGCTGAGCGCACGATTTGGCGCAAGCTTCGAGCAGGTCGCTCATCGGCTCACCACGCTGGCCCGGCCCGGTGCGAGGGGCATCCAGTTCTTCCTGATCAGGGTCGATGCCGCGGGAAACGTCTCCAAGCGATTCTCGTCCGGTCGCTTCCCGTTCTCGCAATTTGGCGGCACTTGTCCGCTCTGGAACGTGCACGCAACGTTCAATTCGCCCGGCCAGATCATCACCCAGGTGATCGAACTCCCGGATGCAACCCGCTGGTTCTCCATCGCTCGGGGCTTCAAGAAAGCGTCGACGCCCTGGGGGATCGCAGAGCGGCAGTTCGCACTCGGACTCGGGTGCGAGCTGAAATACGCGCACCGTCTCGTCTACACCCAGGGACGCGATCTCGCCACGGCCGATGCGACGCCGATCGGTATCAACTGCCGCTTGTGCGAACGTCCCGCCTGCCCGCAGCGTGCGGCTCCGCCCCTGACTCGCACCCTGATCGTGGACGAGATGACGCGCGGCGTCTCACCTTTCGTCTTCAGCGAGACATAGCGCGCCATTCGCCCACGAGCCCTGAATTTGTCGGGCATCGCGACGAGGCGTTTGGGGCCGGAGCCATATGCGGGAATGCGGATCGCCCAGAGGCAGAGGGGAGGGCAAATGAATGCCCTCCTCACAAAGCTGTCCGTCTCGGACTTTTCGGGAGATCGAAGCACCCGGTTCACATGAACCGGATGGTGCGGCCGAGAGGACTCGAACCTCCACGGGTCTCCCCACTAGCACCTCAAGCTAGCGCGTCTACCAATTCCGCCACGGCCGCATCGACAGCAGAACCGGGCGCAACGTCCCGGGGCGGCGGAGCGTGTAACAGATCGATTGAGCGCCTACAAGGCCCGTCTGAAGCTTCGTTGCGGGGCCGCGCGGCCCTGGGGATTTCGATCCAGGACGTTATACCAGGGCGGCAGCGCGTGCGGCGATCGCGCCTTCGCCGATCGTTGCGCCGGGCGTCGTGACGATCTCGGGCCTTCGGATGATCTCGGTAACCTCGATCGCGATCCTCGTTCCCGTCACGACGATCTGTCCCCGCGCGACCGGGTGGTCGTTGGCGAGGATCTCGACGAGATCGTCCTCGGTCGATTCGAGCTCGATCACGGCCCCGCGCCCCATGCGCAAGAGCATGTGGATCGGCATCCGATTGCGGCCGAGCACTACGGAAAGATTGACCTTGAGATCGTCGAGCGCCGACAAAGCCTGCTCCATGCGTCCAAGCGGACCTTTTCAGAACATGGTGAACCATTGGTAAACGACCGTGCCTCCCTGGTAGAACGGCTCCTGCCGAAGCCGGGCTCGGACCCTGTCGAATGGGTGATCTCGGATCGCCCGGTCGATTACGAAGCGGCAGTCGCCGCGATGGAGGAGCGAGTCGACCTGATCCGGGCAGGACAGGCCCCCGAGCGAGTCTGGCTCCTGGAGCATCCGGCGCTTTACACCGCGGGCACCTCTGCGCGGGACGAGGATCTCGTGGACCCCGGTCGGTTCCCGGTCTTCCGATCGGGGAGGGGTGGGCAGTTCACCTATCACGGCCCCGGGCAGCGGGTCGCATATGTGATGCTCGATCTGCAGCGCCGTACGCCGGATCTCCGGCGTTATGTGGCTGCTCTAGAGAGCTGGCTCATCGGCACCCTCGCGGAGTTCAACGTCCGCGGCGAACGCCGGGAAGACCGAGTTGGGGTTTGGGTGCGCAGGCCGGATCGCGGCGATTCGGAAGACAAGATTGCGGCGATCGGCATCCGCGTGCGACGGTGGGTGACGTTCCACGGCATCAGCCTGAATGTCGAGCCGGATCTCTCGCATTTCGCCGGGATCGTACCCTGCGGCGTGCGCATCCACGGGGTGACGAGCCTCGTCGATCTCGGGATTCCGGTCACGATGGCCGAGACGGATTCGGTCCTGCGCCGTGAATTCGAGCGGGTCTTCGGGCGGACCGCTCCGGTAGCTGAGCAGTAGCTTCACCCGCGGCCCGGACTCCTCTACGGTGGGGGACCACTTCGAGGACCGGCTCTGGAATGAAACACGCTCTTCTCCTCCTCTCTGCCGCTATCGTCCTGGGCGGCTGTGCCTACCGGCCGACACCGACCGAAACCATTCGGATCGTCGACTCGGTCGCGGACATCCGGACGTGCAAGCGCCTCGGAGAGGTCAGCCCCACGGTCCCGACCGTTCCGGGTTTTGACGCAGCCATGGAGGGCATGCTCCAGGGGATTGTTGCACTTGGCGGAACCGACCTTTACCTGCAGCAGCGCTCGCGTAGCGATTGGTTGGAGGTCCGTGGGATCGCCTACCGGTGTCCGAGCGCCCACGAGGTGACGAGGAATGTGGTGCGCGTGAAAGGCTGAGGCACCTCCCTGAGGAGTGGAGCCGAGGGGCGTGGTGTCTCCCCCTTCCCCGGCTGCTGCGGAGTCCTCCCTTCGAGGGAGAGGCGGAGCCCTCCTTGACGGGAGATGTCAACACCCGAAGGGCGGGGGGCGAGGGTGGTAGCGCGACACAGGTCGTCTGATCTCGAGGCATTAGCGGTGCCGGAAACAATCCCTTCCACCCGGATCGCTGCCTCCGAGCCCGTGCATTCTCGACAGAAGAGAGCCGTGTGAACGAATGCCCGCGATTGCCAGTGCCGTAAATCTCCGGTCCGACGAGGCGTCCTCGAACCGGGCTGCCTGGGCTCTTCTCGCATCCGAATTGATGGAGCGACGGAAGGCGGTCGAGAAGGGCGGTCCGCCGCGTGCGCGGCAACGCCACGAGGGGCGTGGTAAGCTCCTTCCGCGGGACCGTGTCACTGGGCTGCTCGATCCGGGTTCGCCCTTCCTCGAGCTCGGCGCTCTCGCGGCCAACGGGATGTACGGCGAGGACATTCATGCCGCCGGTATGATTACCGGAATCGGCCGGGTCATGGGCCGGGAGGTGATGGTCGTCTGCAATGACTCGACCATCAAGGGCGGAACCTACTTCCCGATCACGGTCAAGAAGCATCTCCGGGCGCAGGAGATCGCCCGCGAGAACCGTCTGCCCTGCATCTATCTCGTCGATTCAGGGGGCGCGAATCTTCCGCAGCAGGCCGAGGTCTTTCCCGATCGGGAGCATTTCGGGCGCATCTTCTACAATCAGGCGACGCTCTCGGCGCTGGGCATCCCCCAGATCGCCTGCGTGATGGGATCCTGCACGGCGGGCGGAGCCTATGTGCCGGCCATGTCCGATGAGACCGTCATCGTCCGTCGGCAGGGCACGATCTTCCTCGGCGGGCCGCCCCTCGTGAAAGCCGCAACCGGAGAGGTCGTCTCCGCAGAGGATCTCGGCGGAGCCGACGTGCATGCGCGTCAGTCGGGCGTGGCAGACCACTACGCGACGGATGACCGCCACGCCCTGGCGATCGTCCGGCGCATCGTCGGTTCCCTGAACACGCGCAAGCGTGTGGATATCGACCTGACCGAGCCCGTCGACCCGAAATACCCGGTCGAAGATCTCGACGCGATCGTCCCGACGGATCTCAAGAAGCAGTACGATATCCGGGAGGTGATCGCGCGGCTCGTGGACGGGTCGGAGTTCGACGAATTCAAGCGCCTCTACGGCACAACGCTCGTGACCGGCTTCGCACGCCTTTGGGGCATGCCGATCGGGATTCTCGGCAACAATGGGATCCTGTTCTCCGAGAGTGCGCTCAAGGGAGCCCATTTTATCGAGCTATGCTGCCAGCGCCGGATTCCCCTTCTGTTTCTGCAGAATATCTCGGGCTTCATGGTGGGTCGCCAATACGAGGCCGGCGGCATCGCGAAAGACGGTGCGAAGCTCGTGACAGCCGTCGCCTGTGCGCAGGTGCCAAAGATCACGCTTCTCATCGGAGGATCGTTCGGGGCGGGCAATTATGGGATGTGCGGTCGGGCGTATGGACCGCGGTTTCTCTTCACCTGGCCCAATTCCCGCATCTCGGTCATGGGCGGCGAGCAGGCGGCCAGCGTTCTCGCGACCGTCCGACGCGACAACTTCGAGGCCGACGGCAAGAGCTGGAGCGCGGAGGAAGAGGAAGACTTCAAGGCGCCGATCCGGCACAAATACGAGCAAGAAGGTTCGCCCTACTACGCGACGGCGCGCCTATGGGACGACGGGATCATCCTGCCCTCGGAGACGCGCCGCGTGCTCGGCCTTGCCTTCTCGGCGACACTCAATGCTTCGATCCCGGAAACGCGCTTCGGTGTGTTCAGGATGTAGCGCGGGCCGGAGCGACGCTCAGGCCAGCCAACGCACAGCGCTTTGAGCGGGACGCGGCGGCAAGCGCAGAATTCGCGCCCGGGTGAAGTCTCACGCTGCAACCCTGGCAGCCAGGCCGCGTTGCCTCCGGAGCAGGAGAGCAGCAATGGCTCAGAATCCCGGCGCGAAGAACCAGACGACCAATCCCGGCGACGAAGCAAAGCCCGGCACGCCCGGAACCGGTGAGAATGTCTGCCCGCGTTGCCGCGGCACCGGAAAAGTCGAAGGCGCTGCGTGCCCGGACTGCGGCGGTTCCGGCAAGGTCACCGAGGGCATTGGCGGCGGATAGAGCGCGAAGGTCGGATCACTCCGGGTCGGGCCGCTCCATCCAGCGGATGAGCGGCAGGAGCGGAACGACCCAGGCGAGACCGAGCACCACGAAGGCAAGTACCTGAATCGCTTGCGGTGCGGCCAGGATGCGACTCTCCGCGAGCGCCATCGCGACCGGACCATAGATCAGCACGAACAGCAGGATCAGCACCGTCCCGACGAGCTTGCGTGTGCGCTTTTGCATGAGGTCCTCACAGAATTCAGGGGCAGGGTGCGGCACCACCGGTCGTTGCCCCTGTTGCAGGGGGCCTCTATGTGACGGGCTCGAGCCCTGCTTCAAGTCCAACAGGCGCCGTCCGACATGCCAGCCGCATCCACTTTGTCACAAGCCCGAGAAGACCGTCCGCGCGCAATGCAGGGCACTGCGGCGCTTCGGCTCTGGATCGTCGCGCTGGCCGTTCTCGTCGTCATCATGATAGCCGTCGGTGGTGCGACCCGCCTGACGGGATCAGGCCTTTCGATTACGGAGTGGCGACCTGTCACGGGGGCGATCCCGCCCTTGAGCCACGAGGCGTGGCTCGCCGAGTTCGAGAAATACCGCCAGATCCCGCAATACGAGCTGCTCAACAAGGGCATGACGCTCGGCGAGTTCAAGGTGATCTATGCCTGGGAGTGGGGCCACCGGCAGCTCGGACGCCTTATCGGTCTGGTCTTTCTGCTACCGTTCGTGTGGTTCTGGTGGCAGGGCATCCTCCGCCGGGAGCAAGCGCTCGCGCTTCTCGGCATTGGCGCTCTGGGCGGACTGCAGGGCGCCATCGGCTGGATCATGGTTGCCTCCGGGCTCGAGCCCGGCATGGTCGCCGTTGCGCCGCTGAAACTGATGCTGCACCTCGTGACGGCGAGCCTGATCCTCGCATCACTCGTCTGGATGGCCGCGGGGCTGACCCAATCTCATACTCGTCCAACTCTCGGAGAGGAGAAGATGAGAGCAGGGGCCCGATTCCTGGCACTCCTGTCTCTTTTCCAGATTGCGCTCGGCGCACTCGTTGCGGGCTCGCATGCAGGGCTGACCTACAACACTTGGCCGCTGATGGACGGCCAGCTGATCCCGCCGCTTTCAGCGCTGTTTACCGTGACTCCGTGGATCGAGAACTTCGTCGATAACGTGACGCTCGTGCAGTTCAATCACCGGATAGTCGCTTATCTCCTCGTCGCTGCTGCCATTTGGCACGCGGCGAGAGGAAGCCAGCTTGCGGCCGGAAGTGCTGCAGCCACGCGCGCGTGGGCACTTGCCGGGCTTTGTCTGGCCCAATCGGTCCTCGGCATCGTGACGCTGCTCCTCGCTGTGCCGCTTTGGGCCGGGCTGCTCCATCAGCTCGGCGCCATGGTGGTTCTCGCCATGGCCGTGGCTCACGCGCGGCTGAGCCGTCGCCAGCTCAAGCCCGAGGCCAGGGAGGACACCAGCCCGGCGCTCGGCGCCCCTGCCTGAGAGCAGACAGATTATCAAGCATCTCGCTGATACCCGTTCGTTGGCGAACGGGTATCGCGCATTGTGAGATTCAGGCCGCGGCGAGAGCCTGATCCAGATCCTCGATCAGGTCCTTGGTATCTTCGAGCCCGACCGAGAGGCGCACGACTTCCGGACCGGCACCGGCCAGAACACGCTGCTCGTCGCTGAGCTGGCGGTGCGTGGTCGAGGCCGGGTGAATCACGAGCGAGCGGGTATCTCCGATATTCGCGAGATGCGAGAACAGCTTGAGATTGGACACGAGCCGAACACCAGCGTCGTAGCCCCCCTTTACCCCGAAGGTGAACACCGCTCCCGCACCGCGTGGACAGTATTTCTGGGCGAGGTCGTGGTAGCGGTCGCCGCGCAGCCCCGGATAGCTCACCCATGAGACCTTGTCGTGAGAGGCGAGGTGCTCCGCAATGGCGAGGGCATTGTCGGAGTGGCGCTGCATGCGCAGGGGCAGCGTCTCGATTCCGGTCAGGATCAGGAACGCATTGAAGGGCGAGAGGGCGGGGCCAAGATCCCGAAGGCCAAGCGCCCGGCAGGCAATTGCAAACGCGAAGTTCCCGAATGTCTCGCTCAGGACCATGCCGGCATATTCGGGGCGAGGCTTCGACAGCATCGGGTAGCGTTCGTCTCCGGCCCAGTTGAACGAGCCGCCATCGACGATGAGGCCCCCGATCGAGTTGCCGTGGCCGCCCAAAAACTTGGTCGCCGAATGCACGATGATGTCGGCGCCGTGCTCGAAGGGGCGGATGAGATACGGGCTCGCCATCGTGTTGTCGACGATGAGCGGGATGCGGTGCTCCTTCGCAATCGCCGAGATTGCTTCGAGGTCGACGATGACACCGCCGGGATTTGCGATGGATTCGACGAAGATCGCCTTCGTCTTCGGAGTAATGGCGGCCTCGAAGCTCGAGGGATCGTCCGAGTCGGCCCACACGACTTGCCAGCCGAAATTCTTGTAGGCGTGGGTAAACTGGTTGATCGACCCGCCATACAGCTTGCGCGACGCGACGAATTCATCGCCCGGCTGCAGCAGAGAGTGGAAGACCACAACCTGCGCGGCATGGCCGGATGCGACGGCCAGTGCGGCCGTGCCGCCCTCGAGAGCCGCAATCCGCTCCTCGAGCACGGCGCAGGTCGGGTTCCCGATCCGGGTGTAGATGTTTCCGAATGCCTGGAGCCCGAACAGCGATGCCGCATGATCGACGTCGTCGAAGACGAACGACGTCGTCTGGTAGATGGGCGTCGCGCGTGCGCCTGTAGCCGCGTCCGGGGAAGCCCCGGCGTGAATCGCGAGAGTATTGAAGCCGGGCTTGCCGTCTGTCACGGGAGTACTCCTGGTTGGTATGTCGGTCCCCGCGTTCTGAATATCGAACGAACTGCTGTGCGGTCAAGGTGGTGGAATCAGTGGGGCCGACTCAGGCTCAGTTTCTGGAAGCCGCGGCCCGCGAGAACGGGCCTCTTCGAGCTGAGCATCCCCGAATTAACCCCTTGCCAGGAAATCTCACCGGAGAGGCGCCCGAACTCTATCTTGGGGCACCGGTCCATCACGACCTGCACACCTTGTGCTTCCGCCCGCGCTGCGGCGGCGTCGTTTCGGACCGACAACTGCATCCAAACGACTTTCGGAGGTGGATTCAGCCGTAAAGCCTCATCCGTAATGGCGCCTGCAGCTTCCGAGTTGCGGAAGATCTCGACCATGTCGACCGGCTGCGGAATATCGGTAAGGCGCGCGAAGACGGGTCGTCCGAGCAGTTCCTGCCCTGCCAGACCCGGATTGACCGGAAATACCTCATAGCCGCGTTCGAGGAGATATTTCGTCACGATCCAGCTCGGCCGCGCCGGGTTTTTCGATGCGCCGACCAGAGCAACGGTCTTCACGCCCTGCAGGATCTCGCGGATGTAGTCGTTCGAGTAAGTGTCGTGGTTCATGCGGGGACCATAGGAGGCGCGTGGTCTCGGTTCAACGCGCCGGCGAGACGGGAAACTGCACCATCCCTTGGATAAAGCTCGGGCCCGCAACCGCGCGAGTTCCTCGGAGCTGAGGCGCTGATGGCAGCCGTCGGAGGCTACCGATCCTCCCAGTTGGGACGGCGCTTCTCCAGAAATGCGCCGATGCCCTCTTCGGCATCCCGCGCCAGCATGTTCTCGACCATCACCGCCGCGGCGTGCCGGTATGCCGAGGTGAGATCGAGCTCGATCTGATCATAGAAGGCCCGCTTGCCGGTCTTGAGCGCTACCATGGATTTCTGGGCAATGATTCCGGCCATGCGGGTCGCCTCAACGAGCGCTTCCCCAGGTGCGACGACACGGTTGACGAGCCCCATTCCGGCCGCCTGCTCGGCGCCGATCATCTCGCCGAGCAGCAGCATCTCCATGGCGTGCTTGCGGGAGACATTGCGCGACAGCGCCACCATGGGCGTGGAGCAGAACAGACCGATATGGACGCCGGGCGTGCAGAACCGTGCCCCGGCCCCGGCAACGGCGAGGTCGCAGCTCGCGACGAGCTGGCATCCCGCCGCAGTCGCGACTCCCTCGACGGCAGCAATGACCGGCTGCGGCGTCCGAACGATCCCCTCCATGAGGCGCGAGCAGCGTTCGAGAATATCCGAGAAGTAGGCACGCCCGCGATCCGGCTCACTGCGATGGGCCGACATTTCCTTGAGATCGTGCCCGGCGCAGAAGGCCGGCCCCTCGGCCGAGAGGATCACGACGCGAGCGGATGAGTCCGACGCAATCCGCTCGAGCTCGGACGTCAGGGCCTGCATCGTGGCCTCGGAGAGTACGTTCCGAGCTTCGGGCCTATTCAAAATCAGATAGGCGATGCCGGCGTCGTCGCGACGGAGGACCGGCTGGGTATCTGGGCGCAATGCGATGTTCATACCTTGAGCCTCATCCATGGGTGCATTGTCGAAGGGCACAGTTCGTGTTGCAAGGATCGCGGGAGGAGCCATGCATCAGCCGGTCATGACACGGGATGACGTCGAGGCGTTCCTCGAGCAGGAGTTCCCACAACTCCACTATGGTGGCCGTACCTACCACATCGAGAGCGTAGGGCCACTCTCTGCGCAATTGAGGATGGATTACCACGAGCGCCACATCCGCCCGGGCGGGACATTGTCGGGACCATCCATGATGGCGTTGGCGGATCTCGCGATCTACGTCGCGATCCTCGCCCAGATCGGACCCGTCGCTCTCACGGTGACTACGAATCTCTCGTTCAATTTCCTGCGCAAACCCGGGAAACGGGCTCTGATTGCGGATTGCCGCATCCTGAAGCTCGGCCGGCGGCTCGCAGTCGCCGAAGTTGGCATCCGATCCGAAGGCATGTCCGATCTCGTCTGTCACGCAACTGGAACCTACTCGATCCCAAGCAATGCGGTATCTTGATACCGGCTGCCAAAAAGGCGTATCGGAGCTTGCGTTCCGGCGGGTTGGACTCGCTATTTCGAGTTGACTCGACGGGCGCCATCCCTTAGGAAGCGGCTATCTCGCCGCCGCGTTTCGCGGCGGTTTGTCGTTTCAAGCAGGCCGGGCGGTTGTCCCGGAGCCAACGGGACCGAGCGATGAAGACGTTTTCGCTGAAGCCCGCCGACGTCGAGAAGAAGTGGGTCGTGATCGATGCAACGGGTCTCGTCGTAGGCCGCCTCGCGTCGATCGTAGCAATGCGGCTGCGCGGCAAGCACAAGCCGACCTATACGCCCCACGTCGATTGCGGCGATAATGTTATCGTGATCAATGCCGACAAGGTGGTCTTCACCGGCCGCAAGCGCGAGCAGAAGGTCTATTACCACCACACCGGCTACCCGGGCGGGATCAAGGAGCGGACCGCTAGGTTCATTCTCGAGGGGCGCTTCCCTGAGCGCGTCGTCGAGAAGGCGGTCGAGCGCATGCTGCCGCGTGGCCCGCTGTTCCGCCAGATCATGGGGAACCTGCGCGTCTACAAGGGCAGCGAGCATCCGCATGTGGCACAGCAGCCCGAGACGCTGGATGTGGCCGCCCTCAACTCCAAGAACGTGAGGATCTGAGATGGCGACCCTTCAGTCCCTTGCCGATCTGGCACAGACGACCCAGCCGACGACTCCCGAAGCCCCGAAGCACGTCCAGAAGCTGGACGCCCACGGCCGCGCATATGCCACCGGCAAGCGCAAGGATGCTGTCGCGCGCGTGTGGATCAAGCCCGGGTCGGGCCAGATCGTGGTGAATGACCGCCCAGTCGACACCTACTTCGCACGGCCGGTTCTACGCATGATCTTGCAGCAGCCGCTGAAGCTCGTGAACCGGGACGGCCAGTATGACATCACCGTCACGGTGGCTGGCGGCGGCCTTTCCGGACAGGCCGGCGCCGTGCGCCACGGCCTTGCCAAGGCGCTGACCTATTATGAGCCGGAGCTTCGCGGCCCGCTCAAGAAGGAAGGTTTCCTGACCCGCGACCCGCGTGTCGTCGAGCGCAAGAAGTACGGCCGCAAGAAGGCTCGCCGGAGCTTCCAGTTCTCGAAGCGCTGATCAAGCGCCACGCTCAAATGCACCGAAAGGCGGCCGTCCTGCGGCCGCCTTTCCCTTTTGGACCTCTCTGTCGGAGCCAGATGCTCCGGTGCATCGTTGACAGTTTCGGAGAGGTTGCCAATATGCCCGCCATGCTGTCGAACCACATCAGCTTCCGACGTTGCAAACTCGCCCGACCGGCGCGATCGCGATGATGCTGCAATGATGTGAGCCCGCGAGCCGCGCCCCGAGCGCGGCTTTTTGCTATGTGACGGGTTGCACGCCCAGGGTGCCGACCCGCGAGATTGAGGGACGAGAGCGATGACAACCCAGACGGCAGCGGATGTAAGGAGTGGATCCCGGACGGGACGCGTCTTCATCGACGGTGAGGCAGGAACGACCGGGCTCGGCATCCGGGAAAGACTCGACCGCCTCTCCGGCATCGAGGTGAAGAGCATCGCCCCCGAGCGGCGAAAGGATCCGGCGGCGAAGCGGGAGATCCTGGCCGAGGTTGACCTCGTCATCCTCTGCCTGCACGACGAGGCGGCACGCGAGACGGTCGCTCTCGTCGAAGAGATGGGGGAAAACGGACCGCGGATCCTCGATGCGAGCACGGCGCATCGCGTAGCGCCGGGTTGGGTCTATGGATTTCCTGAGCTTGCGCCCGGCCAACGCCAAGCCATCGTGCGGGCGAACCGCGTGTCCAATCCAGGGTGCTACCCCACGGGTGCGATCGCGCTTCTGCGGCCGCTGGTCGGGGCCGGCCTTGTTCCTGCCGATCATCCGGTCTCTGTGAACGCGGTGAGCGGCTATTCGGGCGGAGGCCGGTCCATGATCGAGGCCTATGAGGCTGGTCGTGCCCCGGCCTTCGAACTCTACGGGCTTGGTTTCGAGCACAAGCATGTGCCCGAACTCCAGAAATACGCAGGGCTGACGCGCAGGCCGATCTTCGTCCCGTCCGTGGGCAATTTCCGGCAAGGCATGCTCGTCAGCGTGCCCCTGCACCTCGATACCTTGCCGGGATCACCAAGGGCTTCGGACCTGTCCGCCTGTTTCGTGGATCACTACGCAGACAGCGAACTCGTGCGTGTCGTGCCGACCGTGGAAGACGGCAAGACCACACAGCGGATCGAGCCCGAGGCCCTGAACGACACCGATTTTCTGGAGTTGCGGGTCTTCGGACACCCCAACCTGCCGCATGCCCTCCTCGTGGCGCGGCTCGACAATCTCGGAAAGGGTGCGTCAGGGGCTGCCGTTCAGAACCTCCGCCTGATGCTCGGCGTCTGACAAGCAACTCGCGGCTTGGACCGGATCTCTGCGGTCCAAGCCGTTACGGCGATCTAGCCGCTCCGTTTTGCAGCGGCAGCGTCCGTCAGCGCCAGGTGGTGCTCGTGTCTGCCGTGGCCTCGAACCCGACAACCTTGCTGCGCTGCTCTCCGAGCCTTTCGATGCCGAGGCTCACCACATCACCGGCCTTGAGAAAGCGTGGCGGCTTCATTCCAAGGCCGACGCCGGGTGGCGTCCCTGTCGTGATCACGTCGCCGGGCTCGAGCTGCATGAAGTGGGAGACGTAGGCGACCAGCTGCCGGGCCGTGAAGATCATGGTCTTCGTCGAGCCCTTTTGCATGCGCTCACCGTTCACATCGAGCCACATTTCAAGGTTCTGGATGTCCGGGATCTCGTCCTGGGTTACGAGCCATGGACCGAGGGGGCCGAAGGTCGGGCAGCCTTTGCCCTTCGTCCAGGTGCCGCCACGCTCGAGCTGATACTCGCGTTCGGATACGTCGTTGCAGACGCAGTAGCCTGCCACATAATCGAGCGCCTCGTTCGCGCCGACGTAGGAGGCCGGCCGGCCGATGACGATTGCGAGCTCGACCTCCCAATCCGTCTTCAGGGATCCACGGGGAAGCATGATATCGTCATTGGGGCCGACGATGCAGCTCGGGGCCTTGTTGAAGATGATCGGTTCCGCGGGGATGGGCGCTCCGGTTTCGGCTGCATGATCGGCAAAGTTCAGGCCAATCGCGATGAAATTCCGCACATTGCCCACGCACGGGCCGAGGCGCGTTCCAACGGGTACTGTAGGAAGAGAACCCGGGTCGACCGCAGCGAGCCGGGCGAGGTTGTCCGGATCGAGCGTGCTGCCGCTCACGTCGGAGACGTGGCCCGAGAGATCTCGCACCTGGCCGGAGGAGTCGACAAGCCCAGGCTTTTCCTGTCCAGGCGATCCGAAACGAACGAGCTTCATGTGAGATTCTCCAAAGCCAGACGATTGTGGCGATCGGGTTCCTTCTAGCCCGAACTCGGCCGTGAAAACCACCATCCGAAAAGATCGGCGCCGGCGACCGCCTTCCAGTCACATGGCCTGCCAAAGAGCGCCGTAACCCGCCCATCGAGGTGGCACAACCGAGCCGATTGCGTGTGTCTGGACTGAGATTCATGCCTCAGGTCTGTTCGAGGACCTCCATGGAGAGGGATTGTTGCAGCTTTGTCACACCGGCCGGGCACGTAGTGCCCCTCGGTGTTTGTGGCGTGACTTTCCAACGTGATGGCAAGTAGGCTTCGCTCGTTTACACGTGAACAGTAAGTCGCTCGCCGTGCGAGTCTCATGCAGGTGCGAAGTTCGGCAACACCGGAAGGCTGAGACGCAACTGTCGCGAGTAGTTCGAGGCGAGACTTGCGGCGCAGATGCTGCACCGCAACAGTAGAGTTCTTCATCACCTGGGGCATTGCGATGAGAGCTGATTGTCGTTTCTTCCTGATTGCCTCCATTTCGGCAATAGCGGTCTCGGCGTCGAGCCATACCCATGCCGGCGGCTTTGCCCTGCGCGAGCAGAGTGCCGCCGGACAGGGCATGTCGTTTGCCGGCGTAGCAGCAGGTGCGGGTGGGCTGTCCTCGATGTTCTGGAATCCGGCGACGATCACTATGTCGCCCGGGTTCCAGAGTCATCTGATGCTGTCGGCAATCATCCCGACCTCTGAAATTACGCCACTCGCCGGCACGAATCCGATCCTGCTCCCGCTCGGCCCCTCAGGGGATCTCGCGCTCGATGCGGCTCTGCCTGCGAGCTACAGCTCCTACCAAGTCAACGATCAACTGTGGCTAGGGCTCTATGCCGGCGCGCCGTTCGGGCTCGCGACGAAACCCGGGCCGATCTGGGCGGGCCAGCTTTATGCCCGAACGACGCAGGTCACGAACTACGAGGTTGAGCCGACGATCGGCTATCGCGTGAACGACTGGCTATCGGTCGGTGCCGGGCTGCGCGTCGAGTATTTCGACGTACGCTACAACTCAGCGGTCGGCGGGGCGCGCGCCTTTACGGCGTTTGCACCGACAGGTGGTCTCAGTGGCGACAGCTACGGAATTGGTTTCGCCCTCGGAGCAACGCTGACCCCACTGCCCGGCACGATGATCGGCGTCGGTTTCAGGTCGGCCGTTGAACATGATGTCGAAGGTAAACTCAATTTGGGGCCTCCGATCTTTCAGCGAATCAAGGCCGACCTCATTCTTCCGGAAACAGTGACCGTCGGCCTGCAGCAGCAGGTCACGGATGCGTTCTCGATCGCTGCAACAACTGAGTGGACGAATTGGAGTCGTCTCGGCTTTCCACGCGTGCGAAATGCAGTAACTGGCGGGTTCGCGCTCGTTCCGACCTTGCCTCTGGACTGGGACGATGGGTGGTTCTTTTCGATCGGCGGCGAGTATCGTCTCAATCCCGCACTAACTCTTCGCGCGGGCTTCGGCTACGAGATTTCGCCGATCAGCGACGAAGTGCGAACGCCTCGCCTTCCCGATAGCGATCGCTACTGGTTCTCCGCGGGCGCGACTTATCAGTTCAACCCGCAGCTCTCGTTCGATGTCGGCTACACCTACATTCTCGCAGACGAGGCCGATGTCCGGGTCGTACCCGGCAATCCGACGTTCAATCCGCAATTTGGTCCTCTGATCGGAGATGTGGATGCCGACGTTCACATTATCTCGCTCGGCATCCGCTACCGGTGGGACAATCCCATCCAGCCGATCGCGTCGCCACTCGTGCGAAAGGGGTGAGCTTCGACGAGCCGGAACGGAGCATTCTCCGCCACGTGAATTGACGGGAAGACGCCGTTTCCAATCCTCAGCGCGAGGGATGCCCGCCGGTCAGTTTTCCTCGAGTCCCCCTGTCTTGAGGAAAGACTCCAGCCAATGGATGTCGTAGTCGCCGTTCTGCACGTCGGGATTGCGAACGAGCGTGCGGAAAAGCGGCAGCGTCGTATCGATCCCGTCGACGACGAATTCGTCGAGCGAGCGCCTCAGGCGCATAAGGCACTCGTTGCGCGTCCTGCCATGCACGATCAACTTCCCGACCAGCGAGTCGTAGTGCGGCGGGATGCGATAGCCCTGATACGCAGCCGAATCGACGCGGATGCCGAGCCCGCCCGGCGGGTGGAAATAGCTGATCGTTCCGGGTGACGGCCTGAAAGTCGTTGGATGTTCCGCATTGATCCGGCACTCGATGGCGTGCCCTTCGATGCGAATATCCTCCTGCCGCACCGATAGAGGCGCGCCGGCAGCAACGCGGATCTGCTCGTTGACGAGATCGATCCCGGTGATCATCTCGGTCACCGGATGCTCGACCTGGATCCGCGTGTTCATCTCGATGAAGTAGAACTCACCGTTCTCGAACAGGAACTCCACGGTGCCGGCGCCGAGATATTGCAACTCGGACATCGCCTTCGCGACGGTACCGCCGATGCGGTCACGCATGTCGGCGTTCAGGGCCGGGGAGGGGCCTTCCTCCCAGACTTTCTGGTGACGCCGCTGCAGCGAGCAGTCGCGCTCGCCGAGATGCACCGCGTGGCCCTTGCCGTCGCCGAGGACCTGGATCTCGATGTGACGCGGCTTCTCGAGATACTTCTCGATATAGACCGCATCGTCGCCGAATGCTGCCTTCGCCTCGGTTCGTGCAGTGGCGAGCGCGTAACCGAGTTCGCTGTCGTTGCGAGCGACCTTCATGCCGCGTCCGCCGCCGCCGGCAGCTGCCTTGATGAGAACGGGATATCCCATGTCGCGGGCGATACGCCTCGCCTCATCCTCGTCCGTCACGGCGCCCTCAGAGCCGGGGACGCATGGGATTCCGAGGCGACGCGCCGTCCGCTTCGCCTCGATCTTGTCGCCCATGATGCGGATATGCTCCGCCTTCGGCCCGATGAAGGTGATGCGATGGTCCTTGAGGACTTCTGCGAAACGTGCGTTCTCCGAGAGGAAGCCGTAGCCCGGATGAACCGCATCGGCTCCCGTGATCTCGCAGGCGGCGATCAGCGCAGCGACGTTCAGATAGCTGTCCCGTGCCGGCGGCGGGCCGATACAGACGCTCTCGTCGGCGAGGCGGACATGCATCGCGTCGGCATCGGCCGTCGAGTGCACGGCGACCGTGGCAATGCCCAATTCTTTGGCTGCCCGGAGTATGCGAAGAGCGATTTCGCCCCGGTTCGCGATCAGGATCTTGTCGAACATTATTTACTCGATCAGCAGCAGCGGCTCGCCATATTCGACTGGCTGCCCGTCCTCAACGAAGATGGCCGTCACGATGCCTGCTCGGGGCGCCGTGATCTCGTTGAACGTCTTCATCGCTTCGACGAGAACCACCCTGTCGCCGGCTTCAACTCGCGAGCCGACGTCCACGAACGGCTTCGCGTCCGGAGACGGGCGCCTGTAGACCGTTCCGACCATCGGCGAGACGACGGCTCCCGGGTGGGCTGCTGCAGATTTCGCGCCAATGGGCGCCGGCTCCGCGACCGAGACGGGGAGCACAGCAGGAGCAGGGGGCGCAGCGGTCGGCATCTGAACCGGCACTGCGATCTGGGCGGGTGCTGGCGCACGCGCGACCCTGATCCGAAGATCGCCCTTCTCGACCTCGATTTCGGTCAGATTGGTTTCTGCGATGAGGGTCGCGAGCTCGCGAACGAGCTCGGGGTCGATCGGATGTTCGTTGGCCATGGGGAACGCCCTGTCCTTCTTGGCTTTAGGCATTGAGTTTCGCGTGCCCGTACACCGTTGATTGCAAAGTGCTGGAAGCGAGCCGACAGGTCGCCGACTTCCGATCGCAGTTCACGACGGCTGCATCCACCGCATCACCTCGAACGCGTCCAGCGTCTCGGCGTTACCGGCTCCGTCGGACTTGAGAACGGCGATCGCGGCCGGCGATGAGAAGGCTCCGCCGGGCTGCACCGGCGCGCCGTCTTAGCCAAAACACGCCAAGTGCGAAAGAGGAAGCCGGCAGGGCGTCGGAGTCCGGCCGGATCGATGCCTTCCGTAAAGGCCTGGGAGAGAAGGGCTTGCCCTGTAAGGAGCGGGCTCCGAATGCCCTCAGCAGGTCGCTCGGCCACACTGACGAACGCCGGCCACGACCCGCCGGAGCGGCTCGGCCCCGACTGCGCCTGGAATGATCTCCTCGCCGACGATGAAAGCCGGAGTCCCGGTCAGGCCGAGCTTGTCGCCGAGGGCAACATTCTCCTGAAGGGCTGCAAGGATGGCCGGGCTCTCCATGTCCTTCTGGATGCGAGCCACATCGAGTCCCATCTCCTTGGCGAGCGCCAGCGCCTTCTCCCCGTTCACGCGACCACGGGTCTCCATCAGCCGGACGTGGTAGTCGAACAGCTTGTCTCCGGAGATCTGATTCTTCACCGCCAGCGCGACGCGACTGGCCTCGACGGAGTCCGGACCGAGGACCGGGAAATCCTTCATGACGAGCCGCAGCTTCGGATCGCCCTTTACCAGCCCACGCACATCAGCGAGGGCGCGCTTGCAGTAGCCGCAGTTGTAGTCGAAGAACTCGACGAGCGTGACGTCTCCTTGCGGATTACCCGCGACGATCGAGTGCGGTGCGTTCAGAAGGGTGTCCTTCGAATCGCGCAGCGCCGAGAGGGTCGCGGTCCGCTGCGCCTCGGCTTGACGCTTCTCGAGTTCCGCGAGCGCCTCCTGGAGAACTTCGGGGTTCTGGACGAGATACTCCCGAACGATCTCGCCGATGGCCTTGCGCTGCTGTTCGCTGAAGAGGGAGCTCTGCGCGCCGGCAGTCGTTCCGAGGCAGAGCAGGAGGCCGAGGGCGGTGAAGGTCTTTTTGAGCGTCTGGGCGCGCATGATGGCTTTCCGGGATGAGATCAGTTGTCTTGAGAAGGGCGGTAGTTGAGGATGTCCTCGGCCTTCAGATAGGCCGGGGAGCCCGGTTTCAGCTTCGCCATGGCGCGGCTCGCCTGGGTCTGGGCATTGCGAAGATCGGCCGAGTTGAAGAACGCTTGCGCGGATGCCAGTTCGGCGCGGCCGATATCGCCCTTCCGTCCATAAGCCATTGCCAGGAACCGGAACCCGTCGGGAGATTCCGGCTCGCGTTGCGTCGTGATGCTGAGTTCCCGGATCGCGGCATCGGCATCTCCCGTTGCGAGCAGAGCCTGGCCGAGCATGACCCGTATCGGGATCCCACCCGGCGCGAGCGAAACCGCCCGGCGAAGCGGCGCAACTGCTTCCCGCGCCCGGCCGCTCTCGAGAAGAGCCTGGCCTTTAAGCTCATGGAAATAGGCATTCGAGGGTTGCTCTGCGACTAACCCGTCGATCGCAGCGAGCGCTTCCGAGAGGCGGCCGCTGCGATAGGCTAAGACCGCGCGGGCATAGCGTGCCGGTGCGCTGGTATTCGATGGCGGGTATCGCCGCAGGACCGTGTCCGGACGCTCGACGAATCCGGCGAGCTTGGCGCGCATGAGATCATGGCGGGCCTGGAGCTCGGGAGAGTCTTTCCGTCCGAAATGCGGGCTCTGCTTGGCGAGGCGCTCGAGCTGGCTGATGCGCTCGCTGGGGAGCGGATGTGAAATCAGATACGGGTCGACCGCTCGCGATCGGAACAGGCCCGAGTCGGCGAACCGTGCAAAGGTCGTCAGCATTCCCCGTGGCGATTGCCCCGTCGCCGCGAGGTAACGCAAGGCTGCGGCGTCCGCGGCTTGCTCCTCGGAGCGCTGGTAGGCGAGCAGATTCCGGCGGACGAGTTCCTGTCCCCCGGTTAGAATGCCCATGGCGCCCGTGCCGGTATTCCCGACGCCGCTGCCAGAATTCGCTGCGCCGACCATCGCGCCCGCTCCAGCAAGCATGCCAATGACAGAGAGGATTTTCGCATTCGCAACCTGCTGGCGGAGGCGTGCAAGGTGTCCACCCGCAATATGGCCGGTCTCATGGGCGATCACGCCGATCACCTCACCGGGCGTCTCCGCATCGAGCAGCGCTCCGACGTTGATGAAGATCTTCTGCCCATTCGCGACGAAAGCGTTGAAGGAGCGATCATTCACGAGAATGATCTTCGTCGCCTTCGCATTGACCTTCGCGGCTTGGAAGATCGGTACGGCGTAATCCCTGAGCAGGTCCTCCGTTTCGGCATCCCGAACGATGCTCTGTCCTCGGCGTTCCTGTCCGGATTGCTGAGCGGAAGCGGGTATCGCCAGCGCCGAAACGAACGCTACCGCGAGACCGACGATCCGGCTTGGGGGAACTCTGCGGCGCAGGTGTCCCTGAGTAGGCTCAGACATCATGCTCCTCCGGTTACCTTCCCGGCCGGGATCGCGTCAAATCACGGCTCCGTATGCATCCGTCCCATTGCCTTGAGGAAGAGCGGCTCACGAGCTACGAGCCGCAGATGAGCATTCCTCCGTCACATAATCCACCGGCCGTTGCGGGTCGCCTTTCTCGCGTCGCGCCGTTCCTCGCCATGGATGTTCTGAGCGCAGCCGCGGCGAAAGAAAGGCAAGGCGAGGCCATCGTCCACATGGAGGTGGGCCAGCCCTCCGCTGCGGCGCCGCGGATCGTCCGCGAGGCCGCCAAGGCTGCCCTCGACCGCGGAGCCATCGGATACACCGAGGCGCTCGGCCTCCCGGCCCTCCGGGAGCGGATCGCGCAGCATTATCGCGAGACCTATGGCGTCTCCGTGTCGCCCGAGCGGATCGTCGTGACGACCGGCTCCTCGGCGGGCTTCGTCCTTGCCTTCCTAACCCTCTTCGATGCCGGCCAGCGCGTTGCAATCACCGCGCCCGGCTATCCTGCTTATCGAAATATTCTGCAGGCACTCGATCTCGAGCCTGTTACCGTTCCGCTCCGCCCGGAAGATGGCTTCGCCTTGACGGTGGAGGCGCTCGAGCGGGCCGGCTCTGGAATGCCTCTCCACGGTGTGCTGGCGATGAGCCCTGCCAATCCGTCGGGCACGATGATTGGGACAGACGAAATGGCGCGGCTCGCCAAGCACTGCGCAGCGCACGGCGTCTGGTTCGTGTCAGACGAGATCTATCATGGCCTGACCTATGATCGCCCGGCCTCGACGGCACTGTCGGTCGATGACGACGCGGTGGTCATCAACTCGTTCTCGAAATATTTCTGCATGACCGGGTGGCGTATCGGCTGGATGGTCGTACCCGACCGGCTCGTCCGTCCCATCGAGCGGCTCGCGCAGAATCTCTACATCTCGCCCCCGTATTTGTCGCAAGTTGCGGCGGCCGCGAGCTTCGAGGCTACCGAGGAACTCGAAAGCATCAAAGCCGGCTATGCCCGCAACAGGGCGATCCTGCTAAACGAGTTGCCGCATCTCGGGATCACGGAGATCCATCCCGTCGATGGCGCCTTCTACATCTACGCCGATATCGCACGGTTCACGAACGATGCGGCCGGCTTCTGCGCGCGGATGCTGGACGAGGCGGGCATTGCGGCGACCCCGGGGCTAGACTTCGATCCGCTCGAGGGCGCTCATCATCTGCGGCTGTCCTTCGCCGGGTCAGAATCGGATTGCCGAGAGGCCGTGATCCGGCTGAAGAATTGGCTCCGATAAGCCGGGCCGACAGCCCCTCAACTGGATCGGGCCCGTGTCACGGGCCCGATCGTATCGCTGTCGCGGAGAGTTTGGGTCAGCTGCCGCCGAGCACCGACTTTGCACGTGACCACCAGCCGGCCCGCTTGGGTCGATCGGGGTCAGGCGGAGTCAGCACGACCGCAACCGGCTCGGGAGCGGGCTCCGGAGCTGTCGGAGATATGGGCTCTGCTTCCGTGGCTGATGTGGTCGAAGCTGCTGCACCGATCTCGGCCGGCAGTTCGGGCTCCCCGGCAGACTGAGGTGCATTCTCCCCAGCCGGGACTGGAGAGAGCTCAGGCACTGCCTGCTCCTCCCCAGCGGTCGGAGCCTCTTGCTCTCCGATCTGCTGTAGCTGGACTTCTTCCCCTTGGCCTTCGGCCGGGCTCTCGGGCGCGCCTGCAAAGAAGTCGCGCCCATTCCCGCCGCGCCCTCCACGCCGTCCACGCCGCCGCCGGCGTCCGTTCCTCTCATCTGAGCCTTCCGCGTGACGCGTGCCTTCTTCGGACGGCTCACGCTCGACGGATGGCTCGTCACCTTCCTGCGCTGCCTCCTCGTGCGACTCACCTTCGGTCCGCTCGTCAGCGTGAATCTCGCGCTCACCGCGTCCGCGCCTGCGACGGCGGCGTCTGCGACGGCGGCCGCTCTCTTCTCCGTCGTGCTCGGCGCCCTGGGCTTCTTCGCTCGTGACGAGCTCTTCGTCGCTACCGGTATCCTCTTCGTCCTCCTCCGAATCGAGCTCTTCGTACGGCTCGTCGATCGGAAGAATCGTGTCGATCTGAACACCGGTGGCTGGCGCACGGGTTTCCACCCGAATGGCCGGCTCACCACGGTCGACGGCAAAGGTGGTCGTGCCGCCCAGGCTCTCGTCCGCGGTGACGGAGATCGTCACGCCGAAGCGCGTCTCGAGGTTGCGCAGGTGCGTGCGCTTCTGGTTGAGGATGTAGAAGGCAACCTCGAGACGGGTACGCACCACGAGATTGTGGGAGGCACTCCGGATCAGCATCTCTTCGACGGAGCGCAGGATGTGAAGCGCAACCGACGGAGTGGAGCGAATCGATCCGGTGCCGGCACAATGCGGGCATGGGATCGTGGAGGATTCGAGCACGCCCGTGCGGATGCGCTGCCGTGACATCTCGAGCAGGCCGAATGGGGAAATCCGTCCGAGCTGGATGCGTGCTCGATCGTTCTTCAGGCACTCGGTCAGTTTCTTCTCGACCGCACGGTTGTTCCGCTTCTCCTCCATATCGATGAAGTCGATGACGATCAGGCCCGCGAGGTCCCGCAACCGGAGTTGCCGCGCAATCTCCTCCGCGGCCTCGAGATTCGTCTTGAGGGCCGTGTCCTCGATGTTGTGTTCACGCGTAGCCCGCCCGGAGTTGACGTCGATCGAGACGAGCGCCTCGGTGGGATTGATGACCAGATAGCCGCCCGATTTCAGGGTGACGTGATTCGAGAACATCGCATCGAGCTGCGCCTCGACGCCGTAATGAGCGAAGAGGGGATGCGGGTCACGGTAGGGCTTCACGATCCGCGCCTGGCTCGGCATGAGCATGCGCATGAAGTCCTTGGCCTCGCGGTATCCCTCTTCACCGGAGACGATGACCTCGTCGATGTCCTTGTTGTAGAGATCGCGGATCGCCCGCTTGACCAGCGAGCCTTCCTCGTAGACCAAGGCCGGCGCCGTCGAACTCAACGTGAGCTCACGAACGCTCTCCCAGAGGCGCATCAGGTATTCGAAGTCGCGCTTGATCTCCGGCTTGGTGCGGGATGCACCCGCAGTCCGGAGGATGATCCCCATCCCTTCTGGAACTTCGAGTTCCTGCGCTATCTCCTTCAGCCGCTTCCGGTCCGCTGCATTGGTGATCTTCCGCGATATGCCGCCGCCTCGACCGGTATTCGGCATCAGGACAGAGTAACGGCCGGCCAATGACAAATACGTCGTGAGCGCAGCACCCTTGTTGCCGCGCTCTTCCTTGACGACCTGCACCAGCAGGATCTGCCTGCGCTTGATGACTTCCTGGATCTTGTACTGACGCCGGGGCTGGCGAGGCCGCTCGGGAACGTCCTCGAGCGCATCTCCTCCGCCTACCTGCTCGACGGCTTCCTCGCCGTCCTCGGCGTCGCTTTCGTCCTCTTCGCCGTTCTCGGCGTCCTCCGCCTCATCATCCTCGGAATCGTCCTCGGCCTCATCGAGGCTCTGCTCATCCTCGTTGACGGACCGCGCTTCAATTCCGGCGGAGAGTTCCTCTGCCTCGCTGCTGGCCTCTCTGTGATGTGCTTCGACCTCGCCATACTCGTGGGCCGGCTCCGGTTCGGCGCGGTCGTCCTCGCTCCTTGCCTCCGCCTCCGGCTCGACGGCCGCGGACTCTTCCGCGGGAGCATCGATCAGCGCAACGGCCTGCGACTCCTCAGTGGAGATCTCGGGCGCCGGCTCGACCGCCAGACCATCCTGCCCGCCGAGTTCCGTGGAATCCGCGGCGCGGAATTCCTGAGGGACCGGCGCATCGAAGAACTCTCCGGGGACCGGTACCTCGCCATCGGTCCCTGCCGGCGCGTCCTGGCGCACGGTTTCGTCGGCACGCGCCCTCTTCGGCTTGGAGCCGCGCCGCCGTTTGCGCTCCTCGGCCCGTTCCTCATCGCGGGCGGCCTCTGCTTCCGCCTCGAGCAGCGCCTGCCGATCCGCGACCGGGATCTGGTAATAGTCCGGATGGATTTCGCTGAAGGCGAGGAAACCGTGCCGGTTGCCGCCATATTCGACAAAGGCCGCCTGGAGAGACGGTTCGACGCGCGTGACCTTTGCGAGATAGATATTGCCGCGGAGCTGTCGGCGGCTAGCTGACTCGAAATCGAATTCTTCGACCTTCTGACCGCGCACCACCACGACCCGGGTCTCTTCCGGGTGGGAGGCATCGATAAGCATTTTGTTCGCCATGATGAACTCTCAACAGGGCGATCATCGGCAGGACCTCACGTGGGGATGAGATGGAGGCGGGGTATGTTCCCGACGTATTCGCGCAGGGAGCGGAAGGCGCCTCGCAGGTGCCGATGAACGCCACGGCGCGCCGTCTGAGGGCGCGCTCGGGTTAGGTATCCAGGGCTGAACGGGACGGGGCGCACCCGACGCGAGTCCGGCCGCCCGCAAACGGAAAGCACGCTCGCTGCGCACAGGGGATGATGCGGTCACGAAAGTCACGAATGACTCCGGAGGCGCTCCCATCCAATCCTGCCCTCTCGAAATCGATCCGCCGGTGATGCCGGCGATCGGCGACGGCCTAGCGCCGTCAGATGATGCTCGCCCGCAGGGACGCCGTTTTGAACAGCAGGGGCCTGGAATCGGTCCACACAACCGTCTCCCGAGACGCCCGCCGGAATCGGCCATCCGGACGAGGATCTGTTTCATTACAGAGCCCATCGGCCCTTTGGCAAGATCTGCGTCAGATCTGCACAGTGTGGCTGTCCCGCCACGGTTGGGAGTGGATCGTGTCGCCGCCTCAGGAGTTCGTTAACCATCTGGATCGTATCGGTTAGGAGGAGGCCGCCAGTCGACCCGAGAGGCTATGCTCCACCTGACGTCACCACGGCTCCCCAGAGTGATGGCCTTCATGCTGGCCCTTGCGGCGGCGCCTGTATTCCTGTTGGCGCCATCCACGCCTGTGCGCTCGGAGGCTGCATCGATTGCCGCGGCAATCGATGTCGCGGTCGAGTCCGGTCGGACGCGCTTCACGATTGCGCTGTCTCGGCCAGTGGCGCCGAGGGTCGCGTATATGGAGCGTCCGGACCGCGTCATCATCGAGCTCCCGGAGGTCACGTTCAGGTTGCCGGCAGAGATCGGGCGGCGACGGGAAGGTCTCGTCTCCTCCTTCCGATATGGTCTGTTCGGGCCCGCGCGCTCACGGATCGTCATCGATCTCGCTCAACCCGCCTCCGTGTCCCGGCTGGATACGGAAAAGGACCCCAGGTCCGGCACGGCCAAGCTCGTCGTGGAACTGACCCGAACCGAGCGCGAACCTTTCCGGCGAGCGGTTGCGGAGAGTGCTCCGATCCTTCGGCCGCCCGTCGTAGAAACGGTATTGGCGGAGCCCGAAGATCGCCGTCCCGTCATCATGCTCGATCCCGGCCATGGCGGAGTGGATCCCGGCGCCACCGCCTCGGCGGGCATGTTCGAAAAGGATATCGTATTCAGCTTCGCCCAGAAGCTCCAAAAAAAGCTCGAAGCCACTGGCAGGTATCGTGTTTTGATGACCCGCAACCGGGACGTTTTCATCCCCTTGGGAGATCGGGTCCGCCTCGCACGCTCTGCCAGGGCCGACCTCTTCGTGTCGATCCACGCAGACTCGATCTCCGGAGGAGCCGAGGTCAGAGGGCTCACCGTCTATACCGGGTCCGAACGCGCGTCGGACGCCGACTCGGCTCTCCTGGCCGATCGCGAGAACCAGGCGGATACCGCCGCGGGCGTGGAATCCACCGACAATCTGGGAGAGGAGGTCGCCGGGATTCTGCAGGATCTAACCAGCCGCGAGACCCGCGTCTTCTCGCACGGATTTGCGAAGCGGCTGGTTCATGAGCTCGATACGGTCGCCCGGCTCAACAAGAACCCGCACCGCGAGGCGGGATTCCGCGTCCTGCGCGCCTACGATGTGCCTTCGGTCCTGGTGGAGCTCGGCTATCTCTCTAGCCGGAAGGATTTCGACCTCCTAATATCGGATGAGTGGCGGGATCGCGCCACCGACGCAATGACATCCGCGGTCGATCTGTTTTTCGCGCCACGGTTCGCACAGGGTGGAACTGCCGCAGTTTCACCATAGAAGATGTGGATAGGCAGAGCGGGGGCGCGATTCCTGCTCTATCCTAGGGCGGCCTTGGTGTGCCGTTCGGGCAGGGTCGACGTTCGCAGAGCATGACGGCAGCGAGCGCGAGGACACGCGCGGTATTGGATTTCTGCGGATGCGCATCATCCTGAGGTTTTTCGGGTTCCTGTTCAGCGTCGGGGCAATCCTGTTCCTCATCGGCGCCGGAGCGCTGGGCTATTTCTACTGGCAGTATTCCAAGGATCTGCCGGACCACGCACAGCTCGCGGACTATGAGCCGCCCGTGATGAGTCGCGTTCACGCAGCGGATGGCGGACTGCTGGCGGAATACGCCCGCGAGCGCCGGCTCTACCTCCCGATCCAGGCGGTTCCCAAACTCGTGATCTCCGCCTTCATCTCGGCCGAGGACAAGAACTTCTACCGCCATTCCGGCATCGACCCCGAAGGCATCGTCAGGGCCATCGTCGCCAACTTCCGGTCAGGGGGGCGGCGGGAGCAGGGCGCCTCCACGATCACGCAGCAGGTGGCCAAGAACTTCCTGCTGACCAACGAGCGCACCTACGAGCGAAAGATTCGTGAGGCGCTGATCGCCCTGCGCATGGAGGCGACCTTCTCGAAGGATCGCATCCTCGAACTCTATCTGAACGAGATCTATCTCGGCCTCAGCAACTACGGCATCGCGGCCGCCGCGTTGAACTATTTCGGCAAGTCCGTGCACGAGCTTACGCTGGCCGAGGCTGCTTATCTCGCTGCCTTGCCGAAGGCGCCCAACAACTATCACCCCTTCCGGCAGCCGCAGGCCGCGGTGGAGCGCAGGAACTGGGTGATCGACCGGATGGTCGAGAACGGCTACGTCAGCAGCGACGAGGCCGAGAAGGCCAAGAAGGAGCCGCTCGTCGTCAATCCACGGGTGGTCTCCCCGAACTCCATCGCTTCGGGCTTCTTCGCCGAGGAGGTACGCCGCGAAATCGCCGAAAGATACGGCGAACAGAAGCTCTACGAGGGCGGTCTGTCGATCCGCGCCACTCTCGACCCGAAGATGCAGGCGATGGCCCGAAAAGCCTTGGTCGACGGTCTCGTCCGCTATGATGAGGCACGGGGCTGGCGTGGCCCGGTCCAGAAGCTCGACATGACTGGAAGGGAATGGGGGCTCGCACTGGCGGAGGTTCCTGCTCTCGGCGACGTGCAGCCTTGGCGCCTTGCGGTGGTGCTCGACGTTTCTGGCGGACAGGCGAAGATTGGCCTGCAGCCCAAGAAGGAAGCCTCGGGGCAGGTGGCCCGGGAACGCGAATACGGCACCGTCACAGCCGATGGCGTCAAATGGACCCGGCGCAGTCTGGTCCAGGTCCTCACTCCCGGCGCCGTCGTCTACGTGGAACCGCTGGAGGGCAAGCAGGGACAGTTCCGTCTGCGGCAGGTGCCCGAGATCTCCGGCGCGATCGTCGCCATGGATCCGTTCACGGGGCGCGTGCACGCTATGGTTGGAGGGTTCTCGTTCGACCAGAGCGAGTTCAACCGTGCGACGCAGGCGCTTCGTCAGCCGGGCTCGTCCTTCAAGCCGTTCGTCTATGCAACGGCCCTGGACAACGGCTACACGCCATCGAGCATCATCCTCGATGCCCCCATCACGATCGATATGGGGCCGGGGCAGGAGGCTTGGTCGCCCAGCAACTATGACGGGAAGTCGACCGGCCCGCGGACCCTGCGCTATGGGGTCGAGCACTCGAAGAACTTGATGACCGTCCGGCTGTCGAAAGATGTCGGCATGCCCCTCATTGCCGAGTACGCTCGCCGGTTCGGGGTTTACGACGACATGCTGCCGGTCCTGTCGATGTCGCTCGGTGCGGGCGAGACGACCGTGATGCGCATGACTGCTGCCTATTCGATGTTCGCCAATGGCGGCCGCCGGATCAGGCCGACTTTGATCGACCGCATCCAGGACCGCCACGGCCGCACGATCTATCGCCACGACGACCGCAAGTGCGCGAACTGTGACGCCGAGAAATGGGATGGGCAGCCCGAACCGAAGCTCGACGAGACGCGCGAGCAGGTGCTGGACCCGATCACGGCCTATCAGATCACGTCGATCCTGGAAGGTGTCGTTCAGAGGGGAACGGCCCAGGTCGTGAAGGCTGTCGGTAAGCCCCTCGCCGGCAAGACCGGCACGACGAACGACGCGAAGGACGTCTGGTTCGTCGGCTTCTCTCCGGACCTCGCGGTCGGCATCTATCTTGGCTACGACAAGCCGCAATCGCTCGGTAGTTCCGCTACGGCCGGTCAATACGCCGCACCGGTGTTCCGCGATTTCATGCAGATGGCGCTCAAGGACAAGCCCGCGACGCCGTTCCGAATCCCGCCGGGCACGAAGCTGGTCCGGGTCAACCGGGCCTCCGGACTCAGGGCGGGTAGTGGTGAAGGAAGCAGCGTGATCCTGGAGGCCTTCAAGCCCGGGACGGCGCCGCCCGACAGCTACTCCGTCGTCGGGGTCGACGCCCAAGCTGGTGTTTCGCCGGATGCGGAGCGGGCCGTCGGTGCAGGCACAGGCGGATTGTACTGACACCCGGTCAGCAGCGGTCCTTTACACTCTTTGCGGGCGTGCTAAGCACCCCGCCATTCCATCACGTTCCGAGACTCATGCGCGCGGAAATTCAACACCTCGTAGAAGAGACCAAGCAGTCAGTCGGGCTGCTGAGGAGGCATCTTTGACTGGGATGTCGCAGAACGACGTCTGGCAGAGCTGAACGCAGCGGCCGAGGACCCGAACCTCTGGAACGATGCGGATGCCGCGCAGAAGATCATGCGCGAGCGGACCGCGCTCGAGGATCAGATCGCCTCAATCCGGAGGCTCGAGCAGGAGCTCGAGGACGCGGTGACTCTCATCGAGCTCGGCGAGGCCGAGGACGACCAGGATACGATCAACGAGGGCGAGAACGCGATCCGTGCTCTCCAGAGCGAGGCAGCCCGCCGTCAGGTCGAGACTCTTCTGTCCGGTGAGGCCGACGGGAACGACACCTATCTCGAAGTGCATTCCGGGGCAGGTGGAACCGAGAGTCAGGACTGGGCAGCCATGCTCCAGCGGATGTATGCCCGCTGGGCGGAGCGTCGCGGCTACAAGGTCGAGCTTCTCGAATTCACCGAGGGCGAAGAGGCCGGCATCAAGAGCGCAACGCTCCTGGTGAAGGGACACAATGCCTATGGCTGGCTCAAGACCGAGTCGGGCGTTCACCGCTTGGTGCGCATCTCACCCTTCGACTCGAATGCCCGGCGGCATACTAGCTTCGCATCCGTCTGGATATACCCCGTCGTCGATGACCGTATCGACATCGAGGTGAAGGAGTCGGATTGCCGGATCGATACGTTCCGCTCGTCGGGGGCCGGCGGCCAGCACGTGAACACGACGGACTCGGCCGTCCGTATCACCCACATCCCGACCGGCATCGTGGTCGCGTGCCAGCAGGAGCGCTCACAGCACAAGAATCGTGCGACCGCCTGGTCCATGCTTCGAGCCCGCCTCTATGAACTCGAGCTCCAGAAGCGGGAAGAGAAGGCCAATGCGGATGCTGCCGCCAAGACCGATATCGGGTGGGGACATCAGATCCGCTCCTATGTGCTGCAACCATATCAGCTCGTGAAGGATCTGCGGACGGGCGTTCAGTCGACGAGCCCACTGGACGTGCTCGACGGCGAACTCGACCCATTCCTGGAGGCGTCCTTGGCCCACCGGGTCTACGGCGGCACCGAGGAATTCGCGGACGTCGACTGATCACCTGCGCCGGGCTTCCCTCTCAGGGAAGCTTGACCATCGCAGTCTCGAGAATCTCGCCGGCTGTCAGGAAGCGTAGTGGATCGACGGAATCGCCGCCGATCCTGGTCTCGTAGTGAAGGTGCGGCCCGGTCGATCGTCCCGTCGAGCCAACGCGCCCGACCATGGTTCCGGGCCGAACCTGCTGTCCGACCGTTACGGCGATGGAAGACAGATGAGCATAGCGGCTCGAGACACCTTGGCTGTGCTCGATCTCGACCATGTTCCCGTAGGCGCCACTGTATTCGGCAACGACGACTCGGCCAGCGCCGGTTGCGTGAACCGGAGATCCTGACTCGGCGCGAAAATCGAGACCGGAATGGACCGCCGGCAGACGCGTGAAGGGGTCGACCCGGTAGCCGTAGCCACTCGAAAGATCGACTTCGGCGGCGACCGGAGTCCCGAACGGCAGCGAGGCGACCGAACGCCGAAGCCGGAGGACTTTCGCGACAGCGCTCTCGGCATCCAGCTTGAGCTTCGTGAAATCGGGATCGGAGAGGGGAATGAACGGGCCACCGACCGGTCCGGAGTTCTTCGCCGGCCCGGTCGGCCTCATCCCGGCCCGCTGCAATGCCATCTCGAGGAGGCCAGCCTGCGAGCGCAGAGCCGTCGTCAGTTCCCCGAGAACACGAAGCTGGTGATCCCCGAGATCGTCCAGCGCCCGTGCGGTCTTTTGCAGTACTTTGGTGAGTTCCTGCGAAGCAGGGTCAGGGAGGGAGCTCGTGCGGTTCGGCCCTGTGGAGCGCAACCGGAGGCGGAAGGGGTCCGTCGGAACGGGTGGTTGTTCCGGAGCATAGGAGCTGGCCGAGTTCGGGACGGTCGTCCCAGTCTCCGAGAGTGCGGTTCCGCGGCCGGTCGACCCGGCCCGATCGATTAGGGCCTGGATGACCGCATGGCGGGTTTCGAGGTTCGCTTGCCGAGCGAGGAGACTACGCACCTCGCTTTCGAGCCGCTCCACTTCGGCGCGGCTGGTGCGGCTCGCCTGCTCGGCCTCGTCCCTCAGTAGAGCAATCTTCTGCTCGTAGCTGCGCTTGAGGCTGGCCTGTCGCTCGAGGAGGCGCAGGGCGACGTTGTCCCGAGACGAGAAATACCAAGCCGAAGCGAGCGACCAGGCACCCAGGAGGGCGAGTCCGGTCGCCAGGAAATAGACGGTCCATCGGCTCAGGGTCACGACGCGCGCGGGTCTCCTGGTGCGGCGGCGCGCGTCGTAGTTTGCAATAAGCGGGGCAGGGCGCATCGTGTCGGTGCCGTAGAATCCGGCACGACGACACCCCATTAAGGTTAAGGAACGTTGAAGTTAAAGCGCTTTTGCGGCCGCGAGGACTTCCTCGGCATGTCCGGACACCTTCACCTTCGGCCAGATCCGGGCCACGCGCCCGTCGGAGTCGAGCAACACGGTCGTGCGTTCGACGCCCATATATTTGCGTCCATACATGCTCTTCTCGACCCAGACGCCGAACGCCTGGAGCGTGGACTTCTCCTCGTCGGAAGCGAGCGGAAACTCGAGCCCGTGCTTGCCGCAGAACCTGCCGTGGCTCCTGAGCCCGTCGGGGGAGATGCCGACGACCTCGGTGCCGGCGGCTCGGAACTCCGGATAGAGCCTCTGGAAATCGATCGCCTCGACGGTGCATCCGGAGGTGTCATCCTTCGGATAGAAATACAGGACCGCCTTCCGTCCCTTCAGCCCGTCCGAACTGATCGTCCGCTGCCCCGTGGCCGGCAAGCTGAAGGCTGGAACCATTTCCCCGATCGTCAATCCCATCATTGCCTCTCTTTGGTCGGATTGTGAGTGTTCTGGGTCTTCTCGGCTCATATCACGCTCGACATGGTCGCAACGATCAGAGGTCCGGGCTAAGTTCGGGCATTGATTCCAGTCATATGTCGCCAGCCCTGGCCGGCGGACCGCGCAGCGAGAATGAGGCTACTCGAGAGATCACCGCGGCTCCGCCACAGGTTCCGAAAGGCACCGCGGCGACGAAATGCGCTCGTACGATTTCTCTCGGGCATCCTCTACTTGGCCCTCGGCTTGCTGGCCATCGCGGGCGCCGCTCTTGCGATCCTTTACCTCCGGCTGGCGGCTGGCCCGCTCAGCCTCGCCGAGCTCCCAGCGGGCTTTTCCGAAGCGATGGCGGGGCGGGTCGGTCCAGGCTGGGCGGTGTCGGTCAGCGGCTCGGCGATCGAGCTTAGCGATGGCCATCCTGCGCTGCGCGCATCCGGTCTCGAGATCCGAAATCCCGACGGCGCCCTCGTACTGAGAGTGCCGGACGCGCTGATCAGCCTGGATGTATTCTCACTCCTGAGAGCCCAGCTTCAACCCCGCTCTGTCGAGTTCAGGGATCTCTGGTTGAGAGCCTCTCTGGGTCGTAACGGCTCATTGTCGTTTCTGCCTGGCGGCGAGCCGGATGCCGCTGCTGCCGCCCCTTCTACGCCGGAGTCACCCTCGCAGGCCGGGATTCGCCAACAGTCAGGGAATTCCGCGTCGCAGGTTTCTCTCGCGGCAGACGGCGTGCTCGATCTGCTGGTTGGGCACGACGGCTTCCTCGGAAGCCTCAATGCGGCCAAGCTGAGCAATGCCCGACTCTCGGTCATCGATGCGGACCGTCGGGAGCGCACGACCTTTCATCGGGTCGACGCCCTCTTCGCACGCGCTCCCGACGGCAGCCGCAGCTTCGAGTCGATTCTTTTCGGCCCGCATGGAAACTGGAAGATTGCCGGAACCGCCAAGGGTGCTGGCAATGACTATCGTGCGGCGCTGCAGGTCGCGGATGCTCCAGCCCAGGACCTTCTTCTCCTCTCGGGCCTGTCGGGAATTCCCGCCACCGTGAATGCGAACTTTTCCGGGGAGCTGGATCTCGTCCTCGCGGACGGACGCCTTACCGACATGCGAGCCTCGATTGCGAGTAAGGGGGGGCAAGTCCGGATTCATGACAAGGACACATCTCCGTTCCCACTCGACAGTCTCGCGGCCAAACTTGCTTGGGATGAGGCCCGGGGCACGCTCGATGTGGAGAATCTTGCGATCGACTCGGGCGCTACGGCAATCCGCCTTGCAGGCGGGATGACGCTCCTCCCCGGTCAAGGCTGGCGAGGAGCCTTTTCGGGCAGAAATGCTGTGCTCTCGGGCGCGGGATTGGCCGATCGAGTCGTCAAGATCGACGAATTTTCGGCAAGCCTGTCCGGTGGCGAGGAGATCGGGATCGAGCATCTTTCGGTCCGTGGGCCGCAGTTAGCGGTCGATCTCAGCGGGAAGATCGGAAGGCCAGGGGATCCCCGCGCCCTCACCCTGGCAGTCGACAGTCGCGGGACCGATGTTCGCTCGGCGCTTCGCATCTGGCCCGAGGCAGTCGCACCGGCCGTCCGCCGTTTCCTTGTCCGGAGCCTCACGGCCGGGCAGCTCGAGAGCCTGAAGCTCACCGTCGACATGAGCGGGGCAGAATTCGATATAGCGAATTCCGGAGGGCCATTGCCCGAGCGAGCTCTGAAGGTGGACTTCTCGATCAGCGAAGGCGCCCTGGAGGTTGCCCAGGGACTTCCACCCGTGCGACACACGCGCGTGATCGGAGCCGTCACCGGACAGGCGGCATCGATTCGAGGCGCCGACGGAGTCGTCGATTTGCCCGGAAAGCGAAGCCTACAGGCAAGCGAGGGTTCCTTCACGATCGACGATTTCTGGCGTAACGACGCGATCGCCAGGATCGGTTTCCGCCTGAAAGGCTCCGCCGATGCTCTGGGCGCCCTGCTGCGCGAGCCACTGATTCAGAAGGTAGCCTCGATCGGCCTGGATCCGGACGTCATGAAGGGAAAAGCCGACTTGGGGGTCGAAATCCCTCTGACGATCAACGACATTCCGGCCTTTGCCGACCTCCCGCTGGCCGTGACGGGGACCGTTGCGGATCTCTCCATCGAGAAGCTGGTCGGCAAGGAGAAGCTCGAGTCCGCCAATCTCGCGATTGCCTACGATCACGGAACTCTTGCGATCGACGGCGAGGGCAAGCTGGCCGGGAGCCCTGCCAGCATCGCAATACGGCAGGCGGGCGATGCGGGCGGCGAAGCCTCCGTTTCACTGATCCTCGACGAGGCCGGCCGTGCGCGGCGCGGCATCAGTGTCGGCCAGAAACTCACGGGTCCCGTGGCCGTCAGGGCAACGGTCCCGATTGGACGGAACAGCAACACCGGGATTCGAATCGAGGCGGATCTCGCGAAGGCAAGTGTCGATCAACTCCTTCCAGGCTGGACCAAGCCGGTCGGCCGCCCCGGACGGATTTCCTTCCTGTTTCTCGACGGGCCTTCACCCGAGGTCCGGGAACTGCACGTCGATGCAGGCCCAGTCCAGTTGCGCGGGTCTGCCATCCTCGCCTCTGACGGAAATCTCGACAAGCTCGAATTGCAGACTCTCAAGCTCTCGTCTGGCGACGACATGAGAGCCGTCGTGGAGCGTGCGAACGGATTTCATCGCGTTACAGTGCGCGGCAATGTTGGCGACTCGCGGCCGTTCATCAAAGCCCTTGCGGGCCCAGGAGGAGGGGCAGGCGGCCGGAACGGGCCGGCGAGTAAGGACTCGGCGGATCTCGATCTCGACGTGGCCCTGAATATCCTGACCGGCCACAACGAGGAGGCGATGACGGGCTTCTCCGTCAAAGCTTCGATGCGGAAGGACAGACTGCGCCGGCTCGACCTGAAAGCCCGTCTCGGCTCGAGCGATGTCACGAGCCAGACGGTCACGAGACCCGGCGTGGCCCCGGTCATCCATTTCCACTCGGAAGATGCCGGGGCGTTGCTGCGCTTTCTCGATCTCTACGAACGAATGTCGGGCGGGGACTTGACGCTTCAGCTCGCGGCGTCCGACGGGCCGCAGATCGGCAATGCTACCCTTCGCGATTTCGTGCTTCGGAACGAGCCGGCGCTCCGGCGCATCATCCCCACACAGTCACAGGTCGTGGCCGGGCGGGACACAGCCGGCAACGTGCAGCCGATGCGGATCGATCTCAACGAGGTCGGCTTCACGAAGGCGAGGCTCGATTTCAGCCGCAGCCCCGGGCGGATCGACTTTCGAGACGCCGCGATCTGGGGCGAGCAGGTCGGCTTCACCCTTGCCGGCTTCGTCGATTATGGCAGGGACCGGGTGGACGTTGCGGGCACTTTCATCCCGGCCTACGGCCTGAACAATATGTTCGCCCAAGTGCCGCTATTTGGCCCGCTCCTCGGAGGAGGGCAGTACGAGGGGCTTTTCGCGGTGAACTTCCGCGTATCGGGAAAGCCGAGTGCGCCCGTTCTCAACGTGAACCCACTCTCGGCGGTTGCGCCGGGCTTCCTGAGGCGGCTCTTCGGAGCCGGGGCAGCACCGGAGGCGGGGGCTGTCCCACCACCGGTTTCAGAGCGATAGCGGTCACGCCAGCCGGAGGAGGACGTGTCGCTTCTTGCCGAAGGAGAGTTTGATCACGCCTTCGGGCGTGAGGTCTGCCGGACCGAGTTGCGCCCGCTCGTCGGTGACGGTCCGGTCATTGACGCGCAGACCGCCCGATTTCACCTGACGCCGCGCCTCGCTCGTCGAGGGCACCAGTCCGGCAAATTCCGGCCCGAAGGCGGTCAAGATGCCGAGGCCGCCATCGAGGACGCTTTGGGGTATTGCGACGGTCGGGAGCGTCTCGGCAAGAGTGCCCTGTTCGAAGGTCTTGCGCGCCGTTTCCGCAGCCTGCTCCGCCTCTTCCCGACTATGCAGGAGGGCGGTGGCTTCGGTTGCGAGCACCTTCTTAGCCTCGTTGATCTCGGAGCCCTGGAGAGCGCTGAGGCGACGGATCTCGGGCAGCGGCAAGATCGTGAACAGTTTCAGGAACCGCTCGACGTCGGCGTCCTCGGTGTTGCGCCAGAACTGCCAATACTCATAAGGGGTTAAAAGGTCGGGGTTGAGCCAGATCGCTCCCTTGGCGGTCTTGCCCATCTTGGCGCCGGACGCGCTGGTGATGAGCGGCGTCGTGATGGCGTAGAGCTGTGGCGTCCCCATACGGCGCCCGAGATCGATCCCGTTGACGATGTTTCCCCACTGGTCCGAGCCTCCCATCTGCACGACGCAACCGTAGCGCCGGGCCAGCTCGACGAAGTCGTAGGCTTGGAGGATCATGTAGTTGAACTCGATGAACGACAGCGGCTGCTCGCGATCGAGGCGCAACCGCACCGAATCGAAGGTGAGCATCTGGTTCACCGAGAAGTACCGGCCGACGTCGCGCAGGAACTCGATATAGTTCAGCTTGAGAAGCCAGTCGGCATTGTCGATCATCACGGCGTCGGTCGGGCCGTCGCCGAACGTCAGGAATTTCGAGAAGACGGAGGCGATTCCCGCCTTGTTTGCCTCGATATCGGCCTCGGACAGGATCCGGCGGGTCTCGTCGCGCCCGGAGGGATCCCCGATGCGGGTAGTGCCTCCGCCCATCAGCACGATCGGCTTATGGCCGCATTGCTGAAGCCAGCGCAGCATCATGATCTGGACGAGAGACCCGACATGGAGCGAAGGGGCGGTACAGTCGAAGCCGATATAGGCCGTGATGCGTCCGTCACGCGCCTCCCGGTCCAAGCCCGCTAAGTCGGAAATCTGGTGAACGAAGCCACGCTCCAAGAGCGTACGCAGGAAACTGGATTCAGCCGCGGCATTCATGACTTGCTCACCAAAGCAGGTACCGGAGAACCACCATGCCTCCGGAAGGATTGGGGAGAGGATCGTGCCCGGTCACTGCTCGCGCAGAGCAGGCCCCGATCGACGCTTGCAGCTAGCGCCGCGCTATAGGCTGCTCATGGGGAAGGTGGAATTCCGTTCAGCCCGACCCGGGAAGGTGTTCAGGTCCCCTTCGCAGGAGCCAACTGCGGGACAGCGTCCTCTTCGGCGAGCGCGGCCGTATTCACCCCGCCGCCCTCGGGCTTGCCCAAACGCTTGGTGAGATAGGCGTCGACCGCCTCCATGAGATCGTCGACCTTCCCATCAAAAAAATGGTTGGCGCCATCGACGACGGCATGCTCGATTTTCACGCCCTTTTGCGTCTTTACCTTCTCGATGACGCTCACGACGTCCTTGACCGGCGCAACCCGATCCTCCGAGCCATGGACGAAGAGGCCGGATGAGGGGCAGGGAGCCAGGAACGAGAAGTCGTAGCGGTTGGCCATCGCGGCGATCGAAATGAAGCCTTCGATCTCCGGGCGCCGCATGAGCAATTGCATACCGATCCAGGACCCGAAGGAGACGCCAGCGATCCAGCACGCCCGTGCGTCGGGGTTCATGGCCTGGGCCCAATCGAGTGCCGCTGCCGCGTCCGAGAGTTCGCCCTGGCCGTGGTCGAACGAGCCCTGACTGCGGCCGACGCCCCGGAAATTGAACCGGAGAACCGAGAAGCCGCGACCCACGAAGTTATAGAAGAGATTGTACACGATCTGGTTGTTCATCGTGCCGCCGAACTGCGGATGGGGATGCAGCACGATCGCGATCGGCGCTCCCTTCTGCTTGGCCGGCTGATAGCGGCCCTCGATGCGTCCGGCAGGACCCGTGAAGATAACCTCAGGCATAAGTGGCGAACCTTCTCTCTGTGGCCTGCCGTCCGGCAGTCAGACCCGTCTTGACTCGCGCCGCCGACGGACCCTACATCTGCGTTTAGAACTATTCTAAAGTCAGACGGCTGGATCGCAGCAACGCGTTCGCCGGATGATGGCGCTACGGGAGATGATGTTGGTGCTCTAGCACGGCAACCCGGGGCGACTGCAAGAGTTTCGTATTTGGACAGGCCTTCGGGATGGCAGCTCGCCAGCGCAGCTACCTCGACTACAACGCCAGCGCCCCGGTTCGACCGGAGGCTGCGGCGGCAATGTCGGCTGCCCTCGCGCTACCCGGCAATCCATCGTCGGTGCACGCCGAAGGCCGCGCGGCAAGAGCACTGGTCGAGCAGGCTCGCGAGCAGGTCGCTCGGCTCGTCGGCGCAAAGCCGTCACAGGTCGTCTTCACCTCGAGCGGGAGCGAGGCCGCGGCATTGGCGCTGCGTCCGGGCCTTGCGGCAGGCGGGCGCGCTTCGACCGAGCGCCTCCTGATGAGCGCGGTCGAGCATCCCTGCGTGCTCGACGGCCATGGGTTCGGAGAGGCCGAGCGCATCCCAGTAGATTCCGATGGGGTTGTGAATCTCGACTGGCTATCGGAGCGGCTCGATCAAGACGCGAGCGGCCTGCTGGTTTCCATTCAGGCGGCGAACAACGAGACCGGAGTCCTGCAGCCGGTCGCGGCAGCCGCAGATCTCGTTCGCGGCCACGGCGGCGTGATTCATACTGATGCGGTCCAGGTCGCCGGACGGCTCCCGCTCTCGATCGGTGATTTCGACGCCATCACGTTCTCCGCACACAAGATCGGTGGGCCCAAGGGAGTCGGCGCTCTCGTGCTCGGCGATGGAGTCGTGCCTCCCTCGGCGCTCCTGCGCGGCGGCGGACAGGAGCGAGGACGCCGGGCCGGCACCGAGAATGTAGCAGGCATCGCCGGATTCGGAGCGGCTGCCGAAGCCGCCAATGCAGAAAGTGTCGGGGAGGCTTCCAGGCTCCTGGCTCTGCGGAAAGAGGTGGAGGCCCACCTGCGGAGGCTAGTTCCGGACGTTCATATCTTCGGCGTACGGGCGGAGCGGCTGCCGAATACCGTAGCTTTTAGCGCGCCCGGCCTGAAGGCGGAGACCCTGCTGATCGCCTTCGATCTCGAAGGCGTGGCGCTTTCTTCAGGGGCGGCGTGCTCGTCCGGCAAGGTTCGCCGGTCGCATGTCCTTGAGGCCTGCGGCGTCTCCGCCGGCCTCGCGGATGGCGCCATACGTGTGAGTTTGGGGTGGAATTCGACCCAAGAGGACGTGTCCTGGTTTGCCGGGGCGTGCGAAAGGGTCTTTTCGTCCCTATATAAGCGGCAGGCGAGCGCGGCCTGAAGAATTGCGCCCGTTTGCCATCCATCAACCCGCGGTCCTTGAAACCGTGAGCGGTGAGGAGTGACACGATGCCTGCGGTGCAGGAAACGATCGATCAGGTCCGGCGCATTGACGTCGATCAATACAAGTTCGGCTTCGAGACGAAGGTCGAAATGGAAAAGGCCCCGAAGGGCCTGTCCGAGGATGTGATCCGCTTCATCTCGGCCAAGAAGGGCGAGCCGGAGTGGATGTGCGAGTGGCGGCTCGATGCCTATCGCCGCTGGCTGACGATGACAGAGCCGACTTGGGCCCGCGTCTCGTACGAGAAGATCGACTACAACGACATCTACTATTATGCGGCGCCCAAGTATAATCCGGCGCCCAAGTCGCTGGACGAGGTCGACCCAGAAATTCTCAGGACCTACGAGAAGCTCGGGATTCCTCTGCGTGAGCAGGAAATCCTGGCCGGCGTCGAGCCGCGCAACCGTGTGGCCGTGGATGCGGTCTTCGACAGCGTCTCGGTTGCAACCACTTTCAAGGAAGAACTCGCCAAGGCGGGCGTGATCTTCTGCTCCATGTCCGAGGCGATCAGGGAGCATCCGGATCTCGTCCGGAAGTATCTTGGAACGGTCGTTCCTGTTACGGACAACTTTTTTGCGACCCTGAATTCGGCAGTCTTCACGGACGGATCTTTCGTCTATGTTCCGCCGGGCGTCCGCTGCCCGATGGAGCTGTCCACGTATTTCCGGATCAACGAGCGGGATACCGGCCAGTTCGAGCGCACCCTGATCATCGCGGACAAGGGCTCCTACGTCTCCTATCTCGAGGGCTGCACGGCGCCTCAGCGGGACGAAAACCAGCTCCATGCCGCCGTCGTCGAGCTGATCGCGCTGGATGACGCCGAGATCAAATACTCGACCGTGCAGAACTGGTATCCGGGTGACAGCGAGGGTCGGGGCGGGGTCTACAACTTCGTGACCAAGCGCGGCGATTGCCGCGGCCGCAACTCGATCATCACCTGGACCCAGGTCGAGACCGGCTCGGCGATCACCTGGAAATACCCGTCCTGCATCCTGCGCGGGGACGGTTCCCGTGGCGAGTTCTATTCGATCGCGATCTCCAACGGGATGCAGCAGGTCGATTCCGGAACGAAGATGATCCACCTCGGCAAGAACACCACGAGCCGGATCATCTCCAAGGGAATCGCGGCCGGCCGATCCCAGAACACCTATCGCGGTCTCGTCTCGGCGCACCGGAAGGCGACGGGCGCACGCAACTTCACGAACTGCGACTCGCTGCTCGTGGGCAACGAGTGCGGGGCCCACACGGTGCCCTACATCGAGTCGAAGAACGCCTCGGCCGTATTCGAACACGAGGCGACCACCTCCAAGATCTCCGAGGACCAGCTGTTCTACTGCAGGCAGCGTGGCCTCGATGAGGAAGAGGCGGTCGCGCTCATCGTGAACGGCTTCGTCAAGGATGTGCTCCAGCACCTTCCGATGGAGTTCGCCGTAGAGGCGCAGAAGCTGATCGCGATCTCGCTCGAAGGCTCCGTGGGCTGACCGCGCCTGCAGCGCGATTCCCGCTGCTCCTGATCTTCAACATTACAGGCGGGCCGGGCCATCCGGTCCTGCTGCTCGGTGAATGGATATGCTTCAGATCAACAACCTCGTCGTAGAGATCGACAACCGGCGAATCCTCGATGGCCTTACCCTGCACGTCGGCAAGGGAGAGGTCGCTGCCATCATGGGCCCGAACGGATCGGGCAAGTCGACCCTTTCCTACGTGATCGCTGGCAAGGAGGACTACGAGGTCCTCGACGGCGAGATCCTCCTCAACGGCGAAAACATCCTGGAGCTCGAGCCGGATCAAAGGGCTGCTGCAGGTCTCTTCCTGGCTTTCCAGTATCCCCTGGAAATTCCCGGGGTCGCCACGATGACGTTCCTGAAGGCGGCGCTGAATGCGCAGCGGAAGGCGAGAGGGGAAGCCGAACTTTCCACTCCGGATTTCATCAAGCGAGTGAATGCGGCGGCTGCCCAGCTCGAGGTCCCGAAGGAGATGCTGAAGCGCGGCTTGAACGTCGGTTTCTCCGGCGGCGAGAAGAAGCGGATGGAAATCCTCCAGATGGCGCTTCTGCAGCCATCCTTCTGCATTCTCGATGAGACGGATTCAGGCCTCGATATCGATGCCCTGCAGATCGTTGCCGATGGCGTCAATGCGCTCCGCTCGCCGGATCGCGCCTTTCTCGTGATCACGCACTACCAGCGGCTTCTCAACCACATCGTCCCGGACACGGTGCACGTGTTGTCGAACGGCAAGATCGTGCGCACGGGCGGAAAGGAGCTTGCGCTCGAGCTCGAAGCGAGCGGTTACGCCGAGTACCGGGCTACGGCAGCGTGAAGGCTTAGCCATGGCGAACATGACATTGATCAAGAATCCGGCAGAGCAGAGCCTCGCTGACGCTTTTGCCGCTGTCCACACGTCGTTGCCCGGTAATGCGAAACTGCGGGAACAGGCATTCCGTTCGTTTTCTCAGACCGGTCTCCCGCATCGCCGAGTCGAGGAGTTCAAATACACCGATCTTCGCTCCGCAATGCGTGAGGTGGCCCCTCGAGCGACGCAGCCGTCGAAGGACGTCGTTGCTCGGGCCTTAGCTCGTCCGTCGGCGTTCAGCAGCATCGACGCGGTCGAGCTCGTCTTCGTCGATGGTTTCGTCGCGTCGGATCTGGCATCCGGATTGACGGAGGGCATTCACGTTCAGCGTCTGAACGAGGAGCTCGAGAAGGATCGCCTGCCCTCGTCGTTCCCAGGCAGTGCGCCGGCGATCGTGCAGAATCCACTTTATCAGCTCAACACCGCCTTCGTCGCCGATGGCGTCGTGATCCATGTCTCCGGGGAGGTAGCCAAGCCGATTCACCTCCGGTTCGTTTCCCGGGATGACAGTGCTGTCGCGGCCTCCGCGCGGGTGGTGATGAAGGTGGACGAAGGCGCCCGCATC
The DNA here is from genome assembly GCF_001006805.1 of Microvirga massiliensis. Classification (GTDB taxonomy): domain Bacteria; phylum Pseudomonadota; class Alphaproteobacteria; order Rhizobiales; family Beijerinckiaceae; genus Microvirga; species Microvirga massiliensis. The sequence goes on along the minus strand of NZ_LN811355.1, from coordinate 267,063 downwards.
ACCCTTCTGGAAAGCCACGAAAGCGTCGACGGCATTGCGCATCAGCCGAACCATGTCGTCGAGATCGAGGCCGGCGACCGGGCCCAGATTGATCACATTCGCCTGAACACCGAAGGGGCGGACGTGATGGCCTTGTCGACGCTGATGGTGAGACTCGGAACGGAGACGACGTTCAATACCCTGAACACGGTACTCGGCTCGTCGCTGTCGCGGCACCAGGTTTTCGCCGAGTGTGTCGGGGACCGGTCGGTCCTTCAGATCTACGGCGCCACCATGATCCGGCGCGAGCAGCTCGCCGACACCACGCTTGTCGTGGATCATTCGGGTTTGGGCTGCGTCAGCCGGGAGCTGTTCAAGACGGTCATGGACGGCAATGCGATCGGCGTGTTCCAGGGCAAGATCGTCGTCCGGCATGAGGCCCAGAAGACCGACGGCCGCATGATGTCAGCGGCGCTGCTCCTGTCGGACGGCGCCACGATGAACAACAAGCCGGAACTCGAGATCTTCGCCGACGATGTCCAGTGCGCGCACGGCGCGACGAGCGGCGCCCTCGACGACGATCTTCTGTTCTACCTGATGGCGCGCGGGCTCCCGCGCGCCGAGGCGGAGCGACTGCTCGTCCAGGCGTTCCTCGGCGAGGCTCTCGAGGTGGTCTCGCATGACGGTATCGAGGAGGCCCTGGTCGGGCTCGCCGAGCAGTGGCTACGGGAGCGCACCTGACCGTGCTCGATCGTTCGCGCCGGGATGAGGAGGCGAAGATGAACCGCGATGCCGACGTCCTTCCCTATGACGTCGAGGCAATCAGGGCGGAGTTTCCGATCCTGGCGCAGACCGTCTACGGCAAGCCGCTCGTCTATCTCGATAGCGCTGCCTCGGCTCAGAAGCCGCGGGTGGTGATCGAGGCGATGACGCGAACGATGGAAACCGGCTATGCGAACGTCCATCGCGGCCTCCACTTCATGGCCAATGCCGCGACGGAGGCGTTCGAGGCGGCTCGGGAGACCGTGCGCGCCTTCCTGAATGCGGAGGCGGCAGACGAGATCGTCTTCACCAAGAGCGCGACTGAGGCCTACAACCTGGTCGCGGACAGCTTCGGCCGGATGGGCATCGGGGAGGGGGACGAGATCATCCTCTCCATCATGGAGCATCACTCCAACATCGTGCCCTGGCACTTCCTGCGGGAGCGGAAGGGCGCGGTCATCAAGTGGGCCCCGGTCGACGACGAAGGCAACTTCCTGATCGAGGAATTCGAGAAGCTCTTCACCCCGCGCACGAAGTTCGTGGCGCTCACGCACATGTCCAACGTGCTGGGGACGATCACGCCGATAAAGGAGATCATCCGGATCGCGCATGCGCATGGTGTTCCGGTGCTCGTCGACGGAGCCCAGGGCGCGGTGCATCTGGACGTCGATGTCCGGGATCTGGATGCGGACTTCTATGTCTTCACCGGCCACAAGGTCTATGGCCCGACGGGAATCGGCGTGCTTTACGGAAAGCGCAGCTGGCTCGAGCGGATGCCGCCCTATCAGGGCGGCGGCGAGATGATCCGGGAGGTTCGGGTCGATGCGATCACCTACAACGATCCTCCGCATCGCTTCGAGGCGGGCACGCCCCCCATTGTCGAGGCCGTAGGGCTCGGAGCCGCTCTTCGCTTCATGATGGAACTCGGGCGGGACCGCATCCGCGCGCACGAGGCGAACCTCTCCGATTATGCGCACAGGCGCCTCGGCGCCATGAACTCCCTTCGGCTGATCGGCCGGGCGGCCCGGAAGGGCGCCATCATCTCCTTCGAGATGAAGGGGGCGCATGCGCATGACGTGGCGACCGTGATCGATCGGCAGGGAGTTGCCGTGCGTGCGGGGACCCATTGCGCGATGCCGCTTCTGGAGCGGTTCGGGACGACCTCGACGTGTCGGGCGTCCTTCGGGCTCTACAATACACTCGACGAGGTCGATAAGCTGGCGGAAGCGCTGCAGAAGGCCGAAACCCTGTTTTCGTGAGGACAAGCCGTGACCGTTGCCACTTCTCCGGAGGGGGCCCCTCCGAATTCGCCGGCGGTGTCGCTCGCTCCGGCCATTCCGCCGGAAGAACTCGACCGCCTGACTGACGACATCATTGCGGCCCTCAAGACCGTGTACGATCCCGAGATCCCGGCCGACATCTACGAGCTCGGCCTGATCTATCGGGTTGAAATCGATGACGACCGGAACGTGACGATCGACATGACGCTGACCGCGCCGGGCTGCCCCGTTGCGGGGGAGATGCCGGGCTGGGTGGAGAATGCCGTGAGCACCGTGCCGGGCGTTCAGGCTGTCAGAGTCAACCTGGTTTTCGATCCACCCTGGGATCAGAGCAGGATGTCGGACGAGGCTCGTGTTGCGCTCGACATGTGGTGATCTCGCGCTTTCCGTCCGGAATCCTTATCTTTTCATAAGATGATCATCTGCCCGGGCCTTGAACCCGGATTGTGGAGAGATCGATGGCGTTACCGAAGCTCAAGGTCATTAGCCTGACCGACGCGGCTGCGAATCGTGTTCGCGAGCTCATGGCCAGCTCGCCCAAGCCGATCGTCGGGCTCCGCGTCGGCGTGAAGAACGGCGGCTGCGCAGGCATGTCGTATACGATGGAATATGCCGAAAGCATATTGCCGCTCGACGAGGTCGTGGAAGACAAGGGCGTCAAGGTCCTGATCGACCCGAAGGCCATTCTCTTCCTGCTCGGGACGGAGATGGACTTTCAGACCACCAAGCTGTCGTCGCAGTTCGTCTTCAACAATCCGAACCAGACCTCGGCGTGCGGATGCGGCGAGTCCGTTGCGATCACGCCTGTCCAGCCTGATGCCGTCGAGAGTGCTTGAGGCCGGATCCGGACTGCTGCCGCGACGACCAGACCCGGCGGCAAGCAGAGCTCAGGCTACTTCCGAGAGTTGGTCTGTTCCGGACTGCAGGTCACCGTCAGTGACCGTGCGGTTGCGGCCATTGCGCTTGGCCGCATACATCGACTGATCAGCCCGCTCCAAAAGGCTCATCGCCGTTTCGCCTTGCCGGAACGACGCAACGCCGACGGAAACCGTAATGCGGCCGAGCGACTCTCCGGTCGACCTCTTGATCAATTCGCGGTTGAGAACGCTCTGGCGAATCGCTTCTGCGACCGAACGAGCCTCGTCAGGACCGGCATCGGGAAGAACGATCCCGAACTCCTCGCCTCCGAAACGCGCTAGTGTCGCCCGGCTCTTCACCTGCTCGCGCATCGTCATGCCGACGAGCCTCAGCACCTGATCGCCCGTGAGATGGCCGTAGAGATCGTTGAACCGTTTGAAGTGATCGATGTCGATCACGACGAGCGCGAGTGGCGTCTGATGTGCATCGGCAGCCTCCACGGCCTTGTGAAGCATGTCCTGAAAGTGCTTGCGGTTGGAGATGCCGGTCACAGGGTCCGTCACCGCCTCGACCCGGACATTCTCCAATGTCTCGCGAAGGCTCTCCATCTCTGCTCGGGTCTCTTTCAGGCGAGCCTCGAGCTGCCGATTCGTCTGAGTGACCTGATGAGTCGCGCTCACGGCGGCAGCGAGGAGATCCCGGACACGGTTCCTGTCGACGGAGCCCGATAATCCGTTGGAGAATTCCTCGAGCGACTCGCCATAGGCCGCGGTCGAGCCGAGGGCCTCATCGATCATTCCCATGACCTGGTCGATTTCACCGAGCATCGTCGCGCTGGCGGCCTCGGTGGTCCGCGCGATGCGCTCATGCGAGAGATACTGGTCGTGGATGGCTTCGAGGTCGCTTTCGGAGATGGACCCGCGCTCTGCCGTGATGGCCTTGATCGCTTCGTTCAGACCAGGCTTGTCGCCGCTCACGAAGGTGTACCAGACTTCATAGCTGCGAGGGTCGGCCGAAGCTCCATAGGTTCGCATCAGCTCGAGTGCGCGCTGCGCGATGAAGAAGGACCGGTCGGTGTCGATCAGGTTCTGGAGCATGCTCAGCCGGGGTGGCGACCGCGGAACACCTCATCGGCGAGGCGCTTGCCGCGGCACTTTGCCCGGGAAGACCGAAGGAGTCGTTAATCCGCCCGGCGGCGCAGCCCCCTATTCCGACGAACCGCGGGTCCGCTTGGTTGCAACGCTTCGGAGGAGGAACGCGGGCACGTGGTCGCCCAGTCCGACCACCGGACGATCCGTTTCGCCGTGCTCACGGTCCTGGCCGCTCCGCCGCGATTTGGAACTCTCGCTGCGATCCCTGCGCGGACTACGATCCTCCCGGATGCGGCGCGGCGAAGCCTGCTGAGGTGCCTCGGCGCGTTCGGTTTCCTGGTGTTCCACCTTCTCCCGTCGCGCAGGGCGGGCAGGGGATTGCCGCGCACCTTCGGAACGTCGCGATTCCCGCTCGCCCCGGCGGCCATGACGCGACCGCCGCTCGTCGGAAACCGGTCTCTCACCGAGTTCGGAGACGTTCGGACCCTCCCAGGGAATCTGCTGGCCGATCAGCTTTTCGATGGCTGCCAGGGATTTCTCGTCACCAGGAGCCACCAGGGTAAAGGCCTCTCCGGATCGTCCGGCTCGTCCGGTCCGTCCGATGCGATGGACATAGTCCTCCGCATGATGAGGCACGTCGTAGTTGAAGACGTGACTGACAGCGGGGATGTCGAGGCCTCGCGCGGCTACATCACTTGCCACGAGAAGCGTGGTCTCGCCGGTCCGGAAGGAGTCGAGGGCGGCCATGCGGGCCCGCTGGTCCATGTCTCCGTGGAGCGCGGCGGCGTTGAAGCCGTGCCGTAGCAGCGACCGGTGAAGGATGGCTACGTCGCGCTTGCGATTGCAGAAGATGATTGCGTTCTTGAGGTCCGAGGCACCGCGGATCAGGTCTCGTAGCGTTGCGCGCTTTTGGTGCGCCTCCTTGCCGGTCGCGACGAGACGTTGCGTGATCGTCGTTGCGGTGCTGGCCGCCCGTGCGACTTCCACACGGATCGGATTATGCAGGAACGCATCCGCCAGGCGCTGGATCTCCGGCGGCATCGTTGCCGAGAAGAAGAGGGTCTGGCGGGTGAACGGCACCAGCTTCACGATCCGCTCGATGTCCGGGATGAATCCCATGTCGAGCATGCGATCGGCTTCGTCGATGACGAGCAGCTCCACGCCGCTGAGCAGGAGCTTTCCACGTTCGAAATGGTCGAGAAGACGCCCGGGCGTGGCAATCAGGACATCGACCCCTCGGGTGATCTTCGCGTCCTGGTCCCCAAAGGAGACACCGCCAATCAGAAGGGCCACTGACAGCCGGTGGTTCACTCCGTATCTGTCGAAGTTCTCCTCGACCTGTGCGGCGAGTTCCCGCGTGGGCTCCAGGATCAGCGTGCGGGGCATCCGGGCTCGTGCACGTCCGTGTTCCAGAAGGGTCAGCATCGGGAGTGTGAATGCTGCGGTCTTGCCAGTGCCGGTCTGGGCGATGCCCAGCACGTCGCGGCGCGCGAGAACGTGTGGAATTGCCTGGGCCTGGATCGGGGTCGGCTCCGTGTAGCCGGCTGCGCTCACAGCCTGCAGAACTTTGTCGCTCAGTCCGAGTTCGTCAAAGGGCATGTATTTAGAAGTACCGTTGAGGGCTTCGGCGCCTGGAGTGCCAGCCGCTCATAACGGCAACGAACGGGCGCAGATCGGGTTTCGCCGGTTTTCAAGCGAAGAACGGGCCGGGACCATAGGACAAGGCAGCCTCTTGTCAATCCGGGCAACCGGTCTCAACGGCCCTGATTCGCGGTTGAAGAGGAGATTTTGACGATGCCCAAGGATCCGCTGGTTCTGGTTCCCGGCCTGGGATGTACCGCTGCACTCTTCGAGCCGCAGATCGCTCGCCTGTCTCCCGAGCGGTCGATTCTCGTGGCGGATCACACAAGGGACGAGAGCATCGCCGCCATTGCCGAGCGTCTTCTGGAGACGGCCCCGGAACGATTTGCACTCGCGGGACTCTCGATGGGTGGATACGTCGCCCTGGAGGTGCTACGTCAGGCACCGGCCCGCGTTGCGCGCCTTGCTCTCCTCGATACATCCGCCCGGCCGGATACGGACGAGGCGCGGGCCAACCGCCGAAACCTCATCCAGCTCGCGAAGCAGGGGCACCTGGATGAAATCCACGCGGCGCTCTGGCCCCGCCTCGTTGCTCCCGCCCATCAAGCTGACGAACGCCTCGAGGAGATCGTCCGGCGGATGCTGCAGGAGACTGGGCCTGACGCTTTCATTCGTCAGCAGACGGCCATCATGGGCCGCGCCGACTCCCGCCCATTCCTGCCGTCGACCGAGATCCCGACCCTGGTGCTGGTCGGGGCCGAGGACCTGATCACGCCACAGGAGATCGCTCGCGAGATGGCCGAGGCGATCGAGTGGGCATCGCTGGTTGTCGTCCCCGGTTCCGGCCACCTCTCGAGTCTCGAGGCCCCGGAGGCGGTCGGAGAGGCGCTCCGGGAATGGCTCTCCCGGGGCTGATCAATGGGTAATCGCGATCCGATGGTGCTTTCCGGGATGGTGAACGATTCGTGACCGCACGGGATGAATGATCCCGCTCCGTTCTAACGATCGGGAAAGTGTTACCGTGCAATGGCTTCCTGAAAGGGGCAGGGCACATCCGGAGGCGCCTTTACCGTCCGTATACCATGTGCCCGCTAGGTCGGCGTCTATGCCAGCGCTTGTAGCTTGGCTGTTGCAGGAAAGTGACAGACCTTCCCGGGTGACTTGGCTACATACCACCTTGGCCACCTAAACAACGGACCAATTCTCATGAAGAAGATTCTCCTCTCGTCGGTCGCTCTGCTCGGCTTCACCGCCGGCGCCATGGCAGCCGACCTCCCGGCTCGCGCCGCTCCTGTCGCTCCCGTGTTCACGCCCGTTCCTGTGTTTACTTGGACCGGCTTCTATGTCGGCGTGAACGCCGGCTGGGCCTGGGGGAACAACAACGACTCCAACGGCGTCTTCGTGCCGGCCGGCACCTTTCCGGGCGTAGCATCGACGACCTCCGGCACGCTCTTCGTTCCCGGAAACGACAACGACAACGAGGGCTTCACCGGCGGCGGACAGATCGGCTACAACTACCAGATCGGGTCGTTCGTGATCGGCGTCGAGGCGGACTTCCAGGGCATCGCGTCCGATAACAACAACAACAACTTCTTCGGGGCGGCGCCAGCGTTCATCGCTGCTACCGGCCCGGGCATTCCCGGTGACGTCGCGGTCGTGTCCACGGGCGGCCTGCGCGGTCTCGACTGGTTCGGCACGGTCCGTGCCCGCGCCGGCGTGGCCTTCGATCGCTGGCTGGTCTACGCCACGGGTGGCTTCGCCTACGGCGGCGGTGGCGACAACAACAGCTTCTGCGGCGGCGTGTTCTTCAACTGCAACAACGACGACACCCGTACCGGCTGGACCGTGGGCGGTGGCGTCGAATACGCTATCACCAACAACTTCACCGCTCGGATCGAGGGCCTGTATGTCAACCTCGACAGCGGCAACCGCTTCAATGGCGTGGTGTTCGACAACGCGTCGCGCACCCTCTTCGTGGGCAATGGCAACAACGGGGACAACGAGTTCGGAGTCGTCCGGGCTGCCGTGAACTACAAGTTCAGCACCTACTGAGACCAGTCCTCCTCGGACGTAGGAAGCCCGCCCCTTCGGGGCGGGCTTTTTTCGTGGTGTGCCGAGCATGACCAGTAGCTTGGAGGTGCAAGTCCTCTACCCAGCCTGATGGCGGCAAGAATTAGCGAAAGCGCAAGGGCGTCGCCGCGAGGCGGAGTCTGAAGGATGCGTGGAGCAAAGCCGTGACCCGATGGGCAAGAACAGGATCCAAGGCCTGCCCGACCGACGAGCGAGCCGGCATGCGTGCGGTGGAGTTTAGCGGCCCCGCGCACAGAGGAGCATCGCTCTCTCCAAGACCTTCTTCCAGATGCTCGGACTTCCCTCCGTGATGGCCGTCCAGCCCGTACAAGCCCACCGAGCGCCGTATTCGAATGCTACGTATAATTGTGGGAGGAGCGGAGTCCGAAGCTCGCTTGGCCTGCTTTGAACTTGCGTCGGAATATTTCGCCGAAAACTGACTTCGCGCGATCGGCCTCTATGGACGAACACCCGTCTCCGCGACTCTGAGCAGGTATTTCCCGTAATCGCTCTTCGAGAGTTCCTCTCCGAGCCGGACAAGATCGGCTCGGCTGATCCAGCCGCGCTGGAAGGCGATTTCCTCCGGGCAGGCGATCCGGAAGCCCTGCCGCTTCTCGAGCGCCCGCACGAACTCGGCGGCCTCGACGAGCGACTCCGGCGTGCCGGTGTCGAGCCAGGCAAAGCCGCGCCCCATCTTCTGCACGTGCAGCTCGCCACGCTCCAGATACTGCCGGTTCACGTCGGTGATCTCGAGCTCGCCGCGCGCCGAGGGCTTCAACGACCGGGCGATCGCCACGACCTGCGGGTCATAGAAGTAGAGCCCCGTCACGGCCCAGTGCGACTTCGGCCGCGC
>NZ_LN811355.1:257169-258281 GCF_001006805.1 Microvirga massiliensis | reverse complement strand
ATCGAGAGTGACGGCCGCGACCGCTTCCTCTCCCGCCAGCTTGGACCGGCCATAGGCGCTGACCGGCCCGACCGGATCGCTCTCGCGGTAGGGCCGCTCGGAGGTGCCCTCGAAGACGTAGTCGGTCGAGAGCTGCACGACCGGGATCTTGAGGGCAGTGGCCGCCGCGGCGACCGCGCCGGCGCCCGTGCCGTTGATCGCCTGCGCGAGTTCGGGCTCGCTCTCGGCGCGATCGACGGCCGTGTAGGCGGCGGCATTCACGACGATGTCGCCCCCGGCCCGGCGCAGGGCCGGCAGGATCGTCTCAGGCGCGCTGAGATCGAGCTCCGGCCGGGCAAGCGGCACGACCGTCACGCCCTGGGCTGCGGCGCGCTCGGCCAGCGCCCGCGCGACTTGGCCATCCCGGCCCGTCACGAGAACGCGCATCACTCACCCCACGCGGTCAGGGTCGGCGGGAGGTCGGCGAGCCTGGGCTGCGCGCGGTCCTTGTCGGACAGAAGCGCCTCGGTGGGGCTCACCGGCCATTCGATCCCGAGCGCCGGGTCATCCCAGGCGAGCCCGTGATCATGCGCGGCCGCGTAATGCGCCGAGACCTTGTAGTAGACCTCGGTGTCGGGCGCGAGCGTGCAGAAGCCGTGCGCAAAGCCCACCGGCACCAGAAGCTGCAGCCGGTTCTCGCCCGAGAGCTCGACCGCCACATGCCGCCCGAAGCTCGGCGAGTTTCTCCGCAGGTCCACCGCCACGTCGAGGATCCGCCCGCGCACCACCCGCACGAGCTTGTCCTGCGCAAAGGGCGGCGCCTGGAAGTGCAGGCCCCGCACCGTCCCGACCGGGCGCGACAGTGAGACGTTGTCCTGCACGAAGCCGATGGCAATCCCGGCCGCCGCCAAGGCCTGCCGGTTGTAGACCTCGCTGAAGGTGCCGCGCGGGTCTTCGAACACCGGCACGCGGATGATCTTCACCGCCGGGATCGCGGCTGGCGTGACCTCGACCCGGCTCATGCCCTGCTCCCGCGGCGCGCGCCTCTATTCATGCCGGGCCTCATGCCCCGCTCCCGCGCCGCGCGTCTGTGATCATCGTGGACCCCATGCCGATCCCGCCGTTCGCCCCGG
>NZ_LN811355.1:227607-256522 GCF_001006805.1 Microvirga massiliensis | reverse complement strand
ACCCCGCCCGAAATCAAGGCGAGGTAAATCCACAGCTAGGCCAGAGGTGCGCTGCGTCCATGCCCAGGTGCAGCCGTGGTCGCTATTCGAAGCGGCGCCAGCCCTGCGACAGGAGCCTTTCCTGAGGCATGAACCGGACCTTGTAGGCCATCTTCTTCGACCCTTCGACCCAATAGCCCAGATAGAGGTACGGGAGGCCACGGGATCTCGCCCGCTCGATGTGGTCGAGGATGATGAAGGTTCCGAGGCTCCGGTCTGCGAGGTCCGGATCGTAGAACGAGTAGACCATGGAGAGGCCGTCGGCCATCTCGTCCGTCAGGCAGGCTCCCACGAGCTGGCCCGTCCCGCGGCCGGTAATACCGTTTTCGGAGCCACGGCGTCGATACTCGATGACGCGAGTATCGACATGGCTGTCCTCGATCATGGTCGAGTAGTCGAGGACCGTCATGTCGGCCATGCCGCCGTCCGTGTGGCGGGCGTCGAGATAGCGGCGGAAGAGTAGATATTGGTCAGCAGTCGGCCGGTTCGGAAGCGCGGTTCCGATCAGGTCGCGGTTCTGACGAAGGACGCGCCGAAGACTTGCGGAAGGCTCGAACTCGTCGACGAGCACCCGCACCGAGACGCAGGCCCGGCAGTTTTCGCAGGCAGGGCGATAGGCGATCGTCTGTGATCGGCGAAACCCGCCCTGCGTGAGGATCTCGTTGAGATCCCGCGCGCGCTTTCCGATGATGTGGGTGAAGACCTTCCGCTCCTCCTTGCCGGGCAGATACGGGCAGGGAGAGGGTGACGTCAGGTAGAATTGGGGGGCGTCGCGCGGCTGACTCGTCACGCTGGTTCGGCCTCGGTCGTAAACTCGAGCGTGGATCCAACGCTCAAGAATAACATTGGTGCCACGCCCGTCCAGATTCGCCCACGGGAATTCACCGCGAACGCACGAGGAGCAGGCCGCTGAGGATGTCGTGACCCAGACGCCGGTCGACCCGCGCGAGCCCGATCACCACATCGATCGCCCAGAGGAGGAATGTCGAAACCGCGACATAGAAGAGCAGAGCATGCACGGCGGCCGCAAGCATCGATGGGCGGCCTCCATCGACGGCATCGACGACGCGCAGGCCTGCCGCGCGCATTCCGAGCGTACCCTGGCCTTCGCTCGCAATCGTGATCGCGTTGTAGGCGATCGCCGTCAGCGGAAGCAGGGCGAAGAGCATCCATCCGAAGCCGAAGGTGATGACGCCAAACAAAGCAATCAGCACCCAGAGCACCGACATAAGGAGGAAGACGACCACGATATCCAGGAGATAGGCGAGGATGCGACGTCCCAGCACGCCCTCGGTGGCGAGTGCGAGCTCACGAGGATCGGAGTATCCGGTCAGCTGTGCCTCTGCTGGCAAAAGCCCCTCCTTAGAACGCTCCTTCGGAGAGCCCCCGCGAATCGAGTCGCCGAGGAGCGAGCCCGTCGGCCGCGAGGGCTGCGAAGATCTCTGATGTATGTCGTTCGTCTCGCGTTTCGATGGTGATGTCGATCGAAACGCCCTTCGCCGGAATGTCCAGGAAAAGGCGACCGTGCGACACTTCCAGGATATTGGCCCCGAGTTCCCCGAGGCGGCTCGCGACCCGGCCGAGGAGGCCTGGCCGGTCGTTCGCCGTGATCCTGAAGGATACGATTTGATTCTCGCGCTCGAGCTCCCGAACCATCACGGAGGCGAGGAGCCTCGCGTCGATATTCCCTCCGCTCAGGATGAGGCCGACCTTCCGTTCGCGGAACCGGTCGGGTTCCGCGAGCATCGCTGCGAGACCAGCCGCGCCGGCACCCTCCGCCATCGTCCTCTGGAACGTGGCATAGGCGTTGATGGCCCGCTCGAGGAGCGGCTCGTCCACGAGAATGACGCCGGCCGCCAGATCGCGCACGATCGGGAGCGTGAGTCTGCCAACCGTCTTGACCGCGATGCCTTCCGCGAGAGTAGGCCCGCCGATCGGGAGGTTTTCGCCCGTCAGGGCATTCGAGAAGGAAGGATAGAGCGCGGCCTCGACCCCGATAATCTCCAGGTCGGGCTTGCGGTCACGCGCCGCTACGGCGATGCCGGAAATCAGGCCTCCGCCGCCGACCGGCACGATGATCTGCTCGAGTGTCGGCTCATCGTCGAGCATCTCGAGCGCGACGGTACCCTGGCCGGCCATGATATCCGGATCGTCATATGGATGTACCAGGACCAGGTTCTCATCGGCAGCAAGCGAACGGGCGTGGCCTTCCGACTCGGACAGGGTTTCCCCGTGCAGGATGACCCTTGCACCGTGCGCCCGGGTATTCTCCGCCTTCACCATGGGCGTCCCGACCGGCATCACGATCGTCACGGGAACTCCGAGCCGGCGTCCATGATAGGCGACAGCCTGCGCATGATTGCCGGCCGACATGGCCACCACGCCGCGCCTGCCATCCTCCCGACTCAGCTTCTGCAACTTGTTGACCGCTCCACGCTCCTTGAACGAGCCGGTCGGCTGCATGTTTTCGTGCTTCACGAAGACCGTCGCGCCGGTGAGTTCCGACAGCCGTGGTGCCGGTACGAGGGGGGTGCGCAGCACGTGAGGCCGAATCGTCTCTGCCGCTCGCGTGACGTCCTCGGGAGAAATGCAATGTTCTGCCAAGGCTCATCCCTTCTAGACCGGCGCCCGTGAGCTCCGGATCCTCAATTGGTGCACCCGGGGGATCAGGAATGGGGCGCCGGGCTATGTCAAAGGTGAAAATCCGAACCGAAGTTACACTTGGCGGGGTGTGGTGTCGCGGGTCCCGAAAATGCCGCCCGGCCGAAAGACGAGAAAGATTGCGAGGGCGAGATACAGCGCGATATCGCGGCTCTCTATCGGCAGATAGGCAGCCCAGAGCGACTCGAAGAGGCCGACGATCCAGCCGCCTGCAAGCGCCCCCGGTACCGAGCCTATCCCGCCTACAACGGCGGCCAGCAAGGCCTTGAGCCCGAACTGAAACCCGCCCGCGAAGCCAAGACCTCCAAATTCGACCACGATGAGCATGCCGGCGAGGCCGGCGAATGCACCCGCGAGGGCAAGGGTTCCGAGGAGCAGCCGCCGTCCATCGATTCCGAAGAGGCGCGCGGCAGCCGGATCCTCCGAATAGGCCCGCCATTCCCTGCCGAACCGGGAGCGCCCGAGAGCAACGAGGATCGAGGCTGCGCCTAGTCCGAACAGGGCGGTTGCCAGCGACATTGGCTTGAGGTTGACGACGAAATGACCAGCCCGGGCGACCGGCCACGGTTCTGAACCGAGCGGCGGCAGCCACACCGTTACCGGACTTTGGATCAACCGAAGAAATTCCATTAGGAAGAGCGAAAGCCCGAATGTCGCGATGAGGCTTGGCTGAGGGCTCCTTCCCTTGACCATTCCGATCGTGAGCCAGCCGCCGACGGCGCCATAGGCAGCGGCCGCAAACAAAGCCGCCAGCAGACCTGCCGCAAGTCCGCCCGCAACAGGCAACCCCATCCCGATCGTACCGAGCGCCGCGCCGGCGATGCTGGCTGCGGCACCGATTGCCACGAGTTCCCCGAAAGCCAGGTTGACCCGCCGCACGAGGCCGAACACGAGGGCATAGGCCGTAGCAATCAGGCCGTAGACTGACATCCGCGGCAACCCGGAGAGAATTTGTTGCAGAGCATAGGCCGCCCTACCGGGGATGACCGGTGCGGCAGCGCCGGCTGCGCTGCCCGGGTCGCCAGCCATGCCCTCCGGGGTGTCCAGGTAATAATGCTTCATGAGGTACAGGCTGGCGCCTGAAATTGGGCCGTCCTCTGTCGACAAGCCCGTCAACTCGCCCTTCCGCGCCGTGAGACTGTCGCTTGCGAATTGACAGATCACCCACCGCTCCACGGGAGCGCGGTCGATCCGCTCGACCGTATATTCGACGCGTATGCTCCGCTTCTCGGGTCCGGGCTGCGCGCCGGTCACGGTAATGGCGAGCCCGGGATTGAGCGCCGGCAGGGTGGATCGGCATATCCGCAATTGGTCGCCATCGACCCCGAATGCACATCCGGCCAACCCGCCGGCCACCAGTCCGAGGATTGACGTAAGAACTGTCCGCCAGGGAAACCGGCGGCGCACGGACGAGTCTTTCAGAGTGCGGATTTCAGGCGCTCGGCAACGCGCGGGGCGAAGTAGGTCAGGATGCCGTCAGCGCCGGCGCGCTTGAAAGCGAGGAGACTCTCGAGCATGGCCCGATCGCCATCGATCCAACCGTTAGCGGCTGCAGCCTCGATCATCGCGTATTCGCCCGAGACCTGGTAGGCGAAGGTCGGCACCCGGAAGTTCTCCTTAACCCGTCGGACGATGTCGAGGTAAGGAAGGCCGGGCTTGACCATGACCATGTCGGCACCCTGCTCGAGATCCAGCGCCACTTCCCGAAGCGCTTCATCGGAGTTGCCGGGATCCATCTGGTAGGTCCGCTTGTCTCCGGCGAGCGTCGCGCTGGAACCCACCGCGTCGCGGAATGGGCCATAGAACGCCGATGCATATTTCGCGGCATAAGCCATGATCTGGACGTCCTGGAATCCCTCGGAATCGAGCGCCTCCCGGATCGCTCCGACCCGCCCGTCCATCATGTCGGAGGGCGCAATGATGTCGGCGCCTGCTTCCGCCTGGACCAACGCTTGGCGCACCAGAAGGGCCACGCTATCGTCGTTGAGAATTCGGCCGTCCTCGAGAAGGCCGTCATGGCCGTGGCTCGTATAAGGATCCAGCGCGACGTCCATGATGATGCCGATTTCGGGAATGCGGTCCTTGATGGCGCGGCCCGCGCTGCAGACGAGATTCTTCGGATTGAGGGCTTCCGACCCACGTGGATCCCGAAGACCCGGGTCGGTATAGGGAAAGAGCGCGACTGCCGGGATTCCGAACCGCGCTGCGCGCTCGGCTTCCCGCACGGCCTCATCGATGCTCAGCCGCTCGACACCCGGCATGGAGCGGACGGGCTCCCGACCACCGGTGCCCGCCGTCACGAAGAGCGGCCAAATCAGATCGTCCACGGTGAGCGTGTGCTCACGCACGAGCCGTCTCGTCCAATCAGCTTTCCGGTTCCGACGCGGCCGGTGTGTCAGTGCGAGCTCCGTCTCGGGCGCGCTCGGTTGCGGTTGGCGGCGGAGAGGAGTGGCTTTCGACATATTCGAGTTATCCATTTCTATTCACGACGACCGGCGAGCCATCAGGACTTGGCACAGATCGCATGTCGGAGTCCCCCGTAGAGAAGGAATTGGCACCCCGAATGGCACGCCGCGGCAAGAACGGGAATGCCCTATGACCCACATCCGGTGGAGCAGGGCCGATTGACGGCCCAGGTCTACGCCCTTTAGAGCCGCTGGCGACCTCGCGGCGCGAATCTTTGGATTCCGGAGAGCCATGGATGCTTGGCCCGCGGAATTTCCAGATCGGGCGGATGCCGCCAGGAGCCGCGATTCCAAGGAACTCTGCCGTATGGCACGGTGCACGGCACTGTATCGGCAGGATGCGGTGAGGCAGAGGCGCATGATCGAAACCGACGATATCATCTGCAGGCGCCAAGGGGCAGCCGGTGTCATGACGCTCAACCGCCCGTCTGCCTTGAATGCGCTCACGCTCGAAATGGTGCGCGCAATGCGGCAGAGTCTCGATGCCTGGGCATCCGATCCCGCTGTGACACGGATCGTCCTCCAAGCGGCCGGAGAGCGAGCCTTCTGCGCCGGTGGCGATATCCGGCGGCTTTACGACCTCGGCATGGCTGGCGAGCATGAGGAAGCGCTGCAGTTCTGGCGCGAGGAGTACCAGCTCAATGCGCTGATCCGTCGCTATCCAAAGCCCTATATCGCTCTCATCGATGGGATCGTGATGGGAGGTGGGGTTGGGGTCTCGCTCCATGGCAGCCATCGCATCGCCGGTGACCGCTATCTCTTCGCGATGCCCGAGGTCGGGATCGGCTTCTTTCCCGATGTCGGAGCGACCTACGCGCTTCCGCGCCTGCCCGACTCTACGGGAATCTACATCGCGTTGACCGGAGAACGGTTGAAGAGAGCCGACGGGCTGGCGCTAGGCCTCGCGACGGCTACCGTGCCGAGCGAACGGCTGACCGATCTTCGGGAAGCGTTGTGTGCCGGGGAGCCGGTCGATGGCACGATCACGGCCCATCACCGGGATCCTGGCCCGCCGCCGATCGACGAGCACCGGTCGGTGATTGCCGAGAGCTTCGACGCGAAGACCGTCGGAGAGATCCTCGCGCGGCTGGACAGGTTCGCTGCCGGCTCCGAGTTTGCCCAGCGCTGCGCTGAGACCATGCGCTCGAAGTCGCCGACGAGTCTCGCCATAACCCTGGAGCAGATGCACCGGGGCGGAGCTGTTGATTTCGACGAGGCCATGAGGATCGAATTCCGGATCGTGTCCCGTGTCATACGAGGGACCGACTTCTACGAAGGCGTCCGGACCACGCTCTTCGAGAAAGGCATCAAGCCCGCATGGAACCCGCAATCGGTCGAAGAAGTCGATGCGGATGCGGTCGCCGGGTACTTCGCGCCCCTCGACCGTGAACTCGAGCTTCCCTGATGGCTTTCAATCTACGGAGACGCGAGACTGTCGTCCCGGCGCCGGTCCTTTCGCCGGATCGCATCGAGGAGCAGCCTCGGAGCCAAGGCGGAATTCGATGGGCGTTGGCTCTGCGGATCTACATGCGGGTCCTGTCGCTCCTCTGGATCGCAAAGGGCTTGGGAGCCTGGGCCGTCATCCTCGGAGTATCAGGAGCCACGGGTGCCTTTGAGTCACTTGCGCCGAGCCATCAGGCGACGGTGGTTTATTTCGGCGTGATCGATCTCGTTGCAGCAATCGGACTCTGGATGGCGAGTACCTGGGGCGGCGTGATCTGGCTGCTCGCCGTGATGAGCCATCTCATCCTTCTTTCGGCTTTTTCCCCCGATTTACTTTTGCAATTCCCGATGCTCTCCGTTGTGATGGCCGTTGCGCTCGCCATCTACTTGGTAATTTCCTGGATCTCTGCGCGAGAAGAACAAGTATAGAGGCGGCCTTTATACAAGATTTTTACAGTTCAGAAGGGTAAACTACTCGTAGCTTCACCTTTCGTTTACTCCCAAGGGTAAATCGTATATTCATCGTGTTGTTTAAACTCAATTTCACGCGATGCCTGCAAAGTGCCGTTCAGAGATGAGCCGGGCAAACCGGCCGTTCGATGACAGAGAGGCAATGAGGCATTGCAATGAAGACGGCATTCAAAGCGGAATTGCAGGAGGACGCGGTCCCGGCAGGTGAGGGAGTCAAGAGCCGCTATCTCGAGGCTCTGCACCTCGTCGAGCGGCTCCACCGTCGCCTTCTCGACGTGATCAAGGACGAATTCGAGCGGCGCGGCCGAAGCGACGTGAACAGCGTCCAGGCCCTGCTCCTTTACAACATCGGCGACAAGGAGCTCACCGCGAGCGAGTTGCGGACCCGAGGCTACTATCTTGGCTCCAACGTCTCCTACAACGTGAAGAAGCTCGTCGAGATGGGGTATCTGCACCATGCGCGGTCCCGTGTGGACCGGCGCTCGGTGCGGATCAGCCTCACGGAGAAAGGGCGGGACATCCACGACGCCATCAAGGCGCTCTACGATAAGCATTCACGGACAATCGAGCCGATCGGCGGCATCTCGCAGACGGATTTCGAGAGGATGAATCAGTCACTCGTGCGCCTCGAGCGCTTCTGGACGGATCACATCCGCTACCGGCTCTGACAGCTCAGCCAGGGGCCCGATCTGGGACACGCCGCACACTCGGGCGCTGGTCGGCCAAGATTGGATCGTGCACGATCGGGTGATCGCCATATTCTGGCCCCGATGTTCAACGTTCTGGGAACCGTTCGTTAAGCCAATCCCGGCAGTCAAGGGGCAGGCGTCGCGCATTCTGCGAGATGCCCCCTCACCCCTGTCGGTCCTGCCCAGAATCCGAGAGAACGCGCCCGATGCAGTCCCGTCGTTCCTTCCTGACCGGTACTGTCGCCATCGCCCTGACACCCGCTTCTGCGATTGCACAGCAATTCGCAGCGGGCCAGCAGGCCGAGTGGCGGCAGAACTACGAAGCCGCGTCCCGCATGCGGATCCCGCGCTCGACGACGCCGATCCTCTCTCCGCAGACCCTCGATGCAACCGAGCAGACGATCGAGCGCTATCGCGGTATCGTCGCGCGCGGGGGCTGGATGCCGCTCCGTGTCAGCGAGCGCCTTCGCTTGAACGTCCAGAGCCCGGAGGTCGTCGCGCTCCGGCAGCGCCTCGTCAGCTCGGGTGACATCGATCCAGCCCTCGAGGCCTCGCCGGTTTATGATTCGTATGTCGAGGCAGCGGTCCGTCGCTTCCAGGCTCGCCACGGGATCAACGCCACCGGCGCCATGAACGCGATCACTCTGGCAGCCATGAATGTCCCGGCAGATATCCGGCTGCGTCAGCTCGAGCTCAACGTGGTCCGTCTCCGCGCCTATTCGGGCAATCTCGGCTCACGCTACGTGATCATGAATATTCCCGCCGCTCTCGTGGAGACCGTCGAGAACGGAACCGTTCATACGCGCCATGCAGCCGGTGTCGGAAAGATCGACCGCCAGTCGCCGGTGATGAACGCCAAGATCACCGAGGTGAACTTCAACCCGTTCTGGACGGTCCCGGCTTCGATCATCCGCAAGGATCTGATCCCCAAGATGCAGAAGGAGCCGAGCTACCTGACGGAGAATCGCATCCGGATCTTCAGCGGTCGTGGAGAGGAGATCGATCCCCGGCGGGTCAATTGGTTCTCGGATGAAGCGACCCGCTACATGTTCCGGCAGGATCCTGGCGGCGAGGTCAATTCGATGGGCTTCGTCCGCATCAACATCCCGAACCCGCACGGCGTCTATATGCACGACACGCCGTCCAAGGGCATCTTCGGCGACGATTTCCGGTTCGTGTCCTCGGGATGCGTCCGCGTTCAGAACGTGCGCGACTACATCCAGTGGCTCCTCAAGGACACCCCCGGCTGGACCCGCGATCAAATCGATGCCGTCTTCCGGTCGGGCGATCGGATCGATGCGCGCCTTGCGCAGCCGGTTCCCGTCTACTGGACCTACATCACGGCCTGGGCGACGCCGGACGGCCTGATCCAGTTCCGCGACGACATCTACAACCGGGACGGTTTCGGATCGTCCATTCCCGTCGCGAGCCGAGAGCCCGCCGCGCCGGACGAAGAAATGTTTCTCGCGAACTGAGTAGGGGCGGATTTCCGCCCCTTTCTGCGCGACTTTGAATCCTTGGCGTCCGCGGCGGCCGCATGCTAGACGCGCGGGACGAGAGGGCGCGGCCGGAGCCGCTGCCCCGCCCGCCGGTCCGGGGGCGTCCGATCACCGAGGAAATCCAATGAGCGCGAGCGAGGCGGCACACCACCGGTCGAACAGTTTCTTTTCGGCGTCCCTGTCGGAAGCGGACCCGGAGATTGCGAGCGCCATCACACGGGAACTCGCCCGTCAGCGTGACGAGATCGAGCTCATCGCCTCTGAAAACATCGTCTCGCGGGCCGTGCTCGAGGCGCAGGGCTCAGTGATGACGAACAAATACGCCGAGGGATATCCCCGCCGGCGGTATTACGGCGGCTGCCAGTTCGTGGACATCGCGGAGGACCTTGCCATCGAGCGGGCCTGCCGCCTCTTCGATTGCCGCTTCGCCAATGTGCAGCCGAATTCAGGCAGCCAGGCAAACCAGGCCGTGTTCATGGCACTGATGAAGCCGGGCGACACCTTCATGGGCCTCGACCTCGCCTGTGGCGGCCACCTTACTCACGGCTCGCCCGTGAACATGTCCGGGAAGTGGTTCAACGTCGTGAGCTACAAGGTTCGTCCGGACGACCAGCTCATCGACATGGACGAGGTCGCGAGGCTCGCGCGGGAGAACAAGCCGAAGGTGATCGTGGCGGGCGGAAGCGCCTATTCCCGCTTCTGGGATTTCGCCCGGTTCCGCGAGATCGCCGACGAGGTCGGCGCCTTCTTCATGGTCGACATGGCCCATTTCGCAGGGCTCGTGGCGGGCGGAGCCCACCCGTCTCCGTTCCCGCATGCGCATGTGGTCACGACGACGACGCACAAGACGCTCCGCGGCCCGCGTGGCGGCATGATCCTCACGAACGACGAAGACATCGCCAAGAAGGTCAACTCCGCGATCTTCCCCGGGCTGCAGGGCGGGCCGCTCATGCACGTGATCGCCGCCAAGGCGGTGGCCTTCGGAGAGGCTCTCCGGCCGGAATTCAAGCTCTACGCCCACGCCGTCGTCGAGAACGCCCGGGCGCTTGCGGACACGATGATCTCGGCCGGATACGCCATCGTTGCCGGCGGAACCGACAATCACCTGATGCTGGTCGACCTTCGGCCCAAGAAACTGACCGGCAAGGCGGCCGAGGCGGCACTCGGCAGGGCGCACATCACCTGCAACAAGAATGGGGTGCCCTTCGATCCCGAGAAGCCAATGGTGACCTCAGGGATTCGGCTCGGCACGCCGGCTTGCACGACGCGAGGATTCGGCGCTGCGGAATTCCGGCATGTGGGCGAGTTGATCATCGCGACTCTCGAGGGGCTTGCGCAAAGCGGTGAAAGCGGCAACGCAGCCGTCGAGAATTCCGTCCGGCAGCATGCCCAGGAGCTGACGCGGCGCTTCCCGATCTACGAGTGAGGGCGGCCGGAGACCATGCGCTGCCCCTATTGCGGGAGCCTGGATACGCAGGTCAAGGATTCCCGCCCGACCGATGACGCCTCGGCGATCCGCCGGCGGCGGATTTGCTCCGATTGCGGAGGCCGGTTCACGACCTTCGAACGGGTCCAGCTGCGCGAACTGACGGTCCTGAAACGCTCCGGTCGCCGTGTTCCGTTCGATCGAGACAAACTCCAGAGGTCCGTCGAAATCGCGCTGCGGAAGCGCCCCGTCGATCCCGAACGAGTGGAGCGCATGATCAACGGCATCGTGCGCCAACTCGAGGCTCTCGGTGAAAACGAGATCTCGAGCGAGACCGTGGGCGAGCTCGTCATGGAGGGGCTGAAAGGGCTCGATGACGTCGCCTATGTGAGGTTCGCGTCCGTCTACAAGAACTTCCGGGAAGCCAAGGACTTCGAGGAAATTCTCGAACGGCTTTCGAGCCCTGATGCGGAGACCGGAGCCGACGGCGCGACCGAAGAATCCGGCATACCATGACGGCTCTCGCGCAGCCGAACCTGCCGGCGTCGCAGGCTTCTGCCCACGATGCGAGATTCATGCGGCTCGCCATGAATCTGGGCGCGCGGCATTTGGGGCATACTTGGCCGAATCCGTCCGTCGGGGCCGTAGTGGTCAGGGAGGACGGCGCTGGTCCGATCATTCTGACGCAAGGCATCACCCAGCCTGGCGGGCGTCCGCATGCGGAGCGGATCGCGCTGGAACAGGCGGGAGCGGCTGCACGGGGTGGGACGCTTTACGTGTCGCTCGAGCCGTGCTCGCACCACGGGCGGACGCCGCCTTGCGTCGACGCCATTCTGGCCGCCGGCGTGAATCGCGTCGTGACGGCCCTGGAGGATCCTGACCCTCGGGTGAGAGGTCGCGGTCACGATCTCCTCCGTGCACGAGGCATCGACGTCGTCACCGACGTGCTGAGCTCGGAAGCCCGGCGTGTGCATCGCGGGCATATCACGAGAGTGACGCGGGGTCGTCCGGCTGTGACTCTGAAGCTTGCGCAGACGCGCGCGGGCATTTCGGGGCGAAGCGCGGGCCCGAGGCTTCTGATCACGGGTGAGAGCGCAAACCGGCGCGTGCACCTCATGCGGAGCCACGCGGACGCGATTCTGGTCGGAGTCGGAACCGTTCTGGCAGACGATCCGCTCCTGACGGTCCGGCTGCCCGGCCTCGTGCACCAGCCCGTACGCGTCGTCTTCGACAGCCACCTGCGAACACCCACGACCTGTCGCCTCGTCGCCTCGGCAGACGCAGTTCCAACCTGGATCGTCACCTCTGCTGAAGCTCCGGACGAGGCGGCACGCCGCCTGTCGGACCTGGGTGTGACCGTGATTCGGGCACGGTGCGGTTCCGATGGCCAACTGGACCTCGCGGACGCCATGGCGAGCCTGTCGCGGCGTGGGCTCACGAGGGTGTTCTGCGAGGGAGGGCCGTCGCTTGCCGAGGCGCTCGCCGTGGCGGATCTCGTCGATGAATGCGTGCTGATCACCAGCGATCATGATGCCGATGGGGACGTCCGGGGGGTTCGCCTGGGTCTGGCTGCAGCCCTTGCGCGCATGGTTCCGCTCCTGCCGGAACAGGCTGGCGGTGATCGCATCGAGATCTACGAGAGGGGATGATGTTCACCGGAATCGTCACTGCCGTCGGACACATCGACGCCATCTCGGGTGAAGGTCCGCTCCGTCGGATCCGCATTGCCGCCGACTACGATGCCTCGACGATCGATCTCGGTGCGTCGATCGCCTGCGGGGGGCCTTGTCTGACGGTCGTCGCCCGCGGTCCGGAAGGAAACGGATGCTGGTTCGAGGTCGATGCAGCGGCCGAGACGCTTGCCCGGACGGCCGTCGATAGCTGGCGAGTCGGCACCCGGGTCAATCTCGAGCGCTCGCTCAGGATCGGGGATGAACTCGGAGGGCATCTCGTCACTGGGCATGTCGACGGGACGGCGCAGATCCTCGCGCGGGAGGCCATCACGGGCTCGGACGATCCCTGGGGGGCGACGGCGCGGTTCGTCATCGAGGCTCCGGCTAAGCTCGCCCGCTTCATTGCCGAGAAAGGGTCGGTCTGTCTCGACGGGACCTCGCTGACCGTGAACAGCGTCGAGGGTCGGACCTTCTCCGTGCTGCTCATTCCCCACACGCTGAATGTCACGACCTGGGGTGAGCGGCGCCCGGGCGACCTCCTGAACCTGGAGGTGGATCTGATGGCGCGCTACGCGGCGCGTCTTGCCGAGGCGGGCGGGGGAGGGTAGGGACCCTTCGCCTGTTGCCGCGGGATCCGGTCCCGCATTCCCGTCCGGCCCCCAAGCACAACGTCGGATCATCAGAATGGTCGTCCCGCACGCCCGTACCGCCCGCGCCGCACCTCCCACTCCTGGCGCAAGGGTGCTCATCGTCGAGGCGCGATTCTACGCAGAGCTTGCCGACGAGCTCCTGGCCGGGGCGATGGCGGCCTGCAAGGCTGCGCAGGCCGAGGCCGATGTATTCACGGTCGATGGCGCACTCGAGATCCCGGCAACTGTCGTGATCGCTCTCGAGGCGGCGAAAGCCAAGGGGCGGCCATACGACGCTGTCGTTGCGCTCGGCTGCGTCATACGCGGCGAGACGGGTCATTACGATATAGTCGCCGGAGAGAGTGCGCGTGCGCTGATGGATATTTCGGTGTCGCGTGCCATTCCCCTCGGCAACGGAATCATCACGGTGGAAAACGAGGCGCAGGCGTGGGCTCGCGCGAAGATGAGCGAGCTCAACAAGGGCGGCGGGGCGGCTGAGGCGGCCCTGACGGTTCTGCGGATTCGCCGAAGCATCGAGGAGGCCTGATATGACCATGGCCGCGGAGCGGTCCGCAGCGCGTCTTGCCGCGGTTCAGGCGCTGTATCAGATGGACGTGTCGGGGAAGGGGGTCATCGATGCGCTCGCCGAGTTCGAGGCATTCTGGATCGGTCGCGAGGTCGATGGCGTGGAGGCGCAGCCGTCGGATCGCGTATTCTTTCGCAGCATTCTGTCCGGTGTCGTCGAGAACCAGCGCCCGATCGACGTGAAGATCGACGGCGCTCTAGCGAAGGGCTGGCCCCTGAAGCGCGTCGAAGCGGTGCTGCGGGCCATATTGCGGGCCGGCGCCTTCGAGCTGATGTATCGCAAGGACGTCCCGGCGCGCGTCGTGATCTCGGAATATGTCGACGTGGCGCACGGGTTCTACGGCGAGGACGAGCCGGGACTCGTGAACGCCGTCCTTGATACCGTCGCCCGGGAAGTGCGGCCAGGCGAGCTCGAGAAAGCCGCAGGCTCCGGGAGACCGCGACGCGGCGGCTAACGGCCGTTGCGCTCGAGCGGACCTGAGCCCGCAATGACCCGCCCCTCCGAGCACGATCTCATCGCCCGCTATTTCGCGCCCGTTGCCGGCGAGGGCGGATTGAGCCTGAAGGACGATGCTGCGCTGATCAGCCCGCGCCCCGGCTACGACCTCGTGCTCACCGCGGATGCTCTCGTGGCCGGGGTTCATTTCTTCCCCGACGACCCGGCCGGATCGATTGCCGCGAAGTCTCTTGGAGTGAACCTCTCCGACCTGGCCGCCAAGGGCGCGGATCCGGTCGGTTTTCTTCTGGCGCTCGCTCTTCCCTCGAACTGGACTGAGGAGTGGCTTGCGGCTTTTGCCTCAAATCTTGGCGCAGTCGCCCAGACAGCCCGCTGTCCCTTGCTCGGCGGCGATACCGTGAGGGCAGCGAGCGGGTTGACGATCTCCATCACTGCCATCGGAGAGGTCCCGAAGGGGCGGATGGTTCGCCGTACGACGGCTCGGCCGGGCGACCGAATTTGTGTGACAGGGACGATCGGGGACGCAGCATTGGGGCTTGCGCTTCGCAGCAATCCGGATTGGAGTTCCACGCTCTCGGCCGAGTCCGGGCATTTCCTGGAGGATCGCTATCTCCATCCGCAGCCCCGGAATGCCGTTGCCGCGAGCTTGCGGGACCACGCCCACGCCGCAATGGATGTATCGGATGGACTCGCCGGAGATCTGGCGAAGCTCGTCGGCACGGCTGGCCTCGGAGCCGTTATCGAGACGGATTCGGTACCGCTCTCGCCGGCCGCTCGGGCGGCACTCGCCCATGAACCGAGTCTGTTCGACGCGATTCTCACCGGCGGAGATGATTACGAGGTTCTCTGTACCGTCGCCGAGGAGGAGTTGGCATCATTTCTCCGATCATCCGATCGTGCCGGTGTACCAGTCTCCGTGATCGGGACCGTGACCGACGATCCGAGCCCTCCCGTGTTCCGTCAGGCCGGGGAGGAGCGACGCTACGGTGTAGGCTCTTTCTCTCATTTCTGAGGCGCCGCCTTGTCCCCCATCGACGATGTGACGGCACGGCGTAATGCCAGAGTCCTTGCCTGCGCGCAGGCGCTTGGCGGAGCAAGTCCTGCCATCGTGATCTCGCTCGGAGGCCTTGTCGGGCAGGCGATCGCAACCGACAAGGCGCTCGCGACCTTGCCAGTGAGCATCCTGCAACTCGGTCTTGCGTTCGGCACCGTTCCTGCGGCGATGCTGATGCGGCGGCTCGGCCGCCGAAGCGGCTATTTCGTCGGTGCGTCCTTCGGGGTCCTGGCCGGGTGCGTCGCCGCTCTCGGCACGGCCTGGTCCGCCTTTGCCCTCTTCTGTGCCGGAACCTTCCTTGCCGGAATCTACGGCTCTTTCGTCCAGAGCTATCGGTTCGCAGCGACCGACATGGCTTCGGAAGAATTCCGCCCACGGGCCATCTCGTGGGTCATGGCTGGTGGTCTCGCAGCGGGCATCATCGGCCCGCAACTGGTGATCTGGACGCGCGATCTCCTCGACGTGCCTTTCGCCGGCGCCTTCCTGGGACAGGGTGCTCTCGCGCTCGCCTCGATGGCCATTCTGTCACAGCTCCGGTCGACCAAGCCTGCTCCGGTGGCATCGGCGAGCGGACGCCCGCTTGGGGAGCTTGCGCGCCAGCCCCGGCTGTTGATGGCGATCGCCACCGGCATCGTCTCCTATGGCCTGATGAGCTTCCTCATGACCGCAACGCCGATCGCCATGGTGGGGTGCGGGCATTCGGTGGGAACGGCAGCGCTCGGAATCCAGTGGCACATCCTTGCCATGTACGGCCCGAGTTTCGTGACCGGCTCCCTTATCAGCCGCTTCGGGAAGGAGACGATCACGGCCTCCGGTCTCATCCTGATCGCACTCGCGGCCGTCACGGGGCTCGCGGGGATCAGCGTGGCCCACTTCTGGAGCGGTCTCATCCTGCTCGGAGTCGGATGGAACTTTGCCTTCATAGGATCGACGAGCCTCGTGACGGAATGCTACCGACCCGAGGAGAGGACACGCGTCCAGGCCCTCAACGATTTCTGCGTGTTCGGGTCGGTTGCAATCGCATCCTTCACGTCGGGCAAGCTGATGGCCGCGAGCGGGTGGGAACTCTTGAACTGGCTCGTCTTTCCGCCGGTCGCGGGTGCGCTCATACTGCTCTACTGGCAATCGCGGTTCCGGTCGCGGTCCGTACGCTTGAGCCGTGCGTAGGCTCCTCCTCCGGAAAGCCACGGGAATGCCAATCCTGATACTCCCTTGTGGGTTCGACCGAAGTCGTGTTTGCGATTCCTCAAGATTTTTGGCAGTGAAGGCCATCTCAAGGGGGGTGAGAGGCGGCTTTGACCGACATCAACGTGGTCTACGGCTGCCTCCGATAGAACACCCGCCGGCACAAGGACAGGTTCATGACACTTCTCCTGATCATTCTGGGCGGGTTGTTATCGGTCGTCTATGGCATATGGGCCATCAATGACGTCATGAAGCGCGATGCGGGAACGCAGCGCATGCAGGAGATCGCAGGAGCGATCGCCGAAGGCGCCCAGGCGTATCTGCGCCGTCAATACATGACGATCGCCGTCGTCGGTGTCGTGCTGTTCCTCATCCTGAGCTATCTGCTCGGCATCTGGGTGGGTGTCGGCTTCCTCGTGGGCGCGGTGCTTTCGGGCGCAGCGGGCTTCATCGGAATGAACGTCTCAGTCCGCGCGAACGTGCGCACCGCGCAGGCCGCGACAAGATCGCTCAGCGGCGGGCTCGACGTGGCGTTCAAATCCGGCGCCGTCACGGGGATGCTCGTGGCTGGCCTCGCGCTGCTCGGCGTCGCGATCTATTACGGCGTGCTGACGCGCATGCTCGGGTTCGAGCCCGCAAGCCGGACGGTCATCGACGCGATCGTCGCCCTCGGGTTTGGAGCCTCCCTGATCTCGATCTTCGCTCGTCTCGGCGGCGGCATCTTCACGAAGGGTGCGGACGTCGGCGGCGATCTCGTCGGCAAGGTGGAAGCCGGCATTCCTGAGGACGATCCGCGCAATCCGGCGACGATTGCCGACAACGTCGGCGATAACGTCGGCGACTGCGCAGGCATGGCCGCGGACCTGTTCGAGACTTACGCGGTGACGGTCGTCGCCACGATGGTCCTTGCCGCGATCTTCTTCGCCGGGCAGCCGATCCTCGACACGATTCTGCTCTATCCGCTCGCCATCGGCGCAGCCTGCATTGCGACCTCGATCGCGGGCACCTTCTTCGTGAAGCTCGGTCAGAACCAGTCCATCATGGGCGCCCTCTACAAGGGCCTGATCGCGACGGGAGTGCTGTCCATCATCGCCATCGCGATCGTGAACCTCCTGATGTTCGGCGGGTTCTCGACCGAGTTCAGGACGAACGCTGGCGCCGTGTTCAGCTCAGGGTCGCTGTTCTGGTGCGCCGTCGTGGGGCTTCTCGTTACGGCATTCATCGTCGTGATTACCGAGTACTACACGGGTGTCGGTTTCCGGCCGGTGCGGTCGATTGCCCAGGCATCGGTGACGGGGCATGGCACGAACGTGATCCAGGGACTTGCCGTGTCGCTCGAGTCCACGGCATTGCCGACGATCGTGATCGTCGCCGGCATTGTGGTGGCCTACGGGCTCGCCGGTCTCTTCGGCATTGCGATCGCAGTCACTGCGATGCTCGCGCTTGCCGGCATGATCGTGGCGCTCGACGCATTCGGCCCTGTCACGGACAATGCCGGCGGCATCGCCGAGATGGCCGGCCTGCCGAAGGACGTTCGCAGATCGACCGATGCTCTCGACGCGGTCGGCAACACGACCAAGGCCGTCACGAAGGGCTACGCGATCGGCTCGGCCGGACTGGGCGCTCTCGTGCTGTTCGCGGCCTATACCTCCGACCTGAACTACTTCACCGAGAACGCCGCGCAGTACCCGTATTTCCAGGGCGTCCAGCCGAACTTCTCGCTGGCAAACCCGTACGTGGTGATCGGATTGCTGCTCGGTGGCCTCATCCCATTCCTCTTTGGAGGCATGGCGATGACAGCCGTGGGCCGTGCGGGTGGCGCCGTGGTCGAAGAGGTCCGTCGCCAGTTCAGGGCAAAGCCCGGAATCATGCAGGGCACCGATCGTCCCGACTACGGAGCGGCGGTTGACATGCTGACCCGCGCTGCGATCAAGGAGATGATCGTTCCATCGCTGCTGCCGGTCCTGGCGCCGATCGTGATCTACTTCGTGGTCTATGCGATCGCCGGCAAGTCGCAGGCCTTCTCCGCCGTCGGCGCGATGCTGCTCGGCGTGATCGTCACCGGCCTGTTCGTCGCCATTTCGATGACGTCCGGCGGCGGCGCGTGGGACAACGCCAAGAAGTCGTTCGAGGATGGCTTCACGGATGCAAGCGGCACGACTCATCAGAAGGGCTCGGAGGCTCACAAGGCATCCGTCACGGGCGACACCGTCGGTGATCCCTACAAGGATACGGCCGGTCCGGCCGTGAATCCCGCGATCAAGATCACCAACATCATCGCCCTTCTCCTGCTGGCTATTCTCGCGCACAGCTGAGCGAGCCGCTGCTCACGGAAGGGTGCGCATTCCTGCCGCGCACCCTGACCTTCCGTCACACGGAACATTCGACCCGGTACTGCTTCGACGTGCAGGGAAGACAAATGCAAATACGAAAAGCCCCGCGGTGCGCCGCGGGGCTTTTCGTTGGATAAGAAGGAGTCGGGGCGGCTATGCGCCGAACGGATTCAGCGTCGTCGTGCCCTTGAAGATCTGGCCGAGGAAGCTCTGGTCCTCTCCGCCGGTCGGGGTCGAGCGGGAGATGAAGTCGAACACCTTGCCGTCCTGCAGACCATAGAGGGCCACACGTTCGACGCGGAGATTCTTGTCGAAGTAGACAGCCGTCACCCGCTGATCGATGACCTGCTCCCGCATGAACTGGACCGGCCGCCGGGAAATCTGGCTGATATAGTACCATTTGCGGTTCCCGACGGTCGAAACCGTCGAGGGAGTCCCCAGCGTCTCCAGGACCTTGTCTGCGCTCATTCCTTTCGTGACCTGGTTGACCGCGCGTTCGTCGGTGACGTAACCGCGATGGAACTCTTCGCCCCCGACGCAGGCCGCAAGGGGCACTGAGACGATGGCAAGGACAGCAAGACGAGCGAGGGAAGACGGCCGACGCATGATTCGACTTCTCGAGGAGCGGCTGTGATGCTTGCGCCGCGGGAGGGCGATGGCGTAACGCGAGGCCATGGCTTTGACAAGGCGCGGCCAAGCCTGAAGGGTACCATGATCTTCGGCTATTTCCGCAAGAATCGACAACGCCGGGTCATCGCGACCCTTTACGAGCAGGTTGCGACGGCAGCTCGCGCGGCTGCCCTGTATACCTCCCTTGGCGTGCCCGACACGATCGAAGGCCGATTCGAAGCTCTTTCGCTTCATATCATTCTCACCGTGCGCAGGCTCCAGGCATTGCCGCCGCCGGCCCCGGATGTAGCGGGGGATCTCACGGACGCCTTCTTCCGGGACCTCGACGCCTCGTTGCGCGAGATGGGAGTCGGTGACATGGCGGTGCCGAAGCGCATGAAGCGGCTCGCCGAATCGTTCTTCGGCCGCGTCAAGGCATATGGCGCCGCTCTCGATGGAGGGGATGAAGCGTCCCTTGCCGGCGCGCTCGGCCGAAATGTGAGAGGCGACGAGGCGCCGGCCCACGACCTTGCGCGTTATTCCATGGCAGCCGAGCGGGAGCTCGCGCAGCTCGACCTGACCGCTCTCCTGGAGCGCGGACCAGTTTTTCCGCACCCGAAGACGCCGGAGGAGATGCCATGACGACACCCATGACACCCGAAGCGGTCGGCCCGCTATCGCGCCCGCTCGACGTCTCGAATCTCCCCGCCACGGGAGTGCGCTTCGAGGTGCGCGCCACGCAGGAGGAGTGCGACGCCCTCGCGACAGATTTCAAGCTGCCGGCCATTCATGATCTCATCGGCGAGTACAAGGTGACCGGCTCCGCGCGGGGTGTCCACGTCGAGGGGCGGGTTCGCGCAAGGATCACTCAGACCTGTGTCGTGACCCTCGACCCGTTCGAGACCAGTCTCGATGAGGAGGTCATGGTCGATTTTGCCGAGCCGCGGCACATTCCTGCGGAGCCTCCGGTGGACCATCCGGACTATGACCCGCCGGACGAGATCCTGGACGGGCGCATCGATCTCGGCGCTCTGACCGCCGAGTTTCTTGCGCTTGGCCTCGATCCGTATCCGCGCAAGCCGGGGGTCGATTTCAAATACGAGAACGATGGGGACGAGGCGGATTCGCCCTTTGCCGCCCTTGGTCGATTGAGGAAGGATGGGTAGGCAGTCGGGTCGATGCCTGGCCGCTGGTGCGTTGGAGAAACCGGTTGCGACGTGGCCGCAAAGCGCTATTTTTCGCCGCGCTCTCGAGCATTGTCATGCTAGGTGGGGCGAGCCCGCCATCGAGAATGCGCAACTCATACCATTGCGAGCTGGTTCCCCGTGGGCGGAGACGGCTCTGAGGCCCGGGAAGTCGTTCGCCCCATGTCGAAGCCAGTGCGGATTTCGCTCGACGCGATGGGCGGCGATCATGGCGTGTCAGTCGTTGTTCCGGGTGCCGCGCTCGCGCTCGAGCGACATCCACAGCTCCGCTTCCTGATGTTCGGTGATCGAGCGGCGATCGAGCCCATTCTCAAGGACCATCCAGCTCTGCAGGCCGTGACGGAGATCCGGCACGCGGAACTCGCAATCGCGATGGATGAGAAGCCGGCTCAGGCCGTCCGCCTCGGCCGCGGCAAGTCGTCCATGTGGCGGGCCGTACAGGCGGTTCGCGACGGGGAGGCAGATGCTGCGGTTTCCGCCGGAAATACCGGCGCGCTCATGGCCATGTCGAAAATCTGCCTGAAGATGATGGCGCATGTGGAGAGACCGGCCATCGCTGCGATGTGGCCCACGCTCCGCGGCGAGAGCATCGTGCTGGATGTGGGCGCCACGATCGGTGCGGATGCGGAGCATCTCGTCGATATGGCAATCATGGGCGCTGCGATGGCCCGGATCGTCTTCGACATCAAACGTCCGACAGTCGGCCTTCTGAATGTCGGCACCGAGGAGATCAAGGGCATCGAGACCGTCAAGGAAGCCGCGCGCATCCTGCGCGAGAGCGAATTCGAGTATCTCGAATATCGAGGCTTCGTCGAAGGGGACGACCTCGGCCGCGGGACCGTGGACGTCGTGGTCACCGAAGGCTTTACCGGGAACATCGCGCTGAAGACGGCCGAGGGAACCGCCAAGCAGATCGCGGAATACCTGCGCGCCGCCATGAGCCGCACGTGGATGGCCCGAATCGGCTATCTGCTGGCGCGGCAGGCCTTCGATTCCCTCCGGGACAAAATGGATCCCCGCAAGGTCAATGGCGGAGTGTTCCTCGGCCTGGACGGCATCGTGATCAAGAGCCACGGCGGAACCGATGCGCTGGGATTCGCCAGCGCCATAGACATCGCCTACGACATGGCGCACTACGACCTGATGCGGACGATCCGGGATATGCTCGAGCAGAGCCCGGCCGATCAGGCGTCCGCCTGAAAAGAGCCCATCATTGACGAATATCCGCTCCATCATCCGCGGTTGCGGCGCGTTTCTTCCGGAACGCGCCGTCACCAACCATGAACTCGCCCGGAGAGTCGACACTTCGCACGAGTGGATCGTGCAGCGCACAGGGATCGAGCAGCGGCATATCGCAGCCGAGCACGAGACGACCTCCATCCTCGGCATCAAGGCTGCCGAGGCGGCCCTCGCCAATGCCGGGCTGACGGCAAAGGACATCGACCTCGTGGTCTGCGCGACCTCCACGCCGGACTATACCTTTCCATCGACCGCGACCCTGATCCAGACCGGTCTCGGAATGACGCACGGGGCCGCCTTCGATCTGCAGGCCGTCTGCACCGGTTTCGTCTACGGAGTCGCCACGGCGGACAATTTCCTGCGCTCGGGCTCTCATCGGCGCGCCCTCGTGATCGGCGCTGAGACCTTCTCTCGAATCCTGGATTGGAATGACCGCACCACGTGCGTGCTTTTCGGGGATGGCGCCGGCGCCATCGTGCTCGAGGCGGGATCCGGGGCCGGCACATCGGAGGACCGTGGGGTCCTCAGCACGCAGCTCCGCTCGGACGGCCGCTACCGGGACAAGCTGTATGTCGATGGGGGGCCTGGCTCCACGCGGACGACCGGCGTTCTCAAGATGGAGGGGCGGGAGGTCTTCCGGTTCGCGGTCGGGATGGTCGCCGATGTGGTCGAGGCTGCCTTCGCGGCCACCGGCACCACCGTCGAAGATCTCGATTGGTTCGTGCCTCACCAGGCGAACAAGCGCATCATCACGGCCAGTGCGGAGAAGCTTGGCATTCCGCTCGAGAAAGTCGTGATCACTGTTGACCGGCATGGCAACACATCGGCCGCCTCGATTCCACTCGCACTCGCGACAGCCCAGGCCGATGGCCGCATCAAGCAGGGCGATCTCGTGATGATCGAGGCGATCGGCGGAGGTTTCACCTGGGGGAGCGCCCTTCTGCGATGGTGATCGAAACCGTCTCCCGATTGCATCACCTGGAAGAGTCTCGCCGCAACCCGTTGACCATATCCCGTTGGCTCAATAGCGTTCCGCTTGCATCGGGCGTCTGCGTTGAGACTTTGTGAGACGCTGGGGGGCGTGAATGGCAGGTAGAACCGTTACGAGAGCTGATCTGAGCGAGGCCGTTTATCAACGCGTCGGCCTCTCCCGCACGGAGTCCGCCAGCTTGGTCGAGGCAGTGCTCGGAGAAATCTGCGATTGCCTCGCGACCGGTGAAACCGTGAAGCTGTCGTCGTTCGGGTCGTTCATCGTGCGCGACAAAGGGCAGCGGATCGGCCGCAATCCCAAGACGGGCATCGAAGTGCCGATCGATCCGCGCCGCGTGATGGTGTTCAAACCGTCGAATGTGCTGAAGGCGCGGATCAACGGGCTCAACAGCACGGATGCGGAAGATTGATCCGGGGGCTGGTGCGGTCGGGCTGATGGACAAGGCTCCGGACGCGTTTCGCACGATCAGCGAGGTCGCCGAGGAACTCGACCTGCCGCAGCACGTACTGCGCTTCTGGGAAACCCGCTTCAACCAGATCCGTCCGCTCAAGCGCGGCGGCGGCCGACGCTACTACCGGCCGGACGACGTCGATCTGCTGAAAGGCATCCGGCGGCTCCTCTATGACGAGGGCTATACCATCAAGGGAGTCCAGCGGATCCTGCGCGGGGAGGGGACCCGCTTCGTGCAGGCCGTCGGTCGGGGCGAGCAGCGCGTCGAGGAGGCCGGGCATAGGCCCGAGCGAGACAGAGAAGAGCCGCTGGTTGGCGAGGATCTAGAGCCGGAACCTGAATCTGCGCCGCGAACCGGCTCGATTCTGGCCCCTGACCTGCGTGCCCGCCTCCGGTCCGCCCTTGATGATCTCCAGGAGTGCAAGCGTGTCCTGGCCGCACTCCGAAGCCCTGGCGAAGCTTGAGCCGGGGTCACGTTGCGATTGCATCGCCAAGCGGAAAACCCTATACCCGGCCGCAGTCGGAGCGTAGCGCAGCCCGGTTAGCGCACTAGTCTGGGGGACTAGGGGTCGGTGGTTCAAATCCACTCGCTCCGACCATCAAACCCTTACAAGAGAACAGGTTTTTCTCAGCCATCGTGACAAGAATCACGAGGCTTTGTGTCGTAATGGCGCAGCGTCGGCTCTGGCAGTGGCTCAGAGGAATCGCGAGGAGGTGCAGGGCAGCCGTGAACTGGGGCGTCCTAGTCCGGCTCCCACAGCAGTTGCCCGACGAGATCCGGTACCAGTGCGCCGGCGCGTGTGACCTCTTGGTCGGCAGTTCCGGCCCATCTTGCGCTTCCTCAGGATAACGGCTCGGCGGCCGGCACCCTGCTGCGTTCCTCCGGAAGCGGGATAAACTCGGCATTGTCATTCGGCGCCAGCGGAATGCGGCCGGCCTTCCAATCGGCCTTCGCCTGCTCGATGCGCTCCTTGCGGGACGACACGAAATTCCACCAGATGAAGCGCTCCCCGACAGGCTCGCCGCCGAGGAGCATCACGGTGGAGGCCTCCTGCGCGACGAGCGCGGGGTCGGCCCCGCGCGTGAACACGAGCATCTGGCCAGCCTCGTACGAGTGTCCGTCGACCTCGACCCTGCCCTTGGCGATGTAGGCCGCACGCTCGGCATGGCTGCGCGGTAGGCCGAGCGTAGCGCCGGGCCGGAGCACGGCGTGCACGTAGAACAGGGGCGAGTGGGTCCTGACCTCGTTGGAGAGTCCGAACGCATCACCGGCGATCAGCCGCATCCACAAGCCTCCCTCCGTGAAGATGGGGAGCTGGTCGGGCTGGTAATTGTCGAAGGTGGGGGCGCTCTCCTCGTCAGCGTCCGGCAGGGCCACCCAGGTCTGGAGCATCTCTAGCGCGCCGCCGGCGAGCTGGGCCGGGTCCTCGAAGCGCTCCGAATGGGCGATGCCGCGCCCGGCGGTCATCCAGTTGACCTCGCCGGGGTGGATGACCTGCTCGACCCCGAGACTGTCCCGGTGCGTGATCTGTCCGCAGAAGAGATAACTGACCGTCGAAAGCCCGATATGCGGGTGAGGCCGCACGTCCGCTTTGTGGATCTGGTCGGGCGGCAGGTTCACTGGGCCGGCGTGATTGAGAAAGATGAACGGCCCGACCATGCGCCGCTTCCGTAAGGGCAGGGCACGGGCGACATTGAACTCGCCGCCCAAATCGGCCGGCCGCGCATCAATGACCAAGTCAAGTATGTCAGCCTCCCGTGGCCGAAATCGTCACACCAGGACTTCCAACGTGTCCTTCGCATGCGGAAGGACTGCCGCCTGCGGCGCGCCGCTCACGAAGTCTAAGTGTCTGACTGAAAACGGCGCATGGAGGCATCCAATCCCGACCTGATAGAGCGGAGCCGGCTCGAAGTCGCCCGATCCAAGCCCTCTCACGTCGCTGGAATCCCAACCGCCCAGAGAGGCGGTGAGTTTTGAGTCAGACTCTAAGATCCGTGACGCCAGCACTGCGGCTTGGAACAAGAGCTTGGCATCGCTGCGATGCCAGCCTGACGCCGCAGTAGAACCAAATTCTCGACTGACTAAGAACCGGGCAACCACAAGCACCGCCGACTCTTGTCTTAGGGCCGGAAGGTTCATGAGCAATGCATTCTGCTCCTTCACTTGTCGCACCAGCCATCCTGTCCGGAACGCCGCGTTCCCTGCCGGAAACAATCGAGCACTGCATTTGCCGTCGAGGAGCGCCGCCGATGGCCGGCTCCGCTGCGGTGGCCCTATGAGAAGTACGCCAAGCCATGGCGGGACAGGCGTTGTGCTCCCCGGGACTAGGCGACCCGCGTAGCCGGCACTGCTGGAGCCACGCGCAGACGGGCGATCTCCCGCTCCATGGCAGCCATGTTCTGGAACAGGCGCTCGCTGGTGAGACGCAGGAAGTAGGTTCCGAACTCGGGGTTCTCGAAGTAGAGCTGACGCAATTGCTCGTAGGAAACCGTCAGCACGCTGCCGGCCTCGAGGCTCTCCAGCGTCTGGGTGCGCCGGTTGCCCGGCGACAGGAAACCCATCTCGCCGACTACGCTGCCCGGGGGAACCTCGATGCCGGATTCGTGGAGGCGATAGCGGCCGGTCAGGGTGTAGAACATGGCGTCGGCCGTATCGTCCTTGGCAAAGAGAAGCTCTCCCGCCGCCACCTCGCGGCGATTCATGAATGGCTTGAGCCAGTCGATCGAGAGATCGCCGTTCGCAGCCTGATTGGCCTTGGAGATCAGGCGCAACATCTGGATCATCCGAAAGGTGTTCAGGGGGAGCAGGATGATATTGACGATTACGCCAGGGCAGAGCCCCAGCCAGATCGAATAGACCAGCCCGACGCTGTTGGCCGTAATGGCGATCACACGAAGCGGGAGGATCGTCTTCATCGCGCTGCCCACTATCGCCAGAGCGGCGCCAAGCCAGCCGAGCGCCTCAACCCACGTCATTGTCTCAGACCCTGAATTATTGCTTGCGTCCGCTCGATCCCACCGGATCACGGGAAGTGGTGCCTGTATTGGCCGCCGCCCGAGGCATGCGTTGGATTGGCGTATGCCCTGCTGCCAATGAACCGACGCATGCCCATCAAGACAGGGTGCGGGCGAAAATTCATTGCGCCTGCCCCTCGATGAACGTGCGTTGCCTGGCGATCTCCGCGGCCAGGAAGTCGAGGAAGACCCGCACGCGCGCAGAGTGGCGCAGGTCGGGATGGGTGAGGAGCCAGAGGTCCGCCGCGAATTCCGGCACCGGAGGGGCAAGGCGCACCAGGCCGGGCCGGGTGTCGCCGATGAAGCAGGGGAGATGGCCTATACCGAGGCCTGCCTCGACGGCCTCGGCCAACCCGAGGACCCCGTTCACCTTGTAGGCGATACGCTCCGGCGGTACGTGCTCGTGCACGAACTTCACCGTCTTAAGGGTCGCGAGATTGTCGCCCAGCGAGACCCAGTCGCGATGGAAGAGATCGTCGGGATTCACCGCTTCGGGTTCCGGAAACGCGGAGCGGCGGCCGTAGAGCGCCCATGCGATCCTGGCGACGCGACGTCCCACGAGGTTCTCCGGCGGATCATCGGTGGCGCGGATCGCGACATCCGCATCGCGCTTCGACAGGTTCAGTGCCTGGTTCGCGAGCACGATATCGAGGCGCACATCCCGGCACTGCTCGCGGAACCGCACGAACAGTGGCGTGAGCAGGTGGATCAGCAGGGAATCATTGGTCGTGACCCGCAGTTCGCCCGCCGGCGCGATCTCCTGCCCGGCGATCCTGCGGGTGAACGATGTGATGTTATCGTCGATCTGCTGCGCCAGCGAGACCATCTCCTCGCCTGCGGGAGTCGGAGTGTAGCCGGTGCGATGGCGCTCGAAGAGCGTGGTGCCGAGCACCTCCTCAATCTGGCCGAGGCGGCGGAACACCGTCGAATGGTTCACCCCAAGCAGAGCCGCGGCGGCCGGCAGGGCGCGCGCATCGGCGATGGCCTTGATCAACCGGAAGTCGTCCCAGGCGACGTTCTTGTACGGATCTGCCATCCCGGTCTCCCTCGACGGTGGGGCCCGGCAGCGCATCGTGCGCTGCCGGAGAGCGTGAGCGCGTCCTGTGTGGTTACGCGGCCTGCGGCTCGGGACGGCCGGACGACAGGCCCGGCAAGGAGGCAGGCCGCACTGCAAAGGCGCCATCGCCGATCAGGACATGGGCCACGGCCACCACGACGAGGAACGCAGGATATTCCCAGCCACCGTTCGGGGCGTTCCAGAGCCAGCCGTTGGCGGCGTGAACAGGGATCGTGCCGATCAGAAGTGGCACCAGCGCGAGCGAGACCAAGCGGCCGTGGAAGCCCGACAGGATGGCGATGCCGCCGATCAGCTCAGCCAGGATGATGGGCCAAGCGAGAAAGGCCGGCAGGCCGACTTGGCCGAGAAAGGCCTCGAAGCCCGGAACCGTGAAGATCGCGATCTTCAGGTAGGCGTGGGCGATGAACATGATGCCGAGGGCGGCACGGAGGGCAAAGGCACCATAGGGCGCAAGGCGGTTGTCGATCATGGATGTGTCTCCTGGGACCACTGCGGTCCGTGTGGCCAGGAACCTGATCCTTTCGGCAATGCAATTCAACTGCCTGCATTGCCGAATTTATATTGCATCAGCGCAATCGCAGATCGCCCCTGTCCCCCTTATCTCAGCCTCAACCCAGGGGCGCCGATGCCCCGCTCGAGGAGGCTTCCATGGCCCAGAACGGCATTCACCACGTTACGGCAATTGCGGGTCCCGCGCGCCGCAATCTCGACTTCTACACCCGTGTGCTCGGGCTCCGGCTCGTCAAGAAGACGGTGAACTTCGACGATCCCAGCACCTACCACTTCTACTACGGCGACGAGGCTGGCCGCCCCGGCACGATCCTGACCTTCTTTCCCTGGGAGCACGCCACGCGAGGACAGCTTGGCGTGGGCGAGACGCAGGAGACAACGTTTCGTATCCCCGAGGGATCGGTGGGCTACTGGA
Source organism: Microvirga massiliensis (assembly GCF_001006805.1). Taxonomy (GTDB): domain Bacteria; phylum Pseudomonadota; class Alphaproteobacteria; order Rhizobiales; family Beijerinckiaceae; genus Microvirga; species Microvirga massiliensis. The sequence continues at coordinate 228,401 of NZ_LN811355.1, read as the reverse complement.
CGCATCGCTTAATTGAGCAGGGCGTGCCGCACGAGGCACCGCAGAAGCGGTTCGGCGAGACGGCCCTCGCGTTCAAGGATCCCAATGGCATGCGGCTCGCGCTCGTCGCCGTCTCCGGAGTCGAGAACGAGCCTGCCTGGAGCGATGGCAACGTTCCGGTCGAGCACGCGATCCGCGGCTTCCACAGCGTCAGCCTGCTGTTCCGAGAGGCGGCCCCGACCGGGGCGATCCTGAGCGACGTGTTCGGGTTTGCGGAGATCGGCCGGGAGGGCTCCGTCGTGCGTTACAGGGCCGGCGACACCGCGGTCGGCGGCGTTGTCGATCTGCGCGAGGTCGGCGGCTTCCCGCGCGGGCGCTCGGGTGCCGGCTCGGTGCACCACATCGCCTTCCGGGCGGCCGACGATGAGGCGGAGTTCGCGATGATGCGCAAGCTGGCCGAGAACCATGGCATCCGCACGACCGAACAGAAGGACCGCAAATACTTCCGATCGGTCTATTTCCGCGAGCCGGGCGGGGTGCTGTTCGAGATCGCGACCGATGACCCGGGCTTCGCGGTCGACGAGCCGGTTGCGACCCTCGGCCAAGCCCTGAAGCTGCCGCCGCAGTACGAACCACGGCGCAAGGACATCGAGGCCGTGCTGCCGAAGGTCGCCTGACCCGCCGCAACGAGCCGCGTCCCGCATCTCCGGGACGCGGCCGCCCCCTAAACACGGGGCCGATCCGGCCCCAACGAGGTTTACATGACCACCACGACGGACTTCTCATTCATACATCGGTTCGAATCGGCCACCGAG
>NZ_LN811355.1:223391-226550 GCF_001006805.1 Microvirga massiliensis | reverse complement strand
TTGCATCGCGGCGGCTCCGCCGTATCGCGGATCCCGTGATGCTCTGTGGTGCAGCGAGCACCTACGCTCGCTGCACCTTCCGGAAAATGGTCCAGAATGGCGCGCATCATTGTCTCTACCCGGGAGGCGAAGGCCATGGGAACAGGAAACAAGCAGCCCCGGACGGACACCGAACCAAGCGACGGGCATCTCGACCGGCTGCTCGATGAGGCGCTCAAGGAAACGTTCCCGGCCAGCGATCCCGCCGCGGTCGGGTTCGACAAGCCTTCGGGTTCGGCAAGCGGCGATCCGGATGGAGGGGACGTGCGGGCCGCAACTCCGATTGACGCAGAAGGCGAGGCAAATCCCGAGGCGCTTGGAACCGGACGCCCTCATCCCGGGATCTGGCCGGACCTGCCTTACGAGGCCTGGAAGGAAACCTGCGCCACGCTTCATCTTTGGACCCAGGTCGTCGGCAAGGTTCGGCTCGCCCGAACCCCGCGGCTCAACCATTCCTGGCAGGTCCCGCTCTACGTCACGGCGCGCGGCCTAGCGACGTCGCCAGTCCCTTATGGGCATCGCGCGTTCGAGATCGTGTTCGATTTCATCCATCACGTCCTCGACGTCAGGACGAGCGAAGGTGCCCGCAGGGTGATGGCCTTGCAGCCGCGGTCGGTGGCGGATTTCCACGGTGAGGTGATGGCGATACTGTCCGGACTCGGCATGCCGGTTCCGGTCGATGAACGTCCCTGCGAGATCCCGGGGGCGATCCCCTTCAGCCAGGATCGGATCCATGCGGCCTATGATGCCGATTATACGGAGCGCTTCTGGCGGGTGCTCCTTCAGGCTGACCGGGTCCTGAAAAAGTTTCGCACCGGCTTCATCGGGAAATGCAGCCCCGTCCACTTCTTCTGGGAGAGCTTCGATCTGGCCGTGACGCGGTTCTCGGGCCGTCCTGCCCCGGCGCATCTGGGTGGTGTCCCCGGCGTGGCGGATGAGATCATGCGGGAGGCCTACTCCCACGAGTTGAGCAGCGCCGGCTTCTGGCCGGGCGGCAGCGGGATCGACTACCCCGCCTTCTATTCGTATGCTTATCCAGAGCCGGACGGGTTCCGCGGGGCCGCCGTCCGACCCGACGCAGCCTTTTTCAGCGAGGAACTCGGCGAGTTTCTCTTGCCCTACGATGCGGTCCGCACCGCGCCCGAACCCGATGCCGTGCTCCTCGCATTCCTTCAAAGCACCTACGAGGCGGCCGCGGACGTGGCCCAGTGGAATCGGGTTGCGCTCGAATGCGCGCGGGGCATTCCAGGCATCCCCCGCTCCGTCTCCTGAGCGGTATCCGGGTCGACTCGCCCGACCGCCATCACGTGCATCAACCGTTCGGAGCGCATTGGGCCGGACCTCGCCCGGCATGGGTATCGGCCCTCTAACCACTCTGGTCCGTCGGTCACACGAGCCTATGTCCCGCAGGACCGGTCAATACGCGAGGACCGAACCCATGAGCTGGCTCCCTGCCGAAGATCCCGCACCCGGAGACAGTTTCGCCTGCGACGCCATCGAAACCGTGATCGTGCCCCGTTCCCATGATCTCGGAGGATTCGAGGTCCGCCGGGCGCTGCCCTCCGCGGGGCGCCGGATGGTCGGGCCCTTCATCTTCTTCGACCAGATGGGGCCGTCCGAGTTCCTGCTTGGGACGGGCCTGGACGTGCGGCCTCACCCGCACATCGGGCTCTCGACCGTGACCTACCTGTTCGACGGCGAGGTCATACACCGCGACTCCCTCGGGATGGAGCTGCCGATCCGGCCCGGCGAGCTCAACTGGATGACCGCCGGGCGCGGGATCGTCCATTCCGAGCGCACCCCGCAGGATTTGCGCAGCCTCGGCTCGCGGCTGTTCGGGATCCAGAGCTGGGTAGCCCTGTCGGCCAAGGACGAGGAGACGGCCCCGGACTTCACCCATTACGGGGCAGGTGAGATGCCGGTGCTCTCCGGGGAGGGCACGACGGTGCGGATCATCGCGGGCGCGCTCCTCGGCGCTTCGTCCCCCGTGCGCACCTCCAGCCCGATGTTCTATGCCGATGCGGCGCTCCGGGCCGGGGCTTCGATACCCCTCGATCCCGATTACCACGAGCGGGCCCTCTACACGGTCGCGGGCGAGATCGAGATCGCGGGCGACGTGTTCGGGCCCGCGCAGCTTCTGGTGTTCCGGCCCGGGGATCGCATCACAATCCGGGCCCGGACGGAGGCCCGCTTCATGATGCTCGGGGGCGAGGCAATGGACGGGCCACGCTACATCTGGTGGAACTTCGTCTCGTCGCGCAAGGAGCGCATCGAGCAGGCCAAGGCGGACTGGAAGGCGGCCCGGTTCGAAACGGTGCCGGGAGATGCCGAGTTCATCCCGCTCCCGGAACCCGAGCCGACGCCGGTGCGCTATCCCTAGAGGGTTGCCGCGCATGGCAGGTCGCGGGGCCAGGATTCCGGGCCGGCGTCTTGCCGAGATGCCGGCGAGGTCTGTGGGCGTGCCGCGACCGACAGCTCAGGGATGATGACGATCGGAACCGACCGGGCGGGAGGATGGCGTGACCAAACTGATCGGAGTGTCCGGAAGCCTGCGCCGAGGTTCGTTGAACTCCGCGCTGCTCCGTGCCGCGGCCGAAAGGATGCCGGAGGGCTCGGAGCTGGTCATCGGGACCATCCGGGGCATCCCGCTCTACAACGGGGACGTGGAGGCCGCCGAGGGAATCCCCGAGCCCGTGACTGCCCTCAAGGACGTTATCGCCGCCGCGGATGGCCTGCTGCTCGTCACGCCGGAATACAACAACTCGATTCCCGGCGTGTTCAAGAATGCGATCGACTGGCTGTCCCGGCCGCCGGCCGACATCCCGCGGGTCTTCGGCGGCAAGCCGGTCGCGCTGATGGGCGCCTCGCCCGGCGGGTTCGGGACCATTCTCAGCCAGAATGCCTGGCTTGCGGTGCCGCGGACCCTTGGCGCCGAACTTTGGGGCGAGGGGCGTCTCCTGGTCTCGCGGGCCCAGCAGGTGTTTGCCGAGGACGGCACGCTCGCGGACGAGAAGGTCGGCGAGCGGCTCCAGGCCTTCATGGAAGGCTTCGTCAGGTTCGCCCGATCGCTCTCGCAGCGCGGCTAGCCGAGGGCGAGGGCATCCGTTGCGGACGGCGCCC
>NZ_LN811355.1:199898-222921 GCF_001006805.1 Microvirga massiliensis | reverse complement strand
GGGCCTCGGCTGGTCACAGTGGTGTCACCCGAAGCCGTCCCGCTGGCCGCGTAGACCAGGCGCAGCACCGCCTCACGATCCCCCGCCTGCAAGGCCAGCAAGGGCGTCCGGCCAGCGGGCACGGTGTCGGGAGCCGGCATGAAGTCGAGCGTGGTGAATCCATACCTGACAGGACCAATCGAACACGCGAGGACGTGTGAAGTGGCCAACATAATTCTGCTCAGGGGCGGAGGCTCAAATCCTCTCGCTCCAGCTATTGCCTGGCCAAGTTTCAAAAGTACCGAGTTGCAGACTGACGCAGTCCCGGCGGCGCTCCCCAGGCGCCCGGATGGCCGTTTCAGACATCGAGCGGGATGTGAGCTTTGTGGCTTCGATGTCACAGCCAGGCAGCGGCGACTCTCATAGGTTAAGCTCCGTCCTCGGTTCCGAGGCGCGTGTGTTGTCTCCACTTGAATTGAGCCTCTACCGCTGGGCATCTCTTGGCCCGGAGAGTCGCGTGCAGCTGAAACAGGCAGCAGAATGACCATCTTCGATCCAACGACAGGTCAGACGATCACAATCACTCTGCCGATCAGACCGCGCCAACCGAGGGAACGCAGCGAGTAGCTGCCTCCAGGCGTTCCGGCGTGAACGCTTTTCCGTATTCTTTATTCGCCTGCTCGGAGCGTAAAGCGCCCGGTACTTCGGAGGACCAGTTCCTGCCTGTTCGCCGGAAGCATCTCGGCAGAGGGAAGCAGGTAACAGATCGGCCCTATCATTTCGAAAGTAGTTTCGCCGCAAGAACTGGCCAATAGTCATAGGCCATGTGGCCAGCAAGACTTTCCGCGTTAGCAAAACTGCGCTTTCCGGCTCATCACATCAATTTTCGCCATTTACGAAACGTCAACCGTAGTATCTAATTCGTAACGTCGACGTCCGAGACACCCCGTCGATGCCCAAGGGGGCCAGCCATGAAGAGTGATCGAGAACCCTCTTCTGAATGTGGCAAGCGTATCCAAGAGCACATTCGCAAGATGCTCAAGGAATTGGCCGATCGCCAACGTCTCAAAGTTGTGGCCGAGCGCTATGAAGTCGCTCAGGCTTCTCATCGAGGCTGATCGACAAAGCGACCTTTCCGAAGCGGTCGACGACTTCCAGATTCCAGCCTTTCCACTTGCTGGCCTCGGCAGGATCTTCGCACTGCAATTGTCCGATCGTTCGTTTGACCTCGGTACGTGCCTCTTCAAAATCTCCGATCTCGATGCCGTCCTCGTCGAGGATGACATCGGGACCTCCGAACAGGTGAAAAAAGTACCGAGCCACGGGCAACCTCCAGGGCCTGGATATAATCGTCCGAGGTCTGCCGGTCACAAGCGCCCATTTCGGACGTATACCTTCGCCTTTGGATGCTCTCTGGCAGGCTTCCAGGCGAGGTGCGCACATCATGTCGGATGTACCGAGCGAGGTCGGGAGTGGGGAGAGGGGGTCGGAGGTGATGGTTCAACCACGCCGGCCCAGGTGCTGGGGCTGTCTTGGCCTCTATACGCGGGTTTGCCGCGTTGGCACGCCCCGTCGCATCATGCGGGACACAGTCGCGCCGACTTCGTGACGCCCAATCGAACCACACGGCGATTGAAAGCATTCTTGCAATCATGCCCGCCATCATTCTCGGACTTCTGCTTCTGGTCGGTGCTGCAACATTCGGCGCAGTCGGCGGGCGCTTGCGGCGACCTCGCCGGCGAAAGTCCTGACTGCCGGAGATCGAGCCCGCCGATCCTGCGCGGCCATGATGGGGAAAGGAGGCTCTGGCCGTCCCCTTGCAAAGGCGACGGGTACCTTGAGCTATCCCTACCGACGCATCCGCGCCGAGCACCGGGTGTTACAACCCGGTTAACCCTTTGAAGCCGATGTCGGCCGGGCACTGTGGGCATTCAACATATCGTTCACCCGATCGGGGCGACCTTGGCGGCAACGTTGATAGGGGATGAGCATGCCGCAGGTCTGGCTGGACGAGGAGGAACTGGGCGAGTTTCTCGGGTGCGATCCGATTTCCGCTCGGCATCAGGCCATACAGAGCAATTGGCACCGGCGAATCTCCGCCGACAGCGTGATGCGCTATCATCTTCCGCCGCATGCGGCCCTGCGCTACGTGCTTCTCAACGCGGAGGCGCAGCAAGGCCCGCCGCGGGATGCGGTGCTGTTCGAGCGGGCGCTCGAAGAAATTGCCGGACTCGAGAGGAAGCTCGCGATTGCCGAAGAAGCGATTGCATCGATGCGCCGAGAACTCGATCTCGTGAGCGAGAACAGCACGGATTTGATGGTGTCTGCTCTGCGTCAGGCTGCCGACGAAATGCGCCGGGGCATAATGGCAGAAGAGGAGAGGCAGCGGCGCACCGCCGCGTGAGCAAACGCCATCAGTGCGAGATATCGGGCTGAAGGTGCTGCGCCACGTTTGCTCTAACATGTAAATCGGGCAGGGGCCTTACTGCGAGGGCCTCGAGAACCTGCGTTGACGGGCGCGCACGCTGGCCGATGATGTGGCAGGCCTTTCGACCACCTCCGCTCCATGAGCCATCCCATCAGGACCTGGATCCAAGGCAGCCTTTCGGGTGTTTCGCCGCGCACATGCGCCGTCGAACCTGCGATCTCATGGTCGGGGTAGTGCGGATTTCGCCACCCCGTAGCAGAAGGGACCGGGGAGACCTACAAAGCCGTTTGTCCTATTGTTTCGAGGGCTTCGCGGCAGTGCTCGCAGGGGCACTCATCGCCGAGTCCGCGGCTCGAGATTCCTGAGAGGCAACGATGCCCCGTTTCGCTGCAAACCTGTCGATGATGTTTACGGATCGGCCGTTCCTGGATCGCTTTGGCGCTGCAGCGAAGGCTGGTTTCGAGGCTGTCGAGTTCCTCTTTCCTTATGAATTCGACCCACAGGAGATCCGAGCCCGCCTCGAAGAGCATGGGCTGACGCAGGCCTTGTTCAACCTGCCGCCGGGCGATTTCGGGGCCGGGGAGCGCGGCATCGCCTGCCTGCCCGATCGGGTGGAGGAGTTTCGATCCGGAGTTCGGCAGGCGCTGGCATATGCCGAGGCGCTCGATTGTCCGAAGGTGCACTGCATGGCCGGCCTGAGGCCGGCGGGTCGCCCGGACGGTGAGATCTATGAAACCTATCTCGACAATCTCGCTTTCGCAGCATCGGAGTGCCGCGCCGCAGGCCGAATCCTTCTCATCGAGCCAATCAATGCCCGGGATATCGCAGGCTACCTGATGAATACGACGGCTCTTGCGCGGCAAGTCATCCAGGAGGTCGGGGCTGACAATCTGAAGCTCCAGCTCGACCTCTATCACCTGCAAATCTCGGAGGGTGACCTCGCCATGCGGATCCGGGCGAATGCCGACATTACGGCTCACGTCCAGATCGCGGGCGTTCCCCAGCGGCACGAGCCCGATTCAGGCGAGGTGAACTATCCTTTCCTGTTCGACGTGATCGACGAGACCGGCTTCGATGGTTTCGTGGGCTGTGAGTATCGGCCGCGCGGGCGCACGGAGGACGGCCTCGGATGGTTCGAGCGATTCCGTGCATCGCATTCGGGCGCATCATGATATCCCGGTGCTGACGCACGTTTCATCAAACGAGACAGTTAGGGACCGTCGCCATGCATATCCTCGTTCTCGGCGCTGCCGGAATGGTAGGCCGCAAGCTCCTCGAACGCCTCGCCCGGGACGGGCATCTCGGCGGACGAGAGATCACGCGCGCCACCCTGCACGATGTCGTGGAGCCATCCGCACCCGACGGCGCATCATTTCAAACTGAAGCTTCCGCATCGGACTTCGCGCAACCCGGCGAGGCGGAACGGCTGATTGCCGGTCGCCCGGACGTCATCTTTCATCTTGCCGCGATCGTCTCGGGCGAGGCCGAGGCGGATTTCGAGAAAGGCGACCGCATCAATCTTGACGGGACGAGATTCCTTTTCGATGCGATCCGCCGCATCGCAGGCTATAACCCTCGTGTCGTCTTCACATCGTCGATTGCCGTGTTCGGTGCCCCCTTCCCGGAGGCGATCGGGGATGAATTCTTCCTCACGCCACTCACGAGCTACGGCACGCAGAAAGCAATCGGCGAACTGCTCCTCGCAGACTACACGCGCCGCGGCTTCTTCGACGGGGTCGGGATTCGTCTGCCGACGATCTGCGTCCGACCCGGTCGTCCGAACAAGGCCGCATCGGGCTTTTTCTCGAACATCATTCGTGAGCCCCTGAACGGGGAGGAGGCGATCCTGCCGGTCCCGGACAGCGTGCGCCACTCGCATGCATCACCGCGCTCGGCCGTGGGCTTCCTCATGCACGCAGCGACGATCGACGGCGAGCGGCTCGGCCCTCGGCGGAATATCACCATGCCATCCGTATCGGTGACGGTCGCCGAGCAGATCGAGGCTTTGCGCCGCATCGCCGGAGACCGCGTCGTCAGCCGAATCCGCCGCGAGAGCGATCCGACAATCGAGAGAATTGTTGCAGGCTGGCCGCAGAAATTCGATACGCAAAGAGCCCGAAGCCTGGGATTCAAGGCGGAAGACAGCTTCGACGAGATCATCCGGATTCATATCGAGGATGAACTCGGAGAAAAGTTCGTGGCTTAGTTGCTCTTGGTGGGGTGTGCTTATTCCCAGCGTGGGCGCCGCCACCCCTATCCGCCCCTTCGGGGCGACCACTCCCGTCGAGGAAGCGGTGACGCGCAGGCTGCCGCCCCCTCACCTCGCCCCTGGCGGGGGCGAGGTGAGGGAAACACTGTGCGCACTGACTATGCAACTGCGTCCGTTCCGGCACCGCAGATTATGGCGCAAACATGGGCGGCCGGGGATAGTGAAAGTCGCCTCGTTCTCAGTGCAGCCACTGAGGCTGCGCCCGAGAGGTCGGCCGCAATACCGAACTCGAACCAGAGCCAGCGCGCCGCCTCGTGCATCTCCTCATCGGATACAAGCACGATCTCGTCGACATTGCGTCTGACCGTTTCGAAGATTGGCTCGTCGGTGCGGCGGCACGACATCGTTGCCACGCGTGTGGTGATGGTGTCCAGGGTGACGACCTGATCCGCCCGGAGGCAGGCCTGGAGTGTTGGCGAACCCACGGGTTCTATGCCGATGATTCTGACCTCGGGACGAAGTGCCTTGGCGGCGGTTGCAACCCCACTGATCAAACCGCCACCGCCGATCGCAACCAATATCACGTCCACGTCAGGAAGATCGTCGAGGATTTCGAGGCCGAGCGTACCTTGGCCAGCCACAACGATCGGATCACTGAATGGATGCACGTAGGTCGCTCCGGACCTCGCAGCAAAGGCTAGCGCAGCCTCGTTGGCCTCGTCCCAGACGGAGCCGATGATTTCGACTGCCGCCCCCCAGCCCTTCAGTTTTGCAATCTTGTCGGCGACGACATTCGAGGGCAGGAATATCGTTGCTGGGACGCCGGCGACATGAGCTGTGCGGGCAATGGCAAGCCCGTGATTGCCCCCGGAAGCGGTCACGAGTCCTCTCTGAACCTGGTCTTGCGAGAGCGTCTTGAGGCGGTTCATAGCCCCTCGTGCCTTGAATGAGCCGGCGGCCTGGAGAAGCTCCAGCTTGAGCGAGACGCGCCCGTCGAGGCCGTCGGAGTCCCGCATCTGGGTTGCCGGGAGGACAGGCGTGTGGCGGATGAATGGAGCGATGCGCTCCCGTGCTGCGGCAACGTCACTGATCGTGATCAAGAGAGACTCCCTTGGTAGGGTGCTGCTACGACCAGGCAGCAATTGCCCGGCCTCACTCGACCGGGCTGTCTACGGCCGTAGAGGATTCCATCAGCCGCATAGTGCAGCGTCTCCGGCGGCCGCGTCGGATCCCAGGTAAAATGGATCCGTCCGGCGGGCTGGCCCTCGCTTACCCTCGTGCCATTCGAGTGCAGCGGTTCGAAGATGCCATCTGCCGTCGCGAAGACATATGCCGACGTTCCTGGGAGTTCGAGGACCTGCCCGTCCTGACGTCGAGGCTCGATTTCGTCCAGGGGCAGGACGCCGTGATGGGCAAGGACATTGCGGACGCCGCGACGGCAGACTTCGAGCGCCTCGAGGGAGACGGTCCCGCCGCCGCCCATCTCGGTTCCGACCGTGACGAGCCCGGCCAGGCAGGCGGCTGCCGTCGCGGTACGGGGTTCGCCGAGATTGCTGATCACCACGGTCATCGGAGCATCGAAGGCCTGGACTGCCGCAAGATTACGGCGATGGAGGCCCGGGTCCGTTGTCGGCTCCACGATGGCGCTCGGGATGATGTCGAGGGATGAACCTCCGGAATGCAGATCGATGAATGCGTCAGCGATCGGATAGAGATGATCCGTGATGAACGCGCTGATCTGCTGAGTGATCGTGCCCCGGGGATCGCCGGGGAACGTGCGATTGAAATTGAGGCCATCGACCGGAGAGGTCCTCTGTCCCGCGATCACGGCATGGACGTTGTTCGCGGGCATGAGGATGAGGCGACCTTGGACCTGTCCGGGATCGAGTTCGCGGATGAGGTCGCAGATCGTGATCGGCCCCTCGTACTCGTCGCCGTGATTGCCTCCTTCGAGAATGACCGTCGGGCCTTCGCCATTCTTGATGACCGCGATCGGGATCCTCGTTACGCCCCATGCATCGTCATGCGGCGAGTGCGGAATCATGATGAAGCCGACCTGCTTTCCGTTGCGGTCCGGATCGACGGTCATGAAGGCGCTGGATGATCTCGGCTGCAGGGCTGAAGCGGGCATATCTGACAACACGGATGGAGATTAGCAGAAACGGCATCGGGCCATTCCTCGGAGAGGGAAGCCGGGCGAGAGGGCCCGGCTGAGTTGAGACGGCTCACAGAGTCGGGAGCGGATCCATCGGCATATCGAGGTACTTGCGATGCAACCGGTCCAATTCGCCGTTCATCGTGTTGAAGAAGATGAAGCTGTCGAGCCAGCGCACGAGATTGTGCTGGTCCATCTGGACGCCCATATGCGCCGGGCTGCGCCGGATCGTGAACTTGCGGTCGAATTCCTTGCTCGGGTTCTGTTTCGCGAGCGCCTGAGCGACGATGCTATTGGTCGCGATGAGATCCGCCTGGCCGGAGATGTAGGCGGCAGCCGCCGTCGCGTCGTCCTCAGTCCGCATGATGTTGGCTTTTGGGTTGGCGGCGCTGATGGCGAGTTCCTGGGTGGTACCCTTCGCGGCGGCAAGTCTGTTCGAGCCGAGCTGATCGGGCCCTGACACCTGCAGGGACTTGGCCCCGTATACCGCCAGGAACGTATTGGCGTAGGGAGCCGTGAACTGGATCTGCTTGGCCCGCTCGGGCGTAAGTCCCATCACCGAGATGACGATGTCCACCTTGTCGGTGAGAAGGAAGGGAATCCGGTTCGCACCGGTGATCTGCTGCATCTCGAGCTTCACGCCGAGTGCTTTTGCGACCATCTCGGCCATTTCGATATCGAAGCCGACCGGATTGCGGTTGGCATCCTGGGAGCCGAAGGGCGGCGCATCGAGAGGAACGCCGATTCGAACGACGCCCTTCGAAAGAATATCCTGCAGCTTGTCGGCTCGTGCTTCGGCCGCGCCGAAGAGCCCGATGGCGATTGCGGCAATCGCCGCAAGAATTGAGCGCATGTTCTGTTCCTCCGGGTTGGCCTCAGTGCAGGACCGCACTGAGGAAGGTTTCGAGCTCTCGGGTGCCTGGCTTGGCGAGCGTCGAGGCCGCCGCGCCCTCCTCCCAGATGCGACCCTGGTGCATGAACACCACCCGTGAGCCGAAACGACGCGCGAAGCCGATCTCATGCGTGACGAGGATCATTGTCATCCCGCCCTTCGCCATGGCTTCCAGAACTTTCAGAACCTCGCCCGTCAGCTCCGGATCGAGCGCGGACGTCACCTCGTCGAACAGCATGACCTTCGGATGCATCGCGAGGGAGCGCGCAATCGCGACGCGCTGTTGCTGGCCACCCGACAGTTGATCCGGATAGGCATCGAGTTTGTCCTCCAGGCCGACCTGCCGAAGGACTTCGCGCGCCAGCTCGCGGGCAGCCTTCGGATCCGCACCTTTTACGACCCGAGGCGCCAGGGTGATGTTGTCGGACACCGAAAGATGCGGAAAGAGATTGAAGCTCTGGAAGACGATACCGACACGCTGGCGCAGGCCACGCAGGTCACAATCCGGGTCGTTGACCTTGATGCCGTCGACGATGATCTCACCGCCCTGGATGCGTTCGAGGCCGTTGATACAGCGGAGCATCGTGCTCTTGCCTGAACCGGACCGACCGAGAACCGCGATGATTTCGCCCTTCTGGACCGTCAAGGATACGTCTTCGAGCACCGTAAGCGCTCCGAACCGCTTCGTGACGCGGCTCAACTCAACGAGCGACATTGAATTTCCGCTCGAGCGAGCGGCTCCACTGCGTGAGGGGGAAGCACATGGCGAAGTAGAGAGCCGCCACCGTGAGATAGACCGCAAATGGCCGAAAGGTCGCCGCCGATGTGAGTTGCCCCTCCCGGGTCAGTTCGACGAGGCCGATGGTAGCGGCGAGCGAGGTATTCTTGATCAGTTGGACTAGAAACCCGACCGTCGGCGGGATGGCGACGCGGATCGACTGCGGGACGATCACATGCCGCAACTGCTCCATGAACGAGAGGCCGAGCGAGGCGCCTGCTTCCCACTGTGTCTTCGAGATCGAGCCAAGTGCCCCACGCCAGATCTCGCCAAGAAAAGCGCCACCGTAGATCGCAAAGGCGATCGCCGCTGCCGCCCATGAATTGACCTCAAGGCCGACGATCGACAATCCGAAATAGAGCAGGAAAAGCCACACGAGCAACGGCGTGCCCTGGACGACTTGGATGTAGAGAGCGGCAAGCCAACGCAGGGGCGCTAATGGTGCGACGCGAAGCAAGGCGATGGAAAATCCCACCAGGGATGCACCGAGGAAAGCGACGAGCGTCAGCAGCAGAGTCCAGCGTGCGGCGGCAATAAGATAGAGCACATCGATGAGGCCGAAGGAGCGGATCATCGCCGTGCAAAGGCCCACTGATAGAGGACGGCGAATACACCTCGAAACAGCAGCGCAAGCGCAAGGTAAAGTGCACCGATGACGGTGTAGACTTCGAAGTCGCGGAAGGTTCGTGACTGCACGATCGATGCAGCGTGGAAGAGTTCCGGCACGGAAATCTGCGAGACGATGCTCGTCGCCAGCAATAGCAGCACGAACTGACTCGCGAGTGCCGGGACCATTGCTTTCAGGGCCGGGAACAGGACCACGTATCGAAAGACCTGGAGACTCGAAAGTCCAAGCGAAACGCCGGCCTCGACCTGGGATCGCGGCACCGCCTCGAGGCCAGCACGGACAATCTCGGTCGTATATGCACCGAGATTGATCACGAGCGTGATGATCGCAGCCGTCATTCCATCCAGTCTGATCCCAAGACTCGGGAGGCCGAAGAAGATCAGAAAGAGCTGAACGAGGAGTGGCGTATTGCGAATGACCTCCACGTAGGCAACCACGACGCGGCGCAGGATATCGGGCCCGTAGACGCGCGCCGCAGCGCAGGCAATGCCAATCACGAGGCCGCCGACCATCGCAGAGCACGACAGAACGAGGGTGACGATCACACCATCGAGAAACGCCTCCCAGGCCGCAAAAACGTCGCGGAACTGGAGGCCGTATTTCATCCCGGCCTCAGCGGGACCGTTGCGGTGCTGATTCCAGCACGACGCAAGTGGAACTCGTCGGAAAGATGCGCATCAGCCGCCTTCCATTGCGAAATACAGGCTAGGTGTGGTTCGCATTTGGTGTCAAGCTTCAGATATGAAGCAAATTTCCATAGAGAATCGGGACGAGGGCGAGATCGGCCGCGGACCCTACTCGGCTCCGGCCCTGGAGAAGGGCCTCGATATCCTCGAACTCCTCGCGCAGGCGGGGGAGCCGCTCTCGACTCGCGCCATTGCCGAACAGCTTCGAAGGTCGAAGGGCGAGATCTTTCGGATGGTTTTCGTGCTGCTGCAGCGCGGATACCTGACGCGTGAGCCCGGAACGGACCGCTTGGCGCTATCGCGGCGGTTGTTCGATCTCGGGATCCGGACCCCGCGCGGGCGTCAACTGACCTCCGTGGTGCTGCCGTACATGGAGCGGTTCAGCGAGAGCACCGGCCAGATCGCTCATCTCGTTGTGCTGAGCAGGGGAGAAACGGTCGTGGTGGCGACGACAACCGGCCACCTTGATGCAAGCGTCATGGTGCGTCTCGGCTATGGGCGGCCGGCGCTGGAAGCGAATTCCGGATTGCTCATTCTCGCTTTCCAGCCGGAACACCGCCTTCGAGCACTCATGAAGGATGCACCTGCCGAGGCTCGGCAGGCGCTCGACGCGCCTGAGATCCACCGACGGCTCGCCGAAATCCGGGAGCGCGGTTATGAGATTGCCCCGAGTCGCGACATCATCGCCGTCACAGACATCGCATGTCCGGTACTTGGACCTGCAGGGCATGCGCTGGGCAGCATTATCGTGCCGTGCCTGCAGCGCCATGGATCGATGATCGACGAGAAGTCCGTGCTCGAGGCGCTACGCGATTGCTGCCGGGATGCGGGCTCGCAACTCGGCTACGAGTAACACGTTCCGGTGGCTGACCACCGCCTCGATTCCTCTGCGACGAGCGTATCCGCAGGGCCCTAATAGGCGGCCGTCAGGAGAGCCGCGAAGTCGTCCTCTGTTGCAGGTCGCGGGTTCGTCGCCGTCGAATGGTCCGCCATTGCCGCTTTGGCCATGGCTGGGAACACGTCCTTGGGCACGCCCATTTCGCGCAGCGACTTCGGAAGTCCGAGCCTTTGATTCAGATCTTCGATGAACGATGCCAAGTCCTGTTCGGGAGAAAGGCCCATAACGCGACGGAGTGCAGCATATTTCTCGCCGGCGACGGGCTCGTTGAACCGAAGCACGGCCGGCAGGAGTACCGCATTGAGCGTGCCGTGGTGGAGCTTCAGCTCCTTGAGGCCGCCAAGTGCGTGGGAAAGCGAGTGCACCGCCCCAAGTCCCTTCTGGAAAGTGAGGCCGCCCTCGAGGGCGGCCATCATCATCTCCTGCCTGGCCTCGACATTGGAACCGTTCGCAACCGCCTTCTCGAGGGACTTGCCGGCGCGCGCGAGGCCGTCGAGAGCGATGGCTTCGGCCGGCGGGTTGTCGCGCGGTGACAGGAACGTCTCGATGCAATGAGTCAGGGCATCCATTCCGGTAGCCGCCGTCAACCCGGGCGGCAGCCCATAGGTGAGCTCCGGATCGCAGACCGCGAGTTTGGGGATCAGGTGAGGGGAGATGAAACCGAGCTTCCGGCCGTCACGCAGGGTGATGAGCGCGGCGCGGCCCACCTCGCTTCCCGTTCCCGCTGTCGTCGGGACAGCAATCGCCGGAGCGACTGCGGGACCGATCTTCGATATTCCGCCGAGAATGGCGGCATATGCTTCGAGTGGGCCGTCATGGGTCGCCAGAAGGGCCACCGCCTTTGCGAGGTCGATCGGTGAGCCTCCACCGATCGCGACCACGCCGCCGCAGCCCTGCTCGCGATAGATTTCGAGCGCAGCCAGGGCAGCCTCTTCCGTCGGATTGGTCGGCACGTCGCTGAAGACCGGCGCTGATTTCAGGGCCGGGGCGCCCGAAGCAAGCCTGTCGACGAGGCCTGCTGCGACGATTCCTGCATCGGTGACCACGAGAGGTCGGTCGATCTTCAGCGTCGTGAGATCCGAGCCGATGTCCCGCGCCGCACCAGCCTCGAAGCGGATCGTGGTCAGATAGGTAATCAATCCCATGGGAGACTCGCGGCCATTTTCCTCGATGCTCTCGATGTGCCGGGTTCAGCCTCCGGGAGCAAGCGCGTCAGCGACAGTAAACGATATCAATCCCCTGCCACAGAGTCAGGGAATGACCACGACGTTCCCGATGAAGCGCCCTTGCTCGACGGCCTCATGGGCCTCGGCAATCCGCTCCAGCGGAAATTCGGCAGCCACACGGTGGGTCATCGCGCCCGCCTGCAGCCAGCGCGTGAGATCTTCGATTCCGATCCGACGCGCTTCGGCAGACAGCTCATAGACGATGAAGAACCTCACGGCCGCACCAGTGAGAATCATGGGGCCGAAGGTGAACGTGGCGTCCGGCCCGTTCGATCCATAAGCCACGCACAAGCCGTCACGAGCGACAATTTGCGGGAGGAGGTGGGCATTTCCCGAGATGTCGACTTCCACGATCCGGTCCGCGCCATGCCCATTCGTGAGCGCCTGCACGCGTTCGACTACATGCTCTGTCCGATAGTCGATGATCGCGTCGGCTCCGGCCTCGCGCGCATGCTCCGCCTTTTCGGCCGAACTCACGGTCGCAATGACCTGCGCCGCTCCCAGCAGCTTGGCGAACTGAATTGCATAATGGCCAACCGCCCCGGCACCGCCGGTGACGAGGACGATTTCACCCGAGCACGGCCGGTCGGTCGTAACGGCACGATGCGCCGTCAGGGCGGGGATGCCGAGGCAGGCGCCCTCGGCAAAGGACGTATTCTCCGGGAGCGGAACCGCCTGCGCCGCAGGCAGAACGATGTATTCCGCCGCCGTTCCGTAAGGACGCCGCCACTGCCCGTTCCAGAGCCAGACGCGTTCGCCCAACCTCCTGTCCGTCACGCCTGGGCCGATCCGGTCGATGACGCCGGCCCCATCACTGTGCGGGATCACCCGCGGAGCGACCATCGGCCGTGATCCGCTCCGCGTCTTCCAGTCCGAAGGGTTCACACCGGAGGCTTGAACCCGGACGCGAACCTCACCGGGCCCTGGTTCGGGCGTCTCCATCGTGCCGACCTGCAGAACGTCTTGCGCGGGTCCGTTCCGCTCGTACCAAGCTGTTCGCATCTCGTTTCTTCCTGCACGCGATCACATTTTTGTGATCTCACGACGGGTAAGACTTGTGGCCCGAGGCTCAGCCCGATCGGCCACCCGGTGCCCAGCCTCATCGGCTGGGCACCTGGCGCAGAGGTCAGTAGACGCCCCGTCCGCCCGATATGTCGAAGACCGCGCCGGTCGAGAAAGCGCAGTCTTCCGAGCACAGCCACCCGATCATCGCCGCCGCTTCGTCGACCTGCAAAAAGCGCTTCATCGGGATCTTCGAGAGCATGAAGTCGATGTGCTGCTGCGTCATCTGATCGAAGATTTCGGTTCTCGCTGCGGCAGGTGTGATGCAGTTCACAAGAATTCCGCTCTCGGCAAGCTCTTTTCCGAGAGACTTCGTGAGACCGATCAGGCCGGCCTTGGAGGCGGAATAGTGCGAAGCGTTCGGATTGCCCTCCTTCCCGGCAATGGAGGCGACGTTGACGATGCGCCCCCAGCGCCGCTTGAGCATTTCAGGGACCACCGCCCGGCAGGTCAGATAGGGCGCGATGAGATTCACCTCGACGACCCGCCGCCAGACATCCGGCGCAAGTTCCCAGAGCGGGCCGTTGCCCCCGGTAATCCCAGCGTTGTTCACCAGGATGTCGATCTGGCCGTGTGCCTCCAGGGCCGCACGCACCGCCCCGGCAATGGAGATTTCGTCCGTGAGCTCGACAACCGTGGTCGTGAGCTTGCCGGCTCCAGAGAGGGCCGCAGCAGCCTCCGACAGGCGCCCGGCGTCGATATCCCAGATCGCGACCGAGGCGCCGGATTCGAGAAGCCGCTGTGTCGTCGCGTAACCGATGCCGCGTGCGCCCCCCGTGACGATCGCCACCCTTCCGTTCAAATCGATCTTGTTCATGACTACCCTCTCGTAGCGGCAGGTCGGACGAGGCTATTCCCGACGGTCCCGCGCCGCTTCATGCAGTTACAACCGAGTTCCTTCGCATCCGAACCGGTGGCCGGGAAGACCTTGCCGAAGAATTGCTGCGCTTGACATGCAGTAACGGCACTGGGGCATGATGCAAGCGGAGTCCATTAGGTCACGGATGGCAAACAAGATTTAACCCGAGCGTGGCCATATTGGCGATGTTGTCATCGCCACGGATGCCGCGATCGGGCCATTTCAGTTCAGCTTATAAGGATGCTATGAGTTCTGTCGCTCAATTGAAAAAGACGCCGGCCTCCGGTGAGCCGTATTCCGGTAGCAGTCAGGGCGAGAGCGACGCAGACGGACAGCGTATCGCATCCGCACCATCGCTCAGGACGGCGCTGATCGCCGATGACGACGAGCTCGTCCGCATGGCCCTCGCGAGTGTGCTCAATGCCGACCTCGGATTTCAACATGTCATCGAGGCGGGCTCTCTCGATGAGGCGTTGGACCGGCTCGGGCAGGGCGCCGACGTCGGGATAGCCCTATTCGACCTCGCCATGCCAGGGATGGAGAGCGCCGCCAGCCTGCTTGCCGTGCGCGAATGCTTCCCCGATCTGCGCGTCGCGGTCGTGTCCAGCTCGAACCGTCGATACGACATTCTCCTGGCGCTCAGCGCGGGCGTCCATGGCTATGTGCCGAAGATGCTCGGGCTGAAGGAGATCACCAACGCCCTTCGCCAGATCCTCAATGGGACGATCTATGTCCCCGTTTCGCTCGCCGACATCTCGAGCGAACAGGTCCCGGTGACGATAGGCTCTTTGGCAGGCTCGGGAGCATCGGCTCCAATCGAGCTGCCGCTCACGACGCGGCAGAAAGAGGTACTTCGCCTCATTGTCGAAGGACGCACGAACAAGGAGATCGCGAGAGCCCTGGACCTCAGCCTCGGAACGGTCAAGATTCACCTCACGGCCGTGTTCCGCACCCTGGGTGTATCCACGCGGGCGGCCGCAGCAGCAGCCGGCGCAAAGCTCAAATTGTCCTGACGTCGCGTGGCCTCGCGGCCGGTTCAGTCGACACGGATCGTCATCGCAAAACGCCTTTGCTCATGGGTGCCCAGAATGGCGAGACCCGGCTTGTCCCGGAATTCGCCGGAGAAGCCCTCCGGGTCCGCGTATCCGTGCCATGGCTCGATGCAGACGAAACCTGCACCGGGTTTCGTCCAGATTCCGAGCTGCGGTAGGCCATCGAATTCTACGATGATCTTTGGGGCCCCGGGAGCGGTGTAGACGACTGATCGGCTCGCCAGTTCGTCCCAGATCAGCGCCCCGGCTTCGAACAATCCGTCTCGCAGCACGAGGCTTTGTCCTTCGAGCGGTGACTCGTATCGGTTGGCCGACAGCAGGCCATCGACGGGACGACGAATTCCTGCCGGCTCGCTCGTGGAGAAGGTGATCGTGTGCTCTGCGCGACCAGTCGCGCAAGGCAGCGGCCAGCGAAAGGCCGGGTGGTAACCGAAGGAAACGGGGAGGATTCCGTCGCCCTCGTTTAACACGTCGGCCGCGATGGCCAGAGTCGTGCCGCTAATGTGGTAGGACACCTCGAGACGAAACGGAAAAGGAAATTGCGCGAGCGTGTCGTCATCCCAAGGGAGCGACCAGCGGCACCTGTCCCGAGCGGTTTCGATGAGCGTGAACGTTCGGGTGCGCGCGAAACCATGCTGGGGCAACGGATAGTGACGATCGTCGACCTGAATGTAGTTTCCGCGAACACGCCCGACGATCGGAAAGAGCAGAGGCGAGCGTCCGGTCCAGAATGCCGGGTCGCCGTTCCAGAGCAGGTCGCCCGTTCCGATGCGTCTCAGGGCCGTGAGTTCGGCGCCGCGCGGAGAGATCTCGGCGTGCAGGGCTTCGCTTTCGATTGTGACCGCCATTTCCTGATCCCGTCCCGGTATCGCAACAGGATGGTATAGCCTCCGAACGCGCCTTGCGCATTGGCGCGTGGCAGATAACGTGGCGCGCATGCCGACGATGTCATCACAGGTTCCGCCGGGTGGGAGCGATTTCACTGATCTCTCTGCTGCGGATCTCGTCGCCGCCTTTTCGGAACGCCGCCTGTCGCCCGTCGAGATCATAGAGGAGGCGATCGCCCGTATCGATGCCGCAGAGCCCCGCCTGCGGGCGCTCTTTGCCTTCGATCCCGAGGGCGCCCTGCGCGCGGCGCGAGCATCGGAAGCGCGCTGGATGCGCGGCGAAGCGCGGGCACTCGAAGGAATTGGCGTCACCATCAAAGAGAACGTCGCGACACGGGGTACGCCGGTCCCCTTGGGAACCGCAGCAACTACGCTCTTTCCGGCCGCCGAGGACGCGCCCCCTGCCGCTCGCCTGCGCGAGGCGGGTGCCGTCATCATCGCCAAGACGACGATGCCGGATTACGGGATGCTGTCGTCCGGTCTCTCGAGCTTCCATCCATTGACGCGCAATCCGTGGGATCTCGCGAAGAACCCGGGCGGCAGCTCCGCCGGCGCTGCGGCTGCGGCTGCGGCCGGGTATTGCCCGCTCCATGTCGGGACGGATATCGGGGGCTCGATCCGGCTTCCGGCGAGCTGGTGCGGGATCTTTGGGTTCAAGCCCAGCAACGGCCGTGTGCCGATTGACCCGGCCTATTATGGACGTGTCGCCGGCCCCATGACCCGTACCGTTGCAGATGCCGCCCTGATGATGGCGGTTCTATCGCGCCCCGATCCTCGCGATCCCATGAGCCTGCCGCCAGCGATGGATCAGGACTGGAGCGTGGCGCCACTCCCGGTGCGAGGGCTGAAGATCGGCCTGATGCTCGACGCCGGTATCGGGCTGCCGGTCGAGCCCGAAATCAAAGCTGCCGTGGAAGCCGCTGCCCGCCTGATGGAGGATGCCGGCGCGCAGGTAGAGGCGATGCCTCCGTTTCTGAACCGCTCCATGCTCGACGGTCTCGACCGCTTCTGGCGGCAGCGCGCCTGGTCTGAAATCGGCTCCCTCGACCCGGATCTCCGGAGCCGGATTCTTCCCTACATCCTCGCCTGGGCTGAAGGCGCCAGAGAGCTCACCGGCGCCGAAGTCTACGAGGGCATGAGCCAAATGCTCGTCATGCGCTACGCGGCCGTCGAAGCTTGCCGCAGGTTCGACTTCGTTCTCTCCCCGGTTGTACCGGTATCCGCATACGCGGCGGAGCTCGCATCGCCAGTCGGCGATCCGGCACACCCCTTCGAGCACATTGGGTTCACGGTTGCCTTCAATATGTCCGAGCAGCCCGCAGCCTCGGTGAATGCGGGCTACACCTCCGACGGCCTGCCGATCGGGCTGCAGATCATCGGACAGCGTTTCGATGACATCGGTGTGCTTCGGCTGTCCCGCGCCTTCGAAGAGATGCGTCCTCCACAGCGACCATGGCCGACCTTCTGAGAGCAGGCTTTCAGCTCTCGCGGGCGCGCAGGGTGGGGTCGAGCCCATCCCGCAGCCCATCGCCCAGGAGATTGAGCCCCAATACGGAGAGGGCGATTGCCACTCCCGGTGCGATCGCGAGGTGCGGGGCCTGTGACAGATAGGTCTGAGAATCGCTCAGCATCCGGCCCCAGCTCGGATTCGGAGGCCGGACTCCGAGGCCGAGATAGCTGAGCCCGGCCTCCGTCAGGATCGCGAGGGCGAGCTGGATCGTGACCTGCACGATGAGGACGCCGGCTATGTTCGGGAGCACATCCTCCAGCGTGATGTGCCACGTCGTTTTTCCAACGGAGCGCGCTGCTGCGATGTAGTCGAAAGACCAGACCTGAAGTGCGACACCTCGGGAAACGCGGGCGAAGACGGGTACATTGAACGCAGCGATTGCGATGATCGCGGAAAGCGGGCCCGACCCGAGAAGCGCTCCGACCATGATGGCGGACAGGACGGCTGGAAACGCGAAGACAACGTCAGCAGCGCGCATCGTGATCTCGTCGAAGAGGCCCCGAAAGGCGGCGGCCGCACAACCGATCGCTATTCCGAGTGCGGCGCCGAGCAGAACGGCTGGCCAGGCGATCGCAAGCGAGTTCCACGCGCCCACCATCAGGAGCGACAGCACGTCCCGCCCGAAATGATCCGTGCCGAGCAGGCCAGCTTCCAAGGGAGGACGGAGACGGAGCGCAACGCGAACACGGGTCGGGACCTCGGGTGTCCAGACGGTCGACACCACTGCGACTGCGATCAGAATCGATGTCAGCAGCCCTCCGACGATGAGTGGCATGTTCGCTCGTATTTTGAACGGAGCTTTCACGCGCGTGCCCGTCGTTCGTGGGCCGCTGTGCAAATGCGGAACGAGAATGGAGTCTCGCGCCTTCCGAACGCTGACGTCATGAGCGCGCTCGCAAGCGAGGATCGAGCAAGCGATAGCCGATATCGACGATTGTGTTCACGATGATCACGAGACCGGCAAAGATCATGACGACATCCTTGATGACGACGAGATCACGCTGGTTCAGAGACTGATATGCCAACCTTCCCAGGCCCGGGAGATTGAAGACGTTCTCGACGAGGATGGCGCCGCCGAAGAAGAACGAGAGCTGAAGACCGAGAATCGTCGTCACCGGAATGAGAGCATTCGGGACGACGTGCCGCTGCAGGGTTCTGCCGGGAGACAATCCCTTGGCTCGCGCAGTGCGCACGAAATCTGCACCAAGCACTTCGAGGGTTGCGGATCGGACGACGCGTGTGAGAACGGCGGCCTGTGGCAGGGCTAACGCAACGGCGGGAAGCACGAGGGCCGCGAGTGCCGGGCCGACACCCCCGTCCCAACCCGGAAATCCGCCGGCCGGGAACCACCTCAGGCCCGTGGCGAAGATCAGGATGAAGATCAGACCGAGCCAGAAATTGGGAATGGCAACTCCGAGTTGCGTAAAGACGAGGACGCCCCGGTCGATCCAACGGTCCCGCCAGGCTGCCGCCGCGACTCCGAGAGGAAGCGCGACGAGCGTCGAGAGTGCAATCGCGAGGAGACTGAGGGGCAACGTCACGCTGAAGCGGTCCGCTATGAGCGTGGAGACCGGCATCTGGTAGGTGAGCGACATCCCGAGGTCGCCGTGCATGACGCCGCCGATCCAGTGGAAATACCGTTCGACGGCCGGCTGATCGAGGCCGAGCTCTTGCCGAAGGGCAGCCAGCGTATCCTCTCGGGCCGAGGTCCCGAGCATGATCGCCGCAGGATCGCCGGGCAGGACCTCCAGGACGAGAAATATCGCCAGAGATACTGCGATCAGAGTGACGACGAGCGACGCGATGCGGCCGAGAATGAGAGCGAACACGGGCCCCGTGCAATGAAGGCGGTCAGTCGGTCCAGTAGACTTCCGTCACGTCGTTCGACGGAATGGGCGTGTTCTCCCAGAGGCCGCGGAGTTTCGCATTCCAGACTCCGAGCTTCGGCAACTGGAACAGGAAGAGGGCAGGGACGTCCTCCGCGAGAATCCTCTGGGCCTCCTCATATTTCGCATATCGCGCCTTGTCGTCGGTCGTGCGGGCTGCTTCGGCAAGAACGGATTTGAACTTCTCGTTGCGGTAATTGAAGTAGTAGTTGTCACGCGCGTAGATATCGATGTCGAGCGGCTCTGCGTGGGCCACGATGGTCATGTCGTAGTCCTTGTTGCGGAACACCTCCTCGATCCACTTAGCGGGAAACTCGGTCGGAATGATCTTGAGATCGACCCCGACCTCCGCGAACATCGCAGACAGAAGTTCGGCCGAGCGGCTGGCATAGGCCATCTGCGGCGTCTTGATCGTTATCGAGAGGCCATTGCCATGGCCTGCCTGCTCGAGAAGCGCCTTCGCCTTGGCGGGATCGTACGGGATGACCCCGGTGAGATCGACGAAGGCAGGATGGTTCGGCGAGAAGTGGGAGCCGATCGGCTGCCCGAACCCGGAATAAGCCCCCTCAACGAGAGCCTTGCGATCGACGGCGTGCATCAATGCACGGCGAACCCGCACATCGTCGAACGGCTTTCTCGCATTGTTCATTCCGGCGACGATTTCACCCTCGGTGTTGCCGGCAACCGCGGTGAAGCGCGGATC
Source organism: Microvirga massiliensis (assembly GCF_001006805.1). Lineage (GTDB taxonomy): Bacteria > Pseudomonadota > Alphaproteobacteria > Rhizobiales > Beijerinckiaceae > Microvirga > Microvirga massiliensis. The sequence goes on along the minus strand of NZ_LN811355.1, from coordinate 203,083 downwards.
TTTCTTGATTTCTGCGAAGAGCTCGGGCGCTCCGAGATTCGGGAAGGCATCGACGTCACCGGCGCGAACCGCGGCGACCTGCGCCTGCGGATCGTTGATAAAGCGGAATGTGACGCTCTCCAGCTTTACCTTGCCGGATTGCCAGTAATCGGGGTTGCGGACGAATTCGACGCGATCACCCCGGATCCAGGATTTGAACCGGAATGGCCCAGTCCCGACGGGCGTGGCCCGGTTCGTTTCCGCACTTTCCGGGGCCACGATCACCGCATCGCCCCAGCCCAGATAGTAAAGGAAATTGCCGGACGGCTCCGTGAGCGAAATGCGAACGGTGAGTGGATCCGGTGTTTCAATCGTCTCGATGGGCGCGAAGATCTGTTTCTGGGCGTTGGTCGAATTCGGCGCGCGGGCACGATCGAATGCGAATTTCACGTCGGAGGCATCGAATGTCGTGCCGTCGTGGAACTTCACGCCGCCCTGCAGGTGAAACGTGTAGGTCTTGCCGTCAGGGGAGACCTCCCAGCTCTTTGCGAGAAGCGGCCGGATGCGGCCATCACGGTCGATCCGCACGAGACCTTCGTAGAGATTGACCCAGGTGACCTCGCGGATCGCGACGGGAGCGGCGATCGTCGGATCGAGACCCGGCGGCTCGATGGCCATCCCGACGACGAGCGACGTTTTCGCGGCCTCGGCCGGAAATGCGAAGGCCGAAAAGAGAAGCGCGATGGCGAGAGGGCGTTGCAGCATGGTGCTAGTCTGGCGTCCACCGGATCCGAGGGCGCGAGTTAAGCCCACTCCGCCCGGCGACGGAAGAGGCCGTCCTCAGATACAGCGCCCGCCATCCACTTCGAGCACGACGCCCGTGATCATGTCGGCCTCGTCCGAGGCCAGGAAGAGGGCAGCGTTCGCGATGTCATCGGGGCGCGAGAGGCGACCGAGCGGTATCGTCCCGATGAACTGACCGCGCTTCTCGGGTGTATCCTCGCCCATGAAGGTGCCGAGAAGCGGAGTTTCTCCCGCCACCGGTGCGAGCGCGCAGACCCGGATCCGATCCGGGGCGAGCTCGACCGCCATGGACTTCGTGATCGCGTGAACGGCGCCCTTCGTGCCGTTGTACCAGGTGAGCCCCGGGCGAGGCCGTAGTCCTGCCGTCGATCCGATGTTGAGGATCATCCCGCGGCCCTGCTGGCGCATCAAGGGAATGACTGCCCGGGCAAAGAAGAAGATCGACTTGACATTGACAGCGAAGACGCGGTCGAACTCGTCTTCCGTGATTTCGAGGATCGGCTTGTTGCGATGGCTGGTCCCGGCATTGTTGACGAGAATGTCGATCGTTCCGAAGGCCTCACGAGTCTCGCCGACCGCGCGGACGACATCTTCTTCCCTCGACACGTCCGCACGGATCGCGATGGCCGACGATCCGAGCGCCGCTGCAGAGACCTGTGCAGCCTGCTCGTCGAGATCGAGAACCGCGACGCGAGCTCCCTCGCGCACGAAGATCTCTGCGATACCGCGTCCGAAGCCGGAGCCGGCCCCCGTCACGATAGCCGTCTTTCCATCGAGCCGTTTCATCGCTTCCCCCCTGTCGTCACGGTCGTCAGCTTTGCGCCATGACGAGCGTGCGCGTCGTCGTGAAGCCGACGAGCCCTTCGAATCCCTTCTCGCGGCCGTGACCGGAACGTCCGAAACCGCCGAAGGGAAGCTCGATACCGCCACCCGCGCCATAGCAGTTGACGAAAACCTGCCCCACGCGCATCGCTCGCGCAACGCGGAGCGAGCGCATGGAATCCCGTGTCCAAACGCCGGCAATCAAGCCGTAAGGCGTGCCGTTCGCAAGCCGAATCGCCTCTGCCTCATCCGAGAAGGGCGTGACGACGAGGACGGGACCGAAGACTTCCTCCTGGGACAGGATGCTGTCCGGGGATGCAGGAGCGAAGATGACAGGAGGGACGTAGTAGCCGCCCGTGGGAGCATCGGGCGCAATCTTGCCCCGCGCGAGCTCCATTAGGCCTTCGGTTTCCGCCCCCGAGAGGTAGCCCTCGACTCTGGCCTTCTGAGCCGCATTGATCATCGGGCCGAGATCCGGCCCGGAGAGTGGGTGTCCGGCCCGCAAGGCCCTGAAACGATCCGCAAGGGCAGCGGTCACCCGATCGAAGGCACTCCGCTCGACCAGGATCCGGCTGCCGGCCGAGCAGGTCTGGCCGCCGTTCTGGATGATCGCATTGACCAAGGAGGGCAGGGCCCGATCGAAATCCGCGTCCGCAAAGACAATCTGGGCCGATTTGCCGCCGAGCTCCAGCGTGACGCCGACATGATTGCGTGCGGCCGCGGCCTGCACAGCGGTGCCGGTCGCAGGGCTTCCCGTGAAGGAGAGGAAATCGATCCCGGGATGGCCCGCAAGGGCGGCACCCGCTGTCGAACCCAATCCGGTCACGACGTTCAATACGCCATCCGGTACTCCGGCATTCCGGGCGAGCGCTGTGACTGCCAGGATCGTCAGCGACGCGTCCTCGGCAGGCTTCACGACCGACGTATTACCGGCCGCGAGTGCGGCGCCGACGGAACGCCCGAAGATCTGCATCGGATAGTTCCAAGGCACGATATGCCCCACGACCCCGTGGGGCACCCGCTCCACACCAACGAAATGCGTGCCGAGATACGGGATCACGTCGCCCATCAGCTTGTCGGCCGAACTGCCATAGAACTCGAGATAACGGGCGAGCGCGAGCGCGTCGGCGCGGGCCTGTTCGAGCGGCTTGCCGTTGTCGCGGCTCTCGAGTTCGGCAAGGGCGTCGGCCTCCGCCTCGACGGCAGATCCGAGCCGCATGAGGATCCGGCCGCGCTCGAGAGCCGTCATCCAAGACCAGGTCCCCTCGAAAGCGCGGCGTGCCGCGTCGACCGCCACGTCGACGTCGTGAGCATCGCCGGCCGCAAGCGAGCCGAAGATCTCGCCATCAACCGGAGAAACGATGTCGATCGTTTTGCCGCCGCCTGCTGGTCGGTCCTGCCCGTCGATGAGGTGGGTCCAAGTGCAGCGGGCGAACGGCGTCTGAAGTTGAGTGCTCATGAGTCTTCACGGACGAAGCAGCAAGTCTCTTCGTATGTAATCGCGGCCAGACACCAAGGATAGCGGGAGGAGACGGTCTTTGCGACGCGCCGAGACATGATCCGTCAAGCAGAGCCTAAGA
>NZ_LN811355.1:124114-198970 GCF_001006805.1 Microvirga massiliensis | reverse complement strand
AACGTGCTGAAAGAATTGGGCTTGTCTGCCGTTGCGGAACTTGTGCCATGGATGGCTTTGGTCTGCGGGGCGACGGAAATGCCAATCCTTCTGGCAGGAATTGCGATTTTGGGCGGAGCGGTGACCATTCTGCTCGCCTGGTCCAGCCTGGGAGTCGCATCGCTCCTGCTCGCTCCGGTCGTCGGGAGTGTGCTCGCGGCTGGAACTGCCATCGCTCTTGCCTTTGCGCCCAAGGCCCGCAGCCTGCCTCGGACCGAGACACGCCTCAGAGACTCGCAGACCTAGAAGACTGCTTTCGCCTAGGGCCTGAGCGGGCTGCTATTGCCACGGCACCTTGCTCTCGTTTGCTCCACCCCGGAGGGGCCCGTTCAGCCGGTTCGACGCCTTGCCGGTCCCACACGATGGCCGGCAGGGACGGAGGTAGTGCGGATCGGCAGCATCCTTTTTATTCTGCCGCGGCCTGGGTCTGCGCTGCAGCCCCGTCTCTCAGACGAAGAGTGGAGTCGAGAAGTGCCTTGTCGTGAAGAAGGAGGAACCGCTCCTTGGGCTTGAGCCAGGCGGCTGCCTCCTGAATGGTCTCGGCATCGGCGATCCTCGCCGTTGCGAGGGCGCGCTCGGTTTCGATATCGCCTCGCCGCCGTGGCGGAAGCGACGGCAGCATAGCGACATGAATCTCCCGAAGGTCCGGGTCCCGATAGAGGGCCAGAAGCGCATCCTCGTCATCGAAGCCGAGCTCGGCGTTCTGCGACATCAGCTCATTGGCCCGCGTGGCCACGGACGGAGGCGTTGATTCCTCCGGCGTGAGGAGAAGGCCAGCCCGCTTCAGCGCCAATCCGATCGCAAGCTGGCCACTGAGCCAGGAGAGCGGGATGGCGAGCAGAAGGCCCACGATCGTCGGTGACATCCAGAGAAAAAGGGAGGTCGCGATCAGGAAGGCCGAGAGGCCGGTAAAGGCACCGAGCACGGTGTGCCAGCGATGCCGGCGGACTATATCCCGGAACGGGATCGATCCGTCGTCGCGCCGTTGCGGCTGCCAGCCCGTATCGCGGCCGAGCAGGATCTGGAAGACCGAGCCGGACTGGATCAGCATCAGGATCGGCGCCATCAGGGCCGACAGGATGATCTCGATAATCGACGAGGCCAGAAGCCGAATGGCTCCTCCGCATGCTCTCCGACCTTGCCGGTCGAAGAGCATCAACACGAGGCCGAAGAGCTTCGGGGCCAGGAGAATGCCCATCGTAAGCGCGAATAGCGCAAGAGCGCGCTCGGGATCGAACCGGGGCCAAACCGGGAAGAGACCGAAGTCCCGGCTGAAATATTCCGGCCGGATGTAGGTCGTCTGCAGGACCAGCGCGATACCGACGATCAACTGAAACAGCCAGAACGGCGAGGCGAGATAGGACATGATCCCGGTCGCGAAATGCTGGCGACTCGGGAGCTTCAGACCCCGTGTCCCGATCACCCGGAGGTGCTGGAGGTTGCCCTGGCACCATCGCCGGTCGCGGGCGGACAGGTCGATGAGCGAAGGCGGGCTCTCCTCGTAGGAGCCCCCGAGATTCGGGAGCATATAGACCTTCCATCCTGCCCGCAGAATGAGGGCCGCCTCGACGAAATCGTGGCTCAGAATGTGTCCGCCGAGCGGCGGACGACCTGGGAGGTCCGGCAATCCCGCGTGGCCCGCGAACGCCTTCGTCCTGATGATCGCGTTATGGCCCCAGTAATTCCCGTCAGACCCCATCCAGGCCGAGAGGCCGCTGGCGATGACGGGGCCATAGATCCGGGCTGCAAATTGCTGGAGGCGAGCGAACAGCGTGTTGCGATTGATGATCAGAGGCAGCGTCTGGATGATGCCGGCATCCGGATCCGCCTCCATGGCAGCCGCGAGATGGATGATGCAGGAGCCTTCCATGAGGCTGTCCGCGTCGAGCACCAGCATGTGGTCGTAGTGTCCGCCCCAGCGCGACACGAAATCCGCGATATTGCCGGCCTTACGGTGGTGGTTCTTATGCCGGTGACGATAGTAGATCCGGGCCTGAGGTCCGGCCCGATCCCGCAGGGCCTGGAATGCTCGCTCCTCCGCGACCCAGGCGTCGGGTGACGTGGAGTCGGAGAGAATGAAGTAGTCGAAGTGTTCGCCGAGACCCGTCGCCTCCACCGATTCCCGGATGGCTTCGAGCGCCGCGAAGGTCCGGGCGGTCTGCTCGTTATAGACGGGCATTACTATGGCGGTCCGCGCCTTCAGCGACGGCGGCAGGCGGTCCGGCAATCTGGGGCGCCGCAGCAGCACGAGAAATCCCAGGAGGCCGCTCGTGAAGGCGAGCGCAATCCAGGAGAAGTTGATCGTGAACAATGCCAGCAAGACATACTGGAGAACGGTCGTGCGGCTGACCGACACGACCTGGTACATCTCATAGGCGCCGTAGGCGGTCAGAAGGAGGGCGCCTCCGAACACGAAGAGCCGCGCCAACACGGGTGTCCGGCCCGGATGCTCCGCAACGAGCGATCGCTCCTGCGACGAGGACCATCGCCGCAGGTCCTGTGTCGGCATCGAGAGCGGTGACTCTGGAGGCATCGCGGCTTCCGGCCGCGAGATCGCGGTGATCGGAGACCCGGAAAGTTCTAAGGTGTCCACCGATATAGCCATGTCTCGCTGATTGGCTTTCCGTCCACTTCCAGCACGAGCCGCATCTCACACGCGTTTTCGTTTCCAGGGTCAAGCTCGAAGGTGACCCTGCCAACCTTCCGCTCCGGGTAGGGCCAGAAACGCAGATTGTGAATCGTCCCAGGACCAACGGTCAGGGAAGGCTTCAGGTCCACAGGAGTTCCCTCGCCGAGCATATCGCCGACAAAATCGACGAAAAAGCGTCGCCGTCGCCCAGTGGTTCCCCGGCCCGAGCGAGTACTGGACACGACGGCCAGGGGCGGCCGATTGGGTGGAGTCCAGGCCCAGAACTGACGATAGGCGAATGAGGCTTCTGCTCCGGCTGCAATCGGGGCGCGCGGGCGCCAATAGACCAGAATATTGTCGTTGATCTCTGCGTCGGACGGGATCTCGAGAAGCTGGACCGACCCTTGCCCCCATTCGCCGAGCGGTTCGATCCACAGGCTAGGCCGCCGCTCGTAGTGCTGCTCGTCATCCTGGTACATGTCGAAGGAACGGTTCCGCTGCAGGAGACCGAAGCCGCCAGGTGAATTGGAAGCATCGACAAAGGCCGAGATCTGGAGAGTCTCGGGATTCTGGAGAGGCCGCCACAGCCACTCCCCGTGTCCGTTCAGAATCTGAAGACCGGACGATTCGTGCACAGCAGGCCGCGCGTCGTCGATATTTCTCCTGTCAATCGGGCCGAACAGGTAACTCGAGGTCATTCCCCCGAGACCGACATGCTCGAGATTGGCGCGCGGAATCAGAGTGAGCTCCACATCGACGATTGTCAGGTCTCCGGGACGGAAGGTCATCCGGATGGAGGCAGTGGTCGATTCGGAATCGATCAGGCCATGCACGACGATCTGGTTCGATCCCGGCACGGAACGCTCGAGCCAGAGGGCCCGAAAGATCGGGAATTCCTCGCCACGGACTTCTGCCGGCTTGAGGGTCAGGGCACGCGCGACGACGCCATAGTTCTGGCCGCGAGCAAGAGCCCGGAAGAAGGTCGCTCCCTGTATGACCGCGAAGTCGGTGGGCTGGCCGTTGCCGAACGCCGAATACAGCTTCACCCCGGAATAGCCGATATCGCCGAGGTTGGCCGGCACATTCAGCTTGCCGTAGTCAAAGCGCGTCCGATCAAACGCCAGGCGCCGCACGACCCCATCCTCTATCAGGAAAAGGGTTACGGGATTCGAGAAGAGGGAGCCGCGGTGGAGGGGCTCGACCGCGATGCCGGCGCCCTCGGTGCTCCAGATCAGAGATGACGGGAGCGACTTGATCCCGACATATTGCTCATAGGTCAGGCTGGCGAAGACGTCCGGGAGGTCATTGACGGGCGGCACGAAGGGACGCCGGGCAATCTGTCGCGCGATCTCCGTTACGAGCCCGGCATCGAAGCGCTGCCCGTCTCCCATTGCGAGCTGAATGATGGATTGCGGGGTTTGATTCTGGGCAGAGGCCGAGCCCGGTAGAGCCTGACTGGCCGCGACCGCTGCCAGCCCGGCAACAACCGTGCGCCGATGGGGGAGTGGATGAGGCTGGGGACCGGAGGTCGGCGACACGGTCGTGGTCTCTTGGGTTTGTGCGACCGAATAGCTCGGCCTTTATCATGGATATCGGAATTTGCGGCAGTGAAGTAAACAGCCGCACTCGCTCTCCCAAACTTGGCAGAAATCTGGCATCGACTCTCATGAACGAACCTGCTCAGGAATCCGGTGCCCAGGCGCGCCACTGTACCGCCATCGTCCTCGCGGCGGGCGAAGGCACGCGCATGAGGTCTGCCCGGCCGAAAGTTCTGCACCAAATCGCGGGCCGAAGCTTGCTGGAGCATGTCCTTGCCGCGACAGGTGCCGCCGGCGCAGAGCGGATCGCCGTCGTCGTAGGACCGGATCGAGAAGATGTCGCGGAGGCTGTAGCACGGGCCGTCCCGGACGCGGCGGTCTTCATCCAAAACGAAAGGCTTGGGACAGCGCACGCCGTCCTCTGTGCACGCGCGGCCTTCGAATCGGGAGCCGACGACATCGTTGTAGCTTTCGGGGACACTCCGCTCGTAACGGCAGAGACTTTCCGTCGGCTCCGCGAACCGCTCGCCGCCGGGGCAGCCGTCGCCGTTCTGGGATTCGAGGCCCGTGACCCCTCCGGCTATGGGAGGCTGGTGACCTATGACGGAAGCCTCCTCGCGATCCGCGAAGAGAAGGATGCGACGGCCGAGGTGCAGGCGATCGGCCTCTGCAATGCCGGGTTGATGGCTTTGAGGGGCGATATCGCCCTTGCTCTTCTCAAGGCGATCGGCTGCGAGAATGCCCAGAGCGAGTACTACCTCACCGACGTGGTCGAGTTGGCTGTTCAGCGCGGAGAGCGCGCGGCGGTCGTTCTGGCCGATGAGGACGAAGTGCAAGGGATCAATGATAGGATCCAGCTGGCGGCCGCCGAGCGCACCTTTCAAGCGAAGAGGCGTCGGGAGGTGATGGCCGGAGGTGCGACACTGATCGCTCCGGAAACGGTCTTCTTCAGCCACGACACGGTCGTGGGGCGGGACGTGACGATCGAGCCAAACGTGTTCTTCGGTCCCGGCGTCCGGATCGCGGATGGCGCAACGGTTCACGCCTTCAGCCATTTCGAGAATGCAGAAATCGGTCCTGGTGCGGAGGTCGGACCTTTCGCCCGCCTGCGTCCGGGCGCGAAGATCGGGGCAAAGGCGAAGATCGGAAATTTCGTCGAGATGAAGAATGCCGAGCTCGGTGAGGGAGCCAAGGTCAATCACCTGACCTATGTCGGAGACGCGACCGTCGGCGCGAAGGCCAATATCGGCGCGGGCACGATCACCTGCAATTATGATGGTTTCGCGAAGTTCCGTACGGTGATCGGGGAGGGTGCATTCGTAGGTTCGAATTCCTCGCTCGTCGCGCCGGTCACGATCGGGGCGGGAGCCTATGTCGCCTCTGGATCGGTGATCACCGAGGATGTTCCGGATAATTCCCTGGCCGTGGCCCGCGGACGCCAAGCCAACAAGGAGGGCTGGGCCAGCGCCCGCCGGAATCTACAGAAGCAGAAGAAGGCGGGTTGACCTGAGGCCCGCCTCAGCTTCGCCAAGGGCTACGCCCGGCGCTCGACCTCCGAAAGGCGGGGTCCCTGTCCGATCGGTTCTACCCAGTGGTGTCATGGCGTGTGGTCCAGATCGTGATAAACGGACACGAGAGCTGAACCCGGACGGCACCCGAGAGGACTCGCTGCCGGCGTAAGCTCCGGCGCGCCGAGAGCAGAGAAGGTGTGAAGCATGTGCGGAATCGTCGGGATTCTCGGCCAGGGGGCCGTCGCGACGCAGGTCGTCGAGGCGTTGAAGCGCCTCGAATACCGGGGATACGATTCGTCCGGAGTTGCGACACTGGAAGACGGCCGGCTCGAACGGCGCCGGGCGGAAGGCAAGCTCCGCAATCTCGAGATCAAGCTCTCCCAGTCGCCCCTCAAGGGGGCGGTGGGGATCGGCCACACACGCTGGGCGACCCACGGGAAGCCGAACGAGAACAATGCGCACCCTCACGCCACCGACTGCGTTGCCGTGGTCCATAATGGGATCATCGAGAACTTCCGGGAGCTCAAGACCGAGCTTTTAGCAGCAGGGATCGAGTTCGAGACGGAAACCGACACGGAAGTCGTTGCGCAGCTCGTCACCCGTTCGCTGCGCGCCGGCTATTCTCCCGTTGAGGCGGTCAGCCTCACATTGCCGCGCCTGCGCGGGGCATTCGCGCTCGGCTTTCTGTTCGCAGGGGAAGAGGATCTGCTCATCGGTGCCCGGCACGGCGCACCGCTCGCCATCGGCTTCGGCGAGGGAGAGATGTATCTCGGATCGGATGCGCTCGCCCTCGCGCCTTTCACGAGCGAGATCACCTATCTTGAGGAAGGCGACTGGGCGATCCTGCACCGTTCGGGCGCGGAAATCCGGAACGTTGCGAACGAACCCGTCTCACGTCCTCGCCAGACGATCCACACCGGAGCATTCGTCGCCGACAAGGGCAATTTCCGCCACTTCATGGCCAAGGAAATCCACGAGCAGCCCGAAGTCGTGGGCCGCACCCTCGCGCATTACGTGGATTTCGCCGCCGGCCAGGTCGTATTGCCCTTCGAGGTGCCGTTCGACTTCAAGAAGCTCACGCGGATTTCCATTGCGGCCTGCGGCACGGCCTATCTGTCCGGTCTCGTCGCGCGATACTGGTTCGAGCGCCTCGCGGGGCTGCCGGTCGAGATCGATATCGCGTCGGAGTTCCGTTATCGCGAGCCCCCCCTCGAGAAAGACGGCCTTTCGCTGTTCGTGTCACAGTCCGGTGAAACGGCCGATACGCTCGCGTCGTTGAGATACGCAAAAGAGCATGGCCAGAAGACGCTATCCGTCGTCAACGTGCTGACCTCCACGATGGCGCGCGAGAGCGATGTGGTTGCGCCGACGCTGGCAGGCCTCGAGATCGGCGTGGCATCCACCAAGGCATTCACGTGCCAGCTCACGGTTCTTCTGTGCCTTGCCATCGCGGCGGGGCGCGCCCGCGGCACGCTCTCGTCTCAGGACGAGAAGACGCTCGTCGATGCGCTGATCTCCGTGCCCGGACTGATGAGCGAGACGCTGATGCGGGAAGGGCAGGTGGAGGCGATCTGCCGTGAGCTCTCGAAAGCCCGCGACGTCCTCTACCTCGGGCGCAATACCGCTTACCCGCTGGCGCTCGAAGGCGCACTGAAGCTCAAGGAGATCTCTTACATCCATGCCGAGGGCTATGCGGCGGGAGAACTCAAGCATGGGCCGATCGCGCTGATCGACGAGACGATGCCGGTGATCGTGATCGCCCCGCACGATCAGGTCTTCGAAAAGACCGTTTCGAACATGCAGGAGGTCTCGGCGCGCGGCGGACGCCTCATCCTCGTGACGGACGACAAGGGCGCGGCGGAGGCGGGCCTGCAACTCGATCAGGTCGTCGTGCTTCCCTCTGCGCATCCCGTCGTGGCGCCGATCCTCCATGCCGTTCCGGTCCAACTCATCGCTTATTACGCTGCCGTCGTCCTCGGGAAAGATGTCGACCAGCCGCGCAATCTGGCAAAGTCCGTCACGGTCGAATGAGACATCGGCCCGGGAATGGATCTGATCAGTCCCCGGCGTCGCTCACCCGTTAGGGCGGGTGACGATATAGGCGACCACGCTGACGAGAATGACCAGCGTGCTCGCCTTCGCGATGGCAGGCGCATCGGATAAAAGGACGATGCCGTAGCTCGCAGCGATGCTCACGCAAGCAAAAATCTTGGCACGGGTTGGGATGACGCCTCGCTCGCGCCATTGCCGCACGGGCGGCCCGAGGCGGGCATGCTCCAGGAGCCACCGCTCGAAGCGGGGAGAGGATCGCGTGAAGCAGGCTGTTGCGAGGATCAGGAAAAGCGTTCCGGGCAGGAGAGGCAGCACGAGCCCTGCCGCTCCGATGATAGTAAAGACGATACCGAACCCGGCCAGGACCGGCCGCCATATGCCTCCAGAGCCCGAGCTTGCCCGCTGTCCATTATGCGGCGGTGGCGCTTGAGACTCTCTCACCTCGCCCGCTCCGCACGTCGTGTCTCACTTGAGCGGGGGCAGAAGCTCCAATAGGACAAGGGAAGCATCAACATTCCTCTTTTTGACAGACCTCGATGAGTGCCGCCGACAAGTCGCCACCTGGTGGAGGTGAGGAGCAGATCCACCTGCGGCTTGCCTCGACTCCGAGGATGCGCCTCCGCAACTATTTTCTGACTGGCCTCATCGTCGCGGGCCCGCTGACGATTACGATCTACATCACGTGGTGGTTCATCACGCTTGTAGACGGGTGGGTCAAACCTCTGGTTCCTGTCCGCTACCTCCCCGAGACGTATCTTCCCTTCGAGATTCCGGGTTTCGGGCTGGTGATCGCGTTCACGGGTTTGACGCTCCTGGGCTTCCTCACCGCCAATCTCGTCGGGCGAACCTTGATCGACATCGGCGAGCTGGTGCTGAACCGGATGCCCGTCGTGCGGGGCATCTACAAGGGCACGAAGCAGGTTTTCGAGACCATCTTCTCGGCGAACGGCACCTCCTTCCGGACCGTCGGGCTGGTCCAGTTCCCCGTGAAGGGGACGTGGTCGATCGTCTTCATCTCGAATACGGCAGGGGGAGAGCTGACGGAGCGCCTCCCACCGGCAGGGGAGTATGTTGGCGTATTCCTGCCCTGCACGCCGAACCCGACGACCGGCTTCTTCTTCTACCTGCCGCGCGAGGAGGTCATAGAACTCGCCATGTCCGTCGACGATGCGGCCAAGCTCGTCATGTCGGCGGGTGTCATCCAACCGGAGATCCAGCGGCAGCTGCGTGAGCTCGCGAATGCCGATGGGTCTCCGTCGAACTCGCGATAAGGCTCAGCCGGCTCTGAGGAGCTTGATCGCCGTATCCCGCTCGAAGAGGTAGAGCAGCACGCGCAGGGCCTCTCCGCGGGCACTGACGAGTTCGGGATCTCGTTCGATGATGAGCCTCGCATCGTCGCGGGCGGCTTCCAGGAGATCGCGGTCCGAGTCGAGGCGGGCAAGCTTGAAGCCAGGCAGCCCGGACTGGCGCGTCCCCAGCATTTCGCCTTCGCCGCGCAGGCGGAGGTCCTCTTCCGCGATGCGAAACCCGTCCTCCGTCTCGCGCAGGGTTTCCAGGCGAGCTCTCGCGGTTGGCCCGAGTGGACCCTTGTAGACCAGAAGGCATGTCGAGGCCCGATCTCCGCGGCCGATGCGGCCGCGCAATTGGTGGAGCTGGGCAAGGCCGAACCGCTCCGCGTGCTCGATCACCATCACCGTGGCCCGGGGAACGTCGACCCCGACCTCGATCACCGTCGTCGAGACGAGGATCTTGGTCTCTCCGGCGACGAAGCTCGCCATGGCGTCATCCTTGTCCCGTCCCGCGAGCTTTCCGTGAATCAGCCCCACACTGTTGCCGAATACGCTGCGAAGCCCGTTGAAGCGCTCCTCGGCTGCCGCCAGGTCGAGCGCTTCGGATTCGCCGACGAGCGGGCACACCCAGTAGACTTGGTCGCCTGCGGCAATGGCGCGCCCGATCGCTCCGACGACCTCGTCCAGTCGGTCGATCGACACCAGACGGGTTGCAATCGGCTTTCGGCCCGCCGGCTTCTCGGTGAGAACCGAGATGTCCATGTCCCCGAAGCCCGCGAGAGCCAGCGTGCGCGGAATGGGCGTTGCGGTCATGACGAGGATGTCGACGGCCTCGCCCTTTGCGCCGAGTGCAAGACGCTGGTGCACGCCGAAGCGATGCTGCTCGTCGACGACAGCGAGACCGAGATCCCGGAACACGACGCCTTCCTGAAACAAAGCATGTGTTCCGACGACGATATCGAGGGCGCCCTCGCTCAAGCCTTCCAATACCTTGCGGCGCACAGCGCCTCGATCGCGCCCCATCAGAAGTGCCATCCCCAAGCCCGCCTCCTTGGCGAGCGGCTCTATCCTGAGGAAATGCTGCCGCGCCAGGATCTCCGTCGGGGCCATCAAGGCTGCCTGACGGCCGGCCTCGACTGCGCTCGCCATCGCAAGGAGGCCGACGACCGTCTTGCCGGATCCGACATCGCCCTGCAGCAGGCGAAGCATGCGCCGATCCGAAACGAGGTCGCTCCGGATCTCCCCGACGGCGCGCTCCTGAGAGGGGGTAAGACCAAAGGATAGGCTCTGGCGGATCGCCTCGACGAGGCGACCGTCGCCCGCGTTCAACCGACCGGGCGCGCGACGCATCCGGCTCCGCACCAGAGCGAGTGCGAGCTGCGACGCTAGGAGTTCGTCATAGGCAAGCCTGCGCCGATCCGGGGAGCGAATGAGATTTTCCTCGCTCAGCTGGGCCGGGCTCGACGGCCGGTGGATTGCCTCCAAAGCCGTCCGGAACGCCGGCATGCGCTCGCGCGCGAGCCAAGCCGGGTCCTGCCATTCCGGAAGAGGGGGAATCCTCCCGATGGCCGCTTCGACATAGCGGCCGAGCATCCGGGAGCTGAGGCCTTCCGTCAGGCCATAGACCGCCTCAACGGCAGGGAGGCGATCGAGAGCCTCCTGATCCAGGATTCGGTCCGGATGCACCATCTGGCGCCTACCGTCCCAGAGCTCGATCCGTCCGGAGACGATCCGGCCAGCGCCCACGGGTAGAGTCTTCTCGAGCCGCGCGCACTGGGCATGGAAGAAGACCAGAGTGACGTCGCCACTCTCGTCCTCCAGGAGAACGCGATAGGGCGCACGGGCCCGTCCGGGCGGGGAGGGATAGTGCGCCGCCACGACGCCGGAAATCGTGACCGGGTCCCCGATCGGCGCCTCTGCGATCGAACCCTTGAGCTCTCGGTCGATGCCTCCCGTCGGGAGATGGAACAGAAGGTCGACGACCCGCGCCGGGCGCCCCGGCTCTCCGATGAGCCGGTCCAGAAGGGGAGCGAGCTTCGGGCCCACGCCCGGCAGGGACGTTGCGGACGCGAACAGTGGGTCGAGGAGGGATGGACGCAGCGACATCAATCGGGGTGGCATGGCGGAACAGGCTGGCTATATAGCGGCCAGTCCGTCGCTCTGCGACGCGTCAAAGCACGAACGGAGCCCTCATGAGCGGGTCGACACGCACGAGCGCCGGCCTCGATCCACGTCGTCGACGCATCCTCTACCGGGCATGGCATCGTGGCATGCGCGAGCTGGATCTCATCATGGGGCGTTTCGCCGATGCGGAAATCGGAGCCATGTCGGACGAAGAGCTGGCGGAGTTCGAGCAGCTCATCGAAGTCCCCGATGGGGAGCTCTTTCGGTGGATCACGGCCGAGACCGCGCCTCCCTCGAATTACGACACGCCGCTCTTCCGGCGCCTGAAGGCTTTTCACACCCACGACGCGCCGATCCATTCCTGACTTCAATCGAGCTTCCGGTGCGGTGAACAACGCTCCCGGAGGAGCGTCCACCAAGAACCGAAGATCTTTCAATGTCGTCTGCCCTGACCCGTGCGGTCCAAACCCTTCGCCAAGGCCGGCACGTTACCCTTGCTAGCGTGCCCGATGGCTTCGATGCCATGGTGGTGGCGGATCTGGCGAGATCGCTCTCGAAGGGTGCGGACGGGCCTGCCGTACTCCTCCATGTTGCCCGTGACGGCCAGCGCCAGCAGTTGCTCCAGAACGCGCTGCAATTCATCGCACCCGAAATCGAGGTGCTCGCTTTCCCGGCCTGGGACACCCAGCCCTACGACCGCATCTCGCCGAATGCGGGCATCATGGCCCAGCGTATGACCACGCTGTCGCGGCTCACCCGGTCGAAGACGTCGGAGGAGCGACCTCGACTGGTCTCGACGACCGTCAATGCCCTCATACAACGAGTGCCGCCACGCTCTCGGCTAGAGACCGAAACGTTTTCCGCAGCGCCCGGCAACATGGTCGACACCGAGCAACTCGTGGCGTGGCTTGAGATCAACGGCTTTCTGCGGACGGGAACGGTTCGGGATACGGGTGAATATGCCGTGCGCGGCGGCATCATCGATCTCTATCCTGCAGGCCTCCCCAACCCCGTCCGTCTCGACTTCTTCGGCGACACGCTGGAATCGATCCGCGCATTCGATTCCGAGACGCAGCGCACCGTCGGAACCCTGAGGTCGCTCGACCTCGTGCCGATGAGCGAAGTGCAGCTGACGACGGAGAGCATCCGGCGGTTCAGGCAATCCTATGTTGCCACTCTCGGCGCGCCGATGAAGGACGATCGACTCTATGAGGCCGTGAGCGAGGGGCGGCGCACCGCGGGTGTCGAGCACTTCCTGCCACTGTTCAACGAGCATCTCGATACGCTTCTGGAATACCTGCCCGGCGTGCCGGTCGTTCTCGATGCGCTCGCGGAGGACGCGGCTGGAGAACGGCTCTCGCAGGTCAAAGACTATTATGATGCGCGCCAGGTGGCTCTCGCTCACCCGCAACCGGGTGTCGCTCCCTATCGGCCACTCCTGCCGGACGCCCTCTACCTCGGCGCGGAGGAGTTCGCCGAGCGGCTGAGAGATGCCACCGTTGCGCGGGTCACGCCGTTTGCGATGCCCGAATCGGGGCAACAGGCCGTCGTCGATTGCGGAGCGCGTCAGGGGCGCAGCTTCGCCGCGGAACGCGCGGCGGATGCCAATGTGTTCGAAGCCGCAATCGGGCACGTCCGCGACCTGCAGGCCGCGGGCCGGCGGGTCATTCTGACGGCTTGGTCGGAGGGCTCGCGAGAGCGCCTGTGCCATGTCCTGAATGATTACGATCTGCGTCAGACGAAGCCCGTTGCCCGGCTGTCCGATGCAATGGCCTTGCCCCGTCAGGAAGTCCCGGTGGCCGTATGGGCCCTCGAGTCCGGATTCGAGGCCGGAGATCTCGCCGTCGTCGGCGAGCAGGACATCCTCGGGGACCGGCTCGTCCGTCCGAAGCGCAAAAGCAAGCGGCCACAGGACTTCCTGACCGAGGTCGCAGCTCTCACGCCCGGCGACCTCGTCGTGCACGTCGATCACGGTATCGGGCGCTTCGAAGGCCTTAAGACCATCGAGGCAGCCGGTGCTCCGCACGATTGCCTGGAACTCCACTATGCCGGAGGCGATCGGCTGTTCCTGCCGGTCGAGAACATCGAGCTACTGACACGCTACGGGTCGGAGGAGACCGACGTCCAGCTCGACCGGCTGGGCGGCGGAGCCTGGCAGGCGCGCAAGTCACGCATGAAGCAGCGCATCCGCGAGATGGCCGGTGCGCTCATGAAGATCGCCGCTGCGCGGGTGTTGCGCGAGGCGCCGCGGCTGGTGCCGCAGGAGGGGCTCTACGACGAGTTTTCGGCGCGCTTTCCCTATGACGAGACCGAGGACCAGCTGAGCGCGATCGAGGCGACTATCGACGATCTTTCAGCGGGGCGCCCGATGGACCGCCTCGTCTGCGGCGATGTCGGGTTCGGAAAAACCGAAGTCGCGTTGCGGGCCGCTTTCGTGACGGCGCTCAGCGGCAAGCAGGTCGCGGTGGTCGTGCCCACGACGTTGCTGGCGCGCCAGCACTTCCGGACATTTTCGGAACGGTTCCACGGACTGCCGGTAAAGATCGCACAGGCTTCTCGCTTCGTTCCGGCCGGAGAGATGAAGAAGGTCAAGGAAGGCCTCGCCGATGGAACCGTCGACATCGTCATCGGAACCCATGCGCTCCTGGGGAAGACGATCCACTTCAAGGATCTGGGCCTGGTGATCGTCGACGAGGAGCAGCATTTCGGGGTCGCGCATAAGGAGCGCCTGAAGGAGCTTCGGGCCGAGGTGCACGTGCTCACGTTGTCCGCAACGCCGATCCCCCGCACGCTGCAGCTCGCCCTGACGGGAGTGAGAGAACTTTCGCTCATCACGACACCGCCCGTGGACCGGCTGGCGGTTCGCACCTTCGTGACGCCCTTCGATCCCCTGATGATCAGGGAGGCCCTGCTCCGTGAACGCTATCGTGGTGGGCAGGCCTTCTACGTGGTGCCGCGTCTCGAGGATCTGGCCGAGGTCAAGAGTTTCCTCGACCGGGAGGTCCCGGAGGCGAAGGTCGCGGTGGCGCATGGCCAGATGGCGGCGACGCAGCTCGAGGATGTCATGACGGCTTTCTACGAGGGGAAATACGACATCCTCCTGTCGACGACGATCGTCGAATCCGGGCTCGACATCCCGACCGCGAATACCCTGATCGTGCATCGGGCCGACATGTTCGGCCTGGCGCAGCTCTACCAGCTGCGTGGTCGCGTCGGGCGCTCGAAAACACGAGCCTATGCCTTGTTCACCGTGCCCGCGAATCGTACGCTCACGGTGCAAGCCGAGCGGCGTCTCAAGGTTCTGCAGTCGCTGGATACGCTCGGGGCCGGGTTCCAGCTCGCCTCGCATGACCTCGACATCCGCGGAGCCGGTAACCTCCTGGGTGACGAGCAATCCGGACATATCCGCGAGGTAGGCTACGAACTCTACCAGCAGATGCTCGAAGATGCGGTGGCGCAGCTGAAAGCCGGGATCGAGGAGCCTGCCGAGGATCAATGGTCTCCCACCATCGCCATCGGAACTCCGGTGATGATCCCCGAGAGCTACGTGCCCGACCTGCAACTGCGGCTCGGCCTGTATCGTCGTCTTTCCAATCTCGAGACGGATGCCGAGATCGAGGCGTTCGGCGCGGAGATGGTCGACCGCTTTGGCCCGATGCCTCCGGAAGTAGATCAGCTTCTCAAGATCATGGCGATCAAGGTCCTCTGCCGTCGCGCCAATGTCGAGAAAGTCGAAGGTGGCCCGAAAGGGATTATCGTCTCGTTCCGGGACAATTCCTTCGCGAACCCGGGCGGGCTCATTTCTTATGTATCGGAGCAGGCTTCATTCGCGAAGGTGCGCCCCGACATGAAGATCGTTTTCATTCGAGACGTGGAGCGCCCCGACGAGCGCATGAAGGCGACGACCTCCATCCTGCGAAACCTCGCGAAGATTGCGGAAAAGAAGGCGGCGTGAGGTTCGACTTGCGGCTGCCCGGCGATGCCGGGCCGCTCAGAAGCGCTGCTGGACGCGGCGGAAAATGAGGTAGCCAGCCAAGGCGAGCGTTGCCGCAAGAACGAGCACGAAAAGGATCAGAACGCCAACCGCGCCGAAAATTGCCCCGAGCGCCTTCCAGAACCCGACCTGGGCTACCAGGATCGCGATCAGGACGATGAGCAATATCGGCACGGTTGCCGCTCCGTCGGTCAGTCTTTGCTCTGGCTAACGCGTTATCGCAGCGAATAGCCAGGCTTCGGGACCCCTTGGCGTCAGGTCTATTTGCCCTTCAGCGTATCCTTGATCCCGCCGATCGTATTCTGGATCTTGCCCTCGGCCTGATCGGCCTTGCCTTCCGCTTGGGTTTTGGAATCGCCGGTCACCTTTCCGACCTGTTCCTTGATCTTTCCGCCCAGATTCTTGGCGGAGCCTTCCGTGCGATCGGGATCGATTGCCATCACATTCTCCTTCGTTTGTGACTGTGGGCAAACCGATCGCGGCCTAAAGGGTTCCGCTAGAAGACGAGCCAGACCGGGTTCGGATAGAACTCGATCCAGAACCGGCTATCGGGACCGCCGGTTCTGACAATTGGTGAGCAGATCAGCTCAAAGAGCTGCCACCAAAGGCAAATCCGTCTTTTCGGATTCGGAGTTCCTAAAGCGCGGCTTGGGAAAGGATCTTCGCACCGAGGCCGCTCTGGAGGAGAGCGGACTGCCCCCCGGCTGCGTCATTCTCGCCGATGATCAGGACCGGGATGCCAGCGGCTCGTACGCGGTCGGCCAACCGAAGATAGACTCGCCGCTCCTCGAAATCGGCCGATGAAGGAATCTGGAAGACTACGGCTGTCGGGCTCGGCATCAGTTCGAGCACTTCTTCCGCCGCTGCCAGCGGCGCCGTAACGCTCGCGAGCCCCATCTCGGCCAGTTGTGCGGATACTGCTCCCCCGGCGGAACGTTCGCCGCTGTCTACGACCAGTACCTTTTGGACACCGTTCATGGGGAGCATGGAAAACCTTGGGTGAGGACAAACAGCGAGCTTACAACACTTAAAGTTCAGCTTTGTTTCAGTGCCAGGATCTTAGCGAACGCCGATGACCATACCGGCGAAGACATCGGCCTTGAACCCCGACGGGCGCCAGCCCGGGCCGGAAGCTTGCACAGCGGGCCTCCCTCGCTCAAGAGAAAAGATCTCTGCCGCAGGTCCTTGGACGAGGATGCTGCCATCCTCGTCCCGGCGTATCAGCAGGAGCGAACTTGCGAGTCCTGCCGTGTCGGTCCCCTCTTCGAGGACGAAGGAAAGGTGACCGCTCTCACGCCGCCTCCGTGCGATGATAGCTCTCTCGCCGAGAGCGAGAACATCCGTTACGGGGCAGTTCAAGTCCCCTCGAGCCTTGAACCTCACAGGGGCAGAGTGGATGAGCGCGACGGATCGGAAGTTCTCTGCACGGCCTCCGGCGGCGAGGAGCGGCTCGATCCAGCCGGGAGCGACGAGCCGGACAGTTCTAGTCTCTCCCAAGGTCTTTTCGAGGGCATCGGAATCCGGCAAGCCGATCATCTCGAGGGTTGCCCCCGTTGCGAGCGAGGCCATCAGCCCGGCAACCAGGCTCGGGTGATCGTCCGGAGGGAGCAGGCTCACGATCGTATCGCCAGGCTCCACCGGCTCCACGATCAGGTAGCTCACGGTTGCTGCCAGGAGGGATTCGTAGGGACGGAAGAACGGCTCCGGCGCGGCACTGCGGGTCTCGAAGCTGATGATCCCGGCCGTAGCCTCGGAGGCAGGCTCGGACAGGCTCGGTTCGGTGTCCAGGATGGCCCGGTCGAGGTCGATGACGCCGTCCGGCACGTCGGGGCCGAATGCACAGATGAATCGTAGACCGAAATAGCCCGCAGCTAGCTGGCAGAGCAGTTCGGACGGACGCTCGTCTGCAAGGCGTGTCTGGGAAACGATCGTGGCGACCTGCGCGCGCTCGACGGCGTGGAGCAGTTCGGCTTGGGACCACCCGATCGGCAGCAGGCACGGCGAGTAGCCGGCCCTCTCGACCGCGAGGAGTGCAACGCAGGCTTCCGAGCCATTCGGCAGAAAGATGCCTACCGGAGCCCCAGGAGGAAGCTTGAGAGACTGGAGGAAAGTCGCAAGGCGAAAGACCACCCGAGCGGTGTTTCGATAAGTCCACTCTATTCGGGGGCGCCCGCTCCAGGTCTCCCGATCCGGTTGATCCCGGAATGCCATCCGGTCCGGCGCGCGTTCGGCGACTGCGGCAAGAAGCACCGAGGGGCGGACGCTTGCCTCCATGGCCCGACCAGCTTCCTCGAGTTGCGGCGCTGCTTCGTGACGTTCAAGCGAGGCGGAGGCACTCACTGCCGGGGTTCCTGCAGACGATGATCGGAATGGTCGATAGCGGCACTGGTGCCCTGGCCGGATGGAGGTCTCCACCAAGTATCGATATTCGCGCCGAAGAGCGGCACCGTCTCGGGCTGGCCAAGCGTCGCGTCGAAAGCGACCCATTGCTCGGGTCGGTAGAAGAGGGGAACGACATGAAATCCAGAGAGAAGAACTCGATCCAAAGCCCTGACAGCACTGACGAATTTATTGCGTGAGGCCGCTTCGAGCAGGGCGTCGATCAGGCGGTCGGCCGCGGGTGATTGCACACCCGCGAAATTCAGGGATCCGTCGCGCAGGGCCGCGGTGGAACTCCAGCGGTTGCGCTGCTCGTTGCCGGGCGACGGTGATGCGGGCCAAGTCCACTGTATGATGTCGAACTCGAAGCGGCCCAGGCGACGCCAGAATTGCACATCGTCGACGGGGCGGACTCGGAGGTCGATCCCCACTCGCCGTAATCCATGCGCAAAATTAAGCGCCAGTCTCTCCTGCTGACGGGAGTTGACGAGGAACTCGAGGGACAGGGCTTCGCCCGTATCCTGGTTCCGCAGGGTCGCTCCGTCGAGGACATATCCGGCAGCGGAAAGGAGATCGAGCGCGCTCCTCGCAAGCTCCCGGTCCCGGCCCGATCCATCGGAACTTGGCGGCGACCAGCGGCCTTCCAGGATGTCCTCGCGTACGGCGCCTGGAAACGGTGCGAGCAGGGCTCTCTCCTCGTCGTCGGCCGGCACGCCGTATGCCGAGAGCTCCGATCCGGCGAAGAAGCTCGTCGAGCGCCTCATGACCCCGTGGTAGAGATTCCGGTTGACCCAATCAAAGTCGAAAAGCATTCCGAGCGCCTCCCGGACACGCACGTCCGCGAGAGCGGGTCTGCGTGCGTTCAGGACGAACCCGTTCATGCCTTGGGGGGTTCTGATCGGTAGGGAATCGCGCCGGATCCGTCCGTCCAGGACGGCAGGAAAATCATACCCCGTCACCCAGCGGCCGGGGTCATTCTCGAGGCGGAAGTCGTAGAGCCCGACCTTGAAGGCCTCGAAGAGCGTGTTCTCGTCCCGATAAAAATCGTACCGAATTTCGTCGAAGTTGAAGATCCCGCGATGGACCGGCAGGTCAGAGCCCCAGTAGTCCGGCCGCCGCGTCAGGGCGATACGCTCGCCGGGGCGCACCTCGGAAACGACATATGGTCCGGAGCCGATCGGAGCCGTGAACGTGGTCCTCGTGAACATTTCCGGATCCGTCGCATGCGCGGGCAGGATCGGCATCATCGCGATGATGAGCGGGAGTTCCCGGTCTCCGGAGCCCGACAGGTCGAAGCGAATCCGGTGTGGATTTTCGACCTCGACGCCACGGACCGAGGCGAAGCTCGATCTGTAGAATGGCTTTCCGTGCTCGCGCAGCAATTCGAACGTGAACCGGACATCCTCCGCGGTCAGCGGGGCATCGTCCGAGAAGCGAGCGCGCGGGTCGAGATTGAAGGTGATGAAGCTGCGGTCCTCCGGCATCTCCGCCGATCGGGCGACAAGTCCGTAGACCGTGAAGGGCTCATCGAGTGAGCGAACCATCAGGCTTTGAAGAACGTATCGGGGCACGACATCGGGCGCGACGCCGATCACAATCAGCGGATTCAGGCTGTCGAAGGTGCCCTGCTGGGCAAGGGTGATCCGACCCCTCCTCGGTGCATGGGGATCGGCGTAGGGAAGGTGGTCGAAGCCCGCCGGAAGCGCGGGCTCGCCATGCATCGCTATGCCGTGGCGTGCGATTTCGGCGGCAGGAGACCGCACGGTGATGCCGAGGAAAAGTGCCAGGGCCCAGACGGCGAGGCGACCGAGAAAGAAACTCATAACGAAACCGAATCGAAGCTGCACTTTACCATGGACCCTCCGGGCAGCCCTCTGGAAAGCATTTTCATGACAGGCTAAAGAGCCGGCCACCGGGTCATGCCTTCGCCAAATTCAGCGGAGAAGGACCCTCCCACCGAAGGTCACACCGAACCCGTTCAGCCGCGCCGCCGGAGGCCATTGAGACAACGACCTTCTGACTGAAGAGGATAAACACATGCGATTTGCGAGCCCGCTGGGCATCGGTGGTGTCGCTACTGCTCTGTCGCTCATCCTGAGCGCGGCGCCCGTTCTGGCCCAGAACGCGCCTGCTCAACGTGCTCAACAGCAACGCCCTGCCGCCCCCCAGGCCCCGGCCGCTCCCCCGGCAGGACAACAGCCTGCTAACGAGGGGCCGACAGTCGTGCAGGTGAAGCCGGAACCCTCGCAGCCCGACTGGACGAAGGTCTGCGGCAAGGATCAGGCGGCAAATGCCGAGATCTGCTACACGACGCGAGATTTCGTGTCGGACCAGGGCCAGCCGGTCCTCGCCGTCGCGGTGTACGACGTGA
Source organism: Microvirga massiliensis (assembly GCF_001006805.1). Lineage (GTDB taxonomy): Bacteria > Pseudomonadota > Alphaproteobacteria > Rhizobiales > Beijerinckiaceae > Microvirga > Microvirga massiliensis. The sequence continues at coordinate 179,044 of NZ_LN811355.1, read as the reverse complement.
AGGCGCAGCAGCCGCAGCGCATCGTGCGCTTCCTGATGCCTCTCGGCCTTCTCCTGCAGCCCGGCATCCGGTTCTCGGTTGACAATGGCCAAGCGACCGCGGGGCGCTACGCCATCTGCTTCCCCAATGGCTGTTTCGCCGAGGCGAACGTCCCGAACGATTTCGTGAACTCGCTGAAGCGCGGCGCCAATATCAACATCAGCGTCCAGAACCAGGCCGGGCGTGAGGTCACCTTTGCGGTTCCTCTGGTCGGCTTTGCCAAGGCGTTCGACGGCCCGCCGATCGATCCGAAAGTGCTCGAGGAGCAGCAGAAGAAGCTCCAGGAGGAGCTCCAGAAGCGGAGCGAAGATCTTCGGAAGCGGCTCGAGAACACTGCGGGAGCCGCTGGCGGAGCTGGTGGAGCGCCCCCTGCACCTGCCGCTCCTGCGCAGAAGCAGTAATCGGCCAGGAATTTGGAGATGCAGCGCCGGGGGAGACTCCGGCGCTGTCGATTCAGTGGGCGATGGTCGGCTTGGCGCGATAGGTGCCGGACGCGTCGCGGACGAACATCCGATCGATCATCGGATTGCGGAGTGGCTCGCCCGAGGTATCGGGGACCAAATTCTGCTCGGAGACGTAGGCGACGTATTCAGTTTCGTCGTTCTCCGCGAAGATGTGATAGAAGGGCTGGTCCTTGCGAGGCCTGATCTCCTCCGGGATCGAGAGCCACCACTCTTCCGTGTTGTCGAATTCCGGATCGACGTCGAAGATCAGGCCGCGGAACGGGAAGACGCGATGCTTCACGACCTGGCCGATCCCGAACTTGGCGGCGCGTGCCTTCATCGCCCATACCTCCAGGGGTGTGATGTCATTCTCGCGGTAGCCGGCGCCAAATTCATGGGACGGTTCGATTCTCGCCGCGCTCCCGCTCCTCGACAAGCCGGGCAAGGTCGGCGATAACCTTCGCCTGCTTCCAGGTGGCATCGTCCTGCATCTTCCCGTCGATCATCACGGCCCCTGTCCCGTCGGGCATCGCGTCGAGGATACGCTGAGCAAAGTCCGCCTCGGCCGGATCCGGCGTGAAGACCTGCTTTGCGATCTCGATCTGTGAGGGATGCAAGGACCATGCCCCGGCACATCCGAGCAGGAAGGCGTTCCTGAATTGCGTCTCGCAACCGACGGGGTCCGAAAAGTCGCCGAAAGGTCCGTAGAAGGCTTTCAGGCCGTTGGCCTGGCAAGCGTCGACCATGCGGGCGATCGTGTAGTGCCACAGATCCTGCTGGGCGACCGAGCGTTCGCTCCCGGACCCGGGATCTCCGATCACCTTGTAGTCCGGGTGTCCGCCACCAACACGGGTCGTCTTCATCCCCCGCGAGGCCGCAAGATCTGCAGGCCCGAGACTCATCCCGTGCAGGCGAGGGGAGGCGCAGGCAATCGCGTCGACGTTCTGGACTCCTTCGGCGGTTTCGAGGATGGCGTGGACCAGGATCGGCTTGCGAATGCCGTGTCGGGCCTCGAGCTGGGCCAGAAGCTGGTCGATGTAGTGAATGTCCCATGGCCCATCGACCTTCGGGAGCATGATGACGTCGATCCTGTCGCCGGCCTCTGCGAGAATCTCCGTGAGGTCGTCGAGGATCCAGGGCGAGTTCAGGGCGTTGATTCGCGCCCAGAGGCCGGTACTCCCAAACTCGTTCGCCTTCGCGAGGGTGATGAAACCGCGTCGCGCCTCGACCTTCATATCCGCCGGGATCGCATCCTCGAGATTCCCGAGGATGACGTCGACCTGCGGTATCAGGTCCGGGATCTTGGCACGGAATTTCTCGAGGTGCGGCGGCACGAAATGGATCATCCGCTCGAGACGGACCGGCAACTCGCGATAGGGTTGCGGGGCGCCGGCTGCGAGCGGTTGAAAAAAGCGGCGGGGAAGTTTCATCGGCGTTCTCCGGACCTCGCCTGTCCGTTAGGGGAGGCCCCGGCATCCGTAAAGGCTCGTCTCACCGGTTGCCGGTCGGTCCGATCCCTGCCAGAAGGCCGGCGCTGAGATCCAAACAATTCGGAGCCTGCGAGTGTCCGACCTGGTCGGGCTGTTCAACCTGCTCGCCCCCTTCTTCGGGTTGATTGCCCTCGGTTTCTTTTGCGGACGCATGGTCAGGCGGCCCGAGGAAGGGCTTGCCTGGATGCAGTTCTTCCTGATCTACGTTTCGCTGCCCTGCCTCTTCTACCGCCTCATTGCGGACAAGCCGCTGGACCAGCTCACGAATTGGCCCTTCGTACTGGCCACCACCGCATGCACGTTCATCGCGTTCGTTCTGTCGTTCGGAGCCGGGATGTGGTACACGAGGTGGGACGTCCCGCAATCCGTGATGCAGGGCGTCGCCGGCTCCTACTCCAATATCGGGTATATGGGGCCGCCGCTGATCCTCTCGGCGCTCGGGCCAGCCGCCAGCGCCCCGGTAGCTCTCATCTTCGTTTTCGACAATCTCCTCCTGTTTTCCCTTGTGCCGCTCCTCATGGCCGTGGCCGGGGTCGAACGTCACTCGCTTTCGGCAACGGTGCGAGGCATCGTGTGGAAGGTCGTCACCCACCCGTTCAACATTGCCACGGTCGCCGGACTGGCTGCAGCAGCCCTGCAATTGCGGCTCCCTCAGGCCCTCGACCGGATGGTCGACTGGCTCTCCAATGCCGCTGCGCCCTGCGCCCTCTTCCTTCTCGGAGTCACGGTGGCTCTGCGGCCCATGGCCCGCATCCCCGGCGAGGTCCCGGCGCTCGTCGTGATCAAGCTCGTTCTGCACCCGATCCTGGTCTGGGTCGCCCTGTCCGCGATCGGTGACTTCGGGGCGACATGGACCTATGCGGCCGTGGTCATGGCAGCGCTGCCGCCAGCCTTGAACATTTTCGTCATTGCAACGCAGTATAATGTGGGCGTCGAGCGCGCCTCGGCCTGCGTCCTCATAGGCACGGTCGTTTCGACAGTGACGCTGACGACCTTTCTATATCTGATCCGTACCGACCGGTTTCCCTACGATCTCTTTCCCGGATGACACATCCATGCCGTTGCCACTCGAAGGGATCACGGTTCTCGATTTCTCCACGCTTCTCCCGGGTCCCCTCGCGACGTTGATGCTCGCGGAAGCGGGAGCCGATGTGATCAAGATCGAGCGTCCGGGCGGCGAGGACATGCGCCGGTTCCCGCCCGATCATGACGGTGTTTCCGCACCATTCACCGTCCTGAACGCAGGAAAGTCGAGCCTCGTGCTCGACCTCAAGAATGAGGATGCTCGCCGCCGGCTGCGCCCGCTGATCGAGCGTGCCGACATTCTCGTCGAGCAGTTTCGTCCGGGCGTCATGGAGCGTCTCGGGTTGGGCTACGACGCGGTCCACATCATCAATCCCAGGCTTATCTACTGCTCGATTTCAGGATACGGACAGGCTGGGCCACGAGCCGCCGAGGCAGGCCACGACATCAACTATCAGGCGACCACGGGCCTTCTTTCGCTCGCGCCCGCGATGCCGGCGGCTCTCGTCGCGGATATCGCGGGCGGGGCGATGCCCGCGGTGATGAACATTCTCCTCGCCTTGCGGCAGCGTGATCTCACCGGAGAGGGCGGGCGGATCGACATCGCCATGGCCGACGCGATGTTCACCTTCGCGTGGTTCGCGCTTGCGGAGGGGCGAGCGACCGGGCAGATGCCCGGACCCTGGCAGAACATGCTTGCCGGGGGCAATCCGCGCTATGGTCTTTACCAGACGGCCGATCACCGGTTCGTCGCCCTCGGCGCTCTCGAGGAGAAGTTCTGGGCGAATTTCTGCAACCTGATCGCCCTGGATGAGCGTCTGAGGGACGATTCGAGGGATCCCGAGGCAACTCGGAAGGCGATCGGGGCGGCCATTCGAGCCGAAACGGCGGATACGTGGCGACGGCGTCTGGCTGTCGTCGATTGCTGCGCAACGGTCGTCGAATCCCTGGCGGATGCCGTCGACGACCCACATTTCCGCGGTCGGGGACTGTTCGACTTCAAGGCCGGAAAGCCGGGATCGGAGATTCCGCTGGCGGCTCTCCCGCTCGATCCTTCGCTCCGACGCGGATCGGATATCCTGCGACACGTTCACGAAGCAGGCGAGGTCGATCTGACTGCAGCAGCCCGGCGATCGGGCCAAGAGGCCTGATCAGGCGGGTCCGACGGGCCTCATCAGGCGTGGCAAACCGCGAGACGGCCCGATTCCTTCTCGCATGGCCGCCCGGCGCAGGGGGCCGACACCGGCAAGCATCAGCAGGCCGGCTCCGCGAGCGAGATCCAGCGGCAAAAGGCCGGACAGCAGGGTGCGATTGAGGCTGTCGACGGCATTCGTGCGCAGCGCGACGTCGACGGTGCGGCCCCGGCGGTAGGTGGACAGGGCGGGTTCGCTGCCCGGGGCGTGGCCAGCCGCTCCCGCATCCATGACCGCGTCCCGGAGCGCCGCGACATCGCGGAAACCCAGGTTCAACCCTTGCGCGCCAATGGGCGGGAAGACGTGCGCGGCCTCGCCGACGAGCGCGAGAGCCGGCGCGGTGAACTGATCGACGGACAACCCGGTCATCGGGACGACGCCACGGGGCCCGTCGATCTGCATCTTTCCGAGCATGGATTGCGCCTGCTTCTCGACGGCAAGTGCGAGCTTTTCGTCCGGCAGTTCGGCGAGACGGCCCGCCTCCTCGGGCGAGGTAACCCAGACAAGGCTCGAGCGCCTGCCGGGGAGCGGGACGAGCGTGAAGGGACCGCGCCTCGTGTGGAACTCGGTCGAGGCCTGACGGTGCGAGTGATCATGGGCGAGGATCGTCGTCAGGGCCTTTTGCGGGTATGACCAGTGACGGGCCTGAATTCCCGCGGCTTCGCGCAGCTTCGATCGACGCCCGTCGGCTGCGACCACCAGAGCTGCATCGATCTTCGTGCCGTCCGCGAGTGCAACGCGGGCCCCTGAGGCCGTCGGTTCGTAGGAAACGGCCGGGCTCGTGAGACATGCGAGGTTCTCCGCCCGAGCTGCCGCTGATCCCAGGCGCCCGACGAGTGTCGCATTCTCGACGTTCCATCCGAAGGCCGTGAGCCCGATCTCGGTCGATCGAAAGGCGACGGGAGGTGGCCTGAACAGGCTGCCGGTGTCATCGATGAGGCGCATCGTCTCCAAAGGTGCAGCGTCGGGCTCGATTTCGGGCCAGACGCCGAGCGCCTCGAGAAAGCGAACGGAGCCTGCAAGAAGTGCAACCGTTCTCCCGTCCCGTGCCATGGAGGCCTCGCCGACCAGGATCGTCTCGAACCCGTCCCGTGCGAATGCCAGGGCCGCGGCAAGGCCGGCCGCGCCCGCTCCGACCACGACAATTTCAGAGGAATGCTGCACTCGGGTCTCCGGAGAGTGAAGGAGGCACGGACCTGTGACCGTTGCGACGTTCAGGACATACTCGACAAGCCTTTCGGCACGATGCAAGTGCGCGTGATCGGGAGTTTCCACGGACAGGTCGGCACAGGGGTTTATGCCTCGACCACGCACAGTAAACGAGAGAACCACCATTGCGGAGGCATCAGGGCCATTTCTATGATGCGGGATGGAAGGAGTAGATCCATGTCGAAAGCGATCCGGGTTCATGCCCATGGCGGGCCGGAGGTCATGATCCTCGAGGATGTCGCAACGCCGGAACCCGGGCCGGGGCAGGTTCTCGTGCGCCATCGCGCGGTCGGCGTGAACTATATCGACACCTACTTCCGCACCGGCGCCTATCCGGTCGCGTCTCTGCCTTTTACACCGGGCAACGAAGGAGCCGGTGAGATCGTCTCGGTCGGGGAGGGGGTCGTCTCCTTCAAGCCCGGCGATCACGTCGCCTATGTGGCGGGTCCGGGCAGCTATGCGGAGGAACGCATCGTCGATGCGAAATTCGTCGTCTCGCTGCCCGATGACATCCCCTATGAGACCGCGGCAGCGATGATGCTAAAGGGCCTGACAGCGCAGTATCTCCTGCGTCGCACCTTCAAGGTCGAGCCCGGGCACACCATCCTCGTCCATGCGGCGGCGGGAGGGGTCGGACTGATCCTGTGCCAGTGGGCGAAGGCGCTCGGCTGCACGGTGATTGGGACCGTCGGCTCTCGCGACAAGGAAAAGCTCGCACGAGAAAATGGCTGCGATCACGCAATTCGCTACCGGGAGGAGGATTTCGCGACCCGTGTCAAGGAGATAACCGGCAACGCCTTGTGCGAGGTCGTCTACGATGGCGTCGGCCGGGCGACCTTCCCGGCGTCGCTCGACTGCCTGAAACCGTTTGGCATGTTCGCCAGCTTCGGCTCGGCCTCGGGAGCGATCGAAGCTTTCGACATCGGTCTTCTGGCCCGCAAGGGCTCCCTCTACGCCACGCGACCGACGCTCTTCACGCATATCGCGGACCGCGACGTGCTCGTTGCAATGGCCGATGATCTCTTTGCCGTCGTGCGGAGCGGACAGGTCAAGATCCCGGTTCATTCCCGCCTTCCGCTGGCGAGCGCAGCGGAAGCGCACCGGGCGCTCGAGGGGCGGGCGACGACCGGTGCAACCGTGCTGCTTCCTTGAGCAGTCCCGGCAGGTCGAGTTCCTCGCGGTGAGCGACCACATCGTCGAATTGCGCGGGATCACCAAACGTTACGGTGATCTCCTCGCCAACGATTCAGTCGATCTCGCCATGTCGAGCGGGGAGATTCACGCTCTCCTCGGCGAGAATGGTGCCGGCAAGTCGACCCTCGTGAAGATACTTTATGGCGTGATCGAACCCACGGCCGGCGAGATCGTGTGGAAGGGCCGGCCGGTCATTCTGGAATCCCCGGTCGATGCCCGCGCTCTCGGAATCGGAATGGTGTTCCAGCACTTTTCCCTGTTCGAGGATCTGACGGTCGCGGAGAACGTCGCCGTCGCTCTGCCCCACATGAGCTTCCCGGAGGTTCGAAAGAGGCTCGAAGGCGTAAGCCGGGAGTTCGGATTCGCGCTCGATCCGGATCGAGCCGTCTGGACGCTTTCCGCAGGCGAGCGGCAGAGGATCGAGATCGTCAGGTGCCTGCTTCAGGAGCCCAAGCTCCTGATCCTCGACGAGCCCACCTCGGTGCTCACGCCGCAGGAGGCGGAAACCCTGTTCGTCACGCTGGAGCGGCTGTCCGCGGCTGGATGCGCGATCCTCTACATTTCGCACAAGCTGGAGGAGGTCCGCCGCCTCTGCCGCAGCGCAACGATCCTCCGCAACGGCCGGGTCGTTGCAACTCTCGATCCACGGCAGCGAAGCGCTCGCGAAATCGCCGCCCTGATGGTCGGAACACAGGTCGAGACGGTCATCACGGAAGAGGCTCTCGCGGATCGCGAGCCTGTGCTGCAGGTCGCGAACCTGAACATGCTGCCTGAAGAGGTGCACGGTCGTGCCCTGTCGACCATCACGTTCGATGTTCGAGCCGGTGAGATCTTCGGGATCGCGGGCATCGCCGGGAACGGCCAGCCGGAGCTCTTCGCCGCTCTGTCGGGTGAGCGGCTCGCACCACGGCCCGACGCAATCCGCATCGCGGGACAGGCTTGCGGGACGTCCGGAATCGATGCCCGACGCCGGCGCTCAGCCGGATTCGTGCCAGAAGAGCGTCTGGGCCATGCGGCGGCGCCGACCCACACGCTGAGTGAGAATGCGCTGCTGTCTCATCATGCCACGAGCCCACTGATCCGCGGCGGCATGATCATCGCCGAGGCGACCCGGCGTCTGGCGCGCGACATCATCAAGGCCTTCGACGTACGCGCACCTGAGGGCGATCCGGAGGCACGAATGCTCTCCGGGGGCAACCTGCAGAAATTCGTGATCGGGCGAGAGATCATTCGCCAGCCGAAGCTGCTCGTGGTCGATCAGCCGACCTGGGGAGTCGATGCGGGAGCCGCACAAATCATTCGTCGAGCCCTGGTCGACCTTGCGCGCCGGGGGAGTGCGATTCTGGTGATCAGCCAGGATCTGGACGAGTTGCTCGAACTCACCGATAGGCTCGCCGTGATCCGGGACGGCTCTCTGACACCGGCACGGCCGCGCAGTGCCTGGACCCGGGAGGAGATCGGTCTCGCGATGCTGGGCGTCCGCCCCGTCGGCCAGAGTGAAGTTGTGCATGCGAGTTGAACTCGTCCCTCGCGCAGAACCGTCCGGAGTCGCGCGCGCCCTGGCGCCGGTCGCGGCGTTTCTGACGGCATTCGTGATTGCAGGTGTCGTAATCGCGCTGCTCGGGCAGTCGCCGCTTGCGGCCTTCGATGTCTACGTCGTGCAGCCGCTGGGCGATCCATGGGCGCTTCAGGAGCTGCTCGTGAAGGCAACGCCACTCGCTTTGATCGCGATCGGCCTCTCCTATTGTTTTCGCGCCAACCTCTGGAACATCGGTGCTGAAGGGCAATTCGTGATGGGTGCCGTTTTCGGCAGCTGGCTCGCGCTTGCGACCCATGGCGCCGAAGCTGGGAGCTGGCTTCTGCCGACCATGCTCGTGCTAGGAGCCCTCGGAGGCATGCTCTACGGCCTCCTACCAGCCTTTCTCAGAACGAAGTTCGGTGCGAATGAAATTCTCACGAGCCTGATGCTCGTCTACGTAGCTCAGCTCATCCTTGACTATCTCGTTCGTGGCCCCTGGAGAGATCCGAAGGGATTCAACTTCCCTCAATCGGTGACGTTCGACCCGGCCGCGACCCTGCCTCCGATCGTCGAAGCAAGCCGCGTGCATCTCGGCGCTCTGTTTGCCCTGGTCGCAGTCCTTGCAAGCCTCCTAGTGTTCTCCCGTACGCTGTTCGGATATCGGTTGCGGCTGACCGGCGATGCGCCTCGCGCTGCGCGGTTTGCGGGCTTCAACGAACGCAACACGACGCTTCTGACCTTTGCGATTTCCGGAGCACTCGCGGGTCTCGCCGGGATCATCGAGGTCTCGGGTCAAATCGGACAGCTGCAGCCGTCCATTTCACCCGGTTACGGGTTTACGGCGATCACGGTTGCGTTCCTGGGACGCCTCAATCCTGTCGGCATCCTGGCCGCCTCGCTCGTCGTGGCACTGACGGTGATCGGCGGCGAGAGCGCCCAGATCCTCCTGAAGCTGCCGTTGGACCTCACACAGGCCTTTCAGGGCATTCTCTTGCTCTGTGTTCTCGGGGCGGATGCTCTCGTGACTTACAAAATTCGGCTGGTGCGACCGAGGGCTGCTCGATGACCACGTTCGAGGCCATTCTCCTCACCGTGATCACCGCATCGACTCCACTCCTCCTCGCTGCTCTCGGAGAGCTCGTTTCCGAGCGATCGGGCGTTCTCAACCTCGGGGTGGAAGGCATGATGGCGATGGGCGCCGCGTGCAGCTTCGCCGTTGCGGTGACCCTGGATTCGACCGTACTCGGCGTCCTCGCCGGCATGGTCGCCGGGATCCTCATGGCGGCTCTGTTCGCCTTTGCGGTTCTAGGGCTTGCTGCCAATCAGGTCGGGTCCGGCCTCGCCCTGACGATCCTTGGCGTGGGAGCCGCCGGCCTGATCGGGGCTCCCTTCGTGGGCGCCCGGCGCGATCCGGTGTCCCATGTCGCAATACCCTGGCTCAGCGAGCTCCCGGCAGTCGGCCGGATTCTTTTCGCGCAGGATCTGTTCGTCTACGGCTCCATCGCCTTGACGGTCAGCGTCGCTTTCTTTCTTGCCCGATCGCGAAAGGGACTGACGCTTCGAGCGATCGGGGAAAATCACACATCCGCACACGCCCTAGGTCTCCCGGTCCTGAAGACCCGCGTTCTGGCCGTGCTCTTCGGGGGAGCCTGTGCGGGGCTCGCCGGCGCCTATCTGTCGCTCGTCTACACACGCTTCTGGGCGCCAGGCATGACGGCAGGCCGGGGATGGATCGCCGTCGCTCTCGTCGTGTTTGCAGCCTGGCGGCCGGGGTGGGCCCTGGTTGGAGCCTACATCTTCGGGGCCGCAACGGTCCTGCAGCTTCACGCACAGGCGGGACAGTTCGGTATTCCCGCACAAGCGCTCTCGGCACTGCCCTATGTCGCCACCATCCTTGCGTTGTTGCTCCTCTCGATGCGGGCCGGACGAAGCATCGGCGCTCCGGGCTCGCTCGGACAACCATTCGTTCCCGACCGCTGACCGGAGCATGCCGGATTGCGGGCGGCGCGAAACCCTGACACGAATACCCGTCCTCGGACCAACGGAGTTCTCATGATTACACGCAGACTGGCCGGCATCCTCGCAGGGGCCGTAGCCCTTGGGATGGTTTCCGGCGGAGCCATGGCCCAGCAGAAGCTGAAAGTAGGCTTCATCTATGTCGGGCCGGTGGGTGATTACGGTTGGAGCTACCAGCACGATGTCGGGCGCAAGGCGATCGAAAAGGAGTTCGGGGACCGCGTCGAGACGACATATGTCGAAAGCGTGCCCGAGGCCGATTCCGAGCGTGCCATCGAGCAACTCGCACGAACCGGCCATGGGCTGATCTTCACCACTTCCTTCGGGTTCATGGAGCCTACGCTCAGGGTTGCCAAGAAATATCCGAAAGTGAAGTTCGAGCACGCGACGGGCTTCAAGCGCGCCCCGAACCTTTCGACCTACGCCGCGAAGTTCCACGAGGGACGCTACATCATCGGCCGGATTGCCGGGAAAATGACGAAGACCGGCACGATCGGATATGTCGGCGCGTTTCCGATCCCGGAAGTCGTCTCCGGAATCAATTCCTATTTCCTCGGCGCGCAATCCGTGAACCCGGACGTGAAGATCAAAGTCGTCTGGGTGAATTCGTGGTACGATCCCGCGAAGGAAACCGATGCCGCAAAGGCGTTGCTCGACCAGGGAGTCGATGTGCTGGCGCAGCACACCGACAGCCCGGCGCCGCTCCAGACGGCCGAGGCTCGCGGGAAGGTCGGCTTCGGCCAAGCGTCCGATATGGAGCGATTCGCGCCCAAGGCCCAGCTGACGGCCATCGTGGACAATTGGTCGGATTATTATATCGCCCGGACGAAAGCAGTGCTCGACGGGACCTGGAAGTCCGAGGACACCTGGGGCGGGCTCGCGGCCCACATGGTCGTGATGTCACCCTACAAAAACATGCCCGACGACGTGAAGACGATGGCCGAAGAGACCGAGGCGGCGATCAAGTCGGGCAGCCTGAATCCGTTCAAGTGCCCTATCGTGAAGCAGGACGGCAGCACCGTGGAGTGCAAGGGCAACGGAGCCCTGTCCGACGAGCAGATCCTCGGGATGAACTTCTACGTGAAGGGCATCGACGACAAGCTGCCCCAGTAATGCAAGCCCGGGAGCCGCTCGCCTGATCGGCTCCCGCAATCCATCGGGTCAGACGGCGATGCCGTGCAGGTCGTACTCGTCCGCGCGCTCGACCTTGACCGTGACGATGTCTCCGGCCCGCAGAGGGCGTCGCGAGGCGACGTAGACGCTTCCATCGATCTCGGGAGCGTCGTAGCGGCTCCGCCCCTTTGCGACCGTCGCGCCCGGTTCGTCGATGATGACCGGCAGGCGCTTGCCGACCTTGCCGCGGAGAATGCGGGCGCTGACGTCGCGCTGGGTCTTCATGAATCGGTGCCAGCGCTCGTCCTTCACTTCGGGCGGAACCGGGTCTGGCAGTTCGTTGGCCTTGGCGCCCTTTACGGGCTCGTAGCGGAAGCAGCCGACCCGATCGAGCTTCGCTTCCCTGAGCCAGTCGAGCAGGATCGTGAAGTCATCCTCGGTCTCGCCCGGAAAGCCCACGATGAAGGTCGATCGAATGGCGAGATCTGGACAGATCTCACGCCATCTCCGAATCCGCTCGAGCGGTTTTTCCTGATGGGCCGGGCGGCGCATGGCCTTCAGCACGGTCGGAGAGGCGTGCTGGAAGGGGATGTCCAGATACGGGAGGATCCTGCCCTCTGCCATGAGCGGAATCACCTCGTCCACGTGCGGGTAGGGATAGACGTAGTGGAGGCGGATCCAGACTCCGAGCTCACCGAGTTCCCGTGCGAGGTCGAGGAAGCGCGTCCTGACTTCCCGGTCCTGCCAGAGACTCGGCTGGTATTTGAGGTCGAGTCCATAGGCGCTCGTATCCTGCGAGATGACCAGGATTTCCTTGACGCCCGCCTTGGCAAGACGTTCGGCTTCGCGCAGGACATCGCCAATGGGCCGGCTGACGAGGTCTCCTCGCAACTGAGGAATGATGCAGAACGAGCACCGGTTCTGGCACCCTTCGGAGATCTTAAGGTAGGCGTAGTGCCGGGGCGTCAGCTTGATGCCCTGCGGCGGAACGAGATCCAGATACTCGTTCGGCACGGGAGGCGCCGCCTCGTGGACGGCGGCCATGACGCTCTCATATTGCTGCGGCCCGGTGATCGCGAGAAGATTTGGGAACCGCTCGGTAATCTCGCCTGGTTCCGCGCCCATGCAGCCCGTAACGATGACTTTGCCGTTCTCGGCCATGGCATCGCCGATCGCCTGCAGGGACTCTGCCTTGGCGCTGTCCAGGAACCCACAGGTATTGACGATCACGAGATCGGCTCCATCGTGACGCCGGGCGAGTTCGTACCCCTCCGATCGCAGCTGCGTGATGATCCGCTCGGAGTCGACCAAGGCTTTTGGACAGCCGAGAGAGACGAAAGAGATTTTCGGCGCAGGAGCGTTCATGAATTTTCCAAAGGAAGTGGAGCGCTACTTGGCCATGCGAGCCATTGCCGGGTGAGCCACGAAAGAGCCTGCGCCCGCACGCATATAGACGACGGAAGGTGCGAAATTCAAGAAAACGCCTGAGCGTCCGACGGGAGCACGAATTGGGTTGGTGTGGGATCGGCCGCCAGTCTCAAGGGAACCGCCAAGGCTGAACTGCGTTCGATTGTCGCTTGTAGCAAGGAGTCTCACCATGCATTCGATCGTGAAACCGTTCGCCATTGTGGCTCTGGTCGCCCTTCCGGTTGCTGCCTGCAATACCGCGGGGACGACCGCCGGCGCCGCAGGCGGGGCAGTAGCCGGCGCGGTCGTTGGCGGCCCGGTCGGGGCTGTCGTCGGTGGTGCCGCGGGCGCTGCCGTCGGAAGCGCCCTCACACCTGACGAAACAGTTCGGGTTCGGCAATACGTCTATTCGAATCCCCGTCCGTCGGTGCGGGTTCGTGAGCAAGTTGTCGTCGGAACGCCGTTGCCGTCCCGCGTCCGGCTTTACGAAGTGCCGGAGAACGTTGGTGTCCGCACGACCTACCGTTACACGGTCGTGAATGACACGCCGGTGCTGGTCGATCCTAATACGCGGACTATCGTGCAGGTCATCGAGTAAGCCGAGGGGCGGCTGGAAGCCGCCCTTTCCCACTTTCCCCTCGGGATGCCGGATGGAGAGATGGCCTCGAGCCACTGCGCCTTAATCTTTCCATGGTGGGCGTAGCAGTGAGCGAATAGCCGGTCCTCGCTTTGCGATCTGGCCGAGCCTCCGAGCGACCTTGGGGAATATGCTATGATGATCAACAGGCGAGGGCTCCTGAAGGCGCTCGCATTCGGTCTTGTGCCGAGTGGCTTCCCGAAAGCATCGGCGCAGGGCTCGGATCAGTGGTATTTGTTGTCCGGTGACGACGGCAAGCCGCTTCCCAATGTGCGACTGCCCGTCGAGCTCACCTCGGAGGTTGATGAGCTGTCGGGCGCGATCTGGGTGGGCTCGGACCGGCGCGACTACACCATCGTCGAGTTCTTCGACTACAACTGTCCCTTCTGCCGTCGCGCCGCTTCCGACATTCACGCCCTGGCCGAGGCGACGCCCGAGCTTCGCGTCGGCCTCGTGAACAATCCCATTCTTTCCTCGGCTTCAATGGAGGCTGCAAGAATCGAGGCCGCGATCCTTCGACTGAGAGGAGCGCAGGCCGCCTACGCCTTTCACCGCCGCCTCTTCGATCGGCGGGGAACGATCAACCGGGCGAAGGCGCTCGATGTCGCCGAAAGGATGGGCCTCACTCCGGCCGAACTCGGCCGGCACCTGGAGAGCCCTGAGATCCAGGGAATGCTCGATCGGCAGGTCAGCCTCGCGGCCTCGCTCGGCTTTGCCGCAACGCCGTCCTTCCTCATTGCCGGGACAGGGGTTCTCGGTTATCCGGGGCCCCGTGCCCTCGGACAGCTGGTTCGTTCTCTGGAGGAATGCGCAGAAGTCGTCTGCCCTTGAGGCCGCGGGTCGATCCCGCCTCCCGGCCGTTTGAATCGCAGGCGGGCCGCATCCCGGTTCAGTACATCCGCTTGCATTTCGGGCGGTTTTCTGCCTATACGCGCGGCATCCCACACGCGGAGTCTGCCTCATGCCCAAATGAGGTGTCCCGGTGGCCGGCTGGTCCGGTCCACTGCTCCGCGGCGGCTTAACCGGAGACATATCATGGCGCTTCCCGATTTCTCGATGCGTCAGCTGCTGGAAGCTGGCGCCCACTTTGGCCATCAATCCCACCGCTGGAACCCGAAGATGTCGCAGTTCATCTTCGGCACGCGCAACAACATCCACATCATCGATCTCGCGCAGACGGTTCCGATGATGCACCGCGCGCTCCAGGCCGTCAGCGATACCGTGGCGAATGGCGGTCGTGTGCTGTTCGTCGGAACGAAGCGGCAGGCCTCGGACTCCGTCGCCGACGCAGCAAAGCGCTCGGCGCAGTATTACGTGAATTCCCGCTGGCTCGGCGGCATGCTCACCAACTGGAAGACGATCTCGGGCTCGATCTCGCGTCTCCGCAAGGTGGATGAGATCCTCGCCGGCGGCGGTCAGGGGCTGACGAAGAAAGAGCGGCTCATGCTGGCCCGCGAGAAGGAGAAGCTCGAGCGGGCTCTCGGCGGCATCAAGGACATGGGGGGCATTCCCGATCTTCTGTTCGTGATCGACACCAACAAAGAGCAGCTTGCCGTGAAGGAGGCTCAGCGCCTCGGCATCCCGGTGGCGGCAATCGTCGACACGAACTGCGACCCGGACGGCATCACCTATCCCGTTCCGGCCAATGATGACGCCGGTCGTGCGATCAACCTCTACTGTGACCTGATCGCTCGTGCTGCCATCGACGGGATCTCCCGTGGACAGGGCGCCCTCGGAATCGACGTCGGCGCCTCCGAGAACCCAATGATGGAGGAGCTGCCGGCGAACGACGCCGGCGTGCCCGAGCAGACGGAGCAGTTCGAGCTGCTCGCGGCTCCTCGTGGCGCACCGGACGATTTGACGAAGCTGAACGGAGTCGGCCCTCAGCTCGAGAAGAAGCTGAACGAGGCCGGAATCTTCCACTATTGGCAGCTCGGCGCCATGCAGCCGGCTGACATCGCGAAGCTGGACAGCGACCTGAAGCTGAATGGCCGCATTGAGCGTGATGGCTGGGTTGCCCAGTCGCGGGCTCTGATCGAGGCAGCCTGACGCGGCCGCTGGGCGCCACGCCCCGACGTGGCGCAACTCCTGCGTAACTCAGCCCGGCGTTCCCATGAGCGCCGGGCTCCCTATGTCTGAAGGATTGAAAGGACGAGCCATGGCGAACATCTCCGCTTCGATGGTGAAGGAGCTGCGCGACAAGACTGGCGCCGGCATGATGGACTGCAAGACCGCTCTGAACGAGACGGGCGGCGATGTTGAAGCGGCAGTAGACTGGCTGCGGAAGAAGGGCCTCTCCAAGGCTGCCAAGAAGGCGGGCAGGGTGGCCGCCGAAGGTTTGGTCGCCGTCGAGTCGTCGGGCCATACCGCGACCATCGTCGAGGTCAACTCGGAAACCGATTTCGTCGCGCGCAACGACCAGTTCCAAGCATTCGCGCGCGAGGCTGCCAAGATCGCGCTCATGGGCAATGGCACCCTCGAAAACCTCGAGGCCGCGCGATTCCCGGGCTCCGAACTGACCGTCAAGGACCGGCTGCAGGAACTGATCGCGACGATCGGTGAGAACATGACGATCCGTCGGGTCGCCAAGATCGAGGTATCGAAGGGCGTCATCGCGACATACGTCCATAACGCAGTCTCGGAAGGGCTCGGAAAGATCGGCGTCCTCGTCGCCCTCGAGTCCGAGGGTGACGTGGAGACGCTCTCTGCCATCGGGCGCCAGATTGCGATGCACGTAGCAGCGACGAGCCCGCTGGCGCTCGACTCCGCCGGTCTCGATCCGAATACCGTCGAGCGTGAATCCGCAATCCTGCGCGAGAAGAACGCCGGCAAGCCGGACCACGTCCTCCAGAAAATCGTCGAGAGCGGCCTGAAGACATACTACAAGGAGGTGACTCTCCTGGAGCAGTCCTTCGTGATCGATCCGTCCAAGTCGGTCAGCCAAGCCTTGAAAGAGGCGGAGGCGAAGGTCGGCAAGCCGGTCGTCCTCAAGAATTTCGTTCGTTTTGCCCTTGGCGAGGGCGTCGAGAAGGAAGAAGCGGCCGATTTCGCTGCAGAGGTTGCTGCAGCGGCAGGAGCGAAAGCCTGACCACCCTGACCAAAAGGAAGCGGCGGCCGAGTGCCGCCGTTTTTGTGACAGAGTTGGAGAAGGGCAAAGGCAATGGCGCATTCCTATCGCCGGATTCTCGTCAAGCTTTCGGGTGAGGCCCTGATGGCTCCAGACGGGTACTGGCTACACCCGCAGACATTGGCTCAACTCGCAGAGGACCTCGCCCGCGCAACCCGTGGTGGATTCGAGATCGCCCTCGTAATCGGCGGTGGCAACATCATCCGCGGGGCCCGCATGAGCGCTGCCGGCTGGATAGATCGTCCGACGGCCGATTCCATGGGAATGCTCGCCACGGTCATGAATTCCCTTGCGCTCGAGACTGCCCTGAACGCGGCAGGGGTTTCGGCCCGGACCATGTCGGCAGTCTCGATGCCGACGATCTGCGAGACCTACGCGCGCCAGCCGGCCCTCCATCACCTCGACAAGGGTCAGGTGCTGGTCCTTGCCGGTGGGACCGGAAACCCGTTCTTTACGACGGATACATCGGCTGTGCTCCGCGCTGCGGAACTGCACTGCCATGCCGTCCTGAAGGCAACCCAGGTCGATGGTGTGTACTCGGCCGATCCCAAGACAAACCCCGAGGCCATACGCTACGACCACATCACCCACGACGAGGCGATCGCCCGGGACCTCAAGATCATGGATACGGCCGCCTTCGCCCTGGCGCGGGAGAGCCGCCTGCCGGTCATCGTCGGGTGCGTTCATGCCCCGAGCTCGATCACCGCAATTCTGGAAGGGACGGCGCCATCCACGTTGGTCGCCCCTTGAAGGCATGGCTTCGTGGGCGTAAGGCCTCGAATGGGCTCGTGTGAGGGACAAAGAAATGGCTGTAACGACCTTTGATCTCGCGGACGTGAAGCGTCGGATGCAAGGCGCCATAGCTGCTTTCAAGCACGACCTTGGAACGCTGCGCACGGGGAGGGCTTCGCCCACTCTGCTCGATCCCTTGCGGGTCGATGCCTATGGCTCGCATGTCCCGATCACACAGGTCGCGAACGTGAACGTGCCCGAGCCGCGCCTCTTGAGCGTTCAGGTCTGGGACCGCAACATGGTGGCGGCTGTCGAGAAGGCCATCCGCGAGTCCGATCTCGGCCTCAACCCGCAGACGGAAGGACAGGTCATTCGTCTCCGCATCCCCGAGATGACGGAGCAGCGCCGGAAGGAGATGGTCAAGGTCGCCCATAAATATGCCGAGGAAGCGCGCATCGCAGTGCGCCACGTCCGGCGCGATGGACTCGATCTACTCAAGAAGCTCGAAAAGGATCACGCCATCAGCCAGGACGACGAGAAGCGGCAGAGCGAGCAGGTCCAGAAGGCTACCGACCAGGCGATTGCAGACATCGACCAGGTGCTCGCCGCCAAAGAAAAAGAAATCATGCAGGTCTGACGACCGGCACCACCCGAGAGGTCGCCGATGATGGCCGGCGAACGGAACATCGCCCCCCTGTCCGACAACATCGACTTCGCTCCGGAGGTCGTGCCGACCCATGTCGCCATCATCATGGATGGGAACGGCCGATGGGCGGCCCGGCGTGGGCTGCCTCGCATCGAAGGGCATCGCAGAGGAATCGAGGCGGTACGGCGGGCCGTGCGGGCGGCGGGCGATCTTGGGCTGAAGTACCTGACGCTCTACAGCTTTTCATCCGAGAACTGGAGGCGGCCGGCACAGGAGGTGGCCGACCTCATGGGCCTCCTCAAGCGCTTCATCCGGCACGATCTGGCGGAACTGCATGCGAGCGGGGTCAAGGTTCGGATAATCGGCGACCGGAACGGCCTTGCATCCGATATCCGCGCTCTCATCGAAGAGGCAGAGAATCTGACCCGCGCCAATACGGCTCTCAACCTGACTGTCGCGTTCAACTATGGCGGACGGCAGGAGATCCTGCGCGCCGTTCAGATCCTTGCGGAGAAAGTTAAGGCGGGCAGCTTGCAGCCTGCCGACATCGACGTGGAAGTCTTCGAGAAGGCTTTGGACACGAGCGGGATCCCGGATCCCGACCTAGTCATCAGGACGTCCGGCGAGCAAAGGGTGTCGAACTTCCTCACTTGGCAGACGGCCTATTCGGAATTCGTGTTCCTGCCGGATTTCTGGCCTGACTTCGACCTCGTGAGCTTCCAGGCGGCCATTCGAGAGTTCGGTCGTAGAGACCGGCGATTCGGCGGGCTCAGTCCGCGGGTCGGGTAAGATGACACAGCGCCGGGAGAAGCCGGCCGGTCCCTTCCCTTTGCCTCGGCTTTCAGGTGAACTCGCGACCCGGATCCTATCGGCATTGCTGCTCGCGCTCCTCGCGCTCGGGGCGGCTTACCTCGGCGGTCCCATTCTGGCCCTGTTCTGGCTCGTGGCGGGGTTCGCCGTCCTCGTCGAATGGCTCACCATCGCGAGGGTCGAGCCCAGGCGAGTTCTCATATGGCTCCTCGGCGCAGCTCTCGCTCTCCTGACCGTTGTCGGTATGGCTTCTGCCGGAGCGGGCCCGGCACTTCTCGTGGTTGCGGCAGCATTGACCGGATGTCTTTTTCTCGGCCGCAGTGGCCGAGATCGCGCCTGGGCTGCAGCCGGTTTCGGCTACGCGGCAGTAATTTCGCTCGTTCCGCCAGCTATCCGGTATCAGCCTGACACCGGCCTGACCTGGCTTCTCTGGATGTTCGCTATCGTCTGGACCACCGATGTCGCGGCCTATTTTGCCGGTCGCCGGTTCGGTGGCCCGAAGCTCTGGGGGCGCATCAGCCCAAAGAAGACGTGGTCCGGCTTCGCCGGAGGCTTGCTTGGGGGAACTCTCGCGGGATGCGCGGTTATCCAGCTGGCGCTCGGTGAATGGGATGACCGGCCAGGCCTCGCAGCGGTCGCAGCGGTTTCCGCACTTGCATCCGTGGCGAGTCAGCTCGGAGATCTCGCGGAGTCGGCCCTGAAGCGTCAGTTCGAGGTAAAGGATTCCGGGCACATCATTCCCGGGCATGGTGGGGTCATGGACCGGGTCGACGGGTTTTGGGCAGTTGCGGCGCTTGCGGGCCTGTGGCTGCTGTTTACATAGCTGATGCCGAGACAGCCGCGAGTGAAGATGCCGGGAGACCGCTCAGGGGAGCATCATAGAGTCACCATCCTGGGAGCGACGGGCTCGATCGGGCGTTCAGCGGCCGACGTCCTGGGTGCGGAGCCCGATCGGTTCCAGGTCGAGGCAGTCGTGGGAGGGCATGACGCTGGAGCTCTCGCACGCGTCGCACGACAACTGAATGCTCGCTTTGCTGCCCTTGCGGATCCATCTCGCCTGGCAGAGCTCAAACTGGAACTCTCCGGATCCGGTGTCATGTGCGGGGCCGGGAGCTGCGCCCTGGAGGAAGCGGTCGCCCGCGACACCGATATCGTGATCGCCGGGATCAGCGGCACTGCTGGGCTTCGACCGACCCATGCTGCCTTGAGGCCGAGCCGGCGGATCGCCCTTGCCAACAAGGAAAGCCTGGTCTGCGCGGGGCGTGTCTTCATGGAGGACGCGCGTCGGATAGGGGCCGACATCTACGCGGTCGACTCGGAGCACAATGCGCTCGATCAGGCACTCGCTGCCGGCAGCATCGGCGACGTGGCCTCGGCCGTGCTGACGGCCTCAGGCGGACCCTTCCGGACCTGGAGCCGGGATCGGCTCCATAAGGCAACGCCCGAGCAGGCGGCTGCGCATCCCGTCTGGTCGATGGGAGCGAAGATCAATATTGATTCCGCGACCCTGATGAACAAAGGCCTTGAGCTGATCGAGGCTCATCATCTCTTCGGGATCGACTCACGGCGCCTTGAGGTTCTGGTCCACCCGGAATCGATCGTTCACGGCTTGGTGCAGTGGGTCGATGGATCCGTCACGGCAGGGCTGGCGGTGCCGGACATGAGGATTCCGATCGCGAATGCCCTGAGGGGCAGCAGGCGTCTTACCCGGGCCGGATCCGGCCTAGATCTTGCCGCTATCGGGCGTTTAACCTTTGAAAACGTTGACGAGGATAGATTTCCCTGTCTTCGGCTCGCGCGCTCGGCGCTAGAGGCGGGCGGTGCAGCGCCAACCGTCCTGAACGCGGCGAATGAGGTGGCTGTAGACGCCTTCATGGCAGGGCAAATCGGTTTTTACGGGATACCAGCGCTTGTCGATACGGTCTGCTCCCAAATGAGCGCCATAAGCGAACCCGGCTCAGTGGACGAGGCGCTAATGATCGATGCGGAGGCGCGAGCCCTGTCTCAAGAGCGCCTTCCCAGGATAGTGGCTGCCCAATGAGGTGCGGCCGGAAGGAAACATCATGAACTTGATCGAAGCCCTCGGGAGCATGACAGGCTCGCTGGCTCTGACCTTGGTCTCCTTTCTGGGGGTCCTTCTGGTCGTCGTCTTCGTCCACGAGTTCGGGCACTTCTGGGTCGGCCGCCGGCTCGGCGTCGGCGTGCAGGCCTTCTCCATCGGGTTCGGCCCCGAGCTTTACGGCTGGACGGATCGGAGCGGCACGCGGTGGAAGCTCTGTGCCATCCCGCTCGGCGGATATGTCAAGTTCGTCGGAGACGCGAGTGCCGCCAGTACACCGGATCGCGCCGCTTTGGACCAATTCTCCGAGGCGGAGCGGGCCATCAGTTTTCCACACCAAACAGTCTGGAAGCGGGCTGCCATCGTCGCAGCGGGACCGATCGCCAATTTCATCCTGGCGATCGCCGTTTTCGCAGGACTCAATTATGTCAACGGTCGCCAGGTCCTGGATCCGCGCGTCGACGTCGTGCAGGCAGGCTCTGCGGCCGAGAGGGCTGGCTTCCAGCCGAACGACCTGATCGTTTCAATCGACGGGCGGCAGATCGAAAGCTTCTCCGATATGCAGCGGATCGTCAGCGCGAGCGCGGGCGAGGCGCTGACGATCGTAGTCCAGCGCGGATCGGAGACCATCACGCTCCAGGCGACGCCGGATCTCAAGGAGCAGACGACCCCGTTCGGTAAGCAGCGGATCGGACTCCTTGGCCTGCAGGCATCCCGCAATCCCGAGGACATTAGGCGGGTCGACTATACCGCGATCGGAGCCCTCACATCCGGCTTTTCGGAGACGTGGTACGTCGTCGATCGCACCTTCGACTACATCGGGAAGCTCATCACTGGCCGTGAGTCGACCGATCAACTGTCCGGGCCGATCCGGATCGCACAGGTATCGGGTCAGGTTGCCAGCCTGGGTGGCTTGGCAGGCCTCGTCAATCTAATCGCCGTCCTGTCGGTCTCCATCGGATTGATCAACCTGTTTCCGGTTCCGCTCCTTGATGGCGGGCACCTTCTCTTCTACGCGATCGAGGCCGGCCGTGGGCGTCCCCTGAGTGAACGAGCACAGGAAATCGGATTCCGGATCGGCTTTGCGATCGTCGTTCTCCTGATGCTCTTCGCCACTTGGAACGATATTGTTCACCTTGGCGCAACATTCTCGAGCCGCGGGACGTGACACGGACGCCACGCCCACGGAAAATGCTCCGGTGGTGGGACGGCTGACGTTTGCATCGGAAGCCAAACTTTGTATCAAGCGGAGCGGAGCCAAGGGGGAGTCGATCGACTTCGCCAGGGGTCCGGTGCGTTGTAAAACAAAGTAGAACGAGACGGGCCAGTTGATGACATCGACGACGAAGCGCCGGCGGAGATCGGCGGGACCGACATTTGTAGCGATGAGCGCATTGTTGGTGGGTCTCGTGGCTGCCGAGAGCGCGGCTGCCCAGCAGGTAGTCGTGCGGGGCAACAGCCGCGTCGATAGCGAGACGATCCGCTCGTACATCACCCCCGGCTCCCTTGAGGAATCCCGTCGCAATCTCCTCGCGACGGGGATGTTTTCCTCCGTCCAGGTCGCTCGCCGTGGCTCTCAGGTGGTTGTTACCGTCGCCGAGAATCAGACGATCAATCGCGTCGTGTTCGAGGGCAACAGCAAGGTCGAACGCGGGCTTCTCGAGTCCGAGGTCCAGACCCGGGCTCGCGGCACCTACAACCAAGCTGTCGTGGATGCCGACGTCCAGCGTATCCTCGAGCTCTACCGCCGCACGGGGCGCGGCCTCGCCCAGGTGACCCCTCGGGTCGTCGATCTTCCGAACGGGAGGATCGACGTGGTCTTCAATATCGTCGAGGGCGAGAAGACCGGCGTGAAGGAAATCCGGTTCGAAGGAAATCAGGCCTTCTCGGCCAGCCGCCTGCGCAGCGTGATGACAACGACCGAGACGAATATCCTGAGCTTCCTGAAGTCCACGGACGTCTACGATCCGGATCGGCTCGTTGCCGACCAGGAGCTGATCCGCCGCTACTATCTCAAGAACGGATATGCGGATTTCCGCATCGTTTCGACGGACGTCCAGTTTGATCCTGCCCGCGGCGGCTACGTCATCACGATCGCAGTGGATGAGGGCCAGCAATACCGGATCGGGGAGGTGACCCTCGATTCCCGCATCCCCGACATTGACCCGGAAGCCCTGCGCCGCCAGATCGCTACGTCGACCGGCGAGATCTACAATGCCGAGGCAGTCGAGCGTTCACTCCAGAACGTGACCACCGAGGTCTCCCGGCGTGGCTACGCGTTTGCCCAGGTACGCCCGATCGGTGCGCGCGACGCGGCAACCCAGACCGTCAATCTCGGCTACGTGGTCGAGGAAGGGCCGCGGGTTTACATCGAGCGCCTGAACATTCGCGGCAACACCCGCACGCGCGACTACGTCATTCGCCGGGAGTTCGATGTCGGCGAGGGTGACGCCTACAACAAAGTCCTGATGGACCGCGCCGAGCGGCGCTTGAACAATCTGGGATATTTCAAGCGCGTGCGCATCACGAACGAGCCCGGCAGTGCGCCGGATCGGATCGTCGTCAACGTGGATGTCGAGGATCAGGCTACTGGCTCATTCTCGATTGCCGGCGGCTATTCGACGGCCGACGGGTTCATCGGCGAGGTTTCGGTCAGCGAATCGAACTTCCTTGGTCGCGGCCAGTTCGTGCGCTTGGCGGGCCAGTACGGCCAGCGGACGCAGGGTATCGATTTCTCCTTCACCGAGCCGTATTTCCTCGGCTATCGCCTCGCAGCCGGCATCGACCTGTTCTCGAAGTACAGCGATCAGACGGAATTTTCGCGGTTCGAGAACCGCCTGACCGGTGGTCAGCTGCGGCTTGGCCTGCCGGTGACCGAGGAGTTCGGCGTCACGCTGCGCTATTCGCTCTACCAGCAGGATCTCGAGATCCCGAACACCGTCAAGTATCCCTATAACGACTGCTCGGTCCCGATCCCGGGCTACACACAGCTTGCGGGCGGTGGGACCGCAACCGGCGCTACGGGCCAACAGGCATCCCGGATTTTCTGCGAGGGCAATGGCGAGGCGTCGCTCGCGATCAAGGAATCGGAAGGCGAGACACTGACGTCGCTCGCGGGCGTCACGCTTAACTACAATACGCTCGACAACGTGAAGAAGCCGCGAAGCGGAATCTACGCGGAGGCCAAGCTGGACGTGGCCGGGCTCGGCGGCGACTCCCGGTTCTTCCGCGCCACGGCCGATGCGCGCTATTATCACGAGATCTTCGAGGACATCGTCGGAATCGCGCGCGTCCAAGGCGGCAACATCGTGGGGCTTGGAGACGATCTCCGGATCGTCGATCAATTCTTCCTGGGTCCGTCGCTCGTGCGCGGCTTCGCGTCCAATGGCATCGGTCCGAGGGATATCTCGACGCTCGACAGCCGCTCGAACGCTGTCGGCGGTACCACGTATTTCGGCGGGACCCTGGAGGTTCAGTTCCCGATTTTCGGACTGCCACGTGAACTCGGCCTGCGGGGCGCAGTGTTCGCGGATGCAGGCACGCTGTTCGGCTATGAGGGCCCGACCAGCTTCGACGTGAACCGGAACGGCTTGTTTGAAGGCTTTGCCCCCGGATGCACCGTCCCGGCTGCCCGCGACGTGCAGGCGGAGTGCATTCTCGTGCGCGATACCCACGACATTCGCTCATCCGTTGGTGCATCAGTCCTCTGGGATTCACCGCTCGGGCCCATTCGTTTCGACTATGCTTTTGCGCTCACGAAGGACGAAGGCATCTTCATTGATGGCGTTGGCAAGGTCGGCGGCGATCGCGTCCAAGCCTTCCGCTTCTCGGGGGGAACCCGGTTCTAACAATTTCGGGCGCCCTATGCGGGCGCCCCATCATCATGATCGATACGAGCTATTTTCCGCTGGAGCGCAGTCTTCGGCTCTCTGACGTTGCTGGGCTCGCCGGGGCACCATTACCGGCTGAGGCCGACCCTGATCTCGCGCTCTCCGGTGTTGCCCCACTCGAGACCGCGGGACCTGGCGATCTCGCGTATATGGACAATGTCGTGTATGTCGGCGCCCTCGCCGAGACACGTGCGGCTGCCTGTCTGGTGTCGTCGCGATTTGCGTCACGCGTCCCCCGCGGAACCATCGCCCTGGTCACGCCCCAGCCATATCGGGTCTTCGCGCAGGCTCTGGGTTTGTTCTATCCGGTCGCGCTCCGTCCCGGCTCGTCGTTCGGAGCTACGGGCGTCTCGCCTGGTTCCTTCGTGCATCCGACGGCCCGGCTCGAGCATGGTGTCACCATCGACCCCGGCGGGGTCGTCGGCCCGGGAGCCGAGGTCGGTTCCGGCACCGTGATTGGTGCGCACAGCGTCGTTGGTCCTCATGTGAAGATCGGTCGCGATTGCTCGATCGGCGCCAATGTCACGATCTCGCATGCCTATGTCGGCAACCGCGTGATCCTTCACCCGGGCATTCGCATCGGGCAGGACGGGTTCGGCTTCGCGATGGGCCCGCAAGGCCATCTCAAGGTTCCGCAGGTCGGCCGGGTCATTATCCAAGACGATGTCGAGGTGGGGGCGAACACCACGATCGACCGCGGCGCGAGCCGCGATACCGTGATTGGCGAGGGGACCAAGATCGATAACATGGTCCAGATCGGTCATAACGTTGTCATCGGCCGCCACTGCATCATCGTCTCGCAGGTGGGAATTGCCGGGTCCAGCACCCTTGAGGACTTCGTTGCTCTCGGCGGCCAAGTCGGGGTGAAGGGGCATGTCAGGATCGGAGCGGGCGCGCAGATCGCTGCGACGAGCGCCGTCAATGGCGACGTGCCGCCCGGGGCGCGCTGGGGCGGTGCTCCAGCCAAGCCGATGCGCGACTGGTTCAGAGAGATCACGGCGCTGAAAAAGCTTGCATCGAAGGGCGATCTCGCGAAAGACGACTCGGAACCGGCCTGAGGCCGACCCGCACGATTTCGTGGAGTTCTTGCCATGTCCGAAGCGCCTGAATCGCTTCAGTCAGCTGATATTCTGCAGATTCTCGAACTCCTGCCGCATCGTTATCCATTCCTCCTCGTGGACCGCATCATCGAAATCGATGGCGACCGGTCCTGCATCGGGATCAAGAACGTCACGTTCAACGAGCCGCAGTTTGCCGGCCACTTTCCGACACGCCCGATCTTTCCGGGCGTGTTCCTGATCGAGGGGATGGCGCAAACGGCCGGCGCAATCTGCGTCGCCTCGAAGATTGCCGAGCAGGCCAAGCCGAAGCAGGTCTTCTTCATGACCATCGACAAGGTGAAGTTCCGAAAGCCTGTCGAGCCCGGTGACCGGATCGAGTATCACATGCGCAAGCTCAACAACCGCCGCAACATGTGGTGGTACAAGGGCGAGGCGAAGGTGGACGGAACGCTCGTCTGCGAAGCGGAAGTCAGCGCGATGCTGGTGATGGAATGAGCGATCCCGCAATCCATCCGACCTCCGTCGTCGAGCCGGGAGCTAAACTGGGAGCGGGTGTCACGGTCGGGCCCTTTTGCCTCGTCGGGGCAGATGCCGAGATCGGCGAGGGCTCGACGCTGCTGAGCCACGTCGTCGTAACTGGCCATACTACGATCGGACCGCGGGCCAAAATCTATCCGTTTGCCTCCATCGGCCATGCGCCCCAGGACGTAAAATATCGTGGTGAGCCATCGACTCTGTCGATCGGCGCAGATTGCACGATCCGGGAGGGCGTCACGATGAATCCCGGCACAGCCGGTGGTCTCATGAAGACCGTCGTCGGGGATTGTTGTCTCTTCCTTGCGAACTCCCACGTCGCGCATGATTGCACGATCGGCAACAACGTCATCTTCTCGAACAACGTGATGCTCGCCGGTCACTGCGAGATCGGCGACTTCGTGATCATCGGCGGCGGCGCAGGGGTCCATCAGTTCGTGCGGATCGGCCAGCACGCCTTCATCGGAGGTATGTCTGCGATCGAGAACGATGTCATTCCGTATGGAATGGCGCTCGGGAATCGTGCCCATCTCGCGGGCCTCAACATCATTGGCCTTCGGCGGCGTAGCTTCTCGCGCGAGCAGATTCACGACATCCGCCGCGCCTACCGCCTGCTCTTCGCGGACGAGGGCACACTCGCAGAGCGGGTCGAAGACGTGGCTGCCGAGTTCGCGACACACCCGACGGTCCATGAGATCCTCGATTTCATCCGCGAAGGGAAGGATCGATCGCTCTGTACCCCGCGAGATCCTGTCGGCCAGGCCTGATGCCGGCCGAGGGCTCGATCGCTGTCCTTGCCGGGTCCGGACGCCTCCCTGTCGAACTGGTCGATCATCTCGACAGGACGGGAGCGTCATTCCGGATCATGGCCCTGCGTGGCTTCACCGACCGCGTTCTGACGCGCAGGGCGGACGTTGTCGTCGATCTGCTCGACATCCGCCGCATACTCGCAGTTCTCCAGTCCTGGCGTCCTGCAACGGTGACTTTCGCGGGCGCCGTCAGCAGGCCTCGGCCCGGCGCGATTCTCGGAGCCTCGTCCTTCCTTCGGAACCGGGCAGAGATCCAGCGGGTGTTCTCGGGTGGTGATGACAAGCTGCTCCGCGGCGCCGTGAAACTCCTGGAGGAGCATGGTCAGCGTGTCGTCGGGGCCCATGAACTCGCACCTCACCTTCTTGCACATCCTGATCTGCACAGCCGCGCCATGCCGAGCCGCCAGGACGAAGAGGCCATCCGCACCGGCATTGCGCTTCTCGACGCACTATCGGAATTCGACGTGGGGCAGGGGGCTGTCGTCGAGGGGATGCGCGTGCTTGCGGTCGAGGGTCCGGAGGGAACCGATTCGATGTTGCGCAGAGTCGCTCGCCTGCGGCGCTGGCCGCTCAGCAGGCGGGGCCGCAGCGGCGTGCTGGTAAAGACATTGAAGAAGGATCAGGACATTCGCGTCGACATGCCTGTCGTCGGGCCGAGGACGGTCCGGGAAGCAACGCGTGCCGGGCTTGCGGGGATCGCATTGGGAGAAGGTGCTACCCTGATAGTCGATCAGGCCGAGATGCTGCGGCAAGCGGATCGCCAGAACATCTTCGTGGTCAGCGTCCCGATGACCAGGGAGGCGGCGGGTGGCTGAAACGGCGAGGCGCCGCATTTTCCTGGTTGCCGGCGAGGAATCGGGCGATCAACTCGGCGCCAAGCTCATGCGCGCTCTTCGCGCACGGCTCGGTTCCGATTCGATGCAGTTCGAGGGCGTCGGGGGGCACCGCATGGCGGGCGAGGGGCTCGCGAGCCTGTTTCTCCTGGACGAGATCGCGGTCATGGGGATCAGCGCCGTCGTGCCGAGAATCCCGAAGATCCTGAATCGAATCGCCTTCACGGCGGATGCGGTGCTGCGATCGAAGCCCGATGTGCTCGTGATCATCGATTCGCCGGACTTCACGCACAGGGTCGCGCGCCGGGTTCGCGCCAGCGACGCCTCGATTCCGATCATCGATTATGTCAGTCCGTCGGTGTGGGCTTGGCGGCCAGGACGCGCCAAGGCCATGCGGTCCTATGTCGACCATGTCCTGGCGCTGCTCCCGTTCGAGCCGGATGCGCATCGCCGGTTGTCTGGCCCGCCCACGACCTATGTTGGCCATCCGTTGATCGAGCGCCTGGACGACCTGCGCCCTACCCCGAGCGAGAGGCCTCGGCTCGGCGACAGCCCAGTTCGACTCCTCGTCCTGCCGGGCAGCCGCCGCTCGGAAGTCAGCCGACTGATGGAACCTTTTGGGCAGGCCCTGGCGGTGCTGAACGCGGCGGGCATATCGCTCGAGGTTACAATTCCGGCCGTCGAGCGACTTGCCGGCGAAATAGCCGGACGGGTGAAATCCTGGACCGTTCCAGTCAGCATCGTCCGCGGCGAGGAAGCCAAATGGGCCGCCTTCCGATCGGCTCAGGTTGCGCTGGCTGCATCGGGAACCGTCACGCTGGAATTGGCCCTGTCCGGCATTCCTATGGTGGTCGCCTACAAGGTCACGCCGCTCGAGTGGTTCCTTCGCTTTCTCGTCACGGTACCCTCGGTCGTGCTCGCAAATCTCGTCCTGCGCGATAACATCATTCCTGAGCTCCTACAGGAGGCGTGCACGGGGGAAAGGCTGGCCGATGCGCTTCTGCCTCTCATGCGCGATACGCCTGCCAGAAGCCGGCAAGTGGCGGCCTTCGCGCGGCTGGACGAACTGATGACAATCGGTGACGAGACGCCGAGTGGCCGGGCGGCACGCATCATCGACTCCGTCGTTACGGGAATACAATCCAGATAGAGAAGGGGGCTTGTCGCCCCCTTTCGCATCACTCCGGTGCTGATCGATCAGCCGCGTTGCGCGACCGTGAGGTAATCCCGCCGGGGGGCGCCAGTGTAGAGTTGGCGCGGCCGCCCGATACGCTGAGACGGATCCTCAATCATCTCGCTCCACTGAGCTATCCAACCGACGGTGCGCGCCAGAGCGAAGAGTACGGTGAACATCGAGGTCGGGAAGCCCATCGCCTTGAGCGTGATCCCTGAATAGAAATCGATGTTTGGGTAGAGCTTCTTCTCGATGAAGTATTCGTCCTTCAGCGCGATCTGCTCGAGTTCCATGGCTACGTCGAGGAGCGGATCGTCTCTGATGCCGAGCTCGGACAGCACCTCGTGCGTCGTGTGCTGCATGATCCGGGCGCGAGGATCATAGTTCTTGTAGACGCGATGGCCGAAGCCCATGAGACGGAAGGGATCGTTCTTGTCCTTCGCCCGCCCGATGAATTCCGGAATCCGATCGGGCGTGCCGATCTCTTCCAGCATCTTCAACGCCGCTTCATTCGCGCCGCCATGGGCAGGGCCCCAAAGGCAGGCGACACCTGCCGCGATGCAGGCAAATGGATTGGCTCCGGACGACCCGGCGAGACGTACAGTCGACGTAGATGCATTCTGCTCGTGATCGGCGTGGAGAATGAAGATGCGATCGAGGGCTCGCGAAAGGACCGGGTTGACCCTGTACTCTTCCGCCGGCACCGCAAAGCACATGCGAAGGAAGTTCGACGTGTAGTCGAGATCGTTCTTCGGATAGATGAACGGCTGGCCGATGGAGTATTTGTAAGCCATTGCCGCCAGTGTCGGCATCTTCGCGATCATACGCATCGATGCAACCATGCGCTGATGAGGATCGGAGATGTCCGTCGAGTCGTGATAGAAGGCGGAAAGCGCACCGACGCAGGCCACCATGATCGCCATGGGATGCGCATCGCGGCGGAATCCCTGGAAGAAGCGGTTCATCTGGTCGTGAACCATGGTGTGGCGCGTGACGCGGTAGTCGAAATCCGCTTTCTGCGCAGCGGTCGGGAGCTCGCCGTAAAGGAGCAAATAGCAAGTCTCCAGGAAGTCGCCGTGCTCTGCGAGCTGCTCGATCGGATAACCTCGGTACAGAAGTACGCCTTCGTCCCCGTCGATATAAGTGATCTTCGACTCGCAACTTGCCGTCGACGTAAAGCCCGGGTCGTAGGTGAACATCCCAGTTTGCCCATAGAGCTTCGAGATGTCGATGACACTTGGCCCGATCGTGCCCCGCTTGATGGACATCTCGACCGACGTTCCGTCGACGTTGAGAGTGCTGCTCTTGGAATCCATGATCCAAGCCCTTTCAGGGTGAAGCCGGATCGGAGGTTGGCCGATTCCAGGGCACTCGGCCCGTGAGCGGCGGGACCCACCAATCTCCGGCGGACGGAGATGCGGTTCGGTAGCTTATCCGTGGTGACCGTTCAAGCACGACCGGGCTGCATAACGTTAGGGCATAGATATGGCCTATCCGGCCTTTTGCACATCCGCGAGCCGCGCGAGGCACTCCTCCCGGCCGAGGACGGCCATCACATCGAAGATACCGGGAGAGGTGGAACGGCCGGTCAGCGCCGCCCGGAGAGGCTGAGCGACCTGCCCGAGCTTGACGCCGATTTTCTCGGCGTGGCTGCGGACCACGGCCTCGACCGAGGCGGCGGAAAAATCGTCCAGCGATGCAAGCTCTTCCCGAAGCCCGGCCAGGCGCGAGGCACCTTCCTTGAGGATGGCGGAGGCACGGTCATCGAATTTGAGCGGCCGAGTGGCATAGAGGTAATAGGCCGCGTCGAGCAGTTCCACGAGCGTCTTTGCACGCTCCTTCAGCCCCGGCATGGCCTGGAGCAGCTTGGCACGGAGGTAAGGGGTGAACGAGGGACCGATCCCGCGCTGCGGTCCGATCTCTGGGAGAATGACCTCGAGCGCGTGCACGAGTTCCTCGTCCGAGGAGTGGCGCATGTAATAGCCATTCAGGTTCTCGAGCTTCGCGAAATCGAACCGCGCCGGCGAGCGCCCGATGCTTTCGAGACCGAAGGTCTCCACCATCTCTACCGTGGAGAAGATCTCCTGATCGCCATGACTCCAGCCCAGGCGCACCAGATAGTTCCGCAGAGCGGCGGGGAGGTAGCCCATTGTCCGATAGGCATCGACGCCCAACGCACCGTGCCGCTTCGAGAGTTTTGCGCCGTCGGGTCCATGGATCAGCGGGATGTGGGACATGCGGGGCACGGTCCACCCGAGCGCATTGTAAATCTGCGTCTGGCGCGCCGCATTCGTGAGATGATCATCGCCCCGGATAATGTCCGTCACCCCCATGTCGTGATCGTCGACAACGACCGCTAGCATGTAGGTGGGGGTTCCGTCGGACCGGAGGAGGACGAGGTCGTCGAGGTCCTTGTTCTGCCAGACGACCCGCCCCTGGACCACGTCATCCACAACCGTTTCGCCTTCGATGGGAGCCTTCAGGCGGATGACGGGCTTCACGCCGGCCGGAGCCTCGGCAGGATCGCGATCGCGCCAGCGGCCGTCGTAGCGGAGCGGGCGCCCTTCGCGCCTGGCGGCCTCCCGCATCTCGTCGAGCTCCTGCGGGGTCGCATAGCAGTAATAGGCGCGTCCGCTCGCGAGCAGACTTTCGGCGACCTCCCGGTGACGTGCCGCCCGCGAGAACTGGAATACGACCTCGCCGTCCCAATCGAGGCCGAGCCAGGTTAACCCATCGAGAATGGCCCGGATGGCTGCATCGGTGGAACGTTCCCGGTCCGTGTCCTCGATGCGCAGCAGCATCTTCCCGCCCGTATGGCGTGCATAAAGCCAATTGAACAGCGCAGTCCTGGCTCCGCCGATATGGAGGAATCCGGTCGGCGAGGGTGCAAAACGGGTGACAACGGTCATTGTGGGGGAGGCCTGGTCAGGGGAGGGACTTGAGCCAAGGCACTTTCGGACTTAGCCAATACGGGCAGGCGCCTACCACGTGCGGACGCCTCCGTTCAAGGCGACGCGATGGCCCCGGATAACGCCGGCAGACGCCTTCGGATCCGCGCCCTCGCGAGCGTGGGATCCGATTGGGAGACCACGGGAGAGTTTCCACTCGAGTCGAGCTGGGGGCGGCTCCGGAATTGGTTGCTGCGGCAGGCCGAAAAGGAGGTACTGCAGCGGCGCCTCTTTCCCTGGCTCGCAGTGATTTTCGGGCTGGGCATCCTCCTGTTCTTCTCGGCCGATGGCAGGCCCGGGGCGTTGGTCCCGTTTACTGCGGCGGCGATCTTCGGTGCGGCAGGATTCCTCGCGAGGCGCCGTTTCGGACTCGCTCTCGTCCTGGTGGCGATTGCGGCGCTCTGTTCAGGCTTCGCCGCAGCGGCCTGGCGAACTGGGACCATCGCTACCATCGGGCTGTCCCGCGTCGTGATCACACCCGTCTCGGGATTTATCGAAGCGATCGAGGATCGACCGAGCGGAGCCCGTGTCATTCTCGATGTCACCGGCATGGACCGCATTCCGCAGACCCAACGACCGCGTCGAATCCGACTGACTCTGCGCGATGCGACAGGCTTGGTCGCCGGAGATCATATCACAGCAAACGCGCGGCTTCTGCCGCCTCCCGATCGCGCGTGGCCGGGAGGATACGACTTCGCGCGAGACGCCTATTTCCGGGGGATTGGCGCCGTCGGGTCCGCTCTCGGCGCGGTTCAGCGGTCGAGTTCTCCCGTTCCGAAGTCATGGCGTCTGGCTCTGTCAGCCTCTCTCGATCAAGCCCGCAACACGCTGACTCGTCGCATTGCCTCTGCGATCGGTGGGCCGGAGGGAGCGGTTGCGGCGGCCCTCGTCACGGGCAAGCGAGGATCGATCGAGGAGACGACGAACGAAGATCTGCGCGCCGCCGGTTTATACCACATCGTGTCGATCTCCGGCCTCCACATGGTGCTTGCCGCCGGGACAATATTCGCGCTGACAAGAGGGATCCTCGCGCTCTTTCCGGTGATCGCCCTCATGTGGCCCATCAAGAAGGTCGCTGCAATCGTCGCAATGATTGCGGCCGTCAGCTACTGCCTTTTTTCGGGCTCCGAACTCGCAACCATACGCGCCCTCGTGATGACGCTCATCATGCTCGGTGCAATCCTCGCGGATCGACCTGCCTTGTCGTTGCGCAATCTCGCCCTCGCAGCCATCGTGGTCCTCGCATTCGAGCCCGAAGCGCTGCTCGGACCGAGCTTTCAGATGTCCTATGGAGCGGTCGTGGCTTTGATTGCCGCCTCGCCCCTGCTTCAGAAAGCATCCGGCAGCATTCTAACTGAGCGGGTTCTTCTGGGTATTGCGGCTCTGTTCCTGCGCGCCGCGATCCCCCTGATCGGAACGACCTTCGTTGCGAGTCTCGCGACGGCACCATTCGCAGCCTATCACTTCCAGACCTTCAACGCTTACGGACTGATCGGAAACGCTCTCGCGCTGCCTCTCGTCTCGATCGCCGTCATGCCTGCAGCCGTTGTCGGGACGGTGCTCTATCCGTTCGGATTGGACGGCTTCGTCTGGACCATGATGGGTTGGGCGGTAGACCTCGTTCTTCAGGCTGCGAGCTTAGTAGCGGGTCTCGAAGGTTCGACCTTGTTCGTACCAGCCATGGGTGCCGGAGCAATCCTTGCCGCCTCGCTCGCGCTCCTCATGGCAACGATCCCGGTCTCGGATTTGCGTTACTTTGCCGTCGTTCCGGCCGCCGCAGCACTGGCAATCGGCGTGTCCCCGATACGGCAGGATATCTTCGTTGACCGAGACGGACTGGGGGCTGCGGTGCGAGGCCGTAGCGGGCAACTCGTCGTGCTAGGTCGTCCACCCAAATTCGTCCTGGAGCAGTGGCTTCGGGCGGATGGAGATGGCCGTGAGGCAAGCGATTCGACGCTTTACGAGGGCGTGAATTGTGATCCGGCCGGCTGCACCGTCGAGGTCCGGGGCGGGCGCAGAATCTCATTCACGACCGAACTCGCGGCATTGAAGGAGGATTGCGGCCGCGCCGATGTCGTCATCAGCCGTACCCGCGCTCCGCCCGGATGCGCGGCCAGCCTTGTCATCGATCGGCCTATGCTGCTCGCACACGGTGCGATCGTGGTTCGTCTTGAAGAGGAGGGTGCAACGATTCAGTCGTCACGCCAGCCGGAGCACATGTCGCGGAAGCCTGCAGCCGGCGAGGCCTTCACGCCGGCTGCTCGCCGAACCGTTCCTCGCGGAGGTAGGACGGTCAGTAACGACGAACGAGACTGATCAGCTTGCCCTGGATCTTCACGCGATCGGGCCCGAGAACACGCGTCTCATATGCAGGGTTCGCCGCCTCGAGCGCAATCGAGGAGCCCCGTCGGCGGAAGCGCTTGAGGGTCGCCTCCTCATCGTCGATCAGCGCGACGACGATATCGCCTGTGTTCGCGACATCCTGACGGCGGATCACTACGAGATCCCCATCGAGGATGCCGGCCTCCACCATCGAGTCGCCTCGGACCTCGAGGGCGTAATGCTCACCCTGCGCCAGAAAGTCCTGCGAGAGACTGATCGAGTGGCTGCGATTCTGGATCGCCGAAATCGGGGTGCCGGCCGCGATCCGTCCCATGACCGGAATTTCGGTGTCGCGGATTCTCTCTTCCGCCGGAGGCGAAGCAGGCGCCTTCGTCCGCGCGAGACCACCCTCCACAACGCTCGGGGTGAATCGCCTTTGCACGCCGGCCATGGCGTCCGGAAGGCGAACAACTTCGAGAGCCCGCGCACGGTTCGGCAGTCGGCGGATGAAGCCGCGTTCCTCGAGGGCCGTGATGAGGCGATGGATCCCGGACTTGGATTTCAGGTCCAGGGCGTCCTTCATCTCGTCGAAAGACGGCGGGACCCCGGTTTCGCGAAGGCGCTCGTGGATGAAGCGGAGGAGTTCGTGCTGTTTGCGCGTGAGCATTGTTCAACCTTACAGCTTCGGCGAGGCGATTCCGAAACAAACCACGAACAGAGTAAACGTTCGCGATGTGTTCTGCAAGGGCACTGTCAAGTTGCTCTTCAGCAATAGCGGTCGAACGAGATGATCCGGCACGGACTGCCGACGGAGGCCGGCGGAGCACGGGCCGGTCTCATGAGCAGTGCGTCCGAAGCGGCGAGGATCGACAGCATGGACGAATCCTGCGGCGCGAGCGGCGTCGCAATGAGGTCGTCGCCTCGGTGGAGCGTAGCCCTGAGGTAATCCTCACGATGATCATTCGCGGGCAGGGACACGCCCAGCCGCGCCGGCTCCGTCGGATCGCAGCCGGCCAGTGGATCGCCGACGAGAGCGCGGATCGCGGGAACAAGAAAGAGAATCGCGCAAACAACGGATGAGACCGGATTTCCGGGCAGACCTAGCAACAAGATGCGCCCAACCCGCCCATGAAGGAGCGGTTTGCCCGGACGGAGCGCAACGCGCCAGAAGCGCAGCTCCATACCGCGTCGCTGGAGAGCTTCCTGAACGAGGTCGTGCTCACCGACGGATGCGCCGCCCAGTGTCACCAGAATATCGACATCGGCCGCGGCTGCCATGTCGATGCGCTCCTCCAGCGCCTCCAGGCGATCGCGAGCAATTCCGAGATCGACGGGAATGCCGCCGGCTCGCGACACGATCGCAGCGACGGAGTAGGGGTTCGAGGCAACGATCTGGTCGAGTCCGGTCGGCTCCCCTGGAAGAACGAGTTCGTCCCCGGTGGCAAGAATTGCGATGCGGGGCTGCCGACGGACCGGCAAGCTCCGATGGCCCATGGCGGCGGCGAGGCCGACACGGCGCGCGTCGAGACGTTGGCCAGCATGGAGGAGGGCCTGTCCGTGCCGGAAATCGAGGCCGGTCCGCCGGATGTACCGACCCGGGCCGCCGTCATCACAGACGAGGATCGACTCGCCCGATCTCTCAGTATTCTCCTGAAGCGCTATGCGCTCCGTCCCCGGCGGGACGGGCGCACCCGTGAAAATTCTGACGGCCTCACCCGGTCCAAGCGTTCCGTCGAAGCGCCTGCCCGCGACGCTCGTGCCAATCACGCGGTAGCAGTTGGGCTGCTCTCCCGCCGAGCCGAGCGCAAAGCCGTCCATGGAGGAGGCCGGGAAGGGCGGCTGATCGCGCAGGGCATGAAGGTCGCGCGACAGGGTCCGGCCTGCGCATTCCTCAATCCGGATCTCCTCGTCCTCAACAACCCGGGCTACGGAGCTGAGGACTTGTTCGCGTGCAGCTGAGACCGGGAGCAGGGTCATGGCGCCGAGAAATCTCCCGACCGTCCGCCACTCTTGGACCGGAGCCGCACGGCTTCGATCCTCATTCCGCGGTCCACGGCCTTCACCATGTCGTAGATCGTGAGGCAGGCGACGGAAACAGCGGTGAGCGCCTCCATCTCGACGCCCGTCGGGCCGGCGACCTTCACCTCGGCCGAAACCCGCACGCCGGGGATTGCCTCGTCGAGATCGCAGGAGACTGAGACTTTCGACAGGAGGAGCGGATGGCAGAGCGGAATCAACTCATGAGTGCGCTTTGCGGCCATGATTCCGGCGAGCCGCGCGGTCCCGAGGACGTCACCTTTCTTGGAGTCGCCCTTCCTGATCAGCTGGAGCGTCTCGGGCTGCATCACGACTGTCCCCTCGGCGGATGCAATCCGGACCGTCGCCTCCTTGCCGGACA
Source organism: Microvirga massiliensis (assembly GCF_001006805.1). Classification (GTDB taxonomy): domain Bacteria; phylum Pseudomonadota; class Alphaproteobacteria; order Rhizobiales; family Beijerinckiaceae; genus Microvirga; species Microvirga massiliensis. The sequence continues at coordinate 142,418 of NZ_LN811355.1, read as the reverse complement.
CATCCACCATGTTGGCGGCGCCGGTCGCATCGAGATGGGTGAGGTGGCTCATCACGCCTCTCCCTGCAGCAGGCTGCGCGTCGCACCTGCCACATCGGCGCACCGCATGAGACTTTCGCCTACCAGAAACGTGCGGATTCCGCTCCGAGCGAGACGCTGCAGATCCGCGTGAGTGCTGATGCCGCTCTCGCCGACGATGATCCTGTCGGCCGGAACGCGTATGGCCAACTCTTCGCTCACGGCGAGAGAGACCTCGAACGTGCGGAGATTCCGATTGTTGATGCCGAGAAGCCGTGCGTCGAGCTGCAGAGCGCGATCCAACTCATCCCTGTCGTGTACCTCGACCAGAGCATCCATCCCGAGCTCGCGGGCAATCGTTATGAGCTCCCGCGCGATTGCGTCCGTGACGCTCGCCATGATGACGAGGATGCAATCCGCGCCCCAGCTGCGCGCTTCGAAGACCTGGTAAGGATCGAACAGGAAATCCTTGCGTAAGGCCGGGAGACCGGACGCCTCGCGGGCCGCGGTGAGATATTCGGGGCGCCCTTGGAAGGACGGCTCATCGGTAAGGACCGACAGACAGGCGGCACCACCGTCCGCATAGGCGCGGGCGAGGGAAGGCGGATCGAAATCGGCCCGTATAAGTCCTTTGGAAGGGCTCGCCTTCTTGATCTCGGCGATGAGCGCAAACTCGCCGGCATCGAGCTTCTGCATGATCGCAGATGCAAAGCCTCGCGCACGCGGCGCCTCGATTGCACGGCGCTCGATGACAGCAGGCGGAACGGCGGCCCGTGCAGAGGCGATCTCGCGCCGCTTATAGCTCTCGATCCGCGCAAGGACGTCGGTCATGGCGATTTACCGATTGGAGACTTCGATGAGCTGCTGGAGTGTGGCCCTAGCGGCGCCGCTGTCGATGGCGCGCGCCGCGGTTTCCACGCCCGCCGCGAGGTTCTCCGATTTCCCGGCCACGACCAGCGCGGCCCCGGCATTGAATACCGCAATGTCCCGGTAGGACGATCGTGCACCGTCCAGCACCGCACGGAGCTGCCGCGCATTGTGCTCCGGATCGGCACCTTTCAGGTCCTCGGGACGGGCTCGAGCCAAGCCGACTTCCTCCGGGCTGATCGTGAAGCGTCGGATTTCACCGTTCTCCAGCGCAACCACATGCGTCGGCCCGGTCGTGGTGATTTCATCGAGCCCATCGGATCCGTGCACCGTCCAGACCCGCTCCGACCCGAGTTCCTTGAGGACCTGTGTCAGCGGCTCGAGCCAGCTCTCCGAGAAGACGCCCAGAAGCTGACGGCGTACGCCGGCCGGGTTCGCGAGCGGTCCAAGAAGATTGAAGAGCGTTCGCGTCCCAAGCTCCACCCGGACCGGCGCGACGTGCCGCATTGAGGCGTGATGCGCCTGTGCGAACATGAAACAGACGCTGGCCTCCCGAAGGCAGAGCGCGAGGCCATTCGGATCGAGGCCGAGCCTGACGCCGAGAGCAGCAAGGACATCGGCAGCTCCGGAACGTGACGAGGCAGCCCTATTGCCGTGCTTCGCGACGGGAACTCCGCACGCGGCGACGATGATCGAGGCCAGCGTCGAGATGTTGTAGCTGCCCGAGTGGTCTCCCCCCGTACCCACGATGTCGATCGTGCCTGGCGGAGCATCGACGCGCAGCATCCGACCTCGCATGGCCGTAACGGCGCCGATGATCTCGTCGAGCGCCTCTCCCCTGACGCGGAGAGCCATGAGAAAGGCGCCCGCTTGTGCAGGCGTCACTTCTCCCGAGAGGAGAGCGTCGAAGGCGGAGCGCGCCTCCTCACGGCTCAAGGACGCGCCCGCCGCTACCTTGGCGAGGAATGGTTTGAATGTTTCCATCGGAGCTCAGTGACGCGCGAGGGAACGGGACGCGTGCCAGGCCGCGGCGAGTTCCAGGAAGTTGCGAATGATGGTTTCTCCATGTTCCGACCGGATGCTCTCCGGATGGAACTGGACGCCGTGTAGCGGAAGCCGCCGATGAGAGGCGGCCATGATGAGACCGTCCTCCGTGTCGGCCGTAACGAGAAGATCAGCTGGGCACGTCTCGCGATCGATCACGAGAGAATGGTACCGGGTGGCCTCGAAGGCGGTGTTGATCCCGCGGAAGACGAACGCGCCGCTGTGGCGGATCGTGCTCACTTTCCCGTGCATCGGGACGGGCGCTCGGACGACGGATCCGCCGAAGGCTTGGCCGATCGTCTGAAGGCCGAGGCAGACACCGAAGATTGGGATCTCGGTGCCGCACCTCTCGACCACCTCGAGGGAGATCCCGGCCTCGGTGGGCGTGCAGGGGCCGGGCGACAGGATGACCGCGTCCGGCCGAGCCTCGAGGATCGATAGCGCAGTGGTTTCGTCGTTTCGGACGACCTCGACCCTATCGACCATAGGGGCGATCAGGTGAACGAGATTCCAGGTGAAGGAGTCATAGTTATCGACGACGAGGACGCTGGACATGGCGGCGCACCGTCGCCGAGCGAGAGTTATCGGTCAAGGGAGCCTATTGTCCGAAACTCGCACGGCTCGCAAATCGAACCGCATCCTCGGCAGCCCGGAAGAGTGCCTTCGCCTTGTTTATGCATTCCGTCTGTTCGGAGGTCGGGTCCGAGTCGTGGACGATTCCGGCGCCCGCCTGCACGAACATCCGGCCGTCCTTCACTACTGCGGTGCGGAGTACGATGCAGGTGTCCATCTCGCCGTTGGCGCCGAAATAGCCGATGCACCCCGCGTAGGGTCCGCGCTTATCCTTCTCGAGTTCGTCGATGATTTCCATCGCCCGGACCTTCGGCGCTCCTGAGACCGTTCCCGCGGGAAAGCCGGCCACGAGTGCATCGAGGGCATCGCAGCCTTCCTTGAGGCGTCCCTCGACGTTCGAGACGATGTGCATGACCTGGCTATAGAACTCGAGAAAGAACGAGTCAGTCACCGTAACGGTGCCGTAGGAAGCAACGCGCCCGACGTCGTTACGGCCGAGATCGAGGAGCATGAGATGCTCGGCACGTTCCTTCTCATCGGCCAAGAGGCTTTCCGCGTGAGCGCGATCCTCCGTCGGCGTGGCCCCGCGCGGTCTCGTCCCGGCGATCGGGCGGATCGTGACGGTCCCGTCGCGGACCCGGACGAGGATTTCCGGTGACGAGCAGACGATCTGAAACTCCTCGAAATCGAGGTAGCAGAGGAAGGGGGCCGGATTGATCCGCCTCAGGGACCGATAGAGCGCAAAGGCCGGGAGCGTGAAGTCGGTCTCGAAGCGTTGCGAGAGCACTACCTGGAACACGTCGCCTGCCCGAATGTATTCCTTCGCGCGCTCGACCATGCCGCGATACTCGGCCGGGCTCGTGTTCGAGACCGGAGCCTCGAAACGGAATGCAGCGGCGTTCGTCGGCTCCTCGAAGGGCAGGGGGCGCTCGAGGGCCGCGGTTACAGCGTCGAGCCTTTCCAATGCTGCTTCATAGGCAGCCTTCGCGCCAAGACCGGCTCGGGGGCGCACCGGCGTGATCAGGGAGACCTCGTCCTTGACCGCATCGAACACGACCATCACGGTCGGCCGGATGAGCACGGCATCCGGGACTTCCAGCACATCTGGGTTAGGCGCCGGGAGCCGCTCCATCTGCCGGACCATGTCGTAGCCGAGATAGCCGAACAATCCGGCAGCCATCGGCGGAGTGTCGGGCTCGTCGGGCAGAGCGCTTTCGGCAATCAGGGCCCGGAGACTTTCCAGGGGAGGAAGCATCTCGTCACGGGGAGGTCCGTCCCCGCGCTGCAGCGATGCCTGCCCCGTGGAACACCGCCAGATCAGGTCCGGATTGAGCCCGATCATCGAGTATCTTCCCCGCACGGCACCGCCCTCGACGGACTCGAGAAGGAATGCCGGCCCTGTGGCAACCTGCCGCAGCTTCAGGAATGCAGCAACAGGTGTGAGGAGATCCCCGATGAGGGCCGTCCGTACGAGGCAGGCACGCTCATTCGAGTAGGCTTCGGCAAAATCCTCGAAGGCAGGCATGATCACGGGTCAGAGGCTCCCGCCGACGACCTGGCTGATGGCCGCCTGGTTGATCGTAACTGGGACGTCCCGTTGCGTCGCTGCAAGGAACTGCGCCATCAGATCATCACTCAAGGCGGCCCGGAGTTGATCCTCGATGCGCTGAGCCTCCTGCGTGCTGCGTACGAGAGGCGGCACCGTAGCCTCCTTGACCACGAAGACGGCGCGGGTATCGGGCCCGTTTGCAGCATGTGCCGCCTGTCCAACCGGCGTCGCGAAAATACGGGCGACCACATCAGCGGACAGGTCGTCCTTCGGAGAGCGCCGCGTCAACTCGGTCACTACCTTGGTGGAAACGCCGGCTTCGGTTGCAAGGGCCTCGAGAGATTCTCCTTTCCCGAGACGCTCTACGAATTGGCGGGCGCGCTCGGCGAGACGATCCGCGATCGCATTTTCGCGCCACTGGCGCGTAACCTGGTCCTTCACCTCTTCGAGCGTACGATCCCGAGCCGGTTCGATGTTTGTGACGTCGAACCAGACGTATCCGCCGGTGCTGGTTCTGATCGCCTCGTTATCGACGCCGATGTCGGATTCGAAAATGGCTCGAACGAGCGCGTCGCGCTGGGGCAATTCGACCTTGTTTCCCTGCTTGTCGGTATCGTTCTGGTCGATGGCGGGGATCTCCTGGACACTGAGGTTCGTTTCGGCAGCGATCTCCTTGAGCGGCCGGGCTCCGGCACGCATGTCCTCGATCTTGTCGTGGATGCTCTCGATTTCGGCGCGCGCGCGCTCATTCGCAATCGTGCTCTTCACCTCGCCGACAACCTCTTCGAAGGGGCGCACCGATTCCGGCTCGATCTTCGTGACATGTACCAGGACCGTGCCGAAGCGTCCCTCGACGGGACCGCTGGTCTGTCCCTCCTGGAGCGAGAAGGCTGCTTCTGCGACAGCAGGGTCGAGCATTTCCGTCCGGCTGAAGGTGCCGATCGTCAGATCCTGGGGTGGTATGTTGCGCTCGGCCGCGAGCGCCTCAAACGTAAGGCCTTGACTCAGCCGCTCTGCCGCTGCCTTGGCTTCTTCAGGATTGGGAAAAACGATCTGTTGAAAGGTCCGCCGCTCGGGCGTCCCGAACGCGTCCTTGCTCTGCTCGTAGCGCTGACGTGCATCGGCATCGGAGACGCTCTCGGGTTTCGCGATCTTCGAGGCATCGAGCTCGAGAATGCTGGCCGACCGGTATTCGGGGGCTCGATAGGAGGCCTTTCTTTCCTCGAAGAAGGCCTGGAGATCGGCGTCCGAAGGGGCTGGGATCTCACCGGCGGCCGCCGGGCCAAGGATGAAGGATGACGCGGAGCGCCGCTCGTTGAGGTAGCGATGGAGCGCGTCGATGGCGGCACCCGGGACAGGCGGCTCGCTGGCAGCGGCGGATGCGATGTGCTGCCGCATCAGAAGCGCTCGCTGCTCCTGCACGAATCCGGCCTCGCTGAGGCCGGCGCTGCGCAGAGCTTCCTCGAAGGCCGGCCGATTGAACTGGCCGTCGGCTCCACGGAACGCGGGCTCCTCCAGAACGGAGCGGGCCACGAGCTGGTCCGACACGCTGAGGCCGAGCGCTTTGGCGCGCTCGTTGAGGAGAGCCTCGTTCACAAGTTGTCCAAGAACGCGCTGATCGATCCCGAGGGCGCGAGCCTGCTCTGGCCCGAGATTGGTCCGGAACTGGCGGCTCAGTCGCTGGATCTCGTTGTTGTAGGCGGTTCGGAACTGTTCCACCGAGATTTCGACGCCTCCGACACGGGCGACGCTGTTCCGAGGAGTGCCCCTGAAGATATCGCCGATGCCCCAGATCGCGAAGCTGAAGATCAGAAGCCCGAACAGCACTGTGGCAATGGTCTTGCCGACAAGGCTCTGTCCGGCCTTTCGAAAACTCTGAAGCATCTCGTTCCTGCCCAAAACTCGCTGGGAGGAGCGGATACCCGATTGGTGCTTGCCGGGAAAGGCCGCCGGTTGAATCGGCGCGAGGCTCTCTGCTAGTGAATCGGTGCAGCCAAGGTGGCTCCTGGCTCATTCCGCCGATCCAATTCACCACAATGGAGCCGACGCGTGATTGCGCGCAGCTCCATCGCCCGTTCGAACTGGCCCTTCCTGGCTGATCGCCTGTTTCGGGAAGGGTCATGCGTGGAGGAGTTCACGATGTCTGAAAGGCCGCGCCCCCTGGTGGCAGGGAACTGGAAAATGAACGGGCTTCGGCCCTCGGTCGACGTCCTGCGCGGGATCGCGAGCGGCGTGTCTGCAGAGCTGCGGGATCGTGCCGACCTGCTGGTCTGTCCACCAGCGACCCTGGTGCACGAGTTCGCCGATGCGGCGAGGGGCTCCGCGGTCAAGATCGGAGGTCAGGACTGCCACGCCAAGGGGGCCGGTGCCTATACTGGAGACATATCGGCCGAGATGCTGGCCGATGCCGGGGCACAGTTCGTGATCGTAGGTCACTCGGAACGGCGCCAGTACCATCACGAGAGCGATGCAGACGTTCACGCCAAGGCGCTGGCAGCCCGCCGTGCAGGCCTTGTCGCCATTGTCTGCGTCGGCGAGACGCGGGAGGAGCGCGAGGCCGGGAAAGTGTTGGAGGTCGTTTCAGCGCAACTCAGAGGCTCCGTGCCCAAGGACTCCACCGCGGCCGAACTTGTCGTGGCCTATGAGCCGGTCTGGGCAATTGGGACCGGCCTGACTCCGACCGTTGGGGACGTCGCCGAGGTGCATGCGCTCATCCGCGCGGAACTCGGAAAGATCCTGGGCCCTGCCGAGCAGAATCAGGTGCGAATCCTTTATGGCGGCTCAGTGAAACCCGCGAATGCCGTCGAGCTTCTCCGGGTTCCGGACGTCGACGGAGCCCTTGTCGGAGGCGCGAGCCTCGCGGCTGCCGACTTCCTCGGGATCGCGAGCGCCTATACCTCGTAGCCTGGACAGCGGGGCTGTCATCGAGCCAAGCTGAGCAGCATCTCCGATGCCGGGTCCGGATCCTCGGCAGAGGGACTCACAGCGATGGAGGAGCGGCAGATGGCGGCTTGCAAAGCCTTGCTCCGGAGCACATTTGTGCTACAGCGCCCGCATACGGAGATACGAGCGGCCGGGGTCACTCCTTCGGCCGCTTGAGGTTTTGGGTTCATGGAAACTGTCGTCATCATCGTTCACCTGATTATCGTGCTCGCCTTGATCGGCGTGGTGCTCCTGCAGCGATCAGAGGGAGGCGGCCTGGGTCTCGGAGGCGGCGGTGGCGGGGGTGTTTCCGGCTTCATGACCGGTCGCGGACAGGCCAATGCGCTGACCCGGGCCACGGCGGTCCTCGCCGCGCTCTTCTTCCTGACGAGCCTCCTGCTCACGATCTTCGCGAGTTGGGGGAGCGCTCCCCGTTCCATTTTCGAAGGCGCAACGCCGGCTCCCACGGCTCCGGCCGGGCAGAGTGCGCCGGAAGGGCAAGGCCCCGGTGTGCTCGAGCAGTTGCAGCGGCTTCAGGGTGAACAGCCGGCGACGCCGCCACCCGCTGCTCCGGCTGCACCAGCTGCCCCGACAGCGCCCCAGGTACCTCAGTCGCAATGAACCGGGGGCCGGCCCAAAGCCGGCCCTTCTCACGTTAGATGAATGGCAGTGGCCACCTCGGTCCGCATTGGCGAATCGGGGGCCCCAATTTATGGATCGAGGCCCATGACGCGGTACGTATTCATCACCGGCGGCGTGGTTTCTTCGCTCGGGAAGGGACTCGCTTCAGCGGCTCTCGGAGCTCTCCTTCAGGCGAGGGGCTATAAGGTTCGGCTCAGGAAGCTGGATCCTTACCTCAACGTCGATCCCGGGACGATGAGCCCCTACCAGCACGGGGAAGTCTTCGTCACCGACGATGGAGCAGAAACCGATCTCGACCTCGGACACTACGAGCGCTTCACGGGAGTGCCGGCGACGAAGGCCGACAACATCACGACCGGCCGGATCTATCTCGACATCATCACGAAGGAACGGCGCGGCGAGTATCTCGGCGCAACGATCCAGGTGATCCCGCACGTCACCAACGCCATCAAGGAATTCGTGCTTTCAGGAAACGAAGGCTTCGATTTCGTTCTGGTCGAGATCGGCGGGACGGTCGGCGATATCGAGGGCCTGCCGTTCTTCGAAGCTATTCGCCAACTCGGCAACGATCTAGAGCGCGGGCAGGCGATCTACGTTCATCTTACGCTGCTCCCCTTCATCCCTTCGGCGGGCGAGCTCAAGACGAAGCCGACCCAGCATTCGGTCGCCGAGCTCCGGTCCATCGGTATTCAGCCGGACATCCTGCTTTGCCGGACCGATCGGGCAATCCCGAAGGACGAGCGCCGCAAGCTCGCGCTCTTCTGCAACGTGCGAGAGACCGCAGTGATTGAGGCCCGCGACGCCGCCTCGATCTACGAGGTGCCGCTGCGATATCATGCGGAAGGTCTCGACGCGGAGGTGCTCGCCGCGTTCGGACTCGATCATTCGACGCCGCCCGATCTCTCCCGCTGGCAAGACATCGCATTTCGCATTCACAACCCGGAAGGCGAGGTCAACATCGCCATCGTCGGCAAGTATACCGGACTGAAGGATGCGTACAAATCGCTCATCGAGGCGCTCCAGCACGGCGGCATCGCCCATCGCGTGAAGGTCAATCTCGATTGGATCGAAAGCGAGATCTTCGAGCGCGAAGACCCGGCGCCTTTCCTCGAAGGCGTGCATGGGATTCTTGTCCCGGGCGGATTCGGGCAGCGCGGCGCAGAAGGAAAGATTCGCGCGGCTCAGTACGCCCGCGAGCGAAGAATTCCGTATTTCGGCATCTGCTTCGGAATGCAAATGGCAGTCATCGAAGCGTCGCGCCACCTTGCCGGGGTCACGGAGGCGAATTCGACCGAGTTCGGTCCGACATCCGAACCCGTCGTCGGATTGCTGACCGAATGGCTGCGAGGAAACGAGCTCGAGCGCCGCAGCGCCGAAGGCGATCTGGGGGGCACCATGCGGCTCGGCGCCTATCATGCCCGGCTGGAGCCCGGTAGCCGGGTGTCCAGGATCTACGGCGGGACTGAGATTGCCGAAAGACACCGTCACCGCTTCGAGGTGAACATGGCCTATCGGGAACGGCTTGAAGAGAAAGGGCTGCGCTTCTCGGGTGTCTCACCCGATGGCCTGCTTCCCGAGATCGTCGAGTATCAGAATCATCCGTGGTTCATCGGTGTCCAGTTCCATCCGGAGCTGAAATCCCGTCCTTTCGAGCCCCATCCGCTGTTCGAGAGCTTCATCGGCGCCGCCGTCGAGCAAAGCCGCCTTGTCTGACGAAAGCCATCCAATGTTTCGCCGGGGCATCGACCACCTCGTTCTCGCGGTCAAAGACCTCGATTCCGCGGCGGAACTCTACCGGCAACTCGGCTTCCAGGTGGGGGCACGCAACCGCCACCCCTGGGGCACCGAAAACCGCATCGTCCAGTTCCCCGCTAGCTTTCTCGAACTCATCACGGTCGCGGATCCAAGCGCGGTCCCGCCGCACCGCCCAGGGCACTTCAGTTTCGGTGCATTCGTTACGGAATTCCTCTCGAACCGGGAGGGCTTGGCGATGATTGCGCTCGGCAGCGCCGATGCCGCGCGGGATACGGCCCAATTCGCCTCGTCGGGAATCGGGCCGTTCGACACGTTCTCTTTCGAGCGGGAGGGATGGCAGCCCGATGGGACCGTGATACGGGTCGCATTCTCGCTGGCCTTCGCACATGATCCCGCAGCACCGGGGGTCGGGTTCTTCGTCTGCCAGCATCATCATCCCGAGAATTTCTGGAGCGAGCGCTTCCAGAGCCATCAGAACGGCGCCACGGGCCTCCATTCCGTGACGATGGTGTCGCCCGCGCCCAACCAGCATGAGCGCTTCCTCGCGGTATTCACGAATGCAGAAGCCTGTGCGTTGGGCTCAGGGCTGTCGTTCAGCCTTGCTCGTGAGCGGATCGACGTGATCACTCCCGACGATGCAGCCGCGCTGCTAGGCTCGATCAACGCTCCGGAAGCAAAACCGGCGCTGGCTGCCTATTCCGTCGCAGTTCCGGATCTCGCTTTTCAGGCGCGGCGACTGACGGCGGCGGAGATTCCGTTCTCCCAAGGGCCAGGTCGGCTCGTCGTGCCGGCGAGTGCGGCTCGTGGCGTCGCGGTCGTCTTCGTTTCACCGTAGCATCAGGACGCGGGACAGTCCGAAGGAGCAATCGTGATCTCTTCTCTGGCAGGGCTACCGAGTTTCTTCATCTTCTTCGCGATCGCCGTCGGACTCGTTGCAGTCTACCTCGGCCTGTATACGTTCGCGACCGCACACAACGAATTTGCGTTGATCCGCCAGAACGTCATTTCGGCCGCCGTGGCGCTTGGGTTCAGCTTGGTCGGATTTGCCCTGCCGCTAGCAAGCGCAATCGTGCACGCCCAGAGCGTGATCGACTGCGTGGTTTGGGGATTGATCGCTCTCGCGGTACAGATCGGAGCCTATTGGGGTGTGCGGCTCCTCCTGCCGAACCTCTCGCAGCGGATCGCTGGAGGCGAGATGGCGGCAGCCTTGTTCCTTGGAGCAGCCTCCCTCTCTGCAGGAATTGTGAACGCGGCAGCCATGACGTTCTGACATGGGCGCTAAACCCTGTGCTGCGGACGGCACTCTTCTCCCCGGTTCACCGGCAGGGTAGTCAGCAGGCATCCGGCCAGGTCTCACCGGGTGGCGTGCGTGGCAATAACACGAATCGGGCATCTACCCGGCCGAGATCAACCTGCCGAAGGACTTGGGATTCCACATGACAGACGCACCGAAGGCATCGGCGGTCGTGTCGGCCGGCTCCATCCGGTTCGGCAATGACCTTCCGCTCGCGCTCATCGCAGGGCCCTGCGCCATGGAGAGTCGCGAGCACGCGCTCGAGATGGCCGGGGCGCTGAAGGAAATGGCGGAAAGGCGCGGCATCGGTCTCGTCTACAAATCGTCTTTCGACAAGGCGAACCGTACCTCATCGAAAAGCGCCCGCGGCATAGGGCTCGCCAGGGCGCTCGACATCTTCGCAGAGGTCAAGGAACGGTTCGGTGTTCCGGTAATCACCGACGTGCACGAGAATGATCATTGCGCAGCCGTCGCCAAGGTCGTCGATGTCCTTCAGATCCCGGCTTTTCTCTGCCGGCAGACCGACCTTGTCCAGGCAGCGGCCGCCACGGGCCGGGTCGTCAACATCAAGAAGGGGCAGTTCCTTGCCCCCTGGGACATGGCAAACGTCGTCGAAAAGGTCACCGGGGCCGGGAATCCGAACGTGCTCGTGACGGAGCGTGGCGTGTCCTTCGGCTACAACACGCTGGTCTCAGATATGCGCTCGCTCCCGATCATGGCGCGAACGACCGGTGCGCCGGTCGTGTTCGATGCGACGCATTCCGTTCAGCAGCCCGGAGGGCAAGGCACCACATCCGGAGGGCAGCGGGAATTCGTTCCGGTTCTGGCAAGGGCAGCCGTCGCAGTCGGAGTCGCCGCAGTCTTCATCGAGACGCATCAGGACCCGGATGCAGCCCCTTCCGACGGCCCGAACATGGTGCCTTTGAAGGAACTGGAATCTCTCGTGGCCGAGCTCATGGCCTTTGATCGTCTCGCCAAGGGAGCAGGCCGCGAGCCGCGGGATCGGCCGGAGTGAGCCCGGAAGGTATTGTCCCCGATGCGGCCGGTGCGTCCCCGTCCGGGCTGTCCGTCCGGCGCTTGATTCTCGTCCTGGCGGCCGGCGGCTTTGCGAGCACTTTTTCGGCACGCGCCGTAGAACCGATGGTCACGGTCATCGCACGGGACCTTCAGGAAGCTCCCGGAACGATCGCCCTTCTGTCGGCTGCCTTCGCGCTTCCCTACGCCTTCATTCAGCCGATTCTAGGCCCAGTCAGCGACGCGCTCGGCAAGGGCCGCATCATGAAGGCGTGCCTGTGCGCGCTCGTGATTGCTCTCGTGGGCTGCGCCTTCGCGGCGGATGTCACGACGCTGTTCGGGCTGCGGATTGTGGCGGGTGCGGCGGCCGGGGGAGTCATTCCCGCAGCGCTCGCCCTGCTCGGCGACCGAATTCCGATCATGCACCGACAGGTCGCGATCAGCCGCTTCCTCGTCGCAGTCATCACGGGGCAGCTTCTCGGGTCATCCCTCGCCGGGATCGCGGCCGAGTATATCGGGTGGCGTGGAGTGTTCGGATTTTCGGCCGTCCTGCTGATGGCCGCCTGTGCTGCTACGATCGTCGGCCTGCCCGCTGAAGCCGGCGCTCGATCCTTCGATCTCCGGGCAGCTCTGGCAAACTATCGTGGGCTCCTGGCGAATCCCCGCGCGCGCCTGCTCTTCGGGCTCGTCTTTGTCGAGGCGGTGCCGGTCTTCGGATTGGGCCCCTATCTCGCCTCTCTGTTTGAGGCTCGTGGTGTCGGGGGAGCGCGCGAGGCAGGATTCGCTCTCGCGGGCTTTGCCATTGGCGGGCTCGTCTATTCACTCATTGTCGCCTGGCTGCTCCGCGTGCTCGGGCTCGGGAGGATGCTCGCCCTCGGCGGCATCGTCTGTGCCGTCGCTCTTTTCCTGATCGGTGGCGGTGGGCCCTGGCATATGACCGGCGCAGCCATGCTGCTCCTCGGAACCGGATTCTACATGCTGCACAATTCGTTCCAGACCCAGGTGACGGAACTGACGCAGCAGGCGCGCGCCTCCGCGGTCGCGCTGCATGCATTCTCGTTCTTCTGTGGTCAGGCCCTTGGCGTCGTGATCGTAGGTTTCGGGCTTTCGGCTGCTGGCTTGGCCCTGACCATCCCCGTCCTGGCCGCGCTCATTCTCGGTGTCGGGTTCTGCGCGGCAACCGGCCTCCCGAAGCCGGGGCGCTGAACAATGGGTCAGCCCCGTGCCCGGTAGGGCGCAACCCCGGGATCCGGAAGCCAGACATCCTCCGGGGGCTTGCCGGTTTGCCAGAAGACGTCGATCGGAATGCCTCCGCGCGGATACCAATACCCGCCGATCCGGAGATAGCGAGGCTCGAGAAGGGCCGTCAGCCGACGGCCGATGGCGACGGTGCAGTCCTCATGAAATGCGCCGTGGTTGCGGAAGCTGTGCATATACAGCTTCAACGACTTCGACTCGACGAGCCACCGGTCCGGGACATAGTCGATGACCAGAATGGCAAAGTCCGGCTGACCCGTGACTGGGCACAGGGACGTGAACTCGGGACACGTGAACCGCGCAACGTAGTTCGTGTCGGCGTGGGGATTCGGCACCCGATCGAGCCGCGCCTCTTCAGGTGACGCGGGCAGGGGGGTAGCGTGGCCGAGTTGAAGCTCTGGTGTCATACGCTCGAAAACATTCCAATGAAGCTTGGGCGAGGGCACGATCGGGGTCGGTGCGTAACAGCCCTGCGATAGTCGGTTGCTCAGGGGGCCTCCGACCCTGCTGAAGCCACTCGGTAATGCACTATTTGGGGCCGGACCACTGCGGCTGCCACCTCCATGCCGCTTAAATCCCTTGCACACGATACCCGAAAAGCCCAGAAGCTGCGCCATTCCGGCGCATCTGCCTTGTCCGACAGGAGATCCGAATGACCGCAATCGTCGACATCATCGCCCGCCAGATCCTCGACAGCCGAGGCAATCCAACCGTCGAGGTCGATGTCGTTCTCGACGATGGCTCCATGGGCAGGGCCGCGGTCCCTTCCGGCGCCTCGACGGGAGCTCACGAAGCCGTCGAACTGCGAGATGGCGACAAGTCCCGCTATCTCGGCAAGGGAGTGATCAAGGCGGTCGAGGCGGTCAATGGAGAGATCCTGGAAGCGATCGGGGGCATGGACGCAGAGGATCAGGTCGCCATTGACGAGGAGATGATCGAGCTCGACGGCACGCCCAACAAGAGCCGGCTCGGGGCGAATGCGACCCTCGGCGTCTCCCTGGCGGTGGCCAAGGCTGCCGCAGAGGCGTCGGGTCTGCCGCTCTACCGGTATGTCGGCGGGACGCAGGCGCGCGTTCTCCCGGTTCCGATGATGAACATCGTGAATGGTGGAGCCCATGCCGACAATCCGATCGACTTCCAGGAATTCATGATCATGCCCGTCGGGGCTCCGACACTGGCCGAAGCCGTTCGGATGGGAGCCGAAGTCTTCCATACGCTGAAGAAGGCGCTGAAGGATGCCGGCCACAACGCCAATGTCGGAGACGAGGGTGGCTTCGCGCCGAACCTGCCGTCCGCCGAGGCGGCGCTCGACTTCGTGATGCGCTCGATCGAAAGCGCCGGATACAAGCCTGGGGATGATTTCGTTCTCGCGCTCGACTGCGCATCCACTGAGCTTTTCCGGGATGGCGCCTATCACTTCGAGGGGGAGGGCGTGACACGCTCCATCGACGATCAGGTGAAATATCTCGCGAAGCTCGTGGCCTCCTATCCGATCCTGTCGATCGAGGACGGCATGGCGGAGGACGATTGGGAGGGCTGGAAGGCGCTGACCGACGCGATCGGCGACCGATGCCAGCTTGTTGGCGACGATCTCTTCGTCACCAATGTCGATCGCCTTCGCGAGGGTATCGCGAAGGGCGTCGCGAATTCCATTCTCGTGAAGGTAAATCAGATCGGCACCCTGACGGAGACGCTTGCAGCCGTCGACATGGCTCATCGCGCCTCGTACACCGCCGTCATGTCGCACCGTTCGGGTGAGACCGAGGACGCCACGATCGCCGACCTCGCCGTCGCCACGAATTGCGGGCAGATCAAGACGGGATCGCTCGCTCGCTCGGATCGGCTCGCCAAGTACAACCAGTTGATCAGGATCGAGGAGGAACTCGGCTCCCAGGCATATTATGCCGGGCGTGGTGCCCTGCGGGCCTTGCGCTGAGACCTTCTGGAGGATCCGCCTGTTTGGGGGCGGCAATACGATCTTAACCATGCGTGGGTAGCATCCCGTGCATGGTCGTTCGTCGCCGCGCTAGGCGTTTCCTCCTCCCGGTTCTCCTTTATGCCGTCTCGGCCGGCATGGTGAGCTACTTCATGTACCATGCTAATACGGGTGCGCGCGGCCTGGAAGCCAAGGAGCGTTACGAGGTTCTGGCTGCGGACCTTGGCCGCGAACTCGATGATGCTCGCCGGGAGCGGGCGGAATGGGAGCGTCGAATCGCGCTCCTGCGCAGTGATCAGATCGATCGCGATCTTCTCGAAGAGCGTGCCCGGGTGATGCTCGGACGCGTGCACAAGAACGATCTCGTCATCATCACCGGACCCTGACGCTGGTGAAAACCGATCAACTGAATTCCAGTTGCTTGGAAATTTATGAAGCTATTCAACCTGTTAGCGTGATTGCTGAGTAACTGCCGGCGCAAGTCCACCCTCTCGCAATGCGCCTCCTCCTGCGCTAAATGATGTGGGGTGGGAAACGCACCGGAGGTGTCGAATGGCTGTGGCAGCCCGCAAAGCGAGCCGCGCAGGGGCGAGCGCGGCAGACAAGGCAACCGCCAACAGGTCCCCGGCCCGACGGGCGCAGCAGGCCAATGCTCCCCAGTTCGATAAGGACCAGGACATCCACGCGTATCGCGAGATGCTCCTGATTCGCCGCTTTGAAGAGAAGGCGGGCCAGATGTACGGCATGGGGCTCATCGGCGGCTTCTGCCATCTCTACATCGGCCAGGAGGCGGTCGTCGTCGGCATGCAGATGGCATCCCGGGAGGGTGACGAGGTCATTACCGGCTACCGCGATCATGGACATATGCTCGCCTGCGGGATGGATCCCAAGGGAGTGATGGCGGAACTGACCGGACGCCGCGGCGGCTTGTCGAAAGGCAAGGGCGGCTCGATGCACATGTTCTCCAAGGAGAAGAATTTCTACGGCGGCCATGGAATCGTCGGCGCGCAGGTCTCCCTCGGCACTGGGCTCGCTCTCGCAAACAAGTATCGTCAGAACGACTCGGTCTCGCTGACGTATTTTGGCGATGGAGCTGCCAACCAGGGACAGGTCTACGAGAGCTTCAACATGGCGGCCCTGTGGAAGCTGCCTATCGTCTACGTTATCGAGAATAATCGGTACGCCATGGGTACGGCGGTAACTCGCGCCTCTGCACAAACGGATTTCTCCAAGCGCGGATTGTCGTTCAACATCCCGGGCGAGCAGATCGACGGGATGGACGTTCGCGCCGTCTATGATGCCGGGCAGCGGGCCATCGCCCATGCGCGGGAGAATGGACCGTACATTCTCGAAATGCAGACCTATCGCTATCGCGGCCACTCGATGTCGGATCCGGCGAAATATCGGACGAAGGACGAAGTCGCCCGAATGCGCGAGGAGCATGATCCGATCGAGCAGGTTCGGCGTCGCCTGCTCGAGAGCTGGAACATGACGGAGGACGAGTTGAAGGTCTTTGACGCGAAGGTGCGCGAGATCGTCAATGAGGCCGCCGAATTCGCGACACACGATCCGGAGCCGGATCCGTCCGAACTCTACACCGACGTCCTTCTCTGATCCAACCGCGCGTCATTCTCGCGTCGCTTCAAGCACGACAGGCCGAACATGGCGACTGACATTCTGATGCCAGCCCTTTCTCCGACCATGGAGCAGGGCAAACTCGCGAAGTGGCTGAAAAGGGAGGGAGACCGGGTCAAACCCGGGGACATTCTCGCCGAAATCGAAACCGACAAGGCCACCATGGAGGTCGAGGCAATCGACGACGGAATTCTCGCGAAGATCCTGGTCGCGGATGGCACTGAAAATGTTGCCGTCAACACGCCGATCGCCGTGCTGGCGGAGGAGGGCGAAGACGTCTCGGCTGCTGCGACAACGACAAAGGCTCCGGCGCCTTCCGAGGCTCCCGCTCAGCCTGCACCGACACCCGACATGCAGGCGGAGGGGCTCGCGGAGCGACCTGCGCCTACGGCGCGATCCGGTGACACGGCTCCACAGGGAGTTGCCGCGCCAGCCGTCATTCAGACGGTAACGGGCCATGATGCCGCGACCGAGATCCCGGAAGGCACCGAGTTGGTCACGATGACCGTGCGCGAGGCTTTGCGGGACGCCATGGCCGAGGAGATGCGGCGGGACGAGACCGTCTTCATCATGGGCGAAGAGGTCGCGGAGTATCAAGGCGCCTACAAGGTCACACAGGGACTTCTGCAGGAGTTCGGTGATCGAAGAGTCATCGATACCCCGATCACCGAGCATGCCTTCGCAGGCGTGGGTGTCGGTGCGGCCTTCACAGGGCTGCGCCCGATCGTGGAATTCATGACCTTCAATTTCGCCATGCAGGCGATCGATCAGATCGTCAACTCCGCGGCAAAGACCCTGTATATGTCCGGCGGGCAGCTCGGTTGCCCGATCGTGTTCCGCGGACCGAACGGTGCTGCGGCCCGTGTGGCTGCCCAGCACAGCCACGATTACGCGGCTTGGTATTCGAACGTGCCTGGATTGAAGGTCGTGATGCCCTATACGGCGTCCGACGCGAAGGGGCTCCTGAAAAGCGCCATCCGCGATCCCAACCCGATCATCTTCCTTGAGAACGAGATCCTTTATGGACACTCGTTTCCGGTTCCGAGGCTGGATGATTTCACGGTTCCGATCGGAAAGGCGCGAATCCATCGGCAGGGTCGCGACGTCACCATCGTGTCCTTCGGCATCGGCATGACTTACGCGCTGAAGGCAGCAGAGGAACTCGAAGCCGAAGGAATCGACGCAGAAGTTATCGACCTGCGCACGATTCGTCCGATGGACAGCGACACGGTCGTGGCTTCCGTCATGAAGACCGGTCGCTGCGTGACCGTGGAGGAGGGCTTCCCGCAATCCGGGGTAGGGGCGGAAATCATCGCCCGCCTGATGGAGCACGCTTTCGATTATCTCGATGCGCCTGTCGTGCGCATCACGGGAAAGGACGTCCCGATGCCCTATGCAGCGAATCTCGAGAAGCTCGCCCTGCCATCGGTTGCCGAGGTCGTTCAGGCGGCCAAGAGCGTGTGCTACCGCTAGACCGATGAGCGATCCGAAATTCGAGGCTCTGAGCCTACCGCCCGACGTGCTGGAAAAAGGCGGGATCGAAATCCTGCGTGCCTCGGTCGTCGACGGCGCCGTGAGCGTCGCCCTGCGCCGCTCTTTCGACGACCCGTATACCTGGGGCGTGCTGCTGGTCGATCTCGCGCGCCATGCGGCGCGTGTCTATGCACTCGAGACAGATCGCTCCGAAGAGGAGGCCCTCGCCGAGATCCGCGCTGGAATGGAGGCCGAGTTCGACGACCCGTCCGAACCGGACACGTCCCCATCCATCAACTAATGCTGCTCGAACGATCCGGATCAA
>NZ_LN811355.1:116565-121858 GCF_001006805.1 Microvirga massiliensis | reverse complement strand
GTGAGGCGGGAGAGTGCTCCCGGCCATTCGACGGCTCTTGCGCGTGACCGACCATCCCGAGGCGGGATCTGAACCTGCGCCGGCAGATCATGCTTCTGCCGGCAATTTCGAGCCAGCAACCGGAGGCCGCCGTCGCATCGGATCGGCCGCAGAGGGGCAGCAGCCATGGCCAATTCCTACGATGTGATCGTTATCGGCGGTGGGCCGGGTGGCTACGTGGCTGCGATCCGCTCCGCGCAGCTCGGGCTCAAGACAGCGGTCGTAGATCGTGAGCATCTCGGCGGCATCTGCCTGAACTGGGGCTGCATCCCCACCAAGGCGCTGCTGCGCTCGGCCGAGATTTACCACTACATGCAGCACGCGAAGGATTACGGTCTCTCGGCCGAGCGGGTCGGCTTCGATGCAGGGGCGATCGTCCAGCGCTCGCGCGCGGTGTCGCAGCGCCTCAATGGCGGCGTCGGCATGCTGCTGCGCAAGAACAAGGTCGACGTGATCTGGGGCGAGGCCGCCATTGAGAAGGTCGGCCGCGTCGCGGTGCGCGAAACCAAGCGGGCCGAGGCTCCGAAAGGCGCCCTTGGGCCTGGGAGCTACGAGGCGAAGCACATCATCGTCGCGACGGGGGCTCGGCCTCGCGTCCTGCCGGATATGGAACCCGACAAGAAGCTCATCTGGACCTACTACGAGGCGATGGTTCCCCCCGCGATGCCGAAATCGCTGCTCGTCGTGGGATCGGGTGCGATCGGGATCGAGTTCGCCTCCTTCTACCGAACCATGGGGGTCGACGTAACCGTGGTCGAGGTGCTGCCCCAGATCCTGCCCGTCGAGGATGCGGAAATCGCAGGACTTGCGCGGAAGCGCTTCGAGAAAGCGGGCATGAAAATTTTGACCGGAGCCAAGGTCACGAAGGTAGAGAAGAGTGCGGATTCGCTAACCGCGACCGTCGACGACGGGAAGGGGACTCAGAAGATAACTGCCGAGCGGATGATCTCCGCTGTCGGCGTGGTCGGCAATATCGAGAATCTCGGACTGGAAGCCCTTGGCGTGAAGATCGATCGGGGCGTGATCGTGACGGACGGTTTCGGGCGCACGAACGTTCCGGGCATCTATGCAATTGGGGATGTCGCCGGTCCGCCGATGCTCGCCCACAAGGCCGAGCACGAAGGCGTGATCTGCGTCGAGACCATCAAGGGACTGCACGCGCACGAAATGGACAAGGCCAAGATCCCGGGCTGCACCTACTGTAATCCGCAGGTTGCATCGGTCGGCCTAACCGAGGCAAAGGCCAAGGAGCAGGGCTACGAGGTCCGCGTCGGCCGTTTTCCGTTCGTCGGCAATGGCAAGGCCATCGCGCTCGGCGAACCCGACGGCCTCGTCAAGACGATCTTCGACAAGAAGACCGGGCAGCTTCTCGGAGCGCATATGGTCGGGGCAGAGGTGACGGAACTCATTCAGGGTTTCGTCATTGCAATGAACCTCGAGACCACGGAAGAGGAACTCATCCAGTCGGTCTTCCCCCATCCGACGTTGTCGGAGATGATGCACGAGAGTGTCCTCGACGCTTACGGGCGCGTGATCCACGTGTGAGTCCGCTTCCGAGGGCCGAGCACCTCGCCGGACGAGTGTAGCCGCCATGAGAGTCGATCTCTTCGACTTCGAGCTTCCCGAGGACCGCATCGCTCTGCGGCCCTGCGAGCCGCGCGATGCGGCGCGCCTCCTCGTCGTGCGTCCGGGCGAGCCCTTCGCGGACCAGATCGTCCATGATCTGCCCGACCTGCTGCGCCCCGGGGATGCGCTCGTGTTCAACGATACGCGAGTTATCCCGGCGCGCCTCTTCGGGATACGGGTGCGCGACGACGCGGTGGCGCGTATAGAGATCATGCTCCACAAGCGTGAGGGTTCGGATCGCTGGCGTGCCTTCGCGCGGCCGGCGAAGAAGCTCGCGATCGGAGATCGCATACGCTTCGGAGAGGACGCGGAGAGCACGGCCTGCGAGCTCGTCAGGCTCGATGCGGAAGTCGAAGAGAAAGGAGAGGGTGGCGAGGTTCTCCTGCGCTTCGCCTTCGCGGGACCCGTGCTCGACGAGGCGATCGCGCAGTTCGGAGAGCTGCCACTCCCGCCCTACATTGCCGGGCGGCGCAGGACCGACGAACGGGACCGGAGCGATTATCAGACGATCTTCGCCCGTGAGGAGGGGGCTGTCGCGGCGCCGACGGCGGGCCTTCACTTCACGGAAGGCCTGCTCGAGAGCATCGCCGCTCGCGGCATCGAGCGCCACTTCGTGACCCTGCATGTCGGCGCTGGCACGTTCCTGCCCGTGAAATCCGAGGAGACGAGCGAACATCACATGCATGCGGAGTGGGGCACGGTGTCCGCGGATACGGCTGCCGCTCTCAATGCTGTCCGGGCGCGCGGCGGACGCATCGTTGCCGCTGGGACGACGTCGCTGCGCCTCCTCGAGACGGCCACCATGAGCGACGGAACGATCCATCCATTCTCCGGAGACACCGACATCTTCATCACGCCGGGTTACGAGTTTCGGGCCGTCGACGTGCTCCTCACGAATTTTCATCTACCTCGTTCGACCCTATTCATGCTGGTTTCCGCATTCAGCGGCCTCGATGTCATGCAGGCGGCCTATGCGCATGCGATCGCTGCGGGATACCGGTTCTTCTCCTATGGCGATGCCTGCCTGCTGTTCCGGCAGCAGACGTCGCGAGGCACGTGATGACGACCGACCAGTTCCAGTTCACTGTCAGCTCTACGGACGGTCGCGCCCGGACGGGCGAGATCCGGATGCCGCGCGGCGTCATTCGCACGCCGGCCTTCATGCCGGTCGGGACTGCAGGTTCCGTGAAGGCGATGTATCCTGATCAGGTGAAGGCGCTCGGCGCCGATGTTGTGCTCGGCAACACCTATCACCTGATGCTGCGCCCTGGCGCCGAGCGGGTCGCGCGGCTTGGCGGCCTCCACACCTTCATGAACTGGCCCTATCCGATCCTCACGGATTCTGGCGGGTTCCAGGTGATGTCTCTCTCGGCGTTGCGGAAAGTCGAGGAGAGCGGCGTCACGTTCCAGTCCCACATCGACGGCTCGACCCATTTCATGAGTCCCGAGCGCTCGATCGAGATCCAGGGCCTGCTCGGCTCCGACATCCAGATGCAGCTCGACGAGTGCGTCCGCCTGCCCTGTTCCGAAGACGAGGCCGAGCGGGCGATGGAGCTGTCGCTTCGATGGGCCGAACGCTGCAAGATCGCCTTCGGCGACCAGCCCGGGCGCGCCATGTTCGGGATCGTGCAGGGCGGCACCGTGGAGCGATTGCGGGTGCTGTCTGCTGAGGCGCTCGTCGAGCTGGATCTGAAGGGTTACGCGATCGGCGGGCTTGCGGTCGGCGAGCCGCAGGACGTGATGCTCACGATGATCGACATCGTTGAGCCTTATCTGCCCGCGCAGAAGCCGCGCTATCTGATGGGTGTCGGCACGCCGGACGATATTGTGGAGTCCGTGCGCCGCGGTGTCGACATGTTCGACTGCGTGATGCCGACCCGGGCAGGCCGCCATGGCCAGGCCTTCACGCGTCGCGGACGCCTGAACCTGCGCAACGCACGGCACGCCGAGGACCCGACGCCGCTCGATCCGGAATCGAAATGCCCGGCCTCGAACACGTATTCCCGCGCCTATCTGCATCACCTCGTGCGATCGGGCGAGATCCTCGGCATGATGCTGCTCACCTGGAACAATCTCGCCTATTACCAGGAACTCATGGCCGGACTCCGCAAGGCGATTACCGACAACCGCCTCGACGCCTATATCGACGAGGTAAAGGCCGGTTGGGCCTCAGGCGGGAGTGACGACGAGCCTGTCCCTGCCGGAAAGTGAATTTGGCTGCGCTGGCGGCGGAGAGATCCGTCGTCCGCAAGGTAATCCGTATCGATCTCGAGATCGGCGCCAGATCGGGCGAGACGCATGGTTGCTTCCACCACACCTTTGCGAGCGACAGGCAATAGTGCACGGCCTCCTGCCATTGCACTTCCGTCTTTGCGAGCCGCAGGCGAAGCAATCTACCCTTCGACGGATGCACAGCTGGATTGCTTCACTTCGTTCGCAATGACGTGGGGGACATGAGGATCGTGCAAAGTAAGAACTCACGTGCGCTCAGCGCCGCGAGCTCATTACGAACGAGAGACTATTCCGACCGGTGGGCGAGCACTCGGGAGAATCCGTTGACCGGTCGTCCGTGTCGCTGCGCAAGCGTCAGCGCATCGATGATCTTCGCAGCAACTCCGATGCGATAGTGCAGGGGATCCCAGTACTGCGCATCGTCCTGTGTGACATTCGAGGGAAAGCGAAAGTCGACGACGGTCGCACCTCTCGTCCGTGCCAGATCGACCGTCCGCGACTTGCATTCCTCGTCTATGGCGGCTTCGCGCGTGCCGGCAGGTGCCTGCGCGACGATGTGAACGGGCATGAAAGCGAAGATGACCCTGGTCTCTCGCGGAACGCGCGAGAGAATTGCCACTATCCATGAGAGCGCCGGCATTGAAATTGCTGCCCGTTCCTCCGGAAGCAGCATAACCGCGTCCGGGCGGACCGAAGTCGCACGCAAATCCCGTTGCCCGAGATGCATCCGCGCGCGCTCGAGATCGTAGGTCTCGTCGGGCGGCACGAAGACTTCATATCCGTCGCCGCGGATGCGTTCCGGCATGAAGCCGAAGCGATTCAGAAGCACGCGGCCTGCAATCTCGAGGCTCTTGAGGCTGAGGATCTCAGCATAGTCGTTCAGACGATTTTCGTCGTAGAGCCACGGCGGAAACGCCCGGAATGTCAGCCGATTCTCGTCGGCATTGGCGGCGCACCACGTGCGGTCGAGCGTGAAGATGAGCGTCTTCGGCTTCTCGACTGTACGCAGGAAGAGATCGGCGAGTTGCATCTGCTCCCAAGGTGTTCCGGCATTCAGGCCCAGATTCGCGAAAGCGCCGCCGAATGCCTCGTCGAGGGCGCGAGGGTCGAGAAGCCGTGCGGTCGAGGTGCCGAATACGGCAGAATCGAACCGGCCGCTTCGCACGATCTGCGGGTACATGAACCGCTGGTTGAGATCCATGATCGGCCGCGCGGCGCCTCCCGGCCCGGTCCTCAGCCCATAGGGGTCGAGCACTGCGATGAAGCCGTAGAGGAGCGCCGTCAGGCCAAATGCCGTTCCCGCGAGGATCAGCACGAAACGGCGCCACGATGTGAGTGTGCCTTCCATCATGATGGATCGATTGCAGATTAGTCCTGTGGGATTAACCGAGCGCCC
>NZ_LN811355.1:99319-115544 GCF_001006805.1 Microvirga massiliensis | reverse complement strand
GACATTCAAAGTTTGGAGGAATGGGTGCTGCAGGTTAGGGGCTGCAGCACGGCCCGGCAACGTTCATCGTGTTGGCCCGGTTGACCCGTTTGCCGCAAGGGCCTATGTCCCGCCGACCCTTCGAGCGCGTAGCTCAGCCGGTAGAGCATCTGACTTTTAATCAGAGGGTCCTGGGTTCGAGTCCCAGCGCGCTCACCAAATTCTCAAGATTTTCCAACGAGATTTGGTGACCAGTAGTTAGAGGAAGTAGCTTTCAGGTCACAACCAGGTCACAACCAAGAAAGTTGACCAACTGAGGTGGGGAGGCACTCCGCCTCGCAGTGGCTGATAGAGGCTCGGGGAGCACAGAGTTTCCGGAAGGCCATCCTGGTCCGTCCAGACACCATTCCGGAATCCCTTTATCTGTACGCAGACAGCTACTTTCTCCACTGCCGGAGTTAGGGTGACGGCAGGCCGTTCCATCTCGGACCGATTCCAGCCTGCCCGTCGGCGGCGCGATGTCGGAGGTCAGCGCACAAGCCGTCCGGGTCTCCCGTCCGGTCGGCACAGCCGCCGTGAGGCGCGCCGGCTCTTTCATGGCTGCCCGCCGGCGGACGACTATGGGTGGGCCAGATCGGCTGGCCACCGGGGTCATATGAAGAAGTTCAGGTCCGAGCTGGAGGAGGGCGTCATGCTGGTTTCGGGCGAGAGCGGCGACGTCATCAATCTCGCGGAGATGACCGAGGCGGACAACTGCTACCCTATCCGCTACACGGATGCGGACGGACGGCTCACTGAGTGCTGGCGGAACGAGGCGGCAATAGAGCCCATCTGATGTCGGCGCCGACCGACACATCGAAGCCCCGGCACCGATCGGGGCTTTCCGGTATCCGGCCCCTCGGATCTCCTTGATGTCGTTCACCAATTCCCAGGCATCCCACCGCCACGAAGCTTGACGGTGCGGCTCCCGGGGCTCATCTTTCGGGCCGGAACATGAGGGGAGGCACACATGGCCATCCATCCAGAGACAGCCGCTTTCGGCATCGCATACGGCATGGTCGACATGCTGCGCCGGGCCGGGCAGGTCGCCGCGAACCGCCGGGATCAGCAGGCTCTCGATGCTTGGGCTCACGAACTCGCCGCCGCCCGGGGCAACGCCTCCGAGATGGCCTCGGTCGCCGCGATGGCGATCCGCGAGGTCGCCGACCTCACCGCCGAGAACGCCGAACTGCTCGAGGAGGTCGCCCACCTGCGCCGGGTCCTCGCGCAGCGCAATCGCGCCCTCGAGGCGCTGCGCCGGCGCCAGTGAGCGACATCAGCGTCCCGCTGGTTCTGTCCGAGGAGCAAGCCGACGCCCTCGCCGAGATGGTCAAGCGATTCGGCAGGGACGACGCGCAGCGCCTGTCCGCCGACGAGGCCGAGGAGTAGGCGATGGTCGAGGCCGTGATCGCGATTCGACCTGCCTTGGCGGATGCCGGGTTCGCGCCGCGGTGACAAGTGCGAGGAGATCGCACGGATGACGAGACGATACGACCTGATCCAAGTGCTGGACGATGCCCGCACCCCTGAGGAGGCCCGACGGGCGGTGGGTGCGCTCCTTCTCGAGGAATGGCCCTTCATGCCTCCGGACCTCCGCGAGATCAGCGCCACCGCGCTGTCCGGCAATACGAAGACCGATTGCGAGATGATCGTGCGGCGGGCGATGCCTTCGATCTCTACAACCGCTCACCGCGTGGACCCTGATGGCGCTCCGTCCAATAAAACACCCAAAACGCCGAAGTGGGTGTTTTATTGGACAGTCGGCAGGCTGCGCCCTGACAGGAAGAAGGCTCCGGCCTCCCAGGGCCTTCTTCGTGCTCCGTCAGTGATCGTCCCCACTCCCGTCCGGCTGGGGACGATCACTGATATCAGGTTGGCGGCCGCCTTCGTTCCCTGGTTGTGATCTGCCCCACTCCCCTCCAGGTGGGGCAGATCACAACCAGGCTGCGCGTCAGCGATTGACTCCATCTCGCACGGAGTGGAGGCGATCGCTCACATCTCAGTGGAGCGGCTTGCGCTCGGTGCGGTGCCCCTTCGCGGCGGCGATGCGGGAGCCGAGGGCGTCGCGGTCGCGGAGGACCGCCCCGATGCTCATGCCTGCCGTCGCGTCGCGCGGCGGCAGCGGCCCGAAGTCCGTCTCGTCGGGGATCGGCAGGCCGACGATCCCGGTCCGCTTTCCGGCGATGGCCCTCTCGCAGACCTGGACGCCGCTCGTCGCGAGCTTCAGGAGCTGGCGCTCGTCGAGGCTGAGGAGCCAGGACTGGAGATGCGCCGGGAGCTGCTCGATGTCCATCTCGTCCCGCTCGTCCCGCGTCGCCATTGCGTAGCGGTGCACGAACCGGGCCTCGAGGCTGCCGTCGGACTCGGGAGCGGCGCCCCGCGGCGTGGCGACCTTGTGGGCATGCCTCAGCATCTCCCGCTGGAGGGCGAGGTCGGTGAGCGCGTCGCGGACATCCGCCATGCCAGGGTCCGGCTGGGCCTGCGGGGCCGGGGGAGCGGCCATGCCTCCACCCCCGGCGAGGCCGCGGGCCACGGCCCCGGGGACGGCAGCAGCAGCGCCGAGGGTCGCCCCGGCCAGCTTACCGCCGCCCTCGACGACTGCGGCGGTGCCGCGCAGTGTGGCTCCCGGCAGCTTGGCGACACCGCGGATGGTGTCGGGCACGAGGCCGACGACGGCCTTCGTGGCGGCGGTGGTCGCCTCGCCGAAATACTCCCATGCAGGCTGCGTGACCCGCTCGACGATCCAGCGCCCGCTCTGCTGGCAGAACCGGATGCTGAACGAGGCGAGTGCACGCAGTGCAGCCGTGACGGCACGTGCGAGCGCTTGAATGAGGCCCATGATCCCCTCCTTGCAAGTCGGCCACTGATGGCGACACAAAAAGGATTGGTTGCGTAATCGCATGACGCAAACTCCGCCGACGAAGAGAACTCCTTGGATTTTTCGGACAGCTTCCGGCAACCACTTCGCCCTTGTCCGAACTTCTTCAGTCAACTGATTTTGCATTGCTGGGGCTCGGCTGATGCCGTTGCGCGCTTGCGGCCGACGAACTCGCGCAACACCCTATTTCTGCGGGGCTCAATGGCGACGAAGGGAGGAGCACATGGGCGGGAGGCAGACGGAATTCCGAGAGCTCCAGCGCAACCTGGGGCTGTCGGCAAGGGAAGTCGCCGATCTCATTGGCAGGAGCGTGTCAGTGGTTCACCAGTATCGCAGCGCAGGAAAGCATGCGCGCATCCCACCGGAGGATGTCCTGAAAGTGATGCGCGCCGCGTGGCGCAAGAAGGCGATGGAGAACCTGGAGCAAGCCATCGCCACGATCCGCGCCGTCGGTCTCGACATTGATTGGACGAGCCTCGAGGTGATGCTGGAGGGGCGGGGGGTGGCGCCGTCCGGGCTTCCTGAGCGGCGGGCTTGCCGCTCAACCCGCATGTGGCACCGCACAGGCGACCATATGATGCACAGAATTGTGGATGGCGACTGCCGGGCCCGCAAGTTCAGTGATCATCCCTTGGGTTACGCCCATCCGATCGGGGATCACTGCTGCCGCGTGGAGGGGCGATGATGTCTGAGATTGAAACCCTGATCCGCAGCCATGGCGGTCGCTCTGTCGGCGGTTCAGAGGCACTCTTGCTACGTCGCCGCTCACACAAGCTCGCCACCATCGGCGTCCACGCGGCGGGACACGACGTGATCTTGTCGCAAGCCACCAAGACCCATGGCGGCGAGATCGTTGCCAAGATTCTGGACTGGGCAAGGGACTGTGTTGAGTATGCGGCGTTCCCGTCCCGGGAGGCCGCCGATGCCTTCATCGCCGACATCGCGCCAGGGACCCAGCGCACGGTCATCGACGAACAGGCGCCGCCAGGAGCACTCGAGATCGCGCTCTTCTAGGCAGGGCCCATCCACTGCGGAGCACGAGCTTGAGGTGACCAAGCGCCGAGGCGCTCAGTATCGTGCTTTCGATTTCGGATATGTCCGATCCAAGGCGTGGTTTGCGACGGATATATCCGAATCCGCACGCCACGAGCGGATCCCGGATCGTGATGAACTGTTGCGAAACACCAAGTTGGGGTATCGGCTCCGAGGAGGCGGTAGCTTTTCGAATCTTTGGCGACCCGAAAGTTTGCGAGTTGGAAATGAGGGAGAGGAGACAGGCTTAAGTCGCCGCCCGCGCCGCCGCGCACGAGCCTCAAACTGCGGCGCAAGCTCGCCGGATGGGATCCCTCCTACCTGCAAACCGTCCTCGCCGCCCGAACCCGTTAACCTGGATTCGGAGCCCTGGACGAATAGCCCCTTGTTTGAACGGAGCACTAGGTCCGACGTATCTTCGGTAGAAGCGTCGGCTTTTTCGCATAGAGACGATCGATAAGATAGTACAAGCCGTGGCAGGTTGTGACCAGCAGGTGCGCCAGCACGAGGTTGAAGCCAACTATCACGATGGCCCGAAGGACGTCCTTTGCGCCTTGAGCAGTTTGAGCGCCGGACCAGCCAGATATTGCATTGACGGCACTTCGCGCCGGGGCGGCCGCGACAATTAACATTATCGCGCCGACTGAAAGCACTAGGGATACAAACGCCAGATAGCCGAACATCGAACAAACGTACTGGCGTCGCGTGAGGTATTCCTCCAGGTCTTCTCCCTCGGCAGGGTTTGGGACAGGCCGGCTGATCCTTCCCACCTCAATCTCGCCGTCGAGATCGCCGACTGACGAGGCAAAGCTTGCGACACCCACTAGAGCGGCTATGTAGAAGCCGGTGAGGACAGCCGCAAAACTACCAAACCTGTCCAAGAATCCCTTATCGCCAAAGTAGTTCGCGTCGAACAAAATAAACGGCGCGCTCATCACGGCGACAACAACCAAGACCGCGACCGAATTTCGCCTGAACAGCCGACGTCCACCCTCATCTTTGAGGGATAGATAGCTTAGCGGATATGTTAGGACGCTGCCGCGCACTTCCACTCTACCCCTGCCGGATCAGACTCAACACTTTTGTTACCACTTCATCAACGATATCGACGGAACACGCGTCGAGCTCTGTCTGAAAATTCAGTTCGTCCGACCGGACGAAGAGCACCTCCTTTGCCTCATCTTGCTTGTCGAGTTTGACCGTTCGGCGGCGCTGGTCATCGAGTTCTAGGTCGACGCTGAAGTCGGTCCATCCGGCCGATTTCGCCCTCCTGATCATTGCGGGAAGATGATCACGCCAATTGCCGTTGATTACCTGCCCCTCGACCCGGATCCTCATCGTTTCGGTTTGGGGACGAAACAGGCCATCGGCATCAACAAAATCCGCTTTTGCCGGCCGGACTAACGTAATGTAGCTGAGAGTTCCACCTTTGAGTGCGCCAGTGAGCGTTTCCGAAGGGACGCCTACCGGCTTAAAGGTGCTGTAGGTGTTGATCTGTTTCTTCTTCCGCTCGAAATCGTACTCGTAGGCGTGCAGAGCTTGACCGATTACCCGCCTGACCACAGCCATGCTGATGCCGGGGATTTCCTCGAGCGCGGCCCGGTAGGTTCCCTGCCGTATTGGATCATCCAACACGATCAGATGCGCCGAAACGGATTGTTCTTCGCCCTCGTGCTTCTCAGCTTTACGAATTGTCACCTTCTTCCCAGCCTTCTGCCTAGCCTTCTTGCGGTAGGTTGGCTCGGCAGCAGATGGCGAGGCGCGATGAAATAGCATTTTCAGCGCTTTGCTCTTGGCGTCGTATGCCACTTCCATCAGCTCGACAATGTCGCCGTTCGGCTGAACTTCTAGTGCTTTCTCCTCATCTACACGGGAGCTTAGAGCATCGAAGATACTGAATTGATTGGCTTCGGAAAAGATCGGCAGGTGGGGAGCTCCGGTATGTCGCGGCGCAAAGGAGAACTCGAAGCGCCGAAAGAACCGAGAGTGCTTTTCTAAGAACACTGCATAACCTCTCCCGCGAAATCTTGGCGCATTCAAATCGAAACCCTATGGTAGAGTCGAGTCGATGGCGGTTTTTCCTGTTGATGAGACGACAGTTGCGCCGTGCTCCCTGCCGACATAGGCGACTGGAGCGCGGCAAGAGTTGGTGTGTTCGCCAGAGAAACGGTGGCCGCCAAAATGACCGTTATCTGCCCGTTGCGGTCATTTGCGGCGCCTGAATCGAAGGGCAGCTTCGGCTCAACTTCGGTCATAGAAGAGACTCGGGGAACGTCCGCCTTTCTATGTCCGGCGGACCGTTTTGAAGATTACCTGTTATCAGGACCAGCTTCATATCACTCGTCGCGCTTTCCTTCGCTCAGGGGCGCCAAACGGCCGAGATGACAGGGAGCGTGAGCGGAGTCATGGTAGCCCAAGGGGGCAACATCATGGGACTTAGGTTTCGCAAGTCGATCCGGCTCGGGTCAGGGGCACGGTTGAATCTGTCGAAGCGCGGAGTCGGGCTCAGTCTCGGCGGCAAGGGGTTCACGCATTCCATCGGCCCGAGCGGCCGCAGGACCACGATTAGCGCCCCGGGCACAGGGCTGTCCTACACGGCGCACCATAAGAGTGGGCGCAGCAGAGGCGGGGGGATCGGCTCGACGATCCTCGGCCTTGTCATTCTGGCGATCTTTCTCGTCTGGCTGCTCGGGTAATGCCGGGGCGTGATAACCGCGCTCACGCGAAGCAGCCCAAACGCAGCGGCGGGATTGTCTCCGGCCTCATCAGCTTGGCCGTTCTGGGGTTCTTTTTCGCCTGGCCTTTTGGCGCTTGGACGATCCCGAGCGACTGGCCTGTCTCGAGCGCCCCCAGCCTTGGTGGGTTCGTCATCTTCGTGGTTTTCGCCTTGTGGCTGTTCGGGTGATACCGAGTCCCGGCCCTTGGGGTGATCGTTCCCCCGACGATCCCGCCCGCCTGCATCGGGCACTGATGCGTCGCCGCCGGTCTACATGCTGCAAAATACCTGCGGCAGTTCGGCTTGCCGGCGCTCGCCGCAGCGACGGGAGGGGCGGCAATATGGCCTACCTGTCGTCTGAGACGTTGCCGGGCTTGCGCCCAGCGCAACCTCTGAGGTCAAAGTCTGGCCGAGCGGCGGTTCCTTCCGCAATTGCGCTGCGGCGCGGGCAGCCCGGCTATGGTTCGCATCTCGATGCTGATGGCGATGGCATCGCCTACGAGCCGTGGTTCGGCGGTCGCCGGTTCTGGTAGGCCCAGCGCGTATGCTCAAACCGAGGGGAGGGGGCTCATGCAAGAGGCAACCATACAAATCATTATCGGTGCTTTGATCGCAATTGGTGGGCTGCTCGCCCTGCCAACGGGCGTTGTGCTGTTGTTCTTCAAGTCGAAGCGATCACTCGGCGCGAAGATGATATTTTTTAGTCCCATTACTTTGATTGCCGGTGTGTTTATGGCTGGCACCGGCTACGACGCCCAAAAAGCGAGAGAATCCGGTGTAGCCGCAGCTCAGCCTGCTCCGCCCCATCTATCCGCAGCTCAGGGAGCCGCGCGTGTGAAGGCAGAGGAGGAGGTAAAGGTAAAGGCCGATACCTTCGACCCTTGGCCGTTCAAGACGGACGAGATCACCCTCAGTTGCGAGTTGAGCCGCGTCTTCGTTACAACCCCCGATGGTCGTCGATACGCGGTGAACGGGACGGCAAGAAACTTCGCCCCTGAGCCGCGCATCCAGACAATCCAGGCGCACTACGATATCTCCGCTGTCATTCGACGAGGTCTCGAGCTTTGCGACACCGGGAGTAGACCCATCCGCATCGCCGCTCCTGTGCGGGTCGCTCCGCCTGAACCGGATCCACCCTCGTTGAAGATCGAGGCCGGCGGCCTGGGCACAGGCTTCTTCGGCACGGTCGAAGCCAACGAGGTGATTGACGGGAAGCGCCCCGAACTAACCTTTGCGTGCAAGCCCGGCGAGCCGTTAGGATTACAGCTGGACCTCATTCGAGCGCCGCAGACGGCTCCGCCCCTGCGAGGAGTCTTCGGCACCTTCCAAATAGACGGCACCGAGCCGGTGAAAGTCGAACTGGCTTGGGTGGGACTGAACGGGCAATGGTTGCTCCAGCGCGAGACGGACCAGGATCGGGTCTTACAGGACGACCGGCTTGCACGAGCACTGCTGAAAGGGCAGCGGGTCACGTTCACGGGGCCAGCAGGGTTCATCGCTCACTCCCGCATCACTTGGGCACTCGCGAGCCTTGGTGACCACTTCGACGAAATCCGAAAGACCTGCGGAGTTCGGGGTGCGGTAACCCAGGATGAGGTGGAACGCAGCTCTGGACCGATGATCGAAGTCAGGATCTCCGCGGCCACTGACGGCACAGCGAGGCCTATCATAACCGGACAGACGAACCTGCCCGATGGTGCAGAATTGCTGGTCAGCGTGTGGAGGCCAAGTGCTCACTTCATGGCGCAACACAAGGTGCCTGTCATAGGAGGGGCATTCAAAGCAGGACCGTTCGGCTCGCGACAAGGCCCCCTCCATCCTGGCGAATACGAGGTCAGCGTTTCGATGTCGATCCCACGTAACCAGCCGGCTTCCGTTCAGGCGGTCATCGGCGACAAGGGCCAAAACCTCAAAGGGCCGCATGTAAGAGAGAGCGGCATCGGCTCGGGAAATGTCGTCGATTATGAATTTCCACTCGTAATTCCTGGCGATAGTACCCAAGGTCTGCCGAAGGAGTGGAGAACTATCACGCACGACTTCTGCACTGCCGATCAAGCAGGTAGCGCCTGTCCTGAGCTAAGTATGAGGCTCGATACCGAGCAGAAGGTTGAGCAAAAATTCGGCTACAAAGTTCGTGGCGAGCGCGGCACCGAGGTATTCGGCGTTTGCATGAGGGCCCTCATGGACTTCAAAGGAAGCGAAGCGGACTGCAACAAGGCTTGGGCGGATTACGGTTGTCAGGGCCAGAAGCACGCTCGGCTGCTTTACATGACCGGGAGCGGGAAATCTTTCTGCAAGTACTGAACGGCGCTGCTTTGCCAGACGTCATCGGCCTCGCCCCATGCTGGCCGCCTGCATCTCGGTCCAACTCGGGCGTGTGTGAACGGACCGACTCCCGCACTTCGAGCACTGCAGCCTGACATCGAAATCGGAAACTGGGAGGACATCAGGCAGGCCGTCGACGTTGAGCGTCGCTGAATGGCCGCAACCGATCGCCTCGCAGAACGCATCGATAGAGCGGACGCTGTGCGCGCGCATGCCGGTGAGCATCAAGGGCGGGATCTCGTGGCCGTGCTCATTATAGGCCCGGCGGGGATTGCGGCGCATGGTCCACCCTACACGGCGTTGTAATCCTCCGGCGCTGGCCACGAGGTCACGCGCATATTCTTTTCCCCGCGTGATCAGCTCCCCGGCCGTAGCAAGACACGCCTGCTGCCGGCAAGGATTGGAGAAACCGCGAACGCCATTCACTCCGCTGCACAAGCCGGCGAGAGCGTTGAAGGTCTTCAGGATCTTCTCCGCCGGTCAAACCCAGGCTGCCCCTTCGCCCTCAATTTTTCGCGGTCGAGATCTTCAGTTGGAGATCGTTAAAGAGCCCTCTGATGACGCCATCCGATTCCAGAAGGCCGCCCTTATAGAGAGCCAGGAACTGGTCAATGTTGTCTCGCAGGAGCGGCTTATATTCGGCGGCGGTGCTGAGGTGGTCCCACACTTTCCAAACGACCACCGCCAGGAACGCGACCACGCTCATCGCGGTGCCCAGGGGGATCGCCACTACACTGCTGCGTGCTGCGCCTCTCGTTGCCATCGCCGTCACAGCTCTCTGGGCAGCGGAACCGACAAGTGCCATGGATGATCGGGTGACCCGATAGCAGAAATTTTCCCGAATTGTGTGGACACGAAGGGCGACGCGGCCGCGACGCTCACGCCAGTTGTCGTTGTGCCAGTCAGAAGCGCCCTCAAAGTCATCGGCACGCTGCTCGCGCCTTCCGTGTCACTGACCATAACAGTGGCGCGGTCGACGTATTCCTCCCATTGCAAGGGCGGAATCTCATGCTGCTGCAGAACATTTTGAAGTTTGTCGGTGAGCGAGGCGACGAAGCGCGTCGCGGACTCGTGCGCAATCCTCTCGATGCGCTCCTCGACCACGGGAGTCAGGATAACCCGCACGCCAAACTCTCGCGCAACACGCCGTTGGAGCTTCTCGTCAGCGTCGACCCCTCCCAGGAAGCTCTTCGCGTCGTCGAGTAGAGAATTGAAGCCGAGACTCTTCTGGGTCAGCCAGCCGAAATACCAATCCAGGAAGTCGTGATCGAGGCGGTCCATGATCTCGGCATGGAGCTTATCGAGTTCTGCACGGGAATGCCGCAATGTCTCGGCCTTCGTATTCTGCACGTGCTCGGACAGCCCGATCGACTGATCGACCGATCAGACAACTGGCTGCGCCCGCCGTCCGGTGTCAAATACGTTTGGGAGGAGCTGCTGGATGATGGGCGCCCTGTCTAGGATCAGGAAGACCCAGGTCAGAAAGATCGCGAGGCGGACGGGGAAGCGCATGGGACAGCTCCGAGAGTCCGGCGGCAACAACAATACGGCCACGCTTCAATAGTTCCGCCGACCGGGAAAATCCTCGCCCACGGATTGGTATGTGGAGTCGGTCCGCGCCCACGTAGACCTTCGCCTCTGCGGCGAACCCGAGCTGTCGCGCCAGCACACGATCATTCGCGTGCGCGATAAGACCGCTGACCATGGACGGCCATTCGAAAACCCGATCGGGCTGTAGCAGAGCAGCGACGGTGCGTCAGTAGAGGGCGTCGTCATCCATCTCGGACTGGAAAACGGGGACAGAAAGCCCCGCGTGAGCGATCAATCCCTCGACAGTATGCCGGAACTCCTCATCGGTTTCGGGGGCAAGATGGATCGCCTCGCAGAGGCAGGGCATGTCAACAGGAACGAAGACGCCCCTCTCTGGCACACGGACGCCGAATTCTTCGGCTAGATCGAGTTGGAGCACCGAGCGGAACTCCTGCTCGTAGGCGAAGCTTCGGTGTTTATGAAAGAAGCGCCCAAGCCCGAGACTGCCCTGCATGTGATCGGTGCGATAGTCGATGTAGCGCACCGGCCCTACCCAGACGCGCTCCTCCGCGTAATGGGGTTCGATCCTGTATGGTCGAAGGGCCGACAGCAGCAGGTCGACAGTCGATCGGATCGCAATCCCCCGCTTCTCACGCACGTACTGGCTCCACATGGCCGCGGATTCGCCTTCGTTCATGTGCCAGCAGCTGATCTTCGTCAGGCGCCGTAGTTCCTCAAAAGCCTTCGAACTGTGCGCTATCATCGGCTCTAGGATGTTCTCCCGCAGGCGGGCGACTCATGGGCGCGGGATCGACCCTTCGAACTTGTCCTCAAACTCGCGGGCACTTGCAAAATAAAGGGCTTGGCGCTCGACCAGTGATTGGAACTTCAGAAGGTCGAAATAGCGCCACAGCTTCGTCGGGCCCGCGACCGGGCTGAGTTCAGGAAGCACGCTTACTGCCATGTCAATCAAGTTGCCTGTTTTCGAGGGATAGAAAAGGGCTCCCTAGCAGGTCAGCCTCACAGATCTAAAGGTTCTCCAGGAGCCTTCGTGCCTCGGCGGTCTCCCCGTCGGTGAGCTGGCGACGCGCGAACGGCTGGGGAGCCTCATGGCCAACCGGAATGAATACGCGCGGCGCGGGCGCTGCCGGTTGGGCAACAGTAAGGACAAGAGTCGCGGCCGGTGCCGCTAGCGCGCTTGCCCGATGGATAACGCCGGGAGGAAGCCGATACGCGGTGCCGACACCGTGGATTTCATCTGCAAGCGGGCGAAGGACGACCCGAGCGCCTGTCCTAAGCACTGAGGACTCCTCGGCAGAATAGGCCACCTCCAGAAGCTCGTGGTCACCATCCTGGGCTGCGACCGCTTCGAACGTCTCATGACGTAATGCTCCGCGCAGAACGAGTGAGTTCAGCTCGTAAACGTGATCATGGATTTCGCTCGCAGTTTGTGTCGCTGGAACATGCCATCCCTCTGGCCACAGGTGATAGCGCAGGCTCATGCCGTTGGACACGACCTCGGATGCATAGAGGAAGCCCAGCGGGTGGCGCCGAACTTCGGTGTTCAGTAGGGACCCCATCCGAGACCGAAAGAATGACACGGCCTGAAGATGGTCGTACTCGGTAAGTTGGCGCACTGCTGGAGCACCCCGCAGAAGAGAGACAATGTTATTTGCCATATCGATTTGCCTTTGAACCCAGCAGATGCCGGGCCGCATCCACAATAGTGGCGTCGTGAGACGGCAGGCCCTTGATCATGGTCAGCACCTTGTCATCAAGCGCGTCAGTTACTTCGGACGGGCCTGCAGGCACCAAGTCCCAAGTTACTTTCCGGCTCTGTGCGAGTTCGTTCTCGACGGCGTCCCTGAACATCTCAAAGTACGGATTGCCGGAGTTCGTGAGGATTGCGGGTAATTTCTTGGCATCGCGTGTGATCAGGGCGCCGGAATTCGACAGGTCGTAGCGCAAGACCGGGACCGAGGGGCAAAGACCGATCTCAGCCTTGAGATAAGGGTTCCGCGAACAGGCCAAGACGACCGCCGAGATCGTGGCAAGCACGTTCGCGGGGAGGGTATTGTCGTCTGCAGCCTCTCCAAGTCCCTGTTTCAGGCGTTTGTAGAGGATGCTATTGGTGCCCTGGTCCGGATCAGGCATGACAAGACGGATTCGGACGTGGCGACGCTCCCGCCGGGCGAGATTGTCGAGACGGGGGAGCACGACAGAGCGGAAATAGGAACCGCTCCGACCCCAGAACCAATAGTCGGACGCGTTAGCGGGAAGGTTGATAATGCCGTCACCGATCTCGACATCGCGAAGGGGTACGACTTCGGCGTCGCGCAACCCTGGAGGCGTGATGAGGACATAGAAGAGATAGGTGACGATGAACACGGCGACCGTCGCGGCAAAGTTTCCGAGGAAGTTTGCCGCGGATTCGCGCAAGGTTGATCCGGCCGGCACATAGGTCGTGATCACGAGCAGCAGGAGCAGGAGTACGCCGAGCAGGATGCCGAAAAGTGCGAAAAAGCGCAGGATTGTGTAGCGGCTGCGCAGAACCGCTCGAAGCGAAGGATCAATCATGACGGACTATCTCGTGCGGGCGCACGATGAGATTGGCGTTGCATCCAGCACGGGCCATTCACCGGAAGCGATTCCGTGTTCGCTCACCTCCGGCGCCGACCTGTGCCAACTGTTGGGCTACATGATTCCTCGTCGCCAATCGACCTCAATTCACAGAGGAAGCACGCGCTGAAGACGACAAATTGGTCAGAGACCGCGCTAGGACTAGTCGCTTTTGCAAGCACTTAACGAGCACAGACGCCAAAGGTTACGCCGTTACCGGCCTTGGCCACAATGCGCCAGAACCAGAGAGACATTCTTATCCCGGTTTCGTCCTCGGCGGAGAACTCGTCAGCCTCATCCGGGGTTGCGGGATGCAGGCGATAGCGGCGCGACGGGGTATCGCTGAACCATTGATCATCCGGTTACATCCTACCGCCGCCCATCCCCCAACTGGCTAATTGAGCCATGTCCGCCTTGCGGGTTAGGCTCGCGCGCAGCCAAACCATTTGCTTCTGGTCGGGACGGGAGAGGGCCATGCCAGCATCATCGCTCAGCTTCAGAATCGCGGTTTCCTTGGCCGTCATAGGCATCCTGATGGGCATCGCCATGGCAGCGACCCAGAACCATGCCGTGATGCCGGCGCACGCGCATCTCAACCTGCTTGGGTGGGTCTCCCTGTTCCTCTTCGGCATTTACTACAAGCTGCATCCCGCTACGGATGTGAGCCATCTCGCGAGGGTTCAGATCATGGTCTGGACGGCGGGCACAGTCGTTTTGACGATTGCCGTCGCAGCAATCCACCTCGGATACACGGCCGCCGATCCAGTTGCTGGAATGAGCTCTCTGGTCGTCCTCACGGGCATGGGGCTGTTCGGGTATCTCGTGTTCAAACCCGTCTCGTCCCAGACGCGGGCTGGATCACTTCAGCCCGCTGAGTAACTTCGGGCGAGGAGTCTCGACCTATCCAGCGCTTGGTTCCGAGCAGGAGGGGGCGAGTCTGACTTTGGGGGGTGTCTTTCACGAGAGCCGAATCCCTGCAAGGCAGGCACTATGGCCTCCATTCCGGCGATGGTGGGGCTTGTCTCCCCTGGAACTTGAGACGCCCCGGCTATGCATCGGTGCGCTCCGGTAGGGGATCATCTCTGCCGACTGCCTGAAGCATGGGCTTGCTGTCGCTTTATGCAGCGGCCGCGAACTCCCGAAGGGCTGTCGCCAGGGCGGCATCGTCGCGATGATTGAGACGCCTCGGAGTCTCCCAGTTGCCGCCGAAGGTTGTGCCGCCACCGGCTCTCGCCACGATGCGCCAGAACCAGAGGGATGGTCTCATCATCCCAGAATTGTCATCGGCGCAGAACTCGTCAGCCTCGCTCGGAGTCGCGGGCCGCAGGCGATATCGACGCAATGGGTTGTCCTTGAACCATTGCTCATCCGCGAACATGCGGCTCCCTCCGTCCTCTGGACTGGCAAGGATCCGCGCTCACGTCTCGTCTCCTGAGCGCGCCTGCTCGACGAGGCGATACTCGGTCCCGATGGGAGTCCCGAAGGAGATGCTCATCGATGCGACATCGAACCGATGACGACGGTGGGGGAGCCCGAACCAAGCTGCCTGTTCGGGCGGAAGGTCCAAAGTGTTGCCGGCCGTCAGATCAGGGTTGGCACTGTCGGCGAAGCGAAGCAGGAAATCCCACACGCAGCCGCTCGGGAGTCTGATCAGGCGCGCGGAGGCCAAGTCGTTCTGCAGGTCCTCGATGTCCTCGTCGCACAGGTCCGCGCGAAAGTAGGCTGGTGTCAAACGCATATACTGTAAGCCTCGCCCAATCACGCGCTGGCGCATCACATTCGGAGACTGATGGTCTGAGTGCAATTGCTCTGGATGGTTTTCCGTTGATCAGCTTGCTGGCCTGTCTCAGCTTAGGCCAAAAAGCTGGGGTGCGGCTTAGGATGCTTGGCGCGCCTGACTGCCTCCGGGCGGTCGTCAGAACATTTGCGCATCTGCATGCATGGGTGCCACAGGAGCGAGCAGGCGACTCCATCACCCAATCTCGTTCGCTGACCTGTTGCCGACCGCCCTTTGATCGCTCTCCGCTAATACCGTTGGGCGAGGCTCTTGCCGCTCATGTGGCTCAATGGATCAGTGCGTCTACGACCACCCCACCATTCAGCAATTCGGCCGAGCGGTATTATGCTCGAGTCAGGAATGTGGCGGCGGGTTAAATCGTGAGCATCTGGCTTCCTCGGAATGTCGCCATTGCGGCCGAAAGCTTTGAGGTGCTGTCCAAGAACGGAGCGCCGGTGCCGATTGGCCGGCGCAGCATGGCGAACGTGCTGGTTCTCTATTCCTTTAACGACCCGGCCGGGATCGAGCCGGGCGAGCCGGGGTGGGCGTCTGCCCGCATGAGCGTCTGGGCGAGGCCGGATTACGGGGGCTACAAGGCCGCCTGGGACGAGGCGAACCGGGAACACAAGATCGGCGAGGCGAACGACTGGGCCCCTCTCGGAGAGGTGTCGGACATCGATCACGTCTACCCCCAGAGTTGGACCACACTCCCGGGCAAAGAGGTCGCCTATGTGCGCCTCTACCCAGTGTGGAGTTCGGTCAATCGAAGTCTGGGAGCACGCGATGAGAAGAGGGGCCTGAACAACGGCTCGGTCAAACCCCTCTTCCGAGGCGGGATCGCCTATGCGGACAAGTATCAGGTGTTCAAGATGCTGGGCGTCCACGCATTTTGAAGCCGTGGTGACCAGAGCCGCTTTGCTGCGCGTCACAAAGCTTCACTGACGTCCGACCGGCAGATCGCAGCAACAGACAGGATCAGCTTGTGGGTGCGCTGCGCCGTTTCACCAGTCCACGGGCCCCGCGCGGGGGTTCGCTCGGCCGCATCACCGCGAGCACCGGATTAGGAAAGTGCTCCAGGGTTGCGCCGGTCGATGCGTCGGCGGCCATGCCGATGACGCCGCCCAGCAGGATGTTGCCCGCGAACCCGGCCGCTCCGGATCCCGCGACCCGCGTCGGGACCGGGATTTGCTCGTCCTGGAAGCCGTCCTTCTTGAACACGGCGATGAACTCGGACTTGCGGCTAATCTCCAGGGTGCATGGCGTCTGTGGACAGGCATGTCCAATGGACGTCCGAACCTCGGCTCCGGGCGGCTCGGAATTGAAGGTGACC
>NZ_LN811355.1:93245-98437 GCF_001006805.1 Microvirga massiliensis | reverse complement strand
TTGGTCGTGCCCCGCGTGACGGTGGCGCATGCGGAGACCGACAGCGCGGCAGCGATGACTGCGATGGTTCTCATGAAAGTTCCCCCAAACCGGCGGGGAGAGATCACACCGTCTCGCTCTACGCAACGGCCAAGCTGGCTCGGCTGAGTCCGAGGGGACACTCAACTGTTGGTAACCCTGTTGGTAACGGCCAAAGCGTTCTTCCGGGCGGCCGGCGTGATGGGAACGAAAAACGGAACATCTGTGGCGGCAAAGACCTCCCGCCAGCCTGACGCTTGCCGGTGCTAGCAGCTACAAGGCCATCCTCGATCACGGCGCGAGTGCTATGTAGCGTGTGCACCTAAACTATTCGTATGACAGTCCATGAATTGCTGTTTAGCCTGCCAGGGTGCAGAGCGGAAAAACACCATGCAGCACAACCCTCTTCGTCCGCGCTATCGCCCCAGACGCAACCGGATCGTCCCTCGTCACTTCGAGCGATATGGCCTCCGCACGATCCAGTTCCGACCTACCCCGCCGCTGCAGATCAGACTCTTGCTGGCCCTGTGGAACCTGCCTCACACGGTCCTCAGCACGGCTTTGGCGAAGTTGCGATGAGGGCCCCTGGTTTTCGCAGGACTCTCGGGGCCAGGGCAGTTGCTCTTGCTGTCCTGGGCTCTCTTGCGCTCTGGGAGGCGGCCCCTGATGCCTCAGCCCAGACCGGGAGCGAGTGCCCCCAGTTCTTCGCTCAGGGACAAGCGCCTGCTCTCGCGAACGAGCGTCTGAGCGCAAAAACCCGCGTGCTCTGCTACTCGTTCTTCGCCGTCCTGCACTCCGGGGTTACCCGTACGCCGCTCTGGACCGCCGAACACCTGACCCGCGAGGATCTGCGGCGGGCCGCCTGCATCGACCGGGTCAACAAATTCCATGCCGAGACCGGGCTGCCCAAGGATGAGCGGGCCGAACTCTCCGACTATGTCCGCAGCGGCTTTGATCGCGGCCACCTCGCGCCGGCCGCCGACATGCCGACCGAGGACGCTCAGGACGAGTCCTTCTCGCTCGCCAACATGGTCCCCCAGGACCCGACGCTCAACCGCCGGTTCTGGCAGCAGGTCGAGACCACCGTGTCCGGGCTGACGATGCGCTACGGCGAGACCTATGTCGTCACCGGTGTCGCCTTCCGGGGCCAGAACCTCCAGTCTCTCAAGGGAAGGGTGCTCGTCCCGACCCAGGTCTTCAAGGCCGTCTATGTCCCGAGCCTGGATCAGGCCGGCGCCTATGTGGTCGATAACGCAAACACCAAGGACTGGGAACTCCTGTCGGTCGACAAGCTCGCCACGCTCACCGGGATCGATGCCTTCCCGGCCCTGAGCCCTGCCGTCAAAGCCGAGGCGATGCGCCTTCCCGAGCCGAGCAACCGCGGCCGTCCTCGCTGCCGGGACATCCCGGTTCCCGACGAAAGGTCCACCACACAATGAAATCCCTCACACCGTTCGCGAACGACACGGAATCCCAGAACATCGGCGGACTCACCTTTGAGAATGGCTCCGATAGGATTGTGATCTCGGGTGATCTCGAGATCACCAAGGATCAGGCTGGCCTGAAGCGCGCGAAGGCGCTTCAGACTCTCCTGGGCAAGATCGTCAAAGCGCTTCAAGCCGAGGAGGACTTGCCGGAAAAAATCGAGGAGACGACCGAACCAGCCCGGGAGGTTCCTAATCCCTTTGAGACAGGGTCTTGAGGCTCACGAGTTGAACTCAGCAGCCGATTTCCTTCTTGATGGCGTCTACCTGCGCGCGTGAACGGCACACGTTCTCGCAGGGGATGCCGTCTCCGTCACCATCGGCTCTGCTATAGCCGTTGCACCACATCTCGACGGCCTCCCGGCAACTGCTGGCCGCCTTGCAGCTTCTGCGTTGCGCCACAACGATCTCGCTGGGGCGCTCTGTCATGGCTGGTGGATTGTCACGGCTGAAATGTTCCACGGCGCCGACCGACCCCGCAGCCATAACGATGGCGAAAGCCGCCATCACAATCTTACGCATCTTATGCCCCCTATGATCTAGGCGCTCGCCAACCAGCGGCCTCCGCCTCTTCTTTTGAACAGAACCAGCGTTCGCCGCTGGCCTCGTCAATCACCGTGCGCTCATAGTGCCGACTGCCCGGTTCGTGGTAGATCCGCCCCGAACTGGAGATGTTGCCTTTGATGGCGCACTTGCGGTCCGATCCTGTCGAGGTCTCGGAGGCCAGCCGCTTGCCTCGACGCCACTCCCACGGCTCAACGAACGTCCCTGCGAACAGACCGCGCTTTGCCCGACGCGCTTCCGCTTCCTCGTCCGTGTAGCGGCCATCCGAGTATTGACGGTATTCGAGAGCCCATCCTTGGAGCACCAGCTCGCCGTTGATGTCACGGCCATTCGCTTCGCAGACAGCGACAACCCGCCCGTAGCGGTCGCGGTCCATTTCCTGGCAGGTCACTCGCCCATTTCGGCCAATCAGCGAAGCGAGAGCATCTGCTGCGAGAGAGCCGCAGAGATATCGCTTGCCATCCGCATCATCGCAGGTCTGTTGACCCTCTGGCGCGTCAATGCCGTAGAGCCGAATGCGAGAGGTCGCGCCCCGAACGGAGAGCGTGTCTCCGTCTATCACTTCGGCAGGACCAGAGATGCCTTGCGCGAGTGCAGATGAAGCAACAAATGCACTTGCAAGCAGCAAAACCGCCTTAACCAGCTTCATTATTCTCGTTCTACGTTAGCGTCCGTAATACAGCCCACTATCGCATACCTGACCTCCGTCGCTCGCACAATAGCCAAGCTAGCCATGACCCGGCGGCGATCCGAACGCCCCGGGTTGCACGACCCATGTGACCGCTATAGTGCGGGCGAGCGAGTAAGTCCGTCTGCCGCAGCGGCCGTCATGTGAACAATACGTGAGCATTCCCCACCTCTCGGTCGCTGTGCATATCCAGCCTCCTGATGAGGCTCGGGTCCGTGGGACTAGTCAGGTTCGGTGCAGGACGGCCGGTGAAGTGCCGAAGGGCATTGGCAAGCAAGCGGCGAGCCGGCCTCACGGGCGCTTGGATTACTAAATATATTATAGCTTCTTCAGGCACCATTTTCTTTTACAAGATGCCCAACCGATCACGTTGCACCTTGCCGACTGTTGCGCGGTGTTATTCCGCCGGGCAAAGGAGCGGTTGGTTGCAAGCTTAGCCTGAACCTCGTTGGAATGCGCTTAGCTCACCTCGGCAGACACCTGCCCAACCAGCAACTAACGAGCTGGTGCAACTCTACTCGAAGCGGCACCTGTTCAACACGGCGACCGCGTGAACGTCATGGCTCTCGTGACCGGCATGGATCCGCAGGACATCTATCGCAACTGGATTTTGCAGAAGATGCCGCCCCTTGCTGTTGGCGAATCAGCCGTTTTAGGCGCGGCAGGCTTGGGATCGGAAGACGGGAAACGCCGGCCGCCTCAAGTCGCCGGTTCTCCACGTACAGGTGGATGCGCTCGCGGTAGGCCGCCATCTGCAGACTGTCCTTCGCGAGCATCAGGGCTTCCCAGGCTTCGGCTCTTCCATCGCATCCTCCATACACCAACAACGTAGGGTCGGACGGTAACACGCACAACGTATGTTCGGCGGGAGGACCAGTTCATCCCAAGACGGAAGCCTATGACGTTCGCATGCACACCTAGTCCGGCGCGCTGGTCGTGATGTCGGCATGTCGCCCGTGCATCGAGATGTCCGATCAAAGATGCCGATCTTCGAGCTCGGGGCTCTCGCGGACGAACGGCAGTAACTGGTAGGGTCCAGGCATAGCTGAGCGACCAAATCCACGGTCCTAATTGGATGTTGGACCGAACTCCCACAGTCTCGACCGGCCTGCCTACACGGAAGCTTGACTGTCGTAGGGTAACCTTGCCCAATCCTTAGGCAACGGAGGAGCCTGGGAATGGTTGGGAGGGGCAGCACATGGTGGTTGCGACCACTCCCGTTTCTCGCATCCAGCATACTGCTCGTAGGATGCGGCGAGTATCTGGACCGCAAAGAGACGGTGACGTTGGCGGCGGGCAATGCTGTTCAGCAGAACATCGTGGTTCACATGATCGATCCATGGCCTGTCCATGCCCGAAATCGCGACATTCCTTTTAGCGGCGAACGCATGGCCAATGTTGCGAGGCGGTACTCTGCTGGACCAAGTTCGGGCGCGAGCTCGGGATCAGGTAGCAATGGAGGTCCATGCAACGCGGCCACAGATCGCGCCAGTGATGATTCCATCTGCGGCGGGCGCGCAGCAAGCGAGCGTCCGGGCGGGAGGCCTTAATCTCGCCAATCATCAGCGGCTGAGGCCTGACACTCGGCATTCTCCGGCCATCCGACCGCGAGGAGGGGCATGGGCAACGCGCTCGGCGTTCTCTCAACGGGATCGCAGCAGCCTGCGATTGATGCCCGTGATGCAGCGAACCGCAATCAGAAGCTCGTCGCTGCTAGTATTCAGGTGAGCGGACACGAGATGCAATGAAACCAATCACTTACCACAGAAGCTAACGTTTTCGCCGCACCAACTCATAATTCGCCAAGGTCCGCGAAGTCATGTTGCTTAGCTACGTTGCACATGCAGCAATCAACGCTGCCCTCTCTCAATCGTTCGGGTTGTGCCACTGCACGGGCCAATAA
Organism: Microvirga massiliensis; assembly: GCF_001006805.1. Taxonomy (GTDB): domain Bacteria; phylum Pseudomonadota; class Alphaproteobacteria; order Rhizobiales; family Beijerinckiaceae; genus Microvirga; species Microvirga massiliensis. Next base: position 93,780 of record NZ_LN811355.1, on the reverse strand, counting down.
GTGGAGAAACACCGCAAAAGCCGAAATTCTTGAGAGGCCTCCGGGTTCTCAGTGCAGCAGGGGAGCGGGCAAGGTTACCTAAGGTGGGCTATGCACGACTGAGCCACCATAGCCCTCGGCCTCGGGTCAGGTGTACTGTAGTGAATGCGATACTCGTTGAATGTGACTGCGGAGTACCTAAACAATCAGATCAGAGAGTAGTCTACCCCAATATCGTCTGATGATGAGGGAACTGTCACCCCGGGCGTCGTCGATCTCGATGTTGCGTCACGATGAACGATCGTCTGGCTTTCCTCCAACGCCAAGCCACGATCTGTCATAATGACATGGCCGACCTAAACGAACGATATGCCTCCCGAACGGCCGGTGCCTAGAGCATGATGGTTTTAGGTTGAAGCATATCCGGCTTTGGTGAGGTATCGCTGGCATTCTGCCGGCGAGAAGTCATCGAGCAGCCCGCCGATGCGCTTCCAGGTTGCCTCGAGGCTGCATTCGGCGGCCTTGCGCAACAGGTGTTTGAGCTTGGAGAAGGCCT
>NZ_LN811355.1:41163-92944 GCF_001006805.1 Microvirga massiliensis | reverse complement strand
GGACGGCAGGAAGAAGAGCTTCGCCCCCGCCGCCCGGATCGCGCGACGCACCCGCGGTCCTTTGTGGCTCCTGAGATTGTCGAGGATGACGACATCGCCGCGCCTGAGCGTCGGGACGAGCACCGTCTCGACAGAGAGCTCGAACAGCTCGCCATTGATCGGACCATCGATGACCCACGGGGCGTCGATCCGATCGTGCCGCAGGGCGGCCAGGAAGGTCATGGTCTTCCCATGGCCGGAGGGCAACCGTCATCTTCAGCCGCTGACCGCTTCGACACCAGCCACGCAGCGGCGCCATGTTGGTCTTGGCCCAGGTCTCGTCGATGAACACCAGCCGGGTCGCGGCAATCCGGCCCTGATCCTTCTGCCAGCGGGCCCGCTTGCGAGCCACGTCAGGCCGCGCCTGCTCGGCGGCCACGCGGCTTTTTTTGAAGGTCAGCTTCTCGCCATGCACGAAGCTCCACATAGTGTGATAGTCGACCCTGAGGCCGCGCGCGGCGAGTTCCGCGACCAGGCCCCGCAAGGTGAAGTCGGCTTGAGCCATGCGCGCCCGCAACCACGTGGCATCGTTCCCCACGAGCCGCCGCGGGCGATGGCCGCCCATCGGGCCGGCGGCCGCGCTGCCGGTCGCGCGAAAGCGCTGGGACCATTTCACAACGCTCGACGGGCTGAGGCTCAGGGCTTGCGCGACATCGCGGACGCTCTCGCCCGCCTGCACCCGCGCGATCGCCCGCTCGCGCAAATCCAGAGAAGAGGGGCGTGCCATCATCCAGGCCTGCGCTTCCACAACCTTGAAGCAGAACGCCAGCCTTTCGCGAAGCCCCACCGATTCCATCAAACCTCATCGTGCTCTAGCAGTTGGCGCCAATCGAGGGGATCGTCTTCACGCTCTATGCTCTCAATACGTGATGCCGAGCTTAGCAAGTGTGGCATTATCCATGTTGCCAGTCTCGGGCAGTCTCTGAACGAGTTGAAACGCACGGATGCTATTACGCGTATCGATGCTCATCCGCCCGTCGATTGGGCCATCGTAGTAGCCCCGCGACTTCAACTCCATTTGCACTCGCATGACCATGACCTCGGGGGCTACGGGTTTGGTGGCTGTGACCGTGCTTGGCGTAGCGGCGGACAGGCCCGGGGGTAGACTTGGGGACACAGGCCGCAATGGCTCAACCGGCGTTGTGTGCGAGGGAAGAGGTGACGTCCCGTTTCCCGGGACCTGAGGTGACACTCCCGGAGAAGAAGCCGCAGGCGGTGATGTCGGGGTCGGCGGGATGTATGAGGGGGCTGAAGAGGGTCGGGGCGTTGGCGGGCTATAGGATGGCGATGAGAGGGTTGAGGGAGGTGAGGGGGAGTAGAGCGGCGACGAGTAGGTCGATCCGGAGGAGTATCCGCCGCGCGAACCCGAGTAGTGGGATCGGTGGCTTGAGTGCGAGCGGTGGCTCGAATGGCTCCTATGCCCTGCGTAAAGCTGCGGACCGTCGAGATAGTTCGGTCGCTCGAAGGTAATCGGCTGACGCCGCGACGGTGTGCCCGCTACGATGGCATCCGACACAGCGTCGGTGGTTGCGAATGACGGCGTCCAGACGGTCGCCGCAGTGGTGGCGGGCATCGCCCAGGCCAGCACCGTCCTGATCATCTCGGACCATTTCCGTGTCATGCGAACACCTTGCTCTACGGAAGGGGTTGGATACCGCGGCTGCGCCATTGAGGGCCTGCCGACCGAAAGAAGCCGCAGCAGGAGTCGATAGCTGCGCAGTTCGCGCACTCGGGCGCACTGGCGCTCTTCCAGTCTGAGATGCTCTGCCGCGCAAACGGTCGCGACCGCCCGTCCAGCAAACAGAGTTGGACGTTGTAGATCGAGGCGCGCATGCGGCGCTGAGATAGCCGTCGGACGGCCTCTCCGAGCGCGGGAGCGTAGTCCAATGGATCGATCCACAGCAGGTCGCGGTTCATCCGCGCGTAGCCCATGGGCTCAAGCCCCATGAAGGCCACGTGCTCAACAAACGGCATGTTGCGGTAGATAAATTCCGCAAACCGCTCAAGGCGCCCGACTGTGAGACGGTGCAGGACGAACCGAACCTCAATCCGGTGGCTACGTTCGGCGAGGTTGTACAAGCCGTCGATAGTTTCTGCGAAGGCGCCACCGGCCTGGACGATGTGGTCGTGGTCTCGTGCGTTGTCCGCATAGAGCGGGATGGCCCAGAGGGCGCGACCGGTCACCGAATCGAACGAGTCAACAAGGGGTGCGCTCGCGAACGTGCGCCCGTTTGTGAGAACATGAAATGTGGTGTCCGGCAGAAGAGCCGATGCCGCCTCGAGAACGAGGCGCAGTCCTTCCCCGAGCAGCGTTGGCTCACCGCCGGTGATGCCAAGGGCGGGAACGGTCGGATCAATGAGAGGCAGCAGCTCAAGCATCTCAGCCACGCGCCAGCTAGCGTCTTCGTCCCGAGGCGGTTGGCTGCACATAAGGCAGCGGCTGTTGCAGGCTTCGGTCGCGAATAGCGTGTTCGCGTTGGCGCCCCGGCGGTAGAGCACGTTGACCTGTCCCGATGGGTGAACACGGATCGCATCTCCCGCACCAACAACAGCCGGGTTTGACAGGGAATGGAGCCGCGGTAGCGGCGATACGTCGGAATTACCCTCTTCAAGGATTACGGGAACCCCAATACCCTGCAGCGCGTCCCGATCCACATCACTCCGGCTGCGCAAATCAACCATGACTCGGTCCAGGGGCACGTGCGAGCCAAGCGCCTCTTCGAGCCGGAGCACCTTGAACAGCCTCGGGCTTGTGATCCCGTCGGTGGACCCGCGGGTGTGAAGTGGTGGGGCCATGATACTCAGCGCTCTGCCGGTGCCGGGCCATCCACCCAGCGACGGAATACCTCTGTGGCGGTTTGATCGTGCGCCAAGCGCTCAAACAAAATTCGAAATAGGCCCATATGCCTCTTGCAGTGCTCGCTCTCGGCCCGATGCCCGACCGGGTCACCATGTCGGGACAAGGAGCCGGCCGGATCGGGTCCGCAGTACGGGACGAACACGCAATCGGAGCACCCCGGCTGCGCTTCGGAGAGCCCGGCAGCTGCCAGCAACTGCATAGTGGGCGAGCGCATAAGCTCATCGTATGGCTGCTCAACGGAGCCGAGGCGAAGACTATCTTCGCCCATCTCGCGCAGCATCCGGCCCTCATCGGATGCGTAGACGCTGCCGTCATAATTATAGACGAGGGTGCCGAACCCGCTGCCGACCGGCGAGCGTAGATCCATGTAGGTCGTCGGGAACGGTGTCAGGATGCTGCTGAGTAGGATAGAGGCGTAGGTCTCTTCAATGTCGATTCCGCGAGCGTTTAGGGCGATGATGTAGTCGAGTGCTCGTTCATAGAACGCGAGAAACTCATCTGTCCCATAGCCGAGGCGGCGTTCCGACCGGCGAGCGAACCCGAAGGGGCTCAATGGACGCAGAAATACCGAGCGGAATCCGAGCCTCACATACTCGTCAACGATCGCCTCGGGGACTGAGAGGCTGCGACGAGTGAGAGTTGTGAGCGCCGAGATCTGATCCGAGCCGATCGCCTCGCGCACCCGTTCGATACCGCCAAGGGTGAGCGCGTGCGCGTCTTGTCCAGGCAGCGGCCGGTTAGCATTGTGGAGGCTGGCCGGCCCATCCAGTGACGTTGAGACTTGAAAGTCGTGCGCCTTCAGGAACGCAAGGACGTCATCCGTGAGGTGGTGGAGCGTAGTGGCAATAGCGTAGGTGATCCGCCGGCCCTCAGTGCGATTACGCGCCTCAATTTTTTCGACCACCCGACGAATGACCGGGAAGGCAAGGAGTGGCTCTCCGCCTTGGAATTCGACGGTCAGTACGCGTGGTGGGCTCTCGAAAAGCCGATCGACAGCGTGATCGGCTACAGCTGACGACATAACGAACGCGTCCGATGCATGACTCCGGCGCGACACTTGGCAGTACGGGCAACTATGGTCACATCCCAGTGTCACCACGAAGATGTGGAGCGAGGGCCCGCCCCGGAGGAATGATTTCCTGGACCGAAGCTTGGCCGCGAGGAGGCGCACCGCTGTGGACGGGTCTCCAGCATACACGATATGGCTGGACTCGAGGTTGCGCAGCGTCTCGCCCGTGAGCGGAGCTCCACGTGCTAGGGCTGCAAACTCCGTGCTATTCAGGAATTCGTGGTCGCCGGCCTCGGAGGTGACTAGCACCCAGTCGGCCGACAGCCTCGCGAACCGATATGGGAGGGCAGCATAGTCGACCGGAGCGAAGGCCGCTGCTGGTTGAAACGCTGGTCTCACGTTCGCCCCGTACCGGCGACCTCGGCGAAGGCCGTTCGCCAAATCAGCGTGCGAAGCTCCTGCGTCTGCCGCTCCACATCGACGCGTATTGCGAAATCGATTAACGCAGTCTGAAGCCGTTCGCAAACCGCCTCGGCGGACACCCCGGAATGGGCCCGCACATCAACAAGCAGCCGACCGGGCGGCAGATCCCGGAGGGAAACCACGGCCTGGTCCGCAAGCCAGTAGCTCGCGCGCAGGACGGCCTCAAGCGGATAGACCGATAGATCTATCTCAAAGCTCGCCCCCGAATTCATGCCCTGAGTATTGTCGCTGCCCATTACAAGCTAATAAACGGTCTTCGCTCCCGTCTGGCAAGCGGTCAAACTCTGAAAGCGGCTTTTTGTTCAGGGTTACCATAGGGTAGGTGGCGTGCCGGACGCCCTGTGGTGGGGTACCAAAGTGGATTCACGCTGCTCTTCAATGGCGAAAAGCAAACTTCCACTGCAGGCCGGCAGCCACTATGAATCCTCCTAACCGCTGCAGGATGGCGGTAGGTCAAGAAACAGCACGAACGCGGGCCTGACCCGCAAGGGGGCAGAAATGAGCGATACCACGTACGAGCAGCGACCGTTCGGCGACGCGGTCTTTGCAGAAAACCCGGAGAATCGGTGTGCCGTCCTGCTCCTCTTAGACAATTCAATGTCTATGAGGGGGCGTCCGATTGAGGAGCTCAATGCCGGCCTGCGGGCCTTCCGCGACGAGCTGTTCGCCGACAGCCTAGCGGCTAAACGCGTGGAGGTGGGAATTGTAACATTCGGCCCTGTGAAAGTCGAAGCGGATTTCACTGGAATCCAACACTTTTATCCGCCGACGCTTGCCGTGGCTGGCGACACTCCTATGGGCGCGGCAATCGAGCAGGGACTTGATCTCCTGCGCCGCCGCAAGGATGCCTACCGGGCCAATGGCGTTTCATATTATCGGCCATGGGTGTTCCTGATCACTGACGGCGGGCCAACTGACTCCATCGCCCGGGCCGCGGAGCTCGTGCGAGAAGGCGAGGCGAGCAAGGCTTTCATGTTTTACGCCGTCGGTGTCGAAGGCGCCAACGTCGACGCGCTGCGGCAGGTGAGCGTACGCGAGCCGCTGAAGCTGAAGGGCCTCCAATTTCGTGAGCTGTTCCAGTGGCTATCCGCATCGCTGTCCTCCGTGTCCCGGTCGCAGCCGGGCGAGGCTGTGCCGCTGGAGAACCCCGTCGCGCCGAATGGATGGGCAACCGCCGGATGATGCCTTACCACTGGAGCTGGATCGGAGCTTGCTCCATAGGCACTTCGCATCTGAGGGCCGGTGTTGGATGCGATGATGCAGGCGCCTGCGTGGAGACGCATGGCCCTAGAGGATCGGTCCTCATTGCGGTTGTCTCGGATGGGGCCGGCAGCGCGGCTCATGGCAGCATCGGCGCGAGAATCGTCGTGCAGAATTTCTGTCGACGAGCGTCTGCTCACTTCGCACGACCTGATGGCAGGACGATCAGCGACGAACTCGTTAGAGAGTGGCTCGACGACATTCGTGACCGCATCGGCGACCGAGCCGAGCGTGTAGGAGCATCGCGTCGTGACTTTGCGGCAACCCTCGTGGGGTGTGTTGTCGACTCTGACGGTGCAACGATCGTTCACGTCGGCGACGGAGCCTGTGTGCTGAGGCTTGCCGGGGTGGGAGTGTGGGAGGTTCCGAGCTGGCCCACTCAAGGCGAGTATGCCGCCACTACCTTCTTCGTCACTGATGATCCGGAGCCCCGTATTACCGTGCGTCGAGTGTCAGGGCGCATCGAAGAAGTCGCGCTACTCACGGACGGAGTGGAGCGACTCGCGCTCGATTTCGCATCCTCGACGGCCTTCGCCCCGTTTTTTGAGTCCATGTTCCGGGCCCTTCGCAAGTCTTCCCCCGGCCGGCAGCGGCGCCTGTCTGCGGACCTTAGGGCTTTTCTGGACGGATCTGCCGTTACCGAGCGAACCGACGACGACAAGACCCTGATTCTAGCAAGGCTTGCAGAAGGCCCATGACGAGCGGCGTATTCCAGACGCCCCTCGGCCGGACCGTTCAGCTAACCACCCTTCTTGGGCAGGGTGGCGAGGGCGCAGTGTACGAAGTGCGGGGAAGCACAGATCTCGCGGCGAAGATCTATCTTCCTGGTCTCGCCGCAGACCGGCGCGATAAGATCGGTGCTATGGTGCAGGCCGGCTGGCACGAGGGCGCCTCTTTCGTTGCCTTCCCGGTCGAGGCGCTGTTCGCGAGGGATGGCACCTTCGCGGGGTTCACGATGCGTCGGGTGGGCGGGCACAAGCCGATCCATCAGCTCTACTCACCAACAAATCGCAAGACAACTTTTCCGAAGGCTACATTCCCGTTTTTAGTGCGCAGCGCGTCGAACGTAGCGCGGGCAGTGGCTAGCGTGCATGCAACAGGCTGCGTCATTGGCGACGTGAACCACTCCGGTATCTTGGTGTCAGATGATGCCACTGTCACCCTGATCGACAGCGACTCCTTTCAGGTTGTGCACCGAGATCGGACGTTCCCGTGCAAAGTCGGCGTACCAGACTTCACTCCACCGGAGTTGCAGGGCAAGCCGCTCGACCAAGTGACGCGCCAGGCTAACCACGACGCGTTCGGCCTCGCCGTCCTCGTGTTCAACCTACTGATGATGGGGCGCCACCCGTATGCTGGGCGTTACCAAGGACTAGGCGATATGCCTATGGAACGGGCCATCGCTGAGCTCCGCTTCGCCTACTCGGCGCGTAGGCGAGTTACACTCATGGAGCCGCCACCGCATGTCCCAACGCTGATGGATCTGCCGCCGCAAATCGCTGATGCCTTCGAGCGCGCATTTGGGGCCATCGGGGCGAGCGGCAGCCGCCCGACCGCCGCCGAGTGGATGACGCTGCTCGATGCAGCGGAAGCTACGCTTGTGCGCTGCTCAGCGAACGCGGCACACCATCACTTCCGCGCAGCGACGTCGTGCCCCTGGTGTCGCATGGAGCAGGCCTACCCTGGGTTTACGGCCTTTGTGCCAATAGTCCCACAGTCGGCCACCGGCCGGCCGTTCGATGTGGGCCAGCTGATCGCGGCAGTCAACGCTGTCCCCGACCCGGGACCCGCACCGGATTTGGCTTCGCTCATGCGGCAGGCGACGCAGGCAATGCCTGCACAATACTCACAACCCCTGCGATCGGAGCGCCTAAAGACAATCGGGAAGGCTGCGGGCTGCGCGTTCCTGGGCGCAGCGCTGTTGTTCGCGGATGGGCCTGGGCCCCTCCTGGGGCTTGGCCTTCTCGGAGTTGCACTATATCTCGCATCTGTCCTTCCGACCGCTCTCGCGTCAACAGGCCGGGCCCTCACGCGGGCCCGGGATGCGTGGGCCACTGTGGCGGCGCATTGGCACCAAGCCGCTGGCAATACTGCCTTTAGCAAGATCCGCCGTGACGCCCAGTCGCTTGTCGAAACCATCCGGAAGCTTCCGGCCGAGGAGGCCAGGCGACTGGCGGCACTCGACGGTATGCGCTTGGAACTGCAGAAGCGGCAATACCTGGAGCGGTACTCCATCGATCGGGCCACGATCCCCGGGATCGGACCCTCCCGCAAGATCACACTCAAGTCCTACGGCATTGAGACCGCAGCAGACGTCGATCGGCGCCGCATCGAATCTATCCATGGTTTCGGTCCGAGGAGGGCGCGCTCTATCGTGAACTGGCGAGAGGGCTTGGAGCGCTCGTTCGTGTTCGACCCATCGATCCCGGTCAGCCCTGCCGATACCGCAGCGGTGCGGTCGGATATCGCTCGCGTGCGCCTCGATGCAGAGGCGCGATTGCAGCAAACGCTTACGTATCTGCGCAAGGCCGAGGCCGATGCAAGAGCGCTCAGAGCGGCGCCGGGTCAGCCCGTAGCGGCAGCATGGAGTGCGTTGAAACAGGCGGAGGCCGAACAGCGAAGCGCCGCGGGAATCGGACGTGGTGGCGGGATCGTCGGCGTTGTAGCGGCTGCGGTCGCCGGACTGGCTGTCGGTTCCGCCTTTGCAACCGGCGGGACGCCGCACCTGCCGACCTCTCGACCGGTCGTTCACCACGAAATTCCTGCTGTCCCGAGCCGACCCGTGGACGTTGCACTTACTCCGTCCGCTGACGCCGGGGAATCTGCTTCGTCACAGGCCTCGTCTGCTGAGGTCTCGCCCGCAGCACAACAGATAACTTCGCCATCAGCCGAGCAAAGCTCACCTCCGGCGTTCGACGCATTAGCGCCAACGACTGCCGCAGAGCCGGCAACAGTCGCGCCGCTTCCTGCTCCAATCGAGATACGTCCTGCCGCCGAAACGCCAGAGGTCAGCGCCGCACCGCCGCCTTTGCTTGATCTACTCTCTCAGGCCGACGCATCTCGTGTCCAAGATCGCCTGAAGCACCTGGGTTATCTCAACGGACTTGCAGATGGCGTATGGGGACCCCGCTCGCGCGCCGCGCTTCAGGCCTTCCGCAAGGTTCATGGGTTTGGCTTGGACGACCGCTGGGACCGCCCGACGCAGATGGTCTTGCTCTCCGATGCGGCACGGCCCGCGGGATCACCGGCTTTGCCGCTGCTTGGAACGCCAGAGCCTTCTGAGTCCGTGTTTCCGCCGCCACTGGGTGCGACCCGAAACCCGCTTAATCCGACCGATGCTCTATGGATCCAATCCCGTCTGCGGGACCTCGACTACTACTCACTCGACGGGGAGGGAGTCTGGGGAGCAGCCTCCCGTGAGGCGCTCCGGGATTTCCGGGCGATGAATAACATCAGTTCGCCAGACGAGTGGGATGCGGCCACCGAGCAGGCATTGATAAACCCGTCAGCCATTTCAGCCTCGCAAACTTTCGTCGGGCGCTGGGCGGGACAGCCTTCTCAGTGCGGGCCGACGCTGGCTGACGCTCCTGTGGTCATTAGTTCGACACGCGCCGAGGCGAATGGTGGTCTATGTGAGTTTCAGGATGTGCAGGCTGAAGCGAATGGATGGCGTGTTCGCGCACTCTGCACTGCTGCAGGGCGGTCGTGGACCGCAAACGTACGCCTCTACCTCTCCGGACAATCCCTCACCTGGAGCAGCGAGCGAGGTACGACCGTCTATTGGCGTTGCACACGTTCAGGACATTGAGGATACAGCGAAGTACATCGCGCATTGTTGAATTGCGTCCCGAGAATTTTGAAAATCAGGAGATTGCAGACGGTGGAGAGTCCGCCCGTTACTGGTCTTTAGGCGAAAGGCCGACCAGTAACAACAAGCCTAGTTTGTTCCATTCTGGCCTTGCAAACAGCGGGACATATGGCTCACTGAGCTGTTCGGCTGGTCGCCGTTCGGCACGATGCGCCACGGCAAGCCGGATTCCGCATGCCTGAAGCCGCTCGCAGAGGTGAAGCCGATCGCCTATCCGAAGCCCGACGGGGTGCTGACCTTCGACAAGCTCTCGTCGGTGTTCCTGTCGAACACCAACCACGCGGAGGATCAGCCCGTTCACCTCAAGGTGACGGACCTGGCGCTGCAGAAGCGCTCGGAGCACGACGTCTATGGCGGGCCGTCGCAGCGCTATTGTCCGGCCGGCGTCTACGAGTGGATCGAGGAGGGCGGGAGCGTGCGCTTCCAGATCAACGCCCAGAACTGCGTCCACTGCAAGACCTGCGATATCAAGGACCCCAACCAGAACATCACCTGGGTCGCCCCCGAAGGCGGCGGCGGACCGAACTACGTGAGCATGTGAGGTGGGCCGGCTCGAGGCACATTCGTAATTGGGGGCTCCCGTGACGTTCGCTGGCCGACTCTGAAAGGCTGAGAGATGAAGGGTCTTGCCCGACGAGAAAGGGAATCGCCACCAAGCGCCACGGCATCCATGTACTGATGCTAACGTGGATGATCATGGCTCGATCCCCATCACTGCAAGAAAGCCGGGGTCCTGCCGCTGGAGTTCGTTGAGATCTGGAACAAGAACTCTGGCGCCTGCATCTCGACTTATGTCATCCTCGGCACTCGCGGTTCGCGCATGCTGGCACCATGGATCTTAGCGCCAACCGACCCATCTCCCGCCGCAGCATGCCGCTCCGGTCATTCGGCTGCCTCGGCAAGTTCCCTGGCGAGTTCGAGGGCTCTTAGCTCCGCAAGATCGATCCTCTTGAACAGCGGCGCCTGGAGCGCGATCCGGAGATCGATCTCTACCCCGGACAGCGCGCGCAGAATTGCAAGCCCCATGACGCGTGACAGGCGCGGCGGGAATGCGTTGGCGATTTGTCGGAACTGCCAGCGCCTCGACCCGGCAAAGAGCCAGTTGTCCGGGAAGTCCTGAAGCCGCGCCAGCATCGGCATAGTGAGGTATGGCTCGCCCTCGAAGTCTGGTCCCGGCGCCTCGCGCGCCACCCAGCGGGGATTGATCCCAAGCCTGGTCCACGACTCGCGCGATTTCGGCTGCGCGAGGTCCATGCCCATCTTCTTGGCGCTGCCGCCGATCAGGGTCGGCGCGACGCGGTTCGCCTTGGCGACCCACCTGTCGAGGCCTTTCCAGCCACGGGCTCCCATCAGGTCCCTCAGCAGGGTTCCCACCGGCATCGGCGCCATCTCGGGTGGGAGCGGCCAGCGGAACCGATGCATCAGGCCGGGTTGCATCGCGACCAGGATGGCGCGGCGGCGGTTCTGCCCCAGGCCGAAGCTCGGCCCGTCGATCACGCGCCACTCGGCGTCGTAGCCGAGGCTCTCGAGCGCCGAAAGGACCGAGAGCCGCCGCAGAATGTGCGTGACATGCGTGATCCCCACGACGTTCTCGATCATCACAGCCCTCGGGCGGACGGTCTCGATGATCTGGAGCGTGCGGTCGAAGAGATCGCGCTCGTCTTCTGCGCCGCGGCGGTGCCCCGCCTGCGAGTAGGGCTGGCAGGGCAGGCCACCCGCGATCAGATCGACGCCCTTGAACTGGGAGACATCAAGCGTGTTCAGGTCGGCTTCGATGATCGGCCACGATGGACGATTGGTCCGCAGCGTCTCGACCGCCTCCGGGTTGTTCTCGACGATGCCGGCGTGCCAGAACCCGGCCGCGTGCAGGCCGATCGCCTGGCCGCCCGCACCGGCACAGAGCTCGAGCACGGTGTATTGGAACGCAGAAGAGGGGCGGGAGGCGGCACTCCGCGGCTTGCAGTCGAGCGGCGCGACCCCCTTCGGAATGGGGCGTCGGCGACCCTCCAGCTCCGGGATCTCCTGGCCGAGGGCCCAAACGAGGTCCTTGTGAAAGATCTCCTCCATCCAGAGCGGATGGGTTTCCGGCCAGGACCAGTCCTCATCAAGGCACAGCTTTCGATCTGCGATCAGGCGCAGGGTGCTGTAGACCTGCCCCCAAGAGCGTCCGTCGTTTGGCCTTGCGGTGAACAGGTCCGCCGGGGCAGCCGCAGCAAGGCGATCCGCAAGCCGGCGCGCATCGGCTGCCAGCGCGTCGACCCGCGCCACCGTTTCGGGCGAGCGGTCTTCCGGGACGGTCTCGTTGTAGAGAGCCGCATAGGCGTTCGCCAAGCCGGCAAGATCCTGAAGGAGCCGCTCGATGAAGTTGCGCGCCCGGGTTCGCACCGCCCGCTGGAGTTCCTTGATGGGACTGCGGTCCGGCTTGCCGCGCTCCTCACCGGCGAGCACGTCCTGCCGCAGCGCACGGAGGCTGGCCCGCGACAGGGTTCGCCCGGAGCGCAGCATGCTCAAGGCCTCGGTGCGTACGGCCTCAGGCTGCTTCAGCAACTGGAACAGGACCGGGACCTCGACGGCGCTCTCCTGGAGCATCTCACGCTCCGGACCGAGCACTTCGGTGAGCTTCAAGTAGCTCTGTGCTTCCGTTCGCGGGATACGGCACTCTTGCTCGATGAACGCGAGCACCTGAGCGCTCGGGAGTCTCTCCGCGAAGGCACGGCATTGGTCCGCGAACTCGAACGCCTGAGCGACCGCCCGACGCCGCAGCTCAAGAGACCGGTCACGAACCGTTTTCAGGTTCTCGAGCAGCGCGCGCTCTTCCGCAGCGGCCTCGTCGACGGGCATGCCATCCGGAGACTTCTTGGTCCGCCGGGTTTTTCTGGTAGCGCGCAGCGTGCTTGTCGCTATCTGCGCGTGGACGTCAGAATCGATTGCCTCCGAGATCGCGTTCTCGGACTCGACGCGTGAAATGCTGTCGTGAAAAAGGGATGCGGATTCGCTCATGGCCTGGGCTCCGGAAACTGGTCGCGGGCACCCATGCCAGGGCGGCTGTGCAATTCCCGTGAGGGAGATGGATAAAATTCGAGCGATCCACCCTCCGGCGAGCAGGGGATGTGCGGGCGATGTCTCAATGGCCCAGGACATCGGGCGCACGGAATCTCTCTCCCCTGAGACGGTCGTCTATTGTCTGGAGCGTCTGTTGGTTGCCGCTGTCCACGGCAGCTTACTCTTTCCACCAGCTCTGCGTTCTCTGAGCACCGCAGCGATGCTGGGCAGAAATTGACGTTTGTGCTTCAGCTCGTTCTGCGAAGGCCGGATTCAACTACGTTAGATCACTCAACCGACTACCGTATGGGATCGAGAAACTTCGCCCAATTCTGCCGAGCCACGAAAGAACGGCGCGATCCAGCGCCGCTCTTCCAGCGGGCGCGTGTTCTTGCCCCAGGTGTAGCCTCGCACGAGATGCTTCCGGCGCTTGGGTCCGGCGGCACCGGGATCGGTGTGTCCTGGAGTCTCATCCAGAGGCACCCTGATGATGGTGTGGGAATAATCGCGGAAGCGCTTCGGCAGGCCCGCGCTCTTCTTCCGGTCGACGCGTTCGGTGACTGCTTGTCCCGTCGCGAGCGTCACGAGAAACTTCTTGAGCGCATAGACGGCCTCTCCGCATTTGCGCTTGACGTGAAAGCGCTCGGGATAAGCCAAGGGCTCGGCCACGGTCAGCAGGATTTCGACTCCGTTCAAAGCGAACGTATGCTTCGGTTCCGCCAGATCGATTTCGATGCGCGGCTCGAACACGGACAGCCAGGGACCACGAGGCCCCAGGTCGGCGCCGTGGAACATGCGCACTTCGATCCTGGTGCCATGCTCGATACAAAGGTAGAAGTGCCGCTTGTCCGGCTCACTCTCGAACGGGTCTTCGATCCACGTGACGGGATGGGGAAGGTGGAAGAGCCCCGCCTGCATCATCTCGAGCGCCGTCTCCCGAACCGCACCGACGAAGTCGTGATCGTTGTCCGTCCGCGAGTCGAAGATGAACTTCTCCGCGCGTGCCATCTGAGGCGCCAACGCGATGGTGCTCGAATGGGCGCGACGGAAGGAATGGGGGCCGGTTAGGTCACACCAGACGATTGCCTTGTTCGTCAGGTGGTCGAGAACCTTGGGGAGCAGGAGTTTCATTGTGGGCTCGCGAAGAATGAGACGTGTGGCCCGCTGGCCGTGCACGCTGCGTGAGTGCGATGGATTGAATTTGAACTAATTGATCTGCCGCAGCCCCGGGATCCCGGACGGCTCGAGCCATCCGGGAATGTTCTCGCGGCGTCAGCGTCTGACCTGGAAGCCTGCTTCTTCCAGGGCCTGCACGGCTGCGGCGGCCCGGGGTGCGAAGGCGCGCCAGACGAACGACCACGGCGTTGAGAAACCGCCTTCGGGGCTGTCGAACACGCCGTCGAACCTGAACGCGCCGTCGATGCCGTAGACCCCGGCCGCACGCTCGTCCGGGTCGTGTCCGGCGTGCCGGCACAGATCGCGGGCCAGCACCTCGATGGCTCCAGGATCACTCGTGGGGAGCGCCTCGTCAGTGGTTGCGGAACTGGCAGCCTCGGAGGCCATGTCCGGCCTGCTCCGCCCGCCTGCCATGCCCTTCACAAACGACACGCCGAGCTCCTTCGCCCTGATCCGCATCGTCTGCGGCGCGACCCCGGCAATCTCGGCCGCCAAGGTGATCGGCAGGTCGAGGCTGGCGAGCAAGCGGACACCGTCGGGCGTCAGCCTCTGTGCACATGTCCCGGGCGCTTCGTCGTCCATGATGACCTTGCCGCCCGCCGCCCCGATCGCGCGGATCAGGTCGGCTTCGTGGCAGCCGCATGCCTGTGCCGCGCATGAGGCCGGCACCCGGGCCGTCGTGATCGCATCAATCAGAGACGGAGTGATCTGGTGCGCGTCATCCCCGGACATGATCGAGGTGCGAGCAACCGCAGCCTCGAGCAGGTAGGTCAGGTAAGCGTCTGCCGGGGCGGACCTGCGTGCGACGTCGTCGGGGAGCGAAGCCTCCCAATGTTTGCGCACGGTCTCGTAGGAGAGCTTCGTGCTGCGTGCGACTTCGGCGCGCGACGGCAGGAAGCCACGCTCCTTCAGGCTGGCCGCGATGGCATCCGCGACCGTCTTGGCGGCGGAAGCCGTCCGTGGGTCAGCCTCTCCGGGTTCCAAATCCGGGCGCTCAGCGTCAGGAGGCGCTGACGCATCGTCAGCGATCATCTCTTCTGGAGCGCATTCATCGTCGGTCGGGACAGCCAACTCCACCACGCTGGCCGGCTCCGTCGTGCGGGGCTGATACCCGGCCCGGATGAGGGCAGCGCGGACGGTTGAGACACTCAGGTCGAGCAACGTGGCGATCTGCCGGCACGAGAGCTGCGCCTGGTCCGCAGCCTCGAGAAGCTGCCGCGGAATAGGCGGGGAGTGCATGCCGCCGGACAGGAGATGCAAATCCCGGTGACGACGGTAATCGGCAGCGAGCTCATTGAGCCGGAAAACCGGTTCGGTCTTGGAGTGCCAAGGAGCGGGACGAAGAGGTGGTGTAGGCATGGTGCAATCCTCGATCTGGTGGCCGCGACCAGCACTACTCTCGATCGAGCCGAGAGCTGCTGCCCTGTTCGCGACATCTGGAAAGAGCCTGACCCGGGTTTCGGGCCGGCTCAATCCCCAAATCCATCGCCGAGGTTGGGATATGTGCGTATGGTGCCTGGAAAATTTAGCGTTGACACGCTCTCGACTTGTGCATTTGTGTGCGCGCGCATCCTCCACGAGTGCAGTTCACACGGTCGCAGTCGCGCGGTGCGCCTCTGCTGGGCTACCTCGAGCGTGCCCCGCATTGAATCCGGGAGAGATCTTTGCATGGTCCGCCGTTCTCTCGTTGGTCCAGTACGAGTGTCGTGACAGCCGCAGCAGAGCCGGGACGACCGTGAGCGCCATTCTTGAGCAAAGGAAGCCCAGGTCTGAGAAGGTCATGCGCTCCACTTGTAAGCCGGAAGTCCTGCCTTGGAACCTGTTCGAGAAGTCGTAGCTCATTTTCTGTGCCGACAAAATTTCTGCGCCTGCGCAGCGCGCACAGAATGCGATCGCCGAGAAGCGCCTACACCGACGATGTCGTAGCCGCCCCAGCCAGATGAACTCTCTCAAGAGCTTCCAATCCCGTTTTCGGCGTCTCCGTCATGGTCGTTACCGGGTCTGATGACTGACGCATGGGTGAGTGTTGCTGGCACTGTAGTACACGGCGAAAATCAGGATAGGACTCGTCGTCGTGCGAGCGAGCCAGGTGGCATTCACGACTTTGGAACTTGGGGTGGAGCCGGCTTCAAGGATCTGCACCAGCGGGGCCAGAGAATGATTCTGCTTCGACTGTGAGACCGCAGGAGTGACCGTAGAGGATATGTCCCGGGTTGGTGCCGCGGGCCAGCACTATCGCGGTTCTGTCTATTTGGTGAGTGCACCCGAGCTACAATGAACCTTTCGCTAACGGCAAAGGGTGGCGCTCGCGCTTCCTGACAGGCAAGCCCTTCTGATCGATCAGTCCCCGGCATGCGTACGGAAGCGTTTACCATCGCAGCACAAGCGGCGGTTTTTCTGCTGAAGTTGGCCATCTGCCCCCGGATTTCCTTTCGGCCATGCCGCACCATCTGATCAGGAGGTGCGATCATGATGTGGTTAGACAGTCACGCGGAGGATTACCGCCTGAAAGTACAGGCAACGCTGGACAGGCTCTCGTCACTCGGCGTGGATTATGACCGAGATGACGCAGAGCTGAGAGCGGCAACGCAGGATGACGGCAGCGCCTTGCAATACACTGCGAAACGGGGGGTTGAGGCTTTCAACGCATTGCAGACGGGACAGCTACGTGTCCCGGACGCGATGCTCTCCAAGATCGTCTGGCACGCGGTGCTCGGCCGCTTCGTCCTGGGTATCCCCTGTGACCCAACGGCTGCTGTTCTTTCGCCCGATCTTGTCAGCGTCCTCAGCGACACTCGCATTTCCAACGAAATCCGCACGCGAGGTCGGCTCGAGGCGAGATCTCGCACTCTTACTTACCTGGATCTTCCGGATCGGGCGTTGAGGGTCGCAAATGAACTCCAGGTGCGTGCCCTCTTCATTGGCAGCGCTCCTGGGAAAGCGGACGAGTTCTCAATCCACTACACGGCGATCCTGACACCGCCCGGCCGGAGCAACTGGCGGCGCGTCGCGTGGAGCGAAGACCGAGCCGTAATCCTGACCGATGACTACGAGCAGCTCGAACTGGCAACAGCGGCGACACATGATTGGAATCTTGGAAACAGGCTCGTCGAACCGCTCGAGGACCTCGTCGGGCGGGCAGGGCTCGTGCTCCGCGAGGTTCTCGAGGACCTCGAAACGTTCAGCCTTCTGGCCCTGAGCTACATCGGCACACATGAGGAGGACGAAGCGGCCGAGCCCTGGCCCCTCGTGCCGCATTTGCCGCTCGAACATCCCTGGCGCCGTGGGCGGAATGCACGCCAGGTCGCGAAGAAGTTCTCCTTCCTCAAGGCACAGCGAGTCGGCATGGTAGCTGGTCGTCTGGGACGGCTGAATAGCTAGGGTGGCGGTTTTGGATGCAGGCTTCGACGCCGCACGGAAGTGCGCGGGCGCTTTCGCTTGCAGCCACACGGCCCGTGCCGGAGTCTGCGCCACCTGCAATGGATTGCGCCGCACATGCGCGGTCCTCGCGATGGCATCCTGAGCACCGAGCTGATCCGGTTCAGTGCCGACAACGACGTGTGGCAGGGGAGGCGGCCGCATAGCCGGCCCGTTCTCCCGACGTCCCACGAGCACGTGTCAAACCTGCGAGCGTCCAGCACAACGAAGATCAATGCTTCTGGAGGGCAACCAGCAGCTTGCTTCGGCCAATGAACAGCGCCAGCCTTGAATGGATCCGAATGGAGGACCGAATGCCTTTCCAGCCGTTTCTGGACCTTTCCACCGCGCACCTCACCGATCGGGATGTTGAACTGCTCCGGAGCCTTGCGGGCAATGATCCCGGCATCATGGAGAATGAATATGGATGGGTCGTCTCGACCGCGTCGTTGATCTCGGAAGATTTTCGAGAGATGAAACTCGAGAACCTGCGTGCGGATGGTTTCTCGGAGCTGTTCATCACGCTCGCGCTGTACGCGGGCGTGAACGGTGCCTGGCTCATGCGCTTTGATGTCGACGCGGACCTCGAGCCGGGTCTGCCTGTGGGCGGCGGCGGACAGGATGAGGATCAGGGCGAACTGTTTGCAGAAGGGCCGATCATGGGCAGCGAGGATCCCTGCCAACATCGATTCTGTGCGCCTCCGTTCACCCCGGAGGAGATCAGGCTGCTGCTGCAACCCCCTAAGCCATCGACGCGGTATCTGGTGTGCGAGGCATGGGGCCACGTCTTCCACGAACTCTACGGCCGGGAGACGGTGCGCTGGGTCGCGGAACGACATCCCCGTCGCATGATCGCCATGCAAATGCTTGACAGGACCGGAACCTGGTTCGATCTGCCTCACGAGCAATGGGACGAGGTCGCCAACCGCCTCAACCGGATTGGCATTTTCGTCGAACCCGAGCCCTGGAAGGAGGTCATCCAGTCGAACGAGACGCCGGAGTGGACCTGTGAGAGCACACCTGTTGATGTTGCACGCACAACGTCAACGATCGGTCCTGTTGGAATCGGGCACGGGCTGACGCAGCGGCGGCATACGGCCTGAACTCCAGCGCGTGGGATTTCACCGAGCCGCGCCGATAAGGCGTCCTGGATAACGGGACGCCAATCCGGCTGATATCTGGCCAGCGGCCGACGCCCGCCTTGGACTTGGAGGCGATGCGCCCGTCTCGTATGCGCAGGCGATCCGCCGGCCGCCGGGAACGCCCCAGGCCAGAACTGCCGCATCCACCGCTTCGCCGGGAGCCCTGCGGGCAGGGGCCCGCTGTAGTCCTCGATCCACGCCCTTCAATCAGTCCGCAGATCGTTGGCCTGGGAGGCCCGGAGCGGTGCAGGATCGGTCGCGACGATAAGGGCTGCATCGGTCGGCCCCGGACCGCGATCCCATGTTGGGCCAAACACAGTCTGGTCGCTGAGTTGAACTCGAAACAGACGGCGTCGGCATGGAAAATTCCGCGATGTATGAACGGCGCCCGCTTGCTCGATGACGGGACCCGGCAGAGTTCAGCGTGCTCAAACAAGAGCCGTTGAAGAGGGGACCCTCTGAAGCCGCCGTGGTGCCGTGAATCCGCGAGGCCCTCGAGCCGCGTCAGGCAAGGGGGCCGGAAACGAGCGCGATCACATCAATCGCGCTTCACCCTCACTTGGTCGTCACCAGGGGCAAGCGAGCCGATGAGGTGGACGCCCTGGATGATGCTGGCCGCTGCGCCGTCGAGGAGTTCAAGGTACTCGCAAACACGCTGGGTCACTCCCGATGGGAGAGCCGTAGAGGCTTGCAACTGCACCATCACCTCACCGAAGGACATTGAAGCGCGATGGACACGCCCTGGGTACTGTTGTCCTTCATCCACGCTGTTGGGAGTTTGCTGCCCAGGGTCAAACCCAATCAGTTGACGCTTGGGAAAGACAAGAACTTGGGCTTCGATCGGGTCAATCACTGTTGCGGCGCATGGTTGAGCAGACAGCGACTCCTGCGCGGCAACACAGTTGCTGCCCAGCCCGGGACGTCATCGGCCTCTACGAGATCCCAGCCCTCACGGTCCCACAGGGCGCCGTCGTTCGCGTGGACGAGACTGTCCTCGACATCGGCCATCTCTTCCGGAAGGGCTCCCTCCCAGTCAGCGCAAGAGTGTTCCCGGACGTGCAAGGCCGCGAGACGCCAGAGGTGTCGGTCGAAGACCCAGCGCGTGTCGGTGTCTCCCCGCGCTTCCGAGAAGATGTGCCCCCACCCATCGCAGACCACGAAGCGACGCCGGATCATCGCCCGGGCATGGCGAGCCGCCGCGACCTCCCGCTCCTTGCGAGCCACGTACTCCTCGAGGACCCGGATGGTTTCTGACAGCTCCGCGCAGGGGCCGGGCAGATCGTCAGCCGGTATGTCCAGCCGCAGATGGCGGGCGATGAGCTCGCTGACGCGCTTCCAGCCGATTGCTTGTTCGCGGTCGTTCATGGTCTCTCCCTCCGAGTGTTCTGATACCAGTGTCGGCTCCGGAGCAGCGGGGTGTCGCCGATGCTCAGTCAGGCGCCCGGTCTCGAGTTCCCCGCACCGTCTTCGGTTCCGTCGGGCGGATCCCAACGCTGCCCATTTCCGTCCCCAGCGCTCAACGATCAGCTTCGACAGGGGCACACGTGAAGCTGCCCGCGTAATTTCCCCAGCGCTCAACCAGATCGGCGTCTTCGGGGGCAAATTCGATGACCTCTGGAACCCAGTAGGCGAGGTAGACGTGATCTCCAGCCGCATTGCGGGAAACGCGCTCCAGCTTCAGTGCAGCTCCGATGCTTACGCCGAGGTTAGAGGCCCCCTCGGATACGTCGGCTCCTCTTGCACACACGCGCCTGGAGTTCCGCTCGAGGAGGACGACCTCGGTCTGCGGGTCGACGCGGAAGTCGAGATCGAAATCGTTGTTGGCGCGCCTGGCTTCGCGGGTAAGCGTATCGATGATCTCTTCACGGATGCGCTTCCGGCCACAGGTATTCCACTCCTCCTCCGAGATCTCGGCGTCGATCACCTCCCGCGCCGTGCAGGACAGGCGATCCCAGAGCACGTTCAACCGGTCACCGTCTGAGATGGAGACGTCAGCCCGGACCTGAGAGGCGATCTTCCTGATATGCGTGAGGGCGGCGTCGTCCAGCATCTCCCAGCGATACGGGTCTGACAGCCATTGCAAGCGCTTCTGCCTCAGAAGCGCATTCCAATGCATCCGCGTGTAGCCGACCTGCACCTCAACCCTGAGAGGCCCCACCCAGAGTGCGAACGTAGGCACGTTCCCAACGCCTTCGCTCTGAACGAACGGATCGCACCGCAAGAAATCCTGAAGGAAGCTGTCGACAATGGTCTCGATATTCGCGCCCTGCATCTCGCGAAAGTCATCGATGGCGCAGTGCAAGTCGAAAGACATGTTCGGCTTCAGTTCCACCTCTGCTCTCCTGCCATAAACCGCCCACCGGCTCGCGCCTGCGGGATCACACTACAAGGGTTCAGCGGAAGCTCAGCACTGGCAAGAGAATTCATTTTGTATTGACGAGTGCCTCATTCCCACAGAGGGGGTCGCCCACGGTCTTGGACAGACAGTCGAAAATCAATGAAACGCGAATCTCGATCTTCGAAACGGCTGCTCGGACATTTGCAACGGATGTGCGCAATTCGTCTCACCTTGCTTCGATGCACACGCGCGTCGCCAGAGATTGAAATCCATGTGTATGGCATCGGGATGGGCTCGCGACCCACGATCGCGCCCGAGGCCGTCCGGTACTGAATCGCATTTCCAGATATTTGCAACGCTTATGCGCAACTTGTTTTGATGTGAGATGACGTGCCGACACGTTGCAACACTGTGCCAGCAACCGGATTCCCTGTGCCGAAGGTCGAGCTTTGCCCGGGAGGGATGAAGAAGGCTTCGTGCTGGCCATCGACGAGCCACTGTGTCGTGCCGCCCGCATTAAACCTCACTCAGTGAGTACGTCACCCGAGATGTCCGATCACTCGGTGAAAGTGGAAGTAATGGGAGCGCCGGCCCGCTGGGCAGGAGGATTCCGCAGACGTCCCGCGCTTGCGCTCATCTCCCCGGCCAAGGCGGAATGAGCGCAAGGCTAAGACGCCTCCGCGCTTTCTCGCGGTCGTAGCCCTTGCGCTCGAGTCGATCGAGGACAGTGTCGAAGACTCTCTGGAGGAAGTCTTCGACGAACCTTCTGTAGTGTGGATCGTGGGGCAGCTTACACTTGTCTCGATCCTTTCGGAGCCGGAACGCGGCCTGCCGGATGACCCGGAACACCTCGCGCTGGACGTCGTCGCTCTCGGGCGCACGGGCCTCCCTCAGGCGCGCGCGGTAGTCCGCCTGCCGCTGCCGATGGGCGGCTGCCTTGGCATTTGATCTCTGAGCCATTTTATACTCTGGTCCCGTCACTTGGTGATGCCGAGCATGGCGTTGCAGTGCGCAAGACACACGATTCAGCAGTTGCCAAAGGGGAGTTGCACCTGGGACCGGGAATCCCTGTGAGCTATGCGGCTGTGATGTCCGGAGCACCATCGACGAGCTGGGTCGCCCTGGGAGGGCTGACAGAGAGCTGAAGAGGCGGCCTCCACAACGCCTCACTTACCCTCGACCGAGCACAGGAGCCGCAAAACCTTGATGCGATCGACAGACCCAATGATGGTGTCGAGAGTCGGATAGCCCCAAGACAACAGGCGGACTTCGTTCATAATTCACCGGAAGCCACCGAGCTTCGGCTGCGAGTATACGCACGGACGCCTACCCTTAGTCTTAGGCCCATGCCTCGCCCCTCGGATGTCGCCAGCATCGGCCTCAAGCCCGTTGTCACCTCCTTGTTCTTCGCTCTGTGTCGGGAGAGTTGTTCTGTGCCTCCCCAGAGAGGTGAGTGGGGTCGCGGCCCCGCCTTATCGCCAGGCTGTCCTCAGCCTGATCGCCTCGCAACCCAACCCGGGGTCCCGACTAGGCTGCTCGAACTGCATCTTCTCCCGATCAAGGACGTGCTGCGGTAGGACCAGCACGGTCCGGCCCGCATGGCCGTTCCGAGTAACCCTACCCCGGGCCTGTCCAGGACCTCGGCCAGTCTCGGATCGAGAAGCCCAGCGCCTGGCGGCGTTCCCGGAAGCACGCGCTGTGGTTGGCCGTCATACGGCTCCGGCGCGGCGTCCGGAACCGAAGAGCGCCTGCGCCTCTGACACGAGCAGCCTCTCGTATTCGACCTGATCTCCGTCCTCTACGGCAAAGGCGGCACTGCGCATCGAGAGATTGAACTGCCCGTCGCAACATGCCCAGTCCGTGATTCCGTTAGTGGTGAACGCCTCGCCCGGGGCAATGAGGTCGTAGTTGTCGACGTATTCCGCCGCGTCGTTTTTCGCCATCTCGACGATGAAGGCCTCCTTGGCGTCCGCGTACGCCGTTTCGTCAGTGCGAAGGAGATCACGCACGTCTTCGGCAATCGCGTCCTCCATCAGCGTCTCGAGCCTTTGCCGGCGATACCGAAGCAGCCAGTCGGCGAGTCCCGCGTCTGCGTCGTGATCCATCCTCAGATCAAAGGACGTCACCGCGACCACCGCGATGTCGCGACGGCGGAGTTCCTCGATCAGCGCCATGTCGCTTGCCTGCCGGATGTCCATGTCCCAACCCCCTTCTGATGTGCCGGGATGCCCCTCGGCGCGATGATTGACGTCGCCTCTCCTCACGAGCGCCGCCCCTCGGCTCTCCGGTGAAAGAGCGGAGGCGCATGGCCCCCGCCAGTTGATCAGGCTGGCTCGGCAGCCTCTGCTCGCAGGATCTCGAGCGCCGCGGTGACGGCTTGGATCACAAGAGCGCTCTCGTCCTCGTCAATCTCCTCGAGCGGGACACCCTCGGCAGTGGCGGCCGGGACGTAGGATTCAATCGCCCACTCGGGCGTCCAAGTGCCGTAGGTGCCCGGCCCGTTACCGTCCTCGTTATCGAGGATGCCGTCGATGACATGAATCGCGAGCTCTTCGCCCGCGACAGTCCGGAAGTTGATGCTGTCCGGGATCAGTGGGGCGATGCGGTCGATGCTGGTGTTGAGTCTCATGGCTCGGTTCCCTTCGTGCTGGGCCGGGATGCCGCCCGGTTGGTGAGTGGCATCGCCCCTCGTCGAGAGAGCCCCGCGGCTCCCTGGAGAAGGGGCGGGGGCCACGCGCCCCCGCTGCCATGGGCTCAGGCCGCCTCAGCCGTCTTCATGAGGACCACGTAGTCGCCCTCGTGCCGCCCCCAGCGCATCACCCGGTCCTCGTCCCCCGCGAGCCACTCAACACCAGCCGGGATGGACCAGGCGGTCATCTCCGCATGGCGGCCACCGCAGCCGACTTCGTCGAGGCCATGGATGTTCGGGTCGAGAGACCGCAGGCTGCGCGCGGCGTCTTCCACATCGACGCCCTGGGCCTGGATCGTGTCGTTGCCGGGGGCGATGAGCACGATCTCGCGGTCCTCCGTTTCATTCTGGAGCTGCTCATCACAGCACGCGATCTCGCTGGCGATGGCCTCCTCGAGCGCCGCGATGAGTTCGTCGGTGATCTCCTCGCGGGCCTCGCAATCCCAGATCGCCTCGGAGATCCTGGCGCCGATGGCGTCCTTGGCGGCCTCCGAGAGGCGCTGCCAGATTTCGTCATGATGATCCCGCGGATGGACGCCATCGTCGTCCTCGACCTCTTCCCGGACCCTGTCGACCTCTGCCGCGATCTCCTCCGGGAGCTCGTAGTTGCCGCGCGGGTTGTCGATCCAGTCCCCGCGGTTGTTGGTGACGACATCAGCCCACGCTTCGGCCGTGTACCCGATGTCGCGCAGCGTGAAGTCGTGCACGTCGATGCTGAACTCGACCACAGTCTTCAGCGTAGGATCATAGCCGTCGCCGGAGGCTCCGATGAAGGGGGCGCAGTTGTCGACCTCCTTCAGGAGGATTTCGATGACCGCGCTGGCGTCGATTGCCTCCAGCGTGTCGATCGCATCGACGATGTCGCAAATGTCGGCGGATGCAGTGTTCTTCAGTTCCATCTCACACACTCCCTTGCTGGCCCCTTCGGGCCTCCAAGCGCACCGGTCCTCCCGGGGATCGGCACCGCTCGGTGCGGCATCGATGATTGGAGTGTGCGGGGCTGAATACAGCACAGCAAGCGTATTCATTGCGACAGTGCGACTGTCGTAAAGATTATGTTGCATAGGGACATGTTTACAATGCCAAGCTATACAATGATGGCATGTAATAGTCAGAACAACACAAGTGACATTCTCACCGACTCGGCAATGCAGAATGCGTTGCCGAGTCATGGATCCGCTTTCTTCGCACATCCGAAT
This sequence comes from Microvirga massiliensis, assembly GCF_001006805.1. Lineage (GTDB taxonomy): Bacteria > Pseudomonadota > Alphaproteobacteria > Rhizobiales > Beijerinckiaceae > Microvirga > Microvirga massiliensis. The sequence continues at coordinate 68,422 of NZ_LN811355.1, read as the reverse complement.
TCCTGATTGCGGACCTTATGATCAGGAAATCCCTCGAGGCCCTCCGGAGGCTGCGGAAGCGCGCGCTTGTGCGCTTGGTCCCGGATCTGACAACCGGCAGGTGCCGCCAAGGAAGGAGTGCAGCACGCGACCGAGATGCCGATGCCGTTCGACGTGAACTACGAGGCGTACCCGCAGCCTCACCGGACCGGACGACATAGCGCCCGGGGCACAGCACAGACCCTGGTCCCGGCAGCAGGTCGCGAACTCCATGCATGTCGGCGCGGATTCGGTAGCCGCTGCAATCATTGGACCGCGCACGCGTCCTCTCGGCGCGTATGCTCTTTCCTACGGAAGTTCCCTACGCATAAGCGAAATCCGTAGGGGAGTGAGGCGTGATTGGGAGGGGAGGGCAGTTCAGAGCCGTCCTCACCAGCTCAAGGGCTTGTCTCACGCTCCGCCGGCGGTTCTCATGAATGAGAAAGCGCCGGATCATCGGGCCGTGGCGGCCCTGCCTGGTGCTTCTGTGGAGTGGTCAGGATGCTCATCGGCGCAGGTGACGTCGAGTTTGTCGGGCAGGTCGCCCGGTGATCCGGTGGTCGGGAGATAGCCCCGACCAGACAACGCCCGCTTCTGACCTCAAGGCCAAAAATGTTGACGAGAAACGCAGGAACGAACCTGCGTCCGTCGATCTCACGCATCCGGCCCATCGGATCGCTGCGACTTCCGTCGTGCGCTTCGAGACGCGCTGGGAGGAAGAGCGGCGTCTGCGGAACATCATGTCGGGTTGGCGTGCAGGGACCCCGCGGGTCTGCCGGAGTGAGGATGACCGCTTCTTTACGGAACGCGCCAGGACGCGCCGGGAGCTCATCCGGCTGCGCCTGAGTGTGGGATTCGTCTGCCATGGCGAGACCATCGGCGGAAGGTGGCGACCTGCGTTCCAGGAGACGGGTCTTCGATCCAAGCTGGGACATGTCCAACGGCGCTTCGTGCAACTGACGCCCAGGGCGTATCGGCTCCAGACCGGACGCAGCAAAGATGTCGTGACTACAAGCGACTCGAAGCTCCTGGCGCTCGATGACCCGTGGGTGGTGCTCAACCCCACATTCCGCGGGGCCTTTCGCATCGACCTCGACATGTCGTTTCCGTCCTGGGACGCGCTGCGCTACTGGCTGGAGCAGCTCCCATTGCCCTGTCTGCCCAATGCCGCCGTCGCTTATGAATGCCCGGTCACAGGCGCGATCGAGCGACCGCACCTCTGGTACCTGCTCCCCTACGGCTCCGAGGTCTGGTGGAACCGCGACGATCCCCGCTGCCGACGCGACATCATCGACCTGTTCCGCGGTGTCCATGCCGGGATCGTCAAGATACTCCTGCCGCTCGGGGCCGATCCGGGTGGCCTCGCGAACCCGATGCGCGGCAAGAACCCGCTGTCGCCGTTCTGGTCGGTTCGGACCTGGAACGAGGAGGTTTTTCTCGATTTGTCGACCTGGGCGAGCTGGGTGAATACACGCATTGACCGGACGCTCCTGGCTCGCGAGAGCGCCGCGGCAGTGTCCGGGATGGAGAAGGCGGCGAGCAACCGAGCCTTCACCCTGTTCCGCGAGTGGGTCCTCACCGCACTCAAGGAGTGGCACGAAGAAGGCGGGGCTGAGTATCAGGCCGCGCTGGCCGATCGCGACTTCATGGCCAAGACCTTGTTCAATCGCCTAATCGGGCGCGCCATCAAGGCGGTCGAGGGCAGCGCCAGACAGCTCAAGGCGATCCTCTACCGGGTGGTCGACTACGCTTCTGCGCATTGGGATCCAGCGCGACACCGCTCTCCAACACGAGATCGCGGCGTGTGTGCCGGTGCCGTCGCGGGCAAGACGCTGCGCGAACGGCAGGCGATTGGCGGACGCCACGCCGCATCCGTCGTCGCCAACAGAGTGCTGGTCGTCCTCATTGATGCGATGAGGGAGCTCCGGAAATCCGGGGAGCGGGTCACCAAGACAGCGGTCGCGCTGCGATCCGGACTCTCGCGTCCAACCGTCCACAAGCATTGGCTTCCAGCATTGGGCGCCGTGGAGGCGGAGTGTAAAACCCAGTGTATAGATAAAAAGGCAGCCCAAGCCTCGGCCATGGATGGCGCGGGAATGAGCGACAGTCCGGTCGGGCATATTCCGTGTGTAGATCGGGCGTCCGGCGCTCCGGGGCATAGCGCGACGGACGAGGTGGCTTCCTATCGTACGCCCCTTCATCTCGTCCGTCTGTGCGCACGATCCGTCGATGCTCAGGGCGCTAGTGGTCGCAACGACACGACACGCCACGGCGGCGAGGGCCAGGATTCCGAAGCCTCGGAATCATCGGCATGTCCGGGAGTGCCCCGAACGGGCCATGCACATCGACGATCGCGCTGGCCGGGAGTGCTCGATCTAGCGACGTGGCGCTCCGGCACGAATGCACGGGAGCGTCACACTGGAATTCCAATCAGGTGCTGCGCCCCAGCTCAGCAGCCTTCTTCGCTTCACGAAGTTGCTTGAGAAAGGGCGGCGGCCTCCATCCCCGCTGTGGGGCTTCCGGTACGGCGATTGTTTTGACCGCATCATCGTGAATCCCGCGAACCACTACGACAGCATCAACCTCATCCGGTGTCTCGTCGGCGTGGTCCGCATCCGCGCGCGGTGCCGCCTCAATCACCACACCTGCATTGGTTGCAGCATGAGACACCGCGACCATGTCATTCGCGCCATCCCGGTGTGCTGCCGTCGAGCCCACACCGTCTTCGCTTGCGTCTGAGTCAGCCGCGGCCTCGAGATTCCGAAGAGCACCGTTCGCATCGCCAGCCCTGATGCCCATCGGGTCCATTGCGCGAGCAATGGCGAGAGGCGCCTTGCCGTCGGCCGCTACATCGACCGCCCGCTCCAATGCCCATTCCAGGACGGGAACGATCTTGTTCCGGAGCAGCGGCTCAAGCTCGTCGAGCTTGATGGTCTCCATGCGATCAATGTCATGCAAGGCGAGATAAACGTCCTTCCACGGCCCGCTCGGCCAACTCGGACGGTCCTCATAAGCGATCCCGATGTGGTCACTCGCTTTGTTCCAGAAATTGAACCCGGTCATCCGCTCGAGCTCAATTAGAAGCCACTTGGCTTGCCACGAAACCACATCGACAAGATCACCCTTCCGGAACTTCTTGGGACCATCATCACCTGGCAAGGCCGTCATGATCTTCGCATGCACAGCGGCAAGGCGGTCGAACCATGTTTCGATGCTGATGCGATTACACTCGTTCACGAGTGCGGTGAGACCCTTGCGTCCGGGATTGTGCTTGGCGCCTTCGCTGCCAGCCTTGTCCGGCTTCGGGCGATGGGAGCGGATGATCGCCTCGACCTGAGTCCCGATCAGCGCCTCCCCGGACTCGGCGCGAGCGAACACCTCGTTGACGGCCTCGTCCGGCGCCGTCGCGAGCTTGATGAGCGAGGTCGGCTTCAAGCCGAGTGCCTCTACGACATCCTGACGGTCCCCGAAACGGGCGACGATGCGCATGTAGTTGCCGGCGGTCTTTGGCGTCATGCCGGAGCATTCCCGCGACACCCACTTCTCGAACCGGCGTGGCAGCAGTTCCCTGGCGCGCGTGAAGATCCTGCCGAGTTCGAAGACCTGGCTGGAGGACTTACGGGCAATGACCGAGTACTCCGCCTGGAGTGCGCGCAGTGCCTCCCTGTCGGCGAGCGAGAGAGCACCGTAGTCGAACGATTTGGGCTGGCGAAGAGATTTGGTCATGATGGCCCCCTGTATTTCTGAGAGCCCGTAAGGTCGTGACATTAACGACTGTTCCTGCCCTGCCAGTAAGATGCGAGCACAGTGAATCAGGCACTAATACAGGTACTGTACTGCGGTTGGTGGTCATCTATCTCACGGCCGGGGTTTCAGGACAGGGATAGATAAGAAAGTGCAAACCGGAAATAATATCCGGTTTGACGTGCTATTCGCCGACTTCCCTGCCTTACGGGGCACGGGACTGCTCCATGTCTCCGGCCATGGCTGGAGATGCCGACCTCCTGAAGGACAGGAACCAGGCAGCCCGTGGAAGGGGCGGCGTGCCGCAGGAACGCAGACACCTCACGCACCGACTCTCGGCATCACTTCGCCATCCGGCATGCCGTCCCCGCACAGATGGCCATTTGCTGGGATGGCGGGAGACACACGTGAGGGGCGAGGCAGGAACGGCCTCTCGGTCGCCCCTCTGGATGCGCGGGCGATGATCCGGTTCCGTGCCGCCTCGGGGATGTTGGCATGCTCGAGCACGCTCCCCAGAAGCCCGATCCACTCGCGGTATCTGTCCGCAGGGAACATGCCGAATGCGTCGTCCCCCGAAAAGAAGCCCAACGCCGCATGGAAGCCGAGCGCCCGGTAGACCTCGAACTGCTCCTCGCTGAAGAACTGGTCCGCCGTCGTCTCGTGCGGGAAGGCTTCGTTGCGCCTCTTGTAGTCGCAGATGAGGTCGTTCTCGTCCCCCGACGTGGACGCTTTGATGTAGATCAGCACCCCTTGCTCGCCCGGGCCGTAATCGATCCTGCCGACGCACACATGCGGGCCGCGGCACCTTTCCGTCCGGACGGGCCTGCGCCAGCCCTCGGCGGAGACGGAAAGGGCCGAGGCGCGCACGGACTCCCAAGGCAGGTCGATGCGGGTGCCGAGGTCGATGCGCGCGTGGCACTGCACGCGAACGAAGGACTGGAAGTTCATCCTGGGATCCGCCTCGGCATCGACGGCGATGATCAGCCTGCACCGCCGCTTCAGCAACTCGTAGAGGCCGAGATTGTCGAAGTGCCCGCCGTCCGTGAGGTAGACGTTGAGTGTCTCCTCGCTGAGACGGCCAGCGGTCTCCATGGCGTAGTAGAGCGGCCCGATGGAGGCGAGAATCCTGTTCCAGCCCTTCCATTTCCGCGCGTAGCGGGGGTTCGGTATCCAGTAACCCAGGCGGACGTTGAGCACCGCAAGGCTGAAGGTGAGCGGCTTGATCGTCCGGTTCCCCATGTTCGCGGAGGCCGCGGCGCCGGAGGCAGCCATCGCGGTGCCCAGGTTGATGCCGGGATCCAAGCTCTCGAGGAGGCGGGTGTCCGAGTAGCCCGTGGCCTCGCTCCCGATGAACAGGGGACTGAAGACGAAGGAGTCGGCGTTCCGTCCGCGTCGGTTCAGGTAATCGGATGCCCCGAGATTGACCGCGGTGTTGACGAGCAGGTACGGCGCGAAGCGGACATCATCCATCCAGCCGCCCTGCGGATCTTCCTTCTTCAGCGAGGAGAACGCGAACCTGTCGACGTCCGTAGGAGGCACCTTCCCGGGGACGGGCTTGGACTCGTTCTCGAGACCGGACCTGGGCTGCGGGGCAGGACAGGAGCACGACACGCTCCCGTTGCTCTTCTCGCTCGCGGCCTTTTCCAGTTCGTCCAGTTTCCAGAGGAACGCCCGGCTGAGCCGATCGCGGTAGTAGAGATGCAGTGAGCCGGCGTTCGGCCTCACGAAGAGAGACACGAACAGCAGGCACGTCCCGACGACGGCATACAGCAGCGCGATGCCATGCTCGGGCGGGACCCACTCGGCCAGCCATGTCCGCAACCACCCTGCCGACCCAATCAGCCAGTCGGGCACGCCGGGATGGTTCGGATCGGTGATGTTCGTCCGGATGCCCCAGTAGCTGAGCACGATGAAGACGAACCAGAGCATGAGCGGGACGACGGCCGCGGCAAGGTAGAGCCCGGCCCAGCTCGCCCAACGCTTGAACGTTCCCGTCCAGGTCTTGTCGCCGATGGTCGTCTGGGCAACGGCAGCCAACTTCCCGGCGGAAGCTCCGAGCACGAGCGCGGCGATCGGGGCGAGCGCGGCCCAGAAGGCCGACAGGGTCGATCCGACCCAGGTGGCGAGATCCTGCTGGACGAGATGGGCGAGCACGAAGTCCTGGAACTCGGCGAAGGCGATCACCAGCACACCGACGAACACCCACGAGAGCACGTCGGCACCCTTCTCCCTGAAGGTCAGCGTCCGCCTCCTTCTCGCGAAATGGGAGGCGATGATGGCGAACCCGAGCTGGCAGGCCATGAAGAGGCCAGCGGTGATCAGGGTGAGCTGGAAGAGTCTCAGTCCCGGGATGTCCCATCCGAGGAGGTGCAGACCCGGAAACCCGAGGTGGAGTTCGTCCGCATTGGGGTTGACCCAAATCATGACCGCGGCGAGGAGGAGCAGGATGCCGAGGAAGATCGTCGCGTTGATCAGCAATCCCCGCGAGACCGCGATGAAGCCGAGGAGGTAATCCCGCGCACCATCGGGCACGAGGTAGTTGGAGTAGTCGCGAATGTGTTGCGTCTCGATCGTCTCCTCCTGATCGAGCTTGCTCTTGAAGGGAAAGCAGCCCTGCGCCTGCATGAGGCCGCTGACGAAGGATGTCCCGGTGTATCCCCCGCCGGACACGGTCGACAGGTAGTCGATCCGGTCGAGCACCTGGGGTTCGCGGTCCTCCCGGATCGCATCGATGGCCTGGAGGACACCGAGGCAGAAGGCGGCCGACCGGATACCGCCGCCTGACAGGGCCAGTCCCGTCAGGTTATGGCCGGGCGCAGGCCGGGGCACCTTGCGCCTGCGCTCGTCCGGAAGGGACTTGGATGCCTCGCCGATGCGTTCCTCGATCTGGACCTCGACCGCTCTCCCTTCCTCGGGGGACAGGGGCAGGATCTCGTCCGGTCCATACCCCCGGTCCTTCGCCAGCCGGCCCTCCGCCACGGCATACCGCCGCTCGTTGATGACCTCGGCCTCCTTCACGAAGACGTCGTAGAATGTCTTGAAATCGCTGTACTTGGCCGTTCTTGGGAAGAGTTCGTTGAACCTCTTGGAGAGGCGGTCGTAGAACTTCGGCGAGTTGCGGTGTTCATCGGATGGCATGGCAGCGCCTCCGCGTGCTCCTGCCTGACGATACCGCCATCATGCCTGACCTGAATGTGCATGCCGGCACACCGACAGGGCTGCCGCACGGATGCGCGGCTATCCCCGCGCTCAGCCTTGGCGGGATCCCACCGACCGGCGGCCGCGGTAATTCCCGCGATTCTGTCCCCAGCATCGCTTTCCCATCGCGGGATATCGATCGTGAGCGGGAAGGGGTCGACAAGAGGATGCGCCTCGCCGATGAGGAGCGAAGCAATACATCGATCCGCTTCGGCTAGCCGCTGGCTTCGAGCCGGATGAAGGAGGCGCTGACCCGTAAGGACGGTGCAGGACGCAGGGCAGGCACCTCCACAAGGTCATGGTGGGATCGATGTCGGGCATCCAGCCGACATCCCGGACGACCCGGGTTCTGAACATCAGGCGGCCGATGCGGTGGACGATGCGCGAGCGACACGACGTCGATTGAGAAGCTCGAACGATGTTGCCCGCGTCGCATGAAGGCAAGGCTCGGCGGGCCGAGGAACGAGGGCTGGAAGAAGCTCCCGTTGGGTCCGTTGGAAACGAATAGATGTTCGACCACGAACACGGTTCCCATTCGCGAGTGGCCCATCCGGAATTTCACAAATCCGAACCTACGGGTCGCACGGGTGAGGTCGACAGCAGGCGAGTAACGGGATGTAGGAAAAACAGACATGGAACGGCTATCGGCGTGCTCGATTAGCGCCTAGGGCAGAATGGGAAGGTCCGTCTACGGACAGGTCGCGGGAGTTGATCGGACCCTCATTCCCTCAGAACTCCTGTCAGCAAGCACTCGACGTAGCACTCGCGGTGAAGCCTGAGGGAGCTTTTGAGGTTTGCCTTCCGCTGCGGCGAGACTTTCGCGAGTGCCGGATGGCGGTCCAGCAACCCCAGCGCAGGACGTAAAGGACCAACGGCGGTCGGACCAAGTAATCCTTGCACCGCTCGAAACAGGGATCTCTGATCCCGCAGCGCCGTCCCCTTGTACCGCTCGCGCAGCCATTCGTCGTAGTACCACGGGAACTCCCGCGGGATGTCCGGCCGTTCACCCCGAGAGTGAGCCAGCACGCACTTGCCAATTGCCTCGGCGAGCGGGGGCGGCACGGAGTTGGCGAGCATCTGATTCATCGCGCTCGGGCTGCCCGCGGCGGACCGGTCCCAGCCCGCGGGGAAGCCCTGGATGCGGGAGAATTGATCTGGCGTCGGCTGAACAAGATCGCTCCAGCCCGGCACATCGCCCTTCTTCGGCTTGTACTTGTTGCGACGATTGACGATTGTCTTCCCGGTAATCGTGGGGGAGGGTTCGCAAACCCGGCGGGTTCCCGTGCTTTCGCCGCCGTTCGGTTGGAACCAGTAGAGTTTCCCGCGACCATCGCCATGGTCCTCGCCGAAATCAGCGCCGAGCACATCCGCGACCGTTACTCGGTGATCGCTTCGCGCGGCGGTCAGATGCTCCCCGAGAAAGTCGTCGACCTCGCCCAGGCAGCCTACCACTATCAGACGCCGTCGGGCCGTTGCCGCGCCATAGAAGCTGGCGTCGAGGACATGTTCGGTGAGCCCGTACCCAGCATACTTGAACATCATCCTGGCGCGGGCATAGGCATCCGACACGGCCGCATCCGGGACGTTCTCCATCACGAAATACTGTGGGCGCACCGAGGTGACGATGAGCGCGAATGCAGCGGTCAGATCGGCGCGGTCACCCTCCTTGCGCTTCTGGTTGGCTGACGAGAAATCCTGGCAGGGAGGCCCGCCGATCATGAGATCCGCATGCAACTCTGTCATCTCCGGAATCACGCGAGTCAGGGCGGACAGGTCACGGACCTGCATCGTCGGGACGCCGTAGCGGAACAGCTTTGACATGAAGCTTCCCGGTGCCAAGCGAATGACATTTGCCCGATGAACCGCCAGAGCCTGCTCCGACACATCGTAGGCTTGCTCGATTCTCATGCCCGCACGGATCAGGCCGAAACCCGCTCCACCCGCGCCACAGAACAACTCGACAACCCGCATCCATACCCTCGTAGTGAACTACATTCACGACCTCCGTAGCCCACCTTGGTTTCAAGATCTTTGAGAAGTCTGAAATGTGAGACCATACCTTGCGTACAGTTCGACCATTCTCATCACGTTGCGTCATGTCGTGAATGGCTTTCACGATCGCATCGAAGGTCATGAACTTCCGCCTATCAGGTTAAGACCGTTCACGACCCGGTGCTTTACGGGGACCATGTTGAGATGTCACTGACATCAGAACGTCCCTGGGTGTCCTTGTGCTGCGGGTGCCTGAATCCCTCGTGAGCGGTATGGTCCTCGAGAGTCCGGCAAGGAGGACCAACCGTCGTCTAGGTGACTGCTGCCTGACCTTCGTCCTGTTGAGTGGTCAGACGCGATGATTGCATCAGTCGCCGCTCCGATTCGAATTGCTGTGTGTGCAGGATGGGAGTGCTGTCAGTTCAGTCTCGCCGACTGACTGGGCCGGAGAATTGTCTGGTGCTGCGGCGCGCATTGCCCATAGATCGGGACTGCGGAAATCGAATCTTCGCGGTGCGTTGCACCTCCACCGTTGCCGTGAAGAGGAAAGCAAGGACCGTGCAGTAATCCCCGCCAGACTTCATGTCAGGTCCCACGGTAGCGCGACTCATATCCCGACGACTGCGGTGCCACGGTTATCGACCTCTCCGAGGGCTGGAACCAGCAACCGCATCAAAAAGCGATCGGGACTGCGCAACCGCCGATCAAAACATCGCGCCCGCACCGCATAGAGAGGTCGTCTGGGCGCTGGTGCAGGCGGCATAGATGCGGGTGGTTGGGTTATCCACAGACTTTCTGCGGTGTTCGTTGTGGTCGCGAGTCCTTCCAGGTCCGGCCGCCGCAAGGATTCGGCCCTTGCCGAGCGCGAAAGTATTGCTGCGATTCCCTGAAGCAAACAACTCTATGCAATGCTTTAATATTCCATCGCATGACGTTCTCGTCTGGACTTATCGTCCCCTCGTTTGAAGACTGTGCGTGCCCACAACGAAGGAGATTGAGGATGGACGATCTGGACGATTTGACGGGTGAGCCTCTTGGGATCGACGGCTTCGACTGCTGGCAGCAGTGGACCGGCCTCGTGCCCGAACTGATGACCGCCGACGAGTTGGTGGCTGCACTGGTGCACGCCATTGAAGCAGGATCCTGCGATGGCGATCTCCGGGACGCCGTCACGACGACGGGCGATCAGCGCCGCGACCCCGCCCGGATCAGCGCTCGGGCGCTCTACCGGCGACTGCTCACCTGCCGCCCGGTCGATCATGCCGAGGGCATGATGATTGCCCATGCCATGGCCGGATTGCCTGTGCGGTGGCGGGACTTGCAGCCCCGCGACCCCATTCTCCGTGCCTGTCTGAATGCCGTTACCGGGGAGGTCCGGTGATGGGATCGGTGCATCACATCCGGCCGCGGCTGCGCACGACCGCTTGGGACGGTTCGCCGGGTCACTATGTGGCCGAGGCGGACGACGGAGTTCGGGTTGTCGGCCTTGGCGTCCAGCGCGTCGGAAGGCAGTGGAATTGGGAGGTGGTCAATATCATTGACGAGACTCTCAGGTCCGGGTCGGTGCGGACCATGCGCGAGGGTCGAGATCTCGCCGAGGCCGCGGCCGCGGCGATCATTGCGGCGGCCGCGTGATGAGTGACAATCCTTCACTCGATTTCATCACCGCGCTCGACCCGGATTTCTTCGCCGAGGCGGACACCCGCATTCGCGAGCACTTCGCGGAGCGGGAACGGCAGGCATCGAATCATGCCACTGCGAACCGTCTTCCGGGACAGATCGTTGCCAGCGCGAAGGTGCTGGCGACGAGAATCGCCGACCTTCCGCAAGCGGTCGCCGATCACGTCGCGGCGATGCAGGTTGACCGGCGCGGTGCTGATGTCATTCGTCGCGGATTCGGTTCATGGCGGTCCGAGATCAACGGCATCGTGACCCGGGCCGTGCTCTATGGCGATGGTCGCCAGGCCGAGACTTTCGTCATGACTGTCGACGAGGCAGTCATGGACGAGGTCGAGGGGTGGTTCGACGTGGAGCTGTGACCGAGTCCAGCTCCGGCGATTTCGTCGTGCGATGTGGAGCACTCCATCGGCAGTTCCTGAAAGGAACGCTTCTTCCGTTTTGGAAATCATCGCGCTGGTCCGGTCCGACAGGGCCCGTTACAGCTTGCGTGTAGGCACGGTCGATCCGGCTTCGGTTCTCGTCGCAAGGCTGGAATGGCGAGAGCGGGTTTCGCCTTCCGCCTCGGTTTTGGTTCCCCTCGAGGGGGAGTGTCGCCCTCCGGTGACACGTGAAGAACCAGGAGGGAGCCGTGCACGCAATCGATGACGTGCGATCCGCAGTACGGGTCCCGAGAGCCGCGCTGGATGCGATCGAGACAGGGGAGCCGTGGTACCAACCGCAAGCGTATACGCTGGCTGCTCAGAAGGATTGCGACGACGCGATTGCCTTGATCGGAAAGGAGGGACTGACCCCGGTTACGCGCGATGTCGCGGTGATGGCAATTCGACAGGCGGCCTCCATGACCCGCTACAAGGGCGAGGCGCTGACCCCTCTGCACTGGGCTTCGCGCCTGGAAGGGAAATGCAAGAGCATCGAGGAGCTGTCCACCGAGCTGGAATCCCTCAGCGGGTAGAGAGCATCCCCACCCTCAAGTGATATCATGTTGGCTCGTTTGGCATCCGTGGGCAAAGCCACCCATGGTGATGCGGCTGTGCGGGCATCCCGGGCTGATCCGAGAGGTGGTGCCCTGTCTGAGAGCGCTAATCAGCCGGAAGCCAGTCAGGGCGAGCATCCCGCGTGCTGGCAGAGCGCTCTTCGACATCCCGGCGGCTGAGCAACCATCCCCTAGGACCGATGCGAATCTCAACTCTACGATTTGGCCGAGGAAATCCCTCCAGCTCGAGTCCTACGCCCATGCCGCGGCGGCGCCGCAAAACAGCTCGATTGCACACATCTCACCCGCGCCCGAGTCGTGAATGTGCTTCACGACGGGGCTTGCGTGAATGCTCCCGCTCGTCGGTAGTGAAAGATATTCACTTCGGAAGTTTCCTTGAGCGGCGGCGGCTGCTTTATTAGCGTCGAACCACTTCGTCGATTGAACTCCCAATGCGGCGGACGGCTGGTGCGCAAGAGGGTTTGCGAACAAACTGAACCCAGCACTGAGCGCGCTGCCCGGCAGCAAAACGGACCAACCAACTGCAATTGGTCGTATCACTCACATGACACATTAACCGTCTGAGTATCACACCAAGGTCCCCCCTCCTGACGGCAGCGCTCGGACGAGTCCACGCTAAGCACACTCCTGCTTCGGGAGTGAAAGAAAGGGGTGGATCATGATCGAGCTGTTGAACGGAATGGTGGTCTTCGGTCGCGGCGACCGGACGCCTTACCCGATTATTCCCGATGGAGCGACGCTCGCGATCGGTCCTGGTCCGTGGATCATGATCGCATCTCTCACCAGGCCGCTTGCTAGCGAGGTGAAGGCGTTGCGTCGCGCCCCGCTGGATGTAGCCGTGTTGCGGGAAGGGACCACGGCGATCGTGGTGTGGCGCTTTGGACGCGATCTCTTCCTTGAGACACCGTTCCACATGGGGTTGTTGCCGACCCAGCGACGGTACGTCGATCAGCGATCTGGGACTCAGGTTCGTGCCGTCACCATCGTTGCGCAGGATCAGCGGGGCATCTGCCACGGCCTGCGGTTCACGAGCCTCACGCCGGCGGTGTCGGATGCGATCGATCAGATCATCGCGGAGCAGATTGGGGAGGCGGCATCCGTTTCGTGGTCTCGCAGAAAGCACGACAGCGAAGCGGAGGCATTCTTCCGTCGTTGGGAGGATCCGTCCCAGGCATTCGCTTTTGCGAAGAGCTGCGGAGCCATGCACTGACACTGGAACACGGACCGACGTGGGGCGAACAGCACGCTCCTTTCGGGGACGTCGCTTGGACATCCCGGACAGAGGGCGAACCCTCATTCACCATGGAGCCAGAAGGATGAGCATGACACCAGAAATGCAGGAAGTACGGAATGCCGTAGATGCAGCCCTGCGCGGCAGAGACGAGGCGGGTAAGCAGGTTCTGGCCTGCTTGCACAGGCATGGAGTGTGTCCCAGCAACAAGCGCGAGCGACAGGAGGAGCACGAGAGCCGCGTTGCGTTCCTGAGGGCATGTCTGGCCGTCCAGGTCGCGCAGGCAGCTTGGGAAGCGAGCCGTGAGACTCGGAACAGAGCCGAGAATATCGGCTCCGATGCAGTGCCGCAGATCGAGCCGCATGCCCGCGGGGTGCTGTCGTGAGGTTCGGCAGCCTGTTCTCGGGGATCGAAGCCGCGAGCGTGGCTTGGCACCCCCTCGGGTGGGAGGCGGCCTTCGTCGCGGATGTCGACCGGTTCGCCTGTGCGCACCTGGCACATCGCTTCCCGGAAGTCCCGAATCTCGGCGACGTCGCTGCCGAGGACTTCGTGGAGCGTGCACGCGCATGCGGTCCGATCGACGTGCTCGTTGGAGGAAGTCCGTGCCAAGCCTTCAGCTTTGCGGGCAAGCGCCAGTCGCTGGCGGACGACCGCGGGAACCTCACGCTCAGATTTACGGAGATTGCAGATGAGCTCGACCCCGATTTCATCGTCTGGGAAAACGTCCCGGGCGTCCTCTCGACCAAGGACAACGCCTTCGGATGTCTGCTGGCAGCCCTTGCCGGAGAGTCGAGCGGTCCTCTGGTCAGCCCAAGGCGAAAATGGCCGAACGCAGGTCACGTTGCTGGACCACGGCGAACAGTTGCATGGCGCGTTCTCGACGCTCAACATTGCGGAGTGGCACAACGACGCAAGCGCGTGTTCGTTGTCGCAAGTACTCGAAAGCGATGTGCCGGCGACGTACTCTTTGAGTACGGCAGCCCGCGCCGGGATCAAGCACCGCGCCGCCCGGCGTGGCAAGCACCTGCCGCCGCTGATCCGGGCGGTGCTGTAGCCCTTACGGGGCTCGGCATTGATGGGGAGTCGCTGCCGACCCTGCGGGCATCCAGTGGCGATTGTGGCGGCGGGAGCGAAGCTCTGATCGTGCAGGCCGCGGCCTTCTCGGCGGGCAACTCCGAGAAAGCGCGCGGGATTGGCTACACCGAAGAGGGCACTCCCCCCTTGCGCGCGGGGCAGAGCGGCTCGAATCAGGTGCCGACGGTGGTTTACGGGATCATCGATGCCGAGACCGTCGCCGAGGGTGTGCTTCCCACGATGACGGCGCGCAGGGAGGGCGGCGGCAACATGACTGCTATCGCTTACCCCGAGGTCGTTGGCACGCTCTGCGCCAGCGGGGCGGGAACGGCTCGACCCGCAGGGCAGGGCAGCGAACTCGACTTCGTGATCGCGCAAGCATCGAACGACAACCGCACGCGCTGGATCGTACGCCGCCTGACCCCGCGCGAGTGCGAGCGTCTCCAGGGCTTCCCGGACGATTGGACTCTGGTGCCGTATACGCGCGGCAAGCTTGCGGCCGACAGTCCGCGCTACAAGGCGCTTGGGAACAGCATGGCTGTCCCGGTGATGCGATGGATTGGCGAGCGCATCGCATCACTCGTTGCATCAGGGAGGATGGCACCGCCCGAACTCTACCCCGAGCACCAGGTCGCTGATCCTGCACCACAAGAGACAGATCCGGTGCCAGTTGCGCCGAGGGACGCTGGCGTTCCGTGCGAGAATCGCATGGTAATCCCGCTCCGGGAGAAGCGCCCAGCGCGGCGAATCCGTTTGGATTCGTGGCATGCTCCTCGAGGGCAGACGGCTTCTGCTGCCAACGACATTGATGGCGGTCGTGCGCTTCGGAGAACGGAGCAAACCGGGGGAAGAATCCCGCTTCGCTGATGTCGACGGGCACCAGGTTAAACGTGACCACCCATGACCGATGATTCAACGGCGTCGTTCAATGGAAGAGTTGGCACAGCGTCTGGCGCAGCGGCCTCGGACATCGTCAGTCCGCTTCGCCTAGCTCTTTGAAATCGTAAATGCTTTGTCTTGGACAAGGCTCATGCGAGCGTTGTCGTCTCACGTGGATGACGGCATCGCATTAGTTCGTTGAGGCGAGGATCCTTTCTGTGGGTCGGGATTCGCTTTGAAAGTGAGCGGTTGAATGCATTCGCCCCGACCACGTATTGATGCGCTTCAGCGCGGCACTTAAGAATCGAGCCAGGTACCTCGCTGAATGTTCAGATTGCGGAAGGTTCGCACTGGGTAAGCGCGAAGTGGGATCCGTTGAGATTACCCAATTCTGTCCGGTCCGGATGAGCGAAGAAGGCGCTGCTGACGACCGGGCGTAAGACGGGATCGCTTCAGGGCTCGAACTTCCGGTTTCGCCCAAAACGAGTTATGTTGGAGCGATGGCATCTCTCGGAATGCGCATAGTCCGCGCGAACGCGGTCCTTCGAATTATCCGCCCGGCCTCCGTGCGCGGCTGAGGCCGCACGGCCGGAGCGCCGGGTCGTTCGCCCAGAACCCACATCCCATTCCGAGTGAAACAGATGACCGACCGCCATGACGCGGACGGCCTCGACTATGCGTCGACGCTGTTCCTGCCGAAAACCGATTTCCCGATGCGTGGCCCCAAGGAGGAAGGGGAGAAGGCCCTCCTCGACCGCTGGGATGCCATGAAGCTCCATGACCGCCTGCGCGCGTCCTCTGCGGGGCGCAGGCGCTTCGTCCTACACGACGGCCCGCCCTACGCGAATGGCAACCTCCATCTGGGACACGCCCTCAACAAGGTGCTCAAGGACGTCGTGGTCCGCTCGCGGCAGATGACGGGCTGGGATGCACCCTACGTTCCCGGCTGGGACTGCCATGGCCTCCCTGTCGAGTGGAAGGTCGAGGAGTGGTTCCGGGCCGAGGGCCGCGACAAGGCCGATGTCTCGGTTCCGGAGTTCCGAGAGGCCTGCCGCCGCTACGCTGCGCACTGGGTGGGCGTGCAGGCGGAAGAGTTCCGCGCGCTCGGCGTCTCGGGCGACTTCGAGAACGCCTACACGACCATGGACTTCGCCTCCGAGGCAGCGGTCGCGGCCGAGCTGATGAAGTTCGCCGCGTCGGGCCAGCTCTACCGGGGGTCGAAGCCCGTCATGTGGTCGGTCGTCGAGCGCACCGTCCTGGCCGAGGCCGAGGTGGAGCACCTCGACGACCAGTCGGACGCGCTCTGGGTCAGGTTCCCCGTATCCGCCCGGGACGGGGACCTCGCCGGGGCGAGCGTCGTCGCCTGGACCACGACCCCGTGGACATTGCCCGGCAACCGTGCGCTGGCCTACTCGCCGCGGGCCGCATACGGCCTCTATGAGGTGACGGAAGCCCCTAAGGACAACGGGGCACGGCCCGGAGAACGCTACCTTCTGGCCGATGCGGCGGCCGAGCCGACCTTCGGGGCCGCGAGGGTCTCCGGTTATGCGCGGCTGCGCGAGGTGCCGCACGAGGAACTCGCGCAACTCGAGTGCGCGCACCCGTTGCGGGAGATGGGCTATGGCTTCCGCGTGCCGCTGCTTGCGGGCGACCACGTGACGGCGGATGCCGGGACGGGCTTCGTCCATACGGCTCCTGGACATGGCCGCGAGGACTACGACGTGTGGATGGCCAATGCCCGGCAGCTCGCCGCGCGAGGCTACGACACCTCGGTCCCGTTCACGGTGGCCGATGACGGACGGCTGACTGCCGCAGCACCCGGCTTCGAGGGGAGGGCGGTCCTTACGGAGACCGGAGACAGGGCCGATGCCGACGGGACCGTCATGGAGGCGCTCACGTCAGCGGGTATGCTGGTCGCGCGGGGACGGGTAAAGCACCAATACCCGCACTCGTGGCGATCGAAGAAGCCCGTGGTCTTTCGGAACACGCCGCAATGGTTTCTCCACCTTGACAAGGACCTCGACCGGCCCGGGGACACCCTGCGGGCGCGGGCGCTCGACGCCGTCGAGCGGACGCGCTTCCATCCGGAGGCGGGCCGGAACAGGCTCCGCGCGATGGTCGAGGCTAGGCCGGACTGGGTGCTCTCGCGCCAGCGGTGCTGGGGCGTGCCGCTCACGTTGTTCCTCCACGAGGCGACCGGAGAGGTCGTCCCCGGGCAAGGGTTCGCCCGCAACAGGGAGTATGTTGCCCGGGTTACCACCGCCTTCGAGGCCGAGGGGGCCGACGCGTGGTTCGCGGAGAATGCCCGCGAGCGGTTCCTCGGCGACCTCGTCGCCGACCCCTCCGAGTGGACCAAGGTCACGGACGTGCTCGACGTCTGGTTCGACAGCGGCTGCACCCATGCCTTCGTGCTCGAGAAGCGCCTCGGCCTGACTGGACCGGCCTCCCTCTACCTCGAGGGCTCGGACCAGCACCGCGGGTGGTTCCAGTCCTCGCTCCTCGAGAGCTGCGGCACCCGCGGTCGGGCTCCCTTCGAGGCGGTTGTGACCCATGGCTTCCTCCTCGATGAGGACGCGAGCAAGATGTCGAAGTCGAAGGGCAATGGGCTGACCGCAGCGCAGGTGGTCTCGCAGTCCTGCACCGATGTCCTCCGCCTGTGGGTGGTGTCGTCGAACTTCACGGACGACCTCCGCACGGGGCCCGACGTCCTCAAGGGCACGAGCGAGGCCTACCGGAAGCTCAGGAACACCCTGCGTTGGATGCTCGGCAATCTCGTGCACCACGATGGCACGGGCGTGCCCTACGCAAGCCTGCCTGAGCTCGAACGGTGGGTGCTGCACCGCCTGCACGAACTCGATGCGGTCGTCCGCGCGGGCTATGAGGCTTACGCCTTCCGGAAGGTGGTGGCGGCGCTGACGCATTTCATGGCGGCGGACCTCTCGGCCTTCTACTTCGATGTCCGCAAGGACGCGCTCTACTGCGATCCGGCCTCGTCGCTGCGGCGACGGGCGGCACTGCACGTGGTCGACACGGTATTCGGTTGCCTCGTGCGGTGGCTCGCGCCGATGCTGCCCTTCACGGCGGAGGAGGCCTGGCTCGCGCGGCACCCGTCAGCCGATGGCTCGGTCCATCTCGAGCAGCTCCCCGAGCTGCCTGGCGCGTGGCGTGACGATGCCTTGGCGGCGCGGTGGGCGAGCGTCCGGCGGGTCCGGTCCGTCGTGATCGGTGCACTCGAGGTCGAGCGCGCCGCCAGACGCCTCGGCTCTCCGCTCGAGGCCGCTCCGGTGGTGCGCGTGCCGGAGCGCCTACTCGAAACTCTCTCGGGTGTCGACCTGGCGGAGGTCTGCCTCACGAGCGCCTTATCGCTCCGGATAGAGGAGGCATCTGACGACTCCTTCCGCCTCGACGGGGTGGAGGGCATCGCGGTGACGGTCGAGAAGGCCAAGGGGCGGAAGTGCCTGCGCTCCTGGCGGTTCGATCCGGCGGTGGGCACTGATCCCGAATACCCTGACGTGACGCCGCGCGATGCGGCGGCACTGCGGGAATGGGCCGCTGGACGCTCTCGTCGGGCAGCCTGACGGTCTCGGCCGTAGGGCCGCGAGCAGGTCCCACGGCAACCCGGCTGACGCAATGCGAGGCACCAGCAACCAGCGTGACACCCCTCGCGCGGGTCACCGCGAAGTCCGGGACGTGCCACTCGTCCCGGTGGTGCAGGACGCGTGGCAGGCAGGTTCACGACACCACGGTGGGATCGACGTCCAGCAGGCAGCCGACCTCACGGGCGGCCTGCGTCCTGAACAGCGGGCGGCCGATGCAGCGGACGGTGCCGCGGGAAGGCGAGGCCGGAGGCCTCCTCCCGGAGGCGGGCCAGGAGGTCCGGATCATCGTCCGTGCGGACGACGGCTTGCGAGGTGATGGGCATGGATACGCTCGTCCCAGGGCGGACGGCACCGTCCGCGTGAACCGATCAGGGGCAGGGGTCCGGGAGCGTCAGCGTATGTACGAGAAACGCGCGACGACGGCGAAGCGCGGGGGGGCGCCGTCCGAGGCCAGGGTCGATGTGGGCGCGTTCAACATGATGTCGAACAATTGGAGAACGTGAGTAGAATTGTCAAGTTGTTTTTACGACGCGGTTCCGTTGGAGGCGATGGCTTGCAGTACTTCGCGAACGGGAGATCGACCCCGGTGTGCAGTGTGCAGCGTCTGGCAGCCGTGTTCGATTCAGCAACCCTGCCCGGGGTGAACTCGACGATGACCTCTTCGGTTGAGGACAAACCCGCCAGGACGGCCTGGCCCGAAGCGAGAGAGGTTTTGACGATGGCTTGGCTTTATCTCGTCGTCGCGGGGCTCCTGGAGGTCCTGTGGGCCTTCACCATGAAGCAGTCGCTGGGGTTCACGAAGCTGGTGCCGAGTCTCGTGACCCTTGTGGCGATGATCATCAGCTTCTGGCTGCTGTCGCTCTCGATGCGGGTGCTTCCGCTCGGTACCGCCTATGTCATCTGGACCGGGATCGGGGCGATCGGCGCCTTTGTCGTCGGGATCGTGGTGCTCGGCGAACCCGTCACGGCGTTGCGGGTGGGAAGCGCCGTGTTCATCCTGATCGGCCTGATCGGCCTCCAGATAGCATCGGATCACTAGGCCTGCCGGGGTGCTCGAGGAGGGCGGCGCAGAGCATGGGAATCGACCCGTCCGTCAAAGCCGCAGGGCGGATCGGACAGGTCAGGTTGCCCCGCCCATCCCGGTTGCGGGCAGGGCGTGCCACGGGCAGGATGCCCGGGGTCCAGGAGAGTGACCTTGGCACGGAAATCCGAACCTCGTCCCACGCACGAACCGCGTCCGGCCACGAAGGCCAGGACATTCGGCGAGGCGCTCGACGAGATCGGCTTCGTTCCGGCGCACGGGGCCAGTCGGATCGTTGTCCGGCAAGGCCATCCGGGCGAGCCGCTCACGCGCTGGAGGAAGCCCGCGGACCAAGGCTGAGGTGTCACCAATCCCTGGCCGGGATGGACGTCCGGACGGGCCGTCCTCCACGGCAGTCCCACGTGCCGCTGTCGAGGCACGCCGGCACGGTCACGGGTCGGCATCGTTGGTTCGGTCGTTGTTCAAGAGAGATTGCGGCTGCCCGCCCAACGCGCGAACGCGCGTGAAGACGAGCATCCGGCCAGCCTCGTAGGAGTGTCCGTCGACCTCGACCCTGCCCTTGGCGATGTACGCCGCGCGTTCGGCATGGCCGCACGGCAGGCTGGAGATCGTCAGCCGTGCCATGAGCGCGGCGTACCCATCCGGACCCAACAGGGCGAGAGGGAGGGGCCCTTGGCTTCGGGTCAGGAGGGAGGACGTATGCCGGCGATGCGCCGCGGGGAAGTCAGCGGCGGATCCCACGCCGTCGGGCCTGCAAGCCCCGTCAGAGGAAGAGCGGCAGGTAGAGCGCGCCGAGCGCCCCTGTCAGCGCCAGCACGGCAGCGATGGCGGCTCCGAGCGAGCCCTGGTCATTGTTGCGGTCCATGGCCTTCCTCGCAGGATCCGGTCGTATCGGCCGGATCTCGACCCCTTCGTCGGGAGGGTCAGGAGAAGGGCAGGTGGCCTGGGAGCATCCCCGAAACCCTTCCCCCGGTTCAGGCAGCGACCTGGCGTGCCCCGTGCGCTACGCCGCGGCGGCCAGGGCCGTCCCGGTCAGGCGCCCGAGCTCGGTCCTCGCCCCGCCAATGGCCTGGTCGCGGATCTCCGGCCCGAAGGCCAGGCGCTCCGCCCGGACGAAGGCGACGTCCGTGATGCCGATGAAGCCGAGCATCGTGCGGAGATGCGGCTCCTGCGAGTCCATGGCCTGGGCCGGGCCTTCGCTGTAGAGGCCGCCGCGGCTTTCGACCACGATGGCGCGCTTGCCCGTCACGAGGCCTTCGGGGCCGACCTCGGTGTAGCGGAAGGTCAGGCCGGCGCGCAGCACGTAGTCGAACCAGGCCTTGAGCGTCGACGGGATGCCGAAGTTGTACATCGGCGCGCCGATCACGATGACATCCGCGGCCTTGAGTTCGCTGATGAGTTCGTTCGACAGCGCCTGTGCGGCCGCCTGCTCCCGGTTGACCGGGTCGGCGCCGCGCAGGGTGGTGGCGGACGCCGGGGTCAGGTGCGGGATCGGATCGGTGCCGAGATCGCGCGTCACGACGCGAAGGCCGGGATCCTGCGCGCGCAGGTCGGCCACGGCCTGCTCGACCAGTTGCCGGGACACGGATGCCGCGCCGCTGGCGCTGCTGTTGAGGACGAGAACGGTGGACATGAAATCCCTCCAGGGGCGGGTTGCGTTGCCGATGGAGGGAAAGTAACGGTTCGCGGGGCCGACATAATCCCCCGAGTTTCGAACACATTGTTCGATATCAGGAAACATCCGGCAAGGGCCTCCCGCCGCCATCGCGTCCCTGAACCGGGGCGACCAAGCCGCCGACCGGCGGCTCACACGGAACGGACCCTAGGGACGGCGATCATCCGCTTCCGGGAGGAAGCACGGGGGCCGCAGGGACTTGCCGGGGCAAGATGGGGCCAGCCCGCCGAGCGCGGTCTCAGGCGCCTGCCTCGAGCGTGAACCCGGCCTTGAGCACGACCTGGAAGTGACGAACCTCGCCATTCTCGACATGGCCGCGGGTCTGGATGACCTCGAACCAGCGCAGGTTCCTGAGCGTCTGGTCCGCCCGTTTGATGGCCGTCCGGATGGCATCCTCGATGCTGTCGGTCGAGGAGCCCACGAGTTCAACCACCTTGTAGACATGATCGTCCATCGGACGCTCCGGCTGGCTTTGCCCGGCGGGATCTAGCGCGCCGCATCCGGACGTCGACCGGACGGGCCGCAGATGGCTCGCGTCAGTGCAGGAACACAAGCCAGCCGACCAGGGCCAGGGGCGCAACGATGCCAAAGGCAAACGATGCAATGCGGGCGATCATGACAGGCCACCTCATCGCACGCGATGGGTTCATCACGTGCAGGGCGTTCATTACGGGGCAGGGCGCCGGCCTGCGGTACGGTCCCGCACGAGGCCGCGCGGAACCTCGCGTCCCGGGGTCAGGTCCGGCCGCGCGCGATCCGCGTGCCGGCGGCCTTCGGCACGCCCCAGCGCGGGAGGAGCCGCGCCGGAACACGGTACGTGCCGGGGCCGCTCACGAAGTAGAACAGCAGGCCGCCGATGATCGCGACGTTCTTGAAGAACTGGGTCTGCTGGGTCTGCTGCGCGGCCTCCGGAAACGCCCAGAAGCTGTGGCCGATCAGGGTCGCGACCACCGTGAAGGCGATCAGCAGCAACGCCGTGAGGCGCGGGACCACGCCGAGCACCAGGGCAACCGGGCCGATGATCTCGGCGGCGACGCCAAGGGCGGCCAGAAGCTCCGGGAAGGGCACGCCCTTTCCGGCCAGCGAGGCCGCGAAGCCGGACAGGCCGAACAGCTTGCCGATGCCGGCGGGGAGGAAGAGGGCGGCGACGGCCAGGCGCGCGACGAGCAGCGCCACATCATTGGTGCGAGCGATCATGGAGTTCTCCGCCATGGGTGATGGTCGTGGGAAGTCCCTGAAGGACGGGCCGTCTCGAGGAGCGGCCCGTAGTTTCCAGGAAGGAACCTTGGAGTGTCGTCACAGGGCAGGGTCGCCGACGACGCGAGGAGTTATGATCCCGCCGACCCGCCGAAACCACCGGCATCCGCCTGTTGCGGCGCAATCCGGAGATTGCACGGGCGCACATCACGGGTCCGTCAGGCGCGCCACGCGCGGGGCGGATCGCCGTTCCAGGCCCGGGTCAGCAGATCGCGCAGCCCGTCTTCCTCGATCGGGCGGGGGTTCCAGTAGGGAGCCGCCATCGCGGCGCTGACAGCCTGCCCGATCCCGTCCGCCGGCATGCCGATGTCCCGCAACGCCCGCTTGGCCCCGAGGCGTCCGGCCAGTTCGTACAGGCCCTGCGCGGCATCCGTCGTCCCCAGGATCCGCGCGACGCGCTCCATGGCGTCGGGTGCGGCCGACGCGTTGTAGGCGACGGCGTGGGGCAGGACGATGGTGTGGGTCTCCGCATGCGGCAGATCGAAGGCCCCGCCGAGCGCGTGACAGAGCTTGTGGTGCAGCGCCATCCCGACCGCGCCGAGGCAGGTGCCGCACAGCCAGGCTCCGTAAAGGGCACCGGCCCGCGCCTCGCGATCCTGCGGGTCGGCGGCGATCCCCGGCAACGCCCGGGCGAGGCTTCGGATGCCTTCCTCGGCCACCAGCGAGGTGACCGGGTTGCGGTCCTTGGAGTACAGCGCCTCGACCGCGTGGGCCATGGCGTTCATCCCGGACGTCGCGGCGACGGACGGTGGCAGGCCTAGGGTGAGGTCGACATCGTAGAGGACGACCTCCGGCATCACCTTCGGTGTCCGCTGCGTCGTCTTCACGCCGTCCCGGGTCTCGCCCAGGATCGGCGTCATCTCCGATCCGGCATAGGTGGTCGGCAGGACGATCTGCGGCAGGTCGGTGCGCAGCGCGATGGCCTTGCCGAGCCCCGTCGTCGAGCCGCCGCCGACGGCCACGACCGCGTCGGCGGCAAGCTCCCCGACCACTTGCAGCGCCTTCTCGGTGGCCTCGACGGGCGTGTGCATGACCGCCCCGGCATGGACTCCGACGGCGAGATCACCCAGTGAGGCGGCAACCTCGCGCGCCTGCGCCTCGCCGCGGCCCGGCGTGGAGAGGACGAGAGCCCGGCGCACGCCGAGGCGCTCGGCCTCGGCCCCGAGCCGGGCGACGGTGCCCGCGCCGAACACCACGCGGGTCGGAAGGGCCTCGTAGACGAAGGGTTGCATGGCTCGCTCCTTCAGGATCGGTCCGGATGGCGATCAGGCCGCGCGGGTCCGGAACCGCTCCAGCGGCAGGTTCCGGTCCCAGTAGGGATCCCGGCCGAGGGCCTTCGACAGGTGATCGAGGAAGGCGCGGACCTTGAGGACGTCGACGCGGCCGGGCGGCATCACGGCGAAGAAGGCCGGCTCGACCACCGACCAGTCGCACAGCACGGGCTTCAGCGTGCCGGCCCGCAGCGCCTCATGGGCGATGAAGGTGGGGGACAGGATGATGCCGTGGCCGTCGATGGCGGCCTGCATCAGGACCTCGCCGTTGTTGCCGCGCAGCCGGCCACCGACGCGGACATCCTCGCGCACGCCGCCCCGCTCGAAGCTCCACGTCCCGTGCCGGGCGAGATAGTCGTAGACGAGGCAATCGTGACGTTCGAGCTCGTGCGGGTGCTCCGGCTCGCCCCGGCGCTCCAGATAGGCCGGTGACGCGCAGACCACCATGCGGGCGGGCGCCAGGTGTCTCGCGACCAGCGTCGAGTCGTCGAGGCGGCGGATGCGGATCGCGATGTCGTAGCCCTCCTCGACCACGTTCACGACGCGGTCGTCCAGCGTCAGCTCGACCTCCACGTCCGGGCACTGCTTGAGGAAGTCGCTCACGATGCGTCCGAGGTGGAGGACGCCGAACGACATCGGCGCATTCACGCGCAGCGTGCCGCGTGGGCTGGCGGTCGAGGCCCGGATGTCCTGCTCCGCGGTCTCCAGCAGCCCGAACAGGGTCGTCGCCGTCGCATTCAGGGTGCGGCCCGCCTCGGTCAGACTGAGCTGGCGGGTGGTGCGGTTGAGCAGCTTGACCCCGAGCTCCGCCTCCAGGTCGGCGATGTGCTTGCTCGCCATGCCGCGCGAGATCCCGAGCTTGTCGGCCGCCCGCGCGAAGCTCCCGAGCGCAGCGATCGTGGCGAACGTCTTCAAGGCGATCAGGTCGCGGATCACGGGATCCTCCGGTCGAGAAGGGCAGGGGCACACCCGGCCTCTCCGGCGGCTGGGTGCAGCAGGACCTCATATGGTGTCGTCATTGTTCAATGATGAAGGATAGACAGTTCAAAACTGGGCTGATTGTTCAAACGTGGCAAGCCGAGCATCTCCTGCACGAAGAGGCGTACGCCACCCGTGAGCCTCCGTAGGAGATCCTGACATGCGATTCCCCAGCGTTCCGAAGACCCTCGACGCCCTGCTGCCGATGGGACTCGGCATCGCACCGGCCGAGGCGGCCCTGCCGGCCGAGAGCCTGCTCACGCCGGACGACCGATGACGATGACCATGCGCTCGAACGTTCCAACGGTGGCCGCGCTGCTGCTCGGATACGCGCTCATGCAGGCGGGCAATACCCTTCAGGGGACCCTGCTGGGTGTCCGTGGCTCCCTCGAGAACTTCACGTCCGCCCAGGTCGGGGCCGTCGGTGCGGCCTTCTGGATCGGCGTCGTGCTGGGATCGCTCCGGGCCGGCTGGTTCATCATGCGCGTCGGGCACGCCCGCGCCTTTGCGGCGTTGGCGGCGGTTGCGTCCACGGTGCCGCTCCTGCATCTCCTGGTGGTCGATCCGCTGGCGTGGATGGTCGCCCGGGCGATCACCGGCTTCTGCTTTGCCGGCCTGTTCATGGTGGTGGAGAGCTGGCTCAGCGCGACCGCCACACCCGGGACGCGGGGGCGGACCTGTAGCCTCTATGGCATGACCGGATTGGTCGCCGGGGTGAGTGGGCAGATGCTCCTGCCGCTCGGCGACCCGTCGGGTTTCGGGCTGTTCGGTGTCGTGGCCGTGATCATCGGAATGGCCCTGGTGCCGACGGCCCTGACGCGGACAGGGCCGCCGGGCCGCGCCGCAGGCGGGACGAGGATCGATCTCAAGGGCCTGCATGCCTCGTCGCCCTTCGGCGTGCTGGCGGCCGTCCTGTGCGGCATCACCACGGGCTCGTTCTACGCGCTTGGCCCCGTGTTCGCGCGGGCGCACGGGCTGGATGCATCCGGCATCGCGATCTTCATGGCCTGCGGCACCCTTGGCGGCTTCGCCATGATCTGGCCCCTCGGCTGGCTCTCCGACCGCATCGACCGACGCGTCGTGATCATCGGAATGGCATCCATCGCGGCCACCATCCTGTTCGGCTTCGCGATCCTCGTCCCGGAGCGTCCGGCGGCGTGGGTGGTCTACCTGTGCGTGGCGATCCTCGGCGGCAGTGTCATCCCCACCTATTCCATTGTCGCCGCCCATGTGAACGACACGGTCAGGTCCGGCGGGTTCGTGGCGGCGTCCGGAGGGCTCCTGATCCTCCATGGCGCGGGATCGGCCCTCGGCCCGGTGGCGTCCGGCCTGGCGATGGGCCTGTTCGGCACGCCGGGCCTGATCTACACGATCATCGCGGCGCAGGCCGCGATGGCGCTGTGGGGCACCTACCGGATCAGGTGCCGGCCAGCGCCGCTCGAGGGCGGCAAGGCGGTGTTCCGGCCCGCACCGGTGGTTCCCGTCGGGACGGGTCTGGCGGCAGGCTATCGTGCTCCACGACGGCCACCGGTCGCCGATGCAGCGTTCCACCAGCCGGGCGCCGGATCCAGGATCGCTCCGGCTTGCCGCACCTGAGCGGCTGCCGGTGTTCGAAACGAGCAAGACAAGAGGCCCGGGCTGTCTGCCTGGGCCTTTCCATGCCGCGGGTCGCTTATGGCTGGGGTCCTCCGGCTCCATCCCGGGCGTAGCCGCCATTGCGGATCTGGTCGGGCGGCAGGTTCACGGGGCCGGCGTGATCGGGAAGGATGAACGGCCCGACCATGCGCCACTTCCGGAAGGGCAGGACACGGGCGACGTTGAACCCGCCGCCCAAATCGGCCGGCCGCGCATCGATGACCAAGCCAGGCATGTCAGCCTCCCGGGGCCGGAATCGTCACACCAGGACGTCCAACGTGTCCTTCGCGTGCTGGGAAGGACGCTCGACGGCCGGAAGCGAGGTTCCATCCCCGGCCTGCCCGGTGCGGACGGCTGCACCCGCCGACCTCGGCCAGACCAGAGACGACCTCGCTCTCTCGGAACTGGCAGGCGGGGTTCGTGCTTCCTCAGGACAATGGCTCGGCGGCCGGCACCCTGCTGCGTTCCTCCGGAAGCGGGATGAACTCGGCATCGTCATTCGGCGGCAGCGGAATGCGACCGGCCTTCCAATCGGCCTTCGCCTGCTCGATGCGCTCCTTGCGGGACGACACGAAATTCCACCAGATGAAGCGCTCCCCAGCAGGCTCGCCACCGAGGAGCACCCAGGCCACCATCCCGTTTCCATCCAACCAGCGGAAGCCGGAAGTGATCCCTGCCAAGCCTCGATGTCGACGTGGCTGGTTTCGCTGCCGGCCAGCAACGCCACCAGCGTGATGGATGCCATCCCGACAGATGACGCCGACCCGGAAGCCACGTCGTCCTTCACGGTCCCGTGGAGGAGCGGGAGCAGCGCCGGACTCCCGACGCAGCCCCGTCCGCCGCCCTAATGATTCGTTCTTCGCCGGGAATCATGCTCTTCGGCCCGTCGGATGCTTTCGGTGCCGGAATGCGCGGCGAGCCCATCCTTGAACTCGGCCATGGCGGAGCTTGCTGCTTCGCGGATCACTTCCGCTACCGCCTCGAGGGCCGGG
>NZ_LN811355.1:21934-39939 GCF_001006805.1 Microvirga massiliensis | reverse complement strand
TGTCGAGATCCCGGAGAGCCAGCCCTTCATCGCGGAGGGCTTCCATCGCCGGCTCTATCGGTTCAGCCCCGAGGACTACAAGGAGGTCGGCCTCATCTGGAACGGCACCACGCTCGACGGCAAGGAGCCGCTCGAGGTGATCGACGGCCCGCCGCAGGGCGGTCCGCAATACGAGATCGAGGGCGTCGCGGAGGCGTTCATCCCCGACTACCACCCGCAGGAGATCCTCGAGATCGCGCAGAAGCTCTACGCCAAGGCCACCGCCTGACCGGGAACCTGGGATCGTCCGTTCCGGAGTTGCCGTTGCGGTCGGCTTGGCTGATCGCAACGGCTCGCGTGGATCTGCCGCTGGAATGCCCCGGGGGCCACGATCCGGTTCCCGAGAGAATTTGAAAGGAGCTATCTGTGAAGGAAGCCAGTCACACGCAAGGGATCGAATCCATCTTCGTGATCGTCTTTGCCCTGCTCGGCGGGGCCATGGGCTGGACGGTGGGCTATGGCCTCGGGGATGTGGTTTCCCACCCGCGCCTTCTGGCGATTCTTGCCGCCGTTTCCGCCGTCGCCATCGTCGGGATTGCCTGCGGGTTCCTCGGACGATCACTCCCCGGGTTGTTTCCCATCGGATCCGGCGGGACGGTTCCCCGCGCGGTGTGGATCGGCGGCGGCCTGTCCGTGCTTCTGGGCGCCTTGGCGGGTCATGACCTGAGCCATCTGGTCGGCCTGCCGGTCGGGTGGGCGATCGGCCTCGTGTCGGGAACGCTCGCGACCCTCGGCATGGCCGTGCTCATGGTCCTCTACCAGCATGGGCGCTTCGGCAAAGAAAGCGGCGCGTTCTGAATGGAATTCAACCCTGCTTCATTGTAAATTTGAAGTATTACATTCTACGTTACTCGCATTTAATGTAATTAAACATTGAAACACTATCGATCGATGCCCATTTCATTGTTATGGCTTGCTACCGCAGGCCTGAATTCACCAAAGAAAGGAGAAATGCAGAGATGAAGCGGATTTCCATGCTCGCCGGTGCCGGTCTCCTAGCCCTTGCTTCCATCGCTCCCGCCGGAGCGCAACCGAACCCGATTCAGGGCACACCGGGCTCCCTGTTTCCCCATGCCGCTCCCCACGAGGTCCAGTTCATAGACGGCGTGCCCTGCCGGACCGTGTACGATAGTTCGACCAAGCTCCGCGTGCCGGTCGCCTGCGCGAACACGGGCATCACCGGCAGCATTGGCGGAACCGTCAGGTAACGGGTCGGGAAGGCGGAACTCGCGCTCCGGAGACCGAGAGCGCGGGCTCCGCCTTCCCTGAACCGTTGCACTTCGTGCTCCCGGCGGCGCTCAGAATTGAATTCCGCCGTACGACGGAACCCAACCACGGAGCCCATGCATGATGCTCGACTGGAATGACTACCGGAAGCAGGTTCTCGCCAGGATCGGCGAGGTGGGAAAGCTCAGTCCCGACACGCTTCGTGGCTATCAGGAATTGAGTAATGCAGGCGCGAAGACCGGTGCCCTTGATGCCAAGACGCGTGAGCTGATCGCGCTGGCTGTCGCCGTGACGCGGCAGTGCGATAGCTGCATCACCGTGCACACCGATGCTGCCGTGCGGCACGGCGCGGGCCACGAGGAAATCGCCGAAGCACTTGGCGTCGCCGTTGCCGTCAATGCAGGAGCGGCGCTGGTCTATTCGGCGCGAGTCCTGGACGCCTACACGAGCAGAACGGCAGGCCGTCGAAGGCCTGCCTTGGTCTACCACATGACGTCTGTGCTTCTGGCCGATGGGTTCGTCCGACTGGGAGCGGGAACACGACTGGGTAATCAAGAGGAGCAGCCTGTCGGCACTTGCGCCGCACTGCCACTGGGCCAACGAGGGCACCCAAGGTTCCCGGCCGTGAGACACCACGGAAGGCTCACATCACGGTGCATCCGTTCCTGACCTACATCCACTGGACCCGGGCTTGGCCGGCCTGGAGACACTCAGCGAAGGGGTAGTCCGGCAATTCATTCCAGGCACTATGGTCCCGTGCAGCGCCATTCGCCGATCCCTGAGCTTCGTGCAATCGATCACAACGGGAGACTTCCATGAGCGGGTTCATCGGCATCGTGTTTCACGACGAGGGGGCGGCGAGCCAAGCATCGGGTGTGCTCGAGGAACTCCAGACGGAAGGGAGCCTCAAGCTGGCCGGCACGGCGATCGTGCAAAAGGATGCCAAGGGAACGCTCGTCGCCAAGCAGGTGATCGAAGGAGGGCCGCTCGGCACGCTGGTCGGCGTGCTGATCGGCGGGCTCGCCGGCCTCATGGGCGGACCGGCGGGGACTGCCATCGGAGCCGCCGGCGGGGCGCTGGTCGGGCGAGCGGCCGATCACATCAATCTGGGCGAGCGGGTGAAGTTTGCCGAACGGATCTCGCGTGCGATGACACCCGGCAGCAGCGCCGTCCTGGCCGAAGTCACGGAATACTCCGAAAGCTCTCTCGACACGCGGATGAAGGCCCTCGGCGGGGTCGTCGTGCGCGAGTAGCGGCTGTCCAATCGCTCCGAACCGATACGCCTCGCGTCCGTGGCATGCAGCGTCGGCACGGCAGTGCCGGCGATCCAGCAACCCGCACGGGTAATCGGACCGCGGTCCGGCTGCGGATCACAGAGGCCCATCGGGATCCGCAACACAGCGTGTCCTGACTCTCTCCGGAGCCTCTCCCATGGACTCGTTCCTGCCCTCGGAAACCGTTCTGTTCATCATCTACCTGGTCGCGATCACCGCCGAGGCGATGTCCGGCGCGCTCGCGGCCGGGCGGCGCAACATGGACATCTTCGGTGTCGCCGTCATCGCCTTCGTCACGGCGCTGGGCGGCGGCACCATCCGGGACCTGACCCTCGGCCGCTTTCCCATCGGCTGGACCCAGCACCCGGAATACGTCTACCTGGTGATCTCCGCCGGGCTGCTGACCCCGGTGATCGCGTCCTTCATGCACAATCTGAAGCGCGTCTTCCTGGTGCTCGATGCCATGGGCCTGATCGCGTTCTCGCTGATTGGTTGCAGCCTCGCGCTGACGATGGACTACCCCACCATCGTCGTCATCATGGCCGGCATGATCACCGGCATCTGCGGCGGCATCCTGCGTGACGTGTTGTGCACCCAGGTGCCGGTGGTGTTCCAGCGCGAACTCTACGCGAGCGTCTCGCTCGCCGTCTGCGCGTTCTTCCTCGGCCTGGATGCGCTCGGCGTCGGCGTCGACGTCAATACCGCAATCAGCTTCACCGGCGGCCTGACACTGCGCCTGCTGGCCCTCTGGCGCGGCTGGCGGCTGCCGATCTTCTCCTACCAGGACCGCTGGGAATAGGAGCAGCGCGCGGTGCCACTCCTAGCCGCGAGCGCGGTGGCACCATGTCCGGGCCGTTTAGACAGCGCAGGGCAGCAAGCGGTCTGCTGGGGCGCGATGGTGACGTTCTCCGGCTTCGTCCTTTACGGCGTCGTGACCTCGCACCAGTATGATCTGGCACACGCGCCAAGCCCACCGGCCGGCGCGCTGAGAGCCGGGGCTGGGAGAGATCACCGCCTGGAAGAGAGGCGCAGAGTGCAATCGACGGCAGAGCAACGCGCGCTGAAGCTGTCCATCGCGGTGACCCTGCTGTCCGGTGCGGTGGGCATCCTGGGCGGCCTGATGACCGGCTCGCGTGCCATCATGTTCGACGGCATGTACAGCTTCGTCGACGTGCTCCTGACCTTCGCCTCCCTCGCCGTGTCGAAGCTGCTCATGCAGGAAACGAGCCGCCGCTTCCAATACGGCTACTGGCATTTCGAGCCGCTGGTGGCCGCCGGCGAAAGCGCGCTCCTGGTCACCGCCTGCGTCTATGCGGTCATCAACGGAGTGCAGGGATTGATGAGCGACGGACATCAGGTGGCATACGGGCACGGCCTGCTCTGGGCTGGCCTCATGTGCGTCACGGGCTTCGCCATGGCGGCATACATGAACCGACTGGCGCGCCTCCAGAATTCGATCCTTCTGGGCGTCGACGCGCGCGCCTGGCTCCTGAGCGGCTTCCTGAGCCTCGCCTTGCTGCTAGGCTACGCCATCGCGGTGGCCCTCACGGGATCGGCCCATGACGAGTGGGTTCCGTACGTCGACCCGGCGGTGCTGCTCTGCATCGCGCTCGCGCTGCTGCCGGTTCCGCTGAGGACCCTGCGGGCCGCCTTCCGGGACGTGCTCGAGGTCGCTCCGGAGGAACTCGACCGGCAGGTCAGGTCGGTCATGGACGCCCTGGTCACCGAGCGCGGCTTCCTGGGCTACTCGAGCCATGTCGCCCGGATCGGCCGCGGGCGCTTCGTCGAGATCCACATCCTTGTCGCCCCCGACTATCGCGTGGAGACCGTCGGGGCGGTCGACGACATCCGTCGGGAGGTGGCGGCCCGCCTGGATGCCGCGTGGCCGCAGGTCTGGCTGACCGTCGATGTGACCGCAGATCCGTCGTACATGTGAGCCGACGCGGAGGCTTCACCACGTCAGGCGCGCATGGCTGGGCAACCTGCAAGGCTGAGGACTCGCGAGGATAGTCGACACTCGCATCGCCTCGAACCAAGCGAGGTTCGGCTCGTCGGACACTGTCCGTCAAATCAAGTCTAGGATTCTACAGTTCAACTTCTCATCTCTCGTGCGGTGCATCGCTCTGCGATGAGGAGCCCCAGCCGTCGCTTCCGACGAGATTGCTGCCGGGGTCGCCGACGCGAACGGATGACGTGGCGTAGGCCTCGTAAGCGGGCTGCTGCATCGAACTCAGCACGCTTGCCGCAGCAATGGCCAGGACGATGGCGGTCAGTATGGACAGGATCAGGATTCTCACCCGGGTATCCTCATTGTTGATGTGCGGCCCGCGCGGCAGTCGCGACAGGTCTTCTTCGCGACACATACGGCGAAAGCCGTGGCGGCGATTTCATGGATTGCGGGAAGCGTGCCGTCGGCGACGAACTTCGACCCGAGCACGCCGAGGGCCAGGCACAGGCCGGCGAACATCGCGGCAGCCAACGGAGCCGCGCGCTAGCGCGTCGTCGTACTCCTGTTGCTTGATATTGCTTGAGCCCCGTTCGAGCCCGCTTCCTAGCTCCACCAGAGGGCCGCGACCACGCCGGCCGCAAGGACGATCCTGAACGTCGAGCGCAGGGCTTGCGCCCGGAGCTCGGCGATCTCTTCGGGCGTCAGATCGTTCAGGCCATCGTTTCCGATGTTGTTCCAGTGCCCATGAGGGTTCAGCGTCGTCATTCATTCTCCTTTCCTGAATTCGTGTTCACCTATCCTGAAGCCGTCGCGGCCTAAGATTCAGGAATCCCGTGCGACGCCATGCGCTGCGGTTGGCGGGGCACCCGCAAGACCGTCAGGGTCTTCGACTCTCCCGCAGCGGCGCGCCAGCGGATCGACTGGCTCTCAGACAGGCCGATCCCGTAAGCCGCGCCGTGTGCATTGCCGGCTTCGTTGCCTCCGTCCGCCGGTCGGCATTCAGGAACTGATCGTCACCGAAACCGGGTCACTGGCCGGGAACGTTTCCTCCAGCGCCGAATCGAGCCTCCGGTCCAGTTCCGCCTGCGTGTTCCAGTCCGAACTCGGCGCCTGCTCATGTACCGCAGGAGCCGCCAGCTCACTCGTGATTGCCTGAAACTGCGCATTGCTCACTGAGCATTCGAAATGGTTCATCACCTTTCCTTCCTTTCTGTCATGTCGGCTTTGCACCTGCTTCGATGGGATTCCTCCTTGGTGTCGCGAAGCAAACTGCTCCTCCCGTACCCGGTGAGGCGGCACGGGACATGGAGGAAGTCGGTGGGGTTACTCTTCCCGCTGGCCCGTGAGGTTGAGGAGGAGCTGGAAGAGATTGACGAAGTTCAGGTAGAGCGAGAGCGCACCGAACACGGCGAGCTTGGTGTTGGTCTCGTGGCCGAAGCTCTCGGCATATTGCTCCTTGATGCTTTGCGTGTCATAGGCAGTCAGCCCCGTGAACACGAGCACGCCGATGATCGAAATCGCGAACTGGAGCGCCGTCGAGCCGATGAAGAGATTGACGAGCGACGCGATCACGACGCCGATCAGGCCCATGAACAGGAACGAGCCGAACTGCGAGAGATCGCGCTTCGTGGTGTAGCCCCACAGGCTCGTCGCGCCGAACATCGCGGCCGTGATGAAGAAAGTGCGCGCGATGCTCGTTCCCGTGAAGACGAGGAATACGGAGGCGAGCGACAGGCCCATCACCGCGCAATAGGTCCAGAACAGGATCTGCGCGGTTGCCGCCGAGATCGCGCGGATACGGAACGAGAGGACGAACACGAAGGCGAGCGGCGCCAGCATCACGACCCACTTCAGCGGGGTCTGAAAGATCGGTTCGGAGAGCGCCGGGATCGCGGCCACGAAGTAGGCGACCAGCCCAGTGACGGTCAGGCCGAGGCCCATGAAGTTGTAGACGCGCAGCATATGCTGCCGCAGGCCCTCGTCGAAAAGGGCTGTTTCGGCGCGTGTGGCGCCGGTCTGCCATGTATGGGATGCATTCATCACATCTTCCTCTGGTGGTGGGTTAATGGGCTCCGGTAGGGGCAAGTGGCACCTGTCGGACAGCCGACTTCTCGTGCGCGCGGATCACGATCTTGATCAGTTCGCGCAGCCACAGCACCGAATTCGCCACGGCCGCACACACGAGCCAATCGCCCGCACTCAGACTCACCGTCGAGAACGCCTCCTGGAGAAAGGGGACTCGGGGCGCATGCGGACCTCCTTGCGCGTGCGGCGGGAAATATTCAACATGCGTTGATTTAATGGCGCCGCGCCGTCAATCAAGGGCGGCGGGCTGGCTGCCCAGCACATTGGCGGTCACGGCCGCTTGCAGCGCGGCCCGGAGGGCATCCCGGCTGGCGGCCGTCTCGGTGAAGCGCGCCATCAGGGGCTGGATCGCGATCGTCATCGAGACGGAGGTCACGAACAGGAAGAAGAACAGCTCCGGATCCTGCTCCCGGATGACCCCGGCCGAGATCGCCTCCCGGATGATCGGCAGCATGAGGTCGTGGTGCGGCCTGACGAGGTGCTCGTAGACGTAATCGCTGCGCTCGGTCGCGGGCAGCACCTCCTGGGCGACGAACATGGCGAGTTCCGGCATGGCGCTGTTGAGCTCGATGTGCCGGCAGAGCGCGGAGCGGACGCGCTCGCGCAGGTCCGTCCAGTTCCCGGCCGCAGCAGTGTCCCGGGTCGCGGCCAGGACCCGTTCGGCCAGATGGTCGACGGTCGCCTTCCACAGGTCGAGCTTCGACCCGAAGTGATGCGCGACCAGCGCCACGTCGACGCCCGCGTCATCCGCGATCTGGCGCAGGTTCGTGCCCTCGTATCCGGCTCGAGCGAAGGCCGACAGTGCGGCAAGAAGGATGTCGTCGCGCTTGGGGGCTTCAGTCCGTGCCGGCCGGCCGCGCCCTCTTCGTGTCGTCGTCATCCTGGTGTCCTCTCACGGGATCTGAATTCGGTGCCGTCGCCGGTATCGGGAGCCCGGCTGATCCCGGGTCCTATCCGGGAAGCGACGCTCCGGTCGCCCTTGACGCGTCCGCATTAAATCAACATATGATGAATATGTCGATCGACAAGATTGGTCATCACCAAGGTTGGCCCTTGAGGCCGCGCGGCCAACGGCCATCCGGCCGGGCCGAAGGCGTGATCGGCATGGCCCGGGAGCCAAGCGCCTGCCGGGATTCCCGGGTTCGCATTCGAGTCCCGGCGCGCCCGTGCCGCGCCGGGGCATCACGATCTCCTGGGTGGAGATCGTCACATTTCACACGAGGTCACTGATGAAAACCGTTGCCGTGCTCGTCGGCTCCCTGCGCCGCGAGTCCCTCAACCGCAAGTTCGCCGAGAGCCTCGCCAGACTGGCGCGCGGGCGGCTGACCTTCCGGTTCGTCGAGATCGGCGACCTGCCGCTCTACAACGAGGATCTCTGGGCCAGCCCTCCCGAAGCCGTCCTGCGCCTGAAACGGGACATCGAGGCCGCGGATGCGGTTCTCTTCGTCACGCCCGAATACAACCGCTCCTTCTCGCCGGCGCTCAAGAACGCCATCGACTGGGCCAGCCGCCCCTGGGGACAGAACTCCTGGGCCGGCAAGCCCGCCGCCCTCATCGGCACGAGCCCGGGCGCGACCGGGGGATCGGCGGGCCAGAATGCCCTGAAGGGTGTCCTGAGCGTCGTCGACACCATCCTGATGGGCCAGCCGGAGGTCTACTTCACCTACAAGCCGGACGTGTTCGACGCACAGAACAACATCGTCGATCTCTCGACCAAGGCGTTCCTCAGCGGCTGGATCGACCGCTTCGCCGCGTGGATCGCCCGGATGGCACCGTCCCGCACCAGCGCGCAGGACGAGGCGGCCTGAGGAAGCATCTCGCCGACCCGGTTCGGTTCTCCGGTCCGGGAGGCGCCTCCCGCGAAGCGCCTTCGATCGGCGCATGCCGCCGATCCACGCGCTTCGTGCCACCAACCCAATGACCAACCCAATGGGAGACTTCCATGAGCAGGTTCATCGGCATCGTGTTTCATGACGAGGGAGCGGCGAGCGAGGCATCCCGTTTGCTCAAGGAACTGGAGGCCCAAGGCAGTCTCGCGCTGTCCGGCACGGCGATCGTGCAAAAGGATGGCGAGGGATCGATTTTCGTGAGGCGGCCGACCGATGAAGGGCCGCTCGGAACGCTGGTGGGTGCCTTGATCGGTGGGCTCGCCGGCCTGCTGGGCGGACCGGCCGGGGCTGCCATCGGAGCCGCCAGTGGGGCGCTGGTCGGGTGGGCGGCCGATCACATCAATGTCGAGGAGCGGGTTACGTTCGCTGAAAGGATCTCGCGCGCGATGCAGCCGGGCAGCACCGCCGTCCTGGCCGAGGTCACCGAACACTCCGAGACCTCGCTCGAGACGCGAATGAGGGCCCTCGGCGGGGTCGTCGTGCGCGAGCAGCGGATCGTCCCGAGCGATCCGGCTCGACGCACCTTGCATCCGTGGAACACCTTGCATCCGTGGAACCGAGCATCGGCATGATCACCCCGACGTCCCACGGGCATGCGAGGGTCGCTCGCTGCCATCCGATACCCACCGGCCCTGGAGCCCGTCGGTCGCAGCCGATTCGGATGGACTCGGCTGTGATGGATGGAGACGAGGAGCAGCTCAATCGCCACGTCCGGCAATTGGAACGGGAGCTCCCGCCAGCGGTCGGCCAGTTCATGCGCTGGCTCCGCGAACCATCGGCTCGCTGGGTCCGCGTCCCGCTGGGGATCTTCCTCATCCTGGCGGGCATTTTCAGCTTTCTTCCCGTTCTCGGCCTCTGGATGCTGCCCCTCGGCCTTTTGCTGCTCGCCCAGGACGTTCCTGTCCTGCGGCGGCCCACGGGCCGGGCGCTGGTCTGGCTCGAGCGCCGATGGCTCAAGGGGCAGAACAGGCGCCGAGGTGACCAGCGCTGACGGGACCCATGCAGCGGGTCGTAACCAGACCTGTTCCCGATCTCCGAATGCGCGAAAGCGCCACCCCGTTGACGGCCGCGCCATTGCTTCCGGCTCGACCGCCACCGACAATCGGCTGCCCCAACATGAGCCGCGGTGCGCTCTTGCTCAGGAGCGACAATGGCCCGCAGCGGAGGACGTCATGGCAGTTCACGACATCATCATCCCGCTCGATCCGGATCCAAGCCGCGAAGCCGGATCGGTCGCGGTCTATGCGCTCTCCGTCGCCGAACGGCTGGGGGCCCGGCTCACCACCCTCGCTCCGAGCTTCTCGTATCTCCTCAGTTCCGTCGCCGGGATTCAGCCGCCTCCTCAGATCCTGGAGGACATGATCCGGGCCTCCGAGGATGCCGCTCGCGATGCCCTCGCGGCCTTTGCAGTGCGCGCCGGATCCGCCGGTATCGAGGTCGGCCAGGAGATCGTCCCGACGGGGCCCGCCGGCTTCGCGGATCACTTCGCCCGCCGTGCCAGGACCTGCGATCTCGCCATCCTGCCCCAATCCATCGATGAAGGCAGCTCCTGGAGGAGCATGCTCATCGAGGCCGTCCTGTTCGACTCCGGGCGGCCGGTCATCGTCGTTCCCTACATCCAGACAGGACCGGCCCGGTTCGACCGGATCCTGGTGGCCTGGGATGGAAGCAAGGAGGCGGCCCGCGCAATCCATGACGCTCTTCCGCTGCTGGGTTCGGCTAGGAGCGTCGA
Organism: Microvirga massiliensis; assembly: GCF_001006805.1. Classification (GTDB taxonomy): domain Bacteria; phylum Pseudomonadota; class Alphaproteobacteria; order Rhizobiales; family Beijerinckiaceae; genus Microvirga; species Microvirga massiliensis. The sequence goes on along the minus strand of NZ_LN811355.1, from coordinate 29,745 downwards.
GGTCCTGATGGTGCAGGCCGACGGGCGCGAGCCCGGCAGTGGAGCCGATCCGGAGGCGCTCGCCGCGCATCTCAAGCGTCACGGCCTCCCGGCGACGGGAAGGAGCAGCATGGCGAACGGGATCGAAGTTGCCGACGCCTTGCTGTCCCATGCCGCCGATTCAGGCAGCGACCTGATCGTCATGGGAGGCTATGCGCATTCGCGCCTGCGCCATCTCGTCTTCGGCGGCGCAACCAGCGGCATCCTGAAAACGATGACCACTCCTGTGCTGATGGCCCATTAGCTAGTACCAGAGTCCTGTTGCCCGCCAGCGCGGAGTGCTGGGCACGTTGCGGAACCGCTCGGGAAGAGCCGTCGGCGCCGGACCCCCGAAGCGCGGCGGTGCTTCCGCCTCGAGAGCCAGCAGCCGCGCGATCCGGTCCCGGGTAGGCGGGTGGGTGCGCAGGAGCGAGGGCTGGGGAACCCGGCGGCCGGGAAGGAGAAGGGTTTCGAACAGCCCGCCCTGATACCGCTCCAGCTTCTCCAGGGCGGATGCCAGCCCGCGCGGATCGCCCGTCAGGCCGGCGGCATCAAGATCGGCGTCGTATTCACGGGTGCGCGACAGCGCGAGCTGGAGCAGGCTGGCAATGGTGGGGGACAACACGAGCAGCGCGATCGAGAGCCAGGGAACCGCGTTGCCCTCGGTGAGCAGGACGGGCAGGCTCGCGATGAGCAACACCATGCCGGCTAGCCACATCGCCGAGGTGAGCCGGCTGATCACATCCGCAAGCGTCATGATCCCGAGATCGTTGTTGCGGATGTGGCTGATCTCGTGGGCGAGCACGCCCGCGAGCTCGCGCAGCGTCAGGATGCGCAGCAATCCCTCGGTGACGGCGAGGGCGGCGTCATCGCGCCGTCCGACCGCGAAGGCATTGAGGATGCGGGTCGGCACGTAGTGGAGGCGTGGCGGATGCGGCAGGCCGGCGCGCCCGGAAATCCGCTCGACGAGCTGGAACAGGGCCGGCATTTCGGACGGGTGGACCGGGACCGCCCCGTACATGCGCAGGGTGAGCCACGGCGAGACCTGCGGGCCGAACAGCAGGCTGAGCGCGCCGGTCACGAACGCCCAGAAGACGCCGTCGGCGCCCGCGAGTGCCCACCCGCAGAGCGACAGCAGCACGGCCATGCCGGCGAGCAGCAGGATGGATTGCAGGCGGTTGCGCCACTTGTGGCGGATCCGCTCGCGTTCGTTCAGGGGGCTGATCATCATTCCACGCAGGCAAGGTGGATCCGGTTCGTCGTTGAATTCACGAGGACACCAGGGAAGAGGGCTGATCCCGTGAGACCGGGATCAGCCCTCGCCGATCGAAGTTGCATCCCGTCGGGAACGGGCCGCAACGATCGGTATCCCGGGCGGTCCGGCTCTCATCCGGCGACGGGCAATGCTCCCCGGGAGGCATCCCGTTCGACGATCACCTGTGGCTCGTCCGGCGGTTGCAATGCGTGCGGGCCGACGAGCTCCTTGAGCTCCGCCTCGTCGAGGGTCTCCTTCTCGAGCAGCCGCTTCGCCGTGCGCTCGAGAACGTCGCGCCGGTCCTCGAGGATTGCGAGCGTCCGGTCCATGGCCCTCTGCACGATGGCCCTGACCTCATCGTCGATCGCGGTCGCGGTCTCGTCCGAGTAGTTGTGCTCGCGGGGGCCGTTCATGAGCGGGTTGGGGCTCAGGAACGAACGCTGGTCCTTCTCGAGCGCCACGTTCCCGAGCCGCTCCGACATCCCGTAGCGGGTCACCATGGAGCGCGCGATGTCGGTGACCTTCGTGAGGTCATCCGCGGCGCCGGTCGAGAGATGGCCGAACACGATCAGCTCCGCGGCCCTGCCGCCGAGCAGCACCGCCATCTTGTTCTCGAGTTCCTCCCGGGTCATCAGGAAGCGATCCTCGGTCGGGCGCTGGATCGTATAGCCGAGGGCGCCGACACCGCGCGGGATGATCGACACCTTGTGCACCGCGTCCGAACCCGGCAGCGTCATGCCGACGAGGGCATGCCCCATCTCGTGATAGGCGACGACCTCGCGCTCCTTCGGGTTGAGCAGCCGGTTGCGCTTCTCGAGTCCCGCCACGATCCGCTCGATCGCATTGTTGAAATCCGCCATCGTGACGGCATCCGCCCCGCGACGGGTGGCGAGAAGGGCCGCCTCGTTGACGAGGTTCGCGAGGTCCGCGCCCGTGAAGCCGGGCGTCAGCGCCGCCACCTTCTCGGCATCGGCATCCGGGGCGAGCTTGATCCTGCGGGCATGGACTTTCAGGATCTGGATGCGGCCCTGCTTGTCGGGCCGGTCGACCAGCACCTGGCGGTCGAACCGGCCGGCGCGCAACAGAGCCGGATCGAGGATCTCGGGCCGGTTGGTGGCGGCGAGCAGCACGACCCCGACGCTGGAATCGAAGCCGTCCATCTCGACCAGGAGTTGATTGAGAGTCTGCTCCTTCTCGTCGTGACCGCCCGCATAGGGTCCCATGCCGCGGGCGCGGCCGAGCGCATCGAGCTCGTCGATGAAGATGATGGCCGGCGCCTTCTCGCGGGCCTGCTGGAACAGGTCACGCACCCGCGCTGCGCCGACGCCGACGAACATCTCCACGAATTCGGAGCCGGAAATCGAGAAGAACGGCACCTTGGCCTCGCCGGCGACGGCCTTCGCGATCAAGGTCTTGCCGGTGCCGGGCGGGCCGACCAGGAGCACGCCCTTCGGCATCCGTCCACCGAGCCGACCGTATTGCTCCGGGTTCTTGAGAAAGTCGACGACCTCGCGCAGCTCATCCTTGGCCTCGTCGACGCCGGCGACATCGTCGAACGTCACGCCGGTGTCGGCCTCGACATAGACCTTGGCCTTGCTCTTGCCGATCTGCATCAGCCCGCCGCCGAGGCCGCCCTGGGCCGCCATGCGGCGTGCGAGATAGGCCCAGATCCCGAAGAAGAGCAGGACCGGCAGCACCCAGGAGAGCAGGTCGCGGAAGAAGGTATTCTCGATCTGGCCCGTGTATGTGACATCGTACTTCTCCAGATCCTGGGCGAAGTCGGGATCGACGCGGGTGGTGGCGAAGCGGGTCTGGCCGCCCGGCAGGGGCTCCTTGAGGGTGCCCTGGATGAAGCGATCCGAGATCCCGATCTCCGCGACCGTGCCGTTGCGCAGCAGGTCCTGGAACTCACTGTAGGGGATCGTCGCGATCACCCGCGCCGAGCCGATGAAATACTGGAGGACCAGGATGCCGATCATCGCGGCAACCCAGTACCACGCGTTGAATCGCGTGTTCCTCGAGAGGTTGAAGGAATTCTTCCTTGCCATGGTTCAGTTGCTCCTCGGGATGGTTCTGCCGGGGTCCGGGATGCCGACCCGGTTGAGGGCCTTTGCGGATCAGGTTCGGCTCTTCATGTCCGGACATGCGACCCGCGGTGGGCCCCCGGCCGCACGTCGGGTTCCGGCGGCGTGGACCTACTGGGCCGCGGCGCTGCGCTGAGGCGCCGCCGTTCCCGAGAGAGCGGCCCGGAGGCGATCCTCCTGCTCGGGCGAGAGGGAGGTGCGCAGGATGCGCCCCTTGGTGCCCTTCAGCTCGGCGAGGACCTTCTCGGGCTGGGCCTTGCGGACGAGCACGAACAGCGCCGAGCCGTTCGGCGGCAGGGTTTCGCTCAAGGAGCGGATGAAGTCGTCGTCGATGCCGTAGTCGACGAGCGATCCCGAGAGCGCCCCGGTCCCGGCCCCGAGCAATCCGCCGACCGCGAAGCCGGCGAGCGGGTTCGAGAACAGGAGCCCGACGAGCGAGCCCCAGAGCGCACCCGAGAGCCCACCCGATGCCGCACCGACCCTGACGAGATTGAGGCACTGCTTCAACTGCACCTTGCCCTCGGGCGGGCGGATGGCGACGACCGCATCCTCGAGATCGACGGAATATCCCTTTTGCAGCCGTTGCAGCTCGGTGAGGACGCGATCCGCTTCCCCGGGACCGTCGAAGCCGACGGCGATCAGTTCTGCCATGGTGAGCCTCCGTGTGTTGGCGTGAGATCGAGCCACCCGAAGGCCCTGCCGTCGCGCGCCTCGAATTAACATACTGGACGTATGTTGGTTGGACACCATATACGTACGGGCTGTTTGCACTTAAAGGGCTCCGCCCCAAATAAGCGGGATCTCGGATCCTGCGGGCAGCGCCTGCCGGCGTCCTCGTTCCCACCCGCCGGAGCAAGATGCCGATGTCCCACTCCGCCGACCCCGACCCAGCTCCCGGGGCGGCGCCATACCTGCCATTGCGGACGGGGAACGGTTCCGGAGGCGGATCACGCCGCCCGGGTCACTGGCGGGAATGCAGTCGCGCTTGCGCAAAGTGCCTGGAAAGAGCCCCCGCCCATGAGCCGGATCGGCGCGATCCTCAGCGCCGGGCCGGCAATTGCGGCGCCATGGCCGACGCGTGCAGAAGGTGCGGAGAGTCCCGGACCAGCACAGATCCCGCCTGGACGCTCCGCCGTGCGGCGGACCTGGGCCGCTCCCGCCAAATCCCCCCTCCGTCGACGTCTTACTGCTGCGGCCCAGGCCCACGCAGGGGAGGGGTCTGCACGGCCGTCTCCCCGCCTTGCCGTTCGGAAGCGTCGAACGAAGCGCGCGGCCACAGGATCAGGCTGCCCAGCACTCCGGCGGTCAGCGAGGCGGCGAAGATCGCGATCTTGGAGGCCGCGAACTCCGCCCCCGTGAACGCCTGGCCGGCGATGAACAGGGACATCGTGAAGCCAATCCCTGCGAGAGCGCCTGCGCCGAACAACTGCCGCCAGGTATAGGCTTCCGACTTTGCCGCGAGTCGAAGGCGCACGGCGAGCCAGGCGAACAGCGTGATCCCGACCGGCTTGCCGATCACCAGCCCGAGGATGATCGCCAGCATCAGCCTTCCATGCCCTTCGAGAACCTCGGGGGCCCAGACCACGCCCGCATTGGCGAGCGCGAAGAGCGGCAGCACCGCATAGCTGGACCAGGGCTCGACCGAACGGAGAAGCTTGCTCGCGGGAGACTCGATCCTGTCATGGATCACGTCGAGCGCCTGCAAGGTGGGCTCGGACGGGCCGTGACGCATGACGGCCTCATTGGCGCGACGGGTCTCCGCGCGGATCACCGTTTCCGCCTGGGCCATCAGGGCGCGCAGGTTCGCCGGCGGGCGTGTCGGCGTGACCACCGCGAGGATCACCCCGGCCAGGGTGGCATGCAGGCCGGACTCGTGGACGCACGCCCAGAGGACGACGCCGAGCACCGCATAGGGCAAGGGGCGATAGACGCCCCACCGGTTGAGCCCCAGGAGCATTCCCGTCACGCCGACGGAAGCGGCCAGGTAGCCGATGTGAATCGCATCCGCATAGAACAGGGCCAGCACCGCAATGGCGGCCAGATCGTCCATGACCACGGCGGCCGTCAGGAACACGCGCAATTCCACCGGGACCCGATTCCCGAGGAAGGCGATCAGCGCGACGGCAAAGGCAGTATCGGTGGAGATGGTGGTCGCCCAGCCGGCGATCAGGGGACCCGGGGGGACAATCGCGAGATAGATCAGCGTGGGGACGATCATGCCTCCGACCGCAGCAATGACCGGGAAGGCGGCAGCCCGGCGGGTTGCGAGGCGACCGACCGTGAACTCGCGCTTGATCTCGAGGCCGACGACCAGGAAGAAGAGCGACAGCAAGCCATCGTTGATCCAGGCAACGAGCGGCAGGTTGAACGCGCTGTCGCCGAGCCGGACCCCGAATGGTGCCTGCCACCAGGACAGGAAGGCTGGGCCAACCGGGGAGTTGGCCAGCACGACGGCGAGCACCGACATGAGCAGGAGGAGCAGACCGGCGGATGGGCCCCACCGCACGAAGTCGAGGGTTGCGGTGTGGAGCCGATGGCCCAGCGAACCAAGCAACGCCTCGGCCAGCGAACTCGCGTCCCAGGGCCCCTCGTAGCGACGGCCGTTGATGAAGAACGTGGGTGCCACCAGGGCGCCGCTGCGGCGCGCACTCTCGACATCATCGCGCACCCTGCGCGCGGCGGCCCGGACTTCCGTCATATGGGCTTCATCGCGGGCCGGCAGATCGAACTCCGCCGCGATCCGCTCGAGGTCGCCCGGCGCGAAGGCCGGCCCGCGCGTCATCAGCGCCTCGTGGACAGGCCAGAACCGACCGGTGGTCGCGAAGGCATACTCGGCGAGTTCCGCGGCGGCCCTGGCGTCCTCGTGACCCTGCCTCGGGAAATGCCGGTAGACATACCGCAGGCGGTCGCCGAAGCGGTCGCGCAGGGAGGAGACGATCTCGTGTGTCGCACAGCATTCGCGCGAGGCGTAGCTGCCGTACTCGACCAGGGTCATGTCCGCCCCGGATCCGTCCAGGATGTGATCGCGTGCCGCGTCAACCGGCGGATCGAGTCTGTGGGGTCGCGAGCGAGCCATGATGGCCATCCTCGTCAGGCGATTGGGGAATTGTAGGCCGGATCAGCGCAGAACCACACTGGCTCTCATCCATGGGCCTCGATGGCTGGGCCGGGGCGGCATGCCGTCACCGATCGACCGTCACCGGAGCGTGATTGCTGCGCGCCCGCGCCGAGACGGGCGCGCAGCATTGGCGGCGTCCCGGTCAGAACGTGACGCCTGTTTCAGGATGTCCGCGCAGGCAAAGGACCATCAGCACGGCCACGCCGCGGGATCGCGGACAGGCGGAAGATCAGACCCCGCGACCGCCAGCCGATGGACCGTCGCCGGCGCGGTGCGCGGCCTGCTGGCTGATCTGCTGGTCCAGGATGGTGAACGGCCGCGCCTTCCGCTCCGGCGCCTCGACCCGGAGGGAGCGCCAGACGGCGGCGAGCACGAAGGCACCTGCCGCCGCCGCCATGTAGACGAAGACGCCACGCATGCCGGCTGCGCCCATGATGCTCGTCCCGATGATCGGGCCGAGGAAGGACGCCAGGCCGTAGACGAGGATGAGCTGACCGCTGACGGAGACGACCTGGTCCGGCGCGACGCGGTCATTCGCATGGGCGACGCAGACCGGATAGATGGTCGAGAGGAAACCGCCGAGGACGAAGGTGAAGCCGAACACCACGGACGTCTGCGGCAGGACGGCAAGGCAGAGGGCCGTTGCCGCCAGGCCGGTCGCGATGGCGCCGGCCACCAAGCGGCGGTCATACCGATCGGACAGCCTGCCGGCCGGGATCTGGAATGCGAGCCCGCCGAAGATGGCGGTCGCGACATAGGCGGAGATCGAGGCGGCGGGGATGCCTTGCGCCTGCGCGTAGGCCGGGACAAGGCTGTAGAAGGCACTGCCCGTCAGGCCCGACGCCGCGCAGCCCGCGAGGGCGACGGGCGCGATCCGGCGCAACTCCCGCAGGCGCAGGGGTGGGGTGTCAGGCAACTTGGGAGCCGTCGCGCGGGTGAGCGAGACGGGGATCAGCGCCAGGCAGAACAGGGCGGCCGCCAGCGAGAAGAGCTCATAGCCCCCGGGAGCGGGCAGATTGATCAGAAACTGCCCGAGGCCGAAGGCCGCGTTTGCGGCGACCATGTAGATCGCGAAGACGAAGCCCCGGTTCTGCGGGACCGTCGCGGCATTCAGCCAGCTCTCGGCGGTGATGAAGAGCCCGGCGCAGCCGAGGCCCGTCAGGAGCCGGATGCCGATCCATGCACCGGGCGACGTGAAGATGGGCTGTAGCGTAATCGCGGCCGCGACAAGGCCGGCCAGCGCGGCGAAGAGCCGGATGTGCCCGACCCGTTGCAGCACGCCGGCGATGGTCGCCGCGCCAAGGGTGTAGCCGCCGTAATAGCTCGCCAGGACCAG
>NZ_LN811355.1:17900-21282 GCF_001006805.1 Microvirga massiliensis | reverse complement strand
CGGACCTGCGGCATGCCCTGGAGGATCTCCTCGACCTGCTCGACCACGCGGCCGGTGCGGGCCACGGAGGCGGCCTCCGGCAACTGCACCGAGACGAAGAACGCGCCCTGGTCCTCCTCGGGCAGGAAGCCCGTTGGCGTGCGCTGCGAGAGGAGGTAGGTCCCGGCCCCGAATGCCGCGACCAGCGCGAGCGACAGGACGGACAGACGCAGGGTCTTCCTCACGATCGCGGCGTAGCCGTCCCGGACGTTGTCGATGCGCCGCGAGACCCACGCCATGATCCCGCGCTTCTCTCCCGTGTGCCGCAGCAGGACGCCGCAGAGCGCCGGCGAGAGGGTGAGCGCGTTGACGGCCGAGATCACCATGGCGGCGCTGATCGTCACCGAGAACTGGCGGAACAGCTCGCCCGAGATCCCGGGGATGAAGGCGATCGGCACGAACACCGACAGGAGGACGAGCGTGATGGCGATGACCGGCGCGGTGATCTGCGCCATGGCCTTCCTGGTGGCCTCGGCGGGCGACAGATCCGGCTCCTCCTCCATGACGCGCTCGACGTTCTCGACCACGATGATCGCGTCGTCGACGACGATGCCGATCGCGAGCACCATGGCGAGCAGCGACACCGTATTGGCGGAGTAGCCCATCACCAGCAGCACCGCGAAGGTGCCGATGACGCTGACCGGCACCGCGAGGAGCGGGATGAGTGTGGCGCGCCAGTTGCCGAGGAACAGGAACACCACCGCGCCGACGATCACGAAGGCCTCGACCAGGGTCTTGATCACGACCTCGATCGTCTCGTTCACGAAGGTGGTCGAGTCGTAGACCGCCCGCAGCGAGACGCCCTCGGGCAGACGCTCCTGGACCTTGTCGAGCGTCGCCCCGACCGCTTCGGCGGCGGTCACGGCGTTGGCGCCCGGCGACAGGAAGATGCCGATGCCGACCGCGTCTCTGCCGTTCAGGCGCGTGAACGCATCCAGGTTCTCGGCTCCAAGCTCCACACGCGCCACGTCGCGCACGCGCAGCGTGGAGCCGTCCGGGTTGGCGCGCAGCACGATCGCGCCGAACTCCTCGGGCGTCGAGAGACGGCCCTGGGTCTGCACGTTCATCTGGAGCCGCTGGTCGTCCGGGACCGGCTCGGCGCCGATGCGGCCGACCGGCGCCTGCACGTTCTGCGCCTGGATCGCCCGGATGACGTCGGATGCGGCCAGATTCAGGCCGACCAGCCGCTCGGTGTCGAGCCAGATCCGCATGGAATAGTTGGACCGCGCGAACAGCATCGCCTGCCCGACGCCCGGCGTGCGCGACAGCTCGTCGATGACGTTGATCGTCGCGAGGTTCGTGAGGAACAGCGGGTCGTGCTCGGGCGACTCGCTGGTCATCATGACGAATTGCAGGATCGAGGAGGACCGCTTCTGGACCGTCAATCCCTGGCGCTGCACCTCCTCCGGAAGCTGCGAGAGCGCCGTCTGGACGCGGTTGTTGACGTTGACGGTGTTGATGTCGGGGTCGCTGCCGAGCGCGAAGCTGACGTTCAGCATGTAGCTGCCGTCGTTGCCGGCGGTGCTCTTCATGTAGAGCATCTGGTCGACGCCGAGCACCTTGGACTCGATCGGCTGCGCCACCGTGGACTCCACGACCTCGGCCGAGGCCCCGGGATAGACCGCGGAGACCATGACCTGCGGGGGCACGATATCCGGGAGCTGCGCGACGGGGATGCGCATCAGCGCGAGCGCGCCGGCGATGAGCGTCACGACGGCGATGACGATCGCGAGCCGCGGGCGGTTGATGAAGGTCGATGAGATCATGGAATTAGCTCCGGTCGGCCGTCGAGCCGTCGAGGGCGAGGTGGCTGACATCGGCGGGAGCGGGCGCGACCGGCAGGCCCGCCTGGACGCGCTGCACGCCCTCGAGCACCACGCGCTCGCCCTCCTTCAGGCCGTCGGCGACCACCGCCACGGCCGGAGTGGACTGGCCGAGCCGCACGGTGCGCCGCTCCACCCGGTTGTCGGCGCCGACCACGTAGACGAAGTCGCCGCGCTGGTCGGACAGGACCGCCTCCCGCGGGATGGTCACCTGCTGCACGGGTTCGGCCCCCTCGAGCACCACGGTGACGAACTGGCCGTCGGTGAGCTCGCGCGGGCTCGTGTCGCCCTTCTCGCTGCCCGGCAGGACCGGGTTCGGGATCGTGCCGCGCAGGGTGATCGTGTCGGTGTCCCGCCCGACCGTGATGTCGACGAAGTCGAGCTTTCCGGCGTGCCCGTAGAAGCGCCCGTCCGAGAAGTGGAGCCTGATGCCGACCGCGTCGAAGCCCTCCTTGGCATAGCGGGTGCGCAGGTCCTCGGCAGTCCGCATGGAAACCGGGAAGGTCGCGTACATCGGATCCTGGCTGACGATGGTCGCCAGGACGCCGGAGCCCGGCCCGACCACGTTGCCGACCGTGACGGCGCTGCGGCTGATGCGGCCGTCTATCGGAGCACGGATCTCGGTGTAGCCGAGATTGATCTCGGCCTGGCGGACCTGCGCCCTGGCGGCTTGCAGTTGCGCGGAGGCGGTCCGCTCCTGCGCGAGAGCATTGTCCAACGCGGCTTGCGTGCCGGCGCCCCTCTCACGGAGTTCCTGCGCGCGGGCGAGATCGCTGCGCGCATTGGCGAGCTGGGCCTCGGCCTGGGCGATGGCGGCCTGCCTGACCGCGACCTCCGCCTCGTAGGGCTCTCGCTCGAGCCGATAGAGCAGGTCGCCCTTTCTCACCTCGGCGCCCTCCCGGAAGAGCTGCTCGTCGAGGAAGGCATTGACGCGCGCCAGCAGCCCCACGCGGTCGACCGCCTGCACGCGGCCCATGAACTCGAAGCTCTCGGTGACGGGGCGGCGCGCAGCCTCGACGACGCCCACCGCCGGAGGACCGGAGGCGGCGGGCTGGGCGGCGAGCGGTCCGGCCGCGAGGCCGGAGGCAAGGGCCGCGGCGAGGAAAAGGCCGGCTGCCCGGCGCAGGAGACGGTACGGCATCGGGCACCGCACCTCGGGTGGGGAAGGTTGCTGGGGCACGTCGTTCTTCCTTGAGCGGTGGAGCGCTGACGGGGCCGGAAAGGCGGATGCCGCCAGGTCGGCCTTGCTTCAATAACAAACAGTATGTATGTTTGGTTCCGATATACGTACGGGCTGTTTATTCTTAAAGGGTGCGGGGCAGGAGAAATCGATCATGCGACGGACGAAGGAGCAGGCCGCGGAGACGCGCCGACTCATCCTTGAGGCCGCGGAGCGGCTGTTCCTGGAGCGCGACTACGAGGCCGTGTCGCTCGAGGAGATCGCCGCCGCGGCCGGGGTCACGCGCGGCGCGGTGCACTGGCACTTCCACAACAAGCAGGGCCTGCTGCTCGCGATCCGG
>NZ_LN811355.1:0-16976 GCF_001006805.1 Microvirga massiliensis | reverse complement strand
GACCGGACATCGGGTGAAGAACGATCTCGCGGCGCTGATGGCGCTCGTGCGGCTCCAGGAACGCTCGCTCGCGGATCCGGCGGCCCGCGCGGCGCTGTCCTCGACGGCCGAGCGCATTCACGTGCTGAGCCGGGTCCACGACAGGTTGCGGCGGGCCGACAGGGCGGCCGTTGTGGATGTCGGGCGCTTCGTGACCGAACTCTGCGACGACGTGCGGGCGACGCTCCAGGGCTTGCGGCCCGTGGCCCTCAGGGTGACGGCCGAGAATTGCCTCCTGCCGCAGGAGCAGGCTGTCGCCGTTGGCCTGATCACCAACGAACTGCTGACCAATGCCCTGAAACACGCCTTCCCGGAAGATCGTGGCGGGACCATCACGGTCCGCTTCGCCCGGCATGAGGACGGCTTCGAACTCGTCGTGACGGATGATGGCGTCGGGCTGTCGTCGAACGTGGCAGCCGGCGGCTCCTCGGGGCTTGGCCAGCGGCTGATGCGCTCCCTGGCCGCACAGCTCGGCGGAACCCTGGAGATTGGCCCCGGCAGCGGGACCTCGGGAACCCGCGCGATCCTGCGGTTCCCCGCCGTCACATGACCCGGTGAACCTTCATGGGTTCGGTGGCCCTGCCGGGTCCGGCAGGGCCACCGGACGGCTGCGAACCGTCCGGTGCTCCCGGAGAGGGTCAGGCGTTGGCGCCGGCCTCGGTATCCCGGGCAGCGGGCCGGCGGGTCCGCCAGACCGAGTAGAGGATGCCGGCGGCCAGGATCGCGAAGGTGATCCCGAGCGACCACTCGGCCGGGAACTTGGTCCACCCGAACAGGTCGGCGACGAACACCTTGGAGCCGATGAACACCAGGAGAACCGCCAGGGCCTGCTTGAGATAGGCAAAGCGGTGGATCACCGCCGCCAGGGCGAAATACAGGGCCCGCATGCCCAGAACCGCGAAGATGTTCGAGGTGTAGACCACATACGGATCGGTCGTGACGTGGTCTGGAGGCCTGCGATCGACCTTCCTCTACTGGCGCACTCGGGACCCAAGTCTGAGGGCAGCAATCCTCAGCTAACCAGACATTGCGAAAAGTCCTCGAACTTCACTGCCTGACCCGAAACGGACCATTCGAGCGCCGCTTGGTCTTCTGATCAGCCTATCACCGATCTGCAATTCGGTGCCGGGTGTCATTCGGCTCGTTGCACCTTACGACAACTCCTTGATCATATTCCTGGCGATAACGAGCTGTTGGATTTGCGAGGTTCCCTCATAGATCCGAAACAACCTGGCATCCCGGTAGAACCGCTCGATGCCGTAATCCGCCATATAGCCGGCACCACCGTGGATTTGGACCGCTCTGTCCGCGACACGGCCGACCATTTCACTGGCGAACAGTTTGCAGCAGGCGGCTTCGGTCGCGACGTCCTCAAGACGATCCTTGCGGCGCGCCGTCTCCAATGCCATGCAGCGCGCCGCGTAGGCTTCGGTTCGGCTGTCCGCCAACATGGCCTGCACGAGCTGGAACTCTGCAATGGGCTGGCCAAACTGCTTGCGCTCCATCGCGTAGCGCAGGCTGTCCTCGATCAGCCGCTCCGCCATGGCGACACAGATCGCGGAGATATGCAGCCGCCCGCGATCGAGGACTTTCATTGCCGTTCCGAAGCCCTGACCTTCCCGTTCGCCGAGCACGGCCTCCGCCGGCACATGGCAGTCCGCGAAGATGACATCGCAGGTATGCGATCCCTTCTGGCCCATCTTGCGATCGATCGGGCCGAGGGTCAGACCCGGCGTTCCGGCTTCCACCAGGAAAGCCGACACGCCCCTTGCGCCCGGCTGCTCCGGGTCAGTCCGCGCAAACACGGTGAAGAGACCGGCATGGGGCGCGTTGGTGATGAAGCGCTTCGTCCCGTTGATTACATACCCCCCGTCAACGCGTCTCGCCGCCGTCTTGAGCGATGCCGCGTCCGAGCCGGCTTCCGGCTCGGTGAGCGCGAACGAGCTGATCATCTCCCCCGACGCCAGACGGGGCAGGTAGCGCCACTTTTGCTCCTCGGTGCCGTCAAGGATCAGGCCCTGCGAGCCGATCCCGTTGTTCGTTCCGACAAGCGAGCGGAATGCGGGGGATGTCTTGCCGAGCTCGAAGGCGACCCGGACCTCTTCCTCCATGGTGAGGCCAAGTCCGCCGAACTCCTCCGGGATCGACAGGCCGAACAGCCCCAACTCGGCAATCTCCCGGCGAACGTCGGCGGGAATCGCGTCCTCATCGGCGACCTGGTGCTCGAGAGGTCTCAGCCGCTCGCGGACGAAACGCGACACGGTCTCCAGCAATCCCTGCATGGTCTGGAGATCCAAAGCCATTCCAGTCCGCGCATCCCTCGCCACGGTCAAGCTGGCCGCTTGACAACCCGCAGGATTTATATACCTCCTGGTCGGTAAGTAAATGGTGGGGCCGAGCCGACGGTGTGCATTGCAGCCCGCGCCGGGGCGGGTTGCCGCCCTGGACAAACGAGCCGGTCGATGAGTGGCGCACCGGAGGGTATCACGGTCCTGGATTTGTCCCGGGCGTTGACATCGCGCGGCTCACGTCGATCGGCGAGATCGCCGATACCGCGCGGGACGACTTCGCGTTGAGCGTCCATTGACATGCAACATTCCCCACAGTGGGCAACGTGACATGCAACCGAAGCGCCAAGGTCGCCCCCCAACGATCGAAAATGCACGAGGCCGGATCCTCGAGGAGGCCGCCGCGCAATTCGCGCGGGAGGGATATGACGGTACGTCGATGGACGATATCGCGGAATCCGTCGGCGTGACCAAGGCGGGGATCTACCACTACTTCCCGAACAAGAAAGAGATCTACGAGGCGATCATCGTCAACACGCTCGAGGGTCTGCTCCGCTCCGTGTCGGCAGCGATCGGACAGGTCCGGGACCCGGAGGACGCCCTCTCGGCTTTCATGGCGGCGCACGCCGACTATTTCGAGGAGCACTATGACGCCTTCCTGACGATGCTCGTCGGGTTCGGCGGCATGCAGAACGCCGTCATGATCGCCGAGGCCCAAAGGCTGAGGGATGATTACGAGGCCCTGCTGAGAAACATCATCGCCGACGGCGTATCGGATGGAAGTTTCCGCCAGGTCGACGTTCGAACCTCCAGTCGAGCCGTACTTTCGATGCTGAATTGGATGGTTCGCTGGTTCAAACCCGGTCACGGACGCCGCGCTTCGGATTTCGCCAAGGAGTATTGCGACCTGGTGCTGGGCGGAATCCGCAAGTAGCCCGTGTGTCTCGGATCGGGCAGGCCCGGCGCATCCGCAAGGCTTCCCCACGCGCGAACAGGTCCCGTCACCCAACCCCACCCTGCGGCAGCCTGCCGATTTCGGGCAGGCCGCCTCACCCGGTCGCGAGTTGTTGCGAGAGAACTTTCAAATGGTCGTTTCCGACGCGGTCGTCCTACCGATCTTCAAACCGTCCCGGGCCTTATCGAAGGTCGGACCTTCGGCAATCTCGCGCATGATGGCGGCGACGGCCGATCTGCAACGCCAGGGCCGCGACATCGTCGGGCTGCATGTCGGGGAGCCCGATTTCGAGACACCGGAGAACGTGATCGAGGCGGCGATCCGTGCCATGCGGGCCGGCGAGACTCATTACACCGCGCTCGATGGGTCGCCGGAGATCAAGGCTGCCGTTCGAGACAAGTTCGCGCGGGAGAACGGTCTCGACTTCACACCGGACGAGATCGTGGTCACCACGGGCGCCAAGATGCTGCTGTTCAGTGCCTTCTTTGCGACCATCCAGATGGGTGACGAGGTCATCCTGCCCGCACCGTTTTGGGGGAGTTACAGCGATATCGTCGAGATGATGGGCGCGAAACCCGTCATCCTGCCGACCCGCGCCGATGATGGTTTCCGCCTGCAAGCCGAGGACCTCGAGCGTGCGATCACGCCGAACACGCGTTGGCTATTGATCAATAGCCCCTCGAATCCGTCCGGTACGATCTACCGGAAGGAGGACTACGAGCCGATCCTCGAGGTGCTCGAGCGGCACCCGCAGGTCTGGTTCATGGTCGACGACATGTATGAGCATATCATCTTCCAGGATGAGCCGTTCGTGACGCCGGCGCAGCTCAGGCCGGACTTGCGCGACCGGATCCTGACCGTCAACGGCGTGTCCAAAGCCTATGCGATGACGGGCTGGCGCATCGGCTACGGTGGCGGCCCGGCTCCGTTGATGAAGGCGGTGCGGGCCGTTCTCAGCCAATCGACCTCCTGTACCTGCTCCATCGCCCAAGCCGCTGCCGCCGAAGCCCTCAACGGACCACAGGACGTGGTCCGACGCTATCGCGGGGAATACCGGAAGCGGCGCGAGCTTATCATCGCCGAACTCTCCACGATTCCGAAGCTCGCTTACAACCCGCCGGACGGTACTTTCTACGCATTCATCGACTGGCGCGGGCATGTCGGGAGGAAGACATCCGCCGGGCGTGTCCTGACCGACGACGAGTCGCTCTGCGACTACCTGCTGCGCGAGTGTGGCGTCGCGGTCGTCCCGGGATCGGCGTTCGGGAGCCCTGGCTACTTCCGCATTTCCTTCGCGAGTGCAGAGGCGGCCTTGCGGGAAGGAATGTCGCGCATTCGCACGGGGTGCGCAGCGCTTTCCTGACGATGGGCCCCGGCGAGGGCGTGCGGCGCTCCCATCCAACTCCCGACCCCCACCATGCCTGTTCGCGAAAGGTGTTCGATGATGCATTCCAAGGACCTGGCCAACCAGATGAACGGAGCGGAGAGCCTCGTTCATACGCTCCTGACGTCGGGAGTGGACACGTGTTTCGCGAATCCCGGCACGAGCGAGATGCATTTTGTCGGGGCTCTCGATCGGATTCCGGGCATGCACTGCGTTCTCGGTCTTCAGGAGAACATCGTGACCGGCATGGCCGACGGATACTACCGTATCGCGCGAAAGCCCGCCTGCACGCTGCTCCACTGTGGGCCCGGTCTCGCCAACGGCATGGGCAACTTGCACAATGCCCGGCGCGCCCGCGCCGGGATCGTCAATATCGTGGGTGATCAGGCCACTTACCACCGGCCCTTCGATGCCCCCTTGACGGCGGATACGGAGGGAATGGCCCGAACCGTTTCGAACTGGGTGCGGACGAGCGCCAACGCCGCCGACGTCGGCCGGGATGCGGCAGCAGCCGTCCAGGCCGCCAGCACCATGCCCGGGCAGATTGCAACCCTCATCCTTCCCGCCGACGCATCCTGGGACCGGGGCGGCGTCGTGGCCGAGCCACTCGCGGTGCCGCCGGCTCCGCCGATCGATCCGCTCGCCATCGAGAATGCCGCGCGGGTTCTCCGAGCGGGCAAGAACGTCCTGATCCTCCTGGCCGACCAGGCCACGCTCGCAAAATCGCAGGGTCTGGCCTGGCGCATTGCCCATGCGACGGGCGCGAGCCTGCTTGCGAGCTATACGAACGGGCATATGGCGCGTGGGCGCGGGCGCTTGCAGCTCGAGCGCGTGCCGTACGGGACCGACGCAGCCATCCAGGCCTTGAGCAGGTTCGAGCACATCATCCTCGTCAATGCGAAACCTCCTGTCGGATTCTTCGCGTACCCGGGCAAGCCGTCGATCCAATACCCCTCTCACGCGCAGCTTCACGTGCTCTCGCGCCCCGATCAGGATCCGGATATCGCATTGCGGGCTCTGGTCGATGAGCTCGGCGTACCGGAAGTACCGATCCCCGATCCTGGCCCGCGTCCCGAGGCCGTGGGCGGCGCCCCGACGCAGGAAGGCCTCGCGCAGACCCTCGCGGCCTTGATGCCGGACGATGCGATCGTCTCGAACGAGAGCATTTCGTTCGGTCGTGACTTCTACAAGTTCACGCACGGCGCGCCAGCGCACGACTGGCTCAATCTCGGCGGCGGCGCGATTGGCGACGGCTTGCCTGTCGCGACGGGGGCCGCAGTTGCTGCGGGCGGAAAGAGGCGCGTGATCAGCCTACAGGCCGACGGCTCTGCCATGTACTCGTTGCAATCGCTCTGGACTCAGGCGCGCGAGAGGTTGCCGTGTACCACGATCCTGCTGAACAACCGCAAATACAATATCCTGATCGGCGAATACGAGAATGTCGGAGCGGTGCCCGGTCCTACGGCAATGGGCATGCTCGACCTGTCGAACCCGGACCTCGATTGGGTCAAGCTTGCCAACGGCATGGGCGTCGAGGCGGCGCGGGCCACGACGCTGGAGGAATGCGCTGACCTGATGAAGCAGAGCTTCAAGGAACAAGCACCGTTCCTGATCGATCTGATGATCTAAAAGGCAAAT
The DNA here is from genome assembly GCF_001006805.1 of Microvirga massiliensis. Lineage (GTDB taxonomy): Bacteria > Pseudomonadota > Alphaproteobacteria > Rhizobiales > Beijerinckiaceae > Microvirga > Microvirga massiliensis. The sequence continues at coordinate 10,672 of NZ_LN811355.1, read as the reverse complement.
GGAAGGTATCGCCCGCGCCAAGGCGGAAGGTGCCTACAAGGGGCGGAAGCCTCGATCGATGTCAGCAAGATGAAGGCCCTCGCAGCCGAGGGGCTCGGTGGCACCGGCTTACGAAGGCCCGCAAATGGCACAGAGCTGACCTTGCTCGAACTTCCGCTTCCGCGCGGAGTGGAGACACTGAGCCTTCCTTAACGCCGACCGGGCAGTCTGGCACCACGCAACGAGGAACGTGGAATGCTGCCTGCCGCCTTGGCTGAGGAGTTCGCCCGGGACGCCCTCCTGACCCGCGATGAGATGCGGGCGGTCGGGATCGCCACCCGCGACATCGCCGCCCTGGTCGGAGCCGGGGAGATAGTCCGCGTCGCCCGGAACCTCTACGTGCAACGCGGAAAGGATTCCCACTTCTGGCTGGAATACGCGATCATCTGCAAGATCAGCGGAGGCGTGCTCTGGGGTCCCACCGCAGGCCAGATCCACGGCCTGACCGATGACATCCCGTGGGCCATCCACGTCCTCGTCCCGGAGGGCAGCGGATCAAGCCCCGCGCGGCGGGTCCCGTCATCCGCTCGCGGGGCACGTGCCAGTCCCGCAACCTGGAGATCGGCGTCGAGGGGATGCGTGTCGACGGCTTCCACCTGCGGGTCACCGACAAGGCACGGACGGTGGTCGATCTCGTCCGCTGGGGCGGCATCCGGCAGCACGCGGTCGAGGCGGTGCGATCCTACCTGGCCGACGAGCAAAGGGCGGATCGGCTCCATGCGATGGCGGAGGAGTTCGGCATCGGTGTTTCGCGGGAGATCGTGACCATCACGGAGGCGATGTACGTCGGGGCAGCCACGCAGGTCCCTCTCAATTCCGGGGATGGCGCTGGGATCCGGCTTGACTCACGATGCGCTCGTTCTCTTTTCGTTCGCATGGCTGTGGAGACGATCGGAGAGGCCTTCTCGCTCGGCTGGCGCGTGCGCATGCGCTGCTCCTTCGGGCCGCGTGACGGCATGAAGAGGGTTCGCGAATGCGACTTCCGGTGCGAACTCGATCTCCAGACGCTCGTGTGCACCCGCGGTGCCGCGATGCCGCTCTCCCTTCTTCCCGAGCGGCTCAAATGCCCGCGCTGTGGCTCCCGCAGGGTGGCGCTGATTTATGAACCACCTTCCGAAAGCGTCCGGGCGATCGGGTGAGGCGAGGGGCTGCGGAAGCCACCCGATGGCCGCATGATCGGCTTGGATAGCGCTCGGTGCCCTCGGCCGTTTGGCTCCGGTCAGAGGAGCCGACGCGCGCGTCACGATTGACGTGGTGGCTTACGCGTCGGTGATGTGACGGGATCAGGTCCCGACGGCGTCACTCACGCACTTCTTCGTGAAGCTCGCCTTCGCGGCGCCCGCGAGCTTTTTGTCGGCCGCCTGCGCATCGCAGGCCTTCGAGGCATCGGACTCGCATTTCTTCATGAAGCTCGTCTTCGCCGCCCCGGCGAGCTTCTTGTCGGTCGCCTGCGCCGTGCAGGAGCCGCTGGCCGTAGCCGGAGGGGCTGCCTGTGCCGTCGTGGCCGCCGGCTTCTGCGCCGGGCTAGGATTGGGCGCGGTCTGGGCGAGGACTGGCGTGGCCAGCAGGATCGCCGCAACGGTCAGGAAGCATGACGAACGCATCAATGGTCTCCTTGGCTCTGCCGGATCGGCAGGCCAGCGGGGAGATTCCGCCCCGTCGGTTGAACCGACGCTTAACGCGCGCCAGCGACGGTGCCCGGAGGAACTCGCCCGGCAACTCCATCGCCGGAGGGCGTCGGCATGACCGGGAAGGGTCCATGGGCGAGAGCCGTCGGCGGCTCCTCGGGACCGTGCGCGCGCCAGACACATCCCGCGAATGCTCACGCTTCCGGTTGACTCAAGGTAAGTTGTTCCTTATTCGTTCCCGGCCATGATCATCCGCTCCGTCCGCATACGCTGATCGCCTCGCCCGCCGCCCGGCAGGCGGCGACGATCCCATGCGTGTGACGGAGACTCTCGTGATCATCACCCTTCAGCATTTCATTGTCCCGATGTGCGCCCCCCTTTGGGAGGGAGGTCGCGCATGAGCCAGGATTCCGATCCCGAGAAAAAGCTCATGGAGCTGCGCGCGCAGGGTGTCGCGGTCGATGTCGACCGGGAGGCGCGCACGATGCGCGTCTCGTTCCCGCGCTGGATGGAGGCCGACATGCTCGCCGACCTCCTGCGCCGCGAGCACGCCGATGATCCCGTCGAGGCGGCGCGCAACATCTGGATCATGGTCGCGCCGACGCTGCGCGACTGCGGCTGGTCGGACGAGCGGATCATCCGGGAATATGCCATTCCCGACGAGGTGCTCTCGGGCGAGGCCGACCGCCGGGCGAATGCGCGCGCGGCGGTGCAGCGGGCCGGGTGGGTGCTCGAGGCACCGGACTGCCTCTTCCGGGGCGAGCGGCCCCTGATCGAGGCGTTCCGCTCCGGTGCGCTGCCCGAGGATGAGTTCGGGCAGGCGCACGCCGAACTCATGCGCGAGGTCTACAGGCGCGAGAGCCTCATCCCCGAACCCTTGCCCGCCCTGCCGGAGGACGAGTTGCGGGTGCGCGTTGTGGGAGGCCCTGATCCGGAGGACGAGGTCGTGATCACGGTCGATCACCTGCCGACCTGGCGGCGGGCACCCGTGCATGCGCGCCCGCGCCGACTGGCGGCTGACTACGTGCGGTTCGCCATTGAGCACCTCGCCCGCGACCTGTTCCTGCTCGGGCTGGGCGAGGATCCGATCGGCGAGGATCTCTTCACGCCGGAGGACGAGCGGTGACGTGCGGCGCGGGGATGTTCCGCACTCCAAAGTCCCGGCCTCAATGAGGATTCCCGAGCATGGCGGGCGGCCTTGGTCATTCCGACGAGACCTGCGGCATCTTCGCGGAGGCCATGGCCGAGGCGCACGCCCGCCTGTGGCGCGAGCACGCCCGCAAGAAGGTCTCTGACGAGGCGGCCCGGCGGGCGATCCGGCGATGGGGTGAACTGATCCGGGCGGCGCGGGTGCCCAGGGCCGACCTTCGGGCGCTGGCCGATGCGATGGCGCGGATCGCGCCCGAGGCGCTCGCCCATCCGCCGACCCCTCGCGTGACGCCGCCGCTGCCGCCCGGCACTATCGGGTTGGGCGAGGTCGTCGCGCTCTTGCGCCGGGTGCTGTCGGGCGATGCCCGCATGCGTCTGGTGGCGCCGCCCCTGCGGTGGACGGACGTGCACCACGCCGCCGGGATGATCGCCGTCGAGGGCAGGTGGTTATGCCTCTACCGCCGCACCGAAGGCATCCGGTACCTCGAGGAGGCGGTCGCGCCGGACGGCCGCTGCTCCGGATACGGCCTCCTGTCGGCGCGCGTGGGCGACCCTTACGCGCTGCTCGAGGACGACAAGCAGGAACGGCTCGCGGATCTCATCGAGGCGCTCGTCGCCGATGAGGCGGCCACGCGGATGCGGATCGAGGCCGAGGACCGGGTTGGATTTCCCGAGCCGCTGGTCCCGATGCACCGCGTCGTGGCCTGGGCGAGCCTCGCATGGGGCGAGGAACCCGCGCCGGACCTGACCCTGAAGGAGAAGGTCGACGCCCTCTGGATCGTGGTCGACCTCGTCATCGCGCGGGGACTCCGGGGTGAGTTCGCGGGCATCCGGGAGCTGCTCGACCAGGCGGTCTGGCTCGATGGTCTGCTGGACGGCCTCGGGAAGGCAGCGCGATAGGGGAGATCAGGCCGCTCGAACACGCCGCAAGACATGGCAACGTACGCGGGGCAGTTCAGCGGTTCTTCCTCAGCACCTCACGCACGAAAGCATCAAGCGAGCGGCCCCCGGGGGAGTGCGTGATCGATGCATAACGATGTGCCAGGTGCACGGGGATCAGGGCCTCCGTGAACAGGTCCGTTTGCATCATCCCGATCAGCGAGACCATGCGGGAGATGTCATCACCATAGTGTTTCAGGTTCAACTTCGCGTCACGGAACGGGACGCCGTCGATCCTCTCCTCCTTGCGCGCGAACGGATAGGCGAGGGTCACGTCGAACACCTTGCCGCGCGAGGTCCTGACGATGAAGGTCTGGCCGTAGTAGGTGTCCTTGCCGAAGTTCTCGGGACGGCTCGTCAGGTTCGGTTCGATGAGCGAGGACCGATAGGCGTCGTCGATCGGCAGGATCCACGTTCCGTCACGCAGCCGGTCGTCCTCCTCGAAGTGGAGGATTCGTTCGATCAGGGTGGCGTGCTCGACGACCTTGCCTGTCTTGGACACGCCGACGACGGGCTGGAATTAGGGCCAGCCGCCCGTGAAATGAATAACCTGTCCGGTCGTGAAGGGCGACTTCCCGGAGGCGAGGAACTCGATCAGGGCTCCGACTTCCTCCGGCTGCCCGAGGCGGCCCATGGGCACGAACCGTGCGATGGCTTTCCTCCCCTCGGGATCATCGACGAAGCGCGCCCGCAGATAGTACATCTCGCTGTAGAGGAAGTTCGGCGCCACCACGTTGGCCTGGATGCCGAACGGAGCGGTCTCTCTGGCAACGGACCTCGCGAAGGCCGTCGTGGCGGCGCGCAGCGTCGTCGCAACCGCAAAGCCCGGTTCGGGGCTCTGCTCGCGGGCGGAGGTCACGAACACGAACGCGCCGCTGCCGCGCTCCTTCATGGGCGCGAGGAAGAGTTGCGTCAGGCGTATCGGAGTGACCACGAGGGCCTCGAAGCCATCGCGGAATCGGTCGACCGGAATGTCCTCGATGGCGCACGGCATGTTCGGGTGCACGTCGTTCAGGACGATCCCGTCGGGAACACCCCAGCGGGCGATGACCTCGGCATGGATGTCCGCCGGGGTCTGGGCCTCGAGCGCATGGGCCGATCCATGGCTCTCCCAGAAGGCGGCGCGCTCGGAGGCGTCCCTGAATACCGTGTCGTGGCAGACCACCGTATGGCCCGCCTGGACGAGCGACCGGAGGGCGCCCGGCCCCGTGTACTGATTGACGTTCGTGAGCAGGATGAGCGGCATCGAATGGCCTCGACTGGATGTCGTCATGACGCGAGATCGATCACGTGATCCATGGCTTGTGCGGGCTTCCGGCATCCGGCCTGGCCGACGATGCGAGCCGGAATGCCCGCGGCCGTCGTCCCGGGAGGAACGGGGGCGAGCACGACCGCCCCCGCACCGACACGTGAGCACGGCCCGACCTCGATGTTGCCGAGGATCTTGGCTCCGGCCCCAATGAGTACGCCGTGTCGGATCTTCGGATGACGGTCGCCCCCCTGCTTGCCTGTGCCGCCGAGCGTCACCTCTTGCAGGATCGAGACGTTGTCCTCGATGACGGCCGTCTCGCCGACCACGATGCCCGTGGCATGGTCGAGGAAGACACCCCTTCCAACGGGAACGGCCGGGTGGATGTCCACCTGGAACACCTCCGATGACCGACTTTGGAGTAGGAGCGCGAAGTCCCGACGACCGTGAGCCCAGAGCCAGTGCGCCAGCCGATGCGTCTGGAGCGCATGGAAGCCCTTGAAGTACAGGACCGGATCGAGGAGCCGCGTTGTCGCCGGATCACGGTCCTGCACGGCCGCGAGGTCGGCTCGCATGGCATCCCCGATCGAAGGCGCGTCCTTGAGCGCCGAGTCGTAAGCAAGGCGGATCAGGTCCGGCGGCACTGCCTTTGAGCCGATCCGGTCCGCGATCCTGCCGATCAGGACCGCCTCGAGGCTGGGCTGGCACAAGACGGAAACGTTGAGGAACGTGGCCATCGCGGCGTCGCGCCGTGCCGCTTCCTCGGCTTCCTGCCGCAAGCGGTCCCACGGCTCGTTGATCGCTCGTTCCGTTGCGGAAATCTGATGAACGGGCATTACCGTCTCCTGGATCCAGACGCCGGCCCAGACCGTGTCCCCTGACTGTGGGGCGGTGGCGGAACCGGACTCAAGACGTCTCGGCCATTGAGGACCGCCTGTGCACCTTCCAAGCGATTTCGGCAGGAAGCCGGGGCATTCATGCGGCCCGCTCATCGGAATTGACCATGGCAATGATCATTGCGGCAGACCGGGAGGGCGAAGTGCAACGAACCTTTGTCGGTGAGAGCGATGCTGACTCAGCGCCCGACATACTGCGGATCCCGCTTTTCGATCCAGGCATCGAGGCCCTCGGCCAGATCGAGTGTCGGGACCATGCGGGCGAATTGCTCGCTCTCGATGAGCAAGCCCTCGCCGATGCTCGCGTTGAGGCCGCGTGTCACGGCGGTCAGGATGTTCGCGATGGCGAGCGGCGAGTGACGGATGATGCGCCGCGCGAGATCCTTCGCGGCCGCGAGCGTCTCGCCCTTCGGGACCACCATGTTGACGAGGCCGAGTTCCAGGGCGCGTCTTGCGGGGAAGGGCTCTCCGGTGAGGAGCAACTCGAGCGCACGCTTGCGCCCAGCCAGGCGGGGCAGGCGCTGAGTGCCGCCGAAGGTCGGCGGCATGCCGAGCTTGATCTCGGGCTTCGCGAACAGGGCATCCTCACCCGCAACCGCGAGATGGACCGCCTCGGTGATCTCGCATCCGCCGCCATAGGCCAGTCCGTTGACGGCAGCGATGATGGGCTTGGGGTAGCCCTCCAGGCGGCCGGTCAGGGTCTGGCCGCGGCGGACGAAGTCCCGCACCGCCCGGTTGCCGCCGGCCTTCACGCTCGTCGAGAACTGATGGATGTCGCCGCCGGCGGAAAAGGCGCGCTCTCCCGCACCCGTCAGGATGATGGCCCTTATGCCATCCTCGATCTCGATGCGGTCGAGGATCTCCATCAGCCGGTCAGCCATCTCGTAATTGACGGCATTGAGGCGCTCCGGGCGGTTTAGGGTCAGGATCGCGATGCCATCCTCAATGGTTTCCTGAATGATCATGTCGTCCTCTGTGCAGCGGCCGAAGAATGACTTTCCGGTGCCAGGTGGACAAACGACATCGGCTTGACGGTGGGTGAACTATTTTCACGACTCAGGTCGGGGAGGATCCTTCACCGGCTCGATGACGCAGGCCGACCACGGCGAGGCGGGATCGCCGGGCGGCATTCACCCGGACGCGTCGGCTTCGGCCTCGGCGACAATCCAGTTCAGGAATGCCCTGACATCCCGGCGCGGTTCGCGGCCGCTCGGCACGGTCACCCAGTAGCCGGTCTCGATCGCCAGGGGCGCATGGCCGATGTCCACCACCCGGCGCGCGTCGAGGAGCCCGTCGCACAGAGGCAGTCGCGCCAGGGCTATGCCGAGGCTGCCGGCGGCGGCCGCGATGGCGAGATGAATGGTATCGACCGACAGGTGTCCCCGTGGCGTGACTGCGAGTCCCGTGTGGGTGAGCCACTCGTCCCAGTCGCGACTGACGGTCCTGACATGGATGAGGGTTGCCTCCTCCCAGCGGAGACCGTCCGCGGAAGCGAGGCTCGCCCGGTAAGCCGGGCTCGCCACAGGGAGCAGTGTCTCGCGGAACAGGAGGTGCGCGGTCGTGCCCGGCCACTGGGCCCGGCCCATGCGGATCGCGATGTCTATACCCTCGAGCGGAAACACCACCTGCCGATGGCTGCTGTCGAAGATCAGCTTGATGTCGGGATATCGCGCGCGGAAACCGTGGAGCCGCGGCATCAGCCATTCGGCGGCAAAGGTGGGGGGCACGCTGAGCGACAGCCGTCGGTCGTCCTCGAGCGGCGAGACGCGCCTTGCCCCGACCGCGATCAGCGAGAGCCCTTCGGCGACGTAGGGCAGGAAGTCCTCCGCCGTCTCAGTCGGGATGATGCGGCGGCCGTCACGGATGAACAGCGGGGCACCGATCCATTTCTCCAGGGTCTCAATGCCATGACTGACGGCGCTCGGCGTGACGTTAAGCTCATCAGCCGCCTTCCGGAAGCTGCCGAGACGCGCGGCGGCCTCGAACAGGCGCAGAGAGGCGAGGGGTGGAAGGCGCAGGGCCAAGCGAGCATCCCGGGCAGCGGTCACATCGGTCGGGACTGTAGCGGCAGTCACGCCACTGCACATGATGAAAATTCACCAGTGTCCCGAACGGTTCACGCGCGGCATCGCTGCTTCCGCCGAGGGCATGGGCATCGCCGAACCGCTCTCGAGTCAGGCTCCCCCGGTTCTCCCGTGTGGTCATTCGGAAGCTATTTCACCCGCCTCCAGACCAGTGGGCCGGTCCCGCCACCGGAGGCTGTGGGAACCCAGTACGTGAGCTTGTCGCCTGCGAGCGTGAACGGCCGCTTCTGCTCGGCACTGTCCCAGTTCGGAAGAGTTGCTGCATGGATCCGAAAGACGAGACTGTCTCCGTCTACCGAATAGGTGCCGAAGTGCGCGATGCTTCCCTCGACGACGGCTCTGTTCTCTTCCGGCGTCCCCGCCATTCGATTGTTCGACGCGATCTTTGGCAGGTCGGAGCGGACGATCACCAGCACAGAGCGTCCGCCTTCGTCAAAGGTCAGCACACCTCTCGGACCAGGGCCAAACGGCTCGATCTGGGCCGGGTGCGTCCTTGGTGCGATCCCTTCCGTGCGGCAGCAATTGGGGTAAGCGGTCGTTCCAACCCGGCCCGTGCCTCGTCACAGGTGCCTTGTAGGGGAGCGACACGCGATAGGCCGAGCTTGCCGCCCGTCCGACCAGGCACTCGTCGGGCGTTCGCTAGGCCTACCCACTGAGGACGGATCGCCTGTAGTCGCCGGGGCTTGGCGGGGTAGGTCGGACCGGATCCTACAGCGGATGGTCGGGGCCGCAGTGCCGCAAGGGTCCTTCGCGCAGTCGAAGTTTAAGTCACGGAGCATTCTGGCGTTGCTGCAACGCGGAATGTGGAATGTTGCCTGCTGCCCTGTGGAAGAGTTAGTGCGGCAAGCCATCCTGAGCCGCGGCGAGAAACTGGCGATAGGAAGAGGTAGTGGCGCGGCGCCCGAAGAATCCTGAGACTAGCTGACTACGGGTGCCGTCATGGGAAGCCGTCACTTCGGTACACGGGAACTACGCGTAGCACTTGGTCACGATCTCCTGCCTGCTAGGCCTGCGACGGTCCCCGTGAGGACGGTGTCGGGCCACTGGAGGGGGCGATCGCCGCATACACGCTCACGGCAAACAACCCGACCGCGTTGGGCCTACTGCTACAATTCTACGACCAGACCGACCATGGATGTTACCGCGTTAATGCGACGAGGCTGTGACGATCGCACGAAGTCCTTATCGACGGAGTTCAACGGAGTGAAACCTCTTTTGCCGTAGAACTGAGACCGCCTTCACTCGAGTATGGAAGGGCTGTCCCGGATTGTTGGCTAAATCGGCTCGAGGCTGAAGAGCAGTCATCGCCACGCCCAATGTTCTCGGTCGCAAGCGATCCGCCCTCGGAATCACCATTGTCGTCGTGTCTCTCGGGATCTGGTCGAACTCGCCAGCACGGCGACAAAGCCGCAGTCCGTGGGCGGGTGCTCGATGCGATGGGCTTCAGGCCAGCCAGACGCAGGACAGCAGTTGGCCTGGTCCGCGGATCAAACCGGATATTATTTCTGGTTTGCCGTGCCACTCATCGACGTTCCTGTCTCACTCGTTTAGAGACTGCCGCATCGGTTGTAGAATGAACACGCCACCTGTCGGCCGGTGGCTCGCCCAAGCCCTGCGGAGCAGATCCCGGATAGCTCCTCATCGAGAGGCCGTGGATCCCAGTACGGATTCGCCATCTTTGTCGCGACTGCCTGATCGATGCCGTCGAACGGCATCCCGGTCTCGCGCGGCACGCGCCTGACGCCGAGCCGACCCACCAGATTATAGAGCTCCTGCATTATAGAGCTCCTGCGCGGCTTCGGCGGCTCCCAGCACAGGTGCGATCCGCTCCATTGCCTCCGGTGCGTCCGGCGGGCGAGTGCACACGGACGTTGAAACGGATTTCTTGAGTTTAGAATCGAATGGTCGCAACTCGTTTCAACGCGTGATGACGTGTCCGCGCATTGGGACAATGTGTGCAGGACTGGAGAGCGGTTGCGGAGGCAACGAGTGGCATTTCGAAATGCATCGACAGGTTCGGCGCCGCGGAGCGTGAGATCGGCACCGTCTCGTGGGGAGTCGAACAGAAACTCATGCATTTCCGCCAGGTGCCAGCCCGCGATCTCTGTTCACGGGGTCTATCGTACGCCCGGGCGCATTGGGCCAAGAGGATTCCAGAGGATTCCAGGAGAGGCACGTGAAGCAACACCGCAGGGTGCGTGAAGCACGATAGAGATGCCGTCCCAGCGTTTCAGATTGTTGGCAACCCTGGATCGTCCAGAACGGTTGGTCTATCAACGTCGACGGATGAATCCGGAAGCGCAGAGGAAAGATCAGGCGACTGATGCCAAGGTCGCACCCCACGACTGGCGCATGAACTCCCCGTGCAGCTTCTGCGTGGCAGTCTCGTAGGCCTCTGCGGCGGCCTCTACCGTCGAGAAGGTACCCATGCAGGGCTCTCGGCCGTGGACCTTGAGCTTCGCGATCCAGCGCCTGGACGTCTTGCACCAGTGCACGCCCTTGTAGCCGGACCTGTTGTTGCGAGAAGCGCATCGGTTACGGGTGTTCTCGGACACGGTGCAAGGTCGCACGTTCTTGCGCCTGTTGTTGAGAGTGTCCCCGTCCCGGTGATCAACGTGCAGGTCCGGATCCGAGCAGCCCGAGACGAGGCGAGGCGGCGCATGTAGGCCGTGCGCCGCGTCCCGCCGA
>NZ_LN811354.1:498207-501486 GCF_001006805.1 Microvirga massiliensis | reverse complement strand
TTCCGGGAGACTTCATCCGGCTGTCTGCTCACGGATTCTGATGAGGCGGCAGTCTGCAAATTGCGCAGAAAGATCTTCGTTGAATTGGCGCAGGTTTGGACGCGCGAGCGGCCGTGGATCGGATACACGCCTATGGCGGCAGACATTCGGGTCGACTCACGACTCGGACCTTCTTGCATCGTGCAAAAGAGTACCGGTGATCTCGCCACACGCCGGAGATCTTCGGACCTGATTTCAGCATTGATCCCAAGGCTCGCAGCCGCCATCGACATAGAGAGGCGCCCTGGGAACGTCCCAGGGCGCTCGCACATAGGCAATCAGACGGTCTGGCGGGAGCCTGTCATAGTGGATGTGCCTGTTGACTGTGTGCCAGTCGGGGTACCGGTCGTCTGAATGCCCGTCATGCCGGTGCCCCGCTGTTGCTGGACCCGGAGGTTGTTCTGGACGTGCTTCACGCCGGAGACCCGTTCCGCGATGTCCTCGGCCCGGCGCTTGGCCTCGCGGCTGTCGACCGTGCCCGACAGCGTGACTTCGCAGCCCGAGACCTGCACCTCGACCTCCGAGGCATCAACGAACGGATCATCGCTGAGGCGATCGTTCACGTCCTCGCGGATGCGATCATCCGAGCGCGTGTAGTTCTTCGGACCCCGCCCGCGATGCTCGCCGCGCATGTCCTCCCGGCGCCGCCGTTCCGCGTCCTCATCCCCGAACCAGGACGACACCTCGTCCGAAGCGCGATCCCAGAAGCCGCGCTCCTCGCCGCGGCCATAATCCCCGGAGCTCCAATCCCGCGCGCCGCGGCCGAAGCCTTCACGCCCGTAGTCGCTGGAGCGCCCCTCACTCCAGCTCCCGGGACCACGTTCGAAGCCGCCGCGGCCATACTCCTCGCGCCCGAAGCCGCCCGCGAAGCCGCCGCTGTAACCCCCGCCGCGGCCATACTCCTCGCGCCCGGGGCCACTGCCCCCGTAGCCGCCGCGGCTCTCACCGCGATAGCCGCGCCCGTCATCCTCGCCGCCCCGGGAGCCCCCGAAGCGGCCGCCCTCGCGATACGCCCCGGCTCCGAAGCCACGCCCCTCACTGGCGTAGCCGCTGCTGAAGCCGCGGCCCTCGCGCTCGAAGTCCCGGGACTCGCGCTCGCTGCGCCAGCGGTCGCGCTCGTCATCCCGAGAGCCATACCGATCCTGTTCGTTCCTCCAGCGATCACCGTTTGCCATGGTTGGTGTCCTCCTCTTGAGGCAACACGAAGAGGCCGTCACAAGGACAGCCACAAGGCGAACGCGAGGAAGAGTCGTGCGTTCCGGCCCCGGAGCGCTTAAAGGATGGGCACCGGACGGGGCTGCTCGCGCTGTCCTAAAGGGCAGTCAGGTGCGCGGGCCGGAAAGGGATTAGCGGCGCTGGATCGCGTCCACGAACGACGCCTCGAGTGGCCAGATCCAGCAGCTCCCGTCATGTCCCCTGACGGGGATACAGGCCACGCCAAAGCGCTGCGCCTCGTCGGGATGGCGCAGGAGCACGGCCCCAAGCGCGGCCGCAATGCTCGCATGGCACTGGAGGGAGGGTGCTGTGGCTGGTCGTCGAGAGCGCTTGCGCATGGTCAGGTCCCCTGTCCGCGTAAGTTGGACCTGATCCGTTAAGCAGATGTTGTGCCAATCCCCGCCACTGGACGAAAACTGATCACGTCGAAGAGACGCGCAGCCTGGCGGGCCAAGCTGCGCAGGCTGCGAGCAGAGCCGGCCGCCATCCACGCCCATCGCCTGCCGAAGAGCAGTTGAGCAAGGATCAAACGCCCTACGATCAACCCCCACAGGTGCTGTGCTAGACGACCGCCATCTCGTCCGCGAAGGTCTGGCCGCGCTTTGGCGCTCTCAAGAGACGCTCATAGGCAGTCAAGTAATTCTGCGCCATCCGGCGAGCCGTGAAGCGGGCCTCGAAGCGGGCCCGCACCGCGGCACGGCTCAGCGCCCACACCCTCTCGACGCCCGTCACGGCCTCCTCGATCGAGGCCACGATCACTCCAGAGATGCCGTCCGCGATGATCTCCGGCACGGAGCCGTTGCGCCAGGCGATCACCGGCGTGCCCGCGGCCATCGCCTCGATCATCACGAGGCCGAACGGCTCTGGCCAGTCGATCGGAAACAGCAGCGCCAAGGCATGGCCCAAGAAATCGCGCTTCGCGTGCTCGTCGATCTCGCCGATGAACTCGACGAGCGGATGGTCCAGCAGCGGCCGAATGCTCTCCTCGAAATACGCGCGATCGACCGGGTCCACCTTGGCGGCGATCCGCAACGGCACGCCGGCGCGCGTGGCGATCTCAATCGCCCGGTCGGGACGCTTCTCGGGCGCGATCCGGCCGAGATAGGCGAGGTAATCACCTCCGCTCGGATGGAAGGGATAGGCCGTCGCCGGCAGGCCATGATGGATCGTGGCGAGCCAGTTCAGGTTCGGGGGCATGGGCGCACGCTGGCTGTCGGAGATCGAGACCAGCGGCATCTCCGGAAAGACGCGGTAGATCGGGTGGAAGTCCGGCAAGTCCAAGCGGCCGTGCAGGGTCGTGACGCATTTGTGGGCGAGGTCCCGGAACAGCGCATGCTGGAGCAGATCGACATGGAAATGGAGGATGTCGAACTGATCTGCGCGCCGGCGCACCTCGTTGAGCATCACGAGATGCGAGGCGATCGGGCAGCGGATTCCGGAGAGGCGCAGGCCTTGCGGCGCACAGGGCACAAGGTGGGCTGTGGTGCGGGAGTCGCCGCTCGCGAACAGCGTCACCTCGTGACCTTGCGCGACGAGTTCCTCCGTGAGCCAGGAGACGACTCGTTCTGTGCCGCCATAGAGCCTCGGGGGAACTGCCTCGGCCAGCGGCGCGATCTGGGCAATGCGCATTGCAACATCTTGCCGGAGCGCCCCCGCGGCTCTGACATCCTTTGTGGTGACTGCTCCAGGAGAGAACCCTGCGAGGAGAAGCCGGGTTCCCGGCCGGTGTGTTGCGACAGTCCGGAACGCTGAGCCCCGTCGCCCGCTCGCAGCAACGGAAAGGCCCCGCCTGTGGGCGAGGCCTTTCATCGGCGTGGGAGCCTCTAGGCTCCGGTCTAGGGTGATCAGGCCTGCCGGGGCGCGCCGAGCTACAAAGCCAACGACCACACGCGCGGGCAGTTCCCCGGCTCTTGCACCGCCTTTCGAGGCTGATCGCTTGGTCATTCTTGCGACGGCGTGCCCATACGAATGACGCAGACTCGCGCGAGAGGTGCGTCACTCAGTAAGAGCCGGGTGCTTGCGGCA
>NZ_LN811354.1:496408-497579 GCF_001006805.1 Microvirga massiliensis | reverse complement strand
CGAAAGGGCATGGAGGCATAAGAAAAGCCGACCTACAGGGCGAAGCCTTGGCCGAGTGGACACTGTGACAACTCGCGCCGAGTCCATCGGTGCGAGTTCTTTTTTGTCGGCCACTGTCACGCATCAGCCAGAGTGCTGCCACATGAGGCGTACCGGTAGCCGACGCTTGGGCTAATCATCACTGTAGGACCAAGTGGGCAACGCCCCAGAGCAGTAGAACATCCCATGCGAAGGTGAGCACGCCGCCTATCACGATCAAGGCCACAGGCAGTCCACCCGAGGGTTGCCGCACAGATTTCCGCCGCCGTGTAGGAGCAACAATTGGCTCGGTCAGGTCCTGCTCCAACCTGTTCTGTCTCGGTGGACAAGCGCATTCGGTCCAGCGAGGGGAATGGTAATGTGCTAGCTCAGCGCGCAATGTGTCGTTCACCTGTCTGATGATGCGGCATTACCCGCAAAGCCGCCTGACCGAGCGCACCTGCAACACGGACAACCGCGAGAGCGCCCCGCCCGCGCGCTCTCTTCTCTCACGTCTAGGGGGCGACGGTGATGCCCGGAGCATCCAAGATCGCTTGCTGTTTGCGTGCAACGCTCTCAGCGCGTTATGCAGTCCGTACTTCCAGCTTCGAGCCATTGCCCTTTGAGCTTTGATGGGTTCTCGTCGGGGTCGCCGTCCTATGCTGCTCATGATCAGGACAGCTATGTCGGCAAGTACATCCGGAGGCCTCACCCTCGTGGGACGAGGCCGCGGCGCAGCACGCGACTGGTCTCGGACACGATGATGGGTTTCTCGCCCGCAAAGCTGACCACAAGCTCGTGTTCGCCCAGACCGCGCGATCGCCGCCCCTCATGGTCGGCCGCGGCAAAGTCGAAGAGTGACCAAACGGTACAGCTCGCTCCGTCGGCCTCGCACGCAACCTGCGTGAACTCCGGTCGGTAGCGATACGTCCGTTCCGGCCAGCGCTCCGCAAACCGCTGCTTTTCGGCGAACACGGAGCGGTAGCTGCGCTCGTGGCCATGGAACACCACGCTCGGTCCATAGAAGGCCGATGTCGAGACGAGTGCCACGCGATTGGGCGATGACCAGGCATCCAGATAAGCCGAAGCGAACTTGACGGCCGCGCGCGCTCTGTCCCCAGGCTGGTTCGGCCCCGACGCCATTTGATGGGGT
>NZ_LN811354.1:475085-495235 GCF_001006805.1 Microvirga massiliensis | reverse complement strand
CTTGTCTTGCCCGCGCTGTTGCTCTGATCCGCCGCATGGAAGAGGTAGAACCCATTCAGCAGCGCGGCGGCTTCCGCAGCCGCAGCGTCGAAGCCCGACAACGCACCGACCTCGAGGGCCTGAGCGTAGTCCCAGGTGTCCTCGATCAGGAACGCTGGAAGCGCCACATCCTCGGGCACCGCGCAGTACAGGTCTGCCGCGTCCTTGCGTCGGAACAGGTTGTAAGTGCGCATCGGATTCCTCGTCGTTCCTCCTCACCCGGCTCCCGTGAAGCAGCCCCTTCCCGCGGCAGCACGACGGACCGGTGAAGCCGGGCGGCTTGCGGAAGTCGTGGCGCGAGGACGTCCCACGGTCTGGTGAGGGCCCTCTAGTGCAACCGCCGCTTCGCGAGGCGCAACTTGGCCTCCACCGCCCGGATCCTGGTCATCAGCCGATCCAAGGCCAACAAGTGCTCCCGTTCGTCACATTCGGCCTTGGCGATGCTGTCCTGATCGCGGCCAAACTTCTGGCGCATGACGGCATGGCGCAGTTTGCCATCGAGCTCGATCTGACGCTCCTTCAGTCGATAGAGCTCGTCGCGCAGGCGCATGATGTCGACAGGAACGGTGTCGTCCAATCCATGATCGGGCACGCGATCGCGCCTCTCCAAACCATTCATGGTCACCTCGCAGGGCGTCAAGTGAAGCCGCGAAGACTCCGACAGTGGGGCAGATTTTCTGAAGCGGAGATGAACGAATACGATCACCCGAACCATTCGCTGCAATAGCCGTCGCGAAAAAGGCAGCTTTACGAGATTTACAGCCGTCGCTCAGATCGAACAGTGTAGCTGTTCTCCAGAAACTAAAGCTAAGTCTGGGAAGCGGTATTAGGTTGCGACTAGATGCACCTGCTACCATGGTCGTGTCTATGCCTCTTGCAATGGTGGCGAGCCGGACGACTGCTCGAATGTGTCTATCGCGGCAATTGCACCGAAGGTTAGCGGCCCATGAGGATAGCACCCGTGACCCACGATAGAGCGAGCACTTATGCGACTCATATCGGCCAACTTTCGTGCGGAATCGATGACCATCGCGGACCACCCATCGGGATATCGACCTTCCTAACGCGGTGATTCTGCCTGCCGCCCTTCACACCGTCAGGATTAACAAGGGAGCAGCTACAGGAACAGGCGTATTCATGCCCGCTACTGAAGGCCAGTGACATGCGTCTGACACGACATAGCTATCCATCATACACCATGATCGGCGGCGTTAAGTGGTGCGGTCGATGCCCATCTGCACGCTCCCCACTTCTGAACGCCATTTCGAAATCAGAAGGGCGACCGATCGGGTCGCCCTCTGAGTCATCGGCGTTCACCGCAGGACACTGACCTGAACCGGCTGGTTGCCTTCAAGCTGCCGGAAGCTGCGGTCATTGCGGTCGAAGCTCGGCAGGGCGCGGATCTGGTCCTCAGTCAGGCCTTGGGTGATGAGCCGGTCACCACGCACTGCCACGCGATCTACCGGTATGGCAACGTGCTTTTCGCCAATCCCCAAGAATCCACCCGCGCCGACGACGATGTACTGCCGGCCGTCGGATCCCTGGACCACCCTCTCGACATCGCCCAATGCATTGCCCTGGGTGTTGTACAGGTTCATGCCACTGACGCGCGACGCTGTGAGCGCCTGCGCTGTCGGCAAGGCGCCTGTCGTCTGAGAGGCCGCCGGGGTGTCGGCAGGCCGGGCCGCTGCCTGTTGCTGGGCCTGCTGCGGAGTGTTGGCTTGTTGGCCTTCGCCCTGCCGCTCGATGCGCACGTTCGGCTGACCCTGAGGTTGGTTGACGACGACCCGCGGCTCAGCCCGTTCGTATCGTACAATCGGCTGGTTGTCGGCCCCTTGCACCTGCACCTGCGGCTGAGCCTGCTGAACCTGCACCTGCGGCTGAGCGGGCTGAATCTGCACTTGAGGCTGTTGTTGCGGCTGTACGACCTGGACCTGCGGCTGGGGTTGGTTCACCTGCACTTGCGGTTGGGCCATTGCAACCTTCACATCCGGCTGCGGCATGCGCACGACGATCTCAGGCTGAGGGATATCCACTGTGACCGTCGGCTGCGGCTGGCGCACCAGGATTTCGGGCTGGGGCTGGCGCACTGTCACATTCGGCTGCGGTTGCTGGACCGTCACCTGCGGTGAGGCCTGATCGACCCGAACCGTGGGGACCGGCTGCTGGACAACAATACGGGACGGGCCCTGTCCGGCTTGGTTCTGCGCCGTCTGTTGCGGCTGTTGACCGCCATTGCCTGGCGCTGCACCGATCTGGGCGGGGGGCAGCGAGTTCAGGATCCGCTCAACCGATTGGAGATGCTCACGCAGGGTCGGAAGCGTCTGCTGTGCAAACTGCTTGAGTTGTTGATTGTCACCGTTCTGTGCGTACTGATCAAACAGGTTCACGGCATCCTGGTGGGCTGTAACCTGCATCTGAATGTAGTCCCGGTCGAAGCCTGGACCTGACGCGCTCTGTAGGGTCTGCACCATCTGCTGGTGCGGCTGATCGAGGCTGGTTGGGACTGTTGCTCCTGGAACGCCCTGCGCGGCTGATTTCAGCTTGTCTCCGGCTGCCGTATGGTCCTGGACCATGCTGTGCGCGAACTCGCGAACCCGGTCGTTCTGCGCCTTCTGCTGAGCAAGCTGACTCGACTGGATCTCGAGCATGTTGCTGACCGCGGCTCGGTTCACGAAGTCAGCGGCAGGGATCTGGGTGCCGGACTGGGCCGAGGCCGGTCTTGGCGCAGGCTGAGGAGCCTGCGCCAAAGCAACGTCTGGGATGAACGCTGCCGATGCAAGGAGTACCAACATACGAAGCTTCATCTTTCGTCTCCGCGTTGCGGTAACTGTTCTCGCGCTCTGGGCCTGAGAGGGGACACGGCACTGGGCATTGGCATAAGCACACCCGCTCACCGGCGCTGTCCCGTCATGAGCGCTAACCTATCCAGATCATTGAGGTTCATTATTATTTTTGCTGGTTAATCCGCACTACTTGAGCCGGTGTTCCCGCACCTCTTTCCGGGCCTTTGACAGTTTCGCCGTGACACCCTCAGCCCCGATGCCGCGCTCCCGGGCCCACACAATCAGGGCACTGCGCCGGTTGACTCCGAGCTTCTGGTACAGGGACGCCACGTGATTGCGCACCGTGTTGCGGGCGAGCTTAAGCTCCCTCGCAATCTCGGGGTCACTCTTGCCCTGGCAGACGAGGGTGAGCACCTCGCGCTCCCGTGGCGTCAGATCAGCAATGCTGGCGGCCACTTGTGCCGGTGACTGGCCGGGCCGCGGCGAGTGGCGCAGGGCGGCAAGCTTCTCGACCACGCCGCGGCTGAACCAGGACGCATCCGCCATGACCGCCTCAATCGCCTTGACGAGTTCCTCCTCCGAGCGTCTGCGGGCCGTGATGTCCTGAAACGAGCACAGGACACACTTGCGGTCGCTCAGGGTGACCGTCTCGGCCGAGACCAGGCAGTCAATCTGGCCGCCGCCTTTCACCCGCAGATAAGCTTCGAAGTCCCTGATGGATCCTGTCCTGGCGAGTTCGGCTTCGAAGCGGCAGCGTTCGTCGTCACCGACCCAGAGGCCGAGATCCTCTGTGGGGTATCCGACTACATCCTGGGCACGGTAGCCCAGCACCCTGGAGAAGGCCTCGTTGACCTCGATAAGCCGATGATCTTCGACGGTGCTGATGGTGGTGGGCACAGGTGACAGGCAAAAGGCCTTGGCAAAGCGCTCCTCGGACTGGCGCAAGGCCGTCTCGGCCTTCCGGCGCGGCTCCAAGTCGGCGAAGGTGAACAGCATGCAGGGCTCCTCGCCAACCTCGATCGGCTGGCCTGCCACGATGACCTGACGTCCGCCGGGATCGCTCGGCACGGTGAGGCAGGCCTCCATCTGCGGGATGGTCTCGCCCGCACGCAGCCGCTCGCGCGCGAGACTCCGGCGTTCTGCCCGTTCCAGCACATCAATCTCGTAAATGGTTCGGCCCAGCACATCCTCGCGTTTGTAGCCAGTGAGTTCCAGGAAACCCTCATTCACTTTGACGAAGCGCAGATCCGTAAGGCGACAGATGGTGGCGGGTGCCGGGTTCGCCGCAAAGGCGCGCTCGAAGCGGTCCTCGGCCTCGATCTGCCCGCTGATGTCATGGACAATAAGCACTAGACAATCGGGATTGCCGGCCTGATCGGTGATGACCAAGCTGCGGATGCGGTGCGTGCGATCGCGGTCCTGGTTGGACTTGTGAGCCACCACGACAACGACATCTTCGAAGGCCTCGCCGGCCACAACCCGATCGATGGGATAGCGGCCATGGTCGAGCAGATGAGTGCTCTGATAGCGCAGGACGAAGTTCTTGCGATATTCGTCGACAGTCCGGCCGAGTTCCTTGAGGGTGGTGACCCCGTGCATCTCGAGCGCGGCCTCGTTCGCATAGGTGATGGTCTGATCCGGTTCGACCAGGATGACACCCTCTGTCAGGCCGGCAATGATCTGCTCAAGTTGCGAGCGATCCGGAGGCTCATGGCTTGGGGCGGTGCCCGGCCGGTTCACAACCAAGCCGGCTGCATCAGCGGCGCTGCCGGGTTTTGTGTGCCGGGATGCGGTGCGACCCATGCCTGCATCTGTCTTTGCCATGGGATCCCTCTGCGCTTCCGTTCTGGCGGTTTCAACGGGGCTCGGCCCCATGGGTTTCGCGCGCCACCCATCCGATCGCGCCCGCTTCAGATCAGGGGCATCTCAGGAAATTGCTCGTATGGGGTGAGCTCCTGACCGGACATCGCCCGACGCCTAGACGGGTGATGCAAATCAAGAAGGGATAAGGTGTTGTGAAGGAATCTATCCTCAAAGACTGGGATCAGAAACCGAAGGAGCCTGGACCTGAATGGCAGAGCTGGATCGACCTCACGATCCGCGGGTGCTCATTGATGATCTATAGTGATGTACTGCCTTGCTTCCGGAGGGATCTCCGCCCTGCGTGCTTATAGGCTGAAGGCTACTTTCATTCCTTCAGAGAGAGCCGCCTCCACATCAGGCAGGTCGACACCATCCACGTCCTCTCCAACCCGAACCTGCTCCGCACGTCGATAAAGCAACCGAGCGTAGCCTATGACGACAATTTGGATGCGCTCCGGCAAAACGGAATGAGTAGCCTTCGTGAAGTGACGTGTCCAGCCCTCCTGTCCGAGGAGGAGCAGTTGTGACGACAACCTCCACTGCCGAGAGCTGAGTTACAGCGCTATTTCAGTTGCAACTGGTCTCCTAATGGTCTCCTAAGCGCCCGGTGCTTAAACGGACGGCCCAGAGGTTCATTGATATTATGATTGCCGCTGTTGGTCCGCCGCCCCTGCCCTTAGCCCATCATGACGAAGCTCCCCAGCGTACAAAAAACGGGTATGAGAAGACCAGGTCGGGTAGTGCAGGATAACCAGAAAAAAAGAATTAAACCATAATGATTTGAAAGAGTTAGTATGGCTGTCGGGACGGTCGGCGTACCCGCCGCCTGTCATAGCTAACCCAGAGGCTGTCATGGACAAGGATCGGATTTCAGGCTCCGCAAAGGAGGCCAAAGGCTCCGTCAAGGAAGCCATTGGTAAGGTCACGGGCGACACCAAAACCCAAGCTGAGGGAGCCGCTGAGAAAACGACTGGCAAAGCGCAGAACGCAGCGGGCGGCATAAAGGACACGGTGCGCGACGCCACCAAATCCCGCTGAAAGAGTTCGCGGCCGTCACTAGGGAGCCGATTGATCTCGCCTGATAAGGCGTCGACTTGGTCACGTCGGATTCGTCGCTATTGCATCTGGCGGGCGCCGCCCGGCGGGCATGAGCACCAATGCGGGCCGATCTTTCGCAGCACACCGGGTACGCCCTCAGACCCAGACGCATAACGAGGAGAAGGGCCATGACAGAGCAGACCGTCATCGCGCAGTTCGATCACCGCGCCGATGCACAGAAGGCCATGGAGGCGCTCGCAGAGGCTGGCATCAGCCGCTCCACCATGCGCCTGCTGCCGGAAGCTGAGGTGACCAGCTATCGACGTACGGATCTGGGTTCGTCTTACGACCACACAGGAGACGAAGGTGGCTTCTGGTCTTCGCTGGGCGACTTCTTCCTGCCGGACGAGGATCGCTCCATCTACGCAGAGGGCATGAGTCGGGGCGGCACGACCTTGTCCGTGACGATCGACGAAGCGCAGGTGGACCGCGTTGCCGATATCGTCGAGCATCACGGAGCCATCAACATGGACGAGCGCGAGTCCGCTTGGCGAAAAGAAGGCTGGACCGGGTACACGGCTGGCAGAACAAGATCGGCCACTGCCGCGCAGACAGGAACTTCCGAAGCGGTAACGGGCGATACGGAGGTGATCCCGATTGCCGAGGAACAGTTACGGATTGGCAAGCGGCAAGTGAACCATGGGCACGTCCGCATTCGCTCATATGTGGTCGAGACGCCCGTCCAGGAGCAGGTCGTCCTGCGTGACGAGCGCGTTCACGTCGAGAGTCGGCCCGTTGACCGCACCGTGACAGGGGATGCGAATCTGTTCCAGGAGCGTACCATCGAGGCTGAGGAGCGTGCGGAGGAGGCCGTCGTCTCAAAGGCGGCACGCGTCACGGAAGAGCTGGTAGTTCGCAAGGATGTAGAGCAGCGGGCAGAGACCGTGTCGGACACAGTGCGTCGCACCGAGGTTGACGTGGAAGACGAGCGCGGCGTTGATTCAAAGCAAACCCGTGATCGCCGCCGACAATAGCGAGCGGCTCGCCCCGAGCGAGCCGCCGACGCCAGGGTATGTTGCAATAGAAGACTCATTGCGTCCCCAGGCGTGAGCACCCGCATGTTGTCCGTTCGAGCGGAAAACGACCATGATGACACTGTCGAACCGGAGTAACGCTATTCGGTACTCCGGAATCCCCCGCCCGCCTGCTGTGGGTCTATGTAGTTCTGCCGTCTTGGATACTACTATCCAAAGCCATCTCGGTCAGCAGCTCCGCACGTTGTACGGCAACCCAGCCGAAGACAAACTCCCGTACGGCCTCTCCAAGCTGCTCGAACGGGTAACTCAAGTTATCCGCGCCCACACTGAGCCGATCGACCCATCATTCGTCGAGCGGATCATCGCAAGCCTTACTTCGCTCCGGGCCTTCGCCAACTCGCTCGCGCGGGATTCGGATCGAGCCGAAGATCTCGTGCAGGAGACAGTGCTCAGGGCTATCAGCAAGCAGGAGCAGTTCGAGCCCGGCACGAACCTCCAGGCTTGGCTCTTCACCATCTTGCGTAACCAGTTCTGCTCAGACCGCCGCAAGCTCCTGCGCGAGGTCGAGGATGGGGACGGATCCTATGCCGCAACGATGATCGCCATCCCGAATCAGGAGGACAGGATCATGATCCATGATCTTGAGTCCGCTCTTGGATCGCTGCCTCCGGGCCAACGTGAGGCAGTCCTGCTCGTGGGCGCGGAGGGATTGTCCTATGAAGAGGCGGCCCAAGTTCTCGGTTGTGCGGTTGGCACCATCAAGAGCCGGGTTAATCGGGCCAGAAGCTATCTTGTCGAACTGATGGGGCTCGCTCCCGGGGATAGGATTGCCGGATCCCGCCATGCGCAACTGTGAGGGCGGTCAGGCCTAGGAACCACTGAGCATGCCAAGCAAAGTATGCGGGCGTGTTCTTCGGGTCGCGATATCGACTCGGAACGCGCTCTGTCACGTGGGTACGACTCCGCACATCGTCGGCTGAACTGATGAGGCGTGCGCGTGAGGTGATGTTCTACTCCACGCTTCCAGCTCACGACGGCGCAACCCGTAGTGTGCCGCTCGATTGGTACGGAAGGGGAACGCATCCGCCGATCGACGGTTTGGGCGAGGAACCCCGCTCAACGTGTGATTTCGCGAGGTATAGTTTCGCGAGACAGGAGGCGCATGCAAGACGATCCTCGCATCCGGATCGCCGCCCGTACGGTCGACAGGCGGCGCCCGACGCTCTGGTACAAGGATGCGATCATCTACCAGACTCTGCCCGGAGCCCGGGGCAGCGTGGTGCCGCCGTGGCCGACAGCAAGGTGTGATCGGTCTGCGCCTTTTAGGGCGGGCTGAGGATTTCGCGCGCACGTGCAGTCAGATCGCCGAGGGGAGCTCTAACCAGACCCGTCGCTCCTGCAGAATCGTGCGCTGGCAGATCGATTCAGGCCTGCGCGGTGTCATGCTGCAAGTCGGTCTTTGGCACCGCCGAGGCCTCACGGATTGAGTTCAAACGCGAGCGTCGGCGGTCGAGATGGCGCATGACGGGTGTGACTGTCACGCCGTGCAGCACGATCGAGCCCAGCACGATGAGACCCGCCGCACTCCAGAGCAGGTTCGGCTGCTCGAAGGGCGCATGCCCAAGCGCATAGGCGAGATAGTATGCTGTGCCGAGGCCGCGGATCCCGAAGAACGAGATCACGGCCTTCTCGTCCGCGGGCTGATCCCGCCCCGCCAGGCTGATCCAGCCGATGAGCGGCCGCACCAGGAAGATGGTCAGGACTGCAAAAAGCACTACCACCCAGGTGACCTCCTGGAGGAGGCCGCCCCCGCTGAGGGCGCCCCCGAACAGCACGAGCAGGATCATCATCAGGAGGCGTTCGAGCTGCTCGATGAAATCGTGCAGCTTCTCGTGATACCTGTGGCCCCGTTTGACCGAGCGAAACGCGACCGCCGCGACGAATACGGCCGGGAAGCCGTAGCCGTGCGCCATCTCGGTGAGGCCGTAGGACACTGCCGTGATCCCGAGCGCCACGAAGCCGTCGCCGGTGCGCGAGAGATTGGCCCGGTTCGGCAGGCGAAAGGTGAGCCAGCCCAGGGTCCGCCCCACGAGCCATCCGATCCCCACGCCGGCGGCCAGCTTCCAGATCACGTCCACGGTGAGCCAGTGGCCGAACCAGGGCGCGCCCGTCTGGCTGGCAATGGCCAATGCGATGGCGAGGTTCACGAAGGGAAAGGCCAGCCCGTCGTTCAGGCCCGCCTCTGCGGTCAGGGTGAAGCGGACGTCGTCCTCGAGGCCCTCGCCCGGCGGACCCACCTGCACGTCGCTGGCCAGCACGGGGTCCGTGGGAGCCAGGGATGCTGCAAGGAGGATGGCGGCGGTGGCCCCGAGGCCCAGGAGCGCATAGGCCAAAAGCGCAATGGCCGCGATGGTCAGCGGCATCGCGATGCCAAGCAGGCGCCAGGTGAGCAGGCAGGTCGACCAGGCGAACGGCCGGTCGAGCTTCAGCCCGGCGCCCATGAGGGCCACGAGCACGACGAGCTCCGTCAGGCGTTCGGTGATCTTCAGGTGCTCCTGGGGATGGGCGGCGACGCCCGGCAAGTCCGGGATGGCGAACAGCGCTGCCCCGAGCGCGACGCAAAAGATCGGCAGCGAGAGCGGCAGTTCCTTCACGAGCATCGGGAGCCAGGCGGTCAGGAGTACGACCACTCCGAAGCCCGCGAGCACCACCACGTAGGGATCCATGCCCGCGAACGCAGCCAGGAGTCCCCGGGTTCCGATAGACGAGGATCTGCTCGAGTGTTGATCTGTCGCCGCGTGGGTCGCGATGTGGATCTTTACTCACCGGAAGACAGCCTCCCCAGGTCTTCTGCCTGGAGGGCATTGCCGCCTGTGCCAGGCAGCGTAACGCGATGTCTTGAAAGCACCCTGCTGTCGGTTGTGGTCTCGTGCTTGACCGGCGGCAGCATACGGCCTTGATGGATCACGGGTGGCGGCAATGACGCCCTACGCTCATGCAGGCAGTGCCGGTTGGCCACATAGGATCCATCGAGCCACTCCTGAGTTGTCTTGCGGTCTCCTCTTCCGCAGGTATGTTCCATGGCCGATCCGGCTACGCCCCCGCTCCAGCCGGCTCCGCCGCCTGCAAACTCCTCCATCGTCACGGCCGGCGGCATCGTCCTGGCGATCGGGGGGCTCTACTTCGGCCGCGACATCTTCGTCCCCTTCGCTCTTGCCGTTCTCCTGGGCTTTGCCCTCACGCCCCTGGTGAACTGGTTCAGAAGGCTGAAGCTCCCCCGCATGGCTGCGGTGCTCGTTGCCGTCACGCTCGCCTTCATCCTGATCGGCGGGATTACCTTTGTGGTCGGCCGGCAGCTCGTTCAGCTCGCCAGCAACCTTCCGAGCTATCAGAACACGATCAGCGAGAAAATCCGCTCCCTGCAAGCCTCCGCTCCCGGCGGGGGTGTCGTGGACCGGGTCACCACCACGATCCAGGACCTCAGCAAGGAGATTTCAGGTGAGGACAAGGGGGAGCCATCCGGTCCTGCCGTAGGTGGGAGCCCTCCGCAACAAGAGCCCATGACGGTCAGGCTCGAGCGCCCCCAGGCCCGGCCCTTGGAGGTCATCCAAGCCATCGTTGGTCCCCTGCTTGCGCCGCTCGCCACAGCAGGCCTCGTGGTGATCTTCGTGATCTTCGTCCTGCTCGAACGCGAGGACCTGAGAGACCGCTTCATCAAGCTGGCCGGAGCCGGTGATCTTCAGAAGAGTACGCAAGCGCTCAACGATGCGGCGGCCCGGGTCAGCCGCTATCTCCTCATGCAGCTTGTGGTGAACCTGACCTATGGCGTGCCGATCGGGATCGCTCTCTACTTCATCGGCGTTCCCAATGCCGTCCTGTGGGGCCTGCTCGCCGCAGTGCTGCGCTTCGTGCCGTACCTGGGGCCATTTCTGGCGGCGCTCTTTCCGATAGCGCTCGCGTTCGCCGTCGACCCGGGCTGGTCGATGCTAATGTGGGTGATCGGATTGTTTCTCCTCGCCGAGCTCATCAGCAACAATGTCGTGGAGCCATGGCTCTATGGCTCCAGCACCGGCCTGTCCTCACTTGCGATCATCATGGCCGCGATCTTCTGGACAACACTGTGGGGTCCGGTCGGGCTGTTCCTCGCGACACCCTTGACCGTCTGCCTCGTGGTGATCGGCCGTTACGTGCCGCAGCTCGAGTTCCTGGGTGTTCTCCTCGGCAGCGATCCCGTGCTTGCTCCCGAGGAGCGCCTCTATCAGCGCCTGCTTGCCGGCAACCTCGAAGAGGCGGTCGAGATGGCCGAGGACTACGTCGACGAGCACTCCTCGCGTGAGTTCTACGACCACGTCGCCATTCCGGCCCTTCGCCTGGCGGAGAATGATCGCCAGCGCAGCACGACGGACACTAACTACAGGCGTCTTGTTGCGAGCACCGCGACTTGCGTGGTGCGCGAAGTGGCCGAGCACATCGAGGACAAGGCGTCACGGTCCAGCGCCAACGAGGAGGGTGCGGAAGGTCGAGACCCGTCCCGCCCCCGCACACTCGGCACGCCGGTTTTGTGCATCGCGGGCCGTACGGAGCTCGATGGGGCGGCGGCTGAAATGCTCGCTCAGGTGCTCGAGGAAAGAGGTATCGGCACGCGGGTTCTGCCCCCGATCTCTGTCAGCGAGGGCGCTCTGGGTCAACTGGATCTCACGGGTGTGGAGGTTGTCTGCCTGTCCTATCTTCACGCCTACCCGCAGGTGTTTGCCCGCTACATATGCCGCCGCATCCGGCGGCGTGCGCCAGGCGTGAGGCTCATCGTGTGCTGCTGGAATGCGCGACCTCACAGCGGCCAGGCAGAGGATATCGCACGGCAAATGGCGGCAGATGCCGCAATCGTGTCGCTCGACACCTGCGTGAACCAAGTGGAGGCATGGGTGTCCCGGCGGCCAGGCAACACCCGGGACGTTCCTCCCGTTCTGGATAACGAGCACGAGAGGCTCGAAGCCCTGCGCGAGCTTGGACTGAACCCGGCCCGGCACGCGCAGTTCGATGAGGTGGCAAGGCGCATCGCGCAATCCTTTGATGCGCCCATCGCCCTCGTGTCGCTCCTCGGCGAGGAACATCAGATCTGGCCAGGAGCGGCGGGCCTGCCCCCGGACCTCGATGACGCTCGGCAGGCGCCCCGGGACATATCGATCTGCGGCCACGTCGTGGCGGCGGATGGTGTCCTGGTGGCCGAGGACGTGACCGAGGACCCGCGGTTTGCCGACAATCCGCTCGTGCTCGAGAAGGGCATCCGCTTTTACGCCGGAGCCCCGCTGCGCACCTCGGCCGGCCTGGTGCTTGGATCGCTGTGTGTCATCGATACGAAACCACGCTCGTTCTCGGACGCGGATCGAAGCCGGCTTCAGGAGGAGGCGGATCAGGTGATGGTGCAACTCGAGAGCCGCCGATATGACATCGCAGACCGGGAGGGGACTGATGCGGCGGCGTTCAA
This sequence comes from Microvirga massiliensis, assembly GCF_001006805.1. GTDB lineage: Bacteria > Pseudomonadota > Alphaproteobacteria > Rhizobiales > Beijerinckiaceae > Microvirga > Microvirga massiliensis. The sequence goes on along the minus strand of NZ_LN811354.1, from coordinate 482,987 downwards.
TCCCGGCGGTGATGCCGCGCGAGGAGGTTGGAAGCTCGCCTCGATCCAGCCGAAGGACTGAAGGACGGTCTGCTCGGTCCTGGCACGGGCGGTCCTGGCCGGGGGCCCGTGCGCAGGCATGAGCCTCCTGCGTAAGGACTCACGCTACCGCCGGATTGACAACCCCCAGTGACGCAGCAGACATCGACCATCCGGTTGTATGTGTCTCTCGGAGATGGTGCGTCCCAGGGCGGACATTGCGCCGCTCCGGTTCAACGTCGCTGGCACACAACTCGGGCTCACAGGAGTACCGTGCTCCTCAAGCCGGTGAGATTCGAACCCCGCCGGGCGCCCGGCCCGGAGTTCCCATCGGCAGGCAATGCTGCGGAGGGTCATGCAGTTGTGGCTTGCGATTGGCACGGTGGAGATCAGGATTCGAGGAGAGGAGCGGACGTTCCCCGGCCCGGCAGTGCCATGAGGATCCTCAGTGGTGATCATGTCCGCGCTGCCGGCTTCCCGGTCGAAGTGATCGAGTCGTCCGAGATGCCCCGCCTGAAAATCCGCCTCGACACCACGATCGGATGCAGCCACGAGGGATGCCAGATCAGACCTGGTCGTTTTGGCTGCCGAGTGGATTGCAACAGTCTCTACTCAATGAGTTCTCCAGTGATCCCTGTCAGCCTCTGCTCCCAAGAGCCTCGCTTGAACGCGATGATGCGCAGGTTGTCATCCGCGCTCCACTCGACCGACAACACCTTGAGTGGGCGCCAGATATCTAGGCCGTGGGACATGGCCTCAGTTTACCCCAGACCGAGAGTTGCTGGCGGAGAAGCTATCTGCGATTGACCTCAGCACAACAAAAGGGAGGAGCGAACTCCTCCCCTTCTGCTCGCTGACAGCGGGACTAGGTAGTCGAGGTCGTGGTCTTGCTCGATTCCCCTCCGGTGCCGGTCCTGCCTGCCGTGCCCGAGGTGCCGCTAGTCGCAGTCGTTCTAACGCTTCCCATTCCGCCTGCGGTCGAACCACTTGTGCTGGACGCGCCACTCTGCCCACCCATGGAGCCGCCTTGGCCGACCCGCAGGTTGTTCTGCACGTGCCTGACGCCGGAAATCTGCTCGGCACAGTCCTCAGCATGACGTTTGGCCTCCCGGCTATCGACCGTGCCGGAGAGCGTCACCTCGCCATTGCTGACACTCACGTCGATTTCCGAAGCATCGACGTGCGGATCATCCGTGAGGCGATCACAGACCTCTTCCTTGACGCGCTCGTCCGAGCGGCTGTAGCCCTTCGGCCCTCGGCCCCGGTGCTGGCCGCCTTGCATGCCGCCATAGCCACCTTGGCCGCTCTGATAGCCCCCTCCTCTGCTGCTGCCAAAGCTACCTTCGTAGCCACCTGCGGAACCATACCCACCGCCAGAGCGCTGCCCGCCATAACCACCGCCACGGTTGTAGTCGGAGCCGCCCATGCCGCGCCCACTCTCGCCGTAGCCGCCGCTCATGCCACGACTGTAGTCATTGTCCCGATCATAGCCGCCTTGGCCGCCTCGCGTGTAATCAGAGCCATAGCCACCCCCGCGATAGTCTCGACCTGCTTCGTAGCCGCCTTGGCGATAGCCGCCTCGGGAGCCGCCCATGCCACGGTCTTGCTCATAGCCGCCCTGGCCCTGGCTGTAGCGCCCGTAATCCGAGCCACCCATACGGCTGCGGCCTTGCTCGCCATAGCCCCTATTCTCATCACGATCCTGCCCGGACCAGCCACGGCCCTCGCGACCCTGCTGGCCGTAGTCGCGATCCTGACCGTAATTCTGGTTCCAGTCGCTGCCCATGCCGCCTCTGCGGTTCCGATCGTCACGATCATCCTCGCGTTCGCCAAAGCGGTTGCGGTCGTCGTCGCGATATCTGTCTCGTTGTTGGGGCATCAAAGACCTCCTGTTCGATGTTCCGAAAGCCGCTATAGCTGCTGCGGCAAGTCCAGCGGCTGTGGCCAGAAGCGCCCCCATTCCCGTATTTCCCCCGGATGAACGATAGCGGTTCATATTGTGCCTCCTGCTGGAACGGTATGTGAATCAACGGTAGGGGCAATTACTGAGTTCCTGAGGAGGCTCAAGCGTGCTGCATCGCGGCTGATCGAGCGCAGCTTGGCACTGGAACGCGCAGGCGAGGTCCAGATCACCTATGCCCCGCCGGTTCCGTGTGCCACGTGAATGGTCCCTGGCTGATGGCAAGGAGGCTGCTGTCCGAATTACGTGGTGGAACATCATCGCGCATGATCCCGTCGCGGCTAAAGCCGCTACGGAGCAGGCCCGCATAACGCTGGTGAAGACTGACCGCGATCGCATTGAGAGCAGCGCCGCGCTGCTGGAGGCAGCAGGGGAGAACGAGAAGTCTGGGTTCTGGACGAACAAATCCGTGCGGCTGGTGGCTCGTCGCACCTTGCGCATTGCCGCTGTTCCCGAGACTGCCCAGCCTGCGGGGGAGCGAAAGCGAGTCAGCTAAGTTCCTGAGCAACTTGTCTGAATTTGAGGTGAGGTCCGCCTGCCTGCCAGGGGAGTTATCCAACCGCTCACGATAGCAGAGAGCGCCCGTCACGGGCGCTCTCGAACTCCACGTGATCGCAGGCGCGATCCGTCAGGCTGCTTTGCGGGCGCGATTGGCCGCTGGCTTGGTCTCGCTGCTGATCGTCTGGGCGGCTTCGTTTGCGATTTCGATCGAGTGCTCGGCAAGCTGGCGGCTGACATCAATCATGTAATGCCAGTTGTTGCGCAGGAGTTCGCTCTGAATCGCTACGAGGTCCTGCATCGACCGGCAACGCGCTAGTTGGGTCAACCCATCGATGTTCTTCTGCAGCCCGTGCTGAGACAAGGTGAGCCACTCGCGAGACACATCCTGCATGCCGCGCATCAGCACCGTGCTGGTTTCCGCGAGTGCTCCGAGGTTCTCGCTCGCCTGACGCGTCAGGGCTTCACTCTCCTGACCAGTAAGGCCGAGCGCTCGCGTGAACTGGTCTGTCGCACGCCGGATTCCGTCCAGTCCCACCACGGCCGCTTCCTGTACGACGTCCGCTGCGGTCTCCACCGTCTCGCGTCCAGCCTCGACGGTCTCGTTGACCGTCTCGCTCGTGTTCTTTCGGGTCTCTGCCATTGCTTGTTCCTCCTGAAGGTTTTCCCCAGTCCCAAGCAGCACGGATTCCGCCGCTCACCCGGTAATCCAATCCAATGCTGAAGGCCCGCCCGGACACACGTCCTTACTTGGTGCTTGCTGTCGTGCGTCTGCGGACGGTGGTCCAACGTGCCGGTGCGAGTCCGGTTTCAGCGTAGCCGCAGATCCGAGGTCAAAAAGAGAGCGCCTCAGGGGCGCTCTCGAAGTCTTCGGCCCGTGCACAAGGGGAATGCGGGGATTAAGGTTCGGGCCGGTATGAGTAATGAACGCCGCGCGAGAAGCGTCGTTCCAGCTTGGCGGAAAAACAATTGGTCGGTCACCGTCCTCGACAGTGTCTTCAACTCACGGGTTGGCGACCCGAACCTCACTGCCGGGCACTGCGCGAGACCTGTCCGCCCTTGCGACCGGCTTGCTATGCGAGATTGCGATCCTGCGAGAAGGAGCGCTTCTCGGACGGCACGCTCTTGCCGCCCTTGCTGGCGATCTCGCGTCGCCTGTCGGAGTTCATCGACGCGAAACCGCGCCTCGGCACACCATTGCCTGCTGTCATCACGTCACCTCCGTGGCACATGGCTGTCCACGGACGGGTAACCTCGCGCGAAATTGATCGTTCCCGGTGAGCCGTCATGCAATGGCACAATAGAGCCTTGGCATAGCTTGGCTTTGTTGCTGTGGCTTACTGCTTCGGCTCTGATGCCTCTGCTAGATCATTGCTTCCTATGTTCCTCGAACTGCACTGACGGGGAACTCAAGACAGTGCTGGTTGGTTGTTTTGCCGTAGACTCTGGAGTGGTGCGAAGGTCTTCTCGGGCAGCGCAAGTCTCCCAGGACGCTTATGAGCGCTGATCAGAACCGGGGTCTACATGGCATGAACGGCATGGTCCATCTGGTGCCCGAAGCCCAAGGTTCGCGTCTTGGGCTTTCGCTGTACGTCATTGAACTTAGTCCTGGGGCTCACCGCCGAATGGTCGATCCAGGTATGCCGAATCCCTAGACGCAGGAGACTGGCAAATCGGTGTTAACTGAGCACGTCCACGAGGAGACCGCGCAGCAAGGTCGCCCGACATGCCACTGTCTGCCCGATCGAGCGGTTTCTCTTCCATAGGTTGCTCTCACCATGCGTATGACACGCTATTCGGCGCGATCCTTCACGTTCGAGATCAAGCGCGCCAGCAGGCGCAAACCCGAAACTCTCACTCTTCGCGAGAATTCTTCCCCACATGGCTCATCCCTCGTGGATGACGTCTTCGGGAAGCTTTCTGCGCAACCACGTGCTGCACTGCCCACAGAGATCGAAGTGCCTGCCTCGGTTCGTCCGACGCCTGCGCTCAGCACCAACCTACCCCAGGTATCGTCCACAAGTGTGCCATCAGCGAAGCGGTCTACGCGCCGCGTTCTGCCTGACCTTCTGTCAGTTCTGGTAAACCCGGTCGAAGAGCGGGTGCAGCGTGAAGCCGAGGAGCGAGTTGCCCGGCGCAGGGCATCACGGACGCACGGGGCGAAAGAAGCCGAGCATTCCTCAGTCGCAGCCGCTCACGGCACTATGGCCCCGCCCCTTGTTGCGACCATAGTAGGCGTGAGCGCAGACACGGTAGAAAATTTCTCACCGGCAGCAGTCATTACGGTGCCGCAGAAAACCATCCAGCCTGCCCAACAGATTGGGCCATCACGGAAGCAGAAGTGGAACGTCCTTGCAGCATTGACCAAGAAGGCTGAACGGAACGGAAGCTCCATGCCCCGTTTTCCGCCGGGGCAGCGCTGGAAGCGCCGCTTACCTCAGGCATGCTGGTGAGGTTGCAAGACGAAGCATCCTGTCTCGAAGTTGCCTCAGGTAATGCGATGGTGGGGCATGAAATCTTCATCAGACTTCCTTAAAACTGCCAGCATGTCCTAATAACCGCCCGGTACTTCGCGATGCACGTCTACAGGCCGGCAGTGTCGGACCTGTCGTGAGAAGTTATCACATTACAGGATGTCTACCGTGACCGGTCAGGCAGTGTCCTCTCGAAGTGCCATCGAGCTTACGGCTGACATCGTTTCGGCCTTCGTCAGCAACAACTCTGTATCGAAGTCTGATTTGCCTGGGCTGATCAGTGGTGTGCATGCGGCCCTCCAGAATGGAAGCAACCCTAATCCCGCACCTGCCGTGCCGGTGAAGAAGTCAATCACCCTCGATTTCCTGATCAGCCTGGAGGACGGCAGGCCCTACAAGTCGTTGAAGCGACATCTCACTCGGCTGGGTCTGACGCCTCAGCAGTATCGCGAGAAGTGGAGCCTCCCGGTGAACTATCCCATGGTGGCTCCGAGTTACGCTGCGCGGCGCTCCGAACTCGCGAGGAGCAGCGGGCTCGGCCAAAGGCCCGGAGTAGCGGCGAAATCGGCCATCCCTTCTCCGAAGACCACCGCTCCGGCTGCGAAGAAGAGTGGGCGCAAGAAGGCTCGGTAAGCTTTCCGCTGCCCCTCAGCGGCAAAGGCGACCCGGCCTCTTGAGGTCGTCCGCTCGGGACCGCCTATCTGGTCTGCATTCACGGGAGGGGCGGCTCACAGGGTCCGGGAAGACTTCATGAACACTTCGCCACGCGTTTCGTAAATGCGCCTGTCGGAACTGCGTGGGCTCGCGCGCGTGCGACGCTCTTCGGAGAAACCCGACTTGCCTACCCGAACGGCAACAGAATTACCTATGGTGCGTCTCGTGCTGTCACGAGCTGCCATGAAGGCTCCGCAAGAGAGTCTGTTGCGTGAACTGTTGCGCTTTACCAGCTCATATTTGGACAACGTTCATGAAGAGACGCCGCCATCTTACCCCTGCCGAGAAACGCGTGTTGTCTGCTCTCCAAACGCACGGGAGTGCCTTGAGGATCTGGGGCAGTCCCCGCCAGGACGACTACTCGTGGTGGCTCGCGGGCCGGCCGGTCACCCGGGTCATTCACTCCCTGGCCGTGAAGGGACATCTCACGGTGAAAGGAGACGAGGCTCGTCCCACCGCCAGCCCCATCTGCGCCTGAGCATCTGCCTATGAGCCTCGACGACGCGCCAGCCGGCATCGCCCCGGCGGGACCAAGGATACCGCGACTGCCGTAGCGTCAACGGACGCTTAACCCGATCAGAACAATTTGAATTGGCGCCAGCGTTGCGTAGCGGCCCGCCTCCAAAATAACCCCGCTCGGCAGCGTCCTACCGAGCGGGGTTATTTTGGAGCACGCATCTGCTCGCCGAAACTTAGGCTCCATAAGGGCGCTGATCGGAAATTCGCCCCCGTTTGTTCCTCACGCGCGGCCTCGCCCTCCCCGGATGAGGCCGGCGCACGGCCTCATCCTGCCCAAAATCCGGCGCAGCCTAGGGGCGCATCACTGTGATGCAGTCGCGCTTGCAACGGCGATGGAGGCGGACATGCCGATCGGCTTCACGAGGCTTTTCTTCTTCGGCGACAGCATCACTGATGCGGGGCGGCTTCCGGAACCGTTCCGGCCCGACGATCCCTATGTCGATGGCCGTTTCACCAACGGCCTCGTCTACGCCGAGATCCTGCCCCAGGAACTCGGCGTTCCCTCCAACAACTACGCCTATGGCGGCGCGAAGGCCTGCCGTCGGGACTGGAGCAGTTCCTCATTGGCCTTGACGCCCAGGTCACGGAATTCGAGGTCAGTTATCTTTTCGGCGCGCCGAGCGGCAGCGCCGCCGCGATCTTCATTGGCGGCAACGACTATCACGACGCGGATCCGAATGATCCAAAGATCGTCGCCAGAGTGCTCGAGAGCATCGATGAGGCGGCCGTGCGGCTCGCACGAGAAGGCGTTGGAGAACTTGTCCTCTTCAATCTGCCGTTCTCCTTCAGACGCCCCGTGGGATTGCCCTACCCCCGACGAGCGGGCAGCCGAGGACGCGATGATCGCGGCCCACAATGCCGGCCTGCTGCAACTCGCGACCTCCTATAATAGGGCCGGCGTGCCGACCACCATCATCGACGTCGATCTCCTCACCCGCGAGGTCCACGCCGACAAGGAGACCTTCGGCCTCAAGGCATACGACGATCCGCTCTACACCCTCGACCAAAACGGCAGCCTCGTGCGGAACCAGATCATGAGCTAGTTCGATCCCGACGAGGTCGGCTACTTCGACTCGGTCCACCCGTCGGCGGCCGGCCATGGCATCTTCGCTGCCTTTGCCGAGGCGCCCCTGCGGGCCGACCAGATCATCTTCGAGAACAAAGAGAGCGTCGATGTTATAAGCGGCGGCTCCGGCGCCGACTTCGTTGCCTCGATCTCGTCATTCGTCACGCGGGCTATCGCCCATGCCCTCGAGAGCAACATTGGTCAATCCATGTTTCCGCTGTGGTTCGGTGCCCGCGGCCCTGCGACTTGATCAGGTTTGGCGGTCCGAGGGGTTTAGCCGGCTCGCCTTGACGCCGGCCTGGTTTATAAACGGCGCTCTACGAACAGCGCGCAGCGCTTTTCTGTCTCCGGGTAGGAAAACGGCCGAGTGGAAAGGCGCGGCACGCACCTCTGCAGGTCAGCTCGCCACACGATTCTACATCCCGAAGCAAGGACCTCCGAACACCGAACGAACACAGGGCGATCCACCGCGCCGGCTTCCCGAGGACGTGACGGTCACACCGCCCTGAGATCCTCCCGGTATGCGGTGATCCCGTACGATTGGAATTGACCGATGGTCCCTGACAACCGGTTGCTCTCGATGATCACGCACGACGACCGGCTCCCGATGATCGCGCACGATGGGAGGCTCTCGATGATCTCGGACGACCACA
>NZ_LN811354.1:470627-474327 GCF_001006805.1 Microvirga massiliensis | reverse complement strand
ATTGCGCCGTGGTGTCGGGTATCAGCCGTGGCCCGCGATGACGTTCGCGAACATCCTCGAGATCGCGCAGCATCTGCTGCTGCACGTTCACGGGAACCGCCGCAATCCAGACGATTTCGGCCTGCAGCACAGTGAGTTCATCGCATTGTGCGATGAGGTTCAGCTGGTCACTAGAGCCCCGGACCGGAAATGGGACTCTGCGGGTTTGGGTCTGAGCCGACCTGTGATTCCCTTCTTGCAGCAGGAGGTGGATCATGGGGCACAGCTATTCTTTGGATCTGCGGGTGCGGGTGGTGGCCTTTGTCGAGGCCGGTCATTCGTGCCGCGCGGCGGCGCGGCATTTCGGGGTCAGCGACAGCTTTGCGATCAAGCTGATGCGGCACCAGGCGCAATCTGGCTCACCGGCCCCGGCGCGCCAGGGCCGGCCCCCTGGGCGCGGCAAGCTGGCGCGTTATGAGACCTTTCTCGTCCAAACCGTGGAAGCCAAGCCCGACATCACGATGCCGGAATTGGCCGCGATGCTGCTGAGCGAGCATGGCGTGCAGGTTGATTCCGCCACGCTCTCGCGCTTCTTATGCCGACGCGGCTTCACAGATCAAAAAATCTCTGCTGGCCGCAGAGTGCGCACGCGCCGACGTGCGCGACGAGCGTCGCGTCTGGCGAGACCAGCGCCAGCCCCGCATGCGTGAGCAGCCGTCTCGGTTCGTGTTTCTCGATGAGACGGGTGTGAACACCAAGATGGTGAGGTTGCACGGCCGTAGCCGCCGGGGCGAGCGCCTGCCCGCGTCAGCACCGTTCGGGCCCTGGAAGACGCAGACCTTCATCGCGGGGCTGCGCTGCCATGAGCTGAGCGCCCCCTGGATCATCGATGGCCCGATCACCCGAGCGGCGTTCGACCGCTACGTCGCGACGCAGCTCGCCCCGACGCTGGCGAAAGGCGATGTCGTGATCCTCGACAACCTCGCGGTCCACAAAAGCAAGAGGGCAGCCCAATGCTTGAAAGAGAAAGGCGCCTGGTTCCTGTTCCTGCCGCCCTACAGCCCGGATTTGAACCCGATCGAGCAGGCCTTCGCGAAGCTCAAGGCGCACCTGCGCAAGATCGGGGCCCGCACCTTTGACGCGCTCTGGCGCGCCATCGGGGACATCTGTGATCTGTTCGAACCGCAGGAGTGTTGGAACTACCTCAAAGCCGCACGATATGCGTCCGTTTAATAGTCCGGTGCTCTAATTTTCGCTGGTTCTTGACATATCGACCAGTTGGATCCTCGATGCCCAAAGCACCTTTCTGGGCTTGATCCCGACGCGGAGAAGATGCGCACCAATGCCGACCGCAAGTTCAATTGAGACAGCGATCGTCTGCACGTGTCTGACGATTAACTTGGTTGCAATCCAAGCCTTTCCATTACAAGCATCGATGTGCTGGATCGCCTTCCCGTGGGTGGCACGTGAGCATGCAATCGCGAGCAAATCCGTGACGGATATCACAGTGTGAGGGCGAGGAGACTGTATCGTCGGCAGAACGCTTCCGAGCACGCGCTGGAGGAACCCGCATGATTGTCTCAGCTGGAATTGCCAAAGATTATCCGCGTTTGGCAACGTGGATCTGCGATAACCTTCCGAAAGTGAAAAAGAATACCAGGGTATTTAAAGCATTCCAGAAGTATGCGGAACTGAAGGAAAAGGTGGCCGAGCGCGCCCTCGAACACGGAAACCCGCCCGTCATTGAGTTCAGGCACATGGCGTCTGCGAATGGCCAGTACCTCCCGAAAAAGTATCCCGACACTGTGTTCATTGCGGCGGTGATTTGCGACAAGTTTCAGAATTCGGATGCTGACGCCAAGGATTCACGGATGCACCTGCTCGTAGAATCTACCCTGCTGCACGAGATCGTGCATTGGGGCGACTGGATGGACGGCAAGGAATCTCCGTTCGAGGCTGGAAAGGCGTTCGAGTCTCCGTTCGAGGCTGGAAAGGCATTCGAGAAGGAGGCGTACGGCAAGGATGTCGAGCGGTATTGGTAGTGCATGCACTGGCCCCGTTTTGTGAGCCTTCGTCTGTGGGGGTCGATGACAACGGTCGGGCTGCAAGAGGTCGGGGCTTTCCAAGGGGCGGGTTTTGTCCCCCAGGGGACCGTCGGCGCTCTCGTCCATGGGGCGCCCTTGCCAGCACCACACACCGGGGTTGGAGAGGCCTGATTTGTGCATGATCTCCATGGACCCGCACCTGTCAGCGATTGCAGCTGACGTACGCTATCTTCTGTCATTCGCTGCCCGCAGCATCTACTCGAAGTGGCACGTCTCCGAATACGGGGCACTTGGATCCTTAACCAGGACGTGAACCCAGGCTTACCGCTCTCAGTTTGCTCGTCGCTCCAAGGGACACGGCTTCGCATCACCTCGCCCCGTCTCGGCTCAGCGAGCGCGCGACCTCATCGGGCAGCTCGCCTCGCCGAAGCAAAGTATCCACGGCAAAGACGATGGCGACAGTGCCCGCGTCGCGGATCTCACCGCGCATGACCCGCTGCAGAACCGTCTCAAATGGCACGCGTGCCGTTCGGATGATCTCCTGAGGATCCGGATCGCGCTCGCACGCAGTCAGCCTCCAGGCCAGGAACACGATCTCCCGCTCGTCCGTGAGCGAACCGCTTGGGATCAGATCCAGAACCTGGAGCCAGTGCTCGGCTTCCAGTCCCGCCTCCTCCCGCAGCTCTCTGCGCGCGCCCTCCAGCGGAGGCTGGTGGTGCTCGCAGCCACCGGCCGGCAACTCCCAACTGTAATAGCCCGCCCCGAAGCGATACTGCCCTACCAGGATGGTGACCCGTCCTGATCGATGGGGAGGATCCGGACCCCCAGCTTCTTGTGGTGCACCACGCCGTAGCGGCTCTCGATGCCCGCTGCATTCACGACCCGGTGCTTGTCGAGAGCCAGCCATTGGTCGTCGTAGACGCGGTCCGTCGACAACACGGTCCAAGGGTTGTCTGAGGTGGTCATCCGTGTCTCTCCAGCCCTCCGGGCGAGCCATGGGAGGACAAAGCGAGCGCCACGCTGTGGATGCCCTCCCGCTCCGACCTCTTTTGTGCCTATGGCCACGAACAACGGCGAGAAAAAGGGAATCGTTTCCATAGATCAGTTCGCAGACACCTCGGTGGTCGCTGACGGCCAGCGTGGCACTCACGGCAATAGCTGCATCGATCGCGGAGCCGCCCGCGCGCAGTACGTCGCTTCCAGTCTGTGTGGCCATGCTGTGAGGGCACATGACTATGCCCAGGGCGCCAATGTTGAGGTCCGTCCTGTGGTGCTGTTCATGTGCAACACCTGACTTCACCTGCTCCGCCATCGCAAGGACCGCAGGCATAGGCCCGTTCGTAGGGCTCCGAAGCGGTGGCGGCATTGGCGCAACGGGAATCCATCGGAGTGGAATTTCCGGACCCCAGACGGTGAGCGACGGTGCTGAAGCCATTTGGCTTGGCAAATCCGGAGTGGTGACCCTGTTTTCGGAGATATCGACGGCGTCGTAGTGGTTCCGCGAGAGGCCGAGAAGGATGTCCTGCTCCGTGCCTTCGACAAAGGCAGCTGGGAGAACACCACTCGAGATGAACTCCTCAAAGGGGCGAGGCTGACGGAGGTGTTCGAGCGCTACGGGGTGCTGTGATGATCGTTCCGACAGAGCATTCAGAGAAGCATTGCTGAGACAGGTAGGC
>NZ_LN811354.1:467121-469593 GCF_001006805.1 Microvirga massiliensis | reverse complement strand
GGCGGTGAAATCCGTGTCGGGCGCGGACGACTTGGCATGAAGGATCACCTGGATGGGCCCGGTCACCTCTACCGCTTGCTCAAGCGGTGCGGTCGTATAGACCAACACGTCGGCACGCTCTTCGATCTTCGCCTGGTCATAGGGGCCGACCGGAGCCACATCGGGGGTGCAGCAGGAGTGCCCGCCGGCGCTCGGCACCGGGTTGGCGGGGTCATAGCGGTACCGGTCAGAGGCCTGACCCGCTGGCGGCTTTTCCAGCGTGAGGGAGCCGTTGCCGAACTTGGTATTGGCCTGCCCCAAGCTCTGCAGGTAGTAGGGCGTGAACTGCGTTCCGGGGATGGGCCAGCTCTCAGCCTTGCGCCAGGTGTTGGCGCCCATCACGAACATACGGACGGGCTGTTCGGCATCGACCCCGTTGGCCTGGCCCTTGAGCCAGTGGTCGAACCAGCGCAAATGCAGCCGATCAATCGGGTTGGCGGCCTCCGGACCAAAGTCGATCTCGCCAGCCTTCTGGTTCCAGGGCAGATGGATCCAGGGGCCAATAACGAGGTGCTGCCCCTTGCGGGCGACCTCCGAGCCGCCCTTCTCGCGCATCCCCATGAAGTTCTCGGTGCCGCCCTTCATGAACACGTCATACCAGCCGGCGAAATTCAGCGCCGGCACCTGGATTTCCTGGTAGCGGGTCCGGATGCTCCACTGCTTCCAGTAATCATCCCAGGTGTCGTGCGTGACCCAATCTTCGTAGTAGGGAGCGATGCGCTGATCGTTCTTTGAATTCGGGAGATAGTCCCGGAGCGGCAGATGGCTGTAGAGAGCCGGCAGGTTGGCGGCGGCCTGCTGGATTTCATCGAGAAGCTGCTGGTCCCCGAACCTGCGCACTCCGGAGACCGCGATCGAAGTCAAGGGCCAGGACTGCTCGAAGGCAAGCGAGAACGCACCGCCTTCGTATGACCAGCCATCATAATAGTCCGATGAGGTGTGGGCCGGGGCAATCGCGACCAGATGCGGGGGCTTCTCGGCGGCTGCGAGCCACTGGGTGGCACCCACATAGGAGAAGCCATACATGCCCACCTTGCCGTTCGACCCGGGCAGCTGGGCGGCCCATTCCACGGTGTCGTATCCGTCCTGGCCTTCGTGACGGAACGGGTAGAACTCTCCCTCTGACTTGTACTGGCCACGCACATCCTGGATCACCACGATGTAGCAGTGCGAGGCATATTCCTCGGGCTTCGCGTAGACGTAGGTTTGCGCGGCATCCTTGTTGTAGGGCAGGCGCATCAACAGAACCGGGTAGCTCCCGGTCTCCTGCGGCCGATACACATCCGCGAGAAGCACGGTGCCGTCCCGCATCGTGGCGGCAACATCCGCCTCTTTCTTGACCGTGCACGGGCCCTTCTCGAGGGCGGCCCAAGCCGGTGCCGTGGTCGCTAAAACTGATACCAATGCAAATACAGGTACATGGGTCCCGGTGTGACGCGCTCGCACGGTGTTGTGGAGCGTCGATGCCGCGTGCGTCCTCCCAATTGAGGGCAGGAGCTGCTGTACCTTGAACAAGCCCTTCATGGATATTCCTCCGACACAGCAACTTGCTCCGTCGGCTACCCGCCGGTTGACCCAGCGGGCCCCTTCGCTCGCTCGTCGCCACTGTGTAGAAGCCGAGAACGGAATCTCTCGAGCCCATGGGGTGTATGGCGTAGATGAAGCTCCCCATGAGCTCGGTGTTGAAGTAGAGCACTCTTCGATGATGAACAGCACGAGCTGGATCCTACTCAATGCCTGTCCTGCGGGTTGGCACCGATCCGGCGAGCTCGGTCGTACCCTTACTCCGGTGTCGATGTCATTTGACCCGGGAGCTTTGAAGGCGCTGTTTTGATAGGTGCCGACGACGAATGTCTTGGGATCGGCCGCGGTAGACGCCGATGAGATTCGGGCAGCACGCAACGTCGCCTTGTGCACAGCCCTATCATGAAGAGCATCGGCAGGCTGAGGGTCCGATCTTTGACCAGATTTTACCCGCCTCGGCTCCCGCCAGCGTGGTCACCGAGATATCCAGGGCAATAGAAAGTCTATGTGCAATCTTATTTGTCACCGACAGCCCTTTCCCCTGCTCTGGTGAGAGGATCGAAATCATGATTCGGCTCTCAAGCTTTGCTGTTCGGAGAGAATATTGAATCGATGCTCGAGTTTGTCTTACGCCGTCGCAACGAGAGTGGGCGACGAGGCAAAGCGATCCGGCTGATGAACAGCTTTTCATCAAAGTTCCGAGCAAAGTGGCTTATTCGATTGCCAGAGGATTGGTGCGTAATGCCTTGTGCAACCGCGAGTGTCGTGCTGAAACCTGGTCGCGAGCTCGGTCGTTCAGTTGAGCTACCGAGCGGACCGGCCTTGACGGATGCGGCGGGGCGATCTGCAGTTGTTCCGGACAGTCGGCCGAGATGCCCGCTTCAACGATTTATAGGATTCTTCGCACTC
>NZ_LN811354.1:455774-465239 GCF_001006805.1 Microvirga massiliensis | reverse complement strand
TGCAGGCGCCGGAACCTGGGCTTCGACGGGTGGGGCGGGCAGCGCGTCAGGCTCATCACTTCGGGCCGTTGGTGCGACGGGGAGCGTTGCCGTCGGGATTTCTGAAGTCGGTTCTTCTAGGAGCTCATCGAACGGCAAGGGGTCCGCGTGGTACGGGCCCCGGTTCAGAGAAGAGCCTGGCCAAGGGCGTGCAGATAGACCGGCTGTGCTTGCGCCAGATTGGCGGGACTTGCCTCGGCGCGGCGCCTTCGACGAGCTCGCGCAACCACACCTGCGAGGGCTTGGCCTGGCCCGAAGCTTGGAGGACCTGCTCGACCGCCCTGACCGTCGCGGCGTCATGTCCTTGCTGGAGCAAGAAGCCTCGATCCGCAACGCTCAAGGAGGCGGACAGGCCCCGCCCAGCCAGCAGGCGGGGGGCCAGTCCCATAGCGCGCTCGCCGGCCGCCTCGACATCGGAGTCAAAGTCCGGCTCCTGGCGCCCGAAATCGGCCAGCTGCTCCTTGGTGATCCCGGCGAGGTTGGCCGACATGAACAGGTTCTCGGAAGTGGCGTCCAGGTGAGCGGCGAGAAAGCGCGCCCGTGCCGGCTCCTTGGTCCGGAGACTGAGTTTCAGGTGACTTCGCCCGAGGAGCCGGGCGAGGCTGGGCGGCACTCTACGCCGCCAATAGTAAACGGCTCCCCGCCGCTCCACGTTCGCGACCACCGGCACGTGCCGACCTCCGTGTCCCGGAGCTGTGCCGCAGGCGTGTGTCCCACTGGGGCACAAAACTCCCCAGCTGGACGCCGCACCCGGGATTTCAAGGACTTAGGGAGATTGGCTGGGGCGCCAGGATTCGAACCTGGGAATGGCGGAATCAAAATCCGCTGCCTTACCACTTGGCTACGCCCCACCAGGCTGTGGCGCGCGTTACATAATCGGGCATCAGGGGGCTGGCAACCGGCCGAAAGCACCTCGCGTTGGGGAAGAAACAAGATTGCTCGGATCCGCTTGCGGACGCCGTCCCTCGCCGCTATAAGCCGCTCGCCCGGTGAGCCGGCAGTCGGAGTGTAGCGCAGTCTGGTAGCGCACCACGTTCGGGACGTGGGGGTCGCAGGTTCAAATCCTGCCACTCCGACCATTCTAAGGCTATCGGATCGCTTGCAAGTCGTGATTCTTATAGAGGGCGAATCGAAGCCGCAGACAGGTTCACTGCAACTTCGCTGAGTCTGTCGTTCCCGCACAGGCGAGGGCGACACCTCGGCGCGATTCAAACCTCCCCACCGAGATACAGCCGCCTCACACGCTCGTCCGTCCGCATCTCCTCCGAGGGGCCGCTGAGTGCGACCTTGCCGGTCGTCAGCACATAGGCGCGATGGGAGACGCGCAGCGCCATGCGGGAGTTCTGTTCCACGAGGATCACGCTCACCTTCTCGTCCCGGTTGATCGCGACGATCGAGCGGGCGATGTCCTGCACAAGCTTCGGTGCGATACCGAGCGACGGCTCGTCGAGCAGGAGGAGCTTTGGCCTCGCCATCAAGGCGCGACCGATCACCAGCATCTGCTGCTCGCCCCCGCTGAGCGTGCCTGCCGCCTGGGAATAGCGTTCCTTCAGCCGGGGAAACCGCGCCAGCACTCGATCGAGCGATTCGTGGATCTCGGCCGTGTCCGAGCGGGTGAACGCGCCCATCAGCAGATTGTCGCGCACCGACATGAAGGGAAAGACGCGGCGCCCCTCCGGCACCATGGAGATTCCCATCCGCACGATCTCGTCGGGCGGCGTTCCGTCGATCCGGCGTCCGCCGAAGTGAATCTCGCCGCTTCTGACCCGCCTGAGCCCCGTGATGGCGCGCAGAATCGATGACTTGCCGGCCCCGTTCGCGCCGATCAGGGCCACGGTCTCGCCCTCGTTGACCGCGATCGACACGCCTTTGAGAGCATAGACATGCTCGTAATAGAGCTGGACGTCGTCGAATCGGAGGATATGGTTCATGGCCTACAATCCGATGGAATCGTCCTCGACCCCGAGATAGGCCTCGATGACTTTCGGGTTCTCCTGGATTTCCCGCGGCGTGCCCTCTGCGATTTTCTGACCGAAATTCAGCACAACGATCCGGTCGGAGATCGTCATGACGGCCGGCATGTCGTGCTCAACCAGGAGGACAGTGACGCCACGGTTGCGCACGCCGCGCACGATCTCGATCGCCCGGCGGGTCTCGTCGTGGTTCATGCCCGCGAAAGGCTCGTCGAGGAGCAGGATCGCGGGATCGGTGGCAAGCCCGATGGCGATGCCGAGCGCGCGCAGGTGGCCGTGTGGCAGATTGCTCGCGATTTCATGACGCATGTCGCCGAGGCCGAGGAAATCGAGGATCTCGTCCGCAGAGCGTCCGAACGCTTCCTCGTCCCGCCGCCCCGTTGCCGTTCCAAGGAAGAAACCGGCGAGGCTCGCCTTCGAGCGCAGGTGATGGGCGATGATCACGTTGTCACGAACGGTCATTGTCTTGAAGATCGTCGTCTCCTGGAAGGTCCGCACGACGCCCCTGCGGGCCGCCTTGTGCGGCGCGAGGCCGGAAATCCGCGCGCCCCGGAAGCGGACCTCGCCGTGCGTGGGTCTGACAAAGGAAGAGATCAGCTTGAACAGGGTGGACTTGCCGGCGCCGTTCGGCCCGATCACCGACAGAATCTCGTTCTCCCGCACGGAGAAGGACACGTCGTTCACGGCGACGAGGCCGCCATAGCGCTTCGTCAGTCCGGAGATCTCGAGGATATCCGTCATCGGATTGCCCGCTCGCGCATCGGCAGCCTGATGCTCAGGAGGCCGTTCGGCAGAACCAGCATGAGGAGGATCAGGATCGTCGAATAGATCAGAAGCTGGAATTGTCCGGACTGGAACAGCAGGTCCCAGCCGAAATACAGCACGAAGGTTCCGACGATGGGGCCGAAGACAAAGCCCAATCCGCCCAGGAAGCAATTGAGCATGAAGTTGACCGAGTCCGTCACCGTAAAGGTAGATGGATAAACGGACTGCGAGATCGCCACGAACATGGCGCCTCCGATCCCGCCAAGAAAGGACGAGATGGCATAGGCGAGGACACGCAGATGGGCGACATCGACGCCGATCGAGGAGGCTAGTTCCTCGTTCTGCTGGAGCGACTGGCACAACCGCCCGATCCGCGAATGGACGAGGCGATAGAGACCCGCAAAGCAGAGGCTCATCATCACGACCGCCGTGATGTAGAACGCCAGACGAGGATTGGAGAGCGTCGCGAAGTCGGGAATGAGGGTGATTCCGAACAGGGAAAGCCGGCCCGGCAGCGGAATGTTGACGATGCCCCTGGCCCCATTGGTGATCGGGACGGCTAACGCCAGGAGGCGCGCTACTTCGGTGAGCACGAGGGTGACCATCGCGAAGTAGACGCCGCGGAGCCGAAGGATCGGCAAGCCGATGAGAACGCTTGCGCCTGCGCAGAGGAGTCCTGCCAAAATCAGACTTGGCCAGAAGGACAAGCCGTATTCGACGACCAGGATCGCGGAGGCGTATCCGCCCATCAGCGCGAAGGCGCCCTGCCCGATATTGATGCGCCCGATATAGAAGGTCAGCCACACGCCGCTGCTGACGATGCTGAGGAGCGCCACGGTCGTGAAGGTGTAATACAGGTCAGGCCGATCGCTCGCCGCGATCAGGAACGGCACTCCGACGAGCAGGAATAAAAGGGCTACGAGGGCAACAGCGGCCCGAGAGATCGTCATGCGCTCATCCCCACGGCTTTCCCATCAGGCCATGGGGCCGGATGCTGAGGAAGACCATCAGCAGAGCGAAAATGACGAGATAGGTGATGTCGCCGTACTGGCGGAGCACCGTCAGCCCTACCGACTCCATCATGCCAAGGATGAAGCCACCCGCGATCGCGCCGCCGACCACGCCCGCACCGCCAATCATCACCATGAGGAAGGCCTTGATCGAGATCGGGCCGCCGATGCCGGAATTGACGCCGGTGATCGCCACGAGCAGGCCGCCGACTACGCCGGCGAGCATGGCGCCCAGCGCGAAGCCGATCATCGAATAGCGGTCGACATTGACGCCCATCAGCTGGGCGGCGACACGGTCCTGAGCCAGGGCCCGCATCGCGCGCCCGGGACGGCTGTACTGCATGTAGAGGACGAAGGCAGCGATCATCGCCAGCGCCACCACCCCGACGACGATACGGTCATAAGGCATGACGACCGTGTCGGAGAGGAACACGCCGTTCACGATCTTCGGGACACCGCGCTGCTTCTCGCCGAACAGGAGCAGGATGATCGCATCCAGGAAGAGAGCAGTCGCAGCGGCCAGCAGCATCGTGCTTTCCTCGCGCAGGCTCCGCTTGATGACGGTACGAAACAGAAATTTTTCGAACAGCGCCCCGACGATTGCAAGCGTTACGCCGGAGCACAGAAGCGCAAAGGCGAACGGCAAGCCGAGTTGACCGTAGATCGTATAGGTGACGAACCCTCCCAGGACATACATCTGCCCGTGCGCGAAGTTCAGCACGTTCATAAGCGCGAAGATCAAGGTCAGACCAAGCGCGATAAGGGCGTATTGGGCGCCGAGATAGAGCCCGTTGACGATGACCTGTTCCATGGAGACGCAGCCCGTCCGGCGAGAGGCCCGGGATCAGGCCCGGGCCTCGTTTTAATATGGAGGCCGGATCAGTCGACCGAGCCGACGAACAGGGTCTCGAACTTGCCGTCCTTGAACTCCGTCACGACCATCGGCACCGCGACCTGGCGCTTCTGACCGAAGGAGGTCATGCCGACATAGCGGAGCGGATGACCCTCCTTCACGAAGGGATTGGTCGCCGAGAACGTTTCGATCGTCTTCTTGTATTCGTCGACACTGTTGATGGCGGCTGGATTGGCCTTGAGCGTCTCGACGATATACTCGAGGGCATAGACCTTCGTGTTCGATTCGTCGTTGTACTCGCCGTATTTCTTCGTGTAGCGGTCGATGAATTCCTCCATCGTGGCCGAGCGGATCTCGGGAGTCGAAGCGCCGCCCACCGAGATGAAGCCGTTGGCGAGTTCGCCCGCCCCTTCCTGGAGCACGGTCGCATCCTGCGCAGTCTCGGCGGACATCAATCCCTGATAGCCGAGTTCGCGGGCGGCGCGGATCAAGAGCGGTGCATTGGCGGGAGCCACGCCCGAAAGCACGATAAGGTCAGGCTTCAGACGCACGACCGGCGTCATGACGGGCGTGAAATCACGCGTATCGTTCTGATAGGTGTCCTTGTCCGCCACGACCTCAAGCCCGAGCGCCTTCGCGGCGGCGATTCCGCTTTCCCGCTGGCTCAGCGGATCGGACTCGTTGGCGGCAACGAAGGCGATCTTCTTCACACCTCTCTTTTCCTTGAGGAACTTGTAGATCTCGGGAGCCGACTGATAGCTCGCCACCATCCCCAAAATCGCGTTCGAAGCAGGAGGAGTGTAGAGATGCTTCGGGAAAGCATAGGGGAAGTAGATGATGCCATTCGCCTCCGCGACCGGGCGGACGGCTGCAGCCCCATCGTCGACGTTGGGGCCGACCACGTAATGGATCCCTTCCTGCGCCATCTTTTCCATGCCTGCGATGGCGCGCCTTGGGTCCTTCTGGTCGTCGAAGGTGACGATCCTGATCTTGTAGGTATCGTTGCCAATCTTCACTCCGCCCTTCTCGTTGAGCCAGTCGGCACGAGTCTGCATCGAGCGGACATTCGACGTTCCCCAGGCCGCGGCAGGGCCGCTGGTGACGCCGACGAACCCGATCTTCAGTTCCTTCTCTTGAGCCGAGGCAGGCGACAGGCCTACCGCCATGGCAATGGCTATAGCCGCGGAAAGGGCTATGTGTGTCGTGGTCGAGCGTCTGGAGATCATCGCTTGGCTCCCCTGCTTGTGCCGCTGAATTATCGTCTGACTCAGCGGAGTCTCTCCAGCGAAGGGGCAAACGCGGCTCCTGTCAATATTCTCCAGAATGGAAGAACTGCAGCATTACTGTCCCAATATTCTACAATAGCGGCGGGTATATAGGTCCCTGGGTGGGTTGCCTGTTCCGACCTGTGCCCTCCCGGGCGGCCGTAGGGGTGAAGAGATTCCGAGCTCACCGACTGAGAGATGATCCGGATTGCAGATCAACTCTGAGCCGGAGTGATAGTGCTGATCCGGTATGACCATGCTTTTCTCACGCTGTTCGATAAATTTGTCAGATTCGTCACTGCGAGCCTGAGGCTAAGCAATCTACCCGTCGACGAGTGCGCTGCTGGATTGGTTCACTCCGTTCGCAATGACGGGGTGCATCCGGAGTCTGCTGCCGTTTCCAGCCTGCTCCACATGCCTTCGCCCACTACCGCCCTTGCGAACCGTAGGCGAAGCAATCCAAGACGCCGCCTCAGGACGAAGCACTTCTCCCATGGCCCGCCATGACGACTGTGGGCGCCGTCACCCGCTGTTTCGCAGTCCCGCGGCAATCCCGTTGATGCTCAAATGAAGCCCCTGCACGACCCGATCGTCCATATCACCGGCGCGGTGGCGCTTGAGAAGCTCGATCTGGAGGTGGTTGAGCGGGTCGAGATAGGGAAAGCGGTTCCTGATCGACCGCGCCAGGAGCGGGTTGCCCTCGAGCAACTGCTTCTGCCCCGTGAGCTCCAGCAGCAGCGCCATCGAACTCTGCCACTCGCTCCGCAGTTTCGGGAAGATCGCCTCCCGCAGCGCCTTGTCGGAGACGAGCTCCGCATAGCGGGACGCGATCGCGATGTTGCTCTTGGCCAGCACCATGTCCATGTTCGACAGAAGGGTTCGGAAGAATGGCCAGTCGCGATACATGCCGCGCAGCATCTCCAGCCCATCATCGGGATGGTCGGCGAGATAGGCCCGCACCGCCGATCCGAATCCGTACCAGCCCGGCAGCATCAGCCGGCACTGGGCCCAGCCGAAGACCCAAGGGATGGCCCGCAGATCCTCGATCCGGCGTGAACTCGTGCGCGAGGCCGGGCGGCTGCCGATATTGAGGTGGGCAATCTCGCCGATCACCGTCGATTCCCAGAAATACTGCTCAAATCCGGGCGTGTCGTAGACGAGGCTCCGGTAGGACCGGAAGGCATGCCCGGAGAGCTCCTCCATGGTTGCCAGGTATTCGTCGCGGGGAGCCGCCCGGTCAGAATGAAGCAGGGTCGCTTCGAAGGTCGCTGCCGCCAGGATCTCCAGATTGCGTCGTCCCAATTCCGGGTTCGAGTATTTTGCCGCGATCACCTCGCCCTGTTCGGTAATGCGAATCGCGCCCTGCACTGCGCCGCCGGGCTGCGCGAGGATCGCCTCGTAGCTCGGCCCCCCTCCCCGGCCGACCGAGCCGCCTCGTCCATGGAACAGGCGCAGCCGAACGTCATGCTGCCGGAACACTTCCACGAGAGCGATCTCCGCCTTGTAGAGTTCCCAGCCCGACGTGATGAAACCGCCGTCCTTGTTGCTGTCGGAGTAGCCGAGCATGACCTCTTGGACGTTGCCCCGTTCGGCAAGCAGCGCACGGTACTCCGGAACCGAGAGAAGCGCGTCCATCACGGCGGCGCTCCCCTGTAGGTCGGCGATGGTCTCGAACAGCGGAACGATGTTGATGTGGAGCGAGCCGTCGGTCGGGCGCAGCAGGCCTGCCTCCTTGAGGAGGATACCCACCTCCAGGATGTCGGAGACCGAGTTCGCCTTCGAGATCACGTAATTGGGCACCGCGGCCGCACCGAAGCGGCGATGGGCGTCCGCAGCCTCACGTAGAATCGCGAGCTCAGCTGCGGTCTCACGCGAATAGGTCACGTGCTGCGAAGCGAGCGGACGGGCCGTCCGGAGCTCCGCGATCAGGAGATCGACGCGCGCGTCCTCTGCGAGGCCCGTATAGGCGCATCCGGGGTTAGCGACCTCGAGGAGTTCCGCAACGGCACGCTCGTGCACGTCCGAGTTCTGCCGGAGATCGACTCCGGCCAAATGGAAACCGAACACGTCGACGGCGCGGCACAAGTGCCGCAGACGCCCACAGGCCAGCAGGCCCGAGCCATTGGCCACGAGCGAGTGCTTCAGGGAAGCTAGGTCCTTCTGGAATTCGCCCGGATCGGCATAGGGGGGCGCCACTCCGACCGCATGCCGCGGGACCTCGCCGTGATCGAGCGCCACGGCGGTCGTAGCCAGCCGGGCATAGAGTCCCGAGAGGGCTTTCCGGTAGGGTTCGTGCTCCCGATGGGCCGACCCATCGGGCGACGATTCTGCAAGCTGCCTGACCTCACCCGAGACGCTCACAATGTGGTCGTCGAGGGACAGTTCGCTCCCCAACGCGTGCAGTTCGTCGAGATAAAAGCGCAAGGCCCGCTTGCTCTGCAGTTGCAGCGCCTGGTGCAGCACCTCCGCGGTCACAAAAGGATTGCCGTCCCGGTCGCCACCGATCCAGCTGCCCATCCGAAAGAAGGACGGCAGCTCGGTGCCTGTCCAGGCCGGATCGGACGCGGCAAGCTCGTCCTCGAGGTCGGCATAGAACCGCGGCAACTCTCGCAGGAAGGTATAGTCGTAATAGGACAGGCCGTTGACCACCTCGTCGACGACCCGCAGCCGGTGCTGCCGGAGGATGCTGGTCTGCCACAGGATCAGAATGGCCCGGCGAAGCCCTTCCTCGGTCCTCGCTTCCTCTTCGGGGGTGAGCCTAATGCGATCGCGCTCGGTCAGAAGCCGCGCGATCTCCATTTCGCGATCGATCGTGCTCCTGCGCCTGATTTCCGTAGGATGTGCAGTCAGCACCGGGCACACGAAGGCAGCATCGAAAAAGGTGCTGATGTCCTGGCGTGGAACCGAAGCCTGGCTTGCTCTCGTGAGCGCCAGGGCCATTGTCCCGGCGCGCGGCGGAGAGCCCGCGCTGGCGTGAGCTCTCGACCTTCGGATCCGGTGCAGATCTTCGGCAATGTTTGCGAGATGCGAGAAATAGCTGAACGCCCGGATGATCTGGATCGCGCTGCCGGGCGAGAGCGCATCGAGAATGGACTCGAGCTCTCCACGGGCGGCATTGTCCTCATCGCGATGAAAGCGGATCGATGTCTGGCGGATGCGCTCGACAGTCCCGAAGGCGGCCTCACCCTCCTGGGATCGTACAGTGTCACCGAGGAGACGCCCTAAAAGGCGGATGTCTTCCCGGAGAGCCCGATCCTTATCGGGTGAGTAAACGGCGTCCATGACAAGCCTCCCGAAGCACGTCCACAGACTTCCGAGGGAATCCCTGGTGCCGGTGCGTTCGAGCCCGCCTCCCCGACCAAGCCGAAGTGCCCGGCCCATGGCGCGTGGCGCAGCGTCTCGCGGAACGCACTCTTGCAAAGCGCAGCGAGAAGCAACTGCTATTGTCCTCGGTCCTGGGGACGGAACTTCATCGGATTACTCTGGTTGCCGGTCCCGGAACCTCACGCGAGGTGATCGCGCTATTACGGGTGGGATCCCTGCCGAAGCGAGGGTACACC
>NZ_LN811354.1:426365-455466 GCF_001006805.1 Microvirga massiliensis | reverse complement strand
CCCGGTGAGGTGAGAAGCCACGGGACCGACGAGCCCGGCTGAGGCCAGACATGGAACGGCCTCGATGCCGAGCCGAACGGCTCACGGAATTGAACTGAGTGGTCGGACGCATCCTATGGGCGCTTTCCGCCCCGGTCGCGTTGTCAATCCGACGAAGCCGACCGCCGTGCAGCGGCTTGGGACTTTGGACCCGGCCCGCGCATGTAATGTAGTTCGGGGCGGTAAGGATCACGCAACTCGCCCAGGAGCGTGTGAACCGCCTTCCTGAGACCCTCCAGGAATGTCGGGCGTCCCGAGGCCGGCGTGCCGCTATCGGCTTCGGTCTCGATCTCGCGCTTCATCAGAGACTCCCGAGCATCACCATGGCAACCGTGATCGCGGCGAGCGACGACATGAAGCCGATGAAAGCGGTTCTGAAGGATGGCGCGTTCTGCGACGGGGCGAGCTGAGCGGATTGGGGCATCGGGCACTCTCTGTGGACGCTTTCTACCGTCCGGATCCTGCTAATTCGTTACGGCCAAGGCGGACGGAATGATGTGTGTTGGGACACAAGGACCGATCGCGGCGGCTGGTCGGGTCGGCGCGCTGGCGCCGCTCCGTCAGCATCGCGAGACCGCGCGAATGACCCACCCTTGGTCTTCGAGCCAGAACTTCCGGCGGATGCGTTGACACTCCCCGGCAGGTTCGCCCGCGAGCTTGCGTGGAACGACCGTACGAGCCCGAGGCAGCAGTCTCGTCGTCTCGGGCTCTCCGGCCCCGAGCCTCATGGAAGGCGTGTCCGGCAACATCGTGCGCGCCGAAACCGGCAGGATCACGAGCGCCAGAATGAAAGCCGCCGCTTTCAGGACGCGATGTTGGGAACGGCTCAAGAACGGCCTCTCGGACATCATTTCTCTCTCAGCGCTGGGCGACGGCCTGCGGCACGCGGGTCAGGATGGACGTGTTCGTTCCTTCGCGACGCTCGATCGTGATGACTCTGACCTGTCGCGAGAGCCCTCCGCTCGCGCCGGAGATGCAATCGCTCGAGAGATGAGGCCAGGTCTGGGCAGCGCACCGGTCCGACGATGTCGTCAGCCGATTGCTCTTGGTGTTTCTGACTGGCGTGACGGCGATGAAATCCGCCGATGACGTCCGCTCGTCTGCGGCTCCCGAACTCGCGACACCCTCGTCGGCTGCAATTCGATCCTGGAATGGCTTCACCACCGGCGCGTCCTGCGCCCACAAGGCTGGAGGATCGAAAGTCGTCACGATCCCAACGGACAGAACGGCACTTACAGCAGACATTTTGACCAGGCCGAACATCGGTCATCTCCCTACTGGCAGCGTTCTGCGCCAGTCATGAAGCTGCGGTGTAGACCTAGTTCATTGCGGGTGATTTGCGTCCTGCGGAAAACGCGCGGTCGATTTGTTGCGTCGCCGGACGAGAACGAAACATTCGGCTGCGAAGAGGCCGGCCGGCTTGTCTGACAGCGATCCAAAGGCGTTACTGATGTCGCGCGGAAGCCGCTATGCGTCGTGCCATCGCGAGCCGTTCTCCGGCCTCGTCATTCGCGAGATCGACGGATCATCGTGATGGGCACGACGTGGGAGATGTCCCTCTTCACCGTCGGTGAGCGTTTACCCTGAGACACCCAATCCGGCCAGCGTAGAAAGAAGAGCGAATACTGACTCTCTACCGCAGTCCGAGGAACGACAGGACTGCCAGGACGACGACGACTGCTCCTATGATCCAGATGATGTTGTTCATGGCGATCTCCTATTCCAGACGTGGGGAGCAAACCGTCAAGATTGAACTTCGTTCCCGGCGGGCTACGGCTCGAAAGAGGAATCTTGTGGAATTGGTATCGCTCCGTCCGACGCCCCTGCTCCGGCGATGCGGCGCGGCACAAATCGGAGAGGCCCGAATACTGGTTGGTATTCGGGCCTCTCGCAAAGACTTCGGAGCCGATCAGCTACGGTCGCGGTCCGTTCCGGTGCCGCGCCGCTGGCGCTCGACCTCGACCTCCGTCCGACGCACGGTGTCCTCTACGGTCTGTGTGCGCTGGTCGACGTCCTTGTGGACCCGCAGTTCTTCCCGGACTCTCACCTCCTTCGAGACGACCGGCTCTTCGGACCGCTCCTCCATCTCGATCGTGCGATCCTGGAAGGGATCGTCCGCGCTTTCGCCCGTCCGGGTGCGTGCACCCTCGACGGGATGCCGCTCGATTTCGACATGTTCCTCGCGAAGGGAAACCGGCTCCTGCATGGGCCGCTCGACGACATGCGAGCTGATCCGGACGCGGCCGCCGCTCCGTTCGCGCTTCCCGACCTGGAGTTCCTCCTCGGCGATCGGGATCACTTCCTCCCGACCGGAATCCACGCTGCGAGCGGTGGGCGGCACGGACGTCGCCCTTGGAGCCATGTCGCGCGGCTGCGTGCCGAAGGTTTCGGCCGAAGGGACATCGCGTGAGACAACATCTTCCGAAGCGCGGGACGTTCCGGTGCCGATGGGCATCTCGCCTGTCGTCATGCCCGTCGTCATCAAGGCCGCGGCTCCGATGGCATCGCCGTGGCTCGTCCACCCGCCCGCGCGCCAGGCCTCCTGGCGTTCGTCGAGATCGACCGTGCCCTCGCCGTCCAGAATATCGACGATCCGGTCGACGTCGCTCTCCCGGGCTCTGACGGTGACGAGCGAGCCCCCGCGGCGTATGCCCTCCTCGTAGGCACGCGCCTCAGTCTCAGGTACGCCCGCCCCGGCGAGAGCGCCAACAAGGCCGCCGACCGCGGCACCGGCACCGGCACCGACCAACGTCGACGTGAGCCAGCCGGCCGCGACAACGGGGCCGAGGCCCGGGATTGCCAGGAGGCCGAGGCCGGCCAGCAATCCGGCGCCTCCTCCAGCCAGCGTTCCGATCGCAGCACCGGTGCCGGCACCCTCGTCGGTTGCAGTCTCATCGTCGCGGATCATGTCGGAGCGCGGCGCAAGGTGGCTGTGACGATCGCCGTGATTATTCGTGACGAGGCTGATGTCGGAGCTGGGCACGCCTGCGGCCTCGAGGCGGCGCACCGCTTCGGCAGCATCGTCGTAGGAATCGAAGAATGACGTAATGGTTTTGTCTGACATGAAGGGGCTCCTGCTCTCGGGAAGAAGCCTGCCGGCGCTCCCCTCGTGAATCGCGTGTGGTTCAGCGTGTGGCGATGTGACCGCGGTAATCGAGCATCACCTCGACTGGCCGGCCGTTCTGCATCGCGCGGCCGTGCCAGATTCCCTGCTCGTTCTTGGCGAGGCCCTGGATGTTCGTGAACCCTTGAGCCTCCATGCGGGACCGCGCCTGCCCTTCGGTGAAGCTGTTGGCGCCCGCCTCCACCGCACCGGTCGTCTCCGGTCCTGCGGCTGGGTTTCTTGATCCATTCTGATTGGAAGCGCCCGGGCCCGGACTTACCGGAGTAGTCCGGCTTCCCGTCTGTTGAGCCAATGCCGGCCCACTGAGGACGACGGCAGCGGCCAGAGCCGCAAGCAATGCACGCATGGCGAGGGTTTCCTCGTGGTCGATCAATGCATTGCTAATGAGCGAGGCGCAGGGCGGTTCCAGCAGAAAGCGCTTGAACGGCAAAGCTTTACGCGAAACGCGGCGCTGCGATCCACATAGACCGCCGCGCAGAGCAGTTGCACGCGCAAGCAGGATGAGACCCGTTGCTTGCGATGCGGAGGGATGGTCTGACTTGGCGTGATGCTGCATGCCGGCAGCAGCGGCATCTTTCCGATACAGTGGAGAGCGATCAGCGCGCCGGGCGATTTCCGGACGCGGCGCGCATCGGGCGTCACCGACGCCCGACGAATGTCATCTTTATCGGTATTCGCGCGGGCGAGGCGTCAACCGCGACCGACATACGGCATCTTCGTCGCCATCACGGTCATGAACTGCACGTTAGTGTCGAGTGGCAGGCTCGCCATGTAGACCACGGCATTCGCGACGTGCTTGGGATCGATCAGCGGTTCCGCCTTGATCGATCCATCCGCCTGAGGCACGCCATCCTTCATCTTGCGCGCCATGTCGGTCTCGGCATTGCCGATATCAATCTGGCCGCAGGCGATATCGTATTTGCGTCCATCGAGCGACGTGGATTTCGTGAGGCCGCTGATCGCGTGTTTCGTGGCCGTATAGGGCGCCGAGTTGGGACGGGGCGCATAGGCCGAGATCGAGCCGTTGTTGATGATGCGGCCACCGCGCGGCTGCTGCGCCTTCATGATCTTGAAAGCCTGCTGCGTGCACAGGAATGCGCCCGTGAGATTGGCCGAGACCACGGTGTTCCACTGCTCGAAGGTGAGATCCTCGAGCGGAATGGGCGGCGCGCCGGTTCCCGCATTGTTAAAGAGAAGATCGAGACGCCCGAAGCGGTCACGCACCTGCGCAAAAAGCTGCTCGACGGAAGCCGGGTCGCCGACATCGGCCGTGACGACGAGCGTGCGATCCTTCGGTGCCTTCGCGGCAGTCGCCTCAAGGGGCTCCCTGCGGCGTCCGCAAAGGACGACGTGGAAGCCGGCCTCGACCAGAGCGAGGCTCACCGCCTGCCCGACTCCCGTCCCCGCACCTGTCACGAGACCGATTTTTGCTTCTGCCATGGCTCCGAACTCCCCTGCCGTGGATCCCCACAACCTGACCGTTCGAGTAGCCGAAAGCAGCGCGGCAATCTACGCCCGATTGGACAAAGCCCTGGCGATCGGCACGGTCCTCCCCTTCAATCCCCGCTCTCCTCTTCCGATCGTTCGACCACGGCGCGCTGCTTGCGCAGGCGCACCGGGATCTTCTCGGTCTCCTGCGAGCGCGACCGGCGGATCCTGAGCTCTTCCTTGAGGACGAGCCGCTTCTCTACGATCAGGACTTCCTCGAGCACCGGCACGATCGTCACGTCGCCCTCGGTCCGCACGGGAGGGGGTGCCTCGACGATGCGATCCACGGGCACGCGTTCGACCTCGACCTTCTCCTCCATGAGGTCGGCGGCGACGAGTTGCTCCACTTCGTCGACCTCGGTGCGGATGCGAACGCGCCCGGTGGTCCGGGTGTGCTTTTCGACACGGGCCTCTTCTTCGACCAGAGGTATCGTGTGTTCGGGCTGGGACGGGTTTGTCGCCATGGCGGGTGCTCCGGGCAGTGCGGCGCAACGTGTAGAGCGATGCTCTTGTTCCGGCGGTGAGCCGCTCCGCCGCCTTTTTACCGACGCAAGGATCGGCTATTCGTGGGATTCCAAGTACGAGCCGCAGAAGCGGCCAGTGGGGGTATGATGCGTCATATCAATCTTGCGGACGGGCTCCGCTTGCGCTTTCCGGGGCGCTCCGAGGACTTCGACCAAGGCGTCGAGATCGGCATGCTGGCGGTTCTCATGGATCTCGGGGGACGGGAGTTCACGCGATGGGTCTCCCGCGCGACCCTGGATCAGGCCCGCGTCCTCGCGAAGCAGCTCGGCTACCATGTCGTGGAAGGCCACACGGACGACGAGTGGGTCGAGCTCACCTTCCGGAACGGCCCGGCGCGGCCTCAGCTGAGGCTCGTCCACTCGGCGGGCTGACCGGCCCAACAGATGAAGCCGCCCGAAGGCGGCTTCCGTCAGGGTGTCGACCGTCCGGCGTTTTGCGTCAGCGCTTCACGACCATCCAGGCTGCCTGCATCGCCGCGATGGCGAGGGCCGTCTTGAGGGCGGTAGCTGCCATGAACGGAACGAAGCCGACAGCCCAGGCCTTCGCGAAGGGCATGAGCGCCGCGAGCCAGGCGAGGCCGAAGGCGAAGATCACGGCGTGTCCGAGGATCATGACGGCACTGAGCCGCAACAAGGACCGGTCCCAGCCTCGCTCAGCGAGAAAGCCGACAAGCACGGCTGCGGCAAGGAAGCCGAGAAGGAAGCCGCCAGTCGGGCCCGCCATATAGGCGACGCCTGCGACGGCCGGCGGCGTTCCGGCGAAGACCGGCAGGCCGAGAGCGCCCTCGAGAAGATAGAGGGCAACCGTGACTCCCGCGAGCCGCGCCCCATAGGTAGCGCCGAGAACCAGCACCACGAAGGTCTGCATAGTCATCGGCACCGGCCAGAACGGGACCTGGACCTTCGCGGAGAGCGTGAGAAGCGCGGTTCCCACGATGGCGAGGATGGCCGTGCGCAGGGGTGACGACAGCCCCTCGGCGCGTGCAGGCCAGACCAGGCCGATGAGCGGAGCGGATGGGGCAAGGGACGATGCGCCAGAAGCCATGAACAATTCTCCAGGAGGGCCAGGGGGCCCTCCCCCGCGGCTCGATCCGGGTCTATATCGCTCGGCGCGAAGCCTCAAGGCACTTGCCAAGAGTGCTCCAGGCAACGCGTCGCAGAACTTTTGCAGCAAACGAGATCGATGTCAGATTCTTCGGCCCAAGACCCTGTTTTCGACACTTCCCCCGTGGCGCCGGGCACCTGTCTCCGCCTGAGCCCGGGCATCCGCCGGATCGTGGCCGGTAACGGCAGCCCGTTCACCTTCACGGGCACCTGCAGCTACATCGTCGGAAGCGGCAAGGTCGCGGTGATCGATCCGGGGCCGGATATCCCGGCCCATCGCGACGCGCTTCTCGAGGCGCTGCGGGGCGAGACGGTGACGCATATCGTGGTCTCCCACACGCACCGCGATCACTCCCCCGGGGCCCACGCGCTTCAGGAAGCGACAGGCGCGGTGATCGTCGGCTGTAGCCCGCACCGGGAGGCGCGGGCGCTCGCCGCAGGCGAGACCGACACGCTCGAGGCGAGCGGCGACCGGGATTACCGCCCCGACGCGGAGATGCACGAGGGCGACACGATCGAGGGGCCCAGCTGGCGCCTCGTCGCGCTGGAGACGCCGGGCCATATGGCGAACCACCTCTGCTTCGCCTTCCCGGAGGAACAGGCGCTGTTCTCCGCCGACCACGTGATGGCCTGGGCGACGACCGTGATCGCTCCGCCCGCCGGCTCCATGAACGATTTCATGAACTCGCTCGACAAGCTCCGGGGCCGCGACGAGACGGTATACTGGCCCGGCCATGGCGGGCCGGTGCGGGATCCGCAGCGCTTCGTGCGCGCGCTGCATCATCACCGCCGGCAGCGCGAGGCCTCGATCCTGGCGCGCATCGCGGCCGGGGACCAGAGGATCGAGGAGATCGTGCAGGCGATCTATGTCGGCCTCAACCCGATGCTCCGCGGGGCCGCGGGGCTCTCGGTCTTCGCGCATCTGGAAGATCTCGCGATGCGCGGCCTCGTGCGAACGGACGGGATGCCGAGCCTGACCGGAGAGTATCGGCCTGCGTAATATTATACCGCGGGCTTGACGGATCCTAAGGGTTTGACGGGATAGAACTTCCGCCTTCGATCTACGAGGGCGAGGCATCGGATGTGCGGCATTGCCGGCTTCATCGGATTTCCCGAACTGACGGGACGGGAGAGACACGCCGTCCTGACCGAGATGACGGATACTCTGGCCCATCGGGGGCCGGACGATGCGGGTGTCTATATCGACGAGGCCGAGGGAGTTACTCTCGGACACAGGCGCCTGTCGATCGTCGATCTCACCGCCGGCGGCCATCAGCCGATGGCCTCGCGGAGCGGACGCTTCGTGATCATCTTCAACGGCGAGATCTACAATTTCGGTACTCTGCGGCGAGATCTCGAAGCGGCGGGCATCGCGTTGCGCACACGGTCCGACACGGAGGTTCTCCTCGAGGGGATCGCGCAGTGGGGGCTCGATGCCATGCTCGAGCGTGCCGAGGGCATGTTCGCGTTTGCGCTCTGGGACAGGCACCAGCGGCGGCTCGTGCTCGTGCGCGATCATGTCGGCATCAAGCCGCTCTACTGGTCGCGCCTCGGTCGAGGGCTTCTCTTCGCATCTGAGCTCAAGGCGCTTGCTGCCTTTCCGGGTTTCGAGCGCCGGCTCGATGCCGCGAGTGTCGGAAGCTTTCTGAGGTTCGGCTATGTGCCGGCACCGGCGACGATCTTCGCGAACGTGCACAAGCTCGAACCCGGCTGCACGATCACCATCGCTGAAGGTAGCGAGCTGCAGATCCGGCGCTATTGGAGCCCGCGCGACCTCAGGCCTGCTCTGCAATCACGCCGCTCGGATGTGGAGACGATTGAGGAACTCGATGCACTGATCGCCGGCTCCATCGCGCAGGAGATGGTCGCCGACGTTCCGGTTGGAGCCTTCCTGTCGGGCGGCATCGATTCATCGCTCGTCACCGCCCTGGCTCGCACACGTGCCTCCTCGCTTCACACCTTCAGCGTCGGCTTCGACGATCCGGAGATCGACGAATCCAGGCATGCGGCGCGCGTGGCCGCGCATCTCGGGACGGAGCATCACGAGATTGTCGTGTCCGCACGGGATGCTGCGGAAGTCATCCGGTTCCTGCCATCGATGTACGACGAGCCGCTGTCGGACATGGCGCAGATACCGACCTTTCTGGTCTCGCGTCTTGCACGACAACACGTGACCGTCGCCCTCTCGGGCGATGGCGGGGACGAGCTCTTTGGCGGATACGAGCGCTATGCCCGCGCACTCTCCGTGCAGGATACGCTTCGCTGGATTCCACAGAGTGTGCGTGTCACGGGAAAGCTTGCCATTGCGAGCATCCCAAATAGTGTGTGGCCCGCACTCGCGAAAGCAACCGGAATTGCACCGGATCGCCTCGTGGCCAAGGCGCATCGCGCCGCGCGCATGCTCGCGCGCCAGGAATCGTCCGATGTGTATCGTGACGTGATCTCGCTCTGGTCCGAGCCGCCGGGTGGCTTCGCGAGGGGCGACGCCACACATCCGATCTGGAGAGAAGCGGAACGTCTCGAGCTTCCGCCGCTCGCACTCTTCCAGCTCATCGATCTCGAAACCTATCTCCCGGACACGATCCTCGCCAAGGTCGACCGCGCGAGCATGGCTACGAGCCTGGAAACGCGCGTGCCGCTCCTCAACCGCCGCCTCATCGAACACGCATTGTCGCTGCCGCTCTTGATGCGCAGACGTGATGGCATTGGGAAGTGGATCATGCGCGAGACGCTGTATCGCCATGTCCCGCGGGCGCTGGTCGATCGGCCAAAGCAGGGATTCGGTGTGCCGATGGGGCGCTGGCTCAGAGGCCCACTGTACGCGTGGGCCGACGATCTTCTCTCGCCGTCATCACTCGCGCAGATAGAGATTCTCGATCCGGAGCCAATCATGCGCCGGTGGAATGAGCACAAGAGCGGGGCGGCCGATTGGAGCTATTCGCTCTGGGCCGTGCTCGTGCTCATCGATTGGTGGCGCGCCTGGCGTCCTGGGATTGGGATGAGGTGAAAAGTTTCAAGTATGGCTTCATCGCCCTCCTCTTTTCCTGAGAGGTTGGCGCTGCCACCCCTCACTCGGACGCTTCGCGTCCGATCTCTCCCACAAGGGGAGAGGTGAGGTTTGGGTTCGTTCTGCCAAATTGGGGCGACCTCTCTTGTAAGGCGCGAAGCGTCCGGGTGACGCGGGAAACACGGCGCTGAAATACGAAGCGACCCACTCTCCGACGATGCAGCCATAGAATTTCGTACCGAGCGGACTATGGCCAAGAGGCCTAGCGAATCCGGCCGCGCGGCTGAATTGATCGAGTCTCCGAAAGCCCTGTGAATCACGTGGGCGACGGAGGCAAGTGTTGCGTAACAATGATAGCGGCGCTGACGGCGCATGTCATGCGTCCGTTGCCCACTTTCCACATCATTCGAGCTCGATCGATGTCGGCTCTCGCTACGAGTTCGGACTGAACTGGTCCGCCTTCGCGAGCACCATAGACGAACGTGCGATCGACGAGGCAGAAGCAGGCCTTCGCCGCCTATTTCCGAACGATGAAATCGCCGGGCGACGCTTCCTCGATATCGGATGCGGATCGGGCCTGCATGCGCTGGCAGCGCTGAGGCTCGGCGCGGACGAAGTCACGGCGATCGACATCGATCCGCATTCGGCCGAGACGACGCGGCGTGTTTTCTCGCAATTCGCGCCGAACGGCCGATGGACGGTGCGCGTCGGCAGCGTGCTCGAACTCGCGGAAGACCCTAGCTACGACATCGTCTATGCGTGGGGTGTTCTCCACCACACCGGCGCCATGCACCGCGCCATCGAGCGCGCGGCAGAACAGGTCGCGCCAGGCGGCCTGCTGTGCCTGGCGCTCTACCGCAAGACACCGTTCTGCCGGTTGTGGAAACACGAGAAGCGCCTCTACACGGCAGCCCCTCGCCCCGTGCGCCGGATGATCGAGCGGCTTTACCTCGCCGGCCTCTCGCTAGCGCTGCGTAGGCGCGGCGGAAGTCTCGAGCAGTACCGGGAATCCTACGAACAACATCGCGGCATGGAATTCATGACCGACGTGCGCGACTGGCTCGGCGGCTATCCTTACGAGTCGATCAGCGAAGCCAACATGCTCGCGTTCGGCCGAAGACTGGACCTCATCACCGTTCGAACCTTCTGCGAGCAACAGGGCTCGGGCCTCTTCGGGAGCGGCTGCAATGAATATGTATTTCGCCGCCCCAAGCGCTGAGGGGCTGCCCTCCCCTGCACCACCTCGCCTGCGGATCCTGTTCGTCTGCCGGGCGCTCGGCATCGGCGGCGCCGAGCGTCAACTGGTGCTTTTGGCGCGATTGCTGGCCAACCGAGGATACGGGATCGCGATCGCGACCTTTTACAGTGGCGGCGACCTCGAGCAGGATCTCGCGGGATATGATGTCGAGCTGATCCGCCTCGCGAAGACGAGCCGCTGGGATATTGTTGCGCCGTTGCGAAAGCTTCGGCGCGCGATAGAAGAGTTCGAACCTGACATCGTCCATGGCTATCTGCCCGTCGCCAATCTCCTGACGCTCGCGGCGCACACCGTCAGACCGCGGCCGCGCATCGTGTGGGGTATCCGCGCCTCCGACATGGACATGGCGCGCTACGACTGGCTGAGCCGATTGGCGTGGGTCTGCGAAGGGCGGCTCTCCGGATGGGCGGATCTCGCGATCGCCAATTCGAAGGCCGGAGCAACTCGGGCGGCGGCGCGAGGCTTTCGGCAGGACAGGCTGAAAACCATCCCGAACGGAATCGATCTGACGCGCTTCAGGCCGCAACCCGAGAAGCGGGAGGCGAAGCGCCGATCTCTCGGGCTCCCGGTCAATGCGACGCTCATCGGACATGTGGGACGCCTCGACCCGATGAAGGATCACGAGACCTTCTTCCAGGCCTTCATGAAGCTGGGAGAGCGCAGACGGAACGTGCATGCCGTCTGCATCGTCTCGGGCGATGCGAAGGAATTGCAGGCGCTCCGACAGGGTGCATCGGTGTTCTATCCATCAGGGCGGATCACGATACGTATAGCGGTTTCGGATATCGAGAACGTCTATCCGGCTTTCGATGTCCTGTGCTCGTCCTCACGCTACGGCGAGGGCTTCCCGAACGTCGTCCTCGAGGCGATGGCCTGCGGCGTGCCCTGCGTCGTGACGGATGTCGGCGACGCCGCCGGGATCGTGGGAGAGGCCGGAGAGGTCGCGCGGCCGGGCGATCCCGATGATCTCACAGACGCGCTCCTTTGGGTGCTCAGAAGGTGCGATCACGAGGGCGAAATGCTCGCCCGGCTGGCACGGCAGCGAGCGGAGCACTTCTCCGCGGAGAACCTCGTCGAACGCACGGAGCACGCGCTCGGCACGCTCGTGCACGCATGATCACCGTCGTTCACCTCATTACCGGGCTGGTCCGAGGAGGAGCGGAGACGACCTTGTCGCGTCTCGTGACCCGCATGGATCCAGGGCGATTCCACAACGTCGTCATCTCGATGAGGCCGCCGACGCCGTTCTTCGAGGAACTGGTCTCACGCGGCGTGGAGATCCACTCGCTCGGGATGCGCCAGGGGCAGTCGAGCCTCGCGGCTCTTCTGCGGTTGAAAGCGCTTCTGGCAGAATCCCGTCCTCAAGTGCTCCAGACGTGGCTCTACCACGCCGATCTCTTCGGCACCCTGGCCGCTGCAGGGACCGGCATACC
The DNA here is from genome assembly GCF_001006805.1 of Microvirga massiliensis. Taxonomy (GTDB): domain Bacteria; phylum Pseudomonadota; class Alphaproteobacteria; order Rhizobiales; family Beijerinckiaceae; genus Microvirga; species Microvirga massiliensis. The sequence goes on along the minus strand of NZ_LN811354.1, from coordinate 443,489 downwards.
GCTCGTCTGGAACCTGCGAAACTCGGAGATGGGAGGCACCGACGGAAAGCGGATGCACCGCGTGCTGGTGCGGATGCTGGCGCGGCTTTCGGGGCAGCCAACGGCCATCATTGCGAACTCGCACGCAGCCGAACAGGCCCATTCCGCTGCTGGCTATCGGCCGAGGCGGTGGGTGCATGTCCCGAACGGCTACGATACCGACGAGTTTCGGCCACGCCAGGATGCCGGGCGACGCCTGCGGGCTGAGCTGGAACTGCCACGTGACACTCTTCTGATCGGCCATTTCGCCCGGTTCGATCCGATGAAGGACCATGGCACCTTCTTCACAGCGGCCGGCGCTGTCGCGAAAGCCTATCCTCGCGCGGCGTTCGTGATGGGCGGATGTGGCATCACGAGCGAGAACGCAACGCTCCAGCAGGCCATTGCAGAAAACGGGCTGGCCGGCCGCGTGCACCTTCTCGGCGAGCGCAAGGACATGCCGCAGCTCCTCGCCGGCCTCGACATGCTCGCGCTCTCCTCCGCCTATGGCGAGAGCTTTCCGAACGTTGTGGCAGAGGCCATGGCCTGCGGGATTCCCATCGTCGCGACGGATGTCGGCGATACGGCCCGGATGCTGAAGGCGAGCGGCGTGATCGTGCCACCGCGCGCACCGGACGAACTGGCGCGGGCGCTGACGTTCCTCTGTGGACTGGAGGCTCGGGTGAGCCGGCGGATCGGCGCCCAAGGGCGGCAAATCGTGTGCGAGCACTTCACGATCGACCGCATGGTCCGGCAATACGAGGATCTCTACACGAATCTCGTGGTCAGCGCTGCGCTGAACCCGGCCCGACGGTTCCGTCTCCTGCCGGAACCGGCCGAGTGACGAAGAGATGGCAGGCGCTGCCGAGCACCCGCGCGAGATGCGCACGGCGTTCGATGCTCCACTTCAAGCCGAACACCATGTGCCCCGTGTAGAACAGGCCCATCGGCGCATCGCGCAGGATCTCGAAGCCGTTCTCCCGAAAGGATTGCCGCCACCAGCGCGGGTGGAACAACCATAGTTCCTTAAGGGAATTGCCGCGCTCTCCGTGACGCGGCTGAAACACGGCGCCGGCGAGATGCCGGGCCACCTGCAGCCAGGCCCGGGCGAACGCGCGCCACGCACCCGCCCGCGGCAGAAGCTTGTGGCGCAACGAGAAGGCCTGCTGCAGGGCATCCGGAAAGGCCGAGACGCTCGTCCAGAACCGCCAGGCATGGGTCGGCATCGCGTGGATGCAGAGACCGCCCGGCGCGAGGACGCGGCGGATCTCCCGGCTCATCTGCGCGAGATCCGGGACATGCTCGAGGACGTTGGACGAGAACACGATGTCGAAAGACGCATCCGCGAACGGGATCACGCGCCCGTCATAATCGATGATCGGAAAGATGCGTTCGGCGCTGTAGTTCGACGAGGCGATCTCGATCGCCGCGATGTCGAACCCGCGCCGCGCGAGCGCGTGCGCCTGCTGGCCCGTTCCGGCGCCGATCTCGAGAATGCGCGCGCCGGGGCGCAGATACGACGCGACGAGCTCGATCTCCGCGGCGCGAACGGCATCGAGATGGGCGAGGCAGAACATGGATCAGCGCGCCTGCGGTTCGCCGGAGAGGCCATAAAGCCGGAGCGTCTCGTCGAGCATGCGCGCGAACCCGAACCGTTCCGCCACGAAGCGAGGCCCCTCCTTCCGCGCGCGTGGTGCCCAGGCCGGATCACCCAGGATGGAGAGAACCGCATCGGCGATGCGGCGGGGATCATGCTCCTGCACGAGGATCCCGGTGCTCCCCGGCGCGATCGCCTCCCGCGTGCCGCCGGCCTCGGTGGCCACCACCGGCACGCCGAGGATACTCGCCTCGAGAACGACGTTCGGCGTGCCTTCGAACCGGGAGGTGAGGAGGAAGACGTCGAGCAGGGAAAGCCCGAGCGCCGCATCCGACATCGTGCCGGGGAAATGCAGCCGGGTGCCGAGCCCGCGCCGTGCCGCGAGAGCAAGCGCCTTCTCCCGGAGCGGCCCTGCCCCGAAGATCACGAAGTGAGCGTCCGGCCGGCAGCGGGCCACGAGGGCAGCGGCCTCGATCCAGAGGAACGGCTGCTTCTCCTCGCAAAACCGGAAGATCGATCCGACGACCGGAACGCCCTCCGGGATCCCAAGGCGCGCCCGCAGCGCCACGACGGAACCCGGATTGGCCCGCTGGCTCCGAGGGGGATCGATGCCGTTGCGCTTCACCCGGAAGCGATCCGGCGGCAGGCCGAGCCAGCGCGCGTAATCCGCCGCCCCCGCCTCGCTATTGTTCACGAGCACGACGCCCGGACAGGCGGCGAGCTCCCGATAGGCGTGGACCATGTAGGGGCGGAAGGTGGCGAAGTTCGGCGGGGCGACATTCCGGCCCGAGAGGATGATTCGCGGCACCCCGACGAGCCGCGCCGCATAGCCGGCCGCGATGCTCGCCGCATCCTGCCAGGCATGCACGACGGAGGGCTTGAGCGATGCGAACTCGGCCGCGAAGCGGAGGACTTCGGCCCGCACGGCGTCGGGCAGCCAGCCGATCGCAGCCTTGATGCGCAGGAGCGCGGCGTCATCAAGCGTCCGGGCGAGCGCCTCCTCGGCCGCATCCGGATCCATCGCATTACGCACGAAGCCGGCAAACGCCGCGAGCGCCGGCTTGTAAAAATCGTGGTCCGGGCTCTCCCCGAGCCGCAGGCAGAGGAGCCCGAGGGAGAGCTCGGTCAGATCGGCAACCCCAAGAAGCGTGTTGACGACCTGCCGTTCGACACCGCCCCATGCGAGGGCATTGTTGACGAGGAGGATGGGCCCTCGGGCGAAGAGTTCGGGCACGAAGGCGGGCTCCGCCATGCGCAGGGCGATGGCGCGGCGATCAAACCGGTGTTCGATCTCTCCGGCGAATGCAGCCTCGGCGAGCGGCGCAAGCCGCTCTTTGACGGCGTAGGACAGCGAGCGCCGGGCCAGAGGCCGAAGACGCCGGTAGAGAGGCGCCGCAATGCGAATCACGAAAGCGGACGTCACGGGACGTCGTGGGGGACCGACAGGGAATCATGCCGGCGAAGAGAAGCTGGAGGCATCAGGTCCCTGTTGGCGAAGTCTACAAACCTATCAACACGGCAAGCTTGTCCGGCATCAATCAGCCAACTGGTCGAGAGAGTGGCCGAGGCTGTGAGGCCGCAGGGTGAACTGGCGGACTGCACGCGCATCTGCGACCAACGCCTCAGCGAGTTAGCTTACTCCTATGTCCGCTCTCATTCGGCCCAGCCCGGCGCTCGCCGCAATCTGCCGCCGCTTCCATGTCCGCCGGCTCGATCTGTTCGGCTCCGCCGCAACAGGACATTTCGACCCCACTGAAAGCGATCTCGATTTCCTGGTCGCCTTTGAGGAGTCGCTTCCCCCGGGCGAATACGCAGAGGCGTATTTCGGCCTCAAGGACGCGCTCGAGACGCTGTTCGGCCGTTCCGTCGACCTCTTAACGGAACCAGCGCTCGAGAATCCCTATCTCCGGCGCCGCATTCAGGCCGAAAAGCGTACGCTTTACCCGGTGGCCCAACGCGATGCTCGGTGAGCGGGCTGCAAAGTATCTCTGGGATGCAAGCCGGGCCGCAGAACGCATCGCTCGCTTCACGGCCGGATATTCGACCGCTACCAAAGCGACGAGATGCTCCGAGCAGCCGTATCTCTCTCTCAGATCGTCGCGTTTCGCAACGTGCTCATTCATGGCTATGCTTCTGTCGATGATCGGCTCGTTTGGGACGTCGTCGAGAGCCGCCTTCCGGACCTTCGCGCGAGGCTCGAGGAACTCCTGCGCGATATTTCCGATCCACTACGAGAGTCATAAGCGGCAGGCCGAAGGCGACCTGCCGCTTGCTTGATCAGATCGCACCCAACGTTTGCTTGGCGCCCGTCACGGGCCGCAGTCCCGGCTGGCTATGTGATCGCTCCATCTGCGAAGGCGGAACGGCCCTCGTAGATGCCGAACTGCAGGAAGTGCTGGAGCGGATTCACGCCCGCGGCAGCCACATCGGCGTAGGCTGCCAGGTAGCTCGACGTGTCGAATGCGGCCGATGGATCACGGCCCTCTTTCCAGCCATAGGTGTTGTAGTGGTCCAGAGGATTCACCCCTGCCGCGGCGACGTCCGGGTTCGCAGCAAGATAGGCACTGGTGTCGAAGTAGGCGTTCGGGTCGCGCTTCTCCTTCCAGCCAAAGGTCTGGAAGTGAGAGGCCGCACTCACTCCGGCCAAGCCGACATCCGGATTGGCCAGAAGGTAGAACTCGGCATCGAAAGTGCCTTGGATGTTGGTGCCGACTGCAGCGTAGATCTGGCGCCCTTCCGCCTGCCCGAAGGCGAGATAATGCTCAAGCGGATCGATATTCGCCGCCTTCACGTCGGGATTATGCTGGAGGTAGAGGGTCGTATCGAACTTCGCGGAGGCATCCCGTCCTTCGCGCCAGCCATGCTGGTGATAGTGGTCCAGCGGGTTGATGTCGGCTGCATTCACGTCAGCATTGGCCGAGAGATATCCGTTCGTGCTGAAGAGGGCATTCGGATCTCGGCCCTCATGCCATCCGAAGTCGCTATAGTGCTGGTCAGGATCAACACCGGCCACGAGGATGTCGAAGTTATGGTCAAAGTAGAACCTGTCATCAACGAGAACGAATGCATCGTTGATGTCGACGCGAGGCGCCCCACCCTCAGCATAGGCTCTCAAATTGTTGAGAAGATCCGGGACCGCCGCGATCTCATTGGCCTCCGGAGTGGGGCGCCCCTGCGCCAGATTTCCTAACGCATCCTCGCGGAGAGCGTCCCGCTCGCCGGGGCCGAAAAGCTCGGGGTGTCCGTACCTGTTTTCGATCTGATCGACCAGCGCGAGTTGAGTTGCGCCGCCGTACAGATGGCCCTCATCACTGAGTTGAGCATCCGTGAGACCCGCAATGCCACGGATAAGCTGGAGATCCGCCTGGGCGAAGGCCAGCCTGTCGATGGCTGTGGCATAGGCAAGATCATGCGCTTGAAACAGGGCGTCCAAGGAGTCGACAGGATCAGCCGCCGGCGGTGTCTGGCCCGGCTGCAGAACCACGCCGCCGGAGTAGTGCGGCCCGCCGTAGTTGCCATAGGTCGGAATGGTGACGTACGGGGTTGAGACGGTAACGAGCCAGTTGATCGACACAGAGTCCTCCATTCAGCATCGAGGTGCTCGGAAAACCTTTGAACGCACTCTAGGCGATCTAAGTTCCCGGGAGTGGACGCCTGGCCGTGGAGCTATCGCGGAACTCACAGGTGGGTATGCTCTCGACGTGCGGAAGAATGCAGGATCCGGCGCGGGTTCCCCACCAATGCCTGTAACGAAGGCGGCGAGGAGACTGGCGCATCGCTCGCGCACGCACCGGAAGATTAACCGGTACATGCGCAAGGCGCCTGCGATCACTGGAATAGAGAAACGCGCCCTCGTCTCCAATCCTATGCTGGCTGTGAGCCCGGCCCCATCTCTCAGCCTGCCGCATGCGCCTCCAGCACCTCGTCCAGGGACCCGTCCAGGACGACCTGTCCTTCCTTCAGCAGCACCGCCCGGTTGCAGTACTCCCTGAGCATCTCGGGGCTGTGCGAGGCCAACACGAGAATTCGCGACTTCTCGACGATCTGCTGCATGCGCGCTTTCGATTTCTCAGCGAAGCCCGCATCCCCGACGCTGATCAATTCGTCGAGCAGGAGGATATCCGGCTGAACGGCCGTGGACACTGCAAAAGCAAGACGCAGGGCCATGCCGCTGGAATAGGTTCGCATCGGCAGGCCCATGAAGCCGCCGAGTTCCGAGAACTCCTCGATTTCCGGAGCGAGTGCCTCGATCTCCTTGAACGTGAGCCCGAGGATCACGCCGCGCAGCACGATGTTCTCGCGCCCCGTCAACTCTGCGTCCATCCCGAGGGCAAGATCGACCAGAGACGAGATCTTGCCACGGATCTCGACGGAGCCGTGGGTCGGCTCGTAGGCACCCGAGAGCACGCGGAGAAGGGTGGACTTTCCGGCTCCGTTATGGCCGACGAGGGCCAGACGATCCCCAGGACGCAGATCGAGATTGACCTGGCGCAGGGCCTCGATTGTGACGATCCCGCTGCCCTGCCCCTCGATGTGACCGCCGACGCGGCGCAATACATTCGTTTTGAGCGAACGTCCACGAGCGTTGTAGATTGGAAAATCGATCCCGACGTTACGCAATGCGATGGATGCCACCGTCAACTCCTCAGAGCCAATATACGATGCGAGGCCGGTAGCGCCGGAACAGTGGCCACGCAATAAGCGCGAGGGCCGCGATCGTGAGGAGCGCCAGCGCATAGGTCAGGAGCCCTGGCACACGCCCGAGGAGCGGCTCCGAGACGATGCGGAGGAAGGCTGCGAATGGGTTCAACCCGACGATATAGAGCGCCTGCACGCCGAGCTGATCGCTCCGCCACATGATGGGCGTGACGAAGAACATGACCTGGACGAAGTTCTGAATGATCTGCGGCAGGTCGCGGAAGCGAGTGCAGAGAATGGCGAGGATCAGGCCGGCCAGGAACCCGGCCACAAGAATCAGCAGAAGCCCAGCGAGGGCAGCCAGCCAGGTCCAGGACGGGGCGACGCCAAAAATCAGGAAGACGATCGGCAGTACGATGATGTTGTGCCCGAAGGCAACGAGATTACGGACGAGCACGCGCAGGATGAAAGTCGATTTCGCCATCGCCTGCTGCCGCAGGAAGCTCTCCGCCTGGATGAAGGCGCTCGTACTATCCAGGATGATGCCGGAGATCAGCGTCCAGATGATGTAGGTCGTCGCGAGATAGGGTAGATATTCCGTGATGGGTTGCTTGAAAAGCGTCGAGTAAACGACACCGATGGCCGTGATGAACACCGCCACGCTGAGCGTGATCCAGAATTGCCCGATGCGGGAGCGGCGGTAGCGTTGGCGAATATCGCCAATGCCGAGGAGCCACCAGATGCGCCAGCTCTCGAGCCCTTCCCGAACGTCGCGCCATGCACGGGCATGAGAACTGCTGGCCGCGAACGCCAGGTCCTGGGAACCTGCCCCGATCATGGCCGTTATCGCTGATCCTGTTCTGCTCATTCCTTGAGAGGCCCTCTCATGATCCTGTCAGCCCCAGCAAGGCACCACGGCATCGGGAACGCAATGGCGGTGCTTCTAGCGTCACCAGCGCTGATGTCCAAGCTGCGCTGTGCGGCTGCTTGCTTCGGGCAATTCGCCATAAGGTCCAACCTGGGCCTTCAAGGCACATAGCGACCATCGGTCGCGAGTGACCGGTCACAACGGCATCGAGGTGTTGATGTTTGCCGACCGGCCCATCTCGCCGACTGGGGCGTCCTTGTTTGTCGGGAGCCGGATCCAGGACGAGTTCGACTTCGAGTTCTATCTGCACGCCAATCGGGATGTCGCGCAGGCCGGAATGGATCCGCTCGACCACTACAACAGGTTTGGATGGCGGGAGGGCCGGGACCCGAACGCCTATTTCGACGCGATCGCGTATCTCGCGGCGTATCGGGACGTGTAGGCTGCCAGCGTCAATCCCCTGCGGCACTATCACGAGTCGGGTTGGCGCGAGCGACGCGATCCGTCCGGGCAGTTCGACACTCGGGACTACCTGGCGCACTATACTGACGTGGCCGCGGCCGACCCGCTGCAGCACTTTCTGCAATGGGGCTACCGGGAAGGCTTCTCGAGCTTCGCAGACGGTGTGATTGGATAAAGACTCAGGAAACCGTTTCACTGTTTTAAGCGCACTGAACTGAATCGTGATTCCATCTCTGTTTCCCGTAGTTATAGATAGAGATGCTGACCTTATCGTGACTCGGTGCGCACTCGGACCCGCCAGCCAAAGCAATCGGCAATCGAGACCCTTGGTTTTAATCTACGTTTAAGTATTTCCTAGTCGCGCGCTCTTCCTCAAGACGAAGAAAAGATCGTCAGAACGGATTGTCCCCTTCTCAATGTGGTTCCGTTCGATTACTTGGAGCAGCCTCGCAATTGACATATGACAAGGGTTGTCCGGGTTGAAATTGCCTGCTCTATACTGCAGTAGCCAGCGCAGAAGAGTTCCACCCATCGGCTTGATTTCGACAATAGGAAAATTCGCGAATAGTAAAGTACGAAGATCAGAGCTTCTGACCGACTCCGACACGTCTGCGTTGCGCACCTCCTCAATGGTGGCGTAATGGAACGACGGATTTACATGACAGCTTTCGAACCGGAGATCATGCTTCAATTCGTCTGGTAATATCGCGTCGAGTTCGTTAATAATGGGCCGGACATCGTACTCGACCTGAAATCGCGCTGGTCCGAAGTAATCAATTCCAATAATTATGCCGTCCTCAGCTAGCAGGTTATTAATGGCCGGTAAAAATTTTTCAAGATCTGCAGCATGATGGATCGAGTGACAAGTAAACACAAGATCAAACTTTTCCGCAATCGCGTGTGGAGCGTTGAAGTCGTAGAACTCAAAACGTGCTTCCACACCGTCTATCTTGGCGAACCGTTCCGCGGCTGCCCGTCTCAATTCAGAATCATATTCAAGACCGAGAACTCGAGATACCGGCCAGCCGAACTGAAGCAATGACTCTTCAATATGAGCGGCCCCACAGGCCAAAGACACCATTGAGAGCCCTGTTCGCCGGTGGTCGCCTAAGGCGCGTACAAACTTCTCTCTGGCATAGATCGCCCAGTGGCCACCCTCTTCTAACTCCCGACCTGACACTAACTTGTTAACGTAATTGGCCATGTTTGGCGCGTGCATCCAATCCAGAAGAGCTCGCGATGCCTTCCACTCCTCACTGAGAGTGGCTCTTGTGGCAGTTTGATAGTCTTCCATAGCCCTTCAATCCCATCAATGTCGAGAACATCGTATAGAACATCCATCCGCCAGGTTTCAACCAAAGCAGTAAGAACCGACAACTCTGCTTTGGTGTAATAGCACATAAACCTACATCGGTAACCAGTAGCTAGAGCCAGCTGTGGTGGACTAAAGTAATAATGGAACACGTTCCGCGATTGTTTCGAAACCAGCGAAATGTGCGGCAACCACAGAATCCCTTGACAACTCTCAGTAGCTCTTTAGCTGAACGCGGCGGTCCAATTCCGATCAGAAAAACACATGCCGGCGCAACCCCACGTGCGGAACGATCAACCCACTCGCTCCCCGCGCACGTGCTTGATTGCAGCCATCCAACTGGCCCGATATTGTGCCGCAATGTTCACGTTAGAAAAGCGCTCTCGAATGTCGGCAGCATGCGCTTCTGCGTTCTGACGATACGCACGGAGGTCCGTGCGCCACTGCTGAAATACCTCCCACAACGCCTCAGATCCGCCGTCAAGTGGTGCAATGAGCCCGCTCCCATGCTCACTCAAAATGACGTCAATGTCCCCAACATTCGTGGCCATTGCCGGTTTCCCCAAGGCGAGCACCTCCAGTAGAGCTATCGGAAGGCCCTCAAATTCGGAAGTTATGATAAGGCCGTCCATCATGTTCACTATTGTGCTCAGATCCTCACAGTATCGAATCATCCGCACGTTTCGAAGCTCTTCACGCTCGATGTAGGCTTCACATGCAGCGCGCAACTCTCCGTCGCCGACTATCAAAAACTGGTCCCGTAATCCATGGTTGGCCGCACGTTTAGCTAAGCCCAAATACTCCAAGGGGCGTTTCTGAGCCGTGAGACGCCCGATAAAAGCATAAATGCGCGCGTCAAGTGGCATCCCCGCATCTTGCCGCAATGAGCGCTCCAACTCCTGATCTCCCTTCTTTAGGGCAAGTTTCTGGGAATCGATCGAAGAGTAAATGAGGTCAATACGGTTAGCTGGAATTCCGATATCACTCACGAATTTGTTCATGATCTTCCGCGTTGTAGCAATAAACCGGTCAAATGACTGGATCCCCCGTTCGCGGTACCGATTAATCCAACCATGTTCTGTATCGTAGACCTGTTGATCCACTATAGGGATATTGGCAAAAACTCGCCGAATCCGATCGGCATTGTCGGCCAGCCAAGGCGAGCCGTTGCAGATCCAGACAAGGTCGGGCCTAAAGTGACGTCTTAACAGATCGATGATTAACAAATGTCGCGCCGGCTCGGCGGCTTCACCCAAGTCAAGCACTGGAATTTGGAGATCATCAAGTTGATGGTGTAGGCTCCCTTGGTGCTTCGCGAGGCGTTCCGACGTTACGATCACGAAATCGTAATCGGCCCTTAAGATCCTTAGCACCTCGACCATGTTGCGCTCGACACCACCGACCGCAAGAAAGATAGGCAAAACGAAACAGAGCGGTTTTTCTCCAGATCTCATGGGCATCCGGAGAGTAACCTCACATTGAGAAACTCTAGCGCAACCTGATCCGTCGGTGAGACCTGGTATCGTAACAGTTGCGCCTTCTAGGCGCGCGTTCTGAAACCCTGTCAGGCTCGTCAACTCGACTATCCGAGTTCGAGCGTCTAGCTGTGGCACGTTGCGGATGATCCGGCCTCGCATAGGTATTTGAGGTGTCTTTCCTTCGAGGAAGAATTGACGCGCCCGCTCGTTCATCAATACGTTGTCGGAAAGGCTTGAAAGTGCAACAATTGGCGGCTCGTCGAGTGTTTCCGAGACAAGCATGAAATCGTACGGGGCCGCCACCAGCGCCAGCGCGGCATTGTTCAGGGCGCGAACAGGCAATGGTCGCTCCATTGCTGCCAAGTGAACCAACTGATCTTTCCCAGCGGAATGCTGTATCGACACTGCCGAAGGGCCGCCAGAAGGGGTCGAATCAACTGCAATAATCCGTGAATATTGCCCATTCGTGTTCACCGGCGGGCAATAGCGGCCGAGATGTCGGTTGCTTTCAAGGGCCTCGCGTATTTGCTCGTCGCGCTCCAACTCGGGGAAGTCGTTTAGAAATCTCGCAAAAAGGCGCACGACCTCGCCATCCACATGGGACGAGGGCTCTTTGATCGTGTTCGCACAATGCGCGCGATATATTGTTAGAGGATTGTACGTGAAAAGGCACCGACCGGTCACACAGGCGCGGAGGGCAAAGTCCCAGTCATGTACATACCGGTAATCGCGAAAGCCTCCAACTTGGCGAAAGAGACTTTTCCGGAAAGCCATATTGCTCGTCGTGGCAATGAAATTTTGATTGCAGAGCAGCACGAGCATCTCACGAGCGAAAAATGCCCGCCTATCGCGATCAGGCCGCTGCGGAATGGGGTATTCCGGATCGACGATGCCTCGCTTGGTCCCAATCAGGCGATCGTGCTCATCGCAGATGAGGAGAGACCCTGAAATAAAATCGCTCCGATTCGCTCGAACCAGGGCTTTTATCATGTCGAACCGGCCCGATACAAACTCGTCATCGGAATTCAGAACCGCAATCCATTCACTTCTCGCTGTCTCGATGAGCTGGTTGAGCCGATAGTGAGCGCCCTTGTTCCCTTCCCCCTCAGTTGTGAGGTCAACAATGCGTGGTCCGAATACATTCGACAAATGCCTTAGTAGGTCAGATGATCCATCACAGGATCCATCATCGACCACCAGAACCTCACTCACCAGATGTGAGCGCAGAGCGGAAAGGAGTGCCCGCTCAAGATATCGTCGGTGATTGTATACTGGAATGACTACCGAGAACATGGAGTTGTCAGACTGCCCCTCGAATTACTTGAACCCTAAGAAAATCGGCTTAGTGTCCGGCTCGGAGAAAACCTGCCTTCATGAACTCGTGCGCCGTAAGCTCATGGTCGATTACGCAATTAATATGCTGCGAGAACTTGTCCAAGATGTACTCGTAAGCTCCGCTGATATTGGACGTTGCGTCAGCCGAGGCGATTAGCAGGCCTTGCAAAAAGGACAGGTGGAATACTGCTGTAAGAAGATCATTGTGCCACGCCGCACGACCAAGCGCATGTTGCCGATCAAGAACCCTAACCCATGCCTTGATGCCCTCAATAATAGACAGATAGTCCGCGGAGGCACAGTTAGTAGCATTGGGCTGGCTCCGAAGCGATTGCATGAAATCTACTAAATGCAGAACTTCGACCATCTCTGGATGAATATCAAAGAGTACCTTTGCCATCATACCAGCAGCATGTTGCCGCGCCATGAAACCTTCGGCGGTATATGGATGAATGTGCTGCCCTATTGAGCCCGGATCATAGAAGATCTTGAATCCACCAACCTGCTTACTCAGGCGGTAGGCGAATTCTACATCCTCGAAAGCTGCGAGCGTGAGCTCTGGTCGAAACCCTTCCAACTTCCAATCGCTAACGACTGACTTCTTGACCGAGATGTTGATCGTATAGAAGAACCTGCAATCAAGCCAACTATATGGGATCATGTCCGCATACCCGAATTGCTCACCCCGGTGCCCCTGGATGTGAGCCATCACAAAATTGAAGTATGCGGGTTCTTTCGTTGGCCAAACGGCTTTGCCAAGAACGGCATAGCGGTCAGATGGAAAAGCGGCATGAATGCGGCTGTGAACGCGAAAGAAATCATCGTTCAGAGGCTGGATATCGTCTCCTAGGAAAAGAATAACGTCGTGCTTCGCGAGGGAACAACCAAGATTCCGTGCTTGACCCGGACCACCGTTTTCAACGCTGCGCCACGTGAGCCCCGGAATCTCAGCTTCAAGCTTGTGCAACACTTGCGGCGTATGATCCGTCGAACCGTCGTCGATGACAATAAACTCCAACGGCACACCGCCTGCATGCTGATTACAGATCCGCAGGGTTTCGCCGATCAACTCGGCTCGGTTATAGGTGGGGATCACAACCGATAGCGGTGCGAGGTAATCGGCAATGCTTGTCATCTGTTTTTCATGTTCGCAGGAATTACGAGAGCTTGTCAGGAATGGATAGCCGTTCCCTACGGTTTTGGGGCGTACCCCTTTGCTTGACCTGTTCGCAGATAGTGAATCAAGGGATTCGTCCCGTTTACACTTACATCGGGGTGCTGCTCGAGATACCAAGAGCTTCGGAACAGGTGGCTGGGATCCCGCCCTTCCCGCCCGCCAAACTCAACGAAGTGGATCAGCGGATCTACTCCGCTTTGTGCGACATCGGGATTGTGGTCGACGTACCACCGAGGATCAAACAAACCAGATTTCGCAATAAGAGCGGTATCCCGCCTTAGCTTCAACCGCGACAGCAGCCGCCCGGTTAGCGTCCAGACAACAAGTTTTGCAGAGCCTCTCGCAATTCGGCGTAATCCTCGCCGACGCTCCAAGACCAATCGAATTGGCGCCGTAATCCGCCAAGAGGTGCTTTGCAGGACGGCCTGTAGTTCCGCGTCGTGCCGCGAGGCTTGCGCCTTAGATGCTCTCTCTGGCTCGTCCATTGTAGCATGCCGCTGCGCAGCTTGCACCTGAAGCTGTTTCTCCACTTCGTCCGCTCTAGCGTGCGCGCGAGCAAGCCTTGCCGTTAAGTGCTCAGCATCCTCGGTCCTTCGCCGGAGTTGCACTTTCAATTCAGCTGCCTGCTCCGCGTCGGCCCGAATATTCTCTAGCTCGTGTACGAGGCGCTCCATCTCCGCTTCTCTTGTCGATGAGAGCGCTTCGTAAGACTGCTTTGCTTCGTCCCAGACTGTCTTGATCGCATTCCTGAGACGCGCGATCTCGGTCAAGTTCTGGCCGAGTGACGCAAAAATGTTTCTAATAGAAGCAGTGCCCGCAGAATCTAGCTCGAAAAGCCGCTTAACGACATGAGGTACATCGTCGCCGACTGCGAGAACACCTAAACCGTGCGAGTGAACGAATTCAAAATGGTGATGGGCAGTTTTGAGCTCCTCCCAGAAGCGCCATACACCGAACTGGTTTTCGTGAACGTTCGTGTCGTGAAATAGTACAATGGCGCGGTTACTGAGTTTAGGGCGCCACGTATTAAAATCGTGTTTAACGGCATCGTAGGTATGACAACCATCGATATGCAACAGGTCCACCGAACCATCACGAAAATAGAGCAACGACTCGTCGAACGTCGACTGAATGAGGGTTGAAAAGGAGCCGTAGAGCGGGTCATGAAATGCTCGCAACTCTTGGAGCACCTCGCCACCATAAAACCCGGCGTGCTCATCCCCACGCCACGTATCAATGCCATAACAGGCTGTGTCGAGCTTCGCCCGTCTTACCTCCTCGCAAAACGCGCAGTAGGACGTACCAGTGTGAACGCCGAGTTCAACAATGATCCTTGGACGCAGGGCGGCAACAAGCCACGACGCGAATGGAACGTGACCTGTCCAGGAGACGGGCAAGACAAGTCGACTAGGTTGTTCTACCGGCAGTCTGATCGAAAAGAAGTCACTAGGGCTTAAATCGTTCAATCTGGTCTCCTTTCCGAAGACTCATGTCTGTTCAAGGTCCTCTGGCAGGCCAGTAGCGCCGTCCGCGACCCGTTTGGGCCGCAGGAGTGCTCAAACTATCTCAAAGGCACCGGATATGTGTCTGCCTAATGATCCGACGCGCTACACGAAGTCAAGCTGTTCAGGGCTACCGGCCTAAGAATCCGTTCCTGCCAACCTCCGTGCGGTTCACAAAGAGATCGCCAGTGGATGCAGTTTAGCAGACTACCACGTCAGACCCTATTGAGACAGCAATCGGACTTGGATTTACGATCCCTTGTTCCGGCACGTAGTATCTAGAAGAGCGAAACTTATGACAGGCGCCGTTGCTGGCGCGGGCTCAGTAAGTCGTTCTCGCGTTGAGCCGAACTATGACATTTTTACTGCGTCTAATAGTGTCTCCGCTAAGCCCTGCCGGAAATCCGTCTTTGGCGCCCAGTCAAGTAACTGCCGTGCGCGCCGGATGTCGAGCACATTTACGTCGACGTCGGTTTTGCGTGAAAGGACGAACTCGCGTTCAAAGCGAAAACCGAGCACCGATTCCATTGCATCAACGACTTCGAGAATTGAACGAGCCCGTCCACTTCCCACGTTGATAATTACTTTGTGAGCAGTTTCCCGAGCAATGGAAGCTTCAATTGCATCGATAACATCGTCGATGAATATATAATCGCGCTGTGCTCTACCGTCGCCTATGATCTGCACTGGCTGCCCGAGGGAATAGCGCGAGAGCACAGCAGGTATTAGACCCTGCCCTTTTCGAAAGGCTTGGCCGGGACCAAATGGATTGGCGACACGCAAAATTACGTAATTCAGATCATCGACATAGCCATGCATCTGAAGATATTTTTCGATAGCTAGTTTCGTAAGGCCGTGAGAGCTGATTGGATTAGTAGGAGCGTCTTCTCGAATTGGCGTTTTGGCTCCCGGTCCGTAGACGGTACCGCCAGATGAAATAAAAATATACTTCTTGACTCCTGCCAATATGGCGCTTTGCAGAAACTCGACATGTGGGATGACATTGTCACGGATATCCAGGACATTGTAACGGTTCTGCAAACCGGGGCTTGACGTGCTGATCAGCTGAACAATTGTTTGAACACCTTGAAGAGACGAAGCCATTGTAAATGAGTCTTGGATGTCCCCCTCCAAGAAGTCGACACCCTTTGGGAACCGATCAATGAGATCGGTACCGATATGTCTAGATACTGCACGAACTGGGAGCTTCCTGGACACCAGCCGCGCTATCAAATGGCGGCCAATGAATCCGTTCGCGCCATATATTCCAATCATGAGACCTGATATCGCCTAGAATGGCAGAGGGAAGCTGGCAGGAGGTGGTTAACATGCAAATGCCGTTAAAGCTACCATTGCAACGCCGCTCGAAATTGCTAATCGTTTAGGTTGGGTTTGTGGTCGATGCCTTTGCATGCCTTATTGTGCGGTTGGCGAGTGTTGCACACCGCCTGTGCCGGTTTCATGCTCGAGACGATCGAGCGGGACGGTTCGGTCTCTAACAAGCGGCCACGACAACTCATACAGCAATCATGCGCTGCACCAAACCTTGAGACAGCAGGGTTTCGAAATATGGGATTGTTTTCTTTAGCCCTTCGCGGAGCGGCACCTTGGGTGCCCAGCCGAGTGTTTCCTGTGCCCGAGATATGTCCGGCCGGCGTTGTTTAGGATCGTCTTGAGGTAATGGCTGGTGGACTATCTTCGAGCGTGATCCGGTGAAGTCGATTATGAGCTTTGCGAGTTCGAGAATCGTAAATTCACCTGGATTGCCGAGGTTGATAGGCCCTGTGACATCGGCAGAGCTGTCCATCAACCGTACAAATCCGTCGACAAGATCATCAACATAGCAGAAGGAGCGAGTTTGTTCGCCGCGACCGAAGACGGTGATATCGCGATTCAGAAGCGCCTGGACGATGAAGCTCGAAACCACTCGACCGTCGTTTGGATGTGTACGGGGGCCGTAAGTATTGAAAATTCGTGCGACCTTGATCTGCAGCTTGTGTTGGCGCCAATAATCGAAAAAAAGGGTCTCAGCGCATCGTTTGCCCTCGTCATAGCATGAACGTGGCCCAATCGTGTTGACATTGCCCCAATAGGTCTCCGGTTGGGGATGGACGGTCGGGTCACCGTAGATCTCGCTCGTAGAAGCCTGAAACACTTTTGCACGAAGGCGTTTGGCGAGGCCAAGCATGTTGATTGCGCCAAGCACGCTGGTTTTCGTTGTTTGGACAGGATCTCGCTGATAGTGGATGGGTGAGGCTGGACAAGCAAGATTGTAAATTTCATCTACCTCTACAAAGAGCGGATGCGTAATGTCGTGCCGGAGAAGCTCGAAATGAGGATGGCTAAGCAAGTGCTCGATGTTGCGCCGCGCACCTGTGTAAAAGTTGTCAACGCACAGTACCTGGTATCCGTCGCTCAGTAGTCTCTCCGCTAAATGAGACCCCAAAAAGCCAGCTCCACCGGTAATCAGAACACGCCTTTCTAAATGCATAGCTTTCCCATTGCTCTTCTAGATCTTCAAGTCCGTGCGATCTGCACTCACGCGGGCTCTCCCGCCTCGGTGCCCCGTCCGACGCTGACATAGTTAAACCCTGCGCGTTGCATTTCGTCAGGGCGGTAGATGTTTCTGAGGTCGACGAGCACGGGGGCGTTCAGGGCGGCCTTGAGGCGCTCGAGATCGAGCGCCCGGAACAGGTCCCATTCGGTGACGATCACCAGCGCATCGGCACCCGCCGCA
>NZ_LN811354.1:420452-425718 GCF_001006805.1 Microvirga massiliensis | reverse complement strand
GATGCGCATTTTGGCTAATTACCCTACTCAGGGCATCTTAGACATCTGTCCATGGCCCAATGATCAACTCAATTGCCCGCTCTACTCAGGGGCTTCGGGTCTTCGAACTATGCAGCGAGTCACAGAGACCAATGCTCCTGGCTTTAGAATTCTAACCCTGGTCGTACGCCGCACTCCGCCTCCCAAGGCTTCCTCACCCGTGGCGGGAAGGCGAGGCTCCAATCCCCACCAGACAAAGTTAGGTTAGGGTTATAGAATGGATCATTCGAACTCACGTCTATCCAGCGCCGCCGCAGATTTGCGCACTCCTCCTCGAACTGGCGCGAGCGCCGCTTGTCAGTAGGGGGACCAAGGCTTGCGCTCTCATGATGGAAGAGCTCAGCATGTGGCGTCCACACCACGGAATAGCCGGCCTGATTGAGGCGTAGGCCCAGATCGACGTCGTTGAAAGCAATTGCGAAATCTCGCTCATTGAACCCGCCAACGGCCAGGAAAACGTCACGGCGAATGACCATGCAAGCCGCGGTGACGGCAGATAAGGACTGTGCGCAGGCTGCGCGACCAAAGTATCCCGGTTCATTGCGCGACAGGCCAAGATGCGGGTGCCCTGCCAACCCCCCAATGCCGACGATGATGCCTGCATGTTGGATGGTGCCGTTCGGGTAGTAGAGCTTGGCGCCAACTGCGCCAACATCAGGCCGGAGCGCCCGGGCCACCATTTCGGACAGCCAACTCGCAGTGATCACCTCGATATCGTTGTTGACAAAGGCAACAAGCGGTGCCGTCGTCTGCGATACTGCCCAGTTATTCAAAGCCGCAAAGCTGTAGGGCTTATCGTATCGCAACACCCGAACGCTGCGCTGCTTCTCAAGTTCGTGCAGAAATTTGCGCGTTTCGTCCTCCACGCTGCCGTTATCGACGATAATAAGTTCAACTGTGGGATAGTCTGTGCGCGTAAGGATGGAGCTTACGGAAACGCGGAGTAGGTCTACCTTATCGCGCGTCGGAATGATTACAGCGACGCGGGGTGACTCCGGCGGTAGCGGCCAATGAATGCGGTAGTAGCCAGGATGATCCTGTCGCTCTACACGCGCTCCTGCGCGACCGGTGCGATCAAGATGGTCCTGAACAGCGCGAACGGCGGCCTCGTAGGGGTAGTCCTTCTCATCGACACTAAGGGCAACAGATCCGGATGTGGCGCGCCAATGATAAAGGACGAATGGTATGTGATGGATGCGGTCCGACGTCGTGCGCTCGGCGATACGCAAGGTGAGATCGTAATCCTGGCTTCCATCAAACCCGCTGCGAAAGCCACCTACCTCCTCGACAAGGCGGCGGCGGTAGACGGCAAGGTGAACCACAGCGTTCTGGGACAGCATCAAGTCATAGTTCCAATCCGACTTGAACCATGGCTCGTGCCGCCTCCCATACTCGTCGATCTTGTCCTCGTCTGTAAAGATCAAATCGAGGTCAGGTTGAGTCGCAAGCGCCTCGACCACCATGTAAAGAGCATGAGGCGCAAGCTCATCATCGTGGTCGAGCAATGCCACGAACTCGCCACTGGCCATGCCGAGGGCGGTGTTGGAAGCAGCAGCGATATGTCCGTTCGTTTCGCGCCGTGTGAAGCGTATTCGCCTATCACGTCGCGCATACTCCTCGCAGATCGCCGGTACATGAGGTGCCGGGGAAGCGTCGTCTGCCAGGCAAAGTTCCCAGTGCGGCCAGAGCTGCGCTAGTACTGATTCGATGCAGCGGCGGAGTAGGCGTTCGGGTGTATTGTAAATCGGCACGACGACGGAAATCGTCGGCTTGGCATGCATGGCGGAAATCCGCGCGGCAATTTTGGTGCAATCTTCTGCCGTAAGCGTGTCATAGCAACGGATCCACTTGGCGTAGTCGCCTCCGGCCGTCGCGGCGGGGGCATGCAACGCGTGCCGCAAGACGCCCCGCAAGCCGGAGCTGCGAGCAATTCGTGCGACATTGGCGACGTAATGCAATACCAGCCTGGGAACTCGACGAGCGCGCGCGAGCGCAGGCGAAATCCGCCTCCACACCGCGCGTGCACTTCCGATGCGCTCGATTCGGAGATTGTCTATGCGGAAGCGTCCACGACCACTGAGGGGATCAAGGCGAAGTGCAAGCACCTTTTCCGGCAATCGCAACAGGATGCCGTCTCGTCCAGCATCATAGACAGAAGCACTGTACGATGCCGCTTCCGAGAAGCCGGAACCGCTATCGACGTAGAGAACTGGACTGAGTTCTGTTCTTTCACCTTCGGCTTCGAAGCGGATCAAGCTCCAGCCGCCCGGATACCGACCGGAGGGCGGAGAGAGCAGGAACTGCGGATCCTCGCCAGTCGCGATCCACAAATCTCCGTCATGCTCGAGATCGTTTAGCGGAGTCAGTTGGAGCTTTTCCACCATGGGAATCAGGCCGTCACTGCGGTGCGGCGCTCAATCACAGAGTCGAGGATCGCACGGATACCATGTCGGAAGGCCTCGGGCGAGCAATCTTCGGCACAGCGCGTGAGCGCCGCCTCACGGACTGCAGTCCAGAGCGCGTCATCGCGGTGGAGACGGATGCAGGCCTCAGCAAATGCCTCGGCGTCGGATGCTGCAAGGAGGTCGCGCGCGGATTGCCAGCCAGTCTGGTCCGCGATCAGCTTCGTCGCGACTACAGGCACACCAAAGGCCGCAGCTTGCTGGACCTTGTGGGGGATACCTGCGGCGAAGCGTGTCGGCGCTACCATAACTCGAGCCCTGTCGAAAACCGGGCGCAAATCGTCGACAGGGCCGATCAGATCGAGGGCTACGCCATCAAGCGAACGGATCGATGGCGCGTCGCAATGGCCGACTACTGTGAGTCGCAGACTCGCTCCAAGTTCACGCCGAATTCGCGGCAGGATCTCGGAAGCGAACCAGCGGAGGCTGTCAGCATTCGGAGATTCGTCACTTTGAAGCACGCCAACGAAAATGAAACCGTTGCGAGCAGCGAAGGACTCTGCGCCCGGCTCCACCCGTATGGCGTGGCCGAGTAGATGGACTGGACCAGCGCCGTTCTGCTCGAACAATGCCTTTTCGTGGGCCGAGACTGCCAGCACGGCATTCGTGCCACGCGTCAGTGCGATCTCCTCGGCTACCATCCGCTGCGACTGCTGCTCGGAGATGTCCTCACCGGCGAGACGGCGTTGCGTGATCTCACGCATGGAAAAGATCGCCTCGGCGTCGTAGATCTGGATGGCCTCACCGACGACCGCTTGGTTCTGGCCAATTGCCTTCCGAAAGGCGCGCATGTTGTGCGGCCGGCAAATCACTATTCCATCGTAGTAGCCGCGTCGCTCCTCAAGAAATCGGCGGAGCGAGTTGCTATCGTGGCCGTGCATCACCTCGATTTCTGCATCGAGGCTGCGGCGCAGTTGCGAGCGCGTCTCCTTGTGAAGGAACATCGGAAAGAGCGTGACTTCCGCTCCTGCGGCCGCGAGTTCGCGCAACATATCGCGCGCTCGCGGATAGCCCGCGCCCAGCTGGGGATGCGGCACACGGTCATCTACGACGAGAATGCGCGGTCCGCGCGGGCGGGATCGACCCGCGAGAAATTGCCCGGGTGCTGGTCGCTGGGCAAGCCATTCTGCGTGACGCTCGCGGAACACTGAGTGGTTGCGCTGCTGTAGCGCGAGTGCATGTGCGGATGTCTTGGAACTGCCGAACTCGTAATGCAGCACCACGACATCCGGGTCGAAGACCACACGCAATCCCGCTTGGTGCAGCCGCACGCAATAGTCCGTCTCCTCATAATACGCGGGCGCGTAGATATCATCGAAGCCGCCCATGCGGCGGAAAACGTCTAGCGGCGTCAGCAGAAAGGCACCGGAGCAGTAATCGACATCTCGTCGGAAGTCGAATTCGGGTTCCGTTGGCATTCGTCCGCGACCATATCCAGTGGCGGTACCATCATTCCACAGTATCGATCCCGCTTCCTGGAGCGTACCGTCCGGCAGGATGATCCTCCCCCCAACCGCACCGATATCCGGGGCAGAATTGAGGCATCGGAGCGCTGCCTCAAGCGTCCCGGGCAGAAGTTGGGCGTCGTTGTTGAGAAGCAGGAGGTTCCGCCCGCGCGCCTCCTGCACTGCGCGATTGACGCCCCGGAGGAAGTGCAGGTTCTCTTCGCTTACGATCACCCGCGCACCGGAGATGCGTGCCAAGAGATCACCTGTCGCGTCGGTCGAGGCATTGTCGATGATAACGACCTCGACACCATTGTGAGCACTGAGGCATTCGGCGATCGAGGAGAGGCATCCAAAAGTCAGTTCAGCCTGGTTGTGCAGCACGAGGACGATGCTGACCTCGGGCTCCGTCGCGGTCGGCAGGACCAGGGTGCCATTGCCGGCCAAGAAGGCGGCGAGGCGGTTCGCGAGCAGCGTGCGCATAGCGCTGCGGTGGTCCATCGTGCCTCTAGGCATGGACACGGGGGGGGAGCTATCTGCAGCTCGTGCCAGGGCATCTTTGCTCAGACCGCGCCTACGCAACACCTCTGTGGCCGCGCGCAGCGGTGCGGTGATGCGCCATGACATGGAATTGCGGAAGAGGGCAGAAACCGATTCGCGCGCTGCAGCTTCCTCGACTCGCACCCGGCGCAGTTCGCGCTGGTACTCGGCCGTAGTTTTGTCGTAATCCGCCCTCAGACGCTGGATTTCGGCTTGGTATGCCTTGTTCGCCGATTCGAACTCCGCGCGGAGTTGACGCAACTCCTGCTCCGCAGAATCGAACATCGTTTCTGTCGGCAAAGGCGAATGTTGCCGCCCGTCGGGCTGCACGTCACACGGCAAGTTCGGGTTGGACTTCATTCCAGGTGCCTTGCCCTCCTCGAGAGCATCTTACGTACCTGTCTCCGCGACCCTGATCAAATATTTCCCGTAGTCGCTCTTTGAGAGTTCCTCTCCGAGCGCCACCAACTCGCTTCGGCTGATCCAGCCGAGCTGGAAGGCGATCTCTTCCGGGCAGGCGATCCGGAAGCCCTGCCGCTTCTCGAGCGCCCGCACGAACTCGGCGGCCTCGACGAGCGACTCGGGCGTGCCGGTGTCGAGCCAGGCAAAGCCGCGCCCCATCTTCTGCACGTGCAGCTCGCCACGCTCCAGATACTGCCGGTTCACGTCGGTGATCTCGAGCTCGCCGCGCGCCGAGGGCTTCAACGACCGGGCGATCGCCACGACCTGCGGGTCATAGAAGTAGAGCCCCGTCACGGCCCAGTGCGACTTCGGCCGCGT
>NZ_LN811354.1:417548-419395 GCF_001006805.1 Microvirga massiliensis | reverse complement strand
TCCGGCGTGGCCGCCGCAACGGCTTCTTCACCCGCCAGCTTGGACCGGCCATAGACACTCACTGGCCCGACTGGGTCGTCCTCGCGATAGGGTCGCGCGGACGTGCCATCGAACACGTAGTCGGTCGAGAGCTGCACGACCGGGATCTTCAAGCTCGCGGCCGCGGCCGCGACCGCGCCGGCACCCGTGCCGTTGATCCTCTCGGCGAGCTCGGGCTCGCTCTCGGCCCGATCGACGGCCGTGTAGGCAGCCGCATTTACGACGATGTCGCCCCCGGCCCGGCGCAACGCCGGCAGGATCGTCTCCGGAGCGCCGAGGTCGAGCTCCGGCCGGGCAAGCGGCACGACCGTGATGTTGTGGGCCGCAGCGCGTTCCTGCAGCGCCCGCGCGACCTGCCCGTCACGGCCCGTCACGAGCAGGCGCATGACTCTTCTGCTCTAGCTGGTGACATGATGGGCATCCAGGCCTGCTCCAGCGCGCAAGTTGCGGTTAGCAAGCCGCGCGCCACCGTCACCCCGACCATTTGAGCTTCTAAGCCCGGACCTCATCTCGCCCCCTTCTCGGCGACGATCCCGACGTTCAGGTAGCTCTTGAGGCCGATCCCGACAGGATCTTGCTCGCTGAGGATCGAACAGGGGAATTGGTAGAAGCTGGTGCGCTTCACGAAACCATGGTCCTCAGCGAACAAGGTCTCCAGGGCCTCGCGGGAGAAGCGCCAGTAATCATGCGGATAGGCATGCAGCGGGAAGGCAAAATGAGTCTGCACATAGACCCTGCCGCCTGGCTTCAGAACCTTCCCGATCTCGGCCGCAGCGAGCCAGGGGCGCTGGATATGCTCGAAGACCGAGCACGCGATCACGGCATCGACGCTGCCCGCGGCAAACGTCTCCGACAGGCGCTCGGCATCGG
The DNA here is from genome assembly GCF_001006805.1 of Microvirga massiliensis. Lineage (GTDB taxonomy): Bacteria > Pseudomonadota > Alphaproteobacteria > Rhizobiales > Beijerinckiaceae > Microvirga > Microvirga massiliensis. The sequence goes on along the minus strand of NZ_LN811354.1, from coordinate 418,486 downwards.
CCACGACGTCGACATCCGGGCCGGCCATGAAGTCGGCGGCGATGTAGGTTGCATCGGCTCCGGCCCAGTGCCGGCGAACCGTGGGAATGCCGGTCTCGGTCCGGCGGGTCCCGAGTTCGACCACAGTCGGGGCCTGCAGGCCTTGCAGCCAGTCCCGGAACTCCGCCTCGGCCCCGGCGTCTCCTTCGAGGTCACCATTCTTGGGCTTCAGGCTAGCGAGAAGCCGGGCGACCCCCGCAATGGCGCGGCGCGCCGGGCGCGTGAACAGCAGTCTCTTGGTGAAGGAAGTTGACATTGCGGCGCTAGCTCCACGCGGTCAGCGCCGGGGGAAGGTCCGCGAGCCTGGGCTGCGCCCGGTCCTTGTCGGACAGAAGCGCGTCCTCGGGCTTCACCGGCCAGGCGATCCCGAGCGCCGGGTCATCCCAGGCGAGCCCGTGATCATGCGCGGCCGCGTAATGCGCCGAGACCTTGTAGTGCACCTCGGTGTCGGGCGCGAGCGTGCAGAAGCCATGCGCAAACCCGACCGGCACCAGAAGCTGCAGCCGGTTCTCACCCGACAGCTCGACCGCGACATGCCGCCCGAAGCTCGGCGAGCCCCTCCGCAGGTCCACCGCCACGTCGAGGATCCGCCCGCGCACCACCCGCACGAGCTTGTCCTGGGCAAAGGGCGGCGCCTGGAAGTGCAGGCCCCGCACCGTCCCGACCGGACGCGACAGCGAGACGTTGTCCTGCACGAAGGCGATCTCGATCCCGACTGCCGCCAAGGCCTGGCGGTTGTAGACCTCGCTGAAGGTGCCGCGCGGATCCGCGAACACCGGCGGGCGGACGATCTTCACCGCCGGGATCGCAGTTGGCGTAACCTCGATCATGCTCCGCTCCCGCGGCGCGCGCCTGTGACCATGCCGGGCCTCATGCCGACCCCGAGCCGCTCGCCCCAA
>NZ_LN811354.1:354001-417078 GCF_001006805.1 Microvirga massiliensis | reverse complement strand
GCCTCGCCCAAAATCAAGGCACAATCTGACACTCTACTCAATGAAAGAGCAGCGGGTTTACCCACGTTGCACTGCTGCCCTCAACCACTCCGAGTTCCTTCGCAGGCGAGTCAGAGCCTTGGGCTTGAGCAGGCGGAGCGCCCATAGCGTGCGTTTCGCGGGGCTCAGATCACGAGCAAGAATAGAATGCAACCTGTTAGCCTCGCAGGCCGAATTCTTCCGTTGCGGAATCGACAGCACGGTTTCGAGCGAAGCATCCCAGGCCTTGGCGGCTGCGTCCAAGCTGTAATGTCGTCGCACGTGGGCCTCCGCAGACGATACGATCCGGTTCCGCAAGTCGCCATCGAGCAACAGAGATCTCAATGCGCCCGCCCAGCCGACCGGATCGTTCGAGACGAGGAGCCCGGTCTCGCCGTGGTTGACTGCGTCCTTGTAGGGGGAAACGTCCGAATAGATTCCCGCAATCCGGCAGGCCCCGTATTCGCGGAATTTGAGCTCCGTCTTGCAGCGGTGGTGCGCATCGTCGACGAGCGGCGCCAGGCCAATGGCAAAGCTGGAGCTGTAAAGACGCCGGATGAACTCATTGTAGTCGGGCTCGAAGGGCTCGACGATCAAGTTCGGAAGTCCCTGAAGCGGTTTCGGCGCCCCTCCCCATACGTGGAGCGTGAAGGCGTGCGGCCTTTCACGAATCACGGCCTCCACCGCATCGCGAAACATGAGCGACAGCCGGTCGTCTCCGCCGCGGCTCGTTGGAAATGCAATCGCAATGTTGTTGCGCTTCTGAACATTGACTTTGCTCAACAAGCTGAAATCGAATGCCTGCGGCATACGCTTCACATTCGGATTCAGCGTTCGGGCGATGCTCTCGAGCTCACGGTTGTAGACGTGAACGAGATCGGCCTCGGCGTGCAACAGCCTGAGAATTCTCTGCCTCAGAGGATCCCGATGATACCGGGCAACGGCGGAATCTCCCGGCACGTCGAACAGATTGTCATCCGTATCGTAGATGACCGGCTTCCCGAGGCTTCGTGCTCGCTGCAGGATGCGGAACTCGAAAATATCCGTTGCACGGCAGAATACGACGACGTCCGCCCATTTGACGTCGTGCTCTGCGCACCCGCGCGGGAGCACGTATCGCGCTTCGATCGCGCCCTCACGCTGCAGGACGGACAGAGGCTTGATCAGAAGGAGAATCACGCTGACGATCGGCGCCGGGGCAACGACGAGGACGCGTTTCCTTCTCTCGGGCATGCTCATGACCTCACCGGCCCAAGGCTCGCCGAGGTCACGTCGGGATCGCAACCGTGCGCGCCGCGCCCGGCGGGGGGCCGAGCCGGCCTCGCATCCCGTCGGCGACTGCTCGCCGAATGAGGCCAACTACGGCGGGGCTGAACTTCGCGTCTATCAGCATCGTGGTGGCCAGCAGCGCAACATGCAGGCCAAAACGCAGCTTCCAGTTCAGCGGAACGTGGGCGAGTCCGAGGCTCGCGACCTGATTGCGAAAGTAGCTGTACATCCGCATCGGGCTCTGGTGGGGAAAACGCAGGCCGAAGAGCCTGGATCGTACGGCGCCCTCCCCGATCGTGTGCGCCATGCGCACATTCGGGACGAACCAGCAGGAATATCCCTTGTCCCAGGCACGGAAGCACCACTCGGTATCGATGGCGTCGATGAAGAAATCGCTCCGGAACTTGCCGACCGTACGGAAGGCGCCGAGATCCACCAGTGAGCCCGACGTGATCACGTAGCGCACAGGTGTTGCGGACTCGACCGGCTGCCGGCGCGGCATCTGGAAATACCGAGGGCTCTTGAAATCGGCGGTCCGCCCCGCAGGCGCGACGATGGCCGGCCCGACGACCGCGACCTTCTGTCCGGACTCCTGAAGGAGGTCCATGGCGGCGCCGAGCTCGGAGACCATGCCCTGCGGCGGGCGGGAGTCCTGGTCGAAGAGGACCGCCCGCGAGCAGCCGGCCAGAATGGCATGGAGTGCAATCAGGTTCAGCGCCTCGGCGACGCCGAGATTGTGATCCGACTGGATGATGTGGCAGCGCGCATCGAGCCCCAGGAGGCGCTCGAGGAGGGCTTCGTCGATCAGAGCGTTCACGAAGACATAGACGTGCGCCACCTCCTCCAAAGCAGTCCGGACGAGGGAAAGGAGGAGTTCCCGATCCGGCCCGAACGCGACCACTCCCGCGGCCGTGATGTTCAGGCGAGAGGCAGGAAGGGAAGCTTCGCTCATGGGCTCTCGGCCCGGAAACGGCTACGTTTGCTTGAAGTCAAGCGCGTTTGCATTCCGGTGTCCTGAACGCAAACGCTGCGATTTTCAACCTCAGTGAACTCCGTGGAGAGCTGGGCCGATCGGACTTTCCAGTCGAGCACCGAGTTGCAGTTGACCGCCGGGCTGAAAGCCCCTATTTCCACCGCCTCACAGGGCTGCATATGGCCTTTGAAGCCATGAGCCTCCGGCTCCGCCCGGTGGGGGATAGTTTAACGGTAGAACTGCGGACTCTGACTCCGTTAGTCCTGGTTCGAATCCAGGTCCCCCAGCCAGCCCCTTTCCTCTCTGTTCCTTCAAGAATCAGGCGCTTAACGGATCGGCCCGAAGCTCTGGCGTTCCAGCAGCGGCTCAGAATGCGCTGCTAGGTTATTGCTGTTGAAGCACTCCAGGGCTTGATCCCCAGTCGTCAGTCTGGACGCTTCAGCGCGACATCATAAAGGGCGTGGGGTTCATAGGCCAACCATGCGAGCGGCCAATTTCGCTCGATCGCAAACTCCACCACCGCCCGATGAACCCCATAGGCGCCGAGGAACGGGTCCATGTGGGCAAAGTCGTTGAACACCAGAAACCCACCTGGCCTGACCTTCTCGGCCGCGGCTGTCGCGTCCCGTCGCACCCCCGCGTAGGAGTGATCGGCGTCAATATAGATCCAGTCGAAACTGGCGTCGGTAAAGGTCGCGAGCACCTCGTGCGAAAGCCCCCGGTGAATGTGGACCCGGGGATCTCCTCGAAGCACCGGATCGAGGCCACCGAAATCGAGGTCGATCAGGTGAAGCTCTGCCGGGCTCGTGGTCGACAGGATGTGCCGCGAGAAGTGGCCATGCTCCACGCCCACCTCGGCTACACGCGCCTGGTGCGGCAGGCGTTCGAGAAGCTCGTAGCGGGATGCGCAGACACGGCATTCCGTGACGAGGTGCGGCGGAAGTTGAGGTGACGCCTGGCCGTGCACCGCAAGATGTCGGAGCAGCCTCAGCCAATGCTTCACGGCCCAGGGAGCTCGCTTTCGAGCTTTCAAGGCCAGAGACTTGATGGCTTCCATGTTGCTCACTGCCTGGTGGTCGCGTGCGGGCTCAGGTCATGACACGGCATAGCGAATTGCCTGGGATTTGCCAGTAAGGCTCCGCTTGCTCTCCTCGCGGGAGCAAGGGCGAAGGTGAAGGTGCTCTTGGGGATGTAGGCGCGCTGCGGTCGCTATTGGGGCGGAGAGCACAGCCAACTGGACGGATCGGAACGACTCCAGAGTGCGGCCAAGGCTTGCAGCCAGCGTCTACCCCCTCCGTATCGTGCCGGAGGTTGCATGACGAAACGTCAATTCGTCTACAAACCTCAAAGTCCTCCCGGCGTATCGAAGCGGCCATCGGCGGAGCGTTTTTGTTCCCTTCAGCCCGGCCGTGCTTCATCGGGTTTCATCACCGAATTGATTGCTCAGGCAATGATGTTCGCTGCCGGTCCGGATTGCGGTCAATGGCACGAACGCTCGGATCGCCCTTCAGGCAGATCCCACTCAGCTGAAGCCGGTTTCGTCCCTCACGGGCGGGCCGGCTTCAGCCTCGCTGGTGGCATTAACTGCTGGCGGTTGCCCAGCCGGCGCGACTGAGCGGCAAGGGGCAGAATTCCGGATCTTGGCTCAGAAATGTGTAGGCCCATCTGTAGCTACAACTAGCCTACAATTGAGTGGTGTCATGGCTCAAGACGCGACTGTTCGAGCCCGGATTTCTGCCGAAGAGCGGGATGCAGCCGTTCGCGCTCTGAGCGAAATCGGACTCACAGTTTCCGACGCCATCCGCCTGATGTTGAAGCGCGTAGCGGCCGAAGGTGCCCTGCCCTTCGAGGTGCGGGTGCCGAATGCCAGGACCGTCGAGGCGATGGAAGATGCTCGTGCGGGCAGGGTCAAACGAACCGCATCGGTCGACGACTTGCTGACTGATGCGGACGATGCCGACGGCGATTGAAACCACTACAGCCTTCCGCAAAGACCTGAAGCGGGAGCGCAGAGCCGGTCACAAGGACTTGGAGAGAGTATTCAGAGCCGTCGTGATCGCGCTCCAAAACGACCAACCTCTCGATCAGCGCCACCAGGATCATCCGCTGACGAGTGATTGAAAGGATCATCGGGATCTACATCTGAGGCCAGATCTGGTGCTGATCGATCGCAAGGCGGATGCCCCAGAGCCGACCCTAACTCTGGTTCGTCTCGGTTCGCATTCTGAACTATTCGGGTGATTGGGAGGGGAGCTTCCTTAGAACCCCTCCAGCCTGCTGCACTTTAGAAACACTTTAAACTATTGATTTTTCTCGGGTTTTTCCTTGACCCCGCGAGTCCGCCATGGTTTCTGCCTCCTGCTGCAACGCAGCGGCCTGTCGAGGGCCTTGACCCCCCGATCGGATGAAGAGGACAACATGGCGCACAAGATGATAGGGCGGCGTTTCGTGCTGGGGCTTGCGCTCGCGGGCACGGTCGCCGCGGTGGCTCCGGCGGCGGCGGCGGAGGAGGTCGTCAACGTCTACACGAACCGGGAGCCGGGCCTCTATTCGGCCACGCTCGACGAGTTCACGGCGAAGACCGGCATCAAGGTCAACGCGATCTTCTCGGAGCAGGGGCTCGCGGAGCGCATCCGGGCCGAGGGCGAGAACAGCCCGGCGGACGTGCTCATCACCGTCGATATCGGGCGCCTCGAAGAGGCGGTCGATCTCGGGATCACCCAGCCCGTCCAGTCCGAGGCGCTCGAGAGCGCCATCCCGGCGCAGTTCCGCGACCCGAAGGATCACTGGTTCGGCCTCAGTCTGCGTGCCCGCACGGTCTATGCCTCGAAGGACCGCGTGAAGGAGAACGCCCTCACCTACGAGGACCTCGCCGATCCGAAATGGAAGGGCCGGCTCTGCACGCGCTCCTTCCAGCACCAGTACAACATCGCCCTCGTGGCGGCGATGATCGTCAAGCACGGCGAAGCCAAGACCGAGGAATGGCTGAAGGGCGTGAAGGCGAACCTCGCCAAGAAGCCCTCCGGCGGCGATCGCGACGTCGCCAAGGACATCGCGGCGGGCGCCTGCGATATCGGGCTCGGCAACCAGTACTATGTCGGGCTGATGACGAACGGCAAGAACGAGGACCAGAAGAAGTGGGCCGAGGCCATCAAGGTCATCCTGCCGACCTTCAAGGACGGCGGCACCCACATCAACGTGTCCGGCATCGTGATGGCCAAGAACGCGCCGCACCGCGAGAATGCGCTCAAGCTCATGGAGTTCATGGTCACGCCGGATGCCCAGCGCGTCTTCGCGAACGTGAACTACGAATATCCCGTCCGGCCCGGCATCGAGATCAACCCGCTCGTGAAGTCCTTCGGGGAACTGAAGCCCGATGCCATGCTGGTGGCGGATGTCGGCAAGGCGCGCGCCAAGGCCAGCGAGCTCGTGGATCGCGTCGGCTTCGACCGGTGAACATTTGGCAGAACGAACCCACGGCGCGCTCATGAGCACCGCGGGTCTCGCCCCTCCGTCGTTCCTTGCCGTTGCCCGGCGGCGCGCCCTCCACGGCGCGCCGCTCTCGGCGTTCGTCTGGGTCTTCGCCGCCGCGGCGCTTGTCCTCGCGCCGCTCGTCTCGCTCGTCAGCGTCGCGGCGCAGGGGGACCGGACCCTCTGGGCGCGGCTCGTGGCGGATGTGCTTCCCGCCGCCCTCCTCGACACCACGCTCCTTCTCGCCGGCGTCGCCGCCCTTACCTCGGTGATTGGCATCGGCACCGCCTGGGTCGTCACGGCCCACCAGTTCCCGGGGCGGAACGCTCTCGCCTGGCTGCTGCCGCTGCCGCTGTCGGTGCCGACCTACATCACGGCCTATGTCTATGTGGAGGTGTTCGACTCCGCCGGGCCGGTGCAGGACTGGCTGCGGGCGCTGATGGGATGGTCGTCGCGGGCGGATTACTGGTTCCCCGAGATCCGCTCTCTGCCCGGCTGCATCCTCGTGATGTCGGTCGTGCTCTACCCTTACGTGTACATCGCGGCGCGGGCGATGTTCCTCACGCAGAGCGCCTCAATGATCGAGGTCGCACGGACGCTCGGCGCCGGCCGGCTCGAGATGTTCCGCACCATCGCGCTCCCCCTCGCCCGCCCAGCCCTTGCGGTCGGCCTGTCGCTCGCGCTCCTCGAGGCGCTCAACGATATCGGCGCCACGGAATATCTCGGCGTGCGGACGCTGACGGTCTCGGTCTTCACCACTTGGCTCAACCGCGGCAGCCTCCCGGGAGCCGCGCAGATCGCCTGCGTAATGCTCGCCGTCGTGATCCTGCTGATCCTGCTCGAGCGGTTCGGGCGGCGGAACCGGCGCTACGTGCTCTCGACCCGGCGCCCGCGCATGGTCCATCCGGTCCCGCTCGGGCGTCGGCTGGGCCTGATTGCCGCCATCCTGTGCGCCCTGCCGGTGCTCCTCGGCTTCGGGCTGCCGGCCTCGTTCCTGGCCCGAGAGGTGGCTGAGCGGGGGCTGCTGGCTCAGGCCGACTCGGCCTTCCTCGGCCATCTCCTGACGACGATCGCGCTCGCGGGCTCGGCCACCGTCGCGGCTCTCGGGCTCGGCATTCTCGTGGTGACCGGCGCCCGCCTCGCGCGTACCCGCATCGTCACGGCGGCGCGCTCGATCTCCGGGATCGGCTATGCGGTTCCCGGAACGGTGCTGGCGCTCGGTCTCCTCGGCCCGCTCGTCGCCGTCGACAACGGGCTCAACACGATCTGGCGGTCCCTCACCGGCGAGCGCCTCGGCCTCGTGCTCATGGGCTCCTCGGCCGCGATCGTCGCCGCCTACACGATCCGCTTCCTGCCTATCGCGACGGGCTCGCTGTCAGCGGGCATGGAGCGGGTCTCGAACGGCCTCGAGGATGCGGCGCGCCTCCTCGGCGCCCGCCCGCGCGAACTCGTCCTGCGGGTGCAGCTGCCGCTGCTGCGCCCCGCGCTCGCGAGCGCGGCCCTTCTCGTCTTCGTGGATTGCCTGAAGGAGTTGCCCGCGACGTTGCTGCTGCGGCCGCTCAACGCCGAGACGCTGGCGACCCTCGTTTACGGGCATGCTTCGCGCGGCATGTTCGAGGACGGCTCGCTCGCCGCCCTCCTGATCGTCCTCGTCGGCGTGTTGCCGGTGCTTCAGCTCACGCGCAGCGCCGAAGCGCAGCGCGCGTCATCCTCGTCGTCCGTCGAGAGCTGACTTACTCCGCGGCGTGCGCCGGCTTCTGGCCGAGCGTCACCGTGAAATCGGCCTGCGTCTTGGCCTTGATCTCATCGACCGTCACGCCGTCCGCGAGCTCGATCAGCGTCATGCCCGAGCCGCCCTTCTTGTCGATCGTGAAGACGCCGAGGTCGGTGATCACCATGTCAATAACGCCGGCGCCGGTGAGCGGCAGGGTGCAAGCCTTGAGGAGCTTCGGCTCCTCCGTGCCGTCCTTGGCTTTGGCGGTGTGCTCCATCACGACCACAACCTTCTTGACGCCGGCCACGAGGTCCATGGCGCCGCCCATCCCCTTCACCATCTTGCCGGGGATCATCCAGTTCGCGAGGTCACCATTCTGCGCCACCTGCATGGCGCCGAGGATCGACAGGTCGATATGGCCGCCGCGGATCATCCCGAACGAATCGGCGGACGAGAAATAGCTCGTTGTTGGCAGCTCGGTAATGGTCTGCTTGCCGGCATTGATGAGGTCGGGATCCTCTTCGCCCTCATAGGGGAACGGGCCCATGCCGAGCATGCCGTTCTCGGATTGCAGCTGCACCTTCATGCCGCTCGGGATGTAGTTCGAGACGAGCGTCGGGATGCCGATGCCGAGGTTCACGTAGAAGCCGTCACGCAATTCCTTCGCGGCCCGCGCCGCCAACTGATCTCTGGTCCAGGCCATCAGACTTCCTCCCCTGCTCCGGCGGCCACCGGCGCGTCGCTGCGCTTGCGGGTGGTGCGCTGCTCGATGCGCTTCTCCGGGTTCGTGACGTGCACGAGGCGGTTCACGAAGATGCCCGGCGTGTGGATCTGGTCGGGGTCGATCTCGCCCGCCTCGACGAGGTTCTCGACCTCGGCGACTGTGAGCTTCGCAGCCGTCGCCATCATCGGATTGAAGTTCCGCGCCGTCTTCCGGTAGACGAGGTTCCCTTCGGTGTCGCCCTTCCAGGCATGGACGACGGCGATGTCGGCGAACAGGCCGCGCTCCATCACGTATTTCTCGCCGTCGAACTCGCGGACTTCCTTGCCCTCGGCGATGATGGTGCCGACGCCCGTCTTCGTGAAGAAGGCCGGGATCCCGGCGCCGCCGGCGCGGATCCGTTCCGCGAGCGTGCCCTGCGGGTTGAACTCGAGTTCGAGCTCGCCCGAAAGATATTGCTGGGCGAAGAGCTTGTTCTCGCCGACATAGGACGAGATCATCTTCCGGATCTGGCGCGTCTCGAGCAGGAGCCCGAGGCCCGCTCCGTCGACGCCTGCATTGTTGGAGATGACGGTCAGGTTCTTGGCGCCGGATTCGCGGATCGCCAGAATGAGCGTCTCGGGTATGCCGCACAGGCCGAAGCCGCCGGCCATGATCGTCATGCCGTCCTTGACCAGACCGGCCAACGCCGCCCCGGCATCGGAATAAACCTTGTTCATAACCCGCTCGACCTCCCTCGCTCACAGCGTCGATGCTGTTTAGTGCGGCTTCCGGCCCCGATGCAAGGCGGCCTCAATTTCGACAAGCGGCTCGGGTGAATGAAGGTCAACCTTCAGGGGGAGTCGGCGCTCGGCTTTCGAGCGGACCCGGCATTCCGTCGCCGCATCGCTCTGCAGGGACCCGTTCGCCCATCCGGCTTTCCATGTCTCGCCGCCTCGTCTTGATCCTTGCCCTCGCCGTGCTGGCGGCCATGGCCGCGGCCGTCGCGCCCTGGACGCTGACGACCGGCGGCATGGCCGGATCCGTGGCCCGGCAGCTCGACGAGGCCTATGGGCTCAAGGTCGAGGTGCTCGGACGCAGCACGATCGCGATCCTGCCGATCCCGCGCGTGAAGTTCGAGAACGTGCGCATCGCCGCCCGGGACGGCTCGATCAAGGCCGAGGGCGGGACGCTGCGCGGCGAGCTGCGCTGGCTCCCGCTCCTCGCAGGCCGCATCGAGGTGGACGAGATCGCCCTCGCGGATGCCCGGATCGACATTGCAGGAGCTGTGCAGGCACCCAACCCCATCTCGGCGCTGCGCGCCTTCTTCATCGCCGAGCGCCCCGGCAAGCCGGTGCGGCGCCTCATTCTCACCGGGTCCACACTGCGCTGGGCGCCGGGCTGGGACGGCGCCCTCGAGAATCTGCAGACGGTCGCGAACTGGTACACCTCCGATGAGCGCATCGTGCTGGCCGGCGCGGCGCATTGGCGCGGCGAGCGCATCGAAGTCTCCGAACTGATCGTGTCGCCGCGGCGCTGGGCCGCGAACAAGCCGTGGCCCTTCGTGGTCAATGCCGGCAATTCCTTCGCCCGCGCCTCCCTTGCGGGCACGGTCGAGGGTGGCCCCGACCTCCTCGTCAACGCGAGCGGAACCTTCGAGGCCAAGTCGCTGAGGGATTTCGCGCGGTGGAGCGCCATCGACATCCCCCTCGCTTCTCTCATGCAAGCCGGCTCGGTCCAGGGGCGTTTCACCGCGGATCACCGTCGTTTCAGCTGGCCCGCTGCCGTCGTGCATCTCGGCAAGAATCGCCTCGACGGCTCGCTCGCCATCCGGTTCGATGCCGAGCGGCCGGTCGTTTCCGGCACCCTCGCCGCGGACCAGCTCGACCTCTCGAATTTCGCCACCCCCTTCACCCGGGCCCGGTCTGCCGCGGGCTTCTGGAGCTACGAGGAGTTCGGAAGCCTCACACCGCCGGTCTGCGATCTCGACCTACGGCTCTCCGCCAGCGATGCGCAGTTCGGGGCCGTCACCCTCGGGGATGCCGCCCTGAACCTGACCGCCCGCGCGAACCAGGTCGAGATCTGGCTCGGCCGTGCCGGGTTGCGGGGCGGAACCGTCAAGGGCCGGCTCGCCCTGGCCGCATCGGGCAATCAGGTCGAGGTCCGCAGCCAGGCGAATTTCGAGAACATCGATCTCGCCGCCGCCCTCGCCGATCTCGGCCATCCGCACTGGATCACCGGGCAGGCTTCCGGCCAGTTCGCCCTCGAAGGTTCCGGACGCAGCCCGCGCGAGATCGTGCGCCACAGCAAGGGCCATGCGCGAATCGCGGTACGGGACGGGGAGCTCGTCGGGATCGGCTTCGGCGATGCGCTGAAGCGCCTGGAGAAGAGGCCGCTGGCAGCCTCGCTCGACTGGAGAGGCGGCCGCACGCCCTTCGATCTGGCTCAAGGAGCCTTGACCGTCACGGGCGGAGCCGGCGAGATCGTCGCCAGCATGAATTCGGCGGCGCTGAATGCGGAGGTCGCGGGCAATGCCTCCCTGGTGGACCGTTTCCTTGCGATGAAAACGCAGGTCCAGTCCAGTGCTCCAGCCCTGTCCGCCCTTCCGCCCCTCGTCTTCGATGTGCGGGGCGGCTGGGACGATGTCGCCGTCATCCCGGATGCCCGCTCGCTGATCGAGCGTTCCGGCGCCGCCAAGCCGCTCCTGCGGATCGATTCCCTGGCGCCTGTCGCCGCGCCAGGCGCCGTGACACGCTGAATGGTCCGGGATCAGTTGCTCGCCGGTTGCTGAGCCGGGTTCTCCTGCTTCAGCGCAATGCGCTTCATGATCAGCGCCACCACGACGAGCGCCGCCGAAACGATCCCGACGAGGATGGTCGAGATCGCGTTGATCTCCGGAGAGACGCCGAGCCGCACCTGGCTGTAGATCCGGATCGGCAGCGTCGTGGCGCCCGGCCCGGTGTTGAAGCTCGCGATCACGAGGTCGTCGAGGGAGAGCGTGAAGGCGAGGAGGAAGCCCGCGACCACCGCCGGAGAAATCATCGGGAGCGTGACCGAAAAGAAGGTCCGGATCGGCGGCGCGCCGAGATCCATGGCGGCCTCCTCGTAGGACCGGTCCAGCGTAACGAGCCGCGCCTGCACGACCACGGTGACGAAGCACATCGTAAGGGTGGTGTGCGCCAGGGTAATCGTCCAGAACCCGCGATCGAGATCGATCGCTACGAAAAAGAGGAGAAGCGCGAGCCCCGTCATCACCTCCGGCATGACCATCGGGGCATAGACGAGGCCTGTGAACAGCGTGCGGCCCGCAAACCTCCCCCAGCGCACGAGCGCCAGGGCCGCGAGGGTCCCCAGGATGGTCGCAGCGCTGGCGGACACGAGTGCGATGCGTACCGTCACCCAAGCGGCTTCCATGAGGGGCTCGTTGTCGAGTAGGGCCCGGTACCACCGCGTGGAGAAGCCGCCCCAGACGGTGACGAGGCGGGAATCGTTGAACGAATAGACGACGAGCAGGAGAATCGGCACGTAGAGGAACGCGAAGCCGAGGGCGAGCGCTGTCGCGTCGAGGAAACCGAAGCCGCGTCTCATCACATGAATTCCGATTGCTGCATCTTGGTGCGGGCCATCGAGCCACGTACGCGCCCGGACTCGGCATCCCTTCGCATCATCCGTGCTGCCCGACCCGCTGTGCCTCGAAGTTCCGATACGCGACGATCGGGCCGACGAGGATGATGAGCATGACGATCGCCACCGCAGACGCGAGCGGCCAATCCCGGTTGGAGAAGAACTCGCTCCAGAGCTGGCGGCCGATCATCAGGGTCTCGGGTCCGCCGAGGAGATCCGGGATCACGAACTCTCCCACGGCCGGAATGAAGCAGAGGAGCGAGCCCGCTACGATACCAGGAAAGGCGAGCGGGATCGTGATCGTGAAGAAAGATTTCCATGGCGGCGAGCCGAGGTCCTCTGCGGCCTCGAGGAGAACCGGGTCGATTCGCTCGAGAGCCGCATAGAGCGGCAGCACCATGAAAGGCAGATACGCATAGACGATCCCGATGAAGATCGCCGTCTGCGTGTTGAGAAGCACCAAGGGCTCCGACACGAGACCGAGCCAGAGCAAGATCTGGTTGAGAAATCCATCCGCCTTGAGAATGCCGATCCAGGCGTAGATCCGGATCAGGAAGCTCGTCCAGAACGGCAGGATCACGAGGGCAACGAGCAAGGGCCGAACGCGCGGCGCCGCCCGCGCCATCGCGTAGGCAATCGGGAAGCCGACGAGCAGCAGCAGTAAGGTCGATGTGATGGCGATATAGACAGAGGACAGGATCGCATCGCGATAGAGAGGGTCCTCGAGGAGAACCCGATAATTCTCGAGGTCGAGGGCTGCGAGAAAGCCCTTCCAGTCGCCCCACTCGAAAACGGGGACGTAGGGCGGCTGGGCAGCGACCGGATCCGAGAGGCTGATCTTGAGGACGATCAGAATCGGCACGAGAAAGAAGATCCCGAGCCATAGGAATGGTACGGCCGGGACCAGGGCGTCGCGGAGGCGACGTGAAGCGCGCTTGCCCATCTATTCGGAAAGGATCACGGCAGCATTGGGCGCGAAGGTCACGTAGACCTCCTCCTCCCAGTCCAGAGGCGCGGAGACGTAACGGCTGCGGTTCGCCTGCGACACCCGGATGATCAGGCCCGATGCGAGCTTCACCCGGTAGACCGTCCAATCGCCGAGATAGCCGATGTCCCACACCTCGCCCACGAGATGGTTCAACGGCGTGTTCGCCGCGCCCGGAGCGGCTTCGGGAGGATTCCGGGAGATCGTCATTTTCTCGGGGCGCACGGCGATTGCCACGCCCTGCCCGGTGGCGAGCATCTCGTCCGGATCGTCGATCGTGAGGGGCTCCACGGCATGATCGCTCGCGATCCGCCACAGGCCCTCTTCCTGGCCCATGACCCGGCCCTCGAGGATGTTCACGTCGCCGACGAACTCGGCAATGAACCGGGTTTTCGGCTGCTCGTAGATCTCTGCCGGAGTCGCGATCTGCGCGATCCTGCCGTCCTTCATAACTGCGATCCGGTCAGCCATTGTCATGGCCTCCTCCTGATCGTGGGTGACCATGAGGAATGTCATGCCGAGGTCGTGCTGGAGGTCCATCAGCTCGAACTGCGTCTCCTCGCGCAACTGCTTGTCGAGTGCCCCGAGCGGCTCGTCCAGCAGCAAAACCTTCGGGCGTTTGGCGAGCGCTCGCGCCAGCGCTACGCGCTGCCGCTGCCCTCCTGAGAGCTGGCCCGGATACCGGCTCGCGAGCTTCTCCAGCTTCACGAGCCGGAGCATCTCGCGGACCCGCTCCCGGATGGCATCGCTTGGCAGACCGTCCTGCTTGAGGCCGAATGCGATGTTCCGCTCCACGCTCATGTGCGGAAAGAGCGCATAGGACTGGAACATCATGTTCAAGGGACGCCGGTAGGACGGGATGCCTGCAAGGTCCTGGCCGGCCAGCACGATCGCGCCCTCGTCGGGCGTCTCGAAACCCGCCAGCATCCGCATCAGCGTGGTCTTGCCGCATCCCGACGGGCCGAGAAGGCAGAAGAACTCCCGCTCGAAGATGTCGAGAGAAAGATGGTCGACCGCAACGGCCGCGCCGAACCGCTTCGTGACATCGGTAAATCGGATCAACGGTTTCGCGTCGGGATCCTGCCAGGGCGCAAACGAACGGCGCACCGCCCCTACCGAGGGGCGCAGCGTGGGAGCTGCCATGATCAGTTTTTGTCCAAGTGTTGTGAGGCCCGGAGAGGCCGAGCAGGGCATGCCTGGGATGTCATGGTTTCAGGCGTCCTCGCGTAGCGCTTCAGCCACCCGGGTCTCCAGAATCTCCGGATGCTTCAGCACCAAGGCGCCCCGGGTCCGCTCGATCAGCCCCTCCTGGGCCATGAGCGTGAATTCACGCGTCACCTGCTCGCGCCTGCAGCCGATCCGGGAGGCGAGATCATGATGGAACGGCGGCGGCGTCACGACGCGCTCGCCCGCGCCATTGGCGCGGGGGGTCGAGAGCCGGAGCAGTTCCGAATAGAGGCGATGGCGCAGGTCGAGGATCGTCTGTTCGATGAGCCGCGAATTGAGGTCGCGGATGCGCGACGTCAGCAGACGAAAGAGGCGATCGGCCAGTGCCGGAGAGGCGAAGGCGGCCTCGCGGAAAACCGCGGCTGGCATGACCCAGGCTTCGCCTCTGGTCAGAGCCGTGACGTTGGCGGAGCGCTTGATGCCGTCGAGCGCGGCGAGTTCGCCGAACAGCTCTCCCGGGCGCATCTCGTCCAGAATGACCTCCTTGCCGGAGGCGGTCCGCATCAGAACCCGAACCTCGCCGGCCGTCAGGAAGAAGACGTCCGTCGAAAGATCGTCGAAGTCGACGAGGATCTCTTCCGGCGCAAAGCGATGCCAGCGCGACCGGGCTTCGAGCGACGCGGTGTCCACGTCGATATCCCGGAAGAAGGGCACGGCTGAAAGAGGCGTCATCATTGGTTCCGCGAATATCGTCTACAAACCCGGCGGTACGGGTCAAGACCTCCGCAGGGCCGAGACGACGAAGTTACGCCTTTACAACAGCATAATCGGTCAAGCCCGATCGTGCCAGAGCATTGCGGGTATCCACGACGAGCCGTGCATGCGCGGCAACGGTCCGGTAATCGACCGCGTCGTGATCGGTCGCGATCAGGACCGCGTCGAAGGCCTGCAGCGTTTCGGGCAACAGATCCATGCTGCTCCGTCCAGCCAAGTGAGAATACTCGCGCGTTCGCGGAATCTCCGGGACGTGAGGGTCGTGAAAGGCGCAAGCGGCGCCACGACTCTCGAGGATTTCCATCAGCTTCAGCGAAGGGCTCTCCCGGATGTCGTCCACATTTTTCTTGTAGGCAAGTCCGAGGACGAGAATGCGCGCACCGGCCAGCCCCCTTCCCTGGCAACGGTCGAGCGCCCGCGCGAGGCGCTCGACGACGTAATAGGGCATCCGGGTGTTGACCTCGCCCGCGAGCTCGATGAAGCGCGCCGTAACGTCGTATTCCCGCGCCTTCCAGGAGAGATAGAAGGGATCGATCGGGATGCAGTGTCCGCCGAGGCCCGGGCCCGGATAGAACGGCATGAAGCCGAACGGCTTCGTCTTGGCCGCCTCCACGACCTCCCAGATATCGATTCCCATTGCCTCGAACACGACCTTGAGCTCGTTCACGAGGGCGATGTTCACGGCCCGGAAGATGTTCTCCGTGAGTTTTACCGCCTCGGCCGTCGCGGTCGACGAGACCGGAATGACGCGCGTGACGAGCTCGCCATAGAGCGTCTCGGCCAAGTGGAGCGCCGCTTCCCCATCGCCACCGACGATCTTCGGGATCGCCGTGGTCGTGAACTGGATGTTGCCGGGGTCCTCGCGCTCCGGGGAGAACGCCAGGAAGAAATCCTGTCCGCTCACGAGGCCGGTCTCCTCGAGAATCGGCTTGACGACTTCCTCGGTGGTCCCGGGATAGGTTGTCGATTCGAGAACGACCAATTGACCTGAGCGCAGGCGCTTCGCGATCGCACTCGTCGTTGACTTTACGAAGGAGAGGTCGGGCTCGCGATGGCGAGTCAGCGGAGTCGGCACACAGATGATGATGGCATCGGGCTCGGCAAGGTGCGTGAAATCCGGCGTCGCCTCGAACCGCCCGGCAGCGATAACCTCGGCGATGTCCGTTGCCGGAATATGGCCAATGAACGTGTCCCCGCGGTTGAGGCCTTCGCAACGGCTTTCGTTGATGTCGAAACCGATAACGCGGAAGCCCGCCCGGGCCGCTGCGATCGAAAGCGGCAGACCCACATAGCCGAGGCCGATCACGCCAAGGCATGCGGAGCGGTCCCGAAACGCCTGCGACAACCGTTCAGGCAGCAGAGTCGATGGCATCGGGCGACCGGCTTGGATGCGTCACGATGTCATCGTAGCTCACGGGCCTCCATCCGCCAAGCTTCGGCCGGGCTCGGCTACAGGGTTCTAGCCGTCAGGGCCCTTCAGGCGATCAGGAAGTCGGCATTCGTCAGGGACAATCCCGGCGCGAGCTGGGCGAATTTCAAGGCTGCGGCGGAACCCGTTCCGTCCTGATCATAGACGAGACTACCAGTATTTCGGTCATAGAGAATCCGGTCGCTGGCATCATGAGCCGTGCTGCCCGTGTAGAATGCCTCTGCTGCCAGAATACCGGTGGTCGTCAGGGCGGTGAAGATCGCCTTCGACAGCTGGATCGTATCGTCTGCGACCACGAAGTCGGTGATTTGGTCGACATTCGTCGGCGATGGCGCCGTCGAGAACACGAAGGTATCCACGCCCGCGCCCCCGATGAGCACATCGCTCCCGAGGAGCCCATCGAGCACGTCCGATCCCGCCCGACCCTCGAGTTTGTTGGCGGCATCGTTCCCCGTGATCTGGTCAGGACCGGATCCGCCGACGGCATTCTCGATGAGAGAGCGCGGATCGCCGTCGTGGAGCAACGCATTGTAGATGTTGCCCTTCGCGTAGTGCCCGTCTCCTAGATAGGCCCGCTGCGTCATGCCCGTCGTCGAGAAATTGCCCGGGCGCAAATCGATGGTGAGCGCGCTCGTGTAATTGGAAAAATCGTAGGTATCGATCCCGCCGCCGTCCCAGACGGTCAGAAAGATCCGGTTCGCGGATCCGCCGGCGCCGCCCCCCGGCGCGCCGTATGCCACGCCGTCGACAAAGGTCTCACCCGTCCCCGGGCTCCAGCTGTAAGTGTTGTTGCCGCCGCGGGTCGTGTAGTCGGCCCCATACAGTTCCTGCAGGGCGGCGATGTCATCCATCATATACGTCTGCGGGTAGCCGAACGTCTCGTTGACGTAGTAGCTTCCGGACTGTCCTGCATATGAGTTGTAGCTCATTACGGAGTATTCGAGCGCGTCGCGCTCAGTGCTGGCCGTCGTGCCGGTGACGCCACTTGCCTCATGGGGGTGCTTGAGGCCCAGCGCATGGCCAAGCTCATGAAGGATCGTGAGAAACGCGTAATTTCCAACCTCGGGATTCCGGTAATCGTAGGCGTTTCCGAACCAGACATCCCCACCATAGGGAGAATTGCCGGGATAATATGAGTAGGCCGTCGGGTTGGCGCTCGCGGATTGGCCGATCCGGATATCGGCTCCATCGAAGCCGTTGTCGTAGAAGTTCGCATTCGTGAACCCCTCGACCCCCATCAGGGCCATCTTCGGTCCGCCTGAATATGGGCTGCGCCCGTCCAGGATGAAGCGGACTGCCTGCATCTGGTCATATGAGACCTGGGCGAACGCCTCCGAGGCCTCGAGATAGCCGGCCTCGTAGTCGGAGCGGCTGTCCGGGAAGCTGTAAGTGACGAGCCCATTCCAGTGCGTGCTCGCAAGGAGCGCATCAACCGAACGGGACTCGGTGGCCGACGTTCCGACGCTGGTTGCCCAGTTCGGAGCCATTGTCTTCTCGAGCCCCCAAGGGCTCCACTCTTCAGAGTGCAAGGCATGCAGATGACGGGCAGCAGACTTGAAGACGTCCATGATCCCCTCGGGCAATCAATCCGTGATTCGCGGATCTGCGAGCAGGTTCCGCAAGGGAAGTATGCTCCGGTGTAAGCACCAAAACGGCTAAACCAAGACTGCCTGCCACCCCTACGCACGAAGCCGCCCGGCCGGCCCCGCCGCATTCGGTTTTGCGTTGCTGCTTGAATGGCTGCAAAAGGCCGCGATGCTGACCGTCCAAGATCTCACCTACCGCATCGGCGACAGGATCCTCCTCGATCATGCCTCCTTCTCGATTCCGAGTGGCGCACGCGTCGGCCTCGTGGGTCGAAACGGTGCCGGCAAGAGCACGCTCTTTGGTCTGATTCGCGGCGACCTCGTCCCGGAGGGTGGGGAGATCGGCATGCCGCGCCAAGCCCGGATCGGATCGGTTGCTCAGGAAGCGCCCGGCGGGCCGGAAACCCTGATCGAGGTCGTTCTCGCCGCCGACACGGAGCGCACTGCCCTGATGGCTGCAGCCGAGACGGCCGAGGGGTTCGAGCGGGCCGAGATCGAGACGCGCCTCAACGACATCGGTGCCTATTCCGCGCCGGCGCGCGCCGCCTCCATCCTGCACGGCCTCGGGTTCGATGCAGAGGCTCAGAACAGGCCCTGCTCCTCCTTCTCGGGCGGCTGGCGCATGCGCGTGGCGCTCGCGGCCGTGCTCTTTTCCGAGCCGGATCTCCTTCTCCTCGACGAGCCGACGAATTACCTCGACTTGGAAGGGACACTTTGGCTCTACGACTATCTGGCGCGCTATCCGCACACGCTCGTCGTCATTAGCCACGATCGCGAACTCCTGGACAACGCCGTCGATCACATCCTGCATCTCGACCGCGGCAAGCTTTCCGTCTATCGCGGTGGCTACACCTCCTTCGCGCGTCAACTCGCCGAGAGGCGCGAGCTCAATGCGAAGATGCAGGCGAAGCAGGAGGCCGAGCGCAAGCATCTTCAGGCTTTCGTCGACCGCTTCCGCGCCAAAGCCTCGAAGGCAAAGCAAGCCCAATCCCGCTTGAAGCGGCTCGCGAAGCTCGAGCCGATCGTGCCGCTTACGGCGGAGGACGCCCTTTCATTCAACCTTCCGAATCCCGAAGCTCCCCTTGCTCCGCCGCTTATCACTCTCGATCGGGTGGATGCCGGTTACGGAGACCGGAAGATCCTGCAGCGGCTCAGCCTCACGATCCTGCCGGACGACCGTATCGCCCTGCTCGGCTCCAACGGGAACGGAAAGAGCACCTTCTGCAAGCTCGTGGCCGGACGTCTGCCGCCCCTCGCTGGCGAAATCAGGCACCCCGGCAAGCTGGAGGTGGCTTATTTCGCGCAGCACCAGCTCGACGAACTCGATCCGTCCGAGAGCGCCTATCAGCATGTTGCCGCACGAATGCAGGGCGCGCCGGTTGCGCGGGCAAGAGCTCGCGCAGCAGCCATGGGCTTTCCGGGCTCGAAAGCCGATACGGTCGTCTCATCGCTGTCCGGCGGCGAGAAGGCGCGCCTCCTGATGGGGCTCACTGCGTTCGGCGGCCCACACCTCCTGATCCTCGACGAGCCGACGAACCATCTGGACATCGACAGCCGGGCCGCGCTCATCGACGCTATCAACTCCTATGAAGGGGCGGTGATCCTCGTCAGCCACGACCGGTTTCTGATCGAGGCTTGCGCAGACCGGCTATGGCTCGTCGGTAACGGGACCGTAAAGCCCTTCGAGGGCGATCTCGAGGAATACCGACGTCTCGTCCTCGCCGGCGCTTTGGACGAGGAGGTGCGCCCGGCGAAGAAGGGTGGAGACACCGGATCGCGGCAGGACGAGCGGCGAGCCGCGGCCGAGCGCAGAGTGGCGCTCGCACCGATCCGCAAGAGGATCGAGACTGTCGAGGCGCGCCTGTTGCGCCTGACGGAGATCATTGCGAAAATCGATGCCGCTCTGGCGGACGGGGCCGCATTTCAGCAGGATCCGGAAAAGGCGCTCGATCTCTCACACAAGCGGGCCGAGGCTGCCGCTGCGCTCCACCGTCTCGAAGAGGAATGGCTCACTTTGAGCTCCGAACTCGAGAGTGCCGATGGCTGAGAGGACATCGCATCTCTGACGAAGGGACAGCAGCGCCTGAGTGGGAGCAAGCGCAGATCGGTGTAGAATTTTCCGATCGGCGGACACGGGCAATTACCGCGACCCGATCAGGCGCCCATCTGCGAGATGGACGAGCCGTCCACCCGCGATCGTTGCCACTACTCTCGGCTGCGGCTTGGTCTCGACAAGCACGATATCGGCACGCAATCCGGGGGCGATCATGCCGCGGTTGTGAAGTTGCAGGGCCTCGGCCGGCCCTTGCGACACGAGGCGCCAGGCATCCGCAAGGCCCGTTTCATCCTCGCCGGTAAGGACGAAGGGCGACAAGGCCATAGCGGGATAGTAATAATCGGATGCGAGGACATTGCAGAGGCCTTTTGCGATCATTTCAGCTGCTGCGACACAGCCGGTATGGCTGCCGCCACGAAGAACATTCGGAGCGCCGAGCACAATCGGCTCTCCTTTCACGGCAGCTCCCCGCGCGGTGGGTTCATCAAGGGGGGATTCGGCGATGGAAGCACCGAGTGCCCGAAACCAACGGCGCATCTCCGGATTCATGTCGTCGTGCGACATCATCGGGATGCCGGAACTTCGCCTTTGCGCGAATAGACCCGCTCGACGAGCCCCATGAACTCTCCGTCGG
The DNA here is from genome assembly GCF_001006805.1 of Microvirga massiliensis. Taxonomy (GTDB): domain Bacteria; phylum Pseudomonadota; class Alphaproteobacteria; order Rhizobiales; family Beijerinckiaceae; genus Microvirga; species Microvirga massiliensis. The sequence continues at coordinate 396,678 of NZ_LN811354.1, read as the reverse complement.
TCAATCCGGACCGTTCGACCATCGTTGCGATCTTGTCGGGCCTGTGCCGCGCCTTCAGGGTGCCTTCCATGTGATCATTGAAGGCCAGGATACCGATCCGGCGCATGGTGATCCAATCGATGATCTCCCGCTCGGCCGCCAGATTGAACGTCTCGTGACGCAGGTGAATGCGGGTGTCGGCGCAGAAGCGTGAAGCCAGACGCTCGATCGCTGCCACGAGACGGCGCACATTCTCCGCACCTCGCAATCCCGGCTCCCACGACCATGTGACGCCATGAAATGCCGTCGTGATGCCGTTCGCGACGAGAGAGCGATCCGCGTCGAGGAGCGCGACCTCGATGTCGAAGGCCGCGCCCAGCCGTGGACACGATCGGCTATGCAGGCCGCTTCTTCGCCGAGGCCATGGAGGAAACGGACAGGGGCCCGCGCGAGGCCTTGTTGACGATTGGAGCGACACGAACCGGGCTCGTCTTCTCAGCAGTCGTGCCGAACGCGATGCCCTCCTTCATCGCCACTGCGCTCTTCTGCCTCGAGAAGGCAACGCGGGCGTCGGTCGTCCTTGGGCTCGTCGGGCCGGAGGGATTGGCATTGAGTTAAATGTCGCTTTCGATCTCTTCGACTACGACACCGCCGCGACGATCGTCATCGTCGTGTTCATCCTGGTCGTAGTCGTCGAGCAGATTGGGGCTTACCTGCGACGACGGATCCTTTGACCGTCGGACCGCGATCAAGCGTCGGGGGCCTGTCCGTCTTCCGCCCTGTCGGAGACGCTACCTGATCCAACTGCACGGAAACCCTTGCGGTGTCGGTCGTGCGAGCTACCGCACGACCCGGTCCAGCCGGTTGTCGACGAAGAAATACAATTCTCGCCCACCGGGTTCGGAGTAAAGCACTTGAACTTCGCGCTGGCCTCGGCCGCTTTCTCCGATGAGCACATCCGTCGGCGTGCGCCCCTTCAGACGAACGAGATCGCATTCGCCGATGCCGGGCTCGATTCGCGCAGCGGTTGTCAGGGACTCGCCGGTGCAGCGCCCATCCGGTCCGAGCACCGGACCCATGACACGCGCAGGAGTTGTCGCGACCGGTGGTGCGGCGGCTACCCGCGGCGGTTCGGAGCCGCCTCCGACACAGGCCGCCAGGGCGAGACAGCCGGCAAAGCCGAGCAGAAACGTGAATCCTCGGATCGCTTTCAATTTCAAGGCTCTTCCGCGTTTCGGGCTCGAAGGGCTTCGGAATAGGTCCGCTGGGCTACGTCGCGAAACGCGCGGCGACTCGCCCCACGGGAGTAGAACATGTGCCCGCCCTCGAAGACCTCGAGGGATACCCGAGGTTCCGGACCGAGCGACGGGAGCTGGTTCAGCAGGAGCTGGCTCGCGAAGTAGGGCGTCACGAGGTCGGTGTAGCCATGGGCGACGAGAACCCGGAGATTTCCGTCGAGCGCCAGCGCGCGACGCATCTCCTCCAGGCTCTCGGGCTGTCCGCGCCCCCTGCCCCAGCGCCATGCACCATTCACGTCGCCGTTCAGAAGTTCGTATCGGCGACCCTCGACGGGGTATGAAAGTGTCCGTGACAGATGATCGATGATCGCGCTGGTGAGCGGCGCAGTCATTCCGGTCAGCCCGGGATCCTCGAATCGAGTGAAGGCGGCAGTCGGGTTCGGATCGGCGCTCCTGACATCCGTGTCGTAAGCACTGACCACCTCGGAACTGCCGCGCCGGAACTCTCGCTGGAATGTCCCGGGCTCGATGCGCCCCGCAAGCCGCCGCACCAGATCCCGGTCGAGGCCGGTGAGTTCAGAGACGCGTTTGCTGAGCCGGTCCAGGGCCGCGGCGTCCTGCAATCCTCGCATGAGGTCGACGAGATATTCCCCGGATGCGTATTGCTCGACATCCTGCAGTGCTTCGCGGGACAGGCTTCCGCGCCTTGCGAGGACCGCAGCGGCCATCGAAGGTAGCCGCGTCGCGTGAACCCATGGAGAGTGCCCGGGCTGGCTGAACCAGCCAAAGTCCAGAACCGGGGAGATCAGGACGACCGCGCTCAGGCCCACTCCCAGATCGCTTTGCAGCTTCTGTGCCAAAAGCGGGCCGCGAAATCCACCATAGCTCTCGCCCACGAAGGCCTTCGGGGATTGCAGCCGGTTCTTCTCCTTCAGCCAACGCATCACGAAAGCGGCGAGCCCGTCGATGTCTCCCTCGACGGAATAGAAGCGTTCCCGAACCTGATCGCCTCCGATGACGCGCGCGTATCCGGTTCCCGGCGGGTCGATGAACACCAGATCGGTGAAGTCCAGCCATGTCTCGTCATTCGGGACGAGAGCCGGGGATGTGGACGGAGAGATCCGTTGATCGTTAAGCGGAAGGAGCCATGGTCCGAGGGCCAGGAGATGGAGATAGGCCGAGGATGCGCCCGGCCCGCCATTGATTGCGAAGGTGACGGTTCGCGTCGACGGGTCCGCCCCGTCGAGCGTGTAGGACGTGAAGCCGTATTCCGCGACCGGATTTCCCTGCGGATCCGTCAGGGTCAGCGCGCCGGTCGTCGCTATGAATTTCAGCGTGCGCCCGGGCAGTTCCAGCGAGTGGCGGGTCGTGACCTGAGGCGGCAATTTGGCCGGCTCGGGGGCGCGCTCGCGCCTGGACGCCTCGGAGCCTGAACGCGGCTGATCTTCCCTCCCCTGCTGGGTGTTCGAAGCTGGCTGCGCGAGTGATGCCGACGGAACGGACAGGGGGGTGGCCAGGGCGAGAGCCAGGATCAGGGCGAAAAGGCGAGACATGTCGATCTCCGTGCTGATGGACGCACCTAGCGCGGATTGGATGCACGGCGATGCGGCATCCATCGTCCCGATCGGATTTGTCCGTTGAGTGCGGCCTATGCTTTCTTCTGCCAGCGCCCTCGCTCGTCCTGCTGCCAATAGGTCGCGGACATTCCGGACTTCGTGACCGCCCGCCACTGTGTGCGTGCACGAGCAAGCGCCTCCTCATCGTCACCATCGAAGAGAATCACCACTCGCTCATAAGTGTCGATCGGGTCCGGGAGGTCGGCCCCTTCCACGAGAAAGCGGATTTTCGCGGCGTTCGGGTTTGAAGGTAGAGTGGTCAGCAGAACGGGCTGGCTCTCCGGCTGCGGTTCCCGATCCGTGCCGTGCGGCAGGAAACTCTCATCCGAATAAATCCAGAGATGGTCGTCCAGTGCGGCCAGACGTTCCTCGGTCACTGCCTGGACGACGACGCGCCAGCCGCGCTCGATCGATTTGACGAGGAGGCTGGGCAGCACCGCCTCGAGGGGCTGCCGTTGCAGGTGATAAAAGAGAATCTCCGCCACGGCGACCCCGGGAACTCAACCCTCGTAATGGTCGCGCACCAGACGATCGAGGAGGCGGACACCCCACCCGGAGCCCCAGCTGCGGCTGGTTTCGGTATTCGGTGACCCCATCGCGGTGCCTGCGATATCGAGATGAGCCCACGGAACGTCGTTGACGAAGCGCTGAAGCAGAGCCGCCGCCGTGCTGGAGCCACCGTGACGCCCGCCGGTATTCTTCATGTCCGCGAACTTCGATTCGATCATCTTGTCGAACTCGGGGCCAATGGGCATCCGCCATACCCGCTCCCCAGTCGCCTGTCCGGCTGCGACGAGTCGTTCCACAAGCTCGTCATTGTTGGAGAAAAGCCCGGCATATTCCTGCGCGAGAGCAACGAGAATGGCGCCCGTCAACGTCGCCAGATCGATCATCATTTTCGGCTTGAAGCGATCCTGCACGTACCAGAGCACGTCGGCGAGGACGAGGCGTCCCTCAGCATCCGTGTTGATGATCTCGATCGTCTGTCCGGACAGCGTCGTCACGATATCGCCGGGGCGTTGAGCTCCGCCGTCCGGCATGTTCTCGACGAGACCGATCGCCCCGATCGCGTTGACCTTCGCTTTCCGCGTCGCGAGGGCATGCATCAGGCCAACGACGCAGGCTGCGCCGGCCATGTCGCCCTTCATGTCCTCCATGCCTCCGCCCGGCTTGATCGAAATGCCGCCGGAATCGAACACGACGCCCTTGCCGATGAAGGCGACCGGCGCATCGTCCGACTTTCCGCCGTTCCAGCGCATGATCGCAACGCGGCTGTTCCGGGCCGAGCCCTGGCCGACACCCAGGAGGGCGCGCATCCCGATCTTGCGCATCGCCTTCTCATCGAGCACTTCCACGTCGACCCCATTCTTGGAAAGCGCCTGGGCCCGAAGCGCGAACTCCTCGGGACCGAGGACATTGGGCGGCTCGTTCACGAGGTCACGGGCGATGACCACGCCCGTAGCAACGGCATCACGGCTCTTCGCGGCTCGCTTGGTGCCCGCGGCGTCCGACACCGCCAGGACGACCCGGGTCTGGCCGGCCGGTTTCTCGTCGTCCTTCTTCTTCGTCTTGTAGCGGTCGAAGGTATAGGCCCGCAGGCGCATCCCGAGAGTGAAATCAGCTGCAGCGTCGCTGCTGAACGGCACGCCCGGACAATCGAGCAGAACGGTCGCAGTCTTGGCGCCGAGCTTGCCCGCCACGAAACCGCCGAGCTGGGCGAAGTCCAGCTTGGCGCGCTCCTTCTCGCCCCCGAGGCCCACGACGATCAGGCGGTCGATGGGCAGATCGGCAGGGGCGACGATCGTCATCCCCGACAGGTACTTGCCCTTGAATCGCTCCAGCTCGGCCGTCCGCGCCAGAAGATCCGTGATCCGGCTGCCAAGCTGTTCCGAGACGCCTGGGGTCGGCGCGAGATCTTCCGCAACGAAGATGACGACGTCACCGCCTTCGAGGCTGGCGGTGGACTGGAACTCCATCTTGAAAGTGTCGGCCATTCTGACCTCTGATCGCGTGAAAGCGGGAAACTGGGGCAGAGATGCCGCCAAATTGCCTCAGTCACACGCCTCTGAAGAGGCGTCAACTTGCGTGGCCGGACACCTCGGGTTACCCACGCCAGGGCCCGAAAGTTCCAGAGATCCACGTCCTCCATGCAACTGGCCGAGCGCTATATTTTCGGGATCGCGTTCAGCGCGTTCGCGGCATGCCTGATCGGGCTCACGGGTGTGATCTGGATCACCCAACTCCTGCGCGAACTCGATCTCCTGACGGGCAAGGGACAGACCCTCTTCGTGTTCCTGGTGGCCACCGCATTGTCGCTGCCGGCGCTCATCACGGTGATCTCGCCGGTCGCGCTCTTCATCGCGACGATCTACACGCTCAACCGGCTGAACAGCGACTCCGAACTGATCGTCATGAGCGCGGCCGGCATGGCGCCGTCCAGGTTGATGCGGCCCTTCCTCGTCCTGAGTCTTCTGGTCGCCATGCTCGTCGGGCTCATGACCATGCACCTGATGCCTGCCAGCCTCCAGGAGCTGCGTGATCTCGTCACCCGGGTCCGCGCCGACTTCGTCGCGAACATGGTCAAGGCCGGCCAGTTCACGAGTCTCGATAATGGCATCACCTTTCATTACCGGGAGCGATCCGGGGACGCCCTGCTCGGCATCTTCATGCAAGATCGGCGGGATCCCGATCGTCCCATCGTCTATCTCGCCGAGCGCGGACAGACCGTAGAGGTGAATGGCCAGCCCTATCTCGTGCTCGAGAAAGGCAGCGTTCAGCGCCAGGAGCAGAACAGCCGGGATTCGTCCATCGTCTCCTTCGAGCGCTATGCGGTGGACCTGACCGCCTTCAACCAGGAGGGAGACGAAGTCGTCTACAAGCCGCGCGAGCGCAGCACCATGCAACTCCTCTTCCCCGACAAGGAAGAGCCCTACTACAAGGTCCAGGAAGGCCGCTTCCGCGCCGAGTTGCACGACCGCCTGTCGGCCTGGCTCTATCCTCTTGCCATGATGATGATCGCCTTCGCGGCGCTCGGAGACGCCCGCACGACCCGGCAGGGGCGTGGGCTCGCCATCGCTGCAGCGGTCACGGCCGTGGTCGGCGTGCGGATCGCCGGGTTCGCGGCGTCCGGAGCCGTCGTGCGCAACCCCCTCGCCACGATCGGCGTCTATGGAGCACCGCTCGCCGCCATCGCGATCTCCCTAGTCTATATCTTCAGAGGCTCCTTGAAATCTGCACGAGCCTTGAGCCGTGCCGGACGCAGCCACCATGCCGCCCTCCGCGGCTTTGCACGCGGGAGGACATGATTTGATCATCGGTGCGACCCTCGGGCGCTATTTCTCCATACGGTTCGTCAAGACCATCCTCGTGGTGTTCGGCACGGTCTTCGCACTCGTCTACACGATCGACTTCGTCGAGCTCATGCGTCGCGCCGGCGATGCACCCGGCGCCACCGCCGCGATGATGGCCCAGCTGGCCCTTTTCCGGACTCCGTCGGTCGCCGAGCAGGTGCTGCCCTTCGCCGTACTCTTCGGCAGCATGGCGACCTTGCTGCAGCTCAGCCGAAAGCTCGAGCTCGTCGTCGCCCGCGCAGCCGGCATATCCGCTTGGGAGTTTCTGCAGCCCGGGCTTCTGGTTGCCGCCTTGCTGGGGGTTGCATCGATCACCCTCTACAACCCGCTCTCCGCGGCCCTGCGGCAACAGGCCGGGATCATCGAGGCACGCATTTTCGACAATCCCTCCCGCGCAACTGGACGGGAAATCTGGATGCGGCAGCGCAGCCCCGAGGGACAGGCCATCATTCGGGCAGAGGCACTCGTTCCGGGAGCCTCGACTCTGACCCGGGTGACCATGTTCATGTTCGACGATTCGGGAGCGTTCATCCAGCGCGTCGAGGCTAAGGAGGCTCACCTCCGGGACGGGTTCTGGGACCTCCGCGACGCTCGTGTCCTGACAGCCGAGGAAGAACCCCGCAGCTATGGCCAGATGATGGTAGCGTCCTCACTCGAGCCAGCGCAGCTCAAGGAGAGCTTCACCGCGCCGGACGCAGTTTCGTTCTGGTCTCTTCGCGAGACCATCGAGCGGACGGAGCGGGCCGGCCTCGACGCCCGTCCCTACCGGCTGCATTACGACACCCTTCTCGCACGTCCCGTGCTCTTCGTCGCCATGGTCCTGGTGGCGGCGTCGGTTTCGTTAAGATTTTTCCGATTTGGTGGGATCGCGAAGTTGGTTCTGGGTGGTGTCGCAGCAGGCTTCATGCTTTATGTCGCGACCGAACTCATGGAGGATCTGGGCGCCTCGGGTCTCGTTGAGACAAGGGTCGCAGCCTGGTTCCCCGCTATTGTAGGCGTGATGCTGGGTGTCCTTGCTCTCTTGTACCAGGAGGACGGCTGATGGTTCTCGGAGCAGGATCCCGGTAGGAGCGGGAATGGGACGGGGCAGGACACCGGTCGCAGCCGCTGCAGTGGCGGCGGCGCTACTTTGTACCACTGCTTTGCACGCGCAGGCTCAGGGCACTCTCAACGAGGCCATCGCCAGCCGCGCGCCCGCGCAGTCGGGCGAGGACCGGCTGCTCGTGGATGCCCGCGAGATCGTTTACGACAACGACCGGAACACCATCTCGGCCTCCGGCGATGTCCAGCTCCATTACCAGGGCAGGACATTGCAGGCCGACCGGGTCACCTACGACCGCAATACCGGGCGGGTGTTCGCGGAAGGCAACGCGCGGCTGACGGACCCCTCCGGCGCGGTCATCACGGGTGATCGATTCGAGCTGACTGACGATTTCAAGAGCGGCTTCATCGATTCGCTGCGGCTCGTGCAGAGCACGAAGGATGAGATCGGGCCGGTGACCACACGTTTCTCGGCCCCGCGCGCCGAGCGTGCCGCCGGCGAGACCACCACGTTCCAGCGTGGCACCTACACAGCCTGCGAACCCTGCAAGGAGCACCCCGAGCGCCCTCCCCTCTGGCAGGTCAAAGCGGCGCGGATCATTCACGACAACAGCGAACGCACGATCTATTACGAGAATGCATCGCTGGAATTTCTCGGCGTCCCGATCGCCTATGTCCCATATTTCTGGACCCCGGATCCGACCGTCAAACGCAAGTCCGGATTCCTGGCTCCGCGCTATGTCGCCTCGACATCCCTCGGGACTGGCGTCACGATTCCCTATTTCTGGGCGATCGCGCCGAACTATGACTTGACATTTTCACCGACGTTCCTGAGTCGCCAGGGCGTTCTCGGACAGGTGGAATGGCGCCACCGGCTGTTGACCGGCGCCTACAACATTCGCGCGGCCGGAATCATCCAGCAGGACAAGGACGCCTTCCTGGTCAGCCCGCTCGGCGCCGGCGACCGCGAGGACCGTGGCTCACTCGAGAGCTCGGGTCTCTTCCATCTCAATGAGCGCTGGAAGTGGGGCTGGAACATCGCCCTTCTTTCCGACAAGTGGTTTCTTCAAAACTACCATATCCGCAGCGAGAGCGTGACCTCGCTGTACTACTTCAAGGAATCGATCTCGACCCTGTACCTTCAGGGTCAGGGCGATCGCTCATGGTTCGATCTGCGCGGCTACTACTTCCAGGGCCTCTCGACCTACGATTGGCAGAAGCAGCAGCCGGTCGTGCATCCCGTCCTCGACTACAACAAGCGCTTCGACGGGCCCGGTGCGCTCGGCGGCGAGATTGCGGTCGACATGAACGTCACCAGCCTCACGCGTGAGGCTGCCCAGTTCCAGCAGATCCCCGTTCAGGTCGAGCGTCTATTCGGCCTCTATCCAACTTGCACAATCTTCGAGCGCGGCGTGTGCCTCGTGCGCGGGCTCAGCGGGACGTACTCCCGTGCGTCTGTCGGCGTGTCCTGGCGCCGGGAGGTCATCGATCCGATCGGTCAGGTCTGGACGCCATTCACCTATATGCGGGCGGACGGCTTCTTCCTGGCGCCCGACACAACCAACTTTCAGAACGCCGAGATCCTGAATTTCATCGGTGGGGAGGACCACACCGCCACGCGCTTGATGCCGGCTGTCGGGCTCGAGTATCGTTTCCCGCTCGTGGCAAGCCTCGGCGAAAAGGCTTCTCAGGTTATCGAGCCGGTCGCGCAGCTAATCGTGCGGCCGAACGAGACGAGAGTGGGTCATGTGCCGAACGAGGATGCGCAGAGCCTAGTTTTCGACGACACCTCGATCCTCGAATGGGACAAGTTCTCGGGCTATGATCGAGTCGAGGGCGGAACGCGTGCCAATGTCGGCGTGCAGTACACGGTCACTGGAGAGGATGGCTTCTATGCCAATGCCCTCTTCGGCCAGTCCTTTCAGATCGCGGGCAGAAACTCCTTCCGCCAGTTCGATCTCGTGAATACTGGCCGGGATTCGGGCCTCGAATCCCAGCGGTCGGATTACGTTTCGCGCGTTCAGGTTTCGCCCAGCAATTCGTTCTCATTCTTCGCACGCGGACGGCACGATCAGGATGATTTCGGCCTGAAGTCGTTCGAGGCTGGAACTGTCGCAAACTTCGCCCCCTATGTACCGCTCAGCGCCTCGGTTCTCTACGCACGATACGCTGCGCAGCCCGAAATCGGCTATGATCAGCGCCGCGAAGGCGTCGTCGCCTCGGCCCGCTGGGGGCTGCCACAGAACTGGTTCCTGACCGGATCTGTCACCGTCGATCTCGACCGGTACATCACGGCACGCAACCAGTTCATTGCGGATTTCATCAACGACCCTACAACGGCATATTATCGCCGCCGCGACCCGTTGAATCTCAACCAGGTATCACTCGGCGTCGGGTATATGGACGAGTGCACGACGTTCTCTGTCAGCTACATCATGACGCCGCGTGATGATTCCCTTGCATCTGGAGAGCGGGACCGAAACCAGACGCTCCTCTTCCGGCTCGAACTGCGCACGCTGGGCGCAGCCACGGTCCAGCAGCAACTGAGCGGGGGCGCGAGCAATGGCACTGCGGACCGGTGAATACTGCTGAACCGACTCCTCTCATCCTGACGCAGGGCGACCCCGCCGGGATCGGACCGGACATCACGCTTGCCGCCTGGCAGTCTCGCTCGTTCCTGCAGCTTCCGCCCTTCGCGGTGCTGGCCGACCCGGAACTCCTTCGCGAACGTGCCGTACGTCTGGGTTGGGATATTCCGCTCGCGGAAATCGAGCCTGATCGGGCCTGCGTGACCTTTGATCGTGCCTTTCCGATACTGCCTCTCGCACAGAAGACTCGTGCGGAGCCCGGGCAGCCGGATCCTGCTTCGGCTGCGGGAACGATCGAGGCAATCGAGCGCGCCGTCTCGCTCGTCACTTCGGGTCGCGGCGCCGCCGTCGTCACCAATCCCATCGCGAAGGACGTATTGAGGGAGGCGGGTTTCCCGCATCCGGGCCACACCGAGTTTCTCGCAGAACTTGCACGCACTCCGGATTCTCCTCCGCCGCATCCCGTCATGATGCTCTGGAGCGAAACGCTCGCCGTCGTGCCCGTCACGGCCCATGTGCCACTTGCACGCGTGCCATCGCTGCTCGACGCGGCTCTGATCGTCAAGACCGGTCGCATCGTTGCTCGGGAGCTGGCCGAGAAGTTCGGGATCCGACACCCCCGCCTTGCCGTCGCCGGACTGAACCCTCACGCCGGGGAGAGCGGAATGCTCGGCTCGGAGGATCAGGCGGTCATCGCGCCTGCTGTTCGGATGCTTCAGGATGAAGGCATCAATGCCCGTGGCCCGCTTCCAGCGGACACAATGTTCCATTCGCGGGCGCGGCAGGAATACGATGCCGCCCTTGCCATGTATCACGATCAGGCGCTCGTCCCGATCAAGACGATCGCTTTTGACGACGCCGTCAACGTCACGCTCGGGCTGCCATTCGTCCGAACCTCGCCCGATCATGGCACCGCATTCGACATCGCCGGTACGGGCCTCGCGCGACCGGAGAGTCTCGTCGCCGCAATACGGCTCGCTGCCCGGCTCGGTCGCACCGTCAGGCCATGAGCCAGATCGACGATCTCCCGCCACTTCGTGATGTCGTACGGAAGCACGGCCTCCTAGCGCGCAAGTCGCTCGGTCAAAACTTTCTGTTCGACCTGAACCTGACCAGCCGAATTGCACGAGCTGCCGGCCCGCTCGAGGGCGTCACGGTCATCGAGGTAGGGCCGGGACCGGGCGGACTGACCCGCGCGCTTCTCGCTGCCGGGGCGGAGCGGGTCGTCGCCATCGAACGCGACCCCCGATGCCTCCCAGCCCTGGCCGAAATTGCGGAACACTACCCGGGCCGGGTCGAAATCGTCGAGGCCGATGCGCTGGCTTTCGATCCGCGTCCTGCCTTGGGCGACGGGCCCGTCCGCATCGTCGCCAATCTTCCCTACAATGTCGGGACGGCTTTGCTCACCGGCTGGCTCGCCGGCGAAACTTGGCCTCCCTTCTGGCAATCTCTTACCCTGATGTTCCAGCGCGAGGTCGCGGAGCGGATCGTTGCAGACGAGCACCGGCCCGACGATTACGGGCGTCTCGGAGTCCTGTGTGGCTGGCGGACCGCCGCCCGCATCCTCTTCGACGTTCCGCCGAGTGCCTTCGTGCCCCCTCCGAAAGTGACCTCGAGCGTCGTTCACCTCGAGCCGCACGAGACACCTCTTCCATGCCGGGTTCGCAGCCTCGAGACCATAACCCGGGCAGCCTTTGGACAGCGCCGCAAGATGCTTCGCCAGAGTCTCCGGCCGATTGTTGCGGAACCAGTGACCATCATTACGGCAGCCGGCCTGGAGGAAACGGTTCGCGCGGAAGAGGTTCCGGTTGAGGGCTTCGTGCGTCTGGCGAACGCCTGGGATCAGAGCCTCGGACGTGGAATTCCAAGTTCTCCGTGAAGCAGGCTTGCCGCTTCAATCCTACGCCTCTTCGGCAAGGAGAGCCGGCACGAAGGACGAGAGGTCAATCTGCCGTTCCCGGCGAAGCCGCTCAGCTGCAAGTATCGCCTTCAACTCTCCGAACGTCCGGTCGAGATCATCGTTCACGAGCACGTAGTCGTAGCTTTCCCACTGCGCGATTTCCTCCCGTGCGTTCCGAAGACGCCGAGCGATGACTTCGGGCGCGTCCTCGGCGCGCCGCTCCAGACGCGCCCGAAGCTCGGACATCGAAGGCGGAAGCACAAAAACGCTCACCACGTCCTTACGCATCTTCTCGACGATCTGACGAGTGCCCTGCCAGTCGATGTCGAACATCATGTCTTCACCGCGCGCGAGGGCCTGCTCCACGGGTTTGCGCGGCGTTCCATAGAAATTGCCGTGCACCTCGGCCCACTCGAGGAGATCCCCTCGATCGCGCATTTCGATGAAATCCGTCTCCTGGGGCAGGAAATGGTAATGGATTCCATCGATCTCCGAAGGGCGCCGGTGGCGCGTCGTCACGGAGATCGAAAGCTTGATTCCGCGATCTTCCCGGACGAGGTTACGGGTGAGTGTCGATTTGCCGGCTCCCGATGGCGAGGAGAGGATCAGGAGAAGTCCGCGTCGCTTGAGGTCCAGTTCAGGCATGTTTACTCCACGTTCTGAACCTGCTCACGAAACTGCTCCACGACGGCCTTGAGCTCCAGGCCGGTTCTCGAGAGCGATATGTCGTTCGCCTTCGAGCAGAGGGTATTGGCCTCGCGCCCGAATTCCTGCGCCAGGAAATCCAGCCGGCGCCCGACCGGGCCGCCACCCTGCAAGAGAGAGCGCGCCGAGACGATGTGCGCCTTGAGCCTGTCGAGTTCTTCGCGGATATCGGCTCTCGTTGCGATCAGGACCGCTTCCTGGTGCAGGCGCACCGGGTCGAGCGCCAATCTTCCTTCGAGAAGCTCCGCGAGTTGCGTCTCCAGCCTTGCCCGAACCGCCTCGGGACGACGCCCCGGCGCTGAATCCGCCTGCTCGACGAGCTTCTCGATCGTATCGAGCTGGCCGCGAAGAACTTCGGCAAGAGCGGTGCCTTCACTGGTGCGCGCCACTTTCAGGGCCTCGACGGCTTTGGCCGCGCCGTCACGCAGGTCGTCGGACAGGATCTTGCTGGTCGCAGGGTCAGCCAGTTCGTCTTCGACCTCCACGATCCCTTTCACCTGCAGCAATCCATCGAGCGATGCCGGTTGCACCGACGCCGGGAGCTCGAGGCCCTCCAGGGCCGAGAGGAGCGAGGCTAGGACATCCCGGTTGACGCGAATTCGGGTCGCACCCGCCCCCCTCGTGAGGGAGAGCGTGAGCTGAACTTGCCGGCGTCCAAGGGCCTTGGCCACGATGCCCCTGGCTTCTTCCCCAGCGCTTTCGAGTCCCGGGGGCGTCCGGACCCGGACATCGAGCCCGCGGCCGTTGACGGACTTGAGCTCCCAGGCCCACTGAAAAGGGCCAATCGTTCCCCCCTCCCGAGCGAAGCCGGTCATACTGCTGATTGTCATGGCAGAGGATCGTTCCTGTCAGGTGTGAGTATACCGGCCGTCCCGGCCCTCAACGACCGCAAACGCCCGGCATTGCCGTTCGCACTTCTATCGCGAGTGCTTCTGCAAGTGGCGCATACGAGATGAGAGCACAACTCGGGGCAACACAGTCCTGCTCAGGGCTGCTTCAGGTCCGGAACCGTCTTAGCGCTGTTCAGGTCATAGGTGCGGTTCAGGAGAGGGTCCAGGTTTGTCCCTTCGCTGGCATCGACGTTGCGGCGACCGGCCGTGTTGTTGCGGCCAGAATTCCGTCCGGCCGCAGGATTGGTCTGCGAGAGGGCAGAGGCTGTTGCCGGGAGTTGCAAGCCGCTCGCATCGCCCCTGACTTCGGGCTGGCTGCGGTCGACGTCATTCTCCGTGTCACCGGTGGATTTGGCACGCTCGATCTGGCGCCACCGGGTAACGTTTCTCACGTGCTCCTCATAGGTTTCCGCAAAGGCGTGACCACCGGTTCCATCCGCGACGAAGTACAGGTCTTTCGTCCGGGACGGGTTTGCCACAGCCTCCAGAGCTGCACGGCCGGGATTGGCGATCGGGGTCGGGGGAAGCCCCTCGACGACATAGGTGTTGAACGGCGTGGGTCTCTCGATCTCGCTCTTGAGAATGCTCCGCCCCAGGGTCCCCTTCCCGCCCACGAGGCCGTAAACGATCGTCGGATCCGACTGGAGCTTCATCCGCTTCATGAGCCTGTTGATGAAGACGCCGGCAACTCGCGTCCGCTCATCTGCGCGACCGGTCTCCTTCTCGACGATCGACGCTAGGATAACGAGTTCCTGAGGAGTCTTGATCGGAAGATCCGGCGACCGACGTTGCCAGATCTGTGCCAAGGTCTGGCGTTGCGACGCCATCATCGAGTTGACGAGCTGTTGACGGCTCATGCCCCGTTCAAACTTGTAAGTGTCCGGAAGCAGGCTGCCTTCGGGCGGAATCTCTGCAATATCGCCGGTCAGGACATCGTTCTCTTTGAGACGCGCAACGATCTGCTCGCTCGTGAGGCCCTCGGGAACGGTGACGGCATGCAGGATGGACTTCCCCTGAACCAGGGTGTCGATTGCGTCATCCATGCTGATGCCGGCCCGAAACAGGAATTCGCCGGCCTTCAAATGGCCCCGCTGCCGGTTCAGCATCGCGTAGGCCTCGAAAAGGAGAGGCTGCTCGATCACGCCCTCGCGCCGCAGAAGCTGCGCGATCTCGCTCACACCCGTATTCCGCGGAATGACGACAACCTTGTCGGTCTCGAGCGGCCCCGGCGCGGTAACCTCACGTTCGAAGAGCGCGATCCCGATCATTGCCGCGAGAGCCACGGCGATCAGAAAAGTCAGAAAACCGCTGAGCGCCGAGAAGAATCCGCCGCGGGGCCGCCGGATCCTCGGCGGTGGTGGAGGTGCAGCCGTCGGTTTGATTGCTTCGCTCGGCGAGCGGGGAGCGAGCCGGAACTGCGTCGCCCCGTTCGTCTCCTCGACCGAGGCAGGTGCCTGAAGCTTCTTTCTGCCGAAAATCACGAGCAACAACCCTGCAGCCAGGCTATCGGAATGCGGTCGGACAGTCGCGGCAGAATGTGGCGAAAAGCCGTTGCCTCACGTCAAGCCGCGCGCCGGAGGATAAGCGATGCATTCGTTCCGCCAAAACCGAAGGAGTTCGAGAGCACCGTATTGACCTCGCGCTTGCGAGCCCGATGCGGAACGAGATCGATGGCCGTCTCGACGGACGGATTGTCCAGATTGAGGGTCGGCGGGACGATCTGGTCGCGCATGGCCAGGATCGAGAAAGCTGCCTCCGCGGCGCCAGCCGCACCCAGAAGATGTCCGATTGCGGATTTCGTGGAAGACATCGACAGCTTCCCGGCCGCATTGCCGACGATCCGCTCGACGGCGCGCAACTCGATCTCGTCACCAAGCGGCGTCGATGTCCCGTGGGCATTGATGTAGTCGATTTCGGACGGCGAGATTCCAGCGCGCTTGATGGCAGCCGCCATGCAGCGAAACGCGCCGTCGCCATCCTCGGTCGGCGACGTGATGTGAAACGCGTCGCCCGACATTCCGTAGCCGATGACCTCGGCATAGATTTGCGCGCCTCGCGCCTTAGCGTGCTCATAAGCCTCGAGAACGAGGACCGCAGCACCCTCGCCCATCACGAACCCGTCTCGATCCTTGTCGTAGGGACGTGATGCCCGGGTGGGCTCATCGTTATATGCCGTTGACAGTGCGCGGCAGGCTGCAAATCCGGCGATCGACAGCCGGTTGATCGGGGATTCGGCTCCTCCCGCGACCATGACCTCGGCATCGCCGAGCGCAATCAGCCGTGCCGCATCGCCGATGGCATGAGAGCCGGTCGAACAGGCGGTGACCACGGAGTGATTGGGGCCCTTGAGGCCATGTGCAATGGAGACATAGCCCGAAGCGAGATTAATGAGCCGGCCCGGGATGAAGAAAGGCGAAATCCGTCGGGGCCCCCGTTCGGCCAGAACCATCGAGGCTTCATAGATGCCTCCGATGCCCCCGATGCCGGATCCTATCAAGACGCCAGACGCGCATTGCTCGTCGTAGGTCTTCGGGTGCCACCCGGCATCCTCCAGCGCTTCGCCGGCCGCCGCCATGGCATAAACGATGAACGGATCGACTTTCCGCTGCTCCTTGGGCTCCATCCATTTATCGGGATTGAAGGTGCCCTCGGTGCCGTCGCCCCTCGGGATCTGGCAGGCGATCTTGCAGGCGAGATCCGATACATCGAAATCCTCGACTCGCCGTGCACCGTTCTGTCCGTCGAGAATTCTCGACCAGGTCGCCTCCACCCCGCATCCGAGCGGGGTGACCATGCCAAGCCCGGTCACGACAACACGCCGCATTAGACTCGCCTCAACTCGGTGAAAGATCGGGAAGCCGCGTCATCGCCGGCTCCCCTAAGAGCATTCACGGGCTGAGCCAATCCGACTCGCCCGGAAAAATGCGTTTGCCAATAGGACGAGAGCCGATCCGCACCTGCGGACCACAGCCGTCAACCGGCGCTCTTCTCGAGGAAGCGAATGGCGTCGCCAACGGTGACGATGGTCTCCGCAGCGTCGTCCGGGATCTCGACGTTGAACTCTTCCTCGAAGGCCATCACGAGTTCGACGGTGTCCAGGCTGTCCGCGCCGAGGTCGTCGATGAAATTGGCGTTCTCGGTAACTTTGTCAGCTTCCACGCCCAGGTGCTCGACAACGATCTTCTTCACGCGATCAGCGATGTCACTCATGTTCTTTCCTCATTCGTGGCTGGCTCCCGCCCGGCACAACCTGGGCGGTTATGGAATAGTACGCAGGTCAGGATCTCCGGCGGGCAGCAAGACCGCCGCGCCCGGGTGCAAAGCCCCAATTCAAGTTGCCGGTCAACCCCTCAAGCCGGATTGCGCGATGATTAACACAGGGTTCCAGCATCTGGCGAGTAGGGCGAACGACTTGGCCCAAATCGGCACGATTTAACGCAAGCCTTTCTAGAACATTGCCATTCCGCCATTCACGTGGAGCGTTTGCCCGGTCACGTAGGCAGCTTCGGCGGAGGCGAGATAAAGCGCAGCCGCCGCGATCTCGTCGCCGGTCCCGAGCCGGGACATGGGGATCGTAGCGAGGATCGACTCCCGCTGCTTCTCGTTCAGCGCCTCGGTCATCGGCGACTCGATGAACCCCGGGGCTATGCAATTGACGGTGATTCCCCGGCTCGCGACCTCGGCGGCCAGCGCCTTGGTCATGCCGACGAGGCCTGCCTTGGAGGCGGCATAGTTCCCCTGCCCCGGATTTCCGGTTGATCCGACGACCGAGCCGATATTGATGATGCGCCCGAAGCGCCGCCGCATCATGCCTTTCACGGCCGCTCGCGACAGCCGGAACGCGGCGGTGAGATTGACCGCGATCACCGTATCCCACTCCTCGTCCTTCATGCGGAGGAAGAGGTTGTCGCGCGTGACGCCTGCGTTGTTGACGAGGATGTCGAGACCGCCCATGGCCGTTTCGGCGGCGGGAACGAGTTCCTCGACCGAATTTCGATCGCTCAGATTCGCCTCGACGATCTGCACGCGATCTCCGAGGCTCGCTGCGAGCGCATCAAGGGCTTCTCGCCGAGTCCCCGACAGCGTGACCGAGGCTCCCTGGCTGTGCAGCGCTCGTGCGATCGCCCCTCCGATACCCCCGGTTGCGCCGGTGACGAGCGCCTTCTTGCCGGTCAGATCGAACATCTCAGTCTCCTTGTGCTCGAATGCGGAAGCCGCTGGCCCATCCGCCGGCGGATCTCGAACGGGCCGACGGAGCCCATCACAGGGTCAGCTCCGAAGCGCAGCCTTGGCGGATGCCACATCCTCGGGGGTGCCGACCGAGATGGCCGTCGCAGCAGACGCGATCCGCTTGACGAGGCCGGCCAAAACCTTCCCGGCGCCGATCTCGAAGAAGCTGGTGGCACCGGCGCCAGACATCGCGGCCACGGATTCGCGCCACCGGACGGTTCCGGTGACCTGCCGAACGAGACCCTCGCGGATGGCTTCCGGATCGGTCACGGGGCTGGCGGTCACATTCGCCATGAGCGGCGCGGCCGGAGCCTGAATCGCGACCTTTGCCAAGGCCTCTCTCATGACCTCTGCCGCTGGGGCCATCAGCGCGCAATGGAATGGCGCCGAGACCGTAAGCATGATCGCACGCTTCGCTCCCCTGGCCTGTGCCAGGGATATCGCCCGTTCGACTGCGGTGCGATGCCCGGAGATGACGACCTGGCCGCCGCCATTGTCGTTTGCGGGATCGCAGACTTCACCCTGGGCCGCCTCGCGGACGATTTCGAGGACTTGCTCGAGTTCGAGGCCCAGCAGGGCAGCCATGGCGCCCTCGCCCACCGGCACCGCTTCCTGCATGGCGTTGCCTCGAATGCGAAGCAGCCGCGCCGTATCGGCCAAGCCGATCGCGCCGGCGGCCGCCAGGGCGGAGTATTCCCCGAGGGAGTGGCCGGCCACAAACCCGATGTCCCTTTTGATGTCCAGGCCCGCCTCCGCCTCGAGGACGCGCATGACGGCGAGGCTTGCCGCCATCAGGGCCGGCTGGGCGTTCGCGGTAAGCGTTAGCGTATCGGCCGGCCCGTTCCACATCACTGAGGAGAGTTTCTCACCGAGCGCATCGTCCACTTCGTCGAAGACAGCCCGGGCCTGGGGGAAGGCATCGGCGAGAGCCTTGCCCATTCCGACCGCTTGGCTGCCCTGGCCTGGAAACACGAATGCGCGCATGACGGGCCTGCTCCGTTGCCTGGGGCATTTTCAGGAGAGCGAGATCCGGCTCACCGTTGAAAATGCGCGGAAATCAAAGAAGAGAGCTGCTCCACAGGATCGATATCAGCTCCAGCGGGGGCGAACTCGCATCGCCCCCGGCACCTGTCAAGGCAGCCCCGGGGCCAGCCTCGGTCCAATCGGCCCCGTCTGTCCACACGATGGCGGGCAAGAAGCACCAAGCGCGAGACCGCGGCAGCAATTCTCTTGTTTTTCTGGTCGTTTCGGGATAACAGACGCCCTTCCCCCTTCCGCTGATCTGCCAGAAGGAGCCGATTTTCATGGCTCGTGTGACCGTCGAAGATTGCATCGATAAGGTCGAAAACCGGTTCGAGCTCGTTCTGCTCGCCAGCCATCGGGCTCGCCTGATTTCGTCCGGTGCGCCGCTGACCGTCGACCGCGACCGGGACAAGAATCCCGTGGTCGCACTGCGCGAGATCGCAGAACAGACGATAGCGCCCGACGATCTCAAGGAGCAGCTCATCCACTCGCTCCAGAAATATGTCGAGGTGGACGAGCCCGAGGCGGAGACCGTGCCGCTCCTCGGCAACACAGCGGCGGCCTCGACCGCAGATTCGGACGCCGACATCCAGTTCGATCGGATGAGCGAGGAGGATCTCCTGCGCGGGCTGGAGGGTCTCGTTCCTCCTGCCGCGACCGAGGAAGACGAGCGGGAGTGATCCCGCAGGTATTCGTTATCAGCCCGGCTTCGGCCGGGCTTTTTCATTTCCGGATCGGACGGCGGCATCCACGACCCTTGCGAAAGCCCAGCTCGCAAGATTATCTTTTCAGTTCAGCCGATTAGCTTCAGCCAAAGGGTTGTCCGCGCGATGATGCGCCAGTACGAGCTCGTCGAGCGGGTCAAACGTTACAACCCCGCGGCGGACGAGGCGCTCCTCAACCGTGCCTACGTCTACGCCATGATGGCGCATGGCAACCAGAAGCGCGCCTCCGGAGACCCTTTTTTTGGGCACCCTCTCGAAGTGGCGGCCATCCTGACGGATATGAGGCTCGACGACGCTACGATCGCAGCCGCTGTCCTGCACGACACCGTTGAGGATACGGAAGCGACGCTCGAGGAGATCAATAAGACCTTCGGTCCGCAGATCGGCGCTCTCGTCGATGGGCTCACCAAGATCAAGCGCCTGGATCTCGTCTCCAAGCGGGCCGCCCAGGGCGAGAACTTCCGGAAGCTCCTTCTCGCCGTCGCGGATGATGTGCGCGTCCTCCTCGTCAAGCTGGCGGATCGCCTCCACAACATGCGAACCCTCCAATTCATGCCGGAGGAGAAGCGTCGCCGCATCGCCGAGGAGACGCTCGACATCTATGCGCCTCTCGCGGGCCGCATGGGCATCCACGAGATGCGGGAGGAACTGGAGGATCTGTCGTTCCGGACCTTGAACCCGGATGCCTACAACACGATCAGCAAGCATCTCCAGGACCTGACGGCGAAAAGCGAGAAGCTCGTCGACGAGATCGAGCGCGATCTCACTGCGAAGCTGAGGGACCGCGGGATCGCCGCGCGGGTCAAAGGACGACAGAAGCGGCCATACTCGATCTGGCGCAAGATGGAGCGCAAATCCGTCGCCTTCGAGCAGTTGTCCGATATCTTCGGTTTCCGGGTGCTCGTGAAGGAGATCGACGAGTGCTACCGGGCTCTCGGTGTCGTCCACACGACCTGGCCGACGGTGCCGGGCCGGTTCAAGGACTACATCTCGACGCCGAAGCAGAATGATTATCGCTCGATCCATACCACGGTGATCGGACCAGGCAGCCAGCGTGTGGAGTTGCAGATTCGCACCGAGGCCATGGACGAGGTGGCGGAATACGGGATTGCGGCCCATTCCCTCTACAAGGACAGCCTCAACGGCGACGGCCAGCTCGTCGGCGAAAGCCGGGCCTATCAGTGGCTCCGGAGAACCGTGGAACTCCTCGCCGAGGGCGACAATCCGGAGGAATTTCTCGAGCACACCAAGCTCGAGCTTTTCCACGATCAGGTCTTCTGCTTCACCCCGAAGGGCCGTCTCATCGCTCTGCCGCGCGGCGCCACCCCGATCGACTTCGCCTATGCGGTCCACACGGACGTCGGAAACACGGCTGTCGGCTGCAAGATCAATGGCCGGATGGCGCCGCTCCTGACGGAGCTTCAGAACGGCGACGAGGTCGAGATCGTGCGTGCGGACGGCCAGACGCCGCCTGCGGCGTGGGAGTCGCTCGTCGTGACCGGCAAGGCTCGGGCCTCGATCCGGCGAGCCACTCGCGCCGCGGTACGACGTCAATATACCGGGCTCGGCCGCCAGATCCTCGAGCGCGCTTTCGAGCGAGCCGGAAAGCCCTTCTCGGACGAGAAGCTGAAGGGAGCGCTTCCCCGGCTGGCGCGCGCGAGCTTCGAGGACGTCCTGGCCGCCGTCGGCCGCGGCGAGATGTTCTCGGGCGACGTGGTCCGGGCCGTCTATCCCGAGCACAAGGATGACCGGAGACTGGCCGGCGAGGCCGCCCGGAGCAGAGCACGAGGAACGATCGACGGGGCTGAAGGCGGCCCTGGAATCCCGATCCGCGGCCTGAATTCGGATCTTCCCGTCCGCTTCGCTCCCAATGGCGGAGCCGTTCCGGGGGACCGGATCGTCGGCATCCTGACACCCGGCGAGGGCGTTACGATCTACCCGATCCAGTCGGCGGCTCTCGCCGCTTTCGACAACGAGCCGGAGCGGTGGATCGATGTGCGCTGGGACGTGGAAGCGAGCGAGCCCCAGCGGTTTCCCGCTCGGATCTCCCTGCAATCCATCAACGAGCCCGGCACGCTGGCACAGATCTCGCAGGTGATCGCCGATCACGATGGGAACATCGACAACATCTCGATGGTCCGGCGCACCCATGACTTCACGGAGCTAACGATCGATCTGTCGGTCTGGGATCTGAAGCACCTGAACGCGATCATTGCGGAACTGCGCGCGAAGCGGGTCGTCAGCCGCGTCGAACGGGTGACAGGCTAGGCTCCGGCTCGCCGGAGCAGAGGCTCTGCCCGGCTCTCGCATCCTCGACATCGGCCGCTCGAGGACTGCCCGTCGCACTCAAGGCGGCCCGGACCCCTGGCCTGTCCGCCAACTAGGCCATCTGGCCAGTTTCCATGCTTTGACCAAACCGTGACAATTGCTCTGCAGTCGGGCGGGAGTGCCAGGCTCATTCAGGCTTTGTAACAATCTATTTTTGAGCAAACGCGGCCTGCCTGCGCTTCGGATGTAACGGCGCACCGTTCTTCTGCAGCGCCGCTACCGCAAGCGCTCCCGGGTTTTACCCGGCACGAGAGACACCATGACAGGTAATCAGCGCATCGCAGTATTCATTGACGGCGCCAATCTCTATGCGACCACAAAAACACTTGGATTCGACATCGACTACAAGCGTCTTTTGAAAGAATTCCAGAATCGTGGGAGCCTCGTTCGGGCTTTCTACTACACGGCGCTCGTCGAAGAGCAGGAATATTCCTCCATCCGGCCGCTCATAGACTGGCTGGATTACAATGGATACCGTGTCGTTACCAAGCCGACCAAGGAATTCGTCGATTCCACAGGTCGCCGCAAGGTGAAGGGCAACATGGACATCGAGCTCGCGATCGATGCCCTCGAGCTCGCGCCATTCATAGACCACATGGTTCTCTTCTCCGGCGATGGGGATTTCCGCTCGCTCGTCGAGGCGATGCAACGCCGTGGCGTCCGTGTGACCGTGGTGTCGACGATTGCCACGCAGCCCCCAATGGTCGCCGATGAGCTCCGCCGACAGGCGGACGAGTTCCTCGACATCACGCAGCTGATCGCAAAGATCGGCCGCGATCCGGCCGACCGGGCTGTCAAAGGCGCCGGCGAGAACGGCGATCGGCCTGAGCGTTCGCGTTCACCTGCCCTCGAGCGCCGCTACGGCATTCGCCAATCCCATCCCGAGGACAATACCGGAAACTGAGCTTCGAGACGAGGCAGGAGCAGGCTTCGGAGAAGGGCGGCTCAGCCCTTCTCCCGCAGGAGGCGGCTCCGCTCGCGGTTCCAGGTCCGCTGCTTCTCGGTTTCCCGCTTGTCGTGGAGCTTCTTGCCTCGGCCGAGACCGATCTCCACTTTCGCGCGCCCGCGCTCGTTGAAGTAGATGCGGAGCGGCACGACCGTGAATCCTTCCCGCTGCGTGGCGCCGATCAGCTTGTCGATCTGGCGGCGGTGCAGCAGCAGCCGTCGGGGACGGCGCGTCTCGTGATTGAAGCGGTTCGCCTGCAGGTATTCCGGAATATAAGCGTTGAAGAGAAAGAACTCTTCGCCCGACGGACCTGCATAAGCCTCGCCGATCGTCGCCTTCCCCTGCCGCAACGACTTGACCTCCGTGCCCGTCAGGGCGATGCCCGCCTCGTAGGTGTCGGTGATCTCATAATTGAAGCGAGCCTTTCGGTTGTCGGCGACGACCTTTCGTGTGTTTTTCGGGTCCTTGGCCATCGTCTTGATCAGCGGTCCTGATTGGTGCGCGAGAGGCCGACGGGGCCTTGGAAACGGATGTCCCAGGCCCGGAGCCAGCCTCGCTCGTCGATACTACGCGTTCAGGAGTCCTGCGTGCACCATGGCGACCCGCACCTCGCCCCGAGTCTTCTCGGACACCGGGATCATCGGGAGGCGGACGTCCTCTTCCATGCGCCCGAGAGCCGCGAGCGCGAACTTCGTCGGAGAGGGATTGGTCTCGATGAAGATCGCGGTGTGAAGAGGCATCAGCCGATCCTGGATCGTCAGGGCCGAAGCATAATCGCCCTTCAGGCAAGCCGCCTGAAAGTCACTGCAGAGTTTCGGCGCGATGTTCGACGTGACGGAGATGCAGCCGTGCCCCCCATGCGCCATGAAGCCTAGTGCCGTCGCGTCCTCGCCGGACAGCTGGATGAAATCCGGGCCCATGGCCTGACGCTGGAGGCTTACCCGGGCGACATTCGCGGTCGCATCCTTCACGCCGACGATGTTCTTCAACTCGTACAGACGAGCCATGGTCTCGACGGACATGTCGATGACCGACCGCCCCGGAATGTTGTAGATGATGATCGGCAGGCCGACGGCATCGTTGATCGCCTTGAAATGGCGGTAGAGTCCCTCCTGAGTGGGCTTGTTGTAGTAGGGCGTGACGATCAGCAGGGCATCGGCCCCGACTTTCTCGACGTGCCGTGAGAACGCAATCGCCTCGGCCGTCGAGTTCGAGCCTGCACCGGCGATCACCGGCACGCGGCCCCGGGCTTCCTCGACACAAACCTCCACGATCCGCTCGTGCTCGCGGTGGCTGAGGGTCGGGCTCTCGCCCGTCGTCCCGACGGGGACGAGCCCATGTGTTCCGGACTCGATCTGCCAGTTGATGTGAGCCCTGAAGGCATCCTCGTCGATCTCACCGCTCCTGAAGGGCGTAACGAGCGCCGTAATTGAGCCCCTGAGTGTCTTCATGTGCGGCGTCCTCGCGCGTCTGTTTCGCCCGACCTTTGGCCAAGTGCTGGTGGGGCGTGACACATAGCGCGGGATTGGGAAAAGGGGAACCGGTCGCCCGGAGGGAGCAGAAGCGGCCGTCCGGGAAACGACCACCGATCCCGTGGAGTGCCTGCAGTCGCGAATTGACCGAAGCCGTCGGGTCACAATGGCAGAGACAGCGTCAAAGCCCCGGGGCGCGTCTTTGTACACTTCGCATGCCGGGTTGCCCGACCGCCCAGGTTAGTGTTTCCTCAATGCCAATCGTCTCAACTTGAGACTTTGCGGGGAACAAGCGGGGGATCTCATGAGCCTTCGGCAAGGCCTCGGATGCCTTCTGGCATCGGGTGCTCTCTTGGCGAGCATCGGTGGGACGGTCGCAGCGGCGGACCGGGGTGCAAGCGACCAGCGACCCTTTCAGGTAGCTATCCTCGACGTGGAGGCCTTTCCGCCTCTCGAGGTGCCGGAGCCGCCCCCACTGACCGATTTCGATTACCTGCCGCGCATCTTTTCCCTCTATCGCAGCGGAGATATCGCGGAAGCGGACATCCTGCGGTCTAGGCTTACCGAACCGGCCTCATTGGCCCTGTCCGAATGGTTCGCCATCCGCACCGGCGCCCGGCTCGGGCTGGACAGACTGCTGGCGTTCCAGCGCGACTACCCGGATTGGCCCTCGTCGCGATCCCTGCAGCGCCGGATCGAGGAGGCCCTCCTCGCAGCGCGCCCGTCGCCGGAACGCATCCGTGCGCACTTCGCCACACAGCCGCCTCTTACGACCTCGGGAAGAGTCGCACTGGCTTTCGCCCTGAAATCGGCCAGCGAAGAGGAGAAGGCGACGGAGATCATCCGCAATGTCTGGCGAGAGGATCTCTTCGGCCCGGAACTCGAGGGACGCATCCTGGAAAGTTTTTCGGAAGCGCTCCGGAGCAGCGACCATCGGTTCCGGATGGAGCGTCTTTTGTTTCGGGAGAACTGGAGCGGCGCGCTGCGCGCGGCGGAGCGCGCGGGCAAGGATTACCCGACACTCGTGCGCGCACGGATGGGGATATATCAGGGCAAGAAAAAAGCTGAGAAGGCCTTCGCGGCCGTGCCGTCCCAGCTGCGGACGGATTCCTCCTACATCTTCTCGCGCGCGCTGTATCTGAAGCGGCAAAAGAAACTCGTCGAAGCCGCCGATGTAATGGCCAAGGCGCCCCAGGATCCCGATCTGCTCGTGGACGGGGACCGGTGGTGGAGCGAGCGCCGCTACATTACCCGTGAGCTACTCGACGAAGGCGATCCCAAGGCGGCCTATCAGGTCGCAAGCCAGCACGGGGCCGAGGGGCCGGCGCAGAGAATCGAGGCCGAGTTTCATGCGGGCTGGATCGCGCTGCGATTCCTGAACAACCCTGCCGACGCGAAGAAGCATTTCGCCGAGGCGGCGACAATCGCGGGAACCCCGATCTCCGTCTCCCGTGCGGCCTATTGGCAGGCCCGCGCCGCCGAAGCCGCCGGCGAGACGGAAGATGCGCAGAAACACTATCGGCGCGCTGCGGAGAACGGCATCACGTTCTACGGACAGCTCGCCCGGGAGCATCTCGGCATGCCTCTCGAACTGCGCATGCCGGGACATGTAGATCCGGAAGCGCGCACTGCCTTCCTGGCTAGGACGCCGGCACGAGCATTCGCGCTGCTGCACAAGATCGGGGAGAAGGACCTCGCGGTCTCTCTTGCCGTCGAACTCGCGCAGAGTCTGGAGGGTGAAGCCGAGCTCGAGACTCTGGCGAGCATCGCAGACGAGAACCTCAACCCGCGGGCCGTCCTCGTCATCGGAAAAGCCGCCGTCCAGCAGGGCCTTCCGCTCGATCTCCACGCCTATCCGGTAAGCGGGATTCCCGAGTTCACGCCGGTCGGCGACGTGGTCGAGCCGGCCATGGTCTACGCAATCGCTCGCCAGGAAAGCGC
Organism: Microvirga massiliensis; assembly: GCF_001006805.1. Taxonomy (GTDB): domain Bacteria; phylum Pseudomonadota; class Alphaproteobacteria; order Rhizobiales; family Beijerinckiaceae; genus Microvirga; species Microvirga massiliensis. The sequence continues at coordinate 370,706 of NZ_LN811354.1, read as the reverse complement.
CTTCAATCCGCGCGCGATCTCCTCTGCGGGTGCACGCGGGCTGATGCAACTCATGCCGGCCACTGCCAAGCGGACCGCCCAGCGTTTCGGTGTCGGGTTCGACGTCCAGAAGCTCGTCGAGGATGCCGCGTACAACGCGAAGATCGGCGCCGCCCATCTCGGCGAGCTCATGGAGGATTGGCGCGGGTCCCACGTGCTCGCTTTCGCATCGTACAATGCGGGCGGCGGGAATGTGATGAAATGGGTCAAGGCCTATGGCGATCCCCGCAAGCCCGAGGTCGATCTCGTCGACTGGATCGAACGCATTCCCTTCCACGAGACCCGCAACTACGTGCAACGGGTGATCGAAAATCTGAACGTCTACCGCGCCCGCCTCGACCGCGCGGCCTCATCTGCCAATGCGGTTATCGCGACGGACGGGAAGCAGGAGTTCTGATACGTCGGCGCCGCCATCCCTCACCCGGACGCTTCGCGTCCGACCTCTCCCACAAGGGGAAAGGTGACGTGCGTGTTGCCGCCGCTCCGCCTCTCCCTTGATGGGAGAGGCAACGCCCGAAAGGCGGCGGGTGAGGGTGGCAGCGCCGACCGGAATAGGTTCGCACTTTGGACACGACACCCCAAACCAGCGCATTCGCACCGGCTGGTTCAGAAAATACATCTGAGAGAGCCTCGAAAGATCAAGCCTGGCGCGATCTCTACGTCTCGGCCTCAGACGGGTTGCGCCTGTACGCGCGCGACTATGGCCCCATCCTCAGCGGTACCACTCCCGTCATCTGCCTCCCGGGCCTGTCCCGGAACTCCGTCGATTTCCACGCGCTCGCGCTGAAACTGGCGCACCATCCCGACCACCCACGCCGCGTGCTCGCTCTCGATTACCGCGGACGCGGGCGGTCCCAATACGACAATGATTGGCGTCGCTATGATGTAAGAGTCGAGACCAATGACGTGCTGCAGATGCTGGCGGCAGCCGGAATCGAGCGCGCCTCCTTCGTCGGGACCTCGAGGGGCGGTCTGATCATCATGGGTCTCGCGGCGATGCGCCCGGGCCTCATCGAGAAGGTTGTGCTGAACGATATCGGCCCGGTCATCGACCCGAAGGGGCTCATCCGCATCAAGGGTTATGTGGGACGCCTGCCCGTTCCGCGAGACTTCCGTGAGGCCGGCCGGATCCTGAAACAGATCTCCGGCACACAATTTCCCCGATTGCCAAGCGAGAAGTGGGAGGAGATGGCACGCGGGACATGGCGCGAGGAGAAAGGGCGCCTCGTCCTCGACTACGACCCTCGCCTTCTGAAGACGCTGGAGCTGCTCGATCTGGAGCAGCCGTTACCTGCCCTCTGGGGATTGTTCGAAGGTCTGAAGCCGATTCCTGTGCTGGCGCTGCGTGGTGCGAACTCGGACCTTCTCGGCGCAGAAACTCTCGCGGCCATGGCGGAATTCCACCCGAAGCTGAAGGCTATCACTGTGCCCGACGAGGGCCACGCGCCGTTCCTGGATGGAGCGCTTGCCCAGCACATCGTCGGGTTTCTCGACCTGCCGTGATCTGATCTCTCAGAGAATCAAAAAAGCCCCGGTGTTTCCACCGGGGCTCTCGTCAGATCGATCTGAGTCGATCAGAAGTCGCGCTGGACGCGGAGGCGGCCCTCCCAGACGTTGACGTCGCTCGTTCCGGCAGGCCGGACCGCGTTGGCCAGAGCACCGAGGTCAAAGCCCGGAATACGGTTGTCGAAGTCGACCCGCGTGTACATCACTTCGAGACCGAGGTTCAGGCCCGCAACCGGCGACCAGATCGTGTTGCCGCCGATGCGAATCTCGTTGAAGTCCGTGAAGCCGACGCTGAGACCAGCGAAGGGCCCAGTGGTGAGGATCGTAGAGGATCCGCTACCGAACTGCACGTTGGCATAGGACCCGAAGATGCTCGAACGCAGCGTCGGAGCCCAGAAATGCGTGAAGTTCGCGGCAATGCTCCAGACGTCCGTCTTCTCGAGATTACCCGTGAAGGCGTTAATCGTGGCATCGGCCACGAGACTGGTGGCCGTGAAAGTGTCACCACTTAAATTGCCTACCCTGTTGTCGCCGCCGGCGAAGCCCGCGTAGTTCGGCGCACCCTGAGCGTAGGTTCCCACCACCCAGAAGTAGTCACCAGCCGCAAAGAACGGGAGGTTGATCTGGACGCTCGGAGAGATCGCCCAGCCGTATTCGGCATCGTTAAACAGGCGGCCCGTATTGGGAACGATGGCGCCAGCCGCGGTGAGGGTTGGAGGAACACCCAGATCGCGGATCTGATGGACCGCACCCGACAGCTGCGCGTTACCCCAGGTGCCGACATACTTGATATTGGCGACGAAATCCGGAGCCGTGTCACCCGCCGGTACCCATTGGGTGAACGGGAAGTTGAAGCCGGGGAACACGTTACCGACCGGCAATCCGGACGCTGCTCCCAGGAACCCGAGCGGCAGGCCGGCGTTACGACGGCTGATGTTGTCTTCCAACGCAACCGTCGCCGAGAAGCCGCCGCCGAACGCGAAGGTGTAGGCCAAGGCCGGGAGGTCGGGAGCGTCGTCGAAGCGCAACGTGCCGAAGTGCTGCGTGGCGATGTCGGCGTTCGTGAAGAACGACGTGATTCGACCAGCAGTCAGGCCGCCGAACTGGACGAAGGCCTGCGCAACGTCGGGAGAATTTGCGGCGGTGCCGGCGAGCGGGAAATTGTACACGCCGGTGTTGCGGGTGATCTCGTACCGGATGTAGGCCCGCAGGGTGCCGTAATCCGTCGGCGTGCGAGCGTCGATGTTCAACCGGCCGCGTGCCCGGAAGCCGATCGAATCCTCGGATCGATCGAAGGGTGTCACATACCGGTATTCGGCGCGGACACGGCCGCCGACCCGCAAGCAGGTCTCGGTGCCCGGGATGTAGAAGAAGCTGGATCCGTAGGCGGAGCAGACGCGGACGTAATCAACAGCGACAGGTTCGGCCTTCCGGATGGGAAGATCCGCAGCCTGTGCCCCGGCGACGACAGCGAACCCCGCTGCGGATCCGAGGAGTAGGCTCTTCACGAGCTTCATTTATAACCTCCAAAGTTGTGAGACCCTGGGGATAGGCTTTGTGCCTCGACAGCTTCACCGAAGCCCTGACCACAGACCCCTTAACCCCTGGGATTTGTCCCCCTCCCCGCTTCCCTGCCTGGAGAGGACCAAACCACGACCGGGGCGCCCCCTGTCGCAGGCTCACAATATCGAGGGCCGTTCCCCGATCAACCGACCGGAGCCGTTAATCGGCCACATTGGGACCTTTTCAAGGGGTATGTTGCACAAAGGCCACGTGCGCTCAGGGCCCATTTAACCGACCGTTAACGCCGTCGCCGCTTCGTGGCACTTGAAACCTCTGAGGGGCGCACGTTGGCACGGGCCTCGGAGTGCCACCAGGCGGGCCACCCCGGATCCAGACAGGTAGCTTGCCTAGCCATCAGGCAGTCTCCGCCTTGAGGACGCCACGACGAATCTGGTCCTCCTCGATCGATTCGAAGAGCGCCTTGAAGTTGCCCTCTCCGAATCCGTCATCGCCCTTGCGCTGGATGAACTCGAAGAAGATCGGGCCAATCGCCGTTTTCCCGAAGCGCTGGAGCAGCACCTTGGTGAAGCCGCCTTCCACGACGCCCTCGCCGTCGATGAGGATGCCGTTCGTCTGGAGGCGCTCGACCGGTTCGCCGTGCTTCGGCAGGCGCCTGTCGATCCGGGAGTAATAGATTTCGTTCGGGGCCGGCATGAACTCCACGCCCCGCTCGATCAGCGCCTCGATCGATTCGTAGAGATCGGTGGCCCCGAGCGCGACGTGCTGGATGCCCTCGCCCTTGTACTCCTGCAGATACTCTTCGATCTGTCCGGTCTCGCCCGCATCCTCGTTGATCGGGATGCGGATCTTGCCGTCCGGACTCGTCATGGCGCGCGAGTGAAGGCCGGTCAGCTTGCCCTCGATATCGAAGTAGCGAATCTGCCGGAAGTTGAAGAGCCGCTCGTAAAAGGCCGCCCACTCGTTCAGGCGCCCGCGATAGACGTTGTGGGTGAGGTGGTCGATGTAGTAGAGGCCAACGCCATGGGGCTTCGGATCCCGCTCCCCGAGCCACTCGAAATCCACGTCGTAGATCGAGCCCTTCGCCCCGTAGCGGTCGATCAGATAGATCTGGAGCCCGCCGATTCCCTCGATCGCGGGGATGTTGAGTTCCATAGGCCCGACATTCGTCGGGGCGGGCTTGGCGCCTAAGCTGAGCGCACGCTCATAGGCATGCTTCGCATCGACGACCCGGAAGGCCATCGCCGGGGCACTGGGCCCGTGCGCCTGCGCGAACTTCGCCGCGAAGGATTCGGGCTCGGCGTTGAGGATGAAGTTGATGTCGCCCTGCCGATAGAGCGTCACGTTCTTGGAGCGATGACGCGCGACGGCCGCAAATCCCATCTGCTTGAACAAGGCATCAAGCTTCTCGGGCTCGGGATGGCAATACTCGACGAACTCGAATCCGTCCGTTCCCATCGGATTCTCGTCGCTAATGGCCGGAGGCGGCGCGTCATGCGGATACGGTCCCATCGTTTCCTCCTCTGTCTGGCCGACCCTCGATTTGCGTGCCGGTCGGCTCGGGCCATCGGCGCGGCTCGCGAGGAAGAGCCCTCATCTGCCGCCGCTTCCCGACCGCCGGTCACGAGAGGCGCCGACCGGTATGCTGGCTGCATATCTGGGGTTGGAGACGGGCCCCGGCCAGAGCCGGCGCAGACGAGCCAAGCGTCATCGGGCCGACCTGAGCCCTTAGGGCGTTCGACCTTGAATCTGTTGCTCGTGCAACTAGCATGCAGGAGATATGGTTCTCGCAACCCCTCGCGGATTGCCGACGCCGAACCGATTGCGAGCAGCCTCCAAGAGGGTGCCATGAACCTGCAGAACCAGAACACCTTCGCCCGGGCCGACCGCCAGACCACCGCCCTCCTCCCGGGTTACATGTCTGGTTTCGGAAACTCGTTCGAGACCGAAGCCCTGCCCGGCGCCCTGCCGGTCGGCATGAACTCGCCGCAGAAATGCGCCTATGGCCTCTACGCGGAGCAACTGTCCGGTTCCCCCTTCACGGCGCCCCAGGCGACGAACCAGCGCTCCTGGCTCTACCGCATCCGGCCGACCGTGAAGCATTCCGGCCGCTACCGCCGCGCCAACAAGGCGTTTCTGCGAACCGCGCCGGGCGCCCGGGACGAAAGCGACCGACCGCTCGGGCAACTCCGCTGGGGGCCCGTGCCGATTCCCGATGAGCCGCTGACCTTCGTGTTAGGACTGAGAACGGTGACGACGGCCGGCGATTCGGACACCCAGGTCGGGATGGCCGCCCATCTCGCCCTGGTCACACGCTCGATGGAGGACGAGTATTTCTTCAACGCGGATGGCGAGTTCCTAGTGGTCGCGCAGGAGGGGCGCCTTCGTTTCCGCACCGAGTTCGGAATCATCGATATCGAACCGGGCGAAATCTGCGTGATTCCGCGCGGCGTCATCTTCACGGTCGACCTCATCGACGGCCCGGCCCGGGCCTATGTCTGCGAGAACTACGGCGGCGCATTCACCCTGCCGGACCGTGGCCCGATCGGCGCCAATTGCCTCGCGAACCGCCGGGACTTCTATACGCCGATCGCCGCCTACGAGGAGCGCGAAGTCCCCTCCAGGCTCTTCGTGAAATGGGGCGGCGAGCTCCATCTCACCGAGATCGGCCAGTCGCCTCTCGACGTCGTCGCCTGGCACGGCAATTACGCACCTTACAAATACGATCTGCGCCGTTTCTCGCCGGTCGGGCCGATTCTCTACGATCACGCCGATCCGTCGATCTTCACGGTCCTCACCGCACCGTCGGAGACACCCGGCACCGCAAACGTCGACTTCGTGATCTTTCCGGAACGCTGGCTGGTGGCGGAAAACACATTCCGTCCGCCGTGGTATCACCGCAATCTAATGTCGGAATTCATGGGGCTCGTCCTCGGCGTCTACGACGCGAAACCGGAAGGGTTCGTGCCCGGCGGAATGAGCCTGCACAACCAGATGCTTCCGCACGGCCCCGACGAGAAGGCGTTCGAACACGCCAGCAATGTCGATCTCAAGCCCGTGAAGCTCGAAGGCACTCTCGCCTTCATGTTCGAGACACGTTTCCCGCAACGCATCACGGCCTATGCGGCGAGCCTCGAGACCTTACAGGAAAACTATATCGAGTGCTGGTCCGGTCTCCGGAAGCATTTCGATCCGGAGGGTCGCGAGCCGAAATAGGTCGCTTTGTTTTTTGGCCTCGAGAGGCGCAGGTTTCTCCGGCGCCTCTCGCTATTGAGCGCCCGCTTACGAACGGCCGCGTGTGCGGATGAGGAAGGTATCGTAGGCGTATTCGTTGAACTGCCACCAGGGCAGCAACTCGTTCCGGAACGCGATCATCGATTCGTACGCGCGCTTGAAATCCGCGTTCTTCGCGGACTGCTCGGCGTAGAACTCGTTGGCGGCCTTGAGCGCCGCTTCCATGATGGATTGCGGGAAGGTGCGCAGCTCCGTACCGGCCGCAACCATGCGGCGGAGCGCCGGCGCGTTCACGGCGTCGTATTTCGACAGCATCCAGTTGTTGGCGGCCTCGCAGGCGTGGAACAGGATGGCCTGGTAGTTCTTCGGCAGCTCGTTCCATTTCTGCAGGTTCACGGCGAGATGCAGCATGGCGCCGCCCTCCCACCAGCCGGGGGCGTAGTAGTATTTGGCAACCTGCGAGAGCCCGAGCTTCTCGTCGTCGTAAGGCCCGACGAATTCCGCCGCGTCGAGCGTCCCGCGCTCGAGAGCCGGATAGACGTCTCCGCCCGCGATCTGCTGCGGGACGACGCCGAGCCTCGCGAGGACCTGACCGCCGAGGCCGCCGATCCGGAACTTCAGGCCGGACAAGTCAGAGACGTCCTTCAACTCCTTGCGGAAGAAGCCGCCCATCTGCGTGCCGGAATTTCCGCACGCGAAGGAAATCGCGTTGAAGTTCTCCAGCACACCGTTGATGATCTCGCTCCCGTCGCCGAAATGCCACCAGGAATGCTGCTGCCGGGCATTGAGGCCGAACGGCACGCCGGTCGCGAAGGCCAGCGCAGGGTCCTTGCCGAAGTAAAAATACAGCGGCGTATGAGCACACTCGATCGCCCCGGTCTGCACTGCATCGAGCGCCTGCAGCCCGCCGACGAGCTCGCCAGCCGGAAAGGCCTGGATCTGGAACTTGTTGTCGGTCGCTTCGGCCACGTATTTCGCCAGGGTCTGGGCCGTGCCGAAGATGGTGTCGAGCTGCCGCGGGAAGCTCGACGTCAGCCGCCAGTGTATGTCCGGCGCCGACTGCGCAATCGCCGGCGCGGCGAGCGTGCCCGTGGTCGCGACGGCAGCTCCGGCCAGAAAATCGCGTCTTTTGATCGTCGGCGTGGTCATCAGGGGCTACTCCTCTTGCAACGCGTCGTTGGTCCGGCCACTCATGCACTGAAAACCGGATTTTGGCTATGAAGCTTGCCTCGCTCAAACACGGCCGGGATGGCCGGCTCGTGATCGTCTCGCGGGATCTCACGCGCGCGACGGATGCCTTCATCGTTGCGCCGACCCTCCAGCAGGCCCTCGACGACTGGGACCGGGTCGAGCCCCGCCTGCAGGACCTCACGGAGCAGCTCGAGCACGGGTCGGTCCCGTCGTTCCGGTTCCACGAGCACGATTGTTCCTCTCCGCTCCCGCGAGCCTACCAATGGGCGGACGGCTCGGCTTACGTGAACCATGTCGAGCTCGTCCGGAGAGCCCGCAGCGCCGAGATGCCGCCCTCCTTCTGGACGGATCCGCTGATATACCAGGGCTGCTCGGATGCGTTTCTCGGACCCCGCGATCCGATCCCGGTGGCCGACGAAGGGTTCGGGATCGATTTCGAGGCGGAGGTAGCGGTCGTCACCAGCGATGTCCCGATGGGCGTTTCGCCGGAGGAGGCCGCTTCCCTGATTCGCCTCGTCCTCCTGGTGAACGACGTTTCCCTTCGCAACCTCATCCCCGCGGAGCTCGCAAAAGGCTTTGGCTTCTTCCAGTCGAAGCCGTCCTCCGCGCTCTCCCCGGTCGCGGTCACGCCCGACGAACTCGGCTCGGTCTGGGACGGCCGACGCGTGCATCTGCCGCTGAATTCGACCTACAACGGGCAGCCATTCGGCTGCCCGAATGCCGGGATCGACATGACGTTCGATTTCCCTACCCTGATCGCGCATGCGGCCAGGACACGCCCGCTCGGCGCCGGCACCATCATCGGCTCGGGCACCGTCTCCAACCGCGACCGTGATGGCGGGCCGGGCCGGCCGATCAAGGACGGCGGCGTCGGGTATTCCTGCATCGCCGAGATCCGGACGGTGGAGACGATCCGCGACGGAAAGCCCTCGACGCCCTTCATGAAATTCGGAGACTGCATCCGCATCGAGATGAAGGACGCATCGGGACACTCGATCTTCGGAGCGATCGAGCAGGAGGTGGTCCGCGCGGGATAGAAGCTCCGGCGCAGTGTTTTCCTACTCGCCCGCTCCTTTGGGGCTATCCCTTCCACGAGGAGAGGTGAAGAGGGCAGCGATCATGCGATCCTTGGGAAGCGACCGCCCGCGCGAGAGAAGCCTCGAAGACGGGGCATCGCGCGGATTAACCGGTTGATCGGATTGCAGCCTTGTTTCCGTTCTGACACGGTCGCCGGGAGACTGCGTGGCGACGCGACAAGAAGCCCAAATGGGCAGAAGAGGAGAACGTCCGATGAGTACCCCGACGAACCCGGCCCGGCGCCGATTTCTCGCGGTCTCCGCGGGAGTGCTGGCCGCCCCTGCCCTGCTGCGTGAAGGCTATGCCCAGGCTCCGCAGGTGACGTTGCGGATGCACCACTTCCTGCCGCCGACCACGAACGGACAGGTGAACTTTCTGGCGCCTTGGGCCAAGAAGGTCGCAGCGGATTCCGGAAACCGCATCAAGATCGACATCTTCCCGTCGATGCAGCTCGGCGGTGCGCCACCGCAGCTCTACGATCAGGCGAAGGATGGTGTCGTGGACCTCGTCTGGACATTGCCGGGCTATACGACCGGGCGCTTCCCCGGCAGCGAAGCCTTCGAGCTTCCCTTCGTCGCGGATCGCAAGGCGATCGTGAATTCCCGCGCCTTCCAGGAATTTGCCGCCGAGCATCTCAAGGAGGAATTCAAGGACGTTCATCCGATCTGCTTCTGGACGCACGATCACGGACTGATCCATGCGAACAAACCCGTGCATACCCTGGAGGATCTTAAGGGTCTGAAGCTCCGCTTCCCGACGCGCCTCGCCGGCGAAGCGCTGCGGGCGCTCGGCGCAACGGTCGTCGGCATGCCGGTCCCGCAGGTACCGGAATCGCTGGCGCAGCGCGTGATCAACGGTTGCGTCGTGCCCTGGGAGGTCGTGCCGTCCATCAAGGTGCACGAACTCGTCAAGAACCATACGGAAATCCCAGGCTCGCCGACGCTCTACGTAGCGACCTTCATCCTCGCGATGAACAAGGCAAAATACGAGAGCCTTCCGGCCGACCTGAAGGAGGTGCTCGACAAGAATTCCGGGCTCGCCGCCGCGACGATGGCCGGCAAGGCTTGGGATGACCAGGCGATCGTCGTGTCCGAGATGGTGAAGGCGCGCGGCAACACGATCATCACGATTTCCGAGGACGAGAAAGCGCGCTGGCGCAAGGCGACCGAACCGGTCATCGAGCACTGGCTGACGACGATGAAGGAGCGTGGCCTCGACGGCCAGAAGCTCCTCGACAGCGCTCGCGCCGCGATCCATAAGCACGAGAACGCGGCCTGAAGCCTGCCGTTCTCGCGACCGGGGCGTGCTGGCCCCGGTCATCGTCTCGCTCGATCACGCCCGTAGACGGGCCGTCCCCTCGCTCGCAGACATGCCCTCAGACCAAGGCACCACGAGCGCTCCGTGGGAGCGCAGCATCGAGGCTCTCGTACGGCTTTTGGCCCTCGCGGGCGGCCTCCTCGTCGTGGGTCTCGGCCTCCTCGTAACGACGAGCGTGCTCATGCGCTGGATTCTCGACGAGGGAATCAACGGCGAGTTCGAGCTCGTCCAGATGGGCCTTGCAATCGCGGTCTTCGCATTCCTGCCGCTCTGCCAAGCCAAGCGCGGGAACGTGATGGTCGACACCTTCACGACCCGGCTTCCGCGAGGAGCTCAGATCGCGCTCGACATGGTCTGGGACATCGTCTTTGCTGGTTTCGCGGCCTTCATTGCATGGCGGCTCACGCTCGGCGCCATGGAGGCGCATGTCAACGCCACGACATCCATGGTCCTCGGCCTGCCGATCTATTACGCGATCTGGCTCTGCGCGGGCATGGCGGCCTTCCTCGCCGTCGTGTGCCTTGCGACTGCTTGGAGCCGCATGAGGGACATGTCCTGAGATGGATCAGCAGCCACCCTCACCCGCCGCCCTCTTCACCTCTCCCCTTGTGGGAGAGGTCGCGCGCTTCAGCGCGCGGGTGAGGGGTGTTGGCACTGCGCCCTCCTTCTGGACGCAGCGGTGCACTGTGCTTGTTGCGTTGGCGCAGCCACCCTCACCCGCCGCCCTTCGGGCGTCGACCTCTCCCGTCGAGGGAGAGGTGAGAACGCGGGTGAGGGGTGCCACCGCAAGCGCCGGGAGCTGCGCATGACCGGCACGGCGCTCGCCATCTGGGGCTTCGTCGGGATGCTGGCGCTCATTGCGCTGCGCATGCCGGTCGGGCTCGCGATGCTGGCAGCGGGAAGCGCGGGCTATCTTTCTATCGCAGGGTGGCCGGCCTTCCTGAACTACATGAAGACGACGCCGTATTTCCTGTTCTCCAACTACACGCTCTCCGTCATCCCGCTCTTCATCCTGATGGGCGCCTTCGCGGAGCGCTCCGGACTCTCGCAGGATCTGTTCCGCGCGGCGAATGCCGTTGTCGGCCACCGGCGCGGCGGCACGGCGATGTCGGTGATCGGCGCTTGTACGGCGTTCGGCGCAATCTGCGGATCGTCCGTTGCGACGACGGCGACCTTCGGGCGCGCAGTCCTGCCGGAGTTCCGGCGTTATCGCTATGCGCCGGGTCTCGCGACCGGCGTCATCGCCGTCGGCGGAACGCTCGGCATCCTCATTCCGCCCTCCGTCATCCTCGTCGTCTATGCGATCGCGACCGAGCAGAACATCGTGAAGCTGTTCGAGGCCGCGCTCATCCCGGGCCTCCTCGCGACACTGTTCTACTGCCTGACGATCGCCTGGATCGCCCGCCGCAATCCCGAACTCACCCCGTCGCACCCGCGCGTGAGCAGAGCGGAACGGCGGACCGCGCTGATCGCGATATGGCCCGTGATGCTGGTAGCCCTGATTGTCGTAGGTGGAATCTATGGCGGCGTGTTCACGCCGACGGAGGGAGCGGCCGTCGGTGCGGTCGCGATGCTGCTCATTGGGCTCCTGCGCCGATCGCTGTCCTGGAAGGATTTCCTCACGAGCCTTCTACAGACGGCCGAGACGACCGCGCTCATCTTTCTTATTCTTCTCGGCGCAGAAGTCTTCAACGCCTTCCTGGCCTTCTCGCAATTGCCGACCAACGCGGCAACGATGATCTCGGAAGCGGGACTGCCGCCCTATGCGGTTCTCGCCACGCTCCTTCTCTTCTACATCGTTCTCGGCGCGGTCATGGACGAACTCGCCATGATCCTGCTGACGCTGCCGGTGTTCTTTCCGATCGTGACGGCGCTCGATTTCGGCCTGCCGCCCGACGAGGTCGCGATCTGGTTCGGAATCCTCGTGCTGATCGTCGTCGGAATCGGTCTCACGGCGCCACCGATCGGGCTGAACGTCTTCGTGATCAACTCGATCGCGCGCGACGTGCCGATCGCGCAGACCTATCGCGGCGTGCTTCCGTTCCTGGTAAGCGACATCCTGCGTCTCACGCTGTGCGCCGCGTTCCCGGTGCTTTCGCTCGCCCTGGTCCGCTGGCTCGCGTGAGAGCCGGGTTGATCAGCCGAACTCCTCGCCGAGTACCTCGCGCGTCCACCGGAAGGCGGCGTTCGCGGCCGGCACGCCGGCATAGACGGACGCCTGAATGAGCAGAGCGCGCAACTCGTCGCGCGTCACGCCGTTCCGCAGCGCGGGCTTCAGGTGGAGCTTGAACTCCTCCTCGCGATGGAGCGCGACCATGATCGACAGGGTCACGAGCGACCGGGTCTTCCATGGCAGCGTCGGGTCGCCCCAGATTTCGCCCCAGGCATAGCGGCTGATGAAATCCTGCCACGGCTGGGCGAACTCGCTTGCACTGTCCAGCGAGCGCTGCACGTGCTCGACCCCGAGCACGCTCTTGCGCGTCGCGAGACCCACGGGGAGGCTGGCGCCGCCGCCGACGATCTCGCGCTTGCCGAACTGCTCGAGAAATCCGAGGATCGCCTCGTTGAGCGCATCCGACTGCTCGACGGCCACGAGATGCGCGGCCTCCGGGATCACCGTCAGTTCGGCTTCCGGGATCAGCGAGGAGAGTTCCTCCGCCATCTCGATCGGCGTCGCCGGATCCTCCTCGCCGGCGACGAGCAGTGTCGGCGCGCGGATCGCGCCGATCTCGCTCCGGAGATCCATGGCGCCGATCGCATGGCAGGCCGCCGCATAGCCGCGGGCATCGGTTTCGAGAAAGCGCTCGCGCACATAGGAGACAGCATCCGGGCACAGCGCCACGGTGTCCGGCGTGAACCAGCGCGCCATGACGGAATCGACGAGGCTCCCCACGCCGCGGCTGCGCACGGTGGCGGCCCGCTCCTCCCAGCTCTCCTGCGTCGGCATGTATGCGGCGGTCGCGACCAGGATGAGGCTCTCGACGCGATCCGGGTAACGGGCCGCGAAGGATTGCGCGGTCATGCCGCCAAGCGACAGGCCGATCAGATGAACCCGATCGATCCCGAGCCCGTCGAGGAGGCCTGCGAGATCAGCCGCGAGATCCGCGATCGTGAAGCGCTCGTCGACCACCGCCGAACGGCCGTGCCCGCGGGTATCGTAGCGCAGGCAGCGGTAGCACCCCGCGAGAGCACGGACCTGCGCGTCCCACATCTCGAGCGTCGTCCCGAGCGAATTCGAGAACGCGACGACGGGCGCATCATCCGGGCCGGTGATGTCGTAGAACAGGTTGACGTCGCGGAGATTCATCAGGGGCATGGCGTCACCGATCGATCTGCGGAGGTGCGAGTCTTAGCGCATCGTTCGATGCGCTGTTCAAGGACCGAAGCATCGGATTGGTCCCAAAAGTGGAACCCACTTTTAGGTCCGATGCTATAGCACGGGTTCCCATCACCGACTGCTCTGCAGAATCTGCACCACCCTGTCGGCCTCCTCGATCGCGCGATCGATCCAGGGTTGCGCCGCCTCGATCGCGGGCGCCAGGTCGAAAGCCTCGGCGATTTCGGGGCCATGATCACGGCAGAGCACCTCCTGAAGGCTCCGGCCGGACGTGCGGACCTCGTCGGCCGCACGCTCGACGGCCTCGTGCGCGGCCTCGCGGCCGAGCCGATGGGCGAGCCGGCCCGCGGCGGCATCGGCGAACAGGAGGCCACGGGTCGCGTCGAGATTCGCGGCCATGCGCTTCGGGTAAATCTCGAGGCCCTCGCACAAAAGCCGGCTCTCGCGCAGGGCTCCGGACGTGAGGCCGAACAAGGTCGGGAGCGCACCCCACTCGGCGTGCCACAGGCCGGCCGGACGTTCGTGCCGCGCCGACAAGGCTTGGAGGAGCAGAGCTGCCTGGCCGATGGATGCCTGATGGGCCGCGATGATGATCGTGCTTGAAACCGGATTGCGCTTGTGCGGCATCGACGAGGAGCCGCCGCGGCCCGGGACATGGGGCTCCGCGACCTCCCCGACCTCCGTCGTGCAGAGATGCGCGACGTCGACGGCCATCTTGCCGAGCGCTCCGAGCAGCACGGCGATGGAAGTGCCCCCTTCTGCGAATCCCGCTCGGCGCGTGTGCCAGGTGATCGCCGGCGCCCGCAGGCCGAGAAGGTCCGCGAAGGAATCGGCCACGCGTGGCCCCTGTTCTCCCAGCGCCGCGAGCGTGCCTACCGGACCGCCCAGGGATGCTACGAGCAGGCGGCCCTTCGCGCGCGCGATACCCTCGCCCGCCTCGGCGATCCCGGCGAGCCAGACGGCCGCCTTGAAGCCGAAGGTGATCGGCGCCGCATGCTGGCCATAGGTGCGACCCACGCAGGGCGTGCGGCGGTGGGCTTCCGCCAGCCGCTGCAATTCCTGGAGCACCGCGGCGAGGTCCGGCTCTATGAGGCGAAACCCGTCGCGCAATTGCAGCACGAGCGCGGTGTCGAGGATGTCCTGCGTGGTCGCGCCCTTGTGGAACGATGATTCGTACTCCGCCGGCAGGCGCTTCTGAACGGCCTTCACGAAGGGGATCGTTGGAACGCCCGCGTTCGCGGTCGCCTTCCCGATCTCGTCGAGGTCGAGATCGTCGGGCGAGATCGCGGCGATCGCCTCGGCGAGGGCCTCCGGTGCGAGGCCGAACCGCGCCTGCGCCCGCGCGAGCGCCTCCTCGACGGCGAGCATCGCGGCGATCCGCGCCCGGTCGGAGAACACCGCCTGCATGGCGCCGCTGGTGAAGAGCGGCCCGGTGATCGCGGAATTGAGAGGCGAGAACGTCACGGGCCTGAGTCCTTGCGGCTGTGCGGAACCGGGATTCCGCCATCATCCTCCGCTTCCGGCTGCGCGTCACCCCGGGTAGCGCGCCGGCCCGTTCCGCGCATCAGGCGCCGAGTTCCTCCCGGAGCATCTCGAGGGTGAGCCAACGCTCCTCGGCGGCGGCGAGCTGCGCCTCTGCCTCGGCCAGCGCCGCCGAGGCCTTCTCGAACAGTGCCGGATCCCGAGCATAGAGGCCGGGATCCGCCAGCGTCTCGTGCAGCTTCGCGATTCGGGTCTCGAGCTCGCTGATGCGCCCCGGCAGGGTCTTGAGCTCGTGCTGCTCGTTGAAACCGAGCTTGCGGCGTGGGGCCGAGCGGTTTCCCGGCTCGCTCGCCGGGCGCTCCGCTTTCGCCTTCGGCTTCTCGACCGTGCGGGCCTGAACGCCTTCGCCGCGCTGGGCGACCATGTCGGAATAGCCGCCCGCATATTCGACCCAGCGCCCCTCTCCTTCAGAAACCAGAACCGAGCCGACCGTGCGGTCGAGGAAGTCGCGGTCGTGGCTCACGAGGACGACCGTGCCGGGATAGTCGTCGATCATCTCCTCGAGCAGATCGAGCGTCTCAAG
This sequence comes from Microvirga massiliensis, assembly GCF_001006805.1. Taxonomy (GTDB): domain Bacteria; phylum Pseudomonadota; class Alphaproteobacteria; order Rhizobiales; family Beijerinckiaceae; genus Microvirga; species Microvirga massiliensis. The sequence continues at coordinate 355,419 of NZ_LN811354.1, read as the reverse complement.
ATCGAGATCGTTCGTCGGCTCGTCGAGGACGAGAAGGTTCGAGGGCTGCGCGAGCGCGCGGGCGACCATCAGGCGGTTGCGTTCGCCGCCCGACAGCACGCCGACGGGCGTGCGCGCCTGTTCGGGCGCGAACAGGAAGTCCTTCATGTAGCCGACGACGTGCTTTCTCTGTCCGCCGATCACGACGCTGTCGCTGCCGCCGCCCGTGAGGGTCTCGGCGACAGTGGCATTCGGATCGAGGCTCTCGCGCCGCTGGTCGAGGGTGACGAGCTCGACATTCGCACCGAGGCGCACTTGGCCCGAATCCGGCGCGAGAACACCGGTCAGGAGATTGAGCAGCGTCGTCTTTCCCGAGCCGTTCGGGCCGACGATGCCGAGCCGGTCGCCGCGCAGGATGCGCAGCGAGAGATTCTGAACGATCGGGCGGCCGTCGAAGGACTTGCTGATTCCGTCCGCCTCGATCACCAACGTGCCGGATTCCTGGGCTTCGGCGAGCGTCATCTTCACCGAGCCGGCCGCCTTCACCTGGTCGCGCCGCTGCTGCCGCAGCGTGTGAAGATGGGCGAGGCGCCGCACGTTGCGCTTGCGCCGTGCGGTCACGCCGTAGCGCAGCCAGTCGGCTTCCGCGGCGATCTTGCGATCGAGCTTGTGGCGCTCCTGTTCCTCCTGTTCGAGGACTTCGTCGCGCCAGGATTCGAAGCTCGCGAATCCCTTCTCGATCCGCCGCGTGATGCCGCGATCGAGCCAAATCGTGGCGCTCGAGAGCCGCTCGAGGAAGCGGCGATCGTGGCTGATCAGGACAAGGCCCGAACGGATCGAGAGGAGCTCGTTCTCCAGCCACTCGATCGCCGGCAGGTCGAGATGGTTCGTGGGCTCGTCAAGAAGGAGGATGTCCGGCGCGGGCGCCAGCACGTGCGCGAGCGCCGCCCGCCGTGCCTCGCCTCCGGAGAGACGGTCGGTCGGTTCATCCCCGTGCAGCCCGAGCTGCTCGAGCAGGTAGCGGGCGCGGTAAGGATCGTCGCCCGGGCCGAGGCCCGCTTCCACATAGGCGAGCGTCGTCGGGAAGTCGGTGAGGTCCGGCTCCTGCGGAAGGTAGCGGATCGTCGCGCCGGGCTGCACGAAGCGAGTGCCGTGATCGGCCTCCAGCAAGCCGGCCGCGATCTTCAGCAGCGTCGACTTGCCGGAGCCGTTGCGGCCGACGAGACAGATCCGGTCGCCTTGCCCGACGGCGAGATCCGCTCGCTCGATGAGCGGCTGACCGCCGAAGGTGAGACTGCAATCCTGGAGAGAAAGAAGCGGTGGCGCCATGCGCCTCCCGTGGCATCAGAGGCGGGCGATGGCAAGGCGGGGGCTGCATGGCGTCGAACGTTGACGCAGCCACCCTCACCCGCCCCTTCGGGGCGACCTCTCCCCTCAAG
>NZ_LN811354.1:343724-353073 GCF_001006805.1 Microvirga massiliensis | reverse complement strand
CGGCCTTGTTCGCCCGGGCCGGCGACGGTCCCCCGTTTGCGGAAGCCGGCGAGCAGGGCCATGGCCGCCGCGAGCACCGCATCGCCTGGGTGATCCCGGCCCCGGAGCTGGCCGAGCGGCATCGGTTCCGGGACCTTGCCGCGCTCGGGCGCATCGAGAGCTGGCGCAAGGTCGGCGACGGGCCCGAGATCATGCAGGGCCGTCTCTTCGTGCTCTCGCGCGTGATGCACCCGCACGAGCTTCTCGCGACCGTGCGCAACCATTGGCGGATCGAGAACAACGTGCATTGGGAGCTCGACGTGGCCTTTCACGAGGATGCCTGCCGGACCCGCAAAGACCATGCGCCGGTCAATCTCGCGCTCTTGCGCAAGATTGCGCTCAATCTTCTGCGCGCCCATCCGGCCCAGAAGTCGCTCACCATGAAACGACAGCGCGCCGGATGGGATGATGCTTTCCTGATCGAGCTCTTGACTCACATGCGATGACCCTGCCCCTCAAGGGAGAGGTGATGTGCGCGCTGCCGCCGCTTTACTTCGCCTCTTGCGGGAGAGGATGCCGCCCACAGGGTGACGGGTGAACCGCTGGGCTGCACGAGAAAAGCGCCTCTCTTCTGCGGCTACTGCTCCAGCGTTTTGAGATACGCCATCACATCGTTGATCTGCGCCGGATCGAGCTGGAATTCCGGCATCGTGGGGTGACCGGTGATGATTCCCTCGGCGAGCGCTTCGGCGAGATCCTCGACCGGGTAGCGCTCGTGCAGCGTCCGGAAGGGCGGCGCGATCGGGAGCGGGCTCTCGTCGACGCGGCCGATCGCGTGGCATTGCCCGCAATTCGTGCGCAGGAAGACCTCCCCGCGCTGAGCGCGTCCCGACTGGGCCGAGGCGGAGGCGACGGCCGCGATCAGGCCGATGGCGGCGAGAGCGATGCGCATGCTCACGATGCCTGCACCGCGCTGCTGCCGAGCGGGCGCACCGACGCGATCCGGAAGGTGTGCATGACCTCGTCATCATCCATGATGGAGACGTATTCGCCTTCCACGAAGGCATGGTCGCCGAGCCGGTATCCGGCCTCGTCGTCCGCGTCCGTGTCCAGGTTGTAGTCCAGGAACCAAGTCGATCCGCGAGGACCGCCGGCGCGATGGACGAGCCTGCCGCGCTTGTCGGGCTCGCCGGCCCAGAACCGCCGGACCTGGCACTGGGCCCGCTCCTGGCGCCAGAGATTCGCATCGAGATGCCCGTTCGCGTCGAGCGGCGCGATGATCTCGTATCCGTGCCGGTTGCTGCCGTTCGGAAACTCGCGGCTGCGCGCGAGATGCAGTGTGATGCGGGCGAGCATGATCAACCTCCCGAAATGAAGCTTAGCTGTGCCGCCACGCTTAGCCGGTGCGATCACGGGCGGCTTTGACGAGCATCAAATCCCAACCGCATCGGACCGTCCAGACGGCCCGTTCGGATTCCGCTGCTCAACTCGGCAGCACGATGCAGCTTCCGTTCCTGGCCCGGATGCGCGCACAGAGCTGCTCGGCGGCTTGGCGGGTCTGAGCCGGCACGCGCACCCGGTAGAAGGCGCGGGTTCCCCGCGAGCGCAGGCGCGTTCCGATGATCATCGGCTGGGCCTCCCCGATCACGTCGCGCAGGGGGCGGCTCGCACGGCTATAGGCTGCGAGGGCGAGCTGCTTCGAGAAGTTCCCGGCGAGCTGAACGCCCCACGGGGCCAGCGGGCCAGGAAGCGGCTCGTCCGCACCCGGCTTGCCCAGGCTCGCGAGCACAGTGAGACATGAGGCATCATCCGCGGCCGGCTCCTCCGGCGGATCGGCGTCGGGCCGCCAGTCCTCGGCCGGGCGGCCGGTGATCCAACGTACATAGGCCTCGGTCTCGAAAGGAAGCCCGCCGTTGCCCCGCAGCCAGGCCGCGACCCGGGCGGGGCCGCCATTATAGGCGGCCGCGGCGAGCCCGAGATTCCCGAACTGCTCCCGAAGATCGGCCAGGAAACCGGCCGCGGCGGGGATCGCCTGCTCGGGGTCGAACGGGTCCTCGAGCCCACGCTCGCGGGCGGTGCCGGGCATGAACTGGGCGATCCCCTGGGCGCCGGCCGGACTCGTGACGCCGGCGCGGAAGCTGCTCTCGCGCCAGATCAGCCGTGTGAAGAAGGTGACGGGAAGGCCCTTGCCGTGGGCCGCCGCTTCGATGTGCCGGCATACGGCATGCCCGACACTTTCGGATTGCGCGAGAGCCGGCACTGAAAGGTGAAGGAACAGGGCGGACGCAATGGCGGCGACAACCGGCTTCATCGTCCCGGCTATGTGCGAACCGGAGGCGCGATTGTCCGAATCCTGTATCCGATCTCTTCCCCCAGCGTATGGGAGGCGCGACTTCAGCCGCCGTTGCTCCGCTTGGTTCATGACGATACTAAACTTGCACTCGGCAGCCGGTTTCAATGGCCCGCGGGTCGCGCACGGCGCCACCCATCCCGGAGGACACATGGCGAAGCGGCGCACCGCAAGGACCGACGACGCAAAAGCCGGGGAGAAGACCGGTCCGCGCGAGATCGAGCTCAAGCTGTCGGCGGACCCGTCCGACGTCGACGAGATCGACCGCTGCATTCGCGCGCTCGCCGATGGCGAAAGGGTTCGGGAGCAGATGCTCCGCTCGGCCTATTTCGACACGCACGATCTCGAGCTTCGCGCCGCGGGCCTCTCCTTCCGGATCAGAGCGGATGGCGATCGCCGCATCCAGACCCTGAAGGCGACGCGCAACGGCGTGGGCGCCGCCCTGGACCGGAACGAATGGGAGGTCGACGTCAAGGGAGACAGCCCGGACCCGGCCCTCGTCCCCGTCAAGCGCAAGGGCCGGTTCAAGCTCCTCGACAAGCCGATCTCGCGTCTCTTCGTGGTGCAGGTGGAGCGCACCGTCGTGCCGGTGAGCGTCCCCAATGCACAGATCGAGGTCTGCGTCGATCGCGGCGAGGTCCGGGCCGGGCACGTGACGACGCCCTTCGTCGAGGTGGAGCTCGAGCTCATCGCGGGTGACCCGCAGGCGCTGTTCGGGCTGGCGGAAAAGCTCGCCGGCGCGGCGCCCCTCTGCCTGAGCTTCATGACGAAAGCCGAACGCGGCTACGAGGCGCTCGCGGCGTTGCCGCCGCAGCGCGTGAAGGCGGAGGACATCGTCCTCGACGAGGAGATGAGCAACGCCGAGGCCTTCCGGGAAATCGCGGCCTCGTGCCTGCGCCATCTCGTGGCCAATGAGCGGGTCCTGCGGCAGCGCCGCGATCCGGAAGCCGTTCACCAGATGCGCGTCGCCCTGCGCCGGCTGCGGGCGGCGATCTCGCTCTTCAAGAACATGGTCTCGGACGAGCGCGTCGAGGCCGTCAAGGACGAGCTGCGCTGGATCACGGGCGTGCTCGGCGAGGCCCGCGACCTCGACATCTATATAGGGAAGGTGCTCGAGCCCGCACGCGAGGAGGCCCCCGACGACGAGGGGATTCGCCGAGCGATCGCGGATGCGGAGGCGAAGCGCGAGAAGGCCTACGACGCCGTGCAGGCGGCCCTCCGCGCCCGTCGCTACGGAGCCGCCATCCTCGCCGTGGCCGCCTGGGTCGAGGCCGGCCCGTGGCGGGACGCGGAGGAAACGGCCCCGATACGTAGCCGCTCGGTGCGCTCCTTCGCGAAGAGCGAGCTCGAACGGCGCTGGCGGCGCGTCCGCAAGCGGGCCCGCCATGTCGAGGAGCTCGATCCCGAGGAGCGGCACGAGGTCCGGATCGCCATGAAGAAGCTGCGCTATGCCGGCGAGTTCTTCGAGAGCCTCTTTCCCGGAGACAAGGCACGCAAGCGGCGCAACACCGTGCTGAAGACGCTCTCGGGGCTCCAGGACATCCTGGGCGATCTCAACGACATCGCGGTCGGATCGCGGATCTCGGAATCCGACGCCCTCGTCGACATGCAGACGCAGGAGGAGCGGACGGAGGAGCTGCTCGCGGCCGCCCGCCAGGAGATCGACCGCCTCGAGGAGATGAAGCCCTTCTGGTAATCCGGGAGCCCTGCCGTCGGACTCGGCTGATCGTGAAAAGTGGGGAGCATGTGGCCCGCTTGGGCGTTATCGGAGAGTGAACCTGCAGGCGCGAGGTTTCTCTTGATATCGCAGTGGTTTACCCCTCACCGGCGCAATTTTGGGTTCGTTCTGCCAAATTGCGGGCGACCTCCGCCGCCAGGGGCGAAGCGCCCGGGTGCGGGTGGCACTGCCAAGCTATCATACGGAAAATTCGCACTGTCATCAATAGGATAGCGCAGTGTTTCCCCCCTCACCCGGACGCTTCGCGTCCGACCTCTCCCTCCGGGGGAGAGGCGAAGCAGCGGCGCGCACCTCACCTCTCCCTTCGATGGGAGAGGTCGGCTGCGTAGCAGCCGGGTGAGGGTGGCAGCGCCGACGGTGCAAGGGTAACGCCTCACCCGGTCTGCATTGGGCGCCGCCCTCCCTTGTTCTTCATACAGGACGATACGATTGACATATCGGACATTGTTCGACATACCGGGACGCACTGAGACCCGCCGGGAAGCCCCGGGTCCGGAGACATCCATGAACGCTCCCGTGACAGACATCTCTCGCCTCGCCGGCGATGCGATCGCCATTGATCCGGCCATCCGCCTCGCCGGGGTTTCCAAGGTCTTCCCGGCCCGCGCAGGCGGGAAACCCGTCGCCGCGCTCGACCACATCGACCTCACCGTCCCGCGCGGCTCCGTGCTCGGCGTGATCGGCCGCTCGGGCGCCGGCAAGTCGACGCTGATCCGCCTCGCCAACGGCCTCGAGAAGCCGACCTCCGGCCAGGTTATCGTCGACGGCGCCGAGATCTCGGCTTTCTCGGAGCGCGAACTCCGGCAGGCGCGGCGGTCGATCGGCATGATCTTCCAGCACTTCAACCTGCTCTCCTCGCGCACCGCCGCCGAGAACGTCGCCTTCCCCCTTGAGGTGGCGGGCACGCCCTCCTCGGAGATCAAGGCGCGCGTCGACGAGCTGCTCGCCCTCGTGGGCCTCGCCGACAAGCGCGACCGCTATCCCGCGGAGCTCTCCGGCGGACAGAAGCAGCGCGTCGGCATCGCCCGGGCGCTGGCGACCCGGCCCAAGGTGCTCCTCTCCGATGAAGCGACCTCGGCGCTCGACCCCGAGACCACGCGCTCGATCCTCGACCTGCTCGGCCGCATCAACCGCGAGCTCGGGCTCACGATCCTGCTCATCACCCACGAGATGTCGGTCGTGCGCGCGATCGCGCACGAGGTCGCGGTGATCGACGGCGGCCGCATCGTCGAGAAGAGCGACGTCTTCGACGTCTTCACCCGCCCGCAGCACCCGGTGACGCGCTCGTTCCTCGCCGACGAGACCGGGAGCACCCTGCCCCCCTATGTCGCCGCGCACCTGCAGCGCGAGCCGGTTCCCGGCGGGCAGACCGTCGTGCGCGTGATCTTCCGCGGCCGGCACGCCACGGATCCGGTGATCGCCCGGCTCGCCCGCGAGGCCGGCATCGAGGCGAACATCCTCGCCGGCACCGTCGACGAGATCGCCGGCCGCCCCTTCGGCACCTTGACGATCGGCCTGCCCGGCGGGCCTACCGCCCTTGAGACCACATTGTCCTTCCTGGCCCGCCACGGCCTCGACACGGAGGTGCTTGGCCATGTCGCCTGAAATGATCCAGCGCATCGCGGAAGCGACCGGCGACACGCTCTACATGCTCGCGGTCGCCGCACTCCTCGGCACGATCCTCGGCCTGCCGATCGGCGTGTTCCTCGCGACCAGCGGACGCGGCGAGCTCTTCGCGGCGCCCTGGGCGAACCGCGTCCTCGGCGCGATCGTGAACGCCACGCGCTCGACGCCCTTCATCATCCTCGTCGTCGCGATCATCCCCTTCACGCGGCTGATCGCCGGCACCTCGATCGGCACCACCGCGGCGATCGTTCCGCTCACGGTCGCCGCGACGCCCTTCATCGCGCGCCTCATCGAGGGCGCGATCCGCGAGGTCGACCAGGGCCTCGTCGAGGCAGCGCGCGCCTTCGGAGCGAGCCCGCTGCAGATCGTCGTGAAGGTTCTGATTCCGGAGGCGCTGCCGGCCATCGTGCTCGGCCTCACGCTCGCGGTCGTCTCGCTCATCGGCTACTCCGCCATGGTCGGCGCGGTCGGCGGCGGCGGGCTCGGCGATCTCGGCATCCGCTACGGCTATCAGCGCTTCATGCCCGACGTGATGGCGATCGTCGTGATCGTGCTCATCGTGCTCGTGCAGGCCGTGCAGTCGATCGGCGACCGTCTTGCGCGCCGCCTCAACAAGCGCATCCGCCACGGCTGACAATCAGAAGAACAGGAGAAGACTCATGTCGCTCAAGCGTTTCGGGGCAGCGCTCGCGCTCGCCCTCGCGGCCGCCCTGCCGGCCGTAGCCCAGCAGCCCCAGACGATCCGCATCGCGGTGACGCCTGGCCCGCACGCGCAGATCCTCGAGGCCGTGAAGCCGGTGGCCGCGCAGAAGGGCCTCGACCTCAAGATCATCGAGTTCTCGGATTACGTTCTGCCGAACACCGCGCTCGCGGCCGGCGAGATCGAGGCGAACTCGTTCCAGCACCGGCCCTATCTCGACAACCAGAAGGCCGACCGCGGCTTCAAGACCGAGTCCGTGGCGCTCACCGTGAACTTCCCGATGGGCTTCTACTCGAAGAAATACAAGAGCTGGGACGCGGTGCCGAACGGCGCCACGATCGCGATCCAGAACGACCCGACGAATGGCGGCCGCTCGCTGCTGCTCCTGCAGGACAAGGGCGCGATCAAGCTGAAACCCGATGTCGGCTTCAAGCCGACGGTGACCGACATCGTCGAGAACCCGAAGCGCTTCAAGTTCATCGAGATCGACGCCGCGCAGGCGCCGCGCTCACTCGACGATGTCGACGTTGCCGCGATCAACACCAACTACGCGGCGCCGGCCGGCTTGAATCCCACGAAGGACGCGATCCTGCGCGAGGATCCGAAGGGCCCCTACGTGAACCTCATCGCCGTGCGCGCTGAGGACAAGGACAAGCCCTGGGTGAAGGCGCTCGTCGAGTCCTACCACTCCCCCGAGGTGAAGGCCTTCGTCGACAAGACCTTCGGCGGCGCCGTTCTGACCGCTTGGTAAGCTGCCAGACTGGGCGGGCTGCTGTATGATCCGGCACACGGATCGGGAGCCCGTCCATGCCTCACGACCACGATCACCCGCCCGGCGAGCCGCGCTGGAAGCATGACGGTGTGCGAGTCATCAAAGGGGACCAGCTCGACCCCAACACCGCCCAGACGCCCGGGATGTTCCGGCAGGCCGCCATCAACCACGCGCGCGTCGGCGCGCAGAAGATCTGGGCCGGTTCGGTCTCGATCCAGCCGAACGCCAAGACCGGCGTTCATCACCACGGCGAGCTCGAGAGCGTGATCTACGTCGTGCGCGGCAAGGCCCGCATGCGCTGGGGCGACCGCCTCGAGTTCGTCGCCGAGGCCGGCCCTGGCGACTTCATCTTCGTCCCGCCCTTCGTCCCTCACCAGGAAATCAACGCCTCACCCGACGAGCCGCTCGAATGCGTGCTCGTGCGCTCGGACAACGAGGCGGTGGTGGTGAACATCACCAACGTGGATCCGGTGGAGGAGCCGGAGGAGGTGTATTGGGTGGATCCGATTCATAAGCGACCGTGAAGGGGCGTATCCTTGCACTGCATAGATGCCGCATAGGCGAGAATACGCATACGAGGCGTGAGCGCTCCGTAGATACCTCGGTCGCGAGCGACATAGAGCGCGTTATGCGTTAATTTGCCCTCACCGCGAGCAAGCACCTCGGATCTCGCAGCGCCATCCAACCCGAAGTTCACCCGCTATTTGAGCGGGTGAACTTCGGGTTGGTTGACACGGGTGATTGCCGCGAGATCCAACACTTATCCTATAAAACGAACCAGTTAGGATCGTTTGCTACCGTTGCGATGGTGGGTGCGGCACCCTGATTAGTCAGCGTCAATTGGAAATCGGCGATCGCGTCACCATTGGTGTCGCCCTGGATGATTATTGAGGTTCCCGACGCATACCACGTCAACTGGTTAGCCTTAACCTCCGTCGTTGGCTGAACACCTGATGCATCTGTACTTGGATCGTACCAAGAAAAGGCTTGGTTCCCGTCTGCTAGTTCGTCTGCGTCGATCCCAGACAGATCGATCTTATCAGCACCACTTCCGGCAACTCGGAAGTCAGTGATTGTATCTCCCGTGTCGTGCTTATCAAGGAAGATAAAATTGTCGTCGCCAGCGCCGCCGGTTAGTAGATCCTGCCCATAACCGCCGACAATGTTGTCAGGTTCGCCAGAGCCGTTGATCGTATCGTTACCATCCCCACCATATAACCAGTCCGTCTGCGGTCCGCCCGTGATAACGTCATCGCCCGAGCCGCCATAAATGTGATCGACACCCGATCCTCCGGTGATCGTGTCGTTTCCAGAGCCCCCGTAGATCGTATCGTTGTCGCCAGTCTGACCAACCGATTCCGAGAAGCTGTTACCTCCGCTGATTAAATCATCTCCGGCCCCACCGTAAATGAGATTTCCCGGGCTCTGGTTCGTACCCGTGATAGTTTCACTTGCACTGTTTCCAAGATTGTCAAAATCGAAGTTGTTCGGATCTACCGGAATAAGCTTCTGGATTGTATAGGTTGGACCATCGGACCCGACTGCCACGTTTCCTGCGTTATCCACGACATCCGTGTTTGACTTCAAGTCCAGATCGATAGAGCCGTTTCCAGAACCTGTATTGATACTCACTGTGTATGTCGTGCCAGATCCCGTCACGCTAGTGATGCTAGCTCCTGTCACTCCGGTAGCAGTCAACGTGAAGTCTGCCATACTGACGCCAGTAACAGCTTCAGTAAACACCACCGAGTACTGAACAGTTGCCGAGGAGCTGGGGTTCGCTCCAAGACGCGTGATGGTCGCGGTCGGCGCCGTCGTGTCGAGGGTGATCGCGTCGCCATCTCCGTCGACGAGGACGGCGGCGGCCGGAGCCGTCACTGCGTTGCCAGCCAGGTCGGTGACGCTGGTGGCGAGGTTCGAGCCCGTCAGGGCGAGGCTGACGACGTTATCGCCGACTGCAACCGTGTAGACGAAGACGAGCTTGCCTACGGCGAGATCCGACGCTGTCGCGTCGAGGACGGCCGTGCGGTCGCCGCTGAGGGTCAGGGTCGGCGTCGCGCCGACGACGAGGCGCACCGCCTCGTTGTAGGTCACCGTGATGGTGGCCTTGTCACCTGCGTTGAGCAACTCGACGGAGCCGGCGTCGAAGCCGCCCGCCGTAGTGGTCGCGACGGTTGCGGTCGG
>NZ_LN811354.1:321702-341468 GCF_001006805.1 Microvirga massiliensis | reverse complement strand
GGACACGGAGCCGGCCTCGGCCGCGTTGGTCACCAGGTCGGCCGCCGCAATGGTCAGCTCCGGCGTGGTGATCGTCGAATCACGGCTAATGGTCAGACTACCGGCCGGGCTTACATTGCCGGCCGCGTCTGTCGCCGTCGCAGTGAATGTATTGGCACCTTCTGCGAGGACTACGGTGAAGGTGGCGACTCCCTGTGCGTTTGCAGTAACCTTCTGACCATCGCTCAGAATGACAAGCGAGCCTGCTTCTGCGGTGACGTCAATCCTGACCGAACTCTTGTTGGTCTGATTATCACTGGTGTTTGCGCCAGTGTCGTCAGCAGTCACGAGATCCAGAACTGGAGCGGTCGGAGCCGCTGTGTCGATCGTCACCACGAGCTCGGGCGAAAGGGCGCTGGTATTGCCCGAAACATCGGTCTGCCGGACCTGCAGCGTGTGGACGCCATCTGCAAGGAGTGAGCTGGTAATCGTCCAGTTGCCGGCTGCATCCGCAATTGTCGAACCCAACACCGTCGTGCCGTTGTTGGCGTACAGCGTCACCGTGGCGCCCGCCTCGGCGCCGCTTCCGGCCACCGTGGGCGTATTATCGCTAGTATTGTCATCTGTGTTGGATCGGCCCGTGTCTGAAACAACGATAAGGTCGGGAGCGCTTGGCGCTACTGCCGTCGTGTCACGCGGGTCAATTTTGATGAATTCGCCGTCTCGATAATATCCGATTTCAAGGTGCTCGACAGTTGAGACTGTCAGATTGATAGACGAGAATGTGAATGAACCGCCCGTGATCTGACCACCGTTCGTGTACTTTGCGGTTGCGAGGTAATCTAGGAATTTAAGAGCATCGGTGCGAAGCTCAGGATTGTTCTGCCACTCGCTAGCACTGATAACGATACGCAGTGTATCGAGACCTGAGTCGCCAGCGTAGATGTCAACCGCTTTCGGTTGGCTGACGTAATCGGCATATTTCCAGATAAGAAGATCATCCCCGGAGCCGCCGACAAGCTTATCACTACCAGCGCCACCATCGAGCGTATCGTCACCAGAACCGCCGCTCAGTTGATCATTGCCGGCACCACCATAGATGGAATCATCTCCCGCGCCCCCGTTCAGCTGGTCGTTCGACGTGCCGCCCAGGATAGTATCGTCGCCGGAGGATCCGTTGCTGGTCGCCATAGTCCGCCCCTCTTCGCAGCGCTCCAGGCTGCGCTGATGAAATTCACCGTTCGCGTGCTCCTCGACCGCGTCTAAGGACGTCGGAGCCGCAAGTCACATAGGGCGATGTTTGCTTTAACGTGTTGTCGCATGCAATAGGCCAAAGGTTATACCTACTTAACATTTGTGACGGACCGGTAAATGACGCACTCGGGATCCGATCTCTCTGTAAGGGGCCTAAATCATTGATGTCTTAGGCGCTCAGAGACTCCCTCGACGCCCAGCAACTATTTTTTCGCCTGCGACGTTATAACCTGCGCTGAGGTACCTTGGAAAACATGTCGTAGGGGACCGTGGCTACTGGATTCCAATCGGGCGAGCGACAAATTTTACGGCAAGAGACTACCCTGGTCCTTGCAGATGACCACCCGCTCGTCCTAGCCGCACTCGAGGCCGTGCTGGCTCGGGATCCTCTTTGGCAACTCGCGGGCTCCTACCCCGACGGCACTTCCGCGCTCGAGGGCATCCGCCAGATAAAGCCGGATGTGGCAGTGGTTGATATCCAGATGCCTGGGAAGAGCGGGCTCGAGATCCTAGAGCAGAATGCTGAAAGTCGGAATCGGCATTCGCGCACCACGTTGCTGGCTGCAAATAGCTTTTAGCAGCAAACCGGGTCTATCTTTGCGCACGATGCTCTAAAAGCCATTGTTCGAGAAGAGCTTCGGACGCGAATCGTCTTTCTCACGGGTTCGGCCACAGGTCGCGAGATCATGGAAGCACTGGAGATCGGAGCCTGGGGCATCCTGCTGAAGGCCGAGGCGACGTCGAGCATTCTCCACTGCCTGGGGGAAGTCGTGGCGGGCCGGCGTTGCGCGTTGCCGAAAAGTACAAATTATCGCAGATATATCCCGTCGCCGTCTTGCCCTTCACCTGGGTTGGCACGATCGTATTATCGGCATGCAACTGCGCAGTCGTCAGGACATAGGCTTCGATCAGCGCATGGAGCGGCTGTAATGTGATGGTGCAGATCCCAACCCGATCGGCTAGCGTTGATACGCTCAGATCGAAACCTTCTCACCGGTAACGTTCGCTCTGGCAGTTAAGCGGCTGATGCTGGCTGAATTTCTCGAACAGGATTAGCGCCAGCAGGTTTGTCCCGGCAAAGCTGCGTGGAGTGACTCGGAAGATCGCCGAACGTTGCGTGACTTTTCGCAATCCAGGTAGCAACGAAAACTGGCTGCCCGGCGATAGCACCGCCGGGCCATGAAGCCCAATTGGGTAAATCTCGCCCCGCGGGCGATCGTAAAGAACATCCGCTATGAAAGGACCCAAGTGTCGGTCGTGGCCTGCCACGTGTAAGCAACATCCAATTCCTTGTTCTCAATGGGATAATCAGGAATATCGTCCGTAGCGCTGTCCTGATCGAGTGGATCATCGTCGAGATCGTACCAGACCTCGCCTGATCGCCCCCCCTTGATTGCCACGCCTACCAAATTTGCTTTGTCTGAATCCTGAATCAGGCCTCGTTCTACAAGGAAATCGAGCAGTCCGTCCAAGTTATCATCAAGGTCATTAGTATAATATGCTGAAAACTCAGGGTCCGAAAAATCATAATCGAATTTGACTGTAAACCAACCATCCCCTTCGGGCTTTGGCTTCGAGTCATCCAAAGTTTCAGTGGCCCGCCAGTACAGCGTAACGTGGCTGATGTCTGGGCTGCCCCATACGGGGAAGTGATCCGGCTCGTCCTCCGGCACGTGAGCAATTTCGGAGAGTTTCAGTCCCCCGCCTGGCACTGAAGCGCTCGTAATCCTCAGGCCAATTTCCGCACCATCTAGATCCGCCAGCGTTAGCCCAGAGAAGAAAGTCGATCCACTAGTCCAGTTAGTATCATTTCCGCCAACTGAGCCAAGTGCTTGTGCATAATCCCAGCCGTCGAACTTTGTGCCATCTGCACTGTCCGACCCGTTCATGTTGTTAGACCTATCCCCGACATAGGTAAGCGCCCCACCGGACGCGCCCGTATCGAGAAATAATCCATTAATATCGTAATTCTGGTCCGTACCGGTGCTGACGACACTCAGCTTGACGCCTCCCTCAACCTCCTCGCCGTAAATCTCGATCTCGATGCCGGTCCCATAGGTAATCGTTGTAAGAAGCACCGCTGCCACGTTTTGCTCTCCCCTTCCAGGAGACGGAACCGCACTCTACAAGGCTACCGTCTACTGCTACCCGTGAGGATGATCGTTTTTTACTTTTTGTCAAATAACAGACAGCGCCTACCTTCCACATGCCCAAGTTTGCCGGTGACCATGCAGTGTGAGCACGCCCCCCTGGAGAGCTAAGCCGCTGGCCCTTCAGCTGTTGAGGTTCACAGCACTCTGCAAGACCGGCAACTCTTTGTTCGTAGGCTGCGTTGTAGACTTAGGTGCATTAAAAAGGGACGCGGGTCAGCAACCGTGGACACCCGACTAGGATCAGGCCAGTGTCAAATTCCTCGGCAGAGAACCACCATAGTCCTCGCCGATGATCATCCGCTCGTTCTTTCTGCGCTGGAGGCCGTATTGAAACGAGATCCGTTGTGGCATCTCGTAGGCATCCATCTCGATGGGATCTCCGCGTTTGAGGGCATCCGTCGGGCGAAGCCGGATGTGGCAGTGCTCGATATCCAGATGCCCGGGATGAGCGGACTCGAGATCCTAAAAGCCGCTGTTCGGGAAGGGCTTCGGACGCGGATCGTCCTCCTCACGGGTTCGGCGACGGGCCGTGAGATCACGGAGGCGCTGGAGAGTGGCGTCTGGGGCATCGTGCTGAAGGCCGAGGCGACGTCGAGCATTCTCCACTGCCTGTGGGAGGTCATGGCAGGCCGGCGTTGTGCGCTGCCGGAGTCTCTGGCTGCCGCATCGGGGCGGCCACGTGGAAAGGGGAAAGAGAGCACGAGTTCCGAACCGCGCATTACTGCCCGTGAGAAAGAGATCATGGCTCTTGTGGCAGATGGGAACTCCAATCGGGAGATCGCGCGATCCCTGGGGCTGTCAGAGGGGACGGTGAAGATCCACCTCAACAACATGTTCCGGAAGCTGGGGGTGGGTAATCGGACGGAACTGGCGGCACTGGCGTTTCGGAGTGGGCGTGGGGAGCAGGGCGTTTGACTTGGCGTCGAAGGGATGATTCGCGTTTTGTTGAGAGGGGGTGGGACTAGCATCTGCCTTTTAGCGGGATGCGCAAATTCTGACAGGACACCGCCGTCACCCCTCACCCGCCGCCCTTCGGGCGTCGACCTCTCCCACAAGGGGCGAGGTGATGTGCGGGCGCCGCCG
Source organism: Microvirga massiliensis (assembly GCF_001006805.1). Classification (GTDB taxonomy): domain Bacteria; phylum Pseudomonadota; class Alphaproteobacteria; order Rhizobiales; family Beijerinckiaceae; genus Microvirga; species Microvirga massiliensis. Next base: position 336,999 of record NZ_LN811354.1, on the reverse strand, counting down.
GCATCGCTTCATCCTTCTGCGAGGTAAGGTGCAAGCGGCCGCCTCTCCGGCTCATCCTTCGGCGAGGTGATGTGTGGGTGCCGTTGGTATCGTCTTTCCCTTCGGCGAGGTGATGGACGCGCCGCCGCTTCGCCTCGTCCTTCGGCGAAGTGATGTGCGAGCTGCTGTCGCTTTGCCTTGCCCTTCGGCGCAGTGATGTGCGGAAAGCGGCGGTATTGCCGCCCGACTCAGTTGTCATGGAGAACTCCTCGGGCTTCGCGGCCTTCGTTTCCTGCCGGCGGAACGAGTGCGCTCGCCCTCCGTTGCCGGTGCAGCATTGCGACATCCCAGGAGGACGGCCATGGCCAGCGGCATCGCATCACAGGTTAAGGAGCACATGGAGGTGCTCGGGTCGGAGGGCGGGCATGTCGGGATCGTGGATGCGGTCGAGGGGGATCGCATCCGGTTGACGCGGAACGACCCGGATGCGGAGGGCAAGCACCATTATCTGCCGCTCGACATCATCAAGCGGGTCGAGGGCAACACGGTGCGGTTGACCTGCACGGTCGACCAAGCGCACGATCGGTGGAGTGAAGAGGCCGGTCCCGATGGAAAGGCGGGTGCCGCGCCTCGTGGGACCGAGCCGGGCTCGTCGCGCGCCGGGCCCTGAACACGTCGCGCCTGGTGTCAGGCGTCGCGGGCGCGGGCCACGGGTGATGCGGGCGCCCTTTTCGATCGCCGCGACTCGCTCGCGACAAGATAGAGCGAGCTGGCGATGATCAGGCCGGCGCCCACGAAGGTGCGCGCGGCCACCGACTCGCCGAAGATCAGCACGCCGGCCGCAGCCGAGAAGACGAGACGCGTATAGGGGTATGGCGCCAGGGCCGACGCCTCGGCGCGCTTGTAGGCCTCCACCATGAACCAAGTCGCGGATGTGCCGAGGCAGCCCATCAGCATCAGCAGCAACAGGTCGCCCGGCGCGAGCGGCCGCCACGCGAGCCAGGCCTGCGGCAGTGCCGCGGCGAAGACCGTCAGGCCCATATAGAACATGATCGCGCCCGAGCGCTCGGTCTGCGACAGCGATCGTGTGATCACCACCATGATGGCGCCGAGGAAGGCGCTGCCGAGGCCGTAGACCGCGCGGGTGTCGAAGGTCTCGATGTTCCAGGCGCCGGCGGCCACGAATACGCCAAGGAAGCCGAGGAGCGTCGCCGCCAGACGATGGCCGGTCACGCGCTCGCCGAGCAGCGGCCAGGCGAGCGCGACGACGAAGATCTGCGTCGAGAAGCTCAGCGTCGTTGCTAGCGCGAGATCAAGCGTGCGGAAATTCATGTAGTAGAGCCACCACGACGCGGCCGAAAGCGCGCCGCGTAGGAAATGGGCTCCGGGGCGGTTGGTGCGCAGCCCGACGAGGCCGACCCGCGACACCCAGAGCGTGGTGAGCACCACCTGCGCGGCCGATCGGAAGAGCAGGACCTGCCCGTGCGAGACGCGGTCTTCGAGCAGGCGCAGGACCGTGACCTCCGCGGTGAGAAGGAAGCTCGAAATCACGAGGAGAAAGGCTGCGTGCCGCATTGCCGGTCCGGCTGATTCTGATGCGTGTCAGGTTAGCGGCGAGTCCTGAAGAGAGTCTCGTCGCAGCGGGGGTAACTCTGTCATCGCGAGTCGCAGGCGACGTGCTTCATCCTGAGATGGGTAGATTGCTTCACTTCGTTCGCAATGACGAAGAGGGTGTGAGGACGCGAGGAGCACTACTGGGAACGGAGCAGCGCCGGACCCACTGCCGTCATGGCGAGTCATAGGCGTGATGCACTGCCTGTCCCACCGCACCTCCGTCCTTGCGAGCCGGAGGCGAAGCAATCTACCCGTTGACGGATGCGCTCCTGGATTGCTTCGCTGCGCTCGCAAAGACGGTGGGGCAAGAGTGAAGGGCGGCGCTCGCACCGGAAGACATGGAGGTAGAGAGCCACCCCGTCATCGCGAGCCGCAGGCGAAGCAATCCGGCGGCGCACCGGTTGAATCGGTATAGGGGGACGGAGATTTGTGTCTCCGTCCCCTCTGCCACACCGATGGAGGTGGACAAGCGCCCGGCATTCGATCCCGATTCCTTCTTCCGCAAGGCTTTGGAGATCGCCGAAACGACCGAGGCGCATTGAGCTATTGCCCGTCCGGAGGAACGAACGCCGGGTCGAAAGGATCGACACAGGCGATTGTCAGAGGCCGGAAGTGACGAAGATTCCGGGACAGGATGATCATTTCGTTGCTCATCGCCGTCGCCGCAATGCAGACGTCGGCGAAGTCGGGCGTGTGGCTCTGGCTCCTTGCCCGGTCCAGAAGGAGACCAGCCGTGTGCGCCGCCTTCAGGTCGAGCGGCAGGATACGATCCCCATAAAGGTGCTCGATCGTTGCCCACCATTCGCGGATCGTGCTGGCCTTCCTGGTCGCGCCCTCGCGGAAGAGCTTCGCGATGCCGTCGTGGATTTCGGCAGCCGTCACAACGGACAGGTAAAGATCATCACTGTTCCGGGCGAACGCCTCCCGCAGTTTCTCGGTGTGAGCGTCGATGTTCTTGGTCGGAGCGAGGGCGCTGATGACGTTGGTATCAAGCAGGTACATCAGAACTTCACGGCGCGGCCGTGTGGAACCCGAGTCCGCCCTGGGATGTCGCCTTCCTCGATCGGGGCGCTGACAAGCAGCCTGCCGAACGACGGTACGTTGGCTAGGCGCTGGTAGTCCTCCCAGGAGATCACCACGGCTTCGCGCTTGCCATGCCTGGTGATCACCTGAGGCTTGTGGGTTGCAATTACCTTGTCGACGACGGCGCTCAAGGACGCCTTCGCGTCCCGGAGCTGGATTTCTTCAACGGCTTCTGCCGTCATGGGTTGACTCCTCGAATATGACTACAGTAGTCATACCTCGAAGAATCCTTGCGGGTCAATCATTTTCAGCCTCTACCGGCTGCTCCGGAATGCTCTCCGATGGCCAGTTTTCCACAAGCGCCAACACGGCGTCGGCGACAGATGGTCGGCCCGCGCCGCCAGTGCTCGAGTTGCACGGCCCGCAGCCGGTGACGCACGCCGGGCGCACAGGCTGGATCGCTTCGCTGCGCTCGCGATGACGGCAGGGCGGTGCGTGCGACGGCGTCGAGTCACCCGGCGCTGCCATGCGGCGCGGTGGGATGAGATGGCTGGTCCAGCGGTGGCGTCTCGTAGAGAGTCTTGCCTTGCACGGTGATTTCGACGTCGACGAGGTATTTCCGGATCGCTGCCGGATCGATCTCGATCCCGAGGCCCGGGGCGTCGGGCGCTGCAACCTGGCCGGAGGCGTCAGGTTCGAGATGCGTCGCCGTCATCTCGATCGCGAGCGGCTTCGGGGCGGCCGGGAATTCGCAGATGCGGTGATCGGCGAGGCCGGCATAGGGCTGCAGCGAGGCGCTGAGCGCGAGGTGCGAGGTGAAGGTGTGGTTCACGAAGGTGACGCCCTTGCCGACGGCGTAATCCGCCACCTTCTTCGCCGGCCCGATGCCGCCGATCCGGCCGCAATCGATCTGGATGAAGCCGACGCCGCCGTAATCGATGAGGTGCCGCGCCATGTGAACGTTGTGGGCCCCCTCCCCGCCCGCGAGTTTCACTCTTCCGCTTCGGCGCGCGAGCGCGCCATAGGCTTCGAGGGCGCTCGCCTGGAACGGCTCCTCGAGCCACAGCGCCTTGGCGGCTTCGAGGTCCGGCAGGCGCGCGGCCGCGGCCTCGACGTCCTCGCCGAAGATCTGGCCGACATCGACGAGGAGAACGCCGTCCGGGCCCAGGCCCTCGCGGGCGGCATGGAAGTGGTCCGCATCATCCTTCGCGGAGCCGCGCCCGATCGGTCCCCAGCCGAACTTGCCCGCGCTGAAGCCCCGCGCCCGCGCGGCGCGCGCCCGCTCGAGCGTCTCCTGCGGCGTGTCGCCGAACAGTACCGAGGCATAGGGCGTCTTGGGATGGGACGCCGCGTAGCCGAGAAGGCGCCAGACCGGCTCGCCGCGGGCTTTCCCGAGAAGGTCCCACAGCGCCATCTCGACGCCCGAGAAGGTGTGGGCGGCCTGGAGCAGGTCCATGCTGTCGTATTCGACCGCCGCCGCGATGCGGGCGATGTCCTCCGGCTCCTCCAGGGTCTGGCCGAGCACCGAGGCCGAGACGGGCCGGCAGACGCCGTGCGACATCGGGCAGACGAAGGCCGCGATCGAGGTCAGCGGGGAGGCCTCGCATTCGCCCCAGCCGATGTGTCCGCCCGCGGCGACGCGGACGAGCAGCGCGTCCTGGCTCCCGTCCGCCTCGGTCGTGACCTCCGGCATCGCGAGATAGAAGAAGTCGACGGCTTCGATCTTCATCACGGACCTCACGCGGCCGCCGCATCGACGCCGGGCCGGCGCGTGTAGAGTTTGGCGGCGGGCTCGAATTCGACGCCCTCGTCGAGCGGAAACATCGGCCGGGCGCAGATCGTGTGGCCGAGGCTCCTGAGATTGGCGGAGGTCGCCCCGGGCGCGTCGATGTTGAAGTTTCGGGCCGCCCAGGCGTCGTACATGTGGTGCTCCGTGTGCGGAGACTTCACGACGATCAGGTCGAAATCGCGCGGGTCGAGGCCGTTCGCGTAATACATCGCGCGGTCGAACAGGCTCACCGTCCGGCTCAGCACGACGATCGTCATGTTCTCGACGGTGAGCACCGCGGTCGGGCCGGCGTCGAGCGGCTGGCGCATCGTCTCGAGCCGCGCCTTGCCGTCGGAGAGTAGGCGCACCGTGGCGCGCAAAGGCATCGGCGCGAAGCGCTTGGCGTCGTGGAAGCCGCCGAGCGTCACGTCGATCGTGGCGCCGACGCCCGCCTCGTGCGCCGCGGCGGCGGCGCGCGGATCGACGATCTGGGCGAGCACGCGCTTCGGATATCCGGCTTCGCGCAAGGCCTTCAGGATGACGTTCGAATCGCCCGTCGCGCCCGAAGACGTCGCATCGGCGGCGTCGGTGAAGATCACCGGGCCCTCGATCGTGCGCGCCTGCCCGATCGCGCGGGCGAGCGGCAGGAGCTTGCCCTGCATGCGGAACCGCAAGGGCCAGAATTCCCGCGCGAGGCGCTCGGCCTCCTCGCGGGCGCGCGCCTCGTCGCCATCGGTCGTCACGATGAACTGGCTGCACAATTCCGGAACGTCGGTGAAGGGATTGCCGATCATGATGCCGGCCGCGAGCGCGACACCTTCGGCTTCGAGGCGCCGGCACTCGCCGATCAGCTCGCCGTAGCAGCCGGTCTTGGTGATCAGCTCGTCGCCGCGCACCAGAGCGGGAATCGTGACCCGCGCCGTGGTCGGACGCACGCCGCCGCCCATCAGCCGCAGCAGCAGGCGCGCGGCCCGCGCGCCGGTATCGGCGAAATCGACATGCGGATAGGTGTGATAGATCGCGACGCCGTCGACCTGCCGGAGCATGCGGTCGGTCAGGATGCCGTGGAGATCGAGCGAGGCGACGATCGGGATGTCGTCTCCCGCGAGGCGGCGGATCTCCGTCAGCAGCGCCCCCTCCGGATCGAGCTCGCCATCGGCCCCCATGGCGCCATGCAGGGAGACGTAGATTCCGTCGGCGTCCTCGATGCGGCTCGCGACGGCATCGAGCAGTTCGCGGGAGAGACGCGCCCAGCCTTCGGCCGAGAGCAATCCGGCACTGCCCGCCCGCGCGCCATAAGTCGGGATGACATCGATGCCGGGCGTCTCGAAGACGGAGAGCGCGCCGCCGATCGCCGTGTTCCGACCGCGCTGCGCGGTGAGCTCCTCGCCGCGCTCGATGCGGAAGTTCTCGTATCCGGACGGAAGCGGGTTGAAGGAGGAGATCTCCTGCATGCACTCGGTGACGAGGATCTTGGGCATGGTCGTGAACCTCAGGCGTGAATCATTGGTAGGGATCCATCGATGACGCGATGGCAGGCGACGAAACGGTTTGGCGTGACGGGCAGAAGTTCGGGATCGCTCGCGCGGCAGCGATCCTCGGCATGGGGGCAGCGGCCCGCGAAGCGGCAGCCGGTGGGCATGTCGGTCGCGCTCGGCGGATCGCCGCGCAGGCGCTCGCGCGGGCGGACTTCATCGGGGTGCGCCGCCGGGATCGCCGAGAGCAGCGCGCGCGTATAGGGATGAAGAGGCCGCGCGAAGAGATCGTCCGGTTCGGAGATCTCGACGATCCGGCCGAGATACATCACGGCGATGCGCGTCGAGATGTGCCGCACGATCGCGAGGTTGTGCGAGATGAAGAGATAGGTCAGCCCGAGCTCGCTCTGCAGATCCTGGAGCAGATTGATGACCTGCGCCTGGACGGACACGTCGAGCGCCGATACGGCCTCGTCGCAGACGATGAATTTCGGCTGCAGCGCGAGCGCCCGGGCGATGCCGATGCGCTGGCGCTGCCCGCCGGAGAATTCGTGCGGATAGCGGTCGGCTGCTACCCGGGGCAGGCGCACGTGATCGAGCATCTCGGCGACACGCCGGCGGCGCTCCGCGCGGTCTGTCACGCCGTGGATCACGAGCGGTTCGGCGATCGCCTCCCCGACTTTCATGCGCGGGTTGAGCGAGCCGAACGGATCCTGAAAGATGATCTGCAGATCGCGCCGGCGCTCGCGCATCGCGGCCTTGGGGAGCGGGATCAGGTCCTCGCCCGCATAGAGCACCTGGCCGGCGCTGGGCTCGATCAATCTCAGGAGAAGCCGCCCGGTCGTCGACTTGCCGCAGCCCGATTCGCCGACGAGGCCGAGCGTCTCGCCGGGCCGGATTTCGAGGTCAATTCCGTCCACCGCCCGCACGCCCGCCCGTTTGCGGCCGGGCAGAAACCCGCCGCGCACCGGGAAGATCTTGGAGAGACCTCGGGCCTCGACGAGAGCCGGCGGTGGCGGCATCGCTTTCATGCGAGGGCTCCGACCGGCCGATCGGTCGAACAGGGCAGGATGCAGGAGACCACATGCCCCTCGCCGACGACACGCAGCGGCGGCGCCGCCGCGTCGCAAGCCGGCTGGTGGAACGGGCAGCGCGGGGCGAACCGGCACCCCTTCGGCAAGGCCCCGACCCCGGGCACGGCCCCCTCGATCGAGACGAGCCGGTGCCGCGGGCCCGTCGTCTTCGGGATCGAGGACAAGAGCGCGCGGGTATAGGGATGCGCCGGCGCATCGAACAGGGTCCGGACCGGTGCGATCTCGGCGACGCGACCGGCATAGAGCACGATGACCCTGTCTGCCGTCTCCGCGATCACGCCGAGATCGTGCGTGATGAGAAGCATCGAGAGTCCCTGATCCCGCTGCAGGTCGCGCAGGAGGTCGAGGATCTGGGCCTGGATCGTCACGTCGAGGGCGGTCGTCGGCTCGTCCGCGACCAGCAGCTTCGGCTGCGCCGCGAGCGCCATCGCGATCACGACCCGCTGGCGCATGCCGCCCGACATCTCGTGCGGATAGGCCGCGACGCGCCGCTCGGGCGACGGAATTTCGACACGGCGGAAGAGCCTGACGACCTCCTCGCGCGCAGCGGCGCGCGACATGGAGCGGCGGCGCACGAGCACCTCCTCGACCTGCGCGCCGACTTTCATCACCGGGTTCAGGGCGGTCATCGGCTCCTGGAAGATCATCGCGAGATCGCGTCCGCGCTTCGCGCGCCAGGCCTTCGGGGACAGGCCGGCGAGATCCTCGCCGTCCAGAACGATGCGGCCCTCGCAGCGCCGAATCACCGGCGGCAGCAGGCCCATGATCGTCAGGCCCAGCATGCTCTTGCCGGATCCGGACTCGCCCACGACGCCGAGCACCTCCCCGCGCCGGAGCGAAAAGGAGATGCGGTCGAGGATCCGTGCTCCCGTCGAGCCGAGCACAGTCGACAGCCCGTCGACCTCGAGCAGGGGGGCCGCGGCGCTCATGTCTTCGCCCGCGGATCGAGCACGTCCCGCAGCCCGTCGCCGAGGAGGTTGAGGCCGAGGACCGAGACGATGATTGCGAGGCCTGGGAACATCGTGATCCAGGGCGCAACGGCCATGAAGTCCCGCCCCTGCGCGATGATGCTGCCGAAGGACGGCGCCGGCGGCGGCGGGCCGACGCCGATGAAGGAGAGGGCCGCCTCGGAGAGGATGGCGATCGCGAAGACGTAGGTCAGGCGCACGATCAGCGGCCCGAGCGCATTCGCGAGAACGTGGCGGAACAGGATGCGCGCCTCGCTCGCCCCGAGCGCCCGCGCGGCCTCGACGAATTCGAGCTCGCGCACGACGAGCACCGAGCCGCGTACGATCCGCGCCGTATGCGGCGTCGTCGCGACGGCGAGCGCGAGGATTACGTTGGTGATCGAGGCGCCAAGCACCGCGCTCACGGTGATCGCGAGCAGGATCGCGGGGAACGCCATAAAGGCATCCATGAGGCGCATGATTGGATTGTCGAGGCTGCGGAAATAACCTGCGACGGCGCCGATCAGCGTGCCGGCGATTCCGGTCGCGATCACGACGAAAAAACCGATCACGAGCGAAATGCGCGCGCCGTAGATGACACGCGAGAGAATATCGCGCCCGTAATGATCGGTGCCGAACCAGTGCACCGCATCCGGCGGCAGCATGCGGGCCCGGAAGTTGTTCCGCAGGGGATCGAAGGGGGCAATCACGTCCGCGAGCACGGCGACCAGCACGACCGCCAGAACCAGCATTCCGCCGATGAGGAAGGAGCGATTGGCGACGAGCCGCGCGAGCGCCTCGCGCGTCGGGCTGCGCGCCGGCGCCTCGAGGACGAGCGTCGCTCCGGCGGCGTTCATTGCAGCCTCACGCGCGGGTCGACAACGGCGTACAGCACGTCGACGATGAGGTTCACGGTCAGGTAGATGGCGGCGAGGAACAGGAGGCCGCCCTGGATCACCGGAAAATCGCGCGCCAGGATCGCTCCGATTACGAGGCGGCCGACGCCGGGGATCGAGAAGACCTGCTCGACGATAACCGCCCCGCCGAGCAGCGCGCCGGCGACGATGCCTGCCACCGTCAGGATCGGGACGAGCGCATTCGGCAGGCCATGCCGGAACACCACATAGGAACGCGACAGCCCCTTGGCATCGGCCGTGCGGACGAAATCCTGGTTGAGCACGTCGAGCATGGAGGCACGGGCCATGCGCGCGATGAACCCGACCTGCACGAGAGCGAGGGTCGCAGCCGGCAGCGCGATGGTGCGCAGCCAGCCGACGATGCTTTCGGTCGGCGGGACGAAGCCTCCGCTCGGCAGCACGCCGAGATTCACCGCGAAGACGAAGACGAGCACGAGGCCGAGCCAGAAATCCGGCACCGACAGGCCGAAGAGCGCCGTCGCCATCACGACCTGATCCGGCCAGCGGTTGTGGTTCACGGCCGCGATCGTTCCCGCGGCAATCCCCGCAACGACCGCGATGGCAAAGGCAATCCCCGCGATCGAGAGCGTCACGGGCAGGCGCTCGAGGATGGCGTCGGTGACGCTGCGATCGAGCAGGATCGATCGGCCGAGATCGCCATGGAGAATGCGTCCGTACCATTCCACGATCTGCAGCGGCAGCGGCTTGTCGAGGCCGAGCTGCACGCGCAGCCGCTCGACCTGCTCGGGCGTCGCACTGGCGTCCAGGAACGCGGCGGCCGGATCACCCGGGATGAGCCAGATGATCCCGAAGGTCAGGATCGAGACGAGCGCCAGGACGAGCAGCGCTCCCAGCAATCGTCTGGCCAGGAAGTCGAGCATGGCCGGGTCCGCGCCGAGCGTGGAGCGGGCGCGGCTGACGCGCCCGCCGGTCTCGCTCAGGGCTCCAGGGTCACGCCCCACATGCGGGGAATGCGGTAGGGCGTGAAGTTCTTGAGCTTCGCGGTCGCGACCTGGAACAGCCCGTAATTGCCGGCCTTGATGGCCACCGCGTCGTCATACACGTGCTTCTGGAAGTCCGCGAAGATCTGCTTGCGCTTGCCCTCGTCCATCTCCGCATTCAGGGCCGCCGCGAGGCTGTCGATCTTCTCGTCCTTCTTGCGCTGCGACAGGCCGTTGACCCACGGCGCCATCACGGAAGCGGGCCCCTCGTAGGGCTCGATGCCGAAGCCGTGCGCCCAGAAATTCCAGCCCTCGTCGGTGAAGCCGATCTTCGACACGGTCGGCCAGTCCGCGACGGAGAGCTCGACATTGATGCCGATCTCCTTGAGGCGCTGCTGGACGACCGTCGCGGTGTCGATGTTGGGACGGATGTTGTCGATCATGAAGGTGAGCTTCTCACCCTTGTAGGACGACTTCGCGAGCAGGGCCTTCGCCGCGGCGAGATCCGCCTTGTTGTAGGCCTCGCCCGGATCCATGTGGAACGCGGCCTTCGGATAGAGCCACGCGCCGTCGAGCTGGTAGATGTCCGGGAAGGCGATCGCCATGATCTCTTCCATGTCGAGGGCGGTCATCACGGCGCGACGGAAATTCACGTCGTTGCCGGGCGGCTGCGCGTGGTTGAACTTGATCACCTGGAACGAGAACGGCAGCGCCTTGTAAACGACGTTGTTCTTGTTGGCCTCGAGGCGCTTCGCCGTCGGGCCGTCGATCGTCTCGACGAGATGCACTTCACCCGCCTCGAAGGCGGCACTGCGGGCGCCGGCCTCCGGCATGAAGCGCCAGGTGACGCTGTCGATGAAGACCTCCTTCTTCCCGGCGAGGCCATCCCGCCCCGTGGCCTTCGGGTTCGGCACGTAGCCGTCGAACCGCGCGATCTTCACGTGGCTGTCGGGCTTGTATTCCACGAACTTGAAGGGACCGGTCCCGATATAGTTGATCTGGTTGGCCGGCTTCGCGGCCTCTTCCGCGGGATAGATCGCGATCGGCGCGCGCGGCGAGGACAGGTTGTCGAGGAAGGTCGATTGCGCGGCCTTGAGCGTGATCGTGACCTCGAGCGGCCCGGTTGCCTTGATGGTGTCGACGGCGGCGAGCAGCGTCGGCGAGGCACCGAGCTTGCGATAGCGCTCGAGGGACGCGACCACGTCGTCGGCGTCGAGCTCCTTGCCGTTGTGGAACTTCACGCCCTGCCGGATCGGGAAGACATAGGTCTTGCCGTCATCGGAGATCTTCACGCCTTCGGCGAGCTCGGGAACCGGCTTCGCGTTCTCGTCGCGGGCGTAAAGCGTTTCGTAGATGTGAAGATTGACATTGCGCGCCACCTGCGCGGAGGTGATCTGCGCATCGATGGAGGGCGGCGCCTGCGTCATCGCGACGATGACGTCCCCGCCCCTCTTCTGCGCATGGGCCGTTCCGCTCCCGGCCATCAGAGCCGCGCCGAATGCCGACACGGCCAGAACTTTCCAGCTCGTCATGGTGTCCTCCCGAATGAAGCCGCGTTGCGCGGTCGATAGTGGCGCCTGGTCCCGGCGCAGGAAGCGAGGAAAGAAGGCTCGATGCAACGCAACGTCTGCGCACGCGCCGTCGGACGATTGCTGCTGGCTCGTGCCGCGTGGACCTGTCCCGTCATGAACGATCCTGCATGGACGCCGCAGCGTCGTCGTAGTCGTTCATGACGACGCAGACGACGTCGCCGCGTTGCACGCGGCCCGGCCCGGAAGCCATCCAGACAATGCCCGAGCGGCGATGATGGACCTCGATCGGGGGCCTGTCGACGTCTTCCACGAAATGCAGCCAGCCCGCGCGATCCCCCGCGTACACCTCTGCTCCGGCAAGGTCGCAGGGCTCGAACAGGCCGCCTGCGGGCGCGAAGATGTAGCAGTCCGGATCGCGCACCATCATGTGGCGCGTGCCGGCGGCGCCGTCCCGCTGGATCGTCTCGGGCCGTCCCTCGAGGACATCGAAGTGCTTCAGGATGTTGAGGATCCCGCGCTCGCCGATGCGAACACCCTCGACATTCACGCGGCCCCAGCCGCCGAGCTCGGTTCCGAGCGACAGGATGCCCCGCCGCTCCACCGAGGACGTGAGCGTGGCGCCTTCGTCGACACCCCAGAAGACCACGTTGTAGGGAGCGCCAAACGCTTCCGCAGCGGCGAGCGTGCGCTGACGTATGTCCGGGTCCGGCAGGTAATGCATGTTGGTCGAGAGCGCCGCATCCATCGAATGCCCGGCGGTGTGCAGGTCGATCGAGACGTCGACATGCGGCAGGATCCAGGCATCCACGAAATGCGCCAGCATCTCCGAGAAGGTGCCGCGCGGGTCGCCGGGAAAGCAGCGGTTGAGATCGCGGCCATCTACGGGAGAGAGGCGCGTGTCGTTGAGAACGGCCGGGATGTTCAGCGCCGGGATCATGATCACGCGGCCCTGAACGGAGGCGGGATCGAGGCTGCGCGCGAGCCGGGAGATGGCGATCGGCCCCTCGTATTCGTCGCCGTGCACGCCGCCCGTCAGCAGGATCGTCGGTCCCCGGCCGTTCTTCACGACGACGATGGGAATCTCGACGGTGCCCCATCCGGAGGTGTTGCGCGACAACGGAGCACGGAGATAGCCCGCCTGACGCCCGGGCTTGTCGAAGTCCACCTCACTGCGGATCCGGCTCGCTGCAACCTCGGATGCCATGGGAATCCTTCCGAGAATGTGCTTGTCTTTTGTAGGATCGTATACGATCTTTCGCGCTGTCAAGCCGCAACCGGAGTTCGCATGAGTCTGTCGCCGTCCCGCAGCACCGCGGCCGACCGCGCCACGGAGAACGGCTGGCAGCCCCTGCGTCCGAAGACCCTCGTCGACATGGTGGTCGATGCCGTCGTCGCCGCCGCTGCAAGGGGCCTGATCCTTCCGGGCGACCGCATCGTCGAATCCGACGTCGCGCAACGGCTCGCTGTGAGCCGCGTCCCGGTGCGCGAGGCCCTGCGACTCCTGGAGAGCCAGGGCGTGGTGATCAACGAACCCTACAAGGGCATTCGCCTCACGCCGTTCACCGCCGAGCGCATGGACAACCTGATCGAAGCGCGTGTCGCCCTCGAAACGGCGGCCGCGTCCCGCGCGATCCGGGACGGGCATAACGGCGGCGCGGCGATCGAAACCCTGCTCGGCCACGTGTCGGAGCTCGAAGCAATGGCGGCCCGCGGCGACACGTCGGGATTCGCGAATGCCGATACGAATTTTCATCGCGCGCTGTGCGCGCTGAGCGGCAACGACGTCATCTGCAATCTCTGGGAAGGCTTGGCGCGCCAAGCCACAATCTTCTTCGGGCTGTCGGCCCTGCGGAAGCCGATGGACGAGATCATCGACGAGCATCGCACGCTGATCGCCGTCTTCAGCTCGGGCGACGTCGAGGCCATGACACTCGCGCTCGACGATCACATCAGAGCCCAGACCCACGCCGTCGATTTCGCAGCCATCATCCATGCACGCCGCGCCGAGCGCGCAGCCTCAGGTGGCTGAGTCCCTTCCCTTCACGAGAGGATCGCCGCAGCCATGAACATGCCCCAACCCGGCTCGCCTCAAGTGGCGGCGCGGCCCAGCATCCCCGCCGTGCGCATCACGGCGGTTCGCGCGGCTCCCCTGTTCGGCGAGAGCCCGAAGGGCGGCTGGTCAGCGGAGATCAAGCCCGAGGATTCGATCCACGCGATCATCGCGGTGCATACCGATGCCGGGATCACCGGCTATGGCAGCGTGTTCACGGACGGGCGCCTCGCCGAGGCTGCGCTCAAAGTCCTGGAGCCGCTGTTCCTCGGAGAGAATGCGCTCGAGCCCGAGCGGGTCTCGGAGAAGCTCCACCAGAACACGTTCTGGATGGGGCGCGGCGGAACGCTCACGCACACGATCAGCGGCATCGACATCGCGCTCTGGGATATCCTCGGGAAGGTCACGGGCCTGCCGGTCGGCCGCCTGCTCGGCGGAACCTATCGGCAGCGCGTCCAGCCCTATTGCTCGCTGCTCATGGAAGAGCCGGCCCGGATGCGCGACGTCGTGGCCGATTACCGGGCGAAAGGCTTCCGGGCCTTCAAGATCGGATGGGGGCCGTTCGGCCGCGCGCAGGACGTGAAGCTCGACGAGGCGATCGTGCGCGCGGCGCGCGAGGGCATCGGCGCCGATGCAAAGCTCTTCGTCGATGCCGGCGCGAGCGATGCGCTGTGGCCGCACGGCCTGAAATGGGCGATGCGCTCCGCGGAGATGCTGAAGGATTACGAGGTCGGCTGGTTCGAGGAAGCGTTGCGCCCGGATGCGATCGACGATTTCTGTCATCTGCGTCGCGTCAGCCCGGTGCCGATCGCCGGCGGCGAGGTCCTGACGCGCCGGCAGAGCTTCATTCCGTGGCTGACCCGCGGCGCGCTCGACATCGTCCAGCCCGACGTCACCAAGGTCGGCGGCATCAGCGAGCAGCGCCGCATCGCCTGGATGGCCTATGATTTCGGCGTCAAATATATCGGCCACGGCTGGAACACGGCGCTCGGTGTCGCGGCCGACCTGCAGCTCGCCACCGCCTTTCCGGATGTTGACCTCGTCGAGTTCATCGGCGGCAGCCCCTATGTCGACGGGATTTTGGCGGAGCCCTTCACCCTCGATGCCGAGGGGTATCTGTCGATCCCCGAGAAGCCGGGCCTCGGCGTCGAGATCGATCCCGACAAGCTCGCCCGCTATACGCCGGACGTCCGTTCGCTTCTCGCTCCCTGACCCGGGAAACGCGCGCCCGGGAGCCGTCTCCACGTGTATAAAACCGTGGCCCCTTGATCTTGAGGGGCCACCCGACGATGATGCGCCCGACAAAGACCAAGGGAACGGGCCGACGCCGTCGGGAGCGGCGACAGGACACCATATGACGCATCCGTCGACGGGGCCGGGCGGCCCCGGACATCGCACCACCGGCGGCATGGCTCTTCGAGCCGCATGACGCCCAGCCAGATCTTCGCGGCGTTCGCCCCGCTTCCACAGGAAGCGATCGGATCGACGTGCCCGCGCGACAGCGCGCGTCCAGGAGGAGGACACCAGAGCCATGGCCTCGGTTGAGATACGGGACGTGAGAAAAGCCTACGGGGCGACGCAGGTCATCCACGGGGTTTCGGTCGACATCCAGGACGGCGAGTTCGTGATCCTGGTCGGCCCCTCGGGCTGCGGGAAATCCACCCTGCTGCGGATGATCGCAGGGCTCGAGAACATCACGGGCGGCGAGATCCGCATCGGCCCGCGGGTGGTCAACAACGTGCCCCCGAAAGAGCGCGACATCGCGATGGTGTTCCAGAACTACGCGCTCTATCCGCACATGACGGTCGCGGACAACATGGCGTTCTCGCTGAAGCTCAGGGGGGCGCCGAAGGCCGAGATCGCCACCAAGGTGAACCGCGCCGCCGAGATCCTCGGGCTCACCAAGCTCCTCGACCGCTACCCGCGCCAGCTCTCGGGCGGCCAGCGCCAGCGCGTC
>NZ_LN811354.1:211554-320681 GCF_001006805.1 Microvirga massiliensis | reverse complement strand
TGAGGGCCGCGCCGCGATCTACGGCGTGCGGCCGGAGCACTTCGCGCTCGGCAATGGCGGGATTCCCGCGACCGTCGTCGTGGTCGAGCCCACCGGCTCGGAGACCCAGGTCGTGGCGCGCCTCGGCGACCAGGAGGTCATCTGCGTGTTCCGGGAGCGGATCACGGCCCGGCCCGGCGAGACGATCCACGTCGCCCCCGATCCGCGCCTCGTCCACCTCTTCGACGAATCCAGCGGCAAGCGCCTCGCCTGACCCTTTCGAGCGCGCGGCCTCACGGGACAACCGGCGCGCTCGGTACAAGAACCAGTCCCGGCCATGGAAGGAATGCCGATGTCGATTTCGAGACGTAACCTCCTGCTCGGCGCGACGGGGCTCGCGGCCGGCGCCGCGGGCGCCAAGCTGATCGGTGCCACGCCCAGTCCGGCCTTCGCACAGGCCAGCATGCCCACGTTCAAGCCGGAACAAGGCGCGTCGCTGCGCGTGCTGCGCTGGACGCCCTTCGTGAAGGGCGACGAGGATTCCTGGCTCGCCAACTCCAAGAAGTTCACCGAGATGACGGGCGTCGAGGTGCGCGTCGACAAGGAGAGCTGGGAGGACATCCGGCCGAAGGCGGCGGTTGCGGCCAATGTCGGCCAAGGCCCGGACATCATGCTCGTCTGGTTCGACGACGCCTTCCAGTATCCCGACAAGCTGCTCGACGTGACCGATATCGGCACCGCCTTCGCGCAGAAATACGGCGGCTATTACGAGGGCCTCGAGGGCTATGCGAAGCGCGGCGACAAGTTCATCGCGCTGCCCATCGCCGCGATCGGCAACGGGATTCTCTATCGCGAGAGCATGGTCAAGGCGGCCGGCTTCTCGACCTTCCCAGACAAGACCGACGCCTTCCTGGAGATGTGCAAGGCCCTGAAGGCGAAGGCGAAGCCGGCGGGCTTCGCGCTCGGCAAGGCAGTGGGCGACGGCAACAACTTCGCGCACTGGATCCTGTGGAGCCACGGCGGCCAGCTGGTCGACGAGAAGGGCAAGGTGGTCGTCAATTCGCCTGAGACCATCAAGGCCCTGCAGTATGCCCGCGAGCTCTACCAGACCTTCATCCCGGGCACCGAGAGCTGGCTCGACATCAACAACAACCGTGTGTTCCTGGCCGGCGACATCTCGGTGACGGCGAACGGCGTCTCGCTCTACTACTCGGCGAAGAACGACCCGAAGCTCGCCGAAATCGCCGCCGATATCCGCTCGGCAAACCTGCCGATCGGGCCGGTCGGCAAATCGGCCGAGCTGCACCAGACGACCTCCGGCGTGATCTTCCAGTACACGAAGTTCCCGAACGCCGCGAAGGCCTACATGCAGTTCATGCTCGACAAGCCGCAGATGGACCAGTGGATCACGGCCTCGAGCGCCTATTGCTGCCCACCGCTCCGCGGCATGATCGACAATCCGGTCTGGGAGTCGGATCCGGTGCACAAACCCTACAAGCGCGCCTCCGAGACCCTGCGCACGAACGGCTATGCCGGCCCGCTCGGCTATGCCTCGGCCGCGACGATGGCCGATTACGTGGTGGTCGACATGGTCGCCGAGGCGGCGACCGGCCAGCGGACGCCGGAAGAGGCGGCAAAGCGCGCCGAAACCCGCGCCAACCGCTACTACCGCGTCTGACGATCGGGGCCCCTGCAGACGGGGCCCGCCTTTTCGCTGTCGTCCCGCATCGCTGCCCCGGTGCGGGACGAGTTCCATGGAGCGCCGAGCGAGGATCACACCATGGCCGAAGCCGCCCTCGGACGGAATGTCGTCCCGCCTCACCGATCGATGACGACCTCGATCCTGCAAAGCCGTGGCATGACGGGCTTCCTGTTCATGCTGCCGGCGCTCGCGTTTCTGTTGATCTTCCTGACCTATCCGCTCGGGCTCGGCGTCTGGCTCGGCTTCACGGATACGCGCATCGGCCGGGCGGGCACCTTCGTGGGGCTCGAGAACTACCAGCTCCTGTGGGACGACTCGATCTTCTGGCTGTCGGTATTCAACACCCTGCTCTACACGGTGGCGGCCTCGATCCTGAAATTCGCGCTGGGGCTGTGGCTCGCGCTCATCCTCAACGAGCACATCCCCTTCAAATCGTTCTTCCGCGCGGTCCTGCTCCTGCCCTGGGTGGTGCCGACCGTGCTCTCGGCGATCGCGTTCTGGTGGATCTACGATTCACAGTTCTCGGTGATCTCCTGGGCACTCATCAAGCTCGGGCTGATCGACAGCCCGATCAATTTCCTCGGCGACGTCGCGAATGCGCGCGCGACCGTCATCGCGACCAATGTCTGGCGCGGCATTCCCTTCGTGGCGATCACGCTGCTCGCCGGTTTGCAGACCATCTCGCCCTCGCTACACGAGGCCGCGACGCTCGACGGCGCCACCGGCTGGCAGCGCTTCCGCTATATCACGCTGCCCATGCTCTCGCCGCTGATCGCGGTGGTGATGACCTTCTCGGTGCTGTTCACCTTCACGGATTTCCAGCTCATCTACGTGCTGACCCGCGGCGGACCGCTCAATGCCACCCACCTCATGGCGACCCTGTCGTTCCAGCGCGCCATCCCGGGCGGACAGCTCGGCGAAGGCGCGGCGATCGCGGTCGCCATGATTCCCTTCCTCCTCGCAGCCATCCTGTTCAGCTATTTCGGCCTGCAGCGCCGCAAATGGCAGCAGGGCGGCGGTGACTGACGCGCGGAGCTGAACGATGGCCGTTGCCGCCGAAACCGAATCCCGCAAAGCCCTGGTCGACGAGAGCGTCGGCATGACCTATCTCGACCGGCTGCCGCGGCGGCTGGTCGTGCTCTACCTGCCGCTCGCCGTGTTCACCTTCGTGCTGCTGTTCCCGTTCTACTGGATGACGGTGACGGCGCTGAAGCCGAACCACGAGATGACGGACTTCAACAATTACAGTCCGTTCTGGCCCTCGAGCCCGACCTTCGATCACATCCGCTATCTCCTGTTCCAGACCTCCTATCCGGGCTGGCTCTGGAACACGATGCTGGTCGCGATCGGCGCCACCATCCTCTCCCTCGTGGCCTCGGTTTTCGCGGCCTACGCCATTGAGCGCATCCGCTTCGCCGGATCGCGCTATATGGGGCTTGCGATCTTCGGCGCGTACCTCGTGCCGCCCTCGATCCTGTTCATCCCGCTCGCGGTGATGATCTTCGGCTTCGGGATCTACGATTCGAAGCTCGCGCTGATCTTCACCTATCCGACGTTCCTCATTCCCTTCTGCACCTGGCTGCTGATGGGCTATTTCCGCTCGATTCCCTACGAGCTCGAGGAATGCGCGCTGGTCGACGGCGCGACGCGCTGGCAGATCCTCATGCAGATCCTGCTGCCGCTGGCGGTGCCCGGCCTGATCTCCGCCGGCATCTTCGCCTTCACGCTGTCCTGGAACGAGTTCATCTACGCGTTGACCTTCATCCAGTCGTCGGAGAACAAGACGGTGCCGGTCGGCGTGCTCACGGAGCTGGTGCGCGGCGACGTGTATGAGTGGGGCGCCCTGATGGCGGGCGCGCTGCTCGGGTCGCTCCCGGTGGTGCTGCTGTACTCGTTCTTCGTCGATTACTACGTGTCATCGATGACGGGGGCGGTGAAGGAGTGAGTGCAGACTGCGTGATCTGAGAGGGTGGCGCAGCCACCCTCACCCGCCGCCCTTCGGGCGTCGACCTCTCCCATCGAGGGAGAGGTGATGTGCGCGCTGCCGCCCCTTAGCCTCTCCCCTGGAGGGAGAGGTCGCGTGCGTCAGCACGCGGGTGAGGGGGGGAAACACCGCGCTCTCAATTCTGCGTTTATTCCGCAGCCGCAAGCACCGGCTGCGCCCCATGCACCGCCCTCACCTTCTCCTTCGCGATGAACGTGTAGAACATCGGCACGACGAAGAGCGTGAAGATCGTTCCGATCGACATGCCCGAGGCGATGACGAGACCCATCGAGAAGCGCGCGGCGGCGCCGGCGCCGCTGGCGGTGATGAGCGGGGCGACGCCGAGGACCATGGCGGCCGTGGTCATCAGGATCGGCCGCAGGCGCACTTTCGCGGCCTCCTCGATCGCCGCGCGACGGCTCAAGCCTCGGTTCGCCCGCAGCTCGTTCGCGAACTCCACCATCAGGATGCCGTGCTTGGTGATCAGCCCCACGAGGGTGATCAGGCCGACCTGCGTGTAGATGTTGAGCGTCGCGACCCCTAGATTCAGGAACATGATCGCGCCGAACATCGAGAGCGGCACCGACATCATGATGATGAACGGATCGCGGAAGCTCTCGAACTGCGCGGCCAAGACGAGATAAATCACGATGATCGCGAGGCCGAAGGCCAGCGCGATGGAGTTGCCCTCCTGGATCTCGAGGCGCGACTGACCGGCGAAATCCTCGTAGAAGCCGCCCGGCATGACCTCGGCCGCGATGGCGCGTAGCGTCTTCAGTCCCTCGGTCGTCGTGACGGTCGGGAGCGGAAGCGCCGAGATCGTTGCCGCGTTGAGCTGGTTGAATTGCTCGATGGCTGCCGGCGCTGCGCCGGTTTCGATCTTCACGAGCGCCGAGAGCGGCACCATCGTTCCGTTCG
This sequence comes from Microvirga massiliensis, assembly GCF_001006805.1. GTDB lineage: Bacteria > Pseudomonadota > Alphaproteobacteria > Rhizobiales > Beijerinckiaceae > Microvirga > Microvirga massiliensis. Next base: position 316,098 of record NZ_LN811354.1, on the reverse strand, counting down.
CGGCGCGCACGTAGTAGTGGCCGAGCCGGTCCGGGTTGAGGCGGTCCTCCTGCGAGACCTGGCTGACGACGTCGTAGGAGCGGTTGTCGCGGTCGAATTTAGAGATCGGCGCGCCGCCGACGAGCGCGCCGAGCGTGTTGCCGATCTCGCTCACCGCCACGCCAAGCGCCGCCGCCCTGTCTCGGTCGACGGTGATCTGCGCGCGCGGCGTCTGGTACGACATCGAGTTCTGCACCACGATGAAGCGCCCGGATGCGACCGCCTTCTGGCGAATCTGCTCGGCGACCTCGTAGGCCTGCGACGGATCCCCGATCGTGCGCAGGACATACTGGATCGGCAGGCCCTGGCTCGCGCCCGGCAGCGAGGGCGGCGCGAAGACGAAGGCCTGCACGCCGGCATTGCGATCCAGCATCGCCTGGATCTCCTGCTTGGTCTGCGGGCCTTTCTTCGTGCGCTCGTCCCAGGGCTTCAGCTTGAAGCCCACGAAGCCGCCGCCGGCGCCGTCGATGCCGACAATCAGGAAGGTGTCGTCGACCTCGGGAATCTGGTCGAAGGCCCGAGTGAAGCCCGAGGCGAAGAGCTGCGTGTATTCGGGCGTCGCGTATTTCGGGGCATTGACGAGGCCAAGATAGGCGCCCTGGTCCTCTTCCGGGGCGAGCTCCGACGATGTTTTCATGAACATGAACGCGGTCGTGGCGAGCATCACCGCGACGATCACGAGGGTGACGCTGCGATAATCGAGCGAGCCGGCGAGCCGGCGCCCGTACCAGTTCTCGAGCCCCGTGAAGACGCGGTCGACGAGCCGCGCGAAGCCGCCACCCTGACCGTGCGGCTTCAGGAGCTGCGACGACATCATCGGCGAGAGCGTCACGGCGACGATGCCGGAGATCACGACCGCACCCGCAAGCGTGAAGGCGAACTCGCGAAACAGCGCCCCGGTCAGACCCTGCGTGAACCCGATCGGCGCATACACCGCCGCGAGTGTGATCGTCATCGAGACGATCGGGCCGAAGATCTCCTTCATGCCGACGATCGCCGCGTCGACGGGCGCCAGCCCCTCCTCGATATGCCGGTGGATGTTCTCGACCACGACAATCGCGTCGTCGACCACGAGGCCGATCGCGAGCACCATCGCGAGGAGCGTCAGGAGATTGATCGAGTAGCCGAGCACGAAGAGCACGAAACAGACGCCGACGAGCGACAGCGGGATCGTGACGATCGGGATCAGGACGGAACGGAACGAGCCCAGGAAGAGCAGGATCACGACGACGACGATCAGCGCCGCTTCGCCGATGGTCTTGAAGACCTCCTCGATCGAGGCGGAGATGAAGTTCGACGCATCGTAGACGATCTCCACCGTCATGCCTTTCGGCAGGGTCGGCCGGATCTCGTCGATCGCTTTCGTGACCGCTGCGGCGACGGTGAGCGGATTGGCGGACGGCGTCGGCGTGACGCCGATGAAGGTGCCTTCCTTGCCGTTGAAGCTCACGATCGTGTCGGTGCTCTTCGGGCCGAGCTCGACCTTCGCGACGTCGCGCAGGCGCACGACCTGATCGCCTTCGGCGCGGATCGGCAGCGCGCCGAAGGTTTCCGGCGTCTGCAGCGTCGTCTGCATCTCGAGCGCATAGGCGACGAATTCGTTCTTGGTCCTGCCGGGCGCCGAGAGGAAATTGCTGGCGCGGATCGCCGCGACGACGTCGCCCGCGGTGACGTTGCGCGCCGCGAGCCGGATCGGATCGATCCAGATCCGCATCGAGAAATCGCGGCCGCCGAGGATCTCGGCCGAGCCCACGCCGTCGAGCGTCGCGAAGCGCGGCTGCACGACGCGAGTCAGGAATTCCGAGACCTGCTCGGGATTCATCTCCGTGCTCGCGAAGGTCAGGTACATGAGCGCGAAGGTCTGGCCCGTGCCCTTCACGATCACGGGGTCCTCGGCATCGGTGGGCAACTGCGCCCGGACTTGCTGGACCTTGGAGGTGACTTCCGTCAGAGCCGCGTTCGGATCGGTGTTCAGGCGCATGCGTACCGAGACGGTGCTGACCCCGAGGCGGCTCTGCGACGTGACGTAGTCGACGCCTTCCGCGCTCGACACCGCCTTCGCGATCGGCGTGCTGATGAAGCCCTGCATCAGCTCGGCGCTCGCGCCCGTATAGGTAGTCGTGATCGTGACGGTGGTTTCCTGCACCTCGGGATACTGGCGCACCTGCAGGCTCATCAGGCCCTGCGCGCCGAGCAGCAGGATGAGGAGGCTCACCACCATCGCCAGAACGGGACGACGGATGAACAATTCGGTGAAACTCATGGTCGATGCCTATCGCCTCGACGCAGGTCTTGCGCCGGGCCATCGAGAAGAGGAATGCCGACCGCCCGGCCGCGACTTGCGCGACCGGACCGTCGGAAAGAGAGCGCGACGATCTCCGCGAGCGACGCTCAGCGCCGCTCTGCGACCTTGGTCACGTCGATGCTGTTGTCGATCTTCACCACCGCACCGGATTGCAGCTTGTTCTGACCGGAGACGACGACCTTCTGGCCCGGCTCGATGCCGGAGATGATCTCTGACACGGCGCCCTGGCGACGGCCGATCTTGACGAAGACCTGGCGGACGACCTCGCGCGACACCCCGTCCTTCTCCTCCTGCTCGACGAGATAGACGTGGTCGCCATAGAGGCTTGCGATGATGGCAGTCTGCGGCACGGTCACGACGTTCGGCTCCGGCGGCAGCTGCACGCGCACCTGGAGGAACTGGCCTGGCAGGACCGCCTCGTCCGTGTTGTTCAGGATCGCCTGGACCGAGACGAGACGCGTCTGCGGATCGACCCGTGGATCGATTCCAATAACCTCGCCGGAATACGGGAGTTCCTTGTCGGTCACGCCAAAGCGGACCGGCTGCCCGACCTTCACCCGCGGCACCATCTGCTCGGGCACCGTGAAGTCGACCTTCATGGACCGGAGATCCTGAAACGTCGCGACGATGGTGCCGGGCTGCACGAACTGCCCGATATCGATGCGCGGGATGCCGGCCACGCCCGTAAACGGCGCATTCAGAGCCTTCTGATCGATGATCGCCTTGACGCGGTTGAGACGCGAGCGCGCCGTCGCGAGCTGCGCAACCGCCTCGTCATGCGAGACCTGCGTGTCGAAGCCGCGGGATCGCAGGGTCGTTGCACGCTCCAGAGTCGCCTCGCGGAGCTTCACGGCCGCCTCGATGTCGACGAGATCGGCCCGCTCAACGGAGTCGTCAAGCTGGACGAGCACGTCGCCCTTGTTGAAGCGCGTGTTCGCCTTCAGCTTGATCTCGCGCACGACGCCCGCGGTCTCGACGGCGAGCTCGACGCCGTTCGCCGCGCGCGCGGTCCCGATCGCGTCGATGCCGGGCGTCCATTCCCGGGCCTCGACCATGACGGCCGAGACGGTCTGGGGCGGCGGCTGCATATTCGCGAAGAAGCCGGCGATCATCTGGTCCCGGAAGAAGTTGAACCAGACGAGGCCTCCGCAAAGCCCGATCGCGAGCAGGAAAACGAGGGAGACTACGATGCGCCGCTTCATGGGCTGTCCATTCAGGATGTTTGAAGACAGGCCGGGTGATGCGGCTTAATCGCCCGCCTGCACCATTTCGTTAACGCCCGCGCCTGTGAGGCGCCTACATACCGTCCAGACGGTATAGTTTCAACAGGATTCCATCGTGACGGCCAAGCCTCGGATTCGCGCAAGCTCTCGGGAACGGATTCTCGACGCGGCGGCGGAGCTCGTGACGGAAGTCGGCTCCGGCCATCTCACCCTCGACGCCGTGGCGGAGCGCGCCGGTCTGAGCAAGGGCGGCCTCCTCTACAATTTTCCGAGCAAGGATGCCCTCCTCCAGGGCATGCTCGAGCGGCTGATCGCCGAGGTCACGGCGCACCGGGCCAGCCTGCGCGCCGAACAGCAGGTTCGGCGCAACCTGGAAGCCTGGCTAAGCGTGACCGCATCCTTGCAGACCCGTTGCGGCGAGATGAAGGCAGTCGCCAATGGGCTTCTCGCCGCCTCGGCCGAGAACCCCCGCCTGCTCGAGCCGGCGCGTGACGCCATCAAGAACGATTGGGAGCGCCTCAAGGCGACTTCGGACGATCGTCCCGCCGCGATGCTGGCCTGGCTCGCCGTCGAGGGGCTCAGCAGCCTCGAGATGCACGACCTGAGTCCCCTGACGGATCAGGATCGGAAGGAGATCGCGGACGCGATCGACAAGCTCCTGGAGAAGGGGATTTCGAGGTAGCAGGGCCACCATGACGGGCCGGTTCCGCTCGAGATAGGACGTTCATCTCTACAAGGGCAGATCGGAACTGTCCGTTTACTTTGCCCCCTCCTGGATTAGGATCGGAAAGAGCGCGGCTCATCAGAGAAAAGCGCCATGCGGACCCAGGTTGCGATCCTCGGCGCCGGCCCGGCGGGCCTGTTGCTTTCGCACATGCTCCATTTGCGGGGCATCGACTCGGTCATCATTGAGAGCCGTTCGCGGACGGCGATCGAGGCGACGATTCGCGCCGGCGTGCTCGAGCAGTCCACCGTCGATCTGATGACCGAAATCGGCGCCGGCGAGCGCCTGAAGCGGGAGGGCTTCGTCCATCACGGCATCGAACTGCGCTTCGCCGGCCGAGGCCACCGCATCAACCTTCATGATCTCGCCAATGGGCGCGTGATCACGGTCTATGCCCAGCATGAAGTACTCAAGGATCTGATCGCCCTGCGGCTGCGGACCGGCGGCCAGATCCACTTCGAGACCAAGGCGACCGGTCTTGAGGATGTGACCTCCGATCAACCGAAAGTCCACTTCAGGACTCGAGAGGGCGAGGAGAGGGAGCTCGCCTGCGACTTCATTGCGGGCTGCGACGGCAGTCACGGCATCAGCCGCCAGGCAATCCCGGAGGGCGGCGTTCGCAAGGATTACTTCCGGGTCTACCCGTTCGGCTGGTTCGGCATCCTGGCCACGGCGCCTCCGTCCTCGGACGAGCTGATCTATACGCACCACGACCGCGGCTTTGCGCTGGTCTCCACCCGCTCGCCCGATGTCCAGCGCATGTATTTCCAGTGCGATCCGAACGACTCGGTCGACAATTGGCCAGACGAGCGCATCTGGGAAGAGTTGCAGACACGCACCGGGGGCGCGGGTTTCCGATTAAAGGAAGGGCCGATCTTCCAGAAGGGCATCATCCCGCTGCGTTCGTTCGTGTGCGAGCCGATGCAGCATGGCCGCTTGTTCCTGGCCGGCGATGCGGCCCACACCGTGCCGCCGACCGGCGCCAAAGGCCTGAATCTCGCGGCGGCCGACGTCCACGTGCTCGCCCGCGCCCTCTCGACCTACTACGCTTCGGGCTCGACCGACCTCCTGGGAGACTACTCGCGCACGGCGCTGCGGCGGGTATGGCGGGCACAGCATTTCTCGTGGTGGATGACGTCCATGCTGCACCGGTTCTGGGAGGGGACGGAGTTCGATCTGAAGCGGCAATTGGCCGAGCTCGACCTCGTCACCTCCTCACGGGCGGCTGCGACCACGATCGCCGAAAACTATGTCGGCTTGCCACTCACCTGAGAGAGACCGGAACGTCAGGTTCCTCCGAGCCGTGGCAAATGCGTAACAGGCTACGGCAAGACTGCGATCGGCAAAACGCATCCTGAAAGAGAAAGAGGGAGAACGTCATGCCTGATGGCCCCATCATTGACGTCCAGACCTTCCTCAACGAGCACCCGTTCTCCGGCTTCCAGCGGGTGATCTTCGCCCTGTGCTTCTGCATCGTCCTGCTGGACGGTTTTGACACGGCAGCTATCGGCTACATCGCACCTTCGCTGGTCACCGAATGGGGCGTGGAGCGACCGGCGCTGGCGCCGGTCCTGAGCGCGGCGCTATTCGGCTTGGCGTTCGGGGCGCTCTCCGCAGGACCGCTGGCTGACCGCTTCGGTCGTAAGGCGGTCCTGGCGGGTGCGGTGATTCTCTTCGGCATCGCCTGCCTCGCCTCCGCATCGTCGGGCAGCCTGACGCAACTGGTTGTTTGGCGTTTCGTCACAGGCCTCGGGCTCGGCGCAGCCATGCCCAATGCCGTGACCCTGATGAGCGAGTATTGTCCCGACGGACGGCGGGCGATGCTGACCAACGCGATGTTCTGCGGCTTTCCGCTCGGCGCGGCTTTCGGAGGCTTTCTCGCGGCCTGGATGATCCCGCAATTCGGCTGGCGCAGCGTCCTGATTCTCGGCGGAGTCACGCCGCTGATCCTGGCGCTGCTGCTCGTCCTGTTCCTGCCGGAGTCGCTCCGCTACATGGTCGCCGAGGGCTATCCCGCAGAGCGTATTCGCGGCGTTCTGCATCGCATCTCCACAACCGCCGTCGATGCAGCCTCCTTCGTGATGCACGAGAAGGGGCCGGCGCCCCAAGGAAAGAGCAGCATCGGAGTGGTGCTCTCGAGGGACTACCTGGTGGGGTCGGTGATGTTGTGGCTCGCCTATTTCATGGGACTGGTGATCTTCTACGCCTTGATCAACTGGATGCCGATCCTGTTCAGGGACGCGGGGCTGGCGCCTGCCACTGCTTCCCTCATCACCGCCTTGTTCCCTCTCGGAGGCATCGGTGCGATCCTCTCCGGCTGGCTGATGGACCGCTTCAACGCCAACATCACCATCGCGGTGTGCTTCGCGCTGACGGCCGTGACCGTCTACGCCATCGGCCAGACGACCAGTGCCCTCGGCCTGCTAATGCTGGTCGTGCTCGTCGCGGGCACGGTCATGAACACGGCCCAGTCGTCGCTGCCCGCGCTGGCCGCTGCGTTTTATCCGACGAATGGGCGCGCGACGGGTGTGGCCTGGATGCTCGGGCTGGGCCGCTTCGGCGGCATCGCGGGCTCATTCCTCGTGGCCGAGCTGTCGCGCCGAAATCTCAGCTTTGCCGAGATCTTCATGATCATCGCCGTTCCGGGCCTGATCTCGGCTGTGGCCTTGGCGATCAAGCAACTCGTCCACCCCGAGGACAAATCAGCCTATGCCGCGGCTCGAGGCGAAGCCCTGGGCCATTGAGCCGGCCACGTCACATGCGCTGCGAGACCGGTTGCGGATCCACGGTAGCGCCTGGGGTGGAGATGACGCATAGATCTCACCTGCCCGCTGGCCTGGTGCCACGAGCATACAAGGGAGGAGAGCGCGCATGAACCCGGAGAGCGAGTTCATTCAGCGGGACCGGAGCCTGCATCCGCCCGCGCTGACCCCGAACTACAAGACGAGCGTGCTGCGCTCGCCGCGCATTCCACTCTGGTCGCTGCAGAACTCGCTCTCGGAGGTGACCGGGCCGACCTTCCGGCGTGAAGAGCTCGGCCCCCTCGATAATGACCTCATCCTGAACTACGCCAAGTCCGGCGAGCCGATCGGCGAGCGCATCATCGTGCACGGGCGCGTTCTCGACGAGAACGGACGCGGCCTTCCCAATACGCTCGTCGAGGTGTGGCAGGCCAATGCCGGAGGCCGCTATCGGCACGTCAACGACCGCTATCTCGCACCGGTCGATCCGAATTTCGGAGGCTGCGGACGCACGCTCACCGACAAGGACGGCTATTACTTCTTCCGCACCGTGAAGCCGGGCGCCTATCCCTTCCGCAACCAGGTCAATTCGTGGCGTCCCGCGCATATCCATTTCTCGATCTTCGGCACGGGCTTCGCGCAGCGGCTGATCACCCAGATGTATTTCGAAGGCGATCCCCTGATCCGCCACGACGTGATCGCGAACACGATCCCGGATCCGGAAGCCATCGAGCGCCTCATCGCCCCGCTCGATCTCAGCGCTGCCATTCCGCTCGACTGCCTCGCCTATCGCTTCGATATCGTGCTGCGCGGGCGCCGCTCGACGCTGTTCGAGAACAAGCTCCAGGGGAACTGACGCCATGACGATCCCATCCCTGCCCTACCTGAAGGAAACGCCCTCGCAGACAGCCGGACCCTACGTCCATATCGGCCTCATTCCGCACCAGGCGGGCTTCGATATCTTCGAGAACAACTTCTCGAACGTCCTCGTGACCCCGGCCACCAAGGGCGAGCGGATCACCATCGAGGGACGGATCTTCGACGGCACCGGCGCGATTGCGCGCGACATCCTGGTCGAGATCTGGCAGGCCAATGCCGCCGGACGCTATGACCATCCGGCCGACCGGCAGGAGAACAAGCCGCTCGATCCGGCCTTCCGGGGCTGGGGCCGCACCTGCACGGATTTTGACAGCGGCCTCTATCGCTTCGAGACGATCAAGCCCGGACCGGTCGCGGGTCGGCACGGGCACCGGCCGATGGCGCCGCATGTCAGCTTCTGGCTGGCGGCGCGCGGCATCAACATCGGGCTCGCGACCCGGATGTATTTCTCCGACGAGGCTCAGGCGAATGCGGCCGATCCGGTGCTCAACATCATCGAGCAACCCGCCCGCCGCGAGACCCTGATCGCGCGGCGCGAGGAGCGCCCAGGCGAGGTCGTCTATGTCTTCGACATTCACCTGCAGGGCGAGCGCGAGACCGTGTTCTTCGATATCTGATCAAGGAAACAGCCATGAACCCCGTCGTGATCGCGGTCGCCATCACGGGCTCGGTGCCGCGCAAGAAGGACAACCCGGCGGTGCCGGTCACGCCTGCGGAGCAGATCGAGTCGACGCACGAGGCCTTCGAGGCGGGCGCCTCGCTCGTGCACATCCATGTCCGCAACGACGACGAGAGCCCGTCCTCCGATCCGGAGCGCTTCGCGGCCGTGCAGGAGGGCGTCGAAAAGCACTGCCCAGGCATGATCGTGCAATTCTCGACCGGCGGGCGTGGGCGCGATCCGAGCGCCCGCGGCTCGGCCTTGTCTCTGAAGCCCGACATGGCCTCGCTCTCGACCGGCTCGGTCAATTTCCCGACCATCGTCTACGAGAACCACACCACGCTCGTGACCGATCTCGCGACGAAGATGCGGGAATTCGGGATCCGGCCGGAGATCGAGATCTTCGATCTTTCGCATCTGCATGGGGCGAAGCGCCTGGTCGAGGCGGGTCTGATCGATGAGCGCCCGCACGTGCAGTTCGTGATGGGCGTGCAGAACGCCCTGCCCGCCGAGGAGCACCTGCTCGACCTGCTGCTCGGAGAGCTCCGCCGCGTGCTCCCGAAGGCGACCTGGACGGCGGCCGGGATCGGGCGCAACCAGGCACCGGTCATGGAATGGGCGCTGAAGCGCGGCGCCGATGCGGTGCGCACCGGGCTCGAGGACAACATCCGGATCAGCAAGGATCGGCTCGCGAAGAGCAACGCCGAATTGGTAAGCTTGGCCGTCCAGGCAGTCGAGCGGCACGGAAGACGCGTCGCGACACCGACGGAAGCCAGGACAGCTCTCGGCCTGCAGTCTCGGGCCTGATCGGCGCGGTTGGCGCGGGCAAGAAAAAAGGCCGCCCTGAAGAGCGGCCCGAAGTTTAGGGAGGAAACGCCCAAGAAGGGCTGCGGCAGGGCGACGCCAATCACCCGGCCACGCAAGCAATATGCTGCATCGCACCTAAGAAAGCAAGCGGATTCGATCGTCTGAAACTGTCACAGACGGTCGCACCCTCTCAAAGCCAGCGAAAATGGCCGGATTTTTGAGTCAGAACCATTTTAGACGCGACAAAACCGCCCAAAAACCCGAATTTTTGAGCCATTCGCATGCGTCCCACACATAAGACAATGACACTGACGCATATGCTGCAACGCAGCATAACTCTCATCGTCACATAGGCCGGCCATGCATGGCGCTCTCCAACGCCTCGCCGAGACCAATGGTTTCGACCGGCTGCGGTGCCGATAATGATCCTGCCCGCGCCTTTCGGGGCCGGAGCCTCGCCGCAGCAAAAGCCGCACGGAAGCCGACCTCGACGGAGCAGAGCACGGGAACGGGCACGTCCTCATCGATTCGGCTTGCCAGCCCGGCAAGCGCCGCTCCCCCGAGAATGACGACTTCGGCGCCGTCCTCCTCGGCACACGCCCTGGCCTGCCCGGACAGCGATGCGAGAGCGCGGTCCGGAGCCGCTGCGATCTCGGCGCCCGTCGGAGCAACCGTCCGGACGCTTGCAAGCGAGGCCGACAGCCCGATTGCGGTGACGAATTCCTCCAGCATCGGGCTCCACCGGGCGCCGCCGGTCACGATGGAGAACCGGCGCCCGACTGTTGCCGCGAGGTGACAGGACGCCTCGGCCATCCCGATAACGGGGACCGGCGACAATTCCTTGAGGGCAAACAGGCCCGGATCACCGAAACACGCGAGATAGACGGCGTCGCAGCCTTCGACATGGGTCGCGAGGAGCTCGAGCGCGGCGTGACTGGCGATCGCCGCCGCGCTCCGACTCGAGATGTAGCGCGCGCCGAACCGTCCCGTGACCGCGCGGATCTCACTGCCGGGTTCAGCGAGTCGCCTGCCGAGATCCGCCACGAGCTCCGTGACGGATTCGGTCGTGTTCGGATTGATGACGAGAAGGCGCATCGCTCATGCTCCGAGCTGAATTGTGTGCACCCGAAAGGGCCGGATGCATAGGGCGTCCAGGCCCGATCCGCTTAAAATTTCAGCCATTCCGGCGCGCCGGCTCTCGAACTTTCCCTCGTGGCTCTTGGTTGATCCTGCAGGCTGGTGGGTGATCGAAGCTGCTCTTCCTGAAAGAGGAGTCGAGCCATGGAACATAAACGTCTGGCCGAACTCAACCGCGTTGCAGATGTGAAGCCCGCCCGGCCAGCCCGCCCCCTGTCGCGGCGCGAGCGCCTAGACCGCTGGGCCGAGCTGCTCGAGCGGGACCCGGATCGCCTGCTCGCGACACTGGACGAAATCGAATTCAAGCCGAAATCCGTGCGCCGGTCGATGCGGGCGGACGGGTCTGCTCTGTCGGTCGCCTATACGGATCCGGTGCTGCGGGCGGAGGGCATGGCGAGCGATCGTCTCGGCGATTCCATCGCGTTCTTCGACCTCTCCGAGCATGATGCGCACATCATCCTCTGCTCGTGCCATGGCGGCTCGACGATGCGGGCCGAAGAGGCCGCGCGGCGTGTCCGCGGGATCCGTTCTCCGAGCCTGTGGCCGCTCTATTTCGGCTGGTTCTGGTAGCGCGGCTCAGGAACCGTCTACACGATGCGCCGCTGAAGGGCCGGTGCTAAAGGCCGCGGTCCCAGGGCGGCACCGCTGCGAACCGCTTCACCAGGAAGTCCACGAAGGTTCTGACCTTTGCCGGCGGATGGCGGTCGGAGGGATATACGGCGTAAACATTCGAGGTCTCGATAGCCGGCTCGTCCAGCACGAGCGCGACGAGCCGGCCCGCGCGAATGTCCTCGCCGACGATGAAAGTCGGCTGGTAGATCAGGCCTTGGCCGGCCAGCGCCGCCGCGAGAAGCGCGTCGCCATTGCCCGCGCGAAGATTGCCCGTGACCGGAACGGCGATTCCGCCGTCTCGCCCGAAATGCCAGCGATCGGGCCCGACTCGGCTCGACAGCGTGTATCCGAGGCAGTTGTGGCTCTTGAGATCGTCTACCCTCCGCGGCGTGCCATTCGCCTCGAGATAGGCTGGTGATCCGCAGACCATCAGGCGGCATGGCGCAAGCTTTCGCGCCACGAGGGTCGAGGAACTCAATCCGCCGATGCGGATCGCGAGATCCCAGCCCTCTTCGACGAGATCGACGATGCGATCGTTGAGACCGAGATCCACGCGCACGGACGGGTGCAAACGGACGAAGTCCGGAATTGCAGGCGCGATCTCGCGAACTCCGAACGAGAGCGGGACGTTGAGCCGCAACGTCCCTCGCGGCTCTACGCGGTCGGCGGATGCGACGGCATCCGCCTCCTCGAGATCGTCGAGAATCCGTTCCACGGCTTCGAGATATTTCCGCCCCGGCTCCGTGAGCGTGAGCCGGCGCGTCGTGCGGTGAAGGAGCTTCACGCCAAGGCGCTCTTCGAGGGCGCCGATATGCTTCGTCGCCATTGTCTGTGACATGCCAAGAGCCCGTGCCGCCGCGGAAAGGCTGCCGAGCGCGGCCACGCGCGCGAAAACCTGCATGCCGGTGACACGATCCAGCATCCCGTCTCACTCCTGGGGTGAAAGATCACCGAAGTCGGTGGTCAGAGCATGGAGCCGACGACCACTCGCACCATCGGGCATCCCGCCTCACACTTCAGGTGTGAAGTGTTATTCCCTCTCTCAGGATTATCAATACAGCGATAGCAGTCGATATCTCCTGGGTATCCTCCACGAGGTTCCCATGATCGATACCCGCACCGCACCCTATGCAGCTCTCTTGCTCCGCGTGAGCCTTGGCATTCTGTTTCTCGCCCATGCCGGCCTGAAGCTGTTCGTCTTCACGCCCGCCGGCACCACACAGTTCTTCGGAAGTCTCGGCCTTCCGCCCTTTCTCGCCTACCTGACGATCACGGCCGAGATCGTGGGCGGGGTCGCGCTCATTCTCGGCTTCTACAGCCGCCTCGTTGCCATCGCGCTGATCCCGATCCTGCTCGGGGCGATCGTGACGGTGCACGGACCGGCGGGATTCTTCTTCACGAATCCAAAGGGCGGATGGGAATTCCTCGCCCTGTGGATCGCAGGTCTCGCGGCCCTGGCGCTTCTCGGCGACGGCGCCTTGGCGCTTCGCTCGAGCGATCGGGCGATTCCTCGCACGGTCACACAGTAGATCCTATGTCCTCTCAGCGATTGGCCTCTTCCATCGAGGGGCCGGTCGCCACCAGCGTTTTGGAGCACGAACGATGTCCGAACAGACCACGCCTTTACCGGCTCGGGAAACAGATCTGACGCCGCGTCCGATCGCGGCCGGCGTGAGAATTGGCCATGTCCATCTGAAGATTGCGGATCTCGACCGCGCCCTGGCCTTCTATTGCGGGATCCTGGGCTTCAACCTGATGCAGCGCTACGGCACGCAGGCTGCATTCGTCTCGGCCGGCGGCTATCACCACCATATCGGCCTGAACACCTGGGAGAGCCGCGGAGGATCCCCTCCCCCGCCCGGCACGACCGGCCTCTTCCACATGGCGATTCTCTACCCGACCCGGCGCGACCTCGCCGACGCCCTGCGCCGCTTAATCGAAGCGGGCGTGACGCTGGACGGCGCCTCCGACCACGGCGTCAGCGAAGCCCTTTACCTGCGGGACCCGGACGGCAACGGCCTCGAACTCTACTGGGATCGCCCCGAAAGCGAGTGGCCCCGGACGAGCGACGGCGAGCTCGCCATGCATACCAGAGCGCTCGACCTGCAAGGTCTCCTAAGGGAACTCGCCTGAGCCGGTGCCGAGGTGCCGGGGATCAAGCCACATTCCGGTCACGCGACCTCACCAGCGGCATCGAAAATCGTGTCTATGCCGCATCAGCTATGGCTTTTGCACGATTGGTGCCGCAGGATCCCTTGACGGGTATGCAGAATCCTTCATGAGCTATGCCTCCTATCCCACGACGAGGAAGCCATGAACAAGAACGACCTGATCGAAACCCTGGCCGAACAACACGAGTTGACGAAGACCTTTGCCAGGGATCTGGTCGACAGCGTGTTCCAGACGATTACGGAAGCCGCCCAGAGGGGCGAGGAGGTTGCCATTTTCGGCTTCGGACGGTTCCGCGTTGCGGAGCGCCAGGCCCGGAAAGGCCGCAATCCTCGTACCGGCGAAGCGATCAAGATCGCAGCGTCGAAGAACCTCAAGTTCGATGCGGCGCGCTCCCTGAAATCGACGCTCAACGCAAAGCGCCGCGGGCGCAAGAAGGCCTGAGCGGTCAAAAGCGGCCCATCTTCCGGCACGGGGGTAGCTGACGCTCCCGTGCCGAAACGTATCCTTCTCTTGAACCTACCGAGGCGCGCCTCAGGCAGCCTCAGCGAGCCCGTCGCTCTCCACGGAAGAGCGGGCCGGAGCCGGCTTGGACCGTGGCGTTCTCGGCTTCGATGACTTCTTGCGGGCCTTCTGGGACTTCGCCTTCTCGCCTCTCCACCAGCTCTGCCAGCTCCATTCGCCAGGACCACTGACGAGATAGAGCAGCAACCCGGCGATGGCCCCGATATTCGCCATGAAGACCGCCTGCTCGAACATGCGGATGGTGCCGCTCATCTCCCAGAAGCGGTGCAGGATTCCGGTCGTGAGCAAGGTCGCGGCGATCAGCGAGAGTGAGGCGAGACGGGGCGCGAGCCCGAGGATCAGAGCCACGGGTCCGAAGATCTCGATGATCATGACAGCGGCGGCCAAAAAATCGGTATAAGGCAGCCCTTTCGACGCCAGCAATGCGGCAAAGCCCGAAAGATTGGACGCGCGCGAGATCACGGACGGCAGGAAGCATGCGGCGAGCAAAACCCGCCCCGCCAGCAGCGCCGCATTTGTCGAATTCATTCCTCTCGCCCCCACTCCTGCTGGACGGGAATCGTCCTGGACCCGGGTGCGATCTGGAGCCCACGACGTTAATCAGCCGTTAATGAGAGGCCGAGGTTCGAGAGTGGTGTTGAACGACGGAACGGCGCGCCGGGATTGGAGATTGGCGTAAAAGCTCCAACGGGTAGATTGCTTCGCCTTTGGCTCGCAATGACGGAAGTGCGGCGGAAGGGACTGTGCCTCGCCGCCCGCGGCTCGCAAAGACGACAGTGAGTCTGCATCAGGCTGGTTGGTGACTTGGCGATCACGCCGAACCAGCAGAGGACTTGCCTGCGAAAGCCGTCTCGCCGTCTTTCGCGAGGCGGTCGAGGTGCATCCGGATATGGGCTGCCTCCGCGGCCGTGTTCGCGAGGGCAATGGCGCGGTCGAAGGCCGTGCGGGCCTCGTCCATGCGACCAAGCTGCATGAGAAACGCGCCCTTGGCTCCGAAGAAATGGAAGTAGCCCGAAAGCCGCGGCGCCAGCGGCTCGATCATCTCCAGGGCCGCCGCGGGGCCGTGCACTTTGGCGACAGCCACTGCCCGGTTGAGGGTGACGATGGGTGACGGCTGCAGCTTTTCGAGAGTTGCATAGAGAAGATCGATCTCGACCCAGTCCGTGTGCTCGGGTCGGGTCGCGCGAGCATGCAGCGCCGCGATAGCCGCCTGAACCTGATAGGGACCGGTACGCCAGTGGCGCATCGCCTTGTCGATCAGCGCAAGTCCTTCGAGGATCAGCTTGCGATCCCAGAGGCTGCGATCCTGGTCTTCCAGCAGCACGATCTCGCCATTCGCATCGAAACGCGCCGCGGCACGCGCGTGCTGCAGAAGCAGAAGCGCTGCCAGACCCATGATCTCGGGCTCGCTCGGGAAAAGCCGCAGCAGTAGTCGCGCGAGCCGGATTGCCTCCTCGCAGAGAGGCGCGCGAGCCGGGGCCTCCCCGCCCATGGCGGAATAGCCCTCGTTGAATACGAGGTAGATCATGGCCGCGACGGCAGCGAGCCGCTCTGCGCGTTCCGCGGCGCCGGGCGCCTCGAAAGGAATGTCGGCGTTGGCGATGCGGCCCTTGGCGCGTGTGATGCGCTGCTCCATCGCGCTCTCGCCGACGAGGAATGCGCGGGCGATCTGCTTTACGGAGAGCCCCGATACGATGCGCAGCGCCAGCGCGATCTGCTGGGTCGCCGGCAGATCGGGATGGCAGCAAATGAACAGCAGGCGCAGGACGTCATCACGGTAATCTGCGCCGTCGAGCCTTTCTGCAAGATCGGCCTCCGCATCTTCGAGGTCCGAAATCAACTCCTCATCTGGCAGCGCCTGCTGCCTCGCCCGCCGGCGCACCTGGTCGATGGCAATGTTCCGTCCGACGAAGATCAGCCACGCGGCAGGATCCCGCGGCGGGCCCTTTTCCGGCCAGGTCTTCAGGGCCCGCAGGCAGGCCTCCTGGAACGCTTCTTCCGCGAGATCGAGATCGCGGAAGTAGCGCAGGAGTGCAGCGAGCGCCTCGGGGCGGGCCGACGTCAGCGCCGCGTCGATCCAACGCAATTCGGTCATGTCGTGCCACTCCCGGGCAGGAACAGCGAAATCGGCCGAAGCTCATAGGCACCACCGGGATTGGCGCGCGTCAGATCGCGGGCGATCTCGAGCGCCTCTTCGAGTCCCGAAACATCGATGACATAGAACCCGAGCAGCTGCTCCTTCGTCTCGGCAAAGGGGCCGTCGATCACGAGGTCCCGGTTTTTCAGGAGCGTCGTCGCGGCCGTGGTCGGCAGCAGCCGCGCCGCGGGCCCGAGCTTGCCCTGTTCGCGGACTCTCCGGTGGACCGCATCGAGCCTCGCCATGACCGCGTCGTCTTCCTCCTTGGACCAGGAGCCGACGACCTTCTCGTCATGGTAGCAGAGGATCGCGTAAAGCATGCGTGGCGCTCCCTTCCGATCTGAGGACGAGCGAGCATACGCAAATCCGACACGTCGTCGGCCAAAAATGACGCCGCTCCGCAGATTGATGGGATCAGAGTCGTACCCATTACCTGCCTAGCGCATCGTTCGACGCGGAAAAGTGGGTCCACTTTTCCGCATCGAACGATGCGCCACTCAAGGGCCGAAGCATCGGATTGGTCCCAAAAATGGAATCCACTTCGGGGTCCGATGCTATAGCGGCTGTGACGTATCGAGCTGCCGCCGAAAACCAGCCTAGCGGCGCCGATCCTTGCCGGATTCCGTGCCTTTCGCACCGGAAAGGCCGGCGCGGCGGAACGCCTCCGCGAGCGCTCCGCCAGCGCTTGGCTGTTGCTGCCGTGGGGCGGCATTCGATCGCGCGCCGGACCGCTGACCGCCGCCTGGGCTGCGGTTCGCGGAAGCCCGAGAATCACCGTGTTCGATCTTCTCGTCGAGGCGCATCGTGAGTGCGATGCGTTTGCGCGGAACATCGACGTCGAGGACTTTCACCCGTACCACGTCACCGGGTTTTGCAATCGTGCGCGGATCCTTCACGAAGGTGTTGGACATCGCCGAGATGTGCACGAGCCCATCCTGATGCACGCCGATATCCACAAATGCTCCAAACGCAGCGACATTCGTGACGACGCCTTCCAGCACCATCCCGACCTTGAGATCGCCGATTGTCTCGACGCCCTCCTGGAAGCTCGCGGTCTTGAATTCCGGGCGCGGATCGCGACCCGGCTTCTCGAGTTCGGCCAAGATGTCCGTGACCGTCGGCAGGCCAAACCGCTCGTCGGTGAAGGCCTGCGGCTTCAAGGTCTTCAGCACGGAACCGTTGCCGATCAGGACCTTGATGTCGCTTTTCGTCGCCTCGAGGATGCGGCGGACCACCGGATAGGATTCCGGATGCACGCCCGAAGTGTCGAGCGGGTCGTCGCCGTCGCGAATGCGAAGGAAGCCGGCGGCAAGCTCGAATGTCTTGGGGCCGAGGCCCGAAACGTCCTTGAGCGCCCTGCGGCTGCGGAACGGGCCGTTGGCATCGCGGTGGCGAACGATGTTCTGCGCAACCCACTCGCCCAGTCCGGAGACGCGGGCCAGCAACGGAGCGGACGCCGTATTCACGTCGACGCCGACCGCGTTCACGCAATCTTCCACGACCGCATCGAGAGAGCGCGAGAGCTTGTGTTCGGAGAGATCGTGCTGATACTGGCCGACGCCAATGGATTTCGGCTCGATCTTCACGAGCTCGGCGAGCGGGTCCTGCAGGCGCCGCGCGATGGACACGGCGCCGCGCAGGCTCACGTCGAGTTCCGGGAGTTCCTGGCTCGCATAGGCGGAGGCCGAATAGACCGATGCGCCGGCCTCCGAGACCATGACCTTCGTGAGCTTCAGGTCCGGGTGCTTCGCAATGAGCTCCGCGGCGAGCTTGTCGGTCTCGCGCGATGCGGTGCCGTTGCCGATGGCGACGAGCTCGACGCCGTGGACTCGACAGAGCCTTGCGAGCGTCGCGATCGAGGCATCCCACATCCGCTTCGGCTCGTGCGGGTAGATGGTGTCGGTCGCGACCACCTTGCCGGTGCCATCGACGACGGCGACCTTGACGCCCGTCCGGTAGCCGGGATCAAGGCCGAGCGTCGGACGGGCCCCGGCCGGGGCTGCAAGAAGAAGATCCCTGAGGTTTCCGGCGAAGACCCGCACCGCCTCTTCCTCCGCGGCCTGCCAGAGGCGCATCCGGAGATCGAGCTCGATGGAAACCCGAAGCTTGGTTCTCCAGGCCCAGCGCGCCGTTTCCATGAGCCAGCGATCACCGGGGCGCCCCTTGTCCTGGATCCCGAAGGTGAGCGCGACACGACCTTCATACGGGCTCACATAGCCCGATTCCGAGACGGACTTGTCCTCCTCGAGCCGCAGATCGAGCATCTCTTCCTTTTCACCCCGGAAGAGAGCCAGGATCCTGTGGGACGGAAGCCGCGTGAGCGGCTCGGCGAAGTCGAAATAATCGGCGAACTTTGCGCCTTCGGACGCCTTGCCGTCCCGAACCTTCGATGTGAGGCGTCCGCGTTGCCAGTAATCCTCACGCAACTGGCCGACGAGTTCGGCATTCTCGGCAAATCGCTCGACGAGGATCGCGCGCGCGCCTTCGAGCGCAGCCTCCACGGTTGCGACGCCTTTCTCGGTATTCACGTAGGATTCGGCAGCCGATTTCGGCTCACGCGCCGGATCGACCAGAATCGCGTCCGCGAGAGGCTCGAGCCCGGCGTCGCGCGCGATCTGGGCCTTGGTGCGGCGTTTCGGCTTGTAGGGAAGGTAGAGGTCTTCCAGCCGAGCCTTGGTCTCGGCCGCAAGGATCTGTCCGCGCAGGGCGTCATCGAGCTTGCCCTGCTCGCTGATGCTGTCGAGGATGGCCTTGCGCCGGTCCTCCAGTTCCCGGAGATAGCGCAGACGCTCCTCCAGGGTTCGAAGCTGCGCGTCGTCCAGGGTGCCGGTCGCCTCCTTCCGATAGCGTGCGATGAACGGAACGGTTGCGCCGCCGTCGAGAAGTTCGACCGCCGCCTTCACCTGCCATTCCTGGGCATTCAGTTCGGTCGCGATTCGCTGCGTAATCGAAAGCATGCACGCGCTCTCCTGGGACATGGGGCGCGGTGTCTACAGGAGAGCCGCCGCGGAGGTCAAACGCACCCGCGAGCTGCTGCGCGACAACCGATCCAATTCTGCTAGCGCAAGGACCGATGCTATAGGCGCGGATTCTGGCCTCAGGCACGGCCCGATGGCGATCGAGCGCTCCGACACATCTCTCCATCACGGAGATCCTGACAGAAAAACGCCCGGTGCCTTGCAGCACCGGGCGGACAGGAAGGCCACCAAAAGCGTCAGGACAACGCTGATATGACCATAGCAACACCGGACGCCGAGCGCATCCTAAAGGTGAAGAAATGGTTAAGGCCGAAATCCGGGGCCGTCAGGGTGCGGACGGGCCCGCGGCAAGCCCGGTCCCGGAACGCAGTTCCAGAAACAGGGGAGCGTTCACGCAGAAATCCGGCTCTGCCCGGTCCGGCGACGCACCTTCGCTGAGCCACTGCCGGCACTGCTCCGATGCACTGCACCACAGGCAACGCCGCGTTGCTGTCGCGAAAGCCCGGTCACGGAGCATCGCTGCGACCGGATCGACACTGAGGCGCTCCATCATGTCGCCCATGAGACGCGCCTGGCGCTCGACCCGATCTCTCATCCATCTGCGCATGGTCATGGTCTTCTCTCCTGCTCGCTCTTGCCAGATCCGCCAGCCATTGGTGCTCAACGCCATCACGTCGGTGGCCAAGCCGAAAGGCGAGGCGACGAGCAGGTTGTGTGACGCCCAGCCCAGCGTCGAAGAGACGAAGTACCAGCGCAGTGCCAGCGGGTCCTGCTGCCAGCGCCCGACAGTGGCAAGCGCGAGACCGAGGGCGGCTCCTGCGGATGCCACGCCATGCCAACTCCATCCCGCGAGCAGGATGATGGCCGGAGCGGTTCCCCAGAACGCCAGCATCGCGACCCGTGACCGTGCCGCTGCGGCCGCACCGAGCTGCACGAGCGAGAGCGCGCACATCGCGGCACCGGTATAGGCGCCGATCACTGCGAAATGCGCCCCGAAACAGATCGCCTGCGCACCCTGCCCGATCAGGATCGCGCGGCGGTTACGCAGGAGGCCCCAGACGATCGCGGACGCAACGCCTCCAGCCCCCAGCGCATTGGCGAGAAGCCCGGCCTCGATCACGCTTCGGGACTCTCGACCGGGGCCTCGTCGCGCAGCGCCACAAGAGTCGGCGAATTCGGACAGTAGGCATCGAAGGTCGAGGGGCCCCATCCGCGGTCGAGATCGCGCCGGCACCGGCGGGCCGAGGCACATCCCGAGCAGGTGACCTGCATTTCCTGGAGGATCGCCGGATCGCGGCGCCGAACGACTTCGGGATCGACTGCAAGCCCGTCCATCATTTCCCCGAGGTTTCCACCGGATCGAGCGCCATGGGAGGCGATGTCGGCCAGTAGGCCGACCGGGATACCGATGTCGCGGGCCAGCGCGTGGCGCCCTTCGGTGCCGAGCGCCGCGAATTCGCGCGATGCGGCCAGATTGGAGCGCCAATGCTGGATCGTCGAGGCGAATGTCATGGGAAACTCCAATACTGCAAGTTCATTATGCCGAGGGCCGCGCCAGCTGGCCTTGCTCCAGATCACTCACCAGGGCTGTGGTCCTTAATGCTTGGCCCCGGGAACTGGGCGCTTGTCCCGTGCGGGTCGAACTCGGGCCGGCAACTCCCCATCTTTGAGAACCATGCTGAGTTCCGCCCCCCGGACACGCCAGACCTTTCGCGAGCGCGCGGGCGCGCTACGCCACATCCCGGCGCTGTTCGCCCTCGTGTGGCAAGCGAGCCCGCCGCTGACCGCTGCAAGCCTCTTGCTGCGACTGGTGCGGGCCTCTCTCCCGGTCGCGATCCTCTATGTCGGCAAGCTCATCATCGACGAGGTTGTCCTGCAGAGTCGCCTCACGCCTCCGGGAGCGGATCTGGGCGACTGGCTCGCAAGCGGACGGCTCGATGGGCTCCTGGGGCTGATCGCCCTCGAATTCGCGCTCGCGGTCCTGGCCGATCTGCTGGGGCGGGCGAGCTCGCTCGTCGACAGCCTCCTCTCGGAACTCTACAGCAATTTCGCCAGCATCCGCCTGATGGAGCATGCAGCGACGCTCGATCTCGAGCAGTTCGAGAGCAGCGAGCAGCAGGACAGGCTCGAGCGCGCCCGCAGGCAGGTCACCGGAAGGACCACGCTCCTGACGCAATTGTTCGGCCAGGCGCAGGATATTTTGACCGTCATCTCGCTGGCTGCCGGCCTCGTCGTCTATTCTCCGTGGCTGATCGGCCTTCTCGTCCTGGCGCTCGTGCCCGCGTTCCTCGGCGAGGTGCATTTCAATGCGCAGGGATATCGACTGAACTATTTCCGGACGCCCGAGCGACGGAAGCTCGATTACGTGCGCTTCCTCGGCTCCAGCGTGGACACGGCTAAAGAGGTCAAGCTGTTCGGCCTCAATGGCTTTCTGGTCGATCGTTTCCGCGGCTTTGCCGAGCAGATGTACGACGACAACCGCAATCTCGCCGTGCGACGGGCGGTGTGGGGCGGAGTGTTCGCGGCTCTCGGCTCGCTCGCCTACTATCTCGCTTATGGCGTGATCGTGTGGCGAACTGTCAGCGGAGAGTTCAGCGTCGGCGACCTCACCTTTCTGGCGGGCTCTTTCCTGCGGCTGCGCGGATTGCTGGAAGGGCTCCTCCTGGGCTTCTCCCAGATCGCCGGCCAGGCGCTCTATCTCGAAGACCTGTTCTCCTTCTTCGAGGTCCGGCCCGAGATTACGTCACCGTCGAACCCGAGACCCTTCCCCCGTCCCATCCGGACCGGCTTCGTGTTCGAGGGCGTCGGGTTTCGCTATCCCGGAACGGAAAGTTGGGCTGTCCGCAATCTCGATCTGACCCTGCGCGCCGGTGAAGTCATCGCCCTCGTGGGTGAGAACGGCGCCGGCAAAACGACGATCGCGAAGCTCCTGGCGCGCCTCTACGACCCCACGGAGGGCAGGATCCTTCTCGATGGGCACGACCTGAGGGACTACAGCCTTGCCGATCTCAGGGGTCACATCGGCGTCATCTTCCAGGACTTCGTACGCTTTCATTTCACGGCCGGCGAGAACATCGGAGCTGGCCGGATCGAGGCCGCAAACGACCGCGATCGCGTTCAGGAGGCGGCCGGACGCAGCCTGGCGGACCAGGTGGTTGCCCGGCTCCCGAGAGGCTATGAGCAACCCTTGGGCAAGCGCTTCAACGAGGGCGTCGATCTCTCCGGTGGCGAGTGGCAGAAGATCGCGACGGCCCGCGCCTATATGCGGGATGCTGATCTTCTCATCCTCGACGAGCCGACCTCGGCGCTCGATGCGCGCGCCGAATACGAGGTCTTCCAGCGCTTCAAGGACCTGAGCCGAGGCAAGACCGCGGTTCTCATCTCGCACCGATTCTCCACGGTGCGCATGGCCGACCGCATCCTGGTGCTCGAGGGCGGGCGCGTTATCGAGAACGGCACGCATGCGGAACTCGTCGCTGCCGGCGGACGATACGCGGAACTCTTCGAGCTGCAGGCTGCCGGTTATCGGTGATGCGACCATTCTGGGACTGCCGCTCCTTGGAGTCCGAAGGTATTGGCCGGATGACATCTCCCGTGCGGGCAGGTCTGGTTTTTAGACAGTCAATCTCCAGATTCACTGTGCGACCATCACCATAGTATCGCCAAGGTGAAACGGTTGTCAGAGACATGCGTTTGCCGGCTGGACAGCTCAGATCAGGTGCGCCGATGGGCGCCGTCGCTCGCGTAAGATCGGTTTCGGCGGTGGCTCTTCCGCTGTTCCTGCTTCTTTGTCCGATCCCGAGCCAGGCACCGGAGGCTGCGCAGCCTTCGCCACCAACCAGCGTCGAGCCCGATCTGCTGAGCCGCGCCTACCGCGAACTCGCAATCGGTCTCAAGCGCCGCGCAGAGAGCGCCAGGGATACGGCGGGAACGGACGCCGGAGCCGGGCCACTGTCGGGCGGAGCGTTCTCCCTGACTCAACCTCTAGAGCTTGAAGCGGCCGAGCCGGATCGGCTCCTGTTCGACACCCGCCCGCTTGGCCCGCAGCAGGCTTTTGCCGCTCCTGAACATCCGAGCCAGGAGGCCGAGAGATCTCTCCTCGCACTCCCTCTGCCGCCGCCCGTTCCGGACGTCACCATCCCACCAGCCATAGCCGAAGCCTCTGCAGGAGTTCCCGAAGGCGTGCCTCTCCCGCCGGAGCGCCCGGACGAGACAGCAGTGGCCTCGGAGGATTCTGCGTCATCGCCAGAGGTGACATCGGCGATCGGAGCGCCCGAAAAGGCTCGCCCGCGAAAGGCACCCCGGCGTCGCGAGGTGCGCCGAACCACCCCAAAGCCGGAAGTCAGGCGCGGTGCGACGGCGCCTGCTCCAGCACCAACGTCCCCTCCTGCAGAAGCCCCCTCGCCCAATGGCGGTTCCGCTCTTCAGCGCGCGTCGCAGAGTTTCACCAACGCCCTCACCTGCCTGTTCACTCCGGGCTGCGCCGGCCACAATCAAGCCACGGGGAACGCAACCGGGGCCGTACCGCAGCAACTCGGTTCGGATCCGGTCCGGAGATAATCCTCCAGGAGCATCCCGCTCGAGGCATTTCCGGACTCTCGTTGCGCCTCGCTCACGCAAGGAGACAGCGCAGGCGAGTGCCGGCCGCCCGGCCCGAACTCCGTGCTCGGCTCACATGGCCGACATCCACTGGACGGGCACGTATTCGAACCCGTTGCCTTCCTTGCGGACATGCCCTGTCGCCGGGAACGGCGCATGGTAGAACGCAAGCTGGGTGCGTTCCGCAGCCGCCATGTCGAGCATCCTGCGCCGTGTCGCTCGCGCCTTATCGGCATCCATATCGAAGATGGCGGACCAGTCCGGATGGCGAACGAAAAGCCGGGGATGGTTGGTGAGGTCGACGACGTGCGTGAGGCTCTTCCCGGCGGATTGAATGACGAAAGCCGTATGGCCCGGCGTATGGCCGGACGCGTCGATCGCCGTTATGCCAGGCGCGATTTCCTTACCCCACTCGAACTGCTTTACGTCCTTTGGGTTCGGGCCGAAGACCCGACGCGCATTCTGGAAACTGCCTTTCAGCCCTTCCGGTGACTGCGCCATCCGAGCGTCGTCCATCCAGAAGGCCCATTCCGGTGCAGGCACCATGATTTCTGCATTCGGGTAGACGGTCGTTCCATCCTTCAGACGCAGGCCATTGATGTGATCGCCATGGAAATGGCTGATGATCACGATGTCCACTCTGGCCGGGTCGAAGCCGGCTGCGCGCAGATTCGTCACGGCAAGGCCGGTCGTCGGCGCTCCCGTGTCGCCGAGGCCGGTATCGATCAGGATCGTCTTCCCGCCGGACCGGAGGACCATCGGCGTGAACGTGTTCTGATAGGCGTCCGTCGGCAGGAAGGCCTCTTCGGCCGCCTTCCGGACTTCCGCGATATCTGCATTTCGGACGAAGTTCTCGAGCGGCCTGGGCGCAGACCCGTCATGAACCGCGGTAATCTCGATGTCACCGATCTTGTAGCGATAGAAGCCAGGTGCCTGCCGATCTTCCGACGAGGCGCTGGTCGGACTGCTCGTCTGCGCGCCGGCTGGCATGGCAAGACCCGCTGCAGCAGCAGGGCCGGCTGCCAACAGAGTACGGCGTGAAACGGACATGAAGACCTCCCTATATTTCGACCCGCCCAGCGGGCACTCACGCATTAAAGCTCAGCTCGAACGTTGATGCCTTGCACGATTCGGTGAGTGCATCATGCATATCTCTCACCTATTTCGGCCATAACTCGGCGAGAGGCCGCGTGACGTCCCTTTCGGTGCTCCGCGCCAGCATCCTCCGGATCTCGCGTCAGGGGCGCTCCGTTCAGTTCAGGCGAAGTGTCCAATTGTTCGAGAGCGGAAAACGCGGCGGAACCACTCCTGCTCGTGCAACGAGGCGATCTTCCTGATAGCCTGTATCGGGATCGATGGATCGCTCCAGGATCGCGACGCCGCTGACATTCCGGCCGACACTCTTTGCGAACGAGGAGGCTTTGTCGACGGCATCGAAGACGACTGCCTGACTCGTGCCGACAGTTGCACCGACGCGGTGAAACGGGAAAACGATGTAAGCTTTCAGCGGTTTCGACATCAGAACATCCCACTCGAATGAGAACGTCCTCGTGCTCCGAAAGTGGGATCCGTATAGCCACGCTTCAATACCCTTGCTGGCCAGCCCCAAGTCCGCCTCGAGTTCCCCGCAGCCTCAGGCGAGCCCGATTTTCAAAGGCGCCGCATCACCAATCTTTCGGGTGAGAATCGGGCCGCCTACCGACCCCTTCCCGGACAGGCTCTCGCGCCTCGGTACATTCCGCAACCAATTGCGCGTCATCGCCGCAGCCGACTCGGACAGCGTCCCCTTGACGGGCTCATGGACACTCACCAACTCGAATAACGTCAAGACTTGCAAGATCTTGGCACAGCGGGCGCCGGCTCGTGTCCGGCGATTCCGTGGTTGCGTCGCTCGGTAGAGAATGCAGCTATGAGGAGCTTTTGCTTTCCTCTCTATCATACGACAGTCGGCTGCGACCGGCTGTTCGACAGGTTCGACCGGACTTCCGGTCTCGCGGTGCCTAATTTCCTGCCCTGTGACATCGAGAAACTGCACGACGATCACGATCGTATCATCGTGACACGTGCCAGTTGCCAACCGGATGATGTCGAAGTCGTTCGGAAGAAGTGCCTGCTCCTTGCTGCTGGTCAGAGGCGCTCGAGCGAGGAAGTTCTCCAGTTCCTGCATCGAGGTATTGCGGCACTTTCGTCCAAGCAGAACTGCAGTCCTAGCGGACGGAATGCAGATTGCGGCTGCGCACCTGCCGTATCGCTTGCCGACACTCAAACTCGTGCGCGTGATGCCCGAGGAGACGAAGCCACGACGCATAAGTATTGCGACCCAAGGTCACCCAACGCCCGTCACGCCGGAATGGCCCAAGTATCGGGCGTTCATCGGGCAGCCTCTCCCGCTTCGGACCGGAGCGAGAGCGGCCCGAGCTCGCCGAATTGGCGTGCCGTCCTCGAGGCGGCACGCCCTGAGTTCTCCGCTGGATCCGTACCTTCGGGGCCTGTCCAACGGAGAAGCGCCGATGAGGCGCATCGAGTGAGACCCTCGCCTGAGTAAGAGGGAGGTTGCAATGTTGGAGTTGAAGAATCGAAGTGAGCTGACTGCGATTAATATCGTCAACGCGATACTCGCCGCATTTCTGTTCATTTCACCGTGGGTCATGAAATTCCGGGAGTTGCAGGCTGCCTCCTGGAATGCATGGGCCTGCGGGATCGTCATCCTGATTCTTGCCATCGCGGCTGCGAGCGAGATCAGGGAATGGGAAGAGTGGGTCAATGGCCTGCTCGGTCTCTGGACCCTGGTTGCGCCCTGGGCGCTCGGCTTTGCGAGCGTTGCCGCCGCCAGATGGACCCACGTGGTCGTAGGCATCATTGTGGCCGTCCTGGCAGCCGTAGAACTGTGGCTGATCCACAGCGGACCACCTGCCAAGGCCGTCTAGACGATGATCTCGGAACTGGCGCGGGCTTCCGCCTGACGCGGAAAGTCCCGCGCCAGTTCCGCCGGCGCAAACCATTTCCCAACGGTTGAAGGCAGCGAGCCCGTCACGCCGACACGAAGAGGAAGTGCTTTCTGTCGGCCTATCCCTTTCTGCGGTTTTTGACTGGTACCGGCCGGCAGACTTTCGGTTGCTTCCACGTCCGAGCCGTGGCCGCGCATGGAAACGGCCCTTTCAGGCCGCAGTCCCGGATGCACATCCATCTTGAAGGGGCTCCGCGTTCAGCTTCGACGGAAACGGCGAGGCGATGAACCGTGATGGAAATCCGGCATTAGTGCATCGCGCGGAGAAGGGACCCACTTTTCCGCGTCGAACGATGCGCCGCTCAAGAACCGAAGCGGATTGGACCCAAACGTGGAATCTACGTTTGGGTCCGAAGCTAGAGGCTGCAAGAACCTCCAGAGGTCGAGTTCCTATCCCTCGAGAACGACTGAATTGCATCGAGAGACGGACCTTCGATGGACTTCCACGAAGTGCCAGAAGGCGCCATTCGTGGTTGATCATTGGATGCCACCGTTGATCATCTGAAGAGCGCGACTGGAATGCCGCCGGCCACGTCCAAGGGTAGCGCACACAAACCGCGCCGGCCGCACCGATCCGGTGGCTCCCGTTACTGCGCCACGCCCTTGGAGGGGAGTTCGACGATGCATTGGAGCCCACCCGGCTTGAACGTCAGCGTCGTTGTTCCCCTGAGCTGATAGGGCAAGGTCTGTGTCAGAAGCTCGGTCCCGAAGCCGTTGTGCCGGGGTGCGAGCGCGAGGACCGGCACCCCCGTCTCCGTCCACTCGAACCGCAGCCGCGGATCGCGCTCCTGGTCCTCCAGGCGCCAAGCCACCGTCACATGGCCGTTGGGGCTCGACAGCGCCCCATACTTGACCGCGTTGGTCGCCAGTTCATGGATCGCCAAGCCCAGGATCTCGGCTGCCTTGGGCCGCAGGCGAACGTCAGGTCCGGACAGGCTGAACTGCTCACCCTCCTTGGCGGCACAGGAGAGCATCTCCTCAGCAACCAGGGACGCCAGATCCACCCCGGCCGCGGGATCACGCGTCACCACAGCCTGGACCCGGGCAAAGGCGTCGAGCCGGCCCTCCAGATGCATGGCGTAGTCCGCGACCGTCTCGCTGGTTTCGGCCGTCTGATGCGCAATCGAGCGGATCACCGCGAGCGTGTTCCGCACCCGGTGCTGCAACTCGGCCAGCAGCACCTTCTGGTGCTCCTCACTGCGCTTGCGCTGGGTCACATCGACCAGCATGTTGACCGCTCCGATCACGGCTCCGGAAGCGTCGTGCAACGGGGTTGGAGAGGCCAGAAAGGGGACCCGTGTGCCATCAGGACGCTCAGCGATGGCCTCGCCGTCATGGATAGCCCGATCCTCCTTCAGCGCTATGGCCATAGGACATTCGTCGTGCGGCATCGGCCGCCCATCCGGCCAGTACAAGCGCCAGGAGCCGCACCATTCACTCTTCCCGATCTCTGGGCGACATCCCCACAGGTCGACGGCGGCCTGATTGTAGAAGGTGATCCGCCCCGCGGCATCGGTGGTGTACACCGCGGCCGGCAAGGCTTCGAGGATGGGCAAAAGCGGGCGTCCGCCCGCGATCTTGTCCAGCTCGCGGGCCGCTGGGAAGCGCCGGAAATCACTACCGGTAACGGTCAGATGTGGTCTGTCACTCGCCATGTAAGCAAGTATCCAACTTGGCCCGCGGAGGGTCCGACAGGATGTCCTGAAACCCAGGACGGGCAATCTCGGCAAGGGTGTCAAAGTTCCACACAGTAAGGAGTGCATGTTCCCAATTGCACCCCGCCATGATCAGCCGAAGGAAGCTTTTCCTTGGAAGCCAAGCCTTCGCGTGCCCCTCTGATCTCGCGGTCGGCAGTTGGATCAGGATGTCGACCATAATCTTCAGGCTTTGGGGCCAGGGCTCCCGGGAACCGGGCGGCGTCATAGGACCACATCCGACAGCACAACCCGATAACCTGTATTAAACTGGTGCGACTTCTTTCAGGTTATCTTGCCCGAAGTCCCTGACGAGGCCCCGGAGGGAAGAGAAATGACCGCTCCACCCCATGGCGCTCTGGCGAATTGCCGGGTGCTGGTTGCCGAGGACGAATACTTCATCGCCCGCGACATTGCCCGAGCGCTGCACGCACTCGAGGCCGAGGTGGTCGGGCCGGTGCCGTCCCGGGATGCGGTGCAGGCGATCCTAGCTACGGGCGAGCGCATCGATGCGGCCATTCTCGACATCAACCTGAATGGCGAGACGGTCTTTCCGGTCATGGACGTTCTCGCCGCCCGGGGCATCCCTGTTGTGTTCGCCACCGGGTATGACCAGACGGCCCTGCCGACACAGTACTGGGACGTCCCACGCTGGCAGAAGCCATTTGATCCTCGGGCCCTGGTGCGGGCCCTGCCTGACCTCGTGCGAGACCCACCGGCCCGAGCCGACACCCACCCGTGAAGGTCTGCATCGGATCCGAGTGCGATGTAGCGTCAATCAATCGAAGCTCTACCCGCTGCTGGTTTCCGGAAGTTCGGTGAACTTCAGGTCCGTGGGCGGACGTCTCGTTTCGGAATGCCGAGGCTGACCGTCTCAAGTCGGAAGTGGAGCCCATGCGAGGCCATGGACCGGCATGGACCTGCTGCCGTGGCTGCCCACCGGTAACATGACTATCGAACGGACCAGGAGTAATCTGGACATCGGCAGCCGGATCGCTCCAGCTCCCAACAGCGCACTGTCGCACGGGGGCGCTCACGAGGGAGGGTGACATGCGTCGCTTCCTGGTTCCTGCGGCCCTGATCGGCGCCGTGATGGTTCTTCTGCCGGCGGACGCTGAGGCCCGGCGCGGTGGCGTGCACGTGCGTGTCGGCGGCGTGCATCGGGCGGCCGTGGTTCGGCCTGGCGGTGTCGGATACCGGAGAGCCGCTGTCGGTCGCGCGGGCTACTATCGCGGCGGCTACTATGGCCGCGGCTATTATCGCGGCGGCTACTATGGCCGTGGCTACTATCGTCCCGGGGTCGCGGCCGGCATTGCCGCGGGCACGCTGGCAGCCGGGGCCGCCGCAGCGGCGGCGCCGTACTATTACGGCTATGGATACGGCTACCCGGCCAGCTACGGCTACGGATACGGCTATCCGGCCAGCAATGCGTGTCTGCGCCAGCAACAGGTCTGGACCGGCTACAATTATCAATGGCAGTGGGTCCGCGTCTGCTGAGGAGCGTGCGCGAGACAGCGATACCGTGGCGGGCTGGAGCGGATGATCCAGTCGGCTGCTAATGTCAGGAACGGCCCAGCGGTCACGGCGGGTGATCGCTGGGCGATCGCAAGCGACTTCTCGGATGAGCCGTCAGGACGGCCGTTCACAGGCGCTTCTGCGCCTCTGGCGGATAACGGCATCCACGCCCGGAAGACGCGGTATTCGGAAGCAATACTTCTCGAACTCGGCGGACGCGACCGTGGTGGTCTGCTGCGACCCATGGGAATCGATAAGGACATACGTGGACTTGACCACCGCGCGGCTCAAAGGGCCCTCGGTCATCACTGTTGTGAGACGGCGCTCCCGGGCACCGCCGCCCCGCCGTGGCCTACCGACCGAACGATGCTTTTCGCCGGAAATCCCCTTCCCGGTGCGGGTCAGTATCCGGCCCCGGGTGGCATCTGGTCGAGGGGATGGGATGGTTGCTCCGTCGCGCCTCTTTCGTTGCAAATCTTCGGCCGTGAGCGACATGGAACGCGCGAGTCGGGGTGCCAAAGGGCAAGAACAGTGGAACATTGCTGATCGCCAAGCGGCCTCCCGGAACGCCCGAGTCGCGTCAGCCTCGGTCATGGAACGGACCGGGGGCAACGTCCGCTTTTCCAGCTTCTTTGGACCGCCTCCATCGCCAACGGATTTGGAGATCACCTGTGATCGGGTCGAGCCTCAAATCACTCTTTTGTCATCCCCGCCTCGCGAAATCTCCCGAATGGTCGAAAGGCCGGTATCTTTTTTGATCAGTCAATTGCCGAGCGATCGGTGGTCATTGCTAGCGAATGCCGTGGGAATCCGCTTCCCCGAAGCCGCTGACTGCGACGATGGCTGCCATGCCTGCCCATTCGCCGAGCGATTCATATTACGGAATGACAGCAGGGCCTGGAAAATGGGCGCTGCGGTCATGACCAGGAATCCGCCGGCAACTGCATTTCCGAGGATGAAAGGTGCCAGCATCGCGATCAGCCTCTGCATAGGGCACGGGAGCGATATGTGTGCTCGGTCGGCCTACGCAAGAATTTGCAGACGGCAGAGGACGTGCGGGGTGCGTTGCGCCATTCGGGATCTTTCACGTCGTCATAGCGTTGAATGGGTTCGCGGCACCAAAGTCGACCACGGCGCCCGGAGACTGCAGGTCAGCCGGGAGAACTCCGATGAGGCCTCTCGATAGGGCCTGATGGCCGTGTTCCGACGCGACGCCATTCGGGCGATGGGCCGGCTGGATACTGCACATGTCGATGTTGCGCGTTGGCAAGCTCTGCCGCTTCGAGCCTCTCCACCCTCGCTTGGAACGTGTGCGCAGTGTCGCCTTTGCAGGATCCGCCGGCACCGATGATGGAGCCGGGACTGTACTCTTCCATGTCGATGCCCGTTCTCCCTGCAATTCCGTCTTCAATCCGGCCGCGCACGGCCGGTTCGGAGGAGCTTTCAGCCATGGCCTCGGGCCATGACGGGTTCCGGTTTCGACCATCGATCCGGCGGCCCGACGATTCGTGAGTGACGCATTCGACCCGTCCAAAGGAGGTGTGCATGCATCCCAGCATTTCGCGCTTCGACCCGCGCGCCATCATTGTGGCCGGCGCTCTGGCCGCGATGACCCTGGCCTCACCACCGGCTCTGGCTCAGCAAGGCCCTCCGGCCGACTTCACCGCCATCGTCAAGCAACAGACCCCGGCGGTCGTTGCTATCACGACGAAACAGCGGGTCGAGGAGCAGGACCTTGCCCAGTCCCTCCCCGATGATCTGCCGTTCCGCGAGTTCTTCCGGCGCTACTACCAGAATCGTCCAGGACCGCAGCCACAGCAGGAGCGCCAGGCGCTCGGCTCGGGATTCGTGATCGGCGCCGACGGGCACATCGTCACCAACAATCACGTCGTTGAAGACGCCGACGAGATCCATGTCGTCTTCAACGACAAGACCACCGTTCCCGCCCGCCTCGTCGGGCGTGATCCTGCGACCGACATCGCCGTGCTGAAGGTGGATCCGAGGCCCGACATGGCCGTCGTCAATTGGGGTGATTCCGACGCCGCCGAGCCAGGATCCTGGGTCATCGCCATCGGAAGCCCGTTCGGCCTCGGCGGAACGGTCACCGTCGGCGTCGTCTCCGCGAGATCGCGCGACATCCACTCCGGACCCTATGACGACTACATCCAGACGGATGCCTCGATCAACCGCGGCAACTCGGGGGGCCCTCTGTTCAATGCGCGCGGCGAGGTGATCGGCGTCAACACCGCCATCTTCTCACCGGCCGGAATCAATATCGGCATCGGTTTCGCCGTGCCATCCCGGACGGCCCGGGCCGTGGCGGACCAGTTGATCCGGACCGGGCGAGTCGAGCGCGGGTATGTCGGCCTGCGCCTGCAGGAGATCACCCCGGCTATTGCCGAGGCGCTCGGTCGCAAGAGCTCCGAAGGCGTTCTCGTCGCGTCGGTCGAGCCAGACGGTCCCGCTGCGAAAGCCGGCGTCAGGACGGGTGATGTGATTACCCGCTTCGAAGGGAAGGAGGTCGAGAGCGGACGGGCGCTGTCCCGCACGGTCGCCGGGACCAAGCCGGGAACGGAGGCTCGGATGACCGTCATCCGCAATGGGTCGTCCCAGGATCTGATGGTGACGATCGGGTTGCGCCCCGAAGAGCAGACACCCCGGACCGCGGCCCTCGAGTCCCCGGAGAGCGGAAAGCGCCTGGGCTTGGCCCTCAGCCCGATTCCGGAAGCCGCGCGGGGGGCAACTGAACCTGGAGCCCGGCACTTCGGGCGTCCTGGTCCAGCGCGTCGAGCCCGATAGCCCGGCGGCAGAGAATGGCCTTCAGTCGGGTGACGTCATCGTCTCCGTCAACAACCAGCCTGTCGAAGCGCCCGCCGACGTCGCCAATGCGTGGAGCGAGGCGCAGAAACAGAAAAAGCCGATCCTGTTGCGCATCCTTCGAAACGATCAGTATCTGTTCGTCGCAGTGGGTGCCTCCTGATCTCCAGTGCTGCTGCAGCCGCCCGCGTCACGTTACTCTTTCCAGAGTAACGTGACGCGGGCGGTCGCTGTTCTGACGTCCGGCGTGCAGGCGTCCCGCTCTGCCGACGCGCGCCCTCTCACCAGCCGCGTTCCCCCTTGCAAGCTTGAGCGCACGACCTATCTCGAGGGCGCCTTGTGCCGCGCGGGCCGCCTCGCGGGACCCGCGCCCATCTCATTGTCGATGCTTCGCTCATTTGAGGAGGTTTTGCGATGAAGATCGCCCAAGTGGCGCCTTTGGCGGAACGTGTGCCACCCAAGCTCTACGGAGGAACCGAGCGGATCGTCTCCTACCTGACCGAGGAACTTGTCAGGCAAGGCCACGACGTCACTCTGTTCGCCTCGGGAGATTCCATCACGAAGGCGGAACTCGTACGCTGCTGTGACGTGGCACTCCGACTCAATCCGGCCGTCAAAGATCCGATGCCTTACAACATCCTGATGCTCGATCAGGTACGAAGGCGTGCCGACGAGTTCGATGTTATCCACTTCCACATCGACTTCCTACACTTCCCCATGATCCGCGACATCGCGGACCGGACTCTGACCACGACTCATGGCCGCCTCGATCTCGTGGACCTGGTTCCCTCTACCGGATGTTCTCCGAAATTCCCCTGGCATCCATTTCGGATGATCAACGGAAGCCGCTTCCGGGTGTAAATTGGCTGGGTACCGTCCATCACGGGCTTCCGAAGAATCTGCTGCCGTTCCATCCGGTTGCTTCCGGCAATTATCTTGCCTTCCTGGGCCGGATCTCGCCCGAGAAGCGCCCCGACCGGCAATCGAGATCGCGGCGCGAACCGGAATGCCGCTCCGGATTGCCGCGAAGGTCGACAAGGCTGACCAGACCTACTGGGACGACGTGATCAAGCCTCTGGTGGATACTCATCCGCACGTGGAATTCGTCGGAGAGATCGACGAGCACGACAAGGCCGAATTCCTCGGAAATGCAGCAGCGCTCCTCTTCCCGGTGGATTGGCCCGAACCCTTCGGTCTCGTCATGATCGAGGCGATGGCCTGCGGCACGCCCGTGATCGCGTTCGGCCGCGGCTCCGTTCCGGAGGTGATCGAGGATGGCATATCCGGGTTCATCGTCGACAGCGTCGAGGAAGCCGCCCGTGCGGTCCGCGATATCGAAAAGCTGAGCCGGGGCGAAGTCCGCCGCTGCTTCGAGCGCCGTTTCACTGTGGAGCGCATGGCGGCCGATTACCTGGACATCTACCGCAGCCTTCCCGGCGTACAGCGCGAGAGCGGATATCTGCGCAAGGCCGCGGCAAACCGGATGCATCCAGCGCTTACCGGCTCTCGTCTCGCCGCCGCGAATCTGAGCGTCGCAACTGGAAAGGTAGCGCCACTTCACGATGCGGTCTGAGACCTGCTCCGCCCCGCCCGGCCGCTCGAGCGCCGGTCTGACCGGTGCCGTCGCTCTTCCTCGAGGGACTGAAACGGTAAGCAGCGCCTCTCGGGCGCCACGTCGGTGCGCATCGAAAAGGACGCCAACTGCTACTGCCCTGCCGGACTGTGCTCCCGGCAGGGCATTTCAACCGGCAACGAGCCAGTTCCTGTCTTCCTGCCGAGGAGCCGAAACGCATCTCTCGGGCGTAGCAGGGTGAACTGCCACGCCACGCCAGACTCGTCACAACGTCCAGAACGATAATCGGACACGGGCCCTTCGACACGCTGTGCGTAGGGTCTTGACGCCTGACGAGGCCGTTCCTAACTCAAATCCGCCAAGGCTCCTGTCGAGCTTGGCATCGGGCGCCGGCAGGTGTCCGGCGTCGCTTGTATCCATGTTGCTCTATGGAGGATGTGGCTATGAGAACGGCTTTCGACTTCTCCCCCCTGTATCGGTCGACGGTCGGCTTCGACCGTCTGTTCGACATGCTCGATGCCGCCGCGCGCGTCGAGCCGATGACGAACTGGCCGCCCTACAACATTGAGAAGCTGGGCGACGACCAGTACCGCATCACGATGGCAGTGGCGGGCTTCGGCTCCGACGAGATCGAACTTACCCAGCACGAATCGGCGCTCGTCGTCACAGGCCAGAAGCATCCCGAGCCGGAAGGCACGCAGATCCTGCATCGCGGCATCGCGACTCGCGCCTTCAAGCAGACGTTCAGCCTGGCCGACTATGTGAAAGTCACGGGCGCCAAGCTGGAGAACGGTCTCCTGACTGTCGACCTGAAGCGCGAGATTCCCGAGGAACTGAGGCCCCGCCGGATCGAGATTAGATCCGGGTCGGCCGCGCTCAGGCAGGACAGCGCCAAGCAGATCGAGCACGAAGCACCCCGAGAAGCCGCCTGAGGCGCAAGGGGCGAACCGTCGCGACGGTGTCGGGCTCGACAGCCTGACACCGAGTGCTTGGCTCGATCCGACTGAAAGGAGGTATCGATGAATATGCGAGATCTCATTCCGTGGGGCCGCAACGAGCGATCCTCGATCCCCGGTTCGCTGCGCTCCGGGGCTGCCAGCCCCTTCATGACTCTTCATCGCGAGATGAACCGGCTGTTCGACGATATGTTCAACCAGTTCGAGAGCGTCCCGTCCCTGTTCGGGCGCATACCGGCTTGGCCGAATGTCGAGGTCACAGCGTCCGACAACGAAGCCCGGATTTCGGCGGAACTGCCGGGCCTTGATGAGAAGGACGTCGAAGTACTCGTCAGCGACGACGTCCTGACCATACGCGGCCAGAAGAAGGCCGAGACCGAGGACAGGGAGCGTGGCTTCAGCGAGCGCTATTATGGCCATTTCGAGCGCCACATTCCGCTGCCATTCGAAGTCGAAGAGGACAAGGCGGAAGCGTCGTTCGAAAACGGTGTGCTCACCGTCACCTTGCCGAAGTCGCCGAATGCCAACACGCGTATGAAGCGCATTTCAATCACCGGGAAGAGCAAGAACACGAAGCACTGAAGACCTTATAGCAGCTCCGGGCAGGCCGGCCATGGCTGCCCGGAGCCTTCGCTCACCCCATGAGGGAGGTACGATATGGAGCAAATTTCAAGCAACAGCACGATAGGATATCAGCCTGTAGGGATCGATTGCGAAGGGCATGCCCTTCCGAGCTTCGTCGATGCCCTGATCGATCCTGGTCATGTTTTCGCCCACCCGTTCGAGGTTGTTGAGCATCCCTGGTTCGGCAGCGAGGAGAAGCGCACAATTCTCTTGTCCTGGGCCCGCGACGAGCTCGTGGCAGAGCAGGTTGCATCCCGCGTCGCTCCAGAATTGCAGGTTCGATCCCGCATCGATGCGGTTATCGACGCACTTTCGCATTTCGATGCGGCGGCTGCCGGCGAATACCTCTCGGCGACGAAGACCATTCGGGCGGGGCACGCAGGGCGGGCGCGGCAACGGTCGTGTCAGTAGCCTGCGTGAGGGAGAAACGCTGTGATGGAGCATCATGTCACTTCGCTTCCAACGGAAGTATCGCTTCCGCCTCCCGTTTCAGTGGGACTGAGTCTTACATTCTCGCATCCCGACGCAGTGCTCGCCGCGCGCGATCTGACGCGCGAGGACAAGCGGGCCTATCTCGCCGGGTGGGCATCGGACGTGTGGGCCGTCGAGTCCGCTCCGGCCCTGCGTTACTGTCCGGGTCAACCGGGCCGCCAAGTGCCACTTGACGAAATCTTGGCAGCCCTGCGCAGGCTCGATGTCGAGGAGGTGAGATCCGCATTTGCGCAGCCGCGAAGGCCGAGGCCCATTGCCGGACAGGGATCTCGCGCCGGTACCGTCCGCTGGCTCACGTCAGACCCGCGAAGGCGGGGAGTCCGGCGGCCTAGGTTCGTGCGTAGGTAACCGGGAATCTAGCGTCATGGCAGTCTTCGATCCGAACGACTGGTGGGACCGCCGGTTCTGGCTGGCTCCGGCGACTCGGCATGAGCCCCGACGCGCCGACGCAATCAATCGCGAGATCACGCAGCGCTGGCTTGCAGCCGTCGCCTTTTGTCTGTGCTTCGCAAGTCTCGGTCCGGCTAAGCAACTGCCGCTCGCCTTTGCCGGTCTTCTGTTCGCAGCAGGCCTTGCAGCCGCATTGGTCGCCCTCATGCGGCGCGAGCACCCGCTCGACCGGCATCTGACCGCGTGGGACGAGGCAGCGTGGTCGTGGACGCTGAGTCTTGGTATCGTTCTTTGGGCCAATACGGCAGCCCCATGAAAGGAGAAAGCCTGGAGGGTAAAATGCAGGAGCATCTGATTGGTATCGGCCACAACGGACCTCCCCGGGATATCGCCAGCCCGCAGTGGCTGAACGGCGTCGAGGCCCGCATCTGTTGGCGTGTACACCGCACGGTGCACGTGAAATCGGCACGGCGGCGACATGAACCGAGCGAGTTGCCCGACGTTCCATCGAATGCAGCTGGGGATATCATCCGGCTGGAGAGCGCACGAACCTCTTACAGTCGACGCACCCTTCCGATGGTGCACGATCTTGAACAGGCTCTTGTCAGCCCTGCATCCGTGTTCCGGACGCCTGAAGACGTTGTGCGCGATCCACTGCTCTCGCATTATTGCAAGCGCGAGATCCTTTGGCGCTGGGCCTGGGATGAATACCTGGTCGAAATCGCACAGGGCGAAGGCATGATCGGAGAATCGGCCTCGCGCCTCGATGAGGTCAAGACCGCACTGCTGCAGCTCGGAGACGAGTGGCATCCGCACCCCTCGGCCCCAGCCGCTCTTGCAACTCGCTTCGAGGAAGCCGAAACAGCACTCGCAGCATGAGGCCCTGCCTCGAAGTCCAGGCGCGATGCGGACTTCTGATCCACTCGAGTCCAGCAGGCAATCACGGGCTCTGGAGAAATCTGGAGCCCATTCGCTTCGCTCGATCCGCAATGCGCACCCAAGTCACGAGCAAAAAGCACCCTGGCGTGGAAACACCTTAGCCGGGAACGCGTTGTCGGGCTGTGTCATCCACAACGATCGGAAATGCGAAACCCTATGTTGAATCATGTGATCCTCACCGGCACCGCACTGGCGCTCACAACCGCTCTGGCCATGGCACAGGCCACCAGTGCTCCGCCCGCGTCGGGAGCAACCACCCCTGCTCCAGCCGGAAGCACCGTCGATCAACGCGCGAACCGCGGCTCGTCCGAGTTCCAGGCCATTCAGTCCGTGAAGGTGCCTCTCTCTCAGGCAATCGCGACCGCTGAACAGCAGGGCCAGGGGCGTGCGATCAGTGCAGAGTTCGAAGAACAGGATCGCAACGATCCGGCTCATTACGAGATCAAGGTCGTCCAGAGCGACGGCAAGCTGGTCGAGCACAAGGTCGACGCTAATTCCGGGACGGTCATCAAGAGCGAGAACCAACCATTCGAGCGTTATTTCACCCGCCTGAAGCCGGCTGACTTCCAGAATGCCCGGACGTCTCTGAAGGATGCCATCACAATGGCGGAGCAGAGAATCGCAGGCGGCAAGGCGGTCGAGGCGGAGGTCGGCCGCGAGAATGACGCGATCGTCTACGAGATCGAGGTCGCAACCGCCGAGCGGTCACAGGAGATCAAGATCGACGCCAACGGGCAGGTTGTCTCGAGAGATTGAGCCGGCTGCCATGTGCGGAGCGAAGCGATTCAGGAGCGCATCCGTCCAGGGGTAGATTGCTTCGCCTGCGGCTCGCAATGACGGAGGTGGGGCGGAAAGGGCAGTGCATCGCGCCTGCGGCCCGCAAGGACGGGAGTGCAACGGAACGGGCAGCGCATCACGTCTCCCGCTCGCAAGGACGGCAGTGGGTCCGGCGTCATTCCGTTTCCGGTGTTGCTTCTCGCGCTCTCACGCCCTTTGCGTCATTGCGAACGAAGTGAAGCAATCCAGGTGCACTACGGTTGAAAGACTGGATTGCTTCGCCTGCGGCTCGCGAGGACGGAGGTGTGGCGGGACGGACTGGATACCTTCGCCCGCCCCAAGCCTCACGCGAATCCATTCACGGTGCGGCCACTTGAACCTCGTTCCGCTTCTCGCGTGACCGCAGCAGGGCGGCGAGGCCCGCGAGGCAGAGTGTTCCGATGATCAGGAGCAGCGCGGCGGCGGCGACGGTCGGGCTGATGTTTTCCCGAATGTTCGAAAACATCTGACGCGCCAGGGTCCTCTGGTTCGGGCCGGCGACGAACAGAGTGATGACGACCTCATCCAGCGATGTCGCAAAGGCGAACACAGCCCCGGAGACCACACCCGGCATAGCGAGAGGAAGCGTTACGCGTCGGAATACGGTCGCCGGCGAGGCGCCGAGGCTGCCTGCAGCACGTTCGACGGAGGGATCGATGCCCTGGAGCGCCGCCGAGACACTGACGATGACGAACGGAATGCAAAGCACCGAATGGGCGATGATCACGCCCGGATAGGAACTCGCGAGGCCGAGCCGGGCCAGGAAGATCTGCATGCCGACGCCGAGCACGACGGCTGGAACGACCATGGGGAGCAGAAACAACGTCCGAAGCAAACCGGTCAACGGCAATGCACGCCCGCGAAGGCCCAGGGCGGCCAGCGTTCCGAGCACCGCCGACAGCACGGTCGCTCCCGTTCCGATCACGATGCTGTTGAAGATCGATAGGCGCCAGACATCGGCCGTCACCAACTCTTCGAACCACCGGGTCGAGTACGCCTCAATCGGATACGTCAGAAACACGCTCGACGTAAAGGCCAGCGGCAGGATCGCCACGATCGGCATCAGGAGGAAGAAGACGACCGCCAGTCCGAAGATTACCTGAGCGACGCGCAGCACGAGCTCATACTCCCGGCAGCTGGCGCGACGTCGAGAGCCGGCCGTAGACGAGATAGAGCGCGATCGTCACGAGGAGCAGGATCAGCCCGAGCGCACCGGCCATGTTCCAGTTTGCGGTGCTCAATGCATAGAACGCGATGATGGAGCTTATCATCTGGTCGTTTGCGCCACCGACCAAGGCCGGCGTGATGTAGTACCCGATCGCCACCATGAAGACGAGAAGGCAGCCGGACAGAAGGCCCGGCAAGCTCAGGGGCAGGAGCACGCGCCAGAACGCCCGCAACGGCCCTGCCCCCATCGAAGCGGCGGCCGGCATGAGGTTCCGCGGAATGCCGATCAGCACGCTGTAGATCGGCAGGACCATGAACGGAAGCAGCACGTGGCTCATCGCAATCACCACGCCGGTCCGATTGAAGATCAGCGGCAACGGCGCGTCGATGAGGCCGAGCCACTGCAGCGATCGATTGATGAGCCCCTCGTTCTGCAGGAGGATGAACCACGCGGCCGTGCGCACGAGCAACGATGTCCAAAGGGGGAGCAGCACGGCGAGCAAGAGCATGTTGCGCTTCCACCCCGTCACCGCCGCCGCGAGCATCGCGTAGGGCAGCCCGATCGCGGCACAGACGAAGGTCACGAGGGCCGAGACCAGGAAAGTCCGGCCCATGATCAGCCGGTTCGTCGCGATCTCGGGCGATTCCGGAACGATGTTCCCGCTGGAATCGCGCTTCAGATCGACGGCAGCGAGGAGGAAGCGATCCGTATAGGGCGGCATCGCGTCCTTGAGCGCGAGCCAGAACCGCGGCTCGCCCCAGCGCGGGTCGACGCCTGCAAGGTCGATCTCAGCCTCTTCCGGTGCTTCCCGGATGGCGGACGTTGTCCGGGACATCAGGGTCCTGAACCCCGAGATGGCACTGTTCAGGCGCCGGACTGCCTCGCCGAGAGCCTGCTGGTCCTCGGTATTGCGGAGGTCGGTCACCAGGGCCTGCCGGACCTTGGCCGGAACCGGTTCATCCGGTGTCCAGGTCCGGATCGCAACCGCCGTTCTCGGAAAGACCTTGCCGACGCCGTCATCGACGACAGCGGCCGTTATCATCGTCCAGAGGGGCCACAGAAAGAACACCGCGAGGAAAAGAACAAGCGGGGCGACCAGCACCAGGGCTGCGAGTCGATCCCGCGCAGGAACCTTGCTCATGCGGCGAGCACCGTACAGTCGCGTGGGTCGAAGGATGCCACCACCGGCGCGCCGACGGCCCAGTCGCCCATGATCCGCTCGCGGCGCGCCACGAAGGCGATATCACCCTTGGCGAGCTGCACCCGGATATGGTCGCCGTGATAGACGCAATCCGCGATCGTCATGCGCAGGGCGTTGCCGCTCTTCGGCTCGTCCGCGAGCTGGATCCGCTCCGGCCTGAGGGAGATCGCCACCTTCTGACCGGGGGCAACGCCGGGGCCGGCATTCACGAGCAGCGAAACGTCATCGGCGAGCGCGACCCTTGCCGTCCCATTGTCGACGCCGATGACATTCGCTTCGATCAGGTTCGTCTCACCGATGAATTGAGCCACGAAGCGCGTTCGCGGCGTATCATAGATTGCCTGAGGGGTATCGAGCTGCTCGATCTTGCCGGCATTGAACACCGCGATTCGGTTCGACATCGTCAGCGCTTCCGACTGATCGTGCGTCACGAAGACGATGGTCAGGCCGAGCCGCTTGTGGAGCTCGCGGATTTCGAGCTGCATGTGCTCGCGCAGCTGCTTGTCGAGGGCGCCGAGGGGCTCGTCCATCAGGATCACGCTCGGCTCGAAAACGAGGGCTCGCGTGAGCGCGACGCGCTGCTGTTGACCGCCGGACAGTTGCGACGGACGGCGTTCCTTGAGGTGCCCGAGACGTACCATGTCGAGCGCGCGGCCGACCCTCTGCGCGATCTCGGCACGCGGAACGCGCTGCATCTCGAGTGGAAAAGCCACGTTCTCCGCGACCGTCATGTGCGGAAAAAGCGCGTAATTCTGGAATACGACGCCCATGTTGCGACGGTAGGGCGGGAGCTGGTCGATGTGTCGCCCATCGAGCAGGATCGAGCCTTTCGTGGGCCGCTCGAATCCCGCCAGAAGCATCAGGATCGTCGTTTTCCCTGAGCCTGATGGACCCAGCAGGCTCAGGAACTCGCCTTGCGAAATCTCGAGATTGAGATCGTCCACCACGACGTGAGAACCGAACGCCTTCGAAATGGACTCGAACTTGATGAAGGCTCGCATTCCTCTTCGTCCTCGGTTCACTTGGCGGATACGGGCGATGCGTTCTCGAGAACCGTCAAGCCCCTATCCCGAGCCGGATCTGCGCACCGGCACGGAGGTGCGTGCAGATCATTCGATGCGCACGCACCTCCACTGAAAGTCGAACAACGGCTCTTACTGCGCCAGCCAGGCGTTGAACCGCTTGTTCAGTTCCTCGATGTTGTCGACCCAGAACTCGGTGTCGAGAACGATCGAGTCAGTGAGATTCTCTGGCGCCGTCGGGAGATCCTTCTGCAGATCCGGCGGCACGCGGCTCGCGGCCTCCTTGTTGGGCAGACCGTAAGCGACATACTCCGGCAGTTTCATCTGGTTCTCAGGCTGGCTCGCGAATGCGATGAAGTCCATGCCCGCGTCCTTGTTGGGGCTGTTCTTCAGGATCACCCAGCTGTCGACCGCGTAGATGCTCCCAGGCCAGACGACCTTGAAGTTCTTGCCTTCGCTCCTGTTGATGCCCGAGATGCGGCCGTTATAGGCCGACGTCATCACGACCTCTCCGGAGGCCAGGAGCTGCAAGGGCTGTGCACCGGCCTCCCACCACACGATGTGCGGCTTCAGCTGGTCGAGCTTCTTGAAGGCCCGGTCGACGCCCTCCGGTGTCCCGAGTACCTTGTAGACCTCGCTCGGCTTGACGCCGTCGGCCATGAGCGCGAACTCGAGCTGGTATTTCGGCCCGCGGCGCAGCCCCCGCTTGCCCGGGAATTTCGTGACGTCCCAGAAATCCGCCCAGGATTTCGGGCCTTCCTTGAGCTTGTCCGCGTCATAGCTCAGGGCCGTGCTCCAGACGATCGCACCGACGCCGCAATCATTGACAGCGGCCGGCAGGAACTTGTCCTTGCCTCCCACCTTCGACCAGTCGATCTTCTCATAGAAGCCGTCTGCGCAGCCCAGCGTAAGCTCTTCGGCTTCGACCTGGACGACGTCCCAGTTCGGCACCCCGGCCTTCACCTTCGCGGCAATGACGCCGATGCCCCCGTCCCAGCTCTCCTCGAGAAGCGGCTTCCCGGTCTTCTTGGCGAAGGGCTCGAAGTAGATCTTGCGCTGTGCATCCTGATACGTGCCGCCCCATGACACGACCGTCAGATCCCGGGCTTGCGCGCCCGGAACGGCCCAGCCGGCAATGGCGACCGACAGGCTTCCGACGATGGTAGCGATCTTCATCCCATTCATAGTTGCTCCCCTCTTTGTTCGAACCGCTCCCGGAAGAGGCAGGCACGTTTCGAGAGCGCCGAAAACTACCAAGATCCGAGATCGTGAGTAAAGCCACGGCCGCGGAGCCGTATCGCCCCAGTGCGGCTCCGCCTCGGCTCAAATGAGCCTGATGTCATAGGTCAGCCACTTCGTGCGCTCGGCGAGCCGGTCGTAAACGGCTCGTGCCCGATAGTTGTCCTCCGCCGTGATCCAGCGGATCACGGACCAGCCCCGCTCGCGGCCTGTATCCGCGACAGCCCCGATCAGTGCCTGGGCAGCCCCTGAACCACGCGCATCCGGGCTTACGAAGAGGTCGTCGAGAAACCCGCCGGTCGTTGCGCTGAGCGGCCGTGCGAAGGGCCGGAAATGTGCGAGCCCGACGACCCTACCGGAGCCGTCGAGAGCGACGAGACCCTCGACCTCGTGATCCGGGTCGCTCAACCAGGTCCATACGGTCTCACGCATCTGTGGGGTCTGCTCGACCCGATAGAAGGCAGCATAGCCGGCGTAGAGAGCGTCCCATTGGGCCCGGTGTTCAGCTGCGACGGGCACGACGCGAATGCCATGGTCCCGTGTTCCAGGCGACCCCCTGGAACCCGTAGCGCCCGGACCGATCTGTTCCGAACTTGTCATCTCATTCCCCAGCGGATTTCACGTCCTGCGGCTCGATCGCATTGCCCTCACTCGACCGAGACGCTTCGGAAGGCTTCCATGAAGGCCGGAGCGGCCTGCGCAACTGCGGTCAGCGAATAGCCACCCTCCTGCACGATGAGCGTCGGCAGGCCGAGCTTGCCCCAAACCTCACCGATGCGCGCATAGGCGTCCGTCGTCACCGTCAGTTGCGAGAGAGGATCATCCTTGTGGGCATCCCACCCAGCGGAGACCACCAGAGCCTCGGCGCCGTGAGCCTGCACCGCCAGAGCAAGGCGCTGATTGGCGTCGATGAAGGCCTCGTCACCCGCGCCGGGAGCAAGCGGCAGGTTGTGATTGGCCCCCTCGCCTGCCCCGCTGCCAGTCTCGTCCGCATAGCCGGCGAAGTGAGGAAAGTAGGCCGATGGATCCGTGTGCACGGAGCCATAGAACACGTCGTCGCGCGTGTAGAAAATTGCTTGGGTGCCGTCCCCGTGGTGAGTGTCGAAGTCGACGATCGCAACGCGGTGGAAATGACGCCGCAGCACCTCTGCGGCGATGGCCGCATTGTTGAAGAAGCAGAAGCCGGACGCCTGGTCGACATAGGCATGGTGTCCGGGTGGGCGGCACAACGAGAAGGCGGCACGCTCGCCCGCGAGGACGACCTCGGCACCGGCGACGGCCATCTGCGCCGAGGCATAGGCGGCACGCGCGGTGCCCTCCATCATGGCGCAGGACAGGCCTGCGATATACCAGCCCGCGCGTCCGAGAATTCCCGTCGGGCGCGGCTTTCCGCGGGGCGCGAAATCGTCGCCGGCTCCTCGGTAGGGGTGGATATTGGGGAGCACCTCCGGACCATGATTCGGGAGTTCCATGAAGCGGTCATAGGCCTCCTGGATGAACTCCACGTAGTGGTCCGCATGAACTCTCAGAATGGGTTCGATGCCGAAATCGGCAGGTTGCGTCCGGACC
Source organism: Microvirga massiliensis (assembly GCF_001006805.1). GTDB lineage: Bacteria > Pseudomonadota > Alphaproteobacteria > Rhizobiales > Beijerinckiaceae > Microvirga > Microvirga massiliensis. Next base: position 271,543 of record NZ_LN811354.1, on the reverse strand, counting down.
AGGCCGAGCTTTGTCAGGGCGTTGATCAGAGTCGTGGCGCGATCCGGATTCTCGAAAGGATCGACGATCCGGCCACTGACCATGTACTGCTTCGGCTGGTGGGCGAGTTGGGTCTCGTCGAAGAAGAGCTTCATTGCTTTCTATCCGCGGATCTCGAGGCTGGCGGGAATTCCGTACGACGGGAAGACGCGAGTCGGCGCTGCCTTCCCGTCCGTGCATATCATCCTGCAGCGCGATTCAGAGCACCGTCGAGGATCGTGAGCGCTTCGTCGAGCTGCGCCTCGGTCGTGACGAGCGGCGCAAGGAACCGCACGACATTGCGATTGACGCCGCACTTGATGACCAGGAGACCACCGATACGGGACTCGTCGATGATGCGCTGCGCCAGCGCCGCATCCGGAGCTTTGCCGGAACGGTCTGCGACGATTTCGATGGCGAGCATGAAGCCGAGCCCGCGAACCTCGCCGATGCACTGATACTTCTGCTGCAGCTTCTCGAGACCGTCGCGCATCCGGGCCGCGAGATGCTCTCCCCGTGCGAGGAGGTCTTCCTTCTCGAAAGCCTCGATGACCGCGAGTGCGGCTGCACAGGCCAGAGCATTGCCGCCATAGGTGCCGCCGAGGCCGCCCGGAGCCGGAGCATCCATGATCTCCGCCTTTCCAACGACGCCGGAGATCGGCAGGCCGCCCGCGAGGCTTTTCGCGACGGTAACGAGATCGGGCCGAATCCCGGAATGCTGGAATCCGAACATCTTGCCCGTGCGGCCGAACCCGGCCTGGATCTCGTCGACGATCAGGACAATCCCGTGCCGGGTCGTCACGTCGCGAAGCGCCCTCATGAACTCGGGCGGGGCGGGCAGGAAACCGCCATCGCCCTGCACCGGCTCGACGATGATCGCCGCGACCCGCTCCGGCGCCGCCTCCGTCGCGAACACCTCCTCGAGCGCTGCAAGTGCGTCTTCGGTGCTGACGCCTCGATAGGCGTTCGGAAAGGGAACATGGAAGACGTCGGACGCGAAGGGGCCGAAGTTCTGCTTGTAGGGCTGGCTCATGCCCGTCAGGGTCACGCCGAGGAGGGTTCGGCCGTGGAAGCCGCCCCGGAAAGCGATCACCGCAGGACGATTCGTGAAACCGCGCGCGATCTAGATGGAGTTCTCGACGGCCTCCGCGCCAGACGTGAAGAGCACGGTCTTGTATGCCTCACCGCCGCCGACGAGCTGATTGAGCTTCGCGGCAAGGGCAATGTAGGGCTCGTATGCGGCAACCTGGAAACAAGCATGCGAGATCTCGCGCAGCTGCTCGCTCACTGCCGCAACTACGCGCGGATGATTGTGTCCCACATTCAGGACGCCAATCCCGCCGACGAAATCCAGATAGCGCTTGCCGTCGACGTCCCACAGCTCGGCTCCCTGTGCGCGGGCTGCGACGACGGGATGAGCCGTGAGCACGCCGCGCGCGACATTGCGCTCGCGAAGCTCCAGAAGCCGTGCCGACTCGCTGGCATTGGTGGTCATCTGTCGGATCTCCATGAGATTGCGTGGATCGTGGATCCACGGGTCCTTATCGCCTGACATGGTACACGCCACGAGGCGCACTCAATACCCTCGTTTCATATCCACGGTATTCGAAAGCGGCTCTCCCTTCTCCAGGCGCTCCACGTCACGCATGATCTGCGCGACGATCACTTCCGGATCGGAATCGGCCGCGACATGCGGCGTGATGAGCACATTCTCCATGGCCCAGAGCGGGCTGTCGGATGGCAGCGGCTCGACATTGAAGACGTCGAGCACCGCTCCCGTGAGCATTCCGGACCTCAGGGCCTCGACGAGTTCATCTTCGACGACGGTCTTGCCGCGGCCGGCACTGACGAAGGAAGGGCCGCCGAGGCTCCCGTCCCGTGCCAGTCTCGCGAAGACGTTGCGACCGACGAGGCCGGCGGTATCCGGAGTATCGGGCAGAAGACTGACGAGAATGTCGGTCCGCTGCAGGAATTCGTCGAACCCATCTTGCCCGGCGAAGACTGGAAAGGGTGATGCGTCACGCGGCGTGCGCGCCCATCCCGCGACGTCTAAACCGATCTGCGCCAGCGTCTTCGCGCAGGCTTCGCCCAGGACTCCGACCCCCATGATGCCGACCCGCACCCGCGAGGCAGCCGGCTGAATCATCGGCCGCCAGGCATGCCGCCTCTGCTCGGCCTGATAGGTGCCGATCTGGCGGTGAAGGTAGAGCACCGCGAAGGTGACGTATTCCACCATCCGCATCGTCAGATCCGGGTCGACCACCCGCACGACGGGTATATCCCGACTCGTGCGAAGGCCCTGCAGGTGATCCACGCCGGCGCCGAGCGAGAACACGGCCCGGGGTGCGGGAAATTCGTCGAAAATCTTCGGATCCGCCTTCCAGGCACAGATCACATAGGGGCCGTTGTCGACCCGGGCGCGGTCCTTCGGCCAGACGTGGACCGGCCGCCCATCGGAGGCAGCCTCGAATTCCTTGCGCCAGGGCTCGGGATCCCATGGACCGGGAGCGACGATGATGGATGAGCGGGACATGTCCAACCTCGGAACTGCATGACAGAAAAAGCGGCGCGGCGGCTTTCGCCTGACTTCGAGTTCACATCGCGAGCGCGGCTTCAGTGCGCGCCGAATCGCCGGCCGCCCGGGACGGCTGCCAAGAGCTGGCGCGTATATTCGTGCTGCGGCGCCGCAAAGAGCGCGGCGGTTTCTCCTGTCTCCACGATCCGGCCACGCTGCATCACTGCGATCCGGTGGCAGATCTGCGCGGCGACCCGGAGATCGTGAGTCACGAATAGGATCGCTAGACCGAGCCGTTCCTGGAGTTCCTTGATGAGCGCGAGGATCTGCGCCTGGACGGAGACATCAAGCGCCGAGACGGCCTCGTCGGCCACCAGAACGTCCGGCTCCAGCGCGAGCGCCCGCGCGATGCCGATCCGTTGCCGCTGCCCGCCCGAGAACTCGTGCGGATAGCGGTCGATCGCGTTCGGGGAGAGCGCGACGAGATCGAGAAGCTGGCGCGCTTTCTCGAGTGCTTCCGCGTGCGGAACGCCATAGGCGATCGGCCCCGCCGCGATGATCCGCCCGACCGTCTGCCGCGGATTGAGCGAGGCGAACGGATCCTGGAAGATCATCTGGATCTTCCTGCGGTGCGGCCGAAGAGCGGCCTGCGAAAGCTCGCTGAATCGCAGCCCGCCGAGTTCCACGGCTCCGGAATCGGGCTCGATCAGGCGCAGGCAGCATCGTCCAACTGTCGATTTTCCGGATCCCGATTCCCCAACCAGCCCCAATGTCTCGCCCTTTGCCAAGGTGAAGCTCACCTGATCCGCGGCTCGGACCTCTCGGCCCATGGAGAAAAACGAGCGCTTGCGATAGACCTTCTCGAGCTTCTCGACCACGAGAACGGGCGCTCTCGGCGGTGCCTTGGGGCGCTCTGGCGGCTTCAGGGACGGCACCGCCGCGAGCAGCCGCCGAGTATAGTCATGGCGCGGCCGCGAGAAGATCTCGTCCCCGGTTCCCTCCTCGACCAGAACGCCTTGCTGAAGGACCGCGATGCGATCGGCGATCTCGGCGACGACTCCGAAGTCGTGCGTGATGAACAGAACCGCAGTGCCGTGCTGCCGGCGTAGCCTGTCGATCAGTTCGAGGATCTGCGCCTGCGTGGTGACATCGAGCGCTGTGGTCGGTTCGTCGGCGATGAGCAGCTTGGGCTCGAGTGCCAGGGCCATGGCGATCATCACGCGCTGACGCTGGCCGCCGGAGAGTTCGTGCGGATAGGCGCGGGCAATGCGCTTCGGGTCGGGCAGGCCCACCTCATCGAGAAGCTCGATCGCGCGCCTGGCACGCTTCGTGCCGTCGAGCATCCGATGCGCCTCGAAGGTCTCGACGATCTGCTGGCCGACACGCATGACGGGGTTGAGCGACGTCATCGGTTCCTGGAAGATCATGCCGATCTCGCGCCCACGGACGTCCTGCATGGCCTTCGCATCGAGCAACAGCAGGTCGCGACCGACGAGGCGAATCGAGCCTCCAGTCGGCTTCACGGCTTCAGGCAGGAGGCCCATCACCGCATGCGCGATCATCGATTTGCCGGAACCCGACTCACCGACGACGCAGAGCGTTTCGCCGGACCGGATCGAGAGCGAGATATTCTCGACCGCTAACGGGCGATCGGCATAGGCCGGCAGTGCGAGCGTCAGATTGTCGATGGCGAGGACGGGATCACTCATGCCTTCGGCCCCCGCGACAGACGCGGATTGAGTGCGTCGTTGAGGCCCTCGCCCGTGAGATTGAGCGCCAGCACCGTGAGAAAGATCGCGAGTCCCGGAAAGAAGCTGATCCACCATGCATCGAGCAAACGCGTCCTGCCGGCGCCCACCATGTAGCCCCAGCTCATCAGGTTGGGATCGCCAAGGCCCAGGAACGACAGCGACGATTCGAGCAGGATCGCCGAGGCGACCATCAGGGAGCCCATGACGATGATGGGTGCGATGGTGTTGGGCAGGACCTGACCGAAGAGGATGCGCGGCGTCGATTCACCGATCGTCACCGCAGCCTGGACGTATTCGCGCGTCTTCAGCGAGAGGACCTCGCCACGCACCAGCCGCGCCACCGGCGGCCAGCTCACCAGGCCGATGGCAAGCACGATCGAGCCCAGTGACGGCTGCAGGATCGCAACGAGCACGATCGCGAGCGCAAAGCTCGGAATGGTCTGGAAGAACTCCGTAAACCGCATCAGCGCATCGTCGACGAGCCCGCCGGCATACCCCGCAACGGCTCCGAGCGGCACGCCGATCAGCAGGGCGCCGAGCGTCGAGATGAGACCGATGAGCAGCGAGACGCGCGCTCCATGCACCAGCCCTGTCGCGATGTCGCGGCCGAGCATGTCGGTGCCGAGCGGAAATCTCTCCATCGCCAAAGGCGCCACGAAGGGCCGGCCGACCATGCGCCAGGGCGATTGCGGAAACAAAGTCGGCCCGATCAGCGCGAATCCCAGGACCACGAGCAGGATGAGAAGGCCGATCACCGCGCCGCGATTGCGGGCAAACCGTTTGAGAAAGCTCATGCCGCGACCTCGATGCGCGGATCCGCGATGCGATAGATGATGTCGGTGATCAGGTTGAAGACCACGACCATCGCGGACGAAACGAAGAAGACGCCAAGCAGCACCGAATAGTCGCGCTGGACGAGCGCATCGAACATCAGCCGCCCGATGCCGGGCCATGCGAAGACCGTCTCGGTGAGAACCGCCCCGCCGACGAGCTGACCGGCCTGCAGTCCCGCGAGCGTGACGACCGGCAGGATGGCATTGCGGGCAATGTGACGCCTGGTGATGACCGCCGGTGACAGCCCTTTGGCACGCGCCGTCTTGACGAAGTCGGCGCCGGACACCTCGAGCATCGAGGCGCGCATCATGCGCGCGTAGAGGGCCGTGAAGAAGAGACCGAGAGACAAGGCCGGAAGCGCGAGGTGCTGCGCGATATCGGCCGCCCTCGCGAGACCCGTATAGTTCGCGCCGATGGTTTCATAGCCGACGTTCGGCACCCAGCCGAGTTTCAACGAGAAGACGATCTGCCCCATCAGGGCGATCCAGAACAGCGGCGTGGCATAGAAGACGAGGGCGATTGTCGTGATGAGGCTGTCGGACCACCGTCCCGCCCGGCGCGCCGCGAGAGCCCCGAGAACGACACCCAGCAGCAGCGAGATCACGAAGGCCGTTCCGGTGAGGATCAGCGTCGCCGGCAGCCGGTCAAGGATCAAGGTCAGCACCGGTTGCTGCTGCCGGTAGCTGAAGCCGAGATCGAACGTCGCGTAACCCTTCAGGTAGATCCAGAGCTGCTCCAGCAGCGGCCGGTCGAGACCGAATCGCTCGCGCAACTGCTCGAGAAGCACGGCGTCGGCCGCTCCTCCCTCCCCGGCCAGCACCTGAGCCGGATCGCCCGGCGCGGCGCGGATCAGGAAGAAGTTCAGGACTGCGATCGCGAACAGAACCAGCACGCCTTTGACGAGCCGTCCTGCCGCAAAGCGGACAAAGGGCATCTATCGGACCTATCGAGAATCGAGCGCGGGCTGCTCACCGATGAGCGGTCTCCCCGCAATGAAGCCACACGGGGAGACCTGCAGTAACCGCAACCTATTCCTTCCAGGCGTCGCGGAAACCGTCGTTGAGGCCGATTCCGGTCGTCACGAGGTTCTTGACGTTGCAACGGTAGATCGTCGGGAAGTCCATCTCGAGCAGCCACAGAACCGGCAGCTCCTCGACGAGGATCTGCTGCACCTTCGTGTAGAGCTTCTGACGATCGGCTTCGGTCGGGGCGATGGCGGCATCCGCGAAGAGCTTGTCGACCTCCGGGTTCGAGTAACCACCGACATTGGCAAAGGGATTGCCCTTGACGATGTTGCTCGAGATGTAGCTGCGCGCCACGCCGATCGCCGGATCGCCCAGCTGGTAGAGGAAGTTGAAGGTCAGGTCGAAATCGAAGTTTCCGGTCTTCTGGGTCCAGCCCGGCACGTCCGTGTTCTCGATCTCGACCGTGACCCCGACATCGGCGAAATTCTGCTTGATCGCCTCGGCCCAGCGGTTCCAAGTCTCACCGTAAGGGATGCCCAGGAGCTTGATGGTTTCTCCCTTGTAGCCGGAGGCCTTGATGAGTTCCTTGGCCTTTGCGGGATCGTATTCGTATTTCTTGACGTCGTCGGAATAGAACTTCGTCTTCGACGAGATCGGGCCAGTCGGCACTTTCCCTAGGCCGCCATAGACCACGTCCTTGCCGAACTCGCGGTCGATCGCGTGCATGAGGCCCTGGCGAAACTGCTTGTTGCCGAGAATGCCGTTGCGGTGATTGACCGCAACCCAGGCGATCGGGGCCATCATCTCCCAGCCCTTGGTCGTCATGCAGGTATTCGGCAGCTTGGACAGGCGGTCGACGTCGTAGACGTCGACCGAGCCGCCGGAGAGCACATCGACCTTGCCGGTCTCATAGGCGACGGCGCGCGCCGCGGCATCCGGGATCACATGCCAGTAGATCTCGGAGAGGTTCGGCTTGCCCTTGAGCCAGTAGTTCTCGTTCTTCTCCAGGTGGATGTAGGAGCCCTTCTTCCACTCCTTGAGCTTGAATGGACCGGTGCCGATGGGCGTGTTGTTCATCGGGTTGGCCCGGAAGTCGGTGCCCTCGTAGATATGCTTCGGGATGATCGGAGCAGAGGCCGGATCCATCGCGAGCAGGAGCGGGCCGAACGGCTGCTTCAGGGTGATCCGGACCGTGAGATCGTCGAGCTTTTCGATCTTTTCGATCTGGTTGTTGGCGATCGGGCGCCAGCGCGGATGGACTTCGCGGAGAAACTTGTCGAGCGAGAAGACGACGTCGTCCGCCGTGAAGGGCTTGCCGTCGTGCCAGGTGACGCCCTCCTGGAGCTTGAAGGTGTAGACCTTCGCATCACCCGAGACCTCCCAGCTCTTGGCGAGGGACGGTTGCGGGTTGAGCTTCTCGTCGTAGCGCACGAGGGACTCGTAGATGTTGCCGGCGACCATGTTGGTCGTCGCGTTCTGGTTGAGTCCCTGCATCAGGCTCGGGGGCTCGGGCTGAACCACCACGTGCACCGCGCCGCCCGCCTTCTGTGCCCATGCACCCGACGAGATCGTCCCGGCACCGGCCATGACCACGGCCGCGGCCGCCCGTTTCCATCCTCGCATCGACTCTCCTCCCACAATTCTGTCATCGGCGGCCGGCATGCCCTCCGGCCCTTTGCGGGTTGTGCAACACGCCGGCCGCAAACGCCAGCCCGGTTCGAAAACCCGGACCGGCCGGTCCGATCAGGCGCCCGGACGCTCGCTGGAGGCGCAAAGGCCGATATTCCCAGGTCGACCTTAGCTCGTCTTCGGGCGTCGATTACCGAGCCCGACCTCCCAAGCTCCTGATCCGGCACGTGGATCGGATCCGAGCTCGACCGTGCGGATCCGCACGAGCCGGTCCTGGAACAAAGGAGCAGCCCTCTCTCCATGCCCTTCGATACGGTCGCATGGAACGCGCCTTCTTGGGGCGACGTTAAGCTGTCGTCGTTGCGACCTTTCGATTGGAGGATGAAGATGGCTGGACAGGCTGGAAACATGGGTGGTTCCACTTCGCGCTATCAGGGCGGAAGTGGCGGCCAAGGCATGCACGGAGGAACGGGCGGAAGCTACTCCGAGCAGGCTCAGAGCGCGATGCGCAATGTCGCGGACAGTGCGTCCGAGATGTGGGATGACGCCTATGAGCAGGGCGAGCGCTACTATCGGCAGGGCAGTCAGGCGCTCGGCAATGTCGACGGGACGACGCTCACCGGTTGGATGGTCGCCGGCGCGATCGGCTTCGGCCTCGCTTGGCTGATGTTCGGCCAGCATTCACGGTCGGGCGACTATATGACCCGGCGCATGAGCGAGAGCAGCAGCCCGCACCGCTAAGGCGGAGCTGGCGAAGCCTCAAGAGCGATGCTGCTCGTAGGCAGATCGCCCGCCCAGTTGCTCCATCGAGCCCGGGCGGGCGATCTCGCAGGCCGAGCCGTGACCGCCTGCCGCCGGATCTCCCGGGCGTCATGGCTGCCTCGACCTCGTGACGCGCCTCCATCGGGATGCGGCGTGACCGGCACAGGGGCCATTGCGTCACAGCGGGGTGCTCTCATGCGTTTCAGCGAGACCGCACGCGAAATCCTTCAGATCCTTCATCAGACGCACCGGCGTCCCGGGGCGCGCATGACGATTCCCGAGTTGGAGGCCCGTCTCGGCACGGCCCCGGCCATTGCCGTCGGGATTTCCGAACTGGTGGAGGCGGGCTACCTGATTGCTCCGGATTCCCGAACCATTGAGCTGACGCCCCGCGGGTTCGACGCCCTGCAGGACGGAGCCGACCGCCGCGGCGAGACGCAGTGATGCATCCTCCTGCCCGAGCCGGGCGGACGCCCGGACGGTACATATGGCCCGCGTCTGGCGGAGCCCGCCTGCCCCGTTTCAGGACTGCGAACGCTTCGCCCCGGTCGCCCATGCAGCTGGCGGGGGGTGAAGCGTGTCGGGTGCCTCCAGTTCCATGACCAGTCGTTCGAGAAAATCTCGCGTCGTCTGCGGAAGGGTCCGTCCGAGCATCGTCAGGATCTGGAGGTTGCGCTCCAGGAAGTTCGTCTCCCGGAGCGGCACGACCGCGAGGTGGCCATCGCGGACAGCGGCCCGTGCCGAGATATAGGAGGCGAAGGTCATGGCGGGACCGAGCCGGCAGAAATGCAGCACGCTGGCGAGGTTCGAGGAGCTAAGCGCCGGCTTCAGCAAGATGCCCCTTGTCGCGCAATACATGTCGAGGACCCGGCGCACGGTGGCTCCGCTATCCAGAATCGCGACGGGATGCTCGGAAATCTCCTCGATCGTTATCGGGCCGTGCCCGACCAGCGGATGCGTCTTGCCCGCGAAGGCGTAGGCGGAGACCGCCCGCTGCCAGCGGATTTCCACGCCGTCCTCCGGAGAGAGGGAGAAGGTGAGACCGATCTCGACCTCCCCCTCCTGCACGCAGGTGACGACCTGTGCCGGCGACATGACCCTGACATCGAAGAGCATATGAGGCCGCTCCAGGCGAAAGGCATGGATCATCTCCGGGAGGAAACTGACGGCCAGACCTTCAGTGACGCCGAGCCGGATGAGGCCACGGGTCGCATCGCTGCTGAGCGCCCGGATCTCGCTGACGATCTCATCCCCCTCCAGCACCGCCCTGCGGGCGTACGAGGCCAGCAGCCGCCCCGCATGAGTCAATGCCATGCCGCGGGGACGGCGGTCGAAGAGGGGTGTGCCGAGTTCCTCCTCGAGTCGCGAGATCTGTCGGCTGATCGCGGAGGTGGCAATGTGCAGCCGTCCGGCAGCTGCACTGAGGGAGCCGGTCCGTGCGACTTCCAGGAAGTACCGTAGGGCGGATGGCTGCATTCTGCCTCCTGATTTGCCATTTCGGCAATGATCCTTTCGAATCATTCTTATGGAAGCAAGGACTCTGCCTTGGCACATTAGGCCGCGCCTTAGCCCCGGTCGATGGCGATGCCAGGCGGCAGGGGTAACCTTCCAGGACAACAACGAACGTTCACAACTTCCGGGGCATCGATATGAGCTTCATGCGCAAGACAGCCATCACGGGCTTGGCTTCGACCGCACTTCTCTCCGGAGTGCTCGCAGGCCCTGCTCTCGCAGGAAAAGCCGACAACACCATCCGCTTCGCCTACGACCAGGCGCCGGAAAGCGTCGACCCGTTCTTCAACAACGTCCGGATCGGCGTCATCATCGGCCAGCACGTCTGGGACACGCTCGTCTACCGTGATCCCAACACCAACGAATATAAGGGCCAACTCGCGACCGGGTGGCGGCAGATCGACGACCGGACCATCGAGTTCGATCTGCGGCAGGGCGTGAAGTTCCACAACGGCGAGGAGTTCGATGCGGACGACGTCGTCTACACGTTGAACTTCGTTTCGAAGCCCGAGAACAAGGTCGTTACCCAGAACAACGTCAGCTGGATCGAGAAGGCCGAGAAGCTCGACAAATACAAGGTCCGCATCACGACCAAGCAGGTTTTCCCGGCGGCTATCGAGTATCTCGCGGGCCCGGTCGTCATCCATCCGAACGAATATTACGAGAAGGTCGGCCCGAAGGGTCAGAATGACAAGCCCGTCGGCTCGGGCCCCTACAAGGTGACGAACTACGTCCCCGGCAAGTCGATCACGCTCGAGAAGAACGCGGACTACTTCAAGGATTCTCCGAAGCCGCAGCCGACGATCGCCAAGATCGAGATCCGCTTCATCCCGGATCGCCAGACGCAGATGGCCGAGGTCATCTCGAACGGCCTCGACTTCATCATGCACGTGCCCAAGGATCAGGCCGACCAGCTCCAGGCCGTCCCGCATCTGCAGGTCGTCTCCGGCGAGACGATGCGCATCGTCTTCATGCAGATCAACACGCTCGACAACACGCCCGCCCCGGCGCTCAAGGACGAGCGCGTGCGCAAGGCGATCATCCATGCGATCGACCGCGAGGGCATGGTGAAGTCGATCGTCGGCGCAGGCTCGCGCGTCCTCCACACGATCTGCTTCCCGAGCCAATTCGGCTGCACGGACGAGGGTGCGACGCGCTACGCCTACGATCCTGCAAAATCGAAGCAGCTTCTGGCCGAAGCCGGATTCCCCAACGGACTCCAGCTCGATATCGTCGCCTATCGTGAGCGCAACCAAACCGAAGCGCTGATCGGCTACCTGCAGGCGGTCGGCATCAAGACGAACCTGCGCTTCCTGCAATACGCCGCCATGCGCGAGCTCGTCGCCAGCGGCAAGGCGATGCTCACGCACCAGACCTGGGGCTCGTTCTCGGTCAACGACGTTTCCGCCGCGACGCCGAACTACTTCGCGTTCCGGTCGGAGGACATCACCCGCGACCCCGAGGTGCGGGATCTCCTCGGAAAAGGGGACAACTCGGTCGATCCGGAGGTCCGCAAGGAGGCTTACAAGGGTGCCCTGAAGCGCATTGCCGACAAGGCCTATGCGGTGCCGCTCTATTCGCTGCCGGTCTACTACGTCGCCTCGTCGGATCTGAACTTCAAGGCTTATCCGGACGAGATGCCCCGCTTCTGGGAGATGACCTGGAAGTAAGGGCCCGCGCGGCCTTCGGGTGGGATGGCCTGTTCGGTCATCCCGCCTGCATTTCCTTCCGCACCTTTCGGATCGAACGAACTGTATCGGTTCCCTGCCTCGGGACTGCCGCACGCAAGCGCCCGGGCAGGCAGTTGGCCCTAATGCCGGCCAACCACGGAGCAATGCCGTGTTCGGCTATATCCTCAAACGACTGGGTCTCGCGCTTCTCGTGGCGCTCGCGGTCTCGGTTATCGCCTTCTTTCTCCTGCGTCTCTCGGGCGATATCGCGACCGCGATTGCGGGCGAGGGAGCGCAACAGGAAGCCATCGAACTGATCCGGAAGACCTACGGCCTCGATCGCCCCCTGATCGTGCAGTATCTCGACTGGCTATGGCAGACGCTCAGGGGCGATTTCGGAACTTCTCTCTACTTCAAGACGGAGGTGAGCAAACTCGTTCTCGACAAGCTGCCGACGACGATCATCCTCGGCTTCGCGTCACTCGGTTTTGCGCTGCTCATCTCGGTGCCGCTCGGCGTTCTCGCCGCGGTTTACGCCAATAGCTGGATCGACCGGCTCGCGCTTGCGATCGCCGTCGTCGGCCAGGCCCTGCCGAACTTTTTCTTCGCGCTCATCCTCGTGATGATCTTCTCGATCACCCTCCGCTGGCTGCCCGTTTCGGGCTCGGGCACATGGCTGCATTTCGTGATGCCGACGATCGCGCTCGGCTATTACGTGGCGCCGGCCTTCATGCGCCTGATCCGAGCCGGGATGATCGAGGTCCTGTCCGCCGATTACATCCGCACGGCGCGCGCCAAGGGCCTGCCGACCAGCAAGGTCATCTTCAAGCATGCCTTGCGCAACGCTATCGTGCCGGTGGTGGCGCTGACCGCGGTGCAGCTCGGCTACCTCCTCGGCGGCTCGGTGGTCATCGAGACGATCTTCGCCCTCGATGGGCTCGGCTACCTCGCCTACCAGAGCATCACCTACAAGGATTTCCCGGTGATGCAGGTGGTGGTCCTGCTCCTCTCGGTCCTCTACGTGCTGCTGACGCTCGCCTCCGATGTCGCCAACGCGTGGCTCGATCCGCGCATCCGGGTGGCCTGATATGACCGATTCGGCCCTTTCGATTCCCGTCGCAGAACCATCGCCAGGGATGCAGCTCGTCCGCCGGTTTTTCGGGCAGAAAGCGTTCGTGGTCGGCGCCGGCATTCTCGCCGTGATCGTGGTTCTGGCCCTGCTCGCGCCGCTGATCGCGCCGCACGATCCCTATGCGCAGAATCTCGCGCTCCGGAACGTGCCGCCCGTGTGGTACGAGAAGGGATCCTGGCTGCACCCGCTCGGGACCGACCAGCTCGGCCGCGACTACCTCTCCCGCGTCCTCTACGGCGGCCGGATCTCGCTGCTGATCGGCGTCAGCGTGGTCCTGATCTCCGGCATCATCGGAACCACGATGGGCCTGGCCGCCGGCTATTTCGGCGGCAAGGTCGACCTGCTGATGACCTTCATCGTCACGACACGCCTTTCGATGCCGGTTATCCTGGTGGCCCTCGCCGTGGTCGCGATGGTCGGCGGCTCCCTCTGGATCGTGATCCTGGTGCTCGGTCTCCTCAAGTGGGATCGCTTCGCCGTCGTGATGCGCAGCGCGACCCAGCAAGTGCGATCCCTGGACTATGTGGCGGCCGCAGAGGCAGCCGGGGCGTCGACGACACGCATCATCGTTCAGGAGGTGCTGCCGAACATCGCCCCTCACCTCATCGTGGTCGCAACCCTCGAGGCCGCCAGCGCCATCCTGCTGGAAGCCGCTCTCTCGTTCCTGGGCCTCGGAGTGCAGCCTCCCCTCCCCTCCTGGGGCCTCATGATCGCCGAGGCGAAGGCGTACATGTTCTTCTCGTTCTGGCTCATCGCCATTCCGGGAACGGCTCTGGCAGTGCTGATTTTCGCGATCAATCTCGCCGGCGACGGCCTACGCGACGTGATTTCACCGGAAGGGCGGACCTAGGGCCATGAGCGACGTCATCCTCGAGGTCGACGGTCTGAGCGTCGACATCGCCACGGCCCGCGGCCCTCTCCATGCGGTGCGGGACATTTCCTTTTCCGTGAAACGCGGCGAGACCTTGTGCCTCGTCGGAGAGTCCGGCTGCGGCAAGTCCATGACATCGCTTGCGATCATGGACCTTCTGCCCAAGGCCGCAACCCGAAGCGCCCGACGCATCGCCTTCGCGGGAGAGGATCTCGGCAAGGCCGGCCGGAAACGCATCAACGCGCTGCGCGGCGACCGCATGGCGATGATCTTCCAGGAACCCATGACGGCGCTGAACCCGGCCTACACGATCGGCAACCAGCTCGTGGAGGTCTATCGCCAGCATCGGAACGCCAGCGAAGCCGAAGCCCGCGACCGCGCCGTTTATCTCCTCGAGAAGGTCGGCATCGCGTCGGCGGCCGAGCGCCTCGGCCAATATCCGCATCAGCTCTCCGGCGGCTTGCGCCAGCGCGTCATGATCGCCATGGCGCTGATGTGCGGGCCGGACCTGCTGATCGCGGACGAGCCGACGACGGCCCTCGACGTGACGATTCAGGCACAGATCCTGCGGCTCCTGGCGGACCTGCAGCGCGAACTCGGCATCGCGATGGTACTCATCACCCACGATCTCGGCATCGTGGCGCGCATCGCCGACCGAGTCGCGGTCATGTATGCCGGCGAGATCGTCGAGGAAGGACTGGCATCCTCCCTCTTCACGAATCCACGGCACCCCTACACGCGGGGGCTGATCGACTGCATTCCGGTGCCGGGCCGAACCACCCCGGGCGGAAAGCTCGGCGTCATTCCGGGCGTCGTTCCATCTCTTGTCGGCGAAATCCGTGGCTGCAGCTTTCGTGACCGCTGCAGCCATTCTCGTGAGGTCTGTTCGGCGACCGTGCCTGTCCAGTCTGCGATCAACGGCCAGCGCTGGCGCTGCATCCTGGAGAACGCAGCATGATGCCGCTCCTCGAAGCTCGCGACCTGACCCGCCAGTTCGAGGTGAGTCAGGGCATGTTCAAGCCACGGCGAACCCTCCACGCCGTCAACGGCATCAGCCTCGATATCCGCAAGGGCGAGGTGCTCGGGATCGTTGGCGAATCCGGCTGCGGCAAGTCCACTCTCGCCCGCATGCTCCTCGGCCTCCTGCCGCCGACCCAGGGCGGCATCACATTGGACGGCACCGACATCCGGTCGCTCGGCCGCAAAGGCATGGCGCGGCGGGTACAGCCGGTCTTCCAGGATCCGTATTCCTCGCTCAATCCACGCCGCACGATCGCGTCCATCGTGGCCTTCCCGCTCGAGGTGCACGGGATCGGCACGGCCGCCGAGCGGCGGAAACGCACGCTCGAGATCCTCGACAAGGTCGGCCTGCCTAAGCGTTTCGCGGACCGGTATCCGCGCGAGTTGTCGGGCGGCCAGCGCCAGCGCGTGGCGATCGCCCGCGCGCTGATCATGAATCCGGAGATCGTCGTCTGCGACGAGCCGACCTCCGCGCTCGACGTCTCCGTGCAGTCGCAGATCCTGAACCTGCTCATGGATTTGCGACGCGAGTTCGGCCTGACCTACGTCTTCATCAGCCATAACCTCGCCGTGGTCGAGCACATCGCGACGCGGGTGGCGGTGATGTATCTTGGCCGTGTCGTGGAACTCGCCGAGACTGCCACGCTCTTCAAGACACCGCGCCACCCCTACACCAAGGCGCTCCTGGCCTCCGTCCTGACGCCCGAGCCGGGCCAGGGAATCCCCGAGACGGGGCTCGGCCTCGCCTTTCCGGATCCCCTCAATCCGCCGCCCGGCTGCCCGTTCCATCCGCGCTGCCCGGAGCGGCAGCCGCAATGCAGTTCCCTGGAGCCGCGCCTCGTGCGCTTCGACCGGGACGCAGTGACCTGTCATCTGTACGAGCCGGGACAGGTCCCCGCGCCCACTCAATAACTCCCCAACCATCCGGACGGCTGAGATGCGGCGCTGCAGATCAACGCCGGGGCCGCGCCATCCATTCTTCACAGCAACCGAGAGGTAATTCCCCCGATGACCCGCCAGGCCGCGATTACGAGAGCCGAGACCTATTTCGACTCCGGTGCCTTTAAGACCGATCTCGCGCGCCTCGTGGCCATGCCGACCGAGAGCCAGAATCCGGAGCGGGCGGAAGCGCTCGCCGCCTATATCGAAACCGAGATGCGCCCGCTTCTCGAGGGTCTCGGCTTCACCTGCACCACCCTGCACCACCCTCGTGCGAAGGGACCGTTCCTGTATGCCGAACGCATCGAGAATCCGGCCCTCCCGACGATCCTCGGCTATGGCCACGGCGACGTCATTCGCGGTCTCGACAAGGATTGGAGCGAGGGCCTGTCACCGTGGAAGCTGACGGAGATGGGCGACCGCTGGTACGGGCGGGGCGTGGTCGACAACAAGGGCCAGCACGTCATCAACATCGCAGCGTTGAGGGCGGTAATGGAGACGCGCGGGAAGCTCGGCTTCAATGCCAAATATCTCATCGAAATGGGCGAGGAGATGGGCTCGCCCGGCCTGCGCGAACTCTGCACCGAGCAGAAGGAACTCCTGAAGGCCGACGTGCTCATCGCGTCGGACGGCCCGCGCCTCAATGCCGAGCGGCCGACCATCTTCCTGGGTTCGCGCGGCGGGGTGACCTTCGATCTCACGATCGATGCCCGCGATGGCGGCCACCATTCCGGCAACTGGGGCGGCCTCCTTTCGGATCCGGCTATTCAGCTCGCTCATGCAATTTCTACGATCGCCTCACCGACGGGCCAGATCCGCATCCACGAATGGGTCCCGAAGGAAGTGCCTGCCTCGGTGCGCAGGGTACTGGCCGATTGCGAAGTCGATGGCGGTCCGGACGGCCCGACCATCGATCCGGAATGGGGTGAGCCCGGCCTGACGCCGGCCGAGCAGGTGTTCGGATGGTGCTCCTTCGACGTGCTCGCCATGAAGGCCGGCAATCCCGAGACCCCGGTCAATGCCGTGCCGCCCAAGGCCTGGGCGCGCTGCCAGTTGCGCTTCGTCGTCGGCATCGACCCGAACGAGGTCCTGCCGGCGCTTCGCCGGCACCTCGACCGCCACGGCTTCCCGATGGTTCAGATCGCCAAGAGCCGTGACGAGATCTTCCACGCGACGCGCCTCGACCCGGAAGATGCCTGGGTCGGCTGGGCCGTCGATTCTCTTGCGAGGACCACGGGCAAGAAGCCGGCAATCCTGCCGAATCTCGGCGGGTCGCTCCCCAACGACATCTTCTCCGAGGTCCTGGAACTGCGGACGATCTGGGTGCCGCATTCCTATCCGGGCTGCTCACAGCATGCGCCGGACGAGCACCTGCCCGTCGCCATCGCACGTGAAGGTCTCGCGATGATGGCCGGACTCTACTGGGATCTCGGCGACGGCACGACACCGCCGCTCAGCAGGAAGGGTTGAGAGCGGAGAGTAGATGCCGGAGATACGAACTCCGGCCTTCCCGACGATTACGAACTCACAAGGCTTCTGACGCCGACAGTTTGCCGGTGCGCAAGCGGGTGCTCTACCGCCGAGAGATCCATCCTGCCGGCACCATCATGACGCTGACAGGATGGGAGAATCGGCCACCTGAGTCTGAGCACCAAAGCGGGACAAGCTCGTACCCGGTATGCCAGTCGAAGCCCTCAGGACAGGGGAGATCACCCGCTCCAGCGTTACGGGCACGCGCGGGCAGGCCATGTCGCTAGCCCAAGCGACGCCACTCCAATGGACGCAACCCCAAGGAGAGGATCATCGGTAAGCACGTCCGGTTCAGGCGTGCTGTCCTTGTGCGACAGGTCACCGACAGGCGGGGCGCTGTAGCCTTATCGCTGTCTGGTGACTCGGCGCGTCACGGCAGGCCTGATCACCCTCGACCGAGCCTGGAGGCTCACACGCCGACCAGAGGCCCCGCCCCAAGCGGGGCCTTTCTGGTTTGGGCAGGTCGACCCGCCGGAAATCACTCTGATGCCTGGATCCGGCTCACTTGTTTGGTTCGCCACAAGGTCGGATCAGCAGGTGGCAGGGTACAAAGAAACCAGCCAGGATACTTCTTGCCCGACAGCACCGGCCAAGGGCCACATTCCTGAGAGACGCGTTTTTCTTATGGCAGAATGCCTCTTGACCTCTCCGAAGGGCACTCTGCAAGATTAAGACTCGAGGGGCCCTATATGAAAACGATCCTGATTTGCACAAATTGATTTTTATCAACACCGACAGAGCGTCAGCAGATTAGACGGTCTGACGGGTTCATTATGCCCCTCAAACCTGAATACCTTAAGGGCGCCCATATGGGCGCTTTTTCTTTACTTCGTCCGATACAAAGGGCGCTGCTCCTGAGGATTCTGGATAGAAGCTCAAGTATCGAGGACACTGCAGACCCTCAACGCGAACAGCGCGCATAATCCATGATGCCGTTCACCTCGGTTCGATTTGCTGCTCAGTGTCGGGACAGGGTTTGTTCTCGCTCCACAAGAGTCATGCTGCAGAATCCGATGCCGCTCAGCGGGAGCGTCAGAATTGTATCGCCCCAAGCGTCCGTCACCTCGATCCGCCAATCCTCCCAATCGGCGGCGTCGACAGAGTGCTCCAGCCGGAATTCTTCGATCGCTTTGGTGGCCTCAACGTAGGCTTCTTTGAGGTTGGCCACCTCGATCCCGACCTCGTCGGGAATAATGTCGTAATCGTCCACGAGATGAAAGAAATAGCGGCTCACAATGGCAACCTCGGGTGCTGGAGTGACCGAACGCGCAATCGCCCTGCTCATGGCCCGTGAGATTTGCGGGCCGAATCGAACCTAATGAAGGTGACTTTGCGGCAGGCAAGCGAAAGTCATCGTATTGGCCGAAAGAGGTAGACAGAATACTTCAATAGCTGAAGACAGGACTCGGCCCTTGCCCCTGCCCGAGCTGAAAACGCCTTATAATAGAGGCAAATAGACGTACCCATCGCCAGCTCGGTGACTTGCCGGTCTTTGATGCGAACGACAGCTTTTCGCAAAGGAACAATTGACGAACCACTGTTGACAATGCGTTAAATACTCGTGTCGTCGAGCTCACAATGGACTTGCCCGGCGTATCAGATGAAGACGCAAACTGCAGTCATTGCCACACAGAAGGATTGACCAGCATGTCAAAAGGGGCAGAGGCCACCAGACTCCTTCAGACATCAGAACCAACTGAACGGACCATTGCGCTCGTGGATCGCCGAGTGCTGAGCCGCGAGTGCCTGGCGTATGCTCTGAAGGCGACCGACGCGGGATCCACCGTCCTGTCGTTCTCGTCCGCTGCCGAGTGGGTGGAGCAAAGTCAGAATATGGCACCCGCTTGCGTGATGATCCTGCACGTCAAGCAACCCCATGGGCAGGAACTCGGTCGTGACTTGGCTCTCATCAAGCAAACGGCGGACGCCCCTCCGGTCGTACTCCTCTCGGACGAAGAAGATCCGGAGGAGATCATCAGTGCTCTGAACAGCGGCGTGCGGGGATACATTCCGTCCAGCTTGCCGCTCAGCGTTGCGGTCGAGGCGATGCGCCTCGTCGCTGCCGGCGGAACATACGTTCCCGTCAGCAGCCTTCTGACCTGCCGCCGCACGATCGAGACCTCGGATCAGACGGTCGCCGAGAATAGCGGAAGCGGTTTCACGAGCCGTCAGACAGCGGTGCTGAAAGCCTTGCGCGAGGGGAAAGCCAACAAGATGATCGCGTATGAACTCAACATGTGCGAGAGCACGGTGAAAGTTCATGTCCGCAACATCATGAAGAAGCTCAAGGCCAGGAACCGGACGGAGGTGGCATTCAAGACAGCCGAGTTGTTCGCGGCCGAGGACCGGCGCCGGTTGATGCCGGAGAACCAGTAAAGGGCTTGAGTTGCCCTCGCCCGCAGACCTCTTCTGACGCCACGGAATCTCACCGAGGCACTGGCGTGACAGGGTAGATCCATACCGCACGCTCATTATCGGGCCTGATTTTGACGGCATCCGGACGCGGAGGACCCGGTGCCAATCAGGCTGCCAACAGACACTTTGCGACCGTCACGCCCGGTCACGAAGTGCGCGTGTGGGACGGCGTCGTCGGAATAAACCGCAGCAGGAGCCCAGGGCTCCCGCGGGGCCCGAGGTCCTAACGTAGCCTCTCAAATTCCACTACTCTGGCGCGGTCATGTCCTGAGAGCGCTCCATGAGCCCAGCCGGCCATACGGGCCACCGCCCGAATCGGCAGCCATCAAGCCTTAGAGAGGGAGCTCCCGGCGGCTGGATCGTTCGGATTCGCGACCTCTACGAGGGCGACACGCCTCAGGCCCATTGTTTCCGCTACGGCCTGCTCATCTTCGATGTCACGACGATCCTATTCATCGTCGCCACCTCGTTTCTGCCGCGAATCCCTCTGGTCGAGAAGCTCGACATGCTGTTCGGGCTCGCCATCCTCGCCGACATCGCTGCCCGTCTGCTCATCAGCCGGCACCGCTGGCGGGACCTCCTCCATCCGCTCACGCTGATCGACCTCGTCGTGGCCATCTCCTTCCTGGCTCCGATCTCAGGTGAAGGCGCGGGCTTTCTTCGCATCCTGCGCACCCTGCGCCTGTTGCACAGCTACAAGCTCCTCGCGCGACTGCGCGCCGACAGCCCCTTCTTCTGCCGCAACGAGGAAGTCATCGTCGCGGTCGCGAACCTGTCGGTGTTTCTCTTCGTGATGACCGGGATCGTCTACGAGACCCAGCACTGGACCAACCCGCACATCGGCAACTACGCGGATGCGCTCTACTTCACGGTCACGGCCCTGACTACGACGGGGTTCGGCGACATTACGCTGCCGGGCACGACCGGGCGGATGCTCACGGTCGTAATCATGATCTTCGGGGTGACGCTCTTCTTGCGCCTGGCTCAGGTTTTGTTCCGGCCCAACAAGGTGCGCTTTCCCTGCCCGAACTGCGGGCTGCAGCGCCATGATCCCGACGCCGTGCACTGCAAGGCATGCGGAACAACCCTCAACATCCCCGATGAGGGGGATTCTTAGAAGCAGCCGGAAGAACAATTCGACCGTTACTGGATCGGCTTTGCTGCGCTCAACGTGACGGGGTGATCATGGCCTTGCCCCGGCTCACGAACGAGTAGCTGTGAGTGCCCTCCAGCCCGATCATGACGGCCTCGACGAGAGGCTCCGGGATCGCTTCCTCGGCATCCCACTCGACCACGAAGTTCGCACCCGTTCCGCCGCGTGTGTCCTCGACCGGCACGAAAGCTTCGACCGTGCCGAGCGGACCCACCGCAATCGGCTCCGGAACGTAGCGCTGGAGCAGCTTGCCCGAGGTATCGAAGTAGTCCGTCTGGAGAATGATGAGTCGCCGCTCCTCGGAGAGGTTGTGGATGCTCAAGGTCATGGCGAGGTTCAGCTTCGTCCGCCCGCTGGCCAATCGGATCGCGGAATAGGCAGGCACATACACCTTTCGGGGCTGACTGAGCCGATGGACAGGTGGGACTTCCGTGAGCGGGCCGGTGAATGCGGATGAGTAGTCGGCAGCCGTCTGCGCAACGGCTGGTTTCGGACCAGCCGCGCCTGACAGAAACACGAGGGCGGTCACAATATGGGCCAGGTTACGATGGGGCGACATCCGCTTCTCCTCTGCGGGTCTGCTTGGCCTCTTCATAGATGTCCAAGCGTCGATGAGTGCCGTTGAACGCGGCCACCGCTCCCGTTGACGGAGGCGGCAGCGCGACACGTGCAAGCACAGCGCAACTCACGCGTTCGACAAAGGTGCGAAGTGTTTTCCTTGTCCGGACAGTAAGCGTCCGACCTTTCCCTCCACGGGCGAAAAGTGGATGAGGACGGTGGCGTCAATGATCGACTTGATGCGGTGCGAAACCTCTTCCTCGGACTGGCGCGATGGAAACATTGCTGGCAGCATGGGGCAAAGATTGCAAAAGGAGGAGACGCAATGCCCTACTCGGTTTCTCGCCGCGCCATCCTAGGCTTGGTGACCCTGGCCACAGCGGTCAGCAGTGCGACGATCGCCGCAGCCCAATCCGGAGAGCCCGTGAAGGTGGGCGTGATCATCGCCCAGTCGCCACCCGGCTCAGTCGTCCAGGGCACGCAGATCAAGGACGGTCTCGAGATCGCCCGCGACATGGTCAACCAGCAGGGAGGCGTCCTCGGGCGGAAGATCGAGCTCGTGATCGAGGATGGCCAGGGCGTTCCCGAAAAGGGTCGCTCCGCCGCCGAGAAGCTGATCACCAACGACAAGGTCGTGGCCCTGACGGGCGAGCACCAGAGCTCGAATGTCCTCGCCGAGATCGAGGTCGCGCACCGCTACAAGGTACCCTACATCAACACGAATGGCTGGTCGGATGTCATCCGCGAGAAGGGGTATCCGGAAGTCTTCAATCCCAGCAATTACAACACCCGCGTCGCCAGCGCGATGGCCGAGGTGATCAGCCATATGGGCGTCAAGAACGTCCTGGCCTTCGCCGAGAACACGGATTACGGCATCGGACAGGCGAAGGCGCTCGCCGAATTCCTCAAGGAGAAGGCGCCCAACGTCAAGTTCCGCTATGAGACGCTCGACCGGGCCGCGAAGGATTTCACGCCGGCGGTGCTTCCGCTGCGCAGCAGCCCTCCCGACATGGTCATCAATATCATGCTGCCGCCGGCAGCCTATATCGTGATGAATCAGCTCTATGAGCAGGGCGTCGCCCCCTCGGCCACCACCTGGTTCTACGACGGCGCGGGCATCGCGGACTATCCGGATTTCTGGGCGAATGTCGGCGAAGCCGGCAAAAACATGCTCTCGTTCGGCCTCTATCACCCGAGCATGAACATTCCCGAAATCGGGAAAAAGGTTGGTGACGAGTATACGAAGCGCACGAAGAACGAGCCCAACCGGCTGATCTTCCAGGCGGCCGACTCCCTGTTTCTCATCGTCGACGCCATCAAGCGGGCGAACTCGACAGATCCCGCGCAAATGATCCAGGCCCTCAAGGACACCAAGTATACGGGCACGCGCGGCACGATCGAGTTTTCGCAGAAGCCCGGCTACACGTTCCAGCAATGGGTCGAAATTCCGTATGTCACCTATCAGCTTACGGAAGTGAAGCAGCCGCTGAGCAAGGCGCCCCTCGTGCAGGAACCCGGAAAGCCGCTCGACACGTCGAAGCTGGCGCGCTGACGGCAGCGACCGTTCTCGGTCCAATCGAGGGCGCGGCGAGATCGTCGACTCGGCTGTCCGCCGCGCCAACCGCGCTCCACTTCCAGCGGCTCCCGCCGTTCACGCTCGTCAGGCATTTGCAAGCAAGATGCTGGCACTCGACCTCGCCTTCCAAGGCCTGATCACGGGGGTGTTCTACGCCCTCATGGCCATCGGCCTGTCGCTGATCTTCGGTATCCTGCGCATCGTGAATTTCGCACACGGCGAGTTCTATATGGTCGGCGCCTATGCGTTCACACTGGTGGCGCTGGCCCTCGGCGTGGACCCATGGCTCGCGCTCGTCGCGGCTCCCCTGCTCGGCGCGCTGCTGGGATGGATCACCGAGCGCCTGCTGATCCGCCCCCTCTATGCAGGCTATTCCTCCTGGGGCATCGCCAAGGACGAATACGCGATCATCGTCACCTTTGCGCTCTCGCTTCTTCTCATCAACCTCGTCGACAAGGTGGTCGGTCCATACCCGATGCGGGGACCGAGTCTTGTCGAGGCCCAGCGTCTCAGGCTCGGCCCCTTCATGATGAGCGGGCACCGCCTTACCGCCGCCATCGTAGGCTCAGGCGTGATCATCGCGGTCTTCCTGTTCATGCGCTTCAGCTTCTGGGGGAAGCAGATCCAGGCAGTATCGCAGAACCGGCTCGGCGCCTCTCTCGCCGGGATCGATCCGAGCCGCGTGAGCATGCTCGTCTTCGCGGCTTCTGGCGCCTTGGCGGCTCTGGCGGGCGCGCTGCTCGCGCCGCTGATCAATGCCTCGCCGGATGTCGGCCTGTATATCGCGACCAAGTCGTATGTGATCGTCGTTCTGGGTGGAATGGGCTCGATCGGCGGTGCGCTGATCGCGAGCCTTTTGCTCGGCATTCTCGAGAGCTTCGCCGCCGTGTATATCAGTTACGATTATCGGGACACCTTCGGTCTCGCAATCCTGATCCTGGTTCTCCTCTTCAGGCCGCAGGGCTTGCTCGGCCAGAGGGTGCGGGAAGTATGATCGACAACTCGGAAACCCGCGCCAACCGGCAATTCATCGCCTCGCTCCTGGTCCTCGCCGTCGTGGCGCTCGCGCCTGCGGTGGTCACGAGCGAGTACTGGCTCGGCGTGCTGATCGTCTGCATGTATTTCGCCCTGCAGACGGCAGGCTGGAACGTACTGGCGGGCTATACGGGCCAGATCTCGCTCGCGCCGGCCGCCTTCGCGATGATCGGCGCATATGGGACAGGGCTCATGTCCTACCACCTGCAGGCGCCGTTCTGGATCGGGATCCCTGTCGGCATCGTGGCCGCAGCCCTGTTCGGGTTCGTCCTCGGCTGGGTCGCCTTGCGGCTCTACGGCCCGTATCTCGGCCTCACGACACTGTCCTTTGCCGAGATCATGCGGATCGTGATCGGCAACTCGATCGATTTCACGCGAGGCGATCTCGGCCTGAACGTGCCCGGCCTCTTCACGAGCCGCCTCGCCTATTACTACCTCTTCCTGGCCGTGCTCGTCGCCGTTCAGGTCGGCATTTTTTTCGTGCTCAAATCGAAGGTCGGGCTATTTCTTCAGGCGATCCGGGACGACGAGATCGCGGCCCGCAGCCGCGGAGTTCCGGTCGTGCGCTGGAAGGTCATGGCCTTCGTGGCGAGTTCCGCCATCTGCGGGCTCGCGGGAGCCCTCTATGCCCATTTCGCGCAACTGATCAGCCCGGAGATCGGCCTCGTCCTGCAGACGGGCTTCGTTCTCAGCATGGCCGTGATCGGCGGCATGGGGACGCTGGTCGGCCCGATCATCGGGGCCTTCCTGGTCTATCTCGGCTCGGAGGCGCTGCGCGAGGCCGGCGGCTACCACCTCATCGTCTTCTCGATCCTCGTAATCCTGATCGCCCGCTTCTTCCGCGAAGGTCTTTGGGGTCTTATCCAGCTCGCCCTGAAGCGACTTGCACCCCCGCGCGCGACCAGCGCGGGTGCCGGCACAGCGGCTTGAATTGCGCCATGGCTCTCCTCACGATCCGTCACGTCAGCAAATCCTTCGGAGGCGTTCGCGCTCTCGAGGATGTATCCTTCGATGTTGCGGCCGGCGAACTGATCGGCCTGATCGGACCGAACGGTTCCGGAAAGACGACGCTGATCAACATCCTGAGCGGGCACCAGTCGGCCGATCGCGGCGAGGTGCTCCTCGACGGGCAGTCGCTTCTGGGATTGTCACCGGACCGGATCGCCCGGCGCGGCGTGCTGCGCATGTTCCAGCTCACCCGCGGCTTCGGACGGATCACCGCGCTCGACAATCTCCTCGTGACCGGGCGCGCGCTGGGTCTGGATTCCGACGAGGCGCACAGACGCGCCGAGCGATTGCTCGACGAACTGACGTTGACGCGCGTGATGAACCTGGATGCGCGCCAGCTCTCCGGCGGGCAGCAGAAGCTGCTCGAGTTCGGCTCGTGCTTCATGGTCCCGCCGCGGCTCGCTCTCCTCGATGAGCCCTTTGCCGCCGTGCATCCGACCATGCGCCAGATCATGGCGGATTTCGTGCGCAAGCGCCATGCAGAGGGCCAGACCTTCATCCTCGTCAGCCACGACATGCCGATCGTGATGGAGCTCTGCCCGCGGACCGTCTGCATGAATGCCGGAACCGTCATTGCCGATGAGGCCACGCGCCTCGTCCTCGATGACCCGGTCGTGATCGAGGCCTATCTCGGAGGGCAAGCAGCATGACCGCGGTGCTGCGTCTCGAACGGGTGACGGCCGGCTATTCGGCGGATATCGACGTGTTGCGGGATGTGTCGATCGAAGTCGAGGCTCATGCGATCCGCGGACTCATCGGCCTCAACGGCGCTGGGAAGTCGACGGTGATGAAGGTCGCGTGCGGTCTCCTGCGTCCGCGCCTGGGCCGCGTCCTGTTCGAAGGCCGCGACATCACCGGCCTGCCGCCGCATGAGCTTGTCGGGCTCGGGCTGTCCTACATCCCTCAGGAATCGAGTCTGTTCCCGGCGATGAGCGTCCAGGACAATCTCATGATCCCACTGCGCCGCCTCCGCGAGTTGCGCGGCTCGCGCGACGAGGCGACTGCCGACCGGACGCGGTTCGAGACCATGCTCGAGCAATTTCCGATGCTGCGCGACAAGCTCAAGCAACCCGCTGGCTCGCTGTCCGGCGGGCAGCAGAAGACGGTGGAGTTCGCCAAGGCCTACCTGCTCCGCCCGAAGCTCTGCATGATCGACGAGCCGAGCATCGGATTGGCCCCGAAGATCGCCGAACAGGTCTTCGACTGGATCCGCCTGTTCACGCGCGAGGGCATGGCGATCCTCCTAGTCGATCACAACATCCGCAAGGTGATCGAACTGTCGGACTTCACTTACGTGATCAGCCTCGGCGAGGTAACGGCTGCAGGACCGCGCGAGCACTTCCAGGGCGACATGCACGAGCAGGTGAAGCAGTGGCTCGGCCTTAATTACTAGACACACTCTTTCCGCATTCCGTCATAGTGAACCGCAGACGACAATGCGTTGTCTGTCCCGTTGCGGTTTCCGTCATTGCGGGCCGCTGGCGAAGCGATCCAAGAGCGCATCCGTTGACGGGTAGATTGCTTCACTTCGTTCGCAATGACGATGAGGGTCTGAGGGCGGGAGGTGCAGGGCCGGAACCGGAGTAGCGCCGGACCCACTGCCGTCATGGCGGGCCCAAGGCGTGATGCACTGCCGCTTCTGCCGCACCTCCGTCCTTGCGAGCCGGAGGCGAAGCAATCTACCCATCGACCGTTACACTCCTGGAGTGCCTCACTGCGTTCGCAATGACGAAATGGGTGTGAGTGCGGGAGGCGCAGAGCAGCCCAGGTTCGACTCGCCGGCCGGATCGGCATCGCAGGCCACATCGGCGCTGATACCGTCACTCCCGATGCGCTACATTCCGATACGAGCACTCACCCTGGCCGGAGGAGATCAAAGATGCTGAAAATGATGTTCGTTCTCACGGTCCTCAGCGGACACTATAACACCTCGCCTGTCACCATCTCGCATCATAGCTCGTTGGAAGCCTGCGAGAAGGCATTTGCGAGCCTTCAAACCCAGCTCGCACGGAACACGGGCGCAGTGAGCTACCAGACGACCGTCATGCGCAGCCACGCTTGCACCGAGACGGAAGTCTGGCTCCCGGGAAGGGAACTCGATCGCGCCAACGACACACAGCCGTAATCGGCGCGGCGGCGACGTCGGCCATTCCTGTCAAGGTCAATCTTCCCGCTCCAAGGCGATTAGCCTGCTGGAGCAACCGAGCTGATGTGACGGCGGCCGCTCTGTGAGGAGGGTTGGAACGACGCCGGACCGGGCGTGTTGATTGGAGGGGCTTCGGAACAGGAGGCCTACATGATTGGGCGGCTTGTCGTCATCTCGGCAGCAGCGATCGTCCTTGCCGGGCCTGCTCTTGCGGGACCGTGCACCCAACGTCTTGCCGAGCTGGAAAAATCCATAACCGCGCAACAGGAGGGCAGCGGTCCGGCGCTAAAGGGGCCGACGACGACCGGCTCGACGGCATCGACTCCGGCTTCGACCCCACAGAGCCAGAACGCGAGTGAGGCCATGCGAATGGTTCAAGAGGCAAAGCAGTTCGACCAGCAGGGCAAGGAGGCCGAGTGCATGCAAGCCGTTTCGCGGATCGAAGGGATGGTCCCGTCCCGGACGAAATAGCGGCCACGCTAAGAAGGCAGGCTGCCCTTCCTGGTGGCCTTACGTGCGCAAGCCCTCATTCGAGCTGTCGCAGGGAGTTCAGCCAATGCCCAACAGATCGCAGAACACCGGAAAGGGCCAGCAGCCCGAGGCTCTTCGCTCTCTCGAGGCTGCTGCCAAGTCGGGCAGCCGAAAGCCACCCGAGCAGGGATTGGAGGCGCGAGGCGATACCGCGCCGGCCCCGGCTTCTCCGAAACAGGAGCAGGAGGCAGCAGCGGAGGTCCTCAAGGCCGGAACCGAAAAGGATCCCAAGGCCATGGAGGCGGCCGCGAAGAAGGCACCTCCCCGATAGGGTGATCGAGGCCGCTCGAGCAGCCTGAACGCCAGTCGTAAGCTGGCGTCCGGTTCCGGGCAGTGGCGCCGTGAACAATGCGTGGCGGCTCTGGTCGTCGACCCCACTACATGCGGCGCACAGGCAAAGGAGAGTTCCTCGGAGCGGTCACGAAAAAGCCCCGCTGAAGCGAGGCTGGAGGTGCAACCGAGGGCGCCCGTTCAGGCTGCGCTGCCACCTTCTTCGAGTTGGAACGAGATTTTCACGAGGACCCGGAACTGGGACACCTTGTCGTTCTCGACCACCGCTTCGAACTCCTTGACCCAGACCGAGCGGATATTGCGAAGCGTGCTCGAGGCCCGCTCCACGGCTTGGCGGACTGCGTCCTCATAGCTGTTTGGAGATTGGGCCGATAATTCGAGGAATTTCACGACCGACATGATTTCCTCCCAAGTAGATCGGGCTAACGAAAAGCCCTCTTCCGGAGCCACGCCTCAATCGAGACGGGAGCCCTTCGGCTCTGATCCGGGACGATCAGGCCAGCGCTCACGCGCAGGACTATCAAGCCAACGGCCGTATTCAGAGGCAGTTCCCTGAACCCTCGCACAAGACGACGTCCTCGGGACAGGACGCGGGAGCGAACTGTCCGGGAGCGACTCGACGCCGTGGACGCGCGGGAAGCTCATGCAAGCCGGTCTAGCCCTCGCTGTTGCCCCTCAGCGGTAGGAACGCCGTGATCGGAGAGTCTACGGGTCACAACGACAGCCGATATTCGAACAGCGCCCCAGGGTTCAGAGCATTCCGTAACGTAAACCTGCCCTTAACCGGATCGGCGCAATTTGCACTCGAGCCGGATGTGATCCCGGTTCGCTGTTTCTCTCCTCTGGACTTCCCCGCTCGCTCCGCCGAGCGGGGCTTTTCCAGGGTGGTCAGGAGTAGCTGGACGATTCCAGCCATGTCGCTCGACGAGAAAGGCCCCACCTGTGGGCGGGGCCTTTGATCTGATCGGCGTGGAAGCCTCTAGGCTCCGGTCTAGGGTGATCAGGCCTGCCACGACGCGCCGAACATGAAGTGGCATTAACGCCGTCAATGCCCATGTGTCGGTGCCATGTCGCACAAAGGGAAGATTCTTTGCCGAGTTCGCGTGCGCTTGCGTTACGGTGAGTGCGAAGCTGGCTGCCGCGGAGCGTGAGCTGTTGCGCGTGCCTCTCTGGCTCTACGCACACGCGCTGGCCGAACGTCGCGCGTCACTTCGAAGATGAGCGTGCGTGCTCAATCGATTGCGCAACGGAGCGAGTAGTGCACCGCACTGCTTTCAGAAGCACCTGGAAGCCAGTCAAAGATTCAGACCCGCAGCAGCTCGCCCTAAATCTGTGACTACGAGCATTCGGCCGCGATACTCGACAAACCCATGAGCAGCCAACTCCTTTGCAATTCTGGGCTCAACGCCTCGCGCTTGGCGCGCATATGCGAGAGCACGAAGCGTTCCATGTGCTTCCGGTGACAGTCGCAAACCCATGACAGACCTCTCCCGAGCATGCAGGTCGCATCTGACGACAACGCTGGAGGAGCAAAAAGTGCCATCTCCGGACTTCAGGACGTGTCTTCCTTACGCAACGTGCGTCAATAGCGCCAAATTGACCGCCACTCGCATGCGCGGAATTGGTCCGATGATGAACGCGTCACCCGTGACCGCCTGCATTGCAGACTTCACGCCGACTGCGCGTGGCTGCTCCGACCCCAACAAGATGTCGAAGAGCAGCAATCCGTGCGCTGCTTACCGCACCTGCAACTCTACCAAACTCTCTCTCGGGCCGGCCAGACCATAACGGATAGATCCGCAATCCCGCGGTGGTGGATAGTGCAGGAAGTTCCTATCCGCCGCTTCGCGTGACGAACAAAAATGGAGAACGGAACCACATCCGTCCGGAAATCGGTTTCGATTTCTACGAGTTGCTTGGATGGCGGAGACGGAGGGATTCGAACCCTCGATACGGCTTTTGACCGTATAACGGTTTAGCAAACCGCCGCCTTCAGCCTCTCGGCCACGTCTCCGATGACGTTTTCCTTAGGGATTCGAGCCCTACGGGTCAATGCCATTAGCGCCGACACTGTGAACGAAAGTGGTCCCTTGCGGCACAAAGCGCGGCACAGCGACTGGTCCCCGGCCCCTCCTCGCTCCCGGTGAGCCAGGTCACCTCACCCCGGAGTCGCTTTACCGCGCCGCGCCGTTCCTTGGAGCACGCCCCGAAGCCGCGTCCGCCCGGCGCCGCTCGATGTGCTTGGCGAGGCGCAGATGGCGCGAGATCGCGTAGTTCATCGCCGTCAGGAACCCGTAGGTACCCCGAAGGGCGTGGCGACGGCCGAAATAGGCCTTTAGGAAGGCCGCTGGGAACTCCACGAACACGCGCCAAGCTGGGATCGACACGCCGCGCGCGTCCAGATCCTCCGCCTGCTGGTCGGAGTAGCGGTTCAGCTTAGCGATCTGGTCCCCGAGTGAGCGCACCGAATAGTGCCGGACCACTCCCCTCAGGCGCCCGACCTTCACGCCGGGATTCAGCACCACCCTGTCGTGGACCGGGGACGGCGAGTAGCGGCCCGCCGACTTCCGGTAGAGGCGCACCGGCGCTAAGGCATAGGCCAGCCGATGAGGCGCCGATTCTCCCGGGAACACTTCCGCGATCCGGAAGGCATAGGCCTGCAGCGGGGGCTCGCCCCGCTCGAAGAGCGCCCTGATCTCCGAGGCGAGGTCCGGAGGCACCACCTCGTCGGCATCAAGGTTGAGCAGCCACTCGTGCCGGCACTGGTCCTCGGCAAAGCGCTTCTGCTGCCCGTAGCCCGACCAGTCGTTGTGAATCACGCGGGCGCCGAGCTTGGCAGCCACGGCCTGCGTCCCATCGGCTGAGCCCGAATCCACGACGACGAGGTCGTCCGTGAGGTCCCGGACGGCCTGGATCGTCTCGCCGATGCGATCGGCTTCGTTGCGCGCGATGATGAAGATCGAAAGAGGAAGCATGAGAGAAAGGACAAGGGGCGCCGAAACCCGGCGCCCCTGCGCTCTACAACGTTCGCGCTGGAAGGCAATGCACTCGCGGCCCGGCGCATCGGGCGCGGGCCCCTAGCACGGTCAGGCCGCGTTCCCGAGCAGCCCCTCCTGCCGGAGAGCATCCTGGACCTTCGGACGCGCGGCGACGCGGTCCATGAAGGCGCGGATCCGCGGGTAATCGGCGAGGCTGACCTTGTGGATCTTCGTCCAGTTCAGGATCGTGAAGGCATAGGCATCCGCGACCGTGAAACGCTCGCCCGCGAGATACGGCCCCTTCGCGAGCGATTCCTCGACGAAGGCAAAGCGCTGACGCAACCTATCGATGGTCGCCTGCCGAACCGCGTCCGGGGTCGACGGATTCCAGAGCGGGCCGAACCCCTTGTGGAGCTCCGTGCTGATGAACCCGATCCACTCGAGCACCCGATACCGCTCGGGCGTGCCCTGGGCCGGAACGAGACCGGCGCCCGGCGCCTGATCGGCCAGGTACTGCATGACGGCCGACGCCTCGGTGAGGACTTCGCCCGCCCCGAACTCCAGGGCCGGAACATAGCCCTTCGGGTTGATGGTCATGTAGTCCCGTCCGGACTCCGTCTTGTGAGCCCCCAGGTCCACCTTCTCGAGATCGAGGTTCAGTCCGGCCTCGCATGCGACGATGTGTGGGGCCAGCGAGCAGGCTCCTGGAGCATAGTATAGCTTCATCGAAACGACTCCTCATGATCCGGCCAAGCGGAAGATGCCCGGTCGTGGAGCGGGATATCGGCAGCCCGTCTGCCTCCGGCAATGCACAGAATCGTGCAGTTCTCGATGGAAAGCTTTGCAGGAACGCCAAGTCGATCCGATCGGCGCCGATCAGATCGACACACGCGCTTCCGGAGGGTGCGCGCCGGCTCGGGCCGCAGGGCTTGCGGTGAAATGCAGTTCCGCCAAAAGGGGAAAGTGATCGGAGGCGATCTTCGTTAGCTTGTTGCGCACCGGCGCCGCGGAGACCACGCGGACGCCCTCCGTAACGAAGACGTGGTCGAGGCGCAGCACGGGTGCGCGGGTATGAAACGTCGCTTCCGGCTCGCCCGCCGGGTTTCGTTTCTGGGTGTCGACGAGGCGGCTCGCGAAAATGCGGTAGGCCCGGGATTGCGGCGGAGCGTTGAAGTCCCCCATGAGCACGGCGGGGCGCCGGCAATCCGGATGCCCGAGCCACTCGGGGCCGACGAGCGCTTCCGCCTGGGTCAGCCGGTCTCGTGAGCGGAGCGACAGATGCGCGTTCACGACCTGGAGTTCGGTGTCGCCGACATTTACCGAAACCCAGAGTGCACTGCGCTTCTCGAAGGAGGGCTCACCCGACAGGCTCGGAAGGCGAGCCGAATGGACGAGCCGAGAGGGAAGCCGGGTCAGCACCGCGATCCCAAACTGCTCGCCAAAGACGCGGATCGTCGGCTGAAAGTGAAGCTCCATGCCGAGCCGGGTCGCTACCAGGGCAGCCTGATCCACCGAGCCCGGCCGCGTGCGCCCGACACGGACCTCCTGCAGAGCCACGACATCCGGCTCGCAGGAGGCAATCACATCGGCCACCCGAAGCGGCGAGATCTGGCGGTCGGTGCCCATCCAGCGATGCACGTTATAGGTGAGAATCCGCGCCATCAGGTCCCGTCGTCAGGCGGAGGTCGCCCGCCCCAAATTGCGGCCGGGGAGCCCCGGCGCGCGGCCAAGTTTGAAGCACCCTGTCGCCATGAACTGCCTCCCTAGCCCGCTCGTTCCGCCGGGGCAAACCCCATCCGAGCGCGAACGGCGTTCCGTTCCTCCGAGGGTCAGGTTGGGCGAGGATGGCGGGCGGTCCTGCTGTTCGCGACGACGCTCGCGCCCAGCCCGTCGTCGCCCCGGAGGGTGAGCGAGCCCCTTCCCGCCCGGGTGCGGGAGCAGCTATCTTCGGGCGTTCGGTCCAATGTGTCCTTTACCCGCAAAGGCAGCATGAACGTATTCGTACTCACCGGCGCCGGCGTTTCGGCCGAGAGCGGCCTCGGCACGTTTCGCGACAAGGACGGACTCTGGGCGCGTTTCGATCCGATGAAGCTCGCGACTCCAGAGGCCTTCGCCAGGGATCCTCGAACGGTTCACGCGTTCTACAACATGCGGCGGCGCAATCTCCTTGCCGCCACTCCCAACGAGGCGCACCAAGCCCTTGCGCGGCTGGAACACGCGCTCGCCGAACGCGGTGGAAGCCTGTTCCTGTGCACGCAGAACATCGATGACCTCCATGAGCAGGCCGGATCCAGGCACGTGGTGCACATGCACGGCGAACTCCTGAAGACGCGCTGCATCGCTTGCGATGCCGTCACGGGCTGGCGCGAGGATCTGACGGTCGATACCGCGTGTCCGCATTGCCGGCGAGCCGGAAGACTCCGCCCGCACGTCGTCTGGTTCGGAGAAATGCCGCTCTTCATGGACGAGATCTACGGCGCGCTCGGCAGGGCCGATCTGTTTGTCGCGATTGGCACGTCGGGCTCGGTCTATCCCGCAGCCGGCTTCGTCGCGGAAGCGAGAGCCAACGGGATCCGCACCTGCGAGCTCAACCTCGAGCCATCGGACAATGCCGCGCTCTTCGACGACGCACGCTATGGGCCTGCAGGCGTGGTCGTTCCCGCTTGGACCGCGATCGTGATGGCCTGAGATGGATCCAGGAGAGCGGCGGTGATCTCCTGCGGAGTTTCGAACACCGCAGCGGGTTGGAGGGCGCGCAGGACATCGCCGCGGGTGAATCCCCATGTGACGGCGCCGAACCGCAGACCAGCGGCGGTCGCCGCTTCGTGGTCCCGGATCTCGTCGCCGATGCAGATGGCCTCAGTGGCCGGGACACCGCTCGAGCGCAGAACACGCTTGAACTTCGCCGCTTTGCCGAAGATGGACGCACCGCATTCGTACTGGTGAACGAGCCCTGCCAGCTCCGCACCGAGAATCCGCTGTACGTTCCTTTCATCGTTCGAGCTGACGATCGCGAGCCGGAATCCCGCTTCGGAGAGGCGACGGAGCATTGGGGTGACGCCGTCGAACAGGTGGATGAGGTCGATCTCCTGCGCGGCCAGGACCCGCATATGTCGCGCGATGAGCGGCATTTTCCACGGCGGCACTTCGAGGTGCTTCACGATCTCGCGCGCGCTGCAGCCTCTGAGGTGCTCGACTTCGTGCTCCTCGATCCGCTTGAATCGAAAGCGGTCGGCGACCGTGTTCACGACACGCAGGAACCACGGAAAGGTATCCGCAAGCGTGCCGTCGAAATCGAAGATGGCAAGCCGGTATGTCATAATGCGGTGCGCTCCATGGTCCGTGCCGAGGCGACGTTACAGGGCGCGTCCGGGCAAAATGGGGCGTGCGGTTAGCACGCAGTCGAGCCCGGGTCCAGGACGTGGAATCATCAAAGCGGGAAGAGCCGACATGAACCAAACGAGAACTGGCGGTTGCAGTTGTGGCGCGGTGCGGTTTCGCGTTGACGGCGATCCCGTTCGTGTCGGGCTCTGTCATTGCACGACGTGCCGCAAGGAAACCGGCAGCGTCGTGATGGCCTTCGCGGTCTGGCCGAAGGCGCGCTTCAAGGTCACGGGAGAGACGAAAGGCTGGGGCCACAGGCAATTCTGCCCGACCTGCGGCTCGCGGCTCTTCCAAGCCAGTGACGAGAGCGACGAGGTCGAGATCAAGCTCGGGACCCTGGATGATGCCCCGACCGGGCTCACGCCGGTCCGTGAGCTCTGGACGAAGCGCCGTGAGCCCTGGATGCACCCGGTCTCAGATGCAGCGCAATTCGCGGAGAACCGCAATCCGTGAAGGATATTTCCGGAGAGCGACACCGAGCGCGCGCCCCGCCCTACCCACGGATCTTCCGTAACGCGAACAGGTTGTTGAAGACGGTCTCGGCTTCCTTGAAGCGTCGCTCGGCCTCCTCCTTTTCGTCGGCCGGCCGCGCGTCGGGATGCAATTGCTTCCGATAGGCCGTCCTGACGGCTTTCAGGACGAAATCCGGGCATCCCTCGTCCAGGCCGACACGCCGGTAGAGCGGGTTGCCGCCCCTAGGGGCTACGGAGGCCAGCTTTCGCTCCTGCCAGCGGATCGTATCTCGGGCCTGGAGCAGCACGCTTTGCAGGTCCGCGACCTTCTTTTCGGCCGCCTCCTTCTCGATGCGCAGTCGAGCCAGTTCCTTCGCAATGGCCTCCGCGACCGAGGAGTGCTCCTGTAGTGGGGGGTCGGGCTCGGTCTCCCCGGCTTCCTCGCCTCGAAGCTGCTCGATACGAGAACCGACCTCGCCATGGAGGCGGCGGGCGCCCTCCGTCGTGCGCTGGGCAAGCTCATCGATAACGATTTGAAGGAACAGGGCATTCTCCCAATGCTCCTTCGCCAGCCTGTAGAGGTCTTCGAGGCTGTTGTGTCGATAAGGGCGCTCCTTGCGCATGAGAGCCGTTCGGTGCCGCCGATCTCCTTCTTGGTCCGCCATGATGCGGACCGAGCGATTACGGAGGCCTTAACGATTCTCGAGCAGCAGGATGGACCACGCCGCGCGTCCTGCTTCCGACCGGATTGCGAAGCATCAAACGGCAAATGCTCGTGAGACTCGTTCTCTCACGAGCGCCAGGTATTCCATCCTCGGGCCGGGGGAGCCGTGCCCGGCCCGTAAAGATGGCGCGTCAGTGTTCGGCCATTGCTTCCGCATGACCATTGGCATGGCCATTCGCGTGCCCATTGGCATGGCCATTGCCGTTCTTCACCCCGCTCGTGACGACGGCCCGCAATCCGGCCTCGAGTTCCGCAAGGTCAGAGGCCTTGCTCGCCGGCGCAGTGATCGCGACGGTCTTGGCAGGCGTACCGACGACCCAATCCGATTTCTGGAATCCGATGACGCCATTGTTGATCCGGATGTGCCGGCGTTCGATGACCTCACCCGTCTTGGTGTCGAGGACATGCCACCACTCGGACGGCGTCTGCTCATCGACGAGGGACAGGAACGCCTCGGCCACCGAGTCGAAATCCCGCACGAATCCGCGCATTCCGACTTCCTGGGTGGCCTCGTGGCCCGCGAAAAGCAGGTACTGCTTCATGGTAAGTTCCCCTTGTTTACCCTCAGGTAACCAAGGGGAATATCGGATCAAAACGGGCTTGACAAGCATTGGCCGATTCGGTGCTCGGCCCGTTGGAGTCCAGGTGGAATCTTGTTGGTTCTGTCAACTTGTATCAATTTTGGATGCTTGTCGCTGAAACAAACGACGCAAGCCTCATTGACGCCAAGACTCGACTCGTAGTCCCCGCATCGAAAGTTCGTCATCGAACAGAGACGGAAACGACGGTCGATGAGGGCCCGATCACGCTTCTGAAAG
Source organism: Microvirga massiliensis (assembly GCF_001006805.1). Classification (GTDB taxonomy): domain Bacteria; phylum Pseudomonadota; class Alphaproteobacteria; order Rhizobiales; family Beijerinckiaceae; genus Microvirga; species Microvirga massiliensis. Next base: position 235,326 of record NZ_LN811354.1, on the reverse strand, counting down.
AGATGGGGTCAGGCCGGGGGCGTGCGATGAATGCGCGAAATCGCCGGTCGATTCGAGCCGGGCCAGTCCCGATCAGTGCCTGCGATACATCGTCAAAAAGAGGTAGGCCCGCAAATCTTCCCTGCGTTCGATGACAGCATCGAAGGCAAGCGACATCATAGGAATTTCGTCGCGATCCTCCGGGTTCTCCCGGCACGTGCAATCTCGGTATTCGGCGCCCCGCTTGGAACATCCGCACCTTCCCTCGGTTGTGCGCCGAAGGAGGTTGCTCTCATGAAGCTCGCGGATTTTCTCAAGAAGATCGAGGGGCTCGATCCGAATACCGTCCTGTGCGTCGCCGAAGTCGACGAGGCGTTCGGTTCGGAAGTGGCCGATGTCGAGGTCGTCAGCAACGCGCGGCAGCGAAGTCCCGATGCAGCCGATCAGGAGAACGTCGAATTGGCGAATGGAAGCGAGACGGTGATCGTGGTTCGCTGGTAGAGGTGCATGGGGTTTCGGCTCGAGGGTGCCATTTGTCCCCATAATCCCCAGGGTTCGCCCATTGGAACCCGACCATCCGTGGGAAAGCTGGATCCGTTGGGCCGGGATCCGCCGGCAGGAGGCCGTGCGGAGCCTCCCGTCCGATGCGTTAAAGCCAAGCTAACACAAAGTCGCCGCGATCTGCCGTGAACTGTCTCCCTTCATCCAGGGGGCATTCATGATCTCTCGTCTCGCTCTTGGCTGCTTGCTGGCGGTGGTGGCGCTGCCCGCTACAGCTTCCGATCAGGTGTCCATCGATGCTCTCGTCGCGCGGTATGCAAAGATGCATGGCGTGCCCGAGGCCCTGATCCATCGCGTCATCCAGCGGGAGAGCGGCTACAACCCCCGTGCCGCGAATCGCGGTCATCTCGGCCTCATGCAGATCCGTCACGACACGGCACGCGGGATGGGCTACAGGGGTCCGGCCTCCGGCCTTCTCGATGCGGATACGAATCTGGCTTACGGGGTTCCCTATCTCGCGAATGCTTATCTCGTTGCAGGAGGCAATCCTGCCCGCGCGATCTCGCTTTATTCGCGGGGCTACTATTACGAAGCCAAGCGCAGGGGGCTCCTGGGCGCCCTGCGAACGGCCGCTACGACGACCTCGGCCGCTGAGGATCCGGCGGCAACCCAGCCGCCGACTGTTGCCTCATGGTTCGCATCCGTCTTCTCGCCGCAAGCAAGCGCGGCTCGGTCGGCGGTCGCTGACCGGTAGTCCACCTCTTAGAGTCTGACTCAAAACTCACCGCCTCTCTGGGCGGTTGGGATTCCAGCGACGTGAGAGGGCTTGGATCGGGCGACTTCGAGCCGGCTCCGCTCTATCAGGTCGGGATTGGATGCCTCCATGCGCCGTTTTCAGTCAGACACTTAGGGCGGAGCCTCGGGCCACAGCACCCAGGCATCTCGCTTGAGCCGCCCGCATGCGGGGCCGGAGCCGGCCTGATCGCGGACCTGTCCCAATGCCGTCCGACGCCTGTGTCGAGCATTGTTCCTGCGTGCACATCAATGCGCGCCTGGTTGGCAAAGGCCTGGGTCGCCCGATGACATTCCAACCGTCGCGGCCTCTTGACAGGTTCCGAAGTTGGGCGAAACCTCGGGTTCGCCGTCCTCGGGAGACAATATGCCGGGCTATGTTTCCTGCCCGCACACCCGGAAGCCATCGGACATCATCCGGGTATCGGGCCGAGAAGGTTGCCCGAGATCGACGGGCAGGCAGAGCCGTAACGAACCGGTATGCCGATATAGGGTTGTCGGCATCGCGCATCATCAGGCAGCGTCAAGTCTGGTCCGGCCTGTTCCCGCCCCATTCCTTCCCGGCCCATGATCGGGAAATGCGCTCACGAGGAACCGAAAGCGCGGAGGAAGCCATGACTCTTCAGATCGGCAGCACAGCACCGGATTTCGAAGCTGAGACCACAGAGGGTCGGATCCGGTTTTATGACTGGATGGGAGATTCCTGGTGCGTGCTGTTCTCGCACCCCAAGGATTTCACTCCCGTCTGCACGACGGAACTCGGCTACATGGCGAAGATCAAGGACGAGTTCGACAAGCGTAATGTGAAAATCATCGGCCTCAGCGTCGATCCGGTCGACAGCCACCGACTGTGGCACGAGGACATCAGAGAAACACAGGGCCATGCGCCGAACTACCCGATGATCGGCGACCCCGACCTGTCGATCGCGAAGCTCTGGGGCATGCTGCCGGCCCATGCGACGGGTGACGCCTCGACTCGCAGTCCGGCGGATAACCAGACGGTGCGCAACGTTTTCGTCATTGGACCCGACAAGAAGATCAAGCTCATCCTCGTCTACCCGATGACCACCGGACGCAACTTCGACGAGGTGCTCCGGGTGATCGACTCGCTGCAGTTGACCGCGAAACACAAGGTCTCCACTCCGGTCAACTGGCAGAGGGGTGAGGATGTGATCATTGCCGGGTCGGTCTCGGATGAGGAAGCGAGGCAGACCTATCCCCAGGGCTGGCGATCTCCGAAGCCTTATATCCGGATCATCCCGCAGCCCGGGCAGTAGTGCAAAGCCGATCGCTGCAAGCCGGCGCGGGCTACAGGCGCGCCTGAATTCCTGCTGCAAGAAGTCCGGTCCAAGCGTAGAATGAATCAAGTCGGGTCCTGGAATGGCAGCGGCGCGCTGGACCCGCCACCATCGGAGAAGCGCCGTTTCGGGGGTGTGGACCTTGAAAGGAGGTCCGCCATGAAAGCTCTGTGGGAACGGGAGGACGCCGCGATCAACGGCTTGAATGCGGCTCTCGGCGTCATCCTTCTGATCTCCCCGTCGTTGCTGAATTTCTCGGTTGCGCCGATCGCGACCGGGACGGCCGTCACCGGTGGCATCATCATAGCCATGGTGGCGTTCGCCGCCTTCATGCGCCTCCTGGAATGGGAAGAGTGGGTCAATCTCACGACCGGGCTCTGCGTCATGTTCGCGCCCTGGCTCTTTGAGTTTGCCGGAATGAACTCCGCCGCCTGGACCCATACCATCATTGGATTGACCGTCTCAGCCCTGGCAAGTGTCGAACTCTGGCGTCTCCACGGGCCTCCGCCCCCGAGAGTGATATAAGGTCGTTTCGGCGGGAGGGGACGAGATAGCCCGTCACCTGTGGCGACCTCGCGGCGCGCTAATTGTGCGTGAGTTCTTTCTTTGCACTTTCCTCGTCACCACGAGTAGCAGACGAGGCATTTCGTTTTGAGATGGTAGTCTGGATTGCTTCACTTCGTTCGCAATGACGAAGTGGGCATGAGGGCGCGAGGAGCACGGCCGGAAACGGCAAGAGGCGCCAGATCCACTTCCGTCCTTGCGAGCCGCAGGCGAAGCAATCTACCCGTCGACCGATGCGCTCCTGGATTGCTTCACTGCGTTCGCAATGACGGGTGTGGCGGCGTAACGGCCGACTATCCGGTCTCGAATTTCATCATTCCGTTGTAAGCGTGAAGTATCTCTCCTGATGCGCTTCGCCGCTGATTTGACTCCTGAACATGTTCGACAGCAGCTTCACGACGAGAATGAATTCGAGCGGTTTCTCCGCCAAGGACACATCCCCGAGATCGACCGTGTGGGCATCGCTGTCTCGCCACGAGGTATAGAACAGGAACGGGATGTTCCTGCTGTAGAGTTCATCGGCGAACTCGAAGGAAATCCCGTCCGACACCGTGATGTCGAGAACGACAACGTCGGGTCTGTCCTTCTCGATATACTCCATCGCGTCCGCAATCGTACCGAACGGTCCTAGGAGAGTAAAACCGGCCTCCGTGATGGCCTCGACGAGCGGCAGGTTCGGCAACGCATCGTTCTGAAGTAGCAACACCCGTAGGAGAGACCGTGAGCCACCTCCTGCAACTGCGCCACCCTTCTCCGTTGCCGGCCCGATGACTGGCATTGCTCTATCCTCGTTCCGCTCCTCGCAGGAGCGCCCGTCGGGGACAGGTCTGTCGTTCTCGCGGCCGGAGCGGGTTCGATTCAGCTTGAAGGTCTCCCGCTTGCAAGCTCTTGCTCGAGCACGATCTCGGAGGTAAGCCGTATTTTGCTTTTCCGATCATCCTGCAACGCTGCCGCTCCTGAAGGCTTCCGAGCAAGCGCTCCATTAGGCGTATGGCCCTGCTCGGACGCCATCCCAATCGCCATCGTTTCGGATGTAGTGGAGGAAAATACGGGCGCAGCTATAATCTTGTCTGTCGGCAAGCAGACAGGGGAGTTCGACCCAGGGCGAGGTGCTTACGTCACGCAAGCCTAGAAGGAGCATGCAGCGTTGAATTTATCGCGGATCGCTGCCTTCCAGCATGTGCGGGCCAATACGTGTTTCACCGCGCGCCACCGTCTCCGAAGAGAGCGCTCACGCACGTTCCAAAGCCGCTCTTGAATGTCCGACGATGCCAGGAACGGCCGTACTTTGCCGTGCCAATCCCGACCTAAGCAATCTTCCAGGCGGACAGCCTTGCGTATTCCACGGCCCCCGTATGGAGGCGTTCTGCATCCCGCTCGCCGTCCAGGCTGCGCTCGATGATGAACCGGGCTAACTCATAGCGAACCGTGCACGGATCGAAACTGCCTCGGCCGAGAGTGGCAACGGCGGACTCGAAGGCCTGCACGGCGGTCCTCAGGTCGTCAGGATCGAGGAAGCGAGCCCTCTCGGATGTCAAGGAAGGAACCATCGGTCATCCTCCCGGTCTGCCTGCAGGGGGGCCGTTCACTCTCTCGCCCGCAAGCACGATGCGGAGCATAGCCGGAAAGGCTATGCTCGTCCGAAATCGGTAGTCCGAAATTAAGGCCGAGGTATGGCCGCCCGCGCTCCAGGCAGGTGCCTGCCGAAGGCGCTTCCGCCCAGCAGATAGCTGCTCAGTGGACGTTCTGGGCTCCTTTATCGGCAGTTGGAGCCATGGCCATTTGCCGAACGAGGCTCACGATGGTCGAGGGCTGATAGGGCTTGGTGATGAACGGGACGTCGGCCGGCAATTCCCCGAGCAGAGGTCCCTCGTGACCGGAAATCGCGATGACCCCAACGCCAGGCCAGCGCTCGCGGACAACTCTCGCCAGATCGAAGCCGCTCATTGCACCCGGCAATGCCACATCCGTCATGACTACGCGCACATCGAGCCTGACTTGGAGAATTGCGACCGCCTCGTCCGCGCTCATGGCTTCGAAGACCTTGAAGCCGGCATCCTCGAGAAAGTCTGACGCATAAACGCGAAGAAGCGTTTCGTCCTCCACCACGAGCACCGTCACGCGCGGCTCGGGCGTATCGATCTGGCCCATTCGATCCCACCTCACGAGGTCCGGCTGATCTGTCCGGGATTCCAGGCGCCATCACCCCTGAAATGATGGCACACGAAACGTGCGGTCAGGTGATCGTCCGAACGAGCTGCCTCATAGACTCCAGTGCATCGGCGCGCAGATTGTCTCCATTCCTATTCGTCCTCGAAGGCTTGTCCGAGGATGAACCCGACCAGACTCTCTTTCGTCCAGCAGGGATCGGAGCGGCTTCGGTCGACAACTGCCGGAGCAGCTTCGAACTCTTCGAAAACGACGCGCAGCTCATCCGGATACAGGGATCGAGCCGTCACCGGCGGAAAGCAATGAATCATCTGCACTCCTCCCAGCCCACCGACATGCGGGAGCTTTCTACTCTCTCGCTTGATGGCTCGCTTCGAACCGTATGCCGGGGTTCAGGGCTGGGCTATTCCCCTAATTGTTTGTTCAGAGTACAGCCAAGGTATTATGGGAAATGGGCATTGATTACCAAGAACGATAATATCATGGCAGATCAAGGATCAAAAGGGTAGACGATGCTCCGCATCGCTACTGTATTGATGCTGATGACGATTGCTCCGCCAGTCGGTGCCGAAAACTCGGCGGATGCGACAACCGTGGCCCGGGAAAGCCAGCCTGGGCAACAGGCTCCCAAGCGTGACTGTGAGAAGCGCACCGAGGGCGTGAGTGCCTGAACACGCGCGCTACGATCCACTTGTTCCCCAGGCGCGATGCGCATCTCTCAGCGCTGCCAACAGCAGAGATGTCGCGGCATTTTCTACGCCTCGGCGGGCTTCGCCTCGAGCCACTCCCAGGCCTTGTCCTCCTCGTCACGCCCGAAGTGACGGGTCTCGGTCCGCACCATGGGCGCGACGCTATGCAGGATCTTGTCCAACCAGTTCGGACCGCCGACCAGCGCATAGCGCTCCACCTGCCTCAGGCCACGCATTTTGACGGACCACAGCGCCTCGTTGCGCAGTGCATCGAGGCTCACACCGTCGAAATCGATGACTCGAACCAGGATGCGCAGCCGTTCGTGAGCCTTGAGTGCGTCGTCGAAGGTCGACACCAGAAGGCGCATGTCCTCGCTTCGGATCTTTCCCGTGATCTCGAATGCGATCACATCGGGTCTCGTGGTTTCGATGAGGCGAATTGCCGGCGTGGCATGGGCGTGGGGCTCGCCGCCCTCATGCTGGCCCCGAGGTTCCGGTTGTGAAGCCCATTCCATGGCGGCGTCTCGCTCCGACGGAGCGAACGCGCGCACCTCTATTCGCGGCAGAATGCGATTCTGCACCTCGGCCAGAGTGCGAAGCCATTCCTGACTCGTGACGATCGCGACGCGCGGAAAGCGATGGAGATCTCGCAGCCTTCCGAGGCTGTAGCTCAGGTCTTTTGCGATGGCTCCGGCGGTCATGCCCGACATGTCGACCTCGGCGAGCAGAGATACAGTCTCGCGGTGGGCCAGTGCTGCCTCGATCGCCCCGATACCGCGTTCAATGTCAGCCTCGTCCACCCGGCCCGTCACCCGCATCGCGACGACCTGATCCGGAGCGCTCAACAGTTCGAGCATGCTTCCTCCTCCGATGCATGTTGCTTTTCGGGTCGACTGCGACTCATTGAAACCGTCGCCGGCCCTTCGTCCTGATCTCCCTCAGATTTCCCTCGATGGCTCTCATACGGGTCATCAGACGGTCGATTTCTCTGGCAAGCCTCGAAACCTCGCCCTCCGCATCCTTCTGCTCATGTTCCGTGGGACCGTACTGCTGCCGCTGTTTGGCCAGTCTGATGCGGCCATTCAATGTCTCGTATTCCTGGTGAACACGGCGAAGCTCGCCGAGCAGATTCCCTTCCTCCGACATCCTGGCGCCCTCGGCTACGCACCGGGACTGGCCCCGTCCCGGCGCGGCTGCAGCCAGCATCACCCCGAGCGCTGGAAGCCGCAAGGGCTCAAGGCTCCGTCGGTCGACGTTTCGCGTACGGATCAGTACGACAGAGCCTTGGGCGAACTCCGGACCGCCCTGAGGCTCGGTCCCGGCTCTGCCCTTGGCCGGACGGCATGGCGCCGGGGCGACCGGCGCCAACGGAAACAATTCTCGAAACAGTGCCCTGCTGCCGCGCAATCCTCTGGCAACAGAGCTCTGCGACATTGCCCGGAATGCGCCATTCCTGAGTGGAGGCAGACATGAACCGCGCGGATCGCCAGAGCTCGCGCTGGGCCAATCTCGTTGCCATCGCCGCAGTGGCCTGCGCCCTTGGCGTGCTCTATCTGCCCCTGTTCCTGGGGTGAGGAGCGCGCTCCGTACCCGGCCCGGGCGGTCGGATCGTCCGGCCTCGCGGCTCTCGCTGCCCGGGAGCGTTCGGCTCCGATCATTTCGGTGTGCGCTATTCTCCTCGAAGCCCGAACCCGTTCACAGTGCGAGGAGTTGGACTTATGCTCCCGTTACGGCAGGAGCGAGGCGACAGCTTCAGGAGGCACTCGTGACGACACTCAAGGAGTTCGAGGAGGCATTGCGAGAGCAGGGCATGCACATGGCCCTCGCAGTCCTCGAAAAGCTGCGGGATCGTGACCGGGCCAAGCGGACCATCGCTCCGGCCCGCCGCGTCACCGGCCGCAAGATGACACCCGATCTGGCGCACCGCATCCTCGAGCTGCATGCAACCACCAACATGACCCAGCAGGAGATCGCCTTCAAACTCGGCGTGAACCAGGGCCGCGTGAATGAGGTGATCAAGCGCGGAAAATGGCTCACCGACGATCCCGAGGCGCCGGAGGCGATCGCACGTGACAAGGCTCTGGCTCGAGTCAGTCGGGGCGAGAGAACTCGGTCCCGCTCGACCCCCTCGGCGAAGCGCGGAAAACAGGGATCGCGCAAGCCAAAGGATCAGACACAATTGATACTCGGTGATCTGTAGAGCGCCCCTCGCCCCGGAGGACGTGCCCCGCACCAGCCAAGTCAGAGTCCGCCGGGCACCAGGACGCTGCGAGCCCCACGAACGAATTACGCAATGCCCGATTCCGAAACATCCATCCTTCGCGCAACCCTCGACACGAAGCTCTACCGGGATATCGAGATTCCCGACACGAAATCCCTCTACGACCTCGGCGAGGCGATCGTGGAAGCCTTCGATTTCGACCTCGATCATGCCTTCGGGTTCTACAGCAAGCTGAAGGGCCACATCTTCGATTCCCCGGTCAAATACGAGCTCTTCGCCGATATGGGGGAGAGCGATGCGCAGAGCGTGAAGCACACCCGCATCAGCACCGCGTTCCCGGAGGTCGGGGCGAAGATGATCTTCCTGTTCGATTACGGCGACGACTGGCGCTTTCACCTGGAGATGATCGGCAAAGGCCAGAAACAATCTCGCGTCAGATATCCGAAGGTCATTGCCTCGGTCGGAGAGGCCCCCGAGCAGTATCCGGATTACGAGGAAGGGTGATTGGGAGAGAGATGGGTGCGCGCTTACGCAGCGCGGTGTCGCCCCTTTCCCCTACCCGCGCAACGGCAACAAGCGCAAAGCCCAACCATCCAAGCGGCTGAACACGCCTGCTCCGGATCGCAGCATGATCTGCAGCGAAGCGAAGGATGCCAATGCGCTCACGGCTGCGGCGCCGATCATGTCGAAGGGGAAGTGAACCCCGAGATAGATGCGTGACCAGGCCACCAACAGGCCGAGGCCGGCAGTCGCCCATGCCAGGCGCCGAACGCCGAACAGGCCGAGCGTGATCGCATAGGTGAAGAACACCGTTCCGTGATTGCTCGGAAAGGAGAAACTGGGGCGGTGGTCCATCAACGTGTTCCCGATCCCGACCACGAAGGGACGCGGCGTATAGGCCCCGAGTCCGATGATCTGGTTCACGGCAAGGGCGGCCAAGAGCGCAAGCACGGAGGTGATCGCCATGAACCGCATCGCCCGCGTGCCTCCGGACCAAACGAGCGCAATGTGCAGGGGCACGAGCAGGATCAGGTATTTGGCGGCGAAGATCGCAATGATCACCAAAGCCTGGGGCGGCTCGGACGAGGCATTGAGTGCGAGAAAGAGTGTGTGATTGAGGCTGTCCACAACCATCTCCCGTCCGATAAAGGGCAATGCTCGGCGAGTTTGGTTAATCTCCCGTTAACCTGAGGCTCGGGGCCCCGACGGCCTCTGCCCTCGCATTGCCATTTCCCCGACCGGTCTTGACCTCGAACGATCGGCTGTTACCGTTCATGAAGCTGGGCGGTTCTTGTTGGCCGCCTGCACATCGGCCTCATCCGGAAGACGCCAGGACAGGAGCGTCGGAGCGGGCCTCGACATAAGTCATTGGGAGGGAACGGTGACGAAGACTGGAAGACGTGAGTGGCTGCGCGGCCTCATGGTCGCTTTGTGCGCAGCGCCCCTGCTCGCCGGCGCACCTGCTGCAGCGCAGGACGCAAACTATCCCAGCAAGCGGCTAAACTGGACGATCGCCTTCGGTCCGGGCGGCGGCAACGACATCATGTCCCGCACGCTCATCGACATCATCGAGAAACACAAGCTCTACCCGAACGACATCGTGGCCGAGAACCGGGCTGGCGGCAGCGGCGCCGTCGGCTGGGGATATCTCTTCGGCCAGAAGGGCAACCCCTACCATATCTCGAGCACGAGTGGCAGCTTCATCACGACGCCGCTCCAGGCGAACACACCCTGGAAGCCGGCCGATTTCACGCCCGTCGCGCTCCTCGCCTCCGACGATCTCCTACTTGTCGTCAAGGGCGATTCCAAGATCGGCAGCCTCAAGGAATTCATCGAGGAAGCGAAGAAATCACCCGCAACGATCGGCGGCATCGGTGCCGTCAACGTGGATTTCATCGTGCCGACGCTGCTCGCAAAGCAGGCGGGCTTCAAATTCGAGTATGTCTCCTTCAACAAGGCAGGCGAGCTGACGACGGCGCTTCTGTCGAACGCGCTGACTGCCATGATGGTGAATCCAGGCGAAGCGCTCGGGCTGATCAAGTCGGGCGACGTCAAGCCCCTCGCCTATAGCGGTGCCAAGACGCCCGCGGCGCTCGGGAACGTCCCGACCTTCGCCGATGCGGGCTATCACATCGAGGTTGCGATGCCGCGCGGTCTCGTCCTGCCGCCGGGCGTTTCCCCGCAGGTGCAGCAATGGTGGATCGACACCATGAAGAAGGTCGTCGAGACGCCCGAGTGGAAAAGCTACATCGAGAACCAGATCCTGACCGAGAACGTCAAATACGGCGAAGATTTCCGGACTTTCCTGACGAGAACCCAGGATGTGTTCGCGAGCACCTTGCGGGAGCACGGCGCGATCAAGTGACGTAGGCGTCATGATCCTCCGGCATCGGCACGACGATCTCGAAACAAGCGGACAATGAGAGCCATCTTCCTTCTCGGCGTGCTCTGCCTCGCGAGCTTCTACACTTATGTGGCCTTCGCGGACCTCAGCTTTCTCTCCTCGACGGGACGGCTGGGGCCCGGCTTTTTCCCGCGCCTCATCGGCATTCTCCTGATCGCCACGTGCGTCTACAGCCTACTCATGGAGGCCGCGTTCCGACTACCGCGGAACGAAGAGCATGATGCAGGGCACTGGGGCATCACGGCCATCGTCGCCGGGTTCTCGGCCGGATTCGTGCTTCTGCTCGAAATCCTTGGCGGGCTGCCGGCGATGATCCTGTTCATGCTCGGGATGCTGTCACTCCTGAACCGCGGGCGCATCTTGCAGAACGTCGTCGTCAGCCTGCTCCTGCCTGCTGCTCTCTATCTCATGTTCCATGTCTGGTTGAAGGCCTCCTTCCCCGAAGGCCTGATCTCGCTTCCGGGCTGATCCGGACGCGCTCGCAAAGGCTTCAGGAAGGCACATGGACTTTCTCGCCGATCTCTGGCTCGGGTTCTCGGTAGCGCTGTCGCCGATGAATCTCGTCTACCTTCTCATCGGTGCCGTGGTCGGCATGATCGTCGGCATCATTCCCGGCTTCGGTCCGTCTGCCGGCATCGCCATCCTCCTTCCCATCACCTTCGGGATGGATCCGACGGGCGCCGTCGTGATGCTGGCCGCGATCTACTATGCCTCCATGTATGGCGGCACGATCACCTCGATCCTGCTGAACACGCCGGGCGAATCCGCCACGGTCGCGAGTACCTTCGACGGCTATCCTCTGGCCCAGCAGGGCCGAGCCGGGCCAGCGCTCGTGATGCAGGCGGCAGCATCCTTCGTCGGAGGAACGCTCGGCGTCATTCTCATCTCGCTCCTGGCGCCCTTCTTCAGCCAGATGGCGCGCAATTTCGGACCACCCGAATACTTCCTGCTCGCCCTGATGGGCATCGGCATGATCGTCATCATGGTGGCGGGCAGCTGGCGCTACGGCGTGATTTCCGCGCTGCTCGGGTTTGCCATTGGAACGATCGGCGTCGACCTCGAAACCGGCCAGCAGCGCTTTACCTTCGGCTCGGCGGAGCTCATCGGCGGGATCGACTTCATCCCGATCGCGATCGGCCTCTTCGGTCTCGGGGAGCTCTTCTATGCCTTCTATCAGGGCCTGCATCTGTCGGGTACGGGCGGTATCGTCCAATACCGGAACGAGCGGCGCTTCTGGCCGGAGGCGCGCGACTGGATCGAGACCCGACTCACCCTGGTCAGGGGCTCGCTGCTCGGATTCTGCATCGGCGTCATCCCTGGCGCCGGCGCGACGATCGCATCCCTGATGGCCTATTCAGTCGAGAAGATCTCCTCGCGCACGCCCGAGAAATTCGGCAAGGGCGCCATGGCGGGTCTGGTCGGGCCGGAAGCCGCCAACAACGCTGCCTCCTCGGGAGCCATGGTGCCGCTCCTGACACTCGGCATCCCGGGCTCCGCCTCGACGGCCGTGCTGATGGCCGCCTTCGTGATGTGGGGCCTGCGTCCCGGCCCACTGCTGATGACCGAGCATCCCGAATTCGCCTGGGGATTGATCGCCAGCATGTATCTCGGAAACGTCGTCCTGCTGGCGATCAACATCTTCGCGATCCCACTCTTCGTCTGGATGGTGCGGCTGCCTTATCGGATCCTGGCGCCCTCCGTGATCCTGGTCTGCACGATCGGCACCTACAGCGTGAACGGCAGCATGATCGAGGTCTGGTTCATGCTCGCCGCCGGCATAGCCGGGTTCTTCATGAAGCTCTTCGGCTTCTCGCCCGCTGCGCTCGTGCTGGCGCTGGTCCTCGGGCCGCTCGCAGAGGAGGCGCTTCGGCAGTCTCTCACGATCTCGCGCGGCTCCTTCGCGATCTTCATCGAGCGCCCGGCCTCGCTCTGGATCCTCGCCGTCACGGCTCTGATGCTGCTGACGGTTCCCGTGATGCGCCGCTTCCAGGGCAAGGATTAGGACAGGACAGAATGGACGAGAACGCCGCCCGATCCGCTTTCGAGACCGCCCTCGACACCCATGCGCCCGCCTTCGGGACCTTCTTCCTCGCAAAGCTGCTGGGCGCCGAAATCTCCTACACACCGGAAAGCTGCATCGTCGAGATTCCGGTGCACGACTTCCTGTACAACCCGCAGGGCAGCCTGCACGGCGGCATCATTGCGTTCGCGCTCGACGTCTCGATGGGGCACCTCATCCACCACACGACCGGGCGCCCAGGCATCACCCTGGAGATGAAGATCCAGTATGTCCGCCCTGCCCTCTCGGGCCGTGTTCGCTGCGAAGGGCGCTTCCTCAAGAGAGGACGCACCATCAGCTACCTGGAATCCCGCATGATGGACGCCGACGGGAAGCTCGTGGCGGCCGCGACATCGACCTGGCAGATGCCGAAGGACACGGGCAAAGAGCGGGATCCGCGAACTTGATCCATCCGGAGTCCATGCGAAATCGATGAACGGCAGGAGTGAGCGAACTTTGTCTTCAGTGAGCCCATCCGAGTGGAGGTTGAGCCCATGAGTTTCGAACCGGCCTCGCGCGCGCTTTCGCGCTTCACCGTGCTCGACCTGACGCGCGTTCGCTCCGGGCCTACGGCCGTCCGGCAGCTCGCCGACTGGGGCGCGAACGTCATCAAGATCGAGATGCCCGAAGGGCTGGAAGCGGGGGAAGGTCCGGGCGGCCCGCGCCACGGGTCCGATTTCCAGAACCTGCATCGCAACAAACGCAGCCTCAGCCTCAATCTCAAGGCGGAAGATGGGCGCGCCATCCTCGAGCGTCTGGTGCGCGACGCCGATGTGCTCGTCGAGAATTTCCGGCCCGACGTGAAGTTCCGGCTCGGCATTGATTACGAGAGCCTTAAAAGCGTGAACCCGCGCCTGGTCTATGCCAGCATCTCGGGGTTCGGCCAGGACGGGCCCTATCGCGACCGCCCCGGCTTCGACCAGATCGCCCAGGGCATGGGCGGCCTGATGTCGATCACCGGGCTTCCAGGCCAGGGACCGGTGCGCGTCGGGATTCCGGTCGCCGATCTCACCGCCGGGCTCTATTGCGCGCTTGGCATCCTGGTCGCCCTGCTTGCCCGGGAGGAGACCGGCGAGGGCCAGTGGGTCCAGTCCTCCCTGCTCCAGGCCCAGGTCGCCATGCTGGATTTCCAGGCGACGCGCTGGCTGGTGGACGGCACCGTGCCCAAACAGGCCGGGAACAATCACCCGACCTCCATCCCGACCGGCGTGTTCGAGACTGCGGACGGACACATCAACATTGCGGTGACGGGCCAGAAGATCTGGGAGCGTTTCTGCCGCGCGATCGGCGCGCCGGAGTTGATCGAGCACCCCGACTACGCGACCTCGGCTCTGCGCTCGAAGAACCGGGATGCCTTGGGCGAGCGAATCAACGAGCAGACTCGGCAAGCCGACAGCGCTACCTGGGTGGAGCGTTTCAACGAGGCGGGCGTACCTTCGGGGCCGATCAACACGATCGACAAGGTTTTCGCCGATCCGCAGGTCCAGCATCTCGAGATCGCGCAAACCGTCACGTCTCAGGCGCTCGGACCTCTGACGCTGGTCGGCCAGCCCGTCACGCTGAGCGCGACCCCGAGCGAGCTGCGGCGCGCGCCTCCGGAACTCGGCGAGCACACCGACGAGATTCTGCGCGAGTTCGGCTACCGCGACGAAGACATTGCCGAGTTCCGGCGCAAGGGCATCGTGTAGTCCGCGCTGGCCGAAGGGGAACTGCCATGAGCACCAACAAGATGATCGCCCACAAGGCCGACGGGATCGGCTGGATGATCTTCAACAACCCCGAGCGGCACAACGCCGTCTCGCTGGAAATGTGGGAGGCCGCGCGCGAAATCATCGCCGATTTCGTTGCCGACGACGCCGTGCGCGTCATCGTTGTGCGCGGGGCCGGCGAGAAGGCCTTCGTGTCGGGCGCCGATATCTCGAAATTCGACAGCGAGCGCGCAGAGCAAGATGCGGTAAAGCGCTACGACGACGCAACGGAGGCGGTGTATGGCTCGCTGCTTGCCGCGCCGAAGCCGACGATCGCCATGATCCAGGGCTACTGCATCGGCGGCGGCGCCAATCTCGCGGTCTGTTGCGACCTGCGCATCTGCAGTGAGAGCGCCAAATTCGCGATTCCGGCCGCGAAGCTCGGGCTCGGCTACGGCTATACGCGCGTCCGGCGCCTGCTCAATGTCGTCAGCCCGTCTTTCGCCAAGGAGATCTTCTTCACCGCCCGCCAGTTCACGGCCGAAGAGGCGAAAGTGATGGGCCTGGTAAACCGCGTCGTGTCACACGCGGACCTCGAAAGCTTCACGACCAGCTACGCGCGGATGATCGCGGAAAACGCCCCTCTGACAGTGACCTCAATCAAGACGATCGTCGGCGAAGCCGTGAAGGACCCGGCCGATCGTGACATCGCGCTCTGCGACCGCCTCGTCCGGCAATGTTTCGAGAGTGAGGACTATGCCGAAGGGCGGCTCGCCTTCAAGGAGAAGCGCAAGCCGCAGTTCAAGGGGCGCTGAGCAGATTCCGAGTCCGGCCGGCGAGAAAAAGCGAAGCGCATTGTCGGATCGTCGCTCGCTCGATCGTCCTATGAATGATCCGAGTGAAGGGAGACACGGATGTCCTATGTAGACGGTTTCTTGGTCGCGGTGCCCAGGCAGAATCTCGAGGCCTACAAGAAGATGGCCCAGACGGCGGCCGCGGTGTGGAAGGAGTACGGCGCGCTCGAATATGTCGAGTGCATCGGAGATGACGTGCCCTATGGAGAGTACACTTCCTTCCCGCGAGCCGTGCAGGCCAAGGAGGACGAGATCGTCGTCTTCGCCTGGATAGTCTATGAGTCACGCGAGCAGCGCGATGCCATCATGGCCAAGGTGATGGCGGATCCGCGACTGAAGCACCACCCGGCGGACCTGCCGTTCGACGGCAGGCGCTTGATCTATGGCGGGTTCGAGAGCTTCGTGGAGATGTAGTGGCGATCGAGGGAGGGGCATCGTCACCTTCCCTGCCTGTCCTGAGGTTTCGCCTACCATGGAGGAGGTCTGGGTAGCCGTCGGGTGTGAATCCTCCTCCAAGAGTAAAGAATGAATTCATTGCTTCTAGCAATGACCCGGAACCCGAACGGCGACTGGAGAATTTCCGATATCGAGAAGCTCTGCCGCGCCTACGATATCCGATGTGTTCCGCCTACCGGAGGCGACTCTCTATAAGATCTCCCATCCCTCTCAGAGAGACATCCTGACGACCGATCAAAGCAGTTTACATTCGGAAGCTGGTTTCGTTTGTTCACTCGGTCGTGGACAGCACCAATGGCCACCCATGAATTCCGCATCGTCCTTGACCCCCTCCCCGAGGCGGAGGGAGGCGGCTGGCTTGCGACGGTCCCGGATCTCCCGGGTTGCATGAGCGACGGTGAAACGCCCGAGACAGCCCTGAAGAGCGTTCAGGACGCCATCAGCGCCTGGATCGAGGAAGCAGAATCCCTGGGCCGAGAATTCCCCCAGCCCACTCGACACGCTGCCTGACCTTTCACAGAGTCACATGGCGGCTCCGAACAGCGGGCGTAGTGGCGCGAACTGTGTCTGCCAAGGCACCTGCTCGGCGACGGATTCGAGCGAGGGTCTGTGGGATGTTGAGACAACATTTGGCTGGCTCCATGATCCAGATGAGTGAAGTAGGCCTCATGGAGATCCCTCGCATCCTCCTCCGTCTTTGCGAGCCGCAGACGTGATGTGCTGCCCTTTCCGCTGCACTTCCGTCCTTGCAAGTCGCAGGCGAAGCAATCTACCCGTTGACGAGTGCGCTCATGGATTGCTTCACTGCGTTCGCAATGACGGTGAGGGCATGAGGGCGCAAGGAGCACGGCCGAAACCAGAGTAACGCCGGACCCATCACCGTCATTGCGAGCCGGAGGCGAAGCAATCTACCCCTCAACGGGTTTGCTGCTGGATTGCTTCGCTCCGCTCGCAATGACGAAGAGGGCCGGCAGAGGCGTAGTGCTCAGGGCACGAACGCAACAGTCCCAATCAGTTCGTGTGAGAGGTATTGCCTCTACTCACACCCCACGTCGCTTCTCCGGCTTCATCTCCAACAGCAGCAACGAACGACCCGTCACCTCGTATTCCGTGCCGAAATCGTGCCGGGTGTGCTCGTCGAGAGTCGCCTGGTTCGTGTCGCAGAGACACATCCACCAAGCTCCGCCCACCACCTCCGGTAGCCGGAACTTCACGACGTCGTGGTAGGCGTTGAGGATGAGGAGCATTGTCACGTCGGTGCCGCGCCTACGGATCCCGGTCGGTTGCGCGCGGCCGTCGAGGATCAGGCCGAGACAGCGCGCGTGTGGGTCGGACCAATGCTCGGGCGTCATCTCATCGCCCGCGGGCGTGAGCCAGGTCGCATCCTTGACGTCGAGTTCCTCGTTGTACGCGCCCGAGAGAAAGCGACGGCGCCGCAGCATGGGGTGCTGCTGGCGTAGCTCGATCAGCCTTTTCGTAAACTCGAGGAGATCGCAGCCGTCCTGGGTGATCCCCTCCCAATCGACCCACGAAATCTCGTTGTCCTGCGCGTAGGCGTTGTTGTTGCCCTGTTGTGTGCGGGCGAATTCGTCGCCGGCCAGGATCATCGGCGTACCCTGCGAGAACAGCAGCGTCGCCAGCATGTTGCGAATTTGGCGCAGGCGCACGGCGCGGATTTCCGGATCATCCGTGGGTCCCTCGACGCCGTAATTGCACGAGATGTTGTGGCTGTGGCCGTCGCGGTTGTCCTCGCCATTGGCCTCGTTGCGCTTTTGCTCGTAGGTCACGAGATCGTTGAGCGTGAAGCCGTCATGGGCCGTGATGAAGTTCACAGAAGCCCATGGCTTGCGACCGCGCTTGTTGAAGAGGTCGGCCGAAGCAGTGATGCGGGAGGCCATTTCGGCCAGCTTGCCGTCTTCGCCCTTCCAGTAGGCGCGGATCGTGTCGCGGTATTTGTCGTTCCACTCCGCCCAGCCGGGAGAGAAGCGGCCGACCTGGTAGCCGCCGGGTCCGCAATCCCACGGCTCGGCAATGAGCTTCACCTCGGACAGCAGCGGATCCTGCAGGCACGCGTCGAGGAAGCGCCCATCCTCCTCAAAGCCCTGTGGCTCGCGGCCCAGGATGGTCGCGAGATCGAAGCGGAAGCCGTCGACCCGCATCTCATGCGCCCAGTAGCGCAGCGAATCCGTCACCATCTGGAGCACGCGCGAGTGGCTGAGATTGACCGTGTTTCCGGTGCCGGTATCGTTGATGTAGTAGCGGGGGTCCGGCGCGAGCCGGTAGTAGGATGCGTTGTCGATGCCCTTGAAGGAGAGCGTCGGCCCGAGCTCGTTGCCCTCGGCGGTGTGGTTGTAGACCACGTCGAGGATCACCTCGAGGCCTGCGTCGTGCATATGCGCGATCATCTCCTTCACCTCGTTGACGAAGGGTGTCGCGAGATAGCGCGGATGCGGCGCGAAGAACCCGATGCTGTTGTAGCCCCAGTAATTGCGCAGGCCCTTGTCGACCAGATAGCTGTCGTCCACGAAAGCATGGATGGGCATGAGCTCGATGGCCGTGACGCCGAGATCGCGGATATAGTCTGTCACCTCCTGGGTCATCATCCCCGAGAAGGTGCCGCGCAGTTCCTCCGGGACGTCCGGGTGGCGCATCGTGTAGCCGCGGAGATGCGTCTCATAGATGATCGTACGCTCCCACGGGATCTGCGGGCGCCGGTCGCGCCCCCAGGTGAAGGCCGGGTCGATGACGCGGCACTTGGGTATGAAGGAGGCGCTGTCGCGCTCGTCGAAGGACAGGTCCGCCTCGGGAGAGCCGATCGTGTAGCCGAACAGCGCCGGATTCCAGATCAACTCGCCGACATGCTGCTTGGCATAAGGGTCGAGCAGGAGCTTGTTCGGGTTGAAGCGGTGACCGGCCGCCGGCTCGTAGGGACCATGGACGCGATAGCCGTATGTGGTGCCGGGCCGCGCGTCCGGCAGGTAACCGTGCCAGACCTCATTGGTGAATTCGGGCAACTCGATCCGCTCGATCTCGGTGGCGCCGTCCTCGCTGAACAGGCAGAGCTCCACCTTGGTCGCGTTGGCCGAGAACAGCGCGAAGTTTACGCCGATGCCATCCCACGTCGCGCCGAGCGGGAACGGGCGCCCTTCGCGGACGTGCGACCGCCTCATGACCTTGGGCGAGACCGGCTTGGATGAGGCAGTCGCGGGCGTCTTCACGTCGATGGTCATATGGGGGCTCGGGCGCTGGGAAGGGAGCAGGCGGCCTGCCTGCACTGCCACAACGCGCGAGAGCCCCATTGGTCACGCCCGCAACAAAAAACCTTGGCCTTGCCTCGAAGCAAGCGGGAGTTGGAGAGCCCGTGTCGTCCGGCGCCGCGCCTATGGCCTGGCACGGGCCATCGCCAATCCCAGCCCGGCTCCCATCAGGAGGCCTCCCGAGAGGCGGTTCCTGAGGCGGCCCCGCGATGCCAAGAGCCAGCGCGCTCGTCCGGCCGTCACAGCCCATGCACCGTCGATCAGGACCGCGAGGGCCAGGAACGTGACCGACAGTACCGCCACCTGCAGGCCGATATCGCCTTCGGGCCGGACAAATTGCGGGAAGAAGGCGCCATAGAACAGCAGGGTCTTGGGATTGGTGACGGAGACAAGGAGACCCCGAGCGTAGATTGCCCTAGCGGATTTCGGCTCGGGATTCGTCCGGGTGAGATCGACGGGCGGTGCTCGCCACTCCTTGATCCCGAGCCCGACGAGATAGATCACCCCGAGCCAGCGGATCCATTCGAACCAGGATGCGGCGGCATGGAGCGCCTCCGTCATGCCCAAGGCGACGATACCGAGTTGAATGATCATCGCCGAACTCGTGCCAGCGACCGTCAACAGCCCGTAGCGGGCACCATACGCGACGCTGTTCGCGACGATCAGGACCACATTCGGCCCCGGCATGAGCATCAGCACAATGATGGCCAGGACGAATGCGAGAAACAAATCCAGGTTGGGCATTGCATGCTCCCTCGAAGGACGGGCCGACGGGATGCATCCGCTTCATCATTCGTGTGTCGCGCTACGCGCGGTCCGCGCTCTCGCCTGCAGGGAGATGCTTCCATCCGGGCGGATCGGCAGTTCCTGGCGCATGATGGCCGCCTTGGTCGAGGTGCTTTTCCGGAAGCGCTCCGGAGGTTGTCAGCCAAGCGGGCTTCCGGCAGAAGCCTTCCGGAAATCGCCACCGGTACCGGTCGGCTACCGTAATCCTCGCTTCTCCAGATCACCACGCCTGCGGCGATCATCCTTCGGTTGTTCACTGCCGCCCGCCAGCGCCGGGTCGTCATGTCCCGTCCAAATGCGGTTGCCCGGCAAGGGCTCTCCGGGCAGCGCGAGTTCGGGGCTGCTCTGGACAGGTTTCCGGCCGGAATGGGCACCCTGCCCTGCCGGCCCTTTGACACGCGTTTCGGGCATCGTCCGATACTCGTTTGCCCAGCCCCGACGCCGCCATCATAGCTTACGCAAGAACGTCAGGGACACTGGGCAGTTCCGAGCAAGACACGATGCCATGGCCGTGCTGAAATGCGGTTTCCCGAAAGCCGAGACGATCGATTCCGTAGCGAGCCCGAAGGATGGCCATTGAACCTGCATCAGCCTGCACGTGATAGGCCGGCGATCAGTTCTCACCTCCGACGGGGCTTTCGGCGGCCTCGCTGCTGCCTGGAGCAAGCTCGTAGTGCACGGCGAGCCAGATGGTCGGCTCGGTGGTATCGGTCCACTCGACCCGATGGCGCCGGCCAGCCGGAATCAGGATGTAGTCTCCCGGCTTGAGGGGCCGGGGTGCCCCATCGCCCTCGAACAGAAGTCCCGCTGCGCCGGAGACCAGAAGCACCCATTCGGGCCAGGCCTGCTCGTACCAGAAACCCGGCGGACTCGCCTGCCCCATGGAGACGATGCGCTCGATCCTGATCCCCTTGGCCGCAACGAGTTCCGTGAACTGTTCGTCCGGCGCTCCCCTGACGATATGATCGAAGATGTTTCCGTCTGCTCGCGTCATTGGCTCACCCTCATTGCAGGGCCAGCGCAGACGATAGCTGCCTGCCGAAATGCGCCTCCAAGGCCGCGTCAGACTAATGCGACCTCGGCCAGCGAGTAACTGGTGCTCCGCCCTCCTCCGGCATCCTTCCTCAAAATGCCGCGCTCTATCAGATCGCTGATGTCGCGCAGCGCAAACTCCGGCCAGTCCGGTAGATTATGAATATATCTCGGCATAATCACCGCACGTTTTGCGGAGATCATGCGGTTTATTCGCCGCAAGAACAATTACTGCAAAACACACTGGGATCGATGTTGCCATTCTCCACAACGGCGGAGCTATCACGGCACAACAGTGCAGCAGATTTCGACGCCACCAGAAGTGAGAATGCGCAAGGGCGGCAAAGCAGGTATTTACGTTCGGCTTAAACTACGAAGACGAGCACTACTTTGGCAGTTCGGCTCCAAAAGGCCGGAGTCCATCACAGCGGAGAACGGCACGACCGAGCAGCAGTTCATGGCGATCTTCGGGTGGAAGAGCCCGAAGCAGCCGGTCCCCACTGCACGAACAAGGTGTGCCGGAAGCGGCTCCCCGGCCGCGCCATGTACCTTATCGCCATGGACGAAACCGGGAATGATTGCCCCACTCTTTCGCCTCACCGTATGAGGGTGCGAAGAGAACCTGGAGGAGCCTAAGGACTTCAGCAGAGTTTTAGGGGAGTGGTGCCCAGGGGCGGGGTCTGCTTTTTTCAATAAAATCAGCGCCTTACGGGAAGTGGGAAACCGCCCGAGACGGCCAATTTTGGCCTATGTTCCTCTCAGGGTTTCCCACGCTCCCTGATGGTCTACACGCGCCCAAGCTGGCTTGCCACAGGCTTGCACGGGCCTATGGTGAAGTTTGAGCCAAGGGCAGCTACGCATGCTGACACAGACCATGGAGGTTCGCAGGGTCTGGATCGTGTGGGACGATCCCCCTGCCCTTACGTGAGCAACGTGAAGCGTCTCGCGGCTACGCCGCGTTCTGGGCAATTTGTCGCAGGGATGGCCCGTGTGGTTGGACGCCATGTCCATGGACGTTGCTGTGCTCGAAGCAAGCTCGTTCGCGTCGCCCCTCTGAATGATGATGCTCTCCTACCTTCCTTATACTCCCTGTGGGACCACGATCTCCGATGCCGTGATCTCCGGAAGCCCAGGCGGCCTCCCATCCACGTGGACGGTGATCGCTGGCTCCCTCGCGAGCAGATAGCTGAGGTGCGGCTTTGTCGGGACCTTCTGCCCGAGATACTCCAACAGGCTCTCCTCGCTGGCCCGGAACTGCTCCTGGGTCAGGGCACCCCGGAACAGTTCATAGGCGAGCCAGACCCGGAAGGTGCTCACGACATCGGTCTCGCAGTAGGCCGCGACCTCGGCGATACGCCCCTCCTCCACGTATCGAGCGACCTCGGAGCCGTCGATATCCTCCGGCTTTCCCGGATACCCGAGGGCACGACACAGGTCGTTGAGGCTGACCTTCCCCTGCTTGTCGAAGCACGCCAGCACATCGCACAAGTCGAGCGCATCCGTGCCATAGCGGTAGAAATAGCGGCGGCTTTCCAGGCCGGGGGTGGTGCCCGAAGGAATACCAGTTGGGTATCCTCGGCCACGACAAAAAGACGGTTGCCGATGACTACGGCACTGGAGAGTCGGTCGTCATCCTCAAGGAATGGATTGAGAAAATCGGCTGGTGAAATGTTCGCCGGGCGGTCAGGCCACGAGCCGCAACTCTGGTCCCGAGCGCACCTGGGTCATGGCCCGCGTGATCTTGGTCAGAGTGGTCCGTCCTTTCGCGGTCGGCACATACACCTGAGCCCGGCCGGTGGTTGCGGCATCGTCGCGAAGGAGCCCATGGCCGGGCTTGTCCGTGTGGCCTGATCCGAGGGTCTTGAGAGCGTAGCGCACCGAACCCTCGGATGTATCACCGACAGCTTCGGCCGTTTCCTTCACGCTGACCCCGTTTCTGGATGCCGCATGCACGAAAGCAATGGCGGTCTTGATCCGCATCTCGGGATCAATCCGGCGCAGCGTCTGGAGAGCCGCCACGAGCCCATCCAAGGAACCCTTCTTGGCGCGACCCTCTTACATTTGCTGCTCAAACTTCAAGGCATTGCGTGCATGAAACGCAGCCTCTTTGGCAGCCCGAGCTTCCTCATACTTGGCCTTGATCTCTGAATCCTTGGTCTCGATCTCCACATCCTTGGCCTTGATCTCTGCATTCTTTGCCTCGATCTCGGCAGTCTGACGACGGATTACCTTCAGGTTCTTGCGCTCTGCGGCCTCGTGGCACCGCACCTGAGCACTGAGTGCCGCAATCTCCGCTTTCTGCCGCTTGATCGTTTCAACCTGCTCGGCGATCCGCGCCTCCATGGCCTCGATCCGCTTCATCATCTTGACGATGGTGACGCCCTCGGGCCTCGCTGTGGGCTTGTTCCCCTGTCCCTCGAAAACGTCATCCGGTGATACCCCGGCCGCCTCCAGGTGCTCCCGGAGTTTGTGCAAGGCGACGACCGCCTCGTGCGCGTTGGTCGCGGGGTGGGCGGCGAGGGCGAAGAGCTTGCAGGCGAGGGTTGGGTTGAGCGCGGTCATGGAAAAATTGATTAACCAAATGTTTAAAAATCGTCCGAACCGATAACCCGACCGCCCGAATCACGTCAACGGGGTGCGCGCATCGCGATAAACTACGTGACGTAGTCAACAATAAGCACGCTTATAATTCTGGGGTGGTCAGCGCCTGCCCCGGCCGGATGGTCGTGGAGGCGTTGATGCCGTTGGCGCGGGTCAATTGCAGCGGGGTAATGGGGTGCTGGCGACTGGTGCCGAACAGGGTATCCCCGGCCTGGACGGTATGGGTGCGGTGCTCAGAGAACTTCCGGCTGGACCGAGGCCCACCACGAGCGCCCGTCGAAAGACAGGTATGCCCTGCTGACCTTCGGGACATCCCCGTGACCGAGCACTTCCGCATCGGGGTAACGGGTCAGAAGTTCTGCTACGAGTCTCGCCGTGGCAGCCTTTGGCGCTTCCATGTTGCGGACCTAGTCACGTGAATC
>NZ_LN811354.1:202004-210672 GCF_001006805.1 Microvirga massiliensis | reverse complement strand
AGTTAATGTCATTCGTATCTACACCGCCGATGTAGCAAGCCCTGATGGACGTGGCTTCGGCGGCAAGCCCAATTCCTACCCGCGCATGCGGCCGTCGAACCCGGACGTGCCGTCGTCCCCGTTCTCCACAGCCCTCCACGCCCGCTTCAGACTTTTCTTGTCGTGGTCCCGGCGTGAGAACATAAAGGGAACAAAGGACGGGAGCCTGAGCCATGAACCGCGACGTTGAGGCTATCGCCTCCTCTTATATCCGGGCTGCGGAGGGGGATCGCGACCGGGCACTGCGGCTGGCGATCTCTGATGCACTGGCCGATCTGCTGGAGGCAGAACGGCGAACGGCAAATGCAGTGCGACTGATTTCTCGCGGCTATGCCCGAGGGAATTTCGGGCAGGGCCGAGATTCGGAGCAGGAGCTACGAATCTCTCAATTGCCTGATGGCGTCGCCAACTGACCATCCCAGCACACACGCACAACGGCAACCCATCCGATGCGTGGTGTCGAGCGCTTGTCTGATTTCCCGTGGGTCAGGGTTCGGGTCGAATGCCCTCACTGTCCACACCGACGCGGGAGCTACCGGCTCGCCCGCCTTGCCGCGAAGTTCGGCGCAGAGACCATGCTCACCGAGGTCTTGGATCGGATCGCATTCGATTGTCCCTGGCGCACTCCACCCGGCAAACGACCACCGGACCAATACGACCCTAAGTGTAAGGTGAGGTTCGCGGATTTGGACCGGATATCGCCTCCCCCTCCCGACCAGCCTCCGCCAATGAGACGATTGCGGGTCATTCGAGGTGATGGGGGCGAGTGACGCGTGCGCCAGGAGAACGGTTGCTGCACGGACTCATCGGGAATCTGCGCGGGCTTCGGCTTCTACGACCCGAATCGTGCGCCTCATTACTCTCCATCGCGACCTTCGGCACGCTGCCTAGAGGCATTCCGGACGAAGCGGTCACTCCGCCGGAAAGCCAGTTCGATCAGCGCCTGCTCAATATCGTCGTCTGACCATCCACGAAGATGCAGCCGCCTTCTGACTTTTTCGTCGCGAGTCTGGATTTTCACCCGTGCCCGTCGAAGAGGAGCCATCATCTCGTCGGCTCGGCGATCCAGGTCGGCTTCGGCCACATCTCGTTGACGGAGCTTCTCGATGAGCCTCTCGCGCCAGAGCACGAGAGTGTCGGTCTGGCCCATGGGCATGCCTTCTGTGATGGCTCACGCCCGGACTGTCGAGCCGATCATGGGGCGTCTGCTGTCGGAATGGGATGCCAGATGACTTCGCCTCGAAGTTCGGCAGGTTCCAGGACAACGACAGCTTTTTGGATCAAGAGCCGAGGCGTGTCATTGCGGTCCGTTCGGAGATACTCTTGGACGGCCGAGATGCCGTCCAAAGTAGGTTTGGAGCGGATTGAACGGGCAAGGACATCCACCCGCCGACCTGTGTAACCATGATCGTCCGGATGACGCCCGAACTCGGATGGCCCGAAATCAAGTTTGCCGCGTCTCCCGCGCGGCGGCAGCGGCCCGATCCGCTCGTCGAGGGCATAGAAGGTCCAGCAGTCGAAATCCTTCACACCGTTCCTGCCGTCGAGGTAATGCAGCGCGGCCCCCTGCGCGAGGACGCTACAGAGAAGGCGAGAGCGATAGGCGGCCCATTTTGGGCTCCGCGCGAAGAACGCCTCCATACCCTCCTGACAGAGCAGGCTGAGCCTGTCGAGCGTTGCTCGCGTGATTGGTGCGTAGGAGCGTTCGCTGATCATCGCTGGTGCCACCTCTCGCCCAAGAGGCAATCCCGAGGCGGGCGAGGTGTCATCCCAGATTAAGGGCTTAATGTATGGGCCTATTCGCGGCCTACCGCCCAGGGTGAGGCTAAACCTTATCGCCAGGACCTTGTGCGCTAGGCGACCGGCATCAAGGCCCTTCGCCCAGGCCAGCAGGGATTCGCGCTAGAGACGACGGTCGGCGGCTCGAAGGATATGGGTCAGTTCCCACCCGTCTGCCTCAAATCGCTCGAAAAGCCGATCTCGTGGACGGCCAAGTCCGAACCGGCAACCCGACAAGGACTCGCTTCAGGAGAGTCCGCCTGGGGCGAACGCAGGCTGAAAGGCACCTCACGCCGCCGAACATTTTGAAAAATATGTTAATGGCTAACTTGACACTCATTTAACATGCTGCATATATGCTGAACAGCTTAAGCATACATGGAGACGCCCATGCACGCGCCTGTTCCGCAATTCCAGCAGACCTCATCCGCCATCGCCCGCTTTCGAAGCGAACTCGGAGTCACACAAGGGGCCGTGGCCCAGAAGGCGAGAATAGACCAAAGCCGAGTCTCCCGGATCGAGAAGGGTGAGGTGGCTGCTATCGCCGAAATTGACCGCGTGCTCGACGCGCTCACCGAGCTAGGTTCCCCCGACGCCGAGTTATACAAAGCTTTTGCCGCACGCGAATGGACGCACGTTGAGCCGCCGTCCTTCTGGAACCCCCAACGAGGTTACCTGGAACAGGCTGAAGAGACGCTGGAGGCGATCAATGACTTCCTCGCAGAGGACGGACACCCTTGGCCGCTACGACGGCAGATGGAGCGTCGCCGCGACGACCTCCTGAAGGCATCGAGCTTTCTTAGCCGCCTGTCACACAACATCGCATTTATCGGGGACATTGGAGTCGGTAAATCGACCGCGCTCAGCTTTCTATTCGAGTTGCTGGTACCCTCATCGCTGGTTGATAAGCCAATTGACCGAGTGGTGCTGGAGACAGGTGCAGGCGGCACCACAATTTGCGAAGTGCACATCAAGCGCGGTCCTGAGTTCGGCATCTCTCTTCTGCCCATGAGTGATGGCGAGCTTCGCCAACTGGTTTCCGATCTCTGCGCCGCGAAGTGGGCCGTGATCTCGAATATAGCGAAGGAGACGGGAACAGGAGCGGGTGAGACCGTGGGCGTGAGCCGTGAGGTCGAGCGTGCGATTCGCAATATGTCGGGCCTCGTGCGACGCCGGGAGATCGTTAGCGGAAAACCAATCTATCACGATCTGCTTCTCGACCTAGCTCGCTCCTGCTCCAGCGAAGACGAGTTCCGCGCGCGGGTTCTCGACCTGATGCAGTTACCTGAGCGTACACAGCGTGAGCTTTGGTACGACAGCGCGACGCGCAAGCACCCGATGGAGTGGGTTACCGAAACCTTCAAGATGGTCAACAACGGGCGACTGAAGGAGGTTTCACTTCCCCAGAGCATTGACCTGCTTATTCCAGAATTCGGTCGCAGCTTCGGTGAGCTTGAGATCACAGTTGTCGATACCAAGGGCGTCGATGACGTTGCGGTGCGCGAGGACCTTGACTTGAGGCTCCGTGATCCACGCACGACAGTCGTGTTTTGCTGCCGCTTCAACGATGCACCGGGAACGAGCGCTCGCGCGCTCCTTCAGCACATGCGCCAAACTTTCTCCGATCGCGTGGATACAGGCAAAGTCGCAATTCTTGCTCTGCCGCGTGCCGGGGAGGCACGCGCAATGAAGGACGATATGGGCGAACAGGCCCTTACTGATACCGAAGGCTATACCTTCAAGAACATGCAGGTCGCAGGGGAATTGGCCGCTGACGATTTGGCGGGCGTACCCATGCTGTTCCTGAACGTAGAGTCAGACGATCTCATAGAAGTTCGCGGCAAGCTCTTTGGACAGTTAAGTCGAATGCGCGAGGCGGTCGCCGAGCGACTCCTCGATCTGTGCGCTGCCGTTGAAGAGCTTATCGAGAACAGCGAGGTCCAAGCGCTCAACGCCGCAATCGAGGAGGTCGCCAATAGGCTGAACACCTTTCTTCAGGCAAATCGGCGTTTAGGGGCTCGGGAGCGCCTCGCCCACACGGATGCCATCACCACGATTCGTGGAGTGCGCTATGCCTCAACATTATGGGCTTCCACCCGGCGGAACGGCGAATATTCAGGGTTGAACATTGTACACCAGATCGGCATTGGCGCGGCTCGCGACGCACGCCTGCGGTGTGACGGTTGGTTCAAGTCGCTTGAAGCTTTCCTCAATGCGCTCAAGGCAGACACTGGCCTCGCTCTCGCCGTGAAAACGATCGACCAAATTGGCCGAAGCGCCGCTATCTCCAAAACGACCTTCTTGGATAATGTCCAGCGTGCCGGGATGGAGGTCTACCACGAACCGTTGGCGCAGTCGCCCGTGTGGGCGAGGTGTGCCTCCGAGTGGGGGCAGGGGCCAGGGTTCAAAGGGCGCGTCGCTGATCACCTGGAACGATGGTTCGAGGAGAACGCGAATCTCAAGGCGAAGCTGGAGGAAGTCGCCAACGGACTCTGGGAGTCGCTTGTGATCCAACCGCTTCTACACCAGTCGCAGGAGAGTGCACCGGGCGCTCCTGCTTACGGCGGAAATGCGGTGGAGTTCCCTGCGCGAATCCGCGCCTGATCAGTCCACCGAAACTGCTTCATAAGCACCGTCAGACTATAGCGCAGGCCGGAGACTAGAAGCGTTCCGGCCTGCGGGCCTACCAACCCGCTCCGGTCAAGAAGTGGAATCAGGGCTGAATTGCGGACGAGAGGGGCATTTTCGGCCAATCTCATCCCAACTACATGAACATGCCGCACGGAGCCAGGAAAGTGCGACCGGACCAATTTCACGAACGGGTCGTCAGAGACCCACGAGTTCGACACTTCCACCCCAATCCATCGGGAACTGCGACCGAGGACGAGAAGGTGCAGTTCATCGCCAGCCTTATCGAGACATCGAAGCCTATGATGCCCAAAGACTGGAATGGCACTGACCGGTTTGCACGGTGCAAAGCGGCGGGCATTAGTATTTCTGGGCATTGCTGAGCCGACTTGATGACAAGGGAGAAAGCACCGATGACGCCCTCATAATGGCACTCTGACGCTCAACGAGGGAACACGTCGGGTGAAACGACAGCGCATCACTTGAGAGCATCGGCAAGGCTCGCGAAGTGCACACAATGGTGTGTAGGTTCACTTTTATTGAATAGATCAAGGAGACAGCTAATGTGGCTTTGTTTTAACAACGCTTTTGTGTCCGCTGTGGCGGATCGCGACGATCCCAACCGACTGATGGTTCGCGCTCGTCGGCGGGAGCATCTCGTGAATTTGTTTGGGGCAGATGCAGATATCATTGAGGGTGCGGGCACCGACTACAAATATCGGGTATTCATCGAGCGCCGCGTGCTTGCGGACCTTGCTCACAAGACGCTGATGAGCCTGGGCTATGACAACTTCAAGAACAGCGTGAAGGACGACGATCTACACGATCTTTATTCGGACTTTTGGGAGCTTCACTACGAGATGCAGAAGTAGGTCGCCATTCCAGACTACATGAGGGCTTGCGCTTAGGCGGAGCGAGGAGTGACGGGTGTCATTGTGTGGCGACTGCCACTCCTTCCCTTGGGCGGTTCCAACTCGACACGGACCTCCCGCAGCATGTCTGGCTCCCTCAGCGAGGCAGCGAGTACTACGCCGCAGTGATGACGAAACTCAGGTCCCGTGTGACTTGAGAGAACTCGACAGAAACGCCAAGCTCATCGCCAAGAAAGAACTCACCACCGAGGCTCTCGAAGCGTTCGGCAAAACGCTTCTTCAAGTCATCCTCTGCCTTCTTGGCCTCCTTTCCGCCAGGAAAGGTCGGGGAAGTGAACGCGACTTTCCACTTGAACTGGGAAGCCGGAGGAAGGTGAGCGTTGTGTGTTTCGCACCGTTGCTGTGGGTCCTTGGCATGTCCGACCTTGATGATGCACTTACCCTTCACTTCAAATGGTTGTCGTCCGAGGAATGCGGCCACATCGCCTGAAAGTTGGAGTACATAGAGACGGTTCTCGGCATCCTCGACTGTGAAGTTCCGGTCGCCATAACTTGGCGTTACGCCCCGGCTCGGTTGGAAAAAGTCGCGAATGGCAGCCTCGTGATTCAGCGCCTCGGGCGGTAACGGAGGCTCCCCGAAGACGTTTTCCGGTACGACGGGCAAGCCCAGAGCAGCCTTGGCCTCTTCGGGTGTCAGAAGTTCACCACGTGATGCGATGAGAACAGGATTGTGGGTCTGAAACGTCACACGCGCGAGATGGTGAGCCTCGATCTTGCGGGTGACCCGCCATGCGCGTCTGACCGGGACTCCATAGGTCCAGCGATCGGCCCATCCATTCTCTACCTTCCAGCGTCGGTCGGGATCGGATGATCGCTCGGCATCAGTGACAGGAATTGGCTCGACCTCTAGGAAGCCCAGCACCTGACGGCGCTGTTCACGTTGGGTCTGCTCCTGGTCGGCCCCGTAAATCAGAACGAGATCACCCTGACGGAACTCGCGAATGAACCTTTCACGGTTGGCCGCAAGCGTGAACCCAAGATAGCCCTCGTCCTCTGGCCCGAACCCCCAGAAGGCGCGCAGCCAAACACGCCTCTCATCTGCGGTTCCGAGATCGTGGGACGGGTCCGCGTCTGACCGGCTTGCAGGAGACTGCTCCTTGAGGAGGGCGGCTGCACGTCGAACAATGCCAGTAAGAAGCCCCCTATCGAAGTCGCGCGCCAGTGATCCTTCGGAAAAGCGGGCTGCGCGAACACAGGTCGTGACCAGCTTTGCCAACTGGAATACATCGGCGCGAGCGAGGGCTTCGGGATTCTCTAGGAGGGCATTCGCCTCTGGAGATTGGCTCCACTCTCCCCAATCAAAACCGTAGACCCAGCCGAATTCACGAACGGCCTTCAGGAATGCCTTCGCCTCCGGGACGAGACTGAACCATCCCACGGAGGTGACACCGTTCTTTGTTTCTGGCGCAATCCATTCCCCAAACTTGAAGTTCTCTGCGGTAAAGGTCGGGAGGAACGAGGCGAGAGCAGCAAGTCGCTCCTCCATGGACCATTCCCCGGTCTTGAATGGCCCATCCTTGATCGTACTCATCAGTAATTAATTCTCCGAGTGCTTTCGATTCTCAGTTCCACGCTACGGCCCGTTCTGTGAAGGTTGCTCCACCAACCTCGGCCCAACCCGCTCACGCCTGTCAGTTGCATCTGATGAATGCACTGATTGCCTTGGCGTGGTCGGCAAGGTCGGCCGGTCCCATGGCCGTCGTCGCCGACCCAGTCTCGAACTCGACCCGGTTGCTCTCCAGGAATGAGGCGGCTGCGGAGGCTTTCAGGGCGAAGTTCACGTTCTGCGGAATGTCACCACTCGCCATCACCGTCTTGAGAGCATCGAGCTTGTAGGTAACCACGCCCACGAGATTGCCCTGATGGTCGAGCAACGGTCCTCCGGAGTTGCCGGGCTGGATTGGGGCGGAGACCTGAATATGGCGCGTGTCATCACCGATACCCGCCAGCGCCGTGACATTCCCGAGCGTAAAGTTGCCTGTGCTGGCGAGAACGGTGGAGAGCGGAAAGCCGAACACAGCCACGGGCTCACCCAAGCGTATGCCGATCCGGAGCGCCGCAACTTTCTTGGGCTGGTGATCGACCTTCAGGAGAGCGAGATCGTTCGCCTTGTCGCTCGCCACGAGGCGAGCCGGGAGCGGCGCGCCGCCATCAGGCGTGACCCGGATCGCGGTGCACCCATCGACCACATGCTCATTGGTCAGCAGGCTGCCATCACGACCGACGAAAAAGCCCGTGCCCGAGGCGCTCTTGGCGACCTTTGGCATTGGCGTCGATGCAGAGGGTGTAGGCGGCGGAGAGGCCGGAACAGGTGCAGGACGCGCCACGTCAACCTTTGGTTGCAGGCTCGGCGGGTCGATGAAGGTCGCCCCGGTCATGTCGGACCAGAGCGAGGCCGACATCAGGACCGCGATCCGCTCGCCCGCGACATTGCCGTTCGCATTGTTCCAGGAGAGCGTGAAGCCGGTGACGTGCGTCCCGTCCTGGTGATAGCGTAGGTATAGATCGGTGCCATCCGAGGTCGTTGCTGAAACAACGAACCAGCCGTCCTTCATCACCCGGTAGTGGACGCTGGTCCCCTGCTGGGCCATCAGGTTCAGAATTCCGCTGTAGTACTTGGCTGTGCCAACGTGTGGGAAGGTCGAGAAGTTGATCCTCACGCGCCGGAGCGGATCGACGTAGCTCAGCCCAGAATTCTCTCGGGTGGCGTGGAGACCGAGACCTAGTGGAATCCAAATCGTTGCGCGGCGGGAGGGATGCCTGACTTTGCGGAAGCCCCAGAGGTCCAGCATCGGCTTGGAGATCGCAACAAGCTGGTCAAACTGCGTGCTATCGACGATGCCGGTTGGTGCGAAGCCGTTCTCGGACTGGAAGCGCTGGATCGCGCGAAACAGGCGCTGATTGAAGTTCTCGTTTGGGACCGCGTTCCAATACCCGGCAGCGGCCATCAGAACCTGGAAAAGGAGTCGGTTCTGGACACTGAGCGTCGATTGAAAGTCGCTCTCAGCCTCGACATAGCCCGGTGGACGAGTCTGCGCCACGGCGGACGAGACTCCGCTCGCCATAGCCGCGAGCGCTAACCCCGCCGCGATAGCCGCTCTCCATTGACGTAAAATCAACTCGTTATGCCCCCGTCTTCGCCCCATCGAAGATTTCTATCTCGCGAAGGCGTTGCATGACATGCGTCTCACGACCGCAAACCGGACACCTGCTCCTCGACGGTTCTCAGCCGATCTCAGCCTTTGCTCGGAATACTGCGACTACCGACTGCCAACGAGATCGGAAGCTAA
>NZ_LN811354.1:195920-201703 GCF_001006805.1 Microvirga massiliensis | reverse complement strand
TATGAGCCGAAGCGTGCTCAACGTCCGGAGGCACCTTCTCTACACACAGTCTTCGTCTCTGGCGTCCAGAGGGAGATGAAGCGACGGGAAGTTGGTAGCGATTTCGAGTATCGCGATATCACAGTCCGCCTCTGATTGCGGAGATCGACAAGTGTAGACGAGCGGTAGTGTGCAGAGTGAGAGGAGTTAACTGCCACTATCTGTGCAAGCCTGCCATTGCGTCATACCTACCGTAACCGTCATTGTATGTACAGACGCTACGCCGTCGCCTGGGAGTCGGTAATGGAAGTTCGGAGGCAAGCCCATCAAGGAGCATCATTGTCCTTGCACGACCGAGTCCTGGGCTGCCTGCTCGGCGGCGCATGTGGCGATGCCCTCGGTGCACCAGTCGAGTTCCTGACCCGCGCCGAAATCCAGACGATGTATGGTCCGGGCGGGATCACCGATTTCACTGACATCATTGATGATTTCGTCGGAGCAGTGACTGACGAGACGCAGATGCTCCTGTTCACCGTCGAAGGGCTGATCGTCGCCTACCTCCATCACTTCATGAAGGGCGAGTGCCACACGCCGACCATTGTCCACCGCGCCTATCTCCGGTGGTTCGCCACGCAGGGCGGGTCGTTCTTTACCCGATCCCACAAGAAGGGGCTCGCGGGCTGGCTGGCCTGGGATGATCGCTTATGGGAGCGGCGGGCGACCGGCAACACCTGCATGACCGCCCTCCACGATGCGGTGAACGCTGGTCAACCCGCTAAGAACGACAGCAAGGGCTCCGGCACGGTCGGGAGGGATGCACCGTTCGGGTTCGTGGCGCGGGTGACCGGTGTGCCGCAAGCCTTCAATCTGGCGGTCGAGACGGCCCGGACGACCCACGGGCACCCCTCGGCCTGTTTCTCGTCTGGCGCACTCGCTGCGACCATCGCCCACATCGTCGAGGGCAATGACGTTCAGGAAGCGGTGGAGCGCACCCTGCCGATTCTCCAGCGGCACAAGAAGGCAGGCGAAGTCCGTGCGGCGCTGGAGAATGCGCTACGTCTCAGACAGGAGCACGACTGGCGGGACCATCTCTCCGAACTTGGCGAGGGTTGGCACGCGGAGGACGCACTCGCCATTGCCGTCCTGTGCGCGCTGGCGGCGGAGACACCTCGGGAGGCAATTATCGCGGCCGTGAACCACGGCGGGGCTTCCGATACGACAGGTGCAATCACCGGGAACATCGTCGGAGCCCTCCATGGGCCGTCGTGCCTGCCGAACGAGTGGGCCGAGCACGTCGAGCTACGGGATGCGATCGAGGTCCTGGCGCAGGATTTCACGGCGGTGATCGAAGGGCGGGCTCATCTTGAAGAATTGGGGAGGCAGTATCCGGGGAGGTAACGTCCAGCCCCCCTCCCCCACCAATAAGTCCAAAGGATCATGTCATGAAGGAATGGATCGCCGTCCTCAAAGCCGCCGATGCCGTCGCACGGTGGCACGTTCACCAGCGCCGGAAGGGCGCTGCACAGGAGCCCTACATCAATCATCTCTTGGAGGTCGCGAGCCTTGTGGCCGAAGCGACGGAGGGCAAGGACCCGGAACTTGTCATCGCGGCCCTCCTTCACGATGCCATGGAGGATCAGGAGGTGCCCCGCGCCATGATCGTCGCCCGGTGGGGCGAAGAGATCGCCCGCGTGGTCGAGGAGGTCACGGACGACAAGAGCATCCCGAAAGCGGATCGGAAACGGAGACAGGTCGAGAGCGCACCGATGAAGTCCGACCGGGCAAAGCTAATCAAGCTGGCTGACAAGACGAGCAACCTCAGGGCAATCACTGCGAGCCCGTCACCGGACTGGTCGGTGAAGCGCCGCCTCGAATACGTCGCATGGGCTCGTGAGGTCGTTACGGGATTGCGCGGGACGAATGCGTGGCTTGAAGCCGAGTTTGATCGGGCTGCGGAAGCTGCCGATCGGTCTGTAGAGCCGTAGAGCACAAATGGTAATGGCTAGGGGATCAGTGACCGCCATGCCACGTCAGAATCGCGTCACGCCCTTCGGAGAGTTCGAGGCCACAACGGCTCGGGGCCTCCTGATGGGAAACAGAGGCATCCTTCACGACGCGGAGGGTCGCCTGGGGCCATCCCGCTGGCGGCACAAGAACTGGGTGGCCTGTGCTCTCTCGTTCAGGAACCGCCGCCGCACAATCATGGCTCCGGGGAAATACACGGAGTTATTCTTCTGCGATGAGGCCGTTTCTCTCGCTGCGGGGCATCGGCCATGTGGCGAGTGCCGCCGCGAGGAGTACACGAGGTTCATCGAGGCTTGGCAAAGGGCGCAAGACCTCCCGAACCCGCCAAAGTCCAGTGACGTGGACGAAGCTCTCCACCGAGCACGCGTCACGTGGAGTAAGAAACAGGTGCGGACCTCAGGGAGGCTCGGTGATCTGCCAGACGGCACCTTCGTGAGCCTGCCCGAAAGACCAGCGTCGGCATGGCTGATCTGGAATGATCGCCTGCACCGCTGGTCGCATGAGGGTTACACGGAGCATCGCCCGATCTCACTTGAGGCTGAGGTGACCGTCCTTACACCGGAGCCGACCGTGCGAGCGCTGGCGGCTGGATATGTGCCAGCAGTGCATCCGACTGCCATGCAGTGTTGTCGATCAGCAAATTAGACTGGAGGGCAGAATCCCACGTGACCAACCCAGCAGCAATCTCAAATAGGAATGCGTAGAAGTGTCCTAGAGACAGCCCTATGCGAGCATAAGAGGCCATGATTCACGTGCTACGGAAACCCGTCAAACGATTGCTGAGCTTGTTAAGGCACATACATGCCAAAAAAGAGAAAGTCGCGAAAATATGGCAATCCGCTTAACTTCGAGGAAGTGGCTGTCCAGATAGTCATCCAGTAGACGGAGGCGTTCATGCTGTGGCAGGCGCAACGAGGAGCAACCTCTTTGCAACACTAAGTGCGGACGCCAACCGAATCTCTCAACAGAGCAGCAGGCAGATTCCAATTTACCCGACACCTAGCAGTTCAGGAGGTAGTAGTCTATCTCCTCAGTTAAAACCGTCCGCACGGCACGAAACTCCCAATCGGTCCTATTTAGCCCGTAGAACAAAAAATCGTTAAACAGCATCACCGTGTAAAGATCGAAAGCTGAATTTCCATTGATTAGTTCTTCACCCGGAATATCAGCTTTAATTAGCATAGATCGGACACCGACCAAACCTTTGTCTGCTGGATGCCCAAACAGCACCTCATAACCCATTCTATCGAGGTCAGCCTCACGAAAAGCAGGTAACGCCTGCTCATCGCTGAACTCTATCCTAATCGGCGGCCTGACGTAACCGTCCATACACTCAAGATAGCGTCTAGGATTGACGTAGGTGTCGGGATCGTCAGTAAAGGCTTTCGCCATCTTCGTCCCTGCACGAACTAAGGTTTCGGCAGCCCAACAGATTTGGCGTTCTATCCCTCTCGCGGGACCCGAAACTTTCAATACCTCATTCCTATAGCGCTCTACCAGCCTAGCATTCTGCGCAAGCATACCGTTGAGCGAGTTCGCAACCGAACTCAGCCCGAGGGTATGGGACCATTCGTCGAACAATCTCTGGACGGGAACATCGTCTCGGGGCGGGCCTTGCTGCATCAGCAGCTTCCAAAGCATTATCAGCCGAACTGACGGGCATGCGTCCCATTTATCGGCAAAATAATCCCCCATTAGTGACCATGTTAGTATCGGACTGATCATCCAGAGCGGGCATGGAACATTCTTGCTAACCCAAATATGGCGAAGTATGTTGACCAACTCGACATACTGCTGAGGAAATTTATTTTGCCAATAGTCGAAAAACACCCTCGACGCTTCATCGCCGTAGCACGCCAAAACTTGGTGTGACTGAACAATGACTGCGGAAAGCTCCATAATGTGCCATGGTTGTACCGATATACCATTGGTTTTCGTTGCAGGATTCCGTACTATTCCTTGTATGTTATCGTAGCCCCTCAATGTCCCGGCCAACAGCGTAGTTAACGCGGGATCAGTTCCGCATTCGTAGAAACCAGCTTTTTTAGAGATGTCACTCAGATCATGTGGAATAAACGGTATGGTCGGCGGCTTCCAAGCACTTCCATCCGGTGGCGCTTGCTTCCATCTGGTAGCGCGCCTTTCCCGTTCATCCTGTGTGTATCGACACCAAGAGGAAAGCGGCACGGGGATACAGTTCCACTTCTCTGCCGTCCGCCTGCGTTTTAGTTCTACAAGTGCCTGAAAGCCGTTTATAATGGCCTGTAGCTTCAATCGAAATATAAGCTGGTTATAGGGGGATATAAGAAAATCGTGGAAGTGTCGCGCTTCGTGCTCAAACGTTGTCGCTAATGCCAACTCCGCGAAGATGCCCTCTGTGTCGGCAGCCTGAGCCAGTGGATCAGATATTGTGGAATGAGCAATTAAACGTTCAACAGAGGAAAAGCGATCAAACTTCAGTGTGACGCCGAGGAATCTCGGGTCAAAGCCGCCGTAGTCGCTTTGTAGGCCAACACTCATGGAGTCAACTCCGCAGCTTTGCGAAGGAGCACCGCGACTTTTTCTTGACTGAGATCGTCGCTATATGTGATTGTGATCTCGTTATACGGAGTCCGGATGGATATTTTTTTGAGCCCGACTCCTTCATCCATTCGTGAATCTTTTTTGCAAGTGCCGTTGCATAGTAGGCCCCTTTAATAATCAAAATAGCAGTCGCGAGGGTGCCAAGCTCGAATGCCAATTTTGTTTCATCTTTTTCCTGATGAACGCTCACTACTTCCACATCGTTGGAGTCATCTTTCAATTGATCCACCAGATTGTGCAATGGCTGCTCCGCACCGCAGAGTTCAATCTCGATTTCATCAGGATTAGACATGTCGCCATGCTCCGGTCAGATGCCTCGGGCTACGGACACCAGCTAAATGCAATCTGAATATACTCTTGAATACTGTGACATTCCTGGCTTCGGCTATAGGAACTCGAATCGAGACTCATAAGAGCCGGACCTCGCCGTGCATGTGAAGTATGACCCAAGTGTCACAGAGACGAACTATCACGAGGCAACTGTTGCTTTTGCCTCGCTCCAAAGACGCTGTGTGGCTGATCCAAGCAAAAGGGACTTCCAACTAATCATTAGCATGGATCGTCGCAAACCTCAACTAATCGACATAGTTCCTAATAATCGGGACGGTAACGGGGCGGCGTTTGCGCAATCCTTTCGGTGCGGTGTAGTGAGGCGACATAGCTACCTGCGGCCGCAAAAGCAGCCGACGCCCCAGCCCGCTGGCATATCGCTACGTTCGTTGTAGAAGCCACGGGCCGGAAGGACCCAACCTCGCGGCACTCCTGCTCGACGCCATCGAGGGCCAGGAGGTCCCAAGCGAGATGATCGCTGAAATCTTCGAGGAGAATGTTGCTGGTCTCGTTGAGGAGGTCACGGACGACTAGAGCCTGGAGAAGCACGAGCGCGAGCAGTTGCAGGTGGAACACGCGTCCAGGAAATCAGGCAGCGTGAAGATTACCTAGCCTGCGGAAAAACCAGCGACCTGAGAGCCATTCTCCTGAATGGCCTGTCAAACACAGACTCGAATACGTCGTGTGGGCTTAGGAAGTAGTTGCAAGCCTTCGGAACCGAATGCGTGGCTGGAAGAACAGTTCAATCAGGCTGCCCAGGCCGCCGAGGAATCCGTAATGCCAATCCTCTGATCTAAACGCGTTCGATCTCTTCGCCGCGAGCAAGCCAAGGCAAAGTGACATTTCGATTTCTAGCCAGTGACTTA
>NZ_LN811354.1:154702-194696 GCF_001006805.1 Microvirga massiliensis | reverse complement strand
AGACGACTTCTCCCGTCTTCGGAGCGGAGTTTCATTGCTAAAATCGGAACTCAATGAGAAGCTTGAGTCGTCCGAAACAACGACGGGGCCGCCATTGGGACCATCGACCACAACGCAAACCCTCCAACCCCGCTCCATCGACGGCTGGAGTCTCACCATTGCCGTCCACCTCGACGCCGCAGTTCCCGGTTTTCTCTCCTTTCTCACCTGCTCCTCGACACTGCGTCGTCAAGCCGTCTTCGCGGCCATTGCCGAAATGGCCCACGACGGGACTGAACGACTCGCCGATCGGCTCCGTCCATTCGCTCCCACCGACTACCGTCCTGGCCGCAGCCCGCACGTGGAGATCGCCCGCGCACTGATGACCTCGACTCGTGCACGGGAGATCATCCGCGCTATTTACCGGGACGTGCCGGATGGCCTCATGGGTGTCCTCCATCGCCTGGGCGATGCGCCGCTGCCTACACCCCACCTGTATCGCGTCCTTTTCGAGCTTTTCATGGGTGGCGAGCACCGGGCGCGAGCGAAAGCGCTCATGCAGCACAGCGGCTCAATCAGCGCGACGCATATCAGGATCGTGAGACTCCTCGATCCGATCCTCGTTCACGAGAACATCTTGAAACGCCTTTATGACCCGTCCCAAGCCGATGACGCAAACGCTGCGCTGACTCTGATCCGCAGGACGGTCTCCTCAGCCACC
This sequence comes from Microvirga massiliensis, assembly GCF_001006805.1. Lineage (GTDB taxonomy): Bacteria > Pseudomonadota > Alphaproteobacteria > Rhizobiales > Beijerinckiaceae > Microvirga > Microvirga massiliensis. The sequence continues at coordinate 193,996 of NZ_LN811354.1, read as the reverse complement.
GATGACGCTGTCCGCCAGTTGATTGCAAACCTGGGCGACAAGACCGATCTCACGAAACTGTTCGGGCGCTGGCTGGAGCGGATGGACCGTCCTCCGGCTCGCCTGCCCATTCCTTCGGATGATCCCGACATCGCGGTTATGAAGAGCGGGAAGTCGATCACCGCTCTCGGGCGGCGTTACCGCAACTGCGCTTCTACGAAAATTCCCCTGGTGGCGCTCGGTGTGCAAGCCTTCGTCGAGTGGAAACATGCTCCTGGAGGCATTGCCGAGTGCCGTCGCCTGTCCAATGGCGGCTGGGTCCTGACCGAAATCCATGCTTCGGCAAATGGTCAGATTGATCCAGGGATTGCTGGGGCTCTGCGCCGGAAACTCGAAACCTTTGGCATCCCGGCGCTGTCGCCGGGCAGCATTTATCCACGCGCATTTGGGATCACGCGCCTGCTCGGGATTTGGGATTTCACCGATGATCTCGGCATTGATGCCGGAGATGGCACGGCTCCTCTCGCACAGGAACTCGGGGAGGCTGCCAATGCCGCGTGAGTATGTGCGCGACCGCACGGGTCGGACGCTCGGGAGCTATGAGGATAATGGCGTCTCGGGCCGGATCGAGGCACGGGACGCGGCCGGTCGGCGGCTCGGCTACTACGACAAGAGCGCTAACGAGACGCGCGACGCCGCTGGTCGCCTGATCGGGAAGGGCAATCTCCTCTCAGCCCTGGTACTCTGTCCATGAAGTGGCGTCCTGGCGGCTTTAGGCCGAATACGAATGACCATCGGGCGGATGCGCGAGCTTCATCAAGCCGCCATCAGAACGAGCAACATCGCCGGAAAAACGACGACATCCATCATCTCTTTGACAAAGGTGACGCCGCTGTCCGCGCCTGGACGGCGAGCCCGGCCGACTACAGCGGATTTCGTGTCGAGGATCACCACACCGCAGAGGACACGGTTGAAATCCTTCTCGAAGCGCTCATGACGGCCAAGGGTGAGCGAGATCGGGTGATTTCGATTCTGACGCTCCTGGTCGAGGAGCGCAGCCGGATTCGATCCTGGGCTGCGTCGCAGCGCTCGATTCAGAAGCAGCCCAACCTGCTCTATCGCAGGGTGGGCCTGGATGAGGATTGCCCGGATTTCGTCCTCGGGGCTGTTCGGACCGCCTATCGTAAGAAGCTCCACCCGGATGGGCATCCGCCACATCAGCGAGCCGAGGCGGAGCGCCGGTTCAAAGACGCTGAGGCTGTGTTCGACGAAATTTCACGGCTGAGGGGCTTATAGAGGCATGCTCCGCGTCGGGAGACATTCGCATTGTCCCCGAAGAATAGGCTCATCCAAATTCTACAGGGCGCAGTATGTGCGCCCTGATAGGCTGGTCGAGGACATACGATCCATCCGGCTGCTTGCCCGCGACCCTCTCGAAGTTCGCGACGAGGGCGACGCGGTGGACTTGGACGAAGGGCGCGCGTGATTGGTCAGCCGCAATGATGCGTTCGAAGAATGCGTCAGCATCCGCGTAACACTCTCTGCGGTCGTAGTACACGATCTCGACGAGATCGTAGAGATGAGCTTCGATAGCCTCGCTCACGTGCGCCTGGGCATCGTTTCGGACCTTGGTCTCGTCCTCGACCTCCTTCAGAGCATTGAAGAAGGTGCCCTCGGGCAAGGGCTCGATTACGATCGTAAGCCCCTCGGGTCGGGTCGTCCGGGCGGCCTCTCGAAGGGAAGCGGCCATCAGGTCTGGCGGGACATGGTGCAGCGAGTTGAGGAAGACGACCACATCGAAGGCGCTGTCCATGAAGGGCAGGCTTTCCGCACGACCCTGGACCAAGCCGACCTGCGGAGTTGAGCGGCGGGTAGCGGCCAGGGACTCCCGACTAGGATCGAGGCCCACCATCCGCGCACCGAGCGAAGCGAGAGACCGCGAGAGCGCTCCGGTGCCGCATCCGACATCGAGAACCTGCTTGTTTCGCAAGTCACCCGCAGCCTTGCGGATCAGCGAGACCGGATCACCAACCATCACATCCTCGCGCGATGACAGCCACCACGGGCTCCCACTATGTTCGAAGCTGTATCAGCGTGAAGACCGAGGTTACAGGCCAGGGCGCTCCAGCGCCTAGTTTGAGCAGCCACACGGCAGGATGGTCATACCCAACGGCTGCGGCGACTTTTTCTCGCTGGAGCCCGTGCACTGCTGACCTCTCGGACCAAAGCGCCAAGCTTCATGAATGCGACACCGAGCGTATCCGTCAGTTCTTGGCCGGGCAACTTGATGAAATGCGCGAAAGGGGCAAACGCAGCGGCCCTCCGACTATGCCAATGCTGAAGGTCGAGCAGCCCGTATATAGTCGAGGCGCATTCCAACTTGAAGGTCAGGTCTCTTGGCGTAACCCTCCATTTGAACCGACTTCAATCATCTAGGCCATCGCGATCCGCTTGCCTGGATAAATACACCCAGAATCAGGGAGCATTTCCATGCAATATTGCCAGACCGTCAGCCAGCAGGCCGATCGCCAGCATCTAATCGCTTCTATAAAGAATGCCGCCGCAGCCGCCGGTCTCAAGGAGGGCTTTGTCGATGCAGCCCGTCGCGCCGCCACGCCGCTCATCGTCGATTGCATCGGCCTCACCTGTGAAAACCTTGGAGACGAGCGTTTCGAGAATGAACTTCACCAGCGTATGGGTTGGTGCAAAGCAAAGTGTCGTGGAGACTGGGAGATCGAACCGATTCGACAGGACGGGCGGTTGGTCGGTCGCCGGTTTCGCTTTGGGAATGTCACCGAGGCTGTTCACTTCAAGCTGCGGTTTGACACCCGTCTCTGACGCAGTAGTCGGCGGCTAAGTTCGAGCCAATGTGGGATGGCATTGGGCCGTGCTTCATGGAGGGAATTGCCGGATAGAACCGTCGATCCCTTTTTGGAAGTCCGGGCTGAAATCAAGAGCCGGGGACTAGGAGAGAGGTCCTCCGTTAGGCCGTCATCCACAGGTCTGCCGGTTCGGTTACCTCAGTTCGTATCTGGCGTCTTGGTCTGCACCACTGCGGTTGCTGGTTAACCTTGGGGCATGGTCCGCTTGGAACCCATAGATGCGCGGAGCGCGTTCTATGCCGCAGTGCGTCAGGAGCTTACTTGCTCTTCTTGGTCCCGCGCCTGTTCGCAGCCGGAGCGGCGATCTTCACGGATGTAGCGGCGGTTTTGGCCGCCCCCTTGCGCTTCTGACCGAGGCCCATCCTCTTTGCCAGTTCGGAGCGTTTCGCGGTGTAACTCGGAGCCACCATCGGGTAGTTCACCGGGAGCCCCCACTTCTTCCGATACTGCTCGGGCGTCAGACCAAGATGCGTCAGATGGCGCTTCAGCGACTTGTAAGGCTTGCCATCTTCCAGACTGATTAGATAGTCAGGCGTGATGGATTTCTTCACTGGAACCGCAGGCACCGGCTTCGGCTCGTCGGGCTTCTGTGCAGGGTTGCCGATCTGCTGGAGAGTCGCATGCAAGCTGCCGATCAGCGCAGGCAGATCAGCCGCTGAAACCGAGTTGTTGCTCACGAAGGCCGAAACGATCTCAGCCGTAAGCTCGATAACGTTCCGGGACGAGGTTGCCTGATCGGTCACTGCAACAATCCTACTGGTACTAGCTACTCACGACGGGTCATCCCCGCCGACCTATAGAAGCCGATGGTCAGATGCCCGGCAGGTATAGGGATGTCGTGAGCGTTGCAAGGGCAAGTTCGGAGACTACCAACCACTCCTACCCGTCGCCTGCTGGAAGCGCTCATTCGGGACGAGGATCATCGGCACGCCCCTCCCGACCTCACCACCGCTCTTAGAAATCCGAGGCTAACGCATGGATAAGGATGCGGAATGGCGACGATAAGGTAGTTTGGAGAAGGTCAGGACAGCCTAATGTCGCCTGCGATCGGCCGCAGGTGCGCATACAAGCACTGGGCTAGGCGGCCAGGGCGGTCTTCCGCTGATGTTTGGCAAACGCAGCAACGACCCTTTCCAAGCGGAATGGCTTCTCGAAAAATATGCCTGTTGAAACCACCTGCTCGCCACGGCGCTTGCGGGCCGAGGCGTAAACGATGGGCAGTGACGGCCAGCGCACATGGAAAGCCGTTCCCAACTGCCAACCGTCAATCGAACCGGGGAGTTGGATGTCAGTATAGAGGCCCGAGAGCACCACGCTGTCCTCAAGGATCGCAAGCGCCTCCTCCCCTGAGGCCGCTACAATGACCTCGTACCCCGCCCTGGCGAGGGCGAGGGATACCATCTCGCGGAGCATGTCATCGTCCTCAGCAATGAGGAGTGCGGGGCGCTCTGAATGAGAAACCATGAATATTGACTTTCTGAAGAACCAGAGGTGCTGAAAATACCAGGATTGGCGCGATACCTACGCAAGTCGGCGGCTATTTCGCTCATTCGACTAATCCCTCGGCGCTTCGCGGCGAGGTGTCCCCGACATGGGTAATCCTTGCCTCAGCATGCGCTTTTAATTGAGAGATGCTATTCCACGACGACCCTCCCCTCCGTCGAGATCACCGAGATCAACCGAGAAGATGGTGGCTTCTGCGGAATCGACTACGTCGATCCGCCAGTTCTGCCAGTCGGCTTTGGATACGAGAAACTGGCATTGAAATTCGTTCAGCGCCTTCATTGTTTCAGCCTGCACCTCGGCGAGGCTGGCTGCCTCGATCCCTTCCACGTCCAGCATAACCTCGTGCCCGTTGACGAGGTGGAAGTAGTAACGCGTCACATCGTTGCCTTGAGTTCGGAGTGTGGAGGAGGCGGCTCCCGGCGGTGCGAGCCACTCCTTGCCAGAAGGCATCCTGGTTGATCGACGGAATACTCCGCCGGTTTTGCGTAATCGCGTCGCCGTTAGCGTAAACTCAACCAGTTCTCATGGAGTTCGTCATCCAGGGCCATGCTCGTCTCCGTTGGGAGTTGCGGGCACCCTGCATCCTGTAGTCACTACAGGATCAAGCGCGAATCCAACGCCATGGCATCAATTTACGAGGTAAGGACGTGACCATAGGGGAGCTATCCCGGTGCACGGGGGTCAATATCGAGACGATCCGCTACTACGAGCGAATCGGGATGCTCTCTGCGCCACCGCGAACGAGCGGTGGCCGCCGGGTCTACAGGGCCGACCACATCCGCACCCTCAGCTTCATCCGGCGCGGGCGGGAACTGGGCTTCAGCCCCGAGGAGGTCCGCGCCCTGCTCAAATTGGGCGGACCGGGAAAGGCACCTTGTGGCGAGGTGCGCGAGATCGCCGCTCACCATCTTAAGCGTATCCGGGCGAAGATGGCTGATCTGGCCCGGCTGGAACAACTCCTGGCCGCCACCATCGAGCAGTGCTCTGGTGAAAATGTCCCCGAGTGCCCCGTGATCGACATTCTCGATGAGGCTGCCGAGCCATGTCAGAGCGTGTAGTCAGAGCGTGTAGTCGATGTTCGACGCGCCAGTGAGACGACAGTGGGGCCAAGCTTTGTTCAGACCTAGCCCGAAGCACGGAACGGACGAGAACGATCGACCACGCGGGGATCGCAGCCGCACGAGGTCGAGCCTGTCAGGCCAGCGAGCCTCTGGCCTCAACATCCGATTGCTGGTCCTGAACAGGCGATTGCGCGAACCCGCGAACGGCAAATAGCCCACGGATCAGTACTCCGAGGCGTGGCACGGCGCTTGCTTGTCCTGAAAGACCGTATCTCAGGAGAGGCGAAATGAGCGTTTGTTCCAAGAACAGTGCCCCGGGCCGGGAGGTCCCCTCCGCCAGCACCTATTCGCCCGCGATCCTACCCCGGCTGCAAACGACCTTGGCCGCTCTGGCGGACTTGGATCATGCCTACGAGGCAGACCTGGAGACCGTGACGGAGAGCGGGGTTCCTGATGCCATTAAGCAGGAAGTCATCAGGACGCTTCAGCAGCGCCAGCAAGTCTCCCGTGCCCCTTACGTCCGCCAGCTTGCAGCGCTCCACAGGCAAGCCGTGACGGCAGCATCGGCCGTGCCCTCCGTCTCCTAGAATACCCAGCGGTGAGATATTTCAGAGGAGACGTGCTTGCCGTTTAGGCGCGGTGCGAAGCTCACTCAGGAGGCCCTCCTGTGGAACATCCTGACGGGACAGCTTCTTCTGAGGAGGCCAAGTGCGTTCGTGAACACGCCCGGAAGATGCTCCAGAGGCTCAGCGAACATCAGCGCACGAAACCGACGACCGAAGCTTCCCGATCAACGCAGGGGGTCATCAAGACCAATCGAGAAGACAACGGCTCCGGAAGCGTCGGCAACGTCTAACCGCCAGCCTTTCCATTTGGCGGCTGCCGAAGGGTCGTTCCGTCGCAACTCCTCAACGGCTCCGACCGCCTCAGCGCAAGCCTCAGCCAGATCGTCGAGTTCGATGCCATCCTCGTCTGGAACGGTCTCGTGCCCGTTCGCCAAGTGGAAGTAGTATCGCGCCACAGGTGATCTCCAACTAAACTCGACACCACCCGCGTGAGTGGCGGGGCAGCGTATGACTGATGCATGGGAGCCCCGATGAACGGGCTCGGATTTCGGCGACGCTGGAGGGAAGCGCAGATGGCGGTGCCGGATCACGCGCTCCCGCAACGCCATCAAGTCGCGTGCATCCCGGCAGCATCTCTGTGCGCTTTCTGTCTGCTCCTCCTGAACTGGCGGACACGGAACGTCGCCATACGAGCAGAACACGCAGCAGTCGCCCTCGTTCGGGCGCAGCACCGTCCCGCAGCCCGTGCATTCATAGAAGAACTGACAGGCATCCGCTGGCATGGTTTCCAACGAGCGGTGCCCGCATTGCGGGCACGTCAGAGTCGAGACGAGTTGCATCAAGCTGGCCGAAAGCGCGTCACGCGGACTCCTCCGGGGCGTTCGGTCGGGCGACTTCGGTGAGGCAAGGCATCGTCGAGGACATGCTCGTCTTCAGGATCATTCCCAGATACCCTTGATCCTGTAGCGACTACAGGATCAAGGGGGTTCCAAAGCCCAGATGACGGGTTTGCGAGGCAAGGGCGTGCTCATCGGGGAGCTATCCCGACGCACGGGGGTGAACATGGAGACAATCCGCTACTACGAGCGGATCGGAATGCTGTCTGCGCCACCGCGCACGCGCGGAGGCCACCGGGCTATCGACCACAAGCGTGCCATCAGCGGAGCGATCTGCGCGCCGCATTCTGCCTAATCTTCTGGCAGTACCGGTAAAACCTGCCGAAGAACGGGTGCAGCCCGAAGGTCGAGGAGCGACTTGCACAGCGCAGGATATCAGGGGCAGGAGGCTGCGGCGGCACAAGAGCGATCCGGATCACCTTTGGTCCGCTGGGATGACCCATCGTTCCCACCGTGTTCGTGTCGCACTGCCTTCGTTCCCCCTCAATTGCGGGAGACATGTTCCCAACTGTTCGCGGCAGGTTCACCCAGGTCGATCCGGAAGGCGACAGCCCCGCAAGCGTCGGTGACCTCGATCCGCCAATCCCTCCATGCGGCGGCCGTGGGCGCGCATTCCTGTCGGAACTCGTGAACGGCTTTGACAGCCTCCAGACGGGCCTGCGCGAGACTGGCAACCTCAATCCCGACCTCGTCCGGAATGACACGGGATTGGTCCACGAGATGGAAGTAGTAGCGCTTCACCATGGCACCCTCGCCTTCGGATCAGGGGTGGCCCTCGGCGGCGTCAGCCCTTTCCCGCCGAGGGCCTGACCAGTCAGACTCACGTGGAACAGTCTGACTGGTCAAACGTCATCCGAGGGCTGCCCCGTGCCCCCAGCATCAGAATGGCTGCGAAGCCGAGTGATGTTTGGAACCTGCGGTCGGCTCATGGTCCCGGCTCAAGATCAACAACCTGCGGCCTCGCGAGGCGCTTGACGAGATCAACGATGGTGTTCGGCAGGTAGGGCTTGGTGATGAACGGAATGTCCTCGGGCCAGTCATCCGCCAGAGGCTGGGCTCGCCCCGAAGTGGCAATGACCCGGACTCCCGGCCAGCGCTCTTGCACCACACGGGCGAGATCACAGCCGTTCAGCGGCCCCGGCATCTCGACATCTGTGATCACCGCCTGGATGTCGGGCCGAGCCTGGAGGATCGTGAGGGCCTCGTCGGCATCCCTTGCCTCGAAGACCTTGAAGCCTGCCTCGTCGAGGAAGTCTGCCGCGAACATCCGCACGAGCGTCTCATCTTCAACGACCAAGACGGTCATGCGGGGCTCAGGGTAAGCATTCATCAGGCCGTCAACCGAAGCAGTAGGGAATAACCGAGGACACGGAGCTATGTTCCCCCTCGGTTTCATGGAACCTTGGCCGTGACGCGGCGTTTCTGTGCTGATGCCCGCTCCCGCCCGACCGGGCATCACAAGAGCCTCGCGCCGTGGCTCCGGCGACGAGGCTCTTTCCGTGGTCGGTCACTGATCAGGTGGCACGCCCACCCAGTCTGCACGACCGGCCTTTGAGTTCGCCACGTGCCCATTCGTGATCGAGCCGGGACAGCACCGCGCGAACGTTGTGCGGTGGCGATCGTTGCAGGATGACCTCATACACATCCCGGAGATCGTTGTGGATCGCCCGCAGGAGTTCTGTGTCGGACTGAAGAGGGACTCCACCCGCAAGTCTACCGCCGCGCATCATCGGCGACCTCCCTTGCATTCTGACATAAAAGGTGAGTCCCGATTCGGGTCACACTAGGGCAGTTCGGGCCACAGATGTGGCCGCTTCTGCGGACAACGTCAGACCGGCTTGGCAGTGTTCCCTTGGCAGAATGCAGCGCCTCGAACTTCCATGTGGGGCAAAGGCAACCGGAACCGGGCCGCCCGGAAGCTGCGTCGTATAACCTTAGACAAATTATTTTTCAATCTGTTGGGTTCCTCACAGACGGCTTGTAGCTCGTATGGCATTTACCAATTGTTTACTTGTTCAGCCGCTTGGGGGCGATCCTGTGCAGAGTGACGGTCAAACAGCCAGTTCAGGGGGCGCTCAGCAGATGCGCGGTCACGTGCGCACCCGGCTTCAGACCCTCCGCGAACACCTGCACGCGAAGCAGCAATCCCAGCGATCGGGATCAGGGGCTGCATCCATCAAGACCGATCGAGAAAACAATGGTTCGGGCGAGGTCGGCCATGCCTGATCGCCAGCCGTTTGATCTCACTACCGTCCAGCGGGTCGGAATGCGCCGCGTCAGCCCAGGAAGACCTCGCTCTCACAACCTGCGCCTCGTGAGGCGCATCTCGGGAGGCGTCGCGTGACGGTATTCTGGAAAGCCACGGCAGGAGATTGTGGCGCAGCCGCCAACGATGCCGTATGCCCTCGGCCGCGCATCCTGGTGCTCCAGCGGGACCTGATCCCGAACCTCGCCCTCATGACCTCCCTCACGCGAGCCGGGCTGGAGGTCATCGGTCCCTTCTTCAAGGTCTCGCAAGCCCGCACCTGGATCGAGAGCAACCGCCCCGATGCGGCCGTTCTCGATGTCGCTCTGTGGGACGGTCGCGCCTTCGATCTCGCGGGTGTGCTGACCCGCAGAGGCATCCCGATCCTGTTCTACACGTCCTGGACGGACACAAGCCTCATCCCGCTGGAGCTTCGAGAGATGCCCTTTCTGGAAAAGCCGGGGCATCTCGTCCTAGTCGCGAAGCTGCTCACCCGGATGATCGCGGATGGGCAGGTGCGCGAAGTTCAGAGCGAAGAACCCGACGAGAGCAGCGTCTCGGACCCACGTCCAGCACAAGGATTCGGCTCATCCGAATCGGCATCGCTGTCGAGATCATCAGCCAACGATTCTGAAAACCTGTCGGATTTGTTGGAGTCAGTTGCCGGAGAGGCAGGATGAGCGCCGAGCGACCATGCCTCGGGCTGTATCGTCGGATGTCGCACACCATTCCTGACCCGCCATCCTGGATATTCTCGTCGGAGCGAGGCAATGTGCTTTCCGGGATCGCAAGAAGTCCCTTATCTCGACGCATTGTGAGCCGAAGATTCCAGGCTTGGTGTGATCTCCACCATGCCCCGATGACCGGAACGAGCCATCAACCGCATCCTCTCGCGCGGGCGCAGGCCCTCGATACGTGGGCTGCGGGCCGCGAGCGCGCGATTGAAAAGCTCATCCGTGAGGCAGAAGCTCTGGAGAAATACGAGTTCACCGAGGAGGCTGCCTGTCTGTGGCACGCCGTCTTCCGTTTGCGGGAGAGTGCACGTCGGGAACGCGCCGAAGCAGATGAACTGCGAGCCGAGTGGGAGAGGTGCCTCAAGGAAGGCAAAGAATTGGAGAGGTCCTGAGATTGCAGGCGAATGTAAACTTCTCCAGCCACTTGAAGGGATATCTTGCTGCACCTCACCTCGCGGATGAGCACTCCCGCACGATAGCCGCGAGTTCCGGGTAGGGCGTCACCCATCCCGATCTCTGTCGCGTTCTGCTCATCAGCATCATCTCGGCCCGAGTCGTCTCGCGGCCTCATAGACTCTCACGGTTCCGAGCCGCATCCAGGCTCCAGGGACCACCTCCGGCGACGGCCAGATAGAGGAACACGAAGCAGTAGAGGATCGCGGCGTCACCTCTATTCAGCACTGGGAAGAAACTCTGGGGCGCATGGGCCATGAAATAGGCCACGGCCATGTCGCCCGCGAGGATGAACGCGACCGGGCGGGTGAAGAGGCCGAGCGCCAGCAGCACGCCGCCCACGATTTCAATCATCCCTTGGATGCCAAGCAGCGAGAACAGAGACGGGCCGGGATTGGGAGAGGGCGGGAAGCCCAGCAGCTTCTGGGTGCCGTGCTCCAGGAACAGAAGCGCCGTCATGATCCGCAGGATGCTGAGCACCCGTGGTGCCCATGTGGTCGAGAGTGACATCCAATCCATGGCGAGGTCCCTGACAGGCCCCCAGGAGCCGCTTGCGCGGCCATGTTCTCGGTCCGACGCGGATGGCGATGAGCATCCTTGATCCTTGCCAAGACGCCACGTTCTAGCGGATCGCAGATGCCGTATGCCTTGAAGACGCTTGTCGTGCCAGACACAACTCGGTGAAAGGTGCTGAGGACCACGCACCTCCTCGGGGGTGAATAGATTGTGGCAGCCAGCATAATGTTGCGGATCGCCATATGGAATTCGAGAGGCCGGAATGCCTCAATGAAGCCTTGCCGCTGTAGCTCCTGCTCGTCGGCTCCATGGACAGCGAGACATCGACGGCCAGCACGAGCGCGCGACCGACCTCGGCTTCGGCCCGTGTGTTCCCTACGCCCGAGATCAGCATCCCGGCCGCCAGCAGAAGAGCAGCAAGGCGGCGCGTGAGATCGGGCATCCTAAGCTCCTGTTTAGGCGGGGCGTTCTACAGTTCAAGCCAGGGCGGCAGGCGGACACGACGATCCCCGGCTCCATGCCGTTGTGGGGACACGGATGGCAACACGACGACTCTGTTTCGCCGCGTGGCAACACCGCCACCGCCGCCTCAAACGACAAGCTATCGCGCAGGAGAGCGCTGCCGAGCATTTGATCGGCTTGGCGAACACGCTGCATGTCGAGGGCCGACCGCAAGCAGCGAGATGCCTGATCAGGGTCGCCCTGCACTTCCGGGTCCGGGCAATCTGCCTTAACGCTCAGGCAGACGCCCTCGACTGCGCAAGGGCCTGTTCGCCTAAAGCCAGCCCTCGTGCTCAACATAGACGAAACGGATGACCGCCGAGATTACCATTAGGACGAACGCACACGGGTAGCCGAACCTCCAAGCGAGTTCGGGTATGTGCTCGAAATTCATTTCGTCGCCAGACGCCACCATCGTGGGCAGTGTTGAACACAGCGCGCCAGGACTGGCCTACCATTGACCACCCCGAGCGGGTGCCAGCACACGGAAGCCCCAGTGAGCAGGATCAAGGAGGTGGGTTGGGTCTCACACTGATTGGCCTGCCAATCTGTACGATGCAGCGAGGCTGCCTGCGGAGCGGAATGCCTCCATGGCCTCAGCCTCAGTCATGGCAAGCGTCGTCTTCATGTCTGTCACGCCACCTCCGGCGGCAGCCGTAATGGCAGCCGCTGCGGCGCTCCTGACATCCGGCGCTTCGACGATCAGGAGCCAGTCGTAATCCCCAAACGTCACATAGTAGCCCAGGAGCCCGCCTCCAGGGGCTTCGATGAGCTTCGACACAGGCTTAGTCCGATCTTCGGGATTCCTCACCATAGCCTGCATGGCGTCTCGCGAATAACGCCCCTGAGAGATGAAGATCGGCATTGCGTTTTCCTCCGGTGTTTGTGCTCGAACGGGATAACAACTTCAGTACCTTCAGGATAACTTCCGGAGCCTCTTCCAGGAGGCAATGCGCGGCATCCTGTGGGCTTTCACATCGGCGGAGCCCGTGCCTCGCTCTACGGCTTGGGGACCCGCCCGCGCGAAATGTCCGTGATGAGGCGTGTCGCGAGATAGAGCCTCGGCTCGATGTTATCGACCAGGATGTATTCGGCATCATTGGAGTGCGCGCCAAAGCCCTGCACGCCGAACCGCTCCACGACCGCGTTCTGGGTCTCCAGCGCCGCGAACGCTGCGTCCGTCCCGCCGCCCTCCGCAACCGCGTCGGCCACAAGCTCCTTGCCAAGGTCGCGGTAGATCGCCTGGGCGTGCTTGGCGAGCGCGAGAGAAGCGGGTGAGGCTTCGAGCGGTGGCCGCCGTGGCTCGAACAGCATCTCGACCTTCGCCTCCGGGAGAAGCTTGTTGCTGATGCGCTCGCGAACCGCCTTCTCGATCTCGTCGTAACCGGCAACCCGCAGCACCCGCGCGTCCGCCTGCGCTTCCGCTTCAGGTGGAATCACGTTGCGGTTCTGCCCCGCCCTGGCGAGCGTCCAGTTGAGCTTCAGACCGGTGTCGGGCCGCGACAGGTCCTTGGTTTGCAGGACCTGATGCGCCAGTTCGTAAAGCGCGTTCACGCCGAGGTGGGGAGCGGAGCCCGCGTGGGAGGCTTTGCCCTTCACACGCAGGGTCACGGAGCCGATCCCGGCGGTGGCGAGCGCCACCTTGTCGGACTCCGCCTGTGATGCCTCAAATGACATCGTTACATCGTGCTCTGTGCCGAGACGGCTGAGAAGCTTGCGCGAGCCCGGCGAGCTAATCTCCTCGTCGGCGTTGATGAGAACGGTGATCGTGCCGTAATCGCGGATGCCGAGGCTCTTCAGCATCGCGAGCGTGTGCAGGATCACGGCAATGCCCTGCTTGTCATCGGCGATGGCGAGCCCGTATGCCTTGTCGCCCTCGACCCGGAACGGCTGCTTCGCGGCCATGCCCTTCAGGTAGACGGTGTCCATATGCGCGATGAGCAGAATCTTGCGCGCGCCGGTTCCCTTGAAGGTGGCGCGCACGGCTTGGCCGACCCGCTCCGGGGTGTCCTCCATGCGGTAGATGTCAGCATTGACATCGACGAGTTCGACCTCGCCACCGAGTGCCTTTAGGCGGCTGGCAATGAGATCGGCAAGACGGTCGAGACCGTCCAGGTCCCGGCTGCCCGACTCGATGGAGACGAGGTCCTTCAGCGTATCGAGCAGCGGAGCCTTCTCATGCTGCGCTGCTGCAAGAACCGGCTCCTGGGTTTGTGCAAGAGCATGTTCGGGTGAGACAAGCGCGGCCGTGAGTAGGGTCGAGGCCAGAGCCGCACTGAACAACAATCGCTTGAAATACATTGGAGCACCCTGAGAAGCGGCCAGGAGCTTGATGGGAGAATTATCGCACACGAGATCACGGTCCGTCCATGACTGGCGTTATTGACGGAGCAGATCGTCATTATCCGATCTCTCCGTATGTCCGTCTGCTCGAAGGCAATCCGGCAGGCACGGACGGTCGCCGGGAGAGTTGGAGCGAGCATTCCGGAGGGATGAGGAAGATTGGATGCAAATAGACTTGTTTAGGTAATCTTGCTTTGCGCGGACCTTGCGCGTCCGTTCAATTTGCAGCCTCTGGTGACTGCTCAGCTTTGCTCCCTGTACTGACCCGAGACATCGCCTGCAATCTCGGTCAGACCGAACATGTCATCGAGCCAGCGATATCGCTGGCTCATGATATCAAAGCACCGGCAGGGGTTCGGCGTGAACGGGGCCGATGGAGATCGTGGGGTGTTGCGGCACACGCCTCGGGGAGGCGCAATCCGTTAGCCCTGCCCTGTCGGATGGAAATGAGGCGAGGAGGCGTGTGATGCAGGCGCTGATCCTTGCATGTGGCCTTTGGTTTGGAGCCTTTGCGGCAGGCGTCCTGGGGCTGATCTCGACGGAGCCGAGCACTGCTGATCTCATGGGCCAAGTCGTGTATGACGATCGGCCCTTCTGCCAGAGCTTTGTGGTTCAGACTGATCGGGGCTTTGCGATCCTCGATGGGGAGGATGCGAACTTAGCCTTTGGCGAGACCGACACCATTGTCGGGCCGCTTCGCACCCGAGGGTTCCAGTCGTTTGACGTGGTCGGGCGGGGCTCCATCGAGGCGAGGCTATACGAGTGGACGCCCAATCGCCTGCACGCGGAGCAGACTGTCCGAGACCGCTGCGGCCGGGATCGCGGTCTGCCGATCAGCGCGGCTTTCTTGCCTTGAGCCATGCTCTGAACCGCCTGTGTATGCTTACTGAAGAAGCTCATGCAGGCGAAGCCGAGCCCGATTCACGGGGCGACAATGGCCTCTGAGTATGGTCAGACAGCCGTGATGCCATTCTTCTGGAACGGGCGCACTCTCGCGCGGAATTATAAGCTGATCTCCCCGCGCAAGCATCCTGAAAGGCAATCCGGCGGATACGGGACGGTCGCCGGAAGAGTTGTAGTGGGAAAGCGTCACAGGGATAGACCGGCCATTCGCAAACCCTCGAAAAGGAGTTCCCGCATTTCAGGATTGCGATAGCGTGGCCGGTGCAAGTGGGTGTGCGTCGCCTCCCAGCGGGTGGCCTGCAACAAGCGCCCGACTTCCGTGGCCTCGGCCAGCCGTCCCATGTGCGCCAGCGCCGCCGTCAAATAGCGAAGTGAGATGGGATGACCAGGGTTCATCTCCAGGGCTCGCCGTGTGAACTGCTCCGTCTCCTTGAACCGGTTTTCCATGAAATGGGCAGCCCCCATCGCATTCAGGGTGATGTAGCCGCGCGGGTCCAGCGGATTAAGTCGCCGCGCTTTCTCCAAGCAGGCCAGGGCGCGCTCACACTCGTCGTTGTAGATCAGTGTCCACCCGCAATTCGTCAGGACATTCGATGAGTTCGGGTGAAGATACAGGGCACGCTCGCAAAAGGTGACGGCTTGATCCAGCATGCCCGAGAGCGATCCCAAGGACCACGCAGCGATGGAGAGCACCAGACCATTGTTTGGATCGCATTGAACCGCTTGCAGAGCAGCCTCTCGGCTCCGGGTTGCATCCGCATCCCAGTCGTGGGTCCACCTCCCGACCACCAGCCGACCTCTGCAATCGGCGAGCGCGCCCCAGGCTTCGGCATAGCCTGGGTCGCGTTCAACAGCCTGTCCCAAGAGCGCCTCGGCCCGGCGGAAGCCCTGTTCGGTAAAGGCATGGAACTCGGGGAGGGCGCGAAGGTAAAGATCATATGCGTCCAGGTTGTCCGTCGCCTTTGCTCTGGCCCGCTCAATTTCAGCCGCTCTCAAGCTGGGCTCGATCGCGAACACCACGCTCTCGGTGATCTCATCCTGTAATGCGAAGATATCCGTTAGATCACGGTCGAAGCGCTCAGCCCAGATGTCAGTGCCTGTGACCGCCTCGACCAACTGGGTCGTGACACGCACCCGACTACCCGCCTTTCGGACCGAGCCCTCCAGCACGTACCGGACACCAAGCTGACGGCTGACTTCCTTGATATCCATGGCCCGGCCCTTCAGTGTGAAGACGGAGTTGCGGGCGATGACGAAGAGCCAGCGGCATCGGGAGAGTGCAGCAATCAAGTCCTCTGTGATTCCGTCCGCAAAATACTCCTGCTCGGGGTCGCCGCTCAGGTTGGTGAACGGCAGGACGGCCATGAACGGCTTGTCAGGAAGGGAGAGCCGTGATGCTCCCGTGGCAACAGGAGTGGTCCCGCTCAGTGCGTAGACCCGGATAGGACGGGCTATGTTCTTAAGGCGCTGCTCGCCCCTGTCGTCGAAGGATAGGCTGAGTTTGCCCAATAGCTCGTCGTAGACCTTGCCAGAGATTGCGATCCCGCCAGGGTCTGCAATACTCTCCAACCGAACTGCCACGTTGACGCCATCCCCATAGAGATCGCCGCCATTCTCGACGACCACGTCTCCTAGATTGATCCCGATCCTGAGCAGGACGCGCTGGTCCATTGGTTCGCCGCTGGCGCGGGCGTTCACGGTCTCCTGGACGGCAACTGCGCAGGCGACTGCGTCAACGGGGCTGGCGAATTCGTAGAGTGCCCCATCACCCGTGGTCTTGATCAGGCGACCAGCGTGCTGGTCCGCCGACGCACCAAGCACCTGGGAGAGCACGTTGTGGATTGCGGCAAGCGCAGTTGTTTCGTCAGCCTCGATGAGCCTTGACGAGCCAACCACGTCGGCAGCGAGGATCGCCGCCATCCGTCTCTCTTGCCTCTTCTGCGGACCCATGGGGGCCTCGGTGCATGGTCCGGACCGATTCTGCTGCTGGTTGGGAGGACAGTCCAGTCCGCCCGAAACCCGATAGCCCGGAAGCGAGTTCCCTCCAGGGTGATCAGACGGGTGCGGAACGGTCGCGGGAGGGTTGGAGGAAAAGGCAAGCACCGATTTTGAAGGTGAAGCCAGCGAACGAGACGGTGTTGGGCGCGATGCACTTGATGTCCGCTGGTCGGTTTTAAGCCGCCGTGGCTAATTGCGACGAGATCACGGCAATGGAGTTCCCCTAACAGCATTCCTTGGGCGGTTAGGCCGGGAGAGCGCATCTTGCTCGTCTTGCCTCACGAGCGCGGAGAGGCCCACCACGTCAGCCCCCACGCGGATGGCTGCGAGACGGCGGGTCGTCATTTCTCTGGTAGCCCCAGAGGTCGCAATAGCTCGCAGTAGCGGGACCGGTCCGAGGCGTGCACGAGCGGGGATGCGCTCCCAACCCATGCAACCGAGTAGCCCGGCTGTAAGCGCACTGTTGTTGCTAGAGCATTCTTCGCCTCCTCCACGTAACCCATCATCGCTGCGGAGAGCGCAAGCGCCCGCCAGTTTCCGGGAAGTTCTGGGCTTTGTCGCACGGCGCGCCGCCCCCATTCCACACCTGCCGCGTAATCCTCAGCCATGAAGTGCGCGAACGACCGAACTCCGCCAAACATCGCAATGAACGGATCGCGTGGACTGAGTCGCATTGCCCTCTCCACCTGAGCAACAGCCTCCAATCCTTTCCCGCCGTATGCGAGCGTCAAGCCAAGGCAAGCATGGGCGAGCATAAAGTTAGGGTTCAAATCAAGTGCCGTGTACAACTCCTCGACGGCCTCGTCGTGCTCACGTCGGAACATTTGAGCGAAACCCAGTGCGAGCCGAGCCCAGGCGTCATCGCCATCTATACTCACTGCGGCACGCGCCCGCTCGGTGGCCGCAGGCAGAACGACCGCAAGGCCGCCCACGTTCCAGCCTTGATGGACATTCCAGAGACTAAGCCAAGCATGCAGCCCTAAAGCACGCGCATACACCGGATCGAGCCGCAGTGAATCGGACAAAAGATTGAGGGCCGTTTCGTTGCCGCCGCGCGTAAGTTGCCACGTGTGCGGCAGAGCGCGCATGACACAGTCCCAGGCGTCGAGGTGGTCTGGTTGTTTCTGTTGGATACGATCACGCTCTGCTGCGTAGATTTTTGGCTCTACTGCGACGACAACACTGGTCGTTATTTCGTCCTGAAGAGCGAAGACATCCACCAGCGCCCGCTCGTAACGCTCTGACCAGACCTCGCGGCCAGTGCTCGCGTCAGCAAGTTCAACCCCGATTCGAACACGGCCGCCAGCCCTTCGGACACTGCCCTCAAGAACATATCGCACACCGAGGTCGCGCCCAACCTGCTGCACGTGCACTGGCTTGCCCTTGTAGGTAAAGGCGGAGTTGCGGGCGATGACAAAGAAACCACGAAGCCGGGCCAGCGCCGTCGTCAATTCCTCTGCGATTCATTCGGCGAAATACTCCTGGTCAGGGTCATCGCTTATGTTTGTGAACGGCAGGACCGCGATGGATGGCTTATCGGGTAGCGGTAACGTCTTGGGCTAGTCGGCCGCCTCCTCCAAGCTGGTCGGAGCCGATGGCAACCTTGAGACAGCGTAAGACTGGATCGGGTCCTCCAGGTTCTTGACCTGCTGCGGCCCGAGGTCGGTATAGGCGAGTGGCAGAGCCTTGCGTACGTACTCATGAGTGGTCGCCGAGATGCACACGCCACCCGGTGCGGCGATGCTCTCCAGCCGTGCGGCGATGTTCACGCCGTCCCCAAGAAGATCGCCTCGCTGCACCATCACATCGCCGACATGCACCCCAATCCTGAACCGGACGCGCGCCTCTTCCGGCCTGTCCTGGTCGATAGACGCGAGCGCTTTCTGCACCTCAACCGCGCATTTCACGGCATCAACGGCACTCGGGAATTCAGCCAGAACGCTGTCGCCAGCGGTGTTGGCGATCCGCCCACGATGCTCGGCGATGAGGCCGTCCATGATTTCGCGATGGACTGCCAAGGTTTGGAGCGTCCCGACCTCATTCTGCTCCATCAGGCGCGAGTAGCCCGCCACGTCAGCGGCGAAGATCGCTGCCAGCCGTCGCTCAACCCTGTGCTCCTGCGGACCCATAGGGGCCTCGGCACGTTGCCCAAGGCTCCATTGTGCTGCCGGTTCGAACGGGGGTCCAGTAGGTTCCGAAGGGTGGCAACCGAAAGAGGTCCGCCCGAGAGACCCCGATGCTCCATGTGGAATGGTCGGTGCGAGGAGTAGACGGGCACAGCTATCGACACGGTTCCGACTGCTTTGTCGCGAGGACCAGACACTTGGTGCCCACGTCTGCTGCTCGCTACGATGCCCCTGTATGCCGTTGCGGGGAGACCAGCATGGCCGAGAGCTTCGACAGCCGCGCAGACAGCTTGCAGCACGTCCTGGAGGTCCGGGCTTATCTGGATACGTTCGTGACCGAGATGCTGCGGCGTGGGCGTGTCCATGACGCCAGCAAGTTCGACGAGGCGGAGAAGCCAGCGTTCGATGAGGCCATCCCGCTCCTGCGCGGCGTCTCCTATGGCTCGCCCGAGTATGCCGAGGTGCTGGCCCGTCTCGCGCCCGCGTTCGACCACCACTACCGTTGCAATTCCCATCATCCAGAGCACTACGGCTCTCGGGGCATCGCGGGCATGGACCTGTGCGATCTTGTTGAAATGATCTGCGACTGGATGGCGGCAGCCAAACGGAACCCCGAAGACGGAGTGAGGCTGGCCTATAATACCTAGCTTTTCGGCATTCAGGACCAATTCGCAGCCATCCTCGCGAACACCCTGGCCCGCTGGCCCGAGCAGTGACAGTTGCAGATGAGTCAAACCCTAGACCTGAGGCGACGATGCCGCGCTACTTCTTCCATTTGCACTGCAACGACAAGGTAGTCCTGGACCCATCCGGGACCGAACTTCGTGATCCAGATCAAGCCTGGGAAGCGGCACGAGTGACTGCGCTGGACCTGATGCAGACTAGACCGAACACCGATGTGAACTGGCTGACCTGCCACTTCGAGGTGGCTGATGAGACAGGAGAGATCGTGTTCGAGCTTCCGTTCACGGAAGTGGCCGTGACGAAGTAGAGTCGCCTCGGCGTCTACAGCCGGGTGCCTTGCGGCGCGTCAGGTCATCGACTTGGCTTCGGCGTGAGAATGTCGGTCTTCGCGAGAGTCCAGGATCACCTCGCCTGACACGGCTTCCGAAATGCCAAGCCCGTGATCAAGCTCCTCCAGCGCATCACGGAAGGTCGCCAGGAGCGATGCCATCATGGGGCGAGCCGACCCCAACGCATCCAAGCTGTCCCATTCACCGATCACGCAATAGGCGCGCTCCCCTGTCTTGATGAGCACACCGCGCCGAAAGCCGGGCATACCGGGATTTGCCCGGCGATGAGCTTCGACGAATTCTTCCTCACGCCCAGGCTTCACACGCACCCGCACGATGTTGAAAGCTGTCATCATCGTTACTCCTTCCGCGTTGGAAATCGGGCTGGCGTACCCTCGGGGTTGACGGGGTGAGAGGAAGTAAATTCTCGGATAACCCGGTCATCAGTTCCTGCACCGCTCGTCAAAGACGAAAACCACGCTGCGTCCGATGTCCCTGACTGGCGTCGGTCGGGGTCATGCTACGCGGGCGATGCGTCACTCCGGCAAGCCAGCGCATCGAAGCCCCTCACATATGCGATCCTTCACTTCACGACTGAACACGTGGACAGCCCGTACGGCCTCCACTGTCATGTTCGGATGTGCTGCCATGAGCGTCCGGACCGAAACTTCGGCTTCCGCCTGCTTTCCAGCAAAGACATAGGCGGGTGCAAGAATCCGATTGAGAAAGGTCGCCTTAGGATTAGCCAGAAGCGCCTTCTCGTACCATGTGACCGATGTCGCGTAGCGACCCGCGATGAAATGAGCGGCAGCTATCCCGGCATAGAACAGGAAGGTCATCGGATCGAGCGGACTGAGGCGCATGGCCCTCTGGAAGTGACCAATGGCAGTTTCCGGGTCGTCGAGGTAGTTCCGAAGCCATCCACTGCGGCTCCATGCCCAGGCCAGATTGGGATCGAGGGCGAGCGCCCTCTCGACCATCATCTGCGCTTCCGGGAACTCGCGGGTGATCGTCAGGGCTGTGCCCAGGACCGTCAGGACGAACGGATCGTCAGGGGCCATCTCCGCAGCCCTCTGGGCTTTCTCGCGGGTCTGGCGTTTGTCGGCCTCGACATCCCTCGACCAGATATAGAAGACCCGCTGCGCATCGCACCAAGCCGAGAGGGACACGGCCAGGGGGTAGCCTGGATCGAGCGTGAGTGCCTTCTCCAGGAGTTCGGTGGCTGTCTTGTTGGAGGCTTGGTCAGGGGACCAGACGAACGGGAGAGAGCGCATGACCAGATCATAGGCATCGAGACTGTCGGGTCTCTTGCGTCTCGCCCGCTCGACCTCGGCGGCCCGTATGGACGGCTGGATGGCCCCGGCCACACGGGCGGTGATCTCATCCTGAAGGTCAAAGACATCCTCGACCACGCCGTCGTAGCGGTCACCCCAGAGGTGCGCGCCTGTTGTGGCGTCAATCAACTGCGCCGTCACTCGCACCCTGTTGCGGCTACGTCTGACACTGCCTTCGAGGACGTACCTGACTCCCAACTCCCGGCTGACCTGCTGGACGTTCACCGCATGTCCCTTGTAGGTGAAGGTTGAGTTGCGGGCGATCACGAAGAAGGAGCGCACCCGCGATAGGGCCGCGATGATGTCTTCGACCACACCCTCTGCCAGATACTCGTCGTTTCGATCCTCTCCCATGTTGTCGAACGGCAGCACGGCGATGGAGGGCTTTTCCGGGAGAGTCAGTGACGGCTGACCAGCCGTACCGTCGCGGCTCGTTGGAGTGGGTCGGGCCAGGGAGATGCGGTAGGCCCGAACGGGTTCGTCCATGTTCTTGACCGGCTGCGGGCCGAGGTCGCTGGCTGCCAGCGGCAGCGTCTTCCTGACCTGCTCATGGGCCGCACCCGAGATAGCGACACCGCCCGGTTCGGCCAATGCTTGGAGACGGGCCGCGATGTTGATGCCGTCGCCGAACAGGTCGCCACTTCGGACCATCACATCTCCGACATGGACGCCAACTCGAAACCTGAGACGACGGGCGTCAGGCACAGTCGCATTCACGTCGGCCAGCTTATCCTGGACGGTGATGGCACACTGGACCGCTTCAACGGCACTCGGGAACTCCGCCAGAACGCTGTCGCCAGCGGTGTTGGCAATCCGTCCACCATGCTCGGCGATGAGGCCGTCCATGATTTCGCGATGGGCTGTCAGGGTTTGAAGTGTCCTGACCTCGTCCTGCTCCATGAGACGCGAATAGCCCGCCACGTCAGCGGCGAAGATCGCCACCAACCGCCGTTCGACTTTGTGCTCCTGCGAAGCCATGGGGCCTCGGCGCAGTTTCAGGCGGTATTCTGCGGCTGGCTGGCTAGGGCGTCCAGTCCGCCCGATGAGGTGAAGCAGAGAGCATCCTCGTCAACCGATCCGGCGGGCGTGGGCAGTCGCGGAAGAGTTCGAGGAGCGTGGACCCGCAGTGGGCGCAGAAGCCCGGCTGTACTAATGCCACAAGTAAGCCCGGCAGTTCACCACCACCCCAACATCGCTCCCATAAAGAAGACGGCGATCAGGCATATCGAGAGTTCCGCAAGGCGCACAAACAAACTCGCCCGACGCTCCTTCAGGACTTGCTCTCTTGGCGGGTTCATCTATCGCATGCCCTGGCGGGCCAGCTACAATTGCGTGAGAATCGACGCGAGAGATCGTGAGCCCTGGTGTTGACTCAACGTCCCCTCACCCATCCATTGATGCACATTTCATCTGATCCTTGCAGAAATGGCGCAGGACCGCGTGAAAGCGACTGCGGGAAAGAGGTTGGGAAGGCAAACCCGTTCCGGAGGACGAGGTTGACCGGCCCGCCGATGGACCTATGGGACGGGTGTTCAAACCCGAGCGAATGGAGGCGCTGCGCCAGAGCGATGAGGAGCACGGGCCATGTGACCAGGGTTCAGACCGAACCGATTGCCGCCGACGCGAACACCAGACCCCGCCGGATGTTAAGTGGGCTGGACCTCCGCTCTTAGAGCGAGCCGGTGGGAGCTATTCTCGGCTGCCGAGTCACACTTGTCAGTCGAGGTAGTTAGACAAGTTCGTCTTGCGGGCAACATACCCCCTTATGTGTGAATTGTTTCACTCAGCGCTCCAATCAGAGTTGATACCCTCTCGATGCTGCTACCTACAGAATTCAGCAGCGCGAGATAAGGGCAGCAATAACATGCAGGGATGACATCGTCTCTGATGCCAAAAGCTTTATAGGTTCTATAACGGCCTGACGCCCCGCAGATGCTCAGCATAGCACACTGTGTAACTCTCGGTATTGTAGCGTTCCGATAGCGTCATTATCGCTCGACCGACTGAGCATGGCGACAGATCAATCCGACAAAACCAACGCTTTGCAGCTAGTAAACCGCAGCATACCCGCTTTCAGTCGATAGAGCCCATTCCCATCACTGCTCGGAGCAGAAGAAATGCTTGGCTCAGAAACCACGACATTCACCCTGGACAACATGGGGCGTCACCTCTGCAACACCTTCCAGGAGGCGGTCGAGAGCGCAGCCGAAGTCGTCGGCGGCCACGATTCTCTCTTCGATGTCATTGTCATCGGCGGCGGCACATTCGGTGCGGCAGTCGCTCAGCGACTGTTCGAAAACGATTCGACGCGCGCCCGACGCATCCTTGTCTTAGAAGCCGGGCCGTTCGTGCTGCCCGAGCACGTCCAGAACACAAACTACCTGAATGGCGGCGTGCCCGATATGCGGACCCCTTGGGAGAGCCATTCGGCGCTGGACTATAAAGGGCTGCTCTTCGCCATCGGTGGACGCTCCCTGTCATGGGGCGGCTGGTCACCCGAGCTATTCGAGGATGAGACCAAGACATGGCCCAAGGAGGTGATGGACGATCTCCGTGCAATGTTGTTCCCGAATAACGAGCGGGGATACTTCTGGCAGAGCAGTGATCTGATCGGGGTTACCGAGACCAACGACTTCATCTATGGGCCGTTGCATGTCGCGCTTCGCAAGCAATTGCATGCTGGCCTGAACGCTAACCCAGCAATCACCGGCCTCAGTTTTGCCGATCTGCCCGAACATCCGGCAGTACGCTATCACGACCCGGCTACACAAGGCCCGATCAACGCCGATGTGCTGCGAGACTGGCTCGGGCTGCCTCAGGGGGATGCGACACCGGAACCCAAGCTACGGGAACTGTTCAAGCTCGAAGCGCCGTTGGCCGTTCAGAGTCAAGCCGCGCCAGGGCAGTTTCCCGGTAACAAGTTCAGCACGGTGCCGATCCTCACCTGCTCGGCTCGGCTCGCCACAGCCGAGGCGGATGGAATCGGGCCGCAGGGCGATGCCCGCAAGCGGCTCATGGTCGTGCCAAAGGTCAACGTGCTCGATCTCATCACCGAAACATTGGCCGATAACACGGTCCGCGTGACCGGCGTTCGCGTCCTCGATAATGGCGCTGAGAAGACGATCTCGCTCGCGCCCCCGCAAAATGGCTTCGACAGCGCCGTCATTATCGCGCTTGGCACTGTCGAGAGCACCCGGCTTGCGAAGCTCACCTTCCAGCAGTCACTAAGCTGGCGGGCTGCCAGTCGGATGGGCAAGAACCTCGTCGCGCACCTACGCTCCAACCTCACCATCCGGGTTCCCAAAAAGTCAATCGAGCAGCATCTGCCTGCGACGCTGACCAATGCCCTGCAAGTCTCGGCGCTGCTCGTCAAAGGCCGCGCCCTCATCGAAGGACAGCACCGCTACTTCCACTTCCAGATCACAGCGTCAGGGCTGAACAACCTCGGAGTCGATAGCGAGGCCGAGCTTTTCAAGAAAATTCCAACCCTTGAGCACATGGATGCACTTCTCCGCGCGGACGACACCCACGTCGTGATTACGATACGCGGCATCGGCGAGATGTGCCCTGGTAATCCCGACAGCCACATCGACCTTGACCCAACTCTCACGGAGAATGGGCGTGCGAAAGCAGTTGTCAGTCTGGGTAACGCGAAGGCAAAGCCTGAGGTCTTCCCCGGAAGCAATCAGACCAAGATCGACCGGAAGCTCTGGGACGCCATGGATGAGTGCTCCGATAAGCTCGCTGTGCTGTTCGCGGCTGGTGAGCCATTTGAAATCATCACAAATGAACCCGGCCCAAAGAAAAACGTCATCTCCGTGACGAAAAATGCGACCGCGAACGATCTTAAGGCTCTCCTGCCGTGGGATAATCGCCGTGACAATCTCGGCACCACCCACCACGATGCGGGCACACTCTGGATGAGCAAGAATGCAGCAGACGGCGTGACGGATATCTATGGTTGCATTCACGACACGCGAAACTGCTACGTTGCCTCGCCTGCGATCTTCCCGACAGTCGGGTCGCCGAATCCGATGTTGACTGGGGTCGCACTCGCACGACGCACGGCTGACAAGTTGAGCCGGGATGTGCTGCCCCGCGCGAAGACCTTTCCCGCCCCGGCAGGTTGGACGGCACTCTTCGATGGGACGGCTGCGTCGGTGAAGGCATGGAGCAAGGTCGGCCCAGACGGCACTGGGTTTGCTCACCTGAACGGCGAGCTTGTGAGCTACGGCGACTCCGGGCTTACGCTGTTCTTCTATACGAAGAAGGCGTTCAAGGACTTCACGCTCAAACTCCAGTTCCGCATCTTCAACCCGGACCACCACAACAGTGGCGTATACATCCGGTTTGCCCACCCGCGACATCCGCTAGACGCAGCGCTCATGAACCGACTTTCGGATGCGGAAAAGCAGGCTGTCCGAGACAATCCGGTGCTCCGCCCCATTCACTCGGGGTTTGAGGTTCAGATCGACGACAATGCGCGCGGCGATAGCAGCATCGACTTCTGGGGTATCCCGGAGAAGGACGGCTTATGGCGGCATCGCACTGGTGCGATCTACAACATTCCGGCTGGTGACCGGATATGGCACTTGGACCGCAACGAAGAGCGCTGGCAGGAATACGACGCAAGTGGTCCAAAGCTGATCAAGGATGTCTGGTTCGAATACGAGATTACAGCCCAAGGGAATCTCTTCACAGTCAAGCTCACCAACACTGAGACAGGCGAGAGTAAGCAGACAACTCGGTACGACAACACCGATCCACTTCGCGGCCAAGGACCAGGATACGTCGGCATTCAGGCGTATCCGGGAAGCCAAGTGGCTTACCGCACGATTCATATAAAGGGCTGACCCGTCAACGAGATCGGCTGTGATGGACGCTAACGAGTTTCCATTACAGCCGACCTGGACATGGATGACTTTGGTAGGGCTGATGTACTTAGCCAGTTCCGCAGCAGACCGCGAATGTGGCAGTCACATCGGGATTGCGTTGTGTCGGATCAGCCCCTGGCAGCTTTGACCCGACCCAAGGCGGCTTTCAGCCCCTTCGCGAGCTTCGCGGCATCATCGCTGGCCCAGAAATGCATGAAGAACAGTCTCGGCTCGTCACCCAGCATATGGTTGTGGAGAGCCGTGACCTCGATGCCATTGATCCGTCAAGTTTGTCCGTGAGTGGTCGTAGTCGCGTCCACTCCGCGTGCCTGCTCCGGGACATCATCCGGCGCAAGGTTTCTGCGATTACGACCCAATTTTGGCGGCCGGAAACGGCAAAGCAGTCGGATAATCGGGAAGCGTCCCGGTCAGCCGCCGTAGCGATGTTTGAGGATCGGCAGGCAAGAAAGCTTCTCGCGGGTAATCCGGAACGTTCCACGTAATCGCGATATTCCGGTATTGATCAATGCTGAATCTTCCGGTTTCCTCGTTTCCAAGATTCGGGCACTTGTTCAGCAAGGCTGGACTCGTCGTGTATTGAACAACCCCTGAAGGGAAGAAATAGTAATAGTAGGTCTCGCCTCTGTCCTTAACCTCCCACCAACCGATAAGCCAACTCCAGTCGGGTATCAGAGCCGGTCTGGCGTCATCACCAAAATAGATGTCGATGTCGATCCAGCCCTCCAACGCGCTGGGGTTGTAGCTCGTCTTACCCCGAACGCGCTTG
This sequence comes from Microvirga massiliensis, assembly GCF_001006805.1. Classification (GTDB taxonomy): domain Bacteria; phylum Pseudomonadota; class Alphaproteobacteria; order Rhizobiales; family Beijerinckiaceae; genus Microvirga; species Microvirga massiliensis. Next base: position 167,279 of record NZ_LN811354.1, on the reverse strand, counting down.
ATGATGTCGCACCCTACTGCCTTGCCGCCCTGACCTCCGGCAGCGCGGATGAGGACATCACCGTCAAAATCAAGCGCAACGTCAACGTGGAACGAGGCATGTCGAAGAATGTCACCGTATCGCGGTCGATTGTCTTGGGTTGACTTGATCCAGGCGCTCTCCTTGCCTGCGTCCTTGACGATCTTCTTCAGATCAAAGCCACCCAGATATTTCTTTGAACCCATTTTCGCGCCGTACCAGCCAGTGAAGCCGTTGCAGCCCGTCATGATGCCGCCGGATGCCCAGTTATCGGTCAGTCGCTTATGCGTGAGACCAGTCATCTCAGCATATTTGTCGGCAGTTGCACCATTAGACGTGATGATCTTGTTTTCTGGCAAAGCGCCATCCAGGATTTGGCGTGCCTTGTCACGTGTCGCGGACATGTCTGCCTCACACGTTTGAGCAGATATCGGATCAGGGTCCGACCCATAATAGCTTAGACAGGTGGTTTTCGGAGTGTGGGACAGCACCTTCGAGCATCATCCTGAAACGACGCAAATCTCAGATCAGATGGAAACACGCTGGGACGATGAGGCAGGCACGGCGACCCACTCGATCCAGGTCCTTGCGAGAGATTTGATCGTCTCAACGTAGAGCCTAAGGGCAAAGGCGTAGTCGTCCGCACAAGTGGGGCGCGGAGCAATCGTCACAGGCATGTCAGGAAACAAAAAGGCGTCGTTTCTAACAAGCCACCACGCCTATGCCGCCTGTCCTCAAGTCCCGCGACCGGATCAAGCGGTTGAAAGCACCAGAGCGTTGTCAACCGACAAGGCGAGCGACCAGGACGACCACAACTGCTCCGATCGTCGCGGTGGCAATCCGGCTGGCGGTCTCGTTGCGAATCCCGAGATCAATGCCAAAGCGCTCCAGAAGAAAGCCGCCGACGAGTGATCCCGCAAGCCCGGTGATCACATATTGGAGAAGACCTGAGCCACCGACCAGCCAGCTTGCCAGCCAGCCTGCCACAACGCCGATCCCGACCTGGACAGCCAGGGCTCGTTTGTCCAACGCGGTAAGGGCCTCCCGATCGACGCTGATGCGGATCGGCAGCCGAGCGCCCGTTGGCTCAGGGGCTTTGCGCGGGCCTCGCGTATGACCTCGATTGCGCTTGGATGCTTTCGCCATGTCCTCGATATGGATGGCTGTGGAGAAACTATCCAGGATCAGCTTCGCGCTCGCGGCCCGGAGCGCCTCGTCTGTCTCGACGTGCTCACGGTTGGCAGGGGCAGTTCCCTGGTTTCACTCTCTTCAGGTCAGCATCTGAGCTTCGAGTCCCTCGCGTTTGGCTTGAGCCTGTCGCTCTCGAATCTGCTTGCTCGGGCTCACCCGGCGCGGCGAGCGTTCAGCCTGATCCGGTGCGAACCACGTCTGCTTGGCCTTTCTTGCCATCTTGCTCTGCGTCGCAAAAAGAACAAACATAGAACATAGGAATAGGTCAAGGGACGGCATCGCCTTCTGCCGCTCGCTTCGAACTTCCTGAGGACCGACCATGAGGTCGCTACAGGGAGTCCGAGGCGGGGTGAACGGGGAGCAGAGGTGACCCACTTCGTCGGCCGTGCCGCGCAAGGAAAAGAAGGGGCCGGGAACGCCTCCTGGCAGACAGTATGAACCAGATGTTCCGGCCGCCCCAGGCGGATCAGAGACCTATCCTGGAGACCCTCGCGGGCTCGGTCGAGCGCGTCACCTTCCACAATCCCGAGACCGGCTTTGCCGTCCTCAAGGTGCACGCACGGGGCAAGCGCGATCTAGTCCCGGTGGTCGGCCACACCCCTGCGGTTTCCGCAGGCGAGTGGATCACGGCCAGCGGGCTCTGGATCAGCGACCGCACGCACGGGCTCCAGTTCAAGGCCGAGGTGCTCAAGACCACTCCCCCAACCGGGGCCGAGGGCATCGAGAAGTATCTCGCGTCGGGCCAGATGCGCGGCATCGGCCCCGCGATGGCGAAGCGCATTGTGGCGGCCTTCGGCGAGGATACCTTCGAGATCATCGAGGACAATCCTGATCGGCTCACGGAGGTGCCGGGGATTGGCCCCTGGCGGGCCTCGAAGATCGTCGCAGGCTGGAGCGAGCAGAAAGCCGTGCGGGAGATCATGATCTTCCTGCACGCCCATGGGGTCGGCACCGCACGCGCGGTTCGCATCTTCAAGACCTATGGCTATGAGGCCATCCAGGTCATGACCGAGGACCCGTATCGGCTGGCGCGGGACGTGCGCGGCATCGGCTTCAGGACAGCGGATGCCATCGCGGCCAAGCTCGGGATGGAGAAGACCGCCCCCAGCGGCTCCGGGCGGGCGTGTCGTTCGCACTTCAGACCGCGACCGACGAGGGCCACTGTGCTCTGCCGATCGCGATGCTCACCACCCTGGCCCAGCGTCTCCTGGAGGTGGACGCCGGGTTGATCGAGACGGCAATCTCGGAGGAGCTACAGCGAGGCGAAGCCGTCCTTGCCGATACCGTGGGCAGTGAGACTTGCATTTTTCTGAAGGGCCTGCACGGGGCCGAAAGGGCGATTGCCGAGCGGCTCCTGACACGAGCCGGAGGGGCTCCGCCCTGGCCTGCGATTGATCTCGACAAGGCTCTGCCGTGGGTGGAGGGCCGGACCGGCAAGACCCTCTCGCCCTCCCAGCGTGAGGCCGTGCGGCTCGTGCTCACCTCCAAGGTGGCGGTCATGACCGGTGGTCCTGGCGTGGGGAAGACCAGCACGCTGGACACCATTCTGCGCATCCTGGTCGCGAAGGGCGTGCGCGTGCTGCTGGCAGCCCCTACAGGCCGGGCCGCGAAGCGCATGACCGAGCAGACCGGACTGGAGGCCAAGACCATCCACCGGCTCCTGGAGATCGATCCCAAGCATGGCGGCTTCTCGCGAAACGAGGAGAACCCGCTCGACTGCGATCTCCTCGTCGTGGACGAGACCTCGATGGTAGACGTGCCACTCATGAATGCGCTCACCAGGGCGGTCCCTGAAGAAGCGGGTCTGCTGTTCGTCGGTGACGTGGACCAGCTACCCTCGGTCGGACCAGGGCAGGTGCTGGCCGACCTGATCGGCTCGGGGTCCATTCCGGTGGCGCGGCTCACGGAGGTGTTCCGGCAGGCTGCCGAGAGCCGGATCGTGGTGAACGCCCACCGGATCAACACCGGCCAGATGCCGGAGCCCGCCCCGAAGGGCGAGGATAGCGACTTCTACGTTGTCGAGATCAGTGATCCTGACGAGGGTGTCTTCAAGCTCATTGAGGTCGTCACCAACCGCATCCCGCGCCGGTTCGGGCTTAATCCCCTGAAAGATGTTCAGGTTCTCTGCCCGATGAACCGGGGTGTGCTCGGTGCGCGCAATCTCAATCACGAACTCCAGCGGGTCCTGAACCCGAGCCCGCCTGCCACCGTGGAGCGCTTCGGCTGGCGCTTTTCGCCCGGTGATCGGGTGATGGAGACGCAGAACGATTATGACCGGGAAGTCTTCAACGGCGATCTCGGAACTGTGGACCGCATTGATGATGACGAAGGCGCAGTCATCGTGAACTTTGAGGGCCGTGAGGTCGTCTACCCTTTCGGGGAACTCGACACCCTGGTGCCTGCCTTTGCGACCACGATCCACAAGTCGCAGGGCTCCGAATACCCGGCAGTGGTGATCCCGGTCGTGACACAGCACTACCAGATGCTGGCCCGCAATCTCCTCTATACGGGTGTGACCCGAGGCAAGCGGCTCGTCGTGCTGGTCGGACAGAAGAAGGCGATCGGCATTGCCGTTCGTGGCGGGCAGATGAAGCCGCCCTGGACCAAGCTCCGGGAGTGGCTGTCGTCAACCCGACAGGTTTAGGGCGATGACACACTGATCTTTACAGCGCCCGCTCAAAGAACGCCCTGACCATGCGGGTGTGCAGAGGGAATGCTGTTTCGACCGGCTCGTGAATGACGAGCACCTCCGAGACCTCCGCGTCATGGACGAATGCGCCCTCGTGCTCGACGGCAGGACTCTGACAGAAGAGCAGATTCTGCCTCCGGTCCGGGGTGGTCTCCACTGCCACAACCCGAAGGGTCTCAGGGATAACCGCGACGCCCGTCTCTTCCAGAACTTCGCACGCACCGGCTTCCTGCCATGTCTGACCGAGCATCTGGTAGCCACCCGGAAGTGCGAGCTTGCCGTGACCTTCGCCAGGAAGAGCACGACGGATCATCAGCAGGCCGCCTCGAAGAGGAACCAGCACGACCACGACTGTGGGAGTGTTGTCGTAGCGAGTCATCTCCACGCCGTTCTGGCTTGCGGCCAGCTACACTGAATACATCGAGGGTCCGGGCGGAAGTGGATACAGGTCAGGAAGGCAGAAGGGAGGAAGATCGAGGATGAGCCGTGTTAGGATCGTCCTCCGGGCTTCCTTCGCCCACGCGTTGGCGTTTTCTTGAGCGAGCGGGTCTTGGTTGCAGGGCGGGCTGTCGGTCGCGTCATCTCGTTCAACATGGTCTTCTGCTGACGGTGCATCTCTGCCGTCCAGAAGCCACGAGCGGCACCGGCCCAGGTGTTTGCCGCACTTAGCCAGAGGCTCAGCCAAGGGTTCTTTGCCATGTCGAACTCAGTCTCCTAAAGCTTGGATGCGGACATTGCCGTTGCGGAAACTCGGATTCCGGACAGGTAAGGAACGATCATGCCTTCGGAATGGTTCGGGAGAAGTTCCGTCCCCTTGTCACACCCGGCTGTGGTCAACCGGATGTGGGACTACATCAAGAACCACGATCTCCAGAACCCAGTGAACAACCGCGAGATTCTGGCCGACCACAAGCTTGAACCGATCTTCGGACAGAAAAAGGTCATCATGTTCGAGATGAGCAAGCAACTCGCGCGACACCTGTCGTAGAGCATCACTGACCAATTCGCGCATCATCTGACACGGTCGCGTAACGGCCTCAAGGGGAGATCGAAACGGCCCAATGGTCGCTCTGGTGAAGGGTTTGGCGCTCATGACCAGTTTGTGCCCGTCCCGAGCCATGTCAGGCAGGCACGGACGGTCAGGTCACTGGAACGGCAGGAGTTTGGGAGGAAAAATATCCGACTTGGCTCGTCCTCAGGCCGCGCGCTGCTGGGCAGCCATTCTGACCTCGTGCAGCAGAGTGTCTGCCGGAAGGGGGCGTGGGAGAAAGCTACCGTTGCCGGGCACGTCAGCAGGGCGCAGATGCCGAACCCGGCCCGAGGTGATGACCAGCCCGATCGACGGCCACCGGAGGTGGACGCTTCGCGCAAGCTCCAGGCCGTCCGTTCCCTCAGCCACGTCGAGATCGGCCACCATGACCCGCACATCGGGCCGAGCCTCAAGGATGCTCCACACCGCCTCCGGGCTCTCCGCCTCGACGACCTCGAAGCCTGCCTCGCCCAAGAAGACGGCCACGCGCGTGCGGATCACAGGCTCATGCTCCACCAGCAAAACCGTCGCGCGTGCGCCAAAATTATGGGCTTCCATGCTGCATCCCCTGATCCCTTAGGGGAATCGTTGCCAGCGGCACGAGTTCCCACCTTCGTCCAGGAAATGAAGGCCCAAGGGCAGTGGCGACGCTCTCCCTCTGCCAGCTATAGTGCACGTCCACCACTTCGGATGGACTCATGCCAGTCTCATACGATCTGTCGGGTCGGACAGCCGTAGTCACAGGCGGCTCGAACGGCATTGGCCGCGCCATTGCGGAGCAACTGACAGGCTCTGGCGCACAGACTTGGGTCTGGGATATCGCCCCGCCCCAGGGCCTAGATGAAATGGGCTTCGCGGCGGTTGATGTCACGAACTCCGACCAAATCGCCCGCGCCATCAAGCAGGTGCTTGCCGGAGCCTCCGGGATCGACATCCTCGTGAACAATGCGGGCTTTACGGGCGACTCCTCTTCGGTCGAGGAGATCGATCCTGTGCAATGGCGGCGTGTGGTCGAGGTGAACCTTACGGGCGTCTTCGAGGTCTCGCGTCAGGTCGTGCCGGTCATGCGGCGCTCGGGCTGGGGCCGGATCGTCAACATCGCCTCACTCGCGGGCAAGGAAGGCACTCCGAACCTCTCGGCCTACTCCGCCGCCAAAGCAGGCGTGATCGCCTTTACGAAGTCGCTCGCCAAGGAATTGGCCGACACGAGCATCCGCGTGAACAGCGTTGCTCCAGCCGCGATCAAGACCGACATCCTGGAGCAGATGGCCCCCGAGATGGTAGAGACCATGATCGCGAAAAGCCCGATGAAGCGCCTGGGCACCGTCAACGAGGTGGCCGACCTCGTCCTGTGGCTGTGCTCGGAGGCGTGCTCGTTCAACACGGGCGCGGTGTTCGATCTGTCGGGTGGTCGGGCGACCTATTGAGTTAGGTTGGGACCTCCCGACGCCTTCATCCCTGCCCATGCGCACTTGGCCTGGAGCTTCCCAGGCCAAGTTTGTCCGTGCCTCCACTATGAATCGCCATGGGTCAGACGATTCAGTGTGTAATCACAGTCCGAATTTCTGACCACGCAGGAGCTTGCATCCTAACTCTTTTGTGGAGTTGAGATAACTGTCGAGATCGGCAAACCGAAGCGGGCTCGCATCCGCTGTGCGCGATACATAGATTTCGTCACTGAGTTGGTTGATTTGGAACACAAGTTCCTGATCAGTTTCGCGCAGTTCATCGAGGAGTATGTCCGCATATGGGCCAAGCGGCTTGCAGAACCGCGCCGCAAAGAGCCGAGCCAGAAGCTCGCCTCCATCGCAGCCGTACGGCGAGAGCTTGCCGATAAGGCTAGGGACATCCGCAATGTCAGCGTTGGCATTGCGCTTTACTTCGCGGCGGCAGAGTCCCAGAACTGTCAGGCCCTCATGCTCTAAGGGTTTATAAACTTTCTGGTGGCGTCCTGAAATGAAGCTCACTTTTGCTTGGGGAGGGGCCTGAACGCCCGCAAGGAGGCGCTCCGCAGCGAAGTCAAAGATCGCGATCTGGTCCGCAAGTTTCTCGGAGGAAAAGCTTTTTAAAAAAATATTATTCACGAAGATTGCCTTAAAATAGGGATGTTAGATACAGAAGTTCTGCTCGATGGCGAGAAAACCGCCAACGGTAATTTCGGAGCAAAGCGCCCGCGAAATTTGCAATGATCTTTGTTTATCTCGCCGCACACCCCATTGTCAGTATTATTCAGCGGTTCCCGAGAAATCCTCGAACTTCGGCTCGACCCGGCATCGTTACCGGGTGTGACGGTGCGAGAACCACTGTGATACTGATGACGGATCGAAACATCTGGGCAACGGCCCGCGAGACAGGAGCGAGCACCACCTCGGTCATGCGGATCGCGCGGTCAATGGCGGTGGAGAAGAACAGTTCCGAGACCCTGGCGGCGTGATGGAGCGGCCCGGAGGACGATCCCCCAGGCCGTCCCGATCATCACGGAAGCGCGAGTTTGAAGTGCGCCATGTCAACGACGCTGGCGAAGACCATGGTGACCTCCAGGTCTCCGTTCGCACTAATGTTGCAACCCACCGGGTAACCGTCGATTTCCCGCTCGATAGCAATGTCATGAAGGTCGTCGATCAGGGTATCAACGGCTGTCGGGAGGGGTTTCACCCAATCCGCTTTGCGGTAGTCGCCGAGGCTCAAAGCATGAGTTATCTCATGCTCCTCCGCACGGAGCATCTCGAAAGGAATCGTGTGGACGTAGGTGCGTTCCGGATGGAGCCGCGCGAGGTCCGCGACGGGTGACATTGTGAGGATGTCCAGCATCCAGTCTGGCCTATCGAGTGGGGCCGTCATCAGGCAGCCTCCCCTGGTGTTTCACAATGGTGCGGATCGCGCGCTACGACGTGATTCGTGAAGTCCTCGAAGTTCAGCCCTTCCGCATCGAGGCTGGCACTTGGAGGTAGGAGTTCGTTGAGGCGCTGACGCAAGTGCTTGAGATCATCATACTCCTTGAAGCGGAGGATCATCGCATTCTCTTTGACATCGAGAGTCCAGGTCTTGCCCTCAGGACCAAGTAACCCGGATGTGATGAGTGCGAGTTCGTGCGCGGCCTCTGCTGCGTCATACAGGCTGAAGCCTGCCGTCATGATCATATGTTCGTATGGAAAAGTCATAAAAATAGTCCCTAAAAATAAACGGCACTCATGGCCGATGAACAAAATCTATTTCAGCGGGCTTGTTGCTGTCGATATTTTCGCAGCGGATGCATGCTGATTATAAACTTCTATCCTTCTTGAGATGGTGGGCCACCCATGCCATCGGAGGATCAATAGGCGATGTTGCTGTGCACCCACGTTTTCAGGGTCGATCAGACGGGGCACATACAGTCGTTAGAGGATCGTCAAGCCGCCGACCGCAGGCGGGTGCGCTGCTTCTTGGTGAGGTGCAGGACGATGTCATACCGCGAGTAAGCGCTCTTTAAATGGCAAATTCACGTCTCTGAGCCGAATATCAGCGAGCCAGTTTTCTCGCTCGAAGGAAGCGGGTGTCAATTGCCTCGTTCATTTCGCGTCGCGAATTATGTAGCCAAAGCATCGGAAGCTCAAGAACTGATATCCGAGCAGCAATAGCTATAGCGATCGAAGACGACTAGGACCACAAATAGCCCGGAGGCGGCGTTGAAGGCCCTCTGCTCTCAGCAGGCGCTTAGGCGGATCGTGCCAATCCAATAGTGAGAAGCAAGTCACCCTGCGAGGTCCCATTTTCCTGGACGGGCTTCTCGCCCGTCCATTCCTTTAGTCGGACTCAGCGAAGCGACACCACGTTTCGGGGGAGCCCGTGCAAGGTATCGGAGATCGCCCACACGTCCACTACGTCATCAGCGAACTCTTCGAGGGCTGGAAGCGTGAGCTTCGCCACGCGCATGGACTTCCTCGTGCCGTCTGGTTGCTTCACCTTCAGGGCTGGATCGTCCTTCGCTGCATAACCGTGATCTTTCATGGTCTGCTTGAAGCCCTTGAGGTCTTCCGGCTTGTGGTGGGTATAGTCGCGCACCCAGACCTTGTAGTCGTTGTAGAGAGCTTCCCATACGACAGTTCCGCCACACGGCTGCTTGTCAGTGCGATAACTGTCGGCACCGCCGCCCTCAACCCAGCGCTTCACCGAATCTTCCGAGATGCCGAGGAGGTAGGCGCGCTTCGGGGTCATTAGCGGAGCACAGATGAAGGGTATGTCGATAGTGATCTCGTTCAGCAGCGCCGCGAACCCGGAGATCATGTTCGGGTCCACGAATTCACGGGTAGTCTGGTTCCAGAGCGCCTTGGCCCGTGCCGTCCAGGCCGGATCGTCGCAGGTCTCGACGAAGGTGTTCTGCCGATCGTGCTCCTCCACGAGGATCGGCTTGGACTCGTTCGATGCGAAAATGTGCATGGCAACCGCCGGATGGGTAGAGACGCCGACATTGCGCCGGTTCACGGTGAGCGTGGAATTGCCGGTCTTCTCCTTCAGGAGGTTGCTGAAGTCACGCCAGCCGCCCGAAGCCTTGAACTCGTCCCACTCCATGAGTTCCTTGTGGAGGAAGCAATCCGTCCAGCCCTTCGCGATGTCCTCCTGGGACGCCTTCCCCACGGTCTGGCCTCCCAGCAGTTCACGCATGGCCGAGATGACCGTTCCCTTGCCGGTGCCACGACGCTTACCGATAAACCAGAGATTGGTTTGCGGCGCAAAACCCGGCTTCTGGTAGCGGGCCGCAAGCCAGTGGATTACCCACCGGAATGGGGTCGGACGGTTGGAGTTGATCTCGTCCAGCATGGCCGCGAGCGGAAGTTCATCCGGCTCATTGCATAACGAGTTCCGGATCACCTTCAAGAACTCTTCCGTGTTCGCGAGGTGGTCGGTGTCACCAGCCAGCCGCTTGTCCACGTAGGTGTTGAGGCGCTTTTCGTCCGAGAAGATCACGAAGTCACCGCAGCCAGGGGCGTAGATCGTGCCTTCTAGGTGCAGCAGGCCGGTCGAGAAGAACAGCTTAATGTCGTCAGCCGTGATAGTCTGCCAGATACCGCCGATTTGGACCGTGCCACCCCGCTGCATCATCAGGATGCGGCGAGCATTCGAAGAGTTCGATCCATGGTTGGTCCACCGGCTCGTGAACTTGTCGCGCAGGTAGTAGGTGTCGCCAACCTGTACCGCAAATTCGGTCAGGTAGCTGAATTTTGCGAAGTTGCCGTGGGACGGGTCTTGCGGGTTCGTCCAGGCGGCATCACGGGTGTAGTCGTAGGATTGGACAAGGCTGGCGCGAATGCCAGTGCCTGTCTTGGGAGGCGAAATCGTCATACTCAAAAACTCACTTCAACAGCAAATTGCTTGGTTATTATCCGGCGAACCGAAGGGCACGCTCCGCTTCGGTGCGGATGCGGGTCCAACGTTCATTCGCCGTCTTGATCGGGGAAATGCCGTCCAACTGGCGCGCGTAAGCGACCAGTTCGTTGACATCGAGCCTGAAGCCCTTGGCCTTGGCGCGACCCGCAACCCGCGCCATGAATGTATAGAGACCAAGGTGGTGAGCCCCCTTTGGCAGATTCAGATATTCGTTCACGAAGTCGGCGCGGACCACTGGGCTGCTGTAGATGGTCGAGCCGTAGGGGATCGTCTTGCGAGCCTCAGGAAACGGGAAGGACGGCGCGTCCATACTCTCCGAGGGTTCGGAGGGGGCCGGGGTCCGTGGCGTCCATGAGGGCTCGGACGGCGGAACATAGGCCGCCAGCACCTCATCAATGTTCAGTGCATTACCGTCTATCTTAAACTCGAACACACTGTAGGGATCGGTATTGCCGTCCTCGGCGGGCTCGAAGAAGGATGGTGCCCCGTAGATGCGGCTGATGTCCTTGCATGACGCGTCGGGACCAACGGGTGCGAAGTATTGCACCAGAGCCTTCCAGGCGGTCTTAGCTTCCTCAGCATCGAGTTCGCGGGTCAACGGAAACATCAGCCGGAAGCGGTGATGGTTCGGCTTCGCCTTGGTGCTGGTATAGATGAGGTAGCTCAGCCCCATCGCTTCCATCGCGGCCTGCGCGTCCTCGATGGACGTGTAGATCAGGTCGTTGTCCACATCGAGCGCAGCCCATCCACCCCACCCGGTGACGTTCGCATTCAGCCGGGTGCCGCCATTGTCGTAGACGGCCGGGGACACGGATGGTGTTGCCTTCTTCTTCGTATGCTCGTTGGCCTTACGGTGCTCCGTGAGGTCAGCCATATCCGCCACGAAGTCCGACCAATCGGCCACCTCGACAACGATGGGGGCGGTCCGAACATAGCTTTCAAACAGAGAGTAACGCATCATCTCCTTCAACAAAAACCCTCCCTCGCAGTGGTAGGTGCGAGGAAGGGTCACGTAGACTACAAGGGGAGCGGCCTCGAAAAGTTTGTGCCGATCCCTACTTCTTCAGACAAGAACGCTACCACACGCCAACCTCGTCTAATCGTATTTAGAATGATGGCCGAAATTGCTGCAATATATATCGTCAGAGTTCCCGAAAGCTGCCTCGCATCGCGGTGAGGGCGTGCAGGGCGCGATCCTGTGGAACCCGCCCGATCGAATGGAGGTGGGACGCAGGCAGACAATCGAGGTCCGTCTGGGCGATGCAACGGTGACCGTGGCGGCGCTGCGCGAGGGACTACGAGGCCGGGGTACCCCATACGTTGATCGGCTGGAAGTTGCGCCGTTGATGCGCGTCGCCCTTGTTGGCGAAGAGGAGGACTTCTCGATCCAGGAGATCAACTCCCAGAATCAGTATGTGCGGCCGGGTCAGATCGCGCGCTGGGATTTCTGGGGACCCCTCTGCGGAGTGGCACTCGCCGTCTCCGGTTCGTGGCTTCAATGCGGATCAGGATTGAGGGTAAAGACGAGGTGGTTTACCTCCCTAGTTACTAGCGGGAAGTGAAGGTGGCCGTAGCACCGGCCCGCGCGGTCGGCCGCTTTTTCAGCAAGAACTGGCAAGAGATCGCTGCGACCGTCGCAATTCCGTCCATCATCTGGGTCGCCAACGATATGGATGTGGGAAAAGTCGCGCTAGAGCGCCTCCGGAATTGGCTCGGGATAGGCTGATCCAGCCAGCGACCGGAGCCTTCATGATGAGGCATGGATTCTGATCAGTGGGACTCGGTATAACATGGTCGTGGATATGGTGAGGACGATAACCACAAACTCGCGCCACGACCACAGAAGTGCCACAGAGAGATGTGGTCAGGAGATGAAGCTGAATGCCTCGCCAGACGGGGGCTCATGCTATTTGACCACAAATACCACAATAATTTCCTGAATAGAGAGGTCAGAAATAACATAGATAAGGCAAATGGGATGTGGCAAATGTGGTCAGCCCCCTCATCCAACGCGTTCTGTTGCAAAAAGGCTTTCAGCTTCACACGGTAATTACAAGACTATGTGTGCAACTCTTTGTTGAAACCACACAGCGTGTGTTCGCGTCGGCTTATATTGCAGAATTTCTATTGAACAATTATAAATATAGATGACGAAATTCAACATCATCACCGCTTCAACAATGATCAGGCCCTTCCCGTCTACCACCGGGGAGGGTTTTTCAATTGACACGTCGTGCCGTTGACATCCAAGGTTTGGATATGACCGTGCTGAGAGCTGGCTCGGG
>NZ_LN811354.1:74066-154050 GCF_001006805.1 Microvirga massiliensis | reverse complement strand
ACTGGGAGATGTCATAAGAGACAAAAGAATTGTCGGACCACCTAGAGGGCCGGTCATTTACGGCCTGTGAAGACGCTAAGCGTCCGTGAAGCGATCGAGGCTCGGCACGGCATCAAAGCCGTGCAGTTGACGCCCTTCGCTGACCTTGTTGGATTCGCGCAGGACGGGGTCGTTCATCAGGACAAGGTCCTACGCCTCGATCCCGAAACGGGTTTGAAGGTAGCCTTATGCCACAAGTCGTAACTCCGGCCCAGTCCGTGTTTGTGTCAGTGCACGCCGGATGGAATTCAAGAACGCACGTCCTTTTGAGGTCAGGACGTACAGACGAGTCCGCCCGGTGGAGGCTGTTTTATCCTGGATGAGCGCAAAACCGGGCTTGTTATTACGTCCTGATCCAAGCGTCTGCATCGCATAGCGGATCGAGCCTTCGCTCGCGGTACCGATGTATTCGGCCACCTCCTTGATACTCACCCCATCGTGGGACGCAGCGTGGAGATAAGCGAGGGCGGTCTTGATCCGCATATCCGGGTCGATCCGGCGCAGCACTTTAAGAGCCGCGACGAGGCCGTCCAGAGTGGCAGACGCATGGGCCTGCGACTTGGCGGCTGGACGAGCACTCTTGGTTTCGAGCTTTTTGACCTGGGCTTTGAGTGCCTTGATCTCCAGCTTCTGCTGTTTGATCATTTCAATCTGCTCGCCAATCCGCGTCTCCATGGCCTCGATCTTGCGGATCATCCAGACAATGCCCCGGTCCACAGGAGGGATAGACTGCCGAGGCGAATCTCCGAAAACATCATCTGGCACGGCTCCGGCTGCTGCAAGCATTTCACGGGCCTTAATAAAGGCGTTGAGAGCTTCGTTACCGTTGGTGGTGGGATGTATCGCGAGCGTAACGAGCTTGCGCACGCGGTCAGCATTAAGGGAGGTCATTTGAAAGTCTCTTTTGAAAAGCGTAAGGGTATTGTATAACGCGTGTCCGCAGCGTTCAGTCCGGTGATTGCGCAGCCGGTGGCGCAAATTGCTTTGGGCTTCGAGCCGAATATCTCTGCGGGCTTGGTGACTGCAATAGCCTCAGCCCGACTCCGCGAACTTCATGCGAGAACTTTTGCTCTGGAGTTTTTCCGCTAGCCTATGAGGTTCGCAATCCAGCGTCCTGAAGTTCATAAAATTGGTGAAGACAAGAGTACACTTTATCCTTGCGAACACGCCCAAGAGCATCCGTCAGGCAAACGCCAAGCGCGCCCGGATCGGACGCTGAATGTACACAGTATTGTCCTCACAGCATGAAATGTCACTTTCTGAAGAATGGGGCCGTCACACGCATGGACGACCCCTAAGCTTGCTGCAAGGGTTATGCGTCAATGAGTTGATCGGAGAAGTGTGTCTCCAACACGGAGACAAAGCCGTGCTCCTCGCACCATTCACGGGCCTCAACAGAGCCGAGCGGGATGATGCCCTCGCCTCCGCTGTACGAGTTCTGTCCGACAGAGACGGACCAGCGGGTCATTGCCCCTCCAGCCCCGTGCACGAACCAATTGCCCCGTGGTGTGCGGTAGAGGTCCTCATCGACCCACCAGAAGTCGCTGCCGCTCAGGCCGTTGTTGTAGTTCGCGATGTGGGTTGCGGTGTCGGTGTCATAGCGCTTGCCATCGATAATCTTTTTCATCTCAAATCCTTACCTGAAAAGTGGGCCGCCGTTCACGATGGCCCTGAGTTGGTTACTTGCAAAGGACGGGTTGCGGTGTCGTTCAGCGCCCCGATGAGGCCCTTCTACACTATCTACGCCACGTGTCAACACAAATCACTTGACGTTTTGGCGGACACATGGGAGATATACTCCCGAAAGCGGAGTGCCCCATGCCCATCAACGGAAATGCAGCCGAGCACCTTTACGAAGGTGTCCGGGAATTCAGGAAGCAGACGGGCGAGAAGTTCTCGTTGGTTGCATTCGAAGTTTTTCTGTCAGTGGCCCTCGCCCCTGCGCAGACGACGGAACTCCTTGCAGAAGAGTCTGGGCTCTCATTGTCCGGGATCAGCCGCATCCTCGCCAGCCTGGGTCGGGTCAACCGTTCCGGGGAGCCGGGTATGGGCCTGATCGAGGGCGTCCGCGACCCACAGGAACCGCGTAGGACGATTTACTTCCTCACAGAGAAAGGCCGGGAAACCGTGACTGAACTCTTGCGGGCAACTCAAGGCATCTCCCCGAAGAACGTGACCTTATATCCCATGGTGACGGCGCGGGAGTTTTTGGACGACTGGAAGCCTGATCCGTCGCGTATGCGGCGGAAGGGCAGGAACTAGGGCGAGCGCCCATCTACTGCTGGGCACACCGATACTTTGAGTGGATGTCTTGAAGATGCCCGTTGGAGTTGGCGGATTTCGTGGTTCGGCAAGCCTCACAACGATGAACACTATGACTGCTACGATGCGCGATCAGGGATTAAGGTCAGTCAGAGTCGAAGGACGCCTGTCATTGTCTAACGTCGAGCGGACCCTCGCGTAACGAACTACGAAGTTTTCGGCGTGAAGATCACCGCGCCATTGTTTATTGACGCCCATCACCCCTCGATGGCATTTTCAAAACAGATCGGTGCACCCACGCATTTTAAGGGCTGCGCCGACGTTTTTTAGGAGCTTACTTTGTCTATTAGTCATTCAAGCGGCGCAACAATCAGTCGCCGCTTTCTGAAGCCCTCCCCTACCTGCGGTCACGTCCTGCCCCTCATCACCCCGGCTGCAAAGCGCCGGGCGACCATCGCTGCCAAGCGCTGGTCAGAGAGTATCACTGGGCTCTCGCTTAACGAGCGGGTAGCATATAGCCGTCAGCACCACCCGGAGCTTTGGCCCGATGCGCGACCTGCCCTCATGCTTGCATGGGAGGAGTGGTGGGATATCGCAGACACGACGCACTCCCTCCTTCCAGAGGTTGCGGAGTGGTTCGAGGAGACTGAAATCGAGTGCGATATATCAGTGCTGGAGTTCGCGAAGTTTCGTCACGAGGAAACCGGGCTGGAATACTTTTATGACGATGCGCCCGTTCTCCGGTTCACCAATGTCACTGACATGGTTCACTTCAAGCTGCGCTGGTTGGACAACTAACAGGTTCCGATTCATCCGATAGGTGGACGCAACTCGACTTGGTTGGGCAGCGTCTGCCTATCATCTTGGAACTCGGCCCAAGGCATGATCTCATACGCCGGGCCGCAACCTGCAAACCCATGATGACTGACTATCTTTCTATCGAGCCTCGAAGAGCCGGGTAATCCGCCCGGCCCCGGCTTTTTGCCGGTGCACCTTCGAGCATTTTTCATGACAGTTTTCACCCCGGCTGGCGGAATGCCGTTCAGCCATCTTCCCCAAGGCATCTTGCCGCTCGGGCTTACTCGGGAGCAGGCCGCCGAATTCATTGGGGTCTCGGTATCCACGTTCGACCGCATGGTCGAGGCTGGTGAGATGCCGCGCCCCCGCAAAGCTAGGGGTTGCGTCCGTTGGGACGTGACCGAACTGGTTGAAGCCTTCCGCAAGCTCCCCCGTCAGGGCGGCGAGGTGCGGAAGCCCTCGGACGACGAAGATGATGAGTGGAAGGTCGTAGCATGAAGCAGTACACCACGGAGAGGACCAAGAAGGCGTTCAAGGCCAAGGTCAAGAATCTCGGTGGGCAGTACTGCTACGTGGATTTTGATCGCTACGGCAACCCACGCGTGTACGTCTGGAAGAAGGTGGAAGGCAAGACCGGCCCAAAAATCCGCATCCGGGCCTCTCTTGATGACGCAACCGGGTTCCGGCGCGAGGTGGCCGATGCCCTCGACGGCAAAACAACAGTGGTGGCGGCGGTACAATCCGAAATGCCTATTGCTCCACCAGCGGCCCCACAGACGTGGCGCTGGCTGGTACAGAAGTTCTTTAGGTCGGACGAGCATCTTGGCCTTGGCAGCGACCATTATCGCGGCACTCAACGCTCAATCTTGGAGGCGACCTTCGACGAGCCAATTAAGCTGGGCTCGTCCAAGAAGTTTGGCGACAAGCCGATTGGCTCGCTGACCACTCAGGATTTTGAAGAACTGAAGAAGCGCAAGCTGAAGCACGTTAAGAAGGAGCACGTGGACCCGGTCACGGGCCGCAAATCCTTTCATACGGTGACCGAGGGACACGAAGCCGCCAACCGAATGCTCATCCATTGCGGCTCTGTCCTGAAGTTCGCCAAGAAGAAGGGCCTCGTCCAAACCAATTTCGCGAAGGACGCAGAACGTGTCGCCTCCTCGAACCCGAACGGCCACCACACGGTCACGATAGAGGAGATCGAGCAGTACCGGGCTCATCATCAGCCCGGCACCGTAGCCCGGCTCGCCTTGGAGCTTCTCCTGTACGGCGGCCCTCGGGCGAGCGATGCCAGCAACCTCGACTTGCGCCATATGCGGACGGTCGGCGGCAAGTCGATGCTCGTCTACGTCCAGAAGAAAAATCAGTTCAAGAACTCGGTCACCGCCTTCATTCCGGTGGTCCCTACCCTCCAAGAGATGCTCGACAAGACGCCTCGCCCCGATGGGGTGACTGCCATCGTCTTCAATCAGTGGGGCAAGGCGTTCACTGAGAAGGGCTTCTCGAACCGGATGAAGAAGTGGTTCAAGGAGGCCAGTGTCCCCCATTGCAACGCCCACGGCATGCGTAAGGCATGCGTTGTACGTATGATTATGGACGATCATACGCCGTTCGAGATCATGGCAGTGACCGGCCATCGGACCATGAAGGAGATCGAACGCTACGGTCGCCAGTACCTTCGGGAACGGGCTGCCGAGGCCGTTTTCGACAAGTGGCACGCGAAGCACGGGGTCGCGGGAACGGCGGATGAAGCCCGGATGAAGGCCCTCATGAAGCTGCTCGACGGCGTCAAGGACAAGCTCGACAATGCCGTCCTCAAGCAGGTCGAAGAGTTACTCCTCGCCGCGTGATTCGATGTGGAGTTTGAGAGATTCGAAGGTCGCCCTTCGGGGCGGCCTTTTCAGTGGTCAAGCTAGAACGTCCCCCGCTCCAGGGACCTGGAAGCGAACACCGGAGGAACGAACGGAGGTCAAAAGTTTCCCACTCACTTTTCTCAGTTCAGAAAAGTGGGAAACCTATTGGAGCCAACTAGCTGATTTTGCTGAACAAAAAAGGAAGTGATGGTGCCCAGGGGCGGAATCGAACCACCGACACTGCGATTTTCAGTCGCATGCTCTACCAACTGAGCTACCTGGGCGTCCGGCCGGGCCCGTGGCCCGCATCGGAGGCCGCTGTATAGTCGGGCCGGATGGGTTTTGTCCAGCCGCCTTTGCGGCTTTTCCACCCGGTTCAGCGTTCCTCCGGTTCAGGCGGCGGCAGATCGTCATCCTCATTGTCCTCGACGACAGGAATCGAGTAGCGGCCCGTGAACCAGCGCTGGAGATCCACGTCGGCGCAGCGGCGGGAGCAGAACGGGCGCGTCTTCTCCTGCGCGGGCTTCCCGCAGATCGGGCAGGTGCCGAACGGCTTCGGCTCGTTTTCGTTCGCAGCGCCCATCATGGCCTCAGGCGGCGTCCAGCCAAGTGAACCGCACCGGATAGCCCTCTCCGTCCAGCATGGCGATGGTCTCGTAAAGCGGCAGCCCGACGACGCTCGTATAGGAGCCGATGAGCCTCACCACGAAGGTGCCGGCCAAGCCCTGGATGGCGTAGCCGCCAGCCTTGCCGCGCCATTCTCCGGACGCAAGATAGCGCTCGATCTCGTCCTTGGAGAGGCGCTTGAACCGCACCCGGCTCTCCACGAGCCGCTCGCGACAGGCGTCCTTCGGGGTCACGATGCAGACCGCCGTATAGACCCGGTGGGTGCGCCCCGACAGGAGCCGGAGGCATCCGGCGGCCTCATCGAATACCTCGGCCTTCGGGAGCACGCGGCCGCCGGCCACCACGACCGTGTCGGCCGAGATGATGAACGCTCCCGCGAGCTCCTCGCGCTTGCGCGCGATCCGGCGCGCCACCTCGGCCTTTTCGCGGGCCAGCCGTTTCACGAGATCCCGCGGGGATTCGGACCGGTGCGGAGTCTCGTCGATATCGGCCGGCAGAAGCGCGTCGGGCTCGATCCCGGCCTGCTGCAGCAAGGCAAGGCGGCGGGGCGAGCCGGACGCGAGCACGAGCGGCGGACGCCAGCCGGATACGGACTTATCGGACGAGGCCGCCACGATACTCTCCAGTTACGCGGGTGCCGGGCACCCGTTCAGGTCAATTGCGGGTTGCACCGATCTAGGGCGCCTCTCCCGGCTCCGGAACCGTCGCGGGCTCGCGGGGCTGGGACTCCGCCGCACGCTCCTCATCGGCCCGCTCGAAGCGACGATGCCGCGCGATGCTGAACGGAATCGAGCCCAGGAACAGAACGGTCCCGAGGGTCAGGATCTCGAACGGGAAACTCACGAGCAGGCCGAAGAACGCGACGGTCGCCACGAAGATCGGTAGGACCCATTGGCGCGGGATGCGCCGGCCGAGGTTCTTGCCCGAGAAGGTCGGAACTGTAGACACCATCAGGAAGCCGATTCCGAACACGTAAATGAGCGACAGCGGCGCGAGGGCCGGCTCGCTCGTGGGCACACCCAGGAAGTGCAGATAGATCGGCAGGAGTGAGGTGATCGCGCCGGCGGGCGCCGCCATGCCGACGAAGAAGTTCTTCGTCCATTCCGGCCGGTTCGGATCGTCGATCATGACGTTGAAGCGCGCAAGGCGCAAAGCCGCCGAGATCGCGAACAACAGGGCAACGATCCAGCCGATCGACTTCAGGTTTTGCAGAACGAACCAGTGGAGGACGAGGGCCGGCGTAACGCCGAAATTGACGAAATCAGCCAGCGAGTCGAGTTCCGCTCCGAAGCGGCTGGTGCCCTTCAGGAGGCGCGCGACGCGGCCGTCGATACCATCGAGGGCGGCCGCCACCACGATTGCGATCACGGCCGGCTCCAAGCGCCCCTCGAAGGCGAGCCGGACCGCGGTGAGGCCGAGGCAGAGCGCCACAAGGGTGATTAGGTTCGGCACCAGCATGCGCAGAGGCACCGGCTTGAAGCGGCGCCTGCGGGCCTCCTGCGCGTCCGGCGCGAAAGGCGGAAAGAGATCGCTCATGTCCTGCTCTGCCGGGGCGCCGCAGCACGTCCGGGCCCTCTTCCGGAAAGAGTAGAAATCCGGCTCCGTCCCAACAAGCCTGCCCGGGTGCCGAAAGATCCTATTTTGCCGGCGGACGCAGTCATGAGTTGCGGAACGGCCGTGCGGGTTCGTTCGCTCGGAGGTCGGCGAGCACCGTCTCGCCAGCGATCGATGTCTGGCCGAGGCCGACGAGCACCTGGGCGGACAATGGCAGGTAGATGTCGAGCCGCGACCCGAAGCGGATGAGGCCGAATCGTTCGCCGACCCCGAGCATGTCCCCGGGCTTCGACCAGCACAGGATGCGGCGCGCCACGAGCCCGGCGATCTGGACCACGCCGATGCGGGTGTCCCCGGTCTCGATCACGAGCGCATTGCGCTCGTTATCCTCGCTCGCCTTATCGAGATCGGCATTGAGAAACAGGCCCGGCGTATAGAGCACCTGGAGGATGCGACCCGATACCGGGGAGCGGTTCACGTGACAGTCGAACACGTTCATGAACACGGAGACTCGCGTCATCGGCTCCGCGGGCAATTCGAGTTCGGCCGGCGGCACGGCCGTCGTGATGAGGCTCACCCGGCCATCGGCCGGTGACACGACAAGGCCGTCGCGCACTGGGGTAACGCGCGGAGGATCGCGGAAGAAGTAGCAGACCCAGATGGTGATGATCGCGCCGATCCAGCCGAGCGGCGACCAGAATTGTCCGAGGACGAGCGCCACCACCGCCGCGATCGCGATGAAGGGATACCCTTCCTTGTGGATCGGCACGAAAAGGCGGCGAATCGATTCTAGAATATCGGTCATGCAGGATGGGGCCTCATTGCGCGCGCGGCATGGCAGCGAGGCGCACGGTCGTCAACTCTCGACCCTCACGCGAAAGGACGGCTCCTCGGCTGCCTCCGCGCGCTTGAGCACCTCGCGGGCCTCCTCGGCCTCGCGCTGCCGGTTCCACATCGCCGCATAGACTCCATTCAGTTCGAGTAGCTCCGCATGCGTTCCCCGCTCGACGATCTGGCCGTGATCGAGAACGATGATCTCGTCGGCGCCGATCACGGTCGAAAGCCGATGCGCGATCACCAGCGTGGTGCGCCCGCGGCTGACGCGGTCGAGCGCATCCTGGATCTCCTTCTCGGTGAAGGAATCGAGCGCAGAGGTAGCCTCGTCGAGCACGAGAATCGGCGGGCCCTTGAGTATGGTCCGTGCAATCGCCACGCGCTGCTTTTCGCCGCCCGACAGCTTCAGCCCGCGCTCGCCGACCGGGGTATCATACCCTTCGGGCAGCGAGCTGATGAAGCGGTCGATCTGCGCGAGGCGCGCGGCCTCGCGGATCTCGTCCGGCGTCGCATCCCAGCGGCCGTACCGGATGTTGTAGCCGATCGTGTCGTTGAACAGCACCGTATCCTGCGGGACCATTCCGATCGCGGCACGCAGGCTCGTCTGCTCGACGGTCGCGATATCCTGTCCATCGATCATGATGCGCCCACGCGCGGGCTCGTAGAACCGGAACAGCAGCCGCGAGATCGTGGATTTGCCGGCGCCCGACGGACCGACGATCGCGACGGTGCGGCCCGTCGGAATCTCGAAGCTCACGCCTTTCAAGATCGGTCGCTCGGGAATGTAGGAGAAGTGGACGTTCTCGAAACGCACGGTGCCTTCCGGTACCACGAGCGGCTTGGCATCGGGCCTGTCCTGGATCTCGGGATTGCGGTCCAGGATCTTGAACATGTCGTCGATATCGATGGTCGCCTGCTTGATCTCGCGATAGAGCATGCCCATGAAGTTCAGCGGAATGTAGAGCTGCACGAGCATCGCGTTGACGAGGACGAAGTCTCCGACGGAGGCGCGGCCCGCAACGATATCATTGACGGTCAGCGCCATCACCGCCGCCATTCCGACCGTGAAGATCACTGCCTGTCCGGAGTTCAGCACAGCAAGCGACGTATAGGAGTCCGTCGACGCGCGTTCGTAGCGCGCCATCGACTGGTCGTAGCGCGCGGTCTCGCGATCCTCCGCCCCGAAATATTTCACGGTCTCGTAATTGAGGAGCGAATCGACGGCCTTGGTATTGGCGTCCGTGTCGGAGTCGTTCATCCGCCTGCGGATCGAAATTCGCCATTCCGTCGCCTTGTAGGTGTAGGCGAGATAGACGCACACCATGACGAAGACGACGAGGGAATAGAGCAGGTTGAACTGGTACGCGAGCACGCCGAGCACGAGGGCGAACTCGATGATCGTCGGAACCAGCGTCAGCACCGCAAGGCGTGACAATTCCTCGATGGCGTTGCGGCCCCTTTCGAGAACGCGGGTCAATCCGCCCGTCTTGCGCTCGAGATGAAAGCGCAGCGACAGGCGATGCATGTGCTCGAATGTCCGGAGCGCAAGCTGTCGCACGGCATGCATCGCGACTTTCGCGAATAGGCCGTCGCGGACCTGCGTGAGGAGCGCCATCGCGATCCGGGCGATCCCGTAGAGCACGGTCAGGAGCAGAGGAGCGCGCCAAAGCCATGAGCCGGAACCATCCGCAACGTCACGCCCGGACGTGACGGCCACGAGCGCGTCCGTCGCCCATTTGAACGTGAAGGGCGTCGCAATCGTGACGAGTTTTGCGACAAGGAGAAGAGCGAACGCGAGGAAGACGCGGCGCTGCAGATCTGCCCGGTCGTGGGGCCACAGGTAGGGCCAGAGCTTGCGGATCGTTGCAAGCAGGCCTGGTCGCATCGGCTGAGCCGGGCTCGCCGAAGTCGGGACATGGGCGGAAGACATCACGAGGTCCGATCGAAGGTCGGGTCGGATATAGGCGATCGCCGGGGTGTTTGCACCCGTGGGCGCCGGCCACGGACCGCAAGGGCGTTAGCGCTCGGTCTTCTCGCCTTTCTGCGGAAGCACGAAAACCTGCCCGGGATAGATGAGGTTCGGATTCCGGATCTGCGCCTGATTGGCGTTGTAGATGACCGTGAAGCGCGTGCCGCGGCCATAGATGCGCTGGCTGATCCGCCAGAGATTGTCCCCATGCGAGACGATCGCCGTGGTGACGTCCGGGATGACGACCGTGTTTGCTCCGAGATCCCGCGGGTTGCCGACGCTCGCGACCTGCTGCCCTCCGGACTCGGACGGGGACAATGTCCCAGCGGCCCAGTTCGAGGTGGAGCCGGACGCGGATGTGGCAGCCCCTTGGGCTGGGGGCGCCCCCGGCCGGGGTGGCGGAAGGGCTGCCGACGGCGCGGCGGCGATCTGGGACGGGCTTGCCGCCGGAGCAGGGGGCGGCAGAGGCACGGCGATCTCCACGGGAACCGTGAAGGGCACCTCCGCGCGCGACTTCACCTCTCCCGAAACCGGATCGACCTCGTCGAGCCGAACCTTGTATATGCCGGGCTTCATGCCGCGGCCGATCGCGAAGGAGACGCGCCCATCGCCGCCGGCACCGCCGGGCGCGATGAACGTGTCGTTGAGATAGAGCCGAACGGTCGCACCCGCCGCGGCCTGGCCCGAGACATAGAGACGACCGCCCTCCTCGGCTTCCACCGAGGCGATCCGGACGTTCGGACGCTGTGCAGGCTGCGCCGGGGGGGTAGCCGCCGTCGGCTGCCGGGGAGCCGCAGCAGCCTCGGCCGTGTCGGGACCGGATTTCGGCTGAGAGGCCTCTGCCACGGTCTGCTGTGCGGGCGCCGATTCCGGCTTCTGATCCGGGCGAGGCTCCGGCATCTCCGGGTTCGAGAGCACGACCGTCGGCTTGTCGGGAGAGGCCAGCGCGACGAGGGGCCGCCCCGTCATGCCCGGCTGAATGACGATCGTGACGGATTGCTGCGACCGCTGACGCGTTCCATCCGGGGCGATCGACTGGAGGGTCACCTGGTGGGTTCCCGACGGCAGCGGCGGAGGCACGAAGGCGAAGAGGCCGGTCGGATCAGCTGCCGTCCTCGCATGGACTTGCCCATTGCGAAGCAGCTCGATCGTCGCGCCCCCGGCACCACGCCCTGCAATCACGCTCTCGCCGTTGGGCTCGACGCGCACGACGTCGAAGGACGGGATCGCCGCGGCTGGACCGGCGCTCTCCTTTACGGGAGTCGGCGAGGCTTGAGGCTCGGCGGGCTTCGGTGCCTCGGGCGATGGAGCCGGAAGGGCTGCCTGGGGCCCGGGTGCGGAGGGTGGAGGGCTTTTGGGAGGGGTGGCCGGCGCGCCGAACGACGGCAGCACCGAGGCGATGTCGTGCTCGGAGTTCCAGTGGAGGACGCCGAAGAGACCGCCGGTGATCGCTGCGGCGATCACCGCAAGGACCACGGCTGTGCCTCTACTCGGCAGCTGGTTCCCCATGACGCTCCACTCTCGATACTCTTGTACTACGGCACTTTCCACCATTTAAGCGGTTTATGGATGGAAAGGCTACGGTCATCAGGATAACACGAATGCTCATCAACCCTGTGCGGGATATGTCAATTCTTGCGCCTACGCCTCTCCCCACCATCCGGTCGATTTGCGTCTATTGCGGCTCCGGTTTCGGCTCCGACCCGGTCTTTGCCGAAAGTGCGGCCATTTTGGGCCGTGGTCTCGCCCGGAGCGGGATCAGCCTCGTCTACGGGGGCGGCAATGTCGGACTGATGGGCACCGTCGCCCGTTCGGTGCTCGATCACGGCGGCGTCGTGACCGGGATCATTCCGGATTTCCTGAAATCCCGCGAGAAGATGCTCGACGACGTCCAGGAGACGATCGTCGTCCCGGACATGCATACCCGGAAGCGGCTCATGTTCGAGCGGGCGGATGCCTTCGTGGCCCTGCCGGGCGGCATCGGCACGCTAGAGGAACTCGTCGAGCAGATGACCTGGGCTCAGCTCGGCCAGCACCGGAAGCCGATCCTGCTGCTCAGCACCAATGGTTTCTGGAAGCCGTTGCTGGTGCTCCTCGCGCATATGCGCGAGCAGGGCTTCATCCGCCCCGGTCTCGAGCTCAACTATCTCGTGGCCGAGCGCGTCGAGGATGTCATCCCGATGCTCGAGGCCTCGGCACGCCGCGTCGGCCTCGAGTCCGACGACACGCTGATCGAGAAGCGGTTCTGAAGCTCCGCTTAGGAAGCGGAGCCGTTTCGGCCTCCCATAGGCCTTGCATTTCAACCGCCGAGGGCGACCGGATCATGCGTCGGCGCGGGCGCCGCTCTGCAGGAGCTTGTAGGTGATCGAGTCGGTGAGGGCCTGGAACGAGGCATCGATGATGTTCGGCGAGACGCCGATCGTCGTCCAGCAATTCCCCTCAGCATCGCCGAACTCGATCAGCACCCGCGTGACGGCATCGGATCCGCCCTGATAGATCCGCACCTTGTAATCGATGAGCTTCAGATCGGTCATCAGTTCCTGGTAACGGCCGAGGTCCTTGCGCAGAGCGAGGTCGAGGGCATTCACCGGTCCGTTGCCTTCCGCGGCCGAGATGAGCACCTCGTCCCCGACCTTCACCTTCACGATGGCTTCCGCCACCGTCGTCAAGGCGCCGACCGCATTGTGGCGGCGCTCGACCTTGACCGAGAAACGCTCGACCTCGAAGAACGTCGGCACCTCGCCCAGGAGGCGCTTCACGAGCACGTAGAAGGAGGCATCCGCCCCCTCGAAGGAGTAGCCTTCCGCCTCCTTGCGCTTCACCTCCTCGAGAACCCGGCCGATCCGTGAATCGTCGCGGGGGAGAGAGATCCCCACCCGCTCGAGCTCGGCGAGAATGTTGGAGCGTCCGGCCTGAACGGAGACCAGCAGGCGCCGCTCGTTTCCCACGACTCCAGGGTCGACATGCTCGTAGGTACGTGGATCCTTAACGACGGCCGAGGCGTGGATTCCGGCCTTGGTCGCGAAGGCGCTTGCGCCGACGAAGGGGGCATGGCGATTGGGCTGCCGATTGAGGAGTTCGTCGACCTGACGCGAGACATGGGTCATGCTCGCGAGGCCCGCATCATCCACACCGATCTCGAATCGGCTCGCAAAGCCGTCCTTCAGCTTCAAGGTGCCGATCAGCGTGACGAGATTGGCGTTCCCACAACGCTCGCCGAGCCCGTTCATTGTTCCCTGGACATGGCGCACGCCGGCATCGATCGCAGCAAGCGAGTTCGCCACCGCACAGCCGCAATCGTCATGAGCATGAATGCCGAGATGGCTGCCCGGCACACACGCCGTCACTTCGCCGACGATGCGAGCGACTTCGTCGGGCAGCGTGCCGCCGTTGGTATCGCACAGCACCACCCATCGCGCACCGGCCTCGTAAGCGGCACTCGCACAGGCGAGCGCGAAATCTCGGTTCGCCTTGAAGCCGTCGAAGAAGTGCTCGCAATCGACGATCACTTCCCGCCCGCGTTCGCGTGCCGCGAGGACGCTGTCGCGAATGCCCGCGAGATTTTCCTCGAGGCTCGTCTCCAGGGCAACGCGGACGTGGTAATCCCAGCTCTTGGCGACGAAGCAGATCGCATCGGCCTTCGCGTCGAGAAGGGCTACGATACCGGGATCGTTCGACGCAGAGCGCCCTGCGCGCTTGGTCATTCCGAACGCCGTGAAATGGGCCCGCCGTGTTCGGGGTTCGGCGAAGAAGGTCGTGTCGAGCGGATTGGCGCCCGGATAGCCGCCTTCCACGTAGTCAATCCCGAGATCGTCGAGCAATTGCGCGACCTGGCGCTTGTCTTCCAGCGAGAAATCGACACCCGTGGTCTGCGCCCCGTCGCGCAGGGTCGTGTCGAACAAGTAGATCCGTTCGCGGCTCATCGCGCCGCCTCCCAGGTGGTCGTGCCGTCCTTGTTGTCCTTCACGATTACTCCCGCGGCGGCGAGCTCGTCGCGGATCCGGTCGGACTCGGCCCAGTTCCGGTTCATCCGCGCCTCGCGTCGCGCCGCGATGAGCGCATCGATAGCCGCAACGTCGAGCCCGAGTTCGGCGCGCCGCCGGCTCTCCCACGCGGAGCGGCTCTCGCGGAGAAAGCCGAGGGCCCGGAGATTGCCGGCGAGGACATCACCTTCGCCACGGCCATCCAGCGCATGAAGCTCGGCGATGGCCTGCGGCGTGTTGAGATCGTCGCACAACGCCTCGAGAACGCTGCCGGATAGTGCGCCGGATCCCTGATAGGGTAGCGAGTCGTACCAGCGATCGAGCACCTTCAGGCTCTCTTCGAGGCCCCTCACGGTCCAGTCGATCGGCTGCCGGTAGTGCGTGCGCAGCATCGCGAAGCGCAGAACCTCGCCCGGCCAGTCGTCGAGAAGTTCGCGGATCGTCGCAACGTTGCCGAGCGACTTCGACATCTTCTCGCCTTCCATCTGCAGGAAGCCATTATGCATCCAGACATTCGCCATGCGTGGCAGATCGAAGGCGCAGCAGCTCTGCGCGACCTCATTCTCGTGGTGCGGGAACACGAGATCGATCCCGCCGCCATGAATATCGAAGGTTTCGGCTTTGACTGGATCCGTGCAGGCGATACGCCCCGCGAAGGTCGCGACGAGGTGCTTCCATGCCATCGCGGAGCACTCGATGTGCCATCCCGGCCGGCCCGGCCGCGCGATGCCTGCGGGCGAAGGCCAGGCCGGGTCCTCAGAGCCGGACGGCTTCCAGAGCACGAAATCCATCGGATCGCGCTTGTAGGGAGCGACATCGACCCGTGCTCCCGCGAGGAGTTCGTCGAGGGAGCGGCGGGACAGGCTCCCGTAGCGAGGCACGCCCTTGAGGCGCTCCATCGCCGCGACGCTGAACAGCACGTGGTCCTCCGCAACGTAGGCGACGCCACGGGCGACGAGCCGCTCGATGATGAGGCGCATCTCGTCGATATGCTCCGTCGCGCGGGGTTCGATGAAACGCGGCGAATGCCCGGGCTCGTTCACGTCCTCCGGCATCATCACGCCGAGGTCGCTGATGTCCTCGTGAAATTGCCGGAGAGTATTCTCCGTGAGCTCCCGGATCGAAATCCCGCGCTCGAAAGCACGGCGATTGATCTTGTCATCGACGTCTGTGATGTTGCGGACATAGGTTACGGCCTCGGGGCCATAGACTTCCCGCAGGAGCCTGAAGAGAAGATCGAAGACGATGACCGGGCGGGCATTGCCGATATGCGCGCGGTCATACACCGTCGGCCCGCACACGTAGAGACGCACGTTCGCGGGGTCGATGGGAACGAACTCGTCCTTCGAGCGCGTCAGGGTGTTGTAGAGCCGCAATGTCGGCGCCATGAACCAGATCTCCTCGAGCCGTAGGCCGGAGAGGGTTTCGATCCATGGACGTGAGGACGAGACGGCTCCAGCCAGCGGTGTAACGCTAGCGGCAAATGCTCCGGGAAATAATGGCCGCCGTCTTCATGGCCGGATCTTTGCGCTGTGCCGGACAGGCCGTCAAGACGGAGGTCTCCGGTCCGTCCTGCCGGCTGACCGCCCTCCCCGGGTGCCTACCCGAGGCGATCCGTTGCTTCCGCGCAACAGCCGGACAAGCAACGATGCTCCGGGATCTCGACGCCGCCGGTCAGGCTTGATCTTTCCCAGGCAACATCATTTATCGCCCTTCCCATCGGCTGTCGTCCAACGAAGCAATTCGCACCGGCGTCGACCTCCTCGTTCAAACTTTCTTCATCGCCGCCTCCGAGGATCGACTCGGGGTCTCGCATAAAATGGATTCACTCTCATGCGCCGCGCGGTTGCCGTGCTCGGTCTCGTCGTTCTTGTGTCCGGCGCCGTGTCGCTGAACCTAATACCGGAGGACATCCGCGCCGAAGCAAGCGACAGCGTCTTTCTCGTGCCGGCGAACAGCGGCTACGGAGTGGGAGAGTGTCTCGCGGCGGGCGCTACGTGCGGCCAGATCGTGGCCGATTCCTGGTGCCAGAGCCAAGGCTTCTCGCGCGCCGCATCCTATTCGATGAGCAACCCCGACGGAGCCGCGGACCCGGTCCGCACAGCATCCATAAGGGCGACGGAGCAGCCCATCGCGATCACCTGCACGCGCTGAACACGAGGCTCGGCCAAGCTGTAGGGGCGGGCTTCAGCTTTTGACCCAGTCGCCGCAACGCGGAGCGGGCTCGCTTCCCCAAGGCATCAGGGGCACGGTCGAGGTCGAGTTCTTGGGCGAGCCCTCGATCGGACGGTCGGAATAGACGAGATAGACGAGGGTGTTGCGCTTGACGTCGCAGCCCCGCACGATCCGCATGCGCTTGAACACTAAGGAACGGCGCTCGGAGAAGACGACGTCACCCTGCTCGAATTTCTGCTTGAACTTGACCGGGCCGACCTGCCGGCATGCGAGCGAAATATCCGAAACCTCCTCGGCGAGACCAACCGTCCCGGCGATTCCGCCCCGTTCGGGAGTGGTGAAATGACACGCCACTCCTTCGACGATCGGGTCGTCGATCCCCTGCACGACGAGCTTGTCGTCGGGTGTCAATGCCCTCCAGACGGTCGATTTCTTGAAGATGACGTCCGGCTCCTGCGCACCGGCGGATCCGGCCAGGGCCATCGTCACGAACGCCGCAGCAAGAATAGCGCGCATTGGCCGAGCTTCTCCTCGAAACGCACCATGTAGGATCGGCGGGCTCGCAGCACCAGATGTCCGGGTCCCAGAGGCGCTGGGCTGGCACTTCCTTCCGAAGCAGTCTCGGGATATCACAAAGGGGCCAAGTTCATGGTGCTTTTCCTCCCCAGATCTCGTCCAGAGCGACGGGAGTGTTTGGCTGGCCTGGGATTCATGAAGTTTCGTTTTGCTCCGCTCCTCGTTGCCCTGCTCGCTCCCGCAGGCGCATTCGCACAATCGCCGATTTGCCAGCAATATCGCGCCGAGCTCGCCGCGCTGGATCGCGGAGGTTCCCGGCAGGCTGCAGCGGCCGCCGAACGCCAGCGCGCCGAGATTGCGCGGCTGAGCAGTTACTATCACTCGATCGGGTGTGAGCGCGGCCCCCTGTCGATTTTCGGCGACCCTCCCCCCGCCGAGTGCCCTTCGATCGGGCGTCGCCTACGCCAGATGGAAGCGAACTACGCACAAGTCGCCCGTCAGTCGGAGTCGTTCGCGGGTCTCGAGGCGCGCCGCCAGCAGCTCATGGCCGCGATCCAGCAGGCCTGCAGCGGTCCGCAGCCTCAGCAGGAGGCAGCCGGCCCGCGCAGCTTCCTCGAGGCGCTGTTCGGACCTCCTCGGACGCAACCGAACGCCGATCCGGGTCTGGGCGCTTCTCAAGGCGAGGCGCCGCGGGAGCAATCGCTCGGCGGGCGCCGGCTCGTTTGCGTGCGGACCTGCGACGGATTCTTCTTCCCGCTGGCCAATGCCCCGGGCGGACGCGAAAGCGCGGATGAAATGTGCCAGGCTCTTTGCCCCGGCGCCGAGACCCAGGCCTTCTCGACGCCGGGGAGCGACGACCAGCTCTACCGGGCCGTATCCCTGAACGGACGCCCCTATACTTCGCTGCCGAACGCCTTCCGGTTCCAGAAGAGCTTCGACGAAGCCTGCTCCTGCCGCAAGGGTGGTCAGTCCTGGACAGAGACGCTCCGCACTGCGGAGAGCATGTTGGAACAGCGCAAGGGCGACATCATCGTCACGGCCGAGAAGTCCGACGAACTCGCGCGGCCCAAGCAGGCCGCCGAGCAGAAGGGCCGTCAGGCCTCGGACCGTAAGGCGAACGAGGCGGCAGAGGCCGAGGCGGCCGCCGAAGCCGAGGTCGGAGCCTCTGCACCGACTGCAGGTGGCGAATCCGCCGGCATCGGACCCAAATCGATCGAGTCGTCGCGGGTGGTCACCCGCTCGGAAGGACCAAAGCTCCAGGTGAGCGGGCCCGATGGCGCGAAGCGTGCGGTCAGGGTCGTTGCTCCGAACGTCATCCCGGTGCCGGAAGGACACCAGCGATAGGCTTTCCGCCGGCTCGGCGGCTCAGGCCGCCGCGCCGGATAGGCGTGCTTTTGCCTTCTCGAGACCGATCAGCGGCAGGAGCACGGCGAGTTCCGGCCCGTGATCGAGCCCGGTCAGAGCGCGGCGCAACGGCATGAACAAGGCGCGCCCACGAGCGCCGGTCTCGCGTTTGACGGCCTCGGTCCAGGTTTTCCATGTGGACTCGTTCCACGGCTCCGGCGGAAGCAGTTGCGCCGCCGCTTTCGTGAAGCCGGGATCCTCGATTTCGGGTGTGATCTCGCCGTCGATGATCTTCCACCAGGAAACGGCGTCCGCGACCTTCGTGAGGTTCGAACGGACGGCCATCCAGAACGCCTCGCCCCCGCCAATGCCGAGCGCAGCGAGACGGTCGCGGACGGCAGAATAGGGCATCTCGTGAACGAGATGGGCGTTCAGCTGGTCGAGCTCGGCCTCGTCGAAGCGTGCAGGAGCACGCGAGATATGAGCGAAATCGACGAGTTCGGCGAGCTGATCGAGGTCGGCGACAGCCCGCACCGATTCCGCAGAACCGACCAGGACCGCGAGCGATGCCACGGCAGCAGCCTCGAACCCGCTCTCCCGCAGGCTCGACAGCGACAGGTGCCCCAGACGCTTCGACAGCCCCTCGCCACTCGCCGTGGTAAGGAGGTTGTGGTGCGCGAAAATCGGAGGCGCAGCACCCAAGGCCTCGAAGAGCTGGATCTGCACCGCCGTGTTCGTGACGTGATCCTCGCCACGGATCACGTGGCTGACTGCGAGGGCGATGTCGTCGACGACCGACGGCAGCGTGTAGAGATAGGTGCCGTCTTCCCGCACCAGAACAGGATCAGACAGGGAAGCGCAGTCCACATGGCTCGCGCCGCGAACCATGTCCTGCCACTCGATCGTGCGATGATCGAGCTTGAAGCGCCAGTGCGGCCGGCGACCGTCCGCCTCGAGCTTCCTGCGATCCTCATCGCTGAGCGAAAGCGCTGCCCGATCGTAGATCGGCGGCAGACCGCGAGCCAACTGGCGCCTGCGGCGAAACTCCAGCTCCTCCTGGGTTTCATAGCAAGCATAGAGGCGCCCCATGCTCCGCAGACGGTCGGCCGCCTCGTCATAGAAGGAAAACCGCTCAGACTGGCGCACCACGAGGCCGGGCGGGATACCGAGCCATGCGAGGTCCTCTTCGATGGCGGTTGCGTATTCGGGACGGGATCGCTCGACATCAGTATCATCGAACCGCAGAATGAAAGTGCCGCCCGTCCGTCGCGCGAACAGCGCGTTGAGAAGAGCAGTGCGCGCATTCCCGATGTGGAGGCGGCCCGTCGGCGATGGAGCGAAGCGAACGCGGGGCGTTGACATGGATTCTCACGATTGCGCGCTGATGCCTGTCGGCTCAGACGTCGAAACTCTGGGCTCTCGGATTGAGCGGCGGTGACACGGTCCCGTTCGACTGGAAGGGCGGATCTCCCGTATCGCGAAAGCGGTTGACGATTGGATAGCGCCGGTCGCGCCCGAAGCTTCGGCGCGTGACCTTGACCCCCGGAGCGGATTGCCGCCGCTTGTATTCGGCAATCAGGAGGAGCCGTTCGACTTTGCACACCGTCTCGAGATCGAACCCCTTCGCGACGATGTCCGAGACGCGCAGCTCCCGCTCCACGAGATCCTCGAGGATCGCATCGAGCACCTCGTAAGGCGGCAGGGAATCCTGGTCCTTCTGGTTCTCGCGTAGCTCCGCGCTCGGCGCCTTCGAGATAATGTTCGAAGGAATGACGACGCCATCCGGGCCAAGGGCGCCTGCCGGCGTCCAGCGATTGCGCAAGGCGCACAGGGCGAAAGACCTCCATCTTGTAGAGATCCTTGATTGGGTTGAACCCGCCATTCATGTCGCCGTAGAGCGTTGCATATCCGACGGACATCTCGGACTTGTTTCCGGTCGTCACCACCATGGGACCGAACTTGTTCGAGATCGACATCAGGATCGTGCCGCGGGCGCGGCTCTGGATATTCTCCTCGGTGATGTCCCTCGTCCGTCCCTGAAAAATGGGTGCAAGGGCTGCTTCTATGCCCTCCACCGCGGAAGCGATCGGAACGATATCGTAGCGAACCTTGAGCGCCTCGGCGCAGGCGGCTGCATCCGAGAGAGACTCGTTCGAGGTGTAGCGGTAGGGCAGCATCACGCAATGCACGCGCTCGGACCCGAGCGCGTCCACGGCCATGGCCGCGCACAAGGCCGAATCGATCCCGCCGGAGAGCCCAAGCACCACGCCGGGAAATCGGTTCTTCTCGACGTAGTCTCTCAACCCGAGAACGCAGGCTGCATAATCCGCCTGTTCACCCTCCTCGACCGTCGTTACGGGCGCCTTGCAGCATCGCCATTCGCCGTCGACGCGTTCCCACTCCGTCAGCGCCACCGTTTCCGCAAAGGCCGGCAGCTGACAGGCGAGTTCGGCATTGGCGTTCAGGATGAACGAGGCGCCATCGAAGACGAGTTCGTCCTGCCCCCCGACCTGATTGAGGTAGACGAGAGGCAGCCGGCTCTCGGTGACGCGTGCCGCCGCAATGCTGAAGCGTTCATCCGTCTTGCCGCGCCAGTACGGCGAGCCATTGGGAACGAGCAGCAATTCCGCCCCGGTCTCCGAAAGGCACTCGACGACCTCTTCCTTCCAGATGTCCTCGCAGATCGGGATGCCGATCCGCACGCCGCGAACCGCAACGGGTCCCGGAAGAGGGCCGGGTATGAACACCCGCTTCTCGTCGAACACACCGTAGTTCGGAAGATCCACCTTGAATCGCACGGCGGCGATCACGCCTCTGTCGAGGAGTGCATAAGCGTTGAAGAGGTCTCCCGCTTCTGCCCAGGGGAGCCCGATCAGGACGGCCGGCCCGCCGTCGTCTGTCTCGCGAGCCAGGGCTTCGCAGCTCCGCCGGCAGGCATCCTGGAAGGCCGGCTTCAGGACGAGATCCTCGGGCGGATATCCGGCCAGGAAGAGTTCTGGGAACATGACGAGGTCGGCGCCGAGGCGGGCGGCTTCGGCGCGTGCGGCCCTCGCCTTGTTCTCGTTCGCCGAGACGTCGCCCAAGGTCGGATTGAGCTGCGCGAGCGCTATCTTCAGGGAGTTCTGCGACATGATTGCCGCATGTAGCGCGTGGCTGCTCGGGCAGCAACGAGCCGCATGAGCGATCGCATGCCAGACGCCGCCCCTATCCCTTGAGAGGAAGCGTGACAGGGAACCCGCCCCAGGTGAGGCCGTTGTCCACGGACATCAACCTGGAGTTTGACGATGCTGAAAGGTGGTCTTCTCTGGCTGATCGGCATTCCGCTGCCGATCATCCTGATCTTGTTCTTCCTCGGCTATCTGAGCTGAGCCCGAGAGGCCGACTCCAGTCTCGGACGAGAAATCACTCGGCCGCGACTGGGTGAGGCCGTCCGCGAGATTGACGTTCGCGCTTGATGAGTTCTGCAGTGAGGAACGCTATCTCCAAAGCCTGATCCGCATTGAGGCGCGGATCGCAATAGGTGTGATAGCGATCCCGCAGGTCGGCATCCGTCACGGCTCGAGCACCACCCGTGCATTCCGTGACATTCTTGCCGGTCATCTCGAGGTGTACGCCACCCGCATGCGTGCCCTCCCCCTGGTGAACGGCAAAGAAGTTCCTCACCTCTCCCATCACCATCTCGAAGGGCCGCGTCTTGTAGCCCGACGCAGACTTGATCGTATTGCCGTGCATCGGATCGCATGACCAGATCACCGTCCGGCCTTCGCGCTTTACCGCACGGATGAGAGCAGGCAAGTGATCGAACACCTTGTCCGCACCGAAGCGGCAGATCAGCGTGAGCCGGCCAGGCTCATTCTCCGGATTGAGAACATCGATCAGGCGGATCAGGCCATCAGGCGTCAAGCTCGGCCCGCATTTGAGCCCGATCGGGTTCTTGATGCCGCGCACATATTCGACATGCGCCTCATCGGGGTCGCGGGTGCGATCTCCGATCCAGAGCATGTGTCCCGAAGTCGCGTACCAGTCGCCTGTAGTCGAATCCACCCGGGTCATCGCCTGCTCGTAGCCGAGGAGCAGCGCTTCGTGGCTCGTGTAGAAGTCCGTTGTGCGCATCTCCGGATGGACTTCGGGATCGATGCCGATCGCCTTCATGAAGTCCATCGTCTCGGTGATGCGTTCCGCGAGCTCGCGATAGCGGGATGATTGCGGGCTGTCCTTGACGAAGCCCAGCATCCAGCGATGCGCGTTTTCGAGGTTGGCATAACCTCCGGTCGCGAAGGCGCGGAGGAGATTGAGAGTCGCGGCAGCCTGCCGGTAGGCCATCAGCTGTCGACGCGGATCCGGCTCACGCCCCTCCCCCGTGAACGCGATATCGTTGATGATGTCTCCCCGGTAGCTCGGCAGTTCGACGCCATCGACGGTCTCCGTCGGTGCAGAACGCGGCTTCGCGAACTGGCCGGCGACCCGACCGATCTTCACCACCGGCGAGCCGCCCGCGAAGGTAAGGACCACGGCCATCTGAAGGAATACGCGGAAGAAATCGCGGATATTGTCGGCCGAATGCTCGGCGAAGCTCTCCGCGCAATCGCCACCCTGAAGCAGGAAGGATTCACCTGCTGCAACCTTGGCAAGGGAGCGCTTCAGCTTGCGAGCCTCACCGGCAAACACCAGAGGCGGAAACCCGGCGAGCTGCTGCTCGACCTGCCCGAGGGCTTTCTCGTCCGCATAAACGGGCACCTGCTGGATTGGCTTATTTCTCCAGCTATCCGGCGTCCAACGCTCGCTCATGACCCGTTTCCTTCGACACCCCAGTTTCGAACCGCCCCCATGGCGCCGGACCTATACACGAAACCTTCCCCGAAAGGCGAGAGCGGCGCTTGCGGCTGATCGGCCGATACTCCTCTTGCGAGATGAAAGCAGAGTAGCGGCCCATCAGCCAACTGAAACGGGCGTCTTCACGACGACCGGGGTCCGCATGGTCACGAGTTCTTCGGCAGCGGTCGGGTGCACGGCAATCGTGCGGTCGAAATCCGCCTTCGTGGCTCCCATGGTGACGGCGATGCCCGCGAGCTGGATCATCTCACCGGCATCGCTTCCCATGATGTGGACCCCGACGACCCGGTCCGTCGCCTTGTCGACGAGGAGCTTCATGAGAACGCGGTCATCACGCCCCGATAGCGTTGCGCGCATGGGCCGGAAGCTCGTGCGGTAGACGTCGATCTCTCCATGGAGCTTGCGGGCCGCCACCTCGCTGAACCCGATCACGCCGATCTCCGGAGTCGAGAAGACGGCGGTGGGGATGATCGAGTGATCGACGATCGTCGGCTTTCCGCCGAACACGGTATCCGCAAAGGCATGCCCCTCACGGATCGCCACCGGAGTGAGATTGGCCCGGTTGGTGACATCCCCGACGGCGTAGATCGAGGGCGTGATGGTCTGTGAATAGGCATCCACGGGAATGGCGCCGACCGCGTCGACCTCAATTCCGGCCGTCTCGAGCCCAAGGCCGGTGATGTTCGGGCGGCGACCCGTCGCGCCGAGGACGGTATCGAATTCGAGGACTTCGCCGTCGGAAAGCGTTGCCTGGATGGCACCGCCCCGGCGATCGAGCCGATCGACGGTGCGTCCGAGCCTGAGGCGAACCCCGCCACGGGCGTAGGCGTCGCCAATCGCATCGCGAATGTCCTCGTCGAAGCCGCGCAGCAGCTTGTCTCCGCGATGCACGAGCGTCACCTCGCTGCCCAACCCTCGGAAGATGCCGGCGAATTCCACGGCGATATAGCCGCCGCCGATGACCAGGATGCGGCGCGGCTGCTCGGCGAGATCGAAGACTTCGTTCGATGTGATCCCGAGTTCACCTCCCGGAATCGCGGGTTCGAGCGACGGCCGAGCCCCGACAGCAACCAGAATGTATCGCGCCCGCACGCGGGCGCCGGTGCTCAGCACCCGTACCGTATGGGCATCCTCGATCACCGCACGCGAGTCGATGATCTCGACTCCGGCCTTCTCGAGATTGGAGCGATAGATGCCTTCGAGGCGACTGATCTCCCGGTCCTTGTTGCGGATCAGCGTAGGCCAGTCGAAACGGGGCTTCTCGACCGTCCAGCCAAAGCCCGCCGCATCCTCGAAATCGTCCGAGAACCGGCTTGCATAGACGAGAAGCTTCTTCGGGACACATCCGCGGATCACGCAGGTCCCGCCGACGCGGTATTCCTCGGCGACCACGACCCGTGCCCCATAGCCCGCAGCGATCCGCGCCGCCCGGACGCCTCCGGAGCCACCACCGATGACGAAGAGATCGACGTCGAAGTTGCTCATCCGATCATCCCCTGCTCCCGCATGCGCACGCCCCGGAGCCACACCAAGGCAGCAGCTACCGACGAAGCCCACCAGGCTTGCCAGGCGCCGTGTCCGATCAGGGACACGGAGGCGACAACCGCGAGAAATGCAAGCTCGGCAGTCGGCATGATGCCGCTGCCCTGGGCGGCGCAACGGAGGACCAGCAGGGCGATCGCAAGAGCCATGAGCGCTCCCGGGAAACCGAGCTCGACCCAGATCTGCAGCGCCGCATTGTGCGCATGGCTCGCGCCAAGGAGTTCGCGACGCTCAGGAGCAACCTCCTCGGCTACCGGAAGATCGCCCATGCGGGCGCTCGTCCCGAATCCTGCTCCGAGCCAGGGCTCCGCCGCCACTGCTGCGCCGAAGCTCTGCCAGATTTCGACGCGCGCCTGCGAGTTGCTGGCAGCCAAGGCCTGATGAAGTCGAGCAGGAATGAGCGCTCCGGCAATCGGCCCGGTGAGCGGAGCGAGCAGAATCGCGGAGGCGAGGGCGAGGGCCAGCATTCCGGCGCATGCCCGCTGGGACGTGCGGGCAATCGCCACCACCGCGATGGCCACCAGCGCTCCAAGACGTGCGGCTCCGCTTTCCGAGATCGCCACGACCCCGAGAACGCCGAGCGCTGCAAGTCCGACGACGATTCGATTCACCGCGCCCGGGCGAAGTATCGCCAGGGTAAGGAGCGGCACGAGTCCCAACAGCAGCGTGAGCGCCGGCCGGTTATGGATGAAGCTGGCCGATCGCACACCAATGGCCTGACGCAAGGCGAGGCCACTCGAAAGATCAGTAAGGATGATGACACTCGCGACGATGATCCCGAAGGCGAGCCCGAGATATGCGCTGCGACCAAGGTGAGGCGGAAGAGTGAGGAACAGAACGAATCCAGCGAGGACGGACAGCCAGAACTCACCGAGCGCTCTGATCGTCAGGAGCGGAGCGCCGCTCCAGAGAAGTGACAGGATGCACCACGCGAGGGCAGCGAGGACCGCCATTCCGAGCGGGGAACGAGCCGCGCGCAGCATGCGTCCGAGCAACGCAGCGACGCCGCTCTCCGCGCAGGTCGCCGCAGCGCAGAACAAGGCAGCAACAGTCAGGAAAACTGGGCTCGAACGGTGTGCGATCGCCATCCCGACCGGCAGGAGCACGAGAGACAGGATCGCACCCTGCCAGAGGCGGGGGGCGATCCATGTCGCCGACTCGTCATACGAAGCCCGAATCGACGATGCGACCGTCATGGCGGGATGCTCCTCTCGCATGGCATCACCAGATCCGAGTGCCTGGCCGGGCCTCTATTGGAGGGCGTGCCCTCTCTTGCCCATCTCGTCGCGAGCCCGGTGCATCGCATATTCTGCGACGTTCTGCGTCCAGGTGCCCATATCGCGCACGAAATCGCCAAGAATCAGCGGCTCGGTCTCAAGATATTTCTGCCCGACCGGAGACTTGAAGAAAGCGGCAACCTGACGAAGCTCGTCCTCGGTCATTCGGCCCGCAACCGTGCGCGCCGCCAACTCGACCATCTGCTGCTTCTGCTTCTCGATCTCCGGACGGATGATCTCGACCACGACATCGAGATCTTTCCGGATCTCGGGCCGCGTGACGTTCATCTGCTCGAGGGAACGCAGGGTATCCTGCACGATAGCATCGAGCGGCTTCGTGAGGCCCGAGGCAGCTGCCACTTCCCGTGCGTAAACGAGATGCTGCGCAGAGAAATTCGTGCCCTGCCCGGCTGTCTGAGCCGAGGCCGGAAGTTGGACGAGCATGAGTGCGAGGCAGGTCGCAGCGCATCGCAGCGTGGAACGGATCATCATGTAACTCCAGATCAGGATTGAATTCGGTCAGACGCGGCCGATCTCGTCGACGCCGCTCGCGGTTGCGACGATCGCGCCGGTCGCAAGGCTGATGAACAGACCGTGCTCGACCACGCCGGGGATCGCCTGCAAGGAAGCGGCAAGCTCCTCCGGCCGGTCGATGCGCAAGAGCTTCGCATCGAGAATGTAATGCCCACCATCGGTGAGGAACGGCTCTCCGTTGGCGGCCATCCTGAGGCTCGTCTCATCGGGCAGATTCATGCGCCGCAGGCAGTTCTCGACCGAGCGGCGCGTCGCCGCAAGCCCGAACGGGACCACCTCAATCGGCAGCGGAAACCGGCCGAGGACATCGACGCGCTTCGACTCGTCGGCGATGACGATCATGCGCTTGCTCGCCGCCGCCACGATCTTCTCCCTCAGGAGAGCACCACCGCCGCCTTTGATGAGGCGCAAGTCGCCATCGAGCTCGTCAGCACCATCGACCGTGAGGTCGAGTTCTGGTGTCTCGTCGAGTGTCGTGAGCGGAATGCCTTCCTCGGTGGCCTGGGCATGGATCGTCTCCGAAGTCGGAACGGCGATGATGCCGAGGCCGCCTCGCACGCGTTCGCCGAGCAGTGAAACGAAATGGCGCGCCGTCGAGCCGGTGCCGAGGCCTACGCGAAACCCTTCTCCGACGAGAGCGACGGCGCGCTCCGCCGCTCTGCGCTTCAGAGTATCGCTCACCGGTCGAGCCCACCGAGAAGCATGTATTTCATCTCGACGAATTCCTCCATGCCGTGGCGCGATCCCTCGCGCCCGATCCCGGATTCCTTCACGCCACCGAACGGTGCGACTTCCGTTGCGAGAAGCCCCGTGTTGACGCCGACCATGCCGTAATCGAGCGCCTCTGCGACCCGGAACACGCGCCCGAGATCGCGCGCATAGAAATAGGCTGCGAGCCCGTATTCGGTGGCATTCGCCTGGGCGATCACATCTTCCTCGTCCTCGAAACGATAGACCGGCGCAACGGGGCCGAAGGTTTCCTCGCGCGTGACGAGCATGCGGGTCGACACATTGGAGAGCACCGTCGGCTCGAAAAAGCTGCGTCCCAACTCATGGCGCTTGCCGCCGACGACGACCTTCGCGCCCTGCCCGACGGCGTCGGCGATGTGGCGCTCGACCTTGTCGATCGCATCCATGGTGATGAGCGGGCCTTGGGTCACGCCCACTTCGAGGCCATTGCCGACCTTCAGGTCCATGACCTTCTTGGCAAGGGCCGCCACGAACTCGTCGTAGATCCCGGCCTGTGCGTAGATCCGGTTCGCACAGACGCAGGTCTGCCCCATGTTGCGGAACTTCGAGACGATGGCCCCCTCCGCAGCGGCCTCGATATCGGCGTCGTCGAACACGATGAAGGGTGCGTTGCCGCCGAGCTCGAGTGCGACTTTCTTCACCGTCGAAGCGGCCTGCCGCATGAGAAGCTTGCCGACCTCCGTCGAGCCCGTGAAGCCGACGAAGCGCACGGCCGGGTGCGATGTGAGGACACCGCCGATGGCAGGAGCATCACCCGTGATGATGTTCAGAACTCCGGGCGGGATCCCGGCGCGCTCGGCGAGTGCCGCGAGGGCAAGCGCCGTGAGCGGGGTTTCCGGAGCCGGCTTGATCACGGCCGTGCATCCGGCGGCGAGCGCCGGCGCGACCTTGCGCGTGATCATGGCCGCGGGGAAATTCCACGGTGTGATCGCCGCAATGACGCCGATCGGCTGCTTGATTACGACGATGCGCGAGTCGGGCCGGTGACTCGGGATGGTCTCGCCGTAAACGCGCTTGGCCTCCTCGGCATAGAACTCCACGAAGGATGCGGCATAATCGACCTCGCCCCGGGCCTCCGCCAGGGGCTTCCCCTGCTCGCTCGTCATCAGGAGGGCGAGATCTTCCTTGTTGGCGAGGATCAGGTCGAACCAGCGCCGCAGGATCTGCGACCGTTCCTTGGCGAGCCTGCGCGACCAGGACTTGAACGCTTCTTCGGCGGTCTCGACGGCACGAACGGCCTCGGCCTCGCCAAAATGCGGGACCCGGCCAACGACCTCTCCAGTCGCAGGATTGTCGACCTCTTCCCTCGGCTCGCCAATCCAGGCGCCGCCGACAAAGCAACGATCCTTCAGAAGAGATGCGTCGTTCAATTTCATGGCAGACCCTCCAGCTGCAGCGATCGACCCGCGTCTAGCATGCAGGCCGGACCGGGAGAAGAACCGGACCGCACTGGCCGAACGCCGAAGGCGCCGCTCTCGGGAATCAGGGCCGCTGCGGTGCCGGGCCGGACCGCCCGGGCATCTGTCCGGCTTCGGCTGGTATGGGGGGCGGCGTCGGGGGATTCGTCTGAGGCGTGCAGACGACGCGCTCCTCGAAGACGTAGCAGACGCTCATCTCGCCCGTTCGATAGTTGACCCGGAATACACCCCCTTCACGCTCGTGGCGCGATGCGACGAGGCCGTATTCTCCCGGAGTCTGCGCTCCGGCCCCCTCGCCGGCTCCGTAACACAAGGTCCCTCCGACCGTTCCCTCCTGGAGACCATACTGACAGGAGGTCACTTCGCCGGTCACGCGATCGATCCGGTAAATCCGGTTCAAGTCGGTCTGGGGTGCGGGCACGAAGTCGAACGACGCGGCGGCTGCCGGGCCGACCACGGCAAGAGCTGCCGCGGCGGCGCTCCAGCGGATCAAGCGCGGCCGGAGGAACGTCACATACATCGGGAGGTCCTTGATCACGAATCAGGCGGGCAGGTTACCACTCGGGAGGCCGGACTCACTCGGCCGCTCCCGGCTATCCGATATCCTGGATGCCCCTTCGGACGGTGCCTCGCCGACCGTGCGGCATCTCCGCAACAGATCCGGAGGATCGGTTCACGATGGCTTGATCGACCCATCCGTTGCGGCTAGCCAAGCTGGATGTCCGACCATCGCTCCCCCATCGCGGTCTTCGACCTCGACGGCACTCTGGCCGACACGATCTATGATCTGATCGCGACGCTCAATGTCGTCCTCCAATCCGAGGGTCTGCCGGCCCTGTCTCTCGAGGAGGGCCGTACCCTCGTGGGAGCCGGGGCCCGCGCACTCATCGAGCGGGGATTGGCGGTCGCGGGGCGGAGCGTCTCCTCGGACCAGCTGGACGAACTGCATCGGCTGTTCCTCGACCATTACGGCCGGAACCTCTGCGTCGACACGCGCCTGTTTCCCGGGGTCGTGGCGGCCCTCGATCGCCTCGAAGACGCCGGCTTCGCTTTGGCTGTCTGCACCAATAAATACGAGCATCACTCGATCGAACTGCTCGAGGGCCTCGGAATCGCATCACGGTTTCGCGCGATCTGCGGACGCGACAGCTTTCCGTATGCAAAGCCGGATCCGCGGCATCTGCTGCTCACCATTGAGCAAGCCGGCGGCGATCCCTCTCGCGCCGTAATGGTCGGCGACTCGATCACGGATATCACGACCGCCAAGGCCGCCCGCATCCCCGTCATCGCCGTTACTTTCGGATACACGGACCGCCCCGTTCAGGAGCTCGAGCCCGACGTCCTGATCGACCACTATGATCGGCTGTTCGATGCCGTCGAGGCGATCATCCCGACGCCCATGCCCGCCGTGGCGAACGCCTGACCTGAAACTGCGGCGCCTCCTCGCCGCAGAGGCGATCAGTGGGAGGAGTGGCTCTCGTGGCCGCTGCTGGCAGGTGCTCCGATCTTCTCGACCTGCAACTGGACAGGGATCCTTCCGGCGCGCTCGAACACGAGCACGCCATCCAGGCGATCCCCTTCGCGCAGCGGGTTCCGGAGGTCCATCAGCATCAGGTGGAGTCCGCCTGGGCGCAGTTCGACCTTCCCGTGGGGCGAGATCGGCACGTTCTGGACCTGGCGCATCCGCGTCACCCCGCCGCTTTCCGTCGTCTCGTGAATCTCGACACGTCCGGCAACAGCCATCTCGACGGCGAGAAGCCGATCCTGCGCATCGCCATGATTCTCGATTACGAGGTACCCGGCGCCGACCTTCGCGCCACCGGGCGTGGCACGGGACCAGCCGTCGCGCACGACGATCGTGGGATCCGAGGCCTGAACGGGAACGAGCCAGCCGAGCCCGACCATGAGCAAGGCAGCGAAAACGACAGCCCTCAAAGCGTCCTCCGCATCGACAGGCTTGGCTTCACGATTGCGTGAAACGGATGGTGGGCGCGACAGGGATTGAACCTGTGACCCTTCGCGTGTGAAGCGAATGCTCTCCCGCTGAGCTACGCGCCCTGAAGGCGAATTCTCTAGAGGGCCTTAGCCGGTGCCGTCAAGCGCCGAAGTCGTCCCAGCGTCGCTCCGCTGTGTGCGGTCGAGCACGGCAGCCGGTAACCGAAATGTGGCAGCTTGGCCATTAAAGTGGGCAGCAAGCTCAAGCGACGATGGATCCGGAGCGTGACCATTGCGTTCTAGCCAAAGAAATATCGCTGGGACATCAGAGGCAGACATGACACCAACACGCGGCGCATTCTGCGGCCTTGTTTTCGCCCTTGCTATGGCAGCTACGCCAGCGGCGGCGTTCTTCGAGATCGATCCGCTGACCCGGCAACCGCTCTACGGCTCCGGCGACGATCAGGCCTACAGGGCTCAGGCCTCTCCTGTTCCGCGGGCCGTGGTGCCATTCAGTGACCGCTATGCGCCGGGAACGATCGTCATCTCCACGGACGAGCGTCGACTCTATTATGTGCTCGGGAACGGAGAGGCGATCCGCTACGGGATCGGGGTCGGGCGACCCGGTTTCGAGTGGGCCGGTACCAGGAGGGTCACCATGAAGCGTGAATGGCCCGACTGGCGTCCGCCCGCACAGATGCTCCGTCGACGCCCCGACCTTCCCCGCTACATGGAGGGCGGCCCGGACAATCCTCTTGGGGCACGGGCACTCTATCTTGGCGGGAGCCTGTATCGCATCCATGGCTCGAACGAGCCGGAGACGATCGGGCAGGCCGTGTCCTCCGGATGCATCCGCATGACGAACGAGGATGTGATTGATCTTTATAATCGGGTGAAGGTCGGCACGCGCGTGGTCGTGCTCAACTGACGAGCCGGTTCTTCAACAGCCCTCTCGCCCTCCTGAGCCGCAGGCGAGGCGATCCAGTCTTAGACGGTGGCCTGGCTCGCTTCGCTGTGCTCGCGATGGCGTGTAGGGCATGAGAAAGGGAGGAGCGCTGGACCCGCTTCCGTCATTGTAAACGAAGTGAAGAGATCCAGACTTAGGGCCACACGACACCTGGATCGCTTCTCCCTCACGCGCGGTGACGGAAAAGCCCAGAGTGCCTCCACACCTGGAGAATCCGGGTCAGTTGCGTCGCGTCGGATCCCGCGATAGCCCCTTGGCGTCGAGGTCCGCGAGATAATTCTGCCATCTTTCGGCTTGGTCACGACCCAGCTCGTAGAGATAATCCCATCCGTAGATCCCGGTATCGTGAAGATCGTCGAAGCGGAGTTTGACGGCATAGTTGCCGACGGGCTCGACAGCGAGGATCTCGACGTTTTTCTTGCCCGGCACCGTCTTGCGCTCCGAAGGGCTATGTCCCTGGACCTCGGCGGACGGGCTCGTCACCCGGAGGTACTCGGCCGGCAGATCGAATCGCGCGCCATCGTCAAAGGTGATCGTCAGGAGCCGGCGATCCTTCGCGAGCCGAAGCTCCGTTGGCCAGCGTTTCGGGTTCATTATGCCTCCTCCGGCCATGATTTGACGGGACCGGCCCACCATCTAAGGTAGGGCGACCCTGGTGCAGCCCGACAACGAATACAATTGGAATGCTCGAAGACCCAAGCGCCATCCTGACATCCACCCCCGAGCCGCTCATGGACCCGTTCGGGCGCCGGATCGAGTATCTGCGCGTCTCGGTGACGGACCGCTGCGATTTCCGCTGCGTTTATTGCATGTCCGAAGACATGACGTTTCTGCCGAAGCGGGATCTTCTGACGCTGGAAGAACTCGACAGGCTCTGCTCCGCGTTCGTCGATCGTGGCGTGAAGAAGCTCCGCATCACCGGTGGCGAGC
Organism: Microvirga massiliensis; assembly: GCF_001006805.1. GTDB lineage: Bacteria > Pseudomonadota > Alphaproteobacteria > Rhizobiales > Beijerinckiaceae > Microvirga > Microvirga massiliensis. The sequence goes on along the minus strand of NZ_LN811354.1, from coordinate 121,910 downwards.
CTCTCGTCCGCCGTGACATCATGACCCTGTTCGGGAGCCTCTCGCGGCATCTTGCAAACGGCGCGCTGGATGAGCTGACGGTCACGACCAACGGCTCGATGCTCACCCGCTACGCGGAGCAACTGGCGGGATACGGCATCCGGAGGATCAACGTGTCGCTCGACACGCTCGATGCGGACAAATTCCGGACGATCACGCGCTGGGGTGATTTCGGAAAGGTCCTGGCCGGCATCGACGCGGCGCGCGAGGCCGGGCTGAAGGTGAAGATCAACACCGTCGCGCTCAAAGGCGTGAACGAGGACGAGATCGAAACGCTCATCGAATGGGCGCACGGCCTCGGAATGGATCTCACCCTGATCGAGGTCATGCCTCTCGGCGAAATCGAAACTCAACGGGTCGACCAGTTCCTGCCGCTCTCGCAGGTGCGCGCGCGCCTGCAGGAACGCTACACGCTCACGGATCTCGATTATCGCACGGGAGGCCCGGCCCGCTATGTCCGGATCAGCGAAACGGGCGGCAGGCTCGGGTTCATCACGCCGATGACCCACAATTTCTGCGAGAGCTGCAACCGCGTCCGTGTGACCTGCACCGGGCAGCTCTACATGTGCCTCGGCCAGGAGGATTCCGCCGATCTCCGGGCGCCGTTGCGCATGTCCGAAGCGAACGACCGGCTCAACGAGGTCATCGAGGCCGCGATCGCCCGCAAGCCGCGGGGCCATGACTTCGTGATCGATCGGCGGCGGAACCGTCCGGCCGTCGGCCGTCACATGAGCGTTACCGGCGGCTGACGAACCCGGGATCAGAGCTTGTATGCCGTCCGGAAGCCGCCCCAGTGGCGGCCGAAGAGGTGGATCGGCACATCCACCTCGCGCATCATCACCGTGACCCCGCCACCCATCTCACGGGCATAGCTCTGTACGAGAAAGGGGCGTGTCGAGCGCGCCGCCGTGATCCCGGCGCGATCGTCGAAGATGCGCCGGTTCCGGCAATTCGCGGTGTTCCAGACGGTGTCACCGGGCCGCTGCGGTTGGGAATAGGCGCGGTTGTGCACCGGAATGTAGCCGTTCCGATCGATCGCGACGCAGAACACCATCCGTCGGTCGGCCGCGAGCAGCGGCTCCTGGATGGCGGGAAGGAGATCTTCGAGCACCTTCAGAGAGCGCGTCTCGAATTGCTGGGGATCCGTCCCCTGGATCGGTCGGTAATCCGCGTCGAAAAGCGCTTCGCGAGCAAGCCTGCCCTTCGTGACCGCCTGCTCGAGCGCAAGTTCCATCTGCCGTGCCGTCTCCTTGGCAGCGGAAATCAGCGGCCGGTAACCAGTCTCGATCTCGGCAATGACGTCGTCGAGACGGCGCTGGACGTCGGACTCCATGGGGCCGAAGGCACAATGCACTCCCATTCCGCTCGCTGCCACGACGCGCAGAGAGACCCCGCCGATCCGCTCGACATCGGCTTCGAGAATCGTGCCGACCTGTGGCGTGAGGCCGCCGGAAGCCTCGAGCAGCAGGCCGCCCGCGCCTATATCGATTGTCCTGGCTGCGGCCGACGCCGCATTCGAAACGATGCGCACGGCGATCTCCGCAGGAAACCTGTCATAGCGCCGGCGGTCGCCGATCTCGTTCTGTCGGATCACGGCGATGAAGCGTCGTGAGAGGGTCTGCGCCTGGTCGCTGGCCAGCGCCGCCGCTTCGTCCGCTCTCGTGATTCGGCTGGCTGCTCGCTCGGCAATCTCATCGACCGACTGGGCGCGCTCGCTGACATGCTCGACGAAAGAGGATGCTTCCGTCGCCCTGGCGGCCAGCTCGGACAGGGATGCGTTTTGCTCGTCGACTGCGGTTCGGACATTGGTGAAGACCGGCCGGACATCGTGAATAACCGACAACACCGTCTCGACGGATCCGATCGAGGCCTCGGCACGCTCCCGGAGATGTGCGATCCGCTCCCGGATATCGTTCGCCGCCCTCCCGGTCTCCACGGAAAGGGTCTTCACCTCGCTCGCCACGACAGCAAACCCCTTGCCGGCCGAGCCGGCGCGCGCGGCCTCGATCGTGGCATTCAGGGCCAGAAGGTTGGTCTGACGGGCCACGGCAGCAATCGTGTCGACGATGCCGGCGATCTCGACGGTCGCACGGGCGAGTTCCGCGATCAGCCCGTTCGCGCCTTCCGCAACTCTGACCGCCTCGGCAATCCTCGCATCGGCAAGATTCATCGCCCCGGTAATCTCCCCCGACGCGGCTGCCAGCTCTTCCGTCGAGGCTGCGAGTCCGAGCGCCTGCGAGGCCGCCCTTCTTCCCGCAGCGACAAGATCCACCATGCTGCCGTGGATCTCAGAGAGATCGTCCCGGGTGGCATTCACCTCATGGCTGGCCGTGCGAATGGCCTCTGTCACCTGACGGATCGCGCGCGAGACATCCGCTTCGAGGCTGTCGATCATCTCGCCGTCTAGTGAGCGGACGGGTTCCGGCAGCGGAGGCGGTTCCGACGGTGGAGCGGAGCGAGCCGGCTCGGGAGACTGCACCTTGCGGCGGAGTACGGAGATCACTGCGGCAGCCATGGACAGATGCGGGTCGGGAAGGCATTTTCGCCGATCATCGTTAATGAACCGCTAAGGTGCCGATCCGCACGGAGCAGGCGAGCCATGCCACGCGCCACCTCGACGAAGTGGCCCCGGCCGGCCTATCAGAGGTGCCGATCAGGAGCCTTCGTTGATCACCGCCTCAGCCAATCGCCGCGGCATCCTCGCGATGCTGGCGGGGATGACCTTCTTCACGCTCAATGACACTCTTCTGAAGATTGCAACGGTGGCGCTCCCGCCAGGCGAGATCATGGCCGTTCGCGGAGTGTTCGGTGTCGCGATCGCGCTCACGCTCGTCATTGCGGGCGGGCACATCGTCCACCTGCGCGAACTCGCCAGGCCCGTCCTCGCCGGGCGAGCGGTGCTCGAGGCGCTGGTCGCAGTCACCTTCATCACGGCACTCCATGACCTCCCGCTCGCGAACATCACGGCCATCCTGCAGGCGACCCCGATCGTCATCACGCTGCTCGCCGTCATTCTCGGTCTCGAGCGGGTGGGCATTCGCCGCTGGCTCGCAGTCATCGTCGGGTTCGCCGGCGTGATCCTGATCTGCAAGCCGAGCCCAGCCGGGTTCCAGCCTGCCGAGGCCTTGACCCTTCTGACCGCCACTCTGATTGCCTTCCGTGATCTCTTGACCCGACAGGTCGCGGCCCATGTGCCCACGATCGTCGTCACTCTCTCCGCTGCGGGCTCGGTGACACTCCTGGGCTTCCTCATGGCCTTCAAGGAAACCTGGCAGCCACTCGCTCTCGGAGAGATCATGCTCCTCGGCGTGGCCGCTATCCTCGTCACGCTCGGCAATCTCTCGATCATCGTGGCATTCCGGATCGGGAGCGTCGCGGTCGTCTCTCCCTTCCGGTACACGGTGGTGCCGCTTTCCCTCCTGATCGGCATCACGGTCTTCGGAGACATTCCCGATGCCGCAGCCCTGGTTGGGATAGGCCTCATCGTTATGAGCGGCCTCTACACGTTCTACCGGGAGCAGCGAGTCTGCAGTCCCGAGAGCGCCTCCCTGACGCCCGCTATCGGCGCAGGAGATAAGCCGTGAGGGCGACGATGCGCAGGAGCAACCGGCCGCCCCTGTCGGTGCTGATCGCGATTTCGATGTTGCAGCCCTTCGCGCTGAACGTGCTCGCCCCGGCGACCCCTGCCCTCGCCCGCTCGCTGGCGACGGACTACGCGACCGTCCAGCTCACGCTCACGGTGTATCTCGTGACAGTGGCCTTGAGCCAGCTCGTCGTCGGGCCGATCTCGGACAAAGTCGGGCGGCGCCCCTGCATTCTCGCCGGGGCTGCTCTCTTCGCTCTCGGCTCGCTCCTTGGGGCGCTTGCCCAGGAAATCACATTGCTCCTCGTCGCAAGGGCCGTGCAGGCGGCGGGCGGCGGCACCTGTTTCGCGCTTTCGCGCGCCGTCGTGCGGGACACGGCTTCGAAGGACGAATCCGCGAGCCTCCTCGGCTATCTGGCGAGTGTGATGGTCCTCGCGCCGATGGTCGCTCCCCTGATCGGCGGCTTCCTCGATGCAGAGTTCGGCTGGCGCTCCATCTTCTGGGCTTGCGTCGTGTTCTCGCTGGTCGTGATCGCGGGCTCCGTAGCGTTTCTGTCGGAGACCGCGCCCAGAACTCAATCCAGCGGGCTGTATGCGCTCATCCGGGGTTATCCCGATCTTCTCCGGGACCGGGTTTTCCTCGGCCATGCCCTGGCGCTTGCCTTCACGAGCGCGTCCTTCTTCGCCTTCATCGCGGGGGCTCCTTACGTAGTCGTCGAGCACATGGGCCGAGAGCCCGACGTCTACGGGTTCTTCTTCATGCTCAACGCGATCGGCTACATGGTCGGCAACTTCGTTTCCGGGCGCTTCGGACAACGGCTCGGAAGCGAGCGGCTCGCACGGATCGGGATCGTGCTCTCGGTCGTGTCGGTGCTGCTCGAAGCGGTTTGCCTTCTCGTCCTCCCCTGGACTCCGGCGACATTGTTCGTTCCCCTCGCGCTGAATGCGGTCGGCAACGGCATGACGATCCCCGGTGGAACGGCCTCGGCCCTCTCGGTGCGTCCGGACTTTGCCGGCGCGGCCGCCGGCCTCGTCGGAGCAACCCAGCTCGGCTTCGGCGCAATCGCGAGCATTCTGGTCGGATACCTGGTTCCAATCTGGCCGGCAGCCCTGGTTGCCGTGATGCTCGCCCTCGTGCTCACCGGCTGGGCCTCGCTGTCGCTCCTGCCGCGCGCCCGGGCCTGACGAGATGCCCGGCCCGAATACTGGACCCGGGCCGGTCTCGCTCGGGTGATCCTTCGCCGGACCAGCCGTAAGGTCAGCTTGTTTCAGGTCTTTCGATCAGGTAACGACCCGGTAATCATCTCCAACAGCTTGAGCTTTCCGGGGACGGACCGTGCCAGCACTTCTGAGGGTCAGCCGGCTCATTGACACTCTGAACGAGTGGATCGGCCGGACCGTCGCCTGGGCGATCGTCCTTGCGGTCCTGGTTTCGGCCGTGAATGCCATCATCCGGAAGGTGTTCGGCACCTCGTCGAATGCCTGGCTCGAGTTGCAATGGTATCTCTTCGGCGCCGTCTTCATGCTATGCGCCGCCTGGACGCTGAAGGCCAACGAGCACATCCGGATCGACATCATCTCGAACCTCCTCCCGAAGCGCGGGCGGGACTGGATCGACATTTTCGGGCATGTGTTCTTCCTGCTGCCCTTCGTGGCGGTGATGATCTACCTGTCCTTGCCATTCTTTCTGCGCTCCTATGAATCCGGTGAGGTCTCCACCAATGTCGGGGGACTGCTGATCTGGCCCGCGAAGGGGCTGATCCTGATCGGGTTCGTCCTGCTGGCGCTGCAGTGGTTCAGCGAGCTCGTGAAAAGGATCGCCATTATGAGAGGCATCATCGAGGATGAGCATGCCTCACCGGGGCATCAGGCGTCCGCCGAAGTGGAGGCCGAGCGCCTCGTGCAGGAAATCGCCACTTCGCAGGACGGCACGCCACCGGGCGACGGCATCCGCTAGGCCGCACCCCAAAATTCGTCGGAGCTCTCGTCCATGACCCACCTGATCGCCCAGAACCTGGCGCCGATCATGTTCGCGGCGCTGGTGATATTCCTGCTGCTCGGATATCCGGTTGCCTTCGCCCTTGCGGCCAACGGCCTTCTTTTCTTCGTCATCGCGGTCGAGCTCGCTCCTCTCGCCCCGGATGTCATCCGCCTCGACTGGCCCCTCCTGCAGGCGCTTCCCGAGCGCGTCTACCAGACGATGGGCAACGAGGTGCTCCTCGCGGTCCCCTTCTTCACCTTCATGGGGCTCATCCTCGAGCGTTCCGGGATGGCCGAGGACCTGCTCGACACGATCGGGCAACTCTTCGGCACCGTCCGCGGCGGCCTCGCCTATGCCGTGATCTTCGTCGGTGCGCTGCTCGCGGCAACGACCGGCGTCGTGGCCGCCTCGGTGATCTCGATGGGGCTGATCTCGCTGCCGATCATGCTCCGCTATGGCTATGACCGACGCCTCGCCACGGGCGTGATCGCGGCATCGGGCACGCTGGCGCAGATCATCCCGCCGTCCCTCGTCCTCATCGTGATGGCCGATCAGCTCGGCCGCTCCGTCGGCGACATGTACGAGGGCGCCTTCATCCCGGGCCTGGTGCTCTCGGGCCTCTATGCGTCGTATGTATTCGGCGTCACGATGCTCTTCCCAAAGGCTGGCCCGGGCCTTCCCCAGGAGGCGATCGGATATCGCGAGCCCGATGGGGCCCGCGGGGTCTGGCAGCTCGGTGTCCTGGTGCTGTTCTCGGGGTTCGTCGGCTATTACGTGATGTCCCAGACGGACACTCGCGCCGGCGCCGACTTCGTGATCCTGACGATCTGCGTTGCGACCGTCACGGCTCTCATCTGTGCGCTCATGAACCGGCTGTTCGGCGCGCGCCGTATCGTGCTGTCGGCGCTCGTCACGGCCGCCCTGATTGGCGTTTACCTCTACCTGCTGCGCACGGGCCACCGGACGCCCGGCCTCATGATGGAGATGGTCGCAGCGGGCGCGCTCTATGCATTGGTCGTCGGTCTCGTGGAGCGCTTCACCGGCCTGCGCCTGATGTCGCGGATGGCAGAGCAGGTCACCTTCGTGATGGTGCCGCCGCTTCTCCTCATCTTCCTCGTGCTCGGGACGATCTTCATCGGTGTCGCGACTCCCACCGAAGGCGGCGCCATGGGTGCCTTGGGATCGCTGATCCTCGCCTTGGCAAAGCGCTACATCGACAGGAATCCCAAGCGCCTCAACTTCACGCTCGTCCGCCAGGCGACCGAGTCGACGGCGAAACTCTCAGCCTTCGTGCTCTTCATCCTGATCGGCGCGCGCGTCTTCTCGCTCACCTTCTACGGCGTCAACGGGCATATCTGGGTCGAGCACCTGCTCACCTCGTTGCCGGGCGGTCAGGTCGGCTTCCTGATCTTCGTCAACGTCCTCGTCTTCTTCCTGGCGTTCTTCCTCGACTTCTTCGAGCTCGCCTTCATCATCATTCCGCTCCTCGGACCGGCCGCGGACAAGCTCGGGATCGACCTGATCTGGTTCGGCGTCATCCTGGGCGTGAACATGCAGACCTCGTTCATGCATCCGCCCTTCGGATTCGCGCTGTTCTTCCTGAGATCGGTCGCGGCGAAGGAGTCCTATATCGATCGTGTCACCGGCAAGCGGATGGAGCCGATCACCACGGGCCAGATCTACTGGGGCGCAGTGCCTTTCGTCATCATTCAGCTCATCATGGTGGGACTGGTGGTCTTTTTTCCGCAGATGGTGCTGCACTACAAGAGTTCGGCGACAAAGATCGATCCGGCCGCAGTTCAGAAGAAGCTCGACGATCTCGTCATCCCGGGCCTCGATCAGCCCGGCGGCGGCCTTCCGGACCTCGATCTCGCTCCGCCGAAGTTCTGAGGCCACCGTGCTGGAATGACCCGGGAGGCTCGCTCGACGCTCCGCAGCTCGGCAAATCCGCATCGAAGTGCCGCCGAGGCCATGACCCTGGCCAAGGCGATACGCATCCGGGTCGTGGCGCTCGCCGTCGCGCTGCTTGCGTGCTGCCTGTGGCCATCGGCGTCCGTAGCTCAGGCCCCTCTCCCCGCGGTACCGGACGTGCGGATCGCCGTCGAGGGGGCGTACCCGCCGTTCAATTATCTCGATCAGGCCGGAGAGCTTCAGGGATTCGAGCCGGAACTCGCCAAGACGCTTTGTGCCGCCGCTCATTTGCGGTGCACGCTCGTCGTTCGTGAATGGGACGGGATGATCCGCGGGCTCATCAACCGCGAATACGACGCGATCATGTCATCGCTCGAGATCACCAAGAAGCGCCAGAAGCGGATCGCTTTCTCGCGGCCTTACTATCGTGTGCCATCGGCCTTCGTGGGTAAGCAGGACGCCGAACCGCGGGAGACGTCGCCGGCCGGACTCGCCGGGTTGCGCATCGGCGTCGTAGACCGCTCGCCCCAGGCTGCGTTCCTGAAGGACCTCTATACCGAGTCCGAGATCGTGCCCTTCGCGAAGATCGACGAAGCCAATCTCGATCTCCTGATGGACCGCCTCGATCTCGTGCTTGGCGACAAGCTGGCCCTGGCCCGCTTCCTGGAGAGCCGTGAAGGGGCGTGCTGCAAGTTCGTCGGCGATGCCCCACAGGCCCCGGCCTATTTCGACTCCGGTGTCGGGATCGGATTCCGCAAGGAGGACACGGAACTCGTTGAAGCGTTCGATCGCGCCATCGGGCAGGTGCTGACGGACGGAACCTACGACGAGATCCGCAAACGGCATTTCTCGATCGATCTGCGCCCATAAGTCGGCGTCCATCGCTGGAGACTCGACGTCGAGCCGCGGCCCCATCTGGTTGTCCCAGCCTTTCCAGGATGACCAACCTTCGTCGGTGGGGCGCCCGTGCCAGACCCGGACTTCTACTGTTTCGCCAAGAACTTTCTCGATCGAGACGGTGAACGAGGCTCCGAGATTCGACGGTGTGTCGTAGACCTCGATTTTCTTCTGCTGCAACGTCTCGAACTCGCAAAGTACGGGAGGAGAGAACGTATTGCGCTCAGCCTCTCCCATGAACTCTAGAGACCTTCCACCTGCGTGGAATCGATCCCGATTTTGTGCCGCGCTGACGGCCTGTCGGAAACCACCCGACCTGAAAACACTCTGGACAAGCAATTTCTGCCTCACCATGATGAGGTCAAAGATCACGGTAGCCAGGCCCCGGCAACTGCTGCGCGCGGATCCAGTGGACCACGGAGAGCTACCTCAAGGAGGGAGGAGATGCGACGACGGCCACTGCGATTACGTGGGCGGCCTCGCCCGGGGTGACCATTCAACAGAAGGCATTGCTTTCCCTGCCGATGATCGGCCCGATAGAGCCTGGACCCAGACGCCCAGGCATTCCGGTCCTATGGACGAGAGCACCGCGGTGCGCCCGTGACGCCCTGGGGCGAGATTCATCTCTAGATAGACTTCAAGAGGATTCGGCTGATGGAATGTTCTTCGCTCACTGATTTGTTGATGGACCTCAAGAGCATCAACATGATCGTCGAGAACGGTCGGCCAACTCTGTCAAAGAGCATTCGGCCGACTGACGAGATGCTGGATCGCTGGGCGCGGATAGCAGCTCTCGGAGACGATGATGCCCGGCAGGTTGCAATCTGGGCTATCCGCGAAGCAGCTCTCGCGGCCGGCGTGGTTCCCGCCTCGGTCCAGGAATTGTACCTCGCGCGAGCGGCGGAAAAGTGGTCTGGACGAACGGTTCCTGCCATGAACCTGCGAGGATGGAGCTACCAGACGTGCCGCGCCGTCTTTCGAGCGGCGAAAGACATAGATGCGCATCTCTTCATCTTCGAGCAGGCGGTCGGTGAGGCGATCTATGCTGCGCAGCCGCCGGCCGAGTATACGGCCGCCGTCCTCGCGGCTGCGCTGAGGGAGGGATACTCGGGACCCGTCTTTCTGCAGGCTGACCACGACCAGGTGGATGCGAAGAGCTATGCGAAGGCGAAAGAAGAGGAGGTCCAGCGGCTCGAAGAGATCATGCGCAGGCAGATCGACGCTGGCTTCTTCAACATCGATATCGATGCCTCGACGGTCGTTGACCTCTCGCTTCCGACCATCGAGGATCAGCAGCGCCTCAATGCGGAGATCACGGCTCATTTCACCCGCTACGTGCGCGAGATCGAACCGGAGGGCATTACGATCTCCCTAGGCGCGGAGATTGGTGAAGTCGGTCACGAGAATACGACACCTGAAGAGCTCAGAGCTTTCATGGAGACCTATGCGAAGCTCCTGAAGCAGATGCCGCAACCCTACGCTGGGGTTAGTAAAATCAGCATCAACTCCGGAACATATCACGGCGGAAAGGTCCTGCCGGATGGCTCCCTCGCGCGGGTGAATGTCGACTACGACACATTGCGGACGATCTCAGATATCTGCCGGCGGGAATTCAACATGGCAGGCGCCGTGCAGCACGGAGCCTCGACACTCCCCGGCAGCCAGCTCGCCAAGTTCCCTGAGAGCGGGGCGGTGGAGATCCATCTCGCCCTGGGATTTAACAATCTCATTTTCGATCATCCGAGCCTGCCACAGGCGGTGAAGGACGAGATCAAGGACTACGTCTTTTCAAATCACCCCGCAGAGAGGGTGCCCGGGGAGACGGACGCGCAGTTCCTCTACAACACGCGCAAGAAGTCCTGGAAGGTCATGAAGAAGAGGTTCTGGGATCTGCCCGAGTCCATCCAGGACGACATTATGCTCTCGCTGCAAGCCATGTTCCGGGACATGTTCACCTGGATGAATGTCGGCCAAACGCGGGAATTGGTTCTCGAGCACACCAAAACGAGGAAGGTGCCACCGGGAATTCCCGGCGCACTGACACGCGCACTCAGCCACCAGTAACGGGAGAAACCCAGAAGTACCAGCCCAATAACAAGCACAAGCCCACTCGGTGTGGGAAACAGAATTATTACAGGAGGAACACCCATGAAGCGTCTTACAGCGTCTCTGTCAAAGCTGACTGCAACGGCCTCCATCGTATCCATTCTAACAGTACCAACATTCTCGGTTGCAGCGCCGTCAGAGGTACGATGGTCTCAATGGAAGTCGACCGAGGTCGGCGAGAAGTGCATGTCTGAACTCAAGTCGGCGTTCGAGAAAGCGACTCCTGAAGTCAATCTCGTGCTGGTTGACTCGCCGTTCACCGGTTTTCACGACAAGGCGCTCGTGCTCTACCAGGCCAAGAAGCTCTCTGACGTTCTGATGGTCCAAGTTGACTGGGTGGCGGAGTTCGCCGACCTCGGCATGCTCGAGCCTCTGGACGACTGGATCGCGAAGGAGCCGAAGTCCTTTTTGGAGAATATTCCATTCACGTTCCATCAAAAGTGGCGCGGCAAGCAGTATTATCTCCCCGTGGAGAGCGGAGCGGTCGCGCTATTCTACAACACCGAGATCTTCAAGGAGGCTGGGATCGCCGGCCCTCCGAAGACCTGGGACGAGTTTGCGGAAGTCGCGCGGAAGGTCACCAACCCGGAGAAGAAGATCTATGCGGTGACCGGCACATTACAGAGCGAGCCGCCGACGAATATGACCTATGAGATCTACCCGCTCATCCTTCAAGCGAGCGGAACGCTGATCGACGAGAAGACGAACCGCGCCGTCTTCAACAGCCCCGAGGGCGTCAAGGCAATCGAGTGGTACATCGACAGGATCAACAAGGACAAGATCTCGGTGCCTGGGGTCCTGAGCAACGGCGAGAAGGAGAAGAGAGCCAACTTTGCGTCCGGCAACATCGCGATGATGTTTGAGGGGCCATGGGGCATTGCCATTCAGCGGCAGCTCAATCCTAACCTCAAATACGATATTACGACCCTGCCGAAGGGAGAGACGACCGGAACCATGGTTCGCGGCTCGTTGAACACCGTGACGGCGCAGGCGCAGGACAAGGAGGCTGCCTGGAAGTTCGTGCGCTGGATGTCTGGGCCTGAAGGCAATGCGATTTGGGCCAGATGTACGGGTTCGTTCCCGGCGCGGCATGACGTGTCCAACCAGGATTGGTTCAAGGAGAAGCCTCTCTTCCAGGCCTTCGTGAAACAGATGGAACTGCCCAATGCACGCTCTCCATTCCTGGGGATGCCCAATGCAGTCCAGATGAACAAGATCATGACCACCGAGGTGCAGAACGCCGTTCAGGGCAAGAAGACGGCCAAGCAGGCCCTCGACGATGCCGCGGCAGAGTGGAACAAGATCCTGTCATCGGCGAAGTAGCAACTCGGCATGGCACTGCCGCATTCTGCTGAACCAGCAGCCAACCCGCTCGCTACGAGCGGGTTGGCTCCCTACCGGCCTACATCCAGGCAACCCTACAGAGAGCGCTACAGACAGGAGATCATAGCGGCCTCGTTTCTGTGGCCGTCTCTCGTGATTCTGGTCGGCCTTCTGATCTATCCCCTCGCCGCCGTGGTCCGGCTGAGCTTTTATGAAAGCAACCTTCTGAAGGACAATTGGGTCGGACTCGACAATTACATAACCCTGCTGAACGATCCGATCTTCTGGAGAGCCTTTCTCCAAACCGTGCTGTTTACGGCCGGCAGCGTCGGACTGCATCTGATCATCGGCCTGTCGCTGGCCCTGCTTCTCAATGCGAAGATCAATCGCTCCTTCCGGACGATCGCTCGCGGCATCCTGATTGTGCCCTGGCTGCTGGCGCCGACCGTCGCCGGCATGATCTGGGTCCTGATGCTCGCGCCGTTCGGAGTCGTGAATGGATTCCTGGCGAGCATCGGGATCCTGGACGCGAATGCAACGATTTCCTGGCTGGGCGATCCTTCGACGTCGCTGATCTCCGTCACCGCGATGAATGTGTGGAGAGCCTTTCCGTTCTTCATGGTCATGCTCCTCGCCGGCCTGCAGTCTGTGTCCCCGCAGCTCTACGAGGCGGCGGAGATCGATGGAGCGACGCTAAGGCAGCAGTTCTGGTACATCACGTTGCCGGAGCTGCGTCCGGTCATCGCCACCATTGTGCTGCTCGACTCGATCTGGACGTTCCGGGCCTTCGATCCCGTTTTCGTGATGACGGGCGGAGGACCAATGCACTCTTCGGAAGTGCTCGCCACCGCAATCTATTTTGATGGGTTCCAGAAGTTGAGGTTCGGCTATGCGTCTGCCGAGGCGGTGATCATGTTTCTGGTTCTGTTCGTGGTGAGTGCCTACTACGTGAGGCGCTCCCTCAGCAATGTGACATGAGGAGTCCACCGGGAATGGCAACGCCAGCGATCCGATCCGGACTGGGGATCAGAGGCCGTCGTGTGCTGCTACACGCGTCAGTGTACTCGCTTCTGCTCCTCGCGATCATCGTGATGTGCTTCCCCCTCGCATGGATGCTGACCGTTTCGGTTCGCCCCAACGTCGAGGTCATGACCATTCCCCCATACTGGATCCCGCAGATCTTCACGCTGGAGGCTTATGCCAAGATCTTTCAAAGTGACCGGTATCTGCGGGTTTTCCTCAATACGTGCTTCGTCTCCCTCGTCGTGACCGCGCTCTCGCTTTTCCTCGGCTCGATGGCTGCCTATGCACTGGCCCGTTTTAGGTTCATTGGGCATCGGGCGGTGATGATGTTCCTGATCACGACCCAGATGTTCCCGCTCGTCCTCCTGTGCATTCCCTATTTCAGGATCTTCATCACGCTGGGACTCTACGATACGCTCCTGTCGCTGATCATAGTCTATCTCACCTTCACACTCCCCTTCTGCATCCTCATGTTGAGAAGCTACTTCCTCAACATCCCGAAAGACATAGAGGAAGCCGCCATGGTGGATGGCTGCTCAAGACTAGGTGCCATTCTGCGAGTCCTCGTTCCCATCTCGTACCCTGCCTTCGTAGGAGCTGGCCTCTATTCGTTTCTGCTGGCCTGGAACGAATTTCTCTTCGCGGTGGTGCTCATTGAATCTTGGGGAAATCGGGTTCTCACCATGGCCATCTACAGCCTGATGGCCGAGTTCGTTACCGACTGGAACACGATGATGGCGTTCTCGGTACTCGCGAGCCTTCCTCTGGTAGTGGCCTTTGTCTTCCTGCAGAAGTACATGGTGCAGGGCATGACAGCTGGAGCTCTCACCTCGTGACCAGCATGGATTCGGTTGAGGCTGGCGAGGACTCACAGCAGCGCGAACGGTTCGACGTGGTCGGGCTCGGCGTCAATGCCCTTGACCTGACAGGCGTTATCGACGGCTTTCCCGAGCCCGATCGAAAGTATCCGATGCATGGCTTCAGCGTCCAGGGCGGCGGCGTGACGGCCACCGCCATGGTGGCCTGCGCCAGGCTTGGACTGCGGACGCGCTATGTCGGGAAGGTCGGATCAGATTTCTTCTCGCGGCTCTCGATGCGCTCCATTTCGCGGGAGGGCGTAGATACCCGGGGAGTCATCCGGGCACCGAACTGCGAGGGACATGTCAGCATCGTTCTTGCAGACAGACGCACAGGCCAGCGAGCGCTCTTCGCCCGCCGGCCGGAGGCTTATGCCATTCGACCGGACGAACTCGATAAGGAGGTTATCACCTCGGGCAGGCTGCTTCACGTGGACGGGATCGACTCCGCTGCAGCCCTCGTAGCCATCGACTGGGCGCGCGAGAAGGGCATGAGGATCACGATGGATGGTGAGCGCATCGTGCCGGGCATCGAGGCCGTCTGGCCCAAGGTCGACCTGCTGGTCTGCAATCCCCGCTTTCTCGCGGAGACAGCCGGAACGATCGACCTTCGCGAGGGCCTTTCGTTCCTTGCCAGCAAGGGCCTCTCACGCGTGGCTGTGACGCTAGGACCCGACGGCGTGTGGGGCCTGAGCCAGGGGCGCCTTCTCGAAATCCGGGGCTTTGCGGTGAATGCGGTCGACACGAACGGGGCGGGCGACGTTTTTCACGGGGCCTGCGCCATCGGCGAGTTGAAGGACTGGTCGTTCGACTGGACTCTGACCTTCGCGAGCGCCGTGGCCGCGATGAAGTGCCGTTCCCTCGGCGGTCGAGCAGGAATTCCCAGTATGAACGAGGTTGCAGAATTTCTCGCGGAGCGAGGATACGCCGAGATTGCCAGCGCCATCTGATGTTGAGATGGGAGTCTTACTTCAACCGCTTTCAGGATCGGTTTGCTGGCATGGTCGACTTGCCGAGTTGAGGTATCTCTGCCTGCCCTGGAGCGCCAGATCAGAAACCCGCGATGATGCCGCTGACGATAACGTGCCCGCGTGGCTCTAGCAGTTTCCGGACAGCAGGGCGGAACTGCCACACGTAGAACAGGGCCAGTTGCCGTCGATGTTTCTCGAACAGCTGCCGGCCTGGCTCGACTAGGTCGAGGCGAACACCCAGACCAGGGCCGCGAGGGTGAATGTGCACATGGCGCGGCAGCAGCTCGCCGGAATGCACGAGGACGGCGATAGCCCACTGAGTTGACGTGATGTCACCCCAAGCCCATAAAGCCGCGCTTCCTGCGGCAACGTCCGTATGCTTGCGCCGGACGGATTGGCTCGGGGGCCCTGCGCTTCGGTCAGCCCTCCCCCTTAGCTGTCCGGACAGCTAGAACGTCCCCCATCTCGAACGAGCGGAGAGCAGCAATGGCGAAGGTGGCATTCCTGGGTCTCGGCGTCATGGGTTTTCCCATGGCGCGGCATCTCAAGAGCAAGGGACACGAGGTCACGGTCTATAACCGGACCACGGCGAAGGCCGAGCAATGGACCGCGGAACACGGCGGGCGACATGCAAAGACGCCACGGGAAGCAGCCGCCGGGCAGGAGATCGTCTTTGCTTGCGTCGGCAACGACAATGACCTTCGCGAGGTCGTCCTCGGCGAGAACGGTGCCCTTGCAGGCATGCAGGCGGGCTCGGCTTTCGTCGACCACACGACGGCCTCGGCGGAGGTTGCTCGCGAGTTGCACGGCATCGCAGCCCAACGCGGAATCGGCTTCATCGACGCGCCCGTCTCAGGCGGACAGGCTGGCGCGGAGAACGGAGTTCTCACCGTCATGTGCGGCGGCGACGCAGAGGCCTACGCGAGGGTCGAGCCCGTCATCATGAGCTTCGCGCGCGCGTGCCGTCTCCTCGGCCCTTCGGGCGCCGGACAGCTCACGAAAATGGTCAACCAGATCTGCATCGCGGGGCTGGTGCAGGGGCTCGCCGAAGGCATTCATTTCGGTCAGAAGGCAGGTCTCGACATCGAAGCCGTGATCGACGTCATCTCAAAGGGCGCCGCAGGCTCCTGGCAGATGGAGAACCGCGGCAAAACCATGAACGAGGGCAAATTCGATTTCGGCTTTGCGGTCGATTGGATGCGCAAAGACCTCGGGATCTGCCTCGACGAAGCCCGGAGGAATGGTGCGCATCTCCCGGTCACGGCGCTCGTCGATCAGTTCTACTCCGAAGTGCAGACACTCGGAGGCCGGCGCTGGGATACGTCCAGCCTGATCGCACGCCTCACTCGGTGAGTGGTTGCTGCATTATTTTATGCTTGTTGCGTTGGCGCCGCCACCTTCACCCGCCCCTTCGGGGCGACCTCTCCCGTCGAGGGAGAGGTGATGTGCGAGCGCCACCCTCGTCGCCTCTCCCCTGGCGGGAGAGGTCGGCTGCGTCAGCAACCGGGTGAGGGGGGAAACACCGCGCTTTCCGAAATTGCACAACTTGCACCTACGCATTTCAACATAGCGCTGACACTCTCATCTGCGATCTCACCGCCTCGTCATCGTGAGGTACACGATGAAGCCGCCGAGGCCGAGCGCGAGGGCGAGGAGGACGAGTTGCCGTGTCTCTCCGGTGAATTGCGCATCGCGGCTCACCTGCGCCATGCGTGCGGCATGTTCCGGATCACTGCCCATGTAGATGCCGATCACCGCGAGCAGAACGAGTAGGATGAGGATCAGAGAGCGAGAGCCCATTCCGGTTCTCCATTCATCGGCCCGCGAAGCGCGGCGAACGCTTGTCGCGGAATGCCTTCAACCCTTCGGCGAAGTCCATGCTAAATCCAGCCTCCCGCTGAAGGGAGGTCTCGAGATCGAGTTGGGCCTCGAGTTCATTCCCGAGACTCTCGCGCAGCGCGCGTTTCGTCAGTCGATGAGCCAATGCCGGACCTTCGGACAGAACCCGCGCGAAGTCCGCCACGCCGGACTCGAACTCTGCATCCTCAAAGACGCGATAGACGAGTCCCATCGATTTCGCTTCCTCCGCAGGAATCCGATCGCCCGTCAGCATCAGGGCACTGGCGAGGCGCGGCCCGACGATCCGCGGCAGGAGCCACGTGCCTCCCGCATCTGGGATCAGACCGATATGAACGAAGGCCTCCTGAAGATAGGCGGAACGCGCCGCCAGAACGATGTCGCAGGCAAGCGCGATGTTCATGGACGCGCCGACGGCTGGCCCGTTAAGGGCTGCAATCGTCACCTTCGCGAAATCGACGAGCTGAAGAAGGAGCGGATTGTAGTCACGCGCCAGAGGCGGCCCGAGATCGATGCGACCCTGCTCGTCGCGTGGCAGAGTCTCCGTCAGGTCCTGCCCGGCCGAGAACGCCCTCCCCTCTCCCGTCAGCACGACGACACGCACCTCGTCGTCCGCCGCGAGAGACTCGAGCGCGCTACGGAGTTCGGCATGGAGATTCGCGGTCAGCGCATTCAGCTTCCCGGGCCTCGCGAGGACGAGGCGCGCGACGGCACCGGCGCGCTCGGTTCTCAAGGTCGTCTCGCTCATAGGGCGGTCTCCGTCTTTCCCGACGTCATGATGGCACGCACTTCGCTCCTGAGTGCAGGCAACACATCCGTCTCGAACCAGGGATTCTGCCTGAGCCAGACATTGTTGCGCCAGGACGGATGCGGAAGAGGCAGGATGCGGGGTCGAACCGGCGCAGACAGGAATTCCCGCCATTGCATCATCGTCCGCGTCAGGCCGCCGGTGCCGGCCGGGCCGAGATGCCACATCTGGGCGTAGCGCCCGATGAGCAGGACGAGTTCGAGTTTCGGGAGAGCATTCATCAGGGGTGAGCGCCAGATGGTCGCACATTCGCGCCGGGGTGGAAGGTCACCCCCTTTCGCATCCTGGCCGGGAAAGCATGCGCCCATCGGGATGATGGCAACTCTCATGCGATCATAGAACTCGGCCTCGGTCAGCCCGAGCCATGCGCGCAGGCGACGCCCCGACGCATCATGAAAGGGAATGCCGCTGCGATGTGCCTGTGTTCCTGGCGCCTGGCTCGCGATGCACAGGCGCGAACTTGCACTACCCTGGACGATCGGCCGCGGTTCATGAGGCAGGCCGGGCAAAAATTGCGGCGCGTCGCGGCACAGGCGACAGGAGCGCAACTCCGCAGCGATCTGATCGAACGATCGACTCTCGGTCATCAGGCTCGGATTCGCTTGCGCTCCCCGCTCGGAAAAGGCCGACGCCCCTGCCTGCCGGCGAGCCTCACGCCCTCGCGCTGGGCCGCGCAGAGATATCTGCGTGCCAGCGCTTCACGTTCGAGAGATCGTCCGGCACGGCGAGCCGTGCAGGCTTCATGAAATCGATCGCCACGAGGCCCGTGATATCCGCCACCGAGAAGGTGTCGCCGCAGACGAAGGTTCGATCGGCGAGGTGCCGGTCCAGGAAATGAAGAAATTCGAGCACCTTCGGCTTGTTGGTTTCGCCCCAGGCCGCTACCTGCGGAACTTCCATCTCGGCCATGGCCGGATGGAGGTGCCGGAACACCGCGGCCACTGTGCCGAGAAGGCCGAACTCGATCCGGCGCTGCCACATCTCCACCATGGCGCATTCGAGCGGGCCGGTGCCGAAGAGCGGCGGCTCCGGATGCAATTCCTCGAAATACCGGCAGATCGCGATCGACTCGGTCAGAACGGTCCCGTCGTCGAGTTCCAGCGCCGGTGTCCGCTTGAGTGGATTGACCGCAATGAAGGCCGGCGCCTTGTGTTCGAGCCGCCCGAGATCGATCGGGACCAGTGGAACCTCGATCCCCTTCTCGGCGAGAAAGATCCGCACCCGTCGAGGATTCGGCGCACGGCCGGCATCATAGAGCTTCATCGAAAACAACCTCCGGAGCACTCGGACCACGACAGGGGCGAGCCGTCAACTGCGTGAGCGACGGGAAGCACGCCCCGGCGGAAGGTTTGACTTCGCGCGAGGCGGTGTGCACGGGTCACGGCATGCACGATTCTGCGAGGCATCCCGACTTTTGGCCGAGACCACGATCGACACCCGCGATCGTCTCGTCCCCATGATGGTGTTGGCCAGTTCCCGACCTGCGGCCGACCTCGCGCAAATCCAGACCATGCTCATGCTGCCATTCGCGTGCATCCAGGGACTCGACCCGTGACCGAAATCGTTCTCGCAGTAGACCTCGGCGCCGGATCGCTGCGCACGGCTGCCGTCGATCTGAATGGACGGATCAGAGCACTGGATGCGCAGGTTCTCGGGATTGCGGAACCGGTGCCGGGCTGGGCGGAGGTCGACCCGGAGCTCTGGTGGGAGGCTCTGTCGACGGGTGTCGGAAGGGTCCTGACGAATCTGAGCCGGAGCGCTCGCCCGGCAGCGATCTGCATCACCGGGATGAGCCGAACGCAGGTTCTCCTGGATTCGCAGGGCCGTTCGATTCGCCCGGCGCTCCTCTGGCGCGATCACCGGGCGGTCGAGGATGCTGTATTGCTCGCCGGGCAAATTCCTCTCCCGAATCCGGCGACCTCCATCAATGCGTTTCACCCGCTCGCGCGGCTAGCCTGGATCGCGCGAATGGAGCCCGCGCATTTCGAACGCCTGAAGCTCGTCCTCGAGCCAAAGGATTTCCTCAACCTGAGGCTGACGGGCGTCACGGCAACCGACAGCGTCACCGCCGCACGCCTCGACGACCTCGCTCTCGCGCCGCCGGACCTTCCGGCGACGCTGCAGCGGGGCCTGTCGCTGCTCGAACATCCCCGTGTCCCGCCCTGGGCCCGGATCGGGGAGATCACCGCCGTGCATGCACCCTTCGACGAGTTGCGCGGCATCCCTGTCTTCGCAGGCGCGATGGACACCTGGGCCGGCGCAATCGGCTCCGGCGTCTCTTCCGCGGGTCGTGCATACGACGTTGCCGGCACCTCGGAAGCTGTCGGACTCGTAAGTCCAAGAAATGCTTCCGTTCCCGGGCTCGTCACTCTGCCTTGGGCCGAGAACCTGTTTCAGATCGGCGGCCCGACGCAGGCGGGCGGCGACGCAGCACGATGGGCTTTCGAGACCTTCCGTGTTGCGGGCCGGTTCGAGCACGCGATGGAGCATGCCGGACGTCTTGCGCCGGCAGCGGATTTGCCGGTGTTCCTGCCCTACCTGGCCGGCGAGCGTGCGCCCGTCTGGCGCCCCGAAATCCGTGGCACCTTTGACGGGCTTTCCCGCCATCATGACGGCACGGCATTCTTGTTCTCCACCCTCGAAGGCGTTGCCTTTGCCGTGAAGGATATTCTGCTGGCCGCCGCAAACGGGGCCGGTACGAGCGTCGAGGAAGTCCGCATCAGCGGCGGGGGTGCACGCTCCGATGCGTGGTGCCAGCTCAAGGCGAATGTGCTCGGCGTTCCCGTCGCGCGCCCGAGCGAGGTCGAGACGGGCCTCATCGGATGCGCCATCACCTGCGCCGTCGGCCTCGGAATTCACCGCTCCTTGCACAGTGCCGCCGACGCGATGTCTCCGATGGAGCGGACTTTCGAACCGGATCCGTCGCTCGTTCCGCTCTTCGCCTCGCGCTTCGAGCGCTATCAGGATCTCAAGGCCCGCGCGCTGGGACCCGCATCCATTCCGTTGCGGCACGATGCCCGACGCGACCTCGGCAATCCATAAGATCCTTTGCCGCCGCGCTCCGGGTCGCTAGAACCGGCCCCGTCGTCATTCGCGGAATGACCGCAACGGGGACCGCTCTTGGAACGAACAATCGGCATGCTGGAGATCGACCGGACATGCGTCCTGCCCACAATGGCCTGCCGTGCTGCATGAGGGGAAGCCAACCGTGAACGAGCTCATTTCCCGTTACGGGACGGCGATCGGAGGAGCGCTCGTCTTCGCATTCTTCGCAGCAGCCGCCGATAACTTCCTCAGCATCGGCAACCTGCTCACGATCCTGCGGCAGATCAGCTTTCTGACCATCCTCGCGATCGGATTCACGTATGCCCTGATTGCCTCCGAGCTCGACCTCTCCTTCGCAGCCGTCGCGAGTCTCGCGGGCGTCGTTTGCGGAGGGCTCGTCCATGCCGGGCTCGCCTTCCCAGTCGCGATCGCAGCAGCGCTTATGGTCGCGACGGCCTTCGGGGCGGCGAACGGCCTCCTGGTCACACGGATGAAAATCCCGTCGCTGATTGCGACGCTCGCAACGGCATCGATCGCGACCGGCTTGGGCTTTGCCTTCACGAATGGAGTCGCCTGGGTCGGGCGCTGGGACCGTAACTTCCTCTGGCTCGGCCGAGGAGACATCCTCGGTATCCCGGTCCTCGTGATCTGGATGGTCGTGATTGCTGCCGCCTCCTGGTTCGTCGTCAGCCAGACCCGCTTCGGCATCTGGCTCGTCGCAACGGGCGAAGCGGACGAGGCTGCACGCCTCGCCGGGATACCCACGCGCCGGATGAAGCTTCTCGGACTGATGCTGTCCGGATTCCTTGCCGGCATTGCAGCCGTGCTCCTGACGGCGTCTCTGAGTTCCGCCGGACCGAACGGCGCCGCCGATTTCCTCATGAAGGGGATCGCCGCGGTCCTGCTTGGGATGACGATGTTCGATCCCGGCAAGCCCAACGTGCCGGGAACCGTGGTCGGATCGCTCGTGATCGGTATTCTCGGCAACGGTCTCGTGCTGCTCGGCGCCCCCTACTACGTCCAGGACATCACGCTCGGATTGATCATTCTGGGCTCTGTCGCGATTTCCGCGTCGGCGCTCACCAAGGCTGCTTTCAGCGTCTAATTCGGAAAGGGGAACGATGATGCGCTTCAAGGGAATGGCTGCTGCGATCGGCCTGATTGCGGCGGGCTTGCTGGCCGGGCCGGCCGCCGCTTTCGATATCGGGATCGTCGCATTCCAGATGTCGTCCGAAACCCATGCCCGCGTCGCGAATGCCGCGAAAGCGGCCGCGGAGGCGAGAGGCTGGAAGGTGACGCTTCTCAACTCCGCCGGCGCAATGCCGGAGCATGCGGCCCAGATCGAGAACCTGATCCAGGCCAAGGTCGGCGCGATCATCATCGCGATGGGCAAGCCCGTCGAGACCGATGGCCAGCTCGCGGAAGCCAAGAAGGCCGGTATTCCGGTCATCACCGTCGCATCGGGCGGCAGCCAGCAGACGCTCTTCGACGTGCAGGCGAACGAGTACCAAGTTGGGGCTCAACAGGCCCTCTACCTGCTCGGGCAGCTCGGCTACCAGGGCAACCTCATCGCCGAGCGGTTCGAGGGCAACGTGGCGACGCGCATTCGCGGCCGGGTGCTGGATGCCGTGCTCGCGGAAAACCAGGCCGTGAAGGTCGTCGGGACGCATTCCATGGCCCGGACGGCGAGCTGGCGCGATGATGTCCGGTCCGGCATGGAAGCCCTGCTCCTCAAGAACCAGGGCAAGGTCGACGGAATCTGGGCCTCCTTCGACGGGCAGGCTTTCGTCATCGACGATCTCCTGAGCCAACAGGGCGCAAAGCGCGGCAAGCCCGTTCTCGTCTCGGCCGATGGCGGCCCCGAGGCATTCCGCCGGATCGCCGACCAGGACAGCCTTCTCATGGCGACGGTCGCCGTGCCGTTCGAGGATATGGGCCGCTTCGCCATCGATGCCGTGGAGCGAATCGTGGTCAAGAAGGAGCCGAAGGACGCCGTCGTGAAGGGTCCCTACCATTTCGTCGATGCGGTCCTCGTCGACGAGTCGAACGTCGCACAATACCTCAAGCCGTGATGTCCGGAGGGCGTTGCACTGTGCAGGAACGACTCGTGGGCGATCCCATTCTGAGTCTCGAAAGTGTCGGAAAGCGCTACGACGCAGTCGAGGCGCTTTCTGGTGTGACCTTCTCCGTTCCCGCCGGGCAGACGCTTGCGATCTGCGGCGACAATGGTGCCGGGAAGTCGACGCTGATCCGCATCATCTCCGGTGCTCAGCCGCCGAGCACCGGCACGATCCGGTTGCGGAACGAGCCAGTCACCTTTGTTTCTCCGGCGGACGCGCTGACGCGTGGCGTCGCAACGATCTATCAGGATCTCGCACTGGCTCCCCGGCTGTCGATTTACCAGAACGTGTTCCTGGGGGCGGAACTCCTGAAGAGCACCTGGGTACCGGGCCTGAAGGTGCTCGACAAGAAAGCCATGAAGGCGGAGGCTCGCCGCCTCCTCGAGCGCCTGCGCATCTCGGTTCCCGACATGGAGCGTCCCGTACAGGCGCTCTCGGGCGGCCAGAGACAGGCCGTTGCGATCGCACGCGCCCTGCGCTGGAATGCGGAGATCGTCATCATGGATGAGCCGACGGCCGCACTCGGCGTCAAGGAAACGCGACAGGTTCTCGACCTGATTCACGAGATCCACGATCAAGGCATCACCGTCATTCTGATCAGCCATAACATGCGCGATGTGATCGAAGTCGCGGAGCGGGCCTTGATCATAAGATCGGGGCGGGTCGTGAACGACATCGCATTGTCCGGCTGGACTGCGGATCAGCTCTCACACGAGATCATGGAGCGGGACAGCGAACCCGCATCGCGGCGCGCGCCGAGCACCGCCGTGAATGCAGCCGTCAAGTAGATTCGCACAGCGCCCGAAGTAGAACGCTGTCCCGATCATCAGGACTGAAAAACGTCAGGAACCGTGCGGCCCATTGCGCTGCCGCCAGGCGCCCGGCCGTTCGAAGCTTCCGGCCCACAGGCCGACCTTCCGCTTCCGGGCGGCCGATTCTTCGCGTTCGTAATCGCTCCCATAGGACACTGCCAGTCCTCCGCGGACGAGCCAGGCCCCGATATCGTCGCCGTCGAGCAGGCACCGGGCAAGCAGGCGTTCGTATCGGTCCCTGCCACTGATGCGGCAGGCGATCGAACTCCCCTTCAGATGCTGTCGGAGCGCCTCTGTCGCTGCATGGCCGCAGGCATAGGATTGCCGCTGGATCGTGCAGCTCTGTCGCAGCTCCGGAGCATCGATGCCGCGGAGACGAATCTTCGACTGGCCTATCCAGAGCGTGTCGCCGTCGACGATGCGTGCGGGACCCTGGATGGTACGGCCAGGCGGGCGTTCCACCACGACACCGAGCACGGCGAGCCCGCCGGCAATGAGGAGAGACAGGAAGCGCCGCAAGCGAATCTCGGATTCGGACGAGGGAGCAGTTCTCGCCGTATGATGACGGAACCGTTAACGTTTCTCGCCTAGGATGCAGCGTGCCGTTCTGCTTGGCGCCCTGGACCATTTTATGACTGCTCCTGGACAAGCACTGGCTGCGGCGCATCGGCAATGCCGCGGGGAGACCCGCAGCAGGAGCGCGCAGCCGGAGATCGATGCAGACGATGCCGGACTCCACGGCGCCGTGCTGCACGCTTTTTGCGATGTGCAGTGGCGTCAGATTCCGATCCATATCCTTCTCGTCGGCGCGCTCGTCTGGGTTGCTTCCGCGCTCTATCCGACCGAGGCCGGCGGGCCGCTGACGGCTCTGCTCGCGGGGCTGCTCGTCATCGAGGCGCTCGCCTGCTGGCGGGTCGCGCGGCGGGATCTGCGCGCACGAGAGGTGACGTATTGGCGTCGGATTTTCCTAGGCGTCTGCCTGGCACAGGCAGGTTGCTGGCTCGTCCTCCTCAGCCTGCTGGTCCAACCGCCGGGCATAGCGGGAACCGGGAGCTTCTCTCTCGGAGCGGCGCTGGTCCTCAGCCTGATTGCGTCCGCCAGTGCGATGCCGAAGGCACTTCTGCCGGGCGCGGCCCGCGCGGGCATCGTTCCCTTGCTGCCGATCCCGCTCATGGTGATCGGAGCCTCCTCGACGACTCAGGAGGCAGCGCTCGCCGTGTTGACGCTCGCGGGTCAATTGCTGCTTCTGGTTGCGTCAGGGCGTCTCGAGCGAGCCGCCGCAGCGGCAGCGAAGTCGGAAGCTGCCATTGCGGCGAGCCACGCCGCACTCGGTCTGGCCCGGAATGCCGCTGACAGAGCCGCGCGACGGGCCGAACGCGCCGAGCTGTCGAAATCCATGTTCCTGGCATCGGTCAGCCATGAGCTTCGCACGCCGCTCAACGCGATCCTCGGCTTCTCCGAAGTCATGAAGAACGAGGTTTTCGGGTCGCATTCGAGCCCCTCCTACCGTGAATACTCGAGCGACATTCACGGGAGTGGCCAGCGCCTTCTTGCGCTCGTCAACGAGATCCTCGATCTCGCGCGTCTTGAAGAAGGCAACTATCCGATCGAGGAGGCGGAGTTCAGGCTCGGAGAGGTCGCACGTTCCGAGATCGAGCGCATCGCAACGGCCGCTTCCGCCAAGGGCATCGCCGTCCTCATGCGTGCCGATGACGATCTGCCGCCCATCCGGGCCGACCGTCGCGCGCTGGGGCAGATGACAATGCATCTCCTGTCGAACGCCCTGAAGTTCAGCCCGAGCGGCGGACGCATCGAAGTGCGATGCGGCTGGACTGCGCGGGGCGGGCAATATCTGAGCATATCCGACGAAGGCCCGGGCATCCCCGAGGAAGAGATCCAGGCTGTCCTGTCCTCCTTCGGGCGCGGAGCCAGGGCGCATGCCACGGCGACGCCGGGCGTCGGAATTGGGCTGTCGATCGTAAGTCGCTTCGCGGAACTCCATGGTGGACGGCTGGTCCTGCGCCGGGCGCAGCGACAGGGTCTCGAAGCCGCCTTCACGATTCCCGCCAGCCGCGTCGTCGCGACGCCCAGAGCCGGCGCGGATGCGCGGCCGAATGCGGCCTGAGACAGAGGCCCGCACCCTGTGAGATGCATCGCGACGTCAATCTCAGCGTCATCGCGAGCAGAGCGGAGCGATCCTGGAGCGCATCCGTCGATGGGTAGATTGCTTCACTTCGTTCGCAATGACGACGAGGGCGTGAGGGCGGAATGAGCACTGCCAGGAATGGAAATAATCGCCGGACCCACTGCCGTCATTGCGAGCCGAAGGCGAAGCAATCTACCCATCAACGGGTAGTTCGCCCCGCCTCCGGCTCGCCCTGACGGAAATGGCATTGCCGTCATCAATCCGAAAGCTGCTCCGAGACTCCGGCCTGGGCGAAGGTGGCCATGTCGCGATGGACGAGGGCAGCGGTTTTCACGAGGCCTGCGGCGAGCGCCGCTCCCGTCCCCTCCCCGAGCCGCATCCCAAGCGCAAGCAACGGAATTTTCCCGAGACGCTCGAGCACGTCCTGATGTGCTCCATCGGCGGAGAGGTGCCCGGCAACGCAATGGTCGATCGTCGCCGGGTGGATCGCGTGCATGATGGCAGCCGCCGCGGTCACGACGTAGCCGTCCAGGATGACGGGGATATGCTGGAGTCGTGCCGCGAGGATGGCCCCTGCGAGCGCCGCGACCTCTCGCCCGCCCAGACGGCGCAGGATCTCGAGCGGATCCTGAAGCGAGCCGCGATGCCGCTCGAGAGCAGCCTCCACAGCGGCGACTTTGCGGGCCAAGCCTTCGTCGTCGAGTCCGGTGCCGCGGCCGACCCAGTGCTCAGCCGGCTCGCCATAGAGCGCCGCGTAGATCGCTGCGGCGACCGTGGTGTTCCCGATCCCGAGCTCGCCGAGGGCGAGCAGATCGGTCCCTCCGGCAATCGCCTCCATTCCGAAGGCCATCGTCGCCACGCAGGCCTTCTCGTCCATCGCCGGACCTTCGACGATGTCGGCCGTCGGCATGTCGAGCGCGAGATCGAAGACCTTGAATCCGAGCCCCAGGCCCGCGCAGATCTGGTTGATCGCCGCTCCGCCGGCCGCGAAATTCTCGAGCATCTGGCGGTTGACGGCAGGCGGAAAAGCCGAGACTCCGCGTGCCGCCACGCCATGGCTCCCGGCAAACACGCAGACGAGCGGCCGGTCGACACTCGGCGGTGCTTTCCCCTGCCAGGCTGCCAGCCATTCCACCAGCCATTCGAGGCGCCCCAGGCTGCCGGCCGGCTTCGTCAATTGCCGGTCCCGCTCACGGACAGCATTCACCGCCGCCTTATCCGGCCCGGGGATGGACGTGATCATTTGCCGGATATCGTCGAACGGCGCGGCTTCGCTGGACATGGTGACTCCTGATGCCGGGCTTGAAGGGCTCGGGCCGAGCGGGGGCGATCCGGGCTGGTGCCCTGCAGCCGCGGGACCTATACCGGCCCGGCGACATGGGGTGAAGGGATGGCGGTCGGCCAGGACGAGTTCAGGCGCGATGGAGTGCTGCAGCGCTACCTTGTCGGCATCGCGCGCTGCGTGCGGTTCTATTCGAGAATTCCGGTTCCGGCCCTCCCCTTCGAGACCGATCCCTACGCAGCTCCGGATTTCTCCCGGACCGGGGGCGCCGTTCCGCTGGCAGCCCTCATCATCGCCGCCGGTCCCGCCACTCTCCTCGCCTTTTCGATGACGCTCGGCCTCGGCCCCTGGCTGTCGGCCGCCCTCGCCGTCGCGACGCTGACTCTCGCGACCGGCGCCTTTCACGAGGATGGGCTCGCCGACACGGCCGACGGGTTCGGCGGCGGCACGACACCGGAGCGCCGCCTCACGATCATGCGGGACAGCCTGATCGGCTCGTTCGGAGGGGCCGCTCTCGTGCTGGCCTTCGCCCTACGGATCGGCGCCGTGGCGACGCTCTGCGAGCGCCTCCCGCCTTCGGCGGTCGCGATCCTGGTCACCGCGACCGCCGCCCTGTCCCGAACGGCAGGGCTCGTGCCCCTGGTGCTTCTTCCGCCTGCCCGAGCGGATGGAGCCTCATCGTCGGTCGGACGTCCGACCCGGGATACCCTCTGGGCTGCGGGAGCCTGGACGATCGTCATCGTGGCGACGGGCGCCATTCTGGCGGGAATCGACCCGCTCGGCATGATCCTCATGGTGCTGTCGGTAGCTGCCGTATCCTGGATGATGACCCGCCTCTCGGACCGTCTGATCGGCGGGCAGACGGGCGATGTCGCCGGGGCGACGCAGCAACTCTCGGAGATCGCAGCCTATATTGGGCTTCTCCTCACGATTGAACCGTAGAGCCGCTGATGCTTTGTCTTTCCCGGAACCCATGACGCGCGTATCCTCTCCCTGCATCAAGGTCTGCCTCCTCGACCCGGAAACCGGCCTCTGCGAAGGCTGCGGACGGACGCGCGAAGAGATTGCCCGCTGGTTCCGGATCCCGGAGGAAGAGCGCTTGCGCATCATGGCTGAATTGCCGGAACGGATGCGGCGGGCGTTCTGCGCCGGCACCCAAGAGAACGCCTGATCGATGTCCGGCACGTCGGGACTCGGCACGCTGCTGATTGCGGCCGGCGCTCTGATCCTAGGCTTCGCGACGCGACCCGTCCTGGGGCTCTCGCCCGACGAGGCCGCGACCATCGCCATCCTCGCCGGCATCGGCCTCCTGATGACCGGGCGTGTCATCGATGCCTTCCGGCAGCGCGGTAGCCTCGGGGTTCACGCGCTCATTCTCTGGAGCCTCGCCTTCGGAGGGCTCGTGACGATGTTCGTCCAGCGCGAGGCGTCGCTCGCGATCGTTGATCGCTTCATCGGCGAGGTCGCGGCCGGGCGCGCCGTCGATAACGGTTTGGGAGAGGTGGTCGTCGCGCGCCGCGCCGACGGCAGCTTCACCCTGGCAGGCCATGTCAACGGCCGCGGGGCGCGATTCGTGTTCGACACCGGCGCGAGCACGGTGGTGCTCACCGCGGACACGGCGGAGGCCGTCGGGTTGGATCTCGAGAAGCTGAACTTTTCGATCCCGGTTGCAACCGCGAACGGGCGGATGCTCGCAGCGCCCGTGACGCTGAGCAGCCTTGCCATCGGATCGATCGTCGAGCAGCGCGTCGATGCCCTCGTGGCGCGACCCGGGCTGCTGCGCGACAACCTGCTCGGCCTGACCTTCCTCGACCGCCTCGCCTCCTACGAGGTGAGGCGCAATCGCCTCATCTTGCGGGCAGGCTCGTGACGTTCGGGGTGCCGCTCGCGCCGAAAGTGTAGGTCAAGCCTTCAACCGGTACCGGATGTCACGCTGCCTTCTCGATGGCGTCCTCGCGCGCGACATGCGCCACGGCGGCCCGCAGCGTCTCGAGGCCGGCGCCCGGCTTCGGAGCTTCGACCGCGAGATGCCGCCGGAAGGCCCGCGCACCGGGCCTTCCGGCGAAGAGCCCGAGGAGATGACGCGCCATCGCCTGCAACCGGACGCCTTCCGCCAGGCGAGCCGCAACATAGGGCTCGAAAACCTGCAGGGCCTCAAAGGCGTCGGCGACCGGCGCCGGCTCTCCGAAGAGAAGCGAATCGACCAGGAGGAGTTGCTCCGGGTCCTGATAGGCGGCGCGACCCATCATGACTCCGTCGACCCGCGAGAGCTGCTCCTGCGCCTCCTCAATTGTGCGAATCCCGCCATTGATCGCGATCGGCAGATCGGGCCGCGCCGCCTTGAGGCGATGCACCCGGCCATAATCGAGCGGCGGCACGTCCCGGTTCTCCTTCGGGGAGAGGCCCTGCAGCCAGGCCTTCCGAGCATGAACGATCAGAGCATCCGCGCCGGCGGCGACGACTGCGTCGGCCATGGCGTCGAGCGCGGCTTCCGGATCCTGCTCGTCGACCCCAATCCGGCACTTCACCGTAACCGGAACGGCCACCGCAGCTTTCATGGCGGCGACGCAATCGCCCACGAGGGACGGCTCCCGCATCAGGCAGGCCCCGAACCGCCCGTCCTGCACGCGGTCGGACGGACAGCCCACGTTGAGGTTTACCTCATCGTAGCCGAAGTCGACGCAGATCCGGGCCGCCTCGGCCAGCTCACGAGGATCCGACCCGCCGAGCTGCACCGCAATTGGGTGCTCCTCCGGCGAGAACCCGAGCAGCCGCTCCCGCGGCCCGTGAAGGACCGCCCCCGTGGTGACCATCTCGGTATAGAGACGCGTGCGCCGGGACAGGAGGCGATGGAAGTGTCGGCAATGCCGATCCGTCCAATCCATCATGGGCGCAACGCTAAGTCTTATGTCACTGGCAGATAACAATATTCCGGGCCTCTGCTGGTCTGGTGCCGGTCTGGCAGCGGGCACACACGCATTCGATCCAATCACGGTCATGCCGGATCGCCGTCGTACATGCCAGTTCTTGCCAGAGATGGCGACAACCCCAAAGTAAGGCAAGCACCATCCGGCACGTTCCGTGATGCCTCTGGCGCCTCGTCCGCGGCTATCTGGCGGCTCCGTCGATGAGCCGGGCCAGGCGATGGATGGCGAAGGGGTAGCCTTGCGTGCCGAAGCCGGCGATCACGCCCGAGGCGACGCCTGACACATAGGAGTGATGCCGAAACGCCTCGCGCTTGTGAATGTTCGAGATATGCACCTCGATGATCGGAAACTCGCACATGTTCAGCGCATCGAGGATTGCGACGGAGGTATGGGTGAATGCGGCCGGGTTGATGACGATGCCGACAGCCGTCTCGCGCGCCTCGTGGATCCACTCGATGATCTCATACTCGCGATTGCTCTGATGGAAGCTGATCTCGAGATCGTGCTCGCTTGCTACGCGACGGCACTCGGCCTCGACATCGGCAAGCGTCTCGGAGCCGTAGATCTCCGGCTGGCGCTTGCCCAGGAGGTTCAGGTTCGGGCCATTCAGGACATAGATGAGGCGGCTCATTCTCTCGGCTCGCGGGTTGAGTGCATTGGATCGGAGGGGCTCACAGAGCCTGGAGGCGGTATACCGTCAGCCGGCCTGCGTGGAAGCAGGAAATGGGAACTTGCCAGGTTTCGAAGTATTTGCCGGTACGTTTCACTGCTTTCATGCAGCAGCTGTGTATGAGCCAGCAGGGCGAGCGCCTGCCCCTGATGCCGGGGCCTCACTACTACGCCTGGAAGCAGACCGCGCGTCGGTTGAAGGACGCTGCATCAGCCCAAAATGCGCACGGTTCCGCCCCCGACACGCCGTCCGCCGCTCAGGTGCAGCATGTGTAGCGCGTCCCCCATTTCATGTTCGACTGCCACTTTCAGAGCCAGCCGAGCTCCCGGAGCAATTCGCAGACGCCGCAAGGTGACGCTGCCGCGCCCCTCGATCGTCGCGAGTCCATTCGCGAGCTTCAGGCTCTCCACACCCAGTGCTTCAGTCACGGTCTGAATATTTTCCTGCCCCTCCAGGCTCGCCTCCAGCGTGGCGGCCATGTCTCCCACCTCGTCGTCAGACCCGTAAAGAGGGCGTTCGCTGCGGCCAGCCTCGGCGAACATTTGGCTGTCTCGCCATGGTAGCGCGCTGATGGGCATTTCCTCGATGAGGATTCGTCCCTCCGGGGCTTCCGAGCGGATGGTTACACCGTCGATATCGCGTGAACCGATGATGTTGAAAGTAGCGAATGTCCCGCTCCGCGCTGCGGCGATGTCGAGTGCGGCCGCATTGTTCTGCGCACAGAGCGTATCATCAGGATCGAAGGGATCTACCTCGTTGCCGACCGTAGCAATGAGGACGTGAGGTATGACCCTGCCCTCCGTATCGCGTGGCGGTATCCAGTTGAAGATAACATCCATGGATTGGCCGGGGTCGAGATCTGTCACCCGTTGTGAGTTGGTATTGCGGTCCTCTACACTGAACCCATCAGCCTGCCAGGCCCCGCCACCTTCGCGCGACTGAGGTAAGGGGTGGACTGCACCGAGGGGTGCCCACCACACGGATATGTCGGGATTTCGCGCAGGCTGAGCACCGCGGTTCTTGACCTTCACACGCAATCGGGCGGGAATGGCCTCCCCGACTGCCACATGGGTCGCGTCGAGAGCGCGACCCTGTGCATCCTCCAGCGCCAGAGCCGGACTGTTCCAGAAGACCGGAGCGACGAACGGTTCCGCACCAGTATCCTCCTCTGCTTTCGGCAGCCACAGGTCGGCCATAACGGGCATGGGAGGAGATTTCAGCAAATTGAGATCCAGCATCCCATAGCCGCAGGCGTTGTCCCAGCCGTCCGACCCGGCCATGGGCATGTTCGAGGTTCGCACCGCAGCCTGCAGAATAGCCTGCCGAATATCTGCCCAAGTGGCAGCGGCGCCAAAGCGCTCGAACAGGAGGGCGCATGCGCCGGCGACTTGAGGCGCCGAATAGCTCGTTCCCGGCGGGTCGAACGTGCGGTAGGGACCGGAAGACGGCAGATGATTCCAGCGGTCTGCAGGCACACCACGCGGGCCGACGACGCCTTCCCCGATAGCCACAAGATCCGGCTTGTGCGGCGCGTTGAGGGTCGCCCGGATGGGCCCGCGACCGCTGAAGCTCGAGGGAGTTCCTTGGGCGCTCTGGATCGAACCTACCGTGAGCGGTCGGATCGCGACCGCCGGTGAACCGAGCGTTGTGGCATTCGCACCCGCTTGTGCGGTCGGGCCCGTCCAGCGGCCGGCGCCTTCATTGTTCCGATCGAGCCAGCCGTGCACCGGTCCATCTGCAGGAACGGTGATGCTCCATTCCGACCGCACGATCTCGCGCGACGGAGCAGGCTGGAAAATGAGGCTCAAGCAATAGGCATCGGCCTCCTGATACCAGCCAAGCTGCGCGACAACGGTGGTGCCGTCCAAGGGGTTATCGGCCGGAGTGAGAATCGTGACGGGTTGCGCGGTGATTGAAACCGGTATGGGCTGCCCGACGGGATTGTTCCGAATCTTGATCGCGATCGTGGCGCTCGCAGCGGTATTGGCGGGAGGACGGAACCAGATCTCCGCACAGTCGGGCCAGGAGGCTCCGCTGTCGAACCGCAGCACGAGAGGCAACGGCGGTGCCGCACCGGAACCGATCAGCGCGGCGGCGTGCCAAGCTGGAAATGTCGGCGGTGCACCCGGTGTGTGGTTCAGGTTACCGGCAGAGAGCACGATCGCACGACCGGGCAGAAGCAGCAGATCGTCTAGTGCCTCCTCTCCGCCGAGCGTGCCATCGTGCGGACCAAGATTGTCACTGTTGGCCATAAGGGCAACGCAAGCGGCGGTTTGACCTTCGAAAGCTGCCGCGAAAGCGCTGTGTACATCGAGCGAGTCCGCAAAACGCTTCTCGTCATGTCCTCCGATCGCGAGGAAAAGAAGATCGGCATCCGGCGCAACGCCCGGCACAGGTGCAGGCCCGCTTGGAAGAGGTGAAGACGAATGCCCGTTCCCCGCAGCAATGCCGGCGGTCCCCGTCCCGTGCTGCTGAACCAGGGTACGGTATTCGGGATTTCCCAGTGCATCCTTCAGGCGCTGAATGTGGGTAGCGATGACCTCCGGCTTCGGACTCGATGAAGAAGCCTCGTACCAAAGGAGCGCATTCTGGAGATCACTACCGGTGAAGCGTCGCCCAATGGAACCTGCCGGCGCGCTTGCCGCCGGCGCGAGAGCAAAATCATGCAGCCAGAGGGTCCGGACCTCCTCGGACGCTCCTATCGGCTGCAGAAAGGCGGGATGGAGGAAATCGAATCCGAGATCAATGACGGCCAGCCTGACCCCTGCGCCGGTCTCGGAGCCACCGCCTCCACCAGACGTTGTATTCCCCGCACTTATCGAGCCGCCTGCTGCCGGCGTCCAGGTGCGCAGCGCATCAATCCGAAGAACCGCTGGATTCTTCGCCAGCGCCGATACGCTATGCAGGTTTACCCAGCCGAAGAAGACGTCCCCAGCTTGAGCTGCCGGGATAACGCCGAGCGGAAGCAGATCCGAGCGACTGCCCAGGAACTCGATGCTGACCGCCACCGCCGGGCGAGCAGGGTCGAAAATCGCGCGGCCGGTCGGATCGATGCGTCGGATCGATTCGAAACTGAGATTGAGAACGCGGTCCTCGGCAGGTCTCAGACGCACGGCGGCAGTGAGCGGCGAGGGAATATGCGGCGCCGGTGCCACCGCTACCCTCCCGAGAAGGCGCTGAAAGCGGCTTTGCTGAGCATTCAGCTCCCGGCGCCACAGATCCTGCTCCTGCTCAACCAGGGCAGGTAATGCCGAGCCTTTCTCGAACAGCCACACCAGAAAAGCGAGCCGAGCGCCGATAATCGCGCGTTGCCGTCCTTCCGGGGCCGGTGACATGCCAACCTGGGGTTTGCGACCGGTGCTCGGAGCAGGCGGAGGACGGCGCGGAATTCCGTTCTCTCGGTTCGGCATCCTGGTTACAGGTCAGGTAATGAGTATCTGAATTAAGGGATAGGCAGGCTGCCCACCGACATTCCTGGCGAGATCGCCCTCATTGCTCGCCAGAGTGAGGAACTCCTCTCGGCTGGTCGGCTGGTTGAGCATGATCTTCATGAAATCGACGAGTTCTGCATACCACCCCGACGGACCGATAGCTTGCCGCAAGGCATTCAGAGCGTCCGTAAATGCCTTTTTGTAATCGTCTCGTGGCACAGGAGAGCGCATGCCGACGATCATGGTATATGAGGCGTGGGATAGGCCCGTAGCGAGATAGGTGCCGAGATACTCGAGAAATACGTTACCGTTCGGGTCCGGCAAGGTCTCGAAGAAGTCCTTGAGTGCCTCTTCGCGGGTCGGGTAGGCGCCGCCTGCAGGAGCTCCGGTCAACCAGAGCTGAACCAGCTGAGCATCGCTCCAGGACAGATCTACGCGCCACGCGACGAGGGCCCCGAAACGCGCATTAACAATATTGAGGTATTGAGGCGCTGCCTGTGGATCGAAGTCCAGTGACGCATCCGTGCGCAATTCCGCGACAAGCGTCTTCGCCTGCGGTGCTGCCGTCTCGGAACTCAAGAGCGGCGCGGGTGGTGGCGTAATCCGTTTGTCCGTCATGGATCAGAGCTCCTGTCCTTGGGGTCGATCGTGCTTACGCAACCGCCGGCGGAGTAACCCGCCGGATGATGCCAAGGGCCAGAAGTTCCTCCAGGCCTTGGCGAAATGCCTCGTCGGTTCCCGCATTTCCGGCGAGCGCCTCACGATAGGCGCTCGCAATGTCCTCCACCGAGCGGCCATCACAAAGACTGACGATCAGCCAACTTGCAGTGTTGAGACGATGCAGAGCTGGTTGCCCTGGAGTGTAGGCCAGACAGACACCCATTTCGGGCACAGGCCTCAACCTCACGCTAGACTCAAGAGCGAAGTATTCTTTCGGGCAGTGCAAGGAGGTCTATCCCGTCATTCAGCGTTTCGTCGAAGGGATCGGGCGCAGTCCAGCGTCCGTGAAATGCGAAAGCCGTCGAGCGGCAACCTCCCCTGGTACCCTGGCTGGCCGAGCAATCCGGGCACCCTCGCTCGACACGTCCTGAGCGCAGATTGCGGTAAAGTGGGTGACCACGCCAGATATCGAGGTATCGGGATGTGCCGATGCTTCCAAAATCCACGTATTCGCGAAGGTACATGCATCCGATCGCTCGGCCGAATGCATCCACCGCAGCAGCCTGCCAGCAGCAATTCTTGTCCATCGGATGCCAGGACTGCATGACGGCGAGGCCTGGTGGTGGCCGAAGGCTACGGATGGCAGCCATCTGCTCGTCCAGTGAAAGCGCAATCTCGGGCCAGAGCTTCTTTGCGCGTCCGAGTGGATAAAGCCGCAGAACGCCGACACGGTCCGCACCGAGAGCCGCTGCAAGCTGCAGCAGAGCATTGAGCTCGGGGACGATCTGACGCGTCAGGATCACCAGCATGTCGACGGGAATGCCATGGGCGACACAATGGCTGATCCCGTTACAGGCCGCCTCGAAGCTGCCCGGGACACCTGCACAGCCGTCATGCGTCTCGGCAGTAGCCCCCATCAGGTCGATGAAGATCCGTCCAAGGCCCGTCTTCTTGAGCGCATCAGCCATCGCTCCATCGATGAGCGTGCCATGGCTGCGCAGCATCGTCATCGCGTCTCGGGCGCAGTATGCCAACAGGTCGAGTAGACCAGGCTTCAGGAGAGGCTCGCCGCCTTCGATATAAAATTGGATCACGCCGTCATCGACGACCTCGTCGATGAATCGCTTCCACTCCGCGATGTCCAATTCCCCGGGTTTCGGCTCCGATCCGCAGTCCGAATAGCAATAGCGGCATTGCAAAGGGCACGCCTCGGTCAGCCCCAAAGTCATCTTGGGTGGACTTTTTAGGGCCGGACACATCAGCCGTTACCTCATCGTTGTCATGAGGGCCTGCTCACGCCACACTGAGGAACCAAGAACAGTAAAACTATAGCATAGCTTTCTCGATTGAGCCATGTTCTATCAGCCTTGTGTTTTCGATGACATCCTCGTCAGGTAACCCGGCCGGAACCGGATCTGAAGTTGCTGGATTCTGCCCGGCCTGCCAAGCTTCCGTAGAAGCCGGTGCCCGGTTCTGTGGTCAGTGCGGCGCGGCTCTACCGCGATTCTGCCCCGTTTGTGCCGCCCCCGCCTCACCCAGCCAGCGATTCTGCACGAAATGTGGCGCCCCACTTGGCACCACGGCTGCAACGCAGAGTGGCAGCGTGCCTTTGACCGGAGGCGCCGAGCGCCGTCTCCTGACGGTAATATTCTGCGACCTCGTTGGCTCGAGCGCCCTGGCTGCACAACTGGATCCGGAGGAGTTCGCCGCGATGCTGGTCGCATACCGGGACCGGTGCGTGGCTGCGGTGACAAGATATGGAGGTTACGTCGTGCGCTACGCCGGCGACGGTGTGCTTGCGTGTTTCGGATATCCACGAGCCGTCGATCGCGATGCTCAGGCTGCCGTCGCTTGTGGTCTGGCGATCGCCCGAGAGGTGCATGAACTGGCCCGCTCCACTCCGCTTCCAAAGAACATGGAACTCGCGGTCCGCATCGGCATAGAGACCGGCATCGTGCTGGCTGGGCGGCTGGGCTCCGATCATGCGATGGAAATCGACGGTCTTGTCGGCACTGCACCCAACATAGCCGCTCGATTGCAGGAGCTTGCAGCTCCCAATGGAGTCATCATTGGTGAGGCCACTCACGAACTCGTAGCCGACGAATTCGCGTGCGAAGAAATACCACTGCAGCGCCTTGCACGCCTGCAGCCTTCAGTGCGAGCGTTTGCTGTCCGTCAACCGGCTGTCACAAACAGTGGTCAATTGGTGCTTGCCCGGCCTCGTCGAGCGCCGTTCGTCGGCCGTGCCAACGAGCTCAAGGCTTTGTCCAAGCTCTGGAAAGTAGCCGCTGAGGGACATGGGCAGACGGCTCTCGTGTCGGGTGAGGCAGGGGTTGGAAAGTCGCGACTTGCCCAAGAGCTTCTGAATTCCATTGCGGGAGTGCCGCATGCACTGGTCGTGCTTGCCTGTACCCCTCCCACTGCGACCACCGCCTTCTATCCGGCGATCGAAGCATTGCGTCATGCTTTGACCGTAGGGGTTGAGGGAAATGGCGCTACCCGTAGTCCTGTGCAGGTGCTTGCCGAGATCGTCGAAGCAATCGGGCTTAACGATGGTCATACGCTGCAAGTGTTACAGGAAGCGCTCGGCATCGGACCCGGGCCAGGCGATCTTGCGCCGGCCGCGCGCCGACGGCTGCTGCTGCAAACGCTGCAAGCTTGGTTGCTCCATCATGCTCACGGTCAGCCATTACTGATTCTGGCCGAGGACTTGCATTGGGCGGACCCCTCGTTGCTCGAACTTCTTCACGGCATAACCGAACTCATCTCGAATCGACCGGTCATGCTGTTGGCAACCTATCGCAGCGATTTCGTGCTGTCCTGGCCCGATCGCCCGACTACTTTTCGGCTCACGCTCTCTGCGCTCGAGCGCTCGGATTCGGCACGACTGCTCGACGCGCTCCTGCATGACCGCACGGCTGCAACCCGCGAGATGATCCTGGCGCGATCGGACGGCGTGCCACTCTTCCTCGAGGAATTCGCCCGTGCTGCGGTTGTCACGACCGTGCCGCGAACCCTTCAGCAGCTGTTCACTGCGCGTCTCGACAGCCTTGGGGACGCGAAGCGCCTCGCACAATGCGCCGCAATCATCGATCCGTATCTGGAGCCCGATCTGCTGGCGGCCCTCGCCGAGGTGCCGGACACTATCCTCGAGCGGTGGCTTTCACGGCTGATCGACGCGGAGATACTCGTCCGAGTCACGGCATTGCCTGCGCCCGCCTACGGCTTTCGTCACGCCCTCCTGCAACAGGCAGCGAGCGAGTCTATTCTGCTCGCCAGTCGGCGGGCACTCCATGCCCGCGCGGCAAACCTGCTCGAGGTCATGCGGCCCGGCCTCGTGGAACGCCGGCCCGAGGTCGTAGCCGAGCATTATTTTCTGGGTGAGAATTATTCAGCTGCGTTGCCGCTCTACTTTTCTGCAGGCCGCCGCGCGCTCGCAGCGGCTGCTCTCGAGGAGGCCGAGTCTCAGGTCCGCCGTGGACTGCAAGCCATCCAGGCCTTGCCGGCGACGCAGGCGCCGGAAGCGGAACTCGATCTTCGAGTCCTCATGGGACAGATTCTGATTGCTCGACGGGGTTACGCGAACGCTGCCGTACAGGAGGCTTTTGCGGCAGCCCTGAAGATAGCCGAACGCGTCCCCACGCAGGCGCGGACCTTGCCGGCATTTCAGGGGTTGGCATCCTTCTACCAAGTCCGCGGCCCACTGTCGCGTGCCGAAGCAATATGCGGCACGCTCGTCGCCATGGCCGAACATATGGGCGATGATCGCATGCTCGTCGATGCGTGGAGGAGGCGGGGCTGGAATCGCGTCTGCATGGGACGGCTGATCGAAGCGGAGGAAGACCTCGAGCGAGCTCTAGCGACCATGGATCCCGCAAGGCAGGAACAATACATCGCCGTTGCAGGGCAAGATCCGCGTGTTCTGGCGCTCGCCAATCTCTGCTGGCTGGATACTCCAAGGCGCGGCATCGAGGCAGCAGCACGACGGGCACGGATGGCCGCAGAAGCGGCGCGAGCATCACCGCATCCCGTCAGCGCTTGCTACGGCTTCGTTCTGCCAGCCTTCGCGCTTCAACGTGCGGGACAATTGAATAAGGCCCTTCAACTGGCAAGGAGAGCGCTTGCAGTCGCAGCTGAGAAGGGGTTCGCCTATTGGGTCGCGCTAAGTGAAGTCGCAATTGGCTACGATCAGGTTGCGCGTGCCTGCAATGCTGCCGCCGGGCGGGAGAAAATTCGACGAGGACTGGCGAGCTATCGAGAAACACAGGGCGAACTTCTGCGTCCTCTGATCCTATCGCTGCTTGCCGAGGCCGAGACCGCGCTCGGTGAAGTTGATGCAGCCGAGGCTGCGATGAGGGAAGCAGCGGATGTAGCGTTGACTTTGGAAGCGTATGGGTTCCTCCCAGAGCTGCTGCTGCAACACGCACGATTGCTCGCTTCGGAGGCGACATCCGATCGGCGCGATTTGCTGAACCGCGCACTCACGACTGCGAGAGAGCAAGGTGCCGACGCAGTCGCTATCGCGGCTGCAGCCGCGATAGCGACCCTGGATTCGGGGCAGATCCGGAAATGACTAAGCCAAGGACATCATCCGAAATTTCTGCGCGCCGCATGTTCGCGGGCGTCGTGCAAGCATTCTCGCAAAGCTGATGCGCATCGGCCTCTCTCGTGCAAGAGAGAGGCCGATGCAGCACGCGCGTTGCCTGCAGCCGTCTGCGATTCTACTCGCTCGACTTCGTCTTCGGCACGTAGGGCTCGTTCATATCGAAGGTGTAGGCGGTCTTCACCGTCGTGTAGAACTCGCGGGCATAGGCGCCCTGCTCGCGCGGGCCATAGGACGAGCCTTTGCGGCCGCCGAATGGCACGTGGTAGTCGACGCCGGCCGTCGCGAGATTCACCATCACCATGCCGGCTTCCGCGTTGCGCTTGAAGTGCGACGCGTATTTGAGGCTCGTTGTGCAGATACCGGCCGAGAGGCCGAACTGAGTGTCGTTCGAAACTTCGAGCGCCTCGTCGTAGTCCTTGACGCGGATGACGCCGGCCACAGGGCCGAAGATCTCCTCGCGGGAGATGCGCATGCGATTATCGACGCCCGTGAACAGGGCCGGCGCGAGGTAGAAGCCGGGAGTGTCGCGCTTGAGGAGTTCGCCGCCCGTCACGAGCTTCGCGCCCTCGTCCTGACCGATGCGGATATAGGAGAGGTCCTGATCGAGTTGGTTCTGGTCGACCACCGGGCCGATATGCGTGCCCGCCTTCAAGGCATCGTCGATGACGAGGCTGTTCAACCGCTCCGAGACGGCCTCGACGAAGCGGTCATGGATCCCGGCGGTCACGATCAGGCGTGAGGAGGCCGTGCAGCGCTGGCCTGTCGAGAAATA
Organism: Microvirga massiliensis; assembly: GCF_001006805.1. Taxonomy (GTDB): domain Bacteria; phylum Pseudomonadota; class Alphaproteobacteria; order Rhizobiales; family Beijerinckiaceae; genus Microvirga; species Microvirga massiliensis. The sequence goes on along the minus strand of NZ_LN811354.1, from coordinate 82,083 downwards.
CGCGCCATTCACCGCGCACTCTACCGCCACCTTGAGATCCGCATCGTCCAGCACCACGAGGGGGTTCTTGCCTCCCATCTCGAGCTGGACCTTCTTCATGGGGGTGGATTGGATGCAGGTCGCCGCCACGCTCCGGCCGGTCTGGACCGAGCCCGTGAAGGAGACGGCGTCCACGTCCGGGTGCTCGAGAATGGCCTGCCCGACCTCAGAGCCGCGGCCCATCACGAGATTGAAGACCCCAGCCGGTATCCCGGAGCGAATGATGATCTCCGAGAGCGCGTGCGCCGTCGCCGGGACGAGGTCGGCGGGCTTGAACACCACGGTATTCCCGTAGGCGAGCGCCGGCGCGATCTTCCAGGCCGGGATGGCGATCGGGAAGTTCCAGGGGGTGATCAGCCCGACGACGCCGACGGGCTCGCGGGTGATCTCGACATCCACGGACGGGCGCACGGAGGCTAGTTTCTCACCGGCCAAGCGCAGGCACTCGCCCGAGAAGAACAGGAAGATTTGTCCGGCGCGGGCGGCCTCGCCGATACCCTCGGGGAGCGTCTTGCCCTCCTCGCGCGAGAGCAGGCGTCCGAGCTCTTCCTTGCGGGCGAGGATCTCGTCACCGATTTTCTTGAGGATGTCGTGCCGCACTTGGGGCGTGGACCGGGACCAAGCCGGAAAAGCCTCTCTCGCTGCCGCTATGGCGCGTTCGGCATCGGCGCGGGATGCGCGCGGGAACTCGCCGATGACGTCCTGCGTGTTCGACGGGTTCAGGTTCGGCGCCTTTTGGCCGGCCTCGACCCACTCCCCACCGATGAAGTTCTTCGCGTGAATCGTCATAGCCGTCTCCTGTTCCTTGCCTTCCGTCCCGGGCTCAGGACACATTCCTCACCCGTTTGCAGAAACCATTGGGGGCTGTTGCCTCCCGCAGCGAAGTGAAGTCAACCCTTCACGCCACCAGAAAGTCCCGTCCAGCAGCTGCGGCCCGCTCGACGCGAGGACCAGCGGCCCAGACGGCAAGCCACTGCCGGTGGCCTGAATTCAATGCCCATGATGATGTTTGCAGCCGGGCCCATGCCGGTGCTCCGGCTCGTGGGCATGATCATGGGCGTGAGTATGACCGTGGTCATGTCCGGCGTGATCGTGCACGTGACCGTTATGATCATGGCTATGGTCGTGATGGTGATGATGATCGTGCCCGCAATCATGCTCGTCTATGCGCTCCGGCTGAAAGGGGCGCATGATCCGCGTCGCGGTGCACCCCTGTCCGCGAACGAGTTCGGCGAGAGCGGCATCGTCCTCGATATAGAGCGCCTCCGCCGTCACTTCCGCTGCCGCATGACGGTTGCCGATCTGATACGCGACCCGCATCAGGCGAAGGGGATTCTCGGCCTTGACCTCCAGGAGAGGCTGGAGCGCGGCCTGGACTCGGACGAGGCGTCCATCCTCGAGCTTCACGGCATCGCCATCCTTCAGCGCCGTGGCCTTGTCTAGATCCAGAAGGAACTCGAGGCCGCCTTCGCCTTTGAGCACGACCCCGCGGCTCTGGCGGCCCTCGTGGTGGAGCGTCACCGTATCGGCGACACGATCGGCCCGGACGGCGGGCTTGCGGACGACGGCAGTGGCACGAAGCATGACAAATCTCCGAAGCCGGCAACCCAGAGCGGTGCCGGCCTGTCAGACAGGAATGAGTGTTGGGCACCGGTAGCACCGTTGAGTGCCCGCCGGCCACCCGTTCGGGGACGATATGGTCGCCCCGGCCCCGGTCTGGAAGCCGGCCACGCGAGAGCTTGTGGCCTTCGACATCGCCGGACCCGGGTCAGTACTCGACCCGATCCGCCTTGCCGAGCCACTCCTCGAAGACGGCTCGCGCCTCTTCGCTCGGCACGTGCAGCATCGGAATCTCTCGATCACCCGGCTCCCGCGCAACCTCGTCATAGATGTGCTGGTCGTCGAAACCAATGACTGCGGCATGGATACGGGTGTTCGCATAGACGATGCGATCGACTCGTGCCCAGTAGGCCGCCGCAAGGCACATCGGGCAGGGCTCGCAGCTCGTGTAGAGCGTCGCACCCGACAGCGAGAAATCGCCGATCTGCCGGCAGGCCTTGCGAATCGCATTGATCTCCGCATGTGCGGTCGGATCGTTGGTGGAAGTGACTTCGTTCCAGCCTTCTGCAAGCACTTTGCCATCGCGAACGATGATGGCGCCGAACGGTCCGCCGGCGCCCTGATGCATGTGCTTGCGCGAGAGCGCGACGGCGCGCGCGAGGAAACGAGACTCCTCGGGAGTCAATTGCGTCATGGAGAGCCTCCAGCCCGTGTGGAATGGTGATGCGCAGCGGCCTTCGTCAATCGCTCGCTTTCGGCCAGGATCTGAGCCGCGACCGACGCAGCGATGATTGCGGGCTGCTTGCCGTGGATGGTGGGCAATCCGATCGGACAATGGAGAGCCTCGATCCTCTCCTTTGGAATCCCGAGTTCGCGGAAGCGCCGCTCGAAACGGGCTCGCTTCGTGTCGCTGCCGATCAGGCCGACGAACGGGAATGGGCCCTGGAGGGCCGCTGCCGTGATGACGAGATCGAGAGCATGCTCATGCGTCATGATGAGCGCGAATGCGTCGGCCACTGCGCGGGACAGTTCCGAGACGGGATTTGGTGCAAGGATCGGCGTTGCATTGGCAGGAATGTGCGTCGGGAACGCGCCCTCGCGGCTATCGATCCAGGCGATGTCGAACGGCAACGGCGCGAGGGCGAGCACGATCGCGCGCCCGACATGCCCGGCTCCGAAGAGAAGCACAGGCGTATGAGCCATGCCGTGGTGCTCGCACCAGACGTCCGGCTCCGAAACGGCCGATGGCCCGGGTGCGATCGTGCGATGGATGCGTCCGTCGGAGCCCCGCCGGCACAGCATCTCGAATGCGCCTCCCCTCTCGCGGTTCGCGAAGGCGGTGAGTTCCGGCAGATCGCGACGATCGAAGGTCTCTATCAGGAGCGACACCCGTCCACCGCAGCACTGGCCGAGGTCGGGACCCAGGATCCGCTCGATCGTGACGGCGGGGCCGCGCCCGGCTGCGATGAGGCGTCGGGCTTCACGCAGCGCATCCCATTCGAGCGCGCCGCCGCCAATCGTCCCGGACAGGCTGCCGTCCGCGCGCGCCGCCATCCGGGCATCCGTCTCCCGCGGAGCCGAGCCCTGCACGCGATGCACGGTGACGAGCGCCGCGACATCGCCTGCAGAGATCATCTCGCGGAGTCGTGCCCAGATGCGCAAAGCTCAGGCCCGCACGTGTTCGCAGGCGCTCAGAATGGCTTCCGGGGTCGCCGGCGCATAGAGGGGAACCGGACGCTCCGGCGCGAGCGAATGGATCGCATCGGCGATCGCGCAGAACACGCTGTTGGCCAGCATCAGGGGCGGCTCGCCGACCGCCTTCGAGCGATAGATCGTCTCCTCGCGGTTCGCATTCGGGAACAGGACCACCCGCAGATCCGCCGGCACATCCGAGGCAACAGGGATCTTGTAGGTCGAGGGCGCGTGCGTGAGCAGTCGCCCCTCACCGTCGAAGACCAGTTCTTCGGTGGTGAGCCAGCCCATTCCCTGCACGAAGCCTCCCTCGATCTGACCGATATCGAGTGCCGGATTGAGAGAGCGGCCAACATCGTGGAGAATGTCGACCCGCAGGAGCCGGTTCTCGCCCGTCAGCGTGTCGATGATCACCTCGCTGCAGGCGGCGCCGTACGCGAAGTAGAAGAACGGCCGCCCGGTCGCGCGCGCTCGGTCCCAGGTGATCTTCGGGGTCTTGTAGAAGCCGGCTTCCGAGAGTTGCACTCGTCCGTTCACGCAGCGCTTCGCGAGGCCGCTGAAGGACAGGCTCTCGTTGCCGATGAAGACGCGATCGTCCCGGAACTCGACCTGATCGGGTGTCGTCCCGAATTCCTCTGCAGCAAAGGCCGCCATGCGCGCCTTGATGGCGCGCGCCGCGTTGCAGGCTGCCATCCCGTTGAGATCGGAGCCCGACGACGCAGCCGTCGGTGCGGTGTTGGGCACCTTCCCGGTCGAGGTCGCGGTGATGCGCACGCGCTCGAGACCGATCCCGAACTCTTCCGCAACGACCTGGGCAACCTTCGTATAGAGCCCCTGCCCCATCTCGGTGCCGCCGTGATTCAGGTGGACGGAGCCGTCCTGATAGACGTGAACCAGCGCACCGGCCTGGTTGAGCTGCGTCAGCGTGAAGCTGATGCCGAACTTCACCGGCGTCAGCGCAATGCCCTTGCGCAGGATGGGAGACGTTTCGTTGAACGCCGCGATTTCGTTGCGGCGCTTGCGATAATCGCATGTGTGCTCGAGCGTCTCGACGATCGCGCGCAGCGTGTCCGTCTCCTCCACCTCCATTCCGTAGGGCGTAATGTTCCGCCCAGGCGCGTAGAGATTGGCGAGGCGCACGTCGAGCGGATCCCGCCCGGTCGACCACGCGATCTGATCGATGACATGCTCGATGGCGAGCATGCCCTGCGGCCCGCCGAAACCCCGGAAAGCCGTATTGGACACGGTATTCGTCTTGAGCCGGCGCGACGAGACTCGGACGGCCGGCAGGAAATACGCGTTGTCCGAATGAAACATCGTCCGGTCGACGACGCCCTGCGAGAGATCCGCCGAATACCCGCAGCGGGCGAGATGCTCCACGGCACAGCCTGCAATTCGCCCTTCTTCGTCGAAACCGACCTGCCAGTCGCACCGGAAGTCATGTCGCTTGCCGGTGAGGATGAAATCATCGTCGCGGTCGAGACGGATCTTGCAGGGACGGCCCGTCACCTTCGCGGCGAGCGCCGCGGTCACGGCCCATTGAGTCGCCTGGCTCTCCTTGCCTCCGAAACCGCCGCCCATGCGGCGCACCTCACAGGTCACGAACGCATCGGGGATATCGAGCACGCGGGCGATGACGTGCTGCACCTCGGTCGGGTGCTGGGTGGAGGAATGGACGACGAGGTCGCCGTCCTCGCCGGGAATTGCGAAGGCAGCTTGGCCCTCGAGGTAGAAGTGCTCCTGGCCGCCGATCCGGAAGCTTCCGGAGAGTTGGCGGGGCGCCGCGGCGATGGCCTCCTTCGGATCACCGCGTCCGAACTCATAGTCCGGCAGCACCGTCTCTCCGCGCTCGAGGGCATCCTCGACCGTGACGCTCGGCCGTTCGGCAGCGATCTCGATCGTCGCGAACTTCACGGCGCGGCGCGCGACGTCGCGATCGGTCGCGATGACGGCAAACAGCGCCTGACCGTGAAAGGCAATCTCGTCGTCGGCGAACAGAGGATCGTCGCCTTGCGTCGGCGAGACATCGTTCGGGCCTGGGATATCGGCCGCCGTCAGCACCGCAGCGACACCCGGAATGGCGCGTACGGCCGAGACGTCCAGTGACACGAGCCGGCCCCTCGCCTTCGGGGATTGGCCGATCGCGATGTGGAGCGTGCCCTCGGGCTCCGGAAGATCGTCGATGTAGCGTGCCGCGCCCTGCACGTGCTTGACGGCCGAGTCGTGCGGGATCGGCTTGCGCACGTGGCGCAGGACTTCCTCTGCCGTGTCGTCGTTCCGACGCGCTGTTTCGCCTTGTCGGACCACGAGGTCGTCCATCGCCTACTCCGCCGCCTGCAGGACGGGGCGGTGCCCGGTGATCCGCGTCGCATCCGTCTCGCCTGAAGCGATCTCCATCAATGCCTTACGAAGAAGATTCCGCGCGACGGTTCTCCGGTACTCTGCCGTGGCGCGATGATCTCTCATGGGCTGGAAGTCCTCTTCGAGGGCTGCCTCCGCGTTTCGCCAATGGGTCGGCTCGTCCAGCGAGAGACCTGTCACGGCATGCTCCGTCGCGGCGGCTCGCTTCGGGATGCCCGCCATGCCGCCATAGGCGATCCGGCAGCCAACGATGCGGCGGCCATCGAGAGCGAACTTGAACGCACCCATGACGGCCGAGATGTCCTCATCGAAACGCTTCGAGACCTTGAAGCACCGGAATATCTCGTTCGGCGAGAGCTTGTCGATCTCGACGCGCCGCAGGAACTCGCCCGGCTGCCGGTCCTGCTGGCGATAGGCGATGAAGAAATCCTCGAGAGCGATCCGGCGCAGCGCCTCACCACGCCGCAGTTCGAGACGACAGCCGAGCGCGAGCAGAGCCGGCGCGAGATCGCCGATCGGCGAACCGTTCGCGATGTTGCCTCCGACCGTGCCGGAAGCCCGCACCTGAACGGAGCCGAAGCGGCGCATAAGCTCGCCAAGATCTGGATCGATCCCGGCGAGAAACGGGAGCGCCGTCGCGTGGGAGACCGTGGCGCCGAGCAACAGCCGATCCGGCTCATTCTCGATCGCATCGAGCCCTTTGACCCGGCCGAGCCAGACGATCTTCGAGAGCGGGGCAAGCCCCTTGGTGATCCAGAGCCCGACATCGGTCGAACCGGAGACGATCGTTGCGTCCGGGTGCTCGACGAGAAGCGCCGCCAGACGCTCTTCGGAAGCCGGCGCAGCGAAGAAGCCGTCGGGATGTCGGACGAAAACGTCCTGCTCGCGTGCTCCCGACATCCGAGCGATGAGCGCATCGGCAGGCAGGGGCTCCGGAGCGCTGCTGCAGGCCGCCAAGGCCGCGTCGACGATAGGACGATAGCCCGTGCAGCGGCAAAGATTGCCCGCGAGGGCATCGCTGACGGTCTCCCGGCCGACGGGGCGCGGCGCCTCGCGATGGAGCGTGAAGAGGCTCATCACGATCCCGGGCGTGCAGAAGCCGCATTGCGATCCGTGATGATCGACCATGGCCTGCTGGACCGGGTGAAGCCCCCCTGCCCCCGCAAGATCCTCGATCGTAAGGAGATCGGCGCCATCGATCTGGCCGAGGAGCAGGATGCAGGCATTGACGGGCTCATAGACGAGACGCCCGTCCCGGACGCGGCCCAGCGCCACCGTGCACGCGCCGCAATCACCCTCGGCACAGCCCTCCTTCGTTCCGACCTGCCGCTCAGACAGGCGCAGGTAATCGAGAAGCGTCGTCCGCGGGTGGAAGCCGTCCACCTCCGTCGGCCGGCCGTTTCGCCAGAAGCGGATCGTTGCACGCTCTCCCGTCACATCTCCTCCACGACCATCGGTGCGCCCCGGCGCACGAACCCGGTAGCATGGAGGAGGTGGAGCATGCCGCCAAGGGCCATTCGGGCGCAGGGAAATGACCGAGGGCGGAAAGCAGCGCCTCTCGAGGAGCCGTCTCCTCCGCCCCGCCCGGCCTGCGCCTTACCAGGTGCCCGTATTCTGCATCGAGGCCCAGGGCTCCTGCGGTGCCTTGGCCTCGCCTCGCTGGAGCAACTCGATGGAGATCCCGTCCGGGGACCGGATGAAGGCCATGTATCCGTCCCGCGGGGGGCGATTGATCGTGACACCGGCATCCATGAGCTTGCGGCAGGTCTCGTAGATGTCGTCGACCCGGTAAGCGAGGTGCCCGAAATTGCGCCCGCCGGAATATTCGTGCTCGTCCCAGTTATAGGTAAGCTCGACCAGCGGCGCACGGCTCTCGCGGGCCCGATCGACGTCCCCGGGCGCAGCCAGGAAAATCAGGGTATAGCGCCCCTTCTCGTTCTCGACCCGGCGCACTTCGACGAGCCCGAGCTTGTTGCAGTAGAAGTCGAGCGCCGCGTCGAGATTGCCGACCCGGACCATCGTGTGAAGGTATTCCATGAGTTCCTCCTGTCCTCGGCTCCGTCATGGAGCATCGGGGAATTGGGTCAAGGGGAGATGGCGGGCGAGGAGTGAGGTGAAAGTGGTGCAATCGCCCCGTCAGAGACCGCTCTGGATGGGAAGACCCATCTGCGCAACATTCGAATCGTATTGCGCATAAGCCTCCCGATCTGGCGCAGCAGAAATTCTATCCTCCCTGCGTGCCGTGAGCGTCATCCGCCGCGGGCTCCCACAGTTCCCGGTGCTTATTCCCTACAGTGCATTGGCCTATCGCACTCAGGCGCGAGTGCAGGCTTTTGGAACCCGCACTTGGATCATCACACTGCTC
>NZ_LN811354.1:0-73142 GCF_001006805.1 Microvirga massiliensis | reverse complement strand
GGGTACCTGCTCGCGTCCACGTAATCAGCGCGTCATTACTATACTTGTCGCATTGGAGTTTCCTTGCGAAATGTGCCGTTCTGACGGGCTCCTTTGGCGGATATGAGCTTCTTGGGCTGGAGATTTAGTGGAAAATGGCAACAGCAGGGTTGGACGCGATCGATCTCAAAATCCTGGCAGCCCTGCAGCGTGACGGGCGACTTCCGATTCAGAAGCTTGCCGAAGAAGTCGGTCTCAGCGCGTCGCCATGCTTGCGGCGGGTCCGCATGCTAGAAAAAGCCAACGTCATCAGGGGCTACGTCGCCGTCATCGATCAGAACGCAGTATCGTTGCCGGTCAGCGTCTTCGTTTCTGTGCGACTGGAACGCCAACGTGAGGAAGAGCTTCAGCGTTTCTCCGACGCCGTTGCAAAGTGGCCCGAAGTCCTTGAATGCTATCTCATGACGGGACAGGCCGACTATCTTCTGAGGGTCGTCGTCCGCGACTTGTCTCATTACGAAGAGTTTCTAAAAGCAAAGCTCACGCGACTGGAGGGAGTCAGGTCGATTGAATCAAGTTTTGCGCTGGGCCAGGTGAAATATACCAATGCTCTTCCACTTCCCGGTCGACCGAGCCAAACTCGCTAGACCAAGCAGATACAGCATCGCCGTAGCATCAGATCCGCTTGGACGATCTCCTCCCAGCTCTCGAACCGCCGGCCCGCCATAGCCGCAGCTTCGCCATTCGGGCTCGCGGCCGGAAACACTGTATGGGCCGAACCCATACTCTCGGGCAGGACGGCGACGGCACCCCCATATGCTCCGGCGGAAGTGCCCGTATGTAAGCCGGGCCCCTTCTCTGCCGCGCCCGATCACTGCACCATACCCAAAGCCGTGTCTCGTTCCGGGATCACTCAGTATAGGCACCTCATGCGCACCGATACCGCTCAGACCATCCGCCTCGCCGATTACCAGCCGAGCGATTATCTCATCGACCGGGTCGACCTCGACATCCGTCTCGATGCGACCGAGACGCGGATCCGTGCGAGCTTGAGCCTTCGCCCCAATCCGCTCGGCGTTGCCGGCGCTCCACTCATCCTCGACGGCGACGAACTCGATCTGAAGGCGCTGGCACTCGACGGCCATGCCCTTCCGGCGGGCAGTTTTACGGTCACTCCGCAGAAGCTCGTCATCGCCTCTCCACCTGACCGCCCGTTCACGCTGCTGGTGGTGACCGAGATCGACCCCTCGGCGAACACGAAGCTCATGGGCCTCTATCGTTCGGGCGGCACCTATTGCACGCAATGCGAGGCGGAAGGCTTCCGGCGCATCACCTATTTTCTCGACAGGCCGGACGTGCTGTCCATCTACACGACCCGGCTTGAGGCCGACCGCGGCGAGGCGCCCGTTCTCCTCGGAAACGGCAATCCGATCGAGGCCGGCCTGGTCCCGAACAGCAACAGGCACTACGCCGTATGGCACGATCCGCACCCGAAGCCGTCCTATCTGTTCGCAGCGGTCGGCGGCAATCTCGGGCACATCGGACGGCCATTCACAACGACCAGCGGGCGAGAGGTCGACCTCGCGATCTATGTGGAGCCCGGCAAGGAGGACCGCGCCTGGTACGCGCTCGATGCGCTCGAACGCTCGATGCGCTGGGATGAGGAGGTTTTCGGGCGCGAATACGACCTCGACGTCTTCAATATCGTCGCTGTCTCCGACTTCAACATGGGCGCGATGGAGAACAAGGGCCTCAACATCTTCAACGACAAATACGTGCTGGCGAGCCCCGAAACCGCGACGGATTCCGATTACGCGAACATCGAAGCGATCATCGCCCACGAATATTTCCACAACTGGTCTGGCAACCGCGTGACCTGCCGCGATTGGTTCCAGCTCTGCCTCAAGGAAGGCCTCACAGTCTTCCGCGATCAGGAATTCTCGTCCGATCAGCGCTCCCGCGCGGTGCATCGGATCGCCGAGGTCAAGACGCTCCGCGCACGGCAATTCGCCGAAGATGCGGGTTCCCTCGCCCATCCCGTGCGTCCGGGCGAATACCGCGAGATCAACAACTTCTACACGGCCACCGTCTACGAGAAGGGAGCCGAGATCGTCCGTATGCTGAAGACCCTCGTCGGCGAGGCGGATTTCCGGCGCGGCATGGATCTCTACTTCGAGCGCTTCGATGGCACGGCAGCGACTGTCGAAGATTTTCTCAGTGCGTTCGAAGAGGTCACGGGACGTGACCTCACCCACTTTGCGTGCTGGTATTCGCAGGCCGGAACGCCCCGGGTCACCGCATCGGGAACCTACGACGCGGAAAGGCGAACCTACCGCCTGGATCTTTCCCAGGAGACGCCGCCGACCCCGGGGCAGCCCGTGAAAGAGCCGCTCATTATCCCGGTTCTCCTGGGCCTTGTGGGTCCGGAAGGCACGCTCCATACCCGCTCGAACCAGGTTCGGGACGACGGGCTCTTCGTGCTCGAAAATGCCGCAGCCTCCGTCGTGTTCGAGGACGTCGCGGCGGCTCCGGTTCCGTCTCTCTTCCGTGGCTTCTCGGCTCCCGTGAAACCGACGCTCGACCTGGCGAACGACGAGCTCCTGGTTCTCCTGCGGCACGACACGGATCCGTTCAATCGCTGGCAAGCCGGGCAGACGGTCGCGATGCGCCTGCTCGCCGCCATGGGAGCGGGCGACTCCGCGCCGGAGGACGACATCGTCGAACTCTCCGAGAGCCTGCGCGTCTTTCTCCAGTCGGAGGCGGAGCGCGATCCTGCCTTCGCGGCCCTGGTGATTAGCCTGCCGGGCGAATCCGATATCGCGCAGGAGATCGCGCGCGACGTCGATCCGGACAGGGTGCATCGGACGAGGCTCCTCCTGCGGGAGCGCATCGCGACACACGGCCTGACGGAACTCGTTCGGCTTTACGAGAGCCTTGCCTCGACGGCTTCCTATTCTCCGGATGCCGTGAGCAAGGGGAAGCGCTCTCTGCGAAACGCCGCCCTCGAGCTCATCGCCGCAGCGAACCCGGTCGAGGGTGAAAGGCTGTGCGAAGCACAGCTCGCGAATGCGACGAACATGACGGACCGCGTGGCAGCGCTTGCCGTGATCACGATGATTCCCGGCGAAGCGCGCGAAGCCGCATTGACGGCTTTCGGCGAGCAATTCGCCGACGAACCTCTCGTCCTCGACAAGTGGTTCGGCCTGCAGGCCATGATTCCGGAGGTGGACACGCTCGAGCGCGTCCGGGCCCTCATGCGTCACCCTGCATTCTCTCTTGCCAATCCGAACCGCACGCGGGCGCTGGTCGGTGCCTTTGCGATGGGGAATCAGGTCGGCTTCCATCGTGCCGACGGGGCCGGCTACGATTTCCTGGCGGACCTCGTCCTGCAGGTCGATCCGCACAATCCGCAGCTCGCCTCCCGCCTGCTGACATCGTTCGGCACCTGGCGGATCATGGAGGCCGGGCGGCGCGCCCATGCCGAAGCGGCCCTGCGCCGGATTGCCGACCAGCCCAACCTTTCGCGAGATGTCGGCGACATCGTCCAGCGCTCGCTCGACTCGACCGGGTGAGAGCCGGCATCCGGTTGCCCCGGCACTCCTGGCGGAGTGCCGGCTCTCCGCCGGAACAGGAATGGCCCGCTGACGCTTGATGCTCTGCGATGAGCAGAGGAAGCAGCATGCGTCACCACCCGTCCGTCATTCTATTCATCGTCGCGCTGTTTGCAGCGCCGGGAGCGTTGGCAGCCGAACGCCTCAAGCCGAAGGATATCGAGACGGCACAGTTCATGGCGGATTCCCCTTCGCGAGCCATGACTGCTAAGCTGCAGATTCTCCTTGATCAGGCGCGTTTCTCACCCGGGGTCATCGATGGCCACATGGGTGAGAATGTCGAACTGGCCATTGCAGCATACCGGGCCGCTCACGGCCTCGGTGAAGATAGCAAAGTCGACGAGGCAACCTGGAACAGCTTGTCGGAAAATTACAACGGCCCGGTGCTGAAGGAGTACAAGATCACGAAGGACGATGTCGATGGCCCCTTTACCAAGAAAATCCCGGCCAGTCTCGAAGAGCAGGCGAAGCTCAAGCGGCTGAGCTATACTGGGCCGCGTGAGCTCCTCGCCGAGAAGTTCCACATGGATGAGGATTTCCTCGAGGAACTCAATCCTGGCGCCCGGTTCGACAAAGCCGGCACGACGATCACCGTCGCCGCCGTCGGCGAGGAGAATCTCCGCGACCCACCGAAGGTCAGTCGCGTCGAGATCGATAAGGCCCGGAAACAGCTCCGCGTCTATGCGGAGGATCAAACCTTGTTCGCTGTGTATCCTGCAACCATCGGCAGCGAATCCCGTCCGGCTCCGAGCGGCGAGTTCAAGGTCGAGGAGGTGGTGAAGCACCCGAACTACACCTACAATCCGGATTACGAGTTCAAAGGCGTAGAGGCGAAGAAGCCTTTCACGATAGCCCCTGGTCCCAACAATCCGGTCGGCTCCATCTGGATTCAGGTTGCAGAGGATGGCTACGGTATCCACGGGACGCCGGAGCCGTCCAAGATCGGCAAGACCTTCTCACATGGCTGCGTGCGTCTGACGAACTGGGATGCGGAAGAACTGGCCCGGCTGGTGAAGAAGGGGACGCCGGTGATCTTTCTCGACCCACCAGGAGGAGAGCCAGCCCGATCGGCAGCTGGCGGTCGCCCTTAGGCTGAATGTCTCACGAGGAGGCAAGCCGGGTTCGCGTGAGCGGCCGTTCCCCAGGAATGAAGCGTGCCGTGCAGGTCCGTTCGGTTTCACGTTGGATTCAAGGCGCCTGTCTTCACAGAATCGACACCGCTTCTGGGTGGCATCATCATAGCTGTGTGCCTCCCGAGTTCCTCATCGTGGCGAATCAGCTCCCCTCAAAAATATATTGAAGATTGACGGTCAAGAGTTCTCCGAAAGTGCCAAGTTGGCAGTAAAGCTGTGAAAGCAACGCTTCGAGCTGTTGCATCTGACTGTGAAGATCATCGCGTGACGGAAACTTAGTCGCGCTCATCTGCGGCGACACCCCGGGAACGATGAGCTCTTGCAGCAATTGTCAGCTCAGTAGCCCGTTTGTCGAGCACATGAATCGGCTCTCGAGAACGGGGCATTGCTGCTGCTTGTCACGACCGCCCGCCAGGGTCGGCTTGGCTCATCCATATGGAGATTTTACCGATGGCAAAAACCGTAACCTCGCTCTTCGAGAACGAGTCCCGCGCCTCATCCGTCGTACGTCGATTGGAAGATGCAGGCATTTCTCGAGGCGACATTTGTCTGTTTGCAGGAGGCAAGAGCGATCGCCTCTGGGATGGCCCAAGCGGATTTGATGATGCGACGACGGGCGCGGCATCCGATCGCGTGGCCAACTATCTCATGCGCAATGGTGTGCCCGATGATGATGCTCGTACCTTTTCTGAAGGAGTGCGACGTGGCCATTCACTGATCGCGGTTCGGTGCGACGATGATGAGGTCGATCGCGTGGTGAGCATCCTGGATGGTGACGACGCCCTTGATCTTGACGAGCGGCGGGCCGCCTGGCGCTCTGAAGGCTGGATGGGAACTGGTGCTGCTAGTGTGGCTGCGGCGGGAACAGAATCGGGCCCGATGGGTTCGGGCGCACGGAGCGGCAAGGGCGCAATGCGTGACACCACCACCATGGGTGCCGCCGGAACGAGCCGCTCAGCCGATGAGCGGGACGAAGTAATCCCGATCGCCGAGGAAGAGCTCAACGTCGGCAAGCGCGCGGTCGGTCACGGCCACGTGCGCATCCACTCCCATGTGGTCGAGCACCCGGTTCAGGAGCAGGTCACGCTCCGTGAGGAGAACGTGCATGTGGAGCGCCGCCCCGTAGAAGGCTCGATGCGCGCCGGCATGGTCGGCTCCGATGAAGATCTTTTCCGCGAGCGTACGATCGAGATGGAGGAGCGCTCGGAAGAGCCGGTCGTCTCGAAGGAGGCTCGGGTCAAGGAAGAGCTTGTCCTCAAGAAGGATGTCGAGCAACGCCAGGAGACCGTGAAGGATACCGTGCGCCGCACCGAGGTCGAAGTTGAGGACGAGCGCGGCAGCCGGACAACCGGCACCGGCGGTACAGACCGCAGGTAAGCCTCGTATATTTTCGCAAGATCACGAGGTCCGGCTCGTAAGCCGGGCCTCGTGATGTGGCCACTGTTTATTCAGCCGTCTGCGAAGGACGCGCGGCGCGCTGATTGCGTGTGAGATTTTGCTCCATACCTCTCCTACGCCCGCACCGTCATTGCGAACGCAGTGACGCAATCCAAGAAGTGCCTCGGTCGACGGGTAGATTGCTTCGCCTCCGGCTCGCAAAGACGGAAGTGCAACGACAGCGGGCAGTGCATTACGCCTCCCGCTTGCAATGACGGGAATGGCAACGGACGGGTATGTCTTGCGCAGCGATTTGCGGTCCAGCCTCCACTCAGAAGAAAGAAAGCAGGCTGGTGTCGGCGAACAGTCCGGGAATCAGGCGTTTCGTGGCCTGACCGGCAACAGCCTCTCTGACGTCTGGCGCTGGTACAACGCAGCCAGCAGCAGCACCAGCGGTTTGCGCTGGTGAGCATGGCGTCCTTCGAGCTCGCGGAGCATGTTCTCCCGACCGACCTCCGACTTCACGGTCTCGTGAATCCTGACACGCTCCTGCTCGAAATTTGCATCGATTTCGGCCAGTTGGGCGAGAGTATCCTGTAGTGCGATCTCGAGCGCGTCAGGAGAGGTCGAGAGCCCTGGCTGGACGGTCGAGGGCTCGCCGGGCCGATGCAGGTTCATCATTTCTCGTCTCGCTAACGGGGCGCCCCGGAAGAGACACGATAGCTGACCGGGTCAGATCCAGCATTAACTTGCGTAGTGAAATTGCCTTTAGTTTGCCCAGTCGCTTACCGAGGACGTGAATCATGCTGAGGGGCATCCTCGACGTAATGGCGCCGTTCGGCGTGGCATTCGCCTGGCCGAGCCCTAACTCGCTTTCAGCATTCCTGTCGGCCGCCTGGAGCAAAGGAGTCCCCTCATGCCGCTCAGCGCCATTCTGATCGGCCTTGTCATCCTCTTCATCATCGCGACAGTCCCCGTGTGGCCCTATAGCCGAGCCTGGGGCTTCCTGCCGAGCGGAGTTCTTGGATTGCTCCTCGTTGTCCTTCTCGGCCTGCTTCTTTTGGGGTGAGCAGGCTTCTGCACGTGGTGCAAACGGCCCGGTTCCGGAAACCCGCGCGGCCAGGCGCGATGTGGAGCATCCCGAAGCGGGCCCTCAGGAGCGTGACTGCTCCACATCCCGTTGGAGGGAGATCACCTCGGTTCGCCTTTCCGGTTCAGGTTGCAGAACTTCAAACGAGACCTGGACGGACGTGCGGAGGGTCTTCCTCCTTCGGCCGGCGGCGGGCGGAGAGCCGGTCAGGACGAGCCTGAGTATGGACGAATGGAACTGGAGAGCGCCGGGTGGCGTGCCGGGGAGGACGAGGTTCGTGGAGACCTCGTTGTGGCGTCGCTCCCCGGACGCCAGCAAGGTCTCGCGCGAGCCGTCGAGCAGATAGGCCACGAGTCCCGTTTTTGCCGGCGCCCGAAGCTCGACTTTGGTAACCCGGATTGGACGTCGGTTGTGATTGTCGACCCGCAGGATCAGATCGCCCCAGGTCGCTTCTGTGCCAAGCCTCTTCGGGGCCGGGTAGAGCGCGAAATTCGGAGGAAGGTCGCCAAGGAGCGCATCGGCCTTCCGCTTGGCGTGCACGGCACCCCGGCTCGTTGACCAGAGAGCCACCCCGCTCAAGAGAAGCGCCAAGCCGGCCGCGGCGCCACTGAACAGCGGCTCGGAGATGATGGTGAGGAGCATGAATCACCATGATGCAGGCTCATGAACCAGCCAAGCTTCCGTGCGGGGCATGGTTAGCGGATTCTGACCGGAAATCGACGAGATGCCCCGTTGCGCTTCCTCGGTCGGGAGCAAGGCCATGCAACAGCAGCGGGCTTCCCCATCGACGCGAGCCTGGCAGGGTGTGACGGATTGCTCCGGGTGGACATCCTGTTCCAGGCTCTTGACGAAATGGCGATCGGCACTCACTTGAAGTCCAGCCGAATCCTTTTTTAACCCACGGCAGCCACAAAGCCGGAATGGCGCCGCAGAAAACGGCACATCCCGCCGCTGTGGCCTTTGGCGCTTGAGGCGCCCGATCGACGAACTGAGCTTCTACTATGTTCCCACAGGTAATATCCGAGCCATCTGCGGATCATCGTACCACGCTGCTTGCGATCCGTCCGCGGCAGTGCCGCTTCATCGTCTCTGAAGACGTGCGCGATGCGATCTGCTGCGGCGCCCCGACTCCCGAGAGCTCGAGCTGGTGCAACTGGCATCGAGAGATCGTCTACATGCCGCGCCATTCTGAGAAGGACCGGCGCCGGGCCGCCTGAGGACGGCGGCGAGCGCTCGTCCGGACGACGTACAGAAACCTTCGCCCCTCAGCGGGGTTGCTGCTTACGGTCGCCGAAGCCAAAGGAGCGCCAGCCGTGACCGATCACGTCTACAAGGTCGTGGAGCTCGTAGGCTCGTCCGAGACAAGCGTCGATGATGCGATCAAAAGTGCCGTGCAGCGCGCCGGCGAGACCCTGCGGAATCTACGCTGGTTCGAAGTCGTGCAGACGCGCGGCCACATCGACGAGGGTGAAGTCAGGTCCCTTCAGGTCACCTTGAAGGTCGGGTTCACCGTGGACAGCTCCAGCGCACTGGACGTTTGAGCGGACGAGACGCCGGCCTCGGATTGTACCTGCCGGATTCCGTAGCGGAATGCATCCTCGCAGGGACCCTCATGGACCCTCACGAGGAACTCGCAAGACCCTGTGCGGGTGCGAGCTTGTGCCTTTCCGGTCCTCCTCGCCGGTTCTGATGAATCGTCGACGCGCTGTCCGGCGAGGCTGCAAGCGCGTGCCTGCTCGTGGCGCCCCGCTCACCGCGCGGTCTGCCGTGAATATCGCCACGTGGCTCGTTGTCATGACGGCTTGTCGAACACCATCACCTTGGAGACGAAGGCATTCACGTCCCTGACGTGGGTGAGGCCGCAGGATTGTGCGATCGCGCCAAAATCCTCCTCGATGTATCCTGCGTAGTACGGCTCGTGGAAGTTCTGCGGGAAGAGTTCGAGCAGCCCGTCATAGTCCGGCTCGTCACCCAACTGCAGAGAATCCACGATAATCAAGCGGCCGCCCGGCTTCAGGACGCGGGCGAATTCGGCAAACACGACTCTGCGTACCTTTGGCGGAAGCTCGTGGAACATGAAGATGCTCGTCACCGCGTCCTGACTCTCGTCGGGAAGGGGTATCATCTCCCCGTTCGCCACGACGAGCCTGATCCATCCCCATTGGCTGAGATGACGCCGCGCCTCGCGGATATAGGCCTCTGACATGTCGAGGCCGAGCGTCAGCAATCGCGGCCAGGCTTGCTTTACGAGGTCGAGGAAACGCCCGGTCCCGCAACCGACGTCGAGAAGGCGGAGTTGCCGCTGATCACGCTTTGCGAACACCTCGTGAAGCTGGGGCAGAGCTTGGCGGCGGATGGCGTTCGCCGTTCCATTGAAGAGCACCTCGACCTGCGTATCGTAGCGTTCGGCCGAGTCCTCGGTCATCCAGCCACCTGACTGGAAATGAAAATTCTGGAGATAATAGCGGGGCCGCTTGCCTTCGGTCTCAGGTGTAAGCACCTCCTGATGCAATCCCTCCTCACGGCGGCGATGGACTTCGGGCAGATCTCCGAAAAACAGGAGAGAGCGCCGCAGTAGCGTGAGCAGTGGCCCATCGTGATCCCGCGGCAGCGGATAAATCCCCGCCTCGACGTTTGCGAAATCCCATCGCAGAAGATCAGCCATATCGGCCGCGAGACGCTCCTGGCCAGGCACGGGCTTGCCGGAGCGAGCACACGGCCGGACACTCCCCTCCTCTTGGCGTACACTCTCGGCCATCCGCCGCATGGCCAAGCCATGGCCGACATACCATGCGATCCGCGGCAGTTGGCGGGCCCTGTAGGCAGTGCGCAATGCGAAGCCAGAGAGGGGCTGCACCATGCGTGGCGAAGGCGCGTGTTGTGCGGAGGGATTGTCCGATCGACGTTCGACCGGCACCAAATTCCCCCGAGTATCGTAATCCCGGTGCTGCATGGTTCTCCCTCTGAAAACGCAAATTGCTCAGGGCCCTCACAAGAGGAGATCTCGCGGCGAAGAGCGACTTCCAGTACTTACGGTGGGGCTTACCCGGCATCCGGCAAGGGTACGAGGATCTGCAAATCTCGGTTCGAGATTCGAGGTCGTTGCATCATCGTGTTGGGTTGCGTGGCGACACCCTGGATGACCGACAACCCGGATTCCTTGACGAAGGCCCCGAGGCTCCCTGCGAGGAGCGAGCCCGTTCTGGTATGCCGCTTTATGCCGAGGCCGCCTCCGGGTTGATGATCTTCTTCGCAAGCACCGTCAGGCTCTCGTCAGCCCGCTTCTCCTCTTCGAGGTTCTCGAGCAGGACACGGAGATCATCCTGCAAGCCGAGTTGCTTGGCCCAGGCGGCGAGCGTCCCGTAGACGGCAATCTCGTAGTGCTCCACGCGCTGGGCCGATGCGATCAGCCCGGCATCGCGCAGATCTCGATCCTCGACCATGTGGGCCCATCGCTTGGTCTCGGAGATGATCGCTTCCATCGAGCTGTCCTGATGCTCCCGAGGATTCACGTGATGCCGGCGCAGTAGCTCGTCGAGCCGCTCACGCTGGCCACGCGTCTCCTCCCAGTGATCCATGATCCCCTGCTTCAGCTCCGGGTGCTGGGCCATATTCGACATGCGCGGCAAAGCATGGATCAGCTGTTCCTCGACGGAGCGGAGTTCCTGAAGTTCGGCGACGTACATCTGGCGAAAATCGTCGACGTTCATTGTGAGCCTCCAATCTCGATGATCACGGTCCGCCCACGCCAAGCCCTATTCCGCTCCTCGCCGGGAAAGCTCCTGCTCGCCCTTTGAAGGATCGGCTACCTCAGATGAATCCGCGGACGGTATTGGTTTGCGGTGATGTGGGCGATGCTGCTGGCGCTGCGGGCGAGCGCCTCGCCCAGGATCGCGGCGCTGCACTTTGGGACGTCCCCCGGCAGCCCGAACACCGTGTCGACTCCACTCGAGCAGAACATCCACCAACACCGCCGACGCCGATGCCACCATGATGGTCTCTCCTCAGGAGCATTGCGAACGCGCTCTCGCGGTACGGGCCCGGATACAGGATCAACCGGCCGTTTAGGGGATCGTTCCGGGCACCCGCCTTTTCACCAGCCGGGCCAATCGCAGCCGCCACACACCAATCTTCCAGAGTTTGCCGGCCTTGCGTCGATCCGACCGGGCGCAAAAGCTTGAAGGTGAGGAAAGGCGTTACTCGTCCGGCTTCTGGGGCCTTTGCGATAGAAAATGCTCGAGCACCCGGACGAAGGTGACGATGACGATGCCGAATCCCGTAGCGATGGCCACCAAGACGAACTGCCCGGCGCCGGCTCCAATGCCGACTGCCGTCGCCAACCAGACATTGGCGGCCGTCGTCAAATTCCGGACCGTTCCACCCGCGACGAAGATGGCGCCGGCGGCGATAAAGCCGATCGCCTGCGCGAGGCCCTGAATCACGCGCAGCGGATCGGACTCTCCTCCCTGGGCGCGCACACCCTGGTAGAGGTCGAGGGCTGAGATCGTGATGACGGCCGAGCTGACGCTGACGAGTGCGTGAGTACGCAGTCCGGCGGCAATTCCCCGAATCTCCCGATCGAGGCCCAGAAGCAAACCGCAGATCACAGCGACCCCGAGCCGGATCAGGATTTCTTCCGTGCTGAGATTCATGCCTCGAAGCAGTTGATCCACGATCATGCTCCCTGGTTTCCGAGCCTCGGTTGAACAAGATGGCACGCCGAACCGCGCCCGTGCAGGGGAATGGGCGGACCGGCCTCAGAACTCGTCAGCTTGGCTTCACCGGGCCGGAACGCCCCGGCTCAGCGGGCGTTTCGCACGGGGACCGTCCGCAGAACGGCCTCTTCTGGGAAGGAAGGAGCCAGACATGAACCAGAGCGATTGGTGGAAAGGCGACCGGGAGCGCGGCCGCTACCAGAGCGAAGACCGTACTCGCCGGGAGCGAGACCCAGCCTACGGCCGCGGCACGGATTATGAAGGCGATGGCACCATTGCCCGGCGCGGATTCGGAAACCCGAGCGCCGGTTTTGACCGGGGCCGCGACATGAGCCGGGGTTATCAGGGCAGCACGAACCATCGCGGCCGCGGGCCCAGAGGGTATACGCGCTCCGACGACCGGATTCGTGAGGACGTGTGCGAGCGCCTGACGAGCGATCCCTGGGTGGATGCGTCAGAGATCGAAGTCAGCGTATCCGACCGCGAAGTGACCCTCTCCGGAATGGTCGACAGCCGTGATGCGAAGCGTCGGGCTGAAGATTGCGCCGAGAGCGTTTCGGGCGTGACGCATGTGCAGAACAACCTGCGCGTCCAGAACGTAATGGCGCAGGGCATGACGAGCGGGACGGCATCCGACTGGAGCAGCCATCAGAGCAGCACGCGGGTCGAGGTCAACCGCACGGAGCCCAGCCGTCGCTCCGCAGGAAGCAGTAATCCGTAAACGTCGTTCGGTGTTCTTGTGGCGGGTGTGGTGTTGTGGTTTGCTTGTAGCAGCGGCACTGTCACCCGCCGTTCTGCGGGCGTCGACCTTGCCCGCGGAGGGAGAGGTCGCCCCAATTTGGCAGAACGAACCCAAATGTGCCTTCACCTCGCCCCTTGTGGGAGAAGTCGCGCCAAGGGGGCTGGTGAGGAGGGAACGTCCGCGCCTTCATCGCTATCCCCAATGCACCCGCAGGCCATACGCGAAGCCCAGTTAGGCACCTGCGACAAGATGGAAACATCTCAATGGCACCCGTGACTTAGCGTCACCTGCCCAAACAATCCACATGTTCATGAAAATTTCAGATCTCCCTGGGCGCAGGCGGTAGACAAATCACCTGCGCACGATTCTATTGGAGATGATTCGGAGAGATGCGGCACGTCCTCCGGTCAGGACGCAAATCGGTTCCGAAAGGATCTTCGCATGGGCGCGGAGTCCGTACTCGTATCTGCGCGCGCAGATACGATCCTGGGCATTACGCGTAGTCTCGCAAGCCCGACCTATCAGAAGCTCGAGCAATACGAGCCGTGGCTTCGGCGTGTGGTTCCGATTCTTCTGGCCGTCTTTCTTCTGACGCTCGGCACGAGCGCCTGGATTCAAATCCGCGATGGACGCGCGGCTGCAATCGCGGATGCCGTCTCCGAGGTCGATCTCGTCGCTTCGCTTGCCGCCGCAACGCTGGCGGTTTCAACCGACCGTACCGACGCGGGTGCGCGGCTCGCGAGTGTCACGCGCCAGATGCCGAACAGCACTCTTGCAAGAGGCCGCCGCGTCTATCTCGCTAGCGAGGCCGGCCTCGTGCAGGCCGTCCATCCTCCGATGTCCTCGCCTCATCCCCGTACTCTCGGCGAGCTATTCGGCGAGGCGCAGCCGGTCCTGCTGTTCGCCGAGCGCGCCGGTGTCATGATCATCCGGCTTGCATCCGGCGAAGAGGCGATCGCCACCATCCGGTCGATCCCCGGCGGCCAAGTGGCCCTGGCGCAGAAAATGCCGGAGGTGCTGTCGGCTTGGCGGACCAACATGTTCGGCCACCTGTCCCTCCTCGGCGCGACCGTGGTCGTCATGATCGGCATGGGCGCAGCCTACGTCATGCAGGCGGATCGCGCACGGCTCGCCGACGAGGTCTGCGAGAAGGTTCGCCACCGGATCGATGCGGCCCTGCATCGGGGACGCTGCGGTCTTTGGGACTGGGATATCGCACGCGGGCGCATCTACTGGTCCGACTCGATGTACGAACTTCTCGGCTATACGCGACAGGACGAGTTCCTCTCCTTTGGAGAAGTGAACGCGATGGTCCACCCCGATGACCAGGACCTCTATACGCTCGCCAATCACCTCGCCGCGCAGAGCACCTCATTCGTCGATCATGCTTTTCGGCTGCGCAGCGCATCAGGTGACTGGGTGTGGCTCCGGCAGCGTGCCGAACTGATGGACGATCCCGACGATTCCACGCGCCATCTCGTCGGAATCTGCGTGGATGTCACCGAGCAGCGCGGGCTTGAAGAGAAGACTGCACGCGCCGATGCGCGCCTTCGCGACGCAATCGAGGCGATCTCCGAGGCCTTTGTCCTCTGGGATGCGAACAATCGGCTGGTGCTCTGCAATTCGAAGTTTCAGAAGCTCCATGACCTTCCGCCCGAAGCCGTCGTTCAAGGCACGAGCTACGCGACGGTCATGGGCCAGGGTCGCCCACCCGAAGTACAGCATCAAATCGTTCGCGAGGAGCGCCAGGATGCCGGTGCCCGGACCTTCGAAGCGCGTCTCGATGACGGCCGTTGGCTTCAGATCAACGAGCGGCGCACCAAGGACGGCGGCTATGTCTCCGTCGGCACGGATATCACCGCGCTGAAGCGGCACGAGCAGCGGCTCGTTGAATCGGAGAAGCAGCTCATCGCTTCGGTCGCGGATCTCAAGCAGTCGCGTCAGAAGCTGCAGGCCCAGGCGCAGCAACTCGCGGATCTCGCGGAACGCTATCTCGATCAGAAAGCGCAGGCCGAGAGCGCAAATCGGGCGAAATCCGAGTTCCTGGCCAATATGAGTCACGAGCTGCGCACACCGCTCAATGCCATCATCGGCTTCGCCGAAGTGATGGAGAGCGGAATCTTCGGAGAGCTCGGATCGGCGAAATACGCCGAGTACTGCCAGGACATCCGGACCAGCGGCCACTACCTGCTTTCGGTCATCAACGACATTCTCGACATGTCGCGCATCGAGGCCGGCCGGATCAGCCTCGTGAAGACGCAGGTCAGCATCAACGACAGCATCCAGCGGGCGCTGCGCCTCGTCGGCGAGCAGGTCAGGACGAAGGGCCTGACGCTCACGGTCGACGTCTGCCCGGAGGACATCACCGTCCCGGCGGACGACCGCTCGCTCCAGCAGATCCTCGTCAATTTGCTCCAGAACGCGACCAAGTTCACCAATGACGGGGGCTGCATCACGGTTCGCAGCCGTCTGGCCATGGATGCGGTGAACATTTATGTCGAGGACAACGGAATCGGGATCCCGGCCTATGCCCTCCAGAAGCTCGGCCAGCCTTTCGAGCAGGTCGAAACGGAGTTCTCGAAAAGCTACAAGGGATCAGGACTAGGCCTCGCGATCGCGCGTTCTCTCGCGGAACTCCATGGCGGCACGCTGCGGATCAAGAGTCAGGAGGACGTCGGCACGATCGTGCTCGTGCACCTGCCGTTGACCCAGAGCACGAACGCGGAGATCGCTCTCGCCGACACAGCGGCGTGAGCGCAAGGGCATCCGAGGCTGCGCGTGTAAACCCAACGCTACAGCCTCACCGGGATCATGCAGGCAGGAGCCGCTCGAAGATCTTACGGACGTCGCGTCTCGTCTCCTCGAGCTGGCTCCGAAGCTGCTCCGTTCCCGGCAGTCCGACCACCGAAGCCAGCCGCTTGAAGATCGTCGGCGACACGGTATCGGGATCGAATGGGCCTTCCACCGTCAGGCGCTGCCACTGAAACACGTCGTCGAGCAGCCGATGAGCCGAGCGAAGGCGGGAAGCGTCATCGCTCCCGATGAGCCCCTCCTGCCCTGCCCTGGCGAAGACGGTCTCCGTATCCAGCCCGATCAGCGCCGGAATCCTGCTCGCATGCGAGAGCACGATGAATTGTGCAACGAAGTCGAGATCAGTCAGCCCGCCGGGGGCGAGCTTCAGGTCCCAGCCGTTCCCCTCTCCCTTTTCGGCTGAGATCAGGTCGCGCATGGCACGGGCCTGCCTGCGTACCTCCTCGATCCTCCTCTCGCGCCCGACCACCTCACGTACCGCGTTCTCGACCGGCCGCGCGAATCCTTCATCCGCGAAAAGCACGCGCGCCCGCGTGAGAGCCATGTGCTCCCAAAGCTCGGCCTCCTCCCGCTGATAGGCCACGAAACCGGAGAACTGCACCGCGACAGGACCCTTTCCGCCTTGCGGACGAAGACGCAGATCGACATCGTAGAGACGCCCGCGGCGGGTCGGCACGGTCAGCGCACCGACGAGCCGCTGAGTCAGCCGCGTATAGTAGACGACGACATCGAGTGAGCGCGGTCCCGTGCTGTTCCGAACCTCAGGGTCGAAATCGTAGAGCACGACGAGGTCGAGATCAGATCCCGCCGTGAGTTCGCGGCTGCCGAGACGTCCGAGGCCGAGAACGGCAAGGCGGCTGCCCGGTACAATTCCGTGGTCGACCTCGAAGGCCGTTCGAACGTGCCGGAGAGTCTCGTCGATCGTCCCCTCCGCGATCGCTGCATAGGCCTCGCCAGCCTGAGCAGGCGTAATAATGTCGGACAGGAGGCGGCCGCCGGTGATGAAGCGGATATAGCGGTTCGCATCGCGGACCCGGTCGAGAAAATCCTCAAAACCGCTCGGCGTGCCGATGAGCTCGTGCACCTGCCTCGCTATGACCTCACTCCCGGTGGCGGGCTGAACGAAGGCCGGATCGATGAGCCCGTCGAGCACATGCGGCGCCTGCGCGACGGTATCCGCGAGCCGTGGCGCAGTTCCCAACAGGTCTGCAAAGAGAAGCCGCAGGCGGTCATGGGATTGCAGGATCGTCAGCAGCTCGACCGCTGCGGGCATGCGTCCGAAAGCCTGGTCGAGGGCTGCAAGCGCTCCGTCCGGATCCGCGGTTCCTCCCAGGGCGACGAGCAGAGGCGGTACGAGTTCGGTCAGGACTTCCCGGGCGCGCGCGCTCGTAATGGCGGCGCGCCGTCCGAAATGCCAGCCACGCACTGTCTCGGCGACCACTTCCGGATGCTTGAAACCGAGGCGGGCGAGAGTCGAAAGCGTTTCGGGGTCGTCTGCGACGCCGGTGAAGACGAGGCTGCCGGCATCTGCGGCGAGTTCTGGCCCCTCTTCGAACAGCATTGCATAATGGCGCTGCACATTCCGGGCCTCCGTGGTCAGCGCCTCCTCGAAGGCTTTCAGATTCGGGAAGCCGCAGAACCGTGCGAAGTCCTTCAGCGCCGCAGGATCAGATGGCAGTCGCTGCGTCTGCTCGTCTGCGACCATCTGCAACCTGTGCTCGATCGTTCTCAGGAAGCGGTAGGCTCGCGTGAGATCATCCCGGGCCTCCTGGGTGATCCAGCCTTCGCCATGGAGAGCGGGAAGCATGTCGAGCGTGCGGCGCCCGCGGAGTGCCGGACGCCGTCCCCCGAAGACGAGCTGCTGGGTCTGGACGAAGAACTCGATTTCCCGGATGCCGCCTCGCCCGAGCTTGATGTCATGCCCCGCGACCGCGATTTCGTCATGTCCACGCACGGCGTGGATCTGGCGCTTCATGGCGTGCACGTCTGCGATCGAGGCAAAGTCGAAATATTTTCGCCAGATGAAGGGACGCAGGTCGGCGAGGAAGCGCTCACCGAGAGCGAGTTCTCCTGCGACCGGCCTTGCCTTGATGAGGGCGGCCCGCTCCCAGTTCTGCCCGAGCGTCTCATAATAGATATAAGCCGAAGCCAGAGACACTGCCGTCGGCGTCGAGCCCGGATCGGGCCGGAGGCGATAGTCGACGCGGTGCACATAGCCGTCGGACGTGCGTTCCTGGAGGAGACGCGCGATCTGCTGGGCGAGACGGCTGTATACCGTGGTCGCCTCTGTCGGGTCGCGGAGGATGCGCGTCTCCGGATCGAAGAACACGACAAGATCGATGTCGCTCGAGTAGTTGAGTTCCCCGGCCCCGTGCTTGCCGAGGGCAATCACGACGAAACCGCATCCGACCTCGGGATCCGACGCGTCCGGCAGGGTCAACCGGCCGAGGCTGGCGGCTTCCGTCAGGACCGCTCGGACGGCTCCGCGAACGGAGGCATCTGCGAAGCCCGACAGTGCCTGCGTGACCTCCTCGAGGCTCCACACCCCGCCGATATCGCACAGCGCCACCAGAAGGGCATGCGCGGCGCGATTGACCCGCATCCGCCGCGTGATCTCGGCGCGGTCCATTGAGCCGTCGCAGAGGCCCTCGAACAGTCGCGCTTGCGCGGACACGATCTCCGCATGGCTGCCCTGAGGATCCTGCGTGAGCAGCCTCTCGAAGCGCGCCGCATCGAAAAGTGCGAGCTGCCAAAGGAAAGGGGAATGCGCGGCAAGCGCCATGCAGAGGTCGCGAACGGGGCCATCGGCGAGCAGCCGGACGAGTTCCTCAGCGCCTTCCTCCTTTGCTCGACCGATCAGGTCGTCGAGATGGCCTTTCACCCGTTTCGGATCCGTCGGCCGTGGAGCCTCTCCCAGACGCGATGCCAATGCGTATTCGCCAGAGGGCACGAATGCAGCTCCTCGATTGATGTTTTGCTGCTCTCTCGGTACCGCATCCGGCCGCTTCGAGGGAAGCTCGATCCGCTGTGGCTCTGCTGTGGGCCCCTCGCCGACTTGGGCCCCGAAAGCTCCCGCGTCGCATGGGCCTGACCGGCTGCGCCCCCCGCCTATCGTGCCGGTGGGCTTGTTCCTGCTGCCCGGTTGTCTCCTCCCGGTTTATCGAAAGGTGCTTGCTCGTGATCAGTCGGGAGAGAGAGGATCGCACGAAGTCCCGGCCCGTTCTCTTCGAGACGGAACGAACCGCCATGGAGACGGGCGACCGCTGCCACGAGGCTCAACCCAAGGCCGAAACCCGGCCGGGTGCGTGCGCTTTCGAGACGCACGAACCGCTCCAGGACGCGATCACGCTCGGCCTGGGGGATTCCCGGTCCGCTATCGCTGATCGTGACCTCGACCATGGCCCCATTCCTCATGGCCGAGACCCGCACGGGCAATCCGGCCTCGTTGCGACCGTATTTGAGCGCATTGTCGAGAAGATTGGCCACGGCCTGTCCGAGCAACTCACGGTTGCCCCGGATCGGCAGGTGGTCCGGCGCAGAGACCACGAGCGGGATCCCTGCTTCCTCGGCTGCCGCATCATAGAGCTCGGCAACCGCACGGACAGCCTCCGCTGTATCGAAGTGGGCCTGGATCTCCCCGGCACTTCCGGCTTCTAGCCTGGCGATCATCAGGAGAGCGTTGAAGATCCGGATGAGGTTATCGCTCTCCTCGATATTCGCCTCGAGCGCGGCGCGCAGCGCGTCAGGACTCTCTGCCGACCTGAGCGCCTCGTCGGCCCGGTTGCGGAGCCGCGTCAGCGGGGTCTTGAGGTCGTGTGCGATGTTGTCGGAGACCTCGCGCAGGCCGTTGAGGAGTTCACCGATCCGGTCGAGCATCGCGTTGAGATTCTGGGCCAGCCGGTCGAGTTCGTCATCCGCCCCGGATATGCGTAGGCGACCGCTCAAGTCGCCATTCATGATGGTGCGGGTCGTCTCCGTCATGTCGTCGACGCGCTTCAGCACGCGGCGCGTGATGAACCAGCCGCCCGCACAACCCAGAATGCCGATGAACAGGATCGCGTAGCCGAAGGCGGTCTGAATGACCTCGTGCAGGCGGCGACGTTCATCGACGTCGCGGCCGACGAGGAGGCGAAAACCCCCAGGAAGAATGAAGACCTGGACGATTGCCCGATGCTGGGTGAGCTCGTCGTCTTCGGATCGGCCGTATTCCGCTTCGCTGCGGCCGGGCCGAGCGAGAAGTCCGAGGGGAATTGCGCCGACGTTGCCGGCGATCCGCTCACCCGTCGGCGTCGTGATCAAGTAAAGAGAGGCTCCGGGATCCTTTGATCTTCGCTCGACGACGGCGACGAGCCGCCGGAGTCCGCCGACCCGGTACTGCTCCGAGAGGCCGTTGATCTCCGCCTCGATCGTGGACAGGATCTGCTCGTCGAGGACCCGGCGCGCATTCCAGGCGACATAGCCGAGCGTCACGAATGCGAAGATCAGGAACGTGACGAGATAGGCCAGCGACAGCTTGAATGCGGTCGTCCGAACCAGCTTCCCGATGGACGAGAGCGCGTGCGCAAAGACGTTCTCGGAGCGCGCCGCGGCTCTCGCGCTCATCTCTCCGATCCCTCACCGAGTCGGATCATGTAGCCCGCCCCGCGAATGGTATGGATCAAGGGGCGATCGAAGCCCTTGTCGATCTTCGAACGCAGCCGCGACACATGTACGTCGATCACGTTCGTCTGCGGGTCGAAGTGGTAATCCCACACATGCTCGAGGAGCATCGTGCGCGTGACGACCTGCCCGGCGTAACGCATCAGGTATTCGAGCAGTCGAAACTCGCGTGGCTGGAGGACGATCTCCTGCCCCGATCGGGTGACGCGATGCGACAGGCGGTCGAGCTCGAGATCCGCGACGCGATACACCGTCGGCTCGGTCTGCGGCGTGCTGGCACCGCGGCGCGCCAGGACTTCGACGCGCGCCAGGAGTTCCGAGAAGGCATACGGTTTCGGCAGGTAGTCATCCCCGCCCGCCCGCAGGCCCTTCACTCTGTCGTCTACCTGGCCGAGCGCCGATAGGATGAGAACCGGGGTGTCGATATTCTGCTCGCGCAGCGCGCGGATTAGCGACAGGCCATCCAGTTTCGGGATCATGCGATCGACGATGAGGACGTCGAAACCTCCGGCCTCCGCCATCGCGTAGCCATCCAGGCCGTCGGCGGCATGGTCGGCGAGGTGGCCCGCCTCCCGAAAAGCCTTGACGAGATAGGCCGCTGCCTCGCGGTCGTCCTCTACGATCAGGATACGCATGATCAGTCCTTACCGTAAAATTGCTCCGCGGGAGAGCAGACTCCAACGCTCGGAAAGAAAAGCCCACGCACCGGCAAGGCCGATGCGTGGGCAATCGCCGATGGCAGGCTGGCTGGGGGGTGATAGCCTGCCAAGGGCCTGCGCAGGTCCCTACAAGGGGCACGCTGGGGCCGGCGCAAACTGGCGTCAAATCTCCTTCGGTCGGGATGCGGTTCGCTCACGTCCGTTGCGGTCGACCGTCAACATTACGGGGCATACGGGCAGGAAAGTTGCGATCCGTGGCGGCTGGCCCGCCGACGACCACAACCACACCAAGCTGGCGCGTGGCAGCACCTTTGCCCGTGTTCTCGAAATCATGACGTCTCCCTATGAACCGTCGGGTCCACTGGTCGGGAGAAGATACCTGTCCGGCCCTTACGGCCTGCTCACGGCAGCATGAATTCTTCGTAAGGTGGAGGCTGCTCACCGCTGGCGATGCACGGAAACGGAACCGTGTCAGCCTTCCGGCTTCATGAGCGAATCGATGCGCGCCTGCTCTTCCGGAGAGAGTTCCGTGCTCCGCAAAAGGGTCTTGCGACGCGCCATCCGGAAGAGGCCGAAGCCGCCGAGCGCAAACACCATCAGCGGCGTCAGCCAGAGGAGCAGCGTGTGCAAGCCCAGAACCGGCTTCAGAAGCACGAACTCGCCATAGCGATCGACGAGAAACTCCTGAACCTCGGCGTCCGTATCACCCGCTTTCAGGCGCTCGCGAACGAGGATGCGAAGATCCCGGGCCAAGGGTGCATCCGATTCGTCGATCGATTGATTCTGACACACGAGGCAGCGCAATTCCGCCGACAGGGAGCGCGCCCGTGCCTCGAGAGCGGGATCTTTCAGAACCTCGTCCGGCTGTACGGCGAATGCACCGCCCGGCAGGAGCAGGCAGCAGATCGCGACTGCCGCGAGGTGCCGTCGCGAGGAGGATTTTGTGTCCCGGGCCATTCCCTACTCCGCGGGCGCCGGAACTGCCCCAAGCGAACGGGCCTTGACAGGCGCTCCGACACGAAGGCGGCGATCCGTGAGGGACAGTGCCGCACCTGCCGCCATGAACAGAGCCCCGATCCAGATCATGAGAATTAGCGGCTTGTAGTAGAGCCTGATCCCGAACGACCCATCGGCATGCGCATCCCCGATGCTGACATAGACTTGGCTGAGGCCGACGGTCATGATCCCGGCCTCGGTCGTCGGCATGTTGCGCGTCAGATAGAGCCTCTTCATTGTCTCGAATTGTCCGATTTCGCGACCCGAACGCGAGACCGTGAAGACTGCAGCGTCTTCCCGATAATTCGAGCCGGTCCGCGGAATGACGCGCTCCAGACGCGCTTCGTAAGGGCCTGCGGAGATGCTGTCGCCGGTTTTGAGCGTGGCGATGCTTTCCACGCTCCACGCTGCAGCGGAAATCCCGATCACCGTTACGCCCGTTCCGACATGCGCCAGCACCGTGCCCCATGTGGAGCGTGGAAGACCGAGCGCCTTACGTGCGGCGACCGCAGCCGGCGTGCCGCGCGACCAGGAGCGCCCGACGATCTCGCTGACAGCGCCCGCGATCAGATAAGCTCCGAGCCCGATGCCGAGCGGCGCCACCACGGGTCCGCCGATCGTAAGCCCCAGAAGAATGACGGTGGTCAGAATCGCGATTCCGAATGCCACATAAAGGCGCTGCAGCGTCCCCAGCAGGTTGCCGCGCTTCCAGGCCAGAAGCTGCCCGATCGGCAGGAGCAGAAGCAACGGCACGATCAGCGGGATGAAGGTCGCATTGAAGAAAGGCGCTCCTACGGAAATCTTCGCTCCGGTCAGCGCCTCGAGCGCGAGCGGGTAGAGCGTGCCGACGAAGACCGTGGCGCAAGCCGTGGCGAGAAAGAGATTATTCACCACGAGCGCCCCTTCCCGGGAGATCGGAGCGAACAGCCCGCCCTGCTGAAGAAGCGGCGCGCGCCACGCGAAGAGCGCCAGTGATCCGCCGATGAACAGGACCAGGATGAGGAGAATGGCGACGCCACGGGAGGGATCAACCGCGAAGGAATGAACCGATGTGAGCACGCCGGACCGCACGAGGAACGTACCGAGCAGCGAGAGCGAGAACGTCACGATCGCCAGAAGGATGGTCCAGACCTTCAGCGCATCGCGTTTCTCCATGACGACGGTCGAGTGGACCAGGGCCGTGCCGGCGAGCCACGGCATCAGCGACGCATTCTCGACCGGATCCCAGAACCACCATCCGCCCCAGCCGAGCTCGTAATAGGCCCAGTAGGACCCCATCGCGATCCCGAGGGTGAGAAAGAGCCAGGCGGAAAGCGTCCAGGGCCGCACCGCCCGGGCCCAGACGGCGTCAATGCGCCCTTCGATCAGCGCCGCACAGGCGAACGCAAAGGAGATCGAGAACCCGACATAGCCGAGATAGAGCAGCGGCGGATGGATCGCGAGCCC
Source organism: Microvirga massiliensis (assembly GCF_001006805.1). Lineage (GTDB taxonomy): Bacteria > Pseudomonadota > Alphaproteobacteria > Rhizobiales > Beijerinckiaceae > Microvirga > Microvirga massiliensis. The sequence continues at coordinate 49,924 of NZ_LN811354.1, read as the reverse complement.
GGGATCTTGGAGAACGGGATTGAGATCCTGCCCCTCAAGCGGAGCCGGAACGACGCGCAGGAAAGGGTTCGACGTCATGAGGATGAAGGCCAGGAAGGCGAACGTGATTGCCCCCTGGACGGCGAGCGTGTTGGCGCGGAGCCGCGGCGGCAGGCTCCGGTGTGCCGCGGCCACGAAGGCCCCGAAGAGGCTCAATATGAGAATCCAGAGGAGCATCGAGCCCTCGTGATTCCCCCAGACACCGGTCAGCTTGTAGATGAAGGGCTTTGCGGTGTGGGAATTCTCGACGACGTTGAGGACCGAGAAATCCGACGTCGCATAGGCGAAGGTCAGGATTGCGAAGGCCGTTCCGATGCAGGCGAGACTCGCGAAAGCAGCCGGCCCTGCAACGCTCATGAGCACGGGGTCGGAGGTCCGCGTTCCCCAGAGCGGCACGATCAGCTGGATCAGGGAAAGCCCCAAGGCCAGCGCGAGCGCGAAATGTCCTGCCTCGACCAACACGGGCGACCCTCCCTACCGTAGGGCCTGTTCTGGTGGTTTCTCCTCGCCCTGCCAATGTCCCTGACGCCGCAGGGCATCGGCGACCTCGCGCGGCATGTAGGTCTCGTCATGCTTGGCAAGGACCGTGTCGGCGACGAACAAGCCGGATGCATCCAGCTTTCCATCTGTCACGACACCCTGCCCCTCGCGGAACAAGTCGGGCAATTGTCCGTGATAGCGAACCGTGATTGTCGCCTGTGTATCGGTGACGTCGAACGTCACGACTTGGTCCGCTCCGCGGTGGATGGACCCTTCCCGGACGAGCCCACCGAGCCGAAAGCGCGTCCCCGGCTGCACGTTGTTGGCCTGCACGTCGGCGGGCGCATGGAAAAACACGATCGTGTCACGCATTGCGTAGAGCACGAGGCCCAGGGCGATCGAGAGAACCACGCCGGCGACTGCGATCAGCGTGAGGCGACGTTGCTTACGGGTCATGTCAGGGGCTCGAGGAGAGTTCCAGTTCCTGCGCGAGCCGGTCCAATTGCTGGCGCGCCTCGGGATTTTCCTGCGAAGCGGCGCGGGCCTTCTCGAGAGCCGACGTGGCCTTGCCGCGATCTCCGAGGACCACATAAGAACGGACGAGACGCTGCCACTCCTCGGGTGATCCGCCTTGCTCGCCGAGGCGCCGAGCCAGTCCGTCGACCATGCCGGCGATGGCCTCGCTGTTCGGGGAAACCGCCTGATCCTGTCCTTCGAGGCGCGCAAGTTGCTGCTGAACCAACGGGGCCCACGGCGCGTCGTCCGGAGCCGAGGAAAGCATCTCGCGATAAAGCGTTTTGGCGCGGTCCGAATCGCCGTCCTGCTCGGCGGCCTGTGCGAGATAGAAGCGAGGGCGCGGCGCCAGCGGATCCAGGGCGACGGCGCGTTCGAAGGCTTGGCGCGCTTCCGCGGACACGATGCCCCCTTGGGTCGCAACCAGAGCCTCACCGTAATTCGCCAGGCGGTCGGGGTCCTCGCCGAGGAACCGGAGAGCCGAGGAGAAGGCTTTCGCCGCATCCTCGGCGCGCCCGAGCCGCAGATAGACGGGGCCGACCAAATCCCAACCGCGCCCGTCCTGCGGATTAGCAGCAAGGTGGGTCTCGATCTTGTTCAGCGCCGTCGCGAGATCGAACTGGGCCGGATCGTCTCTTTTCACGGCAGCCGTCGTCACAGCCAGCTGTGGAGAACCATAGGCTCCGTAGATGGCAAGCGCGGTGATGGGCAGGACCGAGAGGGCGAGAGCCGAAACCGCGCGCCGGCGGCGCAATGCCGGCTCACCGACGGCAACCAGATCCGCCTCGGCAGCCGAGGTCGCACGCAGCAGCCGCCGGCCAGCCTCGGCACGGGCCGCTTCGGCCTCCGCCAGCGAGAGCAGCCCGCGCTTGCTGTCACGGTCGATCTCCGCGAGCTGGTCGCGATAGAAGGTCAGATCGGCGTCATCGGCAGCACGAAGCTGCTCGCGGCGACGCGATAGCGGCCACAAAACCGCCATCACCACGAGCGCCGTCATTGCGCCGAAGAGCATCCAGATTGCCATGATTTCTACATATCGTCAGGCGGAGCCGAGCACGATGGTGGCACGGTGTCACGTAAATGGGCCCGGACCACCGAACCCGAGTGTGGATGCCGCCGAAAATGATGGCGGCAAAGTGTCCCTTGAACAGGCCAGGGCGGAAAAGTCAGACATCTCTTGTTGAAATCTTGTCAAATCGCGTCCCCCGGCAGTTCGAGGACGGCTCTGAGTCCACCGATCGGAGCAGCCTCGAGCGCGAGCGAGCCCCGGTACAGCGCCGCGAGATCGCTGACGATCGAGAGGCCGAGGCCGGAGCCGGGCTTGGTCTCGTCGAGACGTCGGCCACGCTTCAGCACGTCCGCCCGTGCTGCTTCCGGCAGTCCGGGTCCGTCATCATCGATCAGGAAACGCAGCCGTGACCAGTCCCGGGAGCGTACGACCTCGACATGGACCGCGACGCGACCGTTTGCCCATTTGGCGGCGTTGTCGACGAGGTTGCCGACCATCTCTTCGAGATCCTGCCGCTCGCCACGGAATCTCGCGCCTCTCGTGACATCGACGTCGAAGGCCAGCGCCTTGTCGCGATAGATCTTCGCAAAGGTGCGTGCGAGGGCCGCAACGACGGGCTCCACCTCCGTGATCGTGCCGAGCGTTCCGGCCAAAGCCGCGGCGCGCGCGCGATCGAGGTAATAGCTGATCTGGTCGCGCATGATGGCGGCCTGCTCCCGCACACGCGCAGCAACATCGTCAGGGCTATTCTCCGCCTCGTTGACGATGACGCTCAACGGCGTCTTGAGGGCATGTGCCAGATTTCCGACCTGGGTACGCGCCCTCTCGAGGATTTCGCGATTGGTGTCGAGCAGCAGGTTCAGTTCGCCCGAGAGCGGTGCGATGTCCTTCGGATAATCGCCGGTGATCCGATCGGCCTCCCCTCGCCTCACCGCGCCGACAGCTGCGCGCAAGTTTGCGAGCGGTCCGAGCCCGAAGCGGATCTGAAGGAGAGTCGAGACGACCAGCGCGGCTCCCAGAAGAGAGAACGTGACGATCAGCGCCAGCCGGAATCGAGCCACGTCGGAATCGATCTCGTCGGCAGGCCCGGCAACCCGGATGACGAAGCGACCATCCTCGCCGAGGTCGATGTCACGCTCGATGATCCGCAGGTTTCTGTCGTCCGGAGCCTTGCCATAGGCTCGGCGAATTTCGCCGAAGCTCCTCGCGTCGGGACGCTCGATCCTGGGGAGTTGGCCACCGAAGAGGGACTTGGAGGAGCGCAGATCGCGCGGCGCGGCATCCGGTCGCCCGACCTGCCAATACCAACCGGACAGCGGCAACTCGAAGCGAGGATCCCCGACCGGACCGAGATCCCGCTCGGGATCACCGAGCGCCACCAGATCTGCTGCGAGGCTGTTGGCATAGACGAGAAGACGCTGGTCGAATGCCCGCTCCGTATTCTCGCGGTAGAGGGTGAGAAGAATCAGCGCCGCGCCGAGCAGGACCACGACGCTCCAGAACACGGCCGAAATTGCGAGGCGGACGGCGATGGAGCGGCCGGCGAGGTCGCGCAGGAGCGACGGAACGAGGGTCACGCCTCCGCTCGCGTCGGATCCACGAGATAGCCGAGCCCGCGGACCGTCTGAATGATATCCACTCCGAGCTTCTTGCGAAGGCGGCCGATGAACACCTCGATCGTGTTCGAGTCGCGGTCGAAATCCTGATCGTAGAGGTGTTCGGTGAGTTCGCCACGCGAGACGATCCGCCCCGCATGGTGCATCAGGTAGGACAGGAGGCGATACTCGTGCGACGTCAGCCGAACCGGATTTCCCTCGACCATGACGCGACCGGACCGAGTATCGAGACGCACTGGCCCGCATGACAGCTCGCTCGTGGCATGGCCGGTCGAGCGACGGAGCACGGCCCGCACGCGAGCGAGAAGCTCCTCGATATGGAAAGGCTTGGTGACGTAGTCGTCGGCTCCCGCATCGAAGCCTTGCACCTTGTCACTCCAGCGGTCGCGCGCCGTCAGAATGATAACGGGCATCTTGCGCCCCTCCCGGCGCCAGCTCGTCAGGACCGAGACGCCGTCGACTTTCGGCAGGCCCAGATCCAGAATCACGGCGTCATAGGGCTCCGTTTCCCCAAGGAACTGGCCCTCTTCGCCGTCATACGCCCGATCGACCGCGTAGCCCGCGTGTTCGAGGGCCGTCACGATCTGCTGGTTGAGATTGGGATCATCCTCGACGACGAGAAGGCGCAAGATCACACTCGCTAGTTGGGCAAGACGGGCTCACTCGACCGATTTCACGCGGCCCGAGGCCCCGTCAATCGTCACCTGAACGGCTCGCCCGTCTTTGCGGAGGGCGACGATCACATATACGAGCGTATCGTTGCTGCGGCAAAGGTTCGCCCGCACGACATCCGCGCCAGGGACCTGGCGGCGGGCAGTCATGACGGCCGTGGCCGGGGCCACGAGCGTGCGAGCAGCCACCACGTCGTGGAGTTCGCGGGGCTGCACGCAATCCTGCCAGGGGCCGGCTGGTTGTGCATGTGCGCCCCCGGCAAGCCCGAGGCTCATGGCGATGACCAGGAATTTGTGCATGGCAGCACGCTGGCTCAGGCGCAGTGAATGGAGCGTGAATGGGACCCGCACCGGGCCGCCCCCTCGGGAAACACCCGGGCCTGCCCAACGTTGTCGGTCCAGGTGAATGAAAGGGATGCGAGAATGAGCAACACCCCTCACGACCTCCATGAAGAGTTCCCGGATCAGGGTGACCGGATCCATCGGCTCAAGACCACCGACGCGCATTTCGCGCGCCTCATCGACGATTATAACGAACTCAACCGAACCATCCACCGCGTCGAGAGCAGGGTCGAGCCGACGACCGAGGATGTCGAGGAGGATCTCAAGTGTCGCCGGGTTCACCTCAAGGACGAGATTGCACGCAAGCTCGCAGAAGCCGACTGACACCCTCGCCCGGAAATAGACCTCACGGCCTTCCGCCTTCGGAGGCGGCTGCAATCGACGCTGCCAGACTCTGAAGGTCTCGCGCCGGGCCGGCTTCAATCATCCCACGTTCTGATCTAAACGCCGGCTCCGATCTGGGAGGTTCGATTGCCGTCGCTTGCAAAATTCCCGGCTGTCGCTCTTGCCGCGGCGGTCATGCTTTCTTCCGCCTCGAAGAGTTCTGCGGTCGTCGGCGGTGCCGAACGACCGGACGGGCTTCTCGACCGTACGGTCATGGTGCTTTCCTCCCGAGGTGGCGTCTGCAGCGGCATCGTTCTGGCACGAGACGTCGTTCTGACGGCCGCGCATTGCGTGACCGGAGCCAAGGAGTATCGCGTTCACTACCGCGGCCCTGACGGCAGTCCACCCGCTCTCGTCGGCACAGCCCGCACGGTGATCCATCCCGGTTTCCGGGCCGATGCCATTCGGGCGCGCCGTCGGTCGATCGATCTCGCCTTGCTACAACTTGAGCAGGAACTTCCCTCGCGCTTCGCCCCGGCGGTGCTGAGTACGGCCCAGCCGATGCGGGGCGAAGCCGTGACGGTGGCTGGATACGGAGTCGCGCGAGAGCGGGATATCCGCTCGACGGGCCTTCTCAGAGCGGTCGAGTTGCGAGTCGTCGAGCCCTTTGGCCCGAGCAGGATCGTGCTCTGGCTCGGCGGGCAAACGGGAGCGGGCGCCTGCGAGGGCGATTCTGGGGGGCCTCTCCTGCACCGGCAGAGCGTCGTCGCAGTCACGACCTGGAGCCGGGGTGAGAGCGAGAAGAATTGCGGCTCGCTGACCCAAGGCATCCTTTTGGGTGAGCAACGAACCTGGATCGACGAGGTTCTCGCCCGATGGGATCGCGCCGCGACATGGGATAATACGTGACGAGCTTCCGAAGTTGAACACCGGTCCGACGCCTTGAACCACGGCTCCTTCCGGAGGCTACTCGGGAGGCAGCGCCGTGCTCCCCTCGAAGGAGGAATGCCGGGAACCCGAATATGCGTTTCGGCTTAGGTTGATGAAACGGCCACGAGCCGCCACAGTGGCGTCATGAAAAAGCTCTCTCGTCTCGTTCATTTCTCCTTGACTGCAATGTTCTGCTCGGTCCTTGCAGTTCCTGCAGGAGCCGTTGTGGGCGGGAGGGTCTCGCGGGATCCGGATGGTCTTCGGCGCGCCGTCGTTCGGGTGGAGAATTCCGCTGGGGAACTCTGCACCGGAATCCTGGTCCGCCCCGACGTCGTGCTGACGGCTGCGCATTGCGTCGTCGACGCGGCCGCCTACAAGGTCGTTGGCGTCGATCGAAGGTTCCGGGCACAGGCCGTCGGGGTCTCGGCCGCCCTCCTGCATCCGACATTCGTTCAGGGGACCACACCTCGCACCCAGCCTGGTGTCGACCTTGCGCTTTTGGGCCTGAGACAGCCGCTCGGATCTTCCTTCCAGCCGATCGATCTTGCAGGAGTGACGCGGATCGGAACGGGCGAATTCGTGACGCTTGCCGGGTTCGGGGTGACGCGAGAGCGCGCCAAGGGCACCGCGCGCGTCCTCCGGGAGACGCAACTCGTCGCATTAGGGCCCGTTCGGGTCAGGAATCACGTCTTCGTCGTGGCTGATCCCGACCGGCTGGCCGAGAGTGATGGAGCCGGCGCCTGCCGTGGTGACTCGGGCGGCCCCCTGCTCGTGGAAACGGCTTTCGGCCCACGACTCGTCGGCATCGTGAGCTGGTCCAGTGGCGCGATGACATCCCGCCAGCAAACCGCCTGTGGAGGACTAACGGCAATCACGCCGATTCAGGACCATCTTCAATGGGTCGTGGACGGCACCATGCATCTGTCGGGACAGAACTGGACGTCGGCCTCAGGCTCATCCAGCGCCAAAGGTCGCGGAATAAGTCGTTGATCGCCGGCCTGCCGGCATCCCTTCTCGAGACGTCATTCCTCGAGTGGCATCGTAAAGAATCCCGCAGATGCAGGATCTGCGATCGAATCGCGTGATCTAGGCAGATGTATTGTTCCATCCCACAGAGGGGCCTGCAGCGAGTACGGTGATCGACAGAAATGGGAGAGACACTTCGCACGAGATCGATTGACACAGCACGGACACGTCGCCCGTATGCTTTGCCAAACTTTCGCTTTCTTTCGTACGCATGGCCTGAGCGGAGATCGCCTCAGAATAAGGAGCCTGAACGCGACCAAACTCGGGCAGGCTGAGCCTAGCTTAGCCCGTTGCGGCTGGTGTTTGCGTGGGAACAAATCGTTGCGGTCTGCGTTTGGGGCTCGGGAGAATGTAACCAGGGGAGAATACCCATGGCTTTGTGGGCCTCGCTCATCGTTCTCGCACTCGGCGGATGGACCTACTTGTCGGACGATCCGGTCCCCGTTCTGCGAACGGTCGCAGAACTCGGCGGCGTCATCGGACTCTTCACGCTGGTCTGTGCTTCCGAAGCCTGGACCTGACCTGGTTACAAGCCTCCCTTAACCAACGCAGAGGCTCGAGGGTAAACCTTAGTCGTAGCGCGTTGCTGCCCGCCAGTGCTTCTGGTCGGGTCGACTTCCCTGTAGAGTGACAGCCTTCGGGAGAGGCGAGACTGACGGCTTGCGTGCCGTCCCCTGAGGCTTCAGCGACCTCGTGCTTTCCCGGTCCGGACCGTTCATGCGTCCGGATGACGGTCGAGAGGGTCGGCTGTCGTTTCTTGGGAGGTAAGTAAGTATGAAGCGCCGTCAATTTCTGCAGAGCGCCGCGGTCGGCGCCGCCGCAACCACACTCGCAGCACCCGCCATCGCTCAATCGATGCCAGACATACGCTGGCGCCTGCAGTCGGGATTCCCGAAATCTCTCGACACGATCTATGGCGCAGCAGATCTGTTCTCGAAATACGTCTCCGAGGCGACGGACGGGAAGTTCCAGGTCCAACCCTTTGCAGCCGGTGAAATCGTCGGGACTCCGCAGATTCTCGATGCCATCGGCAACGGGACCGTCGAGATGGGCCACACCTGCTCGTACTATTATTTCGGCAAGGACCCGACCTTCGCGATCGGCACGGCCGTCCCGTTCGGCCCCAACTCCCGCCAGATGAACGCCTGGCTCTATCACGGGGGCGGGAACGATCTCCTCAATGAGTTCTACACCAAGTACAGTATCTATGCGCTTCCGGGCGGAAACACGGGCACCCAGATGGGCGGCTGGTTTCGCAAGGAGATCAAGGCCGTTTCCGACATCCAAGGCCTCAAGATGCGCATCGCCGGACTGGCCGGCGAGGTTATGACGAAACTCGGGGCCGTTCCGCAGCAGATCCCAGGCGGCGACATCTATCCGGCACTCGAGCGCGGGACGATCGATGCGGCGGAGTGGGTCGGGCCCTATGACGACGAGAAGCTCGGCTTCGCCAAGGTCGCGCCCTTCTACTACTATCCGGGATTCTGGGAGGGCGGGCCTACCATCCACTTCATGATCAATACCGCGAAGTGGAAGGAACTGCCCAAGAACTATCAGGCCATCGTCACGGCTGCAGCGGCCTACGCGAACATCGACATGCAGGCGAAATACGATGCTCGCAACCCGGCAGCGCTTCGACGCCTCGTCGGGGCCGGCACACAGCTTCGCCCGTTCCCGCAGGAGGTGCTCGAGGCGGGATACAAAGCGGCGAACGAAGTCTATGAGGAAACGAGCGCCAAGAATCCCGACTTCAAGAAGATCTGGGACAACATGCGGGCTTTCCGGAACGAGGAATATCTCTGGTTCCAGGTCGCCGAATACACCTTCGACAACTTCATGATCCGCGCCCGCGCCCGCGGCTGAGACGAGGCAATCATCCTGAAAAGGCCCCGGTGCCACCACCGGGGCCTTTTTGCATGGAAGGCGCAATCATGACGCGAGCGCCAGATTGGAAATCTCATCCAGGAAATCCCTCACCCGGGCTGCATTCGTGCCGAGATCGTGCGTCCCGATCCGCGAAGCGGACCGGATATCGATCCGCGTTCCGTCGGCGCGCGGCCTGACTCGAACCGTCACGTCGTCCGGCAGGCGCAGCACGAGCGTCCGAGCGATGGCATCGAGATGGCCTATCCCCATCCTGCCACCGGGCGGCACCGCCTCGATGACGCGCCAGCCGCGCTTTGCGGCAGCCTTCTTGACGAGCTCGAAAGCCTCCTCCGGAGGCACGTCGAGCGTGAGTGGTGCGATCCGGGTATAAGCCTCGCGTTGCGCCTCCCGGAACTCGGCAGGCACATCCGGTGGAATGTGCCCCTTGCGTGCTTCGAGCACCGCACGGGAGCGGGAAAAAGCCGGCGGGTTTTCGGTATCCGTCGTGACATCGTTGATGGCCGGCAGACGTATCCCCTGCAGGGCGAAGAAGCCCGGATAGGCCAGAATCGCGAGTGCGAGGAGAAGCCCCCGAATCGCGCTGCCGAGCCCGCGCCGTCCCTCCTGCCAGATCCGGACGAACGCGATCAGCGCGAGCAGCACGGCGAGCAGCGCGAGGAGGAGGCCGACCCCCAAAGCGGCGAAGCCGGACGGATAATCGACCCATTGGAATCGAATGAGAAGCACTGCGAGCCCGGTGACCGCCAATGCGAACACGGCCACCATGGGCGACCAGCGCGCCGGCCGTGAAACAGGTTCTTCAATAATGAGACGGCGCATCACCCGAGCTTCCAGACCTCACGGCGATATCAGCTCGAACGGTTTCCGTCACGTGCAGGCAAGGGGGCCTTGTCGGGCCGGCTCGTTCGCCTCACGCCCCTGGGAGCCGGTATTCGCGGAACATCTCTCGCAGCGCGGTCTTCTGAATCTTGCCCGTCGCAGTGTGGGGGATGGCGTTAACGAACACGACATCCTCGGGCAGCCACCAGCGTGCGATCCGATCCTCCATGAAGGCGAGCACGTCCTCCCGCTTCGGCGTTCGCCCTTCCTTGGGAACGATGATCAGGAGCGGGCGCTCGTCCCATTTCGGATGCTGAACACCGATGACCGCAGCCTCGGCGATATCGGGGTGCCCCACAGCGAGATTTTCGAGCTCGATCGACGAAATCCATTCGCCTCCCGACTTGATGATGTCCTTCGTGCGATCCGTGATGTGCATCATTCCATGGGGATCGATGGTGACGACATCTCCCGTGTCGAAGAAGCCATGCTCGTCGAGGATCTCGTCGTCCCGACGAAAATACGACTTGGCGATCGCTGGGCCGCGCACCTTCAGGCGCCCAACGGTGGATCCGTCCCACGGCAGATCCTGCCCGGCATCATTGGTGAGGCGGAACTCGACTCCGAACGGCGGATGTCCCTGTTTCATCTTGAGGTCGAGGAGCGCCTCCCGATCGAGGGCCCCGTAGTCCGGCTTGATCGAGCAGAAGGAGCCGAGCGGGCTCATCTCGGTCATGCCCCATGCATGATTGACCGTCACGCCGTAGCGCTCCTCGAAAGCGGCCGTCATCGCCCGTGGAGCGGCCGAGCCCCCGATGACCACGCGCTGAAGCGTCGAGAGACGCCCGCCCGACTTTTCGAGGTGCTGAAGGAGGCCGAACCAGACGGTCGGCACCCCGGCAGTGATCGTGACGCGATAGGTCTCCAGGAGTTCATGGACCGAAGCGCCATCGAGCTTCGCACCGGGCAATACGAGGCTTGCACCCGCCAACGGAGCCGAGAAGGCAAAGGACCAGCCATTCGCGTGAAACAGCGGAACCACCGGCATTGCCACATCGCGGCACGACAGACCGAGGAAATCCGGGTTGTTGACCGCGAGCGACAGAAGCAGGTTCGAGCGATGCGAGTAGAGCACTCCCTTGGGCTCGCCCGTCGTTCCGGACGTATAGCACAAGCCTGCCGCCGTGTTCTCATCGAACTGACGCCATGCGAAGTCCTCATCGGCTTCACCGAGCCATTCCTCATAGCTCATGGCATTACGCAGCGTCGTATCCGGCATGTGAGCGGCGTCGGTGAGGACGATGAAACGCTCGATTCCCGGCAGTCGTGACTGCAGCTTCTCGACGAGAGGCACGAATGTCAGGTCGAGGAGAAGCAGGCGATCCTCGGCATGGTTCAGGATGTAGACGATCTGATCGTCGAACAGGCGTGGATTGACGGTATGGTAAACCGCGCCGATGCCCGTGATGCCGTACCAGGCCTCGAAGTGGCGCCAAGTGTTCCAGGCGAGCGTCGCGACCCTGTCCCCGAGGCGGATACCCTCTCGATCCAGGCGCTTCGCGAGCCGGAGCGCCCGTCCCCTCGCCTCCGCGTAAGTGATCGTATGAATCGGGCCTTCGACCGAGCGCGAGATCACAAGACGATTCCCGTGCTGAACTGCAGCGTGGTCGATCACGCGATGGATCAGCAGAGGCCAATCCTGCATCAGGCCGAGCATAGCTTCCTCCGTCAAAGCCATTCGTCTGTGGCTCTGGAATCCCACAATACGGAAGTCGGGCGGCTCGCCAAGGGCTGCAATAGAATCGTAACTGGATCTCCGCGACACAGGCTGCCAAAGCCGGCGTTCTGTTGTATTCGCGTTCAGTCCGATCGGAGGCGCAAAGCCATGGCCGTTCTTGCTCCCCATACCCGCGAGAACCCTGAGCCCGACCCGTTGCGGATCTGGTTCCGCTTCGTGCGCCTCCATCGGCGGGCCTCGAACGCGGTCGCCAACGAACTCAAGGCGATCGGGCTATCGATTCCCCAGTTCGACCTCCTCTCGACATTGACGGAGCAGGAGGGCGTGAGCCAGCAGGAACTCGCGGAGCGCCTCTATGTCACGAAGGGCAACGTGTCGGGGCTGCTCGACCGGATGGTCGAGGCGAGTCTCGTCGAGCGACGGCCGATCCCGAGCGACCGACGTTCCAATGCCCTGTTTCTGACCGCCAAGGGACGTGATCTCGCCGAGCGCGGAATGGCCGCTCAACGGGCCTATGTCGCGCGGACACTCGGCCGGTTGCATGCTTCCGATCTTGCCGACCTCGAACGCATCGTGCTCGCCTGGAGAGATCGGGCGCGGATGGCGGAGGACGAGCCGGAAGCCAGGGCCGAACTCTAAGCGCATTTATCGGCTGCCAGCGACGCCGCAGATGCGCCGTCCGAGCGAGCGGACTTCTTCGCTTCGCTTCCACAGATAAGCGAACGAAAAGAGAACAAAGTACTCGCCTGCCGGAGCGAGTCTTGGCAGCATTCTGGAAACCGACGGAGACCCATGTGCCCGAGCCTGCCATGACGAACGACATCGAATGCCTCGAGGAGGCGCCGGATCAGGCGATCTCAGCCTGTGATGGTGATGTACGAGCAGCCGTGAAGGCGCTCGTCATCGCCAATGCCTCTCTCGAGTCCGAGCTCGCGAAGGCTCGGTCCCTGCTCTCCTTCGGCTATATCCGGGGGAGGTTTTCGCGCGGGAAGGCCAATCCGGCCGGATCCGGCCTCAGGAGCCCGGAGGTATTCACCGGTGTGCAATCTCTATTCCCTGACTAAGAGCCAGGACGCCATTCGGCAGCTGTCGAAGGCAATGCGGGATACGACGGGTAACCTGCCGATAATGCCGGGAATTTTTCCCGATACCGCCGCCCCGGTCGTGCGCACGGCCCAGGATGGCGTGCGGGAACTCGCGATGTTGCGCTGGGGGATGCCCTCGCCCGCCTTTGCCCTCAAGGGCCGCAGCACGGATCCGGGCGTCACGAACGTGCGGAACGTGAAGTCGCCACACTGGCGCAGGTGGCTCGGCGTGGAGAACCGGTGTCTCGTGCCTTTCACGAGCTTCAGCGAATATGCGACCGGGGCCAACGGCAGGAAAGTGCCGGTCTGGTTCGCCGCGAATGAGGAGCGCCCTCTCCTGTTCTTCGCCGGGATCTGGACCAACTGGACGTCCGTGCGAAAGATCAAGGAGGGCGAGGTGAACGCGAACCTGTTCGCCTTTCTGACGACCGATGCCAACGGTGTCGTCGGTCCCATTCACCCCAAGGCCATGCCAGTCATTCTCAGGGACGAGGATGAGTTCGAGACCTGGATGACTGCACCGGCCGAAGAAGCGCTGAAACTCCAGCGCCCGCTCCCGGATGATGCTCTCCGGATCGTCGCCCGAGGCGAGCGGTCGGATGGCATCGCAGCGTAGCGCGGACCAGGCTGCAATGGTTGGAGCAGCCTCCGAAAGTTGGCGTGCCGGCCTGAACGAGAAGATGTCGAAGTTCGACCACGCTCCGTCCGACACCCTCCCGGATGCTGCCGAGACGGGAAGCAGCGCGCTGAAGCGACCGCGCAAGATCATTCATATCGACATGGATGCCTTCTACGCGTCGGTCGAGCAGCGCGACCGTCCGGAACTGCGCGGCAAGCCCGTCGCGGTCGGTGGTTCACGCGCGCGTGGGGTGGTTGCGGCAGCAAGTTACGAGGCCCGCCGCTTCGGCATCCATTCCGCGATGGCCTCCGTCACCGCCCGGCGGAAATGCCCGGATCTCATCTTCGTGGCGCCCCGTTTCGACGTCTATCGGGCGATCTCACGCCAGATCCGGGAGATCTTCGCCGAATACACACCGCTGATCGAGCCGCTCTCGCTCGACGAGGCTTATCTCGACGTGACGGAGAACCTGAAGGACATTCCTTTTGCTACCCGGATCGCGCAGGAAATCCGGGCCCGGATCCGGGAAGAGACTCATCTCACCGCCTCGGCCGGGGTATCCTACAACAAGTTCCTGGCCAAGATGGCCTCGGACCAACGCAAGCCGGATGGGCTGTTCGTGATCACGCCCGAGATGGGACCCGCCTTCGTCGAGGCACTTCCGGTCGGCAAGTTCCACGGCATCGGCCCCGCCACCGCCGCTAAGATGAACCGGCTCGGAATCTTCACCGGAAGCGATCTGAAGGCCCAGACCCTTGCCTTCCTGCAGGAGCGGTTCGGCAAGGCCGGAACCTACTATCATTCGATTGCCCGTGGCATCGACCAGCGCCCGGTCCGCCCGGACCGGATCCGCAAATCGGTGGGGGCCGAGAACACATTCGAGAAGGATCTGACCCAGTTTGAGGAAATGCGGGTCGAGCTTCAGCCGATCCTCGACAAGGTCTGGCGGCATTGTGAACAGGCGGGCACTCGTGGCCGGACGATTACCCTGAAGGTGAAGTTCGCGGATTTCGAGCAGATCACGCGCAGCCGCTCTTTGAGCGACCTTGTCGAGAGCCGATCGGTGCTCGAGATGATTAGCCTGGAGCTCCTCTCTGCGCTCCTTCCGATGCGCAAAGGCGTGCGCCTCCTCGGGGTCACCCTGTCGTCGCTGAACACCGACGAAGAGCCCGCAGTCCGGCAACTGCCGCTCGCTCTGTGAGCGAGAGTTCGAGCCAGATCGTGTAATCCCCTCCCGTGAGTGCGCTCGGCACGTTCATTGCGTGAGATAGCTCACGGACTGCGTCGAGCCACACTGGCAAGGTGTCCCCCTGCTCGGGACAGCCGTTGCGAATGGCTGCACGGAACCACGGAGTACGATCATGTCCACGCTGAGCCATGCTGTGGAATTCCGAAACCTCACGGATCACGAAGCGCATACAGGCAGTATCGCGGTGAAGCGGCTTGCGAGTCGTGTCTACGCTCTGATTGCAAGCGCAAGCCGCCGTGCTGCCTTGCGCCGTGCCCGCTGCGGATTGCTGGAGATGCCGGATCATCTCCTGAAAGATCTCGGCATCACGCGATCGGAGATTGCCTGGATCGTGGAGCACGGCCGGTTCGGTCGGATCGACTCCGAGGGATGATCTTCGGGCGTCGGAGCATTGAGCCGAGCGTGCCGCTCCGGGCGCTTCACGTGAAGCGCCCGGCTCTTGGATCGGATCGGTCCGCCGAACTCTTACGAAGGTGATGAGTTGGTCCTGAAGGTTATGCGGGAATTCCGGTGTTCCTCAGGCTCATTGCTGCAATCACCTTCATCCTGAGCGCCAGCGCGGGCATGGCGCAGCGTGAGCCTCCTGTGCCGCCCCGGCGTCCCACGGAGGCTCCTTCGCCCATGACGCCTCCCGGGCCACGACGCGAGACGCCACCTCCAGCGGTGAAGGTGGATACGCCGCAGGCCGCCCCTCCGGAGACCGACACCTGCCTGACTTCCTTGCGGGCAGCCGGGTTCGACATTGAATCTGCCGAGCAGCCGCAGGTTTCAAAAGACGAGTGCAGGATCGAGATGCCGGTCCGCCTCAAGGCCGTTCCCGTCCCCTCCAAACCTGGATCAGCCGTCCGATTGACCGAGCAACCCGTGCTCGCCTGTCGCTTCGCCGACCGTCTCGGGCACTGGATCGGAGACCTGGTAGCTCCCGTCATCATCGGCATCAAGGGCAGCGATTTGAAGGCAATCCGCACCGGACCCGGCTTCGAGTGCCGCAACCGGAATCGGTCCCAGACAGGCAAGCTGTCCGCTCATGCGGAGGGGATCGCGATCGACATTGCAGGGTTCGAGCTCACGAACGGATTGACTTTGCGGCTCGGGCAAGAACCTGACTCAAAGCCGGATCCTGCTCTCGCAGCCCTGCGCACCGCCGCCTGTGGGTGGTTCACGACCATCCTCGGTCCCGGGTCGGACGAGGCCCATCGGGATCACCTCCACGTCGACATCCTGCAGCACGGATCGACCGACCGCTACCGCATCTGCCAATAGGGCTCACGATTCTGGTTGCGATATCCAGCGGCCTCTTTCGCGAAACAGCTCGCTTTCAGGCGTCATGGCGCCTGTCTTGCTTCGCAGGTGGTGCTGCTCCCTGCGAGCGTCAGTCGAGCCTGGTTTCCCTTAATCCAGAACTCGGTGTCATCGTTCGCGTAACGGCCACCGTCCGCCGAGAGCACCTGGGGCAAGGTGATCCCGGTGGATGATCCTGCAACGGCCAATTGCGCTGATCCCGGCACTGCTCCTGGAGGGGAGAAGATCACGGTCAGCCACGTGCCATCCGCACAGGCGTAGCGGACCTCCGTAGCGCATGCCGCACTCGCGAAAAGTGAAAGCACAATGAGGCCGATGAAACGGAGCATGACCGGTTTCAGCGTGTCGAGCGATCACATTGAACGGCGGTCGCCTCCGCCAGTAAACTTTCCCACCGACGCAATTTCCCGAACCATCAGCGCACGAGCCGAACCGGACGAAGTTCGAGGTCGGCCACTCCCGCCGCCACGCTAATGCCGGCTTGGCCCTCGACCGAAAGTGGCTGCAGGGCGAAGGACCGCGGACCGCCGCCGACCAGAACATTGGCGCCGAGCCCGGCCCCGAGGGTCGCCTCCGCGCTGGGACCGACATAGTTGCCCGCCAAGGCTCCCGGTGCGAAGGGAGCAGCAGCGGGTGCAAAGACTGCCCAGACCAGTTGACCAGGAGTTGTTACTCCGAGGTCCAGCCCGAATCGGCGGATGACACCCGTGTAGGCCTCGGGCGGGCTGTTGGCGCCGGCAAAGGTGCAGACGATCTCCTGCTGGGAAGCGATGATCATCCCGAGCCCCCCGGAGACGTCACAGTTCAACGTGCCGACCTTGACGTTTTGGGCGACGGCGCTCCCGCCAGCCATTATGCACGCTCCGGCAAGAGCGCACCTTAAGAATGTGGAAGGCGACATGACAGCTTTCCCCTTGCGGATACCGTCAGGGTTGAACTCGCGACGCAGCTCAAACGTTCCAGCGCTTGGCTTAACCTGTGGAGAAAGCCTCCGCGCGAGGAATCACGGATCGCTGATGGCGGTTGGACCGGGATGAGCTCATCGTCGTGACGTCATACATACCAATCCCGAGAATGATGCCGGATGCTGCAGCAACCCAGCCTGAGTGGTAGCTCTCCGTCCTTGGTTGGGGCCGCAGGAGCAGTGTTTCATCCTGAGGCGGATCCACTTCCGTTCTCGCGGCCGTAGGCTCCCAGACACATCCCACCCCGTTGCCTCACCGTCCTTGCGAGCCGCAGGCGAAGCAATCTACCCATCGACGAGTGCGCCGCTGGATTGCTTCACTTCGTTCGCAATGACGAGGAGGGCGTGAGAGCGGGTGGTGCAGGGCCGGAAACGGAGTAGCGCCGGCCCCACCCCGCCATTGCGAACGCAGAAGCGAACTAGTGAACGGGCGCCGACGTCTGGGTTGCCACGCTCCGCTCGCGATAACGGAGAGGGCCTGAAGAGGACGGAAAGCAAAAGCCCACGCGCGATCATCGCGCTGCCGTATCTCCCGACCGACGAGTCTCTCGATCGGCATTCTTCCATGACGCGTGCATCGTCAAAATCCGACCGTCAAAGGGCAACGAGCGAGCCCGCGAAGTTCTTAACGAAGCCTCTTGCCATGGCTGGGCGTCCGGTGGAACTTGATTCACCACAGGTGAACCCATGCATAAGCTTTCATCCTGCTCGCTTCTTGTGACACTCTGGACACTTGGTCACCTTCAGTCCGCAGCTTCCCAAACTCCGCGTTTCGCAGATCTCGAAGGTTACTCCATCGCCGCCGATTACCAGGAGATGGTCACCACTCGGCGCAGCGGAAGCTTTCAACAGACCTGGAGCGACCGCATCTACTTCTCCACGAAGGGCCGGATTTTTCATCGCTTCAACCGGCAGAGCTCCCGCCCGGAAAACGCGCGAAGCCGCGAAAGTGTCAGCGACGAGGAAGGCCAAGGCGATGGCCATAGCGCGTCCTACCGCTGGACCGGCTCGGGGATAGCTCGTGAGTGGACGAACCGACGGGGGAATCGCATTCGCCAATCCATCACGATTACCCCGACGAACAACGGGTATGTGTGCCAGATGTCGGTTGAACGCTTTGCAGGGCGGGGAGCCGCGACACCCCTCCGACAGACATGTCAGGTCATCAAAGGGAATATTCTCGCTTCGAGATGATCCGGAGCCGCGATCTTGCTCACTCGCAATACGATCGGCCATTGAAGGTGAAGCAATTCTTCGGAGGCGTCGAGATACCGGCTCGAGGGGGACTGGGCCGTTGATTGGAAGCGCGCTGCCTCTCCTCGGGAACGATCTTGGTGGTGCTAGGGACTCTGGGCGGCTTTGGGCGCGGCGATACCTGGGGATTAGCAGCAGGTGGACTCACAGATGGCAAAGAAGCAGAGGACGCAGGATCAGACGGTAGCTTGGCTTGCGCGTCCGAGGGAGAAATCGGCCTGAAATAGAAGGCCTCGTTGGGCAACGATCCATAGACGAACGGCTCCTGCCGCTTGTTCGTGGCTGCGAGCACGTCATCCCGCACGGCCCGGAACACCATGCTGATCTCGAGGCCGGGCTCTTTGATGCGCCTCGCGAGTGCCGCCACGAATGGGCTGTTCTCGCCGCCACCATCGAACGCAACCTGTCCGGCTTTCGCTGCATACGCGACCAATGTGCCGCCCTCAGGCTCGATCCGCGCGAGCCCGCGCCCAATGGAACGGGTAGCAACCGACCGCGTCATCTGGTTGAGGAAGGGGTTGTCGCGGCATGCATCAAGGATGATCAGCCGCAGTTTACGTGCGCCCTCGATGCTCGTGATGACCTGATCCAGGGGCAAGGCTTCGAACACCACATCCCGGTCGCTTTTCAGGCGCGCATCCACCGGGATCAGGTAATTGGTCCCACCAACCTCGATACCATGCCCTGCATAATAAACGACAGCCCAATCCGCCTTCTCGGCCTCGGCTCCGAAATCACGGAAGATGCGGCGCATCTCGGAGGAGTTCAAATCACTGGCGACTCGCACGGTCTTGAAGCCAACGTCTCGGAGCGTTTGCGCGATCGTTGCTGCATCACGTTCCGCGTTCGGCAGGTGGCCGACTGCGGCATAGCCACTATTGCCGATGACCAGAGCGATCCGGACCTCTTGCGCCTCTGCAACCGCAATCGATCCTGCGAAGACAATCCAAACGAATGCGAGAAGCCTCACCCAAGGCCCTCTCATCGGTTATCCTCCACATTCCACAGTAATGTTATCGCAAAATGGCTGCTTTCCCAAAATGGAGGCTGCCAATCAAAGAGGAGATCCGTTTCGAACCAAGCTATCCCCGCTGCTGTGGCCGCCCGACTGCCTGAAGTTCCGAACCGTTGAAATCGTGCAACTTCGGCGCACTCGAGAGACATTGCTCAAGTTGCAAGGCTGCTCCAGGGCAATGGCTGGCGCGGCGTGACCTGGATCACGGAACGAGAGCGAACCGAGGGACACGATCCGGCTCGTCGGACACGAGGAGGATCGATCGTGTTGCAGCAGCAGAATGCACTTCCGCAGCTTTCGGGCGAGATTTTCCTGACGGATGGTGGCCTGGAGACTACGCTCGTCTTTCTCGAGAGGGTCGATCTCCCCGCCTTCGGCCTTTCCGTTCGTCACCCACGACCAAGGTCGGGAGACGCTTCGGCGCTACTTCCGCCCCTATCTCGATATCGCCGCCACACGGCACGTCGGGTTCGTCCTCGATACGCCGACATGGCGGGCCAATGCCGATTGGGGGAAGACGCTCGGCTATTCGCCGGAAGCCTTAGTGCGCATCAACCGGGCCTCCGTCGAATTCGCCCTGGAGTTGAGGAGCGCCTATTCCGGCATGGCTGCACCGATCATCGTCAACGGCGTGCTCGGACCCCGCGGCGACGGCTACAAGGTGGAAACGCGCATGAGCGCGATCGAAGCCGAGCGCTACCACCACCCGCAGGTCGAGGCCCTGCGCGCAGGTGGGGCCGATATGGTGAGTGCCATCACAATGACCTATCCCGAGGAAGCGATCGGCATCGCCCGCGCTGCGGCTGCGAACGGCGTGCCAGCCGTGATCTCTTTCACGGTCGAAACGGATGGCAGGCTTCCCTCGGGCGATACCCTGCAGGAAGCGATCGAGGCCGTCGACCGCGCGAGCGGGGTGGCACTGGCCTATTATATGGTCAACTGCGCGCATCCGACCCGCTTCGAAAGCGCCTTGGCGGCCGGTGGGCTCTGGCTCGATCGCATTCGCGGCCTGCGCGCCAATGCCTCGACAATGAGCCATGCGGAGCTCGATGCCGCCACCGAGCTCGATGCCGGTGATCCAAACGATCTCGGTCGCCGCTACCGCGATCTGCGCCGGTCTCTCAAAGGGCTGTGCGTCGTCGGGGGCTGCTGTGGCACCGATCACCGCCATGTCGCAGCGATCTGTGAGGCGTGCATGTCAACCTTATGATGGCCATGAGCAGGCCCTTGACCATCGGCCCGGCATGATCCCCGGCTACCGAAGGTTCCGAAATCGAGGGCCAGCCGCCACATAGAGCGGCGGCTGGCCCTCGAGACCGGCTCTAATCGGCGCCGCGAGAGGATTTCCGGAGGCGCGGGCTCCGATGCATAGCAAGCCGGAATGCAGCCTTATTCCGCCCCGGATCGCGAGACCTCGCGTGGGCTGCGCAGCGGTGAGAATTTCGGCTACAGCAGCGGAATGGATATTCTCACTCTTCCCGCTGCCGCCCTGCGTGATCGTCTCCTTCGAAAGGAATTGTCGCCGCTGGAGCTTCTGTCAGCAACTCTCGACCGGATCTCCATGGTAAATCCGATCCTGAATGCGGTCGTCGCCCTCGATGCCGAGCGGGCCACGACAGCCGCACGCGAGTCGGAACACCGAATCGACCGCGGAGAGGCGCGGCCTCTCGAGGGCCTCGTGGTGACGATCAAGGATTCCTTCGACGTTGCAGGGCTCCGCTCGACCGCAGGCGCTCCGATCTATCGAGATCGCGTCCCGGAGACCGATGCGACGGCGGTGGCGCGCCTGCGGTCCGCCGGGGCCGTCATCCTCGGGAAATCGAACGTCCCGGCCTTCACGGCCGACTTCCAGACCAACAACCCGATCTTCGGCGCGAGCACCAATCCGCATGACACGGCGCGGTCGCCCGGAGGATCCTCCGGCGGGGCGGCAGCGGCGATTGCGACCGGCATGAGCACATTCGAGCTCGGGTCGGACCTCGGCGGCTCGATCCGTTGGCCTGCCCATGCCTGCGGGATCTATGGTCTGAAGACTACCTGGAACCTCGTCCCCCTCTGGGGCCATGTGCCGCCGGTTCTGCAGCGGCGCACGCCGCGCAACCCCGATCTCATGGTCGCAGGGCCACTGACGCGCAGTGCGGCGGACCTCGCGCTGATTCTCCCGGTTCTCGCCGGCTCGGGTGAAACATCGTCGGCCGGTGCATCGCTCGCGCCTCCGAGGCGTACCAGACCGAAGGGGCTTCGCGTCGGTCTCTGGCTCGACGAGCCCTTCGCGCCGGTCGCTCCCGCGGTCTCAGACGCCGTCCCGGAGGCGGCGCGACGGCTCGAAGCCGCCGGCGCAATCGTCGAACCGGTCCGGCCGGTCCGATTCGAAGAGGCCTTCGAGATCTTCAGCCTGCTGAACCATGCGATCGTCGCCGCCTCGCTGCCCGCGAAGGTGCGCGACCGCCTCCAGCAGGCTGCGGCCGGCGCGTTACCGGGAGATTTGTCGCACCGGGCGCTCCAGGCCCGTGGCGCCAGCATGACCCCGGGGCTCTACCAGCAGGTCAAAGCGCGCAAGCAGAGGATGGAGGCGCTCTGGGCGCGCCTCTTCACGAGAGTGGACGTCGTGTTGTGTCCTCCCGCGCCGGTTCAGGCGATCCCGCATGATCACGGCCCGGATGTGCATGCGCGCGTGCTCGATATCGGCGGCACGGCGCGGCCCTATCTCGATTTCCTCTGCTGGGCATCGCCGGCCTCGAGCGCCGATCTGCCTGCCGTTTCCGCCCCGGTGACAATGACGGGCGGCCTGCCCGCCGGGGTCCAGGTGATCGCTGCTCGCGGCGAGGATCTCACGGCGATCGCAGTTGCGCAGATGCTCGAGGATCTCGGCTGCCGTTACCTACCGCCGCGTATGCTGGAGGATACCCAACGGGCCAGGCCGGCCTCGTAGGTAGCCATCCGGGATCGAATCCGCTGCCTCACATGCGGTATGGAAAACCGCAGGAGGCAATCCACGCTCGTGCCCATCACGGGCGCCAGCTCTTCACCTGTCGCAGGAGGATCGGATCTTGTTCCAAGGGTTCCCTTGGAGCGAGGTCGCCGTTCGGCTAACTTGCGGCCAATCCTTTGGAGGTTGTCTTGCTCTCGAATCTTGCGACCCGCGACGTCGAAACCCTGATCCACCCCTATACTCAGCTCGCCTCCTTTCGGGAGACCGGCCCGCTCGTGCTCGAGCGCGGCGAAGGAGTCTGGGTCTACGACACGGACGGGCGTCCCTATATCGAGGGTCTCGCCGGCCTCTGGTGCACCTCGCTCGGCTATTCGAACCATGAGCTCGCCGAGGTCGCGCGCGAGCAGATGCTCAAGCTGCCTTTCACGCATCTCTTCTCCGGGCGCAGCCATGATCCGGCGATCGAGCTCGCCGAACGCCTGAAGGAGATCGCGCCGATGCCGGTCTCGAAGGTGTTCTTCTGCTCGTCCGGTTCTGAGGCGAACGACACGCAGGTGAAGCTCGTCTGGTACATGAACAATGCGCTCGGACGGCCGCAGAAGAAGAAAATCATCGCGCGGCTGCGCGGCTATCACGGCGTGACCATCGCATCGGCATCGCTCACCGGCCTGCCGGCGAACCACAACGATTTCGATCTGCCGATCGCCAACATCATCCACACCTCCTGCCCGCACTACTACCGCTTCGGGCTGGACGGAGAGACCGAGGAGGAGTTCGCCTCGCGCATGGCGGCGGAGCTCGAGGAGCAGATTCTTCGCGAAGGACCGGACACCGTCGCGGCCTTCATCGCCGAGCCCGTCATGGGCGCCGGCGGAGCCGTGCTGCCACCGAAGACGTACTTCGAGAAGATCCAGGCCGTTCTCGACAAATACGATGTGCTCTTCATCTCGGACGAGGTGATCACCGGCTTCGGGCGCCTCGGGACGATGTTCGGGTCGGAGCGCTACGGCCTGCGGCCCGATACCCTCTCCTTCGCGAAGGCGGTCACCTCGGGATATCTGCCCCTCGGCGGCGTCATGATTCCGGAAACGATGTACCAGGCGATGCTCGACGAGAGCCGTAAGCTCGGGACATTCGGACACGGCTTTACCTATTCGGGCCATCCCGTCGCTGCTGCGGTCGCGAACAAGACCCTCGAGATCTACAAGCGGGACCGGATCATCGAGAAGGCTGCGGCCAGCGAACCTTTCTTCCAGAAGCGGCTCTCGGCACTCGCCGAACACCCGCTGGTCGGCGAGGCGCGCGGCATCGGCCTCATCGGCGGGCTCGAGATCGTGGCCGACAAGAAGACCAAGCAACAGTTCGACCCGGCCAACGGCGTGGCCGCCCGGGCCGTTTCCTTCGCGCAGGAGGAAGGCCTCATCGTGCGGGCCCTGTTTGGGGACCGGCTCGCGGTCTGTCCGCCCCTCGTCATCAGCGAGTCGGAAATCGGGGAACTCTTCGACCGGCTCGCACGCGCCCTCGACCGGACAGCGGACTGGGTGAGCCGCGAGGGGTTGAAGGCGGCGTAATATCGGCTCGCGCAGCGCCTCGGTGTTTCCCGTCGGGAATCACCGGCCCGGGACCGATGCAGTCGGTCCCGATGGCGTTCCGAGCGAAAGGATGTCCCTGCATTCCACCAGCATCGCGTCGAGTCGTTCGCGGCTCGACGCTCAGACTTCCGACAGGCCCCCTGTGTTCGGTACGGAGTCGAGTTGGAGTGCGCTCGCGCTGAAACCTGCACGGATGAAAATGGCTCTGCCTTCGCCTGACTCACGGGTCCCGACGATTGCGGACGCCATGTCGCGCAATCGGAACAACTTCGATCTCGTCCGCCTGGGCCTCGCGCTTGCCGTGGTGGTGTCGCATGCGTTCAGCATCACGACAGGCGTGCCGGATCACGAGCCGTTGAAGATCTCGACCGGCTTCACTCTGGGCGAGCACGCGGTCAATGGCTTCTTCGCGATCTCGGGCTTTCTCGTCACGATGAGCTTCGACCGGCGGGATTGGCGCGATTACGTGATCGCGCGGATCCTGCGGATCGCGCCAGCGCTGATTGCCGCGACGCTCATCGTCGGCCTTGTTCTCGGCCTCGCTCTGACGCGGCTGCCGGCTGCAGAATACTTGGCGAGCCCTTCCCTTTGGCGCTTCGTGACCGCGACACTGACGGAGTTCAAGAGCAACACGAGCCTGCCTGACGTTTTCGCGCAGAATCCGTTCAAGGCGCCGCTCGCCACGGTATGGACGCTCCGATACGAGGTCTTCTGCTACCTTGGGGTCCTCATCCTCGGTCTTGCCGGACTGTTACGTCGGCGGCGCATGGTTCTGGTCGGCGTCGCGGGGCTCGCATTCGCCCTGGCGGGGCTCGGGATCGTGGATCCGGATGCATCCAAGGGAGTCGAAACCGCACTCCGGCTGCCTCTCATCTTCGCGGCCGGAGGGGCTGTCTATCTGTGGCGAGATCGCGTGCCGCTCTCCGCAGGCCTCGCTGCGGCCATTCTTTTCGCGGCCGTGCTCCTGCACGAGACGTTCGCGTATCGTCCGATGCTTTTTCTCGCCGAGACATACGGAATCCTGTGGCTCGGATTGGCCCGCGGTGTTCCGACCATCGCTCCGAAGGCGGATCTTTCCTACGGGACGTATCTTTACGGCTGGCCTGTCCAGCAAGCGCTCGTGGCGCTCTTTCCCTCTGCAGCGGCTTTGACCTTGCTGATGCCTGCCCTCGCGATCACCCTCGCGGCGGCCGCCCTGTCCTGGCACCTCGTCGAGAAGCCATCGCTTGCTCTGAAGGCGCGTATGCTCGGCAACAAGCAGCGCAAAGCAATGGGGCGCGCGCTGTCGGAGCCAGGACTGCAGAGCGGTCCGTAGAACGCCTTCCGCATCGACCGGGCTCAGCACAGCCTTGGAAGGCGCCTCACATCTTCAGGAAGGTAACGCGAACTCCCGAGGGATTCAGCGCACGATCACCCGCGCATTCGGATCGACGCGGTTGTACAAGTCGATCACGTCGATGTTCCGCATGCGGATGCAGCCCGAGGAAACCGCCTGCCCGATCTTCTCGGGCTCGTTCGTGCCGTGGATTCGGTAGAGCGTGTCGCGGTCGCCCTGGTAGAGATAGAGGGCGCGCGCGCCCATCGGGTTCGCAGGCCCGCCATTCATGGAGCGGACATGGGGCCAGCGCACGCGCATCTCCGCCGGGGGGTTCCAGGCCGGCCACTCGGCCTTGCGTGCGACCCGTGCAAGGCCCGTCCACCCATAGGCTTCATTGCCGACGGCGACCGAGTAGCGAACGGCCTTCCAATTCGGGAGCACGTAGTAGAGGAGGCGCTCGCCGGTATCGACGACGATCGTGCCCGGCTCCTCCCCTGTCGGATCGTCGATCAGATAGCGTGCCTTAAGGGGATCATCCTCGACCGACGGCACCTGCGCCATCCATTCGGCATCGCGAGTCGAGACCTGCGGGTCCGGGACCGACTTGTACGTGCAGGCTCCGAGCGAAGTGACGAGAACGACCGCAAGAATATCCCGGCGCATGCAGAAAGCCCCATACGGCTGCCGCTCGGACGCGGCCGATCTGATCGGACGAGACGCGCTTCGGTCGGGAATCCGGACGCGACGCGAATCACCCGGAAGATGACACAGACCAGTCCTCGAGGCTGTTGCAGCATAACCACATGTCGGAGCTCGGCAGGAGACCCGATATCGGAGTAGGAGGCAGTCGGGCTCCTTACCCCTCGATGCTCTCCTCGCCTGCCAGTTCGATGCCGAAGCCGCTTAACCCGACATAGGAGCGCGGCGAAATCGCCAGATTCCGAATCGAGACGATGCCAAGGTCACGCAGGATCTGGGCTCCCAAGCCGACCTCCCGCCATTCCAAGACCCGGTGGCGCTCCGAGGCCGTGGCCTCGTGATCTGAAAAGTTCGTCATGGGCACGCCTGCGGTGCCGTCGCGGAGATAGACGATGACGCCGCGCCCCTCCTGCGCGATCCGCTGCATCGCGAGAGCAATCGTCTGCCCGCCCTCGAAGATGTCCGCCACGACATCGGCTCGGTGCAGCCGCACAAGAACATCCCGGCCATGGCCGATGCGGCCATGCACCAGGGCGATGTGCTGCACGGGATCGAACGGCGTCGTGTAGGCATAGCCCGTGAACGGGCCCCAGGCGGTCTCCACTGGGAAATGCGCGATCCGCTCGACGAGCTTCTCGCGGGACTGCCGGTAGGCGATCAGATCCGCCACCGAGATCCGCTTCAGGCCGTGCGTTGCGGCGAAGGTATCGATCTGCGCGCCCTTCATCACGGTGCCGTCGTCGTTGGCGAGCTCGCAGATCACCCCGACCGGCGGCAGGCCCGCCAGGCGGCAGAGATCGACCGCCGCCTCCGTATGGCCCGAGCGCATGAGCACGCCGCCCTCCTTCGCGATGAGCGGGAAGACGTGCCCGGGCCGGACGAAGTCGCCCGCCCCCATGTTGTTGTTGGCGAGCGCCCGCACGGTGTTGGTGCGCTGCTCGGCCGAGATGCCCGTGGTCAGCCCGTGCCGCACGTCGACCGACACCGTGAAGGCGGTGCCGAGCGGAGCGTCGTTGCTCGCGACCATCGGGTCGAGCCGCAGCCGGCGGGCCTCGGCGAGCGGGATCGGGGCGCACACGATCCCGCAGGTATGGCGGATGATGAACGCCATCTTCTCGGGCGTGCAGAGCGAGGCCGCGACGATGAGATCACCCTCGTTCTCGCGATCGTCGTCATCCGTGACGATCACGATCTCGCCGCGCGCAAACGCTTCAATGGCTTCGGTAACGGACTGTGTCATGGTGCTTCCTGGAGCCGGCTTTCCGGACTAACCGCCGGACCTGTCATCGGCCAAAGGCACGAAGGGCCAATGTGCACCCTCCCCGTTCTGCCCCCGATCGCGGAGGAAATGGTCCGCCAGAACGCAGGCGACCATCGCCTCTCCGACCGGCACCGCACGGATGCCGACGCAGGGATCATGTCTGCCCTTGGTCATCACATCGGTTTCGGTGCCGTAGCGGGTGACCGAGGCCCTTGGGGTCAAAATCGAAGAGGTCGGCTTCACCGCAAAACGGCAGATCACTGCCTGCCCGGTCGAGATGCCGCCGAGAATGCCGCCCGCATGGTTGGACTGGAACGCCGGAAGGCCGTCATTGCTGGCGCGCATCTCGTCGGCGTTCTCTTCACCCCGAAGCGAGGCGGCCGCAAAGCCGTCGCCGATCTCGACCCCCTTCACAGCGTTGATCGACATGAGGGCCGCTGCGAGATCGGAATCGAGCTTTCCATAAATCGGGGCTCCGAGGCCCGGAGGAACTCCGTCCGCCACGATCTCGATGACGGCGCCGATCGAGGAGCCTTCCTTGCGCAGCCCGTCGAGATAGCCCTCGTAGAATTCCGCCGCCTTTGCGTCCGGGCAGAAGAACGGATTGGCGTGAACCTCGTCCCAGTCCCAGTTCGCGCGGTCGATCGCGTGAGGGCCCATCTGAACGAGGGCGCCGCGGATTTTCACGCCCGGAATCACCTTGCGGGCGATCGCGCCGGCAGCAACCCGCGCCGCCGTCTCGCGGGCCGAGGATCGTCCGCCACCGCGATAGTCCCGGACGCCGTATTTCACATCATAGGTGTAATCCGCATGGCCCGGGCGATAGCGGTCGCGGATCTCCGCGTAATCCTTCGATCTCTGGTCGACATTCTCGATCAGGAGCGCGATCGGCGTCCCGGTCGTGACCTGACCTTTCGTGCGCTCGTCCGCAAAGACGCCGGACAGGATGCGGACCTCGTCAGGTTCGCGCCGCTGTGTCGTGAAGCGCGACTGGCCGGGGCGCCGGCGATCGAGTTCCGTCTGGATCTCCGCGGCTTCGAGCGGGATCCCCGGTGGGCATCCATCGACGACGCAGCCGAGCGCCGGACCGTGGCTCTCGCCGAAGGTCGTGACGCGGAAGAGGTGGCCGAAGGTGTTGTGCGACATCGTATTTCGGAAATGCTGCCGCGTCATAGGACGAAAGATGGCGCAAGTCACCCGACCGATGCGGCTCGTTGTGCCGGAGGTCGCCCGTCATCTTGCGCCCGGCCGCATCCTCCGCGGCAAACAAGACTCGCCTCTTCCGGGATGCCTCCGGTCAAGCCCAGCAATACGCGTTCTTCTCGATCACGAGCACCTTGCCCTGCCAGATGTCGAGCCCGGCTGCTTTGCGGTGGGAAACTCCGCAAGTCAGTGCAAGGAATGCACGCGCTACTCCCCCGTGCGAGACGATCACGGTATCCCGCGCGATGGCCTCGATGACCGGCCTGACGCGCTCCGTCAGCATGGCGTAGCTCTCGCCGTCCGGAGGGACGAAACCCCATTTGTCGCGCTCGCGGCTTGCCGCTTCTACGGGATCGCGCTCGCGGACGTCCTTCCAGGTCAAGCCCTCCCAAGCCCCGAAGGTCAGCTCGACGAGCTGCGGGTCGAGTCGGTAATCGCCCGGAACCAGCCCCAAGCCGTTGCGCAAGATCTCCATGGTCTCGCGAGTCCGCTTCATCGGGCTCGAGACATAGTCGAAATCCGCATAGGCGGGCGCCAGCGCTTTCAGACGCTCTCCGACCTCCCGGGCCTGGAGGCGGCCGATGCGGTTCAGCGGAATGTCCTGCTGGCCTTGCAGACGCCCTTCAGCATTCCAGTCCGTCTCGCCATGCCGGATGAAGAAAATCCGGGCAGCCGCCGTGCTCACGATCCCTCTTTGTCGAGCGTCAGGTCGGGCGCTTCGGGATTCTTCATGCCGACGACGTGATAACCAGCGTCGACGTGGAGGATTTCTCCGGTTACGCCGCGCGACAGGTCCGACACGAGATAGGCGCCGGTCTCTCCTACTTCATCCGTGGTGACGGTGCGGCGAAGGGGCGAGTTGTACTCGTTCCATTTGAGGATGTAGCGGAAATCTCCGATTCCCGATGCGGCGAGCGTCTTGATTGGGCCGGCCGAAATCGCGTTCACGCGAATGTTCTTCGGCCCGAGATCCGCAGCGAGGTAGCGAACCGAGGCTTCGAGAGCCGCCTTGGCGACGCCCATGACGTTGTAATGCGGCATCCACTTCTCGGCGCCGTAATAGGTCAGCGTCAGAAGCGAACCGCCGGACGACATCAGCTTCTCGGCGCGCTGCGCGATCGCCGTGAACGAGTAGCAGGAGATCAGCAGCGAGCGTGTGAAATTCCCCTCGCTGGTATCGACGTAGCGGCCCGTGAGTTCGTCCTTATCGGAGAAGGCAATACAATGGGCCACAAAATCGAGACCGCCCCAGAGCCGTTCAATTTCGGCAAAGACGGCGTCGATCGTCGCCGGATCCGTCACGTCGCAATGACCGACAACTGCCGCGTCCAACTCCCGGGCCAGCGGCTCGACCCGCTTCCTCAGAGCGTCACCCTGATAGGTCAACGCGAGGTCCGCGCCGTGCCGGCGCGCTGCCTGTGCGATCCCCCAAGCGATCGATCGGTTATTCGCGACGCCCATGATAAGGCCGCGCTTGCCAGCCAGAATGCCGGCACCCGTCGTTTCCGCCATGATTCACCCGCAGCGCGCCAAAAGGAGCGGCCTCTTTAGCTGACGGAATCACGGGGGGGAAGTGGCAGGTTCGGATGCCCGTCAGATGGCCTTTGCAGAGCGCCGCTTGCGCGCAAACTCGGTCAGGATCTCGTCGGCCTCGTTCGGCAGGCGAATTTCGGTGGTCGCGAGGATGTCGCCCCGGCCGGTCTTTCCGGGAAGCCCCTTCCCGCGGAGGCGGAACGTCCGCCCTGAACTCGTCATCGGCGGAATCTTCATCTCGACCACCCCCTCGAGCGTCGGGACGCGCACGGTGCCCCCCAGCACCGCCTCGTCGAGCTCGATCGGGAGACGCAGGCGCAGATTCGCTCCCTCGGCGGTGAAGCGCTCGTGCGGGGCAATCTCGATCGTCAGCATCAGGTCACCCGGCTCCATACCGGTCCCGCCCGCGCCGAGACCCCGCAAGCGGATGACCTGACCGGACGTGACGCCCTTCGGAATCACGACGTCGACGTCGCGGCCATTCGGCAGCGTGATACGCTTCTTGGACTCCGCCGCAATCTCCTCGAGCGTAACCATCAGCGTGGCCTGGAGATCCTCGCCTTTAGCCGACGCGCGACGGCGGCTACCGGCAGTGCCGGCTCGGAAGGCCTCGCCGAAGATCTGGGAAAAGATGTCGTCGTCTCCGGCCGATGCTCTCGCGCCGCGGCGTCCCGAGAACGGGCCGCTGCCGGCCCCGAAACCGAACGGGAAGCCCTCGAAATCCCCCGACCTCGCCCCTCCTCCGGAGCCACCTCCGAACCCGAAGCCCTGAAAGCGCGGCTTGCCCTCGGCGTCGATCTCGCCGCGGTCGAACTGGGCTCGCTTTTCCGGATCCCCGAGAATCTCGTAAGCGGCGTTCGCCTCGGCGAACTTCTCCTTCGCCTTGGGATCGTCGGCGTTCCGATCCGGATGGAAGGCTTTCGCGAGCTTGCGATAGGCCTTCTTGATCTCCGCCTCCTCCGCCGAGTGGGAGACGCCAAGGACGTCATACGGGTTTCGCATCGGGTTTCGCCGAAATTGGGACGGAGGCTCGCCGCGACCCGGGCGAGGATCGAGGCCAACATCCTGCTGGGCATTCCAGAATCTGCAGACTTTTACCCGGCGATGCCATGAAGGGCAGCCGACCGGGAGCCGGAACCTGCACGGATCCGGTCACCGGCTCCATATGGGAGAAGTGTTGCTTCCTTGCAACGCCCGAGCGAAGCAATGCCGCGCCTCGGGTCATTCCGTGCGCCGCTTACGGCGGTAGGACGAGGCGCGACGTTCGGCGGGGCTGCCCGTCAGGTTATCTCAAAGTCGTTCAGGCCTTCTTGAAAGGCTTCACGTCCTTGATAGCCCATTCTCCCCCGGACGGGCGACAGGCCGTCCCTTGCAGGCTGGAGGCCCCGGACGTCCCCGTCAGCGAAGCCAGGAATGCACGACAGATCCTGTCGTCAGCGACGAAGGGCTGCCCGACGGGCGTGAAGGAGCCCTTGATCGAAGTGTCCGGATTGTCCCAGGACACCTGCGAGCCCGAGCCTTGCGGGTCCAGCGCCACGGCCAGAGCTGCCCGCGCCCGGCGCCAGTCCTCCTCACCGAGGTCGGGTGACAGGGGAGAAACGAAACGCGGCGTGATCGAGCTGGTCGCGACAGGATCGTCGGAGGCAAGCGTCGCGACCGGCAGGGCAAAACTGCAGGCGCAAAGCGGGACGGCAATCGTCACGACGAGCATCAGGCGAATCCAAGGCGTGCCTTCGCCCCAGGCTCGACTTGGTCTATATGAGCGGCGCGTCGCGATGCCCGTCACGCGTCGAAACCCTTGTACGCTGAAAACCACACCCCTGGATACAATCGTGAACGCGTTAACAACCGGTGACTTCGCGGAAGTCGACGAGCCCTGGACCCTCTTCGCCGGTTGGATGAAGGAGGCAGAGGAATCCGAGCCGAATGATCCCAATGCGATGGCCCTCGCGACGGTCGATTCCGAGGGACTGCCGAATGTCCGGATGGTGCTGCTGAAGGGCGCGGATCCGAATGGATTCGTCTTTTACACGAACACGGAATCCAACAAGGGGCGTGAGCTGCTCGCAAACCGGAAGGCTGCCCTCGTCTTCCACTGGAAGAGCCTGCGCCGGCAGGTGCGCGCCCGCGGCACGGTGTCGGTCGTGAGCGACGAGGAGGCGGATGCCTATTTCAGGTCGCGGCCGCGCGACAGCCGGATCGGCGCCTGGGCGAGCCAGCAGTCACGCCCGTTGGAAAGCCGCTTCGCTCTGGAGAAGGCCGTCGCCGCGCAAGCGGCGCGCTTCCTAGTCGGCGACGTGCCGCGCCCGCCGTATTGGACCGGCTTTCGGATCGCCCCCGTTTCGATCGAATTCTGGCAGGACCGTCCATTTCGCCTGCATGACCGGGTCGTTTTCTCCCGCGAAGGAGCGGCGTGGCGGCGCACGAGGCTCTACCCCTAGGCCCCGGCATCTGCCAGTCCTACCCCGCTCATGGCCCGACGCTTGCCTTCCGGCTTATCTATATATGAGTCCCGGAGGCGTCTTCGGCGGCCAGTGCGATGACCCTCCTTCATTGAGATTGAACGGATCACCCATGACATCATCGAACAATCCGCGGCGCGTGATGCTGCTGACCGGCGCGAGCCGCGGGATCGGCCATGCCACGGTGAAGCGGTTTTCAGCTGCGGGCTGGCGGGTGATCACCTGCTCGCGCCACGGCTTCCCGGAAAACTGCCCCTGGGAGATGGGGCCCGAAGATCACCTGCAGGTCGATCTGGCGGATCCGCAAGACACACTCCGCGCAATTGCCGAGGTGAAGGGCCGCCTCGACAACGAGGGCGGTTGCCTTCATGCGCTGGTCAACAACGCGGGCATCTCGCCCAAGGCCGCGGGCGGCGCACGGCTGTCGGCGCTGAATACGCCCTACGAGGATTGGATCCACGTCTTCCACGTGAACTTCTTCGCCTCAATCATCCTCGCCCGCGGCCTCGTCGACGAGCTTACGAGAGCGCGCGGCTCGATCGTCAACGTGACTTCGATTGCCGGATCGCGGGTGCATCCGTTCGCCGGGGCAGCCTATTCGACCTCAAAGGCGGCGCTCGCTGCCCTCACCCGTGAGATGGCGGCCGATTTCGGCCCACTCGGCGTGCGCGTGAATGCGATCTCTCCCGGGGAGATCGACACATCCATTCTCTCGCCCGGCACCGAGAAGCTGGTGGAGCAGATTCCCCTGCGGAGGCTCGGGACACCGGACGAAGTCGCAAAGGCGATCTACTTCCTCTGCACCGAGGCGAGCTCTTACGTGAGTGGGGCGGAATTGCACATCAACGGCGGTCAGCACGTCTAAGCGAGTCTAGATGCACCAGGGAGCCGATCGAATCCGGCCGGACTCGGAGAGCAGGGAGCGCGTGCTCGATCCGGCCCGTCCCGTTCTTGCGGCCTCGATCGCCGTGTTTCGAGAAGGGCTAGTGCTTCTGGCAGCCCGTGGAAAGCCGCCGATGGCGGGAGTCTTCTCCTTGCCGGGAGGTGTCGTGGAACGGGGCGAGACCCTGGCCGAGGCGGCTCTCCGGGAGTTGCGCGAGGAGGTGGGCGTCGAAGCCGAACTTCTCGGCTTCGTGACCCATGTGGAAGTCATCGACCGCGACGCGTCGGGGGAACCGATCCGGCATTTCGTCATCGCCGCCCATGCCGGCCGATGGCTGTCGGGCGAGCCTTGCACCGGGCCAGAAGCCCTCGAGATCCGCTGGGTCAATCCGGCCTGTGTGGGAGAGCTGCGCACGACTCCCCACTTGGCCGATGTCGTCGCGAAAGCGGCAGTGATCGCTCTGGGGCAGAATTCGTGAGAAGGATTACCGCGCCTGTCCTGGCAGTTGCCGCCCTTTCCGTTTTCGTACCCCCAGCGGACGCGCAGTCCTTGTTCGAGCGGCTTTTCGGCCCACCCCGACAGCCGCTTCAACAGCCAATGCCGCAATACGTCCCGGCGCCGGAATATCGGCGCCCGGCACCACGACGTACGCAACCCTCGCCAACCCCGAGCCGCCAGGTGCCCCGCGCCGCCAGACCGGCGGAACCCGCAGAGCCGGCAGCACCACCGCCCGAGCCGCCACCGGCGCCCTATGAGCCGGAACTGCTCAGACTGTCCGAGATCATGGGATCCCTGGCCTTCCTGCGCTCGCTTTGTACGGCGGCGGAGGCTGGGGAATGGCCGCAACGCATGCAGGCCCTGATCGAGGCGGAAGGGACGACGCCCGGCCGACGGGAAAGGCTCGCCGGCGCCTACAACAAGGGTTATCGGAGCTATGCTCTCACGTACAACGCCTGCACGCCTTCGGCGACGGAAGCATCCAACCGCTTCCTGAAGGAGGGAGATCAGCTCGCCCGGACGATCGCCGGACGCTACGGCGGCTGATCGGATGGCTCGAGTCCCGCACTTTCAGGGACGGCGGACGGGCGTGAAAATAATGCTGCCGAGAGGTCGTGCATGACCTTACGTCATTGCTTTATCCACATTTTTTGACCGGCCGGTTACTCGCGTTAACCGTTTGGCAAGGTGATGCTGGCGGCGGAGCGGTGCGAATTCTAACTTCCACAAAGGGAGCTGCACCGCCCCGATTCAAGGGGCCATGATGATCATGAACGACACCGACGTCCTTCTTTCCGATCTTCCGGACTCGAGCGCCATCAAGGAGGCGGCGCTGAGCTATGTCACCGAGGCATTCGCCGAGGCGGAGCTCGATGGTCTCGATGCGGATTACATGGCTCAGGCCGCACTCGTCGCTGCGTTCCACGAGCTCGTCGCCACCTATGGCGAGGAGGCCGTCGCCCAGTATGCGGAAGGGCTCCCGGAGCGAATTCGCGGTGGCGCCTTCACGAAGGGGCACAAGCACTGAGCGGCAGCACGGCCATCCCGGCGTATCGGCGATTCGAAACGGATCGCTGGCAGCATCGCCAGCAATCGCCATCGCAATCGGCTGACGACAGTCCCAGATAACCCTGCGGCCGCTTGGCGGGTGCGAACCGCTCCTCGTCTTGAGGGGCACGCGCCGCCAGCCTATGTCACAATCCGCCGAGCGTAACGGGAGTGGCGAATGCCGACGGCTCATCTGACGGATCGGGGTGTAGTGCGGGTCGCCGGTGAGGCGGCGAAAGCCTTCCTCGATGGATTGCTGACCTGCGACCTCGACAGGATCTCTCCCGGTCAAGCACGCTTCGGGGCGCTGCTCACGCCGCAGGGCAAGATCCTGTTCGATTTCATCGTTTTCGAGAGCTCGCTCGAACCCGGCAGCTATCGTCTCGACGTGTTGAAACCCTACGTTCCGGATCTCGTACGGCGCCTCACGTTCTATCGGCTGAGGGCAAAAGTCGAAATCCAGGATGTATCCGCGGAATTCGCCGTGATTGCAGGCTGGGACGGTGCCGCCAAGCCAGATGCGCCCGATTCCCTGTCCAGCATTGATCCCCGGTTCCCGGCGCTCGGCTGGCGTGCCATCGTTCCGGCCGGAGAGGCATCCGCGTTCACGACGGCATCCCCGGAGGATTATCACGTCCGTCGCATTGTCCTCGGCATCCCGGAGGGTGGGCGCGACTTCCTGTTCGGGGACGCGTTCCCACACGAGGCACAGATGGACCAGTTGCACGGCATCGATTTCGACAAGGGCTGCTATGTCGGCCAGGAGGTCGTTTCGCGCATGCAGCACCGCGGCACCGCGCGCACGCGGATGGTGCCCGTCGTTTACCGGGAGGGCTTCGTCGCGGAGCCCGGGGCCGATATCGCCGCGGGCGATCGGGTCCTCGGCAAGACCGGGACGGCGGCGCGCGGACGCGGGCTCGCAATGGTGCGCCTCGATCGGGCCCAGGATGCGCTCGATGCCGGCCAGCCGATCACGGCTGGCGGCCTGCCCGTCGATCTCGTGAAGCCGGACTGGGCGAGCTTTCCATTTCCGGAGTCGCGCGCGAAGGCAGCCGAATGACCGACGGCCTCGTCCATCATCCGGACCACCGTGCGCGCTGCTGGTGGCCCGGCAGCGATCCGCTCTACGTCGCCTACCACGACACCGAATGGGGTGTTCCCGAATATGACGATCGCGCCCTTTTCGAGAAGCTGATCCTCGACGGCTTTCAGGCGGGCCTGTCCTGGATCACGATCCTGCGCAAGCGCGAGAATTTTCGCCGAGCCTTCGCGGGTTTCGATCCCGCCGTCGTTGCGGGCTTCGATGGAGCACAGGTCGAAGCGCTGATGCTGGACGCCGGCATCGTGCGCAATCGCGCCAAGATCGAAGCGACGGTCGCCGGCGCCCGTGCCTGGCTCGCGCTCCAGGAGCGGGGCGGCTTCTCGCGCTTTCTCTGGGAATTCGTGGATAGGCGCCCGGTGCAGAATGTATTTCGGAGCCGGAGCGAGATCCCCGCAGAAACGGATGTCTCGCGCCGGATCTCGAAAGCGCTTCGTGCCGAGGGGTTCAACTTCTGCGGACCGACGATCGTCTACGCGTTCATGCAGGCCGTCGGGATGGTGAACGATCATCTCGTCGAATGCCATCGCCACGCAGAATGTGCCGCGCTCGGAGTACGTTCCTGATCCATGGCGACAGCCCCTCGCGCCTGGCAAAGGATGCTCTCGGGCCGCCGGCTCGACCTTCTCGATCCGTCTCCGCTCGACGTGGAACTGGAAGATATCGCGCACGGACTCGCGCGGGTCGCGCGATGGAACGGGCAGACGAGCGGTGAACACGTCTTCTCCGTGGCGCAGCACAGTCTCCTCGTCGAAGCGATAGCGGAACATTTCTCGCCGAACACACCTGCCGCGTGGCGGCTCGCGGTGCTCCTGCACGACGCTCCGG
Organism: Microvirga massiliensis; assembly: GCF_001006805.1. Taxonomy (GTDB): domain Bacteria; phylum Pseudomonadota; class Alphaproteobacteria; order Rhizobiales; family Beijerinckiaceae; genus Microvirga; species Microvirga massiliensis. The sequence goes on along the minus strand of NZ_LN811354.1, from coordinate 13,687 downwards.
AATACGTCATCGGGGACATCATCTCGCCCTTCAAGGCCGTGATCGGAGACGCCTACAAGGCCGTCGAGCAACGGCTGCTTGCGGCGATTCATCTCCATTTCGGCCTGCCCGTGATCCGGCCCGCCGCCCTCCAGCGACTGATCAAGCAGTCTGATCGCCAAGCTGCCTTTCTGGAAGCCACGGAACTCGCGGGGTTTACCCGCGACGAGGCGACGCGCTTCTTCGGCCGTCCTGCAGCGTTGCCGAAATCGTTTCTGTCATACCTTGAGCCGTGGCCGATCGCGGTGTCCGAAACCCGTTTTGCGGAGCGGGTCTCCACCTTGCGGAACGGGCCCGCCCCGGTATAGCCCGGACCGTAACGACCCCGCCGACCATGGCGCCGCACCGTCCTCCTGGCCCGGGTGTAATCTGGGCCAAGCCCCGAGGAGCACAGGATGTCTACTCTTTACGTCTGTTCCCTGGCGCGCCTTGCCGAGACCGCTGCAAAGACGGGCGCAAGCCATGTCGTGACCCTGCTGAACGACGGCACTCCCGTGGTGCGGCCTCCGAGCATCCGGCCGGAACGCCACCTCGTGCTCAGCATCAGCGATATCATCGAGCCGATGGACGGGCACATCGTGCCGGCCGCGTTGCATGTCGAGACGCTGCTCGAGTTCGTACGCGCCTGGGATCGCGAGGCCCCGCTCCTCTTTCATTGCTTTGCCGGAATCAGCCGCTCGACGGCCGCCGCCTTCATCACGGCCTGCGAACTCGCGCCGGAGCGCAGTGAGGCCGATCTCGCCGCAGCTCTGCGCCGCGCATCGCCCTTTGCGACGCCGAACGCGAAGCTGGTCTCGATCGCCGACGACCTCCTGGGACGCAGCGGGAGGATGGTCGACGCGGTGCAGGGCATCGGACGAGGCGCCGAGGCCTATGAGGGCGAGCCCTTCATGCTTCCTCACAACTGAGGTGTGGAGGGTGGCCACCGGGGTCCTTGCCAGCCTCGCGAGCGATGCTCATAACCGGTTTCGAACCCGGGCGAGGCCCGTGCCCGAGATGTCTTGCACGTTCGCGCTCCGGCGCGGCTGGGAGCGGTCATGAACACGGTCACCCCCATCGACGCCCTGCCCTTCGAAACGGCCCTTGCCGAACTCGAGGAGATCGTGCGCAAGCTCGAGCGCGGGGAAGTTTCTCTCGAGGAATCGATCACGATTTATGAGCGGGGTGAGGCCCTCAAGAAGCACTGCGAGGCCCTGCTCAAGAAGGCCGAGGCCCGGATCGAGCGAATCACGATCGGGCCCGATGGTCGTGCCGCTAGCGTCACGCCTCTCGATCTCGAATCCTGATCGAAGGCCGCCTCAGAGATACTGGGCTCGATAGGCGTTCATGACGTCGGCCCCGCGCTTTGCGCTTCGTCCGACGGCCGGCGTGCGTCAACCACCGCTTTGACCTCGCCCTGAGCACGCCCTAATTGGAGTCAGCCCCGGACTGCCGGGAACCGCTTGGCTCCGCTAAGGTTATCGTCCATTGCCCCTTCCAAGACCCCTCCTCGACCGACTGCACAGCCCGGAGGATCTGCGCAGGCTCGATGAGCATCTACTCCAGCAGGTTGCCGACGAGCTTCGGGCGGAGACGATCGATGCCGTCTCGGTCACCGGCGGGCATCTCGGGGCTGGCCTCGGCGTCGTGGAGCTGACGGTCGCGCTCCACTACGTGTTCGACACGCCCCGCGACCGTCTGATCTGGGACGTCGGGCATCAGGCCTATCCGCACAAGATCCTGACCGGCCGCCGCGGCCGCATCCGGACCCTTCGGCAGGGTGGCGGCCTCTCGGGTTTCACACGCAGGGCGGAGAGCCAATACGACCCTTTTGGGGCGGCCCACTCGTCGACCTCGATCTCGGCCGGCCTCGGCATGGCGGTCGCGCGCGATCTGTCGGCAAAGCCTCACAATGTCGTCGCGGTGATCGGGGACGGCGCCATGTCGGCCGGCATGGCCTACGAGGCCATGAACAATGCCGGGGCGCTGCAGTCTCGCCTGATCGTGATCCTCAACGACAACGACATGTCGATCGCTCCGCCGGTCGGAGCCATGTCGTCCTATCTCGCGCGGCTCGTCTCCGGAGGCACCTACCGGGGACTCCGCGAGACCGCCAAGCAGGTCGCCAAGCACCTGCCGTCCTTTATCTATGAGAAGGCTGCGCGCGCCGAGGAATTCGCCCGAGGCTTCTGGACCGGGGGCACGCTCTTCGAGGAGATGGGCTTCTACTATGTAGGGCCAGTCGACGGCCACAACCTCGACCATCTCCTGCCGGTCCTGAAGAACGTCCGCGACTCCGAGAACGGGCCGATCCTCGTCCATGTCGTGACCCAGAAGGGCAAGGGCTATGCGCCCGCAGAGGCTTCTGCGGACAAGTATCATGGGGTTGCCACCTTCGACGTAGTGACCGGTGCCCAAGCGAAGCCCAAGGCCAATGCCCCCTCCTATACCCGGGTCTTCGCCGAGAGCCTGGTCCGGGAGGCAACCGAGGACAAGCGGATCGTGGCGGTCACGGCCGCGATGCCGTCAGGCACGGGCCTCGATCTGTTCGGACGAGCCTTTCCCAAGCGCACCTTCGACGTCGGCATCGCCGAACAGCATGCCGTTACCTTCGCGGCCGGGCTCGCGAGCGAAGGCTACAAGCCATTCTGCGCCATCTACTCGACGTTCCTGCAACGGGCCTATGACCAGGTCGTGCACGACGTTTCGATCCAGAACCTCCCGGTGCGCTTCGCGATCGACCGGGCCGGTCTCGTCGGCGCCGATGGCGCAACCCATGCAGGCTCCTTCGACATCGCCTATCTCGGCTGTTTGCCCAGCATGGTCGTGATGGCAGCCGCCGACGAGGCCGAACTCGTGCACATGGTGGCGACCGCTGCGGCCTATGACGAGGGCCCGATTGCCTTCCGCTACCCCCGTGGCGAGGGAGTCGGGACGGACCTGCCCGAGCGTGGTGTCCCACTCCCCATCGGGCGCGGACGGATCCTGCGGGAGGGCACGCGGATCGCGATTCTCTCGCTGGGAACACGTCTCGCCGAGAGCCTCAAGGCCGCGGAAGAGCTTGAAGGACGAGGTCTCTCGACCACCGTGGCGGATGCGCGCTTCGCCAAGCCGCTCGATACCGACCTCGTGGCGCGGCTCGCCCGGGAGCACGAGGTCCTGATCACGATCGAAGAGGGCTCGATCGGCGGCTTCGGATCTTATGTGCTGCATTTCCTATCGAATGCCGGCCTCCTTGATGACGGGCATCTCAAGGTCCGCACGATGATCCTGCCGGACGAGTATATCGATCATGACACTCCGGATCGGCAATACGCCAAGGCGGCGCTCAACGCACAGGCGATTGTCACGAAAGTATTCGAGGCGCTTGGGCACGACGCCGACATTCTAAAGGTGCGCGCATAGGGCAAGGCTGCAGCCCCTCATTGCCTCTGTTGGATCAACGGAGGTCGCGAGTTCCGACGGACTGCAAGCCTGGGACGTTGAATTCGGCAATGCGAGAACGGGCTGACCGGCTCCTGGTCGAGCGGGGAATTTTCGAGAGCCGGGCGCGCGCGCAGGAAGCGATCGCGGCCGGTTTGGTGCGCGCCGACGGATCGCCGGTGCGAAAGCCCTCGGAGATGATTGCCCGCGCGGCCGAGATCGAGGCCGCCGCGCCCCACCCTTACGTGTCGCGCGGCGGGTTGAAGCTCGCCGCCGCACTCGACCATTTTTCCCTGGATCCGGCGGGACGGACCTGCCTCGATCTCGGCGCCTCGACGGGCGGATTCACCGAAGTACTGCTCAATCGAGGCGCGCACCGGGTCTATGCCGTCGATGTCGGACACGATCAGCTGCACGCCCGCATCGCAGCGGACCCACGGGTGATCTCCCTCGAGGGCATGGATGCGCGCAACCTTACCGGAAGAGACGTTCCCGAGCCGATCGATCTTCTCGTCGCCGATGTGAGCTTCATCTCCCTGAAGCTCGTGCTGCCGCCTGCAATCGGCTTTCTCGCACCTCGGGCAACCATGGCCGTGCTGGTGAAGCCGCAATTCGAGGCCGGGCCGGCCCATGTCCGGAAGGGCATCGTCCGCGACGAGGCGGTGCACCGGACCGTGTGTGAGTCGATGACGCATTTCGTGGAGGGCCTCGGATTCACCGCGCTCGGCCTGGCGCCCTCCCCGATCGAAGGCGGAGACGGCAACCGCGAGTTCCTGTTGGGCGCGCGACGTGGCTGAGCAACTGCACATCAGCCGACTCGGCGCGAAAGCCGACGGGATCGCCGATACGGAGAGCGGAGCCGTCTTCGTGGCGGGCGCACTGCCGGGCGAGGATGTGCTCGTCAGACGCGAGGGATCGCGCGCGCAGCTCGAATCCGTCGAGACTCGTTCGGCGGATCGCGAGACGCCGTTCTGTCCCTATTTCGGGCGCTGCGGCGGATGCGCGACCCAGCATATGGGCCACAGCCTGTATCAGGGCTGGAAGCGCGAGACCGTTTCAGTGGCGCTACGGCAGGCCGGCATCGATGCGCCGTTGCGAGATCTCGTCGATGCGCACGGAGATGGCCGCCGGCGCATTACCTTGCACGGGCGTTTCGCGCATGGCGTGCAGGTCGGCTACATGGCCGCGCGCAGCCATACGGTCGTCGAGATCGACCATTGCCCGATCGCCGAGCCGGCGCTCAAGACACGTGCACCCGAGGTCGCCCGTGTTCTGGCTGGGGCGCTGGCATCGGCGCGCAAGCCGCTCGACATCCAGATCACCGCGACGGAGGGCGGTCTCGATATCGATCTGCGCGGTCACGGCCCGGTCGACGATCGCAAAGGCCGCAGATTGTGCGATCTCGCCGGCTCGCTCGATCTTGCGCGTCTCTCTCTGCACGGCGAATTGCTTCTCGAGCGACGTTCGCCGGTCATCGTCATGGGGCGGGCACAGGTCGTGCCGCCCCCAGGCTCGTTCCTGCAGGCAACACGCCGCGGCGAGGAAGTCCTGTCGCAACTGGTCATGGAAGGCTGCCGGGATGCACGCTCGATCGCGGATCTCTTCAGTGGCTGCGGTCCATTTGCCCTCAGGCTTGCGGAACGCGCGGAGATTCATGCCGTCGAGTTGGACCGGGCAGCCGTTGCGGCGCTTGACCGGGCGGCCCGTTTCACTCCTGGACTACGACGGATCACAACGGAAGCTCGGGATCTCTTCAGGCGCCCCCTTCTCGGCCCGGAACTCGATAAATTCGAGGCGGTGGTGCTCGATCCGCCCCGCGCCGGCGCTGAAGCACAGGTTCGGCAGATCGCCGGGTCGAACGTGTCGCGAGTCGTCAGCGTCTCGTGCGATGGAGGAACCTTCGCGCGCGATGCGGCAATTCTGATCGCTGCCGGCTTTACCCTCGACGAGGTAGTACTGGTCGACCAGTTCAAGCACAGTCCTCACGTCGAGATTGTCGGCGTGCTCCGACGCGAGCCTCGGCGCAGTGCGCGTCGCCGACGTGGATGAGGGCTACCGTGGATCGGCGTAGCGCTCTGCCGTGACGAATGACATCGCTGGGGTGAACCGTCACCTCTCGCGGCGCTCCTCGCCGGCTGACTTCACGGGCGCGGCATTGAGGATCCTGAGGACATCGGCCTGGTCGACCATTCCGAGGATACGATCGGTGTCTTGCGCCCTCACGACCGGAAGCCGCTCGAGGCCGCAGGCGTCGAACGCCCTGAGCGCCTCCTCCAGGGAGTCCGCGGTCGTCAGAACGCTGCCGGCATAGGCTTCCGCGCTCTCACCTGGCCTCATGGGCCTCATCAACCTGCCGACCCTCAGATCGCCTTCGGGACGCGGATGGGGCTCTTGGTCGAGGAAAAGCCCCCGGGAAGCGAGTTGCCATTGGAAGAAGCTGCGACCCAGAAAGGCACGCGTGAGAGAGCTCGCGACCGACACCGTGAGCAGGAGAGCGATGCTCATGGCATAGCCGCCGGTCATCTCGAACACCATGACCGTGGTCGAGATCGGTGCGCCGAGAACCGCTGCCGCCACGGCTCCCATGCCGAGAATGGCGTAGACGGCATTGCTCGAGGCCAGGTCCGGAAATGCACGGGCGGCCAGGATGCCATAGGCTGCTCCCGCCATGGCGCCGAGATACAGCGTCGGCGAGAAGATTCCGCCGGCCAGGCGGCTGCCGAGCGTGATCGCTGTCGCGGCGGTTTTCAGGAACACGAGACCGACCAAAAGTCCGAGCGGCAAGCTCTGGGTCAGCGCCGCTTCCATGGTTTCGTAGCCGACCCCCAGGATTTCGGGAAAGAACACGCCGAGCGCTCCGACACACAGCCCACCCAGGACCGGCTTCAGCCAGAGCGGAAGGACCAGACCTCGCAGTGCCCAGTCCGCGCTCATGACAGCAAGTTGAAAGAAGATCGCCACAGCCGCGGCCACCACACCCAGAAGCGCAAAGGCCGGGAACTCCCAATAGGAGATGATGCGGTGCTCGGGGATCGTGAAGGCCGGGAACTCGCCGAACGCGATCCGGCCGATGACGGCGCCAGCGGCCGAGGCAATGACGATGGGCGGCAGCATCACGACCGAGATGCGCCGGTGAATGACTTCAAGAGCGAACAATGCACCCGCGATCGGAGCATTGAACGAGGCGGCGATCGCAGCGGCCACACCGGCCCCCAGGAGCACCCGGCCTCCGGCAGCGGGGAGCTCGAAGCGGCGCGTGAGAACTGCCGCGATTGTCCCGCCGAGATGGATCACTGGCCCTTCGCGTCCGGCACTTCCGCCGGAGCCGAGCGTGATCGCGGAAGCCAGCGCTCCGAGAAGCCCATTGCGAAGCCCGAGCCTGTGCGGGTCGAAGGCCTCGGCCTCAATGACATCTGCGGGCCCTCCCCCACGACGTCCGGGCACAAAGTTGAGGAGAATGCCGACGATCAGGCCGCCGACGGCCGGAGCCAGCAGCACGATCGGCCAGGGGATGGTTCCCGCCACACTTGCCACCCGCTCGGACATGGTGCCAAGCCACGGGAGTTGCGCAGCGTTGATGCCAGCCCGGAAGGCGACCGAGGCCGCCCCGGCAAGAATACCAACGACCAGGGATGTGACCCAGATCATCGGTTCGCGCTCGCGGGTGAAGGCCGCGAGATTCGGCCGGACGAGATCGGTGAGGAGTGCCAAGAGGCGTTGAATGAACCGCCTCATGAAAGCGCTGCGTGCTCCCACGGAATCTCTTCGGGCTATAGAGACTGGCCATCCTCAGAGAGGCGAATCGGAGAGCACCCGCACCGGCTCCCAAAACGGTTGAGGTCAATCGCACAATCGGGAAAGTGCGCCAGTACTTCACAAGCGCTCATGGAGTCCACGACGAAACGTCGCCTTTTCTTGCTCATGCAAGCATGCACATCCCGAAGGGCAACAGAGCGAGACAACACCATGTCAGAGTGACAACTGATAGAGGCCACCTTCGCGAAGAGCGTTCCCTCCTCGGACCGTTTATCGATCCACCTGTCCGGCTCATCCGTCGTTTCCTGCGGGGTCGGAAGATAGTTGAACCCGTTCAGATTGCTATCGCGGATGGGCACCTCACGCCCCCTGCGGTGCCCAAGCGTGATAACCGCATAGCCTGCCCGAATCCCAGGCCAGGGCCTGGAGGCACAAGGCCCAACGCTACCAGGATCGGTGAATTATAGAGGCATACCGGTCTTGCCAGTCGCCACACTCTGCGGTTGGCGAATGTCGATGTGTGCGAATTGCCGGCACGGCCCGATCAGGAATGTCCAGCCGTTGCTCGCCCGCTCGCTCATGGCCGGGTATGCTGCTCGCCAGATTCGAGCCACTTGAGCTCGGCTCTTCGATCGGAGCGCTACCGATGATGCGCCGCACCGCCACTTTGCCATGCTGCGGGCTCTTGATCGCAGCACTGATGCAATTCTGCGCCGTTCCGGCTCAAGGAGAGGTATCGGACCGCCCTCCTATCATTTCCGAGATCGAGCGGACATTCGATCACTTGTTCCTTTTTACCACCAATGGTGACGGTACCTATCTCGTCTACCAGCGGTTGGAAGATCAGTCCGGAATCTCGGATGCCGACGAGATCGTGTGCCTGTTGCGCGAATGCCTGTTGCAAATTGCCGAGGTTTCCGAACGCAGCTTGCGCAGCGATGATCGAGCCGATCTGAGCGCGATCCGGGACCGCTTCAAGGCTATTCGTGACGCTTACGGGCATATGAGGAGCGAGCGCCCGGAAGCACGCGCCTCAGCCGCGCAAGAGTGGCGTGATGCAATCGCAGCAATGGACCGCTGCCTGGGACGCCAGGATGCTTGCTGAGGTCAAAGTGCTGAGCACGAAAGAATTTTTCAGAGGCTAGTCGTCACCGCAGCCCTGGCGAGCATGTAGGCAAATCGTCAGGGGCGATAGCGACCTGGAGCATTGTGCTCAGAAAGAGCAGATCATGTAGCATGCCCATGGCACTCCTCCATGGCAGTCTGTGAAGGACGCGCGGTGGACCAGTAGTGTATAAACTATTGCTTCCGCGCTCGTTGTCGCGAATGGAGACAGGCATTCCAGACGTGGATACCCGATTCCTGGGTTGTTTGTGCTCCAGGAGGCTGGCGCGATCCTGCCGATAGGGCCGCAGGAAAGGGGTAGTGCCCGCCCGGTAGCAATTGTTGCATCAGTGCCGGTGAGGGTATCGGAGAAGCCTACACAGCAATTCCATGGAGTGGGCGATTGAACCGCGAAAGACAGCAGCTTGCAGCGGATTCCATCTCTTCCCCTGCCCGCCAGCGGTGATCTGCTTCACAGCAGTTCGACAACGACGCCCTCATTCGGTTGCAACCTGATCTCGTCCAGCGATTCACCCGCGCGATCAAGGAATGTCGACAGCAGGAGCTTTTTTCGGCCGGAGATGTGATCCAGGCGTTGAGGTGATTGTCGGAAATTGAGAGCGACCACTAGCCGTCGATCATGATGGCGTCGCTCGAACGCCAGCACCTCGCCCGTCGCCGCAACCGGTACGTATTCGCCGATGGCCAGTGCAAGCTCCGAACGGCGTAAGGCAATCAGGCTGCGGTAGAGCGAAAGCATGGAGCGTGTGTCCCCGACTTGTGCAATGACATTCAAAGCTTTGTTCTCGCCACCGACAGGCAGCCAAGGCTCACCTGTCGTGAATCCGCTATTGGAGCTCTCGTCCCAGGGAATTGGAGTCCGGGCAGGATCGCGCCCCAGGCCCAACCCGGGGACATTTTTCTCCCATGGGTCCTGGACGCGCTCGGCCGGGATGGGAACATTCGTCATGCCAAGCTCTTCGCCCTGATAGATCGTCGGCGTGCCCCTGAGCGTCAGAAGGAGCATGGCGGCAACACGAGCCTGCTCCGGCCCGAGACGGCTCGCGACGCGCGAACGATCATGATTGCCCAGCACCCAGTTCGGCCATGCTCCTCGGGGTAATGCCGCCTCGTAGGCGTCGATCAGGGCCGCAACAGCGACGGGATTCCACGGCGTCGAGATCAGGTGAAAGTTGAAGGGTAGATGGAAGCCGGTGAGATCCACGCCGTAATAGGTCATGAGCCGGTCGATCGGCAGGTAGGCCTCACCAATCATGACGCGATCATCGTAGGAATCGGCGACGCGGCGCATGGCAGCAATGGCATCATGCACTTCCGGCTGATCCATCGTGTGGACCCGGATCACGCGTCGCGCCGGCGACATGCCCTCGCGCCACACCGGATCCGGCGGGTTGTCCCGAAGCCGCTCGTCCTCGAACAGGTGGTGGATGGCGTCGAAACGGAAGCCGTCGACACCGCGATCGAACCAGAAGCCGAGCACCCGCAGCATGGCCTGCTGCACCTGCTGATTGCGCCAGTTCAGGTCCGGCTGCTCCGCGAGATAGGCATGGTAATAGAATTGCCCTGTGGTCGCATCGAAGGTCCACGCCGAGCCGCCGAACTCGCTCAGCTAGTTGCTCGGAGGAGAGCCATCAGGCTTCGGATCACACCAGATGTACCAATCCCGCTTCGGGTGGCCTCGAGAGGACCGGCTCTCCCTGAACCAGGGATGCTGATCCGAGGTATGGTTCGGGACGAAGTCGAGAATGACCTTGATCTCTCTCCGGTGTGCTTCGGCAACGAGTTGGTCAAAGTCGGCCAACGTGCCGAAGATCGGGTGAATGTCGCAGTGGTTGGATACGTCGTACCCGAAATCTGCCATGGGCGACGGATAGATCGGCGCGATCCAGATGGCGTCCGCACCGAGGGATGCGATGTAATCAAGGCGCGCGGTGATGCCCGGAATATCGCCGATACCGTCGCCATTCGAATCCTGAAAGGAGCGCGGATAGATCTGATAGATCACGCCCGTCTGCCACCACGTGTGGCGATCCGGTCGAACTTCAGGCATCGATCCCTCCCTCGCTGACCGACCCGTGGAACTCGCGACTGGCGGTATGGTTCAGCAAAGCCCCTGCCTATGGGGAAAGGCCCCGCTCGAACCCCGAGCCATGCCGGGCGTACTGGAACCTCGGTTCATCGGGCGAGTTCAGCCGGGATGTCGAGCCAGTGCTCACATTGGCTGGCGCAAGAGGTGAGAATGCGGTGGAGCACTTGCACGAGGCCAGCCCGACCCCTTCTATAACGGGCATAGAGGCGGCAATCCTGCTCGAGCGCCGGCCGGGGCGGATGAGGACATGAGCAAGAATCGAAAAGATCTCGTCACGCTGAACCATCTTCCAGGCCTGCTGCTGGCGAGCGAGGCCGAATGCGAGCGCTGGATCGAGGAGGGCCTGATTCCGGTTGCCGAGCGGAGACCGGTTCGGAAATGGGGTCGCACGGTTCAGGAGCGGCTATTCGATCCGGACATTGTCACTACCCTCGCCCGCGAGGTGCCCAAGTGGCGCAGGCGCGACACTGCCGAGAGTCATGCGCATCGCAGCGAGGCTGCGAGAAGCGCGCACACTCGAAGAGCACCTCGCGCACATCAGAACGAATCGACTCCATCCGGAGGAGCGGCTCACCGGCGCCGCAAGTACATCGCCACAGCTCTCCGTGGGAAAACCGGGATCGCAGTCAGCGAAGCGATCCGAGCCGCTCTGGACAGCGAAACCAAACCCGTTCGCGACGGCCGGCATTCACATCATCCGCCGAAGCCCGAACCCGATCTCGCCGGATATCGGATCGAATTCGAGCATGACTTCCTGATCCTCCCGAATGTGGAGTTGTCGGTCGCGGTCACGATGACGATCGCGGAGCCGCCCGAGGTCGAGAGCATCGTCCACGCTCCGAACCGCTTCTCACCGGACGACGCCGTCGCGGCCGCCGAACTCCTCGCGCCCCGGGTAAAGAATCTCCGGGACGCCACTCTCGACGCCTGCGAGGAGGCCGTTCGCACCTGGCGCGACGAGAATGAGACGTATCTGTCGCCTTACGAGGAGAGTGATCGCAGCGCGATCCTGCACGCCATCAAATCCGCCGCTGGCAGGCTCGCCCCTCTTCGGATCACTACGGAGGACGAACCGGACGAGGTCGCCCGCGAATTGCGGACAGCGCTCGATGAGATCCGCACCAAGGCGACGGCGCGAAGGTTGCGTCACCTGCGTGAGGCTCAGATCCGAGAGGCGTCCGGATACGAGAGCTACGCGGCCATCTTCCCCCTGGCGAGATCACTCAACCGCCAAGTCCTGTTTCTCGCCGGCCCGACCAATTCCGGTAAGACCCATGAGGCCCTCCGGCTGGCCACCGAGGCCGAGACGGCCGAGATCCTGTCCCCTCTGCGACTGCTCGCCTTGGAGCATTATGAGCGACTGAGCGAGCGCGGGCTCTCGGCTGGCATGATCACGGGCGAGGAGCGTGTGGTTCCCGAAGGAGCGACGCACATCGCCCGCACGATCGAAACCCTGGATCTCGGGCGCGTGGTCGATGTCTGCGTGATCGACGAGGTGCAGATGCTCGGCGATCACAGCCGGGGCTGGGCCTGGACTCAGGCCATCATTGGAGCGCCTGCACGCCTTGTCGTGCTCACCGGAGCCCCGGAGGCAATCCCCTTGGTCGAACACCTGCTGGCGATGACCGGGGAGCCGCTGAAGTTGCGGATCCTGAAACGCAAGGGTCAGCTTCGCGTCGAGAACGAGCCTGTGGAACTCAATAAGCTGGCCGACGGCGATGCCGTCATCGCTTTCTCCCGTGCCGAGATCCACGACTTGAGAACTCGTCTCGTCCGCTCGGGGCGAAGCGTCGCTACGATTTACGGCGCTCTCGGCCCGGAGGTCCGGCGGGCGGAAGCCGCGAGGTTCCGAAATCGAGAGGCGGAAATCCTGGTTGCCACTGATGCCATTGGGATGGGCCTGAATATCGGTCCCCTCCGGCGCATCGTCTTTTCCACACTCAGCAAGTTCGACGGCTCCCGGCGACGGCAGCTCTCCCCCATGGAGATCAAGCAGATCGCTGGCCGCGCAGGGCGGTTCGGTCATCACGACACAGGTCTGGTGACGGCCCTTTCCGAAGCAGGATCATACCGCTTGCTGCGACCCGTCATCGAAACCGCTCTCGCGCAGGAATCGGGAAAATTGAGAGGCAACGCCTATGTGCGGCCGAACCGAGAGACGGTGCTTTCCGCAAGCGAGGTCCTGCACACGGACCGCCTCGGACGGATTCTCCAGTACCTCGACGATACGCTCGTGGCCGGCCATCCGGATCTGAGGATGGCGGACTTGGAGGAGATGATCGGCCTCGCTCAGCTCCTCGATACCGTCCCGCTCCCGATCCTCGATCGCCTCTCCTATTCCATGGCTCCCGTGGATGCACGGGATGGTCTGGCCGTCGACATGCTCCTCGCCTGGGCTCGCCAGCATGCGAAACACGGTTGGGTCGAGCCGCCGAACTTCGGCGTGAACGCCGACCTTCTGAAGCTCGAATCTCGGGTGAAGATCGTGACGACGTGGCTGTGGTTGGGGCAGCGATACCCAAATGCCTACACAGGGAGCGAGCACGTCCTGGAGCTGCGCTCGGACCTCAATGCCATGATCGAGGAGAAGCTCGTTGCCTCGTCGGTGTCGCGCGCGAGGGATCGGCGCGGCAAGAAGCGAGAGAAGGGCGGAGGACCGGACCGGCGGACGAATGGTGGCAGAGACCGGCAGAACGCCAGAGCCTTCGTCAGCTGACGCATTCGCACGGGAGGCCGGAAGCCCCGGCTCCTTGAATTCCCCGAGGCGCTCCCCATATCAGCCCTGTGGGCATTGCCGGCTTGGCAGCCCCCTCCCCCCGATGAAGATTTCGTCGACCGGCTCGGCCATGTCCCGAACCTGGTTGAACGAGACTCGACGGGCGATCATTCCCTCTTGCAATGCGGGGGGAATTGATTATGTGTCCCCTCCCGGCGCCGCGAAAGCGAACCAGCGCCGTTTCCAGACAGCCTGATTGCCGGCTCCCAGGCCATTGCCCGGGGGTGGCTTTCTGCGCCTCCGAACCCATGGCCCGAGGACGCTCAGTCTGAGGAGAATGGTCCGGAAGGCCGGCTGTCCTTGAGATGCACATGAGCCCGAGCCCCGAAACCATTCGGGAGAGCTTGCCGGCTCCTCTGGCAACAGCACGAGGGTTATTGAGCCGGATTCGGTTCAATACACGGAGCGCAGAGATTCTTGTAATTTCTGCGAACGGTACTTCTTTGTCTTTATTTATGGAGACAAAGAAAAATCTCCGGGGCGGATCAAAAATCTTCCTC
>NZ_LN811353.1:718405-744668 GCF_001006805.1 Microvirga massiliensis | reverse complement strand
CGCAACCAGATCATGGCGCATGCGAGGGCGATCATGGCGAGGAAGTTGCGGGCGGTTTTCTCGTAGCGTGTGGCGATGCGGCGGTACTGCTTGATCTTGTTGATGAAGCATTCGACCAGATGGCGCTCCTTGTAGAGGTGCTTGTCGTGCGCAATCGCCTGCGAGCGTGCGGGGTGGGAGGGGATCACGGCCCGGCCGCCCTGCGCGACCACAAAGGCGCGGAACCGATCGGCGTCAAAGGCGGTGTCGCCGATCACGAACTCGGGCTCAAAGCCCGCCATCAGTGCCTCGGCCTGGGTCGCCTCGTGGGTTTGGCCGGGCGTGAGGCGCAGGCGCACCGGATTGCCGAGCGCGTCAACGGCGATGTGCAGCTTGGTCGTCAGGCCGCCGCGCGAACGGCCGATCGCCTGAGCGTGAGACCCCCCTTTTGACCGGCGGCATGCTGGTGGGCGCGCACGATGGTGGCGTCGATGATGAGATATTCGAAGTCGGGATCCTCCACGAGTGCCTCGAACAGACGCTCCCAGACCCCCGCGGCGGACCAGCGATCGAAGCGCCGCCAGACCGTGTTCCAGGGCCCGAACTCCCGAGGCAGATCGCGCCAGGTCGCGCCAGGGCGCGCCCGTGCGGGCCATCCACAGCACCGCATCGACGAACAGACGGTTGTCCTTCCCGGTCTGGCCGCGATCGCCCGCTTTGCCGGGCACCAGATCGGCAAGGCGCGCCCACTGCGCATCCGTCAAGGTCCTGCGGCTCACGGCGGCCTCCCTCCGAGAGACCCCCTTGAATCACAGCACGCCTAAACCCCAAACCCTTAATGTCCACGCGCCCTAGCCCATCTTCAAACCCTGAGAGCAACACCTACGACCAGCTAATCAATGGCCCTATCCACTGGTTCTCAGACTGGCCGACAGGCGATGTGCCTCGGTCAGGCGCAGTGGTCTACACAATCTGGAACCGAGAAGGCTCCTTCATCTACGTCGGCATGTCAGGACGGAGTTTCTCAGGAGGAGCCGAGGGCAACGGGAAGGCTGGCCCTTGGGGCAGGCTCAATAGCCATGCAAGCGGAAGGCGGAGTGGCGATCAGTTCTGTGTCTACGTGCTGACCGCCTTGTCCTCCCCACCCTTCACAACCGTATTCCAGACATAGCTGACGGCTCACTCTCACTGGATGTTGCCACCCGCGACTACATCAGGACGAACTTGGGGTTCAGGTGGCTCACGATGGAGAGCGGCAAGGCTGCGTTTGAACTGGAACGGAGGCTGCAGAAGGGGAGGCAGCGTGTGGCAAGCCGTTGTTAAACCCGCTCTACCCCGGCAGCAGCCTTTACCAAAGTGAACAATAATAAACGGATCCAAGGCCAAAGTCTGCGCAAGAGAAAGGGACACTGCGGCAAAGGCAGCAGAACCGCAAGAGCAGATCACGGGAGCGTCGGATTGAAAATCCGCATTGGAGCAGGAATGTACGGCCTCACAAGACTTATACTCGCATCAACCGCTTTTGTTGAGATCTCAGAACAGGAATATGTCAGATTTAAATCTGCCAAAAAAGTGCTTAATAATATAGTCGCCATAGAAGAAAAATATGACACCGCTATAGAGAATTATCGCGAACTCGAAGAGGAGCTGGCAAATGTCACGTTTGATTATATGCTATATGAGCGAGAGCCGAACTTTATATTTACGACAGGGAATACAATCAACAGGAGAATCGTAAACGTACTAACATCGTTCAGACTTTACAATGACCATACAGAGCATCATTTTTCTTCCTTATTCGGCAAGGCATCCTCTCAGTTTCAAGTGTTAGAAGATATTAAGTCTAAGCAGTACGACTCGTTTATTGAATATCGTGTAATGGAGGCGCTGAGAAACTATGTGCAGCATAGAGGATACCCTCTCATTGGATACTCAGTGGGAAGCAAATGGATTGGTTCTGACGCTGATAAGAGGAGCGAACATAGAGTCGTTCTCACGCTTGATACAGATGAGCTGAGACAAGACGGTGTATTTAAGCGGAAAGTACTAGATGAAATAATGGCCGTAGGAGAGGATCCGGATCTTAAGCTGTGTATCAGGAAATATGTGGAGTGCTTATCAGACATACACGGTGTCGTTAGATCGCTCACCACAGCTGAGACAGCAATCGCTGACCAAGCGATGATAGATGCTTTGTCAACTTATGAGAACGCGGCCGGCGAAGATCCTGACAATGCCATATATGCCATTGCTAAGGATGAAACTGGGCGGATTGTAGAGAAAATCAGCCTTCACTTACAGCAAACTGATTACCGCAAACTTTATGAGTTCAAGAATAAGGCGCTTGTAAATCTTGCAAAGCGCGTTGTCACATCGAAGTAGCATCTAAGCACGCAGCCCAGTCAAGAACCTCCTCGCCCCCATTAGGGACGTTATCGCGCAGTATCGATCTTGGATGATCACTCTAAAAATCAGACACAAGCTCACCCAGAAAAGTCTAAACCTGACTTAATCGTTGCCATTTCAGCGAGATCCTCGAGCGCGAGTTCGAGTTGTTCGAGACGGACGCTGCGCTCGGCGGAGGAGCCGAAGCGGGCGCGCTTGAGCCGGGCGATCTCGAGCCGCAAGCTCGCCTCTTCCTGATGCGCCGCCCGCTCCGCGGGAATCGTCGCATGGGCGCTGACCAGATCCTGAGGGAGCCCGTCGGTGGTCACAGCGGCGCATGAACACATTTGCCCGCAACTGCAAGGCATGGTCGTCAGCCCGCCGCATATTGCAAGTCTCCTCCATTACTAAAGGGTAATGGCTTTTACTAAAGGGTAATGGCTTTTCGTTTTGCTTAAGAGGTGCAACTTAAGGCTTCGACCGTGTCGCTTGCGAATGTCGCAGGAACATCAAGGGTACGAGGATCAGGTCAGCGCCGGTCTTTACGCTTCCAAAAGCCCCACGCCTCGCGCACCTAATCCGGCCGGGCGCGTGGCATCTGCGACGGCCGGGTAAACCCGGCCATCGCGGCTGAAGACAGCTTCCCCGCTTACTGAACCTTGTCGGCTTGTTCCGCCGTGCGCTCGGGAACACGCACGGCCGATGTCTCGGCGAAGTCGTTCTTGCGCACGAGGGCGTGCACACCCTTCGTGCGGTCGACGACCTGGGAGACCGAATAGTCGGTCGCGGCGCTCATATAGGCGAGCGCGGTGGCTCGATCGACGTTGAGCTTCTCCGACAGGAATTTGACGGCCTGCCGCACGGCGTCCTTCATGGCCTCGTCGAGATCCTCGTTCAGGCCGATCGGAATCCAGAACGTCTCGGTCTCGCCGAACGGCTTCGTCATAGCCGTCTTGAAGGGAAGACGCGGGTCACCCGGCTTCAGCACGGTCAGGCGGAAGGTGCCGCGCTGGGCCTGCTCCAGTGCCGTGAGCGCGACCTCGCCGTCGCCCTGCGAGTTGTGGGGATCGCCGACATAGAAGAGCGCGCCCTTCACCTGGATCGGCAGATAGAGCTTGGACCCGATCCCGAGCTTGGCGATGTCGAGGTTGCCGCCATGGGCGTCCGGCGGCACCGAATGGATCTGGGCGCTCGAATTCGGGGCGATGCCCATGATGCCCATGAAGGGATGGACCGGGAACCAGATCTCTTCCTGGTTCCGGTTGTGCAGGACGCCGTACCACTGGTTGTGGATCTTCCGCACCGGCGTGAAGATCGACACGTTCCGGTAAAGCTCGGGTTTTTCGGGGCTGGCGTTCGGGTCGGGCTTGTCGGTCTCCGGGAATTCGCCCACGAGCGCGCCCTTGCCGTGCCGGTTCGAGATGACGCCGTAGGGCACGCGCGGCTGCAGCTTTAAGGTTTCGACGAGAAGCACGTCGCCGGGTTCGGCGCCCTCGATCGCGATCGGCCCCGTCACGATGTGCGGGCCGGCCTTGACGAAGTCGTGCTCGATCCCGGCCGCCGCGATCGCCACGGCATCCTTGAGGACGTGCTCCTCACCGACCCCGTAGCCGCCGAAATACTTCACGGGGTTGCGCCCCTGATCCTCGAGAATGCCCTCATGCGAGACGGTATCGAAGACGACGACGCTGCCGGAGGGAACGGTCAGAACAGGCTTCGAATCGCGGTTCGGGAGATAGCCCCAGGTCACGGTTTCGGGCGTGGACGGGACATAGGAGGCGCGCCCGTAATCCTGGGTCTCGATGTGCCCCGGCTTATCGGCCACTGCCTGGAGCACCTGGTAATCCCCCTTGAACTCTCCGGTGACCTTGGCGGGCGCGACCGGAGGCTCACGCGCGGGAGCGGAACTGACTTGTGCGGCGGCGGTGCCGGCCATGAGCATGAACGCAAGGGCCGGCAGGGTGCGGGTGAAGGTCCTGCTTGTCACGATTTCTCCTCCCTGGTTCGCATGCGAACCCGGAGAGATTGCTCGACAGCTTGGCC
Source organism: Microvirga massiliensis (assembly GCF_001006805.1). Classification (GTDB taxonomy): domain Bacteria; phylum Pseudomonadota; class Alphaproteobacteria; order Rhizobiales; family Beijerinckiaceae; genus Microvirga; species Microvirga massiliensis. Next base: position 740,261 of record NZ_LN811353.1, on the reverse strand, counting down.
ATGGGCAAGGGCGAACCGGCGGAAACCAGGCCGGAGGCGTTACGGCTTTTGGCTGGGTGGCGGCGTCGGCGGACGGGCGGCGTCTCTCAAGCGGCTTTATGCCAGTCACTCCGTCCAGCCGCCCTACGACGCCGCGCGGTCGTAGAGAGGGTCGCGGAATCAGCGCACACACCATGCTCGCTCGGTAGCCGTGCGGCGAGATCGGGCAAGGTGATGTCGGGCCTGGCCTCGACGGTGGCAATCAGGAAGACCCGTGAGTGGCTGGCTTGCCGGAGCCGGCGGGCGCTGCAGCAGCTTGATCGCACAGCTGTCGCTGAGCCCAAGGTGTCGCGCCGCGGCCCGGCAGGAGTCCCCGCCTCGACAAACGCCGTGATCCGCACGCGCAGATCCAGCGAACAGCAGTGAAACATGACCCACCTCCCTCACGGGAAGGGAATCACAGCCCGCCCCACGCCGGAACCTCTCGAGTCACACTTGCCGTCCGGGACTCCAATACGCCACGAACACTTCGCCGCGGTTTCCATCATCGCGGCTCATCGGAAAATCACACGCGATGGATCCGTGCATCATTGGAGAGGCTTCTCAAAGTAGTGGAGCTCCGGCTTTCGGGGATGTGGCCCGACGTCGTACCAGCCCCGTCGGCGATAGAAGCGCAGAGCGCGGATGTTCGACAGGGAGGCCCTCAGGCGAGCATGGGTAAAGCCCTTATCGCGCAGAGACTGACAGGCGAAGGTGTCCAGCTCATCCCCGAGCGAGCGTCCTCGGGCCTGTTCGATCAGGTAATATTGAGCCACGTAGCCAATGGTTGGATCGGGTTTATAGGTGCCGAGGACCACCATTCCGACAGGGGTCTCGCCCTCGTAGGCCAGCATCGCCTTCCGCCCCCGCTGAAGCCAAGGCACATAGCGCTCACCGTCTCGCCCGAACATGCGCTCGAAGCGGCGATGGTCACCAAAGCTGCAGAGGGCCTCGTCTCGGGCAAATGCCGTCACAAGCTTGCCGTCCCGATCAGGGTTGAACGCGCGAAACGAGAGCTTGCCCATCCTGTCCTCCGCCCAGTCCTTAAAGGCTCTTCGGATCAAACACGCCGTCTCGACCGGGGCAGGCCTCCGCTGCTCATCGCTCCCGGGCGCTGAAGACTCCGTGCATCTCCATCGGCCTGAACCGCTGCTTCAGCAGGCGCAGCCCGGGCTGCCCGGAATCATGCGCGTCGTTGAAGTGGATGAGGTCAGGGAATCCGGCCATGAGGCGGTGGCGCAGGAGATACGCAAGCCCCCGGAAGCTATGGTCGCTGATACAAAGAAAGGTGCATCCCATGGTGGAGGTGATCGGACCCGCGAAGGCAAAGCCGCGCACCGCTCCGTCGACTTCGACCACCAACCCGTCGAGCAAGGAGGGCAGGAAACGCGCGGCCGCCCTCAGGCATGCGACCGTGTTGCCATACCCCTCGACCTGCATGCCATTGGCGATGAGCCGCTCCCTCCAGCCCTCCACCAGGGCGAGGCAGGCGGCTTGATCCGCACTCGTGTAGGATCGCGTCTCGACTAGCCCCTGCCTGAGGGCGCTCGATAGCTCTTGCCGCAGTCTTTTGAAGCCCGACCCCTCCCGTGCCATGACCGCCGCGCGGTCGAAGATGAACTCTTCCCATTTGTGGGAGATCTCCAAGCCTTCCCGCGCGATCCGCAGCGCATCGTCCTCCTGCATGAAGATGATGCGGCCCGCGCGATTGCCATTGAAGTCCCGCATGCGCTGCAGGGCGTGCTGCAGCGCCGCCGGGTCGAAGGGAAGCGGCGGAAAATACAGGTTCATCCGCGAACCGACCTCGCGCCGGCGGACCTGGTAAACCACGATCGACCCGGCGTGGCGCTCCCAGCGCAACCGATGCGCCTTCTCTCCGTAGAAATGCAGTCGGGGGAAGTAATAGAACGCCGACTTGACCCGCGCGTGCTCCGCCGCTGCAAGGAAGGCGTCAGCGTCCTTGGCCTCCACAGACGCAAGATCTGCCAACTCGATCGCCATTTCCGCCATCTGAAATCGAGAGCAATCCTGGTGAGCCGGTTCCACGTTCGGTCGAAGAAAGGGCGTTATCGTGATTCCCAATACACTTTTTAAGGCCTGCCGCGCTCCACTGTCGAGCCATTCCTCCTGCTTTCCTTGGATGCAGGCCGGAGATGTGGAGCGGAGCGGACATTCGCCGCGCAGCGCCGCATCCCATGATCGATCGCAGCGACATGTTTCGAGACCTCGGTGACGTCGTCGATCGGGACCTGAGGAAGTTCGTCGTTCTCGAACAGGAGCAGATCCGGCAAGGACGATTGCATTCCTTCGATCTGCGAAGATAGCAGCGCCTCCTTGCGGACGTACATGAACAGGAAGAGCGGAGTCGATGGCAGGATGGTGGTCACTTCGTCCAGCCGTCCTACGGCGTTGGGCGCGGCCGTAGAGAGGCAGGAATCGTCGACATCGATGGGAGGGACGAGTGGCAAGGATGAAGGCACGCACCCGCGGACAGCCGACATCTTCCCGCATGTGTCGTTCGACCGATGTCCATACCAGGTCGTGAACTCATAAAAGGCGGGTGGTTGCGGTGTCCGAGTGGCGACGGTCGTTTTGCCGAGACCAAATTTCGGCTCAGAATGAACTGGTGCGCAGCCGACCCTCGTAATCACGTTTACCGAGCGGCACGCCTCGCGAGCGCAGGATGTTGTATGCGGTGACGGCGTGGAAATGGAAGTTTGGCAGAGAGAAAGAGAGAATGAAGGTCTCGGACGTGAAAGCAAGCCGTCGCGGGCCGATCTGGAGGTCCAGGTGCTTGCCCGCGCAGTCGTTAATCTCTTCGGGGACGAACGCCTCCAGCGCCGTTTCTGCCTTGCCGATCATCGCCTGCAGGTCACTGAAGGGAACAGGTCCGACCAACGCGGGAGGGGTGAACGCGCCGGTCTTGAGAGCCTCGACCCCCCACACGGAATGATGCCATGCCGCTTCGATCTGAAAATGAAATGGTGCCATGTCGTCGAAGAGGCGGGAGTTGACGAAATTATCGGGATCGACACCGGTGTTTGAAAAGTGGGTGGCCGCACGGTCGAGAAAGCCTCCGACGGATCTTACGGTTTGCAGGAAGGTCGGCACGCTGAGGTCGTAGAGTGATGTCCGCATTACCTTCCTCTCTCGAGCAATTTGAATCATAGTAAGCATGTGGCGTGATGGCCACAACTACAAGGAAAGCGCGGTCATAGGCTGGCGGTACTGCCCATTGGGTGGAACCCTGATTCAGCATCGGCACGAGCCGATACGATCTGACCGACTTCGAGTGGCGCGTTATCGAGCCGCTGCTGCCCAACAAGCCGCGAGGCGTGCCGCGCGTCGCTACCCGCTACGACAAGCTCGCCGCCAACTCCCTCGCCATGATCCAACTCGCCTCGATGCGGCAGTGGCTCCGAGCTTATGAGTCTACGGCCTAATCACCCGTTCAGCGCCTGCGCGCACGACTCTGCGGATCCAGAGTTGTAAACTCCTTCTCCCGTTGCGGACTGAAGTTGCCTCTCGATCGTCGCCGCCGAGGAGCAAGCACATCGCTCTCGCCGTCGGGGCACTGCCGGAGACCGGCCCGGCGGGGCGCTATCCGCTCCTGGCGGATTGGCGGCCGGTGAAGCCGCTCAAGGCACGCGAGCCTTGACCCGAGACTGAAGGACAGAGACCAGCGCCGCGTCGTGCACAGCCTCCGTGACGGCGGCAGGACCGGGGCTCCGGTGTCGTGCTCCGGACGACCCTCAATCCCAGGGGTGGCGAGCATCTCCTGGACTATCGGAGATTGAGCGGAAACCGGAAGTAGAGCCAGACAGCATGGCCGATGACTTCTGCCGGGACGCGGTGGCGACCGTAGCGAGGATGACGGGTCGATTCCATCCTCACGAATGCCAGCATTCAGCGACCCTTGGGCCAAGCCGACGGTGCCCGTCCACGTGCCATCTTCAGCTGACGGCTCGTTTGCCCCGATCGAACTGCTCCAGCAGGAGTGGGGCGTCGTGAACAGTACAGCGATGGACTGCAGCTTGACCGATGGAGATGGCGCGTTCCGTCATCGTCATTTCAAGATCTCGCAGGATCACAGTACGATCGAAATAATGGCCTTTGACCATCGTGCGCCTCCGAAGCCTGCCGGAGGTGTAGACCGAACTCAGTTACGGAAGAATTTGCCGCAGACCCCCGGATACAGGGAGGCATTCATGAACCAAGCGACAGAAGCTTACCGTGGCAATGACCGGCTCCTGTCCGGGATCATCCTGGGCGTACTGGCATTTTGGCTGTTTGCCCAGACGACGCTGAACATCGCGCCCGCCATGGCCGCCGACCTGCAGGTCGGTCAGTCGCTCATGAATATTGCCGTGTCGATCACGGCGCTTTTTTCGGGGATCTTCATTGTCGTCATCGGCGGTCTCGCCGACAGGGTCGGCCGCGTCAGGATTCTAATGCTGGGCTTTGTTTTCTCAATCGTCGGCTCGCTGCTGGTCGGGCTGGCGCCATCCGGGGCAATGGGCGGCACGTTCCTGATGCTGGGCCGGATCTGCCAGGGCCTGTCAGGAGCATTTGTCATGCCATCCTCGTTGGCGCTGGTGAAGGCGTATTGGGACGGCGCGGAACGCCAGCGCGCGATCTCGCTGTGGTCGATGGGGTCTTGGGGAGGCTCGGGCTTTGCGGCCCTGTTTGGCGGGCTGATGGCCGAGAACGTCGGCTGGCGCTGGATCTTCATCATTGCCGCCATCGTCTCGCTGGTCGGCATGCTGATGGTGCGTGGTACGCCCGAAAGCAAGGCGCCTCCGAAAGAGGGGTATGAATTCGACCTTGCGGGCGTGCTCACATTCATGGTCACCATGGTTGCGCTGCAGGTTTTCGCGACGCAGGGCGCCGTGTTCGGCTGGACCAGCCTTGCCTCGCTGGGTCTGCTGGCCGCAGCCCTGGTCTTTGGCTTTTCCTTCTACTGGATCGAAAGCGACAACCCGAACGCTTTCGTGCAGTTTCGCCTGTTCCGGAACCTGACCTATACCGGGGCCACGATCTCGAATCTGTTGCTGAATGCGACGGCAGGGATCGTCATGGTCGCAATGCTGCTGCTGCAAGAGGGTGGCGCGATGACGGCGCAAAAGGCCGGCCTGCTGACCATTGGCTACGCCATCACGATTCTCGCGTTCATCCGCGTCGGTGAAAAGCTGCTTCAACGCTTTGGCCCGCGCAAGCCGATGCTGTGGGGCAGCTATATCGTCGGTTTGTCGATCATTCTCCTGATGCCGACCAATCTGATGCTGGGTACATATACGGTACTGGCTGTGATCGCCTTCTCGCTCTTTGGGCTTGGTCTCGCATTCTATGCCACGCCCTCGACCGATGCTGCGCTGTCGAACCTGCCCGCAGATCAGGCGGGATCTGGCTCGGGCATCTACAAGATGGCGTCGTCTCTGGGAGCGTCCTTTGGCGTGGCCATCTCGTCCACGATCTATACCGCGATTGCCGGCCATAACGAGGCCGTTCGCTGGATCGAGGGCGTGATCACGTTCGAAGGCAGGCAGGAGAACCTGGCTTCGCGCGAGGCGGCGTTCTTTGCGCTGCTGGCAAATCTGGTGATGTTGGTGACCGCGATCGTTTCGGTCCTGATCACTATACCTAAAGGCAAAACTGCCGAGCACGGCTGACCTCGTCCTGCCAGTGACGATATCGGAGCGGACAGCTCAATCAGGAGATGCAACATGAATGCAATCGTCAAAGAGCTGGAACAAGATACCGCCCCGATGAAAGAATGGTTCGAGCATATGCATCGCAATCCCGAATTGTCGATGCAGGAAGCCAGGACAGCCGAATACATTGCAGAACAACTGCGCGGCTTCGGTGTCTATGAGATCGCGACCGGTGTCGGCAAGCACGGGATCGTGGCTACGCTGAAAGTCGGGAATGGCGACAAGGCGATCGGCCTGCGGGCCGATTTCGACGCACTGCCCATCGAGGAACAGAACGATCTTCCCTATAAATCGACCGTCGAAGGCGTGTCACATCTGTGCGGCCATGACGGCCATACCGCCATGCTGCTCGGGCCGCCAGATATCTGGCCAGGACCCAAAACTTCAACGGCACCGTCCGGCTGATCTTTCAGCCCGGTGAGGAAACCATGGAGGGTGGCCCGGCGATGATCAATGATGGGCTGTTCGAACGTTTCCCCGTCAATGCCGTTTTTGGCATGCACAACATCCCCGGTCTCGAGAAAGGAAAATTCTACTTCCACCCCGGCGAGATGATGGCGGCCGTCGATAATTGGGAGGTCGAGATTGTCGGCAAGGGCGGCCACGGCGGCATCCCCGAACTGACGATCGACCCCGTCGTGGCCGGTTCGTCCGTGGTGATGGCGATCCAGAGTATTGTCTCGCGCAACGTGGCGCCGGCGCATCGTGCCGTGGTGACCATCGGCGCGTTTCTGGCCGGCAATGCGGGCAATGTCGTCGCGAGCCACGCCATCCTGCGCCTGTCGGTCCGCACCACCACACCTGAAGACCGCGAGATGGTTTTAGGCAATATCCGCCGCATCGTCGACCATCAGGCAGAATCCTTCGGATGCACTTCGGGCATCCGCGAGGGCGTTCCCGGTGCAGTGCTGGTCAACGATGCCAGCGAAACCGAGAAAGCTGCCCGGATCGCACAGGATGCCTTTGGCGAGGATCAGGTGATCTATCCCGGACCGTCATTCCTTGCATCCGAAGACTTTGCTTTCATGCTGCAAAAGAAGAAGGGGACTTACTGTTTTCTGGGCACCGGTCCGGGCAAGATGGTTCACCACCCCGAATATTCCTTCAACCAGGACATCCTGCCCGTGGGGGCAGCCTATTGGGCAGCGCTGACAGAAGGCTATCTGCGTTGAGATACCTTTCGAGAACGCTGGGAACACGCTCCGTGTTTCAGGCTCGAGATGTGATCACCAAGGCACTGGTGACTTCACCCGCACCTCACAGCATCGGACCCAAAAGTGGGTTGCACTTTTGGGTCCGATGCTTCGATCCTCGAGCGGCGCATCGTTCGACGCGCTAGCGCGCCAAGCGGTATATCGGCGAGCGCGAGGTGGAGGGACTGCATGGCAGGTTCACCTTCGAGGACGATTGTCCGCACCAGATCCGGGCTGGGGGCGGGATCGGCATCATGCCCTTCGTCGTCCGCATGAAGCAGTCCCCGGGAGCGGGAGGCGGAGCCGGAAGGCTTCCGGCCATAGGAGATCCACCTGTTCCACGTGACGGCAGATGACAGCGAGGAGGCCATCGCCAAGCTGCAGGCCGACACTGCGGCCGCGGGCGTCCACCGGAGATGCGGCGGTTATGAGGAAGGGTTTCATGTCGAACAACCCTGTCATGCCCCGTGCAAGGAACGTTCTTCAATATAGACGGTTGTCTCTATGCGGAGGCCCTGGAACCCCGCACTTCCCCTTGTGCACGCCTCCGTAGCCTCAGCCCCGTTCAGACCAATGGAACGGGGCTTTTTCGCGCCATTCGCTGGTTTGTGTGCTCGACCGCAGATCAAAGGGCGGCCCGCCTTCGCGTGTGCCGCCCCTACGCTATACCGGTCATTGCCCCAGAGGCATCTTCTACTTAGAAGCTCCACGACGCAATTAGGACTTTCGTGCGACGAGGCGTCCAAAAGAACTCCGGCGCGCAGCCAGGGACAAAGCGGCTTCTCCCTTCGCTTCTGCTCGTGGCCGGAAGTATTGAAACACTGGCGTGGACCATAATCGTTTTCGGGAGGCTGCTCGCGCTGCCCCACTCGCTCCGGCGCCGGATAACCGCACCGTCACCCCAGACATTCGGGATCGACGCCATGGCTGAGATGGAGCGGGCGAGGCATTAGCGCCTAACCTTGGATCCAGGCCGCCGGCCTCGTGTCGAGCATGCCGTCTGCTTCGACGACGGGATCGGTGCCTCCGTTGGACGACCGGTCCGGGGCATCTCGGGCGCAACCGAAGTTCGATCGGATGCTTTGGAAAGCCAAGCAGAGAATCACAACCTTCCGCAACGTCAACCGACTCTTAACTTGATCGGGACAATCTGAAATCGGGTTGGGCTCCTCTCCTGGCCTGCTGTCTCCCAACAGCCAACCCCGCTCGGTCTCAGGCCGGGCGGGGCCCACCAGGACCATTCGATTCTCGGCCGTCCATCCCGGCCACGGCACTGAATGCCGTTTTCGTCGGACCCACCCTACTGAGCCGCAGCGGCTGCGGTTTCGCCCGGTGGCATGATCCGGAACATGAAGGTCGAAACCTTTTCCCCGGGTCCGAACGGATCGGGAACCTGGTGGCTGACCGGGTTCAAACTTTGGAGGAAAGCCGCAATCGCCATGGCATCGTCCGCTGTGAGTTGCGCTAAAGCGTGCCAAGGCATGATCGGCGCCAGAATGCGGCCGTCCGGCCGTTGGCCAGTCTGTATCGCCGTCACGATCTGCTCCCGGGTCCAGGTACCGATGCCGGTCTCTTTGTCGGGCGTGATGTTGGGACCGACAAAGACACCTTTACCCGGAATCTCGAAGCCTACATCCGAGCCGCCGAGAAAGCGCGACATGTCGGGCTTCCCGAGAAAGTATCCCGGCGTGTGGCAGTCGTTGCAGCCGCCGAATGTGACGAGATACTTGCCGCGCATGATCTGTGGATCGTCGGCCATGGCCGTGGACGCGACGACCGACGCGGTCAAGAGTGCAAGAGCAATCCGCAACATGGCTTTCCCCCCTGGCTTTGCTTGTTTGTCCCTCGCCGTACGCATAGGGACAAGGACGTTTATCACATGGTCAAGCTGCCTTCTACGCTCGCGGCCAGTTAGAGCCTACATAGCCGAAGCTTACCGTCTTCTCTCCACTCTCCACGGATGCTTACGCGGATCAACCGCAACGGCCGGTTTGGGTCGAGGTGTGTGAGAACGCGAAACTACAACCTGATCCCGAAACCTTTCCGATTACCAGCGGAATCCGCGCTGGTTCGGCTCCAAACGTCCGAGCAGCGCAACTCGTCCGGATTATTCTTCTCCGCTGGCTTGGAGACCACGCGTTTTCACACGGCCTCGGTCAAAGTGCGATGTCGGGCGGACGTCGTGACAGTCCGCTTTCATGTCTACCGAGACCTTTAGCGCACCTAACCTACCGAGGCGCCGATCCGGCTGGTGGACCTCAAAGAAAAAGGCCGCGCCCAGCTCTACGGCTGGTTCGCGGCCTCAACCCGTGTCTGCCCCCGCATTCCGGGAAATCATCAAAAAACGACGCAGCACCAGAGACGCAAAACGATTTGTTGTTATGGGCGCTCGATAATCGGGTCGGCCCGATGCAGCAATTACGGTGTTCTACGGAGCGCCGGCGACACCGTCGTAGTTCCGCGCGCCCCCACGATCCAAGCAGGCATCGATCTCAAGGAAGCGCGTCACGCTGCCCGGGCCCACGGCCACAACCGTGATCGGCACGACAAGCACACCGAGGATCCAAACCCAGCGCTTCGAGGCGGCTCGTCACAGCCAGACAAGCGTCTGCCGCGGACAAATGGCGCCGGAAGGGTTTCCGCCCACTTACGGTGGGTATTGCCGTGACGACGATCCGCGAGTTCCGCCAAGCCGGCGCCGAAAACCTCGGGATCCGCTGCGCCTGCTGCAGCAGAACAAGGCGCCAAGGGCGGCCGTATGACTGGCTCTCGTCGGTGCGAACTACGACCGGTGTGACGAGGGCTCCTCTGGTGTTGCGAAGCCAGTCTACTTCGGTGCAGCAGGGGGAGGACCGCCCTGGGTGCCGGGCTGAGCGCTCACGCCCGGCGCGCCTGCTGCGGGAGCCGCCTCCTTGGCCTGCTCACCTGCCGCTGCTGCCCCGGGGGCCTGCGGAGGAGGTCCGCCCTCTGTGCCGGGCGCGGCCGTCACGCCCGGGGCCCCGGCCGCCGTTGCTCCCCCCTTGGCCTGTTCGCCCACGGATTGTGCCGGGCTTGCAGGGCCCTGCTTCTGGATGGCCGTGCTCGGCGCCACAGCGCCCCCGGCCGCCGGACCCGTGGTGGTCCCCTGCTGGGCCATCGCCGACGACCCGACCAGGACGAAGACGGCTGCGGCCGCTCCTGACATATAGCTGCGCATGTTCATCGATCCCTCCTCGGGAAGCATCAGACCCGTTCACCCTCCGAGAGAAGCTATCGAGCCAACGCTACGGATCAGGGCACGTTCCGCGGTTCTGTTCGCAGTGGATTACCATGCTCTCCGCCGGCCGCTTTGGGCCGAGCGGCCGCGGCGGTCGCGCGTCTCCGCCGGTGCCTCGACGGGGCTCGGCGGTCAGGCCCGGCTTGCGGCGTGACGCGTCAAATAACCCGAGCGAATCCGTTCAGGCTTAGCCTCTGCCCTCTTCGAGTTCGAACGAGATTTTCACGATGACCTGGAATTGGGTCACCTTGTCGTTCTCGACGATGGCTTCGAATTCCTTCGCCCAGACCGAGCGGATGCCCCGCAGCGTGCTCGAGGCCCGTTCCACAGCTTGGCGGATGGCATCCTCATAGCTGTTCGGGGATCGCGCGGAGAGTTCGAGAAACTTCACGACCGACATGATTTCCTCCCTGGCTCGAAGAAAGGCCCCGCCTGTGGGGCGAGGCCTTGGATGTGCGAGACCCTACCTGCGGGGCAAGGCCTCTGACGGCGCGAAGGCTCCACCTGCGGGGCGAGGCCTTGGATGCCAGCGGAAGGCTCCACCTGCGGGGCGAGGCCTACCGTAGCGCGCCGAGACACGAGGGCAACGGCCGGACTCGCGGGCAGTTCCGGGTCTCCCCACACCGCCTTTCGGTGATGTTGGCTAGTCCTTTTGTTCGAAAGCATGCCTCAGCAGCCGATACCTCGGCGGCCAGACCCAACTTGCAACAAGAAGTATCTTGGCCACAGTCGACTCTCGGGCGATGCATGAACGAGATTGTCACCGCGCCTGTCCCCCGGCGACAGGGAGAGGCGCAAAGGGTTGCGCGAGCAGCATACCCGTTCCGGTGCTGCGTTGTTTGCGGGCTCCAGATCCCAACCTGTTTGACCGTGGCCCACCTCGACCACGCAGCGGGGAACAATGATCCGGACAATCTCGCCTATCTCTGCCAGACCCATCACTGGATGTATGACGCCGGGCTGTATCCGCTCGAGGCGATCAAGATGCTGCGGGCGCACTGGCAGCAGACCCAGGGCAAAGCCTCCCACGCGGCGCGCATGAAGGATGCAGGCCCGCGAGCGGCTGCGACCCGCAAGCGTCGGGCGGCAGCCCGCAAGGCGTGGGCGGCGCGACGGCAGTCGACCGACGAGGGACCTACAGTGGACTGACGCGATCAGCCTTCAGCCCATGACCCCGATCCGCGATCTCCGCTAGGCCGGCGCCGGGGGCCTCAAGACCCGGGGCCTTGGACGCAGAAAGCCCCGCCCGGCTGGTGCCGAACGGGGCTTCCTGTCCTGAGGCGGGCCATCACTCCCGCCAACAATCACCGTCTCCTGTGATCGTATGTAGAACGTGCAGCCAGCCGCCGGAGTTCCGCAGAGATCCGGCGAATTCCCCTCCGAAGATGGCCTACATCGCCTCTTTGGCTTTTTGGCCTATCTCCGCCCGACCGCTTGGCCGGGTGCTGTGTGTTTTCCAGCCGACAGACGCTTAGCGCATCGTGCGGAAAAGTGGGCCCGCTTTTCCGCACGATGCGCCGCTCGAGGATCGAAGCATCGGATTGGTCCCAAAAGTGAAACCCACCTTTGGACCCGATGCTGTAGCCCAGCGAGGCGCAATCTGGACGCGGATCCGTTGCACGGCGGAGCACGGATCCAACCCTGACCTTCCCGCTCGGTCATCTCCCATGCCGAGCGGGTTTCTTTTACGCTCGTCTGCGGCCGTTGGCTGCCTGCCCCGGAGCATCCATTGCAGGCTGCGGGCCGGTGGCAAACGCTCAGAGGCTCTTGTGCTCGGCAACGCAGCGCAGGCGGGTGCCGGCCTGGGTGAAGTCCGCCCAAGTTCCAGTTTGCGGATCGAAGACACGCCAGTCGCCGTCGCATTTTCGTTGGACCTTGAGCGGCCGAACCGCCTTGCCGAACCGGTGTTCGAACGCACGAAAGAGGCGACGCTGCAGTTCTGTCATGCCATCTGCTCTCCCGAGGCAAGCCGTCATGCCGGCATACGGGTCAGAGTTACAGAGAAAGGGCCCTGCCAGGGGAGGAAGCTGGCAGGGCCACAAGTTGAGACTGTAACGGTGGAAACCAGCCTCGACGCCACCTCTACCGGGAGCGACCGCCGTCCCGCTTTCACCCAGGTGAAGCGTGGCTACAGTTTTCGATCACGCGTGGACTTGGAGCGTCACGCCGGGACCTCTCCTACTTTCGGGGATCGCGGCGCTTGGGAGAGAACGGGTAGACGGGCCGCTCGAGCAGCTTGCGAGACGCACCGATGAGGCGCTCCGTTTCTTCGATGGTTTTCTGCGTCAGCTTTAGCGACAACTGCACCGCGCGCTCATGGCTGCTCGGCGGGCGGGCGCGGCGGTCACTGTCCGATCGGCTCATATTCCAGCATAAGCCGATCCATCCGGAACAGTCGTTCACGCAGGTTACAGCCCAACCAGCTATGACGGCATTCAGCTGGGCGCGCGCCTCACGCTTCACTCGAGCAGGCGAAAGGCCCCGCTTCAAGACGGAACCATATCGGCGCGGGAGCCTCTCGCGCTCGAGCCGCGCACGCGTGGCGATGCGCCGTTCGAGGCATCGGCCGCGCAACACGCCGATCTCGTTTCTGGCTCCTTCCGCACTCCGGACGAGCACCCGTTGGCTTCATGCAGGCATTTGGCTGATAGAGGCGGCTGCCTCACCGGCCAACCATTCCCGGCCAAGGGCGACGAGGGGGAGCCCGTGGGATGTATTCTGAATATAGGCGATGCTCTGCGGCGACGAACCAGCCAGTTTTGCGGCGAGTGCACGGCCGCGATCGAAGTATGGCTGCGCGATCGCCTTGGATTTGCGCAATTGCTCCGAAACGATGGTATCGAACTTCTGGCTTGCCAGCTGCACGCATCTCGACGGCGGCGACACCGACGCGTTGTCGACATAGATTCCATTCCTGAGGAACGGGATATCCTTTCGCGCGTCAGTTAGCTTCTGATCGTCCATCGCGTCGCAACCCTCATCTTCCGGCCTCTCGGCCGCCTTGCTCAATACAGGGTCGCGCGCACGCGCTCGGGCAGGGCGCGATCATAGTCGTCACCGCCGACGCGATTGCCGCTGGCGGCTGCCAGCATCTGCCCAGCGGTCGGCAGCGAGCCGCGGGGCATGTGCCGTTCCGGGTTCCACAGATCGGAGCGCACGATGGCCCGCGAGCACTGAAAGAACACGGCTCCCACGTGGACCACGAGCACGGATTTCGGTGGCTTGCCGTCGATGCTGAAGCTGTCCAGCAGGTCGGGCACCGCGGAGATCGCGGCCTGCCCGTTGACACGCAGGGTCTCGCCCATCCCAGGGACCAGGAACAACAGTGCGACACGCGGGTCGCGCACGATGTTCCGCAGGGAGTCGATCCGGTTGTTGCCGCGCCTGTCCGGGATGAGCAGGGTTCTGTCGTCCACCACCCGGACGAAGCCCGGGACGTCGCCGCGCGGCGAGCAGTCGAGGCCCTCCGGTCCGCTCGTCGCAAGCACCAGGAAGGGGGCCGCCTCGATCCAGGCCCGGTATTCGGGGATGAGCCGGTCCGTCTCCTTCACCCGGGAGGCCTCGCCGACCTCGCCGTAGAGCGTCTCGAGTTCTGCGAGGGTGGTGACGGTCGTCGGAGACGGTGCGTGCATGAGGTCCGGTTCCAGATCGGAAAATGCCTACCACGCCCCGAGGGCGGGATCTCACGCCATCACACGCTTCCCCGACACCGGTGTGACTACTCCGCCGCGATCTGCCGGAATCCCTCGATCCCAACGTGATCGGGGTTGATCCTGGCGAGTTCGCGCTTGGCGAGCGAGCCGGGGAACTCCGCATCCACGTAGACCGAGTTCCCGTCGAGCGACTTGTTCACGAGGATGATGGTATCGAGCACCTCCGTGAAGGTCGCGCGCTTGTCCTCCGGGCCCGCGATCATGAGCTGGAGGCCCATGTCGCTGAAGAAGGTGAGCAGGGCCTGCGTGTTCGGAACATCGAGCTTGTTGAAGGCCTCGTCGAACAGGGCGAGGCCCATCCCCTTCGGACGGCCACGCGACAGGCCCGGGAAGTAGGCGGAGGCAAGCGAAGCCGCGATCGCTACGTAGAAGGGGGCCTGCGCCTCGCCGCCCGAGCCCTTGACGGCCCGGCTCGACATGGTGGTCCGGCCGCCGTTCCGGTCGGTCATGATGATCTCGAAGGTGAAGTAGTTGCGGTAGTCCGCGAGCAGGGCCGTGTCCTCCGCCCCCTCGATCATCCCCTCGAGCTCGGCCACGGCCGCCGACACATCCTCGTCCGCGAGGCCGGAGGTCAGCACCTCGCCGCTCGTCTCCGCGCTGCCGCCGACCCGCATGGCGAGGTCGTGCAGCCGGGCATAGCGCTGGTTCACCGCCGCCGTGAACGAGTAGACCTGCCCCGTGAAGCGGTGGCGGGCGAGCAGCCGGTTGAGCGTGTCGAGGCGGTCGTGAACCTTCCCGAGCTTCTCGGCCAGCCGGGCGAGCAGGTCCTCCTTGAGCATCCGGCGCATCTCGGCGGCAGCCCACGAGCAGGCCTCGCGATGGTGCCGCAGCTCGTTGCCCTCGAGCCGGGCCTGCTCGCCGATGGCCCAGGCATAGCCGACGGTCATGGTGTCCGGGCCGATCTCCGGGATGTCCGCTCCCCAAGCGGAGCCGTACTCGGTCAGGTCGCGCAGGGCGCCGACCTGCTCGCGGCGGGCCTCGGCCTCGACGTTGCCGAGGATCGCCTTGCGCTCGTTGCGGAACGAGGCGAGCCACGCCTTCGGATCCTTGCGCGTCGCCTCCTGCCGGGCGACCTCCTGCCGGAATGCCTTGCAGGTGCCCAGGGCATCGGGCTCGTCCACCTCCGCGTCGAGGCGCAGGATGCGCTGGACCTCGTCGGCACTCAGCGACCTCCATGCTTTCCGGCGGGCGGCCACAGCCTGCCGCAGGGCATTGCGGGCAACCTCGTTCTTCGCGCGGGCCTCGGCCACTTGGCCCTGGAGTTCCTCCACCTTTGGCTCGATCTCCTCCGCGACCTCGCGGGCATAGGCCTCGCGCTCGGCCTCGAGCCCCTCAATCTCGGTGAGGAGGGCGTTGCCCGCTCCTGCCTCGACCGCCTTTCGGTCGCGCAGGAGTGCTTCGCTCCTGATCCGCGACGAGACGAGGGCGTGCTCGAGGTCGAACGGCCCCATGCCGGACCGGATGGTCTCGATGGCGAGCGGGATGATGCGGGCGGCCTCCCTGAGAAGGCGGACCTCGTTGCGCATCTCGGCCAGACGGGTGCGCTTCGGAGCGAGGGCGTCACGCAATGCCTCGCCCGAGCGATCGCGGGCGGTCCTGCCGAGGATCAGCTCCCTCAGGCTGCGCTGCACAGATAGTCCCATGCCCGATGCGGTCTTGCCGTTGCGCATCACCCCGCGGTCGAGCCGGTCGAGATCGGCTTCGGTATCGGCCTTCATGAAGGCGCCGATCCGGACGTTGAGAAACGCAAGCGCGTGCGGATTTTCGGACGTGATCGCCTCGATGATGCTCCCGCGTGGGCGGGGATCGACGGAGCGCGTTTGCGTCGTCTTTACGAGCGTGCAGCCCGCATAGACGTCGCGGTCCCGCCACATCAGGTCGAAGACCTCGTTGAGCCGCGCGGGATCGACGATGATCGCCTCGCGGCCGCGCCCCAGCAGGGCCTCGACGGCGTACTGCCAATCCTCCTCGACCACCTCGACCACGTCGCAGAGCGGGACGGGATCGATCCCCCTGCGCGCGAGGGCATCGAGAAGCCGCATGGCCTCGCGGGACAGGGCCGCGCCGCCGCTGCTGCTGCGGGCGAGCGACTGCTCCATCTCCTCGACCTCACGCTGGAGGCTGCGCATCTCCTCGGCGAGGGCGTCGGCCCGCTCGAGGAGCCGGGTGTCCCAGCCGTCGAGCTCGAGGATGGCATCGATGAGTTCCTGGAGCCGATCGCCCCTGCCGCGGATCGCCTCGACCGGGGGCTGCCCCTCCCGCATGATGGACATTGCCTCGCGGGCGGCCTCGACGGCTCGGGAATGGCGCGGGGCCATGAAGGGCGAGAGCGGCGCCAGGCGCGCGATCGCGGCCACGGTCTCGCGCAGCCTGGTCCAGCGGGCCTCGCCCTCCCGCGCGTCGCGCTCGGCCACGGAGGTCTCGATCTCGATCTGCCGGATGCGGGCGGACGCGTCGTCGGACTGGAGGAGCGCCCGGCGCGACCGGATCTCGGCATCCCAGTCCCGGATCCACTGACGCCGGCTGGCGAGGATGGCCCGCTCGGCCGCCAGCTCCTCCGAGCGGCGGACGAGGACGGCAGAGGTCGAGACCACGTCGTGGGCGATCCGGCGCGCCTCCGCGGCGGCCGACATGAAGCGCGCAGCCTCCACCTTGACCCGGGCGCGGCCCCAGTTCCGGAAGCGGTCGGACAGGCGCGTCACCCGGCGGAGCCGGGATTCAATCTCCGCGATGGTGCGCTCCAGCTCGTGCCAGGTGTCGATCGAGGTGCGCACGCGAGCGATGTCGAGCGGGTCCGGCTCGAGGATGAACTCGCGCACGAACACCGTCGGATCGAAGATCGGCTTGAAGGCGTGGGCGTTCGCGAAGGCCCGGAGGAAATGCCGGGCGTTCGGGGGCTGCCCCGGCCCGCGCATGGCCGCGAGCATGTCGGCCGTGAACCGTTCGGCCGAGGAGCGATATTCCTCGAAGCCGGGATGGCGGGCGCGCAGGTTCGCCGCGATCTCCGACCACGGGGCGAGATAGGACCGCAAGCCGTCGCGCCGGCGGGCCTCCTCGACTGAGTAGGCGTGTCCCGGGAGGATGAAGCGGGAAAGCACCTCCTCGCGGGAATCTCCTTGCCGGGCCGACAGGGCGACGCCCACCGTGATGGGCTCGTTCGTCTCCTCGTCCCGGAACACCAGGGCAAGCACGGTCTCGCAGCTCGTCCGCAGCGGCTTGCCGCCCTCGGAGGGATCGCGGGTCATGCCTAAGCAGTATTCGAGGACGGTCCGGGTCGACTTGCCGCTCGCGCTCGGGTTGAGAGTCAGACGGTTCTGGTTGGCGCCCGTAATGACGGTCTGGATCGCGTCCTGGATCGAGGACTTGCCGGCACCCGTCGGACCCACGAGGGCAGTCGCGCCCTCGACCTCGATGTCCTTGGCGTCGATCAGGTACCAGTTCTGGAGGCAGATCCGGGTCAGGAGGTGCATGGGGTGGTCTCCCGGAGGGCTGCGGAGGGCTGCCCTGCATGGTTCGGATGCGGTCGCCGCTGCGAACCCTCGAAGTTCATGGAAAGGGGTATCGGACGTCGTGAAGGGACGGTCATGCCGCCTCCGCCTCGGCGCTGCCGCCCGGCGACGCGGCCCAGTTCAGCAGGTCCTCGAGGTAGCTGTCCGGTACCAGCACGGCGACGCCGGGGAGGACCGTCAGGGGGGATACCTTCTCGATCCGGTCCCTCTGCCCGATCCGGACGGCCCCCTGCCTCTGGAACATCCGTAGGATGTCGAGGAGGCGGCCTTCCTCGGGAGGGTCGACCTGCGTGACCGCCCTGATGCGGTCGACGAGGTCGCCTGTGGTCGTCTCCAGCACGCCGTCGCCGATGTCCCGGCTCCCGATCGCCTCCTCCCAGAGGAGACGAAGAGCCAGGAGCACGAGCGTCTCGTCCTTGTGAAGCCGCTCGTAGACGGCGTCGTAGCGGGTGTCCTCCCGCGGCACTGAGAGGGCGACCATCTGGTCGCGCGGGGAAACGATCAAACGGTAGCCGAGCGTCCCGAAGAAGCGCTCGAAGAACGAGGCATAGGCCCTGACGATCTCATACGTCCGGCCGAGGCCGGGCGTGGACGCGTAGAGGCATTGCCGGGTCAGCATGACCTGGAGGGCGCGGCGCATCTCCTCCGCGTTCGGCTTGCGTCCCTGGATGGCGCCTCCGGGCCACTCGCCGTCGACGATCTCCCGGAACTCATCGATTTCGAGGTTCATCGGCCTTGGCCTCCTTTCGCCGGATCACGAAGTCCTGGCAGGTGATCCACGCGTTGCTGACGCGCCCGTCGAGCAGCTCGATCTCGAACTGGCGGGCAATGGCGCCGTCGAAGATCGAGCCGATCTCGCGCAGGCGCTGGAACGAGACGAAGTCCTCCACCGTCTCGATCCTGATCTCCGACCCGCGGACCGATCCCTTCCGGCCGAGGGCAGCGTCGAGGAAGGCGGACAGCCCCTGCGGAGTGACCCGTGTCGTCCGGACATAGTCCGCCTTCGCCATCGCGTAGGCATCGAGGGCAGGATCGCGCAGCTCCTCGCGCACCACCGCCGGCGGGATCGGCGCCCGCTCGCGGCGCGGCGTCGGAATATGAGAGGGGCCGATAGGCAATCTCCGGGGCAGAAGAGCCGTCCGCACGGGAATTCCGTCGTGCGGGTCCGGCGCTCCGGCGACCGCCCGCAGGGCCTCAGCCAGCTTCGACTCGGACCTGCCGCCGACCCGGTCCATGGAGCGGGCCGTGTTCATGACCTGCTTCTCGATGCGGGCCGCCGTGGCATCGATGGTGGCGAGGTGCCGTTCCGTGGCCTCGAAGATGTCGATGATCCCGGCGAGCTCGCGCAGGACCGTCTCCTCGCCGGCCTTGAGGTTCGGGGCACGACCCTCGCGCTGATAGGCCTCCGCAAGGGCCAGCACCGTCAGGGGATCACCGCTCATGGAATGGGCCTGACGGATGATCGCCGACCGGAACCGGAACGGGTTGTTCTTGGTGTGCAGCGTCTTGAAGTCGGCGCTCAGGTGGCGCTCGACGAAGCCCTCGAAGAAGTGCCGGATGACCTCACGCGGCGAGTGCTGCCGCAGGATGCGCTCCTCGATCTTGCGCAGCGACACCGAGACCACACGCATGTGGGCCATGAAGTCCTGGGCACCGTTCAGGGCATTCCTGACGTTCTCGGAGCGCTCGACGGGATTGGCTGCGGCGTTCTCGAGCGCACTCAACACGCCAAGCACGGCGCCCCCGTAGGAGCGGGTCTCGCCGCGCGCGATCCGCGCCAGAACGTGCAGGAGTCCGCTCGCGTCAGGATCGAGGTCGACGAGCCGGATGTACCTGTCCCGATGCTCGAGAAGCCATCCGGTGTCGAGGAGGCGCTGGTAAATGATGCGGGCGCGATCCTCGATCGATGTTGCCGGGGCCTCCCCGTCATCGGCTCCCGCACGGCCATTAGCAGCTTCCCACCGGACGATGAAATCGGCGATCTCCCGCAGGACCTCCGTCCGGCGTGGTGCGTCGGCAGCAAACCCGAACGTCCTCTCATGCAGGTGGAGGAGGAGGTCGGCCGTCAGCCTGCGCGTCGGGGACGCGAGCGGCTTGAACAGGTCGGGCGGCAGGGTGTCGAAGAGCGCCGTGCGTCCACTCTCGGTCTGTCGGATTCGGGGAGTACGGACGAATTCCCCGAAGTTGGATGGCGGCGTGGTTAACATCGCGTGAATGCGTTTTGCAACGCTCGAGGGGGGACGGAACCGTCCATGCCAAAGGGGGGAGTTAGTATCGCAAAGCGGTGTCGCGTTCAAGAACAAAACGAGAACAAATCGTTGTCTCGCCACACTGCAAGGACGTGGCCGTCCTGCCGCCACGTGCCGGATCGCGTGCAGCCAGCCTGACTTACTCCACCGGTTCGGCGACGGCCTGAATTGTCTCCGGGAGTAAAATCCTGGGCGCTGCAACAGCTTAGGTGAAAGGCGCTGCAACAGCTTAGGTGAAACCGCCGCAATCTTGCGCCGTTCCCACCTTCATCCGTGAGCAGACCGGCGTTACGCACCGTGGACGATACAGGCCCCAGTTGGAACGAGAAGCGGCTTGCGGCGCTGCGGAGCTATAGCATTCTCGACACCCCGCCCGAGCCCGAGTTCGACGATCTCGTGCGTCTGGCTGCACGGGCGTGTCACGCCCCGGTTGCCCTCATCACCCTGGTCGAGGAGCGCCGACAATGGTTCAAGGCCGAGACGGGCTTGGGCTTCCGCGAGACGCCTCTCGACCACTCCATCTGCGCCCAGGCTATTCTCCAGCCGGGCCTGACGGTCGTGCACGACCTCGCGGCCGACCCGCGCTTCAACACCAACCCGCTGGTTACCGCAGAGCCGCGCCTGCGCTTCTACGCCGGGGTGGTGCTGGAGACCCCAAGTGGCCTGCCCTTGGGCACTCTCTGTGTTCTCGACTATGTTGCGCGCGATCTGAGCGAGGAGGAGGCGCTCACCCTCACGATGCTCGCCCGGCAGGTCATGTCGCAACTGGAGTTGCGGCGGGCGATCGCTGAGCGCGACGAGGCCCTCGCCACCAACCACCGCGTCGAGCAGCGGCAAATACTTCTCGTCCGGGAATTGCACCACCGGGTGCGCAATACCCTCGCGACCGTCCAGGCGCTGGTCGGGGCGACGGCCCGGACGACCAAAAATGTCGAGGCATTCTACCGTGCGTTCTCGGCCCGGCTCGCTTCGCTGGCCAAGACCCAAACCCTGCTGACCGAGGATTACTGGCAGACTGCTTCCTTGCGCGAGATGTTGCTGAACGAGCTTCGGCCGTTCGTGGAGGCCAGGAACCAACCCTTTGTCTTGAATGGCCCATCCATTGAATTGTCCGCTGATCTTGCGATCCCGGTCGGCATGGCCCTTCACGAGCTTACCGCGAACGCGGCGCAGTTCGGCGCGCTCTCGGTTCCACAAGGCCGGGTGGAGGTCATCTGGGATGTGATCCGGGTTGAGGGTGTGCGCACGCTCCGCCTGGACTGGGCAGAGCGCGACGGCCCGCCGGTTGAGCCGCCCCGCCAAACCGGGTTCGGCACGACCCTGATGCGACAGGTGCTCACGGTTCAGTGCAGGGCGGAGGTGCAGATCGACTACGATCCAGCGGGCCTGCGGTTTCGGCTGGAGAGCCCCCTGATCGAGCACCGCTTGGTGCCGCCCTATTAGCCGTTTTGATCGAACGGAGGGGCGAACTGTGAAGGCAACACCAGCGTCCGGCTGAGCATGGCAAATCGCATTGCTGGATGGCAGACGAGCGTTGCTGGACGTAATTTCGCATCGGTCGGGAAGATGTGGTAATCTCTCCGTCCGCGCGCACCCGTCCTGAGCCCCTCGTCAGGCGGAAAATCTCGATTGTGAAGCTGCTCTCTTGCAGTAACGGAGCGCCTTCAGGATCATTGGCATTGTAACTCGTTGCCGGTGCTCGCACCCGCAACTCCTGCTCCAGTTGTTCTGGAGCCATGTGATCGGGGGCTTCGTGCCAGCGCGAGCAGTCGCACAAGTCATTGATCCATTCGCTAAGTTTGTCGCCCGTCCTGTGCAATCCAAGCGCTTGGGCCCGGGTTTGAAACCCGGGAAAGGACACCCAGTCACCTGTGCCAACCCGGTCCAGCGGTGCACCGCCGGGCCGAACACCAGCGTGCGGCGGATGAACTCGAGCCAAGCCATCAGGCGAACTTGACTTGAGGTCATTTCACACGTCAGGCAAAGCGGCTTTCGTCACGCGATCCGCTCCGATGTCCTCCGGGTCTGTGATCCCGAGCAGTTCCACGAGGTGGCGACGCGCCCGGTTCACACGGCTCTTGATCGTACCGGGGGCTGTTCGACAGACGTGCGATGCCTCCTCGTAGCTGAAACCGCTTGCGATCAGCAGAACGGCTTCACGCTGCTCGACCGGGAGCATCAGGAGCGCGGCCCAGAGATCGTCTAGC
>NZ_LN811353.1:711035-717371 GCF_001006805.1 Microvirga massiliensis | reverse complement strand
CTAGGTCGATGTAGTCGTTTTGTGCCGGTGCGCTGGCGAATCTCCCGGCAAAGAGCCCGTCCGGGTCCTGGATTTCCCGTCGTCTCTTCCGGCGAATCGTGAAGTGGTGATTACGCAGAATCGTGAACAGCCATCCCTGCATGCTCGTGCCGGGCGTGAACTGGTCGAGATTGGCGAGGGCTCGTACAACAGCCTCCTGGACCAAGTCATCGGCCTCGTCGACATTGCCCGTGAGCGAGATCGCGAAGATGCGAAGGTGTGGGATCGCGCGCAGAATGTCAGAGCGGATATCAGCAGCCGGAGGCACTGCTTTCGACCTGACAGGGGCTCGTTGTGCACGCAATGAACTGATGACCATCAAACTGGCCCTGAAACGAAACGCCTCAAAATGCGAAACGCTGATACGACACAGAAATGTAGTTGCGTTTCGGAGAGCGCCGACTACCTTCACACTCATTCTCTCGATGAGAGCGCCTACTGCTTCTGACGGATATTCAAGAGAGTGCCGGCCCCTGCTCAAATGGCTGCGTTCCGGACGGAGCATGCAGGAGAGGATCGCGTGCATTCCCGTTGAAAGATGGGCCGCACACTCCAGTTTGCACGATGTGAGGGCGTTGCCGGAGTAAGGCCCTCTGCGATGTTCCCGTCGGCACGATCAAGAACCGGGTCAACCGGGCCCGGCGCAGGCTAGCCGAGTTGTTGGGCCTCGACGGTGCCCCGGAACTCGGACCGGACAGTGTCACGAAGGCAGCGCTCGGCGAACTCAGTCATCCAGCAGCCTAAAGAGCGATTCGTCCTCGAGGCCGTGCGAGTGTCGGAGCGGACCTCGCCGTGGATCCGGAACGTATAAGGAGCGACTGAACCGCAGATCGGGAGAGCCCTCCCGATCTCTTTCCGGATCGGCCCGCAGTATCACTTCACCTCTACAAGGCCTATTGCGTTCACGAGGCTGTTGGCGGTGACGGGGTTGCCCTCGCGGGTGACATCCATGTTGCGCACGATATCGCCGCCGCCCGGGATCGCCCAAGTTTGGAATTGCTCCGTCTGCGGATCGAAGCGCACGATCGTGTTGGGCTTCGCCCCGGATTCGTTGTACCAGAGGGCGCCCTTCGTGAAGACGATGCCATACGGCTCCGACTTGGTCCCGCTCGGAGAAAGCCATTCCTTCACGGCGCCGGTCGCAGGATCGAGCCGGCCGAGATAACCGCGCGGATAATCCGTATACCAGATGGCATCATCCGGCCCGATGGCGAGGCGCCGCGGCCGTGACGCCGGGTCTGGCAGCACGTATTCGCGAATCTGCATCGTCATCGGATCAACGCGCGCGATCTTGTTGGTGCCGAACTCCACCACGAACGGAACGCCCTTGGAATTAACCTGGATGCCGTAAGGGCGCGATCTCGGCGTGGGAGAGGGTGCGAGCTTGATCTCGCGGGTTGTCGGATCGAGCCGCCCCACCACATTCCCTTGCTGAGCCGTGAACCACAGAACTCCGTTCTGATCGAACACCAAGCTGTGCGGATCACGTACATTCGCATCGGGCATCGGGTATTCGGCGACCTCGCCGGTCTTCGGATCGAGCCGGCCGATATACCCGGCGCCATTGGCCGTGAACCAGATGTGGCCTCTCCTGTCCTCGACGAGGCCGTGCGGGCCGGAACGGGGCGTCCTCACGGCAAATTCCCTGACCTCGCCCGTCTTCGGATCGAGGCGTCCGAGCTTGTTCGACAGCTGACCCGTGTACCAGATGGAACCGTCGGCCGCCGCCAGCGGATCATGCGGGCGCGATCCCGGCGTTGGCACCGGCCAGATCTTGATCTCTGCCTCCGCGGGTCCCTCGATGATCGATGCAGCAGGGCGCGGCCGTTCCGGAAAATTCTGCGCAAGATACTGCTCGACCATCTGCCACTGGTCGTCCGGCACCGGTGCCTGGACATTGCGCATCATGAGCATCACGGTGTGCCACCCCTCCGGAGTGTAGCCCGTCCGCACCCGGTTGATGTCATGGCAGCCGCCACACACGGCCATGACGGTCTCCTTGCCCGGCCCGTCGGGGAAGTCCTGGCTGTGCGCCATCGGGGCGGTCGCCAAGGCAGCCGTAGCGAGAGCGAGCGGCAAGGTGGATTTCGGCAGCATGAGATCCTCCCGCGGACGAACGGATTCCGTCGAGCGGAGCATAATCCGATGGGAGGAGCAAGGATTCCAAACACCCGGCAAAGGCTCGCTGTCCGGCATGCCTGCCACCCGTCAGCCTTGGGTCAATGCGGTGATGGTGCGGGGCCCTGGGGAGATCCGTTTTCCGTTCCATCAGAGGGCCGCTTCAGTGAGCGCGGATGATAGCGCACCAGCTGCCGGGCGATCTGGGCCTGGGCGAGCCGCCCCTGCCACAACAGCCTCACGGCTGCCAGACATAATCCTCGATCGCGCTTCTTCTCGCGAGGGCCGACACCGCCCGATGTTACACCCTCTGCGTGAAGATCATCAGTCGCGCGCTCTCGGTCTACGCTGCACGCAGGTGCTCCCAATGTAACATTGAGCGACATCGGCGGTTCTGACCCAGGCGGGTTCCAGTATCTCCCCGCGCTCGCAGAAGCGCGTGTCCCGGACATAGCGGTCGTAGGTCATAGGTCCTGTGCGCAGCACGACTGCGCCCTGAGAGGCGACAACTCCCGCGACATCCGCGCAGGCCATGTCGAGGGTTGTCGGCCCCGGCTGTGCCATGGCCCCTGTCACGACAGCCATCATGATGAGGGATAGACGGAAAGATTTCATGCTTGCGATGCTCCTGGCCAGTCGAAGGCAGCAGACCGAGCCCATTGCCGCGAGTCCCGTAAAACTATCATCGGGGAATCTCGCTCAGCTGTGACCGCGCTCCGTGAGCTCCGCCAGATCGGTTGCCGAGGGGCTCGAGATCCGGAACCTCGAATACGGGAAGCCCCGCTCAGCTGGTGCCAAACGGGGCATGTCCCGAGGCGAGCCAGTCCTCCCGCCCATCACCGTCCCACCATCTCGAGTGATCAAATGTAAAACGTGCAGCCTGCAGCCGGGGTTCCGGAGCGGGCCGGCCCGGCGGCTCCGAGAGTGGCCTGGCTGTCTGCAGACATCCGCCTGGCCGAACCTGGTACTTCCCCCTGGCCGTGCCCTCCCCGCCTATCCTATTCCGCCGCTGCAGTTCCTGGGCCTGTCTCCGCCAGCAGCTCTGTCTCTGCCGAAATTTCCGCGATACAAACAAGTTACGCACCGGGTCGGAGGGCGCAAGCACTTTGTTTGCCGGGTGCATTCTTACCTTTGATAAAAGGCTGGAACGCATCCCGAATGCGACCACCTTGGAACAGCCCGTCTATCGTGCGCGGCCAAACGTTCCGATCACCTCGATATCGCCATCCATATCGACATCGGCGAAGACCGTGCTGCTGACGTACCCCGCCTGGATGATCCTGGCACTCAGGTTCGTGATTTTCGAAACGGCTTTCACGAGCTGATCATCCGTGTCGAGGAAGGAAAACTGCTTCAGCTCTTCCCTTCCCTTCGATTGGACAGTCTCTTCGTCGGGGATCACGCCCTGACCCTGACCGGACGCAGGAAAGACGAGAATGAAAACGTGACCGTCCGGCTTTCCGATCAGATCGACTGCGCGCTTGGAGATCTCGCCCATCCTCGGCGTAGCAGCCTTCGAATCCGCGTATACACCGAAGCAGAACTTCATGGTTTGAAGATTGACGAGAAGGCAATAGCAACCGGTCTTCAGCCCGATCTTGACCATGGAACTCCGCGAGTTGGGCAGCGCAACGTAGGGGACCTTGGTCGCATCGGTCCAGTGCCGAATGTCGTCCTCGCGATAGGTCTTATTCACGAGCTTGGTGGTCGAGATCATATAGTTCTTGTACGGCTGCGCCGGACCGATCCCGCTCTGCTCGATCGGGGTGCCGTTCTTCTGCCGGGTGTTCGTCACGACTCCCCACCAGTGTCCGTCGTCACCGGCATTACGCAGGTGGTCGTGCGGCGATATTTCCGGGTGCTTGCGTTTGTAGCCATAGGCCTTGGGGTCGCCATCCCAATCGGTCGCTATAGTGCCGATCGTAAAGAATGCCTCCTTGGGCAAGTCGTTCAGAACCCAGACGGTGCCGGTCTGAAGAGTGTCGATGGCCTTCAAATTCCTGGTGTCGATGGGAAACTTCCGGGCCATAGCCATCTCCCGATGCTCTTCAACAGCACGTCTTCCCCTCCAGGAGATGGATGATGAACCGGTGGATGGTCAGAGGCTGTACGTTGCCACACCCGGGGCCTGCGTGATGCTCTCAGCCCTGGCGAATGAAAGGTTTGCTGTCTGCCAAGGGGCGACGATGCAGCGGCACAGGGCTTCATGAAGGCCTGCAACGGCTGTCCCGTTGGTTGTCGACGGGTCGTCATTGCCGTTCTGCGCGGAGTGAAGCGGTCCAGGAGCACGCCCGTCGAGGGATAGATTGCTTCGCTGCGCTCGCAATGAGGGTGAGGCGTCGGAACGGGCTGTGCATCACGCCGGTGGCTCGCCATGACAGAAGTGCGATGGGGTGGGCAGTGCATCACGCTTCCGGCTTGCAATGGCGGAAGTGGGTCCGGCGTCAGTCCGTTTCCGGTGTTGCCCCTCGCGCACTCACGCCCTCTTCGTCATTGCGAACGAAGTGAAGCAATCTACCCGTCGACGGATGGTTCGCCTCGCCTCCGGCTCGCAGTGACGGGTGTGATACAATCGCGGACTAGACTGCTTCGCCTGAGGCAGATCGCACCGACAGCAGGGGTGCGAGAGTAGGCCTTTCCTGCTTCGGCACCGGTCTCAGGAGCGGTACGTGTCGCTTCACGGATGGCGACGTCGGACAGCAACCGCTCGGCCGCTGCGTGGCCGAACGATGACGGCATGCAGGCGCGTGCCGTCATTCTCCACTGCAGCAGGTCGGTTACCTGCGGAACCGGCCGTCCTCCCTCCCGCAGGCATTCTCGTGCTGAATCACAGCACGCCGAGCCGTGCGAAGACCGAGGCGAGCGTCTCGCCGTTTTGAAGCGCGGCCTCGGTGTCGTGCTCCCCGGCCAGCTTCTCGAAGGCCCGGCCGAGGGCCTCGCGCTCCGCATGCCGCGGCACGACGATCACGCCGTCTGCATCCCCGACCACGAGATCTCCGGAATGGACCATGGCTCCGCCACATGAGACCGGACAATCGATCTCGACCACCTCGCCTCGTCCCTTCGAGTCGAGCGGCGCGATACCGCCATGAAACACGGGAAATCCCAGTCGGCGGATCGTGCGCACGTCGCGGATATAGCCATCCGTCAGGCAGCCTGCCGCACCGCGCGCCAGGGAGGCGGTCGTCAGCAATCCTCCCCAAGGGGCGATCCGGCCGGAGTGACCACAGGCCAGAACGGGAATCTCGCCGGGCTTCAGATCGTCGATCAGCCGGATTTCGAGTTCGTAGGGATTCCGGTCCTTGGGCACCTCGTAGACGTCACGGTAGAGCCCCGTCCTGGCTCGCCCGACCATGACCAAAGCGTCGTCGAGCGGGCGAATGCGCGCCGGGAGTGCCTGATCTCGATACCCCATGGCATCGAGAGTATCCGACAGGAGGGCGACAAACAGGTTCGCCTGCACCCACGGGAAGAGTTCTGTGTCCGTGGAGGGTATTGAAATTGCGCGATCGTTCATGGTCGCTTCGGCTCCGGGCTGGCTTCGGAGCACAGCTTCTCAGCCCAAGCTAGGCCGCACAACCCCCATGATGGCTCGTGGGCGGGATCGAGCCGGCCTCCACGGGTCCACATCCTGCAACCTCGAAGCCATTCCGAGAGAGTTCGCGGCGCTCGGCGTTCGGCAGGCGGGCCTAACGCGGCGGCGTCGATCGGATCTGCTCGACGAGAAACGCTTCGGCCCGGCGCCATGCTTCGTCCGTGTCGCCGCGGAAGCTCAACTCTCGCGAGAACACCACCGACCGGGTCTCCGCATCGACGAAGCGCGCCCACATTTGAAGGATCAGCGTGCTGCTTTTGTGCACGACGCCGAGAAACATGAGGCGCGCGCCCTCGTCACGAGCCACCTCCAGGAGGCACTCCGCAGCTTCGTCCGGACAGCGCTGGCGCAAAACCTCCGGCTCGACCTCCACCGTTCGGAAGAGACCCGTCTTGCCTAGGTCGACTGTGAGATCGGAAGCCAGCGCGGCGAGCCGCCGGTCATGATCGGCGCTCTGGTCCAGCGGTTCGGCCGACGTGTCGAGCAACTTGATCGGCAGGACCGCCACCTTCGGCGGCAGCGACGGGTCTGCGCTGGCAGATGACCCGACGCATGCGGCAATGCCCAAAACACCGAGCATCCTC
>NZ_LN811353.1:682990-709153 GCF_001006805.1 Microvirga massiliensis | reverse complement strand
TCTCAGACCCGGACGCATCGTGATCCCCCCGAGTTCTGCCGTCGGCGCAATGATGATGCCCTTGCAGATTCCACCCGGCCCGGACTGCGCCTGGAACGGTTGCATCCGATCAGCCTTTGGCGGCTTTGTCACCCCCTGTCGGCGCCGGTCCATGCGCAGCCGGCGCTTGCCTCACGCAGCGCCCACGAGATCGAACCAGACGGACGCGGCCGGGTCATCGGTGCTCTTGCCGAGGCTGATCATGCCGGCGCCGCGCAGGAGCAGCTCTTCGTGATGGATGCTCAACTCCGGCTCGCCGTCGAAGGTCACGAAGGTGCCATTGGTGCTGTGATCGACTAGCACCCATTTGTCGCGACGGCGCTCGATGGAGGCATGCTTGCGAGACGCGCAGCGATCCTCGACCACGACATGATTGCTCGCCTCGCGCCCGAGCGCGATGGTCTCGCCGTCGCCTGAGAACTGCCATTCGCGGCCATGATGACAGAGCCGCAATCGACCGGATCGGCCGAGCCACGCGACGCGATGATCCAAGCCGGGGATGATGGTCGTATCCTGCGTCTGCTGCCAGAGCACCTCGACGATTTGGACTTCCTCGGACAAGCCTTTGACCGGGAAGCGGTCCAGGGAGCGCGTGCACGCGCCATGCACCGGCGAGAGACGTGCGGCGCAGGCCCCGGTCGTGATGATCTGGCCGGCGCGCGCGAAGCCGACCATGCGCGCCGCCATGTTCACAGTGGTCCCGAAGACGTCGGCGGAGGTGACGAGCACCGGGCCGAACTCGAACCCGATCCGAAGACGCAGCTTGAGTTCGCCCTGCGGCGTGCTTAGGGGCGGCCACGCTGCCATGCTGCGCTGCATCGCAACGGCGGCCTCGCACATCGCCCCGGCCTCGGCAAACCTGATCATCAGCTCGTCGCCAATCGTCCGGATGACGGTTCCACCGCAGGCGGCCGCCGTCCGCGATGCGAGGTCCAGGCACCGCTCCACCGCGTCCAGGGCCGCGCGGTCGCCCAGCACCTCGTACAAATGGGTGCTTCCGGCAACGTCGCTGAACAGAATGCCGATGCCTTGCTCGGTCATCTCGCGGCCGACCCCTCCTTGCCGGAACTGCCGGGCGGGCGAGACGACGCGGTCTCCTGTCAAACCCAACTGGCTTGCGACGGACATGGTTAACATAAACCTCCAGGCCGGCACGATAGCAACCTGGATCGCCGGGCAATGTGCTCGGAATCACCTTGCAGGGGTGCGTTGCCGATTTGGGATTGACACGGGGAGCGCGGGATCTGCGGCGGCCCCAGCCGCTCATTGAACTGGCACAGCATGAACGCGCCCGGGGGCTCGATGGCCTGCCGGCGCGCTGGAAGTTCGCCAGTGACTCTTTCAGCGCTTCCGGAAGCAGAATCGCACCGGATCCTCGTTTCCCATTTACAGGCCGCAACGCCGCTCCGATCGACATCTCCAAAGATTCATCGATGTATCGGAAAGCATTGCCTCTGCACATGTGCGCTTGATCACGGAAGACGACGACACATTCCAGGATAAAGGAACGACGAAGCACTAGGCTTCCTTATCACTGCGAGGAAACGATCATGAAAGCACGTGCAATCTTACTTGCCGTGGCTGGCGCGTTGACTATTGGCGGCGCTCTGGCCGCTCCCGCAGAAGCGGCTCCGCGTGGTTACGGCGGCCCAGGATGGCATTATCACCGCTATCATCCCCATTTCGCTTACCGCTACCGTCCTTGGGGGCCGGTCGTCTTCGGGTATGCGGGCTTTCCGAGCTGCCATTGGGTGAGAGCCCCAGGGGGGTTCGTGAAGGTCTGCAACGGATATCCGTACTGAGTTCCGAAGTGGGCTTCTCGTCATTGCGAGGGGGAGAGGCAGTCCAGGAGCATTTCCGTCAATGGGTAGATTGCTTCGCCTCCGGCTCGCAATGACGGCAGTGCAATGGAAGGGGCTGTGCGCGCCGCCTCCGGCTCGCAATAACAAAGTTTGCCCATAGCCGGCTGGATGACTTTACCTGACACGCCGGTCGACGATCATCGCTAGACGAAATGCTTCGGGTAGCTCGAGTGGATCCATAACGTGTCCGCTCCGAGCTTCATGATTTCGCAGACGGCCGTCTTGATCTTTTGAAGGGGCTGCCCCTTGCCGCCGGCCCCGTAATAATCTCCTGTGACGGTGCTGACGATCTTCCGGTTCACGGGGCCGGCGGTCATATCCCGCTCGTCGCCGTGCGGGGTCAAGGTGTCGAGCGCCTCCAGGGCATCCTGACCCTTTGCCGAATTCAGCAGTTCCATCGTGACCAGGATGGCGGTTTGCCTGTCCTGGTAGATGCTCTTGCCGGGATCCGCGGTCGCATCGACATGGCGGAACGTGTGTCCGATATCGCCTCCCCGCCCGGACCATTGATAGGGATCGAGCTGATGCCCGCTCGCATCGCGGGCAACCTTGATGCTGGCTCTCGCCCAGTCCACCACCGAAACGTCGTTCCGCACACGAACGAGCTTGCGGTAGTATTGATAGTCGGCCCGGTCCATCGCGGCCTGGACTTCAGCGGCCGTGTACTGCTTTTTCACAGGCATCCCGGTTCACCGTTCCATCGGCCTTCATGCCACACTGGGACCAGCGTCGTATCATTCCCGCGATCGCGAGATTGGCCTGTGTGGAATCTCACGCCGCATGGCAGTTCGGCGTTCGCGGAGCACACACGAGGGACAATCTCATGAGGGACGTCCGGACACCGGCCGTGATGATCCAGGGTACCGGCTCGCATGTCGGCAAATCGACCCTGGTCGCCGGGCTCGCCCGCGCCTTCGTTCGCCAGGGCCTGAGCGTGCGACCATTCAAGCCGCAGAACATGTCGAACAATGCCGCCGTGACGGCGGATGGAGGCGAGATCGGCCGGGCACAGGCCGTGCAGGCGCGGGCGGCGCGCGTGAGCCCGAGCGTCCACATGAACCCGGTGCTCCTGAAGCCCGAGACGGATACGGGCGCCCAGATCATCGTGCGGGGGCGTCGCACCGGAACGCTTTTCGCGCGCGACTTCGGCACCCGCAGGTCGAGCCTTCTGCCGGCCGTGCTCGACAGTTTCGAGAGGCTCGAACGGGAAGCCGCCCTCATTCTGGTCGAGGGTGCGGGCAGCCCGGCCGAGATCAACCTGCGGGCAGGCGACATCGCCAATATGGGGTTCGCCGCGGCCGCAGACGTGCCCGTGGTCCTGGTCGGCGACATCGATCGCGGTGGCGTCATCGCGAGCCTCGCCGGCACGCACGCCGTATTGGATCCCGGTGACCGGGCACGCATCCGGGCCTTCGCGATCAACAAGTTCCGCGGCGACGCGCGCCTGTTCGACGATGGGGTAACGGCGATCGAGCGGCTGACGGACTGGCCCTGCCTCGGTGTCGTGCCCTGGCTGCCGCAGGCCGCACACCTGCCGGCCGAGGACGCGCTCGATCTCGAGCGCGGGCGCGACGTCACGGGCTGCGCCCTCACGATCGCCGTGCCGGTGATGGCGCGCATCGCCAATTTCGATGACCTTGATCCGCTGGCCCAGGAGCCGAATGTCCGGCTGCTCTTCGTGCGGCCGGGCGAGGCCTTGCCGGGCGATGCCGACCTCATCGTGCTTCCCGGCTCGAAGGCCACGATCAGCGATCTCCGGTTCCTGCGCGCACAGGGCTGGGACATCGACCTCGCCGCTCATATGCGTCGCGGCGGCCGGGTGCTCGGCCTGTGCGGTGGCTATCAGATGCTCGGCCGGACGATCTCGGATCCCGAGGGCGTCGAGGGCATCTCCGCCACGGTGGCGGGTCTCGGCCTCCTCGACATCGAGACGGTGCTGACCGGAGACAAAGTTCTTCGCCCCGTGAACGGAACGCACTGTGGGACGGGCACCCTGGCCACCGGCTACGAGATCCACCTGGGCCGAACCTCGGGACCAGACTGCGCGAGGCCGATGCTGGACATCGATGGGCGGCCCGACGGCGCCTCGTCTCCGGATGGGCGCGTTGCGGGCACCTACGTGCATGGCCTGTTTGCGGCGGACAGCTTCCGCCGCGCGTTTCTCGCCGGCTTCGGTGTTGCCTCGACGCTTGCTTACGAGAACCAGGTCGAGCGTGCGCTGGATGGACTGGCCGATCATCTCGAACGGCATCTCGACCTCGATCGTATCCTGGCCATCGCCCGCACACGCCGGACCGTGCGCAGGGCAAGTGTGATGTGACGGCTGGACTGCAGCCGCAACGGGTCGGTTCGCTCGAACGCGTCAGCGGGCGGCAATCACAAGCAGGGTTGGCAAGGGATTTGCTCAGGAGCAGAGTTGAACCTGCCGGCGGTTGCCGGCTGCAGGGGAGAATTCTCATGTGCGCAGGGGATGATCACAACTGCCCGCAATTCGAGCTCCATCGCCGGAAGCTTCTCGACGAGCTCGATGCCGAACGGCGCGGATTTCTAAAAGGAGCTTTCGTAAGCGCCGCCGGCGCCACGGCCCTGGGCAGCGCCGGCGCATCGCTCGTTTCACCGGCGAAGGCTCAGACCGCCGCTGCACGGCAGGGACGGCCGAACCACCATTATCTTCCCGCGACCGCGGACACAGTCCACTGGGGCTATTTCAGCAAATTGCTGAAGCCAGCGGTCGAAATCGATTCCGGGGATTACGTCACCATCGAAGCCCTGACCCATCATGCCAATGACGACGCCGAGCGCATGATCAAAGGGGATCCCGGCGCCGAGAGCGTCTATCTCTGGACCAAGGACCAGAAGGCCGTGAACAGACGGGGCGCGGG
Organism: Microvirga massiliensis; assembly: GCF_001006805.1. Lineage (GTDB taxonomy): Bacteria > Pseudomonadota > Alphaproteobacteria > Rhizobiales > Beijerinckiaceae > Microvirga > Microvirga massiliensis. The sequence continues at coordinate 704,370 of NZ_LN811353.1, read as the reverse complement.
TCCGCTCGACGGCAAGCTCATGGGGCGCGGCGCGGGAGAAGGCTTCGGCGTCCACATCTGCACCGGCCCGGTCTATGTGCGGAATGCCGAACCCGGCGATATCCTCGAAGTGCGCATCATGGACGTCAAGCCGCGCCCCTGCGCGAATCCCGCGCATGCCGGCAAGGCGTTCGGCAGCACCGCCGCAGCCTGGTGGGGCTTTCACTACAAGGACCTGATCACCGAGCCGAAGCCCCGCGAAGTCGTTACGATCTTCGAGATCGATGCCACCGGGCAGCGGAACTGGGCCAAGGCCGTCTATAATTTCCAGTGGACGCCGCAGACCGATCCATTCGGGGTCGTTCACAAGATCATCGATTACCCGGGCGTTCCAGTGGACCACAGCACCGTCAAAGAAAACCATGGCATCCTGAAGAACGTGCGCATCCCGATCCGACCACACTTCGGAGTCATCGGTGTCGCTCCCAAGGAGGCGGATTACGTCGATTCCATTCCGCCGGGCTATTTCGGAGGCAATATCGACAACTGGCGCGTCGGTAAGGGCGCAACCATGTATTACCCGGTCGCCGTTCAGGGCGCGCTGCTGTCCGTCGGCGATCCCCACGCGTCGCAGGGCGATTCCGAGTTGTGCGGAACAGCGATCGAATGCTCCCTCACGGGGACCTTCCAGATCATCGTGCACAAGAAGGAGACACTTGAGGGAACGTCCCTCGCGGAGCTCAATTACCCGCTGCTGGAGACGCAGGATGAATGGGTGCTGCACGGATTCAGCTTCGCCAACTACCTCCAGGATCTCGGCCCGACGGCACAGCAGGCGATCTATGAAAAGTCCTCTGTCGATCTTGCCCTGAGGGACGCCTTCCGGAAGATGCGAACCTTCCTGATGACCACGAAAGGACTGACCGAGGACGAGGCGATCACCCTGATGTCGGTCGGAGTCGATTTCGGCGTCACTCAGGTCGTCGACGGCAACTGGGGAGTCCACGCCGTCATCAAGAAGAGCCTGTTCACGGGGGCAGAGGCGTAGCGAGAGCCTCTCGCGCACTAGATTCGGTCGGACGGGCGATGGCCCTCGATGGTGTCGACCATCACCCGTTCGAAGTTCTTCCGCCTAAGGGCTCCGGTCCGCAGCGCCAACAGCTGAAGAGCGAAGGATGCGCTGCAGTCGTCGTCTATCGCCGGTCAGTGACAAACGATCCTTCCATCCGGACAGAAGGCGTCATACCGTGGGGTCGGACAGAGGACTCTGGAAAAGGCTCCATTGATGCACGTGACCTGGACAGGGTGGTATTCCTGAGGCCCTCTGTCTTGCAGGACCGAATAGCCGAGCCCCTGTGAGGCGAGCCGCGCGGTTGCGTGCACCACACGATTCCCGACCCTGACGTCGATGGTCTGCGCAAACGCGGCTGAGCTTGCCATCCATAGAGCGATTGCGCTCACAATCCATCTGATCATCATGACGTGCCTCACATCTTCTTGGCGCTCGTCCGCCGGAGGAAACCAAACCGCCGCGGCACCGAGGGTTTGTACGTTGCAGAACCGTTCCTCTCCTGCATTGGTTCCGCGGTTGTTGCTCGGCCAGATGTTCTTCCGGCGCGTCGAGAGCTGGAAATGACGCGACGGATCGGACCCGCTGCCCAGGGCCGCTGCTCGTCCGTCATTGTACAATTCCAGGCGAGGCGCTCCGCCGTTCCGCCGTCCTTCCTGTAAGACGGCCACAAATCGCGCTAAGCTGCCCGGCGGAAACAACCCATGGAGCAGCCTATGCCGGAGCCAAGCGAGTCCTCGGGGCAGGCGACGCCTCCTTCGCCGGACGAAGACGGAGTCATCAGGCAGCGGGTCAGGGAACTGACCAGTCAGGTTCTGCAGCAGGGCCGGGTCAATACCGAGGCCGTCGCGGACATCGTTCGCACCGTGACCGGCCAGCGGACCGAGCAGACGGCGGCCAGCGGCGAGAAGGCCCGGGAAGTGTTCGCCGATTCGGTGCGCGAACTCGACGAGGCGCTCCTGAAATCGGCGCATGCCGCGCACAATGCCCTCCAGCAGCTCTCGTCGCGCGGGAAGGATTTCACCGACAATGACCTGAAGGATGCCCTGGTCAGCCTGCGGAAGCTGGAAGAGGACTACGTCGCAACGGCCAACCGCATCGCCGAAGCGATGAGCGGAAACCTGCGTCGCGAGATGACGGAGCTTGCCAGCCACGTCCAAGCGGTCGGCGCGGAGGCGAGCGCCCGGGTCGCTGGCATCATGGGGGAATTCGCCACCCGGATGGGCGAAGGCGCGACGTCCGGGCTCGCGACCATGCGCGGAACAAGCATCCGCATGGCGCTGCTCGCCAGCGGCGTTCTGGCCGGCGTGGCAGATGCGCTGCGAGATCTGTCCGAAACGAGGAAGGCAAAATAGGCCAGCCGGTGTTCAACGCCGTCCGCGACCTGCCGCGCCTGCGCGAGATCAGCTCGGTTCTCATCCGGTATGGGCTCGGCGATCTCGTGCGCGGCACCGGCATCGCGACGCTGCTCGAGCGCGCCGGACAGATCCTGCAATGGGGCGAAGCCAAGGATGTCGCGCATCTCGAACCGCCGCAGCGCGTGAGGCTCGCCTTCGAGGCGCTCGGGCCGACCTTCGTCAAGCTCGGCCAGATGCTCTCGACCAGAGAAGACCTCCTGCCACCGGCCTGGACCACGGAACTCGCCCGGCTGCACAGCGATGTGCCGCCGGTCCCGTTCGACGAGCTCCTGCCGCAGCTCGAGGAGGCGCTCGGCCGCTCTCCGTTCGAGGTGTTCGTCGATCTCGAGCGCGAACCCTATGCCGCGGCCTCGATCGCGCAGGTGCACCGGGCCAAGCTCACGAACGGCACGCCGGTCATCCTGAAGATCCGCCGCCCCGGCATCGAGGCGAAGATCGACGCCGATCTCAGGATCCTCGCCTATCTCGCGCGCCTGGTCGAGCGCGAGATCGTGGAGGCCCGGCTCTACCAGCCCGTCCAGGTGGTGGACCAGCTGCGCCGCTCGCTCGCGCGCGAGCTCGATCTTGCTGTCGAGGCTCGCAACATGGAACGCTTCGCGCGCAATTTCGCCGACGATCCCGACATCCTCGTCCCGCACGTCTATTGGGCCTGGACGAGCACCGTGATGAACGTCCAGGAGGAAATCACGGGCATTCGCGGCAACGATCTGGCGGCGATCGATGCGGCCGGCCTCGACCGCGCGGAGCTCGCCGCGCGGGGCGCGGATGCCGTGCTCAAGATGATCCTCGTGGACGGCTTCTTCCACGCCGATCCGCACCCCGGCAATGTGATGTATCTGCCCGGCAACCGCATCGCGCTGATCGATTTCGGCATGGTCGGGCGGCTGTCGCCGGGGCGCAGAAGCCAGATCATCGATCTCCTGACGGGGCTCGCGCGACACGACGAGCAGGCCATGCTCGACGTGTTTCTCGACTGGCGCGGCAGCGACGCGGTCGACGAGAGCCGCCTCGCCGCCGATCTCGGCGAGCTGGCCTTCGATTTCGCCGACGTGCCGTTGAAGGACCTGCGGGTCGGGGTGCTGCTGCACAGAGTCTCGGCGATCCTGCGCGATCACGCGATTGTGCTGCCGGCCGATCTCACGCTGCTCTTCAAGGCGCTGATCAGCCTCGAAGGGCTCGGCCGCCAGTACGATCCGGAGTTCCGCCTGATCGCGCGCGTCAAGCCGTTCCTCGACCGCGCCATGAGCGAGCGTTACCAGCCCGTGGAGGCGATACGGCGCGGCCAGTCGACGTTCAGCGACGTCCTCGGCCTCGTGACGTCGATGCCGCGCGATCTCGCGCGACTGATCAAGGACCTGCGACAGGGCCGCATGCGGGTCGAGCTCGATCTGAAGCGGCTCGACAGCTTCGGCGCCCGGCTCGACAGCGCCATCGATCGCGGGACCATCGGCGTGATGACGGCCTCTTTGGTGATCGGCTCCTCCATCGTGATGACCGTTCCGGGCGGGCCGACCCTGTTCGGCGTGTCGCTGCTCTCCATGTTCGGCCTGGCCGGCTACGTAGTCGCCTTCGTGAACAGCCTCTGGATCATCCTGTCGATCTGGCGCTCCGGCCGGAACTGACGGCCGAAGGCTCGTGCGCGTTCGAAGCGGATGAGCCTTCGGGCCGGTGCATCTACCGTGCGGGCTCCGTTTCCGCGACAACGAAATCCCCGGTCTCCTGCTCAAAGAAACGTCGTTTGACTCGGACGCGGGATAGCGTGCGTCAGGGCGGGGGCGCGCCGACATGGTATCGGTCTGCGATCTTCCAGAACCAATCCCGGTCGAGATCAATTTCGCGACTCACCTCGGCGACCTGTGCATGATCAAAAAGCGCGAAGCACAACTCCTCATCGTCGTGCCGCGCGTCGCATGCGATTCGATCCGGTTTCGAGGGACGGGCCCGAAGGGCTTTGGACCAGGCTTGCAGGCTTGGGGCACGTCATAGGGCAACCCGCCATGCACGACCTCCGCTGTCGCCCTCCACGCGAGCAAGGCCCGGCCAATGGAGCTTGATCAGTCGGAGCGGCTTCACGGTGCGCAACTGCACATAGGCTTTTCGGGCCAAAGGTCGGGCGGAATGATCGTGTGGCCCGGATTCCGCAGGAAAACCTCGGCGAAGGCGCCGTTTCTGCTCTTCGCCACGTAAAGATCCCTTTTACAACCGCATTGACGCGCCTTTTCTCGTTCAGATGCAGTTGGTCTGGCAAATTGACGTTTCTGTCGATTGAAATTATCGGAGACCGTCTGCTTTCGAGCCGGCCGCAGATCTTCAGCGTATTACCGCTTTGTGCCAGACACCGTCCCTCTCCTTACCGATCGTCGAAGTGTAAGGCATCGCAATAGATTTTACTGTAATTGGAAGAGCCAGTATTCTTCTCTGCATGAGCGATATGGCTGTCGACCCAGGCAGTCAATATTGATGAATGCCCATTGATACTCTCGTGCTGAAGCCGGTGCGTATGATGGCGCCGCCTCTTGCCTTCCTCACGACCCATCCTTCTACGGTCCGGCAAGAATATTGCTGTGCTGACCATGCGCCTCAGCCATTCCGATGGCGAGGATGGCTCCCGCGCCACCAATATCGAGCGCAAGAACCAGCACGAAAAGGAGTATCGTTATGTGCCCAGTCGCTCAGACCTTCCAATCACCCATCTTTTACCTGCTGTGACTTTGGTATTCCATGATTGGTATTCCATGATCGGAGTGCGTTGCACTGCATTCTTCCCTGAAAAGTAAGCATCGAAGGATCAGCCGCTCGCCCAGAGGGAAATGCGGCCGCAACAATCCGGCAGCAACCTGTGAGATCTGACAGAGGGATGTTCTCCTACCCAAAAGAGCGCTCACCCTCAAGGAACATTCGGCATCAGCCACCCTGCTGGCAGAATGACTGTGAGATTTAGCAGGCTGACGAGCGACGGTGCAGGAATAATCTTTGTCGGCAACGGCGCGAGTGCTGTTGCTCGAGCCGTTCGACGCAACACTCATATGAGGAGGTTTCCATGCTCTCGTTGCGATTCGCCTCTCTTACGGCTGCCACGTTTCTCGCGGCATCCTCCATGGCGCAGGCCGCTCCCAGAGTCTATCATCACCATGTATTGGCGTACCAAACCGGTGTCCAGCGGCTGGGTACAGAGATCCCACCTCGTACTGCAGGCTATGCACCTTCCGAACTGTGGCCGCCTTGCCTGCAGGGCTCGCCCGGATGTACAGCTGCTGGCTATCCCAATCTCCACTATCAGCAGGAGATGGGAAACATTCGATAAGCTCCAGTACTGATCAAAGCGAACGATCGTACTGGCGACCTGCTCACGATCCTGAGATTGGCAGACAATGAGCTGGAAATGATAGGGGCAGCTCCCGCCACCTTTTGGCGGGAGCTCGAGGATGCGACTATGCCAGCGGCACAAGTTCCAGGCTACGCCGTGATCAGGCCGCATGCCATCGCCTTTGCGACGGCCTGGATGCGGTTGATGACGTCAAGCCGCTTCATGGCCTGATCGCAATGGAAGTTGACCGTGCGTTCGCGGATTCCCAGGATGATCGCGATCTCGGCCGAAGTCTTGCCACGTCCGACCCAAGTCAGCACCTCCCTCTCGCGCTCGGTCAGATGGATCTCTGTCGGCCCAAAGCGCTCGAGCCGGCGCCGGAGCCGATTCTCGATGACCGCGCCGAGCATCTCGAAATCGATGGGCTTGGTCAGGTAGTCATCCGCGCCGAGCCGCCGCCCCGTGAGTTCGCTGTCCCGGTCGCCATACGCGGTGAGAAACACGAATGGAATCTCGGCAAAGGCAGGGCCGGCTGCCGCCACCTTCTCCAGGAGTTCGAAGCCACCCATACGCGGCATGCGCACATCGCAGATCACCAAATCGGGCCGTTCCGACAGGATTGCGGCCAAGCCTAGTTCGCCGTTGGACGCATGCTCAACCGTGTAGCCGAATTCGCTCAGAGCCTCCATCAGAAGGCTCGCTGTCTCCTCGTCGTCCTCGACACACAGGATCCTGCTCAAGCGCATCCTCCGACGATACTCCGTCTGCACTCACGATGGGCAAGGACACCGTTATCCTGGTGCCCCGGCCCACCTCGCTGTCGATCCGGAGGCTGCCGCCATGTCGGCGAACAATCTGGTCGACCAGATGGAGCCCGACCCCCGTTCCAGGAATCGAGCCGACATTGCTGCCGCGATAAAAACGCTCCAGGACCCGATCGATCTCGCCCGCCGGTATACCCACGCCACGATCCTCGACCACGACCTCGACAAAGTCATCCTCGGCTCTGGCCGTCAGCGTGACTGTACCGTCGTCCGGCGAATATTTGAAGGCATTCGAGACCAGGTTGCTGAAGGCATAGTAGAGTAGCATCGGGTCGCCGGTGATCTCTTCGGGAAGGTCCCCGATCTTTTCCTCGAGCGTGTCACCCATGCCAATCTCGGAGTAATAGTGCCGGAGATCATGCAGCATCCGGGCAAGGTCGAAGCGGCGCCTCCGAGGCTCGATGGACTCGTGTGCCATCTCGATTGCACCGGTCAAGCTTACCACGAGACTGGTGAGCCGGAACACCGCTGCTCTGATCTTGTGCGCGCGATTGGCGATCTGGTCAGGGGACGCTCGGTCCTTGGTAGCAATCAAGCGCTGTGCTTGGCCATCAATGCTCGTCAAAGGCGTGCGGAGTTCGTGCGACATTGTTCTGATGAAGTTCCGCTGCTCGGCCGCAAGCGCCCGCTCCTTATCGAGGGAGCCCGCCAGCATCTCGGCTTGCGTCGCAAGACTCTTGCGCGACTCTAGAAGTTCGACCGTATGGCGGCGGAAGACGACGAGCGCGCGCGCCACGTCTCCGATCTCGTCTCGCCGGCCGGTGAAGGGAACCGAGAAATCCGCGTCGTGCGCGGCAAGACGCTGCATGCGACCGGCAAGGGCAAGGAGCGGTCGCGAAAAGGAGCCCCACACGTAGAGAATCAGGGCCGTGAAAAGGAAGAGAACGGAAAAGGTCAAATCGGACACGAAGCGCTGCGCCCGCACAATGGCGTCGGCGGCGGTCTGGCGGGCTGCGTCCGCTTTACTTTCCGTGAGATCGGTCAGGCGGCGAAGAGCGGCACGGGCTTGCAGGAAGCTGGAGCGTGCAGGTCCTTTGAACTGCGCCATCGCCTCGTCCCACCGCTCCCCTTGCGCCAGGGACATGAGTGCCTGCGCCTGCTTGTTGTATTCGGTCCAATCTTTCGAAAAGTCGTCAAAAGCCTTTGCTTCGTCACTGTCATGCAGGACCGAGCGATAGCGCTCAATGTCCTGCTCGGCCTCATCGAGAGATTGCTGGAGGTCGTCCGAGCGGGACCAGCTTCCTGACCGATCCCGGTTGAACAGGATCTCGGCCTCTTGGATCCGGCTTACCGCAACGTGATGGCTCAAGCTCCCAAGGATTTGGACCGAGTCAAGCCAGCGGTTACGAACTTCCCCTGAGACCGCATCGATATGCGCAAGGCGATCCAGGGTCAGGCTCCGCAGCGCAATGACGGCGAGCACGAACAGGGCCGCCACCAAGGCAAGTTTGGCCGGCAGAGAGCTGCGCAACGACAGGAAAGAACGCGAAGGTCGCATGGTCCGCTCCGCGCGGGCCGTCGCCTCATGATCCGGCCTCACGTGGGGAGCTTAACCCCAACGGGTGACTCGAGGGCCCTGTCAGATTTCACAGACCGACATTCAGATGGAAACACCAACCTTTCAACGGCAAGAACCAGGTCAGGAGAAGGCAATAGGCAAGGATGAGTGCTCGCTGGAAGGGCGCCCACTATGGCCCATGCCGGCGTGGGCTGGCGCATGCTGCCCCACGACTTCGGGCCTTGGCAGACGGCATTTCTCAGTCACCACCGAACACGAGCACCCCAGCCCCTTTGCCGGGAGAAGGCTGGTGAAGTTCGCCCAACTGGAACTCTGTTCAGCAAACTGACATTCCCGGAGAACAGGAAGTCGTCCGTCCGCTACGGGATGCACCGTCTATGCGTTTCAGCAAGCGAGCCCACTCTATTCCCTCTCATTCCGGTCCGGCCTTTCGGTCGCGATTCCGCGGCAGCCCGGTGAGCCGCCCGTGATCCTCAGCCTGACGCTTATCCTCCTGTGCCAACTCATCGGCGAGGTCGTGGCCCGCGGAACCGGGTGGCCTGTTCCGGGACCCGTTATCGGAATGGCCATTCTCCTGATGATCCTCGTGTTGCGAGATCGACGGATGGATCTCGCTCCCGTGGAACTTCGGGACGGAACGATGGAAAGAACAGGTCATGGGCTTCTAGCTCATCTCTCACTCCTGTTCGTTCCGGCCGGGGTTGGCGTGGTGGAGCGCCTCGACGTGGTCGCCCAGCATGGCCTGGGTCTCGCGATTGCGCTGATCGCTTCGACGTTCCTGACCCTGCTCGTGACGGTTTCGGTGTTCGGTGCGGCATCGCGACGGCTCGGTCGTGGAGACGAGCAGGAAGACGCGTGATGGGATCGACATTCGCGCTCTGGGTCTATCTCTCCCGCACGCCACTGCTCTGGCTGACCGTGACCCTCCTGGTCTACGTGATTGTCGACAGGGTCTCCGCGGCAACCAATCGACATCCGCTGGCCAACCCCGTGCTTCATTCGATCTGGATCATCGCGGGTGTCCTGGTGCTCAGCGGCACATCCTATCGCACCTACTTCGACGGCGCACAGTTCGTGCATTTCGCTCTGGGGCCCGCGACCGTGGCCCTTGCAATCCCGCTCTATGAAAACCGCCGCATCGTGCTGCGTGCCCTGGCTCCCATGGCTCTTGCTCTCCTCGCCGGTTCGGTGACCGCCCTTGTCTCGGCTCTCGCGATCGCACGTGCCTTTGGAATGCCGACTTCCATCCTTGCATCGCTGGCCCCGAAATCCGTCACCGCGGGAGTGGCCATGGGGATCGCGGAAGGCCTTGGGGGCGACCCCTCGCTGACAGCCGTGCTGGTCATCCTCACCGGCATTCTGGGAGCAGTCATCGTGACGCCCCTGATGGACGCGTTGAAGATCACCGATTGGCGAGCTCGGGGCTTCGCGGTTGGACTTGCTTCTCACGGTATTGGAACTGCGCGAGCGTTCCAGGTGAATCCGATCGCAGGAACATTTGCGGGAATCGCAATGGGCTTGAACGCTCTCCTCACGGCCATCCTGGTGCCGTTCGCGGTGAGCGTGCTGACGCGCTGACGAAACAAAGGGCTGTAGCCCGCGGAATCACATCTCCGCGAAGTGACGCAGCATCCGTCCAGTATCCGGCTCGCGCCCGGTGAAGAGGCGGAATGCGCCGACGGCCTGGAAAACGGCCATGCCGCCGCCTGACATCGTGCGGCAGCCACGCGCCCGGGCCTCGCGCAGCAGCTCCGTCTCGAGCGGGAAATACACGATATCGGCCACCCACAGATCGAGCCGCAGCAGCTCGGCGGAAACCGCCATGCCGGGATACTTCGCCATGCCGAGCGGCGTCGTGTTCACCATCCCGTCGGCCAGGACCATCGCTTCGGCGGGAGCCGAGCTCGCGGAAGCACGGCCAGGACCGAACCGCTCGCAAAGAGCGGCCACCAGGTTGCGGGCCCGCACCTCGTCGATATCGACGACGATCACCTCCCCTGCCCCGAGGGTCAGAAGAGCGTGGGCGACCGCGGCTCCGGCGCCGCCGGCGCCGAACTGAACGACGCGATCCTTGCGAACATCCGGCAACTCGCGTCGGAAGCTTTCCGCGAACCCCCACCAATCCGTGTTGTGCCCGATGCGTAGGCCGTCTTTCAGAACGACCGTATTGACGGCCCCCAGCGCTCGCGCATCCGGCGACAGCTCATCGAGGAGCGGGATCACGGCCTGCTTGCAGGGATGGGTGACGTTGAGCCCGGCGAAGCCGAAAAGCTGCGCAGCGGTCAGGATCTCCGGCAGGGCGCTCGCATCGATGCCGAGCGCCTCGAGATCGATCAGCTTGTAGATGTAGCGAAGCCCCTGCGCTGCCCCCTCCCGCTCGTGCAGGCGCGGGGTACGCGAGGCCTGAATGCCGGCGCCGACGAGCCCGACGAGAACGGACGGATAGGCCCAGAACCCGGAGCCTTCGCTGACCTGATGACTGGTTTCGGGTGATTGCACTCACGTGATCCCGGAGTCAGGCGCCTGCCGATTGGGCGGGCCTTGCCGCGATGAGCTCGCGCATCGCCCGGACCGCGGTCGGATAGCCGTTGGCGCCGAGACCCGCGATGACCGCCGTCGCGACGGGCGAGATGTAGGACCTGTGGTAGATCGGCTCGCGCCTGTGGATGTTCGAGATGTGCAGCTCGACGAGAGGCCCCGGGAACATCTTCAGGGCATCCATGAGCGCCATGGAGGTGAACGTGAAGGCAGCCGGATTGATGATGATCCCGCCGGCCTCGTCGATCGCCTCGTGCACCCATTCGATGAGCTCGTATTCCCGGTTGGACTGCCGGAACACAATCGGGTGGCCGGCTGCCGCCTCACGGCACATCACCTCCACCTCGGCCAAGGTAGTGCGGCCGTAAACGTCCGGTTCGCGCGTCCCGAGGCGATTCAGGTTTGGTCCATTGAGGACGTAGATCGGCTTGGTCATGCAGGTTTTCTCGAGGAGGTGGGCCGATCATCCCTGGTAGCCGAAGAGCCATGGCAGCCACAGGACGGTCGCGGGCACGAAGGTGAGAATTGCGAGGGCGATGATCATCGCGAAGAGAAATGGCAGCGTGTCACGCACGATCTTGCGCAGTGGCTCTCCGGAGATGTTCGCCATGATGAACAGGAGCAGCCCGTAGGGTGGCGTGATCAGCCCGATCATGATGTTGACGACGACGACGACCCCGAAATGTACCAGGTCGATGCCGAGCGCCTTTGCGGTCGGGATGAGGACCGGGACAACAATCAGCAGGATGGCCGTTCCTTCGAGCACGCAGCCCAGCAGCAACAGCAGGATGTTGACGAGGATCAGGAATCCGACCGGCGAGAGATCCCATCCCGCGAGGAGCGCTCGCACGGTGTCCGGGATGTTCTCGATGGTGACGACGTAGTTGAACACCAGCGAACCAGCGATCAGCATGCCGATGGAGGCGGTCGTTCGGGCGCTGACGGCGACCGACCGGTAGAAATCGCGCCAGCTCACGCTCCGGTAGAGACCCGCCGAGATCAGGAGAGCATAGGCGGCTGCGACGGCCGCGGCCTCCGTCGGAGTCATCACGCCGCTGTAAATTCCGCCGAGCAGAACGACCGGCATCATCAGCGACGGGAACGCCTCCCATGTGATCCGAGGCAGCTTGCGCAGCGGAACGGGGTCTTCGACCGGGAAGTTCTTGCGGCGCGCCGTGATGGCGACGATGATCATCTGGCTGAGCGCCATCAACAGACCCGGAATCACACCTCCGAGGAACAGGAAGCCGATCGAGGCATCGGAGACGAGCGCATAGAGCACCATCGGGATCGATGGCGGGATAATGGGTCCGATCACCGAGGACACAGCCGTCACGGCTGCCGCATAGCTCGCCGTGTAGCGACCGCCACGAGTCATAATGACCTGCATCATGCGACCGGTCCCGGCGGCATCCGCGATCGCCGAGCCGGACATGCCCGCGAAGATGATGCTCTGCAGGATATTGACCTGGGCGAGGCCACCGCGGAACCGGCCCACCAGCGCGTTGCAGAACACCATGAGCCGATCGGTCATGCTGCCGATATTCATGAACTCGGCGGCGAGGATGAACAGCGGCACCGCGAGGATGACGTAGTTGCTGTACATTCCGTTGAGGAGCTGCTCGGCGGCGATCCCCATGTCCTGGCCGGCGAGAAACAGATACAGGATCGAGCCCGCGATCATCGAATGGCCGATCGGCAGGCCGAGGAAGGCGAGCGCGGTGATCGTCACTAGCGAGAGCGAGAAAGGGCTTGCGAAATTCATACGCCCGAACTTGCCTTGGTGGGATCGAACTCTTCCGGCGCGACGCCGCGCAAAGCCTGCCACGCGAGCCAGATGTAGCGGATGACGACAGCGACCGCGAAAACGACGTAGATCGAAAACAGCAGGTCAAACCTGATCTTCAGATAGGCTGTGCTCTGCACCTTCATGAAGGTCACGTAGTCAACGACGGCCGGGAGCGACACGAGATAGAGCGCGATGAGCGCAACGGCCGTGATGATGCACATGACGCGGCGCGGGCCCGGTCCCACAGCGCCATAGATGATATCGAACCGGATCTCTTCACGTTCGGAGATGACGAACGCAGCGCCCCACAACACGAGCCAGACCCACAGGATCGCGCTCAGCTCGTGCGTCCATCCGATCGGAAGACCGAGCAGATACCTGAAAGCAATCTGCAGGAGAAAGGCCAGGAACATCGTGGCGAGCATCGCGGCTGCCACGTTTTCGGCGCGTGCGGCGAGCCAGGGCCCGACGATCCGTAAAATCCTGATCACGACGAAGGGTCCCTTGCGTGGCAGGCCGCGGTTCGAAGGCACGCCGCCAGGCAGTCACACCCGGCGGCTTCATAGGTCATGCGTTACATCGCGTTGATCTTGTCCAGCATGCCGGCCGGCCAGTTCTTGGCCAGATCGGATGCGAGGTATTTCTTCTGCGCGAAGTCGCGGAAGGCCTTCACGTCCGGGGTATAGACCTCGAGTCCCTTGGCCTTGAAGAAATCGACGAGCTCCGCCTCTTTCTTGAGATGTTCCTGGGTGCTCCACTCGATGGCCTTGTCGGCCGCCGCTTGGAAGGCGGCCTGCTTCTCCGGGCTCATGGCGTTCCAGACCTTGTTCGAAACCGCCAGGAGATCGAACCCGACGAGATGCGAGGTCAGGACGATCTGCGAGCTGACCTCGTAGAACTTCATGTTCTGGACGTTCGGAAGCGGATTGTCCTGCCCGTCGATCGCACCGCTCTGCAGGCCGGTATAGACCTCGGCATAGGCCATCGGGGTCGGATTCGCTCCTAGCGCTTCACCGAGGAACTGCCAGGCATCGCCGCCGGGCATGCGCAGCTTGATCCCGGCCATGTCGGCAGGCGTGTTGATCTTCTTCGTGGGCTTCAGGCCGACCTGTCTGGCGCCGAAATAGGTTGGGCCCAGAATGTGGACCCCGAGCTGATCCGACGCCATCTTCTTCAGCTGCTGGCCCACATCGCTCGCGAAGACTTTCTTGAGATGGTCCGCGTCGCGAAACAGATAGGCCGACGTCACGATGGACCAGGCCGGAATCTGATTGGAGATGTCCTGCGGCGCGATATTGCCCATCTCGAGATTGCCGCGCTGCATGGCCACGAGCTCGGTGCCCTGCTTGAACAGCGTTCCACCGAGATAGGGCTGCAGCGTGAAGCCCTGCGCCTTAATGTCTTCGGCGAAGCGCTTCATCATCTCCGCCCGGATATCCTGCTCCGAGAAAACGGCCGAGAAACGCAAATTCGTCGGCGCTTGCGCAGTGGCGGATCCGGCGGCCCCCAACGCTAGAAGGGCCGCGCCTGCGGACATCAGAAAACGACGGTTTATGCTGAGTGCCATGTGTTCCTCTCCCGAATTCCCGCGCATCGGCTTGCGTCTTGGCGGGCACTATCCTCTCCGATGATTGCGAAATCAATACGCATTTCGGAAATTCTATGATATTTTCGTTTTAGTCAGATCTCCGTCTCGCGCAGCGCGGTGTCGCGAGGTGGGACGCCTCGGGAGGTTGAGCCGTGCTCAGGAACGGGCTGGTTGCCGTATGAGCATCGAATTGCTCGCAACATCGATTGCGGATCGGGCCTATGACCGGATCCGCAGCGACATCGTTTTCGGGCGTCTCGCTCCTGGCACGAAGCTCCGGCTGGATCGTCTCGCGAAGGATTACGGGGCGAGCGTCAGCACCTTGAGGGAGATCCTCAGCCGGCTCTCGTCGGAGGGTCTCGTTCTCGCCGAAGGACAGCGCGGATTTCAGGTGACTCCGGTTTCACCGGCCGGCTTCCAGGACGTGGCCGCGATGCGGCTGCTCCTGGAGACCTATGCCCTCTCCTTGTCCTTCGCGGTCGGCGACCTGGAATGGGAGAGCCGCGTCGTCGCCGCGCATCACAAGCTCGCCTTCATGGAGCGGCGGATGGTGGCGGGGGATCGAGAAGGAACGGAACTCTGGAAGCGCTATGACCGCGAATTCCACCAGTCGCTGATCGAGGCCTGCGGCTCGCAGACCCTTCTCGATCTCTATGGTGGAGTCTTCGACCAGTATCTGCGCTATCAGATGGTGGCGGTCGTCTTCCGCGGGGAGATTGCCGCCGAGGAGCACAGGATCCTGCTCGATTGCGCTCTCGCGCGCGATTCCGACCGAGCCTGCGAGGTGCTCACGCACCACGTGAACGGATGCGTGGCCCATACCCTGGACAGCGGCGCCCTGCGATGAACGACGTGCCGGTAAACCCGCAGCTTCCGACGGTCGGCGAAAGCGCTTACCAAAAGATCCGGGCCGACATCGTGTTCGGCCGTCTTCCGCCCGGCAGGAAGCTGAAGCTCGATCGGTTGAAAGCCGATTACGGAGCCAGCGTCAGCACGCTCCGCGAGATCCTGAACCGCCTGCAATCCGAGCGGCTCGTCATTGCCGAAGGCCAGAAGGGCTTCGTGGTCACGCCCGTGTCAATCGAGAATCTGAGGGAGATCGCAGCGCTCCGGCAACTGCTCGAATGCCGCGCGCTGGAGCAGTCGTTCCGGGCCGGCGACATGGAATGGGAGGGCCGCGTCGTTGCCGCTCATCACCGGCTGGCCCGGATGGAGGAGCGCATGGACCAAGGTGACAGGAGCGGAACCGAGGCCTGGAAGCAATACGACTGGCAGTTTCACCAGGCGCTCATTTCAGCCTGCGGATCGAAGATGCTGATCGACACGCATGCCGCGGTCTTCGACAAATATCTCCGCTATCAGATGATCGCGTTGAGCTACCGCGGCGAGATCGCAGCCCGCGAGCACGCCTCGCTGCTGGAATGTGCCATCCAACGGGACTCGGCGCGCGCTTGCGAGGTGCTGACCCGTCACGTGGCAGGGGGTGTCGAGCACGCGCTCGCCACCGGAACGATCAGCTAGAAGATGCATTCACTGCGCGAACGGGCCAGGATCGATCATGGATCGTGACCACCGCAGAGAACCGGAGCGACGAGCATGCAAACCGCAATTGCCACCGTTTGCCTGAGCGGCACTCTCACGGAGAAGGTCGAGGCCATCGCGAATGCGCAGTTCAAGGGCATCGAGCTCTTCGAGAACGACCTGCTCTCCTTCAACGGCACGCCCGCCGATGCGCGGCGGATGATCGAGGATCTCGGGCTCAGGACGATCACCTTCCAGCCCTTCCGCGACTTCGAAGGCATGCCCGAGCTGCAGCGGTCGAAAGTGTTCGCCCGGGCCGAGCGGAAGTTCGACGTCATGGGGGAGCTCGGATGCGATCTCCTCATGGTGTGCAGCAACGTCTCGCCGGACTCGCTCGGCGGGATCGAGCGAGCCGCGGCCGATTTCCACGAACTCGGCGAACGCGCCGCGAGGCGCGGCCTGCGGGTCGCCTTCGAGGCGCTGTCCTGGGGGCGGCACATCCACGATTACCGCGATGCATGGGAGGTCGTGCGCCGGGCGAACCACCCGGCCGTCGGGCTCGTGCTCGATTCCTTTCACATCCTCGCCCGCGGAACCGATCTGTCGGCGATCCGCTCGATCCCGCCGGACCGCATCTTCCTCGTGCAGATGGCCGATGCGCCGAAGCTCGACATGGATTACTTGTCCTGGAGTCGGCACTCCCGCTGCTTCCCGGGCCAGGGCGAGTTCCCCATCGACGATTTCATGCTTGCCCTCCACGCGACCGCCTTCGACGGATTGTTGTCGCTCGAGATCTTCAACGATCGCTTTCGGGCCGGCTCGGCACGGAGTGTCGCCGTTGACGGACAGCGCTCGCTCATCGTCATGCTCGACGAACTTCGTCGAAGGACGGGGGAGGCTCTTCCCAGCCACCCGGAGCTTCCGCCGAAAGCCGCCTGCTCCGGCATCGAGTTCGTCGAGTTCGCGGTCGATGAACGCGGGGCCGTTTCCTTCGAGCAGACCTTGCGTGGACTCGGGTTCCGGCAGGCCGGCGTGCATCGCTCCAAGGCGGTGACGCGCTGGCGGCAGGGCGACATCAACATCGTCTTGAATTCGGAGAAGGAGGGATTCGCCCATTCCTTCAATATCACGCACGGCACCTCCGTATGCGCCCTGGCGCTCCGCGTCGACGATGCTCCTGGGACGGCGGACCGAGCCGTCACGCTTCTGGACCAACCCTTCCAGCAGCCGGTCGGGCCCGGGGAGATGACCATCCCGGCGGTCCGGGGGCTCGGCGGGAGCCTCCTCTATTTCATCGATCATCAAACCGGATTGGATCGCCTCTGGGACGTCGATTTCGAGTCCTTCGAAGAGGACGGCGCCAACGACGCGGGGCTGCTGACCATCGACCATGTCTCGCAGTCGATGCACTACGAGGAGATGCTGACCTGGCTTCTGTTCTACACCTCGCTGCTCGACGTGCGGAAGACACCCGTCCAGACAGTGATCGACCCGGGTGGCGTCGTTCAAAGCCAGGTTGTCGAAACCCGGGACGGCTCGCTCCGGCTGGTGCTGAACGCCTCCCAGAGCCGCCAGACGTTGTCATCGCGGTTCCTGAACGAGCTCTTCGGGTCGGGCGTCCAGCACATCGCGCTCGCAACCGGCGACATCTTCGCGACCGTCGAACGCCTGAAGGTGAACGGCATCGAGCTTCTGCCGATTCCGGAAAATTATTACGACGATCTCGAAGTCAGGGCGGATCTCTCCGCGGACGAGGTCGAGCGCCTGCGGGCCGGGAACATCCTGTATGACAGCGAGGGAAATACCGAGTACTACCAAGTGTACACGAAAACTCTCGAAGGCGGCTTCTTCTTCGAGATCGTGGAACGGCGCAACTACACCGGCTTCGGCGCGGTGAATGCCCCGATCCGCCTTGCGGCGCAGACGCGCCTGACGCCGCATCCCACGCTCCAAGAGATTTGACTGACTGAACGCCTTTTTAAGAGATAAGGCCTGGCATTGGGATCACCACGACAAACCGTGCTCCGGACCAGGCTCGATCGACGCTCAAATCGCCGCCGAGCTGTCTCACCAGCATGAGAACCACCTGCATGCCGAGTCCCTGGCTCGCCTCAGGTGTAAAATCCGGGGATAAACCCTGGCCATGATCTGCAACAATGATGGAGAGCCCCGCTTCGGTTCGCTCCAGTGAAACCTCGATTGGTGCAGCAGTACTCACGCCGCCATACTTGAGCGCGTTTGTTACCAGTTCCGTGACAATGAGGCCCAGCAAGATCGCAATCTCTCCCGCCACGGCGACCGGAGTGGCTTCAACATGTACCAGCGCCGCGTCTCCTTTTGCCAGCGATGCTACCAGTTCACAGCACAGCTCGCGGACATATTGGCCGATCTCCACACGGTCCGGCGTTTCAGACTTGTACAGGCGTTCGTGAATTTTTGCGACGGTGAGCACCCGATGAGCGGCGTCATCCAGATGCACTGCCAAAGTATCATTGTCTGCCGCCTGACGACGATGCAAGGTCAGGAGAGTATAAATCAGCGTCAGGCTGTTACGGACGCGGTGGTCTACCTCGCGCATCATGAGATCCTTTTGCGCGAGCAACGCTTTCTGCTCTCCCAGTATAGCATCCCGAAGAGCTAACGTGCGGTTCATCAGAAATGCAGTGATGAAAATAAGACTTGAAGCGGCAGTTACTGACAGGATTAGTGCACCAAAGACAAATTGTGAATTGCGCCTCTCGCTGGACAGGTGGTCGTGGAGAACTTGTTCCTCCTCACCGCGCAGCTGCGCGATTGCGGCTGTCAGATTCGCGTCGTTGTCGGTCTCGGCCAGCGTGCGAGCTGCCTCCATGCCTTCCCGCCGGCGCACTTCGACAATCGTATCGACGCGTTCGAGACGCTCCTGCGCGAGCCTGCGTAGGTTATCGACCTCTCGTTGATAGCTGGCATTCTCCCCCATGAGTTCCGCGAGGTCCGCCAGGTCGGGAAGAAGCTCGGCTCGAGCCTTGTCGCGAAGCGCCAACTGCGCATCATTTCCCGTCAAGATATAGCCCCTCAAACCGTTCTGAAGGGCTAGGGTGTCCCAAGTGATCTCGTCAATCTTGCTCTGAATCTCGCGGGTGTGGAATACCCAATCGCGTGCCTCATTCAACTGTCTCATGAGAGCGGCGCTCAGAACGAAACTTGCCACCATCAAGAAGAAGATACCGACGATGATCCGTGTCGTCCCTGGTTCGATCAGCCAAGTTCTAGGCGACCGCTCCAAATCTGGTGAGAACGTACCTGCGGCGGTGTCCAACATGCGATTGTCCACTACGGAACCAAGATGCAAGCGTCGGCACTACCGATCGCCGAATACGAGCACACCACGGAAATCCACCTCGAAGCGGCCAGAACCGTGACTGATGACCACCCTAGCTCTTGAGATGGGCATTGCACTGCGAGTAGTAGCCACCACCCTTTTGAATCCACTTCAATCCCGCATTGCTGGATCCGCCCGCAGCTTCGTTTGCCCTGTACTGATCCAGGCAGGTATGCATCCGTGCTTTTCCGGGCGATTCACTCGAGTATTTCGAAGCGATCGCTGAAGGAAAAACAGCACCACCTGTCGGCACCGGGGCAGAGGGCTTCGCAGTAGTATCGGGCCGCCTCTGCAATGGTGGAGTGCTGGTTGCGCCAGTTGATGCCGGACCCGTAACAGTTGTTCCGCATTGCGCCTTGCGGAACTCGTTCCAGGTCATCGTGCCAAGTGTTCCGGCGGTTTGAGCCGCCTTATACTTTGTGCTGCATTCCTGCATCGTCACTGCTGATGCCGGCTGCGAATGCACCAGAGCACCGAGCGCTATCGCGCAGACTAGACGGGGGATAAGAACGACTGGCCACCTCATGGGCAAACCTTTCGAGAGCATGTCTCAGCCCCCTTTCGGAGTTTCTGTTTACTATGGCGTTTTGAGGGCACTTGTCCTTCTTTCATCCTGCTCAACCTTATCTGGGTCAGAAAGCCGCCGTCCGAGTGCATCCCGGGGGCTCATGGAAGGGGTTCGTGCACGACAGTGACGGATGGCGGCAATGGCGAGGCAAGCGGGGAAGCGCGGTTTGACGCCTATGTTGCGGCATCGGTAGCGCCATCGGCCATGCCGATACCCGCTAAGCCCAGCATCTTCCATAGAAAGGGGCCTGTTAAGCCTATAACGCCGGGGCTATTCGATTGTTCGGCCGATGCGGTGTTCCTATACGACGAGCGGAGGAGGCCAGGGCGCAGCGTGGGGTTGATAACCGGCGCGGACGGGAACCGATGATAGTGCCGGCGCGTTGGCGGCGATCATTGCTCGCGGAGGCGATCAATGGCCACGACAGTGCTGATCTGCGGCAAGGTCTTCGACGGCCTCAACGATACACTCCGTGGGCCCACCGAGATCCTGATCGAGGACGACGCCATCGCCGAGGTCGCCGACTCGGTTGGGCGACCGGCGGGTGCGCCAGTCATCGATCTCGGCAACCGAACGATCGCTCCAGGCTTCATCGATACCCACGTTCACCTCTGCCTGGACGGTCTCAACCTCAAACAGCAGACGCTGCAGTGCTCCGCGGCCAAAGCCCTCGACGGCTTGCACCATGCCCAGCAATACATGCGCTACGGTTTCACCACTCTGCGGGATATGGGCACCTTGGACCCTGATTGGCCGACCATCAATCTGCGTGATGCCCTGGAGGCGGGCCGGGTGCACGGCCCCCGCCTAGTCGTGGCGGCCCACATGATCAGCGCCACGGGTGGGCACGCGGACGCGCAGGGCATGTTCCCGTGCCGCTGCCGCCTGGGTTTATCGAGAGTCGCCGACTCGCCTGGCAAGATCCGCGAGTTCGTTCGCATGGAGCATGCGTTCGGCGGCGACTGGATCAAGACCATGAACACCGGCGGCTACATGAGTTTCGGCGATGACCCGGCCAAGGTGACGTGGTTCGAGGACGAGATGCAGTGCCTCGCGCAGACGGCCCAGCAGCTCGATCTGCCCCTGGCCGTCCATACGGGTGCCGCGGAAGGTGCCGGGCGATCCGCTGGCCGACATCTCGGTTACGATGAAGGTGGACTTCGTGATGAAGGCCGGCCGCGTGTTTCGGCACGGATCTTACGACATTCTGCAATGAGTATTCGGCGCCCTCCTGCTTTGACCAGGGGCGCGATGTAATCGACATGCGTAAGAGTGAACCGCCCCGGGTTTGCCGGAGGCTCCCGCCCTTGAGAGGATGGAGCCATGACGAAGCGAACCCCGCCATATTCCCCGGAGGACCGAGCCCGCGGTCCGGATGATTCTGGAGCATCAGGCCCAGTACGGCTCGCAAGACGCGGCGATCCGCTACACCGGGCGCTTGGCGCAAGCCGGAATCGAGCCCTCGGTCGGCAGCCTCGGCGACGCTTGCGACAACGCCCTCGCGGAGACGATCCACGGCCTCTCCAAAGCGGAGGTGATCCATCGGCGCGGGCCGTGGCGCAGTTTCGCGTCCGTCGCGTTCGCCCCGCTCGAGTGGGTGGACGGGTTCAACACCCGTCGCCTGCTCGAACCCGTCGGCAACGTGCCGCCGGCCGAAGCCGACGCCCGCTACTCCATGCAGCGTGAGGCCGCCCCAATGGCCGCGTAAAAGACAAACCAAACAGTCGCCAAAGAACCCGGAACGGTTCAACACCAACCGCAATGTTGTCGAGCACCTCTGGGTGCGGCTGAAGGAGTTGCGAGCCCTTGCAACGCGCTACGAGAAGACCGCCTCTTCCTTCAAGAGCATTCTCTGCCTTGCTGCTGCCCTCGACCGGTTCAAGCGCTAACAGGCCCTAA
>NZ_LN811353.1:638587-682682 GCF_001006805.1 Microvirga massiliensis | reverse complement strand
ATTCTCAAACTTCCTCGGCACATCCCGCCGTGCAGGCTCGACGACGACATTCGGCGGTGGGCCTTCCTTAGCGCTGTCGAGCACGTCGTGCAGTTTGCCTTCGGCAACCGCTTCTGCGGTTTCTTCCGGCGCCGGACGCTTGATCTGTCGCGTTTCGACCGGCGGCTGCTCGTCACGTTGCACTGTTTTCTCCCGCGCGACTTCTTCAACCGTCTCGGAGGGAACGAGCCGGATTTTTGCGGCATGCTCCGCCATCGCAATAGAGTCAGCGGCGAGGACAAGGCTGCTGCCGGCTGTAGCAACGACCTTGGCGAGGTCTTCGATCTCCCCGATCCTGCTCGCATCCCGAGAAACATTGCGAATGTACACCGCGAGCACACGGCCGGGATGCTCTTCGACGATCTGCCGGTACACCTCGGGATCGTGCTGTCCGCTGTCGCCGATCAGCACGAAAGGCAGGTCGCTGTAGAGCGCGAGCATATTTCGGATCAGGTCCTGCTTGTGATCCTCAGCCTTGCGGGGCAGTGGGCTTTTCCAGGAAACGCCCCACTCTCTCAGGAACAGGATCGGGCCGACCGGAATCCCGTGCAGTCTGAAGAACTCGTCCAGCATGTCGTAGATGCCCCATGGGGCTCGTGAGACGTAGAGGATGGGATTATCCTCGGTGCCGGACACGCCGCCGTGAAAAGCCCTGTAGAGGGCAGCGACGCCGGGAAACGCGACGCGACTGTCGGCTCCCTGAACGAACAGCCGCCAGAGCATCGCGATCTTGTTGGCGACGCCCGTGCGCATGATCGTGTCGTCGATGTCGCTGATGAGCACGTATCGACAACGTTCGGGTGGAATGAAGATCTGGCCACGCGCCTCGACCCGCTGAGGCTCCTCGAGAACGAGATCCACGATGTGCCAGGGCGGATCGGCAGGCGGTTCGGTTCGGGGATGAAGGTGAATCCTGAAGTAGCCGTCGCGATCAGCCGTGACGCGCACCTCGGCGCCGCAGAACCGGGCCGTTACGACCGCGCCGGAAATCGCACGGCGCACGAGACGACGGCGGACATTGCGCAACTGCAGCAACGGGCCATCGTTGCCGGTCGCACGTTCGGACTGCCAGAATACACGACCAATCAGGAAGATCTCTTGACGGGATCCATAGCCTCGATAGGGCTCGAGAACCACGCCATCCTTACCCTGCGCGAAACGAACCGGCCGGGTCACGAGGCGCAGGATCCGGTCTGCTGCTCTTGTCCAGCGTTCAAAAGTACCGGCAAGACACATGGGCAGGTGACTCCCCGGGCGGTTGCCCCTTCAACCCGAATGCCCGGGGCGCAAGCCGGTTCCTCGAGCGCCATGGCGCTCGAGGAGGCGTCCCCCACGCGATGATCAGTCGGCGGCTGGATCGACCGGCGTCAGCGGCTCGCCTCCGGCTTCGATCGCGGCTCCCGCCGCCAGGCACAAATCCTCCCGGAACCGGGCCGAGACGACCTGAACGCCGACGGGCGTCCGCCCTTCGAACCCTGTCGTGACGGCGAGCGCCGGCAGTCCCAGAAAGGGAATGCCGATCTGCGGTGTCTGGGCTCGCCAGACACGCTGGAAGGAGTCGGCATCCCGGAGATCGAGGCCGCTCTCGAACGGCAATTCACCGGAAACCGGCATGAGGACGACGGGATACCGTTCGAGGAAGAGCTGCCACTGCCTGATCAGGGTTGCGCGGCGCGTCAACGCGGACGAGAGCGAGGTCAGGTCGAGTGACCGACCCAGCGCCTCGTGTGCACGCAGAACCGTGAGAGCTCCCGGATCGCCCTCCTTCTCGGCATCCGTGAGCTTGCCGGTAAAGCCGTCCGCAAGCCACAGGATGAGCTGAAGCTCGACGGCTTCGTCCAGTGGCGGCAGATCGGTCACCTCATCGACATGCCAGCCGGCATCCTCGAGGCGGGTAGCGGCGACACCGAGTGCCCTCTTCACCTCCTCGCCGGTCTGGAGCTGTCCTGGGTTCGCGCAGAGCGCGACGCGGCGTTCCATGGCGGGCCCTTCGAGGGGAGCGGGCACCCACCAGGGATCCCGGGCATCCGGTTGCGCCAGGGCGCCGAGTCCGAGCTTCAGATCCTCGATCGAGCGCGCGATCGGTCCGGAAACGGCCATGATCTGACCGCCGATGCTCCGCTCCGGCGACGAGGCATTGAACGCGGCAACCCGGCCCAAAGACGGACGCAGGCCATGGATGCCGCAGGCATAGGCCGGATAGCGAATGGAGCCCGCGATGTCGGTGCCGAGAGCGATCGCTCCGATCCCGGCCGCGACGGCGGCTGCCGCTCCCCCAGAGGAGCCGCCGGGCGTCAGACCGGGATCATGCGGATTCCGGGTCTCGCCATGCAGCAAGTTGGAGGTGAACCAGCGATAGGAGAATGCCGGCGTATTGGTCCGCCCCAGGATGACGGCTCCGGCCGCGAGCATGTTATCGACCACCGGGCTGTTCTCGTAGGCGATCAGATCCTTTTGCAGGCGCACGCCGTTCGTGGTCGCAAATCCCGCCTGATCGAGATTGACCTTCACGGTGATCGGGACTCCGGCGAGCGGCCCGACATCCTCGCCGCGCGCCAGAGCGGCATCGACCCGCGCCGCCTGGGCGAGAGTATCCTCCGGACGACGATCGACGACGGCATTGATCGAGGAATTGACAGCCTCGAGGCGGGCCAAGGCAGCCTGCGCGACCTCTGTCGCGGACACGTCCCGCGCACGCACCAGGGCCGCAATGGCACTTCCGGAAAGACGCCACAAATCATGCATGTTTGGAAAGCTTTCTCGAGAGAGGGCAAGGGGTATCGCAGCGCAGACCGTGGCCGGGAGTCAAATCCTCTGTCTCGCAGCATGCACCCCGGCTTGATGGTCAGCCCTGCGGGCGTGGTGGCGGTAGCGGCCATGGGGTCGGATCGCGCGAGGCGGGCTCGCCCCGCGGGCGAGGCGGCGGAATCGGGGCTTCGAGGATCCCGTCCCGGGATGCCCGGGTTGCCGAGGCCGTCATGGATCGGGCCATGCTGGCAAACCAGTCCAGAAGCTCGCCCGGATCCATCCCTTGCCGCTTGCGGAGAGTGGCGATCCGTTGCGCCTCGAGCTTGTCCTGCTGCTCGATTCGTTCGATCGCGGCCTCCGTGACGCGCTTGAAATACGCCGCCGGGGCTCCTGCCCCCACGAGGGCCGGTCCGTCCGCGTCGCGGGCACGCCCCATCCAGATCCCCAGCACCCGGTCCTCGCTCCAGCCCACGAACCAGGCATCTGCATTTCCCGACGACGTGCCGGTCTTTCCATACGCGGCCCAGCGCTTCAGCCCGGCCGCCCGGCCGGTCCCATTGCGGACGACCTCCCGCAGGACGGACCGGGTCGGCTCGATGCATTTCTCCGGGATGACCCTGGCTCGCGTCGTCGTCAGGAAGTCGGCGCGGACATGCCCGCGGCCATCGACGACGGCCAGCACGCCCGACGGGGTCACGCGATAGCCGCCATTCGCCACGGCGGTATAGGCCGCGGTCATCTTCAGCACGTTGGTGGAATAGGAGCCGAGGACGAAGGTCGGATCGTCCGCAGACCCGGGATCGAGACCCAGGCGCCGGCTCACCTCTGCGACCTTCCCGGTTCCGATCTCCTGAGCGAGCCGAACCGCCGCGGCATTGCGCGATGAAGCGATCGCCTCTTTGAGGGTCGTTTCACCCCGGTAGCCGAGTGCGCCGTTCGACGGCCAGCGCCCGGAGATCGGCTGGTCGACGACGCGGCTTTCGGGTGTCCTGCCGCTTTCGCAAGCCGCGATCAGCAGAGGCAGCTTTGCGGTCGAGCCGGCCTGAACGTTAGCCTTGACGGCGTTGTTGAACTGCCGCTCCGGCCAGTCCGTCGAGCCCACCATCGCCTGCACGCGCCCGCTCGGCGCCAACATCACTGCGCCGACATCGTATCGCGGGGGAATGGTGCCGCTCCTGCGAAGCTCATCGAGATGTCGCTCGGCAAGGTGCTGGAGAAACGGATCGAGGGTCACGAAGAACCGGACCGTCTCGCCGGGCTGCACGTATTTCTCGCCCCAGCTCTGCACCACCCATTCCGTGAAGGCCTGCGACTGGATCTTGAACTCCGCAAGCACGCCGGGCTGAGCCCCGGTCTGTTCAGCGTGGCGGTACTCCGCTTCGCTGATCTTCCCCTGGTCGAGCATGAGCTTCAGAACCAGCAGAGCGCGTTTGTGAGCCCGCTCGCGCGTGGTCTCCTTCAAGGGATTGAAACGGGCGGGAGCCTGCACCATTCCGGCCAGCAGAGCCGCCTCGTAGAGTGTCAGATCCTTGGGCTCCTTCCGGAAGTAGTGCCGGCTGGCGCGATACAGGCCCACGATCTCGCGGCCACCGAATTCGACCTGGTTGAGGTAGGCGGCCAGAAGCTCCTCTTTTCCAACGGCCTCATCGAAGAGCCCGGCGTACCAGAACTCCGTTCCCTTGCGCTCGAGCTGGCTGAGCGTGTCACGCCCGCGCAGATCGTGCAGGACCAAGTTCTTCAGGAGCTGCATGGGGATCGTGCTGCCGCCGCGTTTCAGCCCGCCCTTGAAGACCGAAAGCAGCGCAACGACGTCGACCCCGCCGTGATCGAAATAGCGCTTGTCCTCGACCGCCACGATGGCCTTCTTCATCACGGCGGGAATTTCCGACGGCTTCAGGATGACCGGGCAGCGGCAATACGCATCCCATCCGGAATCGGTCCGCGTGACCATGACCTGGGGAGACGCGACGAGGAGCTGAAGGGATCTGGGTTTGAGATCCCAGAAGAAGACCTGATCGGCGGCCTGTGCGGGAAGGAGCTGCGCCAGGATCGCGAGCAGCGCAGCCAACAAGGCACGGGACATCCTCAGCCTTTGCGATGCGCCGGACCATCCGGCACCGAGTCCATCTACAAACAGAAAAACTGTGGCTGAAAAGAGAGCCGGACACGACCGGGCCATCCCAGCGGCACCGCCGGCCGATCACCATTCCGTGGCCGCAAAAGAGCGGGCCCGCCACCCTCTACGGTTTACAGGTTCGCGGCAGGGCGGCGGACCTCATCGGCCGGATCACGCAGTCGAATATTTGACCGGATTGGAACCTTAGCGGTTTCTCGCCGTAATTCTCCTACTGTCCTCGTCGGGGGAACTCGCGCAGCAAGGGGAGGCTGGCCGATGCGAGATCTGATGCCATCCGTGATCATGCTTCTCGGAGCCTTGGTCCTGGCTCCGGCAGCGGGCGCTGAGGTGTTCATTTCGATCGACAAGACTACGCAGCGAATGAGTGTGTCCGTCGATGGGAAGGAACGATATTCCTGGCCCGTATCGACCGGAATGGCCGACTATGCCACGCCAGCCGGCAACTTCACGCCGTCCCGCATGGCGAGGACGCACTTTTCGAGGGAGTGGGACAACGCCCCCATGCCGCACTCGATCTTCTTCACGGATGCAGGCCATGCCATCCACGGAAGCCATGCCGTCGGCCGCCTCGGCACACCCGCCTCCCACGGCTGCGTGCGATTGGCGCCGGCGAACGCCAAGACTCTCTTCAGCCTCGTCGAGGCGGAGGGGCTCGATAAGGTCCGGATCGAGATCACGGGTGTGGACTCGATCGGGATCGGGCTCGGAGGCGGGTCCGGGATGGGGCGTGACTACAGCCGGATCACCAGCTTCGACCCGCTCGCAGTCGGGATCATGTCCGGTAGCTACGGGCCCCGCAGAGGTCCGTGAGGCGAACGGTTCGGCTTGGGCTGCGATAGACCTCCGGCCCTGAGCGGCTCCGGGGCATAAGGCCGAGGTACGGCGACCTGCACCGCATCAGTGACAATCCCAGCCACCGGCAGATGCCCTCGCGGGGATTTTGCTTGCTCTCGTGGTGTCTGCTGAAGGAGGGCGTCCTGAGCCGAGCCATGCCGGACCGGAATCCAGATCGAAAGGCGTGACGTGCTATCCCGCAGAAGGTTCATACAACTGCTCGGATCTCTTCCGTTTCTTGGCGCTACGAGCGCACGCGCCAACCAGGGTGGCTTCTATTACAGCGGTCCACTGAGCGATCACTTCGACGGTCAGCGCTTCTTCAACCCCGGAGGCCAGCCACCCCGAGGTTTCGGTGACTTCCTGCGCTGGCAGTTCACCGAACGCGCGGTGCCGTGGCCCGAGATCTATCCGAGCCCGTTCGAGGACACGCCTCCGGCACGCGTCGGAGGACGCGACCTGCGCATCAGCTTCATCGGGCATGCCACATTCCTGATCCAGATGGCTGGCCGCAACATCCTCACGGATCCCATCTGGTCAGAGCGCGCCAGCCCGGTGCCGTTTGCAGGGCCTCGACGACACAACCCGCCCGGCGTTGCGTTCGATAACTTGCCCCGCATCGATGCGGTGCTGGTCTCGCATAACCACTACGATCACCTGGATATCCCAACTCTTGTGCGTCTCTGGAAACGCGACCAACCAAGAATTTTGACTCCGCTCGGGAATGACACCATCATCCGCGCACAACACCCGGACATCGCGGTAACGGGTCTGGATTGGGGCGACCGCATCGAACTCGCACCCGGTGTTCTGGCTTTCGCCGAGCCAGCCCATCATTGGTCGGCTCGGGCCACCAACGATCGAAATCATGCGCTCTGGGCATCCTTCGTTCTGCGCGGTGCAGGTCGTTCCGTTTACTTTGCAGGCGATACGGGCTTCGCCGGCGGCCGGCACTTTCATGACATCGCGGCCCGTCATCGCCGTCTGGATATCGCCCTCCTGCCGATCGGCGCCTATGAGCCCCGCTGGTTCATGGCTCCCCAGCACATGAACCCCGAAGAAGCGGTTCGCGCGTTCCGTATTCTCGAAGCCCGATCCGCCCTTGGGTTTCATTGGGGAACTTTTCGGCTCACAAACGAGGGCGTCGATCAGCCACCACAAGATCTTGCAACCGCTTTGCGAAACCTGGGCATCTCTCATCAGCGCTTCATTGCCATGAGGCCGGGGCAGATCTGGATGAATAATCAGAGCACTGGCCAGAGGTGAATTCAGGCGCGCCAATCCCGGCACGGACACTTCGAAGATGCCTCCAGATTTTGGCCCGCTCCGAGATGCTCACGCCCCGGTGTCGGGCCTGCTATGATGCAGATCCTGCCGCTGTCGAACGGAGTTCGGCGATGGACATGCCGGCCTCAGATTTTGTGTGGGCGTGCAACCTCGATGAGCTCGAGGCCAAGGGGCGGCTCGTCGTCCACGGGCGCCACCCGCCCATTCTCCTGATCCATGATGGTGGACGGGTGTTCGCTCTGGACAACCGCTGCCCGCATATGGGTTTCCCGCTCGAGCGGGGCAGCGTCGAGGATGGAATCCTCACCTGCCATTGGCACCACGCCCGGTTCGATCTTGCGAGTGGTTGCACCTTCGACCTATGGGCCGATGATGTTCCGACCTGTCCGGTAGAGATCCGCAACGGCCACGAAGTCTGGATCAGGCCGGCCTTCGGCCACGCGGATCCCTCCCGTCACTGGCAGAAGCGGCTCGACGATGGCCTTGCCCACGATCTGAGCCTGGTCATTGCAAAGGCCGTGCAGGGGCAGCTCGCAGCCGGCGTCTCGCCCGCGAGCATCCTGCGGCAGGCGGTGTTGTTCGGAGTGCAGAACCGGGACGACTGGAGCACTGGCCTGACGATCCTCACCGGGCTCGGCAACCTGCTGCCGATCCTGCCCGACGAGGAGGTCTACCTCGCCCTGTTCCACGGTATTCGCCGCGTGGCTGCCGACTGCGAGGGACAGCCGCTGCGCCGGGAACGGATGCCGCTCACGAGCCATCCCGATCCCGCTGCCCTCGAGCGCTGGCTCCGGCGCTGGAGCGGGGTCCGTCACCGGGAGGCGGCGGAACGAACGCTTCTCACGGCGATCGCGACGGGCATGCCCCAAGCCGAACTGGCCGACCTTCTGTTCTCGACTGCGACGGATCGCATCTATGCCGATTCGGGGCACTCGCTCGACTTCGTCAGCAAGGCGTTCGAATGTCTGGATCTCATCGGATGGGAGCATGCGGCTTCCGTCCTGCCGAGCGTCGTTGGACAGATGACGGCAGCGCGCGGTGCGGAAGAGATGACTGCCTGGCGCCATCCTATCGACCTCGTCACCCTGTGTGGGACGGCAGCCGACGAATTGCGGGATCCGTTGGAGGCCAACCGGGGCGAGGCTCCCTGGACCGGCCACGTGTCTCTGGCCGAGTCCCTGCTGGGTGATGATCCCTCGGCCATCCTGCAGGCGCTGCAGGCAGCGGCGCGGGACGGGGCTGCGCCCACCGATCTCGGGCGCTCGCTCGTCTATGCGGCGGCGCTGCGGGTCGCCCAATTCGGCACGGCCAACGAGCATGCTGATTGGGAGACGGCTCATCACGTCTTCACCTACTGCAATGCCGCCCATCAGGCCTTGAAGCGGATCGAAGCCGGTCGTGCGCGCGCCGGCGCCGCGACGGAGGCGGTCAGAGGCGTTCTCCACGGCGCCATGGCCATCTACCTTGCGCGGTATCTGAACGTCCCACCGGCCCGGTTGCCCGGTGATGGCGATGATCGGCTGGATGATCTTCCGGCCGCTCAGGATGAGATCAGAGCGGCACTGCTCGACGCCTTCGATCGGCAGCAGCAGGTCGAAACGGCGGGTCGATTGGTGGCGCGCCATCTCAGGCTGGGCCACCCGCCTTCAGCCCTCATCGCCACTCTTGCACGAGCGCTCCTCAGGGAAGATGCGGGCTTCCACGCCTATCAGATCCTCGAAGCAGGGGTTCGTCAGTTTCACGCGTGGGGGAACACCGACCAAGGCCGGCACATCCTGGTCGCGATCGCCCGCTATCTGGCGGCCCATTTCCCGACGGAGCGTTCTGCCTTGCAGACCGCGGACATGGCCCGGCGATTGCTTCGAGGAGGCCAATTGCACGAGAACGCCGGGACATGACCGGGCCCATGCCGGCATCGCGCCGGAGCACACGGGTGGGCGTCAGGGCCTTCCGTCATAGCGCTGGTGCGTGACCATGACCTCGACGCGCCCGCGCGGGCCGATGAACCAGGATGCCAGCCAGCTCGTGATGCTAATCACGAGGGAACCGAACAGCGCCGACCAGAAGCCCGCGATGCTGAATCCGTCGAGCAGCCAAGCCACGAGCCCCAGCATGCCGGCATTGATGACGAGCAGAAAGAGGCCCAGCGTGATAATCGAAAGCGGCAGCGTCAGGATGACGGCCACCGGCCGCACGAAAGCATTCACGAGACCTAGGAGAAGAGCCGCGACCACCAAAGTCGCGCCGTTCTGCACGTCGATGCCGGGGATCAGCTCAGATGCCAGCCAGAGCCCGAGCGCTGCGATCAGTGTACGAAGCAGGAATCCTGCCATTGCAATGCGCCTTCCTCCGGAATCCATTGGTCCCGTGCCGAGTGTAGCACGGCGCGAGCATCCCGCGCAGGATGATGAGTGCACAACCTCGGGTTGGAACCCGTGACGGACATCTCCTCGCTGAACCTGAGGGCCTACAGCAACGCGCGCGTCGTCTCGGAATACGGGAAGGCCGCGGGGCTTCAGCCGCCGGAGATGGAGATTCTGTCACGGCTGCAGTCGGAGTTTAGCGGCAGGCGCATTCTCGATATCGGTGTCGGGGGCGGAAGGACGACTCCCTTCCTGATCGAGATCAGCAGGAACTATCTCGGCATCGATTATTCCCCAGAGATGATCGAGCAGTGCAGGAGCCGCTACCCCGGCGTAGACCTCCGGACATTCGACGTCCGCGATCTTTCGCAACTCGGCGAAGGCACGTTCGACCTCGTACTCTTCAGTTACAACGGGATCGACTACATCGAGCACGAGGACCGAATCCGGGTCCTTGCCGACGTAAGACACGTGCTCTCGGCTGGCGGAGCCTTTGTCTTCTCGTCACACAACCGTGCCGCATCGGTGCGTTCGGCCTGGAGCCCGGATCATCTCCCGCTCCGAACCAATCCCTTCAGAGAGCTACGATCCTTCGCACACCAGCTCGTCCGGTACACGAGAGGAATCCGAAACGCATCGGTCAACAGGCGACATGAAAGGCAGGCCGAAACCTACGAGCTTCGCAACGACGAGGGAGAGCACTACTCGCTGGTTACCTATTACATCCACATCGAGCATCAGATGTGTCAGCTCGCGGATGCAGGATTCCGTGACTGCCGAGCGGTCGCTCTCGATGGCCGATTGCTGGAACCGCGTGATTACGCGAATACCCGGGACCCCTGGATTCATTATCTCTGCCGGCGCTGACGTGAGCGCGGCCTTGGCGTGACAGGATCGAGGGCGGATGAGGGAGCCCGATCCCGTCTTGCGAACTTCCGCGCTCAGGAGAGGAGCCCGTCACCCCTGACCGGACCTTTCCAGCCCGGCAGAGCGTTGCCGCTATCAGCGAAGGCAGCGGTCCGCGTCCAGATTGACTGGAACGCGCGGGCAGCTGATTTCGCTCGTTGCCTGTCTCGACATCATCCCTCATCTGGCAGCCCTGCCGGAGGCCATCGCAAGGAACACCCGTGAGCATCGGACTGATCGCGCTTCTCGACGACGTCGTCAGCCTCGCCAAGGTCGCGGCCGCCTCGCTGGACGATGTGGCCGGCCAGGCCGCCAAGGCAGGCGCCAAGGCCGCAGGCGTCGTGATCGACGATGCGGCCGTCACGCCGCGCTATGTGGTCGGCTTCACCGCCGCACGCGAGTTGCCGATCGTGGGCAAGATCGCAGTCGGCTCCCTGCGCAACAAGCTGCTGTTCCTTTTGCCGGCGGCCCTGGCGCTCAGCCTCTTCGCCCCCTGGGCCATCACACCGCTGCTCATGCTGGGTGGAGCCTATCTGTGCTACGAGGGCGCGGAGAAGGTCTTCGAGGCCACCTTTCCGCATCGCGCGCATACTCATGAGGCACATCTCGGCACCGTGGTGGGCAATGCGCAGACTCTCGAGGACCAGAAGGTCTCGAGCGCCATCAAGACCGATTTCATTCTCTCGGCGGAGATCATGGCGATCACGCTTGCAGCCGTTCCGGAGGGCAGCTTTCTCATGCGAGCCGTCGTTCTGGCGGTGGTCGCCGTCGGCATCACGGCGGCCGTCTATGGCGGCGTCGCCCTGATCGTGAAGGCGGACGACGTCGGCGTCGCGCTCGCCCGGAGCAGATCGGCCTCGGCCTTCGGCGGCCTGACGAGGGCGATCGGGCGCGGCCTCGTTCGCGGCATGCCGGTCTTCCTGAAATTGCTCGCCGTCGTCGGCACGGCTGCGATGATCTGGGTCGGAGGCGGCATCATCTTGCATGGCCTGGAGGAATATGGCCTGCGACTGATCGGCGACCTGATCCACCACGCTGCAGAGGTCGTTTCCCACGCGCTGCCGGCCGTCGCTGGAGCCATCGAATGGCTGGTCACGGCAGCAGGCTCGGGAATCTTCGGTTTGC
Organism: Microvirga massiliensis; assembly: GCF_001006805.1. Lineage (GTDB taxonomy): Bacteria > Pseudomonadota > Alphaproteobacteria > Rhizobiales > Beijerinckiaceae > Microvirga > Microvirga massiliensis. Next base: position 671,243 of record NZ_LN811353.1, on the reverse strand, counting down.
TCGTCGGCGCGGTGCTGATTCCGGTGACCGAGTTTGTCCTGGCGCCCCTCTGGAAATCATTGAAGGGGCATCGGAGATCGTAACTGCCGGCTTGAAACGAGGGCGATCGCGCGCAAACTCGCCGTCCAGGCCCTCTCCGAGCGTGATGTGTTGCCGTCCGATCAGATTGATCCGATCACGGGTTGACGCGAAGGATCTCAACCATGGGCGGCGTGAGCAGAATTTCGCTGAAAGCGTGCATCCAGTCACCGGTCTCCTGATTCGATCCAACGCCGTGACTGCGGAACTGATCGAGCTGGTCGAGGTTCGTGAGTTCGACCTCGAATTGGAGCGCCGCGCCGCCCTGCCCGCGGGTCAGTGGTATGAGCAACCGAGCGTTCAAGCCATTGCTCCGGGCGGCCTCGACCTCGCGCCGGATGAAGTCGATGGCGCGCTGGCGATTGACCGGCAGCACGTCATAGGAAAAGCGGGCCAGATACATTGCGTTCTCCTTCTGTCACTCCTGCGTTCCTCCGGATCGATCATCACTCCGACTCCGGGCCTGCGCAAAGGAGAGATTCGTCGTGACATCCCTTGAACAGATATAGGCAAAGGAGAATTGGGCTGTCGTCGCACGCTCGCATGCCCTTCTCGTGCTCGAAAGCCGCAGGCGAAAGCATCCGTTCTGTGGCGGTCGCCTGGATTGCTTCACTTTGTTCGCAATGACGAAGAGGGCATGAGAGCCTCAGGCGAGGCAATCCAGGAGTCGTGCGCGCCAATGTCCAGATCGCTTCGCCATCCTCGCAACGACCACAGCCCCTCCTTTCGGATGGTCCCGAGCATCATCCTTTCTCAGTATTCCCGCGGCAACCCATGTCGGGGGGAGGCACTGCGGCGCGACCAGCGCCCATCCGAGGAGATGGATACTGTCCAGATGGTGGTCGACGACCTGTCGACATCCATACCCGACCCGGCCGGTAATGACCACTTACTTGGCCAAATTCTGCCCAACCTTCCAGAGGCCCGGGCACGACTTGCAACATCATCTTGCGCATTCCCTGCCAAGGCTGCAAGGTAAGGCGGTCTCCGGGGCCAAATAGAAAAAGAACAGACATCTGGAGAGGGAGGAAAGATCATGACGGACACCCGTAATCGCGATACGTCGGACACGACCCGCCGCAAGTTCCTGAAGACCACTGCACTCGGTGCCGCCGCAGGGATCGCCGCGCCACACGTGCGCAATGCGGTTGCCGCTGAGACCATCGTCTGGAAGGTCCAGACGTCCTGGCCAGCTGGCGTCGGCCTGCAGACCTTCAAGGACTGGTGCGGCACCATCAAAGAGAAGACGGGCGGCGAGCTCGAGTTCAGGCCCTTCGCCGCCAAGGAACTCGTCGGCGACTTCGAGCTTCTCGATGGCGTCAAGAACGGCGTGCTCGAGGCGATGAACTCGTTTACGCTCTACTGGGTCGGCAAGATGCCTGCGGCCGCCTTCTTGAGCTCCTACACGCTCGGTCTCCGCCACCCGCACGAATGGGACATGTTCTTCTACGCGAAGGGAGGCCTGCAGGCAGCGCGCGAGATCTTTGCGAAACAGGGCCTCCATTACGTCAATCGCATCCACCACGGCGCCAACATCATCCACTCGAAGAGGCCGATCCGCTCCTTTGAGGACTTCAAGGATCTGAAGCTGCGCGTGCCCGGCGGTATGATCGCCGAGACCTTCGCGGCCGCGGGCGCCAAGACGACGCTGCTTCCCGGCGGCGAGGTGTTCTCGGCGCTCGAGAAGGGCACCATCGACGCGGCAGACTATACCGGCCCGGCCGTCAACTGGGACCTCGGGTTCCAGCAGGTGACCAAATACATCTCGATGGGACCCGAGGGCCTGATGTCGATCTACCAGCCGGTCGACCTGATGGATCTCGTGGTCAACATGAACGTCTGGAACAAGCTGCCCGACAAGCTGAAGCGGTTTGTCGACGACGAGGTGCAGGTCTATTCGAACATCCATTTCGGCGCCATCCAGAAGGCCGACATGGAGACCTGGCCCAAATTCGAGAAGGCCGGTACCGAGGTCAACCGCCTCGAACCCGAGGATCTCGAAAAGTTCCAGCGCGTTGCCGTGCCGATCTGGTTTAAATGGGCCAACAAGGACAAGGACGCCGCGCGCCTGTTCCAGAAGCAGCTCGAGATCATGGAGAATCCGAGCGTCGGCTACGTCACGCCCGATATGTACCAGGGCATGAAGGTCGATCTCTGATCCACCAGGACATGACGATCGCTCCGTGATTCCCGGGCACCCGCGCGACGCGGGTGTCTCCCTCCGCGTTCAGGCGTTTTCCATGCCGTCGCTGACCTTCATCCTGTCGCACTGGCTCTATTGGACAGCACTGGCCGTGTTTCCCCTGATCGCGGCTTGGCTCGTCGCTCGCGAGCGCGGCCGGCCGGACGCGGGCCGGCCGAATTTCTTCCTGGCCTATCTGTTTCTCGTCACGGCGGGCTTCGCGGGCATGCACCGCTTTTATCTGCGAAACCGCTGGGGCTTCGTGTTCATCCCGGTATTCCTGGCCGTGCTTTGGACGGCTGGCCAAGTGCGCGACGGGCGGGAGACGATCTCCCGTACGCGCGTCGAACTCGAGCAGGCCGAGCGGGCACTCGCCCGCGCGAAGGCGAGCGCTGCCCGCCGTCCCGAGGGCGCCGAAACACGCATCCGGGAGGCCGAAGCCAAGGTCGCACCCGCCAGGGAGGCCTCCGCGGCCGCCGAAGCCACGCAGGATCGCGCCTCCACGCTGGCCCGCATCGCCGCGATCGTGCTCGGCCTCATGTTGCTCGGCGATGCCGTGCTGATCCCCGGGTTGGTGCGGGAGGCGCGCAAGCGCGAGCCCCTGCCGCCTCCGCCCGTCGTTGAAGCGCCGCTCGATACCGCGGTTCCGAGCAATTTGGTGCATTCGCCCGCCGCCAAGGGACTCGGTTTGATCGATCGGCTCGTGCGGGTGTCGGGCGAATTCGTGGCCTACTGGGCCGTGCTCGCCGTCTTTGCCTATTACTACGAAGTCGTGGCCCGATACGTCTTCAACTCTCCGACCAACTGGGTCCACGAGAGCATGTTCCTGATGTTCGGCATGCAATATATGATCGCCGGTGCCTACGCCTACCGGGACGAGACGCATGTACGCGTCGACATCCTCTATAGCCAGCTGTCGCCGCGCGGCCGCGCGATCTGCGACGTGATCACGTCGGTGTTCTTCTTCATCTTCGTCGGCACCATGATGGTGACCGGCTGGACCTTCGCGCACGATGCGATCGCGGTGCGTGAATCGTCGTTCACCGAATGGGGTGTCCAGTACTGGCCCGTAAAGCTCGCGATTCCGATCGGCGCGGCGCTCCTGCTGCTGCAGGGTTTCGCCCGCCTCACACGCGACATTGCCATCGTCACCCGAAGGATCGACTGAGCCATGGGCCTCACTCTGCCGATCGAATGGCTGAGCGTGCTGATGTTCGGCGGGCTCGGAGTGCTGCTCCTTCTCGGCCTGCCGATGGCCTTCTGCACCGGCAGCCTCGCCATCATCTTTCTTTACGTGTTCGGCGAACCGCAGATGCTGAACATGCTGCCGGCGCGGGTGTTCCCGTTCATGACGGACTATCAGCTCTCGGCGGTGCCACTGTTCATATTCATGGCGGCGATCCTCGAGAAGGCCGGCATCATCGAGGAGCTGTTCGACGTCGTCTACAAGTGGCTCGGCGGCGTGAAGGGCGGCCTCGCCTCGGCAACGGTGATCTCCTGCACCTTGCTCGCCGCCATGGTGGGCGTCGTCGGCGCGACCGAAGTCACCATGGGGATGATCGCCCTGCCGGCGATGCTAAGGCGCAACTACGACGCCAAGCTCGCCTGCGGCGCGCTCCTCGCTGGCGGCACGCTCGGCATTCTCATCCCGCCCTCGGTGATGGCGATCGTCTATGCGGTCGTGGCGCAGCAGTCGCTCGGCGAGCTCCTCGTCGGTGCCGTCTTTCCCGGCTTCCTGCTCTCGGGACTCTACATCACCTACGTGACCGTGCGGTGCTACATCAACCCGAAACTCGGCCCGGCGCTGCCGCGGAACGAGCGGGTCAACTTCGCCGAGAAGATCAGGCTCTTGCGCGGCACCGTCATGCCGATTCTGCTAATTCTGCTCGTCCTCGGCGTCATCTTCTTCGGCATCGCTACGCCGGTGGAGGCCGCCGGCATCGGCACCTTCGGGGCATTCATCGTCTGCGCCGTGCACCGGCGCCTGACCTGGGACACGATCCGGGATGCCGGCATCGCGACGCTAAAGGCCACCGCGATGGTGATGTGGATCTTCTTCGGCGCCACGATGTTCGTCGGCTTCTTCATCCTGAAGGGGGGCCAGACCTTCGTGGCCGAGTCGATCCTCGGCACGGGGCTGGCCGCTTACGGCGTGCTCGCCCTGATGATGGTGATCCTGTTCGTGCTCGGCATGTTTCTCGACTGGGTCGGAATCCTGCTGCTGACGGTGCCGATCTTCCTGCCGATCCTGAAGAGCCTCAATTTCGACGGTGTCTTCGGAATGTCAGGGCTCGCATCCGCGGACGTGCCGCTCTGGTACGGCGTCATCTTCATGGTCAACATGCAGATGGCCTTCCTGAGCCCGCCCTTTGGCTACTCGCTGTTCTATCTCAAGAGCGTCGCGCCGCCGCAGATCTCGATGGCCATGATTTTCCGCTCCGCAGTCCCGTTCCTGTGCCTCCAGGCCATCGGGGTCACGCTCTGCATCGTGTTTCCCCAAATCGTGCTCTGGCTGCCGCGCCTCGTCTATGCCGGGAGCTGAGGCAGACCCTGGCTCCATGCCGGGACTGTTCTCTACGCGACCAGTTTCCCGACCTTCGCAAACGGACTCAAGCTCAACCAGCGCCCCAGATCGGCCTCGAGCTGCCGGTTTCCCGTGAGGATGAGCCTCCCCTGTTCCTTGGCGCGGGCGATCGGCGTGTAGCCCATCCAGATTTCGGTCATGGTCCGCAGGTCGGTCGACAGGTAGAGGTCGACGTCGAACCCCGGATCGACCGAGCACAGATCGACGTCCTGATCCGGCTCCACGATCAGCCACCAGTTTCGCTGCGCTTCCTGAAGATCGGTGAAGATGATCTGGATGGTGTTCCGGCGGCGCGGCATGGGAGAGGGGTCGATGTTGCGCCGCATATCCCACATCAGCAGATTGGGATCCAATTTCTCCAGCGACGCTTCGGTCTTGATCCACCTCTGCCCCCAACTACCGACGGCCTCGATGACGGGCTTCAGATCCCGTCCCGCCTCGGTCAATCGGTATTCGAACAGATCCGGCTCCCCGGCCACCCGGGAGCGCTCGATGATCCCGGCTGTTTCGAGATCCTTCAGGCGCTTCGACAGTAGCGCCGGCGACATTCTCGGCACGCCGCGCCTCAGCTCGTTGAAGCGGGTCGACCCGGCGACGAACTCGCGCAGGAGAACCATCGTCCACCGGGCACACAGGACCTCCGCGGCCATCGCCACGGGACAGAACTGTTCATAGCTGCTGTCGGTCATGGTCAGCCTCCTCGACGGCATGGCGCCATCCAAGGCCAAGCGAGGGTACGCGGTATGGGCCTCGTAGGCTAGTTCAGTTTCTATACCGGGTGCGATTCAGTTCCTGAACTGGCCGTTCGGCCGGAAGGCATGGGATGTTCGGGCCACGCCGCGGGATCGACCCGAAGCGATAGACCCAGCATCGAAAGGAACCGACATGCCACTCGTCGACATTCACCTCATCGAAGGCGCCTTCGACAAGAGCCAGAAGCAAGCGATGATCAACAAGATCACGGATGCCATGGTGGAGATCGAAGGCGAAGCTATGCGCGGCGTCACCTGGGTCCGCGTCTACGAAGTCGCCAGTGGAGAATGGGCCATCGGCGGCAGAGCGCTGACGACCGCAGACGTGAAGGCTTTGCAGGAGCAGAGCCGATAGCGGTGCTGTGGATGGTTCGATTGAAAACATAACTGGTGACGTCGCGCCGCCACCTCACCCGGCTGCTTTCGCAGCAGCCGGGTGAGGTGAGAGCCACGATGCTTGCTGCTATTTGGCTCTCCAAATTCTACGATCACGAAACGTCACGAAGCTTTCGCCGTCTTGCGTGTGGCGAGCACGATGCCAATCGCAATCAGCGCAATTCCAACACCGTGATACAGGCGAGGAATCTCGCCCAGAAGAACGATTGCCAGAATGGTTCCGAAGACCGGGACGAGGTAGATCGTCAAGCCTGCCGTGTTCGGCCCGATCAGTGCAACGGCCCGATTATAGCTGAGGTAAGCCAGGATCGAGGCAAAGACGGAGACATATCCGACAGCGAGCACCGAGGCAGCGTTGAGCGGCATCGGGTGGCCGGAGAGCGTTTCCATCATGTAGAACGGCAGCAGCATCAGCGCGCCGATCGCGAATGTCGCGACCGCGAAGCTCAGACCGTGAACGGCGGGGCGGCGGCGCAGAAGAGCCGTATACATCGCGTAACTCGCGGTTCCCGCCAGCATCCACAGGTCACCGCGATTGAACGCAAACTGCAGGAGCACAGACGCGTCGCCATGCGTGACCAGCGTCAGCGTACCCGCGATCGAGACCAGGACCCCGAGCGCCTGTCGAAGGGTCACTTTCTCCCGGAAGATCAAAAACGTGAACACGACGATCAGCGCCGGCATGGCGGACTGGATCATGACGATGTTGAGTGCGGTGGTGGTCTGCGCGCCGATGTAGAGGAACGTGTTGAACACGCCGATGCCGAGCGCGGACAGCACCAGAAGGATCGGCCATGCCCGCAGCATCATGGGAAGATCGCGGCCGAGATGTCGCCACGCGAGCGGCAGAAGGAGCAGCGCCCCCGTGGCCCATCGCCAGAACGCAAGCGCAACCGGCGGCACCTCGCCTGCGACGGAGCGGCCGACGATGGCGTTGCCGGCCCAGAACAGGGCGGGCAGCATCATCAGGAGCCACGCCTGGTCGACGAGGCTGCGCTTGGTACGCTTGTGGGCGGACTCAGCCATCGAAGTGTTGCGTGCTTTCGACGGCATGCTCTCCGCGCAATTGCACGAGATTCCGCGACATAAGAGACATTGCGCAGCATCGGTGAGCTCGCAAGTTTCTCGCTGCGATGGCAATACTGCGCGCAGAGTTTCCCCCCTCACCCGGACGCTTCGCGTCCGACCTCTCCCTCCAGGGGAGAGGTGAAGCTCCGCCTCTCCCCCGGAGGGAGAGGTCGACGCCCGCAGGGCGGCGGGTGAAGGTGGCAGCGACGACGTCTGGCGTCATGTTGTCATCGACCTTCCGCATATGTGAACGATAGCGTCACCTGAGCAAACCCGTTCGTGTCCAGATCAGGACTCTGTACCGGTTCGTCGGACGATCAAAAAGATGCCGTGGGTTCGGGCATCCCTGACGGACTACCGCGCGAGATCACGCTCGTAACCCCGCCTCCGCCCCTCCGACTGAGAACGCCGCGGCTGTCGCCGGCAGGGACGGCACGGGCAGGCGATGCACCTTGACGACCTTCGGCGGCAAGGTCGACGCGGCCGCCATGACGTGGCGGTGGTGGGTGAACAGGATCACCTGGGTCGAGCGGCCGAGATCGGCCAGCGCGGCAAGGCCCGGCAGGACGCGCTCGTCGTCGCTCGTGATGAAGAGATCGTCGGCGATGAAGGGCAAGGGCTCGTTCGCCGCGACATGCTGCTCGACGGCAGCGATCCGCAGCGACAGGTAGAGCTGGTCACGGGTGCCCTCGCTCATCCCGTCGACCGGACATTCCGAACCGTCCCGGCGCACGCCGACCAGAGTCGGATCGCGTCCGTCGCCATAGGCGACATCGAGCCGGACGACCGGGTTGTCTCCCGTGCCCGACATGGCCGAGAAGATCTCGCTGCTTCGGCGAACCAGAGGATGCTGGTTCTCCGCCCGGTAGCGTTCGAGTGCCCGCTCGAGCATCTTCCTGGCCGCCGTCAGGCGCAGCCAGCGCTCCAGATGGAAGGTCGCGGCCTGGGCCGCGTTCCGGGCCTGCTGGACCGCGGCAGTGATGCTCTTGCGCCCGGCGAGCGCATCCAGTGCATGCTGGGCGCTGGTTTCCTGCTGGGCGGCAGCCTGGCTTTCCTCGACCAGTTGGGCCTCGTCCCTATCCAGGGTCGCGAGTTCCGCCACGGCCGCATCCGGCGCGATCGCAGCCACCTCCGCGCGCACCGCATCATCGCCGAGTCCGTCGCAGGATTCGACGAAGGCGAGGCGTCGCTCCTCGAGATCCGCGGCACAGCGGCGGCGGGCCTCGACCTGGTCCGCGATAGCGAGCACGTCCGCATCGGGCGGCAGCCCGTAGGCCGTCCGGAGTTCATCGGCGGCCCTGCTGGCGGCCTCGAGGGCACGCTGCGCCCTCTCCAGAGCCGTCACCGACGCCGCGTGGCCAGCGGCTGCCTGGGCGCGGCGGGTCGCGTTCTCGCGGGCGGCGCCCAGCTTCGATACGAGCGTCCTGACCGTCTCTTCAGGATTCGCGGCAGGATCGAGATCGCAGTCTCCGAGTTCCTGAACGAGCCGGGAGAGCGCGTCGCGGAACTCGGCGTTGTCGCGGCGAATCCCTTCGAGACGCCGCACGGTCTGGCTCTTGTTCGTCAGTCTCTGCCGGATCTCGTCCCAGGCCGTCAGTGCCGCTTCCGCCTCCGAGCGCCCGGCAACGGCCGGCAACCCGAGTTTGGCGACGGCCTCTACCCATTGGGATTTCCAGCGGTCGGCCGTGACCTGCGCGTCGTCGGCCACCAGTGTCTTCTCGCGAACCCGATTGGCCTCGTCGTCGAGTTTCTGGGCAGCGCTCCGGCGCTCGCCCCAGGCGCGCTCGGTCTCCGCGATCCGGTGCCGCACGAGGCGGGCAAGCTCCGCAACCGGCAGCGCCTCGTCGGTTGCCAGCCCAAGAGTCTCCCCCGCCCGGAGGAGGATGGTCCGGGCGCGGTCGGCGATCGCCGTCACATCCTCGACGCCCGCGCGGGCCTGCCGAACCGCCCCGAGCAGGCGCAGCACCTCGTCCTTTTGGGCGAGCCACGCCCGCATGCCCGGCGCCGGACCCGGCACGAATCCGCACTCCGCCCACAGATCCTGCCAGCGCGCCTCGGCCGCTCTCAGGGCCTCCGTGGACTGCTTGTGCTCGGATTCCGCGACCTCTTTCTGGCGGCTGAAGCGCAGCAGTTGCGCCTGCAGCTCGCTGAAGCGGGCGACGCGCTGCGCATCGCTTTCGCGCCGGTCGACCAGTTCGTCCGCGTGCCGCGCTGCCGTCTCGTAGCGCGGGGCAACCTCATCCAATTCTCCGAGAGCGGCACAGTCCTCGGCGGACGGCTCTCGCCCTTCGATATGGCGCGCACGCACGACCCGCCAGATCCGATCGCGATGATCCCGGGCGGCCTGCACCGCCGCGGGCGACGGGACTTCGCCCGCCGCGGCAAGTCCCGCCAGATCGGACTCGACGCGCCGGAACTCGTCCTCCTTCTCGGCGCGGGCCCGCTCCGCGGCTGCGACCCGCTCCTGCGCCTTGCGGAGCTCGTCCTCGTAGAGGCGCACTGTCTCGGCATCGGGTAAGGGCCGCGCGGCCAGGGCCTCGGCTGGCTCACTCCATCGGGGCAGCCGCTGGAGCGCCTCGGCGAGGTTCCGGTCCGCCGCGGCGAGGTCCCGCTCCACCTTCGCGTGCTGGGCCGCGAGATCCCCGAGACGCCACACCTCCTCGGTCATGGTGACGAGAGAGGCCGGATCGGCCACGGTCGGGAGCGCATCGAGCTTCTCCTGCGCGCGGCGCCAAGACTCCTGCGCCTTCCTGAGCTCCGCCGCGGCCGTGCCTGCGGCGAGCTCGATCCCCTCCCCGTGCCGGATCAGCTCGCGGACCCGCGCGACCAGAGGCGTGGGCGGCACCAACGCGTCGACCATGCCCGGATCCCGCGGCGATCCGAGAGATTCCAGATGATGTCCGATCAGCGCGTCGTCCGCGGCAATGTCCCGGATGAGCTTCGGCTCGTCGGCGACGCCCTTGCGATATTTTCCGAGGTTCTCCTGCAGGGCCTCGATCTCGGTCCCAAAGCCGATGATGGACTCCGCCTCCGGGATCCGCTCGAGTTCGCTCGTTGCGTCGCGCAGAGCCTCCTCGGCATTGCGGAGCGCAAGACGCGCGTCGCGCAGGGCCTGGTCCCGTCGGCGCCATTCCTCGGCGAATCCGGCCGGCAGCGCAGGAAGATCGCCGAACTGCGCGAGCTGCGCGGCGAGCCGCTCCATCGCATTCAACAGGGGCGCGGCGCGGCGCACGCGCTCCAGTTGCGCCCGGCGCTGGCGGATGCGCGCGAGGTCTTCATCGATACGATCACGCTCGCTTCTCGCCCGCTCGAGCGCCTGCTCGGCCTGCCGCCACTCCTCGGCCTTGAGGCCGTCGCGGCGGACGCTCTGCGTCGCATCGACGAAGGTGTCGATCTCGCGCCAGATCGGCTTGGTTTTCGCGCGTCGGGTCAGATCGCCGATCGCCTCGATCTCGGCTTCCAGGCTCTGCAAGACTGCTCCAATGCCGGAGAGGCCGCTGCCGGCTTCGAACAGGCTGCGCGCCAGATCGCCGCCGGAGCGCAGCATCTGATCGCCGCCTTCACGCAGGCGCGCATGGTCGAGGCCGAACATCCGCGTGAACAGTTCGCGCGAGACGCCGCCCAGGAAGGGAGTCAGGACCGAGTCCGCAAGCGTCGTTTCTGTCGCTCCTGCAGTCAGCAGCGTTCCGGCATTCGCCTTGCGGCGCTTGAAGGCGAGCGTCCGGCCCGTGCTGTCGACGATCTCGGCGCCGATCCGGAGCTTGGAGTAATCGTGCCGGAAGTTGTACGGCGTCCGCGCCGGAATCCCGAACAGCAGGTCACCGATCGCCGAGAGGATTGTCGACTTTCCCGCCTCGTTCGGCCCGTAGATGATGTGGAGCCCAACATCGTCGCCGCTGAAGTCGAAGGTGACGTCCTCGAACGCGCCGTAGCGTTCGAGGTGGAGCGCTTCGAATTTCATGGATGAGCGGCCCCAGGGGACAGTTTGTGCAGGATCAGGGCCTCGGCATCGGCCAGCACTCGGGCGCATTGCTCGGCGGACAGGCCGGCGAACCCGGCTTCAGTCCGAAGCTGGAGAGGAATCTTGTCGAGGCCGCGCTCCAACGCGACACGGATCTGGTCCATATCCGCCGGGTCGGTTCGGACATGGCTGATGAGTTGCGTGACATCGGCCAGGGCGCCCGTCTCGGTGCGCAGTGGGGCCGGGTCGGTTTCGACGTCGACGCGCTCGATCCAGACATCGCCGCAGGACTGGAGCGCCAGAGAGGCGCATTCCGCAGCGAGGCGCTCGGGGTCTCCCGCCAGCGCCCGGTGAGCCGCGCAAGCTCCCCTCAGAACGAGTCGCACCGCGAGCGTCCGTCCATCGGCATCTGCGACGGCCTCGGCAATCGCCTGTCCGACGCGCGGGCAAAGATCTTCGAGCGTTTCGGCGCCGGACACGTCGACGACGAGCGTCGCCCAACGCACGACATCGACGGACACATGCTCGACGTTCGTCACACGTCCGCCCGCGACCGTCACGAGACTGAAACCCTTGGCGCCCGGCTCGTTGACATGCCGGCCCTGCAGGTTGCCGGGAAAGACCACGTAAGGATCGGTGGCGAGGATCTCACGCGTGTGGATGTGGCCGAGAGCCCAGTAATCGTAGCCCTTGAGAGTCAGATCGCGGAGCTCGCAGGGCGCATAGACATCGTGCCCCGCGCGGCCGTCCGCAGAGGTGTGGAGCACGCCGATATTGAACAGTCCGGCGCGGGGCGCCGGATACGACGCGGCGAGATTCTCGGTCACCGCACGGGCCGGAAAGCTCTGACCGTGGATCGCGACATCGAGCGATTCGAGCACCACCGTTTCCGGTGTGCGGGACGACAACTCGCGGACATTGGACGGCCAGGTCAGCCGCCGGGACATCTGGTTTGCGGCGTCGTGATTGCCGCGAATCATGATCACCGGAATCCCGGCGCGGTTCAGGCGATCGAGTCCCCTGACCAGAAACAATCCGGAGCTGTAATCGCTCCAGTCGCCGTCGAACACATCGCCCGCAATGACGACGAAATCGACACGCTCCGCAACGGCAAACTCAATCAGATTGTCGAAGGCGCGCCGGCTCGCTCCGGCGATATCCTCGGCCCGCTCTCCGGCACGCTCGCGCAGGCCGGAGAGCGGGCTGTCGAGATGAAGATCGGCTGCATGAATGAAACGCATGGCCGATGCTGGCCAGCCATGGCCAAGCTTGTCATCCGGAACGGATCGGGAACATTCTTCCTTGTTGCCCGAGAGCCACGCACCTCTGAGGGGGCCTTTACGCGGGCGCGGCGAACGGCCGCCCGTTCAATGTCCTCTGGGCTCCCGCGTCGGGATAGGTCCTTTCCTGCTCCGATTTCGACGGATCCCCCGTCAGATCGCGAGGTATTCCCGCCGGAGTTCGGCGTTGTCGAGGACTTCTTTTGCCAGTCCCGTGAAGGCCACCTCGCCGGTATCGAGAATGACGGCACGGTCGGCGAGTTGGAGAGCCGCGACGGCATTCTGCTCGACGATGATGGTAGTGATCCCGAGCTTCTTGATGTCGTGCAGAATGCGCTCGATCTCGCGCACGACCACAGGGGCGAGCCCCTCGTAGGGCTCATCGAGCAGGAGAAGCTTGACCTCGCGCGCCAAAGCGCGGGCGATGGAGAGCATCTGCTGCTCGCCGCCCGAGAGCGTCACACCCTCCTGGCGCCGCCGCTCGGCGAGCCGCGGGAAATGCGCATAGATCCGCTCCAGATCCCAGCCATGGCCCGGAGCCACCCGGGCCAGCGTCAAGTTCTCCTCGACAGTTAAGCCCGGGATGATGCGGCGATCCTCGGGGACGAGTTGCACGCCGGCGCGGGCCGCCGCATGGGCCTTCATCCGGTGCAGGGGAGCGCCCTGCAGCCAGATCTCTCCAGTCATCAGGGCCGGCAGGTCCGTTCGCGCGATGGTGCGCAGCGTCGACGTCTTGCCGGCGCCGTTGCGCCCCAGGAGCGCCAGGATCTCGCCCTGGCGGATGTCGAGGGAGACGCCCTGCACGATGTAGCTTTCGCCATAATAGGCGTGCAGATCCCGGGCGGCGAAGAACGGCTGGACCGGATCCTGCCGCTGCGCTGTTGCGATCACATTCGCATCCATCATGATCACGTTCATTGGATTGCGCCTCCCAGATAGGCCTCGTGGACCCGCGGGTCGCCCCGGATCTCGTCGGGGAGCCCTTCGGCGATGATCCGGCCCTGGGCGAGCACGGAAATCCGGTCGGCCAGCGAGAACACCACGTGCATGTCGTGCTCGATGATGAGCTTGGTCATGCCGCGCTGCTTGATCTTCTGAAGAAGCTCGATCGTGGTGTTGGTGTCGTGACGCGACATGCCCGCCGTCGGCTCGTCGAGCAGGAGCAGACGCGGATGCTGGATCAGGCACATCGCGAGCTCGAGCCGGCGCTTGTCGCCGCGCGAAAGCGCGCCGGCATTGGTGTTGCGCCGCTCGAACAGGCCGACATCCTGGAGAAGCGATTCCGCCTCCTCGCGCACGGCACGCTCGGTGTCGAGCCGCTGGAACAGATTAATCCGGAAGGCGCCGTCCCGCTTCGAAAACGCGGGCGCCATCACGTTGTGCAAGACCGGCAGATCAGGAAAGATCTCCGGCGTCTGAAATACCCGCGCGATCCCGATCTGATTGATCTCGTGCGGCGCCTTGCCGGTGAGGATCTGGCCGTCGAAGATCACCGCACCGCTCGTCGGTGGCAGCCGGCCGATCACGACGTTGAGAAGCGTCGACTTACCGGCCCCGTTCGGTCCGATGATGGCGTGCGTCTTCCCCTCCTCGACCTGCAGGTCGATGTCGGAGAGCGCGCGCAATCCCCCGAAGTGCCGGTGAACGTCCGCGACGTGCAGAACGATGTTCCTGGTGTTCGTGGCGGTCATCGTGCGTTCCTTTCCGGCTACGCGGCCGGCTGAGCCTTGAAAGCGCCGGCGCGCGCGTCGGGCCGTCGCGTGAGCCATTGCGATACCCGGCGCACGCCCTCCATCACACCGCCCGGCAGGAACACCACCACGAGCACGAACATCAGCCCGAGCGTGAGATGCCATCCCTCGCCCACGAACTTGCTGGTAATGGCGACCATCACATCGGCGAGGCCGTCGGGCAGGAAGGAGAAGAACCGCTGCAGCGTGGCTTCGTTGAACGCCGAGAAGATGTTCTCCGCATATTTGATGAGCCAGGCCCCGACGACCGGCCCCACGAGGGTGCCGACGCCGCCGAGGATCGTCATCAGGACCACCTCGCCGGAAGCCGTCCACTGCATGCGCTCGGCGCCGGCGAGCGGATCCGTGACAGCGAGCAGGCCACCTGCGAGCCCCGCAAACATGCCGGAGATCACGAAGGCGGCGAGCGTATAGGGCTTGGTATCGAACCCGGTATAAGTCATGCGCGTCTGGTTCGACTTGATCGCGCGCAGCATGAGCCCGAACGGCGACGCGAAGATCTTCTGCGAGAGGAAGAACGTGGCGATGAGCAGAGCCGCGCAGAAGTAGAAGCCTGCATAGCCGTTCATCGCAATGCCGAACAGGGACGGCACAGGCAGGCCGGCTCCGCGCTCGGTGAACATCAAGTCGATCACCCGCGGATCATCGACCTTCAGCAGCAGCCCGGTCTCACCGTTGGTGATCGGCGTCAGCACCGAATAGGCGAGGCTGTACGACATCTGCGCGAAGGCGAGCGTCAGGATCGAGAAGTAGATTCCGGATCGCCGCAGACTGAGATAGCCGATCGCGAGCGCGAACAACCCCGACAACGCGACGGCGAAGATCACGGCCGGAATCGGATTCATGGTCAGAAGCTTGAACGACCAGACCGCCGTGTAGGAGCCGACGCCCAGGAAGGCGGCATGGCCGAAGCTGAGATAGCCGGTCAGCCCGAACAGGATGTTGAAGCCGATCGCGAAGATCGCATAGATCGCGAACTTCTGGAGCAGGCCGGGATAGCCGGCGCCGAACGGCGCGAGCCAGATCGGCATCGCCAGCACCACGACGGTGAATAGCCCCAGGACGATGAGATCTCTTCTGGACAGGTCGAACATCGGATCAGCCTTCCATGACGCCGCGGCGACCCATCAGGCCACGCGGGCGAACCAGCAGAATCGTCACGGCGACGAGATAGATGATGATCTGGTCGATCCCCGGCAGGAGTGATTTGACCTCGGTCATCGAGGCGAAGGACTGCAGGATTCCGAGCAGGAAGCCCGCCATGACCGCGCCCGCGAGGGAGCCCATGCCGCCGACGACCACCACCACGAAGCTGAGCACCAGGAAATCCATGCCCAGGTGGTAGTTGGGCGGTAAAAGCGGCGTGTACATCACGCCCGCGAGGCCCGCGACGACCGCTGCGATGCCGAAGGTGATCGTGAAGCGGCGGTCGATGTTCACCCCAAGCAGGGACACGGTCTCGCGGTCAGCCATGCCGGCGCGCACGACCATGCCGAAAGTCGTGAAGCGCAGGAAGGCGAAGACGGCTCCGATCACGCCGATCGAGAACAGGAAGTAGACGAGCCGCCACCAGGGATAGGTCACGACCTGCGGAGCCATGCCGAACCAGGCGCCGACATCGGCCGCCCCACGCAGATCCTTCGGCATCGGCTGCGGAATCGGGTTCGCGCCGTAGAACGCCTTGACGATCTCCTGCAGAACGATCGCAAGACCGAAGGTGACGAGGATCTGCTCGGCGTGCGAGCGCTTGTAGAAGTGCTTGATCAGCCCGCGCTCCATGCCGATGCCGATCGCGAGCATCACCGGAATCGCCAGCAGGATCGAGATCGGAACCGAGTAGTCGATCAGAAAGGCTCCGAAATCCCCGAGCCAGTTCTGGACGACGGGTGTCCGAATCTGAAGCGGCGCACCCCAGGGCGACAGTTTCTGCGGGTCGGTGGTGACGGTCTCGATCGTGATCAGCTTGCGGAAGGTGACGGCGCAGAAGGCGCCGAGCATGAACAGCGCTCCATGGGCGAAATTCACCACGCCCAGGGTCCCGAACACCAGCGTCAGCCCGAGCGCGATGAGAGCATAGGCGCCGCCCTTGTCGAGGCCGTTCAGCAACTGCGCTAAGATCGCATCCATCCATTCCTCCCGCCCGAACGGGACGGCAAAGCGCGCCGCGCTCCCGCATCCGGGGCGCGTTGCTCTCTTGAATTCGTTTGCAGGTTCGCGGTCCTGTGCGAGCTCTTACTGCCGAGGCGAAATGCGCGCACAGGTGGTCCGTTGGGCCCGCTCCGGGTGCTGATGCGCCCGGAGCGGGCCTCGGGCCTCAGCACTTCTTGGCGTCGTACGGACCCAGTTCGCCCCCGAACATCGCCGGGTCGTAGGTGACGGCTTCGCGAGAGGCCTGGCCGATGATGTTGAGCACGTCGAACTTGCTCGTCGGCTCGGGATTGCCGCGCACGACCAGCACGTCCTTGAAGCACTGGTGATCGGCCGCGCGATAGAGCGTCGGCCCGTTGCCGAGGCCGTCGAACTCGAAGCCTTCCAGCGCCTTGATGACCTCCGGGGGATAGAAGGTCCCAGCCCGCTCGCAAGCATCGGCATAGAGCAGCGCCTGCACGTAGCCGGTATGCGAGGATTGCGACGGCGGCTGCCCGTATTCCGCGCCATAGGACTTCGTGAAGGCCTTCGAGCCCTCGTCGGGCAGGTTCCAGTGCCAGTTCGAGGTCCCGATGATGCCCTTGACCGCATCGCCGGCGCCGACCGCCATCAGCTCGGAGAACATCGGCACGATGACCTGGAAGTCCTTGCCGTTGGCTTGGCGATCACGCAGCCCGAACTGCACCGCCTGCGGCAGCGAGTTCACCATGTCGTGGCCATAGTGGTTCAGGATCAGCACGTCCGCGCCGGAATTGAGCACGGGCGTGAGATATTGCGAGAAGTCGCCGATCCCGAGCGGCGAGCGGACCGTGGCGACGGTCTGCCAGCCGAGCGCTTCCGTCGCTTTCTTGATCGATTCTTCCTGCGTCCAGCCCCAGGTGTAGTCGGCGGTGATGTGATAGGCGCGACGGTCCCTGCCGTATTCCTTGGCGAGGAACGGCGCGATGGCGACGCCCGACTGATAGGCGTTGAAGTAGTGGCGGAAGCCGTAGCGCCGCTTGTCCTTGCCCGTCGTGTCGTTGGAGTGGGTGAGCCCCGACATATAGATGACGCCCATCTCCTGGCAGAGGCTCTGCGTGGCGATCGCCTCGCCCGAAGAGACGCTCCCGGTGATCATGATCGCCTTGTCGCGCTCGATCATGCGGCGGGCGCTGTCGCGGGCCGCGTCGGTCTTGGTCTGCGTGTCGCCGGTCACGAAGGTGACCTTCTTGCCCAGGACACCGTTGCCCTTGAGCGCGGAGGGCTTGAGCGTGTTCAGCATGCCGCCGTCGCCCTCGCCGTTGAGGTGCTTCACCGCAAGCTGGTAGCCGCGCAGCTGGTCGATGCCCTCCTCGGCATAGGACCCGGTCTGCGGGATGTTGAAGCCGAAGACCACGTTCTTGCCGGTGGGATTGTTGCAGAAGTCCTGCGCCCACGCGCCCCGGCTGAAGACCAGCGGCGCCACGCTCGCCGTCACCAGTCCGACGGCTCCCCCCTTGAGAATCGTGCGCCGGCTCGGGCGGTTTCCGAAATCCGTCATTGCTTCCTCCGCGATGCGAGCGACTGCCTTCGAGCTCGCTTCAGCGGACAGTGCTGCGAATGGAAAATAAAGCAATATGCCTTTGCCGCAGTTGATATTTTTTGTAAATCATTGCACAGCGGCAGCGTCAAAATCTGTCAACACTTGACACTTCGAGGGGACCGTGCGGGCGCTGATCGGCATCAAGATCCGAAACCGACGCAAGGCGCTCGGCCTGTCGCAGGCCGGCCTCGCACGGGCCGTCGGCGTTTCGGCGAGCTATCTCAACCTGATCGAGGGAAACCGGCGGAAGATCGGCGGCACCCTCCTGCGGCGCATCGCCGATCAGCTCGGGCTCCCGCTCGAGCAGCTCTCCGAAGATCGAGAACAGCGGCTCGTGCAGGCCGTCACGGAAGCCTTCTCGGACCCTATCCTGGCAGGAACGCCTTTCCCGGCGGGCGAGGCACGCGATCTCGTGGCGCAGTTCCCGAACGCGGCGCTGGCGCTGACCCGGTTCCGGCGGGCCTATGCCGATGCCTCCGCGAATGCGGAAGTCTATGCGAACCGGATCCGGTCGGATCCGCTGCTCTCCGAGCTGCTCCATCAGATCCTCAGCCAGATCACGGCGATGCGCTCCGCCGCCGAAATCCTCGAGAGCGTTCCGGAGGTCGACGAAGCCGACCGCCGGCGCTTCATCGCGTCGATCAATCGCGAGGGACAGGCGCTCTCGGAAAAGACCCGCGCCTTCGTGGGTGCCTTCGAGCAGTCGGTGGTTGCGCATCGCGCGGTATCGCCCGGCCTCGAGGTCGATGACCTCATCATCGCGGAAAAGAGCCATTTTCCGGCTCTGGAGGAGGCCGCCGACACCCTTCGCCGCGAGGTCGAGGCCGCGGGCCCCTTCGGAGAGGCGATGCTCGCCACGCTGCTCGAGCACCGCTTCGGGATTTCCTTCGAGAAGGGAACGGCAGCCCCGAGGCATAACGGCGGCTTCTCCCAGGAATACGGGTTCGACCCGGACCGGAAGGTGATGTGGTTCTACGGCGGGGCAAGGCCCGAGACGCGCCAGTTCCAGCTCGCGCGGCTCCTCGCCGAGCTCGCCCTCCCGCAGGTGATCGAGGCCCATGCCGAAGACCCGCGTCTCACCTCGCCAACCGCGCGGCGGGTCGCGCAGCGCTTCATGGCCTCGTATCTCGCCGGGGCGATCGTGCTCCCCTATTCGCGCTTCCTGGAGGACGCAGAGACGCACGGCTACGACATCGATCTTCTCGGGCAGATCTACACGGCGAGTTTCGAGCAGATCGCGCACCGGCTCGTGACCCTGCGCCGTCCGGGCGAACAGGGAATTCCCTTCGGCTTCCTGAGATCCGATCCCGCCGGGCGGCTCACCAAGCAGTTCCCGCTGCCCGGGCTTCTGCTCCCCAATACGGGCCATGCCTGTCCGCTCTGGGCGATCTATGCCGCTTTCCGGAACACCGACCAGATCGCTCGGCAGCTGGTGACGTTTTCCGACAGGTCACGCTACCTCTTCATCGCCAAGGCGGTTTCGAAACGACTCGCTACGTTCCGGGACCCTCCGTTCTATTCCTCCATCATGCTCGCCTGCGATGTCCTGGACGCGGACCGCACGGTCTATGGGCGCGGGCTCGACCTCGGGCATGCGGCGGAGGCCGTTCCGGTCGGGCCCTCCTGCCGGCTGTGCACCCGTCGGGAGTGCACCCATCGGCAGGAGGAAGCCTTCGACCCGAGCGGCGGCGCGACCTTGCGCACCCCCTTGGTAGGCCCTGCCCCGGACTTGGCGCGGAAGCATGATTCGGCTTAAGTCGGAAAAGCTTGGCAAAACGGCGGCCGAACCGCGGTTAGGACCGCCATGGGCGCACAGACGCCCTGACAGCGAGAGGGCAGGAAGGAGGGCGGCGATGGTGGACGTGCTCATTGCCGAAGATGAACCGGGCATTCTCGAATCGCTCGACTTCATTTTGCGGCGGGCCGGCTGGTCGATCAGCTCGGTCACCGACGGCGAGGCCGTCCTCGAAGCCGTGGTGAGGCTGAAACCGCGCGTCCTCGTGCTCGACGTGATGCTGCCCAAGCGCTCCGGCTTCGAGGTCCTGAAGCAGATCAGGGCCGAGGAGCGCACGCGGACGATCCCCGTCCTCGTCCTCACCGCCAAGGGCCAGCAGCATGACCGGCGCGTCGCCGAGGATCTCGGGGCGAGCGGGTTCGTGACCAAGCCCTACGCCAATGACGAAGTGGTCGGAGCCGTGCGCAGGCTCCTCGGCGGGGGCTGACGGTGGCTCGGCCCGGCAAGGGATCCGGCGACCATCGGAAGCTCGAACACGCCGCTTTCATGCTGCCGGTCTTCGGGGCCGTCCTGCTCCTCCCGCCCCTGCTCGACGCCTTTGCGGTTCGCGACCGCCTCTTTGGAATCCCGATCGAGGTGCTTTACCTCTTCGCAGTCTGGATCCTGCTGATCGTGGGAGCCGGGCTCGTGTCGTGGCGCATGCCCCGGCCGGAACGGCGCCAGACGCAGAATGCGAGCCAGGACGGCGGATGATGCTGTCGCCCGATCTCGTCATTCTGACGGCCGTCGCCTATGTCGGCCTCCTCTTCATCCTCGCCTATGTGTCCGATGTCCGGGCGCACCGCGGCGAAAGCCGGTTTTTGCGCTCGCCCCTGATCTACACGCTGTCGATCTCGGTCTATTGCACGAGCTGGACCTTCTACGGCGCCGTCGGGACGGCGGCCCGCGACGGGCTCGAGTTCCTGGCGATCTATCTCGGCCCGACGCTGATCTTCGTCGGCTGGTGGTTCGTGCTGCGCAAGCTCGTTCGCATCGGCCGGACGCAGCGGATCACGTCAGTCGCCGATCTCCTCTCCTCGCGCTTCGGCAAGTCGAGCAGCCTTGCGGTCCTTGTGACCCTGATCGCGCTCGTGAGCATCACGCCGTACACCGCCCTGCAGCTGAAGGCGATCACCACCTCGATCCAGGTCGTCTCCGCGGCAAGCGAACCCGGAGCTCTGGCGAGCCTCGATGATGCCCGCCTCGCCTTCGGCGTCGCCGCCGGCATGGCGCTGTTCACGATCCTGTTCGGAACGCGCCACGTGGATGCGAAAGAGCAGCACCTCGGCGTCGTCGCAGCGATCGCCTTCGAGGCCGTCGTGAAGCTTTTGGCCCTGCTCGCGGTCGGGATCTTCGTCGTGTTCGGAATCGGCGGCGGCTTCGCGGAAATCTACGAACGGGCGCAGGCGGAGGGCATCGAGATCTACTCCGAGCGCACATCCTCCGCGCGCTGGGCCGCCATCCTGGTGCTGTCGTCGACGGCCGTCCTGTGTCTCCCGCGCCAATTCCAGATCACCGTGGTGGAGAACTCAAACGAGGAGCATCTGCGCACGGCCGGCTGGGCTTTCCCGACCTACCTGCTCCTGATGAGCCTCTTCACGGCGCCGATCGCCCTGTTCGGCATGACGAGCCTGCCTGCGGGCTCGAACCCGGACATGTTCGTACTCACGTTACCGATGTCGACGGGGAACACCGGCCTCGCGCTGTTCGCGTTCATCGGCGGGTTCTCGAGCGCGACCTCGATGATCATCGTGGCCTCGATCGCGCTCTCGATCATGGTGTCGAACCATATCGTCCTGCCGATTGCGCTACGCCATTCGGCGAAGCTCGAATCCGCGGGAGAGCTCGCGATCGCCCGCCTCCTGCTCAGGGCCCGCCGCATCTCCATCGGCGTGATCCTGTTTCTCGGCTTTCTGTATTTCTGGCTGACCGGCGATTCCGACGCGCTCGCCCCGATCGGCCTGATCTCCTTCGCGGGCGTGGCGCAGTTCCTGCCTGCGATGCTGGCCGCGCTCTACTGGCGCGAAGCGACCGTGAAAGGCGCCATAGCCGGCATGATCGTCGGCTCCGCGGTCTGGGCCTGGACGACCTTCCTCCCGAGCTTCGAATCCGCGAGCCCCGCGGTCGCGGCTCTGATGGCCGAAGGGCCATGGGGGATCGCGTTCCTCCGTCCCGAGGCGCTGTTCGGCTTCAAGGGTCTTGATCCGCTGGTGCATGCCGTCTTCTGGAGCCTGTTCCTCAACGCGACGACCTTGATCGCCGTCTCGTTGTGCTCCCGGCAGAGCGCCCTCGAGCGCATCCAGGCGACCCTGTTCGTCGACGTGTTCCGGCGCCCGCCGGACAGCCAGCCGGTGTCCATGCACGGATCGGCGGCCGCGAACGACCTCTTCTTCGTCGCGGAGCGTGTCCTCGGCTGGGAGCGGGCCCAGGCCCTCTTCGAGGCCGTGGCGCGGGAAAGCGGGACCGGGATACGCCAGCATGAGACGTCACCGGAATTCATCGGCCGCGTGGAGCGCGAGCTCGCCGGCTCGATCGGAGCGGCCTCGGCGCACGCGCTGCTCTCCAAGGTGGCGTCGGGCGACCGGGTCTCGCTCGAGGAGATGATGCGGATCGCGGACGAGACCCAGCAGGTCATCGAATACTCGCACGAGCTCGAGCAGAAATCGGCGGAGCTGCGCTCGACGGCTCAGAAGCTGCAACAGGCGAATGCGCAGCTGCGCGAGCTGCACCAACAGAAGGACGATTTCCTGTCCCAGGTGAGCCACGAGGTTCGCACGCCGATGACCTCGATCCGCTCTCTCTCCGAGATCCTCCTCCACGACGACGATTTGACCCCCGAGCAGCGCGCCCGCTTCGCCTTGACGATCCACAACGAGAGCGTGCGGCTGACGCGGCTACTCGACGAAATTCTCGATCTCAGCGCACTCGAACAGGGCGAGAGAGGTTGGACGAACCGAGCCGTCGAGGCCGAGCGGGTGCTGGATCGCGCTCTCGAAGTCTGCGAGGCATTGACGCGCCAGCGCGACATGCGCATCGAATTCGTCGAGCGAGCTGCCGAGAGCACCGTTCTCGCGGATGCGGACCGCCTGTGCCAGGTGCTCATCAACATCATCTCGAACGCAACCAAGTACAACGACGCCCCCGATCCGGTAGTCCGGATTCGCTCGCACGCGAAGGATGGCACATACATCCTGGAAATCTCCGACAACGGCCCCGGAGTGCCCCCCTCCATCCGCGCCAACCTCTTCGATCGCTTCGCCCGCGGCGATCACGACATGGCGACGAGGCCGGGCCTCGGTCTCGGCCTCAACATCAGTCACCGGATCGTCGCCCGGATGAGAGGCACGCTGGAGCTCGTCGAGGACGCACAGCCGGGCGCATGCTTCCGGCTGACGCTTCCACTCATGCGGGAATTGCAGGACGCGTGAGCGGTTTCTCGTCAAGCCAAGCGCTTCGCCCGCCACGCGATCGTCTGTCCGATACCCCTTTCTTTTCTACGAACCACATCCCACAAGGAGTCAAAGATGGCCGGTATTACATTTCATATGGTCGAAGCGGCGCCAACGCCCGTCGGGCCCTTCTGCCATGCCACCGAGACGGATGGTTGGATTTTCCTGACGGGACAGATGCCGACTGACCCGGATCATGATCACGCGCCGTTACCCGAGGGCGTGGAGGCCCAGACGCGGCGCGTGATGGACAACCTCATCCTCGTTCTCAAAGGGCTCGGGCTGACGCTCGAGAATGTCGCGTCGGCGCGTGTTTTCCTCACGCATTTCGAGAGGGACTTCGACGCGATGAACGAGGTCTACAAGGCTTATTTCGCGCCGGGAAAGCTTCCCGCGAGGACCTGCGTCGGCGTGACCGCGCTCGCCGTCGGCGCTCTGGTGGAGATCGACTTCGTTGCACGCCGGCCGTAGTGGGCGGCCTTGTCCATCGCGCGGCTGATGCTTCTGTTCTGAGAGCGAGTTGCGGACGAGGCGAACCACCCGTCGACGGGTAGATTGCTTCACTTCGTTCGCAATGACGAAGAGGGTGTGAGAGCGGGAAGAGCAGGGCCGGAAACGGAGTAGCGCCGGACCCACTGCCGTCCTTGCGAGTCGCAGGCACGATGCACTGCCACTTCCGCCACACCTCCGTCCTTGCGAGCCGCAGGCGAAGCAATCTACCCGTCGACGGGTGCGCTGAGAGGTCACCTTCTCACCGTTGAGCGTCTGCTTCCGCCAGAATCCAGGTCCGAAAATCGACGACCGCCGATCTGTTCGCGAACGCCTCCGGACATGCGACGTAGTATTGATACGTGCCCTTCACCTCGTGAGGGAATGGTCTCGCGAGGCGGCCCGCGTCGAGATAATCGCCGATCAGAACGCTCGTCGCGAGCGCAACCCCTTGGCCCGAAGCAGCCGCCTGGAGGGTCAGATAGGTATGGGGATAACGCGGCCCGCGTGACGTGTCGATGCCTTCCACGCCCATCGCGGCCAGCCAGCGATCCCATGTAATGTAATCGGGCACTCCGTCGACGATTTCGTGCAGCAAGGTGTGATGGCGCAGATCGCCCGGCTCCCGCAGCGGACGTGCAGGATCGGCGAGAAGCGCGGTGCTGCAGACCGGAAAGAAAGTCTCTTCCATCAGAAGATCCGAGCGCAGGCCCGGCCAGACGCCGCGGCCGAACCGGACCACGACATCGACATCCTCACGCGCGAAATCCGTACGTTCCGTAGTGACCGAGACCCGCACGTCGAGATCAGGGTGATGCTCGCGCAAACGTCCGAGGCGCGGGATGAGCCAGTTCGCGGCAAAGCTCGGCATCGTGCTGACCGTCAGGACGCGTGACGTTTCCGGCCGCAGCGCCCGTGCAGTCGCCTCGTGCAGCTGGTCGAGGAGTTCGGACAGGGACGACGCATAGCGCTCACCGACGCTCGTCAAGACCACTCCCCGGCTCGGAAGCCGATCGAACAAAGGACGCCCGAGCCACGCCTCGAGGGTTTTCACCTGCTGCCCGACGGCGCTCGCCGTGACGGCGAGCTCATCCCCGGCCTTTTCGAAATTGAGGTGCCGCGCTGCGGCTTCGAAGGCTCGCAGGGATGTCAGGGGTGGAAGACGACGGCGTTGCATCGGAGGCCAAGCCCAACTTGGGCAAAGGTGAAGGACTTCTCGTTTGCTCCGATCCTACGACAGGAGCAGTATTCCGCATAGAGAAATGCCGTCGAAGGAGACCATCATGGCCTTCGGAACCACCATAGCAAATCTTCGCCATGTTCCCGCTGCGCCGGCCGAGAGCGGCCGCCTCCTGCGCATTCTGCTGCGCGTCGAGGCCTGGCTCGATGCGCGAGCCACGCGCCGCGTTCTCCATCAGCTGGACGACCGTGCACTGGCCGATATCGGCCTGACGCGGAACGATGTCGAACATCTCGATCCGACGACGTCGTGGCATACTCTGCTGCTGCCGTCCCAAGGGGACGATCGCCGCAATCGCGCTTTCTGACAGCCGTAGCAAAGAGGCAAGCGGCACATCATCCCGAGATGACGACCAGCACTTCCCCCGTCGTGATCTCGGGCTCCCCATCGAGGAGATCGGACAGGCTCGCCCGGACCCACGCCAACGCCTTCTCGTTCGCCGCAAGCGCGGTCTCCTTGCTCTCGAACAGAGTGACCGAACCGCCGACACCGTCGCCTGCATCGAACACGTAATAACCCCGGAATCCGGGTGAGCGCCTCAGGATCTGCCCGATCCCGGACTCGGCCCGCCGGGCCGCCTCGGACACCGAACGCATGCGGGAAAACTTCCGGATGGTCATGTACATGGCCGCCTTCCGTTCCATCGAGGATGCGCAGCCCCGAAGGAGAATCGCACAATCGCGCGGAAAGCACGACTCCCCGCGTGCCAATGCAGCAGACCGCTCGTCAGCGCTCAGTCGAAGAATCGCCTGAGCGCTGACGAGTCATGGACAATCAGGATTTCGGTCCGAACCGATCGCGGAGCATGGCCGTAATCTCGGGTCGATTCTCGTCCAGCCACGCCATGGCTTCGGCTCCGTTCACCACGCATTCGAACGTCGACCAGAGCGGATCCTCGAGCGACTCCGCCTGTAGCCGATACCGGGCATGATCGACGAGGCGGTGGAGCCTCTCGTAACCCGGACGCGTCTCGAGGGCGTCGGAGATCCATGGACAGGACCAGTTCCGCGCCGCGACTTCACGAATGCTGTGAGGGTCCGCGTCCCGGAACCAGTCCGTCGCGTCGAAATCCACGCAGAGCGCATTATCGGCCGTGTGGCAGGATGCGCGGATCATGGGCTCGTCCACTCCCTCGCGGCGGTCAGGCAACTTCGCCGTTCGTCGACCATGCTCGCTCAGTGCACCGAGACGCCGGCGTCACGGGTACTAAAGCGCCAATACCGGGCGCGATCGGCCAGCTTCGCGAACTGGTCCTTGCTCATGTGAACCAGGGTCGCGTGGTCGCCAGCTTCGAAATAAATCTCGGGCTGCGACGCAAGACTTTCGTCGATGATCATGTCGAGACCGTAGCAGGAACCGACAGGCGGAACGGCGCCGCGATTGCAGTCGGGGAACAACCTGCCGAGCTCGGTCTCCTGGGCGATTTCGACATCCGGGCCAAGCAGATCCTGGAGGTCCGAGAGGCGGACATGATGCGACGCCGGCAGGACGGCGAGCATGTAGCCACCCTTGTTGCGAATGAGGACGCCCTTGGCCAGGCAATCTCCGGAAATGTGGCAGGCCTCGGCCGTGCGTGTCGACGACATGGTCGGTTCGTGTGGGACGATGTCGTAGGAAATCTGTCGGTCAGACAGATATTGCTGCAGTGTCGGAGTCATGGTCATGATGTCCCTCCTGGCGTCGTCATGCGCCGTACAGCCGGAAGGGGACTCCACGCGCCGGCTCGGACGCACGGCTGCTCACTGCCCGGCATGATACGCCTGTTGCCGGGGCCCTACAATGCGTCGACCCACCCGCAGAGTATCGTTCGGCGGCAGGTTTCAAGGCTAAGCTTGCGCTGATCGAAGCGCCTGACTCGCGTGTTCGCGAGAGCACCGCATTTCTTTGGAAAAGACAATGTAGTGCGCGTAAACTGCTTCGCTCGCGGACCGAGGCTATCATGACGGCCCGACCCTGTCCGACCTGCCTTCGCCGGTGCGCTCGAGCCTGCATGAGCGGAGTGATGGCGATTGCCATTCACGAGCCATGCGCCGCGCAGACATTGTCCTGGCCCGCTCGCCCGCCTTTGTCGGAAGCCTGCAAGGCTTGGGAAGCCCACATCGGCGATCTCATCGAGCAGCACAGACAGGCAACCGATCTCAGCGACGCCGAGTTCGGCCATATCATCTCGCTCTTCTACACTGCGCAGTCCTATTGCGCGCTCGGCCGCGTCGATGCAGCCCTGCGCCTTTATGATGCAATCCCGATCGGTCGTGTCAGAGAGCGTCCTTTGCGATAGGACGAGCGAGTTCCTCTTCGGGAGGAGTGAAGCTGATCGGATGTTGCAACTTTCGTGATGCGGAGCAGTGTTTCTCTCTTCACCCGGCTGCGCGACGTCATCGAATATCGTAAAATCCCGCACCAAGCCGAACAGCCAAAGTGCTGTTGACCTGACCAGCGGACGGCTCATGCTCTCGTCCCGGCAATCCGGCGCAAGCGATGGCCCCAGACATTTCATCCCGCCAACCGGCTGTCGAAGGATACACGAAGCCAACGGAAGTTCGCCCACCCGGGCCGAAAGGAGTTCCGCTTCTCGGCAGCCTGCCCGCGCTCGGGAGCGACATCCTGGGCTTCTTCACGCAATGCGTGCGGGAATACGGCGACGTCGTGAGCTTTCACCTCGCGGGGTGGCCTGCCATCCTCCTCGGCCATCCGGACCTCGCCGAAAAGGTTCTCGTCAAGGAGGCCTCGAACTTCGTGAAGCACCGCCTCTTCTGGCGGCATGTCGAAGCGATTTTCGGCCAGGGGCTCCTGACGAGCGAAGGCGCATTCTGGCACCGGCAGCGCCGGTTGGCGGCGCCGGCCTTCACGGGCCCACACCTGAGCCGCTACAGCGAGACCATGACGCAGTACACGGACGCCATACTCCGGGAATGGCAGCCGGGGCAGAGTCGCGATCTTCATTTCGAGGCCATGGGCCTGACCTTCCGGATCGCCGCACAGACGCTCTTCGGCGCCGAATCCGATCAGGACATCAAGACGATCCACGACCGGTTCGATGAGGTCCTCGAGCAGATCGCTCTTCGCTTTCGCCGCCCCTTCCGCATCCCCGATTGGCTCCCTCTCCCGGGAAATCTTCGCTACCGTCGCGGCGTCCGGTTCATGAATGAACTCGTCGCCCGGATCATCGAGGAACGGCAGCAGGCACCGGACGATCGCGGGGATCTCCTCTCGACGCTGATGACGGCGAGAGACGAGCTCGGCCAGCCGATGAGCACGCACCAGATCCGAGACGAGGTCGTCACGTTGCTCCTCGCCGGGCACGAGACCACGGCCCTCACCCTGTCCTGGACCTGGTATCTGCTCGCCTTGCATCCCGCCGTCGATGCGCGACTGGCTGAAGAAGTCCGAAATATCCTACAGGGCCGCACCCCGACCTTCGACGACCTGCCGCGCCTGCGCTTCACGGAGCAGGTCGTCACCGAGTCGATGCGTCTTTATCCGCCGGCCTATGCGCTCGGGCGCGAGGCGGTCGCGGATTGCGAGATCGGCGGCTACCCGGTCGCAGGCGGCACGACGGTCTATATCAGCCCCTGGGTCATGCATCGCGATCCGCGCTGGTTCGACGAACCGCTGGAATTCCGCCCCGAGCGGTGGAACGGCGATTTCGCGAAACGCCTGCCGCGCTTCGCCTATATGCCGTTCGGGGGCGGGCCCCGCATCTGCATCGGCAATCGCTTCGCCATGACGGAAGCCGTGCTGATCCTCGCCATGGTCGCGCAGCATTATCGGCTCGAGTGGCAATCGGATCGCCCCGTCACGCCGATGCCATCCATTACGCTGCGCCCGAAGGGCGGAGTCTGGGCGAGACTGGTGCCGCGATAAGGCGCAAGGTCTCTGCCCCCGACGGATGCATCCAGGCCCGATTCTGCTATCCAGGCGACATGACGAAACACCCCTTGAGTCCCTGGACAGTGCGAGCCTCCCGGCACATCCACCGCGACCGCTGGATCAGCCTGCGGGCCGACGATTGCGTCACTGGCGACGGCGTGGATGTCGCGCCCTACTACGTCCTCGAATATCCCGATTGGGCACATGTCGTGGCGCTGGACGAGGAGGATCACATCCTGCTCGTCCGGCAATATCGGCATGCCTATGGCGGGTTCACGCTCGAACTGCCGGGCGGCATCATGGATGCCGGTGACGAGAGCCCCATTACGGCGGCCGCGCGCGAACTCGCCGAGGAAACCGGCTACACGGCCGATGCCTTCCGCCTCGTGACCAGCCTCTCGCCCAACCCGGCCACGCATACGAATCGCGTGCACCTCGTCCTTGCGCAGCCCGCGCGCTTCATCGGGCCCGCCACCCCGGAGCCCGACGAGAATGTCGTCGTGGTGCGCGTGCCCGTCAGCGAGGCGATCCGGATGGCCCTGAGCGGGGAGATCATCGACGCCCCGCATGTCGGCCTGCTGATGATCGGCCTCCATGCCGCCGATGCTCTGCGAGACGGGATTCAGGATTCATGCGTGAAGTAGTTTAACGCGCTTCCGTCATCGCAAGCCGCAGGCGGAGTGCTTCATCCTGAGGCTGCGGTCTGGATTGCTTCACTTCGTTCACAATGACGAGGAGGAAATGAGAGCGGGTGGAGCATTGCCAGGAATGGAGTAGTGCAGGACGCACTGCGTCATTGCGGCCTGTAATCATCAGGCCTGACGCGGATCCACTCCGTCCTTGCGAGCCGCAGGCGAAGCAATCTACCCGTCGACGGATGCGCTCCTGGATTGCTTCACTCCGTTCGCGATGGCGAAGAGGCGAGCGCTCCTCAAAGCATGTCTCATCGAGAACACGGCAGAGGATGAAAGGTTCGCCGCAGCGCGAGCGAGGCGCAGCCTTGCGCCAGGCCTCGGACCTCCGCCAGCTTTGCCTCAACCCGGACTTGGCGGTTCCCTGCTCGGAGAGGGCCTGACCTGAGTCTGGGCTTCCGGAGCAGATCCGCCTTCCCTGGCCCCGAGCACCATCTCCGTCGCCCAGTTGACGAGGAGGGACGTATAGGCCTGCTGCCACGCCTTCTCGGACAGCCCGTGATCGGCTCCTTCGATCACCCGGTATGTCACTGAGTGCGCGTTCTCGAAAGCCGCCATGTAGCTGGCGACCGCCGGATGAGGGACCACGTCGTCGTGCTCGGATTCGACGATCAGGACGTCCCCCTTGAAGGCCGCGCAGGCTTCGAGCGCCCGGTTCTCGTTGGGGCTGACGGCGCGCCGCCTATATGCCGCGAGTTCGGGCTTCTTGAGCCGCATTTTCGGCAGGGCCCAGTCGTCGTCCTTGTAGAGCGCAGGCACTCGCAGCCCGAGCCATCGAACACGCCGCAGCGAGGTGAGGATCGCGGCCAGGTAGCCGCCGTAACTGCTTCCGACGACGGCGATCGCCGATGGATCGACGCCCGGTCGGGTGGCCAGCACATCATAGGCCGCAACGAGATCGCGAAGATTGTCCTCCCGCGTGACGGTCTCGCGTTGCGCGTCCGTCTCCGCATGGCCGCGCAGATCGAAGGTCAGGCAGATGCAGCCGAGCGCCGCAATCTCGCGCGCGCGTGCGAGATACTGCTCCTGGCTGCCGCCCCAGCCGTGCACGAACAGCATGCCGGGGATCATCGTCCGGGGGGCGATCAGAGTGCCGGCGATATGCTGATCTTCCCCGACCCGAATCTCGACCGACTCATCGCGCGTCGTCATAGGCCTCTACCAACGTGTATTTGGTGAGCAGTCCGATCCGCTCGTCCATACCGCGGAAGTATAACACCGCCTGCGGGGGCGGCGGATCGCTCTCTCCGTAGATCTCGACACAACGGGCGCGCATGGCCCGGAGCGCGGGCTGGGTACGGAAGGCTTCCAGGGCGGCAACCTCGGCGCCGCTCACGCCGCCCATGCGCCAGGATTGCTCGAGAACGCCGGACCGCCAGCGTCCCGCGGCATCCCATCCTTGCGCGACATCATAGTTCCGGCGCGATGCGAACATGCCGGTGAAGCACTCCGTCGCCGCGGCATCGTAGGCACGCGCCTGAGCCACCGCGATCCGCGCCTCCTCGGGAAGATCGAGCTCAAGCAGCGCGTCGAAACCACCTCTCACGATCACGACCTCGGACCCGCCATATACGGTCTCTCCGCTATTGTCCGTCGTGAGGGATTGTGTGCCGTGATATGTCGCGACGAGCTCCGCAACGCGCACCTGCCCGACGCTGCGCGTCGTCACCTCACCGAGGTTTTCCTCCAGCACGAGGCCATGGTCGGAGAGCTCGGCGGAATTCATCAGGGCCAGGGCAGTGTCGAGCTCTGCAGGCGTGGAGACGACCACCTGCCCGCGTCCGCCGGTTGCCCGCACCGGCTTGATGCGCACCGGTCCGCGCTCCATGACGCGCAATCCGGCTCGGCGCGCATCCTCAGACGCGAATGCCGTAAAGCCGAAGAGGACGGCGTCGCACACGCGGCGACTGAACTCGTGAGACCAGCCGGCAGGCGAACAGGGATCGGGTTCGACGAGCGGATGGGTGATTGCCTTCGTGGCAACGAAAGAATGGGGAACCACGCCGCCGAACAGGTCATGCTCGCTCCGGATGCCAAGCTCATCGACGGTCCTAACGCCGACCAGCGTATCGCTCGGCACGAAATAGACGGGAGCCGCGTAACACCTCGACGGATCGTAATCGCCCGTAAAGTCGAACCGCTTGAGCGCCGCGAGGCGCCTCGCGATCTCGGTGCGCGTGGCCCTTTCATGGGTGTGGGAGAAGCTGCGAGCATCGGGTGCATAAAGGACGACATATCCCTGCCGCCCAAGAGGGGCAGGAGTTCCAGCACCGCTCGTAGAGAGACCAGCCAATCAACCCCGCTCCTCGTGCCGCTCTGCATTCGGCCAGCAATTGCACGTTCGAGAATCAACGTCGGGAGTGGTCGTCCAGGTTCCGGGCTCGCTCTCGCCCGGCTCGTCCCTGGATCTGCAAATTTCCAGCCCAGTTTCACCTGTGTCAGTGATCGTCCTCATTCCAGGAGGTAGGATTCCAAAAGTGCAGCTCCGCACGTCCCTCCTCGGACTGAGCCCCGCCGACATCCCTCGTGTCGGTGGGGCTTCTCTTATGGTTGAGCGTATCACGCGAGCACACAGGGATCGGCCAGTTGTTTCCACTCACTTCAATGCTTTGCTGCGCAACCGGGAACATGGATGACAGTTCGCAAGAATAACTCATGTTAAAGTTTCGTACAGTGAGCTGATTGTTCGCACTCGTTTTCGAACTTTTTGCGATTTCAACTGTTGGCATACCCCGTCTTCGGCAGCACCCGGCCAAGCCACTCGCGATGCAGCAACCGAACTCTCGACATTCATCCCGCTCATCTTTCGGGCCATCCGCAACCGCGCAGAAAAGTCAGGCTGCAACCGAAGCAGATTGGTCCGAGAGCCGGATCTTTCCGGCAAGCGAGCACGGCGCGCTGCCGTGGTGGCGCTGGGGCGTCACCTATCAGATCTATCCTCTGTCGTTCCAGGACACCGATGGCAACGGAAAGGGAGATCTTCCGGGTATCCTGTCGCGGCTCGATCACCTCTCCTGGCTCGAAGTTTCCGCTGTCTGGCTTTCGCCAGTCTACCGTTCGCCAATGGAGGACTTCGGCTATGACATTGCCGATTTCACCGATGTCGACCCACTCTTCGGAACAGTCGATGATCTCGACAAGCTGACAGAGCGCCTGCACGCTCGCGGCATCAGACTCATCCTCGATTTCGTGCCGAACCACACGTCCG
The DNA here is from genome assembly GCF_001006805.1 of Microvirga massiliensis. Lineage (GTDB taxonomy): Bacteria > Pseudomonadota > Alphaproteobacteria > Rhizobiales > Beijerinckiaceae > Microvirga > Microvirga massiliensis. Next base: position 638,760 of record NZ_LN811353.1, on the reverse strand, counting down.
ATCGACATCCCTGGTTTCAGGAGAGCCGCTCGTCTCGCGATAGTGCGAAACGCGACTGGTATATCTGGCGCGATCCCGGGCCGGACGGTGGCCCGCCGAACAACTGGCTGAGTCGCTTCGGCGGCAGTGCCTGGGAATGGGACGAGGCAACGGGCCAGTACTACTATCACGCG
>NZ_LN811353.1:531310-637940 GCF_001006805.1 Microvirga massiliensis | reverse complement strand
GGAGGTGAAGGAGTTCAGCAAGTCGGGCGCGGGTGCGGTTGATCCGGCTCTTGACGGTGCCCAACCTGGTCCCGCAGATCCGGGCAATCTCCTCGTATCTCAATCCCTGTGCCCCCGCGAGGAGAATGACCTCGCGCTGCTCGGGAGGGAGCCGCGCAAGAGCCCCTGCGAGGTCTCGCAGGTTGAGGTTTTCATCCTGTCCGGGGAGGGTCGAGAGCATGCCGGCCATCACGCCGTCCGGGTCCTCGATTTCCCGTCTTCTCCTGCGCCTGAACGAGTAGAACTGATTGCGGAGGATCGTGAAGAGCCACGCCCGCAAGTTGGTGCCCGGCTCGAATTTATCGATCTTGCTCAGCCCTCGGACAATCGTCTCCTGCACGAGGTCATCGGCATGATCGACATTGCCCGTCAGCGAGATCGCAAAAGCGCGCAGTGACGGAAGGGTCTCAAGAAGGCTGTCGCGCAACTCAGACGAAAGAGCCGGTCCAGAAGCTTGAGCCATGGTCGACTTCCATGTTCGGACAGGAACAGGTCGCTAGCCGCTGGACGCTTTTGCCCGAACCGAAAGCGACATCCTGTAAATGGGACCACGAGCATCGCGGTTCCAAGGTGACGCAAGTATATGACCAACAAGGAGTAATGAATTAACGAATGTTATTAGCCACCACGGCTCAGGCGGGCTTTTGCTGCTCCATTAACTTATGTTTATATTGACAAGTGCTCTCGCGGATACCCAAACATTGTACGACGCGCGTGCTGTGGGCGGCCCGTGTCTAACTCAAGCTGGAGCGCGATAGCGGGTTCTCTGCGAAAGAGGGGCATGGATCAGAAACGCTCTCCAGACCCCCTTATCGCCCGAGCCGACGGGGCTCTCCGCGAGAATGTGCAGCTCCGAGAGGAAGTCCGTCAGCAGGCGCAGCGGGCGCGGGACCTCCTCGCGTCTCTTCGTGGCCCGATCCGAATGTCCCGGCAGGCGCAAGCCGAAACCTGGTGGCGCCTGAAATCACCGGATCTGACTTGAAGCTCTGCCACGCTGGCCTCGAGCCGGACTTGGACCTGTGCCCGAACGGGCGCATGATGCTGCCATCACCGGCCGATCCGAACCCGTAGGCGCCGGTGGCTGAGAGACCCGTGGGCTCCCGCCTGCATGGCCGAGGAGCGCCCTCATGCCCAACCTGCACCAGGAACACGTGGATCTCGACACGGCTGATCGGCGATGAGATCGATACGTTCAATGTTGAATCGAAGCGCGGCGATCCTCACTTGCTGCTCAATCTCTATCGCTCTCTCATCGCTCTGCGCCGTTCTGGACCTGTCCTTCAGGCGGGCAGCTACGAGCCGCTGGGTCATCTCGGTGAAGCACTCGTCTACCGACGGCGCCTTGGGGACGGCACATTCCTCGTCACACTCAATTTCGGCCACGCTCCGGAGAATGTGCCGATGAGCCGGAGCGGGACCACAAGCCTCTCCACACCAATCTCGATCGTTCGGATGAAACGATCGTCGACGCCCTACGGCTATGTCCCAACGAGAGCCTTATTGTGGAGTGTCGTCGGGCCGCGCCGCTTTCGGGGCTTAGACAATCTTGTCACGAATGCGCTGAGGACTAGATGCCGCGGATATCCAGACCCCTCGCTAGTGGTAGTATTCCAGGTACGTCGCTCAGCTGCCTCGGAGTTCGATCGAAAGCTCTACGGGTGTCATGTGTGCTGGAAAGGAACTCGCCGTTCGCAGGAGTGCATCTCCGGAACTTGCGAGAACTCTGTCCGTTACCTGCGTCCAAGTTCGGTCTGGAAGCAACGCCCGCATGAAACCGTTCCCTGTACTCCTCTTCGTCACCACTGTCGCGACAGGTGCCATGGCGCAGCCGGGACCGACGACCTGAGACATGACTCGCGCTCAAGCGAGGAGTCTCGTGGCCTCCCGAGGCGCGGTCGTGCTGCGCACAGGACCTGGAACCTACGACCGCTATGTTCGCGATGCGAGCTTCTGCGCGGTGGCAGAAGCACCTAAAAGTGCCTGGGTGAGAACCGCCGACGTCGCTCACTGTCCGGTTGGGGGCACCTGCCGGCCGAGTGAAATCGAAAACGGGCATTAAGAAGGAGCAGGTCCCTCACCGTCTCTCAACGTCCGGAGCATTCTCGAATAGCCGCGCAGTTCCGGACGGATACCGCTTGGTCCTGATCGGTTGCTGTTTTCCCGCGGCGATGCAGGACGTTAACGGGTCGGCTCTCGCGATTGCGGAAGGCTGCGCCAACACTTCAGCCGGGGGTGCGCTGGCGTGCTCGTCACGATCAATAGGAGATCGACGCAGCCTCACGCGGTCGCGGCACCCGTAACGTATCCGGCCAAGCTATAGCCAATTAGGGACGCGGCGAGTGGCCCGTCGCTCGTCACGACACAGAAGACTTACCTCATCCTGGACTGGATGTCCTCCAGCAGGGCGATGTGCTCGACGACTATGGTGCGGGCGAGTTTCGCGACATTCAGGTGCTCGCGGTTTTGCGGGTTTCCTTGCAGATATTGCGTCTGGACTTGCAGAAGTGCGCTGTGCCCCTCCATCTGCCCCTGAAGGTATTGACTGTCGAAGGCCTCGCCTGCTTGGGAATTCTGGAGCCTCTGGATCATCTCCTGGCTTTGGGCGTCGATCTGAACGGGCGGGGCACTGGCCGAGGCGGCGCCGGTCTGCCCTGATTGGGACGAAGAGCCGGTCGCCGCTGTGGTGGCGGGCTCCGTCATCGTGTGGAGGACCTCGGCGAGCGTCGCCTGCTCCCGCACCTCGAAGGTCGCGAACCTCTTCAGGTCTGCATTCTGCGCCTTCTGCTGGGCAATCCGACTCGTCTCGAGGGCCACTAGGCCGAGCTGCAACGTTTGCTGCATGTGCTCCATGTCAGCCTGAGCCATCCCCTGGCTGCCCATGCGGGTCGCTCCGGATCCTGAACTGCTGGTTCCTCCGGCTGCTCCACTGGTGCCATGTGGTTGTCTGGCAGAGGGGGATCCACTGGTCTGCGCAAGCGCGGGGGCGGCAGCGGCGGCGGCCAAGCCCGTCAGGACGACTCGACGATCCATGGTGCATCTCCTGCTGTGCTGTAAGGAACTCAACGCAGGCAAGCCATCATGCCGAGGGGGCGCTGTTGATCAGCAGCGATCGCAAATGCTCTTGGTGGCTCTATCGCTCTGCTCCTGCGCCCGCTGCTCCTTCTCGGTTTCCGGCCCGATGTTGCCGAGACCGGTCTGGTTGCCCAGGGAGCCGCCGGCCCCCGCGCCCTGCCGGGGAGCACCGGAATTGGCTGCACCTGGATTACCGACGGAGCCTGTCATGCCCGGTGCGGGAATCGGCGGCGTCAACGCTCTCCCGGCCGCGCTGTTCGAGTTCGGACCGCCGGTGGATTGCTGGGCCGCACTGTCGGAGGTTGTACCGCCCGTGGACCGTTGGGTCGCACCCGTAGAGCTTGGCGCTTGGTTCGACGGCATGCCGGCTGATCCGGTGTTTCCCGTGCCCGTCGCGCCGCCGCTCGGGGATCCGGCGCCACCCATGCCGGAGCCCGCCGCACCGCCTGCGCCGCCTGCGCTGCCCGCAGAACCACCGCTGCCGGAGCCACCGCCACCCCCGCCTCCAGCCTGGGCGAAAGCCACCGGTGTTGCTGCGAGCGACAACGCCGTAACGAGCGCCAGTGCCTGTAATCGATGGGAGATCATGAACTCCTCCGGAGCGTGCCGATGCAATCGATAGCGGACAACCTTCAGATGGAGCTTGGGGTTTCAGCTTGGCTTGCGATTCAAGGCGATCGGCCTTCACGCAGCGGAGACCGCTTGAGATGCTCGGAATTGGATCGCTAACGGGCGACTGACACGACCACTGGCACAGGTGGCGCCTTCCATGTCCCGCCGACCGCCCGCCCAGCAGTTTGCTGCGGACGACGGCGGGGGCGAGGCGTTTTTTGGCTCCCCCTCTGCGCCCAAGCTGAAACTTACCTTGCGGCGGTTCGTTGTTTCGCGCCCCAGGGGAGCTACGCGCATGCTGAGCGGAGTCCGGATTCTCGTTGTCGAGGATGAACCGGTCGTAGCAATCGATCTTGCCGAGACCGTGAGCGAGGGGGAAGCCGAGGTCCTAGGGCCCTGCTCCACGATTGCAGAGGCCCGTCAGCTCGCACGCACGCAACGAGTCGATGCGGCGATCCTGGACATCAGCCTGCGCGATGGGGACATCACGCCGGTGCTGGAGGCGCTCCTGGCACGCGGCGTGCCGGTACTCGTCTATACAGGTGGCGAACTCCCAGTAGGTCTGCGCAACCGGCATCCCGATCTCATCGTCCTCCATAAACCGCTCCAGCCCAGCCGCTTGCTTCTCGAGCTCAAACGCGTGCGCCGTCACGCTGAGGCTGCAGCCTCCCGCCAAGTGGACAGCTGCGTCCCAATCGGCGGAGCTCCAAGAAACCGGACTGGGAACCCTGGAGTGGGGTAGCACGTTAGCCGCCCTTTCCCGGACTGGCACTTTCCCGAATTGACATGGCTCTTCTCGATTATGCCGGCTACGCTGCTGCCCTGTGCACGACCTCGGCGTATGTGCCCCAAGTCTTGCGGGTATGGCGGACTCGCTCGACGCAAGACATCTCGCTCAGGATGTTCCTTGTTTTGGTCACTGGCCTCAGCCTTTGGCTGGTCTATGGCCTCTGGAAGGGCGAGATCCCGCTGATTGCTGCAAACAGCGTTACCCTGATGCTCGCGAGCACCATCCTCTACTTCAAGATCAAGCATGGGTAGGAGGGCGGGCCCTCCTCACCGCACGGGATCGTTCAATGGTTTCCGCCGTAATCTTCGACATCGATGGAACACTGATCGACACAGTCGATTTGCATGCCGCCTGCTGGGTCGAGGCGCTCAAGCATTACGGGGTCGATATTCCATTCGAGGACATGCGAGTACAGATCGGCAAGGGCGGCGATCAGATCCTGCATGGTCTCCTCCCTCCCGGCATGATTGCCGAGCGAGGCGAAGAGATCCAGGCGTTCCGGAGCGACCTGTTCAAGCGCGATTACATCGACAAGGCCCGCGCTTTTCCGGGCGTACGGGAGCTGTTCGAGCAGATCAGGGCGTCGGGGCAACGGGCTGTGCTTGCCTCCTCGGGGACGGCCGAAGAGGTGGATCGCTACAAGGAGATCGCAGGGATCGCCGATCTGATCGATGATGCCACGTCATCGGATGATGCCCGGAGGTCGAAGCCGTTTCCGGACATCTTCCAGGCTGCCTTGGCGAAGCTCGCCCCTCTCCCTCCAGATGAGGCTATCGTTGTGGGTGATACCCCCTATGACGCGGAGGCTGCCCGCAAGGCCGGCTTGAGGTCCATAGGTGTTCTCTGCGGCGGCTTTCCCGAAGAGGCGTTGCGATCTGCAGGCTGCGTTGCCGTCTACCAGGACCCTTCCGATCTGCTGGAACGATACGATCAATCCCCGCTTGCTCGCAGTGTGGTCGAGCCGGCTCCCCAGGACAGAAGCCCCCATGCCCCGCGAGCTCACAGACGCTGACGGGGTCACGTGGTCCTGCGCCCAAGCCTTTGCCGGCCTCGGCAACGATCCCGAGAAGGCCGAGGCTGCACGCGTCGAGGGATCAGGCGATCATTTCCACGTGGTCTGCACGCCGAGCGGCAGGGCCAAGTCCGTGCGACTGGAACTCCCAAGTGGCTGGGAGGAAAGCTGCACGGACGAGGAGATCCTGAAGGCCATCCACTCACGGCTTGCTGAAGAGTAGATGAGCGGCTCCGATGGCTGGTTTCCTGAGAAAGCCCACCACTGGCTTCTGGGATTTTGCGCCAGACGGTGAACTCCTGACACCTTGCTGGTTCTAAATACAGGTCAAACGTGGCTTCCTGATCGCACCCGGATTACGGCTGGCCCATGCGCCCGCCGACCTCTGAAGCTTCCGCCACCTGTTTATTTCTCCAGGACATAGGTACCCGGCGCATCCTGCAACGGCGGGTGTTGTGCGCTGCCCATGGCTGGTGGCGCCTGTCTCGGGCCCGAACGGGCCGCGAGCCAAGCCGTCTAGTCGGACCACCAGCTTCCCTCGTGCCGGGTCGCTGACTTGAGCCATTGCGCGGGGCTGCTCACGACTGTGCCGCCAGCGTCCTGGGTCCAGTAGCTGCCTTTCCCTCCCGGAGGATTGATGATTCCTGCAATGTGACCGCTGGAGGCAAGCACGAACCGCACGTCTCCCCCGAACAGCTGGGTGATGCGCCAGGCCGCGTCCCACGGTACGATGTGGTCCTTTTCGGCTCCGACCGCATAGACGTCTTGCTGGATCCGCCCGAGATCAATCGGCTCGCTCTTGAGCGTGACCTTGCCGGGCTCGATGAGGTTATTCTCGACGTAGGTGTTGCGCAGATACCAGCTGTGGGCCGCACGGGTCATGCGGGTTCCATCGCTGTTCCAGTACAGGAGATCGAAGGCGGGTGGCTTGTTGCCCATGAGGTAGTTGTTGACCACGTTGGCCCAGATCAGGTCGTTCGACCGCAGCAGGTTGAACATGTTGGCCATTTCACGGCTATCGAGATAGCCGCGGTCCATCATCTGCTGCTCAATGAGATCGAGGGCCGGCTCATCCATGAAGACGGCTGTATCGCCGACGCGCGAGAAGTCCTGCAGCGAGACCATGAAGCTTGCGGCGTTGAATCGCGCGTCGCCCTTGGCTGCCAGTGCGGCCAGCGTCAGCGTCAGCAGAGTCCCGCCGATGCAATAGCCCATCACGTTCACGGTCGGGCTGCCCGTGATCTCGCGCACGACATCGCTCGCCTCAAGCGGACCCAGATCCATGTAGTCCTCGATGCCAATCTCATCCATCGAAGCATCAGGGTTCTTCCAGGAGATCACAAACACTGTGAACCCCTGGCCGACCAGGTGGCGCACCATGCTGTTCTTGGGCTGCATGTCGAGGATGTAGTATTTGTTGATCCAGGGCGGCACGATCAGCAGCGGGATCTGGTGAACTTGCTCGGTCGTGGGCTCATACTGAATCAGCTCGATCAGGCGATTGCGGTGGACCACCTTTCCGGGCGTGAGCGCCAGGTTGCGCCCCGGGGCGAAGGCCTCCGCGTCGACCATGGTGAGGCGCCCGGCGCTCAGATCAGCCATCAGGTTGCTGGCTCCGGCGACAACACTGGCGCCGCCGGTCTCGACGGCTCTTTGAAGGGCGGCCGGGTTCGACAGCAGGATGAGGGTTGGGCTCATCGCATCGACGAACTGACGCAGGTGGAAGCAGATGCGCCGTCGTTCGGCCTCATCCATATCGCCGACGTCGCTCTGCTCCAGGAGCCAATCCGAGGCGAGCAGATAGACCTCGCGAAGGGTGCGATAGACGGGGTTGGTGTGCCACTCGGGGGCGGCAAACCGCTTGTCGGCTGCGGCGGGCGGCGCTGCCGCGGACGATGCTCCGGCCAGACCCAGCCAGCGCTGGCCGGCCTCCTGCCAGGTGGTAAGCGCCGAGCGCCACAGGTCCTGGTTCAGGTCGACTACAGCTTGAGCGGCTCTGGGCTTTCCCAGAGAGCGGAGCCACACCATGCGCAGAGCCCGGGCAACCTCAGCCCAGTCGACGGGCACGACCTCGCGCAGAGGATTGACGTTCCACATCTGGTCGATTGCCCGGAGCGTCGGATCCTGCGATAGGCTCACCTGGAACTGCTTGATCGCGCCGTCGAACATGCGTGCGGCAGGAGTATCGGTCGTCATCTCCCACCATGACCGCCCCTGATCGAAGGAGGTTTGGGCAGAGCCGGGCATCTGGCCCATCCAGGACGCCCACAGGCCCAGCATGACATCAGGCCCCGGCACATCGATGCCGGCCTGCGGCTCAACCTTGTCCGTATCCTTGCCAGCCATGCACTTCCTCCAAGGTGACACTTTCACTGATCGGGTTCTCTCCCTAAGACGCCATCCTGCTCTTTCACCAGCAACAGGCTGACAGAGGCGTTCGGCCGAGTTGCCCTGCCTTCCACGTCGCGAACGCGTAACCAGAAGGCAACGCACGAAGCCACCGAATAGCTTCACGTGAGCTCTCGAGAGCAAAAGCTGCCCTGGCTCGTCGCCGGTATGGATCTGTTACTCGGAACCAGCGGCTGTCACTCCCGCCATCCTGTTCGCGCGCATCCCATACGGGATACCGAGACGCTCATGCGCCGAGTACAACGCTTACGGTGAGCTATTCGCGATGGTGAACCAGCGAAACCTGTGCCCGCCCCACGGGCTTGTTGTGTGATGAGCGATCTGGGCGATCCTCGTTTGCATTAGGAACTTTGGCCGAAAGAGAGCGCAACTACGCTGCTCTTCGACCTACCCATGCTTTCAGTCCGAGCTGTCAGCGGTACCTGCATCGGCTGTCTCAGCCGCTCTGACGGCATCGGCCGGAGTAGCTTCCTGGACAGTCGCCTCACTCCGAGTTCGAGCACCTTGACGCAACTCTTGCTGCGCGCGTAGCCAATGCTCTGTAGGATTTCCCGTGCGTCCTTCGCTCTCCCAAATTTCGTAAGCTCTGAGACGGATCGCTTCCAAATCTTCGTCCATGGCTCACTCCCTGTTCTCTGCCCGACTAACTCGGCGGGGATCAGATAGTTGCCTGGGCAGCATTAAACAGATGCGACGAAATCCCCGCTTCGGCGCCAATGAGCAAAGACACCGCAAATCCATTTTCCCTCTGGACGATTACGGCGGAATTTGATCTTAATTTCTTTGGTGCGCTTTTACATTCAAGAACAATTACTTGACAATTCCCGCAGCGACTCAGACTGCCGGCTCCCCGACCGATGTTGGCGGACCGATACAGTAAACAGTGGCTCCCGAACTTAGCGAACGACCGGCATCCTCCCGATTGAGGCTGCACTGCGTATTCTGGCGCCCTTTCGGACGATCAATCGGCCTACGCTATCACGCACCCGCCCCTGTCGGGATCAGCGGCATAACGGACTGCTCCCTGAAAGACATCACCGATGCTGGCGTGGCAACTCGGACAGAGCTCATCTCGGCCGCGATAGCGTCAGCACCTCGCCGGCTGCCTGTTGCCCCGCAGCCCAGCATTGAGCCTGTAGGCTGTACCAGTCACGTGAGGATCAATCCGGACCTGTCGGCACCGGATTTATACTCACTGCCCATTTTCGATTTCACTCGGCCGGTGAGCAATGGCTGCCGTGCTCTCCACCCCATGACGATGATATCGGCCCATTGCGACCTCCAGGAGTTTAGCGTGTGTGCCAATCTCCAAGGGCGGACTTTGTTCCAGCGTCCTTGCCGACTGCACCAAGACGGCGCTGCAGTTTCAGCTACGAAGGCACGATGCTGCTGCGCAATTCCGATATACCTGCAAGCAGCAGAGCCGGCCCAGGCAGCAGCAGATAACAGAGCGCTCCGATCCTTAGCGTCGTGTCGATCCCGAACTCGATGCTGGTCAGCACCGCAACGCTGGCAGCCAGGACACCCGCGGCGCCGTTGACACCCCAGAACCACGGTGTCGGGCGCTCGTCGATCATCGAGACCAGCCGCATTCCCGTTGGAAATCCGAAGCCCATGAGGAAGCCAGCCGGAGCAAGGACCAGGACGGCGAGCCCTGCCCTGAGCAGAAGCCCTGCGCTCTCGAGACCGAGCAGGGCAGCGGGAAGCCACACGGGCAGGAGCAGGAGATAGAGGCTCGTCACGGCCGACCATCCGATCATTCTGGCGCGGCTGTCCAGCGGGAAGCGCTCGGAGACCAAGCTGCCAATGCCGGTCGAGAGGATCAGGCTGAAGAGAACGACGCTGAGCGCATAGACCGGATGGCCCAGGAAGACGCTGATCCGCTGGAGCAGGGCGATCTCGGTCATCATGAAGCCGATTCCGATCAGGGCGAAATAGGCTGTTCCGGCGATCGTCAGCGTCGACGCTGCCGTGGTCACAGTCGATCGAAGCGGCACGATGATCGTGGCGACGACGAGAAGCGCCGAGATGAGGATCAACATCGCGAGCGTGAGCGTCGCGCTGAGATTTCCGGCATAGACACCGCCGGTGGAGGCATGCGCGAAGAGATCCTCGTCGAGCAGGCTCGCGAGCCGCAGCTGGTTGAAGAAGAACGGGCGCGCATCGGTCGGCGCGCTCAGATCGAGATACGAGCTCCGGACGGCACGCCGAAGAGCTTCGTGATCGGATGCAGAGACGATGCTGTCGAGGAGCGGCGAAGCCGCCGGCATCTGCGGCGCGAGCAGCACGGCGTAATCGTAGGTCGCCGCCGCTTGCCGGAGCGCCGCCAGCGCTTCATCCGAAAGGGGTGACCGCGACAGCACGAGTGTCGCGACGTTGCGCGATGCGCCGAGGAACAGATGCCGCTTCGGCTCGGACACGCCGAGATCCTGCAGCGTTGCGACCGCAAGGCTCACCATGCGGCCGGTCTCGTTGACCTCGCCGGGGGCATACCACCGGCTCACCGTGAACACGCCCTGCGGCGTCAGGCGATCGAGGAAGATCCGCCAGGCCTCCACGGTGTAGAGACCGTTCTCGGACAGCGTGAAGGCGCCCGCGCCTGTCGCCGCCCAGGTATCGATCAGGCTCATCTGGATGAGATCGAAGGCGCGGCGGGTTCGGGCGAACCAGCTTCGCGCCTCGTCGACCTCAAAGGTGATGCCCGGATGCGTTCCGATCGCGGTGTAGTCGGCCAGGCGCCGCGTCAGCAGATCGATGAAGATCGGGTTGATCTCGACCCCGACCACGTCCGAGAGGCCATGCAGACGGGCCGACAACAGATCGCGGCCGCCTCCGACGCCGATGACGGCTCCCGTCGTCAGGCCGGGGATTGCATAAGCGAGATTCGTCACGTCGTAGCGCAGGAAGGCGAGATCCTGCAGATCGCCCGGGAATCGGTAGACGGCCGTTCCCGCACCGCCGTCGATGTTCATCCAGCGCTGCTCGATTTCCGAAGGCACGAAGCGGGACGACGGGCCCCAGAGAGCCGGCGATGATGCCTGGCTATGCCCGACGGTAATGCGCGAGAACGAGTTCCACTTCTCGTAGGCGATGGTCTCCGGTCGTTCGATGGCGTCCTTGACGATCGTGGGCCGGATGCCCTTGTCCGTGAGGGAGTTGGCCAGCGCGAGGAGAGCAAGGCCGCCGAGCACGACGGCACGCGATCGAAAGAATGTGGCCCCGATCGTGCTACCGGACGGGACGCTAGCGCCCCCTGCCGAGGCGAAGAGCAGACCGGCGACGGCGGTGAGCACTGCGATCCAGAGCACCGCGGATGGGCCGCTGACGAGGTTCAGGAGGGCCAGGGCTCCGAGGCATCCGAGCGCCGCGCCGACGAGATCGGCTCCGTAGACGATCCCGATCGGATAGGGACTGCGCGTCAGGGCAAGGCTGACGACGATCCCCGAGAAGAAGAAGGGCAGCGAGAGCGCCACCGCGAATTCCGCCCAGACGACGAGCGACATCACCGAGGTCGGCAGGCTCGTGACGACGGTGAGCTGGACCAGGAGCGCAAGGACGGTCCCGAGGGCGAAACCGATCGATGCGACGCTCAAATGATAGGAAAGCTGCTCCCGGCGATATGTTTCGGGACGAAGATAGACCCATACCGCGCCGACGGTGAGCCCGAACATCGCGATGCTGATGATGAAGAAGGCGAGATGATACCAGGATGTCACCGAGATGATCCTGGTTTCGACGATCTGCAGCATCAGGGTCGAGGCCGTGACCAGGCCGAGCCCTGCATAGAACGGTAGACGTTGCGCAAATGATCGCACGGCCGCCTCCATGTCTCGACACGCCGACTTCTCCAGGGGCTGAGCCAGCCTTTCAGGCCGAGCTCAGTGTGGGGCGGCCGAATGCACGATCCTCCCACAAGACCACGCCATCGTCAGCCCGGAAGCGATGTTCTCGCCCGGCCCTCCGGTGTCGGGAGTTCCGGTGGGACGACACGGCGAATCAGGACGCCTTGAGATGCCGCCGCTCGCTCAGTTTCTGAAGGATCTTGCGGATATGTTCGCGGATGCGCTCTGCATCCTGGGTGGAAGCGGTCTGATGCTGGCTCGGCACGGGATCGTCTCGGCTGCTCGGCGTGACGTCTCTCAGGTCCTGCTTAGTAGATACCAATTGTGACGCAACGTAAACCCATGTCGAAAGTTATACTTGAAAGCCTCGCCATAACAGCAATGCTGCCGCATACGAGGAGCGCGCCGACAGAACGACTACGCGTGAATCAGACCGTGAGCCCGTGAATCAGGATGGCCAGCGCCACGACCAGGATTGCGGCTCCAATATAGCCTTCGAACTCCACGTGGCCGAACCGCGCTTCGGTCCAATGGCGGATCGTCCGGGCCCGATTCCGAAGCCCGAGCCGGGCCTCGAGTTGCTGCAGCAGAGTCAGGCCATCCGCGGTCCAGGAGACGAGCCTGGATTGCATGTGCCGGGCGCGCTCTCGTAAGGATACCAGCATCGGAGCGGCAAGAGGCGCAATTCTATCAGCCAGATTGCGGGCCTGCTCGATGTACTCCATCGCCCTCTTGCGGAATTTGATTGTCGCCGCCGGGCCAGTAGAACGGATCCATCTCGATCCTGCATCTGCCCAAACAGCGATCCGGGCTAAAGCTCCGCGCAAATCCTCGACCAGAACCGATCTGCGGTCCCGAAATTCAATACCTCTTTCGAGGAAGATGGGCTGCGCGCGCACCCCCTGCCTGATCTCGATCGGTGACATGCCCCCTCCGCGATTCGCTCGCTGTTCCTGTGGTGGCGCCGCGAGTTCCCCACAATTGAGGCGAGTTCTGGGCGCAATTTGACCGAAATCGTAAAAAATTCAACATGTGCCGCAACTGTCACCCTCAAGCGACTTCTTCGGGACTTCACCCGTCCAGATCCTCCTTTTGGAGGAGCATTTCCCAAGGACTCACCCGGATTGCGGGCGGTGGCGTTCGATGATGGCGCGGAGATCGACCCCGGCCGGCAGCGTGCCCAGCGCACGCCCATGATCGCCCTGGAGGCGCGTCGCACAGAATGCGTCGGCAATGACGGGATCACCGTGCCGGATTAGGACCGCGGCCTGCAGAGCGGTCCCCATGCGCTCGACGATCCGCCGCGCGCGCAGTTCGGCATCGCCGGAATCGGCGAGTTCCTGTTTCAGAGCATCGATGCAGGCATCGAGCCGCGGTTCTGCGCCGGCAGTGAGCGCAAGCTCGGCGAAGAAGGCATCGAGCGCGCCCGGCCCCTGTCTCGTGGCCCGCAGGACATCGAGCGCGTTGACATTGCCGGAGCCTTCCCAAATCGAGTTGAGTGGTGCGTCCCGGTAGAGGCGCGGGAGGCCAGATTCCTCGACGTAGCCATTGCCGCCAAGACACTCGAGCGCCTCGCCGATGCTCCAGATCGCACTCTTGCAGATCCAGTATTTCGAAACCGCGGTCGCGAGACGCTTGAAACGGGCCTGCTGCTCATCGCCGGCCGCATCGTCATAGGCGCGCGCCAGACGCATACCGATGAGAGTGGCGGCCTCGGATTCAATACAGAGATCCGCCAACACGTTCTGCATGAGGGGCTGCTCAATCAGCCGACGGCCGAATGCGGAACGGTGCGCCGCATGATGCGTCGCCTCGGCCACGGCGGCGCGCAGAAGCCCGGCCGAATTGAGCACGCAATCGAGGCGCGTGTGATTGACCATCTCGATGATGACCGGCACGCCCCGGCCCTCGTCACCGATCATGCGGGCCCATGCGCCATCGAACTCGACCTCCGCCGAGGCGTTGGAGCGGTTCCCGAGCTTGTCCTTCAGGCGGTTGATCCAAAAGGCATTCCGGTTGCCGTCCGGCGTCCAGCGCGGGAGGAGGAAGCAGGAGAGCCCGCCCTCGGCCTGTGCGAGCACCAGGAAAGCGTCGCACATCGGAGCGGAGCAGAACCATTTGTGGCCCGTGATCACGTATTCGGCGCCCGGCCCGCTTCGACCGAGCGGTTGCGCGATGGTCGTGTTGGCCCGCACATCGCTGCCGCCCTGGCGCTCGGTCATCGCCATGCCGCACAAGGCTCCGGCCTTCTCCTCGGCCGGAACGAAACGCGGGTCATAATGAGGCGAAACGAGCCGAGGCACCCACTCCTCGGCGATCTCGGGCTGCTGCCGCAAGGCCGGTACGGCCGCGGAGGTCATGGAGATGGGACAGCAATGCCCGGCTTCGGTCCCGCTGGCGACGAGCATCAGCGCGGCGCGCGCGACATGGGCCCCCGGCCGTGGCTCGGCCCAAGGCAGCGCATGCGTGCCGCTCCGCCGCGCCAGTTCCATGAGGCTGTGCCAGGCAGGATGGAATTCGACCTCGTCGATGCGATTGCCGTAGCGATCATGGGTGCGCAGGACCGGCGGATGCTCGTTGGCGAGGCGGCCCCAGTCCTGCGCCTCTGCGCCTGCAGCCTGCCCCAATGCGACGAGGCGATCTTCGGCCCAGGCCGCCCCTTCCCGCCGGACCGCTTCGACGAGCGGGCGATTATCGAGGTAGCGATTACTGCCGCGCAGGGGTGGCGGCTGGTTGAAGTCGTTGCCCGATCCGGCCTCGCGCGGCATCATGGGTCATATTGGCGAGGGGGCGCGGCGGCGCTCGCCTCACGCTGCGCCCCGATCCGGGACGGTTGCGCCGGAGCCTCACCGACCGTCCGATGCGAACGCGCGTCCCACTCCTTGAGGGCAACCTCCTCCTGGATCATGTAATTCCGCTGCAGCGGCAAGATATCGTTGCGCTTCGTCAGCTGAAGCTGGAAGACGACGAGGTCTTCCAACCGGAAGGCGGCCTCGAAAGCGGCAAGATAGAACTCCCACATCCGGCAGAAGCGCTCGTCATAGAGCCGTGCGGCCTCATCCCGGCGGCTGAGGAACCGCTCGCGCCAGGCGCGCAGCGTCAACGCATAGTGCAGCCGGAGCACTTCGAGGTCGGTCAGGGCCAAGCCGGAGCGCTCGAGCACGGGAGCGATTTCGGACAGAGTCGGAATGTGGCCGCCCGGAAAGATGTAACGGGTGATCCACGGATTCGGCCCGCAAGGCTCGCCGGTGCGCCCGATCGTGTGGAGCAGCATCACGCCATCGTCGGCGAGCAACCGCGCGCAGGTCTGGAAGAATGCGCCGTAGGAGGCCCATCCGACGTGCTCGAACATCCCGACGGAGACGATCCGGTCGAACGTGCCCTCGACCTTGCGGTAGTCCTGCAATGCGAAGCGAACCCGCTCGGACAGGCCGGCCTTCTCGACACGCTCACGCGAATAGGCGAGCTGTTCGTGAGACAGGGTCACGCCCAGTGCTTCGCCGGCCCGTGCCGTTTCGACCAGGTATTGAGCGAGGCCACCCCACCCGCTTCCGATGTCCAGCACGCGGTGACCCGGCCTCACGCGAAGCTTCGATGCGATATGGCGCTTCTTGGCCTTCTGCGCCTCGTCGAGCGACTGATCGGGATACTCGAAATAGGCGCAGGAATATTGCCGGTCGGCATCGAGGAAGAGATCGTAGAGGCGGCCGTCGAGATCGTAGTGATGAGCCACGTTGCGCTGCGCTCTCGCGGCCGTGTTGGCAGGCGCCAGCCGCCAGCGGAGCTCTCGTATGGCCTTGAAGGGATGAAACCTGAAGAAGGATCGCGCGCCACCCGCGTCGCGAAGGAGCAGGTCGAGGAGTTCGTAGATCGAGCCGCGCTCTACATCGAGGCGCCCATCCATATACAGCTCGCCAAGCCGCAACTCCGGATCGAGCAGCAGCACCCAGATCGCGCGCTCGTCGGCGAGGCGAAGCGTGACATGAGGCGCCGTCCCGTCGCCGAATGTCAGGCGCGCACCGCTGGGCGTCAGCACTTCGAGGGAACCCTGGCGAACGACACGGGAGAATGCCGCCTGAAGCATTCGGTCCGCTCGGTTTCGCCCGACACGTATCCTCAACGCTCGACCTGCGCAGACTCAAACAAAGATAATAATACGTCATGTAAGCTGAATTTTCCAGGAGAACCACTCGTCTCACGAAGTGCGAGAAAGCGATTCCTCCCTGTGGATAATGCACAATTCGGATTCGGCAGAGGCACGAATAGTGCAGGCCTGCAGCCCCGATTCCTGGACATCGGCGCAAACGGAACCACGGCCTGGAACAGCAGGCCGGCACATAACGCTCGATCACGAATTTCTCCTCACCTTGAAGGAGCAAGGAGAAACTCAAATAGTTCTACGCGTCAGCCGCGACGATCGCCCGGGATATTGCCGGGATCGATCAGCCCATCCTGGCCGCGCGTTCTCTGCGCATCAGATCGCGACCGTCTCTTGCCCGGACACGCCGTCCGTCCCAGTCCGAATGGGTCGAACGTCCGTAGACGAGCCAAGCGATGCCATATCCGACCGCGCCGGCGACCAGCAGGGCCGCTACGGGATATTCCCCGACGCTCCGGCTCACGGCCTCGCGGCCCTCACGGTAATAACGCTCCGCCTCGGGCAGACGGCGTCGTCCCGCTTCGAGATATTGCTCGCCGCGCCGGTAAACCTCCTGGGCAAGGCCAGCCGCCTGCCCTGCAATCTGGCCAGCCGTTTGCCTGGCCTGGGTATAGAGATCGTCGGCAGAGGATGGGGCCTGCTGATGCTCATCATCGCAACGACCGGCCACGCTCTTGGCGCCCGTCGTCGTCCAGGCCGGAGGATCGCTCGCGGGAAAACTATCCTCGAGCGTACCGTCCACAAGCCTCTGCTGCATCTTCTTGAGATCGCTCTCCGCACCCTGAGTGCGGTTCTGCTCGGTACCACTTTCCATCACGTGAGCCTCCTGGAGGGTCTGCGGAACTCCTTCCGATCGCGAGGGGCAGCATGAATTCGAAGCAACACCCTGACGCGGCCTGAGGGAGCCCAAGCGTGTCCGTTCTCTACGGGGACCAACACACTCCCTGCAGCAGGAGTTCCGGTGTAGCCGTTCGAAGAGAAAATCCCCGCCCGGCTCTCGCCGGGCGGGGCGGATTCGTGATGACGCAGCCCCGTGCACCCGGACCTTGCCCGCAGGCCGATTCCGGAGTGCCAGGGGAACATCGAATTCAATCTCCGGGACGTCAGATCGCCTGTCGCTGAGCGGCATCCATGCGGCGTGCGATCATTCGCGTCGCCTCGTTCGTGACCCGCGCCGACATTTCGGACAGCTTCCGCGTGCTGTCCACATTCTGCTGCAGATTGGCCCGCAGGAGCTCGCCCTGTGCAGCCATGAGGTCCGGGAGCGACCGGCACCGCGCCAGCGCATTAAATCCGTCCAGATTCTTGGCCACCCGTTCCTGTACCAGATCCAGCCATTCGCGCGACAACTCTTGAATGCCCTGTGCAAAGATCAAGCCTGCCTCACCGATGGCGGCAATGCTCTGCGATGACTGGCGGGTCAGATCCTGCCTCTGCAGGCCGGAATGGCCGAACATCTGCAGGGCCTGCTCCGTCGAACGCTCCGCCCAGGTCGAAACCGCGCCGACCTGTTGCTCGATTGCGCTCTGGGCAGTCTGCAGAACGCCTCGAGTGATGCTGCTGGCATCGTCCATCATGGCCTCGGCGGAGCGCTGAACCTCGTTGGCCTGTTCGCGGGCGCGCCGCGCCTCTTGGCGCCGCTCCTCGGCTTCTGCGCGTCGGCTCTCCTCGATCTCCGCCTTCTCGGTCTCGATCCTTTCGACGATCGCCTGAGCCTCCTCGTCACTCAAGGCCTTCAGGATGGCCGGGAGGAACTCCTTCTTGTCGTCACGGACATGCTGCTGGAACACCTTCTTGAGTTCCACAATCTTGGTTCCGAATTCCTCGCTCTCCTTCGGAATCTGCTCGAGCTCTGCCAAAAGCTTCCTCGTCTCGCGATTGTCGGCGAGCGCGTCGGCCACGAGCCCTTTCAGATCCTTGTGCTTCTTCAGGACCGGGAAAAGATGCTCCTCTTCGAGCGACGCGAGGAGTTCGAGCTCTGCCTTCAGCTCACCGAACAGCCGCTCGCGGGTCTTGACGGCATTGTCGGAAGTATCGGCGAGCTTGGTGAGAAGGTCGTTTGCCTTGGCCGGACTCGTCTGGATGAGTTGCCTGATCGTTGCCATGGGTCTCTCCTGCAAAGGTATGTAATGCTGCCTTGGTCGCTGCGTTCGGCAGGCACAGCGGCTGGAGGCGTTATGGGACGCGGCGAAGCGCGTCGTAAGAAACTGGATTCACTCGAATGCTGCAGCGCAGCATTCCGTCAACAGCCCTGGCGCGCATTGGTTCCAGCCGCCCCGCGCACCGATGCAAAGGTGCGACGAATTGCGACCCTGCCCTTCTTCGGAACGCTGTTCCTGCCAGCCCCAGTCGAAGTCCGTGTCCGGGAGGCGTCGCGTTCTCGGGCACCGGCCCACGCAAACCCTTGTTTCTATGGAACCGCAGCAGTAGAACCGCTAGGCCTCACGGGGTGCCCGCACGGGCTGAGAGGCAAGTTCCGCCAACCCGTTGAACCTGATCCGGGTCATGCCGGCGTAGGGATCGAGCGTGATCACCGAAGTTGCGGCACGCACTTCCTCTCTCGCCGTCCTGGCTGGTCGCTGCGCGGGAGGAAAGCAGGATGTCGTTCACGTTCTTGCGTATGATCGTCGCTTTGGCGCTCGGATTGCTTGCGGGCCCGAGCATCGCACAGACCAAACCCGTTCTCACCGTCTACAGCTATGGGTCCTTCGTCGGAAAATACGGACCCGGCCAGACGATCAAGGAGCGGTTCGAAGCCGTCTGCGGGTGCGAGCTCGCCTGGGTCAGCGCGGAAGATGCCGGCAGCCTCGTGGGTCGCCTGCGACTCGAGGGTGAGTCGACCAAGGCGGATGTCGTGCTCGGCCTCGACCTGAATCTCGCCGCTGAAGCGAAGAACTTGGGTCTCTTCGCGAAGCATGACGTATCGACCAGCAATCTCGCGCTTCCAATCACCTGGTCGGACGAATTCCTGCTCCCGTTCGACTGGGGCTATCTCGCTTTCGTCTACGACACGAACCGCCTCGAGACGCCACCCACGAGCCTGAAAGATCTCGTCGCGAGCCCGAACGGGCCGACGATCGTCATCGAGGATCCACGCACCTCTGCGCCCGGGCTCGGGCTGCTGCTGTGGATGCGACAGGTCTACGGCGATGATGCCGGAGAGGCATGGCAGATGCTGAAGCCGCGCATCATGACGGTCACTAAAGGCTGGTCCGAGGCCTATAGCCTGTTCCTGAAAGGAGAGGCCGACATGGTGCTCTCCTATTCGACATCGCCCGCTTATCACATCGGTGTCGAGAAGAAGCACAACTACAAGGCCGCTCCCTTCGCCGAGGGTCATTATCTTCACGTGGAACTGGCCGGCATGACGCGCATGGCGAAGAATCCGGAGCTCGCCCGCCGCTTTCTGTCTTTCATGCTCTCCGAACCGTTCCAGTCTGCGATCCCAGAGGGCAACTGGATGTATCCGGCGGTGACGCCGGCCTCCGGGCTGCCTACGTCCTTTGCGGATCTCGTCAAGCCCACGAAGGCGCTCCTGTTCACGCCGGAAGAGGTTCAGAGCCGACGCCGCGCATTCATTGATGAATGGCTGAACGCCACGGCCCGCTGACAAGGCCGCATCCTTGAGGCCGGGCACGATCGTCGCCCTCGCGATCCTGGCTCTGATCGCGAGCGGCTTCGGGGCCCTGTTCTATGCTGCGGGCCAGCCGTCCGAACTCGTTTCGATCGGCCCATATCTCACCCGTGTGCTGGGCTTCGCGCTCGCGCAGGCTGCCGTCTCGACCGTCGCATCTCTCGTGCTTGGGGCTCTGCTCGCCCTCACACTGACGCGCCGCAGCTTCCCGGGCCATCGATGGGTCGTGGCAGCGCTTGGCGCAGCTGCGGTGATGCCGGCCATCGTCGTCGTGTTTTCGGTCATCGCCGTCTACGGCCGTGAAGGCTGGCTCGTGCAGGCGGCGCGCCTCTTCGGGATCGATGCGGGCTTCCGGATCTTCGGCTGGCCCGGCATTCTCTTCGCCCATATCTTCCTCAACGCGCCTTTCGTGGCACGCGTCTATCTCGATGCCCTCGCGACGGCCCCGGCAGAGCATTGGCGACTCGCGGAGATGCTCGGGCTGTCGAGCGGCCAGATCGCCCGCCACCTCGACTGGCCGGTGCTGAAGTCGGAATTCGCGCCTCTCGCGAGCCTCATCTTTCTTCTCTGCTTCACGAGCTTTGCGATCGTGCTTACCCTCGGTGGTGGAGCGAGCCGTGCGACGCTCGAAGTCGCAATCTTCGAGGCCTTGCGGGTCGATCTCGATTTCGGACGCGCCGCGTGGCTCGGCCTCGTGCAGATCGCGATCTGCGCCGGTGTCGCGATGTTGCTTCATCGCGCCGTTCAGCGGAGTCCCGTCGGGCGCACATCACGCCTTGCCGTCGCGCGTCCGGATTCGGCGGATCGTCGTCTGCAGCTCCTCGATGGCCTGGTGCTTGCCGTGTCCGCTGGGCTAATCTTGCCGCCGCTCGCCAGCGTCGCATCCGGCCTCTCGCAGATTCCGGCCATTCTCGACCGCGATCTTGCACAAGCCGTTCTGACGAGCCTGATGATCGCAAGCCTTTCGGCATCGGCCGCCTGCCTCGTGGCCCTCGCGCTCGCCGCAGAGGCTCGCAACGAGCGCCTCCAGCGGCGGCGTCCGGGCCTCGCCATGATCTACGATTTCCTGCCGACCGTGGTTCTCGCGGTGCCGCCCTTCGCGCTCACCGCCGGGCTCTATCTCTGGATCCGCCGCATCGCCGATCCGGTCCTGGCCGGCTACATCCTGCTTCCACTGATGAATGCACTCGTCGCTCTGCCCTTCGCCTATCGTTTCATTTCACCTGCTGTGATGATTGCGGGCGAGCGCTATGGGAGGCTTTCGGCTCTTCTCGGCCTGGAGGGCGTGACAAAAGTCAGGATCGTGACTTGGCCGCTGCTGCGCCGGCCGTTTGCAGCCGCTTTCGCGATGGCGATGGCCTTGTCGTTCGGGGATTTCGGAGTGGTCGCGCTGTTCGGCGGAGGTGAGCTGCGAACCCTGCCCTATTTGCTCTACGAGCGTCTCGGCGCCTACCGCCTCGACGAGGCGTCCGCGATCGGGCTCCTCCTCGTGGCGATCGCCTTCGCCCTCGCCTATGCCGCATCCGGGTGGTCCGATGCTCGTCGTTGACGATTGCCGGCTGGAATATCCGGACTTCTCGGCACGATACTCTCTGAGGGTCGATGCGGGACGGCTCTGCGCCATCGTCGGCCCCTCGGGAGGTGGGAAGACCACGCTGCTGCATCTGATCGCCGGGTTCGAGCGGCCGGTCAGCGGATCCCTGTATTTCGCGAGGCAGGACTTATTGCCGTTGAGGCCTGCCCTGCGTCCCATCGCCATGGTCTTTCAGGACCACAACCTGTTTCCGCATCTCACGGCTGCCGAGAACGTCGCGCTCGGCTTGCGCCCCTCGTTGCGTCTCGACGACAGAGATCGCCGGCAGGTCGCGGATGCGCTCGACGCCGTGGACCTGACGGGCCTCGCCGATCGCCGTCCGGGCGAAATGTCGGGCGGCCAGGGCCAGCGGGTCGCTCTGGCGCGTGCCCTCGTGACCCGTAAGCCGCTCCTCCTGCTCGACGAGCCGTTCGGTGGCCTGGACCCTGGCCTGCGCCGGAACATGATCCGCCTCGTGGACGATCTGCGCCGGAGGCGGAGCATCACGGTCGTCCTGACGATCCACACGCCCGAGGACATCGTCGAGATCGCGGACCAGGCGGCCTTTGTGGCGGGCGGACAGGTGATCGCCGAGGGCAGCCCGAGCGAGGTCCTGACCGCGGGGCGCGACCCGCGGATTGCCGCATTTCTGGGGTGAGGAGCGAAGTGCAGCGAACATCGCTCGCAATCGGCACACGGAACGCTAAACATCACCTCTCGACGTTGGCCCGGAGGAATTCCCCATGAATGCTCGGCTCGAACCTGCTCCCCTGGAGGGCCGCATCGTCGTCGAGAAGCGCGGCGCAGTGCAGCTCATCGGCATCGACCGCGTTCCGAAGCGCAACGGCTTCAGCGAGCGCATGGTTATCGAGCTCGGCGAGGCTTTCGACACGCTCGAGCAGGATTCCGAGGTGCGCGTCGGCGTGCTCCATGCATTCGGCGATCATTTCACGGGCGGGCTTCAACTCGACCAGCTGTCGTCCTGGTTCAAGGAGGGCCGGCATCTCGCCCCCGAGGGATCCGTTGATCCCTTTCATCTGCGCGAGCCGTTGCGCACCAAGCCTGTCGTCGCTGCCGTGCAGGGCATCTGCTTCACGGTCGGGATCGAGCTCATGCTCGCGGCCGATATCGTGATCGCCGCTAGCGACTGCCGTTTCGGTCAGATCGAGGTCAAGCGCGGGATCATGGCGAACCACGGCGCCACGATCCGCATCGTCGAGCGCGCCGGATGGGGCAATGCCATGCGCTATCTCCTCACCGGCGACGAATTCGATTCCGAAACGGCCTTCCGGCTCGGGCTCGTTCAGGAAGTCGTGCCGCCCGGACGGCAATTGGAACGCGCGATCGAGATCGCCGAACGCATCGCCCAGCAGGCACCGCTCGCGGTGGCGGAAACGCTCCGCAGCGCCCGCCTCGCGCTCACGGAAGGGCCCGAAACGGCCGCAGCCGAATTCGGCGCCATCAACCAGAGATTATCGGCGTCGGAAGATGCGCAGGAGGGTGTGCGGAGCTTCGCCGAACGCCGCCCGGCGCATTTCGTAGGGCGTTAGATTGGTGCTCGTGTGAAAATGATGACATGGGCGCAATGCTGGCTCCTATGAGCCAGCGCTCCCCGTCATTGCGGACGCAGTGCGCAATCCAGCGGCACACCTGTCGACGGGTAGATTGCTTCGCCTGCGGCTCGCAAGGACGGAGAGGCGGTGGAAAGGGCAGCGCATCACGCCTCCCGCTCGCAAGGACGGCAGTGAGTCCGGCGCCACTCCGTTTTCGGCATTGCTCCTCCCGCCCTCAGACCCCCCTCGTCATTGCGAACGAAGTGAAGCAATCTACCCGTCAACGGATGCGCACCTGGACGGCTCCGCTCCGCTCGTGATGACGGAGAGGCCTCGTTGATTCTCGTGGTTCCTCAGATCGAATGATATTGGGTCAAGCCAGTGGATCAGCGTCGCATGACGAGCGCATTTCTCGACGTCAAAGCCGCTCAACAATCGTGACGTTCGCCATGCCGCCGCCTTCGCACATGGTCTGCAGGCCGTAGCGTTTGCCGCGGGCCCTCAGGACGTGGACGAGCGTCGTCATCAGCTTGGTGCCGGTGGCGCCGAGCGGGTGGCCGAGCGCGATGGCGCCGCCATTCACGTTGAGGCGCTCGGGATCGGCGCCGGTGACCTGCAACCAGCCGAGCGGAATGGAGGCGAATGCCTCATTGACCTCGAAGAGATCGATGTCGTCGATCTTCATGCCGGCCTTGTCGAGGGCGCGCTTCGTCGCCGGCATCGGGGCGTCGAGCATGATGACGGGATCCCCACCCATCACGCTCATGTGGTGGATGCGCGCCATGGGTGAGAGTCCGAGGGATTTCAGGCCCCTCTCATTCACCACCATGACTGCCGAGGCGCCGTCGCAGATCTGGCTCGCGGTCGCCGCCGTCAATCGGCCGCCCTCGCGAAGTAGCTTCACCTGCTTCATAGCGTCGAGGCTCGCGTCGAAACGGATGCCCTCGTCGACCCGGTGGATCTCCTTCGCGCCATCGGGGCCCGTGATCTCGAGAGGCACTGTCTCGTCGTCGAAAGCGCCGGCCTGTGCCGCACGCGCGGCCTTGACCTGGCTGACATAGGCGAATTCGTCGAGCACCTCTTTGCTCAGGCCGTATTTCTCGGCGACCATCTCGGCGCCGGTGAACTGACTGAACTCGATGTCGCCGTAGCGCTCCTTCAGACGCTCACCGCGGTAATGTCCGAGGCCGTTCTTCTCGGGGAGGATGGCCGGCAGGCCCATCGGGACGCGCGTCATGCTCTCGACGCCGCCGGCGATCACCACATCCATCGATCCGGACATGACGGCCTGGGCCGCGAAATGAAGCGCCTGCTGTGACGATCCGCACTGGCGATCGATGGATGTCGCGGGAACTTCCTCGGGCAACCGCGACGAGAGTACGGCGTTGCGCGCGATATTGGTCGATTGCTCGCCGGCCTGGCTGACGCAACCGAAGATCACATCCTCGATCGCAGCCGGATCGATGCCGGTGCGATCGAGGATGGCATCGATGACGACACCTCCGAGATCGGCCGGATGCCAGTCCTTCAGCCGGCCGCCGCGCCGTCCACCGGCCGTCCTGACGGCACTGACGATATAGGCCTCTGCCATCAGATCCTCCTGCGGTGCCCTGCGCGTTTTGGGAGTGTTACTTCGGCTGCATGCGCAGCGCGCCGTCCAGGCGGATCACCTCGCCGTTCAGCATCGTGTTCTGGATGATCGCAAGCGCGAGTTGCGCATATTCCTCCGGCTTGCCGAGGCGCGACGGGTAGGGAACCGCTGCACCCAGGCTGTCCTGGACCTCCTGCGGCAGGCCGCGCAGCATCGGCGTCTCGAAGATGCCCGGGGCGATGGCGCAAACGCGGATGCCGCTCGATGCGAATTCGCGGGCGGCTGGAAGCGTCAGGCCGACGATTCCCGCTTTCGCCGACGCATAGGCAGCCTGGCCGATCTGCCCCTCATAGGCCGCGACGGATGCCGTCGAGATGATGACGCCGCGCTCGCCGCTCTCGAGAGAATCGAGCTTCATGGCATCTGCTGCGATGAGGCGCATGAGATTGAACGAGCCGATCAGGTTGACCTGAATCACTTTCGCGTAGGCGTCGAGCGCCATCGGGCCGTTTCGTCCGACGATGCGCGCCGCCGGCGCGATGCCCGCACAATTCACCAGGATGCGGGCGGCCCCGTGGGCCTCGCGTGCCTTGGCGACGGCCGCTTCTGCGCTCGCCGCGTCGGACACGTCGCACGTGAGAGCGATGCCTCCGATCTCCTTGGCGACCGTCTGGGCGTCCGCCTCGTTGACGTCGAGAACCGCGACCTTGGCGCCATTCGCGGCCAGCATGCGGGCCGTCGCAGCCCCGAGCCCGGATGCGCCGCCTGTCACGACGGCTGAAACTCCACGAATCTCCACCTGAACCTCCGCAAGGCTTCGTTCAGACCTCATACGGGCTGGTCTGGACCGGTATGCAAGGGGTTGCCCGCCCCCTTCCCGCCGCGCTAGTTACCGGCGAGTAATATGGTGACCTGGGAGTAGACGGCGGTGCGCGCTCCAGTCAAGAGCCGATCGCGGGTGGCCTGATGGATGCGAAGCAGGCTGTCTCGCCCTGGAAGGACACAAAGGACAGGGAGCACGACAGGCGCGAGAAGCGCGAGGCGGTGTTGCGCGTCGCCGCGCAGGCTTTCTGCGAGAACGGAGTCCGGACCACCTCCCTCGACGAGATTGCCGAACGCCTGAACGTCACCAAGCCGACGCTCTACCATTATTTCCGGAGCAAGGACGAAATCCTCGCCGAATGCGTACGGATCGGCCTCGAACTGATCGACAAGGCAATCGCGGATGCGACCGGTGACGGACGTACCGCGCGCGACAGACTCGAAGCGGCGCTCCACCGCTATGCCGAGATCATGACGATGGATTTCGGCATGTGCATCACGCGGATCGGAGAGGCGGAACTGCCGCCTCAAAGCCGGAAGGCATTTCGCGCTCACAAGCGCAAGATCGACGAGCGGATCCGCAGCCTCATCGAGGAGGGCGTCGCCGACGGCTCGATCAGTGCGCGCGACGTGCGCCTGACGGCCTTCACGGTCTCGGGAGCCCTGAACTGGATCGCCCGCTGGTACGATCCGGATGGTCCCCTGAAGCCGCATGAGATCGCCCGGTCCTGCGTGGACATCCTCTTCGAAGGGCTCGCACCGCGCGTGTCAAAGAAACCTGCAGAATGCACAAGGACGTAATCATGCCGTTGCCGGACGCCTTCCAGGCACGCCTCAGACTTCCTGCGATCGCAGCGCCGATGTTCCTGGTCTCGGGACCGGATCTCGTCATCGAAACGGCGCGCGCCGGCATCATCGGCGCCTTTCCGGCTCTCAACCAGAGGACGAGCGAGGGTTATGCCGCCTGGCTCGACGAGATCGAGGACAGGCTTTCGGTTGCGTCCCAGGACGGCTCCAGACCGGCGCCATTCGGGGTCAATCTCATCGCCCATGCCACCAACCCGCGGCTCGACCAGGATCTGAAGATCACGGTCGACCGCAAGGTTCCGCTCGTCATCACTTCGCTCGGCGCAGTTTCCGATCTCGTCGACGCGGTCCATTCTTATGGCGGGCTCGTCTTCCACGACGTCATCAACGTGCGGCATGCCGAGAAGGCCGCCGAGGCCGGCGTCGACGGAATCATCGCGGTCTGCGCCGGTGCCGGCGGACATGCCGGAACCTTGAGCCCGTTCGCCCTGATCCCGGAGATCCGCCGGTTCTTCCACAAGACGATCGTGCTTTCCGGCGCGATTTCAAACGGCGCTCAGATTGCCGCGGTGCAGCTCATGGGAGCGGATCTCGCTTATCTCGGCACGCGCTTCATCGCCACGCAGGAAAGCCTCGCGCCGGACGCCTACAAGGCGATGCTAATGCAGGCGAAAGCGGCCGACATCGTCTACACGCCCTCCATCAGCGGGGTGAACGCCAACTTCATGCGCCAGAGCATCGTCGCTGCCGGACTCGACCCGCGGAACCTCGTTTCGCATGGCAAGCTCGATATGGGTGCAGAAGCGAAGGTGTGGCGTGACATCTGGTCGGCCGGACAGGGTGTCGGCAGCATCGAGGACGTTCCCTCCGTCGCGGAATTGTGCACTCGTCTCGAGCAGGAATACGAGGCTGCGCGAACGGCCCTGGCGGCATGACGACTCCGGAGCGAGCCATAGCGATGCGTGAGACCGAGCGCCGTCTTTTCCTGAGCCCGGCGGAATATGTCGACAGTGATCACCCGTCGATCTACGACCATGCGCGCGCACTCACCGCAGAGATATCGGATCCGATCGACAAGGTTCGCGCCCTTTATCGCGCCGTGCGCGACGAGATCCGCTATGACCCGTATGTCGACTACACGAATCTCGAGACATTCCGGGCCAGCAGCGTCCTGAAAGCGGGAGCAGGCTATTGCGTCGGCAAGGCCGCGCTCTTTGCGGCGCTGTGCCGTGTTTCGGGGCTCCCGGCCCGGATCGGACTCGCAGACGTTCGCAATCATCTCTCCACGGGACGGCTCCTCGAGCTGATCGGAACCGATATCTTCGCGTTTCACGGATACGCGGAGGTGTTCCTCGAAACCCGGTGGCTGAAGGTGTCGCCGACTTTCAATCTGTCGCTGTGCAGCAAGCTCGGTGTCTCAGCGCTCGAATTCGACGGTGCCGGAGATGCCCTGCTGCAACCCTACGACGACGCTGGCCGCGATTTCATGGAATACTTGGTCGAGCACGGATCGTTCTTCGACGTCCCGGCGAAATACCTCATGGCGGAGATGGCGCTTCTCTATCCGGTGCTCTGCCGGCCGGGCGGTTGGCGCGACAGAGATATGGAGGCAGAGGCCAACCCACCGGCTCGCTGAACTCTCGCGCCGATGCGGCCCACGTATCTTCTCGGGGCCTCACGGGCAAAGATCCGACCTGTTCCAAATTGACTTCCCGGAATGCGCCTGCAACATTGGGTTGTCGGACAAATGGATAATCATGCACGGGGCCGATGATCGGTTCGAGCGAATCCAGGTCGCTCCTGCCTACCAGCAGGTCGCGGAGGCGATTGAGCGCGAGATCCTCGCTGGTCATCTCACTCCGGGAGAAAGGCTCGGCACCGAGGCCGATCTCGTGCGCCAGTTCGGCGTGAACAGATCCACTGTCCGCGAGGGCATCCGTCTCCTCGAGCAGAGCGGCCTCATCCGACGGGACCAGAGCCGCCGACTCTTCGTCAGCCTGCCGCGCTACAACCGGCTCGCGACCCGGATGAGCCGGGCGCTGGTCCTGCACCAAGTCACGTTTCGCGAGCTCTGGGAGGCATCCATGAGCCTCGAGACTGCCACCGTCGAGGCGGCGGCAGAACGCGCATCACCTGAGGACATTGCTGAACTCGAGGACAACATCGCGAAGATGGAGACCGCTCCGGATTCGCAAGCCATTGCGGAACTCGATAACGATTTTCATGCGATGATCGCGCGCATTTCGAGGAACCGCGTGCTTCAGCTGGCGCGAGAGCCCGCCGGCTTGCTCTTCACGCCGACTCTGAAGATCATCCTCGATGAGGTCGCGGTCGCGGGCCGCCGCAATCTCGAGGCCCATCGCAAGATCGTCGACGCATGCCGTCGCCACGATATTGAGACCGCGCGGCTCTGGATGCAGCGCCACATCACGGATTGGCGGCGGGGATTCGAGAAGGCCGGCCAGCAGCTCGATGATCCCGTCGAGAGAACATATGTCCAGCACATGGGATTGGGCGGAGCCTATCGCTAGAAACGGGTACGCCGGAACGCAGAGGGGGAGACATGTCGGAGCCGCAGAAGCCCATCATTCTGGAAGAGCAGGGAGCGATTGCGATCATCCGCCTCAACCGGCCGGATGTCCTGAACGCTCTCGATGTCCCGATGGCCGAAGCCTTTCTCGCGGCGATCCAGTCGATTGTCGACAGGCCCGAGTTCAGGGCTATCGTGATCCGCGGCGAGGGCCGGGCCTTCTGTGCAGGTGGCGACGTCGCGAGCTTCCAGCGCGCAGCAGGCCACGTGGCCGAGCACGTCGACAGGATCATTCGCCCCTTCCATGAAGCGATCGAGATCATGGCGGCGCTGCCGCAGCCCTCGATCGCTCTCCTCCACGGAGCCGTGGCAGGGGCCGGCCTCTCCCTTGCGCTCGCCTGCGATTTCGCCATCGCGGCGGAGAACGCCAGGTTCACCCTCGCTTATTCGCGGATCGGCGCGAGCCCGGATGGATCATCCTCCTGGTTTCTGCCGCGGATCGTCGGACTGCGGAAGGCGAAGGAGATCGCCTTGCTCGCCGATCCTTTCGACGCCGCGGAGGCACATCGGCTTGGTCTGGTGAACCGCGTCGTTCCCGTCGATGCCTTCGAGCGCGAAGGGATGGCTCTGGCTGCACGCCTCGCCGCCGGACCGACAGCTGCCTATGGCAGGATCAAGGCACTCCTGCACGGATCTTTCGACGCGAGTCTTTCCGATCAGCTCGAGGCCGAACGGCAAGACTTCAACGATTCGGCCTCATCCGGGGATTTCGCCGAGGGTGTCGCAGCCTTCGTCGAAAAGCGCGCAGCACGGTTCGAGGGCCGCTGAATGGAAGCGAGCACGCGCATGTCGGGCGCACTCCGGGTCGAGAGCGTGTCGCTGACCTTCGGCGGCGTGCGGGCTCTTTCCGGCGTCTCCTTCGAGGCCGCAGAAGGAGCCATTACGGCCGTGATCGGCCCGAACGGCGCCGGCAAGACGTCCCTGTTCAACGCGATCTCGGGTTTCTACCGTCCCAATACAGGTTGCATTCTTTTCGACGGCAAGGACATCACGGCCTTGCGTCCGCCGGCCCGCGCCAAGCTCGGGCTCGCGCGCACGTTCCAGAACATCGCGCTCTTTCGCGGCATGACCGTGCTCGACAACATCAAGCTCGGTCGCCACGCTCACCTGCGCACCAACGTTTTCGATGCGCTCCTGTACTGGGGCCGTGCGCAACGCGAGGAGATCGAATTGCGTCGCGACGTCGAGGAGCGGATCATCGACTTCCTGGAGATCCAGCACATCCGCAACGCGCCGGTCGGCTCCCTGTCCTACGGATTGCAGAAGCGAGTTGAACTCGCACGGGCGCTTGCCATGCGGCCGCGACTTCTCATGCTCGATGAGCCCGTTGCGGGCATGAACCGCGAGGAAACCGAGGACATGGCGCGGTTCATCCTGGACGTGAAGGAGGAATGGGGCGTCACGATCCTGATGGTCGAACACGACATGGGGATGGTGATGGACATCTCGGACCATGTCGTCGTGCTCAATTTCGGCCAGGTGATCGCAGAGGGACTGCCGGGAGAGGTTCAGCAGAACCCGACAGTCGTCAGCGCCTATCTCGGCTCCGGCGATGTCGGTGAACTCTCACGCCGCTTGCGCGTGAAGGAGGCGGCGTGACTCCCGGCGTCGGCGCAGCCACCCTCGCCCGGCTGCTGCGCAGCCGACCTCTCCCGTCAAGGGAGAGGCGTAGCGGGCGGAGCGCGCGCATCACCTCTCCCCTTGTGGGAGAGGTCGCCCCGAAGGGGCGGGTGAGGGGTGATCCACCACGCTGCTCCATCAATCACTGCAAAGAGCCCGCCTGATGGACTGGCTCTTTCTCGCGGAGATTTCGCTCGCCGGCATCGGAGCCGGCGCGCTTTATGCCCTCACCGGCGTCGCCTTCGTGCTCATCTACAAGGCGACGCGCGTCGTAAATCTCGCGATCGGCGAGATCCTGATGCTCGGGGCCTATGCCTTTCTGGGCTTTGCAGCCGGGCTGGGCCTGCCGGCTTGGGCGGCGTTGCCGCTCGCGCTCGTCTGCGGAGGCCTGCTTGGCGCGGTGGTCGAGCGAGCCCTCATCAGGCCGATGCTCGGCGAGAGTGCGATTTCCGTGTTCATGGTCACGGTCGGCCTCGGCTCGATCCTCGTCGGCGTGGTTGAACTCGCCTGGGGCGCCGATCCGCTGCGGCTGCCAGAATTCGTGCCGAACAGCCCGATCTTCCTGGGCGAAGCCTATGTCGCGCCGAAAGTGGCCTACGGTTTCGTCGCGGCAGCCGTCGTCATTGCTGCGTTTCTCATCGCCTTCCGGTTCTCGCGCGGCGGTGTCGCCTTGCGCGCGACGGCGAGCGACCAGGGTGCAGCCTATTCGGTCGGGATCGACGTGCCGCGCGTGTTCTCGCTTGCCTGGATTGCTGCCTGTGCGACTGCGGCGGGCGCCGGCGTGCTGGTCGGCTCGATCGGCGGGGTCTCCCCCACCATGGGCGTATTCGGCCTATCGGTTCTCGTCGTCGTCATCGTGGGTGGTCTCGACTCGCTCCTCGGTGCTCTCGTGGGCGGGATCCTGATCGGCCTCATCGAGGCGCTCGCCGGCACCTTTCTCGGCGGCGAATACAAGCTCCTCGCGACCTTCGGCCTGCTGATCGTGATCCTGATGATCCGCCCCTACGGCTTGTTCGGCACGCACGAGATCGAGCGGCTCTGATGCGGATCGGTACTCTCCGAACCTCTTATGCGGCCGACGAAGCGCTGTTCGACACAGGACTCCAGCGCAGCCTTCTCGCGCTGCTCGCCATCGCGCTGGCAACGTTTCCCTTCGTGGCCGGGCCCTACTGGGTCTACATGGCCTGCCTAGTCGCCATCAATGTCGCGAGCGCGACGGGGCTCAACATCCTCACGGGCTATACGGGGCTCGTCAGTCTCGGGCAGGCCGCCTTCATGGGTGTCGGAGCCTATACGGTGGCGATCCTCGAGATCCACATTGGCACGCCCTTTGCGCTCAACCTCCTCGTTGCCGGCGCCGTGACAGCGCTGGTCGGAATGGTGGTCGGCATCCCGAGTCTGAGGGTGAAGGGCCTTTACCTCGCGATCGCCACCATCGGGGCCTCGTTCATCCTTCACTTCATCTTCGCCAACTGGCACCTGACGGGCGAGGCACGCGGCCTGTCGATGCCGCCGGCGCGCCTGTTCGGCATCGACCTCGATCAGTCATCGGAACTCTACTGGATCATCATGCCGGTGACGGTGCTGATGGTGCTCGGCGCCGCCAATCTGTTCCGCACGCGCATCGGTCGCGCCTTCATCGCCATCCGGGACCGGGACATCTCCGCCGAAGTGCTCGGCATTCCTCTGCTCCAATACAAGCTTCTGAGCTTCGCCCTCTCCTCCTTCTATGCCGGCGTCGCCGGAGGGCTCTGGGCCTATTTCTTCCGCGTCGTGACGCCGGAAAGCTTTCCACTCATCAACTCGATCTTCTACCTTGCGGCCATCATCGTCGGCGGGATGGGGACGATCCTCGGCGGCATTCTCGGGGCAGCCTTCATGACCATGGTACCCGAGGTGCTGAAGCTCGTCGTCTCCTGGGTTTCACCCTGGTTCCCGGATGCGCTCGCGGCCTTGGCGCCGATCCGCACGATCGTGTTCGGCGCGCTGATCGTCGGTTTTCTGATCTTCGAGCCACAGGGCCTGGCCGAGATCTGGCGGCGCGTGCGCCGCTTCTTCCACCTCTGGCCCTTCAGAACGTGATGAAAGCAAGGGAGGATATCGTGAAAAAAACCTGGACGAGACGAAAGCTCTTCGGCGTTGCCGCGGCCGCGGGCATCGCTTTTGTGGGAGGGGTATGGGCTCAGGCGCAGGACGACATCGTGCTCGGCGGATCGATCCCGATCACCGGCGTCTTCGCCTTCGCGGGCGTCGGAATTCATGCCGGCATTCAGGATTATCTAAGGCTCGTCAACGATGCGGGCGGGATCAAGGGGCGAAAGATCAAATACGTCGCCGAGGACACGGGCTACAAGGTCGACGCTTCCGTCGCTGCCTTCAACAAGATCACGAGCCAGGAGAAGGTCTCGCTCTACTACGGTGACTCGACCGGCTTCTCGAAGACGATCAATCCGGAACTGGAGCGCCGGGGTACGATGATCATGGCCGGCGCATCCTTCGCGTCGGAACTGAACGATCCGAAGAAGTATCCCCTACAGTTCATGTCGGGCCCGGACTACAGCGAGATGTTCGGCATCCTGATGCGCTACATCGCGAAGGAGAAGCCCGGCGCCAAGGTCGCCCTGGTGTACTCCGATACGGAATTCGGCCGTGATCCGATCCAGCCCGGCGAGAAGCTCGCGAAGGAACTCGGGCTCAATATCGTCGAGAAGATCGTAACGCCGCCGACCAGCGTCGATGTCTCGACCGAGGTGCTGAAGCTGCGGCGCGCCAATCCGGACTTCACCATCTTCCACGGTTACGTGCTCGCGCCGATCCCCGAGTTCATCACGCAGGCGAAGCAGATGAACATGCGCAGCAAGTTCATGGGCACCTTCTGGTCCATGGACAATTCCATGGTCCAGCGCATGGGCGACGCCGCGGAAGACTTCATGGGCGTAATGCCTTACCGCTACTACTACGAGAAGGATGCCAGCGCGCCGATGCTGGAGAAGATCCGGCAAATGCGGCCGGAATACCAGTCGAATGCCTATATGCAGGGCTTCGTCACGGCGATGCTGATGACGGAGGCCGTGAAGCGCACCCTCGAGGGTGGCAAGGAGCTCACCGGCATCAATCTCAAGGCATCGCTGAACACGATCAAGGACTTCGACACTGGCGGCATCTTCGGCGTGCCCGTCTCCATCCCGGGCAACTCCGTGCCGGTCGGGCGCATCTACCGGTTCGATGCGAAGGCCAAGCAGATGGTGCCCGCGTCCGACTGGATCCGGGTCGGAGAATAGCCCGATGGCCGCGGATTCCGTCCTCGAGGTCAACAATATCGAGGTCGTCTACAACCGGACGATTCAGGTGCTCCGCGGCCTCTCGCTTCGTATCCCGCGCGGTGAGATCATCGCCCTTCTCGGCTCGAACGGAGCTGGGAAATCAACGACGCTGAAGGCCGTGTCGCGCCTCCTCGATCTCGAGGACGGCGCGGTGACGGCCGGTCAGATCAGGTTCGACGGCGAGGACATCGCGACGCTCAAACCCCATGAACTTGTCCGGCGCGGCCTGTTCCACGTCATGGAGGGACGCCGGATCTTCGAGGACCTGACCGTCGAGGAGAACCTGACCGCGGCGACTTTCGCGCTCTCGGGTCGCGGCCTTCCGCTGACGCCGTTCGATCTCGTTTATTCCTATTTCCCGGCCCTTTACGAGCGCCGCAAGGGTCTCGCCGGCTATCTCTCGGGCGGCGAGCAGCAGATGCTCGCCATCGGCCGCGCCTTGATTGCGAAGCCGCGCCTCATTCTTCTCGATGAACCGTCGCTCGGACTTTCCCCGAAGCTCGTCGAGGAGATCTTTTCGATCATCGCCCGCATCAGTGCGGAGCAGAACGTCTCGATGCTGCTCGTCGAGCAGAATGCGGCTGTGGCTTTCGCGGTCGCGAGCTACGGCTACATCCTCGAGACCGGAAAGGTCGTCATCGACGGGCCGACCGAGCGTCTCGTCCGAGATCAGGATGTCCGCGAATTCTATCTCGGCCTCGGCGGTTCGGGTTCGGCCCACAAGAGCTACCGGGACGTAAAGCACTACAAGCGCCGCAAGCGCTGGCTGTCGTGAGTGCCAAAGCATGTCGACCGAAGCCGACTTCCCCTCGCTGACGTTGCCACAGATCCTGCGCGAGAACGCGCGCCGGATGCCGGACCGGGTGGCGCTGCATCAGAAGGACTTCGGCATCTGGCAGCCGCTGACCTGGTCCGAATACTACGCCCGCGCCCGCCATTTCGGTCAGGGCCTGCATGCGCTCGGCCTGCAGCCGGGCGGACACATCGCAATCCTGTCGGAGAACAGGATCGAGTGGGTGATCGGCCAGCTCGGAGCCGGGCTCGTGCGTGCCGTTACCGTCGGCGTCTATCCGACGAGCCCGGCCAACGAGGTCGCCTATGTGCTCGGCCATTCGGATGCCGAGATCGTCATCTGCGAGGATCAGGAGCAATCCGACAAGGTCCTGGAGAGCCTCGATCAGCTCCCGAAGCTGAGGCGCATCATCGTCATCGATCCGAAAGGCCTGCGGCACTATACGATCGAGCTGCTCTCCACCTTTCACGAGGTGGAGCGCTTGGGCGCCGCCTTCGAGAAGGACAATCCTGGTTTCGTGGATGCCGCTGTCGACGCACAACGCCTCTCCGACACGGGCCTGATGATCTATACCTCCGGCTCGACCGGCAAACCCAAGGGCGCGATGCTGAGCTACGGCAACATGCGGGCTCAGGCGCTCGGGACGATCGATCGGCTCGGGATCACGCGCGAGACCAGGAGCCTCTCCTATCTGCCGCTCTGCCATGTCGCCGAGCAGATGCTCACCACCATGGCGCCGCTCTATTCCGGCTCCTGCGTGAGCTTCGGAGAATCCATCCGGACCGTGCAGGAGGATCTGCGCGAGGTCGCGCCGACCCACTTCCTCGGCGTGCCGCGGATCTGGGAGAAGCTGCACTCGGCGATCCAGATCAAGATGATCGAGGCGGGCGGTATGAGACGTCGCCTCTACGAGCGGGCGCTCGCTGCGTGCGAGCCATTCGCCGAGAAGCCGGTGGCCCAACGCAGCCTGCGCGAAAGGATCATCTTCGCGACATGCTACGCCCTCGTCTTCCGCGCTCTCCAGAACTTCACGGGCCTGCGTGCAGCGAAAGTCGCCCTCACCGGGGCCGCGCCGATTCCGCCGATCATCGTTCGGTTCTTCCGGACTATCGGCGTGCCGCTGGTCGAGGTCTATGGTCTCACTGAGACCACGGGGATGGTCACCGGCCAGCGCCTCGGCCACCTCGTTCCGGGTGCGGTCGGTGAAGCTGTCTGCAACGCGGAGGTACGCGTCGAGCCGGGGACGGGCGAACTCCTCGTCAAAGGCGATATGGTGTTCGAGGGCTACTACAAGAACGAGGAGGCCACGCGCGCCTCGATCCGCGACGGCTGGCTCCACACGGGCGACGTGGCGGCTCTCGAATCGGGACAGATCAAGATTGTCGATCGCCTGAAGGACATCATGATCACCGCGGGCGGCAAGAATCTCAGCCCGTCCGAGATCGAGAACACCGTCAAGGGCAGCCCCTTCATCAAGGAATGCATCGTCATCGCCGAGGCCCGGAAATACGTCTCGGCACTGATCCAGATCGATGCCGAGACGGTCGGCAAATGGGCCGAGGAGAACCGCGTCACGTTCACGAATTTCCGGAGCCTCTCTGAGAACCCGCGCGTGCGGGAACTCGTCGCGGCGGAAGTCGAGCACGCGAACTCCCAGCTCGCCCAAGTGGCGCAAATCAAGCGGTTTCACCTGCTCACGAAAGAGCTCGACCACGACGACGACGAAGTCACCGCTACCATGAAGGTGCGGCGGTCGAACATCTATCGCAAATATCAACCCGAGATCGAGGCGCTTTACGGCCGTGTCGCCGCGGCCGCCGAATAGGAGAGACTCATGGTCTATCGCTCGTCCTGGATGACCGAGGAACTCGATCTGTTCCGGGAAAGCTTTCGGCGTTTCCTGGCGACGACGCTTGCGCCGCGGGCGGAACAGTGGCGCGCCGACAAGCGGGTCGATCGCGAGGCCTGGCTAGCACTTGGGGAGATCGGCGCTCTGTGTCCCGATGTTCCCGAGGAGTATGGCGGCCTCGGCGGAACCTTCGGCCATGTGGCAGCCGTGATCGAGGATCTCGAATACGAGCTCCCCGAGATGGCCTCGCCCATTGCCGTCCATAACGGGATCGTCGCGCAATACGTGATGGCCTATGGCTCGGAGGAGCAGAAGCGCCGCTGGCTCCCGGGTATGGTGCGCGGCGAACTCATCGGCGCCATCGCGATGACGGAACCGGGCGGCGGCTCCGATTTGCAGGCGCTGCGCACGACGGCGCGCCGCGAAGGCAATTCCTATGTGCTCAACGGCTCCAAGACGTTCATCACGAACGGGCAGAACGCCGACCTCATCATCGTCGCGGCGAAGACCGATTCGAACCAGCGTGCCAAGGGAATCTCCCTTCTCATGCTCGAGGCGCAGGGAAGCGACGGCTTCCGGCGCGGACGCAACCTCGACAAGATCGGGATGCACGCCTCGGATACCTCGGAGCTGTTCTTCGATGATGCGCTGGTCCCACCCGAGAATCGTCTCGGCGACGAAGAGGGCCGCGGCTTCTACCAGATGATGGAGCAGCTCCCGAAGGAGCGTCTCGCGATCGCCATCGGCGCGGTCGCAGCCACGGAGCGCATGGTCCGGATCACGACGGAGTACGTGAAGGACCGGAATGCTTTCGGCAAGCCGGTGATCGAGTTCCAGAACACGGCCTTTACGCTCGCCGAACGGAAGACGGAGGCCCTCATCGGACGCGTATTCCTCGACTGGTGCATCGAGCGCGTGATCGCCGGCGAGCTCGATCAGGTGACGGCCTCGATGGCGAAATACTGGACCACCGACAAGCAGGTCGAAACCGCCGATGCCTGTCTGCAGCTCCATGGCGGCTACGGCTACATGCGCGAATACGAGATCGCCCGCCGCTTCGTCGATGCCCGCGTCCAGCGCATCTATGGCGGGACGAACGAGATCATGAAGGTGCTGATCGCGCGGTCGCTTTGATCAGCGGTGTCCGCGCCTCTCGTCATTGCGAGCCGGAGGCGAGGTGAATCATCCGTCGACGGGTAGATTGCTTCACTCCGTTCGCAATGACGATGAGGGCGTGAGAGCGGGAAGTGCACAGCCGGATACGGAAGTAGATTCCGGACGGACTGCCGTCCTTGCGAGCGGCAGCCATCCAGCTCGTCTCGGATCCACTTCGTCATTGCGAGCCGCAGGCGAAGCAATCTACCCGTCGACGGATGCGCTCCTGAATCGCCCCACTCGCAAGGACGGGACGGAAACGAGCGCATGCCACAGCCGCTTGACCAACGTGACCCCATACACCACGATTGGATTGTCCGACAAAGTCGAGGACATTGCCAACGAGCAGAGATGGCGTAAAGGCCACCCTCTGGAGGAAACCGATGCTGGCGCAGACCAGCTAGGAAGGAGCAGACTTCATGACGAGAG
Source organism: Microvirga massiliensis (assembly GCF_001006805.1). GTDB lineage: Bacteria > Pseudomonadota > Alphaproteobacteria > Rhizobiales > Beijerinckiaceae > Microvirga > Microvirga massiliensis. The sequence goes on along the minus strand of NZ_LN811353.1, from coordinate 600,266 downwards.
AGAGGCCATCCAGGCGCCTGCGACGCCCGATGCTCGCCGCCGCTCTGGCCCTTGCGGCCTTCATCCCCGGCGCCGCGCAGGCTCAGGAAACATTCAAGCTCGGGATTGTGACCTTCCTGTCGGGACCGGCGGCGGAGAGCTTCGGAGTTCCGGCGCGGCACGGTGGTGAGTTCCTGATCGGACAACTCAACAAGGGGTCCGCTCCTGCGCCCTATGACAAGGTTGGCTTCGGCGGCCTCAAGATCGAGCCGATCTGGGTCGACGAGAATGGCGGCGCAACCAAGCAGGTCCAGGAACTCCGCAATCTTTACCAGCGCGAGAACGTGGATGCGGTCGTCGGCTATATCGGATCGGGCGACTGCCTCGCCGTCGCCCCAGTGGCCGAGGAGTTGAAAAAATTCCTGATCCTCTTCGACTGCGGAACGCCGCGCATCTTCGAGGATGCAAGCTACAAATACGTCTTCCGGACCGCTGCTCACGCGACCCAAGATAATGTCGCGCTAGGCCGCTACATGAAGGCGCACAACGTCAAGGCCGGCACCTTCAGCATGATCAATCAGGATTATGCCTGGGGTCAGGACTCGCGGGTGGACTTCGTGGCGACGATGGCCCAGCTCTTCCCGGAGGCGAAGATCGAGGCCGATCTGCTGCCGAAATTCGGCGCCGGCCAATACGGGACCGAGGTCTCGGCGCTCGCCCGCGCCGGGTCGGATGTCGTGTATTCGAGCCTCTGGGGCGGCGACCTGCAGGCCTTCATCCTGCAGGCTGCTCCGCGCGGCCTCTTCCAGCGCAGCCAGGGCGTCCTCAGCGCGGCGGATCACGTCCTGCAGCCCCTCGGCGACAAGATGCCGAACGGCGTGATCATCGGGGCTCGCGGAGCCTATGGCCTCATGTCGCCGAAAACGCCTCTCAACGAATGGTTCTTCAACGGCTACAAGGCCGAGCGCGGCGGCGTCTATCCCGTACAGGCCTCCTACCGGATGGTCCAGGCCCTTCTCGGCCTCAAGACGGCGGTCGAAAAGGCCATGGCCTCGAACGGCAGCAAGAAGCCGAGCCCCGAGGAACTCGCAGCGGCTCTCGAAAATGCCGAGTGGGAATCGCCCGGCGGCAAGATCCAGATGAAGCTCGGAAACGGGCATCAGGCCATCCAGCCCATGGCCATCGGGCGCACGCGCTATGATGCAGACAAGAAGATGGTCGTGATCGAGGATATTCAGAACTTCGAGGCGGAATGCGTGAACCCGCCGGCCAACATGAAGAGCATCGAGTGGATCAAGGCCGGCTTCCCGGGCGCGAAGTGTGACGGAGGGTCATAACGCGTCCTAAGTCCGGAACCGATTTCGAGCCCGCCGAGGAACGCCTGAAGTGGAACTTGCCGCCACCATCGTCATGGATGGCCTGATTTACGCGTCATGGCTGTTCGTGGTCGCGCTCGGAATGACGCTCGTCTTCGGCGTGCTCAAGATCCTCAACATCGCCCACGGCTCGCTCTATGCCGTGGGCGCCTATGCCGCCGCGAGCGCGGTCGGATTGTTTGCGACGCTCGGCCTTGCACCGGCCTTTTCGCTGCTCGCGATGCTGCTTGCGGCGATTGCCGTGGCCCTGGTGCTCGGGCCGGCGCTCGAGCGTGGTCTCCTACGCCTGTTCTACGGGCGTGACGAGGTCGTGCTCCTCCTCGTCACCTATGCCCTGTTCCTCATCCTGGAAGACGCGGTGAAGCTGGTCTGGGGCGTCAATCCCTATTACGTGTCGGAGCCCTATCAGCTCTTCGGCAATGTCACGATCGGGCCGCTGTTCTATGTCGGCTACGATCTCGCCCTGATCGGTCTGGCGATCGTCTGCGGCATCGCAGTCTGGTTCGGTCTCAACCGGACCGTCGCCGGAAAGATCGTCCTGGCCGTCATCCATAATCACGAGATGAGCGCCAGCATGGGCGTCAACGTGAATCGCGTGCACTGGATGGCCTTCACCTTCGGGGTCTTTCTCGCCGCGCTCGGCGGCGCCTTCACGGCTCCGATGATCTCCGTCCAGCCGGGAATCAGCGTCAGCGTGATCATCGTGAGTTTTGCCGTCGTGATCATCGGCGGGCTCGGCTCGATCGAGGGTGCAGCCATCGGCGCCATCATCGTCGGCCTGGCGCGCGCCGCCGCCGTTCACCTCATGCCAGAGGCCGAGCTCTTCAGCATCTATCTCGTGATGGCGGCCGTGCTGATCTTCCGCCCCGAGGGGCTGTTCCAGCGCGCCGCGGCGAGGAAGATCTGACATGTCGCGGAGAACTCTCTCTATTGCCGCCTTCGGCGTGATCGCCACGCTTCTTGTCATCGGCGCATTCCTGCCGAATTGGCTCCTGTTCCTCGTCACCATGGCGGCCTCGCACGGCGTTGTTTCGCTCGGCATCCTGCTGATCATGCGCGGCGGTCTCGTCTCCTTCGGTCAGGGCCTGTTCTTCGCGGTCGGCGGATACGCAGTCGCGCTCACGGTGACCCATCTCGGCATCACCGACGCGATCCTCCTCATGGTGCTCGGCAGCCTTGCCGGTGGAATCGTCGGGGCGCTCACAGGTCCCCTGCTCGCCCGCTACAGCGGCATCTTCTTCGGCATGCTGAGTCTCGCGCTGTCGATGGTGCTCTACGGCATCCTCATCAAGTCTACGGCACTGGGCGGCTCCGACGGATTCAATATCCAGCGCCCGACGCTGCTCGGCTGGCAGCTCGAAGGGACGAGCGGCGATTATGCGCTCTACGCCCTCGCGGTCATTACCACCGGCCTCGCTGCGTGGCTGACCGCCATCCATATCAGATCGGTCCGAGGGCTCGTGACTCTTGCGATCCACGGCAATCCGCTGCGAGTCGAGTATCTCGGCGCCTCGGTGCGCAGCGTGATGGCAGTGAACTTCGCTCTGGCGGCCGTCCTGGGTGGCCTCGGCGGAGCGCTGACGGTGCTCGCACTCGGCCATATTGAGCCGACCTTCGCCTATTGGACGCAATCCGGCGAGTTCGTCTTCGTCGCCATTCTCGCGGGCCCGCAGAGCGTCGGAGCGATCTTCATCGCATCACTGCTACTCGAACTCGTGCGGTCCTTCTCGAACCTCTATTTCCCGAATACCTGGCAGATGGCACTCGGCATCTTTCTGCTCGTCATCATCCTGTTCCTTCCGGGCGGCATCGGTTCCCTGTGGTCGGGTCGACGCTTCCGGCGTTCATCACGCAGGTCGGCACGTTCCACGATCGAGGCGAAGGGAGCCGCCGAATGAATCCGGTGCTGTCCGCGCGTGGGCTCGACAAGCGCTTCGGAGCGGTAGTCGCCGCCTCCGGGATCGACATCGACGTGCCGGCGGGCCAGAAGGTCAGCCTCATCGGTTCGAACGGCGCCGGCAAGACGACCTTCATCAACATGGTAACGGGCTATCTCAAGCCCGACAAAGGGGCCATCACACTCGATGGCGAGAGCGTCGTCGGCCTCTCTCCTCGCGCCATTGCGCGGCGCGGCATCTGCCGCTCCTTTCAGATCCCACAGCTCTGCGTCGAGCTTACGGCCCTGGAGAACATGCTCGTGGCGTGCGCAGCGTCCGAACCGACGGGTCTCGCGGCCTGGAGCGCTCCGGAGGAAGGCGGGCGGCAGGACCGAGCGGAGGAACTCCTTCGTCGTTTCGGATTGTCGCAATACGGTCCGCGTCCTGTCAGCGAGCTCCCGGGCGGTGTCCGCAAGCTTCTGGACATCGCCATGGCGCTCACCCGCAAGCCGCGCCTGCTCCTCCTCGACGAGCCCACTTCCGGCGTGAGTGCCGAGGAGAAGTTCCCCGCCATGGATCGGGTCATGGAAGCCCTGTCGGGGGAGGCTGCGACGATCGTCTTCGTCGAGCATGACATGGAGATCGTCTCGGCCTATGCGGATCGGGTGATCGCCTTCTACAGCGGCAGCGTCATCGCCGACGGCGCGCCGGCCGAGGTGCTCGGCCAGGACGAGGTCCGGCGCTACGTGACCGGGAGCGCCGCATGATCCAGGCGCCGCTCCTCGAGATCGACGATCTGCATGTCACCATCCAGTCGATGGAGGCCCTGCGCGGATTTGTGCTCGGCGTCGCAACCGGCTCGATGGTGGGGTTGATCGGCCGGAACGGAGCCGGCAAGACGACTCTCATGCGAACGGTCATGGGTAGTCTCAGACCCCTTCAGGGGCGCGTCCGGTTCGCCGGCCAGGACTTGTCCTCCATGCCGGCCCATGCCCGCGCTCCGCTCGGAATCGGCTACATGCCCGAGGATAGGCAGCTCGTGCCGCAGCTGACCGTCGAGGAGAACATCCTGCTCCCGACCTGGGTCTCGAAGGCGCTCGACGGACACCAGCGTCTCGATTTCGTCTACGGGATCATGCCCGAGCTGAGCGAGATGCGCGGCCGGAAGGCCCTGCTGCTCAGCGGCGGGCAGCAGAAGCTCGTCGCGCTCGGGCGGGCTCTGGCGGTCGGGACGAAGCTCCTCCTTCTCGATGAGCCCTTCGAGGGCGTAGCCCCTGCCCTCTCGCAGCGTCTCTCGGAGGTTATCGCAACCCTGAAGGGCACCGCCCTGAGCGTCGTCATTTCACAATCCGATCTGAATCACTCGAGAACGCTTTTCGATCATGAATACGTCATCGAACGGGGCGCCAACGGAGCCGCCCGCCATGCAGCCTAGCAACGCATCACCGCCCGAGTTCGAACCGGCGCGGCTCGACGCATTCCTGCGCTCCGCCCTGCCCGGCCTGTCGGGCGCGATGCGGCTCGAGCGCATCGGCGGCGGGCAGTCCAATCCGACCTTCTTCGTCAGCTATGATGATCGACGGCTGGTGCTCCGCAAGCAGCCTCCGGGTGAAGTTCTGCCCTCCGCACATGCCGTGGATCGCGAGTATCGCATCCTCCGGGCCCTGTCCGGAACCTCGGTGCCGGTCCCGCAGGCGCTGCTCTTCCATGCGGATCGCGACGTCGTCGGCACACCGTTCTACGTCATGGAAAGGCTCGACGGGCGTGTCTTCCACGAGGGATCCCTGCCCGGCATCGCAGCGAATGACCGGCGCGCGATGTATTTCTCCATGGCGGAGACGATGGCGCGACTCCATACGGTGGACTGGGCCGCGATCGGCCTCGCCGATTACGGGAAGCAGGGCAACTATTTCGCCCGCCAGATCGGCCGCTGGACCAAGCAGTGGCAGTTGTCCCGCACGCGGGACATTCCGGAGATCGACCGGGTCTCGGCCTGGTTGCAGGAGCACCTGCCCGAAGACCACGAGACGAAGATCTGTCATGGCGATTTCCGGCTCGGGAACCTGATGTTTCACCCCGAAGAGCCACGGGTGATCGCCGTACTCGACTGGGAGCTGTCGACGCTCGGCCATCCGCTGGCGGATGCGGCGTTCAGTTGCCTCGCATGGCACTCGCGGCCCGAATGGTACGGCGGCATCATGGGCCTGGATCTCGACGCGCTCGGGATCCCGACCCAGGAGGAATATCTGCAGCACTACTACAGGGCAGCCGGCCGCAGCACGGGCGTCGAGGTGTTTCACCTCGTCTTCTCGCTCTTCCGCTTCGCCGTGATCCTCGAGGGCATTGCGGGACGGGCGAAGGCCGGAAACGCGGCGGCAGAAAACGCTGCCCAGGTCGGCGACCTTTCCGTCGCCTATGCGCGACGCGCCGCGGAACTCATCGAGACACAAGGATAACTGGAGAACCGCCATGGATTTCGAATTCTCTCCCCGCGTGCAGGAGCTCCAGTCGCGCCTTCAGGTGTTCATGGACCGCTACATCCTGCCGGCCAATGTCGAATGGCACCGGCAGGTGGAGGCAGGACATTATCCGATGGAGCTCATCGACGGCCTCAAGGAGCGAGCCAAGGCCGAGGGGCTCTGGAACCTGTTTCTTCCGGCGTTGCGCGACGACGAGCCCGGGACGCGCCTGACGAATCTCGAATATGCTCCGCTTGCCGAGATCATGGGCCGGATCCCCTGGGCTTCGGAGGTCTTCAACTGCAACGCGCCCGATACCGGCAACATGGAGATCCTGCATCTCTTCGCCACGCCGGAGCAGCGCGAGCGCTGGCTGGTGCCGCTTCTCAACGGCGAGATCCGCTCCTGCGTCGGCATCACGGAACCCGACACTGCGTCATCCGATCCCACGAACCTGCAAACCACGATCCGCCGTCAGGGTGACGAATACGTAATCAACGGACGCAAGTGGTTCACGACGGGCGCCATCCACCCGAACGTGAAGTTCTGCATCGTGATGGGCTTGTCCGACGAGCGAAGCGATGCCGATCCGCATGCGCGCCATTCCATGATCATCGTGCCGATGGACATGCCCGGCGTGAAGGTCGTGCGCAACGTCGCGATCCTCCATCATCATTCGCCGGAAGGGCATTGCGAGGTGATGTTCAGCAACGTGCGGGTTCCGGCCTCCAATCTCCTCGGCGAGGAGGGGAAAGGGTTCGCGCTCGCGCAGGCACGCCTCGGCCCGGGCCGCATCCACCATTGCATGCGCACCATCGGGCAGTGCGAGGTCGCACTCGAGCTCATGTGCGAACGGGCGCTCGAGCGGAAGACCTTCGGACGTCATCTCGCCGATTATTCCAATATCCAGGACTGGATCGCGGAGGCGCGGATCGAGATCGACCAGGCTAGGCTCCTGACGCTTCGCGCCGCCTGGATGATGGATCAGCTCGGCAACAAGGCTGCCCGCATCGAGGTCTCGGCGATCAAGGTCGTCGCCGCCAGGCTTCAGACCAAGGTCACCGACCGCGCCATTCAGGTCTTCGGTGCGATGGGCCTCACGCCCGACACCCCCCTGGCCTATCTCTATACGTGGGGGCGGGCCCTGCGCTTCATCGACGGCCCCGACGAGGTCCATCTCAGGACCATTGCGAGGGCGGAGCTCAAGAAGGCGAAGGGCAATCGCGGCGCGATGGCGGCCTATCTCGTGCCGCCGCTGGCCCACGCCGCCGAATAGGTCGGGAGCAAGGCGATGGAGTGGCTGAGTGATCGTCAACCCCCGATGCGCCTCGAAGCGCATTACGGCGATCGAGTCATTCCATGCTTTGCGGAGCGGCCCGGCAGCCTGCATGCGCTTCTCGCCGGAGCCGTGCTGCGCAGTGGCCATGGCGAGGGGCTCGTCTGTGACGGCCGGCGCTTCACCTGGAAGGAGCTCTGCGATCTGTCCGGACGGATCGCCGCGGGTCTCGCAAGGCTCGGCGTCGGCCCCGGTGACCGGATCGCGCTCCTCGTGGGCAACCGCACTGAGTTCGTCCTCAGCATCTTTGCGGCGGCATGGCTCGGCGCGATCTCAGTTCCGCTGAGCATCCGCCAACAGACACCGGAGATTGCCCATATCCTGAACGACTGCGGCGCCCGTGTGCTCATTTGCGATTCAGATCTCGTGCAGCGGGCGCCGTCCGCGTCGGACGTGCCCGGCCTGCAGCATCGCATCGTCGTCGGTGCGAGCGAGGGCTTCCTCTCGTTCGGGTCGCTTCTATCCGGGATCGGACACATCCCTGAACCCCCGATGGTCCGGGAGGAAGACACCGCTTCGATTCTCTATACGTCGGGCACGACGGGCCGGCCCAAAGGCGCGATGCTCAGTCATCTCAACATCGTCCATTCCGCGATGGTCTACGAGACATGCATGGGGCTGACCTCCCGGGACCGCTCCGTCGCGGCCGTGCCGCTCACTCATGTCACCGGGCTGATCGCCAACATCGCCGCCATCACCCGGTGTGGCGGCACCCTGATCATCCTGCCCACTTTCAAGGCTCCGGATTTCCTCCGTCTCGCCGCCCAGGAGCGCATGACGCACACGATCATCGTGCCGGCGATGTACAGCCTGTGCCTGCTGCAGCCCGATTTCGAATCCTACGACCTGTCGGCGTGGCGCGTCGGCGGCTATGGCGGATCGCCGATGCCGGAAGCGATCATCGCGCGACTCGCCGAGAAGCTGCCCAACCTTCTCCTGATGAATGCCTATGGCGCAACGGAGACGACCTCGCCGACCACCCTGATGCCGCCCGTCCATACCGCCACACACGCGGATAGCGTTGGCAAGCCGGTGCCCGGTGCGACTGTCATCGTCGTCGACGATTCCGGGCGGGAGGTGCCCCGTGGCGAGGTGGGCGAAATCTGGATCCATGGACCGTCGGTCGTGCAGGGATACTGGAACAATCCGGCGGCGACCGCCGAGAACATCACGGGCGGGTTCTGGCATTCCGGCGACATCGGTTCGATCGACGAGGACGGGTTCGTCCGTGTTCTCGATCGCAAGAAGGACATGATCAATCGCGGCGGCCACAAGATCTACACGGCCGAAGTCGAGAGTGTGCTCGCCGCTCATCCCGACATCGTCGAATGCGCCGTCGTCGCAACGCCCTGCCCGGTGCTCGGCGAACGCGTCCATGCTTTCGTGGTCACGCGCAGCGGGACAATCACATCCGAGGAGATCCGCGCTTTCTGTGCGGAGCGGCTGTCCGATTACAAGGTGCCGGAAGGAATCACGATCCGCTCCGACCCGTTGCCTCGGAATGCGAACGGGAAGTTGATCAAGCGCGTGTTGCGTGAGGAGCTTTCCGCGAATGCGGCGGTCAAGAGTTCGGCTGCCTGAGGAGAATCATCCTCGCCAGCCGCCGGCTCCAAGAAGCGCATCAAGACGGAGGTCGCTCCGCTCGTTGGGGGACACGCGTTCAACCAAGGAGGACATGCGATGATAATGCTCGGGCCTGCGCTCGCAGTTGCCGCCGTGACGAGTTTTCTGGCATTTGGCGCGCAGGCGCAGGATTCCCAAACCTGGTGTAAGTCGAAATACGGACCGAACGACGAGATCGGAGCCGCAAACCTCCTCACGCCTGAGGTGGCGCTCAACGCCGCGAAGCTCGTCAAGACCGGCAAGCCCTACTCGCTCGGCGCGGAAACGAGTTCGAAGACACCCGCCTATGGCCCACGCAGCTGGGCTCTCGCGATCAATCAACCCGGCTAGGTCGGCGGTGTGGGACTCGGTCCTACGAAGACCAACTACAACGACGACATCTATATGGGCTATGTCGGCACCGGCTCGCAGATCGACGGTCTGGCCCATATCGGCGTCGACAACGTCTATTACAACTGCAACGAGAACAGCGACTTCGTACAGGCGAACGGACTGACCAAGCTCGAAATCGAGAAGGTTCCGAACATCGTGACGCGCGGCGTCCTGCTCGATATGGCGGCCCATTACGGCAAGGACGTCGTGCCGGAGGGCACTGCCTTCAATCGCAAGGAGATCGACGAGGTCGCCGCCAAGCAGGGCGTCGAGATCCGGAAAGGGGACGTCGTGCTCTTCCATACCGGCTGGCTGTCGCTCGTGGGCAAGGACGACAAGCGCTACCTCGCCGGTGAGCCGGGTCTCGGGAAGGAAGGAGCCGAATATCTCGCGAGCAAGGAGGTCGTCGCAGTCGGGGCCGACAGCTGGGGTCTTGAGGCCATCCCGTCCGAGCCGGGCGTCGGGATCTTCGAAGTGCACCAGATATTGATACCGAGGAACGGCATCTACATTCTCGAGAACATGAACACGGCGCAGCTCGCGCAGGATAGGGGCTATGAGTTCATGTTCGTCCTTGGCGCATCGAAGATGACCGGCGGCGTTCAAGCCATCATCAATCCGACTGCAATTCGCTGAGCCCAGCAGGACATTGCTGTATCTTGAGGCATTGCTTTCCGCAAGCATACCTTGAATCAATGCTGGCGGATCGGCGCTTGGGAGTGCCGCCCGGGGAAAAGCTCGCGGCTCGTGCTCCTATCTCGGCGTGCCAAGGTGAGAGTCGCTCTGAATGCGTGCCAAGGCTTCCTGGAGGACCTGCATCGCCTGGCTCTGTTCCTCCGCCGACATGCGGCCAGGGTCAAATTCGAGCCTGAGATGTGGGAGATCCGCATTCAGCAACCGCTTCCGAGGCTCGATATTTTCGAAGAGGTCGATCACCTCATAGGTTGCAGTCGGGTATGCGATTCCCTTGACCCGGATCTCGCCACGCTCTCTGCAGTCAACCTGATCTCTGACGTGTGCATAGGTCTCATAGCTGATCAGGATACCCCCAATGGGTGCTTCGCGTTCCAGGCGGGAGGCAAGATTCACGGTACTGCCGATAATGGTGTAGTCCATGCGGTCCTCGCTTCCGAAGTTTCCGACAGTGCAGTAGCCGGTGTGTATCCCGATCCGGCAGCTGAGCGGGGTTTCAATCCCTGACTTGCGCCAGACAGCCGCGAGCTCACGCATCCGCGCCTGCATGGCGACGGCCATTCTGACGCAGACGAGCGCATCCTCTCTGACACCACGCGTCTCGGGATCACCAAAAAAGATCATGATCGAGTCGCCGACATACTTGTCGATCGTTGCTCCGAATTCGAGTGCTACCTTGGACATCTCGGTCAGGTACTGGTTGAGGAGCTGAGTCAGATCCTCCGATTCCATCTTGTCGGTCGCCTCGGTGAAGTTGGCGATATCCGAGAAGAAGACCGTCAGCTTCTTTCGCTGGCTTTCCAGCTTCACTTCCTGGTCACCCGAAAAGATCGACGCGTAGACCTGCGGCGAAAGATACTTCGAGAGCTTGTTCGAAAGAACTTCCAGCTCCCTGTTCTTCTGGGTGACCGCTTCCACGGCGTGTCGCTGCGTCTCGGCCATCGCACTCAAGGCAGCCTCATTGCGGTCGGACAGACGCACGAGCCGGCGGGTCGTCTTGAATAATCTCTCATAATCTCTCAGGAGCTCGATGAAGGCTGCAACATCGACCCCGCCGGACTCGGCGAGGGCGCGGGCCCGCGCGATGACAGCTTCCTCGTGCTCGAAGAGGGCAAAGGTCATGGTCTGGTCGCCAGCTTCTCGAGCTGGAATTCGGCATGCTCGACGTCCTCTCCGAATTCCTGGCCGAGTTCCTTCATGGTGTCGTCCTCCTCGTCGTAGTACCAGCTGACGGTCACCGTTGCGCCCGAGGCTGCCGCTTCCTCCAGTTTCTCCAGGAGCAACATGATTGCCTTGGCGCTCGAGCTGTTGAAGTAGATCAGCTCGAAGTCGAAGCGGCAGGCGCCGTCGCCGAGCCCTGCAAGATAATCATCGAGCGCCGCAAAGACCGGACCGTAGAACGCAGCCGCATCCTCCGGGTAGGATTCGCCTTGGAGCCTCAAATGGTTGCCGTCGAAGTCGAAATCGATCTCGGGCGTTCGATCCGTGGCAGCGATCTTCAGATTCGTCATGATGCACGTCCCCTGCGTGCTCAGATCTCAGCTTCGAGAGCGAAGAAAGCAAAGCGGTCATCGAAGTCTGCGAAATCGAACTCGATCGGCTTCGATGCCCGCCGGGCGATTTCGATGAAACCGACGCCGGCGCCCCTCGAGCCGTCTTCCGGCTCCGATTTCAGATTCTCCTTGTACATCACCTTGAGCCGATCCCGGTCGGCATTGCGGATCTGCTCGAGCTTGGTCCGCAGCTGCTCGATGTCGGCCTTCTCGAGAAGGTTGCCCGCTCTGACGACGAAGGAACCGGCTTGGCGACCGATCGTCATGATACCGAACCGGAGCTCCCGGGGCGTTGCACCTTCGCCCCTGGAATCCGGGCGCGGCCCTTCCCGGTCTGCCGAATAGCGGATGATGTTCTGCATCTGCTCGACGAAGACGGCGAAGACGCTCCGCGCGGTCCTGGTGTCCAGGTCGTCGATGGCGAGCTTCTGCTTGAGTGCTTCGCCGACGCCAGCCAGCACCGGCTCGGTGACATAGCCGCAATAGGCGAACATCACGCCGGCACTGCGCAATTGGTTCTGGAATTCGAGCAGGTCCTTGGCCAGCATGGATCACCCCTGTATTGCAGAGGGAACAAAGCCGATGACGGTAACGTCGTCACGGCGCTGCTCCGTCCCCTGATGCCGAGTGAGGGCCGCGATCAGCGCATCGCGCTGCTCCGACATCGGGTTCCCCCGGTGTCGGGCGATGACCTCGATGAAACGCTTGCGTCCATAGGCGCGGTGAGTTTCGCAGCCGATCTGTTCGATGAGGCCGTCGGTGGTCATGTAGTATGACTCGCCCTCGGCAAGGTCCAATATCGTGTTGCTGAAGTTCATACCCAGTGGAACGCGGCGATAGCCGATGCCGGCCCGATCGCCTCTGATCTCGTCGATCGTGCCGTCGTGCGCCTGCCACAGTGAGAGATGCGCGCCGGCGAACACCAGCTTGCGTTCGGCAGGACTGATGAAGCAGACGCCGGCGTCGAGACCGTCGTCGGTCTCGCCCTCCAGGTCTTGATCCTGGCCCAGGATCGTCTTCAGGTCGCGATGGAGCAGCTCCAGCAGCAGCTTCGGCGATGGCTCTTCGAGGGAGCGCAAATGCCGGTCGAGCAGTCCACAGGCAATGAGCGTCATGAAGGCGCCGGGCACGCCATGACCCGTGCAGTCGCCTACGATGATGTAATGTCCGCTGCGGCTGTGGTGCAGCCAGAAAAAGTCGCCGCCGACAATATCCCGTGGCTCCCAGATCAGGAAGTAATCCTGTGCCATCGAGCCCAGTGCATGGCGCGCCGGCAGCATCGCCGACTGAATGCGGCTCGCGTAATGCAGGCTTTCTAGAATGAGCTTATGCGCGTTGGCGGCGCGCTCCTCTTTGTCTTTCAATTCCGTGAGGTCGCTGTAAACCGTGACGATTCCGCCGCGGCTCACCCGACGTTCGCTGACCTGGATCCAACGGCCGTCCGTTCGCTGTTGGATCATGGGAGGCCCGGGATTGCGATGGCGCTGCAGGCGGTCGGCGATCCACTGCTCCGCGCTGCCCGATCCGATATCGCGGATGCGCCCGCAGGCGACCGCCTTGCGGACGATCGACTCGAAGGGCGTGCCCGGGGCAATCTCCTCGATGCCGTCGGCGTGCAGCAACTCCCGATAGCGCGTGTTGCTGAGTACGAGCCGGTCCTCGGCGTTGTAGAAGGCGAAGCCCTCGTCAATGCTTTCTATGGCGTCGATCAGTCGCTGCTCGGTCTCGCGCTGGGCTTCCTCTGCCAGCTTCCGGGCGCCGATGTCGCTCCACGCCCCGACAACCTCGATCGGCTCTCCCGCGCGACCGCGCACCAGGAGCAGGTCATCGTTGATCCAGCAGTAGCTGCCATCCTTCTTGCGGAATCGATATTCCGCGGTGAGGCGGCCCTGCTCGAAGAGCCGGGTATAGCTGCCGAGAATGCGCGACAGGTCATCAGGATGGACCCGCTCCCGCCAGAAATCCGGGCTCTGCAGGTACTCGTCAGGGTCATAACCTAAGAGATCCCTGATGTTCTCGCTGATATAGGTTGGCGCATAATTGCCGGTCGCGTTGAAACTGTAGATCACCGCCGGCGAGCCGGCGAGCAGGCGAGCGATGCGCGCCCGCGCGGCCGCAGCCGCTTCCTCGGCCGTCTTGCGTGCCGTGATATCACTCCACGATCCGACCACCTCGAAAGGTTGCCCGGCTTCATTGAGCACCAGGCGCCATTCGTCGCTGACCCAGCAGTAACTGCCATCGCTTTTGAGAAATCGATACTCTACGGTGTGGCGCCCCCTCTCGAACAGATGCGAGAACTCGGCCTCGACGGCGGCAAGATCGTCGTGGTGAACGCAGCGTCGCCAGAAATCCGGGCTTTCGAGATATTCCCAAGGCTCGTACCCCAACCAGTCCCGAATGTTCTCGCTCACGAAGGTTGGCCGGTAGTCCCCGCACGCTTCGAAACTGTAGACCACCGCCGGCGAAGCGGCGAGCAGCCGGGTCAAGCGCGATTGGGCGTCGTCTTTCGCTTCCTCGGCCTGCTTCCGTGCGCTGATGTCACTCCAGGACCCGATGATCTCGAGTGGGGCACCGGCTTCGTCGCGTATCAGATGCTGTTCGTCCTCCACCCAGCAGTACGATCCGTCATGCCGACGGAAGCGATATTCCAGGGCGTGGACACCATTGCCGAAAAGGCGAGAAATTTCCTCCTCGACTCGTGTCAGATCGTCCGGATGAACCCGGTCTCGCCAGAAGTTCGGATCCGCGAGATAATCACTCGGCTCGTACCCAAGCACTCGTCTGAGATTTTCGCTGACGAAGTTCGGCGTGAAATCACCGGACGCCTTGAAGCTGTACGTCACTGCAGGCGAGGAGTTCAGCAGATGCGTCAAGCGCTGCTGCGACGCCTGCGCCTCCGCGGCTCGCTCCCGCTCCACAGCCTCCCGCTCGAGCATTACGTCTTTCAGGAGATTCTCGATGACGCCGGCAACGGCATCACGCTCGGTTGGGGAGATGTTCAGGTCCGCGAACAGACCCGTGGTCGCGTTTGCCGCGTATTCTCGCGCTGTCGTCATTGCCGAGGCGCTCCCCGCCTGACTGCTCCACCACGCAAGCGTGTTGAGATGAAGGCGTGTACCGACGCTTTCGCAGTGGCCGTCAAGCGCAATGAAAAATGACGCCACAAAGAGCAGGGCACTATAGCCTACCTGACACTATAGCCTACCTGAAAGGCTGGGCCCAGAGCCGGGCCTAAGGGGCGCTACCCGCTCCGAAAGACCAGGGTGGCTGCAGCTGTCCAAGGCCGCGAAGCTCGAGCGTTGCCGATGCTCAGCTAGGGCGCTTTCTTCAAAGTGTATGGAAGGTGACCTCGGGGCAACAAAGTCGGCTATCTACAACACCGTCAAGCTTGCCCTGCACGCTGGGAGAGTGTCTCAGCGAGCTTGGCTGCACTGCGAGCAGCGCCGAATGCCGGCGGTCGAGTTCTGCTGGCGCAGCGCGACGAGGACCTCCTCGTCGCGCGCAACGATCTTGAGGATAGTCTGGCCCAGCCGGTCGCGAGCGTTGAGGAGATTGCCCTTCAGGCTGCGGGAGTCGGACTGGTGGGTCGTGCTCTGGGCATGGCCTAGTCTAGTCCTGGGCTAAGGGGATGATGCAGGATAGAGGCGGCGGAGTTTGGTTTGCTTGAGCCAGCTCCCGTGCCTGGGCGTGTCGTGAAACTCCAGCCGCATCGCAAGGCGCCGCGCTTCAGCGGGCGGGAAGGTCTGATCCAGACCGGCAACTCCTGTGTGGCCATGGACTAGCCGGCGGGCGTCAGTACCCGTTAACGTTCGGCATGTTCGCGGCGCGGCGGCGACGCATTCACGTGCCCGAAGTTACGGTAGGACACAACACCGAATACGCATCGGCGGATTCGGGACGGAATCATCAGCATCGAAACTCCGCGAGAGTGGGCATGGAGGAGGGATCACATGAAGGGTCTGGTGTGCTTCGAATTTGGTCCGATCGACACACTCGCGATCGGCGATCTCCCGGATCCGGTCCCCGGACCGGGCGAGGTCGTCATCGATGTCCATGCGGCCGGGGTGAACTTCCCCGACGTGCTGATCGTGCAGGGGCGCTATCAGTTCAGGCCCGAGCGCCCGTTTGCGCCCGGCGGCGAAGTCGCGGGCGTGATCAGCGCGATCGGGCCTGGTGTCGAGGGGTTCGAGGCCGGTGACCGGGTCGCCGCCGTGACTCTGTGGGGAGGCTTTGCCGAGAAGGCTGTCGCCAAGGCAAGCCAGACTCTGAAACTCCCGGCGAGCATCGACGATGTGGTCGCCTCGGGGCTGTTCCTCACCTACGCCACGGCCATACACGCCCTCAAGGATCGGGCTGTGATCCAGCCCAGTGAGACGCTCCTCGTCCTCGGGGCGGCCGGCGGGGTCGGCCTCGCCGCGGTCGAGATCGGGGTTGCGCTCGGCGCGACGGTCATTGCGGCTGCCTCGTCGGAGGAGAAGCTCGAGCTGGCCCGCCGGCACGGAGCGACCCACACGATCAATTACGGACAGGAGGACCTTCGCGCGCGGCTGAAGGAGCTGACCGGCGGGCGCGGCGTGGACGTGGTGTTCGATCCCGTCGGTGGCGATCTCGCGGAACCAGCCCTGCGGTCGATCGCCTGGGAGGGACGCTTCCTCGTCGTGGGCTTCGCGGCGGGGGAGATCCCGAAACTGCCGCTCAACCTCGTGCTGCTGAAAGGGTGCCAGGTCGTGGGCGTGTTCTGGGGTTCCTTCGCGGAGCGCACGCCGGAGCGCAACCGCGCGAACCTCGCCCAATTGATCGCCTGGTACGAGGCCGGGCAGATCCGCCCCCATGTGGCGAACGCTTATCCGCTTGAGGACGCGGTCCTCGCTCTGCGTGAGGTGCAGGAGCGGCGCGTGCAGGGCAAGCTCGTCGTCACGGTAGGGGGCGGTTAGGCGCGCCCTGCTCATCTGGCCCGGAGCATCACGCTGCGTTATCTTTCGCCGGTGATCCGGTTTCGCTCGCCCTCGACGACACACCGCGTAGCCGAGAGGCGCTGGCCGAAGGCGGTCCTCCTCGTCGCGGCTGCTCTTGTCCTCATCGCGATCGGTTTTCGCATCTCCCCATATGCGCGCGAGGCCCTCGCCTGGTGGGAGGACGACCCGCAGGCCCTTGCCGCGATGCGGCTCGAGAAGGCGCTGACACCCTCCGTGGTCGCCGCCGAGATCGACGTCGCGCTCGCGGCGGAGGACCCGGACCTCGCGGCGAGCTTTCTCACCCTCGCCGATCAGCACGGCCTCATGGTCGCGCCTGTGCAGCGGGCGCGCGTCGCAGAGGCCCTTAAGGCCAGCGAGGCGCCCGGGCAGATCGCGACCGAGTTCGCCGAGGGCTTCGCTACCGGCGAGGCAACCTCCCTTCCAGGCATGGCCGGCATCCTGGCCGGGGATGTCACAGCCTACGGCGACCTGCGCGATCTCTGGCGCGAGGGATCGAAACTGTGGAATGGCGAGCCGCATGACGAACTGGTGCTCGGGCTCGCCACGGTCGGCCTCGGCCTCACCGGCCTTACGGTCGCGACGGCCGGTGGCGCGCTGCCGGCGCGCAGCGGCCTCACCCTGGTCAAGACTGCGCGAAAGGCCGGCAAGCTCTCGCCGGCTCTCGCGGCCCGCACCGCCCGCGTGCTGCAGGATGTCGTCGATTTGGGAGCCTTGAAGGCCGCCGCGAAATCTGCGGCCCGCTTCAATGTCACGGCAGCGCGCGAGGCCGTGCAAGGGGCGATACGGCCGGCCCATCTGGCCCGCCTTCGCGGCCTCGCGGATGACGGCGTCACCCTCTATCGCAGGGCCGGAGCACGGGCCGCGCAGGAGACACTCGCGCTGGCACAGAACGCTGGCGAGGTCAAAAAGGCCGCTCGAATTGCGGAGCGCTACGGCAGCGGAACCCGTGCCGTCCTGAAGGTTCTCGGCCGCAGCGCTTTCGTGCTGGTCGGCGCGCTCGTGACCCTCGCGAGCTGGGCTCTGACCGCCACCCTGTGGCTCTGGGCTGCCCTGGCCTTCATCATCGCCCTCACGCGCTGGTTGACGCGTCTCCTCTGGCCGCGCCGGAGGAGACGCAAGCGCCGGCAACCGGCCGGTGAGAGCAAACCCCGAGGCCTCCCCGGTCGCCTCCTTGCCCCGGCGGAGAGCCGCCTGTAGCGCTCGCGCGACTGCACATCCTCGCTTCGGAGACCGACGTGGACGATAACGACTTTCGAGCCTGGGCGCACCGCGCCGCAGACTGGTCCGCCGATTATCTGGAGACGGTCGCCGAGCGCCCGGTCCGGGCACAGACGCAGCCGGGCGATGTCCTGAAGCAACTGCCTCCGCATCCCCCGCACGACGCGGAGCCCATGGAGGCGATCTTCGCGGATCTCGACCGGATCATCCTGCCGGGCATGACCCATTGGCAGCATCCGCGCTTCTTCGCGTATTTCCCTGCGAATTCGAGCCCGCCTTCCGTGGTCGCGGAATACGTGACCGCCGCGATGGCGGCCCAGTGCATGCTCTGGCAGACCTCGCCTGC
This sequence comes from Microvirga massiliensis, assembly GCF_001006805.1. GTDB lineage: Bacteria > Pseudomonadota > Alphaproteobacteria > Rhizobiales > Beijerinckiaceae > Microvirga > Microvirga massiliensis. The sequence goes on along the minus strand of NZ_LN811353.1, from coordinate 582,458 downwards.
CGCCACCGAGCTCGAGACGCGGGTACTGGACTGGCTCCGGCAGATGATCGGGCTGGGTGACGGCTTCGCGGGCGTCATCCAGGACTCGGCTTCTGGGGCAACGCTCGCCGCGCTCCTCACGGCGCGGGAGAGAGCGCTCGGCTTCGAGGGCAACGCGCAGGGGCTGGCGGCTCATGCGCCGGTGCGCGTCTATGCCTCGCCGCAGGCTCACTCGTCGATCAACAAGGCGGTCCGGATTGCCGGGATCGGCGACGCCAATCTCGTCAACGTGCCGATGCGGGGGCCGCATGGCAGCATGGATGTCGAGGCCCTGGAGCGTGCGATCATGGAGGACCGCGCGGCCGGGTTTATTCCCGCCGCGATCGTGGCCTGCCTGGGGAGCACGAGCATCGGTGCCTGCGATGACATCGAGGCAGTCTTCGAGGTGGCGCGCCGCCACGGCCTCTATCTCCACGTCGATGCCGCTTGGGCCGGAAGCGCGATGATCTGTCCGGAGTTCCGGGATCTGATGCGTGGCGCCGAACACGCCGACAGCTTCGTCTTCAACCCGCACAAATGGCTCTTCACGAATTTCGACTGCACGGCACACTTCGTGAAGGATCCGAAGGCGCTCACCGATACGCTGGGCTTGCGGCCGGCCTATCTCAGGACGCTCGGGCGCGACGGACTCGTCGATTACAACGAATGGTCCGTGCCGCTCGGCCGGCGCTTCCGGGCCCTGAAGCTCTGGTTCGTGATCCGCTCCTATGGTGTCGAGACGCTTCGGACCATGATCCGCCGACACGTTGCCTGGTCTCAGGAACTCGCAGCACAGATCGACGCTCATCCGGATTTCGAGCTCGTCTCCCAGCCCGTCCTGTCGCTATTCACGTTCCGATACGCGCCCGCAGGCGCTCGGGACATCGACGCGCTGAACGCGCGCCTTCTGGAGCGCATCAACAATGACGGCCGTATCTACCTGACGCAGACGCAGCACGAGGGTCGATTCGTCATTCGCTTCCAGGTCGGCCAGACCTCGACCTCGCGCGAAGATGTCCAGATGGCGTGGAGCGTCATCCACGAGCTCGCGCGCGGGTTGGAGTAACGCCGCATCCGTTGCCTGGCAGGAGATTGCGAAGGTCCGAGTCGGATCACAGGTCCAAAGGCGTATTACTTCGCCTACATGATGGCCTTGAGCGCAAGCCATACTCCGGTGCCGATCAGCAAGACTGCAACCGCCCGTGCCACGATCACGAGCGGCATCGCCTCGGCGGCGCGCCGGCCAAGCAGCACGCCAGGCACCAGCATCGCTCCGACCAGCGCGCCCGTAGCGAGATCGACGCCGCCGCTCAGGGCGTTGCCGATCGTCGCGACGATTGCCACGGGAAGCTGCACGATCTGACCGAGCGCGATCGCGGTCAGCAATGGCGTGCCGCGCCAGACCAGAATAGGCACCAGTACCATCGGTCCTCCGGTGCCGGTCAGGGCCGAGGCAAATCCCGCTGCAGCTCCCACGAGCCACTCGGACACGCGACCTGCTTCGTGCGATACGCGTACTGGCGCGTTGCGGCCGAACAGCACGCGCAAGCCCGTGACGATCAGAAATCCCGCAAGTACGAGGAGACCGAGGCGCTCCGGAGTCACGGCCAGAGCGAGCGCCCCGAGAAACGCTCCCGGCATCGTGGCGATGATGAGCTCGCGGCGATCACGGACGAGATCGCCGCCCGTGCGGGCGAACAGGACGAGTGCGACGAGTCCCGTCGCCACGAAGCTCGCCATGCTGATCGCGATCGCGTCACGGACTCCGAGTCCCACGACCTGCACGAGCCAGGGCGCCAGAAGCACGCCGCCGATTCCGACGCTCCCGATCAGGCCGCCGATCACCAATGCGGCGCCCATCGTTGCGAGCAGCGCCAGTTCACTCATGAGGGCATTGTTCGGGCTTGGTCGTACTCAGCGCAAAGACCAGGAGGGTCAAACCGTCCACCTCAACACCGAATACCTCTCTGATGTGCGCGGATTCACTTCGCTCTTCATCCTGCCGCTTTATCCTGGAGTCGTTTTCAGCCTCGGCATCGGGTTGGATGTAATCCATCCGGCGGAGAGCAGCTTTGGTCAAGCCAACTATACCGTTCGTTTCCTACGAGCGAGAGGCGCAGCGGGAACATTTTGCCCAATTCAAGGGGACGAACTTTAAGGCAGGGAGATCATTCGTCATCGGCGCGGCAGATGCCAGCGTGCTCACCCGCACGCTCAACGCCCGCGCGAACGCACTCCAGGGATACGCCAAATCCGAGGCATTGATCCTGACGAGGCCGAGCGGGCACAAGGAACTCTGGCTCGATCCGCAGCACAAGGACTATCGTGAAGCGCATCTTGCCTTCTTCGATGCGCTCGGCATTCAAGTACCGACCAGCACCCTTAAGACCCGCGACAGCGATCACGCATACCCGAAATCGGCGGCTCGCACCGAAGCCGGCCTGGTGATGATGAATCTCATCGACTCCGGGTCGAACCGGAGCTTTGGCGGCGGGTGGGAGAAGCGCCTTACCCATCGCATTCTCGATTCGAACGGCCTTGCTTCCGGGACGCTCATCGACCTGTTCAAGGCGATGGGTGGGCGACTTCCCGATCCGAAGGATCTTCCGGGATCGATCATGGCCATCCCCGATCTCCTGATCGGAGCAGGCCAAGCCCCTGCTACGGATCGCGGCGATCTCATCATCACGGCCGAGCAGGCCCTGGGTCATTGGCAGGACCAGGACACTGCCTACGCGATCAGAACCGGGCAGTACTGAAGGCGCTTCCAGCAGATGGCGTGCTTCAGAGAGCCGACACGAGATGCCCGCCATCGACGGGGATGGTTGCGCCCGTCATCCAGGCGGAAGCATCGGTCGCGAGGAGCAGGAACGGGCCATCGAGATCCTCCGGCTGCCCGAGGCGGCGCATTGGGATGCGGCGGATCATCTGCAGTCCCGGTTCGGTCGCGAAGAAATCGGCGTTGATATCCGTGACGATGTAGCCCGGCGCGAGCGCGTTCACGCGGATGCCGAAGCGCGCCCATTCGAGCGCCAGCACCTCAGTCATCTGCACGACGCCCGCCTTCGAGACGACATAGGGCGCCGTGCCGCCGATCACGCGCAGGCCGACGATCGAGGCTATGTTGAGGATTACGCCCGGGTGCTTGGCATCACGCCATTGCCGTGCGGCCGCGACCGACATGAGCCAGACGCCCCGAAGGTTCGTGCCGATGATCCGGTCGAACTCGGCGGTCTGCGTATCGATGGACGGACCCGTGCCCGCGATTCCGGCATTGTTGACCACCACATCGAGAGGCGGACCATCCTTCAGCGCCGCAAAGGCTGCTTCGACCGAGGCTTCATCCGAAACGTCGAGCTCGACCGCGTGGGCCTCTGCAGCGCCACAAGCGCGGAGATCCAGCACGAGCGCTTCGAGCTTCTCACGCCGCCGGGCCGCGACCGTGACGGTGGCACCACAGCGGGCACTGAGCCGCGCGAAATGCTCGCCGAGGCCGCCCGAGGCCCCGGTGACGAGGACGTGCTTGCCCTTGAGACGTGCCCCGAGATCCATGCTGCCTCCACTCATGCGTGTCTCGATGCAGAAGCGTATATCAGCCCTGGCGTCGTGCGACAGCTCTTTTCATCTCCCCGGTGTTGCGCATCGGCGTGAAGCATGATGCTTTCTCCGTCGAGTGTGGTGATGCGCAGTGCTTGTGGCGTCAGCGCTTCCCCCTCACCCGCCGCCCTGCGGGCGTCGACCTCTCCCATCGAGGGAGAGGTGATGTGCGAGTTGCCGCCGCTTTGCCCCTCCCCTGGCGGGACGCGAAGCGTCCGGGTGAGGGGGAAACACTGCGCTCTCCGGAATCGCGATCCAGCTACACGCATTCAGCATTATCCCGGCAAAAGCCAACCCAGTGCTCTCCTAAGTGCTGCAGCGCCATTCCGGTCGAACCAGCGTCCGTGGCTGAAAATGACCCGCTCAGGATTCCAGTCCACCATCCGGCTGGCGGCACGCGCGGCCTGCTCGCGCTTTGCGCGGATGGCGGCGCGTAGATAGAGCGGCGTTCCGCCATTCGGCCCCAAAACACCGGTCAGGCGAGTCATAAGACGCATCATCGCCGGCAGCCTCTCGGGTTCGAAATTCTGCACGAGATCGGTCAGCACGAGCGTTCGCGTGGCGACGTGCAGGAAGTCGACTTCGCTGAATCCGAGCCCCGGCACCAGAACCTGCTCGATCTCGCCCGCCCAATCCGCAGGAGCCATCTCACCGAGGTCGTGATCGATCCTGAGGTCGGCCTTTCGCACTTGGGAGCGGTCGCGCAATCCGGGAGCGACCCAGGTCACGGCATCCGGATAGTGGCGCTGCCAATCCTTCACGAAGGACCAGTGCGCGACATCCGGTGCGACGAGGTGACGGACGCTCCCCTGCTGCTCGAGCTCGCGCGTGAGGGCTTCCGTATAGCGCGTCGGCGAATGCAGCCAGAGATCGCCATTCCTGAGCCGGATCACCGTCATGCGAATAGGGATCGGCATGCCGAGGACCCGAAGCGGTCCGCTGTCGACGATCCAGACCCCGTCTGCGACGGGCTTCAGCAGATCGAGGGGAGGATAGGTTACCTGGTCGTTCGCGCTTCCGGACATGTCGCTCCCGCCCTGCAAGGCTACGCCCCCCGACCCTTCACCTGAGCCCGGGTCTAACACCTCTCATGAATGACTCGGCGCCCAGAGGGGTTCCCGTCCCTACTGCCCGACCTTGCTCAGAACATCCGCCTTCAGGAAGCGCTCGATCGCGAGCATGAAGAGGACGGATGGGACCAGGAGGATGAGGGCCGTGATGGAGGCGATTTGGTAATTCCCGCCCATGCTCGCATTGTAGAGCAGCAGCGGCAGGGTCGTGACCTGCGGCACGCCGACGAAGAACGTGCCCGTGAACTCGTCCAGGGATTCGAGGAAGACGAAGATCGCGCTCGCCATGATGCCCGGCGCGGCGAGGGGCAGCGTGATCGTCGCGAAGGTGCGGAGCGGCGAGGCTCCGAGATTGCGCGCGGCCAGCTCCAGATCGCGGTCGACGGCCGCGAAGGCGGCTGCGGCGATCCAGACCGAATAGACCAGGCCGTGGGCGGCATGGACAAGAACGACCCCCGTGATGGTTCCGGTCAGCCCCAGGCCATAGAAGACGCGCGCGACGTTGATGTAGATTGCGACCGATGGGAAGGCCTGCGGCAGAAGGAAGAGGATCATGATCGCGGTCCGCGCCGGCAGGCGTAGCCGCGCCAGCGCATAGCCCGCAGGCACCGAGACCGCCAGCGCGACGAGCACGACGAGGCTCGCGATGCTGACGCTCGTGACGAGCGAGATCATCGCGTCGCCGGTCGGACGAAACACCACCTCCCAATAGCGCAAACCATAGGACACTGGCAGCTTGAAGGGCGTGTACCAGCGCTCGGCCACCGACCAGAGAACGAGATTGGCGAGGGGCCCGAACACCGCAAATGCGAAGAGTGCAAGGGCAGCGGCCTTCAGGATCGTGCCGGCCAGAGGACCGATGCGCCGGCTGGACCGGGAAAGCCCTGCTCGGTCCCATAACGCGGCGCGTTCAGAGACGATCGCGCCCGACCCGCCATCGGGCGACAGGCCAAGCGGTTTCATATCTCCGCTCATGCCTGGAGTTCCCGCCGCATGTTGTGGCGCAGATAGATCCAGGCCGCGATGCCGCAGATTGCATAGGAGATCACGCCCAGGGCGTTGGCGGTGGCGTAATCGCCGTAGGAATTGATGCGAAACGCCATGTCGACCGTCAGCATCGTGGGCTGCGATCCGGCCACCATCATGGGCACCGACAGGACCGACATCATCGTCACGAAGGAAAGGACGAGCGCAACGAGCAGCGTCTGCGCGACCTGTGGCAGGACGAGTTCCAGCAAGACCCGAAGCCGGGAGGCTCCGAGATTGCGCCCGGCCTCGATCGTGGCGCGATCGAGAGAGGCCATGGCGCCGGCCAACAGCAATGTCACGAACGGCACCTGCTTCCACACGAATGTGATGATGATACCGCGCCAGTCGAGAAAGCTCGTGGTCTGCAACGGCTCGAGAATCCCGAGCGCCACGAGCGAGTTGTTCATCAGCCCGTTCTTCGCCAGGAACGTTCGCATGCATTGCGCCGCCACGATGAAGGGAATGAACAGGGGCCAGCGATACATCGAGCGCAGAATGGCGACGAGCCAGGGCGTCTCGCTCAGCGTCAGCGTACCTGCGATCGCAATCGACAGAATGGCGATCAGGGCCGTCGATGCGCAGACGATGAAGATCGTGAAAACGATATCCGTAGAGTAGAACTCGAACGCCTTCTGGAAATGCGAGAGCGTCAGTTCCCCTTCCTCGCCTGCAAACGCGGAGGCGAGCGAGAATCCGAGCGGATAGAGAAACAGCGCCCCGACCATGGCGAGCGCCGGGGCGACGAGAACGAGCCCGGCGACGGAGGCATGCTTCATGGAGATGTTAGCCTTTCGTGAGCAGCTCGATCGCGTGGAGTGCGCCGGACGATAGGCCTTATCCGACAAGCCGGATGCACCCCACGCGAAATGCTTCAATCAATAATCAGTTCGCCACCTTTCTCTCATACGCTTCGAGGATATCGTTGAAGTACGGTGCAATCGGGAACGGCTTGCCTTTCGTCGCGAGGTCCTCGGGCGTGATATCCGCGAAGAGCTGATTCCAGGCTGCCTGATCGAGCCTGCCCTCGAGATTCTTCGCATCGATCCCCGGATACCAGTTGAACCGCTTCACAATCCCCTCGGCCTGAACCTCTGGGCTCGTCGCGAGCGTGACGAACTCGGCCGCGAGCTTCGCCTGCGGCGCCTTGGTGGGGATCGCGTAGTACATCGGCTGGCCCGGCATGCCGGGCGACACGAGCTTGAGCCGCATGTTGGGAGGAAGCTTTCCGTCTGCCTTCCATGTGTAGAACATGTCGACCCAGACCGGCCCCATGGCGATTTCGCCGCGATTCAGCATGTCGAGCGTGCCGGCGTTCCCGGGCGTGATCACGACATTGCTGTTGAACTCCTTGAGATCCGCCATGGCCTTGTCCCACGTCGCCTTGACGGCGGGATCGTAGGGCCCTTTCTCGAGCTTGGCGCCGCCGCCGCCGAAGGCCTCGACCCAGCCGGCTACGAAAGCGACGCCGGACATGCCGCCCTTGATGCCGTTATAGCCGAACTGCTTCGGGTTCTTCTTCGCCCACTCACGCAACTCCGGATAGCTGTTGGGCGGCGTCTTCACGAGATCGGGGTTGTAGGCGATCGCCGTCTGCGAATGGAACATCGGCATAACATAGCCGGAGACCTCGGCGCCGAGCGCGTTCTCAGCCGTATTCCGGGTCACGAGAGTGCCTGTCGGAATTGTGTCGCGATATTTCTCGAGCAGGCCCTCCTGCACCATCGTGCCCGCTGCCTTCTGGTGGATGACGACCACGTCGAAATCGGCCGCCGCGGCTCCGGCCTTCTTCTGGGCGTCGAGCTTCTCATAGATCTTCTGGGAGCCGCCATCGCCGGGCCCGGTGCCGACCGCCACCACCTTCACACCCGGATGGGCCTTCTCGAACATCGGACCGAGGTAGTCCTTGATGTAGTCGACCATGTTCTGGTCGCCGGCGGTGGCGACGTTCAGCGTCTGGGCGTGTGACGGGGACGCTGCAAGACCGGCCGCCAGACCGGCGGCAAGGGCGAATCTAAGCATGATTTCCTCCCGATGTGGGGGCGCTTGGGAACAGATGCAGAGCCTCCAGCGGCAAGCGCAGTCCGACCAGAGTGTCGAGGTCGAGGTATCGATCGTCCGTCACGGTAAAATGACGGTCGCCGATTGCGACGGCATAGCGATAGTGACCACCGGGATAGGTCCGTTGCGCGATGCGACCCGGGAGAACGATCGCGCCGTCGACCTGAAGGTCCGGGCGATCCAGGCGCGCAACGTCGTCGCGGAAGTGAGCCGTCACCGCACCGAGCGGCGCGTCGTCTTTCCACAGCGTGGTGCGACCGTCGGCGGTCCTCACCTCGACGCCAGACGGGACCTTTCGGACATCGAACGCGATCGTGTTCTCGGCTCCCATGAAGCTGGCCACGAACGGCGAGATCGGCCGGTCGTAGACCTCCTTCGGCGTGCCGACCTGCGCGATCTGCCCGGACTCCATGACGACGATGCGGTCCGCCATTGTCATGGCTTCCTCGCGGTCATGCGTGACGTGGATCGCCGTGAATCCGAGCCGGTTCTGGAGCGATTTGATCTCGGAGCGAAGCTGGATCCGCACTTTCGCATCGAGATTCGAGAGCGGCTCGTCGAGCAGCAAAAGGTCGGGCTCGATGGCGAGCGCACGGCCGAGCGCAACGCGCTGGCGCTGCCCGCCCGAAAGGTTCGTCACCTTGCGGTCTTCGAGGCCCGACAGATTGAGCATGCGCAGCACGTTCGCGACGCGCGAGCGGACCTCGGCCTTCGGAACGCCGCGCAGGCGCAGGCCGTACCCGACATTGCCGAGCACGGTCATGTGCGGCCACAGCGCGTAGGACTGGAACACCATCGCGACGCCGCGCCGTTCCGGGGGCACGCCGACGACATCCTTGCCGAAAAGACGAATGGAGCCTCTCGAGGCCCTCTGGAAGCCGGCAATCGTCCGCAAAAGCGTGGTCTTGCCGCATCCGGACGAGCCCAGGATAGCGACGAACTCGCCCGCCTCGACAGCAAGGTCGATGCCGTGGAGCACCGGATTACTCCCATAGGCGGCTCGCAGGTCGTCGACCTCGATCGCGGCTGTTCCCGGAGTCCTCACGTCCTCCGCTCCTCCCGTCGCACGCTGCCGCGTGTCTTCTGATAGTGCCCATCAAAGCACGGCTGACGCCGCGGAAAAAGGGCAACTTCCGCCGGAGGAGGTACATGCCTGAACCATATCATGGCGCTGCGGCTCGCACGGAAGCATTGCAGGCGGATGACACCGGATTCATGACCACGGAAAGGGCCAACCCGTCTCTGACAAGGACTTCGGCGCTAAGATCTATCGAGCGAGGTCTGGCGTCTCCGGCCATCGCCAGTGAGCGCGTGCGAAGCATGGTTTCACTCGCCGCGTCCGCAGCGGTTCGCTCGGTGGCCGCCTTTCCCGCAGGTCAGCGCTCTGCATCGAGTGATATTCGAATGAGCTACTTCGGGTGCTCTCGATAATGTCAGGTCCGAGAAAACAGGTCTGCGAGCTTCTGCAGAATTCCGGCCCAACCCTCCCTCGTACGCGCTGCAAATTCTGCCCATTCGGGTTGCATTTGATGTGTCAGCGTCAGTTCGCAGCCACTCCCGATGGGCACGATCTCGATGGTGACCGGATCCGCCTTCTGGCTGTCTCTCTCGGCCGAGAAGGAAAAGACGAGACGTCGCGGACGCTGGATTTCCAGATACGTGCCGAAATGCTCTGCATCCTGATCTCCGCGCCGTTCCACGATCGCAAACCGCCCACCTTCACGCGGGTCGATCTCGACGCGCATCATCCGGCCTCCAGGAGTCGCGAACAGCCATCGGCCGGTATTGTCGGCGTCGAGCCAGGCATCGAAGACCTGCTCGGGAGGCGCCACGAATCGTTGGGTGACGCGCACGGGGATAGGTTTTGGCATCATCAGCGCTTCGCCTCTTCGAAGGCAGTAGGGATCGTAACTCCTGTAGGCCGAAAGCATAAGCGTGGGGCAAATTCCCCGGCAGAATGCGGAGAGAGTCCCCTCTTCCGATCGCGACATGTTGAACCTGCAGCCCTGGCTGTTTCGAGGAGCCCTGATGCAGTAGCCCGTAAAGCGCTGTCCGATTCTCCTTTATTTCGCCCTCCAACTCGGCCACGATGGGCACCAAAGCGCGAAACGCCCAACGAGGCGAAGCAACGATGCCGAGTGAACAGGGTTCCCGCGAGGCAGTCGACCTTGCGGTCAAGTCGCAGGCTGGTCCCGAGCTTCCGCTCACGGACATCCGGGACCGAGACAGTAAGTCTCAAATGGCTCCAGGGCTTCCGCCCACGGATATCCGGAACCCGGATTACTTCCATAAAGTAGTCGATTGCCAGTGGGCCTGTCCGGCCCACACCCCGGTGCCGGAATATATCCGGCTCATCGCCGCCGGGCGCTACACCGACGCCTATCTGGTGAATTGGCGCTCGAACGTCTTCCCGGGGATCCTCGGGCGCACCTGCGACCGCCCCTGCGAACCGGCCTGCCGCCGAGGCCGGGTCGAAGCGGAGCCGGTCGCAATCTGCCGCCTGAAACGCGTCGCGGCCGACAACAAGGAGGATGTCGGGGCCCTCCTTCCGAAGGCGCCGTCGCACAGGAATGGCAGGCGTATTGCCCTGATCGGCGCTGGACCCGCCTCCCTGACGGTTGCCCGCGATCTCGCGCCGCTCGGCTACGAGATCGTCCTGTTCGACGGCGAGCAGCGTGGGGGCGGCATGATCCGCAGCCAAATCCCGCGCTTCCGCCTGCCCGAGGAGGTGATCGACGAGGAGGTCGGCTACATCACTGAGATAGGGAACATCGAAACCCGCTACGGCGAGCGGGTGGGCAGCCTGCGCGCGGTGCTGGCCGGGAATTTCGACGCCGTCTTTGTCGGCACCGGGGCTCCGCGCGGGCGTGACCTCGACATCCCGGGTCGGCGGGAGGGTGCCGCGAACATCCACATCGGGATCGACTGGCTCGCAAACGTCTCCTTCGGCCATATCGACCGGATCGGCCGTCGGGTCGTCGTGCTCGGGGGCGGCAACACAGCCATGGATTGCTGCCGCACCGCCCGGCGCCTCGGCGGCGAGGACGTCAAGGTCGTCGTGCGCTCCGGCTTCGAGGAGATGAAGGCCTCCCCCTGGGAGAAGGAGGATGCCATCCACGAGGGCATCCCGATCCTCAACTACCTCGTGCCCAAGGAATTCACCCACGCGAACGGCCGGCTGACCGGCGTGCTGTTCGAGAAGGTGGCCGCGCGGATCGACGGAAACGGCCGGCGCCAGCTCCTCCCGACCGGCGAGCCCGACATTCATCTCGAATGCGACGACGTGCTGGTTGCCATTGGGCAGGAGAACGCCTTCCCCTGGATCGAACGGGATCTCGGCCTCGAATTCGACGCCCGAGGCCTCCCAAGGGTGGACCCGAAGACCCATCAATCGACCCTGCCGAAGGTATTCTTCGGCGGCGACGCGGCGTTCGGGCCGAAGAACATCATCTGGGCCGTGGCCCATGGCCACGAGGCGGCGATCTCGATCGATCTGTTCTGCCGGGGCGAGAGCCTCGGCACCCGGCCATCCCCGATGACGAATCTCGTCTCGCAGAAGATGGGCATCCACGAATGGTCCTATGACAACGAGGTCTCCCTCGATCTGCGCTACAAGGTGCCGTTGCGCGATCAGGCGATCGCGCTCAAGGACATCAGGGCCGAGGTCGAACTGGGGTTCGATCGCGAGCTCGCCTATGCGGAGACGCAGCGCTGCCTCAACTGCGATGTCGAGACGGTCTTTACCCGCGACCTCTGCATCGAATGCGATGCCTGCGTCGACATCTGCCCGATGGACTGCATCACTTTCACGGAGAACGGACCCGAGGACGAGCTGCGGCCCCGCCTCAGAGCGCCGGCCGTGAACCTGACGCAGGATCTCTACGTTTCCGATATGCTCAAGACCGGTCGCGTCATGGTGAAGGACGAAGACGTCTGCCTGCATTGTGGTCTCTGCGCCGAGCGCTGCCCGACGGGCGCCTGGGACATGCAGAAATTCCTGCTCGAGCCGGGGCACGCCTACGGAGCGAAGCCATGCCGGCACCACGCATAGATTCGGCCTCATGCTCCGCGAATGGCCGCCAGAAACCTGGGCCACCCCATTTCCGACGACGATCCAGATCCTCTTCGCCGCCACACGCTCTTGGAGCGACGCCCCACTTCGCTTTCGCCGGGAGGTGGCCTTTCGGGGCCGGTGAACTGGCGCGGGCGTACAGGATCAGGACATGCCAGCACCGCGCCTAGAGGCTACGAACGACTTCGTCATCAAATTCGCCAACGTCAACGGCTCGGGCTCGGCCAGCGCCAACAGGCTCTTCGCCCGCTCCTTCCTGCGGATGGGCGTGCCGATCGCCTCCCGGAACATCTTCCCGTCGAACATCCAGGGCCTTCCGACCTGGTTCGAGATCCGGGTCACGGAAGCCGGACATCTCGGCCGCCGCGGCGGCGTCGACCTCATGGTCGCCATGAACCCGCAGACCTGGGACAAGGACATCCGCGAGATCGAGCCGGGAGGCTATCTCTTCTACGATTCGACCCGTCCCATGCCGCCATCGCGGTTCCGGAGCGACATCAACGTCGTCGGGATGCCGCTCACGGCGATCTGCAACGAGCATTACAGCGACCCGCGCCAGCGCCAGCTCTTCAAGAACATCATCTATGTGGGCGCCCTCGCCTCACTGCTCGGTATCGAGATCGGCGAGATCGAGCGCCTCATCGCGGAGCAGTTCCGCGGCAAGGACAGGCTCATTCCGCCGAATCTCGAAGCCCTGCATATGGGCCGGGACTACGCCGAGGCGCATCTGAAAAGCAGCATCGGGCTGAAGGTGCAGCGCGCCGATGCTGTCGGCGATCGCATCTTCCTTGATGGGAACGATGCGTCTGCGCTCGGCGCCGTCTATGGCGGCGCGACGGTGGCGGCCTGGTACCCGATTACGCCCTCGACGTCCTTGGCAGAAGCCTTCGCAAAATATTGCCACCGTTTCCGCACGGACCCGGAGACCGGCCAGAACCGCTACGCGATCGTGCAGGCCGAGGATGAGCTTGCTTCCATCGGCATGGTGATCGGCGCCGCCTGGAACGGTGCGCGGGCCTTCACGGCGACCTCCGGGCCCGGGATCTCCCTGATGCAGGAATTCATCGGCCTCGCCTATTTTGCCGAAGTGCCAGCGGTGATCTTCGACGTGCAGCGCGGCGGCCCCTCGACCGGGATGCCAACCCGCACGCAGCAATCGGACATCCTGATCTCGGCCTATGCCTCGCACGGGGACACCAAGCACGTCCTGCTGTTCCCGGAGGATCCGCGCGAATGTTTCGAGTTCGGGGCGCTCGCCTTCGATCTCGCTGATCGGCTCCAAACCCCTGTCTTCGTTCTGCTCGATCTCGATATCGGCATGAACGAATGGCTGTGCGAACCGCTCGATTGGGACGACAGCCGCAGGTTCGATCGCGGAAAGGTACTCAGCGCCGAGGAACTCGAGGCCGCCACGGATTTCGGACGCTATCTCGACATCGATCGAGACGGGATCCCATTCCGCACCTATCCTGGAACGCACCCGACCAAGGGCTCCTTCTTCACCCGCGGGACCTCGCGCGACCCCTATGCGCGCTACACCGAGGAAGGCGGCGCCTATGTCGAGAACGTGCAGCGCCTCCTGCGCAAGTTAGAGACGGCGAAGTGTTTGGTCCCTGTGCCGATTCGCAGGGACGCGCCGAAGCCGACGCAGTTCGGCGCGATCTATTTCGGATCCACCTCGCCTGCCATGAACGAGGCGCTCGAGACGCTGGAAGCCGAAGGAATTGCGCTCGATCTTTTGCGGGTGCGGGCCTTTCCCTTCGCCGATGATGTGATCGACTTCGTTCTCGATCATGATCAGGTCTTCGTCATCGAGCAGAACCGGGATGCGCAGTTGCGCATGCTCCTCATCAATGAGGGCGCTCTCGATCCGGCACGATTGATCTCCATCCTGCACTACGACGGCACGCCGATCACGGCGCGTTTCATCACCAGCGAGATCGCGCGCCGCTGGGCGTTTCTTACTGAGAAGAACAGCCGGGAGGCTGCGGAATGACCTACCTCATAAAGCCGAAACTGCATCATCCGAAGCTCCCCGAGAACGCACTCGGCTATACCCGGCGCGACTACGAAGGTGCGATCTCGACGCTCTGCGCCGGCTGCGGCCATGACTCGATCTCGGCGGCAATTATCCAAGCCTGTTTCGAGCTCGCGATTCCGCCGCACCGGGTCGCGAAGCTCTCCGGAATCGGCTGCTCGTCGAAGACACCGACCTATTTCCTAGGCGCGAGCCACGGCTTCAACTCGGTTCACGGACGTATGCCATCGGTGCTCACCGGCGCCGCGCTTGCGAACCGCGATCTCATCTATCTCGGCGTCTCGGGCGACGGCGACTCGGCATCGATCGGCCTCGGCCAGTTCGCCCATTGCCTGCGCCGCGGCGTGAACATGACCTATATCGTCGAGAACAACGGCGTCTATGGCCTCACCAAGGGCCAGTTCTCGGCCACTGCCGACATGGGCTCGAAGTCTAAGAAGGGAATCCGCAACGAGGATTCCCCCATTGATCTCGTCAGCATGGCGATCCTGCTCGGCGCGACCTTCGTGGGTCGGAGCTTCTCGGGCGACAAGACGCAGCTCGTGCCCCTGATCAAGGCCGCCCTCGAGCACCGCGGCGCCGCCTTCATCGACTGCATCAGTCCCTGCGTCGCGTTCAACAACCATCCGGGCTCGACGAAAAGCTATGATTACGTCCGTGCCCACAATGAGGCCGTGAACTATCTCGACGTCATCGAAGGACGCGAGGAAATCACGGCCGATTATGCGCCGGGCACCGTCGAACTCGTAGAGCAGCACGACGGCTCGCTCCTGAAGCTCCGCAAGGTTGATGCCGGCTACGATCCGACCGACAAACGCGCCGCGATCTCCTATCTCCAGGAGCAGCAAGCCGCAGGCGAGATCGTCACGGGTCTGCTCTATCTCGACCCGGAGGGCGAGGATCTTCACGACAGGCTCGGGACCGTGCAGACGCCGCTGAACGCCCTGTCGGACGCAGAGCTTTGCCCCGGGCGTGCCGCCCTCGAAAAGCTGAACGCCAGCCTGCGCTGAGAGTTGGAAAGAGGCGAGCCTCTGAGGTGGCCACGGCTATTATCCAGGCGAGTTGCACGGCATATCCATCCGATTATGTCTGGGGCCGACCATGGAGGAACGACCAGTCATCTTGGTGAAGAGGTTGGAATAATAATGAAAGGCGCAATTGAGCTGCAGGTTGGCGCTAGGACCGGGCGCTAGAAAAGAGAGATCCTTTCTTCTTCCAATCAAAGGCTCCCCATAGCCATAGGAACACCGAGTGACATCCGGCAAGGGGCGCTTGGATCAATGCTCTGCCAGCATTCTGATACTGAGTAGACCTGTTGGAGGGAATACGCCGACTGTATTTGACTTTCCGTTCCAATACCAGATCGCATTTTTAGCCTTATTCAACTTTATTGACTAAATCGCATTGCAGTGCCAGCATTCGCTCCGTCGCGGCCAGCCTTAGGCGGACCGCGTATAATCAAGGGAGGCTGTCGATGAGCAGAAAGTCGCGCGAGGAGGCTCTCATCAAGGTTGCGTGCATCCAGATGGAGCCCGTCGTCGGTGAGAAAGATCGTAATGTCCGGCGCAGCCTGGAGTTCATCGAACAGGCTGTCTCAAAGGGGGCCAAGCTGATCGTGCTGCCGGAACTGTGTAATTCCGGCTATGTCTTCGAGAGTCGCGAAGAAGCCTTTGCTCTGTCCGAGCCTGTTCCTGACGGCGAGACTAGCCGAGCCTGGGCAGAGATAGCAGCACGCCACGGCCTCCACATTGTTGCCGGTATCTGTGAACGCGAGGGCGAGTCTCTCTACAACTCCTCCGTCGTGATTGGCCCACAAGGGCATGTTGGGACGTTCCGCAAGGTTCACCTTTGGAACGAGGAGAATCTGTTCTTCGAGCCAGGGAATCTGGGCTTCCCCGTCTTCAAGACTCCGATTGGACGTATCGGTACGTTCATCTGTTACGATGGGTGGTTCCCTGAGAGCTACCGCATGTGCGCGCTGCAAGGAGCAGATATCGTCTGCATCCCAACGAATTGGGTTCCGATACCGGGTCAGGATCCGAAGCGCGAAGCCATGGCGAACATTCTCGTCATGGGAGCAGCTCACTCGAACTCAGTGTTCGTTGCCGCTGCAGATCGCGTCGGCACCGAGCGAGGGCAACCCTTCCTCGGACAGAGCCTTATCGTTAGCTACACCGGCTGGCCAATCGGAGGGCCGGCCAGCAGTTCGGAGGAGGAGATCATCTACGCCGAGGTGAATCTCGCCGATGCACGGCGGAAGCGGAACTGGAACGAGTACAATCAAGTCTTGAGGGATCGCCGGACCGACGTCTACGACGAGATGCTCGGAGCCGATGCTCGCCCGGGCTGGTACTGAGATCTGCTTTCGTCCAAACGGACCCGGGCTGCAGGTTCTGCCCACGAGAAGCGTGTGATCAGTTCTTGACAGAGCAGCGCATACATTGGGCGGCTGCGCAACTAACAATCCGCGGGAGGATCATTCGATGGCACAGAAGCATCCAAGCAAGGTGTCTCACTCAGGACGCCGCACCTTTCTAAAGCAAGTGACCGCGGCTGGAGTAACTGCGCTTGCGACTCCATCGCTCATCCGCAAGGCGTGGGCCGCTGATCCCATCAAGATTGGCGTGATCTCACCTCTTACGGGCGCTTGGACCGTCTACGGCAAGGCGCACAGCTCGGGCTTCGAGCTCGCCGTTGACGAGATTAACACAGCAGGAGGGATCCTCGGTCGTAAAGTTGAAATCGTCATCGGGGATTCCAAGACCGAGCCACGGATCGTCGTTGAGCAAGCGAATAGGCTGATCCGCCAGGATCGTGTCGATTTCCTCGCCGGCACATTCAGCAGTGCCGAGAGGAATGCAGCCGGCCCCGTCGTCGCGCAAAGTGGCAAGATGCTGCTTTACCCGACATTCTACGAGGGTCAGAGCCAGGAATTTTTCCCGGGCGTTTGCAACAAGAACATCTTCATGTTCGGCCCCGAGCCGTCCCAGCAGGTCTGGCCGCATGTCGAATACGTCGTGAAGAACCACGGCAAGAAGTTCTTTCTCATAGGCTCAGACTACGCTTGGCCTCGCGAGACGAACAAAATGTTCAAGAAGAAGTTCGCGGATTTCGGCGGGGAGGTTGTCGGCGAGGTCTATATTCCCTTCAATACACCGCAATACGAGTCCGTAATCCGTGACATAAGAAACTCGGGAGCTCAGGTGGTCTTCCACACGCTTACCGGCAGCGACACCGTGAATTTCCGACGCCAGTTCCATGCAGCCGGGATGAGCAAGGACATCGTGATCTGGACGGTGGATGATGAGGAAGTCGTCACGACGGGACTCGGGCCAGAAATATCGGCGGGCACGTACGTCAGCTTCGACTACTTCATGTCGATCCAGCATCCGAACAACAAGGCATTCCTGGAGAAACTCGTCAAGAAATATGGTCCCGGAACACTGATGAATACTGTTGGGGTCGGCATGTACAACGCAGCCCACATGCTTGCTCTGGCCATCGAGAAGGCGGGATCCGTAGACACCAACAAGGTCCGCGATGCCCTTGGGGGCATCGTATTCGACAAGGCTCCCCAGGGCCCGGTCCGGATGCGTGCAGAGGACCATCAAGCCGTGCTCCCCTCCTATCTCATGAAGGTCCGCAGTAACTGGACCGGCGTCAATGATATGTTTGAGGAAGTCCAGGCACTGCAGGCTGTCGAACCTGCTCCCGCAAACTGCAAGTTGCCGCTCTGATTTGGTTCTTCCGGCCGATCCTCCGGAGTCGGCCGGGACCGGGCCCTGCGACGTATCCTCCTCGTAGGAGACAAGCGTGATTGCCACAGCTGTCAGCATTCTCGTCGACGCGACGCTGATCACGCTTGTCCTTGCCCTGGCAGCCTCTGGCCTTGCGGTGATCTTTGGCCTCGTCGGCGTGATCAATATGGGCCATGGCGCGATGCTGACGCTCGGCGCCTACTTTGCTTGGGCACTCGTCTCTGGCGGGATGCCGTTTCTGCTCGCTGCGCTTCTGGCGGCTATAGGCGTCGGGCTCATTGGCCTCGTCCTTGAGGTTGTGCTGATCCGCCACTTCTATGACCGACCTTTCGAGACCCTGCTCCTGACCTGGGGCTTCTTCCTGGTGGCAACCGAGTTGATCAAGATCGTCTTCGGGAGCGATTTTCGGAGCATCCCCGAGCCCCTCCCCGGCACCTTCAACTTGGGCTTCGCAGAGGTTCCGGCATACAGAACCTTGATCGGCCTGTTCACGATCGGACTGCTCGTCGCAATGGGGCTCGTGTACTATCGGACAGGGCTTGGCATTCGGATCCGCGCCCTGATCCAGAACCGGGAAGTCGCAAGCCTGCTCGGCCTGAACGTCCGAGCCCTCTATCGTTGGGTATTCACAGGTGGCGCTTTCCTGGCGGGTCTCGCAGGAGCGCTGATCAGCCCGATGCTGAGCATAGATCCTTACATCGGCAATGTGTTCCTGGTCCGCAGCTTCTTCGTCGTCACAGTAGGAGGCCTGGGGCAGTTACTCGGTGGCACCGTCCTCGGCAGCTTCATCATCGGCGGGTCCGAGACCCTCTTCGCCCTTATCACCAGCCAGACCTTCGCGCAGACGATTGTCTTCGTTCTCGCAATCCTGATCCTCCGCTTCCGCCCACGCGGGATCCTGGCGCAGCAGAATTAGTCCATGACGCAGATCGATACTCGTGCGTCCCACGGCCCCGTCGCGGCCACGAGCGTCCGGCCCGGATCGCCTGCAAGAGTTGTTCGAAGCGAGGCGAGCCTAGCGATCCTCGTCTTCGCTACACTCTTCGCCATCCCGCTGCTGTACGAAGGATATGCCATCTATATCCTCCCGCAATATATGCTGTTCGGCGTGATGGCCATGTCGCTCGCACTTCTGTGGGGCTACACGGGCGTCCTCAGCTTCGGGCAGGCCGGCTTTTTCGCCATCGGGGGCTACATCATGGGCCTGCTCATGTCGGCTGCCCTCCCGATCAACCCTGCCTATCTTGCCCTAGTCGCGGCGGCGAGTGCCGGCGCATGCATCGCAGCGCTCATCGGCTGGTTCCTGTTCTCCGCCGGTGTCAGGGACGCATATTTCGTGCTCGTCACCCTGGCATTGTCGATTGTCATCGAGCAGCTCTCCGTAAGCCAGAGTCAGATCACCGGCGGCTGGAACGGAATGTTCGTGATGCGGCCTTCACTCACCTTTGGCATCGGTGAGATCTCCCTCTTTGAAGACAGGCCGATCTACTACGTCATTCTCATCTTCACGGCACTCGTTTATTTTTGGCTTTCTGCCGCCGTTCGCTCCCGATTCGGGAAAATCCTGATTGGAATCAGGGAGAACGAGCCACGCATGGAGGCTCTCGGATTTGAGACCTCTCTCTACAAGACTGCCGCCTTTGCGCTATCCGGGGCTGTCGCCTGCTCGGCGGGCGCGCTCTACGGAGCCCATTCGGGCTTCATCTCTCCCTCATTAGGAGGCGTCCTTTTCTCGACCGAGGTTGTCGTGTGGGTTGCGATCGCCGGGCGCTCGTCGCTTCTGGCAGCCCTGCTGGGCGGGATCATCGTATCTTCGCTATCGAATGCCTTGAGTGCAGTAACTCCTGAATATTGGCAGCTCATCATCGGCGTTTTGTTCATCGTCTCGATTGCCTGGTTCCAAGGTGGCATGGCTGGCGCGGTAAGCAATTTCCTCGAGAAGCGAGGAGACCCTCGGTGACTGAAATCCTGCGGGTCGAAAACCTCACGAAGCGGTTTCAAGGGATAGTCGCCAATGAGGGAATATCGTTGACTCTCGGTGCGGGCGAGATTCGGTCCATCATTGGACCCAACGGTGCGGGCAAGACGACCTTCATCAGCATGATCTCAGGCCATCAGCGTCCTACCGAGGGGCGCATCCTCTTCAGTGGCCATGACATTACCGGCTTGTCGGTTCCGAAGCGTGCGCGTTTGGGCATCGCGCGGAAGTTTCAGACCCCGTCGGTCTTTCCGGAACTTACGGTCATCGAAAATCTCGAACTCGCTGTCCTGGCCGCCGAACGAAAGACCGTCCAACAGCAAGGCCGGATCGGTGAACTCCTCGAGACGATACGTCTCGGCGAATTCGCAGAGCGCAAAGTTGCGGCCTTATCTCACGGGCAGCGCCAATGGCTCGAGATCGGGCTGCTGCTTGGAATGAACGCACGCTTGATGCTGCTTGATGAGCCGACCGCAGGCATGACCGCGGAGGAAACACATGCCACCGGAAAACTCATTCGTGCGCTTACGAGCGATCTCGGGCTCTCCGCCATCATCATCGAACACGACATCAATTTCATACGGGATCTCAAAGCGCCGGTAACAGTGTTTCATCTCGGCCGGGTGTTCCGGGAGGGAGGCTTCGAATCCATTTCAGCCGACGAAGAAGTCCGCAGCATCTACCTAGGAATGGATTGACAGGCGAACGGCTGGAACCCCGTAATGGATATTATTGTCGAAAGCGTTCATGCCGGTTATGGCAAGGCTGAAGTCCTGAGGGGACTGTCCCTGAGACTTCCCGAGCGCGGTGTGCTCGGTGTCCTTGGTCGCAATGGCATGGGCAAGTCCACACTGGTGCGCTGCATCGCGGGGCTCAATCCGCCCACTTCCGGGCGCATCACAGCGGGCTCTCGAGACATTACCGCCCTAGAGGCGCATGAGCGCGCACGTCTGGGTCTCACCACGGTCGTTCAGGGACGGGGCGTTTTTCCGAACCTCACCGTACGTGAAAATCTCGAGATGGGCCGCATTGCCTCTGGGCGGAGCCTCCCGTCGCGGCTCGACGAGGTGGTCTCCTACTTTCCACGCCTCGGGGAACGAATGAGCCAGAAGGCGGGAACCATGAGTGGCGGCGAGCAGCAGATGCTTGCGATCGGCCGTGGACTCATGACCCACCCGAAGGTGATGCTTCTGGATGAGCCGTCGGACGGAATCATGCCGGTCCTGGTGCATCAGATCGCGGATATCTTGGCTCGCATCAACCGTGAAAGCGGCCTCACAATCCTGATTGTGGAACAGAATGTACCCATGATCTTTCGAATGACTGACCGATGCGTGATCATCGAGAAAGGTCAGGTGGTTGCATCCGGCACTCGCCCGGAACTTGAGGCATCCAACGCTATGCATGAATATCTCGCCGTATAAGGCACCGTCACACTGGCGTTCTCGCCAGTGGATCGCCCAATGGAGAAGGTCTCTGGGTGCTGCTCGTCATGCTGGCGCCGATCACGATTGCGGCCGACAACATCTATCGGGCCCAGTTCTGGCCGAAGGACAGTGGACCCATGGATCTCGCGCTCGCGATGTCCGGCGCCGGCGCCTTCTGGCTCGTGGGAGGCTTGCTCGTGACCGGCCGGGCCTCCTTCGGATATCCAGCCCGAGGGCAGAGGCGACCTGGCTCTCGGCGGCCTTGATCTGTCTCGGCGTGCTGATCTCGGAGGTCGTGAAATGGCGCGCCGGGAATGCAGCCCCGGTACGCCAGAGCGCTTAAGGCTGCCGGCCGATTCCGCCTCGCGAACCATCCGCGTGCTTGACCGTTGATGGTCCGATGAGCACGGCCCTACGAGATCATCCTCTGGACGTCCAGCCCAACCCTCGAGCTTTCGATAGGGCAACTGCAGAGGACGACAAACCGCCTCGCGGGCGGAGCAGTCATTGGCTGCGTGATCTCGCGCGCGCCTTTGCGGGCGCAGCGATTTTCGGGCTGCCGCTTCTCATGACGATGGAGATGTGGTGGCTCGGTTTCTCCCTGAACCCTCTCAAGCTCGCGCTGTTCGTCGGGCTGTCGCTGCCGCTCTTGATCGGCCTTGCCTATTACTCAGGCATTAGAGACGCATTCGACTGGCAGGACGATGTCGTCGATGGCTTCGCGGCTCTTGCGATCGGGGCTCTGACCTCCGCCCTCGTGATGACGCTGCTCGGTATCCTGACCTGGCGTGAGGATTTTTCAGAGATCGTCGGCAAGATCGCAATTCAGATGGTGCCGGCAGCGATGGGTGCCGTTCTTGCCCGCGAGCAGCTCGGCCAGCAAGGCGACCAGCAGGTCGAGCAAAAGGAAGAGGTGGCTTATTTTGGAACGCTTTTTCTGATGGCAGCGGGGGCGCTCTATTTCGTCTTCAATCTCGCTCCCACGGAGGAGATGATCGTGATCTCCTTCAAGATGAGCTCCTGGCACGGGATTGCACTGGCTCTGTTCTCCGTCGCGATCCTGCACGCCTTCGTCTATCAAGTCGGCTTCTACGGCCAGGAGAAAGCCGAGGCCAAAGGCTTCTGGTCGCTGCTCCTCCGGTTCAGCATCGTGGGATACGCGGTCACGCTCCTGGTCAGCACCTACATTCTCTGGACGTTCGGCCATTTCGCAGGCCTTGGACTTGCCGACGGTGCGCTCATCGTGGTGATCCTTGCCTTTCCCGGGGCCTTGGGCGCCGCTGCGGCCCGCCTGATCCTGTGAGGTCGGCCGTGGAGCACGAACCAGGGAATCAAAAGGGCGACGAGGAGAAGGAAAAGATTCCATGGCCCGAGAGGCTGACGGCCCTTGCCGGCTTTCTGATCTTCGTAGCCACGATCGGAATCCTGGCCTATGAGGGCCTGACACGGAACGGGGACGCCCCCGCGATCTCGGTGCACGTCGTGTCGATCGTCGATCAGCCGACCGGGTATCTCGCGAGGATCGTTGCGCGGAATTCCGGCGGCGCGACTGGAGCGGAGGTTCAGATCGTGGGCGAGTTGATGCAGGGCAACAAGGTCGTCGAGGAAAGCACGACGACTTTCAGCTTCGTGCCCGACGGGGCGGAACGGCGTGGCGGCCTGTTCTTCCAGAACGATCCCCGTCTCCATACGCTGAATGTCCGCGCCACTGGATACGAGGATCCGTGACCCTCTGAACCGGATCGTTGCGCAAGCCAAGCCGATTGGCCGTCGCGGCGGATCTCGCTAGCCATTCGCCAAATTGGGAAAATACTCCATGACCAATTCACTGCCCGATCGTCTGTCCACCAATCCGGACAGCCCGTACTATGACGAGGCGTTGCTCGCACGCGGCATCGGCATTCGTTTCAACGGTGCGGAGAAAACGAATGTCGACGAATATTGCGTCAGCGAAGGCTGGATTCGCGTGGCGGCTGGAAAGGCCAAGGACCGCGCCGGGAATCCCATGACGATCAAGCTGAAAGGACGCGTCGAGCCCTACCTGCGGGATAGTGGGGACGAGGGCTCGGCGGCCTGAGGTTCTACACGCTCAATACACTTTCCGCCCCCTGCCGTCATGGCGAGCCGCAGGCGAGGCGAACCATCCGTCGACGGGTAGATTGCTTCACTTCGTTCGCAATGACGAAGAGGGCGTGAGGGCGGGAAGTGCAGGGCCGGAACCGGAGTAGCGCCGGACCCACTGCCGTCTTTGCGAGCCGCGGGCGTGTGCACTGCCAGTCCCATCGCACCTCCGTCCTTGCGAGCCGCAGGCGAAGCAATCTACCCGTCGACGAATTCGCTCCTGGATCGCTTCGCTCCGCGCGCAATGACGAAGAGAACGGGAGAAAGGGAGTGTATGGCCGGAAACGGAGTGGCGCCGGACTCGGTGGGTCATTGCGAACAAAGTGAAATATTCCAGGATCGGGTGCCGACACCTGGATCGCCACTGTGATCGCGCCTTACAATTCCGTATCGTCACTCGGCTTGGCGCCGGCGGGTGGCGTGCTCGTCACGTTGATCTTGACGGTGTGGGACTCAATCTTGCCGCTGGCGGATCTCACCTCGTAGCTGACTTCGTCGGTTCCGGTGTACTGTGCGTTGGCCTTGTAGAATACACCCTGCGCCTTCGCCTCGAGCTTCGGACAGCGTGTGATCCGGCCGGCCTTCAGCGTGCCGCTTCGGACGTTCAGCTCGCCGTGCTTGGGCGGGGTCACCACCCGGATCGTCGGCAGTGGCCCTGACGTGCAATCCTTCGTGACGTTGCCATAGACTCCGAGACGGCGCGACTTGCCGGCATCCGCGTCGACGCTCCGGTAGCCGCTGTTGGTCTGTGCCCATGCGGCAATACTGGGCAGGGCGACGAAGCAAGCAAGAGCCGCCATGGCAGCGGCAGAGCGTTTCATAGCGATCATCTATTCACTCCGTTCGGTCTGGCATGGTGGGAAAGACGAAAGGCTGCGACAGCAGTTTCCTCCGCCACGTCATGGTTGTTCCGAAGCGGCGGAGCGCGCCTCGGCCTTGCGGCGCGCGGCTCGCCGCGAGAGCATGTTCAGGGCCTCGACCGCGGCCGAGAACGCCATTGCGGTGTAGATATAACCCTTCGGGACATGCGCTCCGAAGCCCTCGGCAATCAGGGTCATGCCGATCATCAGGAGGAATCCCAAGGCCAGCATCACGATCGTCGGGTTGGCGTGGATGAAGCGGGCCAGCGGGTCGGCGGCCAGGAGCATCACCGTTACGGCGACGACGACGGCGATCACCATGATCGCCACGTGGTCCGTCATCCCAACCGCGGTGATGATGCTGTCGAGCGAAAAGACGAGATCGAGCAGGAGGATCTGTCCGATGGCGACACCGAAACTTATAGTTCCCCGCGCGGTGTCGAAGAGATCGTCGCCCGGAGTGGGATCGACGTTGTGATGGATTTCCTTCGTGGCTTTCCAGACGAGAAAGAGGCCACCGCCGATCAGGATCAGGTCCCGCCATGAGAACGAGTGCCCGAAGACCGTGAAGACTGGCTGCGTGAGCTGGACGATGATCGCGATCGTTCCCAGCAGCGCCAGTCGTAGAAACAGCGCCAGCCCGATCCCGATCCGCCGTGCCTTCGCGCGCTGATGTTCGGGAAGCTTATTGGTCAGGATCGAGATGAAGATCAGGTTGTCGATCCCCAGCACGACCTCCATGACGACCAGGGTCGCGAGCGCAACCAGCGCCGTCGGCTCGGAAATCCACGTGAAGTCCATTTAATATTCCTTTCGGGCATCTGCCCGGAGGGCTCAGGTCGGCATGACGGAAGCGGCTAGGCCGCCAGCCATCTCGGGTCGCGCATTTCGAGAGCAGTAACGGGCGAGGTGGTTGATCCGTTGCCGTGAATCACGCCGCTACTAATAGCTCGGCCAGAGCGGCGAGCACGTCGACATGGCGGCCGTTCCTGCCACCGCTTCGAGGCCCCACTCCACGTCTCGCCAGGCTCACCCGTTCATGTAGCCGCAGCCCAGCGGCCAAGCGTCATCGGGTTTCCGCAACACCTTCAGCCCTCGCCACAGCGGTGCGGCTCCCGTAGGAGCGGACATGGTCCTGTGTCGAGCAGGTTCGCAAGCGCTGTCAGCTGCCGTGCGCACTTTGCGACGGCCGGGTTTTCATGGGCTCCAGATTCGAGCAGATCCGGCCGTTCCAAGGTTGTCCGGGCGGTGTGCCTCTCATCCCGCACATCGCCCGAACCTGGCTCTGGGTTAGATATCGTCGAACCCGAAATCCTCTCCGGAATCGCCGAAGTCCTCTGCCGCAGCCTGTTGCGGTTCAGGCTGGCCCGCCTCCGCGGCATTGGCCTCGTCCCCCCCGAACGCGTTGGCGATCATGTTGCCGAGGAGCACGCCGCCCGCGACACCCATGGCCGTCTGGGCCGCTCCGGCGAGAAAGCCGCCGCCGCCCCGCCCTGGAGCCATGCTACCCATTCCGGGAGCCATGTGGGGAGGCATGCCGGGCGTTTGATACTGATGCGACATCGGCTGTGGCCGCGCCTGGCCGCCGCCGAAGAGGCCCGACAGGAAGCCCCCGCCACCCGCGGGGCGGCTCGCGACTTGCTGCTCGAGCTGGGCGATGCGCGCCTGGGCGGCATTGAGAGCCTGCTCCTGCACGACGATCGTCTGCGCCATGAAGTAGGGCGCAGCGGGCTGAGTGGTGATGCGGGACTGGATGAAAGCTTCCGCCTCCGCATCGCGAGCGCCGCTCTGGCGCTCGACCTGACCGAGCTTGGTGAAAAGCCCATCGATGGCCTGACGATCCTGATGGTCCATGGAGTCTTGTCCTCGTTGCTTGTCGAAAAGGGATCCACTTCCCGCTCTCACGAGATGGCAGGAGTGGGAACAGATTGATGAAGCGGCTTCTCCCGCGAGCTACGGACCGGGGAGAAGCTGATCGGCGTCGGTGGGATTACTCTTCCCGCTGGCCCGTGAGGCTGAGCAGGAGCTGGAAGAGATTGACGAAGTTCAGGTAGAGCGAGAGCGCACCGAACACCGCGAGCTTGGTGTTGGTCTCGTGGCCGAAGCTCTCGGCATACTGCTCCTTGATGCTCTGCGTGTCATAGGCAGTCAGCCCCGTGAACACGAGCACGCCGATGATCGAGATCGCGAACTGGAGCGCCGTCGAGCCGATGAAGAGATTGACGAGCGACGCGATCACGACGCCGATCAGGCCCATGAACAGGAAAGAGCCGAACTTCGAGAGATCGCGCTTCGTGGTGTAGCCCCACAGGCTCGTCGCGCCGAACATCGCGGCCGTGATGAAGAAAGTGCGCGCGATGCTCATTCCCGTGAAGACGAGGAACACGGAGGCGAGCGACAGGCCCATCACCGCGCAGAATGTCCAGAACAGGGTTTGCGCCGTCGCGGCCGAGATCGCGTGGATGCGGAACGAGAAGAAGAATATGAAAGCGAGCGGCGCCAGCATCACGACCCACTTCAGCGGGGTCTGAAAGATCGGCACGTGGAGCGCGGGCGTTGCAGCGACGACGAACGCGACCAGGCCCGTGATCACGAGGCCGAGGCCCATGAAATTGTAGACTCGCAGCATGTGCTGCCGCAGGCCCTCGTCGAAGAGGGCGGTTCCGGCACGCGTGGCGCCGGTCTGCCAAGCATAGGGTGTATTCATCACATCTTCCTCTGGTGGTGGGTTACTGAACTTTGCTCGAGAGCCGGAGCGCCGCCTTCTCGAGGGCTCTCTCGGAGCCCGCTCCGGTCAGCGCGTAGGCGAGCGAGCCCGTCTGCCAGTAAACGGACCTGGCGCCGTCGAATCGCGCCACCGTGGGCGCGACGACGTCGAAAGCGGGAACCTGGGCGGCGAACAGCGAGATCCGGCCGAGATCATCGGCCTCGAGGCTCATCTCGACGCTGTGGCCGTCCCGGGATGGGAAGACCTGCGCATCGAGAACTTGCCAGTCACCCGGCAGCGG
Organism: Microvirga massiliensis; assembly: GCF_001006805.1. Classification (GTDB taxonomy): domain Bacteria; phylum Pseudomonadota; class Alphaproteobacteria; order Rhizobiales; family Beijerinckiaceae; genus Microvirga; species Microvirga massiliensis. The sequence goes on along the minus strand of NZ_LN811353.1, from coordinate 555,424 downwards.
CGGCAGCCGAACGCCGGTCTCGACGAGGATCTCGGCGGGATCGTAGCGGGTCGTCCGGGGCTGAGAAGCCATCCGGGCGCGCAGCAGCGCCGTCCGATGCGCGTGCAGGGCCTCCTCGACGAAAGCCGGAGGTTTGGGCGAGGCCTCGCTGCCGGTGATTCCGAGCTCGCCCTGCGCATGGGCGAACCAGCCGAAGCCCACCAGGGCGACCATGGCGGCCAGGCGACGCAAGCGCTGCCCGATCTCGCGCCAGGCGAGGGCGCGCTCGAGGCGGTTGGCCGCCGCGAGCGTCTCGTCCGCAGGGCGTGGCAAGGGAACCGCGAAGGACAGGCGAAGCGCGTGGCGGGTCCGCAGGTCGGCCATCACCCGTGCAGCCGCCGTGGGATGCCGGGCGAGATAATCCTCGACCTCGATCCGACGGGCCACATCGATCTGATCGTCCACATAGCCCAGGAGGTCGGCTTCGGTGATCGGGTCATTCATGCGAGCCTCCGACGACACGCAGGTTGGGGCGTTGGCCTGTCGCGATCTGGAGCGGCCCCTGCCCGGCCTCGAAGGCGCGCAAGGCGGCGCGCGCCCGCCCGAGGCGCGACATCAGGGTTCCGGTCGGGATCCCGAGCGCGGCCGCGGCCTCCTGATAGGACAAGCCTTCCACGGCAACGAGATGCAGGGCCGAGCGCTGCTCGTCGGGCAGGTACAGGAAGGCCTGCCGGATCTGCTGGAACCGGACACGGCTTTCCTGGTCTGCGGGGAGCTCCGCCGTAGCGATCTCGGCAAGCTGCTCGATGCGGAGGCTTTCCGCATTCCGGCGGCGACGCTCATCGATGAAGGTGTTGTGCAGAATGGAGAGAAGCCAGACGCGCAGGTTGCCGCCCAGGCGAAAGGAGCCTCGCCGCTCGTAGGCGCGCACGAGGGTATCCTGCACGAGATCCTCGGCCTGGCTCTCGTCGCGCGTCAGCGCTCTCGCGTAGCGGCGCAGCGGCCCGAGGAAGCCGACGACGTCCATGCGCTTTCCATCATCCATGATCGGTATACGAAGCGGAACGCCGTCCTAATCCGGACCTCGCCGGAATTTTTTGCAGGCGCTTCGCATCAGCCGCCGATCCTCGGAAACGAGCGGCCATGCGCCGCTCTCCCCAATGAAGAGGTTGAGAACTCGATATGTGCTGGAAGCCAATGGCCGGATCTCCAGTTGCGATCGCGCTCTTGGGCGCAAGGGCAAGAGAAGAAGTCCGACATCGCGAGCGGCGGCTCGCCAGAGGGGCCCGGACCCCATGATGAGGCTCAGATAGAAAACGCATGCCCCCGCCGCAAGGGCGGCGACGATATTCGGAGCATATTTCAGGCTGGGCTTGGCCTCGCCGGATCTCGAACCGACGGCCTAACGACGGTCCACGACGGTGTATTCGCCCTCGATGACGAGATTATCGGCCTGCCGAGCATAGTGCTGTCGGGCATATTGCTGCCGCGCCTGACGCAGCTTGCGGCGCAGATAGAGATGGAGGGCGAGGCCGCCCGCCAGGGCGAGCGGAAGAATCACCACGAAGGTCGTGAAGGCGATCAGCAGGACTGCGAGACCGAACGCGACCAGGATGGCGAGCCGGATCGTGGAGCCCCAGAACTGCTGCGAGCCCATGACCTTCCCGAGGTCGCCGAGCGCTGTCCACATGATGCCCTCCTGCGCGATCCGAACCGTTCCCGCCGAGCGGCAGGCTACCGCACCTGTCTAGCGGAGCAGCGATGAACATGCAGTGGGCGGAACATTACAATCCGTTCATGTTCGGGCGACAGGATGCCTCATGAAAAAAGCCTGCGGCCGGGAGGGAGCCGCAGGCTTTCGCGCCCGACGTCGATCAGGTGTCAGGCTGCTTTTGACGCAACATCCTCGGCACTGATCTCGTGGTTCGCCAGCAACTCGAGCGCGCGGACCATACCGGAGTGATCCCACCCGGCGCCGCCGTTCGCCGCACAGGCGTTGAACAGCTCCTGGCACGTCGCCGTGTTCGGGAGGCTGACTCCGAGCGCCCTCGCGCCCTGGAGCGCGAGATTGAGGTCCTTCTGATGCAGCTCGATACGGAAGCCCGGATCGAACTTGCGGGCGATCATGCGCTCGCCATGAACTTCGAGAATTCGCGATGACGCGAAACCGCCCATCAGCGCCTGCCGGACCTTGCTGGGATCGGCGCCGGCCTTCGAGGCGAACAACAGCGCTTCGCCGACCGCCTCGATCGTCAGGGCAACGATGATCTGGTTCGCGACCTTCGTGGTCTGCCCATCACCGTTACTACCCACGAGCGTGACGTTCTTGCCCATCAGGTCGAAGAGCGGCTTAACCTTGTCGAAGGCGCGCTGCGGACCGCCGACCATGATGGTGAGGCTCGCGGCCTTGGCGCCGACTTCACCGCCGGAGACCGGCGCGTCGAGATAGTCGCACCCGCGCTCGTTGATGCGCTTCGCGAAATCCTTCGTGGCAATCGGCGAGATCGAGCTCATGTCGACGACGATCTTGCCGGGGGAAAGACCCTCGGCCACGCCTCCGGAACCGAAGAGCACTTCCTCGACCTGCGGCGTGTCCGGCACCATCAGGATGATGACGTCCGCCTTCTCCGCGATCTCCTTGCTCGATGCGCAGCCCACGGCACCGGCGGTGATCAACTCCGCCGACCGTTTGCGATTCGCGGGCACGAACAATTCGTGCCCGCCGTTCTTGAGATGCCCCGCCATGGGGCACCCCATGATCCCGAGCCCGATGAATCCGACCTTCATGCCAACACCTCTTCACGGATCGTTCTCTGTACAGGGCGCAGATAGCCTCGTGCCCATCCGAGGCCGCCCGAGGTCGTTCCCCTCGGCTTGTATTCGCACCCGATCCAGCCTTCGTAGCCTACGCCGTCGAGAAGGTCGAACAAATAGAGGTAGTTGATCTCACCGGTTCCCGGCTCATGACGGCCCGGGTTATCCGCGACCTGGATGTGCGCGATGCGATTGCTCAGGCGACGGAAGGTGGCTGCGAGTTCCCCTTCCGTCCGCTGCTGGTGATAGAGGTCGTATTGCAGGAAGAGATTGTCCGAACCGATCTCGTCCATGAGTTCGACCGCCTGGTCGACCCGGTTGAGCCAGAAGCCCGGGATGTCGAACCTGTTGATCGGCTCGATGAGCAGGCGGATCCCGGCGCGCTTCAGCTCGCGCGCCGCGAAGGTGAGGTTCTCGACCACGACGTGCCGCGTCTCGTCCGGATCCGCACCCTCCGCTGGAATCCCAATCAGGCAGTTCACCTGCGGGCAGCCAAGCGCCGTCGCATAGTCAATCGCGCGGCCGACGCCATCCTGGAACTCGCCGACCCGGTCGGGAAGGCAGGCGATTCCACGCTCGCCCTTGTCCCAGTCGCCCGCGGGCAGGTTGTGCAGAACCTGCACGAGATCGTGCTTCTGCAGGCGCTCGACGAGCCGCTCCTTCTCGAAGGCATAGGGGAAGAGATACTCTACGGCATCGAACCCATCGCGCTTCGCGGCTGCAAAGCGTCCGAGGAAATCATGCTCACCATAGAGCATGGTGAGGTTGGCCGCGAATTTGAGCATGTCGAACATCCGTTTCTTATCACTTATTCAGCGGGGGTGAGTGTGGCCGGCGCATCGACTGGTTCGCCGGCGAGCTCCTCGAATTCGACCACGTTGTCGATCTCGGTTCCCATCGCGATGTTGGTCACGCGCTCGAGGATGATTTCGACGAGCACGGGCACGCGGAACTCCTTCATCAGAGCCTTCGCCTCAACGAATGCAGGCTGGATGTCCTCGGGCTTCGTGACGCGGATCGCCTTGCATCCGAGGCCGAGCGCCACCGCCACGTGATCGACACCGTAGCCGTCGAGATCCGGCGCATTCACGTTCTCAAAGGACAACTGCACGCAGTAATCCATGTCGAAGTTGCGCTGGGCTTGGCGGATGAGGCCGAGATAGGAGTTGTTCACCACGACCTGGAGATAGGGCAGATTGAACTGCGCCCCGACGGCCAGCTCCTCGATCAGGAACTGGAAGTCGTAGTCGCCGGAGATCGCAACGATATCGCGATCGGGATCGGCGGCGCGCACGCCGAGCGCTGCAGGAATCGTCCAGCCGAGCGGACCGGCCTGACCGCAATTGATCCAGTTCCGGGGCTTGTAGACATGCAGGAACTGCGCAGCAGCGATCTGCGACAGGCCGATCGTCGAGACGTAGCAGGTCTCGCGGCCGAAGGCGCGATTCATCTCCTGGTAGACGCGCTGCGGCTTGATCGGAGCGTTGTCGAAGTCGGTCCGCCGCAGCATGCTCTTCTTGCGCGCGCGGCATTCGCCGGCCCAGCCAGAGCGATCCGGCAACTTCCCGGAGGCGCGCCACTCGGTCGCGACTTCCACGAACAGCTCGAGTGCTGCGCCCGCGTCGGAGACGATGCCGTAATCCGGAGCGAAGACGCGTCCGATCTGAGTCGGCTCGATGTCGACATGCACGAATTTGCGGTCTTTGGTGTAGGTTTCGACCGACCCCGTGTGGCGGTTCGCCCAGCGATTGCCGATGCCGAGCACGAAATCGGACGCGAGCATCGTTGCATTGCCGTAACGGTGGCTCGTCTGGAGGCCGACCATGCCGGCCATGAGCGGATGATCGTCCGGGATGGTACCCCAGCCCATGAGCGTCGGGATGACCGGCACGCCCGTCACTTCGGCGAACTCGACGAGGAGATCGGAGGCGTCGGCGTTGATGATCCCGCCGCCTGCGACGATCAGTGGACGCTCCGCCACTGCGAGCATCGAGAGAGCCTTCTCGACCTGGGCGCGGGTCGCGCGCGGCTGATAGATCGGCAGCGGCTCATAGGTGTCGATGTCGAACTCGATCTCGCCCATCTGCACGTCGAGCGGCAGGTCGATCAGAACGGGCCCCGGCCGCCCCGAGCGCATGACGTGAAAGGCCTGCTGGAACACCCGCGGCACGAGCGCGGGCTCGCGCACCGTGACGGCCCATTTCGTGACGGGCTTCGCGATGGATTCGATATCGACGGCCTGGAAGTCCTCCTTGTAGAGGCGCGCCCGGGGAGCCTGCCCGGTCACGCAAAGGATCGGGATCGAATCCGCCCAGGCCGAATAGAGGCCGGTGATCATGTCAGTGCCGGCCGGGCCCGACGTGCCGATGCAGACGCCGATATTGCCGGCGGACGCCCGCGTATAACCCTCGGCCATGTGGGCGGCGCCTTCGACGTGGCGCGCCAGAATGTGGCGGATGCTATTCCGCGACCGCATGGCCGCATAGAACGGATTGATTGCGGCGCCGGGCACGCCGAATGCGCACGAGATCCCTTCCCGCTCCAGCACCCGAACCGCGGCTTCCGTCGCTCTCATCCGTGCCATGATCATCTCCTCCCAAGGCAGATGAGGTGACGCTACTGGATCCGGAGAGGGGCTGGTATACCAGATACAGCTATTTGACTTATTCCGAAGCGGAATAAGTGGCTGGCAGCGAGGAGGCTTGGGACTGCCCCTGATTTAGCCAATTGGCTGGTTTTGCAATGGCCTGGGCTGCTCCTGGGAATGGAGCCTCTATCGGCTCCGTGAGGATCTGCCATAACGGATTCGCGGTAGTGAGGGTTAAGGACCTCTCGATGAGCGAGCACGTTGCGATCTGCGTTCTGTCCCCGCGTGAAGCCAAGGAGCGGATCGGTGCTCTGTCTGCGGTCCTGATCGACTGCGTCGAAGGAGGCGCCTCGGTCGGCTTCATGGCACCCCTGTCACAAGAACGGGCGAATTCGTTTTGGAAGGGTGTGGCCGAGAGCGTCGCGGCGAGCGAGCGCATTCTGCTGGCTGCGCAGGATAGTCCCGACGGGCAGATCGTCGGAACCGTGCAGGTCGTGCTCCGGCAACCCGAGAACCAGCCTCATCGGGCCGATATCGCCAAGATGCTGGTCCATCGCCGCGTCCGGAACCGCGGCGTTGGCGCCGCCCTGATGCGGGCTGCCGAAGAGGCCGCTCGCGCAGCCGGCAAGACCGTGCTCGTGCTCGACACGGTTACCGGCAGCAATGCGGAGCGCCTCTACACGCGCCTCGGCTGGCAGAAATCCGGTGTCATCCCGAACTACGCGCTCTGGCCGCAGGGCGGTTTCTGCGACACGACCATCTTCTACAAGCAGATCGGACAGTGAGCCTCGAAATCCTGCTTGTATTGAAATGATCCGGTCGTCGAGCCGAACCAAATGGATAGTACGGCCGCTTCAGCCCGTTCCATACAGGTCCGAGGAATCGACAATGAGTGCAATCGACAGCAATGCGACGCAAGACTATGCGGAAATCCGTGAGGAGGTGCGAAAGCTCTGCGCCGAGTTCTCGAACGAATATTGGCGCAAGCTCGATCGTGAGAGCGCTTACCCGGCCGAGTTCGTCAAAGCACTGAGCAATGCCGGCTACTTGGCCGCTCTCATTCCCGAACAATACGGCGGTTCAGGACTGCCGCTTTCGGCGGCCGCCGCCATCCTGGAGGAAATCCAGCGCGCGGGCTGCAATGGCGCTGCCTGTCATGCGCAGATGTACATCATGGGCGCCCTCCTCCGCCACGGCAGCGAAGACCAGAAGCAGAAATACTTGCCGAGAATTGCGACCGGCGAGCTTCGCCTGCAGGCTTTCGGTGTAACAGAGCCGACGAGCGGCACGGATACGACCTCGATCAAGACATTCGCGGAGAAACGCGGCGACCGCTACATCGTCAATGGCCAGAAGGTGTGGACCTCTCGTGCCGAGTATTCGGATCTGATGCTGCTCCTCGCCCGAACCACGCCCAAGGACCAGGTGGTGAAGCGCACCGACGGCATCTCGGTCTTCATCCTCGATATGCAGGGGGCAAAGAAGAAGGGCCTTACCATCCGCCCCATCCGCGCGATGATGAACCACTCCACGACGGAAGTCTTTTTCGACAATGTCGAAGTCCCGGCGGAGAATCTCATCGGTGAAGAGGGAAAGGGCTTCCGCTACGTGCTCTCGGGAATGAATGCCGAGCGAATCCTGATTGCCGCGGAATGCATCGGCGATGCCAAGTGGTTCATCGAGAAGGCGAGCACCTATGCCAAGGAGCGCATCGTGTTCGGCCGCCCCATCGGACAGAACCAGGGTGTCCAGTTCCCGATCGCGAAAGCCTATGCGCAGATGCGCGCAGCCGAACTGATGGTGCATCGGGCCGCCCATCTGTTCGAGAACGGCAAGGATTGCGGAGCCGAGGCCAACATGGCGAAAATGCTCGCCGCCGATGCTTCCTGGGCCGCTGCCGAAGCTTGCGTCCAGACCCATGGCGGCTACGCCTTCGCCGAGGAATACGACGTCGAGCGCAAGTTCCGCGAGACCCGGCTCTATCAGGTCGCCCCGATCTCCACGAACCTGATCCTGTCTTATTTGGCTGAGCACGTGCTCGGAATGCCGAGGTCCTACTGATGCGAACCGCAGCCCGCCTTCCCCTCGAAGGCGTCGTCGTGATTGCGATCGAACAGGCGGTCGCGGCCCCGTTCTGCTCCTCCCGGCTCGCCGATGCCGGCGCTCGGGTCATCAAGGTCGAGCGTCCGGAGGGCGATTTCGCGCGCGGCTACGATGATGTGGTGGCCGGCCAGAGCAGCTATTTCGTCTGGCTGAACCGAGGCAAGGAGTCGGTCGTCCTCGATCTCACAAAGGAATCCGACAAGGCGAACCTGGAGACCCTCATCGCCGGAGCCGATGTGATGATCCAGAACCTGAAGCCGGGTGCGCTGGCGCGACTCGGCTTCGCCATCGAACGGCTCCGGTCGGATTATCCGCGCCTCGTCACGTGCTCGATCAGCGGCTACGGCGAGAGCGGGCCTTTTGCCGACCGCAAGGCCTATGACCTCCTGATCCAGGCCGAGTCGGGTCTCTCGTCCATCACAGGCGGAGCGGAGGCGCCGGCCCGGGTGGGAGTCTCGCTCGTGGACATCGCAACAGGCGCGACGGCGTATTCCGCCATTCTCGAAGCGCTGATCGGCCGGGCCGTGACCGGGTTCGGGGCCGATATTCAGGTCTCGATGTTCGATGTGATGGCGGACTGGCTCGCCGTTCCATTGCTCCATCAGGAGGCTGGCAAACCGCCACAGCGCATCGGGCTCGCGCATCCTTCGATCGCGCCCTACGGCGTATTCTCGACCCGCGACGGGCGGGATATCCTGATCTCCATCCAGAGTGATCGGGAATGGGCAAAGTTCTGTGCCGTGTTCCTGAAGCAGCCGGATGCTGCAAGGGACCAGCGATTCGCCACCAACGTGGCTCGCGTCGCAAATCGCACCGAGACTGACGCGCTGGTCGCGGCCGCGTTCTCTGCGCTCGGACATGCCGAGGCCGTGAGTTTGCTGGCGGAGGCCGACACCGCCTTCGCGTCCGTGAACGACATGGCGGCGCTCTCGGCTCATCCGCACCTGCGCCGCATCCATGTCGAGACACCGTCCGGCACGGCCGCAATTCCGGCGCCAGCACCCATCGTCTCCGGAGAGCCTCGCAGCTACAGGCCAGTGCCGGCGCTCGGCGAGCATGCTGATCTTCCTAACCCGGAGGCCGCCCAATGACCGAGTCTCTCGACATCAACCACCTCCGGTCCTGGATCGGACGCGAGGACGAGGCCAGCGAAGTCGTCACCCCCGATCTCGTACGAAAGTTCCGGGCCACGCTCGATCTGCCCGGCGGAGATCCCGCGCCCGGAGAACCCGCACCGCGCCTCATCCACTTCTGCCTCACCCAGCCAGCGGTGCCGCAGGCCGAACTCGGACCGGACGGCCATCCGGCCCGTGGTGGTTTCCTGCTGCCCGTTCCCCTGCCGCGCCGCATGTGGGCGGGCGGCGAACTCAGCTTCCGGCAGAACATCCGCATCGGAGACATGGTCCGGCGCGTCTCCCGCATTGCCGACGTCGTCCTGAAGGAAGGCAGGACGGGACCGCTTTGCTTCGTCACGGTCGAGCACCGGATCGAAGCCAATGGCGCCCTCGCTCTCGAGGAGCGCCAGGACATCGTCTATCGCGGCACCGAGACGGGTGGGGTCGCCAAGCCGCCGGCACCGGCGGAAACGGGCACGCACCGGCGCGAGATCGAGATCTCCGCGCCACTCCTGTTCCGCTACTCCGCGCTGACCTTCAACGGACACCGCATCCATTACGACCGCCGCTATGCCGTGGAGATCGAGGGCTATCCCGGCCTCGTCGTGCATGGTCCGCTGCAGGCGACCCTGCTCCTGAACTTCGCCGGCGTGATCCGCGGCGCGCCACCGTCGCGCTTTGCGTTCCGCAGCCTGTCCCCACTCTTCGACGACGATCCGGTCCGGCTCCATGCCAGCGAGGACGGTGAAAAACTGAAGCTCTGGACGGCCCGCGAGAACGGTCCCGTCGCGATGATCGCGGAGGCCCGCTGGTCGTGACGAGAAGCCCCGAGCATTCGTGATCGGTTCACGTCAGCATCAGCGTCCGCCACCACTCGCCCTTGAACCGGCCCTGCAGGAATCCGATGAAGGCCAGGACCTTCGAGGGCACGAGCTTTGGTGATGGGAAGACCGCATGGATCTCCTGCTCCTGAAGGCCGCAATCCGGCATGATCTGCGTGACGATGCCTGATTGCAGGGCTCGCGCGGCAACGTATTGCGGCAGGATCGCGATCCCGAGGCCGCCGCTCGCGGCGGCAAGAATCGTCGACAGGTTGTTGGATCGCAGCCGCCCCCTGACCGGGACCGAGTGCCGTTCACCGTCCGGCGAGCGAATATGCCAGACATCATCGCCCTGCACGCTGCTGTAGATGAGGCAATCCCGTGCTGCGAGCTCTGCCGGGTGATCCGGCACCTCGTGCGCTGCGAGATAATCCGGCGAGGCGACCATAACCCAGGGGTTCGTGCCAATATAGCGCCCGCCGAGCGATGAATCCGCAAGCCGGCCCATGCGGAGTGCGACGTCCACCCCTTGCGCGACGAGATCGACATAGGTGTCCTCGCAACTGAGATCGATCCGAAGCGCCGGATTGGCTTTGACGAACTCGATCAGAAGCGGCGCAAGGACGCGCCGGCCGAAGGCCACGGAGGTGCTGACGCGGAGAACGCCTTCAAGTCTTTCATTGCGCCGCCCGATGAGATTATCGGCCTCTTCGAGCTCGCGCAGGATCGTCTTGCACTTCTGGTAATAGAGCGCGCCTAGTTCCGTGAGGCTAACGCCCCGCGTGTTGCGGTTGAGGAGCCGGGCGCCGAGCGTGCCCTCCATCGCGGCCACGTGCTTCGTGACGGTCGGCTGGCTGACATTCAGATCACGCGCGGCTTTCGAGAAGCTGCCCGTCTCCACGACTCGTGCGAAGATCTGAATGCCCGTGAACCTGTCCATCTGTACGACCGTGCGAACCCACCTGTGCGTCCGCCCGTTCCCTACACCAGATTCGGCACCGCGCGACGCGCCATCGTGTCCACCGCAAGCCCGTGTGGCAAATCTCCGAAGTGACCGGCCCAGGGCCCTGCCAGACGCGCCTTGATGAAGGCCCCGGCAACGGGATCCGGTGCGTGGCGCAACAGCAGGCCGGCCGAGAGAGCGAGCGCCAGACGCTCGACGAGGCGTCTCGCCTGGCCCTCGTGTCGACCGAGATCCGTCAGCTCCGCATCGAGCACATCCACAAAGCGATCATAGTCCCGATCCGCGCCTCGTGCCTGCCGGAGTTCGTCGAGCAGGGCCGGCACGCAGCCCGGCTCGCGCGCCATGGAGCGAAGAACATCCAGGCAGATGACGTTTCCGGTTCCTTCCCAGATGCCGTTCAGCGGCGCCTCGCGATAGAGGCGCGCCATCAGGTGGTCTTCAATGAAGCCGTTGCCGCCATGGCATTCGAGCGCCTCGACGACCACGGCGGGGGCTCGCTTGCAGATCCAATATTTCGCGATCGGCGCGCCGATGCGGCCGAGAAGGCGCTCGGATTCGCTCTGCCGCTCGCGGTCGAGCGCCGCCACGAAGCGGAAGGACAGCCAGGTAGCAGCCTCCACTTCGAGCGCTAGATCCGCGACCACGTTCGCCATAATGGGCTGATCGATCAGCGCGCGCTGGAAGGCGCGCCGATGCGCGACGTGATGCGCCGACTGCGCAACCGCCTGGCGCATGAGGCCGGCCGAGCCGACCGCGAAGTCGAGCCGGGTGTAGTGGTTCATCTCGAGACCCGTGCGGATCCCGCGTCCGGGCTCGCCGATCAGATGGGCAATGGCGCCTCGAAACTCCACTTCCGAGGATGCATTCGAACGGTTGCCGCACTTGTCCTTCAAGCGCTGAATCTGGATACGATTGCGCGATCCGTCCGGCAGCCAGCCGGCAGCGACGAAGCAGGATACGCCGGTCTCGGTGCGAGCCAGCGTCAGAAAAACATCGGAGTGCGGGACCGAAAAGAACCACTTGTGCCCGACGAGAGACCAGGTCCCATCCGCGTTCGGGGTCGCATATGTCTGTGTCTGTCGCAGGTCCGAACCGCCCTGCTTTTCCGTCATCGCCATCCCGACCGTGGCGCCGGTCTTATCAGAGGCGCGGATCTGCCGGCGGTCGTACCGGTTCGAGAGAATCCTCTCACCCCACTCGGCCCAGCGCTCCGAGTCGCGGCGCAGGATCGGGATCGCCGAATAGGTCATGCCGATCGGGCAGCAGATGCCGTTCTCGCCCTGGTTCCAGAGATACGAGAGAGCAGCGCGCGCGACCTGTGCGCCCGATCTCTCCTGCGTCCAAGCGAGGGAATGCGTCTCCTGGCCAATCGCGAGTCCTATGAGTTCGTGCCAGGCCGGATGGAAATCGATCCGATCCGCGCGATTTCCGAAGCGATCGTGGGTGCGCAATTCGGGGCCGACGCGATTGGCCTGCCGCGCCAGTTCCTGGACATGCGCGGAACCGACCGTTCGACCCGCCTCGCTCAGCTTTGCGCTGGCCCAGCCGGCGTCGAAAACGTCGACGACGCGCCGAAGCGTCTCGTCAGTGCGAAAGGCATCGTAGTCGCAGAGCGGCGGCGGCTGGTTCAGGACCTCATGGGTCGAATAGCCGTAATCATCGAGCGCGTTCATGGGGTTCACTCCGCGGCTTCCGGGACGCTCGGAACCTCGCAGCCGGTCGCGCAGCAGCGACCAGGCTGTTTCGAAACGCGGCGTCCGTCGGCCACGACACCGCGGTCCAGGAGCCGCTCGACGAGATCGACCTTCTCCATCACGGGATAGTTGCGCCAGATCTCGCGCTTCATCGCCTCCGGAGAGCCGCCGCCATGAAGCGAGATGGTCGAATACCAGCCGCCCTGATGCGAAGCGGTGAGGTCTTCCATCAGACGCGCGACCTCCATGCGTTGCGCGGCGGGAATATCTGCGCGCCCCGCCAGCACCGCCGCGAGGGATCCGGCCGTTTCGGGATTGTGGTCCTCGTCCGGTCCCGGCAACGCCACGACAAGCCCGCCCGACACATAGCTCGCGAGGCGATGCATGTCGTAGATCTGCGTCGCGAGAAGCAGCTTGCCGATATTCGAGAAGACGGTATCCGGCATGACCGAGCCTGCCTGATCCTTGATGCAATAGACCGATGCCGCGACCCCGCAGGCGAAGAATCCCTCGACGATCTTGATGAGATCGACCATCGCATCGCGGATATGTCCGTGACGGTCCGGGTCGAGGCCGTTGGCCTCGACCATCAATGCGCCGGCGCCGATCAGGAGATCGCCGAAACCCGCTCGTGCGCCGATGCAGGAATGCCGATGGTGCGTGGCGTAGGACGTCGTGAGATAGCCTCCCTCCTCGTGTTCCCCGGCCAGGAAGACCCGTTCCCACGGCACGAAGACGTCGTCGAACATCACGACGCCGACCGATTGTCCGTATTTCGCGGAAAATTTCGCGGCCGCCTCTCCGGGTCGGCCTGCGGGCTTCGCGATGATCGTCACGCCGGGCGCGTCGACCGGCACCGCGCAGCACACCGCGAACTCCGAATCCTCTGCGGTCATCGTCCGGCACGGCATGACGAGAAACTCGTGCATATAGGGCGCGCCGGTGACGATCGCCTTGGTGCCGCGAATGACGATCCCGTCCGGCCTGCGTTCCTTGATGTGAACGTAGACGTCGGGATTGGCCTGTGCACCGGGCCGCCTGGAGCGATCGCCCTTGGCGTCCGTCATCGCGACGCCGAGGGTCAGATCCTTGTCCTGCACCTCGTGCATGTAGGCGATGAAGCGCTGGTGGTACTCGGTTCCGTGCGCATCGTCCGCCCTCTTCGTGGCCTGGAAGATTCCGTTGAATGCGTCGTGCGTGAGATAGCGCTGGGCGCAGCCCGATTCCTGGCAGACGAGGCGAACGGCTTCGAGCTTGTAGAGAAGATCCGTCGAGGTCTCGTCGATGTGCAGCATGCGGTTGACGATCTTCCCCGAGGTGCCCTGACGCGCGGTCATCAAAGCTTCATGCCTGGGCTCGCGGGCAAAGTCGTAGGTTACGCCCACGCCAGCGATTCCAGGCGCGAGGAGCGGCTCGTCGGCGACGCTCTCGACCCGCCGGCCGTTCACGAAGACGCGGGGCGAATAGCTTCGCAGCGACTCACGGTAGTCGGCGGCCGACATCAGCATGACGAATTCCTCCCTGAGTTGTCCATATTTTTGAACACTGTTAGAATTTCAGTCAAGCAACTCGCAACGGAGCCGCAGGCATGGAGCGCCGCCAGGGCCGCCGAGAGGCGGTCAGCCACCTGAAACGGAGCCTCATTCTCGATGCGGCGCGGCGGGTTTTCGAGAGCGACGGCCTCGAAGGCGCATCCCTGCGGGCGATTGCGGCCGAGGCCGGCTACACCCCGGCGGCGCTGTATTTCCACTTCGAGTCGAAGGAGGCGATCTACGCCGAGCTCCTGGCAGCCTCGCTGGCGTCCTTGCAGGAGGCCGTTTCTGCAGCAGTCGCAGCAACGACATTGCCGACCAGACGGCTGCGAGCGGCGACGCTCGCCTTCTTCGATTTCTATGCGCAGAATCCCCGCGATCTCGACCTCGGCTTCTACCTGTTCCGCGGCGGCATGAGGCCGCACGGCCTCGGCCGCGAGCACGACGAACGCCTGAACGCGGCCCTGTTCGCGACGCTGCAGCCGATCGGCGAGGCCGCGGAGGCGCTCGGCGCCGACCACCGCATGAGTCGGCTCGCCATCGCGGACATTTTCGCGCATGCGAGCGGGCTGCTATTGCTCGCCCATACGCGACGTATCCGGATCTTCGCGGCCTCCGCACGCGAGCTCATGGAACACCACGTCGACAGGCTCGTCGCGGAACTCGAGAAGGGAGAGACCTATGCGAACGATTGATCGAGCGACGTCCGCTCTCCTCGTCGTCGATTTCCAGGCGCGGCTGATGCCGGCGATCCACGAGGCCGATGCCGCCGTCGAGAATACCAAACGCCTCTTGCAGGCCGCTGCGCTCCTCGACATCCCGGTCCTGTTCACGGAGCAGAACGCGAAAGGCCTCGGCGCAACCGTGCCCGGGCTGGCCGAGGGTCACGCGGTCTCTCACAAGATGTTCTTCGATGCCTGTCGGGAGCCTGGCTTCGTCCTGTCGCTGCCCGACAAGCCGTCCATCGTCGTCGCGGGCTGCGAGGCGCATGTCTGCGTGCTCCAGACGGTGCTCGGCCTGCTCGACCTCGGACGAAAGGTCTATCTCGTGCGCGATGCCCTCGGCGCACGCCGCCCTGAAAGCAAGGAGACGGCGATCCGTCGGATGGAAGGCCATGGGGCCGAGATCGTGACGACCGAGATGGTCGTATTCGAATGGCTCGCGACGGCCGATCACCCGCGCTTCCGGGAGGCGATCGCATTGGTCAAGTGAGAGTCGGGGGCTGATTTCGCAGCCTTGCGCGATCGGGAATCGTGGCTCCTTGGGCTTTGCCGGAGCAATCGGCCATGCATCATTGCATTGGCAGGCTTTCCCTCACGACCCTTTCCCTGGCGCCGATGCATCGTCTATCAGCGGCCACGGGCATTCGCCCCGTTCTCCCGGCCACGATCTCAGGAACCACCAGGATATGAGCCTCGAATCCGTTCGCGCCTTTTTCGCCGAGCATGCTCCCGACGTCGAAGTCCTCGTCACCGAAGCGAGCTCAGCGACCGTCGCCCTGGCGGCTGCGGCCCACGGGGTCGAGCCCGGGCAGATCGCCAAGACACTCTCCTTGCGCGTCGGCGACCGGACGATCCTCGTCGTCACGCGCGGCGACGCCCGGCTCGACAATCGCAAGATCAAGGCAGTGTTCGGCGGCAAGGCGTCGATGCTGGGCCCCGAGGAGGTGCAGGCCCTCACGGGGCACCCGGTCGGTGGCGTCTGCCCGTTCGGGCTCGCAAACCCGCTGCCGATCTATTGCGACATTTCCCTGAGGGCCTTCGACGAGGTCGTTCCGGCCGCCGGATCCACCCATGCCGCCGTCCGCATCGCCCCGATGCGCATCGCCGAGCTCACGAAGGCGGACTGGGTGGATGTCTGCCAGCCTCCAGCCGTCGACTGACGGCGGCTGGCCCGAGCGGCGCTTGGAGGTCCGCGCTGCTCAGGCCAGGGCAGGCCAGCCTGAAGGCTGAACCCGCATCTCCAGGGCGCTGGCCCGTCTGCCAGGAGCTTCGGCGACGACTCGCCGCGTGATCAGAGCACCGAAAGCTCGACCATTCCCACACCCGAGATCCCCAGCGCCTCGGCCGAAGCGCGGGAGAGATCGATCACACGCCCCTTGGCATAGGGGCCACGGTCGTTGATGCGCACGACCACGGAATCGCCGGTACGCTTGTTCACCACCCGCACCCGACTGCCGAATGGAAGCGTGCGGTGGGCTGCGGTCATCGCATTGGTATCGAACCGCTCGCCGCTGGCCGTGCGGCGCCCATGGAAACCAGGCCCGTACCAGGACGCCTGTCCCTCCTGAACTTTCGATCCCTGCTCGCTGGCCGGCTTGGCGTCGGCGGCCGAAGCGGAGGCATACGGAGCGAAAGAGGCACAAAGTCCCACAATCGCAAGTATGAACTTGCGTTGATTCATAGCGCATTCCCTTGTGTCTTTTTGGATGCGCGCAAAATCTAAATAGATGAGGCGAGAATATGACCGCGCGAAATTTCTGTCCGAGCGGCGATGTTCTTCAACTTACCTCGAAAAATAGCCTGAACGGATGTTCAGGTTCGCGACCTGATCGCAATAACCCGACAACAAGTCATCACAATACTTATCATATACTCGAGACTTGGCGAGTGCTTGCGCCGTTCTGCCAATATCTCGAATAGAATGATGTGACCGAGTATTCGCGTTAATCGGGAGGCAAGATGGCAACAGGACGAAGGAGATGCCGAGGGAGCGCAGCGCTGCCGTGCTTGCGGGGTTGGCGCGGTCACCCTCACCCGCCACCCTTCGGGCATCGACCTCTCCCGTCGAGAAGGAGGTAAGGTGCGAGCCTCCGCCGCTTCGCCTCTCGCCTAACGGAAGAGGTCGCGCGCGACAGCGCGCGGCTGAGGAGGAAACGTTACGCTCCAAGGATTCACGCATCTGACGAGAAGCGAAAAGCACAATGCCCGACGATCACGCGAAAGCTCTTCTCGACATTCATCCCGCTGTCGAAGCCGCATTGCAGCAGAACAAACCTATCGTGGCGCTCGAATCGACCATCATCACTCATGGAATGCCCTTTCCTCAGAATGTCGAAACCGCGCGGCAGGTCGAAGCGATCGTGCGTGAGAACGGCGCAATGCCGGCGACGGTCGCAGTGATCGGCGGGCGGATCAAAATCGGATTGCAGGCTAGCGAGCTCGAATGGCTTGGAACTGCAAAGGATGTGCTGAAGCTCAGTCGTGCGGATCTGGCCTTCGCGGTTTCGACACGCCGACATGGCGCGACGACGGTTGCAGCGACGATGATCTGCGCGCATCTCGCCGGGATCCGCATCTTCGCAACGGGCGGGATCGGCGGCGTGCATCGCGGCGTCGAACACAGCATGGACATCTCCGCCGATCTCGACGAGCTCGCGCGAACTCCGGTTGCGGTGGTCTGCGCCGGAGCGAAGGCGATCCTCGATCTGCCGCGAACGCTCGAATATCTCGAGACGCGGGGCGTGCCCGTGATCGGCTACCGGACAGACCGGTTTCCGGCCTTCTGGAGCGCGACGAGCGAGTTGCCCGTGCCGATCCGCCTCGACACTCCGGACGCGATCGCAGACCTCATCCACACGAAGGAAGCCCTCGCGCTCACGGGCGGCCTTCTCGTCGCCAATCCGGTCCCGAGCCTGGACGAGATCCCATCGGCCGAGATGGCGCGTTTCATCGAAAATGCCGTCGAGAAAGCGGACAGGCGAGGCATCATCGGCAAGGCAGTGACGCCGTTCCTGCTGTCATACCTTGTCGAGAAGACCGGCGGACGCAGCCTGAGGACGAACATCGCCCTCGTGAAGAATAATGCGGCCTTGGCGGCGCAGGTCGCAGTCTCGCTTAGGCGCGGCACTGCGGACGTGCCGCAAACCCGCTCATGACCTTCCATTCTCCTCGTCGAGGTCCAGGGTGAACAGCTCCTGCGACCGCGCCACTCCTTTCAAGGCGTAGCGGCCGACCGAGACCAGCCCAGCGCGATCGTCATCCCGCGCCGCGGACCTGAAGGCCGAGGACACGAGGACGTCCTTCTCGACGGACCGGCATAGGGCCACGATGCGGCTGACCTCGTTGACGGCCGGCCCGACGACGGTGAAGTCGAGGCGGTTCCGGCTGCCGATATTTCCATAGAAGACCTCGCCGATATGGAGTCCGAGATAGGTCTCCGTGAGCGGCAGTCCTCGTCCTGCACGATGCAGGTTGAGCGCGCCGATCCGGGAACGCAGCAGGCGCACTGCGCCGAGGGCGCATTGGCAGGCCCGGGCCGGCTCGTCGGCCTTGAAGATCGCCAGCGTCCCGTCGCCGATCAGTTTCAGGACATCGCCCCCGCCATCGTGAACCGACGAGATGATTGCCTCCGCATAATCATTCAGGAACGGAATGATCTCGCCAGGGGCCGCCGTTTCGGTGATGCGCGTGAAGCCGCGCAGATCGCTGTACCAGAGCACGGCGCTGATGCGGTCGGTCACGCCACGCTCGATGCGGCCGCTCAGCACGCGCTGTCCGGCATCGCGGCCGAGATAGGTCTCGACGAGCGTTTCGGCGATCCGGGCGAGCGAGGCGCATTTCATGGCCAATGCGAAGGTCGGAACGAGCTCGCAGAGCGTGGAGATCTGATTTTCCGTGAATCCGCCGGGTGCATCGGTCGCCCAGGACGAATGGACACAATCCATCTCGCCGATCACGCCTTGCGCAGCGAAACGGTGAATCAGGACGAGGAAGTCCGTCTGGCCGAGCGCCTGCAATTCCTCGAGAACTGGAAAATCGACGGGCTGCCCTGGCGCGATCCGGCGCCGCAGCATCGCCTCGCCGGTCTGGACGAGATGGTAGAACGGACTGCGGCGCCAGTTCTCTGCTGCGGCACCCTCATGAGTTCTGCCGTATTCAACGACGGAATTCGCCTCGTCCTCGTCGCGCCGCCACCGGAACACGCGCCCCTCATGCACGGGGTGCAGCGTGTCGATGAGGACGTTCGCGCGGGATACCGGCAACCCATCAGCATTCAGCCGCGTACAGAACTCCCGCAGCAGATCGAGTTCGGACGCGCCGGCGAGACCGGCCTCGGTGATCGATTTCAGAATGCCCGTCGCATGCGCAGCGTCCATGGAGTGATCCTCCCGGCATCGCGGATGGATTGCACTACCACAGACTAACGCGGAAGGCTGCTGCCTAGAACCTTGGCCTCTCGCCCACGAAAAAGGCCGCTGAGGTCAGCGGCCCAAGGTCGAGAGGATACACGCGAGGGGCATCCGCCATCAGTACATGCCCTCCGACTTACCCGAAGAGCCGAAGCGTGATGTCGGCGATCACCACGGAACCTATATAGGTCCCAAACATCACGCAGATCGCCACGATGACAATTTTCCAGCCCGACGTGCGAGCGATATGAAACTCGTTCTGCGTCAGCGCGAGCCCGCCATAGGCGAGCGCAGGCGTGGCCAGAGCCAGGAAGTTCAGCTTGTTGACCTGCTCGACGATATAAGCGGATCCCGGCACTCCGGGGATCGTCAGGAGGATAGCCACGAGCGAGATCCAGGCGACGCTCGGGAGATAGAACGGTGCGAACCGCGCTAGGACAAGTCCCACAATCGACATCGCGTAGAGGAGGGCCATGCCCGGCAGAGCGGCCACCGGATCGACGTTGGTGGCGACCCAGTTGCTCACGAGCCCGATCGCGCAGGCAATCAGCAGGAGCAAGGCATGATGAGCGACATCGACCCGACGCTCGTCTTCCGCATTGAACGTGTCCGCCGGTGCCGACGCGTCGTTGTAGGTCTTGGTTGTCATGACCGCGCCTCCCGAGGAGTCCTGGATGTCTCTTCACCGCGGCTGATCCGGTACAGCCATTCCGTCAGCGGCAGCGCAACGAAGACGCCGGCATAGAGGCCGGTCGCATAGGTAAGGATGTTGCTCGCTGCGGCGAGCGCCAGGATTGTGTCCTTATGCTCGGCCGCCACAGTGACGAGGCCGCCCGTACAGGCCGCCAGCATGCTGCCGGAGCCCACGCCGCAGGACATGGCGAGCGACCTGATATCGAAGATTCCAAGACTATGGATGAGGGGCGGCATGATCGCGAAGACAAAGGTACCGATGATCGTCCCGGTCGCATAAACGCCCATCGCGCCGGCGCCTTCCGGGCTGTTGAGCCCGTATTTGTCGGCGATCAGAGCCAGATTCGGCTCGCGATCGATGGAATAGGTCGCACCGATTGCTTCCCGACCCATCTTCAGGACGAAGACCGCGATCGGGAAGGCTACGAGAATGGTCCCGAGATTGCCGATCTCCTGGAGCACGAGAGCGGGGCCGGTCTCGATCACCTTCTGGATCTGTGGCCCGACGGTCGTCCCAAACTTGGCGATGAACGGCATTATCGCGACTGCGATCATCGTGCCGGCGACCTTGGTGGCGTTGCCGGACAGGACGCGCCTTGTGCCTTTCAGGATGTTGGGATTGAGGATGATCCCCATCGCGAAGGCATACAGGATCGGCAGCAGGATGACGGCCGCGATGCCAATGGGGACACGAATGAGCCCGATCCATTCGGCGACCACCACGATCCCCAGCACGAAGAGGTGCAATGCCACCCCTCCATATCTGTCCAGGCCGGTCTGCGTCATTCGATCGTTCCCTCTGGTTGATGCGGAATGCCCATCGATCTCAGGTCATCCCTGATTTTCGGAGCTATCGAGACGGGATGGCAAAAGGGTAGTCGCGTTATGCGCAACGATACGTTGCCGGCTCGGCAACGCTGCCCTCGCGCCGCCCGTCTGCCATCGACGCCCCGATAAGGCAACCCGGTTCAGATCTCACCCTCGGAGCAGATCCTCGGCCCGTTGCCGCACCTACTCGGCCGGGTGATAGCCGAACACGACGGGCGGATTTTCGGCCGTCTCGACCCAGACACTCTTCGTCTGGGTGTAGGCCATGAGCGCCTCCTTGCCGCTGGACCGGCCGTAGCCGCTCTGGCCGAAGCCCCCGAACGGGGACATGACGGTGATCGTCTTGTAGCTGTTGATCCAGAACGTACCGGCTCGCACCTGGGCGGCCACCCGGTGGGCCCGCCCGACATTCTCGGTCCAGACTGCCCCGGCGAGGCCATACGGGGTGCCGTTCGCAATCGCGATCGCCTCGGCCTCGTCCTCGAAGGGCGTGACGGCGAGCACGGGCCCGAAGACCTCCTCCCTGGCGATCTCCATGGCCGGATCGACCCGATCGAGGATGGTCGGCGCATAGTAGAACCCGCCCGTCGCCTCGAGCGCGGCCGGCCTGCAGCCGCCTATCGCGAGCCGGGCTCCATCCGAGACGCCCTGCCAGACCATCTCGTCGATCTTCGTCCATTGCTGCCGGTTGTGGATCGGCCCGATCTGGGTCCGATCGTCCAGCGGGGATCCCACGGGAATCCTCTCGGAGGCCCGCGCGAGCTTCTCGACGAACTCGCCATGCACGGACTGTTGCACGAGGAGCCGCGATCCCGCGACGCAGCTCTGCCCGGCCCCGGCGAAGATCGCCGCCTGGGCCCCGACCACGGCCCGGTCGAGATCGCCATCCGCAAAGACGATGTTGCCGGACTTGCCCCCGAGCTCGAGGATGCACGGCACGACTTTGCGCGCCGCAGTCGCCGCAATCGCGGAGCCGGCGGCTGCCGATCCGACGAACACGACCAGTCGGGTCGCGGGATGCGCGACCGCATATTGCCCGGACGTGCGCCCGACGCCCGCGATGACGTTCACGAGCCCCTCGGGAACGCCCGCGCGCTCGCACAGGGCTCCGAGAACGAGAGAGGTCAGCGGCGTGAGCTCCGACGGCTTGAGAACCACGGCATTGCCGGCGCAGATCGCAGGCGCGATCTGCCATCCCGCCGTGAACAGAGGTGCATTCCAGGGCGTGATCTGGACCACGACGCCGTAGGGTTCGCGGCGCGTGTAGTTGAAGTGCGACGTCGGCACCGGGATAACTTCGCCGTGGAGCTTGTCGCACCAGCCGGCATAGTACTCGAACATCTCGGCCACCTTGCCGACGAGCCCGCGCGTGTCACGGATCGGCTGGCCCGCGGAACGGGTCTCGAGTTCGGCAATGGCCGGGGCATGCTCGCGCAGAAGGCGACCGATCTCCCACATGATCCGACCACGGGCCGAGGGCGTCATGGCGAGCCAGCGCGCCTGCGCCTGCTGCGCGACGTCCATGGCCGCGTCGATCACGGCTGGTCCGGCATCGGCATAAGTCAGGAACACTTGGCCGGTAGCCGGATCGACGAGCTCGACGGTTTCGCCGGTTCCCGGAAGCACCCTGCCGCCAACGAAGCTTCCGATATCCTTCGAAGGCAGCAGAGATTGAAGCAACTCCTGCACGCGCGCGCTGCCGTCGATGTCGATGCGGGGGGCGTTCATATCAGGCAACCTTCTTGCTGGAGGGGTCCCGGTCGGACGTGACCGCACCCATGCGGGTGAAATCGTCCGTGTCGGAGAGCTGCCGGGGTCCGGAGTTCCATTGCTGAGACACTGCCTCGGCGATCGGAAGCTCGACGCCGACCCTCTCGGCCAGCTCCTGGGCGAGCCGCACGTCCTTGCGCATCAGCCCCACCGAGAAGCCGCTGTCGAAGCGGTCCGACATGATCCATTTCGGGAAGTGAATTTCGCTGAGCGCGGAACGCCCTGTGGCGGCGTTCACGACGCGCAGCGCGGCATCCGGATCGACACCGGCCGCCGCCGCGAGGCGCAAGCCCTCACTCGTCGTGAGCATGTGAGCGGCGACCAACATATTGTTGACGAGCTTCGCCACGTTGCCAGCGCCGGCCGGACCGACATGCAGGATCTTGGATGCGATGGCTTCGATCGCCGGACGCGCCAGGGCGACGTCCTCCTCGCTGCCGCCGATCATCATCGTCAGGTTGCCCGAGCCGGCGCCGGCAGGGCCGCCGCTGACGGGCGCGTCCAGGAAGCCGTGGCCCACAGAGGCAAGCTCTGTAGCGAGCCGGCGGCTGACATCCGGCTCCGACGTCGACGTGTCGATCACGATCACCCGAGACGCCCGGCTCCGCTCCAGGAGTCCGCCCGGAGCCTTCACGACAGCCTCGACCTCACGGGCGGAGGGAAGCGAGAAGAGAACGAAGTTCGCCTTAGTGAAGATCTCTCCGACCTCGGGCAGGATCTCAATGCCGGTCGCCATCGCAGCGGAGCCGCGCGCCTCCGACACGTCGTAGCCGATGGCCCGAAAGCCCTTGCCGACAAGAGTCTGCGCCATCGGCAGCCCCATGCTTCCGAGGCCGACGACCCCGACCGTTTCGCGAACCTGCCTGGTCATTGAACGTCCCTTCGTGATCCTCTCGGCCCTTGTTCGGGCGATCTGGCGTCAAGGGACAGTCGGGAAACGAGGGGCTGCCGACAAGACGAAAGGGAAGAACGAGGTGTTGCTGCACCCGCAACGCAGGCGGTCAATAGGGATGTCTGACTCTGAAAGCGACCATTTCGGCGGCGAGATGACTGACGAGTTGCTCGACCGAGACGGGCAGCCGTCGACGCGCCCGAATGATGAGGTGAGCGCTGGCTTCCGCGAGCAGGGTATCTGTGAGCTCGACGATTCCGACGGCACCGCGCGCCAGCTCGGTCGCGACGGAGAAGCGCGGCAGGTAGGTGATGCCGAGCCCAGCACCGACGAACTCACGAAGGAGATCGATAGAGGTCGTTTCGAGGACCGGCGCGAGGGCAAGCCCGCAATCCGTTGCCACGCGGCCGACGAGCTGACGTACGCCGTGGCCTTCGGAGAGCAAGGCGTAAGAGTGTTTCAAGGTCTCAGCCAGACTGACGCTCGAATGTTCGAGCAGCGGATGACCCGGTGGGGCAACGACCCCAAGGGGCTGCCGCGCGATCGCAATCGACCGGATACCGGTGTCGATGACCGGGTTATAGACCAACCCGATATCCGCATCGCCGATCGAGACCGCCTCGAGGACGCCGTCGGTTCCGGCAAGCCCGATCATGAAGCGAATTCTGGGATAGATCTGCGCGAAGGTCCTCAATCCGTTCGCAACCATGTCCGCGACAAATCCCTCGCCGCAGCAGATGCGGACGAGGCCCTGTCTTACACCTTTGAGATGGTCGAGCTGTTCGCGCAGGAGTTCCTCGTCTTCGAGCATGCGCTTCGCGTGCTCGGACAGGAGTTGCCCCGCCTCCGTGAGGATCACGCCTCTCGCGGTCCGTTCAAAGATCGGCAGGCCGAGGCGATGCTCGATATCCGCGATCTGCCGGCTGACCGCCGAGGGAGCGATGTTGATGTAATCCGCAGCGGCACGGATCGATCCGGTGCGGACGACCGCGAGGAAATGGCGAAGCGCTCGTGAGTCCAGTGCGTCGAAGGACATGGGCGTGAGATCAGCATCGAGAGAGATTCACGGCGAGCCCGATCTACTAAATCACTCGCGTCCGCTTCGCCGCATTACGCCAAACTGTTTGGGTGCTTTTACAATTCGGCGCAGCCACCCTCACCCGCGCACTGCGTGCGCGACCTCTCCCACAA
>NZ_LN811353.1:482159-530253 GCF_001006805.1 Microvirga massiliensis | reverse complement strand
ACAAGGGGAGAGGTGAAGTTTGCCTCTCCCTTGAGGGGAGGTCGACGCCCGAAGGGCGGCGGGTGAGGGTGGCTGCGCCGGCGCAAGAAGTCGCCACTCCCGAAAAATACTCAAGCAACCGCAAGCTTCGTCTCGACCACGCTTCTCCACAGATCGACACCGAGCGGAATGATCTCGTCGTTGAAATCGAAATACGGCGAATGGAGGCCCGGATCGGAGCCAGTGCGACCGCTGCCGAGCCAGAGATAACATCCGGGCCGGGCTTCCAGCATGAACGAGAAATCCTCCGCGGCCATACTCGGCGCTACATCTTCGACCCTGATCCCATCCTGGGCGCTCGCGACCGAGCGAATGAACGCGGCCTCGACAGGATCGTTGATCGTCGGCGGATAGCGCCGCTCGTAACGGATCGTCGCCTTGCATCCGAAACCATCGGCGACTGAGTTCGCGAGAGCCATGAGGCGGGTTTCGATGAGATCACCAACGGCATTGTCGAACCAGCGCGTGGTGCCTCTGAGAGTGCAGCTCGCCGGAATGACGTTCCATGCATCGCCCGCGTGAATCTGCGTGATCGATACGACGGCAGGCTCCAAGGGGGATACGTTCCGGCTGACGACCGTCTGCAGGGAGGCTCCCAGTTCACACGCGGCCACGATCGGATCGACTCCCTCGTGCGGCATCGCTCCGTGGGATCCCCTGCCCTCAATCACGATCTCGAAGATGCCGAGGGCCGCCATCATGGCGGTGTCGCGGGCGACACAGGACCCTACGGGCAGGGACGGCCAGTTATGAAGACCATAGACGGCATCGCAGGGGAAGGACTTGAACAGCCCATCCTCGACCATGCGCCACCCGCCACCCTCGCTCTCCTCGGCCGGCTGGAAGATGAAATGAACCGTCCCGTCGAACTGCCCCGATTCCGCGCAGGCCCGGGCGGCCGCCAGGAGCATCGTGACATGGCCGTCGTGACCGCAGGCATGCATCTTTCCCGGATGCAGAGACTTGTAGGGAGCGGCGCCGAGTTCCTCGATCGGCAGTGCATCCATGTCGGCCCTGATGCCGATCGACCGGGCGGAACTGCCCCGCGTCAAAGTTCCGACCACACCGGTGCCGGCAAGCCCGGTGGAAACCTTCAAGCCGAAGGAAGCCAGCATGCGCGCGACAAAGTCCGCGGTCCGATGCTCTTCGAATGCGAGTTCAGGGTGGCGATGCAGATCACGCCGCCAGGCAACGGCCTCTTCGATTTCGTCAGCTTTCATCGTTCGATCTCGTCATGCGCATGAGAGTGAAGTCCGTATCCAAGGAGTGGAGTAAGCCTAATCCGGCGATGGGTGGGTTGCCATCGGGGGAACACCTGAGGAGCCCCTCACCGGTGGGCCCCAGGGCGGCCGGGAACGAGAGCTCCTCTCGCGAAGATGTCGAAGAACACGGCTGCGATCTCGCGCGGGGAGCGGGCCTCGGCGTCATACCACTCAAGGGACCAGTTCAGGGTGCCGAGGATCGCAAGACGCAGAAGCGTGTGGTCCGTCTCCGGCCGGATGTGACCCGAGGATGCGAGTTCGTCGAGGAGGGATTTCCAGACTCCGTCATATCCGGCACGTGCCTTCGCCGCTGCCTTCCGCACCTCAGCCGGAACGTAGCCATAGATCCGGATGTGGGCCGAGGTGAAGTCGCTCGCCTCGAGGAGGGCCGAAAGATGGGTATCGATCGCACATCTGAGACGGTCCGGCGGTTTTACCGAGCGTGGGAGCGCCGTGAGCGCGCCGGTGACCGCGTCGGAGACGACGCGGATACCTTCATTCATGACCTCGGTTGCGATCTCTTCCTTCGAGGCGAAGTGATAATAGATGCTGCCAGCCTTGATGCCGACCACGGCTGCAATGTCACGCAAGCTGGTTTCCGCATAGCCGCGTTCGCGAAACAGCCTTGCAGCGGCGGCGAGAATGAGCGCGTGCGCATTATCCGGTCGCCCTCGATCGGAACTCCCCCCGGCCTCCTCATTTGCCGCGCGCTTCGCGGCCCGATCCGTCGCCATGCTCACAGGCGCTTCGCGACCTCTTCCAGCATGACCTCGGTCGCTCCGCCTCCGATCGCCTGCACGCGGGCATCCCGTGCCATGCGCTCGATGGCGCTGCCTCGCATGAAGCCCATGCCGCCATGGAACTGCACGCAGGCATACATCACCTCGTTGACGAGCTCGCCGCAATAAGCCTTCACCATGGAGACTTCGCGCGTGGCATCCTCGCCCTGCCCCACCCTCCAGGCGGTTGCAAAGACGAGCTGGCGTCCGGCTTCCACCTTCGCGGCGAGCATCGCGAGCTTCTGGCGGATTGCCTGCTTGTCCCAGAGCGTCGCGCCGAACGCCTTGCGCGTGCGCACCCAGTCGAGCGTGAGATCGATGGCTGCCTGCGCCTCGCCCATCGCCATTGCGCCGAGCACGACCCGCTCATTCTGGAAGTTCTGCATGATGGCGTAGAAGCCGCGCCCCTCCCCACCGAGCACGGCCTCGGCCGGAACGCGGCAATCCTCGAAGACGAGCTCCGCCGTATCGGATGAGCGCCATCCGTGCTTGTCGAGTGCACGCCCGACGCGAAATCCGGGCGTGCCGTTCTCGACCAGGAACATCGTCACGCCCCGGCTCGCCGGCCCTGAGAGATCGGTCTTGGCCGCGACGCAGTAGAGATCCGCATGGACCCCGTTCGTGATGAAGAGCTTCGTACCGTTGAGGACGAAGCTGTCGCCCTCGCGCCGCGCGGTCGTGCGGATGCTCTTTACATCGGAACCAGCCTCCGGCTCTGTGATGGCGACGGCGGTGATGACCGAACCGGACACGATGCCCGGCATCCAGCGATCCCGTTGCGCTTTCGTCCCCGCATTCCAGACATGGACCGACGCCATGTCGGTGTGGACGAGAGCCGTGATGGCAGCGCCGCTATAGGTCGAGCGTCCGAGTTCCTCCGCGAGAACGACGGTCGCGAGCACGTCCATGCCGGATCCGCCGTACTCCTCCGGATAGCGGATCCCGAAAAACCCGAGTTGCCCCATCCGCCGCAGCACGTCGCGCGGAACGCACCCCTCCTCCTCCCAGCGATCGCCGTTCGGCTTGATCTCCTCGTCGACGAAACGCCTGACCTGGTCACGGAGCAACTCGTGCTCGGGCGTGAACCAGGGTGAGGCTCGCCCACTCTCGTGGCGGGTCTGTGCGCTGGCTGCCATGATACCTCTCTTGGCAATCCGCTGCGGCGGCTCCTGCAGGGGCGTTGCGGGTCCCCGCCGCTGCCGGTCGGATGATCAATGTTCGTTCGACTTGACCTAACAGACGTTAGGTAGTCAAAGTCAGCCGGTCAATATGCTCTCTCACTCGAGACTGCGGTGCCTTCCGTGAACCCGTTTCCGTCCAGGGTCGACGCTACGAGCCCAGCCTTCACAGCCAACCTGTCCGCTTGGTCCTCCCTGACCGAAACTCTTCGGGCGCGCCTGGGCGGGGCTCTGGCGGGCGGCGGCGCGGCTCTCGTCGAGCGGCACCGGCAGCGGGGCAAGATCCCCGTCCGTGACAGGATCGACCTGCTCCTCGATACCGGCAGCCCGTTCCTCGAACTCTCCCCGCTTGCTGCCTATGGCCTCTATAGCGGAGACGTGGCTGCCGCCGGAATCGTGACCGGCATCGGTCTCGTGGAGAACGTGCCCTGCATGATCATCGCGAACGATGCCACGGTGAAGGGCGGATCGTTCTTTGCCGAGACCGTGCGCAAGCATCTCCGATCCCAGGAGATCGCTGAAGAGCACCGGCTCCCCTGCCTCTATCTCGTCGATTGCGGCGGGGCTTTCCTGCCAGAGCAGGACCGCGTCTTTCCCGATCGCGACCATTTCGGAGGCACCTTTTACAACCAGTGCCGGATGTCGGCGGCGGGCATCCCGCAGATCTCGGTGGTCTTCGGCGGGGCCACGGCCGGCGGCGCCTATATTCCGGCGCTCTCCGATGAAGTCGTGATGGTGCGCGGGACCGGTCGAATCCATCTCGGCGGACCGCCGATCGTCAAAGCCGCGATCAATGAGGTCGTGGATGGCGAGACGCTCGGCGGCGCCGACATGCACACGACGGTCTCCGGAGTTTCGGATCACGCCGCGGCCGACGAACGCGCGGCGATCGCCAAGTTGCGGGAGATCGTGTCCGCCTTCGGGGATCTGCGTCGGATCACGCCGCCACCTTTTGCTCCGGCGCCGCCGCGACACGATCCCGCCGAACTCGCCGGCATCGTTCCGACCGATCTCAAGCAGCCCTACGATGTCCGGGAGGTCATCGCCCGCCTCGTCGATGACAGCGCCTTCCACGAGTTCAAGCCGGATTACGGTGCAACGCTCGTCTGTGTCTTCGCACGGATTCACGGCCACCCAGTCGCGATTCTCGCCAACAATGGCGTCCTCTTCTCGGAATCCGCGCTCAAGGGCGCGCATTTCATCGAGCTCGCCGACCAGCGACATATTCCGCTCGTTTTCCTGCAGAACATCACGGGCTTCATGGTCGGCACGGAGGCCGAGCGAGGCGGGATCGCCAAGCACTCCGCCAAGCTCGTCTATGCCGTATCCAACGCCCGGGTCCCGAAATACACGATCCTCATCGGGGGCTCCTACGGCGCGGGCAATTACGGCATGTGCGGGCGCGGGTTCAGGCCGCGATTTCTGTTCTCCTGGCCGAATGCGCGCATCGCGACCATGAGCCCCGAAATCGCCGCAGGCGTCGTGACGGATCTGCGGCGCCAGAGCATCAGCCGCGGCAAGGCCGACGAGGCTGACATAGCTGCAATCGATGCGCGCACCCGCGCCCAGTTCGAGGAACAGAGCGATCCGTACTACGCGACGGCGCGCTTGTGGGACGACGGCATCATCGAGCCCGCGCAGACCCGCGACGTCCTCGGGCTTTGCCTGGCGTTGGCGGCAGGCGAGGAGCGGGATTCCAACCCACGTCCCGTCTACCGGATGTAGCCACGATGATCCGCAGCATTTTGATCGCCAATCGCGGCGAGATCGCGCGCCGCATCATCCGGACCTGCCGACGCCTCGGCATCCGCACCATTGCCGTATTCTCGGATGCCGATCGGCATGCACCGTTCGTGCGGGAGGCTGACGGCTCCGTTCACATCGGGCCGGCGCCCGCGCGTGACAGCTATCTGCGTATCGATAAGATTATCGAAGCGGCTCTCCAGAGCCGGGCCGACGCCATCCATCCCGGCTACGGCTTCCTTTCGGAGAACTCAGGTTTCGCGAGCGCTTGCGAAGAAGCTGGACTCGTCTTCATCGGGCCACCAGCAGATGTGATCGCGGCCATGGGTTCGAAGATCGAGGCGAAGCGTCTCGCACGGCGAGCCGACGTTCCGACGATCCCGGGCTTCGATGGTGATGACGGTCGCGACTCCACGCTCATCGCAGCAGGTAAGGAGGTCGGCTTTCCTCTTCTCATCAAAGCGTCGGCGGGCGGTGGCGGGAAAGGAATGCGCATCGTCGAAGATGCCGATACGATGGCGCGCGACATCGAAGCCGCGCGACGCGAGGCCCTTGCCGCCTTCGGTAGCGATCGCCTCCTCCTCGAACGTTTGATCCGCGATGCACGGCACGTGGAAGTGCAGGTCGCAGCGGACCACCACGGAAACGTGGTGCATCTCTTCGAG
The DNA here is from genome assembly GCF_001006805.1 of Microvirga massiliensis. Taxonomy (GTDB): domain Bacteria; phylum Pseudomonadota; class Alphaproteobacteria; order Rhizobiales; family Beijerinckiaceae; genus Microvirga; species Microvirga massiliensis. The sequence continues at coordinate 524,587 of NZ_LN811353.1, read as the reverse complement.
CGCGATTGCTCCGTTCAGCGCAACAACCAGAAGATCCTCGAGGAAGCGCCTGCCCCCAATCTCGCCGACGACATCCGTGCCCGTCTCCTTGCGGATTCCGTGCGCCTCGCGAAAGCGATCGGCTATTGCAATCTCGGCACGATGGAATTCCTGCTCGACGGAGCGACAGGCGAGCATTTCTTCCTGGAAATGAACACCCGGCTTCAGGTCGAGCATCCCGTGACCGAGATGATCACCGGACTCGATCTCGTTGAGTTGCAGATCCGGATCGCCTCTGGCGAGATGCTTCCCTTCCGGCAGGCCGACTTGCGGATCAATGGTCATGCGATCGAGGCGCGCCTCACCGCCGAGCGACCGGAAGCCGGCTATCTTCCGGCGACCGGACGGATCATTGCGTGGCGGGAGCCCAGCGCCATCCGAATCGATTCGGCGGTCGAGACCAGGTCGGAGGTCACGGTCCATTACGATTCCATGATCGCGAAGGTGATCGCGCATGGCCGGACAAGGGACGAGGCGCGCCACGGGCTCCTGTCGGCGCTCGACGAGATGGTCGTGCTCGGAATTGCGACCAACCGGGCCTTCCTCGAGAGTATCGTGGACGACGAGCCTTTCGCTTCGGGCCGATCGCGCACCAGAAGCCTGGCGGATTGCTTCCCAGGCGGATGGACCCGTCCCTCCCTCCCACCGAAACGGGCTGAGGACATCGCAGCGGCACTCTGGTGCTGGACGGAATTGGAGCAGCGGACATCCACAACGCCAACGCCGTGGTCGAGCCTTCACGGCTTCCGTCTCCTCGGGAGTGCCGGCCGTCCGGCGGTCCGGGAAGTGCCGGTAGAGATCGAGGGCGAGCAACGAGCTGCGCAGATTACGATTTCAGGTGACGCACTCACCCCCGTCGCGGACGAGGCGGGCCCCATCAGGATCCGGCGCGAGGAGAACCTGCTTCGCTTCGCATGGGAGGGTGGGGCCGAGCAAGGGATCGCGGTGGTCGATGGAAACCAGGTCTGGGTCCGCATCGGCGCGGTGGAATACAGCGCCGCCATCCGAAATCACACCCGGTCTCGGAGCGAAACGGCCGCGGGCGGATCCGACGCAATCCTCGCACCGATGCCGGGCATCGTCGCCGAAGTGAAGGTTCGTCCCGGCCAACCGATCAGAGCCGGCGAAGTGCTGATCGTGCTCGAATCGATGAAGCTGTTCCTCCCCGTGACTGCGCCGCGTGACGGCGAAATTGCCACCGTTCACACTGCATCCGGGCAAACGGTACCGGCCGGAATGCTCCTCGTTGCGCTCGCACCCGATACAGGTGAGTGATCGCTCGCGCGAAGTCCCGTGCGCCGAAAAGGATATCGCCAACGCGCCGCTTCGGCATTATCTGCTACGCTGCACGCGGAAGTGGTGTCTCGCGAGAGCACGTCCTGCCGCAGACTGTCCGCCACGGAACCGCCGCCAATGATCGACATTAGGCGTAGGCTCCCGCGAGCGGCGAATCACCGGGCGTCCGCGCCCCGATCACGTCGACGGAAGCTGCCCTGCAGAAGAAGGAGAGATACATGAGGAGAATGATGCTCTGTGCGGCGGGCCTGCTCGCACTCACGGTGCCAGCCGCCGCGCAGTCACCGGAAAAGGCCCACGCCACCTTCATCGATGCCAAGGGCCAGCAGATCGGCCGCGCGACGCTGACGGAGACGGCCGGAGGCGTTCTGATCAACGTGGAGATTTCCGGATTGCCGCCCGGAGAGCACGGTTTTCACATCCACCAGATTGGGAAATGCGACCCGAACACCAACTTCGATTCGGCCGGCAGCCACTTCTCGCTCACCGACCAGAAGCACGGCTACAATTCCGACGGCGATCCCCATGTCGGCGACATGCCCAACCAGTTCGTCGGACCAGACGGCAAGTTGCGCGCCCACGTCATCAACCCGAGCGTGACGCTCGATGACGAGGAAGGCGGATTGTTCGACCAGGACGGATCGGCCCTCGTCGTCCACGCCAACCCGGACGACTACCACTCGCAGCCCGCGGGCCAGGCAGGCGCACGCATCGCCTGCGCCGTGATCGAGAAGGGTTGACCTCCAGACGCTGCGCTGTCTGGATTGCTTCACTTCGTTCGCAATGACGGGGAAGGCGTGAGCGCCGGACTCACCCCGTCATTGCGAGCCGGAGGCGAAGCAATCCAGAATCCTGGCGCCAAACGCCCGTGAGCACACGCTCACCGGTGCAACGCCTGCTCCAGTTTGGCCTTGCTCATCTTCGACCGGCCCGGAATGTCGCGCCGCCGGGCCTCCGCATAGAGTTCGGTGCGGGTCTTCCCGCCCTCGCTGCGCGCCTTGGCCGTCTCGCCGCGGCGTTCCTTCGCCTTCGTCTTGCGCAGCGCCTTCTGCTTTTCGCTCCGGCTCTGATGCTCCGAGGCACCGGCCTCGCGCAGGGCGATCGCCATCGCCTGCTTCGGATTCTTCACTTTCGGTCCGGTGCCGCGCATCCTGAGTTCGCCATGCTTGAACTCGTGCATGACGCGACCGACGGTTTCCTTCTGGGCCCTCGATTGCTGCTTCGCCATGTCAAAGCTCCTCGGTTGGTCTGAACCAACGTCTTGAAGGAGCACATGTTTCGATTCTGCTCGTGGCGCCCCGCTTACCCGGCCAGAACAATGTCGAAGGTGCCTGCGAGCGCACCGTTCTCGATCCCGCTCGCCTCGGTGAGCCTCACCGTGACGGCCGCGCGCTGGCGCGGATCACGCAGGCTCGCATAGAGCCCGTCCCGCTCGTTCAGCGGCTCGCCGGCTACATACATCTGCGTGGCGAGAACGGGCCGATCCGGCGCCCGCACGGCGAAATGGATGTGCGGCGTCCGTCCCGGATAGGCGACGGGACGGATCGTACGGAACCGATAGGCACCGTCGCCACCGGTCGTCGTCCGCCCGTATCCCTGGAAGGCGGTATCGCGCGGGCGCGTACCGCGGTCTGCGCGGTGGAGATACCGTCCATGTGCATCGCACTGCCAGATCTCGACCTGCGCGCCGGGAACCGGTTGCCCTCGTAAATCGAGGACATGCCCCATGACGTGGGTGATCGTTCCTTCGGCGCGGGCCTCGGCGCCCCGCAGCAGGACGAGGTCGTTGTCGACGTCGGACGGGAACTGGTCCGGATAGAAGGGCCCGGGCGTCTGGGCGGGCGTGACGACGAGCGTCCGGCTTTGCGCGCGAACGGTCGCCGGGAGGATCAGGGTCGAGGCGATGGCAAGGCTGCCGAGGAGCACCTCCCGCCGGCCTGACACGGGCATGGAATGATCTTGCATACGCCTCATTCCTCCATCAGGCGCGCAATCCTTGGCGGAAGCAAGGCACTCCCGATCCGGCCGCTCCCTGCAACTGACCTCGCGCGTCGCTCAGGCCGGAATGATCGTGACGTCCCGCTCTGCGAAGCTCAGCCAGACTTCCGTACCGGGGCTCACCGGCTGCCGCTCGGCCCGGTCGATCACGAACAAATCGCCCATCCGGCTCGCAACCGTGTATTCGATGTGCTTGCCGAGATACGCAGCCTTTGCGATGCGCGCTTCGATGGCTGCGCGCGCAGGACGGGTGCGGTGGATCATGACCGCATCGGGGCGGACGGCGAGCTTGATCGAGCCGGACACCGCACCGCGGCGTGGGAGCTCCAGTTCGAGCTGGCCGAAGCGCGCGAGGGCGCGATCACCCCGCTCCTCCAGGAGCTCGGCATCGACGAGATTCGCATCGCCGATGAAGTCCGCCACGAACAGGCTCGCGGGCTCTTCGTAGAGCTCGCGCGGCGTGCCGGTCTGTGCGATCCGTGCATTCGACATGACGATGATCCGGTCGGAGACCGCAAGCGCCTCCTCCTGATCATGCGTGACATAAGCGACCGTCAGATTGAGGTTCTGCTGCAGTTCCCGGATATCGTCGCGCACGCGGCGCCGGAGCTTGGCGTCGAGGTTGGACAGCGGCTCGTCGAAGAGAAGCACCTGCGGTTCCAGCACGAGGGCTCGCGCCACGGCCACGCGCTGCTGCTGACCTCCCGAGAGTTCGGAGGGCGAGCGGTTCTCGAGCCCCTGCAACCCGACGAGTTCGAGCTTCTCGAGCGCAAGTTCGCGGGCCTGGCGTTTGGGCAAGCCCTGCACGGTCGGGCCGTACGCGACGTTCTCGATCACGCTCATATGCGGGAAGAGCGCATAGGATTGAAATACCATGCTCACGTCCCGCTCGGAGGCGGACAGGTTCGTGACGTCATGGCCACCGATCGCGATCGTTCCGGACGTCGCCATCTCGAGCCCCGCGATCAGACGCAGGGTCGTGGTCTTTCCGCAACCTGACGGCCCGAGCAGGGTGACGAGCGTGCCCGGCTCGATCGTGAAGGATACGTCGTCGACGGCCGTCACGGCGCCATAGCGCTTCGTGACGGATCGGAATTCGACGGAGGCCGGACCGCGCTTGTTCATCTTCGTTCGCATCCTCAGCGCGTCGCAACGGCGGGAGCCGGCGTCGGTATCGTCCTCGTTTCGGCGCGACGCCCGAGCCGGCGCTCGCCGACGAGCCCCTGAAAAATGAGAATCGTGACCAGCATCACGGCGATCAGAACCGTCGAATAGGCGATGGCGAGGCCGAACTCGCCGGCCTCCACGCGCCCGACGATATAGGTCGTCGCCATGTTGTACTCCGCAGAGACCAGGAAGATCACGGCGCTCACCCCCGTGATGGCGCGCACGAAGCTGTAGACGAGCGCCGCGACGATGGCCGGCCGCAGCAATGGCATGATGACCCGGCGGACCGTCGCGAAGGAGCGCGCGCCCAAGGTCAGAGAGGCCTCGTCGAGACTCTTGTCGATCTGGCTCATAGTGGCGATGCCGGAGCGCACGGCGACCGGCATGTTCCGGAACACGAAGGAGATGATGAGGATGAGACCCGTTCCGGTGATCTCGACGGGCGGCACGTTGAAAGCGAGAATGTAGCTGATGCCGACGACGGTTCCGGGAATCGCGAAGCTCAGCATCGTGCCGAACTCGAAGGCGCGCCGGCCCATGAAATTCTGGCGCGTCAGCAGATAAGCTGTGAGAAGCCCGACGAGTGCCGTGAGAGGCGCCGCCAGGAGCGCAACCTCCATGGTGGTGAACAGGGAGTTCCAGGCGCTTCCGGAGAAGAAGAGCCCGCGCGGCGTCTGCTCGATGCGGAACCCGGTTGTGAAATGCTCGAGCGTCAGCGTGTAGTCGTAGCCCATGGTTTTCACGAAGCTCGCGAACACGATGATGATGTAGATCGCGAACGTGAAGATCGCCCAGGGAATGGCCGTCGCGAAGCAGAGCCAGGCGACCGGCCTGGGAAGCGGGGGTGTCACTCCGGCATCGCCCTTGCCGGTGACCGTCGTGTAGACGCGCTTGCCGAGCCAGGCATATTGCAGCCAGAACGCTCCGAGCGTGAAGGCGAGGAGGATGAGAGAGAGGACGGCTGCTCGTCCCTGGTCGTGCGCCGCTCCGACAACTGCGAAAAAGATCTTCGTCGACAGCACCTCGTAGTTTCCGCCGAGCACGAGCGGGTTTCCGAAATCGGCCATGCTTTCGATGAACCCGAGCAGAAACGCATTGGCGAGGCCCGGTCGCATGAGCGGCAGCGTCACCGTGCGAAAGGTCGTCCAGCTCTTCGCCCGAAGGGTCTGCGAAGCTTCTTCGAGCGACGGGCTGATGCCCTGCACGACGCCGATCAGCACGAGAAAGGCGATTGGCGTGAATGCGAGAAGTTGCGCGATCAGAATGCCGGGGAGGCCGTAGATCCAGCGGCTGCGCGGAATGCCGAACGTCTCGAAGAGAAAGGCCGATACCGCGCCGGAGCGCCCGAACAGCAGGATCAGAGCCAGGCCGATCACGAAAGGCGGCGTGATGATCGGGAGCACCGTCAGTACGCGGAGCACGCCCTTGAAGCGAAAAGCCGTCCGGGTCGCAATCAGTGCGAAGGCCAGGCCGAGAAGCGTCGTCCCGCCAGCCACGAGCAAGGCCAGGAAAAGCGTGTTCCAGGCGACGCCGCAGTTGAGGTTCGAGGTCAGGCAGTCCAGTCCCCAGATAGACGGGTCGAACAGCTTCCCGACAAAAACCGAAAGAGATGTGTGCCCCGCATCATCCTCGACGGCGCTCGTCAGGATGCGGAGCACGGGATAGAACACGAACAGCGTGATCAGCGAGACCACGAGTGCGATCGCGCCGACCACGAAGGCGTCGCCGCGACACCATCCGAGCCCGGCGAGCCCGTAGGACAGCATCATCAGGAGAGCGAGCGCGGTGAGGGCCGCGCCGAGGCCGATTCCGGCCTGCGAAGGCCCCGGCGCTCCGAAAAGCGCATCGAGGTTGGGAAACGCCCAACCGTTCAGGCCGATCGCGAAGGCCTGGAGGATCAGCAGGCCCAATCCGGCGCCGCCGCTGATGACGAGCCACCGGGCCGCATTCTCGCGGCGGGCCGTCGGGAGGAGAGCCGAGCTCGCCACAACAAGGGCCAGACCGATCGGCAGGAGCCACATTGCCTGGCCGGTTGCGAGAAGGGCCAGCGCGCTTTCCGCATGGCCAACGCCCGCCGGCCAGGGCCATGAGCCTGTCTCGTACCAGGGCAGCAGCGCGAATCCGGCCCAGCCCGCAACGAGCCAGGCCCCGGCACTCTTCCTCATCAACCCGAACCCGGTGAAGAGGCTATTTCGGCAGGCTCTTCACCTCGCGATCCCATTTGGCGAGCAGACGACGGCGCTCGTCCACCGAACCGTATTTCTCGAAGTCGTAGTTGATCAGCTTGATCTCGGAGAGCTTCGGGGCCTCCGGCGGTATCGGCGTGTTCTTGTTCGACGGCACTTGGAACTGCTTGGTCTCCGCACCGAGCACCTGGGCGGCCGGAGTCAGCGCCCAATCGTAGAACTTCTTGGCGCTCTCGGGATTCCTGGCTCCCTTGATGATCGACATCGACCCGATCTCGTAGCCGGTACCCTCGCAAGGCGCGACCGTCTTCACGTCGGGGTTCTCGATCGCCATGGTGATCATGTCGTGCATGAACACGATGCCGATCGCCGTCTCGCCGAGACTGACGGCTTTCGCCGGAGCCGCGCCCGATTTCGTGTATTGGTTCACGTTCTTGTGGAGGCTCTTGAGGTATTCGAACCCCTTGTCCTCACCCATGATCTGCACGATCGTCGCGAGAAGCGTGTAGGCTGTCCCGGACGAATTCGGGTCTGCGACTTGCACCTCGTCCCGGAATTTCGGATCGAGGAGGTCCGCCCAGCATTTCGGCTCCGGCAAGTTGCGGGATTTCAGGATTTTGGCGTTGTAGCCGAAGCCGAGCGCACCGGAGTAGATGCCGACGGTACGTCCCTTCGCCTGCTCCCATTGCCGGACGGCCCAATCCTGCAGCTCGCCGAGCATCGGAGACTTGTATTCGACCGTCAGGCCCTCCTGGGCAGCGGTGACGTGCGGATCGCCCGTGCCGCCCCACCAGATATCACCGCGCGGATTCGCCGATTCCGCCTTTACCTGCGCGTAGATCTCGCCCGAGCTCTTGCGGGTCATCGCGACCTTGATCCCGGTCTCGCGCTCGAAGGCGCTCGAGGCGGCACGGCACCAGGGCTCGTTCACGGCGCAGTAAAGGACGAGAGAATCCTCGGCCGTGGCCGGCGACGGAGCGCCGAGTGTCGCGAGGGCGAGGCTCACAATTCCCGCGACCTGCAGGCCGGATTGTTTCATGGACTTTTTCATGCGTTCCTCCCGTTTTTGTTGTACCGGCCATCCTCTCAAACCGTTGGCCTGGGTCAACGCCGAATTGGCGCCGATCGGTGGATCGCGTGCCGCGAGAGGGCGGGTGCGCTACTCGATTCCGGTCAGCGACACGAGTACATCCCTGAGCTCCAGCGTGCAGCCGAGGATCTCCGATCCTTCCGTCAGGCCGGAATCGGCCAGAAAATCGTTCGTCCAGCCCCCGGCCTCCTGGATCAGGATGATACCGGCGAGCGCATCCCACGAATTCATGTGCAGCTCGCAATAGCCGTCGATCCGGCCGGCCGCGACATAGGCGAGGCCGAGGGCGCCGGACCCGCCACGCCGCACGCCGGCCCCGCTCTCCGTCAGCTTTGCGAGAAGTGCGACGTAGCGATCGAGCGGAAGCCGCGTCGACCAGCCGGCCTCGATGCTCGATGAGCGGATGTCGCCGATGCCGCTGACCCGCATCGGCCTTCCGTCCAGGGTGGCGCCGCAGCCTTTGCTCGCCGCGAACAGCTCGTCCATCATCGAGTCGTAGATCACGCCGACTTCGACGCGGCCCTCTGCCACGAAGGCGATCGAGACGCAGAACTGCGGGATGCCCCGGACGAAATTCGCCGTTCCGTCGATCGGATCGACGACCCACACGGGTCCGGAGAAACTGCCGCCGCCCTCCTCTCCGTAGAACGAATCCGCGGGAAAGAGCTCTGCAAACCGGTCCCGGATCAGTTGCTCGACTTCGCTGTCGATCGCGGAGAGATAGTCCTGGTGTCCCTTGAACCCGATCTGCAGGGCTTCCGGGCGGCGCTCGAAGTGACGGCGTGCCAGTGCGCCGGATTCGCGGGCGACCGCGCAGGCCACGTGCAGCCGCATCTCGATTGCGCCCGGGGCCATGGCCGACACTGGCACTCCTCTTTCCCGATCACCGCTGCCACGGAACATTCCAGCCTTTACTTGAGCACCTGGAACATTCATTCCATTTCCCCGGAAGACGTGTCAAGGACGGCCACACGCGGAGCACAAGATGAACGAGGCACAGGATCTTCCGCCCCGCGCCTTCGAGGAGTTCAAGAGCCTCGTCCTCGGCCGACGCAACGATCTGCCGGCGCGGCTGATCCAGGTTGCGGAATATGCCGTAACGCATCCCGACGAAGTCGCCTTCGGGACCGTCGCGAGCATCGCGGAAGCCGCCGAGGTGCAACCGTCCACGCTCGTGCGTTTCGCCAAGGCGCTCGGCTATAGCGGTTTTTCAGACCTGCAATCCGTGTTTCGCAATCGCTTGCGGGAACGCTGGCCCGAATACCGGGAGCGCCTGACCCATCTGCGTGAAACCGAAGGCGAGCACGGAGTTGCGCTCCTAATGACGCGCTTCAGCGAAGCTGCCCTCGTCTCGCTGACCCGACTTCGCGAAACGGTGCCGCCCGAAAGCCTCGATCGCGCGGCAGAGATTCTCGCAGCCGCCGACACGATCTATCTCCTCGGCCTGCGCCGCGCGTTCCCTGTCGCCGTCTATCTCTCCTATGCCCTGAGCAAGCTCGATCAGCGCTGCATCCTCGTCGATCAGATCGGCGGGCTCGCGGGCGAGCAGATCGCAGGGGCCCGTGCGGGCGATGCCCTGGTCGCCGTGAGCTTCACGCCCTACATGCCGGCAACGGTGGAACTCGCGAATGCGCATGCCGGAAAAGGGCTGCCCGTGATCGCAATCACGGACTCGCCCTTCTCGCCCCTCGCGAGCGCTGCCACCGTGCGCCTCGATGTGGTGGAAGCGGATGTGAGCGGATTCCGTTCACTGGCGGGAACGTTCTGCCTCGCGACGACACTGGCAGTCGCGACGGGTGAACGGCGAGCAGGATGAGACTGAAGCGGATGATTTCGCGTGCACAGCATCACTCGGTGCATCGCGAGATGTTGTGCATCGACAAGTGATGCGACATGCACGATCAATCGATATGATAGTCTTTCGATAATTCGGCGAACATCGTGTTTCCCCCTCACCCCCGCGCTTCGCGCGCGGCCTCTCCCTCCGGGGGATAGGCGAAGCAGCGGTGGCGCGCGCATCACCTCTCCCTTGACGGGAGAGGTCGCCCCGAAGGGGCGGGTGAGGGTGGCGGCGCCACGTCTGCAAGCATAGCGCCATCAAGCACCAATGCGCACGGCCTCGCCGGACTGCGCCGAGCGCGTTGCGGCGTCTGCGAGAGCCTGCGCTCGCAATCCGTCCTCGCCCGACGGAGCGAGAGGCTTCCTGTCGAGAACGCCCGTGACAAAGGTCTCGAGTTCGTTTCGGTAAGCCTGTGCATAGCGCTCCAGAAAGAATGGCAAGGCGGGATCGCTCGCGTAGCCGTGTTCGCCAGCGAAAGTCACGGTCGTGGCGTGCTGATTGCCGGCGGCGAGCAGGCCGGCGCTGCCATGGACCTCCACGCGTTGGTCGTAGCCGTAGGTGGCGCGGCGCGAATTCGAAATCTGGGCAATCTTTCCGGACGCTGTCTTGAGGAGCACGGCGGCCGTATCGACATCGCCGGCCTGCCCGATTCCGGGATCGACGAGGCAGGCGCCGACCGCGTGGACCTCGACGGGCTCTTCCCCCAGGAGGAACCGAGCCATGTCGAAATCATGAATCATCATGTCCCGGAACAGGCCGCCGGAACGCGCTACATAGTCGAGCGGCGGCGGTGACGGATCCCGCGACAGGATGGTGACGAGCTCGACGCGCCCGATCTCACCGCCATCGATGCGCTGCTTCAAGGCCGCAAAGCTCGGATCGAAACGCCGGTTGAACCCGACCATGAGTCGTGCCCCGGCCTCGCGCACGACGTCGAGACAGGCGCGGGTGCGGGCCGCATCGAGGCTCACCGGCTTCTCGCAGAAGATCGCCTTGCCGGCGCAGGCGGCTCGCTCGATCAGGTCGGCATGGGTATCCGTCGGCGTCCCGATCAGGACGGCGTCGATATCGGTCGCCTCAATGATCGCGTCCAGGTCACGAACACCTGCTCCCGTGACCTGCGCGAGGCTTCGGGCCGCCTCCTCGCTCGCATCCGCAATGGCGACAAGACGCGCACGCGGATGAGCCGATACATTGCCGCCGTGGATGCGGCCGATGCGACCCGCCCCGAGCAGGCCGATCCGCAACACTCCCGCACTCATCCGCCCCTCCGAGGTGAACCCGATCATGGCTAGAGGATCGGGTCAGGCCTTACAAGAATTTTTGGTCCAACTTGACCCTGAAATGGAACTGTCATTTCATTCTGATTGGCCGAGAGCAGACTGCCGGTTATCCGGCGGTGGGCCGGGAGAGCAAAGGTGACCGATCCTAACCGCGCCTTGTCGCTCGACGGGAAGATTGCCGTTGTCACGGGTGGAACGCAGGGGCTCGGCGAGGCCGTGGCACACCTGTTCGCTGCCCGCGGCGTAAAGGGTCTCGTCATCTGCGGGCGTAACGACGAGCGCGGGCGCGCCGTTGCCAATGACCTCTCGACACGCGGCTGCCGCACCGAATTCGTTCGCGCGGATCTTGCCCATATCGAGGACACCCGCGCCGTCGTCGCCGTGGCCGACCGTGTCTTCGGGCGCGTCGACGCTCTTGTGAACGCTGCCGGAATGACGGATCGCGGGACCATCTTCGACACGACGCCCGAACTCTTCGACCGCATGTTTGCTGTGAATGTCCGCGCACCCTTCTTCCTCATGCAGGAGGCCGCGAAGATCATGCGACGGGAGCGCATAGAGGGTGCGATGGTCAACATCCTATCGATGTCGGCCCATGGCGGCCAGCCGTTCATCTCGGCCTATTGCGGCTCGAAAGGTGCGCTCGCAACCCTCACGAAGAACGCCGCCTATAGCCTGCTGCCGTGGCGTATCCGGGTGAACGGGTTGAACATCGGCTGGATGGCGTCTCCAGGGGAGGACCGCATCATGCGCTTCTATCATGGCGCGGAGGACGGCTGGCTCGAACGCGCAGCAGCCGAGCAGCCCTTCGGGCGGCTGCTCGACCCCACAGAGGTTGCGCGGGCCTGCGCCTTCCTGTGCAGCAGCGAGTCCGGCCTGATGACTGGAGCCATCATCGATTTCGATCAGTCTGTGGTCGGCTGCTACGACTCGGCCCCGCATCCTCCACGTCCGGGCGACGCTGCGGCGTGAGGCCATCGGGAACTGCTCGACATGAACACACCCGACCTCGATGTCATATCCATCGGGCGCTCGTCCGTCGATCTCTACGGACAGCAGATCGGCGGGCGTCTCGAGGACATGGCGACTTTCGCGAAATCCGTCGGCGGCTGTCCGACGAACATCGCGATCGGTGCGGCCCGGCTCGGCCTACGGAGCGCCGTCATCACCGGTGTCGGCGACGAGCATATGGGTCGATTCATCGTCGAGCAGCTTGAACGCGAGGGCGTATGTACCAACGGCGTCAAGGTCGATCCTGCGCGCCTGACGGCGCTCGTGATCCTCGGCGTGCGCAGCGACACGAGCTTCCCGCTCATCTTCTATCGCGAGAACTGCGCCGATATGGGCCTCACCGAAGCCGATATCGATGAGGCGTTCATCGCACGCGCTCGCGCGATTGTCGTCACGGGAACGCATTTCTCGACACCGAGTGTCGATGCTATGAGCCGCAAGGCAATGTGCATCGCGCGCGCACTCGGGCGCAAGGTCGTGCTCGATGTCGACTACCGACCGAACCTCTGGGGGCTCGCCGGCCATGGTGCGGGAGAGGACCGCTATATCCGCTCCGAGGAAGTCAGCGCTCGATTGCAAACCCTTCTCCCGGATCTCGACCTCATAGTTGGGACCGAGGAGGAGTTGCACATCGCGGGCGGCTCGCAGGACACCCTCGAATCCCTGCGCACAATTCGTCGGCTGAGCGCGGCGACGATCGTCTGCAAGCGTGGCCCGATGGGCTGCGTTGTCTTCCCCGGCACGATTCCCGAACGGCTGGTGGACGGGATTAGCGGACCTGGCTTCCCGGTCGAAGTCTATAACGTGCTCGGGGCCGGCGATGCCTTCATGGCCGGCTTCCTGCGCGGATGGCTGCGCGGCGAGCCGCTGGAGCAGGCCTGCACCTATGCCAATGCCTGCGGGGCTTTCGCGGTCTCACGGCTCCTCTGTTCACCGGAATATCCGACCTGGACGGAGTTGCAGCACTTCCTGCATTATGGCAGCGCCACGCCCGCCCTGCGGCACGACGAAACGCTTTCCCACTTGCATTGGGTCACGACACGGCAAGAAACTCCGCTCTCGTTGCGGGCCCTCGCCATCGATCACCGCATCCAGCTCGAAGCATTGGCTGATCGCGTCGGAGCGCCGCGCGAGCGGATTGGCACATTGAAGCGCCTCGCGGTACGCGCTGCCGCCGAAGTCGCGCAGGGCCGAGACGGTTTCGGCCTTCTGCTCGACGGCGAGTATGGGCGTGAGGCCCTCTTCGACGCGGCTGGCGAAAACTTCTGGATCGGCCGCCCCATCGAGGTCCCGGGCTCGCGTCCCCTCGCCTTCGTCGCGCATGATCTCGGATCGCATCTCGTGGAGTGGCCGCTGGCGCAGACCGTAAAATGTCTCTGCTTCTACCATCCGGACGATCCCGCCGATCTCCGGGAGCGGCAGGATGCAGCGCTACTCGCGCTGCATGAGGCCTGCCGCACGACGGGTCGCGAGCTGTTGATCGAGATCATCGCGGGGAAGCACGGAGAGCTGAGGGAGCGAACCGTCGCCGACGTCCTGGCGCATCTCTACGATCTCGGAATCAGGCCCGACTGGTGGAAGCTCGAGCCGCAGAACGATGCCGCCGCGTGGCGGGCGATCGAGGAGGTGATCGCTGCCCGCGATCCCCATTGCCGTGGCGTGGTCATGCTGGGTCTCGAGGCGCCGGAAGAGGAGCTCGCCCAGGCCTTCGAATCGGCCGCGGAATCCCCGATCGTCCGGGGATTCGCGATCGGTCGCACGATCTTCGGCGATGTCGCAGAATCATGGCTCGCCGGGCGAATGACCGACGACGATATCGTGGCCGAGATGGCCGGGAGATTCCGCCGCTTCGTCGAGGCATGGGATCGTGCCATGGCTCTGAGGCCGGCGGCCTGACGAAAGTCGATTGTGAGAACGACGGGAGGACGATCGTGCAGAGAAGCCGTCTCACCATGGCGCAGGCGCTCGTGCGCTTCCTCGCGGCACAGCACACAGAACTGGACCGCGCCGAAGTACCTCTCCTCGCCGGTGTCTGGGCGATTTTCGGGCATGGCAATGTTGCGGCCCTGGGTGAGGCACTGTCGGCAGCACGCGATTCGCTGCCCACGTTCCGGGCCCACAACGAGCAGGCCATGGCCCATGCGGCCATCGCCTTCGCGAAGGCGTCCCGCCGACGCCGCATGATGGCCTGCACGACTTCGATCGGGCCCGGCGCGACCAACATGGTCACGGCCGCAGCTGTGGCTCACGTCAATCGCCTGCCGGTGCTGCTTCTGCCCGGCGATGTTTTCGCCAACCGGCGTCCCGATCCCGTACTGCAGCAGGTCGAGGATTTCGGCGACGGGACGGTTTCGGCCAATGACTGCTTCCGCCCCGTGTCGCGTTACTTCGACCGGATCACCCGGCCCGAGCAGATCCTGAACGCCCTGCCGCGCGCGCTGCAGGTTCTGACCGATCCCGCGGAATGTGGCCCCGTCACGCTCGGCCTGTGTCAGGACGTGCAGGCCGAGGCCTTCGATTATCCAGAGAGCTTCTTCGAGAAGCGGGTCTGGCGCTGCCGCCGCATTCGCCCCGACGATGCCGAACTGCATGCCGCAGCGGAGCGGCTGACGCAAGCCAGGACGCCGCTCATCATTGCCGGCGGCGGCGTGCACTATTCCGGAGCAACGGATGCCCTGTGCGCATTTGCGGAGCGGCACGGCATTCCCGTCGCCGAGACACAGGCCGGAAAGAGTGCCCTTCCTCACGACCACCCGCTCAATCTCGGCAGCATCGGCGTCACGGGAACGAGCGCCGCGAATGTCATCGCGACGGAGGCGGACGTCGTGCTCGCCATTGGCACGCGCCTGCAGGACTTCACGACGGGATCCTGGGCGCTGTTCCGCAACGCCGCGCGACAAATCATCGGTCTCAACACGCAGCCCTTCGATGCCGGCAAGCACCGCGCCCTGCCGCTCGTGGCCGATGCGCGCGCCGGGCTCGAGGAGCTGTCGCAGAAGCTGAGCTCCTGGCGTGCACCGGAGACGTTGCGACAACAAGCCAGGGATGAGAAGAGCCGCTGGACGGAGGCGGTCGACAAGGCGACCGCGAGCACCAACGCTGCCCTGCCCTCCGATGCCCAAGTGATCGGTGCCGTGCAGCGATTCGCATCGCCGAGCGATATCGTAGTCTCTGCCGCCGGCGGGCTGCCCGGCGAATTGCACAAGCTCTGGCAAGCCTCGATGCCGGGCGGCTACCATCTCGAGTACGGCTATTCGTGCATGGGATACGAGATCGCCGGCGGCATCGGGGTGAAAATGGCTTGCCCGGACCGCGAGGTGATCGTCATGGTCGGAGATGGCTCGTATCTCATGATGAACTCGGAGATCGCCACCTCCATCCTGCTCGGGACCAGACTGACGATCGTCGTGCTCGACAATCGCGGCTTCGGCTGCATCAACCGCCTGCAACGCGCCACAGGTGGCGAGAGCTTCAACAATCTCTTCGAGCACACGGACCATGCGGCCCTGCCCGACATTGATTTCGTGGCGCATGCTTCGAGTCTCGGGGCCCAGGCCGAGAAGGCAAGGAGCGTGGCCGAACTCGAGGAAGCGCTGGCGCGTGCTCGCAGCGCCGATCGTACCAGCGTAATCGTGATCGAGACCGATCCGCTGATAGCAACGGAGGCAGGCGGCCATTGGTGGGATGTCGCCGTGCCGGAGGTCTCCACGCGCGAGGCCGTGCGCGACGCTCGTGCACATTACGAGACTGCATTGCAGCAGCAGCGGCTAGGAGATTGAGTACATGACCGTGAGGATCGGAGCCAACCCGATCGGGTGGTCGAATGACGATCTGCGCGAGCTCGGCGGAGCGACACCGCTCGAGACCTGTCTCGCAGAGGCCCGGGAGGCCGGCTTCGAGGGCATGGAGCTAGGGCACAAGTTTCCGCGAGAGCCCGATGCGCTGCGGGCCGTGCTGGCTCGTTTCGACCTCGATCTCGTTTCGGGCTGGTATTCCGCCGAGCTCCTTAGCCGGTCGGCCCAGGACGAACTCGCGGCGATGCGCCCGCATCTCGATCTCCTGAAATCTTTGGGCTGTTTCGTGCTCGTCTTCGCCGAGACCTCGAACGCCATTCACGGCAATCGCTCAACGCCTCTGTCCAAGCGGACCGTCTTGAAGCCGGACGAGTGGCGCCGGTTCGGCGAGCGCATGACGGAGGTTGCCGATGCAAGCCTCGCGGAAGGTGTGCGGCTCGTCTACCATCACCATATGGGCACGGTCGTGCAGAGCGAAGCCGACATCGATGCGCTCATGAGCACGACAGGACCATCGGTGCATCTCCTCCTCGATACCGGCCATGCAACCTTCGCGGGCGGCGATCCCGTGGCACTGGCACGGCGCTACCGCGACCGGATCAGCCATTTTCACGCGAAGGACGTGCGCCCGAGCGTGATGGAGCGAGCCCGTCGCGAGGATCTCTCGTTCCTCGATGCCGTGATCGCGGGCGTTTTCACGGTGCCCGGCGATGGCTGCGTGGACTATCCGGCCGTGCTGCAAGAACTTCCTGGGTATCGAGGCTGGGCCGTCGTCGAAGCCGAGCAGGACCCCGACAAGGCTCATCCGCTCACTTATGCAAGAATGGGCTACGCGAATTTGCGGCGCTATCTCGCGGATGCCGGCCTGTTGTGAGGTGATCGGATATGTCGAAACTTCTCGTTCGTCCATCGGGACAAAAGGGGCAGGTCCATCACATCACCCCGGAGGGCGCCGGATGGACCTATGTGGGATTCGATGTCCATGTCCTGAGCCCAGGCGAGACCGTGGCGGAGAGCACGGGCGCTCGTGAGGTCTGCCTCGTCGTGATCAGCGGGAAGGCGAGGATCGAGACGGGAGACAAGGATTTCGGTGCAGTCGGCGAGCGGATGACACCGTTCGAGGGAAAGCCCTGGTCAGTCTATGTCCCGGCCGGCCGGGACTGGCGCGTGACGGCTCTGACTGATCTCGAGGTCGCGATCTGCTCCGCGCCCGGCGAGGGCAGCTTTGCACCTCGCCTGATCGGCCCTGACGACGTCACGAGCGAAACGCGCGGCACGGGCACGAATACGCGGCATGTCGCGAACATCCTGCCCGAGACCGCACCGGCCCACAGCCTGCTCGTCGTCGAAGTTATCACGCCGGCGGGGCACTGGTCGTCCTACCCGCCGCACAAGCACGACCGCGATGCACTGCCCGACGAGTCTGCCTTGGAGGAGACGTACTATCACCGGATCGACCCGCCGCAGGGCTACGCTCTTCACCGGATCTACACGGATGACCGGTCCCTCGACGAGACGCTCGTCATCGAGGACCGATCCGTATCCCTCGTTCCCCGCGGCTATCATCCCGTCGGGGCGGCGCACGGATACAGGCTCTATTACTTGAACGTCATGGCCGGTCCGAAACGCACTTGGCGCTTCCACAATGACCCAGCGCATGAATGGCTGATGGCGGCTGGATGACCGCCTGATGGAATCGCGGCGCCACGCTGTCGTTGCGCCCACACCGTCATTGCAAACCGTAGGTGAAGCAATTCAGGAGTCACGCGCGCCAACAACTGGATCGCGCCATCGCGGTAAGCCACCACTCCCGCGCAACCCAGCTTACACCTCGGCGGATTGCTTCGTCTCGGCCCCGCAATCGCGGTGTGAATCCGCGGGCTGGCACGCGCCGAACCGCGCGATACCGGTGAGCCAATCCAGAAAGGCCTGCCCTGCTTCGGTCGGATGCGCCCGAAGCTTCTCGACCACGGCCGAGCAGGCGACGAGCGGGACCAGATCGGTGCCCGGTGGACCCAGTAGAGGCGCCTGACAGCGTCCTTCCTCCGGAATGTTGAGGAAGAACGCCTCGGTGCGCACTCTCCCGGCGCTATCGACGGGGTACTGAAGACAACACGCCACGTCGCTGGCGAAAAGCCACCAGCGACGGTCGAGACAGACAGCCCGGACGGGCTTCTGCTCGAAACTGAATTGCGAGACCAGAGGTGCAGACAAACCGGAAGCTCCAACCGCCGTCGTTCCAGCGGCTCTCTCAAACCAATCCTGTGGAATTCCGGACTCGCATGCCAGAAGGTCTGACGCAGACCTGCTCCGCAATCCCGTCATAGCTCACATTATGTTTTAAACATGACTTTTGGCCGCCTGTGTGTCATAGATCATGTCCTGAGATGGAGCCGACCATTTGATTACCGCTGCCCAGATGCGCGCCGCCCGTGCGCTCCTCGGAATCGATCAAAGAGCGCTCGCTGAGCTCTCTGGCGTATCCTTGCCGACCATCCAGAGGATGGAAGCGAGCGAAGGAAATGTCCGGGGTGTCGTCGACACGCTCATGAAGGTCATCGAGGCGTTCGATCGCGCCGGAATTGAGCTCATCGGCGACAATGCCGCGAGCTCGGGCGGCGGGAGGGGCGTGCGCTACAAGCAATCCAAGCCACCGAACGGCAGCTCCAGATAGACGGACGAGACTTGTTGCGACGGTGACCGCCGACCTCGGGCCGACGATCCCACCCCCTCATGCGGCACGACAGAAAGAACGACCATGACCGCCCGGCCCGCTGAGCCGACCTTCGCAGAACTGTTCACCCCGAAGCTCGTCACCATCCTCAAGGAAGGGTACGGGTTGGCCTCTCTCCGCGCCGATGCGATCGCCGGGCTGACGGTCGCGATCGTCGCGCTGCCGCTCTCGATGGCCATCGCCATCGCGTCCGGAGTCACGCCCGACCGCGGGCTCTACACCGCGATCGTGGGTGGGTTCCTCGTGTCCGCCCTGGGGGGCAGCCGCTTTCAGATCGGCGGGCCGGCAGGCGCCTTCATCGTGCTGGTCGCCGCCACGGTGCAGCAGCACGGCGTGGATGGGCTCATCCTTGCGACGATGCTCTCGGGCGTAATTCTGCTCATCGTCGGTCTCCTGCGCCTGGGGACTTTCATCAAATACATCCCCTATCCGGTGACGGTCGGCTTCACCGCCGGGATCGCAGTCATCATCTTCGCGAGCCAGCTCAAAGAACTGTTCGGCCTGACGCTGGAGGGAAGCGAGCCCGGACCGCTCGTTCCGAAGCTCATGGCGCTGGCCGATGCGCTGCCTACCGTGAATCTTGCGGCGGTCGCCGTCGCGGCCGTCACGATCGGGATCATCCTGGCGGTGCGCCGCTATCGCCCTCACTGGCCGGCCTTCATCATCGCCGTCACGGCAGCAGCCGTCATGGCGTGGATGTTCGGCCTGCCGGTCGAA
Source organism: Microvirga massiliensis (assembly GCF_001006805.1). Classification (GTDB taxonomy): domain Bacteria; phylum Pseudomonadota; class Alphaproteobacteria; order Rhizobiales; family Beijerinckiaceae; genus Microvirga; species Microvirga massiliensis. The sequence continues at coordinate 505,432 of NZ_LN811353.1, read as the reverse complement.
ACCATCGGCACCCGCTTCGGCGGAATCCCGCAATCCCTGCCTGCGCCCCGCCTGCCGGATCTTTCGCCGGACCGCATCCTGGAACTCCTCCCGGCGGCCCTCTCCTTTGCGCTCCTCGGCGGAATCGAAAGCCTGCTATCGGCGGTCGTTGCCGACAGCATGAGCGGTCGGCGGCACCGCTCGAATTGCGAGCTGGTCGGCCAGGGTGTCGCGAATATCGGGTCCGCACTGTTCGGCGGGTTCTGCGTCACCGGCACGATCGCCCGCACGGCCACGAACGTGCGCGCCGGAGCGCGCGGGCCGGTCTCGGGCATGCTTCATGCCCTCTTCCTGCTGGCGTTCATGATGATTGCCGCTCCGCTGGCATCATACATCCCGCTAGCGGCTCTTGCCGCGGTGCTCGCCGTCGTCGCGTGGAACATGGCCGAGAAGCACGAATTCGCCACGTTGCTGCGTGCGTCTCGCGGTGATGCCATTGTGCTCCTGGCGACGTTTCTGCTGGTGGTCTTCCGCGATCTCACGGAGGGAATTCTCGTCGGCTTCGGTATCGGCGCGCTTCTGTTCCTGCAGCGCATGGCGGAAGCCGTGGAGATCGAGCGCCCTGCCCCCCTGCACGAAGAGGACCAGCCCGATTTCGTCAACGGCAATGGCCGCAAGCCCTACGACGTGTCTCTGGCGACCGATCCGGATGTCATCGTCTACCGGATCACGGGTGCCTTCTTCTTCGGTGCCGCGGCGACGGTCGGCGCTGCCCTCGACCGGATCGCCGAGCATCCAAAGGCCTATGTGATCGACTTCTCGGCCGTTCCGATCCTCGACAGCACCGCTGCCGCAACGATCGATGGGTTCGTACGCAAGGCGAACCGGCACGATGCCGCTGTCTACATCGTCGGCGCACGGCGGCCGGTCAGGCGCGTGCTCCTGATCCACGGCATTCGTCCGCCCCGTGTTCGCTACCGGTCGACAATCGCCGACGCGATTGCCGCCGTGCACGGAAAGTCCGAAATGCCGGACGACGAGTCCGCCGAGGCACCGGCACTTCAAGACCAAGCGTGAATCTGGAGGCGCCGACGCGCCTCACGCGCCGGCGAAGCAGCCAGCCGATCCACTCCGGGCCCGAGGATCAGCCCGGAGTGGTTGCCATGAGATGGGCCGAAGTTCCGATCAATAAGCCGCCACGCCACCGTCGCTGCGCGGATCGAAGCCGCCTTCGATCACGCCCGAGGCATGACGGACCAAGCCGCCCGCATGTCCGACCAGTTCGTCGAACGCGCCCAGGAGTTCGACCTCGTGGCCGAGCGCGCGAAGTGCCTCAAGGGTTTCCGGCGAGAAGCGGCTTTCGAGCTTCAGCGTATCGGATTCCTGGCCCCAGGTCCGGCCGAGCAGCCAGCGCGGCGCGGTGATGGCCTGCTGGATTCCCTGACCGAACACCGCATAGCGGGTGAAGATCGCGGCCTGGGTCTGGGGCTGCCCGTCGCCGCCCATCGTGCCGTAGACCATGGTGCGGCCGTCGTGGAGGCGCGCCAGGGCGGGATTGAGCGTGTGGAAGGGCTTCTTGCCGGGCCGAAGTGCGTTCAGGTGCACTTGGTCGAGCGAGAAGGAGCAGCCGCGATTCTGCCAGTTGATGCCAGTCTCGGGCAGCAGCACCCCGCTGCCAAACTCGTGATAGATGCTCTGGATGAAGGAGACCGCGCGGCCGGCCTCGTCGATCACGCCCATCCAGATGGTGTCGCCCGGGCCTTTACCCTTGCCCCAGGGCAGCGCCGCGTCGAGCCGGATCTTGCCAGCGAGATCGTCGAGGAACGGCCGTTCGAGGCAGCTCTGCGGATCGATCTCCATGTGATCGGGATCGGTGATGTAGCGGTCGCGCACCGAGAAGGCCTGTTTCGTCGCCTCGACGACCAGATGGACGTATTCGGCGCTCTCGGGGCCGTGCCGGCGAAAATCCAGCCGATCGAGGATGCCCAGGATGATGAGCGAGACGAGCCCCTGGGTGGGAGGCGTCATGTTGTAGAGTTCGCCCAGGCTGTGTTGCAGCACGAGGGGCGTACGGACGCGAGCTCGATAGCCGGCGAGATCGTCCAGGCCGACCGGGCTGCCGACCGCCTTCAGCCCGGCGGCGATGCGCTGCGCCAGCGGGCCTCGATAGAAGCTGTCGAGGCCATCCTCGACGAGCGCGCGCAGCGTGCGCGCCAATGCGGGGAGACGAAACCGGCTGCCGACCGCAGGAGGCTTGCCGTTCGCCAGGAACATCTCGGCGAAACCGGGCAGGCTCTCCAGCTCGGCGAGCTTGTTCACGGTGCTGGCCCGCTGCGAGGCCGTGACCGCAATGCCGTCCTCGGCATAGAAGATCGCATCTTCGAGGAGACGAGCGAGCGGGATCTTGCCGCCCCAGCCCTCGCTGATCGCGAGCGCCTCCTTCCAGCCGCCGATGGTTCCGGCGACGGTATTGGCAGAGTCGGGGCCGCGCATCGGGATGCTCGTGCAGCCGCGGATTCCGTAATAGTCACGCGATGCTTGCGCGGCAGCCGGCCCGCACGCTTCGATCGCAACGACCGGCGCATCCGGAGAGCAGATCGTCCAGAATCCGTCGCCGCCGATGCCGTTCATGTGTGGGTAGACTACCGCGATGGTCGATGCTGCCGCAATCATCGCTTCGATGGCATTGCCGCCCTCACGCAGCACTGAGACAGCGGCCTGCGCCGCAAGCGAGTGTGGGGCGACGGCCATGCCGCGGGTGGATTGGACAGTCTGAAGCATGGGACGGATCTCGATCGGACTTTGGAGCGCGCGTTGCGCGGTAGGTGGTTGACCGGGCGGGGCGGTCCGGTTCACCCCGCCCGGTCTGTGATCAGACGGGACTGCCCTGGAGGCTGGTGACCCCGACCGTGGGAAGATTGGCTTCGGCCAGGACAGCCCGACGGTGCGCATCGCGCATCGGCTTGAGCACGAAGCAGGCAAGCAGGGCCGTGATGAAGTCCATGACAATGACGACGCCGAACACGACGTGCCAAGACTGGGTGGCCTCGTGCAGGAGCGCCGCGAGCGGCCCGCCGAGCACCGAGCCGACGCCCTGCGCCATGTAGAGGAAGCCGTAGTTGGCCGTAGCGTGCTTCTTGCCGAAGGTATCCGTCAGGGTCGAAGGAAACAGCGAGAAGATCTCGCCCCAGCCGAAGAACACCACGCCCGACAGGAGCACGAACATCAGCGGATCGTGGGCATTGAGCAGCCACAGGGTCATGGCGCAGCCTTCGAGGGTGAAGGCAATCGTCATAGCGCGCTCGCGGCCGATCCGATCCGAGACCCAGCCGAAAAACGGCCGGGTGAGCCCATTGGTGATGCGGTCGATGGACAGGGCGAGCGGAAGCGCGGCCAGGCCGAAGACCAGCGCGTCTGCGACGCCGAAGTCGCGCGCGAAGGCGCCCATCTGCGAAATGACCATCAAGCCCGTTGTCGACATCATGGTCATCATGACGAACATCAGCCAGAAGATCGGACTGCGCAGCATCTCGCGGGGCGTGTAGCTGCGCGTATCGCCCTCGGGTTCACGCACGGCCGGATCGCTGCTTGTTGCGACCACCTGGGTTGGGCGGCGCAGGCCTTGCGCGGCCAGCAATCCGACGACGCCGATGATGAGGCCGTAGATCACAAGCGTATTCGAGAGGCCGTTGGCAGCGACCGCCCGGGAAATCGGAAACGTCGTCAGGATGGCGCCGAAGCCATAACCGGCCGCGACCAGACCGCAGGCGAGGCCGCGCCTGTCCGGGAACCACTGCACCATCAGGCCGATCACCCCGACATAGATGATCCCGGTGCCGATGCCGCCGAGCACGCCGTAGGTGAGGTAGAGCCCCATGAGGCTGCTCACATTGGCCGCGAGCACCCAGCTCAGCCCGGTCAGGATGGCGCCGGCCGAGAGCAGGAGGCGGGGGCCGAAGCGGTCGATCAGGTATCCCTGCAGGGGCGAGAGAAAAGTCTGCAGGACGATGAGCAGCGAGAAGGTCACCTGAACTTCCGCCAGGCTGACGTTCAACTCCGCGGTCAGGGGGCCGGTGAACAGGGCCCAGACGTATTGCGGACTCGAGATGGCCATCATGGCGATCATGCCGAGGGCCAATTGACCCCACCGGGAAGGCGGGGCAGCGGGTCGTGGTGGATTGGCGTGAGTCATTGCGTTTCCTCGCGTTTCGGGTTGCCCCGGACACCGTTTCCGACATGACCGACAACTGACGTGTCGTTGATATGTCAGATTGAGGCTAGCCCCGCCGCATGAGGCCGACAAGGGGCCTGTGAGGATTATCGCATCGCGTCGAGAGTGCGCTGGGTGTACCACTCGACATAGTCGAGCAGATCGTCGGAGGCTTTCCGCGCCGCGCTCTCGTCGTTAGCCGCGATGGCACGCGCGACACGGGCATGAAGATCGCAGACGCGTTGCAGATCGCCGAAGCGCTCGAAATGCAGATACCAGAAGCGCCTGGTCTGAGCATCGATCGGGCCGATCGCATGCGCGGCGTAGTTGTTCTGCGCAGTCGCAATAAGCAGGCCGTTGAATTCCCGATCGGCGGCGATGAAAATCTTCTCGTCCCTCTCCTGCGCGGCGCGCTCGAACTCGGCGGCAAGACGGAGAAAGGCCGCTCGGGTCTTCGAATCGGCAAGGCGCGCAGCCCGTCCGGCGAGGATCTTTTCGATCTCGCGACGGACCTCGATCAGCTTGAGCTGGTCGGCCATGTCAATCTCGGACACGATCACGCCGGCCCGCGGCAGGATCCTCACGGTCCCCTCGAAGGCCAGGCGCTGCAAGGCCTCGCGGATCGGCGTGCGGCCGATGCCAAGAAGGGTGCTCATCGATTTCTCGGAAATCAGGCTGCCCGGCGCGAGACGCATCGTAACGATCATCTCCTCGATAATCCGATAGGCCATCTGCGCCTGTGTCTCTGCAGGCGTGAAATCGTCGCCGCCAATCCTCGCCCGCTTACCTCCGCTCCGGAGAGGATTGCGCCGCTCGCCTGCGCCTTGCACCGTTCGCTCCACTCTGCTGGCCGACCGATCGCGTCGGGCAGTCACCCCTCTCGCCATCGGAGAGTCCTAGACTGCGCTCGACCTTGATCCCATCGTTCTCAACTTGCCAAGCCTGTTGAGCCTTCATGGCCCGAGCGGAGCTAGGCAGCCAGCCCGAGCCGGTCGCGCATCGCCGGCCGGAGCTGAACGAGATCGGCCAGAGTGAGCCCATCCAGGGAGGCGAAGAACGCCTCGAGCGCCTCCCCAAGGGCGCGGGTCAGCCGGCATGCCCCGCTCAGGACACAGGCGGAGGGGCCGTCGCCCAGGCACTCGACGAGCCGGAGGTCATCCTCCAGCGCCCGCACGACGGCTCCGATGCGGATATCGGCGGGATTGCGGGCGAGCTTCAGGCCACCGGCCCGTCCGCGCACGCTTCGCACAAGCCCGAGACCGACCAGAGTCTGCGCCACCTTCATGAGATGGTTCTTCGAGACCCGGTGTCTCCGCGCAAGTTCCTCTATCGTCACGAGCCTGTCGTCGAGAACGGCAAGGGTCATGAGCACGCGAAGCCCGTAATCCGTGTGGGCCGTGAGTCTCATTGGGCAGCTCCAAAGCGGTATTTACAGTACATGTTTTAAGGCCTATTTGAAACACGCCTCGAGCATTCCCGATCGCGAGCCCATGACTGCCGCCCATATCCCTCTCGTCCAGCCCAAGGCTCGGATCACCGAAGCGTTGATCGGGCGCCTCGTGCACGACTTCTATGGGCGCGTTCTGCAGGACGAGGTCTTGGGGCTCATCTTCACGCGGGCCGTCGGCCATCGCTGGGATGACCACCTCGCTACGATGGTCGATTTCTGGTCCTCCGTTGCCCTCGGGACCGGGCGTTATGCCGGTAAGCCGCACATTGCCCATGGCGGCCTTGGCCTCTCTCCGGCTCACTTCGACCGCTGGCTCGGTCTGTTCGAGGCCACGGCGCACGAGATCTGCCCGGAGGATGCCGCGGCGTTCTTCATGGACCGGGCATACCGGATCGCCGACAGCCTGCAGATCGGCTTGAATATCGGGCCAAAGGCGCTTCATCTTGGAATGCAGCCCTGACGGGCCAGCACCGTCTCCCGGCACCCTTTCAGGGGACCCGCGTCGGCGATCACGCGCTGGCCACCCCGTCGGGCGAAGCTTGGACTAGCCTCGGAGGCCCATTATGAGCGGAAGCGAGCCGAATTGGACGTTGGAAGCCGTCCAGACTCTCGTGGCACTGGCGAAGGAGGGCGTGCCCGCCTCGGTGATCAGCCTGAAGCTGAAACGCTCGATCGCGGATGTACGCGCAAAGCTCAATGATCTCGGGCTGAGCCCGCCGGAAGAGTGATCCAACAAGCCTCGACGGATCACGCGAGATCCCGTCGAGCAACTGTCTCGACCAGAACGGAGTGCATGGCAGCGCTGGCTACTGGTATCCGGGCACTCCCTTTTCGCATTCGCCGCGTCCATCAGGGGAAGCGGCGAATGCGTTCTACCCCAGGCCTCAGCTCGTGAAGAACTTCTGGGTTCCGTGCGCTTCGATCGCACCGGCAAGGCGCTTCAGCGCATGGACGTAAGCGGCTCTGCGCATCGTGACGCCACGCTCCTGCGCCTGTGCCCAGATGGCGCGCCCCTCCTGCTCCATCATGGTCTTGAGCCGCGAGTGCACCTCCTCGACGGTCCAGTAGTAGCCCTGCCGGTTCTGCACCCACTCGAAATACGACACGGTCACGCCGCCTGCATTCGCGAGAATATCGGGCAGGACCACGATGTTCTTGCCGGCCAGGATCGCATCGGCCTCCGGCGTGATCGGACCATTGGCGAGTTCGAGCACGACACGCGCCTTTACGCTATCGGCATTGTCTTTGTGGATCATGTCCTCGAGCGCGGCCGGAACCAAGAGATCGCAATCCACGGCGATCAGGTCGTTGGCGGCCAACCTGGAGACACCACCGGTCCCGGCGAGGCTTGCGACCGAGGAGCCGTTCTGCTTGGCGGCGATCAGGCTGCGAACGTCCAGTCCACCGCGAGCCTGTACGGCGCCCTGCGAGTCGGAAACCGCAACGATCGCGTAGCCGTCATCGGCGAGCAGGCGCGCAATATGCTGACCGGCATTGCCGAATCCCTGGATCGCAATCCGAGCTCCCGGCCGAAGCCCGAGTTCCTGCGAGAGGTGACGAACGAGGTAATAGCCGCCACGGGCCGTCGCATCGTCACGGCCCAGGGAGCCTCCGAGCGCGATGGGCTTGCCCGTGATCACCGCCGGCGTCGATTGACCGACGATGGATGAATACTCGTCGGCCATCCACCCCATGATCATCGAGTTGGTATAGACGTCGGGTGCGGGGATGTCGCGATCGGGCCCGATGATCTGGGAAAAAGCCTGAATATAGGCCCGCGAGAGGCGCTCGAGCTCGGCCTTCGAAAGCCCGTGCGGGTCCACCCGGACGGCACCCTTGCCACCACCATAAGGCAGATTCATCACGGCACACTTGAAGGTCATCCAGAATGCAAGGGTCTCAACCTCTTCATCGGTCGCATCCGGATGGAACCGGATGCCGCCCTTGGTTGGCCCCCGCGTGTCATCGTAGCGGCACCGCCATGCCATGAACGATTTGCGCGACCCGTCGTCCATACGGATCATCAAGCGCACCTTCGTGGTCTCACGCGGGTATTTCAGCTTCTCGAGGACATCCGCATCGAGTTCGAGTTGCCGTGCAGCCTCATCCAGACGCGTCAAGGCTTGGTCGAGCATGGAGGCGTTTGGCATTCGCGAGACTCCGTTTGGGGCTAGCCGAGAAATTTCAAGGGGCCCCCCTATGTACGCTCCGATTTCCGCATGCAATATTTTGAGCGCCAGAAGTTCATCTGATCCCCAGCGGGCGACACGCCTCCTCCAGGGAGTGAGACCGCCGGGAGCGTAGGAAATCCACCGGCTGTGAGCCTTCGTTGTCGCGTCCCGGCAAGGCCGGTCTGCGTTGCTATGCCGCGTGAAGCAACGGCCGGTTCGCGGGACATTCCGCAAGGGAAGCATGCAGTCGTGAAGCAACACGACACGGCTTACCCCCGGGAGAGTAGAGTCCCATTGTGACGGGCATAGCCTAAACGAACGTCTCCACCGTGCGATCCTCTGCCGACGCATTTAGGACGACGACTCTCGTGCCCTCGGGAACACGCCGATAGAGATCGATGATGTCTTGGTTGAACAGCCGGATGCAGCCGCTCGAGACCGAGTGGCCGATGCTCCAGGGTTCATTGGTTCCATGGATGCGGTAGAGCGTGTCGCGGCCGTTCCGGTACAAATACAGGGCCCGGGCGCCGAGAGGGTTCTCCAATCCGCCCTCGAGCCCGTCGGAATAGGCGCCGTAGCGCTCCGGCTCGAGGCGGATCATGTTGGGCGTCGGGGTCCAGCGGGGCCAACGCGCCTTGCGCCCGATAATGGCGCTGCCCTGATAATCAAAGCCGGCCTTGCCGACGCCGCATCCGTAGCGGAGCGCCTCTCCATTCTCTCGCACGAGGTAAAGGAACCGCCTCGCCGGATCGACGACAACGCTGCCGGGCTCTTCCGGCCCGTCGAAGGCAACGACTTGGCGAAGATAACGCGGCTCGACTTGAGAGGCGTCGACGGCTGGCACTGGAAACGGCTCGTCCGGCAGGGCAGCGTACATCGCCATGTAGGCCGGATCGACGGGCGGCTCCGGGAGCCCGCGGCTCGTCGAGACGCATGCCGTCAACGAGAGGGGGAGGCCTGCGACGAAGGCCCGCCGCGTCAGGGATGGCTGCAATTCTTGCTCCAACTATGTCAATGGTGCTGTCCCATCCTTCGGTTCCGGTTTACGGCAAAGGTGTGGCCCCGGTCGGCGGAAGAGCGATTCGTGACCGGAACGTTGCAAATCAGCATCAGGCGGGCCCATCGCTGCCGAGCCGCATTCGGGCATTGCGCCGGGACGAGCAGCACGAGATGCCGCCCCGGCGAAGGCATCCTGTGCCCTGCATGGCTCTGGAGTGTGCCAGTGCGACAGTCTCGGCAATGAAGGCTTCGTACATTGCCCCGCCCGAGAGCGAGCACTCTGCAGGCTCGAATCCGCAGTGATGCGAGAAGCGGCCCAGCCTCAGGCCAGTCCGACGAGATCTGCAATCCGAAAGGAGATACCGCCCAAGGCGATGTTTGTCGGTAGCATGGCGCCGAGACCGGCATGTGCCCGAACCGACCCGGTCATCGGAAGATCTCTCGCAGCGGATTCTGATAATCCCGAGCGGCCTTGCGCCTTCATAGAGGAACACCGCGGTGCCCGGCACCGCGGCTCTGATCAGGCCGGGTGAACCTCTGCCCCCGAAGCCACAGCGGAAGGATCAGCGACCGGCGGCACTTCGGTGTGTTGAGGCTCACGAACGCTCAATACCGTTAGTCGACGCACGTCACCGCGGCGCGTCTCCCAGGAAATGGACTTCGCGATCGCAAGGCCGATGAGGGCGACACCGATCGGCGTCAGGATGGAGATCTTCCCCTTCGCGATATCGGCCTCGTCCGGATAGACAAGGGTCACGGTCTGGATGCGCCCGGTCGTATCGTCCCGAAACTCGACCTCGCAGCCCATGCAGACGATACCGCTCGCGGGCCGGCCGGCCGGCAGCACATGCGCCCGGTCGAGTTCTTCGGCGAGATCGGCTGCGAGGTCCGGCATAGTGTTCGACGCAGCAAGCATCAGTCGCGAGAGGCGCTCATGATCGGTGGCCGTGAGAGTAATGCGGGGCTTTGCACCATTGTTCGCGTGCTTCGCCATCATGTTCTCCTGTTGTGTGGACGCGCCGTCTCAGGCAGCGGCTGGCCCGGGATCATCGTCATCGCCTTCGTCGTCCGGCGGATCGGGGAGGCGCTCCGGCTCGGGCTTCCGGCGCGGCACGAGAGGGATCACCTTGTTGTCCGGAGACTCGCTCGGCACGAGCGGCTGTGATTTCGAAGGCGGGCCATCGAGCGACCGTCGTGCGGGCTGCTCTCTTCCGTCCTGGGCGAAGTCGAACGCCGATATGCACAATGGGATCGAGGGCGCGGCTGCTGCCGGCTCCATGACATGGAGCGGTATAGCGTATGGCATTTCACACCCTGTTTCTGCGTGGGTACGAGAGTTGCGCATGGAGGTGCGAGGCGCGAAACCGATAGTTTGCATTGGCATATCGCTGCGCCGGATGCCGAACATCCGGTCTCACAAGACTTCCGAAAACGTCTGGGTATCTTGGCTGCCCCGAGCCCGGGGCGCGACAGCGCGAAGAGCCCGGGGCTACTTGCCCGCGATCAGATTGCCCGCTCGATGCAGGCCGCGTCGAAAGATCACAAAGCTCAACATGATTTCGAGATTATGACATTCGCACCGATTGTCAATTCATCGACTCCGGAGAGCTTGCGTGCGGCCGCAGCATCGGACTCCGGGCGCAGACGAAGCCGGAACAACGCCTCAGAGAAGTTGGTCGCGCCACAACGCGGCCAGCACGACATGTGCCCCGCAGCCACCCGGGCAGGATCTCACCAGTATCCGGCTGCCGATGCGGCGTACAAATTCTCTGCGAATTGCCATTCAGAGAAGACTTGCTGCAATGCAGCAAGCTGAACGCGAGTATCTCAAGCTGCGGACCTTGACTTAGGCCCTCCGGCGTCTATCGTCGACGCGTCATGACAGGGCCCGTTCACACCATGCGTTTCGTCGTGCACGCGGGTTACCTTCCCGTCGACACTGCCCGTCGCGCTCTACATGCGGGTTGCCTCAAAGCAGGCACATAGGCCCGGGCGCGGGCCGATCGTCTCACGCGATCGCTCACGTCCGGGATGAATGCACCCAGACTTCGCAATACGGGGATTTTCCCCTGTACCGCGTTGCGCCCAGAGCCCTCTCTTGAAATCCCAGCGCATCACCGAGGTCTCCATGCGGGTGACGAGATATCTCCGGAGTTCGGACGATTGCCGCAGCATAGATGGCCTTGTGTATTTGCCTGACCTGCACAGGCTGAGTTCCCTGGAGCGAGGAGAAGCCCATGACCATGCATCACGCTCTTCCGCCGATTACCATTTCCACCTACGACTACAACAGGCTGATGCTGACGGCGTTTGTGACCGAGCACCCGCACAAGCCCCAAGCCAACTTCCTGCTGTCCGAGTTGCGGCGCGCGACGCTTTGCCGGGCCGACGAGTTGCCGGACGACGTCATCTCGACCAATTGCCGCGTCATCTACCGGATCGATGACGAGGACAAAACTCATGCCCGCCTTCTGGTACATCCCGAGGACTTGAAATGGCCCGGTGCAGAGATCTGTGTCACGACACCCCTCGGCACGGCTCTTCTCGGCCTGCGGATCGGAGACGAAATGCCTTACAGCGCAGGCGAAGGGGCGCCAGATCACAAAGTGCGCGTAGAGGGTATGGGACTCCGCTTTCTCGACGATGCGCTTGCTTGGAGAGTTCTACCAGCCACCGATTCTGAGATCCGCCTCAGCCCCGTTCGAATGATCCGCAAGCTGGATGGCTGAGGCAAGAATCTGAAATCGGTGCTACCGCCCTCACTCGCGCGCGACCTCTCCCGTCGGGGAAGTGATGTGCGAGCGCCGCCCTCCTCGCCCCTCCCCTGGCGAGAAAAGTCGCGCACGACCGTGATGAAAACGGCGCCATGCTCAAGGACATCGATCCGATCCTGTCTCCTGAGCATCCTGTGCTCGATAAGGTCACAGGGACGAAATCGTCATTGCGGATGCCAATTTCCCCTCAGCGTCCCTGGCACAGCGCCTGATCCGCCTGGACGGCCCGATGGCCACCGCGGTTGCGGATGCCGTGCTCGCGGTCATGCCCCTCGACGATTTCTCGCCGGAAGTGGCCGGGCGCATGGAAGTGGTTGGCGATCCGGAGGCCGAACAGCCAATCTTCGACGCGTTCCGTCGGATGATCGCGGATCGCGAGGGAACACGCTTTCACCTCGCCGCGCTCGAACGGTTCGCGTTCTACGAGCGTGCGCCTGGCGAGATACGCCTCTCCGACAACATCATTCTCAAGAAAGGAGTGATCCGTCCGGCCTGAACGGCGGCCTCCAGACCCGATGCACCCGGCGACCAGCTCCGCCTGCAACGAGCGCCCCGGTACATCTCGAGGGCGCTCGTTGCAGGCGGAACGGCTCAGGACCCGGAGCCGCCGATGCAGGTTGCGGCGTTCTGCGGCGTGCAGACATCAAGCCCCGTATAGGTCGGGTCTTTCGGAGGCGCCTTGCCGTCCTTGATGTCTTTCAGGAACAGCATGGTCTTATAGCCCATCTCGAACGGGCGCTGCCCGACCTGGCCCTTCGAGAGGCCGGCCTTCATGAGGTCCATCTGCACGGGCAAAGTATCGGCGACGACGAGCGCGAGCGATCCGTTCGCAATGCGCTCCTTGTACTTCTCGGCAACCCGCCGATAGGCCTGTGGGATGAATTGCGGGAACCCGCCGGTCGGCACGAAGGCGTCGAGAGTGGCGTTCTTGCCGAGGATGTCCTCCATCTGCTGCACGGCCCGGGGAAAATCGTCGTCGGTGTAGAGCGGGCAACCGTCGATCTCCGTCCAGCCATTCGTGCCGGAGAGCCGGTCGCCAGGGGCCGCGGCCGATTTCTTCCCCGAGAGCGTATCGCGAATGCCCTGCATGCGCTCGTTGTGGTTGGCCGCCGCCGCACCGCCCGACTGAATGCAGATCGTGCCGCCGTTCGGCTTCAGGCCCATGACGAACTTCGCGAGATTGACCCCGATCTCGTAATTGTAGGTGCCGACATAGGCGATGCGCAGCGCCTTGTCCTTGTCGAGAAGATCGGAGTCCCAGGTCAGCACGGGGATATTCGCGCGCTTGGCGGCCTCGAGCGCCCGTCCCATGGCGGCGGCATTTGCAGGTGAGACTGCGATCCCATCAACCCTCTTGGTGATCAGGTCATTGACGACCTGCACCTGCTCGTCACCGCCGCCATGCTCACCCGGGCCGATATAGACGCATTCAATTGCGCCCTGGAGTTCCTTCTCGGCTTTCTTGCACCCGTCCCGCGCCTGGTCGAAGAACGGGTTGTTCATGTTCTTCGGGACGAGCGCAAAGCTGTATTTCTTGCCCTGGGCCTGGGCACCCACGGCCGTCGCAAGCAATGCGGCGGCTGCAACGCCTATCATCAAGACCTTCATGGCTTTCCTCCTTGGGTAACCGCTCGGTCATTTCAGGCCGAACGTCTGCCGCGGATCCGCTGGAGCAGAACCGCCAACACGATGAAGAGACCGACGAAGGCGCCCTGCCAGTTGGCGTCGACGCCGGCCATCAAGAGCGAATTCCGGATCACCTCGATCAGCGCCGCGCCGACCACTGCCCCATAGGCGCCGCCGGCGCCGCCCATGAGGTCGGCGCCGCCGATCACCGTCGAGGCAATGACGCGCAGCTCGTAGCCCTGGCCGAGCGCATTGATGGCCGATCCCTGCCATCCGACGACCATGACGGACGCGATCGCCGCCGTGAGGCCCGAGACGATATAGGCCTGCATCTTGATGCGCCGCACAGGCACGCCGGTGAGGCGCGCAGCATTCTCGTTGCCGCCGATCGCATAAAGGTAATTGCCCCAGCCCGTGAAGTTGAAGATCACGCCGAACGCAAGCGCGAGCGCGATCAGCACCCAGACCGGATTCGCGATCCCGAGCACCGCGCCGCCGCCGATCTCAATGAAAGTGTCACCATACGGGCCAAACTCGTAGATCATCCGGTTACCGGAGAGCACGATCGCGAGTGATCGGGCGATCGACAGCATGCCGAGCGTGACGACGAAGCTCGGAAGACCGACATAGGCGACGAGAAATCCGTTCACGGCGCCTGCCAGTGCACCGGTGGCCAGACCCGCCGCGATGGCAGTCGCCCAATGATGTTGCCCCTGCAACAGCAATCCGCAGACGACGCCGACCAGCCCCATCAGCGATCCCACCGAGAGGTCGATTCCACCCGTCAGGATCACTGCGGTCATGCCGATCGCCATGATGCCGATGAAGGCGAAATTCCGGGTGATGTTGTAGAAATTGTCCGAACTCGCGAAGGCCTCCGGCTGATCGATCGTCATCGCGATGCAGATGATGAGTAGCGCCACGGTCACCCAGAAGGGCTGGCTCGACGAAAGCCTCTGGATCAGGCTTCGCTCCTTCAGGCCCGTCACGTCTTCGATTGCGACGCTGCTCTGGATCGTGGGGTTCGTGCTCGTCGTCATGGACCTTGCACAATGGATCAGGCGATGTGGATGGCTCCAGTGGTATTGAACCCGGGCGATCGATCAGGCGACATGAATGGCTCCGGTAATGAGACCGGTGACCTCCTCGGGAGACGTGTCGCGGACCGGCTTGTCCGCGACCTTGAGGCCGCGCCGCATCACGACCACCCGGTTGCAGACTTCGAACACGTCCGGCATGCGGTGGCTGATCAGAACGACGGCGATGCCCTGGTCGCGCAGGCGGCGGATCAGATCGAGTACCTCGGCGACTTGGCGGACCGAGATCGCCGCGGTGGGCTCGTCCATGAGAACGATCCGTGCCTCTGCGAGCCGGGTTCGCGCGATCGCCACGGCCTGCCGCTGCCCGCCCGACATCTGCTTGACGAGGTCCCGCGGACGGGTCTCGGACTTGAGCTCCTTAAACAGCTCCGCGACGCGGGCATACATCGCCGGATAGTCGAGCATTTTCAGGCCGCCGACGGAGCGCTTGAGCTCACGACCCAGGAAGACATTGGCGGCGGCTGTGAGATTGTCGCAGAGGGCTAGGTCCTGGTAGACGACCTCGATCCCCTCCGCGCGTGCATCGACCGGTTTGTGGAAGTGCTTCGCCTCTCCGTTCAGGCGGATCTCGCCTTCCGAGGGCCGGAAATTTCCCGCGATGACGCGAACGAGCGTGGACTTGCCGGCGCCGTTGTCGCCCATGAGACCGACGACCTCTCCGGCGGCAACCGAAAGGTCCACGCCCTTCAGCGCCTCGATTGCGCCGAAGTGCTTGGCGATCCCTCGAAGTTCGAGGAGCGCCATCGTTCCTCCCTCTTCGCCGCTCCGGTCCCGGGCCGGGCTCTCGTTAAGTCATGAGGATACAGGTCGCAGGGCTCCGGTAAAGCCCCCAATTCCAGCCCGGAAGGTTGAGGCTGACCGGAAAGGCGCTACGATGCGAAATGCCGCGGAAAGGCTCGTACGTGGACCGCGCGGGCCCCGGCTTCGGCGAAGCGGCACTGCGGGTCCCGCCGGCCCGCGCGATGGAGTTGCCCGTGCAGATCGATTCCCACCAGCATTTCTGGCAGATCGATCGCGGCGACTATCATTGGATGTCGCCCGGCCTGACGGAGCTCTATCGCGATTTCGGCCCTTCGAATCTGCAGCCGTTTCTCGCCCGCTACGGGATTGCGCAAACGATCCTCGTCCAGGCGGCACAAACCGTCGACGAGACGCGGTTCCTGCTCGACATCGCGAGGAGAGCTCCCTTCGTGGCCGGTGTCGTCGGCTGGGTGGATTTCGCCGATGCACATGGGGCTCGGATCATCGCGGATCTTGCGGAGGATGAACTCCTCGTCGGGTTGCGCCCGATGGTGCAGGATATTCCTGACGACGACTGGCTCGTGGGCTCGCGGCTCGCACCGGCCTTCCGTGCGCTCGTCAACCACGACCTCGTCTTCGACGCGCTCGTCTTTCCGCGGCATCTCTCCCGGCTTCTCGTCGTGGCCGACCGTCACCCGGACCTCATAATCGTCATCGACCACGGCGCAAAACCCCCAATCCGCGAGCACCGCCTCGATCCCTGGCGGGCCGACATGGCGGCCGTAGCCGCGCGAAGCAATATCGTCTCCAAGCTGTCCGGCCTGGTAACGGAGGCCGAACCCGGATGGACGATCGAGGATCTCCGCCCCTTCGTCGACCATCTCCTAAAGGTGTTCGGGCCCGGCCGTCTCCTGTGGGGGAGCGATTGGCCGGTCGTGAACCTCGCCGGCGGTTACGAGAGCTGGCGCGAGGCGACGGAGGTTCTGTTGGCACCTCTCACGCCAGCCGAACGTGAGGCTGTGCTCGGCGGTAACGCGAAGCGTGTCTATCTCTCGCGGCGCGGGAGATCGTCCAGCCCGTAGCGTTACCTGGAAGAGCGCCCGTACTGTCGCCCCGGAGGGGCGTTTCCTTCCCGATAGCTCTCATGCATCGCACGAGGTAAAGGTCTTATACCCTCTCTGAAGGACGCGCTCTTGAACACCCATCCAAGTGTAGTGAGCATCAGTATCGACTCGCCCTACTCCTGGTTCCGTCTGATCATCTCCCTCCTGATCAGTATGGTCGGCGGCGTCGGGATGTGGTCAGTCGTCGTGATCCTTCCCGCCGTTCAGGCCGAGTTCGGCGTCGGACGGTCGGAGGCGTCCTTTCCCTATACGCTCACGATGGTCGGATTCGCCTTCGGGGGCGTTCTCATGGGGCGGCTCGCCGACCGCTTCGGGATCCTGCTGCCACTCGCCCTCGGCGCGGCGACACTCTCGGCCGGCTATGTAATGTCGGCCTTTGTGACGAGCCTCTAGCAATTCGCGCTCATCCAGGGCCTCCTGATCGGCAGTTCGGCAACCTTCGGACCGCTCCTCGCCGATATCTCTCACTGGTCGAGCGCCGTCGCGGCATTGCCGTCGCGATCTGCGCATCCGGCAATTATCTGGCCGGCGCGATTTGGCCGCCGATCATCCAGCATTTCGCCGGCACGATCGGATGGCGGCAGACGCATATTTGGATCGGATTGTTCTGCGCTCTCACGATGCTGCCATTGGCTTATGCGCTTCGCCGCCGTTCACCCGCTCAGTCGATGGCAGTTGCCGTGCAGAACAGAGCCGGGACGGGCAGAGCGGATCTCGGCCTGTCGCCGGGTGCCCTGCTCGTCGTGGCCGGCCTCGCCTGCTGCGTCGCCATGTCGATGCCGCAGGTTCACATCGTCGCTTACTGCGCGGATCTCGGTTATGGCGTCGCGCGCGGCGCCGAAATGCTTTCGCTGATGCTGGATTTCGGCATCGTCAGCCGGGTGGCGTCCGGGTTCATCGCCGACCGCATCGGAGGCCTCGCCACGCTCCTCCTGGGGTCGGTACTGCAGGGAGCGGCCCTCCTCCTCTACCTCGCATTCGACGGGCTCGCGCCACTTTATGTGATCTCCGCACTCTTTGGTCTGTTTCAGGGCGGCATCGTCCCGAGCTACGCAATCATCGTGCGGGAGTATTTCGCGCCAGCCGAAGCAGGCGCCCGCGTCGGCCTCGTGATCACGGCGACCCTGTTCGGGATGGCGCTCGGCGGCTGGGGATCGGGTGTGATCTTCGATCTCACGGGATCCTACCAGGCCGCATTCCTGAACGGGCTTCTCTGGAGCCTGCTCAACGTGTCGATTGCCGCTTGGCTGCTCCAGCGTTCGCGAGCGCGCATGGCGCTCGCGTGATTATGCAGGCAATTCCGGTTGGCGAAGGGCGCGCGTGACTCTGGATGGCTTCGCCTTCGTGTCGCAAGGACGGCGAGGCGGCAAAAAGGGCTGTACGGAATTCGCCCTCGCGAGAAGCCAGGTCAAGAGTGATCGCCGGCTCCGAGATCAGCAATCCCGACCGATCGGGCCGCTTCCTCGATCTGTGCCCAGGTATTCACATCGACCGGGATTCCTTCGGCCCGGCGGGTCGCCAGCGTTGCCCGTTCCGGGTCGCCGGGCAGCCGAACCTCTTCTGAGGATGTCTTCGCCCAGCGGATGGCCTCTTCCATCTCGGCCCGGAAGGCCGATTCCGTCTGGAGGCGCTCCGGGGAGATGATCACCGTCAGCATGGAATTCAGAACCGCATCGCTCGGCCTCGGGCCCTTCTGCGTGCGGCCGCCCAGCAGCGCTGCCCCGAGCAGTTCGCAAGCCAGCGAGAGGCACCAGCCCTTATGCTCTCCGAGCGGCAGCAAAGCCCCACCGGGCTTGGCGAACAGGGCGCCCGGATCGGTCGTCGGCTCTCCGCTCGCGTCGAGCAGCGTTCCGGGCGGAACCGGGCGGCCGGCATTGTAGGCCACCCGGACCTTGCCCACCGCCCAGCGGCTCGTGGCGAAGTCGATGATGATCGGGGCCTCGCCCTCCCGCGGAATGCCGATCGCGATGGGGTTGGTGCCAAGCCGCGCGGAACGCCCGCCGAACGGTGCGACCGACGGATCGCTCACCACGTTGACGAAGTGCAGCGATATGAGACCCTCTGCCGTGCATTGCTCCGCGTATTGGCCGATGCGGCCGATGTGATGCGAGTTACGTAAGCCGACGAGGCAGAGGCCATCGCGCTGCGCCCGCTCGATCCCTCGTGCCATCGCGTCGTGCGCCAGGACCTGCCCGAAGCCCTGGTTGCCTTCAAAGAGGAGGATTGCGCCATGGTCGAGGACGGTCTCGAGCGCCGCGTCGGGGCGCAGCTCACCCGCGGCAATGTTGTGGATGTAGGTCGGGATCATCCCGATGCCGTGCGAGTCGTGGCCCGTCAGATTGGCGCGAACGAGATGGTCCGCCACCAGATCCGCCGCCGGGCTCGGGACGCCGGCGGCCAGGAAGATGGAATGGACGGCGTTCCGGAGATCACGCTCCGATACGATCTTGAATGCAAAGCTCATGGAAGGGGCTGTCCGTTCATCCCCGCGACACTGCGACGGGGCGGCTTGTTGAGGAATGAGACGCTCACGGAGATCCGTCATTCGTCCGTCCCGGCCGTGCATTGGTCCGGCCTGACCGACTCGCCGACAGGAGCGAGGCTCAGTTGCCCAAGAACTGCGAATGGACCCGCCGGTCAAGAGATCGGAGATCCATCTTTTTGCTCTGCGCCTAATCAAGACTCCGCTTTCAGCCCTCACCTCCGGCGCGCCGGGGCATCTCGGGCCTGAGCGACCTCCAGGGCGGACGTCGGAACAAGGCAACGATGTCCGGGATCCTGAAAGGCTTCCGGACGAAGTGGCTGTTCGGCACCGGACGCATCGGCACGTTTGGGAATCCGGTCACATAGATCACCGGGAGGTTCGGTGCCTCCTCGCGGAAGCATTCCGCGAGATCCCAGCCGTCGAGGCGCCCAGGAATGCAGATGTCGGTCAGGAGAACGTCCGGCCGGTCCTCCCGAAAACGCAGCAGAGCCTCTGATCCGCTCGCTGCCTGGGCCACCGTGAGCCCGAAATCCTTGAGGCCTTCCGCGAGCAGCTCCCGTAGGAACGCTTCATCCTCGACCAGCAGAATCCGCATGGGAATCTTCTCCAGGATCGCGGATTCATGCCCCGGAGTCTTTGACAAAGGCTGAACGAGGAAGCCGTCAGCAGAGAGCCGGGCCCGGAGGAACAGCTCCCACTCGGCAAAACCGGGCGTATCCGCTGATCCCGACGGAGCGGGCGCGAGCACTTCCGCTGGCGCAAAACGAGAACGCCGCCATTGATGGCGGCGCTCCGGGCGAATGATTGCAGAAAATTTGCCGGTCAGGCGACCTTCTTGGCGCGGCGCCCTTTGGTCGCGGCGGCAGCCGCCGGGGCCGCGGCGGCCTTGCGGCGCTGCTGGCCGAGCCCCATCGTCTTCGCGAGTTCCGAACGCGCCTTGGCGTAGTTCGGGGCAACCATCGGATAATCGAGCGGCAAGCCCCATTTCGCGCGATACTGCTCCGGCGTCATGCCGTAAGTCGTCCGAAGATGCCGCTTGAGCGACTTGAACTTCTTTCCATCCTCCAGGCAGATGATGAAGTCGGGCGTGACCGATTTCTTCACGGGAACAGCCGGCACCGGAGCTTCGGCAGGCTTATCGGCCTGTCCGGTAGCAGTTTTGGTCAAAGCCTGATGCACCGAGTTGATCAGCGCTGTGAGTTCAGACGTCGGAACGGAGTTGTTGCTCACATAGGCAGACACGATGTCGGCAGTAAGAGAGACGACGTCGATCTGATTGGCATTTTCATTCATTGATCAGTTTTCCCGTGCTGGCAACTCTGTTGTCGCTCCTGCTCCATGAGCTCTTATGGCTCAATATCGCAGTGCTTTGTCGAGGGCGCCCTTCTTGCACGCACCGCTTCGCTCGGCAAGACCTCGCAGGCGTGAAAAAACCGAAATGTCGTCAGCCGGCAAGACTTATTCACGTAAAACCCCTCGCACCGGAAGTCCCCCGGCTGTATCGGTGCGTGATTATAGTTTCGATTCACGCTCCATCGCATAGGCCAAATGGCCAGACGGCTCCTTTCGCTGACGCCACGAAGTATCGGAACGTCATTGCACCGCAAAAGGTCGCTGCGGGGTCACCCGCCACAACGGGCCCTGCGCGATCCGCGTGGTCCTGATCAATTCGGCCGGAAGAAAGAAAGTCAGTCGCACCTGTCCTTTTTGCGCTCGGGAGCATGCGGGAGTTGCGTTGTAACCCGGGAGACCTGAAAAAGAGCTTGCCCGCTTTCTTAAGAGATCAGGGATCACCACGATGCTTGAAACCACCATCGCCGGAAGTCTCCCAAAGCCCCGCTGGCTCGCCGAGCCCGAGCGTCTTTGGGCTCCCTGGATCCTCGAAGGAGCCATCCTCGAGCAGGCGAAGCTCGACGCAACGATCCTCGCGATCAAGCTTCAGGAGGATGCCGGGATCGACATCGTGAGCGACGGTGAGCAGGCCCGCGTCCACTTCGTCCACGGTTTTCTCGCCAATCTGGAGGGCATCGACTTCGCCAAGAAGACCGTGATGGGAATTCGAGCCGACCGCTACAAGGCGGAAGTCCCGACGGTCGTCGGCCCAGTCCGCCGGAAAGGTCCCGTGCATGCTGCTGAGGCCCTCACCGCCCGCGCCCACACCCGACGGAAACTGAAGTTCACCCTGCCGGGACCGATGACGATCGTTGATACGATTGCCGACGAACATTACGGCAGACGCGAAGACCTTGCCCTTGCATTCGCGGCAGCGCTGAACGAGGAGGCCCGCGAGCTCGAAGCGATAGGCATCGATGTCGTCCAGTTCGATGAACCCGCCTTCAATGTCTACATGCCCCAGGTTGCGGAATGGGGCATGGCGACTCTCGAGCAGGCCGCCGAAGGGCTCACCTGCAAGACGGCGATCCATATTTGTTACGGCTACGGCATCAGGGCCAATATCGACTGGAAGGAGACGCTCGGCGGCGAGTGGCGCCAGTACGAGGAGACTTTTCCCGTGATCGCCCGCAGCTCCATCGATCAGGTCTCGCTTGAGTGCCGGAACTCACATGTGCCGATCGATCTGATTCGGCTGCTCGATGGGAAGGACATCCTCGTGGGCGCCATCGATGTCGCAAGTAACGACGTGGAGAGCCCGGAGGACGTCGCAGCCACCATCCGTGCGGCTCTGCGCCATGTCGCTCCCGAGAAGCTGTTTCCCTGCACGAATTGCGGGATGGCGCCGATGAACCGGAATGTCGCCTACGGCAAGCTCGCCGCGCTCGCGCGGGGTGCGGAACTGGTTCGCCGAGAGCTGCGGAAGACCTGACGCAGATCGTGCCGCATGCCTGGCGGATCGACACCCGGATGAACTCACGCACGGCGCACTCATCTTAATCTGCACGGACGGGTTGAGTTTCCCGTCCTCATTCCCTAAGGAGATGCGCAGATCGTGAGAGCCAAGCGGCCGTGGCGTAAGGAAAGAGGGTTGTGATCGAGACGGAACTTCTCGATTTCATACAAAGTTCGTTCAAATCGATTTGGTCACTCGAGGTGCTCATTTTCCTCAAGCAGCACCCGGAACGATGGTGGGCGATCGACGAGCTCGTGCGCGAGCTTCGGGGCAGCGATCACGTCGTCACGCAAAGTCTCGCCATGCTCGAGGCAGCCGGGCTGATTGCAGCCGACAATGACGGAAAGGCTCGATATTCACCGGCAGCTCCGGACTTGAACCGTCTTGCAGATGCGAGCGAGCGCGCATACCGCGAGAGGCCCAGCTTAGTACGGCGCATGATTCTGACGGCTCCGAACGACAAGCTCCAGACCTTTGCCGATGCATTCCGATTCAAGAAAGACCAGGAATGAATCCGACCCTGCAGGCCTTCGTGTATACGCTGTGCCTCCTCACCAGCGCCGCATGCGCGGCGTTGCTCGTTCGACGCTATCTCGAGAGCCGTGCCCGGCTCCTTCTGTGGAGTGCCCTCTGCTTCGTGCTCCTGGCCGTCAATAACTTTTTCGTCGTTCTCGATGTGCTGATCATCCCGACCATTTCATTCGTTCCGGCGCGTCAGCTCGCATCGCTGAGCGCCGTCTCATTGCTGCTCTTCGGCTTCATCTGGGACACCGACTGACATGGAAGATCCGTCGATCGACGCCTTCATCTGGGGCATGATCACGATGGCCTATCTCATCGCGGGCCTGTTCTTTCTTCGTTTCTGGGCTCGCACGCGCGACGGCCTCTTCGCAGCCTTCGCGATCGCCTTCTGGCTCCTTGCCGCCAATCAGGGCCTCGTGGCGCTGACGGGCGGATCGCGCGAGGAACTGACCTGGTTCTACCTCCTGCGCCTCACGGCCTTCCTCGTGATCATCGGCGCAATCGTCTCGAAGAACCGGCGCGTTCGTGGCCGGTGAGCCCAGAAAGGATACGGACCGTCGACCGGGACATCCCGTTCTTGCGTGCCGCAGGCGAAGCGCTTCGTCCTGAGGGGGGCCTGGATTGCTTCACTGCGTTCGCAATGACGAAGAGGGCGTGAGAGCAGGAGGAACATTGCCAGAAACGGAGTGATGCCGGACGCACTTCCGTCATTGCGAGCCGAAGGCGCAACAATCCAGGAATCGTGCGCCGACATCTGGGCCGCTTCGCTGTGCTCATGACGTTCGAGAGGGCTACCTTCGACTATTGTCAAGCTTCTCAAGTCCCGGATCGCCTTCCCCGCCCGGGAGTGAAATCGGAACCGTCCTCTCGGACGCGTCGTTACGCCTCTGATCAACCCAAGAGGCGCCTCATGGAACGGAGCCCGCGAAGGCTCGAACGTCAACCCGTTGCCGTCGTAACCGGGGCCTCTGCCGGAGTAAGGCACGCGACGGCATTCACTTTGCCTCAGCGTGGCGGGGCTCGGATGGTTTTCGGCCCGAGCAAGATGCGTGCTGCAGGTTAAACGCGAACCGGAGAGGACAGCGATGACGCAAGTTGCCTGGTGGAAAAGGGGTGTCGTCTACCAGATCTATCCCCGCTCGTTTCAGGATACGAACGGAGACGGCGTCGGGGACCTGCGCGGCATCGTCGAGCGGCTCGACTATCTGAACTGGCTTGGCGTCGACGCCATCTGGATCTCGCCG
>NZ_LN811353.1:272486-481689 GCF_001006805.1 Microvirga massiliensis | reverse complement strand
ATCTATCCCTCCCCGATGGCGGATTTCGGCTACGATGTCGCGGATTACTGCAACATCGATCCGCTCTTCGGAACGCTCGCGGATTTCGATGTCGTGCTCTCCGAAGCGCATCGGCGTGGCCTCAAGGTCATCCTCGATTTCGTCCCGAACCACACGTCTGACCAGCATCCCTGGTTTGCCGAGAGTCGCTCCGCCCGCGACAGCGCGAAGCGCGATTTCTACATCTGGCGCGATCCGGCCCCGGATGGCGGTCCGCCGAACAACTGGATCAGCAATTTCGGCGGATCGGCTTGGGAATACGACGAGCAGACCGGCCAGTACTATTACCATGCCTTCCTGAAGGAGCAGCCTGATCTGAACTGGCGCAACCCGGCGGTGCGCGCGGCCATGTACGACGTGCTCCGCTTCTGGATGCGGCGCGGCGTCGACGGCTTCCGGGTGGATGTCATCTGGCACCTCATGAAGGACCCGGACTTTCGTGACAATCCACCGAATCCGGCCTTCCAGCCCGATCAGGCGGAGATCCAGAGCTTCCTTCAGGTGCATTCCGCAGATCACCCGGACGTGCATGGCATCATCGCCGAGATGCGCAAAGTGGTCGACGAATTCGACGACCGCGTCCTCATCGGCGAGATCTACCTGCCGATCGAACGGCTGGTCGCCTATTACGGAGAGGACCTCTCGGGAGCGCATCTCCCGTTCAACTTCCAGCTCATCTCCGCGGCCTGGCACGCGCCGCAGATGGAGGCCCTCATCAAGGAATACGAAGCGGCCCTGCCCGAAGGCGGATGGCCCAACTGGGTGCTCGGAAACCACGATCAGCCCCGCATCGCGGCGCGGCTCGGCGAGGCTCAAGCGCGTGTCGCAGCGATGCTTCTCCTGACCCTGCGCGGCACGCCAACCCTCTATTACGGCGACGAGATTGGCCTCCCGAAGGTCGAGATTCCCCCCGAGGAGGTGCATGATCCCTGGGAAAAGAACGAGCCCGGTCTCGGCCTCGGGCGTGATCCGCAACGGACGCCGATGCAATGGAGCGACGCTCCCAATGCCGGATTCTCGAGGACCAAGCCATGGCTTCCGCTCTCGCCGGACTGGCGAGAACGGAACGTTGAGCGGATGCGAGCCGAGAGAGGTTCCATCCTCAACCTGTACCGGCGCCTGCTCGTCTACCGTTCCGAGCATCCCGCTCTCGCGACGGGAGCCTACCACTCGGTCACGACGGAGAACGACGTGTTGGTCTATGAGCGCGGGAGCCAGGAGCGTCGTCTCCTCGTGGCGCTCAATTTCCACGACGAGGAGCGCATTCTCAACCTGCCGGCCGGTCAGACGATGCGCATCATGCTATCGACCCATCTCGACCGGGACGGTGAAGTCGTGCGCGGCTCGGCGAGCCTGCGGCCGAACGAGGGGCTGATCCTCGAACCGTCACCGTGAACAAAGCGATCCATTCTGAAGCGGTGGCCTGGATTGCTTTACTTCGTTCGCAATGATGAGGAGAGCAGGAATACGGGATGAGCACTGCCGGGAACGGCAGCAGACTCCGAACCTACTTCCATGATTGCGAGCCGAAGGCGAAGCAATCCAGGAATCGCGCGCCGACGTCCGGATCGCTTCACTCGTGACGATGGAATGTCTCCTACGCCGCCATCCGGCGTGTGCCTTGTGCCGCCTTGTGGGCACCGTTGATGGCCTTAACGGAGCGATTCACGGCGGACCACAGCTGCGTGATCTCGGTGGCCGCCGACGAGTCCGCGTCGAACTCCCGGGCGCCCTCCCCTACAGCGAGCGCCAAGGCGAAATCGGCGCGGTGCGTGATCTGGCCGGACCAGAGCGGTGCGCCCATTTTCTCGACAACACGACGTGCGTCAGTCACGATCGCACTCTCGGTCCCATTGCGCTTGGCCGGCGCGGCATTCATCACGACCGCGTAGGGCTTGTGCAGCTCCCGGGCGAGTTCGATCGTGTCGCGGACTGCATCGAGATCGAACACGCTCGGGCGGGCCGGAATGAGAACGAGCGTCGCGAGGCGGATGGCATCGGCGACAGCGCTCGATCTGTTCGGTGGGGTATCGATGAAAACCCACTCCGCCCCTTCGGATTTGGCTGCGCTCAGAGCCTCGGCCATGCCTCGCGTGCCGCGCCTCAGCGCAGGCGCACTCTCTCCCCGCAACTGATGCCAGAGCGCCAGGGAACCCTGCGGGTCGGCGTCGATCAGAAGCGCCCGGTTCCCGGGCCGGTTCGCACAGGATGCAAGATGCGCCGCGAGGGTGCTCTTGCCGGAGCCACCCTTTCGTGAAGCGAAGACGAGAACGTTCATGCCGACCCCCAGCCGATTTTCGGGGGTACGTTGAACCGCTATGGTTAACCCTTCGCTAATGAGCGGCTCGAATGCGCGAGATTCGCGCCGCGAATGCCCATCCGGCAGTTACTGCCGAAGGCAACGAGCTTTCGCTCGAGCCGTTGGCGTCAGTGGAGCCGCGAAGACCTCAAGTAGCGATCCCGATCGGCCGAGGTGACCGTCAAGTCGAAGCGATCCTCTTCACGCTCGATCACGAGTGGCACATCGACCCCAGCCGTGCCAAGCGACCACAGCGCACGATAGAACTCGGCGAGCGAGGAGACCGGCTGCCCTGCAACTTCATGGACCCGGTCGCCGGCCCGCAATCCGGCGCGCTTTGCAGGACCATCTCCCGCGAGTCCCACGACGACGATGTGATCGTCCTCGTCTTCCTGGGCGAAGAGGCCGAGCCAGGGTCTCGGGGGACGATTGACGCGCCCGAGCGTGAGGAGATCGTCGAGGATGGGTTTCAGGAGATCGATCGGCACGCTCATGTTGAGCGGCAGGATCCGACCATCCCCTGCCTGATGCTGGAGCTGAAGCGAGCCGATGCCGAGAAGATCGCCTCGTGGCCCGATCAGGGCCGTTCCGCCCCAATGGGGGTGGCCCGGGGCCGTGAAGATCGCGTCATCGAGGAGATATTCCCAATATCCGGCGAATTCCTGCCGGGCGACGACCCGGGCCGCGACCGACCGGACTCGCCCGCCGGCTCCGCCCAGCACGACGCTCGTCCCCGGCGTGAGGCGGCTCGAATTGCCGAGCCCCAGGAAGGGCCAGGTGACGATCGCGAGCGCCTGGACCAAGCCGAAACCACTCTCGTAATCGTAGGCGAGCGCATGCGCCTGGACGGTGCGTCCGCTCGACGTGGTGAGCCAGACCTCCTCGGCTTCCGTGATGAGATATCCGATCGTCAGAACCAATCCGTCGGCGCGAATGACGACGCCCTGCCCCGAACGCTCCGTGCCCAGGGTCTCGGCCGTAAAGGCATTGGCAGGAACGCCGGCACGAAGCGTGACCACGCTCGCCAGCGCCTGGTCGAGGTCATAGTCCAGCTCATCCGGATCCGGCTGAAATTCTGGCGGGACGCGCCACTCTTCCGATTCTGCCATGATCATCTCCGGGTTCGGACCTCCCGCACCGTACCACAGGTAGGCCGGCCTTCGGACTCCGCCCAGGGTCATCGTTCACTCCAGACGGTCGGCCTGAACCAGAGACCGCGGGCAAGCTCCTGCGTCGTCGTGCCCCCGGCGGCTGGACAGGTGAGCCTCGGCGATGATCCAGTCGAGGCGCGACATCGCCGGCGATAGTGGCAAAGCTTCGGCAATCTTGGGAGGAGACCCATCACGTGCCCTATCTCGGGATCGATATCGGGACCTCGGCCGTCAAGGCGGTGCTGGTCGATGAGGATCAGTCGGTCCTCGCCGAAGCTGCCGTTCATCTTGAGGTTTCGCGACCGCGGGAACTCTGGTCCGAGCAGGATCCCGCTCTCTGGTGGTCGGCGACCGAGGCCGCCGTGGCCCGTCTCCGGACCGGCGCGCCGGAGGCTTTCGCGGCGGTACGGGGCATCGGCCTGTCGGGCCAGATGCATGGGGCGGTGCTCCTCGGCCTGAACCAGGAACCCTTGCGTCCGGCCATTCTGTGGAACGACGGCCGGTCGTTCGAGGAAGCCCGGGACCTCGCAGAGCGGCATCCGGATCTGGCCCGGATCGTCGGCGTCCTGCCGATGCCGGGCTTCACCGCGCCGAAGCTCCTCTGGCTCGCCCGCCACGAGCCGGAGACCTTCCGTGCAACGCGGACGGTTCTCCCGCCGAAGGATTATGTGCGCTTGCTGCTGACCGGCGAGCTTGCGACCGACATGTCGGATGCGGCTGGGACCTGGTGGCTCGATCAGGCCGCCCGCACCTGGTCGGACGACGCGCTCGCGGCCTCCGGGATGGATCGCTCTCGCATGCCGCTCCTGATCGAGGGGCCGGAGCCCTCGGGCTTCCTGCGCAGGGAGGTTGCCGCGAATTGGGGCATGCGGCAGGGGCTCGTCGTCGCGGGCGGAGCCGGCGATGCCGCTGCCGGTGCGGTCGGGCTCGGCGCCATCAATGACGGCGCAGCCTTCCTGTCGCTCGGCACGTCGGGCCAGTTCTTCGTCACGACGGCAGGCTTCCGCCCTGCTCCCGCGACGCTCGTCCATGCCTTCTCGCATGCGGTGCCGGACCGCTGGTTCCAGATGGCGGCCCTGCTCAACGGAGCGAGCTGCCTCGCCTGGATCGCCGGCCTTCTCCAGAAGGATCCCGGCGAACTCCTGGACGAGTGCGAGGCGACCTTCGAGGGGCCGTCGGAGCTTCTCTTCCTACCGTATCTGAGCGGCGAAAGATCCCCGCACAACGATCCGCATGCCCGTGGCGTCTTCTTCGGCCTTTCGCCAGCCGTGAGGCGCAGGGATCTCGTCCAGGCCGTTCTGGAAGGAGTTGCCTTCTCGTTCCTCGATGCGAAGGACAGCCTTGCTGCCGCCGGCACGATCGTCACTTCCGCGGGGGTGATCGGCGGCGGCGCAAGGAGCCAATTCTGGACGCGACTACTCGCCAGTGCCCTCGAGATCCCGCTGACGCGCTATCGGGGCGGCGAGAAGGGCCCCGCCTTCGGCGCCGCACGGCTCGCCCTCCTTGCCGTGACGGGCGAGAACCCGGACGCAGTTTGCACTCCTCCGCAGATTCTCGACGTGATCGTCCCGGATCACCATCTCGGAGAGGCCTACCGATCCAGAATCGTGCGCTTTCGTCGACTCTATCGCGCGCTTCGGGAGGAATTCGCGGAGGCTGGCCGTGCGGCGTGACAGCCGGTCCGCATGGACGGCGCGCTCCCGCGCGATATCCTTGATGGTGCAGTCAAGGCAGCGGCCATCATCTGCACCCGCCGCGGTAGCGATCTGCCGAGCCGTGCCGACGTTGTGCTCTTCCCGTAGCATCCGCCAACACGGAGCGACCATCCATGACTTCATCGGCATCACGGCTCGCTGGGCGCACCGCCCTGATCACCGGAAGCTCCCGCGGGATCGGCCGGGCAGTCGCAGTGAATTTCGCCCAGGAGGGCGCCACGGTTCTCATCAACGCGAGGCGGAACGACAAGGAGGCCGAAGCGGCCCTGCAAGCATGCCGACAGGCCGCGAGAAAGGCAGGCCATCCGGACTCCGGACATCGGATCATCGAAGCCGATGTGAGTTCATCCGCCGACGTCGACAGGATGTTCGCCGAGGCAACCCGCACGGGTCCCCTGCACATCCTCGTCAACAACGCCGGCGTGCAGGCACTGACACCAGGCGACGGGGACGACAACACCGAGCTCGAGCGCATTCTCGCCGTCAATCTCTTGGGTGCCGCATATTGCGCGCGCGCCGCGATCCGGCATTTCCTGTCGCGGCCCGGTGGCGGGGTCGTGATCAACACGTCGAGTGTGCACGAAGCGATCCCGAAGCCAGGATTCCTGGCCTACTCGATGAGCAAAGGCGGGCTCGGCAATCTGACGCGAACGCTCGCGCTGGAATTCGCCGACAGAGGCATCCGCATCAATTCCGTCGGCCCCGGAGCCATCCTGACGAGCATCAATGATTCCTGGCGCGGCGATCCGGATGCTCGCGCCAGTGTCGAAAGCCACATCCCGATGGGCTATGCGGCGACACCGGAGGCGATCGCGCCGGTTTTCACGTTTCTTGCGTCCGACGAAGCAGCCTATGTCACGGGCCAGACGCTCTATGTGGATGGTGGGCTCACGTTGTACGGCGACTTCAAGGAGAACTGGTCGTCGTAAGAGTTCCGGGTGCGATCGGCAGTCGGTGGGTCTTCTTGGAGAGTTTTGTGTCGCGCTGTGCTTGCAGACGCTGGCGCTGCCACACTCACACGCCCCTTTCGGCGCGGCCTTCCCATTAAGGGAGAGGTGATGTGGGCGCCGCCGCGTCCGAGTGAGGGGGAAATGTTGCGATTACCAAATAAATCTCTCGACCATTACGTAACCGCATAACCTCCATCGATCGTGAGAATCGTTCCGGTCACGAATGACGCGAGCGGCGAGCAGAGGTAGAGCACGCCGCCCACAAGATCCTCGGGCTTTCCCCAACGGCCGAGCGGCGTGCGCGCGAGGATGGCCCGGCTGCGCTGCTCATCCCCTCGCAAGGCTGCGGTGAGCGGCGTCGTGATCCAGCCGGGGGCGATCGCATTCACGCGAATGCCGTCGGGCGCATAAGCGATGGCCAGGGACTTCGTGAGCTGGGCGATGCCTCCCTTGCTGGCGGCGTATCCCGGCACGAGCCCGCCGCCGAAGAAGGAGAGCATCGATGCGAGATTGACGATCGCGCCTCCGGAAGAGGCGAGCAGCGGCCGCGCCGTCGCGCACAATCGCATGCTACCATTGAGATTCACGTCGACGACGGCCTCGAACACTGCGGGATCCAGCTCTTCCCCACGACGAATGACGCCGGCGCAATTCACCAGAACGTCGAGGCGACCGAGGCCGCCGACGAGTTCCCGGATGGCCTCCTCGTCACGGACGTCGAGCATGACGCATCGCGCTCTCGCGAGCACGGGATCGCGACCTGCTGCCTCGACTTCAGCGCCCGACACACCGGTTGCGATCACGTTCGCATCCGCCTCGACGAATCCCCGCGCGATCGCCGCGCCGATCCCGGAGGTCCCTCCCGTCACGAAGACCGTGTGGCCGGAGAACCAGCGGGCAGCCCATTCTCCGGAAAGATGCTCCGCCTGATCGATATCCGACATGCGCGCGTCCTATCGCACGAACTGATCGACGTAGTCGGCGCCGAGCCCGACCTCGACATAGTGCCGGCGGCACATATCGATCTTCGTGAAGACGTCCTCGTATCCGACATGCCGGTTGTCATCGTCGAGATAGACCATGCAGCCGCTGATGTTGAAGAATGTGATCATCTCCGGACAGTCGTCCGGCACCACGAGCGTATGGATCTCTCCGGGCGGCTCGAAGACATAGGAGCCTTCCGTCGCGACCCAGTCGTGCTCGCGGTAGAACCATTGTCCCCGGATGACGAAGCCGTGCACGGGGCTTGGATGCAGATGTCGGGACAGGACGCCGGCCCGCCGGACCCTGAGCAGATTGCACCATTGCCCTTGCAGCGTGTTCAGCATCAACGGCCTGAACCAGACATTCGGGGCTTGCGGGACCCAGACACGCTCGTCCTCGGGGATGGCGGTCACCGCGATTTCCGTAGGGGCCAGGATGTGGGTCGAGCCCTTCATGTTCTGATACATGATCGATCTCCGCTCAGAATCATGTTGTCTCTGACGCCTTCCTTCGCCGCGATCAAGCCTCGCTCCGATCCGTGTCGTCCCGGCAGGCTTGCTCCGTTTCTCCCGCTACGCTGGAACGGCGACGGCCATCCCTCGTTCTCCGTGCGATGCGCGTCGCCCACGATTCCCCTGCTGCACGGAACATCCGGTCCCCGTGAGGCTTAGGGCCTCATCACAGCCGATTCCGCCGGAGATCGCCATGGCCGATACACCCGCTCCTCCAAGCCCGCAGCCGCAACCGCCCGATCCTGGGCCGACCCCGAGTCCACAGCCGCAGCAGCCCAATCCCGGGCCGACGCCGGCCCAGCCTCCCGCTCCGCCGGAAGTGCCGGGCACCGGCGAACCCGTCGGCGTCCCGCCGACCGCACCGATCCCGACGACTCCCGGGGTCGACGAACCGCCCAACCTTCCCGGCAATCCTCCCGTGGAGATCCCGGTCACCCCACGCGAGATGGCGCCGTTCTGAACCATCCGCACAGGAAGGGCCGCATCAGGGGCCTTTGTCATCAGGAGCAGCCGCATGCTGGAGGTCGACCAGGATCGAGCGAGGTCCGAAACCGCGGAGCCGCAGCGCGCGTTCGAGATTTCGCTCAGGATCAATGACGTGGAGTATCGGCTGGTGGCCGATGCCAGGACGACGCTCCTCGACGCCCTGCGCGATCGCCTGCATATGACGGGCACTAAGAAGGGCTGCGGGCTCGGCCAATGCGGAGCCTGCACGGTTCTGGTCGATGGACGCCGTATCGTATCCTGCCTGACCCTCGCCGTGATGAGCGAGGGGAAAGCCATCACGACGATCGAAGGGCTGAGCCAGGATGGCCATCTACATCCCGTGCAGCAGGCCTTCATCGATCACGACGGGTTCCAGTGCGGATATTGCACGCCGGGACAGATCATGTCTGCGATCGGGATGATCGCAGAGGGCCGAACGCGCAGCGCGGACGAGATCCGCGAGAACATGAGCGGCAATATCTGCCGGTGCGGCGCGTATACGAACATCGTCGATGCCATCCAGGATGCGATCTCCCGCGGAATCGACCCGCCCGAGGCGATGACCGAAGCCGTTCAGGCGATCCGCGCCGATGCCGGCCCGGGAGGTGAGCGATGACTCCTTTCGCATATGTCCGCACGAGCGATCCCAACTCGGCCATCGGCCGAGTCGCTCAGAGGACAGGCGCCGCCTTCATCGCCGGCGGAACCGACCTGTTGCAACTTCTCCAGGAGGGTGTGGAAGCGGCAACCGAACTCGTCGATATCAACGGGATCGGATTCGATGACGTTTCCGAGACCGTGGATGGCGTCCGGATCGGCGCGATGGCGCGCCTGGCCGATGTCGCCGACGATCCTCTGATCCGTGAGCGCTATCCGGTCGTCTCGGAGGCGCTCTCGGAAACGGCATCGCCCCAGGTCAGGAACATGGCGACGATCGGCGGCAATCTCCTGCAGCGAACGCGGTGCCTGTACTTTCGCGACATAGTGACTCCCTGCAACAAGCGCGAGCCGGGAACGGGATGCCCGGCGCAAGACGGCCAGAACCGCATCAACGCCATCCTCGGCGGCAGCGATCATTGCATTGCCGCCTATCCCGGCGATCTCGCTGTTGCCCTCGTTGCGGTCGATGCTGAGGTGATGGTGGCGGGTCCGACCGGCGAGCGCACGATCCGGATGGAAGAGCTGCATCGGCTTCCGGGCGAAACGCCCGACATCGAGACGGTCCTCACGCCGGGAGATCTCATCACGGCGATCTGGATTCCCCTCTCCGCGGCCGGGCGGAGGTCGGGTTACCTCAAGGTCCGCGATCGTGCGTCCTTCGAGTGGGCGCTTGCATCGGCAGCCGTCTCTCTCGGTCTCGATGGCGATCACATCCTCGAGGCCCGCATCGTCGTCGGCGGCGTTGCAACGAAGCCATGGCGGCTCCGCCATGTGGAAGACATGCTGGTGGACAAGAGACTCGATCGCGAGCTGGCGCGCTCAGCCGGAACGCTTGCTGCCGAGGGCGCTGCGCCGCGCGCCGGCAATGCCTTCAAGGTCCCGCTGCTGTGCAAGACCGTCGAGCGCGCTCTCGTTCGGGTGGGAGGGCTCGTATGAACGTGGAACTGAAAGTCATTGGCCAGCCGGTCAACCGCGTCGACGGCCCCCGGAAGGTGGCCGGCGAGGCCTGCTATGCCGCCGAGTTCGATTTGCCGAATCTCCTCTATGCAGCGCTCGTGCTGTCGCCCCTCCCAGCGGGCACCATCGTTGCGATCGATGCGGAGGCGGCGCAACAGGCGCCCGGCGTCCATGCCATCATCAGCCACGAGAATGCGCCGCGCCTGCCTTACGAACCTTTTGGAAAACGGCCGCAGGTCGATGCGCAATCGGGCGATCAGCTACAGGTTTTCCAGGATCGGAAAATTCACTTCAGCGGCCAGCCGGTTGCCGTCGTGATCGCGGAAACGATCGAAGAGGCAGCCTGTGCCGCGGATCTCGTAAAGGTCACCTACGAGATCTCGGAAGGCGAGACCACGTTCGATCCGTCCCGCGCCCGGGAGCCGAGCCGCGGCAACGAAAAGTCCGGACGGCGCGGCGAGACCGAAACCGGAGATGCAGACCGAGCCCTGGCCGAGGCTCCGGTCA
The DNA here is from genome assembly GCF_001006805.1 of Microvirga massiliensis. Lineage (GTDB taxonomy): Bacteria > Pseudomonadota > Alphaproteobacteria > Rhizobiales > Beijerinckiaceae > Microvirga > Microvirga massiliensis. The sequence continues at coordinate 471,429 of NZ_LN811353.1, read as the reverse complement.
CGATCGACGCGATTTACGTCCAGCCCCGCGAACACCACAATGCGATCGAGCCGCATGCCACGATCGCCTCCTGGGACGGAGACCGTCTCACGCTCTATGACAAGACGCAGTGGCCGGACAACGATCGCGACGAGATCGCCCATATCTTCGGGATCGCCAAGGAGCAGATCCGCGTGGTGTCGCCGTTCGTCGGCGGGGCGTTCGGCTCGGCGCTGCGGACCTGGCCGCATGTCACCGTTGCGGCGCTCGCGGCGCAGGTCATGCAACGCCCGGTCCGCGTCGAGCTGACTCGCCGCCAGCTCTACACGTCGATCGGCTTCCGGCCGCATACGGAGCAGCGCGTTGCACTCGGTGCGCAATCCGACGGGACACTGACGGCGATCATCCAGGAGGCCACGGGACAGACCTCGACCTATGAGGAATATGCCGAGTCGACGCTCGATCCGGCACAAAACACCTATGCCTGCCCGAACATTGGCACGCGCTACCGGCTCGTCGAGATGAACACGAACTCCCCGTGCCCGATGCGCGCGCCGGGCGTCGCGACGGGCATGCTGGCTCTCGAAACCGCCATGGACGAGTTGGCGGTTGCTCTGCGCATGGATCCGATCGCGCTTCGCCTGAAGAACCATGCCGAGAAGGACCAGCACAAGGATCTGCCCTGGTCCAGCAAGGAATTGCGGGAATGCTACCGCGTCGGCGCCGAGCGCTTCGGGTGGGAAGGGAGGTCTCTGGAGCCGCGCTCGATGCACCGGAACGGACTGCTGATCGGCTACGGGATGGCGACTGCCGTCTACCCGGCGCATCGCGCGAAAGCCTCCGCGGAAGCGACTCTTCTCGCGGACGGTACCGCGATCATCCGCACGGCCGCCTCCGACATGGGACCCGGCACCTATACCTCCATGACGCAGGTCGCCGCGGAAGTGCTCAACCTCCCCGTCGAGAAGGTACGGTTCGAGCTCGGCGATACGGACATGCCCTTCGCGCCGGTCCATGGCGGCTCGATCACGATGGCGAGCGTCGGAACCGCGGTCCAGGCCGCATGCCAAGCACTTCTTGATGACCTGTCCGCCGTCATTCGCTCGGCGCAGGGCGGCCTCTTCGCGGAACTCGCGTCGTCGGACTTCCTCTGGCGCGACGGCGGCGTGGCACGCCGGGACGGCGGCGAGGTCATCCCGTATGCGAAGCTTCTGCACGACCTGCAGCTCGACCGGATCACGGTCAAAGGGAACGCGGCGCCCGGCGAAGAGATCAAGACGCATTCGAGCTCGGCCTTCGGCGCAGTCTTCGCCGAGGTGCATGTCGATCCCGATTTCGGCACGGTTCGCGTGCCGCGACTCGTCGGCGCCTACGATATCGGGCGAGTGATCAATCCGAAGACGGCGCGCAGCCAGTGCATCGGCGGCATGGTCGGCGGGATCGGCATGGCGCTTCTCGAGCAGACGGAATGGGACGAGCGCTTCGGACGGCCGATGAACGGCAACCTCGCCGAGTATCTCGTCCCGGTCTGCGCGGATGTGGGCGAGCTGGACGTCACCTTCGTGCCGGGCGACGACACGATCTTCAATCCGCTCGGGGCCAAGGGCGTCGCGGAGCTCGGGATCTCCGGCGTGGCCGCGGCCATCGGCAATGCCGTCCACCACGCGACGGGGATCCGCGTCCGCGAGTTTCCGATCCTGCCCGATCGGCTGATCGCCTGAGGCCCGTCCCTCTGCGATGCCCCTTGCATCGCGGGCCGATTTGCGGCTTGTCGCCCTTGGCCGGAAGCACCACCGGCCGCACGGGCTCGGCGCTGCCCCGCAAGTTCGTGCCCGACCCATGGAACGCATCGAACGAGGATCCAGAGCGTGCCCGAGAGCAACAGAGCCTATCGCATCGCAGTCATTCCCGGAGACGGGATCGGCAAGGAGGTCATTCCCGAAGGAGTCCGAGCCCTCGAGCAGGCCGCGAAACGGCATGGTTTCTCGCTGCAGCTCGATTGGTTCGACTTTTCTTCTTACGACTACTACGAGAAGCACGGCCGCATGCTCCCGGAGGACTGGAAGGAGCAGATCGGATCGCATGATGCGATCTTCTTCGGCGCGGTCGGCTGGCCCGCCAAGATTGCCGACCACACGTCGCTTTGGGGCTCGCTCCTCCAGTTCCGGCGGGAATTCGATCAATACGTGAACCTGCGTCCCGTTCGGCTCATGCCCGGCGTCCCAGGGCCGCTCGCGAACCGCAAGCCCGGCGATATCGATTTCTGGGTCGTTCGCGAGAACACGGAAGGCGAATATTCATCGATCGGCGGCCGCATGTTCCCAGGGACCGACCGGGAATTCGTGGTGCAGGAAACGGTCATGACCCGTTTCGGCGTCGACCGGGTACTGAAATTCGCCTTCGAGCTCGCCGCAAAGCGGCCGAAGAAGCACCTCACGTCCGCGACGAAGTCGAACGGCATCGCGATTACGATGCCGTATTGGGACGAGCGCGTCGACGCGATGGCCAAAAATTATCCGGAGATCCGCACGGATCGATATCATATCGACATTCTGACCGCGAATTTCGTGCTGCATCCGGACTGGTTCGACGTGGTCGTGGCCTCGAACCTGTTCGGCGACATCCTCTCGGATCTTGGACCCGCCTGCACGGGCACGATCGGTATCGCCCCGTCCGGAAACATCAATCCCGACCGGACCTTCCCGTCCCTGTTCGAGCCCGTGCACGGATCGGCCCCGGACATCGCCGGTCAGGGAATCGCCAATCCCATCGGTCAGATCTGGTCGGGCGCCATGATGCTCGAGCATCTCGGCGAGGCCGAAGCCGCACAAGAGATCGTCGGCGCCATCGAGCGCGTGCTCGCCGAGCGCACCCTGCGCACCCGCGACCTCGGCGGCAACGCAGATACAGCGGCTTGCGGAAAGGCCGTTGCGGAGGCGATCGGGTAATCCGGCTGACGCAGCGTTTCCCCCTCTCCCGCCAGGGGCAAAGTGAAGAGGGCGGCGTGCGCGCATCACATTTGGGTTCGTTCTGCCAAATTGGGGCGACCTCTCCCACAAGGGGCGAAGCGTCCGTGTGAGGGTGGCGCCGCCGCTGCAAGCAAAGTCCAGCACTGCGCTCGCCGAAGGAGCGCAGTGCTCAACACCCACCTGCCCCTCACGCCGCCTTGCGCGCGGGCCAGCCGAGTTCCACGAGTCTCGCCTTGGCGAAATCGCGGATCTCGTCGCGGATACCTTCCGGCAGCGTGCCGAGGCGCTTCTGCGTATCGGCGTGCAGCATTAGGTCGGTGACTGCATTGATGCTGGTCGCGTCCGTGATCTTCTGCTTGAGGTCTTCCTCTACGGGCATCTGGCCGGCGTCGTTGCGCTTGCGTGAAGACGCTTTCTCGGGATGAACTTTCTCGGCGTGGGCCTCGTCCGAACCATTCGGGCGCGCCTCCTTGAACTCGTCGGCCTCCTCTTCGGAATAGACGTAGCCGTGGAGCTCGATCAGCTTGAGGATGACCCTGTCCTTGGCGCGCTTTTCGGCCATCGCATAGACATAGGCCGCCTGCTTGCCGGAGACCCGGTAATTGACGCCGACCAGAGCTTCCCCGATCGACCACTCGGTGCGTTCGCCCATCCGGCCCGTCACGAGGATCACCGCCTCGTCGCGCTCGGCACGCACGATGGTCGGCTGATCGAAGACGATCCTCGCCTGGGCCGCAATCCGCTCGAGGGCCTTGTGATAGATCACGGGCGTTCCCTGCACCCGCCAGACATTCCCTGCCATCGGCTCGCCGAACTTGGCGAGCACCTCCTCGATCCTGCGATCCGTCGCGTTCATCTTGGTTTCCATTGATGATTTTGTTCTTGTTTTGTTCTACAGGAATCGACGCCCGAGTCCAGGTTTTTCGAAGCACTGGCATATGCTTAGCAGTTCTGACGGCAGCTCGAACGCTCTCTCGGCGGAGCCTCGAAGCGAGCCGCGTTTGACGTGCGGGGCGTTGTTCTCTATTCGTTCTATTGACCCATGAGCTTCAACGGGAACGATCAATCGTCCATGACAGCCGCGCTTTCCGGTGATCGAGCGATGCGAACGGCCCAACGGCGCGGCGCCGCACGCCGGGCCGGGCGCGATCGCCAGACACCCGTCACGCGCAGCACGCTGGTCGCCGACTTCCTCGCCCTCTGCGAACTGGATCCCGCCGTCGATGCGCTGCGGGCCTGCCAGGAGCCGGCCGGCTTTCTCGTGGGCGGCGAGGTCATTGAGCATGTTCCGGATTTCGAGGTTACACGCGACGGAGTCGCGACCCTCGTCGACATCGTGCCGGAAACGGACCTTGCGCGGCACCCGCTCCGCAGCACGCTCGTAGAAGGCGCACTGTCCCTGGACGGCCATGCTTTCTCGATCGAAACGGCAGCGACGATCCGCGCCGAGCCACGCTTCACGACTGTCCGCCTGATCTCGGCCTGCCGGCGGACGCCGGTTTCTGCCGGTGACCGCGTCCGGATCCTGCATCAGCTCGACGAATGCGGCACCATGCGCCTCGTGGATTGCGCCAGCGCTGCCTTCAACACCTCGGATGGGGTGGCTGCGGTTCTCGCTCTTGCCTGCGAGGGGTTGATCGTCGTCGATATCTCACGCCCAATCCTCCCCGAGACGCCTGTCAAACGGCGCAAGCTGCCCTACCAGGACCCGTTCGGGTTCTGAGATGCGAGCGCTCGCCGGGGCTTCCAGGTTTCATTACCGAACGTTCATGGACCGGTAACAGCGGCTACAGCCGGCCGGTGCCATATACGAAGCCGACGCTTTCACGCTCGAAATCCCAGTGGAGCAGAAACGATGATGGCAGACAAAGACACCCGTTTCCATCGGGTCACATGGAAGCATTCGATCCTCGGCGCCGTGGCGCTTGGGGCAGTTGCAGTCACGGGCGTGCTCGGCCCATCGGCTCATGAAGCCGCGCTTGCGCAGGCGGGCCCAGTCACAGCCGCACCTCAGGCCGCGCAGGCCATTCCCTCCTTCGCCGACGTGGTCGACCGGGTGAAGCCCGCGGTCGTCTCGGTCCAGGTCAGATCCAAGGCCGAGAACGCTCAGGTGAGCAGCTTCGGGAACGCTCTCCCTGATATTCCCGGCTTCAACCTGCCGGATGATCATCCCTTCCAGGAATTCTTCCGCCGCTTCCGCGGTGGCGACGACAATTCTCCGCGACGTCAGCAGCCGACGCCACGGCGTAGCGTGGCTCAGGGCTCTGGCTTCTTCATCTCGGCGGACGGTTATCTCGTCACGAACAACCATGTCGTCGAGAACGGCAACGAGATCGAGATCCTGATGGATGACGGCCGCACGCTCGATGCCAAGATCGTCGGGACCGATCCCAAGACCGACCTCGCCCTTCTGAAGGTCACCGAGGGTGGTCCCTTCCCCTATGCCGAGCTCGCGGCCGGCCTGCCGCGCGTCGGAGATTGGGTGCTCGCGGTTGGCAATCCGTTCGGCCTCGGCGGCACCGTGACGGCCGGTATCGTCTCGGCGCGCTCGCGCGACATCGGAGCGGGCCCGTATGACGACTTCATCCAGGTCGATGCGCCGATCAACCGCGGCAATTCGGGCGGCCCGACCTTCAATCTCAAGGGTCAGGTCGTCGGCGTGAACACCGCGATCGCCTCGCCCTCCGGCGGCAATGTCGGCATCGCCTTCGCGATCCCCTCCGAGACCGTGAAGTCCGTCGTGACCGAGTTGAAGGAGAAGGGACGGGTCGAGCGGGGCTATCTCGGCGCGCAGATCCAGCCCGTCACCAAGGACATCGCGGCTGGCGTCGGGCTCGACAAGGCGGGAGGCGCCATCGTGGCCGGCTTGGCGGATGACGGACCGGCGGCCGGCGCCGGATTGAAGACCGGCGACGTCGTCCTCTCGGTCAACGGGAGCTCCGTGAAGGACGCTCGGGATCTGTCTCGTCAGATCGCCGCTTTGGAGCCTGGCTCGAAGGTGTCGCTGCAACTCTGGCGCGACGGCGCCCGGAAAGACCTGACGGTCACGCTGGGCTCTCTTCCCAACCAGCCGTCGCAGGTCGCCGCGACAGGCGAAGACAGCGCCACGAGCGTCGGCAAGCTCGGCCTGACGCTGGCTCCCGCGACAGGCGATGCAAAAGGCGTGAGCATCGTCAGCGTCGAGCCGGGGAGCCCGGCCGACGGAAAGGGCTTCCGCAAGGGCGACGTGATCGCCGAGGTGGCGGGCAAGTCCGTGGAGACCCCAGCCGATGTGCGCCGAGCCATCGAGCAAAGCCGCGAGAGCGGCAAGAAGGCGGTTCTGTTCCGGGTCGAGTCGGAGAACCGTTCGCGCTTTATCGCGCTGGAGCTCCCTGCCGCGTAACGGGCCAAAAGTCCCTGGCCTGTTTTACCGACAGGGCGGGCGCGATCTGCGGGAGGCAGATCGCGCCCGATCCTTACTCGCTCTTGGCGGCTACGTGCCGCTCGACGGCCTCTGCGAGAAGCGATCGGAGGATCGCGCGCGCGCCCTCGGATGTGCCCTCTTGCAGAAAGCGCGCCTCGATCTCTTCCTTGATCACGGATCCATCGGCGCTTCGCACCATGTCGGTGGCAGCCTCGGCGCGCAGAAGGGACACGAAGGCGGATTCGATTTCCCCCGCCACGGCCTTGCCCGAAGCGGGATCGACGATCCTCCCTGTCAGGTCGAAGACATCCTCGACGAAGGGCAGTTCGTGCGGGACCAGGGTCGCGTCCGCTCCGAGAATCCAGGCCGCCGGCCGCTGATCGACGCAATCGACATTCCGCCGGGTGATGTTACCCGGATTGGCCCAGAGAGTGGCGCCCGCGCGGATGGAAGGCTGTGGCTTGTGGAGATGGCCATTGACGACGAGATCGCAGCCCTCGATCGCGAAGGGCGGAACGGCCCCCGGATAAGCGCCCGCGAAAGCGATGTCATGGTGCGTGAACCAGATCCGGCGGCGCGCCGTGGCGCCGAAACCGTCGAGCCGATCCGGAATCGTTTGTCCGAACGGCGTCATGCCGATCGCGATCTCCTCGCCGCCAAGGCTGATCGTCGCCACGGACCCTGAGCGCGGCACGACATCGACCACGTCGCAGAGACCGAACAGCGCGAGGCTGTCGGCATCGCTCAAGGTCGCGTGCGTGATGTCGTGATTGCCGACATTGACGATCGGCCGGGACGCGAAGCTCCGGAGAATGCGGACGAGTCGCGCCTTGAGGCTTTCGTCCCGCTCGATGGGCCGGTCGAATAGATCGCCGAGGATTACCGTCGCGAGGCCCTGCTCGCGTGAGAGGGCTGCGAGATGTTCGAGCTTGCGCAGAACGGGATGTGGCCAGTCGGGATCCTTGCGACGTCCGGGACGGCGCGAGCCGACATGCGGATCGCCGATGACGAGCACTCCGCGGCAGTCGATGATGTCCGTTCGAGGGTCCTGGAGGATCATGCCGCACGGCCTTTCACGTGGCGGCGCTTCAACACTCGCGAGTTCTGAGAGCGCGGTGTTTCCCCCCTCACCCGCGCACTGCGTGCGCGACCTCTCCCTCCAGGGGAGAGGTGAAGCTCCGCCTCTCCCTCCAGGGAAGAGGTCGGCTGCGTTAGCAGCCGGGTGAGGGTGGCAGCGTGACGCTTGCAAGTACAATGCAACACTACGCCGGAAATCATGCCGCCTTCTCCTCGTGATCATGGCCGCGGCTATCCACGAGATCGGCGGCGGTCACGTGCGAGCCGCAGGTCGGGCAGAGGCCGCCTTGGGCGGTGATGACAGCGTCGATGGCCGCCAGGGAGGGCTGCACTTCCTGCCGAAGGTTCTGCACGCGCTGCCTGGCGCCCGCGACGGCGCTCGACAAGGTTGCGAGACGGGACGAGGCTCGCGCGGCGGAGGAGGCGTCCTCGAGCAGGGGCGCGCTTGCCGGAAGCCCTGCAAGAATCGCCCGACGCGCCCGCAGGCGAGCGGCATCGCGGTGCACCGAGCACACGCGCTCTGCAATCCGGGCGAGATCCTGGCTGCGTTGCGCGCCGGAGCGAATGCCGTCCAGTTCATCCGAGGGCGGGAGACGCTCGAGTGCATGCCGACGATCGCGGATTCGCGCCAGGCCGGAAGCGACCTTTCCGAGACGCGCGACATGGATATTCAGTCGTTGCAGGCTGATCTCCTCCATCCTAATATCGGATGCAAGTTCCCGTGCCTCGGCAAGCCGCGCCGCGATGTCACCGAGCCCTTCCAGCGGCTTCAAGTCTTCGGAAATTTCTCCGAGTTCCCGCTCCCCGGTGCGCACGAGCGCGGCATCACGGGCGCAGCGTTCGCGGTGTATCTGGAGCATGTCGCGGATATAGGCGGCCTCCTGGCCGATCGAGAGCACCGCGCTCCGCCGAGAGGCCGGCTCGCCGAGTAGGAAGACCGGGAATTTCTGATGCGCCACATGGACGTCGAGACCTTCGACGCGGGTGATGCGCGACAGAGACTCGACCCAGCCCGGCACGGCGCGGCCTCCGGTCTCGTGGCGGAGGCCATTCTCCTCGACGACCGAACCATCAGCCTCGTGCAGCGACCAGAGATTGACCGGGTTGCGGCGCGGCTGGCGCGAGAACCGCAGAACGCGCCCGCCCGCCAGGCCGATCTCGATCGTCGCGCTCTTCTCGCCGGCCCGGACAAGGCTGTCTCGCGCCTCGCCGTAGAAGACGGCCCGCAAGGCCCGGATCAGGGTGGACTTGCCGCGGTTGTTCGGCCCGATCAGCGCATTCACGCCGGGGCTCAGCTTCAGCGTGGCGTCCCGATATGCCTGGACGTTCTGCAGGCGGATGTAACGCAGGCCCGGCAGCGCATCGTCCCAGACGGGATCCGGCGATGCACACGAGATCGTCACGCCCGTCGCAGCATCGCCGACCACGGTCGAAATGCGGGTCGCGGCCCCGAAGGCGAGCGGATCGTGGTGGGAGACCGCGAGGCACTGCACGCCGAGCCGTGCGGCGCCGTCCTCAAGCACGCCGTAGAAGGCCGGGACACGATCCGGAGCAATCCAGCAATCCGCTTCGTCGAGAGCGAGAAAGCGGCCGACATCCGCCTTCACGACGGCGATCAATCGGAGCGCCATGCCGACCACGTTCGTCAGCGCTCCGCCATTGTCCTCGAGCACGTCTTCGAGCGAGCCGTCGGGACGCCGCGCACAGACATCGAGGGTGGCGAGGCCGCGCTCCGTGGAGAGTTCGAGCGCGACGGGCTTCTCGCCCGGCAGCACTTCCTGCACGAGCGCGGAAAGCAGCGCTTCGAGCCGGCCGAGATTGCGGCGGCTCGTCTCCTGATGGACGGCCTCGATGAAGGTCTCGACCTCGTCCTTCAGGGTCAGGCGCCCCTTGGCGAGTTCGATGGCTGCCGTGAGATCGCGTCTGCGCCGGAGGAGTTCGTCCCGGCGCATCTCCGCGCGGCCGAGAGCCGCCGTGGCGCGGGCGAGCACTGTCTCCAGGTGGTGTCCGGCCGCGAGATCGTTCATGCGCTCTCCCGAGAGAGCGATGCGAGCTCGGCCTCAATGCTGGCGATCACCGCCTCGAACTCCTGCACACGGGCCGCATTACGGGCTTCCGCTTCTGCGACCAGCCCGGCCAGCGCAGCCTCGTCGTCGGTCCCGAATTCACCCCGCGCCTCGGCCTTGGCGACTGCCAGCTCCTGCTCGAGGCGTTCCGCCTCGCCTTCGGCGCGAATCTGCTCGGTGCGCAGACGGTCGTAGGCTGCGCGTAGCTCTTCGAGTCGCCGAACGGCCTCGCTTCCCGAACGTGTCGACTTGCTCGCCATGTTACTCCCCGCCCCTTGCGCCCGACTCGAACAGTCAAGCTTAGAAGAATCGCTGTCGTGCACCCCTGTTAGACGCAAGCACATCCTCTCGACAACAGGCAGGCCCATCACCACATCAGGCCAGCCACAGCAGCACTGCAGACGAACATTGAGCGGCTTCGATTGACAGTTTATGGCGTCCGTTTATGTTCTCTATATGTTCTCATCGCTGAGTCGGTGCTGCCGATCCATGCGGCGAGTTGAGGCGCAGGCCGGAGGCGGAGGCGCAAGGATGGACGGATCGATCGGAAGCAGCCTGTTCGAGAACGAGGACTGGCGCGTCACGGCTGCCGGGCTGGAACACAAGAGCACGGGCTACTGGATCCCAAGAGACGAATTTGCGTTCCGCCGGGCAGACGGCGCCTGGCTCTGGCCCGCCCAGCTCTCCGAGAAGAGTTGGTGCAACGCCGAGACCGCGATCGAGGCCCTGCAATGCGCGGCCCTGTTCTACGGCGAAGCCGATGTCGAGGTGCAGCAAGCGTGGCCCGTGAAGACGAGTCATGCGGCGAGCACCGGGGAGCCGGCGGATTTCGCACCGCTCGGCCTGTGGACTTCTCCCTGGCTGGACGGCCGTCCCGTCGAGATCGGGGCTCATGATCCGGATGCCTTTGCGCGGGCGGCAATCCGGACGATCTGCCGAGCCGGCGTATCGCCGCGGGTCGGGGACCGGATCTTCGATTCCTGCGTCCAGTTGCTCCGTCAGGGCATGACGGTCCGGATGGCGTTCCGGAATCCCGGAAAGGCTGATGCCATCGACCGGATCTGGGCGGAACGCCATGCCCTGCACCGGGCCTATGTACAGGCGAGCGATCCGGAAGCCGTGCTTCGGCGCATGCCGGGAATCGGGCCGAGCCTGGCACGCCGTCTCGCCGAGATGCTCGGCGGGGAATCCACGGACCCGGACGGGCGGGAGGTCGCCGCTGTCGCGGCCTGAGCGGCTGTGACGCAGCACTGATTTTCACCGGGCCTGCAGCCCGGTCGATAGCGAGTCGTGAGGATGAGAGATGACCCAGGAGCGTCCGAGTGATGTCGGCTTCTGCGTGGTGGACAGCAACGCAGATCTGATTGCCGAAACAATGATCCGCCGTCTGCGCGAGACGGCCATTGCAATGGAACGGGATGTGAATCGCCTGCATCGGGGCAGGCGGAGCTTCACGCTCAACGAGCTCGCGCAGATCGATCTCGAGCGGACCATCCGCCGGCTGTCGTACATGGTCGAAACCTTGCGCGGCGTGCAGGAGGCCCAGCGGCAAACGGCCTATCTCGAGGCCGCGGAATAGGACACCGCCAGGGTTCCGGTCAGGATGCCGGAACCTCCGCGATCTTCGAGAAGGCCTGCATGAGCACCTCGGCGGGTTGTGCGCCTGAGATCGCATAGGCCTCGTTCACGGCGAAGAAGGGCACACTTGTGATGCCGAGGCGTGATGCCTCGGCCTCGAAAGCCCGCACCTCCCTGTGTCTCACTTCGGCATCGATGGCATGAAGTGCTGCAGTGCGCTCCATGCCTGCGGCTGACGCGAGATCAGTGAGCACCATTGGATCCATGCCTGCGGCTGACGCGAGATCAGTGAGCACCATTGGATCCATGCCTGCGGCTGACGCGAGATCAGTGAGCACCATTGGATCTCCGAGATCCAGCCCTTCCTCGAAATAGCCCCGGAAGAGAGCCGTCACGACGGCATCGCCCAGTCCAGTCTCCATCGCTACAGCGATCAAGGCATGGGCCCGGCGCGTATTGGGCGTGCGCGTCTGGCGCTCGAACGCGAATTCGATCCCCTCTTCGAGCCCGAGCGCCGTCATCCGTTGGTCGAGCGCTGTGCTCCGTTCCGCCCCGAACTTCGCAGCCCTGTAAGCCTGTCTTTCCATGCCCTCGACCGGCATGTCGGGATTGAGCTCGAACGGCAGCCAGGAGACGGGTGTCTCGGAGCGGAGGCCGAGCCCGTCGAGGGCTCGCTCAAGACGCCGTTTGCCAAGATAACACCAGGGGCAGATGACGTCCGATACGACCGAGATGGAGAGGGCTCCCATGTTATGACTCCTGAGAAAGGGACGAGTGGAAGAGCCGGCTCGTTTATCGGCCGAGGAGACTACGTCTTCGCCGCTCCCACCGTATCAGCCATCGTCGCTCCGCGCTGTCCCATTGGCTTGCTCGGCCCTTCGGTGCTGTCCTTCTTGGTCTGATGCTCCGTCTCGGCGTTGATCTCCGCCCCGAGCAGGATGATCGTCGTCGAAAGCCAGATCCAGGTCATGAAACCGATGGCCGCACCGAGCGAACCGTAGGTCTCGTTGTAGCTGCCGAAATTCGCGACATACCAGGAGAAGAGCATCGAGAAGATGAGCCATCCCACAGCGGCGAAAAGGCTTCCAGGCGTGATCCAGCGCCATTCGGCCCGATCCCGGCTCGGGCCGAAGCGATAAAGGACCGCAAGCCCGAAGATCACGACAGCAAGGAGGAGCGGCCAGCGCGCGATCCTGATGATCCATTCGAGAGCCGAGCCAAGGCCGATGAACTTGAGGACGATGGGCACCACGGCGATCGCAACGAGCGCCAGGATCAGGAACACGATCGTTCCGAGCGTGAACAGCAGAGATTGCAGGTTGAGCTTGAAGAAACCCCGTTTCTCCTCCTCGTCGTAGACGATGTTGAGGGCATCGAAGATCGCCTTCACGCCGGCATTCGCGGTCCAGAGCGATAGCGCCAGACCAATAATGAAGCCGAGGCCCAATCCCCCGCCTCCCTTCTCCGAAATTCGGGTGATCTGGTCTCCGATGATCTGGACGGCGCCGCCCGGCAGGATGCTCGAGAGGCTCTGGAGATGGCTCTGCACTTCCTGCGGATCCGCGAACAACCCATACAGCGAAATGAGAGCCGCGATCGCCGGGAAGATCGCGAGGAGCCCGTAAAAGGTCACGCCGGCGGCAACCGCCAGCAGGCGATCATTCCCCATCTCCTCGTAGACACGCCACAGGATATCCTTCCAGCCGCGCGCCGGGATCTGCGTCGGCCCGCTCGCTTCGCGACCTCGCCCAGCATCGCCGGCGCCGGAGGTATCCTGCCGGTCACTTCGCCGGCCTTGCGTGCGAGCGCTCGGCCCTCGGCCTCGCGGATACGACGCATCGGCCTCGCGAGCTCTCTCGGCTTCAGTGCTGCGCCCGCGGTAGCCGAGCGCCAGGAGCATCGCGGCGAAGGTCAGGATCCACAACCGTGACGGCTGTCCCCGATGCGACGGCGTTGCGGTGGAGGACGCAGAATGGGACATGGGACTCGCTCGCGTTGCGGATCGTCAGCCAGGCTCGATCCGTCAACGGCGACGCTCTGTTCGCGTTCCAGACTGATGAAGGCGAGCATTGTGCTGTTCTTGCGAGATGCTTTGCTTGCGAGGTTGGCGCTGCCCCCCTCACCCGCCGCCCTTCGGGCGTTGACCTCTCCCGCCAGGGGAGAAACGAGGCGGCGTGGCCTGCAAATCACCTCTCCCCTGGCGGGAGAGGTCGGACGCGAAGCGTCCGGTGAGGGCGGAAACACTGCGCTCTCCAAACATCGCGCAACCAAACGCAATCACGACGAACGGGATCGCGCCGAAGCAGTACCTGGTCTGTGCACGCGTGTCGGTGCGCGGCGGTTACCGCTTCTGGTCTTCGATTTCAGATCCTTCGCGGCTACCTCGCGCGGGCGTTCGGGCTCGTCCCGTACCGCTGCGAGCAGCTTTTCGAGGAAGCGTTCCAGCGCATGCTCGGGCGCCACATCCGGCTCTGTGACGACGCGGATTCCCCACTGCGCCAAAACAGCTTCTTCGATCGGGTCGTCGCGCAGCATGAAGACGTAGGACGGCGGCCGGTCCCGCTCGTAGCCCGACGCGTTCCAGGTCTTCCAGAGGCGGTGCAGCAGGAAGCGGATGTTCATGTCGGACAGCGAATAGCCGACGAACAGGATCGTCTTGCCGAGTGCATCGGAGCGGAACTTGATGTCCAGGGGAGACTCGAACGAGAGACGGTCCAGATAATCCGTCTCGGCCAGCACGATCGATTGGTCGTCCTCAAAATCTCCGTGATACTTCACAATTTGCGTGACGCCGTTGCGGATGAGGGCGACATCCTTGGCATTCACGATCTTCACGTAATCGCGCCCGTACAGATCGAAGGCCGCTTCGAGATTGCGGTCGAAATTCGTGGTGTAGATGATCGGGAATTCGAGTTCGCAGATCAGCGCGTGAACGCGGGACTTGCGCATTTCGTCGTCGCGGATGGACCAGTTCCTGTCCATCCAGCTCCGCAGCGGACCGATGCTGCCCTGTCGCAATCGATAATATTCGACGAGGGTCAGATAGCTCAGGTCGGGGCTCTGCGCGATCTTGCGATCGAGGCCGAGCTCGGCAGCGATGTGCTCGACGAGCGTGCTCCAGGACGGCAGGCCGATCGTCATCGACACGCCGGCCCCGGCAAACAGGATGGCGCGGTGATCGCGCACTGCGCTGACGAGATCCTCCAGCATGCAACTCTCCACATCGGTGCAGAGCCAACGCCGAAATCCTCCGGAGGCTCCGTCGGGCAGGGACGTCGGCCGGGAAGCAGGTGCCCCACGTCGTCAGAGCCGATCGGCGCATCCGGTTGCCTGATGCCGCGACGCAGGCCAAAATCGGTGCATGCTCGAAAACGAACGCCCCACCTCCGAGGCGAGGCCTCGAATCACACAGGTCGATACTCTCCACAGCGGCTTTCTGCGCCTTCTGAAGCTCACGATCGCACAGCCGGACACTTCCGGATTCGTGCGTGAGGTCGAGGATCACGGGGACGCGGTCGCGGTGCTCCCTTACGATCCCGCGAGCCGGCAAGCGCTGCTTGCCCGCCAGTTCCGGGCGCCGGCGCTGCACGCGGCGGGCCTCGCCGATCTACTCGAGGCTCCGGCAGGAATGCTCGACGAGGATGACGCCGAGGCCTGCGCGCGGCGTGAGGCCATGGAGGAGATCGGACTCCGCCTCGGCCCGCTCGAACGGGTCGGCACCTTCTTCTCGTCGCCCGGCGTCTCGACGGAGCGCCACCACCTCTTTCTGGCGCCGTTCAGCCAAGCCGACCGCGTCGGTGAAGGCGGTGGCCTCGCCGAAGAGAGCGAGGAGATCACCATCGTCCCGGTCGACCTCGCGGAGCTCGCCGCATCGGCCGATGCCGGCGAACTCGTCGACCTGAAGACTTTCACGCTCGTGCAGGCATTGCGCCTGAGACACCCGGATCTGTTTTCCGCCGAGGCGTGACGGGCCATGGCTCGCAGGTGGAGAGGGCCGCGCATGACGCGGACAGAGCGGCGGTTGCTCGCGGCTGGCCTTGTGATGGCGCTCGTCGCGGGTCTAGTGCTTTTATGGCCGCCCGAGAGCGATGTCGCTCCCCTACCGGCGCCTCCGCGGCCCGCTCCGGAACCAGCCCGGAAGGCAGAGGCGCTGCCCCTTTCGGACGCGCCAAAATACGCGGGCCGTGCCGATACCTCGCCTCCTCCGACGCCACTCGGGCAGGAGTTCGAGCTCGAGCCGCCGTACCGGATCCTGGACGGCCTCACACTCGCGGCTGGTCCCGTCACGGTCACTCTCGACGGGCTCGAAGGCCCAGAGGCGTCAGCGGCCTGCCGAGCCCCCGACAGGGCCTTGTGGGCCTGTGGCCTCCAGGCCAGAGCGGCCCTGAACAACGCCACACGGCAGCGCCGCCTCACATGCCGTGGATCCTCGATATCCGGTGACGTGGTCCGGGGGACCTGCCATGCCGAGGGAGAAGACCTGGCGAGCCTGCTGGTGCGCGAAGGCTGGGCGCGCCCAATCTCCGCGAGTCAAGGCCTGCAGCCCGAACTCGCTGAAGCCCGCGAGAACCATCGTGGCCTCTGGAATGGGGACTGGGCGATTGCGGAAGTCAGCCCGCCGGGCCGCGCCCCCTGAAGGCGCCCCCCCCCGCGGGGCCGGGGCTCGACGCCGGCCTCATGAACTGGCTCGGCGCAGACCGGCCATGAGGCTCACCGCGCGTTGGCTGGCACCGCGATAATCTCCGGCGCAATGATGCGCGGCCGGCGGGTCATCTTCGGCGCAATGATGCGCGGCCGGCGGGTCATCTTCGGATCGCTGTCGCTCGGCTGATCCGAGGCGCGGCCCGCCGCGGCCGCAGGGATGAGGCGCGCCCCTTCGCCTTCGCTTGCCTGCGGGCCAGCCTCACCCGGATCCACCTTCGTTGCGATGGTGCCGGTCGTCTCGACAGGATCAGCGACCGGCGGACGTCGGCTCATCTGGCTGGCGTCCTGCTGGCCCTTGATGCGCTCGACGGGAGCACGGGCCATCCGATCGGCGATCTCCGGAGTCACCAGGATATCGGAGCGCTTTCGGTCGATCATGGTTTCGGCCTTGCGCAACGCCTCGGCCCAGCTCTGGCCGGGTCTGCGGCACGTGCAGCTCTGGTCGAGTTCGCGCGTATAGCGGAGGGCGTTGCGGAGATCGCTGTAGGACCGGCCGCCATGCTCCGAGACCGCCTCCTCGATGCTGCCGTCGACCGGCGCCCGGAACAGCACCGTATCGGCGTTCGGGCAGAGGGCTCGACAGAGTTCCTCGGGACCGGCATCACCCTTCGGAACATTCCCGAGCGGAAAGAAGTAGCCGTCGCAGCTCCGCACGCAGACGAGGCGGGACCCGCCCACGGTGCGCCGCGCGGGCCGAGCCTCCTCGGGTCCGCAGGTCGCCGCGATGGCGCCCCTCAGTTGCCGGATGCGCGCCTCCACCTCCTCGGCGCCGCCCGGCATCTGATTTTGGAGATAGGCCGCACTCGCCTGCATCTGACGCACGCGCGAGGCGATCGCGTTGCATTCCGGCGGATCGGGGAAGAACAGCGTCCCGCGACCGCACCCGATCGTCTGGTAGTAACTGGCAAGCCGCGCGATTTCCTGGCGCTGCCGTTGCAAGGCCGATGCATAGGGACGGGCATTGCCGCCCGACCGCTCGAGTGAAGCGAGTTCTGCGCGATAGCGATCGCAGATGTCCTGGGCATCCGCAGGCGCAACCATGAACGGGAGGGCAGCGGCTGCGGCGACAAGCGCGAGCGACATCAGCTTCATCGAAGAGAAACCCGCCAAGCTACAGCGGGTTCCCGCGCGCCTGATCACGCGCCAGGCATCCCGGAGGGCAACGATCCCGGTCAGCGCCCATCAAGGCGATTCTATGCCGGGTGAGACGAATTTCGCGATCCTGCCGAATCGAGGGCCGGTGGACGCCGGGAGCCGGATTGGCTAGAGCGCTCGCCTGAATGCCTCGACTTTGCTGCCCTGCCCGACGGCCGTTACCCTAGGGCATCGGCCGAAGCTCCCTGCGAGGCCCTGCACGGGTGGGAGCGTCGGAACTGCCGCAAGGAAACAAGATGACCAAGACTCCGCGGATCACTCCCGTTCTGCTCTCCGGCGGCACCGGGTCCCGTCTATGGCCTTTGTCGCGGGAGGCTTATCCCAAGCAGCTGCTTCCGCTCGTCGGAAACGGCACGATGCTGCAGCAGACCGCGCAGAGGGCGCTCGACCCGGCCCGGTTCAATGCGCCGCTCGTGGTCTGCAACGAGGAGCATCGCTTCATCATCGGCGAGCAGCTGCGCGCGCTCGGGATCAAGGACGCGCGGATCATCCTCGAGCCTGCCGGGCGAAACACCGCGCCAGCCGTTGCCGTCGCGGCCCTGTGCGCCTCGAGCGACGACCCCGATGCCGTGATCCTCGTGATGCCGGCCGATCACGTCATTCAGGACGCGGCCAGCTTCCTGGCTGCCGTTCAGAGCGGAGCGGCTGCAACGGACGCGGGGCGCTACGTTCTGTTCGGCATCCGGCCGACCGAACCTGCCACGGGCTACGGCTATATCCGGATGGGCGCCGAGCTCGCCGGTGCGCCCGGTGTCCATGAGGTCGCGGCTTTCGTGGAGAAGCCCGATCTCGCGACCGCGACGCGCTATCTCGACTCGGGCGAGTATCTCTGGAACGGCGGCATCTTCCTCCTGCCGACCCGCACGCTGCTCGAGGAACTCGCACAGACCGCACCCGATGTGCTCGCGGCTGCGCGCGCCGCGCTCGGCGAGGCGCGCCGCGACATCGATTTCATCCGCCTCGATTCCGCGGCTTTCGCGAAGAGCCCGTCGATCTCGCTCGATCACGCGGTGATGGAGCGCACGAAGCGGGCCGCGGTCGCACCGGTCGATATCGGCTGGACCGATGTCGGCAGCTGGTCGGCCCTGTGGGAGATCGGCGATCAGGATTCGTCCGGGAACGTGGTCAGCGGCGATGTTCTCGCGGAGGATGTGCAATCCTCGTATCTGCGCAGCGAAGGCCCGCTGGTGGCGGCGCTCGGCGTCGAGGACCTGATCATCGTCGCGACCTCGGATGCGGTGCTCGTCACGCGCAAGGATCGCGACCAGGACGTCAAGCGGATCGTCGAGCGCCTGAAGGCGGAAGGGCGGGAAGCCGCGACGCAATCGCCTCAAGTGCACCGGCCCTGGGGCTTCTACCAGTCAATCCACACGGGCGAGCGTTTCCAGGTCAAGCGCATCACCGTGAAGCCGGGCGAGAAGCTCTCGCTGCAGAAGCACTATCACCGGGCGGAGCATTGGGTCGTGGTGAACGGCACGGCGCTCGTGACGCGCGACAACGAAGAGATCCTGCTGCGCGAGAACGAATCCATCTTCCTCCCGCTCGGCTGCATTCACCGCCTTGCCAATCCCGGGCGGGTTCCCCTCAACCTGATCGAAGTGCAGTCCGGCCCTTATCTCGGCGAGGACGACATCGTGCGCATCGAGGATATTTACGCCCGCACGTGAACGGCCTCGCGGATTCCCGCGGGCCAGCACGGATCATCGGCAGCCGGATACGTGGACATGGAAGCACTCTTCATCGGCCAGACCTATATCGACGTCACCTTCCTGGCGGACGAAATCCCGACCGGCGACGACAAGGCGGTCGCGCGGGATTACGCGATTTCGTTCGGGGGGAACGCTGTCACAGCAGCCTTCGCCTGCGCGAAGCTCGGCATCGCGCCGGATTTGCTCGCACCGGTCGCGGATGACTGGCTCGGACGCATGTTCATCGACATGGCGGCGAAATACGGAATCTCCGTTCACCACCGCAAGGTCGCCGAGTCCTCACTGTCCTTCATCATGCCGCATGGCGGCAAGCGCGCCATCGTGCGCTGCCGTGACGACCATTACCTGCACCCGGTTCCGCCGCTCACGCTGACGGGCTGCCGTGCGCTCCACCTCGATGGCCATCAGCCGGACGCGGCGATCCATTACGCGAAGCTCTGTCGCGAAGCCGGAATCCTGACCTCGCTCGACGGTGGCGGCCTGCGCGCCAACACGCACGAGCTTCTCGGCTTCATCGACGTCGCTGTCGTCGCGGAACGGCTCTGCGAGCAGATGAACATGACGCCTCGCGACATGCTCGGTTACCTGAAGACTCGGGGCTGTCGTGTCGGCGCCGTCACCCTCGGCGAGCACGGGATAGTGTGGTACGACGAAACCGGCGTCGAAGGCGTGCTGCCGGCTCTTGCCGTGCCACCCGAAAAGGTCATCGACACGAACGGCGCCGGCGACATCTTTCACGGCGCCTACGTCTATTCCGCCCTTGCGCATCCCGAGCGGACCTGGCGGGAGCACTTCACCTTCGCCCGTGCCGCATCCGCTTATTCGATTCAGCATCTCGGCAACGAAGCAAGCCTTCCCACGGTCGCGGACGTGATCGAAACGCAGCGCAACCTGCCGGAAAGCGCATTGCGTCCCTGATCGCTCGGGTAAGGCAAGGGAATGCTGCATCCGTCAGTGGCGCGTGCTCGTCTCGTTATCGCGAGCGCAACGGACTCCGGATTGCTTCACTTCGTTCGCAATGACGGCAGTGGATCCGGCGCTTCTTTCTGCTTCCTGAAGTGCTCTTCACGCCCTCTTCGTCATTGCGAGCGGAGCGAAGCAATCCAGGTGCGCATCCGTCGACGGGTAGATTGCTTCGCCTGCGGCTCGCAAGGACGCTGTGGGTCCGTCATGGGCTGGATGACTGGCTCGCAAAGACAGGGTGTGCCGTGATGGGCTGTGCGTGCCGCCTGCACTGAATCGGAATGGCGCCTGAGCGAATCCGAGTCGTGTCTCAGGTTGGGGCCTCCTCCGTGAGTTCCCCCCAGACCTGCCGGGCGATCAGAGTCGCCTCGACCCGGTTTCGGACCTTCAGCTTCTCCATGATGTTCGACATATGATACTTGACCGTCTTTTCGAGAATGCCGAGCCGCTCGCCGACCTCACGGTTGCTCAGCCCCATCGCCACGAGTCGTAGCGTGCGCTCTTCCTGCTTCGTCAAGGCCGACAGGGCTCCCTTGGTTGTTCGTTGTTTGACGCTCGTCAGCAGGCGCAACGTAAGATTGGGCGAGACGAATGACTCGCCGGCCGCCACGCTCTTGATGGCACCGATCAGGTCCGACGCCCCGATCCCCTTCAGGACATAGCCGACTGCGCCGGCTTCCAAGGCGCGCATGATATCGTCGTCGCTCTCGGATACCGTCAGCATCACGACTCTTGGAGCCTTTGCGAGCCTGGAAAGCTCCCGCGCTGTCTCGATTCCGTCCCCCGGCATGGAGATGTCCAAAAGAACGATATCGGGGCCATGTTCCCTGGCCAGCGTCAACGCTTCGGCCCCTGATCCTCCTTCGCCTGCGACCTGAATCTCGTCGTCGAGAGCCAGAGTCTGTATGACCCCGGCCCGAAACAGAGGATGATCGTCGACGACGACAACCGAAATCTGCGCAGCCATTCCGTCTTTATCCCGTCACCGCGAGGTTCATCTCAATTCTCGTTCCTTCACTCTCGGATCGATGGATGCGGAACGCTCCTCCGAGGCTTTCAACCCTTTCGCGCAATCCGGTCAGCCCCAGACCAGCCTCAAGATCCACCCGAGCGCCCTCGCCTGTCCGGCCACTGTCCTGAACGATGACGATCAGGACCGAGTCCTTGAACAGGCACGTCACCGTCTGCCCCTCGCCGCCGGCATGGCGGAACGCATTGTTGAGGCCTTCCTGCACGAAACGATACACGCAGATCTTGATCGCATGCGACAAAGGTTGATCCGGGCATCTGAAGTCCACCGTGACCTTGGTTCGCGTACGCTGCTCGTGAACGCGAACCACCCGATCGACCACCTCGTCAAGTGGAAGACGCTCGATGTCCGGAAGCATCAAACCTTTGGAGATGGTGCGGATCTCGCTCAGGGCGTTGGCGAGCGCCGAGGCCATCGCCCTCAATTCCTGTTCCTGCTTTTCGCCGGTCTTGGCCCGGCGCACATGCTCCACTTTCAGCGCCGCGAGGCCAATGAGCTGGGCGGGGCCATCGTGCAGTTCCGCTCCGACATGCCGCAGGTAGCTCTCGTTCATCTCGGAGATGCGGCTGGAGGCGCGCTGCGCCTTCTCTTTTAGCAACCGGTTCTGCTCTGAGACTTCCCTGATCTCCTCCATGCGGCGACGGAGAGCGGCCTGCTGCTCGTTGATGATCCGGTTGCCACGATAGACGATGCCGAACAGGCTCAGCATCAGCAGGCCAGACAGGGCCGCCGTCGCGAGCCAGCTCTGCAGCTGTACGTAAAAGAGCTTTTCCTTCAGTGGGCCCGTGACCTCGTGGATTTCCGCCGCGGCGATGATGCGCCCTGAAAGATCCTCCCGGATCGGGACATACACCTCGAGGAATTCGTCGTCGAAGGCGCGCTCCACATGCTCTTTGGCCTCGAGGTCGGTGTACTGCGCCGAAACCGTGCCGGACAATGCGGCAACCAATCCGTCCGGCTCCGGGAATCTCCTGCCGATCAGTTGTGGTGTTCCGGAGTAGACGATGAGGCCGCCCTCCTTCCAGACTTCGACATGAGGAAATCTGACCTGGAAAGCCTCTCCACTGAGCAAGTGATCGAGAGCGGCTGCCTTCTCGGCAGGAAGGGAATCATTGGTTGTCAGTTCCTGGACGAGTGGCGACAGGAAGCTTTCCATGAACAAAGCCGTCGCCGCGGCTGTGCTCTCAATCGTCACCCTGGACACGACCCGTGACGTGAACAGGCCCGCGAGCGTCATTGCCACCAGCATGACGACCCCGCCCGTCAGCGCAAATTGTCTGGAGAGACTCCAAGCGCGCGGGTCCCTACTCCTGTCCGATATTTCCCCCGCTGACATCTCGTTTGTGTGCCCCTCCCTTGGGGGCACTGTTACCGACCAGAGACGGTTTCGGCCAGGGCACATAGTCCCAGTCATCACTGGACCATAGTCCAGGATGGGCACCCGGCTTTGGCGCAGGCCGGATCAGACTTCCATTCTATGAATTCGTCAGACCATCCGCGGTTATAACCGGCAAATTTTTAACGCATTCTATACGCCGAATTTGCCCGTTCATGCGGGCTCGCCGTGGTCAGGACCGACTAACACCGGACGCAAAGACCCGCGTCATCGGCCGAGGCTCACGGAGAGGAAGAGCAGTTCTGGTCAACAGCGCACCGTTGCGCAGGGGAGCGACATTATGGTTCAACTCGTCAAGCACGACCTGGATTTCATCCTAGCGCAGATCAAGATCGCCGAGGCGCATGCGGCCGGCGCACCCATGGGTGAGCTGGTCGACAGCCCGCTCCTGCCGCACGGCCTGCGCACGGTCGACGGCAGCTACAACAACTACGGCGAGGGGCGCGAGCACTGGGGCTCCTCAGGCCAGCCGTTCCCTCGACTGACCAGCGGATCGGAGCATGAGGGCAGCGGCAGCATGCCCGCCGGTTACGGCTATCCGACCAACAACGACTACGGCCAGAACGGCAATGTGGTCGATGCCGACCCGCGTCTGATCTCGAACCTCATCGTCGACCAGACGCTCAATAATCTGGCGGCTATCACCGCCGCCCTGCAACATGCGGGACTGAACGGGGAGGCGCTGACGGTTGCCCGGAAGGCCGTCATGGATGCCCATACCGTCCTCAAGGGGATCACGGACCCGGACACCCCATCCTACGCCATCGCCAGGGCCAATCTCGACGCCCTGCTCGACCAGTACGGCATCGAGATGGACGGGCCGAGCATCCTCCTGCCGAACGTCGCCCCCGACGATGGCATCTCGGCCTCGTACAACTCCGTCTTCACCCTCTTCGGCCAGTTCTTCGACCACGGCCTCGACCTCGTGAAGAAGGGCGGCGGCACGGTCTTCATCCCGCTCTCGCCGGACGACCCGCTCTACAACCCCAACAGCCCGCACACCAACTTCATGGTCATGACCCGCGCAACCACGGGCGAGGGCGCGGGCAACGTCACCACCCCGTGGGTCGACCAGAACCAGACCTACACCTCTCATCCCTCGCACCAGGTCTTCCTGCGCGAGTACGAGATGGTCGACGGCAAGCCGATGGCGACGGGCAATCTGCTCAACGGCGCGCGCGGCATGGCCACCTGGAAGGACGTGAAGGACCAGGCGAAGAACATGCTGGGCATCGAGCTGACCGATGCTGACGTCGGCATGGTCCCGCTCCTGCGGACGGATCCCTACGGCAAGTTCATCCCACATCCAGAGACCGGCTTCGCGCAGGTGATCGTCGGCCTCGGAAGCGACGGCATTCCGAACACGGCCGACGACATCGTGATCTCGGGCACGCCAGACAGCCCGATCAATCCGACCCTCGTTGGTGCGATCCGCACGCCTCACGCCTTCCTCGACGACATCGCGCACAATGCAGCACCGGGACTTTATGACAGTGATCGCGATGGAATACCCGACACCCTAAAGGTCGCCGACAGCGACGATGTTGCGGGGGCGCCCGATGCCGCCCAGCCAAGGGGAACCTACGACAACGAGCTGCTCGACGCGCACTACATCACGGGCGACGGCCGCGGCAACGAGAACATCGGCCTGTCGGCGATCCACCACGTCTTCCACTCCGAGCACAACCGCGTCGCCGGGCACGTCAAGGAGGTTGTGCTGGCATCCGGCGACCTCGCCTTCCTCAACGAATGGCTGCTGAAGGACCACAAGCTCACTGCGTTCCCGGCCAGTGCGGAGGAAATCGCGAACCTCGCGTGGGACGGCGAACGCATCTTCCAGGCCGCGCGCTTCACCACCGAGATGCAGTACCAGCACCTCGTCTTCGAGGAGTTCGCGCGCAAGATCCAGCCCGACGTCGACGTCTTCATGGTCCAGCCGGACGTAGAACTGAACCCGGCGATCTACGCCGAGTTCGCAAACGTGATCTACCGCTTCGGGCACTCGATGCTCAACGAGACCGTCGACTGGATCAACGCCGACGGATCCCGCGCCGACATGAGCCTGTTCGACGCATTCCTCAACCCGCTGGCCTTCGGCGCAGTGGACGGGAACGGCAAGATCACCCACGACGCGGCGGCGGCGGCCATCTTCCGGGGCATGAGCGTCCAGGTCGGCCAGGAGATCGACGAGTTCGTCACCAACGTCCTGCGCAACCAGTTGCTGGGCGTCCCGCTCGACCTCGCGGCGATCAACATCGCCCGCGGCCGCGACACGGGCATGCCGACGCTCAACGAGGCGCGCGCGCAGTTCATGGCGATGGCCAACGGCGACAGCCAGCTCAAGCCCTACGAGAGCTGGGCCGACTTCGCCCTGAATCTCAAGACCCCGGCCTCGATCGTCAACTTCATCGCGGCCTACGGGACGCACGCCAGCATCGCGGCCGAGGCGACCATCGATGGGAAACGCGCGGCGGCGATGGCGCTCGTCTTCGGCACCACGGAGACCTTCTACGACCCGATCGCCAAGCAGACCAAGACCATCGCTCCTCCGGAGGATCGGCTCGACTTCCTGAACGCGCGGGGGGCCTACGCGAACAAGAAGGGCGGCCTCGACAACGTCGACCTGTGGGTCGGCGGCCTGGCCGAGAAGAAGATGTCCTTCGGCGGCATGCTCGGCTCGACCTTCGCGTTCGTGTTCGAGATGCAGATGGAGAACCTCCAGGACTCCGACCGCTTCTACTACCTGTCGCGCGTCCAGGGCCTGAACCTGCTCACTGAGCTCGAGAACAACTCGCTCGCGAAGATGTTCCTGCGCAACACTGACCTCGGTGAGACCGGGACGGCCATCCCGGCCGACATCTTCTCGGCACCGGACCACATCCTCTACGTGGATCTCGCCAAGCAGATGAGGATGACCGGGAAGGAGGATCCCGTGCACGAGGATCCGACGCTCGAGGCCGTCTCGAACATGGTCGAGCGCGGCGAAAACTACATCCGCTACAACGGCGCTGCCCACGTCGTCATCCAGGGCACCAAGAGCAACGACACGATCATCGCGGGCGATGGCGACGACACGATCTGGGGCGATGACGGCGACGACCGCATCGAGGCCGGCTACGGGGTCGACAACGTCCACGGCGGCGACGGCGACGACATCATCACCAACGCCGGCACCGACATCGGCGAGGTCAACATGCTCCGGGGCGATGCCGGCAACGACGTCATCCACGGCGGCAGCGGCATGGCGCTGCTGTTCGGCGGCTCCGGCAACGACTTCCTGATCGCAGGTCCCGACGGGTCCGAGTTGCGCGGCGGCACCGGCGACGACTTCCTGCTCGGCGGCGACGGCTCCGACATGCTGTTCGGCAACGAGGGCGACGACTGGATCGAGGGCGATGGCCGCTTCGACTACATCGCGGGCGACAACGGCGACATTTTCTTCAACTCGACCGTCATCGGCCACGATGTCATCAACGGCGGCCGCGGCGACACCGACTACGATGCCGACTCGGGCGACGACATCATGTTCGCCGGGGAGGGCATCCAGAAGAACATCGGCATGTGGGGCTTCGACTGGGTGATCCACAAGGGCCAGAAGGTCGGGGCCGATGCCGACATGAACTTCCCGGTCTTCCCGACCCTGCCGCTCGAGGTCCTGCGCGACCGCTTCAGTCAGGTCGAGGCGCTCTCCGGCTGGAAGCACGACGACATCCTGAGGGGCGACGACCGCACCAGCGACGACGAGGAGATCGACACGATCCCCGACCCGACGCCAGAGGGCAACTTCATGTACAACGAGCTCGACGAGGCCGGCATCGCCCGCATCGCCGGACTCGACAAGATCATCACCCCCGACATGCTGCGGGAGGTCCAGTACTGGGCCGATGGCTCGGGCACGGTGAAGAAGGCGTTCGTCGGCGGCAACATCCTCCTCGGCGGCGGCGGCAGCGACATCATCGAGGGCCGCGCGGGCAACGACGTCATCGACGGCAACGCCTGGCTGAACGTGCGTATCAGCATCCGGGCGAACAAGGACGGCACGGGCGCTCAGATCGCCACCGTCGACAGCATGAAGGACAACGTCACCCTCGGCGGCGTGACCAAACCCCTGACGTCATGGATGCTGGAAGGCCGCATCAACCCCGGCCAGCTCAAGATCGTCAGGGAGATCCTGCACGACGACAGCGGGACCGACATCGCGGTCTACTGGGACGTGCGGGAGAACTACGAGATCAGCCGCAACGCCGACGGCAGCGTCCGGGTGGAACACGTCACGGTCTCGGATCCCATCGACGATCCCATCACGGGCAAGCGGCGCGAGTCGGACGGCATCGACACGCTGCGCAACATCGAAATCCTGCGCTTCGCGGACGGCAATGGCGGCACCGTCGACATCCCGATCGGGCAGTTCATCAACGAGCCGCCGACCGGCGTGCCGGTGATCGTGATCCCCACGGCATTGAGGGAAGGGCAGAGGCTGACCGTCGACGTGAGCGGCATCGAAGACCTCGATGGCCTCGGCGCGTTCAGCTACCAGTGGCAACGATCCGAGAATGGGGGAGCGACCTGGATCGACATTCCCGCCGCGCTTGGCGGCACTGGCGCCGCGTTCACGCCGAATGAGGGACTACTGGGGCTCGGGGGACAGGTCGGGGACATCCTTCGCGTCCGGGTTCGGTACACGGACGGCGACGGCAAGCTCGAGGAGGTATTCTCGCAGCCGACGGGGGTCGTTGGTGACAACTGGAACGCGATTCCTTTCCTGGGCAACACCTTCAATGGAACCGAGGGCGACGATGTCGCGAACGGTACGAACGGCTTCCTTGGAGGTGGTGCCAACGACCTCCTCAACGGGAACGGCGGCAATGACCTCCTCAACGGGAACGGTGGCAACGACACCCTGAACGGCGGGGCCGGCAATGACACGCTGAACGGCGGGGCTGGCAATGACACGGTCATCCAGCTCAGCACCGACGGACGCGATCTCGTCGACGGTGGCGCGGGCACCGATACCTATCGGCTCAACGGAAATGAGGAAGCCGAGACCTTCCGCATCTATGCCGTGACCAACGGCCAGAATGCCGGACTGGCGACCGCATTGGGAACCACCTTCGCGGCCAACACCGAGATCGTCATCACCCGCACGGTCGGGGGGTGGAGTCTGTGATCGCGGAACTCGACAACATCGAGGAGATCGTCGTCAACACTCTCGACGTGACAGCCAATGACGGTGGCGGGCTGAACCAGGGTCCGAGTGGCGGCGACACGATCCAGGTGATCGGCAACTTCAGCTCCACCAGCCTCAACTACAGCACCATTACGGTCGAGGGTTCGGACGGCGACGACACCGTCGACATCACCTCCCTCCAGTCGGCGCACCGGATCGTGTTCCGCTCCAACGGCGGCAACGACACCATCGTGGGCACCCTGCGCCCGCAGGACGTGATCGTGCTGCCGGACGGTAGCCAGCCGGGTGACTACACGTCGACCGACAACGGCAACGGCACGACGACCCTGTCGAACGGCACGCACTCCATCACCTACGCGAACTCCGGCACTCCGGAGATCGTGGCCGGGGAGGACGCAATTCCCGGCGGGCACGGTCCCGGCCGCGACGACGATGATCGGCCGCAAGGCTCCTTCGATTACACCCAGCGCGACCTCGACGGGCTCAAGAAGCTGATCAACGGCCGGAGGCCGTTCGCGGACGACGACGATGCCGACCATGCCCTGGGTGCCCGCACCATCTCGGGTGCGGAGAACAATGGCGGCAACGGCTCGTGGGGCGCGTCCGACACGCCGTTCATCCGCCTCACCGAGGCCCGCTACGGCGAGTACGACGCGGCGACGAACAACCGCGACCTCAACCCGATCTTCGACGGGCTCGACCCGCGGGCGATCTCCAACATCCTCGGGGCGCAGGAGGAGGGCCTGGCGAAGAGCGCCAAGAACGCCAGCATCTTCTTCATGGCGTTCGGCCAGTACTTCGACCACGGCCTCGACTTCATCCCGAAGAACGCCACCAACGGCACGATCGAGATCGGCGGTCCCGGCACCGGGAGGCCGGGTTCCGACAACCCGGCCGACCTGACCCGCGGCGAGGTCCACGGCTTCGACGAGAACGGCATCCCGCTGCACCTCAACAAGACGACCGCCTTCGTGGACCAGAACCAGGCCTACGGGTCGCACAACCTGGTCGCCCAGTTCCTGCGCCAGGGCGACGGCAACGGGGAGCTGACATCCTACCTGCTCAAGGGGGCCCCGGACCCGTCCAGCCCCTCGATGGCCCTGCTCCCGACCCTGCGCGAGGCGATCCAGCACCACTGGGACAACAACACGGTCTTCACCGACCCGTCGCTGCCCAATGGCTCGATCTCCTTCCGGGACTACTACACCAACTATCCCATCTCGGAGGGCTTGACGGGAAGCCTGATCGACGCGGAGGGCGGATTCGACCCGCAGGTCTACGCGAAGCTGGCCGGGAACTTCATGAACAGCGGCCACGCCCTGCTGCTCGACACCAACCCCTTCGTGAACCTGCTCGACCACTACGTGGCCGGGGACGGGCGCGCCAACGAGAACTACGCCCTGACCTCGATGCACACGATCTGGGCTCGCAACCACAACTATCATGTGGAGCAGCTCAAGGCCGCGGGTTTCCAAGGCACCGAGAAGGAACTCTTCGAGGCCGCCAAGGCGGTCAACGAGGCCGAGTACCAGCGGGTGGTGTTCGACGAGTTCGCCGGCATGTTGCTCGGCGGCATCCGCGGCCGCGGCGACCACGGTCACGGCGGCTACAACCCCGATGCGGATCCCGGCATCTCGCATGAGTTCGCGGCGGCCGTGTACCGCTTCGGGCACTCGCTGATCGGCCAGACCCTGACGGTGCTGGATGAGAACGGGAACCCGAAGCAGGTCGCGCTGTTCGACGCGTTCCTGAACCCGACGAACGACGCGGAGGCCTTCCCGCAGGCTCTGCCGCCGGGCTACACGCCGCAGCCTGGCTACGAGCAACTCGGGGTCGACTCGATCCTCGGCGGCATCATCACGCAGCCGGCGGAGGAGGTCGACTTCAACATCGTCGACGCGGTGCGCAACGATCTCGTGCGCATCCATGCCGACCTGTTCTCGTTCAACCTCGCCCGTGGCCGCGACGTGGGGCTCGGCACCCTCAACCAGGTGCGCATGGACCTCGTGGCGTCGCAGAACTCCTACGTCAAGGAGGCCGTGGGCTATGCGGGCAACCTGTCGGCCTATGCGTCCTGGGAGGACTTCCAGGCCCGCAACGGCCTGAGCGACGCGGTGATCGCCCAGTTCAAGCAGGCCTATCTGGACCTGGTGCTCGACACGCCGGAGAAGATCGCGGCCTTCGTGGCGGTCAATCCCGACATCCAGCTCCTGGACGGGGAGAACGGCGCCAAGATCGTCAAGGGCATCGACCGCGTCGACCTGTGGGTGGGCGGCCTCGCCGAGAAGCACATCAACGGCGGCATGGTGGGCCAAACCTTCTGGGTGGTGCTCCACGAGCAGTTCGACCGTCTCCAGGAGGCCGACCGCTTCTACTACAAGGATCGGCTCGAGGCGTTCGACTTCTACGAGGCGTTCATCGACGGCCAGGAGTTCGCGGACATCGTCGCGCGCAACAACGGCCTCACCAACCTGCCGGAGCACATCTTCAAGGTGCACGACGAGGATGGTGGGATCGGCGGCTCGGACGGTGATGACGACGTGATCGGCGGCAACGATGACGACGACATCGCGGAGCCGGGCGATGACGACGATGACGATGATGTCGGCTCCGGCGATGACGACGATGACGATGTCGGCTCGGGGGATGACGATGCTTCGTGCGGCGATGGCGACGGGACGGGCACGCCCGCACCGCAGCCCGGTTCCTCCGCCGGCGGCACGATCGTCGGAACGAACGGCCATGACGTGCTGGTCGCCACCGCGCGAGGCGGGACGATCCTGGCCCTCGACGGCAACGACAGCGTGATCGGCGGCGACGGCGCGGACGTCATCCACGGCGGCGGCGGCAACGACTTCCTGAGCGGCGAGGGTGGCCGGGACATCATCTTCGGCGGGGATGGCAACGACGACATCCTCGGCGGGGACGGGGCCGACATGCTCTACGGCGATGCGGGCCACGACCGTATCTTCGGGGGCGACGGCAACGACCTGATCGATGCCGGGTGGGGCAACGACACGGTCTACGGCGGGGCGGGCGATGACGTCTTCGTGGCCGCGGTGGGCGACGGCAACGACACCTACTACGGCGATGACCTGGACGGCGGCACCGGGATCGACACGCTCGACATGGCGGCGATCACCGCCGCCATCACGGCCGATCTCGGCACCGGCTTCCTGGGCCGGGGCACGGTGACGAGCGCCCAGACCGGCTCCGACACGCTCTGGGGGATCGAGAACATCGTCACCGGATCCGGCGACGACGTGATCACGGCCAGCCGGGCCGTCAACGTGATCGACGGCGGGGCCGGCAACGACACCTTCCGGTTCCTCTCGGCGGCCGATGCCGACGGCGATACGATCCTCGGCTTCCAGCCGGGCGACCGGATCGACCTCAGCGCGATCGATGCCAATGGCTGCGCGGCCGGCAAGCAGTCCTTCACGCTAGTGAACGGCGCGGCCTCCGGCCCGGCCCAGCTCGCGATCACCCACGAGAGCCGGGCGGACGGCGACTACACGGTCGTGAGCGGCAACACGGGCGGACCCGATGCGGCCGAGTTCCGGATCAGCATCAAGGGCAACCACGACCTCCAGACGTCCGACTTCGTCCTCTCGTAAGACCCGCGCCTCGCCGAGGCGCCACCGCGGACGGGCCACCCGGCCCGTCCGCCACCAACTTCAACACCAATACCAATCGACACACGGAACGGCGGCACGGGGGATCGGATGCGCGGCAGCAACTTCACGTCGGCCCAGAAGCGGAAGGCGGCCGAGAGGATGACGCAGGGCCTGCGGGGCATCGTCGTCTTCCTGTTCTCGGTCTCGGGCATCGTCAACGTCCTGGCGCTGACCGGCTCGTTCTACATGCTCCAGATCTACGACCGGGCGCTGTCGAGCGGCAGCATCCCGACGCTGGTCGCCCTCTCGGCCCTGGCGATCGGCCTCTACCTGTTCCAGGGCCTGTTCGACGTGATCCGCTCCCAGGTGCTCGTGCGGGTCGGGGCGCGGCTCGACAAGCGCCTCGCGCCGCTCGCCCACCAGGTCGCGATCGACATGCCGCGCTTCGGCTTCTCGACTGCCGAAGCCCTCGAGCGCGGCCGCGACGTCGACACGGTGCGGGGCTTTCTCGGCAGCCAGGGCCCGGTGGCCCTGTTCGACCTGCCCTGGATGCCCCTCTACCTCGTCTTCGTCTACCTCCTGCACCCGCTGCTCGGCGCCCTGACCCTCGGGGGCGCCTTCGTCCTAACGCTGCTCACGATCACCACCGAGATCATGACCCGGCGGTGGAGCGGAGCGACCCACCAGGCGGTGATCGAGCGCAACGCGATCGCGGATTCGAACGCCCGCAACGCCGAGATCCTCAAGGCCATGGGCATGGCGCGCCGCGCCGTCGGGCGGTTCGACCGCGCCAATGCCGAGCACCTGAAGCTCCAGACGCGCACTAACGATATCAGCGGCAGCTTCGGGGCGATCTCGCGCGTGCTGCGGATGATCCTGCAATCGGCAGTGCTCGGCCTCGGCGCTTACCTGACGATCCAGGGCGAGCTCTCGGCGGGCGCGATCATCGCGGCCTCCGTGGCCTCCGCCCGGGCCCTTGCGCCCGTGGACCTCGCGATCGGCAACTGGAAGGCCACGGTCGCCGCGCGCGACTCGTTCCGGCGCCTCAAGGAGACGGTGATCGCCCTCGCGGATCTCGAGCGGCCCATGCCGCTGCCCGCCCCGCACCGCTCGCTCAAGGTCGAGGGCATCACGGTCGCGGCCCCGGATTCCGGCCGGGTGCTGCTCAGTGAGGTCGGCTTCGACCTCAGGGCCGGGCAGGCGCTCGGCATCATCGGCCCGAGCGGCGGCGGCAAGACCACCCTGGTGCGGGCGCTCATCGGGATCTGGCCGGTGCTCCGGGGCAGCGTCCGCCTGGATGGGGCCGAACTCACCCAGTGGGACGAGGAGGAGCTCGGGGGCCACGTCGGCTACCTGCCGCAGGACGTGTCGCTCCTCAACGGGACGGTCGAGGAGAACATCTCCCGCTTCGACCCATCGGCCGATCCCCGGGCGATCGTGGCGGCGGCGCAGGCCGCCGGCATCCACGAGATGATCGTGCGCCTGCCGGAAGGCTACCGGACCCGCCTCGGCCCGCAGGGGGCTGCGCTCTCGGCCGGGCAGCGGCAGCGCATCGGCCTCGCGCGCGCGCTCTACCGGGATCCGTTCCTGGTGGTCATGGACGAGCCCAACTCCAACCTCGACGCCGAGGGCGAGACCGCGCTGACGGAGGCCATCCAGGCCATCCGGGCCCGGGGCGGCATCGCCCTCGTCATCGCGCATCGCCCGAGCGCCCTGGTGGCGGTCGATCTCGTCGCGGTGATCCAGAACGGGCGCATGACGGCCTTCGGGTCGAAGGAGGAGATCATCGGGGGCACCGTGCGGCGCGCGCCGCCGGGTGAGGTCGCGTCGGCCTCCGTGCCCCGTGCGAGGCCGATCGCAACCGAGAGGGTTCCGGCATGATTATCGACGTCAAGGGAACGAGAACCGACGACGGCAAGGGCGAGGTCGCCTCCCGCGAGCGTTACCTGCTCAAGGAGGACAAGCCCTCGCGGACGCCCCTGGCGGTCGGCGCCCTGCTGTTCGGCCTCGCGGCCTACCTGAAGAGCGCGCTTCCGGGCTGGACCCGGGTTCCCCCCGAGGATCCGGCGCCCGGCCAGCCGGAGGAGGACGGGGCGCCGCGCCTGAGGCTCATCGACACCGGGATGGCCATGGCGGCGCCGGACCCGGTCAACCGGACCGCCGCCCTGTCGGGCGCGGAGGGTCAGCCGCGCCGGATCGGCTCCAGCACGTTCTTCGACGAGCGCCTCCCGTCGGCGGAGTTCATGCTGGTGGACTCGCCGCCGCTCCATATCCCTGAGCCTTTCACCCGGGGATTCTCCCAGCCCATCGACGTGAGCGGGCTCGCGCGGTTCCTGGGCACGCTGGCGGTGGCGAACGACAACGTGGCCCCGGGAGGGGGCGGACGGGGCGGCCATGCGGGAGCCGGGGGGCTGGGGCCGGCGGGTGGACAGCCGTCTGACGGCCATCCCGGTCGTGACACGGGAGACCCCGTTGATGCCCGCCCGGACGAGGACGGGGGAGTCCCGGGGGACGGCACTCCCGGCGAAGACGACGGAGACGACGGGGATCCCCGGCATCCCGTCAACCGGGCGCCGCGGACGAGCGGCCCCGTCTATCTCCACGATGCGTTCGGCTGCGCGGTCGTGCTCATCGGCCTTTCGGACCTCCTGGCGAATGCCTGGGATCCCGACGGGGATGCCCTGTCGGTCCGCAACCTGACGGTCTCGTCCGGCAGCATCACCTGGGGCGAAACGGGCTGGCTCTTCGATCCGAACGGCCTCGGCCCGGTCACCGTCACCTACGAGGTCACGGACGGGAAGGCCTCGGTCGTTCAGCACGCCTACTTCTCGGTGGTCGCGAACCCACCGATCGCCGGGACGGAGGGCGATGATATCCTCGTCGGGACCGAATGCGCCGACGAGATCGCGGGAGGGGCCGGGGACGACCTGATCTACGGGCGTGGCGGGAACGACCTGATCGACGGCGGGGCCGGCGACGATCACATCGTCGGCGGGGCGGGCGACGATGTCCTGCACGGCGGGGACGGCAACGACATCATTATCGGCGGGGCCGGGAACGATTGGATCTCCGGCGGGAACGGCGACGACCGGCTGTTCGGGGACGACGGCGACGACGTCATCTTCGGGGACGCCGGCAACGACCAGATCCACGGCGGCAACGGGAACGACAGCCTGTTCGGCGGGGCGGGCGACGACGTCATCCACGGCGATGCCGGCGACGACCTGATCGAGGGCAACGAGGGCAATGACGTCCTGTACGGCGGCGACGGCGACGACCTGATCATCGGCGGCGACGGCAACGACCTGATCGACGGCGGGGCCGGGGCGGACGTGCTCGTCGACGGAGCCGGACGGGACACGGTCTCGGGCGGCGAGGGGGACGACCACGTCGTCGTCACCCTCGATCGGGAGGACGACGTCTTCGACGGCGGCGCCGGGACCGACACGCTCGACCTGTCGGCCACGGAGTGCGGGGCCGAGGTGGATCTCGTGGCCGGGACGGCGAGCGGGATCGAGATCGGCAACGACACGATCGAGGGCTTCGAGCGGGTGATCGGCGGATCGGGCGACGACACGATCGCCGGGAGCGAAGGGAGCGAGACCCTTCTGGGCAGCGCAGGCGACGACTGGATTCTCGGCCGCGGCGGCGATGACCTGCTGGACGGAGGGAGTGGGAACGACTCGCTGGACGGCGGCGCGGGCGACGACACGCTGGACGGCGGGGCCGGGGACGATTGCCTGCATGACGGCGCCGGGCAGGACGTCGTGTCGGGAGGGGCCGGGAACGACATCGTCCGTGCCGCGGCTGACGGCGAAGACGACGTCTACGACGGGGGCGAGGGTTGCGACACCCTCGACTACTCGGCCTTCGAGGCGGGGATCGTCGTCGACCTGGCCGCCGGGACGGCCAGCGGCATCGACATCGGCAACGACACGATCAGCGGCTTCGAGACCGTGATCGGCGGATCGGGCGACGATCACTTCATCGTCGGGTCCGACGCGGTGGTGCTCGAAGGCGGCGAGGGTGACGACCTGTTCGAGTTCACCACCCCGCCCCAGGCGAGTGCGCCCGCGCCGGTCATCCACGAGATCGTCGACTTCAAGGCCGGCGACCGGATCAGGATGTCGAAGTTCGACATCTTCGAGAAGGTCTTCGACAAGCTCGAGAACCAGTTCGAGGCCGTCTACGGCAAGAAGGTCGACGAGGACGATGCACGGATCCGCTTCCGGCACGAGAAGTCCGAGGCGATCGACCGGACGGTGATCGAGGCCGACCTCGACCGCGACGGCATCTACGAGATCTCGATCCACCTGGAAGGGCGGCAGGCCCTGGTGATCGTCGAGCACGCATAGGCGCGGCAACACCTGTTGCCGCAATCCACGGTATTTGGGGAGTTGAGGACATGAGCAGGCGCGAAGAGGACGGCAGCGATGATTTTCGCCTGGGGGGCCGGGTCACCGCGGGAATCCTTCTGGGGGCAATGCTGGTCGTCGGGTGCGGCGGCTGGGCGGCGATCGCCCAGATCAACGGCTCAGTGATTGCCCAGGGAACCGTCAAGGTCGACCGGAACCTGAAGCTGGTGCAGCACCGGGACGGGGGCATCGTCAGCGAGATCGCGGTCCGGGAAGGAGACTTCGTCGAGGCCGGGCAGGTGATGCTGCGCCTCGACGACGTGCAGACCCGGGCCGAGCTCTCGATCGTCCGCTCCCAGCTTTCCGAGCTCGCCGCCAGGCGGGCAAGGCTGGTCGCGGAGCGCGACGGGCTCGATGCCATTTCGCTGTCGCCGGCCGAGGCCATCCCGGTGACGCAGGCCGATCTCGTCGCCTATGGGGAGGCGAGGCTGTTCGAGGGCAACCGGACGCACCGCGAGAGCCAGAAGGAGCAACTCCGCTCCGAGATCCTCCAGCTCGAGCAGGAGATCAAAGGCCTTCAGGCCCAGCAGTCCGCGAAGGGTCTCGAGCGCGACTTGGTCCGGGCGGAGCACGACAAGCTCAAGGGCCTCGCCGAGAAGCGGCTGATCGAGACATCCCGGCTCTACGGAATCACCCGCGACCTCGCCCGTCTCACGGGCAAGGTCGGCGAGATCGAGGCAAGCATCGCCCGCGCCCGTGCCCGGACGAGCAGCGTCAAATTGCAGATCATCTCGATCGACGAGAATGCCCGGACCGAGGCTCAGAAGGAACTCAGCGCGGTGGGAACCCGGATCTCCGAGCTCAACGACCGCCGCACCGCGCTCGAGGACCGGCTCTCGCGGACGGACATCCGGGCGCCCATCTCCGGGACCGTGAACGAGCTGTCAGTCCACACCGTCGGCGGCGTCATCACCCCCGCGGAGACCCTCGCAACCATCGTGCCGGAGAAGGCCAGGCTCAAGATCGAGGCGAAGCTCTCGCCGGTGGACGTGGATCAGGTCCACGTCGGCCAGCCCGCCAGGCTCCGGTTCTCGGCGTTCAACCAGCGCACCACGCCCGAACTGAAGGGCGAGGTCGTGTATATCTCGGCCGCGACCACGCGCGATCCGGCGACGAACACGGTCCACTACCTGGCCGACCTCCAGGTTGCCCCGGACGAGCTCGAGAAGCTTGGCGAGCAGCCGCTCAGGCCGGGCATGCCGGTCGAGGTGTTCGTGACGACGCGGGAGCGGACCGCGATCACCTACCTGACGAAGCCTCTGACCGATCAGTTCGCCAAGGCCTTCCGGGAGGAGTGATCCCGGAAGGCCTGCTAATGGCAGCCGGGCTTCCGGCGGAATGGACGCGATGAGCAACAGGTCGGCCTCGGATCAGAGGCCATGCTTTCGACCGCGTGCGCCATGGGCACACCGTTGATCACGGGTTCACGACCGATGTGAATTGACAAGAGCTTTTTGCGTGAAGCGGGTGTATTCTTCTCTGGCGCGCGGGTGACTCCATGGCAAAGAGCAGGGCTTGAGGTGCAATTCCTGCCGCGCAGCCTCTATCGTCGCTCCTCCGTTGGAGCACCCGTGCGCACCTGTCCGGATCGGTGGCCGCGTGGCGTCCAGCCCGCCACGAACCGTGTATAGGCCGCCTCGGTCTGCTCGACCCAGCGCCGTTCCTGATATCGAATGCGCTGTCACCGGAGATAACACCTATCCCGAGGTGACAGCACTGCGGATGCGGCGAATGCCTTTTCCACTTTGCCTTTCATTTTTAACGCAGTGAAGCCATCCAGGAGCGCGTGCGGCGATGGGTAGATTGCTTCACTTCGTTCGCAATGACGGTGGAGGCGGCGGAAAGGGCTGTGCGTGCACTGTGCCGACGGCTCGCAAAGACTGCACAGTGGGTCCGGCGTCCATTTCCATTCCCGGCTGTGCACCTCGCGTATTCACGCCCACTCCGTCATTGCGAACGAAGTGAAGCAATCTACCCGTCTCAGGATGGTTCTCCTCGCCTGCGGCTCGCAACAACGGTGTGGGTCTGCCGCGTAACCGCTCTGGGAAATCGGTCAACGAGAGGAAACGCTGGAATGTCAATAGGTACGAGACAACGAAACTCTCAACGGGATCATATCCTGTCGCGACCCTGCAAAACTTCAGAGCCGTTTTCACTCTCGTGAAAACGGCTCACAATCCTGGTCTGGCTCATCCATTTGGAGGCAGACCGGCCCCCCTAATTGAACACGGGCGCGTGTTGTGGTTGGAAGGTCTTTGCGGCGAGGGCGAGCTCGAGCCTGTTTCTTGCGTCGAGCTTCTGCATGAGCAGGCCCATGTAGTGCTTTATGGTCCTCTCGCTCAACCCGAGTTGGGATGCGATTTCCCTGTTGGTCTTGCCCTTCAGCAGCAGGGATATGATCTGGTCCTCGCGAACGGTAAGCCGTTTCGAGTTCATGGCAGATTTCTTTTGTGACGCCGCCCGCAGCGAGGCAATCACCTTCGAAGCGATGGCCGGACTAATGAACGTCTGTCCTCTCAGGACACATTCGATGGCACTCATCAGCTCGTCGGGCGCGTTCCAGGACGATACGTAAGCCGCCGCGCCCGCCTCCAAGGCTCGAACGGCGGCTTCGACATTCGTGACCGGAGTAAAGATGACGATTCTGGTCCGGCCTTGCTGCGCGATTTCGGATATCGCCTTGATGGCCTTGCCGGAGCCATCCAGGTCGAAGAGGATTACATTGGGGTTGTATTTCGCCGTTATTGTTACCGCATCAGCAATAGACATGCTATTCGCGACAATCGTGAAATCTTCCCTCGTGTCGAAAAACGCCGATACTCCTCTCAGAAGAAGTGGCTGCTGATTTACAAGCGCAATTGCTGCTTTCGCCATTCTGTCTCCCCAAACAGACGATCAAAATCGAGGCAATTAGCCGGCAATTTGGTGCAGACATGTTTGGATCGCAATCGGCCATTCGACATAGCCAAATAACTTTTTTACGAAAAGTTAATTTAATCGCGGATTGATCGGTAAACCGCCGGTCCAGATCGAAGCGGAGTTCGCAAGCCATTCCCCATGACGTGAAAAGCCGGGCATCTCTCGATGCGCCGGCTCGCTACCCATCATCCCGGCCGGATGACCTATTGAACGATCAGGCCGCTTCCGCCTGGCGCTGATAGTCCTTCACGTCCGTGAAGCGCACGGCCTTCCAGCGATCCTGCTCATATTGAAGCGAGAACGCGTTCGACGCCAGGAAAACCGGCGCGCCGTCGAGGTCGCTGGCCATGCCGGACAGATGCGCCTCGATGAACCGGTCGAGTTCCACGGAGCTGTCCGCGGAAATCCAGCGGCAGAGCGTGAATCGCGTCGTCTCGTAGTCGATCGGCAACCCGTACTCCACCTGGAGACGCTCCTTCAGAACGTCGAGCTGCAGCGCGCCGACGACGCCGACGATGGCGCCCGAACCGTCCATCGGCAGGAACAGCTGGACGACGCCCTCCTCGGCCATCTGCTGCAGGGCCTCCCGGAGCTTCTTGGCCTTCATGGCATCCGTGAGCTTGATCCGGCGCAGGAGTTCCGGTGCGAAGCTCGGAACTCCCCGGAAGACGATGTCTTCGCCCTCGGTGAGCGTGTCGCCGATGCGCAGCGTTCCGTGATTCGGGATGCCGACGACGTCACCCGCATAGGCTTCGTCGGCGATCGAGCGATCCTGGGCGAAGAAGAATTGCGGCGCCGACAGACTGATCGGCTTGCCGGTGCGCACGAGCTTCGCCTTCATGCCGCGGGCGAGCCGCCCCGAGCAGATCCGCATGAAGGCCATCCGGTCGCGATGGTTCGGATCCATGTTCGCTTGGATCTTGAATACGAAGCCGGTCATCTTGGGCTCGCCTGCCTCGACGGTCCGGCGATCCGCCTCCTGCCCGCGCGGCGGCGGCGCGTAGGATGCCAGCGCGTCGATCAGGTCGCGTACGCCGAAATTGCGCAGAGCGCTGCCGAAGAAGACCGGCGTCAGATGCCCTTCCCGGAAGGCCTCGAGATCGAAGGGGCGGCAGCCTTCGCGTGCCAACTCCACCTCGTCCTGCCAGGTCGAGAGTTCTCCATCCGGCAGCAGGTCCGCGAGCATCGGGTCATCCGGCCCCGAGACCGCGACCGGCGCCTCGTCGGTGTCGATGCGGCGCACGTGGTTCTTCGCGAGATCATAAGTTCCCGCGAAGCTCCGGCCGCGTCCGATCGGCCAGTTGATGGGAGCCGTATCGAGGGCAAGGGTTTTCTCGATCTCGTCGAGAAGCTCGAACGGATCGCGCGTCTCGCGGTCGAGCTTGTTGATGAAGGTGACGATCGGGATATCGCGCAGGCGGCATACCTCGAAGAGCTTGCGGGTGCGCGCCTCGATGCCCTTCGCGGCGTCGATCACCATCACGGCGGAATCTACCGCCGTGAGCGTGCGATAGGTGTCCTCAGAGAAGTCCTCGTGCCCCGGCGTGTCGAGGAGATTGAAGACACAGCCCCCGTATTCGAACGTCATCACGGAGGTGACGACCGAGATCCCGCGTTCCTTCTCGATCCCCATCCAGTCGGAGCGGGTCGAGATCCGGTTGCGCTTGGCCTTAACCTCGCCGGCGAGCTGAATCGCTCCCCCGAACAGGAGAAGCTTCTCGGTCAGCGTGGTCTTTCCCGCGTCGGGGTGTGAAATGATCGCAAAAGTGCGGCGGCGCTCGACGGCATCCGGGAGTGGCGTCATGGACAGGATCGAATTTGGAGAAATCAGACCGAAGTGGACGAGGGGTCGCAGCACGAACCCTGTTCAATACGGGTCACACACACCAGATATGGTGTCGTCGTCAACAACCGAAAGGAGGTGATCCAGTGTCTCATTGTCGTTTCGCAGGGCCTGCGGGCTGCAAGACCTGGAATCTCGCCTCTCGCGAGAGGAGCGGCGCCTGATCGCCGCAGGTCCAGCTTCAGGACCCCGCTGACAATGGAACGGTCGCCCTTGGGCGGCCGTTCGCATGTCCGGCCTGCATAAAGCGCCTCAGCGGCGCCAGGATTGTGAGCGGTACACGAAGCGCTCCGGCCGCGCGACGAGAACCGAAAGTCCGAGCAGGGCCGGCTCCGGATGCGTGATGACGAAGAACGGCACCCTCTGTGTCCAGGTATCCTGCGGCGCCTTGTGGTCGAACGCCGCCCGGCACGAGCCTTCCTGGAGAATGTCGATCATGCGGGGCGCAATGCCCCCGGCGATGAAGACACCGCCTTCCGCATCGAAGGCGAGAGCAAGGTCGCCGGCGAAGCGGCCGAGCGCCCGGGCAAAGAGACGAAGCACCTCGCGGGCGAGCGGATCTCCGGACCGATCCGCTTCGAGGATCTCGTTCGGCCTCGAGAACGGCGTCTTCTGCCCCCGGCTCGCAGCGAGAGCGCTGGCCAGGCGAAGCAGCCCAGGGCCCGACATCACGGCTTCGGCGGTCACGCGCCCGAGGACCTGCTCGAGATGAGGCCAGATCGCCCACTCGTCCGGGTAGGCGGGACCGAACTCCATGTGCCCTGCCTCCGTGGCGAGGATCGCGAACCGGTCCTCGACCGGCACGAGAACCGATCCCCCAAAGCCCGTTCCGGGCCCGAGCGCGAGCCGCGCGCCGTCCTGCTGCGGGGTACCGCCAAGCGGCACGAGATCGCCACGTTCGGCATCGAGGGCGATGAGGCTCGCGGCGACGGGCGTGTAATCATTCACGAGATCGACCCGCGACAATCCGAGAGCGGTTCCGATCGCGGCGGCGTCGATGATCCAGGGCGCGTTCGTCATCCGGATGGCGAGGCTGTCCACACGCGTCGCCACGGCGATCATCGCGGCCCTCGGTGGCGCGCAGCGCGAGCTTGCGAGCGCCGTGCGGATCGCCTCGGCGGGATCGGGAGCCGCGGCCGTCCGCGCACGGGGGAGGAGTTCGATCGGGCCATCCGGCTCCGCGAGCACCGCGAAGCGGGCGTTGGTGCCGCCGATGTCACCGATGAGGACGGGGAACGGGAACATGAGCGCTCAGACAGTCTCCTCTCACTGACGAATCGGGCGAAACGAACTCATCCGGTCGTGGTCCGGTCCAGAGAGAACGGGGCGCCGTCCGCCCAGGCTGACAGGCAATGCCTCAGCCGCGCAGGCGTTCCGATCCGAGCCCGAGCGACTGTCGCCCCCTCCCCGACCCGCACCGAGACCCCGCCTCGGGCATTCACGGTCCGGAATCCATCCTCGTCGGTGAGGTCATCTCCCACGAAAACCGGCATGCGCCCGCGGAACGGCGGCTCTTCGAGAAAGCGTTCGATCACGCGCCCTTTCCCGGCAGCAGCCGGGAGAATTTCGGCGACCGCCTTGCCCCACTGGATGCGATAATCCGGGCCGAGCTCGGTCGCCACCGCTTGCGCGATGCGCCTGGCTTCGTCCGCACGCTCCGGGACGAGCCGCCAATGGACGGCAACGGAGCAGCCCTTGTCTTCGAGAAGAGCGCCGATCGGCTGGATCGCTTTCTCAAGATCGCCCACGGCACGGCGCAAGGCCGGGTACTCCTCGGGCCGACACGGCCTGGCCTCTCCGCGCAGGCGATATTCGAGCCCGTGCATCCCGGCAGCATCGAAGTGCTGCGGCCCGAGCCGCTCATCGAGAAAGGCGAGCGGACGGCCGCTGATCACGGCAAGTGCGCCCTCGAGTCGATCACGCAAGCGCGCCAGAGCACCCGGGACCATCGGCTCTACCACGATAGATTCGGGTCGCTCTGCAATGTCGACGAGCGTGCCGTCGAAATCCAGAAACAGAGCGATCGTTTCCGGAAGGTGTATGGGCGTGCCGCCCGCATCATGCTGCTTGGTCATCCCGGCTCGACTGCTTGAACAAATGCAGGCGTAGTCGCCCACGTGTCCGTGCTCAAGCCGAGAACCCGCTGGCCGGCATTTGGTTGCTCACTGTCGGTGCTGGCTGCACCGCTTTTCGGGTCGTGTGAAACAAGCCAGCGGCGCATCCGTCGAGGGGTAGATTGCTTCGCCTCCGGCTCGCAATGACGGGTGTGGATCCGTGACGGGCTGGATGACTGCGGCGGCTCGCAGGACGGCAGTGCGGTGTAAAGGGCAGAGCATCACGCCTTCGGCTCGCCATGACGGCAGTGGGTCCGGCGCTGCTCCGGTTCCGGCCCTGCACCTCCCGCCCTCAGACCCTCATCGTCATTGCGAACGAAGTGAAGCAATCTACCCATCTCAGGATGAATTGCTTCGTCCGTGGTTCAGACTGACGGTGAAAGTGATCCCCCCTTCAAG
This sequence comes from Microvirga massiliensis, assembly GCF_001006805.1. Taxonomy (GTDB): domain Bacteria; phylum Pseudomonadota; class Alphaproteobacteria; order Rhizobiales; family Beijerinckiaceae; genus Microvirga; species Microvirga massiliensis. The sequence continues at coordinate 428,905 of NZ_LN811353.1, read as the reverse complement.
CCGAGAGAAGTGCCTCAGCTTTCCCTAAAGGCCCGCGCGAACTGGTCCTTCAGCGGCTTGATGAAATACTGCAGCGGCGTGCGCTCGTTCGTCTGGATGAAGACCTCCGCCTGCATGCCGGCGACGATGCGCAGATTACCGAGACGGGCGAGTTCATCAGGCGTGACGCCAACGCGGATGGTATAGAAGGGAACACCCGTCTGCTGATCCTTCGAAACGTCTGCTGAAACGCGCGTCACAGTCCCGAAGATCTCGGGCGTCGTGCGCTGGTTGGAGGCACTGACCCGAATGGTCGCCGTGTGGCCAGGCACCACCTGGTCGATGTCGTGCGGCATCACGCGGGCTTCGAGCCCGAGATTCTCGTCGACCGGAACGATCAGCATGGCAGGCTCCGCCGGGGAGATGACGCCACCCACCGTATGCACCGCAAGCTGGTGCACGAATCCGGAGCTGGGGGCGCGGATCTCGACACGCTTCAACTGGTCCTCGGCGGCGACTCGCCGTTCGGAGAGTTCCGAGAGCTTTCCCTGAAGCTCACGCATTTCCCGCATGACCTCGGCGCGCATCTCCTCGTCGACCTGGATGATCTGGAGCGACGTCTCCGCAATCTTGCCTTCGGCCTGCGCCACGCCGGCGATGAGCTGACCACGCTGGCCTTCGAGGCTCGCGGCTTCCCGTTCGAGAGAAATGAGCCTCGTGAGCTGAATCAGGTTCTTTTGGTAGAGCTCCCGAACGCCGCTGAGCTCGTTCGCAATGAGTTCCGCCTCGCGGACCTTGGCATTCTGCTGGGCCTTGAGACCGGTGATCTCGTCGTGCAGCTGCGCAATGCGGCGCTGGAGCTGGCTTTTCTGGCCCTCGCGCGCGCTGCGCCGCGCCTCGAACAGGGTGCGCTCGGAGCCGATCAGCTTCGCAACCGCTGGATCGCTCATGCGGCTCTGCAGGCTTGCCGGCACGGTCAGATCGCTCGCCCCATCCCGCTCCGCCTCGAGCCGCGCCTGGCGCGCGACGAGCTCGTCGATCTGGCCCAGGACGATCTGGAGATTGGCGCGCGTGATCGTTTCGTCGAGCCGGATCAGCAGCTCGCCTTCCTGGACCTTGTCGCCATCGCGGACATGCAGCTCGCCTACGATGCCCCCCGTGGGGTGCTGCACCTTCTTGACGTTCGTGTCGACGACGAACTGCCCGCCGGCGACGACCGCTCCGGAGAGCGTGGACGTCGCGGCCCAGAGGCCGATCGTGCCACCAAATAACGCGATGAGCGAAAACCCGGTCAGGGCGGAGCGACGGAGCGCCCGCTGATGGCGGGATGTTGTTGGTCCGGTCATTTATCCGACCTCCCTCAGATTCGTCGGCGCCGCGCCCGCGGGGCCGCTCACGGCTGCAGGCCGGGCCGGCGCCGCGACCGGCCCGGGGACAGGCCGCTTCATAACGGATTGCAATACTTCGTCCCGTGCCCCGAACTGCCTAATGCGCCCGCCTTCCATGATCGCGACGAGATCGACATTGCCGAGGGCGGCAGGACGGTGGGTAATCACGACCACGACGCCGCCGCGCTGGCGAACCGACAGGATCGCCCGGTTGAGGGCTTCGTCACCGGCCCCGTCGAGGCTCGAATTCGGCTCATCCAGGACGACAAGGAAGGGTTCACCGTAGAGAGCCCGGGCGAGCGCGATGCGCTGGCGCTGACCTCCCGAGAGAGCCGTGCCACCCTCCCCGATCTGCGTATTGTAGCCGTCCGGGAGCTGCAGGATCATTTCGTGAGCGCCGGCCGTTTCGGCCGCAGCGATCACGGCCTCGGGTGGCGCATTCGGGCGGAATCGCGCGATGTTCTCAGCAATGGTGCCGGCAAACAGCTCCACGTCCTGCGGAAGGTATCCGGTGTGCTCGCCGAGGGAATCGGGCTCCCACTGGTCGAGTGTCGCGCCGTCGAGCCGAACCTCTCCCCGGAGCGACGACCATACTCCGACGATCCCGCGCGCGAGGGTGGACTTTCCCGAAGCGGAGGGGCCGATGAGGCCGAGCCCCTGGCCGGCCTTCAGCTGGAACGTGGCCGCCTGCACGACCGGAGATGTCGAGCCCGGCGGGCCCACGAAGAGGTCCTGGACGGTCAGGGTCCTGTGCGGTGCCGGCAAGGCGTGCCGCTCGGCCTGCTTGGGCACGAGGGCGAGAATGTTCTGAAGCCGGGCAAAGCCCTGGCGGGCCGCCACGAAGCCGCGCCAGTTCGCAACGGCGATCTCGATCGGCGCGAGCGCGCGCGACAGAAGGATCGAAGCGGCGATCATGGCGCCCGCCGACATCTCATTGCGGATCACGAGAAAGGCGCCGAGGCCGAGCGCCCCCGATTGCAGAATCATGCGGAAAATCTTCGCAAAGGCGCCAATCCCGGCCGCTGCGTCGCTGGCCCGGAGCGCGTCCTGAACGTGCCGCTCGTTGGCCGTCGCGAAGCGTTCCGAAAGGAAGCCGTGCATCCCGAGCGCGCGGACCGCCTCCGCATTGCGGCGGCTGGTTTCCGCCAGGCCCTGACGCTCACCCATGCTCTTCGTGAGATCGGCCATCGGGCCGCGGCTTCGCCTGTCGGTCAGGAGCGTGAGCGACACGATCACGAGGCCGCCCAGGACGGCCAAGATGCCGAGCCAGGGATGGATGATAAAACAGCCGAGGAAAAATATCGGCATGAAGGGCATGTCGAACAGGGCTGTTGGCCCAAGGCCCGACAGGAAGCCCCGAATCTTGTCGAGGTCGTGAATGGGCTGAAGACTATCCGCCTGCCTCGCCCCCCGGAGCGGCAGGCTTGCGACGAGGTCGAAGATCCGCCCGGACAGCATCTCGTCGAAGCGGGCGCCGATCCGCGCCAGCATCTTGGACCGGATCGAATCGAGCCCGCCTTGCAGGAGATAGGCGGCGAGCACGATGAGCGAGAGGCCGATCAGCGTCGACACGCTCCGACTCGCCAGCACCCGATCGTAGATCTGGAGCATGTAGACGGAGCCGGTCAGCATCAGAACATTGATGAAGGCCGAGAACACGGCCACCCCCATGAAGGCGGGGCGGCAGGCCGCGAGGGCCTCTTTCAATTCGGGGCTCTGAGCGTTCGCCGACGCAGTGCGCTTCATGATCCGTCCCATCGGCGGAACGGTCGATCCCGTTCGCCTTTACAATTCGGGTCGCCCGGCAGTGCCGAACATCTGGACGCCGGATGACCGGCAATAGGGCACGCGCACGCGCAAGGGAACCGCCGCAAATGCAGCAGGCCATATCTTTGCACGGGAGGTGACTGCCCCAAAGCGGATCGCGCCTTCGAAATACGTTTCGGCGACCCTGATCTAGTCCTATCGGGACTAAATATGTCAACGAAAAGGCATGGTTACATCCGGGTTACTATGGAGGAATCCTCGATGCGCGGACGCATGGATGGCAGTCACGAGATGCGCCTCCTCCGAAAATCGCCGGCCCGCTCCAGGGGCGACCTCGGCGAGGCGCCCGGCCGGCGAGTAACCAGCTGGTAAACAATCATGGTTAAGGTCTGGTGATCTCTCACCACGGGGATCGCCACCATGACCGAAGAGAAGACACCCGCCATCCGACCGGAAACCGGAGAAACGGACTCCGAGGCGGACAAAGGCGTCGCCCAGCCCGGACCCGATGCCGGCGCGACCCTCGCGGCCGCCGACGGCAAGGCAATGCTCGAAAAGGCCGAGGGCGCGGCATCCGCCCGGGATTCCGCGGAGACCCGGCCCTCGACCGGTGCCACACGCAGGGCCCTGGCATCCCGCCTCGCACAGGTCGCCATCGTGGCGCTCGTTGCAGGCTCCGGATGGTTCGGCGCGCACATGGTCTCGCGCGGAGAGACGGCCGCCGCGCTGGCGCCGCTCGCCACCGTGACCGATGATCTTCGCCGCGGTCAGGAGGATATCCTGCGCCTCGGCGGCGAGGTCAGGACGCTGAAGATGGCCGTCGAGGCATTGCGAGAGAACCTCGAGACGACGCGCGGCGAAAGCACGGCGACACAGGCCCGCCTCCTGGAGCGCGCGGAACAAGGAGCGCGCGATCTCGGTGCCCAGTTCGCTCGGTTGACCGAACAGATGCAGCGGATCGAGGCGGGCATCGAGAAGGCGGCGCTACAGCCCGACGAGACCGCCCGCTTGCTGAGGGAGCGCTTCGATCGGCTCGAAAAAACGCTCGCCGCGTCGTCCGATGTGAAAACGGCGCCCGCGGCTGCACCAGAGCCCTTGCAGACTGCGTCGATCCCAGCCCCGAAACCGGCCGATTCGGTCCCAGCGTCGAAGCCGGCCGATCGCGATGCTCCGATCGAGGGCTGGCTGCTGCACGAGGTCTATGGCGGGCTCGCGCTCATCGAGGGTCGGCGCGGCCAGCTCTTCGAGGTCGGGCGTGGCGACGTCATTCCCGGCGCCGGGCGGGTCGAGGCAATCGAGCGGCGCGCCAAGCGCTGGGTCGTCGTCACCAACCGCGGCCTGATCACGACCGCACGCTGACCGGATCGTCGTTACGAAGCGGGCGGATCGGATGTCGATCCGCCCAACCCTCTTCGCATGAGATCCCGCGGTTACCGCGGGATCAGCGCGCGCAGGCCATAGACGAAGGCCGCGAACACCGCTGCGCTCGCGACGTAGATCAGGATGAACCAGCCGAGCCGCGACAGACGCGAGCTTCGGCGCGGCGGCTCCGCGCTCAATGGTATCCGCTCTCCTGGACGTCCAGCGCAACTTTTCCACGGAACACATAATAGGCATAAGCCGTGTAGATGAATGTGAGCGGCATCACGACGGCATAGCCGACGAGCGCAAACAATTGCGTCGCGGGCGCATTCGCGACGTTCCAGATCGTGAGGCGCGGCGGCACGGCATAGGGGAAGAGGCTCACGATCAATCCGAGGAAACCCAGGAGGAATAATACGATCGCGAGGATGAATGGCTGCACGTGATGGCCGTCCTCGAGGGCGCGCCACAGACGATAGCTCGTGAAAGCGGTGAGGAGCGGGACCGGGGCGAGGAGAAGAATGTTGGGCCAGGTGAACCAGCGTTGCTCGATCTCTACTCCGAGAAAGGGCACCCAGGCGCTGATGATGGCCATCATGACGATCGTCGCGACGAGAGCGCGCACCGCCATGCGGCGGGCCCAGATCTCCAGCTCACCCGTGGTCTTCATCACGCACCAAGTCGCGCCGAGCAGCGCATAGCCCGCGACGAGGCCGAGGCCGGTGGCGATGCTGAACGGGGTGAGCCAGTCGAACATGCCGCCTGTGAACTGCCGGCCATTGGTCTCGAAGCCCTGCACGAATGCCCCGAGCACGACGCCCTGCGCGAAGGTGGCCACCAGCGAGCCGTAATGGAACGCGTTGTCCCAGACCCGCTTCGACGTGTCGGCCTTGAACCGGAACTCGAATGCCACGCCCCGAAAGATCAGCGCGATCAGCATGGTGAAGAGCGGCAGATAGAGGGCCGGAAGGAGGATCGCGTAGGCAAGATAAAAAACGGCGAACAATCCGCCTCCGCCGAGAATGAGCCAAGTCTCGTTGCCGTCCCAGATCGGCGCCACCGACAGCATCATCCGATCGCGCCAGTTCTCGTTCGCCGCGGCCTTGAACAAGATCCCGATTCCGAGATCGAATCCGTCGGCCACGACATACATCACGACCGCGACGGCTAGGAGCACCGCCCAGATCAGGGGCAGCCACAAGGCCTGCCCCTCGAGTCCAGCCGGTGCGAAAGTGGCGATGAAATCAGCCATGGCTCCCCTCACATTGCTGGATGGGCCCGCTGGCCCGGCTGCCCCTCGAGGGCTTCGTTGGAACCCGAAAGAGGACGCTTCGGCATGCGATCCGGGCGCTCCGCATCGCCGCCGCGAAGCGCCTCCTCGACTGGTTCCGGCCCCCTCCTGAGGATTTTTGCGAGGTAGTAGCTCCCGAAGCCGAAGAGGAACGTGTAGACGATCACGAAGGCCGTTAGCGAGGTCGTGACCGCGCCGGCCGTCACGGGCGATACCGCATCCGCGGTCTTGAGGTGCCCGTAGATGATGTAGGGCTGCCGACCGATCTCTGCAGTGAACCACCCCAACAGAACGGCGCCGAAGCCCGCGGGCGTCATCAGGACGGTGGCGCGCAGGAACCAGGGATTCGTGAACAATGTCCCCTTCCAGCGCATGACGAGGCTCCAGATCCCCAGAGCCAGCATCGCGAAGCCGATCGCGACCATGCCGCGGAAGGCGAAGAACACCGGCCAGACGGGCGGACGCTCCTCGCGGGGCACATCCTTCAGACCCGGGACCACGCCGTGATAGGCGTGGGTTAGGATCCAGCTCCCGATCTCGGGAATCCCAATCTCGTAGTGGTTCATCTCCGCCTCCTCGTCCGGAATGGCGAAAAGGCGCAGCGGCATGTGGCCTTGGCGCTCCCAGTTACCCTCGATCGCCGCGAGCTTGGTCGGCTGATATTCCAGGACCCCGAGGCCGTGGAGATCTCCGATCACGATCTGGATCGGCGCACAGATCGCGGCGAACCACAAAGCCATGGACATCGAGCGCTGGGCGCCGCGCAGCTTCTCCGCCGGCTCCTCCCGGCGGCGCAGGATCATCCAGGCCGACATGCCCGAGACCGCGAAAGCCGTCGTGAGATAACAGCCCATGACCATGTGGGCGTATCGGAACGGGAACGACGGATTGAAGATGATCGCGAACCAGTCTTCAGGAACCGCGACGCCGTTTTCGACGCGGAAGCCGGCGGGCGTCTGCATCCAGGAATTCGCGGACAGAATCCAGAACGCCGAGATGAGCGTGCCGAGCGCCACCATGCAGGTTGCAAAGAAGTGGAGCTGGTTCCCGACGCGATCCCAGCCAAACAGCATGATGCCCAGGAACGCGGCCTCAAGGAAAAAAGCCGTGATGACCTCGTACTGGATGAGCGGACCGAGAATGTTCCCGCCGAATTCGGCATAGCGCGACCAGTTGGTGCCGAGCTGGAAGCTCATCACGATTCCGGACACGACCCCGAGTCCGAACGACACCGCGAAGACCTTCGACCAGAACAGGAAGAGGTTTCGGTAGAGGGGGTTGTCCGTGCGCAGCCACTGGAACTCGAGCGCCACGAGCCAGCTCGCGAGGCCGATCGTGAAGGCCGGGAAAATGATGTGGAAGGACATCGTGAACGCGAACTGGATGCGGGACAGAAGCAGCGCATCGAATTCCATCGCGGTCTCCCCTGTCGGCGATGCCTTGCCCTGACCTAGGGTGAATACCCGGCCAGGGAAGGCTTCGGGCCACCGAGCATGGTTACAGCGCTCTCGTTAGGACGGGGTGGCCGCCGAACCCGGATCAGGTCCGGCTTGATGAGCAGTTCGCGAAACGTGCCAAAGCGGCGCCCAATGATGACGCTTAATGCTTCATCTCGCGACGAACTGTGCCTTCCCCGTCAAAGCGCCTTTGACAAGGCCAAGACTCGAACCGGACATTCCGTCAGAGAACATCGCCCAGTCGACTCCCGCGCTACCGCTCCGATGCGCTTGCCCCGGAACACTCTGAAACTGTGACAAAGGTCACAGACACTCGTTTGCTGCGAGGTCACGTTGAAGCCATTCTCCAGCAGGGGAAGTTTCGTGACGAACGTGGCGAACCTCCGCCTGTACCAGCGGCTGGTTCGCGGTGCTTCGCCGATCAGCCCTGTGCTGAATTACTCGTGGAGCTGGTCGCCACAAGGGAGGCCGAGAATCCCGCGCCGACCAGGAGACGACGGCGAGTGACAACGATGGACTCCCGCAGGCTTTCGGATCGCCTTGCCTGCCCTCCGATCAGCCGAACCTGAGAGGCTTCTCATGACGACCCAAACCGCGCAGCGTTCGCGCTCCTTTGTGCGCATCCGTTTCATGGCTACGGCAGCCACGGCCCTTGCCATTGCGACTCCCGCTGCGGCCTGTCCTCTCGGCAGTCACGACAGCCCGAGAGTGCAACTTCTTCACCGGCTGACGCAGGCCACGCAACCTGACGTAACCAAGCATGTGAAGACCGCGCAGGCACAGCACCAGTCTCATTCTCAGCCGCCGGCCCGCAATGAGCTCGGCGCCTACAGCCGCGATCTGCCGAAAGGGGCCGCGGCCCCGAGAGCGGAAGATCGTCCGCCGATCTACGACAACCTCGGTCAGTTCACGTGGGCCGCCATAGGCCCTGCCAAACCAGATGCACGCGCCTATTTCGATCAGGGTTATCGCCTCGGCTGGGGCTTCAACCACGCCGAAGCGGCTCGCGCATTCCGGGCGGCACAGGAACTCGACCCGAGCTGCGCCATGTGCCTGTGGGGTGAGGCATGGGTGCTCGGACCGCACATCAACTACCCGATGGACGCGGATGCGAATGCCCGTGCGCTCGTCGTGCTCGAACAGGCCAGGCGTCTTGCTCCTGCCGGTGAGTTGCAGGCTGCTCTCATCGACGCACTCTCGCGGCGGCATTCTCCGGATCCGAAGGCGGACCGCAAGGCGCTGGATCAGGCTTACGCGGACGCCATGGAAGCCGTGCAGGCGCGCTTTCCGGAGAATCCGCACGTTGCCCTCCTGACCGCCGACGCTCTCATGAATCTCAGCCCCTGGGATTACTGGGCGGATGAAGGACGAACCCCGAAGGGCAAAACTGCACGGATGATCGAGCTCATCGAGGGCGTGCTCGGTGACCGGAAGGTAGGCTCACTCGAGGCCAACCCGGATCACCCGGGGGCGATTCACCTCTACATCCATGCCGTCGAGTCCTCGGACCGGCCGGAGCGTGCGGCAGCGCATGCGGCCCGACTGGCCGCCCTGATGCCCGGAGCCGGGCATCTGGTCCATATGCCGAGCCACATCTGGTATCGCCTCGGCCGTTGGCGCGAGAGCCTGGACGCAAACGTGCAGGCCACCGTCGTTGACGAGACGCTGCTCAAGCAAGGGGGAGCGAGCCTGCTCTACTCGGAAGGCTACTATGCTCACAACGTCCACTTCGTGATGGCTTCGGCCCTCATGGGCGGGGATGGGGAGACCGCCATCGCGGCAGCCGAGAAGCTCGCCGGGATTGTCTCGGATCGCACCAAGCGCGAGGTCCCCTGGACGCAGCCCATCGCAGCGGCGGCCTACACGACCCATGCGCGATTCTCCGCACCGGACAAAGTGTTGGCCCTGCCTGCACCGGACGCGAGCTTCCCTTTTGTGAGCGCCGCATGGCACTACGCCCGCGGAGTTGCGCTGGCGCGGCTCGGGCGAGACGACGAGGCACGGGCCGAGGTTTCAGCCATTGAGGCCCTGGTGCGAACACCCGAGATCAGCGCATTGCCCGATGCCGGCGTGCCGGGCCCGGACGTGCTCGCCATCGCCGCAAAGGTGATTGAGGCGCGGATCGCACAGGCCAAGGGCGACCACGCGCAGGCTGCCGTGCAGTTCGCACAGGCCACGGAGATCCAGGACCGGCTGCCCTATATGGAGCCGCCCTTCTGGTATTACCCGGTGCACCAGTCGCTCGGCGCCGCATTGCTGCAGCAAGGAAAAGCCGACGAGGCCGAGGCGGCCTTCCGCACTGCGCTTCAACGGTCTCCGAATAATGGCTGGGCCGCCGCCGGTCTGCTTGAAGCCGCCAAAGCGCGCGGCGATGCACAGGCTGCCGAGGAAGCGAAGGCGCTCGTGAAGAAGAACTGGTTCGGTGGGGAAAATCCCTCGCTCGACCGCCTCTGACCTCCAGATCGCTGGTCGTGTGCCGGAGCTCACTGGGCTCCGGTCGTCGTGAAAGGCACCGCACTTCGAGCACGATGGCGGTCCTGTGTTCCCAGGCCTGCCGAGACCGCCGCGTTTTCTGGCAGTCCTCCGAAGCTGCGGGAGATCCTTTTGGGCGAGAATGCGTTCTCGGAGCATGTCGTCGCGTAGACAGTCGAGATCCATGGCATGCACTATCCTCTCCGGAAACCGCTCCATTGCGGTTGATCCGAAGGGCCATAGGGAGCTGAAGCATGGGAAATCAGTGGCAATACCAAGTGCGGCTCTATTTCACTGATGAGCTTTCTGAAATCGCACGGCGCAATCCAAGCGACCCGGCGCTCGGAGCACTTCCAGGTGTCCTTGAGAAGCATGGCGCCACCATGAAGTGTCAATTCGACGCCTTCGCCGACTATGTTGCGGAAGCTGAAGGGCACGGGGTCGATGGCTATCCGCTTTATGCATGGACCAAAGCCACGATCGAAGACCCCGTGAAGAAGGCAAAGCACATCAGATCTTTCGCTCTCCACGTCAAAGGGAGAGAGGTCTATTCGAAGGAGGAGGCGGACGCCCTCGAGGCGGATCTGCAGCCCTTGGTGGACGGTCAATCGATCACGCGCTTGTCACGGCATGATACGAACCCCGCAAACAACCCGCAGCCGCCGGAACGTTATCGCAAGACTCAAGGGTAATCCGCGTCGCGCACGGGAGGACGCGCGACTCGCTGCTCATCGGGTGCCCCGACGATTGTGAACATCGACGTGGTTTAGAAGGCATCACAACCTCCAAACGCGACAAATCTGCTGGCCTCGAGACCGGTTTTGCCCACTCTCCCGATCACTCGCGCGATGCTCTCCCGGCGCGAGACAGCTCTTCATCGTTCGCGTCGACGACACCTGATGAATCCTCACCGCTCCTCCTCTCCGGAAGTCGTATCTCCGGAAAGCCGCTCGGCGAAACCGAGAAAGAGCTGCAGACAACATCTCGATGGAGGAACTAGCCGTCACGATGGTGATCTGCAGGCACAAGTCCTAGTCGAGAAGAAAATGCGAAAGCAAACGGATTGCGGGTGATCACCGGCCTATCGTCATTTCTGGAGAGTGGACGTCCTGCATACAAAGGAATCCATGTAATCAACAGCCATAGGACGAAACACTCGGCGCAATCTTCCAGGAACATGACAGTTCTAACGTCAGCCCTGCCTTCCACCGGAATGTACCTCAGCGAGGTGTAGGGAAATGTTCGAGCACGCTGTCAATGTCAGCCAGGCCATGCAACTGACCGCGCGACAAGGCTATGGAACGCTCGTTCCCGCGCTGTGCGGCTGCCGGGCTTGCCGCGTGGCGCAGATGATCGGGACCCCGGCGCTCGGACGGTGCCATCGCTGTGGGGACGAATTGACGGTTCTCAGCAGCGCAGAGGCTAGAGGCGGATCATTGAAAGTGCTCGACGTACCTGCACGCTGAGCCAAAGAGGCCACCGCGCGGAACACCTTCCGCCCAGGCGGGAAAGGCGATCTCATGAGGAGTATCGCGACCACAAAAGGTTTCCGAGCCGCCCGGCGGCGTCGCTTGGCCGGCACTGGAGCAATGCTGATCCTCGCTCTTGCGCTCCTCAAGAGCGCGGAGGCAATTCCGCAGACGGCTCCGGCGAGGCCGCCGCAAAATCTACAGGACACGGGGCTCTATGCGGACTTCGAGAGCCTTCGGGTCGACCCGAAGCACCTTGCATTCGCGCCGCAATACCCGCTCTGGACCGATGGGGCCATCAAGCGCCGCTGGATTTCGCTGCCACCGGGCACTGCGATCGACGGGTCCGATCCGGACGCCTGGAATTTTCCGGTCGGCACGCGGCTTTGGAAGGAGTTCTCCTTCAACGGTCAACGCATCGAAACACGCTATCTGGAACGTCAGGCTGATGGGCAGTGGCTCTATGCCGCCTATGCATGGAGTTCCGATGGTCGTGAGGCGCAGCTGGTTTCTGAACGAGGCAGGAGCGCTGCCTATCCTCTAGCAGGAGGGCGATCGCACGCCATCCCGGGCGTCAGCGACTGCAAGGTGTGTCATCAGGGTGGCCGCAGCGAGGTTCTGGGATTCAGCGCTCTCCAGTTGTCACCGGAGCGAGATCCCGGTGCGCTGCATACCGAGGCTCGCCCCGATCCGGGCGTCGACCTCAACTCGCTCGTCGAGAAGGGGCTCCTCGTCGGGCTCCCGAGGTCACTGCAGGAAAACCCGCCACGCATCGCGGCGGGATCCGCCACGGAACGGGCCGCGCTCGGTTACCTGCACGGCAATTGCGGGCACTGCCACAACGAGCAGGGGTCCTTGAAGAACCTGGGGCTCTTCCTGCGGCACGTCTCGGAGGCCAACGACCAACCCGCGCTCGCAAGCACCATCGGCCAGCCCGTTAAGACACCAGCGCCCGGTCAATCTCCCGATGCCGTGCTGCGCATCGAACCAGGGCATCCGGATCAAAGCGGGCTCCTGCAGCGCGTCGCCTCGCGCTACCCCGCGCTGCAGATGCCGCCGCTCGGAACCGAAGTGGTGGATGGCGAGGCGGCAGAACTACTCCGGCGCTGGATCGCAGAGACGGACGTGTTCCGCCGAGGGGCCCGATTGCAAGAGAAAGGAGGACAGAAATGAACCATGCATTCTCGTTCATGTTGGCCGCTGCCCTGTTGGCACCCGCCACGACTCTCGCTCAAGACACCACGACCAGCGCGCAAGTGAAGCGTGGCGAATATCTCGTCACGACAGGCCTCTGCCATGACTGTCACACCCCCCTGATCCAAGGTCCTGATGGTCCGGCACCCGACATGAAGCGGGCGCTGTCGGGCCATCCGCAAGAGATCGTGGTCAAGGCCCCGGCTATCGTGCCCGAGCCGTGGACGGGTGCCATGTCACCAACCCTGACGACCTGGTCGGGGCCGTGGGGCGTGAGTTTCACGGCCAATCTCACCCCCGATCCGGAAACGGGCGTTCTGCGCGACTTCACCGAACAGCAGTTCATTCAGACAATGCGCACGGGCCGACACCAAGGTCAGGGGCGGCGAATTCTCCCACCGATGCCGTGGCCATGGATAGGAAAGATGACCGATGACGACCTGAAGGCCGTCTTCGCCTATCTCCGACAGATTCCCGCCGTGAAGAATAAGGTGCCGGATCCGATCCCGCCGAAGTAACCGTCCCTGCCCTGAGCCGGGCTGCGTTGCATACGCGAACATGTGCGGTGGATCGAGAGGCCGGAGCGCTCTTGCAACGACATGGCGCTGGCAGTCGACATTACCGCATGCCGCTCGTAGAGCGGCGCGCGCCGATCCCGAGAGTGGTTTCGGATCAGGAAGGGTCTATCGTTGCATCTACATCATCGTTGCGAGCCGTAGGCTCAACGCGCAGTCCGTCGCGTCGCTTAACCGTCATTGCGAACAGACTGAAGTGATCCAGGAGCGCATCCGTCGACGGGTAGATTGCTTCGCCTCCGGCTCGCAAGGACGAAGTGCGGTGGGATGGGTTGTGCGTACGGCCTGCGGCGCGCAATGACAGCAGTGGGTTCGCGGCAGGCTGACGACGCCAGACCACAATGACGGCAGTGGGTCCGGCGCTACTCCGGTTCCGGCCCTGCTCCTCCCTCCCTCAAACCCACTTCGTCATTGCGAACGCAGTGAAGCAATCTACCCGTCGACGGGTGGTTCGCCTCGCCTCCGGCTCGCAACGACGGCGGAGGTGCGGGAAGAGCATTGCCGGAATCGGAAACGGACTCCAATATACGACCCTTGCAGCTCGCACTCGTCATGCCTGGACGGAGCCTTATCAGATCAGCTTCCAGATCGAGAGCTCGTTCTTGAGATACGCGTAGTAGATCGGGGCAGCGATCACGCCGGGGATGCCGAAGATCGCGTCCATGACGAGCATCGCGAGCAGAATTTCCCACGCTCCTGCACGGATCTGACCTCCCATGACGCGCGCGTTCACGAAATACTCCAGCTTGTGAATGAGAACGAGAAAGAGCAGGGAGCTGGCCGCCAGCATGGGCGAGACGCTCAGGCTCATGATTACGATCACGGTATTCGAGATCAGATTGCCGATGACGGGGAGAAGCCCGGTGATGAAGGTCACGACCACCATGGTCTTTGCGAGAGGGAGCTGGATGCCCATCCAGGACACGATCATGAGCAGATAGAAGCCCGTCAGAACGGTGTTCAGCGCCGAAATCCGAACCTGTGCGAACACCACGCTGCGAAAGGCCTTCCCGAGCAGGCGCGCCCTGTCGGTCAGCGCGCGAACCAGGGGAGCAGGATCGGTGTCCGCGATCTCACGGCTCACGGCGATCATGCCGCCGATCACTAGGCCGAACAGGATGTGAATCAGAGCCCGCCAGACATCCTCGCCAAGTGTGCGTAACTGCCCTGCATGCTCGCGCAGCCAGGCTGCAGCCGCACTCTTGAGCTCACTCGGGTCTGCCGGGAAGGAATCGAGCGCCCAGACAGGGAGATGGGAACGAGCGGTCTCGATCACCTCAGCCATTTTCTGAAGCAGGCCGGGCAAGTTCTCGGATCCGCTGGACAACAGAGAGATGATGCCGAGGATTCCGGCTCCGATTGCGATAATGACGATGGTGGCCAGGAGGGCCACGATGATGAACTTTCCCGTGCGGCGATGGACGAAGGTGCTGGCGGGACTCGGCGCAAGCATATGCACAAGCTCATAGACCAGTAGTCCGGCGAGCAACGACGAGAGCAGGCCAAAATGCAAGACCGCCAGCAGAGTCAGCCCGGCGAGGATCTGTGTTGCGATCTCGAGCCGCGGAGAGCTGATCGTGCCCCGAACAGGCGGGGGCTCCACCGGTCGTGGGAGGTGTTCAACAGGGTCGAGCATCGGATCAGCTCAGGCGTCGCACCTTCACAACGCTACTTCTTCCCTTACGGTTCGAGTTGGTCCGGCTTCGGAAATATGGCTGAGCCGTACTGACCCAGAGAGCTGTGCAGGATTGGACAGGTAATCTGCCGCACTCACTCCGTCATAGAGCGCCGCAGTCATCCGACCTGAGACGACGCCATACCTGTCATGGCGAGCCGCAGGCGAATCCATCCAGCCCTTCAACCGCGGCGCCGTCTGGATTGCTTCACTTCGTTCGCAATGACGAGGAGGGAATCAGAGCAGGATAAGTCCTACAGGAACCTCGTCTCACGAAACGTGCGCCGCATATCCTGCCTCGTGCCTGCGTGAGGCAGGCACTGCCGCCGACTCCTCCCGAGCCGGCGCACTCAGTTGCACGAGGGCTTCGTATTCGATCGGATCATGGCTGCAGAAGATCCGTACGCCGCGTCGCCGGTTGGCAAGCTCGCGCAGCCGGTCCTGGTTGTACAGCCGTTCCTCCCGGTCGACCTCCATCAGGCGCTGATAGGCGGCGAGGCCGGGTGTGCAATGCGGGTGGCGATTCATCTCGTACCGGTGGAAATAGGCGTCGCCGGCATTGAGAAGCCAGCCCTGCGGTGTCTCGATCGCGACGCCCGCATGTCCTGCCGTATGTCCGGGCAGCGGAATCATCAGAATTTCCGGCGGAAGTCCCGGGAGATCCCGGACGGCCTCGAAACCGAACCAGCGTTCCCCACCGGCCGAATGAAAATGCCAGTGACGGACATCATCCCATTGCTCCGGCCGGTAACGGCGGCGGGCGATGAAACCGTCCCGTGAGCGAGCGGCATCCACCTCGTTCTGCATGACATGGATCGTGGCCTCGGGAAAATCCTCGAGCCCGCCGGCATGGTCGAAATCGAGATGTGTGAGCACGATATGGCGAATGTCGCGCGCCGAGAATCCTCTGGCCTCGACTTCCGCGAGAGCCGTGAATCGCCAATCGAGCTGGATCCGATTCATGTGCACGAAAAGCGGGCTCAGGCGCTCGTAGGGGGCTGCAACATCGCGAGTCCCGAAGCCCGTGTCGATCAGAACAAGACCTTGGTTCGTCTCGACGAGCAGGCAATGGCAGATGAGCCGCCCCATCAGACCGGAGCTCGCACCATCCCAAAGACGACCTCCCCATGGACACATGCAACCACAATTGAGATGATGGACATGCATGTCGGGCACTCCGAACTGGATGATCGTGCCGAGAGCTGATCAGCGCGGTCCGATCGCCTCGGTTCCGGGGCAACGTCCGCCGCGGGATCCGGATCCCGCAGCCGATCCAGAGTCGCGGATCAGGCCCGCGCTTCGTGAGATTCCGGCCGGTGCGCCGTGCGTGTGCGCTTGCGCTTCTTCTTGGTCCCGGCCCCGGCTGCACTGGTGAGCCGGGCTTCGAGAAAGGTCAGTACTGCCGCCTCCTCGGGCTTCAACTCCGCAAGGCTGTCGCGCAGCTCGGCCTCGACTTGGTCACGGATTTCGAGGAGCAGGTCACCCTGCAGATAGCCGTTCAGCACCTCGGGATGGATGTAGCATTTGCGGCAGATGGTGGGTGTGTTCCCGAGCCGGGCTGCGACCTGCTCGATCGCCGCGCGCACGTTCTTCTTGGCGTGCGCCTGGCTGTCGAACTGCTCGAACGCCGACAGCGCCATCGCGGCGAGCACCGTTCCCGCCCAGGTGCGAAAATCCTTGGCCGTGATCTCGCTGCCGGTGATCTCCTTCAGGTAGGCGTTGACGTCGGAGGATGTCACGGTCTGCTGTTCGCCGGCCTCGTCGAGATACTGGAAGAGATGTTGGCCCGGCAGATCCTGACAGGCCTTCACGATTTTCGCGACGCGCCGGTCCTTGACCTGGAGCTGCCAGATGCGCCCGCTCTTGCCCTTGAATCGGAACTTCAGCTCCGATCGGCCGACGGCGACATGCGGATCCTTCAGGGTCGTCAGGCCGTAACTGCCGTTCTGCTTGGCGTAATCCGAATTGCCGACGCGGATCAGGGTCGTCTCGAGGAGATGCACGATGGTCGCGAGGACCTTCTCCCGCGGCAGGCCGGGCAGCGCCATGTGCTGCCGTATGGTCTCGCGCAGAGCGGGCAGCGCCTTCGCGAAGGCCACCATGTGCTCGTACTTGGTGCTCTCGCGAATCTCCCTGAAGGCCGAGTGGTAGCGGTACTGCTTGCGCCCCTTGGCGTCCCGTCCCGTAGCCTGGATGTGGCCGTCCGCGCGCGGGCAGATCCACACATCGGTCCAGGCCGGGGGAATGGCGAGCGCCCGAATCCGCGCCAGAGTATCCTTCTCCTCGACGCGCGTTCCGCCCGGCCCTTGATAGGAAAATCCCTTGCCGGCTTTCCGGCGGCGAATTCCGGGCTCCTCGTCCGAGACATAGCGCAAACCCGCGGAATGCGCGGCATCGCGAGGATCGACGACCGAGTCTTCTGTTGAACCTGTATCGAGCAGCATGACCGTTCCAGTCCGGCAGAGCAGGACGTCAACAGGGTCACGGGAGATCGAGTTCCGGGCCCTCGAGGTCGCAGCGCCGGACGATGCACGCCTTCAAAGGACGAGGTCTCATCCCGGGCGGGCGGGCTGCGGCTGCGGTTCGGGCTCGCGGCGCCTCGGCTGGCGAAGCTTGAGCACCAGGATCGTCCCGCTCAGGATGAGGCTGAGGGAATTAAAGACGATCAGAGGAAGGCTTCCCAGCAGGAAACCGTAGACGATCCACAACGAGAAGGCGGAGACGGTCACGAGATACATACGCTTCGAGATCGCCTCGGTCTTTCCCTCCCGCCAGGCCTTGATCACCTGCGGCACGAAGCTCGCCGTGGACAGGATTCCGGCGGCGGTTCCGAGAAGCGTGGGCAGCATGTTCTCCAACGCGGCACCTCGGTCTGATGCGAAAGGCCACGTGGCAACAGCGCATTCCGGATGAGGTTCCATGCCGGGCAGGAGGCGACTAGAAGGACGTCGCGCCCGATCGGCGCAGTCGTCCCAAAGGTCAGATGCTCGATTCCACTCCTCCGCTTGCCGGCCGAAAACTCGTCTTCGTGGTCACGGAGGACTGGTTTTTCGCATCCCACTTTCTCCCGATGGCGCGCGCGGCACGGGAACTCGGCCTTTCCGTCAAGGTCGTAACCCGGGTCCGCGAGCACAAGGATGTCATCGAGGCAACGGGAGCCCGGGTCGTCGCGCTCGAATCCGAACGCAGTAGCCTCAATCCGATGGCCGCCGGCTATGCCGCCGGGCAGCTCGCAGCCATCCTCAAGGCAGAGCGCGCGGAGATCGTGCATTGCATCGCCCTTCGGGGAATCCTCGTCGGAGGGTTTGCGGCCGTCCTCGCGGGGATTCCGCGCCGGGTTTTCGCGTTGACGGGCCTCGGCCTCCTCGGCGCACGCCGTGATCCGGTCGGACGGCTCGCCGGCGGTTTCCTGCGCACCGTGATCCGGGCCCTCCTCACCCCGCAGAGCCATCTCCTCGTCGAGAACCCCGACGATCCCGAACGCCTCGGACTCTCCGCCACCGATCCGCGCGTCACGATCGTTGGCGGAGCGGGGGTCGATCCGGATTTCTACGCGCCGCAGCCGATGCCGGACCAGCCTCCTCTGCGCCTTGCGGTCGTCGCCCGGATGCTGTGGTCGAAGGGAGTTGACATCGCGGTCGAGGCCGTGCGGCAGGCCCGCGCGATGGGAGCCCCCGTGGAACTCTCGCTCTACGGCGCGCCGGACCCGTCGAACCGGCGGGCAATCCCGGAAGCGACCCTGCGCGCCTGGAGCGAGGAGGAGGGAATCCGCTGGAAGGGCCGCACCCGAGACGTTGCGGGCGTCTGGCGGGACCATCATCTCGCCTGCCTGCCGTCGCGTGGCGGCGAGGGTCTTCCGAGGACCATTCTGGAAGCGGCCGCCTGCGGCCGCGGCATCCTGACGAGCGACGTCCCGGGATGCCGCGCCTTCGTCCGGGACGGCTGCGAGGGCCGGCTCTTTCCGCCGAACGATGCCGGTCGCCTCGCAGCCATCCTCGTCGAGCTGGCCCGCGACCCCGACGCCGTTCGCCGGCTGGGTGCCCATGCGCGTAGCAGAGTGCTCGACGGCTTCACGGAACGGGCCGTCATGAATTCGGTACAGGATCTCTACAGGCGGATCCTCACGACATGATCGGAGAACGGGCCGCGCTCATCCGCTCGCAGACGCGGCTGCGCCCCGTCCCGCACGCGCCCGAGATCAGCCTCCACGTGGCCGACGAGGCGACGGAACTCTGGCTGAAGACGGAGGAGGAACTCGGCGCGCTGGGCCTGCCGCCGCCCTTCTGGGCCTTCGCCTGGGCCGGAGGTCAGGCGCTCGCCCGCTACATCCTCGACCATCCGTCCATCACGCGTGGTCGGCACGTTCTCGACTTCGCATCCGGATCCGGGCTGGTCGCGATCGCCGCAGCGATGAGCGGCGCCGAGTCGGTCGAAGCCAGCGATATCGATCCCTTTGCCGTGGAGGCGATGCGGCTCAATGCGGAAGCCAACAATGTTGCGATCCGCGTGCGCGCGGAGAGCGTCCTAGGGCGCGACGAAGGCTGGGACGTCGTCCTGGCCGGCGACATCTGCTACGAGCGTGATCTCGCCGAAGCGGTGACGAAATGGCTCCATGCGCTCGCGCGTCGCGGCGCGAACGTGCTGATCGGCGATCCCGGACGCAGCTACCTGCCGCGCACGCAGCTGACGACAATCGCGACCTACGAGGTCCCCGTGACCCGTGCGCTCGAGGACAGCGAGATCAAGCGCAGCTCGGTCTGGCAATTTCTTCCCGATTGAGTCGCTTTCGGGCAGCCAGCGCCGCTGGTCAGGATACGACTTCTTTTAGATCGAGCGTTCCGCGGCGGCCAATCGCGTCGTAATTCTTCGCGAGCCACCTCTGTGCCACCGCGCGGCCAGCCTCCTTCAATTCC
This sequence comes from Microvirga massiliensis, assembly GCF_001006805.1. Taxonomy (GTDB): domain Bacteria; phylum Pseudomonadota; class Alphaproteobacteria; order Rhizobiales; family Beijerinckiaceae; genus Microvirga; species Microvirga massiliensis. The sequence continues at coordinate 409,363 of NZ_LN811353.1, read as the reverse complement.
AGAAAGAACGACCAATCTGCATTCATGCGTGACGACGCCTCGTGATCGTCGAGCACCCCGCTGCCGTCGATGCGGTGCATGAGAACGCGTTTGTAGTCCTTCCGCGAGAGCTTTCCGTCATCGATGAGCCGCGTGACGAATTCGATGGCGCGGAGTTCGCGCAGAAGATTGCCGTTGAAGGTGATCTCGTTGAGACGATTCTGGATCTCGCTCGCGGTCCGCGGCGTCTCGCGTCGCTCGACCGGATTGATCTGCACGAGGAGAACATCGTCCGACCAAGTGTCGTAGAAGAGCGGGAAGAGCGCCGGATTGCCCATATAGCCGCCGTCCCAATAGGGAACGCCGTCGATCTCGACGGCACGGAACACGGTCGGCAGGCAGGCCGAGGCCATGAGGTGGTCGGCGGTGAGCTCCTCGCGGCTGAACACCTTGATCTTGCCGGTCCAGACATTCGTCGCCGAAACGAACACCGACACCTCACGGCAATCACGAACGCGATCGAAATCGATCAATTCGGCGATGGCGTCCCGCAGCGGATTGATGTCGAGCGGATTGAATTCGTAGGGGCTGAGGCTCGGCGCGACGAAGTGGCCCCAATTGTGCGGGCTCCAGGCCGCGAAGAGGCGGCCGAAGAGATCTTGCTGAAGCCCCGAAAGCCGTCCGGTGTAGCTTACCCGCCGCCAGAACTGCTCGAGTTGCGCTCTCGCGCCGTCGACGCCGCCCTCGTGCCAGCCTTCGATGAGCACGATCGCATTCATCGCGCCTGCGCTTGCGCCCGTGAAGGCCTCGAAGGCGAGCCGCCCGTCCTCCAGGAGTGCGTCCAGTACGCCCCAGGTGAAGGCGCCGTGGGCGCCGCCGCCCTGAAGCGCGAGCGATACGGTCTTCTCGGCGCCGGGTCCGCGAATGCCGGATCGGCGTACGGCGCGCGCCGCGCCGCGGCCGTCATTGCGCGGTCCAGCCGCCGTCCATGGAGATATTGGCGCCCGTGATCTGACTCGCGGCATCCGAGGTCAGGAAGACGGCCATCGCAGCGACCTGCTCGACCGTGACGAACTGCTTCGTAGGTTGCGCCTGCAGCAGCACGTCGTTGATCACCTGCTCCTTGGTGAGATTGCGCGCCTTCATGGTGTCGGGAATCTGGCGCTCGACGAGCGGGGTCCAGACATAGCCGGGGCTGATGCAGTTCACCGTGATCTTATGGGTCGCGAGCTCGAGAGCGACGGTCTTCGTGAGACCGGCGATGCCGTGCTTGGCGGCCACATAGGCGGACTTGAAGGGAGAGGCGACGAGGGAATGCGCGGAGGCCGTGTTGATGATGCGCCCCCAGCCGCGCTGCTTCATGCCGGGCACCACCGCGCGGATGGCATGAAAGGCCGAGGAGAGATTGATCGCGATGATCGCATCCCACTTGTCGACCGGGAACTCCTCGATCGGGGAGACATGCTGGATTCCGGCATTGTTCACGAGGATGTCGACGGCCCCGAACTCCTTCTCCGCCTTCAGGATCATCGCGGTGATCTCGTCGGGCTTCAACATATCGCCAGGCGAATAAATCGCCCTGACCTCGAACTCGGCCTCGATGCCGGCCCGCGCCCTCTCGATCTCCTCCGGCGCGCCGAAGCCGTTGAGGACAACATCCGCGCCCTCCTTCGCGAGCGCTCGGGCGATCGCGAGTCCGATCCCGCTCGTGGACCCCGTGACGACAGCAGCTTTCGATTTCAGGAACATGGCCGGTCTCCAGTAAGCCTGGGCCTGAGGTAGAATGGTGCAGTGCAAAAGTCACCCTGCGAGCCAGTCATCGTAGCTCAGGCGCCCAAATCCGCAGCAGATTTCATCCCGGCGACCGGAGTCGATCCGAGGGCGCCCAGTGGATTTCACATGAACAAGAGATTAATGTGTCGCCGGGGAATGGGTCAGCCGGAGGAGCTGTGTCGGATTTATCAGCATCCGCACTCCCGGGAACGACCGCCGCCTCCTGCGCGCATGCGATCGAGCAATCTACGCGGGCCGAAGCGGCCCTCGCCGCAGCAGAGGCCAAGTGCCACGCGCAGGGCGTGCGCCTCACGCCCATCCGGCGCCAGGTCCTCGCAACCCTCTACGGAACGCATCGCCCCCTTGGGGCTTACGACCTCGCGGAGCAGCTCGCCCCTAAGGGACGGCGCCTCGCTCCGATCACCGTTTACCGCGCGCTCGATTTCTTGATCGAACAGCACCTCGTTCACCGGCTGGTCAGCCTGAATGCCTATGTGGCCTGCCCTCATGCGCATAGCGACGGCAAGCCGGTCGCCTTCCTGATCTGCGAGGCCTGCGGCGGCGTCGACGAGATCGAGCAGCCGGCGCTCGCAGAGGCGCTCTCGGAGCTCCTGTCCGGCGAGGGTTTCCAGTCCCGCACGACGACCATCGAAATCACCGGCGCCTGCGCGCATTGTGGCGACGGCAGCGCCGTTGCACGATCGCTCTGACGCGCTCCGAAGCGGCACGCGCACTGTAGAGCACCGTTAGAGACGTCACCCGGCTGCTCGTTAGAGATGTCACCTCCCCGAGTGCGGATAACGGGGAGCTCGGGTCCTATGACGGTGATCGCGATGCGTCGTCTGGAGATCGACCGCAGCGCGGCTGCGCAACTTGATCAGCTCCGCCGCGCTGCTCGGCGCCAAGGCCTCCCGCGCCGCTGATATCTCGGGTGAAAGCCTTGAAGGTGACATCTCTAACGGGGACAATCAGCGACTTGTCTAACGGGTTCTGACACGCACCGTCACGACCCGAAGGCTTGCCAGGAGTCGGCTGCGCTCTCGTGCGACGAGGCAGCCTTCCCGCGATGCTTGACTGAACCGCTATGACGCATCAGCTAGGGTCGGAGCGATCCGGTCGGCAACCGAGCGCCAAGCCTCCTGGTTCGAATCGCGGCCGGGACCGGTGAGACCTCTCCGGCCCGGATATGCTCCACACACGGAACCGGATTACCGATGCCGCTTTCTCCCGCCGCGCGTGCTGCCCACATCGATACTCCGCCGGAAGCAGGACCGGCTGCCCGGCACCGGACGGTTGCCGTCCAGGTCGGTTCGGTCACGGTCGGCGGCGGCGCCCCGATCGTCGTGCAATCCATGACGAACACCGACACGGCGGATGTCGACGCGACGGTCGCCCAGGTGGCAGCCCTCGCCCGGGCAGGGTCCGAGATCGTCCGCATCACGGTCGATCGGGACGAGGCCGCCACCGCAGTTCCGAAGATCCGTGAGCGTCTGGATCGGCTTGGCGTCGGCGTCCCCCTCGTGGGCGACTTCCATTACATCGGTCACAAGCTCCTGGAGGATCACCCCGCAGCCGCGGAGGCTCTCGACAAATACCGGATCAATCCCGGCAATGTCGGCTTCAAGGAGAAGAAGGAGCGCCAGTTCGGCGCCATCGTCGAGACGGCCCTCCGGCACGGAAAGGCCATCCGCATCGGAGCGAACTGGGGCTCGCTGGACCAGGAACTCCTGACCAGCCTGATGGACGCGAACGCCAAGGCGGAACGCCCGGTCAGCGCGCGCGCAATCACCCGCGAAGCCATGGTGCAGTCGGCGCTCTTGTCCGCCGCCAGGGCGGAGGAGATCGGTCTTCCGCGCAATCGCATCATCCTCTCCGCCAAGGTGTCCGCGGTCCAGGACCTGATCGCCGTCTATCGGGATCTCGCGCAACGGTCCGACTACGCGATCCATCTCGGCCTGACCGAGGCCGGGATGGGATCGAAAGGCCTCGTCGCCTCGTCCGCCGCCATGGGCATCCTCCTCCAGGAGGGGATCGGGGACACGATCCGCTATTCCCTGACACCGGAGCCGGGCGGCGATCGCACGCTCGAGGTGAAGGCCACCCAGGAGCTTCTGCAGACGATGGGCTTCCGGAGCTTCGTGCCGCTCGTGGCGGCCTGTCCGGGCTGCGGCCGCACGACTTCGACCGTGTTCCAGGAGCTGGCGCGGGATATCCAGACTTGGATTTCCGAGTCGATGCCGGAGTGGCGCCGCCAGTATCCAGGCGTCGAGGCCCTTAATGTGGCGGTCATGGGCTGCATCGTGAACGGGCCCGGCGAGTCGAAGCATGCCCATATCGGGATTTCGCTTCCGGGCACGGGAGAGCAGCCCACTGCGCCGGTCTTCATCGACGGCCGCAAGGCCGTGACGCTGCGCGGCCCAACCCTTGCGCGCGATTTCCAGGAAATCGTCCGGGACTATATCGAGAAGCGCTTCGGCACCCGGAAGGGCTCGGTCGCAGCCGAATAGCAGGGGATTACCCGCCTGGGCCGGCTCGGTCCGGCCGCTCCCCGTCGGACCATCTTCTTCGGATCACAGGAACTCGGCACCTGCGGCTGCATTCTCCGCAGGGGATTCGAGGTTATGGGCGCCACTCTGGAATGGCTGTTTTGCCGTCGTGAAGGCTATGCTAGAGAGCCGCCTCTTCGAGGAGACGGCTGCCATGTCCGGAAAGGAATGGCCGCCAGGGGATGGAACCCCCTCCAGGGTCGCCAATGCGGCTCGCAGCCAGCAGATCATTCATGCCCGACATCCAAGCCGCCGCTTCCGCGCCTCCCGACGTGCAGCGCGAGCCTTCTCACGGTGCCGCTGAAGGTCACTCGCAGGCCAGCTTCTGGACGCTGACGCTCGGATCGCTCGGCGTCGTTTACGGCGACATCGGAACGAGCCCACTCTATGCGTTTCGGGAATCGATCGCTGCCGCGTCCCAGGGCACCAGCGCGACCGAGGATATCGTCATCGGCGTCCTCTCGATCATCCTGTGGTCCCTCATCCTGGTCGTGACGATCAAATACGTCCTGATCCTCCTGCGGGCCGACAACAAGGGAGAAGGCGGGACGCTGACTCTCGTGGCCCTGGCCCAGCGCGCCCTCGGCGGACGTCGAATCGCGATCCTGTTGCTCGGCATTACGGGGGCCGGCCTGTTCTATGGCGACGCGGTCATCGCGCCGGCGATCTCGGTGCTGTCGGCCGTGGAAGGATTGAAGCTCGCCACGCCCGGTCTCGAAGCCTATGTGGTTCCGATCACCCTTGCGATCCTGGTCGCCCTTTTTGCGGTACAGAGCCATGGAACGGGACGCGTCGCAGCCCTTTTCGGCCCCATCATGGTGCTCTGGTTCGCGACTCTCGCGGTGACCGGGGCTATTCACATCGCGGACGATCCGACCGTCCTGCGCGCCATCAACCCGTTCAACAGCTTCATCTTCTTCTATGAGCATCCGGGAATTTCACTGGCCGTGCTCGGCACGGCCTGCCTGTCGGTCTCGGGAGCGGAAGCGCTCTATGCCGATCTTGGGCATTTCGGACGCGGGCCGATCCGCGCCGCATGGCTCGGCTTCGTGTTCCCGGCCCTCGTGATCAATTATTTCGGCCAAGGCGCCCTCGTCCTCTCGGACCCCGCGGCGGCGGAGCATCCGCTCTACCGCCTCGTGCCGGAATGGGGGCTTCTGCCGATGGTGTTCCTAGCGACGGTCGCGACGATCATCGCGAGCCAGGCCGTCATCACCGGCGCGTTCTCGCTGACGCGCCAGGCCGTGCAGCTCGGCCTCCTGCCGCGGCTCGAGATCCGCTTCACGTCCGAATCCCACCAGGGGCAGATCTATCTTCCGCGGGTGAACTCGCTGCTCCTCGTCGGCGTGATCGTTCTCGTCCTCGCCTTCCAGACATCGAGCAACCTCGCGCACGCGTACGGACTTTCGGTGTTCGGCGCGATGTCGATCGACGCCATTCTCGCGGTGATCGTGATCTGGAAAGGGTGGCGCTTCTCGCTCTGGCTCTCTCTCCTGATCATGCTGCCGTTCCTCGTGATCGACTTCGCCTTCTTCGGAGCGAACCTGACGAAAGTCCTCACGGGAGGCTACGTGCCGGTGTTCCTGGCCGGAGCGCTCATCCTGGTCATGTGGACCTGGGTGAAGGGCACGGGGATCCTGTTCGAGAAGACACGGCGGACGGATGTCCCGCTCCAGGAACTGATCGGCATGCTGCAGAAGAGCCCGCCCCATCGAGTCAAGGGGACTGCGGTGTTCCTCACGAGCGATCCTGACACCTCGCCGGCTGCGCTCCTGCATAATCTGAAGCACAACAAGGTCCTGCACGAGAAGAACGTCATCCTCACCGTCCGGACCCTCGACATTCCCCGTGTCGAGGACGAGGACCGGGTCAGGGTCGAGCACCTCGGCGACTCGTTCTGGAAGGTCGAGATGACCTATGGCTACGTGGAAACGCCGAACATCCCTCGCGCTCTCGCGATCCTGCGCAAGCAGGGGTTCAAGTTCGACATCATGGCGACCTCGTTCTTCCTCAGCCGCCGGTCGATCCGTCCCGCAGCACAATCCGGGATGCCGCTCTGGCAGGACAAGCTCTTCATCGGGCTGGCGAAATCGGCGAGCGACGCGACAGACTTCTTCCAGATCCCGACCGGTCGGGTGGTCGAGGTCGGCACGCAGGTGACCGTCTGAGCCGGCCTCCGCTGCATCCGGGGCGGCACCACGACGATCCGATCTCCGCGCCCTATCGTGGGGAACCGAACGGTCTTCGGGTCGAGTTCCCTGGATTCGGCTCAGACGCGCCGTTCGGCGGCAAACCGCGCCGCGTCCCGGAGAATGTCGGCCTCCGGCCCGAAATCCTGCAGGGACCGGTGCGCCTCCTCGACGAGGCGCCGGCATTCGGCCCGCGCTGCGTCGAGGCCGAGAAGATCGACGAGGGTGGCCTTCCCGCGGTCGCGATCCTTTCCGGTCCGCTTGCCGAGCGACTCGGCCGTGGCCTCCCGGTCGAGAATGTCGTCGGCGACCTGGAAGGCCGCGCCGAGCGCTGTGCCGAAGCGCTTCAGCGCCTCTCGCTGCCGGGGCTCGGCGCGGCCCAGGATTGCCCCCGCCTCGGCGCTGAAGGCGAGGAGCGCACCGGTCTTCATGGCTTGCAGGCGACGCACCTGTTCGAGATCGAGGGCGGCCTCGCCATAACGGCCTTCCGCGGCGAGATCGAGCATCTGCCCGCCCACCATGCCGCCAAGGCCGGCAGCACGCGCGAGCCCCAGCACGAGGGTTGCGCGAATCTCGGGATCAGGATCGGTTCGGGGATCCGCCAGGATTTCGAAGGCAAGGGTCTGGAGGGCATCTCCGACGAGGATCGCCGTGGCCTCGTCATAGGCTTTGTGGACGGTCGGCCGGCCCCGCCGGAGGTCATCGTCGTCCATCGCGGGGAGATCGTCGTGCACGAGGGAGTAGCAGTGCAGAAGCTCGATTCCGGATGCGGCACGAAGCGCCGCCTTGGTTTCGACGCCGAAAATTCGGGCCACCTCGACGACGAGGCATGGCCGCAGCCGCTTTCCGCCTGCCAGCACCGCATGCCGCATCGCGGCCGTGAGCCGTTCCGGACGCGCGATCTCGCCGCCCCTGATGTCGTCCGACAGAAGCTCTTCGAGAATCGCTTCGACCTCGCCGGCCGTCGCGGCAAGGCGATCCCGGAAGGTCTGGCTCGTGGAGGTGGCAGGAAACTGTGACATGTTCGGAGTCGGTCCACGAAATGGCGCGGCCCTCCAGGCCGTCGCGGAAACGGAACAGGCGCCGGCCGGCGCGGGTGTCGGTGGCAGGCAGCCGATGAGCTTCGCTCGAATCCTTCGCCGGGTCGTCCGCCTGATCCTGGGGATCGCCCTCTTATGGGGCCTTGCGGTTCTTTTGCTAGGCCTCGCCTATCGCGTCGTTCCCCCGGTCTCGACCCTGATGGCCGGCCGGTGGCTCACCGGGGCCGAGGTGAGGCGCGACTGGACCGACCTGAAGGGCATTTCACGCCAGCTGCCGCTCGCCGTGATCGCTTCCGAAGACGGCCGCTTCTGCCTGCACGAGGGCGTCGACTGGGATGCCCTGTGGTCCGTCATCGAGGCCGCGGACGGGAATGGCCCTTCCCGCGGCGCCTCGACGATCGCGATGCAGACCGCCAAGAACCTCTTCCTGTGGCCGAGCCGATCCTATGTCCGGAAAGGGCTCGAGCTCCCCATCGCCCTGTACCTCGACCTCGTCTGGCCGAAGCAGCGGGTCATCGAGGTCTATCTGAACATCGCCGAGTGGGGAGAGGGTATTTTCGGCGCCGAGGCCGCGGCCCGGACCTACTTCAGAAAGAGCGCCACGCAGCTGACCCGCCGCGAGGCGGCCCTCCTCGCGACCGCGCTCCCGAATCCACTGGCCCGCAACCCGGCGCGGCCGAGCGCCCAACATCGGGCGCTTGCCGCGCGGGTGCTCCAGCGCATGAACGGAACGCCGGCCGATTGCCTTTCGCCGGGATCTGGTCTACGAGCCCCGCGTGCATGAGGTCGAGCTGGGCGGCGGCCGGTTTTCCGGTTTTTGCGCTGGTCAAACCGCAGCGACCTCTGTATAAGGCGCGACCTCACCGATATTCGTGTGCGAGCGTGACCCGTCTCACCGGGCGGCTCGTTGTTGACTGGAGATTCCGATGGCCGTTCCGAAGCGGAAAACATCGCCGTCGCGGCGCGGTATGCGTCGCTCTGCCGATGCCCTCAAGGCCCCGACCTATGTCGAGGACAAGGATTCGGGCGAACTGCGTCGCCCGCACCACATCGATCTGAAGACCGGCATGTATCGCGGTCGCCAGATCCTGAAGGTGAAGACCGAGGCCTGATCGCCTCCGCATCACGTTCCGAAGAGGCCGGCCCGAGCGCCGGCCTTTTTCATGCCGGGAGGTCTGCGCCACAGGAGTGCCCCGCACCCTGTATCAGACTCGCTTCGACAAACGCCCCAGGCTATCCGCAGCCGGTCCCCGATAGGAGCGCACGGCCTGTCCCGGTCCCGCGCGGCGGCGAGCGCGCATCTGGGGCACTCCTTCGCGACAGGCCAGGAGCTGCGTCAGGAAACCCACGTCCGGCCGTGCGACCGGTGCCCGCCTCGTCTCGTCGCCATCGAGCCTGGTAAGCGAACGTCCCTGGTCCCGTGGATCCGTCTCGGAGACGGAACCGGCAGGCGCCTCCGGTGACGGCACGGATTGGTCGTCAAGGGCGGGCTTCGCCCGGATCTCCGAGGCTCGCATCTTCCCGGTCTCTCCGTCTGCCCGGACGCGTTCGGCTCGCGCCATTCCGGGCTCGTATTTACCTGCCGTTAAGCTCGACATTTGCATCTTGACGAGGTGGAATCCAGGGTTCCACCGGCCGATGCGGCCGGTTTTCCTTTCATGGTTTCCGCCCCCACCCGTGCTGCTGGTGCAAGGCTGGTCTTTGCCGCGAACCGGCAGCCCATTGTCATTCGCCTATCCCGGATTGCGGAAGGATCACGTCATGGCGCGGCGAAGCCGGATCGGGAGACTCCGGGCGGCTATCGGGTGGAATGCACCGGGTGAACCGGCCGGCAGCATCTCGGCCATTCTCGCCGTCGGGGCCTCCGTCGCCATGACCTGGGATCTCACGAGCGACCGGCTCACGCTCGAGTCGCCGCACGGATCCGCGGTCGTGACCGGCACCGACTTCGCCGATCTCGTCGATGCTCGAGGCGACACGGATCGCCGCGACATGATCCTGCACGCCGTGCAGGACGAGCCCGGCAGCGCTCCCTTTCGGGGCCGATACTCTCTCTGGCTGTCGCGCAATCGCCTCATCACCGTCGAGGAGACCGGGCGCTGTTTCCTGATGGCCGACGGACGCCCTTTCCGGGCCGAGTCCATGCTCCGTCTCGAGGACAATGCGGCTCCGGGACAGGCGGGCAGCCCGTCCGGAGACCGCTTCGCGGCACTGACGGCGATCGCCGAGGCCGCGAGCCGGGCCGGACGATCGAATCGCACCGGAACGCTCGTCGTCGGCACGATCGAGCCCGACACTGCCGATCCGGAAGGAGGATTTTCCCGTGCGGCGCGTCTTGCGCGGTCCCTTCTGCGCCAGGGCGACCGCCTGATGCCGCTCGGCGAAAATTCCTTCGTGCTGCTCCTTCCCTCCTGTCCGAGCGAGGAGGCACCGGCGGCTCTCGTCCGGCTGGAGCACCTCCTGCGCGATGGATGTTCCGGAGAACCGTCCTTCCGGCTCGCGGCGGGCGACCTCACCGGTGGGGCCCTCGATCCGGGTCAGACCCTCAGGGCCCTCGAGCGAGAGCTGAGACCCGCGCATCTGGCGGCAGTTCTCGAGGCGAATCCTGCCGCGAACGTTCTGGACGCCCTGAACGGCCGGTCGCTCAACCTTCTGCTTCGGCCTGTGGTCGACGCGGCGAACCGGCAGGCAACCTTTCATGTCGCGGTTGCGGCCCTCCCGTCCCAAGCCGGCCCGCGTGCGGCTCCCGAGATCCGGCAGGCCGCCGAACAGGCGGGACTCTCCTTGCTTCTCGAGTCCCGCCTCCTCGAGCTCGTCGCGGACATCCTCATCGCCAATCCGGGCCTGCGCATCGCATTGCCGGTCGCCGCGTCGACACTCGCCAATCGCGAGTGGCTCACGATCGTCGCGGCTCACATCGGGGCAAGACCCGGGATCGGATCGCGCCTTCTAATCGAGACCTCGGTGCGAGGCCTCTCGCGTCACCGCACCATCGGGGGCCGGCTCGCGGCCCTGAAGGCTCTGGGTGTCGGAACGGTGCTCCGCGGAGTCGGAATCGGGCCGACGTCCGTTTCCGAGCGTGCCCTGCGCACTCTGTCGGTCGATATCCTCGCCATCGACGGCAGGCTCGCCCAGTCCTTCCGACGGTCGCCTGAGGACGGCGAAAGGGTGAGACGTCCGATCGAACAGGCCCAGCGGCTCGGCGGCGCGACCTGCGCCGAGTGGGTGGATGATCCTTCCCTGGCCCGGGCGCTCACCCTTGCGGGCATCGATTATCTCGAGGGTCCGCTCTTCCCCGCAGTATCGCCGATGGAAGGCCGTCAGAGGCTCACCGCCCGCGGCTGATCTCCTGTCGTCGGCCCGCAACGGCCGACAGCCAGCGCATTACTTGTGCGTCAGGGAATCGAGCTTCTCCTGCATCTCCTTCATCTGACGCCTGAGGGCCTCGATGTCGTCCGCTGGGGCGGCGCCATCCTTGGCTTCGTCCGCGCGCTTCGGGAAGGGTGAGAAGATCCGCATCGCTTCCGTGAAGAACTTCATGTTCGAGCGCACTTGGTCTTCCATGGCCTGGAAGGCGCCGGGCCCGAATGCGTGAGCCATCTGTTCCCGAAGCTTCTGCTGCTCCCGGGAGAGGTTTTCCATCGAGAGCTCGAGATAGCGCGGAACGAGGGCCTGGAGACTGTCCCCGTAAAAGCCGATCAGCTGGCGCAGCACCGTCACGGGCAGGAGGCTCTGACCTTCCTTGCTCTCCTGCTCGAAGATGATCTGCGTCAGGACCGACCGCGTGATGTCCTCTCCGGATTTCGCGTCATAGACCACGAAATCCTCGCCATTGCGGACCATCTTCGCGAGGTCCTCGAGGGTCACGTAGGCGGAGGTTCCCGTGTGATAGAGGCGCCGGTTGGCGTATTTCTTGATGACCGTAGGCTGCTTTTCCGTCGCCATGCTGTACCGTTCACCGTGGCGACCCGGATCCTCCGGTGGCAGGATCGGAGGCCGCTGAGAGGAGACTTTAGGCATTTCCGTTCCCATCGCAAACGGATGTCGCTCAGGAGGTGTGTAAAATGCACGCCTGACCCTCGCCCGAGCAGCCTTGACTTCCCACTGCCCGGGCTTTTCATCGACGAGACGGCGTCGGTCCGCAGGACCCGCCTGCACAATAGGAGAAGCACATGGCCACAGCAGACATCGTCATCGTTGGCGCAGCGCGCACGCCTGTCGGGTCGTTCAATGGAGCCTTTGCAAACACCCCGGCTCACGACCTCGGCGCCATAGCGATCAAGTCTGCGCTCGAACGTGCGAAGGTCGACGCCTCGGAGGTCGACGAGGTCATTCTCGGACAGATCCTCACGGCAGGTCAGGGCCAGAATCCCGCCCGGCAGGCCGCCATGGCAGCCGGCATCCCGCAGGAAAAGACAGCCTGGGGCCTGAACCAGCTATGCGGGTCAGGGCTGCGCGCCGTCGCCATCGGAATGCAGCAGATCGCCAACGGCGATGCGTCGATCATCGTGGCAGGCGGTCAGGAATCCATGTCCCAGGCGCCGCATGCCGCGCATATGCGCGCCGGCACCAAGATGGGCGACTTCAAGCTCGTCGACACCATGCTGCGCGACGGACTGATGGATGCGTTCCACGGCTACCATATGGGCAACACGGCCGAGAACGTCGCCCAGCGCTGGCAGCTCACCCGCGAGGAGCAGGATCAGTTCGCGGTCTCCTCGCAGAACAAGGCCGAGGCTGCGCAGAAGGCCGGCCGGTTCAAGGACGAGATCGTCCCGGTGACGATCAAGGGTCGCAAGGGCGACACCGTCGTCGACCAGGACGAATACATCCGCCCGGGAACGACGATGGATGCCGTCGCGAAGCTGCGGCCGGCCTTCTCGAAGGAGGGGACTGTCACGGCCGGAAACGCATCGGGCATCAATGACGGCGCGGCAGCTGCCGTGCTGATGACCGCCGCGGAGGCCGAGCGACGTGGGCTGACGCCGCTGGCCCGGATCGCGTCCTGGGCAACCGCGGGCGTCGACCCGGCCATCATGGGCACCGGCCCGATCCCGGCCTCCCGCAAGGCCCTCGAGAAGGCAGGCTGGAAGGTCCAGGACCTCGAGCTCGTCGAGGCGAACGAGGCGTTCGCGGCCCAGGCGCTGGCGGTGAACAAGGACATGGGCTGGAACCCCGAGATCGTGAACGTGAACGGCGGCGCGATTGCGATCGGACATCCGATCGGCGCCTCCGGGGCCCGGGTTCTCAGCACGCTGCTCTACGAGATGCAGAAGCGGGGAGCCAAGAAGGGCCTCGCCACGCTCTGCATCGGCGGCGGCATGGGCATCGCCATGTGCCTGGAGCGCTGAGGCTCGAATCTGTGCGATGAGCGGGAGCATTCGCATCGGATTGCTCCCGCCCTCGAATGTTGCGTCAGGATTGGCCTCCGGAAACCGGCCTCTATTTCTCGACGTGTGCGTCAGTCGACGGGCGAGTCCGGCCGCATCGCCAGGATGCGGCACTTCCGCGGTCAGAGTTTTCACACGAGTATCGGTCGAGCGCGTTCGGCAGGCTTTCGACCTTCGTCTGAAGGTCGAAAGCCCTCGCGAGAATGAGACGACTCCTGCAGCGTCTTCGGGCATCGTTCCTGATGCCCGAAGACGCTCGGGAGTATTGAGTGGATCCTCGAGAGATCCACTCGGGACGGAATGCCAGCAAGGGAGCATCACATGGCGCGAGTCGCATTGGTCACCGGCGGAACCCGGGGTATCGGGGCCGCAATCTCGAAGGCGTTGAAAGACGCCGGATACAAGGTCGCTGCGAATTACGGCGGCAACGACGAAGCCGCGCAGAAATTCAAGGCCGAGACGGGCATCCCGGTCCACAAGTTCGATGTCTCCGATCCGGCAGCGTGCGAGTCGGGCATCCGCGCGGTGGAATCGGAACTCGGCCCGGTCGAAATCCTCGTGAACAATGCGGGCATTACCCGGGATGGCATGTTTCACCGCATGACCTACGACCAGTGGTCCGCCGTGATCCGGACCAACCTCGACTCGATGTTCACCTGCACGCGCCCGGTCATCGACGGAATGCGCAATCGCGGCTTCGGCCGCGTCATCATCATCTCGTCGATCAACGGCCAGAAAGGCCAGATGGGTCAGGCGAACTACTCTGCCGCAAAAGCGGGAGTGATCGGCTTCGCGAAGGCGCTCGCGCAGGAAAATGCCAATAAGGGCGTCACGGTCAACGTGATCGCACCGGGCTACATTGCAACCGAGATGGTGCAGGCCGTCCCCGAGGAAGTCCTCAAGACCAAAATCCTTCCCCTGATCCCCGTCGGCCGGCTCGGCGAGGCCGAGGAAATCGCGCGGACGGTCCTGTTCCTGGCTGCGGACGAGGGCGGTTTCATCACCGGCTCGACCCTGAGCGTCAACGGCGGCCAGTACATGGCCTGATACTACGGCCGCGGGGCTCCGGTGAACGAGCCCCGCCTGCTCTTTCGGCCCGCGAAGGCAGGGTCGACGCGACGGTCCCGAGCGGGATTCCTGTATCGGAGTCCCGCTTGCATTTTTCGGCCAAGCGGTTGTCCATTTGCGCGATGCGCTCCTTGAAAGGCGCGGCATCGGTCACTCGCGCCGGCGAAAGGTTTCGGCTATCGCGGCGTATGACTTCGCGCTCCGCCAACACCATTGGGTTCACCGCCATTCTCCTCTGGTCGCTGCTCGCGCTGTTCACGGCGGCATCGGGCCTCATGCCGCCATTCCAGCTCGCCGCGATCACATTTCTGATCGGAGGATTGTGTGGTACCGCGGTGCTCCTCGTGAGAGGAACGCGCGCCGGCGTCCTGAGCCAGCCCGCTGTGGTGTGGTTACTCGGTGTCGGAGGGCTCTTCGGCTATCACGCGCTCTACTTCGCCGCGCTCCGGATGGCGCCTCCTGCCGACGCGGGTCTCATCTGCTATCTGTGGCCGCTCCTCATCGTGCTCTTCTCGAGCCTCCTCCCGGGCGAACGCCTCCATGGCCTGACGGTGGCGGGGGCAATTCTCGGCTTCCTCGGCGTCATCGTGCTGGTCTCCGGGCGTGGAGCGATCGACATCAGAGCGGAATACGCGTTCGGTTATCTCTGCGCCGGTGCGGCCGCTTTCGTGTGGGCTGGCTATTCCGTGCTCTCACGCCGCTTCGGCCAGGTCCCCACGGACGCCGTGGCCGGCTTCTGCCTCGCGACGAGCCTTCTCAGTTTCGTCTGTCATCTGCTCTTCGAGACGACGCTCTGGCCATCTCGAAGCACGGAATGGCTCGCCATCCTGGCCCTCGGAATCGGCCCGGTCGGCGCCGCCTTCTATGCATGGGATATCGGGATGAAGCGCGGCGACATTCGCCTGCTCGGCGTCGCGTCCTACGCAGCGCCTGTCCTGTCGACGCTCGTGCTCGTCCTCGCCGGATATGCCGAGCCCACGGCCTCACTCGCCCTCGCCTGCACCCTCATCGTGTCAGGCGCCCTCCTTGCCACCGCTGCGGGGCGCAGAGTACGCGCCTGAACCCGCCCCTCTGTACTATCGTGATTTGGGCGAGGCGATCCAGAGGTCACGGCCTCGGAATGGGCTGCTTCGCCTGCGGCTCACAATGACGACGGGTGCAAAGACCAATTACGGCCCGCTCATCACCCGGTGCGTGTAGCCGTAGACCCGTTCGAGGTCGAGGGAGCGATAGAGGCCCTGCGCAACGGAATTGTCGTCCCGCACCTGCAGGTACACGTGCGAGGCGCCCTGCTCCGCCCCCCACGCCAACAGGCTCGACACCATCCGGCGGCCGAGCCCGATGCCGCGCAGTTCCGGCTCGACGACGATATCATAGAGGCCGACCCAGCCTCGCTCGAGAACGGCGAGTCCCCAGGCAACCGGCCGCTCGTCGAGATTGAGAGTCGCGAAGGCCGCCTTCTGGCGGATCCGCATCACGATCTTCCAGAGGATCTCGTCGTTCGCCTTGTCTCCGCCATAGGCTCGCGCCGTTTCGCGAACCCAGCGCAGGGTTGCCTGGGGCTCGATGGTCATCGCCGGATCGAGCATGCAATCGTCGGGGAGGACGCGCGCCAGCACGCTGGTCGGCTCGATGACCTGGAATCCCTGCCCGGCGAGGAATGCATCGACGCCATCGTCCTCGAGAGAGTTCAGGCGGAAGGTCGGCCGCACGTTTTCTGCGAGAAAGTGCTCGATCATGTGGGCGAGGAGCCCTTCATCCAGGCTGGCCCCGCGGCTGAGCGGCGTCGCCGAGTTGGCCCGCTTCGAGTAGCCCTTCGCAAGCCGCAGCAGCCAGCCGTCGTAGAGCTGGTAATCGAAGGAAGGCCAGGCGTTGATCAGGCGGCATTCCAGAGCAAGGATGAGGTCGTCGTTGCTCATGTCAGCTCCGATCGAGCGTTCGCGGGATTGGCTTCCATCCGGGCGGTGCAAGTTCGAATCCTGCAAAATCGAATCCGGGCGCAACGGTGCATCCTACGAGCGTCCACGCGCCGAGGCTGGTCGCCGTCTGCCACCAGCCTGCCGGCACCACGAATTGCGGGCGCTCTCCCTGCAAGAGATTGGGCCCGACGCGATGCGCTGAAGCATCATGGCCATTCTCCGAAACGGTGATGACGAGCGGGGCGCCAGCATAATGGTGCCAGACCTCCGCGGCATCGACGCGGTGCCATTCCGACACGTCACCGAGGCCGAGGAGATAATAGATCGCAGTCGAGGCGGCACGCCCCGACGATGCCATGGAAGCGTCGCGAAACGTCTCGCGGAAATAGCCGCCCTCGGGGTGCGGCTCGAGACCGAGGAGCCGGATGACCTCATCCTGACTCAATTCGTCGATCGCCATCCTGCGTTCCCTTCGAACGTTCCTGCGACGCGACTCCCATCCGCACAGAAACGCGTGAGATCACGGACCGTGTGCCGAATCCCCGGCAGGGAAACGGCTCTAGAACCGGTTCTTCCACTCCCGAAGTGCCCGGAACACCTCGACGGGCTCGGCTTCCTCGAGCCCCACGGCGCGGGCGAGGGCCGGCTCTCGTGCGCGCAGGAATGGATTGGTCGCCTGTTCTGCCGCGAGAGTCGTCGGAACGAGCAGGCGCCCGGTCCGGCGGGCCTCCTCGGCCTCCTCGAGGCGCCGCGCCACTTCGGGATTGTTCGGGTCCGCCGCCCGGGCGAAACGCGCATTCGACAGCGTGTAATCGTGCCCGCAATAAATGGTCGTGTCGGCAGGCAGGCTTGCGATCCGCTCGAGGGATTTCCAGAGATCCGCCGGACTCCCTTCCAACACCCGCCCGCAGCCCATCGTGAACAGGGTGTCGCCGCAGAAGAGCACGGATTCCGAGGGACACCAGTAGGAGACGTGATCCGCGCAATGTCCGGGGGTCTCCCAGACTTCCAGCGTGAGGTCGCCGACCGCAACTCTGTCGCCTTCCCGCACGGTCTCATCGAGCGTCCGGACCTGTCCTGCAGCCTTGGCGGGGCCCACCACCCGGCAGCCGGTCTTGCTCTTGACCTCGGGTATGCCCTGGACGTGGTCGCCGTGCCGATGCGTCACCAGGATATCCGTAAGCCGCCAATTGTGCTCTTCGAGGGCGCGCAACACGGCGCGCGCCTCGGGCACATCGATCGACGCGCATGCGCCCGTCGTGGCATCCCGAACCAGCACCCCGATATTGTCCTCGAGGCATCTGAAAACATGGATTTCGGCTGGCATGATCTCTCCCGTCTTTCGTGTTGTCTATCATGGAACGCCGGCACTCCAAGAACAGGTCCATGGCGCACTCCCCAGCGAAAGATCGAGCCGATCTTCCCAGCCTACGGCTCTGTGCTTGCATGGGCCTCCCGAAGCCCCCATGAAGGCTTCGGGTGGGGCATTGCGGTATGGGCGTCGACGTCACCGATCTGCGAGCGTTCTACGGGAGTGCGCTGGGGCGCGTGACCCAGCGCCTCGTCGGCCGTTCGATCGGCCAGTTCTGGGGGCCGCTCGTCGGCCTTCGCGTACTGGGTCTCGGCTATGCCGTCCCGTATCTCGTGCCGGTGCGGTCGGATGCCGAGCGGACGCTCGCTTTCATGCCTGCGAGCCAGGGCGTCGTGAACTGGCCGGCCAGCGGCGCCTCCGCAACGGCTCTCGTCGATCTCACGATGATGCCGCTTCCCGATGCCTCGATCGACCGGGTTCTCGTCGTACACGGTTTGGAGATCGTCGAGAACCCGAACGAGCTCCTTCATGAAATCTGGCGTGTCCTGACGCCGGGCGGCCGCCTGATCCTGGTGGCACCGAACCGCCGGGGTCTGTGGGCCCGGATGGACACGACGCCGTTCGGTTATGGGCAGCCTTACAGCCGGACGCAGTTGAAGGCCCTGATGCGCCAGACCCTCTTTTCGCCGGAGCGGTGGGCCGAGACTCTGTACGTTCCACCCTTGCGCAGCCGCTTCCTGCTCCGGACGGCCCAGATCTGGGAGCGCGTCGGGTCGGGCTTCTCCCTGCCCTTTGCCGGCCTTCATGTCGTCGAGGCGACGAAGCAGCTCTATCGGGCGATCACCGTTCGTCCCGTGCGGCGCGTTTATCGCCTGTCGCCGGTCTTCACCCCAGCTGCCGCAGCACGGCGCGACGCACAAGGCTGAACCGAAAAATCGCACGCGCCGCAGAGCGGTCAGGACGCCCTGCTCGTGACGAAGCAGAGCGAGGATATCCCGTGCCTCTCAGGGAAAAGCTCAGGGGAACGGCAAATCCGCCTTGCCTTGACTTGGCCGCAGCGAATGGCCAGTGTCCGCCGCTTTCCGGCGGCCGGCCCGCTGGCGTCTCCAACCGGAACCTGATGCGCAGCTATCTCGACTTCGAAAAGCCCGTGGCCGAACTCGAGGCCAAGGTCGAAGAACTCAAGGCTCTCGGCGAGAAGGGCGATGCCGTCTCGATTACGGACGATATCGCGCGCCTCGAAGCAAAGGCCGCCGGAGCCCTGAAGGATCTCTATGCCGCGCTCACGCCGTGGCAGAAGACGCTCGTCGCGCGACATCCGCAACGCCCTCATTTTCTGGACTATTGCGGGGGCTTGATCACCGAGTTCACGCCCCTGGCCGGGGACCGCAAGTTCGCCGAGGACGAGGCGGTGGTCGGCGGCTTCGGGCGTTTCCGGGGCCAGCCGGTCTGCGTCATCGGCCAGGAAAAGGGCTCGACCACGGAAACGCGCATACGCCACAATTTCGGCATGGCGCGGCCGGAGGGCTATCGCAAGGCGGTGCGCCTCATGGAGCTCGCGGACCGCTTCGGGCTGCCAGTCATCGCCTTTGTGGACACGGCAGGCGCCTATCCCGGAATCGAGGCCGAAGAGCGCGGCCAGGCCGAGGCCATCGCCCGCTCGACCGAGATGCAACTGTCCCTGGGAGTTCCCAACGTATCCGTGGTCATCGGCGAGGGCGGCTCCGGGGGCGCTATCGCGATCGCAACGGCGAACAAGGTGCTCATGCTGGAGCACGCGATCTACAGCGTAATCTCTCCCGAGGGCGCCGCCTCTATCCTCTGGCGCGATCCCTCCCGGGCACAGGACGCCGCCACCAACATGAAGATCACCGCCCAGGATCTTCTGCGGCTCGGCGTGATCGACGGGATCATCGCGGAGCCGACCGGCGGCGCGCATCGTTCACCCGAAGCGGCCATTCAGGCGGCCGGCGAAGCCATCGAGAGCGCCCTGACGGAGCTCGGCAACATGGGGCCTTCCGAGCTGCGCGATCACCGCGCCGCGAAATTCCTGGCCATCGGGCGGCAGCTCTGATCCTCGCGAGGCGGGCGCCTGGGTTTACGTTGAGTTAACCAGACGGTGGAAGACAAGGGAGACGCGAACCTTGTGCGCTTGCGGTAACAGCAAGTTAAGGCTAACCAATTAGGCAGTTGGGGAGAGATCGGGCGTTCAAGCCCGGCTCGTCAGGTTCGCGGGGTTCCCCATGATGAAGCGTTTCGGAGCGGCTGCCGCGCTCGTGCTTGCGTTGGCGGCCTGCCAGGACGACGGCTTTCAGCGCAGTTCGCGTCACCTCTCGCCCATTCCGCCGTCGACCCTTGCCCTCATGGCGAGCAAGGGGATGTCAAAAAACGATCCGATCGTGATTCGCTCCTACAAGAAGGAGTCGGAGCTCGAGGTCTGGAAGCGGGGCTCGGACGGCCGCTTCGCCCTGTTGAAGACCTACCCGATCTGCCGCTGGTCCGGCCAGCTCGGACCGAAGGTCCGGGAGGGGGACCGGCAGGCTCCCGAGGGCTTCTACGCGATCACGCCCGCGCAGATGAACCCGAATTCCAGCTACTATCTGTCCTTCGATACCGGCTACCCAAATGCCTTCGACCGTGCGCATGGGCGCACGGGATCGCATCTCATGGTGCACGGTTCCTGCTCTTCGCGCGGCTGCTTTGCGATGACCGACGAGGTGATCGCCGAAGTCTACGCCATTGCCCGCGAGTCTTTCGCCGGAGGCCAGCGCACCTTCCAGTTTCAGTCCTATCCGTTCCGGATGACGCCCAAGAACATCGCGCAGCACCGGCTCGACCAGAACATGCCGTTCTGGAAGAACCTGAAGGAAGGCTCGGACTACTTCGAGGCCGTCGGCCAGGAGCCGAAGGTCGCCGTCTGCGGCAAGCGCTACGTCTTCGGCGGAGCCGACGTCGCGCAGGGCAATTGCTCGCCGGCCCTCGAGCCGGCCGTCGCGGTGAAACAGACGCGCGACGAGCAGGAAGTCGCGGCACTCGTGGCCAAGGGAGTCGAGCCCATCAAGCTCGTCTATCAGGATGGCGGCCAGCATCAGAGCTTCCGCCAGAACTTTGCCTCTGCGGATGGCGCGTTCGCCGTCGACAGCCAGACCAGGAGCCGCCGCCTGGGCGATGTCAGCCGGCCGGAGGCTCTGGCTGCCGGCCCGCATGAAATCGTGCTGGATGTGAACGGCCGGCCGAAGGAGCCGCCTTCTTCCGCGCTCGCCTTCGCAGCCCCCGCCCCTGCGGCCTCCCCGATCCCACAGACTCCGAGGGCGGTATCGCCTCGCGTGGCACCGAACGCTCCGGCCCTCGCTGCGCCGCCTCAGATGGCTGCTGCAGCTACGTCGGCATCGCCTGAATCGGATAAGCCCCTGTATGAGCGGATGCTGTCCGGCCTGACCACGCTCTGGTCGTCGAGTTCACCCTCGACCCGGAACTGAGCAGAGTTCATCTGCCTGCCCCACGGTCCGCGCCGGATTCGCTCAGCCGGCTGAGCGGACGCGGTCAGTCTGGCCCGCGCGCCACGCGCCGAAGATGGCGATCAGCCCCGGCACCAGGATCAGGCCCCAGATGATCTTGTCCAGGTGCTCGCGTACCCAGGCAAGATTGCCGAAGAAGAAGCCCGCCGTCGCAATGCCCAGCACCCACAGAACGGCTCCGCCCACATTGAACAGCGTAAACTTGGTGCGGCTCATGTGCGCGACGCCCGCCACGAACGGCGCGAAGGTGCGGATGAAAGGCATGAAGCGCGCCACCACGATGGTAATGCCGCCACAGCGCTCGTAGAACGCATGGGCTTGGTCGAAGGCGCGGCGGTTGAACCAGCGCGAATCCTCCCACTGGAATACCTTGGGACCGATCGCACGCCCGATTCGGTAATTGCACTGGTCGCCAAGTACGGCCGCGGCCAGCAGCACGGTGCAGGCCAGCGAAAAGTCCATCATGCCTGCGCCGCTGAGTGCACCTACGATGAACAGCAGCGAGTCCCCCGGCAGGAACGGCATGACCACCACACCGGTTTCCACGAACACAATGATGAACAGCAGCGCATACACCCAGACTCCGTAGGCTCCGACGAAGGCTTCTAGGTACTTGTCCACATGCAGGATGAAGTCGAGCAGGAACTGAATGATTTCCAAGAGGATGTCCTTTCGGGCCAGCCAGCACGTGGCTACCGTATAGGGTCAGCGTGTGAATCTGATGCGGGCAGGTCGCGTGGGAAGGTCGGATGTGGGTGCATTGGTCCGTGTCGGAGACCATGATTGAATCCCCATCATGACCTTGGGCATCGTCGCCGCAACCTTCGCCCCCGGTCCTCGCTGCTCGGCACTGTTGTCCTGACACGAAAATGGGCGCTGCTCGCGGAGCAGCGCCCATTGCTTTTTTTACCTCAGTCCTGCGCTCAGGCGAGGCGGCCGTGGCAGTGCTTGTATTTCTTGCCGGAGCCGCAGGGGCAGGGCTCGTTGCGCCCGACCCGACCCCAGCTCGACGGATCAGCTGGATCCCGCT
The DNA here is from genome assembly GCF_001006805.1 of Microvirga massiliensis. Lineage (GTDB taxonomy): Bacteria > Pseudomonadota > Alphaproteobacteria > Rhizobiales > Beijerinckiaceae > Microvirga > Microvirga massiliensis. The sequence continues at coordinate 387,599 of NZ_LN811353.1, read as the reverse complement.
CCGCGACGGCAACTCCACCGTCCGATGCCGCGGCGAAGCTCGCTGCCGGCCCGGCGCCGAACATGGTGCCCTGCGCGTTCTCGAACTCGTTCTCACCGGTCGCCGGATCGAGGTGCTGCGCGAACATCGGCGGCAGCTCCGGCTCAGGCTGCTGGAACACCACCTCGATCCGCATGAGCTGCCCAGTGACCTGCTCGCGCAGATGGCCCACGAGATGGTTGAAGAGATCGAAGGCCTCGGACTTGTACTCGTTGAGGGGATCGCGCTGCGCATAGCCGCGCCATCCGATCACCTGACGGAGATGGTCGAGCGTGACGAGGTGCTCGCGCCAGAGATGGTCGAGGCTCTGGAGCAGCACCTGCTTCTCGACATAGTTCATCACCTCGGGCGTGTTCCGCTCGATACGCTGTGCATAGGCCTCGTCCGCGGCCTTCCGGAGCCGCTCGCGGATCTCCTCGTCCGCGATCCCTTCCTCCTGGGCCCATTCGTCGACGGGAAGATCGAGATTCAGGAGGCGTGCAACATCCTCCTTGAGGCCGGCCGTGTTCCACTGCTCCGGGTAGGCATTCTCGGGAATCGCACGGGCAACCATGTCGTCGATCACGCCCTGGCGCATCTCGTCGATCGTATCGCGAACGGTCTCCTCGGCCATGAACTCGCGGCGCTGCTCGAACACGACCTTGCGCTGGTCGTTCATGACGTTGTCGTATTTGAGGATGTTCTTGCGCGTATCGAAGTTGCGCGCCTCGACTTTCGCCTGCGCCCGCTCGATCGCCTTGTTGATCCACGGATGGACGATCGCCTCGTCCTCCTTCAGGCCGAGCTTCGAGAGCATTCCGTCCATGCGCTCCGAACCAAAGATGCGCATGAGATCGTCTTGCAGCGACAGGTAGAATTTCGACCGTCCCGGATCGCCCTGGCGTCCCGACCGGCCGCGAAGCTGGTTGTCGATGCGCCGGGATTCGTGCCGCTCGGTTCCGAGCACGTAGAGGCCGCCTGCCTGCAGGGCGCGCTCCTTGAAGGCGGCGATCTCCGCAACGATCCGGTCTTCCGCTTCCTTGCGCGCATCGCCCTCGAGCCCGTCGATTTCCTGCTCGATGCGCATCTTGAGGTTGCCGCCGAGCTGGATATCCGTTCCGCGGCCCGCCATGTTCGTGGCGATCGTGATCGCGCCCGGAACACCGGCTTCGGCGACGATGAAGGCCTCCTGCTCGTGGAAGCGCGCGTTGAGCACCGCGAAATGCTTCACGGCACGGCCTTCCCGCACGGCCGAGTAGAGCGGTTCCAGAGCCTTGGGCTCGCCGAAATCGATTTGTGTGAGGCCGTCGCGGCGCAGGAGTTCAGCCAGGTATTCCGACTTCTCGATCGAGGTGGTCCCGACGAGGATCGGCTGTCCGCGACTCGAGGCTTCCTTGATCTCGCGGATGATCGCCTTGTACTTCTCCTCCGCGGTCCGATAGACCTCGTCGTCCTCGTCGACGCGGGCCACGGGCCGGTTGGTCGGCACTTCCACGACTTCCAGATTGTAGATTTCGAGGAACTCGTCCGCCTCGGTGGCGGCGGTTCCCGTCATGCCGGCGAGCTTCTCGTATAGGCGGAAGTAGTTCTGGAACGTGATCGAGGCGAGCGTCTGGTTCTCGGGCTGGATCTGCACTCGCTCCTTCGCCTCGAGGGCTTGGTGCAGCCCCTCGGAATAGCGCCGGCCCGGCATCATGCGGCCCGTGAACTCGTCGATGATGACGACCTCGCCGTTGCGCACGATGTAGTCCTTGTCCCGCTGGAACAGGCTATGCGCCCGCAGGGCCTGATTGACGTGATGAACGAGCGTTGCGTTCTGGGCGTCGTAGAGCGTCCCCTCCCGCAACAGGCCGGCTTCGCGGACGAGCTCTTCCATATGCTCGTTCCCGGACTCGGTCAGAGAAACCGCGCGCTGCTTCTCGTCGACTTCGAAATCGCCCTTCCGCAAACGCGGAATCAAGATGTCCACCGCCATGTAGAGGTCGGAGCGATCGTCGACCGGCCCCGAAATGATGAGCGGCGTTCTCGCCTCGTCGACCAGGATCGAGTCGACTTCGTCGACGATGGCGTAGTGATGCCCGCGCTGCACCATCTGCGCGAGCTCGTATTTCATGTTGTCGCGCAGATAATCGAAGCCGTATTCGTTGTTCGTCCCGTAGGTGATGTCGCAAGCATAGGCCGCGGCCCGCTCGGTATCGTCGAGACCATGGACGATCACGCCGACCGACATGCCGAGGAAGCGATAGATCTGCCCCATCCACTCCGAGTCGCGGCGGGCAAGATAATCGTTCACCGTGACGACGTGGACGCCGTTGCCCGCGAGCGCATTGAGGTAGACCGGCAGGGTCGCGACGAGCGTCTTGCCTTCACCGGTGCGCATCTCGGCGATCCCACCCTCGTGGAGGACCATCCCGCCGATCAACTGGACGTCGAAATGCCGCTGGCCGAGGGTCCGCTTGGCGGCCTCGCGGACCGTGGCGAAGGCCGGGACGAGCAGGTCGTCGAGGTTTTTCCCGGCCGCGAGTTCGGCTCGCAACGCGTCGGTCCGGGCGCGGAGCTCCTCGTCGGAGAGTTTTTCGAGTTCGGCCTCGAGCGCATTGATGGCCGCCACCTTCGGGCGGTACGACTTCAGGCGGCGGTCATTGACCGAGCCGAAGATTTTCTTCGCGATCGAGCCGAACATCGGGTGCCTTTGAATTCATCGATAAGGTCGGGGGCGGACGGGGCCGCCTTATAGACATAATTGCTGAAAAGTGCATCCGGTAGGCTGCGGCCCGCGCGAAGCCGGCCGAGCCGTTCCCGATACCCCTCCGGCCGGCAGCGCGGCTGCGGTGGCCTGACGCGGAGGATCCCGGCAATGCCCCCTACGGCATAGGACAACCGGGCTCGAACGAAAAGCCCCTTTGCTCACAGTCCTATCGCCCGGTCTCGCGTAGATGACGCTCGGCCTCGTGGCGAACACGTTGCGCCGATCCCCCCTCACGGGCCCGTGACGCACAGCCTCGCTTGCAAAGGTTCTCGAACTTCGCCAACGATCGCCCCGCATCCGGCGGCCATGCACCACCGGGACCGAAAAAGGATCTGCCAGTCTATGATGCCCCGTACGCGCCTCCTCGCCCCGGCTGTTCTTGCGTTGCTTGCCTCGGGAGCCGCCCTGGCTCAGACAGGGCAGTCACCCGCCGCTCCCGCTGCACCGGCCTCTCCGGCCCAGTCGCAGGCTGCTACCGCGACACCCGACAAGGACAAGGTGGTCGCTCGCGTCGACGGCAACGCGATCACTGAGGGAGATTTGGCGGTCGCTTCGGACGATCCGGCTCTCCAGATCCCGGGCGTCCCGGATACCCAAAAGCGCGACCTGCTGATCGGATATCTTATCGACCTGAAGCTCGGCGCCCGGGCCGCGGAAGCCGCCAAGGTCGGCGACAGCGCCGACTTCGCCCGCAAGCTCGCCTATGCGCGAGACAAAGCGCTGCTCGACGAATATCTCGAGCGTGAGGCCGCCAAGGCGGTCTCTCCGGAAGCGGCCAAGAAGCTCTATGACGAGACCGTCAAGAACCTGAAGCCGGAGCCAGAAGTCAGGGCCAGACACATCCTGGTGGAGAGCGAGGATGCCGCAAAGGCGGCTCTCGCCCGGGTCCGCGGCGGAGAGGATTTCGAGAAGGTCGCGAGCGAATTGTCGACCGATCCCGGCTCTAAGTCCGAGGGCGGCGATCTCGGGTTCTTCTCGAAGGACCGAATGGTCGAGCCCTTCGCCGAGGCCGCCTTCAAGCTCGAGCCCGGACAGATCTCGGAGCCGGTGAAGACCCAGTTCGGCTGGCACATCATCAAGGTCGAGGAGAAGCGCGATCGCCCGGTGCCGACCTTCGAGGAGATGCGGGAGCAGATCGACACCTATCTCGGCCGCAAGGCCCAGCAGGACCTCGTCCTCGGGCTGCGCCAGAAGGCCAAGATCGAACGCCTCGACGAGAAGGGCAACCTCGTCGAGCAGAAGCAGCCCTGACGAAGAGAGAATTTCGGCGGGGGACACGCTGCGCCTCATGCATAGCGTGTCCCCTTACCCGCCAAGGAGAGGCGAGGCGCACAGCAGCCGGATGAGGGCTGCCGCACCGACGCTGCAAGCACAGCCTCCGATCAGCGATTGGTCCGGCCGAGACGGTTGGGACCGACTCCACCCTCGCGGTTCGTCTCGTTCTCGACGTCGCCCTCGACAGTCGAGCCTGCATCGAGAAGGCGTGGATCCTCGCCCGTCATGTACGAGCCCTTTGAGTGACCGATCCCAGGAACGATCTTGAGGTCGTTGCGCGGACGATCCTTCGGCTGCGTCTTCGGGTGCTTGTTGCCGCTCATGAACTCACCTTCGATCGTTGCTTCGGAATGAGGATCAACGGGCGTTGGTCGCCGCGTTCCGATGGGCTCGAATCCGGAAAGTCGCGCGCATCTGGCCGAACCTGCGGCCGAGGAGTGCATAGCAGTCGGGGACACCTCGACCATGTGTCCAGGCGGACACGGGCTTGACAATGAGGTATGAGACTCGGCACCTCGCCGCTTCTTGCGCAGCGTGGCCCCGATCCGGGCCGACCGGAGCCTCCCTGAATGTCGAAGACCATCTCGCCGCTCGCGCCGAAATCGTATCCGGACATGCCGGCCATCGACGGAGTCCGGATCGCCACGGCGGAGGCGGGAATTCGTTACCGTGGCCGCACCGATGTCCTGTTCGTCTCGATGCCGAAGGACACTACAGTCGGCGGCGTGTTCACCCGTTCGAAATGTCCCTCCGCGCCGGTCGATTGGTGCCGCCGCAATCTCGAGAAGGGATCGGCGCGCGCGCTCGTCGTGAATTCCGGCAACGCCAACGCGTTCACGGGTCGAAAGGGCGCCGAGGCCGTCAAGATGACGAGTGACATCGCCGCGCGTGCGGCGGGATGCCGCCCGTCTCAGGTCTATATCGCGTCTACCGGTGTCATCGGCGAGCCGCTCGATGCGAGCAAGTTCGAGAACGTTCTCGAAAGCTGCGCCGAGCGGGCTACTCCCGATGGATGGCTCGACGCCGCCAAGGCGATCATGACGACGGATACCTTTCCGAAGGTCGCGACGCGAACGGTCTCTCTCGGTGGTGTCGACGTCACGATCAACGGCATCGCGAAGGGGGCGGGCATGATCGCTCCCGACATGGCCACGATGCTGTCCTTCGTGTTCACGGATGCGCCGATCGCCGCGCCGGTCCTGCAGGCGCTCCTTCGCAAAGGTGCCGATCGCAGCTTCAATTGCGTGACGGTCGACGGCGATACCTCGACATCCGACACGCTGCTCCTCTTCGCGACAGGTGGAGCCGCCGATCGTGGCGCGCCGCGGATCGCACTTCCGAGTGACCGCAGACTCGCGCCCTTCCGCCAGGCTCTCGAAGATCTACTGCGTGATCTCGCGCAGCAGGTCGCACGCGACGGCGAAGGCGCGCGCAAGTTCGTGACCGTGCGGGTCACCGGAGCGACGGGCACGACATCCGCCCGGCGTATCGCGATGTCGATCGCCAATTCGCCGCTCGTGAAGACCGCGATGGCCGGCGAGGATGCCAATTGGGGGCGCATCGTGATGGCCGTCGGCAAGGCGGGCGAGCCGGCCGAACGGGACAAGCTCGCGATCTGGTTCGGCGATATCCGTGTTGCGGTGAAAGGTGCGCGTGATCCCGATTACGACGAGGCACGGACCTCCGAATACATGAAGCGGGACGAAATCGTGATCCGGGTTGACCTCGGCCTTGGTCGCGGCGAGGCGACGGCGTGGACCTGCGATCTCACGAAGGCCTATGTCGAGATCAACGGTGATTACCGTTCGTGACGAATGCCACTGAGACCAGTAACGGAACGCCACTGCTCCTCGTCGTTGCCGTCGCGCTGATCGACCCGGACCGGCGCCTTCTCGTAGCGCAACGCCCGGCCGGCAAGGCCCTCGCGGGGCTTTGGGAGTTTCCCGGCGGGAAGGTGGAGCCGGGAGAGCGTCCCGAAGAGACGCTCATTCGCGAACTCGAAGAGGAGCTTGGCATCGTCGTTCGCGAGCCGTGCCTCGCGCCGCTGACCTTCGCGAGTCACGCCTACGAGAGCTTTCACCTCCTGATGCCGCTCTATGTCTGCCGGCGCTGGGAAGGCTTCGTGACACCACGCGAGGGCCAGAACTTGCGCTGGGTGAAGGCCGCGGATCTGCGCAAGCTCGAGATGCCGCCGGCCGACGAGCCGTTGATTCCGTTCCTGATGGACCTTCTGGCAGGTTGATGACGGGCAACGTTCCGGGCTGCCATGTCCGTCATGGCGTGTCGCTGGCGAGGCGAACCATCCGTCGGCGGGTAGATTGCTTCACTGCGTTCGCAATGACGAAGAGGGTCTGAGGGTGGGCGGCGCAGAGCCGGAAACGGAGTAGCGCCGGACCTACTGCCGTCCTTGCGAGCCGAAGGCAGTAAGCACAACCCTTTCCGCCGCACTTCCGTCCTTGCGAGCCGTGGGCGTGATGCACTGCCCGTCCCAGTCCCACTGCACTGCCGTCCTTGCGAGCCGCAGGCGAAGCAATCTACCCGTGGACGGATGTGCTCCTGGATCGCTTCGCTCGACTTGACATGACGGTGTGGTCCGGCATCGTCACTGCGCTGCCGGGGAATGCAGTGTCGTAAGCGCTGTGCGCAAAGTGTCGGGAATCGCCGTCGGTCTGCCACTCGCGCGGTCGATCATCACGTGTACGAAGTGTCCCTGTGCGGCTGCGAGGGGAGCGCCCGCGCGGAAAATCCCGATTCCGTAGCGAATCGATGAGCGGCCGAGTTTCTCGACGCGCAGTCCGGCCTCAAGAGAATCCGGGAAGGCGACACTTTCGAAATAAGTGCAGCCGGTTTCGACGACGAGGCCGATCACCGGACTCTCGCCGATTACCAGATACCCATTCTCGACGAGCCACGCATTCACGGCTGTAAGGAAGTCACCGATATACCTAGGTGATTGGAAGATGGGAAAACTTGGTCGGCAAGCCATAGCCGGCGCCCACCGAACGGGCGGAGCAGCGAAGCTCCCGCTTAGCGTAGCTAAAGCAGCAAGCTCGCGTAGGATCCTGGGGCCCCACAAAGGCCGCGGAAAATAACCTTGGCCATGACTCCAAAGGTGAGCCCCGCCCGCCTACAGTGCCCGCCGCGCAGATTGGGGGCGCCAGATGGGTTACTTGCGGACAATCGTCAAAATGCTTGGTGCGGCATCTGTGCCCGCGCCGTGGGACATTTGGGCCGGGTTACAGGTTGTTAGCCCAATCCTCCTTGCCGGAGTCGCGGCAGTGGTAGGGCTGTGGCAAGAGGTCAACCTGTTCTATCTGATCGTAGGAAGCTCTCTCACCTTTGCTTCCATGTCGGTCGGGCTGGTTTCATTCTCCGTGTGGCGGCTCAATCGCCTCGTAGACGACAAGTTAGGCTTTGTTGCCGTCAGAGTGGCGAAAAACCACCACGCGAATGCTGCTCGGATCGGGTTCGAGTTGAAGAACCTCGCAGACTTCCCGCTAGAATGCGAAGTCGTTCACATCAAGAGCAGGATTGGGAACGTTGTTCCCGCCGTGGATCGAAAGCTGCCTGTCAAGATCACGGTCAGGCCGCAGGACCTCATGTGGTTTGTCGATAACGAGATCGAATTCAATCCTCCGGATTCCGGAGGCCTGCCCGGATTTGTTGAATTCAAGGTGCGTTATGGGCGCGGCGGCAAGAGGAAGTGCGAGCTGTCACAGAAGAAGTGGGTGACACTCGGCTTTGATAAGGGGGAATATCTGGGCGCCAATTGGAGCAATGCCGATCAGTCATAAGCCTAATCGAGACGCAGTTCCTTAGATCCAATAGCGCTCAACACCTGGAGCAGGAACACTGCCATAAAACCACCCCGGTTGATCCTATTCGTGATGTGCGCCTCCTCACGAACGCCGGTCGTCTCCAGCCTTCCACATCCTGGCAACTCGTGCCCAGGCGCGTTAACTCTGGGATCCAGGGCTGTAAGTTCAGTCGTCCATCGTGACCTGGTCCATATGCCGAGAAAGCGACTCGACTGTCTTCCTTAGCAGATCGGGCAACGTTACCGGCCGATTCGTAGATCGATCGACATAGACGTGGACGAAGTGCCCCTGAGCCGCTGCCACGTGTTCCGTGTTTCGGAATAGACCCACCTCATAGCGCACGCTGCTGTTGCCGATGTGCGCGACACGGATACCTGCGCACACGCGATCCGGGAACGTGATCGGAGCGAAGTACCGGCATTGCGTTTCAACAACTAGTCCAATTACCGGACTGCGCTGAATATCAAGAACTCCCGCTTCAATCAAAATTTGATTAACGGCAGTATCAAAGAATGAGTAATACACGACGTTGTTGACGTGCGCGTAGGCATCGTTGTCCATCCACCGCGTCGTGATCTCGACAAAGCAGACATATGAACTCCGTTGCTCGGGAGGAGATTTCATATGCCGCCCCTATCTAAACTCCACGCAGCTTGTGGGCTGCTGCGCTGGAAGTGGCTTAGAGGTGTCGAAGTAACTGTAGTAAACGACATTGTTCACGTGCCCGTAGGCATCGTTGTCCATCCACCGCGTCGTGATCGGACGAAATACCGCGAAGGCTTCGCGCGGAAGCGGACTTGCCCGCTCGCTCACCACGACGCCTCGTAGATGGCAGCGACATTCGCCTCTTCGAGCGGGCGCGGATTGTTCACGAGAAGGCGCGTCTGCTTCATCGCCTCGCGCGCGAGCATTGGCACCGCATCAGCGGGAATCCCGACATCGCGCAGACGTGGCGGCAGGCCGAGATCCGAAGAGAGCGCCGCAAGCCTCCGGATGAACGCCGCCGCGCGGCTGGAGGACGGCTCCCGTGCAAGATCGGGGAAGGCATGAGGCGCAAGCTCGGCATAGGCGCTCTCGGCTGCGGGGAGATTGAATTCGAGAACGGCAGGTAGAACCAGCGCGTTCGAGAGCCCGTGCGGGATGCCGTAATGGCCGCCGATCGGATAGGCCAATGCATGCACGGCTGCGACCGGTGAGTTCGCGAAAGCCTGGCCGGCAAGCATCGACCCGAGCAGCATCTTGCCGCGAGCGTCGTGGTCACCGCGATGAGCGGCGGCAGAGATGTTTCCGGCAAGAAGGCGGAGCGCTTCGGTTGCGAGAGCGGCCGAGATCGGATTGCGGTTGGCGCTGGTCGAGGTGAACGACTCGATTGCGTGCACCATCGCATCCACGCCCGTCGCGGCTGTGACCGGCGCGGGCAGACCGTAGGTCAGTTCCGGATCGAGGAGCGCGATATCGGGCAGAAGAACGGGCGAAACAACGCCCTTCTTTTCGTGAGCTCCCGTCGTCACGATCGAGATCGGCGTGACTTCAGAGCCGGTGCCTGCGGTGGTGGGCGACAGGAGAAGCGGGAGACGTTTTCCGCGCACTTGGCCTATACCATAGATATCGGCCAATCGCTCACCGCTTCTCAGCAGGAGCGCCACGAGCTTCGCGACATCAAGGGACGAGCCGCCACCGAGCCCGATGACGGCATCCGCCCCGAACCCGGCCCCACACTCTACTGCCTCCAGCACGACGCTCTCCGGCGGGTCGGCCACGACCTTGTCGAAAACCGAGACGGCGCAGCCTGCCTGCTCGAGGGACGAGACGGCAGGCGCGACGAGCCCGGCTGCCACGAGGCCCTGGTCGGTGACGATCAGGACACGCCGTCCAAGCTGTGCGGCTGCGATCTCGCCGAGCCGCGCTGCGCTTCCGGCCCCGAAGACGACGCTAGGCGTCGTATTGAAGCTGAATGTACCGATCACCGCTACCATCCTCCCTGCTCTGGAGAGGAGAAACCGGAGAGCCCGCTTCTTGGCAAGAGGGATGGCTCTGCTTTGTCACGGCGGGCACTGCCACCAAACCCGCCGCCCGCAGAAATTCTAGGGACTGATCCTCACCTTGCTCCCGCGCTCAGGGATATGATCCGGTGACGGTTGCAAGACGAAAACCGGGCCTCTCGCGGCAAGCCGGAGATGTCACGCCCGCGGGGGCAGCCATCGTCAGTCGCTGAACTCCTCGATCGCATCGACCCGATCGGGCTGGAATGCGATGTATCCCCGGATCTGCTCCGAAGCCGGGAGCGGGTTCTCGTAGCTCCAGGCCGCGTCCGGACGCACGAGTCCACCGGCCGTGACCCGAAAGAAGGACGCCTCGCCCTTATGGGGGCACTGCGTCGTCCGGGACGTTCGCTCGAGCAGGTCCATCCGCACGTCCTCGCGCGGGATGTACTGCACCGGCGGGTGCTGTCCCTCCACGAGAGCCAGAGCGCTGGTGGTTTCCGCCACGATGAAGCCACCGAGCATGACCCTGATCCGATGCGGGTTCTTGCTGATCGTGATCGTGTGATCGGAGCCAGGGTCCTGCATTCCACTCTCCTGCCGGAAGCCGAAAGGGTACAGCAAATTCCGGCCAACGGGATCCGTTGCGCAAAAGAAATTGCGCCCTCTCGAAGCCCCCTCATCGCGAAGGCGCTTTTCCGAGCCGGCGACTGTGCCGAACCGCCGATGCTCAGGACGCCAGTGGCGGAATGCGGAGAACCCAGCCCGGCTGGATCAGATCGGGATCCTTCACGGGCGGCGTATTGGCCTTCACGATCTCCGTATATTTCGCTCCCTTCCCCTTGCCATAATGCTTCTCGGCAATCGCCCAGAGCGTGTCACCCTTCTGGACGGTGTACATCGTCGATTCCGGAGCCTTCTGCTGCACCTGCAGGTCGCTGGTATCGACTTCCGCAACCCCGATGGTGTTGCCGATCGACAGGATGATCTTCTCGGCCTCCTCCTGGGTCATGGCTTGCCCGGAGAGCTTGACCTTGTCGCCCTGCACGTCGACGTTGAGCTTGTCGGCATCGAGGCCGTGGCTCTTCACTTCCTGCTTGATCGTATCGGGTGTAGCTGCTTCGGCCTTTCCGCCGAGCAGTCTCGCGCCCGCCTCTTTGAGGAACTTGAACAGACCCATGTGCTCCTCCCGTTCAGCTTGGGAATGGAGAACGCAAGCGCGGCAGCGAAGTTCAAATTGGTATGGCAATAAACGGCTGGTGCCGGGACCGCACGACGAGCGATGGCGCGAAGCGGCGAAGCCTACAGATCGCTGCGTCAGTCTTCGTCGAGCCGTTGCTCACGCACGCCGAGCGCATCGGCGAGACGCGCCTTGGCGGATCCAGGCCGAAGCGGCTTCTGCTGGCTTGAATGGGGTGTCCACCCGGAGAGCCAGACGATCTCGAACGTCGCCCACACGCGACCATCCGGGTCAGCGAAGCGTTCGGCATAGATCTCTGCGGCCCGGCGGAGCGTCGCCCGCCGCAGCCCAGCGGGCCTGCGCTCCACGAGAGCGTTCGTCATCCCCATGGCGCGCAGATCCTGCATGAGCAGGAAGGGATTGGCGTAGCGGACCCGGAGCATCTCACTGTCCGTCACGGGAAGCGCAAAACCTGCCCTCTGCAGAAGGGCGCCGAGATCGCGCAGATCCGCGAAGGGCGCCACCCGTGGGCTTGCACCACCCTCGACTTCCATCTCAGCCAGCAGGAAGGATTGGCGCAGTTCGGCCAGGCTCCCGCCGCCCAGGAGGCAACCCATGAAGAGCCCGTCGGGCCTCATGGCGCGCCGGATCTGGACCAGGGCACCCGGCAGGTCGTTCACGGCCTGAAGGGACAGAAGCGATACAACGAGGTCGAAGCGTTCCCCCGCGAACGGCAGCCGCTCCTCATCGCCGACAACCGTGCCGGTTTCGGGGGTCGGCGCCAGCCGGATCACGGTCGTTGCCCGGCGTTGCAGGACAGGGACGGCAGCGGGACCAGGGGAGCCGCAATCGAGCGCCAGGGAGAAGGGGCGCATCACGGTGGAGAGGCGCTCCTCGAGATCGACTGCAGCAGCCTCGAGCAGAAAGCCCGCATAGCCTCCCGCCTGCGCCCGGGCGAGCCGGCGACGCAGAAGAGCACGATCGAAAACCTGTGGCGCGGCCATGGAGCGCGATATGGCACCCAGGCCTTCGCTCGCCAAGCGGACGCGGCGCATTTCCCCTCGACAAGGCGCCGAAGCCGTCGGAGGAATCGCCGGGATCCCTTCCGCACCTTCGAGGGGCCTTTGCACGGCCAAGCTTGCTGCTACTATCGGGCCGTGGTGATCGCCTCGGGTGAGCGAGACTGGTGGCGAGAGTTGGCACGCGGGCTGTTCTCGAAGGGGCGGTACAGGCTGCCCTCGGGATCGTCTACCCGCCGAGCTGTGCGGCCTGCGAGGCCGCTGTGGCAACGCCGCAACTCCTCTGTGCCGCGTGCTGGTCGCGGATGCGGTTCATCGAGCGGCCGTTCTGCGAGCGGCTCGGAACTCCTTTCGCTGCGGATCTCGGCGGCAGCCTGCTGTCTCCGGCGGCCGTCGCGGAGCCGCCCGTTTTCAGGCGCGCCCGGGCCGTGGCGCGCTATGACGAGGTCGCACGCTCTCTCGTTCACCGCCTCAAATACGGCGACCAGGATCGGCTCGCCCGTCCCATGGGCCTCCTTATGGCGCGAGCCGGCGCCGAACTCCTCCGGGAGGCCGATGTCATCGTTCCGGTGCCGTTGCATCGGTGGAGGCTCTGGACCCGCCGCTTCAATCAGGCGGCCGCCCTCGCGTGGTCGATCGCGGAGCGCGCGGGCTGCCCATGCGATCCCTTTCTCCTCAGCCGAGTCAGGTCGACACGCCAGCAGGTCGGCCTCACGAGAGCCCAGCGGCGGGAGAATCTCCAGGGCGTGTTCCGGGTTCCGGAGGAGGCTCGGCCGCGCCTGTCCGGCCGTCGCGCCGTGCTGGTCGATGATGTCTTCACGACGGGAGCGACGGCGAATGCCGCCAGCCGCGCGCTCCTGCGCGGCGGCGCCACCTCGGTCGACGTGCTGTGCTTCGCGCAGGTCGTGCCGGATGGCTGATCGGGCTTCCCCCTCGGGAGTACCGAGACGGGACCGAAACCGGGCGGCACCGTTTCACATTCTTCCATTGGCCGGTGGCCATGAGGCTACCGGCTTGCGAGCGATTTTCGGACCCTATATCGGATTTCGGCAAGGAGCCGCGATGCAACCCGTGACCATCTATACGCGGAGCTGGTGCTCGTATTGCGCCGCCGCAAAGGAACTCCTGCGGCGCAAAGGCGCCGACTTCACCGAGATCGACATCGAGGAGCAGCCCGAGGCGCGTGCGGAAATGATCCAACGGGCGGGCGGGCGCACGACCGTACCGCAGATCTTCATCGGCGAGCGCCATGTTGGCGGTTGCGATGATCTCTATGCCCTCGAGCGGGGCCATGCGCTCGACAAGGCCCTCGCGGGCTGAAGGGGGATTTGCACATGACGCGCCGTTTCATCGCCGCCTGCCTGCAGATGCGTTCCGGGCGAGACCCGCTCGTCAATCGCGATGCGGCCGTAACCCTCGCCCGGGAGGCCGCCGCGCAGGGCGCGAGCTTCGTACAGACACCGGAGATGACGTCCCTCGTCGAACGGGAGCGGTCAGCGCTGTTCGCCAAGGTCGGTCCGCAGGAGACCGATGCGACGGTCAATGCGCTCCGCGAGGTCGCCCGGGAGCGGCGCATCGTCGTGCAGATCGGGTCCGTTGCCGTCGCGGAGGGCGACAGGATCGCGAACCGGGCCATCCTGATCGATGCGGAAGGTGAGGTTGTTGCGACCTACGACAAGATTCATCTGTTCGATGTCGACCTCCCGAACGGGGAACGGTGGCGTGAATCGGCGACCTATGCCGGCGGGAACGAGGCGACTCTCGTGGAAACGCCCTGGGGCTGGCTCGGCCTGACGATCTGCTACGACGTGCGCTTCCCGGCACTGTACCGGGCTCTCGCGAAGGCCGGCGCGAGCTTCCTCTCTGCCCCGGCCTGCTTCACGAAGCAGACGGGCGAAGCCCACTGGCACATCCTCCACCGTGCACGGGCGATCGAGACCGGCGCCTTCATGATCTCGGCCGCCCAGGGCGGCCTGCATGAGGACGGCCGCGAGACCTATGGCCATTCGATCATCGTCGATCCCTGGGGCCGTGTGCTCGCCGAGGGTGGAACGGAGCCTGGCGTGATCCTGGCCGAGATCGACCCTGCTCTCGTCGGAGAGGCCCGGGCCCGGATCCCGGCCCTCCGCCATGGCCGGCCGTTCGAGGTTGTCCGCGCCGCCCTCTCCGAGGACGCGCCGCGCGCCGCCACCGCCTGAGGTCTTGGACGGGAGCTGAGCCGTCCCCATTTGACGGCTTGAGCGATCCGTTCCACTTGACCGATGTCTCTCTCCTCTGCCGTCCTACCCGGCAACCAATCCGAAAGCCGGCTCCGTTCGAGCAAGGGCGCTCCGCGTGCGTTTGACCTGACCCGATGATCAAGTATTCCCTGGCCTGCGAATCCGGCCACGAGTTCGAGAGCTGGTTTCCTTCGAGCGATGCGTTCGAGACGCAGCGCAAGCGGGGCTTCGTCTCCTGCCCCGTGTGCCAATCCACCAAAGTAGAGAAGCAGATCATGGCGCCCTCGGTGGCGCGCAAGGATCGTGCGGCTCCGCAGGCTCCGAACCGCCCCATGGCCGTTCTCTCGGAACAGGAGGTGGAACTCCGGAAGATGTTGCGCGCTCTGCGCGATCACGTCGAAAAGCATGCGGAAAATGTGGGCGACCGGTTCGCGGAAGAGGCCCGCAGCATGCATCTCGGCGAGATCGAGCACCGGTCGATCTATGGGCAGGCCTCGCCGACCGAGGCGCGCGAGCTGATCGAGGAAGGCATCGAGATCCTGCCCTTGCCGATGCTGCCGGATTCCCAGAACTGAGCCTGCAGGCGCCGGTGGGGACCTTCTTCACGAGCGACACCCATTTCGGCGATTCCCGCGTCCTGCGCATCGATCGACGGCCTTTCGCATCGGTCGCCGAGCACGATGAGGCTCTGATCCGAAACTGGAACGAGACCGTCGCTCCCGAGGACGAGGTCTGGCACCTCGGCGACTTCGCGCTGCACGTGAAGGCCTCCCGGATCGGCGAACTGCTGGCGATTCTCAACGGAAAGAAGCACCTCGTCGTCGGGAACAATGACGGGGCGGACACGCTCGCAGCCGAAGGCTGGGCCAGCCGGCAGACTTATGCGGAGATCGTCGTCGACGGCACGGCGCTGGTCCTCTGCCACTACGCGTTCCGGACCTGGAAGAACATGGGCCGTGGCTGGCTCGATCTGCACGGGCACTCCCATGGCCGGCTGCGGCCGCAGACCCGCCAATACGACGTGGGCGTCGATGTCTGGAACTATCGCCCCGTCACGCTCGCGCAGCTCCGGGTGCGTCGCAAGCCGTGGAAGCCCGCCGGTGCGGAGTGATCCTCCAGGATGGGTGCTGGAGCGGCAGCAGCCTCCAGGCCCGATAGGAGCTATGGCGTGCTCGAGGCATGCGCTGTGCCGCCCTGTGCAATGGGCTTTGCCGCCAAGGCCATGTAGTTGACACCCGTATCCCGGGAGAGAGTCCAGGCATCCCGCAGCGGATTGTAGACCACACCCGTGGTATCGATGACGGACATGCCGCTCGTCTCGATGGCGAGCTTCAGCTCGTCCGGAGTCACGAACCGGTCCCACTGGTGCGTCCCGCGGGGCAGCCAGCCGAGCACGTATTCGGCCCCGACGATCGCCAGCGCGAAAGCCCGGAGCGTGCGATTGATGGTTGCCATGAAGAGAAGTCCGCCGGGCCGGACCACGCTGGTGCAGGTCGCGATGAACGCCTGGACGTCCTGTACGTGCTCCACGACCTCCATCGCGAGCACGACGTCGAAGGTTTCCTCGCGCGCCGAGACGGCTTCCACGGTCTCGTTCCGGTAATCCACGAGGATACCGGCCCGCTCCGCATGGAGCCGCGCGACCTCGATATTGGTTCGCGCCGGATCGAGGCCCGCCACGGAGCCTCCGAGCCGCGCGAGCGGCTCCGCCAGGATGCCTCCTCCGCAGCCGACGTCGAGGATCGACAGCCCGGACAGCGGCCTCGGCGACTTGGGGTCGCGGCCGAGCCGCCGGCAGGTTTCGTCGCGAATATAGGCCAGGCGCAGCGGATTGAACTTGTGCAAGGCCCGCATCGGGCCTCGGGCATCCCACCACGAGTTGGCGAGACGCTCGAAGCGGGCGACCTCCTCGGGATCGACACTGGCGGCAGGATCGGACATCGGCAGGGCTCCGGCCCGAGCTCATCGAGCCCGGCAGTGGCGTTGACAGGGCAAGACCCCCTCGTCATGTATACCGCCCCTCCGGCCTAGCGAAGGCCAATCCCACGATCTCCGCACAAGCTTTCAGCCCATGCCTCGCCTCGTCATGAAATTCGGCGGCACGTCGGTCGCCACCGTGGAGCGCATCCGCAACGTGGCGCAGCACGTGAAACGCGAAGTCGAGGCCGGCTACGACGTGGCGGTCGTGGTCTCCGCGATGGCCGGCAAGACCAACGAGCTCGTCGGGTTCGTCCGCGAGGCCTCGTCGCGCTACGATCCGCGCGAATACGACACCGTCGTCGCCTCCGGGGAGCAGGTCACCTCCGGCCTCCTCGCAATCGCTCTCAAGGATATCGGGTTTCGGGCGCGCTCCTGGCAGGGCTGGCAGATTCCCATCCTGACCTCCGAGGCGCATGGTTCGGCCCGGATCGCCGAGATCGATGGAAGCGCTATCCTGAAATCCTTTGCCGAGGAGCACGAGGTTGCGGTCGTCTCCGGGTTCCAGGGCCTCCACAAGGAGACAGGGCGGATCACGACCCTCGGGCGCGGCGGCTCGGACACGAGCGCGGTTGCGCTCGCGGCCGCGCTCCAGGCGGAGCGCTGCGACATCTATACCGACGTCGACGGGGTCTATACGACCGATCCGCGTATCGTGCCGAAGGCGCGCCGGCTCGACCGGGTATCCTATGAGGAGATGCTCGAGATGGCCTCTCTCGGGGCCAAGGTGCTGCAGGTCCGCTCCGTGGAACTCGCGATGCTCCACCGGGTCCCGACCTATGTGCGTTCGAGCTTCGACGACCCTGCGGATCCGCGCCAGGGGACCCTTATCTGTGACGAGGACAGCATCATGGAACAGCAGATCGTCACGGGCATCGCCTATTCGAAGGACGAGGCCCAGATCACGCTGCGCAACGTCGCCGACAAGCCGGGCGTAGCGGCTTCGATCTTCGTGCCGCTCGCCGACGCGAACATCAACGTCGACATGATCATCCAGGTCGTGTCCGACGACAGCGTCACGACCGACATCACCTTCACGGTCCCGGCCGCGGATTACGAGCGCGCCTGCGGGGTGCTCGAGGAGCATCGGGCAAAGATCGGCTACCGTGCCCTGCAGGGCGCCACCGATGTCGTGAAGGTATCCGCGATCGGGGTCGGGATGCGCAGTCACGCGGGTGTCGCCGCGAGGGCCTTCAAGGCCTTGGCCGAGAAGGGGATCAACATTCGCGCGATCACGACTTCGGAGATCAAGTTCTCGGTCCTGATCGAGTCGGCCTACACGGAGCTTGCCGTCCGGACACTCCACTCGCTATACGGCCTGGACAGGGTCTGACGCGGCCGCCGCGCAGCCTCATCGGTTCAGCCGGGGGCCGGCAGCTCGACCAGCAGCCCGAGGTACGGGAACGGACAGAACATGCCAGCGACTCCCGGCGGCCCGCGCGTGCTCCTGCGCCGCCTCCGCGAAGTCATGGCGGAGCCGGTCAGCGCACAGGATCGCCTCGACAAGATCGTGATCCTGATCGCAGCCAACATGGTTGCGGAGGTCTGCTCCGTTTACGTGATGCGAGGCGACGGCGACCTCGAGCTCTTCGCGACCGAGGGCCTCAACCGGGAGGCCGTGCACCACACCAGGATGCGGGCGGGAGAGGGCCTCGTCGGCCTCATCGCAACGACAGCCGAACCGCTCGCGCTCTCCGACGCACAATCGCACCCGGCCTTTTCCTACAGGCCGGAGACCGGCGAGGAGATCTACCACGCCTTCCTGGGCGTTCCGCTCCTGCGTGCCGGCAACACCCTCGGCGTCCTCGTGGTCCAGAACCGCACATTCCGGACCTATGCCGAAGAGGAGATCGAGGCGCTCCAGACGACCGCGATGGTCCTCGCGGAGATGCTCGCCTCGGGTGAACTGCAGACGCTCTCATCAACGGATTCGACCAGCGCGCTCCGGCAGCCCCTTCATCAGCGCGGCATTCCCCTCGCCGACGGTGTCGGCCTCGGTTACGTGGTGCTCCACGAGCCACGGGTCGTCATCAAGAACCTCATTGCCGAGAGCGTGGAGGCCGAGGTCGCGCGCCTCGAGACGGCTATCGCCGAGGTCCGCGCATCAATCGACGAGCTGATCGAGCACGGAGACGTCGCTCATCACGGGGAGCACCGGGAGGTTCTCGAGACCTTCCGGATGTTTGCCCACGATCAGGGCTGGCTGCGGCGCATGCGCGAGGCCGTGCTTTCCGGCCTGACCGCCGAAGCCGCCGTGGAGCGCGTGCAATCCGATACCCGGGCCCGCATGCTTCGCCAGACGGACCCCTACCTCCGCGACCGGCTGCACGATCTCGACGATCTCGCGAACCGCCTCCTCCACAGGCTGGTCGGCCGGAACCTCGTTGCCGAACGGGCATCCCTCCCCGAGAACTCGATCCTCGTGGCGCGCTCGATGGGGCCCGCGGCCCTCCTGGACTATGACCGCTCGCGCCTGCGCGGTCTCGTTCTCGAGGAGGGTGGGCCGACCAGCCACATCGCGATCGTCGCCCGCGCGATCGGCATCCCGGCCGTCGGTGAGGTCGCGAACGTGACGGCGCTCGTCGAGCCCGGCGACGCGATCATCGTGGACGGCTCCGCCGGCGACGTGCAGATCCGGCCGCGTGTGGACGTCGAAGCCGCCTATGCCGAGAAGGCGCGCCTGCGGGCACGGCGGCAAGCCCAGTATCGACGGCTCAGGACTGTCGCTCCCGTCACCGCGGACGGCATCGAGATCACCCTGCAGATGAATGCGGGCCTCATCGTCGATCTCCCCCACCTCACCGAAACGGGAGCGAGTGGCGTCGGCCTGTTCCGAACCGAGCTGCAATTCATGGTGGCCGAGCGGATGCCCGCGGCGAGCGAGCAGCAGGCCCTCTATCGCGCCGTCATGACGGCGGTCGGCGACGAGCCCGTGACCTTCCGGACGCTCGATATCGGCGGCGACAAGATCCTGCCCTACATGCGCTCGGTCGAGGAGGAGAACCCTGCCCTCGGGTGGCGCGCGATCCGGATTGGCCTCGACCGGCCGGGTCTCCTGCGCGCCCAGGTGAGGGCCCTGCTCAAGGCGAGCGACGGCCGAAAGCTTCGGATCATGTTCCCGATGGTCGCGACCTGTGACGAGTTCGCCCGCGCCAAGGCCCTCGTGGATCGCGAATCCGCCTATCTTCAGCGCCACGGTTATTCTCTGCCGGCAGACCTGAAGCTCGGCGTAATGCTGGAGGTCCCGTCTCTGCTGTTCCAGATCGAGGAAATCTGCGCCACGGCGGATTTCATTTCGATTGGCTCGAACGACCTGCTGCAGTTCCTCTTCGCGGCCGACCGCGACAACCGCATGGTAGCGGAGCGCTTCGATCCCTTGAGTGCGCCCGCCCTGCGTGCGCTCAAGACGGTCGCGGATGCGGCCAACCGGAGCGGCTGTCCGGTATCGGTCTGCGGTGAAATCGCCGGACGCCCGCTCGAGGCAATGGCGCTGATCGGGCTGGGCTTCCGCGCTCTGTCGATGGCTCCTACATCGATCGGACCCGTGAAGGCGATGCTCCTGGAACTCGACGCCGGCGCTGTCGGGGCGTTCCTCGAGAAGGAACTCGCCCGCGCGGGCGGCGCCGAGACCCTGCGTTCCCAGCTCATCTCCTTCGCCGAGCAGCACAACATCCCGATTTGACGATGCTGGGCGCCCCGTTTCCCGATGCCGTCCCGGCGCGCAGGGGCGGCCCTTCCCTGTCCCGAGCCGAGTGCCTCGGCATGCGGCCCGATCTTCCGGTGTGACCATGGCCTTCACCCCGCCCATCGAACGGCTCGACGCCATCCTGGCCCGCCACGACATCGTGATGGCAACCCTCAATGCGGGCCCGGACCCCGAATCCTTCGTCGCCCTGTCCCGGGAGCTCGCCGAACTCGAGCCGATCGTGGATGCGATCCGTGGCTTCCGAGCGGCCGAGGAGAACCTCGCCGGGATCGAGGCGCTCGTATCGGATCCGGCGACCGACTCCGAAATGCGGAACCTCGCCGAGGAGGAACTGCCCCAGGCCGAGGAGGAGCGTGACCTGGCCGCTCAATCCCTGCGTCTTCTGCTTCTCCCCAAGGATGCCGCGGACGAGAAGAGCGCTATCCTCGAGATCCGGGCGGGGACCGGCGGCGACGAGGCCGCTCTCTTCGCCGGCGACCTGTTCCGGATGTATTCGCGGTACGCGGAGCTGAAGGGCTGGACCGTCGAGGTGATCTCCCAGAGCGAAGGCACCGTCGGAGGCTTCCGGGAAATCATTGCCGAGATCAGGGGGCGAGGCGTCTTCGCGCGGCTCAAATTCGAGAGCGGGGCCCATCGGGTCCAGCGCGTGCCGGCGACGGAAGCATCCGGGCGGATCCATACCTCCGCCGCCACGGTGGCAGTCCTCCCCGAGGCCGAAGAGGTCGACGTCGAGATCAACGAGGCGGACCTCCGGATCGATACGATGCGCTCCGGAGGCGCAGGCGGCCAGCACGTCAACAAGACGGAATCTGCCGTGCGGATCACGCATATCCCGACCGGCATCGTCGTGCTCGTGCAGGACGAACGGTCCCAGCACAAGAACCGCGCCCGGGCCTTCGCTCTCCTGAGAGCGCGGCTCTTCGATGCCGAGCGGACCGCGAAGGACGCCGCCCGCGCAGCCGACCGCAAATCCCAGGTCGGGTCCGGCGACCGCTCGGAGCGGATCCGGACCTACAACTTCCCGCAGGGACGGGTCACCGACCATCGGATCAACCTCACCCTCTACAAGCTCGAGGAGGTCCTTGCGGGCCCCGGGCTCGACGAGTTGGTCGATGCCCTCGTGACCGAGCACCAGGCAGCCCTCCTCGCCGAAGACGAGGCAGCGTGACGCAGAGTCCGGAAGGCGGGCCTCCGGTCGCCCCGACTGGGGCCATGACCCGACAGGAGGCCATCGTTCTGACCCGGAAGCTGTTCACCGAAGCCGGCCTGGATGCGCCTGCCCTCGAGGCACGGTGGCTCGTCGAGGCGGCTCTCCGGATTTCCGCAAGCGAACTGGCCGCCTTTCCGGAGCGCCATCTCGGTCCGGATGGCGCGCAGCGGCTCGAGGGTTTCCTGCGCCGCCGGCTCGTGCGGGAGCCCCTCGCGCGAATCCTGGGCGAGCAGGAATTCTGGGGCCTTCGCTTTGCCCTGTCTCCCGAGACCCTCATCCCGCGGCCCGATACGGAAACGATCGTGGAGACGGCTCTCGGCCTTCTGCCCGGCCGCACCGCACCGCTGCGCATCCTCGACCTCGGCACGGGCACCGGCTGCCTTCTGGTCGCCCTGCTTCACGAGCGGCCCGAAGCGGTTGGCCTGGGCATCGATCTGTCCGAAGGAGCCCTTCGCACGGCGAGGCGGAACGCGGTGCACAACAATGTCGCGCCCCGGGCCCTGTTCGCGTGTGGAGACTGGGCCAGCGCGGCGCGAGGTCCATTCGATCTCGTCGTTTCGAACCCGCCCTATATCGCGTCCGCCGTGATCCCGACCTTGGCCGCGGAGGTGCGCGACCACGACCCGTCCGCGGCCCTCGATGGCGGGCCCGACGGGCTGTCCGCCTATCGCTCGATTCTCGCGTCCGCAGGCGATGTCCTCGCACCCGAGGGTTTGCTCGTGCTCGAGATCGGCTACGATCAGGCAGAGGCTGTCGAAGCGCTTTCTCGTGCCTCGGGCCTTGCGAAGTGCAAGGTGGCTCACGATCTATCCGGCATACGGCGGTGCCTCGCCCTGAAATGGGCATGATTGCCCGCCAGAGTGCTTTCCGGAGGGTCTTGATCACGGGTAATCCTGTGAAATTCCCCCTTGGCGACTACCGCGGAACCCGCTAGGTTTCAGGCGAGATCGTCCCGGTCCAAAAGAGAACCGGCGAATCGGGGCTAAAATCTGCGCCGGTAGGACCAAACGAAATCAGCCGCGTCGGCGGGGGCATTTGCAGTCCCATGCGGCCATTCGAACCCGACACTGAAGCACGACCGGGACCTGAGTCGCGGTTGCACAACTGACGGAAACGCCACGCGAACGGTGGGCGCAGGCCCGTTCCGCGGATTGGCTTCAGAGCGCGTGGGCTGACGAACCAGCGAGGGTCATAGACCAGAAATGAGACCAGGACAGAACAGGCGGATGCGCGGGCGCAACCGCAACAAGGGTCCCAATCCGCTGACTCGGAGCTACGAGTCCAACGGACCGGATGTGAAGATCCGTGGGACGGCTCAGCACATTGCCGAGAAATACTCCCAGCTCGCGCGTGATGCGCAGGCAAGCGGAGACCCGGTGGCTGCCGAGAACTACTTCCAGCACGCCGAGCATTACTTCCGAATCATCGCAGCGGCCCAGGAGCAGCTTCGCGAGCAGTTCGGGTATCAGAACCGGCCGTTCGAGGAGGAGAGCGAGGACGAGGGTGGCTTTGCACCCGAGCGCTCCGGTTTCCCGAATGGCGGCGAGGAATCCGAATTCAACGGGCAGCCGCAATCGCAGCTTCCCTTCGAACCCCGTGAGGCCAACGAGCGCCCGCCGCGTTTCGAGCCCCGGGATAATTCCGAGCGTCAGCCACGCTTCGATCGTGGAGACAGGAACGAGCGCGGCGAGCGCGGTGATCGTCGCGAGCGGTTCTCGCGTGGAGGCCGGCAACGCCCGGATAACCAGGGCGAATCACGCAGCGAGTTCCGCCACGACCGGCGTCGCGAGGAGAACAATGATACCGCTGCGGCCGAGCAGCCCGGACTGCCGGCCTTCCTGACCACTCCGCTCCGTGCACCGGTCAGCGTCGAAGGCGAATCGGCCGAGGCCGCCTCACCGGATAACGGTGCCGCGGAGGCCAACGGAGAGTTCCGGACTCGTCGGCCCCGGCGCCGGCGCCGGGGCTTCTCAGATGAGGAGGGAGGCGCAGCGGAGACCCCGGATTTCGCGACCGAGGGCGCGAAGCCGCCTGCTGCCGAGTAGGACTCATCAGTTCAAAATTGAAAAGGGGAGGGCTTGCCCTCCCCTTATCGCGTCATGTGACGACCCGAATTCACAGCGACAGCCAAAGAAGGTTTTGACCTCCGGGCCGAGGCGCGGTCTTCATCAGGCAGCCTCTTGCCGACCTTCAACGCGACCAAGGCCATCTTATCGGGCCGGTAGCCCAGCTTCCTGCTGGTTCCAGAGGCCGACCCGCATCCGCCGCGCATGCTCCTCCGCGAGCTTGAGATCGGGCGTCGCCTGTTCCGTGGTTCTCCCGCCGCCGTTGTAAAGGACCACCGTCGAGAGATCCCGTCCATCCACGGTGCAGCGGTAGAGGTCCGCTGAACCGGTAGGCGTGCAGGAGACTTCGCGCCCAGCGAGATATTGCGTCAGTTGGTCTGGACTGCCCGCTCCCTTTGCCCATTGGACGCCGAACAGCCGCACCACGCGCCCGTTCAGGAACAGGGCGGCCGTGTCGAGGACCTGCGGAATGCCTCTGATCTCGCCTCCCCCTCCCTGCTGAGCAGCGGTCGTCGCCGTTGCACCTGTCGCAGAGGCGGTTTCCTGCTGTGCGGCGGGATCGGGTGATGCTGGCGCTGCGGTCTCGACCGTTGACGGAGCTGGTGCCTCACCTCGCCCGGACATTAGAACGGCGGCAGAGAGCCCTACAGCTACGAGAAGGCCGAGAGCGGCCGGTGCGATGATGGCGGGCCGGCGCCATCCACGCCAGCCTCGGGGAGTCTCGTCTTCCGCGGCATCCGGCTCAGTGGAGGATGCGAGCGATGCTGGATGATACTGCTCAGGCGCATCATCTTCTCGTGCCGCCCCACGCAGGATCGGCAGTCGACGCGCGATATTGCCGGCGAGCCTGCGACCGACCTGGGTCAAGGGCCGGCGTTCGAGATCATCCTCCTCGTCGAATTCCTCTTCGAGCGCGTCCGTGCCGATAAACCAGACGTCCCGTTCAGGCTGTGCGGATGCGGTATGCGGGGTTTCCCGTTCGTCGGGCGAGGCGGGAGGCAGAGGATTATCGTCGCTCCCCGCCTCGTCGACCTGCCCTGTCGGGCCGGGCGCCTCCGGAGCCTGGTTCGGCCTGTTGCCGACGCGAAAGAGCCCGGGATGCAGGGTTCTCAACTCCGCCACGAGGTCGTGGATCGACATGGCCGACTCGTGACCATCCCTTTGCACGAAGCGTGGTTCACCTGTCCGGCTCACGACCGTGATCACCAGCCCATCCTCGTTCCGAGACCATCGGAGCGAGGATTCGATGATCAGCTCGAGGGCGCCCTTGGCCTCCTCGATCGGGCCTGCGCGGGTGACCTCTTCGCGGATCAGATTTCGGACGGCATCCCGCTCCTGGCTCATGATTACACCCGCGGGTTAGTCGAACGCGGCCGGACGCCTGCGCGCTTCGCGGCGGCTGGTCTGGACGAGACCGTTCTCCGACGTGATCTGCGGCCGGCCCTGTTCAAAGGTGATGACGAGTTCAAGGACGCCCCTCCCTTCCGACTTTCGCCGCCGCCTCTTGTTCTCGGCCCTGAAGTCGAACAGCGAATGCACGGCGCAGGAACGATCCGCAGGGTCGCAATGAACCTGAATGCTTTCCGGCCGAGTGCTGTATTCGCGATCTGGCCAGCGACGTGCGAAGCGGGTCTTCTCGCGGATGAGTGCAGATGAGTTCATCGTGCGCCCGTAATATTCCACCCGAGGAGCATAGAAGGCCGGGACCGCGTCCCTGATGGACACCTCTTTCGAGGACCAGAAGGCAAGATAATCGATCGCAAACTGCCGGGCCGTTTCCTCGAGCACAGACAGATCGGTGATAGCGGCTGGGAGTTCCGGACGACGGCGGGGAACCGATCCGGTTCCCATTTGCCCCCCCTCGGCGGAGGCTGAATCGGCCTGGAGACCTGAATCCTCGGGCCGCGGCGGCGGTAGCGGCGGCAGGGCTGATGCGGCCTGCAGCTCCGGAGCAGCATTCTCGGGTGGCTTGGTTTTCTCGACAGGCGGTAGAGGGAGTTCGCCGAGATTGCTCGGTGGATCGACCCAGACCCGCCCCTCCTGGGCCAGGGCCTGCGGCAGCGATGCGAAGCCTGCAATGATCGCAGCACCGCACAATGCTCGCCAGCGATCCCGCATTCCAACCTCCAGCGCTCTTCCTCCTTCAACCTAACGCGCGATGGCAATGTTCAAGGTCACAACAGAATGCATCGGCACCCCTGGCGGAAACGTCCGGAGAGCGGTTCCGTTCGTCGCCTAGGCTCAACAGGTGAGAGATGGAGCTGCGGCGCAACTTACCCGCGAGGCTCAGGCGAAGCTCAGACTTGCCTGACGGGGCTCCTCCTCACGAAAGCTCTCGCCGACCCGGATCGCTCCGCCAGTGAGGACCCTCGCGTAGACGCCGCAATCCGCATGGCCATAGGTCTCGGTGATGGTTCGCGGAATCTGCAGGTCGCGATGTCCCGTGGCCAGATCGACATTCGTCGCAGCGCAACGCTGGATCCTGCGCTGAACCTTCAGCCGAAGGCCGTCCGGGCCGGCCAGAACCCGACCGAGCAGGTCGAATTCCGCGAATGGGGCGAGACCCTCGAGATGGATATTGCCGCGAAATCGCAGTGGATCGACACGGACGCCCAGCTTCTCCTCGAGGGCCCTGACGCTCGCGAGGTTGATGATCGAAACGTGGCCGTCGCGGGCATCGGTGAAGCGCCGCCCACTCGGGGCTTCCAGGATTCGCGCAGGCCCCCGCATCTCTTCACCCATGAAGGCCTCGAAGAAGCGCGCGATCACCGCCCTGCCCTCCGGGGTTCGCAGATCTCCTGATGCTGTCGTCTCGCCGCGATGCCGTATGGTGAGGATGCCGCTCGCCTCGTCCCAGCGCGTGTCGAGCTCGGCAAGACGCTCCTGCCGCATGAGCATGAGAAAGCGGATTTTTGCAGGCTGATCCGGCCAATCGCCGTCGTAGCCCGATGGACCGTTCTCGATCGCATAAAGGCGATCGCCCGGCACATATTCGCCGGGCGAAAGTGTCAGCCTGTCGAGGCGCTCGGGAGACAGGCCCTTGATGGGATAACGATAGAGAGATGTCACGCGCATCCGTGACCCATACCGCAAATTTTCGCGCCGAGAACGTGTCCTCCTCGAAAAGCAAAGATTCCAGAAGAAAAATGCCGCGCTGCCTCAGGAGGCATCACCTGAACGCGCAACCTTGCTGCGTTTAAGTTGCGGCGTGAACCCGGCTTCTCGCCCGGAGTTGCGATCGAACTCCGCCATTGTCGAATCTCGGCGCATTCCCTCGTGGGAAGTCTGGTGTTCCGGGATTTTTGCACCGACTCCGCTCTCCTGCTTCATGCGCAGAGCCTTCTCGGCGTTCTCCTTCAACTCGGCACGAGCGCGCTCCGCCTTACGGCGATTCGGATTGAGGCGAGCCAGAAAATTCGCCAGGACCATGGGTCACTCCTTTCTTTGCGGTGTCCGGGAGGACGAGACGGGGCTGTTTGCCGAAGCCGTGCTGTTACGACCTGTCGAGACCTGCTCCGCATCGGCCGGAGACTGTGAACTACCGCCATGCGGCGGCGAGGCGCCTCCTGCTTCGACTCCGAGATCGGTGCCGGACCGTACGCGTGCGGCTTCCGTCGTGTCCCCGAAAGTTCGGGGCGTTACCGAGGGTTTCTGCTCGAGCGGACTTTCGGGCACGGAGAGCCCGAGCTCCGCATTGCGTGCGAGATCGGCGCGCGCTTTCTCGGCTTCCGATCGAGGATCTTTGGGTGCCATGCCGACCTCCCGGGTAGTCCGGGTCAATGCCGGCGAGCATCCACGGTTCCGCGACGCGCGAGACCCATGGAAGGAGTAATCGCCCCACGTGCTCGTGCATGGCGGAGGCCAAGCCGGCTGGGCTGCCGCTAGCTCTTCGCCTGCAGGTTGCGGCTCGCCTCGGGCGCACCATCTCCATGGCCGCCAGCGTGCCTGCGCCTCATGGCGAGAGGCGGAAGCGGGTGCAACGGGCCCTTGTTGTGGCCGAACGGCAACACCACCTTAGCGTTACGGATGCTCGTCACGAGGTCCGAACAGCTGACGGTGCCGATGGGCCTCGATGAGGACATCGTCTGCCGGAAAGGGTGATCCATGGATTTTGAAAAGTACACTGAACGGGCGCGTGGCTTCGTGCAGGCGGCTCAGACGATCGCAATGCGCGAAGGCCACCCGCAATTCGCGCCGGGCCACATTCTCAAGGCCCTTCTCGATGACCCCGAGGGCCTCTGCGCCGGTCTCATCGATCGCGCAGGCGGACGCTCCGGAGAGGCTCGCACGGGCATCGATCTCTGGCTCTCGAAGCAACCGAAAGTGTCCGGAGCGGCCGCGCAACCGCAGGCGACGCGCGATCTCATGCGCTTCTTCGATGCTGCCGAGCAGGCTGCCCAGAAGGCCGGCGATTCCTACGTCACGGTCGAGCGGATGCTGCTCGCCCTGGCGCTCGACAAGACCAGCGAGGCGGGCCGGATTCTCGCTCAGGCCGGCGTCACGCCGCAGGCTCTCAACGAGGCGATCAACAGCCTGCGCAAGGGCCGCACTGCCGACAATCCCACCGCCGAGAACGCCTACGACGCACTGAAGAAATACGCCCGCGATCTCACCGAAGCTGCGCGCGAGGGCAAGCTCGATCCGGTCATCGGCCGTGACGAGGAGATCCGGCGCACCATTCAGGTGCTGTCGCGCCGCACGAAGAACAACCCTGTCCTGATCGGCGAGCCCGGCGTCGGCAAGACGGCGATCGTCGAGGGCCTGGCGCTGCGGATCGTCAACGGCGACGTGCCGGAGTCCTTGCGCGACAAGCAATTGCTCGCGCTCGACATGGGCGCGCTGATCGCCGGCGCGAAATATCGCGGCGAGTTCGAGGAGCGGCTGAAATCCGTCCTGCAGGAAGTCACGGCGGCTGAAGGTGGCATCATCCTGTTCATCGATGAGATGCACACGCTCGTCGGGGCCGGAAAGGCGGACGGCGCGATGGATGCGTCGAACCTCCTCAAGCCGGCTCTCGCCCGTGGTGAATTGCACTGCGTCGGCGCGACGACGCTCGACGAATACCGCAAGCATGTCGAGAAGGACGCGGCGCTCGCTCGGCGCTTCCAGCCGGTCTTCGTGGGCGAGCCGAGCGTGGAAGACACGGTCTCGATCCTGCGCGGCCTCAAGGAAAAGTACGAGCAGCATCACGGGGTGCGGATCACCGATTCGGCGCTCGTTGCCGCGGCCACGCTCTCGAACCGCTACATCACGGACCGGTTTCTGCCCGACAAGGCAATCGATCTCGTCGACGAGGCGGCCTCGCGCCTGCGCATGCAGGTGGACTCGAAGCCCGAGGAGCTCGACACCATCGACCGCGAGATCGTGCGCCTGAAGATCGAGGCCGAGGCCCTGAAGAAGGAGACCGACGCCGCATCACAGGATCGGCTGGTCCGTCTCGAGCGCGAGCTCGCCGAGCTCGAGGAACGCTCAGCGGCGATCACGACACGGTGGAAGAGCGAAAAGGACAAGCTCGGACGGGCTGCCGAGATCAAGAAGCAGCTCGACGATGCCCGCACCGAACTCGCCATCGCGCAGCGCCAGGGCCAGTACCAGCGCGCCGGCGAACTCGCCTATGGGATCATCCCGGGACTCGAGAAGGAGGTCGCCGAGATCGAGGACTCGGCCAATGCCGGCAGCCTCATGGAAGAGGCCGTGACGCCCAATCACGTCGCACAGGTCGTCTCGCGCTGGACGGGCGTGCCCGTCGACAAGATGCTCGAGGGCGAGCGCGAGAAGCTTCTCAAGATGGAGGAGGCGCTCGGCAAGCGTGTCGTCGGCCAGCGCGAGGCTGTCGAGGCCGTCTCCACGGCGGTGCGCCGGGCGCGCGCCGGCCTGCAGGACCCGAACCGGCCGATCGGCTCATTCATGTTCTTAGGCCCGACAGGCGTCGGCAAGACGGAGCTCACGAAGGCGCTGGCTGCGTTCCTGTTCGACGACGAGTCGGCGCTAATCCGCATCGACATGTCGGAATACATGGAGAAGCATTCGGTGGCCCGGCTCATCGGCGCGCCTCCTGGCTATGTCGGCTATGAGGAAGGCGGTGCGCTGACCGAAGCGGTCCGCCGGCGGCCCTATCAGGTGATTCTGTTCGACGAGATCGAGAAGGCGCACCACGACGTCTTCAACGTGCTCCTTCAGGTGCTCGACGACGGACGGTTGACGGACGGCCAGGGCCGGACGGTCGACTTCCGGAACACGCTGATCGTCATGACCTCCAATCTCGGCGCCGAGTATCTCGTGAACCAGCCGGAAGGCCAGGATTCGGATGCGGTGCGGGACGAGGTCATGGGTGTGGTGCGCTCCCACTTCCGGCCGGAATTCCTGAACCGTGTCGACGAGATCATACTGTTCCACCGCCTCAAGCGGTCGGAGATGGGCGCGATCGTCGATATCCAGATCGCACGCCTGCAGAAGCTCCTCGACGAGCGCAAGATCAGGCTCGAACTGGATCCGGAGGCTCGCGCCTGGCTGGCCGAGAAGGGTTACGATCCCGCCTACGGCGCACGCCCGCTCAAGCGCGTGATCCAGAAGAACGTCCAGGATCCGCTCGCCGAGGCCATCCTCGCCGGCGAGATCAAGGATGGCGAGACGGTGCCGGTCCGCCTCGGACCTGGCGGCCTGATGATCGGGGACATCGTCGCGTCGACCGAGAAGCGGCCGGCCGGCGTCGCGCTGAACTAATCCCAAGCAGTGCAAAACGGCCCGCCTTCGTGGCGGGCCGTTTTGCATGGGCACCTCTTGCAGGACGAGGCCGCATCGCGGCAGTGTCGGTGCATGCCCGCCTCTTCCGATCTTCGCCTCGGCCGCCGCACGATGGAGCTTCTCGAGCAGCTCGCGCGGCATACCGACGAGCCGGGCCGGCTCACCCGGCTCTATCTCTCCCTCGCTCACCGGCGCGCAGCCGAAGCGACATGCGTGATGATCGAGGAGGCCGGTCTCGCAGCGCAGATCGACGCGCTGGGCTCGGTCGCCGGGCGCTGGGATGGCCGGCGGCCCGATGAACCCGGCGTAATCATCGGCTCGCATATCGACACCGTCGTCGATGCGGGCCGCTTCGACGGCACGCTTGGCGTCGTCCTTGGGATCGTTGCCGTCGAGGAACTTCGGAGAGAAGGCTTCGATCCGTCCTGCCCGATCGAGGTGCTCGCCTTCGGGGACGAGGAGAACGCCCGCTTTCCGACGAACCTGTCCACCTCGCACGCACTGGCCGGACGCTATGATCCCGCCTGGCTGGACGGAAAGGACTCGGGCGGCATCACCCTGCGTGAGGCGCTCGTCTCGTTCGGAGGCGATCCGGGCGGCATCGACGCGCTCGCGCGCAGACCCGGCAGCGTTCGAGGCTATCTGGAGGTCCACATCGAGCAAGGTCCATTGCTCGAGGCGCAGGACAGGGCTCTCGGGATCGTCACCGCGATCAACGGCATCTCGCGAGCACGCCTTGCGGTGACGGGAGAGGCTGGCCATGCCGGCACGGTGCCCATGTCGATGCGGCGCGATGCTCTGGCCGCAGCGGCGGAGATGATCGCAGTCGTCGAGCGCATCGGAGCGCGCCATTCCGAGACCGTGGCAACGGTCGGCGCCGCGCGTGTCGAGCCCGGCGCCGTCAACGTCATTCCCGCGGAAGTGCGGTGGACGCTCGACGCACGGGCCCCCGACGATGCCGTGCGCGACGAGATGGTGAAGGCCATCCTCGAGGAGTGCGAAGCCATCGCTCGACGCCGGGGCGTGACGCTCGCCATCGAGCCCACCATGGACTCCCCGGCAACCCCAATGGACCCGCACCTCGCTGCCCTTCTTGGTAATGCGTGCTGTTCCATCGGCGAGGAGCCGCTCCATCTCGCCTCCGGCGCCGGACATGATGCCGTCGCGATGGCGCACCTCTGTCCGGCCGCGATGCTGTTCGTGCGCTGCAAGGGCGGGATCAGCCACAACCCCGCGGAGTCCATCACCGTCGAGGATGCCGATGCCGCGGCGCGTGCGTTGATCGAGTCTGTGCGGATGATAGCTGGGTGAACGCAACGTCTACCCGTCACTGCGAGCCGTAGGTGAGGCGAACTATTCGTCGACGGGTAGATTGCTTCACTGCGTTCGCAATGACGGAGAGGGCGTGAGAGCGGGAAGAGCACTGCCGGATACGGAACGAAGCGCCAGACCCACCACCGTCATTGCGAGCCGAAGGCGCGATGCACCACCCTTTCCGCTGCCTCTTCGTCCTTGCGAGCCGCAGGCGAAGCAATCTACCCTTCGATCGATGCGCTACTGGATTGCTTCACTTCGTTCGCAAAGACGGAGTGGATCCGGTGCTTGCTCTCACCTCTTCCTTCACTCCCGCCCCAGACGTTTCGACGTCTCCGGGTCGAACAGGTGCACTTGTGCGGGATCGACTGCAGCGGTGATCTCGCGTGCATCGGCCGGAATGGTCCCGGTCTGGCTCTGCAGCACGAATTCCGCACCGCTCATCTGGCCATGGAAGAGCTGCGTGGCGCCGAGCTCCTCGACGAAATCGACCGTCAGCTTCAACGATCCATCCGGAGCCGGGCGAACATCCTCGGGGCGCAGGCCGACATCGACCGCCGTCCCGGGCGGCAGCCCTTCCCTCATGTCCTCCACCGCGATCGTGCCGCCCGCCAGCGAGATTCTGCCCGGACCCTCGACGCGCCCCGGCAGGATGTTCATGGGCGGCGAGCCGATGAAAGTTGCGACGAACCGGGTTGCGGGGCGGCGGTAGATCTCGGACGGCAGGCCGACCTGCTCGATCTCGCCGGCATTCATGACGACGAGCTGGTCGGAGAGCGTCATGGCCTCCACTTGATCATGCGTCACATAGATCGACGTCACCCCGAGGGAGCGCTGCAACCGCTTGATCTCGACTCGCATCTGAACGCGCAGCTTCGCATCGAGATTCGAGAGCGGCTCGTCGAACAGGAAGACCTGTGGCTTGCGAACAATCGCCCGTCCCATGGCGACCCGCTGCCGCTGCCCACCTGACAATTCGCGAGGTTTGCGCTTCAGGAACGGCTCGATCGCGAGGATCCTGGCGGCTTCGCGAACGCGGGCATCGATCTCGGGTTTCGGCGTGCGCCGGTTGCGCAGGCCATAGGCCATGTTGTCGTACACGCTCATATGCGGATAGAGCGCATAGTTCTGAAACACCATCGCGATGTCCCGGTCCGACGGCTCGATGGCATTGACCACCCGTCCGCCGATGCTGACCTCGCCTTGGGTGATGGTCTCAAGCCCGGCGACCATCCGGAGCAGAGTCGATTTCCCGCAGCCCGAAGGGCCGACGAGCACGCAGAAGGAACCATCGGCGACATTGAGCGAAACGCCTTTCACGGCTTCGACGCCACCCGAGTAAATCTTGCGCACTTTGTCGAGCGCGACGCCCGCCATTCTTCAATCTCCTGTCCGGCTTGGCAGCCTATTTTTCCGTTTCGACGAGCCCGCGCACGAAAAGCTTCTGCATCACGACCACGATTAGGATCGGCGGCAGCATCGCGAGCACAGACGTCGCCATGACGACCGGCCAGTCCGTGAGTGCGTCGGCCGTGACGATCAGCTTCTTGATGCCGATCACGATCGTCTGCATGTCGTCGCGCGTCGTGATCAGCAACGGCCAGAGATACTGGTTCCAGCCATAGATGAAGAGGATCACGAAGAGCGCCGCGATATTCGTGCGGGAGAGCGGCAGGACCGTATCCTTGAAGAACCGGATCGGACCTGCCCCGTCGATGCGCGAGGCTTCCACGAGCTCGGCCGGGATCGTCATGAAGAACTGGCGGAACAGGAGCGTCGCGGTCGCCGATGCGATCAGCGGAAGCGTCAGACCCGTGAAGCTGTCGAGCAGGTTGAGCTGAGATGCGACCGCATAGGTCGGGTAGATGCGCACTTCCACGGGCAGCATGAGGGTGATGAAGATCACCCAGAATGCCGTCATGCGGAACGGGAAGCGGAAATAGACGACTGCATAGGCCGAGATGATCGAGATCGCGATCTTTCCGACGGCGATCACGAGCGCCATCACGAAGGAGTTGAAGAGCATCCCCCAGACGGGCTCGGTCCGCATCTGCGAGCCGCCGACGAACAGCGCGCGGGAATAGTTTTCCAGAAGATGGGACCCCGCCGTGAGCGGCATCTGACCGTTCGCGATGGTCGTCGTGTCATGCGTCGATCCGATCACCGCCATATAGACCGGGAATGCGACAATGAGCACACCGAGCAGGAGAACGACGTGCGGGAGCAGATTGCCGAAGCGCCGATGCTCGACCATCAGGCTCGTGCCTTGCGCATGGCGCGGTGCTCGGTCACCGGTCGAAAAGACGTGATCGCCATCAGTAGGTTACCCTGCGCTCGACATATCGAAACTGGATGGCGGTGAGGGCGATGACGATGATCATCAGGATCACCGACTGCGCCGCGGAGCCGCCGAGGTCGCCGCCGAGCTTGCCGTCCGCATAGACCTTATAGACCAAAGTGGTGGTGGCTTGGCTCGGCCCGCCGCTCGTCATCGTATCGATGACTCCGAGAGTATCGAAGAAGGCATAAACGATATTGACGACGAGAAGGAAGAACGTCGTCGGCGAGAGAAGCGGGAACGTAATTGTCCAGAATCGCCGCACCGGGCGAGCGCCGTCGATCGCGGCGGCCTCGATGACGCTTCTCGGGATCGCCTGCAGGCCGGCGAGAAAGAACAGGAAATTATACGAGATCTGTTTCCATGCCGCCGCGAGCACGACCATGATCATGGCATGATTGCCGTTGAGCAACGGATTCCAGTCGAACCCCGTGTCGCGCATGCCGCGTGAGATGATGCCCAGCGAGGGCTGGAACATGAACACCCAGAGCACGCCGGCAACGGCCGGAGCGACGGCATAGGGCCAGATCAGCAGGGTTCGATAGGCCGTCGCGCCACGGATCTGCTTGTCGGCCTGCGTGGCGAGCAGGAGCGCGATCGACAGCGACAGGAAGGTGACGGCCGACGAGAAGACGAGCGTCGTCACCACGGCGCGAATATAGTCCGGACGCGTGAAGAGGTCCCGGTAATTGTCGAACCAGACGAATTCCGTGCTGAGCCCGAAGGCATCCTCGACGAGAAAGGATTGCCAGATCGCCTGCGAGGCAGGCCAGTAGAAGAAGATCAGCGTCACGGCGATCTGCGGCGCCAGGAGCGCGTAGGGCAGAGCGCGACCGCCGAAGACCGAGCGTTTTTCCATGGACACGTTCGAAAAAGAGCCCTCCTTGCGGAGGCGCGGAGCGCCCGTTGCGCTCCGCTCTTCGTAAACCGGGGGCGACCGGTGATCGCCTCCGGGGCAGGATCAGTTCGTACGGCCGGCGGTGCGCTCGAACTGGCGGAGCATTTGATTGCCGCGCTCGACAGCGGCATCGAGGGCGGCCTTCGCGGTCTTCTGGCCGGACAAAGCCGCCTCCATCTCTTCGGCCCACACGTCACGCATCTGGACCATGTTGCCGAGCCGTAAGCCGCGAGAATTCTCCGTCGGCTCCTTATTGGTCAGCTCCTTGAGCGGCACCTCGACAATCGGATTCTTCTCGTAGAAGCCATCGGCCTTGGTCTTCTCGTAGGCGGCCTTGGTGATCGGGAGATATCCCGATTCCTGATGGAGCCTGGCCTGCCGGCTCGTATCGGAGAGGAAGCTCAGGAACTTCGCAACACCCTTGTATTCCTGCGGAGACTTGCCGGCCATGACCCAGAGGGATGCGCCGCCGATGATCGAGTTCTGCGGCGCATCGGGCACATCCGGATAATATGGCATCGGTGCCGCGCCATAGTCGAACTTCGCGTTCGCGCGCACGTTCCCGTAGAAGGCGGAGGACGTCAGCATGATCGGGCATTCACCGGACGTGAAGCGGCCCTCGTTGGTGTTCGTGCGACCGGAATAGTCGAAGGTCTTGTCCTTCTGCAGATCGACGAGATTCTGCAGATGCTTTACGTGTAGAGGCGAATTGATCTTGAGTTCCGTGTCGAACCCGTCGAGTCCGTTCGCCTTGGTCGAGATCGGAATGTTGTGCCAGGCGGAAAACTGCTCGATATTGGCCCAGATCGACCAGGCCGTGGTGAAGCCGCACGTGTTGTAGCCGGCGGCCTTCAGTTTCTTCGCAGCGTCGAAAACGTCCGGCCAGGTCTTCGGAGGCTGATTGGGGTCGAGGCCAGCCTTCTTCAGGGCGTCCTTGTTGTACCACATGACCATCGACGAGGAGTTGAAGGGCATCGACAGCATCTCGCCCTTCGCCGTCGAGTAGTAGCCGGTGATTGCCGGGAGATAGGACTTCGGGTCGAAGGGCTCGCCGGCCTCCTTCATGAGATCCTGCACGGGCTTGATGGCGCCCTTCGCCGCCATCATCGTGGCCGTGCCGACCTCGATCACCTGCATGATGTGAGGAGCATTGCCGGCGCGAAACGCCGCGATACCGGCATTCATCGTTTCGGCATAGGAGCCCTTGAAGGTCGCGACGACCTTGAAGTCCTTCTGGCTCGCGTTGAACTCCTCCGCCAGACGGTTGACGACGTCGTTGTTGGCGCCGGTCATGGCATGCCACCACTGGATCTCGGTTTGCGCCGAAGCGGTGGTCGAGGCGAAGCCGAGCGCGAGCGCGCTCAGCACAGACTTCTTGAGCATGGGCTTCTCCCGGTTGCGACCCAAAGGGTTCTCGTTCCTGACCATCCTAGCATGACGGTTGGGTGACACTTCAATGACACTTTGCTGATCACCACGCCAGAGGAGGCAGGAACGGCCAATATGGTTGCCGCTCCCGCGTCTGGTCCGGATATTCGGCCGATCAAAGTGTCGGCGCGCGCTGGAACACCCGGTTTCCATCGCCGTTTTCCCGCCTGATGGGAGACCGCCGTGCCCCATATCGCCACTGCCGTTTTCAAGGACCGTTTTGCTGCCGAGCGTGCGCTCCAAGCGCTTCTCGAAGCAGGTATCCCGGCCGACCGGGCCGCCATCATCGGTGTGGATCAGAACCGGGAAATCTCGTCGATCTCCGGATTCCGTGAACTCTCCACGCGAGATGATCTCGGGGCGGCGCTAGATGCTCTCCCCATCCCGGATGACGAGCGCTCGATGCTCGCGACCCATCTCGCCCAGGGCCGCGCGCTCGTGGCCGTCCGGGTGGACGACGCGATCCTCGACAAGACGGCGGACGTGCTGGAACTCCTGGACCCCGTCCAGATGGACGAGACGACGGAGCAGGCCGCGACGGACGTGCAGGCAGGAACCCGAGCGCCCCTCGGAGAAGGGCTGGCGGCCGGCAGCCTCGGCGGCATGACGAACGCCTCCGCGTTGCCGGGCATGGGCACCCTGACCGAGGGCAGCAGTGATCTCGGGACGTCGGATCTCCAGACGGGTTCACGGGCGGCTCCTTATGCTGCCGATGGCAGCACGACCAGTACGGGAGAGCGTCGTGGCGATGCCCGGGCAGGAGCGCCCGGCGCCCTTGAGCTGCTGCGACGCGGCCGCGTCCGGATCTATGGAGGCGGATAGGTAACCCGATCGCGTTCGGGCCTGATCCTGCACCGCCTCAGATGACGTTCCGCTCGAGAAGCGGGCGGTTTTCGAGAAGCCGCTCGTAGCCCAGGTCCGTGAGATCCAGCGTGCGATAACGGCCGTGGACGACGAGTTCGGCCAACCCGCGCCCGACTGCCGGGGATTGCTGCAGCCCGTGCCCCGAGAAGCCGTTACAGAGATAGAAATTCGGGACGGCTGTCGGCCCGACGATCGCGTTGTGGTCGAAGAGGCACATATCGTAGGGGCCCGCCCAGGCGCGCCCCGGCCGGATCGCCTCGAAGGCCGGAATCCTATGGGCCAGGGCCGGCCAGATGATCTCCTCGAACAGCGAGTGGTCGACCTCCTGGCTTGCCGGATCATCGTCGTGCCAGTCCGGGTCCGCTTCCGTGGCTGGCGATACGCCGCAGATGAACCCCTCCCCCTCGGAGCGGACATAGACGCCGGAGACGTCGATCAGCATGGGGAAATTTGCGATGCGCTCGCGGCACGTGAACGTGAAGACGTAGCGCCGCTTCGGCGCGACCGGGATCGGAACCCCGGCAAGGTCCGCGAGATGGGCCCCTCCGGATCCGGCACAGTTCACCAGCGCCCCGCACGCGATCCGCGTTCCGTCCGCAAGCCGAACCGCAGAGATTCGAGAGCCGTCGCGCTCCAAGTGCACGACCTCTCCGGTGACGTATTGGGCGCCGAGCGCACGGGCCTTGCGACGGAAGGCCTGCAGGAGACCCCAGCCGTCGAACCACCCCTCCCCCGAGCGCCCGAAGCTTCCTGCCGCGAGATCATCCACACGCAGCCACGGAAAGCACTCCTTCAGCCCCGCGGGATCAAGAAGGACAATGTCGGCCCCGGCCTCTGCCTGGAGCTTCTGGTTTTCCTCTAGAATTGTCGCTCCGGCCGACGTCGCGCAATAGAGATAGCCTCCCTCCTGAAGGGAGATGTCCGGGGCCTCGCCATCGACGGTGAAATGGTCGCGGATATTCCGCAGGAACGAGATCCCATAGAGAGAGATCGCGATGTTCACTCGCGTCGAGAACTGCTGGCGGATCGAGGCCGCCGAGAGCGCCGAGGCCGAGAGGCGATAGGTGGGATCCTTCTCGATGACGACGACACGGCCCGTGAAGGCGGGATCGCTCAAAAGGTGATAGGCCGTCGAAGAACCCATCGCAGCCCCGCCGACGATCACGACATCGGCGGAATTCGGGACGGTGCCAATCATGAGGTGCTCTGAGGGTGGAGGCGTCCGGCATGTCGGATCGGACCGGTCGGCTGGCGGTCTACCCGTTGATGGCCCCGCTTGTCGACAGATCGTTCGGCCCAATCGCGAGGATGCGAGAGCTCAAGACGCTCCTGCCCTGCGTGAGGTCGTCTTTTCGTTCCGCATGCAACGCAAACAGAGCCGCCCGCAAGCAATGAGCCTCGACGCAGTGGTTCCTGCCTGATTAAGAGAGGCGCACGATATCCCGTCCCGACAGGAGGTCCGGACCATGGCGACACCAAACCAAGCCCTTCGCCGCCCACCCGAGGCACAGTCCGTATCCGAGGAGGCGCTCGCCATCCTGGCGCGCCTCGGCGTTCCCGACTCCGCCTTCGCGTCATCCGGCCTTTCGGCCCGCTCCCCGATCACCGGCGAAGTGATCGCCCGCCTCAACGAGACGAGCGTCGAGGGGGCCCGGGAGGCGATCGGCCGTGCCCGACAGGCCTTCCTGGCATGGCGCGCGGTCCCGGCGCCCCGGCGCGGTGAATTCGTGCGCCTCCTGGGTGAGGAGTTGCGGGCCGCCAAGGAGGATCTCGGCCGGCTCGTCACGCTCGAGGCCGGCAAGATTCTTTCCGAGGGCCTCGGCGAGGTCCAGGAGATGATCGATATCTGCGACTACGCGGTCGGTCTCTCCCGCCAGCTCTTCGGTCTGACGATCGCCACCGAGCGTCCGGATCATCGCATGATGGAGACCTGGCATCCGCTTGGCCCCTGCGGCGTGATCACCGCCTTCAATTTTCCCGTGGCCGTCTGGTCCTGGAACGCGGCGCTCGCCTTCGTGTGCGGCGATCCGGTCGTCTGGAAGCCCTCGGAGAAGACACCGCTCACGGCGCTCGCTACGCAGGCCATCGTGCAGCGGGCCGCTGCGCGGTTCGGCGGCATCCCGGATGGATTGCACGAGGTCCTGATTGGCGGACGCGACCTCGGCGAGGCGCTCGTCGAGGATGACCGCGTGCCGGTGGTCTCGGCAACGGGCTCGACCGCGATGGGCCGGCAGGTCGGCCCACGCCTCGCCCAGCGCTTTGCGCGCGCAATTCTCGAGCTCGGCGGCAACAACGCCGCTATCGTGGCTCCATCCGCGGATCTCGACATCGCGCTCAGAGCCATCGCCTTCGCGGCGATCGGCACCGCAGGCCAACGCTGCACGACCCTGCGCCGCCTGTTCGTTCACGAGAGCATCTACGACGCCCTCGTGCCGCGTCTGAAGCGCGTCTACGAGACCGTGCAGATCGGGGATCCCCGCGAGGAGGGAACGCTGGTCGGGCCGCTGATCGACGGCGCTGCCTCCACGGGCATGGAGCGCGCCCTCGACGAGGCGCGCGCGGCCGGAGGAACCGTCCATGGCGGCGGGCGCATCGAGATCAAGGGCCAACCGGAGGCGTTCTACGCCCGGCCAGCTCTCGTCGAGATGCCGGACCAGATCGGCCCCGTGCTGCGCGAGACCTTCGCGCCGATCCTTTGGGTGATGCGCTACCGGTCGTTCGATGAGGCGATCGCCGCACACAATGCCGTCGGAGCGGGGCTCTCCTCCTCGATCTTCACGCTCGACATGCGCGAGGCGGAAGCCTTCATCTCAGTTGCGGGATCCGATTGCGGCATCGCCAACGTGAATATCGGACCGTCCGGCGCGGAAATCGGCGGCGCGTTCGGCGGCGAGAAGGAGACGGGCGGCGGCCGCGAGGCCGGCTCGGACGCCTGGAAGGCCTATATGCGGCGCGCCACGAACACAATCAATTACGGCACCAGCCTGCCGCTCGCCCAGGGCGTGCGCTTCGACGTGGAAGGCTAGTCCGCTGAAGAATTGTCCGGTGACCTCAAACCCGACGGGATATGTGAGATGACAGCGAAACCGAGTTTGAAGAAGGCGTCCGGAACGTCGGCCTCCTTCGTGTGGGACGATCCATTCCTTCTCGAGGACCAGCTTCTCGATGACGAGCGCATGATCCGCGACACGGCCCGGCAATACGCGCAGGAGAAGCTGCTTCCCCGCGTGATCGAGGCCTACCGCGAGGAGAAGACCGACCGCGCGATCTTCAACGAGATGGGCGAGCTCGGGCTGCTCGGGATCACGATTCCGGAGGAATATGGCTGCGCCGGTGCCTCCTATGTGGCCTACGGCGTCGTGGCCCGGGAGGTCGAGCGGGTCGACTCCGGCTATCGCTCGATGATGAGCGTGCAATCCTCGCTCGTGATGTATCCGATCCACGCCTATGGCGACGAGAGCCAGCGCAAGAGGTACCTCCCGAAGCTCGCGACCGGCGAGTGGGTCGGGTGCTTCGGCCTGACCGAGCCGGATGCCGGCTCCGATCCGGCGGGCATGAAAACGGTCGCGAAGCGCATCGACGGCGGCTACCGGGTGTCCGGAACCAAGATGTGGATCTCGAACGCGCCGATCGCCGACGTGTTCGTGGTCTGGGCAAAGTCAGAGGCGCACGACAACCAGATCCGCGGCTTCGTGCTCGAGAAGGGCATGAAAGGCCTCTCCGCCCCAAAGATCGGCGGCAAGCTCTCGCTGCGCGCCTCGATCACCGGCGAGATCGTGATGGACGGTGTCGAGGTCGGCGAGGAGGCCCTCCTTCCGAATGTTTCGGGCCTCAAAGGGCCGTTCGGCTGTCTCAACCGCGCCCGCTACGGCATCTCCTGGGGCGCCATGGGCGCCGCCGAGGACTGCTGGCATCGGGCGCGGCAGTACACGCTCGAGCGCAAGCAGTTCAACCGGCCGCTTGCGGCGACACAGCTCGTACAGAAGAAGCTCGCCGACATGCAGACCGAGATCGCACTCGGCCTGCAGGGTTCGTTGCGCGTCGGGCGCCTATTCGATGAGGGCCGCGCCACGCCGGAGATGATCTCGCTCGTCAAGCGCAACAACTGCGGCAAGGCGCTCGACATCGCCCGTGTCGCCCGCGACATGCATGGCGGCAACGGCATCCAGGAGGAATACCACGTCATGCGCCATGCCCAGAACCTCGAGACTGTGAACACCTACGAGGGCACGCACGACGTGCACGCACTCATCCTGGGCCGCGCGCAGACCGGCATTCAGGCGTTTTTTTGAGAGCGTAAAGCGCACTGCTCGGGTGAGAGCTGTTGTCATGCAGTGTAGTGTTTCCCCCTTACCCGCCGCCCTTTTGGGCGGCGACCTCTCCCTCCGGGGGAGAGGTGATGTGCGAGCGGCCGCCGCTTCACCTCTCCCTTGACGGGAGAGGTCGGCTGCCAAGCAGCCGGGTGAGGGTGGCAGCGCCGACATCTGGCATGACGCAGTAAAATTACACGGCTGCAATTTCTGCAGTCACACCAAGACTTTCTTCAAACTCAATCCGTGAACACCACCGTCTTACGGCCGTTGAGGATGACACGGTCTTCGAGGTGATGCCTCACGGCGCGGGCGAGGACGCGGCGTTCGATGTCACGTCCCTTGCGCACGAGATCCTCGGGCGTGTCGCGATGGCTTATGCGCTCGACGTCCTGCTCGATGATCGGCCCCTCATCGAGATCAGACGTGACGTAGTGCGCGGTCGCGCCGATCAGCTTCACGCCGCGCTCATGGGCCTGGTGGTAGGGCTTCGCGCCCTTGAAGCCCGGCAGGAACGAATGGTGGATGTTGATGCACCAGCCGTTCATCTTCGCCGCCAACCCGTCCGAGAGAACCT
The DNA here is from genome assembly GCF_001006805.1 of Microvirga massiliensis. Taxonomy (GTDB): domain Bacteria; phylum Pseudomonadota; class Alphaproteobacteria; order Rhizobiales; family Beijerinckiaceae; genus Microvirga; species Microvirga massiliensis. Next base: position 345,907 of record NZ_LN811353.1, on the reverse strand, counting down.
GCATGTAGCGTGCGAGAACGACGAGCTCGGTGCTGGTATCGCGCACGAGTTCCCAAAGCTTCGTTTCCTGTTCGAGCTTCGTCGCTTTCGTGACGGGCAGGTGATGAAACGGCAGGCCATCGAATAAGAGATGGGCGTATGTCTCGCGCGGATGGTTCGAGACGATCCCGCTCACGTCGAAGGCGAGTTCGCTGGTGCGCCAACGATAGAGCAGATCCGCCAGGCAATGGTCGAATTTGGAAGCGAGCAGCATGACGCGGCGGCGCTGCGCACGGTTGCGCAAAGCCCAGGTGATGCCAAACCGATCCGCGACGGCAGCGAGACGCGCCCGAATGGTCTCGGGATCACTGGCTTCTGCGAGCGGATTAAAGACCACTCGCATGAAGAACAAGCCGGTTTCGGTATCGTCGAATTGCTGGGCATCAAGGATATTGCAATCCGCCTCGAACAGGCAGGTCGAGACCGCGGCGACGATGCCGGGACGGTTGGGACAGGACAGGGTGAGGACGTATGTTGGGTCGATCATGCTTCTTGCGTCGGGTCGACGCTGTTTCAGGCAAGAGTGGAGGAATACTCGATATGAGCGGGCGCCTGCGGCGCCGCGCGGCGGACCTATCAGCTTTGGAGCGTGTTGCCGAGTAAATCCGCCTGGTCCGGATTGGCGCGGCTCACTGAGCGACTCGGCCGCTTCACGCCAGCGCAGAATCCGGCAGAGACACTTGCCATAGCCTCATGCGGCGGTCATTCATCACTCCCGCGCTGTTGCTCGGCCCCCATGAACTGATCGGAGAACTCATCATGCCTCTGCGCATCATTCTGGCCGGCGCGACCGGATGGGTCGGACGGGCGCTCGTCGAGGCGATCGCCAAGGCCGAGGATCTCGAACTGGCGGGCGCCGTGAGTCGCTCCGCCGCTGGGCGCGACGCCGGCGAGGCGGCCGGAATCGATCCGCTCGGCGTGACGATCTCGGCGACGCTCGAAGAGGCGCTCGGGCAACCCGGGGACGTCGTCATCGACTACACCAAGCCGCAGGTCGTGAAGGGTCACACGATTGCGGCCCTGACGGCCGGTCGGCACGTCGTGATCGGCACCTCGGGCCTCTCGGCCGATGATTACGCGGAGATCGACGCCCGCGCGCGCGAGACCGGGCGCGGCGTTCTCGCGGCCGGGAACTTCTCGATCACCGCGACGCTCCTGCGCCGCTTCGCCGTGGAGGCGGCGCGCTACGTGCCGGATGTCGAGATCATCGACTACGCGTCGCCCGCGAAGGCCGATACGCCCTCCGGAACGGCGCGCGAGCTCGCGGAACTGCTCGGCAACACGCGCCAGCCTGCAACCTCAAAGCCAGTTGCCGAACTCACCGGGGTTCGCGAGACCCGCGGCGGCGCCATCGGCGCGCCACGACCGGTCCAGGTTCATTCGCTTCGGATGCCGTCCTTCGTCCTGTCCTGCGAGGTCGTGCTCGGGGCGGACAACGAGCGGCTGACGATCCGCCATGATGCGGGCGCATCCGCGGCACCCTACGTCGCCGGGACGCTGCTCGCGGCGCGGCGTGTCGGCTCTCTTGTCGGCCTCAAGAGGGGCCTCGATGCGGTGATGGATCCATGAAACCTCTGGCCGGTCTCAAGGTTCTCGAACTCGCCCGGATTCTCGCCGGTCCTTGGGTCGGGCAGACGCTCGCGGATCTCGGCGCCGATGTCGTCAAGGTCGAGCGCGCCGGCGCGGGCGACGACACCCGCGCCTGGGGCCCGCCCTTCGTCGACGGAGCCGACGGCGAAGATCTCTCGGCGGCCTACTTCCACAGCTGCAACCGCGGCAAGCGGTCCGTCGCGGCGGATTTCGAGACGCCCGAAGGGCAGGCACTGGTGCGGCGCCTCGCAGCCCATGCCGATATCCTGATCGAGAACTTCAAGCTCGGCGGCTTGCGGAAATACGGGCTCGATTACGAGAGCCTGCGCGAGATCAATCCGCGCCTCGTCTATTGCTCGATCACCGGCTTCGGCCAGACGGGCCCCTACGCCCCACGTGCGGGCTACGATTTCATCATCCAGGGCATGGGCGGGATCATGGACCTGACGGGCGAGCCGGACGGCGAGCCCCAGAAGCCCGGCGTCGCCTTCGCGGACATTTTCACGGGCGTCTATTCGTCGGTCGCGATCCTCGCTGCCTTGCGCCGCCGCGACGAGACTGGCGTCGGCGCCCATATCGACATGGCCCTGTTCGACGTGCAGACGAGCGTGCTCGCCAACCAGGCGATGAACTATCTCGTGTCCGGCAAGGTCCCGCACCGGATGGGCAACGCGCATCCGAATCTCGTGCCCTATCAGGTGTTCCCGGTCTCGGATGGACACGTGATCGTCGCGGTCGGGAATGACGCGCAATTTGCACGCTTCGTGCGCATCCTCGGGGTCGCGGAACTCGCGACGGATCCGCGCTTCGGCTCGAACCGCGAACGGATCCGCCACCGGGAGGAGTTGATCGCGCTCCTGACGGCGCGCACCCGGGAGACGACTCGCGAGGATCTGCTCGCCGCGCTCGAGCGCGAGGGCGTGCCGGGCGGTCCCATCAACGATGTCGCGGATGTCTTCGCCGACCCGCAGGTCGTCGCCCGCGGCATGCGCGTCGATCTCCCCGCGCCCCATGTGCGCGGCGGCGCAGTTCCCTCGGTCCGCTCGCCCTTCATGCTGGACGGGCAGCCTCTCGTGTCCGACCGGCCGCCGCCGCAGCTCGGGCAGCACGACGCGGAGGTCCTGAGCGATCCTGCCTGGGGCGGGTCAGGCATTCCATAGCCTCGTGACATTCCGCGCAGGCCGGGCGATGAAAGGCTTCGAACCCGGAACCGCGAGTCCCCCAGCAGACGGGTAAAGGAGCCTTGCGACTACGATGACGACCCAATCGCGAAACGGCGGCCGGATCCTCGTGGACCAGCTTCTCGCCCATGGCGTCGACAACATCTTCTGCGTCCCCGGCGAAAGCTATCTCGCCGTCCTCGACGCGCTCCACGATGCCTCGATCGCAGTGACCGTCTGCCGGCAGGAGGGCGGCGCGGCCATGATGGCCGAGGCGGCCGGCAAGCTGACAGGGCGGCCCGGCATCTGCTTCGTGACGCGCGGCCCCGGCGCGACCAACGCCTCGCCGGGCCTGCATATCGCCCGGCAGGATTCGACTCCGATGATCCTGTTCGTCGGGCAGGTCGAGCGCGGCATGCGCGAGCGGGAGGCCTTCCAGGAACTCGACTATCGCGCAGTATTCGGAAGCATCGCGAAATGGGTGACGGAGATCGACGACCCCGCACGCATTCCGGAACTCGTGTCGCGCGCCTTTCACGTCGCGACGAGCGGACGGCCCGGGCCGGTCGTGATCGCCCTGCCGGAGGATACGCTCACCGATGAGGCGGCTGTCCCTGATGCGCCTCCTTTCGAGCCCATCGAGACGCATCCCTCGCTCGGCCAGATGGCGGAGCTGCAAAAGCTCCTTTGGGCCGCGAAAGCACCAATCACCATCCTCGGAGGCTCACGCTGGTCTGCTGCCGCTGCGGAGCGCTTCGCGCGCTTTGCCGAGCGCTTTGCTCTCCCGGTCGTCTGCAGCTTCCGGCGGCAGATGCTCTTTCCCGCAGATCATCCCTGTTATGCCGGAGATCTCGGGCTCGGCATCAATCCGAAGCTCCTGGAGCGCCTCAAGTCCTCGGATCTCGTGCTGCTCGTCGGCGGCCGGCTCTCGGAGATCCCGAGCCAGAGCTATACGCTCCTCGGCATCCCCGCGCCGCGCCAGACGCTCGTCCATGTTTACCCGGATCCGGACGAGCTCGGCCGGGTCTACCGCCCGCATCTCGCGATCAACGCCTCTCCGACCGCTTTCTCCACGGCGCTCGAAGGCGTGCAGCCGCCCGGCACAATCGGCTGGCAGGGAGAGAGCGAGGCCGCGCATGCGCAGTACGTCGCCTGGAGCGATCCGGGCCCGATCCGGAATCCGGGCTCCGTGCAGATGGCCGAGGTGATGGCGCATCTGCGCGCCGTGCTGCCCGCCGACACGATCGTCTGCAACGGCGCCGGGAACTTTGCGACCTGGATCCACCGGTTCTGGCCCTTCCGGGCCTATGGCACCCAGCTCGCGCCGACCTCGGGATCTATGGGCTACGGCGTGCCCGCCGCCGTGGGGGCCAAGCGCCTGCGTCCGTCAGCGACCGTCCTCTGCATGGCAGGCGACGGCGACTTCCTGATGAACGGGCAGGAATTGGCAACGGCCGTACAATACGACCTGCCGGTCCTGATCATCGTCGTCGACAACGGCATGTACGGCACGATCCGCATGCACCAGGAGCGGCACTATCCGGGCCGGATCTCGGCCACGAACCTGAAAAATCCCGACTTCGCCGCCTATGCGCGCGCCTTCGGAGGACATGGCGAGCGCGTCGAGTGCACGGAGGACTTCGCGCCGGCCCTCGAGCGGGCGCTGCAATCCGGCAAACCGGCGGTCCTGCATTGCCTGATCGACTCCGAGGCGATCACCCCGACGACGACGCTCACGGCGATCCGCGAAAAGGCATTGGCGGGCAGCTGATACCGTTCACCTCGGTGGCAGCACAATGAGGCTGGCGCAGCCCTGGCAACGCCGACGGCCAAGGATTGCCCAATGGCCAAGAGCGAAAACCAGCTTTGGCGGGTCCTGATCCAGAGCATCGCCTCGTTTGCTGTCGCTTTCAGAAACTTGCCTCCGGCTGAACTCAGGTCGTCGCCGAATCCTTTACGGGCGGCACCCCTGTTTAGGTCGTCAGGGTGTCGGCAAACACCACATCCACCCGGTAGTTGGAAGACCGGTATGAGGAGCCTGGGAACCAACTCGTAGTGCCATAGGCATATACACCGTTCCCACCTGCCTCCTGGCTCGACAGGGCTCTGATCGGACCGTTCCCCACACCGCTCGTTTGGAAGTAGTCCGCATCTGCTGAATAGAAGCCGTCATGACTGGGCTTCGCAATTGTGGCGCCCTTAGAGGCCCCCATACGAGGCCTCAAAATCGTGATTACCGGAAGCCGCATCTGACGCAGCATGCACCCGGCGCTAAATCGCTAACGATTCATGTTGGGCACCGGAGGGTCAATTCAGCCGTAGGTACAATTCATCCTCTGATAAGTGGAATGGGAGAGGCCGGTACAGCTATCAGCTGGCCATGTTCCAGCGCCCTGAACGACTTGATTCCCCTTGATCCAGCAAAGCTTAGTCCGTTGGAGTGGCGCTCCTTGGGCGCCCTGCAAATCCCCAAAAGACGTAACCCAGGATCGCCGATCGGGGAATTATCGGGGGCGAGAGCAACTGACATGATCGCCATACTGGAGGCGACCATGGGTACGTACTCAGATCGGATCGTCCAAGAGAACCAACTTCCCGGTAGCCCGAAGAGCGAGTGGGACGTACCCGGCGCCGGGAGCACGAACATCCAGGGCTTTGCCACCAACATGAGCGTGAATGTCGGCGGCAAAGTCGACTTCAAGATCAAGACGAACTCGACCAATTACCGGATCGATATTTACCGGCTCGGCTACTACGGGGGCTTGGGCGCTCGTAAGGTATCCACGATCCAAAGGACTCTCAGCAGCGCTCAGGCTCAGCCGAATCCCCGAACGGATAGTGCGACGGGCTTGGTGGACGCGGGCAACTGGAGTGTCTCGGCTTCTTGGACCGTGCCCACGACCGCGGTGTCAGGCGTCTACATCGCCAAGCTCGTACGCCAGGACGGCGTCTCCGGGGCAAGCCTTATCCCCTTCATCGTGCGCGATGACAACAGTCAGAGCGACATCATATTCCAGACTTCCGACACTACTTGGCAGGCTTACAACAGCTGGGGCGGCAACAGCCTCTACACAGGCAGCCCCGCCGGCCGGGCCTACAAGGTCAGCTATAACCGTCCTTTTATCACCCGGGGTGATCCCACCGGTCAGGGAGGACCTCGGGATTTTCTGTTCGACTCCGAGTATCCGATGATCCGCTGGCTGGAGCAGAACGGCTACGGTGTCAGCTATCTGTCGGGCATCGACACCGACCGGCTCGGGGCCGAGCTCCGCGAGCACAAGGCCTTCCTCTCGGTCGGGCATGACGAATACTGGTCGGGCCAGCAGCGCGCCAATGTCGAGGCCGCCCGCGATGCCGGCGTCAACCTCGCCTTCTTCAGCGGCAATGAGGTGTTCTGGAAGACGCGCTGGGAGAACTCGATTGACGGCTCGAACACCCCCTATCGCACGCTGGTCTCGTACAAGGAGACACACGCCAACGCCAAGATCGACCCGAACCCGGCCTGGACCGGTACCTGGCGCGACCCGCGCTTCAGCCCGCCCAGCGACGGCGGCCGCCCCGAAAACCAGCTCACCGGGACCATCTTCACTGTCAATAACGGGTCTCAGGAAACGATCCAGGTACCGGGAAGCTATGGCAATCTCCGCTTCTGGCGGAACACCAGCATTGCAGGAATGTCGCCGAGCCAGACCGCCACATTGTCTGGGGAACTGCTCAGCTACGAGTGGGATGAGGACCTGGATAACGGCTTCCGTCCACCGGGGCTCATAAACCTATCCTCCACATCCGACCCATCGACCTCGTATCTGCTGGACTATGGCAGTACCTATGGATCTCGGGCTGCCACGCACAACCTGAGCCTGTACCGGGACGACAGCGGCGCCCTCGTCTTCGGAGCCGGGACGCCCCGCTGGGCCTGGGGTCTGGACGGGACACACGATTACGACATGGCCCATGGCGGCAGCGTCGCGGCAGCGGTCCCCGACGTCCGCGTGCAACAGTCCACTGCCAACCTTTTGGCCGATATGGGAGTCCTCACGGACACTCTTCAGGCCGGCTTGGTGCGGCCAATCCCGTCCACGGACACGACCAAACCCGCCTCGACGATTGTGACACCCAGCAATGGCTCGACCCTGACAGGTGGCCAGTCCGTCACCATCACGGGTACGGCAACAGACGTCGGCGGCGTGGTCGGCGGCGTGGAGGTCTCGACCGATGGCGGAACCACATGGCGAAGGGCTGCCGGCCGATCTAGCTGGAGCTACAGTTGGACTCCGACAGCGGGCGGGACCTACACGATCCGGTCCCGGGCAGTGGACGACTCCGTCAACATGGAGACGCCCGGCGCAGGCGTGCAGGTCACGGTCTCCAATCCCACGACTGCAAGTCTGTTTTCTTCTACTGATACGCCCGCGGTGATCACCGATCCCGAGCGCAATGCGCTGGAACTCGGGGTGCGGTTCTCGTCCTCTGCGGCAGGCGAAATCATCGGTGTCAAGTTCTACAAGGGGCCGCAGAACACAGGCACCCATATCGGGAGCCTGTGGTCGAGCACGGGCACGCGCCTCGCACAGGCGACCTTCACGAACGAGACCGCCAGCGGCTGGCAGGCTGTCACTTTCGCTGCCCCGGTGAAGATCACGGCCGGGACGACCTACGTTGCCTCCTACAGCACGAACGGGGGCTACTCGGCCGATTCGAACTACTTCACGGCACCGCACACGAGCGGTCCGCTGACCGCCCCCGTCAATGCCGGTGTCTACGCCTATGGCCAGTCCGGAACCTTCCCGACCAGCACCTACAATGCCTCCAACTACTGGGTTGACACGATCTTTCGACAATCCACGTCGACGGCGAACAGCCCCCCGACGGCAGTAAACGACAGCGCTACAACCACCAAGAACACCGCCGTCACCATTCAAGGATCGGATCTCACCCGCAACGACTCCGATCCGGACAATGACCCCCTCACGATCACGGGTGTATCCAATCCATCGAATGGAATGGTCTCTCTCAACCAGCAGGCCGTCACCTTCACACCCGCTATGAACTACGTAGGCTCGGCAGGCTTCCAGTACTCGATCAGTGACGGGCGAGGCGGCACATCCACCGCAACCGTGTCTGTCAACGTCACAGATCCCGGCACCACAACGACCGCAGGTCTGTTTTCTCCTAATGCCACGCCCACGATCATCACCGATCCCGAGCGCAGTGCGCTGGAACTCGGGGTGCGGTTCTCGTCCTCTGCGGCAGGCGAGATCACCGGCATCGAGTTCTACAAAGGACCTCAGAACACCGGCACCCATATCGGGAGCCTGTGGTCGAGCACGGGCACGCGCCTCGCGCAAGGCACCTTCACGAATGAAACCGCCAGCGGTTGGCAGACTCTGACCTTTACGACCCCGGTGAAGATCACCGCCGGGACAACCTATGTGGCCTCCTACAGCACGAATGGGAGCTACTCGGCCGACCTGAACTACTTTACGGCGCCGTACACGAGCGGTCCGCTGACCGCCCCCGTCAATGCCGGTGTCTACGCCTATGGCCAGTCCGGAACCTTCCCGACCAGCACCTACAATGCCTCCAACTATTGGGTTGACGTCAACTTCCGGCAATTGGCTGCCTGAAGGAAGTTTCATCTATGGATCAGGAAATTTATGCCGATGGTATCGGTGAAATCCATGTCACCGGACCGATCGTCCGCGTCGATCTCGTGAGCCTCTCGCCCACCGAGCGGGACGAGATGGGCAATCCCAGGGCAGTGTTCCGGCAACGCATCGTCATGTCGATCGAGGCCTTCGCGGGCAGCGTCGATCTCATGCAAAAAGTGCTGGCCAGTCTCGTGGAATCGGGTGCGGTACGGCGCTCACCCGGCGCCGAGGACCAGAAGCCCATGCAGGCCCACACGTCGACGCCGCTACGCCCGAAGGGCTCCCCAAACTTCTCCTGAGATGGCTGTGCTCCATCCATTGCCCCTGCACGAGATTGAGGCTCGATGAGCCAGCATTCCCATACGGCGGCGGCATGCCTCGTTTTTGCCGCCCGTCGCCATCGTTTGGACCTCTCTGTCGAGCGCCTCGTCCATGACCATGCGCTCGGTGACGAGGCGGTCCCCGTCTCGCTCCTCTTGCGCATGGCCCGCCAGGTCGGCTTGAAAGCCCGCAGGATCACCTCCGACTGGAGCGGCCTCGGACGTCTCGGCGAAGCCTACCCGGCTATTGCCCGGCTCTCGAACGGGAACTGGGTAGCGGTGTTGGCGATCGAGGGAGAGAACCAGGACCACATCCGGCTCTACGACCCGCTTGCGGGCGAGACCGACACGATCCTCGTGCCGCAAGACCTGTTCTGTGAGCGCTGGACCGGCGAGGTCGCGCTTGTCAAGCGCAGCTATGGGGTCACGGATCCGGAGCGCCCCTTCGGCCTCCTGTGGTTCGTCCCGGAGCTCATCCGCCAGAGGCGCCTCTTCCGGGACGTGATCGTGGCCGCGCTGTTCCTGTATGGACTCGGCCTCGCGACTCCGATCTTCTTTCAGCTTATCATCGACAAGGTACTGCTCCACGGGAGCTACGCCACGCTGCAGGTGCTGGCGATCGGGATCGTGATCGCGCTCCTGTTCGACAGCATATTTACGTTCCTGCGCCGCTACCTTCTTCTCTACGCCACGAACCGCATCGACATCCGGGTCGCGACGCGGACTTTCGCGCATCTCCTGGGCTTGCCGATTGCATTCTTCGAGAGCATGCCGGCTGGTGTGCTGGTGAAGCACATGCAGCAAGCGGCGCGTATTCGGGAATTTCTCACCGGGCGTCTCTTCCTGACGGTGCTCGATGCGCTGTCACTGCTGGTCTTCGTCCCCGTCCTGGTCCTTTACAGTGTTGAACTCACCTTGATCGTTGTCGCCTTCACGGCAGTCGTCGGGTTGGTGATCGCACTTCTCGTGGGTCCTTTCCGTCGGCGCCTCCAGCACCTCTACGAAGCCGAAGGGGAGCGCCAGGCGCTGCTCGTCGAAACCGTGCACGGGATGCACACCATCAAGTCGCTCGCTATGGAGCCCATGCAGCGGCGTGTCTGGGACGATCGCTCCGCCTCGGCGGTCTCGACACGGTTCCGTGTCGAGACGATCTCGACCGTGGCGCAGGCAGCCACAGGTCTCGTCGAGAAGCTGATGGTCGTGGCCATCGTGGGCTTCGGCACGATGGCAGTCTTCGACGGAACGCTGACGGTCGGTGCTCTCGTGGCCTTCAACATGCTCGCCGGCCGAGTCTCGGGCCCTCTCGTGCAACTCGTCACTATGGTGCACGAATATCAGGATATCGCGCTCTCGGTGCGAATGCTGGGCGAGGTGATGAATCGTGCCGAGGAGCGGGCCGGACGTACCAACGGCCTGAAGCCGCAGCTCGAGGGCCGCATCGAATTCGAGAGCGTCACTTTCCGGTACGCTCCCGATCGGCCATCCGCCCTTGAAGAGGTCTCCTTCTCGGTCGCACCAAGCAGCATTCTGGGCATCGTGGGGCGCAGCGGCTCCGGCAAGACAACGCTGACGCGGCTCCTCCAAGGGCTCTATGCGACACACGAGGGTCAGATCCGCTTCGACGGCTTCGACATCCGCGAGCTCGACCTCGTGCATCTGCGGCGAAACACCGGCGTGGTGCTTCAGGACAGCTTTCTATTCCGCGGCACCATCCGGGAAAACATCGCAGCCGCCAAGCCAGACGCCACCTTCGAAGAGATTGCATTCGCGGCCCGACTCGCAGGTGCAGAGGAGTTCATCGAGCGACTGCCACGAGGTTTCGACACCCCGCTCGAGGAGAACGCCGGCAATCTGTCCGGTGGACAACGCCAACGCCTTGCCATTGCGCGGGCGCTCGTTACTGATCCGCGGCTCCTCATTCTCGACGAGGCAACAAGCGCCTTAGATCCGGAAAGCGAGGCTCTGGTCCGGCAGAATCTGCGCCGCATCGCAGCCGGGCGCACGGTCGTGATTGTCTCACACCGGCTCTCCACACTAGTGGACGCTAATGCCATCCTGGTGATCGACCGGGGCCGAATCGCTGCGATGGGTCGGCATGACCAGCTGCTGTCCGGCTGCGCCGCCTACCGGCGCCTATGGGCGCAGCAGACGAGGCAGGTCGCATGAGCGCCCCATCCAGAACCCATCCTCATCTCAGACTTGTGTCGACCGCGCCCGAGGTGGTCGAGTTCCAGTCCGATGCTACCGAGATCGAGGAGCGTGCACCGCCACGTATCGCCTGCATCACACTCTATATCGTTGCATTTCTCATTGTGACCGCGATCGCTTGGGCATGCCTCTCAGAGGTGGATGAGATCGCGGTCGCCCCGGGTCGGCTCGTCACCACTCAACCAAATCTTGTCGTGCAGCCGCTCGAGACCTCCGTTATGCGCTCCATCGACGTGCAAGTGGGTGATACCGTGAAGGCTGGTCAGGTGCTCGCCACACTTGATCCCACTTTCACACAGGCCGACTTGGAGCAGCTGCGCACGCACCACGCAGCGCTGGATGCCCAAGCACGGCGGCTCGAAGCCGAGTTGGCAGATCTCGACTTTACAGCCGGTGCGGAAGCTCCCCCTGAGGAGATTCTCCAAGCTCGTCTCTATGCTCAGCGCCAAGCCTACCTCACCTCACAGGTGCGCAATCTCGATGCGCAGACCGCTCGGCTAGCGGCGAATATTATGACGACCCGCAGCGAGATCACGGTGCTCACGCAGCGCCTCTCGACCCTCGGCGAGATCGAAACCATGCGGGAGACCCTGTTTGCCAGTAGCAATGGCTCACGATTGAACCTTCTCCAATCCCGGGACATGCGGCTCGAAACGGAGGCCTCCCTTGCCCGCCTTAAGGGCAGCCTGTCGGAATTGGCACAAGGCCTCGAGAAGGCCCGAGCTGAGCGTCAGGCCTTCATTGATGATTTTCGCCGTACAGCTCTCGAACAGCTTGTGGAGACGCGCAATCAGAGGGACGAGGCGGCAGAGCAGCTCAAGAAGGCGGAACTGCGTCGGCGGATGGTGGCAATCACCGCACCGGCAGACGCGATCGTGCTCGACACGGCCCACCGCTCGGTCGGGTCAGTGGTACGAGAGGCCGAGCCGATCTTCACACTCGTGCCCGCCGATGCGCCTCTGGAGGCAGAGGTTGCGATCGACGCGCGTGATGTAGGTCACGTTACCCCAAAGCAGCCCGTGCGGATCAAGCTCGAGGCCTTTCCGTTCCAGAAGCACGGAGCCGCCCGGGGCGAAGTACGCACAGTGAGCCAGGACGCCTTCTCGACAGAAGGATCGAAGGAACCCGGCAAAGCTCCGGCACTGATTCACCGGGCGCGCATCAGTCTTACTGATACGACACTCAGAGACGTGCCCGAGACCATGCACCTTATTCCTGGCATGACCGTGCAAGCCGAGATCAAGGTCGGTCGGCGCACGGTGATCTCCTATTTCCTTTACCCGATCCTGCGGGGCCTCGACGAGAGCATCCGGGAGCCCGGCTGAGAATCCCGAGCACCCTGCCGGCTATGTGCCTTCGGCCTTTCCGGAAGGACCACACCCTCAGCACTCATTAGCGCCCGGACCAGCCATCCTACAGCACGCTCCCAGCCTTGATTCAACGGTGCCGAATAACCTCACTTTTCGATGTCAGGAAGCATGGCGCTCTCTGGCGCTCAGAGGCTTTCGTAGGAGTTGACATACGAGGCCGCTCAGGCGGCCTTCGCTTCCTCGAGCCCGCGCGCCACGAGGTCCCGCAGGGCACGAAGATCCTTCTCGAAGAGCCGGATTCCCTCGGACAGCTTCTCGGCCGCCATCGCATCCTCGTTGAGGGCGAAGCGGAAGCCCTTCTCGTCGAGATGCAGGCGAGCGGGAGCGTTCTCGACATTTTCAGGCGAGAGTCGGCGCGGGAGGTCGCCGTCGGAGGCGGCAAGCTCGTCGAGGAGCGCAGGCGAGATCGTCAGGCGGTCGCAGCCGGCCAGAGCCTCAATCTGTCCCACGTTGCGGAACGAGGCGCCCATCACGACGGTGCCGATCCCGTGGCTCTTGTAATAGGCGTAGATCTGCCGGACCGACTGCACGCCCGGATCGGTCTCGCCCGTATATGGCCCGCCGCCGGCCTTCACGTACCAATCGAAGATGCGCCCGACGAAGGGCGAGATCAGGAAGACCTTCGCATCCGCGCAGGCCGCAGCCTGCGGGAGGGAGAAGAGCAGGGTCAGATTGCAGTCGATCCCCTCGCGCTGCAGGATCTCGGCCGCCCGGATACCCTCCCAGGTGGCCGCGACCTTGATGAGGATGCGCTCGCGCGGGATTCCGTGCGCTTCGTAGGCCGCGATGATTGCGCGAGCCTTGGCGACGCTGCCGGCGATGTCAAAGGAGAGATCCGCATCGACCTCGGTCGAGACGCGGCCCGGCACGATCCCTGCGAGTTCCGCCCCGAAGGCGACGGCGAGCCGGTCGCAGATCGCCGCCACGACGCCCTCGCGGGAGCCGCCCTGCCGCTTTCCCCAGCTCAGCGCTTCCTCGAGGATCGGGCCCGCCGCGGGGGTCTCGATGCCCTTGAGGAGCAGCGTCGGGTTGGTGGTGCAATCCTGCGGCTTCAGCCGGCGCACCGCTTCGATGTCGCCGGTATCGGCCACCACCACGGTCGTGGCGCGGAGTTGTTCGAGCTTCGAGGGCATCGTCGGTCTTTCCGTTCACGTGCGCTCCGTCCTGCCGGAGCATCCTGCTTTCCATAGATGGTGGCGAGCGTGAGCGAAACCACGAGGTTCATCACGGGGACGGCTTCCGCCTGAGTGCTGCCCGCGAACCGTCCCGTCAGGACTCGCTGACGCGGATGTCTTCTGTCATTGCGGTGTCGTACCTACATGCATTAAGCGCGCCCGCTACAGGACGGCGCCAGCCGCCGCCGTATCTCAGGAGACATCCCATGAGACGCCTGCTCGCCGCGCTCGCTGCGGCTGCCCTGATCGCGCCGGCCGCGCTGGCCCAGGGAGCCCCCTCCGGCAAGCTCGTTCTCTATACGAGCCAGCCGAACACCGATGCCCAGCAGACGATCGACGCCTTCAAGGTGAAATACCCGGACATCGAGATCTCCTTCGTGCGGGACGGGACGCCGCGCATCCTCGCGAAGCTTCGCGCCGAGATCCAGGCCGGCCAGCCGCAGGCCGACGTACTCCTGATCGCCGACAGCGTCACGATGGAGAGCCTCAGAGGGGAAGGCCTGCTCCTCGCCCACGACGAGGCCGACATCTCGGCCTACCCGGCAGGCCTGCACGATCCCCAGAAACACTGGTTCGCCACCAAGCTGATCACGACGGGGATCGTCTACAATACGAAGGCGCCCATGAAGCCTTCCTCCTGGGCTGATCTCGCGAAGCCGGAGGCGAAGGGCCAGGTCACGATGCCGAGCCCACTCACCTCCGGAGCGGCGCTGATCCACACGGTGACCCTCACGAGCAACCTGCCCGAGGGCTGGAAGTTTTACGAGGCTCTCGAGGCGAACGGCGCCCTCGCGGCGGGCGGCAACGGCGACATCCTCAAGAAGGTGGCCGGAGGAGAGAAGCTCTACGGAATGATCGTCGACTTCATGCCGATACGCGAGAAGGCGAAGGGCGCGCCGGTCGAGTTCGTCTTCCCGAAGGAAGGGGTATCCGCAGTGACCGAGCCCGTCGCGATTCTCAAGAGCACCGGCAATCCCGAAGCCGCCAAGGCTCTGGTCGACTTCCTGCTCTCGAAGGACGGTCAAGAACTCGCCGCGAAGCAGGGCTACGTGCCGGCGCATCCGGACGTCGCTCTCCCGGCGGGCTATCCGCCGCGCGGAGACATCAAGATCATGGCGTTTGACGCCGGCAAAGCGCTGGCGGAAGAAGCCTCGAACAAGAAGCGCTTCGAGGACATCTTCACCCGGTGAGGGTGCGTTCGCGAGCAGTCGCCTTCGCGGGCGGGGACGGCTTCACCATCCTCGTCCTCGTTCTGTTCAGCGTCGTTCTCTTCTCGGCGCTGCCCTTCGCACGCCTCGTCGCGGCAGCGTTCCTGGCGGGAGGCTCCTTTGATCCCGGACCCGCTTTCGCGGAAATCGCGAGCCGCAGCGCCTGGCGGGCAACCCTCCACAGCCTCGAAACGAGCCTCGCATCGACCGCCATCGCGACCGCTCTCGGCGGCGCGGTTGCGATCCTGACCGTCCTGTTCGATCCGCCGGCGCGACGGTTGATGGCGCTTCTCTTCGTGCTGTCGACGATGGTCGCCCCGCAGGTCACCGCCCTTGCCTTCCAATCCCTGTCCGGGCCGTCCTCGCCGCTCCTGAACAGTCTCGGCCTGGCTCCGCCTCCGGGTTCGCCGAACCTTTTCGTGGGGCGCGAGGGAATCATCGTCGTGCTCGGGCTGCATCACGCGCCGCTCGTGTTCATCACCCTGCAGGCAGGGCTGCGGACGATTCCGCGCGATCTTCTCGAAGCCGCGCAGGCCGCGGGGGCGAAGCCGAGGCAGATCCTCGCCCGTATCGTGCTGCCTCTGATGAGGCCCCATCTCGTCGCCGCGACCGCCCTCGCCTTCGTGGCGGCGGTTGGAAATTTCGGGATTCCCGCGCTGCTCGGGATGCCGGTGAATTACCTGACCCTGCCGACGCTCATCTATCGTCGCCTGTCGAGCCTCGGCCCCTCCGTCATCGGAGATGTCGCCGCGCTGTCGGTCCTGGTGGCTGCGATCGCTGCCCTCGGTCTGATGGTCGCGCAACTGGCCCTGCGGACGAAACCCAGCCGTCTCGCGCGCGGGCGCAGCGTTTCCGGATTGTGGGCGCTCGGCCGATGGCGCTGGCCCATCGGCCTCGGACTGTACGCGATCATCGCGATCGTCCTGATCCTGCCGGTGCTCTCGCTCCTGACGGCCGCCCTCGTGCCGACCTATGGCGCCCCGCTCAATCTCGAGACGCTGACGGCACGGAACTTCGCCGAAGTCCTGCTGCGCCAGGACGTCACGGTCCGGGCCTTCCGGAACTCCTTCCTGTTCTCCGCAGTGGCGGCGCTCCTTCTCGCCATCCTGGCGCTGCCGCTGGCGCGGGGGCTGGAAGGGCTCGGCCGTGCCGGACGCATCGTCGAAACCGTTCTCGAAATCCCCTATGCACTACCCGGCGTGGTGCTGGCGATCGCCTGCATCCTGCTGTTCCTACGCCCGCTGCCGTTGATCGGGGTGAGCCTCTATGCGACCCCGCTGATCATCCTCTTTGCCTATCTCGCACGCTTCCTCCCGATGGCCCTGAAGGCTCCGTCTGCGGCGGCAAGACAGTTGCCGCCGGAGTTCGAGGAAGCGGCGCGCATCTGCGGCGCCGGATTCTGGCAAAGGCTCGTGCGGATCGTCGGGCCTGCGATCCTCCCATCTGCAGCGGCGGGCGCTCTTCTGGTCTTCCTCACGGCGTTCAACGAACTCACCGTTTCGGCACTGCTCTGGACGTCCGGCACGGAAACAATCGGCGTTGCCCTGTTCAGCCTCGAGGAGGCCGGGCTCGCGAGCGAGGCCGCCGCGATCGGCATCGTGGCAATCATGGTCATCTCCGCCGTGATGATCCTCCTCGATCGCTTCGCGCGCCTGTTACCGACTGGGGTGCTGCCCTGGCGGGTTTGAGTTCAGTGATGTTCGGGCAACATCGCGTGATTTGGTTTGGAACCCGAGCAGCGTCGGAACGCAAGGTGATGTCGACGCCGGAATTCGAACAGCGAGGGACTTCTTCAACTGCCCTCTAGTAGTCGAGTGTTTAAGAGTCGACCTTGTCCGCATGACCAGCTTGGTCGGCACTGAAGTCCGTCAGCTCCGCGGAGGCATCGCATCAGCGTGAGGGAGAGGTCGAGCGCTTGTTCAGGTGCTTTCGGGCGGAGCAGCACGGAGATCGTGCAGGCACGTGAAGAGGATTGCCGTAAGAGGGCCGGGCTCCTGAGCGCCATCTCCGAAACCGGCGCGCGCTAGCTCATTCGTCGTCTCGGTCAGCTGAATGTGGGTGCCCATCCCGAACTCATTCCCTCGTGCGGTCTTCCGAGGAGCGACTGGCGGATAGGCGATCACTACGGCACAGGTCACGGCCAAGCTCGGCTGCAATCTCCACCATGGTGGCTGCTCTCGCGGCGTCGGCACTCGATGCATTGCCCTCTAAGTAACGCTTCTTCACCCCCTGCCGATGGCCGCGAATCGGAAAGCGTGGAAGGCAAGCCAGAGGTGGAAGTCGTCACCCAGTAAAGGGCCACCATAGGTCTGGAACTCCGTAAGAAGCGCCTCTTCGGTCGGAATGCCGAGCGCAGTCCGGTTCTCCAATCCAAGCCCCATGACATGGCCGCTGCGCGGTAGGCGCAGCATTGTGCAGAAGTAGGACAGATCGGCGAGCGGCGCTCCGAGCGTCGACAATTCCCAATCAAGAATTCCGATGACTTTCGGGTGAACCGCATCGAAGATGAGGTTGTCGATGCGAAAATCTCCGTGCACCAGCGCCACGCCCCCGCCCGACGGGCGCCGGCGCGCCAGAACCTGGATGAGCTCTTCCATCGCCTCGACGGTTTCCGTCTCTGATGCCCTATACTGAGTGATCCAACGCGAAACCTGACGCTCGACGTAATTGCCCGGCCGACCGAAATCATCCAGCCCGACCGTCACAGGATCAAGCCGCGAGAGTTCGGCGAGGATGTGCGCCATCTCGCGATAGTACGCCGCCCGCTCAGCGACGGGGATTTCTGGCAGTGCGGGGTCCTAGAAGATCCGGCCATCGAGGAAGTCCATCACGAAAAAGCTCGTGCCGAGAATCAATTCGTCCTCGCACAAGAGATGAACGCGAGGCACTGGAACCGGAGTGCCGCTCAGCGCCGACATTACGCGGTACTCACGTTCCACTGCATGGGCGGACTTTAGGAGAACCCCGGGTGGCTTGCGCCTCACAACGTATCTGTCCGACTGTGTCTCCACGAGAAATGTCGGATTCGATTGCCCGCCTGAAAACCTGCGGACGGTCGCGGGCCCTTGGAAGCCAGGCAGATTGGCACGCAGGTACGGTACGAGTCGGTCGAGATCGATGAGCCCGCTTGATGACATCAGTGTTGCCGCACGTTTCCGTATCGCTGGATTAGCTGCTTGCCCAGACTGACGCGGTGGACGGCATCGGGCCCGTCGGCCAGTCGGCAGATCCGTGCGTACTTCCATGCATCCGCGAGCACGGTGTCCTGACTGATCCCCATCGCGCCGTGCAGCTGCACCGCGCGATCGATCACATCCTGCGCCATCGTCGGCGCCACGATCTTGATCATCGCGATCATATCGCGGGCCGCCTTGTTACCCTCGCGATCCATCTTGTCCGCAGCGGCAAGGGTGAGCAGGCGCGCCTGTTCGATCTCACACGCCGAACGCGCGATGTCCTCGCGCACCGCGCCCTGTTCGGCGAGCGTGCGGCCGAACGCGACGCGGGTGGCAGCCCGCTGACACGTCATTTCGAGCGCGCGTTGTGCGCACCCGATCAACCTCATGCAGTGATGGATACGGCCGGGGCCAAGGCGCCCTTGAGCGATCTCGAACCCGCGTCCTTCGCCCAGGAGCATGTTCGCCTTTGGAACGCGCACGTTCTCGAAAAGGATCTCGGCGTGTCCGTGCGGCGCGTCGTCCTCGCCGTAGACCCTCATGGGACGAACAATGTGTACGCCGGGAGTGTCAGTGGGCACGAGCACCATCGACTGCTGCTCGTGCCGGCTCGCTTGGGGATTCGTCTTGCCCATGACGATGAAGATCCTGCATCGAGGATCGAGCGCCCCGCTCGCCCACCACTTGCGTCCGTTGATGACGTAGTCGTCGCCATCTGAATCAATGGAGCACTGAATGTTGGTTGCGTCGGACGACGCAACATCCGGCTCAGTCATGCAGAAAGCGGACCGGATCTCGCCTCTCAGCAGCGGATCGAGCCATTGCCGTTTCTGGGCCTCGGTCCCATAGCAGATCAGCACCTCCATGTTGCCGGTATCCGGAGCGCTGCAGTTGAAGACCTCTGCTCCAATCAGAGAGCGCCCCATGATTTCGCACAGGGGTGCATATTCGAGGTTCGACAGATTGTGCTCGTTGTACTCGCCCGGCGCCCAGAGGTTCCAGAGCCCCTGGCTCCTCGCCTTCCCCTTGAGGCGCTCCATGACGGGCGGAATGGTCCACCGGTTCTCGGCAGTCTCGACATGTTCGCGATACTCCGCCTCCGCAGGGTAGACGTGGGCCTCCATGAAGGCCGTGAGCCTCTGTGCGAGAGAGCGCGTTTTCTCGGAGAAGGTGAAATCCACGGCCAGAGCCTCCTGGGCTTGGTTTGTGCTAAGGTTGGTCGAACGTCAGAAGCCTTTCAGCAGCGCGCCCCCATCGACCGGCAGTACCGCGCCCGTGATGAACCGCCCGGCATCGGATGCAAGGAGGAGGACCGCTCCATCAAGCTCCTCCAGGCGCCCTACACGGCGCGGGACAAGTCGGTCGATGTAGGAACTGCCCTGAGGGCTAGCGAAGAAGTCAGCGTTGATCTCGGTTTCGAAGTACCTGGGTGCGATTGCGTTCACCCGGATCCCGGCATTTGCGAGTTCGAGCGCCATGACCTTCGTCAGGTGGATGACGCCCGCCTTGGCCGCGCAATAATTGGCCTGGTTCTTCTGAGGCGCCAAACCGAGAGCGGACGCGACGTTGATGATCGAGCCGCCGGAGCCCGCCGCCATGCGCCGCGCAGCAACCTGCGCGACGCGCCATACGCCGGTCAGATCCGTGTCGACGACCAAGCTCCATGCGTCCTCCGTCATGTCGAGAAACTTCTGCGGATCAGCGACCCCTGCGTTGTTGACCAGCACGTCGACTGTCCCGAGCGCCGCCTCGGCGGCTGCGAATCCCGCCTCGACGCTCGCCCGGTCCGTCACATCGAGGGCGACGCAGCACACGCGCGCCCCGATCGCCTCTATTTCCTGGCGCAACGTCTCGAGGCGCTCGGCCCGCCGCGCCGCGACGGCCAGGGACGCGCCGGCCCGGGCAAGCGCGAGGGACAGATGCCGGCCGATTCCGCTCGAGGCGCCGGTCACGAATGCAACCCGGCCGTCAAGCGAGAATTTCACAGGTAGTTCATTGGGCACGAGCGATCTCCCTGAGCAGTTTGGCGCCGGCCTGCAGCGGTTGAGGGCGCTGAGCCGGCGCCCGGCCTCGACCCTGTCAGTCGTTGATGCGGTCGCGTAGGACGCGCTTCAGGATCTTCCCGTTCGAGTTGCGCGGAAGTCCTTCCGGCAGGAAGGTCACCTGATCCGGCACCTTGTACTCCGCCAAGAGGCCACCGCAGAAGCTGCGGATGGCGCTTTCGTCGAGCGCCTCAGACTTCCGCGAGACGAAAACGTGAACCTTTTCGCCGAGAACCGGGTCGGGATGCCCGACCACTGCAGCCTCGATCACGTCCGGGTGACGCGCGAGGGCGTTTTCCACCTCGACGCTGTAGATCTTGTAGCCGCCCCGATTGATGACGTCGTTCTTGCGATCGAAGAGGCGCAACAGCCCTTCCTCATCGAGGGAGCCGATGTCGCCGGAGCGCCAGTAGCCGTCGACGAAGGAGGCAGCGGTCGCCTCATCGCGCTCCCAGTATCCGCGAATAGTCATGGGACCGCGGATCCACACCTCTCCAGTTTCTCCCGGCGGCACCTCGCGGCCCTCGTCATCGACGATGCGGAGGTCGCCGCACGGAACGCACACGCCGACCGAATCGAGGCAGCGATTGGTGTAGCCTGGCGGCACGACACTGATGATCGTTGCGCATTCGGTGGAGCCGTAGGCGTTGAGAAGCTGAAGGTTCGGCAACCGCTCAGCCATCGCCTGGATGCTCGCCTCGGGCATCGGCGCGCCCCCGAATCCGCCGATCCGCCATGCGGAGAGGTCCGCCGACGCGAGGTCGCCGCGCAGGAGGATGAGATTGTACATCGCGGGCACGAGAACGGTGGTGGTCATCCTTTCCCGGCTGGCAAGTTCGATGAAGTCCTGCACGCCGAAGCTCCGCATCATGATCGTGCAACCGGCGACGCGGATCATGCTGGCAATGATGGCGACGAGGCCGGTCACGTGTGAGGCGGGCACAGCAAGAATCGAGCGCTCCCCGTCCTCGAACTCCCAGCATTCCTGGAAGTGGATGCAGGAATGGACGATGTTGACGTGCGAGAGCACTGCTCCCTTAGGGAGGCCGGTCGTGCCGGAGGTATAAAGGATCACTGCCCCGTCCTCTTCGTGGACGGAGACGGGGGGCGGCTTTCCACCGTCCTGAGCCAGCCGCTCGAAGCTCTCCGAGCCGCCGACATCTCCGCCGACGCAGATGCGCAGGCGCAGGTGCGGTGCGCCCTCGGCCGGCGGAAGCAGGGCGGATAGCTCGGCATCGTGCACGACCGCTTCGGCCCGGCAGTTGTTGAGGACGAAAGCGATGCCGGGTGCCGCCTCCCTGGTGCCGATAGGAACGGCGACCGCGCCGATACGAACAACGGCCAGGAGAGCGATGATGAACTCCGACCGGTTGCCGAGGATCAGCGCGACCCGATCGCCTTTTGTCAGGCCTCGCTCGGCGAATCCGGCTGCCAGGGCATCGACCTGTTGGTCGAGATCACTGTAGGTGAAGCGGCGCTCGCCGTCGACGACAGCCGTCGCGACTGGTCCCCTGTTAACAGCATCGCGGAACATAATATCCAACGACCGTGGGCGCTCGCGGTAACAGGGGACCAGTCGCGTGCCGAACAGGAGCTCGCGACGCTTCTCGAATCGTTCCTTCCACGGCGAGTCCAAGGCTGCCTCCTCTCACTCCCTGTCACGGCACTTTTCGCACGGATGTTTCGGCCGTGGCGCGCAATGATTTCACACCGTGATATGACTGTCGTATCATGACATCGGCGCACTCGTCCAGTTCATACCGTGAAACGCAGTTTATTTCTTGGCATGCGCCGCCCTACGTGCTACCTCTCCGTCGATGGCACGATACAAGCTTGGGAGGAAAGGCTTGACCACGTTCGCGATTGGAGGCGCGACCGTCACCCGTGTGGAGGAAGTGCTGGAACAGGGCTTTATCCCGTCGTTCCTATTTCCGGGCTTCGACCCTGCCATCCTCGACGAGCACCCTCAACTCAAGCAGCCGAATTTCTTCCACGCCGAAAGCGGGAAGGTGATTTCGAGCATTCATGGCTGGCTCGTGAGGCTCGCGGGCAAGACAATCCTCATCGATACCTGTTCGGGCAACGGCAAGGCACGCGCTTTGCCTCTGCTCAAGCGCTTCCACATGCTCGACCTTCCATTCCTCGACAATCTCGCGGCAGAGGGAGTGAGGCCGGAAGACGTGGATCTCGTCATCTGCACGCATCTTCACGTCGACCATGTCGGATGGAACACTCGGGCGGAGGACGGGCGCTGGATTCCGACCTTCCCCAACGCGCGCTACATCTTCGGGCGGGCGGAGTTCGACCACTGGACCCGGGGTGATGGGCCGCGCCTCTTTCCCGAGAACGTGGCCGTTATTGAGGACAGCGTCTTGCCGGTGGCCGAGGCGGGAGTCGTCGATTTCGTCGAGCCTGGAGATATCATTCTTCCCGGCCTCACCGTGGAGGCCGCCCCGGGTCACACCAGCACTCAGCTTGCCGTGAAGTACGAGTCGGCGGGAGGCGCCTTCATCTGCACGGCGGACGTCCTGCATCAGCCGATCCAGATCTACGATCCGGAGCTGAACAGCTGCTTCTGCGAGGAGCCTGCCGCCGCTCGGGCCACGCGGCGGAGAGTACTCGACTACTGCGCGGACAGCGGTGCGCTGCTGCTGCCGATGCATTTCGGTCCGCCTCATGCAGGGTACGTGCGGCGGGAGGGAATGGGATACCGGTTCGAACCTGCGGGGGCCACGCTGTCGTAAGCCGCGCTCGCTCACTTCGGATCGTCCCCTGGACGGCGTCGCATTCAAAGGAATATGGAAATGGGTTACACCATCGCTGAGAAGATCCTGGCAAGGGTTTCAGGCAAGGAGCACGTACGAGCGGGCGACGAGGTCATGGCGAAGCCCGACTTCGTCATCGCCTACGACTTTCCCGGCTACACGGACGTCTACTTCCGGCAGATGAAGGAAGACTTCGGCATCGAGCGCGTAGCCGAGCCGGAGCGCTATGCCATCTTTATCGATCACATGGTGCCGGCCACGACTCCGAAGGAAGAGGAACTTCACATCGGCACGCGAACCTGGTGCGCCGAGAATAACGTCGCCCTCTACGAGCGCCGTGGCATTGGCCATCAGGTCGCGGCCGAGGTCGGGTATGCCGTTCCAGGCGCGTTCGTGGTCCACTTCGACGGGCATGTCAGCCAGCTCGGCACGTTCGGCACTCTCGCGATGGGCATCCGGAGAAACCTCCTCGAGGCATTCGTGCGGGAGCGCATCTCCATCAAGGTGCCGCAGACGGTGCGCGTGAACCTGCGCGGCACGCTGCGCAAAGGTGTGATGGCGCGCGACGTGTTCCATCACCTCGTGCGAACCTTGGGACCTGCCTCTTGTCGCTTCCAGGTTCTGGAAATCGGCGGCCCCGGCATGAGCCAGATCTCGACGGAGGGACTGCAGACCATCACCGGCCTTGCCATGTTCACGGGCGCCATTACGGCCATCGTGAACCCCGACGCCGAGCGCCTCGCCTATGCTCTGCCCCGCGCCAAGAAGAAGATCGATCCGGTCTACAGCGACGACGACGCAGAATATTCCGCCATTCACGATATCGACCTGGACGATCTCGAGCCGCTCGTGGTGATTCCGCCCACCCCGGCCAATACGCGCAATCTGTCGGAGTTCCTGGGGCTCGAGATCAATGCCGGCTATCTCGGTTCCTGCGCCTCTGGGCGCCTGGAAGATCTGCGCATCGCCGCCGAAGTGCTGAAGGGGCGTCAAGTGAAGCCAGGCTTCCAGCTGAACGTCGTGCCCACCAGCCAGGAGATCATGGCCAATGCCGCGCGCGAAGGGTACATCGCGACTCTCGTGGAAGCGGGCGCCTTCGTCTCTTCACCGAGCTGCGACTATTGCTTCGGCCGTATTGCCACCATGACCGCAAATCAGCGGGCGGTCTCCACGGGAACGCTCAATGTCCGCGGACGGATGGGGAGTCCCGATTCCGAGATCTATCTCTGCAACGCCGCCACGGTTGCCGCCTCCGCCATTGAAGGCGCCATCGCCGATCCGCGCAAATACCTCTGAGGGTCACCGACATGGCTCTGAAGAACCTTTACGGACGCGTTGCCTTCATCTTCGACGAGATCAATTTCGACGTCGATCAGATCGTTGGTGTCAAGAACATCAAGATCACCGACATCGAGGAGCTGGCTCAAGCGGCCATGCAATCGTACGACCCAGACTTCCGCTCCAAGGTCCGGCCCGGCGACATTCTCGTTGGCAATCACAATTTCGGCTACGGCCATCCGCATTATCCGCCGATGCGCGCCATGCGGCATCTCGGCATCGCCGGGGTCGTCGCAGAATCCTTCTCGCCCGGCTACTGGCGTGGCGAAATCAGCATGGGCTTCCCTCAGGCAAGCTGCCCCGGAATCCTCGGTCTCGTCGAGCGCTGGGACGAAATCGAGGTCGATTGGGAATTGAGCGAAGTCCGCAACATCACCAAAGGCCGGTCCCTTCCCATTGAGCCGCTCTCGTTCGCCGATCGCGAGATGCTCGATGCCGGAGGCCTCGTTCCCTACCTGAAGCGTCCTGTCGCAGCATCGTGAAAGGCAATCCCATGCCCGCCAAAGCAACCCAAGATTTTCGAGACCGTGTTCTCAACCAGAAGACCGTCTGGGCCGCCGGGGCCTACGATGCCCTTTCGGCGCGCTTCATTGAAGGAGCCGGGTTTGACGCCCTGCTCACGAGCGGCTTCGGTGTTTCCGCCTCTCATCTCGGTCTGCCGGATGCCGAACTCTACACCATGTCGGAGAACCTCGCCGTCGTCCGGAATGTGGCGAACGTGGTCAACATTCCAGTCGTCGCCGATATCGACACTGCGTACGGGAACGCCATCAACGCAATGCGGACAGTGCGGGAGTTCGAGGCCACCGGCGTCGCTGCGGTCATCATGGAGGACCAGGTGTCGCCGAAGCGCTGCCCGATCTGCGTCGGCGGTGTTGAGGTCATTCCACTTGATGAGGCCGTCGGCAAGATCAAGGCCGCGGTCGCGGCCCGCACTAATCCCAACATGCTGATCATCGCTCGCACAGATGTGACTACAGAAGCCGAGGCCATCGAGCGCGGCAAAGCCTATGTCGCAGCCGGCGCCGACGTCATTCAGCCGATCAGCAAATGCTTCAACTCCATCGAAGGTCTTCGTGCCCTGCGCGAGGCCGTAGGCGTGCCGCTATCGCTGCAGATCCTCGGCTGGCTCGAGAAAAAGCTGTCGCCAGCAGAGATCGAGAGTGTCGCCGGCATGGCCACCTTCCCTCTCGTGCCGCTCATGAGCGTCGCGACGGCCCTGCAGGAGAACCTCGCTCAGATCGTCAAGGACAAATCGACCCATAACCTCCCGCGGCCGGTGATGGCACACGATCCCTTCGTTGAGTTCATCGGCTTCAAGGAGATCGAGGCTCAGCAGATGGAATATCTGCCCAATCCGCTGGCGTCGAAGGCTGCCGCAGCCTGAGGCAGCGAACATCCGGATCGGATTGGTACGACGAGCCGTCCGGCCCGCCGTGCTCCGGACTGCATGGCGATCATTCGAGGGAGAGACGATCGATGGGAACGCTGACCATCGAGCCGCACTACGTCACGCTGCCGAATGGCCAGATACGCATTTGGCGCACCGGATCCGGACCCGACCTCGTCGTGCTTGCCGGCCTGACGCTCGCAGCCTCTGTCGTCGCGCGGATCGTCGGCGAGGCCTGTCCGGATTGGCGCGTCACCGCTGTGGAGCTACCCGGCATCGGCGGATCCTCCGAACACCCCGCCACCAACCTCGATGACGTTGCCGCTGCCGTCGACACAGTCCTCGAGGAGTGCAGAATTGGCCCGAGTGCTCTTCTCGCCTTCGATATGGCGGGCGCCGTGGTCGGGCCTTTGGCGGAACGTCGGGCTCGAGATTTCGCCGCGCTCTTCCTTGTCGGGGCGGAGGCAGCGGCGAGCTGGGCGGCTCGAGGCAACGGGCCGGGAGACTTAGCGCCGCGCCATGATGGCACGCATCTGACGGCGATGTGGGCCTTCATCCGCGACTGTCACCTCCTGAAGCCCGATGACCCGACCCAACCCGCGACATCGGGTGAGGCCCTGCCGAGCGCGGAGGATCTTGATGCCACGGTGACCGCAGCCGCGGTCAGGCCTGTCCGCTTCGTGTCTCTATGGGCAACCTGCGCCGCCGCGCTCGAGCGTGCCCAGGGACGATCCGTCACGCTGGCAGACCTTCCCGGCGCCCTTGCCTCCTTGCGTCTTCCGCAGGGCTGCGCGCCTTTGCCTTCGACGTTTCCTGCTCCGAGTGGGGGGATTTGGCACCAGTATATCGAGACGGCACGCGGCCGGGTTCATCTCCGTCGCGCGGGCGACATGAGCGGACGGCCGACCCTAGTCATCCCGACCGGAGGCGGTTCCTCGGCCCAGTTCGCGCCGATCGTCACCGGACTGGCGGGAGACGGCGAGCGCCAAGTCTTTGCCGTGGACTATCTCGGCAACGGTCTGTCGGACAAACCGGAGCGCGAGGTCACCATCGGCGTGCTCGCTGAGGACATGGCGGCGGTCATCGAGGCGCTGGGCTTCCAGAATGTCGACGTGTGGGGATCTCACACTGGGGCGCTCGTAGGCCTCGAACTGGCCGTGCGATATCCGTCCCTCGTGCGTCGCGCCGTCCTGGAAGGACCGGTGTTCATCTCGCCGGACTTTCAGCACGATCTGCTCTCCCACTACTTTCCGCCGATCCGGCCGGACAAGTGGGGCCTACACCTCCAGCTCGTCTGGAATTGGCGCCGCGACATGTTCATGTATTGGCCCTGGTACCGGGTCGAGCGCAGCGCCGCCCGCCAGCTCGGTGTGCCGACGGCGGACGAGTTGCACAAGTACGCGATCGGCATCCTGGAAAGCGGTCCGACCTACGACTTGGCCTACCGATCCGCCTTTTCGTACGACACCGCCGACCGGCTGCCACACCTGACACGTCCGGCCCTCATATGCGCCGGCCCGAACGACATGCTCGTCAGCGGCCTTAAGGGCGCGGAACGTCTGGCCGTGCCCGGCGTCGAGGTCCGACTTACGCCGACGACCGTCTGGTGGCCAGACCCCGACCCGCTCCTCGCGGCAGAGACCTTGGCGCAGTACCGGAGCTATCTCTCGGTCTGAAGATCCATCTGGCTGCCGATCCGATGACAACGGCGGCCCTCCTCCCCGGACTGCCGCCAGCCAGGTGCCATTCCTCTTAGCGAAACCCGCGGCGGACAGCGCTGTAGTCTCAGGAGAGATAGGCTTCGAGGACTTCCGGGTTCTTCTTGAGCTCGTCCGGGGTGCCTTCCACCACGATGTGCCCGCGCCGCATGACATAGCCGTAGTCGCAGACGGAGAGGGCAATGGCGGCATTCTGCTCGACCAGCAGGATCGACTGCCCTTGCTTGTGCAGGGATACGATGGCCTCAAACACGAGGTCCACGATGGCTGGTGCGAGTCCCATGGACGGCTCGTCGAGCACCAGCATCTGGGGTTTGGTCATCAGTGCCCGGCCGATCGCCAGCATCTGCTGTTCGCCGCCGCTCAGCAAGCCCGCCCGTTGCTTGCGGCGCTCCTTAAGTCGCGGGAAGAGCTCGTAAACTCGGTCCACGAGATCGGCATCCTTGTTGCGACCCGCGAAGCTGCTCAGTTCGAGGTTCTCCTCGACCGTCAATGGTGCGACCACCATGCGCCCCTCGGGGACCATGGCGAGACCCGCTCTGACGACATTGTGCAGGGACAGACGGGAGATCTCCCGGTTCCCCAGGCTGATGGCCCCTGTGACCGGCCGGTGCAGACCCGCAATGCTGCGCAAGGTTGTCGATTTCCCGGCTCCGTTGGCACCCAGCAACACGGTGAACTGCCCCGGCATGACCGAGAGATCGATCGAGCGGACTGCCTGGATCGCGCCGTAGCTAGCGGAGAGCTTGGAGACGTTCAGCATCGTTCTTGCGTCCAAAATAGGCCTCCTGCACCTCCGGATCGGCGATGCAGGTCTTGGGATCACCTTCCGCGAGGAGACGGCCGAAGTTGATGACGGTGCAGCTGTCGCAGAACTCCGTTACGAGCCCCATATTATGCTCCACCATCAGGATGGTGAGGCCGCCGGCGCGCAACTCGTGTACGAGACGCCCCACGGCGCTCGCCTCCTGCGCGTTCATTCCGGCGGTCGGCTCGTCGAGCAGCAGGAGCTTCGGATTGGAGCCGAGGGCACGTGCGATCTCGATTCGGCGCTGCTCGCCGTAGGAGAGCGTCTCCGCAAGTTCGTCCGCGCGGTCGGCCATGCCGACGCGGTCCAGCAGGTGCAGAGCGTGGTCCCGCGTCTTGGCCCACTGTGAGCGCGCGCTCGAGAGGCTGAGGAAGGATGACCAGAGACTGACCCCGCGCACGAGGTAGCACCCGGTCATCACCTGCTCTAGCGCGGTCATGCCGCTGAACAGGCGTACGTTCTGATAGGTGCGGGTGATGCCGAGCGCCGCAATTGCTGGCGGCCCCATATTCTCGAGGTGGACATTGTTGAAGTGAATGGAGCCGGACGTCGGGTGGAAGAGACCCGTGATCAGATTAATCACGGTTGTCTTGCCCGCACCATTTGGACCGATGAGGCCGTGCACACTGCCCTCGCGCACATGCGCCGTCAGCTTGTCCACAGCGGTGACACCGCCGAAGCTCTTCACCACGTTGTTGAGTTCGAGCAGAGTGGGAGCGGTCGCTCGTTCAGGCATGGACAGTGCTCTCCTGCGCCTGGCGGCGCTTGGCAGCCCTCTTGAGCCGGATGGCACGGGGATCGATGAGTCCACGCGGCAGGAAGATCATGATGAGGAGAAGCGCGACACCCTTCGCTACGTCCTCGATCTGCGGCAGGAACGCTTGCATCGTCATCGGCAGGGCCGTGAAGACGAGCGCGCCAATGATCGGCCCGAGCCAGTGGAAGGAACCTCCCAGCACGGTGGACGCGAGCATCGTGAAAGCGATGCTGATGAAATACGTCTCCGGCGAAAGGAACTGCAGCGTAAAGGCAAGCGCCGCTCCCCCAAGCCCGCCGACGATGCCGCTGATGACGAAGGCGATGAACTGGATCCGCCTCGGCGCGATCCCCATGGTCGACGCTACGGCAGGGTCCTCGCGCACGGCGCGGGACGCGAGACCATACCAGGAATTGTACAGGCGGTAGAACACGAAGGCGACGATCGCGAGCAGGATGGCGAGATCCAGAGGCTCCACGCGCATCGGCACGATGAGGCCGTTGACACCACCCGTCAGTACTGGCGCGTTGAGCGCCACGACTCGGGTGATGAGGACGAGGGCCAGGCTGGCGAGTGCCATCCAATGGCTTTCGAGCTTGAGAAAGGCAGCGGCGACGAGTGCGGCGGCAAGGCCTCCGCCAAGGGCCGCAGCCGGGAAGGCCACATAGAGCGAAACGGCGAGGTGGCCGACCATCTGAGCGGAGAGGAAGCCCCCCACGGCGGCGAAGACCACCGTGGTGAAACTCAGGACTCCGGTGGAGAGGACTGCGTAGGTGCTCAACGCGAAGAACGCGTTGACGATCGAGAACACCACTGTGCTCCCATAGGCCGCCCAGAGATCGAGAAGGGTTTCCATTGCTCAGGCCCGCATGAAGTTGGCGCTCCCGAACAGCCCGCGAGGCCGGACGATCAGGAACAGCAGGAGCAACGTATAGGTGACGCCATCGCGCATGCTCGTCGAGATATACTGCGCGACGAACACCTCGATGATACCGAGCAGAATGCCTGCGATGGCGGTGCCCCGCACGTCATCGAAGCCTCCGACCACGACCGCCGCGAACCCTTTCAGCATCAGGCCCTCGCCAAGCGTATAGGATACGTTCGAGGTCGAAATGCCACCTAGAACGCCGGCAAGGCCCGAGGTCGCACCGGCGAGGAAGGCTGTAAGCACGATCACCATTCGTGCGTTGACACCACCCAGTCCGGCCGCCACCTCATTCCAGCCAACGGCCCGCATAGCGGCGCCGATGCGCGTCTTCTGGATGAGGAGATAAATGCCGACTGCACAGACCAGCAGAGCGCTGATAGTGATGATTTGCATCTGCGGAACCATGATCGGTCCGATCGGCACCATCTTGTTGGGATAGGTCGAGGCAGGAAAGGCAAGGCTCTGCTGCTCCGTGGCAAAGCCCGCCAGACTGTCGAGAATGATCCAGAAGGCAACGCTGGTGATGAAGGCTCCCAAAAGCCCCGCCTTCTTTTCCCTGAGCGGCTGGAATCCAACCTGATCGACGAGGACGGCGAGGAGCCCGCCCCCCAGGACGCCGACTGCGATTGCAACTGGGAAGGGAACGCCGATGCGCTCCACTGCGTAGTAGCCGATGATCGCAGCCCAACTCGCATAGGTCCCGTGCGCGGCATTGAGGATGCCGAGTGTCGAAAACACAAGCCCGAAACCGATCCCGAAGAGGGCGTAGAGAGATCCCAACGCCCAGCCGTTCACCAACTGCTCAAGGAAGAGCTGCATTTACTTAGGCTCCCAAGCCACGACTTTTCCGTCCTTCGACCACGCGCCGATCAGCGACTTTTGAAAGTCGGCCTGTCCGTCCTTCATCGGCAGTTCGCCATAGACGTTGTGCTCGATGTTGGTGATCGCGGCCATTTTCTGGGCCAAGCCATCGCGAGTCGGCTTGCCGTCGGTCCCTTTCAGTCCCTGAGCGATGTAATAGATGGCGGTATAGCCTTGGGCGGCATACGCGTCCGGAAGTTCGTTGAACCGCTTCTGGTAGTCGGCGATGAACTTCTTGGCCTCCGGCGTGTCCGAGATCTCGGCCGAGAACAGGACCGGGAAAGGCACGCCTGCAAGCGGCTCGCCGATCTTCTTGAACATAGGGGGAGGCGCAATCACGTCGTTGGCGGCGATCGGGCCAGTATAGCCTCGGTTGCGCAGCGCAGCGATGATGCCGCCCGCCGGAGTTTGCGTTGTCCAGACCATGATCAGGTCGGCATTGGTCGCCATGGCCTGAGTGGCCGGAGCCGTGAAGTCGGTATCGGAGCCGAGAATGCTGATCACGCCCGCCGTCTTGACTCCGGCATCCTCCATGACCTTCTGCGCGGCTTTGAAGCGACCCTGGAACGCCTCGTTGTCTGCGTTCACGAAGTAGGTCACCGACTTCGGCTTCAGCTCCTGAACGAGGCGCTGGGTCATCTTCACCTCCTGCGGGCCAGGAAGGCCGACGATTGAGGTGACATACGGCAACTGCGGCAGCCCCGGGATGGTCGCGCCATAGATCACGAGCGGGATCTTGGCGTTGACTGCGACCGGCCGCATGGCGCCTGCAACCGGCGAGAGAATGCAGCACGTGGTAGCGATGACGTTCCGATCGGCGATGAACTGGGTCAGAGCCTGCACGCCGCGCGCAGCATCGGAACCGGATTCCTTTTCGGACAGCTTGAGCTTGGTACCCTGCCCCATCCAGCCCGACGCGTTGATCTCGTCGACCGCGAGCTGCGCGCCGTGGTGATAGGAGAGGCCCGCAGCCGCAATCGGACCAGTATTCTCTGTCACGAATCCAATCGTGTATTCGCCTGGAGCCAATCCCGCCGCGCGCGCCGAGAGTGGCGCGAGCACCATGCCTGCGGCAGCAGCCGCGATGAAGGCGCGACGCAATCCCCGCGTCATGGTTCTCGAAAATGTCATGGTCCTCATCCTCCCTGCACGAAGTCGTCGATCATTCGCCGCCCTCCGAAATGCACGCCAGTTCAACGGAACTGCCGAGATCATTGGAAGGGCGCGCCCGTTACCGCGGTCTCCTGCGGCGCGAGCAGGTTATCGGCCGTTAGCGCCAGTATGGCGGCGCCCTATCAGGGCCGTGAGTTTTCGAGAGATGTTCGAGTCCTGAGGTGCACCAGAACTGCTGCTCGTGCTGGCGATGCCACCGCCAGCCGGTCACATGAGCCCGACACTTTCGTGCCAGATCGGCACGCCACCACCGCGACACCTCGGAACGGTTCTTATGTTCTGGCTCAAGCTAGAAGATCGCAGTCAGCATTGTCAATGCATAAAACACGTTTCATGCGATGAAACACCGCGAAGGACGTGGCTAGCGCCCCCCTGCGAGCCGCAGGCGACGGGCGACGCTCTCGGCAGCGGCCTGAAGGCGCTTGAGATGCAGCGGCTTGCCATTCTGCACTGTCTGCGGTGTTAGACCTGCCATGCTGATGGCACAGGCGATGTCGCCGCTCGGTCCGCGCACCGGCACTGCGAGGGCTGTCAGTCCGATGCTCACATCGTCGACGGCGCACTCCCAGCCGCGCTTCCGGATTTTCTCGAGTGCGGCACGCAGCTTGTCGCGGTCGACGATGCTCTTCGGCGTGAGCGCAACCGGTTCACGCTGCAGGACGCGCTCGATTTCCTCCTCGGACTGGTAGGACAGCAGCAGCTTGGGTGCACCGCCGCAATTGTAAGGCAAGGTCCCGCCGACCGCCCACCAATGCACCTCGATGCCCTTCATGTCGTGAATGCGGGCGAGGCAGACCACGTCACCCTCATCATAAACCGAGAGGAACGCCGTGACGTGCAGATCTGCTGCCAACTCGGTGAGCACCGGCAGAGCGATGTCCCTTAAATCGTAGTCGTCTGCAACATTTGCGGCGAGATCTCGCACGGCGCGCCCAAGGCGATAATGCTGGGTCGCCGGATCCTGTGCGACAAAGCCGCTGTCCATCAGCGTGAGCAGGAGACGACGAGTTGTGCCCTTGTCGAGTCCGGTCGCCGCAGTCACCTCGGCGAGAGATTGCAGCCCCTTCCCCGCGAAGGAGTTGAGCACTGCCAGGGCTCGCGTCACGGCCCGAACGTTGTGATTTGAAGCTTCGGTCACTCCGCGCCTTCTGTGCTGGGTTGCCTCTGCGGAGTTGTAGCAGTCACTGCGCCAGTGGCTACGCCACCTCGTCGAACTTCCACAGCCCGCCAACTGTCCCCGTATGTCACGGTGTGACACGGAAGTCAACATTTGACACACCGCATAGATAGGTGTTTCGATGTAGCCGACATGATCACGGCTGCGCTCGCCTCAAAGCCGTCTCCCTGTTCCGTGGAGGCGGAGAAGCATTGCGGAGCAATCTATTGCAGCGCCTGCATCTCGGCGAAGTGCTGTCGGGGACGCGGCCTGCCCGTCCTGTACTGTTGGGAGGAAAACCACTGATGACCTTGACTGCTCATGTTCGTGCCGACGATCTGATGGCACTCGACGCCCTGCAACGCGCACTGGGCGACCGGGTGATAGCGGATTCAGCCACCCGCGATTACTACGCGAATGACATCTTCTGGCAGCCGGGCATTCCGCCCCTGGCCATCGTGCTCCCACAAACCCGCGAAGAGGCAGCCGAGGCGGTAAGACTCGCAACGGAGGCAGGTCTCTCAGTGGTGCCCCGCGGGGGCGGTATGTCCTACACGAAAGGGTATCTGCCTGACCGTGCCGACTCCATCGTGATCGATTCGCGCAAGCTCGACCGCATCTTGGAGGTCAACGCCGAAGACCGGTACATCACGGTCGAGGCGGGCTGCACGTGGGAAAAGCTAAACGAGGCGCTTGAGGGCACGGGTCTGCGCACCGGCTATTGGGGGCCGTTGTCGGGCATCAACGCTACGGTCGGCGGCGCCCTGTCGCAGAACAGTGCATTCTTCGGCTCTGCTCTTAACGGCGTGGTCGCCGACTCGGTGCTCGGCGTGACCATCGTCCTCGCAGATGGACGCGTCGTGACGACTGGGTCCGGCGGACGCGTCGGCGCGAAGCCGTTCACCCGCTACGGCGGTCCGGATCTCACGGGTCTCTTCCTGGGCGACAACGGCGCCTTTGGCATCAAGGTAGCCGCCACCCTGAAGCTTTGGCCCCGGCCGCAGGAAGTGGGGTTCCTGTCATTCGGCTTCTCAACCATGATGGCGATGGCCGCAGCACAGGTCGAAATGGCGCGGACACGCCTTGTGTCTGAAGGGTTCGGCATCGACCGGAACAAGGCAGAGCACTCCGCCAGCGTGAATCGCATCTCGGATGGCCTTAAAGCGCTCGGCAATGTTGCTGCGGCCGGAAAATCGATGCTGCAGGGCATCAGGGACGCGGTTGGCGTCGTGGCCGCCGGCACTTCCTTCCTCAAGGCGCACGAGTTCACGCTACATATCGTGTGCGAGGCGCGAACACCGTCCGAGCTCGAGGCGGCGCTCGCCGAGCTTCGCGCCGTCGGGCAGAAGCACGGCACCGAGATCGAGAACACCGTCCCGAAGGTGATGCGCTCCAAGCCCTTTGGACCGGTGCGCGGCATGCTCGGACTCAACGGTGAGCGCTGGGTGCCGATCCACGCAGTGTTTCCGCTCAGCGATGCACAGAAGGCCGTGGAGGCAAACGATGCCTACTTCGCTTCCAAGAAGGCGTTCATGGAAGAGCACGGCATCATGTACTCCGTCATGAGCATGACGGTAGCAAACGAGTTCTTCCTGGAGCCCGCCTTTTATTGGCAGGACGAGATCACGCCTCTTCACGCCTCCAGTGTCGGGCACGATATCGTGAAACCATGGCTGAGCCGCCCGGCCAACCCCAAGACCCGGAACGCCGTGGCGGAGCTTCGTCGCGGCTGTCAGGAGCTCTACGCCAGCTTAGGGGGCGCAAGCTGGCAGGTGGCGCGCGACTATCCGTACGCAGAGGTTCTGTCGCCCGAGACATGGTCCCTCGCCCAGGACATCAAGAAGGCCCTTGATCCTCGCGGGCTGATGAACCCGGGCTCCCTCGGACTGGCGCGCTAGGGGCCTGGACCCGGAAGCCATGGTCGCACGGCCTTGTCGGGTTTGATCCAGTCCATGTCATCAGGCGAGCCCCGGTCGCAAGATGCAGCTGAGCGCCTCCTTCGAAAGCTGAAGGAGATCGTTGGTGATAATCATGTCCTGGCCGCAGAAGCACACATGGAGAAGCATCTCGTCGACTGGCGGCGCCGCTACCGCGGCGCCGCTGTTGGCGTCGTGTTTCCTCGGTCCACGGAGGAGGTAGCGTCCGTTGTTAAAGTGTGCGCAGATGCAGGCATCGGCATCGTTCCTCAGGGGGGCAACACCGGAATGTGCGGGGGCGCGATTCCGTCGCCGGACGGGCACTCGATGGTAGTTTGCCCTGGGCGTATGAACCGTGTCCGGGAGATCGATCCGACGAACAATACGATGACGGTGGAGGCCGGCTGCATCCTCGCGACAATCCAGGAAGTGGCCGCCGACAACGACCGGCTGTTCCCCCTCTCCTTGGGAAGCGAGGGCAGTTGCCAAATCGGTGGCAACGTCGCCACCAATGCGGGTGGGACGGCGGTGCTTCGCTATGGTCCGATGCGGGATCTTGTTCTGGGGATCGAGGCCGTTCTGCCGGACGGACGCATCTGGAACGGCCTCAGCCGCCTGCGGAAGGACAACACTGGTTACGATCTTAAGCAGCTCTTCATCGGATCCGAGGGCACGCTCGGCATCATCACGGCTGTCGTCCTCAAGCTTTATCCGAAGCCCCACTCTCAACTCACCGCACTCGCGGCCATTTTGGACCTCGATCTGGCGCTCGCTCTTCTATCCCGCCTTCGCTCCGAACTCGGCGACCGGATTAGCAACTTCGAGATCATGTCGCGTAACGAGTTCGCGCTCGTTCTCGCGCACAATCCCGAACTCGTCGATCCCCTGGACGCAGCCTCTCCATGGTATGCCTTCATTGAGGTCACCGACACCATCGTCGGCGACGATCTCGCGGCAGCACTGGAGGAGTCCCTCGCCGCGGCTCTTGAGTCAGGGATAGCTACGGATGCTGTCATTGCAGCCAATCTCGCGCAGGCTGCGGCCATCTGGCGAATCCGGCACTCCGTGACAGAGGCGAATATAGCCTCCGGATTTTCCATCTCGCACGATACCAGTGTGCCGGTCTCGCAAGTCCCTACCTTCGTTGCGCAAGTCGACGCGGCCATTGCCGCCGCCCTTCCCGAAGTTTCCACGTACTACGTCGGGCATTTGGGCGATGGAAACATCCACGTGGTCGTCGTCTTTCCGCGTGACACCTATGCGACACAGGATCATTTCGATGATGGTGTGAGGGCAGCGAACGCCATTGTCGACAGGATTACCGTCGCCCTTGGCGGCAGCATCAGCGCTGAGCACGGCATCGGTCAGAGCAATGTCGGCCGCCTGCTGCAATTCAAGCCTCCGCTGGAGATCGAGTTCATGCGCAGCATCAAGGATCTGTTCGACCCTCGCGGCATCATGAATCCGGGAAAGCTTTTCTAATCGTCAGAAAGCCGCCGGCGGACCCATACCGGAGCGGATGGAAGGGAGTTGTGCGCGACCGTGACGAATGGCGGCGATGGCGAGGCGTTCAGCAGCCGCCAGTGAAGCGCGTTTTGCTGCCTATATCAAAGCCCTGACCGGCGCCATCGGCCCTGCCGATCGCGCCGCGCCACTGTGGGACCACTGGATGCCAGCTACGGCAACGACACGCAATTGCGCACCGGCGTCAGCGCCTTGGGTCTGAGCTATGTCGCGGGCATTCAAACGAACACCTCGGTCTGGGCGCCAGGCACAGTACCGCGGCCGCCGAATTTGATTCGCCGCGATGCCGAGCACCGGCCGGTCTCGATGAAGGTGCTCGCGAGCGAGCCTGCCGGCGGCCGACGTCACGGACAGCATGGCCCACCCGAGTTGGAACATACAGCCGCGGAATCCCCCCAGGATCACGGCAGCTTCGTTCAGTGTGACCTCGTCCTCCGATAGGGTGGCTACCTTTTCGCCGCGAAAGAGCCTCTCGGGCATCAGGCTGATCAACTCGACTGTCTCCGGAGACAAAAGGGTTGTGATCACTGAGCAGCGCCGGAACCGGAGTCGACGTCACGTCGGTGGCGCGCTTTCCTGGGGCACTGCCCAGGCGTCCTCGATCGCCACGCCGAGACGATCCGAGCCGCCCGGCGTATTCAAATCGGCGACAATCGTCCCGCCGGGGATAGCGAGCCGCGCTTCGTAGTGAGATCCGCGGAAGACGAGGCCTTCCACGCGAGCCGGAATCGGGCCACCCAGCGAGACATTCTCCGGCCGTACGAGGATCCGGGCCGGTCCGGCCAAAGCGGAATGCGAGGCGCGAACCTTCACGGGGATCCCCGCGATGCGTGCGACGGCCCGGCCATGGCCGGGCTCCTCCAGCACGGCCTCGACGAGCCCGCCGCGCCCCACGAAGGTCGCCACCGCGTCCGTGGACGGCTCCGAATAGATCGTCCGCGGTGACCCCGCCTGGACGATGCGGCCGTGTTCGAGCACCACGATCTCGGTGGCGAGCGCCAGAGCCTCCGCCTGATCATGCGTGACATATACGAAGGTCCGTCCGCTCTCATGATGCAGGCGCTGGAAGGTCTCGATCATCGAGGCGCGCAGATGGACGTCGAGATTGGCGAGCGGCTCGTCGCACAGGACGAGGCCGGCATCCTGGACTAGCGCCCTGGCGAGGGCCACGCGTTGGCGCTGGCCGCCCGACAGCTCGTCGGGCCGTCGCGCCGCGAGACCCGAGAGGCCGACTCGATCGAGAACCGAATTGACCAAGCTCCGGCGAGTTACCGCGGGGACACCGGCAATCGAGAGCGGGAACGCGACGTTCTCGGAAACGCTCATGTGCGGCCAGAGCGCATAGCTCTGGAAGACCATCGCGACATGCCGTTCCTCCGGCGGAACATGATGGCGCGGGCTCGCCACGCATCGGTCACCAAAGAGAATCCGGCCTACATTCGGCCGCTCGAAACCGGCGAGGAGCCGCAGGAGCGTCGTCTTTCCGCAGCCCGAGGGCCCGAGCAGCGCGACGAAAGCGCCGGACGGGATGCTCAGCGACACTTCATTCAGTGCGGTTGCACCGGCAAAGCGCTTCGTGACGGATTCGAGCGTGAAAGCAGTCATGCGCGGAGACAAGCGCCGTGTGAAAAGGAGGGAGCAGCGGGATACGGATTTTTCCGGGAACGGCGCCCGTGAAGAGCCGCTCTTCGTGACGCTCTGATGACAGCGTCGCTCACGGGACGAACAACCCGCGCGCTGCCTTCACCTCCCGGACGATGAAATCCATCGTCGCCCGGATGCGCGCGACTTCTTTCAGGTCAGCATGGACGATCAGCCAGAACGACCGGATGATCCCCACCGCCTCGGGCAGGACCGAGACGAGGCGCGGTTCCCGCACCGCCATAAAATGCGGCAGCACGCAGATTCCGGCCCCCGCCAGCGCGGCCTCGACCTGGGCGATGAGGTTGGAACTCTGCAGGCGCGGGCGCAGGCCTTTCGAGACCTCGTCGAGGTAGTCGAGTTCCGGCGCGAAGATGAGGTCGTCGATATAGCCGATCATCTCGTGTGCGTGCAGGTCCTCCGGCGTGGTGATCGCCGGATGACGCTCGAGATAATCAGGGCTCGCATAGAGGCCGAGCCGGTAATCGGTCAGCTTGCGGGCGACGATCCGACCCTCCTTCGGGGGTCCGAGCGAGATCGCGACATCGGCCTCCCGCTTCGACAGCGACAGCAGCCGCGGCATCGCGACGAGCTGGATTTCGAGATCGGGGTACTGCGCAGCAAAAACCGCGGTGCGCGGCGCCAGGAAGAACGTCCCGAAGCCGTCCGGCGCTCCGATCCGCACCGTGCCCGAGAGGGCGAGGTCCGCGCCGCCGATTTCGCTCGACACCGCAAGGGCCTGCGTCTCCATCGTCTCGGCCTTCGCGAGCAGGCGCTCGCCATGGCCCGTGAGCGCATATCCTTGCGGCCGGCGCTCGAAGAGCTTCGCCTTCAGGGCTTTCTCGAGGGAGGAGATCCGCCGGGAGACTGTCGCGTGGTCGGCGCCGAGGCGGCGCGCCGCGATCGTCAGCCGGCCCGCCCGCGCTACGGCGAGGAAGAAACGCAGATCGTCCCAGTCGAAACGGCTCATTGGTCTGGTATCATCGCCCATAAGGATGGGCATTCACGCACGATCGTGCTTCGAATTCGCCTATAGCCGTGCACAATTGTGAATGATAGACGGCTGTTTCAGAGGCCGGCACCGGCGGTACGGCAGAAGCTGGAGGAAATCCGATGCGCAAGGTGGGACATTTCATCGGCGGGAAGGAAGTCGCGGGCACGTCCGGCCGGACGTCGGACATCTACCAGCCCATGACGGGCGAGGTGATCGGCGAGTTGGCTCTCGCGAGCCGGGCCGAACTTCGGGCAGCGGTCGAGAACGCCAAGGCGGCGCAGCCGGCCTGGGCCGCAACGAACCCGCAGCGGCGCGCGCGGGTGATGATGAGGTTTCTCGACCTCGTCGCCAAGAACATGGACTCGCTTGCGGATCTCCTCGCGCGCGAACACGGCAAGACCATCCCCGATGCCAAAGGCGACATCCAGCGCGGCGTCGAAGTCGTCGAGTTCTCCTGCGGAATTCCGCACCTCATGAAGGGCGAATACACCGAAGGCGCTGGCCCGGGCATCGACATCTATTCGATGCGCCAACCCCTCGGCGTGGTCGCTGGCATCACGCCGTTCAACTTCCCGGCCATGATCCCGATGTGGAAGTTCGCGCCGGCGATCGCGGTCGGCAACGCCTTCATTCTCAAGCCTTCGGAGCGTGACCCCGGCGTGCCAATGCGCCTTGCGGAGCTCATGATCGAGGCGGGCCTGCCGGCCGGCATCCTGAACGTCGTCAACGGCGACAAGGAAGCCGTCGACGCGATCCTGGACGATCCCGACATCAAGGCCGTCGGCTTCGTGGGCTCCTCGAGCATTGCCGAATACGTCTATGCGCGCGCTGGCGCGACGGGCAAACGCGCGCAGTGCTTCGGCGGCGCGAAAAACCACATGATCATCATGCCCGATGCGGACATGAACCAGGCCGTCGATGCGCTGATCGGCGCCGGCTATGGCTCGGCAGGCGAGCGCTGCATGGCGGTCTCGGTCGCGGTTCCGGTCGGCAAGGCGACCGCCGATACGCTGATGGAGAAGCTGATCCCGCGTGTCGAGAGCCTGAAGATCGGCCCTTCGACGGATCCGTCGGCCGATTACGGCCCTCTCGTGACACGCCAGCACCTCCAGAAGGTGCGCGAGTATGTCGATCTCGGCGTGCAGGAGGGCGCGAAGCTCGTCGTCGATGGCCGCAACTTCCGCATGCAGGGCTATGAGAACGGCTTCTACATGGGCGGCTGCCTCTTCGACGAGGTGACGTCGGACATGCGCATCTACAAGGAGGAGATCTTCGGCCCGGTTCTCTCCGTGGTGCGCGCGAAGAACTACGAGGAGGCGCTCCGCCTCCCGACGGAGCACGAATACGGGAACGGCGTCGCGATCTTCACCCGTGATGGTGATGCGGCACGCGACTTCGCGGCAAAGGTCGAGGTCGGAATGGTCGGCATCAACGTGCCGATCCCGGTTCCGATCGCCTACTACACCTTCGGGGGCTGGAAGCGCTCCGGCTTCGGCGATCTCAACCAGCACGGGCCGGACGCGATCCGCTTCTACACCAAGACCAAGACCGTCACCTCGCGTTGGCCCTCCGGCGTGAAGGAAGGCGCGGAATTCGTCATCCCGACGATGCAGTAATCAAGCAGCACCCGGGCGCGTGGATTCTCCGTGCGCCCGGCTTGCCACGCCGGGGGCGGTCATGAGCAATTTCAGCCTCACCGAGGACCAACTCGCCATTCGCGAGATGGCGCAGAGTTTCGCGGCGGAGAAGCTCGCGCCGAACGCCGTCGCCTGGGATGAGGAAAAGCATTTTCCTGTCGACGTCATGCGCGAGGCCGCGGCCCTTGGCATGGGTGGCATCTACATTGGCGACGATGTCGGCGGATCCGGGCTGACACGGCTCGATGCGGCGCTGATCTTCGAGGCCCTTGCGACGGGCTGCCCGACGGTCTCGGCCTATATCTCGATCCACAACATGGCCGCGTGGATGATCGACCGCTTCGGCTCGGACGAGCAGCGAAACCGCTTCATCCCGACGCTCTGCACGATGGAGCATCTCGCAAGCTATTGCCTGACGGAACCGGGCGCGGGCTCCGACGCAGCGGCGCTCCGCACCCGCGCGGTGCGTAACGGCGATCACTACGTCGTCAACGGCGCCAAGCAGTTCATCTCCGGCGCCGGCGTGTCGGATCTCTACGTTACGATGGTGCGCACCTCCGAGGGAGGTGCGTCGGGCATTTCGACTCTCGTCGTCGAGAAGGACACGCCCGGCCTCTCCTTCGGCGCGAACGAGCGCAAGATGGGCTGGAACGCGCAGCCGACGCGGCAGGTCATCTTCGAGGATGCGCGCGTCCCCGTCGCGAACCGGCTCGGAGACGAGGGCATCGGCTTCAAGATCGCCATGGCCGGGCTCGACGGCGGGCGTCTCAATATCGGCGCCTGCTCGCTCGGCGGTGCCCAGGCCGCCCTCGACAAGTCACTGGCCTATGCCCGGGAGCGGCGCGCCTTCGGGCAGCGGATCGCCGATTTCCAGGCGCTGCAGTTCAAGCTCGCGGATATGGCGACGGAGCTCGAGGCTGCGCGCACCTTTCTGTGGCGCGCCGCGGCCGCGCTCGATGCCAAGGCGCTCGACGCAACCCAACTCTGCGCGATGGCCAAGCGCATCGCGACCGACCGAGGCTTCGAGATCGCCAACGAAGCCCTGCAGATCCATGGCGGCTACGGCTATCTCGCGGATTACGGCATCGAGAAGATCGTCCGCGATTTGCGGGTGCACCAGATCCTCGAGGGCACCAACGAGATCATGCGCCTGATCGTGGCCCGCAATCTCGTGGGACGCGGGAATACCTGACGGAGAGGGATCGTGATCCTGCGCGCGCTCGGGGTCGGGTTCGGGATCGCGGCCGCCATTCTCGCCCTGTTCGCCCTCGCGGGTCCATACTTCTTCATCGAAGGGCGACGCGCATTCCAGATCAATTTCGCCGTGGCTGCCTTGCTTGGGATGCTTCTCGGCTATTTCGTGCACCGTCTCGCGGCCGCGCGGGTCATGGAATCCGCACAGGCGATGGCGCTTGTCGCCGTGCCGGGCATGCTCGTGATGGCTGCAGTCGGATCGCATTTCGCCGTTTTCTTTCCGGCTCTCGATCCGGCGCTCGACAAGGTCTTCGGCTCGATCATTCTGTGGTTCTACGGCTTCGCCCTCGCGGTGTCGGTCTGGCGGACGCGGCGAGGCTGAGATGCAGCAAAGTTTAGCATCGCAAGGGAGGAAAGTGCCATGACAGCGATCGCCTTTATCGGTCTCGGCAACATGGGCGGCCCGATGGCCGCCAATCTCGTCAAGGCGCAGCACCGCGTCGTCGGGTTCGATCTCGTGCCGGCCTCCTGCCAGCAGGCCGAGGCGGATGGCGTGACGATTGCATCCTCAGCTCGCGAGGCCGTCGCCGAGGCCGAGGCGGTCGTCACCATGCTGCCCACCGGCCATCACGTGCTGCAGGTCTGGAGCGACATCCTGCCGGCCATGAAGCCCGGCACGCTGGTGATCGATTCCTCGACAATCGATGTTGAGAGCTCGCGCAAGGCGCACGCGATGGCGAGCGAGCGCGGGCTCCTTTCGCTTGACGCGCCGGTCTCCGGCGGCGTCGGCGGCGCCAAGGCCGCGACCCTCACCTTCATGGCAGGCGGCAGCACCGAGGCCTTCTCGCGCGGCGAACCGCTCCTCTCGGTCATGGGCAAGCGCGTCGTCCATTGCGGCGAGGCGGGCGCCGGGCAGGCCGCCAAGATCTGCAACAACATGATCCTCGGGATCTCGATGATCGGAGTCTCGGAGGCCTTCGTCCTGGCCGAGAAGCTGGGCCTGTCCCACCAGGCGCTGTTCGATGTCGCCTCGACCTCCTCGGGCCAGTGTTGGTCGCTCACGACCTATTGCCCGGTCCCGGGGCCCGTGCCGGCCTCGCCCGCGAACAACGAGTATCGGCCGGGCTTCGCGGCCGCGCTGATGCTCAAGGACCTCAAGCTCGCCCAGGAGGCGGCACTCGCTTCCGGAGCCACGACGCCGCTCGGCGCGGAGGCCGCGCAGCTCTATGCGGTCTTCAATGCCGCAGGGCACGCCGGCGAGGATTTCTCGGGGATCATTCGCTTCCTGCGTGGGCAGAACGAAGCCTGATTGCCTCTGCCCGGAGCGGCAGCCGGTCGGCTCGGCCGAACGGACTGCCGTCAAGGGTCGGCCCCGCCAGTCGAAGCCGTATCGGAACGGAGTGTTGCACTGCACCTACAGCTTTGCAGCGCAGTGTCGATTAGCGTCGGGGGAGATTAAGGCTTATCTCCGTCACGGGATCTTCCCTCAGGCCATGCCGACTGCGCTCACCGATCCGGCTGCCGATGCCGCGGCGCTTCTGCGCCGTCTCGGCTTCGCCATTTTCATGCTCGCCCTGCCGGTGGCCGCGCTCTTCACGCGGCGGGGCGTCGTCGTGCTCGCACCTCTCGGGATCATCCTGCTCATCATCGCCTCGGCCCTGGATCGCACGGGCCGGCCCGCCGGCCCCACATTGCGCCGGATCGCGAGCTCCCGCGTCGGCCTGTCCGCCGGCCTCGTCCTGTTCTGGTGCGGCCTGTCGCTCCTCTGGACTCCGTTCCTGGCCGAAGCCTCGGAGCGGTTGTTCAACATTATCGGGCTCGTGGCCCTGACCATTGCGGGCATCCTCGCCCTCCCCGAACGCATGCGTTCCGCCAATCTCTACCTCCTGCCGGTCGGCGTGGCGGCGGCGGCCCTGGCGGGGATCGCCGCGGTCGGCCTGCAGATGGGCAAACCCATGGACGAGGACGGACAGAACCTCGAACGCGGGCTCATCGTCCTGGCGCTCGCGCTCTGGCCCGCCGTGGCCTGGCTGGTCTCCCGCGGGCGGCGTCTCGAGGGCGG
Source organism: Microvirga massiliensis (assembly GCF_001006805.1). Lineage (GTDB taxonomy): Bacteria > Pseudomonadota > Alphaproteobacteria > Rhizobiales > Beijerinckiaceae > Microvirga > Microvirga massiliensis. The sequence goes on along the minus strand of NZ_LN811353.1, from coordinate 302,106 downwards.
GCTCCTCGTGCTCGTCGTCGCCATTGCAGCGCTCCTTGCGCCGCATCCACTGCCGATACAGGGACTCCTGATCGGCGCCGTCGCCTTCGCGGTCACGAGCCTGTCTCCGGCTTTCGGCGTGAAAGCGACATCTCTCGCAATGGCAGGCCTCCTCATCCTCGCACCACTCATCCCGTTCGTGTTGCCGCCGCTTCTTCGCGTGCTTCCCGCGAACATGACGGATGTGCTGGCCTCCCTTGAGGTCTGGCGGAACGTCATCCTCAACGAGCCTGCGCGGCTCGTGACCGGCCACGGATTCGAAACGGCTCTGCGCGGCCGGCTGATCGGACGGTTGCCGAACGAGATGCCCTCTACTCTCCTGTTCGAATCCTGGTACGAGCTCGGGCTCGTCGGAGTCGTCGCAGGGGCCGTGGCGCTCGCGAGCGGCGCGGCGCGGGCCGGACGCGACCACCCGCTCCTCATCCCAGGGATGATGGCAGGCTTCGCGAGCACCTATGGCTTTGCCTGCCTCGGGATCGGCACGGCGCAGATCTGGTGGCTGACGGCTGTGGCCGTGGCCGCGCTTCTCTTCGTAGCCATCGAGCGCGGCCAGTTCCGCACGACGCGTCCGAAGGCCTTCATCCACGGGAGCCGGTGACGCTCGGAGCGCGACGCAGGCACGCATCGCTCCAGATAGGGGGTCCCCGACCGTATTCGCGGATAGGCCCGACCGTATTCGCGGATAGGATGGCCGGGGTTCGTAGGCATTGTCCCTTCGGACAGGTTACGCGGCCTCCGAAACCGTGATCCGTCCCTCATGCACGGCATGACAGGCCACACCTCCGAGCAGCGCCGGGATTTCCTCGCGGCAGCGCTCGTTCGCGAAGGGGCAACGCGGGTTGAAGGTGCAGCCGGATGGTGGATTGATCGGGTTCGGGACCTCGCCCCTCACGGCTATCCGCTGGCGTCCCGTCATGGCAGGGTCCGGCACCGCATCGAGGAGCATGCGTGTGTAGGGGTGCTTCGGTTCCGAGAAGAGCTCGCGCCCGCCTGAAATCTCGACGATGCGGCCGAGATACATCACCCCGATCCGGGTCGCCATGTGGCGCACGACGGCGAGGTTATGGCTGATGAACAGATAGGTCAGCCCCAGGCGGTCCTGCAAGTCACGCATGAGATTGAGGATCTGCGCCTGGACCGAGACGTCGAGCGCCGAGGTCGGTTCGTCGCAGACGATGAACTCGGCATCCGATGCAAGCGCCCGGGCGATCGCAATGCGCTGCCGCTGGCCGCCAGAGAACTCATGCGGATATTTGCTGCCGTCATCCGGGTGAAGACCGACGAGGCCCAGGAGTTCGCCGACGCGCTCGCGGATCTCTGCCTCGCTCCGCAGAAGACGGAACGCCTGGATCGGCTCGGCGATGATGCGATCCACGCGCCAGCGGGGATTGAGGCTCGCATAGGGATCCTGGAAGACCATCTGAATGCGACGCCGGAGGCGCTGGCGCTCCGCGGTCGCTCGGGGGTCCGTCATGGAGATCCCGGCGATGCGGACCTCGCCGGAGCTCGGAGGCAGAAGGCCCACCACCATGCGGGCAACGGTCGACTTGCCGGAGCCGGATTCGCCGACGAGGGCGAAGGTCTCGCCCATTGCGATCCCGAACGACACGCCGTCGACGGCGCGCAGCAACTGACGATCGCTCCCCTCGAGCACGCGATTCAGCCAAGGCTTCGAAACGTCGAAGACACGGCGGAGATTCTCGACCTCGACGAAATCGGCCATCAGGCAATGATCCTGAAATATCTTGGCGTTTCGCCACCATAATCGACGAAACGGGAGTAGCGTCTCGAGGTTGCGTGACCACGCATCATGCAACGGCCTCCGTGTTGAAAGGCTCCTCGTCATAGAGGTGGCAGGCAACCCGATGCGTGTCGCGCTGGATCGCCGCCGGCCGCTCGACATGGCAGCGCGCGAAGACGTTCGGGCAGCGGGGATTGAACGGGCAGCCCGGTGGGATCGCGGAAAGCCGCGGCATCGCGCCCGGGATCTGCACCAGCCGATCGGCATCGGTCGCCAGCGTCGGGATCGCGCCCATGAGTCCCCGGGAATAGGGATGAAGTGGGTTCCGGACGACATCGCGAACCGGTCCGATCTCGGCGATGATCCCCGCATACATGACGGCGACGCGGTCCGCCGTCTCGGCGATCACGCCCATGTCGTGGGTAACCAGCATGATAGCCGTGCCGTGATCCCGCCCGAGCCGTTTCAGGAGGCTGATGATCTGCGCCTGGACCGAGACGTCGAGGGCCGTCGTCGGTTCGTCCGCGATGATGAGCTCCGGCTCGACGCACAGCGCGAGCGCGATCACCACGCGCTGGCGCATGCCTCCGGAAAACTCGTGCGGATAGCCGTCGATACGCTTCTCGGGCGCGGGGATCCCGACCTCCGTGAGAAGCTCGATGGCCCGCTTTCGTGCCGCGGCGGCTGACAGGTTCGTATGAGTCTGGATGGTCTCTATGAGCTGCTCGCCGACCCGGTAGAGCGGATTGAGGCTCGTGAGCGGGTCCTGGAAGATCATCCCGATGCGCTTGCCGCGAATGCGGCGCATCTCCTCCGGGCGAAGATTGTCGATCCGGGTGCCCGAAAGCCAGATCTCGCCGCCGGCGATCCGGCCGGGTAGATCGATGAGCCCGATGACGGCGGAGCCGGTCACCGACTTCCCGGCCCCGGACTCGCCCACGACCCCGAGCACCTCGCCCTTCGCGATATCGAAGGATATGCCGTCGATCGCCTTCAGGATGCCGCGGCGTGTGACGAATTCGACCCGGAGATCGCGGACGGAGAGGACAGGTTCGCTCATCGCAACGTCATCGGGTCAAGCACCTCGGCCGGTCCTCCGGAGAATCCACCATTCCGGCCAGGAAGAAAACCATCGGCCGATCCGATGATGCCTGTCGGCATGACGGTATTCCGGGTAGGGCCAGTCGCACTCATCGTAGCCTTGGGTTCAGTGCGTCGCGAAGCCAGTCGCCCAGGAGATTGATGGCGAGCACCAGCGCGGCGAGTGCAACTCCCGGGAAAGCGATGATCCACCACTCGCCCGAGAAAAGGTAATTGTTCCCGATCCGGATCAGGGTTCCGAGCGAGGGCATCGTATCGGGCATGCCGGAGCCCAGGAACGACAGCGTCGCTTCCGTGATCACCGCGAGCGCAAGGTTGATGGTGGCGATGACGAGCACCGGGCCCATCACGTTCGGGAGCACATGCCGAACCATGATCACGGGCGCCGGCACACCGATCAGGCGGGCAGCAGCAATATAGTCCTTGTTCTTCTCCACCATGACGGATCCGCGCACGGTGCGGGCATATTGGACCCAGAAGCTCAGCCCGATCGAGAAGACCAGCACGGCGAGAATCGTCATCGGGTCGAGTTGTCCGCCCAGCGCCGCCTTGACGACGCCGTCGATGAGCAGCGCAATCAAAATGGCCGGGAAGGTGAGCTGCACGTCGGCGACCCGCATGATCACCGTGTCCACGATGCCGCCGAAATAGCCGGCGATCAACCCGAGGCCGATTCCGAGCGTCGCCGAAAAGATCACGCCGAGAAAGCCAACGATAAGGGAGATGCGCAGGCCATGGAGAATGGCCGAGAGGATGTCGCGGCCCTGCTCGTCCGTGCCCAGCAGGAACGGGCTCTGTCCCTCCGCATACCAGAGCGGTGGCAGGCGGCTATTGAGGAGGTCGAGCTGGGCGGGATCGAACGGGTCCTGGGGCGATATGGATCCCGCGAAGACGGCCGCGACAAGAAACATCAGTGTCACGACCGCAGCGACGATCGTCAGGCGGGACCGCAGGAAGCTCGCGAGAACGTCGCTGTCGCGCATCCGGTCACGGAGCCCGCGCCGCTCGGAAACCGGGCGGGGCGTCGTCGCTGCGGCGCGCATCGAATTGGTCATGCCGGCTGCCGGATCGTCGAGCGCAGGCGTGGATCGACGATCGTATAGAGGATGTCAACGACGAGATTGATCGTGACGAAGATGAGCGCAACGAGCATCAGGTAGGCCGCCATGATGGGGATGTCGACGTTCTGCACGGCCTGCACGAACAGCAGGCCCATGCCCGGCCATTGAAAGACCGTCTCGGTGATGATCGCGAAGGCGATCACGGAGCCGAATTGAAGCCCGACGATCGTGATGACCGGGACGAGGGTATTCTTGAGCGCGTGTCCGAAATGAATGGCGCGCGTGCTCAATCCGCGGGCTCGGGCGAAGCGGATGTAATCCGTGCGCAGCACCTCCAGCATCTCGGCTCTGACGAGCCGCATGATCAGGGTCATCTGGAAAAGACCGAGGGTAATCGACGGAAGGATCAGCGCTTGCAGGCCGGACAGAGTCAGGAGACCGGTGGACCACCAGCCGAGGCGGACGGTCTCGCCTCGTCCATAGGAGGGAAGCCAGCCGAGCGTGACCGAGAAGAGATAGATGAGCAGGATGCCGGTCAGGAAGGTCGGCAGCGAAATGCCGATGAGCGAGATCGTCTGGAAGACTTTGGCGAGCAGGCTGTCCCGCCGGAGCGCGGAATAGACCCCCATGAGGATGCCGAAGATCACCGCGAGCAGGGTCGCCGCGAAGGCGAGCTCGAGGGTGGCCGGCATCCGCTCGGCGAGCAGGGCCGAGACCGGCTGCCTGAACTGATAGGAGATGCCGAAATCCCCCTGGACGGCCCGCACGAGATACCGCGTGAATTGTACAGGCACGGGATCGTCGAGGCCGAGCGAGCGGCGCACCGCTTCGCGCTCGGCCGCCGGCGTATCGAGCGAGACGATCTGGTTCACGGGATCGCCCGCGAAGCGGAACATCGCGAAAGCGATCAGGCCGACGGCGAACAGGACGCCGATGGCCTGGAGCGCGCGGCGAATGATGAAGGCGAGCATCGCGGAAGCGGCTCCTCCAGGCGAGGGCCCGTGGTGTCACGAGTTGGGCGCTGCCGCGGCAGCGCCCGTGGCACGAAGGCCGGTTACTCTTTCCGCGCCCAATAGAGCAGCACGGAATTGTCCGCGCGCTGCGTGAGCTTCACCTTCTTGGACACGCCCCAGGCGAGAGCCTGCTGATGCAGCGGGATATAGGCGAAGTCGTCGAACGCGATCTTGAAGGCCTCCTTCATGAGCTGGTCGCGCTTTGCCTTGTCGTTCTCGACGAGCACCTGATCGGCCAGCTCGTCATGCTTCTTGTTGCAATAGCCGCCGAGATTCGTCTCACCCCGCGAGGATTGCGGATTGTCCCGGCAGCCCTGGATATCGTGCAGCACGTTGTGGCCGTCGAAGGTGCCCGGGGTCCAGCCGAGCAGGTAGAACGACGTGTTATAGTTGCCCGATTTCAGTATCTTGGCGAAATACTGCGCCTTCGGCTGCGCCATCAGGTTCACCTTGACGCCGACGCGGGCGAGCATGCTGACGACGGCCTGGCAGATCGCTTCGTCATTGACGTAGCGATCGTTCGGGCAGTCCATGCCGACCTCGAAGCCATTCGGGTAGCCCGCCTCGGCGAGAAGTTTCTTCGCGCCCTCGGGATCGAATTTCGGTCGGGTGAAGTCCTGCGCGAAGCTGACGAGTTCGGGCGCGATCATCAGGGCCGAGGGCGTCGCGAGCCCGCGCATCACGCGGCTTTTGATCGTCTCGATGTCGATCGCGTAGTAGAAGGCCTTGCGGACCCTGATGTCCTTGAACGGATTCTTGCCCTTCACATTCGAGAAGAGAAGCTCGTCGCGGATCTGGTCGAAGCCCAGGAAGATGGTCCGCAGTTCTGGTCCCGTCAGGACATCCGCATTCGCGCTGCTCTTCACACGCTGGATGTCCTGAAGCGGAACGGGCTCGATCACGTCGACCTCGCCCGACAGTAGCGCCGCAACGCGCGTCGCGTCGGACCCGATCGGCGTGAAGATGATTTCCGTGAGATTGTGCTCCGGCTTGCCCCACCAGCCTTCGTTCACCTTGAACACGGTGCGCACGCCCGGCTGATGGCTTTCGATCCGGAACGGTCCCGTGCCGTTGGCGTTCAGGGCGGCATAGCTAGGAGTCGGGGCAGAAGCGGGCGTCGGGGCCGCCGTATTGTTCGCCTCGGCCCATTCCTTGTCCATGATGTACCAGGTATCCCACTGGTAGTTCAGGATCGGATTGGGCGTCTTGAGCTTCACGTCGACCGTGTAGTCGTCGACCTTCACGAACTCCGCATTCGTGGGAACGCGGGTCTGGAAGTTGGAGCCCTGGGCCCGCACGCGCTGGGCTGAGAAGACAACGTCGTCGGCCGTGAAGGGATTGCCGTTGTGGAACTTCACGTTCTTGCGCAGGTAGAAGCGCCAGGTCAGCCCGTCCTCGCTCGTCTCCCACCGCTCCGCGAGCCCCGGCTCGATCGCGAGGTCCTTGCCGCGCTTCGTGAGCCCCTCATAGACATGCCCAAGGTGAGCGTTCGTCGTAGTCTCGTTGAGGGTGTAGGGGTCGAGCGACTTCAGGTCGCCCTGGTTGGCGTAGCGCAGCGTGTTCGCCATCGCGGGCATGGAAGCCCCGGCGAGGAGCGCCAGGGCGGCAGCCGCGAGCGTAGTACGGATCCTCATGGGTCGTCGTCCTCCACTGGAAGCCCGCCTTGCGGGCCCTTTCTTGTCGGGGCGGGTGCCTTGCCGGCCTCTCCACCCTTGGACACAGGTTAGACGCGGACATGGTCGCCGGTCCAGTCCCATGCGCAAGCCGGGGGCCCCTGCCATGGCGGCTCGAATGCAAGACGTGCGGCCGGTGAAACGCCCATTGACCCGCGCCGGAAAGACCGGCTTGTTGTGTCCGGCCCATGTTTTTGAACCGTTCAGCAGGACTCTCCCATGCCGGTCATCAACCGCGTTGCAGACTTCGCCGACGAGATCGCCACGTGGCGACGCGACTTCCATGAAAACCCCGAACTCCTCTTCGACGTCCATCGCACGGCAAGCATCGTCGCGGACAAGCTTAAGGCGTTCGGATGCGACGAGGTGGTGACCGGCATCGGCCGGACCGGCGTCGTGGGTGTGATCAAGGGCCGCTCGTCGTCCTCCGGCAAGGTGATCGGGCTTCGTGCGGACATGGACGCCCTTCCGATCCAGGAGGCGACCGAAGTCCCCTACAAGTCGAAGGTTCCGGGCAAGATGCATGCCTGCGGTCACGACGGCCACACGGCGATGCTCCTCGGAGCGGCGAAATACTTGGCCGAAACCCGCAATTTCGATGGGACCGCGATCATGATCTTCCAGCCCGCCGAGGAAGGCGGCGGCGGCGGAGATGCGATGTGTCGAGAGGGCCTCATGGAGCGGTTCGGGATCCAGGAGGTTTATGGCATGCACAACATGCCGGGCATTCCGGTCGGCAGCTTCGCGATCCGGCCGGGCCCCGTCATGGCCGCATCCGACCAGTTCCACGTCGTGATCGAAGGGCGGGGTGCTCATGCGGCGCGCCCGCATGAATCCATCGATCCGATCGTCGTCGCCAGCCACGTCGTGACGGCACTGCAGTCGATCGCCGCCCGCAATGTCGATCCGCTGCATTCCGCAGTCGTGACTGTCGGCTCCATCAAGGCCGGGGACACCTACAACGTGATCCCTCAGTCAGCGACCCTGCTCGGCACCGTCCGGACCCTGACACCCGAGTGGCGCGACCTCTGCGAGGAGCGCGTGAAGACTGTCGTCCAGAACGTCTGCGCGGCCTTCGGGGCCAAGGTGACGGTCGAATACCGGCGCGGTTACCCGGTCACCTTCAACGATCCGGAGCGCACGCACTTCATGGCGGCGGTCGCAAAGGATGTCGCCGGCGAGCGCAACGTCGATACGGGCATCGACCCGCTGATGGGCGCCGAGGATTTCTCCTACATGCTCGAGGCCCGTCCCGGCGCCTACATCTTCGTCGGCAACGGCAATACAGCCGGTGTCCATCATCCCGCCTATGATTTCAACGACGAAGCTGCGCCTTATGGTGCTTCGCTCTGGGCGCGCCTGATCGAGGCGGGGATGCCGGCGCGATGAACACCGGTGTTCTTCGTAGCGTTGCAGTCGGCTCGAGAAGGGTGCGTCACTGTAGAAGAACGCTTGTTGTCCAAATTGTCATCGCGAGATCATGTGAGGTTCGTGCAGATCGAAGAATTATGCTTTGATGGGGATTGTCCCACGCCTTGATGGAGCGCGCTTGAATGACCGCATTCGATCTCAATGCAGAAGTTCGGCCATTTTCAGCTCCGTGCCAAGAGCCGCCAGTCAATGCATACAGGTCGAACGGCTCACTGACCCTAGACGGAAGTTCGGTGAATGCAGCTTCGTACCGTCACCTACGCCGTTGCTGCCTGGGGACCTCAGGGCCCGCCTGGCTAGGGATCCGCGTGCGAGCGCCCGGGTCAGAATTCAATCAAGCACGCCCACGGTGGTCGCCTTCATTTCAGGCGGGAGAGAGTGAGCGCGAGCACCAGTATCGAGGATGCAGCGGTCCAGGAACCGACAACCCGCACGCCAATGCGCTGCCATTTGTACGGAAGCTCCAAGGTCAGCACGGCAAAGGCCGTGACTGCAAGAGCCCCTCCCAGGAATGTCCCTAGTGTGAGCAGTAGATTGGAGAGCAACGAGACGTCCTCAGTAGCTGAGTTCAGCCCGAGAAGAACTCCCGAAATCGCGGCAATCGGGATCACCAGCCGACGCATCGCAGGAGACCCAAGGGCTACCAGAAAGCCTGTCACAGCAGCCAGAATCATCAGGGCATTCGTGGATGCCGCCCATCCCGCACCCCAAAGCGTGGTGAGCAACGCGCCGCAATACGTGGCCACAAAGACCAAGAGCGGAACCGCTGCCCTTTCACGCGGGAGCTGTCCGATCAAAAGACCGGTTCCCGCCATCGCCAGCACGTGCGTGGGAGTTAGAAATGGGTGCAGGAGCCCGGCGTAGAAGATCTCAATCGAGCTGATGTCCGCCGGAGCCTGGAGCGGATGGGAACTCACCGTCCCTGCCGAAAGCAGCCCGATGAGGAGGACGGCCCTTCTCAAACAACGCCGCTGAGAAAGCCGACGCCCGCAAGGGCAATCGCGCCGCCTGCAGCCCGTACGAAGTTCTTTCCCCAATGCCATTTGGTGAGTAGTCCAATTGCAATGCCAGAAAGATGAAGAAGGCCTGTCGCGATCACGAAGCCAATCGAGAAGGCCACTGGGTCTGCCGCTTCGGGAAGCTCCGCGCCATGAGCATATCCGTGGAATACTGCAAAGATTCCGACGAGGGCAGCGGCGACCCACAGTGGCGGTCGGACAGCGAGCGCAACCATCAATCCGAGCACAATCGCCGAGCAGGCAATCCCCACTTCGACACCCGGCAGCGGCACGCCCAGGATCCCGAGGACGCCGCCTGCGACCATCACGAGGGGGAACACGACTGGTAATAACCAGATGGCCGGCTCACCCAGGAACGCACCCCAGAGTCCAACCGCAACCATCGCTACGACATGATCGAACCCGGTGATGGGATGCGTGAGGCCGCCAATCAAACCACCGACCGTGCCTTCCCCGGTATGCGCGAAGGTTGGCAGCGGAAGTGCAAGAACCTGAAGGAACGCCACGACTCGGAACACGTCTGAGCGTCGCATGATCGATCCCTCGCCCTTTGCCGCTAACTTTGAAAGTGATCGAGGAACAGCGCAAGTATGATGAATGCGCCCGAGGTCTCTTCGCAGCTCTTGCTTCAACCGATTTTCGCTGAGCCATTTGACTGAGTCTTCATCTGGGGCTGTCTGCTGAATGACCAGTTGCCGAATATCGCTCGGATCCGTGGGAATGATTTGAACTCCGAGCGCCGATGCCTTGTCCCGCCCGGCTTCAGCTCACGGCACTCTCGAGCGGCCCCAACCTGCCGGTGCTTCACTGACGCGTGTGACGGGCCTGCAGCATTCCCACATAGCCGGTGATGTCAGCGTACCAGACGTTGCCCGCGGGATCGATGGCGATGGTGTAAGGACGGGCGGTCTCGCGCGGAAGCTTGAACACTTTCAGCTCACCACCGCGTAGGCGCCCGAGGCTGGATCGGCGGAGCATGCCGAACCAGACCGCTCCGTCCGGAGCGACGGCCAGCCCGCTGAGTCCGACCCTCTCCTTGGCGACCTCGAAGTCGTCGAACTTGCCGTTTCGCCAGCGGCCGATCCGATTGGCCCGAAACTGGATGAACCACACGGACTCGTCGGCCCCGGCGGCGATATCCGTCGGCAGGGTACTTGGCCGAGGCATCTCCAGGTTCTTCACCGCTCCCTCGGGACTGATCCGAAGGAGTTGATTTCCATCCTGGAGGGTCGCCCATACCGTTCCATCAGGTGACACGGCAACGCCGTAGGGAACCCCCGAGGACGTCTCTACCTGATAACGAGTGAATTCGCCGTCCTTCAGGCGGGTGATGCTCGAACGGGTTGGCTCGGCGAACCATGCCGATCCATCTGGTGCCATGGCAAGGCGCCCCAGGCGCACGATCGGTGTATCAATCGTAAACCGCGAGACCCCGCCCGATGGGGTGACCCGCGCAACTGCCCGACCCGCCATGTCGGTGAACCAAGCGCTGCCGTCTTGCCCAACCCCCAATCCCGTCGGCTCAATGTTCGGTCCGGATATCGGAAGCAGTTCCAGTTGGGCGGCGCGAATCCGGCCAATGGCATCGGTGTGATCCATCGTGAACCAGATCGTCCCGTCTACTGCCGCGGCAATGGCAATCGGCGCATCCTGTGGCCCCGGCATGCGGTACTCGACGAAATTGGCCTCCGGCGTTCCCGCGGGGACGAGGAGCATGCCCGAGCCGGCCAGCAGAGCGACGCATAGAACAAGCGCCAGAACGGACCGGTACCGGTGAGTCGGTCTCATCGTGAAGCCGATCATCGGTGCGGCTGGCCGGATGCGGAGGGGGCAATTCGCAGCCGCGCCAAACAACGTACGACGAGGCCCCCACCGAGCAGGAGGAGCAGTGCAGCGGAGGTGACGCCCATGAGGCTGGTGAGTTCGAGGCGGGCAAGCAGAGGACGGCCCTCAATGGCTGCCCGCCAGACCTCCTCATAAGGAACGAGTGAGTAGGGCACATAGATGACGCTCCCGTTGCCCGGGTCACGGGCCAGCGGCCCTGCCTCGAGGTGTATGGGGAGGTTACGCTCCTGAAGGATCCAGGTCTGTCCGCCATCTTCGCTGCGGTAAGTGCCGCGATGTGTTGTCAGAACCAGCGTCGTTGCGGCCCGATCTGCTGCTATGCCCCGCACTTTCGTACCGGGCTCGGGCAACGAGCGTCCCACGGGAACCCACGTTGCCCCCCGGTCGTCGCTTTTGTAGACGCGATCTGCCTGCGCAGCCCAAACACGCTCCGGCGCATCGGTATCCACGGTGACGAGATCGACGGGCTGCTCGCGAGAGCCGAGGGTCGTTGGGTGCCACCTCGAGCCACCGTCGTCGCTCGTCATGACCGCGCCGTCGGCCACGGCCATCAAAGCCTCTCGGCCCGCCCTGATGACGGCGAGCGCCGCGATCTGCTTCTCGGTGGGTTCCTGCACGGGTACGAAGCTGCGCCCGCCGTCATCGCTCCTCAGAAGCTTGTCGGCGCCGAGCAGATAGATCCTGTCAGCCTCGGCGCCCGCGGCAAAGGCTCTGGCCGGTATGGCCGCTGCGGGAACACGTGCTGGCGTCCACGAACCAGCTTCGGAGCGGAACACTCCGCCTTGTGCTGCACATAGCGCCTGGCCGGCTGGCAGGAACGCCACCGCGAATACCGCTCCTACAATCAGGTCGCCGGCCTCGATTGTCCAGCTGCGGCCGCCATTGTGCGACGACAGGAGGCCAAGATCCGTTCCCATGAGCAGATGCAGTGAATCCTGTGGATCGACTGCAACTGCAAGAGGGGCGTTCAGAAACAACCCGACGTCCGCGTTGAGCCACGTCGCTCCGAGGTCGCGAGACCGAAACACGCCTCCGTAGGAATTGGCATCATGAGCCCGAGGGGCGCCCCCGAGTGCCAGCAGAAGCAGCAGAAGAATCGCTAGCCTGATGCGAAACGGGTTCACGTGGTGTGCGCTTCCCCGGACTATTTAATCATGTGGGCCGGTTACGGCTCCTCGTTTCACCTTACGGCTTGCGAGATTTTTCGCCAGGAGCCAGTGCGACTTCCGCCATCCGCCCACCATTGAGTGCGACCCAGGAGTTCTTGGTCAACGGATATTTTTCCGTGTAGCTCAGCGGCTCATGAGCGGAGACACAGTTGTTGTAGCCTCCCGTGATCTTGTAACACTTCTCATACGCAAGAAACTGCTGGACGGTGTCAGTCTGCTGCACATTGGCAGTCATCCAGTCGCGGATTCCCTCATAGGACGAGTATGCATCGGACCCGAAGACAAGCTTGCCGATGCTGGTAGGAACCTCCAGAAGCTGCGATCCGGCAGTGTGGGCGCGGTAGGCCGGGTGAATGCGCACGCCCGGCAGGACCTCCATCTCTCCATCGACGAGGACCGCCTTGCCTTTCAGCACTTTGCCGTAGACCTCTTCCATGGTCAGCGGCATGTAACCGCAAGCCGGCGTCCGGTAGCAGCCGCCGGGATCCGAGTTGATCGCCCGAATATGGGGCTCGGGGTAGTTGAGCGCCCACTCGATGGCTTTCAGCTCCTCACGCTGGACGTACAGGGTGGCATTCGGCAAATCCGAGAGCTGGCCCGCATGATCCCAGTGCGCATGGCCGATCACGACCTTGGTAACGTCGGCTGCATTGAAACCGAGCGCGCGAAGTTGATCAGGAAGCGGAGCCCAGTGCTCCGAACCGGACATCCTGAGATACTCCTGCTGCTTCCAGCCAGTATCGTACAGGATCAGCTCATTGCCACATTTGATTACACCGATATTCACCGGAAGATCGACTGTCGAAATATTGCTGGTCGGATTGTTGCTCCCGGAGACGAAGGCGCGATCCGGCATGAACGATCCGAAGGGCACATTCATGAAGCGACTGCTTTCAATCAGCCACACCGAGCACACATCCTGAGCATGAGCAGGGAGGCTGGTGAGAGCCCATAGTCCAAGCGAAAGGGCAGCGGTCGGTACGAGGTAGCGAATTTTTCCGATCTGTCCCATGGCCTCTTCCCTCCATTTGACGAGGATTTCAGGCTACTCGGCACGCGCCTTCTGTTCATTGAGTGAGCTTGGGTCTCGAAACAGACCTAATGTGGCTTGTATTGCCCTGGCCAAAGCACGTCTCCGACGCGCAGCATATCCTCGGATGCACTGATGCTGATCTCATGTGCGTTGCTCAGATGCCGTGGTTCACCATCCTGCGTGAATTTCAGCATTTCCTGCGCTGCCTCTGAATACCGGCTCAGAGCACTCGCATATCTTGCATGAACCTCCGCCATCGTGGTTGGCACGGCCACATGTCGAGCGCGCTCTTCGGATTCCTGAAACAGTGTCGCAAGCCGCCCGATCCGCTGCTCGAAGGTGCGAGCATCGCTAGCCTCTGTCTTGAATGCAATACCCGCAAAACTCATCGCGACCGCGGAAGTGGTCACGTCGCGGTGGATCTCCCACAGAGCGACTGCATATCGCTCCTCGTCTGGCGTCAGAGCAGGTAAGACCGCTTTGCCTGATGCAGAAGAGGATTGAGACACCGGCTCCGGCTTTATCTCACGCCTGAACGCAACGATCGGAAGAAACGCAAAAATCAACAATCCGGCGAGCGTGGCGAACACACCGACCGCCAATAAGGTCCGCGCCCGGACGAGGCCAATCCTCTGGATGGCTCTCCTCCCCGATATTTATGCTTTAATATAACTTTCGACAGGCTAATCCGTCAACATATCGCGTGCTGGGCGCCCCCGGTCACAAACCGAGGAATAGCAGGGGACGAACTTCACTGCCGTTCTCATCATTGTTTGGTCTCATCGGAGCATTTCCGGGTGCCGCCAGATCTCCGACGTACGGCCATCTTCAGTTCAGTGCCATGAGCCGCCATCCGATGCTCGGCGGAAGCCTCGTTTCGAAATGCCGAGACAGACCCTCTCCAAATGGAACTGGAGCGGATGCGAGGCCATGGTCCGGTATGGACCTGCTGCCGTGGCTGCCCACCGGTAACATGACGATCGGGCGGAACAGGAGTAGCATGGACACTGGCATCCGGATCGCCCCGGCTCTCAGCCCACACGCCCGATGGGCTCGACTGCGTGAGGTCATCTTGCGCGACGGTTGAATTCGGCTGTGAGGAGAAGTGCATGCCAAGCTTCGTCGAAACCCCAGACTGGTCCGCGATCCCGGAGCCGCAAGACGATGGCGGCGCTCGCCACCTGACGTGGTCAAAGGTTCCCGCAATTCCGCTTCCGGCAACGGACGGATCGATGGTCGATCTCGCGACACTGCGCGGCCGCACCATCGTGTATGCCTATCCGCGAACCGGTCAGCCGCATGTTCCGAACCCGGACGGCTGGGACATGATCCCCGGCGCCCGTGGTTGCTCGCCGCAATCCTGTGCGTTTCGGGATCACTTTGCGGAGCTGCAGGCGCACGGGGTAAAACACCTGTTCGGCCTCTCGACGCAGGACAGCGCCTATCAACGCGAAGCAGCGGAGCGCCTGCATCTGCCGTTTGCGCTCCTGTCAGACTCCGGCTTCGCATTGACGAAAGCCATGCGACTCCCGACTTTCGAAACCGCAGGAATGACGCTGCTGAAGCGCCTGACGCTCGTCATCGAGGACGGCGTCGTCGATCACGTCTTCTATCCGGTGTTCCCACCAGACCGAAACGCCACCGACGTACTCGCGTGGTTAGCGAACCGGTAAGTCAGTGAGGGCGCCAAGTGGGAAACCACTGCACTCCCATCGTCATTGCGAGCCGCAGGCGAAGCAATCCATTCTGGGACGACGACCTAGATTGCTTCACTGCGTTCGCAATGACGGTGAGGATCTCTCAAACTCATCGAAATGCCATGACTACTCAGGAGGTCCGACGTGCTGAAGCATTTTGGATAAGTGAAGAAGTCACTGACGCACGCGAGACCGCGCTGACGCAGTGCTATTTCCTCACAGCCGGAAGCGCTCCGGAGCGAACGGCTCGATCGGGATGGGCGGGCGTCGCTGATCGGCGAGGTCGGCGACGATCCGGCCGGTGAGCGGCCCGGTCGAGAGGCCGATATGCCCGTGTCCGAAGGCGAAGATCACGTTTGGGTGGCGTGGCGCGCGCCCGATGATCGGCAGCCCGTCCGGCGTCGAGGGACGCGATCCGAGCCACGGTTCGGACTCGACGGGCGCGCCGAGTTTCAGCGTCTGCCGCGCCTCGTCCGTGACTGCATTGATCTGCCGGTGGTTCGGCGGGTCGCCCGGCGCCGCAATCTCGATGCCTGACAGGAGCCGCACGACACCATCACCGGCCGGAGAGACCACATAGGCGCCGCCGGTATCGTGAAATGGGCGCGATGGTGATGCCCCCACCCGGAAGTGGCGATGATAGCCGCGCTCGGCTGCGAGCGGAAAGCGGTAGCCGAGTTTTCGCGCAAGCGGGCCTGACCAGGCGCCGGCCGCCAAGACGACCTGCGACGCATGCAACACGCCTCCCGGCCAATGGATTGCAACGTCATCCGGGCCGGGCTCGATCCTGTCGCAGATGCTCTCGAGCAGCAGCGCGCCGCGTCCTGCCAGAGCACCACGGTAGCGCTCCACGAGCTCGCCCGGGCGCGTGACAGCGCCCGATTCCGGGAACAGCAACCCTCGCGCGAAGCGTCGCGTCAGGACGGGCTCCAAGTCGGCAATTTCATGTTCGTCGAGTGCGACGACCTCCACCCGATGATGAGCCAGGATCTCGCCTTCGAGGCTTGCCGCCTCGAAGGCGGCCTCCGTTCGATAGAGCTTCAGATAGCCTCGCTGGCTGAGGAGTCCGGCTGCTCCGGTGAGTTCGGCGAGAGCGCGGTGCTCCGCGAGAGCGCCGGCTGTCAGAGGGTCGAGGGCCGCGGAGGCCTCGCGCCAGGCGGCTTCGTGCGCCCGCGACAAGGCTCCGCGGATCCAGGGCAGCACACCCGGCAGGGCGCGATAGCGCAGAGAGACCGCCGAGTCGCGGTTGCAGGCATAGCGCGCGAGATTTCGCCAGAGCCCTGGGCCTGCGACGGGAAAGAGCGAGGCGCGGTTGATCACCCCGGCATTGCCGAAGGATGCGCCGCGGCGCGTGTCTCCGGGGTCCAGGAGGACGACAGACCGCCCGCACAGCGTGAGTTGCAGCGCGCAGGACAAGCCGACGATGCCGCCGCCGATCACGGCGATATCCGCATCCGGACGGGTGATCGTCATGCCGGTTTCCCGCTCTCCGCCCCGATCCCGAGAAGCGAATTCAGGTGCTGCAGAATGGGCCAGTGCTGGCTCAATTCACGCCAGGCGCCGCGCCAGGGTGCAAAGGCGAAGCGCACGCGGTGATGCCCGGCCGGCACCCGGACGGCGCGGAAGATCGCATCGGCCCGCAGCACCGGAGCCGGCACACCGTCGATCGTCGCAATCCACCAGGGATGGAACGGATCCCGCAACACGAGATAGCCCTCGCCGTCAGCCTCGACCTCGATGTCGACCTGCGTATTGGCATAAAGCCTGATTCGCACCTCGCCGTTGGCATCGCCGCCCGTCGTCGGAATGGAGTTCGAATCCAGCACCACCTGGCCCGGCAGGGGTTCGGCCGGCCAGAAGCCATCCCTGATCATCTGATCCTGATCGGCCGCGATCGCGCGCGACGCGAATTCGGCCCGAGGTCTGGCCCTTGGGTTCTCGTAGAGAAAACCGTCCGGCGTCGTTGCGACGAGCTTCAGATCCCCTGGGCTCAGGCTGGGGTCAATGCGCTCCACCGGCACCCCGGTTGCGATCAGCCGAAGCCCGAGCATATCCGCCAGAGGCGAGCGATAGGACGGCATTAGCGGCGAGAAGCGCCGCTGCTCCGGCAGAGCGATATGATCCTCCGCTCCCGTTGCCTCGGAATAGGGGCGCAGGCGGACGGGGTTGTAGCCCAGCACATGGTGCAGCTGATGAACGAGGCTCGCATTCGGCCAGGCGAACCCGAGGCCTGCGAGTTCGACGCGATTGAGCGAGTCCGGGCCTAGACGGCCCTCGATCGCAGCGAGCAAGGGGTTCGTGCTGTCGGGCCGAAGGATCTCATAAGCTGATGGCGGCAGAGCAGTCGACTCGTTCGGGCCGTTGTTCACGGCGAGATCGGCGATCAGGACGCTCGCCAAAAGGACGAGCGCGATCCGAGGCCGCATTCGTGCGAGGCCCGGAAGAACGGCCAGGAAGGCGAGCGAGATCCCGAGAAACAGGGCCGAGAGCGCAAGCGGATTGGCCGCGAGGTGAAGCGTATTCTTCGCGACCGCGAGAGCCACCGCGCAGGCGAAGATCGCGAGTGCGGTGACGATCTGCCCGAGCCCCCACGGCGCGCCCGGGACGAGAAAAGTCCCGGCAAAGGCCCGGTGCACGAGATAGCCCGACAGGATCGCGGACAGAGCCCCGATGAAGAAGGCGGCATCCGCGGGACGCCGGAACAGATCCACGCCAGGGATGTATTTGAAGACCGCCGGAAAGAAGGGCGTCAGCCCGCCGAGCGCATAGAGCAGCATCAGGCAAAGCCCGATCGTGACTGCGCGAACCTCCCGTTCCCAGATCGGCCTCCGGATGCCTGCCATCAGCAGAGCGGCCGGCAGGGCGCCGAGATAAAGGACCCCCATGTTGCGGGCGAGCACGTAGGAGCTCTCTCCCCAGCGGGGCGACGGCGGTCCCCAGTAATCCACGAAGGGACCGTCGGCCCCGAAGAGGTTCGGCACGAGCCCCGTGAGCAGGAGCGCCGGGTGGAGCGCCCCGCGCGCGGCCTCGGAGAGCGCCAGAGCCGGGCGGTTGGAGTCCTCCGCCAAGAGGATGGTCAGCAGAACGGGAACCGCGACGATGAGAAGGCCGCCCAGGACACCAGCAGCCAGCGGCCGGACCGATCGGCGGAGCGCCTGGGAAGGCTGCTCGGCCCGCAGGATGTGCGCGATCACCGCGCCCGTCAGGAGCCAGCCTCCGAGATAGGCGACCTGATCCCGGCCGAGCACCATCAGACCCGCAGCCAGGCCGGCGAGAAAGCCCACCGAGGCCGAACCCAGCCGGAGAGCCCGGACCAGCAGCCAGAGCGCGATGGCCCAATGGGAGAGGCTCAGCACTTGGCCGACATGCTGGATTCGCCAGGCCGCGGAGGCTCCGAACGCAAAGGCGAGGGCCGCCACCGCGCCACCGGCCGGATGCCAGCCCAGCTCGCGGAACAGGAGAATGATCGCGAGCCCGCCCAGTCCCAGCATCGCGAGCACCACCGCATCGAAGGCCGCGAAGCCCGGATCCGGGATGAGCGCCGCCAAGGCAAGAAAGGGCAGCGAGAAGATCAGGGACTGCGGATCGGCAATCTGCGGCGAGCCCGAGAACGCGAACGGATTCCAGAAGGGCGACTCGCCGTGATGCAGGGATTGCGCCAGGAACTGGAGCTGTGGGTAGAAATGCGCCTTCGCATCCCAGGGGATCGTGACGGCGCCGCTCAGCCAGGGCGAAGCGAGAATGGCCCATGCCAGTAGGAACACGGCACCGGCGAAAGCCCACGAAACCCGCTGCGCTCCGGAATCGGACAGGTGCTCCTCGCGCAACGGGCGCCCGCCGTCAGTCCTGGTTCGGCGCGAGCACCGCCAGGTGGTCGAGTTCGATATAGTGGCCAGCACGATCCCGCTTCGACGCAAGATAGCGGACGTTCTCGGCTGTCGGGCGGCCCAAGACACGCCGGTCGGACACGACCTCGAGGCCTGCCCGCTGGAGAGCGGCGATCTTCTCCGGATTATTCGTCATGACCCGGACGGCCGTCACGCCGAGCTGCTTGAGCATCTCGCCGGCAAACTCGAACCGGCGCTGGTCGAGGCCGAACCCGAGCACCTCGTCGGCATCATAGGTATCGTAGCCCTGCGATTGCAGCTTGTAGGCCCGAATCTTGTTCGCGAGGCCGTTCCCGCGTCCCTCCTGGTCGAGGTAGAGCAGGATGCCGCCCTCCTCCTGGGCCATGGCGCGAACGGTCCCGCGCAGCTGGTCGCCGCAATCGCATTTGAGGCTGCCGAAGAGATCTCCGGTCAGGCAGGCGGAATGGATGCGTACGGCGACGGGTTGCGACAGGTCCGGCCGTCCGACGATGACGGCAACCTGGTCGCGCATGCCCTCGCCGCCGCGAAACACGGCGAACTCGCTCGTCGGGGCGCCGTCGAGCGGCACCGGGGCGCGGCTTACCAGCCGGAGGTCGCGGCGTCGTGCGGCGTCATAGCTCCGGATCGCGGTCGAGCGGACCACGAGAAGGGACGAGCCGCCTTCGAGATCGGCTGCGACCGGCACGACCACAACGGCCGGGAGCACGAGCGACAGGCGCGCCAACTCGAGCGCATCCTCGTCCATGGGACCCGCCAGGCTGACCGGAGCATCGAGGCGGCCGTCGAGCCGAAGGGCCAGCGCCTCGATGCGCGCGAGGTCGATCTCCGGGAGCGCGATGGCGCCGGGGCCTTGGCGGTCAAGCCCGAGGCGCCTGAGGCGCGCTGCGGGCAGAACCAGCCGAGCCTGCCCGTCGGCGATCTTGTCCAGGCCGGCGACGAGGCGTTCGTCGAGATCCTCGACCCCGATCACGATGGCGCGAGCCCCGTCGCTTCCCTCTACCAGGACCGGACGTGCGCTTCGGAGTTCCGCGATGGCTCGCTCGACCGCCATCGAATCGACTGCACCGGACACGCCGAGGACGAGACGCTTCATTCTTCGTTACCCCTTCCAGCGCCGTCCGGGCCGAAGAGCCGCCTGCCCGCAGAGCTTCACTGTGCTCTGTAAGGTCAGGCAGCTTGCCGGGAGATGAACGGCGTCGCACTGTAGCGTGCTTCTAAGGCTACTTATGGCCGTGCTGTGCTTACGCAATGGCTCATCCAGCGGATCACCCCTCCAACATCTTCAATTGCTTTCTCCGGGGCAGCCCGGAGGAGCCCTTCGTCGTTGCCCAGCTCGGGCAGTCACTGGATGGTCGCATCGCTACACTGACCGGTGACTCGAAACATATCAACCGGGCAGCCGCCCTCGATCACCTGCACCAGATCCGGGCCCGCGTCGACGCCGTGGTGGTCGGGATCGGTACGGTCATCGCGGACGACCCGCTCCTCACCGTCCGCCGTGTCGCGGGGCGGAACCCCGCCCGCGTCGTGATCGACCCTCGCGCCCGCATGCCCCGGGATGCGAAATGCATGCACGACGACGGCACGCCGCGCCTCATCGTGAGATGCCAGAACGGTGCCCTCCCACCCGGCGCAGAGGAGATCCGCATCGACGACGTGAGTTCCCTCCCGCATGCTGTCATCCGGGCTCTCGGGGCCCGAGGCTTCGCGCGGATTCTGGTCGAGGGGGGCGCCCGCACGGTGTCGAGCTTCATCGATGCACGGGCCATCGACCGCCTGCACGTCCTCGTGGCGCCGCTCCTCCTCGGATCGGGCAAACCGGCCCTCGACCTGAAGCCGATCGGAGCCATTTCGGAAGCCCTGCGCCCGGACGCGCGGACCTATGTGCTGCCCGATGGAGACGTGCTGTTCGACTGCGACATGCGCCGCCTGGCGCACGAGGGCGCGGCGGCCTGAAGGGAGAGCACCCAGCATAGCGGGCCAGGAACGGGACGAGGACGATGAGCGATCGGCGGCCGTTGCGCTTCGGGACGGCCGAACCATGCGAACAGGAGCCTTTGATGGGAATGCGGCCAATCTCCTACAGCACCGGGCAGAAAGTCCTTCACTGGACGATCGCGGCTCTGATCTTGGCGCAAGTGGTTATCGGGATCCTGATCGCTCAGATCCTGAAGCCGGGGCCAGTGACCGATACGTTCTACGAGGTGCACAAATCATTCGGCCTCACCATCCTCGCCCTTGCACTGGTGAGATTAGCAATCCGCCTGTGGCGTGGTGCGCCTCCCCTCGTCGAAGGACTTCCGGCCTGGCAACGCACCGCCGCCCGTGCCTCGCATTATGCGCTCTATGCGCTGATCATTATTGTTCCGATCATCGGCTGGACGGCGACATCCACGTGTTGCGCGCCCGTGAAGTATTTCTGGACGATCGACGTCACTCTTCCGGCCAACGGGGGCGAAGACCCTATGGAAGCGTCGAAGCCGATCTTCAGGATCCATCGCGCCCTTGCGCTTGTGCTTGCCGGTCTTGCGCTGGTCCACGCCGGAGCCGCCCTGCATCATCATTTCGTCAGACGCGACGACACATTGCGGCGGATGCTGGGTTCGTCCAAATCGGCCTCACAGGCGGCGAAACCGGTGTGAGCCTTGTGGGTGACAGAGAGTTGGACGGCCTCCCTGGTCTCCTGAAGTCGCCCGGGCCTTCTCTGCGTCATTGCGAGGGGAGCGGAGGAATCCAAGAGCGCACTCGTCGATGGGTAGATTGCTTCGCCTGCGGCTCGCAAGGACGGTGAGCCGGCGGAAAGGGTTGTGCGCACCGCCCCCGGCTCGCAATGAGGGAAGTGTGTCCGGAGTCGTTTTCGTTTCCGGTAGTGCTCCTCGCGTCTTCACGCCCTCACCCTCACTACAAACGAAGTGAAGTAATCCAGGCTGCTGCATCAGGATGAATTACCTCGCCCGCAGCTCGCAAAGGCGAAAGTGGCGCATAGATCCTGCCTGCTTCAATCGCAGATCAGGCGGATGGAGCGGCGAAGAAGTCGCAGTGGTTGACGGTACAGGTCGCCCCAGAGAGCCGATGCCGCAGCCAATCCGAGATGACGGCCGCGTCGACTGATCCCGTTTCCCGAACGGCGTCGGCAATTCCCGTGGCGAGCGCCTGCACCAGCACTGCATCCTCGGCGCCGAGATGCCACGGAGAATCGGCGGTGCGAACGCGATAATGCCGATCCGTGAAAGCCCGCCTCACCGCTGCAGCGAGATCGGATCCTGCCGGAGACCCGAAGCCTTTGTCGCGCGCGTGGTGCTCATGGAACGTCCGGAACAGGTCCGCATCCGCGGGGTGCAATGGCGACCACCGTTCCTCTCGCGTGTAATTGAGCACCGCGTAGAACGCAGCCTTCCGCCTCGCGACCTCTTCGGCCAAGAGCCCAATCCATTCGACCGAGACAAGATCGAGGAGGGCCGCGGCCGTCACGAGATCGCAGGCGGTGCCGAGAGCCGTCCCGAGATCGCGGGCGAGATTCGCGCACACGAACGAGATTCTGAGCCGGCGGCCGGCGCGCGTTACGAATAGATCTCCACTTCGCTCCTCAGCGTCGTCAGCCCAGCGGCTGATCGCATCGCGCGCAGCGCTGAGAAGAGCTTCGTCATGATCGACCAGACGCCAGGTCTGTTCGCGGGGAAGGAGCGGCGCGAGCGCCCGAAGGTTCGAGCCGGTGCCGCAGCCGAGATCGACGATCGAGATCCGTTCTTGATTTGCGAAAGAGCGTGCCACTTCACCGGCCAGTTCAGGTGACCGGGAGCGATGGTCCGCTGCCTCCCGCAAGGCCAGCCAATCGGCAGAGAATTCACCCATCAGGAGACCTCGTGAAGAACGCGCGCAATCGTGCGGGCCGTGTCGCTCCAACGGGGAAGCCGCTGACCGGCCGCCCAGGCCGCGTCACCAAGGTGCACGCGAAGCCCACGATCCACGATGATCCGCCGAAGCGCCAGAGCGAGCGCTTCGGTGTCGCCGGGCGACACCTTGAGCGCCGCGGCATCGGGCACTGTCTCCAGCGCAGCGCCTCCTATCGAAGCAACCAGAGGCAACCCACGGGCCAGTGCCTCGGCAAGGCCCATCCCATAGCCCTCGAACAGGGATGACGAGACGAACACATCGGCCGCATCGAACAGACCATCGAGCGCGACACCGCTCACGGCACCGGCCAGGATAACCCGATCCTCCAGTCCGGTTTTCGCGATGAGATCACGCAGCCCCGCGACTGTCTCGGGTGCGCGGTCGAGCGGCCCGGCGATCGTCGCCTGCCAGTCGAGATCCGGCATCGTCGCCAGCGCCAGAATGAGATGATCATACGCCTTGCGTGGCGACACGGCGCCGAGCGCGAGCAATTGCACGGGCGAGCCGGTTCCGCGCGCGCGCCGCGCCGGCTCCGTCCCGGGTTCCGCGATTGTGATACGGTTCGCCGCGACCGCGAATTCATCGACGAGCAATCGTCCGGTGAGCGGGCTCGTGACGATCACGGCCCGTGCCAGCGCCAATGCTGCGCGCTCGCTGGCGAGAAGCGCCTCGCGGCGCATTGCTGAAAGGCCGTTCTCGAAACCGAGAGGATGATGAACGAGGGCCACGATCGGCCGCGAAAAGCGCGCGACGAGATCGGCCGGCATCGCTCCGAAGGCGAGCCCATCGACGAGCAGGACTGCGTCGGGCGGCGTCTCCCTGATTCTGTCGAGAGTCTCCGCGAGTTCCGCCGGTGACGGATCGGGGTAGCCCGCCGGAAGAGCGAGGTACCGGACGGCAATCCCCTCTTCCGGCAAATGCGCGAGGAGCCGGCGGGTATAGGCATAGCCGCCGGTCGGTGTCGCGAGATCGCCGGGAACCGTGAAAACGACCTCACGCATTATGACTCACGCGCTCACGGGTCCCTCGAACCATGCGCGCGCGACATCGGATTCGTGCAGCGTCACCCTGATTTTCGTGACACCGTCCGAGCCCGGCCCGAGATTTCCTGCCCGCACTGCATTCGCCAGGGCGTCGAAGATGTGGCGGGTCAGGAATTCCGTCGTCGTGTTCTGGCCGCTGAACTCGGGCAGTTCGTCGAGATTACGGAATGCGAGCGGTGCAAGCGCCGCGCGCAGTGCATCATGGGCGCGCCCGATATCGACGACCACGCCGTCCGGAGTCAGCGTGTCGCGAAAGAACGCGACGTCGACGATGAAGGTTGCTCCGTGCAAGGCCTGCGCGGGTCCGAACAACTCGCCCTTGAAGCTGTGGGCGATCATGATGCGATCGCGGACTTCGACGGCATACATGCAGGAGATCTCCGGCTTTACGGGTAGCGGATCACGGTCGCAAGTCCAGGTGCTTCCGGCGCGAAGATGCGCGGGAACTCCTCAGGAGCATCTTTGAAGGAAATCTCCTTCGTGATGAGCGCGTCGAAGCGCGAGTCGTCGAGGAGGCACAGGGCCTTCGCCATCCGCCTTGCATGGCTCCAGCGCTCCCGGCGCGAGGTCGCAATCTTGCCGACCTGCGACGATACGAGCTTGAGACGGCGTGTGTGAAAGTCGAGCCCGAGCGGCGCCGGCACCATGGCATCGCCATACCAGCTCATCTCGACGATCGTGGTCTCCTCGCCCGCGCAGGCAAGGCTGCAGGCGAGGCCGGGGGCCGTTCCGCTGGCATGGATGACGACATCCGCCTCGCCGGGCGCATCGATCGGTTTCGCGAAGACCGCGCCGAGACTGCCGGCGATGGTCTCGCGGCTCAAATCGATGTCCACGAGCGTCACCTCCGCTCCGGGCAGACCGGCGGCAAGCGCCGTCACCAGGCATCCGACGACGCCGGCGCCGACCACGACGACGCGGTCGCCCGGGCCTGCGCCGGAATCCCAGAGGGCGTTCAGGGCCGTCTCCATGTTGGCCCCGAGCACGGCCCGTCGCGGCGGAACATTCTCCGGAACGGCATTGAGCATCGAAACCGGAACGACGAACCAATCCTGGTGAGGGTGGAGCACGAAAACTGTACGGCCGATCCACTCCTCGGGACCGTCCTCCACCACGCCGACCGCGCAATAGCCGTATTTCACGGGATACGGGAAATCACCGTCCTGGAGCGGCGCCCGCATCCGCCCGGCTTCCGAGGGAGACACGCGCCCGTGAAAGACGAGACGCTCGGTGCCGCGGCTGATGCCGCTCCAGAGGGCACGGACCAGGGCCTCTCCCTCTTTCGGTGTCCGGAGTTCCGCCTTCCGCAATTCCGCATGTCCGCGGGATGCATACCAAAGCGCCGTCGCCATTCCGTTCATCGGAGCTTCAGGGTTCCTCAGCTTCATCGATTGTTGCAATCCAGAGGATTCCATGACCGAGCCCGCCCGCCTGAATGCCGCGTTCGATCTGGCCTTGGGGTCCTCTACGACGCCGACCGGCGTCCAGTCCACCACAGACCTCCGACGGCGGCGGTTCTTCGTCCTCATCGTGAACGTCGCGACCTATCTGGCGCTCGCAGCCGCCATGGCGCAGGTGCTCGGCACGCAGGGGTGGAGCCTCGTGGACGGGCTGATCTTCGCCTGTTTCCTGATCGCCACGCCCTGGACGGTCCTCGGCTTTTGGAACGCCGTGCTCGGCCTGTGGCTCCTGCATTTTCGCCGCGACGGTCTCGAGACCGTCGCGCCCCTTGCAGCCACGGGGCCTGAGGAGATCCATGTCCGCACGGCTATCCTGATGACCCTGCGCAACGAGGATCCGGGCCGGGCGATCACGCGCCTCGAGATCGTGAAGAACAGCCTCGACGCGACCGGCTTCGGCGACCGGTTCGGATATTTCGTCCTGAGCGACACGAGCGATCCGGAGGTCGCGGCCGCGGAAGAGCGGTCCGTCGCCGCCTGGCGAACCAAGGCCTCCGATCCGGATTCCATCGTTTATCGCCGCCGCGGGCACAACACCGGCTTCAAGGCCGGAAATGTGCGCGACTTCTGCGAAACGTGGGGGCGAGATTACGACCTCATGCTTCCCCTCGATGCCGATTCGCTGATGAGCGGAAGCACGATCCTGCGCCTCGTGCGCATCATGCAGGCCCATCCTCGCCTCGGAATCCTGCAGAGCCTCGTGGTCGGCGCGCCATCGGAGAGCGCCTTCGCGCGGATCTTCCAGTTCGGCATGCGCCACGGCATGCGCGCCTACACGATGGGATCTGCCTGGTGGATCGGCGATTGCGGCCCGTTCTGGGGGCACAATGCCCTCGTGCGGATCCAGCCCTTCGCACAGTATTGTCACCTGCCGGTCTTGCCGGGAAAGTCGCCGCTCGGCGGGCACATCCTCTCGCACGATCAGGTCGAGGCGACCTTGATGCGCCGCGCCGGTTACGAAGTCCGCGTTCTCCCGGAGGAAAACGGGAGCTGGGAAGAGAATCCCCCGACCGTCTTCGAATTCTCGACACGCGACCTGCGCTGGTGTCAGGGCAACATGCAGTATTGGCGATTGCTCGCCTGGCCCGGGCTCCTATTCATGAGCCGTTTCCAGCTCGCCTGGGCGATTCTGATGTTTCTCGGCGTCCCGGCGATGACGCTCCTGATCGCGCTCGCGCCCTTGAAGGCCTTCGATGGCGAGGATCCCGTCCTGTTCCCCGCTGGGCCAGCGATTGCGGTCTACCTCACCTTTCTTCTGATGTATCTCTCCCCGAAGCTCGCCGGGCTCGCCGATATCCTGCTGGCACCGGGCGGCGTCACGCGTTACGGCGGTAGCGCACGCTTTCTCGCAGGAACCGTCATCGAGATCATCTTCTCGTTCCTGCTCGGCGCCATCACCACGTTCAGGTTGACGATCTTCATGATCCGCCTCGCGCTCGGCCGCTCCGTGATCTGGAATGGGCAGGCACGCGACGCCTATGGGATCGCTTGGTCCACGGCATTGCGTGGTCTTTGGGCGCCGACTCTGTTCGGCTTAGGAATCTGCGGCCTCCTCGCTGCCCTTGCACCGGAAGCTCTTCTCTGGAGCCTGCCGCTGACGCTCGGCTACCTCGTCGCGATCCCTTTTGCCGTCGTTTCCGCTTCGCCATCACTTGGACGTTGGCTCGGGCGCAACGGGCTCTGTGCGATTCCGGAAGAACACGAGGTACCTGCCGAGATCGCGGCGCTCGCGAAAGCTGCGTGACATGGCCCTCGCCCCTGGCACCGCCCGTGCAATTGGACGATCGCTGCGCATCTATCACGGCGATCCGGAGCGAAACCGCGCCATGGATGCGCTCTACCGGCGCTTCGTCGGACCGGGCGGACTCGCGTTCGATATCGGAGCGCATGTGGGCGATCGGATTTCCTCCTTCCGGAGGCTCGGCGCGCGCGTCGTCGCGCTCGAGCCGCAGCCGGGCCCGGCCCGCGCGCTGCGGCTGATCCATGGCCGGGATCCACATGTCGCATTGCTCGGAGCTGCCGTCGGCGATGCGGGCGGCGAGGTCCGCCTGCATCTCAATACGGCGAACCCGACCGTCTCGACGCTCTCCGAAAGCTTCGTGCAGGCCGCCGCCGGAGCCGATGGCTGGGAGGGCCAGGTCTGGGATCGCGTGATCGTCGTGCCCTGCCTGACGCTCGACGACCTGATCGCGTGCCATGGAAGGCCGGACTTCATCAAGATCGACGTCGAAGGCTTCGAGGACAGGGTTCTGAGAGGGTTGAATGTCCCGGTCGTTGCCCTCTCTTTCGAGTTCACGACCATCGCACGGGACGTCTCGGAGCGTTGCCTCGATCGTCTGTCCGCCCTCGGAGATTACCGCTACAACCTTGCCCTCGGCGAAACCCAGGAACTTGTTCTGGAGACATTCGTCGATGCCGCGGCGATGCGGCAATACCTTCGCGAACTGCCCCACGCCGCCAATTCCGGCGATGTCTATGCCGTCCTGAAGTGAGGTTTCATGCGCTTTGCCCTGTCGGCTCTTGCACTGCTGCCGGTCTTGACGCTCGCCCCGGACTCGTCCCGTGGCGCGAGTCTCGACGGGCTGGCCGTGGATGTCCGGAACGCGAGCGAGCCCGTGCTTTGCGCCGAGAAGGACAATGTCACGGTCGAATTCGCGAATCTGCAGGTGCGGCGCTTCGAGATCGAGGTCGTACACCCAGTCTATATCGGCGGCATCAGAAAGGACAGCTTCGAGCCCGACTGGACGGCCTGTGAAGACATCTCCGAAGCGACGTCGGCCGTTCCACCCGCCCGCAAGGTGACGTTCTACGAGGACGTCGATCTCTGGCTGACGGGCTACCGCTTCGAGAACTTCTGGCGTGACCGTGACGTCCCTTTCCGGATCGGCGACCGAGTCGAGAGAGGACTGCACCTCGTTCAGCTCTGGGTGCGCCACGAGGAACGCGCGGAAGAGGTCGTCGTCGTCTATCCCGCCGACGGCTATTGGCGGGCGCGCCCGCTTCCACCGGTGCATCTGGGTGGCAGCGCCTACGGATCCTCATTCCTTCTCGGACCGATCAAGCAGGACGGCCGGCCCGTCGTCGAACTTACTGGCATCTCCTTCGACCCGCCGACGAAGACGTTCCGGCTCGATTTCGCGGATGGCGGCTCCGCGACAATGCGCATCGCAGAGCTCACGCGCGAACGAATGGTCCTCGCGGTCGAACTCGATCGGGCCATCGAGAGCGGACCTTTCGCGGCCTTGCGCTCGATGTACGTTACCGAATTGAATGCGGATGTTGCGCGCATCGCGCTCCGGCCGGAGCAGTCTCGCGCCTGGATCGAAGAGCCGATCATGCGCTTCCCGAACACGCGCGCGACGGACATCTGGACGGGCCGCACGGTTCCGTCACGACACAACACCAGTGCGCCCGACATGGTGTTCCGGAGATTTCGCGGAGCGAAGACGAGCGATGGCGGCCAGAACCCGCGATCAACTCCCCAAAAGTGACGTTCGTCCCAAAGGGTACAATAGGCTTGCTTCACGACCGTTCGGCCACACGGCATCGCACATTCGCAGCGCTCGGACGATATTTTGGGGCATGCGGATCGAGTGCTTAGTGGCTCGAGTCAATCGAGATGGGTCAAACGCAGTTTGAACCGCGCAGTTGCCAGCATTGGCGGCGCCGACCTGGGCTCCTATACTCAATTCTTCACGAGAACATAACTGCCCGGCGCATCCTCGATGGGCGTGAGCTTTCCCCCTCCGACCTCCCGGGCCGGGACCCGCCTTGAGTCCTGCGCCTCGCTCCAGGCCTGCCAATCCGGCCACCAAGACCCGGGGTGCTCCTCTGCGGCTTCGAGCCAAGTCTCGAGTTCTCCCACGGGCGCCCCGTTGGTCCAGTACTGATACCGGTTCCGCACCGGCGGGTTCACGATCCCGGCGATATGACCCGAGCCAGCAACGACAAAGCGAACGGGACCACCGAGAAACCGGGCACCTAAGAATACCGACCGTGCCGGCGCAATGTGATCCTCCCGAGCCGCCAAGTGGTAGACCGGTGTCTTCACCTTCGAGAGGTCGAGGGTGACGCCGCCGATCCGGAGCCGCCCCTGCGAGAGATCATTGTCAATGTAGCAGCGCCGGAGATAGAAGCTGTGATTGGCGGCGGGGATGCGTGTTGAGTCCGAGTTCCAGTACAGAAGGTCGAAAGGCAGCGGAGTCTTGCCCTTCAAGTAGACGTCGACCACGTAGGGCCAGATCAGGTCATTGGAGCGCAGCAGATTGAAGGCTGCCGCCATCTTGTGGCCTTCGAGATATCCATGCCGGGCCATGTCTCTCTCGATAGCAGCTACCTGTTCTTCGTCCATGAAGACCGTCAATTCACCGGCCTGGCTGAAGTCCACCTGGGTGGTGAGGAAGGTGGCGCTCCTGACGCGGCTATCTCGTTTTGCTGCCAGATAGGCCAGCGTGGCGGCGAGCAGGGTTCCACCCACGCAGTAGCCAAGCGCGTTGACCGCCCGCTCGCCTGTGGCTTGCCGAACTGCACTC
>NZ_LN811353.1:177764-271558 GCF_001006805.1 Microvirga massiliensis | reverse complement strand
GTCGGAGGCGAAGGTCTCACGCAGAAGCTCGGGATTCGTGAACACCCAGTTCGACGGAGCGACCGCGTTGACGATCTGCTTCGTGTAGAAACGAGCCTTCTTTCGGGTGTGTGGATCGAGATCCTCGACCGTATTGACGAGGGATTCTGCCCAGTTCGAAGTGATCAGGTAAGATTGTCTCAGCAGGTCGAAGTAGGGGCAGCCTGACCAGGCCGGATGCTTGAACCGAGGGTCGTCCGGGAGCGAGATAGCAATCGGCCTTGCCTCTCCGTTCTTCAGCCCCATGAACCGGCACATCGAGGAATGCCACAAGTCGAGACTGCTGCTCCAGAGCGCAAATTGCGCTTCCAACACTTTGTCGGGCTGTTGCAGCCACGCTCGTTGGAGTTGGCTCAGTGTTCCAAGGGCTGGAGCGAGATCATCGTGCAGGGCAAAAGGCGCTGGATTGATCGCATGGGGCTGTATGAAGACGGCAACTGCCTTGCCCGCTTCTTCGACCAGCCGCACCATGTTCTGCACAAACCGCTGCGGATTCTTGGCTTCGTCGCTGACGGTTCGTGCCGTCTCAAATTGTCCCTGGCCCATTCTGAAGCCTCGAGTTTCTGACCGTCACTCCCCCCTCAGAACAAGGTCCTAATTACTCATACCACCAACCCTGTGCGGCTGGGGATCAAATTTTGGCAGTAGGTTAGGAACCAACGGATTTCTCCGATCATGTCCCTTGGCGTGGGGCAGTGAGCGTCACGCCCCGCACACTCCTGTCGAGGAGGCGCACACCGAGATCGACCTCGAGATCCTGAATTCGCCGCGCGGCTTCGGATACCGCGATGCCGCACTTTCCAGCAGCTCTGGTCAGGCTGCCGAGTTCGGGAGCCGCCAGAAAGATGCGCAATGTCGTCCAGTCCGGCGGGTTCGTCGCGTCAATCTCGTCCGGGTCAGCCCCCAGAGCAAGCCGATGGACCGGAGGTCAAGATTGGCGCGCGTCGGGACGGACGTGGCAGTGGGTATCGCCTCCAATGCTGCAAGATGGCCGTCAGGGCGTCAGGCCTGCCGGTCGTGCTGCCGTCTGCCAAGCGTACCCGGTCTTGATCATTCGGTCGCTGAGGTCCTGCGTCCCGATCCTGCAGCGCCCGATCGCATCGCCACCGGGTTCACGCCGATAATGGCAGGTGACCTGGCGCCAACGCGTCAAAAGTTCGAGCTGCGTCGCGGCGCGGCTCGCGCAGGCCTCGAAGCGCCCGTCGAGGGTCCGGCAGACCTGATCAGGCAACGGCAGGTCGAGGCCGATGAGGCGGATACGCAAATCACCGGCTGCCAGCGTGCGCCCGTCGATTACTGTAACCTGCTTGAACTCCTCCTCTGTCCATCGCTCCAGCACCACGGGTCGTGGCACGAAACCCGTTGAGGCCGGTGATGGTTCGGTGAGGCTTGCGAGCTTCACGGCCGGCGCCATGAGTGCGGGGTGGAACGGGCCCTTGGGAACGACGTGTTGAACGGAAGCCGTTCCGGTCGCCTCGGGCTCCGGAGCAAGGCGCCCGGCAACCTCCGGCAGACGCGTGGTCGATTTCGGCGGTCTTGCCGTGACGGGACCGGCCTTGGCCTCGACGCTCGCGGGGCCCGGGTTCGCAGCGCCGACCACAAAGGCGAGTGCAATTCCGCCAATGACCACCGTTCTCGCCATGAGGCCGAGGCGCGCCGACCGCGAGCAATCCAGGAGCCTCGGGCGCTCCGGCGCCGTGAGCCAAATCGTCGATCCGATCCGAAGGTCATTCATTGTGAGCACCGTGGGTGTCTGTCCCCACAGCAGAACTCGGAATGTGCTGCATTTGATTTAACGACTTCCAGAGAGATCTTTGAGCTTCCAGTTTACGAACTATGAAGCAAGACAATCCAATCGGAGCTGAAAAGGATCGGTTTACGCAGACCGCAAGTCTGCAATCCGTTTTACTTCCTATTCACTGCAGCCGGGGTGTCCTGAGCGCGAGAACGAATTCTCGCACAGCAGGAAGAAGACCGTGCGCTCCAGAACCGTCATGATGATCGTCATGGCCCTCGTCTTCGGGACGGCGGCCGTATGGGCCGGGCAGAAATGGCTCGATCGCCAGTCCAGCCGTCTGCAGCAGATGCAGGTGGTCGCAAAGCCCGCCGCTACCCAGAAGATCGTCGTCGCAGCAGTTCCCTTCAAGTTCGGCACCGAACTCTCCCGCGAGCATCTGCGCGAGATCGAGTGGCCGCAGGGCGCCCTCCCGAAAGGGGCATTCGGATCGATCGAGGAGATTCTCGATGGCACGACGCGCCGGGTCGCGCTGTCGGGCACCGAGGAGAACGAACCGATTCTGCGCACCCGGATCACGGGGCCGGGCCAGAGAGCATCCCTGTCCGCAGTGCTCACCGAGGGCATGAAGGCCTTCACGGTGCGGGTAAACGACGTTGCTGGCGTCGCAGGCTTCATCCTGCCCGGCGAACGCGTCGATGTGCTTCTGACTCGCTCGGCGGATCGCGAGGACGGGTTTGCCGATGTCATCCTCCAGGGAATTCGCGTTCTTGCGGTCGACCAGAGCGCGGACGAGCGGGCCGACAAGCCCGCGATCGTCAAGGCCGTTACCCTCGAGGTCACGACGGCCCAGGCGCAAAAGCTCACGCTCGCAGCGTCCGTCGGCACCCTTTCGCTGACGCTGCGAGCGGCCGGCGTCGCAACCTACGAGCCGACGCAGCGCGTCGCGGTGAATGATCTCGCCCAGCCCGACGGACCTCCGGTTCCGGAAGGAGTCGATGCGACTCCTACGGGCACCGTAGGCCCGCGCCGCACGATGGCCGTCGGTGTGTCCCGTGGCCTCAAGCGCCAGGAATACAGCGTGCCCGTGCAGTTCACGCACTGACAAAACCAAGCCCCGCAATCACTCCGCCTCCCGGAGGTTCAGAATGAACCCGATCGATCCAAAGACATCCTCGCGGCGCAAGAAGCGAGCTGCTCGAATGGCTCTTGCTACACCCGTTGCGGCGCTTCTCCTTCTCGCAGGCCTATCCGCGCAGCCGGCCAGCGCGCAGACTGAATTCGTCGAGGTGGCGCTCGGCCGTCCGAGCGCGGTGCGCGTCGTGCAGGGACGCTCGCACACAATCCAGACGAACCGCGGCTTTGCGGACCTCGTCGTCGGCGACCCGGATATTGCGGATGTCATGCCGCTGACGGACCGCTCACTCTATGTGCTCGGAAAGAAGCTCGGCACGACCAATGTCTCGATCTATGACGCCGCGAAGCAGCTCATTGGCGTCATCGAGGTCGAGGTCCGCTACAACATTGCAAAGATCGCATCGGATCTCGACCGCGTTGCTCCGGATTCCGGTGCGAAAGTGTCGTCGTCCAACGGCCGCACGGTCCTCTCGGGTGACGTCGGCGATGCGGTCGCGGCCGCGAAGGCCGTGACGGTTGCCAAGCATTACGGCGCCGAGATCGTCAATGACCTCGTCGTGCGCAACCCGCAGCAGGTGATGCTCGAGGTCCGCTTCGTCGAAGCTTCGCGCAGTGCCGCGCGGGAACTCGGCGTGAGCTGGCGCGCCATCGGCGAGAACTTCGGGAATCCGACGAAGGCGGCCAACAATTTCGCGGCGGCCTCCGGGTTCGGCGTCGCGAGCGGCACGCCGTTCGGAGCCGTGCTTGGACGCGTTCTTTCGAGCGGCGTCGAGGCGGACGTCCTCGTCGAGGCCCTGGAGGAGAGGGGCCTTGCCCGCCGGCTCGCCGAGCCGAACCTCATCACGCTCTCCGGCGAGAAGGCTCACTTTCTGGCCGGAGGCGAGTTCCCGATCCCGGTCCAGAGCGACCGCGACACGATCACCGTCGATTACAAGAAGTTCGGCGTCAGTCTCACCTTCACGCCGACGGTGCTCGCCAACGGAGTGATCAACCTGCGCATCGAGCCGGAAGTGAGCCAGCTCGATTACACGAATACCGTGCGCACCGCTGCGGTCGCCGTTCCGGCGCTCATCGTGCGGCGCACCAGCACCGTGGTGGAATTGCGCGACGGACAGAGCTTCGCGGTCGCCGGCCTTCTGCAGAGCATCAACCACGAAACCAAGGAACAGCTTCCCTGGATCGGAGACGTGCCGATCCTGGGCTCACTCTTCCGCTCTGCCGCCTTCGAGAAGAAGGAGACGGATCTCGCGATCATCGTCACACCGCGTCTCGTGCAGCCCGCAAAACCTGGCCAACGTCTCAAGACGCCGCTCGACAACACCCGCCCCGGCAACGACCTTGATCTGTTCCTCGCCGGCAAGGGTGAGGTCTCCGTCGCGAAAGCTCGCGTGAGCGGCACCTTCCCGCTGCCGCCGCGAGGCCATTTCCTCGATCTGCGCTGAAAGGCATTCCCGTGAGCAACCCCATCAAGTTCTTCCTGACGCGCGGCCTCGGCAGCCTGGTGATCGCTGCTGCTCTGGCGGGTTGCCAGGACCGCCTGCAGCGGTACGAGACCGTGTCACTCGATGCCGGCGATGCGATCGCCTGGAACAGGGCCGTGCACACGATCGATCCGTGGCCCCGCGCTTCGGCGGACACACGGATCCCGGTCAGCGGCCGGCGCGTCGCACGGGCGATTGAGGCTTACGAGAATGGCGGCGTGCCGCCAGGCGAAGGAGCCTCTCCTCCGATCACCCTCGTTCCCATGGCGCCATTCGCGCCGGGAGCTAACGGCGCAGTGAAGTGAGCGGGAGTGCCGCCGATGATCTGTCTCTCCGATGATCGCCTCGCTCCTTCGGGTGCCAGAGCCGCCTTTGCGCGCTTTCGGCGCGACGACCACGGCGGCATGGCGGTTCCGATCGCGCTGACGGTCCCGGTGCTGTTCGGGTTCGCCATGCTCGCGATCGATGGCGGCCGCGAGTTCAACCTCCATACATCGGCCCAGCAGGGCGCGGATGCCTTGGCGCTCGCCGGAGCTGCAGAGCTCGACAGCCGGCCCGACGCGCTGGTTCGTGCGAACAGGGCGATCACGTCGCTCGTCCAGAACGACGCGCGCTTCGGCGAAGGCGACTCCGCGATCGATGGAAACTCGGTCGGAATCCGCTTCCTGAGCTCGCTGCCGGCGCAGGAATCCGCGCCGATCACCGCCGCCAACGTCACGGCTGACCCGCGCAAGGCCAAATTCGTCGAAGTCTCGGCACCGCCGGTCAGGTTTCAAAGCCTGTTCGGCGGCGTGATCGGCAATGGAGGCGAGCGGCAGGTATCGCCCTCGCGCGCCGTTGCGGGCTTTGAAAGCATTGCTTGCAAGGTTTCGCCGCTTTTCATCTGCAATCCGTTCGAGCGCACTGGCGTGAATCTCTTCACCGCCATCCGGGACCCGCTGAACAAGCGGCGCCTGATTGCGATGAAGGAGAAATCCACCACGTATTTCCCAGGCAACTTCGGTTACCTGCAACCTGCCGTCGGCAGCGGTGCGAGCGAAGTCCGCGAAGCGATGGCCGCGGCCGAACCGAAAGGCTGCTACAAACACAGTGGCGTCGAGCTCAGGACAGGCGCCATCGCGTCCACGGCCGAAGCCATGAATACCCGCTTCGACATCTACGATGGATACTTCAAGAGCGAGCGGAACAATCCGGTCTACCGGCCGGCGCTGAATGTCCGAAAGGGCTGGTCCTATTCCGGCTCGAATGCCTGCAATGCGACGCTGGCCTACGATCGCACCGCGACGCCGGCAGTCAACGTGAGCAACAAGGTTCCGGCGCTCGGGCTGCCGCGAGATAGCTGCTTCTATACGAACAGCTGCAGTTTTGGTGGCGCATCGATGGGCGGGCGCGTCGGCGACGGGAGCTGGGACTTCGAGACCTACTGGTCCTACGTGCATGGCCCCTCGACGCCGAAACCGAACGGCTGGAGCAACAGCAATCTCCCGTCCCGCTACGAGGTCTACCGCTACGAGCTCGAGAACGGCCTCTATAGGAACGTAACCGTGCGCGGGATTCAGGGCTCAGGGGCCGAAAAGGAAAGAGGCGTACCCGAATGCACGACGCAAACTCTTCCGACCCCCGAGGAAGATCCGCTGGATCGCCGTGTGTTCTACGGCGCAATCATGGATTGCCAGGCCCTCGAGGAGGAGTACGCGATCAGCGGCGGCTCCGCACCGCCGATGCCGGTCACGGCCTTCGGGGTCTTCTTCATGACGGAACCGATGGATAAGAACGACGGAACTCTCTGGGTCGAGCTCGTGGACGTGGTCGAGCCCGGGACGACGACCGCGAGGGGCATCGTCCATGACATCGTGCGCCTGCATCGGTGAGGCAATCATGTCCGGACGTCTCCATCCTCTGCACTCCTTCCAGAGCGATCGATCGGGGTCGGTTGCCACGGAAATCGCCATCGCGACGCCGTTCCTCGTCTTCCTAACGGCCGGGATCATCGAATACGGAAGCATGCTGCGCTCGACCGAGCTAATGCAGACCGGCGTGCGCGATGCCGCGCGCTATCTCGCGAGCATGCCGGGTCTTCCCGTAGCTCCGCCAGCGACGCGCAGCACCTTCGAGCAGCGCGCCCGGCTGCTCGCGACCATGGGAACGATCACGACAGGCGGGACGCCGCGCGTGCGCGACTGGTCCGCAGCCGGTGTACAGGTCACCTACGAGCCGGTCGCCAACCCGCGTGATGAGACGAGCGGCCTCCGTCAGCATCGGGGCGATGACAAGATCTACATCGTGCGTGTGACCGGGACCATGAACTACACGGGTATCGGCATGTTGCGCGCCCTCGGCATCGGACCCGTCGTGGTCACTGCAGCCCATGAGGAACGTCATGTGGCGATTTGAGAGAATGCATTTCAAAAGCGCCTTGCGCGGCCTGCGCAGAGACGAGAGCGGCGTCGCTGCCGTGGAATTCGGACTGCTCGGCGGCTTCTTCATCCTCCTTCTGCTGGCCGCCATGGATTTCGGTGTCGCGCTCTGGCAGCACAATCGCGCCGCAAAGGCGGTTCAGCTCGGCGTGCGGCTCGCGGCCGTGAGCGATCCGGTCTCCAAGGACCTCGCGACCTTCGATGGAACGCAAATCGGGGCACAACCTGGCGATCCGATGCCCTATTTCGAGCGGCGCTGCAACGGCAGCATGCGAACTTGCACCGGCGGGAGTTTCGATCTCGGCGCGCTGCAGACGATCGTCTATGGCCGCGGGAACACATCCTGCCCGACAGCGCCGCAACCTTATCCTGCCATGTGCCAGATCCTGCCGCAGGTCACGCCAGCCAATATCGCGATCGACTATGTCCATTCGGGCATCGGTCTCGCGGGCATCAGCGGAATCAGACCCATTCCGACGATCACCATGCGGCTCGTCGGGCTCAGCTACGACTTCATCCTCCTCGGCGATCTCCTGGGGCTTCGCGGCATTCCCATGACCGGACTCATGGCGACGGCCACGGGCGAAGACCTTACCGGCCGCTAACCATATCGGGAACGAACAAGAATGATGCAGGCGGATACAAACACTACGCCCACAATCCTGCTCATCGGCGCGGAGACGGAACTCATCGACGCCATCGCCGCTACTCTCGGCCCGGTTCGCAGCGTCACAGCCGTCGTCGTGCACAAACCGGTCGAGAGCGCCGCGCGCCAGCCGGAACTCGAACAGGCATCCGTGATCGTCGTCGATCTCGATTCCCGCCGCCGGGAGAGCCTGCTCGCGCTGCAAGGCCTCATCGCCCGGCTGGGTCTCGCGGTACCGGTCATCGTCCTGACCGACGGCTTCGACGATGCACTGGCGCGATGGTTCATGCAGATCCGCGTCGCGGATTTTCTGCGCAAGCCGGTTGATCCGAAGGAGGTGCTGCGCGCCTGCATTCGGGCGCTGCGCGGCGCCGTCGAAGGGCCCAGTTCCGGGGGAGAGATCCTGTCCTTCCTGTCGGCCGCGGGTGGTGTCGGGGTGACGACACTCGCGATCGAGGCCGCGATGCTGCAGATGCGCGACTCCAAGGAGGCGGATACGACCTGTCTCGTCGACCTCGACTGGCAGAACAGCGCCTGCGCGGATTATCTCGATCTCGAGCCGCGCCTCGACCTCGACGAGGTTATGAGCGCTCCCGAACGCCTCGACGCACAACTCCTGGAAGTCATGCTCAGCCGACACAAATGCGGGCTGTCGTTGATCGCGACGAAATCGCGGCCCACGCAGGCAAATTTCCTCGATCCGGCTTTCGTGCTGCGTCTGCTCGATCTCGTGTCGGCGCGCTTCGAGCGCGTCGTGATCGATCTCCCTCGCTCCTGGGAAACCTGGACCGACCAGGTCCTTCTCGGCTCGTCGCGAGTCTTCGTCGTCACCGACATGACGGTCCCGGGATTGCGCGCCGGCCGCCGTTGGGCCAGCGCAGTCGCCGCGCGGCTCCCGGATATCAAGCCGAAGGTCATCGTGAACCGGTTCGAGCAGCAGCTCCTGTTCGGGACGGGTCTACGCCGGGTCGATGTCGAGCGTGCGCTCGACGGGTTCCTCGCGGGCACGGTGAGCAACAATTACAAGCTCGTGCGCGAAGCGATCGACCGCGGCCTCCCCCTCGAGGACATCAAGGCCGGAAGCAACGTTTCGAGTGATTTGAAAAAGATCGTCTTCAACCAGAGCACTGCAGAATTGCGGTCCTCTCCGACCTCCCTGTCGAACGTGGCGTAATCCGATGCTTGGTCGCTTTTCCTCCCGTCTTGCGGTTTCTCCTGTCGCTGCACCGGCTGTCAGCTTTCCCCCTCCCCCGCCGCCGACGACCGATCCGGCGCCTCCGGTCCCGAGTGTCGAGGCCGTTCCACCGGCCGCTGCGCTGCCGCCGGCCGAAAAGCCTGCTGTCACCTCTCCCCCGGCAGCCCCCAGCGAGTCCGGCCCGAATGCGGCGCTCAAGGACAAGATCCTCGATGCCAAGATCCGCCTGCATCGGCGGCTGATCGAGGAGCTCAATCTCGCTGCTCTCGAGAAACTGCCTGAGGCCGAGCTGCGTCGAGAGATCTCCGGCATCATTGCGCAATGGGTCGTGGCCGAGCGCCTGCCGCTGAACGCCAAGGAACTCGACGGCTTCGTCTCCGAGGTCATCGACGAGATGACCGGGCTCGGACCACTGGAGCCACTCCTGAAGGATCCGACGATCTCGGATATCCTGATCAACGGCCACCAGAACATCTTCGTCGAACGGCGCGGCCTCCTTGAGCCCGTCCCATCTCTCTTCAAGGACGAAGCGCATCTCTTGCGCATCATCCAGAAGATCGTCTCGGCGGTCGGCCGCCGCGTCGATGAGTCGAGCCCACTCTGTGACGCCCGCCTTCTCGACGGGTCGCGCTTCAATTGCGCGGTGCGCCCGATCGGCGTCGATGGTCCACTCGTCTCGATCCGCAAATTCTCGAAATCGAAGCTCTCGCTCGATCGCCTCGTCGAGGTCGGCGCCATTCGCCCGCCGATGGCGGAGGTGCTCGCTGCGGCCGTGAAGGCGCGCATCACGACAATCGTGTCGGGCGGCACCGGCTCCGGCAAGACGACGATGCTCAATGCGTTGTCGGCCTATATCTCGCACACGGAACGCCTGATCACGATCGAGGACGCGGCAGAGCTCCAGCTCCAGCAGCCTCACGTGGCGCGCATGGAGACCCGGCCGCCGAACATCGAAGGCAAAGGCGAGATCCGGCAGCGCGATCTCGTGAAGAACGCGCTTCGCATGCGGCCCGAGCGCATCATTCTCGGCGAGTGCCGCGGCGAGGAAGCCTTCGACATGCTCCAGGCCATGAATACGGGCCACGAGGGCTCGATGGCCACGATCCATGCCAACAATCCCCGCGAGGCGATTTCGCGCCTCGAACAGATGATCGGCATGGCCGGATTGCCCATGAGCCAGACCTCGATCCGTGGCCAGATCGCTGCAGCCGTACGGCTCATCGTTCAGCTGCAGCGGATGAGCGACGGCAAGCGCAAGGTCACCTCGGTGGCCGAAATCACCGGCATGGAGGGCGACATCATCCAGATGCAGGAGATCTACAAATGGGTCCGCACCTCGACCGATCCGGACGGGACGATTCACGGCCACCATGTCGCGACGGGCGTGCGCCCGCGCTTCCTTCATGATCTCGTTGCTGCAGGTGTGAACATCCCGGGGCACTATTTCGATCCGTCGAGGCCGCTCTGAGGCAGGCCATGATCTTCGATTTCAATCCGCTCTACGTCTTCTACATCGCTGCGGCTCTCACAGGCGTTCTCGCAGCCGAGGGGTTCTACCTTCTCGTCAGCAACACGCGTGACTACCGCTCGCGCGTGAATCGCCGCCTCGAGATCTCCGGCAAGGGTGAGAGCCGCGAGAAGGTTCTCGTCCAGCTCCGGCGTGAACGTGGATTGAGCGCCGATGGTGACAGCCTGTTCGGAGTCGCATGGTTCAGCCGGCTGGTCGTGCAATCGGGAGTGAAGATCTCACTCCCACGCGCGATCCTGATGATCGCCGGGGCCGGACTGGCCTGCGCCTTCGCGGCCTTCATGGCAAAGCGGGATCCCGTTATTGCGCTCGCCGCCGGCGGTGCCGGCGCTGTCCTGCTGCCGCTCGGTCTCCTGATCGTCAAGCGCAACAAGCGGCAGGGAGAATTCGGGGCCAAGTTTCCCGACGCCATCGACATCATCGTCCGCTCGCTGCGCGCCGGTCATCCGGTGCCGATCGCGATCGGGATGGTGGCCAGGGAATTGCCGGATCCGGTCGGCACCGAGTTCGGCATGGTCGCCGACGAGATCACCTATGGCGCGGATATCGAGACGGCTCTCCGCAATATGATGCATCGGGTCGGGCAGGAGGATCTTCCGCTCTTCGTCACCTCCGTGGCCATCCAGAGCACGACCGGCGGCAACCTGAGCCAGATTCTCGAGAATCTCGCGAAGGTGATCCGCGAGCGCTTCAAGATGCGCCGCAAGATCCGTGGTCTGTCCGCCGAAGGCAGGGCCGGCGCGATGATCCTGAACCTCACACCTTTCGCGGTCTTTGCTCTCGTGAACTTCGTCTCGCCGGACTTCTACGGCTACGTGTGGGACCGCCCCAGCACGACAGTCGTGCTCGGAGGTGCGCTGTTCTGGATGTTCGTGGGCAATCTCATCATGCGCCGCATGGTGAACTTCAAGTTCTAAAGTCATGAAATTCGCTGCATTCTTCACGGATCTTTTCGGCCCTGACGGGGGGAT
This sequence comes from Microvirga massiliensis, assembly GCF_001006805.1. Lineage (GTDB taxonomy): Bacteria > Pseudomonadota > Alphaproteobacteria > Rhizobiales > Beijerinckiaceae > Microvirga > Microvirga massiliensis. The sequence continues at coordinate 260,409 of NZ_LN811353.1, read as the reverse complement.
CGTGCTCGCGCTGCTCGTCCCCTCGGGCCTCGGCATGATCGGGATCATGGCGTGGAGCCTGATCCAGAGCCGCAGCGACATTCGTCGCCGTGCCCAGGAGGGGCTGACCGCGCCCGTTGCCGCGAAGAACGACCGGAAGGCTCAGAACTCGGCGTCGCTCGAGCGCCTCGTGGGCTATCTCGAGACGACGTTCTCGGGTGGCGATCCGCATGAGCGGCGGCTGATCCGCCTTCAGCTCGTCCAAGCCGGCTTCTTCGACCAACGCGCCGTCGCGATCTTCTTCGGAGCGCGGATCGCGGCCGCTGCTGTAATGGGAGTCGGCACCTTGCTCGCGCTGCCGGTACTCAGGCCCGAGATGACGTCGGCGAATCTCTGGCTCGCGACGATCGGACTCGCGATCCTGGGCTATTTCGCTCCGAGCTTTTATATCAAGCGGCGCATCGCACAGCGTGTCGATCAGCATCGCATGGGCTTTCCCGATTTCATGGACCTGATGGTCGTGTGCGCGGAAGCGGGCCTGAGCATGGAGGCTGCGATCGATCGGATCGCCCGGGAGCTCGTCGAAGGTTATCCGTCTCTGGCGGAAAACCTCTACATGGTGTCCCTCGAAATCCGCGCGGGCAAGTCCTTCACGGAAGCGCTGGAGCGCATGGGCGAGCGGCTCGGAATCGAAGAGGCTTCGATGCTCGCGGCGCTTCTGCAGCAATCCGCGGAGCTCGGCACGAGTCTTTCGCAATCTCTGCGAGTCTACAGTGACGAAATGCGCAACAAGCGCATGTCGCGCGCAGAAGAAAAAGCCTACGCGCTCCCGGCGAAACTGGTGGTTCCTTTAACGCTTTTCGTCTTTCCTGTTCTCATCGTCACGCTGATGTATCCCGCAGCCATCCGCTTGATGACGAGCTTCGGCAATCAGTGAGGATATCTCGAATGTCACCCACGTATCGTCCCGCTGCCCGGCGGATCCTTCAATTCGCAACGCTCTCCGCAACGCTCGTCCTCGGTGCCTGCCAGAGTTTTCCCGGCTTCGGAGAGGCCGACGTCGCTGCCACTTCGGCGACCCAGCCGATTCTGCACAGCAGCCCTCCGGCGGACCAGATCAAGGACGATGTCGGTCTCGGCAAGCAGCATTTCCGGAGCCAGAACTACGGGCTCGCGGAAGCGCATTTCCGGCGTGCGGTCGAGAGTGAACCCCGCAATCCCGAAGCTTGGCTCGGACTAGCGGCAAGCTACGACGAGCTCAAGCGCTGGGAACTTGCGGATCGGGCCTATGGAGAGGCCTTTAAGCTGACGGGCCCGACCGCGGAGTTCCTGAACAACCGCGGCTACTCCTACATGCTGCGCGGCGACGTTCGACAGGCGCGCCGGGATCTCACGGCGGCGGCGGCAAAGCGGCCGGACAGCGAGCTCATCCAGAACAATCTCCACGCCCTGAATGCACCTGCGTCGCAGCGCGGCTGAGTTGACCAGGCGTCACTTCCGTAGTTGCGAGCCGGAGGCGAACCATCCGTCGACGGGTAGATTGCTTCACTGCGTTCGCAATGACGAAGAGGGTCTGAGCGCGGGCGGTGCAGGGCCGAAACGGAGTAGCGCCGGACCCACTGTCGTCATTGCGAGTCGCGGGCGTGATGCACCGCTCGTCCCATTGTACTCCCGGAGTGTCTCATTTCGTTCGCAATGACGAGAAAGACACGTCGACTATTTGCACTCGTCCCGCCCGCTACCGCAACGGCCAGAACAACAGGATGAGCGGCACACCGACCACGATGACGATCACCGACAGAGGCAATCCCAGGCGCCAGTAATCGCCGAACCGGTAGCCTCCGGGTCCCATCACGAGCGTATTGCATTGATGACCGATCGGCGTGAGGAAATCGCACGCCGCGCCGATCGCGACCGCCATCAGAAAGGCGTCGGGCCCGTAACCGAGACTCGTCGCGAAGCTCGCGGCGATCGGCGCCATGACGAGGACGGTCGCCGCGTTGTTGAGGAAGGGCGTGACCGCCATGGCGGTGGCCATGATCAGCACGAGAGCGCCCCAGCCCGGTAGGGAGCCGCTGGCCATCGACAACCAGCCTGCGATGAGATCCGTGGCTCCGGTGGTGCGGACCGCCTCGCTGACCGGGATCAGCGCGCCGAGCATGACGAGGATCGGCCACTCGATGGAATCGTAGGCCTCGCGAAGGCTCAACGAGCCTAGCAGGACCAGCAGGACTGCCGTGCCGAAGAAGGCAACCGCCACCCCGACCACGTCGAACGCGACGAGTACCATGGCGACCGCGAGCAGCACGATCGGGATGCTGCGCTGCCGGGTGCGGCCGAGCCGGAGATTCCTCTCGGCGAGGGGCAGGCAGCCGAGGCTGCGCAGCGTCTCGGGAATCGCCTTGAGGTTGCCCTGCAGCACGATGACGTCACCGGCTCGCAGAACGATCCTGCGCAGGCGCTCCGTGATGCGCTCGCCGCTTCGGCTGACGGCCAGGAGGTTCACGCCATAGCGCTCAAAGAGGGCAAGATTTTCGACCGATCCCTCCGCGAGAGCCGAGCTCGGGCCGACGACGGCTTCGATGACGCCAACCTCCTCGCTCTCCTGCGTAAAGGGCACTCGGTGCTCGCCGCTCAGTTTGAGCCCCGTGCGGGCGACGACCCGCTCCAGCGCTGCGGGCTCTCCCTCGAGGAGAAGGAGATCGTTGGCGCGGATCGTTGCATCCGGGAGCGGACGGGCCGAACGCACCTCCTTCCGGATGAGGGCCGTCACCTTGACCTCACCGTCGGCAGCCTTGCGGAGATCGGCCACGGTCTGACCGACGATCTCCGCGTCGGCCGGAACGCGCGCCTCCGTCACGTAGTCCTTGATTTCGAGCGCTTCGGCGTAACCGGTCGCACCTTTCCGTCCGGCAGGCAGGAGCCGGTAGCCGAACGCGAGAAACACGACGCCCGCAATGGCAATGCCGGCTCCGACAGGCGTGAAGTCGAACATTTCGAACGGCTGGCCCGTCATTTCCGCCCGGACCCGCGCGACGATGATGTTCGGCGAGGTTCCGACGAGGGTCACGATGCCGCCGAGGAGCGAGCCGAACGCCATCGGCATCAGCAGACAGGACGGTAACGTGTTACTTCTCCGCGCTACCTGGAAGGCGACCGGGATCATCATCGCGAGCGCCCCGATGTTCTTCACGAACGAGGAGAGCACTGTGACCACCGTCACGAGCACGATGACCTGCGAGCGGGTCGATTTGAGGTACGGCGCGATATAGGCAATCCCGGATTCGAGGATGCCCGATTTCGCGACGGCGGCGCTGACCAGGAGCGCGCTCGCGACGATGATCACGATGTCGTCGGAGAAGCCCTTGAATGCCTCTTTCGAGGGGACGATGCCGGTCGCGATGGATGCCAGCAGCGCGAGCAGCGCCACTACGTCGTAGCGGAGGCGCCCCCAGACGAAGAGCGCCATCATCAGGGCGATGATGGAGAGAGCGATGGACTGGGAGAGCGTCATGTGGGTCCCGTCGGGGCGCGGTGGGAGCGCCGGCCATTCCTAACGCCGGACCCCGCTGTTCGTCCCTCCCCGGAGACTCGAATTTCTCGGTGTCCGGGCCGGTGGTTTGCCTCTCCTTGCTATTCCGCGAGGACGAGTGCCCAGTAGCGCCCGAATCCGCCATCCGCATCGGCCCGTGCCAGACCGATACGCCGGGCCTCGGGCATCAGCAAGTTCTCGTCGTGGCGAGGGGAGGCTTTCCAGCCGGCCACCACCGCGGCGACGTTTTTCTGACCGCCCGCGATGTTCTCCGCTGCGGCCCCGCCGACGCCGAATCGCGCCATGCGCGACATGAAGGCTCCATGGGACAGGCGGCCGGCCACTGCAACCGCGCGGGCCTGCTCCTCGGCTGCCTTGTTGAGTTGCGAGTCGACAGCCACGGGCGGGAGGCCGCGCGACGCCCGATAGGACGAGATCAGCCGGGCTGCCTCGGACGCGTCGGCCGTCGAAACCGAGGCAACCCTGTGCGCCTCGTCGGGTGTCGTCGAGCAGCCCGCGAGCGCGAGCATCAGGGCTGCCGCGAAGCCGAGGGTACGCATGGAAAAACTCCTGAGGGCTGATGCGCACTTGCGCGAAAGGTGGGATGCGATCATCTGCGATCGCCTGATCAGCCTCTTTCCGACATTTCCATGGCAGGAGGCGAGTCTGCCCATGATCTTCCGGTGAGCCTGCCTAATGAAACCCGAACGAGTGGCCGTCGTGGGCGCCGGCCCGGCTGGACTCTTCTGCGCCGAGACCCTCGCCGGCGCAGGTCACCACGTCACCATCTTCGACCGCATGCCCTCGCCTGCCCGCAAGTTCCTGATGGCCGGGCGGGGCGGGCTCAACCTCACCCATTCCGAGCCCTTGGAGCGCTTCCTGACACATTACGGTGAGGCATCGCCCCGGCTGGCGCCCTTCATCCGCGCCTTCATGCCGGACGACCTGCGTTCCTGGTGCGAGAGCCTCGGTGAGGAAACCTTCGTGGGGACGAGCGGCCGGGTCTTTCCGAAGAGCATGAAGGCGTCGCCGCTCCTGCGGGCCTGGCTCCGGCGCCTTGCCGCACTCGGTGTGCGTCTCGAGACGCGCCAACGATTTGCAGGCTTCGATGAGACCGGCCTCATGCTCATGGAAAGCCCCTCGGGCGCGTGCGAGGCGATGTCTTTTGCGGGAATCGTGCTGGCGCTCGGCGGGGCGAGTTGGCCGCGTCTCGGATCGGACGGCGCCTGGTCCGATATCCTGTGCCGGGACGGGCTTGCCGTCGCACCGTTCAAGCCGTCGAACATGGGGGTGAAGATCGATTGGACACAGACCTTCCGGGAGCGCTTTGCGGGCACTCCCCTGAAGAGGATCGCCCTGACGCTGGGTAAGCGCACGGTTCGCGGAGAGGCCGTGGTGACCGAAACCGGCTTTGAGGGAGGAGCGGTTTATGCCTTGTCGGCCGGGATCCGAGTTGCAATCGAACGGGACGGGAAGGCAGAGTTGCTCGTCGACCTCCGACCGGATCTCTCCGAGGAAGCCCTGGCCGGGAGAGTCTCGAAGCCGCGCCAGGGACAGTCCACGTCGACCTTTCTTCGCAAGGCCGCGAGCCTGTCTCCCGCCGCAATCAGCCTTCTGCGCGAGGGCGGCGACGTGCCGACCGATGCCCGATTCCTGGCACGGCGCATCAAGGCCCTGCCACTGCGAATCACGGGTGTCCAGGGCCTCGACCGAGCGATCTCCAGCGCCGGCGGCGTAGCCTGGGAGGAGGTCGATGATCGGCTGATGCTGCGCCGGAGGCCGGGCGTCTTCGTCGCCGGAGAGATGCTCGACTGGGAGGCGCCGACCGGCGGCTATCTCCTGCAGGCGAGCTTCGCAACAGGATACGCAGCAGCCCAGGGCCTAATCGCCTATCTCTCGACCGGCGATCAGGCGCAGGTTTCCGAAGCCATTCATGCGACCCGATGAGCCGAAACCCTGTCGGCGAGACACTCATCTGCGTGCGGGACATGGCTTTCGCGCCCGGGCCGGGAGTCGTGGAGCCGCATTGACCCGCCGGTCCGCCTCGGCCAAGGGCTGCCGGTGACCGACCTCCGAGCGATTCTTCACGACGTCTTCGGCTACCCGGATTTCCGGCCCGGCCAGGAGGAGATCGTGCGTGCCGTTCTCTCGGGCGAGGATGTCCTCGCGGTGATGCCGACCGGCGCGGGAAAATCGCTGCTGTTCCAGCTTCCGGCCATCGCCCGCGAAGGCCTCACCGTCGTGGTCTCGCCCCTGATCGCGCTGATGCGCGATCAGGTCGCGCAGCTCACCCGCCTCGGCATCGAAGCCGGCAGCCTGAACTCGACGAACGACGTCGACGAGAAGCGGCGGATCGCGGCGGCCGTCCGGGAGGGGCGCATGCGCCTTCTCTATGCGTCCCCGGAGCGCTTGAGCCATGATTCCACGGCCGAGTGGCTCGCGCGGTCCAACGTGACCCTCCTGGCGGTCGACGAGGCGCATTGCCTCTCCCAATGGGGGCATGACTTCCGTCCGGAATACAAGCTCCTCGGCAGCGTACGTCAGCGGCTCGGCAGCGTTCAGACGATCGCGCTCACCGCAACCGCGGATGTCGCGACCCGCGACGACATCATCGCGAGCCTGTTCGACCGCACGCCCCATATCGTCGTCCAGGGCTTCGACAGGCCAAATCTGCGCCTCGCCATGGAGCCGAAGGCGAATACGAGACGCCAGATTCTCTCGCTCGTGCAGCGCCATCCCGGCGAGAGCGGCATCGTCTATTGCGCGACTCGGGAAGGCACAGTGCGGCTTGCGCAGCATCTTGCGGCCGAAGGCCTGCACGCCCTGCCCTACCATGCCGGCATGCCTCCGGAGGACCGTGCGCGCAATCAGGATATCTTCCTCCAGGAGGACGGCGTGGTTATGGCTGCGACGGTGGCGTTCGGGATGGGAATCGACAAGCCGGATGTACGCTTCGTCGCCCATGCGGCGCTCCCGCGCTCGATCGAAGCCTATTACCAGGAGATCGGCCGCGCCGGTCGCGATGGCGCTCCGGCCGAAACCCTGACGCTCTATGGCCTCGACGATATGCGGTTGCGTCGACTGCAGATCGAAGACAGCCGCGCCCCAGATGAGCAGAAGCGGGTCGAGCGGCAGCGGCTCAATGCCCTCATCGCACTCTGCGAGGCACCCTGTTGCCGCCGGCAGACACTGCTCGGCTATTTCGGAGAGAATGCGGAGCGTTGCGGCAATTGCGATCTCTGCATCGACGGCGTGACGGTCTTCGACGGCACGATCGAGGCCCAGAAACTGCTCTCCGCCATCGTGCGCACGGGCGAACGCTTCGGAACCGAGCACATCGTGAACATCCTCGTCGGCGACGAGACCGAAAGCATCACGCGCTTCGGTCATGCCAAGCTCCCAACATTCGGCGTCGGACGGGACCACTCGAAGAACGAGTGGCGTTCCCTCCTGCGGCAGATCTATGCGACGGGTCTCGTCACCCTGGATCTGTCGACCCATGGCCGGTGGATCGTGACGGACCGAGGTGTCCGCGTGCTGCGCGGCCAGGAAAAGATCGAGCTTCGCTCTGACATCCTCGAGCCGCGGCAAGGACAGAAGCGACGGCGCCCCACCCCGCAGGCGACAGCGGATATCGCTCCCGACGATCCTCTGTTCAGCGCTCTGAAAGCGCTGCGGACCCGGCTCGCCCGCGCGGAAGGGGTGCCCGCTTATGTAATCTTCTCCGATCGCACCCTGATCGATATGGCGTCGCGTCGCCCCACGACGGAAAACGCTCTCGCCGACGTGCACGGCGTCGGACATGCGAAGCTCGCACGCTACGGGCCCGCATTCCTGGACGTGCTGCGCGAGCATACGTCATAAACGAGGGATCGGTTTCAGGGCTGGGTTCCATCCATGAGGCGCGGGGCGCGTTATGAGGCTGCGGAGAAACGGATGACGGAAGGCGAGAGAGCGCTGCGGGAAGCCATCGTCACGCAATGCCGCTGGATGAATGCGAGCGGCCTCAACCAGGGCACCTCCGGGAACATCTCGGCCAGGCACGAGGACGCAATGCTGATCACGCCGAGCGCCGTGCCCTACGAGGATCTCGATCCCGGGATGATCGTGCGCATGCCGCTCTCCGCAGAGGACGGTCGCTTCGAAGGCTCGCTCCGGCCCTCGACGGAATGGCGCTTCCACCGCGATATCCTGCGCGCGCGCCCGGAATTCGGCGCGGTCGTTCACACGCACTCGCCCCACGCTACGGCGCTATCGATGCTCCGCCGGGAGATCCCGGCCTGCCACTACATGATTGCGGCGTTTGGCGGCTCCACGATCCGTTGCGCGGACTACGCAACCTTCGGAACTGCGGAATTGTCCCGGAATGCGCTTGTGGCGCTCGAGGATCGCAAGGGCTGCCTTCTCGCAAATCACGGCATGATCGTCGCGGATGAGGATCTCGCCCGGGCGATGTGGCTCGCCGTCGAGCTCGAGACGCTGGCGCGTCAGTATGTGATCGCGGTCCAGATCGGCACGCCCTTCGTCCTCGACGACGCGGAGATCGAGCGCATGCAACGCGCTTTCGCCGGCTACGGCCTGAGGCCTGCAACGCAGGCCTCGGAGGAGTGAGGGTACCGCCTGCCCGAGACCACTACGGCCTCACGCTTGTCATGGGGAGCGCAGGCGAAGCGATCCAGGCTGGACCTACAGGTCTCGACGGTTCAGTCCCTTACCATGACGAAGGGGCAGACCGGATGGCGATGAACCCTCCTCCCCGAAAGTCTACGATTTCGCGCGCCGGGCGGTGCCGTCCTGGGCGGCTTGTTCCTTTCGTTTGGCCATTGCCAGAACCTCGAGGCGGAGCGGGCTGTTGTAGGTAAGGTCCCGCTCACGGACCAGTCCTCCCCATACGGCGAGCGTCGCGACCCGGCCACGCAATTCCGGACCGGGCTCGAGATAGACGCGGTACGACCGGCCATTGTGCTTGAGTTCGATCGGCACCGAGACCCCCTTGTTCGAGCTGTTTGGTGTTCTACTCTAGCTCGGCTGTGAATTCGTCCCGATTGAGGCGAGTTCAGGGCCATTCAGGGCCAAGCCAGAAAAGAAAAGGGCGCCCCGAGAACGGGCGCCCGCAGTTTCAGCCGGGAGGATGCTGGTTCGGCGCCCCCCTTATCCGAACGATTGGATCCTAACCGAAATACTCCGTTCTGACTGTGCCTTCGAAAGCACAATGCTCATCTTTCCGGCCGGCCTCTCTCAGGAAAGTTGATCTTCGAACATTTGCCCCGCGGGAGAGCCGGCGCTAGCGGGTCGACAGCTCGGACAGATCCTCCTCGTCGCAGGTTTTCAGGATTTCGATCAGGCGCGCCACCCGACCCTGCGGGACCGGCCTCCCCTCGTTGAGCATGGCCTCGTCATTCGCGATCCAGGCCAAGGCTTCGGTGAGTTCCGCCCGGTCGGCGCTCATTTGGAGAATTTCAGCGAGAGCCGCATCATCTGCAGGCCCGATGAGGGCCCTCGTCTCCTCGCGTGTGAGCCGTTCCGCCATGGAAAGCCTCCTGCTGAGAAACCGACCGCGATTTGGGGACTTCCCGGGCGACATCAAGCCCTCACATGCGCCGAGGGTGGCGCAAGCCTCACGGCCAAGGTCGCGGATTCCGAGCGAGCCGGGTCGCTCAGCTCGCCATCTGCTCCTCTCCGGCCGAGCGGTGTTCGGCCTCGACTTTCGCCATCAGTTCGTCGGCAATGGTCTGGAGCAGCTTCTGGTCTTTCGGGGAGAAGGTGCGCGGCTTCGTGTCGATCACGCACAGCGACCCGAGGACATGGCCCGAGGAAGTCCGCAACGGCACCCCGGCATAGAAGCGAATACCCTTCTCGATCAGGAAGGGATTTTCGGCGAAACGCGGATCCTTCGAAACGTCCTCCACCACGATTGGCTCGTCGGCGGCCACGACATGTCCGCAGATCGATGTCTCACGTGAGCTCCGTCGGGAATCGTTCATATCATCCGGCAGCCCACTGGCCCCGGGCCAGACCTGATGCTCCTTATCGATGAGGGACACGAGGGCGATCGGCGTCTCGAAGGCCTCGGCGACCCTTGCTGCGAGCTTGTCGAAGTGCTCGCCTCGGGCAGAAACGAGCCCGAGCTCGCGCAAGGCATGGAGCCGCTCCTGTTCGTTCTCGGGGATATCCGGGGCCTGCATCCCGGTGACCGGTTCCGCCTCGGACGGGATGCGACTCGTGATCTCTCCGATCGCGGCTTCAAGCGAGGCGACCGCCGCATCCGCAGCCATCTGGGTTGCCAGATCTTCCGTCGGTGCCGGACCGGGCAGCAGATTCCAGACGCAGACGACGACCGCCAAGTTTGGCGCACGCCGCTTCAGCCGGCGGCTAACATAGCGCGCAAATACATGGGGCCGCGGACTCAGGTAGGACAGGCAGACCACGTCGACGCCGGCGAGATCGATCTGCCCAATCACATCCTGGCTGACGGAGATAGGGGCGAGGACGCGTGCCCCGATCCCCCGCTCCCGAAGAGCCTCTGCTACCATGTCGGCAGCGGCGCCATCGAGTTCCGTTCGTCCCCCGATGCATAGGACGCGCTCCACGACAGCCTCGGAAGAGGCTTGCAACTCCTTGGTCGCATCCTCGTCCTTACCATCGGATCGGGGTACCTGCTCCCGTACGTGTTCGGCGACCTCGCGTACAACCGCATGCGCGGTATCGGCTACCACCCGCCTGTAGCGGCTGTCGGACGTGCTGCGCTGCCGATCGTTTTCGGCGAGCCGCAAGGCCGGAATCGCGACCTGATCGAAGAACTCAGTCGAGGATTTCTCGTCGACGAAATCTTCTGCGATCTCGACGGCCTCTTCAAGATTCCCGGCCAGCAATCTCTGATAGAAGCGCTCCTCCGGGGCGAGGACCGGGTCGTTGCCCAGGAGTACGCCCAGAAATTCGAGCTGTGGAACGTAACGTCCCATTACTACGAGGCAGACCGTCAGCGGCGTCGAGAGGAAAAGTCCGACCGGTCCCCACAGCATCGTCCAGAAGATCGCCGCCGTGATGATCGCGAGCGAGGAAAGACCGGTGCTGGATCCGTAGAGCCAGGGCTCCACTGCGTTGTTGCTGATGAGCTCGATCAGAAGGAAAAGGCCTGCGACCCACAGGAGCATCGACCAGCCAGGATCGACGGCAAACGCGAGAGCCAATGGGAAGAATGCCGCGATGAAAGGCCCGAGATAGGGGATGAATCTGAGGACCGCGGCGAGCAGGCCCCAGAGAACCGCATTCGGAATGCCGATGAAGTAGAGCCCAATCCCGATCGGAATCCCGTAGGTGACGTTCACGACCAGCTGCATGAGCAAGTATCGGCTCACCCGGCTTGCGGCTTCGTCGAGTGCCTCGGTGCTCTTCTGGAGATCGCCGCCCACGAGCTTGATGAAGCGATCCCTGAGATCCTCCCGCTCGAGCAGGACGAAGATCAGGAACACGATGACGATGCCTGCCGTCGCGAGGGGTGCGAGGAGCGGTCCGACCACCGTCTGGATCATCTCCAGGGGGCGCGGGGCCGGCTGCTCGATCGTGACCGGGATCGGCTCACGCGGCGGCGGCTCCCCGCTCGCAGCCTGGGCGGGTTCGGTGTGCTTTTTCTCGGGGCCCGAGAGATCCTTGCCGATGTTCTGGATCGTCGTAGTCACCCGGTCGACCAGACCTCCGCCTGGCGCCGAGGTCTGGAGCGCGCGTATCTTCTCCCGAATCGTGAACTGATAGCGTGGGAGATTCTCCGCGAGCTGGACGATCTGCGTGCCGACGATGAACGAGGTCCCAGCAATCAGGATTGCGGCGAACCCGACGGCCGTGATGACGGCAGCAATTCTCGGCAGTTTGAGACGACGCAGCGCGCGTACGAGCGGCGCGAGAGCAAACGCGAGCAAAATTGCAAGCGCGAATGGGATGAAGATTTCCCGGCCGAAGTAGAGCCCGCCGATTGCAAGGACGATGCCGCCCGCCGTGAAAATCGATGCGCCCGGAAGCGGCTTCTGGGGTGCCTCCGGGGGCTCGACGAGCACTTCAGCCATGGATCATCCTGTCGACGGCGTTCCCGCTCTTCGGGAGAATCCTTTACGCCCCAGTCATCTAATGTCCTGGGCTCCGCCAAGGTTCCGCCTCTGCCTGTTCGCCACCTCTTGCTCGACCATTCGGATTTCGGCCGCCTTCTCCGAGGTGCTCCTGTCGGTAGCGCGGCGCAAACCTCCCGGAGTCATCTCCTCGAACGTGCATCGAAGGGATTCTCATCCGGACCTCGAGAATCGCGAGCATGCCCACGGATCGAGGCAGCACCTTTGAGTTCCCCGCGTCCTGTGCTTTGATGGTGCAAGCTCGCGGAGGCAACCATGGCCTATGTCATGTTTCAGTATGACCGTCCGACGGATACGCGAAACTGGAACGAGTACAACGGACATGTGAGAGACTGGATCGCCAGGCTTCTGGCCCTGCCGGGAGCCCTGTCCTTCATGGCCTATCGCACCACCGATGGCGCCAGCCCGGACACGATCACCATGCTGGAATTCCAGAGCATCGAGGACGCGCGTAAGGCTGGGGCCTCGGAACAGATGAAGGAAGTCGTCCAGGGCCTGAGAACGGTCGGCGCTTTCGCCAGGGTTCAGATCCTGGAACGGTCGCCCTTCACGCCCGAACCGCTTCGCCGCGAGGTCGCGTAACAGGCGTCGGCTTGGTCGGGCATCGTTTCTTGGACGACGCTACGAGTGCAGCCATGAGAGGCCGGCCCCTGTATTGACGTGCCGGTCGAAACAGGACCGCCGAGATCACGAGATCAGATGATCGAGACGTGCTCGGGCCTGCTCCCGAAGGATCGGGAGGGGACATCCTGGAAGAGCGATATGTGCATATGCTGCGCGACCCAATCTTCACCGACAGCGTCGCGCCCCAGGACGATGGTCGCACGTCCGGGCCGCTCATAGGCTGCGCCAGCCTCCGTGTACCCCGTGGAGTCGAACAGAGCGATTCCGACTGCCGTGAGCCGATCCTCCGAGACGATCGTGTGCAGCTCGTCGAGGCGCCATCGGAACCGGTCGATCCGGCCCCAGACGGTCCGCCACTGTTCCTCCTCGGTCGCCGTGCGCCCGATCGTGAGCGGGTTGAAGCTGCCGAACGTAATCATGTCATCCGCGAATAGCGGCCTGGCGCCGACGAAGTCGACCGTCTGCACATGAAGCTGGAGGCGCTGGAACCAGCGGCGCACGAGAGCGAGATCATCCTGTGGCGCAGTCATCGCTGCCCTCGACTGTTGATGCTGACCATGTTGCGCCCCGTCCGGCAACGGTCAAGGAGGCGCGTGCTCTCGGAGAAGCGGCCCGAGAGCGCACTGTCCCTCTCCGAGAGCAGACGAGCTCACCCGGAGAGCCGCCGAGTGGCGACCAGCCATGATAGGCGGCACCGGCTCTGTGGATGAACGCGGGTGCACTGCTCCGCCCGCTCATCGGCTCTGCGTCTGGTGGATACCCAATAACTTTATCACCAAGCTTGACAGCATTACCTTATAAAAGCCAGGTTCTCCTGCAGAATATCTTCAGATGCCGCTTCGTGGTATCTTGTATTTCAGCATCATTGCCCCGCGATTTACTTACCCATCACATTTGAACAGCGGCAAGAGCGATGAGCAATCCCAATCCGGTCGTCGAAAGCAACCGCGTCGAGGGAACCCCGGTCTATGACCTGCACGGCAAGCGCATCGGCACGATCCGCTATCTCGTGATCGAAAAGATCAGCGGGCGGGTGGTCAACGTGGTGATGACCTTCGGCGGCTTCCTGGGATTCGGGACCCATCCGTATTCGATCCCTTGGGAGAAGCTCAAATTCGACACGACGCTGAATGGCTATCGGACGGACATCGTCGGATCGCAGCTCGGAGATCCTCCTGCCACATCCGGTGACGATGAAATCTGGCCCGATCACAAAAGCGAGAAGGAATCCCACGACGACTGGGACATTCCGCCGTTCCGCGGCGTCTGACAGCCCGGCACCGGAATTCGGCCGGCCGGAATCTCCAGGAAGCCTTGCTGCTACGCAGGCTATCCATATCCAAACTGTCAAGATCATCATGCAAAAGGATGAGGGAACCGGGTCAGGCGTTCGGGCGCTGTACTCTGTTGGAGATTCGCGAGATGAACCTGGTACAGCGTCATGGCAGAGCTTTCGAAGGCGGCGAAAGGGCATCGAGCCAATCGGCTCCTCAGCGCCATGCAGCCGGACGACTACGCTCGTCTTGAGCCGCTCCTGGAGACCGTGGACCTGCCGAGAGGCAAGGTCATCTATGAGAGCGGCGAGATCGTCCGCTATGCCTACTTTCCGCTTGATGCGGTCGTCTCGCTGGTGGCGGTTATGGAGGACGGCGATCTCGTCGAGATGGCCGTGTTCGGGCGCGAAGCCCTGTTCGGCCTCGTCAGCGCCTACATCTCTCGTGAGAGTCTCGGGCGCTATGTCGTTCAGCTCCCCGGCACGGCATCGCGCATTGGAGCCGAGGCATTCCGGAGTATCGCGGACGAGAGTCCCACACTGCGTGACCTCCTGCAGCTCTATGTGGAAGCGCTGCTGGGACAAACGTTCTACACGGTTGCTTGCAATGCCGTGCACAGCGTCGATGCCCGGTGCTGCCGCTGGATCCTGAGCACCCGCGATCGTATCGACCAGGATACGCTTCCGCTCACGCACGAGTTCCTGGCCGAAATGCTCGGAGTTCAGCGCTCCACCGTCAGCATAGTCCTGCGCACGCTCCAGACGGCCGGTCTGATCACCCAGAGCCGAGGCTTCATTACGGTCATGGACCGTGCAGGCCTCGAAGACGCGTCCTGCGAGTGCTATCAAATCATCCGTCGCAACTTCGAACGGCTCCTGCCCAAGACCTACACCCGCGATTGAAACCGTCCTGCCCGCCTCAGCCGGCCGCCAAGTGAGCCTGGCCGAAGCAGAAAGGAGCTTCGAGGATTTTAGTCCTTGTGTGGGATTTCCGACAGACGACTCGGTTTGCTCGGTATCTGCTGCCACTATGTCAAGCTCGGCAGCGGAGTGACCTTGTGCCCAATCACGCTGAGACTACTACGTCTGAAGTGGCAGCACGGATCCGCGCGCATGTTCGCGACCGGCTCCGGGTCTTGAGCGAGCACCAGCACAGGAATCGGCGCGGCAAAGCACCGCAATCAGCGGCCTTGCTCAACAGGGGCAATCGCGAAAGCGACGGCTCGGAGGAGCAAGGCGGCGACTGAACAACGGCTCGAATGAGCAGGGCACAGGAAAGCCGGCTGCTGGAGCGGGAGAACGGGAGCGATTCGAGGTAAACCGTATCTGGAGCGAATCCGTCTTGCACGGAATACTTTGCGCCGCCGCAAAGAAGGCTTTGCAATAGTCGATATGTAAATACATATAGCATTTACACGTAAAGCCAAGTCTTCGACAGGACGATTTCCGTTTTGTCGGGTTCCCGACAGACGATGTGCAATTTGGTCATTAATGGCTGCAGAGACGTTCAAAGACGATGCTTCACAAGATGCATTTTGAGGATAGCCGCGGAGCGGTGACTTGGCAGGTCTCTGCTAGAGACTACGGCAAGCCAGCCAACGACGAATCGACCAGCCAGCCACGCATCCTGGTGCTCCAGCGGGAACTCGTTCCGAACCTATCACTGATTTCGTCCATAGCGGGCGCGGGCTTCGACCCCGTCGGCCCCTTCAATAAGGTTTCGCGCGCAATCAGTTGGTTGGGGAGGGAACTTCCGGACGCAGCCATTCTCGATACCGAACTGAAGGACGGCGCCTGCTTCGACCTAGCCAACGAGTTCCTCCGCGAGCGAATCCCATTCCTGTTCTATACGTCGCGGAGCGACAGAGATCGCATTCCGACCAAGATGAGAAACCTGCCATTCCTCGAAAAGCCGACACACTTCGTCCTTGTGACAAAGCTGCTGTCGAAGTTGCACAGAGACGGACAGGTCCTCGAAGCCGAGAGCGAGGACGATGTGGAGCTTCTGGAAGATTGGTAGATCGATCCCCGGAGCGAGTGGATGTTTTTGCTGCGCGTGACGAGAGTGTGAAGTACCTTCCTCGCAGACAACAAGTTGCGCCCTCGACACCATCGTGTGCGAGCGAAGCGATCCAGATCTGCGGGTTCAAACTGGATTGCTTCGCCTGCGGCTCGCAATGACGAAGTGGGTCCAGCGTCTCAGACTGGATGACTGCGACCTGCGATAACCGAAATGGCAGCGGGAAAACTGACGCGCTCGCAATACGCTCTACGGACGAATCTCGATCTCATCCTCCAGCATCAGCTTGTCGAAATCCGTGACGAGCGCATCAACCCGTATCTGCCAGCGACCCGGTACCGGCAGGACCAGGTCATCGACGCGCCACGTGCCATCGCCGACTCGCATTGCCTGCCGCTGCAGCGGTTCTATGCCGGCAGATCGTTGCGACAGGACAAGGGCGACCTCTTTCGGCTCGAGCGGCGCACCGGCCGCATCGAACAGCTCGATCGTTGCAGCGGTTTTGCCGACTCGTCCGGGATCGAAGGTTACTTCGGCCATTCCCTCGCCGGTATGGATGTGGACGGAAGTAGGTCCCTCCGGCACTGACACGGGGGCGGCAGGCGCAATCACGCTCGCGCGTGGCGGTGGCGTGAATCGCCAGCCCGCGACGAGCCCCAGAATCAGCAGCACGAGCACGCCCTCGGCTGCAATGACCTGGGCGAAACGCCGCCTGCAACCCTCGACCCCGGCTCTCAGGGCTGGCGTGAGCACGAACCGGTTGGTAGCGGCGAGCGCGAGGAGCACTGAGACGGCAAGGAGTTTGGCGAGCAGGATCCTTCCGTAGGCGGTCGTCCAGAACTCCGCGAAAGACCGCAGTTGCACGATGGCCAGGGTCGCTCCGGCGACCAGAAGCGCGATCACGACCGGGAGAACCGCCGTCGAGAATCGATCCATGAAAAGCGCAGCGCGCGGATGGGCGCTGCGCAGGATCAAGAACAGGGGCACGAGCGCGCCGAGCCAGAAGGCAAGACCGGTTGTGTGGACGAATACACTCGTGCGGGTCAGCCATCGCGGTTCCGCCGTCCCGGCATGCCCGCTCGCGGCAAGCGCGATTCCGACGCCAATCAACGCCGCTCCGGAGAGCGCTCTTGCCAAAAAGCCAGCCCTCACCTTGACGGAAAGCCCACCGGCCAACAGAGCCATAACCGCGACGGCCGCCGTCGTCCCATAGGTGGTTCTCCAGCCCTGGAGCCAGACGGCGCGGTCGGTGAGAGCGCTGACTGGAACGGCGAGCGCATCGAGCCCCTGCCATCCGACCGTCAGGAGTGCCGCCACAAGTCCGCAGGCAGTTGCGCAGAGGACGACGGGTTGCACATCTCGCCGAAGGTGAGATCGGCCGATGATCCATGCGACAAAGAAGGCACCGCCGACCCCGGCGAAGAGGCCGACATAGAGGAGGACACGCAGGGACCAAAGGCCAAGTAGGACTGCAATGTCCGGCTTGGATTTCATGGCCTGCCGTCCGCTCGCATGGCTGGCGCCGATGGAAAACACCAGTGAGCCTCCAACAGGGTGGCCGTCGGCGGAGACCACACGCCAGCTCAGCACGTAGGTGCCGTTGCCGAGGCCAGCCGGGGGGGCGAGTACCACCACCTGACCACGCACTTCAGAAGCCGAAAGCTCCGAGGTGCCGCCCTGCGGAAGGGTGAGCCGCAAGACCAGTGGAGAGACGGGCTCGCTGAAGTGGAGGAGAAGCCGCTCCGGGGCACGCGAGAGGATGGCTCCATCCTGCGGGTCAGATCCGATCAAGGCCGCATGCGCCCGCGCGGGCTGCGAGCCGAGTGCCAGGCACGCGACCAGTATCAGCAGCGCGAGCAGGAAACGAGGGGTCATGGCGAAATCGCAAGGTGGATGCGGGACGCCCGAACGCGTCCCGCACCGACCTTCAATGCCTGTCGCCGGCAGGAAGCAGCTTCAGGCCCGGAGCGGGATACTCGTAATCATCCGCACTCTTGCCCACCGCGGGGATCTCGATCCAGCGCTCCGCCTTGCCGCCCTCGCATTCCTGCACGGTCGGGAAATACAGCATCTCGCCAACCGGCAGGCGATCGGTCAGGCGCGCCCGAAAAACGAACTCGTCATAATGCTCGTCGAGCAGCTTGCCGGTCCAGACGATCTCCCGTACGCCCTCTGTCACCGGAGTGCCGAAGTAATCATAGCTCTGGCCATACGACGCTTTGACGGTCTCGAGCGTCCAGCCCGGCTTCGGCATGGGCTTCACCGCGACAACGCCTTCGGGAATGCGGACACGCAGCTTGAGAGTCGGTAGCCCCTCGCATCCATGTCCGACCCGGATAACGGCCTTGTAGGTCGAGTTGATCGGGGCCTCCTCCCCTTCGAGGGTCGCATGGGCCCTGGCTGCAGTGGTGAAAAGAACGGCGACAATGGCGGCGCCGAATGCGCCGAAACGGCTCCTGGACAACATGATTCCATCCCGTGACGCGTGTGAATCGATGATCGTTCGTGATCGGACGAGTCACATGCTTGTGCTCCGTGACTCGTGCGGACCGATGCGGCGATCGTGATCAGACGAGGTCCGGCGGAGCCCGGGCACCGAGGGGCGGCAGGAGGTGGAGCCGATGATCCGACGTTTCCGTTCGGATCGTGAAGATCATCTCGACGATGTCGCGCGAAGGCGAGAGCAGTGCCGCGATCGTCGGAGGCGGCCCAAGATCGTGCCCCAGCTTCTTGGAGAGAATGCACCAGAAGCAATGTGGCGGTTTGGCGGGAGCTGCGGGATCGTTCGCATCGTGTCGTGCAACATCACCGTGCTCATGCGCTGCGGGCGTCGAGGCCTGAATGGCGCCTGCCGGGAGTGCAGCGAGCGAGCGCGCGCGGCCGTGATCCGAATGGTGAAGGCCGGAGAGCGCCGCGGAGTCGTGGATCACCGGCGACGCACGCGTTGTGCCCATGAGCAGAGATTGCAGGAGGAGCACGCAAGCCGCGGCAAGCCCGATGACGCGGACGAGGACGTCCTTCCTGAGCGCTCTCGATATCACGACAGCCCTGTCCGCCTCCCCTTTGAAGTGCCCGGCGCCTCCAGCGAGTTCGCCGACGCCCTGCGGCCGGAAGAAATGACCTCCTTCCAGTATGATAATCGATCCTTTCGGTGGAATCTCGCGACGAAGCAACCGGAATTCAATGTCCCGCCGGGACAGGCGCCCCGCTCGGGAGCCGAAGCCTGGGGTATCGTCCCGGACAAGGCGGATGGGCGCTGCCTTCAGCGCGTGCGGATCAGGCTGCGCAAGTCCCCCAATCGGGTTTGCGTGGCTCAAATTGGCGGAGCATCGCCATCAGGCTGCCCGGTCGAGCGCATCGTCGAGCGGGATCGAAATGCGGCACCGGAAGCCATCCGGATCGAAGTGAAGATCCACCTTGCCGGCCAGTTCCTGGTTGATCGCCTGTGCGATAAGGCGAGAGCCGAACCCCCGCGTGGCGGGCTTTTCGACGACTGGGCCGCCGCGCTCGTGCCATGACAGCTGCAAGACACCGGCACCAGAGCCACGCCACGCGACATCGACACACCCGTCCGGGACGGACAGCGCTCCATATTTCATGGCATTCGTCGTCAGTTCGTGCAGAACCATTCCGAGAACGACCGCAGCCTTCGGTGACAGGTCGATATTGGGACCTTGCAGCGTGAACCGCGGGCCCTCTGCGACATGTGGCGCGAACTCCTTGTGGAGGATGTCCCGCAGCGAGGCGCCTTCCCAGCTCGTCTCGTTGAGGAGGTCGTGCGTTCGAGACAGCGACAGCAGCCGATCCTGGAATCGCTGGAGCGCCGCTTCCGGCGAGAGTCCTTGGCGCATCGATTGCCAGGCCAGCGACTGCACCGTTGCCAGGGTATTCTTCACGCGGTGATTGAGCTCGCCGATCAATAGCTTCTGGCGCTCCTCCACTCTCCGGCGCTCCGTGATATCCTCGATGACTCGCACGGCATAGAGGAAAGTTCCACTTGCATCGCGCACGGCAGTGCTCGAAACGCGGGCCCAGAGAGGCGTGC
This sequence comes from Microvirga massiliensis, assembly GCF_001006805.1. Classification (GTDB taxonomy): domain Bacteria; phylum Pseudomonadota; class Alphaproteobacteria; order Rhizobiales; family Beijerinckiaceae; genus Microvirga; species Microvirga massiliensis. The sequence goes on along the minus strand of NZ_LN811353.1, from coordinate 240,816 downwards.
CGTCCTTGCGGAGGAATTCGTCCTCTACCGTGTAGGAGTCCTGCAGACCTGCGACCTGGCGCTGGAACAAGGTGAAGTCAAGGCTCTCGATTCCGTCGATCAAATACTCCGGAAAGCGAGTTCCGATGAGCTCTTCGCGGCTATGCCCGGAGATCTTGCACCGCGCCTCGTTGACGGACACGAATCGACCGTCCCTGTCGACCTCGACGATTCCCACGGCAGCATTCTCGTGGGTTGCCCGCAATCGCCCCTCGCTGTCCCTCAAGGCCCGTTCACGCTGGGCGAGTTCGGCAGCGGAGTCCGCGAGCACCCGGCTGACTTCCTCGATTTCCAGAAGGCCGGTCGGGATGGGGGCCGGCACCTTGCCCGTTCCGAGATCCCGTGCAGAGCTGGCGACTCCCTGAACCGCCTTGGAAATCGGGCGCCCGAATCGGGAAGCCAGTTGGAACGACAGGACGATCAGCAGAGCGATGATCGCACCCGTGATCCAGAGAGACCTGCGCACCGGCGCCTGCAGGACGTCAGTCGGGGCGGCAACGAAAACTCGCCATCCCACGATTCCCGAACGCGCAAAGGCTCCCGTCGCACGGTCCCCTGACAGATCTCTCCCGACCCACCGGCCTCCGTCATCCCTCCGGGCCCGGAAACCGTCCGGGGCAAGAAGTCCGAAGAACTCGTCGTGGGCCTGTGAGCGCGCAACGATGTAATCCGACCCATCGAGAAGGGTCGCGATCCAGCCCTGAGGAAGGTTCTCGGAGCGAAGGATTTCCGCGAAATGGTTCCGGTCGAGCGCGATCGAAAGGATGTGGGAGACCCGGTCCTCGTTCGGCACCGGCACGCCCACGCTGATGACGAGCCGGTTCGCGACTGCCCCAACGAAAAGATCCTGGAAAACGGGCCGCCTGCTCGCGATCACCTCGGCATCGGCCTGCAGGTTTGCGCCTTTCGGAAGAGGCGTGCCCCACGAATGCCGCGTATTGACGACCTGCTGCCCATCGGCAGCGCGCACCACGATCGCCATTTCGCTCGCCTTATCGGTCGATAAGGCGCGAACGGTCTCCTCGGCCTGCTTCTGGAAAGCCTCGTAACGGCCTTCCCGTAGCAAGTGCGAGGTTGCGAGAGCCTGCGCCACCGCCCTTATGCTGATCAACTCGCGATCGACGGCCTCGATGATCCGGTTTGCGGCGTTGCGCGCATCCTGCTCATGCTGTTCCCGCTGCGACGTCGAATATCCCCACAGGAGGACCGCGGCAAAGATCAGGGCGGGGGCCAGCAGAGCCGCCGCGAAGGCCATCAGGCCCTGCCGGATCGTGAAACGGGTTCGGCTCCTCACGTTACCCCCTTCGGCCCAGAGCTACGGCAGCCACTCGCGGGCGTGACGGGAGAGGATGCGGGCATCTTGCCATCCGTGCGGCGAGAGGCGAGTGAGGGGGAGCAGTCGGCACGTGATTTCTGGCGCGGCGAACGGCTGGGCGGAGGTCGAGATTGACGCGTATGCAGACGCGGCGCAACCATCACGGTTCGAGGAAAGCGTAGAGACAGGCGTGCGAAACGGTGCCCTCCCGGACGTCCCGTGCCTCCGGACGCCGTGCGGGTCTCGGAGGCACCTCATCGGCGGCCGTGCTATGATGCGGTCCCGAGACGCTGTTCCGGCCACTCGCGGAGTTAATCCGCGCTTTCCGATTTGCTCCCGTTCATCGCCGTCGGCTACGCGGCCCAACGGGCCGATGGCGCCATCGGGATGGCCTACGGTGTCGCCTCCACGACGATCCTTCTGAGCCTCGGCATCTCGCCCGCCGCAGTCAGCAGCAGCGTCCATGCCGCGGAAGTCTTCACGACCGGCGCATCGGGCTTGGCGCGCTAGCGCTTCGGCAATGGGGATGCCTCCCTGTTCCGACGATTGGCAATTCCCGGTGCAATCGGTGGCGCGATCGGGGCCTATCTGCTTGACGGAACCGCCCGGCGATAGGGTACAGCCTTTCGTGAGCCTCTGTTTCGCGGCCATGGGCGGGGTCGTTCTCTGGAAGGCGCTGAGGACCACCGAGCCGACGCAGTCGCGGCATGTCCCTGTGCTCGGCTTGTGCGGCGGGTTTCTCGATGCGATCGGCGGCGGTGGTTGGGGACGGATCATCGCCTCGACATTGATCGGGAGCGGGAGCCGAACCCGCTTCGCCATCCGCTCGATCAATGCGGCCGAGTTCCTCGTGATCGTCACGATTCGGCGACCTTCATCCTCACCATTGGACTCGAGCTTTGGCCCATCATCGCCGGCCTCGTCCTGGGAGGCGTACTCGCAGTCCCTTTCGCGGCCTATATCACGCGCACCCTGCCGGACCTGCCCCTGATAATCACGGTCGCGGTCGTAATCATGGTCCTGAGCGCCCGGGATTGCTGCAGACGTTTGGCATCTGACGAGGGATCAGCCGGACGGTTGGCCTCTGGACGGGCTTCGGGAAGCGCAACTTCATGCCGGCCGCGTCCCAGAAAGATATGCGGTTTCGCCGACCGGCCGGCTTTCGCGAGGATCGCTCCTGCTTCGAGAAAGCCGGCGCGACCGCAGCGAGTTCATCGCTGCGGTCGCGCCGGCCATTCGTCAGCACTGAGAAACAGACGCCGACAAGTCTATGAGACTTGTCCCGAATGCCCTGCCGGCGGGCTATCTCACGTTGAGCGGTGATGCTGCGCCGTCATTTGATTCGTGCCGGAAGCATGCCGGTGACTCTTTTTGGAAGTTGTATGTTTTTTCGCGTTGTGGGTCTGCCCGCTCGAAGCGACATGGTGCCTCCCGGACATCGTCTGCGACTGCGATGTTGTGCCTGCTGCCTGCGATGCCAGTGGTGCAGCCATGATCAATGCTGCCGAAAGAGCACTAAGTAGAGCAACTCTGCGCATGTAAACCTCCTTCCCGGCCGCAGACAGATTTCCGCAACCGGATCGACCTTCGAAGTACACAATAATACCATATCGTGTTTATTTTAAGGAAGCTATAGTATTTCGTAATAACATCTAACATAATACTATGCTGCATTGCCGGAATCCAATGTATCCAGCACATCTCATTCGAATATTTGGCCCCGAGGCTCGAACGCTCAGCTCGCGAGGTGCGCTCCGCCGGATGCCGATCGTGCCGACGTGCACAGCCGGAGTTCCGCCAACCTCTGTGCAAGCAGCTCTCTCTGGCGCGTGTGACGCGCCTCGAGGAGGGCCAGGAATCGCTGTTTGAGAGCCTCCGGACCCGACCACTCGAGGAGAGACCGGCGATCGAGATTGAACCGAGCCTCGTCATCCGCGAGAGCCGCCAGAACACGTCGGATTTCCACGGCAAGATCGGCACGACGAAGTGCGGTCGGATCGTCGACCTCGATTACGTGCGTGGTCCGCATCGGGAAATTCCTCGGTTTGTGAACGCGAGCCTGCCGGCGATGCGGTTACGATCGCTGTCGAGCGACGATCTTGTCCTTGATCGCGTCGTAAGCGTTCTGCGGCAGGATCTTCTTCGCCACCAGATCGGTCTTGGCCCTGTAGGGGCGCCCCTTGATGATCGCGTCGGCGCGTGCGGAGCCGATTTGCGGCAGAGCGTCGAGCTGTTCCTTCGAAGCCGTATTGATGTCGACGAGAGCACTCGATGGGGCCGTGACCGAGTTCGTCTTCTCGGCAGGGTGCGCGCGCTCGGCGCCGGTGGATGGCGTTTTCGTTGGCGTGGTCGACGGGGCGGCGGTTTGCGCGAGAGCCGGCGAGGCCAGCAAGGCAAGGATCGTAACGAGGTGAGTGAGGCGCATGGCAATCCTCCTGAGGGAGCGAGAAGGCGCGCTGCATATCGTGCAAGCGCGAACGGACGCGCGACTCATGGGCAGCGCGTCGAGACCTTCAGACGGAAGGCGGCCCTGTGGGAGGAGCGGCGCAAGGTCGGTGACTAGGGGGAGCAGTCGGACAGGACGATCGAGAGACACGAACGCTGCGAGCCCAATTCAGGAGCAGGTCGTCGAAGCCGGGTGCAAGAGCAAGAGTAAGCCATGCCGGGCCGCTATGGCCATTGGAGCGTTCGGGGTCGTCCTGCGGCTCGACGACATCCGCGAGGATCTGCTCGGGATCCAGCCCCAGAATCGTGAGGGTGCGGTCGGTGCTGCGGTCCGACCCGCTCACTCGCATGCGCTCTGCCGCCAGCGGGCCTGCCAGAAGCAAAAACGCCAATATCAACCGAACGAGATTTGCGAATGCCGATCCGGCGCTCAAGGTCCGATATCCTCGGAGAGGCCACCGCCATTAGATCACCCGGATTGCGGCAAAATGAAGCCGTTTCTCAGGCACGGCACCTTGGAGATGGCAGCCTTCAGCTCGGAACTGGCCTCGGCCTCGCCGCCGCACTGATAGAGTGCCGGCCGAACCCTCCGCCGCTCGCGGGAAAAGCGGATGCGCACGAGAATACCTGCTGACGCCCGAAGCAAGTCCGGTCAACATGGCGGTGCATCCTTTCGGGTGAGATCTGCATGACGCCGGCTTGGCCCCGTTCGATCTCTGCGCATCTCCGGCATCACGAGCGCTTCTATAAAGCTCTCGCGCTCGGTGTTCTCGTCTGGATAGTCATCGGCCAGGCAATACCGCCATGGCATCTTGCGATTGCAGGAAATTCCTTCTTCGGCGTCTATCTCGCTTTCATGGCTGGCCTCGTTCGCCGTGCGACTCCTTCCAGCCTGCGCCGGCGCGCGGCATCGGCGGATGAAGGCATTCTCCTCATCATCGTCATCACGCTCGCGGCAATCGTTCTGAGCCTCGGATCGATCTTCGCTCTCCTGAACGCACCGGGCAGCCCGGACGGACTGCAACTCATGCTTTCCCTCGCCAGCGTGCCTCTGGGATGGGTCACCCTCCATACTATCATGGCGATACATTACGCTCATCTCTTCTACGGACCGCATGCATCCGACCGCGCGGCTGTTGCCGGCGGCCTGCAGTTCCCGGGCACTCCCGAGCCCGACCTGTGGGATTTTCTCTATTATGCGTTCGTGGTCGGGATGACGGCTCAGGTTTCGGATGTTCAGGTTGTCGGAGCGCAGATGCGGAGGGTCACTCTCGTGCATGGTGTCGTGTCGTTCTTCTTCAACACGGTGATCCTGGCGCTTGCCGTCAATGTCGCGGTTGCAGCGGCTCATTAGACGAGGGCGCCACGTCCGCAGCCTCGGAGATTCGTCCGGGATACGCGGCCTCCGCTTCTGCGAGAAGCCGAACCTCGTGCCGCCGTGCAAAGAAGGCGGCCGCCGCGATCAGGATGGTTCCTGCGATGGCCCCCACGATCCCGACAGGCCCGAGCACGCGATGAGCCTGCTCGCCGAGGTAGTAGCTGCCGGCTCCGAACAGCGATGCCCACGCGACGGCACCCGCGATATTGTAGAGTACGAAATGCGACCACTTCATGTGGTTCACTCCGGCCAGAACGGCTGCAAGAACACGCAGGAAGGCCACGAAGCGGCCCAGAAAGACAATCTTTCCGCCATGTCGCAGAAACAGATATCGGCCGAGCTTGATCCGGGAATCGGTCAGGCCGACGTAGTGACCATATCGGGGAAGGAGGCGGTCGCCGACCGTTCGTCCCAGCCAGAACCCGATATTGTCTCCGACCACTGCGCCGGAAGCCGCAGCCGCAATGACTCCGATCGGGTTCAGGTCATGGGTTGCACCCGCATAGATCGATGCGGTGATCAGCACGGCCTCGCCGGGAAGGGGAATCCCCATGCTCTCGAGGGCAACGATCCCCGCAATGGCCGCATAGCCGTAGGTTGCGACGAGGTCTGGCAGTTCGCCGTGCAGCACCGGAATCATTCCGCATTCCTTCTTGCCCGGCTGCTAGGTTCGGGGGCCGGACTTACCCACTGCCATGCCTCGGCACGATAGCTGGGAGAAGCCGATCGAAAGGGCCGATACTGCCTCACGACGTGATCCTCCGCAGCAAAACCGCAGCGCCGAGCCGCCTTTTCCGCAGATGATTCCGGCCAAGTTCAGAAACCAATTGTGCTTTCCCGAATTGATTCGGAGCGAAACTTCGTCTCGGCAGACGAGGAATCGGGTATCGGAGTATCGACCTATGAAGAAGATTGCACTCCTTGCGGGAGCGGCGCTCATCATGGCGAGCAGCGTCAATTCCGCCGAGGCTCAGTGGCGCCGGTATGGCTGGTATGGTGGCCATGGCGGCTACTATTACGGCCATCGGGGCTGGGGCAACGGCGGCGCACTTGCGGCCGGCCTAGTCGGCGGCGCTGTAGTGGGTGGGCTTTTGACGGCGGCAGCAACGACCCCGGCCTATGGCTATGGTTACAGCTATCCGGCCTACGGGTATCCCGCCTACGGCTACGGTTATAGCTACCCGGCCTACAGCTATCCCGCCTACAGTTACGGCTACGGATATCCGGCCTACAGCTATCCCGTGGCGTCGCCCTATTACGGCACCGGATATGGCTATTACGGAGCCCCCGTCGTCGAGCGCCGCGTGGTCTACCGCACGGTCCCGCGGACACGGGTCGTGTATCGGACAGTTCCGCAAACCCGCGTCGTCTATCGAACGGCCCCCCGGTATTACCCCAGAGCCGTCTATCGCCAGTCGAACGTCGTGCATGCCCGCAGGCATGTGCGCAACGTCGCGACAACCGGGTCGGTCCGCCCCGTGCACGTGCGCAGATACACCCGTTAAGGCCGGGACTGGTCCTGCAAAAGAGGCCCCAGACGGGGCCTCTGACGTTCAGGGGGCGTTCTGACGCTGTCACATCGCAGCCGTGAATCTGGCTTCGCAAGCCGAGTTCTGGATTGCTTCACTGCGTTCGCAGTGACGACGTGGTTCCGAAGTCTGCTTCCGTTCCCGGCTATGCTCTTCGTATCTTCACGTGCTAACCGTCATTGCGAATGCAATAAAGCAATCTAGCGGAGACAGGGCAAGCAAAGAGCGGTCTAACTCTTACCGTCGCTGGCATCAACGACTAGAACAGACTTGCCGTCCCGTTCCAGATGCCTGCCGGTAGCCATCAGTCGCGCATCGGCGAGGATAGCCTGTATCCTGAACATGAGGCTGTAAGAACAAGACGAGGTATGGGAGCTCATCCGGAGGTAATGATGTCGGAAAGCATGTACCCATTGTCGACACGGGAGCTCGCTCAAAAGCGCCGTGACGCGACGCCGGAGACCGAGGCCGCCTTCCAAGCCTTCAGCCAGAAGGTATTTGCGGAGGGGGCGCTGTCCGCCAAAATGAAGCAGATCATTGCCGTCGCGGTGGCGCACGTCACCCAATGTCCGTACTGCATCAAGGGCCACACGAAGGCGGCCCTCAGGCAGGGTGCCTCGGAGCAGGAGCTCATCGAAGCTATCTGGGTCGCCGCCGAAATGCGAGCCGGCGGCGCATATGCCCATTCCGTTCTGGCGATCGAGGAAATCACGAAGGCAGCCGAAAAAGTCGGCTGATGTATCGAAAAGGACCAGGAGAGCGCGCAGCCGGACCGCGGGAAGGTTGGGCCGCGCTTCACGCCCTGGTACGCGAAACCATGGATTACCTTTGGCGATGCTCTTGCGGCTGTGCGCTGGTCGCAGCAGGCAACTGTACTTTCCAGCACCTTTCGCGGAAGCGTTTATATACCGAAACTGCAGACATCACTCCCCGGCTCCTTGATCACCACGCTCTCCTACCCAGCCTGAGGGACTATAGTCGAGTTCATTGAACGCACCTCGGCTATGCAAGGACCCGCTCCGCAACAGATCGACCATGATCTCAGGGGCTCCAATAGCATCAACGCACACGAGCCCTTCCATTCTGGTCCGATCTTGGGCGGTCGCTGCGCGACAGTCCCTGATAATCCCTATTGGCGAGGCGCTCGGGACGGCTGGAAGTGATTTGCTGGCTTTCAGGGTGCCGGTGCTCGGTTGCACACCCCAGCCTTCGCATAAGGAGATAGATCAAATGTCGCACGAGGAAGATGTCGTTGCTGGGCGGCCCCATCATCCGCTGGTGCAGCATCTTGCACTTCCCGTGGCTTGATCTGCTCGGGGAGTTCCGGTTCGCCGGCTTGTTCGATGGCAGGTGATGCAGACTTCATCTCGGACAGGGTTAGATCCCCACCTCCGGTATCGCGGCGGTTTCCATTTGGGACGAATGCGCAATGTGAGCGCAGGCCGGCGTGCAGCGAATACTTTCTCCTTCGGAATACCTGCGTCCGTGCATCTTTGGGCTTTGAAACGGCGTCAGAGACCAGGACATCTCCCAAGACGTAATGCTCCTGCCCTCCGGGCTCGGGCAGGTTACCATGCTCATCCCCGGGTCCGATGCTGCGGACTTTACCCTGCTCGAGCGCGACCACCCGCCCCGACATGCGGATAGTCTCCGGCCGATGGGCAATGACGATGCGCGTGATCCGCATCTCCTGGAAGGCGGCGTTCACCAGCCTTTCCCGTTCAATGTCGAGGTGGCTGGTCGCCTCGTCGAGCAGGAGAATGCTGGGTCGCCGATAGAGCGCGCGTGCGATTACCACGCGCTGCTTCTGGCCACCGGACAGCACCGTTCCCATGTCGCCAATCAGAGTGCCGTAGCCCATTGGCATAGCGATAATATCGTCGTGAATGGCAGCACCCCTGGCGCACTGCATGATGCGATCGAGATTAGGCCTTTCCGAGAAAAAGCTGATGTTGTCGGCGATCGAGCCTGCGAACAGCTGATCGTCCTGCATCACGACGCCGATCATCGCCCGGTAGTTTTCCAGGCCGATGCGAGCGAGGGGTTCGCCATCAACAAGTATCTCGCCATGGCTGGGCTTCGCCAGCCCGGCCAGGAGCTTCAAGAGCGTTGACTTCCCGCCGCCCGATGGTCCGACGATAGCAAGTGACTCCGCGGCCTCGATCCGCAGGTTCAGGTTGTCGAGCACCCAGGGCTCCTGCTCGCTGTAACGGAAGCTGACGTTCCGCAGTTCGATGGCCGGAGGCGCTCGCTCCTCGAATGGTGGAACTAGCGAGGTCCGCGTCTCCGGCTCGGTCAGCGCAATATCAGCCAATCGTTCAGCATGAAGTCGCAGCATCTTTAGATCCACGGCCCGATCGATGAGCTCGGTCGCGCGCCCGATGAACTGATCCTTGTAGGAGATGAAGGCGAGCAACAGGCCAACTGAAAGGGTGTTGTCCAAAACTCGTCTGGCGCCGAGCCAAATGATCAGGATCTTGAGAGTTCCCAAGAGCAGTGCATTGCCTGTCCGGAATAGGAATCTAAGCTTGTCGGCCGCGAGGCGGCGGTTGGTGGCCTCGATCAGAAGATTCAGCCAACGAGCCCGGCGATCCTCCTGCCCGTTGAACAGCTTGATCGTGCGAATGCCGCGAAGGGTTTCGAGGAAGTGGGTGTCGAGTCTCGCTCCCCACACGATCGCCTCGGCCGAGGCCTGTCGGAGGGGTGTATAGGAGGCCCAGCGCAGGACAGCGTAAAGAACCGCCACGGCCACCACAATACCCGCCATTCCCGGAGCGATGACCAACATGATCGTCAGTGTAAGGCCTGTCATCAGGCCGTCCATGACGGCTTCGACCAGCTCCGAGGTGATTGCGCTCAGGATGGCCTCCTGGGAGGAGAACCGGGAGGTCACGTCGCCGAGATGACGCGCCTCGAAGAACGAGGCTGGCAGGTTGATCAGATGCGAGAACAGGTTCGCTCGCGACTGCACTTTGAGCGTTGCACTCAGCCCCATCAACATCCAGCTTCGCATCGCGGTGATGGCAGTTTGCAGCAGCAGCAGGAGCAGGAATCCAAGCACAAGTGTTAGCAGGAGGTCGCGGTCGGCAGAAACCAGTGCATGATCGACGACCCAGCCCATGAACAAGGGGCTGGCCATCGCAAAAACCTCGATCGCCAGTGCGAGGGAGAACTGGTGAAACAGGGCGCGCTTGACTCCGACCATTCGACCGAGCAGCTTCCGGAATCGAATGCGGGGCGGGGCAGTCGCGGTCTCGAAGCGATCGGTTGGGTAGAGTTCGAGCGCCACTCCCGTGAAATGGCGCGACAGCTCCGCTTCCTTAGTACGACGTATGCCGAAAGCGGGGTCGTGGATTACTGCGCCGGAGCGCCCGATGCTGACGAGAACTACAAAATGACTTAAATCCCAGTGCAGAATACAGGGCAGCCGCAGCTTGGATACCTCCTCGACCTCGAGACGTAACGGGCGCGTTGCGAAGCCGAGCTGATCCGCAATTCGGATGAGTTCCTTGAGCGTTGCTCCCTTGAGCGACAGACCATAGCGCCGGCGCAGGTCGACGAGGTCCGCCTCATAGCCGAAATAGCTCGCGACCATAGCCAGGCTAGCGAGGCCACATTCGGAGGCCTCCGTCTGCAGGATCACTGGGGTGCGGCGCCCCCAACCCAGGTTCAGGCGTGCATCGTCGCTCATCCATTCCATTTCCCGCTGATAGTGAACAGGGGCTCAAACATCCACTCGATCAGGCGTCGGTTCTCGAGGAGCACGTCGGCTTCGAGCTGCATGCCCGGCTGCAACAGCATGGGCTTGCCATAGGCCATGACGGTCTGTTGCGTCAGATCGACGGTGACCCGGTAGATGGGCTCGTTGGCTCCATAGAGGGCAGTCAGGCCCGCGAGTTGCTGGGTCATCTCCGCCGGGCTGATAGCGGAGCGCGATACGGAGGCCACGAAACCCTCATGCAACCCAAACTTCTGATAGGGGAATGCCTCGTAGCGCAGCATCACCCGCTGGCCCTCCCGGAGGAATCCGACGGCGCGGCTTGGACTGAAAAGCTGGGCCTGGAGAGTTGCCCCTGTAGGGACAATGCTCATGAGGGGAATGCTCGGCTGTGCGCTACCGCCTCGCTCGATCTGCAGCCCGGTGACGGTGCCGTCCTGAGGCGCGAGGATCACGATCTCCCGGCGCTCCTCGGCCTCGGCTAACTCCTGTTCGAGCGCCGCGACGTTGCGCTCGATTTCGGCGAGTTGGGTGGCGCGTCGAAGAGGAATCTCGCTTAAGGCGGCCTTCAATTGAAGGCGTTCGCGTTCCAGGCCAGCCTGCATCCGTTCCAGTCCCTGTAGCTTCGCAGCCTGCTGGATTCGCTCCCGTTCGGCATCTTCGAGGCGCGGCATCGTCACGATATCCCGCACGCGCATCTCCCGCGTCCGCTCGGCAATCTGCTCGTTCAGCTGGAGCTGTGTGCGTTGCAAGCTCAGCTCCCGAGTCAGGTAACTCTGCTCATTCTCCAATGCCTTGAGCCGCCGCATCAGGTCCGCGGCCTGCTGCGTGAAGAGGCGCTTCTGGACCGCTTTCTCCTCGACCATGCTGTCACGGCGCTTGATCAGACGATTGACGATTTCCTGGCGCGTCGCTCCGAGTGCCTCGCTTTGTATTTCGGTGGACACGGCCAGCAGCGGCGTGTCTTTCTTTACCTCCATGCCTTCCCGCACGTGGATCTGCGTGATCACGCCTGCTTGCGGGGCAAAGACCCGCACCAGACCCTGCTGGGGCACCAGCCAGCCATTGAGACGCGCCTTGCGGGTGTAGGAGGTGAAGAACAGGAGTCCCAGCACGGCGGCAGTCGCCAGCAGGGCCAGAACGGCAAACATCCAGTGGGCGATCCTCGGCTCCAGCAGAACCGTGCCGAGCCACTGCGACTGGTGCTCGACCATCACCTCCGGTCGAAAGAGCGGCTGGACTGCCGCAGGCTTCTCGGGCTTGATCAAGTCCTGTGACATACGAGCAGAGTGACGCATGGCACTTCGCCCGTGACCTCCCGGTACTCTCATAGAGCTGTCGCACGCCTTTTGCGGGGATTTGGCCCGCGGTGCCCTTCGTATTGTCCGTCAATATCCCTCGAAAACTGCACGGATTTCTTCCTGCACCTTCCCCAAGGCCGGCTTTGGAATGCACGGGGGCTGCACTGACAAGTGCCTGCTGTTGCCCACCTCGCTTCGAGAGGACCCAATACATCAGAGTGGCACCTCCACGACTGATCTGATCAGTTCCGGGCGGAGCCGCCACTCTGTGCCGGTTGCTTCTGCTTCGGCTGCCCGACTCAGCTGGTGCAGTCTAGATTTGCTATGTCCGGAGAGCCGTCATCACCGTCGTTACTACAACCGTTGTTGCCTTGCTTTTATGCCGCGCCAGTGTGGTAGTGGTTGTTATCACCATACCCGCATCCGGGACGAGTTTCCTTGCACTTATCCTTATCCTTGTCCTTATCCTTGTCCTTATCCTTCTCGCACTCGTCCTTCTCTTTCTCACACGGCTCACAACATTCGGCCCAGGCACCATAGACGTGAACGAGTTCTTCGCTTGTTAAGTCGCGCATAACAATTTCCTCAAGACTTGGGGATGTCCTCAGAAAACGCATCACTCGCGGCGTCGCGGAGAATTGCCGAGCTTTTTCGCAGGATAAACTCGGCTTTGATCCCACGCAGCGTCGATTTATGACTTATGACTGCTCTGGCCATACGTCTGTCGGGAAAGCAACATTATGTGTTCACAAAAGCGTTTACTATGTAGCAGCAAGAAGAGATACTACATAGGAGGTAGGAGACCCACCCAAAGGACAGCTTGGTGCAGACACAGCCAGCGGATGATTCCAGGTTCTGCGAGACTCCAGGATATGAGGTCATCGGCAATCACACAGAGATGGAGACCGAGACCGGCGAGGTGATAGTACTCTTGAGCGTCGATCCGCACTGGCAGCGGCCCTCGTCATGGCAAAGCGGCGGAGTGCACTCTCCCATCAAGACGCCCAATCTGTCTTGCGCGGCGGCACTTATCACCGACCTCATGAGCCGGCAGGTGTCATTCATCACCACGGAGATTGGCCCCCTGCAGACCCGCTCATGCCGCACCTTTGAACTGCTCTTGCGAAGGCACTGTGGGCTTGATCTCGGTTAGGGTAGCCATTGGAACAGCGCTTTGTCATCGACGTGGTGAGCGAATCCTCACTCTCGGAATGTGGGGCAGAGGAATCCGGAGTACACCTTGAGGAATTTTCATGGGCATACCAGACTCGGCTTCAAGCCGCTGGTCGGGTCTGGTCATTAATACAAGAGACGAGAATGCGAAGATTTGCCCGATTCCTATAATTTACTGGCCAGTCAGTGGGCACGCCTCTGATCCTCCTACCCTAAAATGCTCCAGAGAATCGGGAGTGTTTGGGTGCACTCCGCACAGGAGGCCAACATGGTTCCTAGCTCTGTATGCCAGCTTCGGGTATTCGGAGTGGCCGTCGCGCTCCTCCTTCTGCCTGGGCTAGTCCCATCGGCCGCACTCGCGCAAACTCCGCCGTCGCGATCGATAAAGCAGACCGCGTCTGCTCGAGACCCGAACACAGTCGGGATTGTCGCAGGAGGTCCTGAAGGGAGTGCCCTCTCGTTCGTCGATGAAATCGCGAGAGTCCTGGTATCCGGGCAGGAGACCGGCCCTCGCGGAGAGTTGGCGCTGCGTGTCCTCCCGGTTGTCGGTCGCGGAGGGGTTCACGACATCCGCGATGTTCTCACGCTTCCTGGCGTCGACATGGGGATCACACAGGAGCACATGCTCACCCGTCTTCAGGAGAGCAAAGAGCTTGGAGATCTCGAGAGCAAGCTCGTCTACATCACCAAGCTCTTCAACGAAGAGTTGCATGTCATCGCGCGGGAGGACATCCGGCAACTCTCCGATCTTACCGGCAAGCCCGTCAATTTCGGAGATTACGGCAGCAGTGTTGAGGACATCACACGCGAGCTTTTCAGGACTCTCGGCCTCGAGATGTCGGAGGTTCACGTGAGACAGGATGAGGCCCTGAAGGAAATGCGACAAGGCAGGGTTGCCGCGACTGTCCTTCTGGCTCCAAAGCCAGCGGCCTTTGTCGAGCGCCTCACACGCGACGGCGGATTTCATCTCGTCCCAATCCCGTTTCCTGCTGACACAGGGCTCCTTCTGCCCGCCTCCCTGCGCTATGAAGACTATCCAAACCTCATCCCGGCAGGACAGAGGATAGACACAGTTGCGATCGGGACCGTCCTCGTGGCCTATGACTGGCCGGAGAAGAGCAGTCGTCACCGGCTGCTGAGCGATTTTGTGGATGCATTCTTCTCCCGCTTCTCTGAATTCCAGGCTGCTTCACGACTTCCCAAATGGCAGGAGATCAATCTCGCCGCTTCCCTGCCGGGCTGGAGGCGGTTCAAGCCGGCTGAACGTTGGCTTCAGAGTTCGCAGGCCCGACAAAGAGGCAGTACTGCTACAGGTTCGGTGCCACGACCTGACTCGACTGGAAGGGACGCCGAAAATGAACGCCTGTTCAGAGAGTTTCTGCTATGGCGTGAACAACAAAGAGGGCGCTGAAGTGGTCTTCTCGCAGGAGTGAAATGAGCCTTGGTTCCCTACGATGAATGGGAGGTTGCGATGGGATATGAAGCAAGCGCCGAACAACACACTGTAGAACTTGATAAGTGGGAGGCCTGGGACGATTTCCTCGAAACAAAGACCAATACGGGCTTCAGGCAATCATCGTGGTATACGGCCTTCAAGGCTGCCCGTGGATGGAAGCACTTTGGGACGGTGCTGAGGGATGGGGAAGCTATCGTCGGGGGTGCTATGGTTCTAGAGCGATCATTCACCCCTGAAAAATGCTACTACTACGTACCTGATGGCCCGGTGTTCCTGGAAGATGACTCGAGCGCTGAGCAGGAGCAGGTGTTTCGCGCAGTCATGGATTTTGTTGAGAGGAAACGGCAGAGTGAGCAGAAAGCGGTTAGCCATTTGTCTATCGAACCACGGTGGGAACATGTGCCCAGCTTCGTGAGGGGGTTTCGCGAATCCAGCCATTATTATGGTTCACCCCGAGATACTCATTGCATTGATTTGATCCCACCCGAAATCGCCATACTGGCCCAGATGAAGCCGAAAGGCAGGTACAACATTGGTGTCGCTCGGCGACTCGGCGTGTCGGTCGTTGAGGATGTTTCTCCGCAAGGCATCGAAGACTTTCTAAAAATTTATAGGGAGACATGCGACCGTAAAGGGCTGCACGGACTTTCTCCCGGTTATTTTCATACATTGATCCCGGTGCTTTCGGCCTCAGAAAGAGGTTCGATATTCTTCGCAGAGTACCAAGGCACACGAGTCGCAACGGCTCTTGTAGTATACTTCGGCCGCACGGCGACATATTATCATGGTGGTTCACGTGCCATTCACCGCAACGTGATGGCGCCCTACCTGCTGCATTTCGAGATCATGCGAAAGGCAAGAACTCTCGGCCTCCAGCTCTATGATTTGTTTGGCGTTACTCCACAAGGCGGACCATGTGATGGATGGACGGATATCAGCATGTTCAAACGGAAATTTGGAGGACGAGAGCTTCGCCTCGTGCCAACGCTCGAATACATCTATGATCCCGTCGCATATAAAGAGTGGGAAGCTATAGAAGAAGAGTGAGCTTACGCCTTGGTGAGTGGGCCGCGTTCAGTCAACCAAATCAGCCTGGGTGGGAGCAAACTGATGGAGTCGCAACCTATCGCGGGCAAGCCCCATTGAACGAGTACAGCCATGAAGAAGCAGTTGATTGCTGCCGGTGTGCTGGCGACCTTGATCACTTCGGCCGCTGAAGCTCAAACACCTCCGAGGCACCCACCTCGCGGCTTCAAGAAGGTCAGCGATCTCGTGACGCTCCCAGGGTTCCTGCCCGGGCTGGGTGTGCTTTATGTCCGACCCGAAACTCTGCCTACAGGCCCATTCCTCGCGTATGACCGGCATGGACGGCGGGTCAGCACCATCTACATGATCCCAGTTGAGGACATTGCAAATCGCAAGAAGTTCGACTTGGCAGGGTTCGCGGGCCGGAACGATCACGTGTCCATGTATTTCAATGGAGGTCATCCCGGTGTGGAGATGCCCCATTACCATGTCGTGATCTGGCATGTGAACAAGCGGGGTGAGGCACGAGTAGCCAAGTAGCGCTCCGTCGGCATGACCCGATTGTTGAAATGCCTCCACTCTCGATCCAGATTCAGGTCCGATGCATTTGGAAGGCGTGCAGGCCGAAACGGGCGAGCCCCGAATTTGCCGAGTTGGTCTCCCGAAGCCGAGTTGGGGCACACCGGGCTGCGAGCCGGACTGACTTCCGCCACGTGCAAGATCGATGCGGGTTCCTCGAGCAGCCGCCGATCGCCATCTCGCGTCGACGACCGGCAGTAACGGCATCTTGCGTCCGCCCTCCCCCTATCGCGTCGAATCGCGCCATTTGCGGCTACGCTTGAACCCGTCTCAACTCACACGCGTTAACTTGCGTTAACAGCGTATGGAGTTCCCCATGAACAAAAGTGTCACTATTGCTGCGGTTCTCGCCATCTCCAGCCTCCCGATTGCGGCCCACGCCCAGGGCAGCGGTGCAGTTCCCGGTGCGGTCGGAGGAGCGGCGGCCGGTGCAGTCGTAGGTGGTCCCGTAGGCGCCGTCGTCGGCGGCGTGGCGGGCGCTGCCCTCGGAGGAGCGCTTTCGGCCGATGAATCCACCAAGGTGAAGCAATACGTTGTCCGGGAGCACAGACCATCGGTGCGTGTCACCGAGAAGGTGACGGTCGGCGAGCCATTGCCGCCGAATGTCGAGCTGTATACCGTGCCGGCCGATACGGGGGTCCGCACCGACTACCGTTATACGGTCGTGAACGATCATACCGTGCTGGTCGACCCGCGCAGCCGCAAGATCGTGCAGGTCATCGAGTGACTTCCGTGCTCTGAAGGACGGCGGGTCGGCTTGCTCCGTACGGGACGAGCCCCACTCGGGATCCGGGTGGGGCCATTCGGAGAGTCGATGCATGACGGCACTCCTTTGACCCGGACGCATGCGCCGTCAGCCTCACAGACGTGCTCCGCGAGAGCGCATTGATGCCCGCACCGGCGGCATGGTTATGGCGCCTCACCGATCAGGCGATCGACCATCGCCCTGATGGCCCGCATCTGCGGCCCGTTGCGATTGTCGTAGTTCGGCCCGGTATAACCCCAGAAATCCCAGCAACGGTTCGGGTTCACGGCCGATGCCGTCGTTTGTGGATAGAGGACGACGATATGGTTGGTCGCGGCCCAGCGATTGTAGCCTGCATCACGGATGAAATCGTCGTACACGCTGTCGACATCTTGCTTGCAACCGTGGAAAGCAATGTGCAGCCGGCATGGTTCTGCGGTGCAACGGGTCGGAAGATACAGATAACCGACGCCGTGGAGGCCGGCGCTTTCGGCGGCCGGGCCGAAGAACTCGGATTGGTCGAAAGCGAGCAAGGTCCCGTCTCGATGAGGGTCATCCGAGGCCTGCTCGAAATCCTCGGGATAGAGATGGCGCAGGAGCATCTCGGCAGCCTCGTAGCCGCACTGGATGATGTAGGGCGGCTCGTGCTGACCGCATGTCCGCACGGGAAATTTGCTTTTGCCCATGAACGTGCCGACTGGCATGCCGTGATTAGCTGACGTTTCGCCCCTGTTCTTGTCGAATACGAGTTTCGGGGCATCCACGCCGAACACACCGTAGAGTTGCGCGAGCGTCTCCATGACCTGCAGCGGAACGATATGATCGCTCCGGCCGTGGAACAGCCAGACCCGGCTGTCCGCAAGATGGGATGGATTGTCGATCAATCCCTGGTTTGCGCTTTCTCTGATGAGCCCGGCCGAATCCTCAACCTTGGGAAGGGCAGGACGCAGGCCATAGTAGCGGTCGCCGTAATAGTGCGTGCAAGCCACGACGGCCGCGGAGACCCGGTCCAGAGGAACCCGCCAGAAGGGCGACCATGGATTCGGGATATCCTCGACACAGCCATACGGTCCACCCGCGATGATTCCTGCCCCTTTGACGAGCCTGGAGAAGGCGACATGGAACTGATGCGCGAAGAATCCACCCGATGACAGGCCCGATACCGTAATCGCAGTGCGGTCGAGATCCGGGAGTGCCGGCAATTTCTGGTTCGTCGAATGTGGCGGCGGGTCGGGCAAGCGGTCTTGGTTTGCCTCGCAGTCCGTCGACAGCAGCATGGTGACAGCGAGAATCAGCGCCGCGAACAAACGGTTCACGGTTGCCCCCTTCTGCATCATGAAGGTTCGCCCATGCGCATGATCATCGCCCCTCGCCTGTACTCTCCCGTCTCTTGGGCGAAACATCTCCCCATTCACGCCACACCGTGAGGAGCGCCGCCATGATCACCGGGCCGATGAAGAGGCCGACGAGCCCCAGGCTCTCCAGCCCACCGATGATCCCGAGCAGCGCCCAGAAGAATGGCAGACGGGCGGCCCCGCCGATGATGGCGGGTTGTACGAGGTTATCTCCGATCAGCATCACGGAGGAACCGAACGCAAAGAGGCAGGCGGGGACCACGACGCTGCCCGTTGTGGCCAGCAAGGTGAGCGAGGCAGCGCTGAACGCAATCCAGGCGCCGAAGGGCACCAGAGCGAACAGGATGGTCAGAAACCCGAAGAGAACCGCATGCGGGACTCCGGTGATCACATAGGCAGCGCCGATCAGGAGACCTTCTCCGAAAGCAACCACGATCGTTCCGTTGAAAGTTCCTCGTACGGCTTCGACGATCTTCTCGGCAAGACGTTCACCGGGATCTCCGAGCCAGCCGTTTGCCAGGACCAGTAACCGCTCTCCAACCCATTCGCCGTCGCGCAGAAGGAAAAAGAGCGCGATCAGCGTCAGAATCATGAGAAAGAACCGGTGGAGAACCTGCCCTCCGACCGAACTCGTCCAAGCGGCAATGCTCTCCTGGTCGAGACCCCTGAAGAGATCGGCAACTCCGCGCGGGTTGCTCAGGTGAAGCCGCCACCATGCGTCGGCGTACGAGCCAAGGACCGGCAAGCGAACGACCCAGCCCGGAACCGGAACGCCACTCTGCTGAGCCTGCTGGATCCATTGCAGGACGACAGACCCATCCCGGCTCACCTCGACGAGGGCGAGATACATCACGCTGAAGAGAACCGCCCCGGCGAGAAGAGTGAATAGGAACGATGCGAGCGTGCCGTATTGCTCCCCGAACAGATCGCGAAAGCGGCGATACAACGGCCATGTACTGACGGCCAAAACCATGGCCCATGCCAGCACGACCAGAATGCCGAACGTCATCCACAATGCGACAAGGGCGAGCCCTCCGGCAAAGACGATCCGCGCGACGTGACGTGGCCGGGTGCGGTATGAGACGGGCTCATCCATGCCTTGTCCTCTTGGCCCCAATGCCTCCAACTTCTCACCCACCCTTGCGTTGCTGCCAAGCTGCGGACATGGGCTCGCGAATGCTTTGGCACGTCTTGCAAAGCAGGACGGCGGGTCCTGGATCGGCTAGGCTATCATTGGCAGGGGCGAGCCCGTTTTGAAGCGGCCGCTCCAGACCAGGGTCACGATGGAGGGATCTCCCATGAGCCGAAGCGCAGGCCTGCTCGTCCTTCTCGGGCTGATCCTGACGAGTCAGCTGCGCGCGCAGGAAGCCGGCGACGTTCGCTCCGGGCAGGCTCTGGCGCGCAGGGTCTGTGCGGCATGTCATGCCGTGACGAACGGGCAGACGAACTCGCCCGATCCGAATGCTCCGAGCTTCGAGCAATTGGCGCACGTACCCGGGATGACAGCGCTCGCCTTGACAGTAGCCTTGCAGACCTCGCATACGACCATGCCGAACCTCATGCTGTCGCCCGACGAGCTTCGGGACGTGACTGCCTACATCACGAGCCTGCGCGAGAGTCCTTGATCGGGCTAACGCTGGAAGTCCCTTCAGGACCGCCATGCAGGCTTCGCGGGACGACTTCCTCAGCCGTGAACCGACGTGCGACCGAACTTGCATCCCGCATAGGCCGGGAATTTCACAGCTTATCTGATCGGGACCACCTGGTCGGCGTGCAGCTTGCGAAATTCTATGCCGGACTGCGTGACGGCGATCCCACAGCGATGCCCCCGTGCGAAGTTCTCGAGCCGGGCGCGCGCCACGTCGTTGGCGCCGAAAACGCGGAGGTAATCGGCTTGGTTGATCTCCCACCGATCGCCCGGGGAAAGGCGATCGAGTTTGGACTCCAGTTCTGGCAGGGTCATGGGCCGGAGCATGTCATCCTCTCGAGGGAACAGGGCTTAAACTGCACCACGGGCATAAATTGCACTTTCCGATGTTTTCACCACTAGGGCTTTGCGCAAAATCAAGGACGCCCCACGGCTCTTGGATCCGAATGATCATTCACGCGGAGTTCGGCTTCACGTCTCCGAGACCTTGGACTTTCCGCCCTCATGGCCCGCCAAGACATGCCGTTTTCTTTTGCCGACCGCCTCATCAGTGGGCCTGGTCTGCCGGCCCGCACGAAGGCAGTGGTCGCCGAAAGCGACTTCTGGACACTGCCCAACGGGGATCTGCTCCTACGGCTCGATGCGCGCGAAGACGGTCTGAATTCCGAGGAGGCCGGCTCGCGCCTGCAGCGCTACGGGCCCAATCTGACCACGACGACGCGGCATCGTCACGTGCTCGCGCGGGTTGGCCGGCGCCTCGTCGAGCCCTTGGTCGCCATTCTCCTCGTGGCCGCCGTCGTGTCGGGCCTGACCGGTGACTGGCCGAGCTTCTTCATCATCCTGATCATCGTCGCCCTGTCGATCACCCTCGACGTGTTTCAGGAGCATCGCGCCGAGACGGCCGCCGACGCCCTCAGGCGCTCCGTGGCCGTCAGAGCAGACGTACATCGGGACGGGAAGGCGGTGTCGCTTCCCGTGGAAGCGCTCGTTCCGGGTGACGTTGTCGAACTCAAGGCGGGCGATCTCGTGCCGGCCGATGGCGTGGTGCTGGCGAGCCGGTCCGCCCATGCGAACGAAGCCCTGCTGACCGGTGAGCCCTATGCCGTGGAGAAACGGCCCGGACCCTGCGCGACCGAGACCGCAGCCGATGCGTTCAATGCCCTGTTCGGCGGCACCTCGATCGTGAGCGGCGAAGCCACGATGCTGGTCGTCGCCACGGGCGCGGCGACGCGTTTCGGCGGCATTGCGGCAGCTCTTCAATCCAACGAACCGCCGAGTGCGTTCGAGCGTGGCATCCATCGCTTCGGAATCCTCATTCTGCGGCTCACCGGTTTCCTCGTCCTTTTCGTGCTCCTGACCCAGCTCGTGTTCGGGCGGCCAGCGCTGGTGTCGTTCCTGTTCGCCCAGGCGCTCGCCGTCGGGCTCACCCCGGAACTCCTGCCCATGGTCATGACGGTGACCCTCTCGCGCGGCGCGATCCGCATGGCGGACCGCAAGGTCATCGTGAAGAAGCTGTCGGCCATTCATGACCTTGGCGCCATGGATGTCCTGTGCACGGACAAGACGGGAACGCTGACGGAGGCCCGCATCACCCTCGTCGCCCATCCCGGCCCGGACGGCGCCGACTGCGAACGCGTGATCGAGTTGGCCGCGGTGAACAGTCGCTTCGAAACCGGCGTCCGCAGCCCCCTCGACGATGCCATCCTGGCCCACACGGCAGACCATCCGCTCCCGGGCTGGATCAAGCTCGACGAGGTGCCGTTCGATTTCGAGCGTCGCCGCGTCTCGGTTCTGGCGGAGCGGGACAGCGAACGGCTGGCGATCGTGAAAGGCGCGCCCGAGGAGATTCTCGCCCGGTGTACCGAGGCCGAGATGGATGGCGGCTCCGTCCGGCCGCTCGATCCGGCGCTCCGGGAAAGCCTCGAAGCCTTGCATGCGACGCGCACGGCGGGCGGTTTCCGGCTGCTTGGCGTTGCTTGGAAGCAGATTCCGCCGGACCGCGGGACACTCGATCCCGCCGACGAGGGCGATCTCGTCTTTGCCGGCTATTGCGTGTTCCTGGATCCACCCAAACCTTCTGCGGCGGATGCCGTCGCGCGGCTCGGCGGCGCCGGAGTTCGGGTCAAGATCATATCGGGAGATTCGGAGCCTGCCGTACGCCACCTGATCGAGGTTCTCCGGCTTCCCGCCACGGGAGTCCTCACTGGCGCGCAAATCAATGCGCTCACCGATCCCGCGCTCGCGGCACGGGTGGACGGGGTCGACCTGTTCGCACGCGTATCGCCGGACCAGAAGGCCCGGATCGTACGGGCCTTGCAGGCCCGCGGGCATATCGTGGGATTTCTGGGAGACGGCATCAATGACGCACCGGCGATCCGTGCCGCCGATGTCGGGCTCTCGGTGGACGGGGCCACCGACGTCGCGCGCGAGGCTGCGGACATGATTCTCCTCGAGCACGACCTCGGTGTCCTGCATCACGGCATGGAGGAGGGTCGGCGCACCTACGCGAACATCATCAAATACGTCCGCATGGGGACGAGCTCGAATTTCGGCAACATGCTGTCCATGGCGGCGGCCTCGTTGTTCCTGCCCTTTCTGCCGCTGACCCCGGTGCAGGTTCTGGCGAACAACCTGATCTATGATCTCTCCGAGACGGGGATTCCGTTCGACGCGGTCGATCCCGAGGAAATCGTCGCGCCTCATGCGTGGGACATGCGCGAGGTGCTGCGTTTCACTCTCGTCATGGGTTCGCTGTCCACGATATTCGATCTCGCAACCTTCGCGCTCCTGCGCCTGTGGTTCGATGTCGGAGTGGAAGCGTTCCGTACGGCTTGGTTCGTCGAGTCCATGGCAACGCAGATTCTGGTGATTTTCGTCATCCGAACGGCAGGACCCGCTTGGATGAGCCGTGCCCATCCAGTGCTCGCTTTTACCTCGCTCGCAGCCCTCGGCGCCGCGCTCATCCTGGCCTTGACGCCTCTCGGTGACGTTCTCGGGTTCGTTCCGCTGACATTCGGCGTGAGCATGGGCGTGCTGGGTCTCGTGGTCGCTTATCTGGTCTCCGCGGAGTTCGTGAAGCGCTATGCCGCAGAGCAACGGACTCTCTCGCCGTGATCGCGTCGCTGCTCCCCTTGTAAGACACGGGTTTCGCAGGCCGGGAGCGAAGCGACGAAAGCCGACGGGGGAATCGGGTGCCGGATCGGCAGAGCCGCCGCGGATCGATGCTATTGGCTGCTGAGAGCGGCGCTGCCGATCGATGACGTGTCGACGGCTTCGGCCTGACGATCACGTCGCTCGTGCTGGCATCCCGAGCCTCCTTCCTGAAGGAGCGCCACCGAAAAGGCAGCTTTCGCGGATCTGATGTCGACCAGGATCAGTTTCAGCCAATCTCGAAGCCCAGAACGGCACGAACGCGAGAGGTGTCCCGACCCGATGATCGAGTTTCCCGCCTTGCTTGGCGACATTGGCGGCACCTTTGCGCGCTTCGCGGTCCTGCTTGAGCCGGGAGCACCTGTCCAGCTCCTCGCCAAGGGCTTGACCACAGCCCATGCCGATCCGACCTCAGCCATCCTCGCGGCCCTGCAGCACCACTCCGGGGCGCGGCCGGTCTCGGCCTTGCTGGCCCTGGCCGGGCGCATCTCCGGGCCGGTCGTGCACCTGACGAACGCGGCCTGGACGCTCGATGCCGGGCAGATCGGCCGGGACCTCGGCCTCGAGCACGTGATTCTCCTGAACGACTACGTCGGAACCGCGGCAGGCCTGACAGTCCTCGATCCGGCCACGGACCTGATGCGGATTGGTCCCGCTCCCGCCTGCGCAGGACCGCAGGTCGTGCTTGGTCCCGGGACGGGCCTCGGGGCCGCAGCGCTCGTCCCCTACGGGTTGCAATGCGTGCTCCACGCGACCGAGGCCGGCCACATGGATTTCGGGGCGCGGCACGAAGGCGAGATGAAGCTGTGGCCTCTGGTTGAGCATCCGGGAGGCCGGGTAAGTGCAGAAACGTTGCTGTGCGGAAGCGGTCTCGTTCGGCTCTACCGGGCTCTGGCCCGATCACGCAGCCTGCATCCGAAGCTTGCAAGCCCTGCTGACGTCGTGACGGCTGGTCGCGACGGGGGCAACGAATTGGCGGCCGATACGCTGGACCTCTTCGCCGGCCTGCTCGGCCGCTTCGCGGGTGACCTAGCCCTGGTGTTTGGCGCAGCCGGCGGGGTCTTCATCACCGGCGGCATTGCGCAGAGGATCGGCGGGCTACTCGATGCGGGGGCGTTCCGAACCGAGTTCGAGCGAAAGTTTCCCTTCGAGACCGTCATGGAGCGGACGCCGACCATTCTGATCACCCACGCCGAGCCCGCTCTCGAAGGCCTTGCCGCCGTTGCGACCCATCCACACCGGTTCATCCGGCAGGAAGCGCGCTGGAGCCGATCGTCAACTTAGCATTCGGTGATCATGCCACAGTGGCTTCCCGCAAAGTGCGCGGCGGGAATGCACCGATGCCAGACCAAACACACGCGCCCCGTCAATGGGCCAGGAGGCAGCATTTCGGGGAGTTCCGCAGGAGATCGCGGGTGACGCCGCCGAACACCCATTCCCGCAGCC
The DNA here is from genome assembly GCF_001006805.1 of Microvirga massiliensis. GTDB lineage: Bacteria > Pseudomonadota > Alphaproteobacteria > Rhizobiales > Beijerinckiaceae > Microvirga > Microvirga massiliensis. The sequence continues at coordinate 216,513 of NZ_LN811353.1, read as the reverse complement.
GCGTGTGGCCATAGGCGCCCGCCACGATGAGATCGGCCCCGTGCTGCTCGGCCACGAGGAGAAGCTCGCCGGCCGCCGAGGCTTCGCGCTGCGTGCGCACCTCCCCGCGCGCCTTGACGGCATGACGCTCGAGGTGACGCACCACATCCCGGACGCGATCCGTGGCGTCGTCGAGCGCCGCCTCGGCCGCAACCTCGACAACATGAACCTCCTCGGCGGCACGCAGGAACGGAGAAGCGTCCCAGAGCGCGCGCCGGGCCTCGCGGGCATCCTTCCAGCCCACCAGAACGTGGTCGGCGGAGAGCCGTTGCGCGCCGGAGGGCACGACGAGCACGGGCCGGCCGGCGGCCATCACCATCTCGCCCGGATCGAGCGCGCGGTAGCTGCCGGCGCGCAGCCGCTCGAGATCGCGTCCGATGACGAGGAGATCCGCCGCCCGGGCTTCGCGGGCCAGCACCTCGACGGGCCGGCCCACGGCCGCGCGCCAGTCGGTCTCGAGATCCTGTACCCCCGGATGGGCGCGGAACCTCTGCTCGGCCGCCTCGAGGTCGGCCTGGATCTGCTCGTCCTCGGCGACCATGATGTCGCCCACCAGGAGGGCGCCGCCCATGCCGTCCACCGGTGGTGGGCGCACGGCCTCGGCCGCGACGCCGATCAGCGCCGCATCGAAGCGATCGGCCAGAGCAACCGCGAGAGCGAGACGCGCGTCGGACGAGGTGCTGCCATTCTCGACATGAACCAGAAGCGACCCATAGCTCATCAACCCCTCCCGTGCCGCCAGAAGCTCTAGCGCTTCACCTGAGGTAGCCGAGTGGAATTTACTTTACCTCGTCAGCTCCCGCCAGGATTGCGGCAAGTCAATGATCGCGAAGGATGGCGCGATCGAGCGCGCAAATGCACCAGCAGCCTCGGCCATCTGTCCGTCACGCTTCATCAGGAAGATGCGAATGTGACGACCTCCGTCACGGGGCGCCGTGATGCGGGTGGGACGTCAGGGCCGTAGCCCAGCCGCAGGAGCACCTGAGGCACGTCATGGCGCCCGAACGCTACGGCGACGCGCCTCCGCAGGCTGGGGATTTCGACCGGCGGGTTCAGATAGGAGGAGGAGACGCCGGCCCGCGTCGCCGTGAGGAGCACGCGCTGGAGCGCCTGCCCTGCCGCGAGCCAGTCTCTCGGGCTGTCCTGAGGGGCCGTCAGCAAGACCACGGCCGGTGCGCCTGCGGTGCGAGCCTGCTGGTGGGCCGCTGCCGCCTCGGCGCTCGTGAACGTCCGCGCGACCGAGGCTGCGAGCGGCACGAACAGGTCCTCCGCCGTCGCGCGCGGATCCGGTGTGGATCCTCCCAGCCCGAGCCGCACCGCGGCCTCATTATCATGCCCGCGTGCTTCGCCGATTCGCTGCTGGATCCAGGCCGACAGCTCGTTGCGATAGGCCCCATCGGCCAGATGAAGGCGCTCCGCCTCGGCTACCAGCTCGGCAACCTGGCTCTTGCTGTGCGCATCCCCGGCCCGCGATAGGTCGGCCCCTTCACGGGCCGCGGCCTCGGACAGCTCGTCCAGGAGCTCTTCGGGCAAAGGACGCTCGGCGAAGGGGCGCCGGACCGTGCGCCGCTTCGGAATGGCATCTCGGAGGTTCCGATCGAGATCCGACGGCGTTTTTGCCGGTTCGAGTGTCACCACTGCGAGGAGATCGGCATCCTTTTCATTCGGACGAATTCTCACATCCGCACGATGTCCGAAGCTTCGCATCGCGGTGCACAGATTGAAGAGCGCGGCCCCGCAGCTGAGCAGAAGCTCACGCCCGTCCGGATCGACGATGGGCAGCCTTCGCCCGCGATCGGCGTGGAGTTCGACGGCACCGTCTCTCACCACGAATTTCCAGGGCTGCGTGTTCAGGACGGAGGGCGCCAGAACCGCATAGTTGAGCAGAAAGGCGAGCTTCTCCTCGGCGCTGCCCGCTTCCGGGTAAGCGGCTGCACTGATCTGCCACGGATCGCCAAGAAGCAGAGCATCGAGAGCAGACATGGTGCGCTCCTCTTCACGTACGAATCGAGAGGGCCGAGCTGAACCTCACGGAAGACCCGAACGATCGACCTTTTGCAGCTTCCTCATGCGAAGTTCGAGCAAGCGCTCGATTCTCAACGAATCCGATCCGCCAGGAGCATCAGGACGCCGTTGCGCCTATTGGCCGTCGTCATCCGGGTCGAACCAGCCGCCCATGCCTCGGCCGCTGCCCTGCCCCATCATGCTGCGATGCTCGTCCTGGCTATCCGAGTCGAACCGCCCGCCCATCATCCCTCGCCAGCCACGGCCCATCATGCCACGCGGCCCCATGTCTCTCACGAGGATTCGCAGCCGCCGCTTCTGGGCATCGTCGAGCGTCGCATAGAGGGGAGCGGCCGCATCGGCGAGCTTGCGCATCGCGTCCGAGCCTTGCGCCATCCGGTCGGCTGCGTTGCGGAGCCTCTCGATCGGATCGTCGGCACGATCGCGCATCGCCTGCATGTGGGAGACGTGCAGCCGGGCCGCATTCCGGATCGCTTCCTCGACCGGCGGCCACAGCTTCTCCTGATCCGCCGAGAGCTTCAGCCCCGCATGAAGAGCGGCGATGCGCGCGTCCATGAACGCCTGGGCGTCCTCGACCCACCGGCCGCCCATCATCCCCGTGTCGGACCGACCCATCATGGGTCCGCGCATCCGCTCACCGCGCATCATGTCCTGGCTCGCCACCCCGGTCGCCCCGGCGGCCAGGAGAGCGCTCCCCAGAATGGATCCGATGATCAACCGACGCATGGTTTCCTCCTCGTTGCGATATCGGAACACCTGGCCTTGTATTCTCTATCGATCTCGATCGTCATTGCCTTGGATCAAGTTCTTGCAGGCCATCGCGCCTCACAGCGTCGCATCCGAGTTTGGCTGATGAAGGGCGGATCGATCATCGAGCCCGTCGTGGTGCCTGCCCTTTCGAGATCGCTCGTTTGAGGCAGGTCAATGTCCTTGCGGCTATCGCCTCGCATATTGCATCAGTGGTATGGAAACCAGAGCAATTGGCGCTGTCATCGGCAGGAGCAATGCTGCTGCATGATCCTTTTGCTTTCATCTGCGTCAGAGCGCACAGGGACTCATGAGACATATCCGTTCTGAACCACGAGCGCACGGGGGCGGCACGCCTGCGGCCGGCAGGAGGAAGGGGTCGGAAGGCACGGAAATTTCACTAGCATCGCTTCAGGAGCAGTTCCATGCCGCCGGGCGAGCGCTCCTGGAGCAGTACGAACATCCTGCGATCGAGAATTCCATCGCCGCATTCTCCGCACTCCGGCTCACCAAGCATGAGATCCTGGACCTCATTCAGGAAGCCGGTCAGAACGCCGCGCTCAAAATATTCGAGCGGCACCTGGTCCGCTCGACGAAGAGAGCCAGTTGATCACAGGCGATGTCTCGAGATCGTCCTGGTCCGAGCCCCTGCACCCACCGGCACATGCAGGGATCATCGTAAGCTGGCGCCGAGGCGCATCGCATTCCACCGCTCGGTTCAACGCCGGCTCATCTACACGAAGGCCAACACGTCGGTGGTGCAAGGCCGCTATCCCGGCGTAACACCTCGACGTCGGTCCGGTCTTATACTGACAGCTTCGCCATTCTCCGCATCCGACTACTCCGCGAAGGATAAGCCCGCGGGCAGACGGCGCGTTGATCGAGACTACAATCTTCTTCAGTTGTTGCGAGTGGGGCTATTCAGACGACGGTGCCGATTCCTGGATTGCTTCGCCTGCGGCTCGCCATGATGAAGTGAGGCCGGCATCACTCCGGTTCCGGCGGTGCTCTTCCCTCTCTCATGCCCTCACCGTCATTGCGAACGAAGTACAGCAATTCAGGCCGTCGCCTCAGAATGGATCGCGCCGTCTGCAACTCGCAAGGACGGAAATGGGCACCACCTCAGGTCACCGCTGGCTGCGAATATACGCGACCAGATCAGCAATCTCGCGCCGCGAGAGAGACATGTCGGGCATCCGCGGGTGGGAACTGGAGAGAAACGCCGTGAGGAGCGCCTCCGTCAGATCTTCGCTTCGGGCAATGGCCTGAAAACTGGGCACATCCGGCGAGCCGGTGGCCTGCCCGGGCGCAACCAGATGGCACGAGGCGCACCAGCGTTGCGCAATCTGTCGGCCGCTCCGGGCATCGCCGGCCGCATTTGCCTGCCCCGGGACGAGGAGGATGCAGGCCACGATGAGAGCGGACCCAACGAAACAGACATCCCGAACTCTCATCTCGTCCCTCTCCAACCCGAATCATCGCGTGGCCGCAGCGCCACCCGGAATTCCATATGGATCACCAAGGCAGGAGTCCAAGAAGTGCGTGACGGCTCCTGCGATGCCTTGCGACGTCTCGGGGCGAAGCCGAGGCCCCTCTCGGTTGTCGACTTGGAAAAACAAAGGTTAGAGCAGCGAGCCCTCATGAACCAACCTGCATGACGGGCGAGAGGGTAGCGCCGTTCCGTCGGCTGAATGGGTAACGTGTGCTCCTGGCAACTTGGCCTGTCCGACCTGCCCCTTTTGCCGGGCAGGGTCTTTTCGGCTCGCGCTCGGCTGCGCCCGTTCGCGCATCCTGCCGGATGAGCCACCTTCCATGTTCCAGCGCAACCGCACGGAGGCAGTCCGGATTCCGCTCGCCATCGGACAATCGCTGGATGGTGAATCGGCCAAGAGCTCCCGGAGCCGATCGGGAATTGTTCTGCCCAGTGTCGCCAAGACTGTCTCATGGACATCGGCAGCTATACGCAACGCATCTGCCTCGAGAGCGTCGACCGCGGCCCTCCGGACGTCAAGTGACCCGCGCCTAGTGGAGAGCATGGCCCGCCTCACCGGACTTCGGGGGCCGGCAGACCCTGATTTTCGCCATTCGGGAGCAAGCAGGTGCCGTGCCATGCGCGGCCACAAGGAAAGAGAATGCCTGAACCTGCACTGCGCAGCGCGCTGCCGGAAACGAATTGGTAACCACAGTCGCGCAGGTTGGCCGGACCAGGGCCCGCTTCCCCAGCGGAATGTCGCCCGACCAACGGTCTATTTCAGGAGACATCAATGGCGAATGCGAAGACGGCCAAGGCTTCGAGCAAGAAAGTCAATCCGGCCCTCATGAAGCCCCTCCAGCCGTCCAAGGAGCTGGCTGCCGTTGTGGGCTCCGACCCCTTGTCACGCCCGGACGTGGTCAGCCGAATGTGGGACTACATCAAGAAGAACAATCTCCAGAACCCGGAGAACAAGCGCGAGATCCTCGCCGACGACAAGCTCGAGCCGATCTTCGGGCAGAAGAAGGTCACCATGTTCGAGATGAACAAGCACCTCGCCCAACATCTCTCGTAGCTCGATCTCGATCTGATCGAGGATCAGGGCTTCTTGAGCCAACCCTGCGGAGCAGAGAAACGCTCGCGATCTCTCACGACAGCGAAAGAGCGCCCGCGATGGGCGCTCTCGACTTATGAATCTGATCGCAGGCGTAAGCCGTCAGGCCGCTTTGCGAGTGCGGCCACCGATCCGTTTCGGCTCACTGCCGATCTTCTGTGTCGCTTCGTTGGCGATCTCGATCGAGTGTTCGGCGATTTGACGGCTGACGTCGATCATGTACCGCCAGTTGTTGCGCATCAGTTCGCTTTGCACGGCAAAGAGGTCCTGGATCGACCGGCAGCGGACCAGTTCCGTCAGCCCTTCGATGTTCTTCTGGAACCCGTGCTGCGATAGGGTCAGCCACTCCCGTGATACGTCCTGCATGCCGCGCCCCAGCACGGTGCCGGTTTCCGCAAGGACTCCAAGGTTCTCGCTCGCCTGACGAGCCACGGCTTCGCTGTCCTCTCCGGCAAAGCCAAAGGCCCATGTGAAGCGATCCGTCACACGCCGTACCCCCTCGAGCCCCATCACGGCAGCCTCACGCGCCACACCCGCCGCTGCCTCCACCATGTCACGTCCGGCCTCAGTAGACTGATCGATCGCCTCGCTCGCGTTGTTCCGAGTATCTGCCATTGCTCGTTCCTCCTGAAGGTATCCCCCAGTCCTGAACAGCAAAGCTGCTGCCGCTCACGCGATCATCCGACTCGGTGTTAAAGCCCGCCAGTGCGTGCGATCCTTGTTTGGTGCTTGCTCGCCTGTGCGCCTGGAGGCAGCGGACCAACGTATCGGTCAGGATTCAGTTTCAGCGTGGCGGCTCGCCCGAGACTGTAAGAGGGAGCGCCACAAGGGCGCACAAGAGGATGGGAAAGTCGCCCGAGCTAATGGCTCGTGAGACGAGGACAGCGAGGAGGAAGACCGATCGACATCGACGAGATCAAGGGAAATGGCATGATGACCCCGAACCAAGTTCGATTTGTTGCCTGGATCGAGTTCGAGTTTCTCCGCCGAACGCTCGCTGTGCGACGGGGCGGCGCATCGTTGGACTGGGCTGGTACGGACCACCGAGTATCCTTCCCCGAGGTTCAGATCCGGGCAAAAGAGCTTGGACTGCAGGAGACGAGCGTTCAGCTTCGCGAATGGATCGACGGCCTGCGCGACTGGTCCCGGTGGCATGAAGCCATCAACCACATGGAAACGGAAAAACTGGAGCAGGAACTGAAGGAACGCGCCTCAGCTTCGAGGTAGACCCTGGAAATGCTCGACTGCTGCGCTTACCTGCAGAAGAAATTTCAGAAGGATACTTTCATGTTTGAGAAGAAAAGCACCTACACCCCTGCGGAAGCCAAGCGGGCGTACGATCAACTGGATCAGCTCGTCGCCAGGAAGACCCTGACTCCACGGCAGGCAGGGGCGCACCGCAGGCACATTGCCAGCCGGGTTCGGGTCGCATTGAAGCCCTCCTACACGCCACAGGCCGCCAGGCGCGCCAAAACGGAGATCGAGAAGCTCACCGAAGCTGGAACGATCACGATGAAGTCGGCGGCGGCCTATCGGGCGCACATCACCAAACGCACCCAGGCAGCCTAATCTGTCGTCACGGACAGATCCGCCGCCTGACAATGACGGGCTCACCCCAGCGATTGATGCGCCGGGTGACCACGACACGGCAGCGCGGCCCATAGGGCGGGCCGTAGTAGCGCCGACCGTAGTACGGCCCGGGAGGGCCATAGGGCCGACCATAGTAGGGCCGATAGTGCGGTGGGCCATAGCCCCACTGCGCCTGAGCAGGGGTCGCTGTGATCAGTGCGGCCCCGCCGAGCATGAGCGCCGCAAGGCCAGCTGGTAACAAGGCTTTCATCCGCGCTGCGACCTTCACCACCATCGGCGTCTCCTTCGCAACTGAATCCATGCCCCCATGATGAGGCGAGGATCGCACGCGCGGCTTGAACCGCTCCTGAACGGCATCTCCTCAGTGGCCATTGCGGCTCGCGCCGATCCCTCTTCACCTGTCGAGATCGTGGGGTGCGCTGCGGGCTCACGCGTGCCGGGAACGGCCTCGTTGGCGCCGAAGGTCGCACCCGCGTGATCGACCTCGCACATGGCGTGGAACTTAGCCGGATCTCCGGAGCGGCGCTGGTGTTTCGCCAAGGCCGCTGGATCGAACAGTCTCGGCAGGGATATCTCCGACTGAAGCGAGCCGCTCAGGCACAGACAGTCCGCTCGCAGGTCATCATCAGCGTGACGTATATGGCGGCACGACTGACCGCTTGCGCCGCGCAGATATCTGACTAAAGTCAGAGAATGGATCAGCACCAGATACAGCAGGTCCGTCGCTTCAACCGCATCGTCACCCAGCATGTCGGCGCGCTGGAGGACAGCTACCTCCATCGCGGTCGCCCATTGGGCGAGGCACGATTGCTCCACGAGGTGGGACCGGATGGCATCGACGTGCGGGTCTTGCGCGAGCGGCTCAAGCTCGACTCGGGTTACGTCAGCCGCTTGCTGCGCTCGCTCGAAGCACAGGGTCTCGTCCGGACACGCAGCCAGAGGGGCGACGCCCGGGTTCGGCGCGTCGTCCTGACGCCCAAAGGACGCGCCGAACGCGCGACCTATGACGCGCTGTCCGACGACCTCGCGATGTCGTTCCTGGAACCCCTCGATCCGGCCCAGCGCGACCGCTTGGTAAACGCCATGGCCGAGGTCGAATGCCTGCTTCGCGCAGGGACGGTGGAGGTGCGCTACGAAGCGCCGGACAGCGCGGCCGCGCGATCGTGCCTGGAGCAGTACTTCCAGGAACTGGCCGCGCGCTTCGAGGTCGGGTTCGACCCTTCGAGGAGCATCTCGGCCCGTGACGAGGAGATGACGCCCCCGGCAGGCTACTTCGTTGTCGCTTGGCTCGACGGCGGCCCAGTAGGGTGCGGGGCGCTCAAGGTCGGCGATGGGATCACGGGCGAGATCAAGCGGATGTGGACTGCGCCTTCCGCACGCGGGCTCGGGATTGCGCGCAAGGTGCTGCGCACGCTCGAGGCGAGGGCGCGTGAAGCCGGTCTCACGAAACTGCATCTCGAAACCAACCGCGCCCTGACCGAAGCTCAGGCTCTATACCATCAGGAGGGCTACCAGGAGGTCGCGCCCTTCAACACCGAGCCCTACGCCCATCACTGGTTCGAAAAGCGGTTGTGAGATGCCAGCGCGCGCAGAACACTCCCAATCCTCCCATGCGGGCGGTCCTCACACGCGCGGGCACGAACAATCCTGCACCTTCATTGCTCCGGTCAGAACAGCGGAAGATCTGGCGGCAGTGGTCATGCTGTTCAGAGCCTATGCGTCCTCTTTGGACGTTGATCTGTCGTATCAGAACTTCGAGGCGGAAATGGCGACCATGCCGGGCAAGTATGCTCCGCCAGCCGGCGAACTGCTGTTGGCTCGAACGTCCAACGGCACTCCGGTGGGGTGCATTGGGCTCCGCCCCATCGAGCCCTATGGCTGTTGCGAGATGAAACGCCTCTATGTTTCTCCGGATGGGCGAGGCTCCGGGATCGGGAAAAGGCTGGTCGAAGCCATTGTGCGAGAGGCCGAGCGGATCGGCTACCGCGAGATGAGGCTGGATACCCTGCCTTCCATGACGGAGGCCGTCGCGCTTTACCGGAAATCCGGGTTCGAGCCCATAGAGTCCTATTACGACACGCCCGTGATCGGCACGATCTTCATGCGCCGGGTTTTGGCGCGCTCATAGAGCATGTCAGGCAGAGGTCCGCTTCGCAAAATCATGGCTCAAGCAGCGCCCGTTCGAGGTCATCGACGCTTCCGGTTGCGATCACGCGCGCATGTCTCGTGATGGTCTCGACCGGCCAGTTCCACCAGCATAGTTCAAGGAGACGGGCGATGTCGGCTTCCGAATGCCGGAAGCGGATCACCCGCGCCGGATTGCCGCCGACCACCGCATAGGGCGGCACATCCGAAGCGACCACGCTCTTGACGGCAATCACCGCGCCATCTCCAACCTGAACGCCCGGCATGAGCGTCGCCTCGAAACCGATCCACACGTCATTGCCGATGACGATATCGCCTCTGTGCGGCCAGCGCTCGGGCATCGCATTCTCCCAGCCCGAACCGAAGATCGCGAAGGGATAGGAGGAGACCGTGTCGGTGAGGTGATTGCCCCCGTTCAGGATGAAGGTCGCACCAGAGGCGATGGAGCAGAAGCGACCAATGACGAGCCGATCCCCGATGAAGGGAAAGGCGTAGCGCACATTTTTTTCGAATCCGAGCGGGTCGTCGAAGTCGTGGTAACAGGTGTAGTCGCCAATCTCGATCTGCGGGTTCGTGACGACGTTCTTCAGAAACACCATCGAGGGCTGATCGGGGATCGGAAAGCGAGCACAAGGATCAGGGCCAACGGGCATCGAGGTCTCTCAGGAAATGGCGTTGGCGGCAACCATGATTGCCGTGTCACGAAAAGCCAATCTGCATCGTTCCCGCCATGTCGGACAGGCAAGGTTATTCTGACTTTCCAAGCCTGGGGTCCAAATCGAGCTTGGAGTGGCCCAGAGGTGGTCTCCAGCCGTTACGACCATCGAGGCGGCCGGCACGACAACGATCCCTCCCTGCGGGCGCATGCCAGGATGGGAATGCGTCAGGTCGCCGGGTTCGCGTACTACGGCAGCAGGTTCGCCATGCTGTCCTATGTCGGTCGAGGCGGCTCCTGCTCCTTCCTGTTTATCCCTGTTTGTCTTGTTCAAGCCTGCACGGATGATGGCTCATCGACGCTCTCAACCTTGGGATTCGGCTGGTGGACCTCGAAAGAACGTTCGCGACACGCCAGGGGTGAATGAGGTGCCGCTCCTCCGAAACGGAGGAAGCGAGGCGCAAACATAATCACTACTTCTTGGCTCGCCATGACAGTTCAAACATGGTATTTTCTGCACTACTACCAAGTAGCGTATCTAAGCCCGGCAAATTTAAGCCGCGCTGTTCCGACACGGAGCAGAGCAATATTATTGCGAACTTGCTGCTCTGCGGCTCAACACCGTCACAAGAGAGGTGAAGATAATACTCGGCATCGCGATTTCCTGATCGGCCTTGGGGCCGTCGCAGTTGAAGCCATGTGCAGAGATAGTATCGGCCAAACCGAGCCGCGTGCACCTGCCGTCCTCTCTCAGGTGCTCGGCTCCTAAAGGACCAACCTCAGCCAGCTTTGAATCTCTTCAAAAGGAAGAGTCAAGAGTGAGTACTTAGCACTGCATCGAGTCGTTCCGGAAGGTGGCTGATCAGTAAGTCTTGGATCAAAGGAGAATCCGATGCGCAACGCAGTTCTACTCGTCAGCGTGAATTTCATCGGTATCGCCATTGGTGCTTTCGGCGTCAGCTATGTCGGTGCGCAGGAAAAACCTCCATCGGTCACGCGCACCGAACTCCTTCGTAAGTCGATCTCCGGCATTGAGGGAAAAGAAGAAGTGATGTTTGTCGCCGATGTGCCGCCCGGGGCCGTTGCGGGCCGCCATCTCCATCCTGGCGATGAACTCATCTACGTCCTGCAAGGGACAATGGTGTTCGAGCCCCACGGAGAGCAGCCTTTCCAATTGAAGGCAGGCGAAGCCACTTTCAATCCGGCCAAGCACATTCACAATGCCCGGAATGCAAGCTCGACTGAACCTGCCAAAGTTCTGAATTGTATGCTGGCGGAGGCGGGCCAACCTCTCGCGGTTGCTGCGCCTTAGCCCCTGAGCTATGCCCATAACTATGACGGTCGGCACACTCGCGGTTCCGCGTGGCACTACCGGCATAGACATTCTAGCGGCTCGAACAGTTACAAGGCTGTCCAGTGACCGAGTGCACGAGCCGCCCGAGGAAGCCGTGCGGCTCGAACTTATTCGACACGCGTTGCATCGCCGAGATGGAAGGAAATATGCTGGGATGGCTCTGGCCCCCAGAGCGAGTTTCCGTCCAACAGGTCTCCTATCTTTCGGCTGAACCGTCTAACTGCTGCAAACTCGACGGGACGGGGAAGGAGACCAATGCCGCTGTCATGGCTCGCCTATGCAGCGCCTTGGGTTGCCGAACGTATGACACACGGGCGTCTTGGTGGCGCTGCTGGAGCGTCTTGATGGCCTCCTTCTTGATAGCCTCAGGAGCCCCGCTCGTCGTAACAGTCTCAAGGTTCCTCTCGAAGACGCAGTCGATGTCCGCCAGTGCGGACAGAGTCGATTGCAAGCCTCAATCCTTGTCATTGCTCGGATAGAACTCCGCATCACCTGCGCCCCAGGTGCGGCGGCCCGCACGCCGTTCCAAATCTTCCACCTGCCGGAGAAGCTGCGTGGATAGTGCTGCCTCTCGCTGATAACCCTCATCACCGGGCTCGCTGCCCAAGCGCAGTTGCATGTCGTGCACTCTTGCCTGGAGGGCGCGCCTCAGGATAGCCAGTTGTTCCTTGTCTACCTCAAGCCGCATCGTGACACCCGTGAGTAGGCTAAGGTCGAGGCGTTTTGATCCTCGTATGCAGAACCGTATGTGGGTGACTCAAACCTCTCCGAGACAAAAGTCCTTGCCAAGTGCAACACGTGCCTCGTCGAGGCTCCGGTATACACCAACAAGCCTGCGGCTGACTCCGGTGACGCTGTAGCCGTAGCAGGCTATCACCGCGACGGCGGTCCCATTTCTCCCCTCCAGATCCATCGCCCGGACATGAAGCCGCCATCAGGAGCCTCAAAGAGGTTCTCGATTAGCTTGCCTCGGACGAGGTCCACCTCAGAGGCAGTAGGCTCTGCTCCAGCACCTCGGCGCGGTCGATCAATACGCGCTAACCTGTGCCAGGAACGGTGTCAGCACCTCCAGCGTGGCTTCTGGAGCCTCCTCCGAAAGGTAGTGCCCACAATCGAGCGCCTGCCCCTGCACATCATCGGCCCAAGCGCGCCAGACCTCCAGCACGTCATACCAGCGATCCATGTGTCCCTTTGCGCCCCAGAGCGCCAGCAGTGGACACCGGATGCGCTTTCCGGCCCTCCGGTCAGCCTCGTCGAGGTCGAAGTCGAAGGTTGCACCCGCACGATAGTCCTCGCACATGGCATGGATTGTCGCCAGGTCCGTATAGCAGCGCCGGTATTCCGCCATAGCCGCTGGATCGAACACGTCCCGGCCCCGGTGGAAATAAAACCCGTCCGGGTTCGCTCCGATCACGCGTTCAGGGAGATCGAAGGGCTGGGCCAGGAAGAACCAGTGCCAGTAGCCGAGGCCAAACGACATGTCGGCCCGACGAAACATCTCGCCGGTCGGAACGATATCGAGCACCGCGAGCCCCCGCACGCGCGCAGGGTGATCGAGAGCCATCCGATACGCCACCCGGCCACCCCGGTCGTGACCCACCACGGTGAACTGCTCAAACCCGAGGGATTGCATGACCTCGATCATGTCGCGGGCCATCGCCCGCTTCGAATAGGGCTCATGGTCGGCTGTGGTCGGCGGCTTCGAGCTATCGCCATAACCTCGCAGGTCAGCGCACACGACCGTGTAGTCCTTCGCGAGCACGGGGGCCGTGAGGTGCCACATGACATGCGTCTGCGGGTGCCCGTGCAGGAGCAGGACGGGAGGACCCGACCCACCATGGCGCAAGCAGATGCTGGCTTCGGAGGTCTCGATCAGATCGCGCTGAAAGCCATCAAACATCGGTTCGCCTTCATGTTCAGTTTTCTATCCAGCCATTACGATTGCGTGTAACCGCTCCCGGCTGCCGTCACGAAAGTGCAGCCCAGAGAAAGATCAGGGTTGCCGCGAACCCAAGCGCCGTGCGGTTTGCGTGCAACCTGCTCCAACGCTCGATCAGAGCACGCGTTGTCGGATCAGGCTCGGTGTCAGACATTTGCATGAGCGTGTTGTTGGCCGGCATGATCACGACCAGTGTGTAAGGCCAGTTTGTGATCAAGACGACTGCGCCGAGGAGCCAGCGCCAGTTTCCGGTTTGCGACCACGCCGCGATCCCGAGAAGGGAGCCGATGACGGCCAGAGACGCCTGCATCACGAACCCGCGTTTGTAGGCGAACTTCCACTCGATCAGGAGCGAGCGGTCGTCCAGGAGCAAGCGGGCGGGCTGCTCGGCGACGTTGATATAGACGGCGGCTCCGGCGAAGAGCGCGGCAACAATCAGGGCGAGCAGTCCAGCGAGCATGATCTCTCCGACCAGCGTATAGACTACATAGGGTGGTCAATGGCGGGACCATTTGGTTGGTTTCCGGCCTTTCCTCATGCCAGTGCCTGCCACCGCAGGTTCCGCATAGGGCCTCCAATCGAGAGAGCACTCCCTCAGACAGGCCGGAGCAAGTCGGAACACAGGTGGTAAGCCACCCGGCTGGCATGATGAAGCGGCTCTTGGCTTAAGCTGGCCGAGGGTGGAGGGAAAAATGTGACCTCCCGCACGGAAGCGCAGTCCAATCCTGCTTACGGTCGGATGACCCGATCCATTCCAGGCTTGTGGCAGAGGATTGATGCTGCAATGACTGGATGCACAGGAGTTTGAACGGGCGCGGAGCGTACCTGTCCCTGCAACCCTTCAGCCGCTATGGGGATGGGGCTCGGACTGGCGGCTGGCAATACCGTGATCAAAATCCGCTCTGGGCAGTAGACCCCAGAGAACCCCGCCATCGGCTCTGAGAGGTCTATGCACATAGGGAGGAAGGAATGCAGGTCGTCTCCAATCGCGTGCGTGCCGCTGCCAGGAGCTTTGCGCCTGTCGAGCGGTTCTATTTCCAGTCCCGATACGCGGCTCGGCGCAGTGAGCCGGGGATCAGCGATTTCACCTTCGGCAACCCTCACGAGATGCCGCTGGCCGGCTTGGTCGAGGCCGTCCGGCACCATGCGGTGCCCCACAACAAGGACTGGTTCGCCTACAAGACCAGCGAGGCCGAGCCGCAGGCATTCCTGGCGGATCGCCTCAGCCAGGAACTGGCGCTGCCCTTTGAGCCCGCCGACCTCGCTCTTACGACCGGCGGATTCGCCGCGATCAGCGTCGCGGTCCGCCTGCTCCTCGATGTGGGCGATGAGGCGGTCTTCTCGCTGCCAGGATGGTTCTGCTACGAACCGCTGTTGCATGCAGCGGACGCAATCCCCCGCAAAGTGACGCTGCGCCCCGGATCGTTCGACCTCGATCTCAGCGCCATAGAGGCCGCGATCTCGCCCTGGACCCGGCTCGTCATCATCAATACGCCGCACAACCCCACGGGACGCATCTACAGCCGCGATGAGATTGTCGCGCTGGCGGACCTCCTGGACCGAGCCTCGGATCGAATTGGGCGGCGCATCTTCCTCCTCTCGGACGAGCCCTACCGGCGCATTCGCTTCGACGGGCGAGAGTTCGTGAACCCGGCGGCGGTCTATCCCTGGACTGTGATCACCTACAGCTACGGCAAGGTTCTGCTCGCACCGGGCCAGCGTCTCGGCTACTTGGCCCTCTCGCCGCTTATGCCACGACCCGAGCGGCAGGCTCTTCAGGACAGCCTGTTCGCCGCCCAGATGGCGCTGGGCTGGTGCTTCCCCAATGCGGTCATGCAGTATGCCATTCCCGATCTGGAGGGGCTCAGCATCGACATGCACGCTCTCTCGGCCAAGCGGACTCGCATGATTGAGGCCCTGGCAAGAGTCGGGTACGAAGTGCTGCCGCCAGAGGGCACGTTCTACCTGTTCTGCAAGAGCCCTGGCGCTGACCCGGATCGCTTCTGGGATGCTTTGGCAGACCGGGATGTCTTCGTCATGCCGGGCCGTGTCATGGAGAGGCCCGATTACTTCCGCCTCAGCCTGACGGCATCCGACGCAATGATCGACCGCAGCCTGCCCATCTTTGCGGAAGTCGCTGACAGGATGCGGAAAGAGCCACAACCCGCGACGTGTAGAATAGGGCAGCACAGGCTGACCGGGTGAGATGGTCACGAGCCGCCGAGAGGGGCGGTGCTCTTCGATCTGCCGGTCCAGGCAAACGAGAATGGGCCTATCCGGCGAGTAGCGGACCATAGAGGATGCTAAGCATGCCGATAACAGCAAGGGTCGCACCGATGCTCGCTGGCAACGAGCCCTTTTCAACCTCGTGGCTCATGGCTCTCTCCCAACAGCGCCCCCCGCACGATCTCAGACTTAAGAAGTCTGTGTTGGGGTGCATCATGAAGCTTCCGGCATCGCATTCTGGGTCACTATAACGGCCGACCATGCCACGTCTGTGCTCACCAACACACGCGCCGCTGTGTGCGAACGCTCGACCATCTGCCGTGATCGTTACATGCCACGTCTGTGCTCACCAACACACGCGCCGCTGTGTGCGAACGCTCGACCATCTGCCGTGATCGTTACATGCGACTCTAAGCCGTCTCAGTAGCGGTGGTCCATCAGATGGCGGTGGCGATTCCGGTCCAGGTCCGTGAACCTCAGCTTGCACTTAGCGTCGTAATGGTCCGGCGGTTGCTTGCCGGGCGGGGTGCGCCAGGGACAGTCGAAGGCGATTCGATCCAAGACCTCGGTCAGCATGAACTCAGCGCCGAACTTCTCGGCAAGGTGGACAAGACGATAGCTCCCATGTCGATGAGGACAATGAGGGCATTCAACCCAGACCGTGACCTACGGGAAATCAGATAAGCGCTCGACGCCACGCATCGGATGGGCTGTCGTTGTGCGCGATTGCTGGGGCGGTCAGTTGGCGACGCCTTTGGATGGCCGAGAGATTCGTAGGTCCTGCAGCGAATCT
The DNA here is from genome assembly GCF_001006805.1 of Microvirga massiliensis. GTDB lineage: Bacteria > Pseudomonadota > Alphaproteobacteria > Rhizobiales > Beijerinckiaceae > Microvirga > Microvirga massiliensis. The sequence goes on along the minus strand of NZ_LN811353.1, from coordinate 200,415 downwards.
CGGGCCCGCCCGAAAGCCCCTCGGGCATAGCCGCGAGAAATCAGTTGGACACCATTTGCCGTTCGCCGCTCCGCTTCCAGCAGGTCGGCCAGAGCATTGGAGATCGTCCAGCCGCAGAGCCCGGTCGCGATCCCCCTCCGCAGCCTGAGCGAGGGAAGGCGCATTCTAAAGCTGATCCTGACCCCGAGGACAGATTGGGATCAGAATTCGCAGATCTTGAGGCGACAGGGACATTCACCGTGGGACACACTCGATCACGCCAGGGCCAAGGAGGCCCTACCCAGCGTGCTGCGCGCCCCTGCACGGGGTAGCATGGGCAGCGCTGAGTGTGGCGGACCAACCGCATCCGGTGAGCGCCTAATACGTTGATATTCTAGGGAGATTTTGGCGCACCCGACACGATTCGAACGTGTGACCTTTGCCTTCGGAGGGCAACGCTCTATCCAGCTGAGCTACGGGTGCCTTGGCGAGGAGCCTGAGCCTCAATTAGCGGATACCGGGGCGTCCGGCAACACCCTTGGAGGGCAGTCTCCTAAGGCCAAGGTCGCCCGCTCGAATCGTGTCGGGTGCGTTGCGGCTGTGCCGCTGCGGCCCAACCTCTCTCAGGCCGATCCTGAAGCTTGGCTCGGCACTGATTCAACGGGGCTAGGTCTAGCTTAGCTGTAGGGGACCCACGGACAGCCTGATTCGAATACCGAGACGGGCTCACAGCCCCCCATTGGATTAGGAACCACTCTGGCGGGTATGCGATTGCCCGGCGATATCGCCCCTGATCGCCCGCACGAATGTCGACCGGGCGGATCTCACAGGGGAGGCCCCACCTCTTCCAAGAGCATGGTGATCTTGTGCCCATTTGGAGCGAGCCAGTAATACGGGTCGATCACATCGGCCTCCTCAGCGCACCCCGTCATCCTGCCGAGACGCACAGGGCGTGCGATGAGATCCAAGGAGCATGCTGCCATGATGCGTCTTCCATCAAAAGGCTGAGCAGATGTGCGAGCTCCTCGGCATGAGTGCGAACGTGCCAACTGATATCCGCTTTAGTTTTGCCGGCTTTTCTCGGCGAGGCGGCGAAACTGGCCCCCACCGCGACGGGTGGGGAATGGCATTCTACGAGGGGAAAGGCTGCCGTAGCTTCCATGACCCACAGCCAAGCGCCCGATCAGACATCGCCCGCCTCTTGCGCGAATACCCGATCAAGAGCCGGATTGTGATTGCTCATGTCCGGCGCGCAAACCGAGGCCGAGTGGCGCTCGAGAACACACATCCATTCTCGCGAGAGCTCTGGGGTCGAAGCTGGACCTTCGCCCACAACGGCCAGCTGAAGGGTATCAAGCGCTGGCCTCTCAATTATTTTCAACCGATCGGCACAACCGACAGCGAGCATGCGTTCTGCTGGATCCTGGATCAGCTGCGCACGCGATGGCGCACTCTTCCAACTCCGAGGCACCTCGATTTCTTTCTCCGCGAACTTTGCTCCCGCCTAAATGAGCTCGGCGTGTTCAATATGCTCCTAAGCGACAGCCGCACTCTCTACTGTCACTGCAGCAAGCGCCTTTGCTATCTCACGAGGTGTGCTCCATTCGGAGCTGCGACCCTTATCGACGAGGATTGGCGCGTTGACTTTGCCCAGGAGACCCTACCGACTGACGTTGTGACTGTCGTTGCAACGCGACCACTCACACGGGACGAAGTTTGGACCGAGGTGCAGCCTGGCAGCTTTCTCGTGTTGCGTGAAGGGAAGGTCCAGAACCCGTCAACAGATGGTCTTCCATCGATCGATGTTCCCATAGCTGAAGCTGCGCCGAACGTCCCCTGAACTGCCACCTTCGAGGCTGGCTTGCGCCACCACAGATGCCATAATCATATCAGCCTGTGCATCCGGGGAGGGAGAGCTGAGCCAGGCCGCCTACCGCGATTTCGTAATCGCGATCGTGCGCAAGCCCGAGAACCAGCCGGACTTTTGGGTGCTGCCGCGCTGCTGAGTGCCAGATCAGGGCTGCCGAGAGCAGATGGGCGCTCTCACTCATCGTTGCGTCGGCTGCGACTGTGTCAGACGGTGTGTGGCGCCCTCTGTCCTCTCTGTGGGCCTTTTGGCGGCCGATCGCTTTCGGTTGTTGCTGCCGTTGTTTGGCGAACCGTTCGAGGCGTGTCCTCCGGGGGCGTTGGTTCCCCCTCTGGTTCTGATCCCGCTTTTGGTTCCAGGGCGCTGCGCCTTTTCCGAGTGTTCGTCGAGAAACGCCCGGCATGCTTCGAAGTCGGTTGTTACTGCTGATGGGCACTCAATTCCCTTCCCTTCAGCAAGAGCCCGAGCATAGCGCACCATCGCTTCGCTCGGTGAGCGGGATCCACCTCCGTGCGTCGGGTCTCCTGACCCGGATGTTCGTTGTGGTGCATGCTGATCGAGAAAGGCCCGGCAGATCGCGCTGTTGCTCTTCAAGCCCCGCGGCAGCGTCACCCCCTTCCGAGCAGCAAGCGAGGTCGCGAACGCGATCATCGCCTTCGTGGGCGGTCTCCCGCTCCCGGCAGCGGAAGTCATGCGCACACTGGTAGGATCAACATCGGCAGTCCTCGACTGTGCGATTGCTGCAATCAGCTCTGCGACACGGATGCGGGTTCGCTCCTGATAGGACGCCGCGCGCCGAAGAGCCTCGTCTCGTGTTGACGCCCGCCCGATCTCTGCCAGCTCCGCCTCGAACATTGCCCGCCCCACCGGATCGCCGTAAGTCGGGAAAACGCGTCGCACGGCTGCAACAAATGCAAGCCCGATTTCCGTCACCTGGATCGGGGGGTCCTTTCCCTTCAGGAGTTCGACGTAGCGGCTCTTCTCGAGCTTCGGCAGGATCGTGTCGCGTGTCGCGGCAGTCCCGAGACCTTTAGGCTCGTTCGGGTTCACGGGATTTTCGAGGGCAGCTTTCAGTGCAGGGTCTTCCACTTGGTCGATGAGGCGGCCCATGACGACCGGCAGTTCGCCGCGGGTGATCCGCCGTGGTGGCTCGGTCTGAGCCGTCTCGATCCTCGCGTCCGCTGCTTTGCCTGCCTCAAGATCCTGAATGAGCGGCATGCGCGCTGTGGTGGGCTCTTCATCCGACTTCGCCTTACCGGGAGCAGTGTCCACGTCCGTGTCCGCCTCCGCTCCATAGACGGCACGCCAGCCCGGGTCCTTGATGACGCTTCCACTGACCGCAAAACGCTTGGGACCAAGCGGCGTCGGGACCAGCGCGGACACAGTGGTGCGAGCATCAATGCCGTCCGGCAGGTGCGCAGCGAGAAAGCTTCGAGCGATCAGGCTCCAGAGGCGGAGGTGATCGCTCCCGACGCTTCTCTCCCCGGGAACCTTGCGCAACGGGACGATCGCATGGTGCTCGCCGGGATCCTTGACGTAGTGTCCCTTGCTGCCCTTGCGAAATACGAGCTGGCCTTCAGGTGGAACGAGACCTGCAAGATCCGGGAGGATCTCGACGAGGCTTCCGATGACCGCGCTGGCATCGCCGGTCTGGCTCTCGGGCAGGTGCTCGGATTCGGTGCGGGGATAGCTCAAGTATCCCTGATCGTAGAGATCCTGCGCGAGCTTTGCCGTGTGCTGGGGATCCCAGCCGAAGCGCTTGGCACAGCGCCGCGCGAGGGTGTCCTTCGAGAACAGTCGGGGTGGCGCCCTGCGCACATCCTTGTGCTCGACGGCAAGCGGTCCCGACCACGCTTCGGCGGCCTGCTGAATGGCCTCCGCGACCGACTTTTCAAAGATTTTGTCTTTCGGCGCGTGCCAGAGTGTGATCTCGGCGTCGCTCTCGGTCGTGATCGCCAGGGCAATCTTGTAGTAGTCCTGCGGGACAAAATCCCGGATGCGCTGTTCGAGATCAGCCAGGATGGCGAGCGTCGGCGTCTGCACGCCGCCGAAGCGCCATGGCTCCCGGAGTGCCGGCGGCCTGAGCCGAAGCGAGATGGCGCGGGTGCCGTTGAGACCCAGATGGTAGTCCTCATACTGTCGGCACAGGGCCTCGAGATAGGCCGCGTAATCACGCTCGCCGGAATTGGTCTCTTGGGCCATCACCGCGAAAGCACGTCGGATCGAGACCTCATCGAGCGCACCGAGTTTCAGGCGGTCCACGCGACCCCCATAGCGGAGATGTTCGAGCACCTCCCAAGCGATCATCGAGCCCTCGCGGCCCGGGTCGGTGGCAATGATGACCCGCTCTACGCCTTGGAGGGCCTGTTTGATCGCCTCGATCTTGGGCTTGTGCGACTGGCCTGAGCGGCTGGTGCCGTAAGTGACGGGAATGCGGTCGAGCAGGATCGGGAGTGTGTCGAAGCGCCAGGCCTTCCATTCCTCGCGCACTTCGCCGGGCTCCTCCGCCGTCAGAAGATGCCCCTCGGCCGACACGCAGACGGTGCTGGGGGATCTGAAGAACCGCTGCAGCTGCCGCATGGCCGACGGCTTCTCGAAGAAGAAAAGCGTTCGTGATCCCGATTGGCTGGCCATTGCCTCAGCGGATCGCTTCCAAAGTGCTGCTGCGCGGCGGGAGCCAGTCCCAAGATGCTGCCGGATGGAACATAATGGGAACATTAACCCTGGGGCGAGCCGCGGGTCAATAGAACGGCAGAGTGCTACACGACCGGGTTTTTGCTTCCTCTACGCTATGCTGGCCGGGGTCCAGGGTGCGCCGCTGATATGTCGCCAGCGCGGCCAGACTGCCCTAACCGCTCGTAGGCTCAGACAAGAGAGGCGGCTCGAGAGTGATCTGGTTCGGCTGATTCTCAGAGACGGCTGAACCGCCTCGGACCAAGAGAACCCTCTCGGCTTCAAGGAGTTGCTCGGCCCTCCTTGTGAACTCGCTGCCTGGGAGACCTGGTTCGATCGGACTCAGGTAAGAGACCGAGATCGCCCCTGCACATTTCAGGCCCCGGCCCGGCTCCCAAAATAGACCCGAGTTCAGGGCCACAGGGAGAACAACCGTATCGAGCTTTGTATAGAGGAGTTCGACTCCGCGTTTGAACTCGATCCGCGTGGTGGCCTGCTTTCGGGTCCCCTCAGGAAAAACGAGCACGGAACGGCCTTGGGCCAGTGCGGCCCGGCTTTCATCGATCATCTTCCGCACGGCTTTTGATCCGCTCTCCCGATCGATCAAGATCATCGGCGATTTGCGGAGGAACCACGAGAACACAGGGATCGTGAGCAGTTCCTGTTTCGCAACAATTGCCACATCAGGGAAAAGAACCAGGAATGCCAGAGTCTCCCAAGTCGATTGATGATTGGCGATGATCAGACAAGGCTCATCAGGGATATTGTGCTGACCTCGTTGGACATGGGTCAGTCCGACAATCCACTTGAGCTCGATGAGAACGCCGCGAGCCCACACCCGAGTCACTTGCCGAACTCTGCGCTCAGGCGATCCACACAACCACAGCACCGCCAGAGCAGGCGTGAATAGCCCGGTCCAGAGAGCCAGCAGAATTTCGAACAATGTTGAACGGGCGCGCTGCACTGCGTATTGCTTCTCTTCGGAGGAATTGTTGGCCGCATGCGGCCTGATCAGGCATGTCGCGCCCGAGCAAGTGCAGCAACCTGCTGGCGGCTCGTCACATCTCACCGGTCAGTTCAGAGAGATCGATCTGGGAGCCGTATGGGCCCTGATTGGGAGAACCTGCTGAACTTCTGCATCACGTTGCTGGTCTATGATTTCAGCGAATACCATCGTGTCGTCAGCGTTCATGACGCTGACCGGATAGATCTGGAACTCCCTGTTTCTCTCGACGACAATCGCATCACGATGAAACCGCAACAGGCAATTGGTTTGACGCATCAGCCACTCCGGCACTCGATCGCCAGCTTCAAACGTCCAGGTCTTCTCGGGCATTACCAACCTTTGCTCGGCTGAGTTCATCCGGCCGGGATACCAGTTACCGGCGGCGAAACTGCGGGCGACGCACCGGACGGGGACCTCCGGATCCGCTATCCTTGTGACGGAAGATAAGCCTGCCCTTGTCGAGATCATAAGGCGACATCTCGACGGTCACGCGATCACCCGCGAGCGTCTTGATGCGGTTCTTCTTCATCTTTCCTGCGGTGTAGGCAACGATCTCGTGGCCGCTCTCCAGCCTCACGCGATAGCGAGCATCCGGCAGGATTTCGCTGACCTCACCCTCGAACGTGATTAATTCTTCCTTGGCCATTGCAAGTGCTCCATGTTGAAAAAAACAAAAAGCCGCTCGGAGGGCGGCTTTGCCAAGCGGCGTGGCGCACCACACCGCTTGCGTGTGATCGAAGTCAGGCCGTCTGGATGTTGTTGACGGCGACCTTGCCTGTGCGGCGGTCTTCCTGGGTATCGAAAGCGACCTTCTGGCCCTCGACGAGGCCACGCAGGCCGGCGCGCTCGAGCGCCGTCGCGTGGACGAACACGTCCTTGCTGCCATTATCAGGCTGGATGAAGCCGAAGCCTCTTTGATCGTTGTAGAATTTCACGGTGCCCGTATTCATGGGAGTATCCTTGGCTATGCATGACTGCACGTGAGCTCACGGTGTGCGAATGCACGACCTCAAACTCGGGTTTGTCGATGTTTGGGAAGAGCGTCTGAACGTGCGCCCGGCATGCCAAGGCGTAACGGCCCAATTGTCCGGCCAAAAGTCGATAAATGCTATGTAGCGATCCAATGGGGCGAATACAAGGCGCCATCGCTCCCAGCCCAGAGGAGCACCAAGGAAGCGCCGGCACATGTACGGCCCTCGATACCGAAAGCGCAGTGCTCATCCATCCCGCTGCCTTGGGGCTTGTCCCGAAATTGCTGTTTCGATGAGGAGGTTCTCGGCGAGATGGCATATTTCCATTCCCCGGGAAAATCGTGACGGGTGAGATGGACACCGACCATAACGCGCTCCGAGACGATGAGGCCGGCCGGATAGAGGCTGGCGTCGGGTGCACAATGCACCGTCGGACCGATTTCGGTAGCGCTCGCGGCGATCATCCGCGCGATCACCTGATGGCTGATCAGCGGCCTGTCACTCGAGCTGCCGGTGGCGAGCCCGAACAGGCAGTACTCGATCCTGTTCCGCTTTGAGGCGCTGGACAGCAGATGGCAGACGCTGGCCGGCCATCAGGTGATCGACCAACCTTTGCAGATCCAGCTTCCAAAGGCGCGCCCGCGACCCGTTCGAGCCATCGCTGTCAGCAGGGGTGGATCCCGTGTGGTCAGCGGCTTGCCGGCCCACTTGGGTGCCGGATCCGCCCGATGGTGCCGCGCGCCAGACCAATCGCGCGCCTCACCGCTTGGTTCTGTCATGGTTAGCGCCGCCGACGCCTCGACTGCCATGGGCGAGAGCGGGGCCGCCCTCGTCGAGAACCGGAACGAGCACCGCAAAACGCTGCCGAATGGCCCGCGTCGCCATCTTCCGGACGGGCTACAGGCCGCGCGCCACCCCGGAATTCCCAAGATTCGGAATACAACTTGCCGCAGGCTCACTCCTCCGCGGACAATGCCCAAGCATGGATTCACACCTTCCGTTTGCCCCTGGCATCACGCCGGAAGTCGGCTAAAAGGGCCCGTCCCACCATCCCAACCGGCGCCCAGACCGGACCAGAGATCCAGAAGATGCTTCGTCGTTCCTTCATAGCCGCTGCATGCGGCGCGCTTGCAATTGGCCTCGCTGCGGGCGAGGCAGCCGCCCAGTCCAAGCCCGTGACGATCCGCTTGGGCCACGTGCTGTCGGACAGCCATAGCTGGCATGTCGCAGCCAAAGGCTTTGCCGAGCAGGTTGCGCGCGAGACGCAGGGACGCGTCAACATCCAGGTCTTTTCCGGAGGTCAGCTCGGCAGCGAACGCGAGGTGGTCGAGGGGCTTCAGATCGGCACCGTTCAGGCCGGCGTGATCGGAAGCGGCTCGTTCCAGCCGATCGAGCCCAAGATGGGCATCGTCGAGCTCCCCTATGCCTGGCCGACTCGCGAGAAGGCCTTCGCGGCCTTCGACGGCGAGCTCGGTGCGGCGCTCGACAAGCTTCTCCTCTCCAAGAACATCGTCGTCCTGAGCTGGTGGGAGAACGGCTATCGCCACGTCACCAACAACAAGCAGCCGATCAATAAGCCCGAGGACCTGAAGGGGCTGAAGATCCGGGTGACGCCCGACAAGGTCCGCCTCGACACCTTCGTGGCGCTCGGAGCAGAGCCCGCGCCGCTGGCCTTCGGCGAACTCTATTCGGCCCTGCAGCAGGGCGTGTTCGACGCCCAGGAGAACCCGCTCTCGATCATCTACGGCTCGTCCTTCTTCGAGGTCCAGAAATACCTGTCGCTGACGGGCCACGTCTGGGGCGCGGCCTGTCTGGTCGTGTCTCAATCCGTGTGGAACCGCATCGGACCGGACGACCAGAAGATCGTCCGGGCAGCCGCCGCAAAGTGGCGTGACGAGCAGCGCCGCATGATCACGGAATCGGACGCCGACTTCATCCAGAAGCTCGAGGGCAAGGGCATGGCAATCAACAAGGTCGATACGGCGCCCTTCGTGGCCGCGGTCCAGCCGGTGTGGAAGAGCCAGGAGGCAGTCTACGGGCCCGAGCTCATGTCTCTCCTGAACAAGTATCGCCAGTGATGCCCGGGCAGCGCCAGGCCGAGGTTGTCCATCTCGACAACGTTCCGGTCGAAAAACTCTTCGACTTCCAGCGGCAGGTGATCTTCTCACCGGCCGCACGGGGCGAGGGCTTCATCAAGTTCGCGGTCGTGCGCGGCAAGAAGGGAGCCATGAGTCTCCCTCACACGCACCCGCGCGACGAGGTCACGCTCACTCTCGAGGGCGAGGCCGAACTTCGGGTCGGGGATCAACGCTACCGTCTGGTTCCTGGAACGGCCGTTCGCATCCCGCCTGGGACCGATCACATCGTCGAGGTGTTGTCCGAGGAATGGGTCGTGGTCTCGGCCTATTGCGACGAGTGCATGCTCTGCGTGGCTGGAGGTGGAGATGGCCGAGCCGGAACCGGGGCATGAATTCACGCGGCTCGAACGCCTGATCGAGCAGACGACGCTGGCGATCGGCTCGATCGGCGTCGCCTTGTTCTCCGCAACGGTCATCTACACCGTTGCGATGCGTTTTCTGCTCCATCGGACACCACCCTGGGCAGAAGAGGTGCCGCGCCTTCTGCTCATCTGGGTCACGTTCCTCGGCGTCGTCGTCTCGACGGTCCGCCGCTCGCATCTTTCGGCGGGCCTCCTGCCCCTGATCGTCCGCCATGAGCGCGCCCGATCGGTTATCTCGATGCTGGCGGACCTCTGCACGATCGGCTTCATGGCCGTCGTCGCCTGGACGGGTTGGGACCTGACGTCACGCACCTGGAATTCGCTGACGACCTCCCTGCAAATTCCCGTGGCGTGGATGTATCTCGCGCTGCCCGTCGGTGCTGCTCTCTCGTGCATCATCGCGCTGATCGCGCTTCCAAGACGCTAAGTATCCCCTACCGAAAGTTTCCGAGTCGTGATTCACAGCTGCCGCCGCGCTTCGCGGCACGCTTATTCCGGATGCTGATTCCGTGAATGGTCTCGTTCTTCTTCTCGGCCTGTTCACGGTCCTCGTCGTCATCGACGTCCCGATCGCGGTTGCGCTCGGTCTCGCATCCGCGGGCTATCTCTTCTTTTCCGATCTTGCGCCCATCATCCTCGTCGCCCAGCGCATGGTCGCCGGGATCGACTCGTTCACGTTGCTCGCGATCCCTCTGTTTCTGCTCGCCGGATTGCTTCTCCTGCATGGCGATCTGACGCCGCGGATCGTGCGGCTGTGCAGCGCGATCGTCGGGCGCACGACCGGCGGTCTGGCTCTCGTTACCGTAATGGGAGCGATGCTCTTCGGCGCCCTGTCGGGATCGGGCGTTGCAGACGTCGTCGCCATCGGTACGATGATGCTCCCGGCCATGCGCGAGCGCGGTTACGACCCGGGCTTTTCCTGTGCCCTGCTCGGCTGCGCCGGATCGCTCGGCACGGTCATTCCGCCGAGCATCGTGATGATCGTCTACGGGACGGCGACGAACACCTCGATCGGCCAGCTTTTCGTGGCCGGCATCGTGCCTGGCATCCTGACCGGACTCGGCCTCATGGTCGTGGCTTACATCATCGCCAGGAAGAATGACTGGCGCGGCGGCGAGGCATTCTCCTGGCGGGAGCTGAGACAGGCACTCGGCAGCGCCTGGCTCGCCCTTCTTGCGCCGGTGATCATCGTCGGGGGCATTCGCGGCGGCCTGTTCACACCGACCGAGGCGGCTGGCGTCGCCGTCGCCTACGCCTTGGTGGTTGGCGGCCTGATCTATCGCGCACTCAGCTTGAAGATCATCGTCGAGCAGCTCAAGCAGGCGACCGAGGCGACCGGCAGCATTCTGTTCGTTATCGCAACCGCCAGCCTCTTCGGCTGGATTCTCGCCGCCGAACAGGTGCCCCAGTACATGGTGGAGTTCATCGGCACTTTCACGGACAGCGCGACCGTCGCCCTTCTCCTGATGATGCTCATCCTGCTCCTCCTCGGCATGTTCATGGAGACAATCGCGATCATTCTCATCCTCGCGCCCGTCTTCGTTCCGATCATGCAGCATTACCGGATCGATCCGGTCTATTTCGGCATTCTGCTGACGCTCAATCTCGCCATCGGCGCCAACACGCCGCCCCTCGGCATCGACCTGATGGCAGCCTGTCGCGTGGGCCGGATTCCGATGTCGGATTCATTCGGTTACCTCACGGCGTTCCTTGCCGTGATGATCGCGGTCATGCTGCTCATCCTGTTCGTGCCGCAGGTCGCGCTCTTCCTGCCGCACCTGCTGTCGTGAGAGGCGCTCAGGACGGATCGCACGCCTGCAGTGAGGTGCTCCGTCATGGCGAGCAGAGCGAAGCCATCCAGGAGCGAATCGGACGACGGGTAGATTGCTTCGCCTGCGGCTCGCAAAGACGGTGAGGCGCTGGAACGGGCAGTGCATCACGCCTGCGGCTCGCAAGGACGGCAGTGGGTCCGTTCGCCCTCGGGCGTGACTCGTCTCCCGAGTGGCACTGATCTCAGCCGGTCGGCTCAGCAGAACATCGAGGCCCGGCGCTTAGTAGATCATCTCCGCACAGATGCCGTAGCGTGATCGCGGCCATCGCACTACACTCCCGACCGTCGGGTATGCCCCACAGGCAAGATCCGATCACGGCAAGGGAGGAACTCGTGGCAAAGCCGATCGTCTATGGACCGAGCCTCAGCACCTATACGCGAACCGTTCGCCTCGTGCTGGAGGAGAAGGGCGTCGATTACGAGTTGAAGCCCGTCAACATCATGGCCGGCGAGGCGCAGGGGGCGGAACACACCAGGCGCCATCCTTTCGGCAAGGTGCCTGCCTTCGAGCATGACGGGTTTTCGCTCTACGAAACCATCGCGATCTCCCGCTACATCGATCGCGTGTTTTCGGGCCCGTCCCTGCAACCGTCCGACGCCAAGCAGGCAGCCCGCATGGATCAGATCATCGCGGTGATCGATTCCTACGCCTATGGATCCATCATCAGGCAACTCGTCTGGCAGCGCCTCGTCGTGCCGATGCAGGGCGGCCAGGGCGACGAGACGATCGTGCAAGCCTCGATGAGCATGGTGCAACTATGCCTGTCGGAATTCGAGCGCCTGAAGGGCTCGAACCCATTTCTCGCCGGACAGGACATCAGCCTCGCGGATTGCTTCCTGGCTCCGATCTTCGCTTATCTCGTCCTGGCGCCCGATGCCGAAGGTTTGCTCGCATCTACACCGGGCCTCCGCCAATGGTGGGAGGCGATGAGTCAGCGCCCCTCCATGCAGAAGACACCGCCTCAGTTCGGATAACGGCAGACAGACCGATGCCTCGTAAGAGAGATGATGTGCGGCTTTACGCACACCATCTCTCCCGCGAGAGCGGTTTTCCTGCGAAGGCTATATGCCTCAAGCAACCCCCACCCGCATCGGGATCTCGATGTCGACCCCGAGCGTCGAGACCGAGGCACCGCGGTCCATCTTGATCTGGATGTTGTCCTGCTCGACCGCCAGGTGCTTGGCGATCACGGCGAGGATCTCCTCCCGGAGGAGGGCAACCAGGTCGGATTCACCGCTGCCCGCCGTGCGCTCGTGCGCGAGCAGGATCTGGAGGCGCTCGCGAGCCACCGGGGCTGATTCCCTCCGGCCAAAGAAGCTCCAAAGTTTCATGCGGCCCTCCGTCCGAACAGCTTGCCCAGGAAACCTCGACCCGTATTCGTCGTGACGGTCTCGCCTCGGAGGCGCCGAGCGGCCTCCTCATAGGCCTGGGCCGGTGCGCTGCCGGGGCTTCCGAGGGTGACCGGGGTCCCGAGATTCGAAGCGCGCAGCACCTCCCGGCTCTCCGGCACGACGCCGAGAAGCGGAATAGACAGGATGTCCAGCACGTCCTCGACCTTGAGCATCTCGCCGCGCTCGGCCCGCGAGCCATCGTAGCGCGTGAGGAGGAGATGCTTCTCGACGACCTCCCCTTTCTCGGCTCGCACCGTCTTGGAATCGAGCACGCCGACAATGCGGTCGGAGTCGCGAACGGACGAAACTTCCGGGTTCGTCACGACGACCGCGACATCCGCGTGACGCATCGCGAGTTGCGCACCGCGCTCGATGCCGGCCGGGCTGTCGCAAATCACCCAGTCGAACTGCTCCCGCAACTCGCCGATGACCTTCGCGACTCCCTCCTCGGTCAGGCTGTCCTTGTCGCGGGTCTGCGAGGCGGGAAGCAGAAACAGCGTGTCGATGCGCTTGTCGCGGATCAGGGCCTGCGCCAGCTTGGCGTCGCCCTGAACGACATTGATCAGGTCGAAGACCACGCGGCGTTCCGCACCCATGATCAAATCGAGATTCCGGAGACCGACGTCGAAATCCACGACGGCGACTTTCTGCCCGTTCTGCGCCAGCGCAGCCCCGAGAGCGGCCGTCGACGTCGTCTTTCCGACGCCCCCCTTGCCGGATGTCACAACGAGAACCTTCCCCATGCGCGTCGTCCCTTGTCGAATGTCCATCGGATTCCGCCACAGTGGCGACACGGGGAGCCGGCATCACGGACACACCACCGCCAGGAGCAAGCGGTCTCGGTGAGGCCGAGGAGCCGGATCGGAAGTGGAGCCGACTGTAACGTCACGCTCGTTACGCAACGTCATCGTCTCCATTACGCCTCAACATGGTTACCATCGGGTTAATGCAAGGCCCGCAATAACTTCGGGACCCGACCTGCCCAGAGTGCATTGAAGATCGCAGCGGCCTTGCCGGGCTCCGTCCGGAAGTTCATGACGGCGCATCCCCACGACGTCGCTGCCGTCTCACGGGCCCCGAACGAGTCGCATGATGCAGGAGATTCGAGAAGAGGCGCCACGGCTGCTCGAAAGCGGCACACCCGCGTTTCGCCGCATGAACCTCGCGCTCTTCGCGGCGGGATTCGTGACCTTCGCTACGCTCTATTCGGTGCAGCCGCTGCTTCCAGTATTCTCGGAGGAGTTCCGGATCAGTGCCGCCGAAAGCAGCCTTGCGCTGTCGCTCACGACCGGGCTCCTCGCCTTCTCGATGCTGGTCGCCGGCTCGCTCTCGGATGCCTGGGGGCGCAAGCCGGTCATGGTGCTGTCCCTCATGTCCTCGGCCACTCTGACCATCGTCTCGGTCGCCATGCCGAGCTGGCAGGTTCCTGCTCGCCCGGGCTCTGATGGGAGTGACGCTCGGCGGGCTTCCGGCCGTCGCAATGACCTATGTCAGCGAGGAGGTGCATCCAAAGTCGATCGGCCTTGCGATGGGACTCTTCATCGGCGGCAATGCCATTGGCGGCATGGCCGGTCGTCTCGTCACCGGATTTCTGACGGATTTCGGGTCCTGGCGCTTCGCCCTGAGTTGCCTCGGCGCGCTCGGGCTCGTCGCCGCCATTGCGGCGTGGCGCAGCCTCCCCTCGGCTGTGAATTTCCGGCCGCGACGCTCCAATCTGGCGAGCCAGCTGAGATCCTTCACGGATCACATCCGGGATCCGGGCCTCTGCGGCCTGTGCGCGGAATCCTTCCTGCTGATGGGCTCCTTCGTGACCGTCTACAATTACCTCGGCTATCGCCTTGCGGCCCCGCCCTACGGATTCAGCCAGACCGCCATCGGAGCGATCTTCGTCGTCTATCTCATCGGCACGGCCAGCTCGACCTGGGTCGGCGATCTGGCGGGACGACTGGGCCGCCGGAAAGTCCTTTGGGCGATGATCGTCATCATGCTGACCGGCGTCGCCGTCACGACCTTCAGCCAGATTATGATGATCCTGGCCGGGATTGCCATCGCGACTTTCGGCTTCTTCGGCGCCCACTCGGTCGCGAGCAGCTGGGTCGGCCGCCGCGCGCAGCGCGGCCGTGCCCAGGCCTCCGCCCTCTACCTGTTCTGCTATTACGCCGGATCGAGCATCGTCGGGTCCATCGGCGGATTGTTCTGGTCGTCGGCCGGCTGGTGGGGCGTTACGGGCCTCGTCTCCGCCCTGCTGCTCGCCGCACTCGCGGTTGCGCTCTGGCTCGCCACCCTTCCGCCTGCAGTTCAATCTGCGGAAGCCGCGTAGTCTCGCATCGACCTCGCAGGACGACCGGCTGCCTCCATCGGGAGGGCTGCAGGGCGATCGATGATGCAATTTGGGGCGACGTAGCCGGTCGCGTCGCGTTCAGGCGTTCAGTGCCTGGGTGACCTCGCGACGATACCGGATGTGATCCAGCTTGTCGGGATTGCGCACGATGTAGATGGCTGCGATGCGATCGTGTTCGATCGAGAGAGTCGTCGTCTGCAGAATCCCGAACTTCTCGATCGTCACGAAACCGGGCTCTCCGTTGAGCAGGCCCTGGTAGAGGAGTCGAGACGCGCCGCTCCCGCTCTTCCTGGCTATTCCGGCAAAGAACCGTGCAACCTTATCCTGGCCCTGGATGGGTTTGAGCGCCGCCGGTGCCTTTCCGCCCCCGTCCGTGTAGGACACGACATCCGCCGAGAGCAGCGACTTGAGCGCCTGCACATCGCCGCTGCGCGAGGCTGCATAGAAGGCGGTTGCGATCGCCATCCCTTTCTCCTTCGGCACTGCGAAACGTGGCCGCGCGGCACGGATATGAGCTCTCGCACGACTGGCGAGTTGTCGACAGGCGGCGGAATCGCGCCCGAGAATCTGCGCGATTTCGTCGAAGCCGGTTCCGAAGACGTCATGGAGAAGAAAGGCTGCCCTCTCCAATGGTGACAGTCTCTCTAGCGCCATCATGAGCGGCAGCGTGATGTCTTCCATCTTGTCGAAGGCGGGCTCCACGACAGGCTCGGGAAGCCACGGCCCGACATAACTTTCCCGTCGGACACGGGCCGAGTCGAGAAAGTCGAGGCACAGGCGCGTCACCGTTCGGGTAAGGAATGCCTGCGGATTGCGGACGACGGTTCGATCGGTCTGATGCCAGCGGATGAAGGCGTCCTGCACGATGTCTTCCGCATCCGCGACTGATCCGAGCATCCGGTAGGCAATGCGGATCAGTCGCGGCCTGAGAGAATCGAAGGACGCGATGGCATCGTCCTGTGTGACAGGCATCATGCAGCGGCGCGATTCGCTTTGACCGGATGCACCGCTCTAAAGCCGATCGCGATCCGGTTCCATGCATTGATGGCGGCGATCAGCAGAGTGAGCTTGACCTGCTCCTCATCGGTGAACTGCGCCTTCAGGGCCTCGTAGTCGCTGTCCGGAGCGTGCGTCTGGGAAACGAGCGTCAGCGCCTCTGTCCACCCGAGCGCCGCTCGTTCACGATCGGAGTAGAGCGGCGACTCGCGCCATGCGTCGAGCAGATACAGACGCTCTTCCGTCTCTCCGTTAGCCCGTGCATCCCGGGTGTGCATATGGATGCAAAAAGCGCAGCCGTTGATCTGCGAGGCGCGCGACTTCACGAGGTCGATGAGGCTATGCTCGAGACCGCTGTTCCTGACGCGGTTCTCGAAATCGATCATGGCCTGCATGAGCTCGGGCGCAGCGGTATTCGGATTCAGTCTCGGCTTCATCGTGGTCTCCCGAATGTGTGGTCCCGATGCCAAGACGGAACAGCCGATCGGAATGTGACATGGCGAGTGTCCGAAGCGAGGAACCCGTCGGCCGCGGTCGACTTGGGATTGCGGTGGTTCCCCTCATCCCCCTTGGGGCGACCTCATAAGGGGAGAGGCGAAGGCACAATTTGGGTTCGTTCTGCCAAATTGGGGCACCTCTCCCACAAGGGGCGGGCGATGGAGGCAGCGCAAAGCTCTCGGGAGAAAATCTCACAATACCATCAACAGGATAGCGCGGCGGTTCACCCCTCGCCCGGACGCTTCGCGTCCGACCTCTCCCGCCAGGGGGAGAGGTAAAGGGCAGCACTATATTTATAAGTATAGCGCAACCATCACGCCTCCGACAGCACCCGATCGATCTCGGCAAGGTCGTCCTGGCTCAGCTCCCATCCGGCCGCAGCGACATTCTGCTCGATCTGTTCCGGTCGGGTCGCGCCTGCGATGACGCTGGCGACCTGCGGACGGGCGAGCAACCACGAAAAGGCAAGTTCGAGCAGGCTGCGGTTGCGGGTCTCGCAGAGCGCTGTCAGCCGCTCCACCTTTCGCCAATTCCGCTCCGTCATGTAGCGGGATGCGAGGCGTTGCGTGTTCGCCAGCCGCGTGCCCTCCGGGAGCGGCGCATTGTGCTTGTATTTGCCGGTCAGGAGGCCGCTCGCCAGCGGGAAGTAGGGGATCACGCCGAGACCGTAAGCCTGGGCGGCCGGCACGAGTTCCCGTTCGATGTCGCGGACGAGCAGGCTGTATTCGTCCTGGCAGGACACGAAGGCATTGAGCCCGAGGGTCCGAGATGTCCATTGCGCTTCCACGACCTGCCAGGCCGGCAGATTGGAGCACCCGGTATAGCGGACCTTGCCCTGGTGGACGAGGTCGTCGAGCGCACGCAGCGTCTCTTCGATCGGCGTGTGCGGATCGGGCGTATGGAGCTGGTAGAGATCGATCCAGTCCGTCTTGAGACGCCGCAGGCTGTCCTCGACCGCCGACATGATGTAGCGGCGCGACGCTCCCTTGAGCTGGCGCTCCTCGCTCATCACCATGCCGAACTTCGTCGCGAGCACGATTTCCTTGCGGTGGTCGCCCAGGATCTCGCCGAGGATCGTCTCCGAGCCCCCGGCATCACCGTAGATGTCCGCGGTATCAAGGAAGGTGATCCCGAGATCGAGCGCCTTATGGACGACCCGGCGCGACGCCTCGAGATCGAGGCGCCCGCCGAAATTGTTGCAGCCAAGGCCGACAGTCGAAACGCGCAGGCCCGACTTCCCGAGATTTCGCAGCTGCATCTTGCACCTTTCAGCGATGGCGGTTGGAGGGAGGCTCGCACCGAACGGTCACCGCCCGCATCTAGCGGAGTCTCGTGGCAGAAACAGCCTCCCTTCCCGCGCCAGGAGCCCGGTGCGCCGAAACCACCCACGCGAGCGAAATCATGCTCGCGTGAGATGCGACCTCAGCGCTGCGCCGCCCGCACGCGCTCGCGATAGGCCGTATAGAGGCCGCTGCCGACGATGATGCCGGCACCGGCGATCGTCCAGGAATCCGGCAGCGATCCGAAAACCAAATAGCCGAGCACACCGACCCAGATCAGCTGCACGTAGGAATAGGGCGCGACCGTCGAGGCGCTCGCATGCTTGTAGGCGAGGATGACGAGCCAGTGCCCGGCCGTCGAGAGGACGCCGACGCTGAGTCCGAGCGCAAGCTCCTCGGCGGTCGGCGTCACCCAGACGAAGGGCATCGCCAAGCTGAGCACGACCGCGCCCACCAGCGCCGAATAGGCAAGCGTCGTCACGGTATGATCCCTGTTGCTCATCAGGCGGGTGACGATCGCGGCGCCGGCCCAGCAGGTGGCGCCGAGCAGCGGCAGAAGAGCAGCCGCTTCGAAAGCGCTGGTCCCGGGACGAATGATGATGAGAACGCCGATGAGCCCCACGAAGGCGGCCGTCCAACGTCGCCAGCCCACGACCTCGCCGAGGAACGGGATCGAGAGAGCGGTGATCAGGATCGGTGAAACGAAATTGATGGCGCTCGCATCCGCGATCGGCAGGAAGCGCAGACTAATCGTGAAGAGGAGGGCCGAGCCGACCATGCCGAGGCCGCGGAGCACCTGAAGCCCCGGCCTCTGCGAACGGAGGACCTTGCGGCCGCCATGCGCCAGAACGAGCGGCAGCACCAGCAGCAAAAAGGTGGCGTAGCGAATCCACGCAACCTCAACGGCCGGCACCGTTGCGGTGAGCGCCTTCGTGAACACGTCGGAACAGGCGAAGAACAGGGTGGACGCGACGATGAGGAGGATGCCGCGCAGCGGCCCCGAAAGAGCGGAATGCATCGCCGCGGCCCCCTGGGCGCGATCCCCGGGAACCCTCACTGTCAAAAACTGGCTGGTCATTTCGCTCTCGGAGAGAGCCGCGCACGCGGAACGGCGCAGCGGAAGGAAGATGAAGAACAGAAGCCCTTCTTAGCAGTTCCTGAGAAGCGCAAAGCTGTCACGGCTTCCATGCGCGTTGCGAATGTGTTCCAACGCACATGTTTACCGTTCGTTAGCACTACGCAGCCGGCCCCGAAGCAACGGCGCGGCTGCCGCCGAAACTCGCATTCGCGGCAAACTGGCACGACCTGTCCGAAGACAGCCCTTCGACGCCATCGGTCCGACTTCTGCCGTGCGAGCCGGAAAGGGAACCGGATGCGGTTCGTCCGGTTCACGTCGGGGGCTCAGGCATTGGGACGACCTCGATGGAACTTCGCGGCAAGGTTGCGCTCGTGACGGGCGCGGGATCGGGCATCGGCAAGGCGGCGGCGCTTCGCCTGGCAAAGGAAGGCGCACGCATCGGCGCCTTGAGCGACACCGAAGAGGAGATCCGGGAAACTTGCAGCGAGATCACGGCCGCAGGCGGCGAAGCCGTGCCGCTCGCGGCGGATGTCGGCGACGAGCGGCAGATGCAGAAGGCCGTGGAGGACTGCGTCGCGAAGTTCGGGCGGCTCGACATCGTCTTCGCCAATGCGGGCATCAACGGCGTCTGGGCGCCGATCGACGAGCTTCAGCCGCAGGAATGGGATCGGACGATCGACACCAACCTGCGCGGCACGTTCCTGACGCTTCACTACGCGGTTCCCCATCTCAGGAAATCAGGTGGCGGATCGGTCGTGATCACCGCGTCGATCAACGGCACGCGAACCTTCTCGAGCGCCGGCGCCACCGCCTATGCCTGTACCAAGGCCGCGCAGGTCGCGATGACGAAGATGCTCGCCCTCGAGCTCGCGCAGCACCACATCCGCGTGAACGTGATCTGCCCGGGCCGGATCAGCACGGAAATCAACGAGAACACGGAACAGCGAGACACGGAAAAGGCGGCCTTTCCGGCGGAATATCCCGCCGGCAAGATCCCGCTGACCGGCGACACGGCAGGAACGAGCGACGAGGTCGCGGAGCTCGTGCTGTTCCTCGTCTCCGATCGCGCGCGGCACATCACGGGCACACCTGTCTGGATCGATGGCGGGCAATCGCTCCTGATCTGACGCGCCCGCACGGTGGTTCGGCGACCCGAACCGTGGAGCCGAAGGCATGGATCTGTCCTATGCGCAGCGCTTGGAGGATTATCATCTCGCCTGCGCCTTCGCGGACCAGAGGCAAGGATTCTATGTCGATATCGGAGCCGGCCACCCGGTGGCGGACAATGTCTCCTTCTGGTTCTACCTCCAGGGCTGGAGAGGCCTCGTCGTAGAACCGCAGGAGCCTCTCCTTGCGCTCTATCGTCGTTTGAGGCCGCGCGACATCGCTTCGGGCAGCCTCATCGGCCGCGAGACCGGCGATGCTGCATTCCACATCGTCGAGGGGCTCCACGGGCTGTCATCGATGGTGGAGCGGAATGCTAGGCGGGCGGCTGCTTTCGGGGCTGCCTACAGCACCGTCCGGCGCCCCGTGACCACGCTTGCGGAGTTGTGCGCGCGACACGATGTGAACCGCATCGATTTCCTGAAGGTCGACGTCGAAGGAGCCGAGGCGGACGTCTTCGCGGGCGCAGACTGGTCGAGATGGCGGCCGCGCATCGTCGTCGGCGAAGTCGTCGCCCCGCACGGCGCAGCCGAGTCCTGGCGGGAATGGGATGCTATTCTCCGCGCACAGGACTACGTCTTCGCGCTCTTCGACGGCCTGAACCGCTTTTACGTGGCTGCCGAGGAAACGGAACTCGCGGCACGGCTGCCGCGAGCGCCCGTCCCTTGGGGCGCGACACGCCATCTCTACGAATTCGGGCGGGCCCACGAGAACTCCACCCATCCGGACCATGCGCTCGCGACGCGCCTCGTCCAGGGATTTCTCGCGACTTTTGCCGCAGGTCAGGACCCGTCCGCTGGTCACCGGATGCGGGACTTTCTGGCACGCCTCCCGACACTCGACGAGGAGCAATTCGTGTCGCTTCTTCAGGCGAGCGGACCCGCGGATGAAGGCATTCTTCACACGTATGTCCGAGACGATGCCTTCCGGGCTGCACTCGGGCGCATTGCTGCGCCGTTCGATGGCGGTCTGATGCTGGACGACGAGCCTACGGCGATGCGGGTGCGCACTCGGAGGGGCCCGGAGCCTGATTCCGCAGGCCCGACACGCGCGAACGTCAGAAGGAATCGTGCTTTGGAGCGGGCGTGCTGGCGATCTCGCGGAGGCGGTCAATGGCGCGGATCCGGAACCCGCCCTTCTCGAGGCTGAGCAGCCCCGTTTCCGCCCATTCCCGGAGCTGACGATTGGTGCTCTCGCGCGAGAGTCCGATGGTCTGTCCGAGCTCCTTCTGGGTCATCGTGATGCGTGGTTCCGGATGCTGCAGCACGCCCTGGACGGCTGCGAGCTTGAGGATCGACTTCGCGAGGCGATAGCGCGGATCCACGAAACTGATCTCTTCGACCTGCTGGCTCGTCTTCCGCAAGCGATCGCTCAACACCTTGAGAAGGCGGGCGCCGAGCATCGGCTCGCTGGCGAGCACCTGCATGAAGTCCCGACGGTCGATGACGAGCAGGGTCAGGTCGCGAAGCGCCCAGGCGTCGGCCGTCCGCTTCTCTCCATCAACGATCGCGATCTCGCCGAGGATTTCGCCCTCGCGGATGAGGTTCAGGACGACTTCCTTGCCCTCGTCGGAAAAGATGCTGATCTTGACGACCCCCTCCAGCACCAGCATCAGCGAGAGGCCGGGATCGCCCTTCTCGAAGATCCGATCTCCCTCCGGGAAGGAGGCAATACGGGCATGAGCCGCGAGGCGGTCGAGCACCGAGACCGGCAGTCCCTCGAAGAGTGGATGCGTCCCGAGTACGTCTCGTTTCTCCTGTCCCGATAGCTTCCCGACGGCCATAGTGTTTCAGAAAATTCCTCAAAGGCGAGATGCACCTTGCCAGACCGCAAGGGAGCCCGCCAGCCGGAAAAGCCCATCCTCGACAGGCTGAGGATCGAAACGGGCGCGCCTCGTGACGCCCGGCACATCCCTGCGGGGGCATCATCTTTTCAGCGGACTCTATACCGGGCTGCGCACGAACTTCAGCGCGATGCCATTGATGCAGTGGCGCAGTCCGGTCGGGGGTGGACCATCATCGAAGATGTGCCCCAGATGCCCGCCGCATCGCCGGCAATGCACTTCCGTTCGCCTCATGAAGAGGGAGTTGTCTTCCCGTGTTCCGACCGCGCCTTCGAGAGCAGCCCAGAAGCTCGGCCAGCCGGTCCCCGAGTCGAATTTCGCCCGCGAGGAATAGACCGGCAGGTCGCAGCCGGCACAGTGGAAAGTGCCGCGTCGCTTCTCGCGTACGAGCCGACTCGAGCCTGCCTGTTCGGTCTCCTTCTCCCGCAGCACGGCATACTGGACCGGCGTCAGGAGCCGCCGCCACTCGGCTTCGGTGCGAACGATCTCGAAAGCATCGTTCGAAGCTGCCACAGCTTCGAGGGTCCAGGCCATGCCGGCGAAGCACGAAGCCGTCCCGAGGAGAAGGTCACGCCTCGTCATCTCCACCCATCCTGCCAAGCGCTTCCAGGGACCGGTCCATCATTCGCCGGGCCAGCTTCGACGGTCGGAACGCAGAAGCGCAAGACCCTTCCATCGAAAAGGGCCCCGGATTGCTCCGGGGCCCCTGGTTCTATGGTGAGCTTGGCTGGGCTTAGAAGTCCATGCCGCCCATGCCGCCCATGCCGCCGCCCCCCGGCATGGCGGGCGGGGCCTCCTTCTTGGGCGCCTCGGCGACCATGGCTTCGGTGGTCACGAGCAGGCCCGCCACCGAGGCGGCATCCTGGAGCGCGGTGCGCACCACCTTGGCGGGATCCACGATGCCGGCCTGCAGCATGTCGACATACTGCTCGGTCTGCGCATCAAAGCCGAAGCTTTCCGAGTTGTTGCTGTTGATCTTGCCGACCACGATCGAGCCCTCGACACCCGCGTTCTCCGCAATCTGCCGGATCGGGGCTTCCAAGGCGCGGGTGACGATGTTGATGCCGGCCTGCACGTCGGGGTTGTCGTTCTTGAGTTTGGCGGCCGCCGCCTTGGCGCGCAGAAGCACCACGCCGCCGCCCGGCACGATTCCTTCCTGGACAGCCGCCCTGGTCGCATGGACGGCATCATCGACGCGGTCTTTCTTTTCCTTGACCTCGACCTCGGTGGCG
>NZ_LN811353.1:77762-175508 GCF_001006805.1 Microvirga massiliensis | reverse complement strand
CGGCAGCATCGCCTGCAGGGACGAGAGCTTCTTCTCGTGGATCAGGATGTAGGGATCCTCGAGCTCGGCCACCATCTTCTCGGCATTAGTGATGAAGTAGGGCGAGAGATAGCCGCGGTCGAACTGCATGCCCTCGACCACGTCGAGCTCGGTCTCGGCGGTCTTGGCCTCCTCGACCGTGATCACGCCCTCGTTGCCGACCTTCTGCATGGCCTGCGCGATCATCTCGCCAATGGCCTTGTCACCGTTCGCCGAGATCGTGCCGATCTGGGCGATTTCCTCGGACGATTGAATCTTCTTCGCCCGAGACTCGATATCCTTGATGACCTCGGCGACCGCGAGATCGATGCCGCGCTTGAGGTCCATGGGGTTCATGCCGGCCGCGACCGCCTTGGCGCCCTCGCGCACGATCGCCTGGGCGAGCACCGTCGCGGTGGTGGTGCCGTCACCCGCGATGTCACTCGTCTTGCTCGCGACCTCGCGGACCATCTGGGCGCCCATGTTCTCGAACTTGTCGGCGAGCTCGATCTCTTTCGCGACCGTCACGCCGTCCTTGGTGACACGGGGCGCCCCGAAGCTCTTCTCGATCACCACGTTGCGGCCCTTCGGCCCGAGCGTGACCTTCACGGCATCGGCGAGAATGTCCACGCCGCGCAGCATCTTCTCGCGGGCGTTAGCCGAAAACTTGACTTCCTTGGCTGCCATTGGATTCACCTCCAACATTGAAAAATCAGAAAAGCCGATACGATCACGCCGCGCTTCTCACGGCGGCATCCTGTTCGAGGATTCCCATGATGTCGGACTCCTTCATGATCAGGAGATCCTCGCCATCGACGCGGACTTCGGTGCCTGACCACTTGCCGAACAGCACCCGGTCTCCAGGCTTGACGTCGAGCGGCTGAATCTTGCCGGTCTCGTCACGGGCCCCTGGTCCCACGGCGATAACCTCGCCCTGCTGGGGTTTCTCCTGGGCAGTATCGGGAATGATGATCCCGCCCCTGGTTTTTTCTTCGGGCTCGATCCGACGGACAAGCAAGCGGTCGTGCAAGGGACGAAACTTCATGCTGGCCTCCACATCTGCATGGTGGACGGAATGGTTCGCGCAAAGCCGGCATCCGCCATTTGGCACTCGACGCCGGCAAGTGCCAAAAACATCAGATAATCGCATCCTTCCCTAGCGGCAACCCCGGATTTCGTGGTCGCCTCCCGAAGGGACCCGATCGCGAAAATCGGCGTTGATCTTCCAGATGGCGCTCCCGCCAGACCCATGAACCCGAGGCTCGACCTTGTTGACGATCGACGACATCGAAGAATCCTGCGCCCGCAGACGCATGACCCTTGTCCTTCACCCGGCGATCCGGCGAGCTATCCGGGGATATGAAGAAAGTCTGCAGATCGGCCTGAGGGCCTTTCTCGAAGACGAAGCGGAAGCCCGGTTCTATCTGCCCGTAGAGGGGGGCGGCTATGCTCAGCTCGCCTTTTCGACGCGACGCTCACCGAGCGGCCATCTGATTCTTCGAATCGACCCGCGAGACCCGGCCGAGTTGAAGCGGATTAAGCTCTCCCTGCCGGCCGCACGCCCCGTCTGACGCGGCAAGGTTTCGAGCGATCGTGGCTGGCGGCCTCGGCCCCGATCCGGCGGGGAGCACGCCGGGTCTTCACCTCATGAAATCGATACGTCACGCGCAGCCCGAGCGAATCCCGGCTGATGCCGAGTAGACCCGACCGGGTCTCCTGAAGATCAGGCAGCGATCAGTGCCTCGATCCGCATCGTCGCGGATGCCTTCGCCTCTCTGGCGCGTGCGAAAGCACAGGCGGCATCCGAGCCTGAATCGATAGCCAGTTCGAGTTCGCGACAGGCGGTGGACAACGTCGAGAACCCGAGCATTCCTGCAGCGGACGTCAGCTTGTGGGCCTCCTTCCGGAGGCGAGCCAGAGTATCGGCCGTCGCCTCGAAATCGGTGAGTTCCGCCTGCAACTGGCGATGCAGGCTGCGCAGGAGATCGGCGGCCCGCTCCACCCCCAGGAGATCTCGAACCGAATCCAGGGTCGCCTCGTCGAGAACAGGCTCTGCAGAACCCAGCCGATCTTCGGCCAGGGCCGATGCAGGAGACTCGGCAGCGCGCGAGAATCCGAAGAAATGTCGATGAAGATTCATGATGGTTTCTGTGTGTCCCGGCCATAGCATCCGCCGGACTTCTTGTGAAAGCCTGAATCCGGAAAAGATACACCTGCGCGAATCGCGCGGGAACCCCACTGGTGGTCGCTGGAGTTAACGGATTCTGCCGCCGGGCTCAGGCGCGTTGCAGGATCGTACCGTCGGCCCAATGCTCGCCCCGTTGCCGGAACGCAGCAATCTGCACGGGATCATCGGTCAGGAGGCGATCACGGATCTGCTCGGCGCGACGGGACCAGGAATGCTCCCGCTGCACCAGATCGCATGCTGCCGCAACGGCATTCCACCCCGCAGAATTCTCGGCATCTTCATCCAGGCGCTTTGCGAGATTCGAGCCGTCCGCACGGATTTCCAGGATCGCCTCGCGTGGCAGGATGTGCTCGTATTCGCCGCTCTTCGGAAGAACGCCGAGAAGTCTCGCACCGCTGGCAAGCCCCTCAAGATAGCGCATGACGAGGGGGCTAAAGCCGCCGGTCCGCTCCGGATTGTCGAGATCGGGCGGTGTAACGACGAAATAGCGGCACCGCCGGGCCATGGCCCCGAGTTCCTCGGTCGAAAATTCGCCCGCATAGCGCGCATAACGATAGACGAGGCCACGCTCGCGGCAATAAGCCAGCAATGCCTGGTGCAACGGCTCGTGGCGCCGCCCCATCCAGAAAGCGAAGATATCGCGTTCGCCGGGACCGGGCCTGAAAACATCGGTGTCGATGCCGAATGGCAACCATTCGAAGCGCCCGCCCGGAAAGCGACGACGCAATTCCTCGCAGCCTTCGCGGAATGCAACGAAGCACGGATCGAGACGCTGAGCCACAGCGAGCACCCCGATCTTCGAGAGTGCCGGACGCCATGCATCGACCACGAAGGCCGCGCGTCGGGCAACCCCCCGCGAAGCGGAGAGCGCCATGAGAGGCCACTCCGGACGGGCGCTCCCCTGCATCCAGAAGAGTGTATCGGCCTCTCGCGTTGACCGGATGCTCTGCCGCCATTCGTGGCGCGTCTCCCAGCGCAGAGGCGGCGGAGCGACGATCGCGCCACCGCTCTTCGCGGCGAGCGGACACAGCAGAGGAGGACCCAGGGTGGTCCAGTTCACCCACGGGTCGAGCCGTTCATTCGAGAGCGCAACAAGATGCAT
Source organism: Microvirga massiliensis (assembly GCF_001006805.1). Lineage (GTDB taxonomy): Bacteria > Pseudomonadota > Alphaproteobacteria > Rhizobiales > Beijerinckiaceae > Microvirga > Microvirga massiliensis. Next base: position 172,200 of record NZ_LN811353.1, on the reverse strand, counting down.
GGAAGGAATGCCAGTCGCTCTGATCACGTCTCGCCGCAACGCGGCCGTTCCGATATGAAACGGCGAGCAGCATCACTCACGCTCCGCAGCGTACGTGATTTCATCACGTGGCAGGAGAACCCGTCCGACATCCCGCAACCTCCGAACGTTGTGACCCGAATCCGTTATGCGACGACACCTCGGCAGTGAGCGCCGAACGGTCGTGGACCCCCTGAACGTCGACTATTCCGTTACGTAAGAAGCAATAGAGGCAGCTATGCGGCACCACCGCGTCGGGAGGATGCCTTCCGTGAAGGCGTGTCGACGCGACACCTGAAACGGCTTTGCCCCAATGCATGGCAAGCGGCGATGTTCCCGGTTCCGATTACCGCAACGGCAAACGCCGCTCAGGCGGTTACCCGAGCGAACGCCGGGACACTATCGGGATCCAGTCGATGTCACGCGGCCGATTGCGAGGGTGTCGGAGATCCGGCGGGCGATGGCAGAACGGCGCTCCGACCCAGGGCTGCATGCACCTTCTGCTTCAGAACCTCGGCCGTGAACGGCTTCAGGAGGAAGAAATCCACGCCGGCCTGTTTGGCCGCCAGCGCATTCTCGATCACCGGGCTCGCCGTCGTCAGAATAAACGGCGTCGCACACAATTGCGGATCCTGCCGAACCGCACGCACGAACTTGAGCCCGCTCATTCCATCCATATTGAGGTCGGAGATCACGAGATCGTAGGTCTTCTCGCGCATGAGAGCGAGAGCGCTGGTCCCTTCACTTGCAAAGTCGACAATCTCGAAACCGCTACGCTTGAGCAGCGACGTGATGATCTCGATCATGAGCCACTCGTCGTCGACGACGAGGATCATTGTGTTCTTATCGGCTGACATTCCACCGCCGGGATCGGTTCAACGCGCGCCACTCTGTAAGAAAAGTGTCAACACTTCCTTAGACGATCCGTATAGAAGCTATCCCTCGACGCAATCCTGAGCGGCCGGACGCGTGACGTCCAAAGTGATTAGGGCCCGCTTAACCATATTGCGTGCTCTTGCGGAGCTACGGCCACGCGCGCGAGCGAGGCGCGACAGCATTCCGCGGCCCAGGGCGATGGTCTTCGCGTCGCTCCCGTGCGAGGAGAGGATCCTGCAGGCATGATCGCTTCCAAGACACAGCCCCCCCGCCGGCGCCTGACGCCCTCGGCCGTTCTGACTGATGGCCGGCTCGCGCTGATGCTCCCGCTCGGATTTGCATCGGGTCTGCCGTTCCTGCTCGTCTTCAGCACGCTCTCGGCGTGGCTCCGTGAGGCCGGGATATCACGGACGGAGATCGGCCTTCTGAGCTGGGTCGCGCTTGCCTATTCGCTGAAATTCGTCTGGGCCCCCGTCATCGACCGCGTCGATGTTCCGGTTCTTGCGCGTCTGCTGGGCCGGCGACGGAGCTGGATGCTGCTCGCGCAGGCGGTTGTCGCAATCGGCCTCCTCGGAGTCGCCGCGAGCAATCCGCAATCGGGGCTCGGCTTGACGGTGGCCGGTGCCCTCCTCGTGGCCTTTGCCTCGGCGACGCAGGATATCGTGATCGATGGCTGGCGCATCGACGCAGCCCCGACGGAGCGTCAGGGCCTGATGTCAGCAGCCTATCAGCTGGGCTACCGGCTCGCGCTGATCTGTTCGGGTGCCGGCGCCCTCTACATCGCCGAGTTCGTGAGCTGGACGCGCGCCTATGAAGCCATGGCGGCCCTGATGCTCGTCGGAGTGATCGGCACGCTCCTGGCGCCGCGCATTGACATCATCACGAAGCGTGAGCGCTTTACCGTCGCAAGCGCCGTGATTGAGCCTTTTGCGGATCTCATCCGACGCAAGGGCACCATGCTGGTCGCCATTCTCGCGCTCGTTGCGCTTTTCCGACTCCCGGACTTCGTCGCCGGCGTCATGGCAAATCCGCTCTACATCGATCTCGGTTTCTCGAAGACCGATATCGCCAACGTCTCGAAGCTCTACGGGGTGTGGATCGGAATCGCCGGAGCATTCGCAGGCGGGATTGCGCTTGGCACGCTCGGGCTCTGGCCGACGCTCGTCACGGGAGCCGCCGTTGCCGCAGGATCGAACATCATGTTCGCGATCCTCGCACGGGCCGGCGCAGACATCACGCTGCTCGTCTTCACGATCAGCATCGACAATTTCGCTTCGGGCTTCGCAGGGTCTGCGCTGATCGCCTATATGTCCGCACTGACGGCGCCTGGGCTGGCCGCGACGCAATATGCGCTGCTCAGTTCCCTCTATGCTCTTCCCGGCAAGCTGATCGGCGGAGTGTCCGGTGTCGTCGTCGACACCTATGGCTATCCGGCCCTGTTCCTCGGAACCGCCGCGATCGGACTGCCGCTCGTGGCCCTGTGCTTCGTGATCCGCAGAGACATCGCGCAGTCGGCAGAAGCCGAAGAGGACATCCAGCCTCTGGCCAGCACCGCAGGACGGTGAGAAACCCGCGCTGTTCCTGCGCTTTGCCGCTGTCGCGTTGCCTTCCTGCCATTGTGAGCCGCAGGCGAAGCAATCTACCCGTCGACCGATGCGCCGCTGGATTGCTTCACTCCGTTCGCAATGACGGGGGGCTCGACTTACACCCACCCGCCATCCACGAGATACGACTGCGCAGTGATCGCCGCAGCGTCGTCGGAGGCCAGGAAAAGGGCGACGCGGGCGATGTCTTCGGGCACGAGCTTCCGCTTCAGACATTGCCGGCGCATGAGTTCCGCTTCTCCTTCCGGCGTCAGCCAGAGTTCGATCTGACGTTTCGTCATGATCCAGCCCGGCACGATAGCGTTGACGCGGATATTACGCTCGCCGAGTTCGCGCGCGAGCGCACGCGTCAGTCCGATGATCGCCGATTTCGCGGTCTTGTAGGCCACGAACGGATCATCGCTCACAAGGTAGCTGGTCGATCCCATATTAATGACGGCGCCTCCGCCGGCACGCTCCATGTCGGGGAGCACCGCCTGGGTGGCAAAGAACTGGTGATCGAGATTCGTGGCGAAACGCTCGCGCCAATATTCGGGCGTGACGTCCTCGATCCGATGCCGATCGTCCCGCGCAGCATTGTTGACGAGGATTGCGATCGGTCCGAGGGCTTCACGAATGCGGCCGATGGCGGATCTCAGGCCCTCGGTGTCACGCACGTCGGCGGGCTGGAAGGCAACTTTCGCCCCGAGTCTCTGCTGGAGGGCGGCGCCCGCCTGCCCGTCGAGATCGATGAGCCCGACACGGCAGCCCTGCCCCGCGAAGGCTTCGACGATGGCCTCGCCGATGCCGCTTGCGCCGCCGGTGACGAGAACCGTCTTGTCCTCGAGGGAGCCATAGGTCGTTTGCGTCATAGGCTGCTCCGTTGTTGACGTGGCGTTCGGCGAGATCGGGCCTATCCGTGATCCTGGACGCTTCGGGCGAACTCCTGCACGGGATGACGATCCCGAGAATCTCCTTGGCAAGCATCGCCGATCCGCACCGATCCGGCCAGCATCTTCTCCCTCGCACCGGCAGCACGGTTACCCGGTCGTGCGAGCATAACCGAGCGGGTCCAGCGCAAGGGAGGCCGCACCGTCCACCCTTCGACCCGGATGCGCCATAGCCTTTCCGCGCAAAGGCCTCTATCTCTCGCTCTCTCCGATGACGAGCCCGATACCCAGCCCATGCCAGCCTCGCCCCGTCCTGCAGGTCCCGGAGACCACGTATTTCTCGTCGACGGATCGTCGTTCATCTTCCGGGCCTACTTCCAGGCGATGAACCAGGACCAGAAATACAACACGCGCAGCTCCGACCGGATGCCGACCGGTGCCGTGCGGCTGTTCTGCAGCAAGCTCCTGCAATTCGTGCGCGACGGAGCGGCCGGACTCAAGCCCACGCATCTCGCGATCGTGCTCGACAAGTCCGAGGATACGCACCGCAGGGAACTCTATGCCGAATACAAGGGGCATCGGCCCGACGCGCCCGACGACCTCAAGGTGCAGATGCCGCTGATGCGTGAGGCCGTGCGGGCTTTTGGCCTCGAGCCCATCGAGCAGGAGCGCTACGAGGCCGACGATCTGATCGCGACCTACACACAGGAAGCAAAAGCACGGGGCGCGGACGTCCTCATCATCTCGTCGGACAAGGACCTGATGCAGCTCGTCGGTCCGCTAGTGCGCTTCTACGATTTCGAATCCGGCACCAAGGGCAAGCCTGGCTACCGGCCCGAGCGCAACCTCGACGAGGCGGCCGTCACGGAGCGCTGGGAGGGTATTCCTCCAGAGCAGATCGGTGACGTGCTCGCCCTGATGGGAGACACCTCGGACAACGTGCCGGGCGTGCCCGGGATCGGGCTCAAGACCGCCGCACAGCTCATCAAGGAATACGGCGACCTCGAAACGCTTCTGAGCCGCGCAGCCGAGATCAAGCAGCCGAAACGGCGCGAGACGCTGATCGAGCATGCCGAGATGGCGCGGCTCTCGCGAAAGCTCGTCACGCTCGATTGCGAGGCGCCGCTCCCCGTGTCCCTCGACGACCTGCGTCTCCCGGAGCCTGACCCACGCACGCTCGTGGCCTTCCTGAAGGCCATGGAGTTCAACACGCTGACACGGCGTGTGGCCGAGATTTATGACGTCGACCCGGCTGCGATTCAGCCGGATCCGCGCCTCCTCCCGGGCGGCGACGCGATCATGTGGATGCGGGACTCGATTGCGGCCGAGAAGATGCCGGCCGATGGAGCGGCCTCGGCATCGGATGATGCACGGCCGGAGGCAAGAGCCCGACCCGATGGGCAGGAGGACGGGCTCGGAACCCCGGTGGAGCTTGCCACGAAGCGCGCCACGGAGGCCTCCTCGCTGGCCTTCGACCATGCCGCCTACGAGACGATCCTGGATGTCGCCCGCCTCGAAGCCTGGGTCGCCGAAGCGCGGGAGCAGGGCTACGTTGCGGTCGACACCGAAACCGATTCCCTCGACGCCAACCGGGCGGAACTGGTCGGGTTCTCGCTCGCCCTTTCGCCGGGCCGGGCCTGCTATGTGCCCCTCGCCCATCGGGGCGAGTCCGATCTGTTCGGCACCGGACTCCTGCCCGGCCAGCTCTCAGTCGAGACGGCGCTCGCGGCGGTGCGTCCGCTGCTCGAGGACCCGTCCGTTCTCAAGATCGGACAGAACCTGAAATACGACTGGGTCGTCCTGAAGCGGCACGGAGTCGAGATCCGCTCCTACGACGACACCATGCTGATGTCCTACGTCCTCGATGCCGGGAAGGGCTCTCACGGGATGGACGAGCTGTCACGACGGCATCTCGGCCACGCACCGATCACCTTCACGGATGTGGCGGGGACGGGCCGCAACCGCGTGACCTTCGACCGGGTGCCTCTCGACCGGGCGACGGCCTATGCGGCGGAAGATGCCGACGTGACCCTGCGGCTCTGGCAGGTCCTGGAGCCGCGACTCGTCGCCGAACGGCGAAAGACCGTCTACGAGACTCTCGAACGTCCGATGGTCGACGTCGTGGCCCGGATGGAAATGCGCGGCATCATGGTCGACCGGCAAATTCTGAGCCGGCTGTCCGGTGATTTCGCGCAGAGCCTCGCCCGCCTGGAAGCCGAGATTCACGAGATGGCCGGCGAACCGTTCGCTCTCGGCTCGCCGAAGCAGATCGGCGATATCCTCTTCGGGAAAATGGGCCTCCCCGGAGCCAAGAAGACGCCCTCCGGCCAGTGGGCAACCCCCGCGACCCTGCTCGAGGAACTCGCCGAGGCCGGGCACGAGCTGCCCCGCAAGATCCTCGACTGGCGCCAACTCGCGAAGCTGAAATCAACCTACACGGACACGCTGCAGGAACACATGAACCCGGAGACGAAGCGGGTCCATACCTGCTTCTCCCTGGCGGCTACGACGACCGGGCGCCTGTCCTCGTCGGAGCCGAACCTCCAGAACATCCCGATCCGCACCGAAGTCGGGCGCAAGATCCGGACCGCCTTCGTGGCGCCGGAAGGCTCGAAGATCATCTCGGCCGACTACAGCCAGATCGAGTTGCGAATACTGGCCCATATCGCCGACATCCCGCAGCTCCGGGATGCCTTCGAGCAGGGCATCGACATTCACGCGGCGACCGCCTCCGCCATGTTCGGCGTTCCCCTCACGGCGATGACGCCGGACCTGCGGCGTCAAGCGAAGACGATCAATTTCGGGATCATCTACGGCATCTCCGCCTTCGGCCTGGCGCAGCGCCTCGGGATTCCGAACGCCGAGGCGGCGAGCTTCATCAAGCAGTATTTCGAGCGCTTTCCGGGAATCCGGGCCTATATCGAGGAGACGAAGCGCACCTGCCGCGAACGGGGCTATGTCACGACCCTGTTCGGACGGGTCTGCCACTACCCACAAATCAAGTCCTCGAACCCATCGGAGCGCGCGGCCGTCGAGCGGCAGGCGATCAATGCACCAATCCAGGGCAGCGCTGCGGACATCATCCGGCGGGCGATGGTACGCATGGAGGACTCGATCAGGGAGGCGCGCCTCTCCGCGCGCATGCTCCTGCAGGTCCATGACGAGTTGGTCTTCGAGGTTCCCGACGAGGAGGTCGAGGCCACTCTGCCGGTCGTCACGAGTGTGATGGAAGAGGCGCCGTTCCCCGCAGTTCAGCTCAAGGTCCCGCTCGCCGTGGAGGCACGCGCAGCGCAGAACTGGGACGAGGCCCACTGAGCCTGCCGGTCGGATCCAGGCTTCACGCAGCGAGGCGCGCCATCGCCTCGTTCAGGCACTCCACCCGAGCAGCCTGACCAGACCGCGCTACGAGCGTGCAGCCTTTCGGGACCTCCCGCCACCCGGCGGCGCGGTCATCGATCGGCTCCGAGACGACGACGAGAGATCCTTCCGCCTCGCAGAAATACAGGGTCGGCGGAGACCCGTCGCAGGCCCAGCGGAAGGCCCAGAGGCTTTCGCCATCTGTCACGGCAGCCGTGAAGCGCAGCGGCTCGTCGATCCCAGCATCCGACATGAGGCTCCGGGTTTGCCGCAGGACACGGGCCATCGCCTTGACGGGATCGTCGGGGAGTCCAAGCGCGAGCGCGGCCAGGAAGATCGCTTCCGAATCCGTCGTGCCGAGGCGCATCTCGTAGAGTTCGTCCGGGATCAGTCCCTCGATGCGCCGCTTGATGCGCCCATAGCCGCCGATCTGGCCGTTATGCATGAAGAGGTGCCGCCCGTCCGTGAACGGATGGCAGTTCGCCCGCGTGGTCGACGTGCCGGTCGAAGCCCGGACATGGGCGAAGAACAGGCGCGAGCGCACCTGGGCACAGAGGGAGCGCAGGTTCTCGTCGGACCAGGCGGGGCGAACCTCGCGATAGATCCCGGGCTCGCTGCGCTCGCCGTACCAACCGATTCCGAAGCCGTCGCCATTCGTCCCCGTCTTGGCCTGCTCCGCGTGCAGAGATTGATGGACGAGCGAGTGCCGCGGGGCACAGACGAGATCCGACAGGAAGATCGGGTCACCCCGATAGGCGAGGAAGCGGCACATGGCGCTCGGGTAGTCGAACGGGTTGGGTGGCGATCAGGATAGGCGGCCCGACAGCATCCTTCTGTGACGGTGAACACATAGTTAACGGATCGTTTAAGGCCTGCCCGAAAAGCAGCGCGTTCCATGATCGAAGCGTTGCCTGGGAAAGCCGTTTTCACTAGTCAGACCGGAACGAGATGACCGCCGGCCCCGACCGGCGCTGCCGTGAGGGGTAAGCTGATGGCCTGTCGTGCGCCTGCCCGTGTTCTTGTTCTGGCCGCACTTCTGGCCGCGTTGCCGCAAGCGGCGGCCGCCGCGGAACTCGATGGCCGGGTTCTCGGTCTGCTCTGGGTCATACCCTTCGCGGGCATCCTCCTGTCCATCGCTCTGTTCCCGCTCCTGGCCGGGCATGTCTGGGAGCACCATCAGGGCAAGATCGCCGCGCTGTGGGCCGCGCTCGTCATGGTGCCCTTGGCGATCGGCTTCGGCCCGCTCGGGGCAATCCAGGCGCTCGTCCATACGGCGCTCCTCGAATACATCCCCTTCATCCTCCTGTTGCTGGCGCTCTTCACGGTCGCAGGCGGAATCGTCGTCCGCGGCAACATTCACGGAGCACCGGGGGTCAATTCCCTGCTGCTCCTGATCGGGGCCGTGCTCGCGAGCTTCATCGGGACGACCGGCGCCTCCATGGTGATGATCCGCCCGATCCTCCGGGCGAACGACGACCGGCGCCACAACATGCATGTCGTCGTGTTCTTCATTTTCCTGGTGTCGAACATCGGAGGCTCGCTCACACCGCTCGGCGACCCACCTCTGTTCCTGGGCTTCCTGCGCGGCGTCGACTTCTTCTGGACGACCACGCATCTCCTGCCGGAGACGCTCTTCGTCGGCGGCATCGTCCTGGCGATCTTCTTCCTGCTCGACACCTATCTGTATCGCAAGGAAGGCCGGGTGCGTCCCGACCCGACGCCGGATCAGCCCGTGCGGGTGCGCGGCGGCATCAATTTCGGGCTGATCGCCGTGATCATCGCGGCGATCCTGATGAGCGCTACTTTCGATTTCGGTCAGTTCACGGTGATGGGGACGGAAGTCGCGGTGGCGAACTTGCTGCGCGATCTCATCATGGTCGGGGTCACCTTCGCCTCGCTGGCCCTGACGCCGAAATCCGACCGGCACGAGAACGGCTTCAGCTGGGGGCCGATCGAGGAGGTCGCGAAACTGTTCGCCGGAATCTTCATCACGATCATCCCTGTTCTCGCGATGCTCCGTGCCGGATCCGAGGGTGTCTTCGCGCCGCTCGTGGCCCTCGTCACGAACCCTGACGGCAGCGCCAACAACACTGCCTATTTCTGGCTGACCGGCGGCCTCTCCTCGTTCCTCGATAATGCCCCGACGTACCTGGTGTTCTTCGAGCTTGCTGGCGGCGATCCCGCGACGCTGATGACGCAAGGCGCGCTCACCCTGACAGCCATATCGGCAGGCGCCGTGTTCATGGGCGCAAACACCTATATCGGTAACGCTCCGAACTTCATGGTCTACGCAATCGCACGGCAGGGCGGGGTGAACATGCCGAGCTTCTTCGGCTATATGCTGTGGTCCGGGATCGTGCTCATTCCGTGCTTCTTGCTGGCGACATTGCTGTTCTTCCGGTGAGGTGCAGGTGAGGATGACAGCGCGACATCTGGAAGTGCAGCGCAACTCTTGCGCTCAATGAAAGAGCGCAGCGTGTCCCCCCTCACCCGCGCACTGCGTGCGCGACCTCTCCCGCCGCCCTCCTGACCTCTCCCTCGATGGGAGAGGTCGGCTGCGTAGCAGCCGAGTGAGGGTGGCAGCGCCAACGCAACAAGCACAGCGCAACTCTGGCGCTCAGCAGAAAAGCTAAATGCTGCGGATGACTCGTTAGGCGGCGAGCCGGTCCGCGATGTCTTCCGCCATCGAAAGAGACGAGGTCAGGCCCGGGCTCTCGATTCCGAAGAGATGCACGAGTCCCGGCAGACCGTGTTCGGCCGGGCCGTCGATGATGAAATCCGCTGCCGGCTCTCCAGGGCCGGTGAGTTTCGGTCGGATACCTGCGTAATCCGGTACGAGGGAATCATCGGGCAGGCCCGGCCAGTATCGCCGGATCGATGCGATGAAGCTCTGCGCGCGAGCAGGATTCACTTCGTAATTCTCGCTCTCGATCCATTCGACGTCGGGCCCGAAGCGCATCCGGCCATTGAGATCGAGCGTCACATGCGTGCCGAGGCCACCATCGACGGGAGCCGGATAGATCAGGTGCGAGAAGGCCGGCTTCCCGAGGCAGCCGAAATAATTGCCCTTGGCGAGGACGAGGCGCGGCACGCGATCCTGCGGATAGCCTTCGGTCGCGCGCGCGAGCGGCTGCGCTCCGAAGCTTGCCGCATTCACGACGGCGTCCACCTCGAGGTCGACCGGTTCGGCACCGCCGATCACGGCCTTCCAGGCGGATCCGTTTCTTTCGAGTCGCTCGACGGGAGCGTGGAATGCAACAGCACCGCCGTGGTCTTCGAGGTCGCCCTGCAGGGCCAGCATGAGCCCATGGCTGTCGATGATGCCGGTCTCGGGCGAGTGGACGGCAGCCGTGCACGACAAGGCAGGTTCGAGGGTCCGCGCCTCCTCACCCGTCAGCAGGACAAGTCCCTCGACTCCGTTCGCGATTCCCTGCTGATAGATGCCCTCGATCTTCGCCCGTTCGAGATCGTTGGTCGCCACGATGAGCTTGCCGCACCGGCGATGCAGCACTCCGTGACTGGTGCAGTACTCGTAGAGCATTCGACGGCCCGCCACGCAGTGACGGGCGCGAACGGATCCCGACGGGTAGTACATTCCGCCATGGATCACTTCGCTGTTGCGGGAGGATACGCCGCTGCCGATGCCGCTCTCGCGTTCGGCAACGATGACGTCGTGCCCCCGCATCGCGAGGGCGCGCGCAGCCGCGAGGCCCACCACGCCGGCTCCCACAACGAGAACATTCATGGCAGGCGTTCGCTCTCCGGTCTCGTGGTTGCGTCCGTCAGGCCGCAATCGACATCTGTGGAGCGGCCGCCTTCACGTCCGCGTCGACATGGCTCTCGAAGCGCTTGAAATTCTCCGCGAACATCTCGACGAGGCGCTTCGCGGTCTCTGCGAAAGCAGCTTTGTCCTGCCAAGTCTTCGCGGGATTGAGAATATGCGGCTCGATCCCGGGTACGGAGGTCGGCACGGCAAATCCGAAATACGGGTCGCGGCGGAAATCCACACGCGCCAGTGAACCATCCAGAGCGGCGCTCAGGAGCCGGCGCGTCACCCGAATCGGCATGCGCCGCCCGACGCCGTATTTTCCACCCGTCCAGCCCGTATTCACGAGCCAGCAATCGGCGCTGTGCTTCCCGACGAGATCGCGCAGCATGTTGCCGTAGACCGAAGGATGCCGCGGCATGAACGGGGCGCCGAAGCAGGTCGAGAAGGTCGCCTCCGGATCCTTTACGCCCTTCTCGGTGCCGGCTACTTTCGCGGTATAGCCCGACAGGAAGTGATACATCGCCTCGGCGGGCGTGAGCTTCGCGATCGGAGGCAGCACCCCGAAGGCGTCGCAGGTCAGCATCACGATGTTCTTCGGAATGCCGGCGCGGCCCGTCAGGCTCGCATTGGGAATGAAGTCGAGCGGATAGGCGCAGCGCGTGTTCTCGGTCAGCGAGGCGTCATCGAAATCCGGCACCCGCGTGATCGGGTCGATCACGACGTTTTCGAGAACGGTCCCGAACCGCTCGGTCGTGGCGTAGATTTCAGGCTCGGCCTCGCGGGACAGGCGGATCGTCTTCGCGTAGCACCCACCCTCGAAGTTGAAGACGCCATTCGGCCCCCAGCCATGCTCGTCATCGCCGAGAAGGGTACGGTTCGGGTCGGCCGAGAGGGTCGTCTTTCCCGTTCCCGACAGGCCGAAGAACACGGCTACATCGCCGCTCGGGCCCACATTGGCCGAGCAGTGCATAGGCAGGACGCCCCGCGGCGGGAGGATGTAATTAAGATAGCTGAAGACCGACTTCTTCATCTCGCCCGCATAGGACGAACTGCCGATGAGCACGATCCGGCGGTTGAAGTCGCAGGCGATGATCGTCTCGGACTGGCATCCATGCCGAGCGGAATCCGCCTTGAAGCTCGGAAAATCGAGGATCGTGAGATCCGGGACGTAGTCGTGGAGATCGTCGCGCTCGGGACGGATCAGAAGATTGCGGATGAACAGCGAATGCCAGGCGTATTCCGTGAACACGCGAGCACGCACGCGGAAGGAGGGATCGGCGCCGCCATAGAGATCCTGGGCGAAGAGCTCCTTCTTCTCGGCGTGGGCGAGGAAGTCCTCCAGGAGAATGTCGAACTTCTCGGGCGTGATCGCAGCGTTGTTGTCCCACCAGATCGCGTTCTCGTTGCTGGAATCACGCACGACGAACTTGTCTTTCGGGGAGCGGCCGGTGTGGACGCCGGTCTCCGCGAGGAGTGCGCCCCCTAGAGCGAGCCGCGCCTCGTGGCGGCGGATGGCTTCCTCGTAGAGAGCCGGCGCCTCCAGGTTCCAGAACACCCGCTTCAGGTGTCGGAGACCGAAAGCCTCGGCGCCCCTGGCACCGTTGAATACGCCGATATTCTCCACGAAAGTTCCTCCTGATCCGCCTGACGCCTCCGGCTCGCCTCGGAGCCGGTTGCGCTTGGGCCTGTTCGCGCCGATGGCGCCGTGACCGAGCCCCCGGACCCTTCCGACCTCGGAAGGATCAGCCAGGCCATCAATAGGCCCGGAAGCGTTGCCGTCAACTCGTCCGAAGTCCGCCGAGTTCCCGGATTCGAGCGAAGTCTCCGGGCGCATCCGCCCGTCTCATCCGTTTGGACAATGCAGATGCCTCCACGATCGGACCCTTCGGCCCCTTGCAGAGGGTCCGCACGTCCTCATCCCTCACCTCCCCCCGATCCAGTCGCAGCCCGTGCCCTCTCGGCCATGGATTTGAGGGTCTGTCTCAGAAGGCCCGCGGTCGTGACCCGCTCGGGAAACACCACTCGGGCGGTACGGTCACCGCTCATGAGGTCGAGCCCCTCCGGATCGAGCCCGGTGGCCCGCCAGTTTCCGGCGGGCGCACCGGCGAGCCGGGTCGCGTAGAGGCTCAAGGCATCGGCGTGGTCCTCATTCAGGTGGCCGAGGGCATCGGCTTCCGCACCGAGCAGCGCTTCCGATCCGTCGAGCGAGGTCATGATCGCGGACGCCTCTCCGCTCATCGCCCGCGCGAACCCACCATTCAGGTGGAAACGCGATGCCGCCATCCGGAAAAAGGAGAAGTCGGCGAAATCCGCATAGAGTTGGGCCTTGGGATGGCGCGCCAGGAAGCGCTCGCGCACCTTCGGGTCAGTGCAGCGGGAAACCTCGCCGATCACCGTCAGGCGCGGATGGGCAAGGGGATCCCCCTTCCCACTCTCGGCGAGGAGGATGGATGCCCGCGGGTCCGCCTCGAGATTGCGGGTATGCTCGGACAACCGGGACATCAGGAGCAGCGGAGACCCGGCCGGGTCGGTCGCGACCGTGACCAGGGAGGCGAAGGGAAAGTCACCTTCCCGATCCAGAGTGGCGAGCGCTCCTGAGCGGATGCGCCGCAGGAGGTCCTTGGCGAGCGGGATCCCGTCGAAATCCGGGGCCGGCATAGGCTCGTCGACCACTCTTCATCTCCCATTCAGATGCACTATTCTTAGAAAAGCGGTTGCTGTCGTGGCGTCTATTGGGGCGGGCTGCTCTCTCCCTAGGGCATTTAGGGCGTTTCTCTCTGGTGCGTGGACCGAGATACCCTTACTTGTGCCACAGGAAGGGCGCGATTTGGTCTCAGGCGATCCCGGTCGCGCCAATTGCCTCGCTGAGGCAGCTACCAGCCGGACGATGTCCGCCCCATGACGGCCCACGTCGACAAGAAGAAGGATCAGCTGATGCCGACGATTGCCCTCGTCGACGACGATCGCAACATCCTGACCTCCGTTTCCATCGCCCTCGAGGCGGAAGGCTATCGAATCCAGACCTATACCGACGGAGCGTCGGCCCTCGACGGCCTGAAGCACACGCCCCCGGACCTCGCCATCCTCGACATCAAGATGCCCCGCATGGATGGCATGGAACTGCTGCGCCGGCTGCGGCAGAAGTCCGACGTGCCCGTGATCTTCCTGACCTCCAAGGACGAAGAGATCGACGAGCTGTTCGGCCTCAAGATGGGCGCCGATGACTTCATCCGGAAGCCGTTCTCGCAGCGGCTCCTGGTCGAACGGGTCAAGGCCGTCCTCCGGCGCTTCGCCCCGAAGGACCAGACGACCCCACGCGACACCGACGCGAAGGCGCTCGAGCGGGGGCAGCTCAAGATGGACCAGGAGCGACATACCTGCACCTGGAAGGGTGAGCCGGTCACGCTGACCGTCACGGAGTTCCTGATCCTCCAGGCGCTCGCGACACGGCCCGGCGTCGTCAAGAGCCGCAATGCTCTCATGGATGCGGCCTACGACGACCAGGTCTATGTGGACGACCGCACGATCGACAGCCACATCAAGCGGCTGCGCAAGAAGTTCAAGGCGGCCGATCAGAGCTTCGATATGATCGAGACCCTCTATGGGGTAGGCTACCGGTTCAAGGAGATGTAATCCGCCTCCACGAGACGGGACGAGCCCTTGCCTGCATGGCGACGCCGGGGCGCGCGACCGCGTCGAGGAGACGTGCTACGCCACCCGAAAGGCGCCCGTTCCGAGGGCTCACGCATTTCGGCCCGGGGCCGATGAACCGGAATTCGGGATGACCAAATTCTCGCATGGCGGCACGAGCCGCCCCGGAAAAGCCTGACGCGGCCTCGCAGCCGCGCCCTGAATCGAGCCATGAAGGCAGATCCGGTCCCAGCCGAATTCTCATCGGACGATCCGCCTCCCCCGGAGGGATTGCTCGCACGGCTCCGCCATGCCGGGGTGATGCTCGCCCAGCGGGCGTCCTCGAGCCTGACGCGCCGCATCGTCGTCCTCAATCTCGCAGGGCTCGTCGCTCTGCTGCTCGGGTTCCTTTATCTCAACCAGTTTCGTGAGGGCCTGATCGAGGCGCGGGTTCAAAGCCTTAGAATCCAGGGCGAGATCATTGCCGGTGCCATCGCGAGTTCTGCCACCGTCGAAACCGACACGATCGCGATCGACCCGGATCGCCTGCTCCAGATGCAAGCCGGAGAGACCGGCCGCCTCGGAGACGACACCCTCTCGCCTCTCGAATTCTCCATCAGCCCGGAGCGGGTGGCGCCTCTGCTCCGCCGCCTCGTCACCCCGACCCGCACCCGCGCCCGAATCTACGACCGCGAGGGCGCGCTGCTGCTCGACTCGCGGGCGCTCTATTCGCGCGGAGGCGTCATGCGGTTCGATCTGCCCCCTCTCGCGACGGAGGAGGATGCCAGCTTCGTCGAGAAAACCTGGCGCTGGATCGTACGCCTGTTCAGCCGATCGGATCCGGAGGTCGTCGAGGAGATCGGACCCGTCGACGGGCGCGACTATTCCGAGGTCCAGCAGGCGCTGACGGGCCGGCCCGCCGAGGCGGTCCGCCTCAATGAGAAGGGTCAGACGATCGTCTCGGTCGCGCTTCCGATCCAGCGCTTTCGCTCGGTACGCGGCGTGCTGCTGCTCTCGACGCTTGGCGGCGACATCGACACGATCATCGCGTCAGAACGCTTTGCCCTGCTGCAGGTGTTTCTCGTCGCCGCACTGGTGATGATCATCCTGTCCCTGTTCCTCGCCGGTGCGATCGTCGGGCCCGTGAGACGCCTCGCCGAAGCGGCCGAGCGTGTCCGCTGGGGCACGAAATCGCGGCAGGAGATCCCGGACTTCACGGCGCGGGCCGACGAGATCGGCCACCTCTCGGGAGCGCTGCGCGACATGACGCGCGCTCTCTATAACCGGATCGATGCGATCGAGAGCTTCGCCGCGGACGTCGCGCACGAGCTCAAGAACCCGCTGACCTCTCTTCGGAGCGCGGTCGAGACCCTGCCGCTCGCCCGCACGAAGGAGTCGAAGGAGCGCCTCATGTCGGTCATCCAGCACGACGTACGGCGCCTCGACCGGCTGATCTCGGACATTTCCGACGCCTCACGCCTCGATGCAGAACTCGCGCGCACCGACGCCGAACCCGTCGATCTCGTGAAGCTCCTTGAGGCGGTGATTTCGGTCGCCAACGAGCGCCGGCGCAACGGCGAGGCCCCAATCGAACTCTCGATCGAGCGGCCGGCTGGTCGCGACGCCTTTCTCGTACTCGGGCACGACAGCCGTCTCGGCCAGGTGATCAACAATCTCCTGGACAATGCCCGTTCGTTCTCGCCGCCGGATGGAACCGTCCGGGTGACATTGCGTCGCCGCCGCAAGTGGGTCGAGGTGATGGTCGACGATGACGGCCCCGGAATCGAGCCCCATGCGCTCGACCGGATCTTCGAGCGCTTCTACACGGACCGCCCGGAGCAGGGCTTCGGCCAGAATTCAGGCCTCGGGCTGTCGATCTCCCGTCAGATCGTGGAAGCCCATCGCGGCACGATCCGTGCCGAGAACCGCGCGGGTCCTCCCGACGAAACGGGCGAGCCGACCCGGGCCGGCGCGCGCTTCGTGATGCGGCTTCCGGCCCTGTCCGCCCATGGCTGAGGAGGCTACGACGGCACAGGCAGGGCGCGTGCACGCCACCTGCCTCGTATTCGGCGAAGCCGGACTTCTCGTCCGGGGCAGAAGCGGAAGCGGGAAAACGAGCCTCGCGCGAGAGATCATTGCGAGTGCACAATCCCTCGGCACTTTCGCGCGCCTCGTCGCGGACGATTGCGTGAGCCTTGCGAACCGTAACGGTCGGCTCGTCGCCTCTGCTCCCGACAGTATTGCCGGCCGCATGGAGATCTTCGGATTCGGCATCGTGGCAGTTCCGCACGAGGAGAGCGCTGTCGTACGCCTCGTCGTCGATCTCGATCCTGCATTGCCGCGCTGGCCACCGGCCGGCAGCGATACGGTCGAGCTGTGCGGCGTAACCCTGCCGCGCCTCGTCACCGGTCCTGGAACGGCCGCACTCATCCTCCTTCTGAGGGACTTGAGCAAAACCGGAAAAGGTTCGATTCTATCCCCCGAACAATTCGTCGCAACTCCCTTGCACTAAGCTTCGCGCTACACAAGATAGCGGCTCCGCTCCTAGGAGCGTTGGGACCAGTAGACGTTATGATTGGTATGGTGCTCGTCACGCACGGGCAACTGGCAACGGAGTTCAGAGCAGCGCTCGAACACGTGGTGGGCCCGCAGGAGCAGGTCGAGACGATCACAATCGGCCCCGACGACGATATGGAGACGCGCCGCAAGGACATCATGGATGCGGTCTGTCGGGTCAATTCCGGCCAAGGTGTCGTCGTGCTGACCGATATGTTCGGTGGCACGCCGTCGAATCTCGCTCTGTCCTGCATGAACGGCGGATCGGTCGAGGTGGTCGCCGGCATCAATCTGCCGATGTTGATCAAGCTCGCGAGCGTGCGCGACGAGGAATGCCTCGGGGATGCCGTTCTCCACGCACAGGAGGCCGGGCGCAAATACATCAACGTCGCCTCCCGCGTCCTCTCCGGCAAGTAGTCGTCCTTTGCCCGAGCCGCCCAGCGCCCAGAGCGACACCCTCGTTCGTCAGCTCACGATCATCAACAAGAAGGGCCTGCACGCCCGCGCTTCCGCAAAGTTCGTCCAGACGGTCGATCGGTTCGATGCCGAAGTGACCGTCACCCGCGGCAGTGAAACGGTCGGCGGCCGCTCGATCATGGGCCTGCTGACGCTCGGCGCAGCTCAGGGCACCTCCCTCACGATCTCAGCCGAGGGGCCCGATGCCGCCGCATGCCTCGCTGCCGTCGAGCAATTGCTGTCCGAGCGATTCGGCGAGGACGAGTAGGCAGACCGTTTCCTGATCGGACCTGCGAGGCGTCGCTGGCAGGGAAGCACTCTCTCCACAGATCGTGCCTCGCCGCCTCCAGGTGGCGCAGGTCAGGCGGCCGACATCTCCTCGGAAGACATATAAAGACATCTTTATGTCTTGATTGCTTCGAGCTCTTTACTCTGCTAAGAGCGGCCCGAATGGAGATCGCGAGGAACAGCATGAGCCAGGCAGCCCCCAAATTCGTCGAGACGAAAGACTACGTGGTCCGCGATCTGGGCCTCGCCGACTGGGGACGAAAGGAAATCTCCATCGCCGAAACGGAGATGCCGGGCCTCATGGCGGTGCGCGAGGAATACGGCCCGAAGCAGCCCCTCAAGGGCGCACGGATCGCCGGCTCCCTGCACATGACGATCCAGACGGCGGTGCTGATCGAGACCCTGGCGGCTCTCGGCGCCGACATCCGCTGGGTCTCGTGCAACATCTATTCGACGCAGGACCATGCGGCGGCGGCGATCGCGGCCCGAGGCATCCCGGTCTTTGCCTACAAGGGCGAATCGCTCAAGGAATACTGGGACTTCACCGCGCGCCTGTTCGATTGGCATGACGGCGGTGTTCCGAACATGATTCTCGACGACGGCGGCGATGCGACGCTGCTCGTGCATCTCGGGGTTCGCGCCGAAAGCGGCGACACCGCTTTTCTCGACAAGCCGGGCTCGGAAGAGGAGGAGGTCCTCTTCGCTCTCATCCGCCGGCTCCTGTCCGAGAAGCCGAAGGGCTGGTTCGGCGAACTCGCCCGCAGCATCCGCGGCGTCTCGGAGGAGACGACGACGGGCGTGCACCGGCTCTACATCATGGAGAAGGAAGGCAAG
Source organism: Microvirga massiliensis (assembly GCF_001006805.1). Classification (GTDB taxonomy): domain Bacteria; phylum Pseudomonadota; class Alphaproteobacteria; order Rhizobiales; family Beijerinckiaceae; genus Microvirga; species Microvirga massiliensis. The sequence goes on along the minus strand of NZ_LN811353.1, from coordinate 153,943 downwards.
CTTCTCTTCCCGGCGATCAACGTCAACGACTCGGTCACGAAGTCGAAATTCGACAACCTCTATGGATGCCGCGAATCGCTCGTCGACGGGATTCGTCGCGGCACCGACGTCATGATGGCCGGCAAGGTCGCGATGGTCGCGGGCTTCGGCGACGTCGGCAAAGGCTCCGCGGCCAGCCTGCGTCAGGCCGGTTGCCGAGTTCTCGTGTCGGAAGTCGATCCGATCTGCGCCTTGCAGGCCGCCATGGAGGGCTACGAGGTCACGACGATGGACGACGCTGCGCCGCGCGCCGACATCTTCGTCACCGCGACCGGCAACAAGGACGTGATCACGATCGAACACATGCGCGCCATGAAAGACCGCGCGATCGTGTGCAACATCGGGCACTTCGACAACGAGATTCAGGTCTCCGCACTGCGCAACTACAAGTGGCAGAACATCAAGCCGCAGGTGGATGAGATCGAGTTCCCCAACGGCAACCGCATCATCCTTCTATCGGAAGGGCGGCTCGTGAATCTCGGCAACGCGATGGGGCACCCCTCGTTCGTGATGTCGGCCTCGTTCACAAACCAGACGCTTGCGCAGATCGAGCTCTGGACCAATCCCGGCCGCTACGAGCGCAAGGTCTACACGCTACCCAAGCACCTCGATGAAAAGGTCGCGATGCTGCATCTCGAGAAGATCGGCGTGAAGCTCACGAAGCTGCGCGAAGACCAGGCGGCCTATATCGGCGTGAGCCCGACCGGCCCGTTCAAGCCGGATCATTACCGCTACTGATCAGCATCCTCTCCAAACCACTCGATCGAGCCCGGCGCATCGCGCCGGGCTTTTCGATTCCTGTATGAACCGCCCGCCCCGGAGCGCGGCGCAAGGGCACCCGGACGGATCAGGCAAGACCCGCGACAAGATTGTCCACAGGTTTTCCCGGGGGACTTTAAACTTCGCTTAATCCTCTTCCTGGCGGAGTCGAGGGCGGTCTACAGTGAATGGCGAATCGTGTGCCGGGACAGGGTCCGTCGACTCCATGAGGGCACCGAGGGTCAAGCGTTCACAAGGGATCGTCCGGGCCACCCGCATCGCGGGGCCGCCTGGATTCGGCCTTGGCGGCTGAAGGCGGAGGGGTGACGAAGCATGTTGGGCCGAAGGAGGCGATCAGGCGCCGAGAGCCCCAGCGGGCGAAGCGGCCGACATATGCGCCGCCGGATTGCAACAGGCCTCCTGCCGACTCTCGCCTCCCCTGCTCTCGCGGCAGGAGTCGTTCCCGACGGGGCCGAGGCGGCCTTCATTCCGGCTCTCGACCTCCACAGCACGACCTATATTGCGGTCTTCGCAGGCCTCGTCGCGGCATCGACCGTGACGGCCTTCATGTCGCTGCGTGAGCGACGCCGTGCGGCGGCGCGGGAAAGAGCCCTGTGCGCAGAACTCGAGGAGTTGCGTGGAGCAGAAGACCGCGCGGCTCTCCTGATGGGGTCGGAGCGTCAGCTCCTCGTAAGCTGGAACGGCCGCGACGACTCCGCCCGCTTCGAGGGCGATCCGACCATTGCCGGCGACGGTGCGACCGTAAAGCGCGTGCTGGCGTTTGGATCCTGGCTCTCACCGACGGATGCGGCGGCCGTGGAAGGCGCAACCGAATCGCTTCGGGCCCGCGGCGAAAGCTTCCGCCTCACCGTCAGGACGACATCGCAGGGATTTGTCGACGTCGAAGGCCGCACGATCGGGGGACGGGCGATCCTGCGTCTCCGCGACGTGACGGGAGATCGCGCCGCGCTCCTGCGGGCGCAGAACGATCTGTCCGCAGTGCGGTCGGATCTTCGCGCGCTCACGACTCTGCTCGACTCCGTCAACCATCCACTATGGCTGCGCGATCCCCGCGATCATCTCACCTGGGCGAACCGGGCATATCTTCGCGCCGTCGAAGCCGCGAGCATCGAGGATGCAGCACAACGGCATCTCGAGCTGCTCGACCGCACGACGCGAGATGAAGTCACCCGCCAGAGAGTGGAGAAGCACGCCTTCGACGGCCGTGTCGTCGCCGTGGTTGCTGGACAGCGCCGCGTTCTCGACGTCACGGAGCGACCCACCGCATCGGGCAGCGCCGGAATCGCTGTCGACGTGTCGGAACTCGAATCCGTGCGCGCCGACCTGCAACGTCAGATGGCCGCTCACGTCCGGACTCTCGATCAATTGTCGACGGCGGTCGCGATCTTCGACGGCGCGCAGCGCCTCGTCTTCCATAACGCCGCCTATCAGCGGCTGTTCGGACTCGATATCCCGTTCCTCGCGCAGCAGCCGACCGACGGAGAAGTTCTCGATCGCCTGCGGGCGGCACGCAAGCTGCCCGAGCAGGTCGATTTCCGCGCCTGGAAGGCCGACATCCTGCAAGCTTATCATGCCGTCGAGCCGCGGGAGGTGTGGTGGCACCTGCCGGACCGGCGCGTCATTCGCGTCGTGACGAATCCAAATCCGAAAGGCGGCGTCACCTATCTGTTCGACGACGTCAGCGAGCGCATGCTTCTCGAGTCGCAGTTCAATGCGCTCGGCCACGCCCAAGCCGAAACGCTCGACACGCTGCAGGAAGGTGTCGCGGTGTTCGGATCGGACGGAAGGCTCAAGCTCACGAACCGCGCCTTCCTCGAGATGTGGAAGATCCCGGCCGACAAGGCTGGCGAGCATCCGCACATCGAAGCCGTCATCCGGATCTGCAAATCGCTCGCCCCGCAGGACGAAGCGTGGATCGATATCCGTGGCGCCGTTGCCGGCCTTCAGGATACGCGTCTCGGCATGACGTGCAGGATCGATCGCCGCGACGGTTCCGCCATTGTCTGCACGGCGCAGCCGCTGCCCGATGGAGCGACGCTGCTGACCTTCAGCGACGTGACGGCCACCGTGAACGCGGAACGCGCCCTCACCGAGCGCAACGAGGCGCTCGAACGAGCAGCCCGCCTGCGTGAGGACTTCGTCCATCACGTCTCCTACGAATTGCGCTCGCCACTCACCAACATCATCGGCTTTACGCAACTTCTCGGCGACGAGACCGTAGGCTCCCTGAACCCGCGCCAGCGCGAATATGCCGGCCACATCATGCGATCCTCGGGGGCGCTGCTCGCGATCATCAGCGACATCCTCGATCTCGCATCCATTGATACCGGCTCGCTCGAGCTCGTTCCCGAGAACGTCGACATTCACGCGACGATCGAAGCCGCGATGCGCGGCCTCGAGGATCGTCTCGCGGAAGCCTCCCTCGAGGTCGTCATCGATGCGCCGGCGGATATCGGCTCGTTCGTTGCCGACGGAAAGCGCGTACGGCAGATCCTCTTCAATCTCCTCTCGAACGCGATCGGCTTTTCCTATCCGGGTCAGAAGATCCACGTCGTGGCGCGCAAGCTCGGCGGCGAAGTCGTTCTCGAGGTCAGCGACGAGGGCTGCGGAATCCCGCCCGAACTCAAGGCGAAGGTCTTCGAACGATTCGAGAGCAATACGCTCGGCACGCGCCATCGCGGCGTCGGCCTCGGTCTCTCGATCGTGCGCTCCTTCGTGGAGCTGCACGGCGGGCACGTCGAGCTCGATTCTCAGCCTGGCCTCGGGACGCGGATCACCTGCTACTTCCCGGTTCAGGGCCGGCAGGTCGAGCCCACCCCGGCCCTGGCCGCTGAATGAACACCTGCCGGATCCTGCTCCTGCAGGACGCGGGGCCCGTCTTGCCGCTCGCAGCGGAATTGCGCGTGCAGCCTTGATCCTGCCATCCGGGACGATCTTAAGACGAAGACCGCCGGCCGACCCGGCCTCGTGCGAAGCCTGAAACAGATCGGGGATACCCGGAACCAAGGAGCAACCAACGCATGGCTCATGGAGCGCTGATCGGGGCGCAGGATGACGATCCACCCGCTTCCGTCTGGTCCTACGATCTCCCGGACCTTGCCGCCACGCACCGGCTGGCCCGCCTTCTCTCCGAGGAGCTCGCGCCCGGTGACCTCGTCGGCCTGTCGGGTGAGCTCGGCGCAGGAAAGACGGAACTCGCGCGAGCTCTCGTCCGGCGCATCACCGGAGATGGCAGCCTCGAGGTCCCGAGCCCGACCTTCACGCTCCTTCAAGTCTACGAGTCCGCCGTAGGGCCGGTGGTCCACGCCGATTTCTACCGGATCTCCGGCGCTGGAGAGCTCGTCGAACTCGGATGGGACGATCTCACGGAACGCGCCATCACGCTCGTCGAATGGCCGGAACGCGCGAGCGACGCGCTTGCCCCGGACCGGCTCGACATCCGGCTGGATCTCGATCCCCGTTCGGGAGCCCGCCATGCGGTGATCACCGGCAGCGGATCCTTCGTGCCGCGGCTGATGCGCCTCAGGGCGTTCCACGAACTCGTTCAGCGCACGGGCTGGGATGGCGCGACGCGGCTGCCTGTCCAGGGCGATGCATCGACGCGCGCCTATGAGCGGCTCGTCAGGCCGGATGGCAAGACGGCGATCCTGATGATCTCGCCGCCAAGGGCGGACGGACCGCCCGTGCGGAGAGGCAAGCCCTATAGCGCAATCGCGAAACTCGCCGAATCGGTGCACGCCTTCGTGGCGGTGGATCGCGGCCTCCGGGCCGTCGGAATCAGCGCGCCGAGAATTCTCGGCGAGGAACTCGAAGCCGGTCTTCTCCTTCTCGAAGATTTCGGCAACGAGCCGGTCGTGGATCAGAACGGCCCGATTCCGGAGCGCTATCTCGAGGCGGCGCGGCTTCTCGTTCACCTCCATGGCAGCCCGCTGCCCCAGGTCCTTCCGGTCACCGAGGGACGCGATCACGTCCTGCCGCCTTACGATCTCGAGGCGCTCCTGATCGAAGTGGAGCTCCTGACGGAATGGTATGTCCCTCACCTGATCGGACATCAGCTGGCCGGCTCGGTGCGTGCCGAATTCGTGAACCTCTGGTCGGATGTTCTCATCGAGATCGTGTCCGGACCGACGACCTGGTCGCTCCGGGATTTCCACTCCCCGAATCTGCTCTGGCTGGCCGATCGGGATGGCATCGAGCGCGTCGGCGTCATCGATTTCCAGGATGCCGCTCTCGGGCATCCGGCCTATGACGTGGTGTCACTTCTGCAAGATGCGAGAGTGACCGTTCCGGCAGATCTCGAGCTCAAGCTCGTCAGCGCCTATGTGCAGGAGCGGCGGCGCAGTCATCCCGATTTCGACGTCGGCGATTTCGCACGGGCCTATGCAATTCTCGGTGCACAACGCGCCACGAAGATCCTCGGCATCTTCGCGCGCCTCGACCGCCGGGACGGGAAGCCGCAATATCTCAGGCATCTTCCCCGGATCGAGGAATATCTCCTGCGTGACCTCGCGCATCCCGGCTTGTCACGAATCAAAGTCTGGTATGAGAACCATCTGCCGCATCTTTTCCACGGCTCCTGAACCCATCTCCCCGATGAGGCCGTTCTGCCTCGTCGCGGGAACACACCGACAAGAAGAAACGAAGGACGGTCCGCGCAAGCGGAGCGTCTCGCATGAAACTGCGAGCTGTTCGTGAGTCACGCCCCATCGCGCCCGATCCGCACCGCCATGCTGCTCGCCGCTGGCCTGGGCAAGCGCATGCGCCCGATCACGACGACATTGCCGAAACCCCTGGTCGAAGTGGGCGGTCGCGCGTTGCTCGACCGTGCGCTCGACCGGATCGCCGGTGCCGGAATCGATCGTGTCGTCGTGAACGTGCATTACCTTGCGGATCTCATCGAGGCGCATCTGGCGCGACGCAGCAGGCCGGAGATCGTCATTTCGGACGAGCGGGATGTGCTTCTGGAAACCGGCGGCGGCGTCAAGCGCGCCTTGCCGAAGCTCGGTCCCGATCCCTTTCTGCTCCTGAATTCGGACTCGCTCTGGATCGAGGGGCCGCACGCGAATCTCGAGCGGTTCATCGGCACGTGGGACCCGGAGCGCATGGGCATCCAGTTGCTCCTGGCCGCGACGGCGACGAGCGTCGGCTATGATGGGGCCGGCGATTTCACCATGGATGCGAGTGGCCGTCTGCGCCGACGCAGCGAGCGGGAGGTGACGCCCTTCGTCTATGCCGGCGTCGCGATCCTGAAGCCGGAGCTCTTCGCCGATACGCCGGACGGCCCCTTCTCGCTCAATCTGCTGTTCGATCGCGCCATCGAATCGGGAAAACTGTTCGGCCTCAGGCTCGACGGGGAGTGGCTCCATGTCGGCGATCCCGGAGCCATTGCAGCCGCCGAGGCGCGGCTTGCCACGAGCGTCCGTTGAAGCGCCCCCGGAGCGCTTCGGCCCGATGATTCCGGCGCGCCCGCGGGCTTTCTCGATTCCCGTCGGCTGTGCCTTCCTGCCGACTCTTGCGGAGGAGCTGCTCGCCGGGCGGATCATCGACGGATTTCCGCAGAGCCCGGCGGATCTGGCAGAAGCCACGATCTTTCTTCCCACCCGGCGCGCCGCGCGCGCCCTCACGGAAATCCTGGCCAATGCGGGAGGCGGCGCGGCGCGGCTTCTGCCCCGCATCGTGCCTCTGGGTGAGGCCGACGATGCGGCCCTCGAAGTGGCCGCGGCGACATCCCCATTCGAAGGAGCCGAGCTCCTGGCGCCGCCGATCCCTGCGCTCGCGCGACGACTCATCCTGGCGCGTCTCGTGCGTCAATGGTCCGCGACGGTCGATAGCGAGCTTTTGCGTTTCGACGAGGGCGTGCCCTTCATGGTGCCGTCATCGCCGGCCGATGCCGTGAGCCTCGCTGCGGATCTCGAAGCCCTGATGGACGCCTTCGCGACGGAGGAGGTCGACTGGAGCCGCATCGGAGATGCGGTCGACAGCGAGTTCTCCCGTTATTTCGAGATCACGCTCGCCTTCGTGCGGATCGCGCACGAGGCCTGGCCGGCTTTTCTCGCAGAGCGGAAGGCCAGCGATCCGACGATCCGGCGCAATACCCTGATTTCCGCCGAAGCCAGGCGCCTGCTTCGCGACCGTCCGACCGCTCCGGTCATCGCGGCCGGCTCGACGGGTTCGGTCCCGGCCACCGCCGCGCTGCTCGCCGCGATCGCACGTCTCCCGAACGGCGCCGTCGTGCTCCCCGGCCTCGACCTCAATCTCGACCCGGACAGCTGGGAGCTGATCGCCGGAGCCGATGGCCGGGAGCCGGCCCATTCGCATCCCCAGGCCATGATGCGACGCCTTCTCATCGAGTATCTGCGGATCGAGCGTAACGGCATCGACGTTCTCGGGCGCCCCAGTGCGCGAGCCATCGCGCGCGGCAAGGTTCTGAGCGAGGCCCTCCGCCCAGCAGAGACGACGGAGCTATGGGCGGAGTTCGACCCTCGCCTGCGGATCGAGCTCGCCTTCGAGGGAACCGGAAAGATTGCGATCGTCAAGGCCGCCGACGAGCGCGAGGAGGCTCTCGCGGCGGCCATCGCACTGCGCGAGGCCGTGCTCGTCCCGGGCCGCCGGGCGGCGCTGATCACTCCGGACCGCTCCCTGGCGATGCGCACCGCAGCCGAGCTGCAGCGCTGGGGCATCGTCGCAGAGGATTCAGCGGGGACGCCCCTTTCGGAGACGCCGGCCGGCCGTCTTGCCCGCCTCGCGGCCGAAGCCGCAGCCCTCGACTTCCACCCCGTCCGCCTGCTTGCGCTCCTGGCCCATCCGCTTGTCCGGCTTGGATGGCCACGGGATGTTCTCGACCGTGCCGCGGCCGCTCTCGAGCTCGGCGTCCTTCGCGGCCCGGCGCCAGGTCGTGGTCTCTCGGGTTTGCGGGAAGCGGTCGCCGGACGGCGCGCCGAGACCGGCCGTGTGCCGCGCCCGCAGGGCCGCCTTTCCGAAGAGGATTGGGATCTCGCGGCCGAACTCGTCGAGCGGTTGGGCACGGCCTTTGCGTCCCTGGACGTGACGGGAGAGGTCGACCTGATCGCGCTGGCGGCCGAGCACCAATCCGTCGTGGAGAAGCTCTGCGAAGGCCTTGAGCCGCAGGACAACGAATCGCTCGAGGCGCTCATGACGCTGTTCGACGATCTCGCGGACGGCGGCAGCCACGGCTTCAGCGGACAGGTCGCCGACTACAAGGATTTCTTCGCGACGCTCGCGGCGGAGCGCGTCGTGCCCTCCGCCACGAATGGACAACAACAGGTCCAGATCCTCGGCCCGCTCGAGGCCCGGCTCCTGAGCTTCGACCGTGTCGTGCTGGGAGGGCTCGACGAGGGCGTCTGGCCGCCTCGCACCCAGACCGATGCCTTCCTGAACCGCCCGATGCGCGCGCAGATCGGGCTCTCACCTCCCGAACGGCGGATCGGCCAGTCGGCGCATGATTTCGTGCAGGCGATCGGCGGGAATGACGTCGTCGTGACACGGGCCAAGAAGCGCAACGGCTCGCCCATGGTCCCGTCGCGTTTCCTGCAGCGGCTGCGGGCCTTCACAGGCGACGAGGCCTGGACGCGGATGACCGATGCCGGGAACCGCTGGCTCGGCTATGCGCGCTGGCTCGAGCGCCCGAACCCGGCTCCCCCCTGCCCGCGGCCCGCTCCGAAGCCGCCACCCGCGCTGATCCCGCGTTCCTTGAGCGTCAACGAGATCGAGACCCTGGTCAGGGATCCCTACGCGATCTTCGCGCGGCACATCCTGAAGCTCGATCCTCTCGACCGGGTTGCCGCTCCGCCGGGCACGGCACAGCGCGGATTCGTCATGCGCGAACTGCTCGCGCGTTTCGTGCAAACCTTCCCGGAGGGGCTTCCGTCGCGGGACGCCGCCCGGACCTTCCTGATCGAGGCGAGCGAAGCCGCCTTCGCGCCGATCCGCCTGCGTTCACCTCGCCTCCACGCCGAGTGGTGGCCGCGCTTCTGCCGCACGGTCGAGGCGTTCCTGGATTTCGAGGCGGAGCGTCGGCCGGGCCTTGCGGCGATCGCGGTTCAGACACCCGGCGCCCTGCGGCTGAACCTGAAGGATGGGAGCACCTTCACGCTGAGAGCACGGGCCGACCGGATCGAGACCTCCCGCACCGGCGAGATCACGATCCTCAACTTCAAGACCGGCCAGCCGCCATCGGACAAGGTCGTCTTTGCCGGTTTCAGTCCCCAGCTCACCTTGCAAGCCGCCATGCTGCGCCGCGGCGGTTTTTCCGGAATCGGAAAGACAGCCACGGTCCCAGCGCTGGAATATGTGCGCCTCGGTGCGGCGCGAGAGCCGCTCGATCCCTCGCCGCTGAAGCCGCCGAAGGGCGAGGAGCGCAATCTCGATGATCTTTCCGAAGAGCACCTGAGCCGCCTCGTCGCCCTGATCGACCGCTACGTGACCCAGGAGGCGGGATTTCTCGCGCGCCCCTTCCCGCAATATGCCCGCTCGGTCTCCGATTACGATCACCTCGCCCGTGTCGGCGAATGGTCGGCGACCAGCGCAGGCGGTTTCGAGGAGGGGCCGGAATGACCTGCTCCCGTCCTGCCTCTGCATGGGATGTGGAAAAGCGCGCGGAGGGCCTGTCCCCGCCGCCCGCCAGGAGCCAGCATTCCGGAGCCTTGAAATCGGCCTCGCAGCGGCGCGTCCATGACGAGGCCATTGGCCACGAGAGAGGAGACCGGGCGTGACCCGCACCGATCTCATCGCAAGGATCGTCCACGAGCAGCGGCGGGCGGCCAATCCCACGGCCTCAGCATGGGTTTCCGCCAATGCCGGATCGGGCAAGACGAAGGTCCTGTCCGACCGCGTCCTGCGCCTCATGCTCGCCGGCACCGCACCGGGCCGGATCCTGTGCCTGACCTTCACGAAGGCTGCCGCCGCCAACATGGCGATCCGCATCTTCGAGCGCCTCGGCCGCTGGGTCACGCTGCCCGAGGAGGCCCTCACAACCGAACTCGCAGCGCTGGAAGGCCGGCCTCCATCCCGGCACGAGATCCGTCAGGCCCGGCGCCTGTTCGCCAGGGCCGTCGAGACGCCGGGCGGCCTCAAGATCGATACGCTGCATGCATTCTGCGAACGCATCCTCCACATGGTGCCGTTCGAGGCCAATGTGCCGGCGCGCTTCTCCATCCTGGACGACGAGCAGGCGAACGAGCTTCTCGAGGAAGCCCTTGAGACGGTTCTGAGCCGGGCGAGCGACAGCCGGCGCGGCGACGGGCGGGCGGGAGCGGAAGCGCTCTCCGCATCCTACGCCGCCGTGAGCGCCCTCACGTCCGGGCGCGATCTCAACGATCTTGTGCGGAATGCCGTCCGGCAGCGCTGGCTCTTCCAGGGCAAGGAGGGGATCACGGCGAGCCTGGAAGGGCTCCGGGCGGCGCTCGGCCTCGCGGAGGGCACGAATGCGGCCTCCGTCCGGCGACGCATGATGACCGAAGGTCTCCCCCCGGCCGAGTGGACCGCGATCGGCCGCGTGCTCCTCGAAAGCCGCAACAAGACCGATCGCGAGCGCGGCCAAACCTTGTGCGCGGCGGCCGTGGCGTCGACCGACGAGGATCGCCTGCAGCAGTACCGATCGTTCTTCTTCAAGAAGGACGGCGAGCCTCGCGCCGAGTCGACGCTCGTCACCAAAGCAGTCGATTCCGACCTCAAGGCCCGGCTCCTTGCGGAGCAGTCACGCCTGGCCGACCTCGACGACGGGCTGCGGGCCGCGGAAGCCTTCGAACGCACGGCCGCCTTGTTCACGCTCGCGGCCGAGATCCGCACCGAGATCGAGCGCCGCAAGGCGAGGCTCGGGGCACTCGATTTCGACGACCTGATCGCCCGCACCCTCGCGCTGCTGTCGCGCGGCGATGCCGCCTGGATCCTCTACAAGCTCGATCGCGGCGTCGACCATATCCTGATCGACGAGGCGCAGGACACGAATCCGGATCAATGGCGCATCCTCCGCCTGATCACGGAGGATTTCACGGCCGGACTGGGCGCGACGGCCGACCGCGTGCGGACGGTCTTCGCGGTCGGGGATCCGAAGCAATCGATCTACGGCTTCCAGGGCGCGGAGCCCCGTGAATTCGAGGCGAGCCGGCGCTACTGGCGCAAGGCCGTCACGGGAGCACAACTTACCTTCGAGGAGGTGCCCCTGCAGGTGTCCTGGCGCTCCTGCCGGGCCGTCCTGCGCGCCGTCGACGCCACCTTCGGGATCGAGCCACATCTGCGCGGCCTGTCCTTCGACGAAGGCTTTCGCGGCACCGAGCACGACACCACGGTCGAGGCGCCGGGCTGCGTCGAACTCTGGCCGATCGAACGGCCGGCGCAGCGCGACGACCCGGAGGCCTGGACGCTCCCGGTCGACGAGCCCCTGCCGACCTCACCGCCGGTCGTCGTCGCCCAGCGGATCGCGCGTGCCGTCAGGAGCTGGATCCATGAGGGCGACCGCTTCGGCCGGCGCGCCCGGCCCGGCGACATCTTGGTCCTCGTGAAGAAGCGTGGCCCCGCCTTCCTGGCGGTGATCCGGGCTCTCCGGCAGGCGGGCGTGCCGGTGGCCGGCGCGGACCGCCTCGACATCGGGAAGCACATCGCCGTGCAGGATCTCGTGGCCGTCGGCCGCGCCGCCCTCCTGCCGGACGACGACCTCTCGCTCGCCGCCGCGGCGAAGAGCCCATTGGTCGGCCTCGACGACGATGACCTGATCCGGATTGCCGCAACGCGCGAAGAGACCGAATCTTTTGCGGCCGCCCTGCATCGGCATGCCGATGCCGGCGAAGAGGCGGCTCTTCGCGCGACACAGGCCCTTGCGTCCTGGCGCGAGCTCGCCCGGGCGCATGGACCATTCGGCTTCTATGCCACGCTGCTCGGCCCCGGCGGCGGCCGACGGGCCTTCGTGGCCCGCCTTGGGAGCGAGGCGGGCGATGCGATCGACGCCTTCCTGTGCATGGCGCACCAGGCGGAACAGGTCGATGCGCCGTCCCTGACGACCTTCCTGACCCGTTTCGACGACGCGGAGCACGAGGTGAAGCGCGACCTCGACGCCACGGGCGACGAGGTCCGCGTGATGACCGTGCATGGCGCGAAGGGGCTGGAAGCGCCGATCGTCGTCTTGATCGATGGCTGCCAGATCGATGGGCCTTCCGATCCCTTGCTGCCGATCGCCCGGCATGCCGAAACGGGCCAAGCCATCCCCGTCTGGTGCACGAGCACGAAACAGGATTCGCAGGCCATCCGGGAGGCGCGCGAGCAGCACCGGCTCCGCGGCCTCGAGGAGCACAACCGCCTGCTCTATGTGGCGATGACCCGCGCCAAGGAGCGCCTCGTCATTGCTCCCTACATGACGAGCCATCGCGCCACGCCCGAGGAAGCCTGGTGCGCCATGATCCGCCGGGGACTCGCCGAGAAGCTCGGCGCGGAAACGCCGACCGAAGCGCCCTATGGGCCCGTGGATCTGCACTTCGAGGACGAGGCGTTCGGGGCCGCGAGCGCGGCCGCGGAGCAGGTGCTGCAGCCGCTCGACATCGACCCGCCGGACTGGCTCAGTGAGGCGGTCTCGCGCCCGATGGGCGAGCGATCGTTCCTGAGCCCGTCTCAGGCAGCCCAACGGCCGGCTTCGAGCTCCCGCACCTCGCAGCAGGCCTCTCCGGCGGCACGCCTGCGCGGCACGCTCGTCCACGCTTTGCTGGAGCATCTGCCGACCGTCGAGCCCCCGCTGCGCCGGGAGGTCGGACAACGCTATCTCGCGGCGCGGGCGCCGCGGCTCTCCGAACGGGAGCGTTCCTGGATTCTCGGCGACGTCTTGACAGTCATGGAGGATCCGGAACTCGCACCTCTGTTCGGTACGGGCTCACGGGCCGAGGTTGCAATCACCGGCACCGTCATGACGGCCTCCGGCCCCCAGCCCGTGCTCGGCCAGATCGACCGTCTCGCCGTCGCGGCCGATGCCGTGCTTCTCGCGGATTTTAAATCGACGCGGCAACTCCCGGATCCGGACGAAGCGCTGCCGGACTCACAGGTCCTCCAGCTCGCTCTGTATCGGCAGCTCCTCCAGGAGCTCCATCCCGCCAAGCCCGTCAGAGCGCTGCTCGTCTATACGAGAGGGCCTTTGGTCAGGGAGATCGAGCCTGCGGCTCTCGACGCGGCTCTCGCGCGCCTCTGAATGCTTCGCCCCGGGCTGGCGACGCCATTTGTTTGTGGAAGGAATCGATGCCGCGGATGTGCATCACATCGCGTGCTGGCCGTGGTTTTCTGCAGTGGAACGGGCCGGAATGGCCATGGTGCAACTCGGACCCGCAAGAACCACATGGGCTCGCGCTTGATTCGGTGGAATGCGGTTCCTACCTTGGCCGGATCATGGCGGCTCGAGGCTGCCGCGACATAAGGTGATGCGATGGCGACCGTGAAAGTAACCGATGCGAGCTTCGAGCAGGATGTTCTGAAGTCCGCAGAGCCCGTGGTCGTGGATTTCTGGGCCGAGTGGTGCGGTCCCTGCCGGATGATCGGCCCTGCGCTCGAAGAGATCGCCACCGAGATGGCCGGCAAGGTCAAGATCGCGAAGGTCAATGTCGACGAGAACCCGGGCATCGCCGGCCAGCTGGGGATCCGCTCGATTCCCACCCTCATCGTCTACAAGGATGGCAAGCAGGCCGGGCAGAAGGTCGGCGCGGTGCCGAAGGGCGAGCTGTCGCGCTGGATCCAGTCGACGGTCGCGTGATCTCTTTCGCAGTGGGTCGTAGAGGACCCACTGTCATCTTCGTCATAGACGGATAATCCGGTATGAGATTGCGATCTGATACCGGATTTGATTGTCCTGCAGCGTCTCGCGGTAGCCTATGACAGCTGCTTGTTTGGCTGTGCGAGGAACAGGGCGTTTCCGAGCCATTGCTTCTGCTTTTGAGCAAGTATGGCCGCGCCCTGCTTGCGACAGCAACGCCGGACGTTACCTCACTCCCCCAGTGTGACCTGTTATTCGCCTCCGCCGGATTATCGCGCGGACATGGGGACCTCATATCGGGATTGTGCCGTGGCGCTTTCCTTGAGTTTGCGCCAGTCGGCTTCTCGATTCTTGACGAGCCCCGGCCGAGGCGGGGCCGGAGATAAGCATGCTCGTGAATGGCAAGTGGTCTGCGGAGTGGAATCCCGTCCAGGCGAAGGACGCGAAGGGCGGATTTGTCCGGCAGACCTCGAGTTTCCGAAACTGGATCACGCCGGACGGCAGCCCGGGCCCGACCGGCAACGGCGGCTTCAAGGCTGAGGCCGGACGCTATCACCTCTATGTCGCGCTGATCTGCCCCTGGGCATCACGTACGCTGATCGCACGCACCCTGAAAGGACTGGAGGACACGATCTCCGTATCGGTCGTAGAGCCGGTGCTCACCGATAAGGGCTGGCGGTTCGGCGACTATCCCGGCGCAAACCGGGATGCGCTCAACGGCGCCACTTACCTGCACGAGATCTACACGAAGGTAGATCCGACCCTCACAGGCCGCGCCACCGTGCCGGTGCTCTGGGACAAGCAACGCCGAACGATCGTCAACAACGAATCCGCCGACATCGTGCGAATGCTGAATTCAGGCTTCGGTGCGCTCGCGGACGGAATGTTCGACCTGTATCCGGAGGATCTGCGGGCAGAGATCGATGCGCTCAACGATCGAATTTATCCGCGCCTGAACAACGGCGTATACCGGGCAGGCTTCGCGACGACACAGGAGGCTTACGAGGAGGCCTTCTGGGACGTGTTCGGCATGCTCGATGAGTTGGAGGAGCGGCTGGCTGACCGGACGTTTCTGTTCGGCGACCGTCTCACCGAAACCGACATCCGCCTGTTCGTTACGCTCGTGCGCTTCGATGCGGCCTATCACGGCCTGTTCAAGTGCAATCTGCGCCGACTTGCGGATTACCGGAATCTCACCGCATACGTGCAGCGGGTTCTCGCCATTCCCGGCGTGCGCGACACCGTGAACATCGACCACATCAAGCGCGGCTACTACTCGATCAAGGCTCTCAACCCTACGGGCATCGTGCCGGTCGGTCCGGATCTGCCAGGACGCGAAATTCCGGCACGATCGATGACGCATTGATCGCGGCGTGGCACCGTCTGATCGTCATTCGGCAGCAGGTCGCGTACCTCGGGAGGCATTGCGTTCGAGGACGAGCTCGGATTCGGTCGGTGGTTGCAACGCGTGCGGGCCGACGAGCTCCTTGAGCTCCGCCTCGTCGAGGGTCTCCTTCTCAAGCAGCCGGCGTGCCGTGCGCTCGAGAACGTCGCGCCGGTCATTGAGGATTGCGAGCGTCCGGTCCATGGCTCTCTGCACGATGGCCCTGACCTCGTCGTCGATCGCGGTCGCGGTCTCGTCCGAGTAGTTGTGCTCGCGGGGTCCGTTCATGAGCGGGTTGGGGCTCAAGAACGAACGCTGGTCCTTCTCGAGCGCCACGTTCCCGAGCCTCTCCGACATCCCGTAGCGGGTCACCATGGAGCGCGCGATGTCGGTGACCTTCGCGAGGTCATCCGCGGCGCCGGTCGAGAAATGGCCGAACACTATCAGCTCCGCGGCCCTGCCGCCGAGCAGCACCGCCATCTTGTTCTCGAGCTCCTCCCGGGTCATCAGAAAGCGATCCTCGGTCGGGCGCTGGATCGTATAGCCGAGGGCGCCGACGCCGCGCGGGATGATCGACACCTTGTGCACTGCGTCCGAACCCGGCAGCGTCATGCCGATGATGGCATGCCCCATCTCGTGATAGGCAACGACCTCACGCTCCTTCGGGTTGAGCAGCCGATTGCGCTTCTCGAGTCCCGCCACGATCCGCTCGATCGCATTGTTGAAGTCCGCCATCGTGACGGCATCCGCCCCGCGACGGGTGGCGAGAAGGGCCGCCTCGTTGACGAGGTTCGCGAGATCCGCGCCCGTGAAGCCGGGCGTCAGCGCCGCCACCTTCTCGGCATCGGCATCCGGGGCGAGCTTGATCTTCTGGGCATGGACTTTCAGGATCTGGATGCGGCCCTGCTTGTCGGGCCGGTCGACCAGAACCTGGCGGTCGAACCGTCCGGCGCGCAACAGAGCCGGATCGAGGATCTCGGGCCGGTTCGTGGCCGCGAGCAGAACGAGGCCGGTGGAGGAATCGAACCCATCCAATTCGACCAGGAGCTGGTTGAGGGTCTGCTCCTTCTCGTCGTGACCGCCCGCATAGGGTCCCATGCCGCGGGCGCGGCCGAGCGCATCGAGCTCGTCGATGAAGATGATGGCCGGCGCCTTCTCGCGGGCCTGCTGAAAGAGATCGCGCACCCGCGCTGCGCCGACGCCGACGAACATCTCCACGAATTCGGAACCGGAAATCGAGAAGAACGGCACCCCGGCCTCGCCGGCGACGGCCTTCGCGAGCAGGGTCTTGCCGGTGCCGGGCGGGCCGACCAGGAGCACGCCCTTGGGCATCCGTCCGCCCAACCGCCCGTATTCCTGCGGGTTCTTAAGAAAGTCGACGACCTCGCGCAGCTCGTCCTTGGCCTCGTCGACGCCGGCGACATCGTCGAACTTCACGCCGGTGTCGGACTCGACATAGATCTTGGCCTTGCTCTTGCCGATCTGCATCAGCCCGCCGCCGAACCCGCCCTGGGCTGCCATGCGGCGTGCGAGATAGGCCCAGATCCCGAAGAACAAGAGGACCGGCAGCACCCAGGAGAGCAGGTCGCGAAAGAAGGTATTCTCGACTTGACCCGTGAATTTCACGCCATAGGGCTGCAGTTCCTGGGCGAATTCGGGATCGACGCGGGTGGTGGCGAAGCGGGTCTGGCCGCCCGGCAGGGGCTCCTTGAGGGTGCCCTGAATGAACCGGTCCGAGATCCCGATCTCCGCGACCTTGCCGTTGCGGAGCAGATCCTGGAACTCACTGTAGGGGATCGTCGCGATCACCCGGCCTGATCCGATGAAATACTGAAGGATCAGGATGCCGATCATCGCGGCAACCCAGTACCACACGTTGAACTGCGGGCTCTTCCAGCCCGAACTCCTCCAGTCCGCGCCTGTCTTGGGCGTGCTCTTCCAGTTGGTGATCTGCGGGAACTTCGCCATCGTGCAGATGCTCCTTCGGAGGTCGGCCGGAGCCCGGCCTTGCGCCCCGCTCGGACGGGTGCAGGGCGGATCTGGCCTGAGACCCTCGGACCCGTGCCTGAGGTCCCGGTCCGACCAGCCCCTGCCCTTACATAGGACAGGGCCGCGCCCGCGGGAGGGGGCCGGCCACATCCCTGCGGCGGGTCGCCCTGCGGTGCCCGCAAGAGCAATATCCCGACAGTTCACGATCCCGTGGCGCCGCCGGGGAACAGAGCCATTCCCGACATAGTTTCACGCAGCAGACCGAATCCGAATACCGGGCGCGCCGAGCTCCTCATCGGCGAGAGTGCCGTCGCATCTGCAGAATTTGCCGGGGAAGAGCCGCGCTCGTGAGCCACATCGCCACTATTCTGAGCACGGCGCTTGCCCTCTACGCTCTTGTCGGCGCCGTCTATCTGATCTCGGAGAACAGACGTCCGCAGGCAACTCTGGCCTGGATCCTGGTCCTGATCTTCCTGCCAGGGCTGGGGCTCGTCGTCTACGTGCTGTTCGGGAGGGGCAGGAAGGCATTCGCCAAACAGAGCAAGCTCCTCATGCAGGACCTCGAGGCGAACGCCAAGCCTTTGCTGGCACCCATCCTCTCGCGACAGGATGCGGAGATCGCACGTCTCGAAGTCGAGAGCGCCAGCGCCAGGAAGCTCATGATGCTGGTGAGACGCAACTCGCATTCGGCTCTGACACGATGCAACACGGTCGAGATTCTTCAGAACGGCGCTGCATTCTACGCCCGCATGATCGAGGACGTCGAGGCGGCGCGACATTCGATTCACCTCCAGTACTTCATCTGGGGCCTTGATGATTTTACGAATGATCTCAAGCGAATCCTGAGCACCAGGGCAAAAGAGGGCGTCGAAGTTCGTCTGCTTTACGATCCAATAGGCTCACAGGCGCATGTGGATCGAGCCTATGTGAAGGAGATGGAAGCGGCGGGGATCCGGATGGCTCCAACCTCACCTCTGTGGCGCCTGCACACGATCAGCTACCGCAACCACCGCAAGATCACCGTCATCGACGGCCGGATCGGCTACACGGGCGGCATGAATATCGGGCAGGAGCACCTCGACGGCGGCGAGGGATTCGATTTCTGGCGCGACACCCAGGTGCGCATCGTCGGCGAAGGTGCGGCGGTCTTGCAGTCGGTGTTCATGGTCGACTGGTACAATGCCGTCCGGGAGAATCTGTTCTCGCCGGTCTACTTTCCGACCGTCGCGACGGAGCCCACCGCAGGGGACATCCCGGTCCAGATCCTGACATCGGGACCGGATTCGCAATGGGCGGCGATCCGGCAACTCTACTTCTTCATGATCGTCTCGGCGCAGCACCACGTGTTCCTGCAATCGCCGTATTTCATCGTCGACGCGAGCATCGCCGAGGCCCTGCGATCGGCCGCTCTGTCCGGTGTCGACGTAAAGGTCATGCTCACCGCCCGGGCCTCGGGCGATCCGGTTCCGGGCTGGGCCGGCAACACCTTTATCCTGGACGTCATCAATGCCGGGGTCAGGGTATTCATGTACGAGAAGGGCTACCTGCACGCCAAGACGATCAGCATCGACTCCCAGATCTGCTCGATCGGCTCGACCAATATCGACATCCGGAGCTTCAGCATCAATTACGAGATTAACGCAGTGCTCTACGACGAGCGGCTTGCGAAGGAATTGGAGGATGCCTTCGCGCAGGACCTCACGCATTGCATCGAGTTCGATCCGAACGAATATGCCCGGCGCGGTGCCACCATGAGATTCAGGGACTCGGCCGCGCGCCTCCTCTCGCCATTGCTATGATGATCCGGGCGCGCTCCATCTTGTTCTCGAGGGTAGCTCGCCAACCAAGAAGAACGTGGGCTCGAGCCTTTCCTCGCCCTATGCCTCATAGGACTGTCGCACTGACCGGCGGCAATGATCTCTCAGCCTAAACCGACTGCCCGGTCTGCAGCTTCATCTGCCGCTTTTTGGGCCTTCCCAAGCATTTCCGCTCGGGCCCGCGCTTCGCACTTTTCACGGAGCTCGGCGAGTTCCTCCTCGGTCAGATGCTCGATCCCGATATAGGTGTTCTGGGCTGCGCTCGCTCGAATGATTTCGTCGAGCTTGGCCTGGATCGCCGCACCATCGCGGTTCTGCGTGTTCTGAATGAGGAACACCATGAGAAACGTGACGATCGTCGTCCCGGTGTTGATGATGAGTTGCCACGTATCCGAAAAATGGAAGAACGGCCCGCTCACGGCCCAGACCAGCACGACCAGAACGCAAACCGCAAAGGTCAAGGGCCGGCCCGTGGCGTGAGCGACCGCTTCTGCAACATCCCCAAACGTCTTCGACATGGACATGATGTGACTCGCCATACTCTACGATACCGGCCGATCAGCCGGCCGTGCAGTGTAGCATGAAAGGCATAATGGGCCGGAGGGCGTTGGTGTCGCTTTAGGATGGGGTCTCGGAACGAAGGAGACCTACCGATTTCGAGGCCCTCGTGCCTGGCACTCGATGGGATAGTAGTGGCATGGCTCTGGCGCAGGCCTGCAGGTCCGGCCTGGATTGGTTCACCTTTGGCCTGCAAGGACAGCAGTGGGTCCGGCACCACTCCGTTTCCGGCAGTGGTCCCCTATCCTCATGCCGCCCCGTCATTGCGAATGAAGTGGAGCAATTCAGGAGCGCATTGGTCGAAGGGTCGAATGCTTCGCCTGCGGCTCGCAAAGACGGTGAGGCGCCGGAACGGGCAGTGCATCACGCCTGCGGCGCGCAGTGACGAAGTGCGGTGGGTGGGGCAGTGCATCACGCCTGCGGCTCGGAATGACGGAATGACAGTCGGTGAGGCTGTCTCGACGCTTCCCCTGCATACGTGTCTCTCGGCCGCTGCCCGACACGACATCAGGCGAGAACCATACCGCCTCCGGGTCAGGATTCACTCTGGAACGATGGAATATCCGCACTCGTTGTCTTGGCCAGGGTCCGATTTCGAAGGGTGTTTTGACAGACCGCAGCAAGGGTCGGCGATTGCAGACAAATCATCCTTCCGTTCTACACGCGTGGTCTCTGCATCCTCGGCTCGACAGTAAGATCTGATCCATGAAAGCCATAAAGATTACCGCTCCCGGTGGCCTCGACCGGCTGACCGTCGTCGATCTGGACGATCCGGGTGAACCCGGCGCGGGCGCGATCCGTGTTCGGCTGCACGCCAGCTCACTCAACTTTCATGATTACCTCGTCGTTGCCGGCAAATCGAAAGTCGCCGATGGGCGTATCCCGATGTCGGACGGCGCCGGAGTCGTCGAAGCTGTCGGCGCGGACGTGGTCGAATTCAAGCCGGGCGATCACGTCGTTTCCTGCTTCTTCCCGTTCTGGCAGGACGGCCCGGCGCCCGTCGACAATTTTGCCAACACGCCCGGCGACGGCATCGATGGATATGCGCGGGACGTCGTCGTCTGCCCTGCGCACTGGTTCACCCAAGCGCCAAAGGGCTACAGCCACGCCGAAGCCGCGACCCTCACGACGGCTGGGCTCACCGCGTGGCGGGCGCTCGTGGTCGAGGGCGGCCTTAAGGCGGGCGACACCGTGCTTGCGCTCGGTACCGGCGGCGTCTCCATCTTCGCGTTGCAGATCGCCAAGGCGATGGGCGCGACCGTGATCATCACCTCTTCATCCGATGAAAAGCTGGAACGGGCGCGCGCGCTCGGCGCGGATCACCTCATCAACTACAAGTCCGAGCCCGATTGGGGCGCACGGGTTCGCGACCTCACCGACGGGCGCGGCGCCGATCACATCGTCGAGGTCGGCGGGCCCGGTACGCTGCCGCAATCGATCCGTGCAGTGAGCATCGGTGGGCGTATCGCGCTGATCGGTGTCCTGACGGGAATCGGCGGTGAGGTGCCGACCGCCTTGCTGATGGCGAGACAGGCGCGTCTGCAGGGCCTGATCGTGGGCAGCCGGCGAGAGCAGATCGACATGATCCGCGCCATCGAGGCGACGAATCTTCACCCCATAATCAACCGCAGCTTGGCTCTCGGCGAGATCGCCGAAGCTTTTCGCCATCAGGAATCGGGCCGCCACTTCGGCAAGATCTGTCTTGAATTCTGACGCTCCGTTCCAGTGGGTGGATGGCGTAAACTCGGCCCACGGCGCTCCGCGCGGCCTCTCTTGTCTTGACTTGCTCTCGAGTACGCTTGGGCGTACCGGCATTGCACGCCAACGAGAGAGTCACATCGATGGTGCGTTCCCGCATTGGCCTTGCACTCGGGAGCGGTTCGGCCCGTGGGTGGTCGCATGTCGGTATCATCGAGGCGCTGGCGGAGGCCGGCATCGCGCCCGACATCGTCTGCGGGTAATCCATCGGGACACTCGTCGGCACACCCTATGTGACGGGCTGCCTCGCTGCGCTGAAGGAATGGGCCGAGTTCGCAACTTGGCGCGAGATCGTCAGCCTGCTCCATATCCAGGAAGTATATTTAGAGACGCAATTCCATTCCGGAGAGGCGCATCGAGCGCTGAGTGCGCCGAGATTGTCGCCCGGATCCGTCTCGTCATTGCGAACGCAGTGAGGCGATCCAGGAGCGCATCCGTCGAGGGGTAGATTGCTTCGCCTCCGGCTCGCAAGGACGGGAGTGTGATGAGACGGGCAGTGCATCACGCCCGCGGCGCGCAATAACGGAAGTGCGATGGGATGGGCAATGCATCACGCTTCCGGCTTGCAATGACGGAAGTGGGTCCGGCGTCATTCCGTTCTTGGTGTTGCTCCTCGCGCCCTCCTGCCCTCACCGTCATTGCGAACGCAGTGAAGCAATCTACCCGTCGACGGATGCTTCGCCTCGCCCGCAGTTCGCCATGACGAGAGGAGTCCATGATGTCGTAGATCAACGCTGGCGAGGATTACCTCGAAGCGCCGGATCCATCCCGCGCGAAACAACATCTCGACTTGTCAGTTGACGTACGATGGCAGTGCCCGGCTCCGGAAGGCGGCAGGCAGCGTCTCGACACGAATCCTCAAAAGGGAGATCGAAATGGCTCAGCCCAATTCACTCGACGAGTACGCGCGCAAGGCGGAGCGCACGGCCGAGGTGCAACGCAAGGTCCAGGCGCAGGTCGATGCGGCAGATCAGGCGGGCGGCGGAGAGGGCAGCAAGGGCGCGATGCAGGCCGGGGCACGGTCCTATCCGGAGCCGCCTCTTCCCGAGCAGCACCTGGAGAAACCGGGACAAGAGGCCAAGCTCGATCTCCGTCCTATGTACGATGCTCCCTTCTACAAGGGTTCGGGCAAGCTTCAGGATTGCGCAGCAATCGTAACGGGAGCCGATTCCGGGATCGGGCGCGCGGTCGCCGTGCTGTTCGCGCGCGAAGGTGCTGATATCGCAGCAATGTACCTCACCGAACATGAGGATGCGGAGGAGACGAAGCAAGCCGTGGAGCGGGAGGGACGGCGCTGTCTTCTCATTGCCGGCGATGTGGCGGAAGCCGATTTCTGCCGGGAGGCGGTAAAGCGCACGGTGCAGGCATTCGGCCGCCTCGATGTCCTGGTCAACAACGCGGCCTTCCAGCTCCATGTCTCCCGGTTCGAGGACCTGACGGAAGAGCACTTCGACCTAACCTTGAAGACGAACCTCTATGGCTACTTCCACATGGCACAAGCCGCAGTGCCGCACATGAAGCCGGGCAGCGCCATCGTGAACACGGGCTCGGTCACCGGGCTTATGGGCAACAAGGATCTTCTCGACTACTCGCTGACGAAGGGCGGCATTCACGCCTTCACGCGCTCGCTCTCGTCGCACCTGATCGACCGCGGCATCCGCGTCAACGCCGTAGCGCCCGGACCGGTCTGGACCCCGCTCAATCCAGCAGACAAGGATGCCAAGGGCGTGTCGAAATTTGGAGCAGACAGCCCGATGAAGCGTCCCGCTCAGCCCGAGGAAATTGCACCGGCTTACGTGTTCCTGGCCTCGCCTCACTGCTCCAGCTACATCACCGGCGAGGTCCTCCCGGTGATCGGAGGCTACAACAGCCGGTAATCGGGACGCCGTATGGGCGTCGGTTCTATGCCGGCAGCGTTCCGTTGGAGCGCAGGACCTCGCCCGCAAGATAGAGCGAGCCGCAGACCAGGATGCGCGGCGGGCGGTCCCAGACATAGGCGTTCAGGGAGGACAGAGCTGCCTCAACGCTCGGCTGAATGGAGGCCGTGAGGCCGACGCGCGCTGCGATGGCCGCAATCTCCTCGGGGGGACGCGCGGCTATCTGGGTCGGAATCGGAATCGCGATCACCTCGCGGGCGAGCCCGACGAAGTGGCGGAAGAAGCCCTCGGCGTCTTTCGTACCGAGCATTCCGGCAACGAGCACGAGGGGAGCGTCGCTGCGCTCGCCGAGATCGGCCATCGCCGCCGCGAGAGCACGGGCTCCGTCCGGATTGTGACCACCGTCGAGCCAGAGCTCCGCGCCGTCGGGCGCGAGGCCAGGCAACCGCCCGCGGGTGAGGCGCTGCAGCCGGCCCGGCCATTCGGCCCGGAGCATGCCCTTCTCGTAGGCCGACAGTTCGAAGGTGTCGTAGCCGGCGGCGCGCAAGGCGGCGATCGCCGTGCCCGCATTGGTGATCTGGTGGCGGCCTGCGAGCCGCGGGCGCGGCAAATCGAGAAGCCCGTCGTCGTCTTCGTAGACGAGGCGGCCACCCTCCTCACGCACATGAAAATGCTGACCGCCGACCCGGATCGGCCTTGCACCGAGGCGCTCGGCACGCAATTGCAGCACGTTCTCGGCTTCGGGATAATCCTGCGGCGCGATGATGGCCGGGCAGCCCCGTTTGAAGATGCCGGCCTTTTCGTTCGCCACGGCTTCGAGCGTTTCGCCGAGATATTCGGCATGGTCGAGCCCGATCGGCGTCACGACCGCGGCCGCTGGCGCCGCGATGACATTCGTGGCGTCGCAGCGCCCGCCGAGGCCGACCTCGAGCAGCAGGACATCGGCGGGATGCTCTGCGAAGAGCACGAGTGCGGCCGCCGTCGTGATCTCGAAGACGGTGATCGGCGCGCCGGCATTCGCAGCCTCGCACCGTCGCAGAACCTCGACGAGACGCTCCTCGCCAACGAAACGGCCGCCATCGATGCGTCCGAGACGGATGCGCTCGTGAAAGCGGACGAGATGCGGCGAAGTATAGACGTGGACCGCGAGCCCGGCGCTTTCGAGGATGGCGCGCATGAAGGCGATGGTGGAGCCCTTGCCGTTCGTGCCCGCGACGTGAATCGTCGGCGGCAGGCGGCGTTCGGGATGGCCGAGAGCGTCGAGAAGGCGCTCGATGCGCCCGAGCGAAAGATCGATCGTCTTCGGATGAAGCGCGAGAAATCGGGCGATGAGCGCGTCGGAAGAGTCCATGCGCGTATCAGGCCGCCTCGAGCGGCTCACCCTCGTGGCTCGGCCGCTCGCTTCTCACCGGGCCGGGTTCAGCCTTGGTGAGGAGTCGCGCGAGGCGTGCAACCGTTTCCTTCAGATCGTGCCGATGCACCACCATGTCGACCATGCCGTGGTCGCGCAGGTATTCGGCGCGCTGGAAGCCGTCGGGAAGCTTCTCGCGAATGGTCTGCTCGATCACGCGTGGGCCCGCGAAGCCGATCAATGCGCCGGGCTCCGCGAGATGGACGTCGCCCAGCATCGCGTAGGACGCTGTGACGCCACCGGTCGTCGGATTGGTCAGCACGACGATATAGGGCAGCCGCGCCTCGCGCAGGCGTCGCACCATTACCGTCGTGCGCGGCATCTGCATGAGCGACAGGATTCCTTCCTGCATGCGGGCCCCGCCGGAGGCCGCGAACAGCAGATAGGGCGTGCGTTTGTCGAGCGCCGTCTCCGCGCCCTTGATGAAAGCCTCGCCGGCCGCCATGCCGAGGGAACCGCCCATGAAGGCGAAATCCTGGACGGCGACCGTCATCGGCAGCTCGTCGACCCGGCCGAAACCGATCTTGAACGCATCCTGCTGGCCGGTTTTCGTCCGCGCATCCTTGAGGCGATCGATGTAGCGCTTCTCGTCGCGGAACTTCAGCGGATCGACGGGCGCATCGGGGAGCGGAACATCGAGCCAGGTGCCTTCGTCGAAGATCTGCTTCAGACGCTGCGTCGCGGTCAGGCGCAGGTGATGGTTCGAGCCCGGAATGACCCAGAGATTGGCCTCGACATCCTTATGGAAGACGACCTGTCCGGTATCCGGGCACTTGATCCAGAGATTGTCCGGCGACTCGCGCTTGAACAGCGTCTTGATCCGCGGCCTGACGACTTCCGAGATCCAGTTCATGTGACTCGAACCCTTTCAGCTGTGCTGAGCTCGCCCGCGATCTCGCGCAGAGCCCGCAATGGCGGGTGCGTTACGCCGCTTCCGCCTTGCGAACCGAGCGAACGCCCGTTGCGAGCGAGCGTACGAGCGAGGCAACGGCCTCGACCGTGCGATCGGTGGCCTGTCCCTCCTCGTCGAGCGAGGCGCGCACCGCGTTCACGAGCGCGGAGCCCACAACGACGCCGTCGGCTCCTTCAGCAATGGCGGCGGCATGCTCGCCCGTCTTGACGCCGAATCCGACGACCACTGGTAACGGGGTGTGGCGCTTGATGCGCTCGACCGCCGTGCTCACCTGGCCGAAATCCGGCGTCGCGGCTCCGGTAATGCCCGTGATGGACACGTAGTAGACGAAACCGGCCGTGTTCGCGAGAACGGTCGGCAGACGCCGGTCATCCGTCGTCGGGGTCGCGAGGCGAATGAAAGCGAGCCCGGCGCGCAGGGCGGGCAGGCAGAGCTCTTCGTCCTCCTCGGGCGGCTGGTCGACGACGATGAGACCATCGACGCCCGCCTGTTTCGCGTCTTCGAGGAAGCGCTCCACGCCGTAGATGAAGATCGGGTTGAAATACCCCATCAGGATGACGGGCGTGTCCGCATCCTGAGCCCGGAAGCGACGCACGAGGTCGAGCGTGCGGATCGTATTCTGACCGGCCTTCAGGGCCCGAAGGCCCGCGGCCTGGATGGTTGGACCATCGGCCATCGGATCCGAGAAGGGCAGGCCGAACTCGACGATGTCGGCGCCCGCACGAGGCAATGCCTGCAGAATGGCGAGCGAGGTATCCGGATCCGGATCGCCGGCCATGGTGTAGGTCACGAGCGCCGCTCGTCCCTCGGCGCGGCATTGTGCGAAGCGGCGCTCGATCCGTGCAGTCACAGCTGTCCTCCGAGGTGCTCCGCGACCGTGAAGATGTCCTTGTCGCCGCGACCGCTGAGATTCACCACCATGAGATGGTCGCGCGGCTTCTTCGGAGCGAGTTCGATGACTTTGGCAAGCGCATGGCTCGGCTCCAGTGCGGGGATGATTCCCTCGAGCCGGCTGCAGAGCTGAAAGGCGGCGAGCGCCTCTTCGTCGGTTGCCGAGAGATAGGTCACGCGGCCGATATCGTTCAGCCAGGCATGCTCGGGCCCGATGCCCGGATAGTCGAGCCCGGCCGAGATCGAATGCGCGTCCTTGATCTGACCGTCATCGTCCATGAGGAGATAGGTGCGGTTGCCGTGCAGCACGCCGGGACGGCCGCCGGTGATCGAGGCGGCATGGAGCCCGGACGAGAGGCCGTGTCCGGATGCTTCGACACCGTAGATCTCGATGTTGCGGTCGTCGAGGAACGGATGGAACAGGCCGATCGCATTGGAGCCGCCGCCGACGGCCGCGATGAGGCTGTCGGGGAGGCGTCCTTCGGCCTCCATCATCTGCTCGCGCGTCTCGCGGCCGATCACGCTCTGGAGATCGCGCACCATCGCGGGATAGGGATGCGGGCCTGCAACCGTGCCGATGCAGTAGAAGGTATCGGCGACATTGGTGACCCAGTCGCGCAAAGCCTCGTTCATCGCGTCCTTCAGCGTGCGCGAGCCGGACTGAACAGCGACCACCTGCGCGCCGAGCATGTTCATGCGGAACACGTTCGGCTTCTGCCGCTCGACATCGACCGCGCCCATGTAGACGACGCAATCAAGGCCGAAGCGCGCGCAGAGCGTCGCGGTCGCGACGCCGTGCTGGCCGGCTCCCGTCTCGGCGATGATCCTGCGCTTGCCCATGCGGCGCGCGAGAAGGATCTGCCCAAGGACGTTGTTCACCTTGTGCGAGCCCGTGTGATTGAGCTCCTCGCGCTTGAAGTAGACCTTCGCGCCGCCAAGGTGCTCGGTCAGGCGCTCCGCGAAATAGAGCGGGCTCGGACGTCCCACATAGTGCGTGAGGTAGGATGCCATCTCGCCCTGGAAGGCCGGGTCGTCCTTGGCTTCCGCGTAGGCCTTCTCGAGCTCGAGCACGAGCGGCATGAGTGTTTCGGCGACGAACCGGCCGCCATAGAGTCCGAAATGGCCGCGCTCGTCCGGGCCGGTGCGAAAGGAATTCGGTGTCTGCGGAACGCTCACGTCCTGCCTGCCCTGGTCTGGTTGGCGGAAAGGGCCGCGCGGGCGGCTCTCACGAAAGCCCTGATGCGCTCGGGATCCTTCACCCCGGGCCGCGCCTCGACCCCGGACGAGACGTCCACGGCACGGGCGCCCGTCAGCGCGATGGCTTCCCCGACGCTCCCGGCGTCGAGCCCCCCTGACAGCATGAACTTCATCGCGGGGTCAAGCCCGGCCAGGAGGCGCCAGTCGAAGGCGAGCCCGTTGCCGCCTGGGAGACCGCCGGGTGGGGATTTCGCATCGAGCAGCAGGGCGTCGGCAACGGCGCGATAGGTCTGGGCCCAGGCAATGTCCTCCGGTCCCGCGATCCCGACCGCCTTCAGGACCGGCCTGCCCCGCGCGCGGATTGCCGCGACCCGCTCCGGACTTTCCCGGCCGTGCAGTTGAACCCAGTCGGGCCCAATCGCGCCCACCGCCTCGTCGAGTTCGGCATCGCTCGGATCGACCATGAGTAGGACGCGCTGGGCACGACCTGCCGCGGCCGCGGACAGAGCATGGCCGATGTCGAGCGGGATGTGCCGCGGACTGCGCGCGAAGCGCACGAAGCCCACCATGTCGGCGCCCGCCTCGAGCGCAGCGCTCAAGGCGTCAGCCGTCGACAGGCCGCAGATCTTGACGAAACCGTCCATGAAAGCCGTTACGCGACGCCGGAGATTTGGCGCCAGACGAGTTGAGCCGCTGCGAGATCCTCGATAGCCGCACCGACGGACTTGAACACCGTGATCGCCCCGGGCGCACGGTTTCTCACGCCCCCTTCACGACAGAGATCCACGAGTGTTCCGCGCACGTGATCTCGGTCGATGGCGCCCGAAGCGAGAGCGAGCGCGACATCGCCCCCTTCGCTCAGGGCCACAGGCGTATCGACATAGACCTCGCTGCGCTGCAACGCATGATCATCCGCCTCGCGCATCCGCGGGCTGAAGGCGCCCACGAGGTCGAGATGCGCGCCCTCCTTCAGCCAGGCGCCCTTGACGATCGGAACTCCCGACAGGGTCGCGCAGGAGACGAGATCGGCTTCGCGAACGGCCGTTTCAAGATCCTCCGTCGCGGCGACCGGAAGCCCTTCCGCGGCGAGTTGCGCAGCGAGTGCGACGGCGCGTTCGGGCCTGTGATTCCAGAGCTTGACGTCCCGGATGGGCCGCTGGCTTCGATGCGCACGGATCAGAAAGGGCGCGAGAGCACCAGCCCCGACCATCACCATCCGCGACGCCTCCGGATGGGCGAGATGACGGGCAGCCAGCGCCGAAGCTGCGGCGGTGCGCCAGACAGTCAGCCGGCTGCCGTCAAGGGCAGCGTGCGGAACCCCGGTCCGGCCATCGAGGAGGATATAGGTGCCCTGAATGCTCGGAAGTCCGCGCGCGCCGTTGTCCGGAAACACGGACAGGACCTTCACGCCTATGAAGCCTTCGGGGCTTGTCGCCCCCGTCCAGGCCGGCATCAGCAGCAGCGTCGCGGTGGCACCGGCGGGCTGTTCCATATCGTGATGATGGCGGGCCGGAACGACCACGTCACCCAGAAACGCCTCCTTCACGGCCTCGATAAGGCTCTCGAAGGTGAGAGCGGCGTCGATCTCCGACGCCGTAATGACCCGCATCGGACCGCTCACGCCTGAGGTGCAGCAGAGGGCAGCGCCGGAAGGTTCCTCGCCTCCTGGTTTTCCCGGCGCCGCGCGGATTCGGTCCGGACGCGATCCGCCTCCCGGCGAAGAAGGCTCGCCTCGCGCCGGTAGCGGCGGCGCTCCTGGCGGTTCGGCCGCTGCGCGACCCAGGCTGCAATGCCACCAATCACGACGCCGACCATCACCGACGCGAAAATCACCGCATAGAGAGGCACCTCGAAGGCGATCTCCGGGACTTCCTGAGAGAACGGATCGAGCGAGAGCAACACCGGGCCGCGGTTCGCCACCGCGAGCAGGATGACGATGATCGCGACCGGCAGCAGGACCAGGGCCTTGAGAAAGCGGATCATGGAGAAATCCTGTTTTTAGCGAGCACCGGCCGCGAGCTTCGCCTTCTTGGGCGGAACCGCATTGAGGCGCAGGCGCATCTCCTTGCCGGTCTTGAACACGGGAATCACTTTCTCGGAGACGGCCACCGTCTCGCCTGTGCGCGGGTTCCGGCCGGTTCGCGCATCACGCTTCTTGACGGAGAAAGCGCCGAAGCCGCGCAACTCGACACGGTCGCCGTTGGCCAGAGCAGTCGCGATCGTGTCGAG
The DNA here is from genome assembly GCF_001006805.1 of Microvirga massiliensis. Lineage (GTDB taxonomy): Bacteria > Pseudomonadota > Alphaproteobacteria > Rhizobiales > Beijerinckiaceae > Microvirga > Microvirga massiliensis. Next base: position 124,358 of record NZ_LN811353.1, on the reverse strand, counting down.
GATCGCATTCACGATGTTCTCGACGTCACGCTGATAAAGATGCGGGTTGCGCTCAGCGATCCTGAGCACCAGTTCCGACTTGATCATGATGGGCTGGCCGTCGCTAGGTCTTTGTCAATACGTCATTTTTCGGAGGCAGGGTGCCAGACGGCCAACAGCCCGTCAAGCTGTCGGACAGATAGAGCGGCACCGGTTTCGCGCAACGCCGCACCGATCTCGCGCCAGCCCAGAAGATCCGCACCCTGCGCAGCATAGGCGAACAACGAGAAATCTCTGTCGCTGCGCGGCTTCCAGTCACGCACGGGAAGATCACGCGACACCCCCTTTTCGCGCTCGAGCCATGCGATGGCGTCACGTTCTGTTCCGAGCTCATCGACGAGCTTCAACTCGAGCCCCTGACGGCCATTGAAGACGCGCCCGTCCGACACGCGCGCGAGTTCGGCAGGCTCGAAATGACGCCGCGTGCCGACCAGATTCTTGAACCACTCGTAGGTATCGTTCACGACCTGCTGCAGCGCCGCACGCGCTTCGGGGGGCGTCGGCCGGAAGCCGCTCGGCTCGGCCTTCAGAGGACTGGACTTGACCTCCTCGACCTGGACGCCGAGCTTGGTGAGCAGTTCGGAAACCTGCGGGTATTGCAGGATCACGCCGATCGAGCCGACGATCGACGTCTCGCGCGCGACGATGCGATCGGCCGCAAGGGCCGTGATGTAGCCGCCCGAAGCCGCGGTGCCGTCGACGAATGCAACCATCGGTTTCTTTTCCGCGAGCCGGCGCAGACCCCGGAAGAGTTCTTCGGCGCCTGTCGTTGTCCCGCCGGGGCTGTCGATGGAGACGACGACGCCGGCCACGGAACGCGCCTCGCCGACCCGGCGGAACAATTCCGTGTGCCGCCGGGAATCCCCGATGAACCCGTCGATCGACACGCGCGCGATATGGGATTGGCCGACCGGAACGCCCTCCTCGCGAAGGAACACATAGGACAGGGCCACCACGGCAACGATCAGGGACAGGAAGCCGACCACGCGCCAGAACGAGATCTTGCGACGCAGGCGGCGGCGATCGACGAGTGCTTCGGGGTCCATTGATCTGAATCCGTACGAGAAGGTCGACCCCGGAGCAGGCTCCCGCGGCCCGGACCGCGCAGTTAGGAGTTCCGCCCGAAATGGGAAGGGCGGAAAACCCGGGGCACGACGTGCGGGGGACATTAGAGCATCAGGCCACGGGGTGGAACACCCGTCCGGCAGTTCATGTCTGCCAGCCCGCCAATCGGCTCGGCCGTGAATGCCGGTGGGATTGCGCAGGATACAAGAAAGCCCGCGCGACGGACGCGCGGGCCTCCAGGATAATCGATGGGATGCGACCCGGGCTCATGGGCCCGGGGCGGCATCTTACTTCTTGTCGGTGCGGGCCTTGAGGGCCGCACCGAGGATGTCGCCGAGCGACGCGCCGGAGTCGGTCGAGCCGTACTGGGCGATCGCCTCCTTCTCCTCGGCCATCTCGAGCGCCTTGATCGAGAGGGTCACGCGGCGCGCCTTGCGGTCGAACTGCGTCACGCGGGCATCGACCTTCTCGCCGGGCGCGAATCGCTCGGGACGCTGGTCGGCGCGATCGCGGGCGAGTTCGGCGCGCTTGATGAAGGTCGTCAGGTCGGTGTCGACGATCTTCACCTCGAGGCCGGAATCCTTCACCTCGAGAATCTCGCAGGTGACGATCTGGCCGCGCTTGATCTCGCCGGCTTCCGCAAAGGGATCACCCGCGAGCTGCTTGATGCCGAGCGAGATGCGCTCCTTCTCGACGTCGACGTCGAGGACCTGGGCGCGCACGATATCGCCCTTCTTGAAGTCGTCGATGACCTGCTCGCCGGGACGGTTCCAGTCGAGGTCGGAGAGGTGGACCATGCCGTCCACATCGCCTTCGAGGCCGATGAACAGGCCGAACTCGGTCTTGTTCTTGACCTCGCCCTCGACGGTCGAGCCGACGGGGTGCTTCTCGGCGAAGGCTTCCCACGGGTTCTGCAGGGTCTGCTTGAGACCGAGCGAGATCCGCCGCTTGACCGCATCGACCTCGAGAATGACCACCTCAACCTCCTGGGAGGTGGAGACGATCTTGCCCGGATGGACGTTCTTCTTCGTCCAGGACATCTCGGAGACGTGGATGAGGCCCTCGATCCCCGGCTCGAGCTCCACGAACGCGCCGTAATCGGTGATGTTCGTGACGCGACCCTTGAGCTTCGCCCCGACCGGATAGCGGGCGGCGATGCCCTCCCACGGATCGGCCAGAAGCTGCTTGATGCCGAGCGAGATGCGGTGCGTCTCGTGGTTGATCTTGATGATCTTCACCTTCACGGTCTGGCCGATATTGACCACCTCGCTCGGGTGATTGACGCGGCGCCATGCCATGTCGGTGACGTGCAGGAGCCCGTCGATGCCGCCGAGGTCGACGAACGCACCGTATTCGGTGATGTTCTTGACCACGCCGTCGATGACCTGGCCTTCCTCGAGGTTCGCCACGAGCTCGGAGCGCTGCTCGGCCCGGCTCTCCTCGAGCACCGTGCGGCGGGAGACCACGATGTTGCCGCGCCGGCGATCCATCTTGAGGATCTGGAACGGCTGCGGAACGCCCATGAGCGGGGTGACGTCGCGGACCGGGCGGATATCGACCTGCGAGCGGGGCAGGAAGGCCACCGCGCCGTCGAGGTCGACCGTGTAGCCGCCCTTGACTTGGTTGAAGATGACGCCGTTGACGCGCTCGTTGCTCTCGAACGCCTTCTCGAGCTTCACCCACGATTCCTCGCGGCGAGCCTTGTCGCGGGAAATGACGGCCTCGCCCAGCGCGTTCTCGATGCGCTCGACATAGACCTCGACCTCGTCGCCGACATTGAGCGTCTGGTCGCGTCCGGGGCCGGTGAATTCCTTCAGGGCCACGCGGCCCTCGGTCTTGGCGCCGATATCGATGACCGCGACGTCCTTCTCGATCGCGACCACGGTTCCCTTGACGACGGAACCTTCATGAATCTCCGACTCGCGGAAGGATTCCTCGAGCAGGGCTGCGAAATCCTCGCGGCTCGGCGCCGTTTGCAATTGTGCTGACATGCATTCTCCTGAATGGCCCATCTCGGGGCGGCGCCGGCGGCTCGTGTCACGGGCCGCTTCCATCCATCGCTGCCAGGGACGCCCCTCTTGGGCCTGGTCCATGGCGTGCCGCTTCATGAGCGGGCCGGCGCATCGTCGACGGACGGAAACGTAACGATCTCCCGGATCACCGTCTAAAGGAGGACCGATACGGGCGTGCCAAAAGGCCCCAGCCGCGACCAGCGATCGGAGAGAGGTGTCGACATAGGGTAAAACCCGCAGGGAAACAAGGTGAAATCGTCACCTCGTCCCTGAGAGGGACTCCCTCGCCTGCCTCGGAGCAAGCGCGGCTGGACGAGAGCCTGCCGAGGAGCCTCACCTCGGCGGGGCAGACCGGTCAGGCATATTCGGGGCGGCGTGGCGTGAACACGTCAAGGTTGAGGACCGGCTCGTCGCCGACCACCTCGCCCCAATGGACCACGTTCGGCGGCACCACGAGCACCCCACCCGGCCCGAGCAGATGGCTCTCGTCACCGACATGGAAGCGCATCGTGCCGGCGATGATATAGGCGATCTGCTCGTTGGGGTGGCTGTGGGGCTTCGGCTCGTGCCCCGGCGCAAGCCGGTGAAGGGCGACTGTCGCCCCCTCTCCGGAAAACGCCTTCTGCTCGACTCCTGGCCGGATCTCCTTCCAGGGGATCGCGTTCCAGTCGATCTTCCGAACATCCATGGCTTTCTCCCTTTTGGCCGTACTCCCGCCTATTTGGCGGCACCCAGGATTCCCTGCGGACGCAGGAACAGGAACAGGAGCAGCACCGTCAGCGCGGCGGCGTTCTTGTAGCCGGCGCCCAGCGCCACCACCGCTGCGGCCTGTGTCACGCCGAGGGCGAGCCCGCCCAGGAAGGCGCCGAACGGGCGTCCGAAGCCGCCAACGATCGCGGCGATGAAGCCCGAGATCGCGAACGGCACTCCGAGATTGAAGGCGATGTACTGGGTCGGCGTGATCAGGATCCCGGCAATCGCGCCGAGGGCGGCGCTGAGCGCGAACGAGAGGGCAAGCATCCGCGACACGCGAATGCCCTGCAGGGCGGCCGCCTCACGATTGATGGCACAGGCCCGCATCGCCTTGCCGACGCGGGTCCGGGAAAAGAAGGCGCCGAGCGCGAGGATCACGAGGAGCGAGGCGCCGACGATCCAGAAGAACTGATAGCTGATGGCCACGCCAAGAATCCGCAGCGGCGGCAGATCCGTGAACATCGGCAGCGTCTTGGGCTGATCCCCTACCGCGATCAGGGTCGCGCGCTCGATCACGATCTGGACGGCCAGCGTCGCGAGAATCATCACGAACATGCTGGCATTGCGATTCCAGAGTGGCCGCACGACCAGCCGCTCGACCAGCACGCCGAGCGCCGCAACGAATGCGGTAGCGAGGCACGCTGCCAGAACCAGCGGCACACCGTAGCTCTGCAGGAGCACGTGCGTGATGATCCCGCCGAGCATCACGAATGCGCCCTGCGCGAAATTCACGATGCCGCTGGCGTTGTAGATCACGCAGAAGCCGATCGCGATCAGCCCGTAGACGCAGCCGACGCCGAGTCCGCTGACCAGGATCTGCGCGATATAGGAGGGATCGGTCACGATAAGTCTCCCGACACCACCGGGGATGTATAACGGACGGCCTCACGCATGGAGCGTCTCCGGGCTGCCCAGATAAGCCTCGATCACGGCTGGATCGGCGCGAACCGCATCCGGGGTCCCCTCCGAGATCTTGCGGCCGAAATCGAGGACCACGACTGAATCCGCGGTGTTCATCACGAGCGTCATGTCATGCTCGATCAGCAGCACGGTCGTTCCATCATCCGCGATCCGGCGAATGACCTCCGCAAGGCGACGGGTCTCGTCGGCATTCAGACCGGCTGCCGGCTCGTCGAGCAGCAGCAGCTTCGGCTCTGCCGCCATGGCGCGGGCAATCTCGAGCAGCCGCTGCTGGCCATAGGGCAGGACTGAGGCCGGAAGCTCGGCGCGATGATCGAGACCCACGAAGGCCAGCAGTTCGCGCGCCCGCTGCTCCACGCCCGCCTCCTCGCGCCGGGCCCAGCCCGGACGCAGCAGTGCCGCCAGAAGTCCGCCGCGCGTATGCAGATGCCGCCCGACCTTGACGTTCTCCTTGACGGACAGGTTCTGGAATAGCTGCACGAGCTGAAAGGTGCGGATCAGACCACGCGCGGCGACCCTTTCCGGCGGCAGACCCGTGATGTCGTCGCCCTCGAACAGCACGCGGCCATCCGTCGGGGGAAACGCGCCCGCGATCGTGTTGAAGAGAGTGGTCTTGCCGGCGCCATTGGGACCGATGACGGCGGTCACACCCGCTCGCGCAACGTCGAAGGTGACGGCATCGACGGCGACCAGACCACCGAAGCGCTTGGTGAGAGTTCTGACCGATAGCCGGGTCTCGTGAATCGTGCCCGGTTCCGCTGCAGTTCGGTTCGAGTGTCGGGTCATGTGCGCCTCTTCCGGTTCCGCCACAGATCCGCGAGCGAGGCGAGGCCGCGCGGCGCATAGATGAGGATCAGGATCAAGGCAGCGCCGTAGGCGAGATCCTGGTAGTCCTTGAAACTGCGGATCGTCTCGGGCAGCAGCATGATGATCACCGCCCCGATGAGCGGACCCATGATGGTGCCGATGCCGCCCACATAGAGCATCGTGAAGGCGAGATTCACCATGTGGAGCCCATAGACCTCGGGGCTCACGAAACCGACGACATGGACGAAAAGCGAGCCGGCCAGCGCCGCGTAGGCGGCCGCAATGAGAAAGGCCAGAAGCTTGTAGCGGGCGACATCGATGCCGAGCGCCCGGGCTGCATCCTCACTGCCGGCGACGGCCGACATCGCCCTGCCGAGGCGTGAGTGCCGGATCAGCGCCGAAGCCGCGATGCCGAGCGCGGCAACGAAGGTCAGGAACAGGAGGTTGCCGCGATCCGAGAGGATGTCGTAGCCGAACGCGCCGAGCGGAGGGATTCCGGAAATCCCCATATAGCCTTGCGTGACCGACTGCCACTGTACCGCCACCTCGTAGGCGATCAACCCGATCGCCAGCGTCGCCATCGCGAGATAATGGCCGCGCAGCCGTAATGCCGGGTAGCCGACGATGAGGGCAACCACGAGTGCGCCGACGACGCCGACGAGCAGAGCCGGGATCACCGACCAGCCATATGCGGTCGTCAGCACCGCCGATGCATAGCCACTGATCGCCGCAAAGGCGTTCTGACCGAACGAGACCTGTCCGGTATAGCCCATGAACAAGTTCAGTCCGGTGACGAACAGGGCATAGACGAGTCCGAACGAGACGACGGATGTGATGTAACCGCCGGCCAGATAGGCATACGCGACGAGAGCGAGGCCGATCAGCCCCGGCAGAACCGTGAGAATTCCGTCGACACGATCCGGCCTCGATGCCTGTACCGGGGCATCGTCGCGCGCGCCGGCCGGATCACGCGCTGAAGTAGTAGCGCGAAAGCTCGTCATGCGATGTGATCTCGCGTGGGTTGATTTCGGCCATGATCCGTCCGAGCGACAGGAGATAGGCACGATTTGCGAGTTTGAGAGCGAGCGGCGCCTTCTGTTCGACGAGGATGATCGGGAGCCCCTGGCGGTTGAGTTCGCCGAGGGTTTCCATGATCTCGGCCGTGACTCTCGGGGCCAGCCCGAGCGACGGTTCGTCGAGCAGCAGGATGCGTGGACCGGCCATCAAGGCGCGCCCGACGGCAAGCATCTGCTGCTCACCGCCGGACAGGGATCCGGCAACCTGCGACAGCCGCTCCTTGAGGCGCGGAAAGAGGCCGAGGACGCGCGCTCGACGCTCCTCGAAAAGGGGATCCCCGCGGCCGAGCAGATAAGCGCCGAGTTCGAGATTGTCCTCGACGCTCATCGGTCCGAAAATGCCCCGGCCTTCCGGCACCATGACGACCCCGCGTGCGGCGAGAGCCGCCGGATCGCGGCGCGGCAGCGGCTCTCCCTGCAGACGCACGGTTCCGGTATTGGCAATCAGGCCCATGATCGCACGCATCAGGGTCGATTTCCCGGCACCGTTCGGGCCGAGGACGGCGACGAGTTCGCCATCCTCGACATGGAGGTTGACGCCACGCAGTGCTTCGACATGGCCGTAGCGGGCCGCCAGTGCCTCGGTCTCGAAGACGCGCATCGCGAGATCTCCCGGACGGCATTATTGAGCGAGAACGACCTGGCCGTCCTTGATCTGGGCGAGGAAGAGCGGGTTCTCGGTGATGCCCTGATGGTTTTCGGGCGAGAAGTTGTAGATTCCCGTCGTTCCCTGCCAGCCTGAGATCGACTCGAGAGCATCACGCACCTTAGGACCTTCGAAGGATTTCGCGGCCTCGACGGCCTTCACCGTGAGCATGACGGCGTCCCAGCCGCGGCCGGCCCAGTTCGGGTCGCGATCCTGATACTTGGCGCGCCAGGGGCCCAGGAAAGCCGTGATCTCCTTCTTGAGCGCGCTATCCGGCAGAGCATCATAGACCTGCGAGGGAGAAGCGACGAAGAAGAACTTGTCGCCGAGTACCTCCGCGACAGGCCTGAACACCGCGATGTCCTCGAGGCTCGTGAGCATCAGCATGTCGAGACCGAGCTGCTTGATGTTCTTCGCGGCCGTGAGCGTGGTTCCGCCGAGACCGATCTTCAGGATCGCCCGCGCCCCGGCTGCGTGCATCTTACTGATCTGCACCGAGAGATCCGCATCGTCCTGCTTGTATTGCTCGATCCCGACGATCTCGAGTCCGAACTGCGGAGCGGCCTTCTCGGCCGCCTGCTTCTGCAGGTTGGCATAGGGCGTGGGATCGTGCAGGACACCGATCTTCTTGATCTGCGTCCTGTCCTGCAGATATTTCAACCTGGTCTCGACCTCGAAGCGCGGCGGCGGGATCGTCGTGAAGGCCCATTTCACGTGATCCGGCTGCTGCGGCAGGATCGAGCACAGCACCATCGGGATCTGAGCCCGGACGACGAGCCCAGCGGCCGCGAAATTGCCGGCCGACACGCATCCCGAGGTGAACACGTTCACCTGGTCGGACGAGATCATCTTGCGGTAGACGGTAACGGCCTCCTGCGGCTCGGACCGGTTGTCCTCGACGATCACCTGGAGCTTGCGCCCCAGCACGCCCCCTCGGCTGTTCACCGCTTCGGCTGCCAGCTGCACGGCATCGGACCAAGCGCGGTCGACTGTGGCCGCATAGCCCGTCAGACCGGCCGATATGCCGAGCCGATAGGTATCTTGCGCTGAAGCAGGCGAGACGGCGAACGCCGCCGCGAGACAACCCGCCGCAAGAGTGAGCCGACGCAACTTCGACATTTGCATTTTCGACATGAGCGTTCCTCCTGGATGTTGATCGTTCTTGTTATTGATCGATTGGGGGACCGTAACCGCCCCCTCCCGGCGTTTCCATCAGCACGACGTCGTCGGGCTGCATGGTGAGCTTGCGGGCCGATGCGACCGGTTCCCCGTTGACGAGGAACCGGCCCGGGGCGCCAGGAGCGCCGCCGCCGATTCCCTCCGGCCCTTCGTCGAGACGGCTGGGTACGGCGTTGAGAAGCCATTCGTCGCTGGTGCGCATCCTGAATTGGATGATTTGTCCGTCACCGCCCCGGCTGTGCCCGGCCCCGCCGGAATCCGGCCGCAACTCCTTGCGGTCGAAGACGATCGGCATCACGGCTTCGAGGATCTCGACGGGAACCGCGGCGACACCGGTCGGATAGCAGGTGGCGCTCGGACCGGGCTTTGTCGCCCGCGCACCCATCCCGCCTGAATAATTGAACATCGAGGACGTGAAGGGTCTGCCGTCCGCCTGGCGGCCCTGGATCTGGATCGTCCAGACGGCCCCCGACCCCTCTGCGAGCACCCGCTCCGGCATCACCTGATACAAGGCCTTGAGGATCGGCATGGGCACATACATACCGACCACGTGCCGCGCATTCACCGGCGCAGGATAGGTGCAGTTCACGATCGAGCCTTCCGGTGCGCGAACCTTGATCGGCGCCAGGCTGCCGCTGTTGTTCGGCAAATCCGGATTGAGGCAGGACCGGATCGCGAAGGTGGTATAGGCGTGCGTGTAATTGAGAACGACGTTGATGCCGGTCGTCGTCTGTAGAGAGGAACCCGCGAAATCGACGATGATTTCGCCGGCCTGCGGATCGACCGTGACCGCCGTCTTCAGCGTGACGATCTCGCCACCCGGAACATCGAAGCGGCTCTCGCCGTGATAGGTGCCTGCCGCAAGCTGCCGGATTGCCGCCCGCGTGGCCTCCTCGGAGCGGCGAATGATCTCGTCCGAAAGCTCCTCGATATCGGAAAGTCCATGCTCGCGGCAGAGGGCGATCAGACGTTCGCTCGCGGCCTGTCCACTCGAGACCTGCGCGGCCAGGTCGCCGAACACGGCGTCAGGCGTCCTGACATTCGCGCGGATGATGGCATGCAGGACCTCGCTCGGCCTGCCCCGCTCGTAGAGTTTCAGGGGCGGGATCCACAGTCCCTCCTCGTGCACGTCCCGCGCACCGGCACCAATGCCGTAGCCACCAATATCGGTGTGGTGGATCGTCGAGCCGATAAAGGCCAGAAGCCTGTCTTCGTCGAAGATCGGGGACAGCACCGTGATGTCGAAGAAGTGGCCAGCCCCCAGCCAGGGGTCGTTTGAAATCAACACGTCGCCCGGCTCGATCCGGCCCGCGAATATGCGCGACAGATGTGCACCCGCAATGGCGAGCGAATTGATGTGGCCGGGCGTGCCGGTATTGGCCTGCGCCACCATGCGCCCGCGGGTATCGAAGAGTGCGCAGGCGAGATCGCCTGCCTCGCGCACGATCGGGCTGAAGGCGATCCGCTGCAGCGCCTTCGCTCGCTCGGTGACAATGCCGATCAGGTTCGACCAGAGGATTTCGAGCTCGACACCATCGAGGACGGATCGGTCCGGCTTCATGTTGCCACCTCGGAATTTGCTCTGCAGCCCTCATGCATGTGACGCACCGCGGATCTTGGTAGGTTCGTCTGCGATTTCGTCACGGATTGGATTGCGGAGCGTTCCGATGCCCTCGATTTCGATCTCGACGACATCTCCATCCTTCATGAAGACCGGCTCCGCACGGGCATAGCCGACGCCCGAGGGCGTACCCATCACGACGAGATCGCCGGGTTCGAGCGTCATGCCCTCAGTGATCGAAACGATCGTCGTGGCTACGGAGAAGATCATGTTCGATGTATCATCCGACTGCATGGTCGCACCGTTAAGGCGGCACGCGATGCGCAGCCCCGTGGCGCCCGGCGGCAATGCGTCGGACGTCACCATCCAGGGACCGAAACCACCGGTCCGGTCGAAATTCTTGCCCATCGTCCACTGCGTGGTGCGGCGCTGATAATCGCGCAGCGATCCGTCATTGAAGCACGCATAACCGGCCACCGCCTGGAGGGCGTTGTCCGGAGTGGCATGCCTGATCTTTCTCCCGATGATGGCGACGAGCTCGGCCTCGTAATCGAGCTTGTCGGAACAGAGCGGCCGTTCGATCGCCGCTTCGTGCGGTGTGAGCGAGTTTCGCGACCGCAGGAAGAGCGAAGGATGTTCCGGCAGCGGCGCGGAGGAATAGACTCCCTCCTTGGCGTGCGCGACGTAATTCAAGCCGAGGCAGACGATCTTGCCCGGGTTGCGCACGGGGATGTCGTATTCGAGGCCGGCGAGAGGCCGGCGCGCGGACGCGCGAGCGCGCGCCGCGATGCTTTCGAGATGCGAAAGGTCGCCACCGGTTTCGCGCAGGATCGCGCCGAGATCGGCCGGGAGACGGGGGTCGACCGCATGCAGGTCAATCACCTCATCACCATCGACCAGCCCCAGCCGATCAAGATCCGCGGCGCGAAAGCTCACGATACGCATGCATTCATCCTCTGTCGTTCGATCCGGTTCTGCCCTGGATCCGTAGCCTCGATGCTCTTACCGCCTGCAGTGGCGATGATGCATCCCAATCGATCGACCGTTGCGGTCCATCCAGGCGGCAGCACGGTGGTCGTTTCACGCTCTTCGATGATGGCAGGCCCATGGAGGACCTGCCCCTGACCGAGCTCCTCCCGCGCATAGACCGGGACGCGCATGTCGTCGGCCCATGCATGCACGATGCGCCATGTCTTTGGGGCACCGTCACTCCGCGCCGGCTCGGCTGCGCTGTGAAACGGTGTGACGGGACCGCGCGCCGTCAGCCGCCATGTCACGAGCTCGATCGGCACGTGGGACGGGTTTACCCCGTAGAGCTGGCGATAGGCCTCCTCGAACGCTTCCGCGATCCGCGTCGCGTCACGATGCGTGCGCGGATCCGCATCGAGGTTCAGCGTGACCTCATGCTGCTGTCCCGCATAACGGAGATCCGCGCCGAACACGAACGTCACGTCGCGCGCACCGCAACCAGCCTCTGCGAGCGCTGCCAACGCCTCGCGTGCGAGCTCGTCGATGAGCAGTGTCGCGCGCTCCCAATCGATCTCGGAGAGCTTCGCGAGATCGGAGCGGACGAGGTCGAGGCGGACGGGAGTCACCAGCGTGCCGAAAGCGGACAACACGCTCGATTGCGGCGGGATGATCACCTTCGTGCTCTGGAGCAGGTGCGCGACCTCGCAGGCATGGACCGGACCGGCTCCGCCGAAGGCAAAGAGTGGAAGACCGCGATAATCGACGCCTCGATCCGTCGCATGGGTCCGGGCCGCCGAAGCCATGGCCTCGGTAACGACCCGGAAGATGCCACGCGCAGTCGGGATGGCACCGAGTCCGAGTTCGTCGGAGAGGCGCGCCATTGCTGCCGTGGCCGCGGGCGCGTCGAGGCGCATATCGCCGCCCAGAAAGTTGTCGGCGTCGAGCAGGCCGAGTACGAGGTCGGCGTCCGTGACGGTCGGTTCCGCCCCGCCGCGCCCGTAGCAGGCCGGACCGGGATTCGAGCCCGCACTCTCCGGCCCCACCTTGAGGAGCCCCAGGGAATCGACATGAGCGATCGAGCCGCCGCCGGCGCCGATCTCGATCATGTCGATCGAGGGCACGGTGACGGGAATTCCGCTGCCCTCCTTGAACCGGTAGCGGCGATCGACCTCGAACAAGCCCGTGACCAAAGGCTCGCGGTTCTCGATCAGACAGGCCTTGGCGGTCGTCCCGCCCATATCGAACGACATCAGGCGATCGAGGCCGAGCACCTCGGCATAGTGACAGGCCGCAAGTGCGCCGGCTGCCGGTCCACTCTCGATCATGCGAACGGGATTGCGACCGGCCGTCTCCGCGCCGACGACTCCGCCCGAGCTCAGCATGATGAGCGGCTTGTTCGCGAATTCTTCGCGCGCGAGCCGCTCGCTCAGTCCGCGGAGATAGGGCTGCGAGATCGGCATCGCGTAGGCGTTGACGACGGTCGTCGAGGCCCGGGCATATTCGCGGATCTGGGGGGCCACATCGGACGACGTGCACACGAAGACGTCCGGGAGGAGACGGGCCAACTCGTTTGCAACGCGACGCTCATTCTCAGGATTCACGAATGCATTGAGGAAACAGATCGCAACGGCACGCACGCCACGTTCACGAAGCACCTCGGCGAGACGCGCCACGTCCCCTGGTTCGACGGCTCGGAGAATCGTGCCGTCGGCCAGCGTTCGTTCGGATACCCCGAAGGTCAATTCGCGCGGAACGAGCGGCTCTGGAAACTCGATCTGCGGATCGTACATTTCGTAGCGGTGCTCGTTGCGGATGACGAGCACGTCCTTGAAGCCTTCAGTCACGAGAAGCGCGGTCGGAAGCCCCTTGCGCTCGATTACGGCGTTGGTGACCACCGTCGTCGCGTGCACGACGACGCCATCGACGTCCCGTGGCGTCACGCCCGCCTTGCGCAGCACGGCGTCGACGCCACGGAAAAAGCCGTTGAGCAGATCGTCGTGGGTCGTCAGGGTCTTGTCGACGACGAGGCGGCCGTCCGTGTGGCGCAGGACGATGTCCGTGAACGTGCCCCCGATGTCGATCGCAAGCGAATAGGTCATGAATCAGCCTTTCCACCCGAGCGCGCGGGACATGGCACGAGCTGTCTCGACGACCGCGGCAATCATGACCGGGTCGGGCTCGGCGGGAATGAATTGCGTGAAGCCGACGACGGCGAGCGACCCCACCAGCGCATCGCGATAATCGAAGACCGGGGCGGCAAGGGCGTTGACCGCCGTGACGAGTTCGCCCGGGGCAACCGCCCACCCCCGGGTGCGCACCCGCTCGACTTCGGCTTCGAGCGCAGCGCGATCCATGATCGTCTCGGGAGTCCATGCACGGCGCGGTCGCGCGAAAATGCGATCCATCAGATCGCGACGCCCGAATGCGAGCCAGATCCTGCCATGCGCCGTGGCATGCATGTCCATCCGGGTTCCTGGCCTGATCCCGAACTCGACGACGGTCTGGCCCTGGATGAGTTCCAGGACCACGAGTTCGTCTTCGACCAGCGAGCAGACCGTCACCGCCTGGCGGGTCTCATCCCTCAACTCCATCAGCTTGCCGCGCGCCGCCCGAGAGACGTCGAAGCGACTGCGGGAGGCCTCGCCGAGCATGAGGAGCTTCAGCCCGACGTCATAGCGACCGGTTTCAGGATCCTGGCGCGCGAAGCCGTTGCGGACGAGCGTCTGGAGATGCCGATAGACCGTTGCCTTCGAGGCAGAGAACGTAGCAGCGAGGGACGCCAGGGAAGCCGGCTGCGATCCCTGAGCCAGATGCTCCAGGATCCGAAGCGCGAGATCGAGCGTGGTCGTCCCTGGCAATGCATTTGCGGACGGCTGAGCCTTGCGGCTCGCCGGGTCCGGGTCCTCCCTATATATCGGCGCCTGTTTCATTTGTTGAAACGCCATTTCAGATGGCGCTATGCAAGCATTAGCCTCCAGCCGTGTCAACAAATGACACGCTTGAGCCGACGCGACTATTACCGGGCCAGGGACTCAGCGCGCCGCTGTGCGGAGCTGCGTCTCCCCTGAAGCCCAGCCGATCGCCTGTTCCAGGCGATCATTGCCCCAGAACATTTCGCCATCCTCGGTAAAAAAGGTCGGCGCACCGAAGATTCCGCGGGAGCGGGCCTCCTCGCCGACGGCCTTCAGCCGCGTCTTGTTGGCGTCGCCCTGCGCCTCCTTGAGGATGGCGGGCGCATCGAGGCCAAGGCGCGACAGCACCTCCCCGACGACCGTCACCTCGCTGATGCTGCGGCCCTTCCCGAACTCCTCCTCGAAGATGCCGCGCGAGAAGTCGGGAGCAAAGCCGCGCCCTGTTCCGAGCAGGGCGACGCGCGCCGCGACGAGCGTGTTCTGCGGAAACGGATCGGGCCGATAGAAGGGAAGACCGAGACGCGCCGCCTCGCGCTCCATGTCACGCCACATGTAGCGCCCCTTGGCCGGGAAGAGATTGAACGGGGAGGTATTCCAGCCCTGCGACGCGAAGACCGGCCCAAGCAGGAAGGGCCGCCAGCGCACATCGACGCCTGCGGCCTCCGCGAGGGCCTCGATCCTCATCGCGGCGAGATAGGAATACGTGGAGGCAAACTCGTACCAGAACTCGAGAACGGGGCGCCGCGGCATCAATCATCTCCAGGGGGAATGGCGCAAGCGTGTCTGCTTCGCGTGGCAGGAACAAGGCCCGATTATTGGTCGCCTTCGCCGCACGGATAGCCCTCGCGGGCGCAGCCGGTTGCGCGCGGGCGGCTTCCCCGCTAAGTCGCGGCCACGCCCCAACCTCCCGGATCCGTCATGTCCCAGAAGCGCGTGAACAAGGTCGTGCTCGCCTATTCCGGCGGTCTCGACACCTCCATCATCCTGAAGTGGCTGCAGACCCATTACGGGTGCGAGGTCGTGACCTTCACGGCGGATCTCGGCCAGGGCGAGGAGCTCGAGCCGGCGCGGCGCAAGGCGGAACTCCTCGGGATCAAGCCCGAGAACATCTTCATCGAGGATCTCCGTGACGAGTTCGTCCGGGATTACGTGTTCCCGATGTATCGTGCCAATGCACAATACGAGGGCCTCTATCTTCTCGGCACGTCCATCGCGCGCCCCCTGATCGCCAAGAGGCAGATCGAGATCGCCGAGCAGGTCGGCGCCGATGCCGTCGCGCACGGAGCGACTGGCAAGGGCAACGACCAGGTCCGGTTCGAACTCACCTATTACGCGCTCAAGCCCGACGTGACGGTCATCGCGCCCTGGCGGGAGTGGGATCTCACCTCCCGGACGCGCCTGATCGAGTTCGCCGAGCAGCACCAGATCCCGATCGCCAAGGACAAGCGCGGCGACGCGCCGTTCTCCGTCGACGCCAACCTCCTGCACGCCTCCTCGGAGGGCAAGGTTCTGGAGGATCCGGCCGTCGAAGTGCCGGATTACGTCTATTCGCGCACCGTGAACCCCGAGGATGCTCCCGACAAGCCGACGATCATCACGATCGGCTTCGAGCGCGGCGATCCGGTCTCGATCGATGGCCAGAAGCTCGGGCCGGCCGCGCTCCTCGCGCGTCTCAACGAGCTCGGCCGTGCGAATGGGATCGGGCGTCTCGACCTCGTCGAGAACCGCTTCGTCGGCATGAAGAGCCGCGGCATGTACGAGACGCCGGGCGGCACGATCCTGCTCCCGGCGCATCGCGCCATCGAGTCGATCACCCTCGATCGCGGCGCGGCGCATCTCAAGGACGAGCTCATGCCGCGCTATGCGGAGCTGATCTATAACGGTTTCTGGTTCAGCCCCGAGCGGGAGATGCTCCAGGCGGCGATCGACCATTCCCAGGCCCTCGTCACCGGCGAGGTCCGCCTGAAGCTCTACAAGGGCGGCGTCCACGTGATCGGGCGGACCAGTCCCTATTCGCTCTACGACCAGGACCTCGTCACTTTCGAGGAAGGCAAGGTCGCCTACGATCACCGGGACGCGGCCGGCTTCATCAAGCTCAATGCCCTGCGTCTGCGCACCCTGGCCCAGCGGCGGCGCCGGCTCGAGACGTAAGCCTTCGCATCCGCAGCCGGCGGCGAGTGCGGGATGGCCCGTGCCTGCCTGCCTGGGGGGCCAGAGGATCGATATGGCCGGGACATAGAGCGGCGCCGATGAGGGCTCCCTACGCGCAGCACCGCGCGTCGCTCGCAGGTCTGCTCTGCGCCCCGATCCGGAGGGCTCGTCAAAAGCTCGGCGGCAACCCACCTTGGGAAGGTTGTCGTCTCCTCGGCCGCGGAGATCCCGATGCTCTGGTCCTTTCCCATTGCACGCATCGCCAGCACGGTGGTGCGCGTCCACGTCACCTTCCTCCTCTTTCTGGTCTGGATCGGCGCGGCTTACTGGCGCGTCGGCGGCCGCGATGCCGCCCAGGATGGTGTGATTTTCATGCTCATCCTGTTCGCTTGCGTGCTCGCCCATGAATTCGGGCATATCCTGGCGGCTCGGCGCTACGGCATTCGCACCCCGGAGGTCACGCTCTGGCCGATCGGCGGAATCGCGAGCCTCGAGCGAATTCCCGATAAGCCACGCGAAGAACTGATCGTCGCGCTGGCGGGCCCGGCCGTGAACGTCGTGATCGCTGCGGTCCTGATCTTCGGGCTCGGCGCCAGTCTCAGCGGAGACACCGTCGCCGAGGTCGATAACCCGACGGCAAGCCTCGCCGCACGGGTGGCCGCGGCGAATATCGTGCTCGTGGTGTTCAACCTCATTCCGGCCTTTCCGATGGATGGGGGTCGCGTCCTGCGAGCGCTCCTCGCCATGCGCATGAGCTATGCCGAGGCGACCCGCATTGCCTCGCGGATCGGCCAGGGCGCCGCTTTCCTCTTTGCTCTGGCGGGGCTGTTCCTGAACCCGATGCTGATCATCATCGGCCTGTTCATCTATCTCGCGGCCTCAGCGGAATCCCAGCACGTCGCCTTCCGGGACGGCACGTCCAGCCTCCCGGTCCGCTCTGTGATGGTGAGCGCGATCGAGGCGCTTTCGCCGGGATCGACCCTCGATGACGCGGTGGACCTCATGCTGCGCAGCGCCCAGAAGGAATTTCCCGTCGTGGACGGGAGCGGGCAACCGCGCGGGCTCCTGACGCGTGACGGCCTCATCGTCGCGCTCCGACAGGGTACTCCGACGACCCCGGTGCTCGACGTGATGCTGCGCGAGATCCCCTCGGTCCAGGACTGGCAGCCCCTCGAGACCGGACTCACGATCCTGAACCAGAGCAAGGCCCCTGCTCTCTTCGTCCTCAACCGGAACCAGCAGCTCGTCGGGCTCATTACACCCGAGAACATCGGTGAGATGATGATGGTCCGGAATATCCGGCCCGACTGGCGCTTCCGCCCGAGGACCCAGGAGGTCTGACGATGAAAGAGGTTTGGAGCCGATGGTCCGATCAAGTCTAAGGCTGCGTGCCACTGCTCCGGCCCCTTGTCGCTGGCGGACCGGTCCTATATTGCGGTGCAATAGAAACTGCTGCCTGGTCCTCGCCGCGCGGACCGGGCTGCTTTGCTTATGAGCCCCATGAAACTGCGCAATATCGCTATCATCGCCCATGTCGACCATGGGAAGACGACCCTCGTCGACAAGCTTCTCCAGCAATCGGGCGCCTTCCGTGAGAACCAGCGCGTGGCCGAACGGGTCATGGACTCGGGAGACATCGAGAAGGAGCGCGGCATCACGATCCTCGCCAAGGCGACCTCCGTCGTCTGGAAGGACACGCGCATCAACATCGTCGATACCCCCGGCCACGCGGATTTCGGAGGCGAGGTAGAGCGCATCCTGAACATGGTCGATGGCGCCATCGTGCTGGTGGATGCCGCGGAAGGCCCGATGCCGCAGACGAAATTCGTCGTCTCGAAGGCCCTGAAGATCGGGCTTCGCCCAATCGTGGCCGTCAACAAGGTCGATCGGCCCGACGCGCGAGCGACGGAGGTGATCAACGAGGTGTTCGATCTGTTCGCCGCTCTCGATGCGACGGACGAGCAGCTCGACTTCCCGATCCTCTATGGTTCCGGGCGCGACGGCTGGATGGCGGCCTCTCCCGAAGGTCCGAAGGACCAAGGGCTCGCGCCCCTATTCGATCTCGTGCTCGACCACGTGCCGCAGGCCCGCACCGAGGATGGCCCGTTCAAGATGCTCGGCACGATCCTCGAAGCGAATCCGTTTCTGGGACGCATCATCACGGGGCGGATTACCGCCGGCAGCGTGCGCCCAAACCAGACCATCAAGGTGCTCGACCGCGCCGGCAAGACGGTCGAGACCGGCCGTGTCTCGAAGATCCTCGCCTTCCGGGGCATCGAGCGCCAGCCGATCGAACTCGGTGAAGCCGGCGACATCGTCGCGATCGCGGGCCTCGAGAAGGGCACCGTGGCCGACACGTTCTGTGCTCCGGAGGTCGAGGCGCCGATTCCCGCGCAGCCGATCGATCCGCCGACCGTCACGATGTCCTTCATCGTCAACGACTCGCCACTCGCCGGCACCGAGGGCGACAAGGTCACGAGCCGCATGATCCGCGACCGTCTCCTCAAGGAGGCGGAAGGCAACGTGACGCTCAAGATCGAGGAGTCCGCCGACAAGGACTCCTTCTTCGTGTCGGGGCGCGGCGAGTTGCAGCTCGCCATCCTGATCGAGACGATGCGTCGTGAGGGATTCGAACTCGCCGTCTCGCGTCCGAGGGTCGTCTTCAAGAACGACGAAACCACGAACGAGCTTCTCGAACCCATCGAAGAAGTCGTCATCGACGTCGACGAGGAGCATTCGGGCGTCGTCGTGCAGAAGATGTCCGAACGCCGCGCCGAGATGGTGGAGATGCGTCCGTCGGGCGGCAACCGTCAGCGGCTCGTGTTCCATGCGCCCACCCGCGGCCTGATCGGCTATCAGGGCGAGCTCATGACGGACACGCGCGGCACCGCGATCATGAACCGGCTGTTCCATTCCTATCAGCCCTACAAGGGCGAGATCCCGGGGCGGCGCAACGGCGTCCTGATCTCGAACGACTCCGGCGAGGCGGTGGCCTATGCGCTCTGGAACCTCGAGGATCGCGGCCCGATGATGATCGAGCCGGGCTGGAAGGTGTATCAAGGCATGATCGTCGGCGAGCACAACCGCGACAACGATCTCGAAGTGAACGTCCTGAAGGGCAAGAAGCTCACCAATATCCGGACGACATCGAAGGACGAGGCTGTGCGCCTCACTCCACCGATCCGCATGACGCTCGAGCGGGCGCTGGCCTGGATTCAGGACGACGAGCTCGTCGAGGTGACGCCGAAATCGATCCGGCTCCGCAAGGCCCTGCTCGACCCGAACGAGCGCAAGCGCGCCGAGCGGCAGAAGGAAGCGCTGAGCGCCTGACGATTTTCTCCGTGTCGGTCACTGCACATAGTGATCGATGCAAGTGCGACGACAGGACAAGACTACGGCTTCACTTCGTCATTGTGAGCTGCGGGCATCAGGCGAAATCATCCAGCCTGATGCGGATTCACTTCGTCCTTGTGAGCCGCAGGCGAAGCAATCTACCCGTCGACGGATGCGCCGCTGGATTGCTTCACTGCGTTCGCAATGACGGTGAGGGTGCTGTAGTCGGTTGTGCATCACTGCCTGCGGCTCGCCATCGCATTGGAGTCGAACCACTGCGACCGCCCGCATTTCGACACTTCGTCCGAGCCAATGCAGCCAGCACCTTTCTGACGGTGCCGATGAACCAATCCTGCAATCTCAGTGAGATATGGACGCATCGGCAGGCTCACACCTCCGTGGCGAGGCGAGCAGAAACAGGAAGGCCTCGACTGGAAATCGGGAAGTGCTCGTAGGCCGTCTGCCGGTGCAACGGCTTCGAATAGTAGACTGCCATTGATCTTGGGTCGTCCAGGAGTTCGCGAAGCCAGCGGCATTAACGGCCAGGCTGAAACAGGCGCCCTCCGGCAGAGTTTGTACGCGTTGGACTCAGGATGCCGGAGGAGCCCATGGTCTTCAATCGTTTACCGGTTCTGGCTCTCGCGGCCGCTCTGCTGGCCGGAACCACGGTGGGGGCCTGCGCCTAGGCGGGCTCCGGCGGGAGCGGTGGCGCCTCGAGTGGCTCTGGTGCGGCAGCCGGCTCGAGCACGGGGACCGGTGGCTCCTCGACGGGCGGCGCGAATTCGGGCGGTTCGAGCCTTACACCCGGCACGCCCGGTCCCCGGTGGGCAGTGGTGTCCCTGCCTCGAGCGGACGGGTCAGCGAATCGCCGGATGCCGGATCAGGCGGCTCTACGATGGGGCAGTCGCCCGGAACTAATCAAAATACCACGACGCCGGAAGGCACGAGGCAGCCTCGGGTCCCGCCACGGGGCAACGCAGCTACGACCGGCAGCAATTCGAGGGCCCCCAACAGGGCGTTGCAACGGGTGGCTCCCTCGGCGACCAGACGGGAGCCGGTAATATGGGAGCCGAGATCGAAAGGGAGCGGAAGGCTCAGGAACGCAGCGATGCCGCGACCAAAGGCATCTGCAAAGGGTGCTGAAAAGCCGTCGCCCTCGCCCTCGAGATGCATACCATCTGGAAGGCGAGCGAGACATGCTCGGTGAGAGCACCGTCAGCCTTCGGCCTTGTCGCTCTGTCCCTTCTTGGCGCCCTGGCCGAACGGCTTGGTCGCATCCTTGCCGCCCTGAGCAGCGCGTCCTTGCGGGGTGAGCCGCGGAGCATCGATGGCGCGTTCGTCGGGCTTGGACTCGCCCGATCCGGCAGGCTTCTTGTGTTCGTCTCGTGTCATGGCGGGCTCCGGTAAGATCCGTTGACGGCCGTGATGCCTCCGATCAGCCGCTGGTCGAATCGGTGCCATCCCGGGCTCCGGGCGTCGGCAATGCTCCGGCACCGGGCGTGGCATCCGGATTGACGAGGTCCGGCTCCGCATGCGGGCCGGCGCTCGGAGGCGCGGGCTCGTCGGGTCGCAAAGTTCCGTCCTTGCCCGTGCCTGCCTCTCCGGGCTTCCGGCCCTGTGAGGCCTTGTCGGGCTTCTGATCGCTGTTGTTGCCGTAGCCTGCATATCCCATCGCGCATCTCCAATCCGGGACGGCACTCATCCACCCGTCGCGTCATCCGTTCTCCCGGAGCGATCTTCCTGATGGCGCCTTTCGGTGTCGTACAGGCCGCCCGCTACCTTGCGGTTCTCGCGCGGTCCACGGGCGGCGAGCTGGTCCGAGTGTCCCCCGGATGATCCGCCCGGAGACGGCGTCATGTGCCCAGATCCATCCTCGCTCCATGTCTTGCTGCGCTCGGCATCGCTGAGGCCACCGCCCTCCTGCTGCACGATCGCGGCCTGCTCCTTCGTCTGATGGCCGTCGCCCACAATCGGGCCCTCGCTTTGCCCGACGATGTTGTCGTTCTTCTTCGGCATCACTTCTGCCCCTCGTCGTCGCCGTTGACGGCTGTCGCGCGGGCAATGGCCTCCCCGGTCGCATCCCGGTCCTCGGGCTTAAGGGAGGCATCCTCTAGTCGACGGGTCGCTTTCGGGGTCTCCGCGGCCGTGAGATCGCCATGCCCGTCGGCCTTGCCACCGGCTGCGATGGTCGCGTTGCGCATGTTGTAGGCTTCGCCTCCGGGCTCACTCCAGAGCTTACGCATCGTGGCGTTCGCCTCCGGCCCGTCTTCGGGGCGCGGCTCTGTGGGCGCGACAGCGCCACTGCGCTGCTCGTTGCGGATCTCGTCGGCGGATTGGTCGCGAAGGGATCGACGTCCCTGATCCTTGGCCATTGTGTTCTCCCACGCGCAGCCGAAGGCCGCGGTTCGGTGTTCTCGTCGAAAGGAAGAACGGAGGGAGAGCCGAAGAGTTCTGGCTATGCTTGATGGCCGAACCGGTGCAGCCAGTCGGAGAGGCGGCCGGCGGAGGACTGCCCGCCGACCGCACTGCATTGAACTCAGAGGCCTTCGAAAAGAGCGCTCGAGATATAGCGTTCCGCAAAAGAGGGCGCGACCGTCACGATGCGCTTACCGCGGAACTCCGGACGCTTTCCGACTTCGAGCGCCGCCGCGACATTGGCGCCCGTCGAGATGCCGCCGGGAATTCCCTCGAGGCGGGCGAGCGCCCGCGAGACGTCGAAGGCGGTCTGGTTCCCGACCGTGATGACCTCGTCGATGACGCTGCGGTCGAGAACCTCCGGGATGAACCCGGCGCCGAGGCCCTGGATCTTGTGCGGACCGGGAGGCCCGCCCGAAAGAACCGCGGAATCCTCGGGCTCGACGGCGATGATGCGCAGGCTTGGCAAGCGCGGCTTCAGGACCTGGCCGACGCCGGTGATCGTGCCGCCCGTGCCGACTCCGGCCACGAAGGCATCGAGCTTGCCGTCGGTATCAGCCCAGATCTCCTCGGCCGTCGTCTGCCGGTGGATCTCCGGGTTGGCAGGATTCTGGAACTGCTGCGGGATGACGGAGCCGGGAATCTCGGCCTGCAGCTCCTGCGCCCGTGCGAGGGCGCCCTTCATGCCCTGCGGCCCCGGCGTGAGGACGAGCTCGGCGCCGAGGAAGGCCAGCATCTTGCGCCGCTCGATCGACATCGTCTCCGGCATGACAAGAATGAGCCGGTAGCCTCGGGCGGCAGCCACGAAGGCAAGCGCAATGCCGGTATTTCCGGATGTCGGCTCGATCAGGGTGCCGCCCGGCTTGATCTTTCCTTGCGCCTCCAGCGCATCGATCATGCTGACGCCGATCCGGTCCTTCACGCTGGCGATCGGATTGAAGAACTCGAGCTTCAGCAGGATCTCCGCCTCGACGCCGTGCTCCTGCGGGAGGCGGTTGAGCCGAACCAGCGGCGTATCGCCAATCGTGTCGATGATCGAATTGTAGATTCTGGCGCGCAGCGGTTTGCGCCCGACGGCAGCTGCGGTCTTGCGGGCGGGTTCGGCCATGGAACTCTCCTTTTTTGTCCTGTCACGCTAGCCTAATTATCATCTCCTGGCGATAAATAAACTATTATACGTATTAGATTGTGAAATCGCTCTCGAGGTGGCGGGTCGAGGTAGTCTCGGGTTGGACGCGATGGCAGAGGTCATCCACGGTGAACCGGTCGAGTTCCGCAAGGAACGCCTCGCTCGCCGCCTTGACTACCGGTCCGATCACCTCATCGACGAGATGCGACTTGGGAAGCGCCGGCAGGCCGTCTTCTCCCGTCGCCGACATGGCTGCGCGCACGATGTCTCCGGCGGTGATCCGGCGCCGCTCGCGCGCGAGCTCGTATCCTCCGCGCGGGCCGCGGACGCCTTTCAGGATCCCGTGGCGCACGAGGGCCTGCAGCACCGTCTCGAGGTGCCGGGGCGGAATGTTCTGTCGCGCAGCCATGGCCTTGGCCGAGACCGGTTGCGGACGGGCATGCAGGGCGATGTCGACCACGGCGGCAATGGCGAGAAGGCTGCGCCGGGAGAGCAGGATCATGTCAGGAGCCTCACGACAGTCCCGTCGAACCGAATCCGCCGCCGGCTCGGCCCGTCTCGTCGGTCGTCGCGACAGCGAAAGGCGATACGGTTGTGACGGGAGCCACTACAAGCTGGGCAATTCGCATGCCTCGCTCGACGACGAAAGTCTCGCGGCCGAGATTGACGAGAAGAACCATGATCTCGCCGCGATAATCCGCATCGACCGTGCCCGGCGCATTGAGCACCGTCACGCCGTGGCGCAGGGCAAGACCGGACCGGGGCCTCACCTGCGCCTCGTAGCCTGCCGGCAATTGGACGACGAGGCCGGTCGGAACGAGGGCCCGTTCCATGGGCTCGAGGGCGATCACGGCATCGGCCCGGTTGGCGGCCACGAGATCCAGGCCGGCCGCTCCCGCAGAGGCATAGGACGGGAGAGGCAGATCCTCCGCGTGGGGAAGCCGTTTCACGGGCAGAGGCAAGGTCATGAGCGGCTCCACGCAAGCCGGAGCCTTATCTCGATTCCTCCCGTGCCGGCAGGGCGGATAAGGGGATCGAGTCGGGGGCTCATGGGAGCCTCTGCGCCAGCTCCGCCACGAGGCGCCGGGCGACGTCCTCCTTGCGGAGCTTCGGCCAGGTCTCCACGCCCGTCGCGCTGACGAGATGAACGGTGTTATCGTCGCCGCCCATGACGCCCGTGGCGGTCGAAACATCGTTGGCCACGATGAGGTCGCAGCCCTTCCGCTCGAGCTTCTGCCGCGCATGGACGACCACGTCATTGGTCTCGGCGGCGAAACCGACGACGACACCAGGCCTGTCGCTGACCCGGTGGGCGATCGTCGCGAGGATGTCCGGATTCTCGGCCAGTGCGAGCGACGGCAGGCGGCCAGGCTCCTTCTTGATCTTGCGGTCGGTCGCATCGGCAACGCGCCAGTCCGCGACCGCTGCCGCGAAGATCGCAAGGTCCGCCGGGAGTGCGGCCTCGACGGCGGCCAGCATCTCGGCGGCCGTCTCGACGTGGATCGTCCGGATACCGGGCGGATCGGGAAGCGTCACGGGTCCGGAGACCAGCGTGACGCGGGCTCCGGCCTCGGCGGCCGCGCGGGCAATGGCATGCCCTTGTTTCCCGGAGGAGCGGTTCGCGATGTAACGCACCGGGTCGATCGGCTCGTGGGTCGGACCGGAGGTCACGAGAACATGGCGGCCGACAAGCGGCCCTGAGGGAACGAGCATCTGCTCGAGGGCTGCGACGATTTCGAGCGGCTCCGCGAGGCGGCCTGGACCCGTCTCCGCTTCGGCCATCGGCCCCTCGTTCGGGCCGACGAAACGCACGCCGTCCGCCATGAGGACCGCCAAGTTGCGCTGTGTCGCCGGATGCAGCCACATGCGCGGGTTCATGGCGGGCGCGAGGAGGATCGGCAGGGTCGTCGCGAGAAGGACCGTCGAAGCGAGATCGTCCGCATGTCCTCCGGCCATTTTCGCCATCAGGTTCGCGGTTGCCGGCGCGACGATCACGACGTCTGCATCCCGCGCGAGACGGATGTGTCCGATATCGGCCTCGTCGTCCCGATCGAACAGATCCGTATGGGCGTGCTCGCCCGAAAGGCTGGCGGCCGCGAGGGGCGTCACGAATTGCTGCGCCCCGGCCGTGAGGATGCAGCGAACGCGCGCGCCGCGCTCGCGTAGCCGGCGGATGAGGTCGAGCGACTTGTAGGCTGCGATCCCGCCGCCGATCACGAGGAGAACACGCTGCCCGGAAAGCGTCACGCCGAGCCTCCTGCAGTAAAGCTTGAACGAACGAATACTCTCACGACCAACCGCTCAGAAGCGAGATGGCGAGGAGAAAGGCGATGATCCAGAGCGCTGCCACGCCCCAGCGGTTGCCTCGCGCCTCCGCGCGACCGATGGCGGCGACGCTGTCGGGATTGAGGGCGACGCCATGGGCGCTCACCGTCTCGAGCTGGGCGAGCACGCGTTCGGCCCGCAGGGCGAGATCGGGGAGATCGGCGAGGACGCCGGCGAGAGTCGAGATGCCGCGGCCGGCGCTCTCGATGCGGCCCGCAGGCCCGAGCTGGCGCTCCATCCATTCGCGCACGACCGGCTCGGAGGTTGCCCACATGTCGAGCTTCGGGTCGAGGTGGCGTGCCACGCCTTCGACCACCACCATTGTCTTCTGGAGCATGACGAGCTCGGTGCGCGTCGCCATGTCGAACAGCGCGGTGACCTCGAACAGCAGCGTGAGGACGCGCGCCATCGAGATCTCGTCGGCGCGGCGATCGTGGATCGGCTCACCGATGGCCCGGATCGCCTGCGCGAAATCCGCGACCGCGTGGTGCGGCGGCACGTAGCCCGCCGCAAAATGCACCTCGGCCACGCGGCGATAATCGCGCCGGATGAAGCCGTACAGGATTTCGGCGAGAAACCGCCGCTCCTTGTAGCCGAGACGGCCCATGATCCCGAAATCGACGGCGACGAGGCGACCTTGCGCATCGACGAACAGATTCCCGGGATGCATGTCCGCATGGAAGAACCCGTCGCGGATGGCCTGCCGCAGGAAGGACTGGATCACGGTGCGCGCGAGCGCCACCCGGTCGTGTCCGGCCGCCTCGAGGGCTTCGACGTCGTTCAGCCGGATGCCGTCAATCCAGGTCGTCGTGAGGACGTCCCGGTCAGTGAGTTCCCATTCCGGCTTCGGCACGCGGAAGCCCGGATCGGATTTCGTGTTCTCCGCGAGTTCCGAGACGGCCGCCGCTTCGAGCCTGAGATCCATCTCGATGGCGACGGACCGCGCGAGCGTCTCGACGACCTCCTGCGCGCGCAGGCGCCTCGCCTCGGGCAGAACCTTCTCGATGACCCGCGCCGCGGCGCGCATGGCGCGTAGATCGCGGGCGAAGCGGTCGCGGACACCCGGACGCACGACCTTGACCGCGACGTCGAGCGGGCCCTCCGCGGTCCGGATGCGGCCCTTGTGGACCTGGGCGATGGATGCGGCGGCAAGCGGTTCGGAAAAGCTCTCGAACAACCGGTCGACAGGCTGACCGAACGCCGCCTCGATGACGCGCACCGCCTCCTCGCGCGGGAACGGCGCCATGCGATCCTGGAGATGCTCGAGATCCGCCGCGACCGCGACCCCAACGATGTCGGGGCGGGTCGCCAGAAACTGGCCGAACTTCACATAGGACGGCCCGAGCCGGGTCAGGGCCGCGGCCAGCCGGTCCGCGCCCCGGCCGGCTCCCGGTCGCTCGATCAGCCGGGCCGCCCGCCAGGCCAGTCGCGCGGCGGGAGGGAGCACCGACGGATCGATGAGCCCGAGCGCTCCCTCCCGGGCGAGGATGAGGCCGGCGCGCAGGTTGCGGGCGAGATAAACGATGGTGCCGATCACGACCGGTCAGATCTTCCAGGCGGAGTGGATCGCGACGATGCCGCCGGTCAGGAGCCGGTGGCTGACGCGCTTGAAGCCCGCGTCCTCGATCATGGCCGAGAAGGCGGCCGGCGGCGGAAAGCGCCGGATCGATTCAACGAGATACCGGTACGAGTCCGCGTCACCGGTAACGAGTTGCCCGAGGCGCGGGATCACGTTGAAGGAATAGGCCTCGTAGAGCGCATCAAGGAAGGGCATGTCGACCCGCGAGAACTCGAGGCACAGGAAGCGCCCTCCGGGGCGAAGAACGCGATGCGCCTCGGCCAGCGCCCGATCGATGCGCGGCACGTTCCGGATCCCGAAGGCGATCGTGTAGCCATCGAAGGCCCGGTCCTCGAAGGGAAGCGTTTCCGCGTTCGCCTCGACGAATTCGAGGCGGCCGGCGAATTCCGGACGCGCCTCGGCACGCTCGCGGCCGACGCGCAGCATGTCGCCGTTGATGTCGAGCACCATCACGGCGGTGCGCATCCCGCCGGCATCGAGGATGCGGAACGCCACATCACCCGTGCCGCCCGCCACGTCGAGGTGCCGGAAGGCGCGCTCCCGCGGGGGACGGAGCATCGAGACGAGCGCGGATTTCCAGGCGCGGTGCAGCCCGCCCGACATCAGGTCGTTCATCAGGTCGTAGCGCGTTGCCACCGACCGGAAGACGTCGTTGACGCGCCCCTGCTTCTCCCCGATCCCGACCGTCCTGAATCCGAAATGGGTCGTTCCCTCGGAGGAATGAGCGTCGTGCTTGTGCCGTTCGACCATCGATCCCGTCGCCTCGTGCCGCGATTGCATAGCGGAACCGTTCCGCAATGGCTATGTGAGCCCGGACGCCCTTTCCTGCATTCGTGACGCGCCGAGCCCGCGACCCGAGAATCCATGCCCGAACTCCCTGAGGTCGAAACCGTTCGCCGCGGCCTTGCCCCCGTGATGGTGGGGCGGCGGCTCGAGCATGTCGAGCAGCGTCGGCCGGATCTGCGCTTTCCTTTTCCGGACCGCTTCGTCGAGCGCCTGGAAGGACAGACGATCACCGGGCTGTCGCGTCGCGCGAAATACCTCCTCGTCGGGCTCTCGTCGGACGAGGTGCTCGTGATGCATCTCGGGATGTCGGGACGCTTCAGCGTCGCGACGCCGGAAACCGACCTGCGCCCGGGGGTGTTCCATCACGCCCATGGCGGAGTCGGGAGCCACGATCACGTGGTGCTCCATCTCTCCGGCGACGCGCGGGTGACCTACAACGACGCCCGCCGCTTCGGCTTCATGGATCTCCTGCCCGCCGACGGGATCGAGACCTCGCGCCATTTCGCCGGCCTCGGGATCGAGCCGCTCGGCGGCGAATTGTCGGGAGAGCGTCTCGCGGAACTCTTCTCCGGCCGCCGCGCTCCGCTCAAGGCAGCGCTCCTCGACCAGCGCCTCGTGGCCGGGCTCGGCAATATCTATGTCTGCGAGGCGCTCCATCGGGCGGGACTGCACCCGGAGGCTCCAGCGAGCAGCATCGCGACCGCCCGCGGACGCCCCCGCGAGGCGGCCCACCGGCTCGCGAAGGAAATTCGGGACGTGCTGCTCGAAGCCGTCGAGGCCGGAGGCTCCACGCTCCGCGATCACGCCCAGGTCGACGGCACCCTCGGCTATTTCCAGCACCGGTTTCGGGTCTATGACCGGCTCGGCGAACCCTGCACCACGCCCGGCTGCGCGGGGACGATCGCACGCATCGTTCAGGCGGGCCGCTCGACGTTCCTCTGCGCATCCTGCCAGCCGCTTCCCCGGCAACGCGGCTGAGGGCAGCCCGACGCCTCCATCAGGTGCATGGGGCTGAATCGCTACGCTCGCGGTGACGGTGGAAGTCGGGGATGCCCCTCACCCATCGACGCCGTAAACCGCGGCCGAGGCCCCTTGCCGGGAGGGCTTCCGTTCAATAGCGATGCAGCGAAAGACCGCTGCAGCACGTCAGGAAGGCGCTCATGGCATACGAAACGATTCTCGTCGAAACACGTGGCCGGGTGGGCCTCATCACCCTCAACCGCCCGAAGGCGCTGAACGCCCTCAACTCGACGCTGATCGGCGAAGTGAACGACGCCCTCGACGGGTTCGAGCGTGACGCCGACATCGGCTGCATCGTCCTGACGGGTTCGGAAAAGGCCTTCGCGGCCGGGGCCGACATCAAGGAGATGGCGAGCCTCTCCTATCCGCAGACCTATCTCGACGATTTCATCACCTCGTGGGACCGGGTCGGCGCGCGCCGCAAGCCGATTATCGCTGCCGTCGCGGGATTCGCCCTCGGGGGCGGCTGCGAGCTCGCGATGATGTGCGACTTCATCATCGCGGCCGACAACGCGAAATTCGGCCAGCCCGAGATCAAGCTCGGGGTCATGCCGGGATCCGGCGGCACGCAGCGCCTCACCCGCGCCGTCGGCAAGGCGAAGGCCATGGACCTGTGCCTGACCGGGCGCATGATGGATGCCGCCGAGGCGGAGCGCGCGGGGCTCGTCGCGCGGATCGTTCCGCTCGCCGATCTCCTCAAGGAAGCCATGGCCGCCGCGGAGGCGATTGCCGGGATGTCGCTGCCGATCGCGATGATGACGAAGGAGAGCGTGAACCGCGCCTTCGAGACCACGCTCGCGGAAGGGATCCGGTTCGAGCGGCGCGTCTTCCACGCGATGTTCGCGACCGAGGACCAGAAGGAAGGCATGGCCGCTTTCGTGGAGAAGCGCCCTCCCGCCTTTAAGGGGAGGTGACCCATGGGCGCCCAGGCCGAATCTCTCGCGACCACGCCCGTCCCGCTCCCGACCTATGATGACGTGGTCGCCGCCTCGGAGCGCCTCGCGGGGATCGCCCATCGCACGCCGGTCCTGACCTCCCGGACCTTCGATGCACGGACCGGCGCGCAGGCCTTCTTCAAGGCGGAGAGCCTGCAGCGCAGCGGCGCCTTCAAGTTCCGCGGCGCCTACAACGCCATCGCGAAGCTCGATCCGGAAGCGAAGCGGCGCGGAGTCGTCACCTTCTCGTCCGGCAACCATGCCCAGGCCATCGCCTATGCGGGCCGGCTGCAGGGAGTGCCCACGGTTATCGTCATGCCGCAGGACGCCCCGGCCATGAAGATGGCTGCGACGAAAGGCTATGGCGGCGAGGTCGTCACCTATGACCGCTACAAGGAGGACCGGGAGGCGATCGGCCGCCGGCTCGCGGCGGAGCGGGGTCTGACCCTCATTCCTCCCTACGACCATGCGGACGTGATCGCCGGCCAGGGCACGGCCGCGAAGGAGCTGTTCGAGGAGGTCGGTCCGCTCGACATTCTTCTGGTCTGTCTCGGCGGCGGCGGGCTGCTCGCCGGCTGCGCGCTCGCCGCGAAGGCCCTCTCCCCCGAATGCAAGGTGATCGGCGTCGAGCCGGAGGCCGGAAACGATGGCCAGCGCTCCCTGCGCTCCGGCGCGATCGTGCGGATCCCGATTCCGACCTCGATTGCCGACGGCGCCCTCACGCCTGCGCTCGGCGAGCGCAATTTCGGGATCATTCGCTCCTCGGTCGCGGACATCGTGACGGTGTCGGACGCCCAGCTGGTCGAGACGCTGCGGTTCTTCGTGGAACGCATGAAGATCGTGGTCGAGCCGACGGGCTGCCTCTCCGCGGCAGCGGCACTCCATGGGGCGGTGCCCTGCTCCGGGAAGCGGGTCGGGATCGTGATCAGCGGCGGCAACGTGGATCCGAAAGCCCTTGCAGGTTTTCTCGCGGCCTGAAGGCCTTTCTGCGTTGACCTTCCGGCCGTGCGCGCCTATAAGCCGGCCCACACGAGCCCGCGTCCGACGCGGGCTCTTCGGTTTCCATGCAAACTTCCGATCACTGCCGCCCCCGAAGGCTGGCTCGTCCGGTCGGACTTCTAGAGACGAGGACAGGCCATGGCCAACACCGTGTCGGCCAAGAAGATGACCCGCAAGATCGCGAAGCGCACCGCGATCAACCGTTCGCGCCGCAGCCGCGTGCGCACCTTCATCCGCAAGGTCGAGGAGGCGATCGCGTCCGGTGACCGCAATGCCGCCACCGAGGCTCTGCGCGCCGCCGAGCCGGAGCTGATGCGCGCCGCCCAGAAGGGCATCTTTCACAAGAACATGGCGTCGCGGAAGGTGTCCCGCCTGGCGCATCGCGTGCAGGCCATCGGCGCCTGATCGCGCCGTTCATCGCCGTCGAATACGAACCCGGCCTCTGGCCGGGTTTTTTGTTTGCGCCGCCTCGAAGCGCTGAACTCAAGGGCTGCACCATGGGGCTCGGCGCAGCCAGGGCTGCAGCATCCGGCCATGCCCATCCCGTCCAGGAAATCCGCGGCAACACCGCGGCTGGAGCCAGCGCATTGTGCGCAGATGTGGGTCCACTTTTCCGCGTCGGACGATGCGCCACTCAGGACCGAAGCATCGGACCCAAATGCGGAAGCCACTTTTAGGTCCGATCCTATGAGACCCCTCTGGCTGTGCCGTCTGCGAAACCCACTCGATCAGGCCTGAAACCAGGCCAAAGCAGGCCCATTGTTTTCCACAGGATGGCTTGACTTGATTCCCCAAAACGAGGGTGAGACCCCGCATCGGGCAACTCCGGATCGCGCAAAAAAGCAGCCGAAAGCACAATAGCTTAGCAGGCAAAGCTCCGCGAAGCATCACTGTGACGCCCCTGAGCCCCGCGAATCGAGTCTTTTTTGCGAATCCTATCTCGCACTGCAACATGGCATGAGACGGCCTGCGGACTCGCTCCGAATCACATGGGGAGTCAGCGCGTTACCGAGATCGGGGGAAAGTTGTGGACACCCCGTGAAGCCCCCGGCCGGAGCCCGATCGTTGTCCACCGGCAGCGATCATGTTGCACCCAGGAAAGGTGCAAGCTACGGTGAGTTCACTTCAACGGGGCACCCGTGAAGTTATCCGCCAGCTTTTGGATGCATTTAGCCTCAAGTATGGGGACAGGGCAGTGTTTGACACCACAAGATATGAAGAAAAGAGACACTCCCTGGCGGCAAGTTATCGGAAGTCGACTTAAGCTCCGCGCCGCACAACCAGAAGAATTGCGTCAAAAGGCTTTCTAGACTCAACGACGAATGAATTGGGGGCGGTCTGCCGTGACCGCCGCTGGGCAGCCATGCCTGCGGCGGAACGGATCGGATTGCGTGCTTGGACCCGCAGGGTCCGTGGAGGGGTCATGATGGTTCGCAGCAGCGAGGAGCACCGGCACATGCCTGATGGCGAGGACGCTCCGAGATCGGATGGACCGGCTGCCCAGGAGATCTGGAGCCGCGTCAAGCGGCGGCTTCGGGCCGAGCTCGGTGAGGATGTCTTTGCGAGCTGGTTCGGGCGCCTCGAGCTCGAGGAGGTCGTCGATGGCTGCGCGCGCCTGTCGGTTCCAACCCGCTTCCTGAAGAGCTGGATCGAGTCCCACTATGTGGATCGGGTCCTCACGGTCTACCGCAGCGAGGCCGAGGGCATCGAGCGTGTGATCATTGGCGTCCGCTCGACGCTCGGCCGCGACGCGGCCCCGCCGCGCCGCCCGATCGAGTCGGCCCGCGCTCCGGGCGGACCGGTCGGGGTTGCTGTGGAAGCGAAGCCTTTCGCCCTTCCGCCCGCGGAGGAACAGAAGCCCGATACGGGTGATTTCGGCAGCGCTCCCTTGGACGCGCGCCTCACCTTCGAGAGCTTCATCATCGGCCGGTCGAACGCGCTGGCCCATGCGGCCGCCGATCGCGTCGCCCGCCACCTCGGCGAGCAGGCGCTCTACAATCCCCTCTTCCTTCATGCGGGCGTCGGGCTCGGCAAGACGCATCTGCTTCATGCGATCGGGCACGAGGCCCGCGCCCAGGGACGCCGCGTGATCTATTTGACCGCGGACCGCTTCATGTACGGTTTCGTGGCCTCTCTGAAGGCCCAGACATCGCTCGCCTTCAAGGAGCGCCTACGCGGAATCGATCTCCTCGTGATCGACGACGTCCAGTTCATTCAGGGCAAGCAGATCCAGCAGGAATTCGGCCACACCCTGAACGCCCTGATCGATTCCGGGCGCCAGATCGTGGTCGCTGCCGACCGTCCGCCAGCCGACCTCGAAAGCCTCGATGAACGCGTCCGGTCGCGCCTCGCGGGCGGGCTCGTGGTGGAGGTCGGCTCTCTCGACGAGCAATTGCGGATCTCGATCCTCACGACGCGCGTCGCGGCCGTGAAGGCCCTGCATCCGTCTTTCGACGTGAGTCCGAGTGTCATCGCTTATGTGGCGCGGGCGATCACCGCGAATGGCCGAGATCTCGAGGGCGCCGTGAATCGCCTGCTCGCCCATGCGACGCTGACCGGCTCGGCGATCACTGTCGAGACGGCGGAAACCGCGATCCGCGACCTCGTGCGGAACCGCGAGCCGAAGCGCGTCAAGATCGAGGACATTCAGAAGCTCGTCGCCTCGCGCTACAACGTCTCCCGCTCGGATATCCTCTCGGAGCGCCGCACGGCGGCAGTCGTACGGCCCCGACAGATCGCGATGTATCTCTCGAAAGTGCTGACACTGCGCTCGCTGCCCGAGATCGGCCGGCGCTTCGGCGGGCGCGACCACACCACCGTGCTTCACGCCGTGCGCAAGATCGAAAAGGCGCTGAACGAGGACCACGCGCTGAACGACGAGGTCGAGCTCCTGAAGCGCATGCTCCAGGAATAGGAGCCCGACTCCCGGCAGGGCATGCCGGGGCTGCATCGGGCTTGCGGCCTCCGCTCCGCCGCGCCGGGCCGGCTTCGCAGAGCCCGGTCGAGGGCGGATCCGGCCGCGATCAACAATCCTTTCGTTCTGCCTTGCCTTCCAGGGCCGTCTTCGCCAATCTTTCGCCCCCGCGCACTCCGACGCTGCCTTTCCGGCGGCGGCCGGGCGCCAAGCCAGTTTCATGGGTCGGTCTATGAGAGTCACAGTCGAGCGAGCGGCATTGTTGAAGTCGCTCGGGCACGTGCACCGCGTCGTCGAGCGCCGCAACACGATTCCCATCCTCTCGAACGTGCTGCTCCGGGCCGAACCGGACGGCCTGCGCCTCAAGGCGACCGACCTCGACATCGAGGTCACGGAGACGATCCCGGCCGACATCACGGATCCGGGTGCGACGACCGTCCCGGCGCACGTGATCTACGACATCGTCCGCAAATTGCCCGAGGGCGCGCAGGTCTCGCTCGAGACGACCGGCGATACCTCCCAGATGCAGATCCGGTCCGGGCGCTCGCGCTTCATGCTGCAGGCGCTTCCCGAGAGCGATTTTCCCGATCTCGCGGCCGGCGATCTCCCGCACCGCTTCTCCCTCGGAGCGACGGATCTGCGCCGCCTCATCGAGAAGACGCAGTTCGCGATCTCGACGGAGGAAACCCGCTATTACCTGAACGGGATCTACTTCCACACGATCGAGTCGGAAGGCGAGACGGTCCTGCGGGCCGTCGCGACGGACGGCCATCGCCTCGCCCGGGTCGAGACCGCGGCCCCTGCCGGAGCCGAAGGCATGCCCGGCGTGATCGTGCCCCGCAAGGCCGTGGCCGAGATCCTCAAGCTTGTGGAGGATGCCGGCGAAAGCGTCGGGATCGAACTCTCCTCCGCCAAGGTCCGCCTTACCTTCGGGGGCGTCGTCCTGACCTCCAAGCTCATCGACGGCACCTTCCCGGATTACCAGCGCGTGATCCCCGCCGGCAACGACAAGCGCCTGACCGTCGAGCGGGACGACTTCGCGCGGGCGGTCGACCGCGTCTCGACGATCTCCTCCGAGCGTGGCCGCGCGGTGAAGCTCGCCCTCTCGGAGGGACGGTTGGTCCTCTCCGTGAACAATCCGGATTCGGGCTCGGCGACCGAGGAGCTCGAGGTCGATTACGACGCCGGAAATCTCGATATCGGCTTCAACGCCCGCTACCTGCTCGACATCACGGCTCAGCTCGATGGCGACACGGCTTTGTTCCGGCTCGCGGATCCCGGCTCGCCGACGGTGGTCCAGGACCGGGATGGAGCCCCGGCGCTCTATGTCCTGATGCCGATGCGCGTGTAGGGCCCGCTGGCAGGAATTTCGTTTGCGGCGTAACGGATGCCCTGACCGGTCGAGGCATTCCGGTCGGTCACGAGGCCAGCTTATGAGGTGACCGCGCAGGTCCTGCCCGGCACGGCCCGCGCAGAGGTCATGTCCATGGCGTTCGATTCATCCCCGGCGACGGCCCGGGTCACGCGGCTCATCCTTCAGGATTTCCGTACCTATGCGGCGCTCGACCTCGAGGTCGATCGGCCCGTCGTCGCGCTGGTCGGCGAGAACGGGGCGGGCAAGACCAACCTGCTCGAAGCCCTGTCCCTTTTCGCACCCGGGCGCGGCCTGCGTCGGGCCGATTTCGGCGACATGGCGCGGCACGACGGGCCGGGCTCGTTCGCGGTCTCGATCACCCTCGAGGGCGCCTTCGGGGAGCATCGTCTCGGCCATGGCATCGACCGCCCGGACCTCGACGGGCGGCGGTCCCGCCTCCTGCGGATCGACGGTACGCCGGTCTCCTCCCCGGCGGCCTTCGCGGAGCATCTTCGGATCGTCTGGCTCACCCCCGATGTCGACGGGCTGTTCCGCGGCCCGGCCGGCGACCGCCGCCGGTTTCTGGACCGCCTGGTCCTCGCGGTCGATGCGGATCACGGCGCCCGGACGGCGGCGCTCGAACGGGCGTTGCGCTCACGCAACCGCGTCCTGGAGGAGCGGTTCGAGGACGTGCTCTGGCTCGACGCCCTGGAGCGCGAGGTCGCGGAACTCGGGATCGCGGTGGCCGCCGCCCGGCGCGAGACCGTCGATCGCCTCTCGGCACTGATCCTCGCCGGGCGCAACGACGCCTCGCCCTTTCCTTTCGCAACGCTCGCGCTCGAGGGCGAGATCGATCGGCTCGTCGCAACCCTGCCGGCCGTCGACGCGGAAGACCAGTATCGCGCGATGCTCCGGGAGGGCCGCGCGCGGGACCGGGCCGCAGGCCGGACGCTCGCCGGGCCACAGGCCTCCGATCTCCTGGTCCGGCACGGCCCGAAGGACATCCCGGCCGAGATGGCCTCGACGGGCGAGCAGAAAGCGCTGCTGATCGGCCTCGTGCTGGCCCATGCACGGCTCGTCGCGATCATGACGGGGTTGGCGCCCCTCGTCCTCCTCGATGAGGTGGCGGCCCACCTCGACCCTCGACGCCGGACGGCTCTGTTCGAGACCCTCGCGGGCATCGGCGGGCAGGTCTGGATGACCGGCGCCGATCCGGCTCTCTTCGCGGATCTCCACGACCGCGCGGATGTCTGCCTCGTGACTCCGGGCCACGTGAGCCTGCCGGATCGCATCTGATCGGTTTTCCAATTTCTCGGGTCCGCAAAACGGCGAAGGTCGCGGCGGGCCTGTGGCGCGGACCGCGTGCTGCCGCTCGTGTTCAGATCCCCTCTCGCGCCTCCGCTCTGGGCCTGCCGAAGCCTTGCCGGAAGCACTGCGCGGCGGGCGCGGCACGGGCTGACGCAGCGGCCGCCGTCACGGCGCGCCGAGCCACTGTCCTTGTTACAAAAAAGCGTTCACAATCATGCACTTTTCGGCGTTTTTGCAGGCCCGCGGCCGTGCAATTCGGGCCCATCGTGACTAAATAGAAAAGACGACGAATCAGCATCGTTTTCCCCTCATTCGAGCGATGCCGCTGTGCGCCGTTTTCGCCGGTGCCGCACGAAGGAATGCTATTTCATGGCCGAGCCTGCCAGAGACATCAATCCCGCGACCTATGATGCCGGGTCCATCACGGTCCTCAAAGGACTCGACGCCGTGCGCAAGAGGCCCGGCATGTATATCGGCGACACCGATGACGGGTCGGGCCTCCACCACATGGTCTACGAGGTTGTAGACAATGCCATCGACGAGGCTCTTGCCGGCCACGCGACGGAGGTCACGGTCACGCTGAATGCGGATGGCTCCTGCACCGTGACGGATAACGGCCGCGGCATCCCGACCGACATCCACCCGGGAGAGGGGGTCTCGGCCGCCGAGGTCATCATGACCCAGCTCCACGCCGGTGGTAAGTTCAACAACAACGCCTACAAGGTGTCCGGCGGCTTGCACGGCGTCGGCGTCTCGGTCGTAAACGCGCTCTCGAGCTGGCTGCGCCTGCGCATCTTCCGCAACAGCCAGGAGCACGCGATGGAGTTCCGTGACGGCGTTCCCGTGGCGCCGCTCGCCGTCGTCGGCCCGGCCGACGACCGGCGCGGCACCGAAGTGTCATTCCTGCCCTCGCCCGCGACCTTCACGATGGTGGAGTTCGACTACGATACGCTCGAGCATCGCCTTCGTGAGCTCGCCTTCCTGAATTCCGGTGTCCGCATCGTCCTTACCGACAATCGTCATGCGGAACGCAAGCGTGAGGAACTCGTCTACGAGGGTGGGATCGAGGCTTTCGTGCGCTATCTCGATCGCACGAAGCAGCCACAGCTCAAGAAGCCGATCGTCATCAATGCCGAGCGCGACGGCATCGGCGTCGAGGTCGCGCTGTGGTGGAACGACTCGTATTACGAGAACGTCCTCTGCTTCACGAACAACATCGGGCAACGCGACGGCGGCACGCATCTTGCGGGCTTCCGGGCCGCGCTGACGCGTCAGGTCACGGCCTATACGGAATCGAGCGGCGCCGCGAAACGCGAGAAGGTTTCGCTCTCGGGCGACGACATCCGCGAGGGCCTCACCGCGATCGTCTCCGTGAAGGTCCCGGATCCGAAATTCTCCTCGCAGACGAAGGACAAGCTCGTCTCGTCGGAAGTTCGGCCTGCCGTCGAGGGCGCCATGAACGAGGCGCTCGGAATCTGGCTCGAGGAAAATCCCGGCGAAGCGAAATCGGTCATCGAGAAGGTGATCGCCGCCGCGGCAGCGCGCGAGGCCGCGCGGCGTGCGCGCGAGCTTACGCGGCGCAAGGGTGCGCTCGATATCGCCTCGCTGCCCGGCAAGCTCGCGGATTGCCAGGAGCGCGATCCGTCGAAATGCGAGATCCTCCTCGTCGAGGGTGACTCAGCGGGCGGCTCCGCGAAACAGGGGCGCGATCGCAAGTTCCAGGCGGTGCTGCCCTTGCGCGGCAAGATCCTGAACGTCGAGCGCGCGCGGCGCGACAAGATGCTGTCGAGCCAGGAAATCGGTACGCTGATCACGGCGCTCGGCACGGGCATCAGCGAGGAATTCAATATCGACAAGCTGCGTTACCATCGCATCATCATCATGACCGATGCCGATGTCGACGGCTCGCATATCCGCACGCTGCTGCTGACGTTCTTCTACCGGCAGATGCCCGAGGTCATCGAGCGCGGGCACATCTATATTGCGCAGCCACCGCTCTATAAGGCGACCCGCGGCAAGCAGTCGATCTATCTCAAGGACGAGCGTGCGCTCGAGGATTATCTCATCGATCAGGGCATCGAGGGTGCAGGTTTGCGCCTCGCCTCCGGCCTCGTGCTCGAGGGCGAGCAGTTACGCAGCATCATCGAGGAGGCGCGGCTGATCCGCCAGGTGCTGCAGAGCCTGCACACGCGCTACGACCGCACCGTGGTCGGGCATGCCTCCGTGACCGGCGCGCTGCGTCCGGAAATCGCCGAGGACCCCGTCGAAGGCCCCGCGCATGCGGCCGCCATCGCCGAGCGGCTCGACATGATCGCCGAGGAGTTCGAGCGCGGCTGGACGGGCGAAGCCCGCGACGGCGGCTACGTACTCTCGCGCACGCTGCGCGGCGTGCGCCAGGACATGACGCTCGACGCCGCGCTGATTGCGAGCCAGGAGGCCAAGAAGCTCGACGAGCGCGCCGAGTCGCTGCGCGAGATCTACGGCCAGCCGGCCTTTCTCGTGCGCAAGAGCGAAGAGCTGCAGATCAATGGGCCGCTTTCGCTCTTCGACGCAATCCTCGCGATCGGCCGCAAGGGCCTGCAGCTCCAGCGTTACAAGGGCCTTGGCGAAATGACCGCCCAGCAGCTCTGGGAAACGACGCTCGATCGCGACGTGCGCTCGCTCCTGCAGGTGAAAATCAAGGACACCGCGGATGCGGACGATCTCTTCGTGAAGCTCATGGGCGACGTCGTCGAACCACGCCGCGAGTTCATCCAAGAGAATGCGCTGTCGGTGGCGAATCTGGACGTGTGATTGTGGGTTTGTTTGTCCCGGCGACATCATCGTTGCGCCCAGGATCCAAGCCCTCCGAATTAATTCGGAGGACCACAAGATCGACTTTGTGCATAAAGATACAGATACATGGGCGGTCCGATCGGACCGCCCATTTGCTCTACAGACAGCTGCTGGCGAACGTGGATTCGTCCTCACGGGAGTCACCCGAAGCATTCCCGTCAGAAACAATCCGCCTAGGTACGCGGATGCATACAAGAGGGGCTGGATTCGAGCTCAGCCCCCACGCCTCTCGTTTGCGCCCCTTTGAGCCAAAACACACACTTCTCGATGGATACGGAGCCGACTCGCCTGCTGCCCCTCGATTTTTGATGATGTGTTGATACGCTGCCAATCCAACATCCCCATTCGGAAGCTTAGGCCGCATCAGGACGCTCAGGATCCAGTTCCTCCTGCTCAAGTGTGAATGGGCTCTCGCCAGATAGGTAATCCGATAGGCTTGCGACCGCACTGCCAAGAGATGATCTGGGGCGCGTGATGGGCACATCGGACCGGCTTCCCCTCGTCTCCGCGAGTTCCCGTGACATGAGGTGCGGCCTCAGTCCCGGCATCATCCGCTCCATCGTCTTGAAAACCTCGATCCCTCCGGCATCGATGTCCGACCAGTGGAACCGCGGGACGTCAGCCGGGACCTGCGGGAGGAGCGCGGCCATGGATTTCCGGAATCCCAGGCTCGGCTGGCCTGCCGTGTAGATCACGAGGTCTTCACCCTTGCGGTTCGCCTCGATGGCGTGGCGGTGGAACGAAACGAAGTTCTCGATAGTGAGGACGACGCGCGGTCTCCGCGAAAGGGACAGGGCGCCCGCCGCCTCGTGCGGGATCGCCACGTACGGGATCGACGGGGAGATCGGTGTGCCCTCCAGGGCGACGGGTCCCGACACGTGGAATGGGATCGACACCTTGTCGAGTCCCATTGCAGAGAGTGCCTCCCGAGGCTTCCCGGCGGGCACCTCACGGACGAAGGAAACCGCCCTCAGCAGCGCCGCCTCGTGACGCTCGACGATCTTGCTCGCACCGCCGATGCGCCGCGAGAAGGTGCGGTAGTCGAGTCCCTCGTGGTCGCCACGCCCGATCGCGTCGGCCATCCTGAGGATCGCGTCGACCAACGTCGTGTCGCCCTCCGGTATTCCGTACCAGTCTCGGTTCCGTGACCAAGCACTCTCGATCTCACCGAGAAGGCTCGCCTGCCATTCCGGGCGCACGACCTGCCTGTGACCGTCCAGGGCCTCGCGGACGCGTTCCGAACTCGGTCTCCGGCCCAGGTGGCGGTAGAGGGCGTCGGGATCCCGAAGCGACGCGTGGCTGATCGTGCCGCGGTCGCGACGGACCCCGAACTTCAGCGTCACCGCGCCCGTCTCCGCCGCCCTTTTCAGTCCCTGCTCGAACTCGTCCGCATCCCGGGCCAGCGGGAATGCGGAACGGTCGACCCTGACGAGGAGGCGCGTAGCCGATGGATTGCCCTCGAGCCTGTCCAGGAGGTCGTGCAGCGCGGCCTCAGCCGTCGGGAAACTCCTGCCCATGCTACTCGGCGGCCGCGAGCAGTCCCTCGATGTGATCCCGGGTGAAGCGGGACGGGTCGATGTCGGCGAGCTCGTCGCGTGTGCGTTGCTTGATCACGTCCACCCTCGCGAACGACTGGTCCCCTGACTTCCAGATGTCGACGATCGTATGGGCATAGCGCTCCATCGATCGCCGCCCCCCATCCGGCCCGCAGATCAGGAGCTGCAATCCGAGATCGAGGCAGAACCGCACCACCTGGAGCCGGACCGCCTCGTCCATGTTCGAGAAGGCCTCATCGAAGACCGCAAGGCACAGTCCACCGTCGTCCTCGCCGAGGCGGGACCGGGCGCCCCCGTAGTAAACGGACGACAGGGCGGACAGCAGGGTGACGTAGTAAGGCGTCTGCAACTCGGCGCCGGACCCGGTGTGCTTCCGCTGTGACCACGTGACGACGCGGCCTGTGTTCGTATTCCTGATCTCGATCTCGAATACGAAGTAGCGCGTGTAGTCCTCGTAGGCAGCGATGTCGACATCCTCCGCGAGAAGGACCGATTGCACCACCCGGAGATCGTCGGCCAGCTTGTCGCCGTCGTCGACCTCACCCTTGAACAGCGGCATGTTCGTGAGTTCCAGCTCGCGCTGCCTCTCCACGATCCGATGGAAGGGTTCGTAGCCCGGTGCCCATTCCGACTTGATGTCGTAAATCTCCTCGAGGAGGGTGTACTTCTTCAGGACGTCGCGGATGTCCGCGAGTTCTGCACGCACCTTGGCGAACCGGGCGGCCAGCTCGTTCACGAAGCTGTTGCGGAAGATGTCGTTGGTCCTCGTGCGGGCATCGTTCAGCTCATGCTGGTAATGCACGAGGGTCTCGTTCTCGATCTCCTGGGCCCGCTCGACCGCCCAGGGGCGTACCTTGGTCAGCAGGATCCTGAACAGGTCGGCCTCGAAGGTGTCCTCCGCGCCCAGCGCGGTGATGCAAGCCCGTGCCTTATCACGACCGGTCATGCGTTCCTCGAGGGCTTCATCACGCGCATTCCTGCTCCGCTGCTCCGCGTCATCCGCCAGCGAGGTCAGTCCCTTCACCTGTCTGCGGCGCTCGTTGTAAGCCTTCAGACAACCGGGCGCGGCGAGGTTCTTCCTGCCGCGACGGAAGTTGTTGAGCTGGAACCGCACGTGCATTCTCGAGCCGAGCGCACCATCGCCGGCCTCGATCATGTCGTGCGCCTGCTTGATATCCCTGTCCAGCTCCCAGGCCTGCTCCCGGAGGCCTTTCTCCTCTTCTTCCGAGGCTTGAAGTCCCTGCTTCAGCTCGGACAGGTCCCTATCGATGTCCGAGACGTCGGCTCTCTCCAATTCGCCGATCTCAGCCAAGATCCGGACCCGTTGCCGATCGATCTCCGAGGACTTCGTCAACATCTCGCGGAATAGCACCGGGGTGCCGTCCGCGTCGCGGGGAAGGCGGCCTGACCACTCCCTGAACTGCGTCACGGCCCCCTCGAGCCTGCGCAGGTAGTCGAGTTCGCGCCTCAATGTCCCCTCGATGAGGAAATTCAACTTCTCCAGCCTGGTTGCCGCCTCCTCGGCGGTCGCCATGCGTGCCTTGGCCCCCAGCTTGCGTCCATCGCGGAGGTCCTTGACGTCAATCACCACGCCGTCGTCGTAGGTGCCGTCGCGCATGATCCATCGGCCCGGTCGATCGAGGTCCGGCCTCGCCTGCGCGAGGTTGATGCGTCCTGTCCGATGGACGAGGAAGGCCCTCGCCAGCCGATCATCGGAGTGCATGACCGATGCAAGCGTGCCCTTGTCTGCGCTGTCGGGCATGTCCTTGAGCTTGCGGGTGTTGGCGATTCTTACGCGACGGTACTTCGCCCGCTCGTTCGAAAGGATGTCGGTCGCCGCCCGGTTGTGCTCTGGGTCCACGAAGATGGTCTCCCGGTCGATGCCGAGATAGCCTTCCGCCGCGACCGCCCAATCCTCGTTCACGACCTCGACCAGTTCGGCGAGGACCCGCGG
Organism: Microvirga massiliensis; assembly: GCF_001006805.1. Classification (GTDB taxonomy): domain Bacteria; phylum Pseudomonadota; class Alphaproteobacteria; order Rhizobiales; family Beijerinckiaceae; genus Microvirga; species Microvirga massiliensis. The sequence continues at coordinate 81,825 of NZ_LN811353.1, read as the reverse complement.
GCGCATGCCCTCGGCCGTGAGGCGGTTGACCATGGCCTCGACGTTCGGCTCCAGGACGAGACGCCCGGCACGCGCGGCCTCCACCTGCCGTTTCAGAGTCTCGCGCTCCTCCACGGCCTGATGGAACTGCAACGACTTCTCGTCGAGCAGCGGGATGGCGGGGCGCATGGCGGCTTCAAGGGACTCCTCGATCATCGGCATCAGGAGATCCAACCTTTCCGCTGCGCGCGATGGCCAGCGCTCGCCGTGCTTGGGCAGCAGGTGCCGCGCTTCCTCGATGAGTTCCAGAAGCCTGGCGGCACCCTGCTCCTTGAAGAGGAGGAAGCCCTCGAGGCCCTTCATGACGGCGGGGGCAGTTTCCGTGCCGGGGGAGATCGCAGTTCGATAATCGTTGTCGAGGACCTGGATTCGTGACTTGAGCAGGGCCTGACGGTCCTCTGAGAGCCTTTCCCGCCGTCGCTGCTGCAGTTCGGCGATCTCATCCCTGTACCGCCCGATCTCGCTCGTGCACTGCGCGAGTTCGCGGGATACCTTCTCGAAAGACGCCCTCCTTTCCGAGCGCTTCCGGCGTTGCGCCCGGTAGGCGCCGAGCGCCGCTGCAAGGCGGGCGCGGAGGGCGATCCACTTCTCCCGGTCCTCGGTGAATTCCAACTCCTGGAGGTTGTCGAGGGTGCCGAGGAGGTCGCGGAGCTGGTCGAGGTTCGCACCTAGCCGCTCGACCGTCTCTGCCGCCTCCCGGTACAGCCTGATCGACTCCCGGAGCGAGGTGACCTTGATAGGGTCCTTTTCGAGCAGGTACTCGCGGACGAAGTCGGTCGCCGACTCCATCTTCATCAACGTGACGGCGTTGATGAACGTCTTCACGAACTGCACCTGCGAGGAGGTCCGGCCCCGTGGGAACAAGGCGTGCATGTATTCCTTCACGTAGTCCCCGGCCCGGTCCAGGTCCCTGAACTCGATGAGGGTTCCGCCAGCGTCGGCGACGATGCTGCCGACCCGCTTCCCGCACTCCGACCACGGCTTGACGATCTTCGCCCCTCCCTGTCCGTCTGTCACGAAGTCCGAGGTCGTCAGCGCGATGCCCTTGGCGATAAAGCGGATCGGCACGTGGACGGCATTCTCCGACTTCCTCGCCTCGAGACCGACGCCGATGGTGACGGGTGGCCTCACTCCCTTAGGGTCCTCGAAGGACAGCATGACGTAGGTGATCGACTCGTCGCGGATAGTGTCGGTGACCGACAGCCGACCGAGGGAATAGGCATGCGCACTGCGCCTGTGCTGTCGGTCTGCCCCCTTCTGCGATGCTATGCGGTTCAATTTCATCTTCGACTCGTCACACCCGGTCATCACGACCTGGATGGCGTCGAGGATGGTGCTCTTCCCGGTCTTGTTCTCGCCGGCAATGCCAATCACGTCGCCCGTGACGGGGAGGTCGGTCAGGGGGAACAGGTGCCAGTTGATCAGGCCGATGTTGCTGAGATGCATGTGAATCGCCCCCTTCAGCCTCCCTCGTCCGCAGTAGCGGCAGTGGCTTCCCCCCACTCGCGATAGGCCTCGGCCTGCGAGCGCCGCGCCTCTGCATCCGCGATGTTCAGGAACCGATTGATCCTGACGAGGGTGTCCTCGCCCGCGAGCAGCCTCACGAACGGCCTGATCGAGATGCCGTAATCGTCCGACTCGGCATCGAACTCGCCGACGTTGACGATGCTCTTATGGCTGAATTCGCCCTTTAGCATCTCGAGCACCCTCTCGACCTTGATGACCGGACCCTGCCCGCGGACAAGGCGGTCCTCGATGTCGAGCCAGAGCTCGTTCAGCGTGGTGATGGCGTTCGCCCACAGGTCGAGGTCGCCGCGTTCCATGCACCTCGTCCAGTGAAGCGCGAGGCACAGCAGGACCAGGGTCTGCGTGGGGGACATCTTCGGGGTGGTGACCTCCTCGATTCGGGGGATCACGCCGTACCATCCCTCGGATTCGTTGAACTCGAGATCGTACCCGGCGAAGTCGAAGTGTCGGGCCACGATAGTCCGCAACGCGGGGTTCTCGAGCACCCGGCGGACGGCGCTCGCCCGTTCCGCGGCGATGCAGAAGAACTGCCGATGAGTGAGATGGTGGATCGCCTTCCTCACGTCGGGAAGGCGGTCACCGATGATCGCGGTATCCTCCTCACGCAGCATGGCTGCCCCCTTCGTTCCTTCTTTTGATCAGGAAGTTCTCGCACCGCATGTACGGGTTGTCGATCAGCGTTCCCGGGAGCGGCTCCAGCCGATATCTCCTCCGCAACGTCGGCGGCAGTTGCCTTCGGCGCATCAGGAGCAGGACCGCATCGAGGGCCAGGAAGTCGTCGATGTCATCGATCACGAGACGGTCGGCCGCAACCTCCTCGCGATCGCCGAGCGCGGACTCGAGGAACTCGCCGAGGCGTTCGTCGTCCGGCCAGAGGCGGTGCAAGTGCCGCGACTTCAACTCCTGGAGGAACAGGTCGACCGGGTCGGCCATGCGGACGACGGCCTCCGCTGCCTGGACCCCGACACGTTCCCGCCGGGGTGTCCCGTGGAGCGCCGGGCCGAAGGGCCGGACGGAGTCCGCCAGGTAGCCGTCGACGAGCGGCTGGTCAGCCTTCCCCTCGTTGCGGCCGATCCAGGCGACGAGCCTGTCGACCGTCTCCTCGGAGCGCCTGCCGAGATCCATCCGCCTCTTGTTCTTGTAGCGGAGCATGTTCCGGATGCGGCCCTCGAGCTGAACCTGGAAGGTCCGGATGCGCTCGAACATCTCATCGATGTGGCCAAGCATGGCGAGGATCGTGGAAAAGTCGGAGTCGACCCTGGCGATCCCAGCCTCGATGGCCGCCTGCCGCTCCACCTCCCACTCGTCCGTCCTCTTGATCAGATCGGGGTTGTCGTGCTCGGCGTAGGCCCTGCCGACGGCCCGCAGGACGGCGGGGTCCGAGGAGAGCCTGCGCACCGCGACGAGCGTCTCGCTCTTGTAGCGGTAGGGATGGTTGCTCTCATGCAGCGCGGCGAAGTCCTTGAGCAGGAGGCGCTCCACGAAGCCCTTGACGAAGACATGGAGACGGGCCTGCTGGCTGTCGCCGGCGGCCATCTCGGCCTTGATCCGCTTCAGGTCGGAGATGATCGCCCGCAGGTGCCGCACGAAGGACTCGAGGCTGCGGCGCACATGGTCCAGCGAGAGGGCGTTGCGGTAAGGCTCCCGCGTGATGCCGTCGAGCATCAGGTTGAGCTGCACCAGCGTACCTGAGAAGTGAAGCGAGAAGCCCTCCCGGATGCGGTACAGGGCCTCGAGTAGCGCGAGGCCGCCGGGCGTCATGTCTACCGTGACCTGGACGCCGAACTTGTCCTCCTCAAGCCATCCGCTCTCGATGAGGTAGTCATAGTGGAGACGGGCCCTCTTCAGGATCTCGTCGCCGATCTCGACCGCCGCCTCATTCCCCCTAGCGACCCGCATCCTGCGGCGGCCGCGGTGCTCGACCTCGGGAATCTCAGCGAGCGGAGCCTCGTCATCGGCGAGGTCGGGCCGGGCCCTCAACAGATCGTAGATCTCAGCGATGACCTCGCCCCTGCGAGGGAATCGCGGGGCGTCACGGTAGAACTTTTCGTAGACAACGGTGAGGATTACTTCGTAGAGGTACTTGTTTCCCCGACTGAACGGCAGAAAGATTTTGTCGCTGAGATGAACGAATAGAGGCACTGGGCCGCATCTCCGCGCCGCGGAATGGCGGCTCAAGATTCTCATAACACGTGTTCTATCCAGTCGGATGTAGAACGGCCGGCATACTCGTCGAACTTGGTCCCGCTTTTCAAGAACTCAATTGGACCTACAATCCTGTGGACGTTGCGGAGCCTCCGTCACTCGGGATTTCGGTGACGCTGCTACCCTACAAAGGGCGCGAAATTTCGCGACAGGAAACACTACCTCGATGCGATACATCAGCGAAATCGAATGATCACTTGGAACGGCATGTCCACAGAAAATGCCATCAATCGCCTACTCCACGTAGCGAACTCCGCTCAAACCTTTCACGAGCAGATGTGATATCGATTAG
>NZ_LN811353.1:62027-76741 GCF_001006805.1 Microvirga massiliensis | reverse complement strand
TTCATGAGGAATGCCTTGGCGCATGCCGGCAAAAGCGGGCGGCGGGTGGTCTCGGCCTTCATGGCCACGGCCTTCGCGCAGGACACGCCGGAAGCGGCCCGGCAGCAGTGGCGGCAGGTGGCCGACCAACTCCGCCCGAAGCTGCCGAAGCTCGCCGCCCTGATGGACGAGAGCGAGGCGGATGTTCTGGCCTACATGAGTTTCCCGGCGCCGCACCGGACCAAGTTGCACTCGACCAATCCGCTCGAGCGGCTCAACGGCGAGATCAAGCGCCGCACCGAAGTGGTGGGCATCTTTCCCAAAGAGGCCGCGATCACGCGGCTCGTCGGGGCAATCCTCCTGGAGCAGAACGACGAATGGGCCGTGCAGCGGGCCCGCTACATGACCCTGAAAACCATCACCGCAATGAGCCACGATGGATTCATCAGCGTGCCCGCCGGGGCACCCTGACCAGCCCGGCCATGCAGGACATCGTGGTGACCCAACCGGAGTTACACCACACTACGGGACACAATCCGCTATGAACGGAATGGACGATCCATGTGGGCCGCCCATTCGCGTTCCAGATGCCTGTTGGCAAAGCGGGATTCATCGCGCGACGGAGAGCTGTCGGAAGAACTCGCCTGAAGAACGCTGGAGCCAAGGCATGCGCGCGCGCCAATCCAGACGCCATTAGATTCGAAGGGGCATACCGCCAAACAACGGCGGAAGGGGTATCAGGGCGGGAGCAGGGAGGACCCACACGAGGCATTGCGGCCGGGCATCCCGCATGGCCTCGCTGATTGGGGTGATGCAAATAGACCTGTTCACGAGCGCCCTGATTCCCGCGCATCCAGCACATCGTCATGCATCGATCGCCCACTCCCCGGGCGCTGCTTGCTTGATGTCCTCGTTCGCGAGGCGCTGAGGAAGAACCGCTGAACGACCTGGGCCGGCGTGTCAGATACGCCCGGGCCGCCGTTTGTGCGGCCCTGCGAGTGTCTGTCATCGGCGTCAGCGCACCCGCGGCGAAGGAATCTTCGCCGACATCTGGTCACGCCGAATCCCTGCACCGTGGCCTTGCATCGTGAGTTCCTCCGGTTGCGGCCCGAGCCCGACCAGCTCACCGGCGACCACGCCCATCCACCACGGACCGTTCTCAGGGCTCAGTCTCCTGACATCCTGGGGATCGAGGCCGACCATGGACGCAACAAGACTCAGCGTGAGGATGAGTGGCTGCAACGGTTGACATAGCAGGAATCAACCCGAAGTCGATGCCAAGTGAAAGGGGTGAATGATCGCTTACAGTCCAAGGTGCTCCGAGTCTGCTTACCAACCGCCGGAGATCCTGATCGAATCAGACCCGAGATGAATCCATCGGAGGCGATGGCCGGACACTCGACTTAGCGGATTTCGGACTTGTTCGCTCCCACGCATCACGCGTCAACGCCCAACCGACCTCCGACCAGCCTCGTGCGCCCATCCAGGCCGGCCCGTTTCGGCGCGCGACGATCTCCGCTCCAAACCAGCGGGCGAGCTTCTCTACCCGCGTGTTGCCGCTCGCGGTGCTGCCGATGATGGTGCCAGGCCGATCTCGTGGAAGCCGTGCTCGATCAGCGCGCTTGCAGCCTCGGTGGCCAAGCGATAGCGACCCCAAGTGTCGGGCGCGAGCTCGAGGCCCAGAACCGCTGTTCCCTCCAGTTGTCCGGCTTGGCGGAGACCGGCGACGCCGCACAGCCGCCCCAGTGGCTGATCGAAGATGCCGACCTGGTAGTTTTGGCGTGGTTGGTCCTGCTGCCAGGAGATGAAAAGATCGAAGTGATCGTGAACCCGGCTCCCGTCGGCTTTGTCAAGGTCGCAGAGGCGCAGGTAGCGTGGGTCCCTCTGGTACGCGACGAAGGCCGCCCTGTCGCTCTCGACGAGATCACGCAGAAGGAAACGAGACGTGGTCAGGCGCATGGCCCTCCCTATCTCTCAACCCACGGCATGCGCCAGTCCAATCGCCCATCTCACCGCCAGCGAAAGCGAGTGCAAGTGCATATGACATCGAGGTCCTTCTCCGACTTCGACAGCCGGGCTCACGACATGCCGGAGCCATGCGACGGAGGCCCTGCGCCGCACGGGCGACGTGCAGGCGTATTCCGGCGGCGCCCGACCGGCCGATGAAACCTCTCGGCTCCTCGTTTCTTGCGCTCGTGCTTCTCGCGGCAACGATGCTGCCCGCGGGTCCGGCGCGGGGACAGACCATGTCGGATCTCGATGGTGTTCGCCGACAGATCCTCGCGGAAATGGCCGGCAATACCGTTCCGGATCTCGCGGTGGCAGCGGTCAAGGACGGCCGCACCCTCTTCGTCGAAGCTTACAGCAGCGGAGGAGCAGACAGAATCTCGACGCTGACGCCGTTCCGGATCGCCTCTCTTTCGAAGGTGTTTACGGCGGTAGCGGTCCTGCAACTCGTCGAGCAGGGGCGCATTGAGCTGGATGCTCCGGTGCGCACTTATCTGCCGGCATTCACCACGGCGGACTCGGCCGGCGCCGCACGGATCACGGTGCGCCAACTCATGAACCAGACGAGCGGGCTCGCCGACCTTGGCTTTCCCGAGATGCGCCTCGCACAGCCGCACACGCTCGCCGAGCGCGTCGAGACGCTCAGGGATGCGCGGCCGGTCGCGCCACCCGGTCGCGAATTCCACTACTTCAATCCCAACTACGCTATCCTTGCGCGTCTGGTCGAGGTCGTGAGCGGGAGGGACTATGACGCATATCTGACACAGCATGTTCTCGCGCCGCTTGGGATGACGCGGACCTTCGCCGCCGCGACCGGATCGGAGATGGAACGACACGCGCCAGACCTCGCTCAAGGTCATGTAGAACTATTTGGCTTCGCACTGCCGTGGAGTGAGGGACAGGGCTTCCTCGGCGGCAGCGGCGGTGTGATCTCGACCGCGGAGGACATGGCGCGTTGGCTGGCCATGCTCGCCAACCGCGGCGAACTCGATGGAGTTCGGGTTCTCTCACCCGAAAGCATTCAGCGGATGGAGACGCCACCTCGGAGCAGCGCCTACGGCACGGGCTGGTTGCGCACCACTGTCGAAGGCCGGCCGGCCCTCTTCCACAACGGGATCCTGTCGACGGTCTATACCGAGGCGACGCTCTTTCCCGAAGAGCGCAGCGGCATCGTGCTGCTCGCCAACGTGAACAGCGTGCCACACGCATTGCTTGCGTTCCCGCGCCTTCGGGGCGTCCTGTTGAGAGCGGCCACGGCTGCATCGTCCGCAACCGACGGGTTCACGGTCAGGGCGTTCGGGCTCGGCACCGCGGCGGCGACTGTGCTGATGACCGCTGCATGCCTGTTTGATTTCAGTCGCACCCGGTCATGGGTATCGTGGGCGCAGAGAGCGGCCCGCTGGAAGGTCGGATCGAGCCTTGGCCTCCGGCTGGTTCCGCTCGCAGTCCTGATCACGCTCCCGCAGATCATCCAGGTGACGACCGGCCGCGCCTTCAGCCTTCGCGCGACCGCCCTCGCGATGCTCGATATAGCCGTTCCGCTTGCGATAGTCGGAAGCATTCTCGGAGCGGGCGCCCTTCTGAGGGCGCTGCGCCTGTCGATCAGGGCGCGAGAACTTCAGTGAATGGAAGCAGCCGGCGAACGAATTCGACGGGGAATCCACGACGGTCTCGGTTGGTCCGCGAGCATCCGTCATCGGCAGCATCCCCGGGCCTGTTGGACGTTCGTAGGAACCGTATCGCCGCGGCACTTGATCCCAACAATCAGTCAGGCTGAGATCGGAACCGGCGCCGTAGCGCTCCGCGCGTGGAGATAGTCAGTTGAGCAAGCTCGTCAGGGCCGCCCTCGGCATCGGTCTCTGGTGGCAAATGTGCACTCCCGGCTTTGCCGCCGATCTCGGGACTTGGAGAGAGCTCACGGCTCAAGAGGAGGCCATCCGGATCGCCGGTATCCCTCCGGCATCGATCGCTCCCTCGGTGATTGAGGGCGACTTCAACGGCGATGGCATCGTCGATCGTGCCATGATTGCAATTCGCACGACGGATCAGGTTCGCGGATTGATTGCCATCATGAATGACCACGTCCACGTTATCGTCGGCGACCCCGGGGCGGTTGCGGACCGAGACGGTCTCGGCCTTGCTCTGCCTGGACGATGGAATCCTGTCTGCGGCAACGCTCTTCGCAAATTCCATGAGTGTGATGCCCGTCAGCCAACAGCGATCGATTTGACGATCACCGGGATCCTGTTCATTGGCGAAAATGCGACCGTCCTCTACTACTGGGACGAGAAAAGTGCTGGCTTTCGAAGCGCCGTGATGGTCGACTGACGTGCCATTGCTTCGGTTGATGTTTCTTTCTCAGTCTATGGCCGTCGGGCGTGACCGCCACCACGCTCAAGATCTCCCTCCGCTTGCTCACACGCTGCAGCACCGGCGTCAGCCCGCTCCACGCCCAGGCCGTTCCCGGCCGCGGATCCGAAAGCTGTGGCTGGTCTTGTTCCAGAGGAGCAGCATGCGCTGCTCGCGTCGCGCCTTCCTTGAGCGCCACTCAGCCGCGCTTCGGCCAGACCACAATCACAAGTTCGTCGCGCTCTTTGGCCTGCATGGCGGGGCGCTGGACTGTGAAGCCGTGTGCCTTGAGGGGCCGCTCCAGATGGAGAATCCTCCGGACGACATGGAGACGGGCAATGTGATGCTCCCCGCGCTCCGGTGAGCACCGAACGCAACTCCAGTCCTCTAATGCTGCTGGAGCGCCCGGCTTTGCTCATCAAGCGTTCTCGGCGAGCAGAATACTTCAAACTTGACAGGTCGGGGGATATCGAAGAGTATTTAGCTGAGCAAAGTAGCTCGTGTGCCTAACTACTGCGTTCGCGCCACCCGTAAGTTCTAGTTCCGGCAAAGGAGCCCGCACCACCCGGTGACGGGCTATTATTGTTTGGAGTGACCATGGTGGGCAAAGTCCGCATCGGTCTGCTCTTCTCGACGACGGGTCCTTATGAGGCGATCGGTCGATCGATGCAGAACGGCGCACGCCTTGCCGTCGAGGAAATCGCATCGGACCCTCGGTTCGATTTCCAGTTTGAGGCAATCCCGTTCGATCCAGGCGGGCGTGTCGAGGAATACGCCCAAGGCGCCCAACATTTGCTGGCCAGTGAGCGTGTCACTCACGTCATTGGTTGTTATACCTCGTCCAGCCGGAAGGAGGTCCTTCCCTGTTTCGAGAAGTACGACGGGGTGCTCTGGTATCCTTCGCATTACGAAGGCTTCGAGAGCAGCGACAACGTCATCTATACCGGCGCCTCTCCCAACCAGCACATCGTTCCGCTTGCCAGTTATCTGCTCCGCACGCACGGGAAGAGCGCATTTTGCGTCGGCTCAAATTACGTCTGGGCCTGGGAAAACAACCGTATCCTGCGAGAGGCAGTACATGGGAAGGGCGGCAAGGTTCTTGCCGAACGCTACTTCCGGGTAGGCGAGGTGGATTTCGCTCCCGTAATTCGCCAGATCATCGACCTTCGCCCGAGCTACATCTTCAATACTCTCATCGGGATATCATCCTACGCGTTCTTCCGGGAGCTGCATCGGGCAACGCAGGACCGCGGCATTGACCAGCCCAGGATGCTTCCGGTGGCAAGCTGCTCTCTCTCCGAACCGGAACTCCTGGAGATCGGCCCTGAAGCATGCAGCGGGCACGTGAGCTCGAGCGTCTATTTCGAGAGCATAGACAGCGAACGAAACAACAGCTTCGTCCGCCTCTACCGTACGAAGTTCCCGGACGCTGGCCCCACTTCGGCCGATGCCGAGGCCTCCTACATCGCCGTGCATCTTTTGGCGCGTGCCATCCGGCATGCAGGATCGCCTGACATGAGATCAGTTCTTGCGGCGCTGCCCTCCATCGCCATGGAGGCACCACAGGGAAAGGTTCAGATCGATCCCGAGAACCGCCACTGCTACCTGACCCCTCGCATCGGCATCTCGAATGCTAATGGCGGGTTCGACATCATCTACGAGGCCCCTCACCCAATTCGTCCCGATCCGTACCTGGTCTGGCAGGACCTCGCACGCCATGAGGCGCCCCAACTGAGGATAGTTTCGTGACGGCACGCGTCATCAAGAACTTCCGAGGCATGCGGGTTACGGTCCTCCACGCGCCGGATCGCAACCGGCAGGTCATCCTCGAGACACTGTCGAAGCTTGGTCTCGCTGCGACCGTGATCGACCCCCAAGTCGAACCCGTCAATGCAGACAGCATCGCCCAATCGGCCGATATCCTGTTCTTCGATGCAGATGCCCCTGATTGCTCCTTTGCGCTCGGGTCAGGCAGCGAGATGCCAATTCCGACCGTCGCGGTCCTTGGTCTCGAGACGCCAAGCCGACTGGAAAGGACACTGCATCTCCAGCCCTCGGCCTTGTTGCACAAGCCAGTGCGGGCAACGGGCATCTACACTGCGGTTTTCTTCGCGGCCAACCAGCACTTTCGGCACCACGCGCTCAGGACTCGGCTCGCCGAACTGGAGGCACGCCACGGCTCCCGCCGTTTCGTCATCAAGGCCATCGTGGAACTCATCGAGCAATACGGCGTCGACGACGAACAGGCATACAAGATCCTGAGGCGGGAAAGCATGCAGCGCCGCCTCACGGTGGAAGAGTTCGCCACAAGACTTCTTGCGGCCGATCCACGGGCCCTGATCAGCAAGACGCGGCGGGCTTAGCAGCATGACAACGGAGGATAATGTCATGACGGATGAGACGACCAGGAACGCAAATCCCTCTCCGGCGCCCCAGGAGGCCGCATCGAGCGGTCATGGAACCGATCGGCGGACCTTGCTGAAGGGGGCTGCGGCCATAGGCGGTCTCGCGACCGGGTTCACGGGGCCGACGTACCTGCGGGATTTCAACTTCACCCAAGCGGCCCGCGCGCAGGGGAGCGGCCCGGTCAAGGTCGGCTTCATCGAGGATGAATCCGGCAATCTCGCCGTCTACGGCCTCCAGAAACTCCATGCGGCCCAGCTCGCCGTCAAGGAGATCAATGAGGGCAAGACCCTGAAAGGCGCGCCCAACATCGGCGCGGGGTTCCTCGGCAGTGCAGGCGACATCGCCGGCAAGCCTCCCGTCATCAGCAAGGAGGGGGTCAATCTCGACGTCGTTGGTGATCAGGGCGAAAAGCATCAGTCCGGGCTGCTTTACGAGGAGGTACCGGACATCCTCGTGGACTCCAAGGACAAAGGGATTCTCGGACGGGAAGTCAGCCTGGTGTCGGCCGACGGCCAGAGCAACAATACAGTCTGGCAGCAGCTCGCCCGCCGCCTGATCCAGCAGGACAAGATCGACGTTCTCGTCGCCGGTTTTGCAAGCGCCGAACGCGAGGCGATCCGCCCGATCGTCGACCAGACCCGTCAGCTCTACTTCTACACGAACCAGTATGAAGGTGGCGTTGCGGATGCGAACACCTTCTGCACCGGCCCCGTATGCGAGCAGCAGGTGATCCCGACCGTTCAGTACATGGTCGAGAAATTCGGTCCACGCTGCTACACGATCGCAGCCGACTACAACTTCGGGCAACTGACGGCGGCCTGGACAAAGGCCTTCATTCCGCTCGTCGGCGGGAAAATCATCGGCGAGGAGTTCATCCCGCTGTCGGTCTCGGAGTTCAGTCAGGTCATTCAGAGAATCCAAGCCGCCAAACCCGATTGGGTGATGACACTTCTCGTCGGGTCGAACCACCACAACTACTATCCGCAAGCGGCCGCGGCAGGCCTCAAGTTCCCGATGGCTTCAACCGTCAACATGGCGCAGGGCTACGAGCACAAGCGCTTCCCGCCTCCCTCCCTGGCCAATATGCACAATGCCATCCAATACCAGATGGAGGTGCCAACCGCCCGGAACCGTGCCTTCGTGAAGCGGTGGATGGAGATGTTCCCCCAGGACCAGTACATCGGGGAGATGGCGCAGAACACGTATTTTACCATCCACCTCTACGCGAAGGCGGCGCGTCTTGCCGGGACAACCGATCAGGCGACTGTCAAGAAGGCCCTCGAACTCGGATGGAATATCGAGGCACCGGAAGGATCCGTCTTCCTCGAGCCCGGCACTCACCACTGCGCCCATCCGATACGCCTCGCCGTCTGCGACCAGAACCACAACGTCAGCTTCGTGCGTGACTGGCCCATGATCGAGGCGTGGTGGCTTCAGCGGCTCGGTGTGAACCTGATCCGGACCCCGGAATACAAGCAGTACACCCCGGCGGAGGACCCCTACTTCACGATGTTCGGCAAGGCCTGAAGCTTTCCGCCGCGCGGCCGCCTGGTTTCTCCCGGGCGGCCGCGCCCGCAAGCGTGAGGATTTCCCGGGTCTGGTCCATGGATAGTTTGGCTGTTGTCTTCAGCGTTCTCTATCAGCTCGCGACGAATGCATCGTTCCTCTTGCTCGCCGGGCTGGGACTCATCGTGATCCTCGGCATGATGAACATCATCAATCTCGCGCACGGGGAATTGATGATGCTCGGAGCCTATACGACCACTATCCTGTATCATCGAGGAATTCCCTTCCCGATCGCGGTGGTCGCGGCCTTCTTTGCCGTTGCACTCGTGGGGGCCTTGCTCGAACGCCTCGTAGTCCGTCGGTTCTATGGCGAAAGGCTCGGGGCACTCGTCGTGACATGGGGCATCAGCCTGGTCCTTTCCCAAGGCACGCTCATGCTGCTCGGCCCGTTCATGCCTTCGATTCCGATCCCCGGCGGCTCCGTTTCCGTTGGTCAGTATTCCTTCTCCGATTACTGGTTGATACTGATCGCGGTTACCGCGCTGCTGCTCGTCGCGTTGGGGTTGCTCTACAACCGGACGAACTTCGGCCTCCATGCGCGGGCGACGATGCAGAAGCCCGAGATCGCTCGCGCGCTCGGGGTCGATACGGATCGGATCTATCTCCTGACCTTCAGTCTCGGCGCGGGTCTGGCGGGCCTCAGTGGTGCGCTCCTGGCCCCGACGGTCTCCATTGCGCCGTTCATGGGTCAGCAGTTCGTGGCCCCGGCCTTCATCACCGTCGTCGTGGGAGGCGCGACCAACGTCATCGCGGGCGCCTTGGGTGCAAGCACCCTGCTATCCTTCGTCAAGACCCCGGTCGGTTTCTGGTTCGGAGCATTCCTCGGCAACGTTGCCTTGCTTTTCGCCGCGTTGGTGATCATCCGGCTCATGCCCGACGGGATATCGGCAACCTTCCAACGCTGGCAGGACCGGCGTTCACGACTGGCGTGAACCATGCGTCGAGCCATCGCTACCCTCACGGGGACGAATGATATCGGCCATTCGCCGACTTTCTGGGCGGGCTTCCTGCTGGTTCTCGTCGGACTTGCAGCCTATCCAGCCATGGCCAGCGAGTTCGAGGCGAGCAACGTCGCCTACTATCTCCTGAACATCCCGATTGCCCTCGGCCTTTGCCTTCTATGGGGATATGGCGGCGTCCTCAGCTTCGGACAGGTCGCCTATTTCGGGATTGCCGCCTACGTTTACGGCATCATCGCCGGAAACATGACCGGGAACTCGTGGGGTCCCCTGATCGGCTCGATCGGAGGACTGGCCGCCAGCGCCGCCGTCGCAGGCATCTTCGGCTACTTTGTCTTTTACGCCCGCGTGCAGGGCTGGATCGTGCCGATCCTCACGCTCGTGCTCACCTTGCTGCTCGAGACCTTTCTCGGTCAGACGGCGGGCTACCAATGGCGCGTCGGCCAGGTCCAACTTGGCGGCTACAACGGCATGACGGGAATCCCGCCCTTCCAGATCGGCAATCTCATCTTCTTCGGATATTCCTTCTACTATTACGTCCTCGTCGTGGTGATCCTGTCATACCTCGCTTGCAGGATGCTCGTGAATGCAAAGGCCGGAAAGGTTCTCCTTGCGATCCGGGAGGATCCGCTACGGACCGAGTTGCTCGGCTACGACATTCGGGCCCGCCAGTGGTCGATCTTCGTCCTCGCCAGCGTCCTGGCTGGGTTGAGCGGCATACTTTATGTCCAGTGGGGCAACTACATCACGCCGACGCAGGTGGGTCTCGCGCAGGCTTCCCTTCCGATCATCTGGGTAGCCGTCGGCGGACGTGACAGCCTGCTGGCCTGCGCGATCAGCACGTATGCGCTGAACTGGCTGACCTATACCCTCTCGTCCGCCGGGTACCAGTCGGCGCTCGTGATCATCGGATTCCTTCTCATCATCGTGATGATGTTCTTTCCGCGGGGCATCATCGTGACGATCGCCCGGGCGGCCATTTGGAGGCGCGAGGGAAAAGGAGGTATCGACGATGTCCGATACGATCCTCGCCACTGAAAGGCTCGTGAAGCGGTTCGGCGGTGTTACTGCCGCCGATAATGTGAGCGTGTCCCTGAGGCGCGGCGAGCTGCGTTGTCTCATCGGGCCGAACGGGGCCGGAAAGTCGACGCTGTTCGCGCTCCTCTGCGGCATCTATCTGCCGGACTCCGGATCGGTGCGGCTCAACGGAAACGACGTGACATCGCTCCAGGCGTTCCAACGCGTGAGACGCGGCCTGGGCCTCACCTTCCAGACAAACCGCACATACCACGCCCTCTCGGTTCGCCAGAACCTCGAGACCGCCCTCGGTGCGCCGAGGAACGACCGTCCTGAGGGCGCCAAGTCACGTTACCAATATGCCCTCGAGCGCTTCGGCCTCGACAGGGATCTGGACAGGCCGGCGCGGGAGCTGCCGCATCACCGACTGCAATGGCTCGAGATCGCGATGGCGCTGGCCAGCGGTCCGGACATCCTCCTCCTGGATGAACCGACTGCCGGAATGTCGCCTGACGAAACGCTCCAAACCGCACGCGTACTGAAGCACCTGAACCGCGAAGGCCTCACCATCGTCGTCGTGGAGCACGACATCGCATTCGTTCGTGAAGCCGCCCAGGTGGTAACGGTCCTCCACCAGGGCCGGATCTTCGCGGAAGGATCCGTCACCGAGATTACCGAGCATCAGGACGTGCGCCGCATCTACCTGGGCAGGGCTTGATCGATGGGACCAATCCTATCCACCAGCGGACTTCGCTCAGGATATGGCACCGGGGACGTGTTGCAGAACGTTTCGATCGAGGTGAACCCGGGCGAAATTGTCGGCGTGCTTGGTCGGAACGGCATGGGCAAGAGCACCCTGATGCGCACCGCCATCGGCCTGCTTCGAGCCCGTGCCGGCAAAGTCGTGTTCGAGGGAGAGGATATAACCCGGGAGAGCGCGGACCTGCGGGCGCGTCGCGGCATCGGCTACGTCCCTCAAGGCCGGGAGATCTTTCCGCATCTCACGGTGCTCGAGAACTTGCAAATAGGTCGTCTCGTCAATGCGGGACGCGGTCGGTACGCATTGGACGAGGTGTACCAATGGTTCCCGTTCCTTCGGGAAAGGGAGCGCCAGCGAGGCGGCACGCTGTCCGGAGGACAGCAGGAGATGCTTGCGATCGCACGGGCGCTCGTGAACGGCCCGAGCCTTCTCCTGCTGGACGAGCCCAGCGATGGCGTGCAGCCGAGTATCGTCCAGGAAATCGGCGCATTCATCGTTGATCTCGTGGCACGCAAGGCGATCGCAGTGCTGCTCGTGGAACAGAATATCGATTTGATCCAGACCGCGGTGCACCGGGCCTACGTGCTCGAGAAGGGGAGTGTCGTGGCCAACCTGGAGAGCGACGACATTCGTGACACCGAGAGACTGACCGAGTTCCTTTCGGTCTGAACAGGGAGCGGAACATGAACTGGATTGAAAACTCTTACATGGCCAGGAAAGGCAAGGCTCGCGGCAAGGCGGGCGAGACCCATCAGCTTACCGTGGAGAAGCAAGGCAAGTACCACTACGTCTATGGTCCTTATGCTGAACCCGTTCTCAGGATTCAGCCCGGGGACATTGTCGTTGCCGAGACACAGGATGCCTTCGAGGGAGCGATCAAGACCGAGGCCGACTCTCCCTCGGAGCTCCTGCACATGCCATTCCTCAACCCACAATGCGGCCCCATCGAAGTCGAGGGCGCCGAGAAGGGGGATGTCCTGTGCGTTCACATCCATTCCATCAAGCCGAGGGGGACACAGCCCGTCGGAACGACGGCCTTGATCACCGAATTCGGCGGACTTGTCGGCACCACCAACACCGCCCTGCTGAACAAGCCGCTCCCCGAGAAGGTCAAGAAGATGGAGGTGACCGAGGCCGGGGTGAAATTCAGCGACAGGATCACCCTGCCCTATGAGCCGTTCATAGGCACCCTTGGGGTATCGCCCGAGATCGAGGCCGTGAGTTCCTTGCAACCGGATTACTGGGGAGGAAACATGGACCTTCCCGACGTCGCCCCCGGCGCGATCGCCTACTTCCCGGTACATCACAAAGGCGCCTATCTCTATCTGGGCGACTGCCACGCGAGACAGGGAGATGGGGAGTTGTGCGGCGTGGCGGTGGAGATTCCGTCGACAACGACGGTCCAGGTCGATCTCATCAAGGGATGGTCGATCACCTGGCCCCGTCTCGAGAACGAGGACTTCATCATGGCTATCGGTAGTTCGCGGCCGATGGAGGATGCTGCTCGCATCGCTTACCGCGAACTCCTGCGCTGGCTGTGCGCCGACTACGGCTTCGATGAGGTGGAAGCCTACTTCCTGCTGACGCAGGCTGGCCGCGTTCGCCTCGGCAACATGGTGGACCCCAAATACACATTGGGCGCCTCCATTCGGAAGCAGTACTTGGCGTGACCTCAGCGCTCGAGAGGACGCAAGTCATTGCAAGCTCCGTTCGGACGCAGCTTCCGTGTTCCGAACGGAGTTTTCCAGATGCGGTGACAAGTGCCAAGAACGGCGTCTCTGGTGATCTTACATATACGATGGGTCTGCGGTCACATCGACGGTCAGCCAGACCTGCGGCCACGCGGCATCCAGGCGGGCCGCCACTTCCCGACGGATGTTGTCGACCGCCCCGACGGTCTCCACGCGATAGTCGGGGGCGACCAGGATGTGGATCTCGACGAAACGCCCGCGGCCGATCTGGGCGACATGGCTCGAGTAGCCCAGAAAGCCGCGCTCCTTGACCAAGGCGTCCATGACCGACCGGACCTGCCGGTCGAGCTCCTCCGGAGCGACCTCCAGCACGTCCCGGATGGCGGCCCGCAGGGTCCTCAGCGGAACCGGCAGCATCGCGAGCGCGATGCAGAGCAGCACCGCCGGGTCGACGTAAGGGACCCAATGGTCATGAGCCGATCCCGTGAGGGCCACCGCGATGGCGTAGCCCAGCAGCAGGGCGAGGCTCAGGAAGCCGCTCAGGAGCCAAGCGCGTGCGTCGACGTCCAGAAGGATCGAATTCTGGAGGCGTGCCATTCGGTGCATGTATGCCGCCATCGCGAAGCCCGTGACGCCCATGAGGCCGGCCCAGAGCAGGCCATGCCCATATGCCACCTGGTGGCCGTCGCTCATCAATCCCTGCACTCCGTTGATGACGGCGTAGACGCATGCGGTGACCAGGAGCGCGCTTTCGCCGACGGCCACCAACGGCTCGAGATGCCAGTAGCCATACTGGAAGCGACGGCTCGGCTCCTGCACGAGCAGCTTCGATACGGCGAGAGAGGCGAAGGTCAGGAGCACGTCGACGAAGCTGTACATGCCGTCGAACATGATGGCACGCGAGCCGGTCATCAGGCCGCCCAGGATGCCCACCGCCCCGGACAGCAGGGTCACCGCGATGGACAGCTTCAGCGCGCGTTGCTCTGCCGTCGATTGCACCCCGGGCCTCTTGTCTGGGCGGCGATCTCCCCGCCCCGGCTCTCAGCGCGCCGGCCGGTGGGCCTGGCGCGTGTGCCAGATCATACTGGTGCAAGGTCACGACGCCGTAAAGGACGAAGCCGAAGAACGTCACCATCGCGCCCCAGCAGACTGCTTGCTGCCCTGCGCTGTCTGAAAGGCCCGCCTGTGGCGCCGATCCACTACGTTCGCGGCCAGGAGTGGCGCTGCGCGTCGCCCCTATTCCCAGCGATCCTGGTAGGAGAAGATCGGCAGCCTCCAGCCGCGCCAGATGGCCAGCAGGCGCAACGTCAGGCCACCCGTGAAGCTGATTGCGGTATTGACGTCGATGTCGACCCCGAGTGCTTCCAGGCCGAGGAAGACAGCACAGACGGCAAGCGAGACGCTCGCGTAGAGTTCACGCTGGAACACCACCGGCACCTGGGTGCACAACACGTCACGCAAGATGCCGCCGCAGATGCCGGTGATCATGCCGGCCATGATGACGACGATGGTGGGGTAGTCCATCGTCAGCGCGATGCTGCAACCAATGAGCGAGAACGCGATCAGGCCCATGGCATCGAGCACCAGGAAGACGCGCTTCAGATTGTGCATGAAGGACGCGATCACCGGGGTCATCAGCCCGGCGGAGATCACCAGGTAGACGTATTCCGGGTGCTGGGTCCAGCCGATGGGAAAGCGACCGAGGGTCAGGTCCCGGATGGTGCCGCCACCCAGCGCCGTGACGAAGGCGATGACGGCGACACCGAAGATGTCCATGTTGCGCCGCCCGGCCGCGAGCGCGCCGGACATCGCCTCGGCCGTGATGGCGACCAGGTAGATGACGAACAGAACGGTTTCCGAGGGCAGGAACGAGTCCACGGGAGAGGCTCCGGAGAGAGTCAGGACACGCTGTGTTGCGGATCCCGATGGGCCTCTCCCTGTGTTCCATTGGCTGAGAGACGGGGGCATGTGGCGGCCGGG
>NZ_LN811353.1:57762-61145 GCF_001006805.1 Microvirga massiliensis | reverse complement strand
TCGGATCGCGAGCAGCAGGCCCTGCTTGTTGTGGAAGTGCCAATGCACCGCGCCGCGCGTGATCCCGGCCGCGGCGGCGATCTCCTCGAGCGACACGGTCTCGTAGTCGCGCTCCAGGAACAGCCGCTCCGCGGCCTCAAGGATGAGTCGGCGCGTCTCCGCGGCCTGCTCCTTCGTCCGTCGCATGATCGATTTCTCCTGCCCCGCACCCTTTACGAACAAACAGCCCGTACGTATATGAGCTGGGCACATACATACGCATTGTATATTAACTGGGCAAGGGCATGGCGGCATCCGCCTTCCCGACCCCGGCAGTGCTCCACCGCTCAAGGAAGAACGACGTGCCCCAGCAACCTTCCCCACCTCCGGTGCGGCGCCCGATGCCGTACTACCGCTTCCTGCGCCGGGCAGCCGGCCTCGGCCTCGCCGCGGCCCTTGCCTCCGGCCTCGTGGCCGGACCGCTCGCCGCCCAGCCCGCCTCAGGCCCGCCCGCGGTGGGCGTCGTCGAGGCTGCGCGCCGCCCCGTCACCGAGAGCTTCGAGTTCATGGGCCGCGTGCAGGCGGTCGACCGCGTCGGGCTGGTGGCGCGCGTCAATGCATTCCTGGACGAGCAGCTCTTCCGGGAGGGCGCCGAGGTGAGAAAGGGCGACCTGCTCTACCGGCTCGAACGGGAGCCCTACGAGGCGGAGGTCGCGGTCAGGCAGGCCGCCATTGCCCAGGCCGAGGCCCAGCTCGCCAATGCGCGCAGCGATCTCGCCCGCGCGCAGGAACTCCGTGAGAGGGGCGCCGGCACCCAGGCGGCCCTCGACAATGCCCTCGCGCAGGAGCGGACCGCCGCCGCGCAACTGCAAGCCGCCACGGCGCAGGTCCGCCAGGCCGAGATCAATCTCGGCTACACCGAGATCCGTGCTCCGATCGACGGCCGCATCGGCCGCAGCGCCGTCACGACCGGCAACGTCGTCGGGCCGGGCTCCGGCGTCCTCGCGACCATCGTGAGCCAGGACCCGATCCACGTCACCTTCCCGGTTTCCATGCGGACTGCCGAGGACCTGCGCACCCGCTATGCCAAGGACGGCTTCGACGCGGTCGGCATCAGGCTGCGCTTCTCGGACGGGCGCCTCTACGGGCACGCCGGAAAGCTCGACTTCGTCGACATCACGGTCGGGCGGGACACCGACACGATCACCCTGCGCGGCACGATCCCGAACCCGATCCTGCCGGGCAGCGAGAAGGGTGACACGAGCCCGCGCGAGCTCATCGACGGCCAGTTCGTCACCGTGGTGCTCGAGGGAGCCGAGCCCGTGCAGCAGGTGACCATCCCGCGGGAGGCGGTCCTGTCCGATCAGCGCGGCGACTTCGTCTACGTGGTCGGCGCCGACAACCGGGCGGAGCGTCGCACCGTGCGGCTCGGCCAGTCCACTCCGGCCGTGGCGGTGGTCGCCGACGGCCTGAAGGAGGGCGAGCGCGTGGTGCTCGAGGGCGTGCAGCGCGTCCAGGCGGGCCTGCCGGTCGCGCCCGCTCCCGCCGATGTCAGCCATCTCGCCCTCGACGGCTCGACGGCCGACAGGAGCTGATTCCATGATCTCATCGACCTTCATCAACCGCCCGCGGCTCGCGATCGTCATCGCCCTCGTGACGGTCATCGCCGGCACGCTCGCGCTGATGCGCATCCCCGTCGCGCAGCTCCCGGACATCGTGCCCCCGCAGGTCATGGTCTCCGCGGTCTATCCCGGCGCCTCCGCCGAAGTCGTGGAATCCACGGTGGCGCAGCCGATCGAGTCCAAGGTGCTCGGCGTCGACCAGATGCTCTACATGAAGAGCACCGCCGGCAACGACGGCAGCTACATGCTGAACGTCAGCTTCGCGCTCGGCAGCGACCCCGACATCAACACCGTCAACGTCAACAACCGCGTCCAGACGGCGCTCTCCCAGCTTCCCGAGGAGGTGCAGCGCCAGGGACTGACGGTCCAGAAGCGGTCCTCCTCGATCCTGCAATTCGTCGTGATGACCAGCGAGTCCCCCGAGCACGACCCGCTGTTCCTCACGAACCTCGCGACGATCAACGTCATCGACGAGCTGTCGCGCACGCCGGGCGTCGGGCAGGCGATGCTGTTCGGGCGGCTCAACTACTCGATGCGGATCTGGCTCGACACCGAGCGGCTGGTCGGCCTGAACCTGGCCGCCTCCGATGTCATTCGGGCGATCCAGGCGCAGAACGTGCAGGCGCCGGTCGGCCGCATCGGCGCAGAGCCGGTCCCGGACGACCAGCGGCTCCAGATGAACGTGCAGACCCAGGGCCGTCTCTCGACGCCCGAGGAGTTCGGCGCGATCGTGCTGCGCGCCAACCCGGACGGCTCCACGCTGCGCGTGCGCGACGTCGCCCGCGTCGAGATCGGGGCCGAGAACTCGGACACCTTCGGGCGCCTGAACGGCAAGGACTCGGTCGGTATCGGGATCTTCCTGTCGCCGGGCGCCAACGCCGTGACCGCCGCCGAAGCGGTCGGGGTGACGCTCGACAAGGTCCAGGAGCGCCTGCCCGAGGGCGTCTCTCTGCGGGCGGTCTACGACTCGACCACCTTCGTGAACGAGACGATCGAGGTCGTGATCAAGACCCTGGTCGAGGCCTTCGTGATCGTCGGCCTCGTGGTGTTCCTGTTCCTCGGCAACTGGCGCGCCACGCTTATCCCGCTCCTCGCGGTGCCGGTCAGCGTCATCGGCACCTTCGCGGTGCTGCTGATGATGGGCTACTCCGCCAACACGGTGTCACTCCTCGCCATGGTGCTCGCGATCGGCATCGTCGTCGACGACGCGATCATCGTGGTCGAGAACGTCGAGCGCGTCATGGAGGAGGAGCCGGATCTGTCACCCGCCGAGGCCACCAAGAAGGCCATGGCGCAGATCACCGCGCCGGTCATCGCCATCACGCTCGTCCTCCTGTCGGTGTTCGTGCCGATCGCCTTCATCCCCGGGATCTCGGGCGAGCTGTTCCGCCAGTTCTCGGTGACGATCAGCGCCGCCATGGTGATCTCGGCCATCAATGCACTTACCCTCTCGCCGGCGCTCTGTGGCGTCCTGCTGCGGCACACGGGAGAGAAGCGCAGGATCATGGCGTGGGTCTCGCGGCGCATCGACAATGTCCGGGACGGCTATGCCGCGATCGTGAGGAAGACCCTGCGTCTGTCCGTCCTGTCGCTCGCGCTCGTCGCGGCGTTCGGGGCCGGGACCTACCTCCTCTCGCAGCGCACGCCAACGGGCTTCCTGCCCGAGGAGGACCAGGGCGCATTCTTCGTCTCGGTGCAGTTGCCGGAGGCCGCCTCCGTGGCCCGCACGGGCCGCGTGGTCGAGCAGGTCGAGGGGATCCTCAAGGGCATGCCGCAGGTCCA
>NZ_LN811353.1:54319-57461 GCF_001006805.1 Microvirga massiliensis | reverse complement strand
TTGGTCCTGGCGAGCTATTACGGCGGCTACACCCTCGGCGCGGCGACGACCGCCGGCGTGCTGCAACGGGTCGGGCACATCCGGCTCTTCGCGGCACTCGCGGGGCTTGTCGCAGCCGCGATTACGCTACAGCCCATCTTCACGTCGCCCGGTGCATGGATCGGCATCCGGCTCCTGACCGGCCTCGGCTGCGCCGGCCTCTTCATCACCGCCGAGAGCTGGCTGAATGCCGCGACAGTCCCGCAGAACCGGGGCTTCGTCTTCGCGATCTACATGGTCGCCGCAAACGCGGCCTTCGGCCTCGGGCAGTTCCTGATCAATCTGCCCGCTCCCGGGGGCTACGAGCTCTTCTCGCTGGCGGCCGCCCTGTTCTGCCTGGCGCTGATCCCCGTCTCGCTCACCCGCGCGACGGCTCCCCGACTGCCCCGCACCCCACCTCTGCGCCTGCGTGAGCTGCGCCGGATTGCGCCCGTCGCCCTCGCGGGCTGCGCGGCGTCGGGCCTGACGGGCAGTGCCTTCTACAGCCTTGTCCCGGCCTACGCGCAGGCGCAAGGCATCCCCGCCGCCTCCATCTCCGCCTATGTCGCGACCGCCATCTTCGGCGGGCTCGCGTTCCAGATCCCGGCCGGCAGGCTGTCCGATCGGTATGATCGCCGGTTGGTGGCCGGCGCAATCGCGACCGGCTTGGCGGCAACGGCCCTCTGCCTTGCCGTCCTGCCGCAGACGTCCATGGTCTTCGGCTTCACCTTCGTCCTCGGCGGTTTCCTCTCGACGATCTATCCGGTCTGCGTCGCCCATGCGAATGACCGCGTCGCGCCGGACCAAGTCGTCTCCGTCAGCGGTCAGCTCATCCTCGTCTACGGCCTGGCGTCCTTCCTCGGCCCGATCGTCGGACGAGCATCATGGGCGCGGCCGGCATGCGTGGCGTCTTCGTCTACATGGCGGCGGCGGCAGGTGCCTTCGTGGTCGCCGCCGTCTGGCGCTCCCTCCGGGTCGAGGCGCCGGAGCGGAAGGCGCGGCCGTTCGCCATCCTGGACCAGCAGATTAGCCAGCGGATCTCTCATCTCACCGACGGCGACGATCCGTCGGCGCAGGATCGCGGCGTCTGATCTTCCGCCTGTCTGCGATGGAAGAATGACGAAGTCCCCCTCGCCGAATGGCGGACATGTCCGCTGCCGTAATCCCGATGCCGTGCCACTATGTTGGGATGATCATTCCTGGATCGGGACACGCCCCGGAACAGTGACACATCCAACAGCAATGGAAGGACGTCGTCGAGTTCGCGAAGCCAGTTGATGCGGAGATACCCACGTCGTTCGTGACGGGGGTTGGCACCCAATGCCCAAGGCGTCTGGACCCCAGAGCAGGCGCGCCGCCCTGCCCTGTCGCTCCACGAATCGGCCGGATCGGCAGACTGCCAATCCGGCGCGGCGTGTCACGGACGGGAGGTGCACGGCTCCGAAATCTCGGAGCGACCGCTACCCGCGCACGACGCCCCCGCCGAGGACCTTCATTCGCGTCTCGAGAGAGGTCTCGGCGTAGTCGGTGACGTCGGCTAGGACGGCGATGCTGCCCGGGCGCATCGCGCGCGAGATCCTTTCGGCAAATGTAGCCCGCTCCTCGGTATTGATGTGATCGGCCCCGCGCCCGACCAGCGCCCCGCCGGCGGTTCCGATGGCAGCCCCGATCGGTCCGCCCAGCAGGCCGGCGAGCCCGCCGATCAGGGCGCCGACCAGGGTTCCGAGCGGCCCCGCATCGGGACCCCGCTTCATGGAGATCGCTCCGTCGGCATGCTTTTGCACGATCGCCATCCCGGACAGCGCGAGACTGCCTTGAGCCTCGAGTTCCTCGAGCACCGTGGATGCCTCGCTTGCGGTGCTCTCGTCGTGGAACACGATGCCGATGATCCTGCTCATTGAAGTCCCCCATTGGGCTGGTTGCACGAAGCGCGTGGATCGGCGGCATGCGCCGCTCGAAGGCCATACGCGGGCGGCACCTCCCGGGCCGGAGGATCCGAACCGGGTCGGCGTGATGCTCCCTCAGGCCGCCTCGTCCTGCGTGCTGATGCGGGACGGCGCCATCCGGGCGATCCACGCGGCGAAGCGGTCGATCCAGCCGCTGAGGAACGCCTTGGTCGAGAGATCGACGATGTTGTTCTGTGCGTCGAACAGATCCGGCCTGTAGGTGAAGTAGACCTCCGGCTGGCCCATCAGGATGGTGTCGACGACACTCAGGAGACCCTTCAGGGCGTTCTGGCCCGCCGATCCCCCGGTCGCGCCCGGGCTCGTGCCGATGATGGCGGCGGGCTTGCCGGCCCAGGAGTTCTGTCCCCACGGGCGGCTTGCCCAGTCGATGGCGTTCTTGAGCGCCGGCGAGAAGGAGCGGTTGTACTCGGGCGTGACGAAGAGAACCGCATCCGCGGCCTCGATGTCCCGTTTCAGGCGCAGGACGGCTTCGGGAGGGCTGGCCCAGAGATCCTCGTTGTAGAGCGGCAGGTCGCCGATCTCGACGAACCGGAAGGTCAGCCGCCCGCTCGCCAGCTTGGCGAGGCTCTCGGCGAACTTGCGGTTGAGGGACTCGCGGCGCAGGGAGCCGACGAGCACGGCAACAGTTTTCATCAGTGACCTCGTGTGAAAAGTGACGATCTCCACCCGGGAAACCTTGACGCGCCGGCGCCGCACGATCGTGCCGAGCACCGAGCGAACTCACGGTTTCCGGGTGGGAGGAATCCGGAACGATGCCGCCCGGACATGCGCGGGAATGGCCGCGCCTCGGCATGACGGCATGACCGACTAGGCCGGATCGCAGGTGCAAAAGGGCGCGGGTCCGAAAACCCGCGCCCAGGTGCCTCATACGAGGGGGACACAACGTGCAAGCGGCCGGCGTGTGCGCATCCCGCGCATGATCAGACCACGGAGCCCGCGCTGTCGGTTTCAGAGTGCGGGCTCCGCCTTCCCGACCTGTTACCTGACGGTTCCGTCAATGCTGCCGGTGATGCCCGTGTCCGCGCAGGCGACCGGCACACGGGCCTTGGTCGAGCTGTCGTATACGGTCCGGCAGGGCACGCCGTCTATGAACTGGATCTCGTGGGGAGCGGCATGGGGGAACAGGGAGCCCGGTGTGCCCTGAATCGGGTTCGGCT
>NZ_LN811353.1:45732-53095 GCF_001006805.1 Microvirga massiliensis | reverse complement strand
GCGATCGAACTGTGGGAGGATGTCACCGACGATCTCGTCGCGCGCCTGCGCGACGGTGCCCTCGACGGCATCCTCGTGGGGACGGACGTGCCGGGGGCGGACCTCGCATCGGTTGCACTCTTCGAGGAGCCTTTCCTGGCGGTGCTTCCGGCCACGCACCCTCTCGCGCAAGCGGGGGAGCTTGCAGCGCGCGATCTCGCCCCCGACATGCTGGTCCTTGCCGACCCGCACTGCCTGCGCGACCAGACGCTGGCCGCCTGCGGCGGCCATGACGCGCGCGCCCGCGCCTTGCGGGCCGCGAGCCTCGAAACGCTCGTCAACATGGTGGCGGCCGGCTACGGCACGATGGTGATCCCGATGCTCGCGGCCCGCGCGTCCACGGTGCGCGACGTGGTCGTCCGGCCGCTTGCCGGCGGGGTCGGCCGCACCATTCGCCTCGTCAGCCGCAAGAGCTTCCAGCGCGGCCCGACCCTCGAAGCGGTCGCGGACGTGATCCGCGAAGCAGCAAGCTCCACCATGATCGAGTTCAAGGATGGGCTCGCCGCGCATTCCGGCACCGAAAGCATCCGACGGGCCGAAGAGCATGCTTCCCGGCGAAGAACGAACCGTTAGCGCGGCGGACGGGGCCGCGTCGGGAGTCCGGCCCTGTTCCCGCTCTTCCACGGGGCCATGACGGACGACGTGCCTTCTGGGCGGCGTCTATCTGTCGGGATGGCACTCATCACGCTGGTGGCGGTGCTGGCCGGTAGCGAAACCAGCCACGTCGACATCGAGGCCTGACGAGGATCGATGGAACTACTCTGTCGTGAATCGAGAACTGCCAGGGATTGCCGCGAACCCGCACGAGCGTCACTCGAGTGAACGACTCACGCGGTGTGTCGCGCGTCATCAAGAACATCGCCGTTCATCATCCGCGCGAGGTCGAAAAGCTTGCATGCGGACTCGGGATGAAGCCCCACCCAAGCGCCGCCGCCTCCCTCTGAATCTCAATGGAGAAAGGAGATCAGGACCCCGTATAGCACATGATCCGTGCGGGCCAGGCCGACGGCTTCGGGTGACGCTGTCGCGATCAACCGCGGCCCGATCGCGATCGCCGGTATCACGCCTTGGTCACTGCGCGATCACGCGCCTGACATGGCGGGACCCATCCACGACGACGAGCTTCTCGTCCGGCGACACGAAGTAGCCGTAGCGGCCGCCGCGGCGAAGATGCGGGACCGAGACGTTCTGGAACGACCCGACCGCAATCCAGCGCGGGATCCTGCTGCCGCGGCCGATCCGACGTCCGCTCGGGTCGGTGTAGTGTGGCCCGCTGGCGAACAGCTCCTCCACGCTGGCAGGAGCGCCGTCCACCATGACCGTGCCGGCGGTCGGCCCCGGAGAGACACGGAGTGTCTGCGGCTGCGCGATGGCCGCGCCGGGGATCAGGACCAGCGTCGCGAGAAGCGGCCACAGATGCTTTGCATTGGGCGACATGTGAACCTCCTCCTTTCAGGAACGAGGTGCAGCCCATGATCGGGCTGTCTGCACGTGTAACACCATGGGAGAGACGGTGCTTGATCGTTTGGGACACGGACCTGACACTTCGCGACAGGTGGCCCTGCGCCCGGTCCGCGCACGCCGGAGTGGCGACAACGGCAAGGCGGGCCGGTCCCGCCTGTGTCAGGATGTTCGAAGAGACGTCAGGGTGAGGCCCGCGACGATCAGGAGGCACCACGTAACGTCACATCGGGACCGAACGACTCCAACGGTCACGTGGCGCCACCTGCTCGCGTGTTGTCAACCGGAAAACCCGAAGCGTCCTTGGAGCACGGAGTCTTTCCTCCACCTCCCCACGTGACAGTCGAACGTCGCGCAGTCGCCACGCGCCAGCGAATGCTCCAGGAGTTCGGCTAACCTGGTAGCAGGGTCCTCATTCCATGCGAGACTTCATCAGTCGCGCCGCCGATCAGAACCGCTATTGACCCCTGACGAATGCGACACGTAGGTTGCGGCAGCGTGCAACTTGGCAACCGACTATGGAATTGCTGCGACGTATTCTTTCGCGAACGGCCCCTGCCCTTGATGCAGACATCCAGGATGCCCCGGGATCGTCGTTGCACGCCATAAAACGGAAGCGTGCCGCGACTGGGTGTGAGCTGATGGCACACATCTACCGCTATGCCGAAAGGCGGTTCCTCGTAACTTCCATTATGTGGGTCCCCGGGTCGGTGATCCTGGAGACCGGGGAGCCATCGGTTTTACCCATCGATGTGGCCGATGCCGACCTTGGTCGCACAGTTTGCGAGCACCTGCTCGCTCATGATGCCCGCCAACCTGGCGACCTGCGGGACCGTAAAGCCACGGACTGGGCGGCCTACCGAGCATCGGGGGCAAGATCGGTGAAATCATTCGAGAGTAACAGCTGGCAAGTTACAGTCGAGACGATCAACCTCGTGCTGAACGTCGAGGCCTATCCGGTCCGCAGCTCTCACGCCCAGATCTGCGTCAAGGGTGTCGTCGGGCCGTTGTACGAGGAGTTGGGCGCTACCATCCGAAGAACCATCTCGGCAGCGGCAGTCCTCCGGCAGGCTGGTCTCGTCTGATCTCGCGGATCCTGGAGGCTCGCGCTCGCAGACTCAGGGCGGACGAGTCCGGCGGTCGATACATCGGTCGAGCGTGACATCCCTTCGTGTTCGCGACGGGATACGACTACGCCACTATCCCGCTCCGCTACGGGGTGTGCCTCGTTGCGCGAAGCCGATCGATGCGACCAGGATTGCTCGCGCGCTGTTCGGCTGACGAGCACCCTGACTGGTCGATGAAGGCAGGAGGTAGCGGTTAAAGGTCCTGTCAGGGTCAAATGTCACGGTCGGGCGACTGATTTTGCGAACTTGGAGAACCCGCCTGTTCGACTCTGTTGCTGGAAAATTGGAATGATGACTCCTTGGATACACGCGTCGATGGGCATGGTTATCCTTGACTATCGAAAGAGACGCGTGATCCAAGAAATTTCTCGACTGAGCCTTCACGGCAGGCTCTCCTCACTTGAAAAAAATTCCGGCGAGCTGTCGATTCCCTCATCTTCCGTTCGTCATAACAGCAGGGAGACCGGTGCGGCCTCTACAATCGAGGAGACAAGACGATGCGCGTGATGGTTCTGGTGAAGGCGACGAAGGATAGCGAAGCGGGCGCCATGCCCTCGACAGAGCTTCTCGAGGCCATGGGCAAGTACAACGAGGAACTGGTCAACGCCGGCATCATGCTGGCGGGTGAGGGCCTGACGCCTTCGGCTCAGGGCAAGCGCATCGCCTTCGACGGCCCGAGCCGCACCGTCATCGATGGCCCCTTCGCCGAGACCCGCGAGCTGGTTGCCGGCTTCTGGCTCTGGCAAGTCAAGGATATGGCCGAGGCAGTCGCGTGGGTGAAGCGCTGCCCCAATCCAATGCCGGGCCCGAGCGAGATCGAAATTCGCCCGGTCTACGAAATGGCCGACTTCGCCGAGACCCTCACACCGGAGGTCGCCGAGCAGGAAGAGCGGCTTCGCGATCGGATAGCACGCCGCTGACGCTTCGCCGGATGCGGGCGCGGGGCCACCGCTTGCCGTGCCCGCCAGGAGCAATTCGATACCGATGCTCTGACGCTCGATCAGGGCGAAACCAAGGGGACCCACAATGCCCAAGATGATCTTCGTGAACCTGCCGGTGAAGGATCTCGCCGCCGCAACCCGCTTCTATCAAGCGATCGGGTGCAAGAAGAATGACCGGTTCAGCGATGAGAACGCGGCCTCGATGGTCTGGTCGGACACCATCACCTTCCAGCTCCTGACGCACGCCTATTTCTCGACCTTCACGCGGAGGCCAATCGCCAATGCGCACGAGACCACCGGCATGCTGATCGCCCTGTCTCACGACAGCCGCGGACAGGTGGACGCTATTGTCGAGGCCGCAGCGGCGGCCGGCGGCAAGGCCGACCCTCGCGAGCGCCAGGACATGGGCTTCATGTACGTCCGCACCTTCGAGGATCCCGATGGCCATGTGTTCGAGCCGATGTGGATGGACGTCGCGGCTGTGGCCGAGCAGCAAGCCGAGCCGGCCTGACGACGTCAAGCGCGAAGAGAAGATTGGCTTGAACGGCGCCAGCTTCGATGTCCGGCGTCCCTGCGCTGCTCCGGGCCGCCCCAAGCCGTGTCGCCCGGAGACCGGATGGCCATGACCATGGTCACCTCCGGCACGATGACCAACCGGATCGACGGGCTCGAGAAGGCGTCGGGCTGACGTGCTTTCGGGCAGGGACCGCCTTCGAACCGCCAGGAATAGGGCGTGTGGGGAACTGGCGAATCCCGGCGTGGCGAGCGAGGGGAATGAACGGTGGGAACCATGATGGACGAATACGTGCTCTATGGAGTTCCGGGCTGGGGCTCGGTGCTCGCGGAGGCGATGCTGACTTGGTGCGGGGCATCGTTCCGGATCGAGGATGTCGAGGGCTTCGACAAGCCGGGGCGAGCACGAGACAGGCTCTTGGCGATCAATCCGATCGCACAGGTGCCCACGCTTATCCTGCCGGATGGCACCGTGATGACCGAGAGCGCGGCCATCGCCCTGCATCTGGCCGAGACGTATCCGGACGCGGAACTGGCACCGCCCCCAGGGAGCCCGGAGCGGCCCGCCTACCTGCGGCGGCTCGTGTGGCTCGTCGCCAATGTCTACCCGACCTTCACCTACGGCGATTATCCCGAGCGCTGGACGCTCGCGGACGCGGAAGGGCTGCGGACGGCAACGCACGAATACCGCAAGCGGCTCTGGCGCGAGCTGGAGACGGACATCGGGGGCGGCCCGTGGGCTCTGGGCGAGCGCTTCTCGGCGCTCGACATCTATGTTGGGGCGATGTCGCGCTGGCGGCCGGGCCGAGCCTGGTTCGAAGACAACTGTTCGAAGCTCACCGGGATCGCGAGGCGAGCCGATGAATTGCCCAAGCTCATCCCCGTGTGGAAGCGAAACTTCCCGGAACCGGGTGGCTCATCTGCCTGAGGAGAGGCCAAGGATCATCCACACCCACGACGCGTGTTTTCCAGGTTTTCAACGATTGCGACATGCATCACGTCAATTCGCCCGAAGCAATGATGTGCGTCCCAGGTTTCCCCGCGACTGCAGCCTCGACCATGGCGGTTGCAATCCGTTCGGCCGGGTTGATACGCCAATGCTGTGGCAGCGCTGGCCCGAGAAGCCGAAGAACGACCGAAGCGACGCGTTCAGCTGGACGGAACTCATCCCGGTCACCACCAATCACGCCCGGCCGTATATAGGTCAGTGACCGAAAGCCGATACCGGCGAGATCCCGTTCCACTTCGCCCTTCACCCTGTTGTAGAAAAAGCGGGAGGAGACGTCCGCGCCGATCGCCGAGTTCAGGATGAAGGTCGACGCGCCGTGCTGCCGGGCGAGCCGGGCGACAGCGAGCGGATAATCATGGTCGACACGGCTGAAGGCTTCCCTCGAACCGGCGGTTCTCATGGTCGTGCCGAGGGTGCAGATAACGGCGTCGACCGCCCACCATGCCGCGTCCGCAGGCAAATCCTCGAAATCCACAATTGGCGCGAGGAGCTTGGGATTTTCGGGCAGCACGCGCCGGACCGGAGCAATCACCGCGTCAATGCGAAGGTCGGCGAGCGCCAGCCGCAAGACGTTGCTGCCTACAAGGCCTGTCGCACCTACGAGCAGCAGCTTCATGTCGGTCGACCTCCTCCATGCCGATGCGGGCGCTCTATGCGCGCGGCGGCCTGCGAACTGCCTCGGCGACAGGAACCTCGCCGGATGTCAGCTCGATGATGATCCGGTTGACGGCGAGCGGTTCGAGCTCAACGATGGTCGCCGCAATGTCGTTCTTCTTGACTCGATAGTGTTTTAGAAGCTGGCCGAGCTTTCCTGTTCGCGCAGCACATCCGGCAAGACCGAAACCAGGATGAAAGGGTGGATT
Organism: Microvirga massiliensis; assembly: GCF_001006805.1. Classification (GTDB taxonomy): domain Bacteria; phylum Pseudomonadota; class Alphaproteobacteria; order Rhizobiales; family Beijerinckiaceae; genus Microvirga; species Microvirga massiliensis. The sequence goes on along the minus strand of NZ_LN811353.1, from coordinate 47,142 downwards.
CCTGCAATGAATGTCGCTTCTGCCGCAAGTTTCAGCCCGCGCCCATCGTTGGCGCTCATCGGCTCGATGCCTGCGCCGCCGGCTCCAGCGCTGAACACGACGATGTCGTTGCCTGACATCAGGCTGGCGAGCCCGGAAGCATCGAGGTCGAGCAGGCTGCCCGGAACAGGGACGGCCCCAAGCGTCTTCAATTTCTGCGCCTGCTCGGGACAGTCATGAAGGGCTGCTCCATAGCGACGTGGATTGGCTAGTCTACCTGCTTTGTACGCCTAGATAGCCATACGATCCACCAGGATACTGAGTGAGGGGGATCATCCATCATGCCGCTTGAGGGAGTCCGCCCTGGGGCGCAGAGTTGCACTAGCTTCCAACACTTGCCCCTCTTGGTGATCGCCTTTGCCTTAATTTCCCTGGCGGCAGCAGCTCAACAGGTTCGGACCTGGCGCATCGGTTATCTCATGGACCGATCTGGCCCCGTAGCCTTCGATGAGGCCTTTGTGCAGGGGCTGCGCCAGAACGGCTATGTCGTAGGCCAGAATGTTACAATCGAGTATCGGTGGACGGAAGGAAAAAGCGAGCGACTGCCCACGCTTGCGGGCGAGTTGGTCAGCCAGAAGGTCGATGTGATCGTCACGGCGGGAGCCGCGTCCGTGAGGGCACTGAAGGCCGCGACAACGACGACCCCGATTGTCATGGCGAGCAGCCAGGATGCAGTGGCGGACGGATTGGTTGCGAGCCTTGCACGACCCGGTGGTAATGTCACGGGACGCTCGGTCTATGCCCCCGAGTTGACGCCCAAGCGCCTCGAGTTGCTCAAGGCGGCTCTTCCAGGGTTGTCTCGTGTCGGGATTCTATGGAACTCCCAAAATCCCGGAGGGCTGAACCAGTTCCGGGAAGCGGAAGCAGCCGGAAGCGCGCTCGGAATTGGCATCACGTCGCTCGATGCCCGCTTTCCCGACGATCTGGAAAAAGTCATGGCGCGAGCGGCACAGGTTGGGGCTGCGGCCATTCTGACACTCTCCGACAGTTCGACGATCACCTTTCGTGCGGAGATCGCTGCGGCGGCACACCGATATCGATTGGCAACGATGTTCTCGAACGAGGCCTACCTCGCAGGCGGCGGCCTGATGAGCTATGGGCCCGACCTCGCCGAGACCTTCCGTCTAGCAGCAGCCCATGTCGATAGGATTCTCAAAGGCGCTAATCCCGCGGACATTCCAGTCGAACAGCCAAGTCGGTTTGAGCTCGTCATCAATCTGAAGGCTGCCGAGCAACTCGGCCTTACGATACCGCCATCCTTGCTCCTGCAGGCGGACAAGCTGATCGAATGACATCCGAAGGATTGCGGTGAAACCGCTGATCGCATCAATCACCTTCGGATTGTCCGAGAAAGATCTAGTCACGTGAATC
>NZ_LN811353.1:13839-45080 GCF_001006805.1 Microvirga massiliensis | reverse complement strand
TAGAAGGATTCATAGAAGTGGAGCCGGAGGCTACCGGAAGGGCTGGATCAAGTCTGATGGCTTTTGCTGCTGAATGCCGGATAGATCGTATGCATCCGGCAATCGCTCGCTCAAACGCAAATTGGCTTATTTGCATTTGCGGTCAATCAACGATGCGAAAGCCGACGTCCACGAGGCTCCGCTCAACTGCCAGGTTTGACCCTGGCTGTGTGAAAACGCGGCCGGTGGCAGCTTACCCAATGACGTTCGGAGAATCCGATGGAACGCTTTGCCGAAGGCATGGATCGCAGCCAAACCACACTGCTTCCAGTGAGCCCCGGCAGTTGGGTCGACGAGGACAACCCAGTGCGTATCATCGATGCTTCCGTTTAGCCTCCGGCAGCGGCCTCCAGTTCTGCGATGTCGAACTTCACCATCTTGAGCATTGCCTCGGTCACCCGCTTTGCCTTCGCGTGGTCCGGATCCTTCATCAGCTCATCGAGCCTTTTGGGTGAAATCTGCCAGGAGAGCCCCCAGCGATCTCGCAGCCAGCCGCATTGTTCCGTGGAGCCACCCTCTTTGAGGACGTCCCAGAGCCGATCAATCTCCGCCTGCGTGTCGCATTCAACCATGATGGAGAAGCTGTGATTGAAAGGGTCGAGAGGGCCCGCCTCGATCGCCATGTAGCGTTGGTCGCCGAGGGTAAAGGACGCAATTTTGACGCTTCCCGCCGGGCCGCCGGGGGTATCCGCAGGTATCGTGGAGATCCATTCGATAGCCGAACCAGGTATCAAGGACGTGTAGAAGTTAATCGCCGCCTCCATGTCCTTTTCGAACCAGAGATTTTGAATAACTTTCATGGTCGTCCTCCCCTCAGAGATCGCCTGAACCGACATCGGCAGCTTTGGATCATCCGAACAGCCGGTGTCCGCCTTACGCACATCCTCAGGACGTTTGGAGAGAGCGGCGCCCGACAGGACGGTGGAAATTTTCTCGCACAGAGGTCGTTCTCTTGCATCAGCAGCTGGTCGGCGCTGGCACGTCCACTCATGAACAGCAAGCAAGCCATGTGCCCGGTGCATGATGGCAAAATGCATACGTGATGCGCTTGGGACGGAAGCGGGATTCGGGCCGCGTTCGGTTGCCGATCGGCCATCCGACGGGGCTTGGCCCCGACCAGGCAAGGAAACCCTGAGCCTGCCGAGGACTATCCGTTGCAAGCCTTTCGCCCGCACGGTCTCGATCCGGCGATTCCCATTTTCCTCACCGGGTTGTGTCTGGCGGGGGATGCCACCGGGGCATACGGTGCCCGCCCGATCAAGTGTCTGGACGTCAGCCATGGACCGGACGGCTCTCACCTCCATTTGGGCGCCGCGCATGCTCAGCATCCTGCGGATCATGACGGCGCTTCTGTTCCTGGAGCACGGCACCCAGAAACTCCTGGGCTTCCCACCATCTCCCAATCCCGGCCCGGCTCTGTTCTCGTTGCTCGGGATCCAAGGGGTGATTGAAATCGTGGGTGGCGTTCTGCTGGCGCTCGGCCTCTTCACGCGTCCGGTCGCGTTCCTCCTCGCGGGCGACATGGCGGTGGCCTACTTCATGTCCCATGCGCCCCGGAACTTCTTCCCGGTCCTGAACGGGGGTGACGCCGCGATCCTCTACTGCTTCGTGTTCCTCTACCTGACGCTTGCCGGGCCGGGTCCCTGGAGCCTGGATGCCCTGCGGGATCGGCAAGGGACGGCGTAGGAGGCTCTCGAAGGCGGACTGATCACGATCCACGTCGAGCTGGAAGACGATGGAGCGAAGGACGCAGATATCGCCGCGGGTGGCTCTGGCCACATCAATAGGTTTGGAATGATCGGGACCCGAGCAGCAAAATGGAGCCGGTCATCAACAACAGGACCGCAGAGGCCCTGAGCTTGGAGCTCCTGCCCATGCTTGTTGCTCAGGCAGACGAGGTGATCGAGTAGCCCCCGCACGGGCTCGAAAACGCGCCCAGCAGTTTCGCAGAAGCGCGTTTCATGGATTGTAGCCAGGGGGCTCTTTCCTCATTCGATTATCTTGTCGGCGCGGGCGAGGAGTGCGTCCGGGACTTTGATGCCGAGCCTCTTAGCCGTCCCAAGATTGATGGCCATCTCGAGCGTGGTCGCCCGCGAGACGGGCATTTCGGCAGGGTTGGCGCCGTTGAGGATTTGGCCGACATAGGTGCCCGCCTGACGATAGGCACCCGCAATGCTCGCCCCATAACTGATCAGGCCGCCATCCTCCACGTAGTCGCGCAAATCATAGCTCGCCGGGATGGCATGATGTGCCGCCAGCGCGATGAGCGCTTTTCGCTGGCTCGTGAAGAAGGGACTGCCGCTGACCAGGATCGCGCCGGCGCCCGCTTGGATAATCCCCGCGAAGGCGGCATCGAACTCATGCTCGCTTTCGGTTCTCACCACCACGATGGGCCGCCCAAATCCGCGCGCGGCCGCTTCCACGGCCGGCAGCTCGCTGCCGCCTTCGGGGTAGCGCGGATCAAGCAGTACGGCGATGGCAGAACCTTTGGGGGCCAACTCGTGCAGCAGCTCGAGCCGTTTCACCCCAAGCGACTCGCCACCGAAGAACGTGACCCCCGTGAGATTGCCGCCCGGCCGGTAAAGGCTCGAGACAAGGCCGCTCTTGACCGGATCGTCGGCCAGCACGAACACGATGGGGATCGTCGCGGTCGCGGCCTGGGCGGCCCGCACCGCAAGGCCATTCCCGACGATGGCGGCCACCTGGCGGCGAACCAGATCGGCCGCGAGACCTGGCAGCCGCTCCAAGTGATTGTCCGCCCAGCGATAGTCGATTTCTACATTCCGGCCCTCGACGAACCCGACCTCACTCAGCCCCTCCCGAAATGACTTGACCAGATGCGCAAAGGGCTTGGACGGTGTGCTGCGGAGAAAGCCGACGATGGGTATCGTGGGCTGCTGCGCACGCGCGGCGAGCGACCACCCGGTAGCCGCGCTTCCCAGGAGTGCGATGAATTCGCGCCGTTTCATCAAGACACTTCCCCATCTTGCCTCAGCATACCCGTAGCCGTCGCTTCTGTCGTGGGCTGCCAGAAGGCGACATCCGGGTTCGCCCTGTGGCTCACATCGGATTCTCAAGAACCTCCACACGAGCTTCGCGGATGGCCGTGTACGCAACAGTCCCAAGGTACGGGGATAAACCAGGGGAAGGACACCGTGCCTGGCGTATTCCTGTTCTTCTGGTTCGGATGGCCTCTGATGCAACGCAAGCCAGAACAAGCCCAGGGTGAACATGACCTACTGCCGCGCCTCCTCAGCCCCCACTTTGTCCGCGAGGGCGCGATGCGGCGCTTCCGAAACCGGCAAGACAAGAGGATGTCATGGCTGCAACCGAAATCCGTGTCTGGGATCCCTTTATCCGGATCGCCCATTGGCTGATCGCGGCCGGGGTCCTTCTCAACTGGTTCACGGACGAGCCGCTGTGGCTGCATACCTGGGTTGGTTACCTGATCGCGGGTCTCGTGATCGCCCGGGTTCTGTGGGGCTTCACGGGTCCGGAGCACGCACGTTTCGTGAGCTTCTTGCGCGGCCCCCGCAGCGTCTTCGATTATCTCGCCGGCCTGGTCCGCTTCTCCTCTCGGCGATACGTCGGCCACAGCCCTGCCGGGGGCGCGATGATCGTGGCGCTTCTGTTCATGATCGCCGTGACAGCCGGGACCGGAATGGCGAACCTGGCCGCGGATCGCGGAGAGGGCCCGCTCTCTGGCATAATTGCCAAAGTGGAGCGTCCACCGCGCGTTCCAAGCCAACGCCGCCCGCCGCTTCTCATCAAGGAAGTCCATGAGACGATGGCGAACATCACGCTTTTCTTGGTCGTCCTGCATGTCGGCGGCGTTGTCCTGGCAAGCCTCGCTCACCGGGAAAACCTCGTCCTGGCGATGGTCACCGGACGCAAGAGGGCCGAATAATCGACCAGCGCATTCCAATACAGATGTGGGTTGTCAACCCCGCACCCGTGCGGGGTTGCCGAAGGCTGTTGCTCCGGCGGGCACGTCGCAGATCACCACACTGCCTACGCCGATCATGGCATCACTGCCGATCGAGACGCTTGGCAGGATGATCGCCCAACACCCGGTCCCAACGCTGTTCCGCCACCAAACAGCTAGCGGACGACTGGTTCAACCCCGATGTCGAAATGCAGCACTTCCTCACGAATTCCAAGCTTTTCATAAAGCGCAATGGCCGGATCGTCGCCATGATCGGCCTGGACATAGACGACCCAAGCACCGCGCTCTGCGGCAATGCCCCGCAAATGCTGGATGAGAGCGGTTGCGATTCCCTGCCGTCGATGCGTCTCGCGGACGGCAAGGTCATAGATGTAGAACTCGCGTCGTGCTCTCTCGAACTTGTCGAGTTCGTAGGCGACGAGCCCACCCAGAACCTCTTCTCCTGCGAGGGCCACGAGAGCAATCACGTGTTCCTTCGCGAGGATTCCCTCCAGGTAGGCGTCACTCGGCGGCTCGGCCCCGTACGTCTCGGGATCGGCGAAGGCATCGCCGAACAACGCATTGAGCTTCCGAAAAAGCCCGACGTGGGTAGGCCTGAGGCGGAGAATCATCATAGGCGCAGGAGACATCATCCATGCATATCGCGATTCGTCGTATAGCATCGGACCCAAAAGTAGATTCCACTTTTAGGACCAATCCGATGCTTCGGTTCTTGAGCGGCGCAAGCTGGCTTGGATTTGTATGACTGGCCATTATGCTCCTTGGCCCATACCGAGACTCGTACTCTCGAGAAATCCCATTTCTGTTTGGTTCGCTCCCGTGGCAGCCAATCGAATCCAACCGGTCGCTCCTCTCGTGTCAGGTGCTTTTCCTGCTGAATTCCGAAAGGACCGCAGGCGATCATTGACACGGCCATCGAATCGAGCGGCATCTCCCGTCCATGTCAGATGGCTTGCAGATTGGCACGCATGGGCTCCCAGATCGAGATATCACGTGGCTCGCTGAGAAGCTCGGGAAGCGCCCGGTGCCAAGCCTCGCGATAGGGGCGATTGACCTGGACTGCCAGAACGTCCTCGTGGCTTTCCCATGTCTCGTAGAGCATGAACCGGTTCGCTGAAGCAGGATCCCGGTGCAGGATCGCGCGATGGAGCACCGGTTCGCCGCGCATCGCGTCGAGCACGCCGTTCAGCAACTCGAGAAACTCGTCGCGCTTTTCCGGCACGACCTCGAACTTGATCACATAGGTGACAGGCATCCATCAATCCTCAGTCGGCGCACGCTCGAAGGGCGGCGGGAATGTCATCGGTTTCATTCACGGGCGAAGCAGGCGAGGTCCTGGTTCAGGCGCTCCTTGTGGGTGAAGTAGAGGCCATGAGGACCACCCTCGTAGACCTCGAGCCGTGCTCCCGGAATCAGGGCCGCCGCCGGACGGCCGGTCAGTTCGAGCGGCGCCGAGGCATCTTTGTCCCCGTGAATGATCAGCGTGGGAACCTCGATTCTTGCTAGTTCCGGCCTGAAGTCGGTCGACATCTGGATCCGGTTCAGCTCGCCGGCCGCCTGCAGTGACGTCCGAGTCATCATCCCGATGGTCCAGTCGATGACGGCCCGTGACGTGCCTGGCCCGAAATACGGTTCGGCATTCGCCTCGGCCCATCCGGGAAAATCGCCGAGGAATGCGCGTCGTGCTTGCTCGATCGCCGCGCTGTCGATGCCGCCTGGATTGTCGGTGGTCCGCAGAAGAAAGGGAATCGCGGCAGGCGACACCATGATCACTCGCGCGACCCTGTCCGTCCCATGGCGCGACAGGTAGCGGACGATCTCACCGCTCGCGAAGGAGTGACCGACGAGCGTCACGTTCTCCAAACTCAATGACTGCACGACCTCGGCGAGGTCGTCCGCAAGGGTGTCGAAGTCGTAACCCGGCCCGGATCACTCGATCGGCCATGGGCCCGCCGGTCATAGGCGATGCAGCGAAAGCCGCCACGCGACAGAGGCTCCATCTGATATGCCCACATGTCCGAACTGAGCGTCCAGCCCGACAGGAACAGCATCGGGGTCCCGGCGCCCCAGTCCCGATAGAACAGGGCGGTGCCATCCTGCGTCGTGATGCGGTTCGGGAGCAGGATGCGGGCATCCTTCGTCGCGATGTTCATCTTGCCGATCACCTACGGTTCTCGCTGTCACGAACAGGCAGGCCGGTTACGACAGAGATGGCGCCCGGTGTCTTTCACCCGCCCGTTCAGGGGCGATGACCATGGATGGCACGGTGCACGGTGTCGATTACGCCGGAGGTAATGGACAAGGTCATTGGAAGAGAGTCGTTCTTGGCGAGAACGATCGCATCCTCTCGATTCCTCCAACAATCGCGGCCTTCGACCGCGCGACCCGTCAATGGGCCACTTGAATCAGCGGCCGCTCGCCGTCACCCAATCTCTCTCGCGTTATCTGAACCGCCCTGCCGCTCTCCCATGCCGGTGAGCGAGAGGTAGCCCCTTCCCGACCGGGATAGGGGCGGATCGTCAGCCCATAGGTGTCCTCTTCCCCTTCAGGCTCTCGCCTCGAAGTAGTGACACCAGCCCCGTGGACTGATCCGGCCTTCGACGATCTCGCAGCCGTGCGGAGCGCGGAAATGCCGGCATCGTCCGCAGCGCTCCCACCCGTTCGGCCGGTCCTGGTAGAGCGCGAAAAGCTTCGGCACGTTCCGGGGGATCCCGCGTTCCGTCATGGGCATGCAGGCCGACAGCGCACCGGTGCCGGCCGTGGCAGCGCCGAGCAGGGTGCCCTTCAGGAACACGCGGCGGGAGACGGCACGGCCATCCGGGCCGATCAAGGTGACGCGATTCCGCTGCTCGGGCATGGCGATCTCCGTTGGTAACCGAAGCCCCCACGCTCGGCGTGATGCGCTCGTGCGGATCGAGCGTCCACGTGCTGGTAAGCAGGCCGCCCAACCCTCGGGTCGAGGCCGCCGCTGTCCGCGCCCGCCCTATCGGCGAGGCGAAATCCTCCTGACCACCGACCGAGTTGCCGGCAGCACCTTCCGGCCCTCGGATCATGTCCATGCACTCCGCCTCTTCGCCCTGCGGATCGCACGGTCGAATGCCTCTCGGGAATCAACCCGCTTGATCTGAGCCGCGTTCCGGGCTCTCCAGCGGCTCGCCACAGCGGAACGCATTCAGACGAGCAGCGCTGACATGCGCGAAGCGCGCTGTCGCGACCGCCTGCCCCGTCGCAGTGCGAGATCGGCCGGGCCATCCTGGCGCGCCGCGACTCGCCCGTGCGCGCCCGGTTGCCCATAACGCGGGAACCTGGACGCGCCTTCCGCATCCAATGCGACGGGCGCTGACACCGTCGCGCCCACGCCGCCACGCCCTGGCCGGGACAAGCCCAGGCTGGCTTCGGATCAACGGACGAAGACACCGAGACCCAGGAACCATCGCCAGCCGGGCCGCTTGATCATCATGTCCCAGCTTGAGCCCAACGGAGTTCCCTGGATCCACAACGCACCGTTGCGGATCCCGGACTCGCTCGCGACCCAGGAGGTCTCATCATGAATCTGCCCCTGCCCGGAAAGCCGGACTGCTGCTGGGTCGCGAGCGCGCCCAGGACGGACTACCCGGCCCTCTCGGGCGCGCAGGACTGCGACGTGGTGATCGTCGGCGCCGGCATCGTCGGGCTGACGACCGCCCTCTCTCTCATCGCCGCGGGCCGGTCGGTCATCGTCCTCGAGGCGCGTCGAGTCGGGCGGCAGGTGACCGGGCGCTCGTCGGCGAAGATTACCGCGCAGCACGGCCTGATCTACCGCCATCTGATCGACGCCTTCGACCGTGAACGCGCGCAGGCCTATGCCAATGCGAACCGGACCGCGCTCACGATGATCCGCACCTGGATCTCCGATTTCGACATCGCCTGCGAATACGAGCCCAAGTCCGCCTACACCTACACGTGCGATTCGAGCCGGATGGGGGACATCCAGAGAGAGGCGGAAGCTGCTCGGGACCTGGGGTTCGATGCACGCGTCCTCGATCGAGCGCCCCTCCCCTTCGCGACGGCCGGAGCGCTGGAGTTCCCGGATCAGGCGCAGTTCAACCCGGCCCGCTATCTCGTGGGCCTGGCGCATGCCGTCGAGGCCCGGGGCGGGCGGATCTACGAGCAGAGCCGTGCCAAGTCGTTCGAGCCCGACAAAGGATGGCGCATCGGAACCGATTACGGGACGGTGCACGCCAGGCAGGTGGTGATCGCGACCAACATCACCGTGAAGAGCCCGGTTGGCTATGCCAATCGTACCCAGCCGCGCAGCCACGTGGTGATGGCCTTCCGCACCGAAAATCCGGCAGCCGTCGACGGCATGTTCATCAGCATCGACGACCCGACCCATTCGATCCGCACGGGCCGGGATGCGGACGGTCCCGTGATCCTAACCCTCGGCCCGCGCTTCAATACCGGGCAGGACGGCGACGTCGCCCACCGCTTCCGCGACTTGGAGGCCTGGACGCGCGCCCATCTCCCGGTTCGCGAGGCGGTCTGGCGCTGGTGCAACGAGGACTACGACACCGCGGACCGCGTGCCCTATGTCGGCCAGCCGGACCCGAAGGAGGCGCCCGGCTTCTTCGTGGCGACCGGGTTCAATGGCTGGGGCATCAGCAACGGCACGGCCGCGGGCCTCCAGATCGCCTCGGAGATCGCCTCCGGCTCGCGCCGCTGGGGCAAACTCTACGATCCGAACCGACCCGCTCCCGAGGACTTCCATCAGAGCGGTGATACGCAGTCGCTCGTCGACGATCTGGCACGGATCGCCCTGGGCCAGGGCGGCGTGATCACCCGCGGCGAGGAGAAGATTGCCGTCTGGCGCGACGAAGGGGGCCATCTCCATGCCGTCTCGGCGAGTTGCACCCACAAGGGCTGCACGGTGACCTGGAACAATGCTGACCGGACCTGGGACTGCCCGTGCCACGGCTCGATGTTCGAGCGCGACGGAACGGTGATCCATGGACCCGCCCGCGAGCCGCTCGCTCCTCGGGAGGTCTGACGGGCCTTGGCCCCGCTGGAGGCCGGGCTCGCGGCAGCGTGGTCGCCTACGCCCTGCCCATGCACGGATGAAGAGGCCGGCGTGGCTCCAGGACCGTCACTGATCCGATACAGCCCTCAGGCCGGCGCCAGCCGGTCGAGGCGCAGCCGGTCGCGCTCGTCGCTGATGCGCCGGACCGCCACATAAGTCGCGACGAGCGCGCCCGATCCGGAGGCTCCGGCGAGCAGAAACAGGACGAGGATCTGGTACTTCGCGGCCTCGAAGGGCGGCATGCCGGCGAGGATCTGGCCGGTCATCATGCCGGGCAGCGTGATGATGCCGGCTGCCGACATCTGGTTGACGATCGGGATCATGCCACTGCGTAGCGCGGCGCGCTGCAACGGCTTTAGCGCGGTGCTCCGGTCCGCCCCCAGGGCCAGGCGCGCCTCGATTGCGGCGCGCTCCCGCACCACGCCGGTGTTGAACGCATTGAGGCTGATGCTCACCCCATTCATGACGCTGCCGAGCACGATTCCGACCAGAGGGATGACGACCGCCGGCGCGAACCAGGGGTCCGGACGCAACGTGACCAGAGCGAAGACGGTGACGAACAGTGTCGCCAGCATGGCCGTGCTGGCGCCGACACCGAAACCCCAGGCTCCCGCGAAGCGGCGCTCCTGCCGCGAGACGATCTCGTAGCTCGCAGCCATGAGCATCGCGAGCGCGACCGCCGCCACCAGGAGCGGCGAGTCGAGCGCGAACACGGTCCGGAGCACCAAGCCGACTAGCAGAAGCTGGACGACCGTTCGGGCTGCGGCGATGAGCAGGGCGCGGGCGACCCCGAGGTTCAGCAGCAGAGACAGGATCGCGTTGAGGACGACCAGCACCGCCGCGGCGGCAAGATCCGCATAGCTGAGCAGCGGAGCGCTCACGTCGTTCGCTCCCCGAGCCGGCCGTCGCGCAGTTCCAAGTGCCGAGACGCCATCCGCGCAGCCTGATCCGGGTCGTGTGTGACCAGGAGAATGGCGGTGCCGCGGGCGAGCCGTTCCCGCAGCACCGCCTCCACCAAGGCAACGCTCGCCTCGTCCAATCCGGAGGTCGGCTCGTCGAGCAGCAGGACACGGTTGTCCGGGCCGAGGGCGCGCAACAGGGCCAAACGCTGGCGCTCCCCCGTGGAGAGCCGCGCCACGGGCCACCCGGATGCCTCGGCCGGAAGACCGACGGAAGGCAGGAGCGTCGCGAAGTCGGTGCCCGCGGCGAAATGCACGCCCACGGACTCGTCCCACCAGCCGGATTCCGCCGCCACGTAGGTTACCCTGTGCCGCCACGCCGGGGCGGGCATGCGCGAGCATGCCCTGCCGTCGAGAAACGCATCGCCGTCATGCGGATCGAGGTCGGCGATCATCCGCAGCAGAACGCTCTTGCCCGAACCGGACTGGCCCGCGATGGACACGCATGTCCCGCGCTCGATCGTGAGATCGGTCGGCCCGACATGGAGGCGGCGCAGGGCCCGAGCCTCAAGCCTGGGGGGCAGTCTCGCCGCGGGTTCCGAGGAGGCCGAGAGTTCTTCGTGCTCGGCCTCGAAGGCGGCCGGGATCCGGGATTCCATAGCACTCCCCCTTTCTGCGCAGCGGGTGCATGGCGCCGCCGATATCCGATCGATGAGCCGGGAAAGTGCGTCGTCCGAGAGCGAGCAAGCCGGCTTGCCCGCAACGCTCGACAGGGCGGGCCGTTCCTCGTGCCGGCGCAAGAGCCAACAGCCGCGCGATCCACCTCCCGGACAGACATTCCGATCTTAGACCGGATTACTGATCCTCCAGTTGCCCTTCCGGGCTTCACATCCGCGGCCACTGAATCTCCGACCCCCTTCGGCAGGGAACGGGACGCTGGCCGAGTTCATTGTCCCGCAGGCGTCTGGAGGCTGCCATGAGCGACACGAGCGTGAAGAAGGTCAGCAGTGCCCATTCACCGACCGGTGAGCAGGGCGAAGTCTATCTCGCGTCAGGCAAGCGGGTCTCGATGCGGCTGTGGCGGGATGAACAGCCAACGCAGAACAAGCCGTCGCACAAGCACGAATACGAGGTGGTCGGCTACGTGATCTCCGGGCGGGCCGAACTGGAGATCGAGGGGCAGACCGTTCGCCTGGAACCCGGCGACTCGTGGGTCGTGCCAGCCAATGCCGAGCACACCTACCGGATCCTGGAGACCTTTACTGCCGTCGAGGCCACGGCGCCGCCCTATCAGGTCCATGGACGCGAGCAGCCCTGAGCGGAAGCCGATCAGCCCCGGGAGAGGAGCATGCCAGCAAGATCGAAGCAGCAGCAGATGGCCGCGGGCGCGGCGCTCGCCGCCAAACGGGGCGACAAGCCCAAATCCAGCCTGAAGGGCGCGTCGAAGAGCATGGCCGATTCCATGAGCGAAACGGAATTGGAGAAGCTCGCGAGCACCAAGCGCAAGAATCTCCCGAAACGCGTTTCGCAATAGAGACGATCGGGGCCAGTAGCGCTCGGAGGCTTCTCGATTCGATGAAACCAAACGACGAGAACGGCCACCTCCCGACCTCCGAGCGCCCGTTTCGCGTGCTGATCATCGCGGGCTCCGACCGGCGGCAATACAACTGTCCCGGTGTGGATTCGAAAGCGCGTGCGCTCATGCTGCGCATGGCCGAGCGCCTGCCGCAGGGCTGGGAGATCGATTACGAGGACCTCGGCAACGTGTACGGGAGGGCGCGCATCCAAAGCTGCAATGCCTGCGCTTCCACGGCCATGCCGCTGTGTGTCTGGCCCTGCAATTGCTACGAGTCCGGCAACAAGGATGAGCCGGATCTTCTGTGGGATCTCGATCTCTATGCGCGGCTCGATCTCGCAGACGCCTGGGCGATCATCGGCCCGGTGAACTGGTATGGCCCGACCTCGAACCTGAAGCTCATGTTCGACCGCCTCGTCTGCGCCAATGGCGGCAATCCACGAGAGGATCTGATCGATCACAAGGACCCCGAGAAGGCGATGGCCCTGGAGCATTCGCCCCAATGGGAGAGCTTGAGCCTCAACCATCTGGAGGGCCGGACGGCAGCTTTCTTCTGCTACTCCGACAAGGGCGCAAACGAGGTCGATCCGAGCGGCAGACCCAAGGCCCTGAGGCACAAGAACTGGTTCGATCCGGACCAGGAGCCGTTCGAGGATATGCGGCAAGCCTATGCCCCGCTCGTCTGGCAGTCGCGCTACAGCGGGATCGAGGTGCCGGACCCGCTCTGGCGCCACGCCTTCACCGGCATCGGCCTGCCCTACAGCGACAACCAATCGGAAGACATGATCCGAGAGGACGAGATCGTGACAGCCTTCGATGCGTGGACGGATCGGTTCAGCGCTTTCGTCGCGCGAAAGGGCAAGATCGAGCCCGCCCGTTATCGCGCCTTCGGCTACACCGCTCCGGGACACGGATGGAACGATCTGAAGCTGAAGTGGCGCGAGATGCGGATGAAGGCGGGCCGCGCGCCCGAGGGGTCGTCTCCCGCAGAACAGGAAGTCCTTGGATTGAACGAGGATACCGGGCTGTCTGCGACCCGGAGCGAGGGTGAGAAGCTGCGTCGATAGGCCCTGTGCGGGTGGATTATTGCAGCGGCACCGTGCTTCAACTGGATTGCTTCACTGCGTTCGCAATTACAGTGAGGGCGCGAGGAGCACTGCCGGAAACGGAAACAACTCCGGATCCACCTCGTCATTGCGAACGAAGTGAAGCAATCTACCCATCGACGAGTGCGCCGCTGGATTGCTTCACTTCGTTCGCAATGACGGAACAAGCAGAAACTCACGCGCGATCAGCACGCGGCAGGCTCGTCGCGAACTCAGCAAGGTCGGAAACGGCGCGACCTCAGGACGGCCCTGCGGGGATGATCCGCACGGCACGCGTCAGGCAATCTACGACGTGCGACCGGGCGGCTGTCTCTGCTGCTCGGCCAACCGGTCGAGCTCACGCAGGATCCAGCGGCGTGCGCGCTGCTCACTTTCGGATTTGCTGGAAACCGCAGGAGCGATCCGCATTCCAGTACGGGCATCGAAAATGGTGAGTGGCATGGCCAGTCCTTCAGCCGATACTCAACTCCGGTTGGACATCAGCCTGCTCCGAGAGGGTTAACCATTGGTTAACGCTGCCGAGGCTCCCACCCCGATCGAGGCCTCGACTCGGGAGCGCCCTCATGCGGGTTCCGGAACCCGCATTATCTGGTCCGATCGCTCGTCCGATGGTCCGACGGGCCGGGCGAGGTTCAGGGCCGTGATGATCAGGCCCACGTGGCTGAAGGCCTGCGGAAAGTTGCCCAGCATCTGCCCCGCCACCGGATCATATTCCTCGGACAGGAGGCCGACATCGTTCCGGAGGGAGCGCAATCTCTCGAAGAGTGCGATCGCCTCGGCCCGCCTGCCCATCAGGCAGTAGACGTCCGCCAGCCAGAAGCTACAGGCCAGGAAGGCGCCCTCGTCTCCGCTGAGGCCGTCCGCCACCTGGTCCGTCTCGTACCGGAGCAGGAAGCCATTGCGCATCAGGTGTCTCTCGATGGCCCGGACGGTCCCGACAACCCTCCCATCGTCCGGCGGCAGGAAGCCCGTCAGCGGGATGTGGAGCAGGCTCGCATCGAGCACCTTCGAGCCATAGGCCTGGACGAAGCTGTCGAGCTCAAGGTCGAAACCCTTCTCGCAGACCTCCGCATGAATGGCATCGGCGACCCGCCGCCACCTCTCTTGCAGCTTGGCGCCGCCATCGATCGCTGTGGCCATCCTCGCTGCCCGGTCGAAGGCAACCCACGCCATGACCTTCGAGTGGACGAAGTGCTGGCGGCCGCCGCGCACCTCCCAGATACCTTCGTCGGGCAGCCTCCACGCCTCCTCGAGGAACGGCATGACGACCTGCGCGAGCGCCTCCAACCGTGGATTCCGGGGCAGGCCGCCCTTGTAAGCCTGCATGAGCATGTCGGCGAGTTCGCCGTAGATATCGAGCTGGAACTGGCCCGCCGCCGCGTTGCCGATCCGCACGGGCCGGGACGACCGGAAGCCGGGAAGCCACGGCACCTCCCACTCCAGGAGATGCCTTTCTCCCGCAATGCCGTACATGATCTGCATCTGGGCCGGATCGCCGGCAACCGAGCGCAGCAGCCATGCTTTCCAGGAAGTGGCCTCCTCGTAGTAGCCGAGGTCCATGAAGGCCAAGAGCGTCAGGGTCGCGTCGCGCAACCAGCAATACCGGTAGTCCCAGTTGCGCTCCCCGCCAATCCGCTCCGGCAGTGAGGTCGTGGGCGCGGCCACGATGCCGCCCGTCGGCTTGTAGGTGAGCGCCTTCAGGGTGATGAGCGACCGGCGGACATCCTCCGTCCAGGCTCCGACGTTGGGGCAGCGCGAAGAGAACTCGGTCCAGAAAGTTTCGGTATCCCGGAGCGCCTCCTGCGGGTCGCCGGCGACAGGGCGGTCGAGATGGGAGGGCGCGTGCATCAGGCTGAAGGCGAGGCGCTCCCCGGCCCCGACCGTGAAGCGGCCCTTGGTGTGCATGTCCTCGCCATGCAGTTCGACAGGCGCCTTGAGCGTGAGGGAGTCCGGCCCCGCCACCGCATGGAGCGTGGCATCGTCGATCCGCGTCACCCAGGGGATCGTTCGTCCGTAGTCGAACCGCAACACGAGATCGAAGTCGAACGCAACCTCACCGCGTATGCCCTCGATGATCCGGATCAGGTTGGCCACGCTGTCCCGCGGCGGCATGAAGTCTATGATGGTGGCAACGCCGCTCCCGGTCTCGAACGTCGTCTCCAGGATCAGCGTGCCGGAGCGATACCGCCGCGTGGTCGAGATGACGGAGCTCACGGGAGCGATCTGCCAGCGGCCGTTCTCGGGAGAGCCCAGCAGTGCAGCGAAAAAGGCCGGCGAGTCGAAGCGCGGGAAGCAGAGCCAGTCGATGGAGCCGTCCCGCGACACGAGGGCTGCGGTCTCGCAATCGCCCACCAGGGCGTAATCCTCGATGCGGTTCGCCATGCGCAGCTCCGGTCCGCGGATCTCCTGCTCCCTTACAGCAGATAGGGCTATTGTTTCGACTGCATTGGTCGCAGCTCGTAACAAGCGCCAAACTGCTTAAAATGGGCATTGTGCTTCCAGGAGTGCCGCAATCTCTGGCCACGCTTGCAGCGACAAAGCTCATACAGAGCGATCAATGACCCTTGTGCGTGAGAATCTCGAGGAGCTTGAGGGCGTCCGGCCAGGGTACCACCTGATCAATCTGCACCCGAGCTGTCCCATCTCCCATATCCTGCACGCGGACCACGGCCCCGTCACCCGGTGCCTGCGACTCGGTATTGCCCTCCTGGCTTGGTGACCGCTTGCGCCTGTGCCGAGGAAAATCGAACGGCTCGCTGATATCGAGCGCCTGCTCCAATGCTTTTCGGAATCGTGGACGGGGGAAACTACGACCATGGACATAGTGGCTGAGATTGACCGGGTTGAAGATCTGTCCTGCCGGCAGGTAGCGGCTGATCTCTCTAGCTGCTTCCGCTAACGTCCAGCCTTTCATCTCGATTGCGGCGGCCACGCGCTGGCCGAAAGTTTCCGTCTCTGTCGAATCTCCCGTTCCCTCACCGCTTTGAACCGACGCCGCTTCCTGAGCGGACGGGTCGAACCGAACCATCACGTCACCCCAGCCCCTCGAGTATCGATCCGTGCAGCCTCTTCACCCCTTCCCTGCACCATATCAGTGAAGCTTGCCGCTGGCCGGTTGTCCGCCCGATCCCGTCAGCGCCTTTACTGCACGCAAAAGCAGTGCTGGGCACACCGGCTTCCTGAGGTAGACGCTACAATCCACCTGATCTGTGGAGGGTTGACTGGCCGAAATGTAGATGACGGGAAGTGTCGGACATTCGTCCTTGTAAATGCGAGCGACCAGCCAGCCATCACAATCGCCCGGAAGCCGGATATCAGTGAGCAGCAAGTCGGGGCGGACCCCCTTGTCCAGCAGCGCGATCGCCTCGGCCCCATCCGAGACGCTCGTCACGCGCATCCCATCACGAGCAAGGACAGCTCCCACGATTTCGCTGCATACCTCATCGTCTTCCACGAGAATGATGTGCATGCCCTCTGCCTCTGTAGAACCGAGAAATTCTGTATCAGTTCCACAGTAAGGCTGCCAAGAATTTGCGCTGATTTCAATGGCACCCATCAAGGAAGGAGATGGACTTGCCTAATTTATTTAATTTAGGCATCAACATCCTCCATAACACTCGCAGCTCCATAGAGGAACCTGCGACCATGGATGTCTTCAAGTCACTAAGTATTGGATAATCGATTGGCCCGAGCTTAATCAGGAAGTTCCGAAGCTTCACGCGTCCGAGATGAAGATGAACAGGCAATGATCAGCGCTGTCGCGACGCATTGCTCCTCACAAGAGGCAGAGAGAGCTCAGATCCGCGGCGATTCGATCTCAAAGAGCCACGAGGGTTTCGCCAATACAGCGCGACTGCCAGCACTGCCGCCGCGACGCTTCCCCCGATGGGCGCCAACCCAACCGCGAGATACAAATTGCCAGGCGCAAATATAACGAACGTAATAGCGCCAGAAACAATAGAAACAATTATATAAATTAACAGCATTCCTGAACGCCGCTCAACGTTTCTGAAAGAGGGCTTTAGAAGATGCAATTAACTGAAGAGAACTGTCAATAGAGGTAAGCGACCATAAACTCTCAAGCGGCTGCTAGCGAATGCGCAAACCGCAGAAAGTCTCGCGCGCAGCAAAGCCCGTTGCAGATACTTTCATCAAAGCGCAGGGCACAATGACAAGGCTCGGTCCCTCGTTCAGCGCTTGCCTGCCTCAGATCCGATCAACTCCTGGCCGCGCAACGCAGAAACTCTGCCTCGAACCGCAACGTCGCCGGCACGACATCCAGCCGGTTGCATGGCTCGAACCCGAGCACCCGCATCCAGCCCTCTCCGACATTCATCTCGACGGCGAGGCGGGTGTTCCAGTTGCGTACCGGCGGGATCACCCAGCCGAACGGCTCGGGCGAGCCGGCGACCGCCTGTTCGATCGCGGCACACCGCATTGGACTGTCGAGCCGGCGGTCCGGAAAAGCGCAGGGGCGCGGCTCCCAGCCGCTCCGAGTTTCGCGCCAGTCGTTCGCCACCGAACTCGGGCCTCGGTGCACGGTTGCCTCGCGCTCGCGGCGCTCGATTACGGCGATCTCGTCCGAGCCGCATCCGACCAAGGTCAGGAGCACAGGACGGGCGATTTCGACGGTCTCGAGCAGCGTCGAGGCTTGCGAGAAGCTGGTGGCCGTCTCGAAGACATGCCGCAGGAGATGGAGCGGCGGCATCCCTCGCTCGCGCGACAGCGTCCTGGCTAGATTGCAGGTGTAGTCCACCACCCGCAGGATGTCGGTGCTGGTACGCCGAAGGAGCGGGGCCTGATTGATCACAGCCGCGAAGCGTCCCGGCGCGACCGCGGTCAGTGTCCCGACGGTCCCGGGCCATATCACATCGAAGAACTCGCCCGCAGATCCGGAGCGATGCGCGACGATGGCGCCCCGACCAAGGCCGAGAAACGGCCAATCCAGCGTGCGCCGCAATGTCGGCGGGCGCCCGCACCCATCGACGCGCGCCAGCGTCGTGCAGCCATACTCGTAAGAAAGATTGATCGCGTAGAGGCCCGTAACACGGGTGTGCGCCGCGATCGCATCGATCTCGGCGAGATATGGCGACGTGCTGCGCGCCAGCCAACGCCGCGCAATCCGATCCGCCAGGGGCAGCGTCGGCATGACGAATGATTTGAACGAGCCGAAGATTGTATCCCGGAGCGCGCGAACGGCGGCCGGATCAGCCGTTGCTAGCTGATCGTTTCTCGCATCGATGAGCGGAACGGGAGACAGCGCCTGGCCAGGCATGCCTGTAATCCCGAGGCGCCGCTCCTCGGCCGAATATCAGACCGAGCCGAGGCCCGGCCCCGGGACATCGCCTTTGTCCCGCTGCGCGGCGTCGGACGTGGTGTTGCCGGTTACGAAATCGTCAGGCGATCCCTTCGTGCGGACCAGATCCCCGCGAGCATTAGTGCCGAGATTGGCCGACGTGCTGGCCCAGGCTCCACGGGTTCCTTGCTGATTCACGCGCAGGTTGTTCTGCACGTGCTTCACGGCCGAGACCCGTTCCGCGATGTCCTCGGCCCGCCGCTTGGCCTCGCGGCTGTCGACCGTGCCCGACAGCGTGACTTCGCAGCCCGAGACCTGCACCTCGATCTCGGAGGCATCGACGAGCGGATCATCGCTGAGGCGATCGTTCACGTCCTCGCGGATGCGATCATCCGAGCGCGTGTAGTTCTTCGGACCCCGCCCGCGATGCTCGCCGCGCATGTCCTCCCGGCGCCGCCGTTCCGCGTCCTCATCCCCGAACCAGGACGACACCTCGTCCGAAGCGCGATCCCAGAAGCCGCGCTCCTCGCCGCGGCCATAATCCCCGGAGCTCCAATCCCGCGCGCCGCGGCCGAAGCCTTCACGCCCGTAGTCGCCGGAGCGGCCCTCACTCCAACTCCCGGGACCACGTTCGAAGCCGCCGCGGCCATACTCCTCGCGCCCGAAGCCGCCCGCGAAGCCGCCACTGTACCCCCCGCCGCGGCCATACTCCTCGCGCCCGAAGCCACTTCCACCGTAGCCACCACGCCGACTCTCACGGCCAGAGCCGCGCCCGTCATCCTCGCCGCCCCGGGAGCCCCCGAAGCGGCCGCCCTCGCCATACTCCCCGGCTCCGAAGCCGCGGCCTTCACGGCCATAGCCGCCGCCGAAGCCACGCCCCTCACTGGCGTAGCCGCTGCTGAAGCCGCGGCCCTCGCGCTCGGAGCTCCGGGACTCGCGCTCGTCATCCCGAGAGCCATACCGGTCTGGGTCATTCCTCCAGCGATCACCATTTGCCATGGCTGGTGTCCTTCTCTTGAGGCAACACGAAGAGGCCGTCACAAGGACAGCCACAAGGCGAACGCGAGGAAGAGTCGTGCGTTCCGGCCCCGGAGGGCTCAAAATCAACTCCCGGATTGACGCGCTCGTCATGACGCGAAACGTTCGAACGGGGGGTCTGGACGAACATCAGTTGCACCTGCCCTGTTTCGTGCCGGGTCATCGATGATGGTGCGCGGCTTCAGGCCTCCCGTGCGAACCCCTCGTACATGAAGGTGAACGGTCTGGGACCACGGGCATATCCGGTATGGAGATCAACCACCTGGAACCCAGCCTTGCCGATGAGGTCAGCCATCGGACGGTTGAGATGACAGCCTCCGGAGAAGGTTTTCCACGCGGGCGTCAGCCAGTCCTGGAGTCGGGCGACCCAAGGGTCCGGCGCCCGGCCATGCTCCACGAACAGGAGGCTCCCGCCCGGCTTGAGCACCCGACGCATCTCGGCAAGCGCGATCTCGGGTTTTGGAATCGAGCACATCGTCCAGGTGATCAGGACCGTGTCGACGCTGCGCGTATCGAGCAGGATCGCCTCCGCGGATCCCGGGAGGAAGGATACCGCCCGGTCGCTCTCTCGGGCACGGCGCGAAGCCATGGCAATCAGAGCCTGCGAGGGCTCGAGGCCGATGATCTCGGCTGCCCCGGGACCGTAGAACGGCAGGTTCAGTCCCGAGCCGATCCCGATCTCGAGGACACGCCCCTGCGCGGCTCCGACCACCCGCCGGCGGTAACCGACGAGTTCCTTGTTCCTCATCGCCATGTCGAGAAGGCGGGGCAGCACGACATCGTTGTAGAAACCCATGGCACATCTCCCCTTTCCTGGCAGACTCGGCGCGGGCTGCCGGCGCGGCGCCGTTCGTCGGGATCCGATGGCCGTATCCGTCGCGGCTCGAAGCTTGCACGATATCGGCGGATCAGGCGATCTCGGCCTCCCGTTTCGCGTTGTGTCACCCGACTTACATCTGCCGTTTCTAAGCAGCGAGCTCCTGTCATACGGAACTCAAGATCATGACCGAAGCCATGGGCCGCCTGCGTGCCAGCGAACTCGAGGATTCCGGGGATTTTGGCAACAACCCGTCCTCGAATCTTACCATGGGCGAAGTGATTGCCACCCGCTTCAACCGCCGCGACCTCCTGAAAGGCTCACTGGCCGTCACTGCGATCACGGCAACCGTCGGCACGCGGGCCCTGGCCTCGACCACGCCCCCGACGTCGGAGCATCCAAACCCCACGTTCGACTTCGAGGAAATCGAAGCGGGCGTCGACGAGACACATCATGTCGCCGCGGGTTACGACGCGCAGATCCTGCTGCGCTGGGGCGATCCGCTCTTCCCCGATGCGCCGGAATTCGACCCGCAGGCCCAGACCGCCGAGGAGCAGTGCCGGCAATTCGGCTACAACTCCGATTTTGTCGGCTATCTCCCGATCAACGGGTCGAGCGAGCACGGGCTCCTCGTCGTGAACCATGAATATACGAACGAGGAGCTCATGTTCCCGGGCGCCGGCGCTCAAGACCCCGAGGATGCCGGGTTCCACGAGGCGCTCCGGGAACGCGTCGCCATCGAGGTCGCAGCCCATGGCGGTTCGGTCGTCGAGATCGAACGCCAGCCCAACGACCGGTGGAAGGTCGTCAAGGACTCGAAGTATACCCGCCGGATCACGGCCGAAACGCCGATGGAGATCACCGGTCCGGCCGCCGGCCATAACCGGATGAAAACCTCCACGGATCCGGCCGGCGGCCGCGTGCTCGGCATGATCAACAACTGCGCAGGCGGGCTGACGCCCTGGGGCACTTGGCTGAGCTGCGAGGAGAACTTCAACGGATACTTCTGGGGCAAGCTGCCCGAGGCCCATGCCGAGATCGCGAACTCCAGGCGCTACGGCCTCGGCAGGGCGGCCTATGCCTGGGGCAAGTTCCACGACCGCTTCGATCTCGCCAAGGAGCCCAACGAGCCGAACCGTTTCGGATGGGTGGTCGAGATCGATCCTTTCGACCCGAGCTCGATGCCCAGGAAGCGTACCGCGCTCGGGCGCACCAAGCACGAAGGCGCCGCCGGGATCGTCAACCGGGACGGCCGCTATGTCGTCTACCTCGGAGACGACGAGCGCTTCGACTACGTGTACAAGTTCGCGACGGCGGGCAAGTTCGACCGCAATGATCGCGCGGCCAACTTCGATCTGCTCGACACCGGCACGCTGTTCGTCGCGAGATACGATCCGGACGGTTCCGGGACTTGGCTGCCGCTGGTGCATGGCGAAGGGCCGCTCACGGAAGCCAATGGCTTCGAGAGCCAAGCCGATGTGCTGATCGAGACGCGCCGCGCCGCGGACCTCGTCGGCGCGACCAAGATGGATCGCCCCGAGGACATCGAAGTAGACCCGAAGACCAACCGGGTCTACGTCATGCTCACCAACAACACCCGCCGCAAAGACGATCAGGTCGATGCCGCAAACCCGCGTGCCAGGAATGCGTTCGGCCACATCATCGAGATGATGCCGGCAGATGGTGACCATGCCGCGACCGGGTTCTCGTGGGAGGTTCTCGTGCGATGCGGCGATCCCTCGATCGCGGAAGTCGGCGCCACCTTCTCGTCGGAGACGATCCGGAACGGCTGGTTCGGAATGCCGGACAACTGCGCGATCGATAGTCAGGGGCGGCTGTGGATCGCGACCGATGGGAACAGCGCCAAGGCCACGGGCCGTGCCGACGGGCTCTGGGCTCTCGAGACGGACGGTGAAGGGCGCGGGACGTCCCGGCACTTCTTCCGGGTGCCGGCCGGCGCCGAGATGTGCGGCCCCTTCTTCACGCCAAACGACGAGACGCTCTTCCTCGCCGTCCAGCACCCCGGAGAAGCCGAGGAGGGAACCCCGGCCACCTTCGAGGATCCCGCAACGCGCTGGCCCGACTTCAAGGATGGAATGCCGCCCCGGCCATCCGTGCTGGCCGTGACAAAGCGCGGCGGCGGCCGGATCGGTTAATCCGTTTTGCGTGCATAAGGGGCAGCCGAAAAGAAATACGGAAACTCTTGCGCGAATACATTCTTGCCGTCGTGTTCCGGCAGGCCTGTCATGCAGCTGTCGCAAACAGTGATCAACAAGTCACGGTATGATCGGTCATTCATGGGGACTATTCGGATGTCGGACGGCGAGGATTATGATCGTGACATGCCATCAACTCCACCAAGTGCGGGGATGATGATCACAAGCGGGATGCTGTGCACCATACTCGCCGTGGCGATCCTGGTTCTGACAGGACAGTGACGGCGAGATCACATTCACCGAGGCTGGTGAAAGCCAATGGTTAGCTGCATGTCGGGAATTTCCGAGCCGACTAGACGACGCCCGTCTCGTCATTGCGAACGAAGTGAAGCCATCCAGGGGCGCATCCGTCGATGGGTAGATTGCTTCGCCTCCGGCTCGCAAGGACGGTGAGGCGGCGGAAAGGGCAGCGCATCGCGCCTGCGGCTCGCGAGGGCAGACGAGAGCCATCGCAAGCGCATATCGCCGCGCAAAGGCCTACAAGACCGCGATCGCCGTCGGAACGATCGCGCACAGCATCATCGCAGGCGAAGAGATCACCGCGTTCTTGCCCTGCCGAATCGCTCAACCCTCAGCCAGCGCCTCCACGTGCCAGAGCGCGCATGTGCTCCGAGCATGCAGAAACTGCAGCCCTACGGGTCACCGTCGCCGCGAAGCGATGCCTATCGTAGAGCGAACTGACGGGTTTGTCAGAACGCGTCGGCCGGCTCTGCCGTCGGGAGATCCTTCGGAATGGCGATATCATCGACGCTGAAGACCGCACCGGATTGCCCTGCAGCTTCGGTCTTGGGCGGATTGGTCAGCATGATCGCCCAGAAGGCACCTGTGGCCACAATGAAAGCGGCGATAAAAAGTGAAAGCTTACGCATAGTGTCACCTTCGACGGTTCCCTCAGGCACCGCATCAGCGTCGGCGCAGCGTCATCGAAAGCAGGCGCATGCCGTTGAGTACCCCTACCCCTGAGAGGCGGGCCAATACATTGTTCTATCGCTCACGGTCCCAAGGCCGGCGGTGCTTACCCTCGACAATCTGGAGGCAAGCATCCGCCAATAGTGAAGCTAGATAGCTGAAGTGCAATTTAGCTGGTTCAATACAGTTTTTCTGTGAAGCGCTTCACTTCATCAATGATATACGCACGCTTGTTTTGTGTCCTCCTCCAGATGGAGGAGACCATCAAAGCCATCGACGGTGACAACGTCAAACGGGCACGGTGACCTCGATTCTGCCTGTGCTGCGATGATTCACTTCGTCATTGTGAGCCGCAGCGATCCGACCTGATATGGATCCAACCCGTCGTTGCGGGCCGCAGGTCAAGCAATCCATTCTGAAGCGGAGGCCTGGATTGCTTCACTTCGTTCGCAATGACGAGGAGGGCGTGAGCGAGGGAAGAGAGCGTTCGGAGACGGAATCGTGCCGGACCCACTGCCGTCCTTGCGAGCCGCAGGCGGAGCGAAGCAATCTACCCATCGACGGATGCGCACCCGGATTGCTTCGCTCCGCCTGCGGCTCGCAAGGACGGGAGTGGCAGCGAGTCGGGTAGTGCGTACTGCCTGCGTCTCGCAAAGACGAGAGTGCATGCAAATGGCTGGCCGGATCGAAGCCCTTCGTCAGCCTCGAGAGCGGATCCACGCCGTTCAGTGTCGCGCGGATGATCGGCCGTGAGTTGCGACCCTCGACGGAAGGGCTCCCCGAAGGCGCAATGCTCCACTTGCCGGAGCATCACCATTCCCGGTGATACCAAAAGACGTCGGGCAACCGTGTCATCCCGTTCCGCTCGTAAAAGCCGACGGCCGATGGTACCGAAGCCAGCATGATGCTGACGCCCGGACCCAGTTGCCTGCGCGTCTCGTCCAGAAGCCCCCTCCCGACGCCGAGTCCCTGCGCCGTGGCGGAAACGGCCAGTTCCGACAGATAGCAGCACCACGCGAAATCGGTGATGCAACGTGCGACACCGATCAGGGAACAGTCCGGTCGGTCCCACCTTGCCGTCAGGAGGAGGTCGGCATTGGAGAGCATCGTCCGCAGGCGGGATCCATCCTCGATCGGTCGAAGGGCGCCGAGACCGGATTCTACCAACACACGCCGGAACTCGGCCACGTCCAAGGCGGGCTCACGGGCATAGAGGACACGGGGGCGCTCGGTCATGGCTCTGATCTCGTTCTATCGCTGTTCTGCCTCATGGTGCCGTGATCCGTTTCGCAGTTGCAGACCAGGCACGAGCACCGCCCTCTTCAACCGGAGGGGCTTGGAGGCGCCCTCACCATATCCTTGCCGTTCCATGGCAGGAATTCGAGAAGCAGGAGCGTGCTGGTAAATCGGGCCGCGCAACTCGCGGGTTTCAAGAGCAGATCGCCCTGGCGGCGGCACCCAACTCCGCCCTAAAAAGATCCCAGTGTCGGTGTGGCGTAGCCGTGCTCGCCGGCCGGGCTTTATCGGTGCGCCTGCGATGGTGTCACCGAGCCGCGCGGCCTGATCCGCCGGTGGGCAACGCCATACCATTGCCAGCATGAGTACTGAAGCTACATTTGTGGCGGCGGCAGAGTTCGTCAGCATCGCACATGCTCGACCGCAAGCGGTCACAGCCGCGCAGACAGCAGGAGCCCCTCATGACGATACGCACGCTTCTGGTCGGACTCGCCGTGCTCGGCTTCGCCTGGCCCGAGGTCGCTCGAGCGGAAGACCAACCTCTCGAAGTGCAGATCATAGACGCGATGAACAAGGTCTTCGGCGTCCACTCCGGGTTCCGTGCCAATCACGCCAAGGGCGTGGAGGTCGAAGGCAGCTTCAAAGGCTCTCCCGAAGGAGCGGCGCTGAGCCGGGCGATTCTGTTCGATGGTAGCTTGATCCCAGTCACCGTCCGATTCTCGGATGCGGGCGGAATCCCGAACATCCCGGACGGCTCGCCACAGGCGAATCCGCACGGCATGGCGATCAAGTTTCATCTGCCGGATGGCAGCGAAACCGACATGGTGATCAACTCACTCAAATTTTTTCCGGTCTCCACCGCTGCCGACTTCCTCGACCTTTTCCGCGCCATCGCCGCAAGCCCGCCGGACGCTCCCAAGCCCACCGAACGCGACAAGTTCGTCGCCAGCCACCCCACAGTGGCGGCCGCTGCGGCTGCGGTAGCGACGCCGGACAGCCTCGCCAACGAGGAGTATAACGGCATCAATGCCTTCGTGCTCGTCAACAAGGCCGGCGAGAGGCAGGCAGTGCGCTATCGGATGGTGCCGGAGCGGGTCGTTCATCTGGATGCGGCGGAGGCGGGGAAGCGGCCGCCAAATTTCCTGATGGAGGAGCTGCCGGAGCGCCTCAAGCGCGGACCGGTGACGTTCCATCTCAAGGCGCAACTCGCCCAGGAAGGTGATCCGACAGCCGACCCGGCGCAAAGCTGGCCCGAGGATCGCAAGGTGGTGGAGCTCGGCGTGCTGACCCTCGACAAGGTGGTGATGAACAGCGCGGAAGCGGAAAAGAAGCTGCTGTTCCTGCCTGGCCAGCTCACGGACGGAATCGAGCTCTCCGATGATCCGATGATCGGCGTGCGCGATGCGGCCTATGCGGTCTCGTTCTCGCGCCGTGGTCCCTGAAGGCAGCCGAACCGCAAGCACGCATTGACTGCTCGGCGGGCCCGCCATCGAAAGCCGACAGGCTCGCCCTGGGAGGAGCATCATGGCCGTCACCGCAGAGACCGCCCCCGACGAAGGCATCTGGCCACCGCTTCCACTGCCCGAGTGGCAGGCGACCTGCACGACCTTGCACATGTGGCTGCAAGTGATCGGCAAGATCCGGCTCGCCTGCGCCCCAAGTGTCAATCATTGGTGGCAGGTCCCGCTCTACGTGACATCCCGCGGGCTGACGACCTCCCCCATCCCAAGCGGCCACCGCACCTTCCAGATCGACCTCGACTTCATCGATCACATGCTTCGGATCGACGAGAGCAATGGCAGGAGGGAGGCTTTTGCACTGGCGCCCCTTGCGGTTGCCGAGTTCTACAAGGAACTCACGGGGCGGCTGCGGGCGCTTGGACTGGACGTGCAGATCTCGACCCTACCCGTCGAGATTCCTGACCCAATTCGCTTCGAAGAGGACTACGAACACGTCTCCTATGACAGCCAGTATGCCCACCGGTTCTGGCGCATTCTGGTTCAGGCCGACCGCATCCTGTCACTGTTCCGTTCGCGGTACCTCGGCAAGGTAAGCCCAGTTCATTTCTTCTGGGGCAGCTTCGATCTAGCCGTGACCCGCTTTTCCGGCCGTCGCGCACCACCCCATCCCGGGGCTCCCAATGTGGCCGCCTCAATTGTGCAGGAGGCGTATTCCCACGAGGTCATGAGCTGCGGTTTCTGGCCGGGCAACGGAGGGTTCGGGCAGGCCGCCTTCTACGCCTATGCCTATCCCGAGCCGGCGGGATTCCCGGATGCGCGGGTTGGACCGAGTTCCGCCTTCTATGCCGCGGATCTTGGCGAATTCATCCTGCCCTATGACGCCGTGCGAACGTCCATGACCCCCGACCAGGACATCCTCGACTTCTGCCAAAGCACATACGAGGCTGCGGCGAACCTCGGACGATGGGATCGGGCGGCGCTGGAGCGTTAATTCAGCCACCCATCGAAAGAATGGCTGTAGCGATAGGACGGCGGCGAACGAAAGATTGGCGGCGCGCGAATATGCAAGGTTGCCGGGAAGCGAAACGGTTCCTGTGATAAGCTGACGATCTCCGAACGATCAGGTGTGGCATGGATTGCCCGAGCTGCGGCAGCGCCAACCCGGAGGGGAAGAAATTCTGCGGCGATTGCGGCGCAGCGCTGACGCTGGCCGGAGGCGCGCAAGAGTCGGCAACGCCGGGTTCATCGGCCTTGTCACTTGCTCCAGCCTCACACGCCGAGCGCCGTCAGCTCACGCTGATGTTCTGCGATCTCGTCGGCTCGACGGCGCTCTCGGCCCGCCTCGATCCGGAAGACCTGCGCGAGATCATCGGCGCGTATCATCGCTGCGTGGCCGAGACCGTCACCCGCTTCGGCGGCTTCGTGGCCAAATACATGGGCGATGGCGTGCTCGTCTATTTCGGCTACCCACAAGCCCACGAGGACGATGCCGAGCGGGCGGTGCGGGCCGCCTTGGCGCTGGCCGAGAGCGTGCGCGAACTCCACACAGGCGAAGCGTTGCAGGTGCGGATCGGCATCGCGACGGGCCTCGTGATCGTCGGCGACCTCATCGGTTCCGGCGAAGCCCAGGAGCGCGGGGTTGTCGGGGAGACTCCGAATCTCGCAGCCCGCCTACAGGCCGCGGCCGAGCCCGGCAGCGTCGTCATCGCAGCGAGCACGCGACGGCTGACCGGCGGCTTGTTCGAATACGAAGATCTCGGGGCCGTGGCGGCGAAAGGCTTTGCCGAGCCCGTGCTGGCCTTTCGCGTGCTGCGCGAAGGCACGGCCGAGAGCCGCTACGAGGCGCTCCACGCGGAGGGCGGCCTCACGCCTCTGGTCGGCCGGGGCGAGGAGATCGGACTGCTCCTGCGGCGATGGCAGCGAGCAAAGAGCGGCCAAGGCCAAGTCGTCCTGATCTCGGGCGAGCCGGGCATCGGCAAGTCGCGGATCACTGCCGCGATCCAGGCGAGGATTGCAGGCGAGCCGCACGCATGCCTACGCTATTTCTGCTCGCCCCATCACACCGATAGCGCACTCTACCCGATCATCACCGAACTCGAACATGCCGCCTGCTTTGAGCGCGAGGATACGGCGGACACTAAGTTCTCCAAGCTCGAGGCCATGCTTGCGTATTCATCGGCCTCCGCCGAGGACATTGCGCTCCTGGCCGAGCTGCTGTCCCTCCAGACGGAAGGCCGCTACCAGCCACTCGAGTTCGCGCCCAAAGAGAAGCGGGCAAGAACGCTGGCGGCGCTGGCGCGGCAGCTCGACGGACTTGCCCGCGAACGCCCTGTACTCATCCTGTTCGAGGATGCGCATTGGATCGACCCGACCAGCCTCGACGTTCTGAGCCGGATGGCAGAGAGCGCGCAGCGACTGCCTGTGCTCCTCATCGTGACCTTCCGGCCCGAGTTCCAGCCGCCCTGGATGGGCGAGCCTTACGTGACCGCTTTGACACTGAGCCGTCTCGTCTCGGAAGAAGGGGAGGCGCTGGCCGAACTCGTCGCGGGCGGCAAGGCGCTACCGCAAGAAGTCCTCGGCCAGATCGTGACCCGCACGGATGGCGTACCGCTGTTCGTCGAGGAACTGACCAAGACGGTGCTCGAGAGCGGCCTGCTTCGCGAAGAGAAGGGCCGCTATGCCTTGCAGGGGCCGCTGCCGCCGTTCGCCATTCCGACCAGCCTGCACGCCTCGCTGATGGCGCGCCTCGACCGGCTCGCGCCCGAACGGGAGGTGGCGCAGATCGGCGCGGTGATCGGGCGCGAGTTCAGCTACGGGATGGTGGCTGCCGTGGCCCACATGCCCGACGACGAGCTCCGCCGCGCCCTCGGGCGGCTCGTGAGCGCAGAGCTGGCGTTTGCGCGCGGCTCGCCGCCCGACGCGACATACACCTTCAAGCATGCGCTGGTTCAGGATGCCGCATACAGCACGCTTCTGCGGGCCCGGCGACAGCAGTTGCATGCGGCCGTGGCCCGAGTGCTCGAGGAGCAGGAGCCGGAGCGAGCGCAGGCTCGGCCCGAGCTGATTGCGCATCACCTGACGGAGGCGGGACAGATCGAGGCTGCAACCCATTACTGGCTAAAGGCTGGCCGAAGATCCGCAGAGCGCTCGGCCGATCGGGAGGCGGTTCGCCACCTGGAGCGCGGCCTGGAGGTGCTCATGAGGCTCCCGGCCTCCCTGGATCGGGACCGGGTCGAACTCGAATTTCAACTCGCCCTCGGGACGCCTCTCATTTCGCTCCATGGGTGGAGCGGATCGCCCGTCGCCGCAGCCTACGAACGCGCCAGCGCCCTGTGCGAGCAACTGGGCGACAGCGTGCATCTCGTTCCGACCCTGTTCGGGCTCGCCAGCAACCGTGTCGTTGGAGGCCAGACGCGGGCGGCCCTCGCCTTCGCGCGGAAATGCCGGTCGACCGCCGACCACACGGGCGACCGAGTTACCCGGCTCCTGTCCCATCGCGCCATGGGAGCAGCCCTGCGCCAGCTCGGCAGGCTCACCGAGGCCCGCACCGAGTTCGAAAGCATTCTGCCGCTCTACGAGCCCGAGCTGGACCGGTCCCTGGCTGCAAGCTGCATCACGGATCCGCGGATCTCGGGCCTGTCCCTTCTCTCGCAGGTGCTGTGGGTCATGGGCTATCCCACGCAGGCGGACCGCACGGCCCGGGAAGCATTCCGATCCGCCGCCGAATTGGGACACACGAACACTCTGGGACACGTTCATGTCCATGCCGGCGCCGAACTGGGAGAACTCCGGCGTGACGTTCCGGCAGCGCGCAAACAGGCCAGGGCCACGATCGAGCTTGCCGAAAAACACCATATGCGAGGCTGGCGCGGATACGGATTGGTCATCCGCGGGTGGGCGCTCGCCCTGGAAGGACAAACTCGGGAGGGCATCGAGTGCATGCGATAAGGCCTCCAGGAGCTGGATGCCTTGGGGACCGCGTGGAACCGGCCGCACCATCTCGGCCTCCTAGCCGAGCTTTACGGCAGGTTGGAGGATCGGGCAGCGGGCCTCCAAGCGATCGAGGAGGCTTTCGCCGACATTCGGAAGACGGAAGCACGCTTCTGGGAGGCCGACCTGCATCGGATCGCGGGGGAATTGCAGCTTTCGGGTGCGAACCAGGCCGAAGCGGAAGTCTGCTTCGTCCGGGGCATCGAGGTAGCGCGCATGCAAGGGGCCAAGTTCTTCGAGTTGCGCGCGGCCACGAACCTGGCCCGGCTCTGGCGTGACCAGGGCAAAACCGGAGAGGCATACGATCTGCTGGCGCCCGTCTACGCCTGGTTCACGGAGGGGTTCGATACGTCCGATCTGATCGAGGCAAAGAAGCTTCTCGAAGAATAGGGACGGCACGGTCCGGAACTCGGAGCAACCGGGACCGGATCCCGTTAAGCCGTCCTTCGGGGGCATCCATGCGGAAGCCCCGACATGTATTCGCCCTGTCTCGGGCAGGTCGCCGTTCGTGAAGGCGCCGTCGCCTGCAGGCGAACTATTGTCTGTCTTGCAGGTTACTCGACAGGGCCCAGCAACCGGAGGAACCCACGCCGGCTCCTCCGCTCTCGTTCGGAGACTCACCATGGCCGAGACATATCGAACCGACAGCCTCGAGAGGGGCGGCAGCTCTCGCGTGTATACCGGATCCGGATCGTATTCCTCGCAGGCTCGGGACTTCGAGCGAACGGACTACCCGACCTATGATGTCGGAAGCCGGACTTCCGATCGGAGAAGTGCTCGCGGCCCTGGCTACTATGCTCGCCGCTCCGAAGACCGTGCTGATGACCTTCTTCCCGTGATGGGAATCGCGATCGGAGGTGCGGTTGGGTATATGCTCGGGCTGATGCTGGCTGAGCGCCAATCCCAATCGGGCTCGAACAGAAGCCGGCAGATGTCCGGGCAAGCGGGTTACGGTCAGCGCTACAGGGCTGGCCCGACCGGCATGGGCGCCCGGGACTCCTCCCGCTCCGTGGAAACGGACGAGACCACAGACCTCATCGCCTCCAACAAGGTCGAGGGCACGGCAGTTTACAATCGCAAAGGGGAGCGGCTCGGGGACGTCTACAACTTCATGGTCGGGAAGCGCTCGGGTCGGGTCGCGTATGCCGTGATGAGCTTCGGAGGCTTCCTGGGCATCGGCCAGCGCTATCACGCGCTCCCCTGGAATGTCCTGGATTATGATACGGATCGCGGCGGGTACGTGATCGATGCCGACAAGGACAGGCTCATGAATGCTCCGAGCTATCAAATCGGCGAGGAGCCCTTCTCCCAGGCGGACCAGATGCAGCGTATCCGGGAATACTGGGCTTCGGGACAGCTGAGTCTCTGAAATCTGTTCGGTTATTCTCGTATGCCGTCATGCTCGGAACCTGGCGGCTCGCGGACCTGAAGGGCTCGAGCCGTCCAAGGAGGCCTGTTCGTCGTACCCACATCGTTACTGCGGGTTGCTGACGCGACGCACCGCCCATCCCACCGCCTCTTCGTCCTTGCGAGCCGGAGGCGAAGCAATCTACCCGTCGACCGATGCGCACCTGGATTGCTTCACTGCGTTCGCAATGACGGAGAGGGCGTGAGAACGCGAGGAGCACGGCTGGGAACGGAATAAACTCCGGATCCA
>NZ_LN811353.1:0-12915 GCF_001006805.1 Microvirga massiliensis | reverse complement strand
GATCCACTGCCGTCATGGCGAGCCGAAGGCGAAGCAATCCGGACGTTCGTTCACAGACCCGGACTGACGCTACCCGACTGAACGTCATGGTGACGGCCGGTAGACCCAGAGTTCTGCCGGCTGTTGCGATCGCGCCCGTACTGCAAGGAAGAGACGATCCAGCTCCGGGACGTAAAGCGAAGTCCGCGCCCCCGACACGGTCGGGATGTGCCCAATGCGGCGGTAGCTGGTATCGTGCGACTCGAACACATCCAGGAAGCCGTCTCCGCAACTCACGTAGACCCGATGCCGCTTCGCATCCGCGAAGACATCATCGGCATCTCCGCAGGTCGATGCGCTCGCAACATTCGCACCATCGGGTATCGAGAAGGCGACCAGCATCGCCGGCTTCCTGAACACCACGATCACCTGCCGCGACGCGTCGTCGAGCGCCATGGGGAAATTGCTGCCCAATGCGCCTGTCGACCATTTCGCGAGCGTCCCGCCGTTGTTGCGGTCGACCACCTCGACCGCGTGCGCATCCGGAACATTCACGAAAACCCGGTGCCCGCCGCTCTCGAGACGGAAGCTCTCCGGGTGACCGTCAAGAGTCATGTCGGCGATCTTGCGATTGCTCTGTGCATCGATGATGGCCAGAGCTCCGTTACCGTATCCAACGAACACTCGCTGCCCTGCAGTATCGATACGGATGTTGTCCGCGTCCTCTCCGAGTTTGATGCGTCCGAATTCCTTGAAATTCGCCCCTCGAAAAAGCCGCACCGATCCGTCCCCCGCATTCGCGACATAGAGCACGTCGTTCGAGGATGCGTAGCCGACACCCTGTGGCGCTTTCAGCCCGGTGATCCGATCGAGAACCTTTTTTGCCTCGAGATCGACAATTCCCACGCTGTCATTGCCGAGTTCCGCTACGAAGAGATGCCGGCGGGAGAGATCGACCGCCATATGGTCGATCCGGCCGACGACACGGCCGAGCGATATCTTCGTTTCGAGCTGAAGCGGTGCGGGATCTGCAGCGTGCCCACCTGACATGCCGACCACTGCCAGCAGAGCCGATATCACCGGTATCGTGAAAGCTCGGACATCAGGGCGTCGCATCGCTTTTTCCTTCAGGGCTTTGCGATCTTCATGTCGTCGAGCGCGGCGCGCAGCCCGGTCGCAAGTTTGCGGGCGTCGTCATTGGCCCAGAAGTGCATGAAGAACAGGCGCGGCTCGTCGGCGAGCATGTGGTTGTGCAGCACCGTGACCTCGATCCCGTTCGCGTGCAGGGCCCGGATCACCGGGTTCACCTCGTCGGCCGTGAGCACAAAGTCCCCCGTGATGGCCGCTTGGCCGGATCCCGTGGGCTGGAAGTTGATGGCGATCGCCGAGCCCATCGCGTCGGGCACCTCCATACCTGCCTCCTTCGGCCTCTCGGCCCGGGGCACGCTCACTTGGTAGACGCCGCCATTGACCTTGCCCGAGCGCCCGAGCGCCTGATCGATGGCCGCCGTGTCGAGGTCGATCCTCTGCTCGGCGGATCCGGTCGTGGCCGCCTGCGCGGCGGCGTCCGCAGGAATCCCCGCGGTCTCCGCCCCGAACGGCGTCTGGCTCGCCCCAAGTGCACCGTTGAGCGTTGTTGCGAGCTGGGCCGGCGCACCGTGCCCCTCGACGTGTATGTAGAACGGGTTTGGCGCGGCGCGCAGCAGGTGGTTGTGGAGGGCCGTGACCGCGATGCCGCCCGCTTCCAGGCGCGCCATCACCGGAGCGATCTCGTCCTGCGTGAGCACGAGGTCGCCCATGACCATCACCTCGTTGCCGATCGGCTTGAACGCCAGCCAGGACCCGAGCGCGAATGCCGGCCTGAGCTCCACCCCATCGAGGGTGACCTTGAGATCCGTTCGGGGCAGGCCC
The DNA here is from genome assembly GCF_001006805.1 of Microvirga massiliensis. Classification (GTDB taxonomy): domain Bacteria; phylum Pseudomonadota; class Alphaproteobacteria; order Rhizobiales; family Beijerinckiaceae; genus Microvirga; species Microvirga massiliensis. The sequence goes on along the minus strand of NZ_LN811353.1, from coordinate 11,025 downwards.
ACCCGGTAGACGCCGCCCGGCATTTCGGTGCCCGGCTTGCCGAGTCCGGTGGCGATCTCCTGCTGCCAGGCCTCGGCCGCGAGGGCTGGACCCGCTGAGATCAGGCTCAGGGCTGCGATTGTGGTCAGGATCCGCATCGTGCTCTCCTTCACCGCCCCCGATGGTTGACTGCGTCCATACCGGTGGACACTTGATGTTGTTGTGGCATCTTCCGAAGAGTTCCCGTCTGAGATGCCGGACTCGCCTGCAAAGCAGCCGGAGCGAGACTTCGGGCTTCCGATCGCATCAAATCGCCCGTGCGAGGTAGAGAAGGATCCCGGCCCCGGAGCTTGTCGCGAGCGTCGGGATCATGCCGGCCTTAAACTGGAACATCGCGACAGCCGTCGCGATCGAAAGCAGCAGGGCGAATGGCTCGAGGCTGGCAGGCACCGGGGCGTCGAAGGAGAATCCGTAGCCGCGTACCGGCCACGTCTCCCGGAACAGCGTGTGGACGGCGAACCAGACCGCAAGATTCAGCACCACGCCTACGACCGCAGCCGTGATCGCCGACAAGGCTCCGTGCAGAGCCTGATTGCCGCGTAAGATCTCGATGAACGGTGCGCCCAGGAAAATGAACAGAAAGCATGGGACGAAGGTGACCCAGGTCGCGAGCAGGCCACCGAGAGTCCCCGCTATCAACGGAGGCAGGGGGCCGGGATCCCGGAACGCCCCCATGAAGCCCACGAACTGGAGGACCATGATCAAGGGACCGGGCGTGGTCTCGGCCATGCCAAGACCATCGAGCATCTCGCCCGGCGCAAGCCAGCCATAGGTCTCGACCGCCTGTTGGGCCACATAAGCGAGCACCGCATAGGCGCCCCCGAAGGTCACGACCGCCATCGTCGAGAAGAAGACGGCGATCTGGCTGAAGACGTTGCCGGAGCCGAGCGTCGCCAGGAGCGCAGCAACTGGAATGAGCCACAGAGCCAGGCAGAAGGCTGACACGCGTAAGGCCCGCGTGACCGTCGGGCGGGCGTGGTCCGGAAGTTCCTCGCCTAAGAGGGTCTCGGAATCCGCGACCTCCTTACCGCCCGATGAAGAGCCATGGCCGCCCCCGACCTGAAAGGCCGATACGCCGGCGCGGCCGCCGATGAAGCCGATCACGCCGGCCGTGAGCACGATGATCGGGAACGGGATGCCGAAGAAGAAGATCGCGACAAAGGCCGCGCCAGCGAGCGCGACTAGGCTGCGGTTCTTCAGCGCCTTCGAGCCGATCCTGACCACTGCCTGGAGCACCACGGCCAGCACCGCGGCCTTCAGGCCGAAGAACAGGGCCGAGACGATGCCAACCTTCCCGAACACGGCGTAGACAATGCTGAGCGCCAAGATCGAGACAATGCCCGGCAGCACGAACAGCACGCCTGCCAGGAGGCCGCCTGCAGTCCGGTGCATCAGCCAGCCGATATAGGTGGCAAGCTGCTGTGCCTCGGGGCCGGGCAGGAGCATGCAGTAGTTCAGGGCATGCAGGAAGCGCTGGTCTCCGATCCAGCGCTTCTCTTCGACAAGGATGCGGTGCATGACCGCGATCTGCCCGGCAGGGCCGCCGAAAGAGAGCGCGGCCACCCGCGACCAGACCCGGAAGGCCTCGCCGAAAGTGACGCCATGCGAATGGCTCTGGGCGCTCGACACCTGCACCGCGGTAACGGCGGGCGCGCTCATCGTGCGCTCTCCAGCACGCGCCGCGCCTGCGGCTTCGATGTCGGCCAGTTATGGGTCTCGTCGGTCGCATCCCGGCACCAGCGATAGAACGCGTCGTAAAGCGCCATTCCGGCTTCGAGCTGGGCGAGGTCGTCCGAATACATGCGAGAGAGGCCGAGCGAAGCGGCCAGCAAGCCGGGCGCTTCGGGCGCGTGGTCGAGCCGAGCCGTGTCAGCCCCGCGCACGATGGCGGCGAGCCTTCGGAGCGGCTCGGTCGTGAGGCCGAACTCCTCGACCATGACGTCGAAGGTGCAGAACTCGGCGCGATGGCTCCAGAAGACGTCATCACCCTCGATGTCGAACGGTGTCGCGCCGAAGCGCTCGGCCACTCCCGTCACTTCCGAGGGGGTGACGAACAGGAAGACGGCGCTCGGGTCCACGAAGCGGCGAATGAGCCATGGGCAGGCGATACGATCGATTTTAGGGCGCGAGCGGGTGACCCAGACGGTTCGCCCCTGCGCATCGCGCGATGGGAGCCTGTCCTCCGGGACCATGGGAAGCCCGGCCTTGGCCCAGCCGAGCGCGCCACCCTGGAGAGTCTCGGCGGGCACGCCCGCGTGCCGGAGCCAAGCCGCCACGCCCTCGCTGAGCTTCAGGCCTTGTTGGCAAATAACCACCGCCGAGCGCCCGACGAACGCGGAAGCCCACTCGCCGACCGTGTCGAAGGGACGGCGGACCGCGCCTGGAATCACGCGGGGATCGGCGGCGAAGTCCTCGTCGGTCCGGACATCGATGAGCGCCGGGCAATCCGGCCGGCCGATGAGACGCGCGAGTTCTTCGGTAGAGATGATGTTGATCGACGACATGATGCGTCCTCGCCACAGGAGAGCTGGACGCGATGCTTGGGCATGTCGCCTCGTGGGGAGATCGCAATCCCCATGGCGGAATTAGAGGACCGCACGACGGTGCGTGTCAAGCGTCGAATTAGAGTTCGATCGCAGGCCAGTACGTGTGGCTGGTTCGCCGTCGCGAATGCCGTTCGCAGCAAACCTACAGAGCCAGCTTGTAGCCGATGTGGCTGTCGACGAAGCCGAGCTTTTCGTAGAAGCGGTGGGCGTCAGGGCGCTCCTTGCCGGTCGTGAGCTGGATCAGACGACAGCCCCTCGATTTGCATTGAGCAATCGCCCATTCGAACATCTGCCGACCCAGTCCCGAATTTCGGCGTGCGGCCGCGATTCGAACGGCCTCGATCTGTCCGCGCCATGCACCTTGACGGGAGATTCCGGGAATGAACGAGATCTGGAGAGTCCCGATCACCGTATCCTCTTCGGTCACGACGGCCAGAAGCTGGTTGGGATCGACACTGATTGCCTGAAACGCATCGGTGTAGGCCGAATTCAACGGAGAACCGGGGCTCTCCCGCTGCCGGCCCAAGGGATCATCGGCCAGAAGAGCGACAATGGCCGGAAGATCAGCAGCCTCGGCGCGGCGAAAGGCGATCTGCGTCATAGCAAAGGATACCTCGATCCGGGCAACTCACGATATTCCGGTCCGGCTACCACGAACAACTTCGATAGCGAAGAGGGGCAAAGCACGGCCCGTTCCGTGGCCATTGTCGTCATTGCGAACGAAGTGAAGCAATGACGGGATTGAGCACTGTTATCGGCTGTGCGTGGCTACCTATGACTCGCAATGGCTGCGTGAGCGCGATGGTGCACCTTCTGACCCAGCACCGCTCACAGCGTCAGTCCGCATCACCTCACAAACAAAAGGCGCAGGCACACCGAGCAAGCACGAACTCACCCGGTAGCCCTTGATGACGACAGACTTTACGCCTTGCGAGAACTTCGATCCGGCACCGCGTAAAGCTCCAGGCGATGGCCGACGATCCGATATCCGAGCCCTCGGGCAACCTCGTCCTGGAGACGTTCGATCTCCTCCGAGCGGAACTCGATCACCCGGCCTGTTTGCACGTCGATGAGGTGGTCGTGGTGCTTGTGCGGAACCTGTTCGTAACGAGCGCGCCCGTCCCGGAATTCGTGCCGCTCGATGATGCCGAGTTCCTCGAACCGCTTCATGGTCCGGTAAACAGTCGCGAGCGACACCCGATCGTCGTGCTCCACGGCACGCCGGTGCAGTTCCGGAACGTCCGGATGGTCGTGCGCCTCTGCGAGAATTTGCGCAATGAGTCTGCGCGGGCCCGTCAGCCGCAGGCCCTTGGCCCGGCATTGGGCTTCGATGCGGTTTATCATCATGCCACTCCTGGGGCTGCCCCCTTATGTAAGGACGAAATCCACCAGAAGCTTGACGTTGAGGGCCACGATTACGGCCGCGATGAAACCCGCAAAGGCGACGAGCCATGTCGGCGCGACGAGTTCTCCCATCTTCGATCGGCTCGCCGTGAACATGACGAGCGGAATGACGGCAAAGGAGAGCTGGAGGCTCAGGATTACCTGAGACAGGATCAGCAAGTGCGCGGTCCCGCTTTCACCATACCAGACGGTCACGATCGCCGCGGGGACGATGGCGACCATGCGTGTGACGAGGCGGCGCACCCACGGCGGCAGGCGGATCTCCAGGAATCCTTCCATCACGGCCTGGCCTGCCAGCGTCGCGGTAACCGTGGAGTTCAAGCCGCAGCACAGGAGCGCGATGCCGAACAGCGTCGGTGCAATGGCGGCGCCGAGGAGCGGCGACAGCAGGTTATGCGCCTCGCCCAGCTCGGCCACTTCGCTGCGGCCGGTGGCGTGGAATGCCGCGGCGGCGAGGATCAGGATCGAGGCATTGATGAACAGCGCAAACATCAGCGCCACGGTCGAGTCGATGGTCGCAAATTTCAGCGCCTCACGCTTCTCGGGGAGCGTTCTCCCGTAGGCGCGCGTCTGCACGATCGCGGAATGCAGGTAGAGATTGTGCGGCATCACCGTCGCGCCGAGAATCCCCAGGGCCAGATACAGCATCTCGGGGTTGGTCACGATCTCGCTCGTCGGCGCGAAGCCGCGGATCACGGCGCCCCAATCCGGATTGGCGAGCGCGATCTGGATTCCGAAGCACACGGCGATCACGCCCAACAGTCCGACGATCACCGCTTCGAGGTACCGGAACCCGAGCTTCTGGAGATAGAGGATGAGGAAGACGTCGAGCGCCGTGATGAGCACCCCGAGTTCAAGCGGGATCCCGAACAGCAGGTTGAGGCCGATGGCCGTGCCGATCACCTCCGCGAGGTCGGTCGCGACGATGGCGAGCTCGGCGAGAAACCAGAGCGGATAGGCAACGAGCCTCGGGAAAGCATCGCGGCAGGCTTGCGCGAGATCTCGTCCCGAAGCGATGGCAAGTCGCGCGCAGAGCGATTGCAGCACGATGGCCATAACGTTGGAGACGAGCGCGACAACGAGAAGCGTATAGCCAAACCTGGACCCGCCTGCGATCGAGGTCGCCCAATTGCCCGGGTCCATGTAGCCGACGGCGACGAGGTAGCCCGGCCCGAGGAATGCGGCGAGCCTGCGCGCCGGCGAGCCACCCCGCGGCACCGTGACGGTGCGATAGACTTCCGAGAGCGGCGCATCCCTTCGAGGGCGCTGCCACCCCGTTACGTCATCGTCGGCTAACCGGGGCGCCCGCGCGTGCATGGATCAAGCCCAACCGCAGTTGCAAATCATTTGCAATAAGATACACCGTCGATTCGGTTTGGGAAGACCTTCTGTGCGATCGATCGATATTTGATCGCAACGCAACCATCCGGTGCCTGCGGCAGTTTGCAGATCGCCCCGCCACACTCGATTGTGTCTCCTACCGGGCAGCATGCCTTCCCGCTCTCGCCCGCAGATCTCGGACTCATCTGGATGCTTCTTGCGCGAGGACGGGTGGTTCGCAGGATCGCAATTTAGGACGCGAACGCGTTAACGTGTTCAGCCAGGAAGCCATCCCGGCTGAGACGCTCGAGGGCCGCTCGAGGAGAGGCAGGCCCACCCGAACACTGCCGATCCAGCGTAGCAGGAAGATGTATGCTACCCTGCAGGAGACGCGATCATAGCCAGCGCCGGTCCTGCTTTAGCAAGCGGAACTTGGCTGCAACGCCGGATGCGCAAGGGACCCATAGCGCAGAAGAGACTGCACAGCATTGCCGCACTCTCCATGCCTTCAGGATGTCCGCCCAATGACGTCATTCTTCTCCCCCTATGCCCACGAGTTCGCCCGCATCGCGGCCTGCGTCCCGCAGATCGAGGTTGCCGACCCGGGCTCCAACGGCCAACACACCTTGGAGTTGCTGCGCCAGGGACACCGGGATCGGACCGTCCTCATGGTGTTCCCGGAGCTGGGGATATCGGCCTATGCCATCGACGATCTCCTGCATCAGGACGCGCTGCTCGACTCGGTCGAGGCTGCCGTTGCCGACCTCGTTATCGCCAGCGCGGATCTGCTCCCGGCCTTCGTGATCGGAGCGCCGCTGCGCTCACGTGGCTCGCTCTACAACTGCGCCATCGTCGCCCACGCGGGTCGCGTTCTGGGAGTCGTGCCGAAGGCGTATCTGCCGAACTACCGGGAGTTCTACGAGCGCCGCCACTTCTCGCCCGGTGCAGAGGTGAAGAGCCAGACAATCATAATCGCGGGATCGCCGGTTCCCTTCGGGATCGACCTCCTGTTCTGCTCAAGCGGGAGCTGCCCCTTCACCTTTCATGTCGAGATTTGTGAGGACATGTGGGTCCCGCACCCACCGAGCACCGCTGCTGCGCTGGCTGGCGCCGAGATCCTGCTCAACCTCTCGGCCAGCAACATCACCATCGGCAAGGCCGAGGATCGGCGCCTCCTCTGCGGATCGCAGTCAATGCGCTGCGTCGCAGCCTATGCCTACTCGGCGGCGGGCCCCGGCGAGTCGACCACGGATCTTGCCTGGGACGGCCATGCCGGGATCTTCGAAAACGGCATTCGGCTGGCCGAGACCGAGCGCTTTCCGCGACAATCCTCGATGGCGGTTGCCGATATCGACCTCGGACGCCTCCGCCAGGAGCGGATGCGGCGCGTCACCTTCGGGGATTGCGGCCGGGTGCTCGGGGTCTCGCCGAACGAGTTCCGGATCGTCTCCCTGTCTCTCGATGCACCCGCGGAGGCGCTGCCACTCCGGCGGCCCGTGGAACGGTTTCCCTACGTGCCGTCCGATCCGGGCAAGCTCGCCGAGAACTGCTACGAGGCCTACAACATCCAGGTCCAGGGACTTGCCCAGCGCCTCAAAGCGACCCGCACCGAGAAGGTCGTCATCGGCGTGTCCGGCGGCCTCGACTCGACGCAGGCTCTCCTGGTCTCCAGCCGTGCCATGGACCTGCTCGGACTGCCGCGCAGCAACATCCTCGCCTACACACTCCCGGGTTTCGCCACGAGCGAGAACACCAAGCGAAACGCATGGGCCCTGATCCGAGCGCTCCGCGCTACTGGCACCGAGATCGACATCCGCCCCACGGCGCGGCAGATGCTCGCCGACATGGATCATCCCTTCGCGCAAGGGGAGCCGGTCTACGACATCACCTTCGAGAACGTGCAGGCGGGGCTGCGAACCGATTACCTCTTTCGTCTCGCCAACCATAATCGGGGGCTGGTCGTCGGGACCGGCGATCTCTCGGAACTCGGGCTTGGCTGGTGCACCTACGGCGTCGGCGACCAGATGTCCCACTACAACGTGAACGCTTCCGTCGCGAAGACGCTCATCCAGCACCTGATCCGGTTCGTGGCCGCCTCCGGCGACGTCGATGCATCGACATCCGAGATTCTTCACGCCATCCTCGCAACGGAGATCTCGCCCGAGCTCGTGCCTCAAGGAGACTCGACGCAGGTTCAGTCGACCGAAGCCGCCATCGGCCCCTATGCCTTGCAGGACTTCAACCTGTACTACCTCACGCGCTACGGATTCCGGCCCTCGAAGATCGCCTATCTGTCGTGGAATGCCTGGCACGACGCTGAAGCGGGAGACTGGCCTTCGAATATTCCCGAGAGCGCCCGGCGCGCCTACGAACTCGACGAGATCAAGCGCTGGCTGCGGTTGTTCCTGACCCGCTTCTTCACGAACCAGTTCAAGCGCACCGCCATGCCGAATGGCCCCAAGATCTCGTCCGGCGGCTCCCTGTCACCGCGCGGGGATTGGCGTGCCCCCGCCGATGCGGGTCCTGGGATCTGGATCACGGAACTCGAAAGCGGCGTTCCGGAGGGAGAGCCGCCTCAGATCCTCGCGTAGCCTCACACGGTAACCTGGGTTCCCACCTCGACGACGCGCCCGGTCGGAATGCGGAAGAAGTCCGTGGCATCGGCTGCCGACTTGGCAAGGCCGATGAACAGCTTGTCCTGCCAGAGAGACATTCCCGAACGAGGCGAGGGGCGGATCGAGCGGCGGGAGAGGAAGAACGATGTCGACATGATGTCGAACTTGAAGCCTTGCTTCCGCAGGATGGCGAGGGCGCGGGGGATGTTCGGCGACTCCATGTAGCCATAGGCTATGCAAACTCGCCAGAAATTCTCGCCTACATTCTCGATCCGCACGCGCTCCTCGTCGCTGATCCTCGGCGCATCCGCGGTCTTTACGGTCAGCACGGCGTTCTTCTCGTGCAGCACCTTGTTGTGCTTGAGGTTGTGCAGAAGGGCGGGCGGAGCAGTGTCCGGATCGCTCGTCAGAAAAACGGCGGCGCCCTTCACCTGGTGAGGCTGGCTCTTCTCCAGCATGCCGATCAGCTCGACCAATGGAACATCCGCCTTGCGGGTCTTCTCGTAGAGAATGCGCGTGCCGCGACGCCAAGTCAGCATGACCGTGACGATGGCTGCGCCGACCACGAGCGGCATCCAGCCTCCTTGCGGAATCTTGAGGGCGTTGGCGGCCAGGAAGATCGTATCGACGAACAGAAACGGTGCGATCACGGCGATCGACGCCCAGAGTGGCCAGCGCCAGCATTTCCAGACCACGAAGAAGGCCATGATCGCCGTCACCACCATGGTCCCGGTCACGGCAATGCCGTAGGCATGGGCCAAGGCGCTCGAACTCCTGAAGGTCACAACGAGGAAGAGGACCAGCAGGAGAAGCAGAAAATTGACCCGTGGTACGTAGATCTGTCCCTTCTCGCTTTCCGAGGTCCAGCGCACCTGCATCCGCGGGAGCAGCCCGAGCTGGATGGCCTGCTGGCTGAGCGAGAATGCACCGGTGATCACCGCCTGGCTGGCGATGATGGTGGCAACGGTCGCCGCGAAGACCATCGGCAGGAGAGCCCAGTCCGGGTAGAGCAGGAAGAACGGGTTCTGGATCTTGTCGGGATCAGTGAGCAACAGAGCGCCCTGTCCAAAATAGTTGAGCGCCAGGCAGGGCAGCACGAGGCCGAGCCAGGCAACCTGGATCGGGCGCCGTCCGAAATGGCCCATATCGGCATAGAGCGCCTCCGCTCCGGTAACGGCCAGGAACACGGCTCCGAGAGCGATCAGCCCGGCTGTCCCGTGGGTGAGCAGGAACGCGACGCCGTAGGTCGGGCTGATGGCGGCGAGAATCGAGGGATCATCCATGATGTGGAGGAGACCGCCCGCCGCCATGGCAACGAACCACAGGGTCATGATCGGGCCGAACCAGGCCGCAACGCTCGCTGTCCCTCGGCTCTGGACGGAGAAGAGCGCGATCATGATCACGAGACTCGTGGGCACAACGTAATGCTCGAATCCGGGCGTGACGAGTTCCAGTCCCTCGATGGCCGACAGCACCGAGATGGCCGGCGTGATGATCGCATCGCCGTAGAACAGGGCAGCTCCGATCATTCCGAGCAGCGCGATGTGGAACATGTTGTGGCCCATGACCCGCTGCGCGAGCGCCATCAGGGTCAATGTCCCGCCTTCGCCGTTGTTGTCGGCGCGCAGGATGAACAACACGTATTTGATCGTGACGATGAAGATCAGCGCCCACAGGATCAAGGACACAATGCCGAACACCATCTCCCGGGTGACGACGCCTCCGCCCGCCGCGGCCGAGAGGGATTCCTTAAGTGCATAAAGCGGGCTCGTTCCGATATCGCCATAGACGACACCGAGCGTTCCGAGAGCCAGCGTCCAGAAGCTGGACGGCTGAGCGACCAGCGGCCGTGCTGCGGCCTCATCGGAGGCCGACGAGTCTTGCGCCGTCGCTGGCATCGTGTGTCCGGGTAGCATTGCTCTGTTCGATTCCCCGATCTCATCTGCACGTCGGATGCGGGTCGGTCGCTTTCGCAATCGACCGGATCAGCTCCATTCTCCTGAAGGGCGTGACGTTGCTGGGCGCTACGCCGTTTGCCTTCTGGAGTTGCGCCTGAACAAAGGCTCCGAGCACCGCCAGAGGCAGACAATCGTGCTGAAACTCGACGATGTCCTCGACCCAGTTCATCGCGAGCCCGCCCACTCCGATGGAGCAAGACCAGCGGGCATCATCCCGTGTCAGGCGATGGATGCTCCAGTCGGGGAGCTCCCACGCGATCAGCCACAGGCCCAATTCGACCCAGGCTTCTGCCTGGATCAGGCGCTCGACCTCCGCCTTCGGCGCAAGCGACGTCCCCAGTCGCGGACAAGCACCGCGCAGGACGGCCGACAGCAAGTCGGCATCGATCCGGTGGGCCGTCTCGATCCTGGCTAGAAGGCAGCCGAGGTGACGCTCCGAATTTCGTTTCGGCCACATGGTGCTCGTCCCGATGATCTTTGGTTGGCCATCGCGAGTTGCTCACGGGAGCGCCGTGACGGCCTACGCCAATGACGGATCGAGACATGGGCCAGCTCACATAAAGATGCGATGCGGGAACGAGGCCGCAGATCTAAAGAAAATATAAGGGTCCGGCCTGCGGATTGCGTCGTGCACGCCTCACACTGGAACCCATGCTGACAGGCGGGAGCCGTCACCCCGGCTCGGCAGGATGCTGGGCCAGGATCCTGTAAAATGCATCCGGTGTCCGCGCCTTCCGCAGACGCGTGACGACATCCGGGTCGTGCAGGCGGCGCACCACGCATGCCAGGGCATTGGGTGATTCACTGCCTTTGGGGACCTTCGGCAAGAGAACGACACAGACGAGGTCCACGGGGCGCGCGTCGATTGCATCGAAGTCCATTGCCCTCTGAAGACGTGCAAAGAGGCCGAAGGGCTTTTGCACCTCGGGCAGGCGTGCGTGCGGGATCGCAACTCCCTCGCCCATGCCGGTCGAGCCCAGTTCCTCGCGGGCAAGGAGCGCCCGGGCGATGGACGCGGCGTCGAGGCCGAAGGTCCCCGCAAGAAGCTGCGCGAGACCCTCGATCAGACTTCTCTTGTCCGCCGCACGGAAATCCACGACGACCCGCGCCGGCGTGATCAAATCCGAAACGTTCATGTCGATC
>NZ_LN811352.1:798857-802205 GCF_001006805.1 Microvirga massiliensis | reverse complement strand
CCCGCTGGCTTCTCGACAACGTTCCGGAGGCGCGTGGCGACGCCATGATCTGCGGCGATGTTGGTTCGCCAATGGTCGTAAGATTCGGCGAGAAGGGACTTCTCTGGCTCGAGATAGAGGCGGAGGGCGCGCCCGCTCATGGCGCGCATGTCCACAAGGGGGTCAATGCTATTGATCGCCTGCGCGGCGCGCTCGACGCTCTCAAGACCATGGAGCGCCTGCCTGTGCGAATCCCGCCGGAGGTGAGCGACGCTATTTGCGCCGCGAAGAGCGTATCGGAGCCCCTTTCCGGAGCCGGCGAGGAAGACGTGCTCCAACGCATCACGGTGAACATCGGGACAATCGAGGGGGGTGTGTCTCCCAACCTGGTCCCCACATTCGCCAGAGCGCGAGCGGACGTGCGCCTCCCGGTCGGCATCACGCTCGAGGAGGTGAATACCGCGCTGGAAACGGAGCTCGCAGAATTACAAGGCGTCACGTGGAGGGTCCTGCAGGCCTACGAACCGCTCTACACGGATCCCGCCCACGAGATCGTCACGCGGACAGTTGACGTCGCGGCGGAGGTGCTCGGGCGCACGCCTGTCACCAACATGCGCATCGGCGCCTCTGATGCGCGGCTATACCGGATGGCAGGTGTCCCCTCAATCGTATATGGCTGCACGCCGTTCAACATGGGTGGGCCCGACGAGAACGTGCTGATCGATGAACTCGTCGCCGTTGCGTGCGTTCACGCGCTCGTCGCCTTTGATTTTCTCAGCAACCCGTCGCCGTGAGGTACTGATGGCTAATACCGCTGCATTGTCGGATGCCGCCTTGTTCACAAAGCCGCCGAGCTTTATGAACGTTCCGCGCACGCTCGACCTGTCATCCGCAAAAGCAGCCATTCTCGGTGTGCCGTTCGACTGCGGCACCCATGCTTTCCGCATTGGATCGAGGCAAGGGCCTACGTCCATCCGCGAGCAGTCGCAGCTGGTTCGTTGGTTCGAATCGGAGGTAGCAGACTACGACGTACGCGAACGGCTGGGCCTTGTGGATTGCGGCGACGTCGCCTTAGTCCCAAGCCGTATCACCGAGGCATTCGAGAAAATCGAGGAGGCTGCCTGGCGCATCATTAGCGCGGGAGCCACGCTGGTCGGATTCGGAGGTGATGGGTCGATCTCCGTGCCGCTCGTGCGTGCGGCTGCGCGGCGCTGGCCAGATCTCGCATTGGTTCACATTGACAGTCATACCGACTGTCATCCCGTGAACGAGGATCACCCTTATGATGCGGCGAGTCAATTCACGCATACTGCCTTGGAACAGCGGATTTCGCCGATGGCGTCTTATCACGTCGGCGTTCGCGGCCCAACCTTCCGCAAGGGCGTTCTCGATCATACCCGCTCGCTGGGATACAACATCATATCCATGCGGGACTACATGCGTCGCGGCGAGGCGGACGTTCTTGCGGAGCTCCATGAGGTCTTGCGAGGGCGGCCCGTCTATCTCTCGTGGGATATGGACTCGTTCGACCCCTCCGTTGCGCCCGGTGTGTGTACACCTACTTGGGGCGGCTTCACGGCCCGGGAGGGACTCTCACTGTTGCGGGGGCTTGCTGGGCTTGAAATCGTTGCAGTTGACATAAACACAGTGAGCCCTCCGCACGACGTACATGGAATGGCGGCTCACCTCGCGGCCTACATCGCTTACGAAACATTACTGCTTTTCCCCGAACGTCCATCAGAGCATGGATGCTAAAGCCTCACATACCAAAGGACGTCCATTCTCTATACGCACACTGGATGATGGACGAGCAGGAAGATGAGCGCTGATTCTGTACGAAGGCTGAGGCGAACGCGCGGGTTGGCGACGCGCCCGTGAGGAACCCGGCTTGCGGACTCGGGGGATCGCCGCAGAATCTATGAGAGCGGCATCTTCTCAGTACCGGGCCGGTGAATGAATTCCAGCGAGAGGGTCAGCCTCTCCTGGAACCAACTCGCCTCATCCTCTGCCTTGATCGGTTAGACGTTTTCCCAGTGCTCATGCCGCTTGCTGGTGCCCGCTTCCCTGTTTCCTAAGCTGCTGTCCCCCGGTCGGCTTGCCACTATTCAAGCCGTTCGTCCCGATCTGATGTTCCAGACCGGCTTGTTGCTCTGTCGTTGATGTTCGCGCCTATCCGGATGCGCTCGGCCTCGGCTCCGGAGCCGATCCTCGAATGTGGAACTTCAACGACTTACGAGGACGGTCGGGGCGAGAAGTTCGAGGGGGATTTAGTACGGGGGAAGAGGGTCGCCGGATTGGCGTGGACGGTGCGATCGGACTCATCGTTGCCGTCAACGATGGGGATGCAAGGCGGTGACGGGAACGTCCACGCTGGAGGGATCGTCAACGAAGCGGATCGTGACGGTCTCCCCGATGGGCGGCAATCCAGATAATCGCTCCTCCGCCACATAGGCAGGGAGCGCCCGCGTGGACAGTGCATCTATCCCGCCCTACAGCTGCCGTTCCGGATTACTCTCGGCCTACTGCGTCTCGTGTGGCTCGGTGAGGCATTTCGGGATTCGTTAGTGCACGCAGAAACGCAAACGAGTCACTAACGCGTTGAGATATTTTGATAACTGCAACTGCCTGAAGTTACCGGCTCAAGAGCGGAGCGTCCAATTGCTGGGTAATTGTAGAGCAATCCGAGGAGGGCCAGCTCGAGCTCCTGGGATATCTGCGCAGTGGAGCCCAGCCGCCGCCCAATGAGATCGACCGCAACTTCAAGCCCGACACCGACGCTGATCTTCAGTTCGTCCCCGAGGAGGCGACGCAAGCCGACCACCTGGTCGAGCAGGCGATCGTTCATCTCGAGGGCAAGATCGCGCAGCTCCGGGCGCTCAAAGGATCCGGGCCCCAGATCGCCGAAGTCATCGCGCGGACCGAGCAGGTGTTCGGTGAGCTGGGAGCGATCTGGCTGGTCGAGTACAACCCGGTGCTGCAGGCCACCCCTCTGGATGTCATTTCCCGCGGAAAGACAGACCGGGTCCTCACGCTGCTCGGCCGGATCGAGGCCGGCGTCTACGCGTGACCGCTCACACGTCGACCGAGGCGTGGAGGAGCTGCGATCCTCGTCGGCAGGTCCGCTTGGGATGCTCTCGAACATCGCTTGGCTGTTGGCCCGGCGCCTTGCACCAGTGGGCCCGTGAGATCATCGCCGAGCGGGCGGAACCTCGGGGGTGGCGGTATCACCTCAAACTGGGTTGAGCAGCGGCGTGCGATCAGCGCGCCCGTCGCAGTGGAGAACTTCAGCCACGGCGGCATGTTCGAGAAGATCGTGAGCGAGCCCCGGAGGCGAAGAAGCCGCCTCGGGCGCCAGACCTGAGCCTTGGT
>NZ_LN811352.1:797426-798831 GCF_001006805.1 Microvirga massiliensis | reverse complement strand
GGGAGTTGAGATTCTTAGGGATCACTGAAGCGCCCACCCGGCATACGGATCCCAGAACAGCCGAACAGCGAGCCATCGTGTCCGTGGAATCGCATCCGCACGGCGGCTCAACCCAACTACCCACCGTCCGGGGAGGTCTCAAGGCTCTCTTTGAGAGCATCACGGCAGGGAAGGCCAAATCCGGTTGAGGAGGGCAGATGATTACGCCGTTTCCTTTTCGCATAGCTGCCCCCGTTTGGCTCGTGCCGGCGACACCTACGGTCGGTGAAGCGAAGCTGCCGATGGCTGTGTTTGAGCTCCGTGCTTGATGGTGCTCAGAAGGAAGTTCGCAGCAGGTCTGCATGAGCCTTTGAGGGGCCGTGCTGAACCGCCTGGAATAGCTGCAGGTAACTGGTGAGGGGCACGTTACAGTACAGAGCAGCACTGACTTGGAATGGAAGGTTCGGTGGTGATGAAAGATGCCTCGGTAAGTGAACGGGAGGTGCGGGACCTTGTCTCCGCGGCGGACCAGCGCAAGCTAGAACTCCTCGACACTCCGGGTAAGCTGTTCAGTGAAGAGCAGGTTGCAGCGAGACTCGGTCTCGGAATCCGCGAGCTTCGCGAGCGTACCTCTGCCGGGCGACTGATCGCGATCTTGATAGAAGGCGCCCCACGGTATCCAGCGTGTCAATTCGACGAGCACGGGATCGTAGCAGGGCTCGAGATGGCGCTCAGCTTAATGCCGATCCAGTCGAACTGGATGAGACTGGAATGGCTGCTGACGCCGGATGAGGTGCTGGACGACCTCTCACCACTCGCAGTGCTGAAGATGAGCCGAAGGGAAGACATCATTACAGCGGCACGGGCTCACGGCGGGGATTGACCTGTGGAGGATCCGAGCTTGGCCGGAGCCTCCTCAAACCAAGCCACCCTCTGTCTCAAACTCTCAAGCTATGGCGGATTTTGGGTGATGGGGCCGATCAGGCGGCGCTGTGTGCTGGCCTCGGGATGACCTCGGTGCCGTCCTGGAATCTGCCACCGGCGATCAGCTTGGCAACTGGTTTTCGCCCATCAGCCGCCGCTAGGTCTTCGAGGCGGCCATCACGAGCTTGAACACCATCAGCCGGGCGGTCGTCGGGGACAGCGCGCCCTTGGTGCGCGCCGTGCGGTGCCGGACCGTCGCGAACACACTCTCGATCGGGTTCGTGGTCCGCAGATGGATCCAGTGCTCGGCGGGCCAGTCATAGAAGGCCAGCAGCACCCGCTGGTCCTTGCGGAAGCACTCTATGGCTTTGGGATAGCGCGCCTCGTAGAAGTCCGCGAACAGACCGACCGCAACCTCGGCTTGGGCTCGTGTGGGCGCGAGATAGATCTCCCGCAGGGCTGTCTTCAGGCTTGGCTGCACGTTGAGCACGTTGGCGGTCTT
>NZ_LN811352.1:778257-796481 GCF_001006805.1 Microvirga massiliensis | reverse complement strand
GTGAATCTTCGCGCCATCGTGCTGCTCCGCCAAGTGGCTGTCCGGGACCGTCTCGTCTGCAGCTGAGGCTCCAATCCGGGGGAGTGCTTCAGAGGTTCTTGTCTACCCGACCGGCATGTTCAGCCCCGCGACTTCTTGCGCCTGCTTGCGGCAGGCTTCTTTGACGATCAGGTCTTGGTTGCGGAGCCCGTTGTCCGCTTGGTCATCTCATCCAACATCGCATTTTGCTGGCGCTGCATCTCCGCCGTCCAGAAGCCGCGGGCAGCACCAGCCCAGGTATTTGCCGCACTCAGCCACAGGCTCAGCCAGGGATACTTTGCCATCTCGGTCCTTCCAAAGCAGGCCAACGCACCTCGATGAGGCGCGTTCCAGCAGCCTCACGGCTCAAAGCTACCGAGAGGGCCACCAAGCAACCGAGGGGCCGCGGTCAGACCGACACGGGCGGTTCCTACTGATATGCTGATTGATGGTCTGTGAGTGAGGGGACTGGACATGAGTTCCAATGCGCTCACGATTGCAAAGTCATCATAGGGTGACTGGATCAGGCAAACGCCGAGCGGCTATGCACTTGCATCGATCCGCTTCGATCCAAACGCCCGGTCGTTCGAGAAATCATCAGCTTCCGCCTCGAGCCATGTCGACCTCTCGACCACGCCCGATTCGATGCATTACATCGACCAACTGAGGACTTTTGAATAGCTGGCGCCCGTAGAGCCGTGCGAGGGCAGAGGTGAGGCGGCCTCCTCGCCCAAGCAGGCCATCTGCAAAGCCAATTATTCGCGAGTTCGGCCATGCCTGCGGACGGACCTCCAGGAGCCGCCCGAAAACGGAATCCTCGTTCTCCTCCGGACGAGCCTGTGCAAGGAGGATTGCCATGGCAGCCGTGGAGCGGGACACACCCATATGGCAGCGGACCAGAAGGTGCCTGTCACCGCGCTCGGCGGCATCCTCGGCCAGAGAGCGGCCGAAGTCCAGGATAGCCTCCACATGGCCGATCTCTGGAAGCCTGACGTTCGGCGCCGGCTCGATGGCGTCATGGAAGTGCAGGATAGCGCGGCGATGCGGATTATAGGTCAGGAAGGCTTCCGGATCCGGCCAGCCGGGATCGAGGATGGAGAGGACATGCGTAATGCCACGGCAGCTATGTGCCTGCAGGTCCTCCAGTCCGCAGATAGTCAGCATCGCGATGGATACAGGGTTCATGAACTCAGCCTCGCCTTGGGGCAAGTCTAGGGCCTTATTCTCACTGAGGATGTGGGGCGGTCATGCGTGTGTTCGAGCGCAGCGGCGCTGTCTGTAAAGGGCTGCGCTGGCCTTACGCGAGCACCACGGCCAACATCACCGATCGCTTGAAATCCTGGCCGAAAGCCGCCATCTCGCCGCCCGTGAAAGCCAAGCAGACCATTTTGAGCCACGACGACTGCCACCCCCGAGAGCCATGCCTTTGAGGCCGATGTCGCGAGATGGCTGCACCTCATGGTGCATTGCGTCTATTCGGATCGGGACATCTTCCTGCGTGAGTTGATCTCGAATGCAGCTTACCCACAGCCATCCTGCACCTTCTGCGTGCCAAGAACCTGCTCGCCGGAGAGCTAGGAATGTGAATGGCAGCAGGGCTAAGCTGCAATTCTGGCGTGACGAGGCTGCGATCGCGGCTTGGCGCAATCACCTCCGGCATCGACAGGCCTAGGCGGTCGGGCGTGACGGCATATTCGCTTATTATCGGCTGTGCATTGTCGAACTTGTGCGCGACTACGGACCGAAGGACCAGGCGTAGGCGCCGGGCGGTTCAGATGCAGCAATTCCAGGCTGAGTTCGCCAGTCCAGCTCGTTGCTCACGGCTGCGCAGGAGAGATCGATCGCGGGATTATCGCCCTCCGCGCCCTCTGGGCGGTCTTCACCATGGATTTGTAGAAAGAGAGAAGACATGAACATTCTACCGGATCAGAGCAGGCTGACGATCGGATTTGCCCATGCGGCTTATCAACTCGCGGACGAGTTCTGCGCCCGCGGTGCACCCTCTAGCTGCTTCGAGGTGAGGACGCTCGACGAGCTTCAGGCGCGGGTCTATGAGGCCGATGTCCTGGTCGTGTCCGGCCTGTGGCGCAACGAGCTTCTCCGCAAAGCCGACCGGCTGCGCTTCATCCAATCGATCAGTGCCGGTACCGACCAGTTCGCGCGCGACCTCATCGCAGCCAAGGGCGTGCGCCTCGCGAGCGCTCAGGGTGCCAACGAGCGCGCTGTCGCAGAGCACGCGATGGCGTTGATCTTGAGCCTTGCCCGGCAACTCCATCGCGTGCGCGATAATCAAGCTCGCGCACATTGGAGGGGCATGATTGCCGACCGCAGACAGCGCGAACAGGAACTCGGCGGGCGCATCTTGCTTATCCTCGGCTTAGGTCGGATTGGCTCTCGACTGGCGGCGCTCGCGCGGACCTTTGACATGCAAGTCATCGGGGTGAAACGCCAATCTACGCCAGTTGCAGGGGTGGAGCAGATTGTGCCACCGGAGAGACTCCTCGAAGTGCTGCCGCAGGCGGATTTCGTGGTCCTGACCTGTCCTCTTACACCCGAAACCGAGGGGCTGATCAGTCGAAAGCAGCTGGAGGCGATGAAACCCTCGTCCTATCTGATCAACGTCGCGCGCGGGCGTATTGTCGATGAAAGTGCCCTGATCAGCGCGCTCGAGCAGGGAATGATCGCGGGTGCTGCGCTAGACTGCTTTCACGAAGAACCACTGCCACTCTCGTCGCCTCTATGGCGCATGCCGGACGTGATCATGACGCCGCACAGCGCGGGCGAGACGCAGCGCTACGAGAGCAATATCATCGATCTCCTGCAAGAAAATCTCGCGCGCCTCTACCGGGGTGACCCATTGAAGAACCAGATCGTTTAGGTGAACTGGCGGGCTATCCTCAAGCGAGATTTGGAATTTCGACAACTTGTCGAGCACCATTTCGGAAGTGCTGACGTCTAACCCGTCACGCCGGTAGAATTGGCGATTCGCAACTGTTTCTGTCCGCCACTAGGCCGTGCCAGAGATCATCCGGCATGGGATTGCGTTCCATCTTGAGGTCAGGCTCACAGATCGAATGGTCGCGGAGTCCCCGGCAAAGCAAGGGCTCCGCGTCCCGTGTGAGGCAATCCGGTGTTGGGTGTACTGACCGGAGATCTGATTGCCCGGACGCTGGCGCGGCGGGGCAATCAGGAGTCACGATCAAGCGGCCTTCCTGCGTGGGCGCCGCTTGGGATTGAGGCTCTCCTTCATGGCCTTGGCGGCCTCGAACTTGAGCACCTTGCGGGCGGGAATCTTCACGGTCTCGCCGGTTTGGGGATTGCGGCCCGTGCGGGCCCCACGCTCGACTACCTTGAACCGGCCAAAGCCGGAGAGCGCGACCTCTTCGCCGGAGTTGGCGGCCTCCATGATCTTCTCGAACACGCGATCGACCAGCTCGCGGGCATAGGTTTTCGTCAACTCAAACTCTTCGGCCAAGGCCTCGATCAGGTCATTTTTGTTCATGAGATGCCCCATAGGGTGGAAGGGTGGTTCACACACTGGGATTTTGGTCTGCCCGTTCACGGCCAGGCGAGGAATGCCCGGGAACGACGCGTGTTTGCCATCTGGGTTGCCTCCAAACTCCAGCAATTTCAGGCGAATTGGTTGACGAATGGTTTCTATGTCGTTTTGTGCCTGTCGGCATGCTGCCGACGTGACTACTCCTCCCGGAGGCGAGCGGGTCCATGGGCAAGCTGCATTCTCTGGCCAGATCACCGGATAAGAACCGCCGCCTGCTGAGAAGCGCGCAGACGAGGCCTGCCCGAAGAGGCGCTCGCCTTCCTGCGACCCCCTGCGGGACGAGCGGCCGTCCAGGGTGGACAAAGGCCTGCGACAGGATCGGATTGATTACGGCAGCGGAGAGGCTCGGATGGAGACAAGTTCAACCGGTCCGCTGGGCACACTGTGGCTCGTGCATTATGTCGTGAGCCGAAGCAAGGATGTCTGGTCGATGGCTCAACGGGCGGGAAGCGCCGATCTGCCGCGGTACGGCGGCCATGTGCCGAAATAACTTGCGGATCGGACCCGACTGGGTGCCGTGACGAGCGAGGTCATCGTGCACCATTCGGGCCCGGGACGCGGAGCGAGCCGGATCCGAGCAACCGCTGTTGCCCCATCCCGGCACGTCGGTTCACCCTGAGGTCCACCCGAGCGGAGGGCTCGGTGTCGCCGAGCACCATTGCCGCCCTGCTGCTATTGGCGCACTCTCTGCTCTGCTCATGCCTTGAGAGACCTCAACTTCCCGTCAGGTCTCCGCCAAGCACCCGGTCGTAGAAACGGACCTGCCATTGCGCCGACACGCACAAGAGACCCGGCACCAGGCGTGTAGAGCATCCTCATCTTCAGCCCAAGAGGCCGCGCCACTTGCGGCGACGGCGGATAGCGACGAGTCAGCCACTGAGTTCCCTGCGATCGCGATATCTATAGTATGGGAGGACCAATCGAGCTATCCGATTGACTAAAGGTGAGAGTGGTACCGCTTGTGGCGAAGTCAATTCGAGCGGCAGTTCGGCGTCCGAGGCTCCATGTACCGCATCCTCGACAACGCTCCCCATAGCCATCGAAAGCGCCAGCCCGCGCCCGTTGCACCCGATCCAAGAGATCAGGCCGTCTGCACTTCGGTGCAGTCGCGGCAGCCGATCCAGCGTCATGGCGATGCGTCCACCCCAAAAGAAGTCCGCGCGCACCCCTTTCAGCTGTGGGAAGATCTCCTCGAGTCGTCTCATAACGAGGCGTGGGACACGATGCTTCGCGAAGGCCTGAAGCGCAAGTGCCCCGCCCGAGACGAGCCGGCTATCGCGGTCCTTGCGGAAGTACCGCAAGTCCATGCGTGTATCCGAGCATGCCTCATCGTTGGGAAGGATCGTTTCCGCAAGCTGACCCAATGGCTGCGTGGCGACCTGATAGGACGTCACCGGGACGATGGAGCGCGCTAGCTCCGGCCAAATGCTCCCGGAATAAGCCGCCGTCGCAAGCACGACCTTGCTGGCCCGAATGCTGCCGGTCGAAGTGCTCACAAGCCAGCCGGTGCGATTCCGTGAAAGAGAGGTGACCGGCGAATGAGCGAAGACACTCGCTCCCTCACCAACGGCAGCGCGAGCCAAGCCGCGCGTGAAGGCCAGCGGATTGATGTGACCGCCGCTCGGCAGACGCCATCCACCATAGTAGGCGGCACTGCCGAGATGTGTGGCGATCTCTTCTCGACCCAGAACCTCGGCGGCGACGCCACGCGCCTGCCACTGCTCAGCGCGTCGTGCCGCGATGCGCGCACGAGCCTCCGAGTGAGCCGGCTGAATCCAGCCGTTGCGTACAGCGTCACAATCAATGCCATACCGGGTAGCTGTCTCGAACAGAAGATCTGCCGATCCTTCGAGAAGTCGAAGAAAACGATCACCTCGATCCGGCCCCAATGCTTTTAGAACAGCGTTGGGGTCATGCCGCGTCAGAGTCGGAATGACCTGACCATTGTTCCGTCCGGAAGCTCCTGCCCCAATCTCGCCCGCCTCGATCACCAGGGTGTTCGTGCCGGACCTTGCGAGATGCAGTGCGGTCGAGAGGCCGGAAATACCGGCGCCAACAACGGCCACATCGGTCTCGTATGTACCCTCGAGACGCGCGGCCGAGAAAGTCTCGCGGGACAAGGAGGCCCACAATGGCGATGGAGGATCCTCTGAGATGGTCATTGCACCGGCTCCAAGTCCAGCACGACGCCGAGTTCCGCTCGCAGGTCGATGGCGATTCCATCCTGCTGAAAGCGAGCCGGAAAGCGACTGCCACACACAATCCGCTCGGCGGTACCCAGGTCAGCTATGCTCAGCCTCAGGTGATTCGGCTCCGTGGCGGAGCAAAGGGTTACTGTCGTCAGGTGACCGGATTGTGCTCTGTCAGGGAGCGAGCCGGACACACGTCGCAGAACGTCCGCAGCTGCGATGGGATCGGGAACCCCTATACCGGCGGCGCTCAGTTCGATTGCGCCGTTTGGATGCCTGGTCCACTCGGATCGCCAGACGAGCTCGGGCGTTTCGTGAGCGCAAACGATGAGCCGAAATCCCGGCGTGGCGGGTGCCGGCAGTCGGCAGACCTGGAACCGCAGGCGGTTGCCCCGTTCGTCTGGCCGCTCGAACGCGATCACCTGACCAGCCGCGAAGCCCATTTTGAGGAGAGCATCGCAGGCCGATCGAGCGTTCCCCGTCCGCAGCGCAATCCCGCGTATGCCGCCTCCTTCGTTCATCAGGGCCTGCCATCCGGAACTCCGTTCAGTCACACGAACGACGGTCAGGAGCTCGATATAGGTAGACGACAGCATGACGCAGCAATTGGCCGTGCCCATTTCGACGCTGTGTTCGGTCCGCGGCGTCACGGTAAAACCGAGCTCGACGAATACGGTGCTGGCGCGCTTGAGGTCGAGCGTCGGCAGGACGAAATGGTCGAGGGGCGTGCCGACCGACAAAGCCCTTGTTTCGTCGATCATCCTGCGGCCGTCATCTTATCGATACCGTAAAGGCGATCGACTATGAGCAGTCCGACTACGGCCAGGAGAAGCTGAAGTGTGCTCAAAGCGGCGATCGAGGGATCGAACTGGTGTTCCATATAGCTCAGCATAACAACCGGAAGCGTCAGTGTTTCCGGACTGCCAAAGAAATAGGAGATCGGAAGGTTATCGAAGGAAACGAGGAACGAGAATAGCGAGCCCGCAGCGATACCCGGCCGTATCAGCGGAAGAACGACGTGCCAGAACACCTGGAGTGGGTTGGCTCCCAGAAGGGCTGCAGCCTCCTCGTAGCTGCGCGCCATATCCCGATACGTAGCCGCCACGGTCCGAAGTACGTAGGGAAGACACACGGTCGTATGTGCGATGAGCAATGCCGTGAACGAGACGCCAACGCCGATCTGCGACAGGAAAAAAAGTGCCGCAAAGCCGATGACAATCATCGGCATCGAGAGCGGAGACAAAAGGAAAGTCATGATCATGCTCGCCCAAGCGGAGCTGCTTCGCGCGAGAGCAAGGGCGGCGGGGACTCCAAGCAGACAGGAGACCGCCGTCGCCCCAAATGCGATCTCCAGGCTGACCAGAAGCGAGTCGACATAAGGCTGATATTCGAAGATACGCCAGAACCAGCGCAGCGACCAGCCAGGGATCGGGAACGCCACGAAGCTCGCCTTCGTGAACGAGACCACCACGACGACGGCGATCGGCAGAAGCATAAATGCAAAGAACAAAATTACGAACGCGGTCAGCAGGATGCGTCCGATATCTAGGCGCCAAAGTATCCTCACGACGTCCCCCCGCGGCGCACCAGACGGAGCTGTACATACAAGCATGCCAGCGCGACGACGAGAAGCACGGTACTCATAGCACTCGCCATGCCGAAGTCGCGTGTCGTATTGAACTGCTGGAAAATGAGAAGCGGCAATGTCTTCAGGCCGCCGCCCAAAAGGACGAGCGTGACGAAACTGCCGTTCGCGATCATAAACACCAGGATCGAGCCGGTACTGATGCCCTCGAAGGATAGTGGTAGCGTGACTTCCCAGAAAGTCCGCAGCCGGTTGGCTCCTAGGAGCTGGGCTGATTCCTCGAGTCGGCGATCGATCCCCTGCAGGACGGATGCGATCGACAGGACCATGAAAGGCACGAGGACATGGACAAGGCCGATCACGACAATTTCGGGTGTGTTGAGGATACGGATCGGCTGACCGAGGATTCCCAGATCCTGCACCAGCAGCGTATTCACCAGCCCGCGTCTGGCGAAAAGCACCTGCCACCCGTAGGTTCGCATGATAATAGAGGTCAGCAGTGGGGCAATCAGGAGGAAAATGACGAGACCGCTCCAGCGGCCGGCATATCGCACCAAGTAATACGCGACTGGATATCCGATCAGGATACAGATGATCGTGACGGCAGTCGAGAGGATGAGCGTCTCGGCGATGACCCTCAGATAGAACGGGTCTGTCAGGAGTTGGACATAGCGCGCCAGCGTGATCTTGCCCGTCTCGGGGGAGATCACGCTGCGCAAACCATTGTCGACGAGCGGTAGGACAAAGAAGGCGATCAGGAAGAGGACAGCTGGAAGGACGAGAAGACCCCGCCGCAAAGCGGGCAGGACTCGCCCCGTCATATCTCTCCTCTTGCGCACCGAGACTGATCCCTGCTCGACCTCAACCACCTATCTCGCGATTCCAGCGGTCGACCCACTCGCTCCGAACGAGCGCGATCTTCTCGTAAGGCGGGAAATGGGCCTGCTGCCACGGCGTGAAGCGCTTCTCGAGATGCGGTGGATACCTTACCTTGGTGTTCGTCACGGGGTAGTTCAGCATCTCTGCGAACATCAACTGCGATTCTGGGCTTAGCATCACATCGACATACGCCCAGGCCAGCTCCTTGGCATTTTTCGGCTTCTGCACCGCCAAAGCATTGATCGACCCGCCCTCAGTCGGATTCAGGAAGTCGATCCAGGTGGCACCGGCGTCGTAGTGAGCCCATGTTCGACCGTCAAAATAGATTCCGATATCCGCTTCGCCGCTCGACAGATGATTGAAGAAGTCGTTCGGACCGCCCCAGAATATGACGTTCTTGCGCATCTTCTTCATTGCATCGAAGAATGGGGAGACGTTTTCCACGCCACCACCGAGGGCCTTCGCCATCGCCCAAACCAGCATGATCGGAGTGACCGCATAGCTGATCCCGGGAAGCGAAGCGACCCATTCTCCTGCGGCCGTACGATCCACAAATTCCCCGAACGACTTCGGTGGATTCTTCACCGTGTTCTTGTTGTAGGTGATGCCGGCGACGCCGTAATCGAATACGGTGCCTTTGCTCGAAAGAGCGTCCGTGAACTCGCGGGGGATATCAGCCAGATTTGGCAGTCTTTCAACCGTGAACGTGTCCATCAGGTCCGTCTTCGCCGCGCTGATGGCGAGGTCCGGGGTCGTGATGACCACGTCGATAGGCGGGTTCTGCGGGTTGGCCTCGATCTGACTCAACCACTGGGGCGGAGAGCCCAGAAGGACATTGGCCTTTGCCCCTGTCTTCTGCTCGAAGGGCGCGACAAACGCTTTGCGGACGGCCTCCTCCCAGATGCCGCCGAGAGCCGTGACCGTGATCTCCGAGCGCTGGGCCATGGTTTGGAACGAGGAGCCGGTGAGGACAGCGGTTGCCCCCAGCAGGCTGCTCGTCCGGAGGAAGCTCCGTCTCGTGAGTTTGATCATAACTTTCTCCTTCGCAATGTCGTGAAGCGACCCGCCTTACCCGGCCTCTAGTTCCTCGCGAATGTCGAGGTGATCTTCGAGTCGCCTGATTTCAGCGAGCAGGCGCTCCCTCTGTGCAGAGGTCACGCTCTCCGCTTCCGACCCGACTGGAAAGGACGGTGGCAGGGACTGCAGAATCGCGGTGTAGATTTCGGTCCGTTTCTGCGTGCGCCGCGCGACCGGGAGGCGGAAGAGTGCCCGGTTCAGCCGACTCAACAAGTCCGACGTGAAGAGTTGCTCGAACGTCTCGCGCTCCGGTCCGTATGTGTGGGACATATTGGCCAGAGCCTGCCCGTTCCGTCGTGCCAACGTCTCCGTCTCAACCACCGACCCTTCGCGAATAACAACCCCGTAGTCGCGCTCAGCAGCCTCGATTGATACCAAGCCGCGTGTGACATCGAGGAGCACACGGGCGGGCCCGCGAGCGAAGGGGTCGCCATAACCGCCTGCCCCCGCAGTCCTCAGGGTAACGACATCCCCGCAGTTCACCCGCAGCACATCGATCTTCCCGAATCGTTTCTCGTCGGGTGTGCCCTCGTTGAGAATCAGTTCGGTCGATGCCCCGGGGCGCCCGCCGCGGATGCCCCAGGGGCGGAATTTGGAGCGCTCCATGCCGCGTCCGAGCACCATAGATCCGTCCTTCAGGACGCTGAAAGACAACTCCAGCCCGCAGCCGCCTCGCCAGCGCCCCGGACCGCCCGAATCGGGTCGCAGCGCATACCGGAGAATTTCAATACTGATCTCGGCCTCGACGGTCTCGACAGGGTTGTTCGCGAGATTCGAGATGCCACTGTCACGGCCATCTACTCCGTCGGCACCGTAGCGGGCACCTGTTCCGCCGATCATCGGCTCCACGACCTGAACATTTTGGTTTCCCTGCTCATTAGCTTCCGCAACCACGAGGGGCACGACGACGCCACCGCTCGCGGCAGGCATAATCTCCGGCAATGCGAGCCCGAATGCGCCGTTCAGAAGATCATTGACCCGAATCGCCGCGGCATGCCGCACGCCGACGGCTGCCGGATGCTCCGGATTGACCAGAGACCCCTTCGGCGCGGTGATCGAAACATAGCGTAGTAGACCGGCATTGAGAGGTGCCGTTGCATCGAGGGTATTGATGAGGGCGAGCACTCGTAGCGTGAGCCAGGCATGAGGTTTGCCGTGACTGGGAACATTCATTGCGGCGGCCACTTGCGGGTCTGTTCCGGTGAAGTCGAGATGAACTCTGCCGTCGTCAAAGGTGACCTTCAGCGCCAGTCGCACCGGCAGTCCGGAAACGGCATCATCATCAAGGAAATCGGTGAAGTTGTATGTACCGTCCGGAATCTTGCGCAGGACCTTACGGGCCTTCTCGGCGGCATAATCGACCAGGTCCTGCTGTCCGGCGAGGAAGTTTTCGACTCCATGCTGCTCAATCAGTTGCTGGACGCGCCGTCTCCCGGTCCCGAGAGCGGCGAGCATCGCTCGGATGTCGCCCATGTTGGCATCGGGCGTCCGGGAATTTGCCATAAACAGCAGTTGCACGTCTTCGTTCATCTGCCCGGCGCGTACCAGTTTCACCGGCGGGATTTGAAGGCCTTCCTGAAAGATTTCCTGGTTGACAGGCGAGATGCTGCTCGGCACACGCCCGCCGACATCTGAGCAGTGCACGAAGGCCCAGCCGAAAGCCACGATGCCTTCATCATGGAAATACGGCTCTATCAAATGCAGGTCCGGCAGGTGAGTTGCCAAGCCGACCGAGCGGTAAGGGTCGTTGGTGAGGATGACATCGCCGGGTTCGAGCTTTCCGACTGCGTCGATCGCCGGCTTGGAATCAAGAGCGACGAATCCTGAAACGCCAATTGAGCGGGGATACGCGAAGAAGGTCCCGTCGAGGCTGGCCAGTGCACATGCGAAGTCGGCAGTCTCCTTGACGTAGAGCGTCCGCCCCGTCCGCTGCAGGGTGAAGCACATCTCCTCCGTGGCAGCGGCGACCTTATTGCTGAAGATTTCCAGGGTGACGGGGTCCAGCCTCATGGGCGATCGCTCCGGGTCAGATGGAGATTGCCAGCCTCGTCCACGCGGGACATCCAGTTCGGTAGTATCACGACAGTCGTGTCTTCCTGCTCGATGATGGCCGGACCTTCGAGGACATGCCCGGCGCGCAGGGCAGACCGGTCGAACACCGCCGCTTCCGTCCAACCATTGCGCAGGAAAATCGACCGATGTGCCTTCGGCTGCGGAGCCTCGAGCCCCGGCGACAGCTGGAAATGCTTGATGCGTGGAGTGCGCCCAATCACAGCAAGCCGCGCAGTGGTGATTTCGATCGAGGCGCTCGGATCTCTGAAGCCATAAACCCGCTCATGCTCACGATGGAATGCTTCCGCAACCTCTGCACAGCTTGGCTCCGCTGATGGGCTGCCGAGTTCGACACGGAGCTCGTATGCCTGTCCTGCATAACGCATATCGACAGCGCGGAAGATATCGACAGCATCGGCAAAATCTCCCTCGTTTTGTAGCCAAACACGTCCCTCGCTTTCGAGCTGGCGCAGGGTGGAGGCAAGCCGAGCGACGCTGGTCGTATCGAGTTCCATTCTGAGGCTGCGGACGAAGTCGCGCCGGAGATCGGAGCTGACGGCGCCGAGCGCGCAGAATGTTCCGGCCGATGGCGGGATCACGATATGATCAATATCGGCTTCCTCGGCGAGAAGATTAGCATGGGTCGGACCGGCCCCGCCGAAAGGCATGAGGGCGAAGTCCGCCGGATCGAGCCCGCGCTGAGCGAGCGTCTTGAACAGCTCCGTAGCCATGCCTGCGGTAGCGACGCTCAGGGCTCCAACTGCAGCCCTCTCGGCTGCGCCGGCTCCGTCGATTCCGATGCGCTTGCCGGCGGAGGCGAGCGCAGCTTCGGCTGCGCCGCGGTCTAGCATCATCCGCCCACCAAGAAAACGAGTCGGATCGATGAGCCCCGTCGCCAAATAACAATCGGTGACGGTGGGTTCCTGTCCTCCCCGTTGGTACGCGACGGGACCTGGATCCGCTCCAGCGCTGCGCGGGCCGACCTTCAGTATCCCATGATCGTCCACCCAGACGATCGAGCCTCCTCCGGCGCCGATCGCGCTGACTGCAACGACCGGCAACATCAGCGGAAGCCCGCCGATCTCCGTTCGGGTCGCGAATTCCGGGACGCCCGCTGACGACACAGCGATGTCGCTGCTCGTGCCCCCCATATCGAAAGTGATGATCCGTTCCACGCCGGCCGCGGCGGCTAGTCGCGTCGCAGCCATGACCCCGGCAGCAGGTCCAGAAAGGACAGTTTCAACCGGCCTTGCCGAAGCCGATTCCAGACTCATGGAGCCCCCGTTGGAGGCGGTAATGAAGATCTGCGCTGAGGCGCCGATCTCACGGATGCCATGTCCCAGGCGCTCATAGTAGCGCTGCATGAGCGGTTGAATATACGCGTTAAGGCAGGCGACCAGCGTCCGCTCGTATTCGCGTATCTCCGGCCAAATCCTAGCCGCTGATACGACACCAACACCGTCAAGGCGTCGGGCGAGATCGTCGGCGAGCTTTGCCTCGGCATCGGGGTTTGCGTAGCCGTTGAGCACGACCAGTGCGACAGCGTCGAGCTTCGCTGTAATAATCCTGCCAGCAAGCTCGTCGAGGGCACGGTCGTTTGGCATGCGTGTCGGGTGGCCTTTCGGGTCGAACCTAGCATCAATCTCGAATACCCGGTCGCGTGGGACCAGCGGCTCTTCCTTAGTTGCATGGAAATCGAAGGACGACGGCATGCGGCTTCTTGCAATCTCCAGAATGTCACGGAACCCGGTGCTAACGAGGAGACCGATCCTGGCGCCCATCCGCTGAATGATCGCGTTCAAGCCGATTGTCGTGCCATGCATGATCAGGTCGATCTCGGATGTCGCGCAGCCTGCCTTGGCGACAAGGTTTGACAATCCCTGGACTACTGCACGAGCCGGATCGTCTGGGGTACTGGGCTCTTTATAGTAGATCAGCCGCGCACTGCGGCCCTCGGAAAGGACGAAATCGGTGAACGTGCCACCCACGTCTATCCCGACTCGCGCCCTCCAATCCTCGGAGACCTGGCTCACGTGTCCTCCTCCACGACGACGCTGTCGTTCGTTCTCCAGCCAGCGACAAGGTGATCGCCCGCCCGAAACGCCAAGGCTCCCAATGGACCATCAGCCTGGCGGTAGGCGTAGATCTCCCGGCCAAGCGCTGGCACATGCAGCTGATAGGCAGCATAAGTGCCTCGAAAGGCAGCCGACAAAACTTTGGCCTGAAGGCGATTGGACAGCATCTCCGCTGCAGGACCGATCAGGACGCGCTCTGGTCGAACGGACAAAACGATCCTGTCGTCGGCCGACCTAGCTATCGGTGCTTCAATGCAAATGATACTGCCGTTCGAGCCTTCAATCTCGATTTGAGTTCCAGCCTCGCCATCGACCGGGCGGCCTTCGAAGATGTTGGATGCGCCGAGAAACTCCGCGACGAAGCGCGTCGCAGGACGATCGTAGATTTCGGTTGCACTCCCAATCTGGAGGATGCGTCCCTTGCTCATCACCGCAATCCGATCGCTCATCGAAAGAGCCTCTTCCTGATCATGGGTGACGAGGACCGTCGTGATGCCAAACCGCTGCTGCATGCTCCTCAACTCGAATTGCATGCTTTCTCGAAGGCCCTTGTCCAGGGCGCCAAGGGGTTCATCAAGGAGGAGCACCCGAGGGTTCGGAACCAGAGATCGCGCAAGTGCTATGCGCTGCTGTTGACCGCCGGAAAGCTGGGATGGGTAGCGATCGGCATAGCCAGAGAGCTGGACGAGATTGAGCATGCGACGGACCTCTTCGTCCCGATCTGCACGATTCATGCCGGACATGCGCAGACCGAAAGCAATGTTCTCGCCAACGGTCTTGTGCGGGAAAAGGCTGTAGTTCTGGAACACCATACCCAGCGCGCGGCGGTGTGGAGGCAGGCCAGTGATGTCGCGGCTAGCGACTACAATTCGTCCATGATCCGGCCGCTCAAAACCGGCAATCATCCGCAGTGTAGTGGTTTTCCCACACCCGGATGGGCCGAGCAGCGCTACGAGCGAGCCAGCTTCCGCCAAGAGATTCAAACGATCGACGGCGGCCGTCGCGCCAAACCGCTTTTCCAGGTCCTCCAACCGAAGCTCCGCCGGATGGCGCAGAGTTAGATCCTCCATCACATTATCCCGCAATATTGGCGCGCCTTTGCCCGCTGGGCCTGATGCGCAGGAACAGGGTGCGTGCCATTGGGCAATGTGCTCATACCGTCAGCGCCGAGTTGATCAGCGGCTTCAACTCGAACGGGCGCAGAACCTGGATGACAAACCGCTCGACCAAGGGTTCATAAGCCTTCCACAACCTGTGGAGACCGTGCTGGGGATCAACCTCGAAGTCGACGCGCAGATCCACCAGCGGCCAAGCATGCCGATCCACGATGAGAAGCGCAGCCGCCATCGCGGGCTGTATCTCCCCTCCGGTTGCAACACCAGCATCAACGGCCGATAGAAGCCTTTCGGCGAAGCTTCCGGATGAGGCCTCAAAGGCGCGCACCATCCCTTCGGGAACGTCGGCACTGGCGAGGAAATTTCCGACGGAGATGCAGCCATCCCCGGCCGCCGCGGCATTGATGGATTCGATCCCAAGCCCATTGTAGAACGCCGTGTGCCCGTCCCGATCGACCACTGCGAACTGGCGCTGTGCCGGATATTCGCTTCCTGCCACGAGAATGTTGACGACTTCCTGAGCGCCGAAGCCTTGCGAGAGCAGGTCGAGGCCCAAGGGACCACTGCGAATATCGGTCCGATGTTGCGTCAGGACGGCGCCGGCCCTCGCCCGAGCCCATGGGCATCTATTCCCCACGGCGATGCTGGAGCTCGCGACACAAATCCCGAACATGCCCGTCTCGCGGTCCAGGGCAGCAAGAGAAAACGTCACCTATCTCTCCTAACCGTATTTTACTGAGACAGCTTTGCTGCAGTGCTAAGATCGCGCTATGCTGGCCAAGTGTTGACATACCAACTGGCATCGAGTGCATTGCGGCAGGGACAGTTGTCTGACAGGCTCAAGCGACAATGCAGGCTGTGAGTTCCCACTTCGCCAACGCTTTGAGGCGGTGAAAATGGGTACCGAGAGCAGGGCGGCTTAAGCGGGGCAGAAAGGAGAGATTGTAGACAGCTGAGAAGGCATTGACGAATCGCGGTCAGGCCGATCCCGAAGCTTGCCGACTCGCTCCCGTGAATCTTGAGGCATAGCTGAATCGCGGTGGGCTTGCCGGATCGGTGACCTGAAGCGTGAACTCGATCCTGTGATCTGCAGCCTTCGTATCCTGGGCCCCGGGAACGACTCTCTCGACCTCTGCCGCCTGCGCGATGCCGCCGTTCAGACGCAGCGGCACCACAACATCGATTGCGGTCTGCGGCCCAGGTCCACGCGCGACGCGAAGGGTGCCAGGCGACGGTTAAAGCGCTTGTACTCGACATGCGGCACGCCGGCTTCGACACGTGCCTCTGCCTAACTCAGGGGACTCGTGGCAAGCTCGCCTATAAAAGTCGCCAGGATGGATGAGCCTTATTGCGAGCTGGCCGATCCTCTCGATGGTCCAAGTTCACTGCTTTCAGCTCATGACCTCGTTAACCTGGATCGAACGCATTTAGACGGGTGCGTGGGCCTCGGCCATGTCTTCGGGCCGCAGTTGATGGCGGGTGTCCAAACCGGGTTCCTCAATGCATCATCGGGCCGGCTGGGGCGCCGGCCGTCTTCCGCGGCTCAGTCATTCAGCGTGGGGAGGGGTTCGTAGAGAACGGGAATCACGGAAGCAGAGCCATCGATTGTGACATCATCCCGGCCGGGATCAGGCGCCTGCTTTGAGCGGCACCTCAGTCGTGTGGTGGGTCTGCAATTGGTGGGGCGTCGTCCAACTCTGGCCGGAGGCTGGCACATATTGGCGCTCATCCTCGCAGATCGGGCAACGAGCGGGAGGTATATCCGGGAGGATAGGAGGTTCCGCAGGTGGTGCAGATGAAGGTGATCACGGCTCATCCTTGAGGCAGATCAGCAAGGTTGGGCGTAATAGTGCAGTCAGGTGGGACATCATCGACGAGACGCAACACATACATCCCGCTTGCGGACCGCTGCAACCGTCCATGTTCCCCAATAGGGCAGTAGCTCTCGGTTCAGGATGCGGGTGGTCTCAGCAGCCGTCCGGTTCTAGGCTACACGATCAACGGCCTGCCGATCATGTTGAGGCGGCCCGAGAGCATCTGGGGCATCGAGGACCTCGACCTCTACTTCCGCGACTGTGTCATCGGCGGGCCAGGAGCCTTTATGATCCCGGTCTGGGAGCGAAACCAGTTTGCCGAGGCGATCAGGGTGAAGATTGTGCGCGAGATTGCGGCTCAGCCAAGCTCCCGAGCCGCAGTTCAGGCTGCTCGGGGAAACGCTCTCACCAACTGCTTGGCCGGCGAAATCCGACGACAGCAGATGGAGAACTGATCAATGGTGTAAGCCAGCAGGAGGCCCTGGATATCCTGAGCAGGCAATGCGGTCGCCGGAAGAGGTGACAGATCACCTCACCCCTGGCGTGCTGACTGGGGGTCACAATGCTGCTTGAGGTCGACCGGAAACAGTTGGGCGTTCTGAGGCGTGCTCTCGAAGTGGGAGCGCGCGATATGTAATCGCGCTTGGGCAGCGAGCCCGGCGATGAGGGTTACGGAACGCGTCTACGACGACCAATGGCTGGCTCTTGATGTTCACTGGGTCGTGAACGCAACGGGCACCGAGAGCCGTTCGGGCCTTTCCAACCCCGGCGTGTGACGCTGGCAAGGGCGCCTCATGGACGAGAGCGCGGGCGGTCTCCTGCGGGACAAAACCCGCCCCGTGGAACGCCCCCGACCTCTTGCAGCCCGACCGTTGTCATCGACCCCCACAGACGAAGGCACACAAAACGGGGCCAGGGCACGCACTACCAATACCGCTCGACATCCTTGCCGTACGCCTCCTTCTCGAACGCCTTTCCAGCCTCGAACGGAGATTCCTTGCCGTCCATCCAGTCGCCCCAATGCACGATCTCGTGCAGCAGGGTAGATTCTACGAGAAGGTGCATCCGTGAATCCTTGGCGTCAGCATCCGAATTCTGAAACTTGTCGCAAATCACCGCCGCGATGAACACAGTGTCGGGATACTTTTTCGGGAGGTACTGGCCATTCGCAGACGCCATGTGCCTGAACTCAATGACGGGCGGGTTTCCGTGTTCGAGGGCGCGCTCGGCCACCTTTTCCTTCAGTTCCGCATACTTCTGGAATGCTTTAAATACCTTGGTATTCTTTTTCACCTTCGGAAGGTTATCGCAGATCCACGTTGCCAAACGCGGATAATCTTTGGCAATTCCAGCTGAGACAATCATGCGGGTTCCTCCAGCGCGTGCTCGGAAGCGTTCTGCCGACGATACAGCCTCCTCGCCCTCACACTGTGATATCCGTCACGGATTTGCTCGCGATTGCATGCTCACGTGCCACCCACGGGAAGGCGATCCAGCACATCGATGCTTGTAATGGAAAGGCTTGGATTGCAACCAAGTTAATCGTCAGACACGTGCAGACGATCGCTGTCTCAATTGACCTTACGGTCGGCATTGGTGCGCATCTTCTCCGCGTCGGGATCAAGCCCAGAAAGGTGCTTTGGGCATCGAGGATCCAACTGGTCGATATATCAAGAACCAGCGAAAATTAGTGACCAGCTGAACCTCATCGCACAATGCGATGAACTCACTGTGCTGCAGGCCGAAATCGTCTGGATTGCGGCGGTTCCCGTGAACGTGCAGCAGCAGATGCTGCGCGATCTCGAGGACGTTCGCGAACGTCATCGCGGGCCACGGCTGACACCCGACGCCATGGCGCAAG
>NZ_LN811352.1:618453-778231 GCF_001006805.1 Microvirga massiliensis | reverse complement strand
GGTAGTCGTGCGCGATCACCGAGAACAGCCGGTTGTCAGGGACCATCGGTCCACTCCAATCGTACGGGATCACCGCATGCCAGGAGGGTCTCAGGGCGGTGTGGTCGTCACGTCCTCTGGCGGCCGGCGTGGTGGATCGCCCTGCATTCGTTCGGTGTTCGGAAGTCCTTGCTTCGGGATGTAGAATCGTGTGGCGAGCTGACCTGCAGAGGTGCGTGCCGCGCCTTTCCGCTCGGCCGTTTTCCTACCCGGAGACAGAAAAGCGCTGCGCGCTGTTCATAGAGCGCCGTGTATAAACCAGGCCGGCGTCAAGGCGAGCCGGCTAAACCCCTCGGACCGCCAAACCTGATCAAGTCGCAGGGCCGCGGGCACCGAACCACAGCGGAAACATGGATTGACCAATGTTGCTCTCGAGGGCACGGGCAATAGCCCGCGTGACAAATGACGAGATCGAGGCAAAGGCCAAGGCCCTGTGCGCCGGCGATGGCCTCGATCCAGACCTGAACGTGACGCATGCGTACGGCGACGACTTCACTACCCAGGAGTGGGAGTATTGGTGGACGTCCAACACGGCGATCACCTGTAAGCCGGTGGTCAGCCCGATGTGGAGGCTGTTCCGCGCCCGCGCGCTCGTCGAACTGTCGCGCCAGCAGAAGGTGGTTGCATACAGCGGCAATGTCGTCCCGTTCAGGAGGTGCAAGGGTTAGCTTTGTGCATCCGCGGTAGCTATGGCGGATGTGGGTGATAACGGTTTGAGCACGGAAGCGTATCGCGGCGGGTGTCGAGCCTGCCAGAGCCTCTCGAGGAGCGCGGTTCGCCACGACCGAGACAATCAACGTTGTCCGCCTGCCTCGAGCAGCGGACCGAAAAGGGAAATCCACTTTTCGGCTCATTCCGATGCTTCGGCAGCTGCTCACATCGCGGCCGAACTTTCCCCGTTCACCATAAGGGTGAAGCGCTCAATTCGGAAATCGTGGAGAGGAATCTCAGTGTCGCCCATTGCGATGAGCTCAGCCATGGTCTCGCCCACCCCGGGGCCGAGCTGGAAGCCGTGCCCGGAGAAGCCGAAGGAGTGGAAAAGGCCCGGAGTCGTCGCCGAAGGTCCCATGACCGGCAGCATGTCGGCGAGATAGCCTTCGCAGCCCGACCAGGTCCGGATCACCGATACCTTATCTAACGCCGGGAGCAACTGCCGTAACGCGCGAAGCTGAAGCGGCAGTCGTGCAGGATCGGCCTTGGCGTGGCCGGGGTCGAGAGGCACGTCGACGCGCTCTGCCGCTCCGCCGAAGATGATATTGCCGCGCTCAACCTGCCGGAAATAGGCATCCATGCCGTGCCGGCGGGTCCAGATGCCGACGACGGGCAGGACGCGATGGGGCAGGGGCTCGGTAACTCCCATCTGCGGCCCCCGCGGGGTGAGCGGCACCGGCTCGCCGAAACGGGCGGCGATCCGGGCGCCCCAGGCCCCGGCGGTGTTCAGCAGCCTGCCCGCTTCGAAGCTGCCCTTTGAGGTCGTGACGCGGAAGCCGGCGGCAGTCGTGTCGATGCCGCCGACCTCGCATTCCTCGATGATCTGCGCGCCCAGGCGCTGTGCCGCATCAGCGAAGGCCGGCGCGATCAGGCGCGGATTACCGGAGCCGTCCTGGGGCGAATAGGAGGCCGCGATCGCACCGGGGCCGAGGCCAGGAAAACGCGCATGGATCTCGTTGGCACCGAGTTCCTCGAGCTCCAGGCCCCAGGGACGCGCCGCCGTGGCGTAGGCGCGCATGTCTGCCAGGGCATCCTCCTCGAAGATGAGCCTGAGATGGCCGGCAACGCGGAATTCGACATCTCGGCCCAGCATGCGTTCCGCTTCGCCCCAGAGAGTGCGGGAGCGATGCGCCAGCGGCAATTGCGTGAGATGCCGGCCCGTCCGTCGGATGTTGCCGAAGGATGCGACGGTCGCCCCCGTCCCGACACGATGGCGCTCGATCAGCGTCACACGCAGGCCGCGCCGCGCCAGGAAGTAGGTGGCAGCGGTCCCCATCAGGCCGCCGCCGATCACGATGACATCCATATCCGCCTCGCGCCGCGCCTTGGCGGCAGATCGCTTATCGGCCGAGCCTGCCGCGCGCCGGTGCCGGGGTCAAAGATGCGATGGTGTGAAGGCCATAAGCGCCGCCTATGGGAAGCGCCGGGAAGGCTCCCCGACCGGTATAAGCCCCACTTATGATCGAACTCCGCTTGGCTCTTGGACTGCTGTCCCGCGCCATGTCAGCTTCCGGCCTACAGCGAAAGGATCGGACATGGATGGTGTCACGGAGCTCGAGACTGCGGATTGGAAGATCGGCGTCGATATCGGAGGCACCTTCATCGATTTCTGCGCGCTCGAGACGCGTACCGGCCGCGTCGCATCCCTCAAGGTGCTGACGACCCCCAACGACCCAGGAGCGGAGGTGATGACAGGCCTCTCGCTGCTGGCCGAGCGCGAAAGCCTCAATCCTGCGGCGGTCACCCGCTTCGTCCACGGCACGACCGTCGGTGTCAACACCATCATCCAGCGCAAGGGCGCGCGGCTGGCGCTCTTCACGAATGCCGGGTTCGAGGATGTTATCGAGCTCGCCCGGCTGCGCATGCCCGAAACCTACTCGCTGTTCTGCAGCCGTCCCGAGCAGCTCATCACCCGCGACAAGGTTTTCGGCATTCCCGCCCGCATGCGCTCGGATGGCTGCGAGACGACCAAGCCCGATCTCAGGGCGGTCGCGGCGGCGGTGGCGTCGGCGAAAGCGCAGGGCGCGACAGGGATCGTGGTCGCATTCCTGCACGCCTGGCGCGACGGTTCGCAGGAAGAGGCGGTGAAAGCCGAGATCGTCCGTCTCGCGCCGGAGCTCTTCGTCTTCACTTCCGCCGAGGTTTGGCCGGTGATCCGCGAATACGAGCGGACGACGACGGCCATCCTCAACGCCTATGTCCATCCGCGCATCGCCGACTACCTGACGGCGCTGGAGAAGCGACTGGCGTCTCGCGGTGTGCCCGCTCGCGCCCTCCTGACCAAGTCGAACGGCGGCGTGATGAATGCTGCCGAGGGCAAGCGCGCCTGCGTCTCCATGCTGCTCTCGGGTACAGCCTCGGGCGTGATCGGCGCGGCCTGGTTCGCCCGGCAGGCAGGCGAGAATCGTGTGCTGACGCTGGACATCGGCGGTACCTCGGCGGATTTCGCCTTGATCATCGACGGCGAGGCGCAGTTCGGCACCGGCGAGATGATCGGCGAGTTCCCGCTTTACATTCCCTCCGTCTCGGTGAGCTCGATCGGCATCGGCGGCGGTTCGATTGCCTCCGTTGACGGGCAGGGCGTGCTGCGCGTCGGGCCGGAATCGGCCGGTTCCACGCCGGGGCCGGCCTGCTACGGGCGCGGCGGCGAGCAGGCGACGGTCACGGACGCCATGGTGGTCTGCGGCTGGCTCGGCCACAGCGAGATGGCCTATGGACAATTGCGCATGGATGTCGGCCTCGCCCATGCCGCCGTCGGGCGCCTGGCCGAGAGACTCTGCCGGCCCGTCGAGGATACGGCGCAGGCCATTCTCGACGTCGCCGTCTCGGAGCTGTTCGTCGAGGTCGAGAAGCTGTCATCGCGGGCCGGTGTCGATCTGAAAGATTTCACGTTGATGCCGTTCGGCGGCGGCGGTCCGATGCTGGGCGCCTTCCTCGCCCGCGAGCTCGGCATGACGCGGCTCATCGCGCCGCGCCGCCCCGGCGTTGTCTCCGCCTTGGGTGGTCTCGTCGCTGATCTGCGCGGCGATCTCGTCCGCACGCTCTTCGCCGAGCTTTCCGCCGCGGTGCTGCCGAAGCTGCGGGCGGCCTTTGCCGCCATGGTAGAGGATGGACGCCGCTGGCTCGCCGCGCAGGGCCATGCTGGTCCGGCCGATCTCAGGCTCTCGGCCGATATGCGCTATGTCGGACAGAGCTACGAGATCGAGGTTCCGCTGCAGGCTGCCTGGCTGGAGGCAGGTGATCCGGAAGCGATTGCGCGCGAGTTTCATCGAACGCATGCCCAGATCTACGATTTCGACGACCCGGACGGCCGCATTGAGATCGTCAACCTGCGCCTCTCGGCCATCGGCGCCGGCCCGGCGCTAACCTTCCCGGAGGCCGAGGAGGCTGATGCGGAAGCAGTGCCGGAGCGCGAGATCGAGATCCACACCGGTGGTGCCCGGAAGGCTGTCGGCCTCTATCGCCGTAGTGATCTGCAACCCGGCAGCCGCTTCGCTGGACCGGCCGTCGTCGCGCAGCAAGATACTACGGTCGCGATCCCGGCCGGTGCCAGCGCCCGAATCGACCGCCACCTCAACCTGCACCTGACTTTCGCGGAGTGATGCCGATGTTCGACCGGATGAAGCTGCAGGTTCTTGCCAATCACGCCCGCGCTGCGGCCGAGAACATGGCGCATACGCTGCACCGCACCGCCCATTCCGCCTTCGTCAAGGAGACGGAGGACTTTACCGTCATGTTGATCAGCCGACGCGGCGACACCTTCGCGGTGCCGATGGAGCTTGGCGCGACTTGGTATCCGGGGCTCTCCTACGCACCGGCACTCGACATGGTCGAGGACTACAGACCCGGCGACGTCGCCTTCACCAACGATCCCTATTCCTGCTTCGTCGCTACCCATGCACCCGATACTCATCTCTGGAAGCCGGTCTTCCACGACGGCGAGATCGTTGCCTGGACCGGGGGGCACATCCACAACACCGACATGGGCGGTGCGGTGCCCGCCTCGCTCTCACGCGCCCTGACGGAGATCCATCAGGAGGGCATCCGCTTCCCGCCGATGAAGCTCGTCAACGAGGGAGTCTTCGACGAGAAGCTCCTGAAGATCATGATGACCAATGTCCGCAAGCCGGACCTGAACATCGGCGACATCAAAGCACTGGTCGGCGCGCTGAACACCGGCGAGCGCAAGGTGCTGGCCATGATCGAGAAATTCGGCCGGGAGGCCTTCCTCGAAGGCGTCGAGGCGCTGCTCGATCATGCCGAGGCGCAGGCGCGCGAGGTACTGCGCGGGATGCCGGATGGGACCTGGGAATTCGCCGACTACGCCGACGAGGATTCCGTCGAGGCCAATCCCTGCCGCCTCAAGCTCAAGCTGACTATTCGCGGCGACGAGGCAGTGCTCGACTTCACGGGCTCCGATCCGCAACTCTCTTCCTCACTCAACGTACCGACCGGCGGCAATCCGCGGCACACGATCCTGCTGGTTGGGGTCTATTACGTTCTCTACACGCTCAACCCGAAGATTCTGCTCAACACAGGGCTGACACGGCCCTTCACCTGCATTGCGCCGGAAGGCACGGTGCTCAATCCCGTCTTCCCGGCCGCGGTCGGCATGCGCTCGCTCACCTGCGCGCGGCTGCGCTCAGTGATCTTCGGGGCGTTCTCGCAAGCGGTGCCGGAGCGGCTGCCCGCCGCGCCGGCTGGCAACAACTGCATCGTCAACGTCATGACGACGGACGAGCGCACGAGCCGCACCGTCATTGCCGCCATCAATCCAGTGGTGGGCGGCGGTGGCGGCATGCCGCACCGTGACGGCACCAACGGCTCTGGCGCCGATGCAGCCTATCTCAAGAACACGCCGATCGAGATCACCGAGACCGAGACGCCGGTCGAGTTCGTCAAATACGGGCTGGCGAAGGACAGCGGCGGCGCCGGGCGTTGGCGCGGCGGGCTCGCCACCGAAATGGCGTTTCGCGTCTTCGCGCCGGACAGCCGTATCACCGCCCGCAACCGTGACCGCAGCTTCTTCCGCCCCTGGGGGGTGCTCGGCGGCCGCGCGGCGGGGCTCTCCGACATGGTCGTCAATCCCGGCCGGCCCGACGAGCGGCGGCTCGGCAACATCGACACCGCCGTGCTGCAGCCGGGCGACGTGCTCGAGATTCGTTCAGCCGGCGGCGGCGGCCGGGGCCATCCCTTTGACCGCGAGGCCTGGCGGGTCGCGGCGGATGTCGCGCGCGGCTATGTCTCGTCCGAGGCGGCCGAACGCGACTACGGTGTCGTCATCCGCGACGGCGTCGTCGACGAGGCAGCGACGGAGACCCGTCGTGCGGTGCGTCCGCCCATCGAGGGCCACTTCCATTTCGGCCCTGAGCGCGACGGCTTTGAGGCGCAGTGGACGCCCGACGCCTATGATCGTCTGACGACGATCCTCTCCGGCCTGCCGATTCACTGGCGCTTCTTCGCCAAGACCGAGATCTTCCGCCGCATGGAGGGCAGGATCGGCGCGCGCGGCGTCGCCGAAGCCTTCGCCGAAGTGCGCGCGCGCTTCCCGGAAATGCCCGACCCCCGAACTGCGCTTGCCGAGGCTGCCGAATGAGCATGGCATCGGGCGTGGCAGGGGGGCGTCTAATCCGCCTCGCGGAGACGGATCGCGCTCCGATGCGCTTCTTTCTCGACGGGACGATGTGTCTGGGACTCGCGGGCGATACGGTCCTGAGTGCGATCCTTTCGGTCTCGCCGATGCTGCGCCGCTCCGAGTTCGGGCCTGAGGCCCGTGCCGGTTTCTGCCTGATGGGAGCCTGTCAGGATTGTTGGGTCTGGCAGGAGGA
The DNA here is from genome assembly GCF_001006805.1 of Microvirga massiliensis. Classification (GTDB taxonomy): domain Bacteria; phylum Pseudomonadota; class Alphaproteobacteria; order Rhizobiales; family Beijerinckiaceae; genus Microvirga; species Microvirga massiliensis. Next base: position 771,653 of record NZ_LN811352.1, on the reverse strand, counting down.
CGGGCCGCGCCTGCGCGCCTGCTCGACACCCTTGGCCGAAGGCATGCGCCTCCTTACCGACGCGCCGCGAGGCTGGCCGTGAGCGCGGGCGGCAAGACGTGCGTGGTCGTCGGTGCGGGGCCAGCCGGCATCCGCGCAGCCCAGACGCTGGCGGCGGCCGGGCTCGTGCCCGTCATCGTCGACGAGGGCGCGCGTGCGGGCGGACAAATCTATCGCAGGCCGCCGGCAGGCTTCACGCGGCCGGCCGAGTTGCTCTACGGATCAGAGACGGCGAAGGCCGTCGCGCTGCACGCGACCTTCGATGGACTGCTAGCGGCGGGGAGCATCGTCCATCATCCGCGCAGCTCCGTCATCGGCATCGCGGATGGGCGGCTTCAGGTGCTCGACGATTCCGGGTGCCGATGGCTCGGCTATGACCACCTGATCCTCGCGACGGGCGCGATGGACCGCATTATGCCCGTTCCGGGCTGGGAGAATCCGGGGGTCTATGGACTCGGTGCGATGCAGATCGCGCTGAAGGCGCAGGGCGCGGCACTCGGCCGGTGCATCGTTCTCGCGGGATCCGGCCCTCTGCTGACTCTGCTCGCGATGCAGTTGCTGAAGGCGGGCGGCGAGGTCGCGGCGGTGCTCGATACGGCGCCGATGAGTCAGCAGTTAGGCGGTTCCCCGGGTTTGTCGGCCCGGCCGATCTTCGCCCTGCGGGGGCTTGCGATGCGGACGCGGCTTGCCGGACGCTACCATGCCGGTGTTCGGCTCGATCGGATCGAGGCCGACAGCCGCGGCCCGGTCGCCGTCCTCTGGCGTGATGCCTCCGGCCGCGAGCGGCGCTTGGCCTGCGACGCAATCGGGCTGGGTTGGCATCTGCGTGCCGAAACCCGACTCGCCGATCTGGCTGGCTGCGACTTCGCCTATGACGAAACCTGGCGGCAATGGCTGCCGCGAGCGGACGCGATGGGGCGGGCGCGGCCGGGCGTCTATCTCGCCGGGGACGGGCTCAGGATTCTCGGAGCGGACGGTGCGGAGATAACCGGGCGCCTCGCGGCGGCGGCGTGCCTCCAGGATCTCGGCCTACCGGCTCCCGATAGTGCGGCGGACCTCTACCGGCTTCGCCGGCTGGCGCGTTTCGCACGCGGCATCGCCCGGGCCTTCCCGTGGCCGGCGGAGAGGGCGCCCGAGCTGCCGGACGAGACCGTGATCTGTCGTTGCGAGGGCGTGACGGCGGCAGCGCTGCGGGCGGCCGTCGATTTCGGCGGCGGCGAGGTCAATCGCGTGAAGTCGCTGGGGCGCGTCGGCATGGGGCGCTGCCAGGGGCGCTATTGTGAGCTCGCGGCCGCCGAGCTCGTCGCGGCGCAAGCGGGATATGGCAATGCACGAGAGGCGGGCCGGCTGCGGGGTCAGGCGCCGGTGAGGCCAGCGCCGATCGCCTCCCTGCTTCAGGACGCGACCGACGATCGGTGAAGCGATCGCGTATGGCTCACGCGGCGCCGGGAACAGGTCGGTCGAAGTCCCGGCAGGCGTCGCGCAGGCACTCGCGCATCAGCTCATGACTGGTGGAGAGCATCCGGCTGTTGCTGGTCAGGATGGCGATCGGAACTTCGATCCGGGGTTCGAACGGTCGGGTCACGACGCCGTTGAACTGCTCCCAGGGCAGGAGTCCGTCGACAATGGCGATGCCAAGCCCGTCGCGCACATAGGGCAAGGCCGTGATCGAGAGATCGATCTCAATCGCTGGCGCGTAGGTGAAGTCTTCGGCTTCGGCCGTCGCGGCCAGCAACCGTCCAGGCAACGTATCCACCCGATAGGAGATCAAGGTCTCGTCGCGGATATCGGCGAAGCGGACGTGGTCGAGCGCTGCCAGCCGGTGCCCGGCCGAAACGACGCAGACTAGGACGGTACGACCGACCGTCTCGATGTGGACGCCCGGATGCGGCAAGTTGTTCATTGTGATCCCGAGGGAAACCTCACCGTTACGCAGCATCTCGACGATGGCGAGCTGCGGCGCGATGAGCGAGCGCACGACGATCTCCGGATGGGCTTCGCGGAACATGGTCAGCGCCCGCGGCACGATGGACATGGAGGGCGGAGCGGAGGCGGCCAGCCTGACGAGGCCGGTACGTCCGTGCCGCATGTCGACCGTCCGCCGTCTGAGCGCGTCGAGTTCGGCAAAGATATGCTCGGCCTGGGAGTAGAGCTCCTCGGCCTCTTGGGTCGGCACCAACCGGCCGCGCACGCGGTTGAACAGTTTGAAGCCGAGCTGATCTTCGGCGTGAAGCAGGATCTGGCTCAGGGCTGGCTGCGAGATGTTGAGCATCGCCGCAGCGCCGGTGACCGTGCCACAGCGCATCAGCGTGCAGAAGACTTCGAGTTGGCGCGCCCGCATCGGTCATTTCATCGCCTGCGATAGCGCAGACATCGCCGCCTGCGGCGAGGATGTCCAGGCCCTATGTTGAAGCAGAAAGGCTTCACCGGCACTCGAAAGTGGCCGCGCGTCTGCTCAGCCGTACCGAGAAAGAAGCCGAAGGATCGTCGCCGTCCGGTCGTCAGCGCTGATCCCGGCGATCCAGCATTCCGTAGAAAAGCACGGCCAAGAGAAGGAACCAGGGCTTGCCGTGGTGAGGGGCCCGCTGCGGAAAGGCAGATCGGCATAGGCGCTCGGCTCTTCGGTGATACCGAGTGCGCGCTGCGCGATCTTGTGCCCGAACCAACTCGCGCGCGCGATGCCGGTGCCGTTGTAGCCCCAGGTATAGATAAAGACCTTCATGCTCGCCGAGATGCGGCAGCATATCGAAAGTGAAACCGGTCTGTCCGTGCCAGTAATGGGTGATCGGCGTCTGGACCAGCTCCGGGAAGACCTGAAGCATCTACTTGCGCAGATGAGCGGCATTGGCGTGGACGACGATCTCGCCCGTCACCTTGAGCACTCGCCTCCGAAGAGGATTCGCGTTCCATCGGGGGGAGGGGCAATCATAGGTCACGATGCGTTGGCTGCCTGCCAGCATGCGGCGCTTCGGCATGAGGCGGCTCATGACCGCAGCGTGGACTGCGGCGGTGGGGATGATGCGCCGCTGCAGGAAGGGCAGGAGCGCTCCGGTATCGCCCGAAGCAGCATCCGTACCTTCCCGGGCGAACAACAAGACGGCTTCATGCCGGAACCATAAGACGGGCTTATGCGGTCCGGCGCGGAAAGCTCCACGGCGCGACCATGTCCGCTCAGTCTAGAATTCCGCCACCTTGCCGAAAGCGGAGCCCTCCAGCCGCTCCGGCCGGTAGGGTGCCGGATCGACGATCGGCTTCGCCCCGGTCACGATGTCCGCGATCATGTGCCCGGCGCCTGGGCCGATGCCGAAGCCATGGCCGCTGAAGCCGGCCGCGAGGATGAAGCCGGGCAGGCCCGCGAGTTCCCCAATCGCCGGCACGCCGTCCGGCGTGCTGTCGATGTAGCCGGCCCAGCGCGCCGCGGCCGGAACCGATTTCAGGGCTGGCAGAAGGCGCAGGGCCCGCGCATGGGTCTCGGCGACCTGGCGCGGATCGGGCGTTGGGTCGAGGATGCGGTTGGCCTCCATCGGCGTCGGCGCATCGAGCCGCCAGCGCGCCAGCGTCTCATGGCCAGCCCTCCAGCCGTCGAGCCCACCGATGGCGAGGCTGCGCCAGCGCCGCAGGAACATCGGCACGAACTGGCCGGCGAAGCGGAGCTGCTGCGGCGTCGGATCGACACGAGCGCCGCCACTGATCGCCAGCGTATAGCCGCCGTCGCTGCGGCGCGTCACCGACACCTCCGTCGTATGCAGGGCGTCCGGGATGCCCGATGCTCCGGGAGCGACGGACAGAATTGACGATCTTACAGAAGATTGCGGAAAACGGATGCCGAACTGGTTGAGGAAGGACGAGGCCCAAGCCCCGCCCGCATGAATGACGGTCGAGCTGCGGATCCTGCCCTTCTCGGTTACGACGGCGGCGGCGCGCCCGCCGGCCGTCTCTATGCCGCGCGCGGCGCAGAACTGGTGAACGGTTCCGCCAGCCTTCAGGATGCCACGTGCGATCACCGGCGCAGCCCGGGCCGGATCGGCAGTGCCATCCGTCGGCGAGAAGACTCCGCCCTTCCAGCGCTTGCCCGTCGCACTCCCGCGGTCGGAGGCTTCCTCAGCCGAGAGCATATGGGTAACGACGCCTTGCCTCGCCGCAAAATCGCGCCACTTCGCCCAGCCAGCGAGTTGGGCGTCGTCGTTGCTCAGATACAGCAGGCCGCAGCGTCGGAAGCCGAGATCTTCACCGATCTCCGCAGCGAAGCGGTCCCATAGGGCGAGGCTTTCCGTCGCCATCGGCAACTCGCGCGCGTCGCGGTTCTGCTGCCGGCACCAGCCCCAGTTGCGGCTCGACTGTTCGGCACCGATCCGCCCCTTCTCCACGAGCGCGACCTTCAAGCCACGCCTGGCAAGATAGTAGCCCGTGCAGACACCGACGATGCCGCCGCCGATGACGACGACATCGGCACTTTCGGGAAGAGTGTGGCTGGTCTCGATCTCGAACAGTGGTGCGGGCATCACGGTCTCCTTGCGGAAGCGAGACTATCCTCCGGAGAATAGGCGCAGGCACCGCAGATTGGATTGGGACGGCATTTCCTTTTGCTTCGGCGGCCCGATTTCGCGATGGTCTTCGTGCAACGTCTCTTGGTTGCTGCCTTTTGTTCGCGGCAGTATCTGCTGCCGGATTGCCGGCCGCGTCGGTTTGCGGCATGGTTGCGGGCCGAAGCCAAGCCCACGTAGGTCCAGAGGCAAAAGGACATCGACCTAGGCAGAGCCTGCATGAAGCTCGATCAGATCGACATCAAGATCCTCTACGAGCTGCAGAAGAACGGCCGGATCACCAATGTCGAGCTGGCGGAGTTGGTGAACCTCTCGCCCAGCCCGTGTCTGATGCGCGTCAAGAAGCTGCAGCAGGAAGGCTACATTACGGGCTATTCCGCCCGCATCAACATAGGCAAGCTCGGCCAGACCCTGACGGTCTTCACCGAAGTCACGTTGAAGAATCACCGGCAGGTCGATTTCGCCCGCTTCCTTGCCGCCATCGAGAGGCTCGACCAGGTCGTCGAATGCCATCTGGTCTCTGGCGGCTACGATTATCTCGTGAAGTTTGTCACCAGCGGCATCATCGAATACCAGACGCTGATGGAGCGGTTGATCGACCTCGACATCGGCATCGACAAGTACTTCAGCTTCGTCGTGCTGAAGTCGCCGATCGTGAAGCCGCACATGCCGCTGACGAGCCTGTTCCCGACCGCCTCCTGAGGCAAACCATCAACGCTTCGTGAAGGTGGCGACGAGCTCCGGATCGCGCTCGAGTCGGTCGAGCCAGGTTGGATCGAGCTTCGGCACCGACGACATCAGCAGCCGCGAATAGGGATGGCCGGCGGCGCTGCCCACCTCGGCGGCGGGCAGCTGTTCAACCTTGCTGCCACGATACATGACCGCGACCTCGTCACAGATGGATTGCACCGTCGTCAGGTCGTGGCTGATGAAGACGTAGGACAGACCGAGCTCCCGCTGCAGGTCCTTGAGCAGCTCGATGATCGCCGCCGCGACCACAGTGTCGAGCGCCGAGGTGATCTCGTCGCACAGGACGAGCTCGGGCTCGGCGGCGAGCGCGCGGGCCAGATTCACGCGCTGCTTCTGCCCGCCGGACAGCTCTCCGGGAAGCCGATGCTTCAGGGCGCGCGGCAGATGCACCAGGTCGAGGAGGCGGTCGATGCGGGCGTCGCGGGCGGAGCCACGCAGACCATGATAGAATTCGAGTGGGCGGCCGAGGATTTCCTCGATCGATTTCGCCGGGTTGAGCGCGGTGTCGGCCGACTGGAAAGCGATCTGGAGTCTGCGGAGTTCGTCGGGGCTGCGGTCGCGCGCCAGCGGTGCCATCTGCCTGCCGTCGAAATAAATGGCGCCGGACGAGGGCGGGATGATGCCGGCGATGGTGCGCGCGAGCGTGGATTTGCCACAGCCAGATTCACCGATAATGCCGAGATTGCGTCCACGTTCGAGCCTGAAGCTGACCTTGTCGACCGCCAGCAATAGCGGTGTTCCGTCCGCACGCGGTTTGCCGTAGCCGGCACTGACGGCTTTGAGTTCCAGAACGGGTCGTGAAGTGGCGTCCTCCGCTGTCGCTGCCTGCGCCGCGAGCCGGTCGGGCGGGGAAAAAGCTGCGAGCAATTCCCGCGTGTAGGGGTGCTTCGGCGCGGACAGGATCTGCGTCGTGCTACCGATCTCCTGGATTTCACCGCCCTTGAGAACGACAATGCGGTCGGCGATCTGGGCGACAACCGCAAGATCGTGCGAGACATAGACGCCTGCCATCCGGCTCTGGCGCATGACGGCCTTGAAGGCGCGCAGGACCTCGATCTGTGTAGTGACGTCGAGAGCCGTGGTTGGCTCGTCGAAGATTACTAATTTCGGATCGCCGATCAGTGCCATCGCCGCAGAGAGGCGCTGCAACTGACCACCGGAGACCTGGTGCGGATAGCGTGCGCCGATCGTCTCAGGCGAGGGCAGGGACAGCGCGCGAAACAGCTCCACTGCCTTGGCTTCGGCCTGAGCGCGCGGCATCAACTCGTGGATGCGGGTGATCTCGATCACCTGGTCCATAATCCGCTGGGCCGGATTGAAGGCCGCGGCCGCACTCTGCGGCACATAGGCGACTGCACTGCCGCGGATCTTTACCCGCTCGGTCTCGGGCAGGCTCGCCATGTTGTGGCCGTCGATGTGCACGCTGCCACCGATGATGCGGCAGCCAGCGCGCGTATAGCCGAGCAGCGTGAGTGCGATCGTGGTCTTGCCCGAGCCGCTCTCTCCGATGAGTGCTACGATCTCGCCTTCGGCGATCTCGAAGCTGACGCCCTTGATGATCTCGACCCGCCGGCCGGAATCGGTGGTCGCCTCGACCTTGAGGTCGCGAACTTCGACGAGCGAGGTCATCATGCGCTCCGGTCGCGGATCTTTTGCGGCAGATTGTCGATCAGCAGGTTCACCGCGATCGTCAGGCTGGCGATGGCGAAGGAGGGAGCCATCACCGCAGGTGCGCCGAACGGCAGGCCGCCGATGTTCTCGCGCACCAGAGCGCCCCAATCGGCATCGGGCGGCTGCACGCCCAGGCCCAGGAAGGACAGTCCCGAGAGCAGCAGCACAATGAAGACGAAACGGATACCCACATCGGCGAAGACAGGGCCGATGATGTTGGGCAGAATTTCCGCTCCGATCAGATAGCGCAACTTTTCGCCCCGGATACGAGCGACGGTCACGAAGTCCATCGTGTTGACATTGACCGCCAGCGCACGGGCAAAGCGGTAGGAGCCAGGCGTGTAGATCACCGCGAGCGTCAGGATCAGCACGGGGATCGAGGAGCCGACGCCTGCGACCACCACAAGACCGAAGAGCTTGCTGGGGATCGAGTTTAACGCGTCGAGAAAACGGCTCAGCGTTGTATCGAACCACCCACCGCTGACCGCCGCAGCCATGCCGAGCGTGACTCCGGTCGTGCAGGCGATCAGCGTCGCCGCGAGCGAGATGCCGACCGTGTAGCGTGCGCCGAACAGGATGCGCGAGAGCATGTCGCGTCCAAGATAGTCGGTCCCGAGCGGGAACTGGGCGCTCATCGGGCCGAAATAGTCGATATCGACCATATCGCCGACGCCGTGCGGCGTCACATAGGGCGCGAGGATCGCGATCGTCGCCCAGGCCAGAACGATGACGAGGCTGATCCAGCCGGTGAGGTTGAACCGGTAACCCGGAAGTCGCGGCCTAATAAGGGTGGTTGCGTTGGTGGCCATGGTCAGCGGAGCTTTGGATTCGACAAAATGGCGATGATGTCCGCTGTCGTGATCAGCATCAGGTAGACAAAGCAGAAGATCATCGCGCAGCTCTGGATGAGAGGCAGGTCTCGCGTCGACACGGCATCGACCATCAGCTTGGCAATACCCGGATAGTTGAAGATCGTCTCGACGATGATGACCCCACCCAGCAGATAGGAGAGCGACAACGCGACCGCGTTCGCGATGGGGCCGAGCGCATTGGGCAGCGCGTGACGCAGCACGACCCGCGTGCGTGAGGCGCCCTTCAGCCGCGCCATTTCCACATAGGGCGTATTGAGCGCCTCGACGACGGCGGCGCGCGACATTCGGATCATCTGCGCCGAGATGACGAAGCTCAAGGTGAATACTGGCATGGCGTAGATGCGCAACATCTCGCCGAAGGAATGGACATCGCGCGCGATGGAAAGCGCGGGCAGCCACTTCAGCCAGACTGCGAAGACGAGCACGCCGGCGGTCGCGACCATGAATTCCGGAACCGAGATCACCATGATCGTCGCCATCGTGACGGTGCGGTCATAGAGCGTGCCCCGCAGCATGGCGGAAGTGATCCCAAGCGCGAGCGCGATCGGGACGGAGAAGAGCGCTGTCGCCGCCGCGAGCTCCAGCGAATTGGCAAGGCGGCCGGCAATTAACTGCGCGATGGGGCGGTTGTTGGCGTAGGACGTGCCGAGATCGCCCGTCAGCAACCCGCCGAGCCAGCGGAAGAAGCGCAGGATCGCCGGGTCATCGAGGTGCATCGCCTCGCGAAGTCCTGCGACGGCTTCCGGCGTCGCAGCCTGGCCCAGGAGAACCTCGGCGACGTCGCCAGGCAGAATTTGTGTCGCGCAGAATACGACGAATGAAACGATAAGGAGTGTCAGCAGGGCAACGAACAGGCGCCCGCCGAGGAGAGACCATAGGCTATGCTTCATCGGCGATCCCGCAGCTGACACCTCCGGTCGGAGTATGGCACGAGGAAGGGGCCGGGTGCACGCATCCGGCCCGCAGAAGAAACGGAACTCAGGCCTCGAGCCAGACGTATTCGGCGAAGGCGTAGCCCATCATGCCGCCGAGCGGATTCGGCTGAAGGCCCTTGAGCTTGTTCGAGAGCGCGTCGACATTGGAGATGTAGACCGGAATCGCGGTGCCCGCTTCCTCGGCGACCATCACCTGCATCTCGCCGTAGATCTGCTTGCGTTTGGCTTCGTCCAGCGAGCCACGCGCCTCGATCAGCATCTTGTCGAACTTCTCCGACTTGTACCGGCTCTCGTTCCACGGCGCGTTGGAGGCGTAGAGCAGTGAGAACAGGATGTCCGGTGTCGGCCGCGGGTTGATGTTGCCGAAGTGGACGGGAGCCTTCAGCCAGTAATTCGACCAGTAGCCGTCGGACGGGACGCGCTGGATGTCGAACTTCATGCCGATCGCGTTGCCGGCCTGCTGGACGAGCACCGCCATGTCGACGGAGGAGGAGGCGGCGTCGGAGGCAACGATCGGAATCGACTGGCCGAGAACCCCAGCCTTCTGGAAGTGGAACTTCGCCTTCTCCGGGTCGAATGCCTTCGGCTTGAGCTCCTTGTTGTGGTAGACGTTCATGGGCGGAACGGGCTGGTCGTTGGCGATCTCGGCGAGGCCACGCAAGGCCGACTTCTGGATCTGCTCGCGGTTGAGCAGATACTTCATGGCCGTCACGAAATCCATTTTGTCACCCGGAGCCATGTCCAAGCGCATGTTGAGGTCCGTGTAGTTGCCGGAGGTGGTCTTCGACAGCACAACGCCCGGCTGGCTCTCGACGAGGCGCATCGAGCGCGGATTTATCGAGGCTGCGAGCTGGATGTCTCCGGAGAGCAGCGCATTGACGCGTGCGGGATCGTCCGTGATCGCGAAGAACTCGAAGGAGTCGAGGTTGGCGCCACCGGGCTTGAAGTAGTTCTTGTTCCTGACAGCGATCGAGCGCACGCCGGGCTCGAAGGATTCGCAGACGAAAGCTCCGGTGCCGTTCGCTTTGGCGAAGTTGATGGTTCCGTCGGCAATGATCATGAAGTGATGCGTCGACAGGATGGTGGGCAGATCGCCGTTCGGCGCCTCGAGCGTGACCTCGACCGTCAGCGGGTCGACGGCCTTGAAATCGGTCATCTGCTTGGCGATCGAATTCGCCTTCGATCCGACCGCCGGGTCGAGATGCCGCTTCAGCGAATAGACGACGTCGGCCGAGGTCAACGGCTTGCCGTCGTGGAAGGTGACGCCCTTCTTCAGCGTGATCGTCCAGACCTTGGCGTCCTTCGTCTCGATCTTCTCGGCGAGTTCCATCTGCGGGATGCCGTTCTGGTCCAGGAAAGTGAGACGGTTGTAAAAGGCGCAGCAGCGGACATAGTCCGTGGACAGCGAGGCCTTGGCCGGGTCGAGCGTGTCGGCGGTCGAAGAGGACCAGCCAGCCGCCTTCAGGTTGCCGCCCTTGACCGGCGTGGCGGCGAGCGCCGAGGTCGCCCGGGTGAGGACGAGGCTGCCGGCTGAGGCGGCGAGGCCGCCGGCCACCAGCATCTGCAGGAGGTCGCGGCGACTGGCGCCGCGGCGGATTGCGTTCTCGACGAAGGCGTCGTCGGCGCTCGTCCAGCTCGTCGTGATCTTCTTGGTCATGTTCATTCCCTTCCTCTGGTTCGCCCCGACGTGCCGCGTCGGCTCTTCTTCTGTCCCGGCATCGTCAGGTGGCCAGGCTGGTCTCGACGGCATCGGCGAGCCCAGCCATCGAGGTGAAATGGAAGTCGGGCTCGGTGAAACGTTCCGGTTCGATCGTACCGCCATAGCCTAGCTGGGCGTGACGCCGCTGGATCCAGCAATTGGTCAGGCCGAGCTTCCGGGAAATTCCGATGTCGTGGTACTGGCTCTGTGCGACGTGCAGGATCTCGTCACGCGAGCCGCCATCCTTCTCGACGAAGGCAAAGACCTGCTCGAAGAACGCCGGGTCAGGTTTTTCCGTGCCGGTGTCGTCCACGGTGAAGCCGGCGTAGAACGGGTTGCCAAGGGCGCGGGCGAAATGATCGAAGGCCCAGCGCTGGGCATTGGTCATGGCGATGAGCTTGTAGCGCTTGGTGAGCCGGGCGAGGGCGGCGGCGCTGTCGGGGAAGGGCCGCCAGTCCTTCACGGCGTCTCGCAGGCGCCGGGCGTGGTTCTCGTCGGCGGGCAGGCCGAGCTTCGGCGCGATCACCCCGTAGACACGGACGAGGTCGTCGGGAAAGCGCTGGACATCCGGCATATAGCGGGCGGCGCGATAGAGATTCAGGGCCTTCTCGCCGTCGAACGTCGCGCCAGTCTCACGGGCAATGGCTCCCAGGCTGTCGACGAGTCCGCCTTCGAAATCGATCAGCGTGCCCACGACATCGAACGTCATGTAGCGGAAATCGCCAAAGCTCTTCGCCATCGTTCCTCCGCCTGTCGCGCGCCGATATCCTGATCCACAAGGGGCGGCATCCACAAGGGGTGGCCGCATCGTTGCCGGGCCGCCAGGCCGCTCGTCAGGGACCCACCCGCTGTTTTCGCGGCCGATCTGCGTCGGCTCGGAAGACAGTTTCCCACCGTCAGCTCATCGGATTCGCTGAATGTCGAAAACCCGGCGGCACAAAATTCCGAATTCATAGCTTTCGCGGAATATCGGCTTCGGAGTGGGCGCAAGGATGTCCCACGCTCCCTGTTATGAACGGTCTTCGGGCCTACGCCACGGCCGCCCGCACATCCGGGTCGGCCAGCGTCTGGTCGAGCGTGGCGCGGGTGCGTTCAATGATCGCGTCAATCTCGGTCTCCGTGCAGCAGAGCGGCGGCGCATAGCCAAGCACGCCGTTGCCGAAAGCCCGGATGACGAGGCCGTTGTCCCAAGCGCGGTCGAAGATGCGTTGAGCAGGCGCACTGGTGGCGGGCAACGGGGTCTTCTTCGCCTTGTCGGTCACGAGCTCGATGGCGGCCAGCATGCCTCGGCCGCGCACCTCGCCGACGAGCGGATGGTCTCTCAGGCTTTCCAGCCCCGCCATCAGGCGCGCGCCGGCCTTGCGGCCATTGTCGAGCAGGCCGTTTTCATAGAGATGCAGCACCTCCAGGCCGACCGCTGCGCTGACCGGGTGGGCGGAATAGGTGTAGCCATGGCCCACCGCCGCGGCGCCGGCCCCGTCCGCGATGACGTCGTAGACCTTCTGCGACATCAGCACGGCGCCCATCGGCACATAGCCCGAGGTCAGCCCCTTGGCGGTCGTCATCAGGTCGGGGACGATGTCCTCCTCCTCGCAAGCGAAGAGCGGGCCGGTGCGCCCGAAGCCGGTGATCACCTCGTCGGCGACGAAGAGGATGTCGAGTTCGCTGCACAGCTCACGCATCGCTTTCACCCAGCCGGGAGGCGGCACAAGAACCCCGCCCGAGCCCTGAATCGGTTCGCAATAGAAGGCGGCGACGCGCTCTGGCCCGCCGACCGCCTCGACCTTGGCCCGCAGTGCTGCGAGCGAGGCGGCGATGACGGATTCCGGGCGGGATCCGACCGGGTTGCGGTAGGTGTAGTGCGACGGAATTTTATGCTGCCAGTCATAGGGCACACCGAAGCCGGCATGGAAGGAGGGCAGGGCGGTGAGGCCGGCCCCGACGGTCGACGAGCCGTGATAGCCCTGCTCGATCGAGATGAACTGGTCCTTTTGCGGCTTGCCGCGCGCCTGCTGGTAATAGCGGATGAAGCGCACGGTGCTGTCGACGGCGTCCGAACCGCCGAGCGTGAAGTAAACGCGGTTCAGATCCCCGGGCGAGAGCTCCGCGAGCCTCGCGGCCAGCCGGATCGCTGGTTCGGACCCCAGGCCGAAATAGCCCGTCGCATAGGCGAGCTTGCGCATCTGGCGCGCCGCTGCCTCGACGATACTGTCATGGCCATAGCCAGCGTTGACACACCACAGCCCGGCGAAGCCGTCGATCAACTGTCGACCGGTGGCGTCCGTGATGGTTGCGCCCTTGGCCGAACGCAGCACGCGAACCCCGGCCTTTTCGTGGCCGCGATAGGATGAAACCGGGTGAATCCAGTGGTCGCGATCGAGCTCGATCAGAGAATTGCTCAACATGGCGGGGTCTCCAGTTTATCCGAGTGCCTGACTGGCGAGAGCGAAGGATTGGGCGGGACCGGTCGGCGCCGGCCTCTCCGGCCCCTTGCGCATGGCGATACCGCCGCCGACCTCCGCGAGTCCGCGCGCGGCGAGCCAGGGGGACAGTCCCCCTGGCAGAGGCGTGTCGACGCGCAGGAAGGCGCCGGGTCTGGTGTCCATCAGGAAGGACAGAATGGTTTGCGCCTGTGCCGGATTGTCGGCGATCACGGGTCCGATCACTTCGCCGCGGCCGAACTGGCGCAGCGCGCCATAACCGACGATGCGGTTTCCTTCACGCAAGAGGGCCATTCGCCCGGTTTCGGCCAGCAGGTGGAGCAAGGGGCGGCGATCTATTCCGAGCGCCTGGCGGTCGATATCGGCGATGGCCGTGAAGTCGCCGGCATGCGCCCATTCCATTCCGCTCGTCGGGATCGAGGCCAGCGCTGCATCGGCGCGCAGAATGCCCTGGTGCTGACAGATTTCATGGGTCCCTCGGAAACCGAGCTTTTCATAGAGAGGCAAGCCGTCCGCGGTCGCGATGAGGCGGCATTCGCGCTTGCCGCAGGCGCGCAGCGCGGCATCCATGAGTCTGCGACCAAGTCCGCGTCCGCGCATGGTAGCGGCCACGATCACCATGTTGATGGTCGCGAATCCGGTTCCGAACGGCGTCATCATGACGGTGCCGACAACGGTATCGCCCTGCAGCGCGATGAACCCCTGGCTGAGCGACAGGACCATGGCCCAGTCCTCGCGCCGGTGCGGCCAACCCGCTTCGCGCGAGAGGCGCAGCGCGCCGTCGAGGTGGCTCTCGTCGCAAGCGACAAGGTCGATCATATCCTGATCCATGGGTGCTTCGCCCGGCTTCGTTGCATCATGGATAAGCCGCGTATCGGCGCAGTTCATCCTGAGGATTGTCGCCGCGCGATATCTTCGGCCGTAGCAATGCGCGGCGACCGCATGGAATGCCAAAGCTGCGGCGAACGGTGTCTGCGGCTGCCGGGAAAGCGGCCGGCGCTACGGCGTGGCGCAACACTCTCTGCCAAAGTCTCGGAGGTGGACGGCAGTTTGTGCTTCGTGTTGGCGGCAATGCGGTGCTCGCGCAGTTCGGCTCCCGTCTATGATCCCGGATAGCGGACGCAACCGTTTCGCTACCAGGGAGCTGCGCGGATGACCGTCTTCAAGCCCAAATACGTCACCTTCGACTGCCACGGCACGCTGATCTACTTCGCAATGGCGGATGCAGCGCGCACGCTATATGGCGACCAGCTCGACGAGCCGCGCATGCAGCAGTTCATCGCCAATTTCGCAGCCTACCGGCTCGACGAGATTCTCGGCGACTGGAAGCCCTACGAGGAAGTCGTCTACAACGCCATCGAGCGCACCTGCCGCAAGAACGATGTGGCGTTCCGCCCGGAAGATGCACGCTGGGTCTACGAGCAGGTCCCGAACTGGGGGCCGCACCCGGACGTTCCGGCCGGCCTCGCCAAGGTGGCGAAGGAGATTCCGCTCGTTATCCTGTCGAACGCGATGGACGCGCAGATCCCGCACAATGTCGCCAAGCTCGGCGCGCCCTTCCACGCCGTCTACACCGCCGAGCAGGCAAAGGCCTACAAGCCGCGCTTCAAGGCGTTCGAATACATGTTCGACACGCTCGGCTGCGGTCCGGAGGACATCGTCCACTGCTCGTCCTCGTTCCGCTACGATCTCATGTCGGCGCATGACCTCGGCATCAAGAACAAGGTCTGGGTGAACCGTGGCCACGAGCCCGCGAACCCCTATTACGGGTATGTTGAGATCAAGGACATTTCGGGATTGCCCGGTGTCTTCGGCCTCTGAGGCGTCGCCAATGCAGTTCAAATCCTATTGGCACGATACGGCGGCACCCTTCTCCGGGGCCGCTGCCGGACCGGTCGAGGGCGCCTACGATGTCGCCGTCGTTGGCGGTGGCTTCACCGGCCTCTCCGCCGCGCGTCAGCTCGCCATGGGCGGAGCGAAGGTCGTAGTGCTTGAGGCGGGGACCGTCGGTTGCGGCGCCTCCGGGCGTAACGGAGGCCATCTCAACAATGGTCTTGCCCACAGCTTCATCGCCGCCAAGAGAGCGCTGGGAACCGAGCGGGCCGTCGCCCTCTATCGAGCCTTCGACGACGCCGTCGACACGATCGAGCGGATCGTCGCTGAGGAAGGCATCGATTGCGCCTTCCGGCGTGCCGGAAAGCTCAAGCTCGCCTCCAAGCCGGAGCATGTCGCTTCGCTCACGCAGAACTTCGAGGTGCTGCATCGCGAGGTCGATCCGGACACCGCCATGCTGAGTCGAGCCGATCTCGCCAGCGAGATTGGTTCCGACAGCTTCCACGGTGCGATGCTCTCGAAGAAGAGCGCCATGATGCATATGGGCCGCTTCGTCTCCGGCCTGGCGGATGCGGCGGCGCGGCGCGGCGCGGTCATCCACGAGCAGGCGCCCGTCACCGGGCGGCGACAGGAGGCGGGGCGCCATATCCTGGAGACGCCGCGCGGCAGCGTCTCGGCGAAAGAGGTGCTGGTGGCGACGGGCGCCTATACCTCGGCACCCTTCGCCTGGTTCCGACGCCGTATCGTTGCGGTGGGCAGCTTCCTCATCGCGACGCGGCCGCTGAGTGAGGCCGAAGTCGCCGCGACCATGCCCGGCAACCGAACCGCCGTCACCTCGCTCAATATCGGCAACTACTTCCGCCTTGCGCCGGACAATCGGCTGATCTTCGGCGGGCGTGCGCGCTTTTCCGCGACCTCCGACCAGACCTCGGACGCGAAGAGCGGCGCCATTCTGCGCGCCAGCCTCGCCCGGATCTTCCCCCAGCTTGCGCATGTCGAGATCGATTATTGCTGGGGCGGTCTCGTCGACATGACCAAGGACCGCTATCCCCGCGCCGGACGCGAGGACGGCGTCTGGTATGCGATGGGATATTCCGGCCACGGCGCGCAGATGTCGACGCATCTCGGGATCATCATGGCCGACGCGATCCTCGGCCGGCCTGACCGCAACCCGCTGAAGGGGCTGTCCTGGCCGGCGGTGCCGGGCCATTTCGGCAGGCCCTGGTTCCTGCCGCTGGTCGGCCTCTACTACAAGGCACTCGACCGCATCCAGTAGTGCGCCGCGCGTGCCGCAAAGCTGCAAAAAGGCGCCGGAAAGCATCCGGCGCCTTTTTCTATGCGGTTTAGCCCAGGCCGCCGATGTGGAAGGCCTTGACCTCGAGATACTCCTCGATGCCGAGCTGCGAGCCCTCGCGGCCCAGCCCGGACTGCTTCACGCCGCCGAACGGTGCGACCTCCATCGAGATCACGCCCGTGTTGAGCCCGACCATGCCGAATTCCAGCGCCTCGCCGACGCGCCAGGAGCGCCGCATGTCCTGCGTGAAGAAATAGGCGGCGAGCCCGAACGGCGTACCGTTGGCGATGCGGATCGCTTCCTCCTCGCCGTGGAAGCGGAACAGCGGGGCGACCGGACCGAAGGTCTCCTCGCCGGCGAGCAGCATCTCGGTCGTGGCCTCGCCAAGGACGATCGGTGCAGCATACTGGACGCCGTTCGGCATGTCCGCCGCCGCGGCCAGGCACTTGGCGCCCTTGGTGAGGGCGTCGTCGACATGGCGCTCGATCTTCTCGATGGCGGCGCGGTTGATCATCGGCCCGATGTCGACGCCGGCCTGCGTGCCCGGGCCGACCTTCATCGCCGCGACGCGGGCCGAGAGCTTGTCCGCGAAACGGTCGTAGATGCCGTCCTGCACGAGGATGCGATTGGCGCAGACGCAGGTCTGGCCGCCATTGCGGAATTTGGAAACGAGCACTCCCTCGATCGCGAGGTCGAGATCGGCGTCGTTGAAGACGATGAAGGGCGCGTTGCCGCCGAGTTCGAGGCTGAGTCGCTTGATGCCGTCGGCAGCCTGGCGCATGAGCAGGGCTCCGACCCGGGTCGAGCCGGTGAAGGAGATCTTGCGCACGGCAGGATTGCCGGTGAGCTCGGCGCCAATCTCGGTCGGCAGGCCGGTGACGATATTGATGACACCGGCCGGAATGCCGGCTCGCTCTGCGAGGACGCCCAGCGCCAAAGCCGAGAACGGCGTCAATTCGGAAGGCTTGATCACCACCGTGCAGCCCGCCGCGAGCGCCGGCGCGACTTTGCGCGTGATCATGGCGTTCGGGAAGTTCCAGGGCGTGACAATGCCGCAGACCCCGACGGGCTCCTTTAGCACGAGGATGCGCCTGTCGACCGTCGGGGCGGGGATCGTCGCGCCGTCGATCCGGCGCGCCTCTTCGGCGAACCATTTGACGAAGGAGGCGCCGTAGCGGATTTCGCCGCGCGCCTCGGCAAGTGGCTTGCCCTGCTCGCGCGTCAGGATCAGGGCGAGATCCTCCACATGCTCCAGAATCAGAGCGTACCAGGCTTCCAGCAGCGCCGCGCGCTCGGCATTGGTTCTAGCGCGCCAGGGCGCGAAGGCCGCGGCGGCAGCCTCGACGGCGGCACGGGTCTCGGCGCCTCCCGCATCGGGAACGGAGCCGATCGCCTCCTGCGTTGCAGGGTCGATCACCTCCAGCGCGCGGCCGGGCGAGGCAGTCCGCCAGTCGCCGCCGATGAGGCATGCCTCGCGCAGAAGAGCGGGGTCGCGAAGGCCTTGCATGGTCATGGATTTGGTCTCCTTCAGCCGAGCGCCGAGAGCACGGCGGCGGTGATATCCTTGGTGCTGTGCTTGCCCGGCTCAGTGCCGATACCGCGTGATGTGGCGACCTCGATGGCTGCCAGCACGGCTGCGGCGGCGGCGGTCTCGCCGAGATGCTCCAGCATCATGGCGCCGGACCAGATCGCCGCGATCGGATTGGCGGTGCCGAGATGGGCAATGTCCGGCGCCGAGCCATGCACCGGCTCGAACATCGAGGGGGCGCTGCGCTCCGGATTGATGTTGGCGGAGGCGGCGTAGCCGAGCCCTCCCTGGATGGCGGCGCCGAGGTCGGTCAAGATATCGCCGAAGAGATTGGAGGCGACCACGACGTCGAGGCTCTCGGGCGCTATCACCATGCGCGCGGCCATGGCATCGATATGGTAGTTTGATACCGCCACGTCAGGGTATTCGGTCGCGAGCCGAGCGGTGATCTCGTCCCAGAACACCATGGAGTATTTCTGGGCGTTCGACTTGGTCACCGAGGCGAGCTTGCCGCGGCGCCGGCGCGCCTGCTCGAAGCCGAAGCGCAGGATGCGCTCGACCCCCTTGCGTGTGAAGATCGAGGTCTCGACCGCGACCTCGTCGGCCGTGCCGCCATGGACGCGGCCGCCGGCTCCGGCATATTCGCCCTCGGTGTTCTCGCGGATGCACAGGATGTCGAACTGTCTCACGCGCAGCGGCCCCTCGACACCCGGCAGCAGGCGGTGCGGGCGGATGTTGGCGTATTGCACGAAGGCCTTGCGAATCGGCAGCAGCAGCCCGTGAAGAGAGACCGCATCCGGGACGCGCGCCGGCCAGCCGACGGCGCCGAGGAGGATGGCATCGAAGCCGCGCAGCGTCTCGATGCCGTCTGCCGGCATCATTGCGCCGGTCTTTTCGTAAAAATCGCAGGACCAGGGGAAGGTCGTCCCCTCCAGGGCGAAACCGGCGCCGCGGCCGGCCCGGCCGAGCACCTCCCAGGCAGCCTCTGTGACAGCGACACCGATTCCATCGCCCGGGATCAGGGCAATCTTGTGAGATTTCACTGGTCTTTCTCCTTAGATGGCGATCAGGACGCTCTTCGACTTCCGGTTCGCAAGGTAAGCCTCGCGGCCGAGATCCTTGCCGAGGCCAGACTGCTTGTAGCCGCCGGTCGGCAGGATGTGGTCGCGGGAGCGACCGTAGCGGTTGACCCAGATGGTGCCTGCCTGCAGGCGGTTGACCGCGCGCAGCGCACGCGACAGGTCACGCGTATAGAGGCCGGCGCAGAGGCCGTACGTCGAATGATCAGCGAGAGCGAGCCCTTCCTCTTCCTCGCGGAAGGTCTGGACGGTCAGGACCGGCCCGAAAATCTCCTCCGTCACGGCGGGAGAGGCCGCCTCGACAGCATCCAGCAAGGTGGGTGCGTAGAAGTAGCCCGGCCGCTCGAGGCGGGCACCACCCAGCAGACAACGGGCACCGCGCGCCACAGCAGCGCCGACGATGCTTTCCATGCGGCCAATCTGCCTCTCTGAGATGATTGGCGAATAGCCGCTCCCTGCCTCCCAGGTCGGGCCGGGTCGGATCTGGCCCATGCGCTCTGCGATGAGCGAGGCGAGCTCTTCCGCGATGCTCTCCGCTGCGATCAGGCGTGATCCGGCGACGCAGGCCTGGCCGGCATTGCCGAGGATGCTGCGGGCGATAGCTCCTGCTGCCAGCGGCAGGTCGGCATCGGCGAAGACGATCTGCGGGCTCTTGCCGCCGAGCTCGAGCGTCATCGGCTTGATGCCGGTGCGTGCGATGTTCTCCATGATCGCGGCACCTGCGGCCGTTGAGCCGGTGAAGCTGACCTTGGCGATGTCGGGATGGCCGGTGATCGCGGTGCCGGTGGTGCGGCCGTCTCCGAGCACGATGTTGATCAGGCCTGCAGGCAGCCCGGCGCGAACCGACAGTTCGGCCAGATAGAGAGTCGCGAAGGGCGTCATCTCGGAGGGTTTCAGCACGACGGCATTGCCCGCCGCGAGCGCCGGACCGAGCTTCCAGCCGGCCATGTTGACAGGAAAATTCCAGGGCGTGATCGCGCCGACCACGCCGTAGGGCTCGGTCGCGATCAGGCCGACGCTGTCGGAAGCGGTCGGGACGAGATCGCCCCCTTCCTTGTCGGCGAGCTCGGCGAAGAAGCGGATTTGTTCCGCCGTCACCGGGATATCGACGGCCATGAGCTCCGCGATCGGCCGCGTCGAGGCTATCGCCTCCAGCCGCGCCAGCTTTTCCGCCTCCGCGTCGATGAGGTCGGCCCAGCGCTGTAGTGCAAGGGTGCGCTCGCGTGGCGCCACACGCGCCCAGCCGCTGCTCGCCAGCGTCTGCTTCGCGGTGGTGACGGCTCGGTCGACCAAGTCGGCATCGGCGATGGGGCAGGCCGCGAAGGCCGCTCCGTCCGATGGGCGAAGCAGCTCGATACCGCCTGTGGCGTCAATCCATTCGCCGCCGATGAAATGGCCGCTTGGAAGTGCGACCGAGGAGGGATCGAAACTCAGCGACACGACAGACATCTCCGGACGTTGGTCGTGCTAGCCTAGATCGGCTCCGCCCGCAGTTTGCGCCTGTGAGCACGCCTGTGCCGATGGGAAATCCCGTTTGCCCTGCCTGCCACGGCTGAATCTTCGGCGCAGGTTCAGCCGACGACGACGTAGATCTTCCGAACGGACTCGATCGTCTTCCAGACACCGATATAGCCGGGCTTCATCACGAAGCTGTCGCCGGCGCGGAACGTCCGAGGGGGCTGGCCTTCCTCAGTCAGCCCCACGACGCCCGAGAGGATGTAGCAGAAATCCATCGCTTCGCCCTCGATCGAGCGGGTCTCGCCCGGTGTCGCTTCCCAGACACCTGCGTGAACAGTGCCGTTGCGGGATTCTTCCTGCGCCCAAGTCTTGAACGACGGATCGCTGGAGATCAGACGATCCGCGGACGCTTTGGAATGCTTGGGCTCGCTCTTCGGGGCGAGGTCGAGCTTGACGAGAAGGGACGTGCAGGAAGCCTTTCATTCCGAGGGCTCGAGAAGGGGTCAGTATCCGCGGCTGCGGTCTACGACACCGATCGGCCGCAAGCCGGATCGGTGTCGGCGGATATTGTCGATGACGGCTTTTGCTGCCGGTTCGGCCTCGACTTTGCTCGCGATGTGCGGCGTCAGGATCACCTTGGGATGCCCCCAGAACGGATGGCCGGTGGGAAGCGGCTCCGGTTCGGTGACATCAAGGACAGCGCCGGAGAGATGACCGCTGTCGAGCGCGTCGAGCAGGGCGGCATGGTCGAGATGCTGGCCGCGGCCGACATGCACGAGACCGGCCCCGGCTGGAAGTTTCGCAAAGAGGTCTGCGTCGAGGATGCCGACCGTCTCCGGTGTGAGTGGCAGCAGGCAAATCAAGATGTCGGTTTCGGCGAGCAGGGTGGATAGGCCTGCCGCCCCGTGGAGGCAGCGAATCCCGTCGATCGATCGCGGCGACCGGCTCCAGCCGGAGGTCGGGAAACCGAAGGGCTTCACGCACTCGATGACGGCGGACCCCATCATTCCGAGACCCAGCACGCCGACGCGGCGGTCGGTGGCGGATACGAGGTCGTGCGGCTGCCAGCATGCGCCCTTCTGCTGGGCGATATAGAGCGGCCATTGCCGATGCAGGGCGAGCACGCCGAGCGTAACGTATTCCTGCATCATCCGGGTAATGCCTTCCTCGATCATGCGGACGACGAGGACATGTGCCGGCAACCCTTCCGTCTTCATCTGGTCGATGCCGGCCCCGATGGAGAACAGGATTTCGAGATTGGAGAAGCGGCCGAGATCGTCCGGCGCTGTCCAGGTGATCAGATAGCGGATCTCGGCGGGGTCATAGCGGTCGCTACTCCGGATGAACCGGATGTCGGGCAGTTCTTCGGCGAAACGCGCCGCGAACACCCGCGCGCGCTCGTCGGTTGAGTTGAAGAGGAAGGTCAAGTCGTTCTCCGCGAGATCGATGGCCTCAGGGCGTTTGCTGCGCAAATTCCGTGCAAAGCCGTTCGAGCAGATCGACACAGGCCGCAAGCTCGCCGCGCGTGATGTATTCGTCGGGCTTGTGGGCTCGCGCGATGTCGCCCGGGCCACATATGATCGCGTCGATGCCGGCCGCCTGGTAGAGGCCGGCTTCCGTTCCATAGCTCACGGCCGGCAGGGGCGGGGTGCCGGAGATCTGCGACAGCAATCGGGCGATCGGCGCCCCGGCCGGGAGGGACAGCGCCGGATAGGCGGCGATTGGCTGCCAGCTCGTGTGGAAGCCGTGCGTACGGAGGCCTGCGACAGCCTCGCGGACCGGTTCGAGGAGCGCCCCGGGTGAGATGGCAGCGATCGCACGGGCTTCGATTTCGATGCGGCAGAGGTCCGGGATGATGTTCAGAGCTTCACCGCCCCTGATCGTCCCGATCTGGATGGTGGAATACGGTGGGGCAAACACGGAATCGAGCGGACCGTCCTGCAGGCGCGCGGCGGCCTCTTCGGCGGCTGCGATCACCGTCCCCATGGCATGGATCGCGTTGAGGCCGAGGTCAGGGCGCGACGAATGGCCGGCGCGCCCTTGGATCGCGACGCGCGCGGCCGCTTTGCCCTTGTGGGCGAGGATAGGCTTGAGGCCACTCGGCTCCCCGATGACGGCGGCGGCCGGAGGAGCGCAGAGTGCCGGAAGCTGCGCGATGAGATGGGGCACACCCCGGCAGCCCGCTTCCTCGTCATAAGAGAAGGCGAGATGGACGGGCCGGGTGGGCTTCAAGGCCACGAGAGTGGGGACGAGCGCGAGCACCGCCGCGAGGAAGCCCTTCATGTCGCTCGTGCCGCGGCCGAACAGCCTGTCGCCCTCCGCGCGCAGCCGGAACGGATCGGCGCTCCATTGCGGCTCCTCCGCCGGCACAACATCCATGTGCCCCGACAGGACGAGGCCGGACACGCCGCGCGGACCGATCGTGGCGAAGAGGTTCGCACGGTCACCCTCGGGGCCGGCAAGGATCCGCGCCTCGACGCCGAGGCTCTCGAGATACTGCGCGATCCAGCTCGTGATAGCCGTGTTCGGCTGCCCCACGACGGAGGGGAAGCGGATCAACTCCATCAGGATCTCTTCCGGCGTCACAGGCGGCTCCGGCACTGGCTGTGTTCCCGGCAGGATAAGGCGTTCAGGGCCGCCATCGCTGCGGTTCCACGCCACCTCACGGTGGTCCCTGCCGAATTGCTGCTAAAGTACGGTGCTTCCTGTTGCCGGATTGCTTTAAAGCCAATGGGCGCCCGACCGATATCGCCGGCCGGGCAAAGCTGCGGGGACACTGGAGGCCACGATTTGGAGACGATCGCTCGACTGCGTCTCGACACATTCGAGCTCACGCTGCGTGACATCCGGGACGTCGGCGCCGAACAATTGCATGCGCTTTCCGTCTCGGTGGGGTGGTCCCATCGCGAAGGTGACTGGCAGACGCTCCTGGATCTGGGGGGGGGCGTCGCAGCAGTCGACGAAATCGAGCGTGTCGTCGGCACCGTGATGTGGCTCCGCTATGGAGCGGATTTCGCCATGATCTGCATGCTCATCACCTTGCCGCGCCTGCAGGAGCAGGGGGCGGGGCGCTGGCTCATGGAAAGGGCGCATGAGTTGAACGGGGCGGCCGCCTTCGGCCTCACGGCCACACGCGCGGCGCGGCGGCTATACCGCTCCATGGGTTATGGCTACGAGCAGAAAATTCTGCAATGCCAGGGCCAGATCGCCCCGGGCAATCGTCCTTCCTGCAAAGTGGAAGGTCTCGTCCGGCCCGTCCGTTTTGACGACTATGAGAGCCTCGTCAGGCTCGATCACGCCGCGAACGGCTACGACCGATCTGCCGTTTTTCGTCGGCTCGCTCCCGAGTCGAAAGGCCATGCGCTCGTCCGCAACGATCAGATTGTCGCCTTTGCACTGTGTCGCAGATTCGGGCGAGGGCATGTGATTGGCCCTGTCGTCGCTGCGACGGAAGATGATGCGATCGCCGTTTCGCTTCCACATGTCGAGGCCCATGCCGGGAGCTTCCTGCGCGCAGACACGCCGGCGAGCAACATCGCTTTCACGAACTTCCTCGTTGCCAGCGGCATGCAGATCCACGACACAGTGACATCGATGGGATTGAAGCGTGCGCCTTTCAAGCCCGTGAATCCGGAAGGGCCACGCCGAATCGCGCTGGCCAGTCAGGCGCTCGGCTGACGGAGTTGTTCGTAGCCGCCAGCCAGTCCGAGCGCATGTCGGCGAAGCCGGACCGGTGAAAGCACGGATCCGGAATGGTCGGGGTGGAATGGTGGCTCCTCCCGGCGAAACGAAGCGGCTTCCTTGCGACCGCAGAAACGCGCCGCGTCTCGTATCGTGGCGCGACGCTGAGTTCGGCTCAAACGGAGCCAGTATTCGGTTTGGATGAATGACCGTCGTCGAAGCGCCGTCCCATGCCGATCATTGGGTCGAGTGCATTGAGTTCCTGTGCGATCCGTGCCTGGAGCCAGAGAGCCACCTCTGCAACGATCGGGTTGAGAGGCTTTGATCGGGGTGCAATCAGACTGTGATGCTGACCCGTACGGATGATCAGGTCCGAAGCGGGAACCAATGTTCCTTTAAGCAAGGTACTCGACACGACGCTGAGCCAGCCGAGCGCAATTCCTTCTCCGTTCAAGGCGGCTTGAAGGATGACGGCATAATCCGTGAACTCGTGCCAAACGCCCTTGGACGTGCTGCGATTGGCGACATTCCCCCATTCTTTGGCCCATTTGTACATGGCATGATCCGTGAGCCATAAGAATACGTGTCCCGATCCGTCTCCCTTGTGATCCAGTTTGCCTCGTGCGCTAAGATAAGCAGGGCTGCAGACAGGAAAAACAATCTCCGGTGCAAAGAACCAACGATGATAGTTTTGATCATCATCGGCAATGATACGTGTAGCTAGATCTACGTTGTCCGGAATTCCGCGCAAAATCCCTGGAACCAGGTCGAAGCGGATATCGATTTGCGGAAATGCGGCATTGAATTCGCCAAGGCGCCGCAGCAGCCAATGGGCGACGAACGAACTCGATACGGAAAGCGTGACGATGGGCCTCGCCGCATTCTGCCGATGCTGAATAGCTTGAACGGTTTCCGCGATGCGCCCGACTGCATCGCTGACCACGCAATAGAGATCACTGCCGTCGGCGGTCAAATCAAGCCCGCGAGCGCGGCGCTCGAACAGTTTCGCCCCGATAGCAGCCTCCAGCTCGGCAATGCTGCGGCTAACGGAAGGCTGGGTGACATTGAATTCTGCGGCCGCGGCCGTGAAGCTGCCGGTACGCGCCGCAGCCTCGAAGATGAGAAGTCCCCGCGCGGAGGGAACGAGGTGGGACAGAGGAGCCATACGCTCAGCGTATGCATCTCCTAGATTTTTTCAATCTATCCATATTCCAAAACCTTCTCCACTGTTCAGGCTGATGCGGCAGTCACATGGCGATTTCGAGCTTGCTCCGGCGTCCGCCTGCAAGAGACGCCAGCATCTGCATCAGGTTCGGCACGGGGAGGGTCATTCGGTGAGCGCAGCGGTCGTCATGGCAGATCGTCCGTCGGTTGCACCACGCGACCCTTTGCTTGAGCCGTTCGCAATCAAGAATGTCCGGTTTCGCAACCGCATCGTCAGCACCAGCCACGCCTCGATGCTGGACGAGGGCGGCCTGCCGCTGGAGCGCTATCAGCGGTATCACGAGGAAAAGGCGCGTGGCGGCCTCGCGATGACGATGATCGGCGGCTCGGCGATGACCTCACCTGACTCCAGCTGGGGCGGCGGGCAGCTCGATCTATCCAGCGACCGTATCATTCCCCATCTGGCGGTGCTTTCCGAGCGGATCCACGGCCACGGCGCTGCCGTGATGTGCCAGGTCTCCCATCTCGGCCGGCGTGCGACCTCCTATGGCTGGAACTGGCTTCCGGTGCTCGCGCCTTCGCGCGTCAGGGAGGCGCGCAACCGCAATTTCCCTAAGGAGATGGACGATGCGGACATCGCGCGTATCGTTCGAGACTACGCCGATGCCGCCCTGCGCTGCGTGCAAGGTGGGCTGGACGGCGTCGAAACCGTGACCGGCGGCCATCTCATCGGCCAGTTTCTGTCTCCGCGCACGAACAAGCGCACGGACGGCTTTGGCGGCACGCCCGAGAATCGGGCCCGCTTCGGGCTCCTGGTTCATGAAGCGATCCGCAAACGTGTCGGGGACGATGCTGTCGTCGGCATCCGCTTCGTGATCGACGAAGGTGTCACCGATGGTTCGGATTTCGAAGATTGCCTGCGGCTCGCCCGCATCTTCGAGCGCGAAGGACATATCGACTACTTCAACTGCATCTACGGCCGCATGGATACCGACCTTGCCTTGGCCGAAGACAACATGCCCGGAATGTTCCAGCGGAGCGCGCCGTATCTCGGCAAGGTGATGCAGTTTCGCCGCGAGACGAAACTACCGTTGATCCATGCCGGCGGCATCCGCGATGTTGCGACGGCCCGCCATACGATCCGCGAGGGCGTCGTCGATCTGATCGGCATGACGCGTGCCCATATTGCCGATCCGCATATCGTCAACAAGATCATGCGTGGCGAGGAGGAGCGGATCAGACCCTGTGTCGGAGCCTCCTACTGCCTCTACAAGAAGGTCAATTGCATTCACAATGCATCAAGCGGTCGCGAAACCATGCTGAGCCATGGTGTAGAACGCGCTTCGCGAAGCCTGAAGGCGGTCGTGATCGGTGGCGGGCCGGCTGGGCTCGAAGCCGCGCGCGTGTGCGCCGAGCGCGGGCATTCGGTCGTCCTTTTCGAAGCTGCAGCCAAGCTGGGCGGGCAAGTGCTCGTCGCGACGGCGGCTGCCGAGCGTCGGGACCTTATCGGAATTGTCGATTGGCGCGCTAGCGAACTCGAGCGGCTTGGTGTCGATGTTCGAACGAATTGCTATGCGGAGGCCGAAACCGTTCGCGGGGAGATGCCCGACCTGGTGATCGTGGCCACTGGAGGCATCCCGGACACCGATTGGTTGGAAGGCGCGGAGCTTTGCGACAACGTTTGGGATGTGCTGACCGGCACGGTACCGGGCAAGAACGACGTGCTTGTCTACGATGGGACCGGCCGCCAAGCCGCGGCATCCTGCGCGCTGCATCTTGCTCAGCTGGGCAAATCGGTTTGCATTGCGACGCCCGACGATGCCCTTGCCATCGAAATGTCCTACATCGACAAGTCGGGTTTCAGGAAGCGCTTTGCCAAGTTGGGCATCCGCTCGGTCGTCGACGTCAGGTTGGAGAAGGTCGAGCGGCGGGGCAACACCTTGCAGGCTACGTTTCGCAACGAGCTGACCGGCGCGGAAAGCCGGCTCGAGGCCAGCCAAATCGTCGTCGAGCATGGCACGGTGCCTGCTGCCGACATCTATCACGAACTGCGGCATCTCTCCGCCAATGACGGCATAACTGACATCGCCTTCATGGTGGGCGGTGAGGAAGCCGCCGCTCCCGAGCCGGGCAGTTTCCTCCTACACCGCATCGGCGATGCAGTGTCGAGCCGGGACATCTATTCGTCCATCTACGAAGCCTATCGGCTCTGCTCAAAACTCTGAGCGGCCGGTTCAACGACAAGCAAAAGGACAGAAGACAGAATGTCGTATTCGTCCTTCGGATACGAGAATCTGAGCATTGCCGACTGGCTGAAGCTCGATACGGTGCTGCGGCAGGGAGCGAGCCGCCGCGACATCTTGAACCTACTCGTCGCAATTTGGCATAGCCGTGGCTCTCAGCGCGGGTGTCGTTGCCGGTGCAACGCAGGCGCAGGCGGCAATGCAGAGGAAGGGCGGGCGCCTGCGCGTCGCGACGTATGCCAGCAGCATCGCCGACAGGCTCGATCCGGCGAGGGCGATCTTCAACATCGACTATCTGCGGGTCCACAGCATCTATAACGGGCTGCCCGTTTGGACGAGACGCTGACGCCGCAGATGGAATTGGCAAAGGCGATCGAGAAATTACGCGAACACCTGGACCATCAAGCCGCGCCGCGGCGTAACCTTCCACGGCGGCACCTTCTTCGGCGCCGATGTCTGATCCCAGGGTTTGATGGTGCATTCTTATCGCCTGACTGGAGGGATGCACAGTAGGCTAGGTTCTCCATGGCAGCGCCACAACGACAGAGGCAGTCCGTCGGGTGATCCACCATAGTCAAGCGAGCCTGAGGTCTCTGGCGAAGCACTCCGGCATCAGCCCGAAAACCGTCGCCAAGTGGAAGAAACGCAGCTCGGTGGCAGACCTGCCGACCGGTCCCAAGGACACCAAGTCCACGGTGCTGTCGGTCCCGGAAGAGGCGATCATCTGTAGAATCCTGGACTTGATTTGACGGACAACGTCAGAGCAAGTCGCATTCCGCTCGAAGCGATGGTGGCTTCGGGTTCGTTCGCGCCGTCAAGCCCTGCGCCTGCGGCGCACCGCTGGGCGGCTCTGGGGCTTGACCGCTCTCGCCCGACCCAAGCCCAGGGCCATCATGCTGCAATGTGGTGCCGAGCTGACGAGCTACACGCCCCATCAGACGCCACTTCATCCGACACTGTCTGACAGATCAAATCCAGACTTTCACACATAATGCGAGGATACGGTGGCATCCGAGGC
The DNA here is from genome assembly GCF_001006805.1 of Microvirga massiliensis. GTDB lineage: Bacteria > Pseudomonadota > Alphaproteobacteria > Rhizobiales > Beijerinckiaceae > Microvirga > Microvirga massiliensis. The sequence goes on along the minus strand of NZ_LN811352.1, from coordinate 743,404 downwards.
GTGCCCCATCAGGGCCGCGATCTCAGTCCGGTCGAGGCTTTGCTTTGCCGTGGCAGCGAAGGTGTGCCGGGTCGAGTAGAGCGTCGGCTGCCGACGTCGGCGGGGCCAAAGCTTGCGCGCAACAGTGCGGAGCCGATCCGCCAGCGCACCGATGAAAGTCTAGAAGCGGCCTTTAGGCCCACTGTCGGCGCAAGCCTGCCTGAGGATACCGAGCCATCGCGCGACGGCCCGGACTTGGCGGCACGCGGGATCTGTCCAGATCAGCCGCCGATAGGCGCCGTGGGCACGATAATAGGTAGCTTTTCCATTGCGCACGACGAGAACGACGCGCCCCGGCTGATGCACCAGCCGCGCCCTGAGCCATTCGCCAGGCCTCAGGCCGGTGGCGATGCCAGCATCCAGATAGGCAATGAGGGCTTCGTCATAGCGCCCGCGGCGGCACGCGAGGTCTCGCCCGAGCTGTTCCAGCACGTCCTCGGTCAGCTGTTTCAGTTTGTGGGATGACGTCGCAGGCGCGGGTGTGGCCTGGGCAGATGCTCGGGGAGCTTTCCGGACGATCGTGATCGCTCGGGTGATGTCGACCATCTCCATGGGAGATCGAGCAGCATCCGCGCGATCCTGCAGTCCGACCTCAACGGCTCGGCGGTAGAAGCGCCGGCTCGCTGGGCGGAGGTCCTGCATGATCGTGGCGACCCACCAGGTTCCGAAATCCTCGTAGCACGAGATCTCCTGCAGATCGTGATCACGCAAGTAACGCCTCACGAGCTGCGTGAAAGTGGTCCGGTACTGCCGCTCGGTACCGGCAGTTCGGTTTCCGTTGTCTGACGAGGTCCCCGTCGTGATTTGGGCATGACCCACGTTACTCCGAGCCGGCATCGTTCCCGCCGTGCGATCGCCTGCGGAGCCGCGAGCCACCGAGTCGGGGCGAGTCGGATCGGGAGAAAGCGAGTCAGGCCGAGTCAGATCGCGAGCGATGGCCGTCCGGCTCGGGATGCGGGGAGGGGGAGGGCTTGCCTCATGCCCTCGCCGGGGCGGTGACGACAGCCCTGATTGAGGGATGTAATGGGGCGACTGCGGATTGGGCTGGACTGTCGTGGCCTGGCGAGCGGTGTCGGGCATTGCACGGGCCTCCTCTCAGCGCCCGTGCTGCCGGATCATGGAAGACTCAAGCAAGGAACCAGCGAAATTTCCGGATCTTCGGATCATAGAGCTGGCTACATATCGGATCACTGAAGTGAGTCATGACATCAATAACTCAGAGACCAATGCAGCTAGGCTGGCGAACGGCATCCCAAAATGTGAGCTTTGTCAGGTCAGCTTTCTACGAACTTCAAAGTATTACAATCCGAATCAGACTACGAATCTGGGGGCCAGAGATTCGAACCCTTTCGGGCGCGCCATGTTTTTCAAGCACTTAGCCTCTGCCTGCTATTCTGCCGCTTCCCAGAAACTCTGCATTTGAGGGGCACCGGGGGCACCAGCAGAGCTCCTAGGCTGGACAGTGGTCCCATGAGACAGTTGCTGCCGACGAGAGTGTCCGGTACTGCTAGAGTTTGCGCGGTTCACGTCCAACTGATCCAATCGGACCGACACGCCATGAACTTTCACCTGTGCCCAAGCAAGAAGGTGCTCGGAGACTCGGCCGCGCTGGTTGGTGCAGAAGCGCTTCGCGCCGCCATTCAGGGCAGCAGCCATGCGACGATCGTCGTTGCGACAGGCGCAAGTCAGTTCGAGATGCTGGAGGCCTTGGTCCAGCAGCCAGGTATCGACTGGTCGAAAGTGACAGGATTTCACTTGGACGAGTACATCGGGATGCCCGATACTCACCCGGCAAGCTTCCGCCGATACCTGCGGGAACTTTTCACGTCAAAACTCCCGAACCTAGGTGCATTCCACTTCATTGAGGGCGATGCTTCCGACCTGCACGCGGAAGTCGAACGCATGAACCGGCTTATCGCGGCAAACTCGGTCGATGTGATGTTTGCTGGAATCGGAGAGAACGGCCACCTCGCGTTCAATGATCCACCGGCAGATTTCGAGACCGATGCTCCTTACATCATCGTCAAACTCGATGAGCGCTGTCGCCAGCAACAATTCGGAGAGGGGTGGTTCCCGACGCTCGAGGCGGTGCCTGACACGGCTGTCTCCATGAGTGTACGGCAGATGATACGCAGCAAGCTGATTGTTCTGTCCGTCCAGGATGCGAGGAAAGCGGAAGCCGTTCGATGCGCCGTTGAGGGACCTGTCTCCAATATGTGCCCGGCCTCGATTCTCCAGCGGCATCCGGCGTGTCACATGTTTCTGGATGAGGACTCTGCCAGTCAGCTTTCTTCAGCTGCCTGGGGAGCGGATGAATCCATGTGATGGTTCCGTTGGACCGTTGGGAAAGCGCGAGGAGAAGGAGCTAGAGGGATATGAAAGTAGCTCGCGAAAAGTGGAATTGCCTGATCGTCGGCCTAGTCGCTGTGACGCTCTCCTCCGTGGGCAGTCTGGCGCAGCCAGCATCAAAGCCCAAGGAGCCTTTCACGATCAGTGTCATTGACGTTGCGGGTGACCTGCAGATCAGCCAGCCGGCTATTGAGAGTTTTCGGAAGGCACACCCGGATCTCGTCTCCAAGTTTGTATTCACGAAAGCGACCGCTCCGGAACTAGCCGGTAAGTTAAAAGCGCAACAAGACGCCGGACGCGTCGACATCGATTTTGTTCTAACGGGAAACGATGCTCTGGCCGCAGGAATGGATCAGGTCTGGCTTGAAATCCTGCCAAAGTACAAGGACAGGCTGCCGGACCTGGAAAAGCTCTACCTCCCAGGCGCGTACGCAATGCAAAAAATGGCACGTGGCCAGGCTTTTGTGATCGACTATTATCCGTCGGGCCCGTTGCTGGAATACGCTCCTGATCGGGTCAAAGATCTTCCCGACACCGCGGAAGGGCTCCTCGCTTGGTGCAAGAAGCACCCGGGTAAGTTCATGTATGCCCGACCGTCCAACTCGGGACCAGGTCGGACATTTGTGATGGGCCTTCCCTACCTGCTGGGCGATAAAGATCCCCAGGATCCCATAAACGGCTGGGACAAGACATGGGCCTATCTGCGTGAGCTGGATAGTTGTATCGACTATTACCCTGGCGGTACCACAGCGACAATGAAGGAACTCGGAGAGGGGTCACGGGACATTATTGCAACAACGACCGGCTGGGATATTAACCCGAGATACCTCGGCATTGTCCCAGAGGACTTTAAGGTTGCTACCCTCAAGGGCTTCCACTGGGTCGTCGACGCCAATTACATGGCCATCCCGAAAGGCGTACCTCCAGAAAAGGTGGATGTGCTCGTCGAGCTGATCGCATACTTGCTGAAGCCCGAACAGCAGGCCTTCATGTACGATCACGGTTACATGTATCCGGGACCCGCGATCCACAATGTGCCACTCGAAATGGCTCCAAAGGAAAGTCAGGATACGATCAAGAGGTTTGGGCGACCGGAATATCAGGATTTGATCGCCAACAACCCCGTTGAACCACCGCTTGATGCAAAGCCCTTGGTCGCAATGTTCGACCGATGGGACCGAGAAATCGGCGGTGCAAAGAAGAAGTAGCGAGCACCCTCGGAGGGGAGCGACCGGGTAGCAGCTTTCCACGCACTCTCGTTTGGTCACGGTTGTCGATGCGCGTTGGGGGGCCGGGCTGGCGCGTCCGCTGATATCAATGGGCAGTTGCGCCAGTCGCGACTGACATAGGTGATCGGCGAACTCCAGTGCCCGCGCGAGCCTGCCTGGGAAGTTGGCGCCGTGCGTCGGGTCGCTACTTGCCTCTCAGGAATGCCAATGTGCCCTGCTGCGAGAAGGCGGTTGAGTTGGGCCACCTCGCGCGTGCCCTCCAGGCGACCCCACAATCGAAACGCCTCACGTGAACGTCGGTGATGGCGCGAGGCCGTCCTTGAGCAGCATATGCGGCAGGAGGGTCCAGCAAGGACGAGACACCGTCAGCCGTTTAGAAGCTCAACATAGCGCCTGACGGACCCCGCCACGACCTGCTTAGCGTCACGTGGGACCTCTTTGCTCAAGAACGCACCGTAGATTCGGTCAAATGACCAGGGCGTGAGAGCCTCTCCGATCCGCAGCACCGCCCGAGCGGGGAGGGGCATCATGTTGGGATAACTCCACAGGAAGGAGACACGGCGCACATCGCTGGCCACTTGGACGATATCGCCGGACAAGAGCGCCCCTGCTCCATCTTCCGTGCAAGCCCAGTGCAGCACCGTACCACCTGCAAAATGGCCGCCGAGCCGGATGAGGGTAACGCCGGATGCAATCTCCAAGGTGTCTCCTTCCCACAGGTGGATCTCCGGGGTAGGCCGCATGATGTACTGCTGGTCGGCGGCATGCAGATAGATCGGAGGACCGCCGAAGGCGCGGCTCCAATCCTGCATCCGGGTATAGTAGTGGGGATGCGAGATGGCGATGGCGCTCAGGCCTCCCAGAGCGCCCACCAGTTCCACCGTTGCGTCGTCGATCAGGGCGATGCAATCCCACAGGATGTTCCCCGCCGCCGTCTGAAGGAGGAAGGCCCGCTGATCGATCGCGAAAGCGGGCGTGGTGTGGAGACTGAAAAGACCCTTCTCGTGCTGCCGCCATGCGTTCGTGTGGTGGGTCTGCAATTGGTGGGGCGTCGTCCAACTCTGGCCGGAGGCTGGCACATATTGGCGCTCATCCTCGCAGATCGGGCAACGAGCGGGAGGTGTATCCGAGGGAGGATAGGAGGTTCCGCAGGTGGTGCAGATGAAGGTGATCACGGCTCATCCTTGAGGCAGATCAGCAAGGTTTGGCGTAATGGTCCCGTCAGGTGAGACATCATCAACGAGACGGAACGCATACATCCCGCTTGCGGACCGCTGCAACCCTCCATGTTCCCCAATAGGGCAGTAGCTCTCGGTTCAGGATGCGGGTGGTCTCAGCAGCCGTCCGGTTCTAGGTGTTCACCTATCGATCGGAAAAGCTACGGATCTTCTTAAACTCTGCTGTGTCTTGGTCAGCCTTCGCTACTAGCATCACCTCCGGTAGGAGCTGCCAGCCAGTGAAGTTATGGATTCGGCCTTCTAGCATTACAGCCGGGGTTTACGCTGGTGCCGTCGTGAGCGGGTGCGGGTGCGCTAATGGCATTCGCGGGTGCGTTGCCTGTTTTCCTCGGCGACACCACCGTCAGGCAGCTTGTCGGCATCGGGGTGGCGCAATGCCAACTTTGGGCGTCAGCCCAAGCGGCGCGGCTCAGGAGGGTAGCAGGATAATGGTGATGTGACTGTCGAGCGGGATGACAAATAATCCCTGAACGCCTCCGCGTAGCCAGCTGGGCTCATCCTAGTGGGAAACCTTGAGATTCACTTCCATGACAAGCATGAGCGAGCCCTGGCGAACATCCTCGAGGCGCTCGAGATGGGGATCTGCACGGTCGACAGCTCGGACGGGGGCCGCGGCGGCTGCCCCTTCGCTAAGGGCGCCTCCCGGGAACGTTGCCACCGAGGCGGCCGTCGAGTTGCTCCACGGCCGGCGCATCGCGACCGGCATCGATCCGGAGAAACTCACGTCGGCAGGCGCGTTCATCCATGCTGTGCTGCGCGCTGCCTGATCCTGGGCTGTCCCATTCGGGAGCGGCGAGGATAAGTCTGGAGGGAACATCGTGCTCGAACGTCATGAAGACTACGCCGAGACCGCCCGCCGTTTCCAATGGCATGTGCCCACCCGCTACAACATCGGGGTGGACGTCTGTGATCGGCACGCTTCCCAAGCGGGGCGTCCCGCCCTGATCTGGGAGGAGGACGACGGGAGCGTCCGTGCCTTCTCCTTCGATGAGACCCGGCGATTGTCCAACAGGCTCGCCAACGTGCTGATGGCCCATGGCCTCGCGCGCGGAGACCGTCTGGCGGTGCTCCTGCCGCAAGCCCCCGAGACGGGCGTCGCCCACGTGGCCGGATTCAAGGCCGGGCTGATCACCGTGCCACTCTTCACCCTCTTCGGCGAGGAGGCGCTCGAATACCGGCTTCGCGACAGCGGCGCGCGGGCGCTGGTCACGGACGCGATCGGCTGGGAGAAGGTCCGGCTCCTGCGTGATCGTCTTCCCGATCTCCGCCTCGTCCTGTGCATCGATGGCGGGCCGGAGGGGGCCATGGACTTCCACGCGGCGCTGGCACGCGCCTCGGACGAGTTCGTGGCGGTCGAGACGTCTGCCGACGATCCCGCCGTCATCATCTACACCTCCGGCACCACGGGAAATCCCAAGGGCGCGCTCCACGCCCATCGGGTGCTGCCGGGCCATCTTCCGGGAGTGGAGATGCCGCACGAGTTCTTTCCCCAGCCTGGCGACCTGATGTGGACGCCGGCGGACTGGGCGTGGATCGGCGGCCTGTTCGACGTGCTGATGCCCGCGTGGCATCACGGGATCCCGGTGCTGGCCCGCAGGTTCCGCAAGTTCGACCCCGAGCAGGCCGTGTCCCTGATGGCCCAGCACCGGGTCCGGAACGTGTTCCTGCCCCCGACCGCCATCAAGCTGATGCGCCAGTCCGGGGTGAAGGGGACCGGCCTTGCGCTGCGCACCGTCGCCAGCGGAGGCGAGACCCTGGGAGGCGAGCTGCTGGACTGGGGACGCCAGGTGTTCGGCTCTACCATCAACGAGTTCTACGGCCAGACCGAGTGCAACCTGGTGGTCGGCAATGCATCCTTGCTGATGCCGGTCAAGCCGGGCTCCATGGGCCGGGCGATCCCCGGGCACCGGGTCGGGATCGTCGATGCAGACGGGAACGAGCTCCCGGACGGCACCGTCGGCGCGATCGCGGTGCGGCGACCGGATCCGGTGATGTTCCTCGGCTACTGGAACAAGCCCGAGGCCACGGCGGCGAAATTCGCGGGGGACTGGCTGCTCACGGGCGACCTCGGGCGCCGCGACGAGGATGGTTACCTTTGGTATCTCGGGCGTGATGACGACGTGATCACCAGTGGCGGCTATCGGATCGGCCCCGGCGAGATCGAGGAATGCCTGATGCGCCACCCGGCAGTGGCCTTGGCGGCCGCGGTAGGGGTGCCCGATCCGATCCGGACCGAGATCGTGAAGGCCTTCATCGTGCTGCGGTCGGACTACGCTCCCACGCCCGAGCTCGCGCGGGAGATCCAGGACTTCGTGAAGTCGCGGCTCGCCGCTCACGAATATCCGCGCGAGGTCGCCTTCGTCGAAGAGCTGCCCATGACGACGACGGGCAAGATCATGCGCCGGGTGCTGCGGCAATCTTCATAGACGATCGACTCATGACGTTGGTCCAGGTAGCAGCCAACCTGAGCAAGCCTGCAACAGAAGGTTGCCTGATGAGAGCTTCGATCGGTTTGCGCCCGCTAGGCAAAGGCACGGCTCTGAGCAGCTCTAACGGCCGAGAATCCAGCCCTCCCACGTCAGGACCGCCGAGAGGTCCTGAGGCGCCTCGGGTCCTCGTCCATCGACGATCTCGACTATCTTGAGCAACCCAGCGAGCGCATCGAAGGCATCCTCTCCGGACCTTGCATCGCCAAATCCATGCAGCACGGCAGCCTTCGTATCATCGGAGAGGTGGACTGCGTGGGCCGTTGCCCAGTCCAGGATGGCCGATGCCTTGGATGCACGATCAGACCGTCGTCGCTTGCTTTCTCCTCGATGGAAGTTGGCCCCGAACATTCGGTAGGCTGCGGCCGGATATGTTTCGGCGAGCACAACACCCGGTTTGGCCGACAGGGCAGCGAGCGAACCGTCGAACGGCCACAGGGCCGCTCCACGCTCCAGGGCTGGCCTGACGACTTCTCTCCACCCCGCGATGGCAGCCCTTCCGACCTGATTGCCGCCGAGCGTCCAGAACAGCGAACATCCCTCCGGCCCATGGGTCGTACGGCGCTCGCAGATCCGCAGGAGGTCGGCGAAGGAATTCACCCCCAGTCCTGAGACGAGTGAATTGCGAGACACGCCCTTGCGACACCCGCGAGGGTAGGAGGGACTCGAGACGGAAATTTCCTCCGGCCGATCGGCAATGTCGAAGAAGCCTGCCCAGCCGCCGCGACCGAATTCGAAAAGGGCATCCCGGAAGCTGGCGAGCCCAGTCTTCACGCCATAGGCGTTCGGCACCCCGATCGGAAAGTCGAACCCCATGAGCACCCTGTCTCGCGCGGAATAAGCGAAGACCTCGTCGAGGAAATCCGACACTGAGCCGACGGGTCGCGGTGCCGAGACATACCAAGCACCGCGACGGCGTTCGGCCGAGGCCTGCCAGCGCTTGCGAGCATCGACACTCCAGTCGGCGTGGATAAGACGATCAAACATCCAGCGGATCTACGCGATGAACGGACAGACAGGCCAGTTGCGTAGTCTCATAGGCTGATTGGACGAGCCTCCCGAGCCGCCGAATTCATTGAGTTTCGTCAGCGCGTCTCTGCTTCCTGATTGCTTGTCTCACGTTCTCAGAGGTCCACACGCCACCCGTGACTGTCTTCACCCCTTGGGCATTCAAGCCGTTGGCGATCGCCGCATAGCGCCCAGTTCCCTCCGGTATCCGCGATAAGGCAGCACGAAGTCCCTCTTCGGCGTCCAGTCGGAGACGCGCCGCTACCCGATCGGTCTAGCCGATGCTGAATGGAAGCGGATCCGACCGCTTTTGCCCGAACCTGCCAGACACGGGCGCAGGGCCAGCGTAGATCTGCGCGAGATTCTGAATGCGATCCGCTACGTGGCACGCGCGGGCTGCGGCTGGCGCATGCTGGCCACGAACTTCGGGCCGTGGCAGAGCGTGGACTGGTGGTTTCGCTGCTTCGTGCGCCGGCTTCTCTTCCGGACGCTGACGACGTGGCGCTGATGCTCGACCGCGAGCGGGTCGGGTGCGCGGCGAGCCCGAGGGCCGGCGGCATCGAAAGGAAGACGCATGACGGCGCCGCCTGCGCCGGGCGAGGGTGGCTCCGATGCCGCCAGGAAGGTGAAGGGCCGCAAGCGGCGTATCACCGTGGACACCGACCGGCGGCTCCTGATGGTCAACCTCACCGCTGCCGACGTGCAGGATGCGGCGGGCGCGGAAGCGATCATCACAGCGATCCGCCAGCGCTGGCCGTTCCAGGGGCCGGCGGCAGCCCGGATTCGCCTTGCCGGGTGGCACACAGGAGTGGTACACAGGCTCATCGGTGCCGCAGGAACCGCAAGGTTCTGCAAGGGCTTAGAGCAGGGCTGGGGCTTGACTGCGAATCCTGGCGCCCCAGCCAACTCCTGAATTTCCGACATGTCCGGCTCGTTGCAGGCAGACCGCTCCTCTCGCGCGTGGAGCAGCTGCCGGGCAGGTCTGTGTCGTGGCGACTGCATCCAGCCGCTGCATGACCTCTCTCGGGAGGCTTGGCCGTCTCAAGCCCGTGATGCTGGTCAGTTCCCCTCTCTCCGGCCCAGCCGCCGGCGGATATTCCAGTCGATCGATCCCCGCAGGCATGGAACCGGCTTGGGCGAGCCGGCTTGACGGGAGCGGGCTCCCGACAGCCCGGGTTCATCAGAGGGTTTGATGTCCACCTCTTCGGCGAGCGAGCAGGCTGCGAAAGCAGTGCTGACGCCTGCCACAACCGGAATCGAGAAAGAGGCTGCACTGGCCGAGCAGCAGCAGACCCCTGACGTCGACCGGCTGGAAGCCGCAAGAGCTTCCGATTCGCCGGATCCGGGCGGGGAAGGGCGGAGCGCTCGGGAAGAGTTCATGACGCTCGTCCGCGAGATGCTGAAGGGGCGTAAAGGGTGGCCCATCCTGCGTCTCGGAGGTGCGATCGTCCTCATTCTCATCGCCAACATGGTCGGGCAGGTGCGGCTGAATCAGTGGAACGGCACCTTCTTCGATGCCGTCGAGAAGCGGAACGTCGATGCGTTCCTCTGGCAGCTCGTCATATTCCTGGTGATCGTCGGAGTCCTGCTCGTTCTGGTGGTGAGCCAGACTTGGCTCCAGGAGCGATTCAAGATCCGCGTGCGCGAGCGCCTGACGCATGTTCTGCTTGATGACTGGCTGAAGCCAAATCGGGCATATCAGCTCGGCTTCATCGGCAAGGCGGGGGCGCAGCCGGACCAGCGCCTCCAGGAGGATTGCCGCCTCTTCTCGGAGTTCACGGCCGAGATCGGGGTCGGCATGCTCCAGGCGATGCTCCTCCTCGTGAGCTTCATCGGGGTGCTGTGGACCCTCTCCTCGAATGTGAGGTTTACGCTCTGGGGGAGGGAGGTGGTGATCCCCGGCTACATGGTCTGGGTGGCCATCGGCTATGCCGGCCTCGGATCGGGGCTGACTTGGCTCGTGGGACGGCCGCTGATCGGCCTTAACACCACCCGCTATGCCCGCGAGGCGGACCTTCGGTTCTCGCTGGTCCGCGTGAACGAAAGCGCCGAAAGCGTCGCGCTTTACGCCGGGGAGGCCGACGAGCGGCGGAACCTGAACCACTTCGTCGACGAGGTCCTGCATGCGACACGAAGATTGTCGGGTGCTCTGGCCCGGCTGACCTGGATCACTTCGGGCTATGGCTGGTTGGCCCTCGTGGTCCCCATTCTGGCAGCGGCGCCCGGCTACTTTTCAGGCGGCCTTTCCTTCGGCGATATGATGATGGTTGTCGGAGCCTTCAGCCAAGTCCAGACGGCGCTGCGCTATTTCGTCGACAACTTCCCGAAGATTGCCGACTGGCGCTCGGCGCTGCTGCGCATTGCGACCTTCCGACAGGCTTGCCTCGACCTCGATGCCGCGATTCAGGAGCACCAGCAGATCGAAATCCGTCCGCACCCGGAGGGCTGCCTCAGCTTCAAGGACCTGTCGATCGGGCTCAGCGACGGGTCGGTGATCATCGACGAGGCCACTGCCGAGATCAGGCCGGGGGAGCGGGTGTTGATCAAGGGCGAGTCGGGCTCGGGCAAGAGCACGCTGTTCCGCGCCATCGCAGGGCTGTGGCCCTGGGGCTCGGGCACGATCGAGATCCCGCCCTCCGACCAGATCATGTTCCTGCCCCAGCGGCCGTACCTGCCCCTCGGAACACTGCGCGCGTCGGTCTCGTATCCCGCGTCGCCGGGCACTTTCGACGATCCGACGATCGCCGCCGCCCTGGAACGCTGCGGCCTGAAGGAGTTCAAGAACGCTCTCGGCCGGGAGGAGCGGTGGGACAGGTCCCTCTCGCTCGGGCAGCAGCAGCGTGTGGCCTTCGCCCGCGTGCTCCTCCACCGCCCCAGCTGGATCTTCATGGACGAGGCGACGTCGGCGCTGGACGACGACAATCAGGCCTTGATGCTGCGTCTCTTCGTGGAGGAATTGAAGGGGTCCACGATCCTGTCGATCGGCCATCGCCCGGGCCTCGAGGAATTCCACACGCGCGTGCTCACGATCCGGAAGACTGCAGAAGGAGCCGTCGTGCTGGCGCGTCCGCGGCCACCGGCAGAGGCGCGGCCACGGGCCGTGTGGAGCAGCTATCTTCACCGGTGGCTCCGCCGCATGGCAGAGGAGAAGCACGTGAGAGTGCAGCCGCCGAAAGGGCCGGGGCAGCCCTGATCGGGATCGATCGAGGCAAGGGCCCGGCCGCCCCGCCGCATGTGACTTCCATAGCCCTTCGTTGACCCGGGATCGAAACCGGCGAGGGCAGCCCGAGCCTGCGGCGTTTCAGATCGCGGCCAGTACGCCACCGTCGACATAGATGACTTGGCCGTTGACGAAGTCGGATGCCGGGGAACTCAGGAAAATGGCTGCGCCGACGAGTTCCTCGGTCCGTCCCCAGCGGCCGGCCGGCGTACGCGATCTGATCCAGGCATCGAAATCCGGATCGTTCACGAGAGCCTCGTTCATCGGCGTCACGAAATAGCCGGGCCCGATGCCGTTGACCTGGATGTTGTAGCCGGCCCATTCGACGCACATGGCCCGTGTGAGCTGCTTCACGGCTCCCTTCGCGGCCGTGTAGGGCGCAATCGTCTTCCGGGCGACCTCGCTCATGAGGGAGCAGATATTGACGATCTTGCCGCGGCGCCGCGCCACCATGCGCCGGCCGACTGCCTGGCCCACTACGAACACGCCCGTGAGGTTCACGCGCACGACCTCCTCCCACGTGGCGAGGCTCATCTCCACGAGCGGAGCGCGCTTCTGAATGCCGGCGTTATTGATGAGAATGTCGATCGGCCCGACATCCGCCTCGATGAGGTCGATTGCTGGAGCAACCCGCTCCGGATCCATGACGTCGAAGCAGGAGGCTGAGGCACACAAGCCTTCCACGCGCAAACTTTCCGTCGCTGCCTCGGCTCGCCCCGAATCGCGTCCATTCACGACGACTTGCGCACCGGCCTGAGCCAAGCCGCGCGCCAGCGCAAAACCGATGCCCGATGTCGAGCCGGTTACGAGAGCGGTGCGGCCGGTCAGGTCGAAAAGGCTTGTCGCCATCTGGAGTCTCCACCTTCAAAAACAGTATCTGCCTGCATTCCATGCGCCATCCCGGCGGAAAAGTCCCGCGGCTGCAAATGCTGCGTCGAGTGCATTGACACGGCATCAGCATGGCCGCATGCTAGTTGCTAATGAGTTGCAACTGCAATGAGGACCGAATGCTCTTTCGAGGTCGAACCGGGATGGCCGTGATTCGAGGAAGGCGCGCGTTTCTTGGCTTGGCAGGGATGGTGTTTCTGCTGGGAGCCCTGGCGGCAGCGTGGATGGCGCCGGTTGCCGCGCAATCGGAAGCAGCGCCGCTTCGGGTGGTCACCACCACGGCGATGATCGCTGACGGCGTGCGCGCGATCGGCGGCGAGCGTCTCGCATCGGTCGACTCGCTGCTGGGGGAGGGGGTCGATCCGCATCTCTACAAGCCGACCCGGGCCGATGTGGCGCGGATGCTTCGCGCCGATCTGATCATCGGAAACGGGTTGCAGCTCGAGGCCCAGTTCCAGGACACCTTTGATCAACTCGTGCGGAGCGGACGCTCTCTGGTGTTCGCCGCGGAAAGACTGCCGAAGGATCGCCTCCTCGCCGATGCGGCCTATCAGAACAAGCCCGATCCTCACGTCTGGATGGACCCTGATCTCTGGATCGAGGTCATGGCGCAGGTGCGCGATGCCCTGGTGGCCAAGGATCCGGCGGGGCAGGCCTCCTATACCCGAGGCTACGAAAACTATGCCGAACGGATTCGCGGCCTGTCAGCCTATGCCAAGAGCGTCCTCTCGGGCATCCCGCCCGAGAGGCGCGTGCTCATTACGGCTCACGATGCGTTCGGCTACTTCGCCCGGGCCTATGGATTCGGGGTGATCGGTATCCAGGGCGTCTCAACCGAGAGCGAGGCGGGATTGCGCCGAATCGAGGAGGTCGTCGAGCTTGCCGTGGCGCGAAAGATCCCCGCGATCTTCGTGGAGGCCTCCGTATCGGACCGGAACGTCAAGGCCGTCGTCGAGGGCTCAACACGCCGAGGGCATGACTTGCGGATCGCGGCGCAGATCTACTCCGATTCCATGGGAACGCCGGGCACGTACGAGGGAACCTATCTCGGGATGATCGATCACAACGCGACGACGATTGCTCGAGCCCTGGGAGGTGAAGCGCCCGAGCGGGGACTCAATTCCCGTCTTGGCACCGGAAGCTGACGGAAGGCCCGGCCGATGCTTGCTCCCAATCCCGAAGACCGGTGCGCCAATGGAGATCGGAGGCTCTTGGCACCGCCGCTCGCCGTTTCCGACCTTTCCGTTTTCTACGATGGTCGCGCCGCTCTCGACGAGGTCAGCTGGACCGCGCCCGAGCAAGGCCTCCTCGCCATCGTGGGGCCGAACGGGGCCGGGAAATCGACCCTCCTGAAAGCGATTCTCGGACTCGTCCCGTCCGCATCAGGGTCCGTGCTCTGTCACGGCGAACCTGTCGGCCGGATGCTGGATCACCTCGCCTACGTTCCCCAGCGCGCTGCGGTGGACTGGGACTTTCCAGCGACCGCCCTCGATGTCGTGTTGCAGGGAATGGTGCGGAGAGTCGGTCTGTTTCGCCGATACGGACGCCGCCACCGCGAGAGGGCCAAGGCATTTCTCGATCAGGTTGGAATGGCGTCCTTCGCAGGACAGCAGATCGGTGCCCTTTCGGGCGGCCAGCAGCAGAGGGTGTTTCTCGCGCGCGGCCTTGCCCGCGAAGCGGGAATCCTCCTCCTGGACGAGCCGCTCGCCGGGGTCGATGCAGTGTCCGAGGACGTGATACTTCGCGTCTTCGACGATCTGAGAGCCGCTGGCAGGCTCGTCGTGTGTGTCCATCACGATCTCGGAACGGTCGTAGGCCGTTTCGATGATGTCCTGATCCTGAATCGGCGCGTCATTGCTGCGGGGCCGGTCCGTGATGCCTTCACACCCGCGAATCTCGGTCGCGCCTACGGAGTGCCATTGGTCGTCTCCCCTTCAAGCGTGGCGGCGGCATGAGCGAGTTGCTGACGATCCTCACGCTCCAGGGTGGCTACAACACGATTGTCGTCATGATCGGGTCAGCCGCTTTCGGCGTCGCGTGCGGTGCCATCGGCGTTTTCACGATGCTTCGGCGGCGTGCCCTCGTCTCCGATGCCGTCGCGCATGCGACACTTCCCGGCGTCGCGGCAGGATTCCTGCTCGGGTCCTGGCTCGGCTATCCGAGCCGGTCGGTCGCATTGTTGACGATCGGAGCTCTCTTATCGGCCATCCTAGCCGCTGCCGCGATTCAGGCGCTATCACGCCGCCCTCGCATCACGCCCGATACGGCGACCGCCGCCGTGCTGGCGGCGACCTTCGGGCTCGGTGTTGCCCTGCTATCGATCGTTCAGACGCTGCGGACCGGCGGGCAAGCCGGTCTCGACGCCTATCTTCTCGGCTCGACAGCCGGCATGCTCCTGGCCGAAGCACAGCTGATCTGTGCGTTGGGCTTCGTCGTCGTGCTGAGTGTCGCCTTCTGCCTGAAGGAGCTTTCGGCCGTCGCATTCGACCCTGATTTCGCCCGAACTTCCGGTCTGCCGATCGCACGCCTGGATGCGCTCGTCGCGGCTCTATCGCTCGCATGCGTGGTGTCTGGGCTGAGGATCGTCGGCCTCGTCCTCGCCGTCGCGCTCCTCGTCATTCCACCGGCGGCTGCGCGATTCTGGAGCCATCATATCGGGGTCGTGGTCGCCCTGTCGGCAGCGATGGGCGGCGCAAGCGCCTATCTGGGCGCGGCCGCGTCCGCCGCCATTCCCGACCTCCCGACCGGCGCGGTCATCGTCCTGATCGCGGCGGCGTTCTTCACCATTAGCTTTCTGTTCGGTTCGGCCCGCGGCGTGGTCATGCGGACGCACGGATCGCGCAAGGCGCTCGCCTGCCGTCCCAGCAGTCTGGAGAGTTCCGCGTGATGGCCGAGTTCATGCAGCTCGACTTCCCGGCTCTCCTGGGTGGGAGCCTCGCCGCAATCGCCTGTTCCCTCGTGGGCAACTATCTCGTCCTCACCCGGCGCGCCATGTTCACGGACGCAATCAGTCACGTGACCCTGCCGGGTGTCCTGATCGCATTCCTGATCACCGGCTCGACGACGACGCTGCCGATGCTGATCGGGGGAGTCGGCGCGGCCCTGATCGCTGCAGGGCTCGTGTTCGTGCTTACGCGGCTTGGAGGCGTCGAGCCGTCGGCAGCCCTCGGCGTCGTGTTCACGAGTCTCTTCGCATTGGGCGTCGTGCTCATGGAGCAATCGGGGGCCGCCCGCACGACCTTCGATGTCCATCATGTGCTCTATGGCAATCTCGAAGGACTCGTATGGCCCGCCGCGACCGGTCTCGAGAGCCTCGGTGATCCCGGCTCCCTATCCATGCTTCCCGAAGCGATCGGACGGATGGTCGTGATACTCGCCCTTGTCATTGCCGTGATCGCCATCTGGCACAAGGAACTTGCTCTCGTTGCCTTCGACGCCGTCTTTGCAGCGGCCTCCGGCATTCCGGTCCGTCTGATCGATCTCGTTCTGCTCGGGGCGACGGCCCTTGCGACGGTCGCGGCCTTCGAGTCGGTCGGAGTGATCCTTGCTCTCGCGATGATCGTGTGCCCTGCGGCGACGGCACGACTTGTGACCCGCCGCCTCGGGCCTCAGATTGCGCTCTCGCTCTTGCTTGCACTCGGCGCGGTCTGGCTGGGTTACGCGATTGCCGTCCTCGGTCCTGCCGCCTTCGGCCATGATCTCTCGCTGAACGCGGCCGGCGTCATCGGGGCACTGTCGGGACTTGCCTTCGGCGTGACCGCGATGCTCGAAGCTGCACGACCGAAACGCTTCCTGAACACTTCCCGTGCCGGTGTGGCCTGAACCTGCAGCTGACCGAGCGTGCCCAGTCGGCCGCTTCAATGAGCGAGGATCTGACCCAGGAAGGTTCGGGTGCGCTCGTGCTTCGGGTTGGTGAAGAAGGTGTCCGGCGTGCCTTCCTCGACGATCTCGCCGCGATCCATTAAGATGATCCGATCTGCGACGCTGCGGGCGAACCCCATCTCATGGGTGACGCACAGCATGGTCATGCCCTCTTCCGCGAGATTGACCATCGTATCGAGAACCTCTTTCACCATCTCGGGATCGAGCGCCGAGGTCGGCTCATCGAACAGCATGATCTTCGGGTTCATGCAGAGCGCGCGGGCAATCGCCACGCGCTGCTGCTGCCCGCCGGAGAGTTGAGCCGGGTACTTTGCCGCCTGATCCGGAATACGCACACGGTCCAGGTATTTCCTCGCCGTCGCCTCGGCCTCGGCCTTCGGCGCGCCGCGCGCCTTCATCGGAGCCAGCATACAGTTCTCCAGCACAGTGAGGTGCGGAAAGAGATTGAACTGCTGGAACACCATCCCGACCTCCCGGCGCACGGCGTCGAGATTGCGGCTGCTGGCTCCGACATCGATGTTATCGACGATGATGCGGCCCTCCTGGGCATGCTCGAGCCGGTTGATGCAGCGGATCAGCGTCGATTTTCCGGATCCCGATGGGCCACAGATCACGATGCGCTCGCCGGTCCGCACCTCCAGGTTGATGTTCTTCAACACGTGGAAGTCGTCATACCATTTCTGCACGTCCTCCATGCGGATGATGATCTCATCCTTGACGTGCTGGTCTTGGCTCTCCGTCGACATGCCGAGGCCTCTGCTCAGGGCTTTTTCAACTCGGGGAGATCGGTTCCCAGCCATTTCTTGTACATGGCGTTCAATTCCCCGCTCGCCTTCTCCTTGGCGATGAAGTCATTGACGGCCTTGAGGAGTTCGTCCTGACCGGGGCGCAGAGCGATGCCGTGGACCTGTTCGCGCAGGGTCAACTTGGTGTCGAACCGACCGGGCGCCACTTTCTCGATCTCGGCCACTACGGGAGTCGCGACTCCGATGACGTCGACCTGGCCGGACAGCAGGGCCTGAACCGCTGAGGCATCGTCATCGAAGCGGCGGATCTGAGTCCCTTCCGGCGCGACCGCCGTCACCGACACGTCCTGCGTGCTGGCGCGGGCGACTCCTACGGTCACGTTCTTGAGGTCCTCTGGAGACTTAACGGCCGCGTCCTTCTTTCCGTAGACGACAATTCGAATGCCGGCATAGGGATCCGAGAAGGCCACCTGCTTGGCGCGCTCGGGAGTGATGGCCAGGGAGGCTACAAGCATGTCGACCCTGCCGGTGAGCAGATAGGGGATACGGTTCGGCCCGGTCACGGGAACGATATTGGCCTTCACACCAAAGTATTTAGCCAATGCCTTGGCGACATCTGCGTCGAACCCATCGGGCTTTCCTTCCAAATCCGTGATGCCGAAGGGCGGGAAGTCCACCAGCATGCCGACGGTAAGCTCTCCCTTCTTCTTGATGTCCTCGACTGTCTGGGCCTTCGCCGAAGGCGTCAGGCCGAAACATGCAGCCAAGATCGCTCCAATTGCGAGTACTTTCCGAAGGCTACCGACATAGGCTGATCGATTCACGATGGTCTCCTTTGCTGGCGTAAATTGCTGAATCGGACTGCTCTCTCCAGTCGATAACATTGCTCGTCACCGTCTCGTTGCTGTTGCGAAGCGGCGCTCGAGCCGCATGCTCAGGTGCGACAATGGCCAACACAGGACGAAGTAGATGGCGGCCACGATTCCGAAGACGAGAAACGGCCTGAACGTCGCATTGTTGATGATCTGCCCGGCGCGCGTCACCTCGGTGAAGCCGATGATGGCGGCCAGCGACGTGGCTTTAATGAGCTGAACCAGGAAGCCCACGGTGGGCGCGAGTGCGATCTTGAAAGCCTGCGGAAGGATGACATAGCGCATCATGGCCGGGTAATGCAGGCCGAGTGCGGCGGCGGCCTCCCACTGCCCCTTCGGCACCGCCTGGATGCATCCCCGCCAGATCTCGCCGAGGAAAGCGCTGGCATTCAGCGTGAGCGCGACCGCGGCAGCGATCCATGGATTGATGTCGAGTCCGAAGGCAGTTGCTCCAAAGAACACGAGGAAGAGCTGCATCAGCAGCGGCGTGCCCTGGAACACCTGAATGAATCCTCGTGTCACGCCGGCGAGGATGGGCTGGGACGATACACGCGCAAGCGCGACCGCCAGCCCCCCGATGGACCCGCCCACGAAGGCGATCAGCGAGAGCAGCACCGTCCACCGGGCCGCCATGAGGATGAACAGAAATTCGTTGGTGCCGAACTGGCGGAGCATCCGTCTTTCCTCAACGCCTGTCGGGATACGAAAACGCAAGACGATAGATGGTCGAGAACAGTCCCGAGAACGCCATGGCCAGCACCAGGTATATGAGCGTCACGACCAGATAGACCTCGAATGTCGTGAACGTCAGCGACTGGATGAGATTTGCCTTCGACGTAAGATCATCGGCCGATATGGCCGAAACGACGCTCGACGTCAGCATCAGGAGAATGAACTGGCTGGCGAGCGCAGGATACACCGTCCGGAGCGCGGGCTTCAGGATGATGTAGCGAAAGACCTGCAATGGCTTGAGGCCGAGCGCCAGGCCTGCCTCGACCTGACCCTTGTGAATCGACTCGATGCCGGCCCGGATGATCTCGGTCGCATAGGCTCCGACATTGACCACCATGGCCAGCAATGCAGCGGCGTTCGGGGACAATCTCAGTCCAAGCGCCGGCAATCCGAAGAAGATGAAGAAGATCTGGACCAGGAACGGGGTATTTCGGATGATCTCGACATAGACATCGACGAGAAAGCGAATCGGCTTTGGCCCGGAAGTCTTGATCCAGGCACAAATGATCGCGACGGCCAGCCCGAGCAGCATGGCCGAGGCGGAGAGCTGGATGGTCAGCCATGCGCCGGCCAGGAGTTGCGGATAGGCCTCCAGCACCGGTCCGAACCGGAAGGTATATGTCAAGAGCTTCTCCCGAACCGACGATTCGAACTCATCGCCCCGACACCCTGAAGTGAGCAGGCCAGCCATGGCGGCCCGCCTGGATTGCTCCTAGGCAAACGACGCCATTCAACCCATCGCCATTGCCGACCTCTCCTGTGGGCAGAGACGGGAAAGGGGCATCGGCCGATCGATGCAGGAACATGCTCCTCAGGAGGCAGATGGAGCAGATGAACCCGCCCTCAAGGAGGTAAGGTCAAGCTCGCCCCCTTTGATGTTGGATCACAATTGCACGCTGAATCGGACTTCCTGCCGCTGTAACTCCGGCACGGCTGACAAGGACGGAGTCCAGTGGGTCTGGCCTGATGCGCACGGGGTCCGGGCGTGACACAGCACCGAAAGATAAAGAGCACGACAGATTGCCGCCTCGCGTGCGTTCCGAGATCGAAAACCCATCTCGCCTCGAGACATTGCGCGGCCACGGACCCGCAGCCCCTCCCAAGACACATGCGCGACCAGGCCGTGATGACCGGCGATGGAGATAAGACGATGACGAAGCATGCGCTGGCAGCCCTTGCTCTGGGGGTCGGAATGATGAGCTTTGGCGTTTCCGAGGCCGCATCGGACAAGGATCGCTTCAATGATGTCTGGAGCGTTCAGATGGTCACGGACTCGGGCCTCTGCGACAGGACTTATGGCTATACGCTGGCGATCGATAGCGGCGACGTACGGTATATTCCGGCGCCAGGCGATGCTCCTACGAAAGTCACCGGGCAGGTCAACCCGGACGGCTTGGTCGACCTCGATTTCCGGCGCAGCATCGCCAAGGCAGATGCAACCGGACACCTCAAGCTCAATCGCGGCTCGGGCTCTTGGAAGCTCAACATGCTCGGCTGCTCGGGCCGGTGGGTCGCGCAGCGTCGGACGACCTGATGGTCTATCGGTCCCTATCCTGGCCGGAGGAATCGATCAGGAGTCGACTGGCGAGGAAATTCCGTGACGGTTTTCGATGATCTCGAACCGTCACGCCTCCAGTGCGGCGCTCTAGCGCTTGTTTCGCTTCGGTTTTGAGGGAGGTGCCCCCTTCCGCGAGGGCTTTTCGCTGCCGGAGCGGCGCTTCGACCCATCACCCTTTCGGGGGGCACGCCCTTCCCCGGGGGCTGCCGGCTCGATTCGAATATCCTCGTCGTCGGGTGTCCGCGCGGCGGAGGCGGCAAACCGGGCCGCGGCGTGCTCGGCGATTTCGAACTTCGTATCGCGATCGAAGATGCGGATCGTGCCGACATCCTTCCTGGTCACGTGTCCCAGCCGGCAGATGACCGGCAAGATCCAGCGCGGGTCCGCGTTGTTGCGGCGCCCCACATTCATCCGGAACCACACCGTATTGCCGACGTCGGGCCCGCGCTGGGCGCCTCCGTCTCGGCCGCGGGTCTCGCGTTTCTCCCGACCGGCGCGATCCTCCTCGGATCTGCGCCGCCCCCGCCTGTCGTCCTGCGCTTTCGAATCCGCCTCGAAGAGTTCCTCCGGCGCGGGCAACTGAGCCCGGTAGAGACGCACCAAGGCAGCAGCGATCTCTTCGGCTGAATGCTCGTCGAGCAAAGCCTGGGCCATCGCGAGATCGTCTTCCTGACCCTCATCGATCGCATTCAATTCGCGACCGAGCCTTTCCTGATCCCGGATGCGGATCTCGTCCGCGGATGGTGGTGGACCCCAATGTGCATCGATGCCTGCCTGCGCCAGCAGGCCCTCGGCGCGCCGTCGTCGGGTATAGGGGACCAGCAGCACGCATACGCCCTTTCGCCCTGCGCGGCCTGTCCGCCCGCTGCGGTGCAGCAGCGTATCGCGGTCGCTGGGGAGATCAGCGTGGATCACGAGGCCGAGGTCGGGAAGATCGATGCCGCGTGCTGCGACATCCGTTGCGATGCAGACGCGGGCGCGCCCGTCGCGCAGCGCCTGGAGCGCCCGTGTCCGCTCCGGCTGCGTGAGCTCGCCCGACAGGGCGACCGCATCGAAACCTCGCTCGAGCAGACTTCCGTGAAGATGTCGCACAGCCTCCCGGGTGTGGCAGAAGACCATGGCCCCTCGAACCTCGAAGAACCGAAGCAGGTTGACGACGGCGTGCTCGATCTCGTTCGGCGCAATCCGAACCGCGCGATACTCGATATCGCCATGGGGCTGGCTCTGGTCGATCGTGTCGATCCGCAGGGCGTTCCGCTGAAAGCGACGGGCCAGCGAGGCGATCTCGCGTGGGATCGTCGCGGAGAAAAGCAGGGTCCGGCGCTCCGGTGGCGTCGCGTCGAGGATGAACTCGAGATCCTCTCGGAAGCCGAGATCGAGCATTTCGTCGGCCTCGTCGAGCACGACCGCCTTGAGCTGAGTTACGTCGAGGCGGCCACGCTCGAGATGGTCTCTGAGGCGTCCGGGCGTGCCAACGACGAGGTGGCAACCGTCGGCAAGCGCCCGTGCCTCACGTCGGATGTCCATTCCCCCGACGCAAGAGGCAACTCGCGCCCCGGCGGGGCCGTACAGCCAGATCAGCTCGCGCTGGACCTGCAGGGCCAGCTCGCGAGTCGGAGCAATGACCAGAGCCAGCGGTTCCGCCGGGCGTTGAAAGCGTTCGGCTCCGTCGAGCAGGGTGGAGGCGAGGGCGAGTCCATAGGCGACGGTCTTTCCAGAGCCGGTCTGAGCCGAGACCAGGAGGTCCCGGCCCTCGGCATCCGGCCGGAGCACGGCTGCTTGCACGGGTGTCGGCTCATGAAAGCCGCGCTCCTGCAACGCGCGCTGTAGGCTTGGATGGGACCCCGCGAAGGCCGTCAGCGGCGCGTCGGGTTGGATATCCACGGTTGAGCCTCACGCGCGTCAGCTGGTGGCGCCGGAATCATCATCCTCATCGACGTCGTCGACCGGCACGAGGAACAGGACGTTGATACCTTCTTCCTCGTCCTCGTCGTCCTCGTACTGATCGTCGTCCTCATCTTCGTCCATGGTGTCGTCGAAGGCTTCGATTTCGTCGTCCGAGGCCGGCCTGACATTGAGGGGCTTCTTGCCGTCCCAAAGAGCCTTTCCGTCGCTCTCCATCTCGAGGAGGTCGTCCTTGAAGGCTTGGCTCTGGAAAAGTTCCCGGGCCTGCGATTCCTCGGCGTCCGTAACGGCGATGGGCTTCCCGTCGATCTCTAGGGTAAACATGGCTGATCCTCTGCAAGAGCCGTTCGCAGCACTAACGCCGAGAGCGCCGGATTGATCGACGAAGGGTAGGCTTTGTGGCGCGGCCTCCCTTACACGGAACTGCGCCCCGGGAAAGAGCCTGCGGTGCAGGCACCTCTGCGGTGAACCAGGCCTCGGGCGACCAACCTACGGTGAAAGGCGCGCTTTCGGCCTGTGGCCTTCTGCTGCGACATACGCGAGCACCCGCCGGCTTCGTCGCGGTGTTCTTGGGGACGCATAAGACGAGCCGTTCGGGGCGCCTGCCCTCGAAGTGCCGCGGTATCATATGCTGGGCTAGTCCCGCCACTGATTCTCCGAGAGCTATTCGCCGATGTTTCTCCTGCCTCATCTCCTACGGCGCTTCGTTCAGGTCGGCCGTCTCGTCGTGATCGATCCGGAGGGCATGCGCCACAGCTTCGGGTCGGGCGGGGAGGGGCCTTCGGTCACGATCCGGTTCACGGACGAGAAGGTCGAGCGCGAGATCTTCCTCAACCCGGAGCTCAAGGCTGCTGAGGCCTACATGGACGGCCGGCTCGTGTTCGAGGACGGCTCCACGGTCTATGATCTTCTTGCCCTGTTCTCGGTCAACCGGAAGAGCCTTGGCGCGCACCCGATTCAGAAGGGGTTGCGTCGTGTTTGGAAGACGTTGCGCGGTGTCCACCAAGCCAATCCTCTCGGCCGGGCCGCGGAGAATGTCCGCGAGCATTATGACCATCCGGCTTCCTTCTATGAGCTCTGGCTCGATCGGCGGATGGCGTATTCCTGCGCTTATTTCGAGCGGCCGGAGCAAAGCCTGGAGGATGCTCAGGTCGCGAAGTTCCGCCATATCGCTGCCAAGCTGAAGCTCGAGCCGGGCATGAAGGTCGCTGAAATCGGCTCCGGATGGGGTGGGCTCGCAATCTATCTTGCGAAGGTCTGTGGAGCGCAGGTCACAGCGATCAACGTCTCCCCAGAGCAGCTCGCGGTATCCCGGCAAAAGGCGGAGGAGGCAGGTGCGGCGGGCGAAATCACCTTTGTCGAACAGGATTACCGGGAACTTGCCGGTCGCTTCGACCGCGTCGTGTCCGTCGGCATGATGGAGCATGTCGGGGTCGCCCATTTCGACGAATATTTTCGGTCCGTCCAACGACTGCTCGAGCCCGACGGCTTCGCGATGATTCATGCGATCGGACGTATGACACCCCCGGGATCGACGGCCCCGTTCATTCGAAAATACATCTTCCCCGGTGGTTATGCACCGGCGCTCTCGGAGGTGTTCGCATCGACGGAGCGCGTCGGCCTCTGGGTTGCGGACTGCGAGATCCTGCGCCTCCACTACTACTGGACCATCAAGCACTGGCGCGAGCGCTTCGAGGTGCGACGGGCCGAAGTCGTCAGGCAGATGGGCGAGCGTTTCGCGCGCATGTGGGAGTTCTATCTGGCTGCCGTGGAACTCGGTTTTTTGAACGGCTCAAACATGGTGTTCCAACTGCTTCTCGCCGAGACGCGCGATGCCGTTCCCGTCACCAGGGACTACATCGTCGAAGAAGAGCGGCGGCTCAGAGAGCTTGAGGGGCAGGCGTCACTCTGACCATGGCGGAGAGTCCGGGTCCTCATCGACCAGTCAGGGCGCCTGCTCTCGGATAGCGGACAAAGGGTTCTATGGTTTCAGCGTTCGCCGGGACGCTCAAACCCCTACAGGTTCGAGCCAATTTAACATCTCCAGACGATTGCCGGGCAGACGATCAGGAAGGAGCCACGATGGCTTTCACGAGGTCATCAGGGCCGATCTCGGAATCGGACTGAACATTCAGGAGCTCGGCCAGACGGGCGCGAGCCCGGTTCACGCGGCTCTTGATGGTCCCGACCGCTACGCCGCAAACGGCCGCCGCCTCTTCGTAGGACAAGCCCTCCGCTCCCACGAGGAGCAGTGCCTCCCGGTGGTCTGCCGAAAGCTTGGCGAGCGCGGCACGGAAATCGTCGAAATCCAGATGAGCCTGTTGCTCCGGATGCGTCTTCAACCGAGCCGCATAGGAGCCGTCGGCGTCCTCTACCTCCCGCCGCTGCTTGCGATACTCCGAGTGGAAGAGGTTGCGGAGGATCGTGAAAAGCCAGGCATTGATGTTCGTTCCGCTCTCGAATCGCTCGGCATTTGACCAGGCCCGCAGGATCGTGTCCTGAACGAGGTCGTCGGCGCGAACCGGATCGTTCGTCAGGGAAATGGCAAAGGCGCGCAGGCTCGGGATCGCACCGAGGATAAGATCCCGGAATGCTGCGTCAGCCTTCATTCCCTCCTCCCGACTCTCCCGACGGGGTGTCCTTCTGTTCGAGCTCAGCCAGGAGCGTGAGCAGCTTGTCGGGGATCGGCTGTCTCAGGAGTTCGGAATACATGGCCTGCAGGCCGGCTCCGATACGCGCCTGGATATGGGGCGCAAGGCCAACCTCCGGGTCATCCTCGCCCGAGCCATTGCCTCCGTTCGTGTTCTCGACGCGCGCCATCCCCTGGTCTGACCATGGTCCCCGGCTTCTCGCCAACGAAACCTCCCACGCCCGGTCTGGTTCCCGACCGGTTCAAGTTTCGATCCCGGCCGATACATCACATGGCCTGCTGTCATCGCGCAACTGGAAGCGCGATGCGCAGGCCTCCGCACGAATGCGACCCAGCCTCCGGGAAGGGCAGTTTCCCAAAGAGTACTGCGCCATTGACCTGAAAGGCGCGGCCGGGATGCCGCGTTTCGGCACCCGGTCGTGCTGGAAAGGGCCCTCGTGCGTCTCCGCGGTTGCTGATCGAGCGCCGCCAGGGCTGCCCGCCGATGACACCGGCAGGGCCGGCGCACTCAGGTGTTCGTGAGCGCCGTCGCAAGGATGGGCAGACTGCGATCCATCCGGTAGTCGGTCGAGGAGTGATTGTCCGGGAATTCCTCGTAGATGTGCGGAACGCCTTCCCGCTCGAGAATCGCATGAAGCCGGCGGGCTCCGTAGACAAGATTGTACTGGTCCTTGGTGCCGCAATCGACGAACAATGCCCTCAGTGACTTCAGCCGGTCCAGGCAGGCAGGATCCTGCACCAACTGAAGCGGGTCCCAGCGCAGCCAGTTCTCCCATCGGTTCGGGATCAACTCGCATGTCCTGAGATCGACAGGGAGGCGAATTCCGAGATAGCTCTCCGGATCCGGATCGAAGGTTGCTGCTTGAGCCAGCAGCAGGATGGTGTGCCAATCGTTGTCCTTCGGCTTGGGGCCCTCCTCGAATTTCCTGATGAAATTCTCGATGGAGAGATCATGCTCGTCGAGGGTGCGCAGCCCGTTGCAGAAGTCGGCGCGGTAGAGAAGTTCGAAGCCCATGTCTCCCGAATGACAGGCCGCGGCATTCCAGACCGTACCCCCGTGCCTCAGGGCATGGACGAGGGCTCCGAATCCACCTGAGCTCTTCCCGAACACCCCGCGCCGGCCGGGGCCGCCGCATCCGAACTGCGCCTCGAGATGTGGCAGCATCTCGGAGACCAGGAAGGTTTCCCACCGGCCGACGGCACTGCTGTCGATGTACTGATTCCCGCCGAGGCGGGTGTAGCAATCCGGAAAGGCGACCACGCCGGGCGGCATGGCGCCCATCCCGATCAGCCTGTCGAGGCGCTCGGGAACGTTCTCACCATAAGCCTTCCAGTTCGTGTGGGCCGGGCCACCGGACGTAAATCCAACCAAGTCGACGAGCAGCGGAAGGCCGCTTCCGGTTTCCTCCGCCGGGACATAGACGTCGACGCGCCGGCGCGTCGGATCCCCGAGCAGGTTGCTGGCGAGAGCTTCGCTCTCGATCCAGAGCGTTTCGACTCGGCCTTGCGGCACTCCGCGCGATCGTCGCATCCAAATTCCCTTCAACGTTCAACCAAGCCGCGAGGTTGCCCGGGGCGTCTCCGGCACGATTCGGAACAGCATAAACCGGGCAACGTTGACCGCCGATTGTGCCCTTTGCCGTGCCTTCCAGCCCAGGAGAATTCTCGCATGAGTTCAGATCAGCAGACCTTGCCTCCACAGACGCAGAGCAATCAACCCGGACGTGAAGCGCCGATGCACCCCAAACCGGCCTACGAACCCCGGTATCCCGGCAGCGGCCGACTCCAGGACCGTATCGCAGTGATTACTGGCGGCGACAGTGGCATCGGCCGCGCGGTGGCGATTCTCTTCGCCCGCGAAGGCGCCGACATTGCAATTCTGTACCTGAACGAAAGCGAGGACGCCCGTGAAACGGCGCGGCTCGTTGAGGCGGAAGGACGCCGCTGCCTGATGATCGCCGGCGACGTTGGAGATCCGGACTTCTGCAAGTCTGCCGTCGGGACGGTGATCTCGAAATTCGGGCGCATCCACGTTCTCGTGAACAACGCAGGTGAACAGCATCCCAAGCCCGAGATCACGGAGATCACCCCCGAGCAGCTGGAGAAAACATTCCGGACGAACATCTTCGGCTACTTCCACATGACGCAGGCCGTCATGCCCCATCTCGAGGGAGGCGCTGCGATCATCAATACGGGTTCGGTCACCTCCTACCGCGGCAGCCCCGAACTTCTCGACTACAGTTCCACGAAAGGCGCCATCATGGCGTTCACCCGTTCGCTCGCGAAGGCGGTCGTGGACAAGGGAATCCGGGTCAACGGGGTCGCGCCCGGGCCGATCTGGACACCCCTGATTCCCTCGACCTTCTCCGCCGAAAAGGTGGCATCATTCGGCGCACAGACACCCATGAAGAGACCCGGGCAACCGAACGAAGTCGCGCCATGCTTTCTTTTCCTGGCTTGCGAGGACTCGTCCTACATCACGGGGACATTTTTGCATCCCAATGGCGGTGATGCGACCGAGAGCTGATCTTCGAGAGACGCCGCTTCTCAGCAAATTTGGCAGGAACCGAGCGTCACGGTCTTCACAAAAAGAGAGCGCCGTGTGCCGGCGCTCTCCATCTGGTCATGTGACCGTTCGTGATTCTGCAAAATCGTTCATCGATGGCGTCGCACGCGTACCGGAATCGGCGCGGGTGCCGCCGATGCCACTGCGAAGCCGGCCATCAAGACACCGATCGAGGCCGTGATCAGGAAGAGAATTTCTGCAAGGGGAATTCCGCTCACCAGACCGGTCGCCGCGAATAGCGCCGAAAACGCGATGAACAAAATGGCAGAGCGCATGGCGACTGGGCGCGTCATGTATACCTCCATTCTGCTCAATAAAACGTCGACATCAATACGCGGTTCCACAAGCCTTCAGCCCCGCCTCAGCAATGGGTTCTTAATGCGGATGAACGGCAACTTCCTGCGGCCTGTGTCTTGGCGTTCGGAACTTCACGGTTCCGCTTGACGTTGTCCAGCCGTCATCAGCTTAGGGCTGATATTCCAAAGCGCGAGGTAATACTATGCTTGGCTGGGCAGTCACTTTCCTGATCATCGCCCTTATAGCGGCGGTATTCGGCTTCGGCGGCATCGCCGGAACGGCGGTCGAGATCGCGAAGCTGATCTTCTTCGTGGCTATCGTGCTGTTCGCGATTTCCGCGGTGATCGGCCTTCTCCGAGGCCGGAGCCCACGCACTCCGCTGTGAATGTGATCCCCTCTGCATTCGAAAAACGCCGCCTGGAAATCCGGGCGGCGTTCGATTCGGCCGAAGCCGAAATCAGAGCGCTGCAGTCTGGAGGGCCGCGCGGGTGGTCCGGTCAGGGCCGAGATCCTCTACCCCATCGACGGCCAGAAGAGCGGCCAGACGCGAACGTGCACGGTTGACGCGGCTCTTGATGGTGCCGACCGCGCAACCACAGATATTGGCAGCCTCCTCATAGGAGAACCCGGACGCACCGACGAGGAGCAGGGCCTCCCGCTGATCTGCCGGGAGCTTGTTGAGTGCCTCGCGAAAATCCTCAAAATCCAGATGTGCGCCTTGTTCCGGTTGAATCTGGAGGCGGCCTGCGAGCGACCCGTCAGGGTCCTCCACTTCGCGGCGTCGTTTCCGGAACTCGGAATGGAAGAGATTGCGCAGGATCGTAAAGAGCCAGGCGTTTAGGTTCGTCCCGCGCTCAAAGCGATCGATATTGGCAAGAGCCCGCAGAAGCGTGTCCTGGACGAGGTCGTCGGCGCGATCGACCTGGCCGCTGAGCGAGATCGCAAAGGCACGAAGGCCGGGAACAGCGGCCAGGAGCGCATCCCGCATTTCGGGATCGACACTCATGCCCGCTTCTCCGCTCCATCGGCGACATCGTCGGATTCCTGGAGTTGCGAGAGGAGATCGGTAAAGCGATCCGGAACCGGCTGCTGGACGAGGTCCGCATACATGGACCGCAGCTTGTCACCGATTCGCGCCTGTGCTGTCCGATCCACCCTTGGAGCGGCTGACACTTTGGGAGCGGGCGCCTGGTCGGGGACTGCCCGAGCCAGCCGATTGTCACGATTCATCCGAAACCCCTTAATCGGCCTTCGGCGAGCTTGGCCGTTTGCTACTGGATTTTGTTCCTGATAACGCGCACTCTCGCTCTCGGTTCCGGCAGCTTGGAACCTTGCTGTGGGAAAGGCGTTGGAACGGGCGTATCATCGCCCGCCAGGGCTAAAGAGCAATCTCTTCAAGGGGACGCGAATGTCGACAGCCCAGCTTGTCGTCCAGCACTTGCCATACCTCCGCCGCTACGCCCGCGCACTCACCGGCAGCCAGATGGCTGGCGACGCTTACGTGGCTGCGACACTCGAAACATTGGTCAGCGAACCGGATACGATCGGGTCGGCCAATGTGAAGGTAGAGCTTTTTCAGGTATTTACCCGGATCTGGAACTCGCTGTCCGTGAATGGGAAAAGCGAGCAGATCCAGCGCGACCTGCCTGCGGAAGTCCGCATCGGGCAGATCACGCCCTTGCCTCGGCAGGCATTTCTTCTGTCCTGCCTGGAAGGATTCTCCGAGGAGGAGACGGCCTCGATCCTCTCCGTTGATACGGAGACCGTCCGCGAACTCGTGGACGAGGCGGGTCGCGAACTTGCCGCAGACATGGCCACGGACATCCTCATCATCGAGGATGAGCCCCTTATTGCCATGGATCTCGAGGCCTTGGTCGAGGGGCTCGGTCATAATGTCACTGGTGTGGCACGTACCCGTACGGAAGCGGTCAAGCTGGCCGGCTCGAAGCGTCCGGGCCTCATTCTGGCCGATATCCAGTTGGCCGATGGCAGCTCGGGGCTCGATGCGGTGAACGACCTCCTCAAGAGCTTCGAGGTGCCTGTGATCTTCATCACGGCCTATCCGGAGCGCTTCCTGACGGGCGAACGGCCGGAGCCAGCATTTCTGATCGCTAAGCCTTTCCAGCCGGCCAATGTCTCGGCCGTGATCAGCCAAGCCCTGTTCTTTCAGCAGAGCGCGCGACGCCGCGAGGTGCGCGCCACCGCCTGATACCCTCCCGCGTGGATCAGCGAAAAAGCCCGGCCGATGTGCCGGGCTTTTGTTTGCAAAGGCAAGCGGCGCTCGAGCGCTCTGCTCAAAAAAGACGGGTCAGAAAACTGACCCGTCTAAGGTTCCGGCCAATGCACAAGGGGAATGCGGGGAGGACCAGGTGGCCGGGTGCTTGAGAAACGTGCGGTCGAAACAAAGGTTCCACAAGAACCCGTCAGAGATTTTTGCTCAGAAAGAATTTGCGGCTACTCGGGCGCTCCAGGAACTGGGCTGTAAATCCCGCGTTGATAAGCCAACCTTTGCTGGAAGCCCGGGGAACTCCCAAGATGTTTGGCG
This sequence comes from Microvirga massiliensis, assembly GCF_001006805.1. Classification (GTDB taxonomy): domain Bacteria; phylum Pseudomonadota; class Alphaproteobacteria; order Rhizobiales; family Beijerinckiaceae; genus Microvirga; species Microvirga massiliensis. The sequence goes on along the minus strand of NZ_LN811352.1, from coordinate 713,194 downwards.
CATCCACAATGCTCGCGGGATTGGCGAGCGCCGCGTTCGTACTGGCCAGTGCAGCGCCGGCGATGGTTCGTCACCAGGTCGGCTCCTCTGAAGCGCTGCCCCGTGGCGACCGGCTCGCAGCTCCGAAGATCGCCGCGCGCGAGCCCGTAGCCAGTACGGAGATCCGGAGCCTGTCCGGAGGGCAGATCATACTTCGAGCCCGCGACGGCAGGCTTCTCTACATGTCGGACCCGATGACCGGGATCACCCGGGTCGCACGGGGCGCCGAGATCCCTCAGATCGTGCTGAAGCCCTCCGGCGGGCCCACGACTCCGCCGAACGACTCCGAGCCTGCCAACAGGACAGATCCGCGTCGTGCGCCAATGCCGATCGGGTGTGAGCGCAGTATAAGCCCTCTCGCGAGTCCTGAAGCGCCCCGAATTGCGCGGCTCTGCCTCGCGAGTCTGGCTACCCCCGCAGGGTCGTGAACTTGCATCGGCCGGATCACGGTTCGCAGATCCGGTAGCTGACGCCTGTCGTGCGGTGCGCAGCCTGAGGTGCAGACTGGTCTTGGGAAAATTCGTACGGAGTTCCGGCCTTCCGCGGGCCGGGGGGTCCGAACCCTCCCCACGGCCGTCAGTCGGAACGTGCACGCCGACGTGGCGTTGAACGCAGGCGCCCATCGGCGCCGTTCGCAATCCAATGTGCTCCAGGAGGTGATGCATGCTGAACAAGCCCATGGCGACCTGCCTCGTAGCGACTGCTCTCGCAGTTGCCCCGGCAATGGCACAGAACGCTCCGCCTCCACCGTCGGGTGCTACGGATCGCCCCCTTGCGGCGGGATCGGGCTCTCCGGCGAAAGGATCGCCCGCAATGCAGCCGAATGCGGCCGGCGGCCCGTCCGTCTCGGGCGGAACTTCCGCAGGCACAACAGCCTCTCCGGCTGCCAGGTCTGCGTCGCCCGCGGGAGCGCCGGCGAGTTCGAGTTCGGCACAACTCGGCGCGCAGAACCGTTTCATGACTCAGTTGCAGCAAAATCAGGTGCTGGCCTCTAAACTCATCGGCACCACCGTCGTCTCGACGAGCAATGAGGCTATTGGCGACGTCAACGACATCGTAATTGATCGCGACGGTCGTGCCTTGGCAGTCGTGATCGGTGTCGGGGGCTTTCTCGGGATCGGCGAGAAGGATGTTGCGGTCGCCATGAGCGAGCTCGAATTCGCGGCGGCTCCGCGTGTTGCACGGTCCGACTCCGGAACAGGCCGGCCGGCCCCCATCAGCACTACGGGCGGTGCCGAGAAACCGGCCACCGAGGCGACGGGCAGCACCGTCGATACTTCCGGGCCTGCTTCGCGTCAGCAGGACACCGCGACCAATCAGGCAACGGCCACGACGGGGAACACCGGCAATAGCGGCCCAAATGCGGGAAGCAGTGCAGCCCCTGGAACGGCGATGAGCAACGGTGCCTCGCCTAATCGGATTGTCCTCCGGATGACGAAGGCGGAACTCGAGGCGGCTCCGGCATTCCGCACGCGCTCCCGCGATGCCGATGGCAGGGCCACGTCCGCTCCGAAGCAATAGTGCCCCAAGGGCATAGGCGCGACCACCTCGCATCCTATTGCGGAGGCCCCGTGATATCCCCGCGAGCCGTCATCCAGATCGGACTGTGAAAGACGCCCGGCTCTTTGCCGGGCGTTCGCTCGTGGCGAGAAGGAATCGACGGCCTGCGCCCAGGACAGCCAGCTTGTCGGGATGAAGGGCGCTGCAGATCGGGACTGCCCGTCGCCACACCTCGATCCGTCGAGGTTGAAAAAGAAGCGCGATCGGAAGGACCGATCGCGCCCGAAAGGTGCTGGCCCGTGGGGGCAGATGTAGGCCAGTTAAGGCCTCAACCCCAATAGAGCAGGAAAGTTCCAGGCCGCTTCTCGCAGCCCGGCCGGGCGAGGTGGTGTCGCGGCAACACGACAGGAACCCCGATTCCGAACGGACGTTGTCCCCGGCGCAAAGAACCCCAGTCACCTCATGGTGGAGGGATCTCACCAGTGACGGATTCACGAGTCTGACATGCTCCGTTTATGCCGGGATTCTCCGTTAGAACTGCAGCGCCCCGGGTCGAGCGCCTACCCGACCGATGAGGCCGACATCTCCTCCCGGTTGAGTGGCGTGATCGCCATGCGGTCGAGCGATGACGTGATCTGCCCGTTCATGGTCGATCGTTACCTTGTCATGCCGTCCCGACAGATCCCTGGAAGCCGCATGCCCAGTGGCAGGCAATAGAGACGCGCAGATGCCTGCAGCCGGTGATCGCGCGACGAGAGGTCGTAATGGTTGAGTCGGTCGCCACTCACGGCGAGAGTGAAACAATATTCTTGCTGTTCCCGCCCGCATTGGTTCCCGTCCTCGACATCTTCCGGGTGCTTGGAAATTTCGAGGAGCACTATGACATCTCGGCTCTCGATACGCTGGAGGAGCGGCTCACCAAGTCGATGAACTCCCAACTCGCCAAGGGGATCGTGTCCGATGCTCTTCTGCTGGCGTTCGGTCTGCGTCGAGAAAGGCGTGAACCGTTGGCCTATGGGCGCCCGGAAACCCGCCGTGGTACGGCGGATGAGGGTCGCCTCATCGATCTTTTGGCTGCTTGCAGCCGGCAAGACTTCGACTTGGCGGAAAGAGTCGCGGCCGGCCTATCGGTCGCTCATTCCAAACCGCTCGTTGCGCTGGCCTACGATGTCGCGCGAAGACTCGAGGCGGCAGGGCTGAAGCTCGATATGCCGGTTCCATGCCGGGCTGTCTCGGCAGATGCACCGGCCAGCAACGAGGTTCACATCGAGCGAGCCTCTGGCCGTTCCGACCTGCGCCTGGTGAGCGACGGCTGAACAAGACCTGCGAACGTCCTTGCGCTGTGTGATGCGGCGCCTAAAGCAAAGGGGCTGCCCATGGGCAGCCCCTTCGATATCGTGCGGCAATGCGCCGAACGACTATTCCTGCGTACTGCTGCGCGGCCCCCCCGAGGCTTGCCCGCCCTTGCGTCCAGCCTCCGAAGCAAGTTCGCGGTCCTGGGAGAAGGAGCGCTTCTCCGCCGGCACGCTCTTTCCCCCCTTACTCGCGATCTCGCGCTGACGCTCCGCGTCCATCGACGCAAATCCGCGCTTCGAGGTCCCGTCGCCTGCCATATCCGCCTCCTTGGCAATTCGACCTAGAGACTTGAACAACCGCGCTCAACTGCCTTGGTTCCGGAAAAACAACTGGGCTTTTCCAAGGATGCCAAGTAGTCGAAAAGCTTAGGGCACCTTCTAAGTACAACCTTTCCGCAAGCTAGGTCGCCGAAAGCTTGGAACCGTCGCTTTTCTCGTCGCGTTGGCGCACCGACCGGCATGTGGAGGCCGAACCTGTTGGTCTTGAGGTCGCGTGAGGCCTGCAGCGCCGCGGTAGCCGCGGGACCGTTCGCAAAATTCGATCTGCCGCTGAGACGTGCAGATCTGTTTGAAAGGGTGTTGACGCATGACCAACAAGGATATGGTTCCACGGCCGGCACCCGGGCCGGCTCCGAAGTCTCCGGACCCGTCGAGAGAGCGGCAAGACAAGCGCGATGACGTGAAGCCTACCAGCCCGCTCATGGATCCGCGGGACTCGCCACAAGTGGAGCCATCACCGGACAGAAAGTAATGGCCTGCGCTCCGTCCGGCGTAGCGCCCTGAAATTGGGCTCTCATGGGCAGCTGGCCGCCTGCTTGTTCGCCAAATTGTTTTAAGCTTAAATCAATTTGCAATGGGCCGGTGTAAACTGGCCAGGACCGGAGCAGGCGATGAAGATTGCCGTGATCGGCGGAGGACCCGCCGGCCTGTATTTCGCCATCCTGATGAAGAAGCAGCGCAGCACGGCGGACATTGTCGTGTACGAGCGTAATCGGGCCGATGACACATTCGGGTTCGGCGTCGTCTTCTCGGATGCCACGCTCGACAATTTCGAAAATGTCGATCTCCCGAGCTACCGGCGCATCACACAGGAATTCGCCTATTGGGATGACATCGAGATACATTTCCACGGCACCGAGCACCGCATCGGAGGCAATGGCTTCTGCGGCTGCTCGCGCCGGACCCTCCTGCTGATCCTCCAGGAGCGCGCGCGCGAACTCGGTGTGCGCCTGGTCTTCGAGGCGGACGTTGACGACGAGGAGACCTTTGCGGACGCCGATCTGGTTGTGGTGGCGGACGGCATCAACAGCCGGTTCCGGGAACGCTACGCGGCTCATTTCGAACCCGAAGTCGATCTCAGGCCCAACAAGTTCACCTGGATGGGTTCCACGCGCCCGCTCGATGCGTTCACCTTCATTTTCCAGGAGACCGAGTGGGGTCCGTTTATCGCGCATGCCTATCAATATGAGGCTGGGCGCTCGACCTGGGTGTTCGAAACGGACCCGGCTACCTTCGAGAGAGCAGGTCTGCCCGCCATGGACGAGGCGGCCTCGGCACGCATGATGGAGCGAATCTTCGGCTGGTTCCTGAAGGGGCACCCGGTGCTCACGAACCGGTCCATCTGGCGCAACTTCCCAATGATCCGCAACAAGCACTGGGTGCTCGGAAACAAGGTCCTGATCGGTGACGCCAAGGCGACGGCGCATTTCTCGATCGGCTCGGGAACGAAACTTGCCATGGAGGATGCCATCGCGCTGGCCGACGCGTTCCGTGGCGAGGATAGGGTAGATCGGGCGCTTGCCCTCTACGAAGCCGGCCGGCGCGAGGAGGTCGAGAAGACCCAGCACGCCGCAAACGTCTCCCTGGTCTGGTTCGAGCATGTCGCGCGCTTCCTGAACTTCGATCCGGTTCAGTTCGCGTTCGGCGTGATGACGCGCGCCAAGGCCATCACCTACGATAACCTGCGGCTGCGGGCGCCAGAATTCGTGGCGCAGGTCGACCGGGCCTTCGCCCGCCAGGCAAAGCGGCACGACCCGGCAGTTGAGACCGAAAATCCGGTCGTGCCGATGTTCCAGCCTTTCCGGCTGCGCGAGATGACCGTTTCGAATCGCGTCGTCGTTTCGCCCATGGATATGTATTCCGCCGTGGACGGCGTTCCGGGTGATTGGCATCTCGTCCACTACGGCTCCCGCGCAACCGGCGGGGCGGGCCTGGTGTTCACCGAGATGACCTGCGTCTCTCCCGATGCGCGGATCACGTCGGGCTGCACCGGGCTCTGGAATGACGAGCAGGAACTAGCCTGGAAGAGGATCGTGGAATTCGTCCACACCCACACAGCCGCCAAGTTCTGCCTGCAGCTCGGTCATTCAGGACGCAAGGGCGCGACCAAGCTCATGTGGGAGGGAATGGACCGTCCCCTGGAAAATGGAGCCTGGGAGATTTGCTCCGCCTCGCCGATTCCCTACTTCCCGGACAGCCAGGTGCCGCGTGAAATCACCCGAGCGGAGATGGACCGCATCAAGGACGATTTCGTGGCTTCCGCCTGCCGGGCCGAACGCGCAGGGTTCGATATGCTCGAACTCCACTGCGCGCACGGTTACCTTCTTGCAAGCTTCATCTCGCCGCTGACGAACCGGCGCACCGACGAATACGGCGGCTCGCTCGACCATCGCCTTCGCTTTCCGCTCGAGGTCTTTGACGCGCTCCGCAGCGTCTGGCCTGCCCACAAGCCGATGTCCATTCGCATCTCGGCCACCGATTGGGCCGAGGGGGGAATCACGGGCGAGGATTCCGTGGAAGTCGCTCGCGCCTTTGCCGAGCACGGCGTCGATCTGGTCGACGTTTCAACGGGGCAGACGGTGCGAGATGCCCGCCCGGTCTTCGGGCGCATGTTCCAAACACCGTTCTCCGACCAGATCCGCAACGAGGCGCAGGTTGCCACGATGTGCGTTGGGAACATCACGACCGCCGATCAGGTCAATACGATCCTGGCCGCCGGCCGGGCGGACCTCGTTGCACTCGGACGCCCGCATCTCGTGGATCCGTTCATGGTCATGCGGGCGGCGGCCTGGTACGGCGCCGCCGGGATCCATTGTCCTCCGCAATATCGCCCAGGGCGGGACCAGATCTTCCGGAACTCGGTCCGCGACAGGCAGGACATGGAGGAGTTGCGCCAGAAGGCCCGCCCGAGGACGCGCGCGGAACTCAGCTTGTCGGCAGACCGGAAGCCGCTTGCTGCGGAGTGATGGCGAGCGAGGTTTCCAGCGACTGATCGCTTTCGTCCGATCTGCTCCGTTCGAGCATGAGGCTCCACCCGGCCAGTAATCTTTGCGCATTTGGCGAAAATCCGTTCAGACGCCTTGCAGAAGTACGAGCAGCATGCACGTAGCTGTCGTGGACAAAACAAAACCAAGTAATGCACGCCCCCAGTTTGGTTCACTCACGCTAACGTTGCCCTGTTCAGCTTTCATTGCATGTTCTTGGGATCCGTTCATCGCCAGCCTCAACTTCAATCGGATCAGTAACGGAATAGTGAAGCGCGAGTTCCGGTCGCAGACTGAGAAAGTGCGAGGGACCGGCGACAGCACGTCGTGCTGTGGATCTCGATTTCAGCGGGTTGAAGCCGGGTCGGACAGGGTGGCTCCCTCCACCACGCACCCTATCCCTCTGTGCAGACAGTTTGTCGTCTTCAGGTCCAAGTCAGGCTGGCCTCAACTACGCAACGATACACGGAAAGTGCCAACGCCGCCCTCGGCTTGGTCCGAATACGCAGTTGGACAGGACTATACGTGAAGGAAGCGGTCCTTCAGTGATGGGTCGCCTGCGAGTTCGGCGCTGCTTCCACTCCAGACGGATCGGCCCTTCTCGATGATCACGTGGCGGTCCGCCAGAGGCAGGAGCGCGTCGACGTTCTTGTCGATGACGAGGATCGCATGTCCTTCGTCCTTCAGATGTTTGAGGCAGGACCAGATCTCGGCGCGGATCAGAGGAGCCAGCCCCTCCGTGGCCTCGTCGAGGATTACCAGTCTCGGATTCGTCATCAACGCGCGGCCGATCGCCAGCATTTGCTGCTCACCCCCGGAGAGTTGCGATCCGAGATTGCCGCGGCGCTCGTGCAGGCGCGGAAACAACGCGTAAACTTCCGGGAGAGTCCACCGCCCAGTCCCCTTGCGATTTGCGGCGGTGGCGGCGAGGTTCTCTTCGACCGTCAGGGTCGGAAAAACCTGTCGGCCCTCCGGAACCAGTCCGATCCCATGCTGCGCAATGCGGTAGGGCGGGAGGCCGCTGAGCAGGCTCTCCTCGAATCGAACTTCGCCGGCCTTCGGGCGCAGCAGGCCCATGATAGACCGAACGGTCGTCGTCTTGCCCATCCCGTTCCGGCCGAGAAGCGTCACGACTTCTCCGCGGCCGATCTCGAACGAGATATCGAATAATACCTGCGCCGCCCCGTAGCCCGCCTGAAGGTTTCGGACCGCCAGCATCAGGCGGCTTCCTCGCCGAGATAGGCAGCGCGAACCTCGGAATTCGCGCGCACCTGCTCGGGCGACCCGGTCGCGATCATGCGTCCGTAGACGAGGACGCTGACACGATCGGCCAAGGCAAAGACGGCATCCATGTCGTGCTCGATGAGAAGGATGGTCATTCGCGCCTTGAGACGCCGGAGCGTCGCGACGACCTGCTCGGATTCCTCCCGGCCGGTGCCGGCGAGCGGCTCATCGAGCAGGAGAACCCCAGGTTTCGTCGCGAGCGCAATAGCGAGTTCGAGTTGCCGCTTCTCGCCGTGCGACATGAGGCCGGCGGGAACATGGGCCCGCGCGGCGAGCCCGACCTCTTCGAGACATGCGAGGGCAGGGTGGTTGAGTTCCTCTTCGCGAGATGCGTTTCCGAAGAAGCGAAAGCTCGATCCGGATCGCGCCTGGACCGCGAGGGCAACGTTCTCGAGAGCCGAGAAGCCAGGGAGAACCGATGTAATCTGGAACGTGCGCGCGAGGCCTCGCCTGACGCGCTCATGCATCGGTGCGTGGCTCACATCCTCGCCCGCGAGCCAGATCCGGCCCGAATCGGATCTCAAGAGGCCGGAAATCTGGTGAAGCAACGTGGTTTTCCCAGCCCCGTTCGGGCCGATCACGGCGTGCAACTCACCAGAATGCAAGGCGAGATCGACATGGTCGGTCACGACGAGGGCGCCAAAGTTCTTGCGGAGATTCTCGAGCCGCAGGATCGGTTCGGTCATGGCGCACGCCGCCCGAAGAGGCTCAGAATACCGCCGCGAGCGAAGATTACCGCGAGGATGAGGAAGGGACCGAAGATCATCTTCCAATGCTCCGTCAGTGCCGCAAGATGCTCCTCCATGAGAAGGAAAACGCCGGCTCCCAGGATCGGGCCGATCAGCGAAGACATCCCGCCGAGGACCACCATGAAGATCAGCTCGCCCGATCTCTGCCAGGTCATATAGGCCGGGCTGACGAACTCGGTCTGATTGGCGAGGAGGAAGCCCGAGAGGCTCGTCGCCATTCCGGAAATCACGTAGGCCGTGAGCTGATAGCGAAAGGGATGAAAGCCGATTGCGTCGACACGAACGGCGTTCTCCCGCGTCGCCCGCAGCACCCGGCCGAAGCGCGAGCTCACAAGCGAGCGGAACAGGAGAAAGACGACAAGGACGCAGGCGAGAACGGCATAGTAGAACACGACGTCGTTCTGGAGGACGGACGTGCCGAAGAGCGTGCTCCTGGCGGGCAGAGTCAGCCCGTCGTCGCCGCCATAGGCGGCGAGCGACGTGGCGAGGAAGAACAGCATCTGGCCGAAGGCCAGGGTGATCATGATGAAATAGACGCCCTTGGTGCGCAGGGAGATCGCGCCGGTCACGAGGGCGAAAAGACCGGCGGCCAGCATGGCGACCGGAATCTGGATGGTCGTTTCCTCGATACCGTGGCTCGCCAGGATCCCGGCCGCATAGGCGCCGATGCCCATGAAGGCTGCATGACCGAAGCTCACGAGCGCCCCGTAACCGAGTATCAGGTCCAGCGACATCGCTGCGAGCGCGAAAGCCAGGACGCGCGTCATGAGAGAGAGGGTGTAAGCCTGTGCGCCGTAGGCGGCGGCGAGCGGAAGCAGGAGTAGGGCTCCGAAGACCGCCAGAGCCAGGATATCGGCGCGCCCGACGCGTCTCGCGGCGGCCATACCGGCCGATGCAGCATTGCCGTGCACGGATTTCTCCTAACGCTTGGCCGGGAACAGGCCGGCCGGTCGGAAGAACAGCACAGCGGCCATCAGGATATAGATAAGCATCGGCGCGATGGCCCGCCCCGTCTGGCTGGCGGTGGATGGATCCAGTAGTAGGCGCAGGAGGTTCGGTGCAAAAGTGCGCCCGACCGTATCCACGATGCCGATCAGGAGCGCCGCAATGAAGGCGCCACGAATCGATCCGATCCCGCCGATGACGATCACCACGAAGGCCAGGATGAGAATGTTGTCTCCCATGCCAGGTTCTACGGAGAGGATCGGCGCCACCATGGCGCCGGCGAACCCGGCCAGCATCGCGCCAAACCCGAAAACCACCATGAAGAGACGGTGAATGTCGACGCCGAGCGCCGACACCATTGGCGCGTTCGAGGCGCCCGCCCGTACGAGCATACCGAGCCTCGTGTGATGCACGACGACGTACAAAAGGGCTGCGACCCCGAGGCCCGCCGCGATGATCGCGAGGCGGTAGATCGGGTAGAGGAGGCCGCTCGCGATCTCGACCGAGCCGGACAGGAGGTCGGGGACGGGAACATTCAGGGGGGCGGAGCCCCAGATGAATCTTACGGCCTGATCGAGAAACAGGATGACCCCGAACGTGGCGAGAACCTGATCGAGATGATCGCGGTCGTAGAGGTGGCGGAAGATCAGCACCTCGAGGAGCAGCCCGAAGACGAGGGCGCAGGGGAGGGCGAGGAGGAGACCCCAGCCGAAATTCCCGGTCCAGGCGGTAAATGCGGCCGCGAGATACGCGCCCACCATATACTGGACGCCGTGCGCGAGATTGATGAAATCCATGACCCCGAAGACGAGGGTCAGGCCTGCCGCGATCAGGAACAGGATGAGCCCGAACTGCAGACCGTTCAAGGTCTGGACGAGGAGAAGAGTCGCGATCATCCCGGTACGGTCTGAAGGTCTGTTCGAGGCTGTCGAAGAACAGCTAGGCGGGGCCGGCTTTATGCCGGCCCCGCGCTTTCACCGTCACTGGGTCGCCTTGCACTCTTTCGCATAGGTGTCGGTATAGTCGTCGAAGACCTTCTCGACGATCTCCGTCTGGAACTTCCCATCCGGCCGCTTGGCCGCCTTCACGAGATAGAAGTCCTGGATCGGGAAGCCATTGGCGCCGAACTTGAAATCTCCCCGCAGCGATTTGAAGTCCGCCTTGCGAATGGCGTCGCGCAGGGCGTCCTTGTCATCGGTCTTCCCTCCGGTCGTGCGAACGGCGCTGTCGATCAGGAGAGCGGTGTCGTAGGCGTGCATGGCATAAGAGCCCGGGACCGAGCTATAGGCCGCCTCGTAGCTCTCGACGAACTTCTTGTTTTGCGGCGTATCGAGGTTGGGGGCCCAGTTGGATCCGCCGAACATTCCGATGGCTGCATCCTGCTGGGCGGGCAAGGTCGATTCATCGACCGTGAAGGCAGACAGGAACGGGATGCGATCGGCAAGGCCGGCCGCGCGATACTGCTTGACGAGATTCACGCCCATGCCGCCCGGCATGAAGGTGAAGATCGCATCGGGGCTCAACGCGGCGATCTTGGCGAGCTCCGCCTGGAAGTCGAGCGTGTTGAGAGGCGTATAGGATTCCTCGACGATCTCACCTTTGTAGTGCCGCTTGAAGCCGGCCAGCGCATCCTTGCCGGCCTGATAGTTCGGCGCGAGCAGGTAGACGCGCTTGTAGCCGCGATCCTGAGCGACCTTTCCGAGAACCTCGTGGTTCTGGTCGTTCTGATAGGAGGTCGCGAAGAAGAACGGGCTGCAGTTGCGGCCGGCAAGGTTGGAAGGACCGGCATTCGGGCTGATGAAGAACGTGTTGGAGTCGACGATGGGCTTGTGGGCCGCGACTGCGACGTTCGAGAAAATCGGACCGACCACGAAGTCGACGTGATCCCGTTCGACGAGGCCCTTCGCCTTCGTGACGGCGACATCCGGCTTCAACTCGTCATCCACGACGAGGACATCGATCTCGCGTCCCCCGAGCTTCCCGCCCAGATCCTTCACGGCGAGGTTGAATCCGTCACGCGCCTGTTGGCCGAGGACGGCCGAAGGTCCGGACAACGTGAGGAGGAGGCCGATCTTCAGCTTCTCCTGAGCTTGCGCCGCCGAGGTGAGGCCGAGCAGCGCCGTCAGTGCTGCAGTCCCGAGTGTCACACGCATTACGATGCTCCCCATTTGGCTGATCCCTGCGCAGTTGACCTGCGCCTGCCCTGGTTCGATCCGGCCGTTGCAAAAGGCCGCCCGTTCCGGATCCGGACGGCATCGTGGCCCGGATTTCGGCTCCAAGCCAGCCCCTTCGCGCAACCGCCAAATCCGGATTGCCAGAAATTGTTTGAAGCTTAAAATATGCCGTGAAGCGCGGACAAGGGAAAACTTCCCGAGAGAGGGCGCACGGATGACGTTCGGTGTCGACGGCCGGCACGCACTCGTAACCGGCGGCTCGCGAGGGATCGGCCGAGCGATTGCGGCACGGCTCGCCGGAGCAGGCGCGATCGTCACGATCCTGGGCCGGGATCCCGTTGCCATCGACGCGGTAATCGGCGCCCGGGAAGCCCATGCCGGCTTTGTGGCGGACGTGACCGAGCCCGACACCTTCCGGAAGGTCATCGAAGATGCGGTGGCACAGTCGGGGCCGGTCGATCTCCTCATCGCGAATGCCGGCCAAGCGTCCTCTGCCCCGTTCGGTCGCACCAATCCCGCTCTGATCCAGCGGATGCTCGACGTCAATCTGTTCGGCGTGGTGCATAGCATCCATGCCGTTCTGCCGTCGATGATCGAAGCAGGCTTCGGGCGGATCATCACGATCGCCTCGACCGCCGGTCTGAAGGGTTATCCCTACGTATCGGCATACTGCATGGCAAAACACGCAGTGATCGGCCTAGTGCGCTCTCTCGCAGTGGAGTGCGCCATGACAGGAGTCACCGTGAATGCAGTCTGCCCCGGCTACACCGATACCGATCTCGTTGCCGAGAGCACCGAGCGCATCGCTGCGAAGACAGGGCGGAGCCGAGACGATATCCTCCAGGAACTCGTCAGCGGAAATCCCCAGAAGCGACTGATCGACCCTCCCGAGATCGCGGATGCCGTACTGTGGCTATGCGGCATGGGTGCGCGGTCGGTGACGGGCCAGGCAATCGCGATCGCCGGGGGAGAGATCTGACGTGAACGAGCGCGCCATCCCTCTCGATGCGGAGACCAAGGCGGTCGAACAGCCGGATCATCATCGGGACGAGTTGCGCCTCTGGCTGAGGCTCCTCACCTGCACATCCCTCATTGAGAGCGAGGTGCGTCGGCGGTTGCGTGAGCGCTTCGACGTGACCCTGCCTCGGTTCGACTTGATGGCGCAGTTGGACCGGGCACCGCAGGGAATGACCCTGTCGGACCTCTCACGACGCATGATGGTGTCGAACGGCAACCTGACGGGTCTGGTGGATCGTCTCGTGTCGTCCGGACATCTCGATCGCCGGACGTCGGAGGTCGACCGCCGCGCCCAAGTGATCAGGCTCACGGATCTCGGCCGGAGCGAGTTCCGGGCGATGGCCACCGAGCACGAATCCTGGATCGCCGCCATGTTTGCCGACCTGTCCCGGCTCGAACGGGACGATCTCATGCTGCTGCTCGGAAAAACCAAGGGGTCGGCGCGCCGCGCCGCAGGGAGAATAAGTGGATGACGAGAGCCGCAAACGGCATCACGCTCCCGGTATCAGAGTACGTTCCGTCCCATTTCAGCCTTTCGGTGGCGGGCGCCGTTGCGACCATCACGCTCAATCGTCCCGAGAGGAAGAACCCGCTCACCTTCGAGAGCTATCGCGAGCTCGCGGACTTTTTTCAGGCCCTGGCGAAGGACGACGAGGTGAAGGCCGTCGTCACTACCGGAGCCGGCGGGAACTTCTCGTCGGGCGGCGATGTGTTCGAGATCATCGGGCCCCTCGTCGAGATGAACACGCGCGACTTGACCGCGTTCACTCGCATGACGGGCGAACTCGTGAAGGCAATGCGCGCGGCGCCGCAGCCGATCATCGCCGCCGTGGAGGGAGTCTGCGCCGGCGCCGGCGCGATCATCGCGATGGCCTCCGACCTCCGCCTGGCATCACCCGATGCTCGCGTGGCTTTCCTCTTCAACAAGGTGGGGCTGGCAGGATGCGATATGGGCGCCTGCGCGATCCTGCCCCGCATCATCGGCCAGGGCCGTGCTTCGGAGCTTCTCTACACGGGCCGATTCATGAGCGCGCAGGAGGGCGAACGCTGGGGCTTCTTCAGCTGCATCGTAGAAGGGGAGGTTCTTGCGGAAGCCCGAATGCTCGCCGAAACGATCGCTTCCGGGCCGACCTATGCGAATACCATGACGAAGCGGATGCTCGCCATGGAATGGGCGATGTCCGTCGAGGAGGCGATCGAGGCCGAGGCCGTGGCCCAGGCCCTGTGCATGACGACCGAGGATTTCGCGCGCGCCTACCGGGCCTTCGCCGCAAAGGAGAAGCCCGTGTTCGAGGGCGACTGAGATGGCGAACGGGCCAATTGCGCGCGCGGCACGCCATCCCGGGACGGATGGAGGCCTGCTGGCCTGGCCTTTCTTCGATGCCGAACATCGAGAATTCGCCGAGGCGCTTGCACGATGGACCGCTGAAAGCGTTCCCGGTCTCGTCGACCATGCAGATGTCGACAGTGCCTGCCGGCGCCTCGTTCGGGAGCTTGGTCGAGTGGGCTGGCTGAAGGCGACCGTGCCTGCCGCCTATGGCGGGCTTCGTCCGGGATTCGATGTTCGCACGCTTTGCCTCGCACGGGAGATCCTCGCGCGCGAGGAAGGACTTGCCGACTTCGCGTTCGCGATGCAGGGCCTCGGCACCGGCTCGGTGACCCTGTTCGGGTCCGACGAATTGAAGCAGCATTACCTGCCCGGCGTGGTGGCGGGCACAAGGATTGCAGCTTTCGCGCTCTCCGAACCAGAGGCAGGGTCGGACGTTGCGGCAATCGCCACGATGGCGACGCCGGACGGGGCCGCTCATGTGCGTCTCGACGGGACGAAGACTTGGATCTCAAACGGCGGTATCGCGGACCACTATGTCGTGTTCGCTCGCTCTGGTGAGGCGCCCGGGGCGCGAGGGCTATCGGCCTTCCTTGTGGATGCCGACAGCCCGGGACTGACTGTCACAGAGCGGATCGAGGTGATTGCACCTCATCCCCTTGCGACCCTGCAATTCGAAAGCTGCCGGATTCCACTCACGCAGCGAATCGGCGGGCCGGGAGAAGGCTTCAGGGTCGCCATGGCGACCCTGGATGTCTTTCGATCCACGGTGGGTGCGGCTGCCCTCGGATTCGCGCGGCGCGCCCTTGATGAGGCCGTGACCCATGCAGCCTCGCGGCATCTCTTCGGCGCTCCGCTCGGCGACCTGCAGATGACGCAATCATCGCTTGCGGAGATGGCGACCGAGATCGATGCAGCAGCCCTGCTGGTCTATCGCGCCGCCTGGACGAAGGATGGCGGCGCTCAACGGATCACACGCGAAGCCGCCATGGCGAAAATGTTCGCCACCGAAAGTGCGCAGCGGGTCATCGACCGCGCCGTCCAGATCTTCGGAGGCCTCGGCGTCATGCGCGGGGTCAAGGTCGAGGAACTCTACCGAGAGATCAGGGCGCTCCGGATCTATGAGGGAGCGACGGAGGTCCAGAAGATCGTGATCGCCCGCGACCTTCTGAAGAATGTCGAGGTCGGTTCCAAATCGCTGCCGGCCAAATGAGGGAGATCGGGACCATGGCTCGCACGGCCCATGTCGATACCTTCGTTCGTGACAACCTGCCTCCGAAAGAGCAGTGGCCACAGTTCATCTTTTCCCTGCCCGAACTGCAATACCCCGAGCGATTGAACTGCGTCTCGGCTTTTCTCGACCGCTGGGTCGAGGAGGGAAGGGGGGACGAGCCCTGTCTCGTGACACCACAGGAGACACTCAGCTATCGGGAACTCCAGGAGCGGGTCGACCGGATCTGCCATGTCCTCGTAAACCAACTCGGGCTGGTGACGGGTGGGCGGGTTCTGCTGCGATCGGCGAACAACGCGATGCTGGTCGCGACCTACCTTGCCGTCCTCAAGGCGGGGGGGATCGTGGTCGCTACCATGCCGCTTCTCCGCGCGAAGGAACTCGCTCAACTCGTCCGGAAAGCCAGAATCGGACTGGCCCTCTGCGATCACCGTCTTCTCGAGGAACTCGAGCGGGCTGTTTCCTTAGCGCCCGAGTTGAAGGGCGTCGTCGCTTGGGGCTCCGGACAGGGTGGCGACCTCGAGGGCCTGATGTCGCAAGTGTCCGGCCCGTTTCCCGCCGTCGATACGGCGGCCGGCGATGCCTGCCTGATTGCCTTCACGTCGGGCACCACGGGCGAGCCAAAGGGCACGGTCCACTTTCATCGGGACCTCCTCGCGATCTGCGACTCCTACTCTCACCACGTCCTGAGGGCACGGCCGGAGGATCGGTTCATCGGGTCTCCGCCGCTTGCCTTCACGTTCGGGCTCGGGGGAATCGTGCTGTTCCCGATGAGGATCGGCGCCTCGGCCGTCCTTCTCGAGAAGGGAGCACCCGACGATCTTCTCGCGGCCATTGCACGTTACCGCGCGAGCGTCTGCTTCACGGCGCCAACCGCCTACCGAGCAATGCTGACGAAATTGCAAGATCACGATGTTTCGTCCCTGCGCAAGTGCGTGTCCGCTGGTGAGACGCTTCCGAAAGCAACGTTCGATGCGTTCTTTCAGGCGACGGGATTGAGGCTCATGGACGGCATCGGTGCGACGGAGATGCTCCACATTTTCATCGCCGCCCGCGAGGAAGACATTCGGCTCGGAGCAACGGGAAAGCCCGTTCCCGGCTACGAGGCCAAGATCATCGACGAGACGGGGCGCGAGTTGCCTCCGGGAGCGATCGGACGCCTCGTGGTTCGCGGGCCGACGGGCTGTCGCTATCTCAATGACGAACGGCAACGACGCTACGTCGAGAACGGCTGGAACGTCACGGGCGACACCTACATCATGGATGAGGACGGCTACTTCTGGTATCAGGCCCGATCCGACGACATGATCGTTTCGTCCGGCTACAACATCGCCGGCCCCGAAGTCGAGGCCGCTCTCCTCACGCACGAGGCAGTTGCGGAATGCGGCGTGGTCGGTGTGCCGGATTCCGAACGCGGGATGATCGTGAAGGCGTATGTCGTGCTGCAGGCCGGCCACAGCCCCGGCGGCGACCTCGTCAAGGCCATACAGGAGCACGTCAAGGCCGAGATCGCCCCATACAAATATCCACGCGTGATCGACTTCGTCGACGCGCTTCCACGGACCCCGACGGGCAAGCTCCAGCGCTTCGAGCTCCGGCGCATCGCGCTCGAGCAGGCTGCTGCAGCAAACGCCGCGGCAGCGGAGTAGGGTAGTGAATTTTCACGAAGCAGATGAACCCGGCGATCTGCCGCGCTGGGGCCCGCGTGCGCTGCAACCATCCGGTTGGCCGGTTCCAAAGGGATACGCCAACGGCATGACGGCGGAGGGCCGCCTCGTCGTCACCGGCGGCGTCGTGGGCTGGGACGAGACGGGGACCTTCCCGGAAGGATTTCTCGCCCAGACGCGCCGGACTCTCGAGAACATTCGTGCGATCCTTGCGAGCGGGGGCGCCGAGCCGCGCCACCTCGTCCGTCTCACATGGTACGTCGTCGACATGGAGACATATCTCGCGAACCTGCGCGAACTCGGGCGGATTTACCGCGACGTGCTCGGCACGCATTTTCCCGCGATGGCTCTTGTGCAGGTCGTCCGGCTGGTCGAAAAAGCAGCCTTGCTGGAGGTCGAGGCGACGGCCGTCGTACCCGATTCTCGCAGCGCTACTGTTGCCCACACAGAGTAGGAGCCGCCATGTCGTACGATCCGAACAACATCTTCGCTCGGATAATCCGCGGCGAACTCCCGTGCCACAAGATCTACGAGACGGACGCAATCCTGGCTTTCATGGACATCATGCCTCGGGCGAATGGGCATTGCCTCGTCCTCCCGAAAGCGCCGTCGCGGAACATTTTCGACGTTCAGCCGGAGGACCTCGCAGAGGTGTCGAAGGCCGTGCAGATCATCGCCAAGGCGGCCCGAAAGGCTTTCGATGCTGACGGCATCACGGTTCAGCAGTTCAACGAGGAGGCAGGCGGACAGGTCGTATTCCACCTCCACGTCCATGTGATTCCGCGCTTCCGTGGCGAACCGCTGAAGCCGCATACGGGTGAGATGGCGGATCCCGAGCTGCTCGCGCGCAACGCGGAGGCGATCAGGCGCGCGCTCGACGCGGCGTGAGGTGAATGAGCGCTCCATAATATAGTGCAGAGTCTCCCCACTCACCCGCCGCCTTTCAGGCATCGACCTCTCCCGCCAGGGGAGAGGTAATATGCAGGCCGCGCCGCTTCACCTCTCCTTTGACGGGAGAGGCCGACGCCCGGAGGGCGGCGGTTGACGGTGGCAGCGCCGATGTTTCGAACTGTTGAAGAGCCCATCACGCCCAATCGAGAGAGCGCTCGACTGCGCGGTTCCAGTCGCGGAATCTTTGTTCGCGTTCGGCGGCTTCGATCTGCGGATGCCAACGACGATCCGCGACCCAGTTACGGACGAGTTCGTCCTGATTTCGCCAGAAGCCGACCGCGAGACCGGCCGCGTAGGCCGCGCCGAGAGCGGTCGTCTCGATCACTTTCGGGCGCACGACCGGAACGTCGAGGATATCGGCCTGGAACTGCATCAGGAGGTTGTTGACGACCATGCCGCCATCGGTGCGAAGCTCCTTCACCGCGATGCCCGTGTCCTTCGTCATGGCATCGAGGACTTCACGGGTCTGGAACGCCGTCGCCTCGAGTGCGGCTCGTGCGATATGGCCCTTGTTCACGAATCGCGTAAGGCCCCCGACCAAGCCACGGGCGTCGGCGTTCCAGCGGGGAGCGTAGAGTCCAGAAAAGGCCGGCACGATGGTAACGCCGCCGCTGTCCGGGACCGCGCGGGCAAGGGCTTCGATCTCAGCGCTCGTGGCGATCAGTCCCAGATTGTCCCGCAGCCACTGTACGAGCGCTCCGGCAATCGCGATCGATCCCTCGAGGGCATAGACCGTATCCTGGGAGCCGAAGCGATATCCGACCGTGGTCAGGAGCCCGCAGGTCGAGGGGTAGGGCACCGTGCCGGTATTCATCAGCATGAAGCAGCCGGTCCCGTAAGTGTTCTTTGCTTCGCCGGTCTGGAAGCATGCCTGGCCTACAAGCGCGGCCTGCTGGTCACCGAGGATGCCCGCGATCCGGACACCCTCGAGAACTCCGGTCGCCTCACCATAGACTTCGCTCGACGAGACGATTTCAGGCAGGCAGGCGCGCGGGATTCCGAACAGGTCGAGGATCCCCTCGTCCCATTGCAGGGTCCTGATGTCCATGAGCTGTGTACGGCTGGCATTGGTGACATCCGTCAGGTGACGCCCGCCGTTCGGGCCGCCGGTCATGTTCCAGACGAGCCACGCATCGACCGTCCCGAACAGGGCATCTCCGGCGGCTGCCTTTGCCCTCGCCTCCGGGACGTGATCCAGTAGCCAGCGGAGCTTCAGTCCGGAGAAGTAGCTCGTGAGCGGCAGCCCGGTCCGTTCGCGCAAGCGATCCACGCCACCGTCACGGGCAAATTCCTCGACGAGATCGTCGACGCGGGTATCCTGCCAGACGATCGCATTGTGCAGCGGCTCCCCGGTTCGACGGTCCCAGAGGAGCGTCGTTTCACGTTGGTTCGTGATACCGACCGCGCTCAACTCGGCGCGCGCGATGCCACCTCGTTGTAGAGCGCCCTCCACGACGGCCTGCGTGTTGCGCCAGATCTCAAGGGAATCATGCTCGACATATCCGGCCTTCGGGTAGATCTGCTCGTGTTCCCGCTGGTCGACGGCAACGATCGAGCCACCATGATCGAACACGATGAAACGGGTACTCGTGGTGCCCTGATCGATCGCACCGATATAGGTTCCCATGATTCCCCCCTGAATTCGAATGTCTATGTTGCGGTCTCGATCCGGCGTCGCGCATTGGCCAGGTGACGGTCGATCCGGTCTGCGGTCCCTGGCGGAACGTGAAGTCCCAGCTTCGAGCGCCGCCAGAGGATATCCTCGGCACTCCGGGCAAATTCGCGGCGGACGAGGTAATCGACTTCGGCGGTTGTCAGCCCGCCTCCGAAATCCTCCCCGAGGTCCTCGAGACTTGTCGCGCCGCCAAGGATCTCTTCGACCCGAGTGCCGTAGGCGCGGGCCAAGCGCCTCGCAAGGCGGCCCGGCAGAAAGCCGCGACGTCGCGCGAGATCTGCAAGAAACAGCTCGGAATCCGAATCCGGCATGTCTCCGCCCGGCAATGTCGCGTGCTCGGTCCAGCCTTTGCCCATATGGGGCAGGAATGGCCGCACCTCCTCGAGCGCATGTTCCGCAAGCTTGCGGAACGTCGTGATCTTGCCGCCGAAGATCGACAAGACGGGCGGCTGCCCCGGACCAGTATCGAGATCGAACACGTAGTCGCGCGTGACGGCCGAAGCGTTCGGTGAACCATCGTCGAAAAGGGGACGCACGCCCGAATAGGTCCACACCACCTCTGCGGGCGTGATCTCGCGGCGGAAAACATGGTTCACGACGTTGCAGAGGTACGTGATCTCGTCCTGGCTGATCTCCGCCTTTCCGGGTGTATGTCCGACGGGGATGTCCGTGGTTCCGACGAGCGTGAAGCTCCGCTCGTAGGGGATGGCGAAGACGATGCGCTTGTCGCGATTCTGAAGGATGAACGCGTGGTCGCCCTCGAAGAGACGCGGCACCACGATATGGCTTCCCTTGACGAGCCGGACTGACTTGCGCGTCTTGAGCCCGAGTCGGACGTTTAGCACGTCGGCGACCCACGGCCCAGCGGCATTGACGAGAACACGGGCCTGGATAGTTTCCGTGTGGCCTGTTTCCGAATCCTGAAGGGTTGCCGTCCATCCGTCGCTGGAACGTCGGGCACCGACGAATTCCGTGCCGACGCGGATCCTTGCACCGCGCTCGACCGCATCGAGCGCGTTGAGCGCTACGAGGCGGCTGTCCTCGACCCAGCAATCGGAATACACGAAAGCGACATTGAACCCGGGCTTCAATGCCTGTCCAGCGGGGTGGCGCGTCAGGTGGATCGTCTTGGTTCCGGGTAATCTTTTCCGCGGTGCGAGATGATCGTACAGGAGCAGGCCAAGGCGCACGAGCCAGGCGGGTCGGACACCACGTTCGTGCGGGAGGATGAAGCGCAAGGGCCAGATGATGTGGGGCGCCGAGGCGAGGAGGCGCTCCCGCTCGAAAAGGGCCTCGCGCACCAGCCTGAATTCATAATGCTCGAGATATCGCAATCCTCCGTGAATGAGCTTCGTGCTCGCCGACGAGGTATGCTCTGCAAGATCGCCCTGCTCGCAGAGAAGCACCGACAATCCGCGCCCTGCGGCATCGCGCGCGATGCCGGTTCCATTGATGCCGCCACCCACGATGAGAAGATCGAACTCGGTCACGGATATCCTTCCCGACGAGAACTCTGACATAACGAAAATGTCGGGTCAGTGGTATGGGTCGGCCGCATCTCTGAGGCCGTCGCCCATGAAGTTGAAGGCGAGAACGACGGTGAACACGGGGACGATTGGAAACAAGAGCCAGGGGTGAAGCTGCAGCGCAGCGAGATTCTGCGCCTCGTTGAGGAGGACCCCCCAGCTCGTGACGGGCGGCCGGAGTCCGAGGCCCAGGAACGAGAGTGCCGTCTCACCGAGGATCATCGACGGGATCGACAGGGTCGCGGATGCGATCAGGTGGCTCATGAAGTTCGGGATGAGATGTCGCGAAATGATCCGCGCCTTCGATGCACCCATCAGCTCTGCCGCCTTGACGAAATCCTCCTCGCGGAGCGCCAGGAGCTTCGAACGGACGGCTCGCGCGAGGCCGGGCCAGTCCAGCAGGCCGAGAATGATCGTAATCCCGAAGAAGACGAGGACCGGACTCCAGTTGGCGGGCAGGGCCGCGGACAATGCCAGCCAGAGCGGTAATTCCGGAAGCGAGCGGAGAATCTCGATGACCCGCTGGATGATGTGATCGACCCAGCCTCCGAGATAGCCTGCGAGGCCGCCGAAAAGGAGGCCGAGCGTGAAGGACACGGCGATGCCCATGAGCCCAATGGTCAGCGAGATTCGGGCTCCGTAGATGATGCGCGACAGCATATCCCGGCCGAGGCGGTCAGTTCCGAGGAGAAACATTGTGCCGTTCTCGGGCGGGCAGGCGAGGTGGACGTCGGCCCTGAACAGGCCCCAGAACTCGTATGAGTCTCCCCGACAGAGAAACCTGATCTTTTGGGGCTGGGATCTGTCGACCGTGTAGTCGCGCCGGAACGTCTCCATGTTGAAGGTGAACCGGTAGGAATAGACGAACGGGCCGACGAAGTTGCCCTCGTGGAACAGGTGTACGGGTTGTGGCGGCGCATAAAGGAAATCGCCGTGCCGTTTCGTCTGATTGTAAGGTGCAACGACCTCGACGAACGGCACCAAAATGTAGAAGGCAAGGAGCACGAAAGCCGAGAACACCGCAACGCGGTGACGACGGAACTTCCACCACATCAGTCGCCATGACGAGGCGCGGTAGAATTGCTCGCTCTCGACGCCGGACGGTTCTGTCGCGCCCGGGTCGAACGGGCGCTTGTCGACGTAGTGGTATCCGAGATTCGCCGCCTCGTTCATCGACCGCCGCCCATCCGGATGCGCGGATCGAGCCACGCGAGGAGCAGGTCCGAAACCAGCATCCCGAGGACGGTGAGCATGGCGACGAACATCAGAATGAACCCGGCCAGGAACTGATCCTGGCTCTTCAAAGCGGAGAGCAGGATCGGACCAACCGTCGGGAGGCTCAGCACGAGGGAAACGAGGACCGAGCCGGAAACGAGGTGCGGGAGGAGATTGCCGATATCCGCGATGAAGGGATTCAGTGACATCCGGAACGGGTATTTCAGCAGCGCCTGGTAATGCGGCAGCCCCTTCGCTTTCGCTGTCACATAGTATTGCTTTCCGAGCTCATCGAGGAGATTGGCTCGCATTCTCCGGATCATTGCCGCCGTCCCACTGAGGCCGATCACGATCGTCGGAACGATCAGGTGGGAGAGAAGCGACCGAATCTTGTCCCAGTTCCAAGGCTGCCCAGCGTATTTCGGATCGTACAAACCGCCGATCGAGATATCGAACCAGCGATTGGAATAGAAGAGAAGGATGAGTGCGAGGAGAAAGCTCGGTATCGCAAGGCCGATATAGCCGATGAAGGTCGCGATATAGTCTCCGATCGAATATTGCCTCGTGGCGGAGTAGATCGCGATCGGGATCGCGACCACATGGATGAAGATGACGACTGCCAGGTTGACGAGGATCGTCAGCCAGAGCGCGTCACCCACCACCTCGCCGACCGGCCTGTCGAACTCGAACGACCAGCCCCAATTTCCCTGCAGAAGTCCCGAAAAGCCGGCGGGTCCGGGCCACACGCCGAGCCACACGAGATACTGCTCCCAGGGCGGTCGATCGAGGCCGTATTGCTTGATGAGGAACTCCGCCTTGGCGGCGGACGAGGCCTCTCCCTGTGCCCGCAGTTCCGCGATCTGGTTGCTCAGAAAGTCGCCGGGCGGCAACTTGATGATGAAGAAGACGAGGGCCGAGATGATCAGAAGAGTGACGGCCATCGTCGCGAAGCGGCGAAGGAGGAACAGGATCATGGCAGTCGCGCTTCCTTCGTAGGGGCCCGATCCCAGAAGACTTCGTCCACGCGGTAGATCCCGATCATGGCCGTGGGTTCCCAGCTGTAGAGGGCCCGTTCCGGCAGATTCCGAAGGCCGTTCCGAAGCACGATCGGCTGAAGGGCGCCGGCGACCGTGCCGATCGCCCACTGGTTCTCGGCATGATTGGCGAGCATGGCCCGCCAGGCCTGGGCCTGAACCTCGCGGTCGCTCGTCGTCATCCAGGCCTCGTAGCTCTCGAGCAGGGCTTTGGCCTCAGGTAGGTCGACCTCCTCGCCGTTCTTTCCTTTCGTCTCGAAGAACTGCCCCCATTTCGGCCAGGCATAATTGTCCTGGCGCATGGGAGCGAGCTCGGTCGGCGGCATGATCGGCGTGGGGACTGCATTGTCGAGCCCCTGAGCCGCGACCATGACGGTCAGTCCGGCAAAGGCGCGATTGCGCAGGACGGTGCGGTCCTGTGGCTTGATGAAGAGCTTCACCCCAATCTCGCGCCAGAATTCACTGATCAGAGTGAGCCCGTCGACGAGCATGCTGCTCTCGCCATCCGTCTCCACGATGATTTCGAGCTGGCGGCCATCGGGCAGAAGCCGGATCCCTGTGGAATCCCGCTTGGTCAACCCGATCTCGTCGAGCAGGCGCGATGCCTTGGCGGGATCGTACGTCGCGTGCAGCGTCCTGAATTCGGGCGAGAACAGCGGGCTCTCCGCAACGACGGTGTCGTTGCCTTCCGTTCCGAGCCCGAACAGGAGAGCGTTGTTGAGGGTATGGCGATCGATTCCGTAGGAGAGCGCGCGTCTGAAGCGAACGTCACGGTTCAGGGCACGCCAGACCGGATCGATCGTGTTGAGATTGGGATAGAGCGCGAGTTCCGACCCGCGGGCGTATGGCCAGAGCAGGGTGCGATAACCTTGCGCCTTCTCGCCCTCCTTCAGGATCGGCACGTCGGACATGTTCAGTCCGCGGTATAGGAGATCAACCTCGCCGGCATTGGCCTTCGCAGCCAGAAGGCCTCCCGACGCTACGTCTATGATAACTCGGTCGATATAGGGCATTTGCTGACCGGCTGTGTCGACACGGTGATAATAGGGGTTGCGCTCGAAGATGAACCGGGAGGCCGGCGCCGCATTCATGACACGCCAGGGCATCAGCGTCGGCAGATCCGGATTCGTCTGCTCCTTCATGTCGTCGAGCCGGCTATGCAGCGCAGCCCACGACTTGAGCTTCTGCTTTCTCGCTGCCTCGTTGAGTTCCTCTACGTTCGCGTATTTTGCGTGGAACTTCTTGAGATAATGCGCCGGCCTGTAGATCGCCGGGTCGATCGGTGCCGCGAGCTGTGGCAGAAATCGGGGATTGGGCTTGTCCCAGCTATAGCGGACCGTGAGATCGTCGAGCACTTCGAAGCGTGGTCGCTTTCCGTCGACGATCATGAACTCCGGCACACCCGCCGGTGAAAGCTCCGGATTCAGCGCTACGTCTTCCCAGAAGTAACGGAACGCCTCGGCGGTGAACGGGTGGCCATCGGACCAGCGATGACCGGGTCGAAGGTGGAAGGTGAAGATCCTGTTTTCTTCCACCTCGACGCTCTCGAGCAGATCCGGCTTGAGCTCCAGTCTTTCGTTGTAGCCGACGAGACGGGTATAGGAGGTAGTCGACAGGTAACGGATGTCGCGCGCCCGCGAGATCAGGGTGACGGCCTCTCCGCCCTGCCGCCCGATCTGTTCACCCCTGGCGGCAAGATCCACGATCAGAGGTGCTTTCGGGATTCGCAGCGCCGTAGGCGGCAACTCGCCCTTTGCGACCCGCTCGGCCAGAAGTGGTGGTTCAGCAGGCGGTTCGGCGCGCGCCGGGTAGAACGAGAGCGCGCCCAGCAGCAACGCCAGAGGGGCTGCCCGGTAGGCGACAGGCTTGCGCATCAGGCTGCCTCCAGGATTGCGGATGGCGCAGTGCGAACGAAGTGACCCTGCTCGATCTCGACCATGGTCCCTGCCTCGCCTCCTAGGAGCCTGTAGGGCTCCGGCCAATCAGCCGGGTTGGAGAAACGGCCCGTGCGCAGCTTCGCGAAGTCGAGGGGGCGGTCGATATCCGGGTCGGGAACGGCTGCGAGAAGGGCCTGCGTGTAAGGATGTGCCGGGTTTCGGAACAGCAGGGATTTCGGTGCTTCCTCGACGATGTAGCCCCTGCACATGACGGCGATCGTGTCGGCGATGTAATCGACGACGGCGAGATTGTGGGACACGAACAGGTACGACAGACCAAGCGCCGACTGGAGATCCTTCAGAAGATTGAGGATTTGTGCCTGTACAGAAACGTCGAGGGCCGAGACGGGCTCATCGCAGAGCAGCGCGCGAGGCTCCAGGGCGAGGGCTCGGGCAATGCCGAGTCGCTGCCTCTGGCCCCCGGAGAACGAGTGAGGATAGCGGCGCAACGCGCGCTGATCCAATCCCACCATGTCGAGGAGTTGCTTGGCCCGGTGATAGCGCTCGTCCGGACTGCCGACCTGGTGGATCTTCAGCGGCTCGGTGAGGATCTCATACACCGTCATCCGTGGGTTCAGAGACGAGAATGGATCCTGGAAGACGAACTGCACCGACCTTCGGTAGCGCGTCAGGGCTTCTCCGGACAGTTCATGGACGTTTTGCGGCCCTGTGCCGTCATCGAACAATACGCGTCCCTGATCGGGTGTGATCGCGCGCATGATGATCTTCGAGACGGTGGTCTTGCCGCAGCCGGACTCGCCAACGAGCCCCAATGTCGTTCCGGCGCGGAGCGTCAGGTTGACCCCTTTCACCGCGTCGATGGTCCTCACCCGGCCCGAGAACCAGCCTGTCCTCAAGGTATAGGTCTTGCGGAGGTTCTCCGCCTTGAGAATGAGCCGAGCCGGCTCGTTGCGGGGCGGCGCATCCGCGCGCGCCAGAGCAGCGGAGCGAATCTCGCGGATCGGCACCAGGCGCTCATCCGGCTTCATGTCGAAGCGTGGAACGGCCCGCATCAAGGCCCTTAGATAGGGATGCTGCGGATTCCTGAAGATCTCCTCGCGGCTGCCGGCCTCCATCACCCGGCCGCGATACATGACCACCACCTCGTCGGCGACATTGGCGACAACGCCGAGATCATGGGTGATCAACAGTACCGACATGCCCGTATCGGCTTGCAATTCCTTGATGAGGTCGAGGATCTGCGCCTGAGTCGTCACGTCGAGCGCCGTCGTGGGCTCGTCCGCGATGAGCAGGGCGGGGTGGGTGATCAGGCCCATCGCGATCATGGCCCTCTGACGAAGGCCGCCGGACAACTCGAACGGATAGGTATGAAAGGCTCGTTTCGGGTTCGGGAAGCCGACTCGTGCAAAAACTTCTACTGCCCGCTTCTTCGCTTCGGCCTGGGTCACGTCCGCATGAATTCGGAGGGCTTCGGAAACCTGGTCGCCAATCGTGTGGAGGGGCGACAGCGACGTCATCGGCTCTTGGAAGATCATCGCCAGGCGCCCGCCGCGAAGCGCACGCATCTCCTCGCCGTCCGCTTTGAGGCCGGCGATGTCGACGGGCGGATAACGGCCCGCAGGATCCCGAAAAACGATCGAGCCGCCGCCGATGTGAGCCGCCTTCGGGAGAATGCGCATGATCGCCTGCGCAGTGACCGACTTTCCGGAGCCGGATTCGCCCACGACCGCAACGGTACGGCCGGCCGGAATATCGAGCGACAGACCGTCGACTGCGCGGAGATCGCCCGCGTCCGTCCGAAAATCGACAACCAGTTGCCGTACCGACAGCAAAGGGGCTTTCGCTTTCTCCCCCGGGCCACTTCCGAGCCGCTCGGGTGCCGGCGCCATGATACGATCCTTCGGTTCAATCGTCATCGGTCGCGCTCTCCGGAGGATGGCGGTTCACGCGTGAACAGGGAAGCCGCACCGGCGAACGGAACGGCCCGTTCCTTCAGGTAACCGAGGAGTTTCTCGCAAAAGTCCCAAGTTGCTCCATCTTGCACGAGATGATGCGTCAGTAACCCGATCGGTTCCCGGGGATCGGTCGTTCCGGTGAGACGACGCTCGACGCAGTCGGACAATTGCCGGACGAGGCAGGCCGGATCGTCGAGGCCTCGGCCGCGATGCCAGGCAATCGGGTCGAGGTGAGCATTGACCTGGAGGAGGCCAGATGCCCGGCCGGCGGTCGTGCGATCCCGGAAGGCCGAGAGACCCCAGTATCCTGCCCTGCGGAGCTGGGAGACGAGAGCAGGGGAAACACGGTTCCAAGGTGGAACGAAGACAGGCAACACCTTCCCGGGAATCGAGATCCGCGCCTTCTCGAGGCCCGCGCGCGCATCGCCGAGGAGGTCCGACAGAGCGCGGTGGTCTCCGAATTCGGCCTTCTTCTCGCCGCGGGGAGCATGGTTCGCGTGGCGCAAGCCATGGACCAGGATCGACACATTTTCGGCATCGGAAATCCGCTCCGACAGCGACGGTCGAATCCGGGCCGGAATTGCCGCGAGTGCGAGCGGGACGTGATGGGCAGCCGCAAGTCCGAGCAACCGCTCGAGCGCTGGCGTCGCTTCGACCGCATCATCGTCTCGCCACCAGAATGAAATCTCGATTCCACGCTCACGGGCGCGGTCCAGCGCGTGGTCTAGCGCCGCGAAGGGCAATGGTCGGCCCAGAGACGGACGCGCCGGGCACCAGCTTTCAAGGTGCGAAACGCTTCGCGCAAGTCCATCGAGATTCACCGCCGCAACCGGGGGGAGGGGACCTGCCAGCGACTTTCTGATTTCTGCCTGGAGGCGAGAGGCGTTGAGTTCGCCCTCCGCGATGACGATCGCTCTCCCGGCCTTTTCGAGGCACTTTGCTCGCAGACGCTGCTCGGTCTCTCCTCCGGCCTCGAACGGTATCAGGATGCTGCGCGGTCTCGTGCGGAGAAGGTCCACGGTCGTGTTGTAGCCAGCCTGACTGATCGAGAGAGCGCTGGACGCGAGACGCTGCCGGTAATCCGGCTGTGCACGCTCGACGCTCGTATGCGCCGAGGCAAGTTCCTGAAGCATCCGAAAATCGAATTCCGATACTCCCTGCCCGACCAGCACCTGCCAGGGTTGCTCCCAGATTCCGCGAGCCGCTTCGAGCGCCACTCTCAAGAGCGGTATGGCGGCGGCGCTCGAGCCGCCGGCGACGACGATGCCTCGCCGCGGGGTCCGCGGAATCGAGGGCTGGATCCCATCATCGATATATCCCGTCGGTTTCAGGAAGCTCTTGATGGAATCGTCGACGGGCCAGGATGCCGAGAGCGGTACCAGTTCCTCATCCCCATGCATGAGGACCAGATCATAGAACCGTCGCAGGCGCGCATGGGTTTCCTCCGCTCGCTCCGGTCGCTTGGGCCATACGAGGATGTCGCGAATTGAGCAGACGACGAGCGGCCGTGGCCGCGCTGCCTCCGCGGATTCGAGCACGGCGAGGAATTCATCCGCGAGCACCCGCCGACCGAACGGGAAAAGCTCGGTGACGACGACGTCCGGCTGCATCTCCTCATAAGTTTCCAGAAGAAGGCGTCGGCGCGCCTCCATCCTGGCCTCGTCGACGGGCTGGCCGGTCTCATCGAGAAGCTTGGTGAAATCCGTACCGGAGATGCGGACGGGCGGGAGCTGCACGAGGGTCGCATCACCGGACGAGATCAGCGTCTGGGGCATGCCGCCCGAAACCAGCACGACACGATGTCCCGTCGCGGCGAGCGCACGGGCGAGGGCAGCAGCACGCGTCAGGTGACCCGCTCCAAGCAGGTGGGTGACGACGATCAGGATGGACCGTGTCATGCGCTCCCGATCGCAAGGACAGGTTTCAGGGCTCGTCCGAGGATGTCCGCGGCAACGGTCAGCGTCCGCTCGCCTCGCACGAACCGGGATGCGGCGGTGCCGAGGCGGTCTCTGCGCTCGCGGTCGACGAGCAGTTCGCTGATGGCCGCCGCGAATGCGTCCACGTCGCCGGGCCTCGTCAGAAGCCCGGTCACGCCATCCTGCACCACATCCGGCACACCGCCAAATGCGCCCGCAACCGGAGGGCAGCCCATCGCCTGCGCCTCGAGAAGAGCCATCCCATAGGCCTCGTTCACCGCAGGCCAAACGAGGAGATCGGACTCGGCGTAGAGCGCCGCTATCCCGGCGCGGGAGCGGACCTCGCCATGCCACCGGACTCGAGGTGAGAATGGTGCAAGGAGGGTTTCAACCTCGTGGCGGGCCGGGCCGTCCCCGACCACGTCGAGAATCCAGGGTTCCGCCGCGACCCGCTGCAGGGCGGCTGCGAGCAGGCGGTACGATTCGAGCTTGTCACCCGGCCGCATCATTCCGACGGCCAGAAGACGAGCCGGTGCGCCACCTTTCCGGGCGGGGATGCAGGGCCATTCTCCCTCGTCCAGGAAGGGCGGAAGATCGATGATCCGCTGGTCTGGTCGGGCCGCAGCGACGAGGCCTTCCCGGTCGCGCCGGGTCATTGCGAAGATGACATCGGCGCGATCCAGCGCCTGCTCGGCGATAGCATGAAAGGCCGCCCAGGATCCGACGGCGCGCTTCGCGGAACGCGATCCTTCCGCGACCACGTACGGGATCCCGAACGCATCTGCGATAACCGGGCCAATCAGGTCAGGGGCCTTGTAATAGACGTGATAGCTAAACCACAGCCGTGGTCGCTTTTCGTCCGGCAGGCTGCGGTAATGGGTCAGCAGCCGCTCGGCCGCGGCCGCCGTCTGCGCCCGAATGCGATCTTGCGCCTGCGCGTCACCCTGCAGGTCGAGGGTCCGGCACTCGCTCGCGAGGTGTGGTTCGAACCCTGCGACCTGCAGGGCCTTTAGGGTCAGGAGAGCCATCGTGCGGTCTCCCGAGGGAGAAGGATGGAAGGGGCTCTTGAGTGGCGCATAGAACGCCACGACGGGGGCGTCGGTCGTCACGATCGCTCGCTGGACAGAGCCTCGGGAGCGATGGACCGGAACCGGCTTTCCAGCTGGTCGATACCGGCTTCCATGGAGAAATCCTGGCGCAGCCTGTGAAAGGCGGCCTCTCCGAGCGCAGCCCGGCGATCAGGGTCCCGGGCGAGGAGATTGAGCGCATTCGAGAGCCCTTCCCAGTCACCCGGCGCCACGAGTTCCCCCTCGATTCCGGCCCGAACGAATTCCGGAATGCCCGCGAACCCGGTCGCGACGATCGCGAGCCTCTGGCTCGCGGCTTCCAGCAGGACGTTGGGAAGTCCGTCCCGATCACCGCTCGGAGCCGCCTTCGAAGGCAGCACGAAGATGTCGCCTTCGCGCAGCAGGGCGATCACGTCGGGCTGCGAGCGTGCACCGAGGAAAGCGCAGCGGGCCTCGATCCCCGCCGCGGCGGCGTTGCGGCGATAGAAATCCTTGAACTCGCCGCCGCCGATATGTGCAAAACGCCAGTGGAGATCCTTGGGGAGGGCGGCCAAGGCCTGGAGGAGATCGTCGTATCCCTTCTTCGCGACGAGGCGTCCGACGCTGACGATTCGCAGCGGGTCGGCCGGGTCGGATCCGTCGCGTGGCGGTCGCGCCGGCGGAGACTCCGGAAACCGCGTGAGGTCGAGCCCGTGATGGACGAGGCCGACCTTCTCCGGGTCCGGGGCAAGGCTCCGGAGATGGGCTGCACCGTCGCGCGTGCAGGTGACGGCCCAGGCCGCGTCCTGGAGCTTCTCGCTCTTCTCCCAGTCCGGGGTGGTCCAGATATCCTTGGCATGGGCCGAAACGGTCCAGCTGCGTCCGGTCAGCAAGGCGGCGTATCGGACCACGGAGGCGGGTGTGTGAAGGTAATGGACGTGGAGGTGCGATATTTCCGGTTGCAGCTCCCGCGCCAGGACCAGGGCTTGGCCCAGCCGCCTGATGCGGTTCGCGGTCAGATCGCGCCGCAGATCGTTCCCGAAGACCCGAAGCGTATGCCGCATCCTGGCGTGACGGGCGCACCATAGGGCGCCGCGGAGGACGCGGAGCGGCGCCCGGTACAAGTATTCCGGCAGGTAGGTCACCGGGGCACGGATCTGACGATGCATCGGGTGCCGCGCAGGGTCCGTCGGGTGCCGGAGCGACCAGATTTCCTGCTTCAGGCCCCGGCGCTGCAGCGCAAGCACCTCCTGGGCGATGAAGGTCTCGGACAGCCGGGGGTAGCCTTTGACCACCACGGCGATCCGGCGGGACGGGCCGGCTGGGAGCATGGAAGGCTACTCGGCTGCCTGACCGATGGCCGATGCGGCGCCCCCCGTCCCCGACAGGATCGCGCCGAACCGCTCCTTGATGCGGTCCAGCCCATCGAGGAGGCCCGGAACGAAGACTTCCGATGGGCGAGGCTGTTTGCGGAGGGCCCGCAGAGCCGCTGCCATGCGACCGGGTGTCCTTGGTTCGTTCTCGTCACTCAGCATACGCACAAGACCAAGCCTTTCAGCCTCCACGGCCCTGATCGCCTGCTCCAGACGCGGCCTCGTGCGGGGCACGATGAGCGCGCGCTTGTCGAAGGACAGGATCTCGCAGAAGGTGTTGTAGCCTCCCATCGCGACGATGGCTTCGGCGCGACTCATCAGCACCTCAACCTTATTGTCGAAAGTGAGCGCGTCGAGCCGGGCCTGGCGCGAGATGCGCTCGAGGAACGATAACCGACGCTCGCGGTTGATGAACGGTCCAAAGAGGATCAGCGCCGGCATGTCCATTCCCGGATCGCTCTCATAGGCCGAGATCACCCAATCGATCATGTCTTCGCCATCGCCACCTCCGCCCGTGGTCACCAGGACGAAGGGCTGGCGGGTGATCTTCGGATAGCGGTTGGGGGCTGCCGGCTCAGGCAATTCGCGGCGAATGTAGCCGGTGTAGATAGTCCGCTCCCGGACGGTCGGCGGCAAGTCAAGGGCGGCCAGAGGTTGGTAGATCTGCTTGAGACCATAGACCCAGATTTCGTCATAGTAGCGGGCGAGGACCTCCGGCGCACCCTTCCGCTCCCATTCCGGCACCAGCAATCCAGCCTCGTCCATGACGTCCCGGATTCCCAAGACCAGACGGCAGCCATGCGTTCTCAGATATTCCAGCGCCGGCAGGATCTCGCCCCGGAACCCCGTCGGTTCCTTGTCGACGATCAGGACATCCGGACGGAAGCTCTGTGCTGCCCGAAGGATCAAGGCCTGCCGCAACCCGACTGCGTCATCGATCGGAACGTTGAGGTTGAGGCTCCGGTAGTCGCCATCCGGCAGCTTCGTGACGCCAGGGATCCGTACGTAATCGACACCGCTGCCGAAATCGAAACTGCCGATGACTGGGGAGCCCGAGATGATGAGGATCGAGGTCCCGGGCCATTGCTCGACAATGGCATTGGCGATGGCGCGGGAGCGGCGGAGATGTCCCAGCCCGAACGTATCGTGGCTGTAGATGAGAACTCGAGCAGGGCGCGGATCAGGCCGCCAATTCCCTCCGGGAGATCCTCGCTTGGTGGATTCCGGCATCCGGTGCGCTGGTCCGGCTAGTCAGGATGGGCGTGTGTGGCACGGATGACGGCGAGCGTCCATCGGGTCTCCGAGGCCCCCGACCGAGACCTCAGCCCCCTGGACAACACAACACCGGAAAAGAGGTTTCGCGCAAGTTGCCCGGAATGGTAGTTTCCGCCTGATGGACAAGAGCCTGTTCCGCTATATCTGGCAGCACTCCAAACGCGAGCAGCTCATCGTCTGCGCGGTCGTGCTCCTGTCGCAGCCGTTCTATTTCATGTCGCTCGACCTGCCTCGCCGGATCGTGAATGAAGCGATCCAGGGCACCGCCTTCGTCGACGGGAAGAGTGTCGCACCATTCCTGGACATCACGGTCGCGTTGCCCGGGTTCCTCGGAGGCCAGCGGCTGCTCCATTTCGGTGGGTTCGAGGTTGGCCGGCTCGGTCTTCTCCTGGGCCTATCACTCGTCTTCCTCGTCTTCGTGATCATCAATGGCGGGTTCAAATACTGGATCAATGTCGCCAAAGGTGCGCTCGGCGAGCGGATGCTCCGCCGCATGCGCTTCGAGCTCTTTGCGATGGTACTGCGCTTCACTCCCCAGGCGCAGCGCACCGTCAAGTCCTCCGAGACTGCGACCATCATCAAGGATGAGGTCGAACCGATTGGAGGATTTATCGGCGATGCCTTCATCACGCCGGTCTTTCTGGGAACCCAGGCGCTGACCGCGCTGGGGTTCATCATGATTCAGAACATCTGGCTGGGTCTGATGGCGATGGTGGTCGTCGGAGCCCAATTCGTGATCATTCCGAGGCTCCGGAGAGAGCTTCTTCGTCTCGGGAAGAAGCGCCAGCTCGCATCCCGGCGTCTCGCTGGGAGGGTCGCCGAAGTTTCCGACGGCCTCGAGGCCGTGCACGTGCACAATACGAGTGCCTGGGAGCGCGCCGAGATCGGGCAACGCCTGTATGAACTCTTCGATGTCCGGTTTCGGATCTACAAGCGGAAGTTCATCGTCAAGTTCCTGAACAACTTCCTGTCGCAGCTCACGCCTTTCCTGTTCTATTCCGTCGGCGGTTTCTTCGCGCTGCGCGGAACCCTCGATATCGGGCAGCTGGTGGCCGTCATCGCGGCCTATCGCGAATTGCCGCCTCCCTTGAAGGAGCTGATCGACTGGGACCAGCAGAGACTCGATGTCCAGGTGAAGTATGACCAAGTCGTTCAGCACTTCTCGCCGGAACGCCTGCTGAACGGGCAGCAGACGATCGAAGTGGACGAGGATGCGACATTGGGTAATCCCCTCGTCGCCGAAGATCTGCGCGTCATGGACGCGCACGGGGCACCGATCCTCGATCATGTTTCCTTCGAACTCCAGCTCCCCGTCCAGGCCGCCATCATCTCGGACGGAACGGCCACAGCGAGCGAACTGGCACGCATTCTCGCGGGGCGGACCATGCAGTTCGGCGGCCGATTGACGATCGGAGGGAACGATCTCGTCAGAATCCCTGAACCGGTTGTCGGGCGGCGTATCTCGTATGCGGGTGTGGACCCGATTCTGTTCCCCGGGACCATTCGGGACAATCTCGTCTATGGTCTGCGCCACCGTCCAGTCGCGAAGGCCGAGCTGTCGGCGAAGGACGCTGCACGCTGGATCGCGGAGGCAAAATGGACGGGGAATCCGCTCGACTCGATTGCCGACCGATGGGTCGACTTCGAGTCGATCGGGCTTCGCGATGAGACCGAGCTGGATCACCACTTGCTGGATCTCCTGCACCAGGTCGGATTGCAGGACGACATCTACCGATATGGCCTCTCCGGCATGGTGGATCCGGACCGCCATCGCAAGCTCGCCGAGCGCCTCGTCGAGGCGCGATCCCGACTCAGGGAAGTGTTTCAGTCTTCCGGCATGGAGGATCTCGTCGAGCCTTTCGATCCGGACCGTTACAATAATCAGGCGACTGTCGCCGAGAACATTCTGTTCGGCGTTCCCACCCGGCGGGAGCTGGCCGGGCGCAACCTTGCCGCGCATCAGGGCGTCCGGGAGGTGCTCGACCGGGCAAATCTCATCGCCCCCCTGACGGTGATGGGCTTGCGGATCGCCGAGACGATGACGGAAATCTTCCGCGGCCTTCCACCGGGCCACTCGCTCTTCGAGCAGTTCTCGTTCATCGGCGCCGACGAGCTGCAGGATTTCGAGAATATTGTCCGCCGGCACTCCAAAGGACGGAAGCTGCCGAAGACGGATGAGGAGCGCCTCCTCGCGCTGCCGCTCGGATATGTGGAGCCCCGCCACCGCCTGGGCCTCCTCGACGACGATCTCCGCCACCGCATCGTGTCCGTTCGCCGTCCGATTCGAACCATGTTCGAACGGCGCGGAAGTCCCGGCGTGGAGTTCTACGACGTGGATGCGGTCTGCGCGGCCGCACCTCTCCGTGACAACCTTCTATTCGGACGAGTCAACTACCAGGTCGCGAATGCACAGACCCGCGTGGCGGAAGCCGTCTCCGCCGTCGTCTCGGAACTCGGTCTGCGCGAGCCCATCGAGCGAATCGGCCTCAACCACCAGGTCGGTCCCGCCGGCCGTCTCCTGACGGCCCAGCAGCGTGCGAGCATCAATCTGGTGAGATGCCTCGTGAAGCAGCCGGAGATCATGGTCGTCGACGGGGCGTTGGCGCCATTCGATGAAACACGCGCCGGGCGGTTGGTCAAAGTCCTGATCGAGACTTGCGAGAAGTGCACCCTTTTCGTGGTTGTCCCGACTGCGGCGCGCGCAGAGCCGTTCACGGTTCAGCTGCGCTGCGAGAACGGAAAAGTCGACGTGACAACGAGGAACGGCGCTCACGGCCGGTCCGAAACATCCGCCCAGGCGGCGGAATGAGCCCGGAGGAAACGAATGACGCTCGACACGGAAGTTCAGTCCCTGCGGCAGGTGCCGATGTTCCGTGAGATCGACCCGGCCCGGCTCAAGCTCCTCGCATTCACGAGCGAGCGGGTGAGATTCGCGGAAGGGCAGCGCTTCTTCTCTCAGGGAGATCCATCCGATGCCGCCTATGTGATCCTCGAAGGAGGCGCTTCCGTGCTGCTGAATTCTCCTGCCGGAGAGATCAAGGTTGCGGATCTTGGCCAGAATGCGCTCGTGGGAGAGATGGGTATCCTGTCCGAGACTCCACGTTCCGCGTCGGTCACGGCCTCGGAATCCACGACCGCTCTGCGGATCGACAAGCGTGTATTCCTGGAGTTGCTCGCCCAGTTTCCCCAAATGTCGCTCGCAGTGATGCGGGAGCTCGCCAACCGGCTCGAACGCACGAACGCCCAGCTTGCCGCGCAATCTCGACCGTGATCCCCCTGCGCGGGCAGGGGACGACAACGTTTCAAACCACCCCGCGAACGGAGGCCTGGAAACCGCTCAGGAGCATCGCGTGCGCCCGTTTAGGCATCGGCGCCGCCGGCCTCCATCCTGGTCTTCGCTGGCGGCGGTGTTGAATGCCCAGAATTGGCGCCTGGGCTCCGGGCTGGTCCTGTTCATCTTTGCGGTAACGCACTTCCTCAACCACTCCCTCGGGCTCGTCTCGGTGCCATGGATGGAGGCTGTCCAGGAGGTCCGGCGCGGATTCTGGCGCTCCTGGCCTGGCACGATGCTCCTGTACGGCGCTCTCGCAGTGCACGTCTCCCTCGTACTGTCGAAGCTCGTTCGGCGGCGTACGTGGCGCATGACGGCGTGGGAAGGTCTGCAGATCGGGTCCGGGCTGCTGATTCCGCTCCTGGGGGCCGCCCACGTCGCAGCCACGCGCGGTGTCAGCTCATTGACGACGTATGACGACCGCTACCGGAACGTCCTGCGAGTCCTCTGGCCTAACGCAGCGGTGAGCCAGTCGCTGTTCCTGCTCGTCGTCTGGATTCATGGGACCATCGGCCTGCATTACTGGCTCAGGACCAAGCGCTGGTATGAGCGCTGGAGCCCGTTCCTGCTCGTCGCCGCCGTCCTGGTGCCGACCCTGGCCATCACCGGGTGGATCGAGGCAGCACGCCGCCTTCGGCTCCTCGAACTCCCGAATCCTCCCATGACGGATGCCATGCGCGTGGTGGCCTCCCGTCTTGTCGATCTTTCGGAACTCCTGGTCTGGGCCGTTTTTGCGGTCGCCCTCTGCGCAGCGTTTGCGTTTCGGATCTGGATGGTCTTCCGGGCAGGGCCGCGTATCACTTACCCGGACGGGCGGACCGTGCGCGGCGCCGCCGGATCCACGCTTCTCGAGATCAGCCGGTCGGCCGGAGTGCCGCACGCCGCGATCTGTGGCGGGCGGGGCCGATGCACGACTTGCCGGGTCGCGGTTCTCCAGGGTCTCGACGAGCTCCCTCCACCCAACAGCGTCGAGGCAGCGGCGCTTTCACGCATCGGGGCTCCGCCCGGCATCCGCCTAGCCTGCCAGATCCATCCCGCCGGCGATCTCTCGGTCCGCCCCCTCGTTCCATCCCGCGAAGTTGCCGCTGCGTTGGGAGAGGACCGCTATCGTTGGGGCGTGGAGCGGCGCGTGACGGTCTTGTTCGCCGATCTGCGCGGGTTCACCGCGCTCGCCGAGCGGCTCTATCCATACGACGCCGTGTTCCTCCTCAATCGATTTTTCGAGGTGATGTCCGCTGCGGTGGAGAGGCATGGAGGGGAGGTCGACAAGTTTCTGGGCGACGGGATCATGGCCCTGTTCGGCTTGTCACCGGCCCTGGGGGCCGGGAGTCGGGCTGCTCTCCTGGCGGCGCGAGACATGCTCGACGCCCTCGATGGCCTGAACGTGGAGTTCGAAGCCACCATTCCCGGAGGCCTCCGCATCGGGATTGGCATCCATTCCGGCCCGGTGGTACTCGGGCGTGTCGGGGGCAGCCGTCGATTCGGGCTCACGGCGCTCGGCGACACGGTCAACATCGCCAGTCGTCTCGAAGCTCTGAACAAGGATTTCGGCAGCGCCGTGGTCGTCTCGGGCGTCACCCTCCGGTCTGCCCGGATGGAAGTCGGAAACGGGAAGGTCCGGTCCGTGCCCCTGCGCGGTCGCAGGGAGCGGCTGGATGTCGTGGCCGCGCCGGATCTCTCGAATCTTGCGGAGGCGCCGAACGACGGGGCGCATCCGTAGGAGTCGGGGCGCATCCGTAGGAGTACAGAGGGTCCAGCCGGACGCCGGGCTCCCGAAGAAGAGCCGCTCGAGGCCCGAAGCGGCTGATTCTCGGGGATGGATCTCCAAGATACCGCCAAGCTGACCGATTCTCGACATAGATGCCAGTCATGCCTGTAGCCAACAAGGGGAAGGTTCCGGCCAGTCGGCCGGACCGCAAGCGGGACAGGCATGAGAAAGAACGAACGGGCATCACAAGATGCCGCTCGGCACTGCACGCTGTGGAATCGGCGCTTTCTTCAGGTGATCGTCGGCTGCTCCGTGCTCGGATTGGCGCAGCTCCTAGGGGCGGGAGGGGCTGCAGTCGCAACTCTTGCACCCGACCTCAAGGCACAGTCGCCCGCAAAGCAGCCGTTCGGGGAATCGATCAAGCTGGCCGGCCTCGAATTGCCGCCGGCGATCCCGCTCGAAACGATCGAGCAGTCGCTCATCAACGATATTCCGGTATTCGCGGCGCCGAGCCTGATTCGCAGCTTGTTCGATACAGCGTTCCCGGACCCGAATGATTTGACCACTTCGACCGCGAGCCTCGCGCGCGCGCAGGAAATGGTCTCGTTCGGAGCGCGTACGGTCCCACGCTGGCTGGTCCAGACCATCCTGAAAGCGGCGCATCTCGCGGGCGTCGATCCGGTCTATCTGATGGCCCTGGCCGATGTGGAATCGAGCCTGTCCTATCGCGCGAAGGCGCCGACCTCCTCAGCCGAGGGCCTGTTCCAGTTCATCGAGCAGACCTGGCTCGAGACGGTGCAGGCCCATGCGGCTCAATACGGCTTCACGGCCGCTGCAGAGGCCGTGTCGATCGTAGACGGCGTTGCTACGATCCCCGACCAAAAGACGCGGGAGTGGGTTCTGGGCCTCCGGCAGGACCCCTATTTCTCGGCGCTGATGGCCAGCGAGCTCGTCAAGGACGTGCAGCGCGCTCTCCAGAGCGAGGGCGAACGAGAGCTGTCCGAGGCGGAACTCTACCTCGCTCACTTCTTCGGTGCTTCCAGCGCGGTGACCTTCCTCCGCACGCTCGACGAGGAGCCCGACACGATCGCCGCACGTCTCTTCCCCAAGGCCGCGAAGGCGAACCGTACGCTCTTCACCGACAAGGAAGGGCGCAAGAGGCGGTCGGTCACGGTTGCGGAGTTCTTCGAGAAGATCAACGAGAAGATCGTACGGCGTGTGGACCGCTACGCGCGCGTTGCACCGGTGCCCGAGCCCACGTTCGTGTTGCCCTCGCCGACGATTGCAGCACCCGAGAAACCACCGTCCGTGCCCGTGGCGGATGTCACGCAGGAAGTGATGTCTCGCTGACGTGAATGGGTGGTCTTACTGTCTACGCCTGATTCCTAGGATTGCTTTGCCTGCGGCTCGTAATGACTCAGAGGGTCTGGCGCTTCGTTCCGTTTCCGGCCGTCCTCCGCGCCCTCACGCCCTCTTCGTCATTGCGAACGCAGTGAAGCGATGCAGGTGCGCATCCGTCGACGGGTAGATTGCTTCGCCTCCGGCTCGCAAAGACGGTGAGGCGGCGGAAGGGGCAGTGCATTGCGCCTGAGGCGCGCGTGGACGGTGAGGCGATGAGACGGGCAATGCGTTGCGCCTGCGGTTCGCATTGACGGCAGTGGGTCCGAACTGCCCTCTGCATCAATCATCAGGTCGCCGCGAATTGCGACGGCGGCATTGCGCCGGGTGATGGTGCCTCGTCGTTCAGATGACAGGCCGAATGGCGCCCGGGTGCGATCTCCTTCAGGGCCGGGCGCTCGACGATGCACCGTGCATGCGCGAATGGGCAGCGCGGATGAAAATGGCAGCCGGACGGCGGGTGGAGAGGCGAGGGGATTTCGCCTTTGAGCGCCGAGAAGCGCTTCTTCCGTGGTTCGAGGCGGGGCACCTCCTCGAGCAAGGCGCGCGTGTAGGGGTGGTTCGGCTCGCAGAACAGCGCATCGGTCCGTGCGAGCTCGACGATGCGGCCGAGATACATGACCGCGACGCGGTCCGCGATGTGCTCGACGACGCCGAGGTCATGGCTGACGAACAGATAGGTCAGCCCGAAATCGGCCCGCAGCTTCATGAACAGGTTGAGCACCTGCGCCTGGATCGAGACGTCGAGCGCCGCGGTGGATTCGTCGCAGACGAGGACCTTCGGGTTGACGGCGAGCGCGCGCGCAATACCGATCCGTGCGCGCTGTCCCCCTGAGAACTGATGCGGGTAACGTCGACGGATCGCGGGATCGAGACCGACGCGGGCCATCATGTCCGCCACGTATTGCTCGACATTTGCGGAAGGGACGATGCCGTGCACCACCGGAGCTTCCCCGATGATCTCGACGACGCGCCGGCGCGGGTTGAGAGAGGCCATCGGATCCTGGAAGACCATCTGGACCGCGAGGTCTGCAGCGCGCCGGTCTTCTCTTCCGAGATCCGCGACCCGGCGACCCTGAAAGCGAACCTCGCCCGAGCTCGGCTCGAGAATGCCGGCGACGATGCGCCCGAGCGTCGACTTCCCGCATCCCGATTCGCCGACGAGCCCGAGCACTTCTCCTTCGGCGATCGAGAGGGTCACGTCGTCGACGGCCTGGACGACCTGCTCCTTGAGGCCCGCGCCGAAAAGATTGGCGACCTTTTCGGCGGCGTCGAGCGACCTGACGAAGCGCTTCGACACGTCATGGAGGGCGATGATCGGCTCGGCCATGATCGATCCGTCAGGCCGCTTCCGGCGCCACGACGCCGAGCGGATAATGGCAGCGCACGTTGCGGCCGGCCTGGATTTCGACCGCATCCGGCATGATGCCCCGGCAGGTCGCAGTCGCATAGCTGCAGCGCGGCGCGAAGGGGCAGCCGGGCGGGAGATTCGCGAGAGACGGCGTCATTCCCGGGATCTGGGCGAGGGGCTCGCCGCGGCGGTTGCGGCTCGGAACGGAACCGATGAGGCCGGCCGTGTATGGGTGGAGCGGGTGCTCGAGCGTGTCGGCGACACTGCCCGTCTCGACGATGCGACCGGCGTACATCACCGCGACACGATCCGCGAGGCCGGCGATAACCGACAGGTCGTGCGTGATCCACACCATCGCGGTCCCGGATTCCTCGCAGAGCTGCTGCACCTCGGAGAGAATCTGGGACTGGATCGTGACATCGAGCGCGGTCGTCGGCTCGTCGGCGATGAGAACGGCCGGGCGATGGAGGAGGGCGGTCGCGATGGCGACGCGCTGGCGCATGCCTCCGGAGAACTGATGCGGATAGGCGCGCAGCCGCTCCTCGGGTGATGGAATTCCGACCTGCATCAGGGCGCGGCAGGCACGATCGCGGGCCGCCTTCTCGGAGACCCGCTCATGGGCCCAGATCGCCTCGATCATCTGGGTGTCGATCCGGAGCACCGGGTTCAGGGTGTTCATCGGATCCTGGAAGATCATCGCGAGCCGGCGTCCGCGGAGACGTCGCAGTTCGTCCTCCGGGCGGCCGACGAGCTCCTCGCCTTCGAGACGAATCGACCCTCGTGTAATCTGTCCTGGCGGATCGATCAGGCCGAGCACCGCAAGGCCGGTAACCGATTTCCCAGAGCCGGACTCGCCTACAAGCCCGAGCACCTCGCCGCGTCCGACATCAAAGGACACACCGGCGACTGCTGTGACCGGACCATC
Organism: Microvirga massiliensis; assembly: GCF_001006805.1. Taxonomy (GTDB): domain Bacteria; phylum Pseudomonadota; class Alphaproteobacteria; order Rhizobiales; family Beijerinckiaceae; genus Microvirga; species Microvirga massiliensis. The sequence goes on along the minus strand of NZ_LN811352.1, from coordinate 672,066 downwards.
ACGGGTCGTGAAGGATACGACGAGTTCACGGACGGAGAGCACCGGACTCATCGGGCGAGCCTCGGATTGAGCACATCCCGCAGCCGGTCTCCGACGAGATTGATCGCGACGATGACGATCACGAGAGCGACGCCCGGGAAGGTCGAGATCCAGTAATTGCCGGAGAGCAGGTAGTTGTAGCCGGTGGCGATGAGCATGCCGAGCGACGGCTCGGTAACGGGAACACCAACCCCGAGGAACGACAGCGTCGATTCGAGCGCGATGGCCCGCGCGATCTGGACGGTCGCGACGACGATCAGCGGCGGCAGGCAGTTCGGCAGGAGGTGCCGGAATACGATTCGCGATCGCGGCAGAGCGAGGCACCGCGCCGCCTCAATGTATTCCCGGCCCTTCTCGACGAGCGCATTGCCGCGCACGGTGCGGGCGTAATAGGCCCACTCCACCACGACCAAGGCGAGGATGACCTTGTCGACGCCGCGACCGAAGATGGCGAGCAGGACGAGCGCAACCAGGATCGCGGGGAAGGACAATTGCAGATCGACGATCCGCATCACGAGGGACTCGATGCGTCCGCCCGCATAGGCGGCGAGCACGCCGACGGAAGCCCCGATCAGCGAGGCGAAGAACACCGACGCCGCGCCGACGAACAGCGAGATCCGAAGGCCGTAGAGAATGGCCGAGAGCATGTCGCGGCCTTGGTCGTCGGTTCCGAGCCAGGCCGTCTTGCCCGAGGCAAGGGCTTCCCCGGGCGGCAGCATGTTGTCGAGGATATCGAGCTGCGTCAGGTCGTAGGGGTTCTGCGGCGCGAAGAACGGGGCGCCGACTGCAAGGACGATGGCGGCGGCGAGAACCGCGAGCGCGACGACTGCGCCGCGACTGCTGAAGAAGGTCGAGACGTGCCGGCGGAGCAGGCTCTCGCTCCTTTCGAGAGTCCGCGGTGGCCGATCGTTTTCGGCGAGGATGGGATGGCCGGTGTCGGCGGTATCGGCCATGCCGTTCAGCCCCGCGCCTCGGAGAGCCGCACGCGCGGGTCGACCGCTGCGTAGAGCAGATCGACCACGAGATTGATGATGACGAAGATGAGCACCGTCAGCATCAGGTAGGCGACGATGATCGGGCGATCGAGGCGGTTGATCGAGTCGATCAGAAGTTTCCCCATGCCGGGATAGGCGAAGACGGTTTCGGTCACCACCGCGAAGGCGATCATCGACCCGAGCTCGAGACCTAGCACGGTGATCACCGGGATCAGGATGTTCTTGAGAACGTGAACGGAAATGATCCGCGAGCGCGACAATCCCTTCGCGCGGGCAAAGCGGATGTAGTCCTGGAGCATCACGTCACGCGTCCCTGCCTGCGCGATCCGAATGACGAGCGCAGCCTTGTAGAGAGCGAGCGTGAAGGCCGGGAGGATCAGGTGCTTCCAACCTTCGAGCGTGAAGAGCGCGAGCTCGACTCCGAACAGGCTGGTCGTCGGTCCGCGTCCTCCGGCCGGAAGGATCCGCAGCTCGACGGCGAAGAGCAGGATCAGCATCAGGCCGATCCAGAAATTTGGCAGCGAGAAGCCGAGAATCGACCCCGACATGATCGTGCGGCCGACCCAGGATTCCGGTTTCAGACCGGCTGTGAGGCCGAGCGGGATGCCGATTCCGATCGAGAACAGAAGCCCGACGAGCGCGAGCTCCAAGGTGGCCGGAAGCCGCTCGAGGATCACGTCGATTGCCGGCAGGTTGTAGACGAAGGATCGCCCGAGATCGCCCTGCAGGGCGTTCACGACGAAGAGGCCGAACTGCTCGTAGAGAGGACGGTCGAGTCCGAGAGATTGCGCGATGGCCGCGCGCTCGGCCTGGTCCGCATTCGGGTTGGCGAGAATGTCGATCGGATCGCCGACCGCGAAGACGGCGAGAAAGACGAGCGACGCCATAACGGCGACGACCAGAAGCGACTGGCTGACCCGCCGGATCATGTAGACGAGCACGAGGCGCCTCCTCTTGCGTCTGCGGCTGCCTCTTTACCTCGCCCCTGGCGGGAGAGGTCGGACGCGAAGCATCCGGGTGAGGGGGCTACTCTGCGGTATCTCCTTGAAATTATTGAGAATTTCCCCTCTTGAGAGCTTGGCGCCGTCACCTCTCACCGCTCCTTCGGGGCGACCTCCCCCACAAGGGGAGGGGCAAGATTTGGGTTCGTTCTGCCAAATCGGTCCGACCTCTCCCACAAGGGGCTATGGCTTGCACAGCGAGGGGTGTCGGCACTGCGCTTTCCCTATGGAGCACCGCAACCGACACCACCTCACCCGAAAATGTTCTTGTTCGATCAGGACTCCGGCCGGATCTCGGTCGCAATTGTATACTGATCAATCCGCGGTTTGTAGGTGAGGCCCTTCTTGAGCGCCCAGGGCGTGACCTCGAAATGCAGCGGGATGAGGGGCGTGTCGCTCATCGCGAGCTTGGAGGCCTTCCTCAGGATCGCCTCGCGCTTGGCATCATCGACGGTCGTCTGTGCCTCCTTGATCAAGGCATCGAGCTCCGGGTTCGAGTAGCGCCCGCGGTTTGTGTGCCCCATGCCGGTCTTCGGGTCCATGGTCGCAACGAGGGCGACGAGCGGATTGATCATCTCGCCCGAATCCGCGCCCCAGCCCGCGAGATAGAGCGAGAACTCGTATTTGTTCCGGCGCGAGAAGAAGGTCGAGGCGGTCATCGCGTCGACATTCGTCTTGATTCCGACCCGGGTGAGCATCTGCGCGACGGCCTGGGCGATCTTGTCGTCGTTGATGTAGCGGTCATTCGGCGTGCCGAGCGTGACCTCGAAACCGTTCGGATAGCCGGCCTCGGCGAGCAGCTTCTTCGCGCCGTCCGGATCGTAGGCCACCGGCTTCATGTCGGGCGAGGTTCCGAAGAGCGGCACCGGCAGGAGTTCGCCGGCTGGGACGGCGACGCCGCCCATGATCCGGTCGACGATCGCTTGCCGATTGACGGCCTTCGAGACCGCTTCGCGCACCCGCTTGTCGAGGAACGGGTTCTTGTCGGTGCCTTTCACGCCCGGGGTCTTCCAGGAAGGATCGTTGTATTGATCCATGTGCAGGTAGATGATGCGGTTCGAGATGCCCTGCACGATCTGGAAGCCGGCGCCTTTGATCCGGTCGAAATCCTGGATCGGCGGGTTCTCGATCACATCGACGTCCCCGGCGAGCAGAGCCGCGACCCGCGGTCCTTGGCTCGACATCGGCCGCCAGGTCACCTTCTTCCAATGGGGCTTGTCGCCCCAGTAGTCCTCGTTTCGCTCGAGGATGACGTGTGTGCCGCGCGTGTAATTTTCGAGCTTGTAGGGGCCAGTGCCGACCGCCTTGGCGGGGTCGTTGAAATCGGCCGACTTGGGCGGCGTCCCCAGGTTCTCGCAGCCATTCGCCGTCCACTTGACGTTGCCGCCGCCATAGGCATCGGCGGAGAGGATGCCGAGACTCGAGACATTGATCGGCAAAAGCGGGTTCGGATTCGCGGTCTTGAAGATGACGGTCAGCGGATCCGGGCTCTCGATCGCATCGAAGCCCCGCGTATAGACCGTGAAGGGCGACGGCGAATTCTCGACCGTCGGGATGCGGCAGAAGGTGTAGATCACGTCCTTGCCTGTGAAGGGCGTGCCGTTCGAGAACTTCACGTTCGGCCGAAGCTTGAACTCCCACGTCTTGTCATCGACGGCGCGCCATGACGCGGCCAGTTCCGGGACCGGCTTCTGGGTCGCGTCCGTCGTCACCAGCGACTGGAAGATATGCCGCCGCAAGCCGTTGTTCGGGCCGACATTGTGGAAATGCGGGTCGATCGAGGTGGCCTCGGACGCGACTCCAACCTTCAATTCCTGCGCCCAGGCCGGCGCCGCGAACGCCAATGCAAAACCGGCGACCGCCAGCGCCCTCTCGTGATGCTTCATTCCGTTCTCCTCTGGTCCCGACGGATGTCGTCTCCGTCTTTGGCCGGGGCGCAGTGAACGATGAATGGGCCTCCGGTGCAAGCGGGCCGGCTTGCGGCCGCTGGCCGGGTTCTGTTTCGAGGTCAGGACGCGGCTCGCTGGTTGTCAGCGGGCGAGGATTCATTCGGCGATGGCAGTGCATGCGGAGCCCGGACTTCTCGACTCGCCTGAATCTTCGCGAGTGCGAGGCCCTTCGCACGGTTGCTGCCACGAGTGGCGTCGATCTCGGGCTGACCGACCTCCCAGTCGCGCAGGCCCGCCTGCGGACGAGTCTGCCCCATCGCACCCGTGCTGCGGTTCTGCTGCGAGTGGGGCATTCCATGCAGAAGACAGCCGGTCGGCACCGAACGGTCTCGTGGGTCAGCCGCTCGCCCCCGCTAGCGAGGAAGGCCCATCGGTGCGAAGGTCGATCACATTCGGGCCGGCGCGCCCGAACCATCGCGCCCCGGTGTTCGGGCGCCTGAGGAGATCTGAATGCATCCGTCCATCATCGAGGCCCTGTCCGCGCTCGTGGCCTTCGATACCACGAGCTCGCGCTCGAACCTCGATCTCATCGCCTGGCTGGAGTCGAGACTCGCGCCGCTCGGCTTTCGCCTGATGCGGTTTCCGGATGAGACCGGCACGAAAGCCAACCTCCTCGCGAGCATCGGCCCCGAGGGCGAAGCAGGTTATGTTTTATCGGGCCACACCGATGTCGTTCCGGTCGAGGGGCAGACCTGGACCGCCGATCCGTTCGTCCTGCGTCGGGCCGACGGCAAGTTCTATGGCCGCGGCGCCTGCGACATGAAAGGTTTCCTCGCCGTCTGCGTCGGCCTCGCCGAGCGGATGGCCGCGCAGGATCTCGCGCGTCCAATTCACCTCGCCTTCTCGTATGACGAGGAGGTGGGATGCGTCGGCGTGCGCAGACTCGTCGCGCATCTCGCCGAGATTGCTCCGAAGCCTCTCGGCTGCTTCGTTGGCGAGCCGAGCGGGATGGGTGTGGTCATCGGCCACAAGAGCAAGCGAAGCGTGCGCGTCCACGTACGCGGTCGCACCTGCCATTCATCCCTGGCGCCACTCGGCGTGAACGCCGTTGAGGCCGGCGCGAGACTGGTCGCGGAAATCAGCCGGATCGGAGACGAGCTGGCCGCAAAAGGGCCGCGCGACGAACTCTACGATGTGCAGCATTCGACAGCTCATGTCGGCGTGCTGCGCGGCGGCACGGCGCTCAACATCGTGCCCGACGCCTGCGAGATCTTGTTCGAGTTCCGCACCGTCGCGGGTGACGATCCCGATTATCTCGTCGAGCGCGTCGAGCGCTTCGCGCGCGAGACCCTGGAGCCGCGGATGCAAGCCGTCGACCCGAGCACCGGGATCGATATCGAGGTCTATGCGGGCTTCCCAGGGCTCGACACTGCACCGGATGCGGAGATCGTGACCTTTGCGAAGGCGCTCGCCGGGCGCAACGACCACGGCAAGGTGGCCTATGGGACGGAGGCCGGCCTGTTTCAGTTAAAGGCGGGGATCCCGACCGTCGTCATCGGCCCTGGCCACATCGAACAAGCTCATAAAGCCAACGAGTGGATCGCGGAGGAGCAGTTGGAGGCATGCTCCGTTTTTGTCGAGCGGTTGATAGAGCACTGCCAGGGGTGAAGATCGCATTTCTGGTGATCGGATATGTCAGATCTGGACCGTCTCTTGCCTCATTGTTCAGTGACCAGTCGCGGCTTCAACAGGGACAATGCGATATCCGCACGTCCGACATCGGTTTAGTGCTTCGGCCGACCAAGTCGGAGGCGTGACCAAAGTAGTTATCAGGCGTCTTCCCCATGCGGACCGAGGAACGCTTTAAAAGCGATCCCCGCAAATCCAGGCGTCTACTCCTGTCACGAGTCCGGCTCGGGCTGCTATAATGTGCCTGCGAGCTGGGCGGGTGTATCTCTGGCGGAGAGGAACGTGGATCTTGCGGTCTGGCTCAACTCCCTAGGCCTGGGCCAATACGAGCAAGCATTTCGCGATAACGACATCGATGTGGCTCTGCTGTCCACACTCACTGCGGAAGACCTCCGCGACATCGGTGTCGCATCGCTGGGCCATCGCAAGCGACTCCTCGCCGCCATAGCGGCTCTCGGCGAAGCCAGCGGCCCAACGACATTTTCACCTCCTAATCCTGTTTCTCACACGCTGCGTGAAACGCCCGATGTGGAGGAGCACGCGGAACGCCGGCAACTCACCGTCATGTTTGTCGATCTAGTCGGATCGACAGCACTGGCTGCGAGCCTCGATCCCGAGAAGATGGGCGAGCTGATCCGCGCCTACCAGGACCGGGTGGCAGGCGAAGTCGCGCGTTTTGACGGCTATGTCGCGAAGTTCATGGGCGATGGGGTCCTCGTCTATTTTGGCTGGCCGCAGGCGCACGAGGACGATGCCGAGCGGGCAGCCCGAGCAGGTCTCAGTGTCGTGGCGACCGTCCCCGACCTCGTGACGCCGTCGGGCGCGGCACTGGCCGCCCGAGCCGGCATTGCAACTGGACTGGTGGTCGTCGGTGACCTCGTCGGGCGAGGTGAAGCGCGTGAGCGGATGGTAGTAGGCGAGGCTCCGAACCTTGCCGCTCGGCTGCAGGCCCTAGCCACGCCGGGAGGCGTGGTGATCGACGAGCGGACGGCGCGGCTCGTGAGCGGCCTTTTCGAGGTTGAAGATATCGGCTCTGCCATGCTCAAAGGGATCGCGGAGCCAGTCAGTTTGCACAGGCTAGTCGCAGAAAAGATCGGAACGAGCCGGTTCGACGCACGCTCCAACACCATCCGACCGCTTGTCGGGCGCGAGATCGAGCTCGCGCTGCTCCTGCAGCGATGGCGCCAAGCGCGTGCCGGCGAGGGGCAAGGCATCCTTCTCCTTGGCGAAGCCGGAATCGGGAAGTCCAGAATCGTGCGGGCGCTCGTCGATATCCTGCAAGAGAAGGACTATGTCTGCCTTCGTTATCAGGCTTCGCCGCTCCACACCGACCGGGCGCTTTGGCCCGTGGGACAGCAGTTGGGGTTCGCTGCCGGTATCGTTCCGGACGACGACGCGCATGCGCGACTGGCGAAACTCGGCTTCCTGCTCCGACAGGTAGTGGACCTGGATGAAGATGCGCTGACACTGATCGCGGCCGACACGGGCCTCGTGGATGTTGATCAAGTCACGACCGATGCAACGCCTCGACAGCGTCGAGAGCTGACATTCGAGGCCTTGCTCGATCAATTTCTGGGACTGACACGACGGAAGCCGGTGCTGGCGGTCGTCGAAGATGCCCATTGGCTCGACCCGACGACGCTCGAACTCTTCGATCAGGCTCTCGGCCGGACCTCCGAGGCACCCGCCCTCATCCTTTTCACCAGCCGCCCGGATAACCCACCGGCGCTGAGCACCCATCCGCAGGTCACTCGTCTGTCTCTCAGTCGTCTTTCCCGTGAGGCGACCGCGCAGATCGCCGCCGACGTCGCTGGCGCACTGCTGACTGCCAACGTCATGAAAGAGATCCTGGACCGTGCGGAAGGCGTGCCGCTCTACGCAGAGGAGCTGACGAAGGCCGTCCTAGACGCGCAAAGGGCCGGCGGCCACGATGGTCTTCGGCAATCCGGAGCCGCCGTTCCGTCATCGCTGCAGAGTTCGCTGATTGCACGGCTCGACCGCCTGGGGCCAGCAAAGGAGGTGGCACAAGTCGCCGCCTGCATTGGCCGAGAGTTCGACCATGCGCTGCTCGCCGCCGTCACGTTGCTTCCCGAAACGGACCTGCTTCGCGCCACGGCCCGTCTCGCCGCGGCCGAACTCATCTTTCGGCGAGGCACCCCGCCAGAGGCAAAATATACCTTCAAGCATGCTCTCCTACGTGATGCTGCTCAGGAGACCCTGCTCAGATCGAGGCGAAGGTCGGTGCACCAACGTATCGCCGAGGTTCTCGAGCAGGAAGCGGAGCAAGGATCCGCAGTGTCTCCAGAGGTCCTTGCCTATCATTACGAGGAGGCCGGGGAGTTTGAAGCGGCCGCCAGACATTGGTTGACGGCCGGGCAGCGCAATGCGCGACGCGGCGCGAATGCAGAGGCAATCCGGTGCTTCGACCGCGCGCTTCGCGATCTCGGAGACCTGCCCGATGCCGAGAGGCGCAGGCGGCTCGAGCTCGATGTACAACTCGCCACTGTCCCGGTGCTGATGTCCGTCGGATTTGCAAGCCGGCGCACCGCCGAAGCCGCAGAGAGAGCGCTCGCCCTGTGCGAGGAATTCGGGGCAGCCGATCGGGTTCTGCCGCTGCTCTTCGCCCAGTTCAGCTATTGTACCTCGTCGGCGCAGTTGCGGCGAGGACTGCAGATCGCGTCACGCATCGTCGCGCTCGGCGATGGCACGGGCAATACCCTCATCCGCTTGGTCGGTCACCGGGCGGTCGGATTCTGCTGGTCCTGGCTCGGGGACCTCGCTGCGGCCGAGCGGGAACTGGGGACGGCGCTGCAGCTCGCAGAGACAGTCTACACGCCTGATCTGGCTTTCGAGCTGGGACACGATCCGAAGATTACGGCAGTCGCCTATCTCGGCAGCGTGAAGTTGAGGCTGGGTGAGGTCGACCAAGCACGCATGCTCGTGGCAGAAGCAATGAATCAGGCCAGGAGCCTCGATCACGTGCTGACCCTGGCTCTCGTCCTCCGGCACTCCTCGATCTTCGAAGCCCTCATCGGAAACTACACGGAGGTCAAACGACTAGCGTCCGCGCTCAAGGACGTCTGTGTGGAGCGAGACGTCGTACAGTGGCGGCATCTGGGTGAACTGATGTTTCTGTGGGCAGCACACCGGATGGGTGAGGCAGTCGAACTCGACAGAGTTCTCGATGCGCTTGAGCGGCACCGTCAATCCGGGTTTCGTCTGAACATGCCTTTCAATTTGATGCTCGCTGCCGAGACGTGCTTCGCCATGGATGATCCGGAACATTCGGATCGCCTGCTGCAGGAGGCGCTAGTCCTCGCAGAAACGACAGGCGAGGTCTGGATCAGACCGGAATTGCACAGGCACAGGGCTCGTTTCGCAATGGCGAGTGCTTCTGCTCCCGAAGAACTTGCCGAGCAGCGACTCTCGAACGCTCTGCACGACGCACGAAAGCAGGGAGATCGCATCTCCGAATTGCGTGCGAGTCATGATCTGGCTCGGTTGTGGGCAAAGCAAGGCGAGCATCAGAAGGCGCACAACCTTCTCGCTCCGATTTGTGGCAAGCTTGCCGGACAAGGAGACATTGGCAGCCTTTCTGAGGCCAGAGCACTAATGGACACGCTGTTCTGAGAAAATCTCATTCGCGTGTCGCTGTCCCGAGAGCATGATGCGCGGCCGGATGACAGCCGGTACCAGATTCACCGCACTTTAGAATGCTTTGAACGTAATAATCGTGTGCGTGTCAGCGATCTCGGGAATCGTCTGCACATGCTCCGCGATGAAGTGGCCGATATCAACATCATCGTCGACGTGGAACTTGGCGAGGATGTCGTAGTTGCCAGCCGTCGAATAAATCTCCGATGCGATTTCGCGGTCGGCGAGGGCGCTCGCGACCTCGTAGGTCTTTCCGAGCTTGCATTTGATCTCGACGAAGAAGGTCTGCATGTCGCCTCCGGATATCCGTTGAGTACCTATCGCACGCCGCGCGGGCGTCGCAAACCGGGATCAGTCGACGTGGCAACCGGCGAGGGTGGCGACCCGGCGGGTCATCTCCGAAGCTGGGTCTGCGAGGCCGGCGATCACGGTGAAGTGGTTGACACCCGGAATCGCCTCGAAGCGCGTGTGGACCCCGCTGGTGCCCCAGGCCTCCACGATCGCGCGGCTCTGCCGCAGATATTCGGAACTCTCCTCGCCGCCGACGATCGCATCGAACGCGCCGCCGAGCGGGAGCGGCCAATGCACCGGGCTCAACCTCCTGGCTTCCGCGCGATCCAGGCCCAGTGCATTGTTGATGCTGGTCTCCACGAGCGGTTCGAGCTCGAACAAGCCCGAGATAGCGTAGCCGGCCCGAACCAGACCGGGGCGCTGATCGTGCAACTCCCAGTCCGTCGCGAACAGGCACGCGGCCAGATGGCCCCCGGCCGAGTGGCCTGCAGCGATGAGCGGCCCGTGAGAAGCGAGAGACGCGCAGGCGTGCCTCACCTGATCGACGATGGTCGAGACGGTCACGGTCGGGCAGAGATCGTAACCAACGATCGCGACCGGCACTCCATGCGCGTTGAGGCCTCTGGCCATGTGGCTGAAGAAGGAGCGGTCGAGCGCCTGCCAGTAGCCCCCGTGGATGAAAAGCACCGTCGCGGCGCTGCGGGGCTCCGTCGGCGCGAACAGATCGATGGCCTGCCGTTCGCTCGCTCCATAGGGGATCATCCTGAGACGCGAGCCAGATTGGGCGCGGTAGGCAGCGGCATCGGCGCGCCAGCCTTCAATGATGGCCGGGTGTTCGGGCACCCGCGCGCGGTTGTTGTATTCCGTCTCGTAGTCAGGAGTCTTCACGGCCTGATCCTCCCAGCCGAGCCAGTTAAATGCCGCGGCGACGCATTCGCAATGGGCTCCGGTGGCTCGACCTGCCGTCTCACACTGCAGAGCGATGCGCGGGTGTTCGCCGTTGCAGTGCCCGCTGCTGCCGGCCCTGGCGTGCGAGCTCGAGCGCGATCTCGGCGAGCGCTTCGGCCAGGAGATCATGCCAGTCGCGCACCCGGGTCATCCCACGATCCCGGAGACCGCGGCCCGGGCGCGGCACATGAATAAACAGGATCGGGCAGTCCTCCTGCAGGGCCGCGTAATAGGAGGCGTTGCAGATGTATCGTCCGGCGTGGCTCGAGAGCCGGACACGCCATCCCTTCCGGCGAAGGGTCGCGAGCGCCGCGACGGGACGCGCCCGGGTCCTTCGCACGCGGGCAGGCATCGTGCCGGGGGCGCCTTGCGCGCTTCCTCCGGCCGCATCCGGCGTGAGGCTCGCCGCCTGATTTCTCCCGCAGGTCTCCACCCGAATCCAGCGCGCCCGTCCGGCGACCCCGAGCATGAGCACCGCATCGGGTCGCTCCTCCCGGAGCCGCGGCAGCAGGATTGTCTCGATGGCCGCATAGGTCGTCGGCAGGACGAGCGCGGCGGCGCGAATCCGCAGGTGCTTCCATCGCGGCGATCGCGCGACGGCGACGGCCAATCGGCTGGTGGGATTGCGCGGCATCCGGGGGAACGGGCCGAAGCCCGTGACGAGCAAGCGTGTCGTCACGCGTCCATTCCGAGCGTCCGCAGGATCGTGTCGGCCCCGGCCATGGGAGAGAGTGCACCGGCCGCGACCTCGCGCTCGATCTGGGGCACGCGGTCACGCACCGCGGCGTTGCTCGTCAGGCGCTCGCGCATGCGTTCGTCGATCAGCGCCCACATCCAGCGCAGGTCCTGCTGCTGGCGCTTCGCCCTGAGCTCGCTGGTTGCTTCGAGCCGCCTCCGATGGTCCTCGACCTTCTCCCAGAGCTCGGGCAGGCCCTGGCTGGTGAGGCCCGATATGGTGATCACCGGCGGGGTCCAGGTTGCGGATTGCGGCGCGAGGATGTGGAAGGCGGCGCGATATTCGGCGGCCGCGGCGCTCGCCCGGTTGCCGGAATCATCGGCCTTGTTCACGGCGATCATGTCCGCGAGTTCGAGAATCCCCTTCTTGATGCCCTGGAGTTCGTCTCCAGCGCCGGGAAGCATCAGAACGAGAAAGAAATCCGTCAGATCCGCGACCGCCGTCTCCGACTGCCCGACGCCGACCGTTTCGACGAGAATCACGTCGAACCCGGCGGCCTCACAGAGCAGCATCGCCTCGCGGGTCTTCGCGGCGACGCCGCCGAGCGTGCCGGAGGACGGTGAGGGGCGGACGAAAGCGTTCGGATCGGCCGCGAGGCGCGCCATGCGGGTCTTATCGCCGAGGATGGCGCCGCCCGTGCGCGTGGAACTCGGATCAACGGCCAACACAGCGACGCGATGCCCGCGGCTCGTCAGGAGCGAACCGAGGCTGTCGATCGTCGTCGACTTGCCCACGCCCGGCACGCCGGTGATTCCGACGCGGATCGCCTTGCCGGTGGACGGCATCAGCTCGTGAAGGAGGCGCCGTGCCGCCTCGCGATGCTCCGGCTTGCGCGATTCGATCAGCGTGATCGCCCGGGCGAGGGCCGCGCGATGACCGCTTCTGACGGCATCGGGCGTGATTTCGGTACGCGTCGTCGACTTGGGAGCGCTCATGCGCTCCCCTTTAGTGCCGAAGCGCGCCGAAGACGAGACGGGCTGTGGAACGGAGCGCTCTACCAGGTGACGGATTCCACGCCGACGCGGCCCCAAGCCGGAATTTTCAGAGCCGGGCGACGGAGATCGACGCCCGCGACCAATCCCAGGAAGTTGACCTCGATCCCTTCGACCCATCCGACGGACAGGCCGAAGAAACCGCCCGCGGAAACCTGGATTCCGGTGTGGCTCGGCGTCCAGCCGATCCAGGATGCGAGCCAGTCTTTTCCGAGGGCGGTGGGGGGCAGGGGTGCGTCGAGTTCCGGCACTTCGCGCATGACATGCGCGACGAAGGTATTCGAGTTCGGTCCGGGCCAAGCGCGATACTCGCCCCCGTTCCGGAACGGGTAGGACGCGACCGCCGCGCGGATTTTCGGAATCAGCCGGGCGGCCTCCTCGCCCTGCAGGAGGAGGATCGGCTGCGGCGCATTGCCGAACCAGCGGCCGTCGGGCACCCAGCCATTCGTGCGCACGGGGCTCCCCCAGCCGACCTTGTCGAACCGGGTGTAGCGGGCGGCGCCGGCTTCCTTCACGACGATCCAGGAATGGTGGGCGAAGATTCCGCGCCAGCGCCCGACCCGCGCAGCATAGATCGCGACGATGGCCCGCGGCTCGGCAGATGCTTCGGGAAGAAGCTTCGCGCTCGACCAGTCCGCCGCCCGCCAACTCGGCGCGAGATCGTCGCGGGCCGCCCACCACAGGGCGTGGGCTGCGAGGGGGACGATGAACAGGACCAAGACGAGGAGAAGCACGCGCAACAGGAGGATCATCACGCATAAGGTGTTCCTCGGCTTGGCCGGCATCAAGCGGTTCCAGTGCCGCGGCCCGTAACGATCCCTTTACGGTTGAGGCGCATCTCGGCTCGCATCGCCTTGCCGGTGCCATCATCGGCCACGAGACAGCAGCCCCTTTTCATCACGGATTCCCAAGTTCCCCATGTCCCGCGTTCCTTTGCTGTCCCGACGCGCCGTGCTCGGTTCCCTGCTTGCTGTTCCGGTTGCCGGATGCTGGGGCGGCGAGAGCCTCACCGGGGCCTTGGGGAGCGCCACCGGGAGCCCGCTGGCGCGCAGGCCGACCCTTCTCGTCGCGACGACCCGGCGGCCCGTCGGAGATCCCCCGCAGAGCCCGTGGTTCAGCGGGGAGCGCGGCAAGGGCCTCACGTTTGCGAAAGCCACGCTCACCCCGCCGGACCGATCCCTCGTCGGGCGCGTGTCATCCGTGGTCAGCGGCGACTGGGCCGTCACCGAGGTCGGGGATGTGGCGGAAGGCGAGGGGGCGGCGCGGGCCTTTGCCGAAGCCGCCTTCGGTCAGGACACCCTGCTCTACATCCATGGCTACCGGGAAAGCTTCGAGACGGCAGCCCTGTCGGCGGCGGTGCTTTCCGACGCCATCGGCTTCCGGGGCGCAACGGCCCTGTTCACCTGGCCGTCCGCGGCATCCACGTTCAGCTATGTCGGGGACCGCGAGAGCGCCATGTGGTCGCGCGATGCCCTGGAGGATCTCCTTCTCGCGCTGGCAAACTCGCCGAGCGGTGGGCGCGTCCATATCGTCGCGCACAGCATGGGCACCCTGCTGACCCTGGAAACGCTTCGTCTCCTGCGCGCCGATCGGGGAGAGGGTCCGATCTCGCGGATCGGCGCGATCGTGCTCGCCGCGCCCGACATCGACATCGACGTCTTCACGCGCGGCATCGAGCGCCTCGGCCCGGATGCGAGGAAGATCACGGTGATCAGCTCGACGCGCGATCGGGCGCTTGCGGTCTCGAGCCGGCTCGCTGGGGGAGTCGTACGCGCCGGTGCGGCCGATCGGGAGCGGCTCGAGAAGCTCGGTGTTCGCGTCGCCGATGCGTCGGAGTTCGGCGGCGGCCTGATCAACCACGATGTGTTTCTGACGGATCCGGAAGTTCAGCAGGTGGTGAAGCGGGCGATCGAGCGCGAACGGGCGTGAAGTGCACATCACCTCTCCCCTGGAGGGAGCGGTCGCCCCGAAGGGGCGGGTGAGGGGGAAGCACTAACGCCTGAAATGCAAGCACCTGTCTGGATCTCTCGCGCATGACCGAAGACCGCATGCGCTGCTTTGCGCGTGCGATGCGGCACGACGGCACTGATGCCGAAAAGCGGATGTGGCGCCTGCTACGCGGAAGACGCTTCGCAGGCTGGAAGTTTCGACGCCAGGCACCACTCGGCCCTTACATCCTCGACTTCATCTCCTTCGAGGCGATGCTGGTGATCGAAGTCGACGGCGGTCAACACGCGGAAAGCGCCAGGGATGCACGGCGTGATGCGTGGTTGGCGCAGCGGGGTTATTCCGTGCTGCGGTTCTGGAACAACGAAGTGCTCACGCAGGAGGATTCGGTGGTGGTGAGGATTGCGGAGAAACTGGGATTGGATTGGTCGATTTGAGACGTTGTTTTCGCAGTGCTTGAAAGGTTGACGCTGCCCCCCTCACCCGGACGCTTCGCGTCCGACCTCTCCCTCCGGGGGAGAGGTGATGTGCGAGCACCGTCGGAATTATCTCTCCTTTGACGAACTCGGCGCGCTACTCCGCTGCCTGTCGCGGGCCATAGCCCAAGCGCGCATTCAGCTGCTCGATCAAGCCCACCGCCGCATCCGCGATGACGGTGCCGGGCGGGAAGATTGCCGAGGCGCCGGCGGCATACAGGGCTTCGAAATCCTGCTGCGGGATCACGCCGCCGACGACGATCATGATGTCGTCGCGGCCGTATTTATGGAGCTCCTCGCGCAGTTCCGGCACGAGCGTGAGGTGGCCGGCGGCGAGGGACGAGACGCCGACGATGTGGACGTCGTTCTCGACCGCCTGCCGGGCGGCTTCAGCGGGTGTCGCGAAAAGCGGCCCGATATCGACGTCGAATCCGAGATCCGCGAACGCGGAGGCGATCACCTTCTGGCCGCGATCATGGCCGTCCTGGCCCATCTTGGCGACGAGGATGCGCGGCCGGCGTCCGTCGTCCTGCTCGAACGCCTCGACGAGCCGGCGAACGCGTTCGACCGACGGCGACATGGTTCCGACCTCCCGTTTGTAGACTCCGGAAATCGCCTTGATCTCCGCGCGATGACGACCCCAGACCTTCTCGAGCGCCGCGGAGATTTCTCCGACCGTCGCCTTCGCGCGTGCAGCCTGCACTGCGAGATCGAGCAGGTTTCCCTGGCCGCTCGCAGCAGAGGCCGAGAGCGCGTCGAGCGCGCTCTGCACATCCGCCTCGTTGCGCTCTGCGCGCAGGCGCTCGAGCTTCGCGATCTGGCGGGCGCGCACGGCGCTGTTGTCGACCTTCAGGATCTCGATCGTGGCTTCGTTCTCTGGGCGGAAGCAGTTCACGCCGATGATCCGCTGGTGGCCGGAATCGATCCGCGCCTGCGTGCGCGCCGCCGCCTCCTCGATCTTCAGCTTCGGGATGCCGGCCTCGATCGCCTTCGCCATGCCGCCGAGGGCTTCGACCTCCTCGATATGGCTCCAGGCCTTCTGCGCGAGCTCGCCCGTGAGGCGCTCGACATAGTAGGAGCCGCCCCACGGATCGATGATGCGCGTCGTACCGCTCTCCTGCTGCAGGAAGAGCTGCGTGTTGCGCGCGATCCGCGCCGAGAAGTCGGTCGGCAGCGCAAGCGCCTCGTCGAGCGCGTTCGTGTGCAGCGATTGCGTATGTCCCTGCGTGGCCGCCATCGCCTCGACGCAGGTGCGGATCACATTGTTGAAGACGTCCTGCGCGGTCAGCGACCAGCCTGAGGTCTGGCAGTGGGTCCGCAGCGGCAGCGATTTCACGTTCTGCGGATTGAAGCCCTTCACGAGCTTCGCCCAGAGCAGGCGCGCGGCGCGCAGCTTCGCGACCTCCATGAAAAAGTTCATGCCGACGGCCCAGAAGAAGGAGAGCCGCGGCGCGAACTGATCGATGGTGAGCCCGGCTGCGAGACCGGCGCGGATGTATTCGACGCCGTCCGCGAGCGTGTAGGCGAGCTCGAGGTCCTGCGTCGCTCCCGCTTCCTGCATGTGGTAGCCGGAGATCGAAATCGAGTTGAACTTCGGCATGTGGGCCGAGGTGTAGCCGAAGATGTCGGAGATGATCCGCATCGAGCCCTGGGGCGGATAGATGTAGGTGTTCCGCACCATGAACTCTTTGAGGATGTCGTTCTGGATCGTGCCCGACAGCTTCTGGTGCGGCACGCCCTGTTCCTCGGCCGCCACGATGTAGAGCGCCATGACAGGCAGCACCGCGCCGTTCATGGTCATCGACACGCTCATTCGGTCGAGCGGGATGCCGTCGAACAGGGTGCGCATGTCGAGGATGGAATCGATCGCGACGCCGGCCATGCCGACATCGCCCGCGACCCGCGGGTGATCCGAGTCGTAGCCGCGGTGCGTCGCAAGATCGAAGGCGACCGAGAGGCCCTTCTGGCCGGCCGCGAGATTGCGCCGGTAGAAGGCGTTCGAGTCCTCCGCCGTCGAGAACCCGGCATATTGCCGGATCGTCCACGGCTGGTTGACGTACATCGTCGGATACGGACCACGCAGGTATGGCGGCAGGCCCGGATAGGTGTCGAGGAAGTCGAGCCCGGCGCGGTCCTGCGGTCCGTAGACCGGCTTCACGGGGATGCCTTCCGGAGTGAGCCACGGCTCCTCGGCGCCGGCGGCATGGGATGCCGCAGCGCGGGCCTCGGCCGCCTTGTTCCATTCGATCGTCGAGAAGTCTGGTATCCGGGTCATGGTCTCTGACGGGCGTCGAAGCGAATTTGCCGATTTCTCATTCTATGGTCTGCATGTCGATCAGGCTATCCGCGGAATCGCCAAGCCGGATTCAGCCCCGGCGCTCCGCCATCCATCGCCCCGAGCAGCCGCGTCCGGGGGCGGTCCAGGTGCCGCTGCCGGCGTTCGCCCGAAGGCGCCCGGTCACCCTGACGCGATCCGGCCCCTGTCCGAACTGCGCCTCGATCCGACCTCTCGGCCGGATCAGCCCGACCACCTGTGCCGAGGTCTCTCCGAACATGTTCCTGAATCTCACCTGACCGCGGGACAGCACGACCGGGTAGCGGTACCACGGATCGCAGGGCCCCCGGTGCGTGCGAACGTCGACCGTCCAGGCTCCGTCGAGTGGCTGGCTGCGGGCGCCTGCAGGAAACGCGGTGAACAGGCAGACGAGGGCGAGCAACAGGGCCCAGGCGCAGACAGACGGCATAAAACCTCCAGGAAGCGCGAGCTTACCTGGACCAAACGGTTCCCTCGTTTCGCGGGTTCCGGCGATCACGCCTCCGCCTGAGAGAGCGCCGCGTCGAGCACGCCGAGGGCGTCGCAGCCCGCGAACACGAACCCGGAGATGCCGGCATCCCGAAGGGCCGCCTCATGCGGCCCAGGGCGTCCCGCGAGATACAGGGTTGCTCCGGGGTGGGCGGCATGCAGCGCTCGCGCCGCCGCTTCGGCATCCGACTCGTAGATCTCGTCGGACGAGCAGAGACAGGCGAGGGGCGCTCCGCTGTACCGGAAAGCTGCGGCCATTGCCCCATGGTCCGGGAAGCCGTCGTTCGGGATGGCCTCGATCCCACCGGCCTCGAACAGGTTCTTGGCGAAGGTCGCCCGGGCCGTGAAGGCTGCAACCGGCCCGAGATTGGCGAGGAAGACCCTGGGCCGGCGACCCGCCCGGGCCAGGGCGTCATCCGAGCGGTCTCGCAAGTGCTCGAAAGGCTCGGCAGTCCGGCGGGACGGCAATGCCGGAAAGTCGGGCGCCGGGTCGGGGCGGAGAGCCGGTGAGGGCGCCAGGACTGCGACCGGCGTCTCGTGGATGTTCGGAAACTCGCTCGTGCCCGTGAGAGGATCGCGGCGCGATGCGACCGCTCGGTTGCGCTTGCTGCGCACGCCTGCGATCGCCTCCTGAATGCGCCCGGCCTGGAGACTTGCCACGATTCCGCCGGACGCCTCGATCTCCCGGAACAGGGTCCAGGCTCCGGAGCACAGGTCATCGGTCAGCGCCTCGAAGGCGCCCGACCCGGCTGCGGGGTCGGCGACCCTCCACAGATTGGCTTCATCAGCCAGGACGAGCTGCGTGTTGCGTGCGATCCGCCGCGCAAAGGGATCGGCAAGGCCGAGAGCCGCAGTGAAGGGCAGAACATTGATGTCGTCCGCGCCCCCGACCGCCGCCGAGAACGCCGCGATCGTTCCCCGCAACAGGTTCACCCACGGGTCGCGCCGCGTGAGCATGCGCCAGGCCGTCTCGACCTGCAGATGGATGGGTGCAGGCGTAAGACCGCATTCATCTTCGATGCGGGCCCAGAGCTGACGGAGGGCTCTCAGCTTGGCGATCGTGAGGAACTGGTCGGCATCCGCGACCGCCAGGAAGGATAGCGAAGCCTGCGCATCGACGAACGGGATGCCACTCGCCTCGAGCGCACGCAGATAGGCGACGCCCGTCGCGAGAGCAGCTGCGAGTTCCTGGACCTCACTCGCTCCGGCTTCGTGATACGGCCGGGTGTCGATGCGCAGGAGCCCGGAGCGGAAGCCCGCATCCCGAAGGAACGCAACGGTCCCGGCACAGTCTCGAGCGAGCTCTTCCCAGGGAAGTGGAAGCCGGCCCGTCCGGGCCATGTCGCCGATCGGATCGAGGCCAAAATCGACCGAAAGCGCCTCGCAGGCCAGCCCGCGCTCTCGGGCGAGTCGCACGATCTCATCGGCTGCTGCCTTTCCCGCGAATGGCGCCGTTTCAACGGAAAGACGGATCAGGTCGAGCATCACGCCGTCGAGCGCAGCGGCGAGGCTGCCCTGGACGCCGAAGCCGCGCCCCCCCAGCGAACCGGCGAGCGACAGGATCAGCCCGGCCGCGCCCCCTTCCAGATCCGCTCGCGCCTGCTCGGATGCCTGACTGGGGTCGGGATGCTCGACCCGCTGCATCACCCGCCAGACGCCGTGCGAAGCCCGGCCCGCGACCTTCCCGCCTTCGGCCTTCTCATAGAGAGGCTGGATCTCGAAGCCGTCATAGGTGCGGGATACGAGCTTGCGCTCGAACTCCGCTCCCTTGAGCACCCCCGAGACGAGCTTCAGCCAATCCTCGCGGGAGGGTGTCGGGAACTCGGAAGCGAGAGGGAGGATATCCATGGGAAACCTTCGGTCAGCAGCGGCCCTCTCTGCAACACGCGAAGCTTTCCGCCAAGACCGAAGCTTCTTGTGGAGCGAAGGAGGCCGGTCGACGATCTCCCGCGCGCGGAGCCTACACGAATTGCGACAGCCCGGGGATCGACCCGACGATCGCACCCATGACGTCCTCGCCGGCCCTTTCGCGGCCGAACGCGAACAGCTCACGGCCGAGCGGCTGCATCTGCCCCATGGACACGCCAGCGCTCATGAGCTGGCCCCCGAGAGCCATCACGCCGCCGCCCATTCCCCCGACCATGTCCATGAGACCGCCTCCCTGGCCGGCGCCGGCCCCCATGGCGCTTTCGGCCCCCGGCATGGAGGCCAGAAGCTGATCCACCTCGGCGGGCGGGCCCTCCTTCCTGAGAAAGTTCAGAATGATGCCGATGGCGCTCGTCGCGGTCTCCGCATCGAGTCCCGTCGCCTGGGTCACCCGCGCGAGAAGTTCTTCCATCTCGATCTCCCGTCCACCTTGCCGGATCAGGTCATGCCTACGCCGACATTTTCACATTTCGTTGACCGCGCCGGATCCGTCCGTGCCGACGGAATCGCCTGTCCGCTCCGCCGGATTAGGTCGCGCCGGACACGATGAAATCAAGACGTTCGCGCATTGTGCGGAACGGTGGGTCCCCATTTCCGCACGATGCGCCGCTCAAGGACCGAAGCATCGGATTGGCCCCGAAAGTGGAGTCTACTTCTGGGTCCGATGCTATCGCCGGAGTGGAAACCGCTCTGCGATTTGCATAGTTTCATGACACGACCGGAGGCACCATGCTCGAAGACGGCAAAATTCTCATCGGGAAGAGCACCAAGCCCGAATATCTCGACCTCCGCCTCGCCAACCGGCATGGCCTCATCACGGGCGCGACCGGAACCGGCAAGACGGTCTCCCTGCAGGTACTGGCAGAAGGTTTCTCGAGCGCGGGCGTTCCGGTCTTCGCGGCCGACATCAAGGGTGATCTGTCCGGCGTCGCGGCGCCCGGCACTGCGAAGCCGCCTTTCGTGCAGCGCGCGAAGGACATCGGCATCGAATACGTGCCGGACCGTCTTCCGGTCGTCTTCTGGGACCTGTTCGGCGAGCAGGGTCATCGTGTGCGGGCGACGGTCAGCGAGATGGGACCGCTCCTGCTGTCGCGCCTGCTCGATCTCAACGATACCCAGGAAGGTGTCCTCAATATCGCGTTCCGGGTTGCCGACGAGCAGGGCCTGCTCCTCCTCGACCTCAAGGATCTGCGTGCGCTGCTCCAGTTCATTGCCGAGAACGCGCAGAAGCTGACGGCGGAATACGGCAACGTCTCGAAAGCATCCGTCGGTGCGATTCAGCGCCAGTTGCTCGTCCTGGAAAATCAGAAGGGCGAGGAGTTTCTCGGCGAGCCGGCGCTCCAAATCGGCGATCTGATGCGCACGGACCGAGACGGCCGCGGTGTCATCAATATCCTGGCCGCCGACAAGCTGATGAACAATCCGCGGCTCTACGCGACGTTCCTGCTCTGGCTGATGTCGGAACTCTTCGAGGAGCTTCCGGAAGTCGGCGATCTCGACAAGCCGAAGCTCGTGTTCTTCTTCGACGAAGCCCACATGCTATTCGACGATGCGCCGCGTGCGCTCCTCGATGCTGTTGAGCGCGTCGTTCGCCTGATCCGGTCCAAGGGAGTCGGTGTCTACTTCATCACGCAGAACCCGGCCGACGTGCCGGAATCCGTCCTCGCGCAGCTCGGCAACCGCGTCCAGCATGCCCTGCGCGCCTTCACACCCCGTGACCAGAAGGCAGTCCGCGTCGCAGCCGAAACATTCCGTCAGAATCCCGCTTTCAATACCGAAAAGGCGATCACGGAACTCGGCGTCGGCGAGGCTCTCGTTTCGATGCTGGAAGGAAAGGGGGTGCCCTCGATGGTGGAGCGAACGCTGATCGCTCCCCCGAGTGGCCAAGTCGGGCCGATCGACTCCGCTGCGCGTCAGCAGATCATTGCGGCAAGCCCTCTGCGTGGGAAATACGACCAGCCGATCGATCAGGAATCCGCCTATGAACTTCTCGCGAAGCGGGCCCATCAGGCCGCCGCGGGGCAAGAAGCACAGAGTGGCGGCGGCCTTCTCGACATGATCGGCTCCATGTTCGGCACGACGCGCAAGAAGGGCGAGACATTGAGCGTCGGCCAGACCGTGGCCCGCGAAGTGACCCGCACGGTCGTGAACCAAACGATCGGCGGATTGGCTGCGGAGCTCGGGCGCGTGCTCGGTGGCCAACGCGGCAGCTCCATCGGCCGTGCCGTCGTCCGCGGCACGCTGGGTGGAATCCTCAAGCGCTGAGCCTCCCTTGCGGGATCGACGCGATTGGGAGTAGCTGACCCTTCCAGCGCCCCGGCGCCCGCTCAGGATCGTTCTTCCATGTCGCAACTCGACCAGGTTCTCGCTCGCATCGATGCCGATCTCGACTCGTCGCTCGAGAGGCTTTTCACCTGGCTGAGAATTCCCTCGATCTCCACGGATCCGGCCTATGCGCAGGATTGCCGAAAGGCGGCCGAGTGGCTGAAATCCGACCTCGCGGAGCTCGGCGTGAGCGCATCGCTGCGCGAGACGGGCGGCCATCCGGTCGTGCTCGGCCATGCCACCGCCGGTGAGCGCCCGCATGTCCTCTTCTACGGCCACTATGACGTACAGCCGGTCGACCCGCTGGATCTCTGGGAAACGCCGCCTTTCGAGCCCCGGATGGTCACGCTGCCGGACGGACGCCGGGTGATCAGCGCGCGCGGCGCTTGCGACGACAAGGGGCAGGTCATGACCTTCGTGGAGGCCTGCCGGGCGTTCAAGGCTGTGACCGGCCGCCTTCCCGTCGACGTCACGTTCCTGATCGAGGGTGCCGAGGAGGACGGATCGAAGTTTCTTCCGGAATTTGTCGAGACCAACAAGGACGAGCTGAAGGCCGACGTCGCCCTCGTCTGCGACACGGGGATGTGGGACCAGCAGACGCCGAGCATCACGTCGGCACTGCGGGGCCTCGTCTACGAAGAGGTCATCGTGCGCTGTGCGGACCGCGACCTCCATTCGGGGTTGTTCGGCGGTGGCGCGCAGAACCCGGTCCGCGTCCTGGCGCGGATCATCGCGGATCTCCACGACGAGAACGGCCGCATCATGGTCCCGGGCTTTTACGACGGCGTCCCGGAGACACCTGAAGCCGTGCTGGAGCAGTGGCGATCGTTGGGGCTCACGCCCGAGAGCTTCCTCGGCCCGATTGGGCTGCGGGAGCCCGCGGGTGAGAAGGACCGGATGCTCATCGAGCAGATCCAATCCCGCCCGACCTGTGACGTGAACGGTATCATCGGCGGCTATACCGGCGTCGGTGCGAAGACCGTCATCGCGGCCGAGGCGAGCGCGAAGATTTCATTCCGTCTCGTCGGCGACCAGGATCCGGAGCGAATCTCGGAATCCTTCAAGGCTTTCGTGCGCGCGCGCATTCCGGCCGATTGCTCGGTCGAGTTCGTGAAGCACAAGGGTTCGCGCGCGATCCAGCTTCCCTACGACATGCCGTCGCTCGCGAAGGCAAAGGCCGCACTCTCGAAGGAGTGGGGGCGGGAAGCGGTCACGATCGGCTCGGGCGGATCGATCCCAATCGTCGGAGATTTCAAGCGCACGCTCGGCCTCGACACGCTGCTCGTCGGCTTCGGCCTCGACGACGATCGCGTGCATTCACCGAATGAGAAATACGATCTGACGAGCTTCCATAAGGGCGCGCGCAGCTGGGCGCGCATTCTCGCAGTGCTGGCAGAGTAGGCCCGCTCTCGCAGAGACGAAAGCACTCCGCGACCAGCGGAGTGTGCTGTCATTCGGTGCACCGGAGCGAGGTCCGCGGACCTGCTCCGGACGTCAATCGTCCGGGCGGCCAAGAACAGTAAGGTCCGGGATCGTCGCGATGGGTTCGAGTCCCGGATATTCCTCGGGCATGCCGGAGCGGTTGACCCAGACCGGTTTAAAACCGAAAGCGGCGGCCCCGGCGATATCCCAGCGGTTGGACGAGACGAAAACCACGTCGCGGGGCCGGACCTGCAGTGCGCTTGTCACGAGTTCATAGGCGCGTGGGCTCGTCTTGTAGGTCCGCACGGAATCGACCGAGAGGACGAGATCGATCCGGTCTGCGACCTGTGCAGAGGCGATCGCATCGAGCAGCATTCCAGGGTCGCCGTTCGACAGGATCACGGTCCGGAGCGAGTGCGTGTTCAGGCGCTCGAGGACATGCGGCACTTCCGGGAAGGCGTCGAGTGTCCGGTATGCGGCAAGAAGATCCTTCCGCAGGGACCGGTCGACTTCGGGACAGCGGGCAAGGGCAAAGTCCAGTGCCCGCTCGGTGAGGAGCGAAAACGGCTCGTATCGCTCCGCGAGCGAGAGAACCCAAGAATATTCGAGCTGTTTGGCTCGCCAGATTTCGGAAAGCCGTGCCGCGTCGGGTCCGATACTGGCTGCATGCCGTCCGACCGCGGAATGGACATCGAAGAGTGTGCCATAGGCATCGAAGGCGATGGCCTTGATGCGGGAGAGCAGAGCGGGCATTGGTTCCATGCTTCATTCTATGGTGATCCGGCGCCAAATGAAGCCTCCCCGGGTTCGCCGAGATGAGACGACGATTCATCAATGTCGGTTCTCGCACCGATCAGCAGACGTCATAGCTGTTGCGGTTTCTACGGTTGACGGGTGGATCGAAGGGGGGTTTCGATGCGGCAGCATCGACGAAAGGATGAGCCGTGGCGTGGTATTCGAAGACCTGGAACTGGATCGATGGCTCCTGGCACGAGGGGAACCCGCCCATCATGGGCCCGCGGACCCATGCTGCCTGGCTGGGGTCGAGCGTGTTCGACGGTGCCCGCGTCTTCGAAGGCACGATGCCGGACATGGATCTTCATTGTGCCCGGGTGAATCGCTCCGCAGAAACGCTCGGGCTGAAGCCGACGATGAGCGCGGATGCGATCTGCGATCTCGTTCGGGAAGGCGCGCGGAAGTTTTCTCCCGACACGGCACTCTACGTGAAGCCGATGTACTGGGGCGAAGCGGAGGGCCCGTACACGGTCGCTGCCGATCCGGATTCGACGAGGTTCTGTCTCTCGCTGTTCGAGGCTCCGATGCCGGTTCCGGGCGGCTCCTCGATCACGAAGTCCAGCTTCCGACGCCCGACTCTCGAATCCATGCCGACCGATTCCAAGGCGGGCTGCCTTTATCCGAACAATGCGCGAGTCATGTGGGAGGCGAAAGCCAAGGGCTTCGACAACGCCCTCGTCTGTGACGCGCTCGGCAACGTGGCCGAGACCGGTACCTCGAACGTCTTCATGGCGAAGGACGGTGTCGTCCTGACGCCGATCCCGAACGGGACTTTCCTCAATGGAATCACCCGCCAGCGGGTGATCCAGCTTCTCCGCGGGGATGGCATTCCAGTTCATGAGACGACATTGCGCTATGAGGATTTCCAGGCGGCCGACGAAATCTTCACCTCCGGCAATTACGCGAAGGTGATGCCCGTCCTGCGGATCGATGATCGCAATCTCCAGCCCGGTCCGCTCTACCGGAAATCGCGGGAACTCTATTGGGCCTATGCACATGCGGGTCAGGCCTGACCCGCTGGACAAGGATCGCTGCCGGTCCAGTTCCAGGAAGTCGGCTCCGCGTTGAGGAGTTCGCTCCGGAGCCGTCCCTGGCATGGCATGAGGAGGGACGATGCGAGCGATTCTGATGGTCCTGTTTCTCGCCTGGGCGACATTGCCGGCGCGCGCCGAAGCGGTCGATCTCGAGCTCGTCTTTGCCGCCGATGGCTCGGGCTCGATCGACGACGATGAGCTTCGGCTGCAGCGTCAGGGCTGGGCCGAGGCGCTCACCAGCGCGGACGTCCTTTCGGCCATCAGGAACGGTCTCATCGGTGCCATCGCCGTTGCCTACATGGAATGGGGCGGCCCGAGCTCGCAAGTCCTGATCGTCGACTGGCACGTGATCCGCGACGAGGCGAGCGCCCGTGCCTTCGGGGAGAAGCTCGTCTCCGCGCCGCGGGGTGCCTACGGCTACAATTCGATCTCGAACGCGATCGACTATTCGGTGCGCCTCGTCGACAGCAACGCGCTCGACGGCACCCGCAAGGTGATCGACGTCTCGGGAGACGGCCCGAACATCGGTGGCCGTCCTCTCGCAGCGGCACGGGCAGATGCCCTTGCGAAGGGCTTCACGATCAACGCCCTCGCGATCCGCCGTCCCGGTGGGCGACCGGGCGGTCCCGGAGGCATGTCGCTGGAGGATTACTATGCCGGGAGCGTGATCGGTGGTCCGGGTGCGTTCGTCGAGATTGCCGACGCGACACGACCCTTCGCCCTCGCCACGAGGCGAAAGCTTCTCACCGAGGTCGCCGATCTTCGCAATCCTGATCGACTTGCCCGGTATTGACCGGCCCTCTCATGGGGCGGGTCGGACCCGCGCGATGCCGAACGAAAGCGCGGCTGCCACAAGCAGCATCAAGGCCGCCGCGAGGGTCGGCACTACGTAATTCCCGGTCCGCTCGACGACGAAGCCGGCGAAGGCGGGGCCGACGATCTGCCCGGCTCCGAACGATCCCGTCATCAAGGCCGTCACGCGGGCCGGATCCGAGCTTGACAGGCTGCGGGCGCCGACAAGCCCGAGCGCCGTGATGCCTACGAAAGTGCCCCCTAAAAAGAGGCTCGCCAGGATAGCGCCTGCGAGCGAAGGAACGAGAACGCTCGCAGCGACTCCTACGGCCTCGACGATGCAGGCGAGCGCCATGACGCCGAACGTACCCGCGCGCATGGCGAGCTGCGACCAGAGGGCGACCGACGGAATCGCGGCGAGTCCAAACAGGATCCATATCGTCTCTTCCCAGGCCTGCATCTCGGCTGTCGCGCGGACGATCGCGACGAGGAAAGTTGCCGTGATGACATAGCCGAACCCGAAGAGCCCGTAGGCTACGATCAAAGCAACCAGCGGCCATGTGAGATCGAGAGATGTTGCCGGGCCAGAGGTCCTTCGATCGCCGGATGGCGCCGTTGCCACGAGTTGCGCCACCGCCGGAAGAGCGGCCAGCGAGACGATACCGAGCGCAAGCCACGCGCCGCGCCAGCCAAAATCAACGGCCGACAGAGCTGCGAGGAGTGCCGCCGAGGCGGCAATGCCCGTGCCCACTCCCGCGAAGTGAACGGCCGTGAGACCTGGGCGTCCCATTTCGCCAAGGCGCGCCAGCACGATGGAAGACGCGAAAATGAACACGAACGCACTGGCCACACCGCCGGCGAAGCGCACTGCGAGAAGAAACCAGATTTCGGAAGATGCCCCGGTCAATGCGGTGGTGATGCCGCTCGTCGCAAAGGCCCAAAGAAGAACGCGGCGCTGCTGCGAGAAGGCAGGAAGCGAGGCCGCGAGCGCGCCGAGGAGATAGCCGAGAAAATTCGAAGAGGCGAGCAGCCCTGCCGCAGTATTCGACAGGGGTATCTTGGCCACCATTTCAGGAAGGAGCGGCGTGTAGGCGAAGCGCCCGATCCCCATGGCGACCGCAAGGGACAGGAGGCCGCCGAGGGCGAGACGAAGCGCGGAGACGTCGGATGTCATGCGGGAGGATTGCCGCCTGTTCGGTGCCGAGGGTCAATTGGCATGAGTGCTGAGTATTTGGAAGTCACGGCTCGCCTCGCGCTTTTCGTCATTGCGAGGGGAGCGGAGGAATCCAGGAGCACATCCGTCGACGGGTAGATTGCTTCGCCTTCGGCTCGCAAGGACGGAAGTGCGGTGGGATGGGTAGTGCGTCGCGCCTGCGGCGCGCAGTGACGACAGAAGGTGCGGGAACCACACGGCAACTTCACAGGGGCGAGAGCGCCCTAACGTCGCGCGAACCGTACTCTGAAGAGGCGGAAGCCCAGAGCCAGCAGGATCACGTAGGCGATAGCTCCCGCTGCGCCGACGAGCCCGAGCAGGGTTTCGTCCCGCCAGGCCGGCAGGCTTGCCAGGAATGGGCGCAGGTGTTGCGGAAGGAAGAGCGCCACGAAGGCGAGACCGGCTGCTGCCATCCCGACGGCCGCGAGGCCGCGGCGAAGCACGGGGGCGGACGTCATCCAGCCCCGACGGCGGGCAAGGATGACGAGCAGGGCGAAGTTGACCCATGCGCCGATGGCCGTCCCGAGCGCGAGGCCGGCAACGCCCATCTGCGCCGTGAGAGCGAGCTTTGCGAGGACGTTGACGGCAACGCCGGACAGGGACGCAACGAGCGGTGTCTTCGTGTCTTCCCGCGAATAGAAGCTGGCCACCGCCGACCGGATCAGGACAACGGCCGGAAGCCCCGTGGCGTAAGCGGCCAGAACCAGGCCGGCGCGCTGAGCCGCTTCCACGTCGAAGGCGCCGCGTTGGAACATGGCCCGCATGATGAGATCGGGGAGCGCCAGGAAGGCTATGACGAAGGGCGCGGCGAGGGCAGCGGTCAGCCCGATCGCCCGGGCCTGCGCCGCATGGGCCCTGGCGACGTCGCCTGCGGCCACGCGACGGCTCATTTCCGGAAGAAGGACCGTCCCGGCGGCGATGCCGATGACGCCGACCGGCAGCTGGTACAAGCGATCGGCGTAGTAGAGCGAGGCGACCGCGCCGACCGGCAGGAACGAGGCGATGATCGTATCGGCGAACATCGCGATCTGGACGCCGGCCGATCCGACGACTGCGGGCCCGAGGGTGCGGAAGAAATCCCGCATCGGACGGTCGAGGACGGGACGTTTCAGCGGGGGGGAGATTCCCGCGCGCCAAGCGGCCCCGAGCACGAGCCCGAGCTCGAGCAATCCCGCAAAGGCAACACCCCAGGCTGCGGCATGGCCGGCGGTGGGGAAGAAAGCCGCCAGCGCAAGCGCTGCGACCATCGAGACGTTGAGGAGGACGGGTGCGGCCGCAGCTGCTGCAAACCGCTCGTGCGCATTCAGAACGCCCGAGAGGATCGTCACGAGCGTCATGAAGAGGAGATACGGGAAGGTGATGCGCGTCAAAGTCACGGCCAGATCGAATCGGGTCGTATCCTCCGGAAATCCGGGAGCGAGCAGCGACACCACAAAGGGCATCGCCGGCAGGGCCAGGACGAGGAGAACGATCTGGATCAGCAGCATCAATGTCGTGATGCGACCCGAGAAGGTCCGTGCCGAGCCCGGTCCGGTGGTTTCCAGCAGACGCGAATAGGTTGGAACGAAGGCGTTGTTGAATGCGCCTTCGCCGAAGATGGCGCGAAAATGATTTGGAATGCGCAGGGCGACGACGAACGCATCGGCGATCGGGCCCGCACCGATGATGGCCGCGAGCACGATGTCGCGCGCGAAGCCCGTCACGCGGGACAGCAGCGTGAAGCCGCCGACGGAGAGAATTCTGCGCAGCACCGGTCAGGCCCGCCGAACGCTGCGACTATTTCGTGCGAGCATATCGCCCGCTTCATCGGCATGGCCGACGCGTTCAGCAACCACGTAAAGAGGCCGGCGCTTTACCTCCGCAAAGATGCGGCCGACATACTCGCCGATGATGCCGAGCGACATCAGCTGAACTCCGGAAAAGAACATGACCGAGACGATGAGGCTCGGAAAGCCCGGCAGGTCGGTTCCGAAGAGCAGCGTCCGCAGGAGGAAATACAGCGCCGTTGCGATCGACGCGACCGAGATCAGCAGGCCGAGATAGGTCCACACGCGCAATGGGACCGTGGAGAAGGACGTGATGCCGTCGAAAGCGAAGCGAAACAGCTTCCGGAAGCTCCATTTCGTGGCGCCATGCTGACGATCCTCGATGACGAACGGAACGCCGATGCTCTTGAAGCCGATCCATGCATAGAGGCCTTTCGAGAAGCGCGCCCGCTCGCCGAGCGTGCGCAAGACCTCGACCCCGCGCCGGTCGATGAGCCGAAAATCGCCGGCTCCTTCGGGCAGAGGCACTTCGCCGAATTGCTGGAAGAGGCGGTAAAAGAGGCGCGCGAAGTTCCGCTTGAGGCGGGTTTCGTCGGTCCTGTCGGTCCGTTGGCCGTAGACCATGACATAGCCTTCGCGCCAGTATTGCACGAAGGTCTCGATCATCTCGGGTGGATGCTGCAGGTCGGCATCCATGATCACGACCGCGCGCCCCTGCGCGTGATCGAGGCCGGCCGCAAGGGCGATCTCCTTTCCAAAGTTCCGGCTCAGGGAAACCGCGCCGATGCGCGGATCACGCTGGTTCCGGGCCCGGATTCGGGCAAGGGTGTCATCGCTGCTGCCGTCGTCGACGAAAACGATCTCCCAGTTCGAGGAGGCCCGGTCGAGAACCGGCGTGACACGATCGCAGAGGGGCTCGATATTGGCCCCCTCATTGAGGACCGGAATGATGATGCTCAGTTCGGGCGAGGCCAAGGCGGCGCTCCTGATGGACCCGGTGCCCGAAGGACGTTCAGCAGCGTTCCGCGACATCGTCGATCCGCGACTCTTGTGGGCGTCGGGGAACCTGTCCAGACGCCCGGGTGAAGGCTCCCGGATCGGATCTCCGGATTCCGTGGCGGGATTGCGGTTTGCCCTATGCTGACAAGAGTTTGCAAGACCGGGTGAGGAACGGGATGGTCGCAGGAAGAAAAGTCGTTCTCTGCGCCGACGACTATGCGCTGAGCGAAGGCGTCAGTCGAGGGATCCTCGAGCTGCTCGGGGCAGGGCGCCTGTCCACGACGAGCGTGATGAGCAACATGCCGGAGTGGAAGAGTCTCGCTCCGGATCTCGCCCCTTTCCGACGGATCCGAGGCATCGGGCTTCACTTGAACCTGACGGCCGGCCGCCCGCTGGCCGACATGCCGCTCCTGTGCCCGAATGGCGAGTTCCCGCGCCTTCAGGAGATCATTCAGAGAGCTTTCACGGGACGCTTGCCGGGGCACGAGATCCGGGCCGAGCTGGATCGCCAACTGGAAGCGTTCATCGAAGCGATGGGGCAGGCTCCCGACTTCGTGGACGGCCACCAGCACATTCACGTACTGCCGGTGATTCGGCACAGCCTGCTCTCCATTCTGTCGGAGCGAGGCCTGGGCGGAGAGGTCTGGCTCCGCGACCCCTCCGACGGAGCAGTCCAGATCATTCGCCGCGAGGTCGGAGCCAACAAGGCTCTCCTCGTCAAAGGGCTCGCGATCGGGTTCCGGGCCGCTGCCAATGCGGCCGGATTCATGACCAATGACGGATTTTCCGGGTTCAGCCCTCTCGATCCGAAAATGCCGGCCGAGCGCGTGATCACGCGGGCTTTCACGAGCCTTGGGCTACGGCCGGTGATCATGTGCCATCCGGGCTATGTGGATCCGTCCCTGAGAGATCTCGATCCGGCCGTGGACAGCCGTCCGGCAGAGCTTGCCTATCTGGGCTCGGAGGCTTTCGGCCTCTTCATGGCCGAGCGGAACCTCGAGCTTGTAGCCCGCCCGGCCTGACGGTGCCCCGCGGCCGGGCGGATCCCCGGTCCGTCCCAGATTCAGTGCGCTGGTTTCAGCTCAGCGGGTCGCCTCGGTGAACATCTCGTCGACGTGTTCCCAGTTCACGAGATTCTCGACGAAGGCCTTCAGATAGTCGGGACGCCGGTTGCGATAATCGATGTAGTAGGAGTGCTCCCAGACGTCACAGCCGAGAATCGGCTTTGCGCCATGGACCAGCGGATTCTCGCCGTTCGGGGTCTTCATGATGGTGATCCGGCCATCCTTGACGGCGAGCCAGCACCAGCCCGAGCCGAACTGCGTGACGCCGGCCTGGATGAAGTCCTCTTTCATCTTGTCGACGGATCCCAGGTCCTCGACAATCTTCTTCTCGAGCCTCCCGGGAATGGAACCGCCGCCATTCGGCTTCATCCATTTCCAGAAGTGAATGTGGTTGTAGTGCTGGCCCGCATTGTTGAAGAGCGCCTGGTTCTTTCCGTACGAACCGACGACGACCTCTTCGACGCTCTTCCCCTCGAGCTCGGAGCCTTTCAGCAGATTGTTGCCGGTGTTCACGTAAGCAAGGTGATGCTTATCGTGGTGAAACTCCAGCGTCTCGCGGGACATGTAGGGCTGGAGCGCATCATAAGCGTAAGGCAGATCGGGCAGCGTGAAGGACATGGTGAACTCCTCCGTGGATCGTCCAGCCGCTAGTTAGAACTCCCGTGGCGTCACGGCAACAGTACAGCTTCCCCGGTACGTCCATTTGTCCTATGCAAAAGACTGAGAGGCCAGGGTGCCTCGCAGGGAACGGAATGGTCGTTGCACTTCTCATCATCGCGCTCGCGATGATCGCCGGCGGATTGGCGGCGGTTCTACAAGGCTGGGACATCGTACTGCTGGAGCACGGCTGGACCCTCGTCGTTGCAGGCAGCGTGTTCACGTCCGGGGGAGCGATCCTGCTCGGGCTAGCCGCTACCGTCTTCCGGCTCGGACATCTCCGCCGCGAGCTCGTGACGATCCGGGATCGCTGGGGGCGGGCCGAATTCGAACGCATCGCACCGCCTCCCATCGATCCCGTCGCCGCGATCGCGGCAGGAGGGCTCGCCGCGACAGGTCTCACCGCTCCCTCCACCCAGGAGCATGAAGCGGACCAGAGTGACGAACCGAAAGAGGAAGAGGAGGGCAGCAGCCCGGACCATCAGCCGAATCTTCCGTTGTTTCTCTCCGAGAGGGGACGCTCGGCAGAATCGGTGCTTGCCGCCACTCTACCTTCGGTCGGCGAAAGGGAGCAGACCGACCGGGACGAGAGCGGCACTCGTCTGAACCTTCCTGACGATCTCCTGGGGCCCGTTCGCCGGGAGGATGAACGAGGCTCACCGGACCTTGCGAAGGAAACGGCCACCAAGGAAGCTGGCTGGGTTGCAGTGCATGATGCAGGGCGCGCGGACGATCTCACCCGCGTGGAGTCTGAACTCGCCGGAACTCCATCGCCGCCGGCGGGCCCTGCGGATGAGGAAACAACATCCGGAACGAGCGGGAGCGGCGAGCCGCCCTCCGAAGAGCGCATCTCACCGGTCATCGGGACATACACGTCCGGGGACAACCGCTACGTGATGTTTGCCGATGGCTCGATCGAGGCGGACACGCCTCACGGCACGTTCCGGTTCGGGTCTCTCGACGAGCTCAAGTCGTTCATCGCCTCGGGTGGTGAGCCACCGTCGGAGAGCGCCTAACGGTCGGGAGCCCGAGATCCAGACTCCTCTGCTCACCGTCAACCTCGGCGGGAGGAAACCCGGCGGCCTACCGGTCAAGCCTCCCGGGCCGGGCGGAAATCTCTGATGGCCTTGAGGGCGAAGGCATAGATGAGAGCGACCTCCTCCAGCCGTTCGAAGCGTCCGGCTGCCCCGCCGTGCCCGGCATCGAGATTGATCCGCAAGAGGATCGGGCCTCCGCCCGTCATCGTGGCGCGCAGGCGCGCGACCCATTTGGCGGGCTCCCAATAGGTGACGCGCGGGTCAGTGAGACCGCCGAGGGCGAGAATCGGCGGATAGTTCTGAGGCCGGATGTTGTCGTAAGGCGAATACGAGGAAATCATCCGGAAGGCCGCCTCGTCCTCGCCAGGGTTCCCCCATTCGGGCCATTCGGGCGGCGTCAGCGGCAGATCGGCGTCCAGCATCGTGTTGAGCACGTCGACGAAGGGAACCTCCGCCACGATTCCGGCGAACAGATTCGGCGCGAGATTGGCGATGGCGCCCATCAGCATCCCGCCCGCGCTTCCGCCATGGGCCACGATTCGGCCGCGCTGGGTAAATTCCTGATCCGCGAGCGCCTCTGCACAGGCGATGAAATCCGTGAAGGTGTTCTGCTTCTTCTCGCGCTTTCCGTCGAGGTACCAGCGCCAGCCCTTCTCGGTGCCGCCGCGGATATGGGCAATCGCATAGACGAAGCCGCGATCGACCAGCGATAGGATGTTCGTCCTGAACGATGCCGGCATGGAGGCTCCATAGGAGCCGTAGCCGTAGAGGAGGCATGGTGCGGAGCCGTCGATCGGCGTCTCGCGCCGGTAAACCAGCGAGATCGGCACGGCGGCGCCATCGGGGGCGGTCGCGAAGATGCGCCGGGACACATAGGCGGCCGGGTCGTGCCCGCTCGGCACCTCCTGGCGCTTGCGCAGGGTCCGGGTCCCGGACGCCAGATCGACGTCGGTGACTTCACTGGGGGTCGTCAGAGAGGAATAGTGAATCCTGAGAATGTCGGTGTCGAACTCGTAGCCTGCGTCGAAGCCCAGGGAATAGGCCTCTTCGTCGAAGGCCAGTACCTGCTCATCGCCCGATCCGATGTGGCGCACGACGATCCGGGGCAGGGCATTCTCCCGCTCGAGGCGGATGTGATGGCGCGCCAGAGGCACGTGCGAGAGGATCATGATGCCCGGACGATGAGGAACGAGGTCGGACCAGTGCTCCCGTCCCAGGGTCGCAAGAGGCGCCGTGCAGAGCTTGAAGTCCTCGGCTCCGTCCGCATTCGTGCGGATGAGGAGCTGATCCCCATGGTGCTCGACGTCGTACTGGACCTTTGGCTGCCGTGGGGCGACCAGCCGTGGCTCGCTGCCAGGGGCCGAGCGATCGATGAGATAGACCTCGGATGTCTCGTGATCGCTGGAGTCGATCACCACGAAAGCGTCCGACTGCGTCGACCCCACATGGACGAAGAAGCCGGGATCCGGCTCCTGATACACGAGGACATCAGCCGAGCTCGGCTCGCCGAGGCGGTGCAGCCTGACCCGGACCGGCCGGTGGTTCTCGTCGAGCTCCACGTAATAGAAGCTCGCCGAGTCAGCTGCCCAGACGACGCTGCCGGCGCTGTTCGGGACTTCGTCCTCCAGGTCATGTCCGGTCGCGAGATCGCGGACGCGGATCGTATAGTATTCCGACCCTTTCACATCGGCGCTCCAGGCGAGAAGCCGATGGTCGGGCGAGTGTTCCGCGCTCCCGAGATCGAAGAACGGATGCCCGGCTGCAGCAGCGTCGCCGTCCAGGAGGATCTCCTCGCCGTCACGGTCCCGGGGTTTTCGGCAGATCAGAGGGTGCTGCCCGCCTTCGCGGAAGCGCGAGAAGTATGAGAACGGCCCGTCCGGGCTGGGCACGGTCGAGTCGTCTTCCTTGATGCGGCCCCTCATCTCGGCAACGAGGTCCCGGCGGAGAGTTTCGGAATCCGCGAGCACCTCCGCGGTATAGGCATTTTCGGCCTCGAGATACGTGCGGATCTCCGCAGGCAGGGCGGCCGGGTCCTTGAGGACCTCTTTCCAGTTTTCGGCCTTCAGCCAGGAATAGTCATCCCGAATCGATACCCCGTGCACCTCGAACTGGTGGGGGTGGGCAGGGGCGACCGGTGGCTCGGGCAGCAGGCTGGACGGGTGAGGCTGGGAGGACTCGATCATGCGGACTCTGTTTCGGGCGGTGCCGCGGGCTGCGGCGGCGAGGCGCTGCCAGATGTGGCGCGGCATTGCCCTTGTGGCAACCGGCGGGCACCGGACGTAGGATTACCCAAGCAAAAGGAAGTTAATGATCAGTCGTGAACAGTTTTCGCATGAAGTATCTTGTAACCGGAATCGAAATGACTTAATTCCTGGCTCAGGTAGGCGGCTGAGGCATGTTCCGGTACGGACAGTCTAGTCGGGATTCATAGCGCGCGGACGAATTAGCAAGAACAGCCGCAGTTCGGGGCGTTATCTGGGCCGCCCGATCCGTTAGAAACGGAAAGGAATTGAGCCGAAATGAGTGACACGACGACAACGACAAATTACATCGAACTGGCGGCAGATATCGTCTCCGCCTATGTAAGCAACAACTCCGTCCCGTCAGCCGATCTGCCTTCGTTGATCAACGAAGTGCACGGCGCTCTACTCAAAGTGGGGGGCGGGACGGTAGAAGTGCCAGCCGAGGCGCCGAAACCCGCAATCTCGGTCAAGCGGTCGGTCACGCCGGATTACATCATCTGCCTGGAAGACGGGAAGAAGTTCAAGTCGCTGAAGCGCCATCTCCGGACGCAGTACGGCATGACGCCGGAACAGTATCGTGAGAAGTGGGGTCTGCCCGCCGATTACCCGATGGTTGCGCCGAACTATGCCAAGGCGCGTTCAGAACTCGCCAAGGAGATGGGCCTGGGCCAACAACGGCGGAAGCGCCGGGGCAGCCGCAGCAGCTGACGGAGGGCCGACAGGGAGCCGCTCCAGGCCGCCCCACGTGGCCGGAGCTACTGCAATGCTGCGCTTGCGTCGTGCCGGATGCGATCGACCATCGAGCGGACGCCGTTCGAACGCTGAGGCGTGAGGTGTTCTGAAAGGCCCAAGTTGCGGAAAAGCGAGATCGCATCCGTCGAAAGCACCTCGCGCGCCGTCCGGCCGGAATACAGCGCTATCATCAGCGCAACGAGGCCCCGGACGATGTGAGCATCACTGTCGCCGCGCCAGATCAGGCGCGGATCTTCGCCGCTCTGATCGACCCGAGTCTCCAGCCAAACCTGGCTGGCGCAGCCTTTGACCCGATTCGCCTCGGTGCGCGCCTCCTCGGGCAGAGGCTCCATGAGGCGGCCCAGCTCGATCAGATAGCGATATCGCTCCTCCCAGTCGTCGAGGAACTCGAAATTCGAGAGAATCTCGTCGATATCTGGAACCATCGTAGCCTTATCGGGAACCATCGTGTCCGTCCGGATGCCCTCTGCATATAGGCGGCATGCACGTCGTTTGCGACGGCTGCATGCCGCCTGAATAAGGTCCGCGGGCCTGCGCATGGGCCCGGTCCGGATCCGCCTCCAGCCCCTTGTCGGGAACACCCAAGGCGAATGTCGATGATATGGCTTCGTTGAGGATCCGATCCTGAACGGGTTGAGGAAGCCGTCGCAGCATACCCATAAGATCAGTCGGGACAGGTGCTTCGGCCCCCTCGAAACCGGTATCGCGCAGGGGCGACAGATAGAAGATCAGGCCGATGACGGCGACGACTCGAAGAATGAAGAACACTGGCAAACCGGGGCGCGATGAATCGGTCGGCCCCGGAAAATACTCCTCATCGGGCCGGGTTGGCGGAATTCACGATCCAGGATGAATGAAAGGTTGAGGGATGATTTTCACGAGGCGATCACCATAGGGATCTCCTGCGAAAATCCCTGCCGCGCCTCGTTCAAGGGAGCTGAAACGTTGGCTCGCGAGGTCCCTCCAGGCCCGGTCCGGCAGCCCGCTTAGGGTTCGCTTAAGCGGCTTCTGCGACGGTCGCGCACCAGGAAACGGGCGCCCGGATGTTAGTGAGGGCGGCCGCTGATACGGGCGATTGGTGCGATGAGTTGGATCGATGACTGGCTGGAGGGCGTAGTACATCGATCCGCACGCCAGAGCCCGACGGAGCGGTCTCGACACGAGCGTTTCATCGTCGCGCGCGCGGTGTCTGCCCTCACGGCCCTCGCCGCGCTGCCACTCTACTTGGTGGTCAGAGGCGTCCCGAGCCTGACTGAGTTTCTTGCCGTGCTCGCACTCTCATCTCCGCTCGCCGCAGTTCTGTTGACCGCGCGGACGGGCCGTATGGTCCTAGGCCAGGGCGTCGTTTCGGTCGTGATCGGCTTGCTGGCGCTGTTGCTCGTTCCCGCGCGAGGAGATCTCGTCGCTGCGCTGGCACTTCTCGGCCTTGTGGTGCCACTCGACAGCCTCTTCTGCGGCGCCAAACGGGCGATCTTGCCGGCTGCCGTGGTGAGCGTCCTGGGAACCGCGATCGTTCTCGTCCTCGTCGCCGCCGGGCTCGCGCCTCCGAAAGGAGAAGCAGGCTCCATCGCTCTGGCGGTCGGCACGGCTCTCGCGATTGGCCACGCCTTCTCGATCGCCGTGCAGGACCGTCGAATGAAAGGCCTGATCGCAGAAGCGCTGAGCCTGCGTGTCGCGCATGACTCGTCGATCCTGGAATCGATCGATGACCTGGTCACCTGGCACGACCGGAATGGGCTGGTGCTGAAGGCCAACGCCGCTGCGAGTCGGCTCGTGGGAGTACCCGTCTCGACTCTGCTGGAGCGTGGATTGCTCGCTCGGATTCACACTTCGGACAGGCCCCTCTTTCTTCGGGCGATCAGTGATGCGGCGCGCTCATCCGAGCCCGTCGTGGTACGGTTCCGAGTCGAGAAACCGGGCAGGGCGGATTCATCCGGTGCTCCGGTTCCTGACACCTGGGCGAATTCCCGAGCGGTGCAGGAGGCGATCTGGATGGAAACACGGGCCCATCGCGTGCCGAATGCGTCCGCGGGCGAAGCTACGGTCGTTGCCGTGACCCGAAGCATCGAGGATCACGTCGTCCAGGCACAGGAGTTCGAGCGTCTCAAGCGTTCGGCCGAGCAGGGAGCAATGGCACGGACGAGGCTCCTCGCTCAGGCATGCCAGGAATTGCGCCTGCCGGCCCAAACGATTGCGGGTTTTGCCGATCTCCTGCGCGCCCGAAATGTGCAGCCTCGCGGAGATGAAACGCCGGCCTACGTCGAGGCGATTCGCTCCGCGGGACGTGCGCTTCTCGGCACAGTCTCGAAACTGAGCGATCTGTCGAAGATCGAGACTGGGACTTACGACATCGAGCTGGAACCAGTCGCCGTCGACGAGGTAGTGCAGGACTTCACGGAGGCGCTGGGAGATGCCTGGGCGCCGAATGCATCGCGAATCGTCTCGGACGTGCCTCCCGGACTCCCTCCGTTACGGATCGATCGCAGGGCATGCCGCGATTTGCTGACGGTGCTCGCAGAGATGGTGCAAAAAGCCGTGCCGGCCGGAACAATGCTCGAATTGCGCGCAAGGCGGAAAGGTGAGCGTGTGTGCCTGACGGTCGGTGTTGCATCGCCGACGGGCAGGGCCATTGCGTCGGGTCGCTTCGGTGATGGAGGGCTCGCTCTTCAAGTCGCCCGCGGATTGGCCGACCTTCACCATGGGCGGATCGCCCTGATCGTCGGAAGCCAGGGACCGGAGGCCATGCTGAGTCTCCCGGCGGAACGACATGGCAAGAGCCCGATGTCGGAGCGGAGTGCCGCAAGCCCGATCCCGGCAGTCTGCGGTATGCTTGCTTTCAAGATGGATTGAAGACCAGTGCGAAGTGCTCTTGCCATTCCTACACGCGAGGCTGCTCCCATGAGACGAGCGGGCCGCCAGTCACCTCCGCCATCTCTGGTCCGGCAAGCGGCTGTCCAGGCCGTCGCTCTTGCATGGCGCTATCCGCTAGAATTCGGACTCGCCGCCGCGCTGACGGCTGCGGGAGGCATGATTGCCTGGAACGCGCTGGCGCTGCAGACCGCTCGTCACCCCGCGCCCTTGTTCGCAACACGCCAGGCGGTGGACGCGGCTCCGACTCCTCTCCCGCCGAATCGTCCTCTCGTGTCCGAAGCCGCCGTCGAGCCACATCCTGCCCCCATGCTGCAGCCCTCCACGCAGGTCCAGAATCCGCCTCGCGCCGCACGAGAGGCGATCACCGATCCGGCGAGACCGGAGGCAGCGCCCGTCGCAGCCCCACGGCCCGCACCGGCAGCCGTTCCGCTTCCGGTACCGCGCCCGGCGACACAGCCTGCACGTGAAGCCAGACGAGATCCGATCGCAGAACTGATCCGGGCCGGCGGCGAGGCGCCGATCCCTCCCGGCTTTGTAGGGAGGCCTGAAGCGACTCTTTCGGTCGAGCAGGGTCAGCGCGCCTTAGAGAAGCTGGGATATGGGCCTTTGCGGGCCGACGGCATCATGGGAAGCGCCACCCGCCAGGCGATCGAGCGGTTCGAGAAGGACCACCGGCTACCGGTAACGGGTGAACTCGGTGCTCGCACCAGCCGTGAGCTCGCGAACGCGTCCGGGATTGCGATCGAGTAGCGCTTAGCGGCGAGACGAATTCGGGCGTCGGGTTGAGCGCGGCTCTGCGAAACCCGCGCCGTGTCTCCCAGGATTGCCTCCGAAAGCATCTTCGGCTTGTACATTTCCGGACGTCGTGCTGCGAAGAGCATTCATGTCACACGAGTCCTTTCCGCTCTCACGGTATTGGCTCTGATCCTCGATTTTTTATAAGTTCAGGCGACACGGCTCTCGTCGCCTGAAATTGCGCAAGGAGCGCATCAGTGGCGCGTTTGCGTTCGGACTTCTGGGTCGCCGCCTATCTGCGTCAGTGTGCGATCGACATGGTCGACGCGGTGCTGCGTTATCGCGGAGCAGCCGAAGCAGGCACGATCTTCGTCAAGGTCGATCATCGCGACGGAACGGCAAGCCTCTTTGGGCCGGCACCCCAGAGTCTGGTGGAGTCGAGCTCTTCGGATCGCCTGTTTACGACGCTCCTCGCACGGGCTTCTCCCGCCGATGTCGAAGACCGCATACGACGGGAGAGAAAGTTCGATCCCGACCTGTGGTTGCTCGAGGTGGACAGCGGGACGATGCCGCCTCATCTCGCCATCGTGGACGAACCGGATTCCGGCTGATCACCGCGCCACCCGGCGCTCTGCAGCCGGATTCTCCAGGCGCCGTGCGGTATCGAGCGCACCGGCGCGCTCCGGCACGCCGGACGGGTCGAACAGCGGCTGGTGCTGCCCGCGTCGCTCGATGTCGGCCGTCAGGTTCAGGATCGCTTCGACGAGCGCAAGCGCAATCGGTCGGGCCACGGAACGGAAGGTCCGGACCATCCCGAAGACCAGTGGGACGGAATGCGAGATCGCAGGATGGATCGTCAGGAAGACGCGGGTTGCGCAGTCCTCGTCGAAGCCACCGGCACGAAGCCCCAGTGGAAGCAGATCGCCGCGTCCGGGTTCGAGAAAACGCCAGGGAGCCGGGTAGGCAAAGCGGCATGCTCTTGCGAGCTCCGCCTCGAC
The DNA here is from genome assembly GCF_001006805.1 of Microvirga massiliensis. GTDB lineage: Bacteria > Pseudomonadota > Alphaproteobacteria > Rhizobiales > Beijerinckiaceae > Microvirga > Microvirga massiliensis. The sequence goes on along the minus strand of NZ_LN811352.1, from coordinate 631,976 downwards.
GGTATCCATCGCGCCTTCCACAGCGGCGAGGACGAGTGCCTCGATCGCTGTGGGCTCCGGGCGGGGTAAGGTGCGCGACCGCTCGAAGAGGGCCGAAGAGGCGAGCCGCGTCCGGATTTCGGTTTGCCGGGCACCATCGGCGGCGAGGTACAGTGCTGCCTCGTCGACGGGGGTGAGGTCGTCCCGGCGAAGGATTGCAGCAGCCAGACGATCATCGGCACGAGCGCGACCGAGGAGGTGGCGGAAGGCGGGACTCTCCGGGTCGATTGCGGCATTGGCCGCGAGCGCCAGATCAACCTGTGGCTCGGCGAGGATGGCCAGCTGTTCGTAGACCGCTTCGCTCAGGTCTGTTCGCTCCGCCAGGGCAGCACGGTCCACCGACGAGCTCATGAGCAGGGCGACACCCGCATTCGAGAGTTTCGGAGCAGTACGCGCAACCCAGGACCGTTCGCCAGGCAGGGCCTGAATCAGATAATCCACGACCGTTTCAGGCGTGTCCGAGCATGCAGCGAGTGTGTGAAGTACCGCCTGTGCAGTGTCGCGATCGACTCTCTGCAGAAGTCCCAGCGCGAGCGCCTCGAAGGATCGCTGTACTTCCCGGTCGCGAGCCGGAGCCCCTACGAAGAGTTCGGCTTGGGCTCGCAGAAGAGCCGAGCGAAGTGCCGCCGGTTCCCGCGCGCCCAAAGGCATCTCCCACAGCGTGGTGTGCGCGGACGTCGACATACGCAACTCTCGAGATCCGATCTCGTAACTTCGAAACGAATTAGCAGGATCGGCTTAGCGGACTGTTAACCGCGGCGGCCCAGGACTTCACGATCAGTTCATTGCTGTCACGGAACCTGAAGCGCGGCAGCGTCGTTTTACAGGCAGCGAAGTGCATGGATCGAGGGTCGAGGAAACCGCCTGTTAACCATGGCGCTCTTTTGTAGCGGGAGCAAACGCCGGCGGTAACTCGTGCTGGCTGGAGGACCGGATGATAAGTGAGGATCAAACGCGGATGGCGGCTGTGATCATCGCTTTCCCTGACCCGTCGTCCAGACCGACCCGCTCCGCTCCCGGACCGGAAGAACCGCGTGGCGAGATCCTCCTCTTCACCGGTGTGCGCTATGAACGCCTCGATCCGAACCCCGGGCCATCACGTCCGGTTGCCTCTGACGGACGCGGAAAGAGGAGAAGATCGTAGGGCCCGGGCCTCGAGGAACTGGCTTGCTGCATTCGGCGCCTTCGGTTTCGCGTTATGTGCTTGCGTGCCGGAAGGCGACTTCGGACGGGTTGATCCTTCCATTGCGACACGGAGCGTCACGATGGCGGCTGTTGGGGAGCTGCCTTCAGCGTCCGCTACAACCGCATTGCCTCTCACCGATGATGAAGCCGAACTGAGACAGAGGGCCTATCGGTTCCTCTTCCAGAGCACCATGTCTCCCGAGGCATATTATGCGAAGCTCGTCGGCGTAGAATTTCGCTCGCCCGCCTCGCGCTTTTTCACGATCGCAGATGATGCCACGGCGGACCGTCTTCTGATTTCACCTTTTGCGGCAAACGCGCGCCGGGTCTTTGCTGTCGACCGAGCCCGCCTTTCGGGATCGGTGTATGTCGCCGATCTCACGCCACCGGAACTCAACGCAGTTGTGCTCCGTGTCCGCGAGAACCGTTGTCTGGTAGCCCAGGTCAGAACGGCCGCCATCGCGCGCCTCGGATCCTATCGGTACGCCGTCGAGCATGGCTTCCTCGCAATGCCTCAAGGGCAAGCCATAGACGCGGAGCGGTCCGTGAATGCGCTTCAGTTCGCGATCGGCGAACTCGATGAAGTCTCGCCAGCCATCTGGAGAGGAGGCTCCTGCATCGAGGCCGACACGGCACATGTCAGGCGCAAGAGATCCACGCTCGTGACGAAGGGCTGAGTCTGCGCCAGCCTGTCGGCCGACAACGCCGGTCAGCTCGTTTCGTCTCCCTCGATCACACAGGAGACCGAGCGCGCCGTCTCTTCCGCCTGGGCTCTCTGGCTCGGGAACGGGGCCGCCACCCGGACCACCACGAAACCGGTCCGACGTGGAGACACGATGCGGACATCCTGAGAGGGGGCTTCGTCGCTCTCCGCCGCAAGGGCTTCATCCAGCTGACGGCGCGTAAGGACGAGGACATCCAATTCGCCCTTCACGGCCGCGCGGTCCGTCAGGGCAAAGAACACGGCTCCGCCCTGTCCGTGAAAGGAGAGCGACTCGAAAGCCGCCCCTCCGACTCGCGCAGAAATCCGCGACGGCCCCTCGGACAGGTCGAACGCACAGGCGGCGACGACCACCGATGGATCCCCCTGGGGCAGCCAGTCCGAATCCGCTCCGGGAGCGCTGATGACCACTGCGTGATCCTCAGTGAGCGAGTGCCGCAGATTTGAAAACGCATCGTTCTCGGCGAAGTCCGGCGTGCGCAGGATCACCACGAGATGAATGATGGCAGCCAGAACGAGGCCGCAGAGCGTGGCGAGGAGGAAGCGTGCGCTCTCGCTCATGAGCACTCCCCACGGTCGATTCTCGGAAGATCATCCGCCTCGAGCGAGCCGGCACCCGCTGCCGCGGTGGTGTCATAAAGGCGAAGAGTCAGAGTGAACCGCCCCTCCGGAAGCTGGATCCAGTTGCCCGGCTCGAGATTCCTGGAAAGCGAGATGTTAAATTCGTCTTCGTCGCCCCAAAGGACTTCAGCCGACGTCATGCCGCTCCGGCCGAGCCCGGTCTGGATGAGCCGTCGCTCGGAATCATAAACCGTCAGCGTCCACAGGCGTGCGCTCGGTGTCGTGCCGGCGACCCGATATGTGCAGCGTGCATCGAGCGGTTCGCCGCCACTATCGACCGAGGCATTGAGTGCAAGCCCCTCGCCGATAGCGAGCGGAATTTCGCCCCGCCGTGCCACCATCGCACGCGCATAGGGGTCCGCCTCGGTAGAGCCGACCTTGGGCCATGCCTTCCAGGGACCGGCAGTCACGGAACCGAGCGGGTAATCGGCACTGACGGCATAGAACGCTGATCCCACACCCACGAGCAGGCCGAGGGAGCATGCATAAATCACCAGGGCGGCCGTCGAGAGGCGTCGCGGTCCCCTCGTGGGCTTGTTTCCGGGTGGCCGCGTTCGGCTCCCCGGCGCTCGATTGATTGTACTCGTCACGTCAGAGGTCTCGGGGATGATCAGGGCATCGCCATGCGTCGATGCTGCGGTTCCGGGTCGGCCTGAGCCTGCGGCGAGCGTGCGGGTGCCGGCGGTGGAGGAGGGGACTGGAGGCGATGGAACAGACTTCCGATAGACCCCAGGACATCGAAAGAGCGGCGGGACAACGTTCCAGATGAGAGAGAAGACCCGCCGGCATTTGCATCGGAATTCGAGCCCGAGCTCTTTCCGGACGCGGAGGCGACGGATGCGGCGCCGTCGCTGCCGAGGCCGGGAATGGGTCTGATCTCCAGATTCTGGTGGGCGAACGACATCACTTCCTTCCATGTCATCGCGGGAAGCGTGCCGCCGGTCATGTTCTTGGTCGATGTATGGTCGTCATTCCCGAACCAGACGCCAGCCGCGAGGTTTCCAGTGTATCCTACGAACCAGGCATCGCGGTACGCATTCGTCGTTCCCGTCTTGCCGGCGGTTCGGATTCCATCGAGCGCTGCACGCCTCCCGGTGCCTTCCTCCACGACCTTATTGAGCATGAAGTTCATGTCGGCCACGACACGCGGCTCGAGCACCCGCGGTTGAGGATCGTCGCGATCATGCCTGTAGATGACATCCCCGGTCGAATTTCGCACCTCCCATGTCGCATAGGGGCTCGCCCGGAAGCCGCCATTGGCGAACACGGCAAAGGACGCCGTCATATCGATGACCGTTACTTCAGCGGCGCCGATCGGAAGTGACGTCGAGTCCGTCAGCGGGTGTGTGAGACCCATCTTGCGCGCGGTTTCGATGATCTTCGCGCGCCCCGCTTTGGCATTGCCGCCCCCGATCTCGAGAGACATCCACACCGGGATGGAGTTGATCGACCGGGCGAGAGCATTCACCAGGGGCATCGCCCCGGAGAACGAGCGATTGTAATTCTGGGGGCACCAGTTGCCCAGGCAGATCGGCCGATCGCGCACGATCGAGGTAGGGCGCAGGTTCGGATTCACCGTGAGCGCCGTCGCATAGACGAAGGGCTTGAATGACGAGCCCGGCTGACGAAGCGCATCGACGGCGCGATTGAACTGGCTCTGACCATAATCCCGGCCACCCACCATGGCGCGTATGGCCCCGTCAACGTCCATGACCGTGATGGCGCCCTGGTCGGCATCATATTGCCGGCCGTACTGTCGAAGCATGTCTTCCAGGACCTGCTCACTGCGCCTCTGGGTAGCACTGTCGAGCGGCGTCTTGACGATGAGGACGCGATCGTCGCCCAGCTTCCCTTCCGCCGAGAGCCGCTTCACCTGCTGGAAGGCCCAGTCCAGATAGAAGTCGGGCGAGCTCTCACGATTGCGATTGACCGGCGTGGCAGGGTTGCGGCGAGCAGTCTGGATCTGGCCCTCCGTGAGGAACCCGGCCTCGACCATGTTCGTGAGGACATCATTCGCCCGTGCCCGAGCGGCCGGGAGGTTGATATGTGGAGCGTAACGTGTTGGAGCCTTGAAGAGGCCGGCGAGCATTGCCGACTCGGCCAGGGTGAGATCGCGTGCCGATTTGCCAAAGTAGTATTCTGCGGCCGCCACCACACCATGCGTCCCGCCGCCCATGTAGGCTCGATCGAGATAAAGCTTGAGGATTTCGTCCTTCGTGAGATGGAACTCGAGCCAGACTGCGAGAAAGGCCTCCTTGATCTTCCGTTCGAGCGATCTTTCGTTGGTCAGGAAGAGATTCTTGGCCAGCTGCTGCGTGATTGAGGAGCCGCCCTGAACGACACCACCATCGCGGGCATTGACGGTGAGTGCGCGGAATGTCCCGATCGGGTCGATGCCCCAGTGGTCATAGAAGCGCCGGTCCTCCGTCGCCAGGGCGGCCTTGACGAGGTAATCGGGATAGTCCTCGAGCTGGTAGGAATCGTCATGACGGATCCCGCGCCGCCCGATTTCCTGGCCGTAGCGGTCCAGAAAGGTGACGGCCAGTTCCTGAGTCTTCAGCCAGCCCTCATCCGTCTCCCGGAAGGCCGGGATCGCGAGCCCTAGCATGAGGACTCCGCCGGCGAGGCCGAGTGTGACCCCCTCGCTGGTCAGGTCGAGAATGACGCGGAGCGGGCCCCGGACACGCAGCTTGTTGACCGCTCGCGAATAGGATCCCCAGGCGGACTGGAGCGAGCGCCCCCCCTCGAAGAGCGAGGAGTTCAGCCACGCATCGAAGTCGAGCGCCGCGCGTTTGATGCGGGTCCAGACGGATGGAGAGCGGAGCGGGCGCACAGCAGTCCTTGAAGTCGTTCTGACTGGTCCGACAGCCGGTGAACCTATCAGGCTTTATGGGGCGGGACGAGGAAAACTCGCCTTCCGGAAAGGCAAAGGTAAACGCGCTCGGGGACGGCACGTTTCACATCCTCGCCTGAATTCCGTTACAAGGCGAGAGACCGCTAACCTGCGGTGAGACCGGCAGAAAGTGCGACATTGTGACTGTGGAGACGGAATTTGAGGCGTTCTGGCGCTCGAAGCCCCTGGAGGCCATGAGCGACCGCGAGTGGGAGAGCCTCTGTGACGGATGCGGCCGCTGCTGCCTGGTCAAGCTCGAGGACGAGGACACGGGGGAGATCGCCTATACGGATGTAGGGTGCACGCTGCTGGACTCGGATACCTGCCGTTGCCGCAATTACGAGAACCGGCAGACGCTGGTACCGGATTGCGTTCGCCTGACACCGGCGACCGTGACGACGCTGTCGTGGCTTCCACCGACCTGTGCCTATCGCCTTCTGGCGGAAGGGCGCGATCTCTATTGGTGGCACCCTCTGGTCTCCGGTGATCCTGAGACCGTCCACACGGCCGGAATTTCGGTCCGGGATCGGGTGGCCGGCCCGGAGGAAGACTTCACCCTTCGAGAGTTGCTCGAGCGCACGGTCGTCTGGCCGCTGGAAGACATGGAGCGCAATGATGCGGAGCCCTCACTTTGATGGCAGGCGGCCAGCTTCGGAGGCAGGCTCTCCGGGAACGGGCGTGGCCTCGCCTAGGGTCTCGCGGACATAGAGTTTCTTGACGAGGACGAACGCCACCACGGCAAGCGGGAAACCGAAGATGAAGCCGGGAGTCCCGAACAGGACCCCTCCCGCCACGATCGCAAAGAGGGCCAAAGCGGGAGGCACCGCGACAGCGCGTTTCTCGATCATCGGAAAGATCACGTTTCCCTCGAGTTGCTGAATCAGGACGAGAGCGCCGATCGTCCACAGAACTGTGTAGCCATCGACCGTGAAGGCAAGGAGGATTGCCGGCACTGCCCCGAGAATGGGCCCGACGAACGGAATGAAGTCCATGAGGCCGGCAATCAAACCGAGAGCGATGAACGAAGGAACACCGATCAGCCAAAGAGCGGTGGCCGTCAGCACGCCGACGATCGTCATCGCGATGAGCTGACCGATTACCCATAGTCGCAGCGCCCGTCCGGCAGCGGTCAGAGACGATTCGATGCGGTCGTGCTGTGCGGCCGGGAAGAGCTTCACGAGGCCCATCCAGTAGGTCCGTGGAGCAGCCGCGATGTAGATCCCGCCGATCGCGACGAGCAGGAAGTCCGCAAGGCCGCTCAGGACCGCACCGCCGATCCCGGCAATCCGCGCGACGAAATCGCCACCCGGGGTTAACCCAAGCATCTCCGGCCACTGCTCGACCAGTGCGCCGAGTCCCAGCTCCTTCAGCATGTTGTTGAGCGCGAAGGGAAGCCTTTCCGCGACGAAGGACAGTTGCGTCCGCATTTGCGCGCCGAACAGCACAATGACGGTGACAAAGAGCAGGACAACCAGGATCGTGGCTGTCGTCAGCGCCCACCGGGAAGGAACACGGCCGTACTGCTCCAAGGCGTCAGCAGCAGCATGCAGGATGACGGCAACAAGCACGGCCCCGAACGCCAGAATGAGAACGTTCGAGAGCTTCCAGAGAATCAGCGCCAGAAGAACGAATGCGGTGACGATCAGGACACGGCGAATGAACGGCCCGTCCTGAAAGCCGTCCCAACGCCGGAAATCGTTCATGCCTTATGCTCCCGACGCTGGCACGTCGGATGCGTCAACGCAAAACCGGCACGACGGCGGCTTCATCGACGTCGAGTTCTCGATATCCGCGACCGTCCTTGAATTCCGGCATGGCCTTGACGGAATCGTCGGTGACCTCGGAGGCGACCAACCGATCCTGCCTGAGGGCTATCTGATCAAGGGGAATGGCTATGCTCTTCCGTCCAAGCCCCAGGAAGCCTCCATAACCCACGATGAGGAATCGGCGATCCTGAGGTCCGGAGACGACCTTCGTGATCGGGCCGAGCTCAGCGCCTCCTGCACCGTAGACTTTTCGCGCCTCGAGATCGGAAATCTTGAGGGATTGCTGAACCGATCCTGGGATCGCCCCCGTCTGGGGAGGCCCGTTCGCAGGTGTCGCGAGCACTGCCGACCTGAAGTCGGAGTTCAGGCTTGCCTGTGCACCTTGCTGGGTCAGGTTGGTGCGCGGAGCTTGTAGCGGTGCGTCCTGCTGCGCTGCCGAATTGCCCGAAGGCGAACCGGTGTTCTCTGCGGTCACCGCGTCGGCAGACTCGAACCGGATCTTCGGCTCGCCTTCGGCCGGCTGATAGATGATTTCGGGCTCTCCAGTGCGCTCGAACCGAACGTCCGGTTTCTGACGATCAACCTCGAAGTTCGGTTGGGCCTGAGTCTGCGGCGGCACGATCTGGACTTGCGGCTGGGCCATCCGAACTTCAATCTGCGGCTGCACCATCGCGATATTCACGTCAGGCTCGGGCATGCGGACGATGATCTCGGGCTGCGGCTGCTGAACCGTGATGATCGGCGGAGCCTGCCGGACGATGATCTCCGGGCGTTTTTGGCGGATGGTGACGTTCGGCTGCTTCTGCTGGACGAATACCTGCGGGGGAGCGGCTTCGGCGACCGGCTGCTGAGCGGAATCCCGTGGGACAGTCTGCATGGCTGCAGTCTGCGGCGGGGCTGGCTTGGGTGCTCCTGCGGGGCCGTTCGGCGTTCTGGAGTTCAGCCCCGCCATATCGGTCTTGGTAGCGCTTTCCTCAGCTCTGGTCAGGCGGTCGAGGTTTTCACGGCAGGGGTCCGGAGCCAGCTCCTGGCGCCAAGCCCGAGCCTGCTCCAGGGTGACTCGCTTTTCCGGGTCCGGGCTCTGCTTGAGATACGCGATCAGGCTGTCGCACTCGCTTATGGCCGCTTTGGCACGGACCTCGCCCGAGGGAGCGGCTACCGGCGCCGAGCCGGGTGACTGCGCCTGCACGGCCGATGCAAGGGCAGTCGCGCCAAGAAGGGCGCTGAGCAGCACGGACCGCATCGATCTCTCCATCCTCGACATGAGTGTCTGCCTGACAATCAGCCAAGCCGCACATAGTTCCTGACCGGGGAACCGCAGCCGTCTCAAGCAGTTCTCCTTGCGGAAGGGCATGGCGATGGTTTCTCAGATTATATCTTTCATCTTGGGTGCGGTCGCGCCAGTCATGATGGTTGGATGGCTCCTGTTGAACGGATAGGATTGACTGCTGCGAATCTTATGCCGCGGGTCAGCGGCCCGTTTGAGCAGATGAATGGGGTAAGCAAGTACATAATTAGGCGAGCGAAACTTCAATTCGACTGTTCCGGATCCTCCGGCAACCGGAAAGTGTTTCGGAAAATTGTCTGGCGAGCGTCGTGATGGATCGTCTGGCCCGGCCAGACGCTTGCGCCTAAAACATTCGCGCGGCGAACCGTCCTGCCGCGATGCCAATTGGGCGGTCTCGAAAGTCTTTCCGACCCGCCACACTTCATTCGACCGCGAAGCGAGTCGTAGACAGCGAAGATATCCTGGTCTCTGCAGTTTCGTATCGGTTCGAAACGAGAAGTGTCGTCTACGAGCATCGCACGCATCGAAGCAGTGACTCGAAAAGAATGTGCTCACGATGACGAGCTCAGCCTTCTGGCCTATGGCTTTTGTCCAGGCACGCATGCTCTTGAGGTCTTTCTGACAGCGCGATAGGCCTGTTAGCGGCTACTTGGCCGAAAGCTGTTCGGTTTCGGTATATCGGGGCGCTGGTAGTGTGAGTTTCGCGTTTCGCTGGCTCCCCGTTTCCCTCGGCGTTGTCGTTTGCGCTCTGTTCGTCGTCTGCAAAGGACAATTTCCCGGCATCGGGAGCGGTAGCTGGCTTCCGGCATTCGTTACGAAAGCCGATGGAATCCACGTAGCCGATCTCCCTGAGGGAGTTCGCGGCAAAGCGGTCATCCGGGGTATGCTGTTCGAAGTGCTAGCCCCGCATAGCCGGGACACGATGTGCTCGCTCGTGCGGCCGCACTTTCCGTCAGCATTTCGGAATGTGTGCGGCAAACCCTGGAGAGCGGTCTCGGCGACTCCGCTTCGCCACGGTACTGCAGCAGGAGATTTCACTCCGACATTCTGGTTCTCCAACGATCAGATTTTCCGGAGACAGACACAATTCCCGGCGCCTCCCGGAACCGGCTACTATCTCTGGGTTCCAGCCAGCAGAACGTCCGCAATTCTCTTCGCGGTCGGGATTCTGCTGACACTGGCAGCTTGCCTGCGTTTTCGGACCCTTCAGCGCACCGGTCTCCGGCTTCCGCCGGGTATTGCAGTGGCGGTGACTGTCTCCATGACGGGTGCGGTTGCAGTTGCGCTGCTTCATGGCGCGGGGCGACTATCCGCTCTCGTTTCCGGAGCTCTTCTTCTGGTTTTAATGAGCTTGGTCCCTCGCCTCCGAATTCAGCGAGGGAGGGCAGGGATGATGCTCGCTGCCGTCGGTTTCGTCGCGGTCCATATCGTCGTGCAGATGCTATCCAGCCATGCCGACGCATTGTACCGCTCCGAGCCACGCCGACTCGCCAAATTCGCGAGAGAGGAGATTACGCCCCGGGGTGCCATCCTTCTTCTCGGCAGCAGCTACACGGTGCACGGGATCAATCCGTCCACCGTCGAATCGGAACTGCAAGGAGGGGCGTGGCAGCGCGGATTATCATCCTGGCAGCTGGGGGGATGTCCCCGATCGAGCGCATGGTGCATCTCCGCGAGACCCTAGCGCGCAGTAGATTCCGTCCCACCGCGGTTCTGTTTGAAATCTCAGCCTATTACGATCACGACCCGCTTCGCTTGTTTCGGCAAAATCGTTTTACCGATCGCATGATCGGCATGATGGATCGGGCGAGTGCGCGAGAGAGCCTGGACTGGATCTGGGTCGATTCGAGCGTGGCTCTGCGGGAGAGATTGATAGCCTCCGTCGATGTGCTCGAACACGCATTTCTGCGAGCTCTGGGTGCAGGTTTCCTGCACGGCAGCGAGACCTATGAGTCCGTCGTGCCGGAACCGCCTCTCGTCACGCCGCAACGGGACGCGATGAGCACCATGGAACTCGATGCTCGGATGGGTTCCGCGATCGAAGGAGATGGAGCCGCATCGACGGCCGATGATGAACACTCGCGCTGGGCGGCAGGCTTCTAGGCGGCTCGCATCAAGGAATTGCGCAGGATGGGGATCGATACCTTCGGCTTCTATGCGGTTCCCGTACTTTCGTATCCGGAGCGGATGTACAGAATCTCGTTCTGCTCTCAGGAGCAAGTCCACCCTTGCGCGCCCATGGCCGACAAGGAGTTTCTGAGCGCTCTGAACAGGCCGGAGCACTGGTTCGACGCCACGCATCTCAACGGCGAGGGCCGCGAGATGAACTCGCGCCGGTTCGCGGAGTGGATCCACGTGAGTGGGATCCTGAAGTGAATTTCGTTTCCCTGCAGTTCCTGCTCTTCTTTGGCGTCGTCTATGGACTCTATTGGTCGTGCTCGACCAACCGAGTGCGAACCATCCTTCTGACGATCGCCAGCTATCTGTTCTATGCAGCATGGGATTGGCGCTTCTGCAGCCTCATGCTGCTGGTGACGCTCAACGCCTATTGCGCCGGGCGAGCGTTGCAGCGGGATCACACCAGAGCGCTTCCGGTTCTCGTTGCGAGCATCGGCTCCAGTGTCGCGGTATTGGCTGTCTTCAAGTATCTCGATTTCCTGGCGCTGAACGCCACGAGCCTTTTCGAGGCACTCGGACTGAAGCTTTCGGTGCCGCTTCCGAGCATTCTCCTCCCGGTCGGCATCAGCTTTTATACGTTTCACGCCATCAGCTACGTCGCCGATGTCCATCGGCGCAAGGTGGCCCCGTCGACGAACTTCTTGACCCTTGCCCTTTACATCGCATTCTTTCCTCAGCTGATTGCAGGGCCAATCGTTCGAGCTTCCTCCTTTTTGCCTCAGCTTTACCGAAAGCGTCATTTCGGGCCGACGCAGCAGATGCACGGCGTGCTGTTGTTTCTGCGCGGACTGCTCTACAAAGCCGTCATTGCCGATACGCTCGCTTTGATCGTGGATCCTGTCTTCGCCGACGTGGCAGGAAGCAATGCCTCCTCACTCACGACTGCAGCAATCGCATTCTACGGGCAGATCTATTTCGACTTTGCAGGCTATTCCTGCATGGCGCTCGGGACGGCGCGATGCTTCGGGTATAGGCTGCCCAGGAACTTCGATTATCCCTACCAGGCCACATCGGTGACGGAGTTCTGGCGCCGGTGGCACATCTCGCTTTCCTCCTGGTTGAGAGACTATCTCTACGTTCCGCTCGGCGGCAATCGAGGGTCCCATGCCCGGACCCACCGAAATCTGTTCCTCACATTCATCATCGGCGGCCTGTGGCATGGCGCGAGCTGGAATTTCGTGCTCTGGGGCGCATTGCATGGCACCGGGCTTTGCGTTCACAAAGCCTGGTCAACTGTAAGGTCGGAGTTCAACCTGCCCGGACTTGGACCCATTCTGGGGCGGGCTATTGCGCTTGCCCTGACACAGCTCTGGGTGCTGGTCGGCTGGGTGTTCTTTCGGGCCGAGACACTGCCCGATGCGATGATGATCCTGCGCGCAATCGGGAACTCACCCCTTGAAGGGACCCGGGACGGAACGATCCTCCTGATCCTCGGCGTGATCGCTGCCGATCACGTCTTTCGGCCGTCACGCCGGAGAGCCCCGCATTCTGACCGGTTCGCCGAGAAGGCTGTCTGGGTGAGCCTTGGCGCTGCCGCCGCATTGCTCATCATGCTCATGCCGGTCGCCCAGAAGAGCTTCATCTATTTCCAGTTCTGATGTCCTATCGAGTGACTGCTTCCTGAAGGTAGAACGCTCTGTACCAATCGACGAAGCGTCGGATCCCTTCCTGGATCGGTGTTTTGGGCGAGAACCCGACGGCCGCCGAGAGATCGTCGACATCGGCGTAGGTCGCGGGCACGTCGCCGGGCTGCATCGGCAGCAGGCGCTGCTCGGCCTTCCGGCCCAGAGCCGTCTCGATCGTGGCGATGAAGTCCCGCAGCCGCACCGGCGTATGATTGCCGATGTTGTAGATTCGGAAGGGCGCCGCGGCAGTCGCGGGATCCGGCCGGTTCGGATCGAAAGTCGGGTCGGCACTCGGCGGATGGTCCACGAGCGCCACGATCGCATCGACGACGTCGTCGATATAGGTGAAGTCCCGCTCCATCTCGCCGTTGTTGTAGACGTCGATCGGCCGCCCCTCCGTGATCGCCTGCACGAACTTGAAGTAAGCCATGTCGGGCCGCCCCCACGGGCCGTAGACCGTGAAGAAGCGCAGGCCCGTCGCACGCACCCCGAACAGATGCGCATAGGTGTGGGCCATGAGCTCGTTCGCCCGTTTCGTTGCCGCATAGAGCGAGACCGGATGGTCGGCCCGATCGTGCTCGGAGAACGGCACCTTTTCGTTCGCGCCATAGACCGAGCTCGACGAGGCGTAGATCAGGTGGGAGACCGGGTGGTGCCGGCAGGCCTCGAGGATCGTCAGAAAGCCCGAGAGGTTGGAGCGCACATAGGCATGGGGGTGATCGAGGGAGTAGCGGACCCCCGCCTGGGCCGCGAGATGGATGACGACGTCCGGCGCGAAGGCCGCCATCTCCCGGGTGAAGGCCTCCGAATCCGCGATGTCGAGGCGGGCGAACCGGAAGCTCGGATGCTGGCGCAGTTCCGAGAGTCGCGCCTCCTTCAGGGCGACATCGTAATAGTCGTTGACGTTGTCGACCCCGAGGACCTCGATGCCCTGCGCGGCCAGACGAGCCGCGACATGGAAGCCGATGAAGCCGGCGGCGCCCGTGACGAGGACCCGGCGCGTGTCGCTCACGCGGGCTCTCCCGCTTCGGTGCCTCGTCCGACGCTGACATAGTTAAACCCTGCGCGTTGCATTTCGTCAGGGCGGTAGATGTTTCTGAGGTCGACGAGCACGGGGGCGTTCAGGGCGGCCTTGAGGCGCTCGAGATCGAGCGCCCGGAACAGGTCCCATTCGGTGACGATCACCAGCGCATCGGCGCCCGCCGCG
>NZ_LN811352.1:610679-618427 GCF_001006805.1 Microvirga massiliensis | reverse complement strand
TATCTTCATCGAAGTTCTTCCGTCAGAGGGAGTGAGTCAGGAGGTCCGGAGTTCCTATGGAAGGAGAGCAGTCGAAACCTGCAGCGTAGCCGTGTGTTCCATCTCGAAGCGGCATGGTCAATTCTCCACAGGGTCGAGGCAACCTGTCCTGCGGGGTTACCGGCCCGACCGTCCGGAGAGGGCAGCGGCGTCAGTCAATTGGTCGAGGAAAGCCCGGAATGATCCACATCACCGAATCCGCTTGGATCAGGGAGGAGGAACTGGAGGAAAACTTCGTTCGCGGCTCCGGCCCCGGCGGCCAGAACGTCAACAAGGTCTCGAGCGCAGTGCAACTCCGGTTCAATGTGAGGGCCGCGCCCGGGCTGTCGGAGGAGCTGAAGAGCCGGCTCGAGCGCCTTGCGGGAAGTCGCCTCAGTGCCGAGGGTATTCTCGTCATTTCCGCGCAGCGGTATCGCACCCAGGAGGCCAACCGGGCCGATGCCCGGGAGCGGCTGTTCGAGCTGATCCGCCGCGCCGCCGAGCGACCGAAGACCAGACGTCCGACCCGACCGACCCTTGCCTCGAAGCGGCGCCGGCTCGAGGAGAAGAGCCGACGCGGCGAGGCGAAGCGCCGCCGCAACATCCGTTTGCTTCCCGAGTGAAGGGGATCCTCAGCGCGTCGGCCTCCGGGGCGGATAGCGGTGGTCCCGCCCTTCGGGATCGGTGACCTTGTAGGACCCGTCCAGGCGCCTGACGACGTAGTGGGAGTCGATCGGGACCTTCCCATAGCCGCCCGGGATGTCCAGTACGTAGGTGGGTTGGCAGAGCCCCGAGAGCCGGCCGCGCAATGCGCCCACGATCGCGAGGCCTTCCTCGATGGTGAGCCGGAAATGAGACGTGCCCGGAGCCAAGTCGGGGTGGTGCAGGTAGTAGGGCTTGATCTGATTCTCGACGAAGGTCCGCATCAGCGTCGCGAGCGTGTCGGGGTCATCGTTGACGCCCCGCAGGAGCACGGTCTGGCTCACCATCGCGATCCCGGACTCCAGGATGCGGGCGCAGGCCAGACGGGCAGATTTCGAGAACTCGCGAGCGTGATTGGCGTGCAAGGCAATATAGACGGCTTTCCCGCTCTCCTTGAGTGCCGCGAGCAGCTCTTCATCGATCAGCTCGGGCTGGGCGACAGGGACTCTCGTGTGGAGGCGCAGAACCTTGACGTGATCCATGGCAGCAAGCCGCTTCGAGATCTCGCTCAAGCGGCGGGGCGACAGGATGAGCGGGTCGCCCCCGGTCAGGATCACTTCCCAGATCGCCGGATGCGCTGCGATATAGGCGAGGGCGCTCTCGAGCTCATTCGCCGTTAGCGATCCCATGCCGCCCGGCCCCACCACCTCACGGCGAAAACAGAACCGGCAGTAGACGGGACAGGTATGGACCGCCTTGAGGAGGACGCGATCGGGATAGCGGTGCACGATCCCTTCGACCGGGGAATGGGCACCATCGCCGATCGGATCGAGCAGCTCCTCCGGGCGCTGGTCGAGTTCTTCCGTCTGCGGGATGAACTGCCTCGCGATCGGATCCAACGGGTCCGACCGGTCGATGAGATCCGCCAGTGCCGGCGGCACGGCCACCGCGTATCGCGCTGCAACCCGCTCGAGATCCGGCACTTGTGCTACGTCGACCAGGCCCGCCCGCGCGAGGTCGGCCGCATGGCGCAGCGTCTGAGGCTTTCCGCTCATGCGATCTCCGGTACGGGTGCCCAGAGGACCTGCTCGATTCGCGTAGCTCCGGTTGCGAGCATCACGAGACGGTCCAAACCGAGGGCAATGCCGCTGGCGGGTGGCATATGGTTGAGTGCCGCAAGGAAATCCTCGTCCAGGGGATAGGTTTCCCCATAGACCCGGAGCTTCTCCGCCATCTCAATTTCGAAGCGCCTTCTCTGCTCGACCGGATTCGTCAGTTCGCCAAAGGCATTCGCGAGCTCTACCCCACAGGCGTAGAGCTCGAAGCGCTCGGCGACGCGGGGGTCATTCCGGCATGGGCGCGCAAGCGCAGCCTCGATGCTTGGGTATTCATCGAGGATCGTTGGGCGATCCAAGCCCAATCTCGGTTCCACGCGCTCCACGATGATCCGACTGAAGATGTCCGACCAGGTATCGTCCTCCGCGATCCGGATTCCGGCCGACCGTGCGGCCGCGGCGAGGGCTGCACGGTCACAGCCTCCGTCACCATCCAGCGTTGCGAGGAGGTCGATTCCAGCGAAGTCCAGGAAGGCTTCGGCGACTGTGAGATGTTGGGGCGGCAGGAATGGATCCGCAATGCGGCCCCGGTAGGTCAATGTCCTGGTCCGCGCAGCCTCGGCGGCTCGCGCGAGGAGGTCTGCGCAATCCTGCCGCAGCACTCGATAATCTTCCTCTGCACGGTACCACTCGAGCATCGTGAACTCCGGGTGGTGGAGGGCTCCGCGCTCCCGGTTCCGATAGACCTTGGCTAAGGTGAAGAGGCGTCGTTCGCCTGCTGCCAGGAGCTTCTTGCAGGCGAATTCCGGCGATGTGTGCAGGAAGAGGCGCTGGCGCTGCCCGCCGGATCCCAGGGCCTCGGTCTCGAAAGCGTGGAGATGAGCTTCGTTGCCTGGAGAAATCTGGAGTGCCGGAGGCTCAACCTCGACGAAATCCCGCTCCTCAAAGAAGGCGCGCACCGCAGCCGTGATGCGGCCACGGATCAGCAGGAAAGGTCGGCGGTCGGCATGGACGTCGGGGGTCCACCAGGGCGAAACGGAAGGAGGCGGTCGGTTCACGGGTCGGTGCCAGCACACGGGGTGGCTGGAGATTCTGGTCGAGATGCGATAGGTGCGGCCTGAAACTGGCTCCCACCGGCGGTGCAGGAATGTCGCTCGGTGCTGTGTCGCCTCCCTCTGACATAAGGAAAGCTTCTCGTGAAGGTCATCGCCTCCTCGCTCCGCAAGGGCAACGTCGTTGATATCGACGGACGCCTCTACGTGGTCCTGCAGGCCGAGAACATCCACCCCGGGAAGGGGACGCCGGTCACCCAAATCGACATGCGCCGCATTTCGGATGGCGTGAAGGTGTCGGAGCGCTATCGCACCACGGAGCAGGTCGAGCGGGCCTTCGTGGAGGATCGTGAGCACACCTTCCTCTACCAGGACGGCGAAGGCTTTCACTTCATGAACCCGGAGACCTACGACCAGGTGACGGTTCAGGAGGATATCGTCGGAGACCTCGCGGCCTATCTCCAGGAAGGCATGGCCGTGAACCTGAGCCTGCATAACGGCATCGCCATCGCCCTCGAGCTCCCCCAGCGTGTCGTGCTCGAGGTGGTCGAGACCGAGCCCGTCGTGAAGGGGCAGACCGCGTCCTCATCCTATAAGCCCGCCAAGCTGTCCAACGGAGTCCGAACGATGGTCCCGCCGCACATCTCGGCCGGTACGCGGGTCGTCGTTCAGACTGCTGACGGCTCCTACGTGGAGCGGGCAAAGGACTGAAGACCCCGAGTCGAGTTCAAGCCAGTGAGTCCGTTCTCAGCAGTCATCAACCCGCTCGTTGCGGAGGTCGGGTCGCCGCCGATTCCGGAAGCGCGCGGCTGGGCGCAACGCTACGGTGGAGCATTCGGACCGCTGATCGATCTCTCCCAGGCGGTGCCGGGACACCCACCGCATCCGGATCTCCTGCGCCGCATGGCGGAGGTCGCTGGCGCTCCGGAGGGTTCCCGTTATGGGCCCATCCGCGGCGACGATATCCTGCGCCGGGCCTATGCGGCCGAGGTCGCGCGGCTCTACGGGGCGCAGATCAGTCCGGACGATGTGGCGATCACCGCAGGCTGCAACCTAGCCTTCGTGGTCACCATGATGCTGGCCGCCCGGGCCGGCGATACCGTTCTTCTGCCGACGCCCTGGTATTTCAACCACCAGATGACGCTCGACATGCTCGGCGTGGTGCCGAAGCCGCTGCCATGTCGCGCTTCGAACGGGTTCGTCCCCGACCCTGAGGACGCAGAAGCGCTGATCGATTCGAGCGTCCGGGCCATCGTCCTCGTCACACCGAACAATCCGACCGGCGCGATCTACCCGCCCGAGACGATCGCGGCCTTCGCCAATCTGTGTCGCCGGAAACGGATTCTTCTGGTCCTTGACGAGACCTATCGCGATTTCCTCGATGCGGCCTCGGACCGCCCGCACGACATGCTGGCGACCGAGGACTGGCGCGACACGATCGTCCAGCTCTATTCCTTCTCGAAAGCTTATGCGGTGCCGGGCCAGCGCTGCGGTGCGATCGTGGCTGGCAGTTCCTTGAACCGGCAGGTCGAGAAAATTCTCGATTGTCTGCAGATCTGTCCGCCGCGAACGGTTCAGCCGGCCCTTGCCGAGGGGATCGTCTCCCTGCGGGGGTGGCGCGAGGAGAACCGGGCGGAAATCGTGCGCCGTGCGGACGCATTCCGCTTGCTGTTCCGGGACTTGCCCGGCTGGCGCATCGACTCGATCGGCGCCTATTTCTGCTACCTGCAGCATCCATTCCGTGGATCGACTGCGAACGCAGTTGCCGAGCAACTCGCCAGCGAGCGCGGGGTCCTGTGCCTGCCGGGCAGCTTTTTCGGTCCGGGTCAGGATGACTACCTGCGTGTCGCTTTCGCCAACGTGGGAACGGAGGTGATCGACCAACTCCGTGACCGGCTCCGCGGGTTCGGACCTTCCGCTCCCTGACGGCAGCACAGTTCTCGCAAGCGGGAAACGTCCTAGATTTACTCCTGCGATGCAGGAGACGGAGATGACGAGCGACAAGCCTCCGGATATCCAGGATCTCGGGGCAGAGGGTGCTCCGCCCGGGTGCTACTACAGCGCATACCTTCAGCTCGACCGGCTTCTCAGTTCCCAGAGGCCCGCCAGCGTGGCAGCCGGGCGTCCTGCGCACGACGAATGGCTCTTCATCACCGTACACCAGGTGTATGAGCTCTGGTTCAAGCAGATCTTGCGTGAGCTCGACCGTATCGAAGAGGACTTCTCCGCCAATCCCGTCGACGACCGTGTGCTAGGACGGGTGAATCTCGGATTGCAACGCATCCACGAGATCCTGAAGCTGCTCGTGCATCAACTCGACGTCATGGAAACAATGACGCCGCTCGACTTCCTCGATTTCCGCGACCTCCTCTATCCGGCGTCGGGGTTTCAGTCAGTGCAGTTCCGCGAAATCGAGATCAGGCTTGGCCTGCGCAGCAATGAGCGCCTCACCTTTGATCATGCGCCGTTCGAATCCAAGCTCTCCGATGCCGATCGCGAACGGTTGCGCGCTGCGAGCCAGCGCCCGAGCCTGCTTTCTCTCCTCGATCGCTGGCTGTCGCGTACTCCGTTTACGGATTGGGGTGGCACTCCCTTCCGGGATGCATACCGGGCCGCGGTCATCGACATGCTGGAGGCGGATGCGGCAAGGGTGAGAGGCGACGTCCATCTCTCGTCCCGTCAGCGGGATGCGGAGGCGCTCGCGATCGAAGCAGCTCTCAAGAATTTCGCGGACATCTTCGACGAAGGCGCACAGACATCATGGACGATGTCTCCGCGTGCCGTCGAGGCCGCTCTGCTGATCACGCTCTACCGGGACGAGCCTGCGCTCAACCAGGCGTTTCGGTTGATCCAATCGATCATGGACGTCGACGAGACGATGACATTGTGGCGTTATCGTCATGCGCTGATGGTCAACCGGATGCTCGGGGTCAAGCCGGGAACGGGCGGGTCGTCAGGACACAATTATCTGCGCGCGACGGCAGAGCAGCACGGCATCTTCCGTGACCTGTTCCGGCTTTCCACCTATCTCATCCCGCGCTCGGCTCTTCCTCGACTGCCGGATTCGGTCGCCCGTGGGACGAGCTTCGTCTACGCCACCGAAACACGAGATGCTTGATCTCGCCCATCACTTCTCGCGATTTGCCGCAGCCGATCCCGAGCGCATCCACTTCGCCGCCCACAGCCACCATTACTGGCCGGACGTCACTTACGAGGCTCAGAAGCAGTACTGGGATGATTCCGCGCGCTACGCAGACGAGAAGTGGGATCTGATCTTCGGGAGGATCATCACCGATGTCCGCAAGGGCATCGCCCGCATCCTCACCCTTCCGGATCCCGCCACGATTGCGTTCGCGCCGAACACCCACGATTTCCTGCGTCGTCTTCTGTCCGCACTGCCAGCGAACCGCTCGCCTCGAATTCTGACGACGGACAGCGAATTCCACACGGTTACGAGACAGCTGGCGCGGCTCGAAGAGGATGCCCTCGTGCTTGTCGACCGCGTGGCGGCAGAACCGTTCGAGACTTTTCCGGCCCGCTTCGCCGCAGCCATGCGAGCCGACCATGACCTCATCTACTGCAGCCAAGTCTTCTTCAACTCCGGAGCCAGCGCCGGATCTCTCGAGCAACTCGCCGCAGCAGCTCCCTCGAGGGAGACGCTCATTGCGATCGATGGCTACCATGGCTTCATGGCGGTGCCCACGGACCTTTCGGCTCTGGCTCACCGGGTCTTCTATCTCGCGGGTGGCTACAAATATGCCATGGCCGGGGAGGGCGTCTGCTTCATGCATTGCCCACCCGAGTACGCCCCGCGCCCGCGGGATACCGGCTGGTTCGCAGCATTCGGTGCACTTGCGAGCGGAGCTGTCGGCGTCCCCTACGGAGAGGATGGTTCCCGTTTCCTGGGTGCGACCTTCGACCCGAGCGGACTCTATCGCCTACGCTCCGTCATTCACTGGATGGAGGAGAACACGATCACGGTCGAACGCATTCACGAGCATGTGGTCGCGATTCAGAACGTTTTTCTTGCGACCGTTCAAGGCGGCTTCGCACCGCAACTGTCGCGAGCCCGGCTCGTCACCCCTCTCGGGGCAAGGGATCGAGCGCACTTCCTGGCTTTCCAAATGCCGGATGCACAGGAACTTCATGATCGGCTGCTCGCCTTGCGCATCGTGACCGATGTCCGGGGAGATCGGATCCGCTTCGGATTCGGGTGCTATCATCGTCCGTCGGATGTCGAGAGGGCCGTCGAACGGATAAGCAAGGCGCCGTCGTTTTCAGCCCATGGAATTAAAGAAGCGGAAAGCCGAGGGCCATAGGCTGGAGGTCCGTTCCGTGTTGATGCGGTTGCCCTCGAGCCGATGATCGCAACTCCGACCTTCCCCGATCTCGCCGCACTCGTGGTGGACGAGAGCCTCTACGTCCGGCGCATTCTCCGCGACATGCTGGCGCGCGTCGGCATCAAGCGGGTCCAGGAGGCTCCCGATGGAGCGGAAGCGCTTGGATTGCTCGGCGAAAGCAAGCCGGACCTCGTCATCCTCGATTGGGACCTCGCCATCCTCTCGGGCGAGGAGTTCATCCGCCTCACGCGCACGCCGACGACCTCTCCGGCTCCAACGGTCCCGATTATCCTCACGCTGTCGAAGCCGACGCGCTATGTCGTCGACCGCGCGATTGCGCTCGGGGTCAACGAGATCATCGCGAAGCCTTTCTCTCCGAAAGTGCTCTGGTCGCGGCTCGACGAAGTCATCAATCGGCCGCGCCCGTTCGTTCAGGTCCGCGGCGTGGTCCGGCCCATGCCGAGAACGCAGCGCCAAGAGACGGAGGCTGCTGCCTGACCCGAGCCCGCCGGCTACTGCAGTTCAGGCACGATTCGGAGGTGGGGCTCGTTCCCATGCGCAGGGTTTTCCGTAGACCAGTGTCATGAGCGCATCGTGCGGAAAAGTGGGCCCGCTTTTCCGCCTCAAACGATGCGCTACTC
>NZ_LN811352.1:563295-610653 GCF_001006805.1 Microvirga massiliensis | reverse complement strand
TCTCAAGTACCAAAGCATCGGACCCAAAAGTGGATTCCACTTTTGGGTCCGATGCTAAAGCGCCCTTTGCAGATCGATAAGGCCACGGTTACGATCAAGGGGAGTGGCGCATCGCGGCGCCACGCCGGAGGACATTGCGTTTGGCGAGCCGGAGTGACACCGCGGCCGATGTCGAGGAGCAGGATGAAGGCCCGGCGTTGCCGAGGTCACCATCTCTCTCTGCACAAGCGACTGCCTCGAGCGGGTGGCGGGGAAGGCACGGCCCGGGGAGATCCGGAAGCTACGCGGCTCTCGACCTCGGCACCAACAATTGCCGGCTCCTCATCGCGGAGCCGACCCCCCGCGGATTTCGGGTCGTCGATGCCTTTTCGCGGATCGTGCGTCTGGGTGAGGGCCTCGGGCGCGGAGCGCGGCTGAGCGAGGCTGCGATTGGCCGCACAATCGAGGCGCTCGCGATCTGCCGGGACAAGATGATGGCTCGCGGTGTCACGCGCGCGCGGCTCGTCGCAACCGAGGCATGCCGCTTCGCGGAGAACGGGCCAAATTTCATTGCCCGGGTCCGGAGTGAGCTCAACCTCCAGCTCGAGGTCGTCGATCGCCGCACGGAAGCCTTTCTGGCGGTGACCGGCTGCGCCTCCCTCGCGGATCCATCAGCTCAATCGGTGGTTGTCTTCGATATCGGCGGTGGGTCTACCGAGATCGCCTGGCTCGAGGGACCTGCACCCGGCGTGCTGGCCGATCCGAGCAAGCGCATCCGCGCCTGGGATTCGCTCCCCGTCGGAGTCGTGACGCTGGCCGAAAGATATGGGGGCGTCGAAGTCAGCCCCACGGTGTTCGAGGCTATGGTCGAGGAGGTGGCGGAGCTTCTCCTGAGCTTCATGACGGTCGCGGCGCGGGCCGGAGATGGCGCGCGCTTTCATCTGCTCGGCACTTCCGGCACGGTTACGACCATTGGTGGAATTCATCTTCGATTGCCGCGCTACGACCGTCGGCGTGTGGACGGGCTCTGGATGAGAAATGAGGACATCACCGATGTCGTGGATCGCCTGCTCGGCACGCCATACGAAGCAAGGGCTTCGAATCCGTGCATCGGCCGCGAACGAGCCGATCTGGTGCTCGCGGGATGTGCGATCCTCGAATCAATCCGCCGTGCTTTTCCGAGCGAGCGCCTGCGCATTGCGGATCGCGGCCTGCGAGAGGGTATCCTCATGAACCTGATGCGTGAGGACAGGGTCTGGCGTGATGGGGGGCACTCGTGAGCGGAGGCGGCGAAACCGGCGCTCGCAACCTGAAGCAACGGCTGAAGACCGCGCGCAAACGGACCCTCTCGTCCCAGAAGTGGCTGGAACGTCAGATCAATGATCCGTATGTCGCTCGGGCGAAGCGGGAAGGGTATCGTTCCCGTGCCGCCTACAAGCTGATCGAAATCGACCAGAAGTACAAGGTCCTCAGGCCCGGGCAGCGCATCGTCGATCTCGGCGCCGCCCCGGGCGGCTGGTCCCAGGTCGCGGCCCGCAAGATCGGCCTGGGTGAGGGGAGAGGTCGGATCGTCGCGATCGATCTCCTTCCGATGGAGCCACTCGCAGGGGTCGACTTTCTCGAGCTCGACTTCCTCGACGAGAAAGCGCCGGAGATCCTGGTGTCCAGACTGGGCGGCGAGGCGGATCTCGTCATGTCGGACATGGCGGCCAATACCACCGGGCACAAGAAAACCGACCACCTTCGCATCATGGGGCTCGCCGAAATGGCGGCAGATTTCGCGAGACAGGTCCTCGCGCCCGGAGGGGCATTTCTCGCCAAGGTTTTCCAGGGAGGAACGGAGGGGAGCCTTCTGACCGCCCTGAAGCAGGATTTCGCGCAGGTCCGGCACGTCAAGCCGGCGGCCAGCCGAGCGGACTCGGCGGAGCTGTATGTGCTCGCGACAGGGTTCCGAGGCAGGCAGGACACTCGAGCCGAGGCTTGAGCTCGGCTCCCGAGCCTTCCAGCAGGGGAGGCCGGTGTCGACGGGCCTCCTAAGTGTTGGAGCCGTCCGTTTCCTCGAGACTCGAGCGGCCTTGGCCGATCGTCAGGCCACGTATTTTCTGAGAAACGCGACTGTCCGACCCCAGGCCTGCTCAGCGGCGGCCTTGTCGTATCGGGCTGCGTTGGTGTCGTTGTTGAACGCGTGGTTCGCGCCCTCGTAGACGTAGAGCTCGTAGGTCTTTCCCGCCTTCTTGAGCGCCTCCTCGAACGCGGGAATGCCTGCATTAATGCGCTCGTCGAGACCCGCATAGTGCAGCATGAGCGGCGCCTTGATCTTCGGGACGTCTGCGGCGTCGGGTTGTCGGCCGTAATAGGCGACCCCGGCGGCAAGATTGGGCTCGGCCACGGCAAGATCGTTCACGGCGCCGCCGCCCCAGCAGAACCCGACGGCTCCGGCCTTGCCGTTCCCCTCCGAGTGGGATCGGAGGAAAGCGATGGCCGCTCGCCCCGATGCGACGACATCAGGATGTTTGAGCTGACCGATCATCTCCCGCGCCTTGTCCTCGTCGGCAGGCGTGCCTCCGATCGGTGACAGGTAGTCGAGCCCGAGGGCGAGAAAGCCTTCAGCGGCGAGACGGCGGGTCACATCCTTGATGTGCGGGTTGAGTCCTCGGTTCTCGTGGATGACGAGAACGGCGGGCGATCTGCCTCCGCTCCTCGGCTTTGCGAGATAGCCCTGGAGGTCGTTCACGCCCGGGACGGCAACCATTCCGGCCGAGAGCCGTGGATCATCCTCGGAAACGGTCTGCGCTTGCGCGTAGTCGTTCTGCAGAGCGCCGAGAAGCACCGAAGCGGCTGCGGTGCTGCCTGCAAGCGTGGCCAGACGATCGAGGAACAGCCTGCGGCTGATCCCGCCATGCGTATATGCGTCGTAGAGATCGATGACCTTCTGGTCCATGGCGCGTGCCTTCGTGTCTCGACGAGCCGAACTTAGGGTAATGCCTCGGAAAGAGGAGCCGGATTCACGGACTGGTCTGCTCGTCGCGGTCCGCCTGCCGTGACTTCAGCCGGTGTCCGGACATTTCGGCACCGGCATCGGGCGGAAGCCGGACGAAGACGAAGAACGACAAGGCGGCAATGGCGGCAACGAACCCGAAGGCCGGAGCGAAGTCCTGGGCTGAAATCTCGGATGCGCCTCGAAATGCTGTTGCAGCATCGAGCGCGAAACCGCCGAGAGCCACCCCGATGCTCAGGGAGAGCTGCTGCGTGGCGCTCGCTAGCGCGGTGGCATGGCTCATGTCCCGGTTGGTCATGTCGGCATAGGCGAGCGCGTTCAAGCTGGTGAAGAGCAAAGACCTGAAACATCCGCCGGCGATCAGAACGGTGATGATCAGCCAATGCGGGGTCGACGACGTGAACAGGCCGTTGGCGGCCAGAAATGCCGACCCCGCCAGAGCAGTCACCGTCAACACTCTCCGAAAGCCGAAGCGTTCCAGGGTCCTCTTCGCGATCGTCTTCGAGAAGAGCGCCCCGACTGCAGCGGCAAAGGTCAGAGATCCGGACTGGAAAGGATCCAGCCCGAAGCCGAGCTGAAACAGGAGCGGGAGGAGAAAGGGGATCGCTCCGATGCCGATCCGGAAGAAGAGCCCTCCGAGTATGCTGGCACGGAAGGTTCGGATCCGCAGGAGACTCAGGCGGAGGAGAGGATGCCGGTTACGGCTTGCATGGAGCAGGTAGCTGAGCAGAGCGGTCGCGCCGATCAGAGCTGACAATGCGGATGCCCAGAGGGGCAAAAGATGACGACCTCCGGTCGCGACGCCCAGCATGAGGAAAGCCAACCCGCCGCCCGAGAGGAGAAATCCACGCCAGTCCAGGTCGGGAATATCGGGTTCTCGGACGTTGGGAACGTAGATCGTGGAGAGGACGATCCCGGCGATTCCGATCGGGATGTTGATCAGAAAGATCCATCGCCAGTGGAAATAGGTCGTGATGAAGCCGCCGAGCGGCGGCCCGATCAGCGGCCCCATGAGGGCCGGGATCGTCAAGGTCGCCAGGGCCTGCACGACCTCATTTCGCGGAACGCTCCGCAGGAGCACGAGCCGTCCCACCGGGGTCATCATCGCGCCGCCCATGCCCTGAAAGAAGCGAGCCGCCACGAATGCCCCGAGCGAGCCGGATACCGCACAGGCGAGCGAGCCCAGCATGAAAACGCCGATCGCGGTCCGGAACACCGTGCGCGCGCCGAACCGATCGGCCATCCATCCGGAGACCGGAATGAACACGGCGAGGCTCACGAGATAGGAGGTGAGCGCAAGCTTGAGCGCGACGGGATCCGTACCGATGTCGCGGGCGATCGCGGGCAGGGATGTCGCGATCACCGTGGAGTCCATGTTCTCCATGAAGAGCGCGGTGGCGATGATCAGCGGGATCAGGCGAGAGGGGCGCATGGCGTGCGGGATTAACGCATGATCTCGAGCCGGGGGAATCAACTGTTCGGAATATCCAATCGAGACCTCCAGTCGGTCGTGGCAGCACGGCGGCCCGGAGCAATCCCGCTCGAAGGCTCCGGGCAGCATCCAGGCCGGAGCTTGGCCGCGTGGACCCGATTCGTGCCTATGCAGGTAGCCACGCGCGTGCTACGGACCCGCGCCAACTCATGGCGGCCAATCGGTCGTCCGGTCCCCTATTCAAGGAGTTGGTGATGGCTCGCATCGTCGTCGGACATCTCGTCGAAGGGCTGACTTTCGACGATGTTCTGTTGCGCCCCGGACGATCCGAGGTTCTCCCGAGCGAGGTCGATCTCGGCACGCGCCTGACGCCGACGATCTCCCTCAACCTTCCGATCATCGCGTCCGCGATGGACACCGTGACGGAAGCGCGAATGGCGATCGCCATGGCGCAGAACGGTGGGCTCGGCGTCATTCACCGGAATTTCGAGCCGGAGGCCCAGGCCGATGAGGTCCGGCTCGTCAAGAAATACGAATCCGGGATGGTGATGAACCCGATCACCATCCACCCCGACGAGAAACTCTCGGAAGCGCTCGCGATGATGAAGCGCCATTCGATCTCCGGCATCCCGGTGGTCGAGCGGGGACCGGGCGGATCCCGCGGCAAGCTGGTCGGTATCCTGACGAACCGCGACGTGCGCTTCGCGACGAACCCGGCGCAACCTGTCGCCGAGCTCATGACGAAGGACCGGCTCATCACGGTTCGCGAGGGAGTTTCGCAGGACGAAGCCAAGCGTCTCCTCCATCAGTTCCGGATCGAGAAGCTTCTCGTCGTCGACGATCATTTCCGGTGCATCGGGTTGATCACCGTGAAGGATATCGAGAAGCAGGTGACCTATCCCAATGCCGCGAAGGACGAGCAGGGCCGCCTCCGGGTCGCCGCCGCCACCACCACCGGTGAGCAGGGCTTCGAGCGATCCGAACGACTGGTCGATGCCGGGTGCGATGTGATCGTCGTGGACACGGCGCACGGGCATTCCGTGCGCGTTCTCGAAAGCGTGACCCGCGTCAAGAAGTTGTCGAATGCGGTGCAGGTCATTGCGGGCAATGTCGCGACCCGGGATGGGGCAAAGGCGCTCATCGACGCGGGCGCGGACGCCATCAAGGTCGGGATCGGGCCAGGCTCGATCTGCACGACCCGGATCGTCGCCGGAGTCGGGGTGCCACAGCTCACTGCGATCATGGAGGCCGTCGAGGCAGCCGCCGAGACGGACACGCCGGTCATCGCCGACGGTGGAATCAAATTCTCGGGCGACCTCGCCAAGGCGATCGCGGCCGGAGCGTCCTGCGCCATGGTTGGGTCGTTGCTCGCCGGTACCGAGGAGGCGCCCGGAGAGGTTTTTCTCTATCAAGGCCGGTCCTACAAGGCATATCGCGGCATGGGATCGGTCGGCGCCATGGCCCGAGGGTCGGCCGACCGCTACTTCCAGGCCGAAGTCCGGGATACGCTCAAGCTCGTGCCGGAAGGCGTCGAGGGCCAAGTGGCGTACAAGGGGCCGGTCGCCACTGTGCTCCATCAGCTCTCGGGCGGGTTGCGCGCAGCCATGGGCTATGTCGGAGGCGCCAACATCCGTGAGTTCCAGGATCGAGCACAGTTCGTGCGGATTACGAACGCCGGATTGCGGGAAAGCCATGTCCACGACGTGACGATCACGCGTGAGAGCCCGAACTATCCTACGAGGTCCTGAGACGTGACGATCACACGCGAGAGCGCGACTCGCATTGCGAGGTCTTGATGGGCGTTGGGAGTATTCTGGCGCCGGTCTTCGTCCGGGTCGCGCTGACCCTCGTGCTGCTCGCAGCCCTCGGCCATGCGCGTGTGGGAGCGCTCAGGGCGGGTCTGGTGCGGATGGACGAGATCGCTCTCGGCGAGCGGCGTTGGCCGACTTCCGTCCAGAAGCTCGCGAACGCGTTTCACAACCAGCTCGAGCTGCCGGTCCTGTTCTATCTCGTTGTCGTAATCGCTCTTCTGACACGCCAAGCAGATGTCCTATTCGTGATTCTGTCCTGGTGCTTCGTCCTCATGCGCCTCGTGCATGCCGCGATCCACATCACGACGAATGTGGTCGCACAGCGGTTCCAGGTCTTCTCGGTCGGCGTCATTCTTCTCGCGATCCTCTGGATGCTTCTTGCCTGGCGTATTCTCGCGGGTGATACGCCATGACGCCCGCTGCTCGAATCGCCGCGGCGATCGATGTGTTGTCCGAAATCGAGGAGCGCCGTCGCCCGGCATCGGACGCCTTGAAAGAGTGGGGAATTTCCCACCGGTTCGCCGGCTCGAAGGACCGGGCCAATATCGCATCGCTCGTCTACGATGCATTGCGGCGGAAATCGTCTGCGGCGTGGATCATGGGCGATGCTACGCCCCGGGCCATCATGCTGGGTGCCCTGCGCCTCCAGAGGAACTACACGATCGACCAGATTGCGAGCCTCTGTTCTGGAGAGCGATATGCCCCGGCGCCGCTCTCCGAGAGCGAACGGGAGCGGCTCGATCGTCCGGATCTTTCGCAGGCACCTGCCTGGATCGCGGGAGATTTTCCGGAATGGCTCGAGCCCTCGCTCCGCCGCGCGTTCTCCGGCAATGTCGCGGTAGAGATGCAGGCGCTGGATGCGCGCGCACCGCTCGATCTCAGAGTGAACCTTCTGAAGGCGGCCGGGCGGGAGGAGGCCCGTGAGGCCCTGTCGCATTTCGGTGCAATCGACACGCTGATTTCACCTTTGGGCCTTCGCATCATTACTGCCGAGGACGGGCGCGGGCCGGCCGTGCAGACCGAGCCGGCCTACATCAAGGGCTTGATCGAGATCCAGGACGAAGGCTCCCAGCTCGCGGCACTCCTGACGGGAGCCCAGCCGGGCGAGCAGGTCGTCGATCTCTGCGCCGGCGGCGGCGGCAAGACGCTCGCCCTCGCGGCGATGATGGAAAACCGTGGCCAGATCTATGCCTCCGACCTCGATCCACGTCGTCTGGCGCCGATCCACGCGCGGCTCGCACGAGCGGGGGCACGCAACGTCCAAGTGAGGACTCCGCGAGCGGGTTCCGATGTGCTTGCGGATCTGGACGGCCGGATCGACCTCGTCCTCGTCGACGCGCCTTGCACCGGCACTGGGACATGGCGGCGAAACCCGGATTCCAAATGGCGCGTCAGGCCGGGAAGCCTGGAGATCCGCTGCCGAGAGCAGGCAACAGTCCTCGACCGGGCCGCGCGACTCGTCCGGCCCGGTGGCCGCATCGCCTATGTGACCTGCTCGGTCCTGCCGGAAGAGAACGACGCGGCGGTGGCCGGCCTCTGCGAACGTGAGCCATACATCGTGGCACTCGACCCTGCCGAGATGGTCGCCCGGTCGGGCCTCCCACTCGATGCGGGGCGGATTCGGACCACGAACGGTCTCCAACTCTCCCCGTATCGGACCGGCACCGACGGCTTCTATATCAGCGTCCTCGAGCGACGGAGCAATCCGGCGTGAGAGGCAATACGTGACCCCGCAATCATTGCTCCCAAAGGCCCGGTGCCCTAACGACCCGCCATGACCCAGACGCACGACAAGATCCTGATCATCGACTTCGGCTCGCAAGTCACGCAGCTCATTGCCCGGCGTGTCCGGGAGGAGGGCGTGTATTCCGAGATCGTGCCCTTCAACAAAGCCGAACAGGCCATCCGGGACATGAAGCCGAAAGGGA
Organism: Microvirga massiliensis; assembly: GCF_001006805.1. Taxonomy (GTDB): domain Bacteria; phylum Pseudomonadota; class Alphaproteobacteria; order Rhizobiales; family Beijerinckiaceae; genus Microvirga; species Microvirga massiliensis. Next base: position 602,505 of record NZ_LN811352.1, on the reverse strand, counting down.
TCATCCTGTCGGGCGGCCCGGCCTCCGTGACCGGGGCAGATGCTCCATCGGCACCGGACACCGTGTTCACCTCCGGGGTTCCCGTCTTCGGGATCTGCTACGGCCAGCAGACGATGGCGAAGCAACTCGGAGGCGAGGTCGAGGGTGGACATCACGCCGAGTTCGGTCGTGCCGAGGTCGAGATCCTCTCGGAGAGTGCGCTTTTCCGCGGCGTCTGGCACAAGGGTGAGCGCTATCCCGTCTGGATGAGCCATGGCGACCGCGTGACGAAGCTGCCGGACGGCTTCGAGCCAATCGCCGTGTCGGAGAACGCCCCGTTCGCGATCGTCGCCGACGAGGGGCGTCGCTATTTCGGCGTGCAGTTCCACCCGGAGGTCGTGCATACGCCGCATGGCGCGCTGCTGATCCGGAACTTCGTGCGCGACATCGCGGGCTGCCGTGGCGACTGGACGATGGGCTCGTTCCGCGACGAGATGGTGGAGCGGATCCGCGAGCAAGTCGGCAAGGGCCGTGTGATCTGCGGGCTATCCGGTGGCGTCGACTCCGCGGTTGCCGCAGTCCTGATCCATGAGGCGATTGCGGACCAGCTCACCTGCGTGTTCGTGGATCACGGGCTGATGCGGGCTGCGGAAGCCGAGCAGGTCGTGAGCCTCTTCCGGGATCACTACAACATCCCGCTCGTGCACGTGCAGGCGCAAGATCTGTTCATCGGTGCCCTCGAAGGCGTCAGCGACCCCGAAGTTAAGCGCAAGACGATCGGTCGCCTCTTCATCGAAGTGTTCGAAGCGGAAGCCAAGAAGATTGGCGGAGCCGATTTCCTCGCTCAAGGGACGCTCTATCCGGACGTGATCGAAAGCGTCTCGTTCAGCGGCGGACCGTCGGTGACGATCAAGAGCCACCACAATGTAGGCGGATTGCCCGAGCGCATGAACATGAAGCTCGTCGAGCCGCTTCGGGAACTCTTCAAGGACGAAGTTCGCGAGCTCGGACGCAAACTGGGACTGCCCGACGCATTCGTGGGCCGACATCCGTTCCCGGGCCCCGGACTTGCCATTCGCGTTCCGGGCGAGATCACCCGCGAGAAACTCGACATCCTCCGCAAGGCCGATGCGATCTATCTCGAGGAGATCCGGCTCGCCGGCCTCTACGACGACATCTGGCAGGCCTTCGCGGTTCTCCTGCCCGTGAAGACCGTCGGCGTCATGGGCGATGAGCGCACCTATGATTATGTCTGTGCGCTACGCGCCGTGACATCCGTCGACGGAATGACGGCGGATTTCTATCCCTTCGACATGAAATTCATCGGCCGCGTTGCGACCCGCATCATCAATGAGGTGAAAGGGATCAACCGCGTCGTCTATGACGTCACGTCGAAGCCGCCCGGGACGATCGAGTGGGAGTGAATGTGTGCAGGCGACACATCACGTTTCTGCTGCCTCAAAGGGATTGAGGGTTTGGACTCCGAGCTGTTCAAAATCTCGAACATTGCGAGTAACGACAGTGAGGTTGTGCACCAGGGCAGTAGCGGCGATCATCGCATCTTCGATGAGATCGTCGGAACGATGATGCATGAGCTTCGCCCACCGGCGGAAGACCCGAGCATCCATTGCTAAGATATTGTATGATTCCGCCACCGTTTCGAGCCAACTCTCGATCTCGGCAGCCTTGGCCGAATCCTGCTCGCGAGTGATCTCGACGCCAGCTTGAGCCTCGCCGATAGTAACTACCGACAGGTAAAGGTCAGCGTCGGCGACGCTGTTCAGCCATGACAACACTGCACCGTGGGGTCGCGGACGACGAAGCTCGGAAACGATATTTGTATCGAGAAGATACATAGGCGTCAGTCGAGATCAGAGGGGCGTCGGCGCCGAAGGCGGCCTCGTGGAGGTACCGCAATGTCATGCCGCGGCCTGTCGGCGAGAAGCAGCTCCTTCAGAGTCGGGCGAACTGCTTGCTGGAGGCGCTGCCAATCCCTCACGGGAACGAGCACCGCTGCCTCCTGTCCGCGCTTGGTGACCAGCTGAGGACCTTCCGTCAGACACGTGTCGAGGAGTTCACTGAAGCGAGCTTTGGCATCCTGAACCGGCCAACTCTTCATATTTCATCAGTCCGTTCTGTTAGGCCTAGTCAGGTAACTAGTCATGGACGATCTGGAGTTCAAGCCGGAGCACCTGGCTGGAGCGGGCGCGATCTTGCATGACCGAGCGTGCATAGGTCCGGGACTCCCGGTCTTGGCTTTCTGCCGCTATAGGGGCAGCCCTCGGAGGCTCCAATGACGCTTCTTCTTCTCGGTCTTGTGATCTTCATCGGCACGCATCTCTCCACAACCGCTCGCGGAAACCGGAGAGCGCTGATCGCCCGGCTCGGGGAGGGCGGCTACAGGAGCCTCTACTCCCTCCTGTCGCTCATCGGGATCATCCTGATCGTCATCGGCTACGGGCAGTACCGCGCGAACGGGTACATTCCGGTCTGGGAGCCACCGGTTTTCACCCGCCACCTCGCGCTGCTGCTGGTCTGGTTCGCCTTCGTTGCCTTTGCCGCTGCCTACCTTCCCGGGCGCATCAAGGCGCGGCTCAAGCACCCGATGCTGGCGGGCGTGAAGATCTGGGCCTTTGCGCATTTGCTGGCAAACGGCGATCTCGGCTCGATCCTTCTCTTCGGCTCCTTCCTCGCCTGGGCCGTAATTGCCCGGATCAGCACCCGCTATCGGGACGAGGTCGTCGTGCATGGTGGGCCCGCCGCTCCACCGGCGGGCTGGCGCAACGACGTGCTCGCCATCGTCCTCGGGACCGTGGCCTATCTCGCCTTCGCGTTCTGGCTGCATCCCTGGCTGGTCGGCGTGCCCGTGCTTCCGGGCCGCTGAGTTCGACGGCCAATCCGCCCTCTCGCCTTGCGAAGTGGCCTGTGATACCCGACCCCCGTTCCGGGGGACGGCCCGGCCGTTGAGGACCCATGGCAGCAGAAGACGAACAATTCATCCGAGAGGTCGAAGAGGAATACCGCCGGGATCGCATCGCGCAGTTCTGGCGCCGCTACAGCACCCTCATCGTGGCCGCTCTGCTGCTGCTGCTCGTTGGAGTCGGCGGCTGGCGCTATTGGCAGCACTCGCAGGCGCAAACCGCACAGGCCGCCGCGGTCCGGTTCTACGAGGCGTCGGAACTCGCGGAGCAGGGCAAGCACGACGAGGCGCGGGCCGCCTTCGAGTCTCTGGCGGCCGATGCGCCCGGTGGCTACGCCCTCCTGACGCGCTTCCGCCTTGCCGCCGAACTGGGCCGCACCGATGCCGAGGGTGGCGCGACGGCCTATGACGCCCTCGCGGCAGACGGCAACATCAATCCTGTCTGGCAGGATCTCGCCCGATTGCGGGCATCGATGCTGCGCTTCGATAACGCAGATCCTGCCAAGATCCGGACGGATCTCGAGCGTCTTGCCGGCCCCGAACAGATTTGGCGCCATACTGCGCGTGAACTTCTCGGCCTCTCCGGGCTTAAAGCCCGCGACTATGAGTTTGCGAGCCAGTGGTTCGACCGGATCGCCGCCGATCGAGAGACGCCTGCGGGCCTGCGCCAGCGCCTGGAGATCTATACGGCTCTCGTTGCAGGTGGTCCCGTCACGAGCACGCAATAGGATTGGATCGGTGCCTCGATGCTGACCGTTGCAATCGTCGGGCGGCCGAACGTCGGCAAGTCGACGCTGTTCAACCGGCTCGTTGGAAAGAAGCTCGCCCTCGTCGACGATCGGCCGGGCGTGACGCGGGACCGGCGCGAGGGCGAGGCGAGACTCGGAGATCTCACCTTCCGCGTGGTCGACACGGCGGGGATCGAGGAGGCCGACGAGGGTACGCTGCTCGATCGGATGCGGTCACAGACCGAAGCCGCCATCGAGGATGCCGATGTGATCCTCTTCCTGGTGGACGCGCGGTCGGGCATCCTGCCGACCGACCGCCCCTTAGCCGACCTCGTCCGCCGCTCCGGAAGGCCAGTAATCCTCGTCGCCAACAAGGCGGAGGGTGGGGCCGGCCTCGCAGGGGCCTACGAGGCCTACTCGGTCGGCTTGGGCGATCCCGTGCCACTATCCGCCGAGCACGGGGAGGGGATGGCCGATCTCTTCGAAGCCCTGATGCCGTTCTTCCCGGAGCCGGGGGACGAGGAGGACGAACGGGAGGAGGGCAAGCCCCTCCAGGTCGCGATTGTGGGACGGCCCAATGCCGGAAAATCCACCCTGATCAATCGCCTGCTCGGCGAGGATCGGCTTCTCACCGGCCCCGAAGCCGGGATCACGCGCGATTCCATCGCCATCGACTGGTCCTGGCGTGGAAGACCGCTGCGGATTTTCGATACCGCCGGGTTGCGGAAGCGCTCCCGCGTCGAGGACAAGCTCGAGAAGCTCTCCGTCGCCAACGCTCTTCGCGCGGTCCAGTTCGCCGAAGTCGTCGTGGTTCTGCTCGATTCTACGATCCCGTTCGAAAAGCAGGATCTCTCGATCGTCGATCTCGTCGAGCAGGAGGGCAGGGCGCTCGTCATCGGTCTCAACAAATGGGATCTCGTCGCAGACCAACCCGGCCTGCTCCGGGAACTGCGCGAAAAGGCGACGCGGCTGCTCCCGCAGGTCAGGGGTGTCGCCGTCGTGCCGATATCGGGACTGGCGGGGACCGGGTTCGATCCGCTGATGCAGGCCATTTTCGCGGCCTTCGAGACCTGGAACCGGCGGATCTCGACCGCAAGACTGAATCAGTGGCTGGCGGATGCCATTGCCGCCAACCCGCCGCCGGCCGTCTCCGGTCGGCGGATCAAGATCCGATACATGACCCAGGTGAAGGCGCGCCCTCCGCACTTCGCCGTCTTCGGCAATCAGCTCGACGCCCTGCCGAAGAGCTACACGCGCTATCTCGTGAACAACATTCGCGACGCCTTCGATCTCAAGGGTGTTCCGATCCGGATGTCGCTCCGAACCGGCGAGAACCCTTATGATCGCGGGAAGCGGTAGGATCGGCGCTGCGGGCCCGGTGGCGGGCGCTCGATCACCGTGCGTTCAGCCCCTGGAAAAGTGGTGTCGAAGCTGCTCCTGGCGATCAATCGGCGGACTGTCGCCGGACCGTCATCAGAGCCCCGGTCTGAAAATCGAGGATCTTGCCGGTCTCGGTCCAGGCCGGGTCCGCCAGCCTCACGATCTCCGGGGCGAGCTCCTCGGGCGTGCGCAGCTTCAACGGGTCTTCGCCCGGCATGGCCTTTTGGCGCATAGCGGTGCGAAGGGGCCCCGGGCTGATGAGCATCACGCGGACCGGGGTCGTCACCGTCTCTGCGGCATAGGTGCGGACCAGGGCCTCCAAGGCGGCCTTCGAGACGGAATAGGGTCCCCAATAGGCCGTGCACTTCTCGGCAGCGCCCGAGGTCAGAAAGATAGCCCGGCCTGAATCGGATGCGCGCAGGAGCGGATCCAGCGAGCGGATCAGGCGCCAGTTGGCCGTGACGTTCACCGCCATGACGTCGTCCCAGACCGGCGGGTCGATGTGGGTGATCGGCGCTAGCTCGCCGAGAATCCCGGCATTGCCGAGCAGGATATCGAGCTTGCCCCAGCGCTGGTGGATTGCGGCGCCGAGCCTGTCGAGGGCCGGATAGTCCTTGACGTCCACGGGCACGAGCGTTGCGGACCCGCCGCGCTCCCGGATCTGGTCATCGAGCTCTTCGAGAGCACCCTGCGTACGGGCGAGGGCGATCACGTGAGCACCGGCTTCGGCCAGTGCGAGCGCGGCTGCGCGCCCGATACCCCGGGATGCGCCCGTCACCACGGCCACGCGGCCCTGCAGCTGCTGCGCCATGGCTCAGTCCGCCTCGGCCAAAACCGCGAGACGCCGGGGCGTTGCGACGGCAAGGTCTGTCAGCTTCGTGGGATAATCCCCCGTGAAGCAATGATCCGTGTATTGCGGCTGCAATGGATTGCGCGGTGCGTCTCCCATCGCGCGGTAAAGTCCCTCGATCGACAGGAAGGCGAGGGAATCGGCGCCGATGTAACGGCGCATCTCTTCGAGATCGTGGGTCGCCGCGAGCAGCTTTTCCTTTTCCGGCGTATCGATTCCATAGAAGTCTGGATGCGTAATCGGAGGGCTCGCAATGCGGAAATGGACTTCCGTGGCGCCCGCTTCACGCATCATCCGGACGATCTTCACCGAGGTCGTGCCGCGCACGAGGCTGTCGTCGACGAGAACGATACGCTTGCCCGCGACCGCGGCGCGGTTTGCGGAATGCTTCAACCGGACGCCGAGTTCACGAACCGATTGGGTCGGCTGGATGAAGGTGCGCCCGACATAGTGGTTCCGGATGATCCCGAGCTCGTAAGGCAGTGCGCTGGCCTGGGCGAAGCCGAGGGCGGCCGGTACGCCCGAGTCCGGAACGGGAATGATGACGTCGACATCCGCCGGCGCTTCCGCCGCGAGCTCACGCCCCATGGCCTTGCGCACGTCGTAGACGCTTCGCCCGTTCACGATCGAGTCGGGCCGCGCAAAATAGATGTATTCGAAGACACACGGGCGCGCCGGGCAGGCCGGCGCGAACCGGAAGGACTCGAGGCCCTCGTCCGAAATCACCACGACCTCGCCGTTCTCGATGTCGCGAACGAAACGCGCTCCGATGATGTCGAGTGCGCAGGTCTCGGATGCCAGGATATAGCGGCCATCGAGCTCACCCAGCACGAGCGGCCGGATTCCGAGAGGGTCGCGTGCGCCGATCAGCTTCTTGTTCGTGAGGGCGACGAGGGAATAGGCGCCTTCGATCTGCTGGATGGCCTCGACGAACCGGTCGATGAAGCGTTTGCGGCGGCTGCGCGCCACGAGGTGCACGATCACCTCGGTGTCGGTCGTTGACTGGCAGATCGCGCCGTCGCGAATGAGATTGCGGCGAAGCGTGAGGCCGTTCGTCAGATTGCCGTTGTGCGCGACTGCAAAGCCGCCACCGTCGAGCTCGGCAAAAAGCGGCTGGACATTGCGCAAGACGGTCTCGCCGGTGGTCGAGTAGCGCACGTGTCCGATGGACGAGAGGCCCTCGAGCCGCTCGATCGTCGCCCGATCGGAGAAGCTGTCGCCGACGAGGCCGAGCTTCCTTTCGAGATGAAAAAGGCTGCCATCGAAGGAGACGATGCCCGCTGCCTCCTGCCCGCGATGCTGCAGGGCGTGCAGCCCGAGCGCGGTGATGGCGGCAGCATCCGGATGCCCGTGAATTCCGAACACGCCGCACTCCTCGCGCAGTGTATCCCCGTCCAGGTCGAATGCGTCGGTCGGGAAGGATCCCGTCTCGGACGATGCAGACATGTCGATATCCCAGTGGCGCCCGATCCGCGAGCGCAACGGTCTTATGTAAGCGGCCCGCCGGCCTGCACCAGCAACCAGATCAGGCAAGGCCTCGGCGATGATCTCACGTTGACGTCAACTGCGCGGCGCCGGAGGTCTTGCAGGGGCACCCTGATTTGCCGGCGCCGGAGCACGCTGCGGATCGGGCTCGGCGGGCTCGGCAGGATCGCCCTCGGGCTGACCTCTCTTGCGCAGGTCCTGCAGGAGGCCTTCCGGATTGTCCGGGAGCATCGCGATCAGGCTGCTTCCGGTGCTTTCGAGGGCGGCCCGCGTCCGCGCCGACTCTGCCCATTCAGGGTTCTTTCCCTGCAACAGCCAGCCCAGGAACACCCAGCCGATCACACAGATCAGAAACCCGCGCGCCGCCCCGAACGCGAAGCCCAGCGTGCGATCGAGAGCGCCGATCCTCGAATCGAGGATCAGGTCGGAGACCTTCACCGTGATGATGGTCACGACGATCAGCGTCACGATGAACACGGCAGCGATCGCGGCCACGAGGGCCACCGTGTTGTTGTCGATATAGGGTTTCACATACGGGAGTGCGAGGGGATGGAAGGCCCAGGCCGCCGCGGCTGCCGCGACCCAGGCGACGATCGCGAGCACCTCCCGCGTAAAGCCGCGCACCGCAGCCAGCAGGGCCGAAATCAGCACGACGCCGATGACGACAAGGTCGAGGATCGAGACAGGCATGGGAGGGGCCTAGATAGAGGGCAAAGGAAAAATCGCTGGAGAGGATGCGCGCTGTATAGCGGCAAGTGTCGAGGTCGTCACCCTTCGCCACGCGCCAGAGCCGGCCGCTGGCGGGGCTTCGATGCGGCGATGCCGGCAACGAGATCAGTGATGTGGGCCATTGGATTGAGACGAAGCGGGGAGCGCTCGGTACCGTCGCGGGGCGGGGGCGCCACGGCGCGCTCGAAGCCGAGCTTCGCGGCCTCCTTGGCCCGCGCAGCTGCATGGGCGACCGGCCGGATGGCTCCCGAGAGGCCAAGCTCGCCGTAATAGACGGCATCGGAGGGGAGCGGCACGCCCGAAAGGGACGAAACCAGGGCCGCAGCAGCGGCCAGATCCGCGGCCGGCTCCGTGATGCGGAGGCCGCCTGCCACGTTCAGATACACGTCATGGGTTCCGAGCCGCAGCCCGCCATGGGCTTCGAGAACGGCGAGCACCATCGAGAGGCGGTTCTGATCCCAGCCGACAACCGCCCGGCGCGGCATGCCGAGGGGCGAGGGGGCGACCAGAGCCTGAATTTCGACGAGAAGGGGACGCGTGCCCTCCATTCCGGCGAAGACCGCCGCGCCGGCGGTACCTTGGTCGCGTCCCGAAAGGAACAGCTCGGACGGATTCTGAACCTCACGCAGCCCGCTGTCGGACATCTCGAAGACGCCGATCTCGTCCGTCGGACCGAACCGGTTCTTCGAGCCGCGCAGGATCCGGAAGTGGTGGGCGGCATCGCCCTCGAAAGAGATCACCGCGTCGACCATATGCTCGACGACTCGGGGGCCCGCAATCTGGCCGTCCTTGGTGACATGGCCCACCAGGATCACCGCGCTTCCCGTCGTCTTTGCGAACCGGATCAGGGCCTGGGCGCTGCCACGCACCTGCGTGACGGTGCCCGGGGCCGATTCGACCGTCTCGGTCCACATCGTCTGGATCGAGTCGATGATCGCGAGCGACGGGACCTTTCCGGTCGAGAGCGTTGCGATGATGTCCTCGACGTTCGTCTCCGAGGCGAGCTCAACGGGCGCGCCCGAGAGACCAAGTCTCTCCGCGCGGAGCCGAACCTGTGCAACGGCCTCCTCTCCGGAAATGTAGGCCACGCGATGCCCGGCGCTGGCGAGCGCCGCGGACGCCTGCATCAGGAGCGTCGACTTGCCGATGCCCGGATCACCCCCGAGGAGAATGACGGAGCCGCGCACGAAGCCGCCGCCGGTGACACGATCCAGCTCGCCGATGCCGCTCGCCGTGCGCGGTGCCTCGTGCGTATCGCCGGAGAGAGGCTCGAGCGGAAAGACCCGCCCCTTTGCGCGGGTTGGCCGGGTCGCCACTGGTCCCACCATGGGGTTTGACGACGCCGTCTCCTCGGCAATGGTGTTCCAGCCGCCACAGGCTTCGCACTTGCCCTTCCAGCGGTTGTAGACCGCACCGCAGCTCTGACAGATGAAGTTTGGGGTACGCTTGGCCATTACCGGGATGTATCGATGTAATTTCGGGCGTATCGCTGGCCCAGGCGCGTGAGGATCTCGTATCCGATCGTGCCGGCCCGGAAGCCGACCTCGTCAATTCCGAGGCCATCGCCGATGAGGGTGGCCATCGTGCCGCGCCGGACCTGATCGGGCGGGACATCCGTCACGTCGATGATGATCAGGTCCATCGAGACGGTGCCTGCAAAGGGGCAGCGCCGCCCTGCGACGACGGCCTCGCCGAACGGCGCGCTCGCAGCGATCTTCTCGTCACTGACGCTGCCGTTGCGCGGATAGCCGTCCGCATATCCGACCGACAACGTCGCGAGACGCCGCCGCCCGCGAGCGGTCCAGCGACCGTTGTATCCGGCAGCATCGCCTCTCTCGATCCAGCGTGTCTGGAGGATGCGGGCCTGCAGGCGGACGACCTCTCTCATGGGATTCGGAAGCCCAGGCATCGGATTGCCGCCATAGAGGGCGTAACCGGGACGGACGAGACTGAGATGGGGGCGTTGCGGAAGAAAAATCCCCGAGGAATTCGCGAGGGAGGCCGGAATGCCAGGGAGAGCGGACCGTACCGCTTCGAAGGCTGCGATCTGCTCGGCGTTCTTGGGATGATCCGGCTCCTCGGCCCGAACGAGATGGCTCATTACGAGCGATGGCATGAACGCCACGAGGCGCGGATCTTCGGCGAGGGAAAGTCCTTCGCTGATAGAAAGGCCGAGGCGGTTCATCCCCGTGTCGACGTGCAGCGCGGCGGGGAGGCGCACACCCCGGGCCGTGCAGAACGCGGCCCATTCGGTCATCTCTTCCTGAGATCCGAGAACCGGCCTGAGACCGGATATCGCAAAGCGGGAGGCAGTCCCGGGCAGAAGTCCGTTCAGCACGTAAACGGTTGCCCGGGGCGCAACGGCCAGTGCGCGCAGGCCTTCCGAAATTTGCGCGACGAAGAAGGTTTCGCAACCGGCCTCCGCGAGTGCGGGCACGGCGCGCTCGATTCCGAGGCCATAGGCATCCGCTTTGACGACGGCGGCAGTCGCCGCGTCCGCTGCGTGTGCGGCGAGGCGGCGCCAGTTCTCCGCCAGAGCCCCGAGGTCGATCGTGAGATGCGCGCCGGCCTCCTCGACCGACATTGATCCCGCTTCCAAGGAGGCGGGCTTCTGTGGCTGTTCCGCGTTCAATCGCCTACGCGCTCCGGCAACTTGTCCTCGTCGGCCAGATTCCCGAAGCGGGTGACATCGGCCTGGAAGGCGAGTTGCACCGTTCCCGTCGGGCCGTGACGCTGCTTGCCGATGATGACTTCCGCCTTGCCGTGGACCTGATCCATTTCGGTCTGCCACTTGAAGTATTCTTCGGTGCCGGGCTTCGGCTCCTTGTTCTTCAGATAATACTCCTCGCGGAATACGAACAGCACGACGTCCGCGTCCTGCTCGATGGACCCTGACTCACGCAGGTCTGACAGCTGTGGCCGCTTGTCGTCTCGCGCCTCGACCTGCCGCGAGAGCTGGGACAGCGCGAGCACCGGGACGTTGAGCTCCTTGGCGAGGGCCTTGAGGCCGGTCGTGATCTCGGTGAGTTCCTGCACGCGGTTCTCGCCCTTCTTCGACGCACCTGAAAGGAGCTGAAGATAGTCGACCACCAGCATGTCGAGACCGCGTTGGCGCTTGAGCCGCCGCGCACGCGCCGCAAGTTGCGCAATCGAGATGCCACCCGTTTGGTCGATATAGAACGGGATCGACTGCATCGCCCGCGCGGCTTCGGTGATCTTGTAGAAATCGTCCTCCCGCATGTCGCCGCGCCGGATCTTATAGGAGGGCACGCCCGACTGCTCCGCGATGATACGCGTCGCGAGCTGCTCCGCCGACATTTCGAGGGAGAAGAAGCCGACGATGCCGCCGTTGACCGTCTTGATGCTGCCGTCCGGCTGCTTCTCGCCCTCATAGGCCTTCGCGATATTGAAGGCGATGTTGGTGGCCAAAGCCGTCTTGCCCATGCCGGGGCGGCCGGCCAGGATCACGAGGTCCGAAGACTGCAATCCGCCCATCATCCGGTCGAGGTCGGCAAGGTTGGTCGCGATCCCCGAAAGCTGGCCGTCCCGCTTGTAGGCCGCGGCGGCCATGTCGATCGCATGGGTCAGCGCATCGGCGAAGCGCTGGAAGCCGCCATCGTAGCGGCCGGTCTCGGCGAGTTCGTAGAGCCTCCGTTCCGTCTCCTCGATCTGGTCGCGCGGCGACGACTCGACGGGCGCGTCATAGGCGGTATTGACCAGTTCCTCACCGATCGTGATGAGGCGCCGCCGGATGGCGAGATCGTAGATGGTGCGGCCATAGGCTTCGGCATTGATGACCGTCGTCGCCTCGGCCGCAAGGCGCGCAAGATATTGCGGGATGGTCAGCCCGCCGAGATCCTGCTCGCCGAGGAAGGTCTTGAGGGTGATAGGTGTCGCGAGCTTCCCGGCCCGGATGAGCGTCGTCGCGACCTCGAAGATGCGCCGGTGGACATCCTCGTGAAAATGCTGCGCCTCGAGAAAGTCCGACACCCGGTAGTAGGCGTCGTTGTTGACAAGGATGGCGCCCAGAAGGGCCTGTTCGGCGTCGAGGTTGTGAGGCGATACACGGTAATGAGCCTCGCCGGTCTCGATACGTGCAATCAATGCGTTCGAGCTGGCCATGCGAAGCTCCGGATCAGTGAAGGGAATCCTTCTAAATCCATCTTGGGCCTAAACGACCATCGGCTTTTTGTGTCTCGCCCCCGCTGTCCCCGATTCTCACACCGCCCGTTTGGGTCGCGGACAGGTACGCATACCGCCTAAATCAGTCGGCCACCGGACGATTCGAATTAGCCCGGTGGCCGATACTAGAACAAAAGAAGAACGCGAACAATCGTTCAGCGTGCCTCCTCTTCGCCGCCCGCCTCCGCGAGAGCGGCTCCGACCTCAAGGCCGAGATCCTCCAGGTTCATCTCCTCACGGGTCGAGACGGCCTCGCCGCGAGCCTGACGCTCCGCCTCTTCGGGGCTCCGGGCGACGTTGATCGTCACCTTCACCTCGACCTCGGGATGGAGGACCACCGGGACGGTGTGGAGGCCCAGGGTCTTGATGGGCTGGCCGAGAGCGACTTGGCCGCGATCCACGGAGAAGCCGCCGTTCGTCATCGTCTCGGCGAGATCACGCGTCGACACGGATCCGTAGAGGACGCCGGTCTCGCCCGCCTGGCGGATGATGGTGAAGCTCTGACCGTTGAGCTTGGCAGCAACCGCCTCGGCTTCCGTCCGACGCTCCAGGTTCCGCGCCTCGAGCTGCGCGCGCTGAGCCTCGAAATGCTCCTTATTGGCGCTGGTGGCGCGAAGCGCCTTGTTGCGCGGCAGCAGGAAATTGCGCGCGAACCCGTCGCGCACCTTCACGACGTCGCCCATCTGTCCGAGCCGTGGGACGCGTTCCAGCAAGATCACTTCCATCGTCTTCTCCTATTGTATGTTCGTTACCGGGAGGGTGAGCCGGGACTGCCGGTCCCGGATTTCAGGCGTTGGCGCATAGTCGTTGCGGAATCGATCGCGCCGAGCAGGGCCAGCATCGGCAGCATGAGCTGGCTCATCAGGAAGGCGAGGGTGTAGACCCCCGTCAGGATCATGGGGCGGGCCGGGCGCCCCTGCGAAACGTCATGAACGACCGCCAAGCCCTGCAAGGCCAATGCACCGAGGAGCGCACCGCTGAACGCGAGACCGGCCACGCCGAGATAGCCGGGCAGGAAGGAGATTGCGGCCGCTGCGGCGGTCAGGAGCAAGGCGCTTCGGGGCAGCGTCATGCTTGCGATCACGGGCCAGGGCCGCGGCAGGCGCTCTGAGATCTTCACGACCTTGGCGGACAGCCACAGGTTCAGCGTCAGGATCAGGACGAAGTTGAAAGCGAAGAAGAACGGCAGCGCGGCGATCAGGACGAAGGCGAGGCTCTCCGTCGGCGGTGGAGCGCCTCCAGCATCGGGAGGGTAGACCCGCACGAAGCTGTCGAAGGCATGCTTCAAATTGGCCTGATAGGCCTCGTAGCTCCCGTCTCCGAGGGCCACGGCCCCCATGATGGTGATGAGCGCAGCCGTCGCGCCGATCCAGAGGAGCAACCGCCCCAGAGGATACCATTCGAGTTCGCCGCGCTCGTCGGCCCGGCCCAGCAATGCGAGATAGGCGAGCCACCAAGCGGGCAACGCCCAGCCGAGAGTAAAGGCGATTCCGGCCGTGGGGTTGAGGGCCAGAGCCATCGTGGCGCCGCCCGTGACGGCCGCGATGAGGCCGCTTCGATGGTTCCAGCCGAGCGAAGCGATGAAGATCGGCAGCGGAGCGACGAGAGACAGGATCATCGCGAGCGGGGATCCGGCGATCACCACTCCGAACAGAAGCGCAGAGACGAGGCCTGCGCCGATCCCGATTGCCAGAAACATCATCTCGTCGTGCTGTCCCGCTGCTCGATGCAGGGTTAGGGGATCACCCCAACGAACCCGGCAGGCTTACACTGCCGGGCGACCATCGTTGCAGGGAGCTGAGCCGGAGGTCCCGCTCAGCTCCCCGAGAGTATCAGCGGATCACGTAAGGAAGGAGGCCGAGGAAGCGGGCGCGCTTGATCGCCTGGGCGAGTTCACGCTGCTTCTTGGCCGAGACGGCCGTGATCCGGGAAGGCACGATCTTGCCGCGCTCGGAGATGTAGCGCGAGAGCAGCTTCGTATCCTTGTAGTCGATCTTCGGAGCATTCGCTCCCGAGAACGGGCAGGTCTTCCGACGGCGGAAGAACGGGCGACGACCGCCCCCAGCACCACCAGCACCGAACGCCATGATCAAGCCTCCTCGGTTTCGGCGGCGTAGCCGCCATCACGGTCGCGACGCTCGCGCTCCTTGCGCTCGTCACGGTCCCGCTTTTGCATCATCACGGACGGCTCGCTGTCGAGCGCGTCCACACGGATCGTCATGAAGCGCAGGATGTCTTCATTGATCCGCATCTGACGCTCCATCTCGGCAACCGCCGCCGCGGGAGCATCGAGGTTGAACATCGCGAAGTGGGCCTTGCGGTTCTTCTTGATGCGATAGGCGAGGGACTTCACGCCCCACATCTCGGTCTTCTCGACCTTGCCGCCATTGGATTCGACGACGCCCTTGTACTGGTCGATCATCGTCTCGACCTGCTGCGCCGTCACGTCCTGACGCGCCAGGAATATGTGTTCGTAGAGAGGCATAGAGGGCCTTTCCGGAGTTTGCGATAAGCTCTGTCAGATCTGGTCTGAGGAGAGCCGGTTCCCACGTCCGAACGGCGCCAAGCCCTTCAAGCCCCTTCAGGCCCGAGCGGTTGTTCGAAGGCGGAGACACGGGACGACGGGACTCATCAAGTCCCTGCGCGGGATCGCGCCGTCCGTTCAGCCCCCGGCCGGAGCGAACGTGAAGCCGGGCACATACGCGCTCGGGAGGCGAAAAGCAACCTCTTGCCTGAGGATCGTTTCGTGCGGCGTCTTGGCCGCGGCTCTCACCGGGCATAGATGGCAGCACAGGAGACTGCCATGAATCCCGAAACTCTCCGCCTCGGCGTCAATATCGACCACGTCGCAACGATCCGGAACGCCCGCGGCGGATCCCATCCCGACCCGGTCCGCGCCGCGCATCTCGCGATTCTCGCCGGCGCCGACGGCATCACGGTCCATCTCCGGGAGGATCGGCGCCACATCCGCGACCGCGATATCGAACGGCTCAAGAGCGAGCTGTTCGCCCCCATCAACCTGGAGATGGCCGCGACGGACGAAATGGTGGCCATCGCTCTTCGGATCCGGCCGAACGCCGCCTGCATCGTTCCGGAGCGCCGGGAGGAGAGGACGACGGAGGGCGGGCTCAAGCTTCTCGGTGTCGAGCCACGCCTCAGGCGCATGGTGGGCGGGCTGGCGGATGCGGGGATCCGCGTCTCGCTCTTCGTCGAGGCCGACCGGAAGACCCTCGATGCAGCCGCGGAGGTCGGCGCGGCTGCCGTGGAACTCCACACCGGCGAGTACTGCCATGCGGTTCTGGACGACAGCGGAGCTCGCGCGGATGCAGAGCTGGCGCGACTCCAGGAGGCGGCGGCCCATGCCTCCGGACTGGGTCTCGAGGTCCATGCCGGCCATGGGCTCGACTTCACGAGCGTCGGGCCGGTCGCGGCCATCCCGCAGATCGTTGAGCTGAATATCGGTCATTTCCTGATCGGCGAAGCCGTCTTCGTCGGCCTCGACGAGGCGATCGGGCGTATGCGGTCCCTGATGGACCAGGCTCGGGCGGGGCAGCCGGCGTGATCATCGGGATCGGCTCGGACCTCTGCGACATCCGCCGCATCGAGCGGTCGCTGTCCCGCTTCGGCGACCGGTTCACCCACCGCATTTTCACGGAGGGCGAGCGGCAGCGCAGCGACCGACGCGCGGCACGAAGCCCGTCCTATGCCCGGCGCTTCGCGGCCAAGGAGGCCTGCGCCAAGGCGCTCGGAACGGGGATGAGCTGCGGGGTCTTCTGGCGCGACATGGAGGTCGTGAACCTGCCCGGAGGGCGGCCGACGCTGAGGCTCAGCGGCGGCGCGCTCGAGCGCCTGAAGGCGATGACCCCGGAAGGACACGAGGCCGTGGTCCATGTCTCCCTCACGGACGATCCGCCTCTCGCGCAGGCTTTCGTCGTGATCGAGGCGCGCCCGATTTCGTGAAGGTGGCCGGGTCGTCACGGCGACGTGTGTTGTCGCGGCGCGCAAGGCCACGTACCTCAAGTCGCGTTGCGGGAGTAGCGGCCATGGGATAGACCGCGCCACGACCGGGCCAGCGCGGCGCCCGCCGAAGAAGACCGGGTTTCCTCAAGATCGTGGACCAGATGAACGTGAGCGAGAAGGTCAGGCGCGAAGAAGGCGGCCTCTGGGAAACCGTCAAGGTCATCATTCAGGCGCTTCTGATAGCCGTCGTCGTCCGAACCCTGTTGTTCCAGCCCTTCAACATACCGTCCGGATCGCTCATCCCGACGCTGCTCGTCGGCGATTACCTGTTCGTCTCCAAATACTCCTACGGCTATTCCAGGCACTCGATCCCATTCAGTCCGCCGATTTTCTCCGGCCGGATCTGGGCCTCGGAGCCGCAGCGCGGCGATATCGCGGTCTTCAAGCTCCCGAAGGACAATTCCACCGATTACATCAAGCGCGTGATCGGCCTTCCCGGAGACCACATCCAAGTCCTGAACGGGGTCCTGCACATCAACGGCGTGCCCGTGAAGCGCGAGAGGGTCGAGGATTACCGGACGACGGATCTCTTCGGCCGGATGCAGTCGGTGCTGAGCTACCGCGAGACCCTGCCCAACGGAGTGTCCTACAGGACGATCGAAAGGGACGGCGACCGCGGCTACTGGGACAATACCAATCTCTATACGGTGCCGCCCGGTCATTTCTTCATGATGGGCGACAACCGGGACAATTCGACCGATTCCCGGGATGAGGCCAGTGTCGGCCCCGTGCCATTCGAGAACTTCGTCGGTCGTGCGGAGATCATCTTCTTCTCGATCGACGAGAGTGCATCCTGGCGGTTCTGGGAATGGCCCGGGCTTATCCGTTGGGGACGCATGTTCCAGCCGATCCGGTGACGCCGATGTCCCTTCGGAAGGCCGATCCTGCAGCGCTTCAGGAGAGGCTCGGCTATCGCTTCCGGAACCCCGTTCTCCTGACGACCGCGCTCACGCATGTCAGCGCGGCGCCCGGCGGCGAGGCCGAGAGTTATCAGCGCCTCGAATTCCTGGGCGACCGGGTCCTCGGCCTTGCCGCAGCCCGCTGGCTCTACGCGAAATTCCCGGAGGCGACGGAAGGAGAGCTGTCGCGGCGCCTCGCAGAGCTCGTCCGGCGGGAAAGCTGCGCGGAAGTCGCGGCCGCATGGGATGTCGGGCCCGAGCTCAGGCTCGGGCCGAGCGAGATCAGATCCGGCGGGCGCCGCAAGGAAACCATCCTTGCCGATGTCTGCGAGGCGATCATCGGAGCGGTCTGTCTCGACGGCGGCTTCGATGAAGCCGCTGCCTTGGTCGAACGATCCTTTGCGGATCTCATGGCTACGCCCAGGCGTCCTCTTCGCGATGCGAAGACGGCGCTGCAGGAATGGGCCCTTGGGATGGGGCTTCCGACCCCGGGCTACAGCATCGTCGAGCGTACTGGCCCGGACCATCGGCCCAGCTTTCGCGTTCTCGTGAAGGTCTCGGGCCATGAGGGGGCTTTCGGCCTAGGCCCCTCGAAGCGTGCGGCGGAGCAGGAGGCGGCGCGGACCATTCTGGTGCGCGAGGGTGTCTGGACGGAGGAAATCGATGCCAGAGGATGAGCAGAGCCCGACCCGCGCTGGCTTCGTCGCCCTGATCGGCGCCCCGAATGTCGGGAAATCGACGCTCGTCAACGCGCTCGTGGGGACCAAGGTCTCGATCGTATCCCGGAAGGTGCAGACCACCCGAGCGCTGGTCCGCGGGATTGCCATTGTAGACCACACGCAAATAGTTTTCGTCGATACGCCGGGGATCTTCGAGCCGCGGCGGCGGCTCGACCGGGCGATGGTGACCTCGGCCTGGGGCGGCGCAGGCGACGCCGACGTGGTGAGCCTTCTCATCGATGCACGCCGCGGTCTGGATGAGCCTGCCGAGGCGATCCTGACGCGCCTGCCCGAGTTGCGGCAGCCCAAGGTGCTGATCCTGAACAAGGTCGACCTCGTCGACCGTCCGAAACTCCTGACGCTCGCTGCGGACCTGAATGCGAGGGTCCCCTTCGCACATACCTTCATGGTCTCGGCGCTCACCGGCGACGGCACGGATGTGCTTCTGCGGGATCTCGCGGCCATGATGCCGAAAGGGCCATGGCTCTACCCGGAGGATCAGGTTTCTGACGCACCCTTGCGCATGCTCGCCGCCGAGATCACGCGTGAGCAGATCTACGACCGATTGCACGAGGAACTTCCTTACGAATCCACCGTGGAGACGGAATCCTGGGAGCAGCGGCCGGACGGCTCCGTCCGGATCGAGCAGACGATCTATGTCGCCCGCGACAGCCAGAGAAAGATCGTTCTCGGGAAAGGAGGCCAGACGATCAAGCTCATCGGACAGGCTGCACGGCGCGAGATTTCCGAAATCGCCGAGGCGAAGGTTCACCTCTTTCTTTTCGTGAAGGTGCGTGAGAACTGGTCCGACGATCCGGAACGCTATCGCGCGATGGGGCTGGAGTTCCCCTCGGCGAGGTGACGTCCCACGCGTCGGACCGGCTTCCTGACCGCGCCCCCATTCGACGGGCGCCATGCGAGACGATGCATTCCGGAGGCGGAATTCCTATATGGGGTAAGGTATCTGAACGACGGCCGAAACGGTCCGTGCTTTTCTGATCGACTCCCATGCAATGGTCCGACGACGGCATCGTGCTCGGCGTTCGCCGGCACGGCGAGGCCGGCGCCATCCTGGAACTCATGACACGCTTGCACGGACGGCATCTCGGCCTCGTGCATGGCGGCCGCTCGGCGCGCCTCCAAGCGGTGCTGCAGCCCGGCAACTCGGTGCATGCCGTCTGGCGCGCACGGCTCGACGAGCATCTCGGAAACTTCACGATCGAGGCGGACGAACTACGGGCCGCCGGATTTCTGTCCTCACCGCTTGCCCTTTACGGAATTGGAGCGGCGGCCAATCTCCTGCGGCTCCTGCCGGAGCGCGACCCCCATCCTGCCCTCTTCGAGAGCCTGGGTGTCCTGCTCGAGCATCTGGCAGACCGCGATCTGGCACCTCCGCTTTTCGTTCGCTTCGAGATTGCCGTTCTGGCCGAATTCGGCTTCGGCCTGGATATCGCCCGGTGCGCAGTCACCGGGAGCCACGATGATCTGACCTTCGTCTCGCCGAAGACGGGACGCGCAGTCACGGCCGCCGTGGGCGAGCCCTACGCGAACCGTCTTCTGCGGCTGCCACGCTTCCTGATCGGGCAGGCGGGCGGGGAGGGGACTCCGCCCGAGGACATTCAGGCGGGGTTTACCCTTACGGAGCACTTTCTGAGGCTCCATGTCTTCGAGCCGCGCGGGCTGCCGGTCCCCGAAGAGCGGGCGCGTTTCATCGCATTGGCCGCTGCTCGGGACCGGGAGCAGCGTTTCTGATATGTTCTCGCTTTTCGGGCCGAAAACAGCGATTCGCACGAGGTATTGATCTATGGGCAAGCCGGTCACGCCGCCGTCCGGCGGCGCGGTGGAGACGATTCACCTGAAAGAGGCGCTCGAGGAGCGCTATCTCGCCTATGCGCTCTCGACGATCATGCACCGGGCGCTCCCGGATGCGCGCGACGGCCTGAAGCCAGTTCACCGCCGCATCCTATACGCGATGCGCCTTCTGCGTCTCGATCCAGGGGCCGCCTACAAGAAATGCGCGCGGATCGTCGGCGACGTTATCGGCAAGTATCATCCGCATGGCGACGTCGGCGTTTATGATGCGTTGGTGCGGCTCGCCCAGGACTTCGCGCAGCGTTATCCGCTCGTCGATGGTCAAGGCAATTTCGGCAATATCGACGGCGATAACGCGGCCGCCTACCGGTATACGGAGGCGCGGCTCACGGACGTTGCCCGCCTGCTCCTCGAGGGCATCGACGAGGATGCGGTCGACTTCCGCGACACCTATAACGGCGAGGACGAGGAACCGATCGTCCTCCCGGCGGCCTTCCCGAACCTGCTGGCGAACGGCTCCCAGGGCATTGCGGTCGGCATGGCGACCTCGATTCCGCCGCACAATGCCGCCGAACTCTGCGATGCAGCACTCTATCTGATCAGCCACCCGAATGCGAACGCCGAGCAGCTCCTGACCTTCGTGCCGGGGCCGGATTTTCCGACGGGTGGCGTGATCGTCGACCCGCCTTCGACGGTCGTCGAGACCTACCGGACCGGGCGCGGTTCCTTCCGGGTCCGTGCTCGCTGGCACAAGGAGGAGGTCGGCCGCGGCACCTGGGTGATCGTCGTCACCGAGATCCCCTACGGCGTTCCGAAGTCGCGGCTCATCGAGAAGACCGCGGAACTCCTCCAGGAAAAGAAGCTGCCGCTCCTTGCGGATATCCGGGACGAATCCGCCGAGGATGTCCGGGTCGTGCTCGAGCCGCGGTCCCGGACCGTCGACCCCGTCATCCTCATGGAGTCCCTGTTCCGGCTCACCGAGCTCGAGAGCCGGATTCCGATGAACGTGAACGTGCTGTCCGAAGGCCGCGTACCGAAGGTGCTCGGCCTCGCGGAATGCCTGCGCGAGTGGCTGAACCACCGGCGCGAGGTTCTCCTGCGCCGGTCACGGCATCGGCTGGCTGCGATCGACCGGCGGCTCGAGATCCTGGGCGGCCTGTTGATCGTCTATCTCGATCTCGACCGGGTCATCAAAATCATCCGCGAGGAGGATGAGCCGAAGCAGGAGCTCATGCGCGTTTTCGAGCTCACGGAGCTTCAGGCGAATTCCATTCTCGACACGCGCCTTCGCTCGCTGCGCAAGCTCGAGGAAATGCAGCTCAAGCGCGAGCGCGATGAACTCGCGGCGGAGAAGGCTTCGATCGAGAAGCTGCTCGACAACGAGAAGATCCAGTGGAAGACGATCACGTCGGAGATCCGCGAGGTCCGCAAGACCTTTGGTCCGGAGACCGCGATCGGCAAACGGCGCACGACCTTCGCCGAGGCTCCGGACACCTCCGACATCGACTTCGCTGAGGCGATGGTCGAGCGCGAGCCGATCACCGTCATCGTCTCCGAGAAGGGCTGGATCCGCGCCATGAAAGGGCACATCGCGGACCTCTCCAGCGTGCAGTTCAAGGGCGACGACGCGCTCAAGACCTCGTTCTTCGCAGAGACCACCTCGCGCATTCTCGTCATGGCGACGAATGGCCGGTTCTTCACGCTGGACGGCTCGAAGCTGCCGGGTGGGCGCGGCTTTGGGGATCCGATCCGCATTATGGTCGATCTCGAGGAGGGCGCAGACATCGTCGCCGCCTTTCCGCATCGGCCGGGCGCGAAGCTTCTGGTCGTCGCGTCAGACGGGCGCGGCTTCGTGGTGCCGGCCGACGAGACCCTCGCGAACACCCGCAAGGGCAAGGGCGTGCTCGGGCTCGATGGTTCGGCGCGGGCGGTCGTCTGCACCGAGGCGGACGGCGATCACGTCGCCATCGTTGGCGAGAACCGGAAGCTCCTGGCCTTTCCGTTGAAGCAGGTGCCCGAGATGGCGCGTGGCAAGGGCGTTCGCCTGCAGCGCTACCGGGACGGCGGCGTCGCGGATGCGAAGGTCTTCGCGCTCAAGGACGGTCTCACCTGGAAGGACACGTCCGGCCGGACGTGGACCGTCGACAAGGCGGATTTGCGGGACTGGATCGCCAACCGCGCCGAGGCGGGGCGTCTTCCGCCGAAGGGCTTCCCGCGCAGCAACCGATTCGGCTGAGCGAAGCGCAAAGCAGCCGAGTGAACCCTCTCACACGCGCCCGCAGGACGCGTGTGAAATGCTTGCGCCCGCTTCGGGGTGGTCAGGATGTTGCCGGGTCGCAACACCTTGGAATGTTCCTGAATACGCCGCTGTTGCTGCTCATGTTCGCCGCGATGCCGCCATAAAACTCGATGATCTCTTAAGGTGCGATAACTTCAGTGAAAACAGAGGATTAGGCGGTGCCGACACAGGTCGTCGATGTCCCGAGAGCAGCGTGGCGGCAGCCAGTTGGCCATGTTGCGCGGGTCGCGGCGCCGATGGCAGAGCACCATGGTTCCGTAACCGGTGGCGGCCTAACAGAGACGCCTAGGGAGCCGTGACGCCAATGGATGCACGCCTGATCGACAAGTCGAAACTGCCGAGCCGCCACGTCACCGAGGGGCCGGAGCGCGCGCCGCATCGGTCCTATTACTATGCGATGGGGCTCACTCGGGAGCAGATCGCACAGCCGTTCGTCGGTGTTGCGACCTGCTGGAACGAGGCGGCGCCCTGCAACATCGCGCTGATGCGCCAGGCGCAGGCGGTGAAGAAGGGTGTTGCTGCGGCGGGCGGCACGCCGCGCGAGTTCTGCACGATTACGGTGACCGACGGCATCGCCATGGGCCACCAGGGGATGAAGGCCTCGCTGCCCTCGCGCGAGGTCATCGCGGATTCCGTCGAGCTCACGATCCGGGGCCATGCCTATGACGCGCTCGTCGGCATGGCGGGCTGCGACAAATCCCTGCCCGGCATGATGATGGCGATGGTTCGCCTGAACGTGCCGTCCGTTTTCATCTATGGCGGATCCATCCTTCCGGGCTCCTATCGTGGCCGGGCGGTAACGATCCAGGACGTGTTCGAGGCCGTCGGGCGCTACTCCGTCGGCGAGATGTCCGACGAGGATCTCGAAGAACTCGAACAGGTTGCCTGCCCGTCGGCCGGCGCCTGCGGAGCGCAGTTCACCGCCAACACGATGGCGACAGTGTCCGAGGCAATCGGGCTTGCGCTGCCGTATTCGGCCGGGGCGCCGGCGCCCTACGAGATCCGTGATCGGTTCTGCTCGATTGCGGGCGAAACCGTGGTGGAGCTCATCCGGCGCAACATCCGCCCGCGGGACATCGTCACGCGGGAGGCGCTCGAGAACGCCGCGACGGTCGTCGCCGCGTCGGGTGGCTCGACGAATGCCGCGCTGCATCTGCCGGCGATTGCCCATGAAGCCGGCATCAAGTTCGATTTGTTCGACGTCGCCGACGTCTTCCGGCGCACACCCTACATCGCAGATCTGAAGCCGGGCGGACGTTACGTCGCCAAGGATCTGTTCGAGGCCGGTGGCATCCCGCTCCTCATGAAGACCCTGCTCGATCACGGCTTCCTGCACGGGGATTGCATCACCGTAACGGGCCGGACGATCGCCGAGAATCTCGCCTCCGTGCGTTGGAACGACGACCAGGACGTGGTTTTTCCCGCCAACGCGCCGATCACCCCGACCGGAGGCGTCGTCGGCCTCAAGGGTAATCTCGCTCCCGAGGGCGCGATCGTGAAGGTCGCGGGGATCCCGAACGAGAAGCAGACCTTCCGCGGCCCCGCCCGCTGCTTCGACAACGAGGAAGAGTGCTTCGAGGCCGTGAAGGAGCGGCGCTATCGCGAGGGCGACGTGCTCGTCATCCGCTACGAGGGTCCGCGCGGTGGTCCCGGCATGCGCGAAATGCTCGCGACCACCGCGGCCCTCTACGGCCAGGGCATGGGCGACAAGGTTGCACTCATCACGGACGGGCGCTTCTCGGGGGCGACCCGCGGCTTCTGCATCGGCCATGTCGGCCCGGAGGCTGCGGTCGGCGGCCCGATCGGGCTCCTGAAGGACGGCGACATCATCAGCATCGACGCGGTGGCCGGCAGGCTCGACGTCGAACTCTCCGAGGCGGAACTCGCGGACCGTCGCTCCCGCTGGCAACCGCGCGAGACGACCCTGACCTCGGGCGCGATCTGGAAATATGCCCAGACGGTCGGACCCGCGAAGGACGGCGCGGTTACGCATCCGGGCGGTGCGGCGGAAAAACAAACCTATGCGGATATCTAGCCTTTCCGGCCTGATCTGCTTTTCGCTCGCAGTGCTGTCGGGCGGCGCCATCGCGCTCGAGGCCTCGGTGACCGCGCGCCCGCAAGCCGTCGCACCGACGAAACCCTACAGCTCGGCCCTGGAAGCCTTGCGGAGCGGCGTCCGGGATTACAACAAGGGCAACAAGCTGGTCGCGGCCCAGGCGCTCGAATACGCGGCGACCCAGGGGCAGGCCCTCGCGCTCTGGAAGCTCGGGCGGATGTATGCCGACGGCGACGGCGTCGCCCACGACGACCTGAAGGCCTTCGAGTATTTTTCGCGCCTCGCCGATCAGAACGCTGAGGAGAGCCCCGACGCGCCGAATGCCGGCGTCGTATCGAGCGCTTTCGTGGCCCTCGGGACCTATTTCCTCGACGGGATCAAAAACAGCTATGTCGTGGCCGATCCGGTTCGCGCGCACGACATGTTCCAATACGCGGCGTCTTATTTCGGTGACCCGAATGCGCAGTACAATCTCGGCCGGCTCTATCTCGACGGCACAGGCGTCGCCAAGGATCCCCGCCAAGCCGCCCGCTGGTTCAACCTCGCGGCCGAAAAGGGGCATTACCCCTCACAGGCGCTCCTCGGGCACATGCTCCTGAACGGCAAGGGCGTTCCGCGCGAGCGCGCGAAGGGTCTGATGTGGCTGATTTTGGCGCGTGAGGCATCCGATCCCGTGAAGGATCCGTGGGTATCCGAACTCTACGATTCCGCGTTCACGGTGGCCGCGGATACCGATCGCAAGAACGCGCTCGCGCTGCTGGAGCACTACCTGCAGTCGCGGCATTGATGTGTGCGTTCAACAGAAAACGCGCAGAGTTTCCCCTTTCATCCGGCTGCTAACGCAGCCGACCTCTCCCGCAAGGGGCGAGGCGATGTGCAGGCCGCACCGTCCTCACCTCTCCCTTTGATGGGAGAGGTCGACGCCCGAAGGGCGGCGGGTGAGGGTGGTGGCGCCGACGTAACAAGCACCGCGCATTACTCGAAATCGAGATCGACCAGCACCGGCACATGATCCGACGGCTTTTCCCAACCGCGGACGTCTTTGCGGATCGACGCGCTGCGGATCCGGTCCGTGGCCTGCGGCGAGAGCAGGAGGTGATCGATGCGGATGCCGTTGTTTCGCTGGAATGCGCCCGCCTGGTAATCCCAGAATGAATAGACGCCCGGCGCATCGGTGCAACTCCGCACGGCATCGGTGAGGCCGAGCGAGAGCAGGGACCGGAAGTGCTCGCGGCTCTCTGGCCGGAAGAGTGCATCGTTCACCCAGGCGGCCGGATTCGCCGCGTCCTTGGGCTCAGGGATCACGTTGTAATCGCCTGCGAGAACGAGGGGCTCTTCCAACGTCAGCAGAGAGCGCGCATGCGCCCTCAGCCGCTCCATCCAGGCCAGCTTGTACGAGAATTTCGGCGTTCCGGTCGGATTGCCGTTCGGGAGATAGATCGACGCGACCCGCAGTACGCCAGAGCCGGCCGGCACGATGGCCTCGATATAGCGGGATTGCTCGTCGCTCTCGTCTCCCGGAAGGCCGCGCCGCACGTCCTCGAGCGGATGCTTCGAGAGGATCGCGACGCCATTATAGGTGCGCTGGCCATGGGTCACGATTGCGTATCCGAGCGCCTCGACCTCCTCCCGCGGGAACGCCTCGTCGGTGCATTTCAGCTCCTGTAGGCAGAGGACATCCGGCTCGGAGGTCCGCAACACCTCGAGCAGGTGGTCGTGCCGCTGCTTGACCGAATTCACATTCCAGGTGCCAATTCGCATTGTTGCCGTGTCCCTGCGCCCCGGATGTCGTCATCCGATGTTCGCATCGCCGTGGCAAGCCGCTGATCGCGGGAGGCGCCGAGCATGCCTTCGTCCTGGTTCGAACCGATCGATCTCTATTGTGAGCGAACGGATCCGAGCTTCTGGTCGGAACCGCTGAACGCGCTGTCCAATGCGGCGTTTCTCGTCGCTGCAGGAGCGGGGTTCGTGCTCTGGCGGCGCGCTGGCAGCAGGGATGCGGCAGGACTCTGGCTCGTCGCAGCCGTGGCGATCGTCGGGATCGGCAGCTTTCTCTTTCACACCTTTGCGAATCGCTGGTCGATGTTCGCCGATGTCATCCCGATCGCGGTGTTCGTCTACAGCTATGTGGTCCTCGCTCTGCGCCGTTATCTCGGCCTCGGGTGGCTTGCCATGCTCGTGGCGATCGGCGCCTTCGCGCTGCTCGATTCCTGCTTCGCGCCTCTCTGGGTCAAAATCTTTGGCGACGTCACCCTGAACGGCTCGATCCGTTATTTCCCGCCGGCCTTGGCGCTCAACGTCGTCGGTGCGCTCTGCGCAATGCGTAGGAATCCGACCGATCGATCACGAACGGCCGCGCGTGCACTGTTGGGCGCCATGGCGGTCTTTGCGGTATCGCTCACCTTTCGGTCAATCGATCAGGACATTTGCGGCAGCTTCCCGACCGGCAGCCACGTGCTCTGGCATCTGCTCAACGGATTCGTGCTCTTCCTGCTGATCGCAGCAGCCATTCGGGTCGGACCCTGGGACCGCCGCGCGGCGGCTGTCTGAGGTCGATCGACGCCCTCGCACCGAGCCGCTCATCGAGAGCAGGAAACCGCCGCGTCATTCGGGGCAGCAGATCGCACGCGAACCGGGATATGCTGCGCGCGTGACCGAATCGGCTTTGAACCTCGACCCCCGCCCGTTCCTTGGCGTCACCAGCTCCGCTCTCGGGCGGGTCTGGAGCGAACGCTGCGACCCGTCCCGCGCCGCCGTCGCGACCGCCATCGCGCAGACCCATGGTCTGCCGGACACGCTGGCGCGCATTCTGGCAGGGAGGGGGGTTACCCTCTCCGAGGTGCCCGGCTTTCTCGCGCCGCGGCTGCGTGATCTGCTGCCCGATCCCGATCGCCTGACGGACATGCGGGCTGCTGCCGAACGGCTGGCCGATGCCGTGCAGCGCCGGGAGCGCGTCGCAATCTTCGGGGATTACGACGTCGACGGCGCCTGCAGCGCAGCTCTTCTCGCCGGCTATCTCGCGGGCTTCGGCCTCGATCCGGTGATCCATATCCCGGACCGTATCACCGAAGGATACGGCCCGAACGTGGAGGCAATCCGACGTCTGCAGGAGGGCGGCGCCGAGCTGCTCGTGACCGTCGATTGCGGGACCGCGAGCCACGAGCCGCTCGAAGAGGCGCGGCGTCTCGGCCTTGATGCCGTCGTGTTCGACCACCACCAAGCGCCCGAGGATCTCCCGCACGCGCTGGCGCTCGTAAATCCCAACCGGCAGGACGATCTCTCCGGCCTCGGCCATCTCTGCGCGGCCGGAGTCGTTTTCATCGGCCTGGTCGCACTCAACCGTGCGCTGCGGGCGCGGGGCGTGTTCCAGGGCCGGCCCGAGCCCGATCTCCTGAGCGCGCTCGATCTCGTTGCGCTCGCGACCGTCGCCGATGTCGTGCCGCTCACCGGCCTCAACCGCGCTTTCGTGAGGCAGGGCCTCCAAGTGATGCGTTCGCGCCGGCGGATCGGCCTCGCAGCCCTGGCGGATTCGGCGGGCCTCTCCGATGCGCCCGAGTGCTGGCATCTTGGCTATCTCCTGGGCCCGCGCATCAACGCCGGAGGACGCATCGGCGATGCCGCCCTGGGCTCGCGGCTCATGCTGACAGAAGACTCGCAGGCGGCGGCAAGGATTGCCGGTGAGCTCGACCGGCTCAATCGTGAGCGGCAGATGATCGAACAGGAGGCCGTCGCCGAGGCCGAAGCTCAAGCCGTGCATCAACTCGATTCGGAGCCCGACGCGGCGCTTCTGATCACCTCGTCGGAAACTTGGCATCCCGGTGTCGTCGGCCTCGTCGCAGCTCGGCTGAAGGAACGCTTCCGCCGGCCCGCCTTCGCCTTCGCCTCGGGCCGGGAGGCCACCGTCACGGGGTCTGGACGTTCGGTGCCGGGCGTCGACCTCGGCCGTGCCGTGAGAGCGGCCGTCGAGGCCGGCGTCGCGATCAAGGGCGGCGGCCATGCCATGGCCGCGGGCGTGACGCTGGCGGCGGATGGTCTCGAGCGCTTCAAGGCCTTTGCGGGCGACGCCCTGGCCAGCGCCGTCGAGCAGGCCTGTGCGATCGACTGCCTGCTCGTGGATGCGACATTGACCGCCGGCGCGGCGCAGCCCGCCCTCGTCGCATCCCTCGAGAGTGCAGGGCCATTCGGCCAGGGCCAGCCCGAGCCGCTCTTCGTGCTGCCGCACCACCGGGTTCTCGACGCTCGCGAGGTCGGCTCCGGGGGCCACGTGAGAGTGCGGCTGAGGAGCGGCGATGGCGGGACCATCAATGCGATCGCCTTTCGGGCTGCCGGCCAGCCCCTCGGCCAGGCACTCCAGAACGCCGTCGGCAACGTGCTGCACGTGGCGGGAACGCTCTCGATCGACCGCTGGGGTGGAGGCGAGCGCGTGCAGATGAGAATCGTGGACGTCGCCGTTCCGGCCTGAGGACAAGGTGCAGGCTTTTGCTTGCCCCTCTCTTCAAACCCCTCTATACGTCCGCGCCATCGCAGGGCGACCCGCCCTTGCCGGCACCCTTCGTCTAGCGGTCTAGGACGTCGCCCTTTCACGGCGAAAACACGGGTTCGAGTCCCGTAGGGTGCGCCAAGACTTAGCGGATTTCCGGGTTTTCCTTGCCTACAGAACTTGCCTACAGGACTCCCTGAAGGCTACCGTCCAAGGCATGGAAACGACTACCCGCCGCACCCCTTCCAAGCCCGCCAGGTCTGCCCCAGACAACCGCTACCTCCAGCGTATCGGTAACCGCTGGTATGCCCGCATCCCGGTGCCGAACCAGCTCCGCAAGGAGATGGGTCCATACTACCGCAAGGCTCTCGACACCTCCGACGTGAACGAGGCCCGCCAACGCCGCTGGGATGTCCTTGAGGTGGCACGGGCGAGGTTCGCCAAGGCTGCTGGCAAGGAGGCTGTAGGCAAGGCTGATGCGGATCTGTCCTACGCTGCCTTCCGCGCCAAGCTGCGGGACGAGGTGGGTCCCGCGATCGTCATCAACGAGCTGACTGGGGAGGAGATGACCAACCCGGCTCTTGATGCCGTCATCGACCGGCTGGAGGAGCGTGAAGAGTCAGACCGCGGCGACATGGCGCAAGCTGTGCGGGATCATATCGCGGGACGGGAACAGGTCTCCGAGACCCTCAAGAGCTACCTGGAGGCCCGACCGAAGCGGAACCCGACTACCACCGCCAACTACGAAACGACCGTGAAGCTGTGGAAGGCCAAGCACGGAGACAAGCCCATCTATGGAGTCACCCGCAAGCAGGCCATCGAGTGGCTGGAGGAGGTCGGGAAGGGGAAGGCGCAGGACACCGTGAAGCGTTATTCCACGGTCATGGCGCATCTCTGGGCCTGGGCCCATCGCAAGGAGGAGGACCCACCTCGGAACCCCTTCGGAGATCTGTTGAAGGCTATTGGCACGAGGGGCAAGGCTACGCAGAGCTATGGGTTCTACGATGATGAGGAACTGACGCGAGCCTTCGCTGCTGTCGCTGACGACGATGAGCTACGGCCCGTCTTCCTGATCTCGCTGTATACGGGCTTCCGCCTTGAGGAGTGTCTGCGAGCCGAGCGGCAGAACCTGCACGGGGTGGAGTGCTTCGTTCTGAAGACCGGCAAGACCGACAACGCTGCGCGGGTGGTCCCCGTCCATCCACGGCTGAAAGATGTCGTTGCCCCGAAGGGTGCGAAGGCAAGCGCCCTCTCGGTGCGATACGGTCGCCACATGCGGAAGATCGGGATACCCGAGGGCAAGACCTTCCACTCCCTGCGGAAAGCCTTCACCACGGCTCTGGAGCGGGCTGACTGTCCCGAGGCCATCGCGGCGCGGATCGTCGGGCACGCACCCCTTGGGATGACATACAAGCTCTACTCGAATGGGCGGGAGGCAGCGGAACTCCGGGGTTGGGTGGAGAAGGTGAAGCTGCCTGTGTGAACGGCTGGATTAGGGCTGGGAATCGCCCGCACGACATCCCGCTGTCTTCTCGGTCTCGGCTGCGCACATGGCCTGTATCTCGTGGCGAATGATTTCGCGCACAGCGTATTCTGGGCTCTCTGGCACTGGGCCCCGCGCCGGAATACAAGCGACGGTCATCTTTGATTGCACGACCTTGGTAAGCTCGCCTCTCATCGTAGCGTCCAGATGCGTGATAGCTGAAGCGCAGTGCGCGGCGCTTTCGATCGGGATGACAGTCGGCGCTGCCAGACCAACAAACACGATGAGAGCCCAGTCCATGAGCGTCCCCTTCTGATCGATTACACGAGTGCTTCCATCGGCGAGACAGCACTAATAGCACGTTAGCAAACCCCGCGAGTCACCGGCCCAACAATCCGCTCACAGTTGGGCGTAGCACTCGATCTCGGTGAACTCCGCTGCATCCCAGTGTTGCCTGCGCTGCGGCCACGCGCATCAGCCCCATCGTGGTTATGACGGCAGGAGCAGCGCGACAACTTCACTCGGCTGGACTGGCTGCAACGGTTCTCGGTTATCAGATGAGAGGAGTGGGCAGATGAACTTACGAGTCCCTATAAAGGAGAGGTAGAACATTCCCTTGTGTAGGGTCGAGGGA
Source organism: Microvirga massiliensis (assembly GCF_001006805.1). Lineage (GTDB taxonomy): Bacteria > Pseudomonadota > Alphaproteobacteria > Rhizobiales > Beijerinckiaceae > Microvirga > Microvirga massiliensis. The sequence continues at coordinate 571,850 of NZ_LN811352.1, read as the reverse complement.
TGGAGTTCTTGTGATAACGGCCTCTATCCCAACCTTCTCAAGGAACACCTCACCCATCACTCTTCTCGTCGACTGCTCCGCAGAGGCAGGGATGATTACGGCATCGTGGACAGGAAGGGCTATGATGTCCTGGTCCCGAAGACGAAGGAGGACCTCCAACATCAACTGGCTCTCGCGGAACTGAAGGTGATGGCCGATCCCGGTCTCGAAGAAGTGAGCAACCGGTTGATGGAAGTCACGAAGCCTCTGGACGAGGACCTTGATGTTCTCCTTGGGGAGGAGGCTCTCGGTTCCCTGTGGCTTCCTCTCCAGAGGCTTCTCGGTGAACAGCAGTGCGTTGAACAGTTTCTTGAACCCGTCCCTGAACTGAGTTGGGTCTGCCGGGCCAGGAACTAAGTAGGCATCGGATGCTGGAGGCTTCTCGCTAACCATTCCGTAGAGCAGTCGAGGGGCCATCTGGCTGTAGTCCAACTCGACGACCTTCTCGCCTCCGATCTCCAGCTTCCGGAGTCGCTCGTGCTTGCCCATAGGCTGCCACCGACCTCCGAAGAGACGACCGCCCCTCTCGAAGGAGCCTTGGGTGAACACTCGGCGAAGGCGACGCTCCCTTTCGTCCAGTCCGCTGATCGTTAGGTTTCGGTCGTCGATGATGAAGATGTCGGCCTCATCGAGCCATGCGTTGATTTGTTTGAGTTGGGACCGCATCGCGTTGGTTTCTGCGGTGTCTTCGTATTCGATCCACGCGCCAGGGTCCCAGAAGTCCTCCTTGGTGGCCTTGAGGATGATGGTCTCCTCGTCCATCGACCATCCAATATCCGATAGTTCGAGATCCCTCTCGACGATCATGTTCTTGAGGCGAGGTCCCACATTGATGAGCGTCTGTTGGTTGCGATTGGCCAACGGGTTTCGATAGCCGAGCCTTTGCTTGACGAACGACATCTCGGGCGATGCCATGAGGTCGAGAGCTTCTGGAAACTTCTTGCCAAGAACCGGCGAGCGGTATCGTGACTTGACCCCTAACTCCCGGTTCGACCGTGAGACCGCGAGTCCTTCCTTGTGGTCCGACAAATGAGCATGAGCCAGGTTGCAGACGATGGCTGCAATGGTGGCCTCGAAGACCGCTTGGTCTTTCTGCTTCCGCTGCCGGTCTCGTGGCCTGCGATGTCGCTCGTAGCTCTCCACCTGCCGGGTCACATCAGCGACGAGGGTTCTCGCCTTGGGAGTTCGAGGGGCTCTCCAGGGGTCGAAGAACTGATCCTGTTCCAGCTTGATCGGCGCGTTGTCGTTAGGGGCGTCAGTCGGTTTGGTCTGCTGTGCTGCGGTCACTACGTGAGGTCCGATACGGCTTGATGGAAGGATGTGAGTTCTTTCTGACGGGCTTCTTGGTCGGCTCTCTCCAATGCGGCGAGCTTGATCCCAACGCCTCCGAGGACAGGCACGATCCAGTTCGCGAGGACTTGCACGACCCGAGGAGGCAACTCCCGATAGACCCGCTTCATCCTGTTGGTCTTGTGGTCGTACCACTCACCTACGTTTACGTCCGACAACCCCCGGACACGCCGGACGAGCTGAGTGGTGAACGCTTCGTCAGACCGAAACCGCCTCGGCTCCTGGTCGAGCATCACATACATGGCGAGGGCCATCACGATAACCGTGCGCGGCTCGACGGCTTCCCTGAGCTTCTTGATCTCATGTGCCGCCAGAACCTCCTGGCGAACCCCAGGACGCCCGTTGTGGTATGCGGAGAGGGTTGCCCCCGCTGCACTGGCCAACGCCAGCCACCGCTCTTCTAGCTGCGACCACACCGGGTTGGTAGCGTTCTTGACGATCCGCGCCTCGACGATCTTCACGTATGGCTCAAGGTGCGCCTTCGTGATGCCCTCTTGGAGGGGATCGCCGTGACGCCTCGTGATCGCTTTATGGGTGGTGCAGTAGGCCCCGAACTTCGTGGTTGTTTCGTTGCATCCTGGGACGCGGCAGGTTCTCAACTCAACGCTCCAGATTTGCGCCCGTCCTGGCACGGACAGACACGCAAACAAATGCGACGCGGGGCCGCGAAGGGGCTCGCGGAGCCGGAGCCGAGTCCTGCAGTGGTTCAATAGGTGCAGTCACTGCACCGATGATTAGCGGCCGGAGCGGATGTCTTGCAGTGATTGGATTGGTGCAGTCACTGCACCGATGGTTAGGTGAAGCCCTAATCCGCCTACCTCTGGGTCATCTGATCACCTCACCGGGCGGGCGAAGGACAATGCAGGTCGGGACGATAGGTGTCGTGCATGACACCTTGGGCGACTTCAAGCAGCCTTGAGAACCCGGTGCACTGACGCCTTGCCGATGCCGAGTTGGCGGGCGATGTTCGAGAGGCTTACGCCATCGGCAGCAAGAGCCTTGATCTCGTCCGTCTTCGCCCGTGCGGTGGGCTTCCGGCCCTTGTATTTTCCTTCGCCCTTCGCCTTGGCGATGCCCTCCCGCTGGCGCTCCAGCATCATCTCCCGTTCCCACTGCGCCACACTGCCGAGGACGTTGAGCATGAGCCTGCCGGTGGGCGTAGCGGTGTCGAGGTTCATGGCGAGGATCCGCAGGGACGCGCCCTTGCGCTCAACCATGGCGAGGGTGTCGAGGAGATCCCGCATGGACCGGGCCAGCCGATCCAGCTTGGTCACCACCAGCACGTCTCCTTCGCGGAGCCACTCCAGGGCAGCCGCAAGCTGCTCTCGAGGGGCGACGGAGGAGACCTGCTCGGCGAACAGCTTCTCGACCCCAGCCGCCTTGAGGTCTCGGGCCTGGGCCTCCAGTCCGGCCTCCTGTTCCACGGTAGACGTGCGGGCGTATCCAATGAGCATGGGCGAGGTCCTTCGTTCCAATGAAGTCATAGATGTTGTCTCCCGCAATGTTCCAGAAGTCAACAGCAATTCTTTTGGAACGGCTAGGCTGCTGGTCTGGAACGGTCCAGTAGGGCAAGCCTATGTGGAACAGGAGAGTCCGCTGCTCTGGCCCTGGTCCTGAATGGAGGCGCCCCGATCCTCCATCGTGTAGAATCAGGACCGGTGTTGGCTCCTCTGCAAGACCGTCCCGATGCCGGATAGCTCAAGCCCACGGATTTTTCTCTCCTACTCACGCAAGGACGGCGGAGCGTTCGCGGCGCGTCTCCGCCAGGACCTAGTGGCGCAAGGCTTCTCGCTCTGGCAGGACCTAGTCACCCTGCGCGGTGGTCGGGACTGGTGGAGCCAAATCGAGGACGCACTCAAGTCCAAGACGGTCGAGCACTTCGTGCTGGTGGTCACGCCGGCCGCTCTCGAGAGCAGCGTCGTGCGCCGGGAGATCCGTCTGGCACGGCAGGAGGGCAAGGAGGTGAGCCCCGTCAGAGGACCGGGGCTCGAGGACCTCAACACGCTCCCGCGTTGGCTTGGGCACCTCTACGACCTGAATATACCGGAGCAGAAAACGCGATTCGTACGTGTGCTCGAGGGGCCGAGCCAGCAGAAGCGTGTGCCGGCCATGGCGCCCGAGCCGCCCCCCGACTATGTGCAGCGCCCACGCGAGTTCGAGGCTCTCAAGCAGCAACTCCTCGACAGCAAGGGAGATGCAGTCGCGATCACGGCAGCCCTGAAGGGCGCAGGTGGCTACGGCAAGACCACACTGGCCAAGGCCCTGTCGCATGACCCCGACATCCAGGACGCCTACTTCGATGGAATCCTGTGGGTCGAGCTCGGCGGGAAGCCCGAGAACCTGCTTGCCATCATCTCCGACCTGATCGAGGTGCTCACAGGCGAGCGGCCGGGACTTCAGACCCTCAATGCGGCAAGCACCAAGCTCGGTCAGGCATTGGGTGATCGCCGCATCCTAATGATCGTGGATGACGCCTGGCGTGAGCAGGACCTACGGCCTTTCCTCCAAGGTGGACCCAATACAACCCGGCTTGTGACCACGCGCATCGACCGCGTGCTGCCGGGCAATGCAATCCGCCAACCAGTGGACGCCATGCGGGAGAAGGAGGCCCTCACACTCCTCGCGTCAAGTCTTCCGGAGACGGAAGTTGAGGCGGCACGCTATGCGCTGAACTGCCTCAGCACTCGTTTGGGCGAATGGGCACTGCTCCTGAAGATCGTCAATGGTTTCCTGCGGAACCGGGTTGGGCGTAATGAGCCGCTCAATCGGGCCGTCCAAGCAGCCAATAAGCGACTGGATGACAAGGGCTTGTTAGCGTTCGACCCAAGAAGCGAGCTGGACCGTCGCAATGCTGTAGCGCGGACGATCGGCATCAGCCTTGACCTGCTTACTCAAGAGCAACGAGATCACTTCAGCGAGCTTAGTATCTTTCCTGAAGACGCAGACATCCCGATCGGCATTATCGCACGGCTCTGGCAGAAGACGGGTGGACTCGATGAGTTTGAGACGGAGGAGCTGCTTATTGAGCTTTTTGGCCTTTCGCTGCTCCTGAATCTGGATCTCGCTCTCAGGACGCTGCGCTTACATGATGTCGTGCGTCACTTCCTGCGGGCTCAGGCCAATCAGGAAGGCCTCGCGGTGCAGCACAGACGGCTGCTCAGTGCCCTTAGTGACATTGGAAAGTCCGAAAGTGAGGACCCAGCCGATCGCCGCTACTACTACCAGTATCTTCCCAACCACTTGGCTGAGGCGGGAAACCGCGAGGCGCTAGATGCTCTCCTGCTTGATCCCACTTGGATGCGAGACAAACTTCTGGCGACCAGCAATCCACAATACCTCATCAGTGACTTCCGGCAGTATGCGCACGACCGTGCGCAAGAACTCACCGGCCGCACGCTTGACCTCATAGCTAACATTCTAGCGCAAGACCCCACTCAGCTTCCCGTGCAGTTCCTTGGGCGCCTCGCACCGGATGACGATTCAGCGCTGGCACCGATGCTCGCTGATTGCGAGCCCTTGATAAAGCGTCCGGCCTTGGTTCTGCGCCGGCCCACTCTAACACCGCCCGGCGCCGAGCTCCGCCGCTTCGAGGGTCATACGAATAGTGTGGATTTGGTGGTGCGGATTGACGAGCACCGGGTGCTGTCGGGATCGGGGGATAACACGCTGCGGCTGTGGGATCTCAACACCGGCGCCGAGCTCCGCCGCTTCGAGGGTCATACGGGTTGGGTGCGCATAATAGTGCAGATCGACGAGCACCGGGTGCTGTCGGGATCGGCGGACAACACGCTGCGGCTGTGGGACTTGGACTCTGGCACCGAGCTTCGCCTCTTCGAGGGTCATACGGATGATGTGACTGCGCTTCTGCGGATTGACGAGCACCGGGCGCTGTCGGGATCGGCGGACAAGACGCTGCGGTTGTGGGACTTGGACTCTGGCACCGAGCTCCGCCGCCTCGAGGGTCATACGAGTTTCGTGACTGCGCTTCTGCGGATCGACGAGCACCGGGTGCTGTCGGGATCGGGGGATGACTTGCTGCGGCCGGGATCAAGGGATTGCACGCTGCGGCTGTGGGACTTGGACTCTGGCACCGAGCTCCGCCGCCTCGAGGGCTATGTGGGTTGGGTGACTGCGCTGCTGCGGATTGACGAGCACCGGATGCTCTCGGTATCTCAAGACAACACGTTGCGGCTGTGGGATCTCAACACCGGCGCCGAGCTCCGTCGCTTCGAGGGTCATATGGGTTGGGTGCGCACAATAGTGCAGATCGACGAGCACCGAGTGCTGTCGTCGGGATCGGAGGACAAAACGCTGCGGCTGTGGGACCTCGACACCGGCGTGGAGCTGACGCGGTTTCATGGGGATGCAGAGTTCCTCGCTGTGGAGGTTCTTGATCCACAACACCTGCTCGCGTTCGATCGCGGCGGCCGTCTGCACGTCTTCAACATCAGGGGCTGAGGCGCGTCGGTCTCGACACTTCGAGGAGGCCGAAGGCTGATCCTTGCCCTTGTAAGTCCCTCCGGCGTCGTTTGGTGTGGCCGCTACTTGCCTAGCTTGATCGCCTCTCTGCGAGCCCGTGGCTCTCCCTGCGACTCATGGGATAGGCCCACATTGTGGCCTTGCTCCTGGACACTGTCCCCGTGGTGCACGGGCCATCCCGCCGCGCCTGCCTTGCTCTCGACCCACCCCCACCGGGGGTAATCTCGAAGTGCCGCGCTTTGATATGGGCTTTCAAAAGTTTGCACCAAAACATTGGGGAACCCCGCAGCGAACCCTTGTGTAGCGCCTGCTGTCCCTGCCTAGCGTGTTCGAGGGCAATAGGGGGCTACAGTGCTGGGTATTTACGAAGACACCTTCGGTTCCTCCGAGGGGCTCACGGGGGCTTACATTATCCTGGCGGTGGTCGCGTTTATGGTGCTTCGAGCAGCTCCGAGTTTCTTCCGGGAGGTGCGGAGCACCGGTATGCCTCTTGGGCTCCTCGCACATGCTGTAGGCTGCCTCGCGTTCTGGTGGTTCCTATTCCAAGCTGAGTTCCTCCTGGCGGTCCTGTCGGGGATCGGAGGGATGATCGTTGGGATGGTGCTTTCGCCTCCCGCTAATGAGACACCATCACCCGACAAGAACTCCGACCATCGCTAGCACGTTGGTCCAGTTGGATGTGTTGGTGAGGGGTAAACTGCTCTCGGCAACTGCACGGCTTCGGCACATGCCGCACGGCTTGGTGTTTGCCAGGTGTGTCGACCCGTAGCCTTGGGTAGTTTCCACAGGTTTCCGGCTTGACTACAGGGGTTGCCTACAGATCCCATCTAAGTCGTTGAGAACAATAGGGTTGTGGTGGTTGCGTCGCCCTTTCACGGCGAAAACACGGGTTCGAGTCCCGTAGGGTGCGCCAGCAAGCTGATAAACCGCTGCTGCGCCTTGAACTCCTTCTCTTCAGCGACGTTTTCGCGATCAGGTGCACAAAGCGATGGCTCGCATGACATACCTGCATCCTCACCCGAAAAACGGCGGTTACTGGTTCAAGCGCGGGATCCCGCTACGGCTCCGGACGCTCATAGGGCGTGGAACTACTTGGTACGAGAACCTGCATACGAAGGACGAAAGCATTGCCCGCTTGCGCGCCATTGAGGTGGCGGGCCGGGTAGAGGCTATCTTCCAACAAGCTGAACAGCGTCGTGCGGATCAAGGGCCGCAGGTGCTCACCGTGGCCACTTTGCAAGCGCTGGTGGCGGGGTGGCGAGACCGCGAACTTTATGAACGGGCGCAGCGGGTGCTTGACAACCCCAATGGGTCCATGACGGCCTTCGAGGCGGAATGCCGGTTGGCTGCCGGTGACGACGAGGAAGCCCATATCGAGGCCGTGTGGGACATCGTGAACCGGATCACCACCAAGGCCGGAGTTCTCCTCACCGCCAAGGAACCAGCCTACAACGTCCTTTCACAAATGGTGGCTGACACATGGCCCGAAATTCTACGGAGAGAGCGAGAGTGGCGGGAATTTGATTACTCGGATCTCCCCGCCAATGCGCCGGAGCCAATGACGGTGAGCACCGTCATCCCAAAGCCGAAACTATCGAAGCTCGGCGCAACCAAGCTCATGACGGTCCACGCGCTTTATGCGAGACAGGCAGGACTCTCTCCATCCGGCCTTCGGGCTCAAGCAACGACATTTCGCCTTTTGCGAGAGGTGGTTGGTGGTGATGTGGCAATCGGCACCCTGAGCAAAGACGACATAGTAACCTTCAAGTCACTAATCTCTCAGATGCCAAAGGTACTGTCTGCATCTGACCGGAAGCTTCCGCTTCCAGATCTAATCAAGGCTTTCGAAGGTAAGCAGGTGGAGAGAGTTTCGCTCACCACACTGGCAAAGCACATGCAGTTGCTCCACGCCTTCACCCGGTGGGCGCATGCACACAACTACACAACGGAGAACATCGCGGCGGGACTTATCCCACCGAAGTCCAAGATTAAGGCAGCCTCGCAGAAGCGGCTCTCCTACAGCCCAACTGATATCCATACGCTGTTCACATCGCCGATCTTCACAGGTTGCGCGAGCGCGGCGCGGACACGTCAGCCGGGCAATTTTCTGGTTCGCGATGAGCGCTACTGGCTACCGATCCTCGCCCTCCACCAAGGATGCCGCCTTGAGGAGTTGGGCCAGTTGAAGCGCAGTGACGTGCGAGAGGAGAACGGCATCTGGTATCTGGACGTTACCACCATCAGTGAGGAGGGCGAAGGTCACCAAAAGCGCCTGAAAACCGATAGCTCACATCGCATGGTCCCGCTCCACCCTACTGTGATCGCGCTCGGGTTTCTTGACTATGTGCGTCGGCACTCGGGGCAGATCTTCCCCAATCTGAAACCCAATAGGGAAGGGCGGCTAACCCAAGCGTATTCGAAGAAGTTTGCTCGGTATTGTGATGCTATCGGGATGAAGGACAAGCGCAAAGTCTTCCATTCTTTCCGGCATACTTTCAAGGACACCTGCCGCAAAGCCAAACTCGGCGAGGAAATTCATGATGCGCTCACTGGGCATGCGAAGGACAGTGAGGGGCGGAACTATGGGAGCTTCGGCATCGACCTAGAGAACCGAGCCGACGCAATGAACAGGCTCCAGTTCGCTGGTTTTCCTTTGCCACGGATCCTCGTATCCGGCTGAGTGGCTG
>NZ_LN811352.1:556801-562667 GCF_001006805.1 Microvirga massiliensis | reverse complement strand
TCCGCGCCGGAGAGAAGGGCTATGCACACGCGAGGAGATCGTGCCGCAGGACGGGCAGACCCTTGATCGGTGAGCGGAATGGACAGTGATGGTCACTTGCTGTGGATCAGCGTGGATCTGATCCACGATCAGGCCGGGTGGAAGCAGAGCTGAGAGGCGTAGGCTTCGATGCAGGATGCTGCCTCCTTCTGGGCGACAGCATCAATCCAGTCCGCAACTGCACCAAAACTGCGTCAGAGCCACAATTGGATGCTGATCGAGGGGCAAACTTCAACGCCGATTGACAGGCTTGGTTCAAATCACAGTAGTTTCAGCGGCCTCCATCGAGTCGAGCCAAGAGGCCAGGATTAGGCGGACCTTAGATCGGGCGGAGATAGGTCCAGGAGCCGCCGCGGCGGTATAGGACAGGCGGCGGAAGATACGGCAGGGGGAACGCCCGAGATCGGTCTAGCGGGTAACGACGAGCGGCCTAGGTCTTCTCTAGTCGTCTTGCCTGCCCAGAACCTGCCCGGCTGGATCAGCAGCCAGTGTCCACTCCGGAGGAACGGCCAACCGAGGAGACGTGGAGATGCGGCCGAAGTTGCGAGAAGAGATTGAGGTAATGGCGCGGGCTATCTGGGTTCGGATGCGCCGGACCGATCGAAAGCCCGAGCAGTGGAACGCACTTCCGGAAGACGAGAAAAGCCGCCCGCGCAGGTTGGCGAGGGCCGCAGCGGAGGCGCTTGCAGTTCACCGCGCGAAAGAAGGAAGTGCCGCACGCGCTGAGCCCAGCGTTAGGTCTGAACCCGATTTGAAGTCAGAAAGAGAACCCGATGCGAACCCGATCGACGACCTGGCCAAACCAGATGGCCTGACGGTCCTGACCCAACACCTCGAGGGGCTCGTGGTGCAGCTCGAGGAGGCTCGGCAGCGAACCGACGAGTTAATCCTCCAGCGCGATGCGGCACTCAACGAGCGCGACGTCGCTCGAGCCGAGCGGGATGTGGCCACGACTCAGATGGAGGTACTGCGAGCTGCACTTGCGGCTGCCGAACAGGACCAGGATCGCTCGGCGGCGAAGCAGCCGCGCAAATGGAAATGGTGGCAGGTATCCTAGCTCTTCTACGGCTTTCTCCGCGGCTGGCCTAGAGCTTACTGGCTGTCCGCTGAGACTGCGATTGGCGAATCGGCCATCCGGTAATGACAATCTACCTATACCCCGGGGCATCTGATCACGAGGCCCTCTGCGCCGGCTTGGCGCGGCTCACAGGTCGTGGTCATGACCGTGAGGCTCGCGGAAGGCGCCAGCTGTCGTTTGATAGTGGGTAAAACCAAAGGGTAAGCCTGACTTGCGATGTTGCAGACATACTCGCCAATTTGAGGCATCCGACCGAGCGCAAACCTCCTAAACCGGCAAGGGAGTTCCCCGGCTCCGCCGGGGATGGTTACTGGCTATCCAACCAAATAGCGATGGAGCCGAGCGATAAAGCCAACACTCCGCAAATGACAGCGGTGATGACGACCTCACGACGTCGTTCCCGCGCTGCGAAATACACAATTGTCAGTAGGAGAGCGGTCGTGGCACAAGCGATCAACCCGTGTCTCACAATTTCGTCGTAGCTCATACTGCTCCCGGTGGTTCGGAACGTGCTGCAGGGAGAAAAAGCTCCGCTACCTGCTCGGCCAAGTCACGCATCCGCTCTCATTCCATTAAACCCTTGCGCATCTGAAACATGGCTGCTCCCGCGGTACCTTCGAGCGTTGTAGTCGTCACAGGCGCTCCCGCGGCGCAAGGAGGTAGATGGCAAGAGCAACTCCGAGCACCAGCCCGAATCCGGTGAACAGCCGCCCATAGATGTCGGCGGGCGCTACGAAGGCGAGTTCGGCGGCTCGGACGTAGCGACCGGACAGCCACTGCCCCAGTCCAGCCCCGAGGAAGAAGACGAGGTTCATCATCGTCACGCCTTGCCCCAGGAGGTGCGTCGGCATGAACGAGCGGGCATGCGCCATCACGATGGCGAAGTGCATCCCGAGGGCCCCAACGAGGAGCAGGAGCCCGAGCGCGAGCGCGCCCGAGCGGTTCCCGAGCAGGCCGAGCACCAGCCACCCCACTACTGTGGCCGCAGTACCGGCCACGACCGTGTATTTGGCGTTGCCGAAGAGTCGGTTCAGCGGAGCGTAGAGCAGCGCGCCTGCCGCAATCGCGAAGCCCATCGCGGTCGCGCCCAGGCTCAGCGCATTCCGCCCGAAGTGGTGAACAGCTTCCAGATAGGGCACGATCCACAACCCGCGTGTGGCGATCACGCAAGCATAACTGACGAGCGCCATCGGGAAGATCGCCCAGAGCGCCCGTATGGCCAGGATCTGCTTCGCCCCGGCGAGAGGCGAGAGCGAGCCGCCGGGTGCCTGGGCGCGGAGCGGATCGCGCAGGACGATGGCGACGCAGGCGAGGCTCGCCGCCGTGATGCCCGCCATTCCGAGCATGGTGGGCCGCCAACCGAACGCCCCAGCCGCAAGCGCCAGCGGCGTGCCGCTCAACGGGTCGCCGAGCGAGCCGATCCCGAGGAGGAGCGACGACATGGTCGCGAACCGGGCGGGCGGATAGCTCCGGGCGATCAAGTAGAAGCCGCTCATCAGAACAGGCCCGCAGCCCGCTCCGATGAGGGTCATCGCCAGGATTCCGTGCCACGGACGCGTCGAAAAAACCAGGAGCACACTACCGACCACGGCCGCGCACAAGCCGAAGAGAAGCGTCCGGCGCGGCCCGAGGCGATCGAGCGCCAGCCCGACCGGGATCTGCGACAGCGCAAAAGCCAGGAGGAAAGCAGCCTGCATGCTCGCGAGCCCAGCGGCGTCGAGCCCGAGGTCGCGCGACAGGTCGCCGGCCACCACGGCCAGGAAGGCGCGGTAGAACTGGCTCAGCACATAGGGGAAGAGAAGAGCGAGGAACATGGAGGAGACCGGCGCGACCCGGAGCGTGAGTCGCATGGGTTCCTAACATGCAGGCACCCGCCCGTCGCTCATCGCATGTCGCTCAAACGAAACCTCGTGCTCCGGCTCCCACCGTTCCCGTGAACCTCCCCGACCAAGCGCGTTGCGCTGTGGTCGGGGCTTCCCGGCGGCTCGGGGACGCACCCTCTGCCGCGGGAAGACTTTTGTCACGAGGGATCCCTAGGCGGCCAGCGCCGTCCTGTCGTTCATCTTCGGCCGCAGCAGAGGCCACAGCGCCAGCGTGTGCGCCGCATGCAGGTCGGCATCGGCACGCAGGCCATCAGCCCTCGCCACGAAGACCGGTCCGCGCCGCTGCGCCTTGTCCACGACCCCAAACCGCACGTCCGTGCAACTCGTCCAGAAGGACGGCACCACCACCTCGGGAATCCCGTTCCATTTCAGCTTGTTCGACGCGCGCCGGATATACTGCCCCTTCGCGCCGTTGTTGATCATCCGGTTGAAGGTCCGCCCCTTGTAGGCGGGACTGTCCTTCTCCTCCGCCATCACCGTGAGGTGCTCGCGCACCACGGCGGCGTTCCACTGCCGGGCCAGTGCCGCCTCCTCCGACGTTATGTACCCGAACCAGCTTTTCTTGAGGCCGTCGATTGCCCGGTATTCGCGTCGGCGGCACTCCTTCAGCCGGCCCACATGAGCGAGCAGCCGCTGCAGCCGCCTGATCCACCCCGCCAGCATGCGGTCGTCCGTCTCCGTCGCGAGGTCAACGAGGGTCTCGGCAGGCCGGCCCAGCACACGGTTGATGTTGGCTTTGATCCGCCCGATCCGGTTGTAGGTGCGGTCGATCTCCGAGCGCAGCGCATCGATGGTCTCGCAGCGGACGTTGATCGCGTTCAGGAAGTCGGAGCCGTCGAGCAGGAGCGCCTCGAGTAACTCGCCGTCGTGGACGTGCCGCTCGAGATAGGCCTTCGCCTCGGCCTTGCTCCAGTCCTTCGCCCGCGTGAGCAGCCCCTCGTCGAGATCGGCATCCTTCCTGACCACCGCGAACGCGCAGGTGTTGCGGTAGCCGAAGTCGCGGGCCAGAAGGTGCGTGACCTCTGGAAGCGGCTTCACGCGCGGCTTCTTTGAGAGCACGCCCTTCACCTCAACTGAGTTTTGGCCCAGCTCGAGGCAGAGCGAGCCGATCTCGACCTCCTGCGGATCAGCCGTGCCGATCAAGGTCTGGAGCGGCGCCTGGCGCAGCACGGCGCGGACCAGCAACGGCGCTTGGCGGGCCAGCGGAGCGGCGACGAGCAGCGGCACGACGATGGGTGTGCCGTCGCTCAGGACCCGCGGCACTGACGCTGTGAGCCGCTGCGTCAGCGCCTGCCAGGCCGCCTTGTTGGATTCCGCCTCTCCTTTCGGCACGCAGCGGAAGTCGAGGTGGAGCTGCACGACGGTGTCGGGATGGTCCTGCCACGCGGGATGGCGGAACTTCGCCTCGACCGCCTCGACGAGCGCCAGCAGAGCGTCCGCGTGCAGAGCCGAGAGGTTGGCCGTGCCGTCGCGCACTTGGCGCAGAAACGCCAGGGCGCCCCGGAAGTCGAAGGATGCCGTAAGCTGCTTGAGCGCGGCGACATCACCGTCCGTCAGCTTGCGCGACCACTCCTCGGGCAGGTTGACGAGGCGGCGGGTGCCGTCCTCGAGCGGCTTGTCCCCAACGGTGTCGAGGTGCTTCAGACGGCCGAACAGATTGCCGCGCGCCCGCCTGTGGTGCTCGACGACGGCGGCCTTGGCGCTGATCCTGGCCTTCTCGGCCCAGACGGAACTCAACCGCCCCTTGAGCTCGGCCTGCGCGGCGAGCATCACCCGGTCGAGGTCCTTGCCGTCCGGGAGCTCGTCAAGGATCGGGAGGCGGATCCGGCTCGCAAAGTGGTTAGCGGCAACAATCCATGCCGCGCGGAGCGTCAGCCAGCTCGCGTCGGCCGGCAGGGCGCCCAGTCGCACCATGCGCTTGTCGTGTGTCCTGCGCGCGCCCTTGCCGTACGCCATGCCATCTTCGCGTTTGTTCAGCTTCCGTTCTCTCCTGGAAGGGGCGGGCTGTCAACGGTCAAGCTCAAGACGCGCATTCCTCCCCGGCCAAACGCTCCGCGTTGGCCCGGGGTATCCTGCGCAACAAGGATGAAGCCAGCGCTAACCTTTGCCAGTGACGCCCGAGGAACGTGCCGGAGAACGGATTGACGAACTGCTCCGCGCGGTCGGGCGAGCCGTTCAGGACTAAGCAGCGCTTCGTAGGCTGTCACACGAAGGCGTTTGGGTGCGCTCGCGGTTCATGGTGATGACGGCGTGATGGATGGTTGCTTCGAGGTCCTTGGCATCGGCGAACGTCCTGTGGGCGAGATAGTGACGCTTCAGGTCACGCCAGGCGCGTTCAATCTCGTTCAATTCAGGTGCATATTTGGGCAACCACTCGACTGTGAGCCAGGGGCGGGCGGCGAACGCCTTGGTGGTCAGCTTGCTGGTGTGGACGGGGCCATTGTCGAGGACCAGCACTACCGGCCGGATCGGCCCGCTCGCCTCTGGCCCGTAGCGGCGCTCGATCGTTTCGAGGAGCGCCACGAAATCGGCGCTGCGCTTGGTGCACGCGGTGTGCACGCTTACCTCGCGCGTGACGGCGTCGAGCGCGCCCATCAGGGCAACCTTCTTGGCCTGGCCCGGCGCCTGGATCCGCAGATCGGCGCCGCGCCGTGCCCAGGCCTGGGCGAGATACGGATGGGTGAGCGCCTCCGCCTCGTCACCAAACAGCAGGGTGATGTCGCCGGCTGCCGCCTGCGCCTTGCGCAGACGAAGCCGCAACCCGATGCGGTCAACGGCGTCCCGATCCTGCCGACCGGTCAGCGCGTGCCGGGGCCGCCGCCAACGGAACCCCCTTTTTCCCGCAACAGAAGACTCAGCCGGGATG
>NZ_LN811352.1:494953-555628 GCF_001006805.1 Microvirga massiliensis | reverse complement strand
CCACCTGCGCCCCACTCGCCGTCACACGAGGTCGTCTGGCCATGATCAAAGTCCACCGCCATCGGTGCGCCTCATCAATCCTACCGCCGTGTGACAGCCAACGGAATCCTGCTTAGGGGACATGAACCGGGGTGCCGGGCTCGGCGTTCCGGTGCGCGAATTCTTGCTGCCGATCGGTGAGCCATTTCTGCTCTTCATGCCTCGCAAGGCCTACTCGATCAGAATGCTTCGGAGGTGAAGTCCGACGCGAGGCAATGCTTCACGCCGGGCGCCCTCGCCGACGCGTTCGCGGGTGTCGGCGAATCGGCTTTGGGCAAGGCATTCTGCGGTCCGGCCTGCAGCACGGGCAGATGTCTGCTGTCGGCCTTTGCGCGGATCTAGGCCCCCCGCCGCGCCGGCGGCTAGATCGATACCTTTCGGCCGACTTGTCGAGGGCAAAACGGAGAGCGCCATGACGGCTTGGAGATGCTTTCCGAACAGGCTGTCGATCCAGACGGATGTACTGAGGGAGAGTGGTCCTACCCCAGGATGAGCTGATCCTGATCATGTGCGTGTCTCGCACAGATGACCTCATCAGAAGGGCCAAGTGATCGAAGTGAGCGGAACTCCCTAAGCTGGGCCACGTTGTCTCGGGCAGGAGAGGGGGCCATGCCAGACTTCGTGACCACGCGTGTGAAGGCCGTGAGGCGCCGGCACGCCATCGTACTTTCAGCCATACTCGTGCTGGCCAGCAGTGCGGTGCCCGCGCGAGCCCAGGACATCTTCGGCCTCTTCCGGCTCTTCTTGCCCCCGACCTCGTCGGCTCCGGCCTTTCGGCCGGCCGAGCATCCGGCGGGTCAGACCATGGAACAGCCTGCTGCTCGCTCTCGTCCTAGGGCCGTTCGCGTCGAGCCGCCTGCAATCAAGATGCCACTGAAGCCGAGGACCCCAGGCGAGATCTCGAACCCCGTTCCCGAACTGCTTGCCGACAGCAGCTTGCGGCGCGGCGACATGGTGATGTTTCCAGATGGTCTTCGCGTCTTCACCGGGCGGCCGGGAGGTCAGCATCGCCTCACCGATTTCGAACCCGTAGCGCAGAGTGGAAAGACTTCCTCGCTCGCTGCCACCCTGCAACCGGGAACCAATCCCGCATGGAACGCGGAAACCAGCAGGCCGACCGACAAGATCGCGGCGAATACGAAGGCTGTCGCGACAACCGGATCGGTAAAGCGGACAGCACGCTGAAGAGCACGCCTGCAGGTGCAGCCGCTCACATCCGGCTGTTTCCACGATGCCAATCTGCTGGTGGCGGCGTGCGTTCGGTGTTGCAGTTCACGCTACCGGCGATGCGCTCGCGGCTGTGATCCGAGCAGCGTTCCTGTGATCCGTGGCTGCGGAATCAACCCTGGCGAGCTATATCTCCGTGCCCTGCACCCAGTCGGGCGGTAGAGCCTCTGGACCGGTTTGGCGATTCCACTGCCAGCTTATCGAGTTGCGCCAGCGCGGCAGCGCGCTCGCAGCTCAATCGCTCGAGCAAGGGCGAGATCTCGCGGCCGTTATTGCAGGCGTCCTCGAGCTCTCTGCATGCAGCAGACAGGTTTAGAAATCCGAGCATTCCCGCAGACGAAACCAATTCGTGTGCCGCGCCGGCAATGCAGGATTGATCATCGCCTTGGACATCATTGCGCGGTCATGACCGCAATTGCTCAGCGAGTTTGAGGAGCAAGCGATCGACGCCGCTGGAACCAACTATCTCTCGCAGCTCCTCGAGCACCAACTCGTCGAGGACGTGTGAATGCTCCGGTGTGGGAATGACACCAAGTCTTGCTTGACGCCCCAGCGCTCGACCACTGCGTAAAGCTCGTCACGCTGGAAGGGTTTGCCCACGTGGTCATTCATGCCGCCGCATGGAACCGCTGAACCTGTTGCGGAAGCACATTGGCAGTCATGGCGACGATCGGCACACTCCTTGCTGGGTAGTCGAGCGCCCGGATGCGTTGTGCCGCCGCGATGCCATCGACGTTCGGCATCTGAATATCCATGAGGACAAGGTCATAGGCCTTGACCTGAACAGCCATGATAGCTTGGGCTCCGTCGCTGACGACATCCACCTCATGACCGGAGGTTTCGAGCAAGGCCCGGGCAATCTCCTGGTTGATCTCGTTGTCTTCCGCCAAAAGAATGCGCGACGTCATTAGGGACGCGCACGTGCTCGTTTGCGTCAGCTCGGATCGGGCTTCTCCTCGAGCAATAGGAAGGCTCAGGTTGAACCAGAAAGCAGTTCCGAACCCGACCTTACTCTGCAGGCCGATTTCTCCACCCATGAGGTCGACCAAGTGTTTTGATATGGCTAGCCCCAGGCCGGTTCCGCCGAACTCGCGCTGGCTGAAGCGCTCGAACAGATGGTCGTGCTTGTCATGCGGGATTCCGATTCCGGTATCCTCGACGGAGAAGCTCAGGGTAAACCACAATCCGTCAGCGTCGATGGCCAGAACGCGCAGTGTCACGGAACCCATGGGGGTGAATTTCACGGCATTGTTGAGGAGGTTGAGCAAGACCTGCCTGAGTCGATCCTGATCGCCCACGACCCATTTCGGTAGATCGTCTGCAGCTTCGACCCGCAGCGCGAGTCCTTTTGCATCCGCCATGCCCTTCACGATCGAGATAGTGTTGTCGAGCAGCGCTGCCAGAGCAAACTGCTGCGGGTCCAGCTCGATCTGACACGCATCGATCCTCGAGAAGTCGAAGATGCCGTTAACGACCGTAAGAAGCGCAGAGCAAGCTCTATGTATCCGCTCCGCGTGGCGGCGCTGATTCTCGGTGAGGCTCGTGTCCCTGAGGAGGAGGTCAGTATGCCCGAGGATGCCGTGCAACGGCGTACGGGCCTCATGGCTCACGGTCGCCAGGAATTCGGATTTGGCCGCGCTGGCCTGCTCGGTCTGCGTGCGGGCCTGATCTGCTGCAGCCTTGGCTTCTACCAGGGCGCATTCCGCATTCTTGCGATGCGTGATGTCGATCAGGGTGCCGACAGCGCGGACCGGGCGGCCCTGGTCATCGCGCACAACCACCTTGCCGCGATCCAGGGCCCACACCCGGGAGCCATCCTTGTGCTGCAGCCGATGCTCGATTTCGATGGCCGATGCCAAGCCGGCAACATGGTCTCTCAAGGCTTGCTGAACCTTGGGCTTGTCCTCCGGATGGATGCGATCCTCCCACGACCGCAGATGCGGCTCGATCTCATGCCGCTCGAAGCCCAGAAGTGCGCAACAATGATCGCTGATCCACAGCGCGTTTGTCCGGATGTCCCAATCCCACAAGCTGTCTTCGGAGGCATCCAGCGCGAATGCGAATCTCTCCTCGCTGGCTCGCAATGCCTCCTCGGCCTCCTTCCGCGTTGTGACATCGAGGTTCAAGCCGACCATGCGGATCGGCCGGTCCTTTTCATCCAGGGGAACTCGGCCAAGCCCGTGCAGCCAGCGCACGCGTCCGTTGGACAGGGGGCTCCGGAACTCGAGCGAGTAGGTCGAGCGGGTTTCTATGGCTCGCAGTATCTCTGTGCAGGCGCGAGGCATGTCGGCGGGATGGATCAGGGCCTCATTCCCTCAATGGGATCTCTCCCGAGTGTTCCTCCGGTAGCCCGTGTGAGCGAACGCTGTAAAGGCACAGCCGGATTTCCCAAGTCGTCAGATCGAGATCCCAATTGCCTGCCCCGGCAGCCTCCTGAGCGAGTTGCAGGCGGTTGGCGAAGGCTCGAAGCTCCTCCTGGGCCTCACGCAGTTCATGAATATCGAGGGAGGCACCGACCCAGCCGCTGATCACGTCGCCCGTCTTGATCGGTGTGAGGGACAATCGGTGCCAGCGGTAAACGCCATCATGGCGACGCACCCGGCACTCAGCTTCGTAGGCTGTCCCCAAAGTAGATCCCGCCTCACGCACGGCTTGCATCCGCGCGATATCCTCAGGGTGATAGAGCCGCATGCGATCTGCGGGGGGCGGGCCGATCGGACCGCAATATTCCTCCATCCGGCCGTTGCTGTAGACCTCCGTCCCGTCGGGACTCGTAACCCAGACTTTCTGGGGGAGGGCGCCAGAGAGTCCGGTAGCGCGCCTCGCTCTCGGCCAGAATTGCCTCGGCCCGTTTCTGTGCCGTTAGATCGGTGTAGGTTCGAACCGCCCCGCCATCCGGCAGTGGAACGGCTCGAACTTCGAGCACCGTGCCATCCGAGCGCATCTGTTCTCATCTCGGAGGGGTGCCTGCGAGGGATGCATTTGCGAGGAATGGGACCGCTGCCTTGTTTGCCTCTGCGGAGATGCCAGCCTGAGCCTGCTGGAAGGCTATCTCCCCGAAGGGCGGCTTACCCTCCAGAAAGTCGTTGGGCAATCCAAGCAATTGCTCTGCGCGAGAATTGGCGACCTGCACGGTGCCCGCTGCATCCACCATCAGCAGGCCCTCATCCATGTTCTCCAGGGTTGCTTCGAGAAGGGCGGAGGCCTCGCGCGATCTAGCCTCAGCGAGCTTGAACTCCGTGAGGTCCATGATGACCCCGAACAGGCCGGTGACCGCTCCCGCCTCGTTCATTTCGCAGACTGCGCGAAAGGTGACGTGGCGCTCCTCGCCGTTGCTCCGAAGGAGCCTGACGGAATAGCTGGCATCGGGCCTGCACCGAATTAGGTCCCGATAGACCTGTCTCAGGCCGGCCCGATCCTCTGGATGGCAGAAGGTCTCGATCGCAGTCGGTACGTCTGGAGGCTATGCGCCCATGGTAAGGCCAAAGATGCGGTAGACCTCTTCGGACCACGTGAACTCTTGCGAAAGCAACGAAATTCGCCAATGGCCGACGTGAGCGATCTGCTCGGCCATGGAAAGCAGGCGATCCTGCTCCCGAAGGGTTTCCTCATTTGCACGGCGCAGGGCGACTTCGGCCTGGGAAGCCGCCTGGGCTGCGCGCAAACGCAGATGGGCCACGACGATCTGTGCCAAATCCCGAAGCTCATCGCATTGTTCGGAAGTGAAGGTTCGGGGCGCCGTGTCGATAACGCACAATGGTCCGACCCGAATACCCGGATCTAGGATGAGCGGAGCTCCGGCATAGAACCAAACACGAGGCTCGCCGACGAAGAGACGATTTTCCCGGAACCGCTCGTCCTGCGTGGCATCCTCGATGACCAGGACGTCATCGCTCGTGATCGGGTAGGTGCAGAATGCCATTTCTCGAGGAGTGCTGTCGATCTCGAGCCTGCAACGGGCCTTGAACCACTGCCGGTCCTGATCGACCAGCGAGATCACAGCGACCGGGACTCCGAAGGCGCGCTGCGCGACGAGCACGACGGCATCGAAATGAGCCGCCGGCGCTATGTCGAGAATGGCCAGATTGAGCAGGGCGTGCAGGCGTTCAACTTCCGTCGGAAGAAGAGGGTACAAGGGGCAATCTCTTGAAACGGCAAGCAAAGGATAGCTCGATCCATCCGGCGCTCTCCAGGAGTAGTCTTTGAGAAAGATCAGGCCGAAGGGATGGTTCGCAAGGGAATCCTGATTGAAGATGAATGCGCGTTTCGGTCGTCCGAACTGGCCTGTTGCAGCGTGCCCGTTGTCGCGGGCCAGATCTGTCTCTGAACGGTGCAGAAGCGTCGAGACCGCTCAATGTGGCTAGGATCAGTTTTCCCTCGGAAGAGACGGCCGCCCTTGGCCTGTGCCTATACCCGGCCTACCTCTCGGGACTGTCCCAAGCTACGCAGGAAGGAGTAGATGTCGAGACCAGTCACTCGCGGTGTAAACTTATCGCGCAGGGAACTTGTCGCCCTACTGTAATGAAGTCGTGGTCCCAGAGAAACCGTCGTGGCACCGGTTCAAAAGCCTGATCATCGATCCAACCAACTCCTCGCTGCTCTGGATTCCAACGATTTTCTCGCCTGGAGCCCGACCTCGAATTTGTAAACCTGTCCAAAGGTGATGTGCTTTATGATGCCGGCGACACCATCCGGCATACCTATTTCCCGCACAATGCCATCGTGGGTCTCATCAATGTCATGGAGGATTGCCGCTTCATCGAAGTGGCGTCGTTCGGGCGCGCGGGGCTAATCGGCCTGATCGGCGCGATCGTCTCCCCGGAATCCTTCGGGCGATATACGGTCCACATCGCCGGCACCGGCTCACGCATTGCCATCGCCAAGATGCAAAAGGCGATTGGTGCAAGACCGAGGCTTCGACGGCTGGTTCTCAGCTACACCGACGCACTTCTCGCACAGACGTTTCAAACAGTTTCTTGCAACGCCGTTCATTCTGTCGAAGCCCGTTGCTGCAACTGGATTCTGAGCACACGGGATCGGATCGATCAGGATGATCTTCCTCTGACCCATGAGCTGCTTGCGGAAATGCTCGGTATTCAGAGATCCGCGGTCAGCATCGCCCTGCGAACGCTCCAGACATCAGACCTGATCGGCCAGAGCCGGGGTGTCATCACGGTGAAAGATCGCGCCGGCCTCGAAGAGGTGGCTTGCGAGTGCTACGGCAAGATCCTCGAACGCTTCAAAAAGTTGCTCCCCGGTCCTCATTTCCGATCATGACCGCATAGGCGTTGCGGAAAATGATCGCCACGCGGCACGAGCCGAGGCTGTTCTCAAAGAGCGTCAACAACCTGTCCGCAAAGATTTTTAGACGATCACGTGATGCAGGTTCGTTGGGAACCGCTCACCTGGACATGCGTTAGCTCGCGATTACTGGACAGGATTTCGCCTATGAAAATGATGTCTCTCCTGGCCGCGGCTACGATTGGCTCCGGCCTCCTTGTCACCGTCCCCGCAATGGCCCAGCCGCAAGTTCAGTTTGGCATCGGTCCGGATGGTCGGCCTCAGATCGGTGTGCGCGATCCCGAGCAGGAGCGGCTTGAGCGTCGCGAGTATTGGCGCGAGCGCCGAGAGGAAGATCGTGCCCGGGCGTATGAGCAAGGGCGCCGCGACGCCGCGCGCGAGGGCCGGCGCTATGGCGCTTACGATGATCGCTGCCGGAACATTACCATTCAGGAAGAGGATCATCGGGGCCGTCTTGTCACCAAGCGGATCCGCCGCTGCGACTGACCCGCCGTGAGCCCGGACGTGTCAGCAGGCTGACGGGGCTTTCAAAGCGACGTGCCCACTTCTGGGCTGGCCGCCAGCAGAAAGCCGTTCTCTGCGGCACTCCGGAGGACTGCGGAAAGTCCCCCGGCCGGGCATGTCAGGGCCACCTTACGGGTTGCAGCCGTGCGCTTGCTGTACTCACGACCGCTGCCGTTATTCGGACCTGCGATTTTCGCGCTCCTTGCGACGCAACGCCAGCAGGAGTTCGACCTGCTCTATGGGAACTGGCGTGTTGTCTGGCGGGAAATAGACTGCATGAAGCCGCCGGCCGATCATCGCCCGCGACTCTCGGGTAAGGGGTGGTGCATTGCCGTGGCATTTCTGATCAGGCATGGACACTTACTCGGTTCAGGCACCAAACTGGCTCCGCAGAATTGTAAGTTTAGGTTAATAAAGGCTTAATGCTCCATTGAGCCGCGTCTGCGGGCTGCGGCCCAAATGACCTGAGCCATAAGACCGAGCGTAGCTGGCCACTCCAACGGTCCTTCTCCGGCGCAGGCGGCGGGAAACCGCCTGAGTCCCCGCGAGCCCTCGAGGGGCGGAACGGAACGACTGCTCCTGGCGTTCGCCCAGTGGCTGCCCACGGTGACGGCCTACTTGCGTTGTCACATCAGGAGGACGTCGAATATGGCAAACGGCGATCGCTGGAGAGGCGAACAGGATCGGTATGGCTATCGGAACGCCGATCGCGACCGTTGGCGCTCCGAAGGAGGACGGGACGATTTCGAGCGTGGGGGGCGCTACTCCGGCCGTTGGGCTGGAGAGACGAGCGGCTACGGGTCTTATGGCCGAGATGACGAGACCCGCAGAGGCCGGTTCGGCGATGATGCCCGGGTGTACGAGCGTGGCTATGGTCGAGGAGGAGACTATCGCAGCGGCTACAGCGGCGGTGGTGGCGAATTCCAGGGCTTTGGCGGTGGAGGCAGCTTTCGGGACGACTATCTCGGCGGTCCGGGCTCGGGAACCTATGGCGGCACGGGGCGGGAGCGTCGTGGCTCCGGTTACGGCGCTTTCGGCTCAGGCGGAGATTATCAGGGCGGCGGTCGTACACACCGCGGCGGGCGCGATTTCTCTCAAGGCTCGTACAATACCGACCGGGATTCTGGCAGCCGACAGGGCGGCTATTTCGGCGGTGATCGCGATCGCGAGCCAGCGGCGCGCGACTTCGGAGACGGTCTCGGCTACGGGACCGGCTATGGTGGGCAGCCCGATTACGATCCGGCCCTTCACCCGGACGAGCCGTACCTTGGGGGGATGTATTACGGCGGAGGTGAGGTCCGCAGCGACTATCGCGGTCGGGACACAGGCTATGAGCGGGGAGGGGGGCGTCACGAGCGTGGCTTCCTCGAGCGCGCCGGTGACGAGGTCGCGTCCTGGTTCGGCGATGAGGATGCGGAACGGCGGCGTCAGATGGACCAAGCGCAGTCAGGAAGGCACCGCGGACGTGGCCCGAAAGGATATACGCGTTCCGATGATCGTATCCGTGAGGATGTGTGCGAGCGCCTGACCGACGATCCCTATGTCGATGCGTCGGAAATCGATGTCAGCGTCTCGAACCGCGAAGTGACACTGTCCGGTACGGTCGACAGCCGGGAAGCCAAGCGGCGCGCCGAGGATTGTGCGGAGCGGATCTCGGGCGTTACCCACGTCCAGAACAATCTGCGCGTCAATCAAGGCACATCGGGCGGCACGGCAGCCTCAGTGGGGATCGGCGGCACGACCGGCGCAGCCGGCACCGGCATGTCGGCCACTTCCAGGGGCACTTCGACGAGTAGCAGCACTGCCACGGCAAGTTCCAATCGCTCGAGGACGGACACGACAGTTTAGCCTGGAGCATAAGAGGCGCCCTGCCAGATCAAGGCGTCTCGTGTTTTCTGGCTGCCCACCTCCCGATCAACATTGCGACCCGGAGTAAGTCTCCGATCGAGATTGCGGTTCTGCCTGTGCTGGCGATGGAGTGACGTGTCTCACGCCCGGGCGCGCGAGCCTCAGCGGAACGCTTCGATCAGGGCCGCATCCGGGAAGCAGGTCTCCTGACGCTGACCCCTGGCTTGCCACTGGCCAATTGCGGTGCGCGTCGCAAAACCGACCAGGCCATCTACCTTGCCGACATCGTAACCTTCGGCCTGCAGGCGTTTCTGCATGGCCCAGATATCACTTCGCTTCATGAGATCGAGTGGTGACCAGTGGCCGGTCAGGGCGGAGGCGCCGCGCAACCGGTCGGCAAGATGACCGATGAAGAGGGCATAGAGGTCGGATTCGTTGTACTGCTTCAGGACGTAGAAGTTTTCCGAGACGAGGAACGACGGGCCCAGGCGACCGGCCGGCATGAGCAGGAATGCAGTTGTATTGCGGCTCTCCGGTGGGAGGGCCGCGCCACCCACACGCGTGATGCCGAGGCGCGCCCATTCCCGCGCGGGCCGGCCCTGCCGCGGCCCCTCGAGGGTGCAGGAGACGCTCGCAGGCACGTGGACCTCAATGCCCCAGCCTTGACCCGGCCTCCATCCGTGCTCCCGCAGATAATTCGCGATGGAAGCCAACGCGTCGGGCACGGAGCGCCAGATGTCGCGCCGACCATCGCCGTCTCCGTCAACCGCAAAACGCAGGAACTTCGAGGGCAGGAGCTGCGGCTGGCCCATGGCGCCGGCCCAGGAGGACAGGAGGGTCTCTCCAGGCAGATGATCCTCCTCGAGGATCACCAATGCCGCGAGAAGCTCAGGGTAGTACAAGGCGCCCCGACGCCCCAGGAAGGCCTGGGTTGAGAGGACCCTCAGGGCTTGGTGCCGCGGGGCCACCCGGCCGAAATGCGACTCCCGTCCCCAGATCGCCACAACGATCTCGCGCGGGACGCCATAAAGCTGCTCGATC
This sequence comes from Microvirga massiliensis, assembly GCF_001006805.1. GTDB lineage: Bacteria > Pseudomonadota > Alphaproteobacteria > Rhizobiales > Beijerinckiaceae > Microvirga > Microvirga massiliensis. The sequence goes on along the minus strand of NZ_LN811352.1, from coordinate 545,668 downwards.
GCCACGAGGATCGATTCCCAACGCTTCAGGAGACCGCTCCCGGTCTTGGTGAGCGAGGCGAGTTGGGCCTCCGCGAAGTAGCGGCCCGGGCTCTGGAACTCCGCCTGCTTTTGTTCGCCCGGTGCCGCGGGCCGGCCGGGAATCTGGAGTTCCGGGAGGTCCCAGTCGAGGGTGATCGCCGCAAAAGCGCGATCGAACGTCTCCCGCGAGACGCCCCGCTTCTGCGCATCGAGCCAGACCGTCTGCACGAGCCAGTCTCGGAACTGCGCCTCGACCGCTTGGCGCGCATCGGGTGCTTGAGCCCTTGCAGGCGGAAGCCCAGCGGCAAGGACGGTGCACAGGACGACCGCCAGAAGTGCCGCGCGCACGTGGTCCAGAGGAGAAACGAGGTCCGACATGGCGCAAAGAGTAGCATCGCGGGACCGTTTGTCCTCCAGTCGCAGCACCATACGCGCGAACCGGCAGCGTGACGCAACCATGGACTGGTTCGGCTCCTAACGAGGGAATGAACAGCCGCAGGAATCTCCGGCTGGGGCGACCCGGGAGAGCCCAGCCCCTCTGCTGCGCTGCGAGACAACATTCTCCCCATTCCGGGGCGGAAGAGGTAAGCTCGGCCTTCGTCAGCCGAGGGAGGTCCCTCGTGTCACCCGCCAGCATTCGTGAGTCCCCAACCTCGCCCGAAGTTGGTGCGTCCGACCTCACGCCCGAAATTCTCGGCGCCCTCCAAGCCCTCGCCGATGTCGAGGCGCGGTATCGCGCGGAGCGGGACCGGCTGGGGCAATGGTCGGGGCCGAGAGTCTTGAAAGAACGCTTCCTGGCTCAGCTGGAGGAGCGCCATGCACGGGAGCGGCAACCCCTGGTGCAGCGCCTCGCGGATCTTCAGCAGGAAATGACGTCCGCAAAGATGTTTGCCGGGGTCCCGCTGCACTGATCCGGCCCCGCCCGGAGAGAAACTGCTCCTGACCGGGCAGGTTCGGGGATGGAGTAGCCTGCGTCAGTGGTATGTCCGGGCACCGATCGCCGGACCATATCCGCCGGCACCAGGGCGATCCAAAGCCACGGTCCTTGGGAACTCACCCGCAGCATGGCCGTTAACCGGGGCCATTTGATCCGCCCATCCGAGGAGGAACTGGTGAGTCGGAAGCCCCGTTGCCGCGTTCTCGTCGTCGAGGACGAAGCCGTGATCGCCATGCTCTTCGAGGACATGGTGCTCGAGTTCGGCAGTGAGGTTGTCGGACCGGTCGCGAAGATCAAGGACGCCCTCGATCTCGCTCACACTGAGCTCGATGCGGCCATTCTCGACATCAATCTCGGCGGAGCCGTGATCTTCCCGGTGGCGGATGTGCTGAGCGAGCGCGGCATCCCGTTCATCTTTGCGACCGGCTATGGTGCGACGAGCCTTCCACTGCGCTTCCGCGACCGCCCGGCACTCCAGAAACCGTTTGATTTCGAGTCCTTGGCCAAGGCTCTTCGCAAGATCCTTGCCAGCCAACCGTGTCATACGGAAGCCGCGTGACGTCTTTGCCGGCCCGGTCGCTTGGCGCCCGGGCGGATGGCCGCAGCAAAACCCATTCTCAGCAGCACACCGCATGGTTAAACTGAAACGGGGGCTTCCTCGAAACGGGGAGAGCCATGCAATTCGTATGCGATGCTCCAGGCCGGAAGACGTGGTTTCGAATCGAGACGGAAGCGGAAGCTGCTCTGGAATCCGATTTGATGGATCACGCCGTCGAGAAGCATTTCAGGCTGGCGCGTGAGCAGGCAACTGCAAGCTATGCTCCGCCGCCCAGTGTCTCCGTCGAGCGGAATATCGGGCTGAAGGCGCACCTACAGCGCATCATGCCAATCTTTTTGACCCTTCGGGACGACGAGGGCAACGGGCTTGCGACGGCCATGCTCCCGCCGTACGACGGCCATGATCCAGCGTTCCGGCCGATCATCGTCGGGCCTGGAAACAGTGATCCTTATCCGGAGCACGAGTCAGCCATCGCGATATTGGGCAAGCACTTCGGCCTCACTCTGGATCGCACCCGGTGCTATCCCTATCGGCGCTCCTGACGTGGTGACGCATCGCGAATGCCTGTGTCGCCAAGCACAGGCTCTGCGAACGAGCTGCCATCCGAGTTCAGCATTTCGAAGCCTCAACGAATTCTGAAGGACGCATTCAGGGATGGTTCAACCTGCCTGCGCGATGCTGATTTCCGTTGGCGCTGATGTGATTGCAAAGGACAAACAGATGAAGATGTTCGCATCGCAATTGAAGGGCTTGTTCCCTGCTGGCCTGGCTGCACTCGTTCTCGGTAGTACTGCTTTCATGACAGCAGCTCCGGCCCAGGCACAATATGGATATCACGACGGCTATCGACCGCGCGTGGAGCGTCGCATCATCGAGCGTCGCGTCGAGCGACCCGTGGTCGAAAGGCGGATCGTGCGGCGAGCGGTCAGTCCGGATTGCCGCATTGTTGTCTCTCGCCGGATTAACCGATTCGGCGATCGCGTCCTGACCGAGCGGCGGATCTGCCGCTGATTTTGGAATGTCGATTTCAGGCTATACGCGGCCCCCGAGCGGGGCCGCTTTCATTTTGGCGTCAAGAACCATGCCGCAACGAGGCAGTGGAGAGTTTCCGAATGCTCGTCTCCGGCACCTACATGGGCGGCTCGAGGCCGTTCTTGCCCACGAGAACACGACTTGCTTGCAGCATTCCGTCAGGACGCTTCATTGCAGTGACGATGACCTTGGCGCCCGGTGCGAGGTCGGTCCTGTCGGATGGAACATAGGTAACGATCGGCGCATCGGGAGGAACCACGACGGTTTTTTCCTTGCCCTGATACATGATCGTCAATGTGCGCCCATCGCCTGCTTGAACCACTTGCCCGACAGTCCCGTTCGTCATCGAGCTCTTCGGGCCGAGATCATACTCGCGATGACCTTCGCCAACGCCGCGCATGGACTCGGGAAAGACCTGAACTTCAATCGATTTCAAATTACCGGTCGGTTGTTCGACGGCCGCAGTGCCAACGTAGCTGCCGGGCTTGATGTCGGCCCAGGATGCCTCGACCAGGCCGGTCACCGTTGCGTCGGTTGCGAGTTGGACGGCAGCGTCAGCTCCGCTGCGAGTCTTCACGTGGAGGGTTTCACCATTGACCTGCTCGATCGTGCCCCGGATGCGAACGGAACTGGAGGTTTGTGACCAGGCCGTCGATGACAGAATGAAGCCTGCGAAACCAAGGGCAGCTACAGTTGCACGGAAGCCAGGAGTGGTAGAGTTGATCATGTCGCGCTCCTTTGTAAGCATGCATGAATCAGGATTCCCGAGGCGCTATCTAGGGCTATAGCGTTTGGATATTGCTTGGGATCGAGGCTTATGTTCACTGTGTGACCTCGGACGCTCGTTACACTCACTCTTTCTTGTGAATGGGTTGCGCGCGAACGCTGTTGATGATGTGCTCTTTCATCAAGCGTGGCGACGCGCTGTGCTTGCGGGGTTGGCGCTGCCACCCTCACCCGCCGCCCTTCGGGCGTCGACCTCTCCCGTCAAGGAAGAGGTGAGGCGGCGCGGCCTGCACATCGCCTCTCCCCCCCGAGGGAGATGTCGGATGCGAAGCGTCCGGGTGAGGGGGAAACACTGGGCTCTCCGAAGTTGCACCTACTCTTGCATGATGCAGGCTTACGTACTCGCGGATTGCAGCTGATTTCGTATACATTTCGACTGCTCAAATTCCAGCGTACCATTCATAGCCTCGATCCTCCCAGAACCCCCCGCGTCCGCGGCCGATTTCGGCGAGACTCTCGACCGCCTCGATCCGCATGACGTATTTCGCCATCTTGTAGCCGAGCTGGCGCTCCACCCGCACGCGCAGCGGCGCGCCGTGCGGGATGGGCAGAGGGCGATCGTTCATTTCGTATGCCAGGATCGTCTGCGGATGATAGGCATCATCGAGCCCGATGCTCTCGTAATATTGTCCGGTGCCGTCCATCGTCGGCTCGAGCGCGTCCGCGCAGCGGAACACGACGTATCGGGCCTTGGGCTGCATGCCGACGTTCTCCAGCACGTATCTCAGTGGGACACCCTTCCACTTTCCGATGCAGCTCCAACCCTCTACGCAATCGTGACGCGTGATCTGCGTCCGCGATGGCATCGAACGAAGCTCATCGAGAGAGAATTGCCGAGGCCGTTCGACCAGACCGTCGACCTGCAATCGCCAACCGGCGAAACCATTCTCGGCGAGGATCTGATAATCGAAGTCGTCGACCGAAGTTGACCCATTCGCCCTGAATATCGGTGAGAGATCCGCCTCCGTGTATTCGCGGGCGAGGGCGTCCGAGCCGAGAGCCAGTCTCTGGGCCTTGTGCGTCACGGCTTCCGCGCTATCCAGGACCCGGCGGAACCAAGGCAGCTCGGGCAGGCGGTCGCATCCGCCGAGCGCCAGTGTCCCGGCTAAAGCGATGCTTCGCTTCAGAAAACTCCGTCGATCAGGAACGGGGCGCAAGACGACCTCCCGGAAGGACATAAGCCCCGGTGACCATGGAACGCAGGTTGTTCCAGGCTCCGGAGAACAGGACCATGGCGATGTGGACGATCACGAACAGCACGAGGCCGGTTGCGGCCACGAAGTGGATGGTGCGCGCGGATTGCCGCCCACCGAACAAGGTCAGGAGCTCGGGGAAAGCGGCATTGATCCCGGGTGACATCGTCAGGCCGCTGAGGACCATGAGAGGGAGCAGCACGAGGGCCACGAACAGGTAGGCCAGCTTTTGAAGCACGTTGTAGTGCCGCGCCTCATCGCCGGCCGGAAAACGCAGGAGCAGATGCTCGCGGATCGAGCGCCCGATCTGCCTGATCTGTTCGCCGGTCGGCAGGAGGTCACGACGCAGGTGGCCGCTCAGAAGACTGTGCAGCAGGTAGACGGCGCCGTTTGCGACAAGTAGCCAGGCGAAGAAGAAATGCCAGCGGCGGCCGGTCGCCAGATCCTGGTAACTCGGCAGGGTCAGCCAGGACGGAAAGCCGCGCGCGCGGATCGCGCCGTCGTATCCCGTCGAAGCTCCAAGAATGCCAGTGGTATCGAAGGAATGGCCGAGGATGGTTGTAACTCCGACGATCCCCCGCGCGCCGTCCTCGGCTGCTGTCAGCGCCAGCACCGGATCGTCGAAGGTCGAAGCCTGTCCCCAGTAGAGCGCCGGATGGGCGTTGAAGATCTGGAGGCCGCTCAACAGGAGGATCAACAGACAGAGCGTATTGATCCAATGGGTCACCCGAACGATAATCGAGTGCCGGCGAATGGCGACTGCAGCTTGTCCGATCATGGATATTTCCTGTCGCGCTGCACGACGATACACCCGGGACGGTGCTGCAGACGGGCCCATTCCAACACAACTGCGTGAGCGCCGGCCTGGACGGGGAACAGGAGGGCAGGGCTCTTTCTCCGCCGGGACGGATGCAAGGGGGCTATTTGACACTGTCCGCCATGCGCCGATCCAGGCCTTACCTCGTCACTCGGAAACGACGGCGTCGAGGCGCATTTCTGGATGGATGCCGCAGATCAATCGGAACTGGCCGGTCTCCGGGAATGTAACAACGACCCGACCGCCCGGTGCCTGGGCGTCGGACGAGAAACTAAGCCGGGGGTCGTCAATGCGCACGTTGTGCGTTCGCGTGTCGTCGTTCACGATCGTGAGTGCCTCGCCCTTCTTCAAGGCAACGGCGCCCGGCGTGAAGCGGCGGTCCCTCTGACCGACCGTGCCTGCCGACACGGGAGGTCGATCCATCGCTGAGCCTGCCATCTGCACGCGTGAGGGCAGTCCGAGCGGGCGGGGAGGATCCTCGCTCGATAGGCTGGCCAGAAAGGCAACTAGCTGGTCTCGCTCGTTCTCGGTGAGGTTGAGCGCAGGCTTCAGGTCGCCGGAAAGTGTCGGTCGCCTCTGAACACGACCCACATAATGCGCGACCACATCCTCCAGACTGTTCAGCGAGCCGTCATGCAGGTACGGCGCGGTCCAGACTCTCTCGCGCAAGGATGGTGTCTTGAACGCATGGTCTGCTGCCGGCAGATCGAGCACGCTTCCGCGTCCCCGGTCCGGCCCGGCGGTCGCCAATCCAATATCGTGGAACGCCTCGTCGGTGAACCGCCAGCCGGTGTGGCAAGCGGCACATCCTGCCTTTCCGACGAACAGCATCAAGCCGGCACGCTCGTCTGAGCTCAACGCGGTATCATCACCTTCGACCCAGCGGTCGAAACGAGTCCCCGGCGAAACGAGGGTGCGCTCGTATGCAGCCACCGCCTTCGCGATGTTGGCGGGCGTGACGGCTGGATCGTCACGAAAGGCCGTCGCGAACTTCGCACGCATGCCGGCGTCGCGCGCGAGTTCGGTTGCCGTCTCGGTGATATTACCACCCATCTCGTGGCGATTCTCGACGGGAAAGCGGACTTGGTCTTCGAGCGAGGTGGCACGCCCATCCCAGAAGAAGGTGAGGCCCCATGCGAGATTCCACAGCGGCGGCGTACGCCGTGCGAGCGGCTCGCCTGCGAGCCCGATGCGGCGCGGCACGCCATCGGAGAACGAAAGCTCCGGCTGATGACAGGACGAACAGGCGACGCCGTTCGAACCGGAGAGCCGAACATCGTCGAAGAGCTGGCGGCCAAGCGCCACCTTCTCGGGCGTGGTCGGATTATCCTGCGGCGCCGGGATCTCCCGAGGCCGTGCAAACACGTTGCGCCAGTGCGCGGCATCGAAGACGGACCCAGGCGTTGGTGCCGCCGTGTTCTCGCCGGGATCAGCCCGTGCAAGGCCGAGACCGGCCGCTGAGGCGGCGACCGCAGCGGCCGCGATACGCGCGCACCACGGTTTCGAGGAAAGGCGCCTGCGGGGATCTGTCATCATCAGCGGAAGCGAGAGAGCTGCAACTCGATCTTCGAGACATCGGCCAGAACAGCTCCGAGATCCTTGACCGGGGAAGCTGGCGGCTGAAGTGCCGGCCACGCAGCCTTCAGATCGTTCAAGGCTACGCGTATAGCCTGCACGGCGTCCGCGTCCTTCCTGGCGAGCTCATCCGCGATGCTCTCGAACAGGTGATCGGCCTCCATTACGAAGCCGCGCGAGTCCTGATACTCGACGACGTTGCTGATCGTGCCACCCTCGATCGCCTCCTCGTATTCGTCGGCTGCCGTTTGGAGCACCTCCACTATGCTCTCCAGGGCGAATGCGGACCAATTGCTTTCTTGTGCCTGCACCGCCTTCTCTACCGCGCCGAGGCGCTCGTCCACGCTCGCGCGAGCCCGGGCATAGGCCTCCTTGTTCTTCGCCTTCACGGTCTGGGCTAGCGACTTCAGAGCAGTCAAAAAGGGCGGAGTGTCGAGGGATTTCAGCTGTCTGGCGATCCCCCCATAAATCTCCTCCTGGGGATGCAGGAAATGGGGCAATGCCTCGGCCCATTGACCAGACTCGACGAGCTCGTTCCCGACCCGCAGGTGACCTCGAATGAGTTCCACATCGCGATAGAGGCGCAGGATTGGGGGTAACCTCGCGGATGTGCCGCCTTCGCCGGCCTCCCCGCTCTCGCCTTCGCTACCAGCTGCGGCTGCACGAACGGCCTCTCCGGCCTCGCCGCCGGGACGTGCCTTCGAGCTGTGCCCCTTTTCGCCGCCATGGGCTTGTGAGGCGTGCCCACCGCCTTCACCTCCGTGGCTCTTGGTCTGCGCAATCTGGATGGGCCTCTCCCCGGCGCCCGGACCCGGTGCGGCGGTCGTGAGAGCGGCGGGCGAGGTGGCCAGGACGACGGAGCTCAGCCCCACCCACATCTTGTGTCGCTTCATGAACATCTCCTTCGACGGCCCAAGATCACCGTGGCAGTCTAGAAATGTTGTAAACTACTTTGTTTTACAGTCACTTAGCTACATGCTACCCGGCCGATCGGCAACCCCGGAGGCCCGCTTTGCTGATCACCATCGCCCATGTTCTCGGTACCGAGGAGCTGAAGGAAATCCGCACGACTCTCGCCGGCATGCGCTTCGAGGACGGCCGCCATACGGCTGGCTGGAGCGCGAGGCTCGTCAAGGATAACGAGCAGGCTCGTCCGGGCCCGAGCCTGTGCCTTCTCCAGGAGCGCGTCGCCCAGGCAATCCGATCGCATGAGGTCTTCGAGCTTGCGGTTCGGCCGCGGGCGCTCACACCGCTTCTGTTCAGCCGCTATGACGTCGGACAGCAATACGGGAGTCATGTCGACAACCCGCTGATGGAGGGGGTGCGCACGGATGTCTCGTTCACACTGTTCCTGGCCGACCCCGAGAGCTACGACGGCGGTGAACTCGTAATCGAGACGAGTGCGGGCGAGGACGAGGTAAAACTCCCGGCCGGGTGCCTGGTCGCGTATCCGTCGACGACTTTGCACCGCGTTGCCCCGGTCACGCGCGGCGAGCGGCTAGTGGCCGTTGGTTGGGCGCAAAGCTACGTGCGAGATCCGGGGCGGCGGGAGATCCTGTTCGACCTCGAGACTGCAAAACGCCGCCTCTTCGACGCGCAAGGAAAGACGGCGGAATTCGACCTGATCGCGAAGAGCGCCGCGAATCTGCTCCGCATGTGGGCAGAATAGAAGGTTTCGGAACACTGAGTGGAAGATCCGATCTCGTGATCCGCTCCGCCAACTCGTGCTATACCTTGTGCCGATCCGAGGAGCACGTCCATGCCGATCCGATCACTCGACGAGACGTCGATTCGGGCACTTGCGACCCGTGAGAGCTTCGAGCGCGGCCGCGACTACTGGCGGCGTGGCGCCGTCTCGACGCTTGTGAGGCGCGGCGACGAATTGACCGGAGAGGTAGAAGGAAGCGAGATCGAGCCCTATCACGTCACGATACGGCTCTATGAGGGCGGCGTCACGAATGCGCGCTGTACCTGCCTTTATGATTGGGGTGGCTACTGCAAGCACATCGTGGCGGCACTCCTGAAATTCGCCAAGGACCCGGACGCCGTGATGGAGCGACCGTCTCTGCGCGAGCTCCTGAATTCCCTCGATCATGGCCGTCTCGTCGACCTGATCATCAGGCGCCTCAACAGCGATCCTAAACTCGGCGGATGGATCGAGGCCGAACTCGCGACGCAGCCTCACCCCGGCCGCCGGACTCCAATCGATCCCGAGCCGGTCGCCGCTCAGGCCCGCACCGTGCTGGCCGGACGGTACCGCCAGCGGCACTATTGGGACGATTACCGGTCGTCCGGTGATATCGAGGAGCTGCATGCACTCGTCGACAAGGCGGTTCCGTTCCTCGAAACCGGGGACGGTCGCAATGCTCTTCGTATTCTCGAGACGATCGCTGACACCTTCGTGGTCGAATGGATTGAATTTGCGAGCGGTTCGGACGAGCACATGTACGAGCTGTTCGTGGATCTCGGCCGGATGATGGCCGAGGCGGTGCTGATGAGCGATCTCAAGGCCGCTGAACGTGATGCCCTCGTCGATACGGTCTCGGGCTGGCAGGATCAGCTCTCCGATTATGGCGCGGAGGAGGGCTTCGGCCTGACGCTCCGTGCGCTCGAAACAGGATGGAATGAGCCGGCGCTCCAGGCCGTCCTTGCAGGCGAGGCCAAGACTTGGCCGCCCGCGGACTACGACGATGATTGGGAAGAGCGCGAGCTGACCGCCGTACGACTCAGGGTTCTCGACGCGGCCAACCGAACGGATGCCTATCTGAACCTTGCCCGCGCGGCGGGTGCCCATCCGAGCGTGGCGATCATGCTGGCGAAGCTCGACCGCATGTCCGAGGCCCTGGCCTACGCCCGCGAAACGTTCACGCTGCCAGACGAATCGCTGCAACTCGCCAAGGTGCTGCGCGATGGCGGGCGACATGAAGAGGCGCTCGCTATCGCCGAGTCAGGCCTCAGCCTGGGACGGAGCAAGCGTGGTGACAATAACGAAGCAGACGACGAGGGCTTTGAGCTTGCCGACACGTGGGTGGGAGGCTGGCGTCCGGGGCGTTCTGTGGTGCCATTGGCCCAATGGCTGCGCGACTATGCCGGACCGATGGGCCGCAGGGACCTTGCGTTGAAAGCAGCCCGGACTGCATTCGAGCATACGCTCTCTCTCGAGGATTACCGCGCCGTCGAAGTGTGGGCCGGCGAGAACTGGAAGAGTGTTCGCAGGGAACTGCTCGATCTTCTGAAGGCCGCACGGCAGGCCAGGGACCGTGCAGAAATCCTCCTGGATGAGGGTCTGATCGATGATGCCGTGCGCTCCGTCGGTGAGGGGGAAAGCTACGAAACGAGTGACGACGTTCTCATGCGGCTGATGGATGCCGCACATGCGAGTCACCCTGATTGGGTGATCCGCGTCGCCGAGCGCAAGGCTGCTCGCATCATGGATGCGGGGTCCGCGGGCGTGTACGATCTTGCCGCCAAGTGGCTCGAGCGGGCGGCTCAAGCCTATGACGCCGCCGGCCGGATCGACGAATGGTCCGCCAGGATCGAAGGCCTCATCGAGCAGCACCGCCGCAAATACAAGCTGCGTCCGCTCCTCGAGGCGTTGAGATACGATCGATAGCCGGTTATGCTGTGCGATAATTCGAAAAGCGCAGTGTTTTCTCCCTCACCCGGACGCTTCGTGTCCGGCCTCACACGCCGCGCAAAAGGCGACGTGCCGGCCGCGCCGTTCCCACCTGCCCCCTTGTGAGAGAGGTCGCCCCAATTTAGCAGAACGAACCCAAATGTGGTGTGTCTGCAGTGACATACCTTCACTTCGCCCCTGGTGGGAGAGGTCGCCCCGAAGGAGCGAGTGAGGGGGGCCGGCGCCACGTCTGCAAGAACAGCACCGTACTGCGCTCGGCAGCGAAGGTGCGGTTTACGAATTCAGTCCCGCACCCACTCGATCTAATCGCCTCCCGTGCGTCCGAACCAGATGCTCACCAGAGCTGCCAGGGCGACGAGCGTCAGAAAGCCATTGGCGATGATCAGGAGCGGTGGCGGAATGCGGCGGGTGTCCGGCTTGGGCGGAGGTGCTCCCGGGAACATCTCGCGCCAGACTGCAACAATGAAGCAGAATGCGCTGAATAGAACGAGCAGCGATCCGGTCACGATGGTCATCCACTCGGGAATGACACCTTCGAGGAGCTTCTTCGCTCCTATGCCGCTTGCGAGAGAGGCGAGCCCTGTGCGGACCCAGGCGGCATAGGTTCGTTCGGCCGCGAGCACGGTGCGGTTGGCCGCGAGTTCCGTTCTGCGGTCGGCCGAGTCCTTCAACTGTTCGGCCGATGCGCTCACGTTCTTGGACGAGTGTTGCAGCGTCCGGGCGGACTGCTCCAGCGCTCCGATTTTTCCGCGTTCGTCGTCGGGAGGCGTCATCCAGTATGCTTCCGATTACTGTTGCGGCGATCTACAGACCGATAATCCAGCAGTCGGCCAAAGGTTCTCGAGTTCCCGATCCGTCGGGGGATCCAGAGATCTCGCGTCCTGTGCCATTCCTCGATCGACTGCTCCGGGTATTCGTCGAAGCACTGGTCATGAGGGCCGATGACCGGCTCGGCCCAGCCTGCGCGGGACCCCAGCATCATGTGGACCCGCGTGGGCGGGATCGGGAGTTCGCTGTCGATGGCCGAGGCGAACGGATGCACGAGATCGGGCCAGCGCGGATCGAACAGCCATAACGCAGCAGCGCAATGCCGGCAGAAGTGGCGCTGTCCCTCGCTCGTCGCGCAGTGCCCTTGATCGTCTGCTATTTCGGCGCGGTAGATGCTGAGCGCTTCACGACCTTCGACGGCAAGAGTGTTCGCCACCGCACCGAGGTTGATCGCGAATCCACCTCCTCCTGCCGTCTTGCGGCAGATCGAGCAGTAGCAAAGCTGGTAAGGATAGGGCGTGTGACTCTCGACTTGGAAGCGAATGGCGCTGCATCGGCAGGAGCCCGAGAGAGTCATCGTCATCTGCATTCCCTCCGCGAATCGTGAGCTTCTTTCGACGCCGGCGCGGAAATAGTCGAGGTGAAGTCGAGAATCAGGTACTGCTCCGCGTAGCGCGTGTGGGTTGCAAAAGCGCCAGCATCACCACGAAGGCGACGATCAGAGCGCTCAGCGCGACGAGCCCGGTTCCGATACCACCTGCGAGCCATGCAGGGGCGGTCGGTTCAGGTGGGGCAGGGGCTCTTCCGGTCGGTAGCATCGGCTCTATCACCTGCGTCTCAGGGACGGTTGCAGGAGGCTCAGGAGTTGGAAAATACTTGTCGGGCAACCTGTAGGGAACATCGACAATGGCCGGCACCATGCCTCCCCAACGCGGGGGCTCGATCGAAAGTTCGAGGCTCCAGGGTTGTGCAATCTCGAAGCCGCTCGCCGCCGGGATCGTGAACAACCGCGGCTGGCCGCACTGACAACACCCGGCGCTCGCACCACATCCGCTCGGCCAAAGCCTGCGCCTCATCCATGGCGCGGTTCGGGCGAGCGTCACCAGCGCGACCGCAACCGTGCCGGTGATTGTAGCCACGGGGTCGGCAGGTCGCCGTGCGGCCCTGCCATGTCCCGAGCGGCTTCGACGAGCCCTGCCAACTCCTCGACGGATTCGCCGCGATAGCGCATGAGCATCAGGAAGGCCCCGCGTCGCTTGGATTCAACTTCGCCGGCTAGGATGAGGCGCATCGCATCCCGTGTCTCCTCCCGGGTCAGGCACCGGGAAAGCCCTGGCCCACGGGCAAGGATCCGCACATCGGCTGCGAACGGATGAGCATGCGCTCGGCCGGCATTGGAGGCATCAGGATTTCCATGTCGCGGCTCCTTGGGAAAGCTCGGCCTCGAACCTGAGGCGTCGGTCGAGTTTGGGGATGCATTTCGCGGCAATTTTGTCGCATCAGCGTCCAGCGGAGTTACATACCGGAGTCAACGCTCGTCACAAGGAGCACCTCATCACCTTTGCTTCTCGTTGTCAGCCCGGCTTTGTCGCAGGAGCATATCTCCTCGAACGGTGCACTGGATTCCCGCTGCCGAGATCCGGGCACCCTTGATGGATACGATAATTGCAGGCCGGGACGTGCTCCCACGCAGCGGTACGCAGCACGCTGCAGTGCAAGCGAGCGAGTGCCTTACCGAACAGCGTCACTTGTGACGGACCTGCGCTAACCAATCATTAACTATACAGGGGCAGCCTTGCTCTGCCGGCGTAAGATTCTCGCCGACTCGTCTGGAGGAGATGACAGCTCATGACGCAGTCGACCCTTGCTGAAGTCGCAGATGAAATGCTTGACCAGATCGAGCCTTTTCTCGGCGCAATCGAGGAAGGAGGAGGTGATGCCGATCTGCACCGTCTTCGGCTGCAACTCGTCGCCTTGACGTCTCAGATAGAACGGGATCCCGGCATCGAAACGGCCATGACGGACCTGTATTCGGCAGCCGCAGCTCTCGTCGACGACAGAGGTGTCGGATCACAGCCCATGGCACGAAAGCTGCGGTTGCTGCGAGATGCACGCCGGCGGTTCCGGGACAGGCTCACAGTGGCCAGGCGGTGCGAGGAAGGTCGCAGGAGCATCTGGCAATACAGGGACCTGCCGTTCGCCGCCTGAGCAAGGTGAGCAGTCCGGGACTTCTGCTGCGACGCTGTTGCGAGGCCCGATTGTCATCGGATATCATCGCTCCGGGGTGACTTCGCCATTGTTGCCGCCTTTTCGCGCCATACGACATGGGCGAGACGCTGCGATAATGGAGGATGAGATGCTCTGGATCGCACCCGCCCTGGCCGTAATGCTTGCCGTGCTTGTGATCCCCTCGATGGCCGGCGCGCAGGCCTGGCGGGATTGCGTGCAAGGCTCTTACGGTCCCGGTGGCTGTGAATCGATCGGCCCCGGCGGAGGTCGGTCCTATGGACCCGGAGGAGGGTTCTCCTACGGGCCGGGTGGCGGCCTGTCGATTGGCCCGGGTGGCGGCCAGTCCTATGGACCCGGTGGTGGGCGCTCCTACGGCCCGGGCGGTGGACTGGCGATCGACCGACCTCCCTACCGCGGCCTCGACACGGAGGCCCTGCAGCACGGGATCATTCGGAATCACAGAGGCCGCATGTAGTCGCACGAATGAGCGCAGCGAAAGCGTTTCTCAGCGTCGCGGCCTCCTATGGTGCCCGCCTCAGGTCGGCTCGCGCTTGGACGCTCGGCTCGCTACCCTCATGTGCCGGCATATGTTTCTGGATGTGGATGGGCCGACGCTCCGGCTGGCCGGATGCACCCAGCATCGTGGTCGCGTCGCCGTGCTTCGGCCATGGCTTCAAGTTCGAGAGCCTGGTCGGTGAGATGCTGGCCGATCTGGTTACCCAGGGCATCTGCAAGCTCGACCCCTCGCCGTTCGACATCAACCGATTCCAGGGCGCTTCAGTCACTCCGTGGGCCCATCAGGCTGTTTTGGACGAACATTCGCGGGTTTGGAACTTCGGCCCGCTCCTGATCGGGCGGCGAAAAGGACAAGACCCCGGCCTGCACGTCGTGTATCAAAAATGAGACTGACGGCAGGGGTTTTCAGTTGGAATGGGTATCCAGTTTGAGGAGATCGGCCAGCGCCTGAGGGCGCACCGCCTGGGTAGGGGCCTCACGGCAGGCCAGATCGCAGAGACGATCGGCGTATCTCGGGCAGCGGTTTATCGCCTCGAGAAGGGGGAGCTCGTAAAGATCGAGACGCTCGAGAGGCTTTCGGAACTGCTTGACGTCTCTCTGCCATCCCTCCTCGGGGTAGGCGTCGAGTATTACAGCAACGCAGTTTCATTCTTCGAGCGCATGCGGCAGCTCGAGGAACAATCCTTTCATGTTCTCGGCAATTTCTCGCCGATTTCGTTTCTCCTCCTGTCGGAGGATTACATGGGGCATCTCAAGAGGATGCTTCTGGAAGCGGCACCGGAGGACCACGAGCAGAGAGGTGCGGCGATCGAGCACATCGAAGCCGTCCTGGGGATCCTGCGGGAACGCCGTGCCTCTGCCGCGCGCCGGAAGATCCCTGTCGTGAGCGTTGTCGGGGCAAGCGACATCGAGCGCTTTCTGCGCATCGGGTTGATCAGCCGTTTCGACCTGTCGCTACAGGAGGTGAAGGAGCGGCGGCGAGCCGCTCGCCAGGAGGTGGAGCGTCTGGCTGACCTTGTGGAGCGCCAGCCGATCGGGGTTCAGATCGGTGTGGTCGAGGAAGCCCCGCCGAGCCAGACCTTCCAGGTATTCGAGCGAGACCAGGGCACATCGGTCACCCTGAGCCCATACCGCCTGGGCGACCAGCCGAACATCTCGGCCGGAATCGCAATGGTCACGTCAGCGTCAGAGGCCGTGAGGCTTTTCAAGGAAACGATTTCGCGCCAATGGGAGCGTGCTCACAAGGGCCAGCATGCGGCGGATATTCTGAGATCCATTCTCGCTCGTACGCCGACCTAGCCACTTGGACAGTAGCGTTGACAACCAATAACCGTTTTGGAACAGTCTCAAAATTGAGACTTTCCGCCGCCGGAGTTCCAGTGCCATGACGTCCCGTCGAATATTCCTCAAGGTTGCTGGCGGCTTGGCCGCCGCGACCATGATCCCGGGCAGTCCTTTTGCCCAGGGAGCGGCCAAATACACTGCCAAGATCGGACATCTCGAAAGCCCGACGCAGCCCCGTCATAGAGGCCTCGAGAAGGTCGCGGCGATCGTTCGAGAGGGCACGAAAGGCGAGGTCGAGTTTCAGCTTTTTCCGAACTCGCAGCTCGGTCCCGCCCGCCAGATGATCGAGGGAACGCAGTTCGGCGCGATGGAATGCACCGTGATGCCGGCGGCGTTCCTCGGCGGCTTCAATCCCGTCGTGTCCGTCTTTGACATACCCTTCCTGCTTCCGGACAGCGCCGCAAAAGCGAACGAACTGCGCACCGGCGCCTTCGGGCAGGCCATTCTCGACTCCTTCAAGTCGCGGGGCCTCGTCGCGATCGCTCTCTGGCCGAACGGTCGCAAGAGCATCACGTCCAATAAGGATCTGACGTCGATCGAGAGCTTCCAGGGTCAGAAGTTCCGTGTGATGGACTCGAAGATCCTGATCGATCAGTTCAGCGCCGTGGGTGCGAGCGCGCTCGTCATTCCGTTCGGGGAACTCTATACCGCCCTTCAGACGGGCGTGATCGATGGCCAGGAAAATCCTCTCGACACGATCACGACGATGAAGTTCCACGAGGTGCAGAAGAACCTCGTCGTCTCGAACCACGGCGCCATGGAGGACGTGGTCCTCTTCAATCCTGCCTGGTGGAACGCTCTCCCGGAGGGGCATCGGAAGGTCATTACCGATGCGTTCATTCAGGTCCGCCCCGAAGTCGAAGCCATGAAGCAGGAGGCGATGAGCAAGGCTCTGGAGCAGATCAAGGCCGCCGGCAAAGTCGAGCTGCGCACCCTGACCGATGCCGAGCGCGAGGCTTGGCGTGAAAAAATGGGCCCGTCGGCAGAAGCCGCCTATCTGCAGCGTGCCGGCGCAGAGGGCAAGAAGGTTCTCGACCTGTACAAGTCCGAGCTCAAGCGCATCGGCGCGTAGGGCCGGACATGGTGGAGCGTGTCATCCTCGATGGGATGACACGCCCTCCGCTCCGATCGTTGCAGGGGGCCTGTGCCATGCTTGATATCGTGATGAGGATCATTCGGGCAGCCGAGCGGGCGCTGCTGGCCATCGTGATGCTGGTCATGTCGCTCTTGTTCTTCACCAATGTCGCCGTGCGGGAGATCAGCCCGAGCCACGCATCGGATCTGGCATGGATCGAGGAGGCGACCCTCTTTGCGCTCGCTTGGCTGGTGTTCATCGGTCTCGGGCTTGCGCTCGAGCGTCGGCGGCATATCGCAATGACCGCTATTCTCGACAAGCTGGGCGCCGGAGCGGCCCGATTCGTTCACGCGGCGATCAACGTGACGGGGCTCCTCGTCTGTGCCTTCTTGACGAAGATCAGCTTCGACCTTGCCGTCTTCATTTACAACAGCGGACAGATCAGCCCGACGCTGGATATTTCCATGCTCGCCCTCTATGCGCCGCTTCCGATCGGTTTTGCTCTTCTCGCGTTGCGGTATCTGCTCGAGCTCGTGGGTGCTCAGGATCGCTTTCAGGTCCGCGACGTCGTCTCCGAACATTAGTGCTGCGGCACCCAGGATCCGACCGGCGAAATTCCGGGTTCGGCTCGCGGCTCTCAATCGAACTGCTCATGTCGAGATCATCAACACCCCAATGCAAAGCTACTGAAGCGCCGGGCAATGTCCGGATTCTGGTCCCATTCGCATCCGGGTGGCGTCGGTGACCGTGCTTTTCCTTTGCCTTCTCGCCGCCGTTCTGCTGGTCTGCGGCTTCGAGATGTTCCTCGTCATGGGTGTGCCCAGCATCCTGGCCTGGCTCCTGTTCTACCCGACAATTCCGCCCATCGTCATTGCCCAGAAGCTGCTGAGCGGCGTGAACGTCTCGACGCTGCTCGCAATCCCGTTCTTCGTATTCGCTGCCGACATCATGGCGCGCGGCACGATCGCCAAGCGCCTCACGGATCTCGTGAAGACCAACCTGGGGCACCTGCGCGGCGGGATCGGCCATACGACGGTTGTGTCCTGCATGGCCTTCGGTTCGGTCTGCGGTTCTGCCCCCGCAACCGTCGCCGCCCTTGGCCGTCTCCTTCATCCGGAACTCGTGCGAGCCCGGTATTCGGAAAAATTCTCGCTTGGCCTGATCGCCTCGAGCGCCGAGTGCGCCCTCCTGATCCCGCCGAGCATCACTCTGATCATCTATGGCTGGCTCACCGGAACGTCGATTGCGGACCTGTTTGCAGCAGGGCTCGTGGTCGGGATCGTGCTCGGCATCGGATTCATGATCCTGGTGCAGGTGGTTACGGTGCGCAGTGGCGCCGGAGCTTCACCCAAGGCGAGCCGAAGCGAGCGTTTGCTGGCCCTGCGGGATGGCCTGGTTGCACTTGGCCTGCCGGTTGTCATTCTCGGCGGAATCTACAGCGGAGTGTTCACGGCAACCGAGGCTGCCGCCGTTGCCGTAGTCTACGCTCTCTTCGTCGAAGTCCTGATCTATCGCTCCTTCGGCCTGAGAGCCTTGATGGAGGTTGCCGAGAGCTCCGCAATCACGGTCGTCGTGATCTTCATTCTCCTCGCGATGGGATCGCTTCTGTCCTATTTCATCACGCTCGCGCAGGTACCCAGCTATTTCACACAGCTCTTTACCCAGTGGAACGTGAACTGGATCACGTTCCTCCTGCTTGTGAACGTGATCCTTCTGATCGCGGGCATGTTCATCGATCCGAACTCGATCCTGCTCGTTCTCGTCCCGACATTCTTTCCCGTCGCGATGTCGCTCGGTATCGACCCCGTGCATTTCGGCCTCGTCGTCTGCCTCAATATCTGCATCGGGATGATCACGCCGCCATTCGGGCTCGATCTGTTCGTGGCGTCGTCGACCCTCAAGCGGCCCGTCGAGGTGATCATCGGAGGCATCTGGCCGTTCATTGCGACCAATATCGCCGTCCTTCTTCTGATCACCTACGTGCCGCAGATTTCGACCGCCATCCTCGGCCTCATTCGCTGAGCCGGTTATCGCCATGGAAGCTCTTCTCGATACCTGCATCCAGGTCCCGTCCGCACTCGAGAGAAATGCGGACGACGTGGTGGCGCGGGTTCTCTCCCACGAATGGGTGAACAGCGAGTACAAGCACCTGATCCTCGACGCTCCGGATCCGGCTCCACGTTCCCTCGCAGGGCAGTTCTTCAACATCGAATGCCCTTCGACCGAGAGCGACAAGCCTTTCTTCCGTCGCCCGATGAGCACCTACAAGGCCGACCCGCAGAGCGGGACGGTCGAGTTTCTCTACAAGGTGACCGGGGCCGGGACCCGCGGTCTGGCGACTCTCGTGACCGGGCAGGACGTTCGCATTCTCGGTCCTCTCGGCATCGGCTTCAGGCTCGCGGAGGACTGGAGGAACATCGTGGTCCTGGGACGCGGCGTCGGTCTGGCCACACTCGCCCCGCTGGCGGAGACGGCAGCTTCGCGTGGCGTGACCGTGACGGCGGTCCTCAGCGCTCGTAACCCGGCCCGGGTGATGTCCGTCGAGCGGTTCAGGGATTCCGGCGCGCAGGTCGAGGTCGTCCTCGACAGCGACGGAACGAGCGCGCCAGCCAACGTCGAGGCGATGCTGCGCAGGCTTGCCGAAGACGGCCGAGCGGATGCATTTTTCACCTGTGGCTCCAATCGGCTTATGCTGCTCATGCAGCGGCTCGGACGGGAGCTCGGTATTCCCGGGCAGGTCGCCATGGAGCAGCAGATGGCCTGTGGCCTCGGCATGTGCTTCTGCTGCGTGCGCACCTTCAAATCCGGGAATGCCACCGTGAGCCGGAGGGTTTGCTGGGAGGGCCCCGTTTTCGATCTCCAGGAGCCTCTGTCATGGTAGGTGCGGGCGGCACGACCGGATTGCCCCCGCAGGCGGCTCCTTTCGCGGTACGCTCCGGAGTTGTCGATCGTCAGGAGCTTCTGTCATGGCGGATCTGAGCGTCAGGATCGGGGGACTCACCCTGGCCAACCCGGTGATGCCGGCCTCCGGCACCTTCGCGGACGGCCTTGCGCCGATCGTGCCTTTCGACCGGCTCGGCGCCATGGTCACCAAGACAATCACAGCCGAGCTTCGAGGCGGAAATCCGACGCCCCGGGTCGCAGAGGTCGAGGGTGGGATGCTGAACTCGATCGGTATTCCATCGAAGGGCAGCGATCATTTCATCGAGAAGATGCTGCCGTTCTACACGCGGTTCAGGCCTCCACTCGTCGTGAGCATCTCCGCTCCGACTGCCGCCTCGTTCGCCGACCTTGCCGAGCAGGTCGATCATCCGGGCGTGGACGCGATCGAGGCGAATATCTCGTGCCCGAATATCGAGGAGGACGGCAAGGCCTTCGCGATGAATGTCCGGTCGACGGAAACAGTGGTGCGCAGGTTGCGGCGGGCCACGAAGCTGCCGCTATGGGTCAAGCTGACGCCGAATACGAGCGATATCGCTGCCATTGCCCGGGCCGCCGAGAGCGCAGGCGCCGATGCTCTTGTCGTCGCCAACACGATCCTCGCGATGTCGATCGACGTGGAGACGTTCCGGCCGAGGCTCGGCAACATCATGGGCGGCCTTTCCGGCTCGGCCGTGAAACCGATCGTGGTCCGCATGACGTATCAATGTGCCAGAGCCGTCAATATCCCCGTTATCGGGTGTGGTGGCATTTCGACGGCGCATGATGCCGTGGAATACCTGCTGGCCGGTGCGACCGCCGTGCAGGTCGGCACGGCAACCTTCCTTCGCCCGAAGGCGATGGTCGATGTGATCGACGGGCTCGCGGCGTATTGCGATCGCAAAGGCATTGCCCGTGTGGCGGATCTCACAGGAGCGATGGTCGACACCAACATGATCGTCGACGAACTGGAGGTGGTGCCATGACGGTGGCGTTGGCGCGGGTCGTGGAGGATCAGCAGAGCCTGCGGGAGATTGCCGTCCAGCTCTTCAACGACCTCGCCCAGGCGACCAGTGATGGTGTCGGGATCACCCGGGAGTGTTTTGCCGAAGGCGAGAACTACGCGATCGAGCTGTTTCGTGCGACGGCCGAGGCACACGGCCTGCATACGTCGTTCGATACCGTCGCCAACCTCATCATATCCCTGCCGGGCGATGATGGCTCGAAGTCGGCTCTCTATCTGGGGTCGCATGCCGATTCCGTGCCGCAGGGAGGCAATTTCGACGGGGCGGCCGGCATCATCGCGGCTCTCCTCTGTCTGATCCGCCTCCGTCGGGAAGGGCTCCGCCCGCCGACTCCGGTGCGCGGGATCTGCCTCCGGGCGGAGGAAAGCGCCTTCTATGGTCGGGCGAATATCGGATCGCGCGCCCTGTTCGGACTGTTGAGCGCGGAAGATCTGGACGCGAAGTGCCGAGGCAAGGGACGGACGCTCCGGGCCGCGATGGAGAGCACCGGGATCCCGGTAGAGCGAATCGCAGCCCGCGAGCGCCTCTTCGATCCTGCCGCGGCCTCAGGATATCTCGAACTGCATATCGAGCAGGGGCCGGTCATGGTCGCCCGCAACCTCGCGACGGCGATCGTGACGGGAATTCGAGGGAACATTCGGCATCGGAAGATTACGTGCCGAGGCGAAGCGGGACATTCAGGCGCCATTCCGCGGTGGTTGCGCAAGGATGCGGTCTTCGCCCTCTCCGACCTGATCATGCGCCTTGACGAGCATTGGCGCGTGCTGCTCGAGCGGGGCCTCGATCTCGTGGTCACGACCGGCATCGTCGGCACCCATCCCGAAGAGCATGCCCTCAGCCGCATTCCGGGCGAGGTTGATTTCAGCTTCGAGGTGCGCAGCCAGAGCCACGACACGCTGGAAGCATTCTACGAGCTGTTCCGGTCCGAGTGCCGCGCCGTCGCGGCCCAGCGCGGGGTCACTTTCGAGTTCGACCACCGCGTCTACACGGAGCCGGCGCGCATGGACGAGGGCATGATCCGCCGCCTCGTGAACGCGGCAGCCCGCGTCGGAGCGCCGGCCGAGTTGGTGCCGAGCGGGGCCGGGCACGATGCGGCGGTCTTCGCCAACGAGGGAGTGCGCTCAGGCATGATCTTCGTCCGCAACGCCAACGGCTCTCACAATCCCGCCGAAGCGATGGAGATCGACGACTTCATGAAGGGAGTCGAACTCATGTACGCCGTCGTATCCGAGGAACTGTAATATGCGATCGATTACCATCCGCCGGCCGGACGACTGGCACGTTCATTTTCGGGACGGCGCGGTGCTGCAGCAGGTCGTGCCTTTCACGGCGCGGGTGTTCGGGCGCGCCATCGTCATGCCCAACCTGACGCCCCCCGTCACGAATGCCGCCACGGCTGCGTCATACCGTGACAGGATCATGAGCGCGGTGCCGACAGGTGTGGCCTTCACGCCCTTGATGACCTGCTACCTCACGGACGATACCGATCCGTCCGATCTCGTAAGGGGCCATGCAGGCGGGGTCTTCACGGCGGCGAAGCTCTATCCCGCCCATGCGACGACGAATTCCCAGCACGGCGTAACCGCGATCGAGAAGATCTACCCCGTGCTCGAGGCCATGGCCGAGCATGGGATTCCTTTGCTGACACATGGTGAGATCACCCGCGCCGAGGTCGATATCTTCGATCGCGAGAAGGGCTTCATCGACGAGGTCCTGATCCCGGTCATGGAACGGTTCCCGGGCCTCAAGGTCGTCATGGAGCACATCACGACAAAGCAGGGCGTGCAGGTCGTGCGATCCTATCGCGGCCGGATGGGAGCAACGATCACGCCGCAGCACCTGCTCTATAACCGGAATGCCATCTTCCAGGGTGGGCTTCGCCCGCACATGTATTGCCTTCCGGTCCTGAAACGGGAGGAGCATCGTCTCGCATTGCGTGCTGCAGCGACCAGCGGGGAGGCGAGCTTCTTTCTGGGGACCGACACGGCGCCGCACCTCCAGCACCTCAAGGAGGCCGCCTGTGGATGCGCGGGAGTGTTCAGTGCGCCCGTAGCCCTCCAGGCTTATCTGAAGGTCTTTGCGGAGGAGGGCGCGCTCGACCGGTTCGAGGCTTTTGCCTCGCTCAACGGTCCGGCCTTCTACGGTTTGCCTCCGAACGAGGAGAAAGTAACCTTCGTCGAGGCCTCGACTTTCCTCGCCGAGCGCGTGAGGGTCGAATCCGAGGGGGAGATCGTCCCCCTGTTCGACGGCGAGATGGTTGACTGGGCCCAGGCCAGGGGCGCATAAGCGCCCGGTCGCGCCAAAGTGAGACTTCGAACGCCGTCGGATCGGGTCCGGCGGCGCTTTGGTGTGCGCGGCCCCTGATGGCCTGAGCACGAAGAGGAAAATTCATGAGCACGTTCAGCCTTCCTACGGACCGGGATGCCATTGCCCGTCAGACCGCGCGCATGCTCCTCGAAATCCAGGCGGTGCATTTCAACGCCGACCAGCCCTTCATCTTCACTTCCGGCTGGGCCAGCCCCGTCTACGTCGATTGCCGGAAGATCATCTCGTATCCAAGGCTGCGTTCCGCGCTGATGGATTTCTCCGCGACGACGATCGTTCGGGACGTCGGCTACGAGTCGATCGACATCATCGCTGGCGGAGAGACGGCCGGGATTCCCTTTGCGGCCTGGATTGCCGACAAGCTTGCCCTGCCGATGCAGTACATCCGCAAGAAGGCGAAGGGGTTCGGCCGCAACGCCCAGATCGAGGGCGATGTCGTGGCCAATGCCCGTACTCTGCTCGTGGAGGATCTGGCGACCGACGGCCGGAGCAAGGTGAATTTCTGTCAGGCGCTCAGGAAGGCCGGAGCCCAGGTCGATCACTGCTTCGTACTCTTCTACTACGACATCTTCCCGAACAGCCGCGAGCTCATGAAGGAACTCAACGTGCAGCTGCACCATCTCGCGACCTGGTGGGACGTTCTGGCCGCTGCGAGGGAGAGCACCCATTTCGATCCTGGCGTGCTCCGCGAAGTGGAAAGTTTCCTTCACGAGCCAGCAAAGTGGTCCGCCTCTCGCGGCGGCATCTCGGAGTTCGGCAAGCAGCCTACGGAGTGACACTCATGCACGGGTAGGTCCCGGGTTCGAGGCGCTCACGCCCGATCCTTCGTCGATCGTCATCACCCCGCGCCCGAGATGTGGGTGCTGTGGCTCGGAGGATACAGCCACCGGGAGGCGTTTCCGTTAGCCTTCAGGAGTTCGCTCGAGAAAGCGCGAACGGTCTCTTCCGCGGCCTGGCGACACGCGATGGCTTTTCAGCCACTTCGAGTGTCCTGGAACCAGAAGAGCAACCGATCGTTCGCGGTCATGGGTGCCGTCTGTGCCGGACTCGAACAACGCTGTGGAGGGGGTGATGCGACGTCTCTCGTTGGCTCTCATTGGCGCACTGGCCGTTTCGGGCTGTGTCGCACCGGCCCAGCAGGGGCGGATCGCGAACGCGACGCCGCAAGCGGCACCCTCGTCCGGACCCAAACGGATCACTTATGACGGGGCCGGCAACTTCACCCTGCCGGACGGAACCATCGTGGTGGCGGATGCCGATGGCGGGTTCACGTTGCCCAACGGGGCGCATGTGAGTCCCGACGGCTCCGGCGGTGTCATCCTCCCCAACGGGGCGAGATGCGGTTCGGATGGACGCCAGGGCTATATCTGCCCCTGAGGCAGGATTATTGCAGCTTGACAGGCGAGTAGCCGGCCAGTCCATGCCGTCGTGAGCGCTTGGGCGGCCAGCTTCCGACCATCGCCGCCAATCCTATGACGAAGCTGGCGACGAGAGGCGCGCAGAGAAGACAGAAAATGGGGCTCACGAACCAGAGCCCTACGAGGGTGGCGAGACCGGCTACGATACCGGCCACGATGAGAGCAGTGTTGCTCAAGGCTCGCGACCTTTCTGGCTGGTGAAGGATTGGGGTCTGGCGCCGGCAAGTTCCTGACCACCGCCGTGGGGCGGAGGCTGGTCCCATTCCCGGCTAACCTGCGATCGAACAGCCCGACCCGGATAAAGGGCCACTATATCCTTAACGGCAGGTTAAGGTATCGCGCGCACTTTTTCCTCAAGATTGACGAAGAGGTCGGCACGACCCGCGCGAGCTTCACACTCGCCGACCCACTATCGGCAATGCACGACGGCAGGTGAAGTGGTTCACAGACAGGAGAGGACAGTCTCGGTGATACTCGGGCTGCAATCCGGGGGACACCGGCATTTTCGCGAGATCGGATCAACTGAAGGCCGGAGGTCCTGCTGCAGGCGCACAGCAGGGATTTTACGCGGATTTTACGAAATGTTGAGATATACGCTCGAACAGCGCCAGTTGGGCGCCGATCACCGAGAGGGGCGAGCCATGGACAGCGATCCTTACACCGCCTCGTCTGACGGTGGCCCTCATGTCCGGGAGCACACCCGCAAGATGCTGGGGCGACTCAACGTGAGGCAGGCCTCCAAACGGCAGCAGAAGCCAGAATCAGTCCGGGTCATCAAGGCTGATCGACAGGACGACGACTCCGGCGGCGTCGGTGACGTCTAGCCTCCAGCCTGCCCAACCGGTAGCCGCCACGGGGTTTTCGTGCCGCAATTCCTCGATCGCGTTCAGAACCTCGACGCGTGCCTCGGCCAAATCGGCTAACTCGAGGCCCTCCTCGTCGAGGATGGAATCGTTCCAGCTGATCAGGTGGAAATAATAACGCGCCACAGTTGCCCTCCGAAGCTTAGCTATATCTATTGTCAATCGGTTGGTGCAACAAAGGATTGAGCCGAACCCCAGATTCCTGGCTGGTGCCAAGTCCGGGAGCCGCGACCAGAATGAGGCCGGGTCCGGGCCGACCTGAAACCGATCGTACATGAATGGCCGAACGAGCACATCCACCTGAACTGCAGGCGGGCACGCTCAGCTCCTCTCCTTACATCCCTCTGAATCCTCGCTCATCTGGAACGACGGATCTCCTCCCCCCATTCCCAATGTGAGGTCTCCTCTTCCCGTTCCAAGGAGCTCTTGCGGTTAGGGTGACCGGAACCGGCGTGGCGCCGACCTGCAATCCGTGAGCGTTGCATTCGCGCCCACGACCGATGTCGCGCCATGGGATACGCATGAAACCGAACCTCGACATGGCTGAGACCGTCGCGATCCAGACGAGGCCATCATTGCCGGCGTTTTTCGCCCTTGGATTGCAGTGACGGGGCGACATGCCATGCGAGGGCGGCCCCAATGACGAGGCTCTCCGCAGCAATGTAGGGCAACAGGGCCGAAGCCATCTGGGCAAGGCCCGGTGTCGCAAGCACGGCCACCGTTCCAGCGCCGAAGGGGAGGGCGCAAGCCACCCCGTAGAGAATTGCTGCGATCATCAGCCGTGTTGAAATGATGTCCATTCGCGCACCTCGCGGACTGAAACCATCAGAGTTCGGATCTGCAGTCAGCGGGTGAATTGCAAAGACCACGTGCGGTTCCGGAAGCGTGCGAACTCGAGCCGCGAACCTCGTGCGGGTCGGCACTATCTCGGGCGGATGCTCCCCCGATCAGGGAACGAATTCCGGCCGGCTCCGTCCGGGCTGGGGCATCCTGGCGGACGACCGTCTGCGCCCGCTCGCTCCGGGCAGGGCGCTCGTCAGCACCAATTCGTCAGCGACAATTCGATCGAAGTGGGTAACGGCCCATGTACCGTGCCATCCGGCTTGCCTGTGAATGACACCTCGGCGGCAGAACCGAATCGGGCCTCGCGAGTAGACACGGGCAGACCGATTTCCCTCTCCCGGTGGCCCATGGATCCTCGATCAGCAATCAGACTCTTCGCGGTCACTGCTCTGGCTTTCACATGCGGGATAGCAGCCGTGGCGGCGGCTCAGCTTGCCCGGTTCGCTCTGTTCTGAAGCGCGCCGCTCGAGGTACTGACATCACCATGTGATTTGCGGAGCCTGCATGGGTCTGCGCCGTACCTCAGCACCGAAAATCTGCCACCCAGTCGAAATCGCGAGCCTCTCCTTACCCTGCAGGCTTTTCAGGCCGCCTCGACATGGCGAACTCAATTCTCACGGCGCGTGCGAGCTTCTGTCCTCATTTACCGGGTGTTGGCAGGAATGTTCCGGACCTCGGATCATCGCAGGGGCGTTTCGTCCTCTTTCAAGCGACTGGGGAGGAGCTCGCCGGACCGGTCGAGGACGGGATAGGCGGCAGCCACCAGGTGAGCGTTGATCCGGCGCAGGTCGCGCAAGATATCGATATGCAGCGCGCTGGTCTCGACGCTCTCCGTCAGCCCGGAACGCATGCGGGCGAAATGCGCCTCGGTCGCCTGCGTCTCCAGATCGCGAATGACCTCCTTCTCCTTGATGAGCAGACGCGCCGAGCGGATGTCGCCGGACACGAAGACGGCGGCGGCGAGCCGTTGTGTCTCGCTGAGACGCTCCAGGATAACAGTGATCTCGGCTGCCCCCTCATTCGAGAATCGGAGCTTGCGCCGGATCTTCTTTCCCGCCTCTTCCATGAGGTTCTTGTCGATGATGTCTCCGACATGCTCCAGATTGATCGTGAAGGTCAGGACCTCGGAAATGCGGCGCGAGTCTTTCTCGTCGAGGTCCTCCAAGCTGATCTGGGTCAGATATCGCTTGATGGCGTCGTGCAGACGGTCGAGTACGTCGTCCATGCGTCGGATCTCGTGAACGAGCTTGCGGTCATCCGTGCGGAATACGTCCAGGGCGCCACGCAGCATCACGTCGACGGTATCGGCCATGCGCAGCGCCTCACGGGCGGCATTGGCGATGGCGACGTTGGGAACCCTGAGCGCAGCCCGGTCGAGGTACTGGGGAGCTGCCGGGTCGGCGATCGTCACCTGTTCCGGGAAGACGCGAACCAGCAGGCGCGCCACCCAAGGCAGCGGTCCGATGAACAACGCTGCAAGCCCGAGGTTGAACGCCAAGTGGAAGTTGGCGGTGAGCCGGCCGGCGTCGGGCGAGATCCGCTCGAGGCCTGCCGTGATCGGGTTGAGGAGCGCCACGACCAGAATGCAACCGACCACCCGGTTCAGCAGATTGCCGACCGGCAGGCGCCGCGCTGCCGGATTGCCGCTCGGCCCCTCGACGAGCGGGTTGATCGCGCTGCCCAGATTGGCGCCCGCCACCATGGCGACGGACGCCTCCGGCGTTATGACGTGCCCACCGGCCAGTGATGCGATCAACAGTACGGCGGCGACGCTGGAATGCGCCGCCCACGAAAGCAAAGCTGCCAGGAGCACGGCAATGATCGGGTCCGCCGTCAGGATGCCGAACAGCTCGCGGAGCGCCGGCGCCGTCTCGGCGGGCTCGAGAGTGGCGAGGAGCAGATGCAACGCCATCAGCATCAGCCCGAGACCGATGCTGACCCGTCCCAGATCACGGGAGCGGGTCTTTCCACCGCGCCGAAACGCTATGAAGCCTGCCAGCAGCAGCACGGGAGCGATGTGGGTCACATCGAATGCCAGGAGCTGGACGATGAGCGTCGACCCGACATTCGCGCCGAGCATCACGGCGAGGGCCGGAGCCAGGGCGACGATGCCGGTCGCGGTGAAACCGGCAACCATAAGGCCGGTCGCGGTGCTGCTCTGCAGGAGCATGGTGACACCGAGACCTGCGAGGAACGCTGCCCAGCGGTTCCGCAGCCCGGCATTGAGAATGCCTCGCAGATCGGCGCCAAAGGCTCGCGTCAGGCCGGACTGAACCATATGCAGCCCCCAAAGGAGCAGCACGACGTTTCCGGTAAGCTCGAGCAGAACCCGTGTCGCTTGCATGCTGCGCCCTTCATTCTCCTGCCCTCCGGGGCCGGTGAGGTGCGGCGGAGTCTCCGGACAGCCGGATGCCACTCCCGGTCAAGACGACCATTCGCTACCCACCATTCCCGACAATATGCCAGTTCGCCAACGCGCCAAGCCTCGACGAATTCCCTTCGCGTTCGGTGCCGAGAGTGGCCTCGCCGAGGAGCTTTCGAAGGACGCTCAGGCGAGCGGGGGCGCACGGGTCCAGGACTGTCACCCGATCGCGAGATGGGCCATAGATGGCGGAACGAACGCAACATCCCGAAGGAGACAGTGGCATGGGCGCGGAGGCGAGACTCAAGGAACTCGGGCTGGAACTTCCCACCCTCGCGACACCCGTGGCGAACTACGTCCCGTTCAAGGTCGATGGAAGGGTGATCTATCTGTCGGGCCAGGGTCCGCGCAAACCGGACGGCTCCTATCACACCGGCAAGGTCGGGCGGGACGTCTCGGTGGAAGAGGCGTACCAGCATGCTCGCATCATCGGGCTCGGCCTTCTTGCGGCCGCCCAGATGGCAGCAGGCAGTCTCGACCGGGTCGAGGTCCTGAAGGTGCTCGGCATGGTGAATGCAATGCCGGACTTCGGGGACCAGCCGAATGTGATCAATGGTTGCTCCGATCTGTTCGTCGCTGTACTCGGCGAGCGGGGACGCCACGCCCGGTCCGCCGTGGGCATGGGCTCGCTGCCAAACGGCATGAGCGTGGAAATCGAGGCCGTGATGCGGATCGTCGACTGATCCCGAGTGACCGTCTCCTGCCTTTGGTTGCCGCAGAAGGCCGGGAACGATACCCCTTTCCCATGGATCCGGGCTCTACGCCCACCGTCAGTCAAACGATGGACCCCTGATGACACCGCTCGCCGAAGAGATAGCCCGCATCTATGGCACGCCTGCCGTCGTCATCGACCTCGACAAGGTCGAAGCCAATATTGCGCGCACGCAGGCCATCTGCGATGCGGCCGGAATCGCGAACCGGCCGCACATCAAGACCCACAAGTCTCCGGAACTAGCGCGCTGGCAGCGTGACGCCGGCGCGCGCGGAATCACATGCCAGAAGCTCGGCGAGGCCGAGGTGATGGCCGACGGCGGCCTCGATGACATCCTCATCAGCTACAACATTCTGGGCGAGGAAAAGCTCGGTCGCCTCGCCTCCCTCATGCGCCGCGTGTCCATGACGGTGGCTGCGGACAACCCGGTGACGGTCGCGGGCCTACCGAAAGCCGCCGCCATGGCAGAGCGTCCGCTCGACGTGGTCGTCGAATGCGATACAGGCCGCAAGCGGGCGGGCGTGGAGACGCCGGGCGAGGCGGTGGAACTCGCGCGTCAGATCGCCGGGTCGCCCGGCCTGCGTTTCGCGGGTTTCCTGATGTACCCACCCGAGGACGGCTGGCCGGCGACGCAGACCTTCCTCGACATAGCGACTGCCGGGTTAACCGATGCCGGCCTCGAGGCCCGCATCGTGTCCACCGGCGGCACTCCGAACCTCGTGAATGTCGGCAAGCTGAAGGGCGCGACGGAGCACCGTGCCGGAACGTCGATCTTCAACGACAGGATGCAGATGGCGGCTGGAGTTGCGAGTCTCGAGGATTGTGCGCTTCTGGTCTATTCGACGGTCGTGAGCCGTGCGGCACCCGAGCGCGGCATTCTCGATGCCGGGTCGAAGACGTTGACGAGCGATATCGGCGGGCTCGACGGGCATGGGTTCATTCTCGAACACCCCGAGGCGAGGATCGCGCGTTTCGCGGAAGAGCACGGCTTTCTCGATCTCGCCAAGTGCAACGATCGTCCCAAGGTCGGTGATGTCGTGCGGATCGTGCCGAACCATGTCTGCGTTGTCGTCAACATGGTCGACCGGCTCGTGACGGTGCGCGGCGACAGGCTCGTCGGTGACATTCCGGTTGCGGCCCGGGGACGTCTCGCGTGAGGTCGAGGCTGCACAATCGCTGATCCCGGCTCGGCAAGCCGGGACAGCTCGTCTCAATCCAGGGTTTGCCGGAATCGCGCGACTGCCACGCCCATCGCGACGAGCGTGAAGGCGGCGAGAGCCAGCACATCGGCCTGCATGTCCGAAAACTCCGCACCCTTCAGCATGATGCCGCGGACGATCCGGAGATAGTGAGTGAGGGGGAGGATCTCCCCGAACATCTGCGCCCAGTCGGGCATGCCCCGGAACGGGAACATGAACCCCGAAAGCAAGATGCTCGGCAGAAAGAAGAAGAACGACATCTGCATCGCCTGCAGCTGGTTCGAGGCAATCGTCGAGAAGGTGTAACCGACCGAAAGATTTGCGAGGATGAACAGGAGCGTGAGCGCAACGAGGAGCAGCAGGCTGCCGATCACCGGCACGCCGAAGAGCAGGCGCGCCGCTCCGAGAATGATGGCCATCTGCAGCCCGCCGACTGCGAGATAGGGCGCGATCTTGCCGAGCATGATTTCAACGGGACGGATCGGCATCGCGAGAAGGCTTTCCATCGTGCCGCGCTCGATCTCCCGGGTCACGGACAGCGCCGTGAAGATCAGCATCGTCAACGTCAGGATCGTGCCCATGAGCGCCGGCACGATGTTGAGGCTTGTCTCCCCGGTCGGATTGAAGCGTCGGTGGATCCGCAGTTCGAAGGGAGGAGGGCGAGCAGCCAGTCCGGCCGTGGGCCCCGAGAGATCGCGCGTGAAGACGGAATTGACGAGGCCCTGCAAGGCCGAGATTGCGCCGCCGGTTGCCGTCGGGTCGGTCGCGTCCGCAATGACGAGGATGGCAGGTTTCTCGCCGCGCACGAGGTCGCGTCCGAAATGCGCCGGAAGTTGCACGCCAAAGAGCACGTCTCCGGACAGAATGAGCTCATCAAGCTCCGATTCGGTCCGTGCGACGCGCTGGACCGCAAAATAGTCCGTCTGCTCCATGGCCGCGACGAAGGATCGTGCAAAGGCGCTGTCATCCTGGATCAGGACCGCTGTCGGGAGATGCCGCGGATCGGAGTTGATTGCGTAGCCGAAGAGGATGAGCTGGAGGAGAGGGACGGCGATCATCATTGCGAAGGTGATGCGATCGCGGCGCAGCTGGATGAGCTCCTTCGTGAAGGTGGCGCCGATGCGGACGAGCGACGCGCGCAGGCCGGTGGTTCTGCGGTCTACCTCATCACTCGCCGGACTCATGCGAAATTATCCCGCGCGTGGCTCATGAGATCGATGAAGACGTCCTCGAGGGTCGGCTCATCGACCCGCCAGACGTGTGAACCATCCTCCCGCAATCGGCGCGTTGCTTCATCGAGCTTCCGTGCATCACGACCCGATACGTGGAGCGCGGCACCAAACGGAGCGACCATGTCGACTCCGTCGCGAGTCTTCAGGATATTCGCGAGGGCCGGGAGATCAGGTCCGGTTACCGTGTAGGTTGCGAGATGGGCATTGGCGATAACTTCTTCGACCGTGCCCTGAGCGAGCAGTTGGCCATAGGCGATATAGGCGATCTCGTGGCAGCGCTCGGCTTCGTCCATGTAGTGGGTGGAGACGAGAACCGTGAGGCCTTCCGCCGCCAGCGCGTGGATCTCGTCCCAGAACTCCCGTCGTGCTTTCGGGTCGACGCCGGCAGTGGGC
Organism: Microvirga massiliensis; assembly: GCF_001006805.1. GTDB lineage: Bacteria > Pseudomonadota > Alphaproteobacteria > Rhizobiales > Beijerinckiaceae > Microvirga > Microvirga massiliensis. The sequence goes on along the minus strand of NZ_LN811352.1, from coordinate 513,829 downwards.
TCGTCGAGGAGGAGAAGGTCGGGGTCGGGAAGAATGCATGCCCCGAGCGCCAGGCGCTGCTTCCAGCCGCCCGAGAGCTCACTCGCGAGCTGGTCGGCACGGTTGCTCAGGCCCAGGCGATCGATAGCCGCCTGTGCAGCCTTCCGGGGCTCCGGGAGGTTATATACGCGCGCCACGAATTCGAGGTTTTCGCGGATCGAGAGATCCGCATAGAGGGAGAACCGCTGCGTCATATAGCCGACATGCCGCTTGATGCGATCGGCCTCCGTCACGATGTCGTAGCCGAGGCAGGTTCCGTGTCCGGAATCGGGCGTCAGAAGCCCACAGAGCATACGGATCGTGGTTGTCTTGCCGGAGCCGTTCGGGCCGAGAAAGCCGTAGATCAGGCCGCGGCGGACCTGCATGGTGAGGTCCTTCACCACGGTACGGCCGCCAAAGGATTTGGTGAGCCCCGAGACGTCGATGACGATCTCCGGCGTTGCGGCAACGGCTGGGCGGGCAGCGCTCACGGGACTGCCTCCGCGGCTAGTCGGGGTTCCGGGGCCACACTGATCGGAAGCCCGACCGGCAGCGCAATATCCGTGAGCGGGCGTGCCTCGGCCCGGAAAACCAGCTTGGAGCGCTCCTGCTCGCTGAAGATCACGGGAGGCGTAAACTCCGCCTCGCGCGAGATGAAGGTGATCCGAGCCTGCAGATCCGCCGGGCAGCTGTCGCAGGTAACCGCCACGGTCTGGCCCAGCACCAGTGTCGCGAGCACCGTTTCGGGCACGTAGAACCGGAACTTGAGATTGGCGGGCGGGAGGAGAGCGAGCACGGGTTGCCCGGCATTCACGACTTCTCCGGGACGGAAGTAGACGTCCTGCACCCGGGCGGCCACGGAGGACACGACGCGCCGCTTCGCGAGCCGTGTCTCGGCCTGCTGGAGGGCCGCCTCTGCGACATGAACCGCGGCCTCGGCGGCGGCAATCTCGGCGGAACGGCCGGAGAGCCGGGCGGCTTCGATCTGGCGTTCTGCTTCCTGGAGCGCTGCTTTGTCACGTTCGAAGGCGGCCTCAGCCTGGTCGAGACGCGACTGTGACGAATACCCTTTGTCGAAGAGCGTTCGTTGGCGGTTGAAGTCGCCCCGGGAAAACTCGAGCGCAGCCTGCGCGCGCTCACGGGTCGCCTCGAGCACGGCGATCTGTTCGGGCCTCTGTTCGGCGGCGCGCAGGTTTTCCGCCTGGGCCTGCATCTGCTTGAGGCGCGCCTTTGCCTCTTCGACCTGCGCGGTCTGCATGGCCGCGTCGAGGGTGAACAGCAGCTGGCCTTGGGTCACCTGGTCACCGGCGTCGACGAGGAGCCGGTCGATGCGACCGCCTTCCTCCGGAGCCATCTGGACGAGGTCCCCCTCGACATATCCCTGATAGCCCGGCGGGGCCGTGTCCGAGCGAGTGAAGTACCAGATTCCGGCACCCAGTACGATGACGATCAGGAGGAGAGCGGGAAGGGCCCGTTTCATGACGATGCTGTCTTCAGGGCACGCATGAGGAGATCGACATGCGCGTCGAGCATTCCCTCCACATCGAGCGGCTCATAATCCTGGAAGAGGCTGGTCCACAGCAGGCCCACGACGAATGGCGCGATGATGAGTTGAGGGAAGCGGGCGAGCTCGTCGGACCGGATTTCGCCACGCGCCGCCGCGCGCTCGATGATGCCGCGCAGGAGGCGCAAGCCCCGGCTCAGGACCTCACGGTGATAGAGCTCGGCGATTTCCGGAAAGCGTCCGGCCTCGCTGATGATCAAACGCACGATGTCCCGACGACTTGTCTCGAGAACCTCCTTTCGGATGCGCCGGAACATCAGCCTCAGCACGGCTTCCAGCGGAAGGTCCGAGGCGGCGACCTGTGCCTCGATCCCTTCGATCGGGGTGGAAATTGCGGAGTGGATCAGTTCCTCGAAAAGAGCCGTTTTCGATGGGACGTAGAGATAGATCGTCCCCTTGGCGACGCCGGCTCGTGCAGCGACCTCGTCGAGGCGGGTATCGGCGAAGCCCTTTTCGACAAACAGGTCGAAGGCCGCAGCAAGGATGGCCTGAAGCTTGTCCTGCCGCTGTTCCAGGTTACGGGCCCGTGAGGATTTGCGAGGCACGACCGTTCCATGACTGACCAGTCAGTCATAACACAGGGTGCTGCCCGCCTCAAGATGGAGTCGGCGCAGTTTGCGAAATCCTGATGCAACCCGTTGAAGTTGGGCGTGATCAGAGCTGGACCTGATGAACCATGACGCCACAAAACGCCAGCAGGCCGAAGATCAGAAGCGAGGCAAGGATCGCCGAAATATAAAATCCCGGCTCGCCGAATACTTTGAGGTCTTCACGCAGACTCATTGGATACCCCGACGGACATACCTTCGCCAACGTGACGGCCGAGGCTGAGTTCCAAAGAGGCTGATCCCGCGGAACTTACGGCAAGCTTGGCCGTTATCGGGCGATTTCGAAGGAGGTGGCGAATGATCTCCAGGCGCAAGGCGCTCCCTGCGGTGATTGTCGCAGCCCTTGTCTCGCCGTGTTCGGCCGAAACGGTCTATGTCTCGAACGAGAAGGACAATACGATCTCGATCATCGACGGCGAAACGCTTGCGACAGTTGGGACAATTGCGGTGGGAAGGCGCCCGCGCGGAATCGGCTTGAGCCAGGACAAGAAGAAGCTTTTCGCAGCGGTCAGTGACGATAACCGCATCGACATCATCGATCTTGCGACACGGAAGGTCGAGGGCTCTTTGCCCTCCGGACCTGATCCGGAACTCTTCGTGGTGCATCCGGACGGCAAGCGTTTGTTCGTCGCGAACGAGGACGACAATCAGGTTTCCGTGATTGCAATTCCCGAACGCCGTATCATTGGCGAGATCGAGGTGGGAGTAGAGCCCGAGGGAATGGGTGCCAGCCCCGATGGACGCATCGTCGTCAACACGTCCGAAACGACGAGCATGCTGCATGTGATCGATGCCGAGACCCTCGAAGTTCTGGATAACCTCCTCGTCGATACGCGTCCCAGGGTCGCTCAAGTTTCGGCGGACAACCGCCAGATCTGGGTATCCTCTGAACTGCGAGGATCCGTGGAAGTGTTCGATGCACAAGCGCGAGAGGCGCTCGCAAAGATCACATTCGAGATTCCCTCAATCTCACCTGAGTTCGTCCAGGCCGTCGGTATTCAGCTCACGCGGGACGGAACGCGCGCTTACGTAGCCCTCGGACCTGCAAACCGCGTTGCGGAGATCGATGCAAAATCCTACAAGGTGCTGCGTATGTATCTGGTCGGCCAACGCGTGTGGCAGCTTGCGCTCTCGCCGGACGAGAAGCGTCTCTACACAGCGAACGGCGCCTCCAATGATGCCTCAGTCATCGATTTGGAACACGGTCGCGTCATCAAGTCGATCCCCGTCGGCCGGTCTCCCTGGGGGATTGTAGCAGCGCCATAGATACTGCAGCCTGCAAGTCGTGCCTGGTGATAGGTCGGGGCCTTGCACTCGTGTTCTACTTATATCTCCGTCATTGCGGGTAGAGTGAAATCATCCTGGTTGGCAGGTCCAGCCTGGATTGCTTCGCCTTCGGCTCGCAAGGACGGAAGTGGGTTCGGCGTCACACCAGTTCCGGCCGCGCTCCTCATGCCCTCACACCCTCACCGTCATTGCAAACGGAGGGAAGCCATCCAGGAGCGCATCCGTCGACGGGAGGATTGCTTCGCCTGCGGCTCGCAAGGACGGTGAGACGGTAGAAAGGGCAGGGCGTCTCTCCCCTCCGGCTCGCAAAGCGGGTTGTGCCTTCGGCAGGGCCCGAGACCCGCGGCACCGGGGTCGCAGTCCAGGAACTAAGCTGGATCGGTAGTCGTTGAGTCGTGCCGTAGCAGACTGCCGCTGCATGTATCCGCGTAAGGAGGGTCATCGTGAGCTTTGAGCGCGCCACCCGCCTCCCTCTTATCGGTGCCGTCGTCTGGCTCGCACTTCTTCCCCTTGCCTACGCCCAGCAATCGCCCCAGCCAACCGCGCCGGCCTTCGCGACCCAGCCCGAGGATGGCCAATGGACGATGCCGACCAGGAACTACGCGGGAACCCGCTACAGCGATCTCGCGGAAATCAACACCGAAAACGTCAAGAACCTCCAGGTCGCCTTCACGTTCTCCCTTGGCGTGAATCGCGGTCAGGAGAGCGCTCCGCTGGTCGTCGGGAACACGCTGTACGTGGTCTCGCCCTATCCCAATATCCTCTACGCACTCGATCTCACTCAACCGGGTGCGCCACTCAAATGGCAATACAACCCGAAGCCCAGTTCATCGGCGCAGGGCGTCGCCTGCTGCGATACCGTCAATCGTGGCCCGACCTACGCGGATGGCCGGGTCTTCTTCACGACGCTGGACGCCCACGTCGTTGCCGTGAATGCCGACACCGGCGAGGAGCTCTGGAAGGTCAAGCTCGGCGAGATCAACAAGGGCGAAACCATGACCATGGCGCCCGCTGCCGTGAAGGATAAGGTGATCGTCGGAATTTCCGGGGGCGAATACGGAGTCCGCGGCTGGATCGAAGCTCTCGACGCCGCGACTGGGAAAAGCGTGTGGAAAGCCTACAGCACCGGCCCGGATCAGGACGTGAGGATCGGACCGGCATTCAAGCCATTCTACGAGCAGGACAAGGGGCAGGACCTCGGCGTCTCCACCTGGCCTCCGAATGCCTGGGAGCAGGGCGGCGGCACAGTCTGGGGCTTCATCACCTACGATCCGGATCAGAACCTCATCTTTTACGGCACTGCCAATCCCGGACCGTGGAATCCGAATCAGCGTCCGGGTGACAACAAGTGGACCGCCGGTATCTTTGCCCGGGATGCCGATACAGGCGACGCCCGCTGGTTCTACCAGTGGAATCCGCACGATCTGCACGACTGGGATGGCATTAACGAGAACATCCTCATTGACCTTGATTGGAAGGGGCAGCAGCGAAAAGTCCTTGTCCACCCGGATCGCAACGGGCTTGTCTACGTCGTCGATCGCACGACCGGCGAGGTCCTATCGGCTAACTTCTATCACGCCGTGAACAGCCACGAAGGCGTCGACCTCACGACGGGGCGCATCAAGGTCAAGTCGGACAAATACCCGATCCAGAATCAGGTCGTCCGCAACTCCTGCCCGACAGCACCGGGCGCGAAGGACTGGAGTCCCTCGTCCTTCTCCCACAAGACCGGCCTTCTCTACATTCCTCACAATAACCTGTGCATGGACTGGGAGAGCGTCGAAGCGAACTACATCGCGGGCACCCCCTATGTCGGCGCGGAAGTGCGCACCATACCCGGACCCGGTGGGCATATGGGTGAGCTTTCGGCGTGGGACATCGTGGCCGGCAAGGAAGTCTGGACTATCAACGAGCGGTTTCCCGTCTGGGGTGGCACCGTGGTCACTGCAGGCGATCTCGTCTTCTACGGCAACATGGAAGGCTGGTTCAAAGCGGTGCACGCCCGGACCGGCGAGGTGCTGTGGCAGTTCAAGACCTCTTCCGGAATTATCGGTCAGCCAACCACTTACCGAGGCCCTGACGGAAAGCAGTACGTCGCCATTCTGTCAGGTGTTGGAGGATGGGCCGGTGCCGTGGTCTCGGGCGACCTCGACGTACGCGACGGAACTGCGGCTTTGGGCTTCGTCAATGCGATGCGGGATCTGAAGAACGTCACGACGAAGGGAGGAACACTGTATGTGTTCAAGCTTCCCTAGGACCGGTCTCTCGCGCACTGCATCTTCGAGTTTCCGGAGCCGTTCCATAGCCGACCTGTCAACGCTGATCGTTCTCGCATCAGTGCTTCTCGCAGGCGCCGCCCGGGCCAGGGAATTGCGCGTCTGCGCAGACCCCAACAACCTTCCGTTTTCGAATGCGGCCGGAGAGGGATTCGAGAACAAGATTGCCGCCCTGATTGCGAAGGATCTCGGCGCAGCACTCACTTATACTTGGCGTGCTCAGCGTCGTGGCTTCCTGCGGGAGACTCTTCACGCAGGCCTCTGCGATCTCGTGCCGGGTCTTCCGAGCAACATGGAAAGCGTGCGAACGACGAGACCCTATTATCGCTCGACTTATGCGTTCGTGACGCGAGAAGATGGCGTGCAGGTTGCGTCCCTCAACGATCCCGTCCTAAGAGACGTTGTCATCGGCGTTCAGCTGATTGGTGACGAGGGGTGGAACACACCACCTGCGCACGCCCTCACGCGCCGGGGTATCGTGCAGAACGTTCGCGGGTACACGCTGTACGGGGATTATCGAGAGCCGAACCCGCCCGCGAGGATTGTTGCCGCGGTAGCGGGTCGCGAGATTGATGTTGCGGTCGTATGGGGACCTCTCGCCGGCTATTTCGCGCCCCGGCAGAGCACGCCGCTTCGGGTCACACCCGTGAAACCTCTCTTCGATGGACCGCAACTCCCGATGGTGTGGGACATTTCCATGGCGGTCCGGAAGGAGGACGAGACGCTTCGTCAGGAGGTGGACGACTCTCTCAGCCGTCACGCCCGCGAGATTGATGCAATCCTCTCCGAGTATGGGGTTCCTCGGGTCGATCGCAAAGCAGGGAGGTCCGGGTGAGATGAAATGGGCCGGCACTCTCACCATCTTAGTCCTCCTTCTCGCCGCGTGTGAGCGCGAGGATCGCCAGTTCCGCTCTGATCCGGTCGCCACAGAAACGGAGGAGAAGATCACCATGTCGGCGATCTCTCCGGGCTCGTCTGGACCAGTCGAGATTCACACCGGAAAAGGCAAGGAATACGAGGACAACGCCTATCACATCAGCCAGGGCCAGAAATTCTACGTCTGGTTTAACTGCAATGGCTGTCATTTCAACGGCGGCGGCGGCTCGGGGCCTGCACTCATGGACGACCGGTGGATCTACGGAGGGAACATCGAGAATATCGTGCAGACCATCCGGGAGGGGCGGCCGAACGGAATGCCCTCCTTCCGTGGCAAGATACCCGACGACCAGATCTGGGAGATTGCCGCGTATGTACGGTCCATGGGGCGGTACACGCCGAAGGCCGCGGCTCCGGGACGTATGGACGACATGCATTCCGGACCAGCCGAGCAGCGGCGCTCACCTGCATCTATGAACGAAGGTGGGATCGTCCCGCCATCCGCAGAGATGCCCCAATGAGGCGCTGATAATGCGGTGGTCCAGAGCCTTTGCCTCCATCTTCGCTGCTACAGCCTTAGCGGGCTGCCAGGGATGGCAGTCGGCCCTGGATCCGCGTGGGCCGAAGGCGGGCGCCATTGCCGATCTGTTCTGGATTTTCGTAGGCGTCTGCGCCGTGGTGTGGGCGCTCGTCGTGATCTTTCTCTCCGTGGCGGTCTGGAGGCGACGCGGAGAGCGCCCGGATCCTCTCGTTACCAACGCCGCGCAGGAACGGCGCATCACCATCGTGGTCGGGACGTTCGTGGGCTTGACCGCGATAACGCTCGTTGCCCTCACGGCCTTCAGCTATGCCGGGCAGAAGCGGCTCTTCGATACGCATGAAGGGCGGATCACTCTCAAGATCACCGGCCACCAATTCTGGTGGGAGGTCAATTACGAGGACCCTGATCCCCAGCGCTCGTTCACGACCGCGAACGAAATTCACATTCCGGCTGGAGAACCGGTGCGGATCAAGCTCGAGTCCACCGATGTCATCCACTCGTTCTGGGTCCCGAGCCTGATGGGTAAGCAGGATCTGATCCCGGGCCGGCAGAACCTGATCCAGATTCAAGCCGATCGCGAGGGCGTCTATCGCGGCCAGTGTGCGGAATTCTGCGGCTGGCAGCACGCTCATATGGGAATCCTGGTGATCGCGCATTCCAAGGATGAGTTCGAAGCGTGGCGCAACCAGCAGATCAGCGCCCGGCAACCGCCCGAGGACGAGGAACGGAACGAGGGCGAGCGCATCTTTCTCTCCAAACCGTGCGTCATGTGCCATACAGTGCGTGGCACGTCGGCCGGTGGAACAGTCGGTCCGGATCTCACACACGTCGGCAGCCGCCAGTACATCGCGGCCGGGACCCTCCCGATGAGCCGCGGCAATCTCGCGGCCTGGATCATCGATCCTCAGCGCATCAAGCCCGGTGTCAACATGCCGTTGATCAAGCTCGACCCCGAAGAGGTCCAGCCGCTCGCACGCTACCTGGAGGGACTGAAGTGAGCGATGTCGCCACCAGCGTGAAGGATCTGCGCGACACGCATCTGGATGGCCCCGAGCTCTCCGCGCGCCTGGCAAAGACGTGGGGCACGGGCAAGGGAATCATCGGAGCCCTGTCGACCGTCGATCACAAGATTATCGGCCGGCGCTACATCGTCACCGCCTTCGTCTTTTTGGCCCTGGCGGGTCTCGCGGCCGTGGCCATGCGCCTCCAGCTCGCCCGGCCCGAGAGCCGCCTGATAGGGCCCGATCTCTACAACCAGCTCTTCACGATGCACGGAACGACGATGATGTTTCTGTTCGCCGTGCCCGTGATGGAGGCCTTTGCGGTATTCCTCGTGCCGCTCATGGTCGGCACCCGCAATATCGCGTTCCCACGTCTCAACGCCTTCAGCTATTACGTCTATCTGTTCGGCGGCCTGATGATCTGGGTGGCCTTCTCTCTCAATGTCGGCGCCGATACGGGCTGGTTCTCTTACGTGCCGCTCTCCGGTCCCGAGAATTCGCCGGGCAAGCGTGTCGATTTCTGGGCGCAGATGATCACCTTCACGGAGGTGGCGGCGCTCGCGGTGTCGGTCGAAATCGTCGTGACGGTGCTGAAGCAGCGCGCCCCCGGCATGACGCTCGATCGCATTCCGCTCTTCGTATGGACGCAGTTCGTCACCGCCTTCGTGGTCATCTTCGCGATGCCGGCTGTGATGATAGCCTCGACGATGCTGATCCTCGATCGGCTGGTAGGAACGCAGTTCTTCAATCCGGCCGAGGGCGGCGACGCGCTGCTCTGGCAGCATATGTTCTGGTTCTTCGGTCATCCCGAGGTCTATATCATCTTCCTGCCGGCCACCGGCTTCGTATCCTCGATCATAGTCACCTTCAGCCGCCGCCCGATCTTCGGTTATCTCGCGATGGTGCTCGCGGTCATCTCGGTCGGGTTCCTCTCATTTGGGTTGTGGGTCCACCACATGTTCGCCACCGGGATTCCGCAGCTGGGAGCCAGCTTCTTCACGGCCGCTAGCATGGTGATCGCGATCCCGAACGGGATTCAGATCTTCTGCTGGATCGCGACGCTCTGGAGCGGAAAGCCGGTCTTCAGGACGCCACTCCTGTTTGCGCTCGGTTTCATCGTGGTGTTCGTGATCGGGGGCCTGACCGGTGTCATGGTCGCGTCCGTGCCGATCGATACCCAGGTCCACGACACCTATTTCGTCGTGGCGCATTTCCACTACGTGCTGATCGGGGGCGCCGTTTTCCCGCTGCTCGGCGCGGCCTATTACTGGTTCCCCAAGATCACGGGCCGCATGATGAGCGAGCGGCTCGGCAAGTGGCACTTCTGGCTCGCCTTCGTGAGCTTCAATGTCGCCTTCTTTCCAATGCACATCCTTGGCCTGCAGGGCATGCCGCGGCGGATCTACACCTATCAGCCAGAACTCGGGTGGGGGAATCTCAATCTCCTGGTTTCGATAGGCAGTGTTTTCTTCTTTCTCAGCTTCCTCCTGTTCCTTTGGAACGTTCTCTACAGCCTTCAAAAGGGTGAACCGGCCGGCAACAACCCGTGGGGTGCCGGCACGCTCGAATGGGCCACGACCTCTCCGCCGCTGCCGCAAAACTTCGACCGGATTCCCTTTGTGACGGATCGAGAGCCGCTCTGGGCCGAGCGCGACGCGCTCCCGGTCGTGACCGGGCTTCCCGTCAATTATCGTGAGCTCCTGGTCACCACGGTCTCGGAAGCGCGCGCCGATATTCGGGAAACTTCCCCCACGCCGACCATCTGGCCGCTTCTGGCTGCGATCGCCACGGCGGGAGCTTTCATCGGCTCGATCTTCACGCCCTGGGCCGTGACGTGGGGAGCCCCGGTTGCCGCGTTCCTGCTGATCGCGTGGTTCTGGCCCAAAGGAAGCAAGGAGGATGAGGAATGAAGCCGCGACCCATCCAGGACGTCTCCGCACTGCCGACCTATGCGTTCGGCTCGCGGATGACCATGTGGTGGGGCACGCTCGGCTTTTGCCTTCTCGAGGGCACTGGGTTCGCACTCGCGGTCGGTGCGTACCTCTATCTCGCCTTCATCAATCCGCAATGGCCCCTGAGCGCACCGCCGCCCGATCTCCTTTGGTCCGGCCTGCTCACTGCTGTCCTCCTCGCCAGTCTCTGGCCGAACCTTTGGACCAAAAAGGCTGCCAAGGCCGAGGACCTTCGGCGGGTGCGCATCGGCCTCGTGATCATGTCTCTCGTAGGTGTCGCCCTGGTCGGCATTCGCGTCATGGAATTCACCGGGCTGCATGTCCGGTGGGATCAGAATGCCTACGGGTCCATCGTCTGGATGCTGCTCGGGTTGCATACGGTTCACATCGTCACGGATGTGGCCGACACGATCGTCCTGACCGTGCTGATGTTCACCCGGCATGGCGAGGGCAAGCGCTTCAGTGATACGGAAGATAACGCCTTCTACTGGAACTTCGTGGTCGGATCCTGGCTGCCGATCTATCTGCTTCTCTACTGGTCGCCGAGGCTGTGATGGCGAATCTCGTGGAACGAGGTCTTCCATCTGCCGGGATCTATGCAGGCCCGGCCGCGTGGCTGATCGACACCCAGGCGAACTACGCGCTCGTTCCCTGGGTCTGCGCCCACCAGGTCCGTCTCGTCCCGGTCGTCGCCCTCGTGATGCTGCTGGTGAGCCTGTCGGGCGGCTTCCTCTCATGGCGCGCCTGGAGTGCAGCGGGCTCCGCGCCGGAGGCGCATCCGAGCGCCGGGGGGCGGCCGCACCGGTTCGTTGCTGCGGTCGGGATAGCGGCTGCGCTCTTGTTCGGGCTTGTGATTATCCTCCAGGGTACTGCAGGTCTCGTGTTCCACGGGTGCGAACGATGAAGGGGGTGCTCACGGCTCTCCTGCTGCTGGCGCCGGGGTTCGCGCTGGCCCATGGGGGTGATGAAGCGCATGCGCCGGCCTGGACCCTGGCGCCCTGGATCACGGTCCCCCTCATCGTATCGGGTGGCCTCTATGTGAGAGGCGTGACGAAGCTCTGGTCCCACGCCGGGTGGGGAAGGGGCGTGCAACTTTGGCAGGTGCTGAGTTTTGCCGCCGGCTGGGGGTTGCTCGTCCTGGCCCTCGTTTCTCCGCTCCACTGGCTCGGCGAGCGCCTGTTCACGGCGCACATGATCGAGCACGAGACTCTGATGGCGCTCGCGGCGCCTCTTCTCGTGATGGCGCGCCCGGTCGGCGCCATGCTCTGGGCGTTGCCGCCCCGCACACGCCGCACCGTCGGAAGCATCGGTCGTGCTCCGATGCTCCGGACCGTCTGGAGGCGCCTCGTCGACCCGCCCGTGGCGGCGATCGTTCACGGCGTCGCACTTTGGCTGTGGCATCTCCCCGTGCTCTACGAGGCCGCTCTCCACAACACATTCCTGCACTGGCTGCAGCATCTGAGCTTTCTCGGGACCGCGCTCCTGTTTTGGTTCGCTCTTCTCCAGGGGAGGGCGCGACAGCGGGGGTATGGCGCCGCCGTGCTCTACCTCTTCATCACGGCGCTCCATTCGAGCTTTCTCGGAATTCTCCTCGCCTTCGCCCGGGCACCGGTCTTTCCGAGCCAGACCTCTTCCGCGCCAGATTGGGGGTTGACGCCGCTCGAGGATCAGCAATTGGCCGGCGTCATCATGTGGGTGCCCGCTGGACTCGTCTATGCGGGCGCAGCGCTCGTACTCGCCGGCCTTTGGATCTGTCATTCGGGCTCGCTCGCCACGCAAGGAGGCGCTCGTGCCATCGCCTCACGCTAGGAATCCAGCGCCGACGGGCGAGACGGTCATCGTGGTGCCGACGGAGTCTGCACGACTGCGGCACCGGCCCGGGGCGATACTGGCAGTGCTTGTCGTTCTGGCCCTGCTGGTCGCGGGCGGGATCTACGGTGCCTATCACTACAAAAAGGGCCAGGAACAGCGTGCCGCCGCGATCCAACTCACGGGAGGCAATCCCGATCTCGGCGCTGCACTGATCACCCAGTACGGATGCGGCGGCTGCCATACGATCCCCGGCGTGCCTCGCGCCGCCGGCCGCGTCGGGCCTCCGCTGCAGGATATTGCCCGGCGCGTCTATATCGCGGGCGTGCTGACGAACACGCCCGACAACCTCATCCAATGGATCGTCGACCCGCGATCCGTCAATCCCAAGACGGCAATGCCGGTGACCGGGATCTCGTCCGAGGAGGCCCGGCAGGTGGCGGCTTACCTCTACTCGCTGCAGTAGCGCCGTCGGCCCTGTAATCAAAATCGATCCGGAACCCCGGAGAGGCGTTGTTACCTCCTGGGTCGGAGGGTGCACGGGTCATGGCTCACGGAGGTTCCAGGAAGGTCATCTACGCGGCTCTGGCCGGGAATCTCGCCATCGCGGCGACGAAGTTCGCGGCTGCCTGGTGGACGGGATCGAGTGCGATGCTGAGCGAGGCCATCCACTCGACTGTCGATACCTGCAACCAGGGCCTGTTGCTTCTTGGCCTCAAACGAGCAGCGCGGCCCCCGAGTCCATCTCATCCGTTCGGGCACGGGATGGAAATCTACTTCTGGGCATTTGTTGTGGCTCTCATGATCTTCGCGCTCGGCGGTGCGTTCTCGATCTATCAGGGCCTTCACAAAATCGCCGCGCCGGAACCGATTCACGATCCGTGGATCAATTTTGCGGTGCTGGGCGCATCGATCGTCTTCGAAGGGCTGTCGTTCCGCGTCGCTCTGCGGGAGCTCCGCGCCGTCCGTCCGGGTGTACCGCTCTGGCAGGCGGTCAAGGGCAGCAAGGACCCGAGCGTTTTTTCCGTGGCGGTCGAGGATGCAGCGGCCCTGACGGGCCTCGTCGTGGCACTGCTCGGCGTTGGAGGTGCTTATCTACTCGACCAGCCCGTGCTGGACGGCGTAGCTTCAGTGGCCATTGGCTGCGTCCTCGTGCTGGCGGCCGCCTTCCTGGCGCGAGAGACGCTAAGTTTGATGACCGGCGAGAGCGCTTCGCGGACGGTTCTCCACTGCGTCGACTCGATCGTCACGGCCGATCCGCGCGTGAACCGGGTCGAGGAGGTCCTGAGTATGCATTTCGGACCGGATGACATTCTGATTGCTCTCTCAATCGATTTTCGCGACGAGCTGAACGGTGCTCAGATCGAGGAAGCGGCACGGGATCTCATCACGGCTCTGGAACGTGCCGATCCCTCCATTACCCGAGTCTTCCTGCGTCCCGTCAGCCGTGCGGATGCAGAGGCGACGGGATGATGCAATGCCTGTGATGATCTACTTCGACCTTGCGAGCCGCAGGCGAAGCAATCTACCCGTCGCCGGATGCGCTCCTGGATTATTTGAGCGCCAGGCAAGCTGGTGCGGTCCGACCGGTCGAAGTCCGGCCCGGGTAAGCCGTAGCGGGCGCCCAGTAGCGAGTGTTGCGTCAGTGTCGGTGACAGCCCTGGCGAAGCGTACACAACGATCCTGTGGGGTGGGCGATTGAGCCGCGAAAGCCAGCAACTCGCAGAGGCCGAGCCGGTCAGCAACGTCGAAGGCAACATGTGCGATGCCGCTATGCGAGACACTGACGCTCTGCCGTGGTCGAAGACCCCATCACGCAGGACAGGATCGCGTCGGAACCTGGGAGGTCTCGCGTTCGACCACATGTGTCGGCCGAACTGAGAAACTTACCCCCTGACGAAACGAAGAACTGCCCCCTCCCGAGCGGAGGAGGAATAGATGTCGATTGAGGCTTCAGGGAATCCTGCATTGGCGAGAGCAATGCGGGGAGAGGAGATGCTTCAGGCTGAGGAGGTGGCCGCGATGTTGCGGCTGCATGAGCTTGGCTGGGGAGCCAAGCGGCTGGCGCGGGAATTCGGGTGCGCGCGCAACACGGTGCGGCGGTATCTGCGCGAGGGCGGGCCTGTTGCGTTTCGCAAGCCCGTGCGCCGGACTGCGTTTGACGGGCTGGACGAGTGGCTGCGGGAGCGGTTCTTCCGTCATGGCGGCAATGCGGACGTGGTGCGCCAGGAGCTCGCGAGCGAACATGGGATGGTCATTGGGCTGCGCTCGGTGGAGCTTCGGGTGCAGCGTTGGCGCCGGGAGCTGAAGGCGCAGATGCGCGCGACGGTGCGGTTTGAGACGGCGCCGGGACATCAGATGCAGATCGACTTTGGCGACACGCGGGTGTGGATCGGCGGCGAGCGGGTTCGGGTGCACCTGTTTGTGGCAACGCTGGGCTACTCACGGCGGCTGCATATCCGGGCCTCGCTTCGGGAGCGTCAGGCGGACTGCGCGATCGACCTCGACACGAACAGCGACTCGGTTCCCTGGCTGATCGGGGCGAGCGTCCAGGTCGTGGTGCTGGGCGGGCGCGTGATCGTGCGTCATGCGGGCGAGGTGGTGGCAGATCATGCGCTGTGCCGGGGACGCCACCAACGGATTGTCGAGCGCGCGCATCTGGCCGGCGTGGTCGGCCTTGTGGGGCCGGTGCGAGCCGGGCCGACGGAAATCGTTCCACCTCCCGCCCTGTCGCGGCCGCTGGCCGAATATGAGGCGCTGGTGGGAGGAGGCTGGTGATGCCGAGCATCGATCACGAGATGTTGGTCGCGATGCTCGACCGCCTCAAGCTGACGGCCATCCGCGACCAGCTCGACACGCTGCTGGACGAAGCGGCCCGTTCGGACATGACCTTGCGCGAGGCTTTGGCTTTCATGGTGAGGTGCGAGATTGCGCGACGCGACGAGCGGCGGATCTCCATGGCGAGCAAGATCGGGCAGTTCCCGTTTGTGCGCGAGCTCGACGGCTTTGACTTCGACGCACAGCCGTCGCTGGATCAGCGTCAAATCCGGGAGTTGGAAACGTGCCGCTGGATCGCTCATGGTGACATGGTCTTGTTCCTGGGGCCTCCGGGCACAGGCAAGACCCATTTGGCGGCGGCGCTCGGACGCGAGGCGATCCGGCAGAACGATAGCGTCCAGTTCGTGACGGCCGCCACGCTGGAGGCGATGCTGGCCAAGGCCCATGGCGACGGCTCGCTCGACAAGCAGCTGACGATCCTGGCGTGGCCGAAACTGCTGATTATCGACGAGCTCGGCTATCTGCCGTTCGAGGCCAATGCCGCGCATCTGTTCTTCCGGCTGGTATCGCGCCGCTACACGCGGGGCTCGATCCTGATCATCTCCAACCGGTCAGTGGGTGAATGGGCCAGCGTGTTCGGGGACGCGAAGATCTCATGACGCCTCCTTCCTTGATCGTCTGGTGCGTTGCAGACGATCCCGCAGGTAGCGGATCTGATCGTCTGTCAGATCAATTTGCCAAGGCTGACTCTTGACGAGCTGGCGGCCCACCAGGAATCCGCGGGCCAGATAGTCGAAGATCGTCTGCGGCGTCACGCCCACGGCCGCGGCCGCGCCCTGGACCGAGTAGCTACCGTCGGGCCAGCGCATCGGATTGGCCGCAACTCCGTTGATCTTCACTGTCGCAATCCCCCAGCGGGTGCGCAGCAACCAGACATTCTCACCCCGGAAACGGCAGCCGCGTGCCGCCGTGAAGCCTTCCTGGTTCAGAACCTCTGCAACCTCCTTGTCCATCTTGCCGGCAGCATTCAACTCGGTGATCCGCTGCCGCAGGCGATCGAGAACGGCATAGCCCCTGTAGGTGTGAACACGGCGCTGCACTTCATGCTCACTGGTGGCACTCGTCTGCCAGAGGATCTTGAGCCAGACATGACCTGTGATCCTCTTCTGATCGAGAACCACCTCTCGAATGATGAAGCGCAAGATGCGCTTGCGCTCGGCCGCCGTGGTGGTCGCGGCATGCCACACCTGCGGCAGGTTCTGACCCAGAGCCTGCAGAGTTGCACGATCATCAGCGCTCAAGACCAGAGGCTGGTCACGACGCCAGCGATCGTGCTCCTGCTCGATGGCCTCGGCCGCGCGCAGCTTCTCCTCCCAGGCGCGTTCCAGAGAGCGGGCCACCAGCCGGTTCTCGGGCTCGACCGCATCGTACTGGCGCCGGGCTCGCTCCGCGTCATAACGGGCGCGCTCGCGCCGCAGCATCCACTGCCGCTCGAGCTGCCGAGCCTTCTTATCCAGCTGCCCAAGGGCGGCCATCGCAATGGCGATCTGGTCGGGCTTCAGCGCCTCCAGCAGGATCGCCTCGACGCGGGCATCCACCGTCAGAGCTCGCACCTCCTGGCAGAGAGGCGCCCCGGTTTGATCCCGATCGGCCCGGCAGCAATAGACCGGGTAATCACCATGTGGGCCCGTGTAGCGCAGGCCCATGCGGCGGCTGCACCGGCCACATACGGCGATGCCCTGCAGCAGCGCCATGCCCTTGCGTGGGACACCCGCATGACCGGCATCGTAGCGGTTGGTGTTATCGGCCAGACGCTGCTGGTTGGCCATGAACTCCTCCCAGCTGATGTAGCCCGGGTGAGCCTGCGGAAGGCACACCTCCCACTCGGCGATGGGAACCTTGATCGTGGTGGGGCGGCACGATCCAGCCCGCGCTTGGCCGGGAGCTTGCCGCCGCCGCCCATACACATACGCGCCAGCATAGGCGGGATTTTGAAGAATGCTGCGGACGCGAGCGCTAGTCGCCTCGCGCCAGACCACGTCGTGCGGCGCGGGCCCCATCAGCGGCCGCACCGGGACCGGCAGCCCGTTCGCCTGAAGGTAGCGCATCACAGCATGGGCGCTGTGCAACTCACGGAATTTGGCGAAGACCAGAGCCAGACGCGTCTGCACCTCCTCATCCGGATTGAGCGTGACGACGCCCAAGCGGTCATGAGTCAAGCCAGCCGCGACCGGAAGGCGGAGTTCGCCGCGGGCGGCTTTCTGACGCTCGCCCTGATGCAGGCGCAGCCTGATCTGATGCAGTTCCGCTTCGCTCATGATGCCGGACAGGCCGAGCAGCAAGCGGTCGTGATACGCACACGGATCATAGAGCCGCTCGCCATCGGCGATCAGAACCCCCGAACAGCGAGCACAATTCCAGCAGCTGATGCCAGTCGCGGTTATTGCGCGCCAGCCGCGAGGCGTCGAGGCTCATGACCAAGCCAGCATGGCCGAGGCTGATCTCGGTGATCAGCTTCTGGAAGCCCTGGCGTTCGGTCGAGCCGGCTCCGGACTTGCCCAGATCCTCGTCGATGACGTGGATCCGCTCGCGTGGCCAGCCCAGATCCTCCGCCCGCTCGGCCAGGCGGTACTGCAACCCGGTGCTTTCCTGGTGGTGCTTGATCTGATTCACCGAGGACTGCCGGACATAGATGTAGGCCAGCTTGGCGCGGCGGGCTGAGGTCAGCCGCTCGTCAGAAGGGTTCGTGACGCTCAGCATCGGAGCTCTCCCTGCTCGATGGCGGGATCGGGTGCATCCGCCGCAGGAGCTCGGCCAAAAGCTGGGCCACCTGCATTCGCGTCTCGGCCGAGAGGTTCGGCCACGGTCGGATTGGAAGGTTCCCGGAGCGGTGCAGGTGCAGCCCCGCCGGGGCAGCGATCTCCAGGTTCGAAAGGAAGCGTTTGGCCATCGCAGATCACCTTCTGTGCGGACGCGGTGATCATGGTGGCCAAATGCTGCGCCAGTGGGAGCAGGGTGCGGACGCTGATCCGCAGAGCCCCGTCTGGCAGGTTTGTGCGGTCGTCCTCCGCCAGATCGGTGATGGACCGGCGAATGGAACGCCGACGACCATCCGACAGGGCAATCACGACAAAGGAGGGCCCCCGCGCCGAGCGCACGGAAACGAGTTCGAACTGCTGTCCGCTCAGTGCATGCCGGGGATCAGCAATCGTCACATGAGACACGAGCCGGTCAACGATCGAGGCGTTCTGCAGTGTTCGGGGATCCCGTGGTCGCCACCGCGATCCTTGATCGCCTGCTTCATCATTCAACGGTGATCACCATCCGCGGCGACAGCTACCGGCTTCGCGAAAAACGCCGTTCCGGCCTGCTCCAGAGGGCCGGAACGACCCTCGAAACCGGCGAAACCGCGAAACCATGACGGGGGTCAAATCTTCAGTTCGCCCAAGGGGTCAAATCTTCGGTTCGCTTGACAACATGGACCGCCCGCTCACGGACTTCCGGGGAAATAGGGTGGTGTTCTCTTCATCGTGGCTCCCTCCTGTCAGGAGTTGGAGCCTCCGGAAATCCCGGCTCGGGTAGTGTCCGGAAGGTTCTGCAAATGCGCTGAGTGAGGTGGCTATAGCATGCTGGTGGTGTTTGGACGTCACCGATCCCGTGGGAGGGAACACGCCATGACCGTGCGCGAGACTAGACCCGGGGAGCATGCTGTAACGGAGCTGCTGGCGCGGGATGCGGATTATCTGCGCACGATGGCCGAGGCGATCGTGCAGGCGACGCTCGAGGCCGAGATGACGGAGACGCTCGGCGCCAAGAAGAGCGAGCGCGCCCCCGCAGCCAGCGCGCCAGCCAGAAACCGTCGCGTCCGGCTTCATAAGCGACGACGATGCGCTTGATCTGGCGCCCGGCCTGGCCGGCTTCGTTGCGCCAACGATGCAAGAGCTTCAACAGGGCCTTCTCGTCCGCATCGAGCTTCTTGAGTGGCTGGCGTTCAACGCCCGGAACAACCGCCGCAACGAGCCACTTCGCTTGGCTCATCTCAATCACGGCGATGATTGTGCTGCCCTGCTCGAGGGCGGCGAGGGATCTGCTCGCGTCAAAGGGGGGCGACCTGGGGCGCTCCATCGGTTTTGAGAGCGCCAAGGGTGCCTTACCCCCGCCACTCG
>NZ_LN811352.1:470132-494195 GCF_001006805.1 Microvirga massiliensis | reverse complement strand
TAGTTGGCATTTCTCATTTTTGTTGCAAGCGTCTGCGTGTTCTCGCTATAGCTTTGCCGACAATGCGCCAGGCGGTTGTCGTCAGCCCCACAGGTTCTGGACACCCTCGTAGCCCATGCAATAGAAGGGGTCGGTGGTCCGGACACCCGCCCTCTTGTACATGCCGGCTGGTCTATGCCCACAGATCAGCACTGGCGGCTACGATCATGCGGCCCTCACGCACGCCGTAGGTCAGGTAGTGCGTCAGCGGGTTCACCTGAGCTGCGGCCACATCCGCATTGGCATTCAGGTACGCGCTCACATCCATCCATGCGGACGGATCCCGTCCTTCTGACCAGCCGAAGCGCTGAAAGTGCTCATAACCACTCGAGAGCCAGCCCGTCTGAACAGCGGCCGCCACGTCAGAGTTGTGGGCCAGGTACCAGGCCTCATCGAACAGCGCATTCGGATCCCGCCCCTCCTGCGCTCCCCAGGTGAAGTAATGATCCATCCCGCTCGAGAGCCAGCCCGCCTGGACGGCAGCGGCCACATCCGGGTTCTGGGCCAGGTAGAACGCCTCGTCCACCCCCAGCGCCTGCGGATCAGCCGGCCGGCCCTCGGGACCACCATGGCGCAGGAAGTGCTCCAGGCCTGAGGCCAGACCACCGGCTTTGACGGCAGCGGCGACATCCGGGTTATGCTCGAGATAGAACGCCTCATCCCAGCCCTGCCCATCGGCTCTGGCGGCCCGGCCTTCCTGAGCGCCATACCGCAGGAAATGCTCGAAGCCTGACGCGAGCGAGCCCATCTGCACAGCCGCCGCCACATCGGGGTTGTGAGCCAAGTAGACCTGCTCATCCCAGCCGCTGCTGCCAGGCGCGGCCGCCCGGCCCTCCTGAGCTCCATACCGCAGGAAGTGCTCAAAGCCGTGGGTGAACGCCCCGGCCTTGACTGCTGCCGCCACATCCGGGTTCTGGGCCAGGTACCAAGCCTCGTTGAACAGGCCGGGGGCATAGGCGGGCGGCGGATCCGCCAGCACCACCCGATCGGCAAAGTGCAGCAGCTCAATGTTGGTCAGGGTGTCGGTGCCGATGGCGGCACCGCTCACCGTCAGCGTGCCATCGGCATGGTAGGTGATGGCCGCATCGCGGAAGTTGATGGCAAAGTGAGCTGCATCCACGCCGGTGCCACCGTCGAGTTGGTCGTCGCCGGCTCCGCCGTCGAGCCGGTCATAGCCCTCGCCGCCAAAGATCGTGTCGTTGCCGTCATCGCCAAAGAGCAGGTCCCGGCCACCCTGGGAGCCAACCACGTCGTCACCGGCACCGCCATGCAGCGTGTCGTCATCAGCGCCAAGCACGATGT
The DNA here is from genome assembly GCF_001006805.1 of Microvirga massiliensis. Lineage (GTDB taxonomy): Bacteria > Pseudomonadota > Alphaproteobacteria > Rhizobiales > Beijerinckiaceae > Microvirga > Microvirga massiliensis. The sequence continues at coordinate 492,854 of NZ_LN811352.1, read as the reverse complement.
GCTGGCTGGCGCTGTCGCCGTACACCACCTGAGAGCCTGCCCCGCCGGTGACCCGCACGTTACCGATGATCGTGGCAAAGGTGACGTTCTGGAGCTCGATCACTGTGCCGGCGGCAAGACCACGGGCATCGATGACGAGCGCCGTTGCCGAGGCATTGGGATCGCTGCTGCCGCTGATGACGAGCGGCACACCGGAGGTGGGGCCGCTCTGGGTGGCGACGATGCTCTGCACCAGAACCGGCCCGCTGGTGGGCAGACCCGCCAGGAAGCCCGAGCCGCCGCCGGTCAGGGCGGCCTGGTCCGCCGATCCCGCCGCGGTATGGGCCTGGATCTCGCGGATCAGGTCGGTTAGCGAGGAGCCGGCGGTTCGTGGGGCGGCAAAGCCCGAGGCGGTCAGGCCGATGCCGACGCCGACTTGCACTGCGAGCAAGTTGCGCCCGCCGTCGGTCACCAGCGGGATGTCAGCATAGCTGGCGCTGCCGGCGGTCTCGGTCCGGCCTGCCGTCACCACCGGGATCTGAACGACCTGCGAGACCGAGCCATCGGGGTTGGTGGTTTCGGTGCGGTCCACATCAACGCCGTCGATCACGTCAGCGCCCTTGGCGCCGTTGATGGTGACGACCACGGTGGCCGGTGTGCCATCGATCGAGCGCACGGTGAAGCTCTCCTGCCTCGCCTCCCCTTGGCCCAGGGCCTGGACAGCGGCGCTGGTATTGTCGAGCACGTAGCTCCACTCGCCGGTGATATGGTCGAAGGAGAAGGTGCCGTAGGTGCCGATGATATCGGCCTGATCCTGGAAGCCCGCCTGGGCGCTGCCGTCAATGTCGGAGACCGTCAGAATGCCGGAGGCGACAAGCGTGAGGTCCTCCGTCACAGAGCCGGTAGCAGTGCCGCCGATCACGGCGGGATCGTTGACCGGGGTCACATGGATCTGCATCTCGTACACCCCGGAGGTGTCCTGTCCGCCATTCGCTGTGCCGCCGTTATCCTTCACCCGGAACGTGAAGCTGCTGTAGGGGCTGCCATCCCCGTGCTCATCAGCAGCAGGCGTGAACATGAGCTTGCCCGCGGCAAGATCGGCTGCCGTGATCTCCTGTCCCGCCGTGACAGGCGCACCATCTAGGGAGAAGGTGCCGCGCCCCGGCAGGCTCTCGATGATGATCGCAGCGAGCGTGTTCGGGGCAGCGTCGAGCGCGTCAGTGAACGGGAAGTCGCCGGGTGTGAGGGCGTGGGAGCCGTCCTCGGACAGGGTGATGGTTGCGTCCGCGCTGGTGGGAGCATCGTTGACGGGCGTGATCACGATGTCGAACGTCGCCGTGTCCGACAGCGGACCGCCGGAACCGGAATTGCCGCCGTCATTGATCGAAACGGTCGCCGTCACCGTTCCGTGGGCATTGGGGACACCCTGGAACAAGAGATTCGATGAGGCGATGAACGCGTTGATGTTCGCGATGGTGCCCGTCAGCGTCATGGCTGAGGCGATGCCGCCGACCGTCACGCTCCCGCCGGAGGTCGCAGCAAGCGTCCCGGACGGTACGCTGAATGTGACCGTGACCGGATTCGCCCCCGCGTCGACATCCGAGAAGCTGATGCCAGTCAGGGGGGTCGCTGCGTCCTCGATCACTGGAATGTTGAGTGGCGCGGTTACTGTCGGCGCGTCGTTGACGGGATCTACCGTGAAGGACACCGTCCCCGTCGAGGTCTTCGGGTCCGGTATCCCGTTCGTGGTGCCATTATCCAGCAAGGTGTATGTGAAGGAGGCTGGCCCGTAGTAACCGGGATAGGGGACGAACACGACCGTAGTCCCCTCGATCGACACAGTGCCTCCCATGGCAGCGGACACGGCGCTAATCGTCAGCGTCTGGCCGGTCTCATTCGCGCCTGCATGGTCATTGCCGAGAAGGGTGGCGAAATCGATCACGTACGCGCCGCTGTCCTCCGCGACCGGGGCCAACACGTCGTCCTGGGCACTCGGTGCGTCATTCACCTCGGTGACCGTGACGGTCGTCCTCGCCTTCTCGCTGAGTCCGATCCCGTAAGCGTCCAGGCTGGCCTGCACGTCGAAGCCGGCCTCTCCTGTGAAGTTGGGGGCCGGCGTGAACTTCAATCCAGCCGTGGCCTGCGCGACCGTGATGAAGGTGCCGTCGGCGATCTGCGTGACACCGTCGTGCAGGTACAGGGAGCCGCCCGTGATGCCCGTGACGAGGAAGTAGGTGACGGCCGCGCCATCCGCTGCCGCGGCGGTGATCTGCAAGCCGCTCGTGGACTGCGTGTCCTCTTGCGTGATGGCAGGGGTCACCTGCGGGGCATCAGCCTTGGGGTTCACCTGGTACGTGACGGTGCCGATATCGGTCCTGGGATCGGGGCTGCCGTTGGTCGTGCCGTTGTCGCGGACGGTGTATTCGAAGCGGGCTGTGCCGTTGAAGCCGGCGTCCGGCGTGAAATGGATGCGCCCGTCGACGATCGCGACGGTGCCGCCCGTGGGGTTGGACACGGCGACGATCTCGAGCTGCTGCCCGGCCTCGTTCGCCGGACCCGCGACATCGTTGCCGAGCAGGTCCGCAAACTCGATCACGATGACACCGCTGCCTTCGTCGACCGCCGGAAGAACGTCGTCGACGGCTGTCGGTGCGTCGTTGGCCTCGGAGACCGTCACGGCAGACCATGTCGCGGGGCTGAGGCGATCACCCGCTGTGCCCGCTGAGGCTTGGACTATGAATCCGAAGCCGGTCGTGCCGTGCGCGTCGTAGGTGGGCATGAACTTCAGCCCTGCCCCTCCTTCGGCAGCGGTGATGAAGCTGCCGTTGGTGACGGCAGTGACGCCGTCGTTGAGGTAGAGCGTGCCCCCGGTGATCCCGGTGATCTTGAAATGGGTCACCTCGGCTCCGTCCGCCGCGTTCCGCCCGATGACGATGACGCCGCTCAGCGTGTCCTCGGCCGTCGTGACGTTCGCGACCATGGGCGTGTCGGCAGCGGGATCCACCGTGAAGGACACCGTACCCGTCGAGGTCTTCGGGTCGGGGGCCTCGTTCGTGGTGCCGTTGTCCTGCACGGTGTACTTGAAGGAAGCCGAGCCGTTGAAATCTGGATCGGGAGTGAACACGACGGTGTTCCCGATGATCGACACCGTGCCTCCCACGGCATCGAATACGCCGATGATCGTCAGCGTCTGGTCATTCTCCTGCGTTGGCCCGACGCGGTCATTGGCGATGAGGCTGACGAAATCGATGACGTACGCGCCGCTGTCCTCGGGGACGGAGGCAAGGATGTCGTCTGAGGCGATCGGAGCGTCGTTGACAGGAGAGACGTTCAGGTCGACTGTTCGGGCGTCCGTCAGGGCACCGCCGCTCCCCGCATTGCCGCCGTCGTTAATCGAGACGGTGAGGACAATCGTGGCAGTCTCGTTGGCAACGGGGATGTAGGAGACGCCGCCACCAGCAATGAAGGCGTTGATCCCGGCGATGGTGCCTACGAGTGTCATGGCGGAAGCCGTGCCGCCGACCGACACTCCAGAACCGCTGCTCGCCGCCAAGGCACCTGCCGGAACGCTGAGAGTCACCGTGACAAGATTCGAGCCGGCATCGACATCCGAGAAGCTGATGCCTGTCAATGCTTTCGGCGTGTCCTCCATCAGCGAAAAGCTGGACGGCGCACTCACGACAGGGGCATCGTTGGCAGGCTCGACATTCACATTGATGGTAGCTCCATTCACGTTCGGATCGGTCGAGAAATCGGCCGTGATGCGAAAGCTCCCGGTCAGAGTTTCGCTACCGTCATGCTGAAATAAGACAGCTCCGGCGGCGAGTTGCGCCTGGGTAAAACTCGTAGCGACAACCCCGTTCACCAGCACGGTGCCATGAACGAGGTCACTGACGGTATAAACGGAGTCCTGCGGGACCTTGACCGCATTGGCGACTGTGAAGTCAGCCGTTGTCAGGACTACGCTCAGACCCTCCTTCACTTCGATGGTGTAATCACCGGCGAGTTTCGGCGGCTTCCCATGCGGATCCTGGTCGGCCAGGGTCGTGCCGACGATAAGAGTCGACGGCGTTCCGCCCGAGATATCGCGTTCCCATACTAAAGTCACATTGCCGTCAGCGTCCACAACCGCTTCGACCATGTTGTCGACCAACGAATTGGGTGAGTTGACCTGAACCTGTCCAGTGACGGCCTGATAATTCTTGTCATAAACGCGAGTATAGATCTCCATACCCGTCGACTGATTGCCCGAGAGGAGCTGAGACCAATAGACGGCAAAGCCACCATTCTTGAATGCGACGGCTTCTGCAATGCCGGTTCCGGTCTCGACGACCGTCTCGTTGATCAAAAATGAGATCGGGTTTCCTGTGAGCCCAGGTCCGTAGATCTTTCCGAAAAGGCGATCACCGTCGTCGAGCGTTCCACCCGAGATCGGGCCGCCATTATAGACCACGAGAACATCGCCATTGGCGAGCGTCGTGATGCTGTGCACATTCCCATTGACGCTAATATCGACGTCGGAGTGCCCCGTACCCGGGATTGATCCGTCCGCGCCGACCTCGAAAGCAGTAGCGAGTGCATGAACCTTAGTATCGGCCTGGTTCTGGCTCCAGCCGACAACAACCTTGTTGCCATCCGTATCGACTCGAACGCGGTAGGGGGAAGGTGTCGTCGTTTGACTGATCTGGATCTCAGCTGACAGCGGGCTGAGGTTCGCGTCGAAGGTACGGGCTATGACCCGGGCGCTTGTATAGTCCGGTGAGGACTGGGTCCAGGCTACGATGATTTTGCCATCGGGGAGACTGGATACGCCGATGCTATAACCATTTTCGCCAGGAAATGCCGGGTCGCTCAGGGACACGACTGGCCCTGCTGTCAGAGAAGCACCGGTGACCGTATAGATGCGACCCTGAACGTCATAGCCGGCTGTGTTGCAGTAGATGACCGCGAAATGAGTGTCGTCGATGGCAACCACTTCAGGAAAGCGCTCGTTCCCGGGCAGGCCCGCATCCACCAGCTCTGTTGTAATGGGCTGGCCGTCCGAACCAATGACCCGGACACCGATCGAGCGGAGCGTCGTGCCATTCACGCTTTCATAGTTCACCCAAGTAACTGCGACAGAGCCATTAGGAAGCGATGCAGTGGATGTTTCAAAGAAACGTGTGTCAGTCGGATCTATTACAGGAACCTGAAATTCTACGCCCGAAGTCATTGCCGCCCCAATCTGTCTCTTATAGCAAGCTCCTCCTATCAGGTAGGAGAAGCTTGGCAATGGCTATCTTGGCCCCAAGCTCGACAGGTTTATGCGCTATAGGAAGTCTGAGCCCTCCTCCTGAGGGATCAGGAGGCAGCGAGTCCGCCAAACCGACTGTCAGATGCGCAAACGTCTATAGAGAATACTCGGTTGGCATTTGCGTAACTGAGACGACGGAATGTACCTTCAGACACATCCGGCTGACTGAAGGCCGCTCCCACTCAGACAATTCTACCAGTCCAGCTGGCCACCTGTTGACTGACCATGCGGCACACCTGCGACCTGTTACTGCCGCTGATTTGGGGGCATCACGGTGGCGGCTTGCGCAGTTCTGTCCATCGGCTGCGCGGCAGTGAGTATCGTCCTGCTGTTGCCTATCAGCTCGCTTCTCGCACTCGTTGCGGCACCATTGATTGCGAGTGCTGCTGTGCTCGTAGCTGCTGTTTTCATCACTGTTCGCGGAGAACACCAGACCTACGACGCGAAAGACACAGCCCGTCCGCTGTCGTCCAGCCGGGCTAACAGGGCTGTCGCGTAAGCGATCACGGCACTGGAGCCTGCTCGTGTCCGCTCACGCCATTGCACATCTCGAGCGCATCCGGGAGCTGCCGCCGAGCCTGCTCTACCCGCACCAGGCGGACGGCGTCGCCTTCCTGATCTCCAGGGGCCATGCGATCCTGGCCGACGACATGGGGCTGGGCAAAACCCGCCAGGCGATCGCTGCCATGAACATCGCGGCTCCCGAGGGCGCGATCCTCGTCGTCTGCCCGGCGTTGCTAAAGCTCAACTGGCGCCGCGAGATCCGCTTGGTCGACCCCGCGGCCCGGATCGAGGTGATTGGTGCCAGGGTGCAGGCCGACGGCAACCCGCGCTGGGTGATCGTCGACTACGACCTCCTCGCCAGGCACGCTGAGCGCCTGCGTTCCGCCGCCTGGGCGGGGGTGATCCTCGACGAGGCGCATTTCATCAAGAACAACAGCGCCCGCACCTCCCATTGCCTGAAGCTGCTCGGCGTCTCCTCGGACGCCCGCGCGGCGCTTGCCGGCCCCGCTCAGGTCTATCTCCTGACCGGCACACCGATGACCAACCGCCCGCGCGACCTCTACAACCTGCTGCGCTGCGTCGGGCACCCGGCGGCGCGCAGCTTCATCGCCTTCGCGCAGCGCTTCTGCGCAGCCTACCGCAACGACTGGGGCTGGGTCACGGACGGCGCCTCGAACGTCGCGGAGCTGAATGCCCTCCTGAAGGAGGTGATGCTGCGCCGGAAGAAGGACGAGGTGCTCGACCTGCCCCCCAAAATCCGCTCCTGGGTGCCGGTCGAGATCGACAGCGCTACGGCCCGCAAGGCGCAGCGCGCCTTCGCGGAGTGGTTCTATGCTGCGGACCTGACCCGTCCCAACAACAAGACCTTCCTGGGCCGGCTCGTGAAGCTCCGGCTCGCGCTCCACAAGGCCAAGCACGCCGCGGTTGCGGAGCGGGTTCGGGACGTGCTCGCCACGGGCTCAAAGGCAATCCTGTTTACGGCCTTCACGGAAGGGCTAAAGCGCCACAAGAAGACCTTCGGGGAGGCGGCGGTGACGATCTCGGGCGAGAACACGGCCGAGGAGCGGATAGCGGCGGTCGACCGCTTCCAGAGCGACGAGAGCGTGCGGGGAGCGCTTCGTAAGAAGCAGCCCTACCGCGATCACTTCATTCGCAATGACGAGGAGAGCGCCAGCGCACGACCATCACCTCATTCGATTCCCTCGGCTCTCTTTCGCAGGTCGAACTTTTGAATCTTTCCCGTCGACGTCTTCGGGAGAGGGCCAAAAACGACCGTCTTCGGAGCCTTGAAATGCGCGAGGTTCTGGCGGCAGAAGGCGATGATGTCGGCGTCCGTCACCGTGCCGGCCGCCTCCGGTTTCAGGGTCACGAACGCGCATGGCGTCTCACCCCATTTCGGGTCCGGGCGCGCGACGACGGCGGCTTCCATCACCTGCGGGTGGCGATAGAGGACTTCTTCCACCTCGAGCGAGGAAATGTTTTCGCCGCCCGAGATGATGATGTCCTTGGCGCGATCCTTGATCTCGACGTAGCGGTCCGGGTGAAGAACCGCGAGGTCGCCGGTATGGAGCCAACCATCGCGCAGGGTCTCATCGGTGGCCGAGGGGTTTTTCAGGTAGCCCTTCATCACCGAGTTGCTGCGGATGACGAGCTCGCCGAGCGACTCTCCGTCGGCCGGCACCTCGCGTCCGGTCGTCTGATCGATGACGCTCTGGGCACTGACGGTGACGTTGCGCACGCCCTGTCTCGCCATGAGCACGGCGCGTTCCTCAAGCGGAAGATCCGCCCATTCATCCTGAGGCGCGCAGCCCGTCGATGGGCCATAGCACTCCGTCATGCCGTAGAGATGGGTCAGCCTGAATCCCATCTCCTCCATCTGCGCGATGACGGCGCTCGGCGGCGCGGCGCCGCCCGTCGCGACGTTCACGGGGCCGTGCGTGAATGTCCGTTTCACCTCCGCGGGAGCGTGAATGAGCATCGTGAGGACGACGGGCGCGGCGCAAAGATGCGTGACCCGGTGCTCATCGATGAGGCGGAAGATCTCCGCCGGGTCGACCACCGGCAGGCAGATGTGGCGCGCCCCGGCGGCCGTCACGGCCCAAGGGTAGGTCCAGCCGTTGCAATGAAACATCGGCAGCGTCCAGAGATAGACCGAGTCCGGGCCGAGGCCGAAGGCGATGACGTTCCCGAGCGCATTCAGATAGGCGCCGCGGTGATGATAGAGCGCGCCCTTCGGGTTGCCGGTCGTGCCGGAGGTGTAGTTGAGCGCGATCGATTCCCATTCATCGCGCGGACGCTGCCACTCCGTGCTGCGCGCTCCAGAGAGAACTGCCTCGTAGGACTGCCAGCCGAGCGCGGCGGCCTCGGTGTCGTCTCCTCCCGACAGAAGCACGACGGGGCGCGCGGAGGTGCGCTGCAAAGCCGCCCGCGCGACCTCCTTGAGGCGTATATCGACCACGAACACGCGGGTCTCCGCGTGTTCCAGGATGAAGGCGATCGCCGCCGCATCGAGGCGCGTGTTGAGGGCATTCAGAACCGCACCCGCCATGGGCACGCCGAAATGCGCCTCGAGCAAGCTCGTAACGTTGGGAGCCAGCCACGAGACCGTCTCCCCGCGCTGCACGCCGAGATCGCGCAAGGCATTCGCGAGCGAGATCGCACGGGCATGGAACGCCGCATAGGTGATCTCGTCCGCGCCGTTCACGATGGCGATCTTCGACGGATAGACCTCCGCCGAACGCTGCAGGAAATCGATCGGAGTCAGGGGAACGAAATTCGCCTCGCGCGGTGCGAGGCTCGGGTCACTCGGAGAGGAGGGCAGGGCGTTCATCGATCCATCACCAGGTCGGTAGGATGCTGCCATCGAATTTGGCCTCGATGAAGGCCTTGATTGGCGCCGAGCGGTAGGTTTCGATGAAGCGCCGGATCAGCGGGTCGTCCTTTCGGTCTTCGCGAACGGCCCAGACAAGTGTCCATTTCGACTCGGCTCCCTCGAGCGCCAGGGCTTTCTTGGGATCGAGCTTCGCGAGCACCGCATAGTTCAACGTGATGACCGCGGCGGAGAGATCGTCGAGCGACCGGGGCAACTGCGCGGCATCGAGTTCGATGAAGGACAGCTTCTTCGGATTCTCGGTGATGTCGACGACGGTGGCAGCCACATCGGCATCGGGCTTGAGCTTGATCAAGCCGGCTTCCTGCAACAGGAAGAGCGCGCGCGCAGCGTTGCTGGGGTCGTTGGGAATTCCGATACGGGCGCCGTTCGGGATCTCGGCGATCGTCTTCGCGCCATTCGAGTAGAGTCCCATCGGCACGACGATGCTGGTGGCGGCCGGCACGATCGTGTAGCCGCGCTGCTTCTTCTGGTTGTCGAGATAAGGCTCGTGCTGGAAGTTGTTGGCGTCGAGATCGCCCGATTGCAGCGCCTCGTTGATCTGCGTCCACTCGGTGAACTCGACGATCTCCGCGGCGAGCCCGTCCTTCGTGGCGAGTTTCGCGGTTTCGCGCAGAATGTCTCCATATGGGCCCGCGGAGACGCCGATCTTGAGCGGCTTGTCCGCGCTGTAAGCGCTGCCGGCTGCGAATGTGAGAGCCACGGCAAGGACGGCGTGGCGAAGAGGTTTGGAGAACATGGTCCGGGGCTCCTTGAAGAACGGCCTTGGCTGGCGCGGACCATCCTCGAACGAGCTGTTCTGGTCAAGGGAAATGTTCTATTTGAAGAACGAGACCGAATGCGCATAGCGAGACGACGGGCCTCGATGTCGAAAGAAGATGTAATCGACTGGCGTGACCCGACCTGCAGGATGAAACTTCCCCAATACAACGTTCTTCAGAAAGAACATACTCGTTGACAGGGCAGGGACAGGGATGCATGCTGATCCTGCATCGGGCCGGGTGTGCCGGCCGGGCGCCGCGGTGATTTGAGGGTGTGCAGCTTGCGCCGCGTAATCAAACGCTAAAGCGCCACGAGCGTGTCATGCGCCTCGTGGTCTTCACGTGAGGATGATGGGTCATGACCACGCTGATGTCTCTCGATGCTTCCTCCCCGACTTGCATCTCCTGTCGCTGCGCCCGCGACTGCTGCGGCTGTTGTCGCGTCTAGACGAACACGTCCTCCCTCGTTGCGACCGAAAACACCAAGGCCGGCACGAGCGCCGGCGACAGGAGATCTTTGTCATGACCGGAGGCCAGATCATCGAGATCGGCGACATCACTGCCGGCATCGTCATTGCCGAACGCGGCGGATTTCGCTTCTTCTCATCCGAGCGCCGCTTCGACGGGCTCGACCGCACCGTCTTTCGTTCCGTTGCTCATGCCAGCCGGGCGCTGCGCGAACTCGCCGGACGCCGACATTAACCGGCTGTTTCCCGCACAAGTCCTATCGCCGCGGGACTGCGGCTTCATTCCGTCATTGCGAGCCGAAGGCGAGGCAATCCAGCTTACGAGCCCAAGCCTGGATCGCTTCGCTCCGCTCGCGACGACGGAGGAGCGGTCTGCCCTTCAGGTTGTCGTAAACAGGCGGCCGCCCCGTGCGGCGAGATGGATCGTCTGCGAGCGCTTGAGATCCACGGGGATCGGCGTGTCGACCTCCAGGAAGAGGCGTTCGCCGACCAGAACCTTCGTCCGCGAGCCCTGGCCATGCCGGCGGGTCGATGTCACGGTGGCTTGCAGGCCTGCAGAGACGAGCTCGAGGTCGGAGGGACGCACATAGAGCGTCGCAGGGCCATTGGGCTGGTTCTTAACGCAGAATCCTGTCGGCTGACCGCCATACCAGGCTTGCCCCTCATGGATCGTGACCGGGATTCGCGCGGTTTCGCCGACGAAGTCCATCACGAAGGGCGAGGACGGGTGATCGTAAATCTCGCCGGGTGTGCCAACCTGTTCGAGGCTGCCCTCATTGAGGATCGCTACCCGATCGGCAAGCTCCAGGGCTTCGTCCTGATCGTGCGTCACGAAGATCGTGGTCTGGCCCGTCCGCTCGTGAATGTCGCGCAGCCAGTGCCGCAGGTCCTTGCGAACCTTGGCGTCGAGGGCCCCGAAGGGCTCGTCGAGGAGCAGGACCCGCGGTTCGACCGCAAGAGCCCGCGCCAGCGCCACCCGCTGCCGCTGTCCGCCGGAGAGTTGGGCCGGAAAGCGGCGCTCCAGCCCCTCGAGCTGGACAAGGTCGAGCAGCGTGGTCACCCGGCGGCGGATATCCGCTGCGCTCGGACGGTGCTCTCGCTTCCGCGACCGCAACCCATAGGCCACGTTGTCGGAGACGGTCAGGTGCTTGAACAAGGCATAATGCTGGAAGACGAAGCCGATCTGCCGCTGCTGTACGGGGATCCGTGTTGCATCGATGTCGCCGAACAGGACCCGCCCGCCATCCGGGATCTCGAGACCGGCGATGACCCGCAGGAGCGTCGTCTTGCCGGACCCCGAGGGGCCCAGCAGCGCCATCAACTCGCCGGAACGGATCGCCAGGCTGATCCCGCGCAGGGCGGCGGCGCCGCCGAACTGCTTCTGGAGATCGGCGACGGTGATATCCATCCCGGATTCCCAATCAGTGGGCTGGCCGTCCCGAAATCGAGTCGCCGTAACGCCATTCGACAACGGACTTGGCCGCCAGGGTGACAAGGGCGAGCCCAGCCAGGAGCGAGGCGACGGCGAAGGCAGCCACGAAGTTGTATTCATTGTAGAGGATCTCGACCTGTAAGGGCATGGTGGTCGTCAGGCCGCGAACATGGCCGGAGACGACGGCGACCGCGCCGAACTCGCCCATGGCGCGGGCATTGCAGAGCAGGACACCATAGAGCAGCGCCCAGCGTATGTTCGGGAGCGTCACGGTGAGAAAGGTGCGCAGGCCCGACGCACCGAGCGTCAGTGCTGCCTCTTCATCGGCGGTGCCTTGGTCCTGCATGAGCGGGATGAGCTCCCGGGCGACGAACGGGAAGGTCACGAAGATCGTCGCGAGCACGATGCCCGGCAGGGCGAAAATGATCTCGATTCCGTGCGCGATGAGCCAGGGGCCGAGGAGGCCATGAGCGCCGAACAGGAGGACATAGACGAGCCCGGACACGACCGGCGAAATCGAGAAGGGCAGATCGATCAGCGTGATGAGCAGGCTCTTGCCCCGGAACTCGAACTTGGCGATCGCCCAGGCGGCGGCGACGCCGAAGACGAGGTTGAGAGGGACCGCGATCGCTGCAACCGTGAGCGTCAGCCGGATCGCTGCGAGTGCATCGGGGTCCTGGAAGGATTCGAGATAGGCCGCCCATCCCTTTCGGAACGCCTCGAAGAAGACGGCAACGAGCGGCAGCACCAGGAAGAGAGCGAGGAACGTGACGGCGATCGTCGTGAGGACGATCCGCGTCAGCGGACGCTCCGTGGTGACGGATCGTGCCTCAAGCATGCCCAAACCTCCTGCGGCTATAGGCCTGGAGGAGGTTGATCCCGAGGAGCGTCAGGAACGAGATCGCGAGCATGATCGTCGCGATGGCGGTGGCGCCGGTATAGTTGAACTCCTCCAGCTTGATGATGATGAGGAGCGGCACGATCTCGGAGACGTAGGGGATGTTGCCGGCGACGAAGATCACCGAGCCGTATTCCCCGACGGCGCGGGCGAAAGCGAGCGCGAAGCCGGTCAGGATTGCGGGGATGAGCGGCGGCAGAAGCACTGTCCAGACTGCGCGCAGGCGGCTTGCACCGAGCGTCGCCGCCGCCTCCTCGAGTTCCTTGTCGATTTCCGCGATAAGCGGTTGGACGGTCCGGACACAGAAGGGCAGGCCGACGAAGACCAGCGCGACGAGAATTCCGTAAGGCGTGAAGGCGATCTTGAACGGCGCCACGAGGCTGCCGATCCAGCCATTGGGTGCATAGAGCGCGGCGAGGGCGATGCCGGCAACGGCCGTCGGCAGCGCAAAGGGCAGATCGATGGCGGCGTCGAGGAGTTTTCGGCCCGGGAACCGATAGCGCGTGAGCACCCAGGCGACGAGGAGCCCGAACCCGGCGTTGATGACGGCGGCGGCGAACGAGATCCCGAAGGAGATCTTGAAGGCCGCAAGCACCCGCTCCTCGGTGGCGATCGCCCACAAACCTGCGAGTCCGGCCGCCGATGCGTGCCAGACGAGCGCCGCGAGCGGAAGCAGGACGACGAGGCAGAGATAGGTGACGGCGTAGCCGAAGGCGAGCGGAAAGCCCGGCAGGGCGCTCGGGCGACGAAACGCGCGCTGCGACCTCCCGGAGACCGCAGCGCTCGAGGTGAGGCCGACCGCCATGGATCAGCGGTTCGCTTTTATGATGGCGTCGAACACGCCCCCATCGTCGAAGTGGGTCTTCTGCGCCTTCGCCCAGCCTCCAAAGACGTCGTCGATCGTAATCAGGCGCAGCTTCGGCAAGCGCTCCAGATCCTCCTTTGCCGCTGCTTCCGTTCGCACGGGCCGATAAAAGTGCTTGGCGATGATCGCCTGGGCCTTCGGGGTGTAGAGGAACTCGAGATAGGCCTGGGCCACCTTGCGCGTGCCCTTGGCGTCGACATTGCCGTCAACGAGTGTGACCGGCGGCTCGGCCAGAATGGAAAGCGACGGCACGACGATCTCGAACCTGTCCTCCCCGAATTCCTTGAGGGTCAGAAAGGCCTCGTTCTCCCACGAGATGAAGACGTCGCCGACACTGCGTTGCGCGAAGGTCGTGGTCGAGCCGCGGGCGCCGGTGTCGAGCACGGGCACGTTCTTGTAGAGGGCGGCGACGAAGTTCTTCGCCTTCCCCTCGTCGTTCCACTTGTCGAGGGCGTAGGCCCATGCGGCGAGATAGTTCCAGCGCGCTCCGCCGCTCGTCTTCGGATTCGGAGTGATCACCTGGGTGCCGGGCTTCACCAGATCGTCCCAGTCCTTCACGCCTTTCGGATTGCCCTTGCGCACCACGAACACGATCGTCGAGGTGTAGGGGGAGGAATTGTTGGGCAGACGCTTCTGCCAATCTGCGGGGATCTTCTTCGTGAGCCGCGCGATCTCGTCGATGTCGGCAGCGAGCGCGAGGGTGACGACGTCGGCGTTGAGGCCGTCGATGACGGAGCGTGCCTGCCGGCCCGAGCCGCCATGGGACGTGCGGATCGTGACCGTGCCACCACCGTTGCCTTTCCAGTCCTCCGCGAAGGCCCGGTTGATCTCCCGATAGAGCTCGCGCGTCGGATCATAGGACACGTTGAGGAGTTCGCTCTGGCTCCAGGCCGCGCCCGTGAAGGCGAGAAGGCCCACTGCCGCGAAGAAAGACGATCGCAGCTTCCGAAGCCAGTTCGCTGACGGACGCGCGGTCTTGTGGGGCATGATCGACGTCTCCTGTCGTGCAATGGGCGAAGCAGGCTGAACGAGACCAAGCGCCAGCGTGTTGGCGGTCTGCCGGTCGATCAGGATGAAGCTCCCGGTCTCGCGATTTTCGGCATAGGGATCGAATGCGACCGCCCGGTCGAGCGAAATCGTGACGTCGCCGATATCGTTGGTGCCGAGTGCCGTTGCGGGCTCGGATCGGCCGTCGTCCGGAAGGATGCGGGCCTGCACCGTGTCGATGCGCGCCGTCACGGTCGCGGTGCCGAGCTTCAGAAGCACGGGCACGCCCGCCTCGAGCACGCTCTCGCCGGTGCAGAAGACGCGCGCGCGCAGCCGATCGGCAAGGCTGGCCGGCACGTCGGACGCGGCGAGCATGCTGCCGCGCGAAACATCGACAGCATCGTCGAGGACGATGGTCACCGACTCACCGGCGACGGCCGCATCGGCTTCGCCCTGTGGTGTCAGAATGCGTGCGACGCGCGTCGCCGAGGCGGAAGGTTGCACGTGGACTCGATCGCCGATGGTGATCGTGCCGCTGGCGACCAGGCCCGCATAGCCGCGGAAGCTCGCATCCGGCCGGCTGACCCATTGCACGGGCATCCGGAAGGGTTTGCGCGCGGCCTCGTCCCCGACCGGCACGTGTTCGAGATAGGCGATCAGAGTCGGTCCGCGGTACCAAGGCGCCGCGACGCCCGGCAGCACGACATTGTCGCCGTTGAGGGCCGACAGCGGGATGCCGACGATGTCGCTGAAGCGGAGATTCTCGGCGAAGGCGTGGAAGTCGGCCAGCACTGCTTCGTAGACATCCTCGGACCAGCCGACGAGATCCATCTTGTTGATGGCGAGCACGATGCGGCGAATGCCGAGCATGGAGACGAGGAGAGCGTGCCGCCGCGTCTGGCGCGTCAGCCCGTTGCGGGCATCGACGAGCAGGACCGCGACATCGGCCGTCGAGGCGGCCGTCGCCATGTTGCGCGTGTACTGCTCGTGGCCCGGGGTGTCGGCCACCACGAAGCTCCGGTTTTCGGTCGAGAAGAACCGGTAGGCCACGTCGATGGTGATGCCCTGCTCGCGCTCGGCCGCGAGGCCGTCGACGAGGAGCGCGAGATCGACCGCTTCGCCCGTCGTTCCGTAGCGGCGGGAGGCGCGTTCCAGGGCCGCGACCTGGTCGTCGAAGATCTGCCGTGAATCGTGCAGCAAGCGTCCGATGAGCGTGGATTTCCCGTCATCGACGGAGCCGCAGGCAATGAACCGCAGAACGTCCTTGGCCTGCTGGCGCTCGAGGAAGGTCTCGAAGGCGGAGGGCCGGATCGGGGACACGACCGACATCAGAAATACCCTTCCTGCTTCTTGCGCTCCATGGCCCCGGCGCCGTCCTTGTCGATGAGACGGCCCTGCCGCTCGGACGTGCGTGACCCGAGCATCTCGGCGATGATCTCCGGCAAAGTTGAGGCAAAGCTCTCGATTGCGCCCGTGAGCGGATAGCAGCCGAGAGTCCGGAACCGGACGGAACGCTGCTGCGGCGTCTCGCCGAGCCGAAGCGGCAGGCGCTCGTCGTCCACCATGATGAGCTGGCCGTCGCGCTCGACGATTGGCCGTTCGGCCGCGAAATAGAGCGGCACGACCGGAATGCGCTCCTGGTGGATGTAGAGCCACACGTCGAGCTCGGTCCAGTTGGAGAGCGGGAAGACCCGCAGGGTCTCGCCGGGTGCCTTGCGGAGGTTGTAGAGACGCCAGGGCTCGGCGCGCTGGCTCTTCGGGTCCCAGCGGTGATGGGCGTTGCGCACCGAGACCACGCGCTCCTTCGCCCGCGATGCCTCCTCGTCGCGGCGGGCGCCGCCGATCGCGATGTCGAAGCGATGGCGGTCGAGGGCCTGGCGCAGGGCCTGCGTCTTCATCACGTCCGTGTGCAGCTCGGAGCCGTGGGTCACCGGGCCGATGCCCCGCGCCAGGCCGTCCTGGTTCACGTGAACGATCAGCTCGAAACCGAGCGTGCGCGCCCGCTCGTCGCGGAAGGCGATCATGTCCCGGAACTTCCAGGTCGTGTCGACATGGAGGAGCGGGAAGGGGAGGCGGCCCGGCGCGAAGGCCTTTTGCGCGAGATGCAGCAGGACCGAGGAATCCTTACCGATCGAATAGAGCAGGACGGGATTCGCGGCTTCCGCCGCGACCTCGCGCAGGATGTGGATGCTCTCCGCCTCGAGACGCCGGAGATGCGTCAGGCGATCGACGGAAGGAGCTTCGAGAGCAAGGGCGGCGCTCATGCGACGGCCTCCGGCCGGCGTTGCAGGCGTCCATCGCGGAGATGCAGGCCGCACTCCTTCTTGGCGTCCTCTTCCCACCACCAGCGGCCGGCCCGTTCCGGCTCGCCGACCCGCACCGCACGCGTGCAGGGCGCGCAGCCGATGGAAGGATAACCGCGATCGTGGAGCGGGTTGTAGGGAATGGCGTTGTCGGCCACGTAGCGCTCCACGTCAGGGCGGGTCCAATCCCCGAGCGGGTTGATCTTCAGAAGGTCGTGGGCGGCGTCGTGCTCGGCGAGCGGCGTCGCCGCGCGATGGGCGGACTGGTCCGCCCGCAGGCCGGTGATCCAGCCCGCGGCGCCGACAAGCGCGCGGCGCAGCGGCTCGACCTTGCGGGTCGCGCAGCAGGCCTTGCGCGCCTCGACCGAGCGGCGGAAGCCGTTGATCCCCTGGGTTGCGACGAGGGCCTTCAGGGCGTCGCTGTGGGGCGAGTAGCTCTCGATGTGAAGGCGATACCGGTCTTCGGTCTCGGCCCAGACATCGTAGGTCTCGGGGAAGAGACGGCCGGTATCGAGGGTCGCGATGGTGACGGGAATGCCGCTCGTGGCGAGGGCGTGGGTGAGCGCCTGATCCTCGAGGCCGAAGCTCGTCGTGAAGACGAGCCTCCCCGAAACGAGGCGCGGCAGAAGAGTGATCCGCTCGAGAAGCGGTCGCCCGCTCAGGGCAGCATTGAGGGCCTGCACGTCCATGATGACTCGGGGAATGGGGCGCATCCGGGAGGATCCGCGACTGGGTGCCGATTAAGGAGAAGTAGAGAGAATTTCTCTTGGCTGGCAATATTCGCCGGCGAGAAAAGATCGTTCTTCTGAAGCGCGTCTCTTTCGAAGAAGAACTTGCTCGTCGAGGCGCGCCGACGGAAGAGCGCGATCTATCGGGCGTCACCGTCGTTTCGAGGCGGAGGCGGGGCGATCCATCCTGAGACGGGTAGATTGCTTCACTTCGTTCGCAATGACCGGGAGGGCGTTGCTGCCGCCAGCCTCAATCAGAATCCAGCAGCATGCCGATGCGCGAGTCCTGCGCGGCGCGGATGTGGGCTCGGGCGGCGGCTTCGGCGGCGTCGGGGTCACGGCGGGCGATGGCGTCGATGATCGCCGTGTGCTCCGCATGGGCGGCCTCGCGCCGGCCCGGCTGTCCGAAGGTCGTGCCCGGGAGGAGGGCGAGGGCGTCCTGGAAATCGGTCAGTGCCGGGATGAGGTAGCGGTTGTGCGCGGCCTCGTAGATCATGCGGTGAAGGCGGGCGTTGCGCTCGGCCGCCACGGCAGCGCTTTTCGCCGCGGCGCAATCTTGCGCGAGGCGGCGCATTGCGGCGATCTCGACGGGCGAGGCGTGCTCTGCGGAGAACCGGGCCGCGGCGCCCTCGAGGATTTCCCGCACCGCGTAGAGCTCGATGATCCGCTGGCTGTCGAGCGCAGCGACGATCAGCCCGCGCGGCGGCGCGACCTCGACGAGCCCGCGCGCCTGCAGGCGCCCGAGGGCCTCGCGGATCGGCGTGCGGCTCACGCCGAGGGTCTGCGCCAGCTCCTCCTCGCGGAGGCGCTCGCCCGGCTTCAGGCGGCCCTCGTGGATCGCGTCGCGCAGGGCCCGGAAGGCATATTCGCTCCGGGACTGATTCCTGAACTCCGCACGGGCGGCGCCTTCCGCGGCGGCTTCTGTCTTCGTGCGCGCGACCATCTCTGCCCTTCCGCCCGTGCCGAACGCTGTTCCGCAGGCGTATACAGGAATTCGCGTCGGGACCCCATCCCGGGTCCGGGCCGCCGGACCGCTTGACGAATTCGTCCGGCTGTTTGACACCGGCCCCGCCGCATGATGGGGATTTTTCCTGCGGTAGATACAACAACATGGCGAGGGGTTCACGATGAAGGCTTTGATCGGTGGTGTCGCGCTGGCGGTCGCCGTGGGTTCGGCGGCTGTGGCGCAGGAAACGAAGGTGACGATCGGGATCTCGGGCTGGACCGGGTTCGCGCCGCTCACCCTTGCCAAGGAGGCCGGCATCTTCAAGAAGAACGGCGTCGACGTGACGATCAAGAAGGTCCCGCAGGCGAGCCGCCATCTCGCGATCCAGTCCGGCGACATCCAGTGCGCCGCGACCACGGTCGAGACCTGGGTGGTGTGGAACGCCAACGGCGTCGCGACGAAGCAGATCTTCCAGCTCGACAAGAGCTATGGCGCCGACGGCATGGTGGTGCGCAACGACATCAATTCCATCAAGGACCTGAAGGGCAAGACGGTCGCGGCCTCGGCGCCCGGCACGGCGCCTTATTTCACGCTCGCCTGGTTCCTGAACAAGAACGGGCTTTCCGTGAAGGACGTCACGGTCGTCAACATGGAGCCGGGCCCGGCCGCGCAGGCCTTCATCGCCGGTCAGAACGATGCGGCGATGACCTACGAGCCCTATCTCTCGTCGGTGCGCGCCAACCCGCAGGCCGGCAAGATCATCGCGACGACGCTCGACTACCCGATGATCATGGACACCTTCGGGTGCACGCCGAAATTCCTCGAGGAGAACCCGAAGGCCGCGAAGGCGATGGCCGACAGCTATTTCGAGGCCCTCGACATGATCGAGAAGGACCAGGCCAAGGCCTATGAGATCATGGGCGCCGACGTGAAGCAGACGGGCGAGCAGTTCGGCAGTTCCGCGAAGTTCCTGCGCTGGCAGGATCGCGAGGCCAACAAGAAGTTCTTCACCGGCGGCGAGTTCGAGAGCTTCTCGAACGAGGCGGCCGATCTCCTCCTGCAGATCGGCATCATCAAGCAGAAGCCGGACATCAAGTCGCTGGCGGACCCGCGCTTCATCCAGTAAGGCGCTCGCCAGAATCCCGGGCGGCCAAGCCGGTCGCCCGGGCACGAGCCATTGAGAGACATGTTCCGACCGCTTGAACCCGTCGCCCCCGGCGCGCGCATCGTGCTGGGGATTTCCTTTTTCGTGCTGTTCTTCGCCGCCTGGGCTGTCGCGACGCTCGGCGGCTTCGTCTCGCCGACCTTTCTCGCCGATCCGCTCACCATGCTGCACGACGGCTGGACGCTGCTGAGCCGCTTCGGCTTCTCCTACGACATCGCAATGACGGTGTGGCGCGTCGTCGGCGGCTTCGTGCTCGCGGCGATCGTCGCGGTGCCGCTCGGCATCCTGATGGGCGCCTACAAGCCCGTCGAGGCCTTCTTCGAGCCCTTCGTGTCCTTCGCGCGCTATCTGCCGGCCTCCGCCTTCATTCCGCTGCTGATCCTGTGGGCGGGCATCGGCGAGACCCAGAAGCTGCTCGTAATCTTCATCGGCTCGGTGTTCCAGATCATCCTGATGGTGGCGGTGTCGGTCGGCCAGACGCGGCGCGATCTCGTCGAGGCGGCCTATACTCTGGGCTCGAGCTCGACGGGCGTGGTGCGCCGCGTGCTCATTCCCGCCAATGCGCCGGAGATCGCGGAGATCCTGCGTCTCGTGCTCGGCTGGGCCTGGACCTACGTGATCGTCGCCGAGCTCATCGGCTCGTCCTCCGGCATCGGTCATATGATCATCGACAGCCAGGCGCTGCTCGCGACGGGCCAGATGATCTTCGGCATCATCGTCATCGGCCTGATCGGCCTCGTCTCGGATTTCGCCTTCAAGGCCGCGAACCGCGCGATGTTTGCCTGGAGGCTCGCATGAGCCGGCCGAAGCTTCTCGTCGAGGGCGTCTCGCGCGTGTTTCCGGGCGTGCGCGGCGCCGCGCCGGTGCGGGCGCTCGAGCCCACGAATCTGAGCGTCGCGGAGAACGACTTCATCACCATTCTCGGCCCCTCGGGCTGCGGAAAATCCACGCTGCTGCGCATCGTCGCCGGGCTCGACCGCCCGAGCACCGGGCGCGTGCTGCTCGACGACCGCGCGGTGATCGGCCCCGGCGCCGATCGCGGCGTGGTGTTCCAGTCCTACACTTTGTTTCCGTGGCTCACCGTGCAGGAGAACATCGCGTATGGCTTGCGCGAGAAGGGCGTGGCACAGAACGAGCGGCGCGAGATCGTGAGCGCCTATATCGAGAAGGTGGGGCTGCGCGGCTTCGAGAACCATTACCCGAAGCAGCTGTCCGGCGGCATGCAGCAGCGCACCGCGATCGCCCGCGCGCTCGCCAACGACCCGGCGATCCTCCTGCTTGACGAGCCGTTCGGCGCCCTCGACAACCAGACGCGCGCGCTGATGCAGGAACTGCTGCTCGGCATCTGGGAGCGCGAGCGCAAGACCGTGCTCTTCGTGACGCACGACATCGAGGAGGCGATCTTCCTCGCCGCCCGCGTCGTGGTGATGACCGCGCGCCCCGGCCGCATCAAGGCCGACATCCCGGTGGACCTGCCGCATCCGCGCCACTACCGCATGAAGACGAGCCCGGAGTTCTCGGAGCTGAAGGCGAGGTTGACGGAGGAGATTCGGGCGGAGGCGGTGCTGGCGGCGGAGGGGCATTGATTCTGAGAGGTTGGCGCCGGCACCCCTCACCCGCCGCCCTGCGGGCGTCGACCTCTCCCACAAGGGGAGAGGTGAAAAGGGCGGTCTAAAAGGCGACCTCCTGTGGAACGGATCGGTAACCGTGGCGGTTGATGCCCGACGCCCGTTGGGGCGTCGTTCAACACGGAGGTACCGATGGAACCGAACCCGCCGGCGGCCGAACACGACCGGCGCGAATTCCTGAAGAAGGCCGGTCGCTTCGCGGCCGTCACGCCACCGGTCGTGACGATGCTGCTCTCGACCTCGCTCACCACCGACGCCATTGCGCGCTCGGGCGGGGGCGGCGGCTCGCGCCGCGCCGAGCGACAGGCCGCGCGCGCCGAACGGCAGGCGGCCCGGGCGGAACGGAAGGCCGAGCGCCAGGCCGAGCGTGAGGCGGCCCGCGCTGAGCGGCAGGCCGAACGCGAGGCCAGGCGCGAGGCCCGCACCGGAGGCGGCTAATGCACAGGGGCGGGGAGGGCAAGGCGCTCCCCGCCTCATTGGTTTGACGGAGGCGCCGACACCCCTCACCCGGCTGCTGCACAGCCGACCTCTCCCATCGAGGGACAGGTGAAGACGCCGACGCTCGCCCATCACCTCGCCCCTTGTGAGAGAGGTCGCCGGTAGAGAATGATGTTCGCGTCGAGAAACGGCTTAGCGCTCATTGGCCTCGAGCCGATCGAACTTGAATCCTGCAGGAAGGCGGCCGCGGTAGCGGCGCAATCTGGCCAGGATCTCGGCCGCCGCAGGCTTCTTCGAGACCTCGAAGGTCCGGGTTCCGGTAACCGTGATCTCGATATCGTCGCCCTCCTTGAGCCCGAGAGCTTCGACGACGGCGGCGGGGAGGCGAACTGCGAGGGAATTCCCCCATTTTGCGACCTGCATCATGTCCTCCACGACATACACCCACACCAATGATCACAGGCCGTCTCGATCTCTGGTGAGTTCACCTATGGCTCTTCACCATTGGGTTCGTTCTGCCAATTTTTGGGTTCGTTCTGCCAATTTGGAGTGTCGATTCCAGGTGCGGAACGGTCGCGAGTGGCCTGGACCTCGTCCAAGATGCGCAGGGCTTTGTTGCGGCGCGACAGGGCCCGCCGCTCATAACGGTCAAGCTTGGCGAGTTGCTCCCAGTCCCCTTCGCGCTGTCTCGCCTGCTGACGGCTGATCTTATGTAAGGCCTGAGCCTCAGTGAGGGCATCGTTCCACTGCTTCACAGTTCCCTTTACCGTTCTCTTGAGCTGACGGCGGGCCTTAGTTACTTTGGTTTGCGATAATGGCGGAACCTTCGCGAGGGCATCGAGCCACTGCTCCACGGCTTCGTTCAGAATGGCTCCTGGGTCAACGAAGCCTGGGTCTTGGACGCGCAAGAATGCTATCGGCAGCGCATCTTCCGGCGGAAGCGTTGGCTCGACCCCTAACTCTTGCGCCAGGCCCTCGAGCAGGAGCGTCCTGGCGTGACGGGCGCGCAAGACATCCAGTGCTGCCTCCGCGACGTGCAGTGCGGCCTGCCTGACACCAAGATCATCAGCCGCTTCTCCGGCCAGGGCCTGTGCCAATTGGGCAATGTCCGGCGCGAGTTCGGGACGGGCTGCCGAGGGGATCGCCAGACCGTGCTTGACGGCATTGCGCCGGGACTGGGCTTTGCCCGCAGCCGTGCGCGGGCCCGTGCTGCGCCGCGCATTGTGCTGGTTGGCGGTGATTTTCTGGGACGACGGCATCGCGAAAGTGCGCTGAATCCAGGCGGTGGGCCCGTCAGGGCACATCGATGATGTCTTCGCAGGCGGTGCGCAGCCGGCGCGCAACAGCATCGCGACGGCGCTCGATCTTCGCGAGCACCTTGTGCCGGCGGGCATCGGCGCTGGCGATCATCCGATCCATGCACTCCACCTGACCAAGT
>NZ_LN811352.1:466547-469098 GCF_001006805.1 Microvirga massiliensis | reverse complement strand
ACCGCGCGTGACCCCGGACAGAAGATCGTCATACTCGTCCTCGCTTTCGCCCTGGATGAGCGGCCGCTGGGCAAAGAGGGAGCCGAGGTCGCGGGGAAAGACGCGGAGATCGGAGGCGGGGCGGGAGTTATCGCGAGGCGGCGGGAGGGGAGCGGAGGACGATTGGCTGGACATTACGCAACACACATCTTCGTCAGTTAGTGAACGCAACTCACCGCTCAATGCACAGGGCTACCGATGCGGCGGACGCGGCAGAGCCGTGCCCATTCTCCGTTTAGAACGCATCGTGAACAAAAAAGTTGCATCGCATTCTGCCGTGATGCCTTTCCCGAGCGGCGCCACGTAATTTCTGAGCGCATGCACGATGCCGACGATGAAGGAGTTGCGGATGGCTCTCGATCGCAAGATGCGCGCGCGGACGCGGTGGGGCGAGGAGGAGCTTCGCTAGGTTGGATCGCCTCTGCCGTACCGACCTCACTCATCGTTTTCAGCGCGTGATTGATCTGACTGCGGCGAACTGAAGATGGGGTGGAGCAAGCGGACGCCAGGTCCACTCCCGTTCTCGGGGATGAATTCGATCCCGGCGGATTCTAGCGCACGGCGAAGAGCTTGAAGCGTAAGCCCATGGGCATTGATAGGACCAGGTTTGCTCTCCAGTCGCTTTATCGTTGGAAGCGATACACCGGATGCCGAAGCCAGATCCTTTTGCTCCCAACGAAGTAGGGCGCGCGCGGCGCGGATCTGCTCACTAAACAGTAGCTTCAAAATCAATCCCCTGAGTAGCTTTTGATACCTCAGGTATTGACAAGCCGAGCCAAAGTGATACCTTAGGTATTATTTCCATCGAGGCTCAGCTATGTCCTACAACTGCCAAATACTCTGGCTCTCTGCTCGAGGAGACGTTTGTCACAAGAGAACCCCACGCCAATCTGATTTAGCTCTTCTAGCTCATCCCCTCCCGTTGGCTACGGTCCACGATGTGCTCCGGGCTGTAGAGGATCCACCTCTCCGGGACCGAAGCAACTTGCGTGGCCATCGCGCGTTCGTTCCGAAGCGTTTGCACTCGTCGGAAATCAACGGTGCTCGTTCTGAAGCGCTGTCCTCCTTGGATCATCTCAGGGAGCAAGTCCGATGACAGAAGCACCCCGTGGACGCGGCTTTGACGCACAAGCCCGTTCCTCACGCGCCTCAGACCGCGCGGGCACACCCACTGTCGCCTCCCTCGGCCTACAGGTGCGCCTCATCCCCATCGATCAGCACCGAGAGCGGGAACTCGAACGGCTGATCGCCTCCTGTGAAATCCTGCGGACTGAATGTGAGCGCCTGTTCCGTCGCACGATTGAGTTACTCTATGAGGAACGCTGTCGAGTTCAGGACAGCGACGGCCCCTCTTCATCACTTGATCTGTGATGGAGGTTCCTCATGCCGTTCTCGGAGATCGAGGATGTGGGCACGACGGCTCGCCGGAAACTCACGCCGCGCCGGAGGCTCCAGGTGTGGGAGAAGACAAGCGGCACATGCGTCCTCTGCGAGCGCCGGATCGATGGTGTGCGGGAGCGTTGGATTGTCGAGCACATTCGCGCTCTTGAACTCGGAGGCGAGGATGATCTTGCGAACATGGGACCGGCGCATGAGGCTTGTGCGTTGGTCAAGACCCGGAATGATCATCGGCAAACCGCGCAGGCCAAACGCCAGAAGATCCAGCACATTGGTGCCGGCATATCGAAGAGGCCTCTGCCGTTTGGAAAGACGAGTCCTTGGAAGCGGAAGCTGTCGGGTGAGATCATCCCCCGGTGATCGTCGTAAACGAGGTGGTGATCGCATGGAGGTCTGATGGATCCGCTCTCTCCCACCGGCCTCTATATTCCCGTCGATACTGCGCTCGCCACCCTTGATCTCCAAGAGAAGGTCCGCCGGCTCGAGCGCACCGTCGCCCGCGCACGCGACTGCCTCACGCACCTGCGCACCAGTCCGACGCTCGGCAAACGCGATCGGGATTGGCTTGAGCGTGCTCTGATCGAGCTCGGCCTTGGTCCCGAAGACCTCAAGACAGCGTGCACGAGTGCTGCGAGCATGACCGGGAGACGGTCCTAGCTGGTTCTGGAATGTCGGCCGGTTGTGGCCTTTGGGCCCACGCTCAACTACCCTGCCCCGAGCCCCCCGGATCGAGAGGATAAGGCAGTCAGCTGACGGTGATCTGGTGAGCCGAGAGGCCGAGGTCCAGGCCGAGCAGGTCAGAGCCGCGTTCGAGCAGATCCCGGTCGCCGCAGTTGTGACAGCAGCAAACGCGTTCCTTATGGCGGGTGTTCTTGTCGCGGCTGGGCAGGGGCGCGGGGCCTATGCGCGGTTGGCCCTGTCCGTTCTCGGGCAAGAGCGGAGGCTACCGCCTCATCACCTTTTCACAGGGCTGGACCTGCCGCTGTTCCTGATTACCGTTTTCGGCAAGGGCGAGCATTCCGATCTGACGCAGAAAGAGCGCATCGCCCTGGCCGGTCTGACGAAACCGATTGCCGAGGGGTATCGAGGCAGGGTCTCGAAGCTTCCTCGCCGC
>NZ_LN811352.1:449255-464665 GCF_001006805.1 Microvirga massiliensis | reverse complement strand
CTAGAGTACCAGGCATCCAGGAGAGGCTCATGACCAAAAGGGCTTTCGACAAGATTGCAGCCGGTTTGAAGGACGCTGCTGCCTTTGCGAATGGTACGGCGGACCGTTCCCGTTATCGCGTCCATGTGCCCGCAGATGTCGACGTGAAGGCGATCCGGCGCAAGCTCAACATGGCTCAGGAGCACTTTGCCGGCACCTTCGGCTTCCCGCTATCGACCGTGCGCGATTGGGAGCAGGGACGAGCGCGTCCGGAGATGACCGCGCGCGCCTATCTGCTCGTGATTTCCCGAAACCCCGAAACGGTGAAAGAAGCCCTGCAAGACGCGATCGAGGCGGCCAGATCCTGGACGGAGAGGCAGGTGAGGGGCGGTGGTTTGGGGAGGTTGGTTGTTTGACGTGTACTGTTCTTTGTCTTTGACGCGCAGCGCCGGCACCCCTCACCCGGCTGCTGCGCAGCCGACCTCTCCCACAAGTGGGAGGCGAGGCAGCGGCAGCGCCGTCCTTTTTCGCGGACTCCAGAAACTACGGGCAGCCCGTATTCTCGCCTTGACGGAACTACGGGCTGCCCGTATCGTTACTGGCATGCACACGGTCATCCAGACCCCCACCTTCTTGGCGGATGCTAAGGCGGCCGGTTTAGATGACGGTGAGATTGCCGGGATTGCGGCGATCATAGGAGCCAATCCGCTGGCAGGGGATATCATCCCCGGCACGGGTGGAGCCCGCAAGGTTCGGATTGGAGGAAAAGGCAGGGGCAAGTCAGGCGGCTACCGAGTCATCACCTATTACGCTGCCAAAGACGTGCCCGTGTTCCTCCTCGCCCTCGTCGACAAGGGACAGCGGGCCGACATCAGCCAGGCCGACCGCAACGCCCTGCGGCAGATCCTTGGTACGCTTGCGGATGATTACCGCAAGGGAGTTCGCGCGAAGGTACGGCGCATGCGGCCATGATCGCCTTCCAAACGGGAGCCCTACCACACGGAGAAGAGACACATGACGACACTAGGCAAGCGCCTGTTGCAGGCAGCGAAGGAAGCGCAGGCCATCGCACGTGGCGAAGCAGATCCCGCAACCTACCGGGTGCACGTTCCTTCGGACATCGACGTGAAAGCGATCCGCAAGAGCGTTGGCATGACACAACAGTGCTTCGCCAGAACGTTCGGCTTTCCGCTGGCCACCCTTCGCGACTGGGAGCAAGGCCGCGGCCGGCCCGACACGTCTGCGCGCGCCTATCTGCTCGTGATTTCCCGGAACCCCGAAGCGGTGAAAGAAGCCCTGCAGGACGAGTTCGAGGCGGCCTGATCCTGGACGGAGAGGCAGGTGAAGGGGCAGAGGCTTGGGAAGATTGGTTGTTTGACGTGTGCTGTTCTTTGGCTTTGACGCGCAGCGCTGACACCCCTCACCCGCCCCTTTGGGGCGACCTCTCCCTCCGGGGGTAGGGTCATCGCATGTAAGTCAAGAGCTCGATCAGGAAAACATCGTCCCATCCGGCGCGCTGTCGTTTCATGGTGAGCGACTTCTGGGCCGGATGGGCGCGCAGAAGATTGAGTGCAATCTTGCGCAAGAGCGCGAGATTGACCGGCGCATGGTCTTTGCGGGTCCGGCAGGCCTCCTCGTGAAAGACCACATCGAGCTCCCAATGCACGTTGTTCTCGATCCGCCAATGGTTGCGCACGGTCGCGAGAAGCTCGTGCGGGTGCATCACGCGCGAGAGCACGAAGAGACGGCCCTGCATGATCTCGGGCCCGTCGCCGACCTTGCGCCAGCTCTCGATGCGCCCGAGCGCGGCAAGGTCCCGGAACCGATGCCGCTCGGCCAGCTCCGGGGCCGGGATCACCCAGGCGACGCGGTGCTCGCGCCGGCCATGGCCCTGCTCGCCGGCTTCCGCAAACGGGGGACCGTCGCCGGCCCGGGCGAACAAGGCCGCCGCGTCGCGCGCCAGGCGCGAGCGGTTGCCCTTCAGGGTCAGGACGTAATCAGCGTCGCGCGCCCGCAGGGCGGCGGCCATCCGGCGGGTGCAGTGCAGGGCATCGGCCGTGACGGTGGCGCCCGCGAGTGCGATCAGACGCAGGAGCGCAAGCGTGCCCTCGACCTCGCTGCAGTGGGGCGCGCGGGTCTGGGCGAGTACCATCCGGGTCTCGTGCAGATAGGCCGAGACGACGATCGGGCTCATAGGAGCGCAGCCCGTGTCGTAGGCGCCGCGCAGGCGCGCTTGCCGTCGAGCGCGATCGGGCCGGTGCCGGGCTGGCCGAGGGCCGCCCCGAGCGCGGCGACGAAGCAGGTCAGGGCGGCCTCGAGGGGCTGCGGGTCGAGATGGCGCAGCACCCGCGAGAAGGTGTCGTGGGCGGGAATGCCGTGCCGCAGCGTCAGGAACCGGCGCAAGAGCG
The DNA here is from genome assembly GCF_001006805.1 of Microvirga massiliensis. Classification (GTDB taxonomy): domain Bacteria; phylum Pseudomonadota; class Alphaproteobacteria; order Rhizobiales; family Beijerinckiaceae; genus Microvirga; species Microvirga massiliensis. The sequence goes on along the minus strand of NZ_LN811352.1, from coordinate 462,278 downwards.
CCTCCTTGGCGCGCCCGTATTCGGCAAAGCCGACACAGCTGTTGGCGCCCGACAGGCTGGCCGCGACCATGATGAACAGGATCTCGGTCAGGTCATGTTGGGCATTGAGGTCGCGCGGATCGGGAATTGCGGCGAAGATCACACGAAAGTTCTGCATCCCGACCTCCTCCTCTTCCGAAGAGGCGATCTGAATCCAGTCCAGAGCCTACGCCAACGGCACCTTTACTCACATGCAATCACCCTGCCCTCCAGGGGAGAGGTGAAGCTCCGCCTCTCCCTTGAGGGGAGAGGTCGACGCTCGGAGGGCGGCGGGTGAGGGTGGCTGCGCCGGCGTCGACGCCTGTTCCGATGCCGCCCTTCAACTCTCGCATCGGTATGGAGTGCTGGCTCCCGGATCATTTCCCCGGATCGTCCTTCGCCCAGCCGAGATGCGGTGGCGCGGACTTGACGAGGCCTTTGGTTTTCAGCACCCCGAGGCGGTCCCACATCTGCGCCGTTGCAGACTCCACCGGGATTCCTTCGATCGAGACGGCCGTGGTGATGACGATGCCGCCCGCTCTCTGACACTCGATGGTGTAGTTCTTTTCCTGATTATAGTCGGCATCCTCCAGCGCCAGTCTCTCGGGTGCGCCGGACTTGAAGCTGATCAGATGACCGGCCTGCACGGCCACATCGTCCTCTTTCGAATTCTTTCGCCGCGATCCGTGGCGGGCCTTCCAATTCTTCGCTTCCAGATCAACCAGAAACGACAGGGGATGAGCTTCCCCTCGTGCAATGATCTTCGCGAGAGCCCATTCCATGAAGAGCCGCTGCGCATCTGTCCGCTTGCGACTTGCCATTGCAATCCCCGTGATACGAATACGAGGAGCATTCTATCACGGCGGTATTCACCTCAAGTGAGGGTTGCCTCACAGGTCCGGCAGCGGCCGGGGCTCGTGTTCGCGTCCGACCTCTCCCACAAGGGGAGAGGGGAGGCTTCACCTCACTCTTGATGGGGTCGCCCCGAAGGGGCGGGTGAGGGTGGCAGCGCCAGTCTCTCAACCCAAAGCGCCCCACACGCCACGAAGCGCACCCCCCACTCGTAGCCCTTGCGCCATACGATCTCCGCGCGGTGGTTGCGGCTCTTCAGGGGCAGGGCGAGCTCGAACACCGAGGGCTGCACACCGCGCTGGAGCGCAGCCACGACGTCAACTGGCAGCCACGACGTCAACTGCAAGATGCTGTGGGACGTCGTCGACCTGAAGACCAAGCTGGAGCTGGTCGAGTCAGCGCTGTGTGGTGAACCAGAGTTACGATCTGACGCTCATGCGGTGAGAGGCCAGTAGCGGCGCGGGTTTCAGCCTCGCGCCGTTCTGTTGGGGCGCGGATAGGGCGCAACGCATCACGCCGCCTCGAGCGTGATCCTGGTATGCAGCCCGGCACGCGAGGCCATGTTCACCAGCATGTCGATGCTGAAGCGGTCGATCTTGCCGCGCAGCAGATCGGACACGCGCGGCTGGGTGACGCCCATCACCTTCGCGGCCTCGCCCTGTGTCAGCTTGCGCTCGGCCAGATGCTGGCGCAGCTCGGTCATAAGCTGGGACCGGACCCTCATGTTCTCTGCCTCTTCGGGCGTGTCTGTCAGGGCATCCCGGACGCTGGCGAAGGTCTGCTCAGTCATACGCGGCCTCCCTGCGGTGGCGAGTGACATCTCCGCGCCCCTCGAGAATCCCGGCAATCGAGATATCCTCGTCGAGCTCCGGCCAGTGGATGCCGCGGCGCCCGATTCGGAATACTTGGCGCTGCGCCTGGGTAGCCTTCAGCAGGCGAGGGAACCACGCCAGCGGCACGGTGACAGTGCGCCCGTCCGACAGCTCGACACACATGTTGTAGGCGTCGAAGGACACGTTATTCGCCGAAATGCTCACGCCACGCCCTCCCGATGATCTTGCGATGCTTCTGCGCCAGCTCAAGGATCTCGGCCTGCGCCTTGCTGTTCAGGCCGTCTGTGTAATCAAATCGCATGGGTGACATCCATAGCTTGGCTTCACCATCTCCGTGCTCGACATGAACGTGAACCGGCTCGCGCGGGTTTCCTTCGTTCGAATGAACCACCGCCCTCAAGCCGCTTGCGCGGCTCTGACCACGGTTTCGGGCCTCTTGGCCGCGGCCAGTTCCTGACCGATGTTCCACAGCACCCACGCCGAGGCCTGATCGCGTGTAATCACCCGACCGTCCGGCAAGGCGTGCGTGCGCTCGCTCAAGCCCTTCTTCCGGACCATGCCGAAGATCGGGCAGGTCTGGCTCGGTTTGTGCTGGCGCGGATCGATGAGCATGATCTGCGATCCAGCTTCTTCCGCTTTGATGCGCAGGTTTGAAAGAAAACTCCCGGGAGCCGTATCGAGGATCGCCCGGTTCAGGCCCGCCTTCTGGCGGACATTCGTGCCCGGCTTCACAGCATCCCCTCGGGCGGAGGCCGTCATATTCTGGATCGCCAGATCTTCGGTCACGATCAGCGCGTGCTCGCGCACGAGCCGCGCCGTGACCTGATGGGTGCGATTCTTGCGCCGGTTGGCGAGGCGACGCGCGCGCCGGGCGAGGAGCCTCCGGGCCCTGGCGGTCCGCTTTGAGCGCTTGCCCCGCAAGGCACGGGACAACGCCCGCTGCTCCTCGCGCAGGGCATCCTGCTCGGCCGCGAGGAAGCGGTCGTTCTCGACCTCCTCGAACGCGAACGGTCCATGGCACAGCGTGGCATAGGTCTCGACGCCCCAATCGAGCCCGCCGATTCGATCGCCCGTGCGCTCGCGGTGCGGCTCGCAGGCCACGACGAGCGAGAGAAACCAGCCGTCGGCCGTGCGCTGAAGGTCTGCGCAGACGACCTCACCCGGCGTGCGCGCTTCGCCCCGCGCCCGCATCGCGCTGATGCCCGAGAGGTGGAGGGTGCCGTGCCGCCAGCCCTGGCCGGGGGTGAACCGAAAGCCGTCGCCATGCGACTTGAACCCGAAGCCCGGGAAGCGGTCGCGGCTCTTGAAGCGCGGGAAGCCCGGCGTCTGCCCGGCCTTCACGCGCCGGAAGAAATTCTGAAACGCGCGGTCGAGCCGCTTGAGGGTAACCTGGGCGGACTGCGCATTGATGGCGAGATAGGCCGGATCCTCGGCTCTGATCTGCGTCAGGCTCCTGCACTGGTCGGCAAAGGAGATCGACTGGCCTGCCTTGCGGTATGCCTCGATGCGCTCCTCCAACGCTGCGTTGTACAAAGCCCGGTGCAAGTCGCACACGCGCTCCAGCATCGCCGCCTGCCGGGACGACGGATAGAGCTTGTAAGTGACGCGGCGGTGGACAAGCGGCATGTGCTCAAGATGGGCTTGGTTGTATGGACAAGCAAGTCAGCGTCTCCAAGCTGTATCACTGCGTTTACGCGCTTCACTACCACTTGGTTATCGTCACGAAGTACCGCCAACGTTGTCTGACGGCTGCGATGCTGGCGAGACTGCGGGAGATCGCTCAGGCGCGGTGCGAGGGCTGGGGTGGCGAACTCCTGCAGATGAACGGAGAGCCCGACCACATTCACCTGCTCGTATCGCTGTCGCCCGACCTCGCATTGAGCGGCTTCGTGAACAACCTCAAGACCACCACGTCTCGCCTGATCCGCAAGGAGTTCGCGGCGGAGATCAACAAGGTCTATCGTAAGCCCGTCCTGTGAAGCCGATCCTATTGCGTGATCACCTGTGGCGGCGCTCCGCTCTCGATCATCCGGTAATACATTGAGAACCAGAACAGCCCTGATGAAGCGCTTCGCGCGGGCGGCCTTCACCACCCGCCAACCGCTGCGCGGTCTGGCGGGTGCACTGGCCGCAAGTTCGAGTAGAAGAAGAAACGGTAGCCGGCCTCGACAAATACCGTCGGCATGGTCCCTCAATCGCTTCCATGCCAGATATACAAATGTTGGCATAAGGATCAAGCCGCGGCTTGGGTTCCGTGAGAAGACCGTGAAGGCGCTCGTCCAGAAGGGCGGCGCGGGTGTCGCGCAGTTCGGCGCGCATCTCGTCGAGCAAGTCCTGGTGCCAGGATTCGCCTTGCGGTACCGCGCCATCGATGTCCCGCGCGATGTTCGTGAGCACATCCTCGATGCCGTTATAGGCATTGGCGACGGCCGAGGCGACGACGGTGGTGCGCCCCCATTCCGAAACCATCTCGGGCGCCAGGGAATCGTAACGCCTCAGGAAATCATCCACAGACTACCGATCTCCCGCTGCACCCGCTCCAGCTTCGGCCCAAGCTTCGCGAAGGCGGGATGGCTCGACGAGATCATGCTCGAACTCCTGGAGGCGGGCCGGCGTCAGGTCACACGCGAAGATGAGATCGTAGGGGATGCCGGATCCCCGGAAGGCCGCCGCGGCTAGCTGCTCCACGCGAATGCGGGCCTTCGTGTCGATGGCTCGGCGCACGAGAAGATCGACGTCCGAGTGGAGCGCGAAGCGATCGGTCGCGAGCGAGCCGATGATGCAGATCTCGAACGGCTCATTGCGAACAGCATCGAGAAAGCGGAGCACACGAGCCCGCGCCGTGCGGACCCGGTCCGATGTCCGTTCCGCCGTCAAACGTTCCAGCCGGCTTGTCGACGCTCGTTCCAATGCTGCCCTTCGGTGCTTCCCCAACGAGATAGGGGCAACATCTGGAAGCACAACACGACTCATGCGTTCAACAGGAAACGCGCAGCGCTGGCACCCCTCACCCGGACGCTTCACGTCCGACCTCTCCCACAAGGGGAGAGGCGAAGCTTCACCTCTCCCTCGAGGGGAGAGGTCGACGCCCGAAGGGCGGCGGGTGAGGGTGGCTGCGCGACGCCTCAAAAAAGGAGTGGCGGCGCCAATCTCTCGAGCAGAAGCGCCCCTCACGCCACGAAGCGCACCCCGCACTCGTAGCCCTTGCGCCATACGATCTCCGCGCGGTGGTTGCGGCTCTTCAGGGGCAGGGCGAGCTCGAAGACCGAGGGCAGGGCGTCGTCGCCCGTAATCACCAGCCGCGCGCCTTTTTCGGTGATGTCGCGGATCACGCAATCCATCGTGGAGTAGCGGTTGTTGAACTCGATGCGGCCGCGCAGCAGGGCGCGGCGGCGGGGCAGGCTGCGCTTCTCGAGCACCCGCGCGGGGTTCGCCTCCGGCGGAGCCTTCCGGCCCATGATCTCGACGGTCGATTGCTCGGTGGCCGCGGCGGTGCGCGCGAGCTGCTTGAAGATCGCGACGACGTCGGCCGGGCTGTAGGGCTTCGTCACGAAGACCGAGGCCGCGGCGCGGGCCGTGGAGGTGGCCGCGAAGCTCGAGGTGTAAACCACCGGCCGCAGCGGATAGCTGAGATGGAACTCGGACCCGACGATCCAGCCATCGACGCAGCCCGGCAGGTTGATGTCCGTAAACAGCCAGTCCACCGCGGCGCCGGCGCGGCGCAGGATGCTGAGCGCTTCCTCGCCCGTGGAGGCGACGAGCGCCGCGAACCCCTCCCGGGCCAGATAATTGGCCAGGATCTCCTGCGTGACCGGCTCGTCTTCGACGATCAGAACGGTAATCGGCTTGTCCATGTGTATCCCCATGGCGGCAAGGAACACGAGGTCGGTTAACGAAGTGGTCAGCGGATTGTCGACAGAGGCCTTCCGGCGCGGGACTGCCCGGACACGCCGGCACAATTCGACAATATGGCTAACGCGCGGCCCGCGACACGATCTGCGGCGGGCCCGGGCCTGCAGAACAGGTCAGCGCTCAGCGGCGCCCATTGTCGAAGATCGCCTCCAGGATATTGGAGTAATCGTCCGTCCAAGGCCGACGTGTCATGTCCGGCTGAATGAGCCTCGCGTCAGGATCCTTCGTGAGCCTGCCGAGATGAACAGAATCTCTCGCCATGACGACGATGTGGGACGACGTCTTGTAGTTCTTTCGGAATTCCTTTCCGACGCTGTCGCGAAGCGAATATGCGACCAATCCGTCCTCGGCCGCGATCCGTGCCAGGATGTGCGTGAGATCGAGGTGGCGGTTCGAGATATGGAATACGACGATTCCGGCCTCGTCCAGTTTCGAGAAGTACAGGCGCATGGCCTCGCGGGTTGCGAGATGCACCGGGATCGAGTCGGACGAGAAGGCGTCGATGATGGTGAGATCCTGCCCTGCACTGTGGTTTTCCAACGTCAGGCGCGCGTCACCGAGGACGATCGGCACCGATGGTGCGCATTCCGAGAGGAAGCGGAAGCGGTTCGGATCGCGCGCGAGGCGAACGACCAGGGGGTCGATCTCGAAGAACGTCCAGCCCTCGCCGGGTTGGACGTGACAAGCGAGACTCCCCGAGCCAAGGCCGACGGCCGAGACGGCATCGAGCACGCCGCCCCGCACCTCCCGCACGGCCGCGATGGCACGGCCGATCGCACCATCGAACGCATAATAGGTGATGGGTTCCGGTCGGCCGGTCGCAGGAGTCCCGTCGTCGTTGGTCAGCCGCATGGCGCCATGCAGAGTTGTCCCATGGAACAGCAAGCGGAATCGACCATCCTGGGAGGTCTCGATACTATGAACACCGAAGAAGGACCTGAAGCGCTCAGCGCCCAGATTTTTCCCCGGCTGCAAAATTAGGGCTGCGGCGAGTGTAACGGCTGCAACTGCCATTCGGGATGGCTTTCGCCACTCCGCCGCCAGCACAACCGCGGGCACTACTAGAGCTATGAGGTAGGGCCATTTTGCGTAGGGCGGTTCTACAATACTTGAGAGTGCAAATCCGATAACAACTGCAGTCGCACATATTGCAAGAGGAATGACAGCCTCCTGCAACCAGCTCCGCAACCGATAACCAGCGATGCCGGGGCGGCAGAGTAGCGCTGCCATGATGAGGATCGGGTATTCGAGAACGCTGGAGAAGATCTGTGGCGCAATGAGCCCACAAAAGATGCCACCCAGCGCTCCACCGAGAGATATGAAAAGGTAGAATTCTGTAAGATGCGTAGAATCCGGGCGACGCGCATAGAGAGCCACGTGGCACATCAGGCTCGCGGTAAAAATCAACAGGAGAGGCACTAAGAGCCCAACCGTGAACTCGGTTCCGGCAATGGAGGGAAACGCCAAGCCCGTTGCATAGGCATGCAAGCGCCAGCCGAGGCTCTCGCGAATTATCGGAATTCGTCGAAATGCAAGGACGAAGGTGAGCAGATACAGCGCCAATGGAACGACCCACAGGAGCGGCGCGGCTGCGACATCCGTGGAGATGTGCGCTGTGACCGCTACCAAAAGCGCCGATGGGACAAACGAAATGCCGGCCCAGGCCAGCCGATCTCCCCATGAAATGCGGGAGGTTGGAGCGCCAGCGATCCTTTCGGCTCCGCTCACGGTCGCGCGTGAACGCATGGCAAGGATGCCGCAGGCGCCGATCAATCCGGCCAAGGCAACGAAACCAACCGTCCAGGAGAGGCTTTGTGCCTTGAGGGGCAGCGCGGGTTCGATGATGGCCGGATAGGCCAGCAGCGCGCCGAATGACCCGATGTTGGAGGCCGCATAGAGGAAATAGGGATCTTTGGCCTGCACGTGTCCCGTGCTGGAGAACCAGGCCTGCAGCAAGGGGCCATTGCCGGCGACGGCCAGGAACGGCGCACCGACCGAGATGGCAAACAGGATTAGTAGCCATGAGGCGGATGGTTCTGCCGGTGGTTTTCCCCATGCCTCCGACACTGCGATCGGCATCGTAAGGAAGGCCGCGGCCATCAAAGTGAGATGGACGAGGACTGCCTGCCGAGGACTCAATTTCCGGGTGAGCCAATGAGCATAGGCATATCCGAGCAGGAGAAGTGATTGGAAAAACACCATTGCGACGGACCAGACCGACGGAGACCCACCAAGAATCGGAAGGACCATCTTGGTGAACATCGGCTGGACGCCGAAAAGAAGAAACGCGGACGTAAAGATCGCCAGCGAAAAGAGAATGATGGTCGCGGTATGGGAAGAAGCGCTGCTCTTCCGGGCGATGGATGCACTTGCCGACATTCTGCCGCTCCTCGGGTGCAGCAAGATACCAAGGAGGGTTGGAAGGACCAGTTAATGGTTTACATGAATATGTCGCCAGTATGCGGCACAGTGTCTAATTCTGGTTAACAAGTCTCGCGCTGCAGAGCTCCGGAATACGGTACTTGGCGAACTATCCCGGAGTCCCGAAAGCCTTGGCGGAGAACGGTAGCCGTACGGCCACCCCCAATCACCCTGTGCTGTCAAACGTCTAAGAATCCGGAACAGAACTGCTGCCTCGACCGTTGATGCCCGACGCCGGTCTCCGGCGTCGCGTACGTGGAGGTCCATATGGAAGACAGAAATGCGTCGGCCGACAACGACCGGCGCGAATTCCTGAAGAACTGCGGGCGTTTCGCTGTCGTAACTCCACCGGCAGTGACGATGCTCCTCTCGACCTCGCTCACCACCGACGCCATCGCGCGCTCGGGCGGGGGCGGCGGTCGCCCGAGGGGCAACAACGGCGTCGGCAACGGCGTCGATCCGCAGCCTCCCGGAAACCCGCCCGTCAATGACGGGCCAGGGACCAAGCCGGGTAGCCCGGGACGCCGGGGTGGTGGCTAACCGCTAAGACGTGACGGGCGCAGGCGGGGAGGGCGCCAGCGCTCAACCCGCCTGCACCTTGCCTCTTCCTCGGCCGGTGAGGGTGTGGCGCCCCGTCTGCAAGCTGTGCACAGGTCTCGCGTTCGACGGGCAGCCGCGGCGCTGACACCCCTCACCCAGATGCTTCGCGTCCGACCTCTCCCACAAGGGGAGAGGCGAGGTTTCACCTCTCCCTCGAGGGGAGAGGTCGACGGCCGCAGGGTGGCGGGTGAGGGTGGCTACGCCGACCTCGCAGAAAACCCCACCTCAAAACTCCTCTGGACCTTAACCATTCCCTCACCATAATCTCATCTGCCAAGGGCATCCTGCCCAAGAACTCCGGGGGCGTGGAGGCGCCGTTGAGACCTGCTCTCATCTTCGTGGCGATACTGTCGGCCGGCCTCGGCCTGGCTTTTCCCGCCGCTGCGCAGGAGAGCGGCAGCCCCGGCGCTCAGCCCGAGATCACCGGTTCAACGCCCTCGAACAAGCTCGAGACGCAGCCGCTCGCCGGCAAACCGCTGAAAGAAGTGACGGTCGGAGGCGAGCCGTCGGCGAAATGCCGTGTCTCGGTTTTCCATGTGGGACGCTCGCCCCACCAACCGGTGCGGGAGTTCGTGTGCGCCGAGGCTCCGAAGCCGAGCGTGACGCCGATCAAGAAGCGCCCGAGCCCGATGCCGCCGCTCCGCAAGGGCCGGCCCATTTACGCCAGCCTCTGACGGCAGGCGCAGATCACTCGCAATCTCGAACCCTGGACCCTCGAAAGCAACCGACGGGTCGTTCTCGAGGCGATCGAGATTTTCGGCATCGAGCGTTGTATGTTTGCCAGTAATTTTCCAGTGGCAATGTTGCGCGCTTCGTTCGCAACCATCGTCGAGGGCATTCGCGAAATCGTGGCTGGGTTTTCGCCCGAGGACCAGCAGAAGCTGTTCAGCCGCAACGCCGCCCGCTTTTACAGAATAGATGTCCCAGGGTAGCCCGCGCAAACTTGCGGCTTGCTTCCTATATCAACTGCAAATTCCGTGATGTCAGGCCGCAACTCTCTTGAGTCCAGTTCCACGCGGCGGAATGCGCCGATGATATCGCCCTTACACGCGCATGATCTTGGAAAGCCTAAACGTCAGGCAGCGCGTCGTCGCCCGTGATCACCAGCCGCGCGCCTTTTCGGTGATGTCGCGGACCACACAATCCATGCTGGAGTAGCGGTTGTTGAATTCGATGCGGCCGCTCATCAGAACCAGTGGCGCCACGACCACTCGCAGGCAATCCCATCACCGTCAGGATCGAGATGTGAGCCATAGCCGGGCTGGCCCCGGAGTAGCGGAGCGGCCCCGGCCGCCCGCGCGGCGGCGCAATCGCGGAACGAGCCGCCCCTTGGCCAAACCGAGGACGGGGGAGAAGCGGAGATGTCCTGCAGCAACCCTCTGACTGCCGTGAGCGAGCGGGGCGGCCAGCTCGGCAATGGCTCGAGGGGCGGGAGCGCCCAAACCGCCGCCCCGCCCGTCGCCATCACGAGCGCCAGCAATCCAGCCTGCCAGAGCCGCCTTTGCAACCTGTAGCGACGATAGCTCCGGGTGAGCGACTCAACCAAGTGCTCGGGATCTTCGAGATCAGCGATGCCCCGAAGGTGCGACTTACCCGAATCCATAACGCTAACCCCCGGCAAGCACGATGGCTCCGCTTGGAGAAGCTGTCACCCTAGCCGTCTGGCGATCCCGCTCGCGCGAAGGAGTATCGAGACCTACCGCGCGACTGTGCCTGGGCGGTGATGCTCGGGCGCCACGAAGGCTGGAAACCGCCGCCGGAGGATGGTGACTGGCAAAGTGGCTAGGCCGGAAGGCTAGGTGCCGAGCGATACCAGGTCCCCGAGCGGCTCATGAATCAAACGCCGATTGTCAAACTCGGGTGGCCTGTGCTTTTTTACGTTATAATAAAGACTGACTAGGGCGGTGATGAATCGGATTGGATGGTCGAGGCCGATAGGGCCGGTGATAGCTGTCGCGGCGGCGATGGTGGCCGTGGATGCCGCCTTCGACGAGCCCGCGCCCGCCCATTGGGCCGTCGCCGCCGAGGTCACCTATGCGGTCCATGCGCTGCTCTACTGGAGGCACCGGGATGCTTAAGCGGTTTCGGCGGAACGAGGATGGCGCCGCTCTCGTTGAGGCGACACTTGTTATGCCCATTCTCGTCATCCTGATGCTCGGTGGGATCGAGTTGGGCCTCGGGATCTCGGCTCACCATCAAATCGATAAGTCCGTCCGCGACGCGGCCCGCTATTTCGCGCGCCTTCCGGCTGATTATCTGACCGCCAATCTGACCAATGCTTGGGTAACCGCGCGCATCAAGGGGGACGATAAGCCTACCCCCTGCGACATGCTCGGGACGTTCGACCCCAAGAAGAGCAGCGGCAAAGCCTGCCCTTGGGATACGGCAGACGGACGGAAGGGCATCTTTGCGGGCCTGTCGCCTACCGTTACCGCCACCGTGGACACGGCACGACTCGCAGATGGGTTCGTGAGAATCCAAGCTTCTATTACCTACAAGCCCCTGATCGCCTCTAAAATCCTCACCGATGGATTCACCTTCAACGTGCGGCACGAGCAGCCGTTGATCGGCGGGTAATCAAGTCGGGTTGCATTCGGCGTTTCGCACTTACTTGGATTGCCGCTCATCAGAGACCGAACTGATCTCGGTCCCTGCTTGCCCGTCACAGTCGTCCCTGGATCTCACGAAACTCGCGGAATTGCGCGCGTTGGGGAAGTCGAGCCGGTAGTTCCAATTTGCCCAGCCATTTGCCCCGGAGGGTTTTGCTGCCGGCCGGCCTACGGCCGTTCGGGATTCGTTCCATGGCCGTTTGGCCAGCGGAATTACAAGAGGGAGTCGTTTATCCTCCGAGCCAGCGCATAAAGTGGCTGGGGGGCCGCGCCATGTATGATACCGCTCGAACTGTAGGCACTGCCGCGTGTCGGCTTCTGGAGCCGATTTTCGTCTGCCGAACTTTCGACGAGGTCCATATACTCGGGATTGTCGTCCTGACCGTTGGCGCCGCTACCGCTGGGATCTTGGTTTTCAGGCAATTCCATCGAGCCTGAGAATTTCGGCGGTTCGGAGCTCTTCAAATGACTTCGCAGAGCAGCGCCCACGCCGGCTCCGTGTCGGGCCGTCAAGCCTGCCGATCTCGAATGAGCTCTGAAGGATTCTTGCCTGCGGAAAAGCGTGACGGGAAGGGCAGCGCGAGATAAGATCGGTGCGCGAGGCGGATACTGGGGCGGCGCTGTTGCCTTGCAACATCTCTGAGGAGGATCCTCATGAGCAGCCGCATTGTCCTGGCCGGAGCATTCGCATTGGCAGCCATGCTCCCGGGCACCTCCAACGCTCAGTCCGATACGGAAGTCCGCTATCCCGACGGCTTGATCATTAGCCCTCTCCCGGTCGTTCCCAGCATGTCACCCAGTGGCAATATCATTGGCGCCACAGGATCCATCGTGCCGCGTGTCATCGAGGCACCGCCCCCAGCCATGATGGTTGTGCCGCCTGATAATGTCGCCGCTGCTGCCCGGCGGGGCTGTGAAACACAGAGCTACGATGTCGGCCCCGGCAAGCGGGTCCAAGTGCATCGGTGCTACTGACCTGATCAAGGCGCTCTGCTTTCGAGCCGAGCGCTCCATGCAGCCACATCACGCCACGAAGCGCACGCCGCACTCGTAGCCCTTGCGCCACACGATCTCCGCCCGGTGATTGCGGCTCTTCAGGGGCAGCGCGAGCTCGAACACCGACGGCAGCGCGTCGTCTCCCGTGATCACCAGCCGCGCGCCTTTCTCGGTGATGTCACGGATGACGCAATCCATGGTGGAACCGAGGCCATTGCGCGCTCGGGCAATGGCGGGCAAGGGCACGCGCGGCCCGAAGGGCAATAACGGCGTCGGGAACGGCTATGATCCGCAGCCTCCCGGAAACCCGCGCGTCAATGACGGGCCAGGGACTGGGCCGGGCAACCCGGGCAACCCGGGCGGCTAACCCGTAGAGAAAGCAGGCAGGGGAGGGCGACGTGCCTCGCCCCGCCTGTACTTCACCTTTCCCGGCCAGTCCGGGTGTGGCGCCGCGTTTGTAAGCCGTGTACAAGTCACGCGTCCAACAAGCAGCCGCAGCGGTTCCCCCCTCACCCGGCTGCTGCGCAGCCGACCTCTCCCTCCGGGGGAGAGGTGAAGCAACGGCGCCCACACATTGCTTCGCCCAAGAGAGAGGCGAAGACGCGGCGGTGCGCACCTCACCTCTCCCTCGATTGGAGAGGTCGACACTCGAAGGGCGGCGGGTGAGGGCGGCGCCAGCCTCTCAGAAGAAGAATTCGCACTATCCTCAACAGGATAGCGCAGTGGTTCACCCCTCACCCGCGCGCTGTCGCGCGCGACCTCTCCCACAAGGGGCGAGGTGA
>NZ_LN811352.1:381966-448947 GCF_001006805.1 Microvirga massiliensis | reverse complement strand
TGTGCAGGCCGACGCCGCTCCGCCTCATCTTCGATGGGAGAGGGTGCCGGTGCCCACCTCTCTGAATCCCTACCCCCAAAGAATCCGCTGCATCACAGGCGCACGTCGCGCGAGCTCCGCCTCGAACTCGCCCACAACCCAACGCATCATCGCAAGTAATCATTAAACCGAACGGGATACGTTGCCAACGCGGAACCCTGGACGTGTCATAATGGTTCCTCAGTGAGTATTCGGAGTGTCGACATGCGAACGACTTACCTCGTGCAGACGGTTGGAACGACAGCTGTCGCAGGCGTATTCCTCGCATCCGACGTCGTGGCCCGACTTCTTGCACTTCATCCAGCTTCGGAGACCTTGTGGTACTTGCAGCTCGAGGTCATGCGTCCTCTTTTGGCCGTTCGAATGTCCGATACAATGCTTGCAGGAACCATTCTCGGATCCAACATCCTCTGGGTCAGTCTTTCCATTCTAGCCGCGGCGTGGCTCGCTTGCCTTGTCCGTCAACGGCTTATGGTTGGACTCATGGCGAACCTCAGCCTGATGCTGGTTGCTGCCATGGGCTATAGCCACCTTCTTGCGTCGGGATCGGGCCAGACCGCATCGCTCGTGGTCATGAGCTTTGATCCGAGTCCCGATGCCGTCCTACTGCTGTGCCTTGGAGTGCTGACGGGAGCGGCCTGTCTTGCGTGCCATGTCTCCTTCATCCGGGATGCATGGACTGAGACGACAAAGACGGAAAAGGAAGCGGTCTAAGGAGCGCTCTGCGCGATTCGGACCGGCTGCTGCGCGACAGCAGATGCCAGTGACCCACTCCGCAGCATCTGGATAGTTGCGCTCACTCGCTTCCGGAGTGATCTGGAGCCGCGCCTCAGACATGGACTCGCGGCCAGGAACTCGCTACTTCTCAGCTCGGTCTGAAGGCATGCAGAGTGGCGCGCTTTATGGCATCAGTAACAGCGAGTGCAGGCTTCCAACTTTCGATGGATGCCTCCGGCAACATCAAATACCTGGATAGTTACTGGTCGGCCGTCACGCCCAAGGTCTACGATTCAACCTCCTTTATGACGTCTTTGATCTATTCCGATCAGGTCAATGTGACGTACAGCATCGATGTAGGAGGAAGCATTGCCTTCAATGCGTTCAACAGCAAGCTGACAGCCCACATCGGGAGCTTGTCTCTCCTGGCGAATGGCGCGGAGGTTCTGTCCATCACGGATGCGAATGTTTCTGTCATAGGAGCTGAACGCCTTCCTCTCAGCCTGTTTTTGAATGGAGATGACCTCATCACCGGCTCGCTGCTCGATGATGTCATTCGGGGGCTTTCCGGAAACGACAGCTTATACGGTGACCTCGGAAATGACTTTCTCGACGGAGGCACCGGGATCGACGCGGCCTTCTTCAACTTCGACCAAGCGCAGGGCAGCGTCCTGTTTGCGCCGGACCGCATCATTGTCACCGGGCCGGATGGGAGAGACGAACTGGTCAACATCGAGAATATTGTATTCTTGAATGGTCAGTTCGATGACCCTTTGGTCGATCAGGAATTCTACGGAACTCTGAGGCCTGATATTCTCAAAGCCGGCTGGAACCTCGACATTCATTACAATGTGCAGGGTTGGCGGGAAGGCAGCGATCCGAACCAGTTCTTCTCGACGAATGGGTATCTCTCCGCAAACGCGGATGTGAGAGCGGCCGGACTGAATCCCCTCGAGCACTACCGGTATGACGGCTGGAGAGAGGGTCGTGATGCCTCGGTCAATTTCGACACTGACCTCTATCTGCTGGCGAACCCAGATGTCGCGGCTGTGGGCATCAACCCTCTTGCGCACTTCCTTCAGTATGGCCAGCATGAGGGCCGGAGCGCCTTCACTGCTGTGGGCCGGTCGATCCAGAATGGCTTCGATCGCGAGTACTACCTTCTGGCAAACCCGGACGTTGGCGCAGCGGGAGCGGATGCAGCGCTCCACTTCGACACGTACGGCTGGCGTGAGGGACGTGATCCAAACGCCTTCTTCGACACCTCAGATTATTTGAGTACCTACAAAGACGTCGCGGCGGCGGGGATCAATCCGCTGGAGCATTATATGACGTGGGGCTGGAAGGAGGGGCGTGATCCGTCTGGATCGTTCGATTCCTCCAGCTACCTGGCGGCTTACCTGGACGTCGCAGCGTCCGGGATGAATCCGCTTCAGCATTATCTCCAGTACGGCCTCTACGAGGGAAGACTCGCCTTCGGGGACGGATTCATCGGTTAGCCTCTGACGCGAGGAGGAGTCTCGGTCTCACGCAGGGCAAGACTTGCGTCGTCTGGAGCATCCGGAGGGGTATCGCTGCTCCGAGCCGCAGAATTTCTGACCGGCTCCCCTGAGTTCCTCTGCGTGAGAGTGCCGGCTTATGGCGCGCAATCTCCCCGAGCGGCCGCCCGCCCCAGGGTTGAGGTCGTGCCGGGGCGTGGGCGGCCGAGCGAGTCTTCGGTCGGCCAATGCGCTGCGTTCACCCGTTCCCAGCAGCCTCGAACCGGCTCTGATTCACGCCTCGCGTGACATTTGGGCCGCACCTGCCTGAGATGTGCCTCCCCCTCCCTTGTGGAAGCTCCAGCCGGCATTTAACACAAATCCAATAATATAGGCGTATCTCTGCGCCGCGGAGGCGGGCATGGCTGGGTTCAAACGAGCAGGCTTACGACTGATATGGGTAGCCGCACTGTCGATAGGGGCTGCAGGGCCTGACCTCAGCCTTTCTGTGGCGCATGCTCAGGCCCAAGCGTCCTCGGAGCGTCCGGTCGCCAAGCTCCGGCGCATGCAGGTTCCCCTGAACAGCTCGCAGACGATCCGGCTGGATATTCCTTTCACCGATGTCCTGGTCGGCTCCTCCGAAATCGCCGACGTCATTCCGTTGAGTGATCAGACCCTGTATGTGCTTGGGAAAAAAGCCGGAACGACGAACATATCGATCCTCGACGCGCAGAAGAGGATTTTAGCCGTCGTCGATGTCAGCGTCAGCGTCGACACAGCACCTGTGAACGGAGCCGGAGGCCTGAGCATCCGCGGCCAGGGCGACAGCGTGGTCGTGAGTGGGACCGCTCTCGACGCAACGGCTGTGGACCGTGCGGTCCGAGCCGCACAATCCATTGTCGGGCCTGATAAAGTTATCAACAACTCCCAGATTGCCTCGCCGCAACAGGTGATGCTGAAGGTGCGGTTCGTGGAGATTAATCGCACTGCAGGGCGGGAACTCGGGATAAGATGGGATTACCTGGGGAGGCGGACCGACGCATTCATCGGTCGCGGCGGCCGTGACGTAGATGGCAACCTCCTTGACACGCTGATCAGCGCGAACGCGCCATTCGCTCACCTCCTGACCAGATTTGCAAGCAACTC
Organism: Microvirga massiliensis; assembly: GCF_001006805.1. GTDB lineage: Bacteria > Pseudomonadota > Alphaproteobacteria > Rhizobiales > Beijerinckiaceae > Microvirga > Microvirga massiliensis. The sequence continues at coordinate 445,567 of NZ_LN811352.1, read as the reverse complement.
CAGACTGTTAGACCTTCATATCGATGCCCTTGAACAGAAGGGTCTCGTCCGACGGCTTGCCGAGCCGAACCTGGTTGCCATGTCCGGGGATACGGCGGAGTTTCACGCGGGCGGTGAGTTTCCGGTTCCGGTTGCTTCGACAACGAACGGCGGTGTCCCCACGATCACGGTGGCTTTCAAGGAATTTGGTGTAAGGCTGAATTTTACGCCAACGGTGCTTGCAAACGGTCTCATCAACCTGAAACTCGAGCCAGAGGTCAGCGATATCGATCCGGCAATTTCGGTGAATACCGGCGCGGGAATTTCAATCCCAGGAATTAACAAGCGGCGCGCGCGAACATCGATCGAACTCCGTGACGGGCAGAGCTTCGCTCTCGCGGGTCTTCTCCAAAGCGTGAATGAACGGAATCTCGAGCAACTTCCCTGGTTGGGTTCAATTCCTGTGCTTGGCGCGCTCTTCCGCAGCACCGAGTTCCGCTCGCGAGAGAGTGAACTGGTCGTCCTTGTGACGCCGCACCTTGTAAAGCCCGCGAAGCCGGGAGCTCTCATCGCCACTCCGCTTGACACGACAGTACCAGCCAACGATCTGGACCTCTTTCTTGGCGGAGAGTTAGAGGTAGAGAAGCCGAATGATCCATCCGCGGTTTCTGCGCGGCAAAAGTGGATTCTTGAAAACGGTGTCAAGTTCAAGGGCCAATACGGTCATATCCTGGATCCACGGCCAATTGGGCAACCAATAGCTGCTAGACCGGCAGCAACCGCGCCTAGAGCCGGCGGTGCTAAATACTAGGAACGGGTTTGGCCCGGGCGGCAAGCAATGATGACAATGAGCTGGGGTTCAATGGGCGACCTGAAAACAATTGTTCGGCTGAGTATCGCACTCTCTCCGATCTTTGCTGTAACCGCATGCGCCCAATATTTGGACCGCAAGGAGACAATCTATTTTGGCGCTGGGGAAGCTGTTGCGACTGACGCGTTGGCGCACACTTACGATCCCTGGCCTGTTCACGCTAGGAACACCCGGATCGTGACTAGCGGAGAACGGTATGGCGCTGCCGTACGGCGTTATCAGAGCCCACCGCAGGATTCGGGCAATCCAAGTACTGTCATAAACGTGCGCTGACCGGTGTGCGCCGGAGGCCGAACGTTAGCCTCGCTTCGCCGCGTAGAGCCTGAGATGGCCGCGTTCTCGGCACCCTGAGATCGGGCCGTGAATGCCTGGACTTGAGCCTGGCCCGCGTATCAGTGGCCGGCCGCTCACGTGTTCATCGACACTTTCGCCATGAAGTCACGCGTACTGCCCCCGAGATTGGTTCCGGATCAGGCAGAGACCAGTGTCACCCCATGCTTGTGAGCGGCAGGTAAAGTTATTCAGCCGGATGCGGATCCACATCGTCATTGCGAACCAAGGGTAGAGGTACTGCACTCCCGCTATTGTGAGCCGCAGGCGAAGCAATCCAGGAGTGTATCCGTTGAAGGGTAGATTGCTTCGCTCCGCTCGCAATGACGGTGAGAGCGACATGAGAAGCACTGAAGACTGGTTAAAAGCAAGAACTCACACAGGTCGGCGCTTTTAACGGCCACCGTGCGCAGAGGTCGATTCTAGGGAGTTCGGCACCCTTCGCATCTCTGCCTATTAGCCATCCTGATGCTCACCGGGCTGCCAGGCAGTTGCCTGGCATCATGGCGGGGCAGCTTGTAGGTGCCTGCTCGTGTTCGCCCCCGGCACAGCGGCAAGAGCCATGCTACAGCAGCCTGAAGCGAAACGACCCAAATCGCAACATCCTGCGGACGGCATAAGGGACCGGGAGGCGTGTGCCATCCGTAACTTTTCCGAGGTGGCACCCCAAACAAGCTTATGATTTATGACCTCAAGAGCCGCCGTTGGCTCGACGCCTGCTTCTTGCGACAATCTGTCTTGCAATTGCCGTTAGGGAGCCTGAGCTAAGGTTGGACCGAACCAATTAACCTTAACGTCTTTCCGATGCAAGGTATAACTTTAGACGATTGACACGGACAGGGGTTAATGATTGTTTAACGCCATCGGGGTCGGCCCAACCGGTCCACGAAGAGGGGCTAGGGGGTCTAGCCCGTATTTTAGGGGTAGTAAAGATATGACCAAGATCATCAACGGGGCTCAGCAGCTCTTTGCCCGTCTCGGCCGTGATGAAGAGGGTGCCACGGCAGTCGAGTATGCCGTGATGCTTGCCGTAGTCCTCGGCGTTGCCGCGGCCACGTTGCTCACGATCGGCGACAAGATCAACGCCGTCTGGGTAGAAGTGGCAACGTTGCTTGATCTGATCGGCTGATCGTAATCGTCCTCGCAGTTACGACCGGGCTCCGCGTCGAGCCCGGTCGGATCGTGACAGATTTTGTTTCCTCATTTTATGGTGGGCAGGATGCGGTCAGGAATGGTGTTGTTAGGCGCGCTGATCCTGGGCGGAGGTGCGGTCTATCTGACGCGCGGCTACATCGAGAGCCGCTTGGTTAATCCAACACCGGCCGTGGCGGCAGAGACGATCGTCGTAGCCAATCAGCCACTGACGTTTGGCGCCACCTTAACCGCCGATAATTTGATCGAGATTCCATGGCCGGTGAACGCGATACCTGAAGGTGCCTTCGCCAGGAAGGATAATCTTCTAAAAGATGGGAAGCGGGTCGTTCTCAGCGGCATCCAGAAGAACGAGCCAATTCTTAACTCTAAGATCACAGAGCCTAATCAGAAGGCATCTTTATCCGTCCTGATTGACGAGAACATGAGAGCGGTCACTGTGCGCGTCGATGACGTTCGCGGCGTGGCCGGTTTCGTTTCGCCAGAAGACCGTGTGGACGTTGTGCTCACGCGCGGCGAGCGGGGAGATCAGTCGGCTGAAGTTCTGTTACAGAATGTGAAAGTACTGGCGGTTGATCAGATCGCAGGCGAGCGCCAAGACAAGGCTCTGGTCGCCAAGGCGGTTACGCTCGAAGTCGATGTCCAACAGTCGCAGAAGGTCATACTAGCCCAGCAGGTCGGCAAACTCGCGCTCATTCTTCGGAACGCCGGGCAGGCTGGCTCGGAGAGCACCAGGAAGATCACCACCGCCGATCTTGGCATTCCAGAGGCAGTCGCTGAGAAGCCTGAGCCGGTTGAGGCAGCTCCTCCGCCTAAGGACACCCATAAGATCGTCACAGTCGTAAGGGGGACTGACAAGGGTCTCAAGAGCGAACAGATGCCGGTCGTGACTGAGGGCGCGCCTAGCTCTGAAGCTTCGGCTCTTACCAGGACCGCCGCCCGGCCGCGGCCCGTGTTTACCCTGCAGCATTGAGGTCGTCACATCCACTATGTTTTTAGAAAAAGCTCTCCGAATCAGGGTGAAGCAAATCACCGAGAGTGAGAGAGGACGTGAGAATCCGCGGTTGGTGCTCAGACGGGCCTCGGTGCAGGCATCCGGACACGCGGCGCTCGCTTGCTGGCAACTCTGGTGAGCCACCTCACTCCCCGCCACCTCAAGCATAGTCGCCGACAGAATCGGCAGCCTCGACGATGGAAGTAGCTTTCGGTTTAATCGCGGCGGTGAAACGAACTCTACCGCTCCCGCCACGGTGATAAATTAGGGCATGAATCGCCTGCCCCAACTTAGATTGGATCGAAGCATTTCGTTTACCATCACACGTTTCGAATGGGCCACTGGGCACTGACATGACTTTCCTGCCCGCTGTCAGACTGGACCAAACGGTTCCGTTCCAACTTACTCTAAGCGGGCAATGGGACGCTGACATGCCCAAGAGGCTTCACAATCGACGTGGGTCCGTGGCAGCACGACCCGACCGCATTTTGGATTACGTTTGATGGCCGCTTATATCGTTATTGCCAATCCGCAGGATGAGCGCACGCGGCAGCTCACGGGTGTGCTGACGCAGAACGGGGTGCGTACCACTCCCATCGAGCAGCTCGATGATGTTCTCAAGCTGCTGCCTGAAAACGAGCACTCGCTCGTGATCGTTCCGGACTTCGTGGGTGACGCTACGAACCTCGTCAGCTTCTCGCAGAAGGCTCGCGGCAGAGCCTTCGTCGTCTACATCTCTGACACGATTTCAGTAGACGCCTACAAGCAACTGTCCAAGTCCGGGGCGGGGGAGTGGATCAGGTGGAACAATCTCGGGGATGAACTGACAGAGGTTATCCGCCACCACTTTTCCGGAACGGCGCTCGCCAATGGGTCGATTGTCACATTCCTTCCCTCGGCCGGCGGCGTCGGCAACACGACTCTGGCGCTCGAGACCGCTATCTACCTTGCTACCCGTGGCAAGGCTAAGCGTCGTGTCTGCGTCCTCGATCTCAACTTCCAGAGCAGCGATTTCCCGACTTATCTCGATATCGAGCCAAGGTTCGACATCAGCGAAATTCTCGGCAATCCCTCCCGCCTGGACCAGCAACTCGTGGATGTGCTCACGGCAAAGCACCCCTCCGGCGTGGACATCTTCGCGAGCCCGCCCGGGCGGTTCGATTACGGCAGGCTCGACTCGACCGTGCTTTTCGCTCTTCTGGATGAAATCTCAAAGCGCTATGATTTTGTTCACCTCGACTTGCCGACCATGTGGTTCCCGTGGATCGATAACCTGATAATTGGCTCTGACCGAGTTTTTGTCACAGGCACCTATAATATTCCCTCGGTCAAGCGCCTGACCACGACGATGCAGTATCTGGAAGGACTGAATATTTCCGCAAATCGAGTGGCGGCTCTCATCAACCAGACAGAAACGGGCCTCTTCGGAAGCGGTGTTGTCAGACGTTCGGATATCACATCCGCCCTCCCGAGAGTGCAAGTGATGTTCATCCGTCGAGATGACAAGACCGCGCTTGATGCCATCAACGCTGGCCGGTCCATTTCCGAAAGTGGCGGTGGGCGAGGCCTGAAGAAGGACATCCGGCAAGTTGGCGAGTGGATCGATCGGACGAAGCACGAGGCGGCAACCGCCATACGGTCGGCTGCGCTAAATCGGGGGTAGACATGTTGGGGAATCTTTCTGACCGTTGGGGCCGCCGCAGCGACGCGCAGACCACCGTGGTGAATGGTTCGACGAACAAGGGTGTTGCGGCGATCAAGAGCCCTGCCCCGGTGATCGAGAAACCGCCGGAAGAAGTGCTACAACGCCCAAAATTGATGGACGAGAAAGTCAAGCTCCACGGCCGTATTATCGACGAGTTCAACCTCAGCATGCTTGAAGGTATGCAGCCGGACGAGCTCCGGCGGCAGGTCAAGGCGTTTGTCGCCGAATACGTCAGATCCGAGCGGATCGTTCTCAACCAGAAGGAACTCGAGACGTTCTCTGAGGAGGTTCTTCATGAGATGACGGGCCTAGGTCCGCTGGAACCGCTCCTTGCAGATCCGACCGTCAACGACATTCTCATCAACGGACACAAGCATGTCTATGTGGAGCGTCGCGGCGTCCTTGAAGGCACGAGCGTTCGCTTTGCCGACGAGGTGCATCTCCTGCGCATCATCAACAAGATCGTCGCCGGCGTGGGGCGGCGCGTCGACGAATCCTCTCCGATCTGCGACGCGCGCCTCCCGGATGGTTCGCGTGTCAACATTGCGGTCCGTCCAATTGCGATCGATGGCCCGCAGGTCTCGATCCGCAAGTTTTCGAAGCGACCGTTCTCCCTCGACAAGCTTGTCGAGATCGGGGCCTGCCGGCCTCAGATTGCCGAAGTTCTGAAAGTTGCTGTCAAGGGGCGAATTTCCATCATCGTCTCCGGTGGCACGGGGTCCGGCAAGACCACGATGCTCAACGCCCTCTCGGCGTTCATCTCGCCACGCGAGCGCGTAGTCACGATCGAGGATGCGGCCGAGTTGCAGATCCAGCAAGACCTCGTCAGTCGCCTGGAGACGCGGCCGCCCAACGCCGAAGGCAAGGGTGAGATTCGGCAACGCGAGCTCGTCAAGAACGCACTTCGTATGCGTCCGGATCGTATCATCATCGGCGAGTGTCGTGGGGAAGAGGCCTTCGACATGCTCCAGGCGATGAACACCGGCCACGAAGGCTCTATGACCACGATCCACGCCAACAACCCACGCGACGCCCTCAAGCGCCTAGAGCAGATGGTCGGCATGGCCGACATGCCGATGTCCCTTAGCTCCATTCGCGGCCAGATCGCGGCGGCGATTCAGGTGATCGTGCAGCTCTCCCGCCTACCGGACGGTCAGCGGAAACTCACCAGTGTCTCAGAGGTCACTGGGATGGAGGGTGACATCATCCAGATGCAGGAGATTTTTAAATACCAGCGAGAGGGCTACGACGCTGACGGCAGGATCGTGGGCTCGTTCCGAGCAACCGGTGTGCGCCCGAAATTGCTGACTGATCTGAAAGCGCACGGGTACGATATTCCAGCCTCTTATTTCGATCCGAACGTGGTGCTGTGATGAGCATCGAGTCTTGGGTTCTCTATTCTCTTGTTTTCGCAGCCGTCTTCCTGGTCGCGCAGTTCGGTTACCTCTATTTTTTTCGGGAACTGAAGCCGAGGCGGCGCATCAACAAACGGCTTGCAGCCATTGAGAGTGGTGCTTACCGCACCAATGAGGTCGTCGACGTCCTCAAGCACGATTTGGCCGGCCTTCCGGACTTCCTCAGGCCGTTTGGCAGGCTCATTATCCAAGCCGGGCATGGAAGCTCCCTTCGGAAGCTGGCATTCGGATATGCCGGAACGTTCGCTGTTCTATTGCTCATCCTGTCGTTCAAGCTGCAATTCGTGCTGGCCATTCCCGCAGCGGCGGGCTCGTCTGCGCTCCTCTTGTATCTCTTTCTGAAGCGGGCGCGTGGAAAGAGACTCCAGAAGTTCGCGGAGCAGCTCCCGGATGTGATCGACGTGATCGTGCGCAGCCTGAAGGCCGGCCATCCGTTTACCGTTTCCTTAGGGCTGGTTGCGCGCGAGATGCCTGATCCTTCCGGCACCGAGTTCGGCCTGGTGAGTGACGAAATCGCATACGGACGGGACATCCAGACCGCGTTGTCCAATCTGTACGACCGCGTGGGGCTAGAAGATCTTCGCTTCCTGACGACCTCGGTGACAGTCCAGAGTCAAACCGGTGGCAATCTGGCGGAAATTCTCGCTCGGCTGTCCAAACTGATGCGTGACCGCTTCAAGATGCGCCGCAGGGTGCGTGCGCTAACGGCAGAAGGGCGTTTTTCTGCTCTTGCGCTTACTGCGCTTCCGGCTGTCATATTGGGCATGATGAATGTGATCGCGCCTGCGGTCTACGGATCAGTCTGGGGCAATCAAACCTGGACCTACATGCTTGTGGTTGCGGGCGGCCTTATAGCCCTCGGCAACGTGGTCATGTGGAAGATGGTGAACTTCAAGGTTTGATTCTCATGCTTGCGCAATCGCCAGAAACGACTTTGTTGCTGATATCCGCTGCAATTTTCACGTCGGTTGCCGGCGTTGTCTATTATTTAGGTGCTGTGTTCTCTCAGCGGGCGACGGCGCGCCAGCGCCTAAGCGCCGGTAGTGACGCTGCCGTGGCGGGAGGTCCGCCGGGCTTCATCGATACCCTCAAGGACAAGATCAACATCGACTTCCTGGCCGACCAGCAGACACGGAGCAGGCAGCGTTTTGAATTGCTCCAGGCGGGCTTTTTCGGCAGAGACGCAGTCCGGACTTACAACCTTGTTCGGTTTGGTCTTGTTCTCCTCGTGCCGGTCCTTGCTTATATCATCATCATGACCAGGCTGCACACGTTGTCGAACCCGGCGAAAATCGCCGTGGTGATCGTATCGATGGTGCTCGCCTATTACCTGCCCGGGTATTACATCAAGCGTAGAATAGGTCATCTGCAGACTGAGTATCGATATGCCTTCCCGGACTTTCTCGACCTGCTGATGGTCTGTGTTGAGGCTGGTCTAAGTCTCGAGGCCGCTCTCGAGCGGGTCGCTCGGGACATCGGGGCGGCAAATCGCGAGATCGCAATCAACCTGGCCATCATGGGAGCCGAGATTCGGGCTGGGAGGAGCACCGTCGATGGGTTCAGGGGCTTCGCCGAACGGCTTGGGCTCGACGAAGCGAGATCTCTCGCGGTTTTGCTGAAGCAATCTTTGGAATTGGGAACTGATATCAGCCAAGCTCTGAGAACGTTCAGCGACGAAATGCGGGACAAGAGACTGACACGGGCGGAAGAAAAGGCGAACCAGTTGCCGGTAAAGTTAACTTTTCCCATGATGCTCTTTATTTTTCCGACAATTCTCATGGTGGCTGTTGGGCCGGCCTTAATCAGTTTGCTAGGCTCGTTGAGCGGGATCTTGGGAAAATAAGGTCCACGATGCGTCGAACTCTCGTTAAAGCCCGTGCTGCGCCCGAGAATCCGTTGACGTAACATTCCTCTCGATACTGCCTTGGCAACTCCGGTTCCTTCGGCAGCTAGCCAGCTTAGCGGAGCCGTGGCCCGAAGCAAGGATGTCCGACGTCCGCGCCGATGACTGGAGCGGCGGACGATTGCGCGCTACCACTGGGTAGATAAATCCGTGATCGGGAAAACCGGTCCTGTGTCACGTTTTTGCAACATGTGCTCGAACTTGGCACCGGCGCGCCGTTGTCGCTCTCGACTTCAGAGACGAAACGCAGGAGAAACAGGAGCCATATGCTGAGAAGGCGTCCAAGCTGCCGTCGAGATCCTGCTACGCCGGCGCTTGGGTCGTCGGTATGACTCAGCTGTGGTTCGATACCAGCCGAATTTTCCTGGCGGATATGACTTTGTCGATTCGGAGTGTAACCTTGTGAGTTGGCAGCTTGTTCTCGCGCTTCCACTTGTTGCTGTTCTGGCCGGCTGCCAGTCCCTCGCGGAGACGAGCGTGCCCTCGGCAGAGGCTTTCGTTGCCACCAACGAGCCGCGCGATCTCGGCCGCGCACACTTCGAGCGCGCCGATTACGCACTCGCCGAGAGGAATTTCCGGACTGCGGTCGAGCGGAACCCGGCTGACCTGACATCCTGGATCGGCCTCGCGGCGAGCTACGACCACTTAGGGCGATTTGATCTCGCGGATCGTGCATATGAGCAAGCCATTAAGCTTTCGGGTGAGTCGTTCGAGATTCTGAACAATCGCGGCTTCTCCTACATGCTGCGCGGAGATGTTCGAAGAGCGGCAGTCATGTTGCGACGCGCGAAGGCGTTGAACCCAGCCGATCCGATTGTGGCCAATAACCTTACACTCCTGTCGCAAAGCCGCACCTGAGCTGCGAGCCGGGGAGACAATCTGCGCGTACGCAAGGGGTTGCACGCTCCAAGCTTCGTTATACACTGTGTAGAGTTGCGCATTGTCTGGTGGGATTCAGACGGACGCACTGCGTGCGCAAACAGCAGCGTGGTTCTAATGCGTTGCTGAGCCGAGCGGTGCCGAGGGGCGTGGTTGGTGAGACTTTCGGCAGTTCCCTGTTGTGTCTGGTTGGCGGCGCTTTCCCTGGCCGCCGAAACCCAACCCGTTCACGCAAGTGACAGGGTCGGGCTTACGCCCTACATCGGCGAGACGATCCAGCAGTTCGAAGCGCGAAAGCGACGGCTTCAAGGCGGGCTCGCGGCTGAGAGTAGTGGCGTGCTCACCATTGCGGGTGACGACCGGGGGCACTTCTATGTGGAGCCTACGATCGGCCGGCAAAGCCTACGGATGCTTGTCGATACCGGAGCGAGCATCGTTGCCCTGTCTCATGAGGACGCCGAACGCATTTCGCTTCCAGCCACAAGCCGCGAGTATACCCAGAAAATCATGACGGCGAACGGGGTGGTGCAGGCCGCTCCTGTTACGATTCCCGAAATTCGACTTGGCAATATGATTGTACGCGATGTCGACGCGGTGATCTTTCCACCGGGCCGCCTGACGACCAGCCTTCTGGGCATGACGTTCCTGGGGCGCCTCAATACGTTCGAAATGTCGAGTGGCCGCCTCGTCTTGGGCCAGTAAGAGCGGCTCCCGACGTCTGACCGAACGGGCAAGGCCGTGCCGATCTTGGCATGTTAACTTCTCTCTGCTGAATCTCTGCCAGGATGCTTTAAGCGAGCCAGACGTCCTATCTCTCCCGCAACAGTAGCTGATATGTTCTCTCTTTCGGCCTTTGGCATCGAGGCGCTCATCCTCGCTACCCTCATCGCCGTACTAGCCTACATCATCGTCGATGACATGCGGAACTTTCGAATCCGCAATGATGTCGTGCTTGTATTACTCGCTCTCTTTGCCGTATTCGCGCTCGTGCGCGGTGATTGGGCCTGGCTCGGCGGGCACCTCGCCTTTGGCGCCGTGATGTTCGCGTTGCTCCTGGGGATGTATGCGCTCGGATGGATGGGGGGCGGAGACGTGAAGCTCCTCGCCGTAGCCTTCCTCTGGCTCGGAATGGACCATTCGAGCGGCTTCGCGATGTTCCTGGCGCTGTTTACAATGCTCTACGTCGTTGCGGTGAAGTTCCTGCCTTTGCCGATCCCCAAGAAGAGTGTCTCGGGCAAGACGAGGATCCCGTACGGGCCCGCCATTGCCTGCGCATGGATCACCACCCTGGCGGTGTCTTGAGGAAGAAGGCGCACCGATTGGAACAGACTTTGCGGTTCATGAATTGACCGCGAGCAATCCTCGGAGGCCTCGGTGATGAGACAATCCCAGTTTGATGCGCTTCTGGGCGCTGCAGCTTTCTCTGCCGCGGCAGCGGGCGCGGCCCTGGCGCAGAGCGAGAGCCCGGATGAGGCCCGGCCCGGTGTGCAGCGTCTGGATTACTCACCGACGGTCGTGGTGACAGAGGATCCGGCAACGACGGGCAGCGTCACAAGTCGGGCACCCGCGGTTGTGGTGCCTGTGCCAAGGGCCGCTCCGGAGGCGGATGCGCGGCGTGGATGCGACACGGAGAGATAAGATTTCGGACAGTCAGAGGCGCGGGTTCATCGGTGCTGAGGGCTTCTTGGCCGAGAGGCAGGAGAGGGTTGTCGCGTGCTAGGCGTGGGGCGTGATGCTAGCGCGGTCTTGTAAAACGCACCGCCGACACCCCTCACCCGGCTGCTGCGCAGCCGACCTCTCCCACAAGGGGAGAGGTGATGTTGGCGCTGCCGCTGCGAAAGTCGAAGAACTGACTCTCTGCCTTGGTCAGGCGAACGGCGCGGGATCATCCGGAATTGGTGAGCCATCAGGCAACAGGAGATCGCGCTTGCTGTTTCATCCACGCTGAGGCTCGCGGCCTGGAGGGTGGACTCTCACCTCCCAGATCTCCGGCGTCTCTGTTAGAGGATCCCCGATGTGCTGGGCTCTCGTGTTGCGAGGGTAGGACTCACACCTGAGACTTTTCTCGCGTACTCTTCCAAGCAGAGCGAAACTTGATGGTGACGAGCAAGCGACTGTCCCTGCCCCCGTTATAAATCCTGCAGAGGCTCGAAGCTCCGACAGAGGCAGTGTACTGCTCCGTGTGATCAAGGAGATCACACGGAGCAGTACCGAAGTATCCTAAGGATTGGGGTAGAGCTGCACAATAGCGTGAAGCTTCCCGCTTCCGTCGTTTGCCTTGATGAGTCCCAGGAATTCGCCAAACACGGTTTTCTTATCGACTGGGTCGTCTGGCTTGGTTACGGGCTCAGTCATGAAAAACTTTACGTAGCGATTGGACCGTCTTGGCGGTGTCGCGTTGCCTGTGTTCCCATCGCAGTTCACCACCGCTGCGTAGAATATGCGGCGGCTGGGTTTGTAGCTGGCGAACTTAGAAACTGGTTTGCCCTGCACTTTGTCTGTGAGGGGAGAGCACATAGGACTGTCGGCGGGATTATCCAACGGGTAAGGGAACTCTCCGGTGACTCTCTTAACCATTCCTGGAGCATTGCGGATCTGAGCAGAGGTCATTGGCACCTCCTCGGCCGCACTGGTAATGCCTAGCTCGGCTAGGTACACGTCATATCGGGTTTTCGCCTTCGTTAGGGCCGCATAGAGGGTCGGCTTAGTGCTGCTGAGCGTCGCTTCGTAGTTCGCTCCGTAGTTTGCCTTCAGGTATCCGTCCTTGTCCCAAATGCCATTTCCCTGAAAACCATTCGGATCGCCAATCAGGTTTGAGTCTCGAGGAAAGCCGCCGGGAGGGCCGTGAACTACATGCGGGAGCTCACATTGGTTTGAAGTGTTCCCCTTAGTAATATTGGGCGCGGGAGGAAATTGGTGCAAATCCTTGTTACTGTTCGAGTAAATGGAAAATCTGACGTTCAGGCCGTCGTATACTGCGCTGGTCGACTGACCAGGATCGACTTTGACGTTGTTGGTAAAACAGAAATTGGGCGTCTCGGAAGCGAGAAACCTCGCGGTATCGCTCCCGTTCGGATTCGGCAGGTTGGGATCATCCACAACTGCGAAGTCACCGTTCACGCCAGGTCGACTTTTCAGCTTAAACTGCGTCCCGATAGCGACCTCGTCCCAACGGGTCGGCTGACTGTCGCAGATGCGGAGGGGTGTCACTTCGCAGGCAACATATCCCGTTCCGGCGGTGGCCCGAGCGCGAGTCTGCATGGCAGTGTCACCGCCAACGACACCTATCAAGAAGGCTCTGCTCGTTCCTACGTTCGTAATCGCTTGGACCCACCCGGCCTTTGCAGCTTCTGGACCCTCCCCTTCGGGCAAGTAGGGGCCTGCTTTCAGTTCGGCATAGTTCTCGGTGTAGACGAGATCGAAAAGGGAGCCGCCGGAATTCGCGAATTTTGAACTGTTGACGACCTTAGCTGCTTCCGCATTTGCTCGCACAATGGAATCGGCTTTGCCGTCCAATTGTGCAGCTGCTGCGAGAGCAGCCGCGTCGGCCATGTCCTGCAGCTCGGTATGCATCCCCCCAAGCCTTCCGAGGTCCGTTGAGAGGGCATAGATGCCAAGGATCACTGGGACAGTCAGAGTGGCCCAAATGAGGACCGCTCCGCCGTCGTCCTTCAGAAACTTACGAGCACGCGAGAATGGCCCTGGAAATTCAGGCATTTTTACACCCCCCGCAGGCGTTTCGGCCAGATGTAGCGTCTACCTCAGCGCCGAGCAATTAGACAAGTGCCCAATTGTTGTTAAACGTACCCTATTGCTGTATAAGCGCGAGTATGCTTCGCTATGCCGAAAACTGCAAGTCGCCGCTCCAGAGTGGATGTGCCAAACTCAAAGTTGATGTGACACATAATCTTCCCTCTTTTGCCGCCATGCTCGAAGACGCCGGTCGCGCCTAAGGTATAGCATGAGAAACCGTTCGTTTTGGCGTAGATTTCGTAGGGACTCGTCGGGCGCATTGCTGGTCGAGATCTCCGTTGTCTTTCCTATGATCCTGCTGCTTACATTTGGAACTGTTGAGGCTGGACTATTTTTATTCCAATCAAATGCCGCATCGAAGGCGACACAACTTGGTGCCCGCTGGGCCGTGGTCAACTCGCCGATTTCGACCACTGTTGCCGCTGCCATGAACAGCACGGGCGCTTGGAATGGCGGCACTCTCGGGAAAAATTGCGTTGATCTGAACGGTGGCTGCCCACAGGTCTTTACCCGTGTGACCTGTACGAGCGGCGGATCGGGCTGCACCGACGCCCTTATGAACCTCATGTTGACCGAAATGACGCGGGCGCTGCCTGATCTCAAGGCGGGAGAGGTCAAGATCACTTATGAGTCTTACCCTGTTGGGCGACAGTTAGGATTTGCGGGTCGTCCCGGTGGACTTCCAGTCGACGTCATCGTCGAAATCCGGTGCAGGACGTACCGATTCCCCGTCCTTTCGAGCTGGTTCCAGTGGGCGCTGCCACCGATCGAGGCCGGCTGCCCAACCACCGACAAGGACAACAAGCCGATTCCAAGAGGGATTCCGATCCCGCCCTCTAGGACAAGGCTATCGAGTGAGTCACTTGGTCCTCCCTCCTAGGACAAGGCTGTCGAGTGAATCACCGGACCCCACCCTAATGCGGTGGTTTTCCCTTACCCGCGCCTTCGGGGTGACTTCTGCCACAAGGGGCGGCGATGTGTGACTGCCGTTGCGGAATGTGAAGAACTGCGCATAACGCTTGGCCGTTTCAAACGTTTCTGCCTCTCCGGTGAACAGCCGCCTTTTACGGCGATGTTAAATGTGCTTTAACCACCGGTGAAGAATGGGGTGGGGAACACAACGTTCTTCGAACAGAGGGGAGCGCTCCTCGGCCCGCCACTTGTACCCCGGTGGCGGGCCTTCCTGTTTTGAGCCATTCGCATTGGCCCCTCTGCGTGGTTGCCGTAAACCGGGCCGGAGGCTTGGCACGGAAGGCAGGATTCAGCGCGCATGGAGCAGGGGCTTTGGGTGCTAATACGCGTCGGCGCGCGGCGCCTGGCGCCTCTCGCTGCGGCGCTCCTCTTCGCACCGGCCGCGCCGGCGCAGGATTACGAGGTGGGGCGCGGCGGGTGGCAGCTCGAGCGGCTCGGCGACGAGTTCGTGCTCCTGCGGGCCGAGATCCTGAAGGTCGAGACTCCGGAGAAGCGGCGCCGGCAGGGGCTTGTGATTCTCACCTGCGAGGGCGGAAGCCGCCGCATCCGGTTTCAGCTCAGCGAGAATCCGCGCGCGCCCAGCACCCAGGCCTCCGCGGAGGGCCGCGCGCTCCTGCGCGCCTGGCGGAACGGGGCGGTCTCGGGCGCGCTCCATGCCCGCGCCCGCTTCTTCGAGGATGGCAGCTTCGAGCTGCAGGAGAGCGCGCCCTTCGGGGATGCGGTGGTGCGCGGCTTCGTCGATCTCCTCGAGCGCCTGCCCGGCGAGCTCGAGGTGGTGCTCTTCCAGGGGCCGGAGACCGGCCGCTTCGTGCGCGGCCAGGGGCTGCGCTTCCGCCTGGAGGAGGTCGATCCGAGCCTCGCGCAGATCTACGGCTTCGAGGGGCTCTGCACCCGCGCGCCGCCGTAAAACGCGCGGGAACGGAGCGGGGCGCTTGCGTTTTACTTCAGCAGAGCCTTCTCCGGAGACGCCCGCATGACGCGCATCCTTCTCCTCGCCGGATTCGCGGCCCTCGCGGGCCCGGCCTTCGCGCGCGGCCCCTGGACGGATCCGCCGGCCGCGCCGCCGGTGCTCGAGGCGCCGCCGCTGCCGGCGGAGCCGGAGGAAACGGGCACCGTGAGCCCCTGGCGGGAGGAGCGGCCGGTTCTCGCGCAGCCGATCGAATTGCCGCTGCGCCCGGGCTGCACGGTGTCGTCCTATGTGGTGGGTGAGGGCGCCGTGGTGCGGGTGCACCGCTGCTGAAGGTTTCGCCGCCTATCCTTCGCGCTCGGGCGGGCGGGCGAGGTCCTGCGCGAGGTTGAGCTTGAAGAGCCGCCACAGAGGCCCGGCCCAGCGGGCGGCGACGGGGCCGGCGAGCGGGCCGGGCGGCCAGCTCTCGAGCCGGGCGCGCACGAATTCCGCCACTTGGGCCGACACTTGGGCCGACGGCGCCTGCGCGCGCAGGGCCATGACCGCGGCGATCGTATCCTCCAGCCGGCCGCTGTTGACCGTGAGCAGCACCCAGCGCTCCGGCGCGCCCGGCACGTGCACAGCGATCTCGCCGGGGCCGGCGGCAAAGGCCGGATAGGGCGCGCCGTCGGGCGCGAATCGCTCGCAGGCGAGCGCCTCGCCTGCCGCGCTGGTTGCCGATTCGGGGGTGATGTCTCGGGCCGGATTTGCCATGGGGCCTCGCAAAAGGGGCGAGGCGCATTCTCCCTCAGGACGCAATATCGAAGCTTAACATCCCTTGTGCGCTACTTTGCCACACGAATTCCTAACTTGCGTCAACAACCTTTTGGTAATTTTAGGCTAGATAGATACGGCGTTCGGCTAGGCCAGAAGGCCGAGCTTTGCCTCACATACGTCGATTTTTACGGAGAGAACGGCCGAGACGTTCAAGGCCGACACAACAGGAACAAACTTTAGGCATCCTGTTGAATGATCGTTTTCAGCCATCCTCTAGGAGCGGGGACATCGCGCCATGCTGCCGGGACATTTGAGCACCGTGACTGACAGAACTTCCATCAAGGCGGATTTCGCCGATCGCCTCAAAGCCGCCATCGAGCGCAAGGGCTGGACGATGAGCCAGACCGCCCGCCGGACCTCGGCCTATCTCGACGAATCCGAGAAGTTCGGCCGGGCCCATGTCTGGCACTACGTGCAGGGCCGCTCGCTGCCGAAATCCCGCTATCTCGAGGCCATGAGCCGCGCGCTCGAGGTGGAGCCGAGCGAGCTCCTGCCCGGCGAGGCCGGCGAGGCGCTCTCCCAGGCCCGCCAGGCCGCCGAGCACGCCACCGCCGCGGAAGGGCCGGTGAGCCTCCAGAAAGAGAGCGTGCTGCACGTGCGCGATTACGGCGACGGCACGGCGCTGCTCGAGATCTCCGAGCGCGTGCCGTGGGCCACCGCCATCGCCGTGCTGCAGCTCCTGAAGAACGGGCCGGGCGGCGAGTGACGCTCCCCGGCGTGACCGGCGGGGCTTCTCGGGCGTGCGGAATGGTCAGGCATGCCGCCTCCCTCGATCTTTCGCTCCTGCTTGATCGGCACGCCTCGCGCGGAGGCCTCCACAGGCTGGGACCGACCGTCCGTCGGCAAAATCCTGCGCCGCCCAATGCTGGCGGCCCAACGCGAGGATGTTCCTCGCGGCGTTGACGTCCGCGTGCGCAGTGTAGCCGCACAGCGGGCACGCGAAGCGGTCGCGGCTGACGCGTCCATGCTCCAGGTGTTTGGTCGATGCGTCATCCTTCGGGTGCTTCCCGCACTCCGAGCATCTCTGGGACGTGTAGCCGGCCGGAACCTCGATGCACTCTCCGCCGAGCCAGACCGCCTTATACTTCGTGAACCGCCGGATCATGCCGGGCGAGACGTCGAGGATGGCGCGGTTGAGCCCGGCTTTCTGCGCGACGTTCGTCCCGGGACTCTCGAGGGTGCCCCGCGCCGAGGCGGTCATGTTGGTGACGTTCAGCTTCTCGAAGGCAATGTGGGTGTGAGCATTGGCCAGTCGGCGCGAGATCTGATGCGCCGCGTTCCGGCGCCGGCGGGCGAGCCTGGCCTCGAAGCGGGCGAGTGTCCGCCGGGCTTTCAGCCGGTTGCGCGAGCCCTTCTGCTTGCGCGCCAGGCTCTTGTGCAGCCTCGCGCGACGGCGCATCTCCTCGGGTGAGAGGCGTGGCATGGGCAGGATCAGCCCCTCGGACGTGACCGCGCCGGTGGCGACGTTGAGGTCGACCCCGCCCTCGCGCCTCGGACGGACCACGGGAGCGGCGACCTCAAGCTCGCAGGCGATGGAGGCGTACCAGTGATCGCCCTCGCGCGAGACTGTCAGGGATTTCGGCGTGCCTTTCACCGTGCGGTGGGCTGCCATCCTGACGTTGCCGAGCTTTGGCAGCTTGATCCTATGGCGCGAGACGGTGAATCCTTGCGGGAAGCGGCAGGAATCGTTCTCGAACTTCTTGCGGGGCTTGGGATATTTGGCGATGCCTTTGAAGAAATTCTCGAAGGCCTGGTTGAGGTCGATCAGCGCCTGCTGGAGGCACTGGCTTGGCGCTTCCGTGACGAACGGGAACTCGGTCTTGAGAGCCTTCAGGTCGTGGGCGGCGGCGTGGTAGCCGACGGGGCGGCCTCGGCGCGAGAAGGTGCGGCGCTGCTCGAGGGCGAGATTGTAGACGAGCCGGCACAGGCCGACCGTCTTCGCGAGCAGGACCCACTGCTGATCGGTCGGGTAGAGGCGAAACTTGTACGCCTTGTGCACCAGCATCACGCGAACGTAACAAGAACACCTAAACTTGCCAATACAATGGGCGCGCCTTGTATCCCCGACCTCAAGGTCGGAGTCTTACGGCGCAATCTGATAAGCCCCCAACGTCTTGGTGCAGGGACGCGGCCGCGCTAGAGAGGCCTGACTCGACAGCGCGAGATTCGAGATGCCCACAGCGCCGGGCGCCCGCCGCGGCGCCTTTTGTTTGGCCGCGCTCCTGAGCGTCGCCCCGGCGGCCGCGCAGGACGCGCCGCTGCCGCTTGTGTCTCCGCCCGAACCGCGCGCGCCGGAAGGGCCGGCGCCGCTGCCGCCCCGGCGCCCGGCGGCGGAGCGCGCGACGCCCGCTGCGGTGGTCGTGAGGGCCAAGGCGGCAGGTGCGGCGGAAGCGGCGGCTGCGCGGGACGGCGATTCCCTCTTTGCGAAAAGCGCCATGGCGTGGCGGCCGGTCCTCGCGGATGCGCCGGCGGCGGATGCACGGCGGCGGAAGAGCGCGCGCTTCGGCCGGGTGCCGGCGGTGGATCTGCTTTTCGAGACCGGGCGCTTCGCGCCGGCGGTGATGCTTCATCCGTTCACATTGTGGCGCGGCCTGAAGGCGGCAGAGCCTGGGGGCGAGGCCGGGGAGGACCCGGATCCGTTCGCGGTGGCGCTGCCGCCCCTGCGCTCGGGCGCCCTGCGGGCCGGGCTGATCCAGGAAACCCCGACGGAGCCGGGCTTCCCGCGCATCGCGCAAGGGAGCGTGCACTGGGCGCTCGAGCCCCCGGAGGCCCTGCGCCCCGGTGCGGCGCCCGCCGTGCGGGTGTCGCTCGCGATCCCCGAGGCGGGGCTGACGGGAGAGCTGCGGATCGGGCGGAGTTTGAGCGGAGAGGGCGGCGTCACGGTTGCCCTGACGCTCGCCGGGCCGGGCGCCGCGGCGCTGCAGATGCAGGACGCCCCGCGCCTGCGCCGGAGCGGTGCCCGGGAAGGCGAGCCGCTCCTCGGGCGGCTGGTGCAAACCACCGACCGGCATTTCGTGTTCGAGCTCTCGGGGGAGCCGGTGGACCGGGAGAACAACCGGCGGCGGCTGCTGGGGCCGCCTTGGATCGACATTATTCTGAAGGCGGAAGCGCAGGGCGCCGCGCCAGAGCAGGTGCTGTCGATCGAGAAGGGCGCCTTGGGCAACGCGCTGCTGGCGCGGGTTCTGGGGATGTAGCTCGTCACCTCTCTCCTTGTGGGGGAAGTCGCGCGCATTAGCGCGCGGGTGAGGGGTATTGGCGCTCCACTTTATACGTTAGCGCTGCCACTCTTTGCTTGGGGGCTTGGCGCGGCCACCCTCACCCGGCTGCCCCGCAGCCGACCTCTCCCATCGAGGGAGAGGTGAGAACGCCGTAGAACAATCTTCCTGCGAACCTGGAAAAGCTCAAGCTTGCCAAGCCTTTGACGCGCGCTTGACGCATCGTCCCACCGCGCTTGCTGTTAACCACCACCGTCGCATTCTAACGAAACGCGTCAATCACGGCATATTCCTATATGCACCCACCGCTAACACCTCGTTGACCATCACCAGCCCAGCTGTCTAAAGGATTTGCCAAAGCGTTATTTCATTGACACTAAGGCAAAGGAGCTGGGCCATGGAACGCATCGAGGGAGTTCTCCCGGCCGTCGAGATCGAGCGGGTTCCGACTGACGCCGCCGAGGCGATCGTTGTCGCACAGGCCGCGCCCGCGCCGGCTCCGCGCGCCGGCCAGGCCCAGGCGCCCGCCGTCGTCCCGAATGCCGAGCCGGCCGCCGGCCAGCCGCAGGGCGAGCCGGTCTTCGTCGTCAACGCGCGCACGAACCGCGCGGTGCGCCTGCCCGAAGGCGCCTCCCTCGAGGACATCCGCTTCGAGGGCGACGACATCGTCCTCGTCCAGCCGAACGGCTTCCGCATCGTCCTCGACGGCGGCGTCGATTTCGTGCCCGAGCTCTGGCTCGGCGACATCAAGGTTCCGCAGCAGACGCTGCTCGCCGCCTTCGACGCCGCCGGCATCCAGCCCGGCGCCGGCCCCTCTGGCGCCCAGATGCCCGGCTCCGGCGGCAACTTCACCGTCCCGCCCGGCGGCATCGGCGACCCCTTCGACATCACGGACCTGCTGCCGCCGACGGCGCTGAGCTTCCCGGAACTCGAGCGGCGGGAGCTGCTAGAAGGCGGACGGCGTGCGCTGGCGCCGGAGGTGCAGGCGGAGCCGGCACCGCAGCCGCAGCCGCGGCCCGATAATCCTGTCGAAATCCGGGATTTGACGCCGCAGCTCAGCGGCGGCGAGGCGACGGTGCGCGAGGCCAACCTGGCGGACGGCTCGGCGCCGGACGCGGCGGCGCTGACGCAGACGGGCTTCTTCACGATCTCGACGCCGGACGGGCTTGCCGACCTGACGGTCGGCGGCAAGGCGGTGATCAGCGGCGGCGTGTTCACGCCGACGTCGGTCGACACGCAATACGGCCGCCTGACGTTCACGGGCTTCGACGCGGCGACCGGGCGCGTGAGCTATTCGTACGAGCTCGTCAGCCCCGCGAATGTCGACGCCAGCGAGGTGTTCGACAATATCGCGGTGACGCTCACGGACATCGACGGCGACACCGCGACGGATGTGCTGTCGATCCGCGTGATCGACGATGCGCCGGATGCGCGGGATGACGTTGACGAGGTTGCAGCGGGCGACCTCGGGCCGGCGACCGGTAACGTGATCACCGGCATGGATGGCGCCGCGGGAGATGCGAACACCACGGATGGCGTCAAGGACGCGCAGGGCGCGGATGGCGCGAGCGTCACGCTGATCCAGGCGATCGGCGGTGCTGCCATTCCGGTTTCAGCCGTGGGTGCGACGGTGATCGACGGCCAGTACGGCCGGCTGACCATCTCCGCAAACGGCGAGTACAGCTACACCCGCAATCCGGGCACGCCGGGCGGGGTGAGCGATGTCTTTACATACACACTCACGGACGGCGATGGCGATTCAGACACCGCGACGCTGACGATCTCGATCGGCGACGGGGCGCCGACCGTTCAGGTCCCGCAGGCGGGGGCGCCCGGGACGCAAGTGCACGAGGCGGGCCTGCCGGCGCGTGAGATCGACGGGGTGAGCGAGCCCGCGGGGTCGAACGCAGCCGCGGACTCGGAGACGACCGCCGGGACGATCACGCTGACCTCGCCGGACGGCTTGAAGTCGGTGACGATCGGCGGCGTGGTGATCACGGCGGCGCAGCTTCAGGCCGCGACGGCCGCCGCGCCGATCACGGTGGCGGGGCTCTATGGGACGCTGCTGGTCACGGGCTTTGCCGCCGAGACGGGTCAGATCCGCTACACCTACACGCTGACCGACAACACCAACGAGACGCTCGGGCAGACCTCCGAGAGCTTCGCGGTCGTGGTAACGGATCTCGACGGCGACAGCACGACGCCCGCGAACCTGGTGATCACGATCGTCGACGACGTGCCGAGGGCGGGGAACGACACGGACTCCGTTGCGGCGGGTCAGTTCGGCCCCGAGACCGGCAACGTGATCACCGGCGTGGGGACGACGAGCGGCGATGCCGGCCGGGACACGCTGGGCGCGGACGGGGCCACGGTGGTCGGGGTTGCCAAGGGCAACACTGGCACGACGTCCGACACGGACGTCGGGGTGGCGATCGACGGCCAATACGGCAAGCTGACGCTCAATGCGGACGGCTCCTACAGCTACACCCGCAATCCGGGCACGCCGGGCAACGTGCAGGACGTCTTCACCTACACGCTGCAGGATGGGGACGGCGACGCGCGGACCGCGACGCTGACGATCTCGATCGGCAATGACGTGCCCAAGATCGAGCTGCCGAAGCCGAACTCGGCGGATGCCGGGACGCAGGTCTTCGAAGCCGGCCTGCCGGCGCGCACGGGCGAGAGCGCAGGCTCGGACGCGGCCTCAAACAGCGAGGTGACGAGCGGCACGATCGGGTTCACCTCGCAGGATGGGTTGAGCGGGATCACGGTTGGGGGGCAGCAGCTCGTCGGGGCGACGTTCCCCGTAGTGCTGACGGATGCCACGGGCACGCTGACAATCACGGGGTACACCTACGACCCGACGACACGGGCGGGCGTGATCAACTACACCTACACGCTGCTCGACAACACGGATGCCAATCTCAAGCCGTCGGTGTCCTTTGCCGTGGTGGTGACGGACGCGGACAACCAAGCGACCAGCGCCGACCTGGTGATCGCGATCGTCGACGATGCACCGGATGCGAAGGATGACGTGGATTCCGTCGCGGCCGGGAAGTTCGGGGCCGACTTTGCGGCGACCGGCAACGTGATCACCGGCGTGGATGGCGCAACCGGGGATGCGAACACCACGGACGGCGTCAGGGACACGCAGGGCGCCGACTCGGCGAGTGTGACGGCGATCCGCAGCGACAAGGTAGCGGGTCAGCCGACGGCGTCGGTGACGGCTGCGGGTGTGACGGTCGACGGCCAATATGGCCAGCTCACGATCCATGCGGACGGCTCCTACAGCTACGTGCGCAAGGAGGGCACGCCGGGCGGGGTGAGCGATGACTTCACCTACACGCTGACGGACGGCGACGGTGACTCAGACACCGCGACGCTGACGATCGAGATCGGCAACGACGTGCCGACCATCGAGCTTCCCAAGCCGAATGCTGCGGAGTCCGGGACTCAAGTCTCCGAGGCCGGCCTGCCGGCGCGCGGTGGTGAGAGTGAAGGCTCCGACGCGCCGTCCGACGCGGAAATCACGAGCGGGACGATCACGTTCACGTCGCTCGACGGCGTGAGCGCGGTCAAAGTGGCGGGCGTGACGGTGTCGACGGGCGGTCTTCCGCTGACGGTCTCCACCGATGCGACGGGCACCCTGGTGGTGACGGGCTACAGCTTCGACGCGGTCACCGGCGCCGGCTCGATCAGCTACACCTACACCTTGAAGGACAACACTTCCGGCGACGCGACCTCGGTGACGTTCCCGGTCGAGGTGACGGATGCCGATGGGCAGCCGGCCAACGCCAATCTGGTGATCTCCATCGTCGACGACGTGCCGACGGCACGGGACGACGCGGCCAAGACGGTTGCCGAGGATGGGGTTGCGATCGACGGCAATGTGCTGGCGAACGATACCCAGGGGGCGGACGGCGCGACGC
This sequence comes from Microvirga massiliensis, assembly GCF_001006805.1. GTDB lineage: Bacteria > Pseudomonadota > Alphaproteobacteria > Rhizobiales > Beijerinckiaceae > Microvirga > Microvirga massiliensis. The sequence goes on along the minus strand of NZ_LN811352.1, from coordinate 422,747 downwards.
TGACGCATGTCAACATCGGCGCCGGCTTCGTCGCGATCACGACAGGCGTGGCGCTCGGCGGCGGCGTCTATCAGCACGCGAATGCGGCCGGCACCTACACGTTCAAGGCGGACGGAAGCTGGACATTCGACCCGAACCCGAACCTGAACAACGCCACCGGCCTCGATGCGAGCTTCCGGTATCGGATCACGGACGGCGACGACGACTTCTCGGAGGCGAGGCAGCCGATCACAGTGTCGGACGGAGCGGCGCCGCAGAATCCCGCGCCGGTGACGCTCGAGGTCAACGAGGCGGCCCTGCCGATCGGTTCGGATCCGGATTCGACCGCGGAGGTCGATGACGCCCCGGGCCTGTCGTTCACGGCCGGTTCCGACGACCTGGTGTCGTTCCGCTTCGCGGGCCTGACAGGTCTGGTGACGGATCTGAACGGTGACGGCAACCAGGACATCTGGTGGGTGCGGGTCTCCGACACGCAGATCAACGGCTATCTCGATGTGGGCCACACGCAGCTGGCGGTGACGCTCGATCTGACTGCGCCTGCGAGGATTGCCGCGGGGGCGACCGACATCGCGACGGTGACGGTGACGCTGTCCGACAGCCTGCCACATGCTACTGCACAGCAGGCTCAAATCAGCACGATCGGCAGCGTGGTGGTCGAGGCCACCGATACCGACGGCGACATCGCGCGCGGCACCGTGACGGTGAACGTGCAGGACGACGTGCCGACCGTGACGGGTGTGGCGGTGTCGGGGAATGTGGCTCTCGACGAGACCGATGCGGTGCCCGCGGGCTTCCCGATCAGCGTGACGAGCACGGCGGCGGTGCTGACCTACACGGGTGCGTTCGGCGCCGACGGGGCGGCGGCCACGAATGCGACGACTTGGACGCTATCGCTGACGGGCGACGGCACGACAACGCTCAAGACGGCGATCGGCGACTTCGCGATCAGGCTGGTGGCGACGGACGCGACGACCATCACCGGCCAGTATAATGACGGCACGGGTGCCAAGACGGCGTTCACGGTGACGATCGGGGCGGACGGCAAGCTGACGGTGACGCAGCATGTGCCGCTCGAGCACAACGTCGACGGCCGCACGCCGGCCGAACACGACGACACGCTCGACCTCGCCGGCCTGATCACCGCGACGGTGACGCTGACGGACGCCGACGGCGACACCGCCACGGGCCGCGCCGAGATCGGCGGCCAGGTGGTGTTCCATGACGACGGTCCGTCGGTGACGGCGAAGGCGGGTGCCGTGGTGTCGGTCGTTCACGACGAGACGGCGGGCATTCAGGGCGTCGAGGCCAGCAATCCGATCCCGTCGCATGACACGGCGGATGCACCGCCTGCAGGGTTGGCGACGGCGATCGGCGCCCTGCCGACGATCGGGTTCGCGGTGTCCGCCGGCACAGTTGCGGACCTGTTCAGCACCCAGGCAGGCGCCGACGGCCAGCAGGGGGCGACGGTCTATACCTTGGTGACGGCGGCCGGCGCCGGGTTCACGGGTGAGCTCTCGGGCCTCAGGACCTCGGCGGGCGATCTCGAGATCAAGCTGTATTCGGATCCGAACAACGCCTCGCTGGTCTGGGGCATGGCGGGCGGCGACCTCGCCAGCGGGACCAAGGTGTTTGCAATCTACATCGACCCGACGACCGGGAAGCTGTGGACGGCGCAGTTCCAGGCGATCGAGCACGGCACGGCGGGTGACACGCCAGAGGCGCATGACGAGGGGGCGAGCGGGGCTCTGTCGAGCCTGCTCCACGTCAAGGCGACGGTGACGGACAACGACGGCGACACGGCGTCTGCGGTATCGGACGCCGGGGCCATGCAGGTCTCGTTCCAGGACGATGGGATTGGTGTCACGGTCGGAGCGGCAGGTGGCCAGGGCCCTGGGGTTCCGGCGCTGGTGCTCGACGAGTCGATCGGTCCGGATTCTTCGGACCCGAACGCGGCGCAGGACGATGTCGCTGGCGTGACGGGGCCGTCGTTGCTGAAGCAGGCGGATCCCGCGAAGGCGATCGGCATCACATCGACGGCGGCCAATCCGGGCGCGATCAAGGGTCTGTTCGCGGTCTCGACGCAGGTCGGCACGGACGGCGTGGCGAGCACGGTGAAGAGCTACGCGCTGGTCCTGTCGGCAGCGACGGTGGCAACGACGCTTGTGGTCACGGACGTGGCCGGGACGCCTCTGGCGGGGCTCACGGCGGCGCAGCGGACGATCACACTGTCGGTTGCGGCGGATGGTTCGATCCTCGGGACGCTGCCGGACGGCACGGTCGCGCTGCGGATCACGCTGACGAATGCGACCGGTTCGGATCCGAGTGATCCGAGCCCGATCCTGACGGTCGAGCAGTATCTGCCGATCGAGCACGGCGACATTACGAGCTTCGACGAGGGCGCGCTGCTGACGCTTCTCGGGGGCGGTACGCTGGGCGTGAAGCTGTCCGTGACGGTGACGGACGGCGATGGCGACACGGCCACGGACAGCCACACGGTGATCCTGGCCGACGGCCAGAGCTCGGCGATCGTCATCCAGGATGACGGTCCGCAGATACCGGCCGTGACGGCGAGCACCACTGCGAAGGTCGTGCACGACGAGACGGCGGATGTGCAGGCCGACACGGATATTGCCGGCAGTGCGACGGCGTTCGGCGGCAACACGGTCGCGGGTCTGTTCGCGGGTGTTGCGGGCGGGGACGACCCGCATGTGTCGGGCACGGGCGCGATCGGCTATGCCAAGAGCACGGGCTCGTTGGTGAGCGTCGGGGTGGTCGATTACGGCTCCGACGGACAAGGCGGGGCGCCGATTTATGGTCTGAAGCTGTCGTCCTCGGGCGTGTTCTCGGGCGTGTCGACGACGGAAGGCACACAGATCTTCCTGTATCTCGAGAACGGCCTGGTGGTGGGTCGCGTCGGCGACGAGAAGGGTGCCACGGACACGGCGAACCCGGCCGGGACGATTGCCTTTGCGATCGCGCTCGACCCGGCAACGGGCGATGCCTATGTCGCGCAGTACCTGTCGCTTCTGCACGGCAACACGGCGAGCCACGACGAGGGGGTCTCGCTGGCCTCGGGGGCACTGCTCGTGACGGTGACGGTCACGGATGGGGACGGCGACACGGCGACGGCTGGCACGCCGGTCGGCAATCTGATCACCTTCAAGGATGACGGGCCGTCGGCGTTCACCCCGACAGGTGCGGTCATCGAGAACAAAGCTGGAAGTGTGATCAGCGGCGATCTCAACTTCGCAGAGAACGCAGGCAGTGACGGTGCTCGGGGCGTCACGTTCAACTTGTCCTTAAATGGACAGCAGCTTCTCGACACCGAAGGAAACCCGGTCCTCTTCAACGGGCAGCCAGTGAGCCTTTTCTACCTCGAGACGTCACCGGGTGTCTTCGATACTACACAGATTGTCGCGAAGGCTGCGGGAGAGACTGCCTTCACAGCGTCACTCAACGGGGACACATATACGATTCACACCAACGGAGAGCTTTCCAACGGGTCCAACTTGACGCTGAATGATTTCATTGTGATCAAGGGCGGAAACAACACGGCTGATGCATTTAATGCGCGAGTTGGAGACCAAGATCTTCTGGTAACTGGAACCTCCAATTTCGGCGCTGCCAACCCGTCATTGAGTTCCGTGAATACCAGTGATGGACGCTTCGGGGTTGGAAATGGGCAATCGATCGGCGCGTCCGATGCAATACGGTTCGACCTGGTCACCGCTCTCACGTCGAGCCCCGGCCAGCCGTCAGGTTACTCCTACACCGGCCACTATGAGGCCATCGCCTTCCGACAGGAGGTCAACTGGGTGAATGGGGGACGAACGGCACGACTCACTATCACGGCATTCAACGCGGATAACGATCAAACGTTCTTCAAGGATTCGAATGAAACCAAAGACACGATAACCCACGTGCGTATCTACAACGCGAGCGGTGTTCTCGTCGGCGAGAGGACGATCGACGGGAATATTACGGGAACTAGCGGGAGTAACAGCTTTTCGATCAATGTGGATTTCGTCGATCTGCCCGATGGGGGAAGGTCAGTCACATTGACCGGCATCCCAGCGGGCTTCAGCTACGAGGTACAGACGTCAGATCCTTTCAGCGCCTTACAGGTTGTTGGAGGAGGTGACGGGAAGGACTTCAGGGACTTCACGCTGGGCGGGTTCACCGTTACTTCGACGAGTTCGCTCGACCCGTTCGACATCTCTCTTCCAATCATCGGAACCGACGGTGATGGAGATACCGTCACATCGACGCTTCCGATCACGTTTGAACCGGATAATATAACTCAGTCCGGAACAGCGGCAGCGGACTCTTTCGAGAGTTCCCTAGACGGCACGGTAGCGGTCCATGATGTCCTCATGGGCCTCGGAGGGAACGACACCCTCACTGGCTTGGGCGGAGACGACATCCTGCTTGGCGGCACCGGGTCGGACAGCCTCGCGGGAGGCGACGGAAACGACACAGCGAGCTACGCAACGTCGACAGCCGGTGTGAACGTCAACCTCGAAGACTCGTTGCCGGAAACGGGTGGCGATGCAGCAGGAGACGTTCTCTCCGGCATCAAGAACCTGATTGGCTCGTCCCACGCGGATCGGCTCGAAGGCAACCAACTCGCCAACCTCTTAGAGGGTGGTGCCGGCAACGACACGCTCATTGGCGGAGCGGGCGCAGACACGCTCGTGGGCGGCGCCGGTTCGGATACCTTCACGCTGACCGATCTCACTGCACAAGACCTGATCGCCGACTACGGGACAGGAGACACGATCGACCTCACGGCACTCTTCGATAAGCCGGCGGACGCGCCGATCGGGGATTACGTGCACTACGACGCCAACACCGGCATCCTGAGCGTCGACGTGAACGGCGCATCGGGAGGCGCGAACTTCCAGGCGGTTGCGGTCGTGGATACAAGTCCGGATGCGGGTGTCCAGGTTGCGCCGAGCCTGAGTGTCATCACTGACGATGGCACCACGACAGCGCCGGCGACCGTGCATCCCATGTAATCACTCTCCGCAATGGCGCGGCGCACGTCGCGCCATTGCAACACTTTGCTTCCATGATCGATTCAACGTTGCTCTTTCCTTGACATTCCCGCTCCGTCATGTCGGGTTGCATCTACAAACATTCAGAAGGGAATTCGCGGATGCTGAAGCATCTCGTGGTCGCGGCGGGCTTACTAGCTGCTCTCGCAACGGCAAGCAGCGGTGTCCGAGCGGCGGATCTCGGCGGCGTGGTGCCGGCGCCAATCCCGGCGGCCTATTGCCCGGCGGTCGGGCATTCCAGCATCGCGAGCCTGCCGACCCTCGGCGCCATGCAGGCGGAGGTCGGGGCGCGCTATTCCACGGCCGTCATCGAATCCGAGAACCCGCGCGTGATCTTCAACCGCGCGCCGCGGCTCGAATGGGCCTACTCGGCGCGCGCCACCTGCGGGATCGCGCTGGGTTACCTCTCCACGGGCGAAGTCAACGTGGAGCGGCTGCGGAAATGCGAATGCGATTACGCCCGCATGGGCGATGATGTCGTGGTCCGGGCGCTCTACTGAGCGCCCGGCCTGTTTCTTGTGACTTTCATGCATCAGGGGCAGAGCTTCTCCCCCATGGTAGGTATTCTTTTACCTCGGATGGTTGAGGTCATTCGGTCGCACTGATAATCAGCCAAAAGGCTGGACGACGCTTTGGGGGCAAGCAGGATGAGATCTCACGGGATCCGACGCAGGGTCGGCCGCCTTCTCGGCACCACTGCGCTCGGCTTGACGCTCGCGCTTTCCGGGGGCGCGGCCCCCGCACTCACGCTGCGCGAGGCGGTCGGCATCACGATCGAATCGAATCCGCAGATCGGACAGGCCATCGAGAACCGCGAGGCGATCGAATTCGAGCTGCGGCAGGCGCGCGGGCTCTATCTGCCCCGGGTCGATTTCCAGGCGTCCGCCGGGGCGCGACGACTCGATCGCCCGATCGGCCAACTCACCGCGCTCGAGCGGCGCGAGGATAGTTTCGCCCCGGCCGAGGCCGGCCTCACGGTGACCTGGCGCCTGTTCGACGGCTACTTCCGCGACGCCGAGGTCGAACGGCAGGCCTCGCGCGTCGACGGCGCCTCGTTCCGCGTCCTCGAGCGTTCGGAGTTCCTCGCCCTCGAAGTCGCGCGCGAATATTTCGAGATCATCCTTCAGGAGCGCATCGTCCGCCTCGCTGACCAGAATCTCGGCTTCCTCGAAGGCATTCTCGGCCGCATCCGCGAAAACGTGCAGAGCGGCTCGCTCACCGAGGCCGATCTCCAGCAGGGCGAGGAGCGCATCTTCGCGGCGCGCGCCCGCACGATCGAAGCCCGGCAGGATCTCGCTGCCGCGCGGATCCGCTTCCTGCAGCTCGTCGGCAAGAATCTCACGAAGCCCGTGAATCCGCCGGCGATGGCGGCCCGCCTCCCACGCTCGGTCGACACGGCACTCGGGCTCGCCGTTCAGGGCAATCCGCGGCTCAAGATCGCGAATGCGGATATCGACGCGGCGCATGCTCTCGTGAAGCAGGCCCGTTCCCGTAATCTCCCGGAGTTCTTCCTCGAAGGCAACGCTCGCGTCGGTCACGACATCGACGGCGTCGAGAATCGCACGAACGACGTTCTGGGTCGCGGTGTCATGCGCTGGAATCTCTATAACGGCGGTATCGACCAGGCAAACATCCAGGAACAGACCCGCCGCGTCGCCGAATCTCAGTTCTTCCGCGATCAGGTGCTGCGCGAGATCCGCGAGGCGGTGCGCCTGTCCTTCGATCGCCGCATCCGCCAGCTCGAGCTCACGGATGCGCTCGGCGAGCAGGTGGCGGCGGCAACCCGCGTCGTCAACGCCTATAACGAGCAGTTCCAGGTCGGCCGCCGCTCGCTGCTCGACGTGCTCGACGCTCAGAACACCCGCTACAACGGTCAGGTCCTGCTCGAGACGTCGCGCATCGGCGCGCGCTTCGCGGAGTATCGCATCATGGCTGCGACGGGCCAGCTCGTAGCAGCGCTCGGGCTCACGCCGCCGAGCCAAGCGGAGGCCTATGCGCGCGCCCGCGCGGATGTGCCGCCGCGCGCCGAAGCAGAAACGTTGCCGCGTTATTCACCATCCCGTGGTAAACCGTGGCTCCCCGAAGGTGCCATTCAATAAACGGGAAGCATCACTCCTGCATGAATGGCGTTCGACGGTGACCCAATCTCATCGCACCGCCGAACTGCCGCAGGAGCGGCCTCGCCCGTGAACGCGTTCTTCAGCCGCCCCGCCGCTCCTCAGGCTCTGGATGGCGAGGCCGCCGACAACCCGCTTCCGTTAGGACAAGCCGCGCCTGCCGACGCTCCGATGCCGGAGCCGCGCGCGCCCGACCTGCTCATGCTCTCTCTGGAGCGGCTCGCGGTTCATTTCGGGCGCACGACGTCACCGATCGTGATGACGGCCGGCCTTCCGCTGGGTGAGGACGGATTGTCTCCCGATCTTTTCATCCGCGCAGCGGAGCGGATCGGGCTGCGCAGCACCTGGCGGCATGGAGCTTCCGACGAGATCACGAGCGCCGACCTGCCGGCCATCGCATGGCGGAAGGACGGCACGCCCGTCATCGTGGAAACGCGTCATGACGATCGCAGCTTCACGATCTTCCGTCCCGATCGTGGCGATACCACCCGCGTCAGCGCGCAGGACGCGGCCGTGCTCCTCTCACCCGAGATGATCACAGTCGCGCCGAACCTCGCGCCGCCGGAATCCGCCGAGCATGCGGGTCATGCGCCGAAACACTGGCTCTGGGCGGCCGCCAGCCTGTTCTGGCACTCTTACGCCTACATCATCCTCGCGACGGTGTTCATCAACATCCTGGCGCTGGCGTCGCCGCTCTTCACGATGAACATCTACGACCGCGTGCTCCCCAACAAGGCGCTGTCGACACTGTGGGTGCTCGCGACCGGCGTGCTCATCGCCTTCCTGTTCGATTTCCTCCTGAGGCTCGCCCGGGCCTCGCTCATCGATCAGGTCAGCCGCCGGCTCGATCTCAAGATCTCGAGCATGCTCGTCGAGCGCGTGCTGAACACGCGGCTCTCCGGACGCAACGTCACCACCGGGGTGATGACGCAGCGTCTCAACGAATACGAGTTCGTCCGCGAGTTCATGACGTCGAACACGACTGTGTTCTTCATCGATCTCGTGTTCAGCGTGCTCTTCCTCGTCGTCATCGCCTATATCTCGCCGCTGATGGTGCTGGCGCCGCTGTTTGCGATCTCCATCATGGTCGGCGTCGGCCTCCTGGTGCAGCGGGCGATCGGCGCCGCGCTCCTGCAGACGAGCTACACCACCGCGCACCGGCAATCGCTGCTCGTCGAGATCCTCGGCAATCTCGAGACCGTGAAGAGCCTGCGCGGGGAGGGGAGCCTGCTCCGCCGCTGGGACACGATCACCCGCGAGGCTTCCAACGCCAACGAGCGGATCAAGTCCTGGTCGTCCTTCGCGACGAACTTCGCCTATTTCATCCAGATGATGGTGACGGTGATCACCGTCATGCTCGGCGCCTATCTCTTCGACAGCGCCAGCATCACGGCCGGCGGCATCATCGCGGTCACGATGCTGGCCTCGCGCGCCGTCTCGCCCATGGGGCAGATCGCGATGACCTTGGCGCGGGTGCGCCAAGCCTTCAACTCGCTGAAGACGCTCGACACGATCATGGCCCTGCCGGACGAGCGGAGCGATCGCCGCCTCCTCGTCACGCGCAGCGTTCAGGCCGGGCATGTCGAGTTCCGGGATGCCGTCTTCGCCTATCAGGAGAATGCGCGGCTGGCGCTGAACGGCCTCAACCTGAAGATCGCGCCCGGCGAGCGTGTTGCGGTGCTCGGCAAGGTGGGTGCGGGCAAGACCACGCTCGGCCGCCTGCTCGTGCGCCTCTACGAGCTCACGAAGGGCGAGATCCTGATCGACGGCGTCGATATCCGCCACTACCACCCGCACGAAATCCGCCGCGCAATCAATTTCATTGGGCAGGAATCGGATCTCTTCCACGGGACCCTGCGCGAGAACCTGCTGCTGGCGCGCCCGGAGGCGACGGACGAGGAACTGCTCTGCGCCGCGAAGCTTGCCGGCGTCGACGAGTTCATCGCTTCCAATCCGGCGGGCTACGAGATGCAGGTGGGCGAGCGCGGCGCCGCTCTCTCGTCCGGGCAGCGCCAGATGGTCGGCCTCGCGCGGGCGTTCCTTTCGGGCGGCAAGGTGCTGTTTCTCGACGATCCGACGAGCTCGATGGATATGGCGACGGAACGCCTCTTCGTCGCCCGCCTCAAGGCCTCGCTCACGCCCGGCATGACGATGATCGTCACGACACACCGCCACGCGATGCTGTCGCTCGTCGATCGTGTCTTGGTGGTCGATTCCGGCCGGGTGGTTGCCGATGGGCCGACCGACGTCGTACTGAAGCGCCTTGCAGAGAACAATCCGCAGGCGGCGAACCGGGCGTCGGCGGCAGCATAGGGCGAAGTGATTCATCCTGAGGCGGAGGCCTGGATCGCTTCACTGCGTTGGCAATGACGAAGTGGACGTGAGAACGGGAAAAGCACTGCCTGAAACGGAAGTTGGCTGCAGACCCACTTCCGTCATTGCGGCCGAAGGCGAAGCAGTCCAAGAAGCGGGCGCCGACGTCTGGATGTCGTCGTTTCCCCTGCGATAACCGAGTGAAGTCAGCGCAACGGGCTCACGTTGCGCACGACGCAGAGGATGTGGCCGTTGCGGTCCGTGCGTGTCACCAGTGCTGCGTTCAGCACGCCGGTGCGTTTCCTGAGGCCGAATTCCAGCACGAAATCGATTGCGAGCGCCGGCGCTGTCGGTTCCGTAAGACGCTCGAGAAGACGGGGGAGGGGGACGGGGAGATGCAGGTGAACGGGCCCGGCTCTCGCCGGCGCGCCATCATCGCCGTGTCCGAGCGCGAGAAACGGCTGATTGTGGGCGATGATCCGCTTCCGCTCATCGAGAACCAGGGCCGGGACGGGAATGGCCTGGGTGATGCCGGTCGCAAGCGCAACCGGGTCGGTCGCGCGAAGCCGCTCCTGTTCCAGGAGGAGCCATTGCATCGCGGCACAGCGGAGCACGGAGGCGCTGTTCCCATCAGGCGATTGCGCGAGCACCCCGCCGAGGTAGCGGTTGAGCCGCACGCCGAGCTGGCGCGCCGCGCGTTCGAGCACGGTCCAGAAGATCGGCTCGAGCGAGAAGGCACGCCGTTTTCCATCGATGCGGACGACGCGGAAATGCCGGTTCGGCCCATTTCCGTCATCCGCCTCGGGACGCTGCGCCGCGACCATGGCGGTCACCGCTCCCGGAGGGCCTCCTGTCGTGCCCGGTGAATGGGTTTCAGGAGATAGGTCAGGACGCTCTTCTCGCCTGTGATGATGTCGACGTCGCAGACCATTCCCGGAATGATCGGAAAGGTCTTCCCGCGCGCTGTCAGATGCGATTCCTCCGTGCGCACGATTACCGAGTAGAAGGCTTCCTTCTGGTTCGGGTCGTAGAGGCTGTCGGCGGAAATCTGCTCCACGACGCCGTTCAGGCCGCCGTACTGGAAGAAGTCGTAAGCCGTGACTTTCACGAGCGCGCGCTGTCCCGGCGTGATGAAGGCGATGTCCTGCGGCCGGACCTTTGCCTCGACGAGCAGCTTGTCCTCGATGGGCACGATCTCGACGACGCGATCGCCCGCATTCACGAACGCGCCAAGCGTGGTGACGGGGATGGCGTTCACGATTCCGTCGACGGGCGAGCGGATATCGGTGCGCAGCACACGGTCCGTCGCGCCGCGCTGGGTCTCGAGGAGGACCGAATATTCCGAGCGTTTCGTCGTCAGCTCCGCGGTCGCTTCGCGCTGGAACTGCAGTTCCTGCTCTTCGTATTGAAGGTGAGCTTCCCGGAGGGCCGATTCCACTTTCGCTGCGGTTTCCTTTGCGGCGGCGATCTGCCCCTTGAGGTCGACGACCTGCCGCTGCGCGCGGATGAGTTCCGTCTGGGCGACGAGGTTGCGGCTCGCCATCGGCGCCAGAATCCCGAGCTCCTTTTCTGCAAGCTTCAACCCTTCCGAAAAGCGGGTGAGGCTCGCCTGCGTCTCGTTCAACTCGCGCTGCCGCTGCTCGATGCGCTGCGTGAACACGTCGAGGCGCTTCTGCTGGTTGTCCCGGCGGATCTCCAGCAAGCGGCGCTCGCTCTCGCAGATCTCGGGAGCAACCGTCGCGATCTCCTGGGGGCAGGTGAGATCGGCCTGGCGTCCTTCGGCTTCGATCTCCAGCCGTGCAATCTGCGTGCGCAACGCGCGCGCCTGCGCGTCGACCTCACCGGCCTTTGCTGCGTTCGGCGTGTCGTCGAGGCGAATGAGCAGGTCTCCGCGCGAGACCCGCTGACCGAGGCGCACCGCGATCTCCTGGACGACCCCGGCCTCGGAACTCTGCACGACCTGAATCCGCGACGAGGTGATGACCCGTCCGGATCCTCGCGTGACCTCTTCGAGGCGGGCGATCGCAGCCCACGACACGAGGAAAAACAGCAGCGCGGAGATGCCTGCGACAATAGCGCTCGCCATGCGCGGCGCTCTTTCCCCACGTCCCATACCAGCCGCCCCCAACAACACGTCACATCTTGTTTTGACGATGCATCATAGCAGAGGCGCGAACATTTGACCCTCTGCTTACGCGCCGCACTCTCACGCATTCCGTCCCTGGATAACGTTACCGAAGCGTATTAAACGAACAGACAAATCAGATAAGATTGTCGACTGTCGCGTAAAATAACGCGAAGGATCAATCGACGGGATTTTAAGTAACGGCGTAGTTGAACTGCAATCCGCGGCCAGGAGTATTCGGATCGCAAAGGAGCACGATCCGAATGCCTGGCAGTACCCGTCATCGGAAATCCCTCGGCCTCACGGCGGCTGCCGCCATGGCCACGGCCTTGGCCTTGGGGCCGGTCCAGGCATCACCGCTGCTGCCGGTCGGATGTTCCGTCCAGCTTGCTCCGAGAAGCGTGTCGAGCGACGGCACCGCGGCATGGCCGGTCACTTGGCTCGCCCGAAGACCGGCCTCGCCGCATTGCTGGCCCCTCGGCATGGCCCTTGTCGCCACTCGCCTTCTGAACGACGCGGATCTCGATCCGGCTTCCACGGGCAGCTTGCCCGCCGGCCCGCTCGAGACGGCCGGTGCGCGCCTCCATCGGGCGGCGCTAACCGCAGCCCCGGTTCCCGAGCGTGATCGCATCGCTCCCGCGATGCTCTTCGGGACCGTTGCGGTTCCCGTCTCCACCTCCGTCCATGCGTCCCGCTGGCGGTCCATCCTCGCCGAGGAGGCCGACCGAAGCCTCCTCGGGGAGTGCCGCGGCGGGGCGCTGTGTCGGAATGTCACATTCCGGCGGCTGGCGTCCATTGCAGCAGCGGTTCGCGGGGAGCCCGTCGAAGAGCGTATTCGGAAGATCAACCGGGTCGTGAACTCTTCGATCGACTATCGGACGGACCTCGAGCTCTACGGGCAGGGAGACCACTGGGCGTCTTTTCGTGAAACGATTCTCGCCGGGAAGGGTGATTGCGAGGATATCGCCCTCGTAAAGATGTGGCTGCTGCGCGCCGCCGGCGTGCCGCAGGGAGCCATGCAACTCGTGCTGGCACGGGATTTGCGGCGGCAGCTGGATCATGCCTTCCTCTCCGTCCAGACGGAGTCCGGTGTGCTCGTGCTCGATAACCTGACGGACGAGATCGAGCCGGAGCGGCTCGCCAGCAGGCGCTACCAGCCCATGGTCTCGCTCGGCGCTGCAGGAACCTGGATCCACGGCTATCGTGGTCGCCAAGGTTGAGCTTCCGCGTTCGATCGCTTCTTATTGGTCTCGGGTGAGTGCAAGAATTTCCAAGACTTGGATGAGGGTTGAGTTTCGATCGATTCTACTTGGAGAATTCCCTAGCGGCACCTTGCGCAGGGCACCCGTCCGGGAGTATCTACAAAACGCGGAAGTCTCGCGAGAGGCGATAGGGGGCTGCATCAATGGCGATTCTGCTGGTCGAAGACGACGAGTTCGTCTGTGACGTCGCAGTCGCAACTCTGGCCAAGCACGGGTTGAGCGTGACCTGCGTCCCGTCCGGCGAAGCTGCGGTTTCGCTGATCGGATCGGGGGAGACCTTCGACCTCCTGATCACCGATATCCAGTTGCCTGGGCGCTATGACGGCTATGCGACAGCGGTCGAGTTTCGCAAGCTTTGGCCGAACATGCCGGTGATCTACATCACGGCGTCGCACCGTCAGCAGAACCCGGTGGTCGGAAGCGTGTATCTGCGCAAGCCCATCAAGCCTGCGCTCCTGATGTCGATCGTCGGCGCCTTCCTGCCGGTCAAGGTCAAGACCGAGTTCCAGCCACTGGCCGCCCCTAGCGAGTGGTTGGGCCAACCGAACTACCTGCACTGAAGCGCTCCAGGCAGGGCTCTGCCTAGCCGCCTGTTACACACCAAGCCAGTTTGCTTGCAGAAACGCACGCAACGCGTGCAAAGATGGACGCGACCGCTTGCGCCCCTTATCTCAGGCCGTGAGAGCATCAAGGAGGCATCATGGCCGCGACGGAGCAGGGCGCGATCGATCTTTACTACTGGCCGACCCCGAACGGATGGAAGATCACCATCATGCTCGAGGAGTGTGGCCTCCCCTACACGATTCACCCCATCAACATCGGGAAGGGTGATCAGTTCAAGCCGGAATTCCTGGCGATCTCGCCCAACAACAAGATGCCTGCGATCGTCGACCCGGACGGGCCGGGCGGGGAACCGATCTCGGTCTTCGAATCCGGAGCGATCCTGCAATATCTCGGCCGCAAGACGGGCAAGTTCTACCCGTCCGACGAGCGCCGGCGCGTCGAGGTCGAGCAGTGGCTGTTCTGGCAGATGGGCGGTTTCGGGCCGATGCTCGGGCAGACCCATCATTTCCGGATCTATGCGCCCGAGCAGGTGCCTTATGCGGTCCAACGCTATACCAATGAAACGAACCGGCTCTATGGCGTTCTCGACAAGCGTCTGGCCGACCGGGAGTTCGTGGCCGGCGACTATTCCATCGCGGATATGGCGATCATGCCGTGGGCGAAGCTCTGGGAGCGGCAGGGGCAGAATATCGAGGACTTCCCGAACGTGAAGCGCTGGCTCGAGGCGCTCCTTGCCCGGCCGGCTGTGAAGCGGGGCCTCGACGTGAACGCCGCGGACCGGGCGGCAACGAACCTGAGGGATCCGGCGGTGCAGGCCGTTCTCTTCGGACAGCGGGCCCGATCCTGAGGCCTGTCCGGAGGATCGCAATTTCGCATCGTGCGGGAAAGTGGGCCCGTATTTCCGCACGATGCGCTGCCCAAGGACCAAAGCACCGGATCCAAAAGTGGAACCCACTCTTGAGTCCGATGCCATAGCCCGCCGGAGCATGGCGGGATTTCGGCAATTCGCTTGAGACGGGAAGGGGGCGCCGCTATAAGCGCGGCGCTTCCCCTCAGAATTGTCACGAACCGGAGTTCTCATGCCTCTCGAGCGCACGTTTTCCATCATCAAGCCCGACGCCACCGCCCGCAACATCACGGGCGCCATCAACGCGGTGATCGAGGGGGCTGGCCTGCGGATCATCGCGCAAAAGCGTATCCTCATGACGCGTGCGGAGGCAGAGACCTTCTACGCAGTGCATCGGGAACGCCCCTTCTTCGATGAACTCGTCGAGTTCATGATCTCCGGCCCTGTCGTCGTGCAGGTGCTCGAAGGCGAGAACGCAATCGTGCGCTATCGGGAAATCATGGGCGCCACCAACCCCGAGAACGCGGCCCCCGGCACGATCCGCAAGCAGTTTGCCAAATCCGTCGGAGAGAACTCCGTCCACGGCTCCGACAGCGCCGACAACGCGCGCACCGAGATCGCGCAGTTCTTCTCAGGAAACGAGATCGTCGGCTAAACCGGTTGCCCTCGGAGGGCGGAGCTCCGGAGTGGCGCAGCCGCTCCTGCCCGCCCGTCGAGATCCTCTGTCAGCTCCTCGAATGACCGTCTGGTAACCACGACCGCAAAATGCATTGGAATCCGGGTGCGGGCCGTGAAAGCACGCGCGTGACCCCCTTGAACCAACCGCCCAGGTTGCGAGTTTAAAGCGTGACAGTTCTGCTGCCGGGGTTGCCATGTCTTCGATCACCCGCGCCGCCTTGGCGGCGGCCAGCCTTTTCGCTTCCGTGAATCTCGCTCTCGCGGCTGCGTCGTCGGTCCCGACCGATTATCAGCCCGACCCTGCGCTGCAACGTGCAAGCCGGGGCGAGCTCGAGACTCGGGTGCGGAAGGCTTGCGTCATCGTCCAGGCGCGTGAGCTCGGCGTCTCGGAATCCTCGCTGTCGCGCCCCTGCGGGTGCTACGCATCGCGAACGCTCACGTCCTTCACGCCCGGAGAGCTTCAGTCCTATCGGGATACCGGAGTGTTCAATCAATCGGCGCAGGCGAAAGCCTATGCGGCGCTGTCGGCGTGCGGGGTCAGGAGCTGAGCCCTATCCGGAAGTGCTGGGCGTCTCGGACCACGAGTCAAAGGGAGGCGATGCGATCTCTCCCTCGCAGGACCAGCCACTCTCGAACTTGACCCTGTCCTCGACCAAGCGAGCGCGCCCCGACGCGACAAGGGCGAGGGCAGTCGGATAGAGCCGGTGCTCCCGAGCGAGCACTCTCGCGGCCAGCGACTCCTCGGTGTCGTCCGAAATCACCGGCACACAGGCCTGCGCGATGATCGGACCGGCGTCGAGTTCCGGGATCACGAAATGCACCGTGCAGCCATGCAGGAGGACGCCGGCCTCGAGCGCCTGCCTGTGGGTATGAATCCCACGGAACAGCGGCAGCAGCGATGGGTGGATGTTGAGGAGGCGGCCCGCCCAGCGCGTCACGAACCACGAGGTCAGCACGCGCATGAAGCCCGCGAGGCATACCAGCTCGATCCCTCGGGCATTCAGGGCTTCGTCGAGTGCCCGCTCGAAGCTCTCCCGATCCGGATGAGCGCGGTGATCGATGGCAATGGCCTCGATCCCTTCGGCCCGCGCATGCTGGAGTCCCCCGGCATCCGGCCGGTTCGACGCGACGAGCACGATGTCTGCCGGGTAACCGGGCCTGCGGGAGGCCTCGATCAGCGACATCATGTTCGAGCCGCGGCCCGACACCAGGACGGCGGTGCGGATGCGACCCGTCACAGTGCGAGGCGCCCGGAAAACCGCACCGGCGGGCCGGAGCTCCGCTCGACCAGCCGGCCGAGGCGGACTGGAACCACGCCCGCCGCTGCGAGCCTCGTCTCCAGCGCGTCTGCTTCCGTCTGGTCAACGACGACCACCATGCCGATGCCGCAGTTGAACGTCCGCAGCATCTCGGATTCGGAAACCCGGCCGGCCTCCGCCAGCCAGCGGAACACGGGCAACACGGGGACTGCGTCGAGGAGAATCTCGGCAGCAAGGTTCTCGGACAGGACCCGTGGAATGTTGTCGGGAAATCCGCCGCCCGTGATATGCGCCAGCGCCCGGATTCCGGATCCTTCGCGCAGCACCGACAGGAGCGGGCGCACATAGAGACGTGTCGGCTCGAGCAGAGCCTCTCCGAGACTCCGGCCGGGCGCAAAGGGAGCCGGATCGGCCCAGGCCAGCCCGCTGGCTCCGACGATCCGGCGTACCAGCGAGAAGCCGTTGGAATGGGCGCCCGAGGACGGCAATCCGAAGAGGATGTCTCCGGCAGCGCCTCCGCGCGGCAGGAGCGTTCCGCGTTCCGCCGCTCCGACCGCAAAACCCGCGAGATCGAAGTCCTCTCCCGCATAGAGCCCGGGCATCTCGGCCGTCTCGCCTCCGATCAGGGCGCAGCCTGCCTCCTGGCAGCCGGCCGTGATCCCGCGCACGAGCGCCACGCCCGTTTCCGGCTGCAACCGTCCCGTCGCGAAATAGTCCAGGAAGAAGAGCGGCTCCGCACCCTGCACGACGATGTCGTTGACGCACATCGCGACGAGATCGATCCCGATCGTCTCGAAGCGGCGTGTCTCGATGGCGATCTTTACCTTGGTTCCGACCCCGTCATTGGCAGCGACGAGAATGGGATCGCGAAACCCCGCGGCCTTGAGGTCGAACAAGCCCCCAAACCCACCGATCTCGGCGTCGGCCCCGGGGCGTCGCGTCGCGCGGACCAAAGGCTTGAGGGCTTCCACCATCGCGTTGCCCGCGTCGATGTCGACGCCGGCCTCGGCATAGGTGAAACCGGTGGGCGGTTTGCTCATGACGGATCTCCGGTGCCGGGCCGGAGTAAGACGGGTGGAGGGCCGACGCAAGCCACCCGCTCTCGAGGAGACCTCGACCCTCGCCAGCGCGGATGGGCCTCTTTAGAATGAAGAGAGGGACGACAGCAGCGCATGACGATACCGAACCTGATCACGATCGGACGCCTGATCATCGTTCCGCTCGTGATCGTTATGATCTTGCAGGAGCGCTGGGGCCTCGCCTTCGCGCTCTTCGTCATTGCCGGAGTCTCGGACGGGATCGACGGGTTCATTGCGCGGCGCTTCGACATGCGCAGCGAGCTCGGATCCTATATCGACCCGCTCGCCGACAAGGCGCTGCTCGTTTCGATCTACGTCACTCTGTCGATCATCGGCGTGCTGCCGGGCTGGCTCGCCATCGTCGTGGTGTCACGTGACGTGATGATCCTCGCCGCCGTCGTTCTGTCCTGGCTCATGGCGAGGCCGCTGCAGATCCGGCCTCTGACGATCAGCAAGATCAACACGTTCGCACAGCTCGGTTTCGCTGCCCTGGTCCTGGCGGCGAGCGCCTTCCGGATCGAGATCGGCTTGCTCGAGGACGTCGGCATGGTGGTCGTCGCAGTGCTGACGGTCGCGTCCGCAGGCGCCTATATGGGGATGTGGCTGCGGCACATGGGGGACAAGTGACTTCGGCGTAGTGCTCGGCTACGGTAGCGCCGCCACCCTCACCCGGCTGCTGCGCAGCCGACCTCTCCCATCGAGGAAGAGGCGATGTGTGGCGTCACCCTCTTCACCTCTCCCCTGGCGGGAGAGGTCGGACGCGAAGCGTCCGGGTGAGGAGGGAAACACAAACCATCAAAGATGAAACACCCCGAGTGAAGGCAGTGAATGACGGTCCAGCGGCAGGCGGCGTTCTGGGGTCTGGCACTCGCTGTGACAGTGCTCGCCCTGTTCGTATTGCGTGACATTCTCCTGCCGTTCGTCGCCGGCTTCGCGCTTGCCTATCTGCTGGATCCTCTCGCGGACCGATTGGAGCGCATGGGGATCGGGCGCTTCGGGGCGACCATTCTCATCCTCGTCCTGTTCGTCCTGCTGTTCATCCTGGCGCTCGTTCTGGTCGTGCCGCTCGTCGCGCACCAGCTCTCGGCCTTCGTTGATCGCCTGCCCGCCACCGTTGCGCGTCTTCAACAACTCATCGTCCAGCAGGGCGGGCCGCTGCTGGAGCGCTGGGGCGGGCAAGACACGCTCCAGGATATTCAGCGTTCGGTCGGCGATCTCGTCGGGCAAGGGGTGGCGTGGTTCGGCGGGTTTCTGCAGTCGCTCTGGTCCGGCGGTCAGGCGCTCCTCGGCGTGTTCTCGCTGCTTGTCGTCACGCCGGTGGTGGCCTTCTATCTGCTGATCGACTGGGATCACATGATCGAAACGATCGACTCCTGGCTGCCGCGGCAATATCGCGACACGATCCGCGGCATCGCGCGCGACATCGACCTCGCTCTGGCGGGTTTCGTCCGCGGCCAGGCAACGGTGTGCCTCGTCCTCGGAACATTCTACGCGGTCGGCCTCAGCATGATCGGGCTGAACTTCGGAATTCTGATCGGAATGACCGCCGGCATTCTCAGCTTCATCCCCTATGTGGGATCGCTGACCGGGCTGATCCTGTCCGTCGGTGTCGCGATCGTGCAGTTCTGGCCGGACTGGGTGTGGATCCTCGCGACATTGGCCGTCTTCGTCGCCGGCCAGTTCATCGAGGGAAACATCCTGTCTCCGAAGCTCGTGGGCGCTTCGGTGGGCTTGCACCCTGTCTGGCTCATGTTCGCGCTGCTCGCCTTCGGCTCTCTGTTCGGTTTCGTTGGGCTGCTTCTCGCAGTACCGCTCGCGGCGGCCGTCGGAGTGGTGCTTCGATATGCCCTGAGGAGCTATCTCGCGAGCCGTCTGTATCGTGGTGGGGGCGGCACGGCTGCCTTGCCGAGGTCTGAGAACGATGCGTGACACGCCGAAGCAGCTCGCGTTCGACCTCCCGCTCGCGCCTCGTTTCGACCGGGAGGATTTCCTGGTCAGCCCATCGAACGAGCAGGCCTACGGGATGATCGAGCGATGGCCGGATTGGCCCGATACGGTTCTCGTCCTCCAGGGGCCGCGCGGTAGCGGCAAGAGCCATCTCGGGGCCATCTGGGCGGCCGAGTCCAAGGCATGGACCGTCGATTCCTTCGAGGTGACGCCCGGCCGCGTCTCGCACCTCGTCTCGAATGGTGCGATCCTGGTCGAGGATCCGGACCGGTCGGACCGAGACGAGGCGGCGCTGTTCCACCTTCTGAATCATGCGCGCGAGCGACGCACCTTCGTGCTCATGACGGCGTCGTCTCCGCCGGACCAGTGGAACCTCCGGACCCCGGACCTCCTTTCCCGGTTGCGGCTTGCCCCGAGCGTCCTGATAGAGCCGCCGGACGACGCGCTGCTGCGGGCCGTCCTGGTCAAGCTTTTCGTGGACCGGCAACTCGTGGTCGACACCACGGTGGTGGATTACATTGCGCTCAGGATCGAGCGCTCTCTGGCGCGTGCCGCCGAGATCGTCGTGGCGCTCGACCGCGAGGCCCTGAGTCGCGGCCGACGCATCTCCCGGCCGATGGCGGCGGCGGTTCTCGAGACAGTGGAAGAGGAGGGTGAAGGATCGTGATGGACGAACCGAGTCGCCGTGAGACGGCCGCCCCCGACATCGTTTCGGAGCGGCCCAGAAAATCGCGGTCGGCCACGAAGACCGGTGCCGAATCCATGCGCGCCCGCATCAAGGAAACGACCGTCGGGATCACGGGTCTCGAAGTCGTCACCGAGCTGCCGGACCCACGCCCCTCTCCGGATATCGAGCTCGACGGAGCGGCGCTCCGCGGCTTCCCGCAGCGCTTCGTCAACCGGGAATTGTCCTGGCTTCAGTTCAACCGTCGCGTGCTCGAGGAGGCGTCGAAC
Organism: Microvirga massiliensis; assembly: GCF_001006805.1. Lineage (GTDB taxonomy): Bacteria > Pseudomonadota > Alphaproteobacteria > Rhizobiales > Beijerinckiaceae > Microvirga > Microvirga massiliensis. The sequence continues at coordinate 402,545 of NZ_LN811352.1, read as the reverse complement.
CGCAATCACCCTCTCCTGGAGCAGCTCAGATTTCTTTCGATCTCGGCAAACAACCTCGACGAATTCTTCATGGTTCGCGTCGCGGGCCTGAAAGGACAGGTCAAGTCCGGGGTCGCGACAACCTCACAGGACGGTCTCACGCCACTCGAGCAACTTGCCAAGATCGCGGCGGAAGTCTCGAGCCTCGCCTCCGATCAGCAACGCCGCTGGCGCGAATTGAAGGAGGACCTTCTGCAGGAAGGGATCGTCCTCGTCGACGATGGCGGCCTCACCCGGGCCGAGGCGGCCTGGCTCGAGGATTACTTCCTTCATTATATCTTCCCGGTCCTGACGCCGCTCGCCATCGATCCGGCTCATCCGTTCCCGTTCATTCCGAATCTCGGCGCATCGCTCGCTCTGAAGCTTGCAAGGCAAAGCGACGGAAGGCTGCTGAAGGCCCTCATTCGGTTGCCGAACAAGGTCGATCGATTCATCCGCCTGCCGGATTTCGCCGAAACCGGGGCGATGCGGTTCATTGCGCTGGAACAGGTCATCCTGCGCTACACCAGCCGCCTGTTTCCCGGATACGACGTGCAGGGCCAAGGCGGATTCCGGGTCCTCCGTGACAGCGACATCGAGGTCGAGGAAGAAGCCGAAGACCTAGTGCGTCTGTTCGAGACGGCCCTCAAGCAGCGCCGGCGGGGCACCGTCATCCGGCTCGAGGTCGAAGCGTCGATGGCGGAGGAACTGCGCTCATTCGTGGCGGAGGAACTGGAGATTTCTCCCGAGGAGGTCTTCGTCGTCGAGGGAATGCTGGCCTTGAACGAGCTGTCGCAACTCGTTGCGCTCGAACGGCCGGATCTCAAGTTCAAGCCCTACAATCCGCGTTTTCCGGAGAGGATTCGCGAGCAAGGCGGCGATTGCTTCGCCGCCATCCGTCAGAAGGACATCATCGTCCACCATCCTTACGAATCCTTCGACGCGGTGGTGCAGTTCCTGCGCCAGGCGGCAAGCGACCCGAACGTGGTGGCGATCAAGCAGACGCTCTACCGGACATCATCCGATTCCCCGATCGTCGCTGCGCTCGCGGAAGCCGCGGAGGCCGGAAAGTCGGTGACCGCGCTCGTTGAGCTGAAAGCGCGATTCGATGAGGAAGCCAATATCCGCTGGGCCCGCAATCTCGAGCGAGCCGGCGCGCAGGTCGTGTTCGGCTTCATCGAGCTGAAGACGCACGCGAAGCTGTCGCTGGTCGTGCGGCGCGAGGCCGGGCAGCTCATCACCTATTGTCATGCCGGGACGGGAAACTACCACCCCGTGACCGCGCGCATCTATACCGATCTGTCGTTCTTTACCGCAGACCCGGTGATCGGGCGTGATGTCGGGCGGATCTTCAACTTCATCACCGGATATGCGGAGCCGGCGGAACTCGAGCGGATGGCCGTTTCGCCATTGACGCTGAAAAAACGCATCCTCACGCATGTCGCCGAAGAAATTGCGCACGCCAGGGCAGGGCGCCCGGCCGCGATCTGGGGCAAGTGCAATTCGCTCGTCGATCCGGAGATCATCGATGCGCTCTATGACGCCAGCGCCGCGGGCGTCCAGATCGATCTCGTGGTGCGCGGCATCTGCTGCCTCAGGCCGGGCATCAAGGGACTCTCGGAGAACATCCGCGTCAAATCGATCGTCGGCCGCTTTCTCGAACATACCCGCATCTACGCCTTCGGGAATGGGGAGGGGCTGCCGAGTCCCAAGGCCCATGTCTATATCTCCTCGGCCGACCTGATGCAGCGGAACCTCGACCGCCGGGTCGAGGCACTGCTCCCGATCCTGAACCCCACCGTCCACCAGCAGGTCCTGGATCAGATCATGCTCGCGAACCTTCTGGACAACGAGCAGAGCTGGACGTTACTCCCCTCCGGCGCAAGCCAGCGGATTTCGCCCGCTCCGGGAGAGGAACCGTTCAACGCGCACAAGTATTTCATGACGAATCCGAGTCTGTCGGGCCGTGGAAAATCCCTCAAAACTTCAAGTCCGAAGTCTCTCCCGAAACGCGGACGCCGTTAGGGTGAGCTCCCTTGGGTCGGAGGCGCGGGGCCGTCTTGCAGTCGGGCGCCCGGTGGCGATCATCGATATCGGATCGAACTCCGTCCGGCTCGTCACCTATGAGGGCCTCACACGGGCGCCCACGCCGATCTACAACGAGAAGGTCCTTTGCGGCCTCGGCCGGCATGTCCTCACGACGGGTCGCCTCGACGACGAGGCCGTCGAGCGGGCGTTGCGGGCGCTCGCCCGATTCCGGATCCTCTGCGACACGATGGGAGTCGAGGAGTTGTTCGTCCTGGCCACCGCGGCAGCGCGGGACGCCTCGAACGGGCCGGCTTTCCTCGACGCAGCCGCCGAGGCCTGTGGCTGCCCGGTGGAACTCATTTCCGGCGCCAGAGAGGCCCAGCTATCGGCTCTGGGAGTGATTTCCGGGTTCCATGCTCCGAACGGGGTCGTCGGCGATATGGGAGGCGGAAGCCTCGAGCTCGTGGAAGTTCAGGATTCCAGCATCGGGCAGGGCATTACGCTGCCCTTGGGCGGCTTGGCCCTCCAGGATCTGAGCGGGGGCTCATCCAAGAAGGCCCAGAAAATCGTGCGTGACGGGCTCGAGCGCGCGGAACATCAGATCCAGAGGCTGCGAGGGCGGACGTTCTATGCGGTCGGCGGCACCTGGCGTGCTCTCGCCAAGCTCCATCAGGCCGCGCGCGATTACCCGCTTTCGGTGATGCACGGCTACAGCATCAATCCGGAGGACGGTCTCGACTTCCTGGAACTCGTCGAACGGGTCGATGCCAAGAGCCTCAAGGACATCGACCTGGTCTCCGAAGCACGGCGGCCGCTTCTGTCCTATGGCGCGCTCGTCCTCGAGGAGATCATTCGTCTCGGGCAACCCAACGAGGTTGCCGTCTCGGCACTCGGAGTCCGCGAGGGGCTCCTCTACGATTGCCTCGATGCAGAACTGCGGGCCCGCGATCCGCTCATTGCCGCGGCGTCGGAACTCAACCTCCTGAGGTCCCGCTCTCCCCAGCATGGAGAGGAATTGCGAACCTGGACGGACGCTTTCGTTCAGAGTCTCGGTCTCCCGGAAACAGAAACCGAATACCGCCTGCGCCATGCTGCATGCCTTCTTGCCGATGTCGGCTGGAGAGCTCATCCGGACTACCGAGGCGAACAGAGCCTGAACATGATCGCCTATGCGGCCTTCGTAGCGATCGATCACCCGGGGCGTGCCTATCTCGCGCTGTCGATCTTCTTCCGCCATGAAGGACTAGCCCCGGAAAAGGCGAGCCAGCGCCTCAAGGAGCTTGCGGGGCCTCGCTTCGTGGAGCGCGCGCGCCTCCTGGCCGCGCTCATGCGCGTCGCATACCCCGTCTCGGTCGCCATGGAGGGGGTGCTTCCGGAGACGCCGTTGCTGGTGCGCGGAAGCCAGGTGGTCCTCCAGCTCCCCAGCCACTTGGAAGATCTCGCCAACGAGAGGCTGTTCGGCCGGATTCGCCAGCTCGGGAGGCTGATCAACCTCGAGCCCCGGATCGAAGTGCGAAGCTGATCCCGACTCCCGTTATCCGGAACCTATGGTCGCGGAGCCGAGCGCTCCTGTCAGATAGCCGAACTACGGGCTCTGCTCAGGACGTCGCGAGTTCCGGAATCTCACGCAGGACGACGCGTCCGCGCTCGATCGACAGCCCGAGCTTCCCGTGCTTGAGCGCGAGGGCGCGTTCGCCGAACAGGCTTCGCCGCCATCCGTGCATGGGCCCGACATCGGCGTCGTCGCTGGCAGCCATCGCCTCGAGGTCATCCACCGTAGCGATGATCTTCGGCGCGACGCCTTCAGCTTCTGCAACCGCTTTCAGGAGAACCTTGAGGAGATCCACGATCGCACCCGTATTGGCGCGATGCCGCGGGCGCTGCGGGACCGGAATCGTCGCGGGGTCCTTGGTCAGGCCGCGCTCCACAGCCGCGAGGATATCGGAGGCGCTTCGCGATCTTTCGAACCCATTGGGAATGGAACGAAGCCGTCCGAGGGACTCTACGGTTCGCGGCGCCGAGACGGCAATGTCGACGAGGGCGTCATCCTTCATGATGCGGCCGCGTGGCACATCGCGTGCCTGCGCCTCGCGTTCGCGCCACGCGGCGATCTCCATGAGCACGCCGATCTCCCGGCTCTTCCGAACACGCCCGACAAGGCGGCGCCATGCCGTCTCGGGATCGAGCCGGTAGGTTTCCGGCGAGGCGAGAATCGCCATCTCCTCCGCGAGCCAGCTGGTTCGGCCATTGGCCTCGAGCTGAGCCGACAGCTGCTCGTAGACATTCACGAGGTGGGTCACGTCGGACAGCGCATAGGCGAGCTGGGCATCGGTCAGCGGGCGCCGGGACCAGTCCGTGAACCGGGAAGACTTGTCGATCCGCGCCTGCGCGAGATCGTGCGCGAGCTGTTCGTAGGATACCGAATCGCCATAGCCGCAGACCATCGCGGCGACCTGCGTATCGAAGAGGGGCTCCGGCAGGAGCCTTGCCATGTTCCAGATGATCTCGAGATCCTGGCGCGCCGAATGGAAAACCTTGACGGTTCTCTTGTCGGCCATGAGGGCGATGAATGGTTCGAGACTGAGCCCGGGGGCAAGCGGATCGACCAGGATGGCGCTATCGGGCCCTGCCAGCTGAATCAGGCAGAGCTTCGGATAGTAGGTCGTCTCGCGCAGGAACTCCGTATCGACGGTTACGAAGGGGTGTGCCGAAAGCTGATCGCAGGCGCGCGCCAGTGCATCGGTGGTGGTCAGGAGTTCCATGGTCGGTCTGTAAAGCATTTTCCGCCGCCGGGAATAGCGACGGAACGAGAACAATCCGACGCAGGCCGCGAATTTTTCACGACGATTCCTTGGAGGGACTTTCGAGTTCGATTGGCCCTCCGGCCTCCTTCCAGGCCGCGAAGCCCCCGCCGAGATGCGCGACGGGTTTCAGGCCCATGTCCTTCGCGGTTGCAGCCGAAAGGGCCGATCGCCATCCGCCTGCGCAGAAGAAGACGAACTGCTTATCCTGCGCAAAAACCTTCTTGTGATAGGGACTGTCCGGATCGATCCAGAATTCCAGCATCCCGCGTGGGCAATGAAAGGCCCCCGGCATGCGCCCCTCCCGCTCGAGTTCCCGCGGATCGCGCAAATCCACGAACACGGCATCGCCACTGTTGAGAAGCTGTATCGCGTCCGACGCCGGAATCGTTTCGACTTTCGCGTTTGCTTCCTCGAGCAGGGTCTTGTAGCCGCGGGTTATCGTCTGGGGCATGATCGGCCTCGCTTGTCGCCGCCCATTGCTGGGCCAGGTCGGAGCTGAAATCAACCCGGAGAAACCGCTCTGTTCAAATGGGTCGACATCGTCGCGCTCGCAGCCTTCATCGCGGCGTGGCTGAGCTATCATGTTGCCGTCGAGCGCATGCCGGCCGGCGCACGCGGGCTCAACATCCTCATGAACCGCTATCGCCTCCAGTGGATGGAGCAGATGGCGCATCGCGAGAACCGGATCGTCGATACGACGATCATGGCTTCGCTCCAGAACGGAACGGCCTTCTTCGCCTCGACCGCCCTGATCGCGATCGGCGGCGTGCTCGCGCTGCTCCAATCGACCGACGTCGTCCTGACCCTTGTCGGGGAGCTTCCGCTCGGCGAGCCGACCACGAGAGGCTCCTGGGAGATCAAGGTCATCGGTCTCGCGGTGATCTTCGTCTACGCGTTCTTCAAATTTGCCTGGTCCTACAGGCTCTTCAATTATGCGGCCATTCTGCTCGGCGCCGTACCGATTCTGCGTCCCGACAACGAAGAGAAGGTTCTGGCTGCGGCGCGGCGTGCTGCTGCAATGAACACCGTGGCTGGACGGCATTTCAACCGCGGTCAGAGGGCGTTCTTCTTCGCTCTTGCCTATCTCGGCTGGTTCATCAGCGCCTATGTGCTCCTGGGGACCACGGCCGCAGTGCTCTATGTCATGTGGCGACGTCAGTTCCTGTCCGATGCGCGCGAGGCCGTGTTGCGCGACGAAAAGACATGATACCCGGTATTATCGGGCCGAACCCGTGATCCGGATTTCCTTCGGGAGCATCGGTGTCACGTGCATGGGCTGTGAAGAGTGAGAGTTGGCGTGATCCCACCGAACGTCCAGGAACAACTCCGGGTCACGGTCCTCCGACTCGTCGCCGAGCGCGGGGCAGGCCGCACGGTGGATCCGTCGGAAATCGCCCGTATTGTCGGAGGGCCGCAGCCGGGCGGATGGGGGCCGCTGATGCAGCCGCTACGGCGCATCGCCGTCGAATTGATGAAAGCCGGCAAGATCGTGATCCTGCGGCGTGGCAAGCCCGTCGATCCGGGCAGTTTCAAAGGCGTTTATCGGCTTTCGCTTCCATCCGACGGACCCGGGAACAGCTGATCCGTGTAGCCGGCGATCCGGTACGCGATGAGCCCTACCCACTCCCTGGCGGCAAGATCGAGCCGCCGCAGGCCGTCGGATGCGGTCGCGAAGGGACGCCATCGCGCGACGTCACCCATCGTGCGGTAATCGACCGGATAGGGTGTGACCTCGAACCCGGCCTTCCGGAAGACCCCGACGGCACGGGGCATGTGCCACGCCGAGGTGACGAGAAGCCAACGTTCTCCTGCCTCCGGCCGGACGAGTTCGCGCGTGTAGAAGGCGTTCTCGCGGGTGGTGCGCGAACGCTCCTCGAACAGGATGCGCTCGGGCGAGATCCCCAGGGTGTCCGCGAACCGGGCGATCGCGGCTGCTTCGGCGATATTACCCTCGAGGATCGCTCCACTTCCGCCTGCAAACACGATCCTTGCTTCGGGATAGCGCCGCGCGAGGTCCGCCATGGCCAATACGCGCTCGCCAGCCTCGTTGATCAGGAGCTGGTCGCGGGCGAAGCTATCTTCAGCCTGCACGCTTCCTCCGAGCACGATCGCACCAGCAATCGTCCCGTCCGCGACAGGAGTGGGTGGGAAACGCTCCTCGAGCGGGACGATGACCCAGTTCGCGAGTGGCGAGAGGCCTGCTGCCAGGACGAGGAGAGCAGCGGCCGATGCAAGCGCGGCCCCCCACCACCGGACACGCTTGACCGATTGCAAGGCGATTCCGAGCAGAACGAGGCTTGGCAGGAGGTTCGAAGGCGTTGCGAAAAACCAGAGGACCTTCGAGGCTGTGAACAATTTCAGCTCCGCTTCGTCTCGGCCTCGTAGCGGGCCCTGGTTTCGGCGTTCGGCGGGTACAACCCAGGGAGCGGAGTGCCCTTTTCGACCTCTCTCATGATCCACGCCTCGAGGTGCTCCTGCTCGACCGCAGCTTTCGCGATCTCCGGGACCAGCGCAGAGGGGATCACCACTGCACCGTCGCCATCTGCGACCACGAGATCATCCGGAAACACGGCGACGCCGCCACACCCGATCGGCTCCTGCCAGCCCACGAAGGTCAATCCCGCAACCGAGGCCGGAGCCGCGACGCCGTTGCACCAGACGGGCAGCCCTGTCCCTTCGACACCCGCTCCGTCCCGCATGACGCCATCAGTCACCAGAGCGGCAACTCCCCGCTTGTGCATCCGAGCCGCGAGGATATCACCGAAGATGCCTGCCTCGAGGGCTCCCATGGCATCGACGACCGCAATGCAGCCGGGCGGCATGTCCTCGATGGCGGCCCGGGTGGAGCGAGGTGACGACCAGGATTCCGGCGTTGCGAGGTCTTCGCGCGCGGGAACGAACCGCAAGGTGAAGGCAGGACCGACCACACGCTCCGTGGCGTGGAAGAAGGGCCTCGGGCCTCTCATCCAGCAGCGCCGAAGACCCTTCTTGAGCAGCACGGTCGTGAGAGTGGCCGTCGTAACGACCCGAAGAGCATCAATGATGGCGGAATCGAAAGGCATCGGCGGCTCCGTTCAGATATCGGTTCAACTGGTTGCACGTAAGCGGTTCACATGTCGCCCTTTCGCAAAGAGCGTCCGGGCAGTCGAAATCTCTCCGCCGCCGACGGTTCCTGAAATATTGGCCGGCCTCGGGGCCTGTCGGCCACGGGAGGCGAGAGCGAGTCCTGCTCCACCATCGATGAATAGCTGCCTTGGCCAGAGACGTCATCCTGGAACGGACAAGCTGCAATGTCCGAGTCGATCAGCCTGGGCAATCCGGACAGGCAACTCGGAACAGTCCTTAGGTAATTCCCTGAGATGCATTCGTCGGGGCGTCATGTAGACACCGGTCAACGACCTGTGGGGGCTGATGCAGGCGGAAGGGCGGTCTCCGGACCGCCCTTTTTATCACGACGCGCTGCTCAAGGACCGAAGCATCGGATTGGTCCCGAAAGTGGAGTCTACTTCTGGGTCCGATGCCATAGCGTCCGGACAACCATGGCGTGTGGGGCCGAATTCCCGGTCGCGGGATGATGTCTTGACGGCGCCGCAGCTTTGACGCGGGGCTGCCGTATTCATTCGGTTGAAGCGCCCAAACGGTTACTCCGGACTCAGAAAGAGTCGTCGGCATGCAGCGCAATCCGCAGAATACAGGCAGCAAGGAACTTCTCGCGAGGATCGATCAGGTCATCGAATTGATCGACGACCTGCGTCGTGAGCGCAGCGGAGACGAGATCCGGTCGGCCCGCTTTCGGCTCGGAGCGGTTCATGCCCGAGCACGCCTCAACCGCCTCGACCGTCGCAATGGCATGCAGAAGGCCGCAGGCTGAAACAGCGCTTCTCCTCCGATGTCCCGACGCAAGGGCCGGACCCGGCGCCAGCATCCCGAGATGGCCCCGACCCGGTCCAGGCGAGAGAATGCGCGGCCTCTCGCAGAAATGTCCTTTAGAAGTAGGGTTCTCGTCCTGCGACGTCTTGATCGATCTCGTTCAATCGTTTAGTTCCTTAGCGTCCTGCGGGCGCTTACGGCACGAAGCGGCGATCCGAGGCACGGCGCGGTTGCGGTGACTTGGGGCACTCATTAAGGACGAGATGGCGTTGGCGGGACACGGGATCTTCGGATCAGGTTTCAGCGCCTCGACCAGCAAAAGCACCACAACGGTTAGGATTCGCGGATTGAACACACGGCAGCCACACTCCCCGATGGGGGGACACGGGTGCAGGGTGCGTTCAGCGACGCGCAAATCCGTGTTTTCAAGATCAGGATGACATATGGGCCGAGGCAGTGATCATCGCGACCGTAGGCGTCGTTTTGGCGACCAGCCGGGAGATCCGTGGGGAGGCGATTTCGCACCGCCGCCCTCATTCGATAGACCGCCGATGCGCCCTGCGCGCATGTCGATGGCGTCGGGACCCGAGATCCAGGCGACGGTTAAGTGGTTCAATGGAGAAAAGGGGTTCGGATTCGTCCAGCTTCTGGACGGTTCGGGCGAGGCTTTCCTCCACATTCGGGCCGTCGAGGCCGCTGGTCATCAGACCCTGGAACCAGGCACCACCCTAACGGTGCGCGTCGGGCAGGGCCAGAAGGGCGCGCAGGTCACCGAAGTTCTCAACGTCGACACGAGCACCGCGGAGCCAGAGACGCGCCGCGGTCCGCGTCCGATGGGCGACCGCGACCGTGGCGGCGGCCCTCGGTCGAGCCCAGCACCGTTCAATTCCGCTGATCTCGCCGATGCGCCCGAAGTCTCGGGCAGCGTGAAGTGGTATGACCCCGTCAAGGGCTTCGGATTCGTCGCCGTGGATGGCGAAGCCAAGGACCTGTTCGTACACCGCTCCGTCGTGGGTCGGGCGGGTCTCGGTGAACTTGCGCCCGGGCAGAACGTGATGGTCCGCATCGTCGAAGGCCGCAAGGGCAGGGAAGTCGGCGCGATCCGCGCGAGCTAGACGACGCTGGTCGTGAGGTTGCGGGGCCGGGCCGGCCCCGCAGCGCATTCTGCCGCGTCCGTGGATGAGGCCACGACGCGTGAGCCTCATTGGCGCGTTTCGAGATCGATCGCGCCGACCCTCGTTCAGCATTTGGAGAGATTTTTCCTCCCATGCTGCAGGCTCGTGGGCCTGTGCGTATCGCACGGCCCGCAAGCCATCGAGCCTCGAGGGTACGATCCATGAAATCCCAGATCTCCTTCCGCGCAGGCATGGCCGCTCTCGCGGTCACTGTGAGCCTCGCAGCCGTCAATCCGGTCCTGGCGCGGGACCGGCTTTCTCCCGGCGCTGCCGCGGCTCTCGGAGTCCTCGGCGGCCTCGCGGTCGGCGGCGCCATCGCGGCAAGCCAAGCACCCGTATACGCCGCTCCAGCTCCCGTCTATGTCGAACCGGAGCCGGTCTATGTGGCTCCGCCGCCGCCCCGCCGTCGCGTCATCGTGGAACGGCGGTGCTATGAGGAGCGCGCGGACGAGTTCATTCCCGGCTGGGGATGGCAGGAGCGCAGCCGCACGATTTGCCCCTGACTTCGTCACGGATGGTGCCGGCCCGCGTTGGGCGCCCAGAGCCGAGCTCGTAATCCGACGCGGAGAATTTGACCGGTCGAGATCTCGAGTGCGGCTCGCCGCTCTTCGATCTGCCCCTGCCAAACCGTCAGAACCGCGGTGCAGAAATGCTCGTCAGGACGGGATCATGACATAGGTGCCCGGGGCGTCGCACAGGGCAGGCAGCGGCCCGGCGCCCGGCTCCCGAGCGGCGACCCGTTCGGGGGCCTGTTTCTCAATCCATTCGAACCAGTAGGGCCACCACGTGCCGGGGTGCTCGGTCGCATCGGCAATCCAGTCTTCGAGCTCACCTGCAACCTTGCCGCCCGTCCAGAACTGGTATTTGGGCCGACTGACCGGGTTGACCACGCCCGCAATGTGACCGGATCCGGCCAGAACGTATTCCACCGGACCTCCGAACAATTTGGATCCGAGAAACACGGAACGGGCAGGGGCGATGTGATCCTCCCGGGCTGCCAGGTTGAAGACGGGAATTGTGACCTTTCCGAGATCGAGGATGACGCCATCGATCTCCATTTCGCCGCGCGCGAGCTTGTTCTCCAGATAGCAGTTGCGGAGGTAGAACGCGTGGTTGGCGGCAGGCATTCGCGTGGAATCGGAATTCCAGTACAAGAGGTCGAAGGGGAAGGGTGAGTGACCCTTCAGATACACGTTGACGACATAGGGCCAGATCAGGTCGTTCGGCCGCAGCATGTTGAAGGCATTGGCCATACGCGAGCCTTCGAGATACCCGCGCATTTTCATCGTGACCTCGGTCGCGTGGATCTGGGCTTCGTCGACAAAGACTTTCAGATCGCCTGCATGCGTGAAATCGACCTGCGTCGTGAAGAACGTCGCGCTGGCAATCCGGTCGTCATCCTGCGCGGCCATATAGGCGAGGGCGACGGCCAGGAGCGTTCCGCCCACGCAGTAACCGATGGTATTGACCTGACGTTCGCCCGTGGCCGTTTCGATCGCCTCGAGCGCCGCGAAGATCCCCTCGCGCATGTAGTGGCTGAAACTTTTTTCGGCGTGCCGCTCGTCCGGGTTCACCCAGGACATGCAGAAGACCGTAAGGCCCTGCGAGACTGCCCAGCGGATGAAGCTCTTCTCCGGATTCAGATCGAGCACGTAATATTTATTGATCCATGGTGGCACTATCAGGAGAGGGCGCTTCAACACCGTCTCGGTCGAAGGGCTGTACTGGATCAGCTCGATCAACTCGTTGCGGAAGACGACCTTGCCGGGCGTGTTTGCGAGATTGACGCCGACCTTGAAGCGGCTCGGATCGGTTTGCCGGAGCTTCAGTTCTCCACGTCCTGCCTCGATATCTTCCGCGAGCATCTTCATGCCGCGTACAAGATTGGCGCCGTTCTCCTTGATCGTCTCCCGGATGAGTTCCGGATTGGTGGCGACGAAATTGGACGGTGACAGCGCGCTCGAGATCTGCCTGACGTAAAATGCGGCCTTGTGACGGGTATGGTCATCGAGGCCATCGGCCTCGTCGACAAGCCTCTCCGCCCATTCCGTCGTGATCAGGTAGGCCTGCTTCAGGAAGTCGAAGATGGGATTCTCCGCCCATTCCGGATCCTGGAAGCGCCCGTCCTTCGGAGCGGGCTCGACGATCGGCTCGGCCGCCTCGCCATTGGCGCGCTTCAGCGTCGAGGTCCAGAGCTCGAGAAATTTCGAGCCGATCCTCGCCTGCGCCTCGATCGTCCGTTGCGGCTCGACCAGCCAGAATTCGGCAACACGGCCCAGGGTACTGACGGCTTCGGCGACCTGATCGGCAAGGCCGGGCTTGGCCTCGCGCTGCTCGAATGGACGGATGTAGGCAGCGGTCGCCTTCCCGGCCTCCTCGACGAGCTTGGCCATGTTCTGTGACAGCACGTCGAAATTGGGGACCGGCAGAGTCTCGTTCGCATCTGCCTGCGGCTTGTCCATTGGGCTGTTCCCTCCACCGGCATTGCCGATGATCTCCCTTTCCGACATTTTAGCGGTCCATCCGCTTTCGTGGCTAGAGCGAGCGCCTTCGAACCATGCCAGTCCCCTTCGGTCGATCCTTCCTCCTGCGGGGAGGGTGTGCAGTGCTCGCCGTAGTGCCGTTCCTGGGCGGGTGCTCGGGCGATGCCAATCCGGTCCGGGACATCGTGGCTGCCGTCGGAGGAGGCCCGCCGCCGGCCGAAACGCCGGATTTCGTGGCGAGCACGCGCCCGGAAAAGCTCGACTACATTCCGGTCGGGACACCGGATCGGCGCAAGACGCCGGCCCGGACGGCAGATGAGGTGAAGGCGGTCGAGTCTGAGCTCGACACGGTCCGCAGCCGGAACGAGGCTGCCGCCCAGGCAGCACGCGAGGCCGGCGCGACGCCTGCCCCGAAGCCTGCCGAAACGTCCGTGCGACGACCGGTCCCGGCGACTCAGCCCTGAAGATGCATTCCGGAATTCCGGCGGGGCTGGCGCCTTACGGCGCCGGTGTTAAACGAATGTGACGCGCCACAGAGACTGCGCCGGGGATACGCTCCATGTCCGACTTCCACCGCATCAAGAGATTGCCGCCTTACGTCTTCGAACAGGTGAACCGGATCAAGGCGGCTGCACGGGCAGGCGGCGCGGACATCATCGATCTAGGAATGGGCAATCCGGATCTCCCGGCGCCCCAGCACGTCATCGACAAGCTCGTCGAGACCGTCGGCAAGCCGCGGACGGATCGCTACTCGGCCTCCAAAGGTATCGCCGGGCTCCGGCGCGCGCAGGCCGGCTACTATGCCCGTCGCTTCGGGGTGAAGCTCAACCCGGAGACACAGGTTGTCGCGACCCTCGGCTCCAAGGAGGGCTTCGCGAACATGGCCCAGGCGATCACCGCCCCGGGTGATGTCGTCCTCGTGCCCAATCCGAGCTATCCGATCCACGCCTTCGGGTTTCTGATGGCCGGCGGAGTGATCCGGTCGGTCCCGGCGGAGCCCAGCCCTGATTTCTTTTCAGCGGCCGAACGAGCCGTCGCGCATTCCATTCCGCGCCCGATCGCCCTCGTGGTCTGCTATCCGTCGAATCCGACGGCGATGGTGGCCTCTCTGGATTTCTACAGGGACCTCGTTGCGTTCGCGAAGAAGCACGAGCTGATTCTGCTCTCGGATCTCGCCTATGCCGAGGTGTTCTTCGACGAGAAATCGCCGCCTCCGTCGGTCCTCGAAGTCCCGGGCGCCATGGACGTCGCGGTGGAATTCACGTCGATGTCGAAGACCTTCTCGATGGCCGGCTGGCGAATCGGTTTCGCGGTCGGAAACGAACGCCTCCTCGCGGCACTCGCGCGCGTGAAGTCCTATCTCGATTACGGCGCATTCACTCCGGTTCAGGTCGCTGCCACGGCCGCCCTGAACGGGCCTGACGACTGCATTCGGGAGATGCGGGCGACCTATCGCCGCCGCCGTGACGTCCTGATCGAATCGTTCGGAAAGGCCGGCTGGCATATCCCGTCGCCGTCTGCCTCCATGTTTGCCTGGGTCAAGATTCCCGAGCGCTTCCAGGGAATGGGCAGCCTCGAGTTCTCGAAGCTTCTCATCGAGAAGGCCGATGTTGCGGTCGCACCGGGAATCGGATTCGGCGAGCACGGCGATGAATACGTTCGTATCGCCATTGTCGAGAACGAGCAGCGCATCCGGCAGGCTGCCCGCAATATCAGGCGCTTCTTCGAGACGGCGGACCAGACGCTCCACAACGTGGTCCCGCTCGCCCGCGTGGGCTCCTGAGACGGCAAGCGCCAGAGCCGGGTCGGTCTCCCCCAGCCTCGTCAGAGACGAGTGGAGCACTCGAAGGGCTTCCGGCCGGTCCGGTTGGACTCTTCCCGGAAGGGGTCCGCATGGACAAGGTGGCATGCCGTCCCGTAAAGAGCCCGCGTCATCTTCGAACAGGGCTCTCTCGTGACTGAAGCGCTTCGGATCGGCGTCGCCGGCCTCGGAACTGTGGGTAGTTCGGTCGTGCGAATGATCGCGCGGCAGAACAATGTCCTGGTCGGACGTTGCGGACGTCCGGTCCGCGTGACGGCGGTGAGCGCCCGCAACCGCAGCAAGGACCGGAACCTCGATCTGTCCGCTTATGAGTGGTTCGACGATCCGGTCGACCTCGCCAGGAACGAAAACGTCGACTGCGTGGTGGAACTCCTCGGGGGCGCCGAGGGAGCTGCCCGAAGCACGGTCGAGACCGCGCTCGCGAGCGGCAAGCACGTGGTGACGGCCAACAAGGCGCTCCTTGCGCGGCACGGCCTGGACCTCGCGCGGGCGGCCGAAAGCCGCGGCCTCGCGCTTGCCTTCGAGGCTTCCGCCGCGGGCGGGATTCCGGTCGTGAAGACGCTCCGTGAGGGGCTGCCCGGCAACAGGGTCGGGCGGATCTATGGCATCCTGAACGGGACGTGCAATTACATCCTGTCCCGGATGGAGACGGAGGGGCTGACTTTTGCCGATTGCCTGGCGGAAGCCCAACGCCTCGGCTACGCAGAGGCCGATCCGACCTTCGACGTGGAAGGATTCGACACGGCGCACAAGCTCGCACTCCTGACGAGCCTCGCGTTCGGCACCCAGATCGACGCCGATGCGATCTATGTCGAGGGAATCTCGAAGATCACGCCGCTCGATCTCTCGATGGCACGCGAACTCGGCTACCGGGTGAAGCTGCTGGGCGTTGCCGAGCGGACCCGCACCGGAATCGAGCAGCGCGTGCACCCCACGATGGTTCCCCGGGATTCGGCGATCGCCCAGGTCATGGGCGTGACGAATGCGGTGACGATCGATGCCGACGCCGTGGGTGAGTTGACTCTCATCGGGCCTGGCGCCGGCGGTGAGGCCACGGCCTCGGCGGTCGTGGCGGATGTCGCCGATGTCGCCGCCGGACAGGTCTCGCCGTCCTTCGGCCGGCCGATCGATCAGCTCGAAGTGGCGACCCGCGCGCCGATGCAGCGGCACGAGGGCGGCTATTATATCCGCTTCACGGTCCATGACCGGCCAGGCGTCGCGGCCGGCGTCGCGACCCGGATGGCCCAGGCGGATATCTCGATCGAGAGCATTCTCCAGAAGCGTTCGGAGCTGGCGGCCAGCCAGGATCCGCACGGCCGGTCCGGCGCGCCCGTTCCGCTCGTCCTCATTACCTACGCCGCCTCCGAATCCGCCATCCGGTCCGCCGTGGAGCAGATCATCGGGGATGGCCTCACGGTCGAGCCGCCCCAAGTCATCCGCATCGAGCGCGAGTAGGACGGCCCAGGGAGCAGTTTCCACTCTCCTGCAACGTGCTACGGACGTATACTATGGTCCTGATCTCCCGATCGGACCCATGATCGGTGAGGCGGCCGTCCGGCCGCATGTCCAATACGGAGAAGCCCCGCCCATGTCGCATGGCATCACGGTTCAGCCCGGCCTGATCATCGAACGCATCCTGACTCTCGAACTGGTCCGGGTCACCGAACGGGCAGCCGTCGCCTCCGCGCGCCTGCGCGGACGAGGCAGCGAGAAGGCCGCTGATCAGGCAGCGGTCGACGCCATGCGGCGGGAGCTCAATAAGCTCCCCATCGATGGGACGGTCGTGATCGGCGAGGGCGAGCGGGACGAAGCGCCGATGCTGTTCATCGGCGAACGGGTCGGCAACCGGCAGGGGCCCAAGGTTGATATCGCCGTGGATCCGCTCGAAGGGACGACCCTCTGCGCGAAGGACATGCCGGGCTCGATCGCGGTGATGGCGATGGCGGAGGCCGGCACGCTTCTGGCGGCACCGGACGTCTACATGCACAAGATCGCGGTCGGACCGGGATACCCGGACGGTGTCGTCGACCTGGATGCGTCACCCGAGGACAACATCCAGTCCCTCGCCAAGGCGAAGGGCGTGAAGCCGTCCGAGATCACCGCCCTCGTCCTTGATCGTCCGCGGCACACGGATCTGATTGCCGCGATTCGGAAAACGGGCGCAGGCGTTCGCCTAATTTCCGATGGCGATGTGGCCGGCGTGATTTTCACGACAAACCCCAGAGAGACGGGAATTGATATTTATCTCGGGATCGGCGCGGCTCCCGAAGGTGTCCTCGCGGCCGGTGCGCTGCGTTGCATCGGAGGGCAGATGCAGGCTCGCCTGATCCTCGATACGGAGGAGAAGCGGAGACGCGCAGCCCAGATGGGCGTCACCGATCCGGAGCGCAAATACGACATGACCGACCTCGCCCGGGGCGACGTCATCGTAGCGGCGACCGGCGTGACGGACGGTGCGCTCCTGAAAGGTGTGAAATTCGGACCGACGGTGATCGAGACCGAGACCATCGTCTATCGCTCCGCGACCGGAACGGTGCGTCGCATTCACGGTGAGCATCGCGAGCTCGCGAAGTTCCATCTCGACTGATCGCCACGCATCGGAGGGCGCCGTCGAGGCGCCCTCCGTGCATGTGAGCGTCAACTACGCGAGTGCAGGCGTCATGGGGCGCTCTGCGCGGCGGATGCCGATGAACTGCGCCTCCGCGAAACCTGCCACCACGACCGCCTGAAGGATCACGAACGCCGTTCCGAGGCTCGTTGGAGAGACCCACCCCGCCAGGAGCAGGATGGCGCTGTCGACGACCCACATCACGTTCGCGGCAATGACGGCCCATACGGCCCACCGCGACGCGGACGCGACCGGGCGCGTGCCGAGCCAGGCGACTGCCGCTGCATAGGGGACGAGGATGAGGCCTGTCATGCGCAGCAGCATCTCCGGTAATCCCAACGGCGCGGCGAGGAGTCCCGCGCCGCCGAGGGACAGAAGTCCCATGGCGCCACTCGCCACGGCGTCGCCGAGAAGGGCATAGCGCAGGAACGGAGAAGGGTGGATTTTCGGCATCGATCATCTCCTTGATGGTGTGAGATCGCGTGGAGGATGACGGGAGTGCCGGTGCAGGTCGATTAAGCCGGAGGTAATTGGGCCGGGGACCTCGCTCCCCTATGATGGGCTCATGTCCTCCGTATCCGTTCGACCGCTTGGCGATCATCTCCGTACTTGGCGACAACGTCGCCGCATGAGCCAGCTCGATCTCGCGCTCGAGGCCGAGATCTCGCAGAAGCACCTCAGTTTTGTGGAGAGCGGGAGATCGGTTCCCAGTCGCGAGATGGTGCTGAATCTGGCGGAGCGGTTGGACGTTCCTCTCCGCGAGCGAAACATGATGCTGCTGTCGGCCGGCTATGCACCCCTTTTCCCGGAACGCTCGCTCGACGATCCGGCCATGGCTCCCGCTCGTGCGGCGATCGATCTGGTGCTCAAGGCCCATACGCCGTTTCCCGCCCTTGCGGTCGACCGCCACTGGAACCTCGTTCTGGCGAATGCCGCATTGCCGCCGTTGCTGGCTGGCGTCTCCGATCGAAGCTTGCTGGAGCCGCCCATCAACGTGCTTCGCTTGAGCCTTCATCCGGGAGGCCTTGCACCGCTGATTGCCAACCTGGCGGAATGGCGTGCGCACCTAATGGACCGGCTTCACCGCCAGATCGAAGTCACCGCGGATCCGGTTCTCTCCAGGCTCAGGAGCGAGCTCCTGGCGTATTCATCCGACCGCGAATCAGGGCCGCACGGAAACGTGGATTCTTATGCAGGTCTCGTGGTTCCGCTGCAGCTCCGGACCCCGCAAGGCGTGCTCTCGTTCCTCTCGACGACGACGGTCTTCGGCACGCCCATCGATGTCACGTTGTCGGAACTCGCCGTGGAGGCGTTTCTGCCCGCGGATGCTGCGACGTCGGATGCGTTGCGCGCATTGGCGACGAGCCGTGACGGAAAGGCGTGAGCTCCTCGGCGAACCCGACACACCTCACGTCAGTTGTCCTAATGAAGCCGGCTCCGCCGGACGGTAGCGGTCATGCGGGCTGAGCTGTCATCCGCCTGCCTCGGCAATAGCAGGACTGCGGTTTCACGGAGCAACGTCCTTGTCGGGTTTGCCTGCGCATACGGGGTAGGGCGGCGCCTCGCAGCACCGCTGACCACGTCGAAGAGGAGAAACAGTCACCATGGCTGTGCAATCTCGAATTCTCGACCCGGCGCTGCGCGACCGGATCATGTCGGCGGACGAGGCAGCGGCACTTATCGAGCCCGGCTCCAACGTGGGCATGAGCGGCTTCACCGGCGCAGGCTATCCGAAGGAGGTTCCATCGGCGCTCGCCCGCCGCATCCTGGCCGAGCAGGGAAGCGGTCAGCCGTTCAGGATCGGCGTCTGGACGGGCGCCTCGACGGCCCCCGAGCTCGATGGAGCCCTGGCCAAGGTGGACGGAATCGAGCTTCGATTGCCGTATCAGTCGGACCCGACCTGCCGAGAGCGGATCAATGCGGGGAGCATGGAATACATCGATATCCATCTGTCCCATGTCGCCCAATTCGTCTGGTTCGGCTTTCTCGGCCATTTGAATGTCGCCATCGTCGAGGTGGCAGCCGTACTCGACGGAGGACGGCTCATCCCGTCATCTTCCGTGGGCAACAACAAGACGTGGCTCGACGAGGCCGACAAAGTCATCCTCGAAGTCAATCACCGGCAGAACCTCGGGCTCGAGGGTATGCATGATATCTACTATGGAACCCGGTTGCCGCCCGACCGTGAGCCGATCCCGCTGTCTCATCCGAATGATCGCATCGGCAGCCCCTACCTTCTGTGCGATCCGGCCAAGATCGTAGCGATCGTCGAGACGGATCGGCCCGACCGGAACACGAAATTCGCGCAGCCCGACGAAACCTCCCGCCTGATCGCCGGGCACGTGATCGAGTTCCTCGAGCACGAGGTTCGCCGGGGTCGGGTCCCACCCTCCTTGCTGCCGCTGCAGTCCGGGGTGGGAAACGTCGCCAATGCCGTCTTCGCGGGCCTTCAGGAAGCACCGTTCGAGGGACTGACGGCCTATACCGAAGTGCTGCAGGACGGGATGCTCGACCTGATCGCGTCGGGCAAGCTGACCTCCGCCTCGGCAACCGCTCTCTCCCTCAGCTCTGAAGCAGCGGCAAGATTCGAGGCCGGAATCGAGGATTTCCGAAAAAGAATCGTCCTGCGGCCGCAGGAGATCAGCAATCACCCCGAGATCGTACGACGGCTGGGCGTGATCGCGATGAACGGCATGATCGAGTCCGATATCTACGGCAACGTGAACTCGACGCACGTCATGGGGTCGAGCATCATGAACGGGATTGGCGGCTCGGGCGATTTCGCGAGGAACGCATTCATCTCGATCTTCATGACCCCGTCGATTGCAAAGGGTGGGTCGATCTCCTGCATCGTTTCCATGGCATCGCACGTGGATCATACGGAGCACGACGTGCAGGTCATCGTGACCGAGCAGGGGCTCGCGGACTTGCGCGGTCTCGCGCCGCGGCAGCGCGCGGAACGCATCATCGCACAATGCGCTCATCCACGTTATCGACCCATGCTCGAGGATTATTTCGAACGCGCCGTGAAAGGTGCTCCGGGCCTGCACACGCCGCACCTGCTCGACGAGGCGCTCAGCTGGCACGTGCGATATCTTCGCACCGGGACGATGGAGCTGCCGCCTGCGGATTTTTGATGGAATGTGGGAGAAAGCCGCCCTTCCCGAGATCAGCTGACAACGTGCCGAGCTCGTCCTACAGTGACCAAGCAAAATGGTGAAGATCATGCCTGATCCTCGTGAGAAACCTGGCTCCGATCCGAAAGCGGACAGTCGCTTGGACAGCGCACTCGAAGATTCGTTTCCGGCGAGCGATCCCGTCTCGTTCGAACATTCCGACCACGCAGGGGCACCGCCCGGCCACAAGACGCCTGATCGGCCCCGTGATGTCGTCGACAACCCGTCCCAGAACAGGTTCGAGCTCGCGTTGGAAGACTCGGTCGCTGTCGCGTATTACAGGCGGGACGGCAATCGGCTGACCCTCCTTCACACCGAGGTGCCGCAGGAGCTTTCGGGACGCGGGATAGGCACGAGGCTCGCCGACGGTGTCTTCCAAATCCTCCGGGCCGAGGGCGTCCGTGTCGTCGCGAAGTGCCCTTTCATGGCGGCCTACGCCAGCCGGCATCCGGAGTTCAGTGGCATGCTGGAGGGTTGAGAATCGAGCCTCTGCCCTCTTCGTCATTGTGAACGCAGTAAAACAATCCGGGCGCGTGCCCGTCAAAGGGTAGATTGCTTCGCCTCTGGCTCGCAATGACGAGGTGGGCCGTGTGAT
>NZ_LN811352.1:358874-381319 GCF_001006805.1 Microvirga massiliensis | reverse complement strand
TGTGATGGGTGGTGCGTATTGCCTACGGGTTTCGGAGCAGAGCGCCCTTATATCGCGAAGGGCGCCCGATGATCACTGTCGTGCGAAGCCCCTTACTTGTTCTGGCCCGGCATCGCTTCTTCTGTCCTCGTGCCGGCGGCACCGGCCGTGCCAGTCCGGGCGGCCGACGTCCCGCCGCTGACCGTGCCTCCACCGCCGGTACCGAGTTGCGTGCCGGCTATGCCGGTCTCGCCTGACGTGCGCATCCCTTCGGCTGGCTCCACTCCTCGAGTACCGCCGGACCTGCTTCGCGATTGCGCTCGCAGATTGTTCTGAACGTGCCGAATGCCCCGCACCCTTTCGACGAGGTCCTCGGCCCGGCGCTTGTCGGCCCGGTTCGGCACGGTCCCGGTGAGCGTGACTTCGCCGTTCTCGACGCGCACGTCGATCTCGGATGCATCGACATGCGGATCCTCCATCAGCCGCTCGCATACATCTTCCCGGATGCGCTCGTCGGGTCGCGTGTAGCCTTTGGGCCCTTTCCCGCGGTGCCTGCCTTGGTCGTGGCGGTCCTCCGCCGTCTCGTTCGAAAACCGGATGCCGCCCTCAGTCGAACGGCCTTCACGGCCCCTCACCATGCCCCGGTCGTGGTTCTCCTCGCCCTCGGAACCCCACCGGCGCGGTGTGCCGTCGCGATAGGAGCCATAATCGCCGAAATACCCAGGACCACCGGCACCGCCACCCTGCGCGCCCTGGCCATAGTCCGCGCCGTAGTTGCTGTAGCCTTCCCCACCGTAGCCACCGCGCATACGACCGGGGCCTTCGCCTTCGCCCTCGCCGTAGCCCTCGTTGAAGCCTCCCGCGAAAGTGGCGCGCCGGTCATCCTCCTCCCGGAAGCGGAACCCGCGATCCGCTTCCTGCCGCCAATCTTCGCCGGAGCCGCGTTCGGCTCGGCGCAGGTCCTCGTCGCGCAGGCAGCGGCTGCCGTAATCCCGATAGTCCTCCGGGTAGCTCTGAAGGTCACCCTGGGGCGGGCCAACATCGGATGCGCCACCGCCGAAGCTGTCGCGGTTCTGGGCAGGCGCCCGGCGCCGTCGCTCCAGTTCGCGCTGCTCCTCTTCGCTCAGGCGCGAACCCGATTGATCACGGGTACGGTCCGCGCGCGCGGTCGTCGGCGTGCCCGTTCGGTCCGGCTCGGACGGCGTGGAGATACGCTGCAGCGCTTCCCGGACGCCGGGAGCGTTGTCGGTCGCGAAATCGCCGAGCGCCACGATGCCGACGAGACGGCGGTCGTCATCGACGACAGGCATGCGGCGGATCTGCTTCTCGCTCATGTGCATCAGCACTTCGTGGGCATCGTCGTCCTCGAAGCACCATTGCAGGCTGCGCGACATGATCTCCTCGACACGGTGCCGATCCGGCGCGACGCCCGTTGCGGTCGATCGGACCGCGATGTCACGGTCGGTGATCATGCCGAGCAGACGCCGTCCGTCACAGACGGGCAGAACGCCCACGTTCATGTCGTCCATGAGCCGCGCGGCCTCCCGCACGGTACGATGGGGCTCGATCACGCGTACGTCGCGTGTCATCACGTCGGCGACTTTCATGGGCTCTCCTCGCGCGTTTCGATGGAGCCGCTGCATGCCACGTGGAATGCGACAGTCCGGATTCCCCGAGCAGGCACCGCTTCGGCGAGCTAACGTCTCAGTGGCAGGTCGGTTGCGGGAGGCGTTGGGCGAGGCCGGGAGGGGCTCAGGTGGTGGGCCCTGCGAGCCGGTACCGGACGTCACTTCCACGTCGGAGCGCATAGCTCGACAGTTCCACTCCGGTGCCTAGTTCTGTCGTGCATGCAGGCGGAGATGGAATTGAGACACCTGACGCTAGATGACGGCTCCGGGGCACGAGCCATGAGCGGAGCTCCAACTCCGGTACGGACCATGCAAGCGGCTTTCCTGGCCGGGCCCGGACAGATGCGAATGAAGGAGATTGATCTCCCGGAGCCCGGAGCAGGGCAGGTGCGCATCCGCCTGGAGGGGTGCGGCGTCTGTGCATCGAACCTCGCCCCTTGGGCAGGTCCGGAGTGGATGCAATTCCCAACGGAGCCAGGCGCGCTCGGACACGAGGGGTGGGGCGTGGTCGACGCCGTCGGAGAGGGCGTCCACGGGCTGACGGTCGGCGACCGCGTCGCGGCGCTCTCATACAAGAGCTACGCCGAATACGATCTCGCCGATGCGAGCGCAGTGGTCCGGCTCCCGGACACGCTCGAAGGGCAACCGTTCCCGGGCGAGCCGCTCGGCTGCGCCATGAACATTTTCCGCAGGAGCGGGATCGAGTCGGGGCAAACGGTTGCGATCGTCGGCATCGGGTTCCTTGGAGCGATCCTGACCCGCCTCGCGACGGATGCGGGCGCGCGCGTCATCGCCATCTCGCGGAGGCCCTTCTCGCTGGAGGTCGCCCGCAACATGGGAGCAGCGGAGACGATCCCGATGGAGGACCACAACGGGATCATCGGGCGGGTGAAGGAACTGACGGACGGCGTCTTCTGCGACCGCGTGATCGAGGCCGTCGGGAAGCAATGGCCGCTCGACCTCGCGGCGGAACTGACGCGGGAGCGCGGGCAGCTGATCGTGGCCGGGTATCACCAGGACGGTCCGCGGCAGGTCAATATGTGGCTCTGGAACTGGCGCGGCCTCGACGTGATCAACGCGCACGAGCGCGACCCCGCGGTTTACATGCAGGGCATGCGCGAGGCGGTCGACGCGGTCGCATCGGGCCGCCTCGATCCACGCCCCCTTTACACGCACACCTTCCGTCTCGACCGCCTGGATGAAGCCCTCAACGCCACGCGCGACAGGCCCGACGGGTTCCTCAAGGCCCTGGTGATTCCGTGACGACATCCGCTGCGATGGAAAAGCTGCCGGCGACCTCGCTCGCCCGTCCGCGCCTGGGCTTTCTCGGTGTCGGCTGGATCGGCCGGCTTCGCATGGAGGCCATTCTGGCCGCCGATGCCGTGGAGGTCGCCGCGATCGCCGAACCTTCTCCCGACATGGCGGCGGCGGCCAGGCAACTCGCGCCAGACGCGGCGATGGTCTCCACGCTCGACGATCTCCTCGATCTCGGAGTGGATGGTGTCGTGATCGCGACGCCGAGCGCGCTGCACGCGGAGCAGTCCATCAGGGCGCTGGAGCGTGGCGCAGCTGTGTTCTGTCAGAAACCGCTGGGGCGCACGGAGGCCGAGGTGCGCACGGTGGTCGAAGCGGCGCGTGCGGCGGACCGGCTCCTGGGCGTCGATCTCTCGTATCGCTTCACGGAAGGCATGCGCCGCATCCGCGACCTGGTCCGATCCAGGGAGCTGGGGCGCATCTATGCGGTCGACCTCATCTTCCACAACGCCTACGGGCCCGACAAGGCATGGTTCTACGACCCCGTGCTCTCTGGTGGCGGGTGCGTGATGGATCTCGGAGTCCATCTGGTCGATCTCGCCCTCTGGACGCTCGATTGTCCGGGCGTCTCTGCGGTTTCGGGAAAGCTCTTCGCGGACGGCGAGCAACTGGGTCCGCGCCCGGATCGGGTGGAGGATTACGCTGTCGCCACGCTAGAGCTCGACACGGGAGCTGTTGTTCAGCTCGCCTGCTCGTGGCGTCTGCAGGCGGGATGCGATGCCATGATTTCCGCGGCCTTCTACGGCACGGGCGGCGGTGCGGCGCTCCGCAACGTCGACGGCTCCTTCTATGATTTCCGCGCGGAGCGCTACCGCGGCACGGCGCGGGAGGTGCTGGCCAATCCGCCGGATGCATGGGGCGGGCGCGCCGGCGTCGATTGGGCGATGCGCCTGGCGGCCGGGGAGCGTTTCGATCCGGCTGCGGAGCGACTGGTGGACGTCGCACGCGTGCTGGACCGGATCTACGGGCGGTAGTTCCGGCTCCGTTGCCCGTTCGCTTCGGACGAGCAAGATGATCTTGTCGAAGCTTCCCCTGCACTGCACGGTGTACATGCGTCCGCTCGTCACGAACAGGAGTCATGATGGCCACCCGAATCTCTCTTCCGCCGGAGGCTGCACCACTTCCGCGTGAAGCCTTGCAGGCTTGGTCCGAGATCCCGACGACGATCGCCTCCGACGTCTCCGGCGGCCGCCTGCTGATGGATGCGAAGATCCGGCCGTTGCGCCCGCAGGGCGGTACGCGGCTACTCGGTCCGGCGGTCACTGCCTGGTGCGAGCCGGCCGATATCGGGGCCGCCATTCATGCGATCGAGATCGCTCGGCCGGGAGACGTGGTCGTGATCGACGCGGACGGTTCTTTGCTGACGGCCGTGGTGGGAGAGCATCTGTGCGGCGTTGCCAGACGCAAGGGGATCGCAGGCCTCGTTGCCAATGGCGCTGTTCGCGACGTCGCGGCTCTGGCGGTGTGGACCGATTTCCCGGTATTCGCGCTCGGCAGCACGGCGCGGGGACCAGTTTCCATCGAGCGCGGGTCCGTGAACGGCAGCATCATCTGCGGCGGGATTGCCGTGAGGCCGCATGATCTCGTGCTCGGAGATGATGACGGCGTGATCGTCATCCCGCGGGAGGATGCGGAGACATGGTTGTCTCGCGCGCGTGAGAAGCTCGCGCTCGAGCAGGAATGGGACCGGCGACTCTCTGCGGGTGAATCGATGCTGCAGGTATTCGGGATCGCCGAGCCGTAGCCCCCACTCTCGGGCTATCGCGCCGACACCCGGCGATTGATCCAGACCGTCGCCTGCATGCTCGTCCAGGCCGACAGCACCAGGAAATCGTGCCATTTGCCGTCGCGCGCGAGAAGCCGCCGCACGTCGTAGTCGATGACTGGCCCAGCGGGTTCTGGGACGTTCTTCGAACGCGCATCATTGCTATGGGGAACTCGGAGTGCCGTGGGCAGGCTCATGCGCTGCTCGCCATGCACGGCACATCCCAGCCCGTCGAAGGGGCCGCCGACGCATCGGAGCGTTCTCTCACCAACGGGCATGTCGCTTCCTCTCTCGGGCTCGCTCGAAATGCGTCCCGACATCATAAATGTGCTTTCACATGGACCATCCGCAACGGTAGCAGTATGCTCGTCGTCGTTCAGAGGGGCAGGGGCCAGCTTACCCGGGTTTCGCAGCCAGGAGGGCCTTTGCATGACCGGACATTCGGTTCATCTCAAGTTGGACGGGAGGACCTATTCCGGGACCTATATGGTCGACCGGAAAGTTCTCACGGTCACCACTCCATACGGTAAGAAAGCCAGTCAGATCGGCCAGCACGTCGGACAGGAAGCCCTCGCCAAGCAACTCCTCCAGGAAATCGTGCTGGAGGAGAAATCCCGGAAGGGCTCGCGCATCTGACTGCCGCACCGGCGCGGGCGAGCTAGAGTTGCTGAAGGTCTTTCCCCTCGCCATTGTCAGACGATTCCACGACTACCCGCCGATATCGATCGTAGTGCCATCGCGGAACCGCGGCGGTGTGAGCGCATTTGCCTCTGACAACTTAAACGGAGCGAAACAATGCGCCGCATCTTCATCGCCCTTACCGGTCTGGCCCTCGTGGCCGGAGCGGCGTCAGCTCAACAAGCGGTGACAACGACGACCGAGACCTTCGTGACCGCCAAGCCGACGGACGTGCTAGGGTCCAACCTCATCGACCTCAACGTCACCAACAACGCCAATGATACGATCGGCGAAATAAAAGATCTGGTTCTCTCACAGGGCAACCTGACCGGCTATGTCGTCTCGGTCGGCGGCTTTCTCGGCATGGGTGAGCGCTATGTCATCGTTCACCCCAGCGCCGTTAAGGTCAGCTATACAGAGAACGACAGAAAATGGCACGCCGTCATGAACGCTACCAAGGATCAGCTCAAGGCGGCACCCGAGTTCAAGTATGAGGGCCGCTGGAAGCGCTGATTGGTTCCGCTGCTCGCTACATTTGAAAGGCCCCGTTTCCCGGAGCCTTCCTTGGCATTTGGAAAGGCTACCAGGTCTGACGGTGGTACCAGTCGTCTACGTCCTGACGCACGCGGTCCTTCTCGAGGCCATAGCGCTCCTGAATCTTGCCTTCGAGCTGATCACGCCGACCATTGATGACGTCGAGATCATCGTCGGTGAGCTTGATTGCTCCTTGATGCGGCCCTTGACCTGCTTCCAATTTCCTTCGACCCGGTTCCAATCCATTGTGTGGCTTCCTCTACGCTGTGGACCGCGGAGCTAACGTCAGTAGGCCAGCGGAGGTTTCTAGCCTAAGCCTGCGAAATGCCGGCCGGGCGATCCGTTCTCCGGTTCGGTTCGAGCGTGCGCAGGATCTGATCTCTCGACAGCCCTGCATCCCGCGATGCATCGATCTGCGTCCAGGAGACGGGGCCGGCATCTCTCGCGAATTGCATATGGACCACCTCGGCGGTGGCGTCCGAGGGGCCGCCCCGACGGGCCGTGACCCTGGCCGTGAGCGTCTCGACGGGTGCGTGAAGCCAGAACCCGTGGAAGCGCGCCTGGGCGACCTGCGCGACACGCTCGATGCGGTCCCTCTCATCAGGGCGAGCGAAGACAGCGTCGGCAATGGCAGCATAGCCGGAGGCGAGAACGCGGCCGGCCTCATGGTCCAGCTTCTCGTAGACTTCTGCCGACCTCTCGGCGCTGTAGGAGGACGGCGGGAGCTTCTGGTCCACCGGGACGCTATGCATCAGCTTCCGAAGCCGGTCACTGTTGAGCACACGGGCACCGGGGGCGGGGCCGAGGTCCGGCGCCAGGAGCGATGCAACGGTGGACTTGCCGGTTCCGCTGAAGCCGCCGATCGCAACGAGGACAGGAGGGGAGGGGGCAAGCAGGCTGTGGGCGAGCTCGTGGTAATGACGAGCCTCGCGCATCAAACCGGGGACTGCATGCGGATCCGAATTCTTCGCCTGAGCCGCAGTGACATGCGCGCGAACGGTCGCGCGAATCGCCATGAAATACGGAACGAGCGCCAAGCCATCGGTTTCGTCGCACTCGTCCAGGTAGCGGTTCAGGGCGATGTTGGCGAGGGTGCGTTGATCCCGGTACCAAAGGTCCATGAGCAGGAAGGCGACGTCGTACAGGAGATCCGTCGTTGCCATGCTCTCGTCGAACTCGATGCAATCGAAGAGCGTCGGCCTGCCTTCGAAGAGACAGATGTTGCGCAGTGTGAGGTCACCGTGACAGCGCCGCACCTTCCCAGCGCGCCGGCGCTCCTCGAGGAGTCTCCCGTGTCGTTCGAGGTCCCGCTGGAATTGCGCCAGGAACACATCGGCCTCTTCGGCGGAGATCAGGTCCGTCGCGCGCAGGGACCGGTCGTTGATGTCGAGAACGGCAGCGATGCCCTGCATCCCACCGTGATCGAAGCTGACCGAAGCCTCTTTGTGAAACTCTGCAATCCGTCGCGCAGTCTCCGTCATGATCGCCGGCGTGAGAGCGCCGTGTTGCGCCATGCGGTCGAACAGGCAATCCTGGTCGAAGCGGCGCATCTCGAGAACCGCGTCGACCAATCGCCCTTCGCCCGACCAGGCGAGTTCCCCATCGGCGTCGCAGGTCACTTCGTGTACGCCGATATAGATTTCCGGCGCCGTCCGCTTGTTCAGCTCGTATTCCGTTCGGCATGCAGTGAGGCGACGATCCGGCGTCGAGTAATCGAGATAGGGAAACCGCACATGCCGCTTCAGCTTGTAGGCTCTATCGCCTGCGAGCACGATGATCGAACCATGGGTCGTGATCACATCGACATCGTCCGAGCCGCCGACTTCGCGTTTGACGAATCGGAGCACCTCCTGCTCATTCACATCCATTGCCTCGGCCTCTCCTCGATCGTGTGTTGTCGGATTGCGCGTGCCGCGGCCCGGGCTCGCAGTGTCCTCTCATATCCCTGGAGCAACGTTCGGGAAGCGAGGGCCGTTCGGCCGCTCACCGGGAGATCCGACTCTCGACGAGGTCCTGCGGGGTTCGGAGCCTCACGCGGAAAAAGTCGAAGATCACCCGCATCGTCGCGAGCGTCGGAACGGCCAGCAAGACACCCATGATCCCGGCCAGGGCGCCGCCCGCGATGACACCCAGGAAGACGAGGATGGCGGGCACCCTGATGGTCTGGGCCTGGATCCGGGGCGTCAGGACGTTTCCCTCGAGCTGTTGGATCGCCAGGAACAGGAGCCCGGTGAGGATTGCCGCCTGGGGGGAGATGGAAAACGCCACCAGCAGTGCCGGCAGAGCGCCGAGCCAAGCTCCGAGGAAGGGAATGACCGCCGTGATCGAGACCCAGGCCCCGAGCGCGAGAGAATAGGGGACGCCGATCAGGACGAGTGCCGTCGCCGACGCCGTGCCCTGGATCGCCAGCACGAGGGCCAGCCCACCGAGATAGCGCGACAGCGTGTGGCCGAGGGTGTCCCAGAACTCCAGGGCATCGTGCCGATAACGACTCGGCACGCTTTTAAGAAAGGTCGCCTTGAACGAGCGCACATTGGCCAGCAGGGAGGCAGCGACGAAGATCACTGCAAAGAGCGAGAGGGCGTAGCTGAATGTCCCGAAGAGCAGCCCCATCGTGTGGCCGAGCACGTTGTCGGTGATCACGCCAAGGCTGTTCCTGAGATCGTCGGTCAGCCGGGCCGCGACTATCTCCGGCGTATCCGGCAGAAGGTCTCTCGCGTCCAGCGCGTCGAGCGCCCTGACAAAATACCTGTCGAGGTTATGCACGAGGCCTGGCAGCGCAGTGGCAAGAGCGCCAGCCTGCGACACGACGACAGGCACGAGAATGTAGGCCAGCAGGAGCAATATCGCGAGCAGGATCAGGAACGAGAGCAGTATCGCTACGCCGCGTGGCATGTACTGGGCAAACAGATGCACCGGGAAGGACAGGATGAGGGCAACCGCAAAACCCGCAAGAGCAATGGCGGGAACGAGCGGCACGGCCCAGAGTACCAACAGGAGCAAACCTGCCAGGGCGACGAGGATGAGATTCCACGTCAACCTCGAAATCAGGATCGGCGTCGGCCCGCGACGCCGGATGATCGTGCGCTCAAGAGACGCACCATACTCGCGATGCAGGTTCCTCAGCTCCATGATGCTCTCAAAGGACCAGGGAGGGCGCTACCGGCAGCAGTTGCTGCGCCGTAGACAGCCCGGAGCGGCGATATGCGGGTGGACCGGTTTTCGGTCGGTCGGTTTTCGGCCATGGCAGCTCGCGCAAGTGCGATCCTCCCTTGGCCGATACAACTAGCAGAGTTGGGGAGCAGAACGAGCCTCTCCGGAGGTCCCCATGGCCGTGCTACGCCTCACGGCGATTACACCGCCTCCATAAGGGCTCGTCCTCGAGAAGGGCTGGATTGCACCGAGAAGCGGTCGTTCGGCCTACTTCCGGGTTGTGCCACAACCGGATATTCCCTCTCGCGGGCGGCGCTATGAGGCGGGGAGCGACACGCACCCACATTAGCCGCGTCCCGCCGCTTGCCCGACACACTCCTTGGGGGGATGCTGCAACCGCGCCCTTGTCCGGGAGGCACTCGAATGAGGCGGCGAGAGTTCATCGCGGTTGTCGCGGCGATCTTTCCCGGCGCGCGGCTGCTGTGTCCGGCCCATGCTCAGACGAGCGCTATCAGGCGCATCGGCGTCGTCTACCAGGGCGGGCTTTACGAGGCGAGCATCGAGGGGCTGCGCGCGGGACTCAGGGCGGCCGGGCTTGAAGAGGGCCGGCACGTCGCTCTGCTCCTGCGCAACGCCAGAGGCGATTTGGCGCCCGCGGAAGCGGCGGCACGCGCCCTGGAGCGCGACGAGAAGGTCGATGTGATCGTGGCGATCGGCACGAGCACGGCTCTCGCGGCCAAGCGGGCCACCACCGCGGTTCCGATCGTGTTCGCGGCCGGAGCCGACCCGGTCGCGGCCGGGCTCGTCGAGAGCATTGCAACGCCCGGTGGACGGCTGACCGGCTTTCACTTCTTGACCGTCGATCTCACGGCGAAACGGCTCGAAATCCTGCGCGAGATCGTGCCGACGCTTCGCCGCATCGTCACCTTCTACGACCCGCGCACGCCGGGCGCGGTCTTGAGCATCGCGGCGCTCCGCGAGGCGGCCGGGACACTGGACATCGAGGTGGTGGCGCAACAGGTTACTTCCCCCGAAGAACTCCGCGGCCGTCTGCGCACCCTGAGCGCGGCCCAAGCAGAGGCTTTCTTTTTCGTCGCCGACTTCCTGGTCATCAACCACGCGCCGCTGGTGATCGAGGCGGCCAACGCCCTACGCCTGCCCTCCATGGCGACCCAACTCGGTGCCGTCAGGGAGGGCGCTCTTGCCGGTTACGGGCCCGACTGGCGGGAATACGGGCGCCGCCCGGCGCGGTATGTCGCCCGCATTCTCGCCGGTAGCCTGCCCCGCGATCTCCCTGTGGAGATCATCAATCAGCCGGCGCTGGCGATCAACCTGAAGACCGCCAAGGCCATCGGGTTCGACATTCCGCCCTTGCTCCTCGCCCGCGCCGACGAGGTGATCGAGTAGGCCCTCGCGTGTGCGCGAGAACCCCGGCACCGGAATTCCGATCAGACGCTTTGCGGAGCCGGGATAGAGGTGCGTCTGAGCGTATGCGGAAAACTCCGCCGGCACGTCAGGACGTGGCTCAGCTTCAAAGAGCAGGACGCGATCCGCCGCAGCCTCACCGCCGCCCGACTCGGGCGACATCATTTCAAGCCGTGTTTTTCAAGCTAAAGGAAGCTGGCCCATGAAATGTAGCAAACGATCGTTTGCCTTCGCCCCCGTACTCTTCGCAATGCTTCTGTCCTCGGATACGGGAAAACTCAGTGCGCGCAACGCCGATCTCGCCCCTCGCGTCTTCGCGGCGGCTCAAACCGCTAATCGGCAATGTACGAATACCTGTCGTGCACGATATCGCGACTGTCTGTCCTTGAAGCAAATAGCATCCTCCGAGTGTCGGGGCGTTTACCGGGATTGCACTCGCTTTACTTGTAATGCGGCGCAGAGATGACTGACGAGGAGCCGGTCTTCAGATGCAAGTGATGACGGCGACGGTGGCATTGTGCGGCAGTGAAGCTATGCGCGCGTCGGGCGCCGATCCCACCTTCCGTTATCGGAGGCGCCTTTATGGGACAGGCCGCGCGACGCCGCCGTGCGTGAGGCTGGTGGCCCTTTCGGCTGGGGATCGGTACGCCAGAAAGGAGGGAGGGCCCTATGTCACTCATCAAGGATCTCCTCGAGAAACCTGCCAATCTAGCTGTGGCGTCCAGGTACACGGTGGTGAACGGTTTCATCTATCTCGGAATCGGGGCGCTACTCATTGTTTGGCCGGGTGTGGTGCAGACATTGTTTATGGAATCTGCCTTCGTTGGGCATGAGGAAGGGCTCATTCGGGTAGCAGAGCTGTCGATTGCCGTCATAGGTTGGTTCTACATTTTCGGCGGTCGTTCGAATGCCCGACAATTTGTAGCCGCATCGGTAGTCGACCGGTTTTTCGTCCCAATCGTGCTCGTGCCTCTTGCGATGGCTGGGGTGTTTCCTCGTCTGCTGCTGACCCTTGCTGTTCTCGATCCGACCCTCGCGATCGGCGCCTGGGTGCTTCGCGATCGGAAGGGGTAAATACGGAAGAACGCGACCCTAGCGCGATTGGACCGGGTCGGCCGCGTTGCAATTTTGAGGGCATTCCGAGCGCCCGAACTTCTCGCCGGCGAGAGGTTGGTTCGGTGCCGAACCATTGCCGAGCGGCGGCTCTTCACAGCGCAGTCAAAGGAGCAAGCACCGTGCGGCCAACCCGGGACGAGATCGAGGCGATGGCGCGGGCGATCCGGGTTCAACTGCGTATCGGTCGTAAGCCCGAGGACTGGGACGAGCAACCCGACGATGAGAAGGCGTTGGCGCGCAGGCTCGCCAAGGCTGCAGCGCAGGCGCTCACTGACCATCGTGCAAGGCGGAGTGACCGCTTCGGCAGCCCCGACGAATAACCCGGGAACGGTTCGGCCTAGCAGGGCCGAACTGTTCCACACGGCTGTTCCCGCCTCGCTATGTGGATGCGCGCGTGAAGCGCCGCGCGTGTGTTGCAACCAAGTTGAAATGTCTCTTTTTGCGCAAAGTAGAACTGTCGGTCAGGCCGGGCGCGACGGACCTGGGGCGGTGCGCAGACCTTATCGGCGCGCCAGGCGATCGAACCAGAGACACATACTTACTGGATGACATCTCAGGGAAAGGCCACGGGGCCGAGGTCATCTCAGAGGGCCGCGTCGACGCTGGAATTATCCAACCTCCAGCCTCACCCTGATTGCGCAATTTGCAGAAGCTGAAGACGGACAGCGCTGGCCTGCATCGACCGGCACGATAGCCGTGTCCATCGGAGCGCGCCGCTCCCTGCGCTCGCCTGGTGTGAGCCCTCGTCCTCGCCCTCCTTGCGTGAGGTAGATCACGGAAAACGCCGAGACGCTCCGGCAAGGTATTCTTGCGATCGGAGCAGCCGTCGCGAATGGCTGCGCAACGCCGGGAGCACGATCATGTCCAGTTTGAGCCATGCTGTAGTCTCCATCCCCTTTGCCGGCAGCGATGCGCATGGGAGCGGCATCGGAGTGAAGCGGCTGGCCGCTCACTTCATTGCCCTGCTCACGGAGGCAAGACGTCGGGTCGCCTTGCATCGCGCCCGCCGTGAGCTCTTCGAGAGGCCCGATGATCTGTTGAAGGACATGGGTCTCGCCCGATCCGAGATCGCTTGGGTTGTGGAACACGGCCGGTTCGGTCACGCGAGCCGCAAGTGATCCCATTGCCTCGCCGTATCCTGCCTCTCGTGGAGGGATCATGTCAGACGAGCTGGACCCTCTGGTGCGCGATCTCGTCGAGTGGCTCGCCAAGGAGCCGCGCCGCTACGGGGAGGTGATGGAGGCTTGGCGCACATCGTGTCCCAGGCTCACCGTCTGGGAGGAGGCGCTCGACCGTGACTTCCTTGAGCGCAGGGTCGTTGAAGGGCAAGCCTTCGTGTTCGTGACCGATCGTGGCGAGGCCTTCTTGAGGGCTAGCCGGCGCGTCATGCCGTGACCACCGTTATCGCCTGACCTCTCCCTGGGCGGGCCCGCTCACCCGGGCTTTTTTAAGAACAGCGCAGAGGTTCACATGAATGACTGCCCTCGACCTTAAGGTGGAAGTTCTGCGAAGGTCAGCTTGGTGCTAGTAAAAGACGTCGCGGCAGCTTTACTCGATCACCTCGCCGGCGCGGGCGAGTAGCGTCGGCGGTACATCGAGGCCGAGCGCCTTGGTAGTCTTGAGGTTGATCACCAACTCGAACTTGGTCAGCACCATGATACCGCTCGAGCTGCTCGGAAAGGCGCACACGAGCCAACCTGCCAAGAGGCAGTCGTGCGCCTCGAAGCAAACAGGGAAGAACTCCAATGACAATGAGGCCTGATCCGACCTTCCACGCCTCCCCGAAGCTTGCGATGGAAGCTCCGCCGGAAAACTTCGCCTACACGTTACTGCTCAGCCCGGACTTCTCGAAGCCCGACGCGCTCGCAGTTATCGACGTGAAGCCCGGCTCGTCCACATTTAGCCAGATCGTCCACACGGTGACGATGCCCAACACGGGCGACGAGTTCCACCATTTCGGTTGGAATGCCTGCTCGTCGGCATTGTCGCCGCTCACCGGCCACGCGTTCCTCGAGCGGCGCTACCTGATCATCCCCGGGCTCCGGTCCTCGCGTATTTATATCGTGGATACGAAGCCCGACCCCACCAAGGCAAAAATCCACAAGATCATCGAGCCCGAGGAGGTATTTCGGAAGACCGGCTATTCGCGGCCCCACACTGTCCACTGCGGTCCGGAAGGCATCTATGTCAGCACGCTCGGCGGCGGTGGTGAGGATGGCACCAATGGACCACCTGGCGTGTTCATCATGGACTGCGAGACGTTTGACATCCTCGGCCGGTGGGAGATCGATCGCGGACCCCAGAAAATGCACTATGACTTCTGGTGGAACCTGCCCCGCGACTACATGGTGACGAGTGAGTGGGGGCTGCCGCCCCAGTTCGAGAACGGGATCGTGCCGGAGGACTTGCTCGCGAACAAGTATGGCCATCACATCCACTTCTGGGATCTGCGGGCCCGGCGCAACGTCCAGACAATCGATCTCGGCGCCAATCACCAGATGGGGCTGGAGGTGCGCCCCGCGCACGATCCCGTTCGCGAGTATGGGTTCCTGGGCGTCGTGGTCGACACAACGAACCTCGAAGGCTCGATCTGGACCTGGTGGCGCGAAGGCGGCAAGTTCCACGTCGAAAAGACCGCGACGATCCCGCCCGAGACGGCGTCCAAGGACCAGCTGCCGCCCCTCCTGCAGGGGTTTGGCGCAGTGCCGCCGCTGGTGACCGACATCGACCTTTCGATGGATGACCGGTTCCTCTACGTCGCCTGCTGGGGAACCGGCGAGATGCGTCAGTACGACGTCACCGACCCCAGGAAGCCGAAGCTTGCAGGCTCGGTCCACGTCGGCGGCATCGCTCGCCGTACGCCCCACCCGAGCGGCAAGGTGTATGCAGGTGGTCCGCAGATGGTCGAGATTAGCCGTGACGGCAAGCGGGTCTACTGGACCAACTCGCTCTACTCGACGTGGGACAACCAGTTCTATCCCGACGGCGTGCCAGGCGCTGAGGTCATGGCCCATGTGAACGCGAGCGGCGGCCTCGAGCTGGCCAAGGACTTCTGGGTGAGCTTCCCCGACGGATACCGGGCGCATCAGATCCGGCTCGACGGCGGCGACTGCTCGACGGATTCGTTCTGCTATCCGTCGGTTTGATTTTGACCGAAGCGGAGTGGACACCTGCCGGGCTGTGGCTGGCTGTCGTCGCGAGCGGCCTCTATCATGGATTGAACCCCGGAATGGGATGGCCGCTCGCCGTTTCAGCTGGGCTGATGGAAAGGAGTTCACATGCCCTCGTGGCGGCACTCTTGCCGCTAACGGTCGGCCACCTGCTGGCAATGTTCGTGGTGACCCTTCCCTTCGCGCTGCTGGTCACCCTCGTCGAATGGCAGCAACAAATCCAGATTGGCGCCAGTCTCCTAGTCATCGGGTTCGGCATCTTCCGGTTCGTCAACCAGCGTCATCCGCGAGGGCTGGCGCGGATACGACCGACGCAACTGGGGCTCTGGTCCTTCGCCGTAGCGATCGCGCATGGAGCGGGACTGATGCTTGTGCCGATCTATCTTGGGCTCTGCCGGGTCGCCGACCTCGACAAGGGCCATGAGGCGGCAGGCGCGCTCATCAATGCTAATCTGGGCATGGCCGTCCTGGTCTCCGTCGTCCACTCTGTCGTGATGATCGCAGCCGGCGGATTCTTGGCGTGGCTCGTCTACCGCTACCTGGGTCTCAGGTTCGTGTCGCGGAGTTGGTTCAATCTGGATGCGACTTGGGCCTTCAGTCTCGTCTTGGTAGGTGCTCTATCGCTTGCGATCAGCCTGATGAGCCGGTAGTCGCATTGCGATCGTTCGGACTCACGGTCGTAACTCAATCGCAGGTTAAGACCCCTCATCCTGTGAGATTGCTCTGCCCCGCTCTATATTTAATGCCCGCTTCAGACCGAGGCTGTGAGAACGCGAAACGACAACCTGATCCCGAGACCATTTTTCCGATTAACCGTGGAATCCGCGCTGGTTCGGCTTCAAACATCCCAGCGGTGCAACTCATTTAGATTATTCTTCTGCGCTGGCTTGGGGACCATGAGTTTGCACGCAGCCTCGGTCAAACTGCGACTTAGAAAGGGTGTGTCTGAAGGTCCGCTCTCCGTCGTCATTCAGACGCTGGTCCAATATAAGCGCTTGGGCGATCTCGACGACTCCGGAGATGCCCTGAGAGGAACATCGCTTTCGGCGATCTACTGAACGATCAGAGCTTGGATCACGGGTTCCTTGGCCGCGCCCTTGCTGCGGATCTGCATTCTCGGTTCATCAGGCGGGATGCCGGGCTATGGCTGGTGCGGCATTCTACGGTGCCGCCGCCGCATTGCCGTATCGCTGTCTGTCGCCCCCTCAGAGTAGCTTTGTCGAGGCCCCACTCAGGTTCTTACGCCCGCCGCCTTGACCACATCTGCCCATTTCTGGATTTCCTTGGGCAGCGTCTCCATGACAGCAGTTCCCGGGCGCAACTCCAGCACGATGCTCTGCTCAGCGAGTTTCTGCTGGACCGTGGGCTGCGCCAAGGCCTTTGACACGGAAGCAAAGAGGTGCTCGACGACAGGTGCCGGCGTCCCCACAGGCGCGAAGAGGACGAACCACGCGTCTGCGTCAACGCCTGGCACGCCGACCTCAGTGGTGGTGGGTACCGCGGGCAGGCGCTCGATGCGCTTGTCGCGGGCCACGGCCAGCGCCCTCAGATCGCCGGTCTCGATAAAGGGCAGGACCGTCGGAACGGATATGATCGCAACGTCGATGCGACCACCAAGCAGTTCCTGGACCAACGGGCCCGCTCCCCTAAAGGGCACGTGGACCAATTCCTCGATGCCAGTCTGCTTGCGGAACAGCTCCATCGCCAGGTGCGACGACGAGCCGGGGCCTGTCGACCCATAGGTCAAGCCGTCGGCCTTCGACTTCGCCAGCGCTACAAAATCCGCAACAGTTGAAGCGCTCAGATCCTTTCGGGTCACCAGAAGGTGCGGAATGACGGCGAGGCCGGCGACCGGGACGAAATCCTTGACCGGATCATAGGAGAGGTTCTCAAGGAGGCTCGGGTTCGTCGCGTGGGTTTGCTGCGTCCCCAGAAGCAGAGTGTAGCCATCCGGGGCAGCTCGACTGACGGCGGCGCTGCCGAGGGCACCGGATGCGCCGCCCCGGTTCTCGACCACGAGATTGGCGCCAAGATCCGCCGCCATGGCGTCACTCAGAATGCGGGCCACAACGTCGACGGATCCACCCGGAGGATAGGGTACCACCACCGTGACAGGCCGACTGGGATAGGTTTGTCCTTCCGCGGCCCCGGTCAGCGCGGATCCCACAAGGACGAGCGAGCCTGCGATGACGTGACGGCGTGATACCATGGTGTGTGCTTCCCAGCTTTAGGCAAATGTCAATGATCGGCCTGAAGCGTGAAGCTCAATGAGCCCGCCTCGGCCGACCGAAAAGCCCGTGTTCCAGCCCGAGCGGATGCCGTCAAGTTATCTCAGTAACGGATCGGCAGACTGCGACAAAGATTCAGACTGCGACAAAGATAGTGAGCGTCTGAAGGTCGCTGTCCGTCGTCATTCAGACGCTGGCTTAAGATGAGCGCTTGCTCGTCAGCTGTCGCATCGGGAAATAAATTTGCCTTAAGCCGCGGAAGTCTCGTCCGGATAACCACAAGGGCGGATAAACGATCTCGACGACTTCGGAGACGGCCTAAGAGGAGCATTGCCCTCACCGACCTATTGAACGATCAGAGCTTGGATCACGAGTTCCTTGACCGCGCCCTTGCTGCGGATCTGCACACGCTCGTTCAGATCCTCGCGCAAGTGAAGGAGACCACTCGGCCCCTGGATCTGCGCCAGCGACACGGTCCGCAAGTAGGCGAGGGTGTCCTGACGGATCTCACTAGCCCAAACGTCATTCGCTCCGTCGGCACTTGTCTTCGCGACACCACTGGTCACAGCGGGGAGCGTGCTGGAGCGAAGTCCAGACCCATATAACAGATCTCAGCGCGCGCTCAGCCCTTAACGTCGGTCTGCGGCCGGTCGCTCCCTGTCGAGAGTTCCTCGTGCCACCGCCCCTCCTTGTCCTCATACGAGATCTCCGTCGAGTCGCCCGGGACAACCTGCTCGTGGGCGGCCCTCTCCGCCGCCCTGCGGGCATCGTCATGGGACGGGAACGGCTCCGAGAGGACATCGCCGACTTTGTAAGCCCATCCCCCATCGTGCTCGACAATCTCGTAGGTGATCTTGGTCATCATAGCTCCTCGAAGTTGAAGCTTGGATCCCTTCGGAGCACCCCATCGGCGCTCAGTATAGGAGCCCAGCCGTCACAACGTAACCTGCTCGGGCCTTGGCCAGCTCGCGGCGGCCCGGCTTTGCAGGCACGTTATCCCTCTGCGGCACAATTGATCGCCACCCCCGCTCCGTCGAGCGGTTGAAGGCCGCACCGAGGCCTCCCGTCGATGCTAAGCACTCCCGTCTGCTTCCTCTTCAAACATCACCGCAACATCTGCGTTCGCGGACAGACGGACGTTCTCGCCTTCGATCTCAGCAACCAGGGAGGTTGGAATGTAGTGATGATGCCCTTTGTGAGTACCTTGCCCGCTATCTCGCTTGATCAGCTTGATGCGGTTGCCCTCCAGCCGGTCGACGGTCCCGATGTGAACACCGTCAGCTCCAATAACTTCCATGTGTTCGCGAATTGCTCTTGTGTCGGCCATTTTACCTCTCCTGTCCTGTCGTGATTACAACTGAACGCTGGTGACGGGCCTCCTGCGGCAAGGAGCCACCGATGGCGGTGCAGCGGCTGAGCAGATGTGCACCAGAGGCGGCAGTGACTTGTCTCAGCTTGGCCGATTGCTGCGATGAGTTGACTGCACGCGCGAACCGCCGGGGCAGTGATCACGATCCTCATGGCCTCCGTGACGAGAGCTCGCCGCGCCGCTTCAATAGGAGTTCAAGTTCTGCTTCCTGTTCGGCAATGCGACTTGAGGTCAGGTCCTCATCCGCAGCGCCAGAAAAAGCTGCCGCTTGCTCAACCAACTCGCGCAGGTTTTCCCGTAGCACCGCTATGCGCTCGTCGATCTCCGGGATGGTTGACGGAACGTCGGCCATTTAGAATCTCCTGGTTCAGCTTAGGGCTGCGCTTGGGTCTGCAGCAGTCGGCTCTGACGGGGCCGCCTGATTTCGGAAATCGACATCTCCGTGCTGTTGATCCCAGCGAGGACGAGTGGGTGATCCACAGCGAGGACGAGTGGGTGATCCACAGCGAGGACGAGTGGGCAATATTATCATGGGAATTCGCCGAAGCGGGGCCTGACGGAGTATCAGGCGCCAAGCTCAGGGCGCTTCAGGGATCGAATCCGGGAGGACAGTTCCGCCGCGCCGGTCTCGTCGGCCAATCGGGCGGCCTCCTCCAGCGCTTCGCTCCAGACCGCTCGTGCCCGGCTGGCGCGCTCCAGAAGAGCCGAGACATCGACGGGGCCGGGACGCGTCCCGATCCATGCCGGCGGGTCGCTGGCCGGGAACGACTCCAGGCTAGCCTCCTCCACGGGATCGATGTCATCGGATCTCAGTTCCTTGGTCGCCATGGCGCTCCTCCTTTGATCAGCCCTTAGGCCTGTCGGAGCATGACGGTGGCATCCGCCCGGACTCGCTAGGGCGCGAGGCCGCTTCGATCGATTTGGATCGCCGGGACCTGCAATCAAGAGAGAATTGGCAGCCGGTCCGCCGACCTGGCCGGGAGCAGTTCAGCAATAACCAGGGAACTTGCCGCTGAGACGAAACCGGGAGCCCTCGGTGCAGGTCTGGGTCTGATTCTGCGAAGGGCACGCGCGCAACCGATCCAAGTGGAAGTCGCGTTTGGATAACCGCAACGGCAGATGAATGATCGCAACGGCTTCGGAGGGGCCCCTGAGGGGACCATTGTCCCTCACCGACCTACTGGACAACCAGAGTTTGGATCACGAGTTCCTTGACCGCGCCCTTGCTGCGGATCTGCACACGCTCGTTCGAATCCTCTCGCAAGTGAAGCTATTCATGAGAGTCAGCAAAGCTCAATTCGTGATCAGCTTCCCGACCAGGATGCCCGCGTCCTTTGGCTTGATACGACAGCAAGCTGTCGTGGGGCTTGCCGCTACACCCGCCAACCCCTAGCCCCGCAAACAGACCACCTCAGCCCCAAGTACCTGAGCCAGAAGGTCTGCTCACCTCGTGATTACGGACGTTCGGTCTACTTCCGCAACGTGCCAAAGAACGAACCCGCTCTCGCGGGAGCGCGCTGCGCGCGAGGGCCGGAGCCAGTGGCGCTACTGGAGTGATATGACCGGGTGAGCGGGATACGGTGACAGGCCGGGCATCCCGTCTTGAGGATCGAGGGGTCAACAACCTCCACCTCAAGACAGGAGCACCCCGATGAGTGAGAAGCCCATCAGCCCGCTGCGCCGGCGCATGATCGAAGACATGACCGTGCGCAACTTCGTCGAGAAGACGCGCAACGACTATATCCGGCACGTCCGGACCTTCACAGCCTTCCTCGGACGTTCGCCGGATACCGCGACGGCGGAGGACCTTCGCCGCTTCCAGCTGCATCAAACGCAGACCGGCGTGCGTCCGCCGAGCATCAACAGCTCGGTTGCAGCGCTGCGCTTCTTCTTCACCGTAACCCTCGACCGACCCGAGATGGCGCGGCACCTCACCTTCGTGCGTGAGCCGCGCAAGATTCCGGTGGTCTTGAGCCCCGAGGAGGTCGCGCGGCTGCTGGAGGCCGCCCCCGGACCGAAGTACAAGGCCGCGCTGAGCGCCGCCTACAGTGCGGGTCTGCGGGTCTCCGAGGTGGTCGCGCTGAAGGTGTCGGACATCGATTCCGAGCGCCTGCTGCTGCGGATTGAGCAGGGCAAGGGCCGCAAGGATCGTTTTGCGATGCTCTCCCCAAAGCTGTTGGACCTGCTGCGCGATTGGTATCGCATCGCCCGGCCGACAGTCTGGCTGTTCCCGGGCCGCGATGCGATGCTGCCGATGACGACGCGGCAGTTCAATCGCGCCGTTCATGCCGCCGCCGGCATGGCCGAGATCAAGAAGCGGGTGACGCCGCACACGCTCAGGCACAGTTTTGCGACGCACCTGCTCGAGCAGAACATCGACATCCGCCTGATCCAGGTTCTGCTCGGGCATGCCAAGCTCGAGACCACCGCGCTCTACACGCAGGTCGCCACCAACGTGATCCGCGCGGTGATGAGCCCGCTCGATCGT
The DNA here is from genome assembly GCF_001006805.1 of Microvirga massiliensis. Taxonomy (GTDB): domain Bacteria; phylum Pseudomonadota; class Alphaproteobacteria; order Rhizobiales; family Beijerinckiaceae; genus Microvirga; species Microvirga massiliensis. The sequence goes on along the minus strand of NZ_LN811352.1, from coordinate 360,472 downwards.
CTCACGCCGCTGACAGCCCAGAGGTCCGAACCGCCGGCATAAGGCGCGCAAGCCGTGGTCCGTCCCGCTCTGGAGGTCGCGGATATCTTCCGCGGCCACGGACCGGCGTGGCGCCAAGCCAATGCCGGCCATGTGAGCCTCGGCCAACTGAAGGTCATGTCGGCGATCGAGCGCTGCCGCACGGCGGCGCTCGGCGGTCATGTCGCGCGCTGCGAGGATTGCGCCTACACGACCATCGCCTACAACTCCTGCCGCAACCGGCACTGCCCCAAATGCCAGGGCGCGGCGGCACGAGCCTGGCTCGCCGAGCGCCAGGCCGAGCTCTTGCCGGTGCCCTACTTCCACGTGGTCTTCACGCTCCCGGCGGCGATCGCCGATATCGCCTCCCAGAACAAGGCGGTGGTCTACGATCTGCTGTTCAGGGCCGCGGCCGAGACCGTTCTCACGATCGCGGCCGATCCCAAGCACCTCGGCGCCCGCATCGGCATCACCGCGGTGCTGCACACCTGGGGCTCGATGATGACCCACCATCCGCACGTGCACATGATCGTGCCGGGTGGCGGCATCTCGCTCGACGGCTCACGCTGGGTGTCGTGCCGGCCCCGCTTCTTCCTGCCTGTGCCGGTATTCTCCAAGCTGTTCCGTCGGCTGATGCTTCAGAAGCTCCTCGCCGCGCACAAGGCCGGCCAGCTGCAGTTCTTCGGCCAGCATGCCCATCTCGCCGCGCGCGAGGCTTTCGCGGTCCACTTGGCGCCGCTGCGCAGGCTCAAATGGTACGTCTACTCAAAGCCCCCGTTCGGCGGACCCGAGGTGGTGCTTGCTTATCTGTCGCGCTACACCCACCGCGTCGCCATCTCCAACCGCCGGCTGATTGCGTTCGACGAGAACGGCGTCACCTTCAGCTATAAGGATTATCGCGCCGACGGCCGCGCGCAGTACAAGGTCATGACCCTCGCAACGGATGAGTTCATCCGCCGCTTCCTCAGCCACGTCCTGCCGAAGGGCTTCCACCGCATCCGCCATTACGGGCTGTTCGCCAGGTCCCCCTGCGCCGACAATATCGCGCGGGCGCGCGAACTTCTCGCCGTCCCAGAGCCCCAAGGCGAGCCGACCGATGCTGATGTCACCGATCCCCACGAGCCGCCGACCCTCTCGGATCCCTGTCCGTGCTGCGGCGGCCGCATGATTATTATCGAGACCTTCGCGCGCGGCTACCAGCCATCGACGACAACCGGTCCCATCAGGATCGACACGTCATGACCACGACCATTGGATTGCGACGACCCAGTGTTGATCTCGCCTCTCGCTGGTCCTCGACCGGTTGCGATTACGCCCGGTCATCTGCGCCGTGCGGCCATCACAGCAAGCCCGCAACGGCTACACTCAACGACCATCTCAACCATCAACCCGAGCTACTGTCGCCTACTAGTCGCGTCATTACTCGCGCCCAAGCGCTTTACGCTCCTTCGCACACACCTTCCGGGTCAGCCAAATCCCCATAGCCAAGTGCGCGGCACCCCCTGCGCACCATCGCCCGCGGGTTCGTTCCTTGGCGACTTTCGGACGCCGGCCACCGTGCACGTGGCTCCGTCGTCCAT
>NZ_LN811352.1:355455-357817 GCF_001006805.1 Microvirga massiliensis | reverse complement strand
TCCCCGAACCGGGCGTGCGCCGTTAGGAGCACCCGGCTCTCCAGTGTCCTCCAAGATTGTTGACAGGGTGCATCGCAACGGCCGTCCGGCGTGGATGTCAGCATGGCAGGCCCTGCAAGTGATGAGTGTCTTGCGCTGGCGCGCCGCCATAACTTGAACCCAAAACGGCGGAGGTCGTCGTCCCTTGTCCTGCAGGTCCTTAAGGGCTCGGACGTGATGCACCTCAATATCCTCCGGAGAGCCACACAGCTCACAGGTGTTGGCCAAGAGGCGCCGTTCGAGATCAGAACGCGGACCGCAGACGCGTAAGGGGATGCTGTCGTCGAGGACTGCCTTCGTGTGCCGTGCCAGCGTAACACCGCCCCATCGTGCGATCAGGGGCCTCATCCCTGCCTCTCGCTCAACCGTGACCTCAAGTCCCACACGGGAGCCTTGGTCGGTCTGAAGCGTGGCTCCGAAGCGACGATAAACCCGTACAACGCTCGTGCGCAGTTTGTGCGCGAGCGTTCGGGTCAGCGACCGTTCCATTGTCCACTTCAGGCGGTTGAGTTGGTAGAGGTTGTAGGCCCTGCGATAATACTCCACCACGCCCCGATATTCCCGCTGGTACTGCGCCACGATGCTGAAGACAGAGTCGTGGACGAGTTCCGTGCGGTGCATCGGTTCGCCATGGCGGAGGTATCGTTTGCACTTGTCCCGCACGACGGCTGGTGGGACGCGCAACCCGATCTGCCCATTTAGGCAACGGTGACCGCGTCGATCCCGTTTTTGGTCGTTGTGCAGGACCTGGATGTCATAGCCGAGGAAGCGCGCAGCTTGTGACTGTGCGTGGGTGATCAGCGTTTTGGTTTCGGATAGTTCCAGCTTGAGCTCGTCACGCAGGAATGCTCCAACCTCACGTTTAATCGCCTCGGCCTCACATCGGGGGCCGCTGAAGCCGAGCAGCCAGTCATCGGCATAGCGTACGTAACGCAAGCGTCGATAGGCCGGGTCCATCGGATCAAGGGAGGGCAATTGCTTCATCTGACGGCGAAGCTGATTGGCCTGGTCTCGGAATCCTGATTTCTCCAGCCGTTTCGCTCGCTCACGTATGCATGTCGATGCCGGGTTCGGTCTGCGTCGGTCACCACGGTTGTACTTTGGAAGGAGTGTCGTCTCGACAAAGCGATCCAGTCTGTCCAGGTAGATATTTGAGAGGATCGGGCTGAGCACCGACCCTTGTGGGCTGCCGCTCAGCGTAGCGTTGTATCGCCAGTCCTCCAGATAGCCAGCCCGGAGCAGGTTGCTGATCAGCCGTAGGAACCGGCCGTCGTGGATCTTCTCGCTCAGGATCGAGAGCAGGACCGAATGGTCCAGCGAATCGAAACATCGCGCGATGTCGCCTTCCACGAACCACTTCGTGCCAACCCAGCGGTGATAGATCTCGTCCAACGCAGTATGACAACCCCGGGACGGGCGAAAGCCATGCGCGGCCGGGCTGAACTGCGGCTCGTAATAGGCCTCCAGGATGAGGCGCATTGCTTCTTGCAGCAGCTTGTCCGACCAAGTCGGGAGACCGAGTGGACGCTTCTTCATCGAGCCTTTCTTCTCAATGTAGATGCGCCGTACCGGCAGCCATCGGTATGTCTCATGACGCAGGGCGTCAATGATCCGGCCGATTTTTGCCAGAGACATCCCGTCGACGGTTTCCGCCGTAATACCAGGTGTCATCGCACCAGCGTTACGGGAGATTTTACCGTAGGCAAGCAGGAGGAGCTCAGGGTTGAACAACTGTCGATAGACGTCCTCCAGCGGCAGTCCTCGCCTGCCGCGGTTGTGGATGATTCCCAAGACGGTTTCGGCGTTTCGCATCTCGCGTACCTCTCCGTTCGGGTTTCAGGACACCTGCCACCCTTCCCCATGTGGACGGCTTTCCCGTCCTCGGAGTACTACGGTGGCTCCGTCGCCCTGCGCCTCGCGGCGCGGCGGGCGATCCCATATTCCCGTGATGCTGGACGTCTCGAGCGCGACGTAGGTGCCTCGTCCGTCTCCTTGAATGGGGTTTATTCCCCATCGCCCATCGCGTGGAAGGTTCGAGCGACGACGACTTTGCCGCCCTATCGCGGTGGCCTCGACCTCAGACGCTGTGTCGAGGGATGTATGCTTGCATCGCTGGAGGCTGAGGTTCGAGCAATGCGGCTCTCACCCTATCGCGCGGGCCTTGCAGACCATGGCCGTAAGCGTCTTCGGACCATTTCTGCTTCGAAGGCATGCTACTGTCCCCTTTGGTTTTCGCCGCCGGGTAAGCCGTTGGCCCAAGGGTCATTTCTTCCAAACCCCTCCTTTCTGGAAAAGGGATCCAGCGCCAGGTGATATGGCGCAC
>NZ_LN811352.1:353557-354985 GCF_001006805.1 Microvirga massiliensis | reverse complement strand
CTGGCCTGTGCACTCCCCTGCCGACGCTTCGCCGGCGTCCTTACGGACGTCTGCGCACGGCTCGGGGTCGACGTGGATCGCTACTCCTTCATCGTCAGGGACTTGCACCCTCTACTCCTTGCCGGTCTCCCGGCGCACTCCGAAAACCTTCACATTGGCCGACCTTTCACAAAGGCATGTTTTGGCAATTTGGATAGGTCCAACCCTCCGCCCAAATTTAGGCGGCAAGTATCGGCTAACGTGGCTGCACGCGAAATGTGAGGATGCTGCCATGAGGCTGTGGGTCTCCATCGCTGTTGCCGCTGTTGCTATCAGTCTGGCCTCCCCCGCAAAGGCACGGGACCCGCTCCTTGAGGAGAGCGTCAACTTCACGGGCGCGGTCCTCTACTTCAGTTCTGGGGTTCCCGGCCTCGTCATCGGGGCCGTGCGCAAAGGCGAGACCGCCGTTGCCGGCTTCGGGCGGATCAGCGATAGCGTCGACCAAGCTCCCAACGGCGACACCCTGATGCGCGTGGGGTCGATTACAAAGGTCTTCACAGGCATGGTCTTGGCCAGCCTAGTGGCCGACGGCACAGTGCGGCTGACGGATCCACTCGACAAGCACCTCGGCTGGGACGTCCCTGTTCCGACACGGGATGGTCGGCCAATCCGGCTGATCGACCTCGTCACCCACACCAGTGGCCTGCCGCGCGAGATCGAACGCCCGCCGAGCCCGCCGGACGATCCAATGCGGACCCTCACCAAGGAGGCGTTCATCGCCCATCTGAAGCAGGACCGGCTGCTGTTCACGCCGGGAACCGGTGCGCAGTACTCGAACGTCGCTTTCGACCTCCTCGCTGCGGCCCTGTCCTCGGCTGCGAAGCGCCCATACGAGGATTTGTTGCGCGAGCGCGTTCTTCAGCCGGCCGGTCTGACGGCAACGGCCTTTGGCCAGCACGTTGCGCCGCTGAAGCGCTGTATAGACCTGCATCAGATAGGTCAGCGTCAGCGACATCACCGACATCCCGATCAGCGAGTTGAACAGGAAGAGCAGCCGTGTCGGGCTCGTGTGCGGGGTGAAGTCGCTCGCGCCGACGATGGCCATGCTGGTGCCGCCGGCATACATTGCGGTGACGAAGTCAGTGGGCGTCTCGCCGTTGGTGGCGCGGATGGACGTGCCGAGTTCCGGGTGCATGATCAAAGCTGCTCCGAGCGTCAGCCCGAGAGCCCAGACCCCAACCAGCAGCACGAGGCTGACCGGACCGCAGAAGGACAGAACGACTCCTTGTCTGGAGCCAAAAACCTTTGAGGCTTTGACGACGGAGGCCCAGACCAGCCGCCCGACCCTGGACCCAATGAGGCTGGTGCCGATCCGAGCGTAGAGCACCGTCAGAAAGATATCGAGCAAAATGATCAGGATCAGCAGTATTGAACCGCGCCGGGATTCCC
>NZ_LN811352.1:337478-352629 GCF_001006805.1 Microvirga massiliensis | reverse complement strand
CCTCCATGCCGATCAAGCAGGGCGGGATGTTCGCGAGGCGCTGCGTGAGCTGCGAGCGGGAGAGCTTGATCCGCAACACGATGGCGCCGCGCTCGTCCTGGCCGACGAGATGAAAAGTGTTCTTGCCCAGGTCGATGCCCAGGATGGCAATCACAGCAGACGGAGGAAACCGCGACATGGGACGTGCTCCTTGCGTGGCTCAGAAACCCCGCAGCTTACGAGCAAGCGGGGCAAGAGCACGGCCGGACCATCCCATTAGCGGTCCTCAACAACTACTACCCCACGCCACGGGTAGCCTCACGCGAGTTCGCGGGCGTTTGCCGCACGGTGGGAGGCTGCGGGGGCTGGCCGCATGAGATGGGCCGGCATGGCTCTCATTGCGGCCACAGTCACGTTCCAAGGCATCCTCGCCGCTTACGCCGCGATCCTGCTTAGGAGGCATGCCCAGTCTGGGTTTTCTGCCGGCAGGTCCGGCCAAGCTCCAGTGCAGGGGCTTCGTTTCAGGAGCACGGCAATGTAGGGCAGTCTCTCCGACCATACTTGCCGAACCGCAGCACCATGGAACCGAGGCAGGTTGATGGGGCCCAAACCGCCTCTCAAGACCGAAGCGATCTGGTCCATTCGGGTCAATCTCCAAGTTGTGCAGCGCGTTCGAGATCTGGTTCTGTTCAATCTGGCGCTCGACAGCAAGTCAATCTAGCGCTCGACAGCAAGCTGCGCGCCTGTGACCTGGTCGCGCTCCGGGTCGACGATGTGGCATTAGCGGCTTGGTTGAACCGCCTCCGAGCCGCCCGCTCGGAGCTTTGGTATTAACCCTGATCGGGTTGGGCGGCGGACGGTCTACTTCAAATAACCTACATAGTAGATTCCGATCACGTTCCCGGACTGATCCCGGATCGGGTCGTACCCTGTAATGTAGGGCTTGCCGAGGATGTCGACCTCTCCATAGAAGGCTTCGTTCTTCTTGATGGATTCGATCGCTTTGCCTTTGGGATCCAGAATGGTTCCGACGGCTCGCGACCCGTCGTCCTTCTTCACGTTCGTGGCGACGCGGACATACTCGTCACCGCTCTTCACGAAGATCGTGGCCGTCCCGCCCGCCTGCTTCACGACCTCGTCGACCAAGTCGAAATTGTCGTTCATCTTGGTCGAGCCGAAATAAATGGCGGGCACCTGCTTGCCGGCGACCGTATCGGTCCCTTCAATCTTCGGCGGACCCAGCTTGTTCGCCATCGACTCCAGGAGGTCCATCGCCGTCTTGACCTTCGCATCCTGGGCTTGGCCAACGCCCGGCAGAAGCATCGCGGCCCCGATGAAGCACGCGGCCGCCAAGATGCCGACAACAGCTTGTTTGAGATTCATGAGCTTCCTCCACTGGAAAAAGCCTGCATGCGTCAGAGCCATCACCGATTTTGGTGATGGCCCGAAGGATCAGGCGGTGGCGGTCAGGGTATAACATCACGCGATGACCGCACACCGACGGGCGTGCCGACGCGCGTCTTGACCAAGTCCGGCGTAACGGCCGGGCGCGCGTGATCTCCCATGATCATAGAGGAAAGTCGGTCGCAGCGATATCCTGATCCGAGGCAACCTGCTGGCAGCTCAGGGTAAAGAGCAGGAGATTGGCGAAAAGAAAGAACCGTCCAGCTTGCCCTGGTAAGCTGACGAAGATCCTAAGCAGAGTTCTACTGGCTGCTACACGAATGATGTGGCCCTCGTGCCTCGGTGAGCGCGGCGGCATTCGTGAGGTCGGCTGCGCAATCAATGGGCGGGGCCATCTCGAGCAACCGTGTTGCAGCGAAAAACGAGCCGGCCTGTTCAGTTCGAGATCACGGAGCAGACCCGCGAGGCGGTAGAACGCTGGTTCGCGAAGCAGGATCTGCATAAAGACGAACCGCTCTTCCCGAGCAGAGTCAGTCGAGCGAGGCCCATGACGACACGCCAGTACGCCCGTCTGTTGGGATTCCGGCTTCGCGCGATTGGGCTCGACTCTCTGGCCTATGGCACCCATTCCCTGCGGCGCACGAAGGCATCGATGATCTACAGAAGAACCGGTAACCTTCGCGCCGTCCAGTTCCTGCTCGGCCACACCAAGATCGAGAGTCCTGTTCGATATCTGGGCATCGACGTCGACGATGCGCTTGTGATCGCGGAGCAGGTTGATATCTAAACGCCAGAGGCGGCTTGCCGATGAGCCGCCTCATCACGGTCCCCTGACTGTCGCAAATCAAGATCCGATTCGAGGCTCAAGCCGCCGCAAGACAAACGACCGGCGAGTGCCAAAAGCTGGCCATTGCGTGCCAAATTCGGAATACATGCGGTTCAAAAATGCGGTTGCCCACGTATGATGTTTCCTCGGGCGCGATTTTGCGCAGTCGTAGGGCCACAAGTTAGGATCGCTAATGGTCCCTTCCATCAGGCTCGCCGAGCATCGACGCGCCGATGCTCTCGATTCAGTGGGTCCCTGGCGTGCTCACCTCTCTGTTCCGACAGGCGGCTACGCATTGGAGTGATGTATGCGGCCCCGAATTGGCCGCCCTGACGTGTCATCCTGAGATGCTGACCAGCGCTCCTTCTCCTGCCAGGAGGTTTCGATGGCCTACATTCTCACCGAGGTGGCCGAGTTTGTCGGCACGATCACGCTCGATCACGCGCGTCGACGCAACGCCCTGAGCCAACCGCTGGTCGAGGAGGTCATCACCGCGCTGCACGCGTTCCGCGACGCAAGGGTGCGGGTCGTGATCCTCCGGGCCAAACCGGGGGTCAAGGTTTTTTCCGCCGGTCATGACATCGACGAACTCCCCGAGAGCCGTCGCGACCCGCTCGGCTGGGACGATCCGCTGCGGCAGCTCGTGCGCGAGATCGAGAACTTCCCCGGGCCGGTCATCGCGATGATCGAGGGCGGGGTTTGGGGCGGGGCCACCGAAACGGTGTTCGCCTGCGATATGATCGTCGCCGCCGATACGGCGACATTCGCGGTCACGCCGGCCAAACTCGGCGTGCCGTACAATGTCGGCGGCATGCTGACCTTCCTGAACGCCACGGGCCTGCACATGGACGTCGGGATCTTGCTCTGCGTGGACCGGTGCTGGCCGAAAACCCGGCAGACCCGTCTCTCGGACAGGCCCAGTTTTGCCTTCACATGCTCCACGCAGGCGCGGCGGGCGGGGCTCAGAAGTTTCCCTTGGCGGCCTCTTTCAGGATCATCTTGTCGAGGGTGAGATCCGAGACAGCCCGGCGCAACCTGGCATTCTCAGCCTCGAGCTCTTTCAAGCGCTTGACTTGGTCGCTCCTGAGCCCGCCGTACTCGGAGCGCCAGCGATAGTAGCTGACCTCCGTCACGCCAATCGAGCGGATCGCTTCCACCACAGACCGGCCCTGCGCGGTCAACACATCAACCTGCCGCAGCTTCGCGACGATTTCCTCGGCCGTGTGCCGCTTCTTGCTCATTCTCTTGTCCTCCATTCGGCTCAAAAGCCATACATCAAGGAGGACTACTTCTCAGTGAGCAGACCAGACGTCGGCATGGGGCCCCGGAACAGACAGAATATGTCGAAATAAATATTGGGTGAAGTTTCATCTTCCCTCGCGACCTATTCGGGCGTATCCTGGTGGTAATCGACGAACTGCGACCAAGGTGAGTCGCATGATGTTGACGCTGGCGGGTCGGATCACCAAGGGTCCAACTGACAGGCAAAGCGCGCCTTCCGTGCCGCTGCATAGCAGATCGCGGCAAACTGAGCTTACGGACCACCGACCCGGCGGTTTGGGCGCCGGAGAACCCAGGGCCGTGCTTCGCAGGGCCCGTGAGTTTAGCTATCTTGCATTGTGCCATGGGCGGATCGGCCATCCATCTGGGAAATGTCGGCTGGAATATCTTCGCGGGTGAAACACAGATCTACGGCACGCTCACGTCGTTTTAAGGGAGGTGGGAAATGGCGGGTGGCATAAGCAGCAGGCCCACAATTGCGGAACAAGCTGCCCTCAATCTGCGGGCAGCATTTGAGCAAGCGGACGGAAGGTTAGAGCACTGGACAACAGCGAATGCTCAGCAAAAACAAGCTATTAAATTTCAGATCAACAGTATGGTACATGTTTGTACACCTGTGATTCCGGTCATCGGGAAGCTAAACGACCCAGCCGCTAGACACATTGCCCAGTCCTGGCCCCGCTTCGTAACCGCATGGGAGGCGCAGAAGAATGGGGCGGCGGGCAATGAGGCTTGGGAGATCATGCGCAATCATCTTCGTAATTACGTGACGATGCTCGTTATACATGCGTGATCCTCTGAAAGAATGGAGGGATCAAGCTTAGTGCGTTAGAGACTCACGGTGGAGACTAACGGCGGCCGCCAACACACGCCCTCAAAAGGGGTCACAAATCATGGCACCGACTGGTTCATCCAACTCCGAAGCGTTGACTCCTGAGGATTGGGCAGTGTTGCAAAACTTTGCCGCATCTGGAGGGTCCGGCGGGACGCCCGCGCCTTCCCCACGTCAACCGATCCCCGGCCTGGAATTCCTTGGGATGGGGTACGACGTCTTTGATCGTTACGCATCGGTGGAGAGCTGCAAACAGCACATCCTGGATTTCTCTGCCGAGCCTGAAGTCGACCAGCAGGTTATTGATGCCAGTATCCAGCTTGAGATTCTAAAGACTGCGTTCAACACGGTCCCTATGGAAATCAAGTTGATCTATAAACGACCCCAAAAGGTCTTGTTTCTTCCGCGCTACGAAGTCAAATCCGACTACGAATTCGATTCGACAATCGACGATCAGATCACCAAATGGTCGAATCACACCAATCTGAGCGGCGGATACGGCCCGTTTGCGGCGGAGATTGATGCCAGGTTTGGCTCGACCCTCGCCAAACTGGCAACAACCAAGTTTTATTCCTTGGTTGCAAAAAGCACCTACTGGCAACTAAGCCTGAACTACAGCATCGGGCAGCCGGCGCCCGTCCGGGCAGAGGTGCAGGCTGATTTGGATAATCCGTCGATCGACCCCGCCGACTTCTTCGAGCAGTACGGCACGCATTACCTCAGTTCCATCGCGGTCGGCTGCAGGGTGATAGTCTCCTGCGCAATCGAGACCTCGCAGGTGGACTCGGACTTCGATTTCGGCGCGTACCTCAACGCTACCTATGGTGGCAAAAAAGCGAGCGTCAGCGTCACGAACGACACAACTTATCAAAATAAAGTCAAGAGGTTTCAGGAACACAGCCGGACGAGCGTCTTCGGCGTCGGCATTTCCGATGAGCAGCTCGATAGAATCAGGGAGGGTGCGGAAGCCGGGGTGGCCGTGCTGAAAGGCGGATGGCACACCCCGTCCCTCATCGATTTCTCAAAGGGCTCGCTCAGACGAATATGGATGCTGGCTACGGATGCGGCCAGGCAGAATGCCTTTCAGGCCGAGTTTGACAGGCGCGCCGCTCAACGCACTTCAATCATCTCTGGTCTTTCCTTATACACTCCGATTTACTTGTACCGGAACCCCGACGTGTGCAGCTACCGGTTGTACCCATCGGCGAATCTCGAGGGATCGAGCGACGCCGGCGGCGTCGCCTGGAAAATCCAGAATGGCGGCAGGCCGTTATTCAATATCGCCGCAAAGCAGATCGAAGGAACCGTACCCCTGTACCAATATCGTCTGCAGAGTGATCCCCGGGTGTGGCGCTTCGAGGCAGGTCCAGTTTGGCATAAATGGCTCAGCGAGGATATTAACCGTAACCGCGACTGGCAGCGGGTCTCCTCAAAACCGCTTGGCTACGTACTAGAGACCGCTCAATGTTGGGGTAAACCCATCGCCGCCGGGGTATGCCCAGTTTATGCCTACATCACACCTCGCGCGCTGCCCGCGAGGTTCTATTACAGCGTGGATGAGGATGACCGCGCGCGCGCGCCGAGCGAGGCGTGGGGGCGCTTTAACTACTGGATGGATGTCTTACTTCGAGGTGATAGAACCGGCCTTGGCAAAGGAATGACCCCTGAAGAATTGGTGCCTTATCACGAGTACTTTGGCGCCCTCGAATGGCGCCAAAGCAGCCCCGATTGGCCACAGCGAGAGGGCGGCCCCAATAGGCCACAGTGGTATGCTTGGTCCCCGTTGTCCCCGTTTTAAGTGGGCAGCGCGAGCGGTTTGCCAGTAGCGATCACAGAGCACTTTAGTCGACGCATTCGACATCCGTTAATGGGTCAAACTCGGTCTTGGAGCGAGGACCTATGAAGGTCCGCTTTCCAAGCCTTTACGGATATTGAATGCAACGATGCTCGTTTTGCGGCGATCTTCTCGCGCGCTTAGAGGACCAAGATCGGGGCTGATCGCGACGGGCTGGTCGGGATCGGTCATGATTCAGGAGGCGGCAATGCCAGAGAAGCATTCCATCGAACTGCACTTCCGCGAAGGGTTCGACGGACAAGCGATCGAGGTCATGGTCAACGGGCAGTCCGTCTCATCCTTCACGGCCCGGACGCGCATAATAATCGCGCGTGCCCACATCGAGAAACTCAAGATCGGCGAAGGGGACAGCGTCGTTGTCGGGATCGGCGGCACCCAATGGCCGGTGCCGGTCGTGAAGGGCGTCACCCAGTACGCCATCGACCTTCGCGGGAGCGAGCTGAACATTGTGCCGGCAAGGCACAAGCTCTATTACGAGTGACGAGTACGCGTGGCCAGCGCCGCCCGGCCCGGCCGAGCGGCATCCGCCGACGGTCCGGCGCTGGAAAGTAACCGCTTGTTCGCGTCCTTCCCCTGCTTGTTCGTAAGCGTCCGGTGAGCACCGCGGTGTCAGCGGTTTCGCTTTTGCTATCGCGGGTTCAAGCTGCGGCGCGTTGCGTGCTGGTTTGCCAGATCCAGGGCAGCAGTTCGTTGAGGCGCGTTGCGGGATGACCCGGCAGGCGCGCGAGAACGTCGGCGAGCCAGGCACGCGGATTGACATCATTGAGCCGGCAGGTCTCGATCAGCGTGTAGAGATCTTTGAGGTGCAAACGTGCACAAGTAGCACGGTTGGTTCGGAACGTACGCAAAGTGGTCTGCTTGGCCACTACCCCCTGTGCTGCGTGTCTGCTCCAGCGCCGTGAGCCGCCATCACCTCAACTGCCGGAAAGTGCCAAACTCAGCCTTGAAGCACGGTCTTGACAAGGCCTGCTTACGTCCTGAACACGGAATCTCGGATAAGTCCCGCCTCGTGCCATTACTGGACCTTCGCTGAAACACAGGACACAGTCAGCTCGGGACCGCACACATTTCTGCTGAAGAGTGATGCCGCCGCGGTGGAGCGAACTCGGTGATCGTTCAGCGCCGCTTGATGGGATCGAGGCCGGTCGACATGACGGTCGCGACAGCATTCGGCGAGGCCAGGAACCGGATCAGCTCCGCGGCCGCCTCCGGCCGCCGCACGTTGGCCAAGACCCCGGCCGAGAACACCGTGACCCACTGCACCTTGACCGGCAGGGGGCCGACGATCTCGGTCCCGGGCACGCCGACGGTCTCGCTGATCTGCTGAAAGCCGATCTCGGCCTTACCGTGGGTCACCACCGCCGCCACGCGCTCACTCAGATGCGGCGGCTCTTCGGCGTCGCCTCTGCCTCGATGCCGAGCCGCTTGTCGCGCTCGGTCGAGACATAAACCCCGCTCCGCTGGCCGAGGAGGCGATCGACGACGCGGCCAGGAGGGTGCGGCGCAGCGCCTCGACGGTCGCGATGTTGGGCTTCGGTGCGCCGGCCCGGACCGTGACGCCGATTTGGGACTCCGCGAGGTCGACGCGGCTGTCGGGCCGCACGACACCGCGCGCCGCAAACTCGTCGAGCGCCGGGCGCGAGAAAGATGATGTCGGTCGGCTCGCCGCGCGCGAGGCGCTGGGGAATGGCATCGGCGCGTTGCCCATCGACGCACCGTAGGCACTGATAATTCTCTTGTCGGTCTTCTGTTCGAAGCGGGGAGCAAGGATGTTGTAGGCGGCCGTGAAGCCGCCCGAGCTGATCACCCTGATCTCCTCGCCTGCTCTTCACCTTATGACCACGAGAGGCGGGGCACCGCCGGCGCGAGCACGCCCACCAGGAAGGCGCGGCGAGACAGCTCGAGCACGAGCTCCTCTCTGACGGCTGCCACGCCGCGCCGTTAGACCTCTCCCGGCAGATGCCTAGGCGTGAAGGCGGCTCAGCACGCGGTCGACCATGGTCCCCGACTGGCCCAGGTAGTTGGCCGGATCGCAGAGCTCGGCCAGCTCGGCGCGGCTCAGGTGCGCCGTGATCTCCGGCGTCTCCGCCAGCAGGTCGAGCAGCGGACGGTTCTGCCGGACCGCCTCGCGGCAGAGGTCGTAGACGAGGTCGTGGGCGTATTCGCGGCCGATGTAGCGACCGAGCCCCATCATCACTGCCTCGGACGCCACCAGCCCATTCGTCATCTCCATGTTGGCGCGCATCCGCTCGGCATCGACCTCCAGTCCGCTCACCACGAACCGCGCCTGCTTCAAGGCGCCTGCCAGCAGGCAGAACGCCTCCGGCAGGACGATCCACTCGATCTCCCACGGTCCGGTCGAGCGCTCGTGGTCGGCCACCATGGCATCAAGCAGGGCGGCCGCGTGCTGGCGCACGACGGAAATCGCGGCGTGGATGTAGCAGCATGAGATCGGGTTGCGCTTCTGCGGCATGGTGCTGCTCGAGCCGCGCCCGTGCGCGTAGGGCTCGTAGACCTCGCCGACCTCCGTCTGCATCATGAGCTTCACGTCCATGGACAGCTTGCCGAGCGTGCCCCCGACCAGCCCGAGGAAGCAGCCCACCTCGGCGATCGTGTCGCGGATGGTGTGCCAAGCGATCACCGGCTGGGCGAGACCCAGTTCCTCCATCAGCCCGGCCTGGGTCTCCATGGCTCCCCGTTCGATCGAGGCCAGCGTCCCCGCCGCCCCGGCGAACTCACCCATCAGGACGCGCGGCCGGAGTTGGGCCAGCCGCTCCCGGTGACGCTCGACAGCCGAGAGCAGGCCCGCCATCTTGTACCCGAACGTCACGGGCACCGCCTGCTGGAGGTTGCTGCGGCCGATCATCGGGGTGTCGCGATGGCGCTTCGCCAGATCCGCCAGCGCCGCCGACAGCCCCGCCAGGTCCTCGTCCACCAGCGCCAGCGCCTCCCGGATCTGCAACACCGTCGCGGTGTCGGTGATGTCCTGCGTGGTCGCGCCCCAGTGGCAGTATTCGCCGAGCTTGTCCCGGCACAGCGCATTGATCTGCGAGACGACGCCGAGCACCGGGTAGCCGATCCGTTCGGTCTGCGCCCGCAGCTTCGCCATATCGATCCGATCGAGGGTGCAGTTGGCGACGATCTCCTCGGCCGCCTCCTGCGGAATGATGTCCAGCCGGGCCTGCACGCGGGCCAGTGCCGCCTCGATGTCGAGATACTTCCGGGTGCGGTTCTCGTCCGACCACACCGCGCGCATGGCCTCTGTGCTGAAGATGTTGCCGAAGATGGTGGAGTCGATGATCGTGGAAGGCATGGTCCTGTTCCTTTCTGCAAGAGTGATCAGTTCGGGGCGCGGTCGAGGATCGACTGCGCCTTGAGGAGCACGGGACGGTCGACCATCCGGCCGTCGACCTGCACGGCCCCGGCGGCGCTCCCGGCTGCCGCGAGCACCCGCCGTGCCCAGTCGAGTTCCTGGTCGCTCGGCGCCAGCGCCCGGCGCACGGCATCCACCTGCCGGGGATGGATGCACAGCTTGGCCGTGAAGCCGAATGCGCGCGCCCAGGCGAGGTCGCGCGCCAGCGCCGCTTCGTCGCCGATCTCCGGCGTGACTCCGGCCACGGGCCCCGCCCGGCCCGCACAGCGTGAGGCCACCGCGATGGCCATGGCCGGCGGGCCCAGCCCGCGCTCGTCGCCGGAGAGGTCGAGATCGACAGCGAAGTCCAGCGTGCCGAAGGCCAGGCGCTGGACGCGTTCGGCCGCGGCGATGGCGTCCACGGCGCGCAGGCCGCGGGCGGTCTCGATCAGCGGGACGACGACCCCGCCGGGGGCGAGCACGCCGGCGACCCGGGCAATCTGCGCGGCCTCCTCAGCCTTGGGCAGCACGACACCGGAGATCCCAGCGTGGCGGAGGAGGCTTAGGTCGTCCGTGAACCAGGGCGTCCCCCCGTCGTTGATCCGGACCAGCACGCGGCCGTCGCGCGGAGCGGCGTCCAGCCAGGCGCGGATCATCGCGCGTGCGTCGTCCTTCGCGGCGGGATCAACGGCATCCTCCAGGTCGAGGATGACCGCGTCGGCACCCGAGCCCAGCGCCTTGTCGAAGCGATCCGGCCGGTTGCCGGGAACGAACAGATACGTGAGCGGGAGGGCCATGGCTCAGATCGCCTTCTCGCTGCGCAGCCGCGCGATGTCCCCGGGGGCGTAGCCCAGCCCGGCAAGGATCCGGTCAGTGTGCTCGCCCAGCGTGGGCACCGGGTCCATCCGGGGTTCCGCATCGCTCCCGGCGCCCGGCGGCAGCAGCGCCGGCACCGGCCCGTTCTGCGTCTCCACCGCGCGCCAGCGGTTGCGGGCCGCCAGTTGCGGGTGGCTCCAGACCTCGTGCATGGTGTTGGCGCGGGCGTTGGCGATGTTTGCCGCGTCCAGCCGGGCGACCACCTCCTCGGCGGTCAGGTCGGCGAAGGCCGCCACGATGATGCTGTCCAGCTCCTCGCGCGCGGCGCTGCGGCGGGAGTTGCTGCTGAACCGCTCCTGCTGCGCCAGTTCGGGGCGCTCCAGTACCTTGTCGCAAAAGGCCACCCACTCGCGCTCGTTCTGGAGGCCGAGCAGCACCGTCTTGCCATCTCCGGCCGGGAATGGGCCGTAGGGATAGATCGTGGCGTGGCTGGCGCCCGTCCGCGCCGGCGGCGATGCGCCGTCGAAGGCGTAGTAGAGGGGATAGCTCATCCACTCCACCAGGGATTCCAGCATCGAGATGTCGAGGTGGCAGCCCCGCCCGCTCTGCTGGCGCTGCAGCAGGGCCGCCAGGATGTTGGTGTAGGCGTACATGCCGGCGGCAATGTCGGCGATCGACGGGCCGGCCTTGGACGGTGTCTCCGGCGTGCCGGTCACCGATAGGAAGCCGGACTCGCCTTGGATCAGGAGGTCATAGGCCTTCTTGTCGCGGTAGGGGCCGTCGTCGCCGTAGCCAGAGATGTCACAGACGATGATGCCCGGCTTCTCGGACGACAGCGCCTCGTACGACAGGCCCAGGCGGGCTGCGGCGCCCGGCGCCAGGTTCTGCACGACCACATCGGCCTGCTCGCGGATGAGCCGTTTCAGGATGGCCTGCGCCTCAGCGTGCTTGACGTCGAGCGTCAGGCTTTCCTTGGAGCGGTTGGTCCAGACGAAGTGCGAAGCGACGCCGCGGACGCGTTCATCATAGCCGCGGGCGAAGTCGCCGACGCCGGGGCGCTCGATCTTGATGACGCGCGCGCCAAGGTCGGCGAGCTGGCGCGTCGCGAAGGGGGCCGCGATGGCGTGTTCCAGGGTGACCACGGTGATGCCGGTCAGAGGTCTCATGGTGGTCGTCCTCACTTGATGACCGCAGTGGCGTCCATAGCCAGCCAGCCTTCGTGGTCCTTGGCCCATAGGTGGATCGTCTTGCCGTCGGACTGCGGCTCGCCGCAGACGGAGAAGGGGTTGATGTCGAAGATCGGCCGCACCGCCCTGAAGCTGTAGCGGGCGACCTCGGCCTCGGGGTGTTGGTGACGGAGCAGGTCGAGCAGCAGGGTGGCGATCAGCGGGCCGTGCACGATCAGTCCCGGATAGCCCTCGACCTCCGTGACGTAGCGCCGGTCGTAGTGGATGCGGTGGCCGTTGAAGGTCAGGGCGGAGTAGCGGAACAGCAGCACATCGTCGGGTACCCAGCGACGCTCCCAGGCCGCGCCCGTCGGCGCCGGCCGGGGCTCCGGCGGGACGTCTTCCGGCGTGGGGGCCTCGCGGTAGACGATGTCGTGGAACTCGGTCAGGGCCACCCCGGCCTCGCCGGCGCGGCTGATCTCGTGGCGGACCTTCACAAAGACCAGCGGGCCTGTGCGGCCGGACTTCTCGGTCACGTCCTGGATGGTGGAGACCCGGGTCAGGGTGTCCCCGACGCGCAGCGGCCGGTGGAACTCGAACTGGCTCCCGGCCCACATCCGGCGGGGCAGCGGCACCGGGGGCAGGAAGCCGCCTCGTCTGGCGTGACCGTCCGGCCCGATCTCGGACTGCCGGTGCAGCGGCAGGAAGTACAGCCAGTGCCACAGCGCCGGGAGGGGGGTGCCGACCGAGGGGCGCTCGGCTGACCGGTCCAGCGTGGCCGACAGCGCGGCGTAGGGAGTGGCGGTGACGATGTCGGACACCGTTTCGGTGCGGCCGATCCAATCCTTGGGATCCATGGTGAGGTCCTCGATGGTGTGCGGGAGGTGATGCAGGGGATCAGTGCGACGGCTGCGCCGCCGGCTGGGGATGCAGCGCCAGGCCCATGACCTCGCCCCTCTCCTCCAAGCTCTGCTCGGTGTCGGCGTAGTTCTGGTTCAGCTCACGCGCCAACACCTCCCGGTCGCAGGCATTCTCCCAGATCGAGACGACGATGCTGGCGACGCAGTTGCTGATGATGCTGGTCAGTGCGCGGGCCTCTGACATGAAGCGGTCGATGCCGACGAGCAGCGCCACGCCCGCCACCGGAAGGTCCGGCATGACTGTCAGGGTGGCCACGAGGGCGACGAAGCCGCTGCCCGTGACCCCTGCGGCTCCCTTCGAGGTCAACAGCATGACACCGAGCATGGCGGCGATCTGGCCGGCCGACAGATGGATGTCGCATGCCTGGGCGATGAACAGCGAGGCGAGCGTCAGGTAGATCGCCGTGCCATCGAGATTGAACGAGTAGCCCATGGGCAGCACCAGCCCGGAGACACCCTTCTTGCAGCCCAGGGCCTCCAGTTTCTGGAGCACGCGCGGCAGGACCGGTTCCGAGGACGAGGTGCCGAGCACGATCAGCAGCTCCTCGCGGAAGTAGCGCAGCACCTTCCAGAGGCTGAAGCCATGTGCCCGTGCCAGGCCGCCGACGATGACGGCGACGAAGAAGCCGCACGCGACGTAGAAGGTGAGAATGAGCATGCCGAGCGAGCCGATCGACTGGATGCCGTACTTGCCGACCGTGAAAGCCATGGCCCCGAAGGCTCCGAGCGGGGCCAGCCTCATGATGAAGCCGAATGCGGCGAACAGGACGTGGGCGAAGGACTCGATCCCCACGGTGACCGGCTCACCGGCCTTGCCGACCCGCGTGAGCCCGAAGCCGACGAGGATGGCGATGAGCAGGACCGGCAGGACCTCGCCGTCGGCGAAGGCGCCGAAGAACGAGTTCGGGATGATGTGCAGCACGAAGTCGACGAAACCGACGGGGGCTGCCTGCTTGGCGTAGCGCGCCGCCACCGTCGGATCGAGCGACGTCGGCGAGACGTGCATGCCGGAGCCCGGCTGGATGATCATGACGGCCGCCAGCCCGACGAGGAGCGCCGCGGCGGTCAGGGCGTAGAACAGCGCCATCGACTTCACGAGCGTCTTGCCGATCTCGCGGGTGTCGTTGAGGCTGGTGATGCCGCTGACGATGGTGCAGAAGACCACCGGTGCGATCATCATCTTGACGAGCTTGACGAACCCGTCGCCCAGCGGCTTCAGCGATGCGCCGAGGTCCGGCCAGAGATGGCCGACCAGGATGCCCAGGATCAGTCCGACGACGACCTGGAAGTACAGCGCCTTGTAGAACCTCTTGGTCTTGGGCGGCGCCGAATGTTGATCCAGCGTGTGTGCTCGCATTGCGTTTCCTCCTCTTGGTCCTGTTGGCGTCAGGTGGCGATGGCGACTCGTGGCGGACCCGACGGCCGCACAGGAGCACTTCCCTCGGACGGGTGTCGGGCCATAGGCTCCAGCACGCTGTGTCCGACTTTCGGACCTCCGGGGCGATTGGCTTCCAGGAGGCTCGGCCCCTGGGAGATCCCGCCCGTCGGCGGGTCCGTCCGGCTCTTGTCCTGAGCCGAAGATCTCAAATCCGCTCGCTGCTGTGAAATGCAAAGATCGGCGCTATTATTCCGGCATGAGCATCAATTTCGAGGTGCTGGATCTGCGGGCGTTCACGGCAGTGGTGGAACTCGAGGGGTTCAACCGCGCCGCCGAGATGCTCAACATGTCCCAGCCGGCCCTGAGCCGGCGCATCCAGCGGCTCGAGGGGGCCGTCGGGGCAGCCCTGCTCGAGCGTACGACTCGCCGCGTGTCGCTGACGGCGCTCGGACGTGAGTTGCTTCCCCTGATCCAGCGCATGCTCGACGAGTTCGACTCGTCGCTGTTCGCCATGCGCGACGTCGGCGTCCGCCGTGCCGGGCAGATCTCGCTGGCCTGCATCCCGACCGCCGCCTTCTACTTCCTGCCCAGCGTGATCGCCCGGTTCAACGAGCAGTACCCGAACATCCGGTTCAGGATCTTCGACCTCTCGGCGAATGATGGCCTGGAGAGCGTGGCCCGGGGTGAGGTCGAGTTCGGCATCAACCTCCTGGGCTCTTCGGACCCGGAGTTGACCTTCGAGCCGCTGCTCGCGGACCCGTTCGTGCTCGCCTGCCGGCGGGATCATCCGTTTGCCCGGCGTGAGGCGGTCGACTGGGCCGACCTGGACGGGCAGCGGATCGTCATGGTCAGCCGGGCGAGCGGCAACCGCACCCTTCTCGATGCGGCCCTGGCCAAGGCGGATGTCCACCTGAGCTGGTCCTACGAAGTGACGCATCTCTCGACGTCGCTCGGCCTCGTCGAGGCGGGCCTGGGCCTTTCCGTATTGCCGCAGCTCGCCACGCCCCAGGGTGATCACCCCATCATCATCACGCGTCCGATCCGGAACCCGGAGGTCTCGCGCACGATCGGCGTGGTCCGGCGGCAAGGCGGCCGCCTTGCCCCGGCCACCGAGCGGTTCCTCGACATGCTCCTCGGAACCTGGAAGGGGGCGCCTCCGTAGGTCGATCCGTATCGCTCAAGGGAGATTCGTCGTCTGTGAAGAACGCGGCTCAAGCGCTTTGCTGGGCTGGTGAGCGGTCCGGAGCGGGGGCGAGGAGCATCAGGATCCAGGCGCACAAAAGGGCCAACCACCGGAGCAGCAGGCGGAAGTTGTAGCCGACCCCGGCGAGCACGGCATTGA
>NZ_LN811352.1:322963-335222 GCF_001006805.1 Microvirga massiliensis | reverse complement strand
GAGATTCCACGTTCCGGAAGGAACGTGAGCCGTATGGTGAGACGGCGGCCCGAGCCTCCCAAGCCCAATGCGTCAGTTCATGGTGATCGAGGCCTGCTTCACGATCTCCGCCCATCGCGCGGATTCCGCCCTCATCATCGCGGCGAACTCCTCGGAGTCATTGCCGATCGGCTCCGCACCCTCCGCCTCGAGCCGTGCGCGCACGACGCCCGCGCTGATCGTCTCGATCGTGGCGGTCCGGATCTTGGCCGTGATCGTCTTCGGCGTGCCCTTCGGGACAACGAAGCCGTACCATGCCATGGCCTCGTAGTTCGGCCATCCGCTCTCCGCCGCGGCCGGCACATCCGGGAACTTCCTCGACCGATCCTTGCCCGTCACGGCGAGCGGGCGCACCTGCGAGGCCTCGAGCAGGCCGAGCACGGACGGAATCGTGGTGATCATGAAGTCCAAGCGGCCACCGAGGAGGTCATTGAGGGCAGGGCCCGCCCCCCTGTACGGGACGTGAGTGGCCTCGAGGCCAGCCACTTGGCCGAGGAGGACGGTGGCGAGATGGCTCGCCGAGCCGTTCCCGGCCGATCCGTAGGTAAGCTTGCGCGGGTTCTTCCGGCCGTGTTCGACAAGCTCTTGCAGGCTCTTGAAGGATGAAGTCTGCGGCACGACGACGATGAGCGGCGCCGCGGCGATCAATGTCACCGGGTCGAACGCCGTCAGGGGATCGACCTTCATGTTGGCGAACAGGTGTGGGTTGACGACCATGGGTCCTTGGTTGGCCATCAGGATCGTATAGCCGTCCGGGTCTGCCCTGGCGGCCTGCTGGGTGGCGACATTGCCTCCCGCAGCACCGTTGTTCTCCACGATCAGGCTCTGGCCCAGTTTCTCGCCCACGCCCTGGGCGACGAGGCGAGCGATGGCGTCGGTCCCGCCGCCCGCCGCATAGGGCACCAGAAGGCGCATCGGCCGGGTCGGGAAGGTGTCCTGCGCCCGCGCGGTGTCAGGCGACGCAGCGATCGTCGTCGCCGTCGCGAGGAATGCGCAGCAAAGCAGTCGGCGCGTGATCGTCATGGACATTGTCTCCTCGTGATCCTTCCGCCCGGGGCACGATCGCGGCGCTGGCCGGGACGATGATGCTTCCCTCGAAGATGCGGCGGGCCGTGCGGACTAGGCTCGCCCGCTCGACGTGTCCGGCATCGTCGAGACTGAGGTCGATCTCGATGCGTCCGCTCGGATGCTCGAGCGTAACGGGCGACGATGGGCCGGGAGCGGCAAGATCGAAGGCGATGCTGCCGGGCAGCCGGCACGCGGCAGCGGTGCACAACGCGCCCGTGACGGCGTGATTGCGATGGCAGCGATGAGGTACGAAGTAGCGGGACGTGATGGTCCCGCCATGCCGTGCGGGGGAAAGCACACCGACCTTCGGGATGATGCGGCCCGCGACATCGCCCAGCCCCATGCGCTGTCCGGCTTCCCGGCGGATCACCTCAAGGCGCTCGAGGAGGGGAGCGTTTGCATCGAGGTCCTCGGGCCTCTCGTCCCCCGCGATGCCAAGATCGGAGGCGCGCAGAAGCACCATCGGCATCGCATAGTCGATGAGGGTGACGGGCATGTTGTCGATGTACTCGCGGGCCGCGCCGGTCGGCAGCAGGGCGCCCGTCTTCGAGCCCATCGCGTCGAGGAACGTGAGCCTGATCGGGGCGGCGGTGCCGGGAACTCCGTCGATGGCGGTCGCGCCGTCGTACAGCACGCGGCCGTGAGGCGTCTGCACGACCGCCTCGACGACAGTCGAGGTGTTGCGGTTGAGGACCCGGACGATCGTCTCGCCGGTCTGTGCCTTCACGAGGCCCGCTTCGATAGCGAACGGCGCGACCGCAGAGAGCATATTCCCGCAATTAGGGCTGAGATCCACGTGGGGGCGATCGACCGCGACCTGGGCGAACAGGTACTCGACATCGATCCCGGGCCGGACCGAACGCCCGATGATCGCCACCTTGCTGGTCAGCGGATTGCCGCCGCCGATTCCATCGACCTGGAGGGCATGCGGTGAGCCGAGCGCTGCGAGCAGCACGCCATCCCTGGCCTCCGGATGTTCGGGAAGATCGGCTTCCAGAAAGAACGGCCCCCGGGACGTCCCGCCCCGCATAAGCACGCAAGGGATCCGCAGGGAGGCTCCGTCCAAGGCTGGCAGCGAGGGTTGCACGGCGGCAGGTCCATCCGGTTCTGGTCCTGCGCCGAGGATCTCAAACCTCTTCCGTGCTGTGAAATGCAAAGATCGGGGGCACTATTCCGCGATGAGCATCAATTCCGGAGACTCGGTACGCGATTTCGACTGCGTCACCCGACCGTCTGATCAGGATCAAACTCTGAAGATCACCTGTCCTTCAGGCACGTCCGGTGCTCCCTGCTGGAGCAGACATCTGACTAGCTTACGAGAAGTGCCACAACCAGCCGTGCGGAGGCGTCAGCGGAGCGGAAGGCAGTCGGCACATTCCTGTGCCGGTCACCTCTTTCCGTACTCCGTAAACACGTAATCTCTTGTCTCCACGACCGTGTGGCACGCGAACCCGCACTTGGCGTCGTTCGCCTGGGGCGGCTTGTCAGCCAAGGTGCCGGGCGTGAACGTGTCGGACGCGGCGTCATACTTGAACACCGCCCATCCCCAGCCACCACTATCCGCGAACCTCTTGCTGTCCTTGACCATGAAGTCCACGTCATGCTGGGGGCCCGGCACCGTCGTCTCCGGGAAATACTGGTTCTTCTTCGGGGTCCAGTGGATCTTCGCCATCTTGGCACCGTCCGGGAAGGGCTTGCCGTTGTCGGGAATGCCGGCCCGGTAGGCGTCGATCATCTCGGGATTGGCGAGGATCACTGCATCGAGTTCGCCACTGTGACTGGTGGAAACAACCGGCCAGTCTTCGTATCCCTTGAACTCGGAGAACGCGAGCCCGCCCGGCACCTTCAAGGTATACTTGTCCGACTGGGCAAGGGCGATGCCGCCCAAGGCGGCGAGCACCAACCCAAATGCAGTGGTCGAACCGACTCGTAAACCGCGGAAAGGCGAAGGCTTCTTCGTCATGGCTCCCTCCTGATGAAGACGCTTGGGAACGATGCACGGGATCCGGATCTGCGGCTGTCCATGTGCTCCTCCTTCGGGGTTACGCAACCACGCGCTACAGGAGCGATATCGAAGAGGCGTCGATCAAAAGCGGCTCGCCAGGAGCCCAGGTCCAACGCAGGACAGGATCTGTAATCATGGGAGTCTGTCATCCCGCCGTGGCAGGAATGCGACGCTGGTCGGTTGTTGCTAATGCACCGGGATCATCGCAGCGTGGATACGCTCCTGTTCGACGCTCTGAACTAGTTGATAGGATGCAGGTTTCCTCCTGGAAGATAACAGCCCTGCATGTTGGCCGGTCTGACAGGGCATACCAATTCTCGAATTGGTCAAAGGCAATCGCAAGCTGTCTTATTCTAGTGAGTTTGTTACCATGTTCTCGTCGTCGCGACCGGGCCAGATTCGTTCGACGGACGCTTACCCAGCCCGCCATCGACCCAATCACGAGACAGCGGCGCCGGTCCTGCCGGCCGGCTATGTGGTAAGGGATCACATCCCCATGACTTACATCACCACCAAAGACGGCACCCGGATCTTCTACAAGGACTGGGGTCCCAGAGATGCTCAGCCGATCGTGTTCCACCATGGCTGGCCATTGAGTGCCGATGATTGGGACAATCAGATGATGTTTTTCCTGGCAGAAGGATATCGCGTGATCGCCCACGACCGCCGGGGCCACGGGCGGTCGGACCAAACCGACAGCGGCAACGAGATGGATACCTATGCAGCCGATGTCGCCGAACTGGTCATGGCACTCGACCTCAAGAACGCGATCCATATCGGCCACTCGACGGGTGGCGGCGAGGTCGCGCGTTATGTGGCGCGAGCGGAACCGGGACGCGTGGCCAAGGCCGTGTTGGTCGACGCGGTGCCTCCCGTGATGGTCAAAAAGGATTCAAATCCGGGTGGGACGCCAATCGAGGTGTTCGACGGATACCGTGCCGCACTTGCCGCCAACCGCGCCCAATTTTACCTCGATGTTCCGAGCGCCCCTTTCTACGGCTTCAACCGGCCAGGTGCGAAGGTGTCAGAGGGTCTGATCCGCAACTGGTGGCGACAGGCCATGATGGGGAGCGTCAAGGCCGGGTATGAGTGCATCAAGGCCTTCTCCGAAACCGACTTCACCGAGGACTTGAAGGCGATCGACGTCCCGGTGTTGGTGATCCACAGCGAGGACGACCAGATCGTGCCCTATGCCGATTCAGCGCCGCTGACGATCAAGCTCCTGAAGAACGGCACGCTCAAGACCTACAAGGACCTGCCGCACGGCCTGTGCCAGACTCATCCCGAGATCGTCAATCCGGAGATACTTGCCTACATTCGCGGGGAGGACGTGAAGGCAGACCAGCAAGCGGCCGCTACCGCGCCTGTCACGGCGTGAACTTCGGCTGCGGGCCCGGCCAGGCGGCCGGGCTCGCACAAAGCGTTCATACGCCGGCCATAGAAAACATCAAGGCGGGCCGTCCCCGTATTCGGTTTCGGGTACTTCTCTGTCGAGTGCCCTTCTGACAAACTCTACGGAATCGATTGCCGCCCCAAGTTGCGTGCGAAACTGCTCGATCGCTTCTTTCATCGGCGACGGCAGGTCTCCCCAATAGTCAATGACGCGGCTCATCGCTTCTTCGACGGTGCGCAGCATGTCCTCCATTGCAACTTCACGGTAGGTTCTCGCCATAGCTCTGTTGCCTCAGTTCCCGAATGGGATTGTCAGTTCGGTTTCGTTCGCGTCGACCACGAACACCGCGAGGAGCTTGGCCGGCTGCGTCTCGCTGGCATTGGCGCTGACGCCGTGGCGGTCCCCGGGCAGCTCGGAGAAGCTCTGTCCGGCCGTGTAGGTCGTTACCGGTCCGTCGTTGACCTGACTGCGGATCGCCCCCTCGAGAACGGTCGCGTAGATGAAAGCGGATTTAGCATGCGTGTGGCCAGGCGAGTAACCGCCCGGGCCATATTCGACGAGCACGCCCTTGATGCTCTTGCCAGGGACGTTCGGCAGCTCGTGCTGGTAGACGAGGGTCACCCTGGCGTTCTTCTCCATCGGCGCATCCGCGAGGACGCTGCCGAACGGTAGGGTGGCGACAAGCAGTGAACAGACGAGGCATTTCATGGAGCCCTCCTTCGGTTGACCGATGCGGGATCAGGCTCCTGCCCGTGAGCGGCGGAGCCATTCGTCGAAACCGATGCGGCTGAGGGGCGCCTCGCCCAACGACACGAGCGAGTGCTCGACCGCGCGCTATAGGAGCGACATCGACGAGGCGTCGATCAATTGCGGCTCATCGGGAGCCCAGGTCCAACACAGGACAGGATTTGTAATTATGAGAATTTGTCATCCCGCCGTGGCAGGAATGCGACGCTGGGTCGGTTATTGCCAGGGCTGGGTGCAAGGTCCGTTTCGGATCAACCTCGGTCCTGGAAGGGGCCCAATCAACGTCCACTTCTCCACGTCCTCCGGACCGCATCCACAGCCAATGGATTTGGAGATCACCCTTGGTCAGGGCGAGCTTCAAATTCCTCGTCGTCATCCCCGCCTCGCGAAAGGTTCCGAGGAGTGGAAGAGGCCGACTTCCTTTTGGATCAGTCACTTATCGAATGACTGGCGGCGTGTGCCACCGAATACCGGATCGGCCGGACGGAAGAACGTACCGAGGGGCTCGATTTCGGAGACGACCACTGCCCTCCCGGGTCCTCAGGCCCCGACTGGCGCCATCTGGTATACAGTTCGGTCCCGGCTGATACGAGCGCCTCGCTTCTGCATATCCCGGAGCTGGACGTACATCATGGCCGTCATGACGGCATCGTTGAAGGCCTCGTGTTGCGCGAGGCTCGGAATTCCGAGATCCGAAAGAATCGAGGCAAACCGGAGGTCGTGCACCGTTCCGGGCAGAGCGCCGCCGTATTTCAGAGCATAATACATTGAGGACACTTCGATCCGAGGGTTGGGGAGCTTCGCCTCGATGAAGTGGAGGACATATTTGTCGAGCATGCGGACGTCGAAATCCACGTAATATCCCACGATCGGGCGTCCGCCGATAAATCGCAGAAGGCCCGGAAGCACCTCCCGCATGGCGTGCCCCTCGGCGACATCCTGGGCTCGCAGCCGATGCACCTTGATGGACGCCGATGTCGGTCCCTTGTCGGGCCGTATGACGGCCCGGAAGGGCCTGCTCGTGAGGATGCGGTCGCCTTTGACGATGATTGCCGCGACTGCGACGATCTCGTCGGTCCTCGGATTGAGCCCCGTAGTCTCGCAATCCAGAACCACGACCTCATCAGGAGGGCCCGGCTCGAACAGGAACCGATACGCATGGTCGCCGAGCGTTGCGCGATAGAACAGGTTCCGCAACCACCGGACCATTCAGAAAGCCCCAAGATTATACCGGGTGCGGATCAACTCCCGGAACTGGCGCACGACCCGAAGGGCGTCCCTGAGCATGTCACGGTCGACCGTGCTGAGTTCTTCGAGACGCACGATCGCCTCGGCGCTCCTGGCTCCTTCGAGTTGGGCGCGTAGCTGCGACCTCAGGCGGAACTCCATGAAGACATGGAGTGCGCTGGTCAGTTCCTGACCTAGCTTCGGATCCAGAGCTCCCGTCTCGGCGAGAGCATCGAGGCGGGCAACGGTTGCGTTGACCAGGAGGCCCCTCTCCAGAGCCATCGTCCGGACGCCGTGCACGATTGGGAATATGCCGGCCCTCTTGAGGTCGATCTCGTCAGGGCCGACGCCGACGGTCGCCATGATGGCGTGCAGGACCCCCAGATTCGGAGTCGCGAAAGTTTCGGTCAGGTGAGCGAACCGGGAGAGGAGCGCCGCCTCCCCATGCATGAGAGAAACCAGGGCTTCCTTGGCCCGGAGGCCGAGCTCGGAAGGACCTGCTACCACGGCGGCATCGTAGAAGATGGCCAGATTCATGGCCGCCTCAGCATCCCGGCTCAGGACCCAGAGCTTGAGCTGGCGGATGAAGCTGTCGATGGTCTGCGACCAAATCGGATTGCGCACCATCACGTTGCCGGGGCAGGGCGGGAACCCGAAGGACTCCAACGCGCCGGAAAAGGCGTCCCGGAACTCTGCAAGATCGGAGGCCGGCACCTCCTCGGACAGCAGAAGGGCATTGTCCTGGTCCGTCCGAAGCGTCTGCTCGCTGCGCCCTTCCGAACCCATCAGGAGCAGGCACCCGGCCCGCCGGATGGTGGTCGGGGCCACCATGTCGAACAGCTTTCTGAACAGCCGCTGGTTCAGGTCGGAGGTGATCTCCGCGATCACCTCCACCTTGAGGCCCTGTCGATGCAGGCGCTCGACCTGGGCTTGAATATCGCTGGCGGCGCCGGCGAGATCGTCGAGGCCGCGGGCTCGTTCGATTCTCCCCGGGATCAGCTGCGAATTGCCGGCGAACAGACCCAGGATGTCGATATCTTCGAGAAAACCGATGTACTCTTCATTCGACCGGATCGCGAGGCGCCGCTTGTCGTGCTTCGTCATCAGGAGAAGCGCTTCGAAGACGAAGTCGTCCGCATCGACCGAGATCACGTCGAAATGGCAAGCCTCACGCACCGGCGTATCGAGCGGCAGGTCGCGGAGCACGACGGCTTTCGACAAATTCATTCCGGTGATGACACCGATCTTTTGTCCGTCGCGCACAAAAAGGGCATTGATGTCGTGATCGCGCATGCGCTGCCCGGCCTGCTTGATCGTGCTCGCGCCATCGATGAAGACGGCTCCGCCATGACGCGCCCCGCGGATGCGGGAGCGCAGAACGCTCTCGACGCCCTCTACGGTCCTCAGCTCGGCGAAAGCGTCGAGCTTGCGCGAGACATCCGCATAAAAGAAGGCTGCAAAGGCGCCATTCCGTCGAATGAGGCTGAGGATGATGTTGCCCGGAATCAGATGGCAGAGCGTCTCCTCGACGGCGACGAAGTTCTCCCCGGCGGCGCCGTGGACGACTGCACGCGAGTCGAAGCTATCCTTGGCGCGGAGCACGGCATGCAATGCATCTCCGTCCCGGACCTCGACGGCTCCCTTGATCACGACGTGGAGCAGATCCGAAGCCTGCCCCTCCCGAATGATCACCTCTTCCGGGCTGAAGTAGCCGATGTCGAGCACCGCCGTCAGTTCTTCCAGTTCCTGCGGCGTGAGACGGTCGAAAGGCGGGTTGGCGGCATCGAAGCCCTGCATCCGTTAACCCCGTGCAGATACAGGGACGATCACCCCTGATCGATCAGGGGTGATGGGGTCGGGCCCCCTCATCAATGCACGTGCGCTGCAGCGGCGCCAATGCCCGTCTCGGACCGGATATATTGGGCATCGAAAGATGCCCTCTCCGCTTTGGCGCGCTGGCTGGCATCGAACTTCGAAAAGGCCCAGATCCCCAGGAACGCGATGGGCATGGAGAAAATAGCCGGGTTGTCATAGGGGAAAAGCTCTTTCGAGAATCCCAGGGTCTGCACCCAGACCGCCTTGCTCAGCACCACCATCACGACGGCGCTCAACAGGCCCAAAAGCCCTCCAATCAGCGCACCGAGGGTTGTCGTGCCTTTCCAGAGGACCGACATCACGAGGACCGGGAAGTTGCAGCTCGCGGCGACCGCAAAGGCGAGGCCGACCATGAACGCAACGTTCTGATTCTCGAAGATGTAGCCCAGAATGATCGCTACGATCCCGATTGCGATTGCCGAGATCTTGGAGATCCTGACTTCCTTTTGCTCAGAGGTACGTCCGCGCGCGATGACCTCGGCATAGAGGTCATGGCTGACGGCCGAAGCACCGGCCAGGGTGAGTCCGGCCACCACCGCCAGGATGGTCGCGAAGGCCACAGCAGAAATGAAACCGAGAAAGATCGAGCCGCCTGTTGCCGCCGCGAGGTGGACTGCGGCCATGTTCGTCCCGCCGATAATATCTTTGACCTTGTCGTAGGCTCCACCGGCCCCGAGCTTGAAATAGCTCGGATCGTTCATCAGGAACGTGATGGCACCGAATCCGATGATGAAGGTGAGGATATAGAAGTAGGCGATGAGTCCGGTGGCGTAGAAGACCGATTTTCGGGCCGCTTGTGCATCGGACACCGTGAAGAACCGCATCAGGATGTGGGGTAATCCCGCTGTGCCGAACATCAGGGCGAGCCCGAGCGAGATCGCTGAAACCGGATCGGTCACGAGGGCGCCGGGCGCCATGATGGCATCGCCTCTCGGATGCGTTCTCACGGCATCGGCGAACATGGCTTCGGGACTGAAGCCATAGCGCCAGAGAACGATGAAGGCCATCAGGGATGCTCCGGCCAGCAGGAGGCAGGCCTTGATGATCTGCACCCATGTGGTGGCTTTCATGCCGCCGAATGCGACATAGACGATCATCAGCACACCGACGATGACCACGGCGTACAAATAATTCAGGCCGAAGAGCAGCTCGATGAGCTTACCCGCACCGACCATCTGTGCGATGAGGTAGAATGCAATGACGACGAGCGTCCCGACTGCCGAGAGGATGCGTATCTGCGTCTGGTCCAGGCGGAACGAGGCGACATCCGAGAATGTGAACTTGCCGAGGTTCCGCAGACGTTCGGCGATCAGGAACAGCACGATCGGCCAGCCGACGAGAAACCCGATCGAATAGATCAATCCGTCGAAACCGCTGGCGAAGACGAGTCCCGAGATCCCGAGAAAGGAAGCTGCCGACATATAGTCGCCGGCAATCGCGAGGCCGTTCTGAAAGCCCGTGATGCCGCCACCGGCGGCATAGAAATCGGCGGCGGACTTGGTCTGAGCGGCCGCTCGATATGTGATGCCCAGCGTGAGGAGCACGAAGAGCAGGAACATGCCGATGGCCGCCCAGTTCAAGGGCTGTCTCTCTACGGCGCCGAGGTCCGGACCGGCTGCAAGAGCCTCACAGGAAAGGGCACCCGCCGCGAGACCCGTCACGGCAGCGATCAGGAGCAGCCTGGGCATCACACGAGCTCCTTCGTGAGATCACGGGTCAGTTCGTCAAACTGGCTGTTCGCTCTCTGAACGTAAATTCCGGTCAGGACGAATGCTGAGATGATGACACCAAGCCCGAGGATGATCCCCCAGGAGGTGACGCCATCTCCGACCTTTGCGGCGAGGAGGGGCTTGGCGAAAGCGACGAGGAGGATAAAGCCGAAATAGATGACGAGCATCGCAATCGTGAGAATCCAGGCAAATCTCGACCGCTGGTGAACGAGGGCCTGAAATCTCGGGTTTTGAAGAACTCGCTCGTAGTCGCTCTGGGCCATGACTTGAGTCCTCCTTCGAAAGAGGGCCGACGAGCTATGTAATGTCGGCTCGAGACAGAAGCATCGCTATGGCGGGACAGGAGATCGTTCGCAGGATGTTGCGTCGGGTCTCGGTGAAAACTTTCGACTGCAGGCTGTAGCGCGACCGAGGCCGTAGCCGCGCGGGCAAGATATTGCGACGGAGGCGCGGATGCCGATTGGCCATGGCAGGCCCTTCTGCCCAGCAATGGATCTGGTGGGAACAATTCCGCAAAGCTTGAGCGGTTCCACCTGACCACCCACGAGCCTAGCGGTTACGGCGGCAGGCTGGCAAGCTCTCAGGGCGCGGTCGAATCGTAACCCGGGCCCCCACAGGGCCTTCTCGCCTGCAGGACGATGGCCGCTCGGTCCCGAGTCCGACAGGCTCGGCGTGGGGACGGCCTCCCGGCTGATGTGCTTAGAGCGTGGATTCTAACCATCTCTTTACCACTCTGGACCGACTTTGCCGGACGTCAGCCCGTCTGGCGATCCCCGCTCCAACCCACCACCACCATGCATCCAACTCGACGGCCTCCTGTTTTTCGACTCGCAAACGTGAACCTTCCTGAAGAGCAACCCCAAGAAATATCGAACGTGCTGCCCCTCCGGCGTGCTTCAGCCTTTGCCGAGCAGGAGACCCTTCCTGCACCGAATCAGTCGCCAGACGCTTTCCTCAACTCCGAGGAGCGCCCCGGTACTGCCGGCCTGGACGTCGACATCGACGAGCCGGCCTGGCGGCGCGCTTTCGTGACCCCCGACGGAGTGAGATTTACCCGGACGCCCGACAGAGTGTTGCGGGAGCGCAGGGGAATATCCCGCGGCGACGATTCCGGCCTGATAGGCGACGAAGACGAAGCCTCGTTCGGGGCTCCGGCGCAGGCGTGGGATGCGATCAGGGTTGGTTACGGCCGCTACGAACTTCCGGCCGAAGAGACCGAGATCGATACGCCAGTGGGCGCGGCTCCCAGCGTGTCGAAGCCTCGAAACAATGGGGAGATCACGGTCAGGGAGGAACCGCGTAATGGGGCTGGGCTCTGCCCCGACGATTGGGACTCGGAAGCCGTTGTTCTCGAGAGCATCAGCGCCCGAGCGGAAGACCATATTTCGGTCGCTTCAGTGGAGGAGCACACCGCACCCGGGTTCGCCGTGCATGCAGCCTGGTTCTCGAGGCCCGAGTGGTATCGGCTGGTGGGGACCGCCGAAGCAGAGTCGGCTGACGTCATCGATGACGCGCTGGATGTGAGCGAGTCGATCGACACGCCTGCGGACGCTGCCGCCGAGGCACGGTTGCATGGCGAAACCGAGTTGGAAGAGATCGACCTCGGATATCTGTCACTGTATCCGGATGAAGCGGGGCTTCCGGATCTTCTCAGCGTGCCCGTCATTCAGCAGCCTGCCTGTGGCTCCGATGAGTCAGCCGTAGATGTACCGGCGGAGCACGACGTGCGTCAGGTCGATGAGGATAGGCCCGTCGACCCGCTTCCGAACATCTCTCAGAGTGAGCCTCCGGCGCCGAGCCGCGCCATCTCACGCCAGAAGGCCGAATACGAGTTTCCCAGCCTCGAGTTCCTGGCGGAGCCTCCGCTGGCGGAGGGACCGGTCATCACCGAGGATATTCTCGAGGAGTCCGCCGGTCGGCTCGAAAAGGTCATCCGTGACTTCGGCGTGAAAGGTGAAGTGATCCACGCCTATCCCGGCCCGATCGTCACGCTCTACGAACTCGAGCCGGCCCCGGGGACGAAGTCGTCGCGGGTGATCTCGCTTTCGGATGACATCGCGCGCTCGATGAGTGCAGTGTCGGCGCGCGTCGCCGTGGTCCCGGGCCGCAACGCGATCGGCATCGAGTTGCCGAACGAGACGCGGGAAACCGTCTACTTGCGCGAGCTCCTCGCTT
>NZ_LN811352.1:243690-321942 GCF_001006805.1 Microvirga massiliensis | reverse complement strand
CCGCAACATCGACGGCTTCAATGCAAGGGTCGCCGAAGCGCGGGAGAAGGGCGAGGTCATCACCCGGCCCGTCCAGACCGGCTTCGACAAGGAAACCGGCCAGCCCGTCTACACGGACGAGGTCATGGACCTGACCTCGCTGCCCTACATCGTGGTGATTGTGGACGAGATGGCCGACCTCATGATGGTGGCCGGCAAGGACATCGAGGGCGCGATCCAGCGGCTCGCCCAGATGGCGCGGGCGGCCGGCATCCACGTGATCCTCGCGACCCAGCGCCCGTCGGTGGACGTCATCACGGGCACCATCAAGGCCAACTTCCCGACCCGGATCTCCTTCCAGGTGACCTCGAAGATCGACTCGCGCACGATCCTCGGCGAGATGGGGGCCGAGCAGCTCTTGGGCCAAGGCGACATGCTCCACATGGCGGGCGGCGGCCGTATCACCCGCGTGCACGGCCCCTTCTGCTCCGACGAGGAGGTCGAGCGCGTCGTCGCCCATCTCAAGCGCCAGGCGAAACCCGTCTATCTCGACGCCGTCACGGCCGATGAAGAGGAGGCCGAAGCCGAGGAGGTGCCTGTCATCGATGAGGGCGACTTCGGAATCGGGTCGGGCGAAATCTACGATCAGGCCGTCGCGATCGTTCTGCGCCACAAGAAGGCTTCGACCTCCTATATCCAGCGCCGGCTTCAGATCGGCTACAACCGGGCCGCCTCGATCATGGAGCGGATGGAGAAGGAGGGCATCGTCGGGCCCGCCAACCATGCCGGCAAGCGCGAGATCCTGCTCGCTGGTGGTATGGACGACTGACGAACGATCCCTGCGCAGGCATGACCTGCGCTTCCAATGTCGTAGCGGGGATGCCGGCCAAGGTCGACCGGCATCCTTTGCGTGTTCGACGTCGCTATCCTGTGCACCATATGCCCGATGCGCCGCCCCAGGTGTCTGCTCTCGGCCTGCGGCTACCGCGCGGTTGGCGGACGACGTCCATAGGTCCATGGCTCCCAAAGACCGGCGCGAAGCGCATCGTGCGGAAAAGTGGACCCACTTTTCCGCACGATGCGCCGCTCAAGGGCCGAAGCATCGAATTGGTCCCAAAAGTGCAACCCACCTTTGGGTCCGATGCTATAGCAAGGGAGGAATGCCATGCGTGATGAGCGCGACTTGCGTCCGAGGATCGACGCGCCGGCCTTCCCGGCTACCCCGGGCGAGTTCATCACCGTAGTGGCCCACTACCACCGCGCCGAGATCGCCCGAATGGCCGGCTGGCGTGATCGCATCGATCGGACCACGAACTGGGCGATCACCGTCGTTGCGGCGATGCTGTCCGTTTCGCTTTCGACGCCGACGGCCCATCACGGCGTGCTGCTCTTCGCCATGCTGCTGGTTCTGTTGCTGCTGGTGATCGAGGCTCGTCGGTATCGCTTCTTCGACGTCTATCGGAATCGGGTACGCCGGCTCGAGCGCAACTACTTCGCCCAGATCTTCGCACCCGAATCCGGCACGACCGACGAGTGGGTGAAGGCCCTGGGAGAAGACCTGCGACGCCCCTTGTTCCTCGTCAGCCTGCGCCAGGCCATGTCGCGCCGCCTCCGCCGAAACTACTGCTGGATGTTCCTGATTCTGCTGCTCGCCTGGCTCGTGCGGACCATGACCACCAATCTGCCCACGAACGCCTCCGAAGAGCGGCTCGTCGGGTCCATCGGCCAGTGGGTCCGGAACGCCGCGATCGGTCCACTCCCCGGCTGGGCGACGATCATCATCGTCGTCGCCTTCTACGGGTGGATTCTTTATGCCTCCCTACGGACCCCCCAAAGCGAGGGCGAACTCGCGTTCGGGGACGTGCACGTGTGAACCGTCGGAGGCCTTTCCGAGCGCGCCAGCGCTTCAAGTGAAGCGCTCGGGCAGCCACGAGAGGTGGCCAGTGGTCGCAGCTGTTGCCGAATTGTTGCCAATGTTGGCTGCCCGAAAGGAAGCAGACAACACAAGAGGGCAGAATGCTCATCCGAATCCTCGCGCTCACCCTGGTGATTTCGACACCAGCCCTCGCTCGCGGCTACGACCGGCCTGACATCATCCGCGGCCTTTGCCAGCCGGACGGCTGCGACGAGTTTTCAGTGGTCAGCGCCCGGCCGCTCGCCTCAAGCGAGGAGGGAACTCTCATGAGGACGCGGCTCAAGACCTTCCACGCGAGCCGGAATGGCCGAAAGGATCTCGGCGAGGAGGACGGCTACGTCTATTGCTCCCGGACGAGTCCGGCCATCCTCGCAGATCGGGACGGGCGCACGATGGCCTTCTTCCTGGCACCGTTTGCGACCGCCGAGAGCCGGGAGGATGCTCGCAAGAACGCGAATTATCACGCGGTATATTTTGCGATCTGCCACGGGACGGAGGAGGGCAAGGCCGCCGTCCGCGATCTCCAGGGCGTGGCTCTGAGCCACGGCTACGACGTTCCTCTGTCCCGGCCGAAGCACGTCGCCCTGAATCGGGCCGAGGATATTCTCACCTCGACCGGCAGCAGGCCCATGGAGGCGCGGCGCGACGGAGAAGGGCGATACGGGGACGAGCGCCCGGTGCCGCCCCGGGGGATCCCAGCCTATGGGACCCGGCGCGATGTTCCCTTGGAGGAGCGAGCCGAGATGCCCGTGGCCCGTGGGGCGCCTTTGCATCTCTACGGCTATCCGGTCGAGGAGGAAGTCGAGCACGATCTCTTCGCAGTGCCGCGTCGCCTGACGAATCGGGCCTTCGATGCCTTGGGCGAAGTCGGAGACTGGGTGTTCGGCCGCAGGTGAGCGTCGGTCAGACGCTCACCATCAAAGAGCTCTGAATCATGGCCTGACGGCGGCTGCGATCCGCTTCCGCAGGGCTTCGTCGGGGAGAGGCCCGTCGCCGGCCTGCACGTTCTCGGCCATGTGCCCCGGCTTCGAGGTGGCCGGGATGATACACGTCACGGCAGGGTGGCCGAGAATGAATTTCAGGAGCAATTGCGCCCAGGTCGTGCAACCGATTTCGCCGGCGATGGCCGGAAGCTCGCGCTGTGCCAGGCGGCGAAGAAGCCCGCCACCTCCGAAGGGTCGGTTCACCAACACGGCGATGCCGCGCTCGGCCGCGAGGGGCAGAATGCGTCGTTCGGCGTCACGGTCGTCCAGCGCGTAGTTGACCTGAACGAAATCGAGCGTCTCGGACCGCAGGACGGCTTCGAGTTCGCCGTAGGCGCTCGACGTATAGTGGGTCACCCCGACATAGCGGACGCGGCCTTCCGACTTCCAGCCCCGGAGCGTCGCCAGATGGGTGCGCCAGTCGACCAGATTGTGCACTTGCATGAGATCGATGCGGTCGGTCTTGAGCAGAGCCATCGACTGCTCCATCTGCGCGATGCCCTCGGCGCGCCCGCGCGTCCAGACCTTGGTCGCGAGGAAGGCCTTGTGGTGGGCATGGGATGCAGCCAGCAGGTCGCCCGCGACGGCCTCCGCCCTTCCATACATGGGCGAGGAATCGACAACCGAACCGCCCGATGTAAACAGCGTTTGCAGCACCTCCGCGAGTGGCGCCCGCTCCCGGGGAGAGGCGCCGACATCGAAGGTTTGCCAGGTGCCGCACCCGATGACCGGCAGCGGCTCGTTGGTGGAGGGAATAGGACGCGTTTGCATTCGAACCTCCTTCATCACGAACCGCTCCCGTGACCAGTGCGTCGGTAAGCCGGGCGACCACGGCTATTCGGCAGGCGGCCTCGCCGGCATTGCCGCATCCGCGGTCCCGATCTCGGCCTCGGTCTCGTCCCGCAACAGATGATAGAGCAGGATGGCGCCGAAGGTCGCGGTCCCGATCCCGTCCAGGGTAAAGCCGGCGACCGTCAGCTTGAAGTTGCCCGCCCCGAGAATCAGGGCGACCGCGACCGTGATCAGGTTTCGCGGCTGCGCGAAATCGATGCGGTTCTCGACCCAGATCCGGCCCGCCGCCGCGGCGATCAGGCCGAAGACGACGATCGACAGGCCTCCGAGCACGGGACCGGGGATCGTCGAGATGAAGGCGCCGAACTTCGGCGACAGGCCGAGGAGGAGGGCGAACCCCGCCGCAACGACGAAGATCAGGGTGGAATAGATCCGGGTTACGGCCATGACGCCCATGTTTTCCGCATAGGTCGTCATGCCGGTCCCGCCGCCGAAGCCGGAGACCATCGTCGCGACGCCGTCGCCCATAAAGGCCCGACCGAGATAGGGATCGAGATTGCGCCCTGTCATGGCTCCGATCGCCTTGATGTGTCCGAGGTTCTCGGCGACGAGGATGACGGCGACCGGAGCGATGAGGCTGATCGCCCGGAGGTCGAAGACAGGGCTCTGGAAGGTAGGCAGGCCGAACCAGGAGGCCGAGGCGACTTTCGAGAAGTCGATCGGCTGGCCGAGACCAAAGCCGTTCGCCAGGACCAGATAAGCCAGATAGCCGATGGCTCCGCCGAGCAGCACGGGCAAGCGCCGCCAGATGCCAGATCCGTAGACCGCGATCATGGCGACCGCCAGGACGGTGATCAGGGCGATCCAGCGGGCAAAGGTCGTGCCGTTCGGATTGTCCGTCGTCACGCCCGAGGCGCTGTTGATGGCGATCGGCGCCAGTACGAGGCCGATGGCAGCCACGATGGCGCCGGTCACGACAGGCGGCATCACCCGCTCGACCCAGCGATGGCCGGCCACGTGCACGATGAGACCGATCAGGGCATAAACGGCCCCAGCCGCGATGATGCCTCCGAGCGCCAGCGGGATATTCGGGTTGGGACTCCCGACCGTCGCGCCGGTTGCGACGAGCACCGGGCCGATGAAGGCGAAGCTCGAACCGAGATAACTCGGAACCCGGCCGCCAACGATCACGAAGAACAGGAGCGTCGCGAAACCAGAAAACAGAATCGAGACGTTCGGGTCGAAGCCCATCAGAAGAGGAGCGAGCACGGTCGAGCCGAACATAGCCACGACATGCTGCAGACCGGTCACGAGGGTCTGCCCCATCGGCAGCCGCTCGTCCGGCAGGATGGTTCCCTCGGTCTTGAGGGTCCACCGCGGCAGAAACCCGTTGCTCATCGTCATCTCCCGGCAATGTCACGTCAGCAGCCGTTTACTACGGCCCGCGACCATCCAGAGCCAGAGGGTTGCTTCGACATTGAACTCGCCGAACGCTCTCAGGGTTACCCTGCTGGCGATGTTCCCGTCAGCCATGGAAGACTGTACGCAGGGATGCACGCATGAACCTGCTGGAGCCGTGAGAGGTCACAGCGTAACGTCATCATAAGGGTTCTTGGGCGATGCCCGCGAGGGTCAGGGTACGGCCGACGAGGATCCTAGCCCTCGCTATATACCAGACAGCCAGGGAACAGAGAGGTATCGAACGTGCAGAAGCTGAGCGGCCGGACCTTCGCTATTACGGGCGCTTCCGGTAATCTTGGTCGGGCAGTCAGAGACGTTCTGCTCGAAGGCGGAGCGAAGGTGGCCCTGCTCGACCGCTCGGAACGGCCGGGGATCGAGAGCAGCCATCCGGATCGGACCCTGCATCTCGGTGGTCTCGATCTGGCGAATGGGACTGCAGTCGGCCGTGCCTTGGACGAGGTCATCGCGCGCTTTGGCGAGGTCCATGGTCTCGTGGCGACCGTCGGCGCCTTCGAAAGCGGGGGAACCAGGGCCAAGGACGATTGGACCGTCTGGGACGCAATGCTGACGGCCAACTTGAAAACGGCGGTTGCAGCCGTTCAGGCGATCATTCCCCGCCTGCCGCCCGAAGGCGGCCGGATCGTCACCGTCGGCGCCCGTCCGGGCGTCACCGGAGCGAAAGGACTGAGCGCTTATTCTGCGGCCAAAAGCGCCGTTCTGCGCCTGACGGAGAGCCTCTCGGAGGAGCTGAAGGACAAGGGGATCACCGTCAACAGCGTGTTGCCAAGCATGATCGACACGCCGCAGAACCGCGAGGCCATGCCCAAAGCCGATTACTCCCAATGGGTGCCGGCGCGAGACATCGCCGAGGTCATTGCCTTTCTCCTGTCGGATGCGGCCCGCTCGGTCACGGGTGCTCTGATTCCCGTCTATGGAAAGGTATGAGTATCACTCGCGAGGTTTGTCATCGTCGTTCCTAGCGTATTGGGCTTCGTCACTGCAGACCACAGCCGGTAAATCACGAGCCGTCCCGTTGCCTCACCGTCGTTTCGAGCGGAGCGAAGCGATCCAGGAGCGCATCCGTCGACGGGTAGATTGCTTCGCCTGCGGCTCGCAAGGACGGGGAGGGCGTGAGAGCGCGAGGAGCACTGTCGGAAACGGAAACAGACTCCGAATTACTTCACCTTTGGCTTGCGATGATACCGGAGACCAGAAACTCCTTTGTTATTGCAAGCCGAAGCCGAAGCAGTCGAGGCTCGGACCAACAGTTCTGAATCGTTCCTATCGAGATTCCGCGGGATCTATCCGGCGGGTCGAGCGTTTGTGCACCAATCTGCAGTGGCCTTGCGTTGCGATGGCGGATTGAGCCCGTCGCGTTTCGACACCGACAGCATGACGGTGGTTTCGCCCCAGAAGCAGACCGGCGCGCTGCCTTGCTAGCCGCGCATGCTGGATTTCCGTGGAGGTCCCATGGAAAAATCGAATGCTTCGCTCGATGAGACGACCGAGTCCGACCCGCACCGGCGCACCGTCCTGACAGGCTTGACGGCCACCTGTCTCTCCTCGTTCGTTCCAGTTGCCGTTGCACAGCCGAGCGCCGGTGCTCCGCGTGATGCGTTCCTGGTGGTCTCGCGCGTCCTCACGGGGCGACCGTCCCTCGAACCGGACCAAGCGGCTCGACTCTACGAGGCCCTCATAGCGGACGATCCGGGATTTCAGGCCAGCGTTCAGGCGCTGGCCGAGATGATCGGACAACGGAAGATCGAGCCGAGCGAGCTGCAGCCCACTCTGGACGCGGAGCATTCGCCGCTGGCTGTGCTGCCGCGCAAAATCGTGACGGCTTGGTACACCGGCGTCGTCGGGGAGGGCGAGCGCGCCCGCTGCATCACGTTCGAGACGAGTCTCATGTACGTGGTCGTTGCCGATCGTTTGAACCCGCCCAGCTACTGCTCCGGGTCGTATGGCACCTGGGTGGATAAACCCGCTTGACGAGAGCCCGATGGCTGACGAGCTCTCCGCAGACATCGTCGTGATCGGTTCCGGGATTTGCGGATCCCTGACCGCA
This sequence comes from Microvirga massiliensis, assembly GCF_001006805.1. Classification (GTDB taxonomy): domain Bacteria; phylum Pseudomonadota; class Alphaproteobacteria; order Rhizobiales; family Beijerinckiaceae; genus Microvirga; species Microvirga massiliensis. Next base: position 314,747 of record NZ_LN811352.1, on the reverse strand, counting down.
GAGCGCCTCGCCAAGACGGGTGCGTCCGTCCTTATCCTGGAGGCAGGGCCGCGCGTCACGCGTGATCAGCTCGTGCTCTACTACAGAAGTGCGCCCCGCAAGGGCGACTGGATGGCACCCTATCCACCTTCCTGGTGGGCCCCACATCCGACCTACGAACCCGACTGGGGTTCCGCCACGGACGTCGATAAGGGGCGGGTTGCGCGGCAGCCCCCAGGCCGCACGGGCAACGGCTATCTCGTGCAGGCCGGGCCGTATCCCTATCCGGCCGAATACATTCGCATCGTCGGCGGTACGACCTGGCACTGGGCGGCGCATATGTGGCGCCTTCTTCCGAACGACTTCCGGATCAAGTCGCTCTACGGCGTGGGCAAGGATTGGCCTTTGACCTATGAAGAGCTCGAACCGTTCTATTACGAGGCCGAGGTCAAGACAGGGGTGTCGGGGGCGCCCGACACGGGCTCACCGCGCGTCAAGCCGTTCCCGATGGAGCCGGTGGCCGAGTCGTGGGCGATGCGCCGTTTCCGGGAGCGACTTGCCCCGGGCGGATACCCCGTCGTGTCGAATACAACGGCGCGCAACAGCCGCGCCTATGACGGACGACCTCCCTGCTGCGGCGCGAACAACTGTCAGCCGATCTGTCCCATCGACGCGCAATATCATGGTGGCTTGGCGGCGGCCGCTGCCGAAGCCGCGGGGGCGAGGCTTTTGCCCAATGCCGTCGTCTATCGGATCGAGCACGATTCCGATCGTCGCATCACGGCAGTACACTATTACGACCCGGACAAACTCTCGCACCGCGTGACAGGCAAAACCTTCGTGCTTGCCGCCAATGGCATCGAGAGTCCGAAGCTGCTTCTGATGTCGGCGAGCGACAAATACCCCAATGGCATCGCCAACAGTTCGGGAATGGTCGGCCGGAATCTCATGGATCACCCGAGCAGTTCGCTGACCTTCGATGCCGAGGACGAGCTTTGGCTCGGACGCGGGCCTCAGAGCCCGGCATCGATCAATACCTTACGGGATGGGCCGTTCCGCTCGGAGCATGCTGCATTTCGCCTCGACTTCACCAACATCTCCCAGGTCCGCGCCGCGACGGAAGACCTGATTGCAGCCGGAGTCTATGGCGCAGAACTCGAGAAGCAGCTGCGCTACCGCGCAGCGCATCAGTGCAACGTCAAGAACGTGCCCGAGGTCCTGCCGATGCCCGAAAATCGCGTTGTGCTCAGCGATCAGCGGGACGAGCTCGGCCTGCCCAAGCCGAAGGTGCATTTTTTCCTGGGCGACTACCTCCACAAGGCTATGGCCGCGGCGAAGAAGGAATACGCCCGGATCGCCGAGCTGATGGGCGGCACGAACCTGCGCTACACGCCCGATGGCGAATACGCCAACAATCAGCACATCATGGGCACGATGAGCATGGGCGACGATCCGAAGGACTCGGTCGTGGATCCGTATGGGCGCACGCACGATCACGAAAATCTGTTCATTGCCGGCACGGGCGTCATGCCGACAGCCGCCACGGTCAATCCGACTCTGACGGCCGTGGCGCTGACGTTTCGTACGGCGGAGCACATCGCACACACATAGGCGGCGTTGGGGTGCGCGACGGAGATCACGGATGGCGGCTGCTATGCGGACAAGGCACGTTACCTACCGCTCAGTCGCGTTCGTCGGAATGCTGGTGATTCTGTCTGCCGGCGTGGCATGCGTCCTGGTTGGGGAGGGCCGCGCCAAAGCACAAGGCGCCTCTTCGAGCAACACGACTGCAGCACGAGACCGCTCTCGAGATCTCTTGGCTGCCAATGTCTGCATCGGCTGCCATTCACCGGTCGATGGACCGCCGCTGTCGGGTATCCGGCTGGGAAGCTGGCTGGGGCCGAACATCACGCCCGATCCGGTGAGCGGAATCGGTGCCTGGTCGCGCGATGACATTTTTCGGTATCTGCGCAACGGCAACGCTCCCGGCCGAGGGCAGGCGGCCGGCCCTATGGCTCCCGTGGTCGAGGCGCTTCAGGATACGCCCGATGCTGACATCAATGCACTGGTCGATTGGCTCGCACGCCAGCCTGCCCACCGGGATCCGACCGACGATGCCTCTGCAAGCGAACGTGGCGAAAGGCTGGCGACGGACCCGGCGCTTTTGCGCACCGCCTCATTGGAAGGTTCAGACGCGGCGCGATCGGGTGCGGTCCTCTACAACATTTCCTGCGCGAGCTGCCATGGCGCTGACGGCTCGGGATCACCCGATGGCCGTTTCCCGTCGATGTTCCATAATTCGGCCGTTGGTGCCCGCGCGCCCTACAACCTGATTGCCGTGCTTCTCAATGGCGTGGAGCGCCACATCAGGAGCGGCACGGTTCTGATGCAGAGCTTCGACGGCAAGAAAGGGATCGTCGGCGGGCTGTCGGATGAAGAGCTCGCGTCTCTGGCGAATTTCGTCGTCAAGCAGTTCGGCAATCCCCCCGCAGCGGCGTTCAACAGCCAGGATATCGAGAAGTCACGCCTGGGATGGTGGGGACCCGGCCAGCCCACGGCAGCTCGGGGCCAGCTCATCGCGTCGGGCGGCGGGCCAGGCGGTGCCGCAGCGGCGTGCTTCAGCTGTCATGGACTGCAGGGCCAAGGTGATGCAGCGGCAGGCTTTCCACGGCTCGCCGGCCTCGACGTGAGCTACTTTGCCAAGCAGATGGCGGATTATGCCTCCGGCGCGCGTCCGAACGGGGCGATGGGCCCCATCGCAAAGCAGCTCGAGGCCTCCGACTACCATTCGCTTGCTCTCTATTACGAGGGTTTGTCTGCCTCATTGCCTGCGGTGGGGATAAATCCCGCCGACGAGTCGCTCGTCCAATCCGGCAAGAGGCTTTACGCCGAAGGCGCGCCCGAACGTGACATACAGGCCTGCGCGGATTGCCATGGGCCGGCCGGCAAGGGTTTCAACCCGATCTACCCGTCCCTTGCCCAACCTGTCTCCTACACGGAAGGACAGCTGCGGCTGTGGCGGAATGGCGTGCGGCGCAACGATCCTCATGATCTCATGGGCAGCGTCTCGCGCCGGATGAGCGACGAGGACGTCCACGCAGTATCTGCGTACATCGCAGGCCTCGCGCCATGAGGACCGCCTGCGCCGTCATTATGGTGGGCTGTCTCGCCGTTACCGGATGCGACCTGTCGGAGACAGCGTCCTTCAACACCAAGCATGTCGATGATGGCGACGCCGATCGTGGGCACGCGCTCGTCGCGAGCGGAGCCTTTGGCTGCGCCGCCTGTCACGTCATCCCCGGCGTCCGTTCCCCAAGAGGCAATGTCGGCCCGCCACTCGACGGCATGGCCAGCCGCGGGCTCATCGCCGGGGAACTCCCGAACAAGCCGGGCGTGCTGGTTGCCTTTCTGCAGGACCCGCCAGCTCTCGTGCCCCGGACCGGCATGCCGGATGTCGGACTCACCCTCGAGCAGTCACGCGACATTGCCGCCTATCTCTACACCCTGGAGCCGGGCGATGAGCCGTAACCGGAGCTTGCTCCTTCTCCTGGTATTCCTCTTGCTGGCCGGCTGCACCGGGCCGCAATCGGCGCTCGATCCTGCGGGCCCGTCGGCGGCATCGATCCATCGCCTCGGGATCCTCATGTATGTCGGGGCAACGCTCGTCACCGTGCTGGTCACAGTGCTCATGCTCGTGCCCATCCTGCGCCCGCGCGAAGGACCGGTGAACCGCAGGCTTTTCCTGTGGGGCGGCGGGGTGGCGCTGCCCCTGCTGACGCTGACGGCGCTCGTCCCCTACGTGATGACCGTCGGTCACGAGACGCGCGCCTCGACGGCCGCCGACCGTCTCACCGTCGACGTCACGGGATATCTCTACTGGTGGGAGATGGCGTATCAGCGGGGAGACGGACAAGCGCCGGTTTCTTCGGCGAACGAGTTGCGGGTGCCGGTCGGCGAGCCGGTCGAACTGTTCCTCCGCGCGAACGATGTCATCCACAGCTTCTGGGTGCCGAGCCTCGCCGGCAAGACCGATATGATCCCGGGCCGCGTCAACCGTACGGTTATCCAGGCCGATCGGCCGGGAATCTATCGCGGTCAGTGCGCCGAATATTGCGGCCTGCAACACACGCTCATGGCGTTCGACGTCATCGCCATGCCGCGGAACGAATTCGATGCGTGGCTCTCCGGGCTGGCAAAACCGGTTGCTCAGCCTCGGACGCCGGAGTTGCGCCGGGGTCGGGATCTCTTCGTCAGCCTCGGCTGCGGGGCCTGCCACGCGGTGCGCGGGGTGAGCGAGGCCCGGATCGGACCGGATCTCACCCAAGTCGGGGCGCGCCGCACGATCGGGGCCGGAACCCTGCCTGGAGGGGTCGGCAACATCGCGGGCTGGATCGCGAGTGCCCAGCACCTCAAGCCCGGCAATGCGATGCCCTCGTATGATCAGCTCGAAGGCCCGCAACTGCGCGCGCTCGCCGCGTATCTGGAGTCGCTGCGATGACGCACACGCTCGCCCCCCGCGAAGCGCGGCCCGCGGGAGTGCCTGCACCCGGCGTGGCACCCGTGCTCTATCCGCAATCGAGCGGGCCGGACGGCCTGGAGCGGCTCAATGCGGCCTGGGCTCCGCCCTCACGGTTCGCGTTCTTCACGGAGGTGAACAACACCCATATCGGCGTCATCTACATCGCCACGGGATTTCTCTTCTTCCTCGGTGCCGGCGTGCTTGCGCTTCTCATGCGCATCCAGCTCGCCTATCCGGGGCTCACCTACCTGGACGCCGACCGATACAATCAGTTCTTCACGATGCATGGCACCGTGATGATGTTCCTTTTCGCGGTGCCGATCGTCGAAGCGTTCGCCGTTCTCCTGCTGCCCTCCATGCTCGGCGCGCGCGACATGCCCTTCCCGCGGCTCTCGGCCTTAGGTTACTGGGCCTACGCCTTGGGCGGCGCGCTGGTGTTTGCGAGTTTGTTCTTCAACATCGCACCGGATGGCGGCTGGTTCATGTATCCGCCGCTCACCGGCCCCAAATACTCACCAGGCATCAACGCGGACGTCTGGATCCTGGGGCTCGGCTTCGTCGAGATCGCGGCAGTGGCGGCGGCCGTGGAGCTCATCGTCGGCATCCTCAAGACGCGCGCGCCCGGCATGACGCTGGCGAACATGCCGATCTATGCCTGGTACATGCTGGTCACGGCCGCCATGATCATGATCGGCATGCCCGCCGTGATCGCCGCCGACATCCTGCTCGAGCTGGAACGCGCCTTCGGGATGCCGTTCTACGACGCCACCAAGGGCGGCGACCCGCTTCTGTGGCAGCACCTGTTCTGGCTCTTCGGGCATCCGGAGGTCTACATCATCTTCCTGCCGGCGGCCGGCATGGTGTCGATCATGCTCCCGAGCTTTGCCCGCGCGAAGCTCGTCGGCCATGCCTGGCTCGCGCTGGCGGCCATCTCGGTCGGCTTCCTCTCGTTCGGGCTGTGGGTGCACCACATGTATGCGACGGGGCTGCCGCTCCTGTCGCTCGCCTACTTCTCGGCGGCAAGCTCCGCCATCGCGATCCCGATGGGCATTCAGGTCTTTGCCTGGATCGCGACGCTCTGGGACGGCCGACCGGTGCTTCGCATGCCGCTGCTGTTCATTCTGGGGTTCCTGTTCATCTTCACGATCGGCGGGCTGACGGGCGTGATGGTGGCGGCCGTGCCCTACGACTGGCAGGTGCACGACAGCTACTTCGTGGTCGCGCACTTCCACTACGTGCTGATCGGCGGCATGGTCTTCCCGGTCTTCGCCGCGCTCTACTACTGGACACCGTTCGTCACCAAGCGGATGCTCTCGGAGCGGCTCGGGCGCTGGGCCTTCTGGCTGATGTTCGTGGGCTTCAACGCCGCCTTCTTCCCGATGCACATCGCAGGGCTGCGCGGCATGCCGCGGCGCATCTACACGTACCCCGGGGACGTCGGCTGGAACGGGTTGAACGTGATCTCGTCGGTGTTTTCCTTCGTCTTCGCCATCGGGGTCCTGATCTTCGTGATCGATTTCGTCACGCATCGGAAAACGGGACGGATAGCTGGCGACAATCCCTGGCGGGCACCGTCGCTCGAGTGGTTGTCGGCCGGGGCGGCCCATGGCTTCCGCAGCCTCGTGCCGGTCCGGTCCCGTTATCCGCTCTGGGACCAAGCGGATATCAAGGAGATCGAACTCGCAGGTCACGGCTATCTCCCCGACGCACCGACCCGAGAGCGCGAGTCGCTGGTGACGTCACCGATCACCGGCGAGCCGGAACGGATCATCCGCCTACCGGGGCCCGGCTGGACGGCATTTCTGGCCGCGCTTGCGAGCGCGGTTGCGCTCGCGGCGGGAACGCTCGGGTTCACGATCATCGCCATCGCGGTAAGCATCGTCGCCGCGGCGATCTATCTCTTCTGGCTGTGGTCGATGGATCCGCTGCTCCCGCGCGAGTTCGCGGATGCTGGTCGAGGCGTTTCGTTGCCTCTCTACAGCAACGGCAGCGACAGTGTCGGATGGTGGGGCATGGTGGTGCTCCTCATTTCGGACGCGGCTGTCGTGGCTTCTCTCATCTTCGCCTATCTCTTCCTCTGGACGACGAGACCGGGCGTCTGGCCGCCCGACGGGTCACAGCTTCCGGGGTTCCTCGGGCCTGTCGTCATTGCCGTGCTGGTGCTCGTGGCGCATGCCCTTTTCGAGGCTGCCGACCAGTCGAACCAGCGCGGGCAGCCGCGCGCGACGATGGTGACTCTCGGGGCGAGCGCCGTGATGGCTGCCGCCGTAGTGCTGAGTGGTTGGCTCTGGCTCGACAGCCTTGGGATCGATTCAACGCGACATGCCTATGGCGCCGCGGTGTGGACGCTGCTCGGCTATCTGGGCCTGCACGTCGCGACAGGCGCCGGGATGGCGCTCTGGTGCCTGGCGCGCCTTTCCCTCGGCATGATCAACTCCTGGCGAACCCTGACGCTTCGCATTTGTCTGCTCTGGTGGCGCTTCACGACGCCGCTAACGGTGATCGCGCTTCTTCTCGTCGCAGGATTCCCCCATGTCGTCTCCTCGCCTTGACACAGAGGGTGAACCCTATGCCAACGCGGGCGTCCTGTTCCGGTTGCTCGATCCTGCCTTTGGCTTCTTCGTCTGGGCGGCTCACTTCCTGACGGTCTATGTCGCAACGGCGCTCGCCTGCGTGCTGGGCCTTGGTGCGGCCAGTCAAGGGAGCCGGATGATGTTCCTGACGGTGCTCGTGATCGTGACCGCAGTCGCGGCCCTGATCCTCGTCGGGCATGCCGCTTGGCGATATGGGCAACAGCGTGGAGAGACCAGGCTGCGCTTCCGGATGGCGGTCACGATCGGCTGCGATGCGATTGCGGCGCTCGCCATCCTGGGGCAGCTCATCCCGATCCTTCTGGTGCCGGCATGCGCCTAGCAGGATTCCTCCTGACCCTTCTTCTGGCGGTCCAGCCCGCCGCGGCGCATGGGCCGGCGCCGGTCCAGCCCGACGCCCTGTGGCAGGCGTGGAGCTTCGAACCGCTGGTCATCGTGCCGCTCCTTCTCGCGCATTGGGCCTACGGGCGAGGCGTGCTACAGCTCTGGACGCGAGCCGGCCGCTGGCGCGGCATCGGGCCCTTCAACGTCCTCTCGTTTCTTCTGGGTGAAGCGGCCCTCGTCGTGGCGCTCGTCTCGCCCCTCGATCGGCTCGGCGGAACCTTGCTGTCGGCGCATATGGCGCAGCACGGACTCCTCGTCATCATCGCGCCTCCACTGCTCCTCGCCGGCCAACCGGGCGTCGCATTTGCCTGGGCTCTTCCCAAAGGCTGGAGCAGGAGCACAATGACTGCCCGGTTGTGGCGGCCTCTCGCCCGCTTCGGGCAAATGCCGTCACGCCCATTGCCGGCCGCCGTCCTGCATGGGCTCGCCTTGTGGGCCTGGCATGCACCGAGACTGTACGACGCCGCTGTCGAGCGCGAGTGGCTTCATATGCTGGAGCACGCTTCCTTTTTCGGGACAGGTCTCCTGTTCTGGCGGGCGGTCCTTGGCGCGCGTTCGAGCCGCAGCGCCGCCCTGGCGCTTGGCGCCGCCTTCGCCACGCTGATGCATAGCGGCCTGCTCGGCGCCTTGATCACCATGGCACCCCGTCCGCTGTACAGCTGGTACGGTGGCCGCACGGAACTCTGGGGATGGACCCCACTCGAAGATCAGCAGCTCGCGGGTGTGCTGATGTGGGTTCCGATGGGAGTTATCTATTTCGGCACATGCCTGCTCCTGGCGTGGAAGCTCGTCGCACCCGCGGATGTGCCGACATGGTCGGGCGCCTCAGGTCGATCTGCGACATTGCGGTAGCGCCTGCCGATATAGCCGGGTTGTCGCGCAAGCGCCTGTCATGGAGAGGCTGGTGACCATACAGCGCGTCCGCAGACACTCGTCCGTCACATGGTCGTCAGCGAAGCCTGCGCTCGTCATTCTCCTCCTGCCTCGACATGGAGAAGGCGGCCCAGGCGGCTATGAACATGGCCGCGATCACCGGGCCGATGACAAAGCCGTTTGCACCGAACGTCGCGATGCCGCCCAGCGTGGAGACCAGCACCACGTAATCAGGGATCTTGGTATCCTGGCCGATCAGGATCGGGCGCAGGATGTTGTCCACGAGTCCGATGACGAGGACGCCAAAGGCGATGAGAACGACTCCCTGCCAGATTGAGCCGGTCACCAGGAAGTAGATGGCGACGGGCCCCCAGACCAGGCCGGTGCCTACGACGGGCAGCAGGGAGAGAATGGCCATCAATGCAGCCCACAGCAGGGGCGCGCGGATCCCGAGAATCCAGAAGATCAAGCCGCCGAGGGCTCCCTGCACGAGGGCCACGACGATGCTGCCTTTGACGATGGCGCGGATCGCGACGGTGAATCTGCCGAACAGGGCACGCCGCTGTTCGGCGCGCAACGGAATCGCATCCCTGATCTGCCTCGACAGCTCGCGCCCGTCGCGCAGCAGGAAGAACAGCAGATACGCCATGACGAACAGGCTGACGATGAAGTCGACCGTGGTCTGGCCGAAATTGAGAGCCTGGCCAGCCAGAAACTGACCGCTCTCCAGGAGGATCGCAGACAGCCTCTCTCTCACTGCGCCGAGATCCGGCAGTCCGAAGCGGTCCAGCAGCTTGGTTGCCCATACGGGCAGGGCATCCCGGATCTGCTGAAAGTCCAGGTTGAATCTCAGTTCACCCGACTGGATGCTCGCGTAGAGACTGGCTGCTTCGCGCAGCAGCAGATCGATGATCAGCGTCAGCGGCAGGATCACCAGAACGATGATGATCAGGAGCGTCGTCAGGGCAGCAAGGTTGCGCCACTGCGGCATCGCGCCGAGCATCCGGCGAAAGAGTGGCGTGAACAGGACGGCCAATACAGTGGCCCAAAGGATCGCCCCGTAGAACGGCCACAGTACCCAGCCGAAGATCACAGTCGCCGTGACGATCAGCAGCAGGAGTGTCTTATCTTCGAGATCTTGCATCCTGACTTTCCTCGAGAAGCGACTGCCGCCTGCGTGTCATTGGCACTCAAAGCCAGGAATTCTGCTTTTCCATTACCAGACGGCGGAGGTCGGGTGCTGGGCTGTCATGAAGTACATTTGGGAACACCTGATCGACAGGAAGAGGATTATCGTGAAACCGATGCCTGCAACTGCGCCCGAGCCTAACGGTTCCTGCAAGCTGGATGGAGTGTGACAGCACAGCGGCGCCACGCGGCCTTGTCGTAAGTTCCTCGGGCGTTTTTGCCGGTTCGCCTGTATTAAATCAGCTGCCAGTGTTCAGTTATCGGTGTATTATCTGACCCTACGGCAACTTTGCGGATGACCCGGAGGACAGGTCATGGCCAATGCTCAAGCCGGTTTCGAACTCCCATCCTCGGCAACCGAAATCCGCTCCAAATGGGGCTGGTTCGTAGCTCTTGGCGTTGCACTCCTGGTGTTAGGCCTCTTTGCCTTCTGGAACCTGATCGCTGCCACAGTAGCCACGGTGCTCTGGGTAGGCGTTCTCATGGTGATCGGCGCCATCGCACAGATCGTCCATGCCTTTCAGGTGAAGAGCTGGGGCGGCTTCTTCTTCTCGCTGCTCAGCGGCATTCTCTACGGCGTGGCCGGCGTGATCGCCTGGACCAACCCGGTGCTCGCCGCTGTGACCCTCACGCTGGTGCTCGCCTTCGCGCTGATCGCCTCCGGAATCATGCGGATCTGGGGGAGCTTTCAGCTCAGACCCGAGATCGGCTGGGGCTGGGTGCTGGCATCCGGCATCATCACCCTGCTGGCCGGCATCATCTTCATCCTGGGGTGGCCCGTGAACAGCCTGTGGCTGCTCGGCATGGTGCTTGCGGTCGACCTTACCTTCCAGGGCATCGCCGCGATCGCCTTCGGGCTGACGCTCAAAGGTATGCACTAACAAAACAGGTGCATGGCCTGAGATTCGCCTCCAGCAACAGAAACGACCTCGTGAGAGGGATGACGATCATGGCGGCAACGCAAAGAGACAACGCGAAGCCTCATCGAGACAGCCAACCATGGCTCCATCAGGAAGGCCGAGAGATTCAGGCCTTCGGAAGCGTGCGGCAGTTTCCAGTCGGGCTGTCGCACGATGCGCGCCTCTATTCATGCCAGCGCTTGAATCAGATTCTTTGCGATTCCCAAATTCTGTCCGCTCTCTACAAGAAGCATCACTGGCTGATGCGCGGAGCGACGTTCTACCAGTTGCATCTCCTGCTCGATAAGCATGCCGGTGAGCAGATCAAGCTCATCGACGAGATCGCCGAGCGTATTCAGACGCTCGGCGGGATCGCTGTCGGTGATCCGCGACATGTTGCAGAGATCACCCGGGTGCCGCGGCCGCCGAATGGCTGCGAGGAGGTCCCGGCCATGCTGTCGCGGCTGCTCGAGGCTCATGAACTCATCCTCATCGATGCCCATGATGCGGCAAAGAAGACGGCGGAAGTGGGCGACGACGGAACCAACGACCTGATCGTGTCAGAGGTGATCCGCGTCAACGAGCTACAGGTGTGGTTCCTCGCGGAACACCTGGTCGATACGCCGCTCGTGCACGCCTGAGCAGTCTCCTGCAATCCCGCTCAACCTGCGACCGGTCAGGATCACCGTGCTCCTTGATCATCTTCGGTCCGCCAAGCCGGACCGCCTTTCGGAAGGCGGGATCTGGTCGCAGGCAGGACATACGGGAGTCTCGACCGGCAATTAGCATCGCTGGAGATGAACCATGGCGGATGGGATCTGCGATATCTGCGGCTTTCGGCCGGCGACGGTTCGGGCCCAAGTGGCCAGGAACGGTCAGCGCGAGACGCTGGAGTTGTGCGACGTCGATTACCGACGTCTTCTGCGTCAGCAGGGGCGGTCGAGCTCTCCGCTGGAATCTCTGTTCGGCGGCCGCAGCGGCAGTCTCTTCGACGATTTTTTCAACGATGACTTCTTTGGCGGCGGTCGGGGCGGTGCGAGTCCCTTTGCCGGCCGTCACGAAACTCACGAGCGAGAGACCGGTGAGGCAGAGGCCGGCAGCGCGTCGATCCCCGTGAGGCGAGGCACCGGGCGCGGGCGCGGCCCTACGACGGGCGTTGGCGAGCGCCTCTCGGCTCATGCCGAGGAAATCCTGCAGGCGGCAGCTCGGGAAGCCGCCGAGGCCGGTCGACGCGAGGTCGATACCGAACATCTGCTCCTGGCGCTCACCCAAAGCGACGTGGTCCGCACCATTCTCGACCAGTTCAAGGTCTCGGTCGACGATCTGCGCCGTCAAATCGAGCAGGAGGCCCCGCACGGGGAGGAGGCTCGGGAAGAGGGTGGCGAAATGGGCGTCTCCCCCCGCGTCAAGGATGCGCTCTCGCGCGCATTCCGGGCCTCTGCGGAACTCGGCCACTCCTATGTCGGCCCCGAACACCTGCTCGTCGGGCTTGCGGAAGAGGGCGAGGGGCTCGCGGCTGATGTCCTGCGGCGTTACGGCCTCACACCGCAGGCGATCCGCCAGCAGATCACGAAGGTGGTCGGCCGCGGAGCCGAGGAGGGTCGGGTCGAAATCCCGACCAACACGCCGAATCTCGACAAGTATTCGCGCGATCTCACGGAACTCGCCCGCGAGGGCAAGCTCGACCCGGTCATCGGTCGGGCCAAGGAGATCGAGACCACGATCGAGGTGCTGGCGCGGCGGAAGAAGAACAATCCCGTTCTCATCGGCGAGCCGGGTGTCGGCAAGACCGCGATCGTCGAGGGTCTCGCGCAGCGGATCGTGGCCGGCGAAGTTCCCGAATCCTTGCGCGACAAACGTCTGGTCGAGCTGTCGGTCAACTCGATGGTCGCGGGCTCGAAGTACAGAGGGGAATTCGAGGAGCGGGTGCAGCAGATCCTCAAGGAGGTCACCGACCAGCAGGATCAGCTCATCCTGTTCATCGACGAGATCCACACCATCGTGGGTGCTGGCCAGGGCGGAGGCGAAGGCGGGCTCGACGTCGCCAATACCTTCAAACCGGCTCTCGCGCGGGGCGAGCTGAACCTCATCGGCGCGACGACACTCAACGAGTATCAAAAGCACATCGAGAAGGATGCCGCCCTGGAACGCCGCTTCCAGCCCGTCTTCGTGCCCGAGCCGACCATTGCGCAGACGATCATGATCCTGCGCGGCCTGCGCGATACCTTGGAAGCGCACCACAAGGTCACGATCACGGACGAAGCCATCATCGCGGCGGCCGAGCTCTCGGACCGCTACATCACGGGCCGCTTCCTGCCCGACAAGGCGATCGACCTCATCGATCAGGCTGCGGCACGGGTGAAGATATCGGCGACGGCGCGGCCGGTCGACGTGCAGGAACTCGAGGCCGAGGTGCGCCAGCTCAAGCGCGAGCAGGACTACGCCGCCTCACGCAAGCAGTTCGAGCGCGCTCAGGAAATCCAGGCGCAGCACGATGCCCGCAACAAGGAACTGCAGGACGCGGCCGAGCGCTGGCGGCGGGAGCGCGGGTCCGGCTCGGCGGAGGTCCGATCCGAGCAGATTGCGCAGGTGGTCTCGAAGCTCACCGGCGTCCCAGTCAACGAGCTGACGACCGAGGAGCGCCAGCGCCTGGTCAAGATGGAGGAACGCCTGCATCAGCGCGTGATCGGCCAGGACGAGGCCGTAAGGGCGGTGAGCGATGCGGTGCGTCTCGCCCGGGCCGGCTTGCGCGAAGGGCGTCGACCCGTTGCGACTTTTCTGTTCCTCGGTCCCACGGGTGTGGGCAAGACGGAGCTCGCCAAGGCGCTCGCCGAAACTGTCTTCGGCGACGAGGACGCAATGATCCGCATCGACATGTCGGAATACATGGAGAGACATGCCGTCGCCCGCCTGATTGGCGCGCCGCCCGGCTATGTCGGCTATGAGGAAGGGGGCCAGCTCACCGAACGTGTGCGCCGGCGGCCCTACAGCGTGATCCTCCTCGACGAAATCGAGAAGGCTCACCCGGACGTCTACAACGTCCTCCTGCAGGTGTTCGACGACGGACGGTTGACCGACGGCAAAGGCCGCGTCGTCGACTTCACGAACACGATCCTGATCGCCACGAGCAATCTCGGATCCGACATCATCCAGCGCAATCTGCGGGTCAGGGGTACGGCCGAGGATGACCAGAGCAAGCTCAAGCGCGAGCTCATGGACGTGCTGCGCGGCCACTTCCGGCCGGAGTTCCTCAACCGCATCGACGAGATCATCGTCTTCCAGGCGCTCGGCCGGAGCGAAATCCGGTCGATCGTGGAGCTACAGCTCGCGCGCGTGAAGCGCACTGCCCACGGGCAGGGCGTTGATCTCGTCGTCGACGGATCTCTGATCGATCATCTGGCCGCTGCCGGGTTCCGCCCCGAATTCGGAGCCCGCGAGCTGCGGCGACTGATCCGCTCGGAACTCGAGACACAACTCGCTCGCGCCATGCTCGCGAACGAGGTGCACGAGGGCGACCAAGTGGTGGCGAGGTGGGATGGTAGCCAGCAGAAAGTCGTGCTCGAGCCCCAGGCAAAAGCCGAGCCGGCTGCACAGCCCGACACATCTGTTACCATCGAACGCGATGCGGAGGCATCCGGCGCCCACGAGGCGGCCGAGTAAGCGCTCCGTCCTGGGTGAACGCGTCAACTTGGAGGAGAATCATGACGAACGACCCCAAAAAGCCGGCTGACGAGCCGGCTCCCCCGGATCCGGTCGAGGAGGCCGATCGCGAGTCCTTTCCGGCGAGCGATCCGCCTGCCTGGACCGGCATAACAGGGACTCGGGATGCTCATGACCTCGAGCCCAAGGAGCAGGAGAAGCCCCGAACGTCTCGGTCGTCTCCGGCTCAGGCATCGCGGGGCAGGGCGGTGTAGACCCTGACGATGAACTGGTGGAACTCGGCCATGTAGTTCCTCAGGAATTCGGCCGTGGACTCCTTCGTGACCTCGCCCTCGTCGGTGATCAGCCCCGGGGTGAACTGGATGTAGGCCTCGGGCGCATTCATCTGCGGCGAGTTGCAGAAGCCGAGCACGCTGCGGAGCTGCTGCTGGGCGATGGCGGTGCCGATCGCGCCCGGCGAGGTGCCGATTACGGCCGAGGGCTTGCGGGTGAACGCGTTCTGGCCATAGGGGCGGCTCGCCCAGTCGATCGCGTTCTTCAAGCCGCCTGGAATGGAGCGGTTGTATTCGGGCGTGACGAACAGCACCGCATCGGCGGCGGCAATCGCCTCCTTGAAGGTGCGTGCCACCGGCGGGAAATCGGCATCATAGTCATAGCTGTAGAGCGGCAGGTCCTTGATCGCGATCTCCGTGAACGTGAGGTGCTCCGGAGCAAGACGCATCAGCGCGCGGGCGAGCTTGCGGTTGATCGATTCCGTGGCAAGGCTGCCGATGAGGATGCCGACCCTGAAGGTGGTCATGGGAGTGCTCCTGAAAGCGCGGATGCCGTGAGCCCCCATGGATCAGTATCCCGCAACCCCAACAGATTGTCACGCGTTTGGACTGAAGCAAATCTCCGTGATCGTGAATGGGAATGGGCAGAAAGGCCTCGCGAGACCAGACCGGCCATCTTGTGAATCAAGTCGAGACAGCTGGTTTTGCGGTTGCGGCATAGCCGGCCGGCAAGATAGCAGCGGCTACCCGTCCTGCTACATCGTCCACGGAGGGTGATGCTCACGAAACGCCCGGTTCCGCTGTGACCGGCGCTTGACGTCCAATTGGTCCGGCCAGTGTCGCGAGGCATCCTGGACAAACCGGCCAGTGGAGCTACGCCACATCGCCATCATTGCCGCGGCGGCAAGAGCGCCAACAAGGGCGCCGATGGCCAGGCTTACGGGAAATCCATAATCGTGGTGCTGTCCCGGATTTGGCATTCTTGTTCCTGCATTCGAAGTTCCGGTCACGGCTCCCAACTCTCTCGACAAGAGCATCTTCAGCGTATCTGGCGCATTGTCCTTTGGTTGGAACAGCGGCTTCAGCGCGTCTGGAACAATAATCCGCAGATCTCGTCATCTCTCAGCGCAGTTGCACCGGTCAGGGATGTTCGGAATCGTCGTGAAAAGCTGCGCCCGATGGCAAGGGCCCGACAGCTCGCTCGTGCCTCCGACGCAAGCCCAAACGCGAGAGACGGTCGTGGCGAACACGTTCTCAGTCCTGGAAGAGCAAGCCTTCCCTGTTCTCACCAGTGAGCAGATCGCACGTCTAGGATCATTCGGCGCCAGCAAGGCTACGCAGCCAGGCGACATTCTGTTCGATGTCGGAGATTCCGGCTACAGCCTGGTTGTGGTACTCGAGGGAAGGACGGATATCGTCGACCGCGCCAACGGCGACCACGTTCTCAAGACGAGCGGGCCTGGGGAGTTCAACGGCGAGCTTGGACTGCTGACCGGCCAGAGTACTTTCGCGGCCTGCATCGTGCGGCAGGCAGGAAAGGTGCTTCTCGTGCCTCCTGCGAGTGTGCACGAGATCGTCTCAACCATGCCGGAGTTGAGTTCGCTTCTGGTGACCGCCTTCGCGGCGCGACGCCAACTCCTGATGGCGAGTGCTGTCGCCTCGCTGACGATCATAGGTCGCGATGAGGATCCCGATGTCCTGCGGCTGCTCGAATTCGCTGACCGCAACCGCGTCCCTTATCGTTGGCTCGATCCCGACAAGCCGAAAGACGTGCCCGCGATCACGCAGTGCGGAGTGACCGACCGCGGCACATTCCGGGCGGTGTGGGGAGGCGGGAGGCGCACTCTGGACCGGCCGACACCGCTGGCGCTGGCGCGAGCAATCGGGCTCGATCTTCTGGTGAAGCAGGATGCGCCGAGCGACCTGATCGTGGTCGGGGCCGGACCGGCCGGTCTGGCAGCAGCCGTCTATGGCGCCTCCGAGGGACTTTCGACCCTCGTGGTCGAGGACACGGCCATCGGAGGTCAGGCCGGAACCTCCTCATGCATCGAGAACTATATCGGCTTTCCGGCCGGGATATCAGGCGGGGATCTCGCGTTTCGAGCCGAAGTGCAGGCAGTGAAGTTCGGGGCCCGCATCACTGTTCCCCGTCATGCGACTGCGCTGGAGCGGCGTGACGGTATCTATGCGGTGCAGCTCGACGACGGTGGAATCCTGCTCGGTCGCAGCATCGTGATCGCAACCGGCGCACGCTATCGGCGCCTCCGCTTGTCCGAGCAGGAAGCCTTCGAGGGGGCTGGCATCTACTATGCCGCAACTGAAATCGAAGCGAGACGCTGTCGAGGAGGGGAGGCGGTCATCGTCGGCGGGGGAAATTCGGCAGGGCAAGCGGCGATGTTTCTCTCCGAGCGCGCGCGGCTCGTGCACATCCTCTGCCGCGGTCCCGATCTGGCCCGAAGCATGTCTCAATACCTGATCAGCCGGCTCGAGAGCACGCCGAACATCAGAATCCGCCTCTATACGCAAGTCACGGAAGTCCGAGGCGGCGAGACCCTCGAGAGCGTCACCATAGCCAACCGCTTGACCGGCGAGGTCCGAACGCTTTCGGCCTGTGCATTGTTCGTGATGATCGGGGCGAACCCGTGCACGGAGTGGCTGAGCGGGACGGTTGGCCTCGACGAGAAAGGCTTCGTTGTGACCGGCTCTTCGCGTTCAGACGGACATCTGCCTTACGAGACGGGCCTAGCCGGCGTCTTCGCGGTTGGCGATGTCAGGAGCGGCTCGGTCAAACGAGTGGCCTCCGCGGTTGGAGAGGGATCTGTCGTCATTCAGGGCGTTCACCGGCATATCGCGGCCCTGCGGGATGCCGGAAACCCACCGGAGAAAACGTGAGCCTAGTCCCGGTCCCAAACTCAGGGACCACGGGAACCTGAGGTGCCGAAAGGAACTCAGGAAAAGGCTGCAAACTCGGAGGAATTTCGGAATGGCCGAGACTCACGAAAAATCAACCGTCTCTATCGAGACCGTACGCGTGCGCGAGGCTGTCGGCGTGGTCCATAGTCGCGAACAGCTCGAAGCGCTGGTTGGGAAATTGATGACTGCCGGCTTCGATCGGGCCGCCATCGATTTGATGGCCAGTCAGGATGCAGTCAATCGCAAGCTCGGCACCGTCTATGCGAATCCGGTTGCTGCAGCAGAAGTGCCAGAAGTGCCAAGACGGGAACTCATCCTGCCATCGGACGAGACCAGTTCGACGGCGCTGATCTTCGGGACTCTGATCAGCATCGGCAGCATCGGTGCGGCCATGCCGATCCTGGCATCGGGCGGTGCTCTTGCAGCTGCTTTGGCGGCGGGCGTCGGAGGTGCGGCGGTTGCAGGTGGACTCGCGAAGTTCATCAGGGACCACGTCGTGAAACGGTCCGACGAGATCGATCTCGAGAACGAACTCAGCCAAGGGGGTCTCGTGATCTTCGTGCGCGTGCGCGACGCCGAGCGCGAGGCACGGGCGGTCGCGATCATGCAGGGCTGTGGCGTAGAAAGAGTCCACGTGCATGAGATCGAAATTCCGAAGGCAGCGGAAGATATCCCGCTCGAGAACCTTGCTCCCGACCCGCTGCTGGGCCCGGAAAAGCTGGGCGATTGACCCGGATCACCGACAAAGGAGCGCCTGTTCTCAGTGCGTCGTCGTGCACCGCCTCCAGGGTCAATTACTCAATGACGGGACTTGCCGGCGCCCTAGGGATGTAGTGTGGTGAGCCCCCTGAGAGAGGTGGCTCCGATGGCGATCAAGGATATTCTCGTTCTGCTCGACGCGAATTCCGATGCGACAGGCTCGTATGCCGTCTCGCTGGCATCCGCTTTCCAGGCGCATCTGACCGCCGTGGCGCTCGTGGTCAATCCGACTGCCGGCATGGCATTTCCCAATGTCCCAGCGGATTTCCTGATCTCGGCCCTCGAAAACGCCAGAGACGCTGCTCGCAGGATCCCGGAGGCACTCGCGGCGAAGGCACGAGCCTCCGGGGTCGCACTCGAGACCGATATCGTCGAGACGGCAGTCGCAGGCACGGACCAGGCGATTGGAGCTCTCGCACGGAATTTCGACCTCACGATTATCGGACAGCCCAATCCGGACACACCCGGCGACAGGGAGAGCCTGATCGAAGCGGCCTTGTTCGGGTCAGGCCGGCCCGTGCTCGTGGTTCCCTATATCCAGACTCCGCCACTCCTCCTGGAGAAGATCACGATAGCCTGGGATGGCAGCGCGACGGCAGCGCGTGCGGTCGGCGATGCGGCCCCCTTCCTTGACCGGGCCAAGGAGGTCGAACTCGTTACCGTGGCCGATCCTTCTGAAACCGATGAGGAAGCCGAAGCCGCCACGCACAGGATCAGACGCCACCTGGCTCGCCACGACGTCGAGACGAAATTTCGCACGCTTCCACGAGCCGGAGACGTTGCGGGCACACTCCTGTCCTATGCCTTCGATTCCGGAACCGATCTGATGGTGATGGGCGGCTATGGCCACTCGCGCTTCCGCGAAGTGGTCCTCGGCGGGGCCACGCGCGGCATGATCGAAGCGATGACCGTGCCGGTTCTGATGTCACATTGATCATGCCACGGTTGGACTTGGCGCCTGCTCGTCCGTGAGGTGACGTTTGCTGATTGCGAGAGATGGCTCGGATCAGGCGTGCATAGACGCACTCACTTTGCGCTGTGAATCACAGACGACATCGCGCCGCCTCGTCTGTCGTATTCCCGTCACTGCGAGTCGCAGGCGAGGCGAACCATCCGTTGGCGGGGTCGATTGCTTCACTGCGTTCGCAATGACGAGGAGGGGACGAGGACCGGCGCAGCGCTACCGGAAATTAATACCCGGAAACACTCCGCGGAATTGGCAGCGGGAGGCGCTGCGCGATCGCGAAGCCGCCGACGAGCCGTCCTAACGATCCTTTCGACCGAGCGTGTCGCCAGCGTCACGTCGCGGGGGAGCCTCCTGCTTCTCAGTCGCGCCCTGATCGGCGGGAGAGGCTCCGGGGCGGCGGGGGAGACCTCGCCTCGCCGGATCTTCGAACGCGTCCTGCCCGAGGCCGAGTCCGCTTCCTGCCGTCTCTTTGCCGTCCGAGCCGCCAAGGTCGAATCCCGGGCGATCTTTGGAGTCGGGGCGGGGAGGGCGGTCCGCCGCACTGGGATCGGGATACTCCGTTGGGACGTTCGGCTGCTCCGGGCCGGGGCGCTTGCCGACCTTGTTCATTGTGACCTCCTCATTGGTTGTATGAGAGCAAGAGATATTCCCGGGGGCCTCAACCGAGTCCCGGATCGACGTCGTTACCCTCCGTAGGCAATGGGCCGGCACCTTCAGCCGGGGTTGAAACCTCGCGCGTTGCCGCGGGCGACACAGACGGATTGCCGTCGCGCCTATGAGGACTGATCTCGTGCCAAGGCGGCGTCAGGCCCGGCTCGATCCTGGCGAACCTGGCATGCTCGATCCGAGATTGCAGTCGTGGATCCGTATTCCGTTGGTCCTGGCGGGTAGCGGTCGGCGTCGTTTGATCCCGTGGTAGGGCGTCAGGACCGTCCTCTCGCCGAAGCAGTTCGTCCGGGTCGCCTGGTTTCCCAGGAGGCTCGGCGTGATTGCCATAGCCCGCATAGCCCATGACACGCTCCTCTCGACGGATAACCCGCTGCCGCTGGCGAGGTTGCAGCCGTAGGATGCGCATTTGGCTCATGCCGGGAAATACGCTTCAACAGGATGCCTCCACGGCTCGGCCTCCGGCCTATCAGGGTCAGCCGCTATGAGTGCTCGAGCGCAGCTTTGGCACCCTTGGAATCCTGGAGTGCATCTTCGACCCAAAGGCGCAGCACGACGATGCGCAACACGGCAAGCAGAGGTGCCGCGAGGATGAACCCCCAGATCCCGAAGAGTATCCCGAGGATCGTGAGTCCTCCGATGATCAGAGCAGGCGAAAGACTGACGCTCCAGCGCTCGACCATCGGCGATATGACATAACTTTCGACCAGCTGCACCAGCAGGTAGACACCAAACGCCCAGACCACCATCGTGCCCCCCTGGGCGAGACCGACGAGCACGATGATTGCGCCGGAGACGAATGAACCGATGTAGGGAATGAAGGCAAACAGGCCGGTGATCACGGCGAGAATGAAGGCTCCCGGCATCCCGACCAGCAGGAGAGCCACGAAGGTCAGCCCGGCGATGATCGTCATCGAGACGAGTTGCCCGACAACCCACCAACGGAGCGCTCCGGCTGTTTCGTCGAGCACGGCACCAACCCGTTGGCGCTTGTCGCGCGGCAGCAACAACAGCGTGCCGCTACGATACACCTCGGGGTCGATCGCGACGTAGAGTCCTAGAAACAGGATCACCACGAGATTGCCGAGAACGCCGGTCACGCCCCCGAGTGCCGACGTGACGGACCGCAGGAGCGTACTCGGTTCGGGTAGAAAGCTACTGATCGTCGTATCACTCTGAGCATCTGCAGTTTGCTCGCCCTGCAGGGGCCCGTGGCCACCGAGTTCGCTCCGAAGCGCCTGCAACTGGTCTTGCACCGTCGCCACGAGTTCGTCAGCTTGCTGCACGATCGTGTAGCCGCCAAAGCTCAGCCCTCCGACGCCCAGGAACGCGAGCACGATGCAAACCGCTGCCAGGCGCCAGCCACGTGCTCCGTTCCAGATCAAGCCGAAACCTCGTGTGCATGCGTCGAGGAAGGTGGCAAACAGCAAACCGGCGAAAACGAGAAAGAGGCCACCCGACGCTCGCCAGATGAGGAACAGCACCGCTGCCGTACCGAGCGCGATGGCCACGAGCTCGAAACCGCGCCGAGCGAAATGGTCAGTCAGCGCGACTGCGCGGGTCGGTGATCCGGTTTGAGGATCGTTCATCTGAGTTTTCCATCACCTCATTCGTCCGTTGCTCGTCGCTCCGGAACGTCTCGGGCCCGACATCGGGCCCCACTTGTCCTTGCGGTGAGCTTCAGCTTCCGAATTCGATGCGAACGGTCTGGACACCGTCGGCGATCCTGACTTCGACGACCTTTGGGTCGGCCCTGGCTTTGATCACGCTCAGCTCGCCGCTGCGTTCCAGGTGGGCCAGGGACACCTGTTCGACGCTCGACATGCTCTTGGCACGCAGATCCTCCCAGAGATCCTTGTCCGTCATGTGAGCCCGGCGCATGGCATCTTCGTCCACGTGACCGTCCCGAACGAGGATCAACGCTTCACCCTTGATGGCGTGCCCGAATCCATGCCAGCGCAGAGAGATCCAGGAGAAGATCCAATGCATGCCCACGAGGACAGCAGCCGCCGCGAGCGCCGGCAGGAGCGGAGCATTGCCCGTTACGGCGCGGCTCACGATGGATCCGAGCATGATTCCCAGGATGACGTCGAAGGCAGTCGCCCGGCCCATGAAGCGCTTCTTCGCCATCCGCACAATGAGTAGGGTCACGAGATAGACCAGGGCCGCGCGCAGGCCCATCTGCACGATGGTGATGTCCCGGCTCTCCAGCCCCGCTCCGAGCAGGAGGCGCACCCATCCTTCCACCTCGCTCATATGCAAACCTCGAACGTTGCCATCGAGCCAATCAACGCCCGGTGACGGGGAGCCGTTCAGAGGAGGGCGAGGCGGATCGGAGGCATACCCGACAAGCATTCGGAAATCGGACCTCGTGACTGAACGGGCTCAACTGAGGGCCGTTCAGTCACGTTCTGCCCTGACACCATCATGCCGAGGCGGCCGTGACTGATGTTAGAGGCGTGTTAGTCTCGTCCGAACGATTGACGAAGTCAGCATTCCGGCGCAGCCGCCGTTTCTCAGGTCGGGAGCCTTCCTTCGGGCGTATATTTGTCCACCGCATCGGGCAGCTCTCGGGACAGCCGGGCGAGGATCTCTTCACGGGAGAGTCCAGTGTGCTGTGTCAGTTGCTGCATCGCGTCCGGCCCAATGGCCTGTTCGAGTTGGTTTGGTTCAACTCGTTTGTTGGGGCCGGTTCCGACCCACGAATCCGCAACTTCGCCATATCCATTCTGCCGGAAACTATCGACCAGTTCGCCTAGCCCGCCGCTGAGCAAACCGCCGAGCCCCCCAGCTGCGCCGGCGCTACCCAGATTTCCGAGTAACCCGCCGAGCCCGCTCTGTTGCTGATCGGTTCTTTGCCCAGGAGTACCGGGCGTGTTTGGTGCCGAACCGCCGGCCCCGCCAAGCATTTCGGCCAGCTTGTCACGGTTCTGATAGCCCGCAATGGCGAGAAGGCCCAGAAGGGCCGTCATAGATGGGAATCCGCGATTCATCTCGGTGCTCCTCTCCTTAGCCAATAGAAAGAGCGATGCTGCAAGATCGGTTCCGGTAAAGCCGCGCCGTGAATTCACATTTCGAGCACACCGGCCGGAAACCCGCGTCCGGCCGAGATTTCGATGAGCGCGACCGTATTGGCCTCGACGCGAACCGTCCGTTTCACCAGCGGATCCGGAATTGCAGGAACCTTGGAGTCATCAATGCGTTCCGACCCCTGTCGCGCCTCGCATGCCGTTTTGGGTGCGCGGGGACGGCACCGCAGGGAGGTCACCAGGTCCGAGGAGGCCGCCGGGACCTCCCTGCACCGCCGCATTTTTGATCTCTTTGCGAGGAGGTAGCGATGGGACAGGCAGTTCGGCAGAAGGTTCTCGTGGTCGAAGATGAGCCGGATCTTCGCAGCCTCGCCGCCACGCTCATCGAAGAGACGGACCTGCAGGTCGTGGAGATGGGCAGCGCCGATGCGGCGCTGGCGTTCCTTGAAGGCCACGCCGACGAGGTCGTGCTGGTGTTCACCGACGTGGGCTTGCCCGGCAAGTCCGACGGGGTCGACCTCACGCTTGCCTGCGCGGCGCGCTGGCCTCACATCCGGGTGCTCGTCACGTCGGGGCGCGTGAGGCTGCCGAACGACGGACTGCCGAAGACGGCCCGGTTCATCCCGAAGCCCTGGCGGGCCTTGGACGTCCTGGTCGCCGCCGAGCGGGCGGCCGCTCACGGCCGGCATTGAAGATCCGAACCGGCTGGGCTCCAGGTCCAAAGCCTAACCGCCCGAGGAACTTTGCGAGGTGACGGACGCGCTCTGTGGCCGAACGGAGCGTTGACGGGGTGCTACTGATGTTCTGCACATTCGTGCGCATCGCGAGGCTCCGCCGATGGGCCGTAGGCAGCAAAGAAGACCCTGACGGCGCTCTGCACGTTGTGAGCGATTTCTTGCGGAGTAGCATCATTCCCCGCCCCGAACAGCAAGCGGCGCAGCAGGCCCGACTGGCAGAGGTCGAGGAACTGCATTGCGGCCAGTTCGGTGTCTTCCACGACGAGGCGTCCGGCCTCGACCTGCCTGTCGAGATAGCTCTTGAGGCGAGCCGTCCCTCGCCGCCGGCCAGCTTCATAGAACATCTGCCCGAGCCGCGGGAATTTCTCCGCCACGCCGATGACCATGCGGATCGAGGAGATATGGTCCGGTTGCGCCATCGTGGTCAGATAGCTCAGGCCGAGCCGCGTCAGGACCGCGCGTACGTCGGGATCCTCGGCGTCGAGACTGAACAGCGCCTCGGCGAGACTCTCCTTCTCTTCGATCGTCAGGGCCTCGAAGAGCTTCTCCTTGCTGTCGAAATAGACATAGAGCGTGCCCTTCGAGACGCCGGCCACTCGCGCGATCTGTCCCATGCTCGCTCCGTCGAAGCCTTGAGCCAGGAAAACCTGCCGCGCTCCGTCCAGGATCTGCCGGCGCTTGGCAGTCTCCGTGTTCGCTTCACCGCTATCGCTCCACGCCACTGGCAGGGTTGCATCAACCGCATCACTCATTATGTCCATCGCCCCTTGACCGAACCGTTCGGTCAAAACATATGACCCCAGCGACACGGAATTCAACGCAAGCTGCCAACAGGCGCGTGACCTCGGCAGCAGACGAGAGTTCGAACATGGCCTATCGGGAGGAATACGCAGACGGCGCGAGCGAGGTTCGGCCCAACCTGCGACGGACCGAAGCGAAACAAGCAGACAAGGCTCCCTCAGCCCCCGCGCCTGCCGAGCCACGACCCGAGCGCAAGTTCCGCAAGCGGCCGCTGATCTTTGCCGTTCTCGCTGTTGCCCTGTCTTTCGGGGCGTACGAGGGATACGGCTGGTGGGAGAACGGACGCTTCGTCGTGTGGACGGACGATGCTTACGTCCAAGGCGACATCACGGTCCTTGCGGCCAAGGTTTCAGGCTACGTGACCGACGTGGCGGTGACGAGCAACCAGAGCGTCAAGGCCGGTGATCTCATTGCCAAGATCGATGACGGCGACTATCGCCTCGCCCTCCGGTCGGCGCAGGACAAGCTCGCGACCCAACAGAGCACGATCGCTCGCATCGGACGCCAGATCGAGGCTGCGCAATCGGCGGTTGCGCAGGCTGCTGCTCAGATCGAGGCCAGCCGCGCGGACGCCGAACGCGCGGCCAGCGACTTCGCGCGTCAGCAGCAGCTTGCTCAGTCCGACTTTGCGAGTCGTGCGCGTTTCGACCAGGCCAAAGCGGATCGGGATCGCACGGAAGCCGCGGTAAAAAGCGCAGAAGCCGCTCTCGCGGCCGCAAAGGCGAACGTGGACGTCCTCTCGGCACAGCGGACGGAAGCAGAGCGCGTCGCCTCCGAGTTGCAGACAGCCGTCGCGAAGGCCGAGCGGGATCTCTCGTTCACGGAAATCCGTGCGCCCGTCGACGGCGTCGTCGGGAACAAGGCGGTCGAGGTCGGCACCTACGTGCAGCCCGGCGCCCGCCTTGCAGCCATCGTGCCGCTCGCTACGGTGCACGTGGACGCAAACTTCAAGGAAACCCAGCTCGCCGCCCTGCACCCAGGGCAGAAGGTGCATATCGAGGTCGATGCCTACCCGGATCGCGACATCACGGGATCGGTCGAAAGCATCTCGCCGGCGTCCGGCTCGGTATTCAGCCTCCTGCCGGCCGAGAACGCGACAGGCAACTTCACGAAGATCGTCCAGCGCGTCCCGGTACGGATCGCGGTCGATCCGAAGGTGGCGGACGAGGGCATCCTGCGTCCCGGTCTCTCCGTGGTGGTGAGCGTCGACCGGCGTGATCGTCCGGCGACGAGGATCGCTCAACGAAACGGGTAATCGGCCCAAGCATGTAGGACGAACCCGATCCGGGCTGCTTCCGTGGAGACGGAAGCGGCCCGCGCATCTTCCGAGACATCCGGGCGGGAGCCTTCCCGGACAGGATGCATACCGGAATGACAGGATGAACAATTATGGCCGCTTCAGCTGCCAACCCAGGCATTGACGCCCGATCGGCGCCGACCCGCTCCGCGCCGCTCGACCGGCGCCGGATGGTGGCGTTTATCTGCATGGTGTTCGGGATGTTCATGGCCATCCTCGACATCCAGATCGTGTCCGCCTCGCTTGCCGAAATCCAGGCCGGCCTGTCCGCCTCCGCGGATGAGATCTCGTGGGTGCAGACGAGCTATCTCATTGCGGAAGTGATCATGATCCCGCTCTCGGGCACGCTCTCGCGCATCCTGTCGACCCGCTGGATGTTCGTGATCTCCGCTGCCGGCTTCACGGCCATGAGCGCGATGTGCGCCACGTCCTCTTCCATCGAGGAAATGATCGTTTGGCGCGCGCTGCAGGGCTTCATCGGCGGCGGCATGATCCCCACGGTGTTCGCGGCTGCCTATACCGTCTTTCCTCCAGAGAAGCGCTCCATCGTGTCGCCGATGATCGGTCTCGTCGCGACGCTCGCGCCGACCATCGGGCCGACGGTCGGCGGCTATCTCACCGATCTCTTCTCCTGGCACTGGCTGTTCCTCGTAAACATCGTGCCGGGCATCGTCGTGGTTATTTCCACCTATCTTCTCGTCGATTTCGACGAGCCCGATTTCAGCCTCGGCAAGACCTTCGATTGGACCGGGCTCGGGTTCATGGCGGTCTTCCTCGGCTCACTCGAATACGTGCTCGAAGAGGGACCGTCGAACGACTGGTTCCAGGACAACATCGTGCTGACGCTTGCGATCCTGTGCGGGGTGTCTGCGGTAGCCTTCTTCTATCGTGCGTTCACGGCGCGACACCCGATCGTCGACCTGCGTTCCTTCAGGGACCGGAACTTCGCCGCGGGATCGGCCTTCAGCTTCGTGATGGGCATCGGCCTCTATGGCCTGACCTATCTCTATCCGTTGTATCTCGCGCGGGTGCGGGGCTACTCGGCCCTGCAGATCGGAGAGACGATGTTCGTGACGGGCATCTGTATGTTCTTCATGGCACCCGTCGCCGGCTTTTTGTCACGCAAGCTCGATCCCCGCATCATGATGGGACTCGGATTCGTCGGCTTCGCGATCGGCACCTGGCTGGTCACCGGCCTGACGAAGGACTGGGACTTCTGGGAACTCTTCCTTCCGCAAGTCTTCCGTGGCGTGTCGCTGATGATCTGCATGGTGCCGATCAACAATATCGCGCTTGGCACGCTCCCGCCGGACCGTGTCAAGAATGCATCGGGCCTCTACAACCTGACACGCAATCTCGGTGGCGCGGTTGGCCTTGCCGTCATCAACACGATCCTGGACAATCGCTTCGACCTGCACTTCGCGCGCCTGCGGGAGAGCCTGACCTGGAGCCGATCCTCGGTAGACGAGACGATTGCGGGCCTCACCTCGAAACTGCAGGAGCTCGGCTCGGAAGCAGGATTGGCCGCCTTGAAGACCCTGTCGGACATCGTCAGGCGCGAGGCAATGGTGATGTCCTTCGCGGATGTCTTCTATCTCCTCACCTTCCTTTTCCTGGCCCTTGCCTGCGCGCTGCCGCTCGTCCGGAAGCCTGCGCCGAGCGCTGGCAGCGCTGCGGGTCATTAAGGTGGGATGAGGCTGGCCGGGCTCTAGGCGCACCCGCCGGAAGGGCGCCTGGCCGACCACGACAGATCACCCGAGTTCGAAGAGACGCGCTCCTGTGGCGATGATGCCCGTTGTAGAGCCGTGCCGATGCAGGAATTTCTCCATGCTCAAGAAATCCCATGCCCGCGCGAAGGGCGAATGGCGAAGGATGTCCCCTCGCGATCTTCCGATGGTCTGCGAAATCGCAGCCGTCGTGCACCGGAATCATCCGGAAGATCCGGAAATCTTCGCCGAACGTCTTCAGCTCTATCCCGAGGGGTGCCTGATGCTTGAATGCGGAGGCAAACCGCAAGGCTATGTAATCAGCCATCCGTGGGTCCTGCTGCAACCGCCCGACCTGAACACGAAGATCGGAGCAATCCCGGCCAGACCGGGAACCTACTACATTCATGATCTTGCCCTGCTGCCCGATGCGCGCGGCCTCGGGGTTGCGGCTAAAGTCGTCGGAATGCTGATCGACCACGCGCGGGCAGTAGGGCTCCCGAATGCATCTCTCGTCGCGGTCAGCGGATCTACGCCATTCTGGCAGCGCTGCGGTTTTCGTCCCGTCGACGATTTGGACTTGGCCGAAAAGCTCGAGAGCTACGGAATGGCACGCTACATGGTCCGGACCGTCGAGTCGCGACCGTAGATCTCCAGAGAGCTTACGGGAGCAGGACCGGTAGAGCAGGGGAGTAGTGTTCCTATACAGTCCGACAAGCCCGGTTTAGTTCAGTTTGCTACCGAGTAACTGAGGGTCCTGGAGGGAAGCGTGCCGGAGTTCATCCTCGACGAGATCCTCATGGCCGAGCGCAAGCCCGAATGCCGGCCGGTCGATGTGGCCTACTACTGCATGCTCGATCAGTTGTTCCGTCCAGCGACTGTTCGCAAAGCGGGTGGCAAAGCGCCCGATGCGATGGACGGTGCAATCGGTAGCGCCGAGCAGAAGCGCGTCGGCATCCAGAGGGATCAAGCTCCCGTCCAATAAGGCTGCAATGAAGGCGGCCCGTGATAGGTGCAAAACCGAACAAACCTGCACTACACTGCGTCGGCATCGGGGAGTTTCTCCGGGATGAGACAAGTTGTTGCCGCACAACAACGTTGGCTCGTTCAGAGCCCCGATGCATCCCAGCCACTTGTGAAACTGGGGCTAAAGGGAGGGACCTGATGCTTTTTCCAACGACGCTTGTCGGTAGCTATCCGCAGCCCGAGTGGCTGATTGACAGAGCAAAGCTGGCCGGACGTTTTCCACCGCGGGTGCGTGCAAGAGAACTATGGCGCATTCCTGAGCCGTTCCTGACCGAGGCTCAGAACGATGCTACGATCATCGCGATCAAGGCTCAGGAAGAGGCTGGCCTCGACATCATCACGGATGGCGAGATCAGGCGAGAAAGCTACTCGAACCGGTTCGCGACAGCGCTTGAAGGGATCGACGTCGACAATCCCGGGACAGCGCTGGACCGCTCGGGCCATCCCAATCCCGTGCCACGGATCGTCCGGAAAATTCGTCGAATGCGTCCGGTCGAGATCGACGACTTGAAGTTTCTGAAGAGCCACACCACGCGAAAAGTAAAGATCACTGTTCCCGGCCCCTTTACCATGAGCCAGCAGGCGCAGAATGACTTCTACAGGACTGAAGCCGAAGCTGCGATGGACTATGCGGCGGCTGTAAATGAGGAAATCCGGGATCTCTTCGACGCCGGCGCAGACTATGTCCAGATCGACGAACCGTACATGCAGGCGCGCCCGCAAAAGGCGGAGGAATACGGGCTCGAAGCACTTAACCGTGCACTCGACGATATCGCCGGGCCTACCGTCGTCCATATCTGTTTCGGCTACGCTGCCATCATTCATGAGCGGCCAAGCGGCTACTCTTTCCTTCGACAACTGAAGGGCTGTTCCTGCCGCCAGGTCTCAATCGAGACGGCCCAGTCCGACCTCGACTGCTCGGTGCTCAAGGATCTGGGTGATAAGACGATCCTGCTCGGCGTGATCGATCTATCGGACATGAATGTCGAGTCTCCTGATAGGATTGCGGCTCGAATTCGCCGTGCTCTTCCCTATGTGGACCCGGAACGGATTATCGTCGCACCGGATTGCGGGATGAAGTATCTGCCCAGGGATGTCGCCGTCGGAAAGATGCGCGCTATGGTTCTCGGCGCCGAGATCGTCAGGCGGGAGATCCAGCCAACCTTCGCATAGGTCGGTCTCTTGGGGCTGAAGCTTGATGCAGCCGTCTGTAGCCACGATCGAGCCGGTAGGCGCAGGATCACCGTGCACTTCTGGAGTACCCGGCTGCCGAAGCGACCGCCGGGTACTCTAGAAGCGGTTCTAGCGAGCCGGATAAGTGATCTGACCGGTAGCCTTTTCCGCAGGCCACACCACCTCTTGCCCGCCATCAGGCTTGTACTGGACAGCGATCATGCTTTTTTCAGTAATGAGTTGGTGCTTTCCACCCATTTCCGATGGCGTGTAAGCGACCTTCCCATAGGGAGTATCAAAGGTCATCGATGATAGATTCGTGAGAATCTTGTTCCGATCCCAAGAGCCCGCCGCTTTTGCGGCATCCATCAGGGTCTGCATCGCGACGTAGCCCTGGACGGCCGAAGATACGACTTCGCCGCCACGCTTTGCCTCCGCCTTCTTTACCCACTCCGCGAGGCCGGGAGTTTTCTGCTTCGCGGACCAAAGGTCCACGACGACGACGTTGTCGCCTGCAGGGCCATAATCGGAACGCTTCTCCCCGGCTCCTTGGGTGACCAGCAGCTTTGGCTTGATCCCAAGCTGTTGTGCCTGCCGAGCGATCTGCAGATTGTCGCCAGAATAGCCGATGATGAACAGGATATCCGGGTCGAGACCCTTCACGCGATTCAGGATCGGCGAGAAGTCCGGCGTGCCGGCCCGGAAGGG
This sequence comes from Microvirga massiliensis, assembly GCF_001006805.1. Lineage (GTDB taxonomy): Bacteria > Pseudomonadota > Alphaproteobacteria > Rhizobiales > Beijerinckiaceae > Microvirga > Microvirga massiliensis. Next base: position 284,600 of record NZ_LN811352.1, on the reverse strand, counting down.
CTCGTTCATCACGATTTCCAACCCGGCTTCCTTTGCGTATTGCTGTGTGAACTTGGAACCGTCGGTCCCGTAAAGCTTGTCTTCGTAAGCGATGGCCAGAGTTTTCACGCCTGGAATGCTCTTGAAGAAATTCACCGCCGCCTTCTGGCGGTGATAATCCCAAATATAGACGTGGTAGTACCAATCGTTCTTACCGTAGGTTTCCTCCAGCCGGACGGAAGACGAGCCGGGATGAACGAAGATGGGTTCATAACGCTGCAGTGCGCCAAGCAGTGCAAAATCGGAGGTGCTGCCGAAGCCGCCAACGAACGCGTCGGCCTTATCCTGGCTGGCAAGTTTCGCCGCGACAGTTGCAGAGGTGTTGGGTTCGCCCTTTGTATCTTCGATGAGAAGCTCGATCTTACGTCCGAAGAGACCGCCTGCCTCGTTCACCTCGTCGGCTGCGTATTGAATACCCCACAGGATCTGATTGCCACCTCCGGCCAGCGGCCCAGTCAGCGGCAGGGGCACGCCGATCCTGATCGGCGCCTGCTGCGCCATGACTGGCGCTACAGCTGCGGCTCCCGCCACGACCGTTGTGGCAAGAATGCGCTTGATGCTCTTCCACATGATCACTCCTCCCTTCATGACCGGCCCGCCGTTCTGACGGACCTTTGCTCTGTGCCGCCCGGAGCGGTTCACATGCCCAGATACGCAACTCTCAGCCGCTCGTTGTGACGCACCTCCGCGATAGGCCCGGCCAGCGCCACGTGGCCTTCATCGAGGACCAGACAGGTATCTGCTATGCTCATTGCAGCCGCAAAATTCTGCTCTGCCATGACAATCGCACAGCCGCTCGTGGCCTTGATCCGCCCAAGTGCCTCAAAGAGCTCCTCGACGAGCTTGGGAGCGAGCCCGGCAGAAGGCTCATCGAGCACGAGAACCTTCGGCTCGATCATCAGCCCACGTGCGACCGCCAGCATCTGGCGCTGCCCTCCGCTCATCGAGCCGGCTAGTTGCCCAAGACGCTCGCGCAGAATGGGAAAGAGATCGAAGACGAGCTCGAAGAGGCGCTGGCGCTCGGCGTGTGCACCGCGCGGCCGAAGCGCTTCGAAAGCGCCGCGGAGATTCTCCTCTACGGTGGCATTGCTGAAGCAGCGTGCACCGTCGGGTACGAAGGCAAGCCCCGATCGCGCGAGTTCCCAGGCCGATAGCCCCGAGAGATCCCGGCCATCGAGCCTGATCGTTCGTTGAACCGCATCGGCACTCCCTACCAAGGCCCGCAGGGAGGTCGTCTTTCCGGCTCCATTCGGTCCAAGGAGAACGAGGAGTTCACCGCCGGAGACCTCGAATTCGAGGTGTGGGAGAACCACTAGATCGCCGTAGCCGGCCATCTCGATCCGAGCCTGGAATTTGTTCACAGGGTGAAGCCCTTTCCCAGATAGGCCTCGCGGACGCCGGGATCAGTCAGGACCTGCCGTGGGGATCCTTGCGCGAGGAGACGTCCTTGATTCAGGACGATTGCATGGCCGCAGAGCCGGGCAATGATGCGCATCACGTGCTCGATCACCACCACTGTTACGCCCGATGAATTAATCTCCCGGACCAGTCCCATCACCTGGTTGGCGTCTTCCAGACTGAGTCCGGCCATCGACTCGTCCAAGAGAAGAACGTTCGGCCGACAGGCGAGCGCACGAGCAATCTCGACGCGCCGAAGATCCGAGACCGAGAGGCGGCCGCAGGGGGTGCTGACAGGCGGTCGCAACCCGCAATAGCGGGCCACATCTGCTGCGGTCCGGAGCCCCCCGGGCAGCGCACGATCAGACCTGGCGTAGAGCAATGGGACCGAGATCACCTCTCCGATCGTCAACTCCTTCGGCACCTTCGGGACCTGGTAGGTTCGCGCCAGCCCGCGATGCACGATCTGGTCCGAACGCATCCCGGTGATGGGCTCGCTATGGAGGAGGATCCTGCCCCGTGAGGGTGGGATCTGGCCGGAGACCATATTGACGAAAGTGCTTTTGCCCGAGCCATTCGGTCCGATCAGCGCAGTGATCGTGTTTCCTGGCACGACGAGGGTGACGTCATCGATGGCTCTCAAACCTCCAAAGGCCACCGTGCACCCGTCGATGTGCAGCGCCGTCATGATACGAGCCTCGGTTTGGCCGAGGATGGTTCGGGCACCGCACGGCGTTTTAGCGACTGGGCAAATCCCACGAGGCCTTTTGGCATGCCGACGATGAACAGGATGATCACGGCACCATATACGACTTGGTAGCCAACCCCTCCGACGAAATGACGGGCCACTTCTTCCAGGGCCCGCAGCACGACCGCGCCGATGATCGGCCCCAGCGTCGTATCCATGCCGCCCAAGACGGTCACGGCCAGAGGAAGCACGTTCCAGTTTATGGTGAATACATCCTCGGGAATCACGTAGCCATAGAGGCCGCAATAACAGGCGCCCGCGAGACCAGCGATCATGCCCGAGACCGCGAAGGCCAGGATCTTGAGCCTTGTCACCGGCACGCCCGAAGCCGCTGCGAGATCGGGATTGTTCCGGATCATGAAGAACGCCGGCCGAAATCGTGATCCGAGAAATACGTCACTGACAACCGCGGCTGCGACGAGGCACGCCGTGATGAACAGGAGTTGAAGCGAGGGCGATCCCCCTGCGATGACAGGCGGCATGATGCCAGTCGAACCACCCGTCAGGCCCGGCGTCACGAGAATCAAGACCTGAATGGACAGGCTGAAGGACAGAGTTGCGATCGTGAAATAGAGGCGTCGCAGCCGCAAGGTCACGGCACCGAGGAGAATGGCCACCGCTCCGCAGAGCAGAATGCCCGCCACCCAGCCGAGCACGGATCCCAGGATCGGCGTCAGCAGCGCCGACCCGTAGCCGCCGATTCCAAAGAACGCTGCGTGCCCGAGCGAGACCTGTCCCGTACGGGACAGGATATCCCAGGCGAGAGCAAGAATGGCCGAAATCGCGACGCCGATCGCAACCTGCACCAGAAAGGGCCGGTCCGAGACCGCGATCAGCGCCAATGGTGCCGCGATCGCGATGTAGAGACCTATTCTGGCGGCAGATCGTGCAATCATGCGTGCACCTGTTTTCCGAAGAGACCGCTCGGGCGCACGATCAGGACGATCAGCAGGATCAGGAATGCGACGCCGAAGCCCCAACTCCCTCCCTGCGGGACGAAGGTGCTGGTCAGCCCCTCCGCAAGCGCAAGGATCGCGGCGCCGATCAGCGCGCCCGGGATGTTGCCCAAGCCACCGAGCGCAATGATTGCGAAGGCGCGGATGACGAGGTCGATTCCGACCGTCGGCTGCACATAGAGAATGAGTGCGACGAGCCCGCCCGAGATCCCGGCTGCGACGCCACCGATGACAAACGATAGTTCGAATACCCGGTCGACATTGATGCCGGCATGCGTGGCAAGTTCAGGATCGTCGCTGGCGAACCGCATCTGTGTGCCGTAGCGGGTGTAGTTCTTGATCCCCAGCATCGCCAGGAAGAGAAGAAGGCCGACCAGCGCCACGACGATGTTGTTGCCCGGAATTGTCACCTCGCCGAGTTGCAGTGAGGGAAGCAGGGGAGCAGCCTGCATGACCCGCGGATCGGGCGACCACAAGATCACCGCGATGTTCAGAAGCAGGATCGAGAGGCCAAGGGTAGCAAGCAATTGATTGTGCTCGTCTTCCTTGAGCACACGCGCCAGGAAGGCACGATAGACCAGCATCGAAAACAGGCCGAGCGCGATGCCGGATGCAGCCATGCCGAGCCAGGGCGACACTCCGTAACGGGTATGGAGCCAATAGGTGAGGAAAGCGCCCAGCATCACGAACTCGCCATGGGCGAAGTTGATGATACGGGTAACCCCGACCGTCAGGGTCAAACCGGCAGCTACCGCGGCGTAGAGACCGGCGATCGTGAGAGAGAGCAGGACGGCCTGTGCAACCGAGGCGGCAGTCATCGCTGCTCCCCAATCGTGGGAGACGGCTCAGTCACCGAGCGCCTCCTTGGCTTCGGAGAAGTCCAGCAGCTTCGACTTGTATTCGCTGCGCGGCAGCGTTCCGGGCGGAACCAAGTGGACGGCAGTGGTGACCACCAGGGTCGCTCGAATGTCGTTCTCGATCCGATTGCGAAGGTCGTCCGAGGGGGCAGCGTCTTCTGCGAGTTCAACCACGACCTTCAGCGGCGGAGATTGCTTGACCCCTTTCGCGGACGGCCGCACGGATACGACACCGCCGACGGCAGGCGCAAAACGGTTGACCACTTCGCGTATGGCTGACGGGAACACGTTCACGCCCCGCACGATGAGCATGTCGTCGGTTCGCCCGATGCAGCGGACGCGGGGTGCGGTTCGGCCGCAACGGCAGGGCTCGGTCCAGATCACGACGTGATCACGGGTGCGGAAGCGCAGCAACGGCGCGCCACGGTGCCTCAAATGGGTCAGCACAAGCTCACCTCTGGCGCCATTGCTGATCGGCACCTGCTCGCCCGTATCCGGATCGATGAGCTCGAAATGAACGAACCCGCGTCCGGAAAAGTGCATTCCCTGCTGCTCTTCGCACTCGCCCCACAGCGAGACGGAGATGTCACCGATGCCCATGGCCTCGGTAACCTGCGCATTCCATGCATCTTCGAGTTTCTCGCGCATAGCCGGTTCGCCCCCGCCGGGCTCGCCAGCCACCATGATGCGCTCGAAACTGCTGTCCTGCAGATTGAGGCCGCGTGCCTGTCCGATCTCGGCGAGGTGCAAGGCGTAGGACGGCGTGCATGCCATCACCTGCGGCTTCAACAGCTTGATGGCAGCAAGCAGCCGCTCGGTGTTGCCCGTGCCTACCGGGATATGACAGAGGCCGAGCCTCGGAAAGGCATCGAGTGCCGCGCCTGCAACGAAGGGCCCTGCATTGTAGGTCGTGACGATCCGCTGGCGGGGAACGAGCCCGGATGCACCATAGCTTCGGCAGGAAGTCCGGATCCAGTTGTCAAGATCACCCGCCGTCAGCGGGATATAGCTGGGAATCCCGGTGGTGCCGCTGGTCGAGAAGATCCGAACGACGTCGTCAAGCGGAGCTGCCAGGTGACTGCCGATCGGATCTGCCTCGCTCCGGCTCCGGCGGAGCTCGTCCTTCTCGGTGAGCGGCAAATTCCCAATCTCATCGAGGCCGCCGACGGACTCGGGTGTTTCGAACCCACTTGCCTTTAGCTTCTCGCAGAAGAAGCGTGACTGGGCAAAGAGGTAACGGATCTGCTCGCGGTAGAGCGGGTCGTCATGCCGGCGCTGCTCTGACCAGGGCAGTGTCTCGATCTCGGGCTCGTAAAGCATCGTGCTGATCTTTCGCTCAACCGGCAGGGTCGTAGGCGATGGCTTCCTCGGCGTAGTGGGCGAGGAGGAAGCCCAGCGGGCGTCTTTGCTCCTCGGCGAGATGGCCCAGGATGCCGGCCGTGCGGGCAAGGATCGGAACGGCCTTGATCATCGTGGGTGGAAAATCCAGGTCCATGAGCACGGCTGCTATCGGACCCGAGACGTTGAGGGGCAACGGCTTGCCCCATGCCGTCGCTACGGCCGGGCGCAGCCTCTTCAGCAGATCGACGTGACGTCCAGCCACGCCCCGTTCTTCCGCGAGAGCCAGAATGCGCTCAGCCCGGGGATCCACGGGATGGTGGATGGGGTGGCCGAAGCCCGGCATTTTCCCGCCCTGGCGCCGGGTCGTGCCGGCTATATCGGCGATAACCTGATCGGGATCCTCGCCCGCCTCGACGCGGGCCGCAGCCTCGGCGAGGACCTTGGCACAGAGTTCCGCGGTGCCCAGAACCACCGTCCCGCAGCCCAGGATACCTGCGGCGACCGCTCCCTGGAGGCTGTCTGGCGCTGCCGCGAGCGTCATCCGTGCGGCTTGAGCCGTCGGCGTGAGTCCATGCTCCGCAATGGCGATCAGCAGCAGATCGAGGAAGAACCGCTGGTCTTCGGTAGGCTTCTTGCCGGTCACGAGGAAGAAGAAGAAGTCGGTGAAACCGTAATGCCCCATGATCTCCTGGGTGAGATCTCTGCCGCGGATCTCGATCCTGTGAGGATCGGACGTGCACATCCCGCTTACTGCCGGACCAGGTTTCCCAATCAACATGGTACTTCTCCACTCATGCGCCGCGGACGGTGAGCAGAGGGAACCCAGCGCGGCAGGCGCGCGTCAGCCGAGCGAGAGCGGGCTGAAAGGCGTTTCCTCATTGTCGCGGTCTGTGGCGCTTGCCAGTTATTATTGTAGGACAATATAAGCCGACAATGAGTTGTCAACGGGTGTCATGACGATACGCAAACAGGCTCGCATCCATGCCCTCGCTTAACGAGTCACTGCACAGCCGTCCGTCGGTGTCGCAGGTGGTCGATAGCGGACCGGCGCGGGGAGGAACGGTCGACTACGTGCTGGAACATCTCCGCAGCGGTGTTCTTCAAGGCCGTTATGCTCCCGGCCAGCGCTTGATCGAGGCCGATCTCACTCGTGATCTCGGGGTGAGTCGTGGACCCTTACGAGAGGCCTTTCGCCGTCTGTCGGCCGAAGGCCTGCTCGAGATTGTTCCGAATCGGGGCGCGCTGGTCCGGCGCCTTTCGCTGCGGGAAATGCGAGAGCTATTTCAGATTCGTATCGGACTCGAAACACTCGCAGCGCGTCTTGCCGCGGAGGCTATGGCGGATCCGGACATGCGATCGCGCTTTATGGAGAATGTCCAGCCAATCTGGCAGGATGGCCCCCGCGCCCCCGGACCCGACTATCTCGAGGAGAACCATCACTTTCATGACGCGATGGTTGCGGCAAGTGGCAACGAGCAGTTGCTGCGATTGACGCGCCAGCTGCGGCTTCCGCTGCTCATGTATCAACTGGTCGGGACCCTCAGGGCTGAGAACATTGCGGCATCCTTGGAAGAGCATCGTGCCATCGCGCGAGCGATTCTCAACGAGGACGGCTGCAAGGCAGAAGAGCTGGTGAGGGCGCACCTACTGCGCGCGCTACGCATCACGGAAGCTATGCCCCCAAGGGTGTTTGGACGCTGATCGGCACCGAGCGGCAACAATCACATCGAGATATTGGTGGTAGATGCACTCCCGCCTGTAATTTCTCAGTTGTCCAGACCGATCAGAAGATACCCATCGCCAGACCAGTGGCGAGCGCTGCCCCGAGTTCCTCGCAGCGGGCAAGGTCATCAGGGGAGATCACCTTCGGGGCGAAGATCGCTTCCGGGGTTTGGGCGTGAGTGCACACGATGATCGGCTCGGCGATGGTCCGCAGGCGCCAGCCGGTTGCAATCCGCTCGATCTGCCGCGCCGCATTCTGGCCGTCGCTGCCAGCACAGACCAGAATAGCGTAGGGCCGGCCGTTGAGCCGCTCCAGGACCGGGTAATAGGTCCGGTCGAAGAAGTCTTTCATCAGACCGGCCATGGCTGCCAGGCACTCCGGTGTCGCGAAGATGTAGCCGTCCGCTGCGAGCACGTCCGCGGGCTGAGCCTTCACGGCCAGCAGGAGCCGCACTTGCACGTCCGATTGGGCCTGCCCTCCCCGAGCCGCCGCCTCGGCCATCTGGCGCGTGCCTCCCGTCAGGGAATGATACACGAGCAGGAGGGTCTTCATCGCAAAGCCATCGTGATTCTGTTGCTCGGGCGAACCTTCCAAGCGGTGCTGATGAACTGACGCATCCAAACTACTCCCTGCCAATTGCCAAATCCCACAAGTCCGAACAATGCGGATTCCGGCCCAACTGAGCAAAGGCGCACGTGTTTACCGCCAAGGCCCCGGTGGTCGACTGGCGACATTGCGGTCGCAATTGCCCTTTCCGTGCTGCGCAGTCGGAACTTGATCGAGCCCGAGACAGACAAGTGCGAGCCCAGGCGCTCGAACCTCCGATGCCGAGGGCTGAACCAGGAGCCGGAAAGAGTGTTTGCACTCTCGTCGATTTCGGATGGCCGCCCGGCGCAACCTGTGACAAGTCAGGATTCCCTTTGGCAGGAGATGACCTGTGATCGATCTCTATACATGGACGACTCCGAACGGGCGGAAGGCCTCGATCCTCCTCGAGGAGCTGGGGTTGCCCTACACGGCTCACGCCATCGACATCACCAAGGACGAGCAATTCCAGCCCGGTTTCCTGGCCATCAGCCCGAACAACAAGATCCCGGCTATCGTGGATCATGAAACTGGGATCAGCCTAATGGAATCCGGGGCGATCATGCTCTACCTCGCCGACAAGACTGGACAGCTGCTCCCGCGTGAGGGCGAGCCCCGCTATCGCGTGATCGAATGGCTGATGTGGCAAATGGGCGGGGTCGGCCCGATGCTGGGCCAGGTCCATCACTTTGCCCGCTTCAACAAAGGGGCCGCACCCTACGCGGAGGAGCGGTTCCTGAAGGAGGCGCAGCGCCTCTACGGCGTTCTTGATCGCCGGCTCGCCGACCGTGAGTTCGTAGCCGACACGTATTCCATTGCCGACATCGCGATCTGGCCGTGGATCTCCCGGTTCGAGTGGCAGACGATCGATCTCGATGACTTTCCAAACGTGAGGCGTTGGTACGAGGTGATTGCACATCGGCCGGCTGTTCAGCGGGGCTATCATGTCCCGAAGAAGGTTGGGGACATTCCTATGCCGGAACCGCGCACGTGACGAAAACCCAGATGGACCGGATCACCGGCGATCGATAAGTGAGCAGTATCTCGCTTCTCCTGACACGCGACATCCTTCGGGCGCTCGTGACAGGACATTGGTGATGATGAAGGGGAGGGCGGTATGAAGGCGGCTGTGGTGACTGATGGCGGGCTCGAGGTGAGGGAGGTTCCGGCGCCCAGCCCGAAGGCCAACGAGATCCTCGTGAGGGTTCGCGCCGCCTCGCTCAACCGCGCGGATCTCGCCGTTGCGGCCGGTCATCAACATGGCGCGATCGGCGGCCCTGGTACCACCCCGGGTCTCGAATGGGCCGGTGAGATTGCTGAAGTCGGAGCCGAGGTACAGGGGCTGCGCCCGGGAGACCGAGTGATGTGTTCCGGAAGCAGCGGCTACGCGGAATACGCAGTGACCGACTATGGGCGCGCCGCGCCGATTCCGGCGGGCATGTCCTTCGAGACCGCAACCACACTGCCCATCGCGTTGCAGACGATGCACGATGCAATCGTCACCAATGCACGCCTGCAGCCCGGCGAAAGCATCCTGATCCAGGGGGCCAGCTCCGGTGTCGGGCTGATGGGACTGCAGATCGCCAGGCGGTGCGGCGCGGCCATCGTGATCGGGACCTCGACCAATCCGGATCGGCGCGCTCGTCTTTCCGAGTTCGGAGCAACCCTCGCGCTCGACACCGGGGATCCGAGCTGGACCGATCAGGTGCGCGAGGCAACGGGCGGCAGGGGCGTGGACGTCATCATCGACCAAGTCTCCGCCCCTGTTGCGAACGCCAACATGAGAGCGGCGGCAGTCCTGGGGCGCATCGTCAATGTCGGGCGCCTTGGCGGGGTCAAGGGCGAGTTCGACTACGACCTGCATGCTCTCAAGCGTATCAGCTACATCGGCGTGACGTTTCGGACACGTTCGATCGAGGAGGTGCGGGAGATCAACCGCAAGATGCGTGCCGATCTCTGGGAGGAGGTGACGTCTGGGGAACTGCGCGTTCCGATCGACCGCACGTTCCCGCTCGACAAGGTCACGGAGGCGCTCGCCTACATGCGGGCGAACCAGCACTTCGGGAAAATCCTTCTCATCCCCGGGCAGGGCTCCTGAGCAGCGACGAGCTGGCTTGTGTTACCGTTTCGCGAACCTACGTCGGCTGCATTGACGACCGCTGCAAGCCGATCTGTTGGAGCGCTGCATACATCAAGGCACAACCAGCCTGAGCGAGGACAAGCGCCAGGCCTGGCCGCGTTGCGCTCGGCAGGTGGGCAACGACGAGAATACTGGCCAGAGCCCAAACGATGTTGAAGCCGATCACCGCTCGAACGTGAGCGCGCGACACGCTCTGGCGAAGCGCTAGCGTCCCGAGCACAAGGCCCAAGCTCAAGTGGGTAACACCCGCGATGATGAGCAGAGGCGAAGGCAGCCCAAGTTGACGAGTCAGCAGGCCGGCTGCGAGCATCATGAAGAGGCTCAGGCCGATGTTCGTGGTCGCGTTCGACAGGAGCCCTTGGCGGAGATAGGGAGACGGATGGAACGGCATGTCGCTCTCCCAAAGGATTGGAGAACTTCCGCCCGACAGTCGAGCGGGATCTGATGATCAGGCGTGAGCTGGCCGATTGAGGGTCGGCATTCTGAGTTTCTGTCCTGGAGACCCTGGGAGTCGTTCGGGCAAGTCGAGGACATCAGTCAGCCGTTTGGCTCCCGCGTAAGCTGGGAAACCCGTTGCGCCGCTGGCGAGCGCCTCAGCCAAGAAGGCGTCGCGAGGGAGTGGGATCGGTTGGATCGCCGTCATGAGGAAATCTCCTGGTTTCGGCCTGTTCAAAAGATGATGGGATAATTGTCTGCTGTCGATTACGCGGCAGGTAATTGGGTGCACTCGAACAATCGCTTTTGGTTCGACCATACCTTTCGGCACTCCCCTGTAGTCGTCACAGGCGCCGGCGAGACAATTTGCGATTTAGCGGCAATCTGCGAGTGGCTCGATGTATCGACGAGCGGTCGTGTTATGACCTGGAAAGTCAGTCGCGTCGGTGGCGCGTGCTGACGAACCACGTTCTCGCACAAGGCACGTGGGAGTTGGCCATTCCGATGCAGTACGCGTCGTTGCTTCGGCCCGAGGCAGCTCACTGATTCATCTAGGTCGATGATCGTTGAGCCAAGATTCACTCGGGCCACCATTCCGGTGCGTCCCGGCTGAGTGGATTGCCAAGTCATCATTCGCTAGTGGCGTGTCGCCTGCGCATCCGAGCCGCAGCGGATGCATGTCACCGTCCTTCAGCACATTGGTCATCGGGCCGAACGGTTGAACTCCTGCCGCTCGCTCTCGCTGCCAGCGGGCCGGTCCTCGTTTGCAGCAAGAGCGAGCCTCTCCTGTGACACCTGTCGCCCGATTCTGCTCTACCTCCTGACGCTCGGGCCGAGTGCCTTATGATCAGCGTGCGTGGCTCTTTGGCCGAGGTTTTCTCTGGGGCCGCCGGCTCCCTGGCTTCGAAGTCGATATCCGCGTCCGTCTGGAAGCCGCGCGTTTGCTGCCGTGCTTTCCGGTGAGTCCCAGGCGGTGAGCCTTTCCAATCACTGCATTTCGGGTGATGCCCCCACCGAGCCGCTCGGCAATCGTGCGGGCGGTCTCACCAGAGACCCAGAGAGACTTCAGCAGTTCCATTCGTGGCTCATCCCACTCAAAGCTCATGCTGAACTCCTGAACTGATGCGCATCCGAACAGACTTAGCATTCAATCTGCCCACGCGGCCTGGATCCAACCCTTGCTGTCAGACGGCAGGGATTGGACCCGGTCAGGGCGTCTAGGACGTCGATCACCGACCAGAAACCTGGTACGCCAGACTCGATGAGGCGTACCGAGATCCATACCAAAAATACCCACAAAAACGTCGACGGCGCCCAGCAGCATCGTCACAGCTTCAACGCGGAGATTTCCTCCGGCCGTTTGTGGCGGGCTTCTTTGAGGATCGAGGCTTGGCCTTGGGGCCCGTCTTCGGCTTCGTCATCGCAGTCAGCATGGCTTTCTGCTGACGATGCGTCTCTGCCATCCAGAAGCCCCGGGCAGCACCAGCCCAGGTGTTCGCTGCACTCAGCCACAGGCTCATCCAAGGGTTCTTTGTCATCTCTGTTCCCGCAAAGCGGGCCAACGCCCCTCCGTGAGCAGCGTTCCGACAGCCCATGGTCCAGCGTCTCGTGACCGATCCATGGCTGAAAGCCTTTAATCTCCCTCAGCAGGTATCTTGTGCACTCTGCGAGTGGCAGGCCGAAATGCTTCGCCACCTGCCCGGGGCTGAGTGGATCAGCAGCGATCCTGGTGATAGCCCGCCCCGCAGGCGATGTAAGGGCGGCAGATGGGAGCCCTGGACCCTGGGCATCCTGCTGATCGCGCGTTATGCGGTGAGCCAAAGTAAGGATGTCTGGTCGATGGCTCAACGGGCGGGAAGCGCGGATCTGCCGCTGCACGGCGGCTATGTCCCGAAATGGCTTGCGGACCGGATGACACGGTTGGGCGCCGTGATCAGCGAATCCATCGTGCATCACTATGGCCAGGATGAGTTCCTGCGGCGATTGGCGCACCCGTTCTGGTTCCAGTCCTTCGGAGCCGTCATGGGTATGGACTGGCATTTCTCCGGCATCACCACGAGCGTCATCGGTGCGCTGAAACGCGGACTGACGCCACTGTCCCACGAACTCGGCATCCACGTCTGCGGCGGGCGCGGCAAGCAGTCCCGGCAGACACCGAACGAGCTGATCGCAATCGGCGAGCGGGTCGGGATCGACGGGCCAGGGCTCGCCGGTGCCAGCCGGCTGGTCGCCAAGGTCGACAGCGCTGCCGTGCAGGACGGGTTCGATCTTTATCTGCATGGCTTCATCGTCACGAATAATGGCAAGTGGGTCGTCGTGCAGCAGGGTATGAACGGAGATCGCAGGCAGGCACGGCGCTATCACTGGCTCTCCGAAGGTCTGAAGAGCTTCGTGGACGAGCCTCATGCCGCCATCGAGGGGCCCGAGCAGGGCGAGATCGTCAATCTCACGGATCACCGGGCACATACGTCGCGCCAGAAGCAGATCGAGGTGCTGGGGTCTCTCGGTCCGGACGGGATCGCCCGCAAGCTGCTGGCGCTCCGAGCCAGTGATGGGGAGCGCGCAGGAACCGAGCAACCATTGCTGCCCCACCTTGTCATGCCGGCTCACCACGATGTCCGCCCGAGCGATGTGGTAGTGCGCCGGCTGCATGGGACCCTTGCCGCGGCAGCCGATCGGGGACCCTCGGATTACGCGGATCTGCTCCTCACGCCCGGGGTGGGCGCGCGCACCGTCCAGGCTTTGGCCATGGTAGCCGAGGTCGTTCATGGCGCACCCTACCGCTTCAGTGATCCCGCGCGCTTCTCGTTCGCCCACGGCGGGAAGGACCGGCACCCCTTCCCGGTGCCGTTGCGCGTCTACGACCAGACCATCCAGGTGCTGAAATCGGCAGTCCAGAAGGCGAAGCTCGGACGCGATGAGGAGCTATCCGCTCTCAAGCGCCTCGACGAGCAAGCCCGACTCCTGGAGCACCAGGCCTTCGGGCCAACCGTTGAGGAACTGATTGCTGAAGAGCGGGAGAAATCGCATTCCCTCGGAGGGCGGAGCGTGTTCGGGGATGAGCCACCTGCCGCCCTCTCGGATGCCGATGCCTATCGGATCGCACAGGGAAAGCGACAGGCCTCGGAGGAGACGACGCCAACCCAGCCCGAGCTGATTCCTGGTCGTCGGCAGCCCGAGAGAGTTGGATGAATTCGAGGCAGGGCGAGCGTTCAGCAAAGCTCCATCCCGTCAGCGATAGGGGAGGGCACCGATAATGGGGCCCATGGGCAGCAAGCCATCCGCCCGCCCGAGCTCCGGGGCATAGAGGCTCGAAACGCTCCCATCCAGAAACAGGGCGTTCGCACAGCCTAGTTCCTCTTTGAACAGGCGCGCGAACTCGGCGAACGTGACGGGCTCATCCGAGATGGCAAATACGGCCGTGTGCTTGTCCCGAATGCCAACGCCGTTGCGGATTTTTCGCGAGGTTCCGTTCCTGGAGAATTTCGGGTGGATGCGGCCGTTGATCACCAGCATCGGGCCGGATTGCGTGGCGTAATCGGCCCTCGGCCGCTGCTCGAGATAGCGACTGGTTTCGAGAACGCCTGCTGTCCGGCCTGAGACGAAGAACACGCCATTCGGCTTCAGGTGGAAGTTGCCGGGACCATTGGCCGTGTTGGCCTTCTGGATCTCACGGCCATTCTCCACGTAGAGGCCGACTGGCGACCGGTCTTCGTGGTACATGCCGGCATTCATCGCGAACACGAGCCTCGATCCTTCTGGCGAAGAACGGAGACGATTGAACGGGCCGAGTACCTCGCCGTCGGCCCCCTTCCAGAAGAGGCGGATTGCGTAGCGTCTGAGATCGATGGTGCAAACCGTATAGGAGCGGTTCTCGGCCTGTCGGGGAACACAGATGTCCTGCGCCGACACAGGACCGGCCCAGATCGCCAGGCCGAATGCCAGCCCGGACCAGATCCGCTTCCATTGGCAGAACATTGCTCCTCCAGTCATAAGTGCGCCGGTGTCGCGTCCCGGACGAGATATGGATGCCTCATTTCCGATGGGCAGACCTCCGGAACGATGAGACATGCGAGCGACGTGCAGAGGTTCGATCCGCTGGCAAGGATGTCGAGCCGGGGCAACGTGTTGGACCAATTCTTTCTCCGCACGACGCATGCTGTCGGTCCGGGACTCAGCGAATGCGCGTTCCCGCATGCTCGATCGAGAGAGAAGACTGTCAGCTTGCGGCTGCGATCGTCCATGTGCCGAATCGATAACCCGAAACCTTGCGCACGACTCGATTTGAACCCTGTCGGTCCTGCGTTCTGCCACGACCTCCGCCGGCTCCGTCTCCGATCTCGTGATCTCCGTCGTACCGTCCGAACGGCAACTCATCCGAGCAGGATCGACCAGCCGATGAGCGTTCCCTTCACCAATTGAATTGAATCTTGAAAACTTATCCGTGCCCTGCACGTCCTTGCCGCCACCGGACGGCTTTCTCGGTGAGAGCCAGGACCGCCACTCACGGCTGACAATCGTCACCCGGTTCGGGAGGTTCGGGAGAAATGCTCGGCGGCGCTCCTGGACGGAGATCAGCTCGCTTCGCCGTGCCTTGGCGAGTGCGTAGCGAACCGTCCGCTCGCTGACGCCGGCCCGGCTCGCGATCTCCGGGACTGTCATCTCGCAGGCTCTCGAGCGGCGCACGTCATGAGCGATGACGCTCATGGCAGCGCGCTCCGCTTCGGAGAACAGGGCGGCGACCTGCGGCGGCATGGCCCCGCTCGATACCGTCTTGCGGCGACGGGTCAGGGCACCGGTATCGGCCCGTGGCATGGATGGCTGCTGTCGAGCAGGGAGAATGCTCCTGGTCAGGGCCGGCAGGTCATTCGTGCCCGGCACCCTCGGCTCGAGCTTGATGTGCCGTGCAATCCGGTGAGCTTTTGCTGCGATTCCCTGTTGGGCTTGGGCCCAGGCGCGTCGTCTGTTTCGCCGCTCGTGGGCGGCCTCGCAGATGGCCTGAAGCTGCTCGTCAGTAATCAGGGCCTGTCCCCAGGCCGAATAGACCCGTTTTTGAACAAACTCATCCAGCGCCGGAATCGGGCATTGCCCGACGGCGTCCAACAGCTGCGCGAACACGAACGCACCTTCCTCGTAGGTGCCGCGTCAGGACAAACAGAACCGTTGCGAGAAACGGGGTTTCTCGCTTGACGCAGTCTGTCGGGCATGGGAGGAAGGGGTTGCGACACACCGGTCCTCTCAGGGCCAACAGAACATCGGCCTCCCAAGTTGGCGCTTGGGGGGCCGTTGTCGTTTTGGGTTACTTATCCGGAAGCAGGCACGTTTTCTCCTCGACACCGATTCTCGTGAACCGAACTGGAGGCGAGAGACTCACCACGCGCCTGAATGAGTCAAGGCAACGGGACAGGAGGTTTTCAGGAAAGCTTACACGCCGCCGAGACAAGCCTGAGGATAACCTCGTGGGTGCCATGACGATACTCTGAAGCACCAAGTCGATACTTCGCTATACTGGAGAGGGCAGAGTCTGGGGCTCCGCCCCGGTATCGTGAGTCGCTGGCCGACGGCAAGGTCACGGAAGTGTAAAAGATCTCTGAATGCCCATCAGAGTTCGGTTGCCATGGGCTGGCGGAGCGTACTTGCCATCTGCGCGACGGATCCGGTGAGTCGCGGCCAAGCCCCTGCCGAAGACCGGCGCGTGCAGTGTTGATCCTCACGCCCCAGCACCGTACCGAGGTGTAGGCTGAGCATCCGTCGGCCGATTCAGAGCGCAAGTACCGCTGGATTGCCGTGGGACGCCGTACGGGGACCTCCGTGGACAAGCGTGAGCGCATCAGGAAGATCGTCATCCTGGCGGATGGAACCGGCAATGCGTTCCGGAACCGGGAGTCAAACATCTGGCGGCTGTATACCGCCCTCGATCTGAAGGATCCGGACCAGGTTGCGGTTTACATCCAAGGCGTGGGGACCTCCGGATTCAGGCCTTTTGCCGTGCTCGATGCAGCAACGGGCATCGGCGTGCCGTCGAACGTCCGAAAGCTGTATCGCTTCCTGTGCTGGAACTGGCACCCGGAGGCCAAGGTCTACATGTTCGGCTTCAGCCGCGGCGCCTTCACGATTCGCACACTGATCGGCCTGATCGCGAGCCAAGGACTCGTCCCCACGCAGATTGATGGAGCCCCGGTCTCGCGTGCAGAGATGAAGCGCAACGCCAGGGCGGCCTGGCGGGCATACCGCGCCAAGCAGGTGACCTGGCGCAACAGCTTCCCGACGATCCTGATCGCCCGTGCGATTCGCGACGCCATTCTGGCGATCGCTCGATTCATCTCCGGCCACAGGAGCTATGCTTCGGTCCGGGCAGCCATGGACGCCCCCCGGCGGACTGTCCGCATCAGGTTCGCCGGTCTCTTCGATACGGTCGAGGCCTACGGTGTCCCGGTCGAGGAGATGCGGTGGGCAATCGACCGGGTGATCTGGCCAATATCGTTCCGCAACCGGGTCCTCAGCGACAGGGTGGATTTCGCCCGGCACGCCCTCGCCTTGGATGACGAACGCACGACGTTCCATCCCGTTCGGTTCGACATGACGGCTGAGTTGCCTCGGGCCGGAGAAGCGCGCATCCAGGAGGTCTGGTTCGCGGGCGTTCACTCCGACGTCGGCGGTGGATATCCGGATGACGGGCTATCTTACCTGCCCTTGACGTGGATGATCGACGAGATTGCTGCAACCGCAGCCGGGCCGGACAGCGGGTTGCGTTTCCTGCCGGGCACGGCGGATGCCTTCCGTGCGCAGGCCTCACCGCTCGCACCGATCCACGATTCGCGGACGGGCCTTGCCGTGTTTTACCGCTACGATCCGAGGCCTGTCCGATCGGGCGTCGAGAGCGGCGGCCCGCCCGTCATCCACCATTCGGTTGCCGAGAAGATGGTGTTCGGCACCGGCAACTACGCGCCCCTGACACTCCCGGAGAGCGTCCATGTTCTGATGCCGGACGGCAGTAGATATCCGATCGCGGGCTTCGAGGCCGAAGCGTATCGGAAAAGCGCGCCTCCGGCGCCGGGAGGTCCGGCCGCCGAGGCCCAGGCGATCGAGGCTGTCCGGCAACTGAATGCACCGGACAACGCCTTCGTCGAACTGACACGCGACCTCATCTGGTGGCGGAGAGCAGGGTACTTTGCCCTGCTCGCAGGAGGTCTCGTCCTCATCGCGCTTCCGGTGACCGCGCCGTGGTTGAGTGATGGCATCGCCACCGCTCTACGCGGCCTCGCTTCCATAGTCGGACTCGAGGACCTTGCGGCCCTGGCTCAGAGAAAGCTGGACGATGCCCGCGATGGACTCAGCTCGAACCTCAACGACCTGTCCACGATGTTCGGCGGCCTGATTCCAAGCTATGCGAAGGGGTGGGTCGGAGCCCTCGTGGCCCAGCCGGTCGCCTCGTTCGCGATCATCGTCGCGGTGATCAGCCTTTATCGCCTGAACAGCAACCTTCGCGACCGTATTGCCGACAGTGCCTGGTGCGCCTGGTTCTTCAGGAAGCGGCCGCATCTGGAGACATCCGGGCAGGACCACGGGCGAGCGCCGGCAGAGCCGGGTCCCTTCGACACCTTGGCCCGCCGGCTGAGGAAGTCGCAGCTGGCGGGGCTTCTGCACTATCTGACATCGCGCATCATCGTGCCGGCGGCGACGCTCATTGTGCTCGTCGGATTCGCGGCGGTTCTCGTTGGTCGCACGGTAGTCAGCTATCGATCGGGCACGGGCGGTGTGTGCCCGGAAACCGCGCCGGAGAACCTCCTGCGCCATCCCAAGGAGGGCGTCGCGAACCTCGCGGAGGGGTTCCGCACCAGCAATCCCTGCTGGGGCACCGGGATCTACCTCGTCAAGGGACGCCTCTACACGGTCTGGGTCGAAATGGCCGAACCGTATCTCGACGGTCCAAAGGTCGCCGATATCATGGGCTTCCGGGACAACTCCCTGCGCTACCTTGCCGGGCTGCCGCTCCGCCGCTGGTGGACAGCCGACTGGTTCCAGCCGATCGCGCGGATCGGCAACCGGGGCGACGTGGAGTGGGCGCTACAGGCGAGCGATGGCGCCACGGCCCCGGAACTGGCCGGCGACGCCGAACTTCCGTGGCAGGCTACTTCCTCGCTCTGCGAGGGGACACCCGCCCCGGACCCTACCCTGATCCGGGACATTCAGACGCGCAAGGCCATCCGGAGGAGCTTCGTATCCCAGTTCCAGGCGGCCGCGACCGGGGAACTCTTCCTCTACCTCAACGACGCGATCACGGCGGTCCCATTCGGACCGCTCGTCACATGCTTCTACGGGAATAACGGTGGCGGGGCGAAGGTCACGGTCGAGCTGATGCCCGGCCCGCAACCGCCGGCGCCCGAGCCGTATGATTTCTCCCAGAATCGCTGATCGGTCCGAGAGGTCGCGGCACCGTCAGAGCGCAGCACGCTTGCTCATCTCGGCTGATCACCACGCCCTGCATTGCCATCCGGCGCTGCAGCCAAAGGCGAGCATTGCTTCGAATCGGCCATATCGGCGCCCCTTTGCCGGTCAGACTCATCGGGTGAGACCTCGTTTGCAGCGAAGCAGTGATCTACATCGGGACCTTCACGCTGAGACCATTCCCGCCATCGATTGGCTCTTGGTGTAAAGGGCCGAAATGGACCGTGGAGCGGAGGAGGCATTCGCGGTCGAGATGCAACGAACTGAAGGAGAAGCCGCCATGAAGCGGAGAATCGCTTTGGGCGTGGCCCTACTGGCCGGAAACATCGCGGATTCGCACCTGTCCTTGGCCCATGCCCAGACACCACCCGCCCAAACGCCTGCATCGAGTGCAACCGCAACACCGGAAACATCAGAACCGTCCGGACCAGGGACCACGAATGCCGTCGTCGCTCCGAGCGCGACTCCTCCGGCAGCGCCCAGCCCGGCTCAGCCCACATGGCAGCTGAGCGTCGTGTCTCTCAATGGCATGAAAATCCTGACTGCCGACGGCAAGGAGATCGGCAGCGGCACGGTCATGGAAAACACCTCCGAGGCGAAGCAATTTCTCATCGTGAGACAAGGCGGCTTTCTGGGGTTCGGGGCCAAAGAGATCGCCGTTCCTCTCGAGGATATCGTCGTTCAGAACGACAGGATCGTGCTGCGCGACTTGAACGAGGCCCAGATCGCGGACATTCCTGAGTTCCGCGATGATGGGAACGCATTCCGTGAACTCGATAAGGAGCAGCGGGTTACGGTGAAGGTTCGATAGCGGAGTGACCTGGATGCTGGAGCGGTTCGCTGGCAGCCGAGCGCCAAGAACATGGGCAGGGCGTCGCTCCGACGCGGGGAGAGCATCGGGAGTGCACGCGCGAACTCGCAGAATGGGCTCCCTCCAGGTTCGTACTTATCCCGTTAGACGTGGTCTTCGGCCTGTCTTAACTCGCGCCCGTCCACGCCGGACTGATCCGGGCTCGTCAGCTCGCGCCGCTCACCCCAAGGTCCTCCCGCCGTTGCGCATCAAGCACGGTCGACGCGAGTGCAAAGGCGTCCCGCGCCCGGACGCAGCCAACCAGCGTATGGCTGTCGGCCGGGTCAATGACGGCGAGCGTCGGGCGGTCGTCGTTCTGGAACACGTCAAGAACATCGGCCAGGGAGCTTAGTGAAGTGATCGGAGGGGTGGTCTCATAGACCAGCTCTGCAGCCACGATCGGAAGGCGCGCTTCCTCCGTCTCGACCGCCTCGACCAGGCGAGGGTCGATAAGGCCCACGAAGGCGCCGTCGAGGCCGTAGACGGCCGTGCCCCTCCCGCCGGCGGTCGACGTCGCCCGCAGCACGTCATCGAGGTCCGCCGTGACAGCTATCGACCGCTTGGGCGGCTTGATGATCTCGGAGATGGCCGTCGCACGCAGGCGCGACACGTCGTGTCCGCCTTCGATGGCGAGCCCGCGCTGCTGGAACCGCCATGTCGCGAAGGAATAACCGAACAGGCGATCGGTCAGGAACGAGGCCGTAAGCGCCGCAATCGCGACGACGACCGTCGCCTCGTAGTCGCCGGTCGTCTCCAGGACCAGAAAGATCATCGCAAGCGGGCTGCCGATCACGCTGGCGGCAACTGACGCCATGCCAATCACGGCGCAAAGCTCGATTTGGACCTGCGGGGCCCCAGGCACGGCATCAAGCGTCCATGCGATCACCTGCCCGAGAAGCGCCCCCATCAACAGCGAGGCGCTGAACAGACCGCCGCGGAAGCCCGCGCCGAGGCTCGCCGCAGAGCCAAGCGCCTTGGCCCCCAGCAATCCAAGTGCATGCCGCCCGGCAATGTCCCCATTGACGGCATGCTCGACGGCAGCATGGCCGCTGCCCAGGACGGCGGGGAAACGGACGGACAGGAGCGTGAGCAGAAGACCTGCCGTGATCCGGCGCAGGATCTCATCGGCGAACAGACCTTTGAGAACCCGCTCGAGCGCCGTGACGAGAAGCATGATGGCGATGCCGGCGAGTGCCGCCACGGCCCCGATCAGCACGGCAACCGAGTAGTCGGACCAGACTGGGCTGCCACGCAGCACGAGGTTGAACGGCTTCGCGGGTCCGATGAGCAGCCAGATTGTGAGGACAGCCGAGATGGCAGCGAGCCCGATCGGCGCCAGGGCGCGCTTGGAGTAGCTCCCCAGGACGATCTCGAATGCGTAGAACATGCCGGCGATCGGCGCCCGGTAGGCCGCTGCGATCGCCGCTGCCGCGCCGGCCCCGACCAGAAGCCGGAGGTCGGAGCGCGGCTTCTTGAGCCTGCGGCCCAGTCTGCTCGCCAGAACGGCCCCGAGCTGAGTGACAGCCGCCTCGATTCCGACCGAGGCCCCGAACGACACGGAAGCCAGGATCGGGAGGACGACGGCAACTGCGTCGTACCAGCTCATGGTCCCGCCATTCAGGGCATTGGCTTCCACTGCGTCGAGGGGATCCCTGGTCTTCCAGCGAGAGATCATCTCGGAGAGGACGGTCACGAGCACCGCGGCGCAGCACAGGGCAAGCGCGATTCGCAGAGCGGAAGCACGGTCCGGCAGGGCGATCCGTTGCTCCGCTGCGAAACCGAGAGTCGCACGCTGCGCGAAGACCACGAATTGCTGCACCGCTGCCACGCCAACGCCCACCGCAGCTCCAAGTAAGATGGAGAGAACGACAAGACGAAAGGACCCTCTGGGCTTCCGCAGCTTCGGAGCCGAAGAGAGCCGGGATCCGAGGCTCATGAGAACCCTCTGGCTGCGGGGAGGAACACTTGTTTCAACGACCTCAAGGTATGACGGGCGACGCTTGGGTATCTCGAGACGTGAGGCAGGCCCGTTTGGGTGCGTGAGGGAGTCGGTGCATTCGGGCTGTCGAGTACATGCCGGCTGCTTCGCTCAGGATAACGTAATCGACTTCCGGAGGATCGCCGTCCCTGCGACGCCCACCCGCAGCTGGCAGGTTCCTTGCGCCAACGCCGCTCGCAGTCTTCAGATTACCTCTACGTTCCGGGTGGAGAAGAGAGAATGGAGCAAGCCTGGTGTTGATGACCGGATCGTCGTCGACGCGGCTGCGCGGTCGTCGGAGATTAGTAGCGTCGCCATAAGAGTACGCCCCAGAGCCGCTATCTCCGCCGCGGAAAGATAGAGCCGCCATTGGGGCAAGCCCCTGATCGAACGTGAGAGGATCCGGCAGGTCGAGCCATGGACGCTCAGGCGGATGCGGAGTTAATAGCGGCACGGTCGCCTGCTGTCATGCTTCACCCACATGCTCAACAAAGGGCATATAAGCCTTGAGAACATGGTGCTTATTCTGCACTCGACAATTGCGCATCGCTTCGGGTTGCAGGGCTAAAAAAGGGACCCGACTCCGGAGAATGGATCATCATGGCACGGACAACCCCTGCAACGCTGGCGCTGCGTAGCCGGGGGATCGACTTCGAGATCCTCACCTATGCATACGATTCCGACGCTGACCGTGTGGGCCTCCAGGCCGCCGAAGCGATCGGAGAATCTCCTCATCGGGTCCTGAAGACGCTGATCGCCCAGGTGGATGGAAAGCCCGTCTGCTTGATCGTGCCTTCGGACCGGGAAGTCAGCATGAAGAAGTTGGCCGCGATCTTCGGCGGGAAGAGCGCCGGGATGCTGCCAGTCGCCGATGCGGAGCGACTGACGGGCTACAAGGTGGGCGGCGTCAGTCCCTTCGGGCAGAAGCGCAAGCTCCCGACCGTGATCGAGGAGAGTGCGGCTACCGAGCCGTATGTCTACGTGAACGGTGGGCAACGCGGTCTCCAGCTCCGCCTTGCACCAATGGATGTCAGGAAGGCGACGGACGCCCAACTTGCATCTATCTCAGCCTGATCGGCAGAGGCAGCTTTTAGACAGCCGCTTACGCGAAGCCTGCCAGCCCAAGGGACACCGACAGCGGGCCCTTCACGAGCCTGTGCGCTCCTCACTCTGGGAGCTCTCGTACACCTGCACGATTGCCTCACGGGGCTATATCCGCAGCACGTCGCCCAGGTCGACACCTGCACTGTCGACCGTGATGACGGGACGTCCTGCCGCAAATGGCATGATCACTCTTCCGCAGAACGCATATTGCGGATTGTCTTTCGCGCGGCCCGAATCCAATCCCTCAGCAAACCTGCATCCTGTCTGTCGAACGCCGCCGGTCGCCTCAGGTCGTCGAAGATGTCACCCAGGCGGACTCGCTCGTACCTTCCGCAGATCTATCTATCCGCCTCCGAGGGCGAGTCGGCGCTCAGAAGCGAGCCAAATGCCTGTCCTGCACTCTCGCCGGCCCATCCGACTTGTCTCCGGCCGCACACCGTTGCATTCGCAAGGCTCCGGTGCAGCTCACGGGCCATACAGGAAGGCCATGGCGGTTGTCGCAGCCCGGTAGGTCTCCTGCACCTTGCCGTCCGCCAGCATCAGGACCGCGGACGCGGCAAGGCCCACCGTGGCGACCTTGAGCAGAAGCAGTGCGTCTTCGATGTCCATCTGCCGTGATCGGAACTCGTTCATAACCGTATCCTCCTTTCCGGCTGACTGTCGATGTCGAGCACCCTGAGCCATCGCTCCTCGCCAGTGGCGCTGTGCCACCGCACCGACTGTCCCGCCGCCATGCCGATCAGCGCTGCCCCGAGGGGGGACAGCACCGAAATCCGGCCGGAGTCGCCATCCTCCGGTATGGCGTTCTGGAGGTGGCGATCCCAGCAAGGCGGGCATAGTCGGTTGAGATCGTCGGGATGTCGTGGTTTTCGCGCATGGCGCCTTTCTTGATAGGCATCATCACCCGAGCATCGGATCGCTCGGCCCGGTTCTTGGGGATCACAAGCACATCGCAAAGAATTCGTCCGCGCGCTTACGAAGTTGAACCGAGTAGTGCGATGTTCCCAAAGCGCAAGACAGGCGTCATGCGCCCGGGATTACGCGCCTGACTTGAGGCGCGTGGCGCGGTCAGTCAGGCGAATGTTGTGCGATAACCTGAACGTAGCATCTTCAGCATGGGATCATGTCGCCGAATTTTCAAGGACTGCAAAGGCTTGCCCTGAATGCGGTGAGGAGCACGTTGTCTCCGCTGCTGCGGAACGACGGTCACTCTGCGTCAACATCGAATATCCGCACCAGTGACGGATATGCAGCGGCCGATCCTTCGCGGGAGATATGCTGAACGGGTCCGACTCCGAGCGAGAGCGCTGGGACCCAGGTCTCCGCAGGATCATGTGCGCCCGCCCAAGCTTGTTTTTGCGCAGCTTCTACATACCTTAAGGAGGTCATGAACACGCTGCATCAATTTATGGGACCCCGCACGGGGCGTCTTCCCGCAGGCTATTAGCCCCCGGAGGCCGGCTCGCCTAGCGCGCCAATCCGCCCTTCGGGGTTCATGACCTACTCCATCCCGAAATCCACACCCGACGCGCACGCGACGGAAGCCTCGTGCTTCGCAGCGATCCATGCCGTTTTGAAGGAGAACAGATTGAACGCTGACTACCGCCGACCATTCACCCCTTTCTCGCCGCACCTCCTCCTCACTGCCGCTAACGCCAATTATCCCGTCCGTGACCGCATCTCCCTGTGGCCATGGGGCATGCGCAGGAAGGCCTTGGAGGAGGCCGCACGAATGGAGTTGGATACGGCGGAAGTCGTGCGCTTAGAGCCGCAGCGCTCCATCCATATCCCAGCGAGGTCGGCCGGAGCGCCTCCCGCCACCGTTGCCGATATCATGACCCGCGAAGTGGTCTCGGTATTGCCGGACACCCCCATTCATGAGATCGCGAACACGCTGCTCGAGAAGCGCATTCGCGCCGTGCCGGTCACCGATTCCAAAGGACGCCTGTTAGGAGTGGTGAGCGAGGCCGACCTGATACGCCGGGTCGAACTCGGCACCGATGAGGATGGATCCTGGTGGCGCAAGGTTTTCCGGGATGCCAGCACAGCGGCTGTGGACTATGTCAGGTCGCACGGTCGGCGCGCCCGCCACGTGATGACAGCCCGCCCGGTTACCACCACCGCCGACACACCATTGCACGAGCTCGCGCGAGCTCTCGGGAAACGGCGTCTTCGATGGCTGCCGGCTGTCGCGGGCGACCACGTCATCGGGGTTGTCAGTCGCAGCGACCTCGTCAGGGCGCTGGCACGCCTGAGCGTGCCTCGGGATCCGGGACCGAGGTCGGACGAGGCTGTCCGCAAGGACCTCGAGGCGCGCATCGGGGGGATCCTGTCAGGGCCGAAGCTCATCAGCGTCACGGTGCACAAGGGCGACGTAAACCTCTGGGGGCTCGTGTCTTCGGGGGAGGAGCGGGCAGCGCTGCACGTTGCAGCGGAGAACACGCCGGGGGTCCGGGCGGTGAACGACCAAATGTTCACCCGGCCGTCTTCCATGTCGTGACGAGTGAGGATGTGACTTTGAAGGAGATGCGCATGAACCGCAATCGATCGAATGACCAAGCCCTGGATAAAACCTTGCGGGTGAGCGACCCGATGCCGATCATCCGCGGCTAACCGAGAGCCAGGGATATCCGGCGTCGACCACGCACGCCGCGCAGCGACCGCGCGGCGTGCGGAGAGACAGAATGAGACATGCGATCTCAACTGACACTGCCGCGCAGCATGGTGCGTGCCTTTGCATCGCACGGTTCGTGATCAACTCTGTGCGCTTGCCTCGCGTGCGGCGGCGACCTGCTTGGCGATGAGGCAGGTCAGCTCAAACATCATGGTCGCGCCGGCGAGGGCCGTCATGCCGCCGACGTCGAAGGGCGGCGCGACCTCGACCACGTCGGCCCCGACAATCCGCACGCCATCGATCAGTCGCACCATCTGTTGCGCCTCGCGCGTGCTGAAGCCGCCGATCTCGGGCGTTCCCGTGCCGGGCGCCATGGAGGGATCGATGCTGTCGATGTCGAACGAGACGTAGGTCGGGCCTGCGCCCACGATCGACCGTGCCTCGGCCATCACCTGGACGGGGCCCCGATCCAGGAATTCCTCGATGTAGATGACCCGGATGCCCTGGCCGCGCGCCCAGTCGTGCTCGCCGGGATCATAGATGGAGCCGCGAATGCCAATCTGGACCACCCGCCTGGGTTCGAGCACACCCTCCTCGATGGCCCGGCGGAAGGGCGTGCCGTGGGTATACCTGTTGTCGCCGAAATAGGTGTCGTTGGTGTCGGAATGCGCGTCGAAATGGATCATGCCGACCGGCTCGCGGCGAGCGAGGGCGCGCAGGACGGGAAGGGTCGTCAGATGGTCGCCGCCGGCGATCAAGGGCACGGCACCGTGACCCATGATCTCGGCGATGCCAGCCTCGATGCGCGCCAGGGTATCCTTCAGATCGATCGGGTTCACCGAAACGTCCCCGACATCGGCGATGCGCGCGAGGGAAAAGGGCGCGAGGCCCGAGACGTGATGTACGCGCCGCATGAGCGTGGACTGGTTGCGGATCTCGCGCGGGCCGTGCCGCGCGCCGGCCCGGTTCGTGGTGCCGCCGTCCCACGGAATGCCCACGAGCGCGATATCGAGACCGGCCGCCGACGGGACGTACGGAAGCCGCATGAAGGTCGGCAGGCCGGCGAATCGAGGCACGACGGCAGCATCAACGGGTTGGAATGTCTCGTATGTCATGTGCTGGAACTTCCTTATCCGAGGTACGCACCGAGCGGTCAGGTCGATGACCTTTGTCGCTTCCGGCGATAGCTTTCGCAACTACACGTCGCGACTGAGCGCCCGGGCTCGGCCAAGGATCTCCTCAACGTGGTTATCCATTCCCGCGAGCGACGCGGTCATGCGGGTCGAGGTGTCCGTTGGGCCAGCGGAATGAGGCGCCGGGCGCAATCCGATTTGATATGCAACAAAGCAGCCCACCGTCCGCTGAGCGACAAGCTACGCTTGAGGCTCTGCACGGCGCCAATGAGCGGGTTACTGGATTGTTCTCTTTTTGAGCGATGTCACTCATGAATATACTGTCGGAGTTCTACCGACAGTTGCTGATTTGGCGCGACCCATGTCCGGCGACGCGGCGATAGGCTTGCTTGCGGGCCTGGACCCCGAGTTTGCCGGGAGCCTCCTCGAGCAGGCGGAGCGGCGCATCCTCCAAGCTGACGAAGTGATCTTCACGGAAGGAAGTCCCGCGCAAGCGGTGCATGTCCTCGTGTCGGGCGCCGCCCGGCTGGTCCAGACCACGCCCGACGGTGCGCGAGTCATCATCAAGCACGTTATTCCTGGCGAGATCTTCGGTAGTCCTGCCCTGCTGAACGGGAGCTATCCGGTGGACGCCGTGTCCGTCACCGACAGTGTCGAACTGCAATGGCCATCACAACTCATTCAAGACGTCGTCACCGGACATCCACCCATAGCACTGAACGTCATCCGCGATCTCGAGGTGCGCCTGCGTGAGATGGAAAGCAGAGTCAGGGATTTGTCGAACGAGCCTGTCGAGCAAAGGCTGGCGCGCACGACCCTCAGGCGCGTCGACAAGTTTGGTGGTCAAGGCCCGGGTGGCGGCGAAATTCCGTTCCCGGTCAGCCGCCAGGATCTGGTCGATCTGATCGGCTGCACGCTGCATACGGCCAGCCGGACTCTTCAGGCCTGGGAGGCACAGCGCCAGATCAGGCGACGTCGGCGGCGCCCGGTGGTCGCCGACGTGGATGCCGTGGCGAAGATCCTGGAAGCGCCTTCCCCCTCGAAGCAGAAATAACGGCAACGGATTTGGGTTCTTGCTCATCGCGGGAGAGTTTGAGGTTGGCGGTCAGGCCATCCGGCGCGAGCGTGGCATAGATGCGCGCAACCTTGAACGCCACGCGCTCGAAATGCGGCGCTTCTGTCGTCCCATCGAGCGACAGTGCGATGTGCCGGAAGTGCCGTGCCGTGGGCATGAGACTACCTCCCCATATCTTCGGCGGAGATGATCCGATGAAGGTCTGCCCGTGCTAACGATCACCGTTGCCCGATCTCATCCTCCGGGCAAAGCGCCTCGCCTTTGCCCGGTTGCCGCAGACCGACATCTCGCACCAGCGCCGGCTCTTGTTCTTGGTGAGGTCGAAAAAAACCCATCCGCAATGCTCGCCGGCGCATTGCTTGATCCGCGACAAATCACTCTCCCGTAAGAGCCCCGTGGCGGAGAGGGCCACCGGACCGAGCAATATGTCGGGCCGCGGCGGGTCGATCGGCCAGGTCCAGCGGAAACCCTCTGCATTGGGCGAGAGTTCCGCAGCCGCGATCGCCCGCGCGCAGGAGTCCTTGATCACGGCGAGATCGGCTTGGGCCGGCCCAACCCCATGGGCCAATGCCGATATGACCCGGTGAATCGCTTCGCGTAAGGCAAGCGCATCTTCGAGCAAGCTCCCGAAGGCCGGATCCCTCTCGGCGAGCCTGTCCATGAGCCGTCGCGCCGTCCGGCTGTCGACTATGCCAGCGTGTTCCGCCCACAAAATGACGTGTTCAGGCGCGCGCAGATGCTCAAGATGGCTGTCGCTGCCGCGCCCGCTCGCGGTGTTGGCGAAATCCAACGCCAGCGCCCCGCCGATCAGGCCAAGCGAATCGGCACGCGATGGCGCGCTGGGACAATATTCGGAATTGATAACCATCAAAAGCCGTTTTACTGGTTATGCGGCGCATCGCAATCCCCCGCGCCTCATGGGAGGTGACCCATGCTGTTCCCTCGACTCCTTCTCGCTCTGTCGCTGACCGCCGGCCTCGCCGGACCGGCCTCGGCTGACATTCTCATGGCCATCAATGGCCCAATGACCGGCTCCTACGCGATCTTCGGCGACCAGATGAAGCGTGGTGCCGAATTCATCGTCGATCGGCTGAACGCCAAAGGCGGCGTGCTCGGCCAGAAGATCGCGATCATGGTCGGAGACGATGCCTGCGACCCGAAACAGGCCGTGGCCGTCGCCAACAAGGCCGCGACGGCCGGCGCCAAGGTGGTCATCGGGCACTACTGCTCCGGCTCGTCCATCCCAGCTTCGGATGTTTATCACGAGAACGACATCCTTCAGATCTCGCCCGCCTCCACAAACCCGAAACTCACCGACGACGCGGCCACGAAAGGCTGGAAGAACGTCTTTCGCACCTGTGGGCGGGACGACTACCAGGGCGTGATCGCCGGCCGGTGGATTGCGGAGCACTTCAAGGACAAGAAGATCGCGATCCTCCACGATCGGTCGCCCTACGGCAAAGGCCTGGCCGATGCCACCAAGGCAGAACTCAACAAACTCGGTGTGAAGGAAGCGCTCTACGAAGCCTATAATCCGGGCGAGAAGGACTACTCTGCCATCATCTCGCGCCTGAAATCGCTCGGCGCCGACATGGTTTATATCGGCGGTTATCACACTGAGGTCGGGCTCATGCTGCGCCAGGCCCGCGACCAAGGCTTCAACGCCCAGTTCATGTCGGGTGACGCCAACGCAACCGACGAATTGCTGGGCATTGCTGGCCCTGCGGTCGAGGGTTTTCTGTTCACCTTCGGGCCTGACCCGCGCAAGAATCCCGCCGCGAAGGAAACGGTGGAGGCCATCAAAGCTCAGAACTTCGAACCAGAAGGCTACACCCTCTACACAGTCGCAGCAGTTCAAGTCTGGGCCGACGCCGCTGAGAAAGCCGGGACGGTGGACATGCCGAAGATTGCCGAGGCGATCAGAGGCCACAGCTTCGACACGGTGCTCGGCACGCTCGCCTTCGATCAGAAGGGCGACATAAAGGATCCGAAGTACGTGCTCTACGAATTCAAGAACGGGAAATACTCGGAAGTCGGCCCGTAAGGCTCAGTCGCGGATCTGAACGAGCACGGCGGCGAGATGATCAGCTTCACAGCCGCGATCGCGGTCTGGCGGCCGTGATCACCCCAGGGTGCGCAGGGCTGTAGGCGGTGCAGCCTGGGGCGCGGGTCAAGCAGGCCTATGTCATCTTCGATGTCGCGGAAGACATCGCCGAATCCAGGGGTGCGCATCCCGGATCCGCTAGAAGAAAAAGCCCGGGCGTAGGCCCAGGCCTTGGCGGCTTGGAGGAGGGGGGCGGGTCAGTGGCCGCCGGCAGCTTGCGCGGCGCGCTGCGGGATGGGGTCCTGGAACACGCTCGGGGGTCGGGTCCCTCGACCTCGAGGATGCCGGCCAGGCCGCGCTCGACCCGGCTCAGGGCATGGTCGACGAGCACATACCGGCCCGGCACCTCGAGCTTGAACTCCACCACCGCGGCCCCGCCCGGCGGCGTCGTGATCGTCTGGACGTCGCTCAGCGGCGCGGCCGTGAGCGAGCCCATGCTGTAGACCCGATCGAAGATCTCGCCGATGACGTGGAACGACGAGGTGTAGTTCGGGCCCCCCACTCCAAAGTAGAGCCGCACCGTCTCGCCAACCCGGGCCTTGAGCGGGAGGCAACACCAACGGGCTCAGCAATTTCGTTGTTGTGACAAGTATCGCTGCGGCGCTGCGACCGTGCGGTTTTTCGCATGGCGATCTCCGGCATCCATCCCGAGCCAGCAGGGTCCAATGTCGGATCGAAGCACTATGTAACAAGATGGAATTTGTTCACTTCCAACGATTGAGGCTGTGATGGCGCCTATCCCCAGGTTGCGGGACTATAAAGGTCCCGCGCTGCTCTCATACGGATTTCGTCCATTCTTCCTATTCGGATCGCTGTATGCTGGCCTCGCAATCCTCGTCTGGCTTCCTGCGTTTTACGGCGAAATCGAAATCTCGACGGTATTCACTCCGCGGGATTGGCACGTCCACGAGATGCTCTATGGCTATCTAAGCGCAGTCATTACCGGGTTCCTGCTCACATCGGTTCCGAACTGGACCGGGCGCCTCCCTATCCAGGGCAGACCGCTTCTGGTTCTGGTACTGGCCTGGGTTGCCGGTCGCATTGCGGTGACCACCTCGGCATGGATCGGGTGGTTTCCGGCGGCGCTGATCGATCTCTTTTTTCTTGCACTCGTCGCCGCTGCCACCGCGCGCGAGATCATCAAGGGGCGGAACTGGCGGAACCTGAAAGTTCTGGTCATTGTCGCTGTCCTCCTTGCAGGCAATGTCATCTTTCACGTGGAGTCGCATGTTGATGGTGTGGCCGATTACGGTGTTCGGATCGGAATCGGCGCGAGCATCATGCTCATCATGCTGATCGGCGGCCGTATCGTGCCGAGCTTCACGCGCAACTGGCTCGCTCGCGAGAATCCGGGGCGGCTGCCCGCATCCTTCGGGACCTTCGACGTCATCACGCTGATCTGCGCCGGGGCAGCCCTCGTGGTCTGGGTAGTAGCCCCGGATTGGGCGATCACCGGGGCCGCACTGATCGCCTCGGGCGTTCTCCAGGCGGTGCGTCTCGCGCGCTGGGCCGGGGACCGCACCTGGCGCGACCGCCTCGTGCTCATCCTGCACGTCGCCTATGCCTTCGTTCCGCTCGGCTTCATCCTGGTCGGTGCATCCTCGCTGGGGCTCGTACCCGCGAGCGCCGGCATTCACGCCTGGACCGGTGGCGCAATCGGCGTCATGACCCTTGCCGTCATGTCCCGCGCGAGTCTCGGGCACACCGGGCGATCGCTCGCTGCAACGGCGTCCACGCAGGCCATCTATGCACTGGCGGTCCTCGCAGCATTGACGCGGGTTTGCGCTGCGCTCGAGCCGCAATGGAACACCCTTTTGCTGCATGCCGCTGGACTTGCCTGGGTGGCGGCCTTCCTCGGGTTCGTGGCCGCATATTGGAAGATCTTGACCGGTCCCCGCTTGGAGAGGTGAACAGATGGCTCACGCCCGATCGGGCTGGCGGAGATCCTTGGAGTTAGCAGAACTGGCGCGTCATAGCGCGCCGTTTGCTGTGCCCTTATCCTGATCGGGAAGTCCGATGGAAACGATACCGTGGTCGGCGGCGGCGGATACGACGTCATACATCTTGTAGACAGGTCGGCGGAGTAGTGCGCCGGAATCGCGGTGGACTCCGCGTCGGATCGGATCACGGTCACCTTTGGTGACCAGTCGATCGAGCTGCATGGTATTGCCAGGATCATTTTCACCGACGGCGATACCATTCTCTAGGTCCGAATCTTCTCTCATGACCCTCAGATCTGCGGCGGCTCTTTTGGTGGATCAGAACATGTTGGCTCAACGGCGCGAGAAGTCATGCCTGAAGCATCACGCTCTCTCGCTTCATTGACCGGCCAGCGTGGACTCCAGCCCGCGCTCGGTGCGTCCGATCTCCTCTGGACATTCGCGGAACCGGAGACCTGGCTCGTTCCGGCAGCCGACTCCGTATTCGGAGAGAGCGATCGCAATTATCTTCAGGTCTGCCGTGCGTTCAAGACGACGCGCAGAGCGACCTCCGTCCGTGTATTTGCCGCCGTTCTGAAAGACGTCTTCGTCAGCCCGTCAGGTGTGGTGTTCCGGAAGGACGGAAGCCTGATCTACGAGAGCGTCGCGCCCTGGCAGATCGAGAATTTCGTGGGCCAGTTCGCCCAGAGCATCAGTCGGCGTGCGGACGGCGTCTATGAATCGAGACTTCCGGCGCCGGATGCCTTGATCAGAGTGCCCTTGGCCGTCCACGTCCGTGAGGGTGGCGAGATCGGGTATTTTCATTTCATCAACTCGATCCTGCCCCGGATCGGATTGCTGAGGCGTATAACGACGCCCGACCGTCCCGAAATTCTGGTGAGCCAGCGCCAGCCGTTTGCACGGGACTTGCTGCAGGACCTGGATGTCGAAGCATCGGAGCTGACGGGCCACTGGCTGCAGGCTGACACGCTCGTCTATCTATCGCCTTTCACGTTTCAGGGCGACCATTTTACCCGGCCGCGCTTCGGCTCCCAGCTCATCAGGGAGGCCCTCCAACCAGTCATGCCGCCCAGAGGGGGAGCGCGGCGTATCTATCTCAGCCGATCCGACGCATCGGTGCGGCGCCTCGCGAACGAAGATGAAATTTCTCCAATTCTCGAGGAATTCGGCTTCGAGACTCTTGCAATCGACAGTATGCCCATTCGCGGTCAGATGCAGCTCTTCGCCGAGGCATCACATCTTCTCTCCGTTCACGGTACGGGGCTCTCGAACATGATCTTCATGCCCGAAGACGCGACGATCACGCAGATCGTAAGTCCGTCACGCCTTTGGCCAACCTTCCGAATGCTCGCGGCGAGACACAATCAGCGTTATCACGCCGTGATTGGGACGCCCGTAGCCTCGTCCGATACATCAACGAGAGGCGAGGGGAATGAGGATTTCTGCTGCGATCCGCAGATGCTTCGGATGAGCTTGAGGCAGGTTTATGGCTGAGCAGGAACAGGTTTTGGCCGGAGGCCAACTCAAGGTGCTCCATGGCAAGGCCGGGTGGTTGTTCCTCCACAACGATTCCAATGCGGTCGTGCGGCAACATGCCGGAGAGCGCCTCTTTGCACCCGGATCTCTCGATCTCTGGCGTCGTACTCTGGACATGCGCGCCTCCTGCCGGGTCAGGAGGATCGCCTATGTCAAGATGATCGCGCCAGACACTCATGCGATCTATCCCGAATATCTCCCGGAAAGCCTCGTTCCGGCGCGGGTGCGGCCGATACATCAGCTGATCGATCATCTTCAGGCACGATCCGGCATTCCGTTGGTGTATCCCCTGGCTGAGCTTCAGGCGGCAAAATCGAGAGGTTTGGTCGGACATCAAACCGATTCTCATTGGAGCTCGTTCGGCGCGTTCGTCGGCTACCAGGCCTTGATGCAAGCGCTCGGTGCCGTTCTTCCGATTCTCGCGGAGGATCATGTCGAGTTCAGCAACAGAACCGGAGTGGGCGACCTCGGAGCGAAACTGTTCGAGCAGGCCATGGGCGCCTATTCGCATTGTTCCGTAAAGCGGCCACGAGCCCGATTGGTCTGGTCGAACGGTGTCCCGAACAGAGGCAATATCGCCCTCTGGGAGAGCAGGGATGCATCGCTTCCCACAGGGCTCCTGTGCTCGGACTCCTACGGGTATCATCTTCAGCCATTCCTCGCGGAGTCGTTCGGTCGGATGATGGCCGTCCATTCGCCGCTCATGGAACTGGAATTCATCGAGCGATACCGACCGGCTGTGGTCATCAACCTTCTCGCGGAGCGATTCATCCTCGTCGTGCCGGATGATCTCCGGGGCGAGGGAGCACTTATGCTCGTGCGCAGGAAGCGACCGGAAGCCGCCGCACCCTGGAGTGCAGCCATTCCAGGAATCCCTGAAGGGGCTCTTTCCTGAGCTACGTAGGCTGCCGGCATCCAGTTCACAGTCGGCATCGGCGCACGCTCCTTGAGCAATCGCCACAATGCTCTAGGGTGAGGTCTTGATGCCCGAATCGGCGAGTCGACCCTTCAGTCGGAGGCTGCAATGGATGAGGATCGCTTCAACATCGAGCTTCGGAAGTTTCTCAAAGAGGTCGGCGTCACCTCGCAACGTGAGATCGAACGTGTCGTTCGGGACGGAAAAGTTCAGGACGGCAAGCTCAAGCTCCGCATGACTCTGGTTGCCGAGAACGCGCCTCTCGAGCATGTCGTCGAGCGCACGATCGACGTGGGCTGAGCTGCGCGACGGATCGGCCCGCAGGTGCTGATGGCAGGGAACCGCAAGGACTTGCCATTCCGGACAGCGCTGGCGATGCGGATCGCGGCCCGTTTTCGGCTCCGAGGCAGGGAGGTCCTTGGTCGCCCGGCTTGACTGTCGGGCCACTCCGGCGCGGAGAGGGGCGTTTGCCGGAGGCGATCCATGAGCCGGGTCAGATGTCACGATCGGGACGAGTCGGTCCCGCGGGCCTTCTGGAGTAAGCCTCGCGGTGTGATTGCCCTTGCCCCTTCTTCCAGGGCCGGTTCTCCGAGGGCGGCCCGGTCCGGGTGGGACTTGTCCATGGCCCATTGGGTCGGCTGCCCGAGCGATTGGCTGTCGGAGGAGAGGGCTTTGAAGCCGACAGGGTGGTAGGAATGCGCCAGGCTGTCATGTATGACGACAGCCCATCACCACCCGTCGAGGCTGCTCATGGTCGCCTGGTTTCGAGCGTTCCTGCCGAAAGAGGAGCGCTTCTTCACCCATTTCAACAACCACGCGCAGATAGTCGTTGCGGGCGCCGAAGCGCTCAGGAGCCTGCTCGACGGCGGTGACGAGGTTCCGCATTACTGTCAGGTGATCAAGGCCAGAGAGAACGAAGCGGACGAGATCACCCATGAGGTCCTGCTCGCGGTGCGGCGTACGTTCATCACGCCATTCGATCGAGGAGACATCAAGGACCTTATCAACGCGATGGACGATGCCATCGACCAGATGCACCAGACCGCAAAGACGATCATGCTGTTCGAGGTGCGATCGTTCGAGCCGGAAATGCGAGAGATGGGCGATCTCATAGTACAGGCCGCTCGCCTGATGGCCGAGGCGGTCCCGCTGCTCGCCTCGATCAACAAGCAGGCCGCGCGCCTTGGAATCCTGACGGACGAGATCACCCATATCGAGGGGCGCGCCGACGATATTCACGACGAGGGATTACGAAAGCTCTTTCACGCGCACCGCCACAATGACCCGATGGCCTATATCGTCGGTACCGAGCTCTATAGCCGGCTCGAGCGAGTGATGGACCGGCTCGAGGACGTTGCGAATGAGGTCCACGGCATCGTGATCGAGAACGTGTAGAGAGCATGGGACGCACGCTGATGGATGCCGCCCTGACATTTCCTCTGCTCCTCGGCCTGATCGCAGTAGCCCTTCTGTTCGACTTCCTCAACGGCTTGCATGATGCAGCGAATTCGATCGCGACGATCGTCTCGACTCGCGTGCTGCGACCGCAATATGCGGTAGGATGGGCGGCCTTCTTCAATTTCATCGCGTTTCTATTCTTCGGTCTTCACGTCGCTCAGACCATCGGTACGGGCATCGTTGCACCCGATCTCGTCGACCATCGTGTCATCTTCGGTGCATTGATGGGCGCCATCTCGTGGAATGTCATCACGTGGTGGGCCGGCATTCCCTCGAGCAGTTCGCATGCATTGATCGGCGGGCTCGTCGGAGCAGGGGTGGCGAAGGCCGGACTGGACTCAATCGTCTGGTCCGGCCTGGGGAAGACTACAGCTGCGATCGTGCTGTCGCCTTTGACCGGCTTTGTTCTGGCGCTCGTGCTGGTCTTTATCGTGTCATGGCTATTCCTCAAGTCCACACCCTACGCGGTCGATACCCTCTTCCGTTCGCTCCAATTCGTGTCCGCCTCGCTCTATTCGCTGGGACATGGCGGCAACGATGCCCAAAAGACGATGGGTATCATTGCGGTTCTGCTCTACTCGCAAGGCATGCTCGGGAGCGAATTCTACGTCCCGTTCTGGGTCGTGATCACCTGCCAACTCGCGATGGCGCTGGGTACCCTCTTCGGCGGGTGGCGGATCGTGCATACGATGGGATCCAAGATTACCCGCCTGACGCCCATGCAAGGTTTCTGTGCGGAGACCGGTGGCGCAATCACCTTGTTCATGGCAACCGGGCTTGGCGTCCCGGTTTCGACGACTCACACGATCACGGGTGCGATCGTCGGTGTGGGGGCGGCACGCCGGGCCTCGGCCGTACGGTGGAAGGTCGCGAGCCGCATCGTGGTGGCCTGGGTCGTCACGCTCCCGGCCACGGCTTTCATCGGCGCCGTGTTCTATGCTCTCGCGGGAGCTTTTTCCTGAGACTCCCATGACCATCATCGGGCCGATCTAGAATGGGTACAGTAGTACGGATGGCTGCTTCCAGTGAGAAATCCTTCAAGGTCCGGTTGCAGTACGCCTGTCTACCCTACCGTAGGAAGGCGGGAGGCGAGGTCGAGTTCATGCTCCTGACCTCCCGCGAAACGAAGCGCTGGGTCATTCCGAAGGGCTGGCCCATGAAGGGCAAGAAGCCTCACGCATCGGCCGCGCGGGAGGCCCTGGAGGAGGCAGGCCTCGTTGGCAAGGTGGGCCGGGAGCCCTTGGGATCCTACGATTATCAAAAGCGGCTGAAGGGAGGGACGGCCGTGCCATGCCGCGTGGATGTCTTTCCCCTCGCGGTGAAGAGTCAGCGCAAGGACTGGCCCGAGAAGGGACAACGCACGCTCCGGTGGTTCAGCAGGGAGGAAGCCGTCGAGGCCGTCGATGAGCCGGAACTGCGGGATCTGATCAGGACGTTCGGCGAGCAGCTAGTGACGGCAGAGGGTGAGGGCTGATCGGGCGTGACTCTGTAGGCTTCGACTTTACGTTCTCGCTGTTATCGTGAGTGGAGAGAAGCAATCCAGGCTGAGGCCTCAGGATGAAGCACTTCGCTTTCGGGCCGTAAGGATGGAATACGTGGATCGTCTTGGGCTTGACGACCTTGGCTAGGGAGCCAGTCACAGGAATCGGAACCGAGTTGTCGGAGGGCGCTTACGGACCGTCGACGTGAAGCCGCAGCGTGGAAGGAGCCATACTGCGCAGGAAGCGCCCAAACTCGACCCGGAGAACGCCCCCGGGTCGCTCGCCTCGGCCCGGCTCAGCGGCCCCTAATCTTCCGGGTCAGTCACCTTCGCGCTCGCCGGATGGAACCTGTCGTCGGCCCTCAGGTTGAATGACTCGCTCGGGCCGATTGTAAGTCCTGCCAAATCTGGTTCTGGCATTGGAGGTCGCGATGGCTGAGACGACCACGGATCATGACACCATCCGGAAATGGGCTGAGAAGCACGGCGGAAAGCCGGCTGCAGTCGAACGAACCCATCAGAAGGGCGATGTCGGCATCATCAGGGTGATGTTCCCAAAGGCGCCGCAATCCGAGCACGACAATCTGGTCGAGATTTCCTGGGATGAATTCTTCAAGGAATTCGACAAACGGAAATTGGCGCTCCTGTATGAGCCCGATGGAATGTTCAGCAAAATCGTCGGGCGCGACACGGCCGAAAAGCGCGAGCATGGGGACCACAAAGCTGCTCGATAGCGATTGCATAATCGAGCGGAGCGGTGTGAAGCATGACGAAATCCGCGCATGATTACGGTTGCGCCGTTTGGCACAAATCCGGTGGCCTCGCAGAAACATGGGGCTCGGGTACTCCGCCGAAACGTGTGTATCCCATGTATTCGCTTCTAACCGGAGCAGGGTACTAACTCGAATATGCATCCAGTCTCTCGGCGAACTCGGAACACTCGTGAGATTGGGTGCATTCGGGCACGATTACCGTTCGGGCCAATGTCAGAGGCCGGGAGTTGATGGAGGATCAGGTGCGGGACGGCGTTCGCGGCGCACCGGAGCGTTCGTTGCTTCTTCAGAGGTCGGGAGAGCGGATCGCGGTCATCGCCGCTCATCCAGACGACGAGACGATCGGCGCCGGTGGGCATCTCCCTAGAATGGAGGATGTTCTTGTCCTGACCGTCACTGACGGGGCTCCCGCCGACGAGGCCGATTGGAAGGCGGCCAACTGCTCCCATCGCGACGAATACGCCGCCCTGCGCCGGGCAGAGCTCGTCTCGAGCATGGCCCTTGCGGGGATCTCGGCCGAGCGGCTGGAATGCTTTCACGTTCAGGATCAGCAGGCCTCGGCAAATATTGAAGCTATCGCGCTGCGCCTGGCCCGGTGGCTGCGCGAGCACGAAGTCGGCCTCGTGCTCACCCATCCTTTCGAGATGGGGCACCCCGATCACGACGCGGTGGCCCTCGCGGTGCACGCGGCCGTCGCTCTGAACGGGCGGAATGGCGGGGCTCCTCCACGCTTGGTGGAGTTCACGTCCTACCATCGCGGGCCGAGCGGAGAGCTCATTGCAGGTCTCTTCGCACCGGGAGGCGACCCGGGCGAAGTGCGCGACCTGGACGGGACCACCCGAACGCTCAAACGTCGGATGCTCGCAACATATCGAAGCCAAGCCCGGGTTCTTGCCCCGTTCCGCACCGATGTCGAGCGGTTCCGTCCGGCGCCGACCTATGACTTCACGGCACCGCCCCACGGCAGCGGCGCGTATTACGACATGTTCAACTGGGGCATGCGCTCGGAGCACTGGTTCTTGATCGCCGGAGAGGCCCTGAAAACTCTTGGACTCGGACCGTGCTGAGGGTCCTCAGTGTTGCTTTCCCATCTGCTCCCGTAAGCCCGGATGCAGTGGGCGGTGCGGAGCAGATTCTCAGTTCCCTTGACCGCGCATTGGTCATGGCCGGGCACGAGTCGCTCGTCATCGCCTGCGAAGGCTCGCAGGTGGCCGGCAGGCTGATCCCGGTACCGGCATCGGATGGGCTCATCGACGCGGCTGCGCGACAGCGGGTCCATGCGAAGCACCGGGAGGCGATCACCCACGCGCTCACGCGGAACAGGATCGATCTCGTTCACCTGCACGGCATCGACTTCTGGGCATATCTGCCAGCGCCGGGAGTGCCCGTCCTCGTCACCTTGCATCTGCCACCGTCATGGTACCCGCGAGAGGCGCTTTCGCCGAACAGGTCGAGCACCTGGTTGCATTGCGTTTCTCCGTCACAGCACCGGATGTGTCCTCCCTCGGCCGTCCTTCTGCCTCCGATCGAGAACGGCGTTTCGGTGGAAGAATTCGCCCGAGCGCGGCATGCCAAGCGGACCTTCGCGCTCGCTCTTGGCCGAATCTGCCCGGAGAAGGGCTATCATGTCGCGCTGGATGCCGCTCACCATGGGCGACGCCCACTGCTGATCGCCGGCCAAGTCTATCCCTATGGCGAGCACCACCGGTATTTCCACGAGGAGATCGAACCCAGGCTCGACCGGCACCGGCGCTTCCTGGGGCCGGTCGGCTTCGCTCGAAAGCGGCGCCTTCTCGCCGCCACACGTGCGCTTCTTATTCCCAGCCTAGTGGAAGAGACGAGTTCTTTGGTGGCCATGGAGGCGCTCGCCTCCGGCACGCCCGTCATCGCACTGCCGAATGGGGCTTTGGCGGATATCGTCGAGCACGGACGGACAGGTTTCCTGGTCCGCGATGCCCGGGAGATGTCCGATGCGATCGAGGCTGCGGGCAACGTTTGCCCCGAACGTTGCCGCAAAGTTGCCCGCGAGCGGTTTTCCATCCGGCAAATGGTCGACGAATATCTCCGTCTCTATCGATCGCTGGCCACATGACGAGAACGGAGATTCATTCCGATGTCGCCGGGCTGGAGGACAAGTGGTGGGATCTGTGGAACCGCGACGCTGCTGCGACCGCGTTCCAGAGCCCTGCCTGGCTCTTCCCGTGGCGTGCATATTTCAGCGAAGGAGAGAACCGAGTCCTGACGATCGCGCGTGGGCAGAAGCTCTTGGGGCTGCTTCCCCTGTTCCGCTACGAAGGCCGGTTGCTCCCGTGGGGGACCGGAACAACCGACTGGCTCGACGGCATTTTCGATCCTGATCTCGATCAGGCCGAACTGACGGATGCTCTGGGGCAGCTCACGGATGCGGTTGATCTCGTCCAGCTCCCCGCGACGTCGCCGCTGCTCGCGGCTCCTTTACCCGACGGCTGGACCGAGCGACGGGGGCCGAGTGAAACGTGTGTCGCTCTGCCCCTTCCGACACGGCTGCCGCGCAACATCGACGAGAACCTGCGCTACTATCGCCGCCGTGCCGCTCGTGCAGGAGTTTCCGAGCCGGAGCGAGCCTCGCCGATCGTCTTCGACGAGATCGTGGAGTTGCATACGCGGCGCTGGCGCGAGCGGGGGCAACCGGGCGTACTTTCCGATCCACGAGTCCTGGCCTGGCACCGAGACGCTCTGCCGGCACTCGAGGCCGCCGGGCTCTCGCGCCTCTACGTGCTCAGGTTCCGCGAACGGATCGTCGGAGGTCTCTACGTCCTGTGCTCGAAGCATAAGGTTTTCTATTACATCGGCGGCTTCGATCCGGACCTGGAACAGCTTGGATTGGGAACCATTCTGATCGGGCACGCCATCTGCGAGGCCGAGCGCGAAGGAGCGCGTGTCTTCGACTTTCTGCGCGGCCAGGAGGCTTACAAATATCGCTGGGGCGCCGCCGATCAGCCGAGTCAGGCGCGCTTCCTCCGCCCACCCGAGAGGTAGAACGCGAAGGCCCGTCATGATCGGGAAGAGCAGAGAGTGACAGACGCTCTGTCCGCCGCACCAAGCGGCGGTGAGTCCGACTTCACGATACGGGAGGGATATGAGGAAGAGATGAGGGACCGAGGTTACGAGCCCTCGACTCTGGCCTCCGCGAAGAAGAGCGGCCGCTCGACAGGTGATCCGGAGCCAGGTCCTGACGCGTTCGATCCTGCAGGAGAGGCTCCAATCCGATTTGGCGCGATGGCGACAAATCTTCTACGT
>NZ_LN811352.1:233734-242808 GCF_001006805.1 Microvirga massiliensis | reverse complement strand
CTCTTCTACCATCAGCATGCAAGGCGAGGTGAGCATGCAACCTGACGGCAAAATGGACGATCGCGAGTGGTGGCTGGGGCAGATACGTCAAGCCATGAGCGAGGGAGTCGAAGATTTTCCCCGCGCCAGCATAGTCCGAACGGCGCTTGCCCACCTGACTGAACTGCCTATGGCGTCATCGCAAGAGCAGGCGCTCAGCAAATTGCAGGCGAGCGCATCAGATTTATTGACCGCTGGAACGGATGAGGAGGCATCGACCGCTCGCAACGCCGTTCTCGATGCGTGGCAGTCGGTCGAGGCGTGTTGGGAGAGCAAAGGCGGCCGGACCGTGGCAGGCGATAAGTAATATCAGGCGGCTGGGCTCAGTATTTGGCGGAAGGGGTGGGATTCGAACCCACGGTGGGCTTGCACCCACGGCGGTTTTCAAGACCGCTGCCTTAAACCACTCGGCCACCCTTCCAGGCTCTTGCAGCCACAAATTCGTGACGTGCGAGCCAAATCGAGGAACGGATCGCTCCCGCATCACCACCTCATGGCGCTCTGTATGGCCGCGCCCATCATCTCGTCAACTTTCGCCGGCGCTTGAGGAGCGGAGCGCGCTGTCGCTCCGGATCTTCTCGTCGGGAAGCTCCGACTGCGGCGGCACGGGGCTGCTCATGCGGATCTCGCCCCATTGGAAGGAGATGGAGCCCGACACGCTCGTCGGAGGCTCTACCACCTTGCTGCGCTTGCGGGAGGTGAGCCCGGTCGCCGATGCCATCACCTTCGCCCGCCGCTTAGCGGCGGGCTTCGCGATCCCACGCAGCGCATCGCCTTGGCTCCGGACCTCGAGGAGAACGGCCCGTGCGATCGCCTGGGCGGTTTCCGGACGCGCGGATGACAGGGCGGTGGCGAGCCAGCCCTCGGTTCCGCGATCGAGGCAACCCGTCGGACCCGCCGCCGAGACCACGAAACCCGTCACTGACGCCTCGAGATATCCGGGCCAGCCATCGTCGAACCGCTCCAGAACCCTGTCCAACGCAATGAGCGCATCGATGTCCTCACGACTCCTCGGCCCCTCCGGCAGGACATCCCGCTGCAGCCGACGGAGGTCCCCGAACCCAACTCGGCCGGCGGCCGAGCGCTTGCTGACGAAGGATTGCAGAGAAGTGGTCTTCATGGGCCTCTCCCTTGCTTGGTCAATCGGAAGCCACCCCGGCTTGCAGGCCGGGTCGGCAGAATTCCGGCTCGTGCCGACACTGGGCGCGAAAACGCGCCAGCACGCAGCGTCAAGCCGTCTGGTCTAACATCGTTGAGGTGGTGGGGGCGCCTCTGGGGCAGTGGGATAGTCTCACGCGGGAACCCTCTCATCAACGGGGGGATTCCGGGAACGAACCGGAGGGCCTGTGCGAGATGAGGAGAACCTGGGCCCAAACGGAGAACGGACGGTTCCGGGCCATGGCCAACCCCTTGACGCTTCATACCTGCGTCCGGCACGCAACACTGCCCGGCTTTCCGGGAATGTCGCCGGACGGGTTTGCCCGAGGACCTGCCCGGAAGAGAGGCGTGGCCGTAGGGCAACAGACCCCTGAAAAACGGATCTGTGCCTGGGGATAACTCGATCGGGGTCGACCCGCTAAATCTTTGTAATAGCGCGGTTTTTGCCGCTTTCCCTCGAAGCGGGTGGTGGCCCGGCGAGAATTGACACCCGCTCCACTGCTAACCTTTCATTTACCCGGACGGTGCAGATTGGCGAGGGGCTCCTCGTCCCTGCGACAGGACCAGCGGGAAACCGCGAGCACAAGAGCAGGATCGCATGCTGACGGACAACCGAGTTTGCCGCCGTATTGCTACGGCGGAATCGAGTCTTTTCGCCGCGCGCCTTCTGCGCCTCGCGACGGTGGCGGGCATCGCGCTCATTGTCGCCAACTGCTCCCAGCAGAAGTTCGGCGGCGGTGGCATCGATTCGAAATACGGTGTTGCGCCCAGCCCACGGGTGGTCGCCGATGGCGAACCCGTCCCGAAAGGGGGAGGGCGTCGGCAGGTCGGCAAGCCCTATGTCGTCGCGGGCCGTACCTACGTACCGCAGGAGAAGCCCTCCCGGGTCAATGAGGGCCTAGCATCCTGGTACGGGAGCGATTTTCACGGCCGCCTGACGGCCAATGGTGAGATCTTCGATCGCCGTGCCATTGCGGCGGCGCATACCACGATGCCGCTACCGAGCTATGCTCGCGTGACG
The DNA here is from genome assembly GCF_001006805.1 of Microvirga massiliensis. GTDB lineage: Bacteria > Pseudomonadota > Alphaproteobacteria > Rhizobiales > Beijerinckiaceae > Microvirga > Microvirga massiliensis. The sequence continues at coordinate 240,590 of NZ_LN811352.1, read as the reverse complement.
AATACCGAGAACGGCCGATCGATCATCGTACGCGTAAACGATCGGGGGCCGTTCCACGACAACCGGGTCATCGACGTCTCTCAAAGGACGGCCGAGGTCCTGGATTTCTACCGGAAAGGAACCGCACGGGTGCGTGTCGAATATGTCGGGCCGGCCGGGTTGCAGGGGAGCGACGATCGCATGCTTCTCGCCAGCTTGCGGACCGACGGAAGCCCGGCGATGCTCCAATCGTCCGGGACCATGGTCGCAGATGCCGCGCCGCGACCGAATGTCCCCGGCGCTGCCTTGGCGTTCCAGTCGCTCTCGGTACGGCAGGCGCCGGTGTCGGACCCGATGACAGTTGCGGCCCGGAGTTCCGTTCCCTTGCCGCCCGAGCGTCCATTTGATCTTGGCACCGTCCGGAGTGCCGCGAAACCGGCGCCGGCCGTCCGTCCGCTGGCCGAGATGACGATCCGCCGCTCCACATTCGCCGGCCTTTATTGAGCGGATAGGTCCGGCGGGAGGTCAACCGGGGCGTTGACCTCTCCCGCGCGGGGCCACAAATTCCGCCTCGTCGGGTGCGAGTGTGGCCATGTTTCTGTTCAAGTTGCTCTTTCGACCGGCGGCAGGGGCCGCGGTCGCAATACTTTGCGTGCTTGCTTTTTTCGACCCCGAGGTTGCTCGGGCCCAGTCGTTCCAGACGACTGCACAGCAGGCCATCTTGGTCGATGCGGACAGCGGGACCGTCCTTTTCGAGAAGAATGCCGATGATCTCATGGCACCTGCCAGCATGGCGAAGACCATGACGGTGGAGGTCATTTTTCACGAGATCCAGGAAGGGCGTCTGTCGCTCGACTCGGAATTCACCATTTCGGAGAACGCGTGGCGCAAGGGCGGCGCCGCGTCTGGCGGATCTGCAATGTTCGCCCAAGTGCACAGCACGATCAAATTGTCGGATCTCCTGCGCGGCATCATCGTGCAATCCGGTAACGACGCAGCTATCGCCGTGGCGGAGGGAATTGCCGGAACCGAGGAGAACTTCGCCCGGATGATGACGGAGCGCGCCCGTGAACTCGGGATGACGCGGTCGACCTTTCGTAATGCCACCGGATACGGTCACCCGGAGCAGAAGGTCACTGCCCGGGATCTCGCGAAGCTCGCGATTCACATCATCGAGACCTACCCGGATCTCTACAAGATATTCGGCGAGCGCGAGTTCACCTGGAATCGGATTCGCCAGCAGAATCGCAACCCGCTCCTCGCCATGGATATCGGCGCGGACGGTTTGAAGACCGGAAACATCGACGAGTCGGGCTATGGATTGACCGCATCGGCCGTACAGAACGGCCAACGCCTCGTACTCGTCGTCAATGGCCTCAAGAGCGCTCGCGATCGGGCGAACGAATCCCGGAAGTTGCTGGAATGGGGGTTCCGCGCCTTCGAAGCGCGCCAACTATTCGCGGCAGGTGAGACCGTTGGAGAGGCGCAGGTGTTCGGCGGCGACCGCCGCTCTCTTCCGCTTGTTTCCCTTAGGCCGGTGCAGGTGCTGCTGCCGCGCGGCTCGGGCGACAGGATCGTGGCGCGCATCGTCTACACGGGTCCGCTGCGCGCGCCGATCAAGGCCGGAGACAAGGTCGCCCACCTGCAAGTGGCGCGGGGTGATATCCAGGCGCTCGATATCCCGCTCTATGCGGGCGAGGATGTTGCCGTCGGCACGCTGAGCCAGCGTGCATTCGATGGCCTGCTCGAGGTCGGGACCGGCTGGATCCGGCGCGCCTTCATCGCGGTCACCGATCGGGGCTGATGCCGGGCGCTTTCATCACCTTCGAAGGCGGGGAGGGGGCAGGGAAGTCGACCCAAATCGAACGCCTCCGCCGGCGCCTCGAGGCGCAGGGCCATTCCGTGCTCGTGACCCGCGAGCCCGGCGGTTCCGAACGCGCGGAACGGATTCGCGAATTTCTCCTGAGCGGCCGGGCCAAGGCACTCGGAACGTTTGCGGAGACGATTTTGTTCTCGGCAGCCCGTCTGGATCACCTCGAGAAGACGATCCGCCCGGCGCTCGCCGCGGGTCGTATCGTGCTGAGCGACCGTTTCTCGGACTCGACGCGTGCCTATCAGGGCGCGGCAGGAGCCCTGGAACCGGATCTTCTCGACGCGGTCGAGCGCGTCGTGCTCGCCGGAACGGAGCCGGTCCTGACCCTGATTCTCGACCTTCCCGAAAGCATCGGGATGTCCCGAGCCGTCGACCGTCGGGGGGATGCGCGAGCCGACCGGTTCGAAGGCGAGGGCGCCGCGTTTCATGCCGCACTCCGCCAGGCATTCCTGGACGTGGCGAAAGCCGCGCCACAACGCTGCGCCGTGATCGACGGATCGCGCGATCCCGACACTGTCGAGAAGGAGATCTGGGACGTGGTTCGGACCCGCCTCCCGGATCTCGCCGCCCCTCGCGAGCACGTTGCCCATGGCTGAGCCCGAGAGCATCGAGCCGGACCGGTTCGAGGGAACGCCACACCCGCGGGAGCAATTTCGGCTCGTCGGGCATGCTGATGCAGAGAATGCCTTTGTCGAGGCGATCAGAAGCAGCCGCCTTCATCATGCCTGGCTGATCGGCGGCCCTGCAGGAATTGGCAAAGCCACGCTCGCCTACCGGGTCGCACGGCGGGTCCTGGCGCTCCGTCCGGGGGAGGGTGCCCGGGTTGCGGATCTCGATCTGCCGGCGGATTCGACCGTCGCCCGCCAGGTCGGGGCGCTGTCCCACCCGAACCTCGTCGTGCTGCGGCGCCAGCCCCCGAGCGAGCGCAAGCCGGCTTCGGCCATCATCAACGTGGACGCCGTGCGTCGCGCCCGCACCGTTTTCGAGCGAACGGCGGCCGATGGCGGCCATCGCGTCTGCATCGTCGACAGCGCGGAGGATCTCAACGCCGCGAGTGCCAATGCGCTCCTGAAGGTCGTCGAGGAGCCGCCGCCTCATACGCTCTTCCTGATCGTCAGCCACGCGCCGCAGCGTCTCCTCCCGACGATCCGATCCCGCTGCCGTCGCCTGCTGCTGCGGCCGCTCGACGAGCCGCATATCCGGGCCGTGATCGGTTCGCTGGGCCCGCCCTGGAGCGAGATCGAGGAGGAACTGCTCGCCGGAGCGGTTCGCCTCGGCGACGGGTCGGTGCGTCGGACGCTCGAACTCCTGGAACGGGATCGGATCGAACTGGCAGCACGTGTCACCGCGGCGCTGGATGCACTGCCTTCCGTCGACGACCGGGCCGTCCTCGGCCTCGCGGAGGATCTCGCCCGAAAGGATGCCGGGCCGCTCTACGAGCTGGCCCTCGATACGGTGGACCGGTGGATCGGCGAGCGGATCCGGATGGGGGCAGGGGCGGGCGCAGCTCGCCTTGCGCCACTGGTAGAGGTGTGTGAGAAGGTCGCCCGCACGGCGCGCGAGATCGACATCTATAATCTCGACCGCCGCCCCTTGGTCCTGTCGTTGTTCGACGACCTGGCCGACGCGATCAGGCGCACAGGCTGAGCCCGCCGGACAGATCAGGACTGTCTCGAGGACACCATGCCCGACCGCAAGAGCTTCTACATCACAACGGCGATCTCGTATCCGAACGGTGCTCCGCATATCGGACACGCCTATGAGGCTGTCGCGACCGACGCAATCGCCCGGTTCAAGCGGCTCGACGGCTACGATGTGTTCTTCATGACGGGCGTCGACGAGCACGGCCTGAAGATGACGCAGACGGCCGCCAAGGAAGGCTTGACGCCGGCACAACTGTCCGACCGGAACGTGCCGCTTTTCGAGGCCATGTGCGATCGCCTCGCCGTCTCGCGCGATCGCTTCATCCGCACCACCGAGCCCGCCCATTACGCCGCCTCGCAGGCGATCTGGAAGCGGATGGCGGCCGCTGGCGACATTTATCTCGGCACCTATGCGGGCTGGTACTCCGTGCGCGACGAGGCCTTCTACGACGAGGCGGAGACCACACTGTCCGCGGACGGAACGCGGATCGGCCCGCAGGGAACCCCGGTCGAGTGGACCGAGGAACAGACGTATTTCTTTCGCCTCTCGGCCTATCAGAACCGCCTGCTGAAGCTCTATGAGGCCGTGCCCGATTTCATCTCGCCCGAGACTCGCAAGAACGAGATCGTAAGCTTCGTGAAGGGCGGATTGCAGGATCTGTCGATCTCCCGCACGTCACTGACCTGGGGCGTTCCGGTCCCGGATGCTCCCGGCCACGTGATGTATGTGTGGGTCGACGCGCTCACGAACTATCTTACGGGTGCCGGGTTCCCGAACGAGGCGGATCCGCGCTGGCGCTACTGGCCCGCGGATGTACACGTGATCGGGAAGGACATCGTCCGCTTCCATACGGTGTATTGGCCGGCCTTCCTGATGTCCGCCGGTCTCGAGCTTCCGCGGCGCGTCTTTGGACACGGATTCCTGTTCAACCGCGGAGAGAAGATGTCGAAGTCGGTCGGCAACGTGATCGACCCTTTCGCGCTATCCGACACCTACGGCATCGATCAGCTCCGTTACTTCCTGATGCGCGAGGTTCCGTTCGGCCAGGACGGCAATTACTCGCATGAGGCGATCGTGAACCGCATCAATGCGGATCTCGCGAACGATCTCGGGAATCTCGCGCAGCGCTCGCTGTCCATGATCGCGAAGAACTGCAATGCGGCAGTCCCGTCGCCGGGAAATCTGACGCCGGCCGATGAAGAGATCCTCCGGGTGGCCGACGCATTGCCCCGGAAGGCGAGGGTGGCCATGGAGGGATTCGCCCTTCATACGGCTCTGGCGGAAATCTGGGGCGTCGTCGCCGAGGCCAACCGCTACTTCGCATCACAGGAGCCGTGGGTGCTCCGGAAGAGCGATCCGGCCCGGATGGCGACGGTGCTCTACGTGACTGCCGAGATCCTGCGGGCAATCGGCATCCTGATCCAACCCTTCATTCCGGGGGCAGCCGCGAAGCTGCTCGATCTGCTTGCCGTACCGGAGGCCGAGCGCTCGATCGATCGAGTTGGGCCAAGCAACCGCCTCGCGCCCGAACTGCCGCTTCCGGCACCCCAGCCGATCTTCCCGCGTTGGGTGGAAGCAGAAGAAACTTGACATGGCCAAGCCTTGGAGCCCCGGCCCCGCCAGAGCATGAGAGTAGATCGCAAGAGATGCTGATCGACAGCCACTGTCACCTCGATTTCCCCGACTTCTCGGAGCGGCTACCTGCCGTACTGGCCGCTGCCGAGGCGGCGGGTGTCGGACGGATGGTGACGATCTCGACTCATGTCGAGCGCTACGAGCGATACCGCGCTATCGCGGAGGCGAATGCTGCTGTCTTCTGCACCGTCGGCACTCATCCGCACCAAGCCGCGGCGGAGCCCGACGTCCCGGTCGAGAGGATCGTGGCACTCTCGGAGCATCCGCGCTGCATCGCGATCGGGGAGGCGGGTCTCGACTTCTTCTATGACCATTCACCCCGCGACGTGCAGGAAAGGGTGTTTCGAACCCACATTGCCGCTGCCCGCGAGACCCGCCTCCCCCTCGTGATCCATGCTCGGGACGCCGACCAGGACATGATCCGCATCCTCCGAGAGGAGATGAGCAAGGGCGCCTACAGTGCTGTTCTGCATTGCTTTTCGTCGGGTCCCGAACTGGCGCGGGTCGGTGTCGAGCTCGGGTTCTATCTCTCGTTTTCCGGCATCCTGACATTCCGGAAGTCGGAGGACCTGCGGGAGATTGCCCGGAATACCCCGCGGGAGCGGCTCCTGGTTGAGACCGACGCGCCATTTCTGGCGCCGGTGCCGCATCGCGGACGTGTGAACGAGCCCGCCTATGTTGCTGATACGGCTCGGGTTCTCGCTTCCACGATCGGCGTCACTCCCGAAGAGATCGCGCGGATCACGACTGACAATTTCTACCGGCTGTTCGCGAAGGCGGCCTTGATAGACCGGCCGAAGCAAGCTGCCGTGGCATGAGACAACTCAAGGTCACAATTCTGGGGTGCGGCTCGTCGGGTGGCGTTCCACGGGTCGGAACCGGCTGGGGCGAGTGCGACCCATCCAATCCCCGGAATCGCCGTCGCCGGTGCTCCATTCTGGTCGAGCTTCTTGGGCCGAGCGGCGCGACGACGGTTCTCGTGGACACGTCTCCGGACTTGAGGGACCAGCTTCTCGACGCCGAGGTGAAGCGCCTCGACGCAGTGCTCTTCACCCATGACCATGCCGACCACACCCATGGGATCGACGACCTTAGGCCGATTGCCGGTGTCATGCGCCGCCGGGTGCCGGTCTATATGGATCCGGCAACCGAAACATCGCTCACCACACGGTTCGGCTACTGCTTCTCGACCCCCGAAGAGAGCGATTACTGGCCGATCCTGGAGGCTCGGCCGCTGGTCGCCGGCGAGTTGGTCGTCCTTGATGGACCGGGCGGAACTCTCGACGCCATGCCGTTCACGGTGATGCATGGCCGCACCGAGGCCCTCGGATTCCGCTTTGGCCGCTTCGCTTACGTGCCCGATGTGAGCCACATACCGCAGCGTGCCCTGGACGAACTTCGCGGGCTCGAGCTGCTCGTCATCGACGCGCTCCGGTATACGCCGCCGCACCCGACCCATTTCACGGTCGCGGATGCGCTTGGCCTGATCGAGCAAGTCAAACCCGAGCGGGCGTTCCTGACCAATCTCCACACGGACGTCGATTACGATCAGCTGGCACGCCGTCTGCCGCCGCAGGTCGAGCCGGCCTATGACGGGCTGGTGCTCACCGTGGGTATCGAACGGGTATCGGCTTCAGCAACCTGAACCAGTACGGCGGGGTGGCCTCCAGCGGCCCGCGTCCGCTGCGGGTTAGGTTCCATAATATATCTTATGCGAATGACGCG
>NZ_LN811352.1:134812-233433 GCF_001006805.1 Microvirga massiliensis | reverse complement strand
ATGGTCTGCATGGAGGGCTGCCTGAGACGGACTTGGACACAGCTGGTCCCGGCTCCGGAATCGCTGGCGGTGTCCGCCGCACCGCCAGCTGAGCCTACGCGTTCTGCGTAGTACGAACTCGCCCAATCCCGGTCTCAGTCAGGACCTGCGAGTTCCGCGGCCGAAAGGAGACACGTCGGGCCAAGGGCCGTATTGCCGCATGGATCGTATCGCCCCGGCCCGCAGCTCGGCACAGGGGCTGGGGCAACTCGCTGCCGATCTCGCAGCAGCATTCAACGGATCTCGAGCGCTGTCGCAGGGTAGGTTGGGGTGCCCCGCCCTACCCGCCGCCGATCTCCTCGATGACGATGCCAGTGCCTCCACAGATCGGACAGTCCTTGGGTCCGATCTTGCCGGTGCCCTGGCATTCCCGACAGATGTTCTCGCCCGCCCCAGGGGTGCCCGGCTCGGCCTGATCTCCGGGATTGAGCTTCGGCTTATCGGGATGAACGCTCTCCGGCTTGTTCTGAGTCATGACCTTGCTCCCGCAAACGTCCGTGCGGGTCAACGCAGCGGGGAACCGGCAGCTGGCCTCGGCGACCTCCGTGGGCCCTCAGGCGGTGGCCACGCGGCGGCCGTGCTCATCAATGACCCGCTCGCCGTCCTCCTTGACGAACTCGCCATGCTGAGGCGGCAGGATGTCGATCACCGCCTCGGAGGGACGGCACAGGCGCACGCCGTTCGGCGTGACGACGATAGGGCGGTGGATGAGGATCGGGTGCGCCATCATGGCGTCGAGGAGTTGGCCGTCCGTGAGCGACGGGTCGTCCAGGCCCAGTTCGGCATACGGCGTGCCTTTCTCCCGCAGGAGATCGCGGACCGGAAGGCCCATGCGATCGATGAGTCGTCTGAGCAGGAGCCGGGTCGGCGGGGTCTTCAGATACTCGATGATGTGCGGCTCGAGCCCGGCATTGCGGATCAGCCCGAGGGTGTTCCGCGACGTCCCGCATTGCGGGTTGTGGTAGATGATCACGTCCATGAAGCGTGGCCTCCCTTCCGGCGCTCATGCAGCAACGCTGGGCCTCCGACAAGGGTCCGCTCGCGAAGAGCCCTGCCCCGGCTTTCTCCTGCGGCGGCTCTTGCGAACATCGCTTGACCTTCCCATCATGGGAAGCCTTAGACACCCATGCAGCAAAACGAATTGACGGAGTGTTCAAGATGGCTGGCGCTGCGAAAGGGCAGGCCCAGTGGCCGGGAGAGTCACTCTCCATTCCTGTCGAAGGCATGACCTGCGCATCCTGTGTCGGGCGTGTCGAGCGCGTCCTTTCAGCTCTGCCGGGGGGTGTCGCAGCCAATGTGAATCTCGCGACCGAGCGGGCGGAAGTTACCTTCCGAGGCGCCCCGGATCCGCTCGGCGCTGCGCATGCCATCGAGGACGCAGGCTATGCCATTCGCGAGGAAAGTGCGGAGTTCCAGGTCGAAGGCATGACCTGTGCGTCCTGCGTGGGGCGCGTCGAGCGTGCGCTCGAGGCTGTCCCCGGCGTCGTGAGCGCTTCCGTCAACTTGGCGACCGAGAAGGCGAGCGTGCGCTATCTCGCGGGAATCGTCTCGGTGGATGACCTCACCTCGGCCATTCGTGACACAGGCTATGAGGCGCATCCCGTCGCCACTGCAGTGACCAAGGGTCGGGAGGATACCCGTGAGCAGGGATATCGGAGCCTGAAGCGCTCGCTTGCATTTGCCGCCGCGCTGACGCTTCCGGTCTTTGCACTCGAAATGGGCTCTCATTTTGTGCCCGGCTTCCACGACTGGGTGATGGAAACGATAGGGCACCGCGAAAGCTGGTACCTGCAGTTCGTCCTCACCACGCTCGTCCTGTTCGGACCGGGCCTGCGCTTCTTCCGCAAAGGGGTCCCTGCCCTGCTTCGGCGCGCGCCGGACATGAACTCGCTGGTCGCGCTCGGCACCGCCGCAGCCTATGGCTATTCCGTCGTCGCGACCTTTGCGCCGCGTGTGCTGCCGTCGGGCACCGTCAACGTCTATTACGAGGCGGCAGCGGTGATCGTTACGCTGATCCTTCTCGGTCGGACGCTCGAGGCGCGTGCGAAGGGAAGGACTTCGGAGGCGATCAAGCGCCTGATGGGCCTCCAGCCCAAGACGGCGCGCGTGCAGCGCGACGGAAACGCCGTCGAAATCCCGATCGATGAGATCAAGGTCGGCGATATCGTCCTCGTCCGCCCGGGAGAGAAGATTCCGGTCGATGGCAACGTCGTCGAAGGCTCATCCTTCGTCGACGAGTCGATGATCACGGGCGAGCCGGTGCCGGTCCAGAAGGGGGTGGATGCCGGTGTGGTCGGCGGGACGCTCAACAGGACCGGCAGCTTCAGCTTCAAGGCGACGAAGGTCGGGGCCGACACGGTCCTGGCTCAGATCATCCGCATGGTCGAGGCCGCGCAGGGATCGAAGCTTCCCATTCAGGCCATGGTCGACAGAGTCACGATGTGGTTCGTGCCGGCGGTCATGGCCGCGGCTGCCCTCACATTCGTGGTGTGGCTCCTCTTCGGGCCTGAACCCGCGCTCGGCTCCGCCTTGGTGAATGCGGTTGCCGTCCTGATCATCGCCTGTCCCTGCGCCATGGGACTTGCGACGCCGACCTCGATCATGGTCGGCACCGGCCGCGGAGCGGAACTCGGCGTGCTCTTTCGCAAGGGTGAAGCGCTGCAAGGTCTCAGGAGCGTCGACGTCGCGGCGCTGGACAAGACCGGCACGATCACCAAGGGACGCCCGGAGCTGACCGATCTCATCGCTGCGCAAGGCTTCGCGGAAGACGAGATCCTCGCTCTGGTGGCGGCCGTGGAGGCGCGCTCCGAGCACCCAATCGCGGAGGCGATCGTCGAGGCCGCAACGAGCCGCGGGCTGCATGTCGGAGCCGCAGACGGCTTCGACGCCTTCCCGGGCTTCGGTGTCTCGGCGCAGGTGGGCGGACGGAAGGTCGAGATCGGCGCCGATCGGTTGATGAGGAAGCTGGGATATGATGTGGCGGCGTTCGAATCCACGGCGGAGCGGCTTGGCCGTGAGGGCAAGAGTCCTCTCTATGCTGCCGTCGACGAAGAGGTTGCAGCCGTCATTGCTGTCGCCGACCCGATCAAGCCTTCCACACCGGATGCGATTGCGGCGCTGCATGGCCTCGGGTTGCAGGTTGCGATGATCACTGGCGACAATCGCGGAACGGCGGAGGCGGTCGCGCGCCAGGTCGGCATCGACGAGGTGATTGCCGAGGTGCTTCCCGACGGCAAGGTCGAAGCCCTCGAGCGTCTCCGCGCCGGCGCACGGCAGGTGGCCTTCGTGGGCGATGGCATCAATGATGCGCCGGCACTCGCAGAGGCTGATATCGGCATTGCGATCGGGACCGGAACGGATGTCGCAATCGAGAGCGCCGAAGTCGTCCTGATGTCAGGTGACCTGCGGGGCGTCGTGAACGCCATTGCGCTGTCGAAGGCGACGATCCGGAACATCCGGCAGAATCTCTTCTGGGCGTTTGCCTACAACGTGATTCTGATCCCTGTCGCAGCCGGCGTGCTCTACCCGGCTTATGGGGTTCTGCTCTCGCCCATCATTGCCGCGGGCGCGATGGCGCTCTCGAGCGTGTTCGTGCTCGGCAATGCTCTGCGGCTTCGCGGGTTTGAGCCACCGATCCGTGCGGCAGCCTCGACCGCATCGGGAGCGCCCGCTGCAGGAAGCGTCGGGGCGCACCCGTAGCGCCCCACTCTATGAAAGGAACATCGTCATGAACATCGGTCAGGCCGCGGTGGAATCCGGCGTTTCCGCCAAGATGATCCGATACTACGAGTTGATCGGGCTGATCCCGAAGACCGTGCGGACCGAGTCAGGATATAGGGTCTACTCGGATAGCGACGTTCATACGCTCCGCTTCATCCGGCGTGCCCGCGATCTCGGATTTTCCGTCGAACAGATTGCGGAACTCGTCGCCCTCTGGAGAGACCGGGACCGCGCCAGCACGGACGTGAAGCGGATCGCCCTCGCGCATGTCGATCTCCTAGAGCGTAAGGCCCGGGAACTCCAGGAAATGGCCACCACGCTGAAACATCTTGCGCAGCATTGTCATGGCGACAACCGGCCCGACTGCCCGATCATCGAAGGGCTAGCGGATGAATCGATCCCCCTGCCCCATGTCGCGGATCCGGCTCCTCATTTTGGCGCCGCCGGGCTGCGGACGAAGCGTGCCGCGGGATCCGGCAGTAAGAATGCTGTTCAGCAACGGCATGCGCATGCGGTGCAGCAGAGATCCGAGAGTCGAGAGCGTTCGGCACAGGGACAATAAGGGAGCTATCGAAGAAGACACGTATGTCCGTTGTTGCCGGCGCTGCAGCAGCGCTGGGACTTTCCATGGGAATGGCTGTTGCCGGGACCGGAGATGCTGGCCACAGCCACAGTTCGTTCGCAGCTGGCGAACCGGGTAATCCGAAGAGGCCGGTCGCGCGGACCGTCGAGGTCACGATGCGGGAGACCGATGATGCGAAGATGCTCTTCGTTCCCGATCGGGTTACGGTCAAGAGTGGCGAGCAGGTGAAATTCATCATCAGAAATGTGGGCGAGGTCGAACACGAGTTCATGCTCGATACCATGGCGAATAACGCGAAGCACAAAGTTCAGATGGAGAAGAACTCGGACAAGGGGCACGACGATCCAAACGGACGCCGTCTGAGCCCGGATAATTCGGCCGAGATCGTCTGGCGCTTCACGAAGCCCGGAACCTTCGAGTTTGCATGTCTGATTCCCGGCCACTACGAGTCCGGGATGAAGGGCGTCATCGTGGTTGAGTGATCATACACTCCACCGACCGCAACCGAGGAGGACGAACCCGTGAGGAGCTTCAACCTTGCCGCTGCGAGTCTGATCTTTGCTCTCTTCTTCTCGGGCCAGGCGCTCTCCCAGAACACCCCGATGGTTTCGGGCATCGTCCAGAGGGTCGACGCATCAGCCGGCAAGATCACGATCGATCACGGCCCGATCCCAAACCTCGACATGGACGCCATGACGATGGTGTTCCGGACACCCAATCCGGCGATACTCGAAGGCGTGAAGGCGGGTGACAGGATTCGCTTTCAAGCGGATCGCGTGAACGGGCGGATTTCGGTGATCAGAATCGAGAAGTCGAAATAAGGCTGACCGACAATCGGCGCGGTAGTCGGACGCTTCGGCCCGCAGGCTTCGCCGTCACTCTTCCTCACCACGCTCAAGTGGCCACCCGCCACCCGCAGCCGTGAAGTGAAGAGATCCCGAAGCGAACCCTTTGATCAGGGCTTGCTTTGCTTGTGTTTGATCTCCGCATTTTCCTGCCGCAACTGCTTCAAAGATTCTGCATCTCCGGGTGGGGAAATGGCCGGGGCATCAGGCGTGGTCTCTGCGTAGGGAGGTTCCTCGTCTCGCGTGCTGACGGCCTGATCGATCGGCGTGTCGGGGCCAAATCCTGCCCCTCCCGTGATTGGGGCGCTACTGCTCCTGCCTGTTTCTTTCCGGGACATTGACGCTCTCCTGAGTACTGCTTGTGAACGCGTCTTCCCGACGGGTGTTTCACTCTCAGACTGTAGAATCCATCTGCACGCTCTGCCGCCTCGTCAGCTTGACCGGAGGCGAATCCCTCGTGGTTCCGCTCGGGATGGGCGTGGCATCATGGTCATACTGGAACAGGACTCCCGACCGGCCTGTTAGAGTGGCGCCTGCCGAGCGCCCGTGCGCGCCCTGATTGCCGCAGGCCCGTTGTGAGACCGATGAGTTTGATCGTCGGTTTCTGCCATCACAACCGAACATCAGGGGCCCGCCCCGATGGAGATAGACCATGCACGCTCAAGAGATGATCCGCACCCATCCCCACGTGAAGGGCAACACGAACGAGGCGCTCATCCGCTGCATCGAGGAGTGCTACTCCTGTGCTCAGGCTTGCACGTCCTGCGCCGACGCCTGCCTCGGCGAGGACATGGTCCAGCAATTGACCCAGTGTATTCGCCTGAATCTAGATTGCGCTGACGTCTGTGCTGCGACCGGGGCGGTAGCGACACGGCGAACGGGCTCCAACGAAGAGGTCATTCGGCGTATGCTCGAGGCGTGTGCAACGGCTTGTCGGCTTTGCGGCGAGGAGTGCGAGCGCCACGCCGGACGTCACGAACACTGTCGGATTTGCGCTGAATCCTGTCGTCGGTGCGAGAAAGCCTGCCAGGAAGCCGTCCGCAGCATGGCTGCCTGACACTGCAAAGGAAGTTTGGGGAACACGGCGGGGCAATCGCTTCGTCCAGTCCGGAACTGCGATTTTTGCCTGCCGGCACGCCGGGCGCTCGAGATGCTCCTTTCTGCGAAACAGCGAATGCATGTGACGCCTGGGACACGGACGCCACATTCGTTTCAGGAGCGATCACGATGCAAGGCTTGTCTGGCGATCGCTTCCGGATCGCCGGTATGCACAAGGTCGACGAGGCCTCGGCCGACTCGGGATGACCTTCGCTCGACGAGATCGAGAGGGCTCGAGAATACGTGCCTTGATCTTCCTATGCTGAGAAGGTGTAGCGACCGGGTTTGTGCTGCAAGAGGAGACGCGGGATGAACCATGATCATCGCTCCGAAAGCCATGAACACGGTGCCGGAACAGCCCACGACCATTCCAGGCACGGACACGATCACGCCCATCACGCTGCGCCTGGGTCGGACACCGCCAATCTCGTGAAGGATCCGGTCTGCGGAATGATGGTCGATCCGCACACGACGCATCATCGCGCGCAGCATGTGGGCAGGACCTACTATTTCTGCTCGGCGGGATGCCGGTCGAAGTTCGAGGCGGATCCGACCCGCTACATCGACCCCGCCACCTCCGCGGCCAAGGCCGAGCCGGTTCCGGAGGGCACGATCTATACCTGCCCGATGCACCCGGAGATCCGGCAGGTCGGACCGGGCTCCTGCCCGATCTGCGGCATGGCCCTGGAGCCGGTTCTCGTCGGTGCCGACACGGGACCGAGCGAAGAACTCATCGACATGACGCGCCGGTTCTGGATCGGACTCGTCCTGACGATCCCGGTCTTCGTGCTCGAGATGGGCGGCCATCTCATCGGTCTCGAGCACCTCATCCCACAGACTACCTCGAACTGGATCCAGCTCCTGCTCGCCACGCCCGTGGTGCTGTGGGCCGGCTGGCCCTTCTTCGAGCGCGGCTGGCGGTCGGTCGTGAGCCGCAACCTCAACATGTTCACGCTGATCGCCATGGGCACGGGCGTGGCCTGGATCTACAGCATCGTGGCGACCCTCGCGCCGGGGATCTTCCCGGCCACCTTCCGCGCACCCGACGGTTCGGTTGCCGTCTATTTCGAGGCCGCAGCCGTCATCACCGTGCTCGTCCTGCTCGGGCAGGTGCTCGAGCTCAGAGCCCGCGAGACGACGAGCGGCGCCATCCGCGCCCTCCTCGACCTCGCCCCCAAGACGGCACGCCTCATGCGATCCGACGGGACCGAGGAGGAGGTCCAGCTCGACACGGTGCAGGTCGGAGACCGGCTCCGTGTCCGCCCGGGCGAGAAGGTGCCGGTCGACGGCGAGGTGGTGGACGGGCGCAGCTCGGTCGACGAGTCGATGGTCACGGGCGAGTCGATGCCGGTGACCAAGGAGGTCGGCGCCAGGGCGATCGGCGGAACCATCAACCGGACCGGTGCCCTCGTGATCCGGGCCGACAAGGTCGGGCGGGACACCATGCTGGCGCGGATCGTCCAGATGGTCAGCGAGGCGCAGCGCAGCCGGGCGCCGATCCAGCGCCTGGCCGATCAGGTCTCGGGCTGGTTCGTGCCGACGGTGATCGGCGTCGCCATGCTGGCCTTCCTGGCCTGGGCGATCTGGGGACCGGAGCCGCGCTTCTCCTACGGGCTGGTCGCGGCGGTCTCGGTCCTGATCATCGCGTGCCCCTGCGCGCTCGGGCTCGCCACGCCGATGTCGATCATGGTCGGCGTCGGCCGGGGCGCCCAGACGGGTGTCCTGATCAAGAACGCCGAGGCGCTGGAGCGCATGGAGAAGGTCGACACGCTCGTTATCGACAAGACCGGCACGCTCACCGAGGGCAAGCCGGCGGTGACGCGAATCGTGCCGGCTTCCGGACATGACGAGCCCGAGGTGCTCCGCCTGGCCGCCAGCGTCGAGCGGCCAAGCGAGCATCCTCTGGCGGTCGCCATTGTGGCCGCTGCCGAAGCGAAGGGGATCGCGACGGCACCGGTGACCGAGTTCGATTCCCCGGTCGGGAAAGGCGTCCTCGGCACCGTCGAGGGGAAGAGGATCGTGCTCGGCAACGCCAAGTTCATGACGGAGCACGGAGTCGACGTCGCACCGCTCTCGCAAGCGGCCGAGGAACTCCGGCGGGACGGCGCGACAGCCATCTTCGTCGGCGTGGATGGCCGTGTCATCGGCGCGATCGCCATCGCGGATCCCGTCAAGGGGACGACGCCGGAGGCTCTCGCCGTCCTCAGGGCGGACGGCATCCGGATCGTCATGCTTACCGGCGACAACTGGACGACGGCGCGGGCGGTGGCGGAGCGCCTCGGCATTGACGAGGTCGAGGCGGAGGTTCTGCCGGAGCAGAAGAGCGCCGTGGTGGACAAGTTCAGGCGCGAGGGCCGCGTCGTCGCCATGGCGGGGGACGGCGTGAACGATGCGCCCGCCCTCGCGGCCGCCGACGTCGGGATCGCGATGGGATCCGGCACCGACGTGGCCATGGAGAGTGCCGGGGTCACCCTTCTCAAGGGTGACCTGACGGGCATCGTCAAGGCGCGCCACATGTCGGAGGCCACGATGCGCAACATCCGCCAGAACCTGTTCTTCGCATTCATCTACAATGCGGCTGGCATCCCGATCGCGGCCGGCGTGCTCTATCCAGTGTTCGGCCTTCTCCTGTCCCCGATCATCGCCGCAGCCGCCATGGCACTGTCGTCGGTCAGCGTAATCGCGAACGCGTCCAGACTTCGGTTCGTGCGGCTCTGATCCCAAAGCTCATGTGAGGGAGTGAGAGCATTGCGGATTGCGCAGGGCTGAGCAGGAAGGTTGACGTGGCTCAATTGCCGCCAGAGCGGACGTAGTAGCATCATGCGTGTCATGGTCACCGCCTCCATCATCGTCCGTCTCGCCCTGGTGGCGGTCCTGATCATGGGCCCGCTCGGCTCGCCGTTCTATGCCGTCGGCGACCACGGCGGTATGGACGGCGTCCACTATGCACTGAGTGCGCCGGAGCACGACTGCTGCGATCCGGGGCCGGTCTTCCTGGACCGGACCTGCGCATTAGGCTGCATGCAGGCGCCGTGCGGACCGACTGCCCTCCCGATCCCTGCAGGTTGGCCCGCAATTGCCGATTACCTTGCGGTTTGGTGGATGGTGGCGACCGCGCTCCAGGCCGGGATCACCCCCGATCCCGCCACGCCTCCTCCTCGATCCTGAGACGACGTGCCCCATCCGGGCGGACGCGACAGCGTCCGTTGTCATTCAAGCTCGAACTCTCCGAGGAGAAACACCATGAAGACCTCTATTCTCGCTCTCGTTCTCGCCGCGAGCCTCTCCGGCACGGCCCTCGCCCAGCAGAGCACCCCATCGGCCACCGACCACGAGGCGCACCACCCGCAAGCCTCCCAGGAGCAGCCCACGGCTCCGGCCCCGTCAGGCAACCCGCCTGCTCAACAGCCGATGCCCGGCATGCGGGGCGGGATGATGGGCCAGGGCGGGATGATGTCCGGCATGCAGGGCAGCCAGCGTCCCGGCGGCATGATGGCCGGCATGGGCCAGGGCATGATGGGCTGCCCGATGATGCAGGGCGGCATGGCCGGGATGACGGGCCAGGGCGCAATGGCCGGTATGCAAATGGGCACGCCTGGCGGCGACCAGGGCGTCGCTTCGCTCGCCATGAATGCCGTCAACGAGCGCATGCACCGCGAGATGGCGATGGAATATACCGGCAATGTCGATGCCGACTTCGTCCGCAACATGATCGCCCACCACCAGGGTGCGGTCGACATGGCGAAGATCGAGGTCGCGTTCGGCAAGGATCCCAAAATCCGTCAGCTCGCCGAGGCCGTCATCAAGGCGCAGGAAGAGGAGATCGCGATGATGCGGTCGTGGCTCACCGAGAACGCGAGACAGTGATCGCGCCGGGGCGGCCACGGTCGCCCCCTCCCCTCTCCTCCATCGAACAAGGCCAGATCATGAATCCCAACCCGACATTGAGCCGGCGGGCGCTGCTCGCAGGACTCGCCGCTCTTCCCGTTGCCGTTTCTTGCTCCCCCGCCTTCGCGGCGGAACCCCTGCCCCGGATGACGGTCACCAAGGATCCGAGTTGCGGCTGCTGTGGCGCATGGGTCGACCATGTCCGCGCTGCCGGCTTCCCGGTCGAGGTGATCGAGTCATCCGAGGTGCCCCGCCTGAAGGTCCTCCTCGGTGTGCCGCGGGAGTTCGCCTCGTGCCACACAGCGGAGGTCGGCGGCTACGTCATCGAGGGCCACGTGCCCGCCGAGGCCATCAAGCGCCTGCTTGCCGAGAGGCCGCAGGCCAAAGGACTCGCGGTGCCCGGGATGCCCATCGGCTCACCGGGAATGGAGGTCGCCGGCGTCGAGGATGACACTTACGACGTCGTCCTGTTCGGGCCGGGTGGCCGGTCGACCTTCGCCCGCTACCGCGGCGCGCGTCCAGTCTGAGCCCCCACCCGGAGATCGGGAGCGCTGTTTCTCCGGGGCGCTCCCGATTGCCGGTACGTCCTGCAGCCCCGGTCGCAGGCCGACATCGCGTCTGCGGCTGCCCTGCCGGGCCGTTCGAGGTCCGGCGGCCATGCTGCGGCAGATCTCGTCGCAAGCCATCATGAGCCAGAAATCGCTGGGCTCGAGGCAGTGGGTCATCGCGGTGCCGAAGTAGGCTTGGCAGCAGCGCGGGCATTCGTCGCTGCACGATCCCGTCTCGGGTGAAATCTGGTGCATGGTAATCTCCAGAAACTCCAGGCGCGACGGACGATACAGCCCGCAGGGGCACGGCGCCTGTCGCGCCGAGGGGCCGTCACGTTCGCTGGGCGCGAAGACCGTCACACCGCGTCGGTGAGGTTGCTCCACTCAAGATCTGGAGTGCTTCGGCGGAGGGTGGATACTCGAATTCTGGAAAGGACTGCCGCCAACCGACCGCGTCGACAGGGCCGTGCTGACCGATCTGTGGTATAGTCATGCGACTTCGTCCGAATGGAGCGAGATCGACCCATGGAGATCAAGCAACTGACGGAAACAGCGGCGCGGATTCTGCGCCCCGGCATGGGCATCCTGGCTGCGGACGAGAGTTCGTCCACGATCAAGAAGCGCTTCGATGCAGTCGGAGTTGAACCGACCGAGGAGAACCGGCGCGATTATCGCGAGCTTCTCTTCCGCACGGCCGAGGCGATGAGGAATCACATCTCGGGCGTGATACTCTTCGAGGAAACTCTTCGTCAGAACGCGCGAGATGGTGCACCGCTCGTCAGGCTCATCGAGGAAGCGGGCTCCGTGCCCGGCATCAAGGTGGATAGGGGGACCAAACCGCTCGCCCTCAGCCCCGGCGAGACCGTGACCGAGGGGCTGGATGGGCTTCGCGAGCGCTTGCAGGAATCTTATGCTCTGGGCGCACGCTTCGCGAAATGGCGAGCGGTTATCCATATCGGCGACAACATCCCAACATCGGCCGCGATCAGCGCCAACGCACATGCCCTCGCCCGCTACGCTGCGCTCTGCCAGGAGCAGAACATCCTGCCGATCGTGGAGCCCGAGGTCCTGATGGAGGGGGCGCATGATATCGAGCGCTGCGCGGAAGTGACGGAACTGGTCCTGAGGACGGTCTATCGCGAATTGTACGAGCAGCGTGTTGTCCTCGAAGGGACAATTCTGAAGCCCAATATGGTCGTTCCGGGAATGGCCGCGCCGCGACAGGTTGGAGTCGAGGAAGTTGCAGAATACACGATCCGGATTCTCAAGCGGAGCGTCCCTGCAGCCGTGCCGGGAATTGCCTTCCTCTCCGGCGGACAGTCGGAGGAAGAGGCAACGGCTCATCTCGACGCCATGAGCAGGATGGGCGGAGTTCCGTGGCGGCTGACTTTTTCCTATGGCCGGGCCCTCCAGGCTTCCGCGCAATCGGCTTGGCGAGGCATCCCGGAAAATGTCCCGGCCGCGCAGCGCGCTTTTGCTCATCGGGCCCGCATGAATAGCCTTGCCACGTTGGGCCAGTGGAGCCGGGCTTCCGAAGCCGCCGCGGCGTGACGGGCAGCGAGCCCGAGGTATGGCCAGACCTCAATCCTCCTCGCTTGGGTGCTGCTTGCGCACGCGTCCAAGCCAGCGTGGTACCTGCGCCGCATAATCGGCATAGGCACATCCGTAGATCTCCCGCATGACGCGTTCCTCGATCCGGACCTGAGCCGCCATCGCAACAAGGCCCGCAATCGCGGCTCCCATTAGACTAGATCCGGAAATACGAGCGCAAGGCCCAGGAGCAGAATGGCTTGGCCAAGGAACGCCGGATTGCGGGACAGCGCGAAGGGGCCGGTGTCGACAAGCGGACCGAGCTCTCCCGGGGCTGCCCCAACGCGCCATGATGCGCCCATGTGATATTGCGACATGAGCGCAATGGCCGAGCCGAGAGCCACGAGAAAGTGACCCGCCAGAGAGGCCGCCCAGCGCCTTGGGTTGTGGGAGATCGCCAGCATCGTCCTGGAACTCGCCGCCGAGCATCAGTCATTCTTCGAGGACGGCCGACCTGCCGCGCACCGGTCACGCGGATTCGACGCGATCCAAAGGCTTTATTCACCGGCGAAGGAGCTTCAGCGCCTTTCCCCTGTGCAGAGCGACATGATCGGTCTTGTCGCTCTTGATCTCGTACTGGGGTTCGTCTTCGCTCGCATGGTGGACGTATCCTTTGTAGTTCACATCCGACCTGTGAACTTTCACGATCCGGCCGCTGACATGACCGACCTCAGAATTCCAGGTCACGTGATCGCCGACCTTGAATGTCGTCGCCATGGCTCGATCCTCCTCCGGCACTTCAGTTGCTCTCAGCAGACATTCGGCCCGGACCAATGCAACCGTCCTTCTTCCAGCTCTTCCTGGTGCAAATTTGATTTGATGACCTTGCGGCATGGGCTCACTTTACCGGGTCGACTGCGCCGGACGGATTGGCCGCAGCGACCGGCGCTGAGCCGGTACTTGGAGGTTCGTCATGCAGGAAGAACTCGCATCCCTCAGGCTCGATACTTCAGAATCCATGGCGGAGCGGGCCTTACGCACCGTTTTCGTGAACGAGTTCACCGACGGTGTTCTGGATCCGGGGCGCCCCATGCTGGGGCCGGTTGCTGACGGCGGAGTCATCGTTGCGAATACCGCCCCCGGATGCTGGGGTCCGATGATTACGCCCGAGATCCGTGGCGGACACGAGGTGACGCGGCCCGTTGCCGTCGAGGGAGCCGAGATCGGCGATGCGATCGCGATCCGGATCCGTTCCATTGTCGTGACATCCGCCGCGACCGCCTCCGGTAACGACAAGGTCATGGCGGGACGATTCAACGGAGACCCCTTCTGCGCCGCAGTCTGCCCGAACTGCGGGACCGAATGGCCACGAACTCGGGTCGAGGGGATTGGACCGACAGCCGTGCGCTGCATGAAATGCGGTGCCGATGCTACGCCATTCACATTCTCGAATGGTTATACCATCGTCTTTGACGAAGAACGCGAGATCGGAGTGACGGTCGGCAAGTCTGCTGCCGAAGCCATGGCAGAGGATGCCGCCCGTCTGATGGCCCTGCCCGACGCATCCATCCAGCACCCGATTCTGACTTTCGCGCCCGCCGATCTTGTTGGCGTGGCGACACGCTTGCGTCCGTTCCTCGGGCAGCTGGGAACGACCCCCTCGGTGGCCATGCCGGATTCTCACAATGCCGGCGACTTCGGCACTTTCCTCATCGGCGCGCCGCATCGCTATGCCCTGACTGCGGAGGAGCTCGCGGCGCACAAGACGGACGGCCACCTTGACGTGAATGCGGTTCGGGCCGGCGCGGTCCTGATCTGTCCCGTCAAGGTCCCGGGAGGCGGCATTTACCTCGGGGACATGCATGCGCTTCAAGGTGATGGTGAAATCGCTGGCCATACCTGCGATGTGGCCGGCGCGGTGACGCTGGAAGTGAGCGTCATCAAGGGGCTGAACATCGATGGGCCCATTCTTTTCCCTGTGGCGGAGGACCTACCGCATCTCGCCCGGCCGTTGCGCCGGACGGAGCGTCGCAAGGCCGTGGCTCTCGGCCGGGCGCACGGGCTTGCGGGGATCGAACGGGATGCACCCATCACGGTCATTGGGACCGGAGCCAATCTCAATGCGGCGACAGAGAATGGCCTGAAGCGCGCAGCGGACCTTTTGGAGATGACGGTGCCCGAAGTCATGAACCGCGCCACGATGGCAGGATCGATTGAGATCGGACGCCATCCGGGGGTGGTTCGGGTCACGTTCCGCGCGCCGCTCAAGGCATTGGAGGCCAGGAATCTGGCAGCTTTCGCGCGGGATCTTTACGGACTCTGACCGAGAGCGGCACCGTCGCGCTGTCCTGACGGTGCCGTCGGAGAGCCACTGCTGCCGTATCGACTCGGCGATCTCGCATTTCGTCCCCCCTGTTCGTGCGAAGTCTGCAATTGCATGTACACATGCAGTCGCCACGGCTGGAACCGGCTCGGGAGTGCTCCTTCCGACGCTCTCGCTTGACTCTCCCATCGTTGGAACCTTTACGCCTCCCGCCACACCAGGAGAGAAGATCCAAATGCTCAGGTTCCGTGTCCCGGATATGAAATGTGGTGGTTGCGCCAAAGGTGTCACGCGCGCGATCACGGGCCTCGACCCGACCTCTGATGTGGAGATCGACCTCGATACCAAGGAAGTGACAATCGTGTCCTCGCTCGAGGAGGACGCCGTTGCGTCGGCCCTCGAACGGGCCGGCTATGCGGTCGAAAGACGGCCCGCACCGGTCGGGTGACATCCGGCACGGGGCGTTTCCGATTGGCGTTCCGGCTCGCTTGTGTCGGCAGGCGCTACCCGGTCGAGCCGGAACGCCGCGGCGCAAAAGGCATGCGGGAACACGTATCGCCACTCATATATCCGATAGGTACCAACGGCTTCGGCGAGAAGAGAGAATGGTAGAGCCCCACAGCCACGAATTCCTCGGACGAGATCACGACCGTAACGCCCTACGAACCTGGCTCGTGATTGCCCTGACGACGGCGATGATGATTGCCGAGATCATTGCCGGCACTCTGTTCGGCTCCATGGCTCTGCTCGCCGACGGCTGGCACATGTCCACTCATGCAGGGGCTCTCCTGATCTCGGCTCTTGCATACGGCTATGCGAAACGGCACCGGAACGACCCACGATTCACATATGGAACCGGAAAGATCGGAGATCTCGCAGCGTTCACAAGTGCCGTCGCACTGGGGCTGATCGCGCTTCTGATCGTGTGGGAATCGCTCCAACGCCTGGTCGCGCCAGTGCCGATCGACTTCACCGAAGCGATCGTGGTCGCAACAATCGGCCTCGCGGTGAACCTCGCCAGTGCGGTTCTGCTCCACCAGGGCGATGGTCATGACCATGGTCACCACTCGCACGAGCATCACCGAGCCTCGGAACCTCCTCACGAAGCAAGCGGCCATCGAACTGCTCATCATGCTTACGCGGAAACGCATCGGCACGGCTCCGATCATCACGAGCACGACCATGGACACGGACGTCACGGGCACGATACGAACCTTCGGGCCGCCTACATTCACGTTCTGGCAGATGCCCTCACCTCGGTGCTCGCGATCGTCGCTCTCCTGGCCGGGCTATTTCTGGGCTGGAATTGGCTCGATGCCCTTTCAGGGCTCCTGGGAGCGATCGTAATTGCGCACTGGTCGCGAGGGCTGATGCGGATAGCTGCCGCAACCCTGCTCGACATGACGCCGGGAGACAATCTCGTGCGAGGGGCTCGTTCAAAGCTCGAAGGGACCGGAGCGCGGGTTATCGATCTGCATCTCTGGCGTCTCGGTCCGGGACATGTCGGCGTCACCGCAAGCGTTGCATCTCTGCAGCCGCGATCCCCTGATGAGTATCGCCGGCTTCTGTCGGATCTGCCCGGCGTGTCGCATGTCACAGTCGAAGTGCATCGCGAAGCAGCATGAAACCATCCAGCGACATCAAGCGCCTCATCGAGATCATGGCGGCACTTCGGACTCCCGGTAGGGGTTGCCCGTGGGATCTAGAGCAGACTTTCGAGACGATCGTGCCCTATACGATCGAGGAGGCCTATGAAGTGGCCGACGCGATCGAGCGGGGAGATCTTCTCGATCTACGAGATGAACTCGGAGACCTCCTCCTCCAGGTTGTTTTTCATGCGCGGATGGCCGAAGAGCAGGGTGTCTTTGGATTCGGGGCTGTCGTCGAGGCGATCACCACGAAGCTCATCCGGCGGCATCCGCATGTCTTCGGAGAGGCCAGGGATCTCTCACCGCAAGATGTGAAAGGCCTCTGGGACGAGATCAAGCAAGCCGAGAAGGCGGAGCGGAAGCGCGAGCGCGGCGCCTCGGAAGAGCACGAGGTCCCTCCCCGTCTCCTGCACGGTATTGCTAAGGCTCTTCCGGCGCTGGCGCGCGCCGACAAGCTCACCCGCGCCGCCGCGAAGGTCGGCTTCGACTGGCCGGACACCGGACAGGTTCTCGACAAGATCCGCGAGGAACTCGACGAGACCGAGGAGGCGATCGCCAGCCGAGACAGGGACCGGATCGAGGACGAGATAGGGGATCTTCTTTTTGCAGTGGCCAATCTCGCGCGCCATTGCGGTGTCGATCCCGAGATGGCGCTTCGGGGCACCAATGCGAAGTTCGAACGACGCTTTGCCGCCATCGAGGATGGTCTGGCCGCAACCGGGAAACAGCTCGGCGAAGCGAGCCTCGAAGAGATGGATGAGCTTTGGGCGGCCGCCAAGCGAGCGGAATCGAAAGGCGGCCTATAGGCGCCGTGCGGTCGGGAATCGTGCGAGGAGCCGTCCTTCGCGACCGCCGGAAACCCGTATATTGACGATCGTCTGCCCCTCGGGCGTCGCCTCGCGCGCGAGAATCTCCGTGTTCTCGTGCAGCCAGGCGAGGCCTCGTCCGTCCTCCGGCGCAACGGTGATCTCATAGGAGGGGCGCCCGAGTCCGAGGCGCACCTCGATCGTGCCGAGGAGGTCATCGAGACCCTCGCCCGTCACGGCAGAGATCAGAACCGGCCGCCGCTCGGGCGGCAGCCGCGCAACGGTCGTCGCGAGCCTCTCCCGGTCCTCGGGAGATAGCAGATCGGCCTTGTTCCAGACTTCGATCAGGCGAGACGTGTCGTCCGGGTCTATGCCGAGCTCGCGAAGCACGTGTTGCACGTCGCCGGCCTGCGCCTCAGTCTCACCGTGGGAAACGTCCCTGACATGAAGGAGCACGTCCGCCTCGATGACGTCCTCGAGGGTTGCCCGAAAGGCTGCGACCAGCATGGTCGGCAGATCGGAGATGAAGCCGACCGTATCGGACAGAATCACCTTCTCACCGCGTGGAAGTTCTACAGCCCGGGACGTTGGGTCGAGCGTCGCGAAGAGCATGTTCTCCGCGAGCACCGTCGCGGTGGTGAGGCGATTGAAGAGGGTCGATTTTCCGGCATTCGTGTATCCGACCAGGGCAACGATCGGATATGGGACGCGTCGGCGGCTGGCTCGGTGGAGGGAGCGGGTCTGGGTGACGGTCTCGAGCTCGCGCTCGATCCGATTCATGCGCTCCTGAATGAGGCGGCGATCGGCCTCGATCTGCGTCTCGCCCGGCCCGCCGAGGAATCCGAACCCGCCGCGCTGGCGCTCCAGGTGGGTCCAGGAGCGGACGAGCCGGCTCTTCTGATAGGCGAGATGGGCCAGCTCAACCTGGAGCGAGCCCTCCTTCGTTCGGGCCCGGCGCCCGAAGATCTCGAGAATCAAACCAGTCCGGTCGATGACCTTCGCGCCGGTCGCCTTCTCGAGATTGCGCTGCTGAACCGGGCTCAGCGCGCAATCCATGATGATGAGGCCGATGCCCTCGGATCGCACGATCCCAGCAAGCTCATCCACCTTACCCTTGCCGATATAGGTCGATGGCCGCGGTGACGAGAGCGCTACCACGAGGGCATCCGCGACATCCAGGTCAATCGCGCCGGCGAGCCCCACGGCTTCGTCGAGCCTGGCCTCAGTCGGGCGCGGGTTCGCCTTCTCGGTCGGCGAGGGAACACGCCGCCGCGTCAGGTAAGGACCGACCACCAAGGCACGCGTGCCCGCGGCGACTTCCTTCTCCGGCTCGAGGAGCCGGTCTTCCCCGGGAGTGCGAGGTTCGGTCACCTCACGCCTTTTCGTTCACCTCGTCCGCCTGGTCGAAGAGCTGAACCGGGTGACCGGGCATGATCGTCGAAATGGCATGTTTGTAGACCAGCTGCGAATGACCATCCCTCCGCAGCAAGACGCAAAAATTGTCAAACCAGGTGACGACCCCCTGCAGCTTGACGCCATTCACGAGAAAGATCGTGAGGGGGATCTTGTTCTTACGGACATGGTTGAGAAACGTGTCCTGGAGATTCTGCGTGCGTTCGCCCGCCATTATTGGCCTCACCGGCCCTTCGCCGCCGGTCCTGGCGAGGGGGCCGTCATTTTCGTTAATCCGCGCGTGCCTGCGGTCGGATGACTGGCACTCCTATTACAAGACCAAGCCTGACGTAGCGCAAGGCCCTCCGGTCGCCGAAATGCCTCCCGCCCCGATTTTCAGGTCGTCTCCGGTCAATTAACCTCCACCTGTGGCGTATCCACCGCAGCCGAAAGAGGCGCCGATGCAATGCTTCGATCCTCGAAGGATGCCCTAGGCCCCTACCCCAAGCGATTTGAGCTTCCGGTGCAGGGCCGAGCGCTCCATGCCGATGAACTCGGCCGTGCGCGAGATGTTGCCGCTGAACCGTGCGATCTGGGCCATCAGATATTCGCGTTCGAAAATCTCCCGCGCGTCCCGAAGCGGCAGACTCATCAATTTCTCGCCGCCGGCCCCGTTCGGCGTCGTCGGGACGAGCGCTCCGACTTCCGTCGGCAGCATTTCCGCCGTGACGGGCGCGTCCGCCTCTCCGGCCGTGAGAATCATGAGGCGTTCGACGTTGTTGCGAAGCTGCCGCACGTTCCCGGGCCAATCATGGGACTGCAGCACCGCCATCGCGTCATCCGCGATCCGGCGCTTCGGGAGGCCCGTGGCAGCGGAGATCTGTTCCATGAAGAACTCGATCAACTCGGGGACATCCTCCCGGCGTTCCGACAGGGCCGGAATCCGGATCGGCACCACGCCGAGGCGGTGGAAGAGATCCTCCCGGAAACGCCCGGCTGCAATTTCGGCGGCGAGATCCCGGCTCGAGGAGGAGATCAGGCGAACATCGACGTGGACCCTGGTCGTTCCGCCGACCCGCTGAAAGTTCTGATCGACCAGCACCCTCAGGATCCGATTCTGGGTCTCGCGGGGCATGTCGGCGATCTCGTCGATATAGAGCGTGCCGCCATGTGCCTCCTCGAGGGCTCCAATGCGCCGTCCCCGGCCGTCGCCTCCCTCGACGCCGAAGAGTTCCGCTTCCATGTTCTCGGGCGTGATGGTCGCGGCGGAGAGGACGACGAATGGGCCGCTGGCGCGATTCGAGACGGAGTGAATGGTCCGGGCAGCGAGTTCCTTGCCGCTTCCTGGCGCGCCGGTGACGAGAATCCGCGCATTCGTCGGGCCGACCCGTTCGATCGTCTGCCGCAATTGGTTGATGATTACCGATCGGCCCGCGATTCGGCTTGCCTGCACGGACCGTGCCTTCAGATCGCGGACTTCCCGCTTCAGGCGTGAGGCCTCGAGGGCCCGCTCGGCCACGAGGACCAGGCGATCGGCCTTGAATGGCTTCTCGATGAAGTCGTAGGCGCCGGACTTGATGGCGGCGACGGCGGTCTCGATATTCCCGTGCCCCGAAATCATGACGACGGGCAGGTCCGGGTGCTGCCCCTTGATGAGATCGAGGACCTGCAACCCGTCCAGGCGGCTTCCCTGCAGCCAGATATCGAGGAACACGAGGTGAGGCCGCCGAGACTCGATGGCAGCGAGCGCGTCGTCCGAACCTCCGGCAGTCCGTGTCCTGTGGCCTTCATCCTCGAGGATTCCGGCGACGAGTTCGCGAATGTCGGCTTCGTCGTCAACGACAAGGATATCGGCACTCATGATGCGACCTTGCGGGCTTCCCGCCGCTGCTGCGGCTGCTGATCGGTTTCGGAATGCTGCTTGGGAATGCGGATTCTGACCTGTCCTCCCCGGCCTGCCGGGTTGTCGAGAAGCTCGATTCCTCCGCCGTGCTCTTCGAGAATCTTGCTGACGATCGCGAGGCCAAGACCCGTGCCGCCATCGCGTGTCGTCATGTAGGGTTCCAGGAGGCGCTGGCGGCCCTCCTGGGGGAAGCCCTTGCCGTTATCGGTGATGACGAGCATCACGAAATCCTGTTCGGAACCCTCGAGCGAGACGACAATTTCCCCACGTCCGCGATCGTCTTCGGGAACCGCATTAATCGCCTCCGTTGCGTTCTTCAGGAGATTTTGCACGGCTTGCGAGACGAGGCGCCTGTCGAACGGCAGCACGATCGGCGTGTCGGGAAGCACATCGCGGAACGCAATATCGGGATGAGCGATGCGCAGCATGAATACGACTTCGCGCACCGTGGTGATGAGATCCTCTTCTCCGATCGCAGGTTTCGGCATGCGAGCGAAGGACGAGAACTCATCAACCATGCGCTTGATATCGTCGACCTGACGCACGATCGTCGCCGTGCACTGGTCGAAGACCTCCCGATCCGTCGTGATCACCTTTCCGTATTTGCGCCTGATTCGCTCGGCGGAGAGCTGAATTGGCGTGAGCGGATTCTTGATCTCGTGGGCGATGCGTCGCGCCACGTCGGCCCATGCGGAAGTACGCTGGGCCGCGACGAGATCGGTGATGTCGTCGAGCGTTATGACGAAGTCGCCTTCATGGCGGACCTGCTCGCTCGCGACACGAACGTTGAGGATCCGCTCGCGTCCGTTTCGAGCAAGTGCGAGCTGACCGTGAACGAGCCGCTGTGGATTATGGCGCGCCTCCTCGATCATGGGCGCGAGCTCGGGAAGCAGCTGCGTGGCAGGCTTGTCGAGCAGATCCTCCCGTCGAGCCGAGAACAGGGCCTCGGCCGACGGATTCACAATTGTCACGCGGCCGGCGGCATTGACGCCGATGACGCCAGGGGAGACCCCGGCGAGAACGGCTTCGGTAAATCGCCGACGACGGTCAATGAGGTCGCTCGCAGCCGTGAGGCTGTCATGCTGACGCCGAAGCTCCGACGTCATCTTGTTGAAGGTTTCGCCGAGATGCCCGAGGTCGCCCTCGCCGCCGCGGACCGGCACTTGCACATAGAAGTTGCCGGTCGAGACCTGGTCCGCTGCGTGAATCAACCGGCGCACCGGGGCGACGAGGCGATTCGCGAAATTCAGGCCGAACCAGATGGCCGAGAGCAGGACGATGAACGCGATCAGCGCGAACATCGAGGCGAATGCGATCTGGATACTGCCCTTCTTCTGATCGAGCGCCTGATAAACGGCGAAACCTGCTTCGGCGACGGCCGGGAACTCGAGCGCGCGCGGATCGACCTCGCGGGCCACATAGAGAACTCGCCCTCCATGGGCCTGGAGCTTCAGGACGGACCTGAAGACGTTCCCCTTTCCCGTGAAGAGGCACAGCGCATCCTCGGTGCTTGCTTCGTCGAGGTCCTCCGCCGACGGCATCGGAACGCCTTCGATGACTTTCGGCTCGACGCGCTCGACAACCGTCCCATCGGGCTCGACGATCAGGGCAAGCGGAAATCCGAGGAAGATCGCGCGGGAACTGAAGAACTCCCGGAAAATGCGACGGTCCGCATCGAAGAGGGGCTTCGCGCGATTCAAGTCGGCCGCCATGAGCTGGGTTTCTCGTGCCAGGGTGCGGCACTGGGTTTCCCGATAGGCATGCGCGATCGCGACCGTATTTCCCATCAGGTTCCGGAGCGAGCTCGTGAACCAGGGGTCGAGGCCGCGCTCGAGCGTGACGCTCGCGACGACGGCGACCAGGATCGCCGGGAGCACAGCCACGAGGCTGAACAGGCCGACGATGCGGGCATGCAACGAGGCGCCCGCCGCTCCCGCCCGGGTGTCGCGGATGAGGCGGTGCGTCTGCACCGCCACGATGCCGACGAGAAGGAGAATCAGCGCGCCGTTGATCAGGAACGCGAGGACGACGACGTTGTGGGTCGGCAGGATAGGCGTCAGCCCGGCGAGAACGAGAAAGGTCGCAAGAGCGGAGGCGAGCGCCGCAAGCACGGCGACCGGCCCGAGAACTCCCGGCCCTCGTTGCGCGGCGTCGCTGGTGGCACGACGGCCCGTTTGTTCCGAAGAATTCGACAAGGGTGCCCCGCCAAGAAGCGGGCGTTCGAGTGGCCCGCTCAGCCTCGTGCGCTGATGCACCAACACAACACTGTGGTCAAATTATTACAGATGCGGGAAACACCCGCTCCTACCGTGCGGTCCGGATCACCTGCAGATCCAGGTCCTTGACCTTCTTTCGCAGCGTGTTCCGATTGACACCGAGGAGTTCCGCAGCGCGAATCTGGTTGCCGCGCGTTGCGGCGAGCGCCGCTCCGATGAGCGGGCCCTCAATCTCGCGAAGGACACGATGGTAGAGTCCGGGCGGGGGGAGCGTATCCCGGTAAGTCGAGAAGTATTCCGCAAGGTGCCGCTCGACCGCGTCCGAGAGATTGCTCGCCTCGATGATGCCGGCGGGGCGCGCCGGTTGCGACACCGTCGCGGAGGGAGCGGTATCGAGTTCCGCCTCGATGATCGCGCCCGTGATCGTGTCCTGGGGATATAGGGCGGCCAGCCGGCGCACGAGGTTCTCCAGTTCGCGGACATTGCCCGGCCAACGGTAGCGCTTCAGCTGGTCCATGGCCTCGACGTCGATCTGCTTACGGGGCAATCCCTCCTTCTCGACGATGGTGAAGAAGTGCCGGATCAGATCCGGGATATCCTCGACCCGTTCGCGCAGGGGCGGCAGCCGCAGGGGAACCACGTTCAGACGGAAGAACAGATCCTCCCGAAACAGGCCCTGCTGGATCGAAATGCGGAGGTCTTTGTTCGTAGCGGCAATGATCCGGACGTTCGTCCGGATCGGCAGTCGTCCGCCGACGGTCGTGTACTCGCCCTGCTGCAGCACCCTGAGCAGGCGTGTCTGGGCCTCCATGGGCATATCGCCGATCTCGTCAAGGAAGAGGGTGCCGCCTTCCGCCTGCTCAAACCGGCCTGCGCTTCGCGCGGTCGCGCCCGTGAAGGCCCCCTTCTCGTGGCCGAAAAGCTCGGATTCGATGAGGTCACGAGGAATCGCCGCCATGTTTACGGCAACGAAGGGCCTCTGGCGACGCTTCCCATAGTCGTGCAGGGCGCGTGCGACGAGTTCCTTGCCGGTTCCGGATGCGCCGGTGATCATGACCGTCAGATCGGTCGGCATGAGGCGCGCGAGCGCCCGGTAGATCTCCTGCATCGCCGGAGAACGGCCGACGAGAGGGATCTCTTCGCCGTCCGGCGCCTGCTCCGGAACGATCGGCGCTCGCGGTCGGGAGAGCGCTCTTCCGACGACAGAGACGAGTTCCTTCAGGTCGAACGGCTTCGGGAGGTATTCGTAGGCGCCCCGTTCCGATGCCTTGATCGCAGTCATGAACGTGTTCTGTGCGCTCATGACGATGATCGGCAGCTCGGGGCGGAGCTTCTTGATCCGTGGCAGGAGGTCGAACGCATTCTCGTCGGGCATGACGACATCGGTGATGACGAGGTCCCCATCCCCTTGGGATACCCATCGCCACAGGGTGGCGGCATTGCTCGTTGAGCGCACCTCGTAGCCAGCACGGGACAGGGCCTGGTTCAGAACGGTGCGGATCGCGGCATCGTCATCGGCAAGAAGGATGTTTCCGCGGGACATGGAGCTCTCAAACCTCCGAGACGCGGCCATCGCTGGCCTGATACATGGGCAACAGGACACGGAAGGTCGTGCGCCTCGGAGCAGGGTCGAACTCGACGATCCCGCCGTGGTCACCGACGATTTTGGCGACCCAAGCAAGTCCGAGGCCACTTCCCTGGGCTTTGGTCGTGATGAAGGGGTCGAAGAGCTCTCCGGCGATGTCGGCCGGAATCCCCGGCCCGTTATCCCGCACGCTGAACTCGATCGGCAGGCGGATCCGCTCCTTCGACCCGGGCACCTGCAGGCGAACGCCGGTTCGGAACGCCGTCGACAGGACGACCTCCCCGTCCGGTGCATCGATTCCGATCGCCTCCGCAGCGTTCTTCACGAGGTTGAGGGCGACTTGGATGAGCTGGTCCCGGTTCCCGAGGACCGCGGGCAATGAGGGATCGTAGTTCTCGACGAACCGGATATGCCGCGCGAATCCGCTCTGGGCGAGGCGCTTCACGTGATCGAGGACCCCATGCACGTTGACGGGCCCCCGTTCGACCGGGCGTTCCTCCCCGAACTCCTCCATGCGCTCGACCAGCTTCACGATTCGGTCGGTCTCGTCGCAGATGAGTTGTGTCAGAACGCGGTCGTCCTGGCCTACGGATTGTTCGAGGAGCTGGGCTGCGCCTCTGATCCCCGACAGCGGGTTCTTGATCTCATGGGCCAGCATCGCGCCGAGCGCCGTGACGGAACGCGCCGCACCACGGTGTGTGAGCTGACGGTTCATCTTGTCCGCCATCGTTCGTTCCTGCAGCAGGAGAACGACAATGTCGCCGTCCTCGGCCATCGGTGTCGCAAAGACGTCCACGATGCGCTCGAGCCCAATTCGAGGACTTCCCACGTCGATCCGGTATTCGCTCACGCTGGCCCCGCGCCGGCGGACCTCCTCGACGAGACCAAGAACCGGGGACCCAAACGGCACCAGTCTCTCGAGGCTCTGACGCTGCATCACCGTGAGGCTCACGTCGAAAAAGGCCTCCGCGGCCGAGTTGGCATGCAGGATCTGCCCGCCCTGCCCGATCGTCAGGACAGGCAGGGGCAGCGCGTTCATGATGCGGTCCGGAGTGGCCTTCATAGGACTGCTCCGCGAGCGTAGTCACGGGGCCACTCGGGCCCGGGGTCACGCACCTCCGACCACCGCTCCGGTTCGATTCCGCCGGCATAATGCGATCGAAGGCGCCGCTTTCTTCCCAAGGCCGTCATGCCGCCTCCCGGACGGGCTCGCCATAAAGCCGCCCGAGGATCCTTGCGACTGCTGCGGGATCGTCCGACGTCACGAGTTCGCGTCGCTCCCCCGGGCTGATGGAAAAGCCCTGGCCGAGGGCCTCATCGGCATATGCTGCAAGATGCTTGCGGGCATGGCGGACGCCCATCTCCCGGCCATAGAGGGACAACAGGCCCTCATAGTGTTCGAGGATCGCCGCGGTCTTTGCTTCCGGTGCGGGATCACGGGCGGGACGGCCCGCGAGAGCGGAGCCCACTCGACCGACGATCCATGGACGCCCGAGCGCTGCGCGACCGATCATGACGGCCGTAGCTCGGGATGCATGCAGGCAGGCCAGCGCCTGCGCCTCCGAGTCGATGTCGCCATTCGCGACGACCGGGAGGTCGACGGCATCGACGACAGCGCGGATGGCGCTCCAATCCGCCCTGCCCTTGTAGAATTGCTGGCGTGTGCGTCCATGGACCGTCAGCGCCTGGACCCCGAGTGCCTCGGCCCGCCGCGCAAGCTCCGGAGCGTTGATCGAGGCCTCATCCCAGCCGAGGCGCATCTTCACAGTGACCGGGACCGTCGCCGCCGCGACCGTTGCTTCAATTAGGCGCGCCGCATGGTCCAAATCCCGCATCAAGGCGGATCCTGCATAGCCGCCTATGACCCGTTTTGCCGGGCAGCCCATATTGATGTCGATGATCTGGGCGCCAGCACTCTCCGCGACACGGGTGGCCTCGCTCATCCAGCGGGGATCGCATCCTGCCAGCTGGATCACATGCGGCTCGATGCCCGAGCCTTCCGCACGCATACGAGCTTCCGGAGAGCCTCGGACCAGTTCGTCCGAGGCGACCATCTCCGAGACCACGAGCCCTGCCCCGAAGCGTCGTGCGATCCTGCGGAATACCGCGTCGGTAACGCCCGAGAGTGGAGCGAGGACGGCTGGAACGGAGACCGGCAGAGCGCCGGCGTGCCAAGTGGCGCTGCCTATTTTTTCATCAATTCGCATCGTGCCTACAGAATCATCAAAATGGCCCAGGGCGCAAGGAGCATTCCAGCCGGTGATGGCGCATGACAGCAAAAAGGCTGGCTTCCCTCAGAGGTGGCGGCAGGATACAGGCACGTTCCCATGGGTATTGCCGCGGTCATTGTCGCTGCCGGACGAGGCATACGTGCCGGCGGGGAGCTTCCCAAGCAGTTTCGTGCGCTCGGCGGGCAGGCGATCATCTCACGCGTGCTCGCCCGCTTTCTGTCGCACCCGCAGATCGACCGGGTCGTGGTGGTCATCCACCCGGACGATCGTTCATTGCTCGAGGAGACAGCCCGCGGGCATCTCGGAAATCCAAAGCTGCTCGTCGTTCCCGGTGGAGGCCGAACCCGGCAGATTTCCGTCCGGAATGGACTCGAGGCGCTTCGGGAGCAGGCTCCCGACCTCGTTCTCGTTCACGATGCCGCCAGACCGTTCGTCAGCAGTGAGCAGATCGATCTGGCGATCCGAGAGGGCCTCCGCAGTGGGGCCGCGATCCCGGGGATTTCCGTCGTGGATACGGTCAAGCTCGTGGACGAGGAAGGCACGGTTGTTGCGACACCCGATCGGTCCCGTCTGCGCGCCGTCCAGACTCCGCAGGCGTTCCGATTCGATGAGCTTCTGGCTGTCCACCGGAGGGCACTTCAGGAAGGCCGAGAGGACTTCAGTGACGATGGCGCCCTCGCAGAGTGGGCCGGTCTGGCCGTGAGCGTGTTCGAGGGAGATCCGTCCAACGTGAAGCTCACGAGAATGGAAGATTTCGAACAGGCCGAGCAGCGCCTGAACAGCGATCGCACGCGTCTTGCCGTGCGATTGGGAACGGGTTTCGACGTTCATGCTTTTGCGCCCGGCGACCATATCTGGCTGGGAGGGGTCAAGATTCCCCACGACCAGGGGGTTGCCGCCCATTCCGACGGGGACGTGGTGCTCCATGCCCTGACCGACGCCCTCCTTGGCGCTCTCGCCGAGGGAGATATCGGTGTGCATTTCCCGCCGAGCGATCCGCAATGGCGCGGCGCATCCTCGGATCGCTTTCTGGCATTTGCCGCCGAGCGCGTGCGGACCCGCGGCGGGCTCATCGATCATCTGGACGCTACGATCCTCTGCGAAACGCCGCGCCTCGGGCCGTATCGTGAGGCGATGCGGACGCGAATTGCGGAGATCGTCGGAATCGGCATCGGGAGCGTGTCCCTCAAGGCGACGACGACCGAGCGCCTCGGCTTTACCGGTCGGAGAGAAGGCTTGGCCGCCCAGGCGGCTGCAACCATTCGGCTCCCGGAGGTCGGCACATGACGGAACTCTTCGGCGAGCGGACCGCTGCCCTGATCGCCCGCTACGCCGAGCGGGGCCTGCGGATCGCTACGGCCGAGTCATGCACCGGCGGCCTCGTCGCTGCCCTGCTGACCGAGATACCCGGTTCTTCGGCTGTCGTCGAACGCGGATTCGTGACCTACTCGAATGAGGCGAAGACGGAGCTGCTCGGAGTCGACCCTGCGCTCATCGCAAGGCACGGTGCCGTCAGCGAGGAGGTCGCCCTGGCAATGGCTGAAGGCGCCCTCGCCCATTCCCGAGCCGATGTCGCTGTCTCGATCACCGGGATCGCCGGACCGGGCGGCGCGACGCCCGGCAAGCCTGTCGGGCTCGTCCATTTCGGTCTCGCGCGACGCGGGCGGCCTGCCAGCCACTGTGCACGGACCTTTACGGGGCTGGATCGAACCCGGGTTCGCCTCGCCGCCGCCGAGATGGCGCTCTCTCTGTTTGAAGCAGCCATCGAGTAGCGACCGGTCAAGTTGCGGTGCGCATCATCAGGCCAATAGCATCGGACCCCAAAGTGGAATCCACTTTGGGGTCCGATGCTTTAATCCTTGAGCGGCACATCGTTCGCCGCAGAAAAGTGGACCCACTTTTCCGCACGATGCCCTAGGCCGGCACGGCTCCATAGACCTGTCGCGCACGCTCCTCGAAAGCCTGCGAGAATTTCCGGAAAGCCTTGTCGAACACCGAACCCATCAGGCGTCCCAGAAGGATGCTCTTGAACTCGTAGCGAATATAAAACTCCACATCCGATCCGTTCGCCTGCGGCCGGAAGGTCCAGCGGTTCTCGAGAAACCTGAACGGCCCGTCCACATATTCGACCAGGATCTGCTGGTGCTCGCGATCGAGCGTCACGCGACTCGTGAAGGTCTCGTTGATCGCCTTGTAGCCGACGCGCATGGAAGCGATCAGCGTTTCCGTGCCGTCGTCGGCTCTGATGCGCCGCAGCACCCGCAGCTCTTCGCACAGCGGCACGAATTCAGGATACCGCTCGACATCCGCCACGAGGTCGAACATTTGGTCCGCGCTGTAGCGAACCGGCCTGGTCGAGTGAAAGGTCGGCATTGATGATCGCTGTCAACGTTTCTCGAGCCGGGCAGCCTTCAATCTCGCGAAATCTTCGCCCGCGTGATGCGAGGACCGCGTAAGCGGTGTTGCGGATACGAGAAGGAACCCCTTTGCGTAAGCCGTGGTTTCGAGGCCCTTGAACTCATCCGGCGTGACAAAACGAACCACCGGATGATGCTTTCGCGTCGGCTGCAGATACTGCCCGATCGTCAGGAAATCGACATCCGCAGACCTAAGGTCGTCCATGAGCTGGAGAATCTCGTTTCGCTCTTCGCCGAGCCCAACCATGATCCCGGACTTTGTGAAGATCGAGTTGTCGAGTTCCTTGACGCGCTGTAGCAGCCTGACCGAATGGAAATACCGCGCACCGGGCCTCACCGTGAGATAGCGCGACGGCACCGTTTCCAGATTGTGGTTGAAGACGTCGGGGCGAGCGGCGACGACGATCTCGAGCGCTCCATCCTTTCTCAGGAAGTCGGGCGTCAGCACCTCGATCGTGGTCTCCGGCGAACGAGAGCGGATCGCCTCGATCACAGCCGCAAAATGGGCAGCACCTCCATCCGCCAGGTCGTCACGGTCGACCGACGTGATCACGACGTGCTGGAGGCCGAGCTTCGCAACCGCGTCCGCTACCTTTGCGGGCTCGTCCGGATCGAGCGCTTGCGGAAGTCCGGTTTTGACGTTGCAGAAGGCGCAGGCGCGCGTGCACGTGTCCCCCATGATCATGAAGGTGGCGTGCTTTTTCTCCCAGCACTCTCCGATGTTGGGGCAGCCGGCTTCCTCGCAGACGGTCACGAGGTTGTTGTCGCGAACGATGCGGTTCGTCTCGGCCCAGCGGGCGGAGCCTGGCGCCTTGACGCGGATCCAATCCGGCTTGCGCTGCAGGGGCTGATCCGGACGGTGCGCCTTTTCCGGGTGACGGGGCCGGCGGTCCTGGTTTAGGAGGTCGATTACAACGGACATGCGAGATCATCCCTGGAGCGGGATAGCTCGCCGCTCCGGGCCTGACTTAAGTGCAACGGGCCGGCAGCGCAAACGGCCGGCCCGATCGAGTCGCATTCTCTCAGGAAGAGGCATGCCGCCCCGTCAGGGCCCGGAAGATCACGATGAGAATCGTCGCTCCGAAGATTGCGGCGATCAGCGTTCCCCAGAACCCGCGGACGGAGATACCAACCATGCTGGCGAGAAAGCCGCCGAGGAATGCTCCGGCGATGCCGATGATGATGTTCGTCAGCAGCCCGTGATCCGAGCGCGTGAACCGCTCGGCGATCCAGCCCGCCAAGGCACCGATGACCAGCATCGCCAGAAACCCAACACCTTCCATCGCACTCTCCCGGGTGGTTGCGCCGGGTTAACTGCGAAGGTACGGCTTTCGTTCAAACGGTCGGGCGGACGATCAGGACGCGTCGCCGGTCACGCGGGCTGAAACAATCCGGTCGGGATCACGGACCGGCTCCCCACGCTTGATCTTGTCGACGTTCTCCATTCCCTCGATCACCTTCCCCCAGACGGTGTATTGCTTGTCGAGGAAGCGGGCGTCGTCGAAGCAGATGAAGAACTGTGAATTGGCGGAATGCGGATAGTTCGTCCGGGCCATCGAGCAGACGCCGCGGACATGGGGCTCCGCATTGAACTCGGCCTGGAGGTCTGGCAGGTCGGACCCGCCCGTTCCGGTGCCTTGCGGGCATCCGGTCTGGGCCATGAACCCGTCGATCACGCGGTGGAATGCCACCCCGTCGTAGAAGCCGCGATTGGCGAGCGTCGTGATCCGCTCGACATGCTTGGGAGCAAGATCGGGCCGCAACTCGATGACAACGCGGCCTTTCGTGGTTTCGAGAATGAGCTTGTCCTGTTCAGCCATGCTGTTTCCTTTCAGATTGGCCTGTCGTCGACAAAGCGGAACGTGAAGGGGCGGCCGGCAATGGCCGCACCCAGGGAAGCACTCAAGGGAAGCGGAGTGCAGCGCTCAAGTGCCTGTGTCACCGAGCGGGTGAATCGCTCGCGCTCATCCCTGTCGGGGCTGAGCCGTGCAAAGGTAATGGCAGGACGCCCGATCACTTGCCCGTCTCGCCGGAGGCTGAGGCGAACCGTGACCTGCTGCCCGCTCGGTCCGGCTCCAGTCGGGAGCCGCCAGCATTTGCGTATTGCCTCGTGGATTTCGCCGAGGCGCTCGATTCGGGAAATCTGCCGCGGTTCTGCGGAGGACCGCACGATCCCATCGAAGTGCTCCCGATCCGGCGACAGCGCCTTGCGCGCTCCGGAACCATCCGGGGGCGTGAGTGCGGCGTCGGGCCCCGGCACCGCCCCGCTACCCTGTGGGCTGGCGACCAGGACAGTTGCAGCGAAGGCAACCAGGCGGATTCCGTGAGGGATCTTCAGCGGGCATCCTCCGCGAGCTGCATACGAACGATCTTATCCGGGTTTTCGACCGTTCCGTTGGCGTTCCGGTCACCCTTCTTGATCTTCCGGACGGCATCCATTCCGGAGACCACCTCCCCGACGACCGTATATTGACCGGTCAGGGGTCCGCAGCCCTCGTAACAGATGAAGAACTGGCTGTTGGCGGAGTCCGGGTTTGCAGACCGCGCCATCCCCACGGTTCCGGGCTTATAGGGCGTCTTCGTGAACTCTGCGGGGATATTCGGGAGATCGGACTTCCCCATCCCCGTTCCGGTCGGGTCCCCCGTCTGGGCCATGAAGCCGTCTATGACCCGATGAAACGGGACGCCGTCATAAAAGCCACGCTTCGTCAGTGTCTTGATCTGCTCGACGTGGCGTGGGGCAAGGTCGGGTCTCAGGCGAATCGTGACGCGTCCGTCCTTCGTATCGAGGTAGATCGTGTTCTTCGGATCGGCCGTGCTCTGCTGAGCCAGGGCTGGTGCCACAAGGCTGGCAGCGAGCACAACGGCGGTGAGTAACCGTCTCATCAAAGTCTCCCGGGGAAGCTTCAGTTCGGGCGGAACTTGCGGCTCAGCAGCTCGGCCACGTGGGCCGGTACGAAGCTCGAAATGTCTCCGCCCATCGCAGCCACCTGACGGACGAGCGTGGCCGTGATGGGGCGAACGAGGGGCGAGGCCGGCAGAAAGACCGTCTGGACCTCGGGAGCCATGGTCTGGTTCATGGCTGCCATCTGCATCTCGTAGTCGAAGTCGGTGCCGTCACGCAGACCGCGGATCACAATGGTAGCGCCATGCCGGCGTGCCGCCTGGACCGCCAAGTCGTCGAACGTCACGACCAGGAGTTCCGTTCCCTCTTCCTGCGCGATCGGGCCGCACACGGCTTCGAGCATCTCGGAGCGCTCCTGCGCCGTGAAGATCGGAGCCTTGGCGGGATGAACGCCGATTGCGATCACGAGCCGGTCGACGAAGCGGCAGGCATGCCTGACGACGTCGAGGTGCCCGTTCGTCACAGGATCGAAGCTGCCGGTGTAAAGAGCCGTGCGGGTCATCATCCCCGCTTAGCGCGGGACACACCGGGCCGCAACGCCCGGCGCGCCTCCGAGAGAGGACCTACTCCTCGCCCTCTTCCTCTGCTTCGTCCTCGCCTTCGATGTGCTCCACCGAGACGACCCGTTGACCGTCACGGGTACCGAAGACGATCACGCCCTGAGTCGAGCGGCCGGCGATCCGGATGCCATCGACCGGCACGCGGATGAGCTGGCCGCCATTGGTGACGAGCATGATCTGATCCGAGTGCTCGACCGGGAACGAGGCCACCAGGTTTCCGTTCCGGCTGTTCACTGCCATGGCTGTGATGCCCTTGCCGCCTCGG
Organism: Microvirga massiliensis; assembly: GCF_001006805.1. Taxonomy (GTDB): domain Bacteria; phylum Pseudomonadota; class Alphaproteobacteria; order Rhizobiales; family Beijerinckiaceae; genus Microvirga; species Microvirga massiliensis. The sequence goes on along the minus strand of NZ_LN811352.1, from coordinate 200,930 downwards.
CCGGTGATCCGGTACTCGTACGAAGAAGTGCGCTTGCCGTAGCCATTCTCCGACAAGGTCAGGATGAACTGCTCCTCGGCGCTCATTTGTGCGTAGCGCTCTTGGGAGAGCGCTGCGGCCGGCACTTCCTCCTCACCTTCCGAGGCATCGCCGTTGTGCTCACCCATCACTGCGCGGCGCATCTTCAGATAGCCGATCCGCTCTTCGCTGGTCGCTTCGACGTGGCGCAGAATGGCCATGGAGATGATGCTGTCACCCTCGGCGAGCGCGATCCCGCGGACCCCCATCGAGTCGCGGCCCTTGAAGACCCGAACGTCCGGAACGGGGAAGCGGATGCTTTGGCCCCTGGCAGTCGTCAGAAGGACGTCGTCGCCTTCGCTGCAGATCTGCACGCCGACGATGGTATCGCCCTCGTCGAGCCTCATGGCTATCTTCCCGGCCCGGTTCACCTGCGCGAAGTCCGAGAGCTTGTTTCGCCGCACAGTGCCGCGCGAGGTGGTGAACATCACATCGAGGCTGTCCCACGACGACTCGTCCTCTGGGAGAGGCATGATCGTGGTGATGCGCTCGTCCGTTTCGAGCGGAAGCATGTTGACGAGCGCCTTGCCGCGCGCGCTCGGCGCGGCAACCGGCAACCGCCAGACCTTCTCCTTGTAGACCTTGCCCTTGGACGAGAAGAACAGAACCGGCGCGTGGGTGCTGGCCACGAAAAGCCGCGTGACGAAATCCTCGTCCCGCGTCGACATGCCGGAGCGGCCTTTGCCGCCGCGACGCTGCGCCCGATAAGTCGAAAGCGGCACGCGCTTGATGTATCCCGCGTGCGACACGGTAATCACCATGTCCTCACGCTGGATCAGGTCCTCGTCGTCGACCTCCGAATCCCAATCCACGATCTGGGTACGCCGTGGCGTTGCAAAGGCCTCTCGAACTTCGGCAAGCTCCTGCTTGATGATCCCGAAGATCCGCTCACGGGAGCGCAGAATATCGAGATAATCCGAGATTTCACTCGCCAGTTTCTTGAGCTCGTCTCCGATCTCGTCCCGGCCGAGAGCGGTCAGGCGTTGCAGCCGCAGGTCCAGAATGGCCCGCGCCTGCGCTTCGGAGAGCCGATACGTCGAATCCTCAGCAACACGATGCCGCGGATCGTCGACGAGAGCGATCAAAGGAGCAATGTCGTGCGCTGGCCAATTGCGCGCCATCAAGGCTTCGCGCGCCGCGTTCGGATCGGGCGCCGTACGGATCAGGCGGATGACCTCGTCGATATTTGCGACCGCGATCGCGAGACCGCACAGGACATGGGCCCGCTCGCGGGCTTTTGCGAGCAGATATTTCGTTCGCCGGGAGACCACCTCTTCGCGGAAATCCACGAAGGCGTGCAGGAGGTCCTTGAGGTTCATTTGTTCGGGACGGCCGCCGTTCAACGCCACCATGTTGGCGCCGAACGATTGCTGCAGAGCCGTGAACCGGTAGAGCTGATTCAGCACGACCTCGGCCATCGCGTCGCGCTTCAACTCCACGACGATCCGCATGCCATCCCGATCGGATTCGTCGCGCAAATCGGAAATGCCTTCGATCTTCTTTTCGCGGACGAGCTCTGCGATCCTTTCGACCAAAGAAGCCTTGTTCACCTGATAGGGAATCTCGGTGAAGACGATTGCTTCCCTCTCCTTTCGAACTTCCTCCACCGTGCTCTTGGCACGCATGATGATCGAGCCGCGCCCGGTGGCGTAGGCCTGACGCACGCCGGCTCGCCCGAGAATCAAGCCGCCCGTCGGGAAATCGGGGCCCGGAATGAACTCGATGAGCTCTTCGGTCGTAATCTCCGGATTGTCGATCAGGGCGATGCAGCCGTCGATGACTTCTCCGAGATTATGTGGCGGCATGTTCGTCGCCATTCCGACGGCGATGCCGCCGGCGCCGTTCACGAGGAGATTTGGATAGCGCGCCGGGAGTACGGCCGGTTCGTGCTTGGATTCGTCGTAGTTCGGCGTGAAATCGACGGTGTCCTTGTCGATGTCCTCCAGAAGCGGCATGGCCGGTTTCGCGAGGCGAGACTCGGTGTAGCGCATGGCCGCCGGCGGATCGCCGTCGATCGATCCGAAGTTCCCCTGCCCATCTACCAGCATGAGCCGGAGGGAGAAGTCCTGCGCCATGCGCACGAGGGCATCGTAGATCGCGGAGTCGCCGTGAGGGTGATACTGACCCATCACGTCACCGACGATGCGCGCGGACTTCACGTATTTCCGATCGGGCGTGTAGTTGTTCTCGTGCATCGAGTAGAGGATGCGGCGATGAACCGGTTTCAATCCATCACGGGCATCCGGCAGGGCACGGCTCACGATCACGCTCATCGCGTAATCGAGGTAGGAGCGCTTCATCTCCTCGGTGATGGAAACCGGCTTGATGTCGGTCGCCGGAAGTTCGCCCGAAGGACCTCCAGGACGATTATCGTTCGGATTGCTCAAGACTGCTCTTTCTACACGACATTGCCGGCGAGCCGAGCCCCCCGCCCGGCACCCGGATCACGCGCGAATCTCATGAAGGGACTTAACTCCTTAAATGGGCGAGAAAGCGTGGATTTTCAAGCATTTTGCGGCTGTTTATCCACGAACTCGAAGCGATTTCTCGGCCCGTGCCGGTCCGGCCATCCTCGCCCTCGAGAAAGATGTTTTCCCATAGGTCACGCCTTCGCGACGCCGTTTGCCGGGACCACCGATCGATCGAGCCTTTGGGGCGGCCGAGATAGGGATTGACGATGCTCTTCGACTTCGTTTCGACGGCCCTGGTGACGCTGCTCGTGACGCTCGATCCGGCTGGCCTGGTCCCCATCTTCATCTCGGTCACGAGGGGCATGAACAGCGCTGAACGGCGTCAGGTAGCGCTGCGGGCATCTCTCATTGCATTCGGGATCCTGGTCTTCTTCGGCGTCGGTGGGGACCTGCTGTTCGACCTTCTCGGTGTCGGGTTGCCCGCATTCCGGATCTCCGGCGGGCTGCTCCTGTTCTGGATCGCCTTCGAAATGGTCTTCGAGCGCCGAACGGACCGGAAGCAGAACACCGTCGATGTGGCCATCACCGAGGACCACATCCGGAATGTGGCTGCCTTTCCCCTGGCGATTCCCCTGATGGCTGGCCCGGGTGCGATCACGGCGACGATCCTCTTGGCGGGCCGCACCCACGAACGGCCGCTGTATCTGATCAGCCTGATTCTGCTGATCGGTGTCGGCGTCGCCACCTGTTTCGCGCTCTTTCTGGCGGCAGACCGGGTCGCACGATTCCTGGGCGCCACCGGGAACGTGGTTCTGAGCCGACTGCTCGGCTTGATACTGGCGGGCCTTGCCGTTCAGTTCGTCGTCGACGGCATCCTGGAACTCATTCCGGCGTCCGGGTGAGGCGATCAGAGGCTCTCGAGCAGCCGCCGCATGAGCTCCCGCCGCGGGGCGATCGACGAAAGGAGGCCATACTCGTGCAGGGTGTGAGCCCCGTCTCCATCGATTCCCAGCCCATCGAGCGTCGGTACGCCGAGCGCAGCAGTGAAATTCCCGTCGGAGCCGCCCCCGCTCTGCGGAATGTCCAGTAGATCGAAGCCGATTTCGGCTGCGATGGCCTGCGCTTTCTCGAAAAGCTCGATCACGCCGGGGCTCCGCTCATAGGGCGGACGGTTCATTCCGCCGGTGACGTGAACGGCGACGTCTGAATTCCCGGATTGCAGCGCCAGAATCGCCGCGGAGCAGGCTTCGCCGTCGGCAGCATTCGTGACGCGAAGGTCGATTGTGAACTGGCAATGCTGAGGAATGGTGTTCACTGCCGTGCCACCGTTGACGAGGCCGACAGTCGTCGTGACCCCTCGGCCGTAATCCGTCATGCCCTCCACTGCGAGGATCAGCCGCGCCGCCTCCCGGATCGCGCTGCGGCCGTCCTGATGTCTTGATCCCGCATGAGCCGGCCGCCCTTCGACATGCACGTCGAAGCGCCCGACGCCCTTGCGGGAGGTGACGATCTTGCCTCCATCACGAGCGGGTTCGGTGACGAGGGTGTAGGCGGAGCTTCGCGCCAGATCCTCGATGATCGGCCGAGTCATCGGGCTTCCGATCTCCTCATCGGAGGTCACGAGGAAGGTGACGGGTCTCGATGCGCTCGCGGCGCGGGTAACGTCCCGGAAGGCATGGAGCGCAAGATACGCACCTCCCTTCATGTCGTAGACACCGGGCCCGTAGAGACGATCACCTTCCTGACGTATCGGAAGCTTTGCAAGGGTGCCAACCGGATGCACGGTGTCGAGATGCGACAGGACGAGCGTGCAAGGCTCATCGCGATTCGGCCCGGCCCGCAGGAGAATGCAGTCGCCAAGACCATCCGTTCCCGGAATCCTCTCCAGATTCACGGGAGAACCGGAGAGAAATTCCTGGACGAGATCCATCATCCGATTGACCCCGCCGCTATCGTGCGTCGGGCTCTCGGTACGAATCCAGGTAAGAAGATCAGCAGGAACTTCGGGCGTCATGGTCTCTGGCCGGCGAGAATGCAGAAAGGCGGCCGTCGGGGCCGCCTCTCATTTCCCTAGCGCTCTAGCGGGCAACTGTCACGACCGGGCCGAAACGGCACAGGACGTCAGAGGCCGAAAGTCACCAGTCCTTCGGGGCTGATCGCCCAGGCCGGATTCCAGGCAATCTCCCAGGCGTGGTCATCGGGATCCGCGACATAGCCGCTGAGGCCCCCGTGCGGAGGCTCGGTGGCTGCCTTCAGGATGCGTCCTCCATGATTTGAAAGCCGCTCCAGAAGGGGTTGCACTGCCTCGCGGCCCTGGACGTTATGCGCGAGGGCGAATGCGCCCGGGCGTGCAAGTCCCTCTCGCTGCATATCGGTCGCAAGGCAAGCTGCGAGCCAGGTGCCGAGAACGAAGCCATTCATCTGGTAGAAGACGATTTCGTCGTTCTGGAATACGGGCATCCAGCCGAAGCCCTCGACATAGAACCGGCGCGACCGCTCGAGGTCACTGACCCCTAGCGTGATGACGGATACCTGCTGCTGCACGATGCGAGCCTCTCCCGTGTATTGGCACTCGGGTCGCGAGGCTCAGCCGCCATGCAAGGATGGCTCCCCCCAAGGGGAGCCATCGGACAAGCCTTACCGGACCGTTCAACGGGAGAAGGAATAGTTCCCAAGGAGATCGGGTTGGCACCTCCTCCCGTCGGATACAGGACTCAGAACGGGATATCGTCGTCCAGGTCGTTGAACCTGGAGCCTCCGCTGGCTGCTGCCGGCCGCCGCTCCATGGGAGACGAACGTCCGAAATCGCCGCCCCGGCTGATCTGGCCGCCCTCCTCGTCCATTTGCTCGGACGCTCCGCCGCCTCGCCCGTCGAGAAGCGTGAGTTCACCACGGAAGCGCTGGAGCACGACCTCTGTAGTATAGCGCTCCTGGCCGGACTGATCCTGCCATTTCCTGGTCTGAAGCTGGCCCTCGACGTAGACCTTCGAGCCTTTCCGGAGATACTGCTCGGCAATTCTGGCCAGGTTCTCATTGAAGATAACGACCTGGTGCCACTCGGTCTTTTCCTTGCGCTCGCCCGTAGCCTTGTCCTTCCAGGACTCGGAGGTCGCGATACGCAGGTTCACGACCGGCTCGCCTGAGTTCAGCCGCCGGACTTCGGGGTCTTTCCCGAGATTGCCGACCAGTATTACCTTATTCACGCTTCCCGCCATGGGAGCCTCTCCACAATGTCACCTCGGACCCGTTGTGACGCGCGCAAGCGAGCCCAAGCAAGCCGAGGATCGGACCATCACTCTCCTGTCCCCAGGCTATTGGGGGCATCGCTAAACGTTCTATATTTGTTCCGTTACGGGAGCAAGCTCTTTGTCATGGCATCGGCCAGGCGGAAGCTTGTCCGTTTGCCATCGAAAGGGCCCTGCTGGCGACTACTCTACCGGCCTATCTCGATCACAGGCCCCTCCTCCAGCTCCTGCAATCTCTTGCTCCGAACCCGTTGCCGCCGCTCAATGTATTCTTTTTGTTCTGGTCGCATCGTGTTAGACGGGCCCTCTTGTGGCCGGCCGAGGGACGCTTCCATATGACGGGTCGGCAGAGCTCCCGCACTGCATGACTGGGCACGCAATGGCTTCACTCGACGATCTGTTCTCCCGCGCAAAGGCTGGCGACCGCGACGCGCGGGTCATCTCCGTACGAGGCGCCCGGGAGCACAACCTGAAGAACGTCGACCTCGTGATCCCGCGAGATCGCCTGGTCGTGTTCACGGGCCTGTCGGGTTCGGGAAAGTCTTCGCTCGCCTTCGACACGATCTATGCAGAAGGCCAGCGTCGCTACGTCGAATCCCTGTCGTCCTATGCGCGGCAGTTCCTGGAAATGATGCAGAAGCCCGATGTCGATCAGATCGACGGGCTGTCGCCGGCAATCTCGATTGAGCAGAAGACGACCTCTCGCAATCCGAGATCGACCGTCGGCACGGTGACGGAGATCTACGATTATATGCGTCTTCTGTGGGCGCGGATCGGAATTCCCTACTCGCCTGCGACCGGGCTGCCGATCGAGAGTCAGACAGTCAGCCAGATGGTGGACCGCATCCTGGAGCTTCCGGAGAAGGCCCGCCTTTACCTGCTCGCACCCGTCGTGCGCGGACGCAAGGGCGAGTACCGCAAGGAAATCGCTGAGTTTCAAAAGAAGGGTTTTCAGCGCCTGAAGATCGACGGGGAGTTCTATTCCATCGACGACGTGCCGGCGCTCGACAAGAAGTTCAAGCACGACATCGACGTCGTCGTGGACCGCATCGTCGTGCGGCCCGACATTGCTTCACGCTTGGCGGACTCCCTGGAAACTGCGCTCGAGCTCGCGGACGGAATCGCAGTGATCGAGCATGCCGACGAGAAGGACGAGAAAGGACAGCCACGGAGGATCACGTTCTCTTCGAAGTTCGCCTGTCCGGTCTCGGGATTCACGATCCCGGAGATCGAGCCCCGGCTCTTCTCGTTCAATAATCCCTTTGGCGCTTGCCCGACCTGCGGCGGCATCGGGCACGAGATGCGTGTCGATCCTGCACTCGTCGTGCCCGACGAAACGCTTCCGCTGAAGCGTGGGGCCATCGCACCTTGGGCCAAGAGCACATCGCCCTATTACGGCCAGACGCTCGAGGCGATCGCAAAGCACTACAAGGCTTCCACCAGCAAGCCCTGGGCCGAACTCGCGGCGAAGGTGCGCGATGTGATCCTTTACGGCTCTGACGCAGAGGCGATCCGCTTCGCCTATGATGACGGATTGCGGGCCTATGAAGTGAAGAAGCCGTTCGAGGGTGTGATTCCGAACCTCGAGCGCCGCCACAAGGAAACGGAGAGTGACTGGGCGCGCGAGGAGATCGGGCGCTTCATGAGCGAGACGCCCTGCGCCGCGTGCGGTGGCAAACGGCTGAAGCCGGAAGCGCTCGCGGTCAAGATAGTCGGCCGCGACGTCGGTGAGATAACCGCCCTCTCGGTTCGTGATGCACGAACCTGGTTCGCGGCGCTCCCTGATGTGCTGTCCGCAAAGCAGCAGGAAATTGCGACGCGGATCCTGAAGGAAATTCGGGATCGTCTGAGCTTTCTCGTCGATGTCGGTCTGGAATATCTCACCCTCGCTCGTTCGTCAGGGACTCTGTCCGGTGGAGAAAGCCAGCGCATCAGGCTTGCCTCTCAGATCGGATCCGGTCTGACCGGCGTTCTCTATGTTCTCGACGAGCCTTCGATCGGTTTGCACCAGCGCGACAACGAGCGCCTCCTCGGTACACTGAAGAGGCTGCGTGACCTCGGCAATACCGTGGTCGTCGTGGAACACGACGAAGATGCCATTCTCCAGGCCGACTACGTGGTGGATGTCGGGCCGGGAGCCGGTATCCACGGCGGCGAGATCGTGGCCGAAGGAACGCCGGCGGAAATCATGGCCAATCCTGCGTCGCTAACGGGGAAATACCTGACCGGCGAGATGGCCGTGAAGGTGCCCGCAAAGCGCCGCAAGCCCGTGAAGAGCCGGATGCTCCGGCTGGTCGGCGCCCGCGGCAATAACCTGAAGAACATAACGGCCGAGATCCCGCTCGGCACCTTCACGTGCATCACCGGCGTCTCCGGCGGTGGCAAGTCGACCCTCATTGTCGATACGCTCTACAAGGCGGTTGCCCGTAAGCTGAATGGCGCGCTCGAACATCCTGCCCCCTTCGACAAGATCGAGGGGCTGGAGCACCTCGACAAGGTCATCGACATCGACCAATCGCCGATCGGCAGGACACCGCGCTCGAATCCGGCAACTTATATCGGAGCGTTCACGCCCATTCGGGAATGGTTCGCCGGGCTCCCGGAAGCCAAGGCTCGCGGATATCAGCCGGGCCGCTTCTCCTTCAACGTCAAGGGCGGGCGTTGCGAGGCATGTTGTGGCGATGGTGTCATCAAGATCGAGATGCACTTCCTGCCGGACGTCTACGTGACCTGCGACGTCTGCAAGGGAAAGCGTTACGACCGGGAGACCTTGGAAGTCCGCTATCGTGAGAAATCCATCGCCGACATTCTCGACATGACCGTCGAGGAGGCGAAGGAACTCTTCAAGGCGGTGCCGACGATCCGTGACAAGCTCGAGACGTTGGCGCGTGTCGGGCTGAACTATATCCATGTCGGGCAGCAGGCGACCACGCTGTCGGGTGGTGAGGCCCAGAGGGTGAAGCTCGCGAAGGAGCTTTCCAAGCGCGCGACCGGGCGTACGCTCTACATCCTCGATGAACCGACGACGGGACTGCACTTCCACGATGTGGCCAAGCTGCTCGAGGTGCTGCACGAGCTCGTGGATCAGGGGAACACCGTCGTGGTGATCGAGCACAACCTCGAGGTCATCAAGACCGCCGACTGGGTGATCGACATGGGGCCCGAAGGTGGAGATGGCGGCGGGCGCATCGTCGCTCAGGGGACGCCCGAAGACATCTGTGCGAACGAGGCGAGCCACACGGGCCGGTTCCTTCGTGAAGTGCTTGCGCGACGGCCCCTCCGCCGAGCGGCGCGTGCTGCAGCGGAGTAGGGTCGGTCACGTGCCGCTCCTCCCGTAGGCGGAGGTGCGATTGGTCCGGGCTCGAGCCTCCTCGACAACAGGCAGTCCGGGCAGGTGACGCACCGAGGGGGCGGCACGGCGAGCGCCTGCCAAGTATGGTCGGCGAAATTCTATTCGGGAATCTTGCCAGCGCTTTTGAGCTTTTGGGGCGCATTCGCAGCATGCTCGAGAAGCACCAGAGTTAATCAACTCGGAAGGAGGTATGCACTGCACGCATGGTGCCTATCGCGGTTCGTCACTCGCCTTGGAGCATCTTTGTTCCTATATGCTGCAGTGCAACAAGAGAGCGATGCTCCGATCAAGCCCGATAGCGCATACGCTCCAGGAGTCGACCGATGTTTGTTACATACCTGCTGACCAAGATCCGCGAATACCTCCGCTACCGCGAAACCGTGCGTGAGCTCTCCCAGCTCAGCGACCGCGAGCTCGACGATCTGGGAATCTCTCGTTACCAGATCCAGTCCGTCGCGCGCGCCCACGCTTCTGCGTAAGCACGTCACAAAACGGTTGCCGTTTTGAGCGCCCGCCCCTGGCGGGCGTTTGGCGTTTCAGAGGGCGCTTCAGATCGGGTTGATCCGTCAGCATCACACGTCTACCTCACCGGCATGAGCAATCTCGAACCGATCCACGTCATTGGCGGGGGCTTGGCGGGCTCCGAAGCCGCCTGGCAGATCGCCCAAGCCGGCGTTCCAGTCATCCTGCACGAGATGCGCCCGGTCCGTGGCACCGACGCTCACAAGACCGACGGCCTCGCCGAGCTGGTCTGTTCCAACTCATTCCGCTCCGACGATCCCGAGACGAATGCGGTCGGTCTGCTTCACCAGGAGATGCGACGGCTCGGCTCACTCGTCATGCGTTCGGGTGACGCCAACATGGTGCCGGCCGGAGGAGCTCTGGCCGTCGATCGTGACGGCTTCTCCGCCGTCGTGACCGAAGCCCTCGAGCGGCATCCACTTATCGAAATCCGTCGCGAGGAAATCACGGGCCTCCCGCCGGAGGACTGGTCGTCTTCGATCATCGCGACGGGGCCGCTGACCTCCCCGGCCCTGGCCGATGCCATCCGCGGCTTCACGGGAGAGAGCGAACTCGCCTTCTTTGATGCGATTGCCCCGATCGTCTACCGGGAGAGCATCGACATGGGTACCGCTTGGTTCCAGTCCCGATACGATAAAGCCGGGCCGGGCGGAACGGGCGCCGATTACATCAACTGCCCGCTGAACCGCGAGCAGTACGAAGCGCTCGTCGATGCACTTCTTTCCGGTGACAAGACCAGCTTTCATGAATGGGAGACCAGCACGCCCTACTTCGACGGCTGTCTCCCGATCGAGGTCATGGCAGAGCGCGGGCGCGAAACTCTGCGCCATGGCCCCATGAAGCCGGTCGGCCTGACCAATCCGCACCGACCCACCGAGAAACCCTACGCTGTCGTGCAGTTGCGGCAGGACAACGCGCTGGGAACCCTATTCAACATGGTCGGGTTCCAAACGAAGTTGAAATACGGAGAGCAGGCCCGCGTATTCCGGATGATTCCCGGCCTGGAACAGGCGGAGTTCGCACGGCTCGGCGGGCTCCACCGCAACACGTACCTGAACTCGCCGAGGCTCCTCGACACGACACTCCGGCTTCGGGCACTGCCGCGAATCCGCTTCGCCGGCCAGATTACCGGCTGTGAAGGGTATGTGGAGAGCGCCGCGATCGGCCTCATGACGGGTCGTTTCGCTGCCGCGGAATGCCTTGGCCGCCCGATCAGCCCTCCTCCATCGACAACAGCGCTGGGAGCGCTGATCGGACATATCACCGGCGGTCACATCGAGGTGATTGACCGGGGTCCTCGATCCTTCCAGCCGATGAACATCAATTTCGGCCTCTTCCCGCCGCTCGAGACAGCGGCTCGCGATGAATCCGGCAAGCGGCTGCGCGGAAGTGCGAAGGCGATTGCGAAAAAGCGAGCCCTCACCGATCGCGCTCGGACGGATCTGGAAATGTGGCTGAACGAGAGCTCGCTTCCCCAAGCCGCGGAGTGAGCCGCTTTCTCTACCAGCGGTCTCGCCAGAGTGCCCATATCCGGCGCCAGGGCTGCAACTCTATCACAGAGAGGAAGGGATCGTAGCCGGGCCTGTCCATCTGAGCGAGATAGGGCTCGACAAGGGCTATCGGTCGGAATGCCGTGCTGGTGCCGGTCGGGATACCCGACCGGAGCTGCCGAGCCTGGTCCTCGTGACGCCTGGCAAGCGCGCGAAGGTCACTCAGGGCACCGAGCAGGCCCGGCCCTCCCCGTCCAGAGACGACATCTTCCCGGACGACACCATGCCTGGACAGGATGTCGCGCGGAATGAAGACCTGCCCGCGGCGCGCATGCCAAGGAAAGGCGCGCAGAATCCCGGTAATCGCGTAGGCAACGCCTGCATGGCCGGCCACATCCGCGGGTCCTGGTGGCGAACCGTCCGCCAGGATGAGTTCCGCCAAGCGCAGCAGACTGGAGGACGTCTCTCCGCAATAGCCCTCAAGGTCGTTCACACTCGGGAACAGGTCGTCGTAAAGGTCGAAGACACGCGCATCGATCAGGTCGACGAATGTCTGCCGGGGCAGCCGAAACCGGACGATCGTGTCGTCGAGGGCCGCTGCCAGGGGATTTGCCTTCACGTCTCCGCGTGCCTCGCCCTGGAGTGCGTCACGCCACCATTGCAGGCGGATCTCGCCGATCATCGCCTCACGGACGCTCTCGCGGACCCGGGCCGCCTCATGGCTGAACGCATAGAGCGCGAAGAGATACGGGCGTTTGTCGCCGGGCGCGAACAGTGTTGCCCAGTAGCGATCCGGATCGGCATCTCTCACGAGGGCTTCGGCATGGGCGAAAGCGAAATTTTCGGCGGACACGTGCGAAACCCACCTCCAGCGGACAATGTCAGCCGGCTTCCGGAACCGCAATCAGTGCGGCGGCCACACGCCGGTTCTCGGCGAGGAGCACGTTGAAGGTCCTCGCTGCGGCGCCCGTCGGCATCACGTCTATTCTGATTCCTGCGCCCCGAAGCACCGCTCGGACGGGCTCGGGCAGAGCTGCGACCTCCGGCCCGGTGCCGATCAGGAGAAGATCGATCGCATCAGCTTCCTCACGCACGAGCGCAAATGCCTCCGGCGTCAGGTCGGTGACGTCTGCGACATCCCAGGCATGTATGCCGGAAGGAAGCGCGAGGATCGATCCGCGATGGGACATCTCCGCAAAGCGGAAGCCGCCTCTGCCATAGGCGTCGATCAGATGGCGACCGGGCACGAAACCTTCATAGATCCGGCCCGCCACGGTTCTACTCCGCAGGTTGCGCGACGCGCGTGTCGGCTGTGAGGGTTTGCTCCGAGCCGGGCTTCAGCCCGAGATAGATCAGGATCGGACCCGCGATGAAGACCGACGAATAGGTACCGATCACAAGCCCGAACAGCATCGCGTACGAGAAGCTCGACAGCACGTCACCGCCGAAGATGGCGAGCGCGATCAATGCCAGTCCCGTGGAGCAACCCGTGATGATCGTGCGCGTGAGCGTCTCGTTCATCGCTCGGTCGAGGAGGTCATTGAGTGGCAGTCGCTTGTATTTCCGCATCGTTTCACGGACGCGGTCATAAACGACGACCGTGTCGTTCAGCGAATAGCCGATGATCGTGAGCAGTGCCGCAATCGAGGTCATATTGAACTCGATCTGCGTGATTGCAAAAAATCCCATCGTCAGGACGATATCGTGGAGCGTCGCAACGATGGCGCCTATCGCGAACTGCCATTCGAAGCGGAACCAGAGATAGGCCAGGATCGCGAAGAGCGAGAGGATGATGCCGATCGTGCCGGACTGCACGAGCTCGCCCGAGACCCGAGGGCCAACGACTTCGATCCGTCGGAAATCATAGTCGGCGGAGAACGCTTCCCGCATCTTGGAGACGACCGCCTGCTGTCCCTGCTCACCCCCGGGCTGGAGCTCGATGCGCACAGAAACCTCGCGGCCATCGCCGAATTCCTGCACCTCAACTTCACCGAATCCGAGCGTGTCGGCGGTCTGGCGTACGGCGGCGACATCGGCGCTCGGCCCTTTCGCCATGAGCTCGACCAGGGTCCCACCCTTGAAGTCGATGCCGAAGTTCATCCCGATGGTGAAGAACAGGACGACCGCCAGAACCGACATCGCGGCAGAGAACGGAAAGCTCATGCGCCGAATGCGCATGAACTCGTATTTCGTATCGGTCGGGAAATAGCGGATCAGCATGGTGGCCGGGGCCCTGTCAGAACGTGATGGCCTTGGGTCGCGCGTAGCGGTACCAAGTGGCAAGCAAGAGCTTCGTCACCGTGTAGGCCGTGAAAACGGTGGTGATGATGCCGATCGAGAGCGTCACGGCGAAGCCGCGAACGGGCCCTGTGCCGAGGAAGAACAGGATCGCCCCGGCCAGAAGGGTCGTGAAGTTCGCGTCGACGATGGTGCCGAGCGCACGAACGAAGCCCTGATCCATCGACAATGCCGCGGAGCGTCCGAGCCGGGCCTCTTCCCGGATGCGCTCGTAGATCAGGACGTTGGAATCGACCGCCATGCCGATGGTCAGCAGGATACCTGCAATTCCCGGCAGCGTCAGCGTCGCCTGAAGCACGGATAGAACGCCGAAGATCAGCCCGACATTGATGAGAACCGCCACCACGGCGATGAAGCCGAGAAATCCGTATGTCCCGATCATGAAGGCCGCGACAAGCAGGGTTCCGACAACGAGGGCGAGTTGCCCGGCTTCAATGGAGTCCTGCCCGAGGCCCGGGCCAACCGTGCGTTCCTCGACGATCGTCAGCTTCGCGGGAAGCGCACCCGCGCGGAGCAGCACGGCAAGGTCATTGGCCTGCTGGACCGTGAAACGACCCGAGATCTGCCCTGCGCCCCCCGTGATCGGCGTCTGGATCCGTGGAGCCGAGATGACCTCGTTATCAAGGACGATCGCCAGCGGGCGCCCGACATTCTCGGTCGTAGCCTGCCCGAAGCGCTGTGCCCCCCTGATGTTGAAGCGGAAATTGACGATCGGCTCGTTAGTGCGCTGGTCGAAAGCCGGCTGGGCATCGGTAAGGTCGGCACCCTCGACGATGACCCGCCTCTCCACCGGGATACGCTGTCCCCCGGCGTCCCGGGAAGGAAGCAGGTCGACGTCTCCCGTAGGCTGATCGGCAACCAATCGGAATTCGAGCTTTGCCGTACGCCCGAGAATTTCCTTCAGGCGTTGCGGATCCTGCAGGCCCGGCACTTGAACGAGAATCCGGTCTGCCCCCTGCCTCTGGATGTTCGGCTCGGTCGTCCCGAGCGCGTCGACGCGCCGGCGGAGCACCTCCATGGCCTGCTCGGCCGCACGGCGAATCCGCTCACGGGAACCTTCCTCAGAATAGACAAGCTGAATCAGGCCATCCGGGGCCTCCGTGATCTCGATTTCCCGGGCGCCAGTTTGCCCCAGGATGGCATTCGAGATCGGCTGCGCGAGTTCCCGGAGGCGGGGCAGCACCTTCTCCCGATCGTCGGCATCCGTTACCCGAACCTGGACCCCTCGCGGCAGGAGCTGGATTCCGCCTTGAGGCGCGACGCGGGCTTCGCGGAAGACGCGGCGGACATCGTCGCGCAGTTGCGTCGCTTGAGTTCGCATGAAGTCCGGAACATCGACCTCAAGGAGAACATGCGAGCCCCCCTGAAGATCGAGGCCGAGAACGATGGCTCGCGTCGGGACGATCCAGGATGGCACCCAGCCCGGAAGGCTTTGCCGTAACGCGAGGCGCTGATCCGCAGACATCATGCTCGGAACGGCAAGGAGCAGGCCGATCAGCACGGTCGCGACGATCGCGACGACCTTCGGGGTGGAGAACCGGAGCATTCCCGTACAAACCTTTCGTGTCGCGTCCGGTCAGGCCTTGACGGGCTCGCCCTTGGTCCGAACCTCTGCGATCATGGATCGCGCGACCTTCACCTTTACGCCGTCGGCAATCTCCACGTCGATGTCGGTGGAGTCCTCGGTGACCTTGGTGACCTTCCCGATGATCCCGCCCGAGGTCACAACAGTGTCGCCACGGCGGACGTTCTTGATCATTTCCTGGTGATCCTTCACCCGCCGCTGCTGCGGCCGAATGATCAGGAACCACATAATAATGAAAATGAGGACGAACGGCACGAGTTGGAGAAAAATATCGCCACCGCCCGCAGCGGGGGCCCCTTGCGCGAAAGCGGGGGTGATCAAGCGTCTCTCCATGGATAAAGGCGCGAGCCGAGGCCCTTCGCCTCGCCGCGCCTTTTGGTTTCGATAGCGGCCGGGACTATACGCATCGACCTCGCGAAATCAACGAACTACAGCCATGCCGTGCGCAGGGGCCGCTGTCGCCCTAGGACGCACCGCACGACGGCAGGCCCGGAGCCATGTGGATTTCGCCGCCCGGAAAATGACTCTATTCAGCAGATCGGAACTGTCCCTAGCGAGATTGTAATGCCTCCTGAGACCCTGCCCACCATTCCGCCGGAGATCACCAGCCTGCTCGAGCGGGTTGCCCATGCGCTCGAACGGATTGCCCCACCGGAATCGACTCCTCTTGATTTCACCGTGGCGGACGCCTTCGTGTGGCATCCGAACGGCCGGCGCCTGGCCCCTGTCCCGAGAGTGAACCGGGTCGAGATGACGCTGCTTCGCGGCATCGACCGGGTAAGGGACATCCTTCTCGAGAACACGACCCGGTTCGCCGACGGCCTTCCGGCCAATAACGCGCTCCTCTGGGGTGCTCGGGGCATGGGGAAATCTTCGCTCGTGAAGGCGGCCCACGAGACCGTCAACAGCTCTCGCGAAGATCGCACGGCATTGAAGCTGATCGAGATCCACAGGGAGGACATCGATTCTCTCCCGGATCTGATGACGATCCTCCGCCAGGATCCCCACCGGTTCATCATCTTCTGTGACGATCTCTCGTTCGATGCCGACGACACGTCCTACAAATCCCTCAAGGCAGTTCTCGAGGGTGGCATCGAGGGGCGGCCGCATAACGTCATCTTCTATGCAACCTCAAACCGGCGACATCTGCTGCCGCGGGACATGATGGAGAACGAGCGATCCACCGCCATCAATCCCGGAGAGGCCGTCGAGGAGAAGGTCTCGCTGTCGGACAGATTCGGACTTTGGCTGGGATTTCACCGCTGCAGCCAGGACGAGTACCTGGCCATGGTGTTTGGCTATCTCGCCCATTGGGGACTCGACACGGATCCCGAAGGCACCAGGGCGGAAGCGCTCGAGTGGGCAACAACCCGAGGCTCACGTTCGGGGAGAACGGCTTGGCAGTTCGTGCAGGATTACGCCGGGCGAGCCGGACGGGCTCTCACCTGAGCTAGCCGGTTGCCGGGAAATGAGAAAGGGGCGGTGGCTGAACATCCACCGCCCCGTCGCTTTGGCCGCCTGCAATTTCCGAGAGGTGGCCCATCCGTATCGATCAGCTTCCGCTCAGGTGAGCAATCGGATCGACCGGCGTCTGCCCCTTACGGATTTCGAAATGGAGTTGGGGCGAGGTCACGTTCCCGGTCTGCCCCGACCTGGCAATCACCTGGCCGCGCTTCACACGCTCTCCGCGCTTGACCGACAGCTCGCCATTATGAGCGTAGGCTGAGATGTAGCCGTTTTCATGCCGGATCAGGACGAGGTTGCCGTAGCCTTTCACCTCGCTGCCCGCATAGGTCACGGTACCGGCCTCGGTCGCCTTTACGGGCGTACCCTCCGGAAGCGCGATATTGATGCCTTCGTTGCCGCCATTCGATCCGAACCCGGCAATGACGCGGCCGCGAGCAGGCCAGCGGAAATCGGTCGGAGGAGCCGCGAGGCTCGCCGTCTGCTCGACTTCGGCCGGCTTTGTCGGCTCAACCACTGCAGCCGTGGCAGGCTTGGCGACGGGGGCCTCGACCCTCGCCACTGCGACGCGTGCCTCTGCGGGCTTCTCGACCGCCTTTTCGACCGGTTTTGCCGCCACCACTTGGGTAGCGGCCGCAGGTTGCGGCGCGGGCGCTTTTGCCACTGCCGGAGCCGCAGATGCCTTCGGGGCTGTCGTCGCGACCACCGGAGTTGCTGCAAACGATGCCTTGACGGGCTTGGCGGGCGCTGATGCAGCCGGCTTCGCACTTTCCACGAGGCGGAATTTGGGTTGTGGCACCGGGGCGGTCGGACGTTGTGGCGGAGTCGATGCGGCTACTGCGGTGCGCGAAGCAGCGGTGCTGTAGACCGGAATCGTGATCTGACGTCCTGCACTCACTTGTCCGGCATGCGACAGACCATTCGCTGCGAGGATTGCTGAACCTGGCACGCCGTAGCGCCGTGAAATGGCGTTGAGATCGTCGCCGCTGGCGACCGTGACGGGCGTTCCGCCGGTTGCGGTCCAACCTCCCGTGCCCGATGCAGTTACCGGTGGCGACACCGGATTGCGTGGTGCAGCAGACGGCTGCGACGCGAGCGGGGGCAGAGCAGCCGTCTGCACCGGTGCGGTAGGGACGGCAGCGACCGCAGGTGCCGGAGGCGCCGACTCCCATGATGTCGAGGGTGGCGGCGTCTGATGCGCAGTCGTCGTTGCAAATGGATTCGAGAACGGGTTCTCGGCGAACCGCACCGTGTCGGAACTACACGCTGAGGCCGCACCGCCGATCAGGACGACGAGAGCGAAACGAGAAACAGCCCCCAAACCCCGATCACCAACGCACACGCTCATGTTAGCCCCACCGACACGCGATACTGATGTTGGTGATTAAGAGGTATTCAGGTTAAGCAAGCGTTTCGTCGCAGGGTCCGGATGTAAATTTCGGCAGTGGTGACGCGAGATTCTCTCTACGCGAGGCGAGATCAGAGAGCCGCCGACCGGCCGGCCAGCAACGGAGAGAGTCGGACCGATGAGCCCACCCATTCACGCGGCCCTTCATCCGTTTGCTCGATCCGCACGAGACGAGGTCCCTGGTCGGTTACGACGGCGCCGACGAGGCATCCCTTTGCCGCAAGACGCTCGACGAGAACGGCTGGTATCGTCGGCGCAACCCCATTGACGAGAATACGATCGAACGTTTCGGTGCCGGGCGGAGCAAGGCCATCGCCGAGTTCGACGGTGACGCCATCCTCCAGGCCCGCCGCCTTCAGTTGTCCGACCGCAGCTGCTGCAAGGGTCTCGAATCGCTCCACCGTCTTCACTTGCCCACCGAGCCGTGCGAGAAGAGCTGCCGTGTAACCGCTTCCGGTACCGACCTCCAGAACCCTGTTGCCCGGAAGTACGCCGAGGCGGACCAACATCGCGGCGACCGTCCCAGGCGCGGTCATCGTCTGCCCACAAGGAAGCGGAAGCGCGAGATCCCTCCGCGAAAGATCCGCGAAGCGTCGCGGCGCAAAGACCTCGCGCGGCACGAGTTCCATGGCCCGAAGAACGCCCGTGTCGCCTACGCCGCGTGCCCGCAGCGAGAGGATGAAGGACGCCGCCCCGATCGCATCCGACACCCGCCTTCTCTCCGCCCCCCCACTCGACACCGGCTCCTCTCCTCCGCGAGGCACAGCTACCCGGAGATACATGCCCTCAGCACAGGGCCTGCGCGAACCGCGTCAGCGTCGGCTCGTCCGTCATGTCGAGTCTCAGGGGCGTCACGGCGATTCGGCGGTTCTCGATGGCCCAGAGATCCGTGCCGTTGCTCGAGACTGTTCGGCGGCGCTCGAAAGCGATCCAGTAATACGGATTTCCGCGCCCGTCCCGCCGTTCGTCGAGGCGGAGGAGTTCCTGATTGCGCTGGCCCTGGTTGACGACGGCGGCCCCCTCCACCTCGGAGGGTTCGCAATCCGGGAAATTGACGTTGACCAGAATGCCGCTCTCGATCCCGACCTCGAGGATCCTCCGGATGAGTCCGGGGCCGTGGGTGGTCGCGCAATGCCAGCGAACGGCAGCACGCCCACCCGGGCCGGAGGCCTGGGAGAGTGCAATAGAAGGAACGCCCAGGATGGTGCCCTCGATCGCTCCTGCAACCGTCCCCGAATAGCTGACGTCCTCGGCGACGTTCTGTCCCCGGTTGACGCCTGACAGCACGAGATCCGGGCGCGACTCCTGCATGATGTGGCGGACCGCCATGATCACACAATCGGTCGGCGTTCCCTTGACCGCGAAACGCCGATCGGAAAGCTCGCGCAGGCGCAGGGGATCGTTCAGCGAGAGCGAATGCGACACGCCGCTCTGGTCAGTTTCCGGAGCCACGATCCAGACATCGTCGGTGAGCTGACGCGCGATCTCCTCAAGCGCCTTCAAGCCGGGTGCATGGATCCCGTCGTCGTTCGTGCAGAGAATACGCATATTCAGGAGTTCCGTTCGATACGTCGGAGACCGCCCATATACGGTATCAGAGCCGACGGAACCGTTACGCTGCTATCCTCATCCAGATAGTTTTCGAGGACTGCGATCAGGGCGCGGCCCACTGCGACGCCCGATCCGTTCAGCGTGTGCACGAAACGCGGCCCCTTGCTGTCACGAGGACGGTAGCGGGCGTTCATCCGACGCGCCTGGAAATCGGTGCAGACCGAGCAACTCGAGATCTCACGGTATGTCCCCTGCCCTGGTAGCCAAACCTCGATGTCGTAGGTCTTGGCCGAAGCGAAGCCCATGTCACCCGTGCACAGTGTGACCGTCCGGAAAGGCAGCTCGAGCCGTTTCAGGACATCCTCCGCGCATGACAGCATTCGCTCGTGCTCATCGGCAGAGCTTTCAGGTGTCGTGACCGAGACGAGCTCACACTTCCAGAACTGATGCTGCCGCAGCATTCCCCTGGTGTCACGGCCGGCTGCGCCGGCTTCCGAGCGGAAGCAAGGCGTCAGGGCCACGAAACGCATCGGCAGAGCATCTTCTGCGAGAATGCTCTCACGGACGAGATTGGTCAGTGGGACTTCGGCCGTTGGAATGAGCCAGAGGCCCTCTCGCGTCCGGAACATATCCTCGGCCGCCTTGGGGAGGTTCCCTGTTCCGTATGGAATCTCGTCGCGCACCAGGAGCGGAGGAGCGATTTCGGTATAGCCATGCTCCTGGGTGTGCAGATCGATCATGAATTGTCCGAGGGCCCGCTCGAGCCGAGCCAGGGCCCCGCGAAGCACGACGAAGCGGGATCCTGAGAGTTTGCTCGCCGCCTCGAAATCCATGAGGCCGAGGCTTTCGCCGATCTCGAAGTGCTCCCGCGGCGAGGTCAGTGGACGTGGCGTGCCGAAACGGTGCCGCTCGACATTGCCGGTTTCATCTGTTCCGACGGGCACGTCCGGCTTGGGCAGGTTTGGAATGACCTCGAGCGCCTGCTCGAGCTCGAGACCCGCCATACGCTCGGCTTCCTCAAGTTGAGGCACCCTCTCCTTCAGGTCGGCGACCTCGGTCATGAGGCGTTGAGCCCGGTCCTCATCGCGCGCGGCCTTTGCCTGACCGATTTCCCGGGACGTGGAATTGCGGCGCTCGAGGGCGGCCTGCAATTCGGAGACCGCGTGCTTGCGACGATCGTCGAGACTGATCAATTCGGCGGAAAGGGGGGCGAGCCCGCGGCTGCGCAGCCTTTCATCAAAGAAATCTGGATTCTCGCGGATGAAGCGGATGTCGTGCATGGAATCTGCTGTCGCCCCGGCCGCATTCTGCCCGTCCAGCAGCGCGGCTTCGCCGTGTCGAGTCGCCGAGCGGGTAGAAGACGGCGGTTGACGCGCTCAGCCCGCCGCCGCGCGGGCAGCCTCGGCTGCCGCTCGCTTCTTCTCGACCATACGGACCGATAAGATGGAGGCCTCGTAAAGAAGCAACGTCGGGACCGCAAGGGCGAACTGGCTGATCACGTCCGGTGGTGTCAGCACGGCCGCGAGTATGAATACCACGACGATGGCATAGCGCCTTTTGGACGTCAGAAACTGCGCATCGATGATGCCGGCGCGCGCAAGCAGCGTGAGAATCACGGGGAGTTGGAAGCAGATCCCGAACGCGAAAATGAGCGTCATGATCAGCGAGAGATATTCGCTGACCTTCGGGAGGAATTCGATCGATGGAGTGTTTTCCGTCGCAAGCTGCTGCATCCCGACCGAGAAGCGCATCAGGAGCGGCATCGCGATGAAGTAGACCACCATCGCACCGATCGTGAAAAGGATCGGGGTTGCGACGAGATAAGGCAGGAACGCTTTTCGCTCGTTCCGGTAGAGCCCTGGAGCAACAAACTTGTAGATTTGGGCCGCTATCACCGGGAACGCCAGGAACCCGGCTCCGAAGAAGGCGACCTGGATCTGAGTGAAGAGATATTCGAGGCCATGCGTATAGACGAGATGCGCCTTTTCGGGCGACCCGACAGCGTTGACGTAGGGCCAGACGAGAATGTTGTAGATGTATTTCGCGAAGCCGAAGCACGCGAAGAACATCACGACGAAAGCGACGAGCGCCTTGATGAGCCGCGCTCGGAGTTCAATGAGATGTTCGATGAGCGGAGCGCGGGAAGACTCGATCTCGTCATCATCCGCGGTCGTCATTCAAGTCTCTCGTGGTTCTCTCGGCCGCCTCTGTCCCGGGGGCCTTGGATTGTTTCTGTAGATCGGCCGCTTCATCGATGGCACGGCCGACGGCCTCCGTCGGATCATCGACGGGAGGAACGGAGACCGAAGGCAGCGCGACGGAGGTTTCGGCCGGCGCGGCCGGACTCGTTTCGTCTCGCGCCTCGGAGGCGGGCACGGAAGCGTTGCCGGAGGGGAGCGACGGCGCCG
Organism: Microvirga massiliensis; assembly: GCF_001006805.1. Lineage (GTDB taxonomy): Bacteria > Pseudomonadota > Alphaproteobacteria > Rhizobiales > Beijerinckiaceae > Microvirga > Microvirga massiliensis. Next base: position 179,118 of record NZ_LN811352.1, on the reverse strand, counting down.
AGGCCGACCCGGTTCCCTCGACTGCGGATTTGAGTTCGCTCCGGATGCTTTCGACGGGGTTCAGCGATCCAACGGACTCGTTCATGCCTTGGATCTGCTTCCGCACATCGTCCAGCTCGGCCTCTCGCATAGCTTCGGCGAACTGACTCTGGAACTCCCCCGCCATACGCCGGACTTGGCCGATCGTTTTGCCGAGGGTACGTAGCGCCTTTGGAAGATCCTTTGGACCAATGACGATCAGCGCCACGGCGCCGACCACCATGATCTCACCCCAACTCAGGTCCAACATGACGAGGTCTCGAGCCTCTCAGCCGGCAACGGCCAGCGCCGTACCGGGAGGCGAGTTCAGCTGATCTTTCGATCCGTTCCGACCGGAGTTGCGGCAGCAGGCTGTGAATTCTGGTGCTCGATGGTCTTGACCGGCTCGGTCGACGAGGGGCTGCTGGCGGTCGGGGTATCGTCCTCGCTCATGCCCTTCTTGAAAGCCTTGATGCCCTTGGCAACGTCTCCCATCATTTCGGATATCTTGCCACGGCCGAAAAGCAGCATGACGATCAGTCCAACGACGATCCAGTGCCAGATACTCGCGCCACCCATTGGGATCCTCCTGCGCCAAACAGGCGCGGTACAGGTATTCGAACTCGCGGCCAACCTAAGGATGTAGCGCGGCGAAAACAAGGACTTCGTGAGGGTCCACGTCCACTCCGACGTCATGTCCGGGTGTCGCTGGTGTCGCGGTCCGCAGCCTGGCCTGGATCGGCCGATCCAGGCCCTGCACCGCCAAGTGGACGAGGTCCACTTCACCCAGGAAGCGCCGCGAGACAACTCGCGCCGGGAGGCAGAATCCGGGCGGGCGAAGGCGAATGCCCTGTGGACGGATGCAGACGACCGCCGCGGTCCCCTCCGGCAGGTGCGCAGCGGGGAAGACGCCGATCGGAGTCGATACCCGGCCGCCCTCCACAACGGATTCCACCTCGTTGAAGTCGCAGAAGAACCGTGCCGCGAAGAGATCGGCGGGACGCAGATAGAGATCCTCTGCGGATCCATGTTGGACGATCATTCCGGACCGCATCAGCACGATCCGGTCTGCAATCCGCATCGCTTCCTCGGGATCGTGGGTCACGACGATGGTCGTTGCACCGATCTCCCGCAGGATCGCGACCGTTTCATCCCGAACCGCATCTCGCATGCGACGGTCCAGATTCGAGAACGGCTCGTCCATGAGCAGGACCCCGGGGCGCGGCGCAATCGAGCGTGCCAGCGCAACGCGCTGCTGCTCGCCGCCAGACAGAGTGTGAGGGTATTCTGCAGCGGCTCGGTCGAGGCCGACGCGGCTCAAAGCCCTGCGCGCCGCGTGCTCGACCTGATCCGCCGGGAGTGCCCGCAGGCCGAACGCTACATTCTCCAGAACGGTGAGATGCGGGAAGAGAGCATAGTCCTGAAACATCAGTCCGATGCCGCGCTCTTCAGGCGCCATGAAGGCGTGCGGGCCCGTGACCTCCCGCCCGTCCATCAGCACCCGGCCGGAGGTCGGAGATTCAATTCCTGCTGCGACGCGCAGAAGAGTGGTCTTCCCACATCCTGAATGGCCGAGGAGACAGACCAGCTCGCCGGGGCGAATGGAAAGCGAGATGTGGTCGAGCGCTTTCAGATCGCCAAATCGCTGAACCACATCCTCGAAGGTAAGCTCTGCCGGAATGGCAGCACCGGTCGTCCCCCGCTGTCCCCAGCGAGGCAGACGAAACCGGTCACGCGTACGGGATACCACACCTGTTACTCCGCGGGCGGCTCGCTCGGCTCGCCCGGATCCTCTGAAGCCAACTCGAGGGGTTCGTACGGGTCGTCACTCTCGAGTGGATCCTCATCCTCGCGCAGTTCCTCGGAATCCGACGGAACCGGAACCGACATGCCTGGAGGGATCCGGCCCTCCAGCAGACCAGCTCCCTTGAGCTCGTCCAGGCCTGGAAGATCCTCGATGGCATCGAGCCCGAAATGCTCGAGAAATTCGCGCGTTGTGCCGTACGTGACGGGCCGGCCAGGGGCCTTGCGGCGGCCACGCAAGCGAATCCAGCCAGTCTCGAGAAGCATATCCAAAGTGCCCTTCGAGGTTGCCACGCCCCGAATTCCCTCGATCTCGGCCCGAGTCACCGGCTGGTGATATGCGATGATCGCGAGCGTTTCCATGGCCGCCCGGGAGAGACGCCTCGGCTCGACGACATCGCGAGCGAGCACGAACGAGAGGTCACCGGCCGTCCTGAAGGCCCACCGACCGGCAACACGCACGAGATTGACGCCCCGGCCCGAATAGAGTGCCGTCAGGTCGTGCAAGACGGCCTCTACATCGGCACCCTCGGGAAGCCTGCTCCGGAGGTCATCCGCGCTCATCGGTTCGGACGAGCTGAACAACAGAGCTTCCGCAATCCGAATCGCCTCGTGGTGATCCGGCACGTCGCCGGAATCCGTGACGATCTTCAGAGCTGGGGAGTTCACGCGATTCTCCATCTCAGGACTCCGACGGTGCGGAGGCCTCTCCGGGTCCCACCCAAAGGGGAGCGAACGGCTCGTCCTGACGCAGAGTCAGGCGACCCTCCCGAACGAGCTCGAGGGTTGCCGAAAGCGCAGATGCAAGCACGGTCGGGCGCATTTGCGGCTCCACCACATACCGCACGAGATACTGATCCAGCGAAACCCAATCTGTCAGATGCCCGACAAGTCGTTCGAGCGCCTGGCGGGCATCTACGAGCGACCAGACGACGCGCCGGTGCAGCACGACTTTCGCGCTGAACTGGCGCTGCCGCTGTCGCGCATAGGCCGCAAGCAGGTCGTAGAGGTTTCCTTCCCAGCGGGGGGGTCGCCGCAATTCGATCGGTTCCGGAGCACCACGCGCAAACACGTCGCGTCCCAACCGTTCCCGCTCACCCAGGCGCAGGGCCGCCTCGCGAATGGCCTCAAGGTGCTGCAAGCGCTCCGTGAGCGCGGCAGCAAGGTCGTCGGCGCTCGGCTCCTCTCCCTTCGGAGGCTCGGGCAGAAGGAGCCGGGACTTCAAATAGGCCAGCCATGCCGCCATCACGAGATAGTCGGCTGCGAGTTCAAGCCGCAACCGCCGGGCTTCCTCGATGAACGCGAGATACTGTTCTGCAAGTGCCAGGATCGAGATCCGATGCAAATCCACCTTCTGGCGCCGAGCCAGCTCGAGAAGCAGGTCGAGAGGCCCCTCGAAACCGTCGACGTCGACCAGAAGCGCCGGTTCGCTCTCGGCTCGCTCGGTGGGTGCAACGTCTTCGAAAGCTCGTGGATCTGCCATCAACAACCGCACCTGCGGGAAAAACGCTCTGCCTATGCCACTGCCGCAAGCGCTGCGTCGAGGCGAGCCCGAGCATCCGCGGCATCGAATGGCTCGGGGGCGTGCCGGATTCGCCTGAGCGCGTCCTCGGCCCGGCGGAGCGGCAAGCCCTCCAGCGGCGGTGCAACCTCTGCCACTTCTGTCATCTCGTCGAGCCGGCCGTTGCAGTGGAGGACGACATCACAGCCAGCCTTCAGTGAAGCCTTGGCGCGATCCCCCAAAGTGCCGGTGAGCGCCTGCATGGACAGATCGTCGCTCATCAGGAGACCATCATAGCCGATCGATTCCCGGATGACTTCGGTGACGATCTTTGGAGACGTCGTAGCAGGCCTCTCCGGGTCCAGCGCTGTGTAGACGACATGCGCTGTCATCGCGAGCGGCATATCGGCGAGCATCCTGAAGGGTAGAAAATCGTGATTCTCGAGTTCGGCTCGCGACGCCTCGACGACGGGGAGAGAAAGGTGGCTATCTGCGCCTGCGCGGCCATGGCCCGGAATGTGCTTGATGACGGGACATACGCCGCCGGCAAGCAGCCCCTCTGCAGCCGCTCGGCCGAGGATCCCCACCGTTTCCGGATCCGTCGCATAGGCCCGGTCGCCGATCACGTCATGTGCGCCCGGAACCGGGACGTCGAGGACCGGAAGGCAATCTACGTTGATCCCGACCTCGAGCAGGTCATGGGCCATGAGCCTGGCGCCGATCCGGGTCAGTTCGCGACGCAGAAGGTGATTGTCGTGGTGAATGCCTCCGTAGGCTGATCCCGCCGGGTAGCGGGGCCAGTGAGGCGGGCCCATGCGCTGGACGCGCCCGCCTTCCTGATCGATCAGGATCGGCGCATCGCGCCCTACTGTCTCGCGCAAACTGGCGCAAAGGGCTCTTACCTGAGCGGGCGTTTCGATGTTCCGCTTGAAGAGGATGAAGCCCCACGGGTCGACTTCCCGGAAGAACGCCCACTCGTTGGGGCCAAGATCCAGGCCGGCACAACCGGCTATAAAGGCGCGAGCACTCATATGCGCGCCTTAAGTCTGGGGATTCAGTGGGTCAAGGACAGGAGAACCGGTGTCCCACGATTCCGCATCGGCCTGGGCCGATCGGGGGTGCCGCATCATCGGCGGCACCCTGCACCCTGACTTCGAGGAATGCTCAGTTCTTGGCCACGAAGCACTGCCCGCCCTGACCCTGAATCCGCGAGCAGAGAGAAGACGCGTCATCACGAGACATCGGGCCGACCCGAAGCCGGTAGATCGTGTTGCCGTTGACTTCCGCCTTGCGGATGATCGGCGAGAGCGTCGCGAGCTCCGCGTATTTCTGTTGGAGCCCAGGGAATGCGGATCGCGCCTCGGCTTCCGTGGTGCGCACGGCGAGCTGAACCGCGAAGCCTCCGCTCGGGGCCGGTGCGCTCGCGGCGGGAGGTGACGCCATCGCAAGTGCCGCAGGGTCAGCCGACGCGACGCGCTGCGGAGCAGGTGCCGGATTCTGGGTCGAAGCACCACCTGCACTGCTGGAGGCGGTCGCTCGTGGCGTTGCACTCGCCGGAGGCGGAGCAGGCTGTGCTGCGGGCGCCTGGCGCGCCTGAGCCGATCCCCCCGTCGCCGGCGCGGTCTGCGCCGCGGCGGGAAGCGCCATTGAAGGAGGTTGCGTCGAGGACGCTCGGCGTGGTGCTGCCGGCTCGTCCGTCACGGGCGTGCCATCGGGACGAATCGTGATGGTACGAACCCGCTTGGGCTCGCCGAGGTTCAGGCCATTGCCAGCCGGGGCGCTGATCGTGGTTGCGCCCGTCGATTCGGCGCTGGCGCCCTGTGCATCACGGACTGCCTGCTGGACGTCGACCGGCTGTTCCTCGCGATTGACGACATGCGTTTTCCCGTCCTGCGCGGCCCCGTAAATCTCCTTGTTCTGGTGAGGAATCTCGACTCCGCCAGGCGTCTGAGGCTCGACTTTGACGGGTTCCTGCGATGCCTTCACGAGAGGAGGCTCGCCTCCGCTCGAGAACGTTCCGGTCCCCTGCCCGATCATCCAGTACCCGCCGCCGACGAGAGCTACCGCTCCGAGGAGGGCTCCGGCTGCTACGAGGCCCTTCCTGGATCGGGTTGGCTGCCGACCGACTGGTTCATCGACATCGGCGTCGTATCCATAAGGCTCGGCATAGGCCTGGTCTGCGGAATAGGGTGCTCCGTAATCCGGGGCAGAGTAATCCGACGCGGAAAAGTTGTCGGGCTGATCCTCGGAAGGCATCGGAGCCGGGTAGGGCTGCGTTCCGCCCATGCCAGGGCGGGCATACTGCTCAGGAGCGCGGCTCGCGAAGATATCGTCCAGATCGGCTTGCGTATGGCTTCGTGCCGCAGGCCGCCCTCGCGAGAGAATGTCCTGGAAAGGGTCGTCCTGGCCGACGATTCGCGCGAGCTCGGCCAAGGGATCGTTGCGCGACGGTGATGCCGTTGGAGGTGTCGATTGGGCACTCGCAAGCTGACGCTCGATATCATCGAGATCGACGGCGAAACGGGGTTTTACAGATTCGCTCATTACGCTTGACTCCCGTGGCGGCCCGTCGGGACCGCTTCTCGCGACATCACGAGACCTGGCAAAGGCGCGCAAATACCCGCCGATTGCGCCTATCGCATCTCGTCCGGTGCCGTGACGCCCAACACTGAAAGGCCCGAAGACAGAACCCCCTTGAGGGCTCTCACGAGAACGAGCCTCGCCTGTGTTGAATCTTGATCAGTCTGATTAACAAACCGTAATTGAGGCAAGTCTTTGCCCTTGGTCCAGAGTGAATGGAACGAGCTGGCAAGATCGTAGAGGAAGAACGCGACCCGGTGCGGCTCATGAGCTTCGGCGGAAGCCTGAATCACGCGGGGGTACTGCGCGATCTTCCGGGCCACATCGATTTCAGCATCGTCAACCAGAGCGGAAAGATCAATTTCCCCAAGCTGTTCCCTGGGTTTGTTCGCGCCCGGCATGACCTCGTCCGCCTGGCGAAGCACGGATGCGCAGCGGGCGTGGGCATACTGGACATAGAAGACCGGATTGTCCTTGGACTGCTCCACGACCTTGGCGAGGTCGAAATCCAGGGGAGCGTCATTCTTGCGAAAGATCATCATAAACCGGACGGCATCGCGTCCGACCTCGTCGACGACATCGCGCAGTGTGACGAACTCTCCTGCTCGCTTCGACATCTTCACGGGCTGCCCGCCACGCAGAAGCTTCACCAGCTGGCAAAGCTTCACGTCGAGCTCGCCCTCCCCGGCCGTGACTGCACGGACTGCAGCCTGCATTCGCTTGACGTAACCGCCGTGGTCGGCTCCCCAGACGTCGATCATGAGCGGGAAACCCCGCTCGAACTTGGACCGGTGATAGGCGATATCGGCAGCGAAATAGGTGTAGGAGCCGTCGGACTTGAGAAGCGGACGGTCTACGTCGTCGCCGAAGGCCGTGGCCCGGAACAGCGTCTGCTCGCGATCTTCCCAATCCTCGACGGGCTGTCCTTTCGGAGGAGCCAACCTTCCTTCATAGACCAGGTCGCGGGACCGGAGATCCTCAATGGTCAGCTTGATCTCGTCCTGTGCCCCTGTCGTGAGGGAGCGCTCCGAGAAGAACACGTCGTGGCGGATATTCAGCGCGGCGAGGTCGTTCCGAATCATTTGCATCATCGCCGCGATCGCGAACGACCGGACCTCCGGGAGCCATTCCTCCTCTGGCCTGTCACGAAGAGCTGTGCCGTACTTCTCCGCGAGGGCCTGCCCAACGGGAACGAGATAGTCGCCGGGATAAAGACCCTCCGGGATCGGGCCCACCGTGTCGCCGAGCGCCTCGCGGTAGCGCAGGAAGGCGGACCGTGCGAGGATGTCGACCTGCGCTCCTGCATCGTTGATGTAGTACTCGCGGGTAACGTCGTAGCCGGCGAATCCGAGGAGATTCGCCAGAGCATCGCCGAATACCGCCCCCCGTCCGTGCCCGACATGCATGGGGCCGGTCGGATTGGCAGAGACGTATTCCACGTTGACTCTGCGCCCGGCGCCCTGCCCGCTCCGCCCGAAGAATTCTCCATCCTGAGCGGCCCGGCGGAGCACATCGTGCAGGATGGTGGGAGCAAGCCTGATATTGATGAAGCCGGGGCCCGCCACCTCCGCGGATACAACGCTGGGATCCTCCCGCAGCTCGGCGGCGATCAGTTCGGCGAGCGCTCGCGGGTTCGTCCCTGCGTCCTTCGCGAGGACCATAGCGGCATTGGTAGCAAGGTCTCCGTGGGTCGGGTCGCGCGGTGGCTCGACGATAACGCGGCGCATATCAAGGCCGGCGGGAATGGCCCCTCGCTCCGCAAGCCGCTCCAGGCTTGCGGTCACCCGGTCCTCGAACAACGCAAAAATATTCATCTGGTACGCCCCGAAACTTGGGCGCCTAACGCAGATCCGGGGTGTCGTCAAACAGCCGACGGTGCTCCATTACGGCGAAGGGATCCGTCATCCCCGCGATGTAATCCGAGACCCTCCGAGCCCTCCGTGCCGGATCTTCCGGGAGCTCGTTTCGCCACTCCTGGGGGAGCGCAGCGGGATCGTCGCAGAAGCGGTGGAAGAGATCCCGCACGATCCGATCGGCATGCTGCCGCACCTCCATGACCTTGGGGTGCCGGTACATATGGGGGTAGAGGAACTGCTTGATCGCGGCATCGGCCCCCCGGAGATCCGGCGAGAAAGCGATCACCACGTCCTGCGCACGTCGGATATCCTCCGCATCCGACGGATCGAGGGCCGAGATCCGCCTAGCACTCTCGGCCAGCACGTCCTCCACGAAGCGGGTGATCACCCGTCGTGTCACTTCGTGGATGCGGCGTGACAAGTCGAGGTTGGGGTGGAGTGCATCGATCTCACGAAGGAGGTCGTCCAGGAAAGCGGCTTGCCTCAGCTCTTCGATGTCGAACAGGCCCGCCCTGAGGCCGTCATCAATGTCATGGGCATTGTAGGCGATATCGTCGGCGATAGCCGCGGCCTGCGCTTCTGCGCCAGCCTGCGAGGCCAAGTCGAGGTCCTGCAAGGCGTTATATTCCAGAATTGCCAGAGGAAGGCCGCGTTCGGCGTATTTGCCGACCGGCCGTCCATCCGCCTCCAGGAGGGGGCCATTGTGTTTGACAAGGCCCTCCAGCGTCTCCCAGGTCAGGTTGAGACCGTCGAAGTTGGCATAACGGTGCTCCAATCGGGTCACGACCGTCAGAGCCTGTGCGTTATGGTCGAAACCTCCGAAGGCCCGCATGCATTCGTTGAGCGCATCCTCTCCGGTATGACCGAATGGGGTGTGTCCAAGGTCATGGGACAGCGCGAGAGCCTCGGCGAGGTCCTCGTCGAGTCCAAGAGACCGCGCCAGAGCCCGGGCGATCTGGCTTACCTCGATCGTGTGGGTGAGCCTCGTCCGGTAGTGGTCCCCCTCGTGATCGACGAAGACCTGTGTCTTGTGCTTAAGGCGCCTGAAGGCCGACGAGTGAATGATGCGGTCCCGGTCACGCTGGAAGTCGCTCCGGGTGGGCGACATCGGCTCCGGATAGAGCCGGCCCCGAGTCCGCGCAGGGTCGCACCCGTAAGGCGCCCGCCATCGCTCGCCAAAGGGCCTCACGGCAATTCCCCGGGTTGAAGCCACCTGAATCGGCCCTTACCTTGCAATGCGATACTGGATCAAGCCGGGATATCGATGGACGGGATCAGCCTCACAGAACGGGCGGCGCGCCGAATCAAGGACATCATGACGACCGAGCCGCCGGGTTCCATGCTTCGGATCTCGGTGAACGGGGGTGGATGCTCGGGGTTCCAGTATTCCTTCGAAATCGACCGGAGTCGCCAGGACGAGGACGTTCTCATCGAGCGGGATGGCGCTGCGGTGCTCGTCGACCCGGTCTCCCTTGAATATATGGGGGGGTCGGTCATCGACTTCGTCGACGACCTTATCGGGCAATCCTTCAAGATCGAGAATCCACACGCCACTGCTTCGTGCGGCTGCGGCACCTCTTTTTCGATCTGACGGGGAAAACCCGGCTCTCCGCTTGGCTCGACGTGCAATGCGCTCGGCTTCCCCCTATCGTCGCGCGGGGGAGAGATCATCATGCGTGGAAATAGGCTTAGGGCCGCGCTCCTGGTGAGCGCAGCTTGCTTTGGTGTTGCCATTACACGTGAGGTCCCTTGGACCTCGGGAGAAATCCGCCTCCAGTACGGCGGCCTCTCGTTCGAGGTGCAGAGCATCCGGGGTGTGTTGCTCCCGGCCGCCTTCGCGCAGAGTTCCTCTCCCGTCATCCTCAACGACGTCACGGTCGCATTCGGGCCCCTGACATACCGGGCTCCGCGCATCGAGGTCATCGGTCTGAAATCCTCCCCGGCCGATCTCCAGAGGCTTTTCGATCCGACCGCGAAGGAGCCGTTAGCCGAACGCATCGCGAAGCTCGAAGCGGAAGAAATCAGAATTCCCGAACTCATCGTCTCCCAGGACATCGCTGGCGTCGAGCAGCGGGGGGAGATGAGAAACTTGGCCGCACGCGGCATCGTGGGCGGTCAATTCGGGTCGATTGGCGTGGAGGCCGCCTTCACGGAGATGAAGGGCCCGCAGGGCCGCGCGGTCGCAACGCAGGGCCGCATGGTCGTCGAGAATTTGGACGGGCCATGGCTGGCGAGAGTACTGACCGAAAAGTCGTCCTCCGACCTGATGGCGCGCGTTTATGGCCGGATCTCAATCGAGAACATCGTGCAGACGGGCGATCAGGGCATTCTCCGCATTGAGCGGCTCACGGGCCGCGACTTCGTGGCGCGACGGACATCGGAATCCCTGCTCGGGACCCTGTCGGAACTTCTTCCATTAGCCGAAACCGGCCAGGCCTCGCCGCCCGAGGCAACGCGCGTCCTCACAATGATCGGAGATCTCGGGGGCGTATTCGAAGCCCGCGAAGTGGAAATCTCGGGCATCGAAGCGACCTCCGATGCAGGTGCTATGGCGTCCTTCGGGATGCGCATCTCCCGCATTGGCTATCGCGGTGCCTTGGACGGCGCCACCGCCGAAGCCAAGCTCGAGAACCTCTCGGTCGAGACCCCCGATGCCACCGGTACGGTCGCCGCCATCACGCTCACGGGCTTCTCGCTCAAGCCGACCTTTGCAGGTCTGCGTGAGCTCGGCGGACAGGACCTCGACAATCTTGCGCCAGAAGCATTTCAAAAGCTGCTCCCGACTTTTGGCGGGATCCGGGTTGAAGGGGTGGCGGTCGCCCCGCGTCAGTCGAGCGCCGGTCTTGATGGGGATAGCGGGCGGTTCTCGATATCCACCGTCGAACTCGGCGCAAGCGAGCCCGTCGACGGTGTTCCGACGAGCGTTCGGATTGCCGTCGACGGGCTCGCTGCGGCTCTGCCGCGCGCGAGCGACCAGGAAGGGATCAAGACACTTCTCGATCTGGGCTATGGCTCCTTCGACGTCTCCTTCGCGTCTGCCGCCAGTTGGAATCCGAGCTCTCGCGATCTGGTTTTGCAGGATCTCACGTTCAACGGCGCCGGAATGGGAGCATTCACGGTGCGCGGTGTGCTCGGAAATGTGTCGGGCGAGGCATTCGGCACCGACACCGCTCTCGCAACGGTCGCCCTCATGGAGGCCACCCTGCGCAACCTCGACGTGAAGCTCGTCAATGGCGGCCTGCTCGACAGGATTCTCGAGCGTGAGGCTCGCCAGCGCGGCAAGACCGTCGAGGCCGTACGCCGGGAATATGCTGCTGCCGTCGGCATTGCGCTTCCGGCCTTTCTCGGCAGTTCCGAGCAGGCGAGAGCCCTCACCGGAGCCGTGGCGAGATTTGTCGCCAAGCCCGGGCGCCTGACCGTGAGCGCCCGTGCCAAGGATCCGCAAGGTGTTGGCCTTGCGGATCTTGCCGGGTCGGGCAATCCTACGGCAGCGCTCGACCGCCTCGAAATCAAGGCGGCAGCTCAGGAACCCTGATCGGGTCAGATCTGAGCAGCCGGCCGCGATTGTGCTTCGACGACTGCGACTGCGGTGATGTTCACGATCCCGCGGGCAGTCACCGACGGCGAGAGGATATGAGCCGGCTTCGCCGGTCCGATGAGGATCGGACCGACTGGGAGAGCATCCGCCAAGGCCTTCGTGAACTGGAAGGCGATGTTGGCGGCGTCCAAGTTCGGCATGATCAGCACGTTCGCGGCGCCCTGAAGGCGGGAGCCCGGGAACACGCGCTCACGAGTGATCTCCGATAACGCGGTGTCAGCCTGCATTTCTCCGTCGACCTCAAGGTCGGGAGCACGCTCACGAAGGAGCGCGAGGGCATCCCGCATCTTGCATGCAGAGGGCGTATCTGCCGAGCCGAAATCCGAATGAGAGAGCAGAGCGATGCTCGGAGATAATCCGAACCGCCTCACATGACTCGCACAGGCGATCGTCATGTCCGCGATCTGCTCTGCGCTTGGGTCCGGCTGAACGTGGGTATCGGCCAGGAAATACACGCCCTTCGGCGTAATTACGAGAGACATGGCGGCAAGCGCCCGTGCAGCTGGGGCGAGCCCGATGATATCCTTGATGTGCTTCAGGCGGGAGTCGAACCTCCCCTCCAGGCCGCAGATCAACGCGTCGGCATCCCCGCGCTGCACGGCGAGCGCTCCAATCACGGTCGTGTTCGTGCGCACCAGGGTCTTCGCCGCATCCGGCGTGATACCCTTGCGCCCTGCAGCCTCGATGTAGGTCGCGACATAGTCGCGATAGCGGGGGTCATCCTCTGGATTCACGAGCTCGAAGTCACGACCGGGCTCCATCGAGAGTCCGAAACGCTTCAGCCTCGCCTCCACGACGGCCGGGCGCCCAATCAGGATCGGACGTGCGATCCCCTCCTCGATGATCGCCTGGGTAGCGCGCAGCACGCGCTCGTCCTCGCCCTCGGCATAGATCACGCGCCTCGGATCCGCCTTCGCGCGGGCGAAAAGCGGCTTCATGATGAAGCCCGAGCGGAACACGAACCGGATCAGGGAATCGGCGTAGGCTGCGAGGTCCTCGAGGGGTCTCCGTGCAACCCCGCTCTCCATCGCGGCCTGTGCGACAGCGGGAGCGATGCGCAGGATCAGGCGAGGATCGAACGGGCTCGGTATCAGGGAGTTGCGTCCGAAGGGATGCGCCTCACCCCCATAGGCACGGGCGACCACATCGGACGGCGATTCCCGGGCGAGAGCGGCGATCGCTTTCACCGCCGCAGTCTTCATGGCCTCGTTGATCGTCGTCGCGGCGACGTCCAGTGCACCCCGGAAAATATAGGGGAAGCAGAGGACGTTGTTGACTTGGTTCGGATAATCCGAGCGACCCGTGCAGATCATTGCGTCCGGCCGAGTCGCTTCCGCGAGCTCGGGCATGATCTCGGGGTGGGGATTGGCGAGAGCGAGCACGAGCGGATTCGGCGCCATCCGGGCGAGGTATTCCGGCTTGAGCACGCCGCCGGCTGATAGCCCGAGAAACACGTCCGCATCGCCGATCACGTCGGCCAGAGTGCGTGCATCGGTGTTCTGGGCATACACTCCTTTCCATCGGTCCATCAGCACCGGGCGGCCTTCGTAAACGACCCCTTCGATATCGGTCACCCAGATATTTTCGCGCTTCGCCCCGAGAGAGACGAGCAGGTTGAGGCAGGCCAGGGCGGCGGCCCCTGCCCCGGACGTCACGATCTTGACGTCCTCGATACGCTTGCCCGCCAGTTCCAGCGCGTTCGTCACGGCCGCGCCGACGATGATGGCGGTTCCATGCTGGTCGTCGTGAAAGACCGGGATACCCATCCTGGCCTGGAGGCGCTCCTCGAGTTCAAAGCACTCGGGTGACTTGATGTCCTCGAGATTGATCCCACCGAAGGTCGGCTCGAGCGCCGCAATAATGTCGACGAGGCGATCGACGTTCCTCTCCGCGAGCTCGATATCGAATACATCGATACCGGCAAACTTCTTGAACAGAACCGCCTTCCCTTCCATGACCGGCTTGGACGCCAGGGCACCGATGTCTCCAAGACCGAGCACGGCGGTGCCGTTCGAAATGACGCCGACGAGATTTTGCCGGCTGGTAAGGAGCGCAGCCTCTTCGGGGTCTTCGAGAATCGCCTGGCATGGAGCAGCCACTCCGGGCGAGTAGGCGAGAGCCAAATCGCGCTGATTTCCCAGTGGCTTCGTAGGTTGGATTTCGAGTTTTCCGGGCCTGGGATGGCGGTGGTAGAACAGCGCCCCTGATTTCAGGTCTTGTGAGATGTTGTCGACCATCCCGTGCAATCTCCCTTGGGGCACCAACAAACGCCCTTGGTGGGCCGTTGTGCTCGCTTTCGACGCATGCCGTCAACGGGCAGGCGTGTCCCAGTGAAACCGTTCCGCTTCCTTCCCCGGAACTGGCGCAATCCGCACAATGAGACGCGCGTTCATCTGGCCCGCCAGATCCGGCGCTACGGCTTCGAGATCGGTGCCTTTACCTATGGCGCTCCTAAGGTCCGCTTCCCGGAGACGGGGGCAAGACTGAAGATCGGACGCTATTGCTCGATTGCAGACGCCGTGGAGATCTTCCTCGGCGGGAATCACCGAACCGACTGGATATCGACGTATCCATTCTCGGCCTTACGTGATCGATGGCCCGAGGCGCCCCGGGGGCGAGAGGTTCACGTGACGCGCGGCGACGTGACGATCGGGCACGATGTGTGGCTGGGCTCCGGCGCGGTCGTCCTGTCGGGAGTCTCGATCGGGCATGGCGCCGTGATCGGTGCACGTGCGGTCGTGACCCGGGACGTGCCACCTTATGCGATCGTCGCGGGAAACCCGGCCAATCAGATGCGGCTGCGCTTCAATGAGGCGTCAATTGCACGCCTGCTTGAGGCTGCCTGGTGGGATCTGCCTCCCCAGCTGGTCGGCGAACTCATCCCGCTGCTGCAAAGCGCCCGCATCGAGGAACTGGCCGCGAGAGTTGCCGAACTGCGAGCTAAAGAGAGCAGTGTGGCTCTCTCATGAGCTACCGCTCCGCCACGACGAGCCACTGCTTCGCCAGGATCTCGTCCAGGCGACCGGCACTCGCTCGTGACAGGAACCAGCGCCCATCCGGGAAGCGCCAATGCTGAACCGATGTGGCGGCCACGACACTTAGATCGGCGCCGGTCGCAAGCTCGACGGCCGTCCTACGAACGAAAAAGCGCAGATGCGTCCGATCGAGGAGGCCCGCCTCGCGATAAATGAAATCGCCGCGCGTAGTGAGGCGCCAGACGAACTTCCAGTTCCTGATGTTCGGAACCGAGATGATCAATCGCCCACCCGGCCGCAGCAGCGCCGCAAGGCGCCGCGTCATCGACCATGGATCGACCATGTGCTCGAGAACATCGAGGCACAGGACCAGATCGAGGGATCCGGCAGGAATTTCCGCCTCCAGAGGCGCAGCCGCGGCATCGCCAACCCAGACGCGGTCGAAAGCATGCGCGGCCTGTGCGGCAACCTCTCCGACATATTCGATACCGCCTGCCCAGGCGAGCGACCGCAGGCTGCGCACGGCCTCGGTCGTCGCGCCCGTTCCGCATCCCACGTCGAGAACGCGCTCGACGCGCTCCGGCAGCCAGGGCAGGATTTCGGTCCTTGCGGTGCCGTAATAGCGCTCCGTCATGAGACCGCCGCACCGTCGTCTGCGATAGCGATCGTTGCGTTCGGCGGCGTCGGTTCGCCCAGGACGAGCGGAACCGCCGGATCGTCCAGGCCGGCTGCTTCGAGTGCCTTCCGGCCCCGCAGGAAGTCCAAGGCACCAGCTGCCGAACCTGCGTAGCGCTCGATCCGCGATCGGTTGAAGCCTGCGCAGGCTCCGATTGTCTTAAGGCTGTTCATCATGAAGACACGAGGAGCGGGATTTGGGAGCCCGTATTTTCGTGCGACATAGGCCTGCGACCACGCGAGATGCCAACGAGACCGGAATACCCTGCCGGGCTCCGCTCGGGTCGACCGGCCGCGCTGGTGTTCGACCACCGCCGCAGGAACGAAGATCAGCGCCGGGCTCCTCTCCGCAATTCGGCGGCACAGATCGTCATCTTCGTAGAACAGGAAGATGTTCTCGTCGAATCCTCCGATCTCGAGGAAGAGAGAGCGACGAACCAGAAAGCAGGCTCCAGAGAAGAACGGAGCACAGGCGTCGGCCTCCGGAATCGCAAGATGGCCCTTCGGGTTCTGAAGATATGGCGCAAGGAGCGAGCGCGGCTGGAAGAACACGCGCCCGTCCGGCTCGACGATCTTTGGTGCGAAGAAACCGGCTTCCGGATAGCGACGGGCCGCATTCAGAAGTTCCGCCACACACCCGGGTTGGACCACGACGTCCGGGTTCACGATGAGGAGAAACTCGCTGAGAGCGGTTCGCGCTCCGGTATTGTTCGCTCGACCATAGCCTTCGTTGCGGGCGTGCCGAACGACAGTCGCGCCATACGCAAGCGCAACATCGACGGAATCATCCCGCGACGCGTTGTCCACGACAATGGAAGGGACGCCAGCCTGCTTCAGCGCATCAAGACACGACGGCAGCGCATGCGCGCTGTCGAAGGCGACTATGATGGCCGTGATGAAGCTCATTTCTCCGGAAGGTTGAGCCTGATGTGCAACTCCCGCAGTTGCTTCGGCGTGACGGCCGATGGCGCACCGAGCAGAAGATCCTCGGCCCGCTGGTTCATCGGAAACAGCGTGACTTCGCGCAGATTGATGGCGCCGCACAGGAGCATCACGATTCGGTCGATGCCTGCTGCCATTCCGCCGTGCGGAGGCGCGCCATAGTGGAAGGCGCGATACATACCTCCGAACTTCTCTTCCAGCACACGCTCGTCATAGCCCGCAATAGCAAAGGCCCTCCGCATGATGTCGGGCCGGTGGTTGCGGATTGCGCCGGATGCAATCTCGAACCCATTGCACACTACATCGTACTGATACGCCGTAAGAGACAGAATCCGGTCGCGGTCTTCCGCATTCAGGGCGAGAAACGCATCGGGCTCGATCGCTGGCATCGAGAATGGATTGTGGGAGAAGTCGATCTTCTTCTCATCCTCGTTCCATTCATATTGCGGGAAATCGGTGATCCAGCAGAGGGCGAATTGATCCTTGTCGCCGAGGCCGAGTTCGTCCCCGATCCGCACCCTTGCCTTTCCGGCGAGAGCGGCTGCCTTGGCGGGCTCCCCTGCCGCAAAGAAGACAGCGTCACCCGCCTTGCAGCCGGATATTTTTGCAATCTCAGCCTGAGCTTCAGGCGGGACGAACTTTGCGATCGGGCCGCGCCCAGCGAGCTGCCCACCGGCATCTTCGAAGACGATGTAACCCAGGCCAGGAGCCCCCTCGCCCCGCGCCCAGTCATTCATCTTGTCGAAGAAGGAGCGCGGCTGAGCAGCGGCACCCGGAGCGGGAATGGCCCTGACAGCGCCTCCAGTCTTCAGCAGAGACTTGAAGGCATTAAAGGTCACCTCCTCGCGACCGAAGACCTCGGAGACATCGCTGATCACGAGAGGGTTCCGGAGATCCGGCTTATCGGAGCCGTACTTTAGAATTGCCTCGGCATACGGGATGCGCAGGAATACCGGCGTCACGGGCTTGCCTTCGGCGAATTCCTCGAAGGTCCCTCGGATCACGGGCTCCATGGCCTGGAACACGTCTTCCTGTGTGACGAAACTCATCTCGACGTCGAGCTGGTAGAACTCGCCCGGGAGCCGGTCGGCACGTGGATCTTCGTCCCGAAAGCAGGGCGCAACCTGGAAGTACCGGTCGAATCCCGCTACCATAAGCAATTGCTTGAACTGTTGCGGCGCCTGCGGGAGGGCATAGAACTTTCCGGGATGCAGCCGCGACGGAACGAGGAAGTCGCGGGCTCCCTCGGGAGAGGATGCCGTCAGGATGGGTGTCTGGAACTCGGAGAAGCCCTGATCCTTCATGCGGTGGCGGAGAGAGTCGATAATGGCGCCGCGCTTCATGATGTTCTCGTGAAGCCTCTCCCGGCGCAGGTCGAGGAACCGGTAGGTGAGCCGGGTTTCCTCGGGATATTCCTGCTCACCAAAGACCGGCATCGGGAGCTCGGCCGCGGGGCCGAGGACTTCCATATCGGTAATGAAGATCTCGATCATCCCGGTCGGAAGGTCCGGGTTCTCCGTGCCAGCCGGCCGGCGCCGCACCCGGCCATCGATCCGCACGACCCACTCCGCGCGTGCGGTTTCGGCGAGCTTGAAGGCCGGGGAATCAGGATCAGCAACGCATTGGGTCAGCCCGTAATGGTCACGCAAATCGATGAAGAGCACCCCTCCATGATCGCGAATGCGATGGCACCAGCCTGAGAGGCGGACGGTTTCCCCCTCATGGGACTCGCGGAGCGCGCCGCAGGTGTGGGAGCGGTAACGGTGCATGGGATCCTGCTTGCTGGATGAAGCCGGCACCATTCACGCGAGCAAGGGGATGTCAAGGCAGCCCTGCCGATCTCGACCAGCTACACAGCGCCATAGGCGCAGGCGCGCTCTTACGACGCTCGGTCGAGCGCTTTTCGAAAACCTTCGTGACTGCGGCTAAATCCTAGGCGCTCGTAGAACCGGTGGGCATCCACGCGCCGCTTGTTCGAAGAAAGCACAAGGGAGTTCGCTCCCCGTTCTTTTGCGACGGTCTCGGCATAGGTCACCATACGCCCTCCGATACCCTGTGACCGAAGGCCCGAGGCGACCTGCACCCCTCCGAGACGCATCACCAAGGCGCCCCGGCCCGCGATCGTGGGAATGAACGTCAACTGACAGCAGCCGACCACCTCCCCGTCCAGTTCCGCGACGAAGAGAAGATTGTCGGGGCTGCGCCCGATCGCGTCGAATGCGGCCTCGTATGCGGCGCTGTTCAGGCTGGTCCAGGCATCTCCATGCCCGCCGAGATCGTCCTCTGCGTGGAGGCGGACGATGGACGGGAGATCGGCGCGCTTGGCCTCCCGAATGAGCAGCTTCACAATGCGCTCTCCGAACGAAGTGGCTGGGCATGGACCCGGACGACGCTTGTGCGAGAGAGTGGAGGGCCGGGCGTAGATGGTCAACCATACCGTCTACCCCGGAAGGGCATGGGGGCGCGTCTCGTGCCGGGCCAGGTTGCGCTGACGCCGGCCGGACAGAGAGGATGCGACATTACGCCAAGGTCGCGTGGCAGGAAGGTCCGAGATGGCGATAATTCGTGAGAGACGGCTTCTCCAGCAGGCGGTCGGGATCTGTGCCATCCTGCCCGTTGCGACTGGCCTCTATGGAGTCCTGTTCGGGCACGCTCTGACGGGTGACGCGGTGAGCGTCTCGGCAGATAGCCATTTTCGCTTTCTTTCGGGTCTGCTCCTCGCCATCGGGCTCATCTTCTGGAGCACGATCCCTGCCATCGAGACCAAGACCGGTCGGTTCCGCCTTCTTACGCTTCTCGTCGTCCTCGGAGGACTTGGCCGTCTCGTCGGGCTGCTCCTGACCGGCCTTCCGTCACTTTTCATGCTCGGCGGTCTTCTCATGGAACTGGTCGTGACGCCGGTACTCTGCCTCTGGCAGACCCGGATTGCCAACGCCTATGCCGAGATCAAAGAGCCGACAGCGTAGCTTTCGCCCGACCCCGCATCATCGGTGAGTCGCTTCTCGAAGTGGTGTTCGACCGAATGCGAGATATCGCCGAGGTCGCGGACCTTACCCGTCTGGCAGTAGCCGAGACGCTCATAGAGACGATGAGCATCCCGGAACCGGGTGTCCGACCAGAGCACTACGTGGGTGCTACCCCGGGCTCGGGCGAACGCTTCGGCTGTCTCGACGAGCCTGGCTGCTAAGCCCCGGCGACGGCGATCAGGGCGGACATAGAGCCGGTGAAGCTCCATTACCCGTGCTTCGGGAAAGTCCACGGCGATACAGGCGCAGATCCGACCGGCGTGATCTTCGATCACCCAAAAGGCGCCCTCCCGCTCCGCAGTGGCCGCCGCGGGCTCCCTCAGGTCGGCAAGATCGCAATGCGGATCGACGAAACAGCCGGGATACTCGGCAAAGCAGAGGGCCAGAAGGCCGAATAGATCCTGCGCATCACGGTTCTCGACCAGCCGCAACGGCCATTCTCGAGGAGAGGCGCCGGAGTCTTCCGCTGCCGTCACTCGGAAATCCCGAGCTTGTTGCGCAACATCTCGTTGACGGCCTGAGGATTCGCCTTCCCACCGGTCGTCTTCATGACCTGCCCGACGAACCAACCAAGGAGGGTCGGCTTCGCCTTGGCCTGTTCGACCTTCTCGGGATTCGCGGCAATGATCTGATCCACGGCCTGCTCGATCGCACCGGTATCCGTCACCTGCTTCATGCCGCGGCGCTCAACGATTTCGCGAGGATCGCCGCCTTCGGTGAAGACGATCTCGAACAGATCCTTCGCGATCTTGCCGGAGATCATCTTCTCCTGGATCAGGTCGATGATCGTCCCGAGCTGATCTGCGGAGATCGGTGTCGAAGAGATGTCCTTGCCGTCGCGGTTGAGCCGGCCGAAGAGTTCGTTAATGACCCAGTTCGCGACGATCTTGCCGTCGCGGCCTTGCACGACTGCCTCGAAATAATCCGCGGCGATCCGTTCTGCCACCAGCACCCCGGCGTCATAGCTCGACAGCCCGTATTCCTTGATGAACCGGGTTCTCTTCGCGTCCGGGAGTTCCGGCAGATCAGCCGCCAGTGCCTCGACGAAGCTCTGCTCGAATTCGAGCGGCAGCAGGTCAGGATCCGGGAAGTATCGATAGTCGTGCGCCTCCTCTTTCGAGCGCATCGATCGGGTTTCGCCTTTGCCCGGATCGAAGAGGCGGGTTTCCTGCTGGATGGTTCCACCGTCCTCTAGAATCCCGATTTGCCGCCTTGCCTCGTATTCGATCGCCTGCCCGATGAAGCGAATGGAGTTGACGTTCTTGATCTCGCACCGAGTTCCCAAGGGCTCGCCTGGCCGTCGGACCGAGACGTTCACGTCTGCCCGAAGGTTGCCCTTCTCCATGTCGCCGTCGCAGGTCCCGAGATAGCGCAGAATCGTCCGCAGCTTGGTCACGTAGGCCTTCGCCTCGTCCGACGAACGCATGTCCGGCTTGGAGACGATCTCCATGAGGGCAACGCCGGACCGGTTCAGATCGACGAAGCTCAGGGTTGGGTGAAGATCATGGATCGATTTCCCTGCATCCTGCTCGAGATGCAGGCGCTCGATCCCAACCGTCAGAGACTCTCCATCCGCGAGGTCGACGATCACCTCGCCTTCTCCCACGATCGGGCTCTTGTACTGGCTGATCTGGTATCCCTGCGGAAGATCCGGATAGAAGTAGTTCTTCCGGTCGAACACGCTCTTGAGGTTGATCTGAGCTTTGAGACCAAGGCCGGTGCGTACTGCCTGCTTGACGCATTCCTCGTTGATCACCGGCAACATGCCCGGCATGGCCGCATCGACGAGGGACACGTGGGAGTTCGGTTCGCCGCCGAACTCCGCCGACGCCCCGGAAAACAGCTTGGCCCGACTGGTGACCTGCGCATGGATCTCCATGCCGATCACGACTTCCCAGTCCCCGGTCGCTCCCTTGATGAGCTTTTTGGGATCCACCCGCGCGTTCATGGTGTTGCCTCGTCGATCTCGGTCCAGCGCGGAGTAAGAGGCCAAGACCGCTCAGGTCAAGCCCTTCACCCGGTCAGTCGAGAATGACCTCAGGCCAGTTATGCACAGTCACGCCTCGCCTAGATCAGTTTTGATGAAACCCCTCGAAAGTTTGGGCGTTGTCTGGGCACTAAACAGTCAAGGAGTTTAGAATGTCGATGGATCGTGACCCTAACGTGTATGATCGCGAAACCCATGTTTACGATCGCGATACACGCGGATCCAATACGATGGCCTACATCATCGGTGGCGTTGTTCTTGCGCTGGGGCTTCTTGCCTTTCTCTTCTATGATAGCGGCGACCGTGACGTAAACACGACTGCCAGCACCACGACGCAGACCGAGCGTCCTGCAGGCGCGACTGACTCGAATGCCGGCAGCAGCAATGCGGTGACGGCGCCGAACGCCGGTTCGACGACGGCCCCGGCCGCTCCTGCAACACCCTCGTCTCCCCAGTAAAACGACTGGCCTACCATCATGATGCAGGAGGGCCCGGGTCACCCAGGCCCTCCTGCTCGTATGTGTTCGCCGGAGGCCGCGTCAGCCGGCGTTATGGCGCGCAGGACGGCTTAGCGGCGGAGCGCTCGCCGCAGACCGAATCCGAAAGATGCCCAGATGAGGGCGCCCACGGCCCGAACCGGGAACAGTATCGGAAGGTCCCGGCCGATGGGTGCGATCCAAGGAATTCCAGCCAAGGTGACGAGCCAAGCGAAGACTGCGGATGCGGCCAAAGCTGCGATTGCGGCTATAAACACCTTTCCGAACTGATCCGCTTTCCAACCCAGCCAGACAGCCAGTGCGATCAGGAGCGGGTCGAAGGCAGCAGCGAGCCAAACCGAGACCGGTGCCGAGGGTGGGGTCACGCTGCGGCTTCCCACCACCTGTCCGGCAGCCTCATTCGACCCGCAGCATCCTCGATGACGCGTCCGGCCGCGAAGAGCGTCTCCTCATCGAAGGGGCGGCCGATCAACTGCAGAGCCAGCGGAAGCCCCTGGGAATCAAGGCCAGCCGGAACGGCGATGCCGGGGAGTCCAGCCATGTTCACGGTGACGGTGAACACGTCGTTGAGATACATCTCGACCGGATCACTGGAACCCTTTTCCCCGATTCCGAACGCCGCCGAGGGCGTGGCCGGAGTCAGAATGGCATCGATTCCGCTCGCGTAGACCTCCTCGAAATCCCGCTTGATCAAGGTCCGGATCTTCTGGGCCCGGACATAGTACGCATCGTAGTAGCCGGCCGAGAGGACATAGGTGCCGATCATGACCCGGCGCTTCACTTCGCGGCCGAAGCCGGCCCCGCGCGTGTTTTCATAGAGCTCGACGACGTCCCTCCCCGGCACACGCTGCCCGTAACGCACTCCATCATACCGGGCGAGGTTGGAGGATGCTTCCGCAGGCGCGACGATATAGTAGGCCGGAAGTGCGTAGCGGGTGTGAGGCAGCGAAACCTCGACGATCCGCGCACCTGCCGCCTGCAGCCAATCGACCCCCTGCGACCAAAGCGCCTCGATCTCGGCCGGCACCCCCTCCAGGCGATATTCCTTCGGGATCCCGATCGTCAGCCCCTTCACGCCCCGGTGGATCGCAGACTCGAAATGGGGAACCGGGATCTCGGCATTCGTCGTATCCCGGGGATCCGGACCGGCCATCGATCGCAGCAGAATGGCTGCATCCTCGACGGTTCGGGCGATCGGCCCAGCCTGGTCGAGCGAGGACGCGAAAGCCACGATGCCCCACCGCGAGCAGCGCCCATAGGTAGGTTTGACGCCAACTGTTCCCGTGAATGCCGCAGGCTGACGGATAGATCCGCCCGTATCGGTGGCAGTCGCCCCTAGGCAAAGACGCGCGGCAACCGCAGCCGCCGATCCGCCAGAGGATCCACCCGGAACAAGTTGAGTTCCCTCGATATTCCCGCCGCTCGCCGCGCCGGCATTCGTACCTTGGCGCCGCCACGGCGATACAACCGGGCCGAAGGCGCTGGTCTCGTTCGACGAGCCCATCGCGAACTCATCGAGATTCAGCTTGCCGAGCATGACTGCGCCGTCATTCCAGAGATTCCGGGTAACGGTGGATTCGTAGGGTGGCTTGAACCCTTTCAGGATGTTGGAGCCCGCGGTCGTCTCAACCCCCTCGGTGCAGAAGAGGTCTTTGATCCCGAGGGGAATCCCCTCGAGCGCCCTGCCCTCTCCGCGCGCGAGGCGCTCGTCAGCCGCCTTGGCCATTTCGAGAGCTTTTTCCGGGGTCTCGAGCACATATGCGTTCAGCGCACGGGCACGCTCGACGGCAGTCACGTGCGCCTGGGCCAACTCGGTTGCCGAGAAGGTCTTCGCCCTCAGTCCCGCCCGGGCTTCGGCGAGAGTGAGTTCAGTGAGATCTGTCATGGGTACACCAAAACGAACGCGCAGGAGCCGGGGACACGTTGCGCGATGCGGGAACGGGATGCCGGTGGTCTATTCCACGACCTTCGGAACGAGAAAGAAGTAGTCGTCCGTAGCGGGCGCGTTCTGGACGATCAGGTCCGGATAGCCGCCATCCGTCACGACGTCTTGCCGCTTCTTCATCTCCATGGGGATGACGGACGTCATGGGCTCGACACCCTCGACGTCAACCTCTGCAAGTTGCTCGACAAAAGACAGGATCGCGTTCAACTCGCCCTGGAGGTGGGGCACGTCCTCGTCCGTGACCGCAATGCGCGCAAGCCGCGCGATGCGCCGGACCGTTGCCTGATCGACCGACATGAGAAGGATTTCCCGGGGATGGAAGGTTTTGCGGCCTATACAGGCCGCTTGGATGGCTCGCAACGATCAGATGCGGATGCCTACCGTCTTGTTTGGCACGATTACCTGCGTTCCCTTGCCGTCAAGCGCCGCCACGAACCGGTCGGCAGTAGGCTCGAGCACTGGGAATGATCCGTAATGGCAGGGGATCGCGGCTTTCAGCCGGAAGAAGCGCTGCACCGCCAGTGCCGCCACTTCCGGGCCCATGGTGAAACGGTCGCCGGTCGGTACGAAAGCCACGTCCGGTTGATGAATCTCGGCGATCAGCCCCATGTCGCCGAAAATGTCGGTGTCGCCCATATGATAAACCGTCGGCTCGCCCGAGGCTTTGACGATGATCCCGTTCGGGCTTCCGAGGGGCATGGCAACCCCTGTCTCGACCAGTCCGGCCGAGTGGTCGGCGCGCACGAGGGTGACGGTAAAGCCGCCTTGATCGGTGGTACCGCCAGTGTTCATCGGGTCGAATGCGGTGACGCCCTTGGAGGCGAGATACATGCACAGATCGAAGTTGGTGACGATCTTGGCGCCGGTCGACGTCGAGATCTCGACCGCGTCGCCGATGTGGTCGGCATGACCATGCGTGATCAAGATATGCGTCACGCCCTCGGCAGCCTGCTCACGGCTACCCTGGAAGGCCGGGTTTCCCGTAAAGAAGGGATCGATCAGAACGACCTTGTCCGCGAATTCGAGGCGAAATGCCGAATGTCCCAACCAGATGATCTTCATGGCGTCACTCTCGATCCTCTATCGCAGGCGCCGGCCTCGGATGAACTGGCCCGGCCGATGCCGGTCGGCGGAAGTCCTGACCATCGGGTACCTGCCTCAAGCCCCATAGCGACGCCCACCGGCAATCACAACCCTCCGCACCGTTCCGGGGGCGCCCGGTGACTTCTTCTGAGGAACTCGAGGCCTTCCTCCGGAATCTCCCACCTCGTGCGAGGTTGATGGGCGTCGATCTCGGGACTCGCACGATCGGATTGGCGCTCTCGGATATCGAGCTGCGGATCGCGACTCCGCTGGAGACCATCAAGCGCACCAAGCACAGGGCCGATGTGGGCCGGATCGCAGCACTGTCGGAGAAATTCGGTGTCGGTGGGCTCGTCTTCGGACTCCCGCTCAACATGGATGGCTCGGCTGGGCCGCGCGTTCAATCCACCCGGGCGTTCGTCCGCAATATGCAGCCTCTCCTCGCGCTCCCGGTGCTGTTCTGGGACGAGCGTCTCTCAACCGTCGCCGTGACGCGCACTCTCCTCGACGCCGACACGTCCCGCGCCAGACGCGCGGAACTCGTCGACAAGATGGCGGCAGCCTATCTCCTGCAGGGTGCGCTCGATCGTCTCGCTCGCATCCACCCTACTCCCGAGGGCGAGGGCTGATCCGCAACCGGTCGATCTGCCGCGGCCTCGTGACGGATCGATCAATTCGGCCCGGAGGAGGTCGGGACAGCCGTAGCAAAACGGGTCCAACCATGGCAGGGAGACGGCCCCGCCTATCTCCTCCTCTGCCGCCTCCTGCATGCTCCCGGTCTTTGCCAGCCTCGTCCCGGTATTCCTCCTCGTCATATTGGGCTGGACCGCACGGGTGACGCACTTCGTTCAGGACCACCACTGGGTAGGTCTCGAGCGGGTCACGTACGTGATGTTCTTTCCTGCTCTGGTGATCAACACGCTCGTGCGCGCGGATCTCGGATCGGTACCCGTGGCGGGCGTTGGTGGCGCGCTCTTCGGCTCGGTGATCGCGATGGCAGGCCTGCTCATTGCGATGAGACCTCTCCTTTCGGAGTGGATGGGGCTCACCGGGCCCAGCTTCACGTCGCTGTTCCAGGGAGCCACGCGATGGAACACGTTCGTAGCCATCGCGCTCGCAGGATCGCTGTTCGGCCAGCGCGGGGTCACCCTGACCGCGGTGGCGATCGCCGCGATGGTCCCCCTGCTGAATGTGCTCGCCCTTTTCGTGTTCGTCCGTTTCGCCGGCGGCCCGACCCAATCGACATCACAGATTCTACGAACCTTTGCGACGAACCCGTTCATCTGGTCCTGCGCGGTCGGAATCGTCCTGAACCCAATGGCGGGATTCATTCCGGAACCCTTGCTTCAGACTGCAGAGATCCTCGGCCGACCTGCGCTCGCCGCCGGCCTCATCGTCGTCGGTGCCGGTCTCGACGTCCGCAGCCTGGCCCGGCCGCGAAAGGTGCACCTCTTGGCGCTTGCGTTGAAGCTCCTGGTGATGCCGACTTTCGCAGCCGGACTGGCAGCTCTGTTCGGCATCTCCGGCCAGGACTTCATGGTGGTCGTGATCGCCGCGTCGGTTCCGACAGCCAGCGCCGCGTATCTGCTATCGCGTCAGCTCGGCGGGGATGCGCCGCTGATGGCCGAGATCCTGACACAGCAGACGCTCGCGGCCATCATCACGATGCCGGTCATGCTGGCTCTGCTCGCACTTTGATGTCGCCGCTACCGCTCGGGGACCAGGGAAACCGAGTTCCCGCCATGCCGCTCGAGACGCCCCCGCAATTCGAGCTCGAGCAGTGTCGTCTGCACCACGCGGATGGGCAGTCCCGACAGGCGAACGAGTTCATCGATACTGACAGGAGCAGCCCCCAGCAGCGACTCGACAGGGTCGGCCGTGACGACTTCGATGGGGGCAGGCCCCTCCTCATCCGGCGCCTCCGGACTGTCTCCGTCCCAGACGAAGCTGGCCTGCGGCTCTTCCGCATGCCGATCCCGAGCGAGCAATGGATCCTGCACCGCCAATCCGTTGGCGATGAGAGGCTTCAACGCAGCCGTGACGTGATCCGCCGACGCACGGAGCGTCGCCCCCTCTCGGATCAGGTCGTTCGTGCCCTCGGCACGAGGATCGAGGGGAGAGCCAGGGATCGCGAAGACCTCCCTTCCCTGCTCCAGGGCAAGCCGGGCCGTGATGAGAGACCCGGAATGCCGTGCTGCTTCGACGACGATCGTGCCATAGGAAAGGCCGGAAACGATACGGTTGCGGCGCGGAAAGTCCTTGGCGCGGGGTTCACAGCCTAGCGGCATTTCCGAGACCAGGGCGCCTCCTGCATCGAGGATTGCTTCGGCAAGCGATTTGTTTTCCGCCGGATAGATCCGATCGTGGCCGCCAGCGAGGACCGCGATCGTCCCGCTGCCCAGAGAGGCCCGGTGCGCACGCGTGTCGATGCCTCGCGCGAGGCCTGAAACAACCACCAGACCGGCTTCTCCGAGCCCGCGTGCGAGGCGCTCCGTCATGGCGAGCCCGGTAGCCGAAGCATTCCGGGACCCGACGATGGCGACGGCTGGACGCTGCAAAATGGCAAGGTCGCCGCGCACCGCGAGGACGGGCGGAGCCGTGTCGATGGCTTGCAGCGGCTTGGGGTAAAGCGGCTCGCCGAGCGCGACATAGCGAATTCCGGCACGTGCACCGGCTGCCATTTCTGCTTCGATGGAGACCCGGGAGGGAATCCGGACCGCGCGTCCGTTGCGTCGCGCGAGGTCGGGTAAGGCGTCGAGAGCTGCAGTAGCACTCCCAAACCGCGTCACGAGCAAGCGAAACGTACGTGGACCGACGTGATCGGAGCGGATAAGGCGCAGCCAGTCAAGCCGTTCAGCGTCGCTCAGCACAGTGGCTGTCATTGTTTTTGCCCGATCTTGCCTTCACTGCCGGACAGCAGGCGCTTGATGTTCTGTCGATGCTTCCACCACAGCAGGAGCGTGAGGACGACGGACATCTCGGCCATCTGGCGTTCGCCGAAAGCCCAGAGGACTGGTGACGTCAGCAGCGACGCAATGAGGGCAGATAGCGATGAGTAGCGGGTCACCGCGGCAACAACGATCCAGACCAGTGCGAATGCGAGCGCCGCGGCCGGCTTCAGCCCGATCAGGCACCCGATGAAGGTAGCAACACCCTTGCCACCACGGAATCCGAGCCAGATCGGGAACAGGTGGCCGAGAAAAGCACCCAGCGCGGCCAGGAGCGCGGTGTTCGGCCCCCACATGGCGCCCAGCAGGACTGCTGCCGTTCCCTTGAGTCCGTCGCCGAGAAGCGTGGCCGCTGCCAAGCCCTTTCGGCCGGTCCGCAGCACGTTCGTCGCGCCGATGTTGCCGGAACCGATCCTGCGGATATCGCCCAGCCCGGCAAGACGCGTGAAGAGCACTCCAAAGGGAATCGAGCCGAGCAGATAGCCGATCAGGAGAGCGGCGAGAAAGTAGGGCCAAGCAAGCACCCAGTTCATCGCCTCAGGCATGATCCGGCCCCCGTCCGAACGCATCGAAGACGATCCGGCCCGCGACGATGGTCAGGCTCACCTGCCCTTCCAACCGAGCTTCGTCGAACGGGGTGTTCTTGCTGCGGGACCGCAAGTCCTGCCTGTCGAGCACGTAGGGCGTGTCCGGCGCAAAGGTGAAGAGGTCGGCCGGAGCGCCGGGAGCAAGGCGACCGCACGGCAGACCGAGGATTTCGGCGGGTCGAGTCGAAAGAGCCCGGAGCAGACCGGGCAGTGTCATGCGACCGTCGTGGACGAGACGGAGCGCTGCCGAGAGGAGCGTCTCGAGGCCCACGGCGCCGTTGGCTGCTTCAGCAAACGGCAGCCGCTTCGTCTCGACGTCCTGCGGATCGTGATCCGACACGATCACGTCGATAATCCCCTCGGCGAGAGCCTCGATGACCGCCTGACGATCATCCTCGTGGCGCAGCGGCGGCGCGAGCTTGAAGAACGTCCGGTAGTCGCCGATATCGTTCTCGTTGAGCGTAAGATTGTTGATGGAGACTCCGCAGGTGATTACTGCTCCTGCCTCCCGAGCCCGGCGGATGATCTCGACCGAGTCGGCGCACGAGATCGCGGCGGCGTGGTAGCGGCCGCCAGTAAGGCGGACGAGACGCAGATCGCGCTCGAGCATCACGGTCTCGGCCTCGCGCGGAATGCCAGGGAGACCGAGGCGGGCTGCGAGCTCGCCTTCATTCATCACGCCTTCTCCGACGAGATCGGGATCCTCCAGGTGATGGATGACGAGCGCGTCGAAATCCCGCGCATAGGTGAGCGCGCGCCGCATGACCTGCGCATTGGTCACGGATCGCGCGCCATCCGTAAATGCGATCGCGCCAGCCTCGTGAAGGAGGCCGATTTCGGTCATCTCACGGCCCGCCAAGCCTTTGGTGAGGGCGGCAGCCGGCTGGACGTGGACGACCGCCGTATCGCGCGCGCGCCGCCTCACGAAATCAATCATCGCCGGATCGTCGAGGGGCGGATTCGTGTCCGGCATGGCCACGATCGTGGTCACGCCGCCATGCGCTGCCGCCTCGGCAGCGGTACGCAGGGACTCGCGATGTTCGGCTCCCGGTTCACCGGTGAAGGCTTGCATGTCGACGAGCCCGGGCGCCAGGACCTCGCCCTGGCAGTCGATCACCTCCGTGCCCTCGGGCCCCGCGAGCCCCGGT
Organism: Microvirga massiliensis; assembly: GCF_001006805.1. GTDB lineage: Bacteria > Pseudomonadota > Alphaproteobacteria > Rhizobiales > Beijerinckiaceae > Microvirga > Microvirga massiliensis. The sequence continues at coordinate 149,949 of NZ_LN811352.1, read as the reverse complement.
CCGAGATCGAGAATCTGCCCGTTGCCGACAAGCAGGCTGCCGGGTTCGTCGCGCCCGGTGGCCGGATCGATGAGACGAGCATTTTTTAGCAGTAGGGGCCTGCTGTCGGTCATTGTGGGTCGCCTGGCCTCCCTGATGCTCCAGGCGAGCGCCGCCGCTCGGCCCGGTGCTCGCTCGACCGGGACCGGGGACCGGCTCCCCTGCGCATGAAAACGTACATCTATCGGTTCGGCAGGTGGCTGGCGAGGGCCTCGAGCACCGCCATCCGGACCGCGACTCCCATCTCGACCTGCTCGCGGATGAGCGACTGGGGGCCGTCCGCGACGTGGGTCGATATTTCGACCCCTCGATTCATCGGCCCCGGATGCATCACGAGGACATCAGGCTTCGCGTAGGACAATTTCTCCTGATCGAGGCCGAAATACCGGAAATACTCCCGTACGGATGGAATGAACGATCCATTCATCCGCTCCCGCTGGAGCCGAAGCATCATCACAATGTCCGCGCCTTCGAGTCCACTCTTCATGGCCGTGTGCACTTCGACCTTGAAGTGCTCGATCCCTGAAGGCAGGAGCGTCGAGGGAGCGACCAGCCGCACGCGAGCCCCAAGGGCGCTGAGGAGGATGAGGTTCGACCGTGCGACACGCGAATGCTGGATGTCTCCGCAGATCGCGACCGTCAGCCCCTGGATCGTGCCCTTGTTCCGACGGATCGTGAGGGCGTCGAGCAGGGCCTGGGTCGGATGCTCGTGCGCACCGTCTCCGGCATTGACGACCGAACAATCGACCTTCTGAGCGAGGAGATGGACGGCGCCCGCCGCATGGTGGCGGACGATGATGATGTCCGGCCGCATCGCATTGAGGGTCGCTGCGGTGTCGATCAGCGTCTCCCCCTTCTTCACCGAGGAAGCGCTGACCGACATGTTCATGACGTCGGCGCCGAGCCGCTTTCCGGCCAGCTCGAAGGAGGATTGCGTGCGTGTCGAGGGTTCGAAAAAGAGATTGATCTGCGTGCGGCCCCGGAGGGTCGACTTCTTCTTCTCGACCTGCCGGCTGACACTCACCTGCTCTTCCGCGAGTTCGAGGAGCACCTCGATATCATGAGGGGTAAGCCCTTCGATCCCGAGGAGATGACGGTGCGGAAAGACGAGCTCGGCCATGGGACATTGCCCTACGGCTTTGGATTCGAAAATCAAGCCTTTCCCGCCGGCTCCGAAGGTTTCCGATCCGCCCCGAAGATGGCCGGGGATTTGACATGGCCAGAATTCCACACCAGTTAAGCCCCGGTCCCCTGCCGAGTCTGCAGCTCGAGACCACCCTCCCGTATTCACCCAGCTTCAAGGCATTCAGGCATGAAGGTCGTCGTCGTCGAGTCGCCTGCCAAGGCCAAGACGATCAACAAGTATCTTGGACAAGGCTATGAGGTTCTGGCCTCCTTCGGCCACGTCCGCGACCTGCCGGCCAAGGATGGTTCGGTCGACCCGCAGGCGGATTTCCACATGATCTGGTCCGTGGAGGACCGGGGGGCCAAGCGGGTTGCCGAGATCGCGAAAGCGGTGAAAGGGGCCGAGAAGCTCATTCTGGCGACCGACCCGGATCGCGAAGGTGAGGCGATCTCCTGGCATGTCGTCGAGGCCCTGAAGGAGCGCCGCGCACTGAAGGACCTCCCGATCGAGCGCGTGACCTTCAATGCTATTACGAGAGACGCGGTGCAGGCCGCGATGCGGCAGCCGCGCGACATCGATCAGGCGCTGGTAGACGCTTATATGGCGCGGCGCGCACTCGACTATCTCGTCGGCTTCACGCTGTCGCCGGTCCTGTGGAGAAAGCTTCCGGGTGCCCGTTCGGCGGGCCGTGTCCAGTCCGTTGCCCTGCGGCTCGTCTGCGACCGCGAATACGAGATCGAGACTTTCATTTCACAGGAATACTGGTCAATCGTCGCGACCCTAGCGACGAAAGCCGGTGGGGTGTTCGACGCACGTCTCGTTAGGGCCGATGGGAAGAAGATCCAGCGCCTCGATATCGGGACCGGCGAGGCCGCAGAGGCCTTCAAGCGCGACCTCGAACTCGCGACGTTCACGGTGGCCAATGTCGAGGCGAAGCCTGCGAAGCGCCACCCTTATCCTCCATTCACGACGTCAACCCTACAGCAGGAGGCCTCGCGCAAGCTCGGCTTTGCTCCGGCGCAGACAATGCGGATCGCTCAGAGGCTCTACGAAGGCGTCACGATCGGCGGCGAAACGGTCGGACTCATTACATATATGCGGACCGACGGCGTCGACATGGCACCGGAGGCCATCCAGGACACCCGTCGCGTCATCGGCCAGCAATTCGGTGATCGCTACGTTCCCGGAGCGCCTCGCCGCTACTCGACCAAAGCAAAGAACGCCCAAGAGGCTCACGAGGCCATTCGCCCGACGGACATGAGCCGCCTGCCGAAGGAGGTCTCACGGCACCTCGATACCGAACAGGCCCGTCTGTACGAACTGATCTGGATGAGGACGATCGCTAGCCAGATGGAATCAGCGGAGTTGGAACGCACTACCGCCGATATCACGGCGCAGGTCGGGCCTCGCCGTCTGGATCTCCGTGCAACCGGACAGGTCATCAAGTTCGATGGCTTCCTCGCGCTTTATCAGGAGGGTAAGGACGACGAGGGTGACGAGGATGAAGGTCGCCTTCCACCGATGCAGGCCGACGATCCGCTGGACCGGCGCCGGATCGTCGCGAGCCAGCATTTCACAGAACCGCCTCCCCGCTACTCGGAAGCGAGTCTGGTCAAGCGGATGGAGGAACTCGGCATCGGCCGGCCCTCGACATACGCCGCAGTGCTTCAAGTATTGCGGGACCGGGACTACGTTCGCCTCGAGCGCAAGCGTCTTGTTCCGGAGGACAAGGGGCGCATCGTCATCGCCTTTCTCGAGGCGTTCTTCCGCCGCTATGTCGAGTACGACTTCACGGCCGATCTAGAAGAGAAGCTGGACCGTATCTCCAACCACGAGATCGACTGGAAGCAGGTTCTGAGGGACTTCTGGCAGGACTTCTCGGCTGCGATCGAGGGCACGAAAGAGCTGCGAACCGCCGAGGTGCTGGAGGCCCTGAACGAGCTTCTGGGCCCTCACATTTTCCCCGACCGGGGTGACGGGACCAACCCCCGCACCTGTCCGACCTGCGGGACGGGCCAGCTATCCCTGAAGCTTGGCCGGTTCGGCGCCTTCATCGGGTGCTCGAACTACCCGGAATGCAAGTTCACGCGCCAACTGGCGGCCTCCGGAGCGAATGGCGATGGCGAGGGGGCGTCGGAGGATGGCTCGCCTCCTGGCGTGAAGGTCCTCGGGACCGATCCGGAGACCGGCCTGCCCGTGACCTTGAGGGATGGCCGCTTCGGGCCATTCGTCCAGCTCGGCGATGCCGAGGAAGGTGAGAAGCCGAAGCGTTCGTCGCTGCCGCGCGGCATGTCCCCAAGCGCAGTCGATCTGGAGCGAGCCCTGAAGCTCCTCGCCCTGCCCCGCCAGGTTGCAACCCATCCGGAGTCCGGCGAGCCGATCCTCGTCGGGATCGGCCGCTATGGTCCCTATGTCCAACACGGCCGCGTCTATGCCACCATCGGATCTGACGACGACGTGCTGGAGATCGGCGGCAACCGCGCCATCGATCTCATCGTTGCGAAGGAGACGGGTGGCGGATTCAGGCGCGGCTCGTCCGATCCGGGCCGCCCTCTCGGGGCTGATCCGGAAACCGGCGTCGATGTCGTCGTGAAGTCGGGGCGATATGGCCCCTATGTCACGGACGGAAAGACGAACGCGACGATTCCGAAGAGCGCTGATCCCGAGACGATCGGCCTCGGTGAGGCGTTGGCCCTCCTTGCCGCTCGCCGCGAGGCAGCGCCGGCCCGTAAGGGAGGACGGAGCCGCAAGGCAGCCGCCGGCGGTGCGACGCGTGCCTCGAAGGCGAGTTCGGCGAGGTCTCCCGCAAAGAAAAAAGCCGCCACCTCGGGTCAGAGATCCACAACCACGAAGTCGGCAGCCAAGAAGGCGACGGCGAAAGCTCCGGCCAAGAAAGCTGTCAAGAAGGCCAGCGTGAAGACCTCGGTGGCCCGAAGAAAGCCCTGATTCCGTCAGAAGACGCTGCAGGCTGTCGCGGCCACCAGGGCGACAGCCAGCCCGGTGAGAACGGGACCCCACGGGAGGCCCGATCCGCGGATAGCTGGATCGGGATCTGCAAAGGCGAAGGCTTCCCCCGCCACCCTTGCGGCCCGAGTCAATTGGATTTGCCGAGAGATGCCGGCGTACGAACCCACAGGCACGTCAATCCCCCCATCCTGGGTCAAGGCTACGCTTGTCAACGTGAAGGTACGCTGAATGTTCCGGAAGGCAACTCCGACGCGTCGAGACCGCTGGGCTGCGGCTGCTCACCCATTGTGTTTATGCTTTGTTCTCATTAACTCCTGCTTATCGGCTATAGTGCGACCATCACGAATCATTCCCGGACCAGAGATTTCATGAGTAACGACGATCTCTTCGGAGGCGCGGGGGGGCAGCCTGTTCGCAGAGCGGCGGCTGCAACGGCGAGGACTGCTGCCGTGAAGGCTTCCCGCCCGGCGACCACTACACCAGCCGAGAACGGCTACGACGCGTCCTCGATCGAGGTGCTCGAAGGGCTGGAGCCGGTGCGCCGGCGGCCGGGAATGTATATCGGCGGAACGGACGAGAAAGCGCTCCATCACCTCTTTGCCGAGGTGATCGACAATGCGATGGACGAGGCCGTCGCAGGCCATGCGACCTTCATCGAGGTCGAACTCGAGGAGAGCGGTTTCCTTTGGGTCGCCGATAACGGCCGCGGCATTCCCGTCGACCCTCATCCGAGGTTTCCCAAGAAGTCGGCGCTCGAGGTCATCATGACGACCCTGCACGCCGGTGGAAAATTCGACTCGAAGGTATACGAGACCTCGGGCGGGCTCCATGGCGTCGGCGTGTCCGTCGTCAATGCCCTATCCGAACTGTTGGAAGTCGAGGTCGCCCGGGGGCAGACCCTCTATCGTCAGGTCTATTCGCGAGGCCTCCCGAAGACGAAGCTCGAGACAGTTGGGCGGGTTCTCAACCGGAGGGGCACGCGGGTCCGCTTCAAGCCGGATCCACAGATCTTCGGCATCGATGTCCGCTTTCAGCCTCGCCGAATCTTCAAGATGGCGCGCTCCAAGGCGTACCTGTTCGGTGGCGTCGAGATTCGCTGGCGCTGCGCCCCTGCCCTTCTCGAGGGCGTGGACAATGTTCCGCCCGAGGCGGTTTTCCGCTTTCCGAACGGGCTGCGGGACTATCTGGCCCGGGACATCGATGGGAAGGAACTCGTTGCTGAGCAGGTCTTCTCCGGCAAGATCTCCCGACCGGGAGGGCATGGCTCGCTCGAATGGGCAGTCGCCTGGCTTGCAGGTGACGACGGCTTCACCTCCTCCTACTGCAATACGATCCCGACGCCCGAGGGCGGCACGCACGAAAACGGGCTCCGGATCGCGCTGCTCCGCGGCTTGCGTGACCATGCCGAGCGGGTCGGCCAAGCCAAGCGGATGACGGCCGTCACCACCGACGACGTCATGGCGACCTGCGCGGCGATGTTGTCCGTCTTTGTCCGGGAGCCGGAGTTCCAAGGGCAGACCAAGGACAAACTGGCAACCGTCGAGGCTGGCCGAATTGTCGAGAATGCCGTTCGCGACGCCTTCGACCACTGGCTCGCAGCATCTCCACAGCAGGCCAACAAACTGCTCGACTGGGTCATCGATCGCGCCGAGGAAAGGCTGCGGCGGCGACAGGAGAAGGAAGTCGCTCGCAAGACCGCGACGCGGAAGCTGCGCCTGCCGGGCAAGCTCGCCGACTGCACCAATGCGGGCGCCAAAGGTTCGGAACTTTTCATCGTCGAAGGAGACTCGGCCGGCGGCTCGGCGAAGCAGGCACGCGATCGCGCGACCCAGGCTATTCTGCCGCTACGCGGCAAGATCCTGAACGTGGCATCCGCCGGACGTGACAAGCTCCACCAGAACCAGCAGCTCTCCGATCTTGCGCAAGCGCTCGGTTGCGGGACGGGCTCGCATTACCGCGATGGCGATCTGCGTTACGAGAAGGTCATCATCATGACCGATGCCGACGTCGACGGTGCACATATCGCGTCGCTTCTCATCACGTTCTTCTACCGACAGATGCCGCGCCTCATCGATGCCGGGCATCTCTACCTGGCCGTACCGCCGCTCTATCGCCTCACACAGGGTGCGAAGAGTGCCTATGCGAGCGACGATGCACATAAGGAGCGGCTCCTGAAGACGGTCTTCAAAGGCAACGGCAAGGTTGAGATTTCCCGATTCAAGGGGCTTGGCGAGATGTTGCCGAGCCAATTGAAGGAAACCACAATGGACCCGCGGAAGCGCACACTCCTCAAGGTCGTGGTGGAGACTGAAAGCAGGGAGGAGACTGGAGATACGGTCGACCGGCTGATGGGAAACAAGCCCGAAGCACGATTCGCTTTCATTCAGGAACGTGCGGCCTTCGCCGACGATGCTCAACTCGACATCTAAGTGAAGATATCAACGAGAGGCGCGGAACGTGCTGAGCGACTACATTCCGCGCTTCAGTTCGTGTGCCCTCACGTAGAGGAGCCGTAACGTAGTCGAGGTCGAGACGCCAACGAGCGGCAAGCTTTTCAATCTCTCTGACAACGGAAATGAGACACGGCCGCGTCGTGTTCGGCCGGGATGCTACGCCGGCCCTTGACTCTTGTCGAACTGGTAGCATCACAGCTATCAAAGTTCTCCCTGGGCGCCTCCCCTCCGATGCAGCGCCATGAAATTTTCGGCTGATCGAGAACGTTCCCCTGTCTCTCCCACCCTTTCTTCACGGTGTCCGGAACTCCCTCGCCCTGCCCGCTTGGGTGGTCGGACTGACGATGCTCGGCATTGGCGGACTCGCGCGGGATGTGGGGATCCCAGCCGGAGCGGCGGTGCTATCGACGGTGCTGATCTGGGCAGGTCCGGCACAAGTCATCTTGTTCGGGGGATTGTCTGCGGGCGTCGCATGGCCGGCTATTGCTGTCGCGGTATGCCTGTCATCGATTCGCCTCCTGCCGATGACGATTTCCGTCCTGCCGCTCCTCAGATTCCCGCGAGGAGGTATCGGGACTCAGCTCCTGGCAGCCCATTTCGTGGCAGTCACCGTGTGGGTCGAAAGTCTGGCGCGCCTGCCCCCCATCCCGCCGGAAAGGCGCCGCGCCTACTATTTCGGATTCGCCGGCGCTACTGTCCTGGTGAGCGCGGCCCTCACTTTGCTCGGACATGTCCTGGCCGGAACCCTGCCTCTGGAACTGAGCGCAGCGGTTCTTTTTCTGACCCCGATTTTCTTCACCGTGTCACTGGTCGCCGCCGCGAGGCATCCCGCTGACTGGACCGCTCTTGCACTCGGGTTTGGGCTGTCACCGATCTTCGGATTCCTGCTCGGCCGGGATTTCGATCTCCTGGCGACCGGCGTTGCCGGTGGGACGGCCGCCTATCTGGTGCGGCGCGTGCAGCGGCGCGCTCGATGAGTGAATACCTCACGCTCACGGGCCCGCTCGGCGCCTATTTTCTCGTAGTCCTCGTCGGCTTCCTGCCGAGCGAGATCTGGCGCGTCATGGGCGTATTCCTCTCGCGCCGGATGGACGAGCAGTCGGAGCTTCTCGTATGGGTCCGAATGGTTGCAACGGCCCTCCTGGCCGGCATCGTCGCGAAGCTCGTCCTGGCTCCGAGCGGTGCGCTCGCGGCAGTCCCCCTGCTCGGGCGATGTGCCAGTCTCGTCATTGGACTCGCCGGATTTTTTATCCTGAGACGCTCCGTCTTCGCAGGAGTTCTGTTCGGCGAAATCTCGGTCCTTGCAATGGCCGTTCTGATGGAGCGCTGAGCCGCGGGACGATAGCAGGACCGGCCAAGCGTTAATGCTGGAGAAGGCTCGCGAAGGCTCTGATACGGTTGCGCGTGTAATCTGGAAGGCCGGCACTGAGGGAAGTCCCCGAATTGAAGGAGCTCTTGCCCATCAGGACTTGCGACGGAATCAGATTGCGCAGAACAGGAACCGTTTCGAACTCTTTTTTCCTCTCCAGAACATCCGTCTCGACGCCGAGCGACAGAAAGATGGTCGTCACAGTCCTAGCTGCATCAGTCGGATCAGCCTGGAGGATGGCAAGCAGCTTGCCGAATTGGATGACCTGATTGGCATCAAACAGGGTTTGTTCGAGAACACCGGTCACGGGTGCCTCGAGGCGCGTCAGACGCGCGAGCGCTGCCTGATCGATCTCCTCGGCCGGGAGCACCCGTAGCTCCGACTGGAACTCGATGAACTCGGAAATCTTCTTTCCACCTTCCTCGAGCTTGTTGGCCAAGCGTATGCCAAGAGGGAGCTTGCCTTCGAGCTGATAGCGCGACTGAACGCAGAGGCTCTCGGGATCCTGGCACCACCGCCGGAAGGGATTGCGATTGTGAGCCGACGCTCTCTCGATTTGAGGACGAACCTCGTCGGCAGTAATGAGATGATGCTCGATGGCAGGATCGATCTTCTTCAGAGCATCGAGCTGCAGATATTTTTTGAGGTCGATCGTCGTCGGTGCCTTTGGGATTAGGAAACGAGCCTCGACGACATAGACGTGCAGTTTCTCCTTGTAGGGTCTTTTGAGGCCGTTCACCGTGACCTCGATCGTCGGCTCCTTGTAGCCGGGAAACAGCGTGAGAAACTCCTGCTGCACCGGTCTGGCGCGGGACCATTCTTCGAAAGGCATGAGTCCGGTTGCAGGATCGGTGAGACTGTCCTTTCCGAAGTCCGCGAATGCGATCGTGGCGGGCTTGAGACGCGCAGGGCCGAGATCGGTCGCCGAGGCGACCTCCTCGACCTTGAATTCACCACCCTGCGCAGAACCAAGCCAACCGGTAATGATGAGCGCAGCCAGGAGGCCGCTCCACGGGCGTGCAAACACCATCAATAGATCCGTCCGTTGCCCCAGAAGTAGTCGGGGTCGATTCGTCGCGAGCGGCGGGGCCGGTCCTCCTCCCACCACGGCAGGTCGTGCGTTCGTCCCCGGGCGGTCGGCGGCACCGACTCGAACCAACCCGGAGCCTCCGCGACTGGAGCGTCATCGAAGTACCCGCCGAGCGGTGCCTCGTCGCCATCGCTCCACGGACCGGGGCGACGGAACGCGTAGGCATCGTATTCAGGCACGAGCCGGAACTGAGTGTCGGTGAACTGCCCGAACTGGCTCAGGCGGAAATGTTCGGTGAAGGCCTTTCTCCCCCCGTCGGTGATCCTGTCGCCCGTCTCGAGATCGATCGGCATCGCGATGAGTTGCCGGGCCGCTTGCGGAGACGGAGGATTCAAAGGCGCCTTTAGCGCGTGGTGCGCCCAGGCAGCTTCGATGATTGCCTGAAATATCGGAACTGCAATCTTTCCACCGGTCTGTCCGCGCCCGAGGGTCCGTCGTTTTCCGTCCGCGTTGTCGTATCCTACCCAGACGGCGACCGTGACGTCGTTGGTGAATCCTACGAACCAAGCATCGTTCTCGTGATCCGAGGTCCCGGTCTTGCCGGCGACATAGGGTGCAAGGGTCCGGATCGAGCGGGCCGTGCCCCGCTCGAGGACTCCCTGCAAAATCGTCTTCAGCTGATAGAAGGCGACACGATCCGCGGAGCCGATCTGCACGGGAGCAATGTTTTCCCGGCGATAGATCGTGTGCCCCCCCTCCTCGACTGCTTCCAGGGCGTAGGGTGACGGCAGGGCGCCCTCCGTCGTGATGGCCGCGTAGAAGGCCGCAAGGTCGAGCAGGCGCACCGGCTGAGCACCGAGAACGAACGGATAATACGGTTCACACTCGACGTAGAGCTGCGCCTCCAGCGCAAGTTCGCACACGCTACGCAGGCTTCGCTCCGGATCCCAGTCGAGGCCGCCTTCGAGAAGGCGCGCCGTGACGAGGTTCTGTGACGTCTCGAGAGCACGCCGCAGAGTCATGATGCCGCCGCTTCGCCCGTCGTAGTTCTTCGGCGTCCAGGAATCGCTCGCTCGCGCGCCCGCGTTCCCGCCGATCGGCGGAAATGTGACGGGCTCGTCCCAGACGAGGGTGTTGGGCTGCAGCCCCTTTGCGAGCGCCGCCAGATAGGTGAGCGGCTTCAGAGCGGAGCCCGGCTGCCGGTGGGCCTGCGTGACGCGGTTGAGCTGGCTCAATGGATAGGAGAATCCGCCCGACATGGCGAGGATGCGGCCGGTCCTGTTCTCGAGGACGACGGCTGCTCCCTGCACGGAAGGCGGCATACGCAACTCTGCGCGTGCGGCTTTCTTGCCGCTGGCCGGAATCACCCGAACCCGAACGACGTCGTAGAGCTTCAGTGCACGCCGAGCATCGGCGCTCGCAACCGTCAAAGGCATGGTGCTGCCATCGGCGAGTCCGACACGAAACGTCAGAGCTCCCTTCCGGGGGACCGACTTCTCGATCACGATCGCAGCCGGCCATTGCACGTCGTAGAGCGGCAAGCGAGCGGCCTCGAGGGCGCGGCGCCAAGGCGGTGAAGCCTTATCGGAATTCGACGGAGTATCGTCTGCGGATAGCTTGGCAATTGCCTCGGCGAGATTGCTTTCGGCCCCCTGGAAACGGCTCCGGCCCGTATTCAGCTCGTAACGGGCCAGTCCCTCCTGCAAGGCGGCTTCGGTTGCCTTCTGAAGGGCCGGATTGATCGTGGAGCGTACCGTGTATCCGGAACCCGTAAGGCTCCCGATGCCTGCCACCGGCCGCGCGCTCCGATCCAGGAAATCGACGAAGTGGAACCCGCTGCTGCGTTGGGGACGCTCGAAGGGAATGGTGGGCGGCAGCTTACCGAGCAGAAGCGTGATCTGGCCGGCGGTGACGAACTTGTCCTCCTCCATGCGGCTGAGGACATAGGCGACCCGGTCCAGGGCGCGATCGGGAGAGCGGTCCGGATTATAGACGTTCGGCCCTTTCACGAGTCCGGCCAGCAGGGCGCCTTCCGCGAGACTGAGCTCTTTCGCGGGCTTTCCGAAATAGCTGCGGGCAGCCATTTCAATCCCCCAGGACGAGCGCCCGAAATAGATGGCATTCAGGTAAATCTCGAGGATCTCGTCCTTGCTCAGGATGCGCTCGACGCGGGCGGCAACGATCATCTCCCGCATCTTGCGCTCGTAGGTGACGTCGTCACCGACGAGCAAATTCTTCACGACCTGCTGCGTGATGGTCGAACCTCCAGCCGGTCGGCCGGGATTCGTCAGGTTGGACATGAAGGCGCGAATCACACCCCGCTCGTCGATGCCTTTGTGCTCATAGAAGCGCTTGTCCTCGGCGGCCACGAAAGCCTGCTGCACAGGCTTTGGGATCTCCGAAAGCGGAACCCACATTCGGCGGTGGTCCGGCTCGTAGATCTCGGCGAACCGTTTCCCGGTCTGGTCGAGGATGACCGTGACCCCGGGTAGCCTGAGGCCCTTCAGCTTCCCGGCATCCGGGAGGTTCGCGACCGCCTCGTTGAAGTAGGTGATGACCTCCCCGAGATCGACTGGCGAGCGCTCGACCTGCTCGGTCGTGCAGAACTGACGATAACTCGCATGAAGGTCGCTGAAACTGAGGCCCTGAAGCACCTTCAGGTTACCCGTCAGGGCATCGGGATCGTCCATCGCCGTGGTGATCAACTCGTCGAGATTGATCTCCTCGATATCGAAGGCGCGCCTCATATGAGCGCAGCCCTCCTTCAGGATCCAATCCACCTCTCCTCGATCTTGAACGGCGTCGAAGCTGGTCCGCACATTGTCGGGCTGGATGGCGACCTGGCTCATCGTGAGAGCCGTCGCGAAGAGCTTCACGAGAATTCCGCTCATCTACCTTTCCGAACGAGGGCAGGAGTTGGCTCCTGCCGGGCTTGGCCGTTTGCCACTTTGCACCTTCCATGCCTCCGAGCTGGTTATGCGGAGAGGCCAAGCATACTTCAAGGAAACTGGATTTCATGGCGCTTTTGGGAAGGGCTCGTTCGGACGTCGTTCATGCTTAATCCGATCGGCCACAAGGCGAGCCCTCAAGATATCCACCCCCTGATGAATATGAGCTAGACGGGCGACCTCCGCGCGAACCATGCGCCGCGTCAGGTGATCGAGTTGCTCATCATCCAGCGGAGCAGGAGTTCTGCCACCGCCTCCGAAGGGATCCCGACAGGTAGCTCGAGGTCTCCCTGACGCCCGATCATCGGCTCCCGAGTCGACCAGCGGAACCTTGCAACGCCGATTCCGTCCGCCCTGCATAACCGCATCACCGCATCCGATGGGACCCGTCTTCGGGAGGGGAACAGGAGGCGGGCAACCCCGAGGTTTCGAAACAATGCACCGAGCTCGTGCGGCTGAATCGGGCCTGTAACGAAGGCCGGCCCCGACCTCATGAGATGGAAATCGTCCGAAGTGCTCCCGAAAACAATCAGGCCGGCGGGCGAAGGAGAGCGCGAGAAATGCTCGGCGATCGCAATCGGGAGCGCCGCATCCATGCCTTGTGAGTCGGCGATCAGTCCCAAACGGAGTCGATCCCGTAAAGCATTCCGAGGTGCCGGAGCATATGAAGGAATGGAGCACTCCGGCACGACTGCGTTTGCGATTGGATAGGATCGGCTGAACAGGGTCCGGGTGTCCTCGTCGGGGACGATGATGATCGTCGCATGTGCGATAACGTCCTCGAAGGGTGTTCGGTGGTCGGGGGCCGGGACCCGATATGGTAGCTCCAGATCGCACGGGCATCGCCCACCACAGACTTCGCAGGTCTTGCTTGCACCCTCCGAAATCTGATCCCCCTTGCACATAGCACCCACATCCCGAATCCGGACGGTAATCGGGCATCCGAGCCGCAGGACAGCGTCGAGCACCTCGCCCGGAAGCAGCATCGGATCGAGGATGTCGATGCTGGTGATCGGAATTCGCCCCAAGCTGTCTGCGAGATCGGATTGGGAAAGGTCGAGATTCTGAGGGAAGCCACCGCCTGGATCGCGCAGGCTGATCGTCATCCCGTCGCTCCCCTGATCGACCAGGGCAGCCAGCCTGCGCTGACCACCAGCGTGACCTACCGGCGGCAACAGCTCACGCCAGTCGGAGCCCTCCGTCACCGGGATCACCATGAGGTCGTAGGAGCCCAACAGAGGCAAAAGTTCGCGCTCGACGGCCTGCCGATGACCAGCCAAAGGATCCGCGCGGACGAAAGCGGCACTGGCTTGCTCGAAACCCGGATGAACGCGATCGACAATGCCGGCGCCGCTCTTCACCAGTATCGCCTTCTCCGAACCGAACGATCGTGCACCCGCATGTCCGACGTAAACACCGGTCGCGCAAACATTTCGCCAGCCCCGCACGGCTGCGCGGAGACAGAACTCCACGTCCTCGTAATAGCCGCGGCCGAACGCAAGGCTCAGCGCGCCGACGTCGTCGAGACAGTCCCGGCGGATATACAGACAGAACCCAATGCCGTTGGGCAGGTCGACGATCTGCGCGCCATTCGCGGCATCGGCGGCATCACCGATGATTTGCGCCATGCCGTAATCAGGGCATTCATTCACACGGAAACCCGTGGGAATGCTCGTATACTCGCCATTGTTCGACAGCGGCGTAACCGTTCCAATATTAGGCGCAGAATAGGCCGCGTGCTTCAGCCGGCTCAGAGTGCCTCTGGGCAGAATGGTATCGGCGTTGAGAAGGACTACGTCCTCACCGCGCGTGTGCTGAAGGGCGTGATTGATACTTCTTGCGAAGCCGCGGTTGTAGGGATTGCGCAGGAGCTCGATCTTCCCGGTTCCGGCCAGCCGATCGAGCATTGCTGCGATTGCCCGGTCCGGAGTCGCGTCGTCGATCACGAGAATGTGGCATTCGGTCTGTGCAGCTTCGTCGAGCAGGGACAGAAGACAGGTCTGCGTCGCTCCATGGTCGCCGAAGACGGGAACCAGCACAGTAAGCGTCCTCGTGCCATGCGCACCCTTAGGTGACGTAGAGGGCGGAGGGTTCGAGATTCCAGGATTCCAGGTCGGCGAGCCAACCACGATCCCTCCGGACACTTCGATGTGAAGGCGCTCGATGCCGTCTCGCCACCGAAGGCTCCAGGAAGACGCGTTTCCCAGCGCATCTCGCAAAGGATGCCCGACATCCGCTTGCAGGAGCATCGGATGCGCTTCGAGATCCTGCATCACATTTACGGCAAGCACGGGACCGCCTCGCCACGCGAAATGCCCTGTCACGCCTTCGGTACCGCCTCGAACCACGCCGACCGCATCGTTGCCTTCCGCTAGGACACGGATCGGGCCGACCTGTCGGCTCGGCTCGGTCTCTCGAGCTAGGAGAATACGCGTGGCCTCCAATCGCTCCTCCCGGGTTCCGCTCGCCATGAGAGAACGATTCGCCACCAGATGAACGGGGTCGCATCCGAGAGCCTGACGGATGTCCTCGAGTGCACCTTCGGGATCATCGACCGCCCTTCGGGTTGCAGCACGCAGCAGGAGGTGGTTTGGCGATACCAGCGGGCGAATCCGACAGTAGCGATCCGCAAGCGCAAAGGCGTCGGCATAGCGCCCAGACGAAAGACTCGTGGCAGCAGTCCGGAACAGGAGTTCCGGATGCAGCTCGGCGCACAGCGACAGTACAGCGAGTACTTCTATCATGAATGTGACAGGGGATGCTGCTGCACCAAGCCACTGTTCGGAGGGTCAAAATTGATCGAGATTGAAAGCTGCTCTCAAAGTCGATGAATACTCGGCCAAACGGCTAGGCCGCATCGCAGTCAGGGCTTCGCAGAGTTCAATACCTGTGCAGGTGAGCACCAATGCACCATGGGATTTTCGGGTGGCAAAATTAACGTTGCTGCAAAGCTTACTGTCGTGAGACGCGGGCTGTCGTTGACCTGCGTGGTTCAGCTACGTTAGTGCGAAGTAAATAATCAAGTATCTGCCGCACAAGTCTCCTGCTGGGCAGAATAGTGATTCAGGGGGAAACTATACATGCCAGAGCACCCGACAGCGGTGCCAGGCCCGAGCCTGGATATAGCGATAGGATTCGCGAGTCATCTCCTTTTGTTCGGGCGATGTGCGGCCGAGGATGCTCCCAACCGGATAACCTTGTGGGT
>NZ_LN811352.1:61802-133588 GCF_001006805.1 Microvirga massiliensis | reverse complement strand
CCCTTGTGGGATAACCGTGGTGTTCGACGAAGCCTTCGTGCGGAGCGGGGCATCTGCTTCCCAGATCCTGCAGATCAGTGCCCGCTTGCCGGGTTGCCTGACCAGGACCGTCTGCACAGGTTCATCGTCAGTCTATGCCTACTCGACTTGATCGGCCTGAATCTCTACGCAGCGCCATTGCTCGTGCTGATCGAAGCTGACCGAAAGATCATAGTCCGCGCCAAAATTTCCATAAGTGTTCTGGGCGAGCACCGAGCGAGTCCAGCCGAATTCGTTGCGTTTCTCGAGAGTGCAGCCCGCCACCAAGTCGTCGACTCCATCGTACCGGCTATTGCGGTCGCTCTCGTTCAAGAAGGCGAGCAGGAGTTTGAGCTTCCTCGATCCGTCGAACTCGTCAATCGGCTGGACTTTGGCTTCTTCGTGGAAGGATGGATCGAGGAGGCGCGATCTCGCCGCCTATATTACATCAGTGCGGATGGCCTTTATCTTGCAAGTCCGCAGGACGTTCTCCACAAGATTAGGCCCGATGTAACCGCTCATCTGAAGAGCTCCGGAAAACCGCCGGATTCGGACGACCACGGGTTCCTCGTGAATTTTGCTCCGATCCTACCGAATACTTCTTCCTTTCTCGTGTTTTCAATAACTGGCGGCAACGCTCATTGTCATGGGACTTTGAATGCAGCGCCTTCGGAGTCACAGGCTCAGATACTGGAAATGATCATGCATTCTGCTGGTCCGGCAAACCGTCCAGGGCCTGAGATCGTGCGCAAGTATCTTCTGCCTCTTTTTGTCGAGAAGATACATCGTCCCGAATACGAGTCCTGGATCTTGCACGACAACGGCTCCGAACCGAGAGTCTCGGTCGTCATTCCGCTCTTCCGGGAGTATCGCTTCATCTATTCGCTTATGCTGCTGCAAAAGCATTTTCCTTCCCATTACGAATGGATCTTTGTCTCCGACGATCCAGCTATCCATCAACTGATCTTGGAAGCGATGAGGCGGCGGTGTTCCTTCTTTTCAGGCCGAACGATGCTCGTCCTGAACCGCTTCAGTCTGGGCTTTGCAGGTGCAAGCAATGTTGGAGCGTCTGTAGCTCGCGGCGAATATATACTTTTCATGAACTCCGACATCTGGATCGATTCTTCAATTCCGATCAATCAAGCCGTAGACGCCATTCAGGCTGGCCGCTTCAGCATCATGGGCTTTCGACTTCTATATGAAGACGGGAGCATTCAGCACGACGGCATGATCTTTCGTGCCGAGAATCTGATGCACGGCCTCTATGTCGTCGACCACCCCGCAAAAGGGACACCAGCCGAGACACGGCCAGCCGACATCATTGCTCCGAGGCCAGCGGTCACCGGGGCGCTAATGTTGATACGAAATGACCTTTACCAGGAGCTGGGGGGCTTCGATCAGGCCTACGTGAGAGGTGACTTCGAGGATGCCGATCTGTGCCTGCGGGCGCGGGCGGCAGGACATGAGATTGGTCTCGTTTCGTCGAACGAGATCTTTCATCTCGAACGGCAGTCGATCGGGCGGATGGGTTCCGACATATCCCGGTCAGCGCTCGTCTACGTGAACTGTATCACCTTCAATCGGAGGTGGCGGAGTTTCATAGAGTCCGGCAGGCTAGAGGCCCCTTGGCGGGAGGGTGCCCAGTGAACATTCTGATCATGTCACACGGACATCCCGATTTGTCCGCTGGCGGCGCAGAGCGCGCAGCCTATTCCCTGTTCGAGCATCTGAGGACAACGCCGGGCATCAATCGGGTCGTTTTTGCCTCGCGCGCATTGCCCGACCAAGTCGGTCACAGCGCCTCCATGGGCCTGTTCCGGGGAAGACCGGACGAGCCTCTTGTTTCGGTTCCGATGGCGGATTGGCCAAGTCTTATGTCGTGCGACTACGACAGCTTGCGCCGGACCGTCGAGGATCTCGTCGGGTGGGTGAGGCCGGATGTCGTCCATGTCCACCACTTCGCGTTTTGGAGCCTCGACCTCCTCGAAATTCTCTACTCTCTGGGCTTGAGAGTCGTCTTCACGCTCCATGAATACATGGCGATCTGTCAGAATGACGGACAGATGATCAAGACGGATGGCCGCCTTTGCGAGGCGGCCTCACCAATGGAATGTCGCTTCTGTTTTCCCGACACATCGCCGGGAATGTTCTTTCTTAGGGATAGGATCTTCAAGGGATTCCTGTCGTATTGCGACTATTTCATCGCGCCGAGCCAATTCCTGCGCGATCGCTACCTCTCCTGGGGTCTGGATCCCGACGCGATCACGACGATTGAGAATCCGCTCGCTCCGGAGATCCTCAGAAAGGCCAGTGCGAAGGCGGCCCTGCGCGAGCAGAAACAAGGAACAGGTTTCGCCGAGGAGGCATTCGCAGCCAAAGCCCGTGGTCCTGGAAAGATTCGCTTCGGATATTTCGGTCAGATCAACCCATTCAAGGGATTGAGCACTCTGCTCGAGGCGGTGAGCGCGCTGCCGCCTCGTATTCGGGATCGGATCGAGGTTGGTGTCCACGGTGCGAACCTCGACAAGCAGAACGCGGAATTCCAAGGTCACATGACCGAGCTCCTCCGGAAGCAAAGCGATGTCGTCACGTCTTTCGGGCCTTACGACAATCGCTACGTGCTCGATCTCATGGTTTCCTATGACTGGATTGTCGTCCCTTCAATCTGGTGGAAGAACTCCCCTCTGGTGATCCAGGAGGCTCGTCTGCTCGGAAAACCGGTCCTCTGCTCTCGAATCGGCGGAATGGCAGAGAAGATCGTGCACGGGCGCGACGGGCTTCATTTCGAACCCGGCAACAGTCTCGATCTCGCCCGCAAGATAGAGACCATCGTTTCCCTTCCGGAGTGGATTGCCAACGACGATGCAGAGGCGCTCAAGCGGCGGCATGCCACGGCAGTCATGAAGCATATCGAACTTTACCGCCGGGTGCTGAGGAGCGAAGTGGCCTGAACGCGGGGCTGGCGACTCAGTTCATCTGGACATCCACGATGCCGGGAACCGCTCGCAGAGCGCCGGCAATTTGCGGCGATGCGAGATACCGGCCGGGGAGCTTCACCTCCACCTCTCTGTCGCCGTTGTCGAGGATGAGAACGACGGAAATCTCGCCCTCTCCCTTGGTCTTGAGACGTTCCTGGACGCTGGGCAGCGGCCGCTCGTCCCGGAGGAATATCCGCATCCCCTTCTGGTGCTTGGCAACGGCTTCGTCGAGCGGCTCCACGAGCTGGATTCGCGCCCTCACCTCTTCGCCTTCGACTCCGGCCTGCAGGACCAGAACGACCGCCCGCCCGGGCTCCAGGATATCCCGGTAGCGCTGGAGCCCTTCCGAGAAGACGATCGCTTCGAAATGGCCGGTCTGATCGGAGAGCATCACAATGCCCATCTTGTTGCCGGTCTTGGTTCGGCGTTCCGTCCGGTCGAGCACGGTCGCAGCAACCTTCCCGACGGAATTGCCGGCCTTCACGGAGCGGCAGAAATCCGCCCAGCTCTGGACACGGAGCCTCGCCAGGAGATCGCCGTACTCGTCGAGGGGGTGGCCGGACAGGAAGAACCCGACTGCATCGTATTCCTTTTGGAGGCGCACGGCAGCCGGCCATGGCTCGTAGGGCGGGATGCGTAGGGAGACACCGGCGGCGGTCACGCCACCGAACATGTCCTGCATCCCGATGGTCTCGGCCTGGGCGGATTGCTGGGCAAGGTTGACGATGGCCTCGATCGCCGCCGTTGCCCGAGCCCGATCCGGTTCGAGTTCGTCTAGCGCGCCTGCGGCGATCAGGTTTTCGAGAATGCGCTTGTTGACACTCTTGGGATCGAGGCGGCGCGCGAAATCGGCAAGATCACGGAACGGCTTGTTCCCGCGGATCCTCACGAGGTCTTCCATGGCGGCCCGGCCGACGCCTTTGATCGCGGAGAGCGCGTAGCGAATGGCGCCTTTGCTCTCGCTGTCGTACTGGACGTCGAAAACGACGCCGGATCGGTTAATCGATGGCGGCTCGACAGGGATGCCGAGGCGCTGCGCCTCCCGCCTGAACTCTGCGAGCTTGTCGGTGTTGTCGCAATCAAGCGTCATCGACGCGGCGAGGAACTCGACCGGGTAGTTCGCCTTGAGATAGGCCGTCTGATAGGCCACGAGGGCATAGGCTGCCGCGTGGCTCTTGTTGAAGCCGTAATCCGCGAATTTCGCGAGCAGATCGAAGATCTCGTTCGCCTTCGCCTTCTCAATTCCGTTCTTCGTGCAGCCGTTGACGAAGCGCTCGCGCTGCGCATCCATCTCGGCCTTGATCTTCTTGCCCATGGCGCGGCGCAGAAGGTCGGCGTCGCCAAGCGAGTAGCCGGCGAGGACCTTCGCGACCTCCATCACCTGTTCCTGGTAGACGATGATGCCGAAGGTCTCCTTCAGAATCGCCTCGAGCTTCGGGTGGGGGTACCAGGTTTCCGACGGATCCGGATCCCGTCCGAGCTTGCGGGCGCAATAGACCGGAATATTGGCCATCGGGCCTGGCCGATAGAGCGCGACGAGGGCGATCAGATCCTCGAAGCGGTCCGCCTCCATCTCGACGAGGGCTTTACGCATGCCCGCGCTTTCAACCTGGAACACGCCGACCGTTTCGCCCCGCCGCAACGGTTCGTAGGACCGCTGATCGTCGAGCGGAAGCGCCGACAGATCGACGTGAATGCCGCGCAGAGCGATGAGATCGACCGCCGTCCGCAAGACCGTCAGCGTCTTCAAGCCGAGGAAGTCGAATTTTACCAAGCCCGCCTGCTCGACCCACTTCATGTTGAACTGGGTGACCCGCATCCCGGTTTTCGGATCGCGATAGAGCGGAACGAGCTCTTCGAGCGGACGATCGCCGATCACGACGCCTGCGGCATGGGTGGATGCATGCCGATGTAGGCCCTCGAGCTTCTGCGCGATGTCGAGCATCCGCGCGACGACCGGTTCCTCCTCGATAGCTGCCTGCAGCTTCGGCTCGCCATCGATCGCCTGTCGCAGCGTTACGGGGTTTGCAGGGTTCTGCGGAACCAGCTTCGTGAGCTTGTCGACTTGCCCGTAGGGCATCTCCAGGACGCGGCCGACGTCGCGCATGACCCCGCGCGCCAGGAGCGTTCCGAAGGTGATGATCTGCGCAACCTGCTCGTGGCCATATCGGTTCTGCACGTATTCGATTACACGTTCACGGCCCTCGACGCAGAAGTCGATGTCGAAGTCCGGCATCGAGACGCGCTCCGGGTTGAGAAAGCGCTCGAACAGGAGGCTGAATCGCAGCGGATCGAGGTCCGTGATGGTGAGAGCGTATGCCACGAGCGATCCGGCGCCGGAGCCACGCCCCGGGCCGACGGGAATGTGATGGTCCTTGGCCCACTTGATGAAGTCGGAAACGATCAGGAAGTACCCGGGGAACTTCATGCGGCGGATGATGCCGACTTCGTAATCGAGACGCTGGTGGTAGTCCTGCTCGGTCAAACCAGGCGCCGGGCCATGAGCGGCGAGGCGCCGTGCAAGCCCCTCCTCGGCTTGGCGCCTGAGTTCCTCTCCCTCGTCCACCTCGCCCTGGTCCAACGTGGTGCCGAACCTCGGCAGGATCGGCTTTCGCGTCGGCACGCGGTAAGCGCAGCGCAGTGCGATCTCGACACTCGACTGAAGGGCTTCGGGGATGTCGGCGAAGAGCCGCATCATCTCCGCCCGCGTCTTCAGATCGTGCTGTGGTGTCAGGCGACGCCGCGAATCGTCGGAGACGATTCTCCCTTCGGCGATCGCCAGAAGCGCGTCGTGGGCCTCATAGTCGCTCGGCTTGGCGAAGAACGCCTCGTTCGTTGCGACGAGAGGCAATCCATTCGCATCGGCAAGGTCGACGAGATGTGCCTCGATCGCCCTCTCGTCGTCCCGACCATGCCGTTGCAACTCGACATAGAGATTGGGACCGAAGCTGTCCTTCAGGAGTTCGAGCCGTTGCGCTGCGAGATCCGACCTCCCGCCAGTGCGCAAGGCGATGTCGAGCGGGCCCGAGAAGCCGCCGGTGAGCGCGATGAGACCCTCCGCGTGAGCGTGGAGGCGAGACACCGAAACCTGTGGGCTCTCACCCAGGCCAACATCGAAATAGGCGCGGCTCGCTAGCCGCATGAGGTTCCGGTAGCCCTCCTCGGACTGAGCGAGGAGAACGATGTTTCCGACACCCGATACGGCATTGCGCGCGGTCGGATCAGGCACCTCGAACTCGACGGTCAGTTGCAGACCCGCGATCGGCTGAATTCCGAGCCCGGAGAACTTCTCGGAGAACTCCAGGGCTCCGAAGAGGTTGTTGGTATCCGTGAGCGCGAGCGCCGGTTGCCGGTCCGCGCTCGCGATCTTGCCGAGGGCCGCAATCGTCAGCGCGCCTTCGAGCAGTGAATAGGAAGAATGCACATGCAGGTGGACGAAGCCCACCTCGCTCAGAACCCGGGACATAATCGTACGACTCCGGGCCCTAGTTTCGCATAGCCGGCATCAAGGGCGAGAGGCCACGCTCGATGCGCTGTGGATGACGGGCACAAGCAGCCTCGTCTCGGACGTCACGCCGGCCATCTGCCGAGCGGCATCTCAGGCCGGAAGGGAAAGGATTGCCGCCCAGACCGCAATCATGCTGCCGAACGCCGCAATCGAGCCGATCTCGGCGAGCATTTCGAGAAGCGAACGCATCATTGTGTCTCTCCATGTTCCTGATGCGTTCAGTATTGTTCTTTGTTTGTTCCGATCAAGAACAACTCGTCGCTTCAGTTAACGAGTCATGAATGCGTCGGTGACAGGGTCATGACCTGTCCATCCCGGATCGTCACCTGGCGATCCATTCGTCCGGCGAGTTCGAGGTTATGAGTGGCGATCAGCGCCGCCAGCCTCGAGGCTCGGACGATGGCGACGAGCATGTCGAAGACGTGGCCGGCCGTGTGGGGATCCAGGTTCCCCGTCGGCTCGTCGGCGAGGAGCAGCCGGGGTGCATTGGCGACGGCGCGCGCGATCGCGACGCGCTGTTGCTCACCGCCCGAGAGCTCACCTGGCCTGTGGTCGAGCCGTCGGCCCAACCCCAGAAAGGTGAGGAGCTGTTCTGCGCGGCGCGTCGCCTCCTCCCGTGGAAGGCCGCGGATCAGCTGGGGCATCACGACATTCTCGACAGCCGAGAACTCGGGCAGGAGGTGATGAAACTGATAGACGAATCCGAGGTCCTCGCGTCTCAAGCGCGTGCGCTCGGCATCACTCAGGTCAGCGGTTGGCTGTCCGTTGACGTAGACCTCACCCCCGTTCGGACGTTCGAGAAGCCCTGCCAAGTGAAGGAGCGTCGACTTCCCGGTGCCGGACGGAGCAACGAGGGCAACGATTTCCCCTGGCCAGATCGCGAGGTTCGCTCCCCGGAGGACTTCGAGAAATCCCTCTCCCTGCGGGTATCGACGCTCGACCCGTGAGAGGTAGAGCGCCGGCGTCTGTCGTCCCGAGGTCATCGGATCATCCGTAGCGGAGCGCTTCGACGGGGTCGAGGCGCGCAGCCCGCCAGGACGGATAGAGGGTGGCGAGAAGAGACAGGACGATCGCCATCCCGAGCACGATCAAAACCTCGGTCGCGTTCACTTCAGCGGGCAAGCGGCTCAGGAAATACAGCTCTGCGGGGAACAGATCCGTGCTCGTCAGGCTGGACAGAAAAGTGCGGATGGAATCGACATTGAGCGCGAGCGCCAGGCCGAGGCCGAATCCCGCAAGCGTCCCAACGACTCCGATCGATGCTCCGGTGATGAGAAAGACGCGCATGATAGCGCCGCTGGTGGCCCCCATCGTTCGCAGGATTGCGATATCGCTCGACTTGTCCTTCACGAGCATGATGAGGCCGGAGATGATGTTGAGCGCTGCAACGAGCACGATGAGCGTGAGAATGAGGAACATGACGTTCCGTTCGACCTCGAGAGCCGCAAAGAAGGTGCGATTGCGCTGTCGCCAGTCGGTCAGCAGGACGGGTCGTCGAGCGGCCTCCTCGATCGCGAGCCGGGCCTCGTCGACCCGGTCGGCATTCTCGAGGAACACCTCGATGACGTTTACGTCCCCTTCCCGGTTGAAGTAGCTCTGTGCTTCCGACAGGGGCAGATAGGCAAACGTCGCATCGAATTCGGACATGCCGATCTCGAATACCGCGACGACCGGGTAGCCCTTGATGCGCGGGGCCGTCCCGAAGGGGGTGGAGGCTCCACGCGGCGTCACCAGGGTGATCGTGTCGCCGGCTTGCAGGGCGAGAGCTTCGGCGAGACGACGCCCGATCGCGACACCACCGCTGCTGTCAAAATTCTCCAGGGTCCCTTGCCGCAGGTTGCCGGCAATCGCCGGAATTCGGAGCATGTCCTCGCCACGAACGCCGCGGGCCAGCACCCCGCTTCCGCCGGATTGGGAGGAGGCAAATGCCTGGCCCTCCACCATGGGGATCGCACGACGAACACCCGGGACCGCTGATACGCGGCTCGCGACCTCGGCATAATCGGTGAGCGGACGGTCGATCGGAGCAATGAAGATGTGCCCGTTGATTCCAACGATCTTCTCCAGCAGCTCCTTCCGAAAGCCGTTCATCACGGACAGAACGACGATGAGCGTCGCGACGCCGAGCATGATCCCGAGAAAGGAGAAGCCGGCGATAACCGAGACGAATCCCTCGCGGCGGCGGGTTCTGAGATACCGCCCGGCAATCATCCACTCGAACGGCGCAAAAGGCCGTGGAGGCCTTGCCTCCACCATAGGATCAACCTCCCGAGACGATCCTGCCGGGTGCTTCCGAGAGACTGACGAGTTCACGCTGTCCGGTAGCGCGATGTTTCAGCTCGACCTTCCCTTCGGCCAGTGACCGTGGCCCGACAAGAACTTGCCACGGCACGCCGATCAGGTCGGCCGTCGCGAACTTCGCTCCGGGGCGTTCTTCGCGGTCGTCGTAGAGTACGTCGAGTCCCCGCGCTGCGAATGCTCTCTCGAGCTCCGCACTGGCTGCATCGGTGGCAGCATCCCCCGACTTGAGATTGAGGATCGCCACGTCGAACGGCGCCACTGCGGCGGGCCAAATGATTCCTTGGTCGTCGTGACTGGCCTCGATAATCGCCGCGACCAAGCGGGTCGGACCGATGCCGTAGGATCCCATATGGACTGGCCGCTCCTGGCCGTCCGGCCCGGTCACGGTGGCGCCCATCGGGTCCGAATACTTAGTGCCAAAGTAGAAGATGTGGCCGACCTCTATCCCGCGTGCCGACATGCGCCGATCTGCTGGAACAGTTTCGAAGGCAGCCGGATCGTGCATCTCAGATGTCGCGGCGTAGAGAGACGTCCAGCGATCGACTATGTTCTGAAGCGCTCGGTGATCGTCAAAGTTGGTGTCCTCGCTCGGGACTGGGAAATCCAGGTAGTCAGCGTGGCCGAAGACCTCGCTCTCACCGGTCGAGGCGAGAATGATGAACTCGTGGGACAGGTCGCCTCCGATCGGACCCGTATCGGCCCTCATCGGGATGGCTTTCAGGCCCATCCGGGAGAAGGTACGAAGATAGGCCACGAACATCTTGTTGTAGGATTGGCGGGCGCTCTCCCGGTCGAGGTCGAAGGAGTAGGCGTCCTTCATGAGAAACTCGCGCGACCGCATCGTACCGAACCGGGGGCGGATCTCGTCCCGGAACTTCCACTGAATATGATAGAGGTTCAGCGGAAGATCCTTGTAGGAACGCACGTACGCCCGGAAGATCTCGGTGATCATCTCCTCGTTGGTCGGCCCGTAGAGCATCTCTCGATCCTGCCGATCGCGGATGCGCAACATCTCCTTGCCATAGGCGTCATAACGGCCGGATTCGCGCCAGAGGTCGGCTGACTGGATGGTCGGCATCAGGAGTTCGATCGCTCCAGAGCGATTCTGCTCCTCGCGGATGATCCGGTTGACCTTTTCCAGCACGCGGAGGCCCAGCGGAAGCCACGCGTAGATGCCTGCCGCTTCCTGGCGAATGAGGCCGGCGCGGAGCATGAGGCGGTGGGAAACAATCTCCGCCTCCTTCGGCGTCTCGCGCAGGGTGGGGAGGAAATATCGGCTCAGGCGCATGGATGTTCTCAAATTCCGGGACACGGATGCCGGTCACGAAGGGCGACCGCACACAACACGGGCGTCGTCGAAAAGACAAGGCGGACGACGCCGACGTGGCCTTCTACAGGCGAAACTGGCGGCAAGCGCAAATTTTTGTGGCAGGACCTGCACAAAATGTGGTGACACCGTAACGTCGGGTGGATATAAGCCCTCTACTGGGGCGCCTCCCCCAACACAAGAGAGGCAGCGGTCCGGGTTTCGGGAGGAATATGTCCCCTAGGCTGCCATGAGGCAGCGGCGATACAGCCAGGGACAATAGCGTCGAAGACGCACCGATTCAGCAAGGCGCGAGCCTTGCTTTTTCTTTTAGAGGCCCGCGATCGGAAGAAGCGCCGCTGCAGCGACCAGGACGCACGCGGCTACGAGAGTCGTCCAGAGCGCCTTCTCTCTCAAGGCCGGTGCCACGGGCGCACCCGGTTCCGTTCCGGCTGGGATCTCCCCGTGCTCGGCTTGACTGCGAACGCCAAACGGCAGCACCGCAAAGATAAATGTCCACCAGATAACGAAGTAGAGCGCGATCGCGCCGGCTACGGTCAACCCGAACAGGCGCACGGTTAGGGCAACCGCGGCGGCCGAAAGCGCTACCACGATCAGAATCGTCGCGGCGGTGGAGGCCGCCACCCGCTTCACGACCCGGACTGCCATTATCACGCCTGTTCGAGCTCCACGAGAGTACCGCAGAAATCCTTCGGATGCAGGAAGATCACGGGCTTGCCATGGGCGCCGATCCGCGGCTCACCGGAGCCCAGCACCTTCGCCCCGGTCGCGATCAGCCTTTCTCGGGCGGCATGGATGTCGTCGACCTCGTAGCAGACATGGTGGATTCCCCCGTCGGGATTCCGGTCGAGGAACTTCGCTATCGGTGAGTCCGCGCCTAAGGGCTCGAGCAGCTCGATCTTCGTGTTCGGCAGCGAAACAAACACGACCGTGACGCCATGCTCCGGAATAGCGTCCGGCTCCGAGACCTCGGCGCCGAGGGTGTCCCGGTAGACGGCGGTCGCTGCCTTCAGGTCCCGCACGGCAATTGCGACGTGGTTAAGCCGACCGATCATCTGGTTCCTCCGGACCTCAGACTTCCACAACCAGAACATGGCATGTGGGCTTCTTGCCCCACACGCCGTTGGCCACCGAGCGGATCGCCCGCTCGACCGCCAGCTCGACGGCCTCGGGATCGCGCCTCTTGTTCTTCGGAAGCGTGTCTAGGACATCCCCAACGGTGTCGGCGATCAGGTCCGCCATCACTTCACCCTTCCGCGTCTTCTCGGGAAGACCCATGAGGTCGATTACGGGATCCCCTGCGATCTCCCCTCGCCCGTCGACGGCGATTGCTACGCTCACGACGCCCGCGAAGGCGAGCTTGCGTCGCTCCGGGAGTGCGCGGTCTCCAGCCGGCGTAACGATATCGCCATCCTTGTAGACCCGGCCAACCCGTACGTGCTCGACGATCTCCGCCGCGCCTGGAGCAAGACGCACGACGGTGCCGTTGCGAGCATGCACGACTTCCTCGGCGCCAAGCCGGCGTGCGAAGGCAGCATGCTCCTCGAGGTGAAGCGCCTCGCCATGCGCAGGTACTGCAATCCTAGGCCGAGTCCACTCGTACATGCGGGCGAGTTCGTCGCGCCGAGGATGCCCGGAGACATGCACGAGGTGAGTGCGATCGGTGATGACCTCGATGCCTCGTGAGATCAGCGCATTGATGATGCCCCCGATATCCTTTTCATTGCCCGGGATCGCACGCGAGGAGAAAATCACGCGATCACCGGCCGACAGGGCGATATCAGGGTGCTCATCTGCAGCAATCCGGGCAAGGGCGGCACGAGGCTCGCCTTGTGATCCGGTCAGGAGTGCCACCACCTTGTCCCGCGGCAGGTATCCGAACATCTCGGGCCGGCGGAACTCGGGTATGCCGTCGAGATAACCGCATTCGCGAGCAACGTCCACGACGCGCTCCATGGCACGCCCGATGAGGACCACTTCACGGCCGCATGCCAGCGCCGCCTCCGCGACGGACCGCATTCGGCCGACATTGGACGCGAAGGTCGTGATTGCGACTCGGTGCGGACTCTCGCGGATGAGGGTCGCGATTTGTGCCGCTACATCAGCCTCGCTTGGGCTCACGCCATCCCGGACGACGTTGGTGGAGTCGCATACGAGCGCGAGGACCCCTTCGTCTCCCAGCGTCCTGAACTCCGCCTTCGATGTGAGACTGCCGAGATATGGTGTGTCGTCGATCTTCCAGTCGCCCGTATGAACCACGAGACCATGGGGAGTGCGGATCGCGAGCGCGTTCGATTCCGGAATGGAATGAGCCACAGGAACATAAGTGACCTGAAATGAGCCCGCTTCGATCGGCTGCCTCGGGACAATCTCCCGAAGATCGACCTTCGGAGCACCCGGCTCGGAAAGGCGCCGCGTCTCGAGGAGGCCGATTGCAAAGCGGGTCGCATATACGGGCACCCTGAAGCGAGGCCACATCTCGACCAAGGCTCCGATATGATCCTCGTGGGCGTGCGTAATGAAGATGCCGAGCAGGTCCTGCTTGATCTCCTCGACGAAGCTGAGGTCGGGATAGACGAGGTCGATCCCAGGCAGATGCTCTTCACCCCCGAAGCCCATCCCGCAATCGACCAGGATCCACTGGCGGGCTCGTGCGGGGCCGACTCCGTAGAGCGCGGCATTCATCCCGATCTCGCCAAGGCCTCCGAGCGGAACGAAGACGAGTTCGCTGTCCTGGGCGGGCATCAGATGGTGACCTCGTCGGGTGACTGGATGTCGCCGGAGATATTCCTCAGGGAGGGCCAGAAAAGGTCCCCGGCATCAATGGTTTCAAGTCCCTCGCGGGTCTCGATCAGCAGGCGACCAATCGCGTCGAGCCCGAGAAACGTGCCCGTGAGGTTTCGGGGGCCGACTCGGACACCGATCTCCTGCCCGAGCGCGGCCGCGCGAGCCAGCCAAGCCTCCCTGACTGGCCCGAATGCGTCGCTGCCGGACCTGTGAGCAGTCTGCCAAGCCGTGAACTGTTGCTCAAAGGAGCGCGCAAGGCAGCAGAATACGGCTTCCGCCGTCGCGGAGTGATCGACCCGGTTGAGTGCGGTCGTGCGGTAAGGTGTATCGTTCGGAGCATCCGCGACGTTGACGCCGAACCCGATCACGATTGCGACTCGCTCGGGAGCGAGAATCTGAGCCTCCAGCAGCAGGCCGGACACCTTTGCCTCTTGGAGGAGGAGATCGTTCGGCCACTTCAAGGCGAGATGGGGCCAGGTAATCCCGGTCACGCTCGAAACGGCGTCGTGGAGAGCGAGGCCCGCCACAAACCCAAGTTGCGGAGCGGCAGCAAGGCTGCAGGGAGCTACAAGGAGGAGGCTGGCGTAGAGATTTCCCGGCGGTGACGACCAAGTCCTCCCGTGTCGCCCGCGTCCAGTCTTCTGCTCACGCGCGGTCACCCAAAGCCTGCCGGGATCACCGGCACGCGCGGCGTCCATCGCATCCTGGTTCGTGGAACCCGTCCGTTCGAGAGCCCAGAGCCGGTAGCCCGCTCTTGCGATCTCCGACGGTAGGATCACGATCCGAACAGAGACCGAGCCGCGGTGGCTGCGGCGCCGACGAGCGGAGCAGGCACGAGCCAGAACAGGAGTACGACAGCGCTCGACGCGCCGAGGACGACCTTCTCGCCGACCGACATCGGTGAAAACGTCTCTCTCGGATCATCGAAGTAGATCAGCTTCACGATGCGCAGGTAGTAGAAGGCGCCGATCACGCTGGTCACGACGCCGATCACCGCGAGGGTCACGAGCCCAACCTCGATAGCCGCCGCGAAGACGTAGAATTTCGCGAAGAAGCCAGCCAGGGGCGGAATTCCCGCGAGGGAGAACATCATGGTCGCGAAGCAGAAGGCCAGGACAGGATGCGTCCTTGCCACGCCGGAGAGGTCATCGATGTTCTCCAGCATCCTGTTGCCGCGGCGCATGGCGAGGATGCACGCGAAGGACCCGAGAGTCATCGCGAGATAGACCGCCATATAAATGGCAACCCCCTGAATTCCCTGCGCAGTTCCCGCAGCCAATCCGATCAGCGCATACCCGACATTGCCAATGGAGGAGTAGGCCATCAGCCGCTTGATGTTGCGCTGTCCGATCGCAGCGAATGATCCGAGCACCATGGAAGCGATCGAGATGAAGACGAGGATCTGCTGCCACTGATCGAGAATGCCAGGGAAGGCGCCGACGAATACCCTCACAGCCATGGCCATCGCGGCCACCTTGGGAGCAGCCGAAAAGAAGGCCGTGACCGGAGTTGGCGATCCTTCGTAGACGTCCGGCGTCCACATGTGGAACGGCACCGCAGAGATCTTGAATGCGATACCCGCCGCAATGAACACGAGACCGAAGATCAGCCCTGTGCCCGCTTCCTTGGTCAGCAAGGCTGCAATCTCGGGGAACGATATGGTTCCGGTGAAGCCATAGACCAAAGAGGCTCCATAGAGGAGCATCCCCGAAGATAAGGCTCCGAGAACAAAATACTTGAGGCCGGCCTCGGTAGAACGCACGTCGTCGCGGTGGAAGGCTGCAATGACGTACGACGGGAGGCTGAGCAACTCCAGGCCGAGATAGAGTGCGATGAGATCGTTCGAGGAAATCACCATCAGCATGCCGATGGTGGAGAGAACGATCAGGACCGGGAACTCGAAGCGGTCGATGCCCTCGCGGCGAAAGTAATCAGTCGAGAGGACGATACCTGCCATTGATGCGATTAGGGTGAGCGCTTTCATGAATCGGGAAAACGCATCCGAGACGAAGCTGCCGCTCAGGCCTTCCAGGCGCTCGGCGGGCTGCATCAGGACAGCCAGGAACGCTATGGCAAGGACCACGAGTGCGCCGATGCTCACGATAGGCGTCGAGCGCTCACCGCGGATCGCTCCGAGGAGAACCAAGGCCAGAGCGCCGATGGCGAGAATGATTTCCGGAAGAGCGAGCCCAAGCGCCGGAACGGTGTGGGTGGCAATCATTGCGGCCTCACGGAGTTGCGACCGCAACGGTCTTTGCGGAAAGAAGCGCGGTGCTCACCTGGGACATGAGCGTATCGGTCGAGGCTGCGAAGCTGTCGAGGATCGATCCCGGCTGTACGCCATAATAGATCACGAGCAGCACGAGTGGTGCGAGCACGACGATCTCACGCCTGTTGAGATCCGGAATGCTCTGAAGAGAGGGCTTCTCGAGCGGCCCGAAGATGATGCGGCGATAGAGCCACAGGGCGTAGGCGGCCGACAGAATCACGCCCGAAGTCGCGAGAAACGAAACCGTGGGATTCGCCTGGAAAGCCCCGAGGAGAGAGAGGAACTCGCCTACGAACCCCGACGTGCCGGGCAGACCGACATTCGCCATGGTGAAGACCATAAAGGCGACGGCATACAAAGGCATGCGATTTACGAGGCCCCCATAGGCCGCGATCTCGCGCGTGTGCATCCGGTCATAGATGACACCGACGCACAGGAACAGCGCCCCGGAGACGAGGCCGTGCGAGATCATCTGGAACATCGCGCCCTGGATCCCCTGCGGGGTCATCGTGAAGAGGCCCATCGTCACGAAGCCCATATGGGCAACCGACGAGTAGGCGATCAGCTTCTTCATGTCCTCCTGTGCGAGAGCCACGAGCGAAGTGTAGATGATCGCAATGATCGAGAGGGCGAACACGAGCGGCGCGAAATAGGCCGATGCTTCCGGAAACATGGGCAGCGAGATCCGGATGAAACCGTAGCCACCCATCTTCAGGAGAATGCCCGCCAGGATCACCGACCCTGCCGTCGGCGCCTCGACGTGGGCGTCAGGCAGCCATGTGTGGACCGGCCACATTGGGACCTTGACCGCGAAGGACGCGAAGAACGCAAGCCATAGCCAGATCTGGACCTCGCGGCCGAACCTGGAGGACGATTCCGCGAGCAGAGTCGGAATATCGGTGGTGCCGAGCCCGAAATACATCGCCAGGATCGCCAGCAGCATCAGCACGGAGCCGAGCAGGGTATACAGGAAGAACTTGAAGCTGGCGTAGATGCGCCGCTTCCCACCCCAGATTCCGATGATGAGAAACATCGGAATGAGCCCCGCCTCGAAGAAAAGATAGAAGAGGACGAGGTCGAGCGCCACGAAGACCCCGATCATCGTGGTTTCGAGCACCAGGAAGGCAACCATGTATTCCTTCAGGCGGTGCTCGATGGAGGTCCACGATGCCAAGATGCAGAATGGCATCAGGAACGTTGTCAGGACGACGAACGGGATTGAGAAACCGTCCACGCCGAGCTTGAACCGGATCGTCTCGGTCAGCCAAGCATGCGTTTCCACGAGCTGGAAGGATGAGCTCGACGGATCGAAACGGTTCCACGCGACGAGCGAAAGCAGGAACGTAACCACCGTGGTCGCGAGGGCGGCCCAGCGGGCATTGGACCTGACGGCCTCCTCGTCGCCTCGCAGCGCGAGAATGAAGGCTGCCCCGACGAGAGGCAGGATGAGGAGGCCGGAAAGGAGGCCGAGGCCGAGCATCAGCGAGCTCCCGAAACGAGATACCAGACGACCAGAACCGCGACCCCGATCAGTATCGCGAAGGCATAGTGATACAGATAACCGCTCTGCAGTCTGACGACGCCTCTCGTGACGTCGAGCACACGTGCGGAGATACCGTCAGGCCCGAGGCCGTCGATGACGCGCTGATCGCCCGTTCTCCAGAGGAAACGACCGAGCCGGTTCGCGCCGCGCACGAACACCAGATCATAGAGCTCGTCGAAATACCACTTGTTGAGCAGGAACCGGTAGAGCATCGGGTGCTGCGCCGCGAGTTCCGCCGGCTTGCGCCTGTCGACCTGGTACATCCAGTACGCGAGGCCGAAGCCGAGCAGCATCATGATCGTAGGCAGCCAGACAACCAGCGCCGGGACATGGTGCATGTCCTCAAGGATCGTGTTCTCGGGCCGGGTGAACAGAGCCCCCTTCCAGAACTCTCCGTATTCGTGGCCCACGAAGGGCTCGTAGAAGAGTATTCCGGCCAGGATCGCGCCGGCCGCGAGCACTGCAAGTGGGATCAGCATCACGAGCGGGCTTTCGTGCGGCGTATGATGACCGTGCCCGTGCTCGAGTGGAGAGTGGCCGGTCGGCTCGACGTCATGCCCCCGCTCATCGTGCTCGACGCCTTCATGGTCCGGAGGCGCAGCATGCGCTGCGGTGCCGCCCCACCGCGCCGGATCCTCAAAGGTCATGAAGAACAGACGCCAGGAGTAGAACGAGGTCATCAAGGCCGCCACGACGACAGCGAGAAAGGCGTAGACGGCGCCCGGCCTCTGAGAAGCGTATGCGGCCTCGACGATCGCGTCCTTGGAATAGTAGCCGGCCGTGAACGGAAAGCCGGTCAGGGCCAGGGTCCCGATCGCCATCATCGCTGCGGTGAAGGGAATATAGCGGCGCAGCCCGCCCATATTCCGCATGTCCTGCTCATGATGCATGGCATGGATCACCGAGCCTGCGCCCAGGAACAGGAGCGCTTTGAAGAAGGCGTGGGTGAACAGGTGGAAGATGCCTGCGCCGTATGCTCCGACGCCCAGAGCTACGAACATGTAGCCGAGTTGCGAGCAAGTCGAATAGGCGATCACACGCTTGATGTCGTTCTGCACCAGCCCGACCGTCGCCGCGAAGAACGCTGTCGTCGCTCCGATCACCGTTACGACTGACAGGGCCGCTGGCGCATACTCGAAGACCGGCGACATGCGCGCGACCATGAAAACGCCGGCAGTGACCATCGTGGCGGCATGGATGAGCGCGGATACCGGCGTCGGGCCTTCCATCGCGTCCGGCAGCCAAGTGTGGAGCAGGAATTGAGCGGACTTGCCCATTGCTCCCATGAACAGGAAGAGACAGGTGAGCGTCAGCGCATGCCATTGAATGCCGAGGAAGACGAAGCTCCGATCCGCGAACTCGCCTGCGCGCGGGAAGATCTGGTCGAAGGACACGCTGCCGAAGAGGAAGAACAGCAGAAAGATTCCGAGCAGGAAGCCGAAGTCGCCGACGCGGTTAACCACGAAGGCCTTGATGGCCGCCGCGTTCGCAGAGTCTTTTTGGTACCAGAAACCGATCAGGAGGTAGCTCGCAAGGCCGACGCCCTCCCAGCCGAAGAACATCTGCACAAGATTGTCAGCCGTCACGAGCATCAGCATCGCGAACGTGAAGAGGGACAGATAGGCGAAGAATCGCGGCCGGTGCGGATCCTCGTGCATGTAGCCCATCGAGTAGAGGTGGACGAGTGCCGAGACCGTGTTGACGACCACGAGCATCACAGCCGTCAACGTGTCGATCCGGAAGGCCCAGTCCACCACGAGGTCGCCCGATGCGAACCACTGCGCGACCTGAATGCGCGTTGCGCCGGTCCCGAATCCGACCTGGAAGAGTGCGACCCACGACAGGACCGCGGAGACGGCTAGCAGAGCCGTCGTG
Organism: Microvirga massiliensis; assembly: GCF_001006805.1. Lineage (GTDB taxonomy): Bacteria > Pseudomonadota > Alphaproteobacteria > Rhizobiales > Beijerinckiaceae > Microvirga > Microvirga massiliensis. The sequence goes on along the minus strand of NZ_LN811352.1, from coordinate 114,982 downwards.
ACAATCTCGCTCGGCCGGGATCCGATGAGACGACCAAAGAGGCCGGCGATCAGAAAGCCGACGAGCGGGAGGAAGACGATCGCGTGATACATGCTCGATCCGTGGAGGCCTCAGCCTCTCATCAGGTTGACGTCTTTGACTGAAATCGACCCGCGATTCCGGAAAAAGACGACGAGGATGGCGAGACCGATCGCGGCTTCGGCCGCTGCGACGGTGAGGATCAGAAGCGCGAAGACCTGACCGACGATGTCGTTCATGTAGGTCGAGAACGCGACCATATTGATGTTCACCGCGAGCAGGATCAGCTCGATCGACATCAGGATGATGATGACGTTCTTCCGGTTCAGGAAGATCCCGAACACGCCGAGCGTGAAGAGGATTGCGGCGACAGTCAGGTAATGACCCAGTCCGATAAGCATGCTCTCGTCCTCACACGCCTTGCCGGAAGGGCACCTTGCGAACCTCGACGGCCATCTCCTGGGTGCGAGCATTCTGTCGGGAGATGTCCTGACGCCTGACGCCGGGGCGCGCGCGGAGGGTGAGCACGATTGCACCGATCATCGCGACCAGCAGGATCAGGCCTGCAGCCTGGAAGAAATAGGCGTAGCGTGTGTACAGGACTTGGCCGATAGCCTCGGTGTTGGTCATCAGCGACGGCGAAGGAATCGGAACGGCCGGCGAGCGGATCAGGGCGGGATCGAGGACCCAAATTCCGATCACCATCGCGAGCTCGACGAAGAAAATGATTCCGATCAGGACCCCGACCGGCAGGTACTGAAGGAAGCCCTGTCGCAACTCGGCAAAATCGACGTCGAGCATCATCACGACGAACAGGAACAAAACTGCCACGGCGCCGACATAAACGATGACAAGAATCATCGCGAGGAACTCGGCGCCCATCATCACGAAGAGGCCTGCCGCATTCACGAAGGCCAGGATGAGGAACAGCACCGATTGAACGGGATTTCGGGACGCGATGACCATGAAGGCCGAGGCGACCGTTACCGTGGCGAAGAGATAGAAGAACGCGGCATTGACCGTCATTTGCTGAGCTCAAGCCGCGCTTGGCGGCCCCTTCCGGCCGAGCCCTGTGGGACTCGGCCTGTCTATAGTTCCCGATGTCGGGCAGGACAACTGGAGAGCCTTGCCTCGCCCGTACCTGCGGATCAGCGGTAGGGTGCGTCCTTGACGATGTTACGGGCGATCTCCCGCTCCCAACGTGCTCCGTTCTCGAGCAGCCTGTTCTTGTCGTAGAGCAGCTCTTCGCGAGTCTCGACCGAAAACTCGAAGTTCGGCCCTTCCACGATGGCATCCACAGGACATGCCTCCTGGCATAAGCCGCAATAGATGCACTTCACCATATCGATGTCGTAGCGCGTGGTGCGCCGGGTTCCATCATTCCGGCGCGGACCGGCCTCGATCGTGATCGCCTGGGCCGGGCACACCGCCTCGCAGAGTTTGCAGGCGATGCAGCGTTCCTCCCCGTTGGGATATCGGCGGAGGGCGTGTTCGCCGCGGAACCGCGGGCTGCGAAAGTTCATCTCGAACGGATAGTTGATCGTCGCCTTCGGCTTGAAGAAATAACGCACCGTCAGGATGAAGCCGGTCACGAACTCCTTCAGGAGAAGCGCACGAGCGAAGTTGTCGAGTTTCATGGGCTCACTCCAGAGCGAGAACGGCTAGCGGACACCCGGCGCCAGCCCCGTGGCCATCAGGACGCCAGCCACGACCACGACCATGGCGATCGAGATCGGCAGGAACACTTTCCAGCCGAGGCGCATCAGCTGGTCATAGCGATAGCGCGGCACCAGGGCCTTCACCATCGCGATCAGGAAGAAGAGGAAGCTCGCCTTCAGAACGAACCAGATCACGCCCGGAATAAGAGTGAACGGAAAGAACGGTATGGGCGACAGCCAGCCGCCCAGAAACAGGATTGTCCCGAGCGCGCACATGGTCATGATCGCCACGTATTCGCCCAGCATGAACAGCAGGTACGGGGTCGACGAGTACTCGACCATGTAGCCAGCCACCAGTTCGGACTCGGCCTCCGGGAGATCGAAGGGAGGCCTGTTCGTCTCCGCCATGGCCGAGATGAAGAAGATCACGAACATCGGGAAGAGCGGCAGCCAGTACCATCCGAAGATGCCCAACGCCGTGTCCTGCGCGGCCACGATCTGCGAGAGGTTCAGGGTCCCCGCGCACATCAGGACGGTGATGATCACGAACCCGATCGACACCTCATAGGACACCATCTGCGCCGCAGACCGCAACGCACCGAGGAACGGATACTTCGAGTTCGAAGCCCACCCGCCCATGATGACGCCATAGACGCCAAGGGAGGAGATCGCGAAGATGTAGAGAATGCCGACATTGATATCGGCGATCGCCCATCCGGCACTCAGCGGGATGACCGCCCAGGCCGCCAGCGACAACGTGCACATCACCAGAGGCGCGAGGAGAAACATCCCCTTGTTCGCCGAAGACGGAATGACCGGCTCCTTGACGACGAACTTCAGGAGGTCGGCAAAGGATTGCAGCAATCCCCAAGGCCCGACCACGTTGGGCCCCCGGCGGAGTTGGACGGCAGCCCAGATCTTCCGGTCCGCGTAGAGCGCGTAGGCGATGAAGATCAGCAGGGCGACGAGCAGGAGCAGGCTCTTGCCCACGAGGATCGCGACGGTGAGGATGATATCGCCGAGGTCCATATCAGGTCTCCTACTCCGCCGCCTCGAGCTTGGCGCCACGCGCCAGAGCCGAACACTCGGCCATGACTCCCGACGCGCGAGCGATCGGGTTCGTCAGATAAAAATCGCCGATCGGGCTCACGAAAGGCTCCCGGCCCGGCTTCCCTCCGAGGTCGGCCAAAGTGGAGACCACTTCCACAACATTTTCCGAGGCGATCGTGCCGATTGATGCGAGATGTGGGTGATCAGCGTAGAGCCGCCGCCGGAGCGCGTTGAGGTTATCGAATGGCAGACGCTGGCCCAGTGCCTCGGACAGGGCGCGGAGAATGGCCCAGTCCTCTCTAGCCGCACCAGGCGCGAAAGCTGCGCGGTTCGCCAACTGCACACGCCCTTCCAGGTTCACATAAGTCCCGGATTTCTCCGTGTAAGCCGCGCCTGGCAGGATGACGTCCGCCCGATGGGCTCCACGGTCGCCATGCGTTCCCTGGTAGATCACGAATGCTCCCGGGGAGACATCGATTTCGTCCGCGCCGAGATTGAACAGCACATCCACCTGCCCGTTGGCCATCTCTGCGGCCGTGAGCCCGCCCTCGCCCGGCACGAAGCCGAGGTCCAGGGCGCCGACCCGGGACGCAGCGGTATGGATGACGCCGAAGCCGCCCCATTCGTCCGTAACGGCACCGCAGTCGCGGGCGAGCGATGCGGCGAGCGACAGGATCGCCAAGCCGTCTGGCCGTGCCAAGGCACCCGGCCCCACGATGATCAGGGGCCGCTTGGCCTCCTTCAGCGTGGACGCAAAGGCATGCCGACCCGCTGCCAAGTCCGATAGTGTATCGGGGCCAGCGCCGAGATAGTCGTATCTGTAGGTGAGATCGACCCGCTCGCCGATCACGCCGATCGGCAGAGGCGCCATGCGCCAACGCTTGCGAATGCGGACGTTGATAAGAGAGGCCTCGATCCGGGGATTCGAGCCGACCAGCAGAATGGCGTCTGCATCCTCGATACCGGCGATGGTCGAGTTCAGGATGTATGAGGCCCGGCCGGAGGCGGGTGACAGAACGCTTCCGTCCATCCGACAGTCGATGTTCGCAACACCGAGACTGCGCATCAGAAGCTGAAGAGCATAGGTCTCCTCGACGGCGGCTAGATCGCCGACAATCGCCCCGATGCGCTTGGGATCTGTCGCCTTGATGCGGTTTGCGATCGTCGAGAAGGCCTCGACCCATGAGGCCTGGCGCAGGCGGCCGTTCTCACGGACGAAGGCCCGATCGAGACGCTGAAGACGAAGGCCATCCACGACGTGGCGTGTCTTGTCGGTGATCCATTCCTCATTCACCGCCTCGTTGATGCGAGGCAGGATGCGCATGACCTCGCGGCCGCGGGAGTCGACGCGAATAGAGGATCCGATCGCATCCATGACGTCGATGGAATCCGTCTTCGTCAGTTCCCACGGACGATAGTTGAAGGCCTCTGGCTTGTGCGTCAGCGCGCCCACCGGACAGAGATCGGCGGCGTTCCCCTGGAGTTCCGATCCGAGCGCCTTCTCGAGGTAGCTCGTGATCTCCATATCCTCGCCGCGCCACACGGCGCCGAGATCCTCGACGCCGGCGACTTCCGTCGTGAAGCGTACACACCGCGTGCAATGGATGCAGCGGTTCATCGACGTCTTGATAAGGGGACCGAGATATTTGTCGACGACAGCGCGCTTGTTCTCGGCGAAACGGGTGCTGTCGACCCCATAGGCCATCGCCTGATCCTGCAGGTCGCACTGGCCGCCCTGGTCGCAGATCGGACAGTCGAGCGGGTGATTGATCAGGAGAAACTCCATCACGCCTTCGCGAGCCTTCTTCACGGTCGGCGTCTTGGTGAAGACCTCGGGAGGCTCGCCATTCGGCCCGGGACGGCAATCCCTCACGGCCCAGGCGCAGGACGCGACCGGCTTGGGAGCGCCCTTCAACTCGACGAGGCACATGCGGCAGTTGCCGGCGATCGACAGCCGCTCATGGAAGCAGAAGCGCGGAATTTCGGCCCCGGCCGCCTCGGCAGCCTGGAGCAGGGTGAATTCCGGCGGAACTTCGACCTCAATTCCGTCGACGATGAGCTTGGTCATTGCAATCTGGCCTTCGGTCCTGCCGCTCTACTCTGCCGCCATGGGAATGGCTTCGAGGTTGGGGTTGGCGGCATAGTCGTCGATGCGCTTCTCGATCTCGTGCCGAAAGTGGCGAATCAGGCCCTGTACGGGCCAGGCGGCCGCGTCGCCGAGGGCGCAGATCGTGTGACCTTCGACCTGCGTCGATACTTCGAGAAGCATGTCGATTTCGCGTTTCTGGGCACGCCCCTCTGCCATGCGCTGCACGACTCGCCACATCCAGCCGGTCCCCTCGCGGCACGGCGTACACTGCCCACAGGACTCGTGCTTGTAGAAATACGAGATGCGGGCGATGGCGCGGATCACGTCTGTGGACTTGTCCATCACGATCACCGCAGCAGTTCCGAGACCCGATCTCAGGTTCCGGAGCGTGTCGAAATCCATATGCGCATCGATGATCTGCTCGGCTGGAACGAGCGGGACCGACGATCCTCCGGGAATGACCGCGAGCAGATTGTCCCAGCCGCCGCGAATGCCGCCGCAATGACGATCGATCAGTTCGCGGAATGTCAGGCCGAGCTCCTCTTCCACGTTGCAGGGCTTGTTCACGTGGCCCGATACGCAGAACAACTTTGTTCCGGTGTTGTTGGGCCGTCCGATTCCCGCGAACCACGCTCCGCCGCGGCGCAGGATGGTGCCCGCAACGGCGATCGACTCGACGTTGTTGACGGTCGTCGGGCAGCCATAGAGTCCCATATTCGCAGGGAACGGCGGCTTGAGGCGCGGCATGCCCTTCTTGCCTTCGAGGCTCTCGAGCAGCGCGGTCTCTTCTCCGCAGATATACGCTCCAGCGCCTTGGTGGACGTAGAGGTCGAACGGATATCCGTGGACGTTGTCCTTGCCGATGAGCTTTGCCTCATAGGCCTCATCGACAGCGCGCTGGAGCGCCTTGCGTTCGGCGACATACTCGCCGCGGATGTAGATATAGGCGGCGTGAGCTCCCATCGCGAAGGAGGCGATGAGGCAGCCCTCGATCAGGAGGTGCGGATCGTGCCGCATGATCTCCCTGTCCTTGCAGGTGCCCGGCTCCGACTCGTCGGCATTCACCACGAGGTAATGCGGCCGGCCATCGGACTGCTTCGGCATGAAGGACCACTTGAGCCCGGTCGGGAAGCCGGCGCCTCCCCGACCCCGGAGCCCGGACTTTTTCATCTCGTCGATGATCCAGTCCCGCCCCTTCTCGAGCAGAAACTTCGTTCCGTCCCATGCGCCGCGCATGCGCGCCGCGTCCAGTCCGGGAGAGTGGAACCCGTAGAGGTTCGTGAAGATGCGGTCGCGGTCTTGCAACATCGTGATTCACCCCGTCAGGGCGTCTTGTTCTCTTTGACAGGAACGTCGGGCTTGCTTTCGCTCCCGTCGCGCTTTCCGCCCTCGGAGGGCGGCGTTCCGGCCACAGGGGTCGTGGCAGATTTGGAAACCGCCCGCCCCTCGGCGGGGTCGCTTGGCGTGGCGACGTAGGACTTTCCGCTCTGGGGAGGAGATACTGGCTCGTCCGTTTTCTTGCTTTTGCTGGCGGTCGCCCGCGAACGGCTGGACGCGCGCTTCTGCTCGGAAGCCCGGACGGGAGTCTCGCCTTCCTTGGCTCGTTTCGCCGGTGTGTCGGCGGCATCCGACTCGATGGCGCGCCCTGCCGGGGGCTTTGCTGCCTTGCTCTCCTCGGGCAGCGATGCGACTTCGGTGGCCGCTTCGTCGGTGACGACCTTCAGAGCCTCCTCTTCGAACCGCTTGCGCCAAGCGCCGACGAGCGAGCCGTCGAAGAGCGCAGGATCCTGCAGAGTATTCACGGCACCTTCCGGCTCGGACGAACGCCGGCCGATCTGCGAGCCGGGCTTCACCGGCCGGCCGGCGGCCAGATCGTCGAGCAGCTTCTCGAAGTTCTCCGGCGTGAGATCCTCGTAATAGTCGTCGTTGATCTGCACCATGGGGGCATTACAGCAAGCCCCAAGGCACTCGACCTCGAGCCAGGAGAAGAGCCCATCGGAAGAGATGTGCCGCTCCGCTCCGATCCGGCGCTCGAGAACCTTCTTGATCTCGCCGGCGCCGCGCAACGCGCAGGGTGTCGTCCCGCAGAACTGGACGAAGTAGCGCCCGACTGGGTCGAGGTTGAACATCGTGTAGAAGGTGGCGACCTCCATGACCCGGATCGGAGCCATCCCGAGCCGGTCAGCCACGGCCTCGATCGCCTTCTGCGGCAGCCATCCGCCGCACTGTTCCTGAGCGCGCCCGAGCAGAGCGATCACGGCCGATGCCTGACGGCCTGGCGGGTATTTTGCAATCTCCCGCTCCGCGAAGGCCTCGTTCTCCGACGTAAAGTCGAAGCTCGCAGGCTGCAACTCCGGTGGAGCGAGCTTACGGACGGCCATTCCAACTCTCCTCGTCGCGCCTTGGACCCGACCCGACATGCGCGATCATCATAACGCCGAGCAGGTGAACCCCCTGCCCTGTTGTCGCCTTAGCGATCCACTTCGCCGAACACGATATCCAGCGAACCGAGAACCGCGGATACGTCTGCAAGCATGTGCCCGCGGCACATGAAGTCCATCGCCTGGAGGTGGGCGAAACCGGGCGCCCGGATCTTGCAGCGATAGGGTTTGTTCGTGCCGTCCGACACGAGATACACCCCGAACTCACCCTTCGGGGCTTCCACCGCCGCATATACCTCACCGGCCGGCACGTGGAATCCTTCCGTGTAGAGCTTGAAGTGGTGGATGAGCGCTTCCATCGAGCGCTTCATGTCACCCCGGGATGGAGGAGCGACTTTCCCGTCCATCGTCGTGACGGGGCCCTGGCCTGCCGGCGAGCGCAAGCGCTCGAGACATTGCTTCATGATGCGCACGCTCTGGCGCATCTCCTCCATACGGATGACCTGCCGGTCGTAGTTGTCCCCGTTGCGTCCGACCGGAATGTCAAACTCCAACTCCTCGTAACATTCGTAGGGCTGCGCCTTGCGGAGATCCCACGCGGCGCCGGAGCCGCGGACCATCACGCCGGAAAAGCCCCAGCGCCAGCAATCCTCGAGCGAGACGACGCCGATATCGACGTTGCGCTGCTTAAAGATTCGGTTTCCGATCACGAGTCCGTCGAGGTCATCTAGAACCTGGAGAAATGGATCGCAGAATTCCCAGATGTCATCGATTAGATCGGGCGGCAGGTCCTGATGCACGCCGCCTGGACGGACGTAATTGGCGTGCATGCGCGCTCCAGAGGCGCGCTCATAGAAGACCATGAGCTTCTCACGCTCTTCGAAACCCCAAAGAGGAGGTGTCAGCGCACCCACGTCCATGGCTTGGGTCGTGACGTTCAGGAGGTGCGAGAGCAAACGACCGATCTCGAGATACAGCACGCGAATGAGCTGTGCGCGTTTCGGAACTTCGATTCCGAGGAGTCGCTCGATTGCGAGGCAGAAAGCATGCTCCTGGTTCATCGGCGCGACGTAGTCGAGCCGATCGAAGTAAGGCACATCCTGCAGATAGGTCTTGTACTCGATCAGCTTCTCGGTCCCTCGGTGGAGCAAGCCGATATGCGGATCGACGCGCTCGACGATCTCGCCATCGAGTTCGAGAATGAGCCGGAGCACTCCGTGCGCCGCCGGGTGCTGCGGGCCGAAGTTAATCGAGAAGTTCCGGATATTGTGTTCGCCCATGGGCAGCCCCAGCCCCTCTCAGGGAGAGGTCTTGGACTTCTCGTCGCCGGGCAGCACGTAGTCCGTGCCTTCCCATGGAGACAGGAAGTCGAAATTGCGGAATTCCTGAGTGAGCCGCACTGGCTCATAGACGACGCGACGCTGCGCATCGTCGTAACGAACCTCCACGAAGCCGGTCAGCGGGAAGTCCTTGCGGAGCGGAAAGCCCTCGAACCCGTAATCGGTGAGAATGCGCCGCAGATCGGGATGCCCGGAAAACTGGATTCCATAGAGGTCGTACGCTTCCCGCTCAAACCAGTTCGCCGCCGGAAAGACGGACACGATCGACGGCACCGGCGTGACCTCATCCGCCTGCACCTTGACGCGCACGCGCAAGTTATGACTCGGCGAGAGGAAATGGTACACGACGTCGAACCGCAGATCTCGACCGGGATAGTCCGCTCCGCACACGTCGATGAAGCACACGAAGCGGCATCGCGCATCGTCGCGCAGGAAGGTCACGACCCGGACGATCTCCTTCGCCTCGGCGAGAATCGTGAGCTCGCCGAAGCTCACGACCGCCTGCGTTGCCGCGCCGGGAAGCGAGCTGACGATGTAATCGCCGAGATCCTGAAGATCAGCGTTCATGTCGGACCTGCTCAACGCTCGATCGTGCCGGTCCGGCGAATCTTCTTCTGGAGAAGCAGAACGCCATACAGCAAAGCCTCGGCTGTGGGTGGACACCCGGGCACGTAGATATCAACCGGGACTACGCGGTCGCAGCCGCGGACCACGGAATACGAGTAGTGATAGTAGCCACCGCCGTTGGCGCAGGAGCCCATCGAAATCACGTAGCGCGGCTCGGGCATCTGGTCGTAGACCTTGCGCAGAGCAGGCGCCATCTTGTTCGTGAGCGTGCCGGCAACGATCATGACATCCGACTGCCGCGGGCTGGCCCGTGGAGCAAACCCGAAGCGCTCCGCATCGTAGCGTGGCATCGACATCTGCATCATCTCGACGGCGCAGCATGCGAGGCCGAAGGTCATCCACATGAGCGACCCGGTGCGCGCCCAAGTGATCAGGTCTTCCGTGCTCGTGACGAGAAAGCCCTTGTCGGCGAGCTCGTCGCTGACATTCGCGAAAAAAGGGTCAGTCTCGCCAACCCGTTTGCCCGTAACAGGATCAATTGCGTCTTCGGGCTGCGGGGCGATCACACGGGATTGGGAGTTCGCGATCAGTCCCATTCGAGCGCTCCCTTTTTCCATTCGTAGACGAAGCCGATCGTGAGAACGGCCAGGAAGATCATCATCGACCAGAAACCGAACCACCCAAGCCCACCGAATGTGATGGCCCATGGGAACAGAAAGGCGACCTCGAGATCGAAAATGATGAAGAGAATGGCGACAAGGTAGAATCTCACGTCGAACTTCATTCGCGCGTCGTCGAATGCGTTGAAGCCGCACTCGTAGGCCGATAGCTTTTCAGTGTCCGGGTTGCGGTAGGCGACCAGGAAGGGGGCGACGAGAAGCGCTACCCCGATGAGCAGCGAAATGCCGATGAAGATGACGAGCGGCAGATAGTCGACAAGAAGATCGGGCATGCCACACCTGGAGGGGGACGGAGCGGCGAGCTTCGCCGACCGGCAGACCCTGATTTATGCTGCCTCGGGTGCCGTCAAAAGAACCCGCGACAAATCGGAGGATGCGGCGGGAGGATTAGCCGAGCATCCCTCCCCTGACAAGGGTTGCGCAACGCCCTTGGCCCCATTCCGGCAGGGATTCCCTCGCTTTGACGCGGAATGCAGCCTTTTCCGGATCCGGCTCGTCCCTTTGCTCGGAACACGTGCTGCTACGGTAAAAGATGCACCGGGAGTTGTATCCCGATTTCCGGGACGAGGAGCCAATGGCGCGGGCGACGGGGCTCGAACCCGCGACCTCCGGCGTGACAGGCCGGCACTCTAACCGACTGAGCTACGCCCGCGTTGGCAATCGCCTCGACGGCGATGCGGTCCATTAAGCAGACGACTTCGAGGTGTCAAGCGGACGACGCGACCTATCCGAAGTTGTCTGGTGGGCGGTGACGGGATCGAACCGCCGACCCTCTCGGTGTAAACGAGATGCTCTACCGGCTGAGCTAACCGCCCGGTAATGGGGACATAGAAATAGAACCCCGACAAAGCAAGCGCCGTCTTGTTTCGATTGCTCTGCAGGTAACCCAGCCCTGCGCCAGAGCGCCGCCTGTCAGGTGTCCCAAATCGTTCGGCTTCGAATTTCCTGCGCGCCGGGCAAGATGGATCCGGCGTTCGAGCAAATGCGCAAAAAAGAGCCCTCGGGAGCTACCCGAGGGCTCGACTGACTTAGGCAGGTGCGGATCAGTGGGCCACGACGGACGCCGAATCCTCATCCGATCCTGTCGCTGGACGGGTCGGGGCAGACGCCTCGTCCCACTCGATGCGCTGGGGCATCCGGATGAGCGCGTGCTCGAGCACCTGATCCATCCGGGCTACGGGAACGATCTCGAGCCCGTTCTTCACGCTTGCCGGGATATCGACCAGATCCTTCGCATTCTCCTCGGGAATCAGGACCTTCTTGATCCCGCCGCGGAGTGCCGCGAGAAGCTTCTCCTTGAGTCCGCCAATGGGCAGCACCCGGCCTCGCAGGGTGACCTCGCCGGTCATGGCGACGTCACGCCGAACCGGAATCCCGCTGATCACCGAGACGATTGCGGTCGCCATGGCAATGCCTGCAGACGGTCCATCCTTCGGGGTTGCCCCCTCGGGCACGTGGACGTGGATATCCCGCCGGTCGAACAAGGGCGGCTCGACGCCGAAGTCGATCGCACGGGAGCGCACATACGAGGCTGCGGCCGAAATCGACTCCTTCATGACCTCCCGGAGATTTCCGGTCACGGTCATCTTGCCCTTGCCGGGCATCATGATCCCCTCGATCGTGAGGAGCTCACCGCCCACCTCGGTCCAGGCCAGCCCAGTCACCATGCCGACCATGTCCTCGGATTCCACCTCGCCGTAGCGGAAGCGCGGTGGGCCAAGGAAGTCCGGCAGATTTTCCGGCGTGACATCGACTCGCTTGGTCCCAGTGAGCAGGATCTCCTTCACGGCCTTCCGGATGAGGTTCGCGAGCTCCCGTTCGAGATTCCGGACGCCAGCCTCACGGGTGTAGCGCCGGATGAGGAACATGAGACCATCATCGCTGATCGACCACTCCTTCGTGTCCAGCCCATGCTTCTGCATCGCGGACGGGATGAGATGGGTGCGGGCGATCTCCGCCTTCTCCTCCTCCGTGTAACCAGCGATCCGGATCACCTCCATGCGGTCCAGTAATGGAGGCGGGATGTTCAGCGTGTTGGCCGTCGTCACGAACATTACGTTCGAGAGGTCGTAGTCGACCTCGAGGTAATGATCGTTGAAGGCGCTGTTCTGCTCCGGGTCGAGGACCTCGAGCAATGCAGCCGACGGATCTCCGCGGAAATCCATGCCCATCTTGTCGATCTCATCCAGCAGGATTAGCGGATTGGCGGTCTTCGCCTTGCGCATCGACTGGATGATCTTGCCGGGCATTGAGCCGATATAGGTCCGCCGGTGGCCCCGGATCTCGGCCTCGTCCCGAACACCGCCGAGCGACATCCGGACGAATTCGCGTCCCGTCGCTTTCGCGATCGACTTGCCGAGCGAGGTCTTGCCGACGCCGGGCGGGCCGACGAGGCAGAGAATCGGTCCTGTCAGCTTGTTCGCGCGCTGCTGAACGGCAAGGTACTCGACGATGCGCTCCTTGACCTTGTCCAGGCCGTAGTGGTCCGAGTCGAGGATGCTCTGCGCCCCTTTCAGATCCTTCTTGATCTTGGAGCGGCGGCCCCACGGGATCCCGAGCAGCCAGTCGAGGTAATTGCGGACGACGGTCGCCTCGGCCGACATCGGCGACATCTGGCGGAGCTTCTTGAGCTCGCCCATTGCCTTTTCGCGGGCTTCCTTCGTGAGCTTCGTCTTCTCGATCTTCTCCTCGAGCTCAGCCAGTTCGTCCCGGCCGTCCTCGTCCCCGAGCTCCTTCTGGATCGCCTTCATCTGCTCGTTGAGGTAGTACTCGCGCTGCGTCTTCTCCATCTGACGCTTCACGCGGGTACGGATCCGCTTCTCGACCTGCAGGACCGAGATCTCGCTCTCCATGAGCCCGAGAACCTTCTCCAGCCGCTGCGCGACCGTGGGGATCTCGAGTATGGCCTGCTTGTCGGCGATCTTGATCGCGAGATGCGACGCGATCGTGTCCGCAAGCTTGGCGGGCTCGTCGATTTGCGTAACGGCCGAAACGACTTCGGGCGAGACCTTCTTGTTGAGCTTTACGTAGTTCTCGAATTCGGAGACTACCGAGCGGGCAAGCGCCTCGGCCTCGATCTGGTCACCCAGCGAATCCGGAAGAGCGACGGCTTCCGCCTCGTAGAAGTCCTCGGTGCGCGTATATGCATTGACTCTCGCGCGGCTCGCGCCCTCGACGAGCACCTTGACCGTGCCATCCGGCAATTTGAGGAGCTGCAGCACGCTTGCGAGCGTACCGACCTGATAGATCGCGTCGGTGGCCGGATCGTCATCCGTGGCATCAATCTGGGTCGCCAGGAGAATGTGGCGATCGGTGCGGACGACCTCCTCAAGGGCACGGATGGACTTCTCGCGCCCGACGAAGAGCGGGACGATCATGTGCGGGAAAACGACAATGTCGCGCAGGGGCAGGACCGCGTAAGTCCCGGTCGAGCCCGGCACGACGGGCTGGCGCGGCTTCGACTGTGTCATTGAAAGACATCCTTTTGGCAGCGTCCGCGGTTCCCCTCGTCAGAGCAGGCACGCGAACGGTGAACCGGAACGCTCAGGCTGTTTTTGTGTGCTGCGTTCCGTGCGAGGAGCCGCCCCTCCTGGGATGAGCTGACGGCAATCCCGCAAGGAACTAGATGGCGAGGCCCCGACCTGCTTTCAAGCATGCCAACGAAAGCAGGTCGGTCGGTCACGCCGTCCCGGATCTCAGGCACTGGCGCTCGCAGTCTGGTCCGCGCGGTCGCCGTGGATGAAGAGCGGCTTCGCCTTCCCTTCGACGACCTCCGGCCCGATGACCACCTGCTCGACGGAGTCGAGCCCCGGCAGGTCGTACATCGTCTCGAGCAGGATGCCTTCCATGATCGACCGCAGGCCGCGGGCACCGGTCTTGCGCTCGATAGCCTTGCGCGCGACCATCGAAAGCGCCTCGTCCTGGAAGGTGAGGCTGACATTCTCCATCTCGAACAGGCGCTGGTACTGCTTCACCAGGGCGTTCTTGGGCTCCTGGAGAATTCGCTTGAGGGCGCTTTCGTCGAGGTCCTCGAGCGTGGCGATCACCGGCAGGCGGCCGACGAATTCCGGGATGAGGCCGAACTTGAGGAGATCCTCGGGCTCGACCTGCTTGAACACCTCTCCGGTCCGCCGGTCATCCGGCGCCTGAACGGTCGCTCCGAAGCCGATCGACGTGCCCTTCCCGCGAGCGGAAATGATGCGCTCGAGACCCGCGAAGGCGCCGCCGCAGATAAACAGGATGTTGGTCGTATCGACCTGGAGGAACTCCTGCTGGGGATGCTTCCGCCCCCCCTGAGGCGGCACCGATGCGACTGTCCCCTCCATGATCTTGAGGAGCGCCTGCTGGACGCCCTCGCCCGAGACATCCCGGGTGATGGACGGGTTGTCGGACTTGCGGGAGATCTTGTCGATCTCGTCGATGTAGACGATGCCGCGCTGCGCCCGCTCGACGTTGTAGTCTGAGGCCTGGAGGAGCTTGAGAATGATGTTCTCGACATCCTCGCCGACATAGCCGGCCTCGGTCAGGGTCGTCGCATCCGCCATGGTGAACGGCACGTCGAGGATCCGAGCCAGGGTCTGGGCCAGCAGGGTCTTACCCGACCCGGTAGGCCCGATCAGCAAGATATTCGACTTGGCGAGCTCGACGTCGTTGTGCTTCGCGGCATGCGCCAGACGCTTGTAATGGTTGTGGACGGCAACCGAGAGGACCTTTTTCGCGTGCTCCTGGCCGATCACGTAGTCGTCCAGGACCCTGCGAATCTCCTTCGGAGTGGGAACCCCGTCCCGGGACTTCACCAGCGACGACTTGGACTCCTCACGGATGATATCCATGCACAGCTCGACGCACTCATCGCAGATGAACACGGTCGGCCCTGCGATCAGTTTCCGAACTTCGTGCTGGCTCTTGCCGCAGAACGAGCAGTAGAGCGTGCTCTTTGAGTCGTTACCGCCGGCCTTGCTCATTATCGCTTCTCCGATCGGGCACGGGCTCCGTCACGGCCCCCGCACCAATGTACTAACATAGGAGCGCCGGTCTCAAGAAAAGGTTCCAGCGCCCGAGACCCGGGATGTCTCAGATTTGTTGGTTCCCGAATCCCAGTGCAACACGCGCACGGTGCGCGATCAATAGAGACGGCGCCGTACGCCAAAAGGACGCACGGCTTCCAAGTCCCCGGGCAGATCTACAGGAATCAGGTTTGCGGGAGCGTCGGCTCGGGACGCTTCACCAGGACTTGATCGATCAGGCCAAACTCCTTGGCCTTCTCTGCCGTCATAAAATTGTCTCGCTCCAGGGCCCGTTCGATCGTGTCGTAGTCCTGACCGGTATGCCGCACGTAGATCTCGGTGAGGCGGCGCTTGAGCGCTTCGCTCTCGCGGGCGTGGATCATGATGTCGGTGACCTGGCCCTGGTAGCCGCCGGACGGCTGGTGAACCATGATCCGGGCATTCGAGAGGGCAAACCGGTGGTCGGCCTCACCTGCGCAGAGCAGAAGCGACCCCATCGAGGCTGCCTGCCCGACGCAGAGCGTCGCGACCGGGCACCGGATGAACTGCATGGTGTCGTAGATCGACAGCCCCGAGGTGACCACGCCCCCCGGGGAGTTGATATAGAAGGAGATCTCCTTCTTGGGGTTCTCGGCCTCCAGGAAGAGGAGCTGCGCCACGATCAGAGAGGCGGAATAGTCCTCCACCGGCCCCGTCAGGAAGATGATCCGCTCACGGAGGAGCCGGGAATAGATGTCGAAGGCCCGCTCGCCACGATTCGACTGCTCGACCACCATCGGAACGAGGGTGTTGCTATAGACCTCGAACGGATCTCTCATTGCTCACGGCTCCTGAAACCGGTCACGCGATCGCGTGACCGTCGATCATGGGAAGGATACAACCGCCGCCAGCCGGACCCTGCGAACCGGGTGGCCAAGCCGCGGGTCAGGCCGCGGCGTTCTCCTTGGCCGATTCGTCGTCGCTGAACAGCTCTTCCTTGGAGACCGGCTCGTCAGACACCTTCACCTGCGAAAGGATATGGTCGACGACCTTCTCTTCGAAAAGGGGGGCTCGGATTTCGGCGAGAGCCTGTGGATTCTTCTGGAAGAATTCCCAGACTTGACGCTCCTGGCCCGGATACTGGCGGACGCGCTCGACGAGAGCCTGGGTGACTTCATCGTCCGCGACCTTGATGTCGGCCTTCTCGCCGACCTGTGCAAGAACCAGCCCGAGCCGAACCCGACGCTCAGCGATCTTCCGGTATTCCTCTCGCGCCTGCTCCTCGGTCGTCCCCTCGTCCGCGAAGGTCTTGCCGTTGTTCTTCAGGTCCGCCTCCACCTGGGACCAGACGGCGGCAAATTCCTGCTCGACGAGGCTCGGAGGCAGCTCGAAGCTATATTTCGTGTCGAGCGCGTCGAGGAGTTCCTTCTTCAGGCGCCGGCGGGATTGCGCATCGAAATCCCGTTGAATGGCCCCCCTGATGGCATCCTTCAGCTTGTCGAGAGACTCCATTCCGAAGCTCTTCGCCAGTTCGTCGTCGATCTTGATCTCGCCAGGAGCCTCGACCGCCTTCACGGTAACGTCGAACTCGGCGTCCTTACCTGCGAGATTCTCCGCGAGGTAGTTCTCGGGGAAGGTGACTTTCACGAGCCGGGAGTCTCCGGCGGACATGCCGATAAGTTGCTCCTCGAAGCCCGGGATGAAGGTGTTGGACCCGATCTCGACCCGGATGTCCTCACCCTTTCCGCCCTCGAACTCCGCACCGTCGATGCGCCCGACGAAGTCCACGACGACGCGGTCACCGTCCGCGGCGGCACCGTTCTTCGGCTCGAAAGACTGGTTCTGCTTCGCCATGCGGGTCAGCGACTCGTCGACCTCGGTATCCTCGACCGTTGCGACGGCGCGCCGGATCTCCACGGCGGACACATCAGCGAGCTCGAAGGTCGGCAGCACCTCGAGCTCGACCGTGAAGGCGAGATCCGCCTTGGCATCCATGGCCTGCTCCACTTCCTGCCGGTCCTCGGGGAACTGGATCTTGGGCTCGTGGGCAAGCTTGAGATTGTTCTCGTCGACGATCTTTCGGTTCGCCTCGGTGACCGCATTCTGAAGGACGTCCGTCATGACCGAACGTCCATAGACACGCCGGAGGTGCGAAACAGGCACCTTGCCGGGCCGGAATCCATTGATGCGGACACGGTCCTTGATGCCGGTGAGCTCAGCCGTCAGACGCTCCTCCAATTCCGATGCGGGGAGAACCACCCGATATGCGCGCTTCAAGCCCTCGGAGAGGGTTTCCGTCACCTGCATGGTCTATTTCGCCTTCATTCCACTCGAGACAAGTAACATTGCTATGCTGGCTCCTCGACCGGCCTGACATGAGGCCTGTCGTCTCGGTCGAGCGGAGCCGTCCGGAAGCCAACCCTATGCGGAGTTGGTGCGGGCGGAGGGACTCGAACCCCCACGACTCTCATCACCGGAACCTAAATCCGGCGCGTCTACCAATTCCGCCACGCCCGCGCGAGAGGCGGCGTTTGCCGCGCCTCCTCCGGGACGCGGCTCTATAGCATGGTCCGAGCGAGGTGCACGAAAAAAGTTCTGTCCTGCTCCTGACAGTTCCGAGTGGCTGAATAAGGATCCGCACCCTCAACGAATTCACGCTTCCCTCCAGTCAAAATCGTCCGGCAGCGCTCTACCTGATGGCGCATGATGACTGCCCAGCCGACCAGACGTGCCGTTCTCGCCGGGCTTAGCACCCTCGCTGCGCCAATTTCCCGAGTCTACGCAGAGGGCGGAATCGAATGGCGACAATGGACCGCGGAACCGCGCCAGATTGCTCTCCGTCCGGACGCGACGGGCAAGGCGGATCTCTGGGTGCTCGGCGGCTCCCTGCCCGGGCCGGTTCTTCGCCTGCGCCACGGCGAGGAGCTTCGTGTCCGGGTGGACAACAAGACAACGGCGCCGCTTTCGCTGCATTGGCACGGGATACGCGGGCCCAACGCGATGGACGGTGCGGCTGGCTTGACGGAGGCTCCGGCGCTTCCGGGAAAGTCCATCGAATACCGCTTCGTGCCACCCGAGAGCGGCACTTATCTTATCCGTTCCTGCGTGCCCGGTCACTCATCCGAACTGACGGAGCGCGGCGTGGCTGGTCTGCTGATCGTCGAGGACCAAGCCCCACTGGATGTCGATTCCGATCACGTCTTCCTGATCGACGATTGGCTGCTGGAGGAGGATGGATCTCTCGCACCTTTCGACCGGCCTGTCGGGCTCGCCGGGCGGCTCGGCAACTGGATGACCGTCAATGGTCACCCTGCCCCTCACCAGATCCAGGTCGCACCGGCGAGTCGGATTCGGCTTCGTCTCATCAACGGCTGCAATGCTCGAATCCTGCGCCTCCAATTCGAAGGAGTCAGGCCACTCGTCATGGCCATCGACGGACACCCGACTGATGCCTTCGAGCCGCTGCGGTTGGCTCTCCCGTTCGTGCCGGGGAGCCGCTACGACCTTCTCATCGATCTCCCGGCAGTAGAGGGGAGCAGCGCGTCGGTCATCGGCCTATCCGGCATGGCGCGGGTTCCGCTCGCAATGTTCGATGTCGTGGGGTCAGCGGCCCCTGCCCGCCCTGTGCCCGCTCCGCTCGCGCCCCATCGCGACTTGCCTGCCTCCATTCGCCTCGAGGCAGCGATGCGGCGCGATGTCACGATCACCTCCATGGATCATCCCGGCGCATCCCCCGAATGGCGCATCAATGAATCCCCGCGAGATCCGACTGCCAAGCCACTGCTCACGGTCAAGCGTGGAACCCCGGTCGTGCTGACGCTCGCGAATCGCACCCCAGCGGCTCAGAGCCTCCATCTTCACGGTCACGCGTTCCGGCTCCTTCACTCCCTCGACGACGGCTGGGAGCCATATTTCCTGGACACGGTACAGATACCCGAGAACCGAACGGTCCGGATCGCATTCGAGGCGAACAATCCCGGCCGCTGGATGCTCGCCTCGACCATCCTCGAGCGTTTCGACGCCGGCCTGTGGACCTGGCTCGAAGTGACGTGATCGGCTCACCGCCTCCCGTGCTCGCAGCGAGGTCCTCTTCGACGTAAGCCCGTTAGAGCCCCAGGTCCTTCAGAACGGCAGGAACGAGCCCGGGCAGGTCCTCGGCGATGAGGCCCGCCCCAAATGACGCTCCCGCGGCGGAATGAATCCAGACAGCCGAGCACGCGGCTTCGAACGCCGGAAGCCCTTGCGCCAGCATTCCGGCAACCAAGCCACTCAGGACGTCTCCCGATCCGGCCGTCGCCAAGTAGGGCGATCCGTTCTCGTTGACTGCGGCACGCCCGTCCGGGTGAGCAACGACGGTATCGGGCCCTTTGTAGATGACCGTTGCGCCGAGGTAGGCCGCAGCCCGCCGCGTGCGCTCGACCTTCGACTCTTCGGCAAGAATGTCGGCCTTGCCGGCCATGATCCGGCTGAATTCCCCATCGTGGGGCGTCAGGACGGTGCGCGTGTTCGCGAAAGCACCGGCGAGGGCCTCGGTATGGCCCTCCAGGGAGCTGATTGCATCCGCATCTAGAACGACACCACGACTCGCTGATACGCCAGCGGCAATCATCGCCCGGGTGGTCGCACTCACTCCGAGAGCCGGGCCAAGCACGACTGCATTGAACCGTGCGTCACGAAGGATCGTTGCGAGCCCTCCGGGGCCATCACACCCCCTTAGCATCACAGCGGTGAGATGAGCCGCCGCGACACCGAGTGCCTCGGGCGGGCACGCCAGCGTCACGAGGCCGGAACCGATGCGGAGTGCCCCCATGGCAGCGAGGCGAGCCGCCCCGGTCCGCGTGGCACCGCCCGCAACGACGAGCGTGTGTCCCCGCTTGTATTTATGTGTGTCGAGCGCCGGTTGCGGTAACTGCGCCGACCACAGCCGCGGACCGTTGGCAAAGGTGTTCGGGGCGACTCGCCGCAAGGTTTCTTCGGGGATCCCGATATCGGCTACCGTCACCGGGCCGCAATGCGACCGGCCGGGTACCAAGAGATGCCCCAGTTTGCGGGCTGCAAACGTCACCGTGGCCGATGCCATGATGGCTGCGCCGCGGACAGCCCCCGTCGCTCCGTCGATCCCGGACGGAAGGTCGACCGCGAGAACCAGCCGGCCCGAGGCATTCACGGCTTCTACGCACCGGCGAGCCGGGCCGCTGAGATCCCTCGCGAGACCGGCACCGAACAGAGCATCGATGATGACATCCGCATCGGCTGGGACAGCCTGCTCGACGGCAATGATCGGTCCTGCCCAGAATGCGCGTGCCCTCGCGGCGTCGCTTTCGGCGTTTGATTCCGGCCCCAGTCGCGCAACGACGACGTCCAGCCCGGCATCTGCAAGCACTCTTGCAGCCACATAGCCGTCGCCGCCGTTGTTTCCGGGCCCGCAGAGGACGAGGAACTGCTGCGCGGAGGGAGAGATGCGCCGGGCTATATCGGCCACAGCCGCACCCGCCCGCTTCATCAGCTCCCAGCCTGCCGTTCCGCCCTGGATCGTCATCGAATCCGCGCGGGCCATCTGTGCAGGAGTGAGGAGATGCTCACCCATCATGTAATCCGGCCGCGCCCTGGCCCAAAGCCTTCGCGAGGGTATGGGGGATCGGGGCAGGTTGCGCAAAATTTGTGCAGTTGCTGATCACGAGCTGGGCAAGCTCTCCAAACGGCACAGGTTGTGTGCATGGAAGCACACCGAACTTGGTGCTAGAAGCCCCCGACCTGTCACCGATCGAAAAACAGCGGCCACCATGAAGAAGATCGAAGCGATCATCAAACCCTTCAAGCTCGACGAGGTGAAGGAGGCCCTTCAGGATGTCGGCCTGCAAGGTATCACCGTCATCGAGGCCAAGGGGTTCGGGCGTCAGAAAGGTCATACCGAACTCTATCGCGGCGCCGAATACGTCGTCGACTTCCTGCCAAAGGTGAAGCTCGAGATCGTGCTGTCGGACGATCGCGTCGAAGAGGCCATCGAAGCGATCCGGAAGGCGGCTCAGACGGGCCGCATCGGCGATGGCAAGATTTTTGTATCTGCGGTTGAGGAGGCAGTTCGGATCCGGACCGGAGAGACCGGAACGGACGCCATCTAGTCCAACAAGCACGAGCAATGTGCCGGCGTCAGTCCGGCCAATCAGGGCAGAAAAGGATCACTCGAACAATGCAGACCGCCAACGATGTGCTGAAGGCGATCAAGGACAACGACGTCAGATACGTCGACTTCCGGTTCACGGATCCGCGGGGCAAATGGCAGCACGTCACCTTTGACGTCTCCATTGTCGACGAGGATGTTTTCGCGGACGGAATTATGTTCGACGGATCCTCGATCGCCGGATGGAAGGCTATCAACGAGTCGGACATGACTCTCATGCCGGACTCGGCCACGGCCTGCATGGACCCGTTCTTCTCGGCGGCGACCATGTCGATCGTCTGCGACATCCTCGAGCCAGCGACCGGCGAGCCCTATTCTCGCGACCCGCGCGGCATCGCCAAAAAGGCCGAAGCCTTCCTGAAGTCGACCGGGATCGGCGACACGGTGTATGTCGGGCCGGAGGCCGAGTTCTTCGTGTTCGACGACGTGAAGATCATGGCCGATCCATACAATACCGGCTTTAAGCTCGATGCTTCGGAACTGCCCACGAACGGCGACACCGACTACGAGGGTGGAAATCTCGGCCACCGCATCCAGATGAAAGCCGGCTACTTCCCGGTCCCGCCGCTCGACTCGGCGCAGGACATGCGCGGCGAGATGCTGGCTGCCATGGGAGCCATGGGGGTCAAGGTCGAGAAGCACCACCACGAGGTGGCCTCGGCACAGCACGAACTCGGGATCCAGTTCGACACGCTCGTCCACATGGGCGACCAGATGCAGATCTATAAGTACTGCATTCACAATGTCGCTCAAAGCTATGGAAAATCGGCAACTTTCATGCCGAAGCCGGTTTACGGAGACAACGGCTCGGGCATGCACGTCCATCAGTCGATCTGGAAAGGTGGCAAGCCGCTCTTCGCCGGGAACAAATATGCAGACCTGTCGCAGGAGTGCCTCTGGTACATCGGCGGCATCATCAAGCACGCGAAAGCCCTGAACGCCTTCACGAATCCCTCGACGAACTCCTACAAGCGGCTCGTCCCGGGCTATGAGGCGCCGGTTCTTCTCGCCTATTCCGCGCGCAACCGGTCCGCGTCCTGCCGCATCCCGTGGACGACGTCTCCGAAGGCCAAGCGTGTGGAGGTTCGGTTCCCGGATCCGGCCGCGAACCCCTATCTCGCTTTCGCGGCCATGCTGATGGCAGGCCTTGACGGGATCCAGAACAAGATCGATCCCGGCCAGGCCATGGACAAGGACCTCTACGATCTCCCACCGCGGGAGCTCAAGAAGATCCCGACCGTCTGCGGCTCTCTGCGGGAAGCGCTAGCCAGCCTCGACAAGGACCGTGCATTCCTGAAGAACGGAGGCGTCTTCACGGATGACTTCATCGACGCATTCATCGAACTCAAGATGACCGAAGTCGCGCGATTCGAGATGACGCCGCATCCAGTCGAGTTCCTCATGTACTATTCCTGCTGACGGGGCACCGCTGAACGCCCTCCGGGCATCGGATATCGTGGCCAATTCGCCGGAGCCCCTGAAAAGATTCAGGAGATTCCTAGAAATCTCCTGAATTGATGGAACCAAGCCGGGGGAGCCACGTTTCCATCGATCACCGGCCTATTCTGCCCCCACGGGCCGGTAGCCTTCGGGGCCCCTTTCGAGGGGCCCCTTTCTTGTCACAGGCTCTTGGTGAACAGGCGGGGAGCGGTTTCCTGTGAGGTGTCGTTTCGCGAGGATGCACAGGACACGCGCCTCTCTAGGCGCGGCGCAACCCGCATGCGAGAAGTCCTGCGGATAATCGACTCCTCCAGTGCCGAAACGCTCCTCACCTCCCTCACAAAGCAGCTTTCCCTCTCGCGAAGACATCCTGGGCTTCGTGGCCGGGGCGACCTCAAAGATCAGCAAGCGCGAGATCGCTCGTGCCTTCAACGTGCGCGGAGAGGATCGCAGCCGGTTGAAGAACCTCCTGAAGGATTTGGAAGCCGAGGGCGTCATCGGCCGTCACGGCAAGCGGATCCACCGCACCGGACAGCTTCCAGCGGTCGTGCTTGCCGACATCCGTTGCCGTGACCGGGACGGCGACATCGTCGCCGTCCCGGCGGAGTGGGACCCGGAAGCGAATGGCCCGGCTCCGACGATCGTCATCTCACCGCCCCGCCGTGCATCCAAGGGCGTTCCTGCGCCAGGAATCGGCGACCGCGCCCTCATCCGTGTCTCGCCTCTGAAAGGAGATGTGCATCGCTATTCCGGACGGATCATCAAGGTGCTGGAGAAAAGCGCCGGTCAGGTTCTCGGAATTTTCCGCCCTCTTCCCGGAGGTGGCGGGCGCCTCGTCCCGGTCGACAAGAAGTCCAGAGACCGCGAACTCGAGATCAGGCCCGGTGACGAAGGAGAGGCCGAGGAGGGGGATCTCGTCACGGTCACGACCTCACGTAGTAACCGTTTTGGTCTTCCGACCGCCAAGGTTCGCGAGCGCCTCGGTTCGGTGAAGAGCGAGAAGGCCCTGAGCCTCATTGCGATCCACGCACACGGCATTCCGAATGCCTTTTCTCCGGCGGTGCTGCGGGAAGCCGAGGAGATAGCGCCGGTTTCTCTCAACGGACGAGAGGACTGGCGCGACCTGCCCTTCGTGACGATCGATCCTCCGGATGCGAAGGATCATGATGATGCCGTGCATGCGACGCCCGATCCAGATCCGGAAAACAGGGACGGGTTCATCATCAATGTCGCGATCGCGGATGTTGCGGCTTACGTCCGCCCCGGCACGGCCCTCGATCGGGAAGCTCTGGAGCGCGGCAACTCCGTCTATTTTCCGGATCGGGTCGTGCCGATGCTCCCGGAGCGGATCTCGAACGATCTCTGCTCCTTGCGACCGCAGGAGGATCGGCCCGCCCTCGCGGTGCGGATAACCGTCGCCTCGGATGGTCGCAAGCTGAGACACAGCTTTCATCGGGTCCTGATTCGATCCGCTGCCCGCTTGGCGTATGCGCAGGCACAAGCGGCGATCGATGGGCGTCCCGACGAGGTCACCGCCCCTCTCCTCGACCCTGTCCTCAAACCGCTCTGGCAGGCTTACGAATGCGTGAAGCTCGCTCGGGAGCGTCGCCAGCCGCTCGATCTCGAACTCCCAGAACGCAAAATTCTATTGAAGCCGGAAGGCACGGTGGACCGGGTCTTCGTCCCCGAGCGGCTCGATGCGCATCGTCTGATCGAGGAATTCATGATCCTCGCCAACGTTGCCGCCGCGGAGTCGCTCGAGCAGGCCAAGAGTGATCTCATCTACCGGGTTCACGACGAACCTTCGCTCGAGAAGCTCCGCGCGCTCGGAGAGGTTCTCGCCTCCATCGGGCGGAAATTGAGGACGCAGGATGCGCTCACGCCTAGCCTCTTCAACAATATCCTCGAGAGCGTCAAGGAGACGGAGCATCGGCTCTTCGTCAACGAGGTCGTGCTACGGACCCAGTCCCAAGCCGAGTACGCCGCCGAGAATTACGGCCATTTCGGGCTCAATCTTCGACGTTACGCGCATTTCACCTCTCCGATCCGCCGCTACGCAGATCTGATCGTCCATCGGGCGCTGATCCGGATGCTCGGTGGACAGGATGGGCTCCCCGCAGACATGACCCGGGAGGAGTTGGCCGAAATAGCCGCACAGATCTCCACGGCGGAGCGCCGTGCGATGGCAGCCGAGAGGGAGACCATCGACCGGCTCATCGCCCACTACCTGGCCGACCGGATCGGCGCGACGTTCGAGGCGCAGATATCCGGCGTCACGAAATCGGGGCTCTTCGTCCGCCTGCTCGAAACCGGAGCCGACGGGTTCGTCCCTGTCTCCTCACTGGGTGCCGACTACTACCGCTACGAGGAGGCACAACACGCCCTGACAGGAGAACAGACCGGGGAGTCGTTCCGATTGGGCGATCGCGTGCAGGTCCGCCTCCTCGAGGCCGCGCCGGTCGCGGGAGCGCTGCGTTTCGAGATTCTCTCGGAGGGGCGTCAGGTACGATCCGGACGTGGCAGTCGGCCCAGAAGCCGCACCCCCGTTGCCCAACGCGCGCCTCGGCGTGTAAGCGCTCGGGTGAAGGACAGGAGCAGAAAGCAATGACGGCTCTTTTCGAGAGAGCAACCTCCTCGCATCCCTCGTCCGTGCCGACAGGAACAGCTCTCAAACGCGGACTCGCATGCCGTTGCCCGGCTTGCGGACGGGGCCGCCTCTTCGGGCGCTTCCTGAAGGTCGTGGAGACCTGTTCGGAATGCGGTGAGCCGATGCATCATCATCGGGCCGACGACTTCCCACCGTACATCGTGATGTTCATCGTCGGCCATCTGGTCGTCTGGGGCGTCCTTCAGGCCGAGCTGCGCTATGAGATACCCATGTGGGTCCATTTCACGATCTGGCCGCTCCTCACCCTCGTGCTGGCCCTCCTGCTCCTGCAGCCTGTGAAGGGTGCTGTCGTGGGTCTGCAATACGCTTTAGGGATGCACGGCTTCGGTGAGGCCCGGCGTCGGAACGGAACTCCACGGGAGGAAGTCGAGTCTTGAGCGACACACGAGCGCAGTCCATCACCGACCGGCTAACATCTACGGCTCGAGATCGCAGCACTCCCAACCTCCGGCCGAAGGATGCGGCGACGCTGATCGTAATCGATCGCAGCGGATCCGCACCGAAGGTGCTTATGGGGCGAAGACATTCGGGGCATAAATTCATGCCCGGGATGTTCGTTTTTCCCGGTGGCCGGATCGAGGCTGCCGACCGCGCAATGCCGGTATCCGGAGTCCTGACCGCACGTGCCGAAGAGGCGCTGCTTGCCCGAGTGACACGTCCCTCCCCTGGTCGCTGCCGCGCTCTGGCCCTCGCTGCGATCCGCGAGACTTACGAGGAGACAGGGCTTCTCCTGGGATCCAAGGAACTCGGTGCACCGGAGAACGTACCGCCGGGACCGTGGGCCGCCTTTCAGGAACACGGTGTGTTTCCCAGCATCGAGGAACTTCAGGTCGTCGCCCGGGCGATCACGCCACCGAGGCGCCCGAAGCGCTTCGACACGCGGTTCTTCGCCGTCGATCGCTCCGCTGTTGCACACGAGGTCGGAGGGGTCGTGGGACCTACGAGCGAACTGGTCGAGCTCGCCTGGGTCACGCTGCCCGACGCCCGCAAGCTCCAGCTCCCAGTGATCACGCTGACGGTTCTCGAGGATCTCGAAGAGCGTCTGGCAAACGGCTTCAATCCTGAGCTGCCGGTCCCGTTCTACTACGAACGCAGGGGACGCTTCGTCCGCGAACTCCTTTGAAGCCCATGCATGTAGCGGGCTTTGCTCGCTCACAGGTTGCGTCCATCACCGCCGCAATTTCCTGTGTCGCTGCCGTCGGGATTGGTCTCAGCCTTTCGATCCCGCTCCTCTCGATCGAGATGCAGCGGTTGGGCATCTCGAACAAGCTGATCGGGATCAACACGGCAATCGCCGGACTTGCCAGCATGATCGTGGTGCCGTTCGTTCCACGGTTGGCGCAGCGATATGGGCTGCTACCCCTTCTCTGGGCCGCGGTTCTGACCGGGCCGGTCACAATGATCCTTTTCAGGATCATTTATGACTTCGTTGCTTGGTTTCCGCTCCGCTTCGCTTTCTCAGCTGCGCTCGGCATTCTCTTCGTTCTGTCCGAGTACTGGATCACGGCTGCGGCGCCGGCGGGGCACCGCGGCCTTGTGATGGGAATTTATGCAACGGTCCTCGCGATCGGACTCGCGGTTGGACCGTTGCTTCTGGCAGCAGTCGGGACCGAGGGCTGGCTTCCATATCTCCTCGGGACCGCGCTATTCGCCCTCGCGATAATACCTCTATCTCTCGCGCGAAATCTCTCACCGGCGATCGAGCCGGGTTCCGGACCGGGGATTCGTTCCCTTGTCCGGGCTGCGCCCATCGCGACCTTCGCGGCTCTCGTCTTCGGAGCCATGGAGACCAGCGCCTACGCATTGCTGCCCGTCTACGGAATAGAAGTCGGCCTCGATGCTGCGGATGCAGCTCTCCTCCTGAGCGCCGTCGCTCTCGGCAATGTGGGGCTGCAGATCCCGATCGGACTTCTCGCGGATCGCGTCGACCAGAGATTGATCCTCCTGGCCTGCACAGCTTGCAGCGCCGCCGGGGCGGCTCTCATCCCGCTCATCCGCGATATGACGGGCCTCATGCTACTGATGTTTGCCTGGGGCGGCTTGAGCGGAGCACTCTACACGATCGGCCTCGCCCATCTCGGGGCACGCTTTACGGGCGCCGCGCTGGTGTCCGCCAATGCCGCTTTCGTGTTTCTCTACAATGTCGGGCTCACTGCTGGTCCGCCGATCGTCGGCGCCGGGATGGATCTCGTTCCACCCTACGGCTTTGCCCTGGTGCTTTCCGGCTTCGGGGTCGCTTATGCGATCCTTATTCTGGCCCGGCTTCGCGCAGCCGCAAGCTCTTGACGGATTCCGAGCCGTGGGGCAATGAGAACCTGTCATTCATGGCCGGGTTCGCCCGGCCCTTTGCGTTTCGGCCTAGCCGGACGACCAACGGAGATGTTCCATGGCCAAGGCTGCCACGATCAAGGTAAAGCTCCTTTCGACTGCGGATACGGGCTACTTCTATGTGACGAAGAAGAATTCTCGGACCATGACCGAGAAGCTTTCGATGAAGAAGTACGATCCGGTCGCGAAGAAGCACGTCGATTTCAAGGAAACCAAGATCAAGTGATCACATTTCGCCCAAGTCGCCCATGATGTGAAAACCGCCCCAAATGGGCGGTTTTTTCGTTCTGGCCTGGTTGGCGAATCTACATCTCCTGGTGAATTGACGCAGCAGCAAAGGTAGCCGAAGCTCAGCCTTAGAGGCTGGGAGGAATGAATGTTCAAGCGTCCGTTGGTGGCCGTCCCGCTGATGCTCGCGAGCTTCCCAGCCTCCGCAGAGATCATCGTCGAACAAGCCATGATCGCCGGCGGCGAACTGCGTGTCATCGGCCGGCTGAGTCGGCCACGGCAGACCACCGTAACCCTGGATGGAACGCATGAGACCCGGAGTGAGGCGAGCGGACGCTTCACCTTCCGCCTGATCTACCATCCGGCCACCTGCATCGTGAAGCTGCAGGCAGATAACGAGGAGCGCGAAGCCGTTGTCGGCTTCTGCGGCCAACGTGCGACGGATGTTCCCCAAAACGGCGCTTCTGCTGCAGTGCTGAATCAACAAGGCCCTCCGGGTCCTGAAGGCCCGCAAGGCGAAGCCGGTCCGAGTGGACCAACTGGGCCCCAAGGAGAGCGCGGACCTGAAGGCCCTGCCGGCCCTCCAGGTCCGGCTGGGCCTGTGGGAGCCCGAGGAGAGCGTGGGCCCGAGGGCCCGCCCGGACCTCAGGGGCCGCCCGGCCCACTAGGCCCTGCCGGCTCCCCGGGGCAGAGCATTGCAGAGAATCTACCCGGACTTGTCGGCCCCCCAGGGCCGATGGGTCCGGAAGGGCCTCCCGGTCCGCCGGGTCCTCAGGGCCCGCAGGGCTTGGCCGGGCATCAGGGACCTCAAGGCCCGCAGGGAAGCCAAGGGCACCGGGGGGAGCCCGGTCCGGCTGGACCACCGGGTCCGGAAGGCCCCACCGGACCGCAGGGAGAAGCAGGCCCCCCGGGACCGCCAGGCCCGGTTGGACCGGTCGGGGCGATTGGGCCTGCGGGCCCGGCCGGACCGGAGGGCAAACCTGGTCTCTCGGGAACTATCCTGCGGGTCTTCGTTCAGCAGTGTAACTCGGGCGAGAGGTGCGTCGCTCGCTGCGAGGATGACGAATTCCCCATCAATGGGACCTGCGCTCGCGGGGATCGACCCGCGATGGATGAACTCGCCGTGTATTGCTTTTCGACGAGCAGCGACACGAACGGCATGTTCGCCCGGGCCATCTGCGCCAAGAAATGATCGAGCAACCCGGAGCCGCATCGCGAGTGCGGCTTGTCGAATCAGTCAAGCAGATGCCTACGCACCGCCCATTCACGTGGTGAGGCGTGCTTTGGCCGGAGAGTCGTTCCCGGAATCGCCGATAGAACTGGGTGGAGCGTTGGTCGCCGGGAGCGGTGGCCGGCTGGGGACGGCAATGAGGAGGCCACGGACCGCCCCCAGCTCGGCCTAGCCCACGGCGACCCAGGAGATGCGGCGGACCTGAGCATCCGTCGGGCATTGAAAACTTGCCGGATCGTGGCGACCCGGCTGAGCATCTCGCGCGCCGCTTTCCTCAAGATGCCCTGGAACCCTATGCTCTTGCGGGCAGCGGCGCAAGCGACTCACGCTGCTCGTCTTCTTTCGGTCGAGGTTAGCGTTACCATGTCGACGGCCGTGAGCATGGGGCTAGCAGGTCTCTGCCTGTTTTCCATCAACATGAGGCGAATCTCGGCCAGAGAACGGATGCGCGCTCGGGCTGCTGCCAGACGGATCGGTCTCGTCACCATATCGTCCACCCCACTGAACCGGCAGTACTCCTCCAGATCCTCGCCGGCTTCCGTAAGGACAAGCAGGCCCGGGTTGTTCCGACCTCTGACCTGTGGATTCGATCGTGGCAGACAGCCCCGTGCTCCGTGCAGACCTGAGCTCGCCACGAGGATCACGTCCGCGGTATCGATAGCCTGCTCGGGCATAGACGGCCCGTCGATCGGCGAGCAGAGGAAATAGGGTGCGAGAAGCGAGGCCGTCTCATGACGCCTGTCGGCGACCGGGTCCAACAGAGCTATTCTGACGGCCCGAGATCCGGAATCACACCGAGCCGGACCCGAGGCCCGCTCGAACCCTTCAAGGCGAAGACGTCCGATCTCGCAAAGACGCCGCACGCGGAGGCAGAGCGCCCCTGTCTCGTCCGGGAGACTGATACAATCGTCCGATCCTGCTTCGAGGAGCGACAGATCCTGCCACGGTTCCTGCGAGCAGGTGATCGCCAGGATCGGCACCACCCGCCCCCGATCGAGAGAGCGCAATGCTACGCAATGCCGAAGGGCCGTCGAGCAATCCTGGTCCGCCAGCAGGGCGATCATGCCCACGTGGATCCGTTCGCAAAGCTCGATGGCGTCTTCTTCGCGAGTTGCGATCGCCGTGCTCAGCCCCCCTTCCATGAGAGTCGACTCGAGTCGTCCGGCAGTCCGAAACGAGCTTCCGACGATGAGCACGTCGATCTGCATCGCTAAGACCGATCCGCGTCGAGGTAAGTCTTGATGGTTGAGAGAAACTTCGAGACCGAGATCGGCTTCGAGAGATAGGCTTCGCAGCCACCCTCCCGGATGCGCTCCTCGTCGCCTTTCATGGCGAAGGCCGTCACCGCGATTACCGGAATCGACTTCAGATCTTCGTCCTGCTTCAGCCAGCGAGTCACCTCCAGTCCCGAAACCTCCGGGAGCTGGATGTCCATGAGGATTAGGTCGGGCTTGTGGGCCCGGGCCAGTTCCATGGCCTCGATTCCATGGCCCGTCTTGAGGGTTCGGTAGCCATGCGCCTCCAACAGGTCGTTGAAGAGCTTCATGTTGAGTTCGTTGTCCTCAACGATGAGCACGGTCTTCGTCATTGGATCGTCCCTGGGCGGCCGATCATAGCCAGGGCACGCCCACTCCCTTGATGATAAGCTTACGTCGAAACCTCTTGACGAAGTGCAAACTACCGATTCGATGATCTCACAACGGAAAATGTCGCAGATTGACGCAGTTGCCATGGCCATCGAGGTCACGGGTGCCCTCGCAGCTTGGCAAGAGGCACTCGAGAGATTCCTGCTGGACTCAGGCCTGACCCCCGATACCGTCCGCCAAGCAGCCGCCTCCCCAGGGTTTCTAGCTTCCGTCCTCGATCATGTGGCCTCGGACGAGGCGTTGCTGATCGATATTGCAGACCGGATCGGAATGCATCCTGCCCGAATTGCCGAGGCCCGGGCAATTCTATCGAGTTCGTAGTGCCGGAGGGCGCTGGAAATTCCTGCAGGCAGCGCAGCCTCTAGATCAGATAGTCTCAGGGTCGACAGTCACTTGGGGCCGAGACTTCGAGCTGCTGGAGATCGCCGCGCAATGCAAAGTCACCATAATCGATCCGCAGAGCCCGGCTGATGCCATTCTCATAGAGTTCGAAGGAAATCACATAAATCGGTGTTTGGTCTCCTGTTCCGGTCGTAAAGTAGCTGATCGTCACAGGCCACCGTGGGAGGCTCGCGAGGGGCTCTTTTTGCGCCGGCTCCTCCATGCCCGGGCGCGAGCCGGGCTCGATCCGATGCCCAATGAGCGCCAGAGTGTCGTAGACCTTCATGCCGTTGTCGGAACCGTCATACACCTTGACGATCACGTTGGATCGCCCTGCCCGCGCAGCTGCGATGACGGTCTTCAGGTGTTCGGTCGGGAAGATCGGTTCCCCAGAAAAGCTGACCGTTTCCTTCTTCGGTTCGCGCAATCGAACCGAGAGAACTCCATTCTCGCGGCTCGCGTCACCATCCACCTTCTCATCATCGCCATCTTGCATTCGCGAGTCCGTCCGGAACCGGAGCGTGCGGCCATTCGCACCCTCGAACGTAGCCGTTCGCACGTCGAGGGTGCGGGCACCGGACTCGCTGCTATCTAGGACCGTGACCTGACGGTATTTCGTCGTGTAGCCTTCGCACTCGTCACCGCCGAATTCCAGCGCGATCCGTCCGCGCGCTGCATCAACGGACCGGGATCCGTTGCTGCGCATCAGCGACAGGTCATAGACGGCCCTATGTGGCGCAAGCGGCAACACTGACGGGGTAGGCTGTGCGACCACTTCGGGTCCAACCGCAAGGGCCAGTCCGGCAAGGACTACGGCGAAGCCGACGCGCATGATAACTCCTGGCTGCCAGTTGAACGATAGAGGGCGGAATGCCGCCCCGCAATCGGAAGGCCGGTTACCCTCGCCGGTGGAGGCGCCACCTGTCGGTCGGACAAGCTCCGTTTTGCGGCCGGGAGGAATAGCGCAGGAGCTCGAAGGGTGGAACCAGGGATGGAATGCGCATTCCAGTCGCTTCGGCCGGCCGGTTCGGATGATGCGATTGCCTCCTCCGGAATCATCCGTCAGATATCCGAAACGAAGAGTCCTCGTGAGCGGCCCAAAACGTCGAGGGTAGGATACCCCACCGGGCCATCGCGGGAGTGATAAACCTCACCAGTTGGAACGACCTACCCTATCGGAGATCACAGGCGATGAGTGCCGTCGAGCAAGCTCTCAGGAATCTCGGTATCACGCTCCCGGAGCCTGCGGCCCCGGTGGCAAACTACGTGCCTTTCGTTCGGACGGGTAATCTCGTCGTGATCTCGGGTCAGCTCTGCCTCGGTTCTGACGGTAAGCTGTCCGACGAGCATCGGGGCAAGATCGGCGCCGAGGTGACGCCCGACGCGGCGCAGTCCGCGGCACGCCTGTGCGCGATAAACGTCATTGCTCAGCTCAAGGCAGCCGTGGGGGATCTCGATGCGGTGGCTCGCTGTGTCAGGCTGGGCGGCTTTATCAATGCCGTTCCGTCATTCGCCGCACTGGCACCCGTCATGAACGGGGCATCGGACCTCATGGTTCAGGTGTTCGGTGATCGTGGGCGTCACGCGCGTTCGACGATCGGCGTGGCTGCATTGCCGCTGAACGCCGTCGTCGAGGTCGAAGCCATGTTCGAAGTCGCATGAGTGCTCCGTCCTGGCTTACTGCCAAGCCGATCGCCCATCGCGGACTGCATGATCGCGCGCTCGGGATCGTCGAAAACACGCTGAGCGCAGCACGGGCCGCGAAAGCGGCAGGATTTGCGATCGAGTGCGATGTGCAACGCTCGATGGATGGTGAGGCCGTGGTCTTCCACGACTTCACGCTCGATCGATTGACTGGAGAGAGAGGAGCGGTTTCAGAGCGCACGAGTGCCTCGCTGTCGGCGACCCGGATCACCGATTCGCGGGAGGATCGGATCCCGACCCTACGCGAATTGCTCCAGGAGATTGGCGGTGCGGTTCCGCTGATCGTCGAAATCAAGAGCGAGTTCGCGGCAGATATGAGATTGACCGACGCCGTCTGTCGCATCCTCGACGAGTATGACGGGCCGGTTGCCGTGAAGTCCTTCGACCCCGATGTGGTGGCGCATCTGCGCGAGCAGGCCCCCAGCATCCTCCGCGGCATTGTTGCCGAGTGCCACTATTCTCACCCGACCTACAACCGATTGAGCGCGGATCTAAAATACGAACTCGCCAATCTCTTGCATTTCGACCGAACGCGGCCGCAATTCATCTCTTGGCATGTGAAGGACTTGCCGGCTGCGGCGCCCTACCTCTCGCGCCTCCTCGGCGGTATCCCCGTCATGACATGGACGGTGCGTACGCCAGAAGACCGGCTACGCGCGGCTCAGCACGCGGACCAGATGGTCTTCGAAGGCTTCATCCCATGAGTGCGACCGCGCGTATCGTCGTTCCGGACCAGAAAACTCCTATCTAGCGAGTAGCGCCACGAGAGATATCCGCGTGGAATTTGCTGATTGGCCGGACGACTCTCCTCCGTTGGATCAACAGCCCTCACCTCATTTGAAGGTGCCATGAGCCGGATTCCGGACCCGGGCCCCTCCCAACAGTCCCGGTTCACTGTAAAGGTTGCGACATCCCTGAAGGCGGTTCCTTCAGGGGACTGGGATGCCTGCGCACAGGCTGCCGCAGAGCATCTCCCTGGCGAGGATCCCTCCAATCCCTTCGTCGAGCACGCGTTTCTCTCGATCCTGGAGGAATCCGGCTGCGTCGGCGAGAGGAGCGGCTGGCAGCCGATACACATCCTGGTCGAGGATGCATCCGGAACCCTTGCGGCTGCCGCGCCGTGCTACCTGAAGTCCCACTCTATGGGCGAATACGTGTTCGACCATGCGTGGGCCGATGCCTACAGGCGCGCGGGGGGGAGTTATTACCCCAAGCTCCAGATTTGCGTGCCATTCACCCCCGTCACCGGGCCACGCCTTCTCGTGGGCCATTCAGATCGAGAATCGGCTTGGCGCCACCTCGTCTCAGGTATCGAAGCCCTTCGCCACCAGATGGGCGCGTCGTCCGCCCATGTGACATTCCTCACGGGAAAGGAGTCTCAGGCCCTGGTAGAGGCGGGCTACCTCCCTCGAACGGACCAGCAGTTCCACTGGATCAACGAGGGATACGACTCGTTTGATGACTTCCTCGGCGCCCTCGCCTCCCGAAAGCGAAAGGCGATCCGTCGCGAACGGCGGGAAGCGCTGGCCGATGGGATCACCGTCGATTGGCTTACCGGTTCAGACATCACGGAGAAGCACTGGGACGCCTTCTTCACTTTTTATCAGGATACCGGGTCTCGCAAATGGGGTCGTCCCTACCTGAACCGGCGATTCTTTTCGCTCATCGGAGATCGAATGAGCGAACGAGTTCTCCTGGTCCTGGCCAAACGGGCCGGCCGCTACGTTGCGGGCGCGATCAACTTTATTGGCCGCAGCCACCTGTTCGGGCGCAACTGGGGGTGCATCGAGGATCACCCCTTCCTTCACTTCGAGCTTTGCTATTATCAGGCGATCGATTTCGCGATTGCCCGTGGGCTCACGCGCGTCGAAGCAGGAGCCCAAGGCGAGCACAAGCTGGCGCGGGGATACCGGCCCGTGCTGACACACTCGAGCCACTCGATTGGGGACCTGTCCTTCCGGCGGGCCGTCGCTGCCCATCTTGAACGCGAGCGGCAAGCGGTTCTCGCCATCACGCAAGAACTCGACGCCACAGGTCCCTTCAAGCGGACGGAGACGTGAGCGGCCTCAGAAGGCCGACGCAATCTCGCGGAGCCCGGCCACCACTGCCGGAATGGATGTGCCGAGGGCGTTGAGCCCCGTATCGAGCATCCAATAGCATCCTAGAAGGATGAGCGGCACGAGAACCCAGCCTATCGCCTCTTCGAACCACATCCGGCGACGGCGACGCGCCCAGCGCTCCTCGCGCCGGCTGCGGCGTGTCGAGCTTGCCGCAGGCTGCTTGGTAGCCTGCGGCGCAAGTTCTTGAATTTCGAGGCTCATGCACGCACCAACGGAACCTTGGGAACCGTTCGGACGCCCCCTCCGCCGGACCCGCCGGGTCCTTTCGGTTTCGTCGGCTTCACGGACTTGCGGGATTTCCCGTAGCGGTTCGCTTTCGGGCGGGACCGCTTGCGGGCGACCTCACTCACGTCCTTTTCCTGCTTCGGGACGATCGGCCCTTCCGGGTATTCGAAGCCGAGCGTCTTCGTGCCGGCCTCATCGGTCTGCACAATCACACGCACAGCACCACCCGCCTTGAGGCGTCCGAACAGAACGTCGTCGGCCAAGGGCGTCTTGATGGTGGTCTGGATGAGGCGGGCCATTGGCCGGGCACCCATGGCCTCGTCGTAGCCGTGCTCAACAAGCCATTCCCGTGCCTCGTCCGTGAGCTCGATCGTGACGTTGCGGTCCGCGAGCTGCGCTTCGAGCTGCAGCACAAACTTGTCGACGACCTGCTGCACCACCTCCTTCGGGAGATGGCCGAAGGAGATCACCGCATCGAGGCGGTTCCGGAACTCCGGAGCAAACAGGCGGTTGATCGCCTCAGTATCGTCCCCTTCGCGCTTGGCCCTGGTGAACCCGAATGCCGGGCGGACGAGGTCTGCGGCTCCAGCGTTCGTGGTCATGATGATGATCACGTTCCGGAAGTCGACCTGCTTGCCGTTGTGGTCGGTCAGTTTCCCATGGTCCATGATCTGCAACAGAATGTTGAACAGATCCGGATGGGCCTTCTCGATTTCGTCGAGAAGGAGCACGCAATGCGGATGCTGATCGACGCCGTCGGTCAGAAGGCCTCCCTGGTCGAAGCCGACATAGCCCGGAGGGGCACCAATCAAGCGGCTGACCGTATGGCGCTCCATGTATTCTGACATGTCGAAGCGAAGCAGCTCGACTCCGAGGCTCGCCGCGAGTTGCTTCGCGACCTCGGTCTTTCCGACGCCTGTCGGGCCCGCAAAGAGGTATGATCCGATCGGCTTTTCCGCATCACGCAGGCCGGCCCGGGAGAGCTTGATCGCGGCCGTGAGGGCTTCGATCGCCTTGTCTTGCCCGTAGACGACACGTTTGAGCGTCGACTGGAGATTCGACAGCACCTCGGCGTCGTCCTTGGAGACGGTCTTGGGCGGGATGCGAGCCATCGTCGCGACCGTCGCCTCGATCTCCTTCACGCCGATCGTCTTCTTGCGGCGGCCTTCCGGCACGAGCATCTGCGATGCGCCGGTCTCGTCGATGACGTCGATCGCCTTGTCCGGGAGCTTGCGGTCGTGGATATAGCGAGCCGACAATTCCACGGCGGCCTTCACGGCATCGTTCGTGTAGCGGAGCTTGTGGAACTCCTCGAAATAGGGCTTGAGACCTTTGATGATCTCGATCGTGTCGGGCACCGATGGCTCGTTCACGTCGATCTTCTGGAAGCGCCGGACGAGAGCCCGATCCTTCTCGAAATACTGCCGGTACTCCTTGTAGGTCGTAGACCCGATGCAGCGCAGGGTGCCCTGAGCCAGAGCCGGCTTCAGCAGGTTCGACGCGTCCATGGCGCCGCCGGAAGTCGCACCGGCGCCGATCACCGTATGGATCTCGTCGATGAACATGATGGCTTTCGGGTGGGCCTCGATCTCCTTGATGACCTGCTTCAGCCGTTCCTCGAAATCTCCACGGTAGCGCGTCCCGGCGAGCAGAGTGCCCATGTCGAGCGCAAACA
Source organism: Microvirga massiliensis (assembly GCF_001006805.1). Taxonomy (GTDB): domain Bacteria; phylum Pseudomonadota; class Alphaproteobacteria; order Rhizobiales; family Beijerinckiaceae; genus Microvirga; species Microvirga massiliensis. The sequence goes on along the minus strand of NZ_LN811352.1, from coordinate 78,387 downwards.
CCGTCGCGTTGGCGAGCACTTCCGGAACTTCGTTCTGCACGATCTTCCGGGCCAATCCCTCCGCGATCGCGGTTTTCCCGACGCCCGGGTCCCCAACCAGGAGAGGATTGTTCTTTTGCCGGCGGCACAGGACCTGGATCGTACGCTCGACCTCGGCCTCACGCCCAATCAGCGGGTCGATCTTGCCGTCCTTAGCCTTCTTGTTGAGGTTTATGCAGTAAGCCTCTAGTGCATCGCCCTTTTTCTTCGGGCGACCTTCGTTGTCGTCGCCGGTCGGACGCTCGTTCGACTCTTCCTCGGAACCACGAGGAGGCCTACTCTCCGAGAGGCCGGGCCGCTTCGCGATTCCGTGACTGATGTAATTGACCGCGTCGTAACGGGTCATGTCCTGTTCCTGCAGGAAATACGCGGCGTGGCTCTCGCGCTCGGCGAAGATCGCCACGAGCACGTTGGCTCCGGTCACCTCCTCCCGTCCGGATGACTGGACATGGATCACCGCTCGCTGGATTACGCGCTGAAAGCCAGCGGTCGGCTTGGAATCCTGGCGCCCGTCGGCAACGAGATTGGCAAGTTCGGTATCGACGTACTCGACCAGGTTCCGACGCAGGACGTCGAGATCGACGTTGCAGGCCCGCATGACCGCAGCCGCATCCTGATCGTCGACCAGGGCGAGCAGAAGATGCTCCAGGGTCGCGTATTCATGCCGCCGCTCCCCTGCCAGGGCGAGAGCACGGTGAAGAGCTTGTTCTAGACTGCGAGAGAAACTCGGCAAGGGTTCGGTGTCCTTCCAGGGTCCGGACGCGATCCGCAGCAGGACCGCATCCCGATCTTTAATATTAGCGCAAAGTTCCCAAGAGCCCGAATTCCGCGTCCCGGGACCTCTGCCGATGCCTACTTCTTCTCCATCACGCACTGCAGCGGGTGCTGGTGCTTCCGGGCGAAGTCCATAACTTGCGTGACCTTGGTCTCGGCCACCTCGTAGGTAAATACGCCGCACTCCCCGACGCCGTTCTGGTGCACGTGCAACATGATGCGCGTCGCATCTTCACGGTTCTTGTTGAAGAAGCGCTCCAGGACATGAACGACGAACTCCATGGGGGTGTAGTCGTCGTTCAGCAGGAGAACGCGGTAAAGGTTCGGTCGTTTCGTCCGAGGCTTAGTCTTCGCGATGATCGCTGTGCCGGCACGGCCGTCATCATCGCCACCGGCCGACCCCGTCCCGGCGGCATGCAAAGCGGCTGTCACCGAGCAAAGCCAGCGGCCATCAATCGTCGGCACCATGTCGTATCGATAAACCCCGTCCGGACCTTATGCAGTCCCGCTCCGGAATGCACCGATGCGAGCCCGCCACCCAAACTGAATGTATAGTCTGCCCAGGTGGGCTTCCAGATCAAGCGTCCATGTTCACGGCGTCGCGGGCCGGTGGACGGGAGGAAGGGCGGAACGTCGCAACACCGGATCGGCAAGGGTTTGTGAAGGGATCGCCAGAACGAAAAAAGGCGCCGGCTGGTCGCCGGCGCCTCGGACGCAACACAACTTTGGACGAAGCGGCTTACTTCGCAGGGGCCTTGGTGACGATCGTCTCGAAGGGCCTGAAAGCATCCTTGGCGACGGCGGCATAGAGCTCGCCCATCTTTGTCGTCTGGGCAACGAAGCCCTCATAGGAGTTCTTCAGGAATTCCGTCTGGATTTCGACAGCCTTGTCGAGGGTCTTCGCGCCAACGAGCTTCTCGACGGTCGCCGTGCCCTGCTCGAAACTCTTCCGGGCGTACTCGGCCGCCTCGACGGCGATGGTCTGCGCACCCTTCGTGACGGCCCCGAAGGTCTTCATGGCCGCGTCCATGTTATCCTGGCCGAATTTCTGGAACTGGTCGAACTGCTGAATCATGGCTTGCTCGGCGGTCGCACCGCCGCTCCTGATTGAATCCCCGCCGAAAATCGACAGACCACGCCTTATAGGTGCACTGCACAAAATCTGTCAAGAAATTTGTGCAGTGCAACATAACCCGATCTCGCGTGCCGGGAGCCAGGCCTTAACCGACTCGTAACCGCAAACTCCTAGCGTCAGCCCATGTGTTGCGCCGGCCACGCTTGGGAGCAGAGCGCCGGCGCCATCCGAGAATGTTGCATCAGGGACGGTTGCGTAATGAATCTCGGCTGTGTTTCGGGACGTAGAACTCTCGCCATCAGCGCCATTTGCGGAATTTTCGCAACTGTTGCAGTTGCACTCCCCAGTCCAGCCGAGGCCGCCAGGCGCAAGAAAGCTGCCGGCGGCGGATACAATCCACCCTACGCGGCTATGGTCGTGGACGCCAAGACGGGGCGGGTCCTCCATGCGGAAAACGAGGATGCCCTGCGGCACCCGGCCTCGGTCACTAAGGTTATGACGCTGTACCTTTTGTTCGAGCAGTTGGAGCGTGGAAAGCTCTCGCTCGACAGCCGGCTCCAGGTTTCCGCGAACGCGGCAGCTCAAGCGCCTTCAAAGCTCGGGTTGCGGGCGGGTTCGTCCATCGCTGTCGAGGACGTCATCAAAGCGCTCGTCACGAAGTCCGCAAATGACGCAGCGGTTGTAATCGCCGAGAACCTAGCGGTATCCGAGGACGCGTTCGCCGAGCAGATGACTCGCCGCGCCCGCTCCCTCGGGATGAGCCGGACCACATTCCGCAACGCATCAGGTCTCCCCAACCCGGAGCAGGTCACGACTGCGCGCGACCTGACCACCCTCGCGCGGGCGATCCAGGACCGGTTCCCCAAATACTACTCGTATTTCCAGACCCGGGTATTTGAATTCGGGGGAGCGCGTTACGCCAATCACAACAAGCTCCTGGGACGAGTCGAAGGCGTGGATGGCATCAAGACGGGTTTCACCCGGGCCTCCGGCTTCAACCTGATGACGAACGCCCGCACCGAAACCCGACATATCGTCGCCGTCGTGCTAGGAGGGCGCTCTGGCCCGAGCCGGGATCGGATCATGGCGTCCCTGGTCGAGTCCAATCTGCCGAAGGCCTATGCGGGTGCTCGTACGGCGCCTCTCGTCGGTGAGGGCCCTCGTCCGGTCGCTGTGGCTGATGCCGCGTCGCGCCGTGACCTGAACGTCGAGACCACGGCCGCAACGTCTCCGTCCAGGGCTGCGGCCGAGCCGCGCAAGCCGCTCGATCTCAACTCGCTCCGGCCCGTGGTTGCGTCGGCCGCGGGTGCGACCTCCACGACCACGCCGGTATCTAAACCCCTGCGGTGGAAGGCCGGTGCGCAGCCGCTGCCTCTCTCGGCTCACGCGTATGCAGCGGTAGAGGATTCGGAGCCCGCGACACGCCCGGTCGGTTCGACCGGCAAATTCGACGACAGGCTGCCGGCCCCTCCCCCTCCTGCTCCGCCTTCCCCCGCTGCCCCGCAGGCGAAGCGTGAGGCCCCTCGCGCCACTCCGTCGGGCTGGGTCATTCAGCTCGGCGCGACGGATGACGAGGACAAGGCCAAAGCCATCCTGGAATCCGCACGTTCGCGACTGGGGCGTGCCCTCACGGGTGTCGAGCCCTTCACGGAGAAGGTGTCCAAGTCCGGGACAACGCTCTTCCGCGCTCGCTTCTCCGGCTTTGAAGGGGCGGACGAGGCACAGAAGGCCTGCAAGGCTCTGAAACGGAGTGGGTTTGCCTGCTTCGCAACCCGGAGCTGAGGCTTCTCCGGCCAGTGCGGGATCAATCTCGATCAGGTGGATCCCGCATTTTGGCTTGTCGCTCAGCACGAGCCCGTCGGAGAGCCGTTTTTCACTCTCCGGGATCTGCGCCGGGAGCGGCCTCCTTCGGATCGCTCCTTGTCCTCAGGTTGTCCGTGTCGCGCGTGGAGTATCAGCGATGCCGGCTCAGCAAGATCTCCTTGGCCTCGTTTACGCGAGCCGCGAGATACGTCGTCCCGCCCTGGTCGGGATGCAATTTCTTCATCAGCGTCCGGTGAGCGCGCCTGATGTCATCGGCGCCCGCGCCCGGCTCAAGTCCCAGGATCTGATAGGCCTCCTGATCGGTCATTGCGCCCGCTTGCGTGCCCGCTCCCGTCCGCGCGTCGCCATCGCTTTGAGCGTGTTCACGCCAGCCGGCAAACCGGCGGTCGAGATAAGCCTCTAGCAAGCGGAGACCATCGGGATCCGTCGCTCGGCATTCCTCGACGAGGCTGATGATTCCGCTCTTGTCGAGCTGATTCAGGCGCTTTCCGGCATGCTGGCCCGCCAGTACGGTTCCATCCATCGCACCCGTACCGTGATCCAACTCCATCTCGATCAGAGCCGAGCGGACTCGCGAGATGCCCGGCATTCTCGAACCTCCTCCCGGCAATCGCATCCTGCTCCAGCCCAGGAGGGATGCCCCAATTCCCCCCAGGAGGAGGGCCATGTCGATCCGGCCCCTCGCACCCAGAAGGACAGCCGCGCCTAGGCTGAGGATGCCAGCAATCATCTTTCCCGCTTTAGCCACGGCACGGACGTCCGCGCGGGCAAACACGGTGCTGAGCCACCACAGTGCGAGAACCGCGGCGATACCGTACATCAGGCTCATGAGGACGCTCCACGGAGCGACGTGAGAAGCGCCCTTGCCTCCGGTTCGCGGGCGGCGAGCCGGATCAGACCGTCCGTGCCCTGGCTCGCATAGGTTGCCGCGGCACGCAGCAGTCCGACGAGGCGCTCAGGCGCCTTGTGGTCGAACCGCTCATAGGCGCCCCCCGTGATTCGAGCGATTTCCCGAAACGCCAGCTCCGCCCTACGATCAGGCCCCTCCTGGAACATGAAAGCCTTGACGCCCAGGATACCGAGTTCCCCGGCAACCGCGCAGAGCTCGTCGATGGACTCCTCCATGGCGTCGCCCACGAACACCATGACCCGCAGTGGCCCTGATTCGGCTGCGCTGCGCACATGGCGCAGGACCCGGCCTATCTGAGTTTTGCCGCCTTGGCACCGGATACGGCACATGAGGTCGCGCAGGGCGCGCCCGTCCGCCACCCACCGCGAGGCGCGGCACTCGCCGAAACCGCGGAAGTAGACGAGTTGGATCGTGAGGCCGCCAACCTCACCGACCGCGTCGAACATGGCGGCTTGGAGATGGGTTGCGAGATCCCACGTCGGCTGGCGGCTCATCGTCGCGTCGAGGGCAAAGATGAGCCGCGCCGCGGCATCAGAGACCGCAACGCGCTTGGCGTCCTCCAGGAAGCGATCGATCGCGCCGGATTGCCCGGTCGCGGTGACATCCGTCTTGCGCGACATTCTCTCTCCAAGGGCAGATGTGGGCCCTTGGATCAAAGATGTAAACGCCTGTCAGGACTGCCGGAAGGTGCCCCGACCGCGGACGGCTTTTTTCGATCAGTGGAGCCGGCGTACAGGAAGGCTTTCTCGCTCGCGCTCCCACGCCTTGGCTGAAATACCGTTTACACCCAAATCGCCGAGCCGATGGCTCAGCGAGACAAATGCTCTTTCACTGGCAACGATATCGGACTCGTTCTCGATTTCGGCGCTGTCGCTGGCTTCGAGTTCAGCTGAGGCTCGGCGCTCGAGAGCGGCTGAAAGTTCAGCATAAGCGAACGCCACCGGCATCGTGCGAAAGATGGTTGAGAAATCCTCGTCAAGGGTGCCGGTTTCCAGATCGCGCATCTGAACGAGGTATCCGTCTGAATGTTCGCATACCTCGTAACGCCAGTGCCGACCCTCGGATGCTGCCAGGAGCATCGCCACCTCCACTCAACTGATACATCGAGCCAATGCGTACCCGAGCCACCCGGTTCCGCTTACCTCAGCGCAGGGACAGAGTCGGTAACGCTTGACGATCAGAGAAGGCCCAGCTCCGCAAGCTCGCGACGGAGTGCTTCGGGCATTTGTGCAAGTCCGTCATGCTCCGAATTTAGGTCTCGGGGGGCATCGGACGGCTGGAGATAGCGCCAACCCTGGAACGGCCGGCAGGGACGAGGCTCGACCGGGATCACTGCCGAATCGAGCACGAGGTGACACCGCCCGATTCCGCCAGCGTCGGTAAATGGTCGGATGTCGAGGAGTGGCTGCCGGCAGCTAACCTGGCCCTTGATCACCCAGTAGAGCGATCCACCATCCAGGAGATCCGCACACTTCCTCGGTAACATTCGTGTCGTGTGCGTCTGTTCGTAAACGCGACCCATCCGGTGATGATGGAGCCGGTTCTCCTCAATCCAATCCTTGAGATCGCTGATCGACTCACAGCCGACACAGAGCTTCAGCAGATGGAGGGTCATGATTGAGGAGAAGCACGATATTGATGGATCGTAAACGGCACGAACCGACGCGGCTAAAATACCACGCGGCCTGCTAGGCCGGTTCGCCCTCGGCTTGGATCGTAAACAGCCGGGCCCCCTCCTCGACCTGCGCTCCAGCGACTGCGGAGACCTCGACTATATCACCCGCAACGGGGGCAACGAGAGCGTGCTCCATTTTCATGGCCTCCATGATGGCGAGCCGTTGCCCTTTCGCGACCCGATCCCCCACCGAGACAAACTGCGCCACGAGCTTTCCGTGCATTGGCGCGCGGACGGTCCCACCCTCATCGAGATGTTCGAGATCCACGTCGAACGGATCGTACAGGGCGACGCGCGTCTGACGTCCCTGGTCGAGCACGAGAACTGCACCGTCCGCCGGGATCACCTGATTCCGATCCGGATCCGTTGCATTCGAACCCTGCACGAGAGGCTGTTCGTCATGCCACTCGACGATCAGCGTTGCTGCCTCACCGTCAGTGACAACCGGGAGTGAAAAGTGACGCTGGCCTACGAGCTGGAAAGCGTCATTGGCGTTCCACGGGTCTCTCGCCGCGTCGGATGGCAATGATGAACGGAGCTTCTCCATATTCCTTTTCAGGAGATGCAGAGCGCCTGTGCGGATCGCATTCGGCGATGGCGGCTGAGGCACTGCTCCGAGCTTGGCAAGATTCTGGTCGATGTAGCCCGTATCGAAGACACCGCGGGCAAATTCCTCTTCCTGGCAGAGCCTCTTCAGAAACCCGACATTGCTTTTCGGTCCAGCCACGATCGTATCGCCGAGCGCACGCGCGAGTCGTTGAAGCGCCTCACCACGATCGCTTCCACGCGCGATGATCTTTGCAATCATCGGGTCGTAGAACGGCGTGACCTCTCCTCCCGCCTCGACGCCGGTGTCGACACGGATTCCCTCCCCGCTCGGCAGCCTCAGAGCCCAAAGTTTCCCGGTCGATGGTAAAAACTCGCGCTCGGGATCCTCCGCGTAGACACGCGCCTCCACGGCATGGCCGTCGATCCGAAGATCATCCTGGCTGAACGGCAGGGCCTCGCCCGAGGCGACGCGAAGTTGCAGTTCCACCAGGTCAAGACTGGTGATTGCTTCCGTTACAGGATGCTCGACCTGCAGCCGCGTGTTCATTTCCATGAAGTAGAAGCGATCGGGACGCAGGCCCTCACGAGCGTCTACGATGAACTCGACCGTTCCAGCTCCGACATAACCAACCGCGCGCGCAGCTTCGACAGCCGCAGCCCCCATGGCGCGCCGCATCTCCTCCGTCATCCCCGGCGCAGGGGCCTCTTCGATGACCTTCTGGTGCCGCCGCTGCAGGGAGCAGTCGCGCTCGAACAGGTGCACGATATGGCCATGACTGTCGGCGAAGACCTGGATCTCGATATGCCGGGGGGCGAGAATGTATTTCTCGACGAGAACGCGCGGGTCGCCGAACGCGCCAGTGGCCTCGCGCTGCGCGCTTGCCAAAGCCGCCTCGAATTCGGCAACGCGGTCGACGCGCTTCATGCCTTTGCCGCCACCGCCGGCGACCGCCTTAATGAGAACCGGATACCCGATTTCATAGGCCTTCTGCCGCAGGAAATCCGGCTCCTGGCGCATTCCGTGGTATCCTGGGACGACTGGCACACCGGCCTTCTGCACAAGGGCCTTGGCGGCATCCTTCAAGCCCATCGCCCGTATCGCCGCCGGCGGTGGCCCAACGAAGACGATTCCGTTCGCTGCGCATGCCTCGGCAAACTCGGCTCGCTCCGAGAGGAAGCCATACCCGGGGTGAATGCACTCGGCTCCGGTCCGCCGGGCCACGTCGATAATCGTGTCGATCCGGAGATAGCTCTGCTGCGCAGGAGCCGGACCGATCAGATGCGCCTCATCCGCCAACCTGACGAAAAAGGAGCGTGCATCGGCCTCGGAGTAGACCGCGATTGTCCGCAAGCCCAGCCGGCGCGCGGTCTTGATGATCCGGCAGGCGATCTCGCCGCGATTCGCAATCAGAACGGACCCGAGCATCGCCTGTTCTCTCCCTAGCGCAACTTATCCGTCTGCACCCAAGCCGTTGAAATCCTTTGGCTCGCGCTCAGACGAGCCTAACAATCTGCCTGGTCGCGATCGATGAGCCAAGGCCCATGGCAGCCTCTAGACGCCACTCAGACGGGTGAGCGCTTCCGTGATCTTCGTTCGACGTGACAAGGCATTCTCGCGCCGCTCGCGCTGTTCGTCGATGACTTCCTCGGGCGCGCGATTCAGGAAATCGGCATTGCCGAGTTTCGCATCGATCTTTGCGATCTCGCCTTCGAGCTTGGCGCTCTCCTTGTTGAGGCGAACACGCTCTGCCGCGAGGTCGACAACTCCGGCGAGCGGGAGAGCCGCGACCTCACCGCGCACGATCAATTGCACGGCGTAAGGCGGAGGCGCAGCGGCAATGGTGATCTCCGAAAGGCGGGCGAGCCGCCGGATCGTCTCATCGTTGCGCTCCAGCCGTTCACGGACCTCGTTCGATGGCGACAGGAGAACGAGCGGAATCTGTGCCCCGGCCGGTACGTTGGTCTCCGACCGGGCCGAGCGAATCTCCGTCACGAGGTCGACCACCCACCCGATCTCCGCCTCGGCGGCTTCTTCGATCGCTCCGGTCGTCTCGGTCCAGGGCGCCAGGGCGAGAACGCTCGTGCGCGCAGGCCCCTCTTCACCCGTAATCGCCCAGAGTTCCTCGGTCAGGAAGGGCATGAATGGATGGAGGAGCTTGCAGATCTCGTCGAGGATGAAAGCAATGACGGCTCGTGTCTCGTCCTTGGCAGCGCTGTCCGGCCCCTGGAGAATAGGCTTGGCGAGTTCGAGCATCCAGTCGCAGAACACGTTCCAGACGAAGCGGTAGGCCGCAAGCGCCGCTTCGTTGAACCGGTATGTCTCGATTCCGGCCGTAACCTCGGCGACGGCTCGCGCGCATTCACCGAGAGCCCAGCGATTCAGGGTTTCCTGGGCCGATGCAGGATCGAAAGCTTGCACGCGCCGGCAGCCGTTCATCTCCGCAAAGCGGGCAGCATTCCAGATCTTGGTCGCGAAGTTCCGGTATCCTTCGACCCGCTGCACCGACAACTTGATGTCACGGCCCTGTGCAGCCATCGCTGCAAGAGTCATCCGCAGCGCATCGGCGCCGTAATGATCGATGAGATCGAGCGGGTCGATGACGTTGCCTTTCGACTTGGACATCTTCGCGCCCTTCTCGTCCCGGACGAGCGCATGGATGTAGACCGTGTCGAACGGGACCTCCTTCATGAAATGGATGCCCATCATCATCATGCGGGCAACCCAAAAGAAGATGATGTCGAAGCCGGTGACGAGCGTGTTGGTTGGATAGTAGCGCGCGAGTTCCGGGGTTTGCTCGGGCCAGCCCAAGGTCGAGAACGGCCACAGAGCAGAGGAGAACCAGGTGTCGAGCACATCCTCGTCGCGGACCAGCTTGACGTCGTGCCCATGCTTTTCCCGGGCCTGCCGGTGCGCATCATCCTCACTGGTGGCGACGAAGACATTCCCACTTTCGTCATACCAGGCGGGAATCTGGTGCCCCCACCAGAGCTGACGGGAAATGCACCAGGGCTCGATATTCTCGAGCCACTGGAAATAGGTCTTCTCCCAATTCTCCGGTACGAAGCGGGTCTTGCCACCTCTGACGGCAGCGAGGGCGCGCTCGGCCAGTGGCTTGACGTTCACGTACCACTGGTCGGTGAGATAGGGCTCGATCACCGCGCCAGAACGATCGCCATGCGGCACCGCATGCGTGTGCGGCTCGATCTCGGCGAGCGCTCCCTGCGCCTCGAGCATTTCGACGACCTTCTTGCGCGCATCGAAACGATCGCTGCCGTGGAGGGCGAGCACGCCGTCGAGAATTTCCGAAGGCGGGACATCCGCGAGGAATGCCTCGTTTCCGGCCACCAGGATCTCGCCCTCCCGACCCAGGACATTGATCAGCGGGAGATTATGGCGCCGCCCGACCTCGAAGTCATTGAAGTCGTGGGCCGGCGTAATCTTCACGGCGCCGGTACCCTTCTCCGGGTCGGAGTAAGTGTCGGCGACGATCGGGATCCGGCGTCCGACGAGCGGCAGAATCGCGTGGCGCCCGATGAGATCGCGATAGCGCTCGTCGTCCGGATGCACCGCAACGGCAATGTCGCCCAGCATCGTTTCGGGCCGCGTGGTCGCAACGGTGATGGTGCGATCGGCGGAGCCCGCGATGGGATAGCGAATGTGCCAGAGGTGTCCCTTCAGTTCGATCTGCTGCACCTCGAGATCGGAAATGGCCGTCTGGAACTTGGGATCCCAGTTGACGAGCCGCTTGTCCCTGTAAATCAGGCCCTCGGCATGGAGGTCGACGAACACCTTCAGAACGGCTCGCGAAAGCCCTTCGTCCATGGTGAACCGTTCGCGGGACCAGTCACAGGATGCGCCGAGGCGCCTTAGCTGGCGCTGGATGTTGCCTCCGGACTCGGCTTTCCATTCCCAGACACGGCGGACGAACTCCTCGCGCCCGAGGCTTCGCCGGTCGATCTGTTGCACAGCGAGCTTCCTCTCGACGACCATCTGCGTGGCGATGCCGGCGTGATCCGTGCCCGGCTGCCAGAGGACGTCGCGCCCTCGCATGCGCTCGAACCGGCAGAGGATGTCCTGCAGCGTGTTGTTGAGCGCGTGCCCCATGTGGAGCGAGCCAGTGATATTCGGCGGCGGGATGACGATCGAATAGGGCTTGGCGTTCTTCCGGTCCTCGCGCCCCGCCTTGAAAGCCTGCGCCTCGTCCCAGCGGGCTGCAATGCGCGCCTCCACGGCGGCAGGGTCGAAGCTCTTGTCCATCATGGGTAAAACCGCGGTTGAGCCGGTCCGGGCCGGCAGTCGTGCGGGCTAAAAATCGAACTGATCGCGGCAAGTCAACTCGGACGCGCGAGTCTCGATGTCCCGCAGGGACCTCTCGACGTCCGGCGGCGTCGGGGGCGCGGTCGTGCGGAAGCGGGCCGAATGGCGGCGTCAGCGCCCGCCGCGCGCCACTCGTTCGATCTCCGATCTGACGAGGCGCTCGACGAGAGGCGGGAGGTGCTCGTCGAGCCAAGCCTTGAGCAGCGGGCGAAGGAGGTCGCCCACGAGATCTTCCAGGGTCCGCGGATTGGAGCTCAGGAGCGTCGAGGAGAAGCTTTGGTTCGAGATGGTCGAGGATAGGAGCCCGAATGCCTGCGACACCGTGCTGTCGACGGCCGGCGACAACAGCCCCGATCCGAAATCCTGCTTGGCCGGAGCCTCCGGCGGGGGGGCGATATCCGCCTTGGGTGCGCCGATACCGGCGTCATCGACGCGGAACGAAACATCCTGCTCCGGGAGATCGAGGTCCGCCCCGTGGGAGCCAGCTGCGGCATCGAGCTCGGCCAAGTCCAGCACGTCGCTCGCGTCCTGGGATGGCCCATCCAGCTCTGCCGGCTTGTCGGTGCGTCCGCTATCCTGATCGTCGGCGATGATCCGCCGGATGGAGGCTAAAATCTCCTCCATGGACGGTTCCTGAATCTTCGCACTCGCTGAACTCATGCTCACCACGCCGGCCCCGGAACCCGGAATTGCAGTCTCTCGATGTCGTAGGAGTAGTTCACGGGTCGCGGCGGAGGCAAGCTGAGCGGAGCGCTGCCGGTGGCCATGCACGGGTTTCTTTACTTGCCTTCCGGCGTCGTCAGTCCGAACCAGAGATCCTTGACTTGGTCGTAGTGAAGCTTCGGGCTGTATTGTTCGACATTCAGGCCGATGCTGCGCGACGAGAGGCGTCCGGTCGACTGCACCACGGCATAAGACGCGACGACCCGGTCGCGCTGGGCCGTGATGAGATTCACCCGGGCGTTGAGCAACTCCTGCTGCGCGTTCAGGACATCGAGCGTCGTCCGCTGCCCGACGCGTGCCTCTTCCCGCACGCCATTCAAAGCGGTCTCGCTGGCGTCAACCTGGGCCTGAGCTGCAATTATCTGCGCACGGGCAGCTTCGAGCTGCCCCCAGGAGGAGATCACGGCGGCCCGAACTTGGTCCCTGACCGAATCGGCCTCGAGGCGCCTTTGGCCGACAGTTTCCTTGTCCTGCCGCGTCCGGGCATGGACGTCGCCACCCTGGTAGATCGGCACGGTCAATCGAGCGACAACGGAGGCAGCTGTCCGCTCGTCGCCGGGAATCTGCGAGTCGTAGCGCCGAGCGAACGTCCCGGTAAGCCCGAGCTGCGGAGCGAGTTCTCCCTCCGTGATCCGAACCTGCAACTCCGCTACATCGACCCCATGGAGAGCTGCGTGAATGGCCGGGTGCTCCTTCAGCCCGATCTGCAAGGCCGCCTCGAGAGTGCGAGGAAGCAGCCGGTCAACCGGCCGCCCCGGTGCGAGCTGGCGTGGCTCGACCCCAATGACCTGCCGGTAGGTGGCGATGCTCGTCCGAAGGTTTGCCTCGGCGAGGCTGGCCTGCGATCTTGCCAAAGCCAGACGCGATTCCGCCTGCGCGACGTCAGTTCGAGTAACCTCACCGACCTCGAATCGATCCCGGGTTTGCCGCAACTGCTCGTCGATGACCTCGACGTTGTTCCTCTGAAGATTGAGAATGGCCGTATCCCGCAGAACGTTCATGTAGGCCGTGACGGCATTGAACAGCGTATTCTGCTCGTTGTTGCGCAAAGTCTCCCGCGCACTCATGACAGAGGATTCGGCCTGCCTGACGGAATTGCTCGTCTGGAACCCGTTGAACAGAGTCTGATCGACCTGGACACCAACTCCCCTCGGAGCTGTGCGCGTGACCGTCGTGCTATTAGGATTCACGCCACCAAGGACAGGGCGCGCTGGCGATTCAAATTCCTCGAACAAAGCCCCAGCATCAGCGGTCGCATTGATGCGCGGCCGATAACCCGATTTGGCGCGAGCGACATTCTCGTCCGTTGCGCGCACGCTCGCCCGCTGGGCGTTGAGGGCTGGATTGGCGCCGTAGGCTCTTGCGAGAGCGCTCTCGAGCGTCTCCGCAGAGGCCGGCAACACCGCCATGATCGCTCCGGCGCTCACGGCGACACGGATCGTCCGGTGAATTCTCGCCAGTGCGATCACCTTGATTGAGCCCACCAAAACCTGCCAGCGTTATGATTATCCGACACGCCAGAACCGGAGCGCCGGAGCCCTCTCTGGAACATACCGATTAGCTTGGAGGCGACAACCCGGCAGCAACGCTTGATGGGCGGTTCTTGGTCGAGTGCCGCAAAAAAGCTACACCCGCCCCACCCCCCGCGCAGGGGCGAACTTCAGAAGACGAAGCCGGGCTCTGACCGGAAGGCTTCGAGAGTCGGCGCGGCCGCATCGAAAAGGATGCGGGATCCGATGGCCTCCCCGGCCCGGATGAACAGTGTCGCGCGGCCTATCGGGCCCTGCCCGACCACGCAAGCCAGCCGGCCCCGATCGGCAAGCTGAGCAAACAGGCTCTCGGGCCTCGTCTCGACCGAGCCATTCACCAGGATGGCATCGTAGGGGCCGTGCTCGGCATCGCCATGAGCGAGCGGCCCCGTCTGGACCCTGACCGACGGAGATAGAGACGAAAGCCGCTCCTTCGCGGCCGCAGTCAGCGCCTCGTCCTCGTCCAGGGCTACGACCGTGCCGCCGAGTTGAGCCATGACGGCGCTGGAGTAGCCTAGGCCGCAGGCCACATCGAGGACCCGTGTGCCCTCCCCGATCTCGAGAGCTTGGATGAGACGCCCGAGCACCATCGGTGAGAGCATCATCCGGGCGCGAGCCCCGGACCCGAGAGGAATATCCTGATCCGAATAGGCGAGATCTTCCCAGCCCGGCAGAACGAAGCGCTCGCGCGAAACGGTGTCCATCGCGGCAAGCAGCGGCAGATCGTTCACGTCGAACGTCCGCAGCTGGCTATCGACCATCGTGCGGCGCGCCTGCGCGAAATCGACCATGGAAAGTGCCTCTGTGGATAACGAGGAGCGCATGAGAAAGAGTTGGAGGCCTCGGAGGGAATCGAACCCCCGTACAAGGATTTGCAGTCCTCTGCGTAACCACTCCGCCACGAGGCCGTTGGGCGTTGCCGCTCTGCGACAATCGCTCAATAGCAGAGCGGCGCCACGCAGGGCAACCGCTTCACGGTATTTGCGCGACGCAATTTCTTGCCGCTGGAAAAGGGCTGGAAAAGGGGTTGCAACCCGATCTTTCGGTGATATATGGCACCCACCCTGATCCGCGATAGCTCAGTCGGTAGAGCAAGCGGCTGTTAACCGCTGGGTCGCAGGTTCGAGTCCTGCTCGCGGAGCCAATTCGGAAGGCCGGGCTGCACAAGCAGCCCGGCCTTTTCGCTTATGAAGCGTGGGTCGTCGTGGCCGGAGCCATTTCAGGCTCGATCCGACACACGAAGCTGGTTGCTCGTCTCAAGCTGTTCGATGCGTGCCGGACCGCCGAGAGGTTCCGTGTCGGCAGCAATGGCACTAAGGTGCCCGCCAACCCGCGGGAGCGACATGACCGAACTTCTTTTCCGTAATGACGCGTATCTCACCTCGTGCACGGCGCAGGTGCTCGAACATCTGGACAATGGAGTCGTCCTCGACCGCACCGTCTTCTATCCGCAGGGCGGTGGCCAGCCTGGGGATGCCGGATTCGCAGAGGGGCCCGGCGGCGCACGGAATGCCATCGCCAATACGGTCTATGCCCCGGACCGCACACGAATTCTGCACCTTTTCGCTTCCAGCGAGGCCCTGCCGGCCCCCGGCGACCAGATCCGCCTCGAGCTCGATTGGGAGAGGCGCCTCGCCTTTATGCGGATCCACACCGCCCTCCACCTCCTCAGTGTCGTGCTCCCGTTCCCGGTCACGGGTGGCTCGATCGGCCAGGGCGAAGGCCGCCTCGACTTCGATATTCCTGAAGGGGGACTAGACCGGGAGGAGCTGACCCGGAGGCTCATGGAGCTGGTGGAGCGGGACGCTCCGGTCCGGGAACGGTGGATCACGGATGAGGAACTCGACGCCAATCCGGGCCTGGTGAAGACGATGGCGGTGAAGCCTCCACGGGGTGCCGGCCGGGTGCGTCTCGTCGAGATCGAGGGAATCGATCTGCAGCCCTGCGGCGGGACCCATGTCAGAAGTACCGGCGAGATCGGCGTCGTCACCGTGACCGATATCGAGAAGAAGGGGCGGCAGAACCGCCGCGTCCGAATCAAGCTGGTGTGAGGATGTGATGGACAGCCGACAAGATAGCCCCTTCGTTTCGGGCGAGTGGCTGAACCAGCGCCTCGGGGCCCCGGACATCGTGGTTGTGGACGGCTCCTGGTATCTTCCGGCGATGAACCGCGATCCTGCGGCGGAGTACCTCGAGGGCCATATTCCAGGAGCGATCCGGTTCGACCTCGATGCGGTCCGGGACGAGAGTTCACCGCTCCCGCACATGCTGCCCTCGCCGAACCGGTTCGCCGCGGCGGTCGGTGCGCTCGGAATCGGCGATGGGATGCGAATCGTCGTCTATGATGGCGCCGGACTCTTTGCCGCGCCACGCGTGTGGTGGACCTTCCGCACTTTTGGTGCGCGCGACGTGGTCATCCTCGATGGCGGGCTCCCGGTTTGGCGCGCCGAAGGGCGGCCCATCGAAGAGGGATCACCAGCCCCTCGCGCTCCCCGCACCTTCACGGCACGGCTCGACCATTCGGCCATCGCCGACCTGGCTTCCGTCCGGCGTGCCCTCGAGACAGGATCGGCACAGGTCGTCGATGCTCGTCCTGCCGGCCGCTTTCGCGGCGAGGCGCCCGAGCCCCGCCCAGGCGTCCGAGCCGGCCATATGCCCGGAAGCCTGAATCTGCCCTCCAGCGAACTCGTCGCCGCCGGGCGCCTGAAAACTCGGTCCGATCTCGAAGAGACGATGCGCCGGGCCGGCCTCGATCTCGAACGGCCGGTGATCACATCGTGCGGGTCCGGCGTCTCAGCGGCCATCCTGACCGTTGCGCTCGAGATGCTCGGCCGGCCTGCGCAAGCGCTTTACGACGGTTCGTGGGCGGAATGGGGTTCGCGCAAAGATCTTCCGGTCGCAACCGGAGCGCCCTTGAAACAAGCATAAGGGCAGATCCGAGGCCGGACGCGCTGCTTGCCGGCGGGACCAAGATCCCGCCGCGAGACGGCTCAGTGCAGGATTTGGCTGAGAAAGAGTCGGGTGCGCTCGTGCTGAGGGTTCGTGAAGAACTCCTTTGGCGTGTTCATCTCGACGATCTGGCCGTAATCCATGAAGATCACCCGGTCTGCGACCTGACGGGCAAAGCCCATCTCGTGCGTGACGCACAGCATGGTCATGCCCTCCTCGG
>NZ_LN811352.1:3257-61150 GCF_001006805.1 Microvirga massiliensis | reverse complement strand
ATGGACACCGTCGAGCAGGACCGCGGGCTCGGTCAAGCCGGCCTGACGATAGGATTGCACGGCAGAACGCGTCATGGAATTCACCGCTGTTGACCCGCTGCGAGACGCTGCTCCACTCCCACGGAGTAGCGCGACATGCCCCAGCAGAAGACGAAATAGAAGAGTCCGGCAAAGGCGTATCCGGTATAGCTGACCGTCGGGGCAGCCCAGTTCGGATCGACGCGCGATGCCTCGATTGTCCTGATCAGGTCGAAGATACCGACGATCGCGACGAGCGAGGTATCCTTGAACAGCCCGATGAAGGTATTCACGATACCCGGAATGACGATGCGCAGCGCTTGCGGGAGGATGATGAAAACCATCATCTGGGCATAGTTCAGGCCCAGCGACATCGCGCCTTCATACTGTCCCTTCGGGATGGCCTGCAGTCCGCCGCGAACGACCTCTGCCATGTAGGCCGCCGAGAACAGGGCTACGCCGATCAAGGGGCGGGCGAGCCTGTCGACGGTCACCCCGCCGGGAAGGAAAAGCGGCAGCATGGTGTTCGCCATGATGAGCACCGTGATGAGCGGCACTCCGCGGACGAACTCGATGAAGATGACCGAGGCCAGCCTCACGATCGGCAATTTCGACCGGCGGCCGAGGGCCAGCAGAATTCCGAGCGGAAGCGAGAAGACGATCCCGACGGTCGCGACGATGATCGTGACGAGAATTCCGCCCCAGAGAGATGTCGGAACTTCTTCGAGACCCAGGCCAGAGGCACCCGATAGTAGAAAATAGGCCACGATCGGGAAGATGACGAAGAAGTAGATCGCGCCGAGCCCGCGATGAGGCGCGCGCAGCCAGAGGAGCCAGACGACCCCGAGCCCCAAAAGCGCGAAGAACAGATTGACTCGCCACCTCTCACCGGCCGGATACGAGCCGTAGACGAAGTAGTTGATCTTATCGATGACGTAGGCCCAGCAGGCCCCGACCTCCCGACCGATCGTTTCGGCGCGGCATGCATCACGATCCGATCCGGACCAGACCGCATCGACGAAGAAAAAGTCGATGAGCGGAGGTACTACCAGATAGAGGAGGTAGAGGACCGCAATGGTCAACAGGGTATTGACCGGCCCGGAGAGCAGGTTCCTTTTGATCCACGCGACCGCCCCCGGCACATGACTCGGTGGCGGCAGGGTTTCGACCGGTTCGGTTCGGACGTAGTGCATCCGCTCGCTCGACGCGACCATCGCATTAGCGCTCCACGATCGCGACACGACGATTGTAGATATTCATGATGAAGGACGTCACGAGGCTGATCGTCAGGTAGACAGCCATCGTAATGACCACGACTTCGATCGCTTGGCCGGTCTGATTGAGCACCGTCCCCATGAAGACCTGGACCAGATCAGGGTAGCCAATCGCGACCGCGAGGGAAGAGTTCTTCGTCAGGTTCAGATATTGGCTCGTGAGTGGCGGGATGATAACCCGCATCGCCTGCGGAATGACGACGAGGCGCAGGGTCTGGCCGGGTGTCAAGCCGAGTGCAGAGGCAGCTTCCGTTTGTCCTCTGGAAACCGCAAGGATTCCGGCCCGCACCACCTCTGCGATGAAGGCAGCCGTATAGATGACGAGGCCGAGGAGAAGTGCGACGAACTCCGGAAATACCTGCAGGCCGCCTGTGAGATTGAACGTTCCCTTGATGGGAACATCGACGGTCGCAGGATGCGCTCCAGCGGCTGACAGCACGATCCAGGTGATGACCGGCAGCCCAATGATCAGAGCCAAGGTCATGAGACCAATCGGATATTGCCGTCCCGTCCGCTGCTGCTGTTCCTTTGCCCATCGGCGAAACAGAAATGCGGCGACTCCGCCGATGACCATGGCTCCGAGAACATACCAGGCACTGCTTTCGAAGATGAGCTTCGGCAGATAAAGGCCGCGCGCATTCAGGAAGAAGCCGGCGCCCATCTGGATCGAGTTCCGCGGCTGCGGCAGTGGGGCCAGCACGGCGTGATACCAGAACAGAAGCTGGAGCAGCAGTGGTATGTTTCGCACGATCTCGACATAGACCATCGCCACCTTCGCAACGATCCAGTTGCGCGACAGGCGGGCGACCCCGATCGTAAAGCCCAGGATGGTTGCGAAGACGATTCCGATCGCCGCGACGAGAAGCGTATTCAGGAGGCCGACGATGAACGCGTCGCCGTAGGTCGAACCTGCGGCGCTAAAATTAATCAGTGCTTGATTGATGTCGAAGCCGGCCGTGTTCTCGAGGAAGCCGAACCCCGAGGCGATCCTGGCCCGTCGGAGGTTTTCGACGGCGTTCGATGCGGCTTCGTAAAAGACGAAGGCGATGATCGCGATCAGCGCGACCTGATAGACGGCTCCGCGAAATTTCGGATCATAGAGAAGCGATCCCCTTGTAGGCGTCTGGTTCGCTGCTGTCTGCAATAGCTGTACTCCACAATGGCGGAGCCGTGACCGCCGGATATCGGTCGAGCAAGGTCCCTTTCAGCAACAGCGGGCGAGCACTTTGCGCCCCAGCGTGAGCCGTCGAAGCGGCCGGTCGTGCGACCGGCCGCTTCGGTCAGTCGTTCAGCGAACCGGAATTCCGTATTGCAGGCCGCCCTTCGTCCACAGGGCGTTCTGGCCGCGCTTGATCTTCAAGCGGGATCCCTCGCCGACATTACGCTCGAAGCTCTCGCCGTAATTGCCGATATGCTTGATGATCCGATAGGCCCAGTCATTTGTGAGACCGGTGGCCTCTCCGAACTTACCCTCAGTCCCGAGAAGCCGTTTGATCTCCGGGTTCTGGGAGTTCTTCATCTGGTCCACATTGGCCTTGGTGATGCCGAGTTCTTCGGCGTTGAGCATCGCCATGTGCGTCCAGCGTACGATGTCGCCCCACTGGTTGTCGCCGTGGCGCACGGCCGGCCCGAGTGGCTCTTTCGAGATGATCTCAGGCAGGACGATGTGATCGTCCGGGTTCGAGGCCTTCAAACGTTCGGCGTACAATCCCGAGGCATCGGTCGTGAACGCGTCACAGCGGCCGGCGTCGTAGGCCTTGAAGGTCTCGTCGGCGGTCGCAAACGCCACGACCTCGTATTTCATATTGTTCGAGCGAAAATAGTCCGCGAGATTGAGTTCGGTCGTCGTCCCCTGCTGTGTGCAGACCGAAGCGCCGTTCAACTCCTTCGCGGAGGCGACGCCAAGCTTCTTGCGGACCATGAAGCCTTGGCCATCGAAATAGTTGATGGCCGGGAAATCGAGACCGAGCTGCGTGTCACGTGACATTGTTGCGGTCGAGTTGCGAGCCAGGACATCCACCTCGCCGGACTGAAGGGCGGTGAACCGGTCCTTCGCGGAGAGGGGAATGAAACGGACCTTCGTTGGATCGTCGAAGATCGCGGCTGCGATGGCCCGGCAGAACTCGACATCGAGTCCGGTCCAGTTGCCCTGGGCATCCGGTACGCCGAAGCCGGCTAGACCGGGATTAGAGCCACACTGGAGGAAGCCCCTCTGCTTCACGCCTTCAAGCGTCGCCTGGGCCGAGGCGCTCGTCGCCACGAGGGCCGTTGCGAGGCCGAAGGCAATCGATGCGAAAGCCTTTTTCATGTTCTTCTGGTCTCCCACTCTTTCCGTTCTTCCGGCAGAGGCCCGGGGTTAGATCCAGTACTCCTGCCAAGCCTGTCCCTACCCTTCCGGCACGGGCGGCAAGAACCCATCACATGCGATGATCGACGACTGGTCAAGTCGTGATCAATGGCCTGACACGACAATCCGGGAGCCGCGCTGCCTGGCTGTTATTCCGTCTCCGTCCGCCGGCGCACTCTATGAATCCTCACGCAAGCCTATCCGTCCGCCGGGGTTGACGGCGCCCGCAGCCGCAATCCAGAACCGGTCGCGAAAGGCTTCTGGAAATGACAAAAACTCCCTCGGACCGATCGAAACTCGGCGCTCGTACCCGCTTGGTCCATGCCGGCCGCGATCCCAACGAGCAGCACGGCTTCGTGAACACCCCGATCTACCGGGGCTCGACGGTGCTCTATGGGACGTATGACGACCTCGTTAACCGGCGCAACCGATACACTTACGGGACGAAGGGCACGCCAACCACGGAGGCCCTGGAACTGGCCTGGACGGAGATCTCGGGCGCGGCCGGCAGTGTTCTCGCTCCGTCCGGGCTTGCCGCGGTGACCCTGGCGCTCACCACCTGCCTGAAGGCTGGAGACCACCTGTTGATGACCGATTCAGTCTACGGACCGACGCGCATCTTCTGCGATACGGTGCTGCAGCGCTTCGGAGTCGAAACGACGTATTACGATCCGACCGTCGGAGCCGATATCGAGGCGCTGGTGCGGTCGAATACGACTGCGATCTTTACCGAAGCGCCCGGCTCGCAGTCATTCGAGGTGCAGGATGTTCCGGCGATTGCCAACGTTGCTCATCGGCACGGTGCGGCAGTCCTGATGGACAATACTTGGGCAACACCCCTCTTCTTCTCTCCTCATGACCATGGGGTCGATCTCGCGATCGAGGCCGGCACAAAATATCTTAGCGGAGGGTCGGACCTCCTCCTGGGCATGGTTTCGGCAAACGGGCGCTGGTTCAAGCCGCTGCGCCGGACATTCGACGCGATCGCGATGTGTGCCGGCCCCGAAGATGTCTTTCTTGCGCTCAGAGGGCTCCGGACCATGGAGCTGCGCCTCCGGGAGCACGAGCGTAACGGGCTGGAAATGGCGCGCTGGCTCGCGACGCGTTCAGAGGTTTCCCGGGTCCTTCATCCGGCGCTCGAGAACCATCCGGGTCATGCGATCTGGCAGCGCGACTTCAAGGGCTCGTCGGGCCTCTTCTCGGTGATTCTCGAGCCGTTCTCGACGAAGGCCGTCGCAGCCATGCTGGACGGACTCGAACTATTCGGAATGGGATATTCTTGGGGAGGGTTCGAAAGTCTCGTCGTGCCGTTCGACTGCTCCAGCATCCGGACCGCCACGTGCTGGAACCCGGAAGGCCCGGCCTTGCGGTTCCATATCGGTCTTGAAGACGTTGAGGATCTGAAGAGGGATCTCGAAGCCGGATTTTCTCGACTCAGATCTGCGGATTCGGCTCCGCTCTGAAGCGGTGATATCGCCTCTCCTTCAGGGCACCAGCCATGTGGCCTCGACGCGCGCGCCCTCCCAACGGAACCGGGCGCGTCGATGTCCCTCGCGCGCGAGGTGAAGGAACTCGAGGCTCTCTATCCTCACGAGAATCGCGCAGAACTCGCCTCTACCGCCTTCCTCTCCGGTGGCCATAAGCGCGTAATCGCCCCCGGTCCGGATGATCTCGCCAGGTGGAGGCACAGACCCGTAGTTTGCGCGGTTCGACGGTGGGGACCCGCTCCAGGCTTCCTCGGCGACGGCGTCGTCGATGTGAAGCATCGTGGTCCCCTCGACCCGAAGCTGCACTCCGGCATGCGGATCGTATCCGAGAAGCGCGATCCGCGAGTCCGCGCTCAGTTCGGCGCATTTGTCCGTCCGCCGGTCACAATGAAAGCGCAGTGTCC
The DNA here is from genome assembly GCF_001006805.1 of Microvirga massiliensis. Taxonomy (GTDB): domain Bacteria; phylum Pseudomonadota; class Alphaproteobacteria; order Rhizobiales; family Beijerinckiaceae; genus Microvirga; species Microvirga massiliensis. The sequence continues at coordinate 55,620 of NZ_LN811352.1, read as the reverse complement.
TCGTGAGGGAATCGACCCCTCGGAGGACCACGGTCCGGTTGCGCGGGCGTCCGTCCAGGCCGATGGTCGCTGCCGACATGGTATGAAAGCCTTCCCGCCGATCGGCAGTACCGCGGGCCAGCAGCCGCCAGGCCGAGACGAGAACTTCGTCGATATCATCCTGCGGCAGCATCCCTCCCGACATGCCTTAACCTTCCGGGGCAGTCCGCTCGCGATAGATGAGCATCAGATTGCGGAGATAAATGAAGGTGCCGGCGGCCTGCCCGAGAATGAAAACCGGGTCTGCGCGATAGAGAGCATAGGCCAGGAGCACGAGCCCCCCTGCAAGCGAGAAATACCAGAAGGCGACCGGCATGACGCTCCGGCCGGCCCTCTCACTTGCGACCCACTGGACGATGAACCGGGCGCTGAACAGCAGCTGGCCGGCAAGACCGACCAGAACCACGAAGTCGAGGTTCGTGACGAATACCGTATGGAGGTATCCGCCAATCTGGTGGACGAGATCCGCAATCACGAAGACAAACCCTTTACCTGCGGCACCCGCCGTCGCCGGCGAATGAGCCACCACACGCCGGCGAGATCGAGGATCCCTACCCAGAGGCGGTCGAACATCCCATAGTTCGATCGGCCGGCGTGTCGCGGCCGATCTACCACATCGACGTGGACGACCGCATAGCCTTCGCGCTTCATGAGAGCCGGCATGAACCGATGCAGCGCATCGAAATACGGAAGCGCGAGATAGGCGTCGCGGCGGAACACTTTCAGGCCGCAACCGGTGTCGCGCGTGCCATCCCTCAGAATGCGCGCGCGAACTCCGTTCGCGACCCGGCTCTGCATCGTCTTGAACGCACCGTCCTTGCGCGCGACCCGCTGGCCGGCCGCAAGCCCCGCCTCCGGCCCTGCGGCCTCCAGAGCCGCAAACAGCGTCGGAATGAATGCAGGATCATTCTGGCCGTCGCCGTCGAGGGTTGCGACCACTGTTCCGGTGGCGGCTCTGACCCCGGTGCGGACCGCCGCGCTCTGCCCACAGCTCAACGCGTGCCGCAGGACGCGAAGCCATGGTCGCGACTGGCGGGCTTCGGCAAGGACGGCACCGGTATCATCGGTCGAGCCGTCATCTACGTAGACGACCTCGTAGGACCCGACCTCGCCGCAGGCGGCCTCGATCTCTTCGAGGAGCGGAAGGATATTCGGCGCCTCGTTCCGAACCGGAACGACGATGGTGAGGCGGGGGGATGTGGTCGAATCCATCGGGAATATCGTTCAAGGCCAGGGGCCGTCCCTTGTGCCCGCCTCACGGGCTTGTCGCGTAGGCGCCGATGTCGAGGCGGCGCCCGCCATTGATATTGAATCCGGCCACGCGGGTCACGAGCTGCGGCACCAAACCGATCGAGGCGGAGGCCGCACGGAACTCCGGCTCGAAGCGCCGCTCGACGAACACGAGGCGGCAGCTCCCGTTCCTCAGGAATTCGGCGGCCTGTCCACCGGTCTCAAGGAGATCCAGGTCCGTTCCGACCAGAAAGATGAGGCTGGGCTCGCGATAGCCGACCGATGCGATCCCCTCAGGCTCGCACGGCATTCCCTGCGTTACTTCCGCAAGCCGGGGCGACAGCTTCAGGGACCGCAAATCCCGCTGTGCGAAGCTGAACACGCCCACCATGACCAGGAACGCGGACACTGTCGCGATGATCAGCGTGTGCTCGGCCTGTCCACGCCGGAACGCGAACCATGCGACCGATGCGACGAGAACTGCCCCTCCGAGCAGGGGCAGCGCCAGATAGGGGAGCTGCCCATCGAGCTCCCGCCCCGCGAAGGAGAGCCCTGCCAGAAGCGCCGCCGGGATCGCTGGTATGACCAGGGCAGCCCATCGTGCGCCACGCCGGTCAGGAGCAATGCCGCCTGCCAGGAGGCTCACCGATGTCAGAATGGCGACCGCCGGCAGGAGAGGCAGGATGTAGTGGGGCAGCTTCGTGGGTACGATCTCGAAGAGGATCCAGGCCGGTATGACCCAAGCGAGCGCGAAGGCGATTCGATCGTCCCGGCGCTGTGCCCAGATGAACGGCCCGGCGATGGCTACGAGCACGGAGGTCGGCCAGAAGGTTCCGAAGAAGGTGGTGAGGTAATATCCGGGCGGTGCCCAATGATAGGTCTGGGCGGTGCCGACTTTGCCGAGCAGGTCATGGCCGACGGACGCGGCGAAGAATGCGCCGCCGCTCCGCGCGGCGATCGCCAGGAACCAGGGCGCGACGACGAAGAGCGTGAAGATCACGCCGAGTCCTGGCCTGAGCCCGAGAAGCCAGCCGGCCCATCGCTCGCGGATGGAGAGGATAGCCGCAGTGAGGCCCGCGAACAGGAGAATCAACGGGCCTTTGACGAGGATCCCGAGCGCCATGCCGCCCCAGAAGATCCCGAGGGTTCCTATACCTAATCGACCTGCACCACGGGAAAGATAGGCTCGCGCCATTCCACCCAGGACCGCAACGCTGCAGGCTGCCAGAACCGCATCGGTCTTCGCGAGTCGCGCCTCGACTCCGAGCAAGATCGAAGAGGCCATCATCAGGGCGGCAAGGAAGGCACCGTGCCGGGTCGTGAACGCGAGGGCGGCCCAGTAGGTGAGGAGCACGGTCGCGACAGCACCCAGAAGGGATGGCAGCCGGTAGAGCGCGATCGTCGTACGGGCGGATGGGGCACCTAAAGCTTCCCCTGCCCTGACGGCAGTCGCCTGCAACCAGTAGATCCCGACCGGCTTCTTGTGGCGTGCCTCGTCCTGGAAGCGGATATCGACGAAATCGCCGGTCTCGAGCATCTGCTTCGTGGCCTGCGCGTAGCGGGGCTCATCCCGATCCATGGGCTGAAGAGATGCGAAGCCCGGCAGGAAGAATGCGAGCGCAACGATGATGAGGATGCCGCAGTTCCGCAGATGACTGCGCGCCAGGAACGCGCCTGCCCGACTGGCCAGAGCGTCAGGCACGCGAGCCAGCGCGATACGCTCGGCGGCGAGGCTGGTCATCGGGCTCTCCGGAAGCAGCGGAGGCCTGGGATTCGGAAGGCCTCTCGGGCCGCAGGGGGCCCTGCAGCGCGGCTCATGTCGACCAAAGAGGCCCCGAAGTCAAATTCCGGAAGCGATTGCGTGGTGCGGTTCGCCGCCGCGCTCCGTCAGATGGCGCTGAGGAGCACCAGCAGCGCGGCGATCAGGAAATTCGTGCTGGGAAACCCTGTGGTGACCAGTGCCAGAGAGGGCGGCTGCCCGGTTTGTCCAAGCCTGCCCCGTCGTCACGATAGTCTCCCCAGGCTGCCCGGATCGGTCTCCGGTCAATGGAACTGAATGAGCCAGCCGATCAGTGTCAGCGGAGCGACCGCGCCGAGAAAAAAGCAGAGAGCTTGTGTGGTCATTTGCCTGTCTCCGGAACGGAGATGTCCTACGAGCCTGCGCTTTCGAGGGAATGTCGCGTCGTATTTCGGGGACGAAACATTTGCCCGCTCCGACCAGGGGGGACGAAACAGCCGGGAAACCGATGCCTCATAGGCTGAGGAGAGTGAAAGCCGCCTGGAGGACCGCTCATGCCCATCGACATGCGTCCGCCGTGGATCGATGCGGCCACGGTATCGGGCCCGGCCGGACGATCTGGAGAGCGTGGCTACGAGAGCCGCCGCCAGGAAATTCAGAACCTCCTCGATGCGATCGCAGGACGAAACGAGACGCCAGGCTCGGAGAGCGAGATATCCGGACGCCGGCCGGCCACTCGTTCCGCCTGCGCTCATCCAGCTAAGGTGTGCTCTTGGACGAAGTGACCATCCGGCGCCTTGAGCCCGACGCCGGGATCGTTTCTCATGCATCCCGGCCGCACCCGGATTGCCTGGTCCCCGGTCAAGTCGTGCTCAGGCGGCGCGGAGCGCGTATGCGCATCAGAAGCAGAGTTGCGCTTGTCGGCGGGATTCCGATCACCATTGCGGCAGCGATCGCCGTCATTGCCTGGCTGCTCCTGAGCGCCGCAGAGCGGACCCGGGACGGGGTCGTGCTCGCGGGCACGGTCTACCGCGACCTGCTCGGCCTCATGGTGGAGCGCGACGACTACATCCGCGCGCGCGCCTCCGAGCGCTCGATCCATTTGTCCCAGTTCAGCGAGCTCGCCGCGAAGGGGGCGGCCAATCTCGATTCCCTTGCCCGCCTCGCCCGGGAACCGTCCCATCGCACGGTCGTCACAGAAACCCGAGAGGTGCTCCAGACCTACAGCGACCGCATGTGGGACCTGATCCGGATTACGATTCGGAACGACCGCCTGATCGCGGATATGAATGCCCGGGCCGCCTCGCTCGTAGAACTTTCCGACCGCGCCCGCGAGCGCCAGCATGCCTCCAATACGGATATCGTCGCGTCCCTGACCGCGAGTGACCGGAAACTGCGTCTCGCCCGAGATATCGTGGACCGGGCACAGGAACTGCGGGCCGCACTGGCCGCCGTGGCGCAGAAGAGGCAGGGGGAGGCTACTGACTCCCCGTCCGAAATCGTGGCGCCTGTGGTGCAGCACTCGTTCATGATGGCGCGGGTCCGGAATGCCGCCGCGGACCTCGAGCAGATCCTTCGTGACGACTCACGCACGGCTTCGGCGAATGAGCTCGTGGACCTCCTGCAGCGGCAGATGGAGGACAGGAGCAGCGGAACGGACCCGGTCGAGGACAGTCGCGCCCGTCTGGAGCGGCAGCGTTTCGCCGACTGGGTGGAACGCCTCATCAAGGTGAATTCGACGGAACAGCGCTCGCTCCATGACGAAACGGCCCAATTGCTGACCTACTCCGTGAATGCCGCGGAGACCGAGCAGGTTACACAGAACATCGCGATCGCGAGCCTGAAACTCCAGCGCAAGACTGCGGATGCCCTTGCTGCGCGAGACGCCGATGCGGCGGAACAGATCCTGCAGGGAAGCGCAAGCATCTCCGAGACGGTCGCATCACTTCCCATCTCGCCCTTGATCCAATCCGAGATGACCGACGCCATCGCCCAGTGGCGTGAGGGCCTCGCGACGACTGCCGTCGGCCTGCGTGGCCAGAACTCCACGATCGCCGACATGGATGCGATGGCGCAGCGGATGGTGACCGCGGCCAGTACCGTCAATGACATGTTCACTGGCGACGCGAACCGCATCGGGCAGGTCGTGAGGACGATTCTCCTCCTCGGGGCAGCGACCGGCCTCTTGCTCGGGACAGGCACGGCCTTCATCGTGGCCCGCTCGATTACCGGGCCGCTCAAGAGCCTTCGGGACCGGATGATCTCACTTGCATCGAATCCCGCCGCCTCCTTCATCCCGGAGGCAACACGAGAAGATGAGCTCGGCGCCATGGCGCGAGCTGCGAACCTCTTCGTGCGCGAGATCACCCGGCGCGAGGAGGCGCTCCGTCAAGCGAAGGAGCAAGCCGACGAGACGCTGCAGCGCCTCAAGGAGACACAGGCCGACCTGATCCAGGCGGAAAAGCTGGCCTCACTCGGGCAGCTCGTCGCCGGAGTGGCGCACGAGATCAATACGCCCCTGGGCGTTGCATTGACGACATCCACTGCGCTTCAACGCGAGGCGACCCGCCTTCAGGAAAGCGCTTCCGCGGGCAAGCTGACGCGCTCCGAGTTCAATGGCGGCCTGGAGCGGCTCGCGGAGGGCTCGCGGCTGCTTCTGGCGAACCTGACGCGTGCGATCGACCTGGTTTACAGTTTCAAACAAGTCGCCGCCGATCAGGCGAGCGGCGAGCGCCGCCGATTCGAGTTGAAGTCCTGGCTGGAGGAGCTTCTGACGAGCATCGGCCCCGTGCTCCGCAAGACCGGCCATTTCGTGGAGGTCGCCTGCCCTTCCGGGATTGAGCTCGACAGCTTCCCGGGCAGCCTCGGACAGGTCCTCACGAATCTCATTATGAACTCGATCGTGCACGCCTACGCCCCCGAGCAGGCCGGCCATCTTTCGATCGCAGTCTCGCTCCCGAGGCGTGACATGGTCCGTCTGGTTTTCGGCGACGATGGACGGGGAATCCCACCGGAGAACCTGTCGCGGATCTTCGATCCGTTCTTCACGACCGGCCGTGAACGAGGCGGCACGGGTCTTGGCCTCCATATCGTCTACAATCTCGTAACTGTCGGATTACAGGGCTCGATCGACGTCGAGAGCACCGCAGGCCAAGGCACATCCTTCACGATCGACCTCCCGCTCGTTGCACCCGAGCGCTCCGGTCAGGCTCCCGTGCCGCACGAGATTCCCGTCACATGATCCGCAAGCTCATCCTGGCCGCCATTTTCGGCCTTTGCGTCTTTCCCGCCACCGGCAAGACGCTGGTCTTCTGCTCGGAGGGGAATCCCGAAGCTCTCAATCCACAGATCGTGTCGACCACGACGGGAATGAACGCGGCCCGGCCGATGTTCAACAATCTCGTCGAGTTCCCAGCGGGCTCGACCAATATCGTCCCGGCTCTGGCCGAGAGCTGGACGATATCGCCGGACGGCCTCGAATATGTGTTCCGGTTGCGGAGAGGCGTGCGCTTTCACTCGAATAGCCTATTCAGGCCCACCCGCGAGCTGAACAGCGAGGATGTGCTCTTCTCGCTGAAGCGGCAGTGGAAGAGCGATCACCCGTACCATCATGTCTCCGGCGCACGGTACAACTACTTCCAGGATCTCGGAATGCCGGATCTCCTGAGCAGCGTCGATGCTCCGGACCCGTACACGGTCCGCATCCGTCTCTCGCGGCCGGATGCGGTCTTCCTGGCCGATCTCGCGATGCCCTTCAATGTGATCCATTCCGCAGAATATGCGGATGTCCTGCTCAAGGCAGGCATTCCCGAGAAGCTCGACGAGAACCCGATTGGCACCGGGCCCTTCAGCTTCGTGGACTTCACGCGCGAAGTATCCATCCGGTATCGAGCCTTCCCGGCCTACTGGGGCCCATCGCAAGCTGTCGACACTCTCGTCTTTTCGATCACGCCGAACCCGGCCGTACGCCTCACCAAGCTGCGATCGGGCGAGTGTCACGTCATGGCGTTTCCGAATCCGTCGGATGTATCGAAGATTGCCTCTGATCCCGACCTGCAGTTGCTGCAACAGGAAGGCCTCAATGTCGGCTATCTTGCGCTCAATGCGCTCAAGAAGCCGTTCGACGATCCGCGCGTCCGGCGCGCGATCAACATGGCGATCGACAAACAGGCCATTGTCCAGGCGGTTTACCAAGGCGCCGGCGTTCCGGCGAAGAATCCGATTCCTCCTACCCTATGGTCCTATAACGCCGAGATCGTGGACTATCCCTATGACGTCGACGCCGCACAGATGCTGCTCGCAGAGGCAGGCCATGCGGACGGGTTCGAGACCGATCTCTGGTTCATGCCCGTCAGTCGCCCCTACAACCCGAATGCCAAGCGTGTAGCTGAGATGATTCAGGCCGACCTTTCTAAGGTCGGCATCCGGTTGCATCTGCAAACACTCGAGTGGAGCCAGTATGTGGCAACGCTCCAGGCAGGCGAACCATCCATGGCACTGTTCGGCTGGACGGGCGACAACGGGGACCCCGACAACTTCCTGGACACCCTGCTGGGTTGTACGGCGGCGCGGCCCGGCGGCAACAACATCGCTAAATGGTGTGATCCGGAATACGACCGGCTCGTCAAAAAGGCGAAAGAGACGACCGCCAGGGCGGAGCGCGAACGCCTCTACCGGCAGGCACAGGAGATCTTCCATCGCGAGGCGCCGTGGGTTCCGATCGCGCACTCGGTTGTCTTCATGGCTGCTAGAAAGGAAGTCCGGAATTTCCGGATCGATCCCCTCGGGCGCCATATTTTCGATCAGGTCGATTTCGCACCGTGATCGGCATTCTTATCCGGCCGCCTGCGCGGATTCAGGCCGGCGAACTCGCGGGCGTGCGGCCGTCTGCTTTTTCCTGACGAGTCGAGGAGCCGAGGATTCCACCGAGTCTGTCTGGACCGGTCGACCATCGGCGAGGCAGTCTCGGAGGAATGCCATGCCCTCCGGATCGTCTCGAAGGGCGTCGGCGCGCAGATGCGGCATGGGATTTTTCCTCTCCTGCCTGCGAACATGCCTTGGCGTGCAACACAGTTTCACAGCCGGTCGGCCCAAATTGCAGTGCGCTGGAGCACGCAAGCTGGCCGGAGATCGCGCCGCGAGCGCGAAGGATGCGTCACCCACGCGGACTGTCGAAGGCTTACATCCGTGATGTTGCTGCAGTTTTTCGCGGCTCACCGGTGGAAGCCGTCGACTGTTTCGCGCGTGCGCAGAAGGAGGAAATCGTCGCGTCAGTCGCCATCCGGCCGGAACACGTAACCCAGGCCACGGACCGTCTTGATGTAGCGGGGGTGACCCGGGTCGGGCTCGATCTTCTTGCGAATGCGGTTGATCCGGACGTCGATTGATCGGTCGAAAGCATCCGGATCGCGGGCGTCCGCCAAGTCGAGCAGACGATCGCGTGAGAGCACGCGCTTCGGATTATCCGAGAACGCCCGCAGGAGCGCGTATTCGGATTTCGTGAGCACCTGCTCTCCGCCGTTCTCGTCGCGCAGCCGATGCGTGTCGACGTCGAACCACTTGGTTCCGATCCGGACACGGGTCGTTACAGGTTCCGCCGGTGCCTGGGCCTGGGCTGCGGCGCCCCGGCGCAAGACCGAGCGGATCCGCGCGACGAGTTCCCGCAACTCGCAGGGCTTGGGGATATAGTCGTCCGCTCCGAGTTCGAGGCCGACCACGCGGTCGATCAGGCTGGCCGTCGCAGTGAGCATGATGATGGGAACAGGAGCGCGGGCCTTCAGATCGCGAACGATCGAGAGGCCGTCCTCTTCAGGCATATTTAGATCGAGAACGATCAAATCGGGCTGGCGGTCGACCATGGACTTGCGCAGCGAGGCTCCGCCGTCGCAAAGCGTCACTTCAAAGCCGTGCATCTTCAGGTAGTCGCCCACCATGTCTCGCGCGGCAGGCTCGTCGTCCACGACCACGATATGCGGTCCACCGTTCATCACCCCTCCCCCTGATTGGCGGGCAGACGCAGCGAGAAGACCGAGCCCAGACCAGGCCCGTTGCTCACTGCGGTCGCTCGCCCGCCGTGCAATTCCGCTATTCTTTTCACGATCGAAAGTCCGAGCCCTGTCGAACTCTCTCCTCCGGTCGGCTTTGCGGAGAGCCGCTGGAAGCGGCCAAAGACACGCCCGATGTCCTCCGGGCAGAGGCCCGGGCCCTGATCAATGACGCTACAGACCACCTCTTCCTGGTCGAGATCGACTCGGACGATGATCGCAGCACCGAGGGGGCTGTATTTCACGGCATTGCCGACGAGGTTGTCGATGGCCTCACGAAGGCGTTCCTGATCTCCCTCCAGGACGATGTCGCTGTCCGATTCGAGGTGGATAGTCTGCCCCTTCCGCTCCGCCAGGGGAGTGTTGGCGGACACGACCTCCGCCGCCAGAGCGGCCAAGTCGAGAGGCTCCCGCCGAATGGTGATATCGATGGCGTCGTTCATCGCATCGACGATCAATTCGTCGACCATGCCGGTGAGTTTTCGCGTGGTGGAACGGATATGCGCCAGCTGCTCACGCAGCGAAACCACGGAAACTGGAGCTTCATCCAGCAGATCGGAAAGAATTTCCGCTCGCCCGAGAATCACGCCCAGCGGATTCTTGAGGTCGTGCGCAACCTTGCCGAGGACTTCGTCCTTGAAAGCGTTGGCGCGGCGAAGCATGGCGCGTTGCGCTCCGAGCCTCTCGTTCGCTGCCGTGAGTTCGGCGGTCCGTTCGATGACGCGCTCTTCCAGACGGGCATTGGCATCCTGCAAAGCCTCGTGGAGGAGCACGTTGTCGAAGGCGACTGGAAGCCGGCTGGCAAACAGCTCTACGAGCTTGCGTTCGACCTCGGTGAGCTCCCGGCCGATATCGAGGCTGAGCGCGGCATCGACGCCGGCAACGGTTCCGATCCGGATGCCGAGCGGTATCGAATTGAGCTCGTGAGACATCCCGTCAAGGAGACTCAGAAGCCGCGCCCGTACGGGCTCGGGAACCGATGACAGCGCCAGCCCTTCCGAGCCGCTATAGCAACCGGTTGCCGCCAGCACGGTCGTATCCTCGCCTTTCCTGAGAACGAGGATGCCGTCAGCCGATCTGGCGCCGAGGATCTCGCCCAGCTGTTCGAGCGTGCTTTGGGACAGGAGCGGAGCAGAGGTGCGGCCGAACAGGTCCGCGGCAGCGCCGATGATGCGTTCGAGACCCCGGCGCGTATCCGTGAGGTTGCGGAGTTGCTGGTAGCTGCGCAGCGCAGCCGTAAGCGTGGTGAAGAGCTTGTCCGCCGTGAGCTCGGTCTTAGCCTTGTAGTCGTTGATATCGTAGTCGAGGACGATGCGCCGTTCCGGTGCCTGCCCGGGCTGGCCGGTCCGCAGGACGATTCTGACCGTTTCGTTCCGCAGTTCCTTTCGGATGTAATCGACCAACTCGAGCCCGGCGTTATCGGATTCCATCACCACGTCGAGGAGAACCACGGCGATGTCGGGCTCTTCGCGAAAGAGCGCGCGGCCCTCCCGGGCCGAGAAGGCCGACACGAACCGAAGCGGCCGCCCATTTAGAGTGTAGTCGTAAAGGGCGAACCGCGTCCCTTCATGGACGGCGGCGTTATCGTCGATGATGGCGATGGTCCAGGGCGCAGCGTCCCGCGAGAACGCCTCCGCCGGCACATCCTCGATCAGATGAAGGAGGTCGTCTGCCATCGCCGCCACTTCACTCCCTCTGAGGCGCTGCCTGCCCCCCTTTGATCATTGATTATGCGGGGTGGACGGCCGCGGGTAAACCGGGCTCCGGCATCGGCGGCTTATTCCGCCGGAATGAGCCGGCTGCTGGGTTGGTCCGCCACCGCGATGCGCACCAAATTGAGCAGGAAGACGACCACGGCGGCCAGCCAGATGAACGAGCCCGCAATGGCGACCACGGGCGTGGTCTCCGCAATCGAAAGCCCGATGCCGACTGGCAACACGAACGCGCCGACCGCGGCGAGCGCAAAATGGGCGTGCGCGAGAGGAGAATCCTGCAGCGCAGGGTAGACGCGATAGCAAATGCCGAACAGGGCAAGGCATACCCACCCGAGCAGGTTCAGGTGGGCATGAACGGGAGCGAACTGGAAGTCGTGCACGATCCCCATCCAGATGCCCATGAAGACACCGACGAGGAGCGACACGGCTGCAAGGATGAGGAACGGCAGATCGTAGCGGCGCATCAGAGAAGGCTCCTGAGGAAACGGATGCTTGCCTCTAAAGAACCTTTGTTGCGTCGCTATTTCTTCGTTCGTTTCGTAACCGGAGGGTAGCGGGAAGCGATACCCATCAGTAGCGCAACGGCTAAGACTACCCCTTCGGCGATCTCGCATCTGCGGCTCGGGAACCGTCAGCCAAGCTTGGCGTTATCGTGAGACCCGCCGGGTGGCCGCCCGCTGCCGCTCAGGCGGGCGCCTTGGAACTATCGCCTCCCCACCCGCCTCATCGGACCAATTCCTGATGCCGAGCGCCACCCGTATTCTCGATGTGGTCCCATAAGCGGCGGTTCTGTTCCCCTGCTTCGCCGTCTCCGGTGCAGCCAAGCATGATTCCTGCTGCGAGGCTGACTCGTGTCGCCTCATCGGGCGAGCAGATGCGGTCGGGAACTGCCGTGCGCCGGCTCTCATCCCCGGAACGGTCCCATGTTCCCAGTGCGAATCACTCACTGTTAGTCTCGTCCTGTCCCTCTCTCACATCCTCTCGGAGCATCTCTGATGAAGATCCTGATTACCGGAAATATGGGCTATATCGGGCCGGTGGTCGTCCGCCACCTGCGCGCACGCTACCCGGACTCGCATCTCGTCGGCTACGACGCGGGATACTTTGCGCACTGCCTTACGACCCCCGACGGGCTGCCCGAGCGGCTGCTGACCGAGCAGGTGTTCGGGGACATCCGGTTCATAGCGGACAAGGTCTTCGAGGATGTCGACGCAGTCGTTCATCTTGCTGCGGTCTCGAATGATCCGATGGGGACGCGGTTCGAAGAGCCGACTGATGCCATCAACTTTCGGGCGAGCGTCCGCGTCGCCGAGCAGGCGCGGGATGCGGGTGTGCGGAACTTCGTCTTCGCCTCGAGCTGCAGCATCTACGGATTCGCCGAAGGCGGCCCGCGCCGGGAGACCGACGCCCTGAACCCGCTCACGGCCTATGCGAGATCCAAGATTGCGACCGAGGAGGCCTTACGCCAAGTGGATCTTGGCGGGATGAGCGTAACTTGCCTGCGCTTTGCGACCGCCTGCGGGATGTCCGACCGTCTCCGGCTGGACCTCGTCCTCAACGATTTCGTCGCCGGAGCCATCGCAACCGGAGAAATCTCGGTCCTGAGCGACGGGACTCCCTGGCGTCCGCTCATCGACGTCACCGACATGGCCCGCGCCATCGACTGGGCGATTCGTCGTGATCCCGGTAACGGAGGAGCCTTTCTCGCGGTCAATGCCGGCTCCAATAGCTGGAACTATCAGGTGAGCGAACTCGCCCAAGCCGTTGCGGACGCGATTCCCGGAACACGCGTGTCGATCAACAAGGATGCGCCGCCGGACAAGAGATCCTACCGGGTGGATTTCGGGCTGTTCCGGTCCCTGGCTCCGGACCACCAGCCTCAAATGACACTGGTCGAGAGCGTCGGCCGCATCCGCGACGGCCTCATGGCCATCGGGTTTGCGGATCCTGACTATCGAAAGTCCGATCGCATTCGGCTTCAGGTCCTCGATCGGCACATGAGCGCAGGCCGCCTCTCGACCGATCTGCGCTGGCAGGAGCAGCTTGCCGCTTGATGGCGGTACCTGCGTCGGTGGAGCGCATGCCATGAGGGGGCGTCACCCCCTATCCCGGGCGCGGACCGACAGAGGATCAGCCATGCAGCGCCTTGCAGCGGCCGCCTTGCTCCTGTTGCTGGTCGCTTCCGGGGCATGGGCGGAGCAGCCCGATAACTCGCCTCTCAGAGTGCGGGTTCGGGCTCCTGAGATCGATCCCGGGCAGGAGGCCCGGGCACGTCAGGAACGTCTCCTGCGGCGAATGCAGGAAAGCGAGTACCGGTTCCGCTCGATCTGCCTCTATTGCGGTGGCCGCGACCGGTGGGCGGGAACGGCGCCATTCGATCCGGCCGCTGCTTTGGCTCCGAGCCGGCCACCGTCGGCACAGAGCGACACGGTGAGCGCGGGTGACGGCGAGATTTCGAGCAATTGATCTTGCGTCTGCCCTCCGGACCACCATTGCGTATCTGCAGGCGTGAATCGGGTGGCGACCCCGGCAGGGTTCGAACCTGCGACCTACCGCTTAGAAGACCGTTGTAGGCAGCGCCGTTTCGCATGTTGCTGCCAATACTTAGTGGATCAAGAGGCCTGCGCTTCGGGATTATTTCGGGACTTCTTGCGGCTCTCGTGCTCGGCCCTCCGCTGGATCTCGTCATCGCGCCGAGCCTTCATTGCCTCTGCCACGTCGTCTTTTAGAGCGTGCGCGTAGCGCTGCGTCACGGTCAGGGACGAGTGGTTGAGGAGATCCTGCACCGCTCTGATGTTCTTCGACGCGCGAAGCGTCCGGGTTGCGCCCGTATGTCGCAGGTCATGGAGGCGGAAGTTCTCGACGCCCGCCTTTGCCAAGTCGCGCCGGAACCGGGTTCCCAAGCCCCAATACGTGATCGGGTATCGGTTCCCTTTCACATATTTCCGTCCGGTCTTCCCGCATGTCCGCGTGCGTTGGGCGACGAAGGTGAAGACGTGAGTAGGGTCGTGGTCGCGCAGCGGCCAAAGGATCTCCGTGATCTCCGGCGTGATCGGGATCTCGTGCGGCTTATCGCCTTTGCCGACGACCCGGATCACGCCACCGGCCCAATCAACCTGCCGCCATGTAAGGCTCACGATCTCGCGTCTGCGTAGCGCGGTCGCGAGAGCGAACAGGCGCGCGGGCCGATAGTCCTCGCGCTCGCTCTTCTCGATCCTCGCCTCCTCCTCGAAATCAAGCTCGCGCACCCGGTCTCTTTCCGGGAGCATATGCTCCCGCCAATCCGGCTCATCGGGAAGTGGGATTTTCCACGCCTTGCGGGCACGGGTGAGGATGCGCTTGAGGAGCTGCGTGACCGAGCGGTTGACCTGTGCGTTGGTCACGAGACCGTGTTTCGGCTCTCCCCACCGATGTTCGGCCCGGCGGCGTGTAACGAGTTCCGCGAGCAGCGCGTCGTCGATTTCGGAGAGCATTGTGCTCTTGCCGATCCACGAGACGAGGCGAGTGAGGTTCGTCCAAATCTCTTTCGAGCTGCCCGCGTGCTCTCCCCGCTGCTCCCAATACTTGAGGGCGGCAGCGTCGAAGGTCATGTCGCGGACCCGACCACGCGCACCGATCCCGCCTTGTGCAGCCGCAAGCGCTTTTACACGCTCCTTCTCGGCCCGCTCGACGGCCTCTGCCGCTCGTTTTTCTGTCTTTCCAGTAGATCCGTGAAACCGTTGGCGTCTGACCTGAAAGTCATAGTGCCAAAACGGCGAGTTCTTGGGCTTGTAGACTGACACTCGATCCTCCTCTGTGCATCGAAGAATTTTTGAAGATCGTCCGGATGAATGCGTCGCCGCGACCTCATCTGCCCGTTACCGACCGCAATCGACGGTAGGCGTCCCGCGTTAATGTGCCCGGTAACCGTCTTGACGGACATGCCGAGGATCTCCGCGGTTTCGGGAATGGTGAGCAGCCTTGACGGCTTCTGCATGAGCGTGCCTCGCGTTTTGGTCGGCACGGCATTCATCACGCGGAACATCGGCGGGATATCTTTTCCGCCACCCCTGTCCACAGGTCTAGAGCGGCTAGTCGAGGTAGACTGTAAACTCGCCGGTCTCGAAGGTGGTGAAGCCTTCAGGCATGCTTTCCTCGACCGACGCTAGTTCTTGACGCAGGGCTTGCAACGCGAATAGCGTGCCCGCGCCGATCCGAGATGACAGCCGGCCGAACAAGGCCGGTTCAAGTCCCTCCATAGGTGAAGCGTCCGAGTGACACGGCAACCTCGTTGCTGCGTTATGCATGACGTGTTGACGTATGGGGAGGCTGTAACTCGGGCGTGTTGCGTTTATGCGGTTCGAAGAAAGGACCGTGGGGCGACTTGTAGATTTTGGGTTGGGAACTGCGAGGTATTCGCAGAGCGGGGAAATTTGCCCCTTCAAAAGTGAGGTAACTGGATCAACCAGTTGTTGAAAGTATGTATACCTCTAACGCAGCAAGGCTGAATGAACCTGAGGCGACTACATTCACGCGTCTCGCCGACCATCCAAGAGAGCCTTGGGGGCACTTCGGCGACGATCGCATTCTCGTCCATTCGACCCTTGACCGGTTGAGGGGGCTCGTCTTCTCAAAGCGCGCTAGGCAGGCGTGGGCACTTCAATATCAAGAGGCTAAACACAGGTTCAATCGAGAGGCATCCCGCAACGTCGTTCAGAACTGCATCTCAGAGGATGTCTATGAAGATATTCTCTATCGAGTAATGCAGGCAGAGGACGACCCTGTAATCGTGCATCCGCATCCAAGTTTTGCTGATCCGGATCATGATGGATACGAGGTCCAGAGGCGCGGGCCAACTAATGCTCTACCTTTTGACTTCGCCGACTACTTAGCGGCCCGTTTGGGGCTTGAAGTTGATACGGAAATAGTGCAAGCAGGCCGGGTCGGCCGCACGGACATGTCGCGTGAACAGCGGTTTATCTGGCAGCCGATTTTCACCGGCAGGGTGCGAAGGGGCACTCCTTATATTCTATGCGACGATGTATGCACGATCGGCGGGACACTAGCTGCCCTTCGAAGTTACATTGTTCGAAACGGTGGAACGATACTCGCGGTCACGACGTTGGCTCACGGCAAAGGTGTTCACCAAACGTTTGCGATTGCGCCTCAGACTGCTACTGTGCTTCAATCTGCGTATGGGCCTGGGCTTAACGGCTTGTGGAGGGGGATGATCGGCCATGACACTTACTGCCTCACTGACGCGGAAGGTCGTGTCTTGGTTCGATGGAGCGCAGAGGGCGCGACAGACAGATCCGGGTCCACGCCTTTACAACGCCTCCGAGATCGCCTCACTCAAGCAGCAACTTCGTGAGCATCACGAAGGCGGTAAGGAAGCTTGGGCAAAGCGGGGCGTGAAAATTGACCCGCGTTTAGCTCAGCGGAAGAAGGCCTGTGCTTAGAGGCCTTTAGGACACCCGAGCCGCCCGAAAGGGCGGCTTTTTTGTTTTTGTGGGCTGCCGAGGAGCTTCTACCTTAACGGGATCTCGGTCCGCTCGTTAAGGGCGCGATGCACACTCATTCGGCTGATGCCAAGAGTTTTGGCGATTGCGCTCGGCCCCTGCCCGGCGGCGTGCAACTCGCGGACCTTCTCGACCGGGACGGAAGGCTTCCGTCCCTTCCCGGCGTAGACACCGGCCTCTTTCGCTTTCGCGATACCTTCGAGTTGGCGCTCACGCCGGAGATTGGTCTCGAACTCAGCGAATACGCCGAGCATGTCGAGGAAGGCCTTGCCCGCCGCAGTGCTCGTGTCGATCGGCTGCTCGGTCGCCTTGAGGGTTGCGCCTTTCTCCTTGAGCGTCCGCACGATGTCCTGAAGATCGGCGATCGAGCGGGCTAGGCGATCGATCCGCGTGACGACGAGTGCGTCTCCTTTACCGATGAAATCGAGAAGAATGGCGAGTTCGGTCCTCCCCTTCGTAGTCGTGCCGCTGGCTTTCTCATCGCGGATGACGGTGCATCCGGCGGCCTTGAGGGCCTCGCGTTGGATAGTGAGGTCTTGGTCGATGGTCGACACTCTGGCGTAGCCGTAGAGGGCCATGTTCGAGGCTCCGATGTAACAAAACGGTCTAGAGGTTCATTTGATAGTGTAACAAAATTCCCAAAGCAACCGTTTTGTTACGTCTCTTTCTGTAACATTCTGATGTAGCGCAGCGGTATACCGTTTTGTGACAGAGCGGGTGCGCTGCGCGGCTTCGCGGACCCCTACCCGGTCATCTCTCAGCCGATGCGCAGCGAACAAAACCCCCGAGTTGAGGCATTGACTGCCACTACGCTCGGCAGGGATCGCGATGCCTCGCTTTTATTTCGACGTCGGGGAGGGCGAGCGGTTCACTCCCGATGAAGACGGGTTGGAGTTCGACGATCTGGGCGTCGCCGAATACGAGGCCGCCTGCACGGCCGCCGAGATCGGACGCGACCGGTTGCCGAAGGGCGAAGCGCGGGATGTCACGATGGAGGTGAGGAACGAGCATCACCAGCGGGTGCTAACCATCAGGGTTTCAATGGAGGTCCACCGGGTGAACCCGCCGCCGGAGCCATCGCGCAGAGGCCGCGCGTAAGGCCGGCATCGCGCTCGACGATCTCCTTGCAGTAAGGCGCTAAGGGGCTGCGCCTCTCATGCAGCCCGGTCGAGAACCCGCTGCACGTGCACCACGCTCGCGCCGCTGCTCAGGCAAGATGGTTACATGTCGGGAAGCTCCGCGTTCTCGGCGTGCCACTGGCGCCATTGCATGAGAACGGGGGCCGGGACGTATGGCGCATTCGGCGGCTCGTGAATGACCAAGCCCTTCCGGACGAGGTTGGAGAGGTAACCGATATCGATAGGGCTATCGGTGTCGTTCACAGCGATGCGCTCGAAGAGTGCGATCTCGGTGAAACTGCACTCGGCAGCGGCCGCAGGGTGCCTAGTCTTGGGCTGGTTTCCTTGGGGTGCCATATCGGAGCGTCAAACCCTCAGATCTCGGGCAAAGGCACCTCGGACACGAGCACGGCTTGGGCGCTGCTCTCGATCACCACGACGCGCCCGAGGTCCGGGTGCCAGCCCTCAACCGCATAGAGCTGCCAATCGATCCGATCCTCGGCGACGTCTAGGTCCGCGATGATGGCGCCGGCAAGGTCGAGGGTGATCGTGGTGTGGTGCATGCCGGTAAAATCGCTCGGCCGCAGCTTGGTTCAACTCCCCGCTATCCCGACGAGAACGGGGTCCAATTCGGAGTGTGATCCGAGTGCCGAAGCGGACCTTCCCGAAACACGGGAGCCCCCCCTAGCTTCTGGTGTTGAAATACCACTTTAGTGGTATAGCTTTGAGCCGGTAGTCCGAACAGAAGCGCAGAACACGCGGAGATGTCTGAGGTGCCCCGTAAGGCCGCTAGGCGCGACCCCGGATCACGATCGACCATGCTGTCGGTTGTCCTGTGGTTGGCGATCCTTGCCGTAGGGGCTTCCGTCGTCCTCTCCGGCCTGTCGATTATGGGAATTTCTCCGACTTTCCTCGGGCTCGGGCCTCCGCCTCATGGCGGTTAGAGCGGGCAGTTCAGTTTGAGCATGCCTATCCGGCACCGGGGACGACGGCCGCCAGTTGCGATCTGGCATCGGAATGTGCTGCCATGTGTCGCCGCGCAGCGCTTGCCGGGCGGCCGAGACGCTCAATCCGAAGCGCCGCGAGAACTCTGACGGGTGCATCCGAAGGGCCCGAGCGATCGCAACCTCGCTCTCCGTAACCTTCGCCCGAGCGGCCCGTGATCCGACCGCAGAGCGGCCTCTCTCGACGCAGTCCCGCACATTCTGTGCCTGCGTGCCAACGTAGGTATGGACCGGGTTGCAGCATGCCGGAGTGTCGCAGTGATGCAGCACGTTGAGGCCGTCCGGTATCGGCCCTCGGAAATACTCGGAGGCGAAGCGATGCGCGCCGATGGAACGCTCTCCGTTCCAGAACAGGCCGTAGCCGTGGTGATCGACGCCTCCGACCCATAGCCAACAGCCGGAGTTCGGCTCGGGGATGAATAGCTCCTCGAAGCGCTCCCACGCTGGCCTCTTCACCACGACGCGAGGCGCCCTCGCCTGCGCCGAGCATGATTTCGAGCAATACCGGACGCGCCTCCATTTGCTCGCCGGGCGCTTACCGCGCTCAAATGGGCAAGCGCAGTGCTCACACGTCTTCTTCGTGTCGCTCATCGTCGTTCCCCCTCGATGGGTTCGGGTCGGGTGCCGTGATCGGCGGAATGGGCGGTCGGGCGGGGCCGCGGGCTCGCGGCTTCGACGCAGATCGGCGTGCAGAAGCGAGCGCGGCCGAAGGCGGTGAGGGTTGGGTATGCGGCGCGCGTGAATGTGCAGCCGCAGTGCGCGCAGATCTTGCGGCTCATGGTCGTTTGCGATGTTCGAGAGGCAGCCGGGCGATTGGCTCGCAGGCCAAAAGAAAAGCCGCCCCGAGGGCGGCCTATCGGTGTTTGTGGACGCCGCAGGACGGCGAATTGATCACAGCCAAGCTTTGCGCAAGGGTTGTCGGCCTACAGCAAAAGGGGGCTGAAAGTGCTGAAAACTCTAGCGGTATCCGCAACGCTCGTCGTTGCTGCAAACACGATCACCGCGAAGGCGGATGATCTTAACGTTACGTTGAGGGGGAGCAATCGAGGCATCGTTATCAACAATCCCAATGCTTTCGATCTCGGCGAATGCACCGTCTATGTGAACTCGAAGTTCAAGTTGGGGAGCAACTTTCGGATCCCGAGAGGCAGCTCGGCCGAGGTTTGGTATTCCGAGCTGATGACGAGGAATGACGTGCGCTTCGATCCCTCCCTCGATCGCCTTCAGCGGGTCTTTGTCAATTGCCGCAAACCATCGACGATGGATGCGAGCTTCTCCCCGTCGTCGTAGAACGGGCATGCGCTCAACCAATGAGAAAGGCCGCCTATGAGGCGGCCTTGTTGCATCTCGTCGGAGCAATCAGGCTTACTGCGTATCCTCGCCGGTCAGCCTCCGGAGCTGAGCCTCGGCTTTGCGAAGCTCCTCTTCGGCCTCGTGTTGATCTGCCCGCGCGATGGCCGCGCGGATGCGATCCTTGCCGTCGCCACCGCTCCACGATTGCATCGGCCCGCCGAAACGCTCGGCGATCTCCTCCGGTGTCGGTTGTCGTTTCTCGTCGTTCATTGCCGCCTCTCGTGAAGAGGCAGGATCGGCCCGATCTCGCGAGCCCGCAAGAACGCCTTCAAGGCGGTCTTCCCGCCGACGGTGGCGCCGAGCCACGCGACGAGAAACTCGACGGCCGCGGGCGATGCATCAGCACCGTTGATGTAGAGCCCGTCAGCCACGAGACCGGCTCGAACGCCATGCGAGAGAGCCGCATCGAACCACACGGCCGGATCTGCCGGGAGCAGGGGCGCGAGCTGTGTGCCGAGAGTAGCGGTGTCGAGGAAATCGGGTGCATGTAGGTGGAGGGACATTGCGCCTTGATCCAAACTTGATATTTTGCATATCAAGTTAGCCCGGCCCGAAGTCAATACAAAAAGTATCAGGTTGCGATGATCTCCGTCCGCCAGCTCAAAGCCGCCCGCGCCCTTCTCGATTGGTCGCAGCAAGATCTCGCCGATGCGTCAGGCGTCTCGAAGCCAACGATCGCACGGCTTGAGACAGCCGACGGCGATCTCGGAGGCTATGCAGACACGCGCGACAAGCTCACGGCCGCCCTTGAGCGCGCCGGGATCGTCTTCCTCGCCGAGGGCGGCCCCGGCGTGCAGCTCAAGCGTGCGGCATGACCGAAGCCGAGGCCTTCCAAGCCTATCGGGACGCTTTCGGAGAGCCGCCGCCGTTGATCCCCGGCCCGGCGACTACGGAGGCGCGTGTTGCTCTCTGGTGTGAGGCGATCGAGCGAGGATCTCCGCTCACCATGGAGGATCTGCTCCGCGATAGTCCGGAATTGCTCGCACGGTGGCGCGAGGATCCGCGGAGCGTGATGTTCTGATCGGCCCTCACGTGCGCGTGCGCGAGGCTCAGTGCGCTCTCGATCGATCGCGCGTCCCGATCTCGTCAGCGAAGCACGCGCAGTATCGATCAACTGCCTGCGCGTGTTCGCGCGGGATCTCGAACGCGATCCAAGCTTCGGTTGATTGCGGTGACTGAACGGCAATCACGAGATCGCCTTCGAGACGGCCGAGGAAGACGGTTCCGGCCGTATCGTTGTGCGCAACCTCGCGGATGATGGTGACTTTCGGCATTAGGCACTCCGATTGACAGAAACGGGCCACAGACGGACGCGATGCGCTCGCGGCTAAGATGCAGCCGCGAGCCCGAGAATGGCCGCTAGTGGCCGCGAAATCGGCCCTAGCGTGCGTGTTGAATTAGGCCGCGCCCGCTTCGGCTTTCATGCGCTCGTATGCTGCGCGATTGGCGCGAAAGAGTTCGCCCTGTTGGGTGAGGTTCCACGTCTCGCGCTTGAACGGATTGGGGCCATTGAAGGTGCCAGAATTGCGCGAGCTGCCGACGCTGCCGGGATCGACTTCGGCTTCGATCATGAGGCGACGCGCAAGCTCGGGATTGTCGCGAATGATGCGCCCCTGCGCTGTGAGATTGCGATGAGCGGCAAGCCAAGGATTTGGACCGCTGTAGCTGGTCGGCTGCGACTTGTTCGGTTCGTCGTCGATGAAGCAGCGCGGCCGCGCCTGTTTCATCTCCGCGACGAAGCCCTCGATCGTCAGCCATTCGCCGCGTGAGCCGATGCGGCGGATGCCTTTGTCGTCGATGATCTCGACCTCGATCTCATCGCCTTCGTCGTTCAGTTGGGCTGCGGCCGTCAGTTTGGCGAGGAAATAATCCTTCCATGCCGGATCGATCCGCGCGGCGTCGAGGGCGGCGGAAGCCTTCTCAGCGACGAGCATCTTCTCGACGTGTGCGCGCCACTTCTCGACCTTGCCGAGAGACAAGCCGTCGACCGGCTCGACGTCGAGAACGAAGCCGTCGCCAGTGGCGTGGTAAAGATCGCGGTGCTTCGCGTCGACCTCGTGAAGGGCTTCGATTTTGGCTCGGAGTGCCATTGCGCTTCTCCTGCGCTCCCGGTCTCGGCGAGCGCTGTTCGGGTTGCTGTGATGGGTGGTGGGTGACGGCTATTCGGGATCCTGCAGGAGCGCGCCTTGACGGTAGCCCTTGCCTTGTGCCGGTCCCGACTGCGCTGATGCGATGGCCTTGTTCGCCTGCGCGGCGAGCGGGCCGATGCGCGCGAGCTTCGCGATCAGCGCGTCGACCTTCGCGTCGGCCGCGTCGATTGAGGTCGTGTCGATGACCGGGGCGGCGCTGACGTTGAGCGCCGTCGTGATCGTCGAGCCCGCCGCTTCTGCCTTCTGTGTCGCCGCATCGATTTCCGATGTGTCGACGGTCGGCCGCGGTGGCGGCAGAGGGACGCCGGGCGGCGGCGTGTTCGTGCCATGCTTCCCGAAGCCGAATGTCGCCAATCCGGACGCGAGCGGCTGCGCGCGTTCGAGCGATGCCTCGGCCCTGTTCATGCCGAGGCTTTCGACGTGCCGTCGGACGACGATCTCGCCGGCCAGCTTCGTGACGGTCTCAAGCTCGCGCCGGAGAGCGTCGATCGTGTCGATCGGGACGCGCGCGGTTTCGGCCTTGCCGATGCGGGTCTGAAGGTCGGCCGCCCTCGCGATGATGCGATCCTCTCCGGCGATCTTCTCGGCCCGAGCTGCTTCGCGACCTTTGCGGGCCGCATCGTCCGGCGTCTTGCCGATCCATTCGTCGAGCGCCTCGTTCCAGACTTTGCCGGACAGGAAGGGGAGGTTCTTCTCGGCCCATGCCTCGGCTTCGGGAGCGGGAGTCGGGATCTCGGCGATCTCGCCCGGTTTGCGACCGTCGCGCTCGTCGAGGTAGGCATTGGCCCGGCTGAGGATCCGCTGGAACTTGGTCTCACCCTTTTCGATCGCATCGACGGCGTCATTGATGCTCTCCGCGACGCTGCCGGCCGCGACCTTCAACGGTTCGCCGATCCGCGTAGCGAGCGTGTCGATAGAGGCTTGCGCCCGCTGCAATCGGTTGAAATCCTTCTCAAGCTGCTTCCCGAACTGCGCGTCGACGCTGCCGATGTAGTTCGCCCTGTTCCCCATTGTCTTGAGGAGCGAGTTGAGCCGCGGCAACTGGTTCAAGAGCTTCGAGATGTCGTCCTGATACTCCTTGCCGAAGATGTTCGTGAGGATCTCGGCCCGCTTCATGGGGTCGGAGACCTTCGCGATCTTCTGAAGGAAGCCGAGCGTTGCTTCGAGCGGCTTCGCGATGAACTCCCGCCGCATCTTGTTCGACGAGACGCCGAGCTGTTCGAGCCCCTTGCTGGCCTTGTCGGAGAACTCTTCCCCGAGCCGCATGACGTTCATCAGCGCCTCGAAGCCGGTCGCGGCGACGTCGGTCCGGACGCCGACCTCCTTGAGGGCCGCGCCGAAGGCGAGCGTTTGCTCGGCCGAGATGCCGGCGAGCTTGCCGGAGGCGCCGGACCTGCGCAGGAACTCCAGAAGGTCGCTCTCGCGCGAGGCCGAAATATCGGCCGCGGTGTTGATCGCGTCACCGATCTCCTCGATGCGCCCTTGGTGGGCGCCGTAGATGTTTCCGAGTTCGGCGAGTGCCTGCCCGGTCTCTTCCGCGTTCGTGCCCCATGCGACGGTGGCCTTGGCGCCGTATTCCGTGAACCGGAGAAGCTCCTGCGCGGGGCGGCCGGCGAAGCCCGCCTGTGCGAGCATCGTGCCGAGTTCCTCCTTGGTCTTGCCGGTGGCGCGGCTCAGATCGAGGAGCTTCTGTGCATACTCAGCCGACTTCTCGGCATTCGCGTCGGTCGCCTTCTCGACCTCCGTCATCACCTTCTCGAAGGAGAGAGCGCTCTCGGTCGCCTTGTAGGCGCCCGCCGCGACCGCGATACCGCCTGCAGCAGCGCCGAAGCCGGTCATCCCGAAGCGGCCCGTGATCGCTCCGCCCATGCCCGCCGCGAATTGCCCGTAGGGCGTCGCCGAGCCGCCGGAGCCGCCTCCGGATCTACGATGCGGGAGATGGCCACCAGCGGCCGCTGGAGGGACGACAACCGGCACAACACCGCCGGAAGATCCGCGACCTCCCGTCAGAGCATAGCGCCGCACGGTGCGCGCCGTGCGCTCCGCCGCCCGGCCCTCGGCGACGATCGCCCGAGCGCTCTCGCGCCGGACCCGCGCCTGCCGGGCGATTGCGATGGTCGAGGCATTGACCGCCTTCGCCTCCTGCTTGGTCGCGACTGCGACGCCTTTGACGGCGCGCTCTGCCTTCCGGCCCTCGGTCGAGAGGCCGATATGCGCCTTCTTCGACCTCCTCCCGAAGGCATCGACCTCCTTCGAGGCGTTCTTGAGCGGCCGCGTGAGCTTGTCGATGAGTTGCAGGACGAGGGAGACGTTAAGGCTGCTCATCGACCTGCCTCATCGGTGACGGTGCGTGCGATCTGGACGTCGACCTGCCGGGGCGGCGCGTCGAGATCGAGAGTGCTCCTCGCGAGGAAGGCGACGACGATCGGATCATCGCTCGCGGCGAGCTTGCGACGAATTGTGAGACGGCACAGGGCCTTGCCACGTTGAAAGGCCTCCTGCGCGTCTGGATGCTCGGCGAGAAAGCGAGCGAGGTCGCCCTCGCGCACGCCGAAGTGAGCCTCGGCTTCGCGAACCGTCGCGTTGACGCTCCCGAGTTCGACGAGCTGATCGACGGTCCAAGCGTCGAGAACGAGTTTCGGGTTCTGTTGGCGGGGCATTGGTGCTCCTGAAATGCGAAAGGCCGCCCGATGCGGCGGCCTGCGTGGTGGTGGACTTCGGTGGGTGATTAGGCGACCGGGTCGTCGGTCTCGCGCGCCGTGATCCGGTCGCCGCATGCCTCTACGATCAAGGCCTCAAGCTCCTCGTCCGAGAGGTTCATGAGATCGTCGCGGGTGTGCTTGACGTTGAGGTTGACGGTCGCGGGGCTCGGGCGGTCGTCGAGCTTCAAGATCGCCTTCGCGAGGAAGATCATCGCATGCGGCGACTTCGAGCTGAAAAGGCGGGCCCGCAAGGACACGCGGCCGGCGGCATTGCCCTTCTCGATCGCGGTGCGGACTGCCTCGTGCTCTTGCACGAAGCGGCTGAACGTCTTGACGCTAACGGAAAGGCTCGCCGCCATGTCTTCGTGCGTCGCCAACACGCGGCTGAGCGCTTCGATCTTGCCGAGCGTAGCCTCGTCGGTCCGGAGCTTCTTTGGCCGGGCCATGGGTTTCTCCTGCTTTTCTGCTTAGGGACGCGCCGGTCGAAATCCTCCTCGGATGGGCGTCGGTGCGGTCCTGCGAATGAAAAAGCCCGGCTCGATGGCCGGGCTCGTGAGCGGGTGGGATTGGTGCCGGTCTCGGCGGGCTCGCCGAGGCGCTACGGTGGCCGAGGGCGGCCTTCGAGGAGCTTGGCCGTAGGTGAGTAGCCGAGATCGGTTCCCGGCGGTCCGCGGTCACCGGGCGCGATGCGTCCCGCCATGCGGCGATTGCCTCGGCCGTGAGATTGGTGGTCACGCCGGAGCGCTTGCCAAGGATCGGGTAGGTTCCGCGGTAACGGGTCAGACCGCGACCCCATGCGGCTTGGGGCGTGGACTGCTTGCAGAGGTAGTTGATCGCGCTTCGCACCTTGCCGTGCTCGGTGATCCGCATTTGCCGATCGGCTGGAACGACGTCGATCTCGTAAGGCTCGGGGTGCCAGGTATTGAGGGCGGCCTCGAACTTAGCCCGATGCCGGGCCGGAACGTGCAGCAGCACATGTAGGTGCTCTCCCGTGCCGTCCGAGTTGACCTCTCTCGACCACACGAAGGTCGGCCGGAAACCGTTTTGCCGGGCGAAGACGCCGAGCCTGTTCCGGAACGCTCGATACGCCGTGACGTGATCCGCCGGGCCCATGATGCCGTCCGGATCGAACGGGCGATACGTCACGAAAGCATTGAGCGGTGTCCCAATCCGAGCGGCGTGATGCCATGCCTCGCTTAGCGCTTTCACCTCCTCGACACCGAGGCCGGAGGTGCTCTTCTGAACGAACAAGGGAGGCTCCGTCTTGAACTGAAAGAAGCCGCGCACGCACGCGCGGGTGCGCGCACGCGAGGGAGCATGAAAAAGCCCAAGCCAACGAGTGACTTGGGCGTTCATTCTCATGCGCACTGCGCCCGCAGACAGATTGAAGAAAAGCCCAATTGCTAAAGTCGGTTAGGCCGCGTTCCTCATGTTGCGGGCGAGGCAATTACACCTTGAAGGCGCTCCGACGCCTTCACGCGACCTCTTTCGATCGCTTCGAGGGGTCGACGGTGCGGGCGGCAAGCCACGCTTCGATGGCCGCTCGCGAATAGACGAACTTCCGAGGTCCGAGCTGCATCACCGGGGGCGCGTCGGGGCTCTCGCGTAGCCATTTCCGTGAGACGCGGAGGACTTTCGAGGCTTCGGCAGAGGTTAGGATTTCGGGGACTTGGCTCATGGGCCTCTCCAACAGCGAAAAGCCCGCCGGGCGGGTGCCGGGCGGGCGGTGGTGGATCTGATTGTAGGCGATGACGGATGGGCGGAATGTTGGGCTGCTATCTGCCCGCGCACGCACCTATCCGATCGTAAGCGGAACCGTGTGCACTTTGTGCGGCCTGCGCAAGGCCTCCGACCGAGAGGGCCTGTGGAGAACGATCCAAGAACATCCTTCGGGACTTTTTCGGGACTTTCCGCGGCCCTTCGGGATTTTTGTGTCCGTTCCGTTCTCCAATTTCCGGCGAGCAAGTCGCCTCCGCTCGGTGAGCGGAGACCGGATAATTGTTGCTCCTCAATTGCTTACAGCGCATGAGGGATGGCGACCCCGGCAGGGTTCGAACCTGCGACCTACCGCTTAGAAGGCGGTTGCTCTATCCAGCTGAGCTACGGGGCCTGACGTCGATCCCGCTCAATGCGTCCACGGATCGACGCGATTGAACTTGAAATTGTCCGCGTAGGACATCGTCCGCCGCTTCATCTCGTGCGGCTCCTCAACGCGATAGGCGATCCCCTCTCGCTCCGCATAGGCGATCGCCTCCTCCTTCGTATCGAACCACAACCTGAGCTGCTGCCGGGTATCCCTGGAACTGGTCCATCCCATGAGGGGCTCGATCTCCCGGGGGGAGTCCTGCTCGAAGACGAGGAGCCATTGCTTCGTCCGGGCGAGGCCGGACTGGGTTGCCGATTTGGCGGGCTTGTAGATCCGTGCAGGCATCTTTCGACGTCTCGACAGCTTGGCCGGGCCATGGTCGGGGCGGCCGGATTTGAACCAGCGACCCTCTGCTCCCAAAGCAGATGCGCTACCAGACTGCGCTACGCCCCGACGGCCGGCATGGTCGAACTAAGGCTTCCCGAGACCGGGCGCAAGTCCGATGGAAGCCGGCTCGCTGGGTTCAGTGCTTGAACAGCGGGTGTTCGGCCCGGTCTCCGGGTCGGATTCCGTGAAGGGCGGCCGACCCGGCATTGAGCTCGAGTACAGACAGGACCGGCTCTCCCGAGGAGATCGTGCGGGTCGAGAGAGGTTCCGTATTGGCCGCAATACGCGCGATCGTCCCGTCTGGCCTGATGAAGAGCATGTCGAGGGGAATGTAGGTGTTCTTCATCCACATCGAGACGGGCTCCACCCGTTCGAAGTCGAAGAGCATCCCGTGATCCGCAGGCATGGACTTGCGATACATCAGGCCCTGTGACCGCTGATCAGGGGTGCGCGCGACCTCGACCTGGAAGATATGCCGGTCACCAGCCTTCGTCGCGATCGTGAGACCCTCGAGCTGCTGCGCCGCTGCCGCACTCGCCCAGGCGATCGCAGCCAGCCATGTGATCGCGAGGCACCGGATCGGCTGAGGAAGGCTGGTCAATGGGACTGCGGGAGCGCAGTATCGGCGAGGCGGACTTCCGCAGCCATCAGTCCCTTGGAACCGTCACCATAACGGACGAAGACCTGCTCTCCCGGCTTGAGCTCGGCAATTCCGTAGCGCCGCAGCGTCTCCATATGCACGAAGATGTCCGGAGTCCCCTCGCCCCGGGTCAGAAAGCCAAAGCCCCGGAGCCGGTTGAACCATTTCACGATGGCCGGCTCGAGACCGCTCGTCGGCACGACGTGGACATGAGTCCGCGGGAGAGGCAGTTCGGACGGATGAAGCGCCGTCGACTCGTCGAGAGAGACGATCCGGATCGCCTGAAGCCCGCGCTGGCGCTGCACGGCCTCGACGACGATGCGGGCGCCCTCGTTAGCGCTCTGGTAACCGTCGCGCCTCAAGCATGTAACATGGAGGAGGACGTCGGACAGCCCGTTATCGGGAACGATGAAGCCGAACCCCTTGGCGACGTCGAACCACTTGATTCGACCGCTGACCTGGATGAACTCGACGGCATCTTCCGGGTGGGCCTGGGGCGCGGCGCGCTCGAATGAGGGAACGGATGCTGCGCTAAAGGGACTGCTACGGTAATCGTCAGACATGAACTAAACCCGTTCGAATCACGCCGCCTGATTCTTGCGACGAGGATAACACCGTCGTGAGTCTGTGAAAGTCCGAAACTGCCGTTACGGCTATTCAATCGAACTTTTAGGCATCGGCCCCCTGCGCTCCAAAATGAAGGACAGCACATCGCCGATCTCGCCGTGGATGACGAGGTCAGCGATCGAGTCGAGTTCGGTTGGCTCGCGGTTGAGGATCACCAGACGTACTCCCCTGTGCTTCGCGAGAGCCGGGAACGCGGCGGCAGGATACACGACCAGGGACGAGCCGACAGCAAGAAAGAGATCACAAGCTTCCGTCCGTTCCCGGGCACGCCTCATCGCCGACTCCGGCAAGGCTTGGCCGAAGGAGATCGTGCCCGATTTCACGATCCCGCCACAGGCGGCGCACCTCGGCGCGGCACCAGTTTCCTCGAATAGCATCCGAACCCGCGCCAGATCGTGACGCAACTCACACGACAGGCATATCGCGTAGGTCCCGTTCCCATGTAGCTCGATGACCTTTTCGGGTTTGACTCCCGAGGCTTGGTGGAGTCCGTCGATGTTCTGGGTGATGATCGCGGACATTCGCCCGCCAGCAACGAGTGTGGAGAGCGCCGCGTGCCCGCGGTTCGGCTTTGCGCCGCGATACAGATCATCCAGGGCGAACTTCCGGCGCCACGCTTCCCGCCGGGCCTCCTCGCTGCGAAGAAAGAGATCGAACGGGATCGGCGTGCCGCGCTTCCAGGGACTGTCCGGAGAACGGAAGTCGGGAATCCCGCTCTCAGTCGAAATTCCGGCCCCCGTGAACCCGACGACGGATCGGCTCATCCCGAGAAACTCTTCGAGCTGCGCGATGCCGTTGCTCCCGGAATAGCGAATCATCCAATTCGTGCCTCCGCCCGTGCTCGCCGTAATACGCGAGGCGTGATAACCCGGCATCCGGACCAGATACTGCGCCCGTGAATCAGATTTCTCCCATTCCGCCAGCCCGAACCGCTCTGCGGTGGCAGGGTCTGGATGTGGCTCGGGGCATCGCCCTCGCCGCCATGATCGTGTATCACGGGGCGTGGGATCTCAGCTTCCTCAATCTGATCACGACCGAGGTCGTCAGCGATCCTGCTTGGCGCTGGTTTGCGCGGACGATCGCCGGCAGCTTCCTGTTCCTGTCGGGCATAGCCCTCGTGCTCGCCCATCGTAATGGTTTTCGGCGCAGGGCATTCTTCGTGCGGTTGGCCAAGATTGCAGCCGCCGCCCTCGCGGTCACCGTCGCAACCTTCATCATTTTTCCCGACAGCTACATCTTTTTCGGTATTCTGCACGCCATCGCGGCCTCGAGCGTGATCGCTTTGCCCTTCCTCCGGGCACCATTCTGGATCACCGCCCTCGTCGCAGCGTTGGTTCTGGTCATGCCGTGGTTTCTCACCAGCCCGGCCTTCGACCAGCCCTGGCTCGACTGGCTGGGCCTCGGGCAAACAGTGCCGCGCACGAACGATTACATCCCGATCTTCCCATGGACCGGGCTCGTGCTCGCGGGCGTCGCCGCAGCACGTTCACCGTTGATGAAGCCGCATCTGGTGCGTCTGTCCCAGACGGACGATTCCAATGTGATCACGCGCGCTCTCGCGGTCGCGGGGCGGTGGAGCCTTATCGTCTATCTCGTGCACCAGCCGATTCTGTTCGGAGCCTTCTCCGCTCTGCTCGCTGTGACGGGGCCGAATCCTCAGGCGGAGGCACGTCCCTTCCTCCGCGAGTGCCAGGCCGGATGCCTGAGCAGCAACGACAATGAGGCCATGTGCAGACGGACCTGCCACTGCATGGTCGGTCTGATGCGGCGCGAGGGGCTCTGGACGGATGCCCTCGCGGGTCGCCTGGGGGCCGAGGATCAAACGAGAGTTTCGGGAATGGCCCAGCAGTGCCTCGCGACCCCACCCACCGAGCCGTCACCCTGAACCAGGGCCCTGCAGCAGAGCCGAGTCTGCCCGGAATGTAGGGTCCGGTCAGGTGTCGCGAGCGCAGCTCTTATGCCCGTTTTGGTCGGCATGCGCCTCGGCAAGAAGACACAGCAGCTCGAACCCGATCGACGCGCCGACCAGCCCTGTGGTCCCACTCGGGTCGAGCGGCGGCGAAACCTCCACGAGATCCGCTCCGATGAGGTCGAGATGGCGGAAACCACGGACGAGTTGCAGCGCCTCGCGGCTCGTGAACCCGCCGATCTCCGGGGTTCCGGTCCCAGGAGCGAAAGCAGGATCGATCGAATCGATATCGAAGGTGAAATAGGTCGGTCCGGTGCCGACCACCCGCCGGGCTTCGGCAATCGTTTCCGGGATTCCGATCCGGACCACCTCCTCCATATCGATGATCCGAATACCCTGCGCGAGCGCCCAGTCGCGCTCGTCGCGGCTGTACATCGTTCCGCGGATCCCGATCTGGACCGTGCGCCTCGGGTCGAGCACGCCATCCTCGATTGCCCGACGGAACGGAGTGCCGTGCGTGAGGGTCTGCCCACCGAAATAGACATCGCCGGTGTCGCTGTGGGCATCGATATGAATCATGCCGACCGGGCGCCTGGCTCCGAGGACACGCAGGATCGGATACGAGACGATATGATCTCCGCCGACGCAAAGCGGGACGACGCCGCCGCTCACGAGGTGCGCCACGAACGCTTCGATGCGTCGGAGCGTGTCCGACACATCGACCGGATTGATGGGCACATCACCGATGTCGGCACAGGCGCAGAGGTCGTACGGCGCGACGAGCGTTCCGGAATTGACGAGGCGCATGAGTGACGATGCCTCGCGGACCTGGCGTGGCCCCAGGCGGGTACCGGGTCGATTCGTGGTCGCACCATCGAACGGAATGCCGAGGAGAGCGATGTCGACCTGGCCGGGAGCCTCGGTCGGGCCGAGGTGCGGCAGGCGCATGAAGGTCGAAATCCCAGCAAATCGTGGCACCACCATCCCCGAGAGAGGTTGGAAGGCTGCGAGCCTGCGCTCGCGATCGCTCGTTTCAGCCCTGGCCGTGACGGAATCCTGCACTCTGCCCTCGCCTTAGTTCACCGCGCGGGAAAGCACCCGCTCCACGCGCTCGAGGCCCCAGTCCAGCTCTTCCCGCGTGATCGTCAGCGGAGGCGCGAATCTGAGCACCGTCTCGTGCGTGTCCTTCGTCAGAACACCCTCGCGGGCGAGCACCTCGCAAAGGGAACGTGCGGATGCGACATCCGGATCGATTTCGACGCCAGCCCAAAGGCCCCGCCCCCTGACATCGACGACGATGTTGCTGCGCAGCTCGGAGAGCCGGCCCAGGAGATAGGCACCCAATTCCGCGCTGCGCTCGACGAGATGCTCGTCCTCGATGATCGCGAGCGACTCGAGCCCGATCCTCGCCGCGAGGGCATTTCCGCCGAAGGTCGATCCATGGGACCCGGGATCGAACACGCTCATCAACTCGCGTGTCCCCACGAGGGCCGAGACCGGATAGACCCCGCCCCCGAGTGCCTTCCCGAGGATGAGTCCGTCGGGTCGGATATTTTCATGCTCGAAGGCGAACCAGCGCCCGGTCCGCCCCAGGCCCGATTGCACCTCGTCGAGGATAAGGAGCACGCCGCGCTCGTTGCAGATCGCCCTCACCTCCTCGAAGTAGCCCGGCGACGGAACGATGATTCCGCCCTCTCCCTGGATAGGCTCGAGCAGCACCGCGCAGGTATTCGGCGTGATGGCCTTGCCGATCGCGGCTGCATCTCCGAACGGCACGAGATCGAATCCCCCGTCGAAGGGGCCGAAGCCGTCCCGGTAGGATGCCTCCGAGGAGAAGCCGATGATCGTGGTCGTGCGGCCGTGGAAGTTGCCTTCGGCTGCGATGATGCGGGCCTGCCCGTCGGGAATACCGCGGCGGCGGCACCCGAAGCGCCGGGCTGCTTTGATGGCCGTCTCGACCGCCTCCGCACCCGTGTTCATCGGCAGTGCCATGTCGAGCCCGGTGAGTTCGACGAGCCGGGTCAGGAATGGGCCGAGCACGTCGCTGTAGTAGGCCCTGCTGGTGACGGCAAGCCGCTCCGCCTGCTCTCGCATAGCCTTCAGGATGCGTGGATGCCCGTGTCCGACGCTCACGGCGGAATAGGCGCTCATCATGTCGAGATAGCGCCGGCCGCTGGTATCCATGAGCCAGACGCCATTCGCTTCCGCGAGGACCACGGGAAGAGGCGCATAGTTGGAAGCCGAAACGGCACGCTCGGAAGAGATGAAATCCATGATGCCCTCCGACCAGATCCTACAGCGAACCAGGAAGCGAAGGGTGCTGAACTGCGCCGATGATGCAGCCGTTTCGGCTCTGACGGTCGTCAATTGCAGCCGATTGGAGTGCCCTCGACTGCAGTGGTTTTTGCAACCGGAAAAGACAGCCGTACTTTACTCCAACGCCTCCAGGCTGTCCGGAAGCGTTGGCCCCTCATAGGCCTTGAGCGTCTTCAGCACGAACGTGGTGTGGATTCGTGCGATCCCGTTCGCCGGGTCGCTGAGCAGCGCATCCGTGAAGACTTCATAATCCAGGAGGGTCGGAGCGGCGATGCGGGCGATATAGTCGTATTCCCCCGTCACGACCTGCAGTTCCTGGACGGCGGCCTCTGTGCACAGCAATCGCTCGAGGTGACGACGGGTGGAAGCCGATGGATCCCGGAGCGCGATCTCCGCGAGGGCAACGAGTTCGACGCCGAATGCGGCCGGATCAATCTGGACCGTGTATCCCGTGATGACACCGGCCCGTTCGAGACGCCTCACCCGGTCGAGGCACGGCCGCGCCGAAAGCCCCACCCGTTCCGAAAGCGCCTGGTACGTCATTCGGCCGTTCTCGCGTAATGCCTTGAGGATCGCGAGATCGATTCGATCGAGACGGATCGGGAGCTTCCGCCCCTCGGTCGCGCGCGGAATACGTTGTTCGTTGCCGTTCATGGGCATGTATCTCGGAACGGCAGACCAGCACTGCGTGCCGTCGCCTTGCGGAATTGCTCCCGCTCGACCAACTTCATCACCCCGCGCGGAGCGCTGTCCATGAATGTACACCCGGATCTTCTCGCCACGATCGGACATACTCCTCTGATCAAGCTGCGCCGTGCCTCCGAGATGACCGGGTGCAACATCCTGGGCAAGGCCGAATTCATGAATCCCGGGCAGTCCGTGAAGGACCGCGCCGCGCTTTTCATCATTCAGGACGCGATGGCCCGCGGCGCCTTGCGGCCGGGCGGCACCATCGTGGAGGGCACGGCCGGCAACACCGGCATTGGCTTGGCCCTCGTCGGGAATGCCCTTGGGCTTAAGACCGTGATCGTAATTCCCGAGACGCAGAGCATCGAGAAGAAGGACATGCTTCGCCTCGCGGGCGCCGAGCTCGTTGAAGTGCCGGCCGTCCCCTATGCGAACCCGAACAACTACGTGAAGGTCTCCGGCCGCCTGGCGGAGCGCCTTGCGAGCGAGAACCCGAACGGCGCGATCTGGGCCAATCAGTTCGACAACACAGCCAACCGCGATGCACATATTCAGACCACGGGCCCGGAGATCTGGGAGGATACGGAGGGACGTGTGGACGGCTTCACCTGTGCTGTCGGCACCGGCGGCACCCTCGCGGGCGTCGGCATAGCACTCAAGGAGCGGCGGCCGGAGGTCACGATCGCTCTTTCGGACCCGATGGGAGCCGCGCTCTACAGCTACTACACGAGCGGCGAATTGCGCGCGACCGGGTCCTCGATCACCGAGGGAATTGGCCAAGGCCGCATCACAAAGAACCTCGAGGGCGCCCCCGTAGATCTGGCGTTCCAGATCCCTGACGAAGAGGCGATCCCGATCGTCTTCGATCTCCTTGAGCACGAGGGCCTGTGCCTCGGCGGTTCGTCGGGAATCAACGTGGCTGGCGCGATCCGGCTGGCCGGGGAATTGGGACCCGGCCACACCATTGTAACGGTCCTCTGCGATTACGGCACCCGCTACCAGTCCAAGCTCTTCAATCCCGATTTTCTGCGCTCGAAGAATCTTCCTGTGCCGCAGTGGCTGGAGCCCAGGCCTTCCATCGACCCCGGCCTCGTGCCGGTTTCGTGACCCTCCCCTGTTCCCGTCACAAGCTTGGCTCGTGATGGGCAATTGATCGCGGCCCATCTCGACTTTCCACCGCGTTGTCGGTTCGATGACCCAATCTCTCCATTCCTACCTTTCAGAACTCCCTTTGATCGCGATCCTTCGCGGGTTGCGCCCGCAGGTCGCGGTCGAGGTTGGGGAAGCGCTCGTCGCGGCCGGATTCCGGGTCATCGAGGTGCCGCTGAACTCACCCGAGCCCCTCAGGAGCATCGAGGCGCTCGCGAAGCGGCTGCCCCCGGAGATCCTGGTCGGCGCCGGCACGGTGCTGGATCCGGAGAAGGTCGCCGCCATTCGCGATGCCGGAGGGCGCCTGATCGTCATGCCCCACTCAGATGGCGAGGTGATCCGCAAGGCAAAGGAACTCAATCTCATCTGTACGCCCGGAGTGGCGACCCCGACCGAGGCCTTTGCAGCTTTGCGCAACGGTGCCGACGGATTGAAAATGTTCCCTGCGGAGAACCTGGCCCCGGCCGTCACAAAGGCGTGGCGGGCCGTTCTCGCACCCGACACGTTGCTGATCCCCGTCGGGGGGATCACCCCGGAGTCGATGAGGCCCTATATCGAGGCGGGGGCCGACGGATTTGGTCTCGGATCTGCCTTGTTCGCGCCAGACCGCGCCGTTGATGATATAAAGCGAAGGGCACGAGACTTTGCCGAAGCCTGGCTCTCGACGGCAGGTGCCGCCAAGCGCGCCGGTTGATGGAGCTTGAAGAGAGGATGCACGGCGGCTCCATCGAGATCACCCCCGAGATCCTGCTGCGCGCCTACGCAGCCGGGATCTTCCCGATGGCCGAGGATGCTGACGATCCCACCCTCTTCTGGGTCGAACCCCGCGAACGCGGCATCATTCCCCTCACCAGCTTCCATATCAGCCGGCGGCTCGCCAAGACGGTGCGGTCGGACCGCTTCAGCGTATTGGTGGACAGAGATTTCGATGCCGTCATCGCAGGCTGTGCCGAACCGGCCGAAGATCGCGAGCGGACGTGGATCAGCCATCGCATCCGCGCCCTGTATGGCGCCCTGTTCGATCAGGGTCACTGCCACACCGTGGAGGTCTATGAGGAGGGCCGGCTCGTCGGCGGGCTTTACGGAGTGCGGCTCGGAGGCGCGTTCTTCGGGGAGAGCATGTTCCACCGGGTCAGTGATGCCTCGAAGGTCGCGCTCGTCCACCTCGTCGCGCGGCTTCGGCTCGGAGGCTTCAGCCTGCTGGACACGCAATTCGTGACTGCCCACCTCGCTCAGTTCGGCGCCATCGAAGTTCCCCGGCGGGAATACAAGCGCGTGCTCCAGGCAGCCTTGGAGCGGTATGGGGAATGGTACGTCTGGCCGGTCGACCAGACCGTTTCCGGCACAGATGCCCTCTCGGTCATTGAACAGGCGTGAGTCCGGACGAATCCGCTCCGCCTGGATCGATGATCTCGCTCTACTGGGGGCCGCTCGGAAAGAAGCGCCTTTCCGCCGGCGGCTGTGCCGGTGCAGCGCGCCTCTCGGGCTCCATGATGATATCGCGCCGCTCGACCTGCCGGCGCGGGCGCTCGAGGGCAGCGGGCTGTGATTCCTCGGGAGCCTCCTTGGGCTCCGCGATCACCTCCGTGCCGCCTTTACACTCGATGAGCCAGATGTCGTAGACGGGGTGCTCCAACCCGTGGAGGCCCGGACTCGAGGCGAACATCCACCCGCTGAAGACGGGGCGATACTTGTTCTCGAGCGTGATCTCGTCGACCTCGACGAACGCCGTCGTGTTCGGCGTCTCCGTCGGTGGCCGCGAGTAGCACACGCGCGGCGTCATCTGGAGCGCCCCGAACTGGACCGTTTCGTCCACGGCGACCTCGAAAGAGACGGTTCGCCCGGTAATCTTGTCGAGTCCCGAGAATACCGCTGTCGGGTTCTTAATGCGATCCGCGCTGGCAACGCCGGGAGACAGCGCGAGAACCGCGGCTACGACCACACCGGTGGAGATTGTCCACGCTCTGGAAACCGACATCGACCCGTTCCGTCTGCCCCGGAGGGACCCGGGAGCCAGGGGTTACCACGCCAACGGTGTCGTAAAAAGGGCGAGTCCCGAGGTGGCCCTACTCACCGGGCGTCCACGGCACATAGTCGCCGGTCGCGGCCGGTCGCTCGCCGGTCGCGAGCTGGGACCCCCGCGGTCGGTAAGCATGGGGAGTCCCGGTCATGTTCGGCACGTAGGGCTTCTCCCACTCGCGCGGCGTATAGGTCTCCTCGCTCGGCGGAATGTCGCTGTTGTGCGACAGCCAGGCGCGCCAGCCCGGAGGCACCCGCGAGGCATCGATCAGACCATTATAGATGACCCAGCGCCGCTCCGCGCCGACGGACGGATCGATGACGTGCCCCTTGGCCCGATAGTAACGGTTCCCGAACTCGTCCTCGCCGACGAACTGGCCGAAGCGCCAAGTATAGAAGCGGGTGCCGAGGGTCTGGCCGTTCCACCAGGTGAAGAACTGGGTGAGAAACTCTTTCATGAATCCTGTCGGGCCTTCGGAAACGCGGCGGACTATGGCGTTGCCTCCCCGTGAAGTCCAGGGATGCAACGCCACATCGAGGTCCTTTCCCGGTTTTCCGGCGTCCCAGCGCCCGGACGGAAATCCACAACTCATTCTGTCCCACGGTCCGATTCGCGGCTCCGGCCCTCGCCGCCCACGAATTCATCAGCGAGACTTCGGCGCTTCCTCTGCTCCGGACTAGGAGCCTTGCAGCCCCGGAGCAGGTCCGTGCAGCCCCGATGGCGGGCGCCGGTGGGTAAGTCGAAAATATTTTCGGTGTGAATCTGGAAGGCCGTATCGAGACTTAACGGTTCAGTCACCATAATCCACAGATTTAAGACCTCGATTACTACATATAGGGTGGAACCGTCTTGGCCGGCACTAGTTCTTGACGGCAGAGGCGCGACACGACTAGCTTCCCGGGGTGCCGATTTGAGGACGACGGGCCGCCCAGAAGGGGCGGCGGACTCCCCGGAAACCAGCTCGAGGTGCAATGCGCGCAACGGCGCATCGCCTTGTGTTGGTTGCGCGGAGCGCCGGAACCCGAACGGCCTGTGTGCGGTGCGCGAACGGCGCCGTTGGGGCGTAAAACAAATTGGTTGGGGCAGTAGGCCGCGCGTGTTCGCGGCGAGGCGGAGCGTTGCGCCCGCGGATTGGGGAAGCGAGTCATGAAGATCGAGCGGCGTTACACGAAGACCGGTCAATCGCCCTACGCGGCCATCGCCTTCCGATCGACGACGAGCGAGATCCGAAACCCGGACGGCTCGATCGTCTTCCGACTCGAGGGCATCGAGGTCCCGGAGAGCTGGAGTCAGGTCGCGGCGGACGTCCTCGCCCAGAAGTATTTCCGCAAGGCCGGCGTTCCGGCACGTCTTCGCAAGGTCGAGGAGAACGACGTTCCATCCTGGCTGTGGCGGTCGGTTGCCGATGAGGTGGCCCTTGCCGACCTGCCGGAGGACGAGCGCCTCGTCTCGGAGATCTCCTCCAAGCAGGTTTTCGATCGTCTTGCGGGCTGCTGGACCTATTGGGGCTGGAAAGGCGGATATTTCACCGCGGAGGAGTATGCGGCCGCTTTCTTCGACGAGCTGCGCTTCATGCTGGCGAGCCAGATGGTCGCCCCGAACTCCCCGCAATGGTTCAACACGGGGCTGCATTGGGCCTATGGCATCGATGGCCCGAGCCAGGGCCACTTCTATGTCGACCACAAGACCGGCCGCGTCACGCGGTCGAAGACCGCCTACGAGCACCCGCAGCCGCACGCCTGCTTCATCCAGTCCGTCCAGGACGACCTCGTCAACGAGGGCGGCATCATGGATCTCTGGGTGCGCGAGGCGCGCCTCTTCAAATACGGCTCGGGAACCGGCTCCAACTTCTCGCGACTCCGCGGCGAGGGAGAGAAGCTGTCGGGCGGCGGGCGCTCCTCGGGCCTGATGTCCTTCCTGAAGATCGGTGACCGGGCGGCCGGCGCCATCAAATCCGGTGGCACGACGCGGCGCGCGGCCAAGATGGTGGTCGTCGACATCGATCACCCCGACATCGAGGATTACATCGACTGGAAGGTGAAGGAGGAGCAGAAGGTCGCCGCCCTCGTGGCTGGCTCCAAGCTCGCCAACCGGCACCTGAAAGCCATCATGCGGGCCTGCGTGAACTGCGAGGCCGAGGGCGACGCCTGCTTCGATCCGGAGAAGAACCCCGCGCTCAAGCGCGAGATCAAGCTCGCCCGCCGGGCGATGATCCCCGACAACTACATCAAGCGCGTCATCCAGTTCGCACGGCAGGGC
Source organism: Microvirga massiliensis (assembly GCF_001006805.1). Taxonomy (GTDB): domain Bacteria; phylum Pseudomonadota; class Alphaproteobacteria; order Rhizobiales; family Beijerinckiaceae; genus Microvirga; species Microvirga massiliensis. The sequence goes on along the minus strand of NZ_LN811352.1, from coordinate 16,949 downwards.
TACACGGATATCGAGTTCCCGATCTACGACACGGATTGGGACAGCGAGGCCTATCTCACCGTCTCGGGGCAGAACTCGAACAACTCCGTATCGATCACGGACGAGTTCCTGCGCGCCGTGGAAGCCGATGCCGATTGGGCTCTCCTCTTCCGCAGCGGGAAGGTGAAGAAGACCGTCAAGGCGCGCGATCTGTGGGAGCGGATCGGGCATGCGGCCTGGGCTTCCGCCGATCCCGGCCTGCACTTCAACACCACCATGAACGACTGGCACACCTGCCCCGCAGGCGGCCGGATCCGGGCCTCGAACCCGTGCTCGGAATACATGTTCCTCGACGACACGGCCTGCAATCTGGCCTCCGCTAACCTGCTCGCCTTCTACGATCGCGAGATGCGCCAGTTCGACGTCGATTCCTTCGAGCATGTCTGCCGTCTTTGGACGCTGGTGCTCGAGATCTCGGTGATGATGGCGCAGTTCCCGTCGCGCGAAATCGCGGAACTCTCCTACGAATACCGCACCCTCGGCCTGGGATACGCGAATATCGGCGGCCTGCTCATGACCATGGGCCTGCCCTACGATTCGGATGCCGGCCGGGCGCTCTGCGGCGTCCTGACCGCGATCATGACCGGCACCGCCTACGCGACCTCCGCGGAAATGGCCGGAGAGCTCGGGCCGTTCCCGGCCTACAAGGCCAACGCGAAGCACATGCTGCGCGTCATCCGCAACCATCGCCGGGCAGCCCATGGCGTGCACGAGGGCTACGAGGGACTCAGCACCCTCCCCGTCCCGCTCGACCACGCCTCGTGTCCGGATGCGAATCTCGTCGCCCATGCCCGCGCGGCCTGGGACCGTGCGCTCGATCTCGGCGAGAAGAACGGCTACCGCAATGCGCAATCGACCGTGATCGCGCCGACGGGCACGATCGGCCTCGTGATGGATTGCGACACCACTGGGATCGAGCCAGATTTCGCGCTCGTGAAGTTCAAGAAGCTCGCGGGCGGCGGCTACTTCAAGATCATCAACGGCGCCGTGCCGGATGCACTGCGGGCGCTCGGCTATCGCGAATCGGAGATCGCGGAGATCGAGGCCTATGCGGTCGGCCACGGCTCGATGAAGCAGGCCCCCGGCGTGAACCCCGGCTCACTCCGCGCGCGCGGCTTCACGGACGAGAAGATCGAAGCGATCGAGAAGGGCCTGAAGAGCGCCTTCGATATCAAGTTCGTCTTCAACAAATGGACGCTCGGCGAGGATTTCCTGACGGAAATTCTGAAGGTGCCGGAGGAGAAGCTCAACGATCCGGGCTTCGATCTTCTCTCCTATCTCGGCTTCTCGAAGACCGAAATCGAGGCCGCGAACATCCATGTCTGCGGAGCGATGACGCTCGAGGGTGCGCCGTTCCTGAAGCCGGAGCACTACCCGGTCTTCGATTGCGCCAATCCGTGCGGACGCATCGGCAAGCGCTATCTCTCGGTCGAGAGCCACATCCGGATGATGGCGGCGGCGCAGCCCTTCATCTCGGGCGCGATCTCCAAGACCATCAACATGCCGAACGACGCGACGGTCGAGGATTGCAAGAGCGCCTACATGCTCTCCTGGCACCTCGGGCTGAAAGCCAATGCGCTCTATCGCGATGGTTCGAAGCTCTCACAGCCGCTGAACGCCGCTCTCATCGCCGATGACGACGATGATGCCGACGAAGCGCACGAGGCCCTGCTCGCGCAGCCTGCGGTCGCAAAGACCGCCCAGGTGGCGGAGAAGATCGTCGAGCGCGTAATCGAGCGTGTCGAGCGCGTCCGGGATCGCGAGAAGATGCCGGATCGCCGCAAGGGTTACACCCAGAAGGCCATCGTCGGCGGACACAAAGTGTATCTGCGCACCGGCGAATACGACGACGGCCGGCTCGGCGAGATCTTCATCGACATGCACAAGGAAGGCGCCGCCTTCCGCGCGATGATGAACAACTTCGCGATCGCGATTTCGCTCGGCCTGCAATATGGCGTGCCGCTCGAGGAATACGTGGAGGCCTTCACCTTCACGCGTTTCGAGCCGGCAGGCTTCGTGCAGGGCAACGAGCGCATCAAGAATGCGACCTCGATCATCGACTACGTGTTCCGCGAGCTCGCCGTGTCCTATCTCGGCCGAAACGATCTCGCGCATGTCGACCCTTCGGAAACCGGCCCGACGACGATCGGCAAGGGCGAGGATCAGTCGAAAGCTCCGAGCGCAGCGCCGGCGACGCCCTACATCTCGAAGGGTTTCGTGCGCGGCAACTCCGATCGCTTCATGCTGATCCCGGGCGGGGCCCGAAATGCTCCGGCGCGCAGCCAAGGTGCGACTGCCTTGAAGGACGATGCCGTCGAAGCGGCGGAGACAGCCTATGGAAGCACCGAGATGAGCAAGCTCGGCTTCCTGGCGTCGGCGCCTGCGGATGTTGCGGCGACACCGACAGTCGCCGACCGCCGTGCAGAAGCGAAGATGAAGGGTTATGTCGGCGAGGCCTGCCCCGAATGCGCGAACTTCACGCTGGTGCGGAATGGGACCTGCCTGAAGTGCGATACGTGCGGGGGGACGACCGGGTGCAGTTGAGTACTCTTCGTACTTCCGGGCCTTGGCGGTAACCCGCAGGTGGAAGCCGTCGACGCGCATTTCCTCGATGCCGACCTCCAGGTTGCGGGACTGGCGCGTGCCGCGCGAGCGGATCATGAGACCCGCTGTGCGGGGCTTGATCCGCCTGCCCGTCGGGACGAGGACGTGGATGGCCCACGGGATGTCATCGGTCAGGCCGTGGATCGTGCCCGCCGTGAGTCCCCGGAGCACGCCGCCGCTGATCTTGCAGGTGATCGCGTGGTCCAGCGAGCCGTGGGAATCCTTTCCGCGTTACACGGAGAGGTTCCGGGCGACGCGGACGATCTCCCCGCGCCTGACCAATTCGGCGACGTCACGGGTGCCGATCCCGGCCGCCCGCATCTCATCATGGGTCAGGAGGGCATCCCGGGCGAACTCCTGGGCCAGGGCGACAGGCAGCATTCCACGTTCCTCGTTGCGTGGCGCCAGACTGCCCGGTCGGCGTTAAGGAAGGCTCAGTTCTCCACTGCGCCCGGAAGCGGAAATTCGATCAAGCTCAGCTTGGCTCCAGGAGCGGTCATTCCCTCAGCTCGTCGCGATTGCCCACCGGCGGACGAGCGGCGCGGCAAAGTTGAGGAAGTATGCGTACATGGCGCGATCGGGGGCGAAGACACCGATCGCCATGGAGAGCAAGGCGGAAGTGATCAGCAGGCTGAACTCGGCGCGTCCGCTTGCGACCAGCCGGTGGCCGGCGTCCCTCTCGATCACGAACGTGGTCGCTATCGCAGTCAAGGCCAGGAGGATCAAGTTGCCGCCGTAGATCCAGATCGCGGGAACGAGCTCGTAGCGGCCGGCGACGATCATTGAAAAGGGCAGCAAGGTGACGAAGAACAGGTGCAAGAGCACTGTCCAGGCGTAAGCGCCGCTGGCCGTCTCCGGCTCCTCCTTCGTGTGCGCCCGTTCGAGCCAGAAAAGGGCGAGCACGAGAAAAGTAACAATGTACGCGATGAACGTGTCGGCGAGCCGGGCGAGAGCTGCGAGCAACTCGCCACTGGTCGTCGGATTGAAGCCTTCTGGCAGGTCGAGATTGACGACCAGGAGCGTCATCGCAAAGGCAAAGACGCCGTCGGTGATCGCATCCAGCCTGCCTTTTGCAATGAACTCGTCGGGCTCCTTCATCATTTCTGCTCCGTTGTATTCGCCGGCTCTTTGACGAACGCCGCCGCATGACGGACATGATGAAGCCTCCGCGGCCTGGGCCGGCGGGGCTCTTGCTCATGGCCCCCGTGAGGTCATGACACACCGATGATCCGTGGCTGGAATCTTCAAACGGCCGATTCCTCTTGATCAGGCAGTTTGTCCGCCCTGGGTCAAACCTTCACATCCCGGCTGCTCGACGAACATCGGCTCTTGCGCGCCGGAGCGGACCAAGCGCTTACGTCTCAGAGGTGCCAGCAGCAGTCCTTTCGACCCGCGCCGTCGGCGTATGGACTCTCTGCGCCCTTTCGATGACGGATGCGGGTGCTTCACCCCCGGAAGCGCAGCGCATCGACCAGGAGAGCGAAGGCCGGCGCGGGTTGCCGACGGCTCGGGTAGTAGAGGTGATAGCCCGAAAACGGCGGGCACCAGTCGGCGAGCACCCGGATGAGACGACCGTCGGCAAGGTGCGTGTGCACGTGATCCTCGAGCAGGAATGCCAATCCGAGCCCGGCCAGCGCCGCTTCGAGGGCCAGAGCAGAGACGTTGAACACGAGTTGCCCTTCCACCCGCACCTTCAGCTCGCGCCCGGCCTTCCCGAACTCCCACGCATAGAGGCCGCCGAGCGTCGGCAGGCGCAGGTTGATGCAGTCATGGCCGACGAGGTCCTGCGGCTTCTTCGGCTTCGGACGTTTCGCGAAGTAGGAGGGCGTCCCGACCACCGCCATGCGCATGTCCGGCCCGATGCGCACGGCGATCATGTCCTTCTCGACCTGCTCGCCAAGGCGGATGCCGGCGTCGTACCGCTCGGCGACGATGTCGGTCAGGCCATAGTCGATGACGACCTCAACCTTGATGTCGGGGTAGTCCGGCAGCAGCCGCTCCAAGGCAGGCCAGAGCACCGCCCGGGCGGCATGCTCGCCTGTGGTGATGCGGATGGTGCCGGCGGGCTTCTCGCGGAACTCGCTCAAGCCGGCCAGCTCCGCGCCGATGCTGTCGAACGCCGGGCCGAGGGTGCGGAGCAGGCGCTCGCCCGCCTCGGTCGGCACGACGCTGCGGGTGGTGCGGGCCAGCAGCCGCACTCCCAGCCGCTCCTCGAGCCGGCGCAGCGTGTAGCTGAGCGCCGACTGCGAGGTGCCGAGCTTCGCCGCCGCCCGGGTGAAGCTCCGCTCTTCCGCTACGGCGAGGAACGCCGCCAGATCGCCCAGCTCGTCGCGCTGCATTTATGAATCCCGGATATAAGCCCATTCGGATTTTGCCATCTAATCGCCTGCGGCCGCGCCCGCTAGATCACCATCTGTCGACCTCACCGGCCGTCACGGCCGCGGCAAGGGAGACGGATCCATATGCATTGACGGGAAGGACTGGATGATACCGAAGCACTGGAGACTGTCAGCCGCACTCCTTCTGGTCTCGGCCGGCATGGTTGCGCCGGCGGGGACAATGGCCCAGCAAACGAGCAGGCCCGAGCCGCTGGTCATCCAGGAGCAAGGGAGCTTTGCCGTCGGCGGGACGGTGGTCACCGCGCCCGGCATCTTCGATCCCGAGAGGCCGAGGGATCCCGCAGGGCAGACCTACCGCGGTGATCACGCCTACGCCTTCTATCAGGTCCCGGTGAATGCGCGCAGGCTCCCGCTCGTCATGTGGCACGGCGCTGGACAGTTCTCCAAGACGTGGGAAACCACGCCGGATGGACGCGAGGGATACCAGAACATCTTCCTGCGTCGCGGCTTCGGCGTCTACGTGATCGACCAACCACGCCGGGGCGATGCTGGACGCAGCACTCTACCAGCCACCATCACGCCGACGCCTGACGAACAAGGATGGTTCAACATCTTCCGTGTCGGCATTTGGCCGAACTATTTCCCGGGCGTGCAGTTCTCCCGTGACCCAGAGACCCTGAACCAGTACTTCCGCCAGATGACACCCAACACGGGCCCCTTCGATGTTGAGGTGACCTCCGACGCCGTTGCGGCGCTCTTTGACAAGATCGGGCCCGGGATTCTCGTCACCCATTCACAAAGTGGCGGTCCGGGCTGGCGCACGGCAACGAAGAGCCAGAATGTCCACGCCATCGTCGCCTATGAGCCGGGCAGCAACTTCATCTTCCCGGACGGCGAGGTGCCTCCCCCGATGCCGAGCTCCGGCGGCCCGCTGGAGGCGGTTGGCGTGCCTCTGTCGGAGTTCATGCAACTCACGAAGATCCCGATCGTCATCTACTACGGAGACAACATTCCGGAGCAACCGATGGCGAATCCGGGCCAAGACCAATGGCGCGTCCGTCTCGCCATGGCGAGACTGTGGAGGGATGCCGTGAACCGCCATGGCGGCGACGTCACCGTCGTGCATTTGCCGGAACTGGGAATCCGAGGCAACACGCACTTTCCATTCTCGGACCTGAACAATCGTGACGTTGCAGACCTGATGTCGAAGTTTCTCGACGAGAAAAACTTGGACTGATCCGCCTCCGGGTCCTGGATCGCGCAAAGCCGGATTCTCTGGTTTGGAATCAGGCTGGACGTGCAGACGGACTGACCAAGCAGGTGAGTGTGTCGAGTCCTGCATGTGCTCGGCTTGAATGTGACACTCACACCAGGAGCACGAATGGATCGGGCCGATTGGATGGAGGTCGGCTGCTTGGAAGCCCGGCACGGCCGGACTTTCGGATCGATCACACGCGTTCTCGAGAGGCTTACGCCCTGATGCACGTGTTCGAGACCATTCTGGCGCTCCTGCTGGGCGCGACGATCCTGTCGCTGTTCGCCCGGCGGATGAACATCCCCTACCCGACGCTGCTTGCCCTGGGCGGCGCGCTGATCGCCTTCATCCCGGGAGCGCCTCGTCTCGATCTGCCCCCTGACCTGATCCTGGCCCTGTTCGTGGCCCCCGTGCTGCTGGACGCCGCCTACGACGCCTCATTGCGGGACCTACGGCGCAATTGGGCCGCCGTCCTGTCGCTCGTCCTGGTGGCCGTCGCGCTCACGACCGTGACGGTGGCTTTCACCGCCCGTCAGCTTCTGCCCGACCTGCCCTGGGCGGCGGCCTTCGCGCTCGGCGCTTTGCTCGCGCCGCCCGATGCCGTCGCGGCCCTGGCGGTGATGCGCCAGGTGGATCCGCCGCACCGCATCCGGGTGGTGCTGGAGGGGGAGAGCCTGCTGAACGACGCCTCGGCGCTCCTCATCTACAGGCTGGCCGTCGGCGCCGTGGCGGCCGGCAGCTTCAGCGTGACCGGCGCAATGCCGACCTTCGCGCTCGTGGTCCTCGGTAGCATCGTGGTCGGCTGGCTCCTCGCCCGGCCGGTCGGCCTGCTGATAGGGCGCCTCCAGGATGCGCCCAGCTCGGTCATCTTTCAGTTCATCATAACCTTTGGTGTCTGGCTCGCGGCCGAGCGCCTCGGCCTCTCCGGCGTCGTCACCATCGTGGTCTTCGGGCTTTCCGTGGCGCGTCGAAGCGTCTCCCCGATGCCCGCCCACCTGAGGGTGCCGTCCTTCGCGATCTGGGAGACCGTGACCGTGGTGCTGAACGTCCTGGCGTTCACGCTGATCGGGCTTCAGTTGCGTCCCATCCTCGACGCGCTTTCCGGTCCGGAGCGCCTGCGCTTCGTCGGCATGGCCCTCATCATCCTGGCCGTCGTCATCGCGGTCCGCATCGCCTGGGTCATGACGTACCACGCCGGGCTGGTTCTGACGACCCGGCTCCTTGGTGGCGACCCAGCCGACTCTCCGACGTCTGCGCCAACGACGTCTGCGCCAAGCGCGAAGGCCGGCTTCGTGGTGGGATGGTCCGGGATGCGCGGCATCGTCACCCTTGCCGCCGCACTGGCCCTTCCGGCGGGTTTCCCCCATCGCGACTTCATCCAATTCACCGCCTTTGTCGTGGTGCTGGGCACCTTGGTGATCCAAGGCCTGACGCTCCGTCCTCTTCTCAGGCTCCTTCGCCTGCCTCGGGACTTGACGATCCAGACGGAGCTCAGTCTCGCGCGACAAGCCGCGCTGAAAGCGGCGATGAAGGAGCTTGCAGATGACGACACGCCGGCCGCGGCGCGGCTCCGACTGGAATACGCAGAGGCCCTGGGCGAAGCTCGACGCGGCGGAGACCCTCGGGACAGCGCGGACAATGTGTTGCGGCGGCGCCTCGTGACTGCATCGCGGGTCGCCATCGATGATCTCCGAACCTCCGGCACCATCGGGGATGACGCGTTCCGCCGTGCCGAGGAGGAGCTTGACTGGCTGGAGTTGAGTGCCAGGCCCGCAACCACTCGCAATTGAACGGGCGTTTGCCAGCTTGCGTGGGCGCGACGCTGAGGGTGGTGCGCGTCAACAGGCGAACCCCAAGCCGCTCCTCGAGGCGGGGCACCGAATGACTGAGCGACACTGGGAGATCCCGAGCCGCGTGGCGGCGCGTGAAACTGCGTTCCTCCGCCGTGGCCCGGAACGTCACTGGGTCGCCAAGCTCGTCGCGCCGCATTCATGAACCGCAGATATAGGTTCATGCGGGTTGCAATATCTAATCGCCTGCGGTCGCAGCAGCTAAATCAGATCCTGTCGACACCATCGGCTGTCTCGGTGCGGCCTGAAGCCCCGATCGATGGAGAAAAGCGGCAGTAACGAACAACACCAGGCCCGGTCAGTGAGCGTCTCGATTCCACCTTGAGAGAAGAGACCATGCAGAAGCGCAAACTTGGAGACGGCCTGGAGGTGTCGGCGATCGGCCTCGGCTGCATGGGTCTGAGCTTCGGCCTCGGGCCTGCCACCGATCGCGGTGAGGCGATCAAGATAGCATTCACCAAGGCGGCGGCTCGTGTTCCCGCCCGGATCGACGAAGGAAGATTGTGATGGCCAGGGATGTGGTCGTGGTGATCGGAGCCGGCGGTATCGGGCTTGCGATTGCGCGCCGGCAAGGCTTTGGCAGGACGCTGTTGCTTGCCGACTTCAATGACAGGACGTTGCAGTCCGCAGCGGAGGAGCTGCGTGATGCCAGCTATTCGGTCGAGACCCATTTCGTTGATGTGTCTTCTCGCGAGTCGGTCAAGTCGCTGGTCGAAGCCGCCGCATCGCTGGGCAATGTGGTCCAAGTCGTCAACACAGCAGGCCTTTCTCCGAACATGGCGCCGGTCGACCGTTTGCTGGAGGTCGATCTGTACGGTTCAGCCGTCGTGTTCGAGGAATTCGAGAGCGTCATCGCACCCGGCGGCGCAGGCCTCGTCATCTCCAGCATGGCGGGTCACATGATGCCGGCACTCCCCCCGGAACAGGATCACGCCCTGGCTTACACGCCGGCCGACGAGCTTCTCGATCTGCCGTTCCTGAAGGGTGATGCGATCCCCAACACGCTCGTCGCCTATATGATTGCGAAGCGTGCCAACACCCTTCGGGTGCAGGCGGCCGCAATGAGCTGGGGCGCCCGCGGCGCGCGAGTCAATTCGATCAGCCCCGGTATCATCGTCACGCCGCTAGCCCGGCACGAGCTGGAGTCGGAGATCGGCGACATCTACCGCGCCATGGTCGAAGCATCGGCGGTCAAGCGGATGGCCCCGCCCGACGAGATCGCGGTCGCGGCGTCCTTTCTGCTCGGTCCGGACGCCGGCTTCATCACCGGCAGCGACCTCCTGATCGATGGCGGCGTGATCGCCGCCATGCGTGCCGGCAGGTTGCCCACACCGGGCTAAAGTACGGCGGCCTGCGCGTTCACCCCAATCCTGATCGCTTCAATATCGCGGCCTTTGTACCGCCGATATCAAAGGAGTTCCTATGCAGATCCGTCACCTCGGCTCCCTTGCCGTTTCCGAAATCGGCTACGGCACGATGAGCTTCGCCTCCACTTACGGTGAGGCACCCGACCACGCCGAAGCCATCCGTGTCATTCGCGGCGCCTACGAGCGCGGCGTCACCTTCTTCGACACGGCCGAAGCCTATGGACCGTTCACCAATGAGGAACTGGTCGGCGAGGCGCTCGCGCCGGTCCGCGATCAGGTGGTGATCGCCACCAAGTTCGGTTGGAACATCAATCCCAACACGGGCGAACGGGGTCCTGGTCTCAACAGCCGACCTGACCATATCAAGCGGGCGGTGGACGGCATGCTGCGGCGCCTGAAGGTCGAGACCATCGACCTGCTCTACCAGCACCGCGTCGACCCCGACGTGCCGATTGAGGACGTGGCCGATACGGTCAAGAATCTCATCACGGCAGGCAAGGTGAAGCATTTCGGCCTGTCGGAGGCAGGTGCAGCCACCATCCGCCGCGCACATGCCGTTCAGCCCGTCACCGCGATCCAGAGCGAATACTCGTTGTGGACGCGCGACCCGGAACCGGAGATCCTGCCGCTCTGCGGGGAACTGGGTATCGGCTTCGTGCCGTGGAGCCCTTTGGGTGCGGGGTTCCTGACCGGCAGGATCGATGCGACCACGGCGTTCGAGGAGACCGACTTCCGCACCGGATCGCCGCGCTTCACAAAAGAGGCACGTGCGGCAAACCTCGCCCTCGTCGATCTTCTGAAGACCATTGCCGACGCCAAGCAGGCAACACCTGCCCAGATCGCCTTGGCCTGGCTGCTGGCCCAAAAAACCTGGATCGTGCCGATCCCCGGCACGCGCCGTCTGGAGCGCGTTGAGGAAAACCTCGGGGCCGCCACCGTCGTGCTGACGGCAGGCGATCTCGGCGAGATCGAGGCTGCGGCCGCAAAGATCACCGTGCAGGGCGCCCGATTGCCGGAGGCAATGACGATCCGCCGCGCCCATACGGTCCAGCCCGTCGCCGCCATCCAGAACGAGTATTCGCTTTGGGCCCGCGATCCGGAGGCGGAGGTGCTGCCGATCTGTGAGGAACTCGGGATCGGCTTCGTCCCGTGGAGCCCGCTCGGCCAGGGCTTCCTGACCGGAAAGGTCGACCCCAAGGCAGGATTCGACAAGTCCGACGTCCGGTCCTGGTTTCCGCGCTTCACCCCGGAGGCCATGCTGGCCAACCAGGCGCTGGTCGACCTGTTGAAGCGCATCGCCGATGCCAAGGGCGCGACACCTGCGCAGATCGCACTCGCGTGGCTGCTCGCGCAGAAGCCGTGGATCGTGCCGATCCCGGGCACGCGCAAGCTGACCCGGCTGGAGGAGAACATGGCCTCGGCCGACATCGAGCTGACCGACGCCGACCTGCGCGAGATCGAGGCGGCCGCGTCGAAGATCGAGATCAAGGGCGCCCGTGGCACGGGCCATGAGGTGTACGGCTGAGCGAGCCGCACAGCGATCAGGAAGCAATCATGACCAAGGTACTGATCCTCGGCGCACACGGGCAGATCGCCCGTGTGGCCACCGACCTGTTCCTGAAGGAAACCGCCGCACACCTGATGCTCTACCTGCGCAATGCCAGGCGGCTCAGGAATATCGGTCATGAAGACCGTGTGCGCGTGGTGGAGGGCGATGTTCTCGACGTGAAAACGTTGGAGGCCGCCATGACCGGGCAGGACGTCGTCTACGCAAATCTCGCAGGCCAGATGGAACAGCAAGCCCGCTGCATCGTGCAGGCGATGGAGACGACCGGCGTCACGCGCCTGATCTTCATCAGCTCGATGGGGATTTAGGACGAGGTTCCCGGCGAGCGTCACGGCAGCATCCTGGACCCGTACCGCAAGTCGGCCAGCGTCATTGAAGCATCTGACCTCGACTACACGATCCTGCGGCCCGCCTGGCTGAACGACCGTGACGAGATCGCCTACGGCATCACCCGCAAGGGCGAACTCTTCGCGAACCCGCAGGCTTACGTCTCGCGCAAGAGCGTGGCCGATCTGATCGTGAAGCTTGCGACCACACCAGGGCTCGAGAGCCGCCAGAGCCTGGGCGTGCACAAGGCTGCCTGAGCATCGGGACAGGTGCTGTCGATCCGAACGAATCTGACCCTCGGCGGGTCGAAGAACCGCGAGGGTCACAAGCATCAGGTTGTAGGAGAAGGATTGTCATGACGAACGTGATCGTTGTCATTGGAGCCGGATCGATCGGCCAGGCCATCGCGCGGCGGGTGAGTGCAGGCAAGCATGTCCTGCTGACTGATCTGCGCCAGGAAAATGCCGACGCGGCGGCCAAAGCACTGAGCGAGGCCGGCTTCAACGTGAGCACGGCTACAGTCGACGTGTCCTCGCGCCCCTCAGTTCATGCGCTCGTTGAGACGGCCACGGCCCTCGGCGAGGTCTCCGGCGTCATCCATGCCGCCGGCGTGTCCCCGACCCAGGCCTCGCCGGAAACGATCCTCAAGGTCGATCTCTACGGCACCGCGCTCGTGCTGGAGGAATTCGGCAACGTCATCACCCGCGGGGGCGCTGGCGTCGTGATCGCCTCGCAATCCGGGCACCGCCTGCCGCCGCTCTCGGTCGAGCAGAACGCGGCGCTCGCGACAACCCCGGTCGAGGACCTGCTCAAGCTGCCGATGCTTCACCCCGATCAGGTGAAGGATTCCCTTCACGCCTACCAAATCTCGAAGCGGGGGAACTCGTTGCGGGTGATGGCCGAGGCCGTGCGTTGGGGCAAGCGCGGTGCGCGGGTCAACACGATCAGCCCCGGGATCATCATCACGCCGCTCGCGAAGGATGAACTGGAGGGTCCGCGCGGCCCCGGCTACCGCCGCATGATCGAATTGTCCGCAGCCGGGCGAGCCGGCACCCCGGACGAGGTGGGAACCGTCGGCGCACTCCTCATGGGCCCTGATGGTGCATTCATCACCGGCAGCGACTTCCTCATGGATGGCGGCGTCACGGCAGCCTACTGGTACGGCGAACTCGCCCCCAAGTGACGAGTGTGACGGCGGTGCGAGCCATCGCATTCATGAACGCTGAATATAGGCGCATGCGGATTTCAACGGCTACTCGCTTGTGGCCTCAGGGACCAGATCATTGCCTGTCCACTCGATCGGACGTCGCGAGGCGACGTCCGATACCCATCATCGAAGGAGAAGGACGATGGAGATCAAGCGAAGCGGCTCGCAGCCGTCCGGCAAGGGGCCGGCGGACTGGTTTACCGGAACGGTCCGGGTCGATCCCTTGTTCAGCCCGCCTGACCCTGCCCGGGTTGCCGGAGCCCATGTCACCTTCGAGCCCGGTGCCCGCACGGCGTGGCACACGCACCCGCTCGGCCAGACCCTCATCGTCACGTTCGGCCTCGGGTGGGTTCAACGCGAGGGCGGCCCGGTCGAGGAGATCCGGCCCGGCGACGTGGTCTGGTTCGAGCCGGGCGAGAAGCACTGGCACGGCGCCACCGCGACCACGGCCATGAGCCACATCGCCATCCAGGAAAAGCTCAACGGCTCGCCCGTCGATTGGATGGAGCACGTCACCGACGGGCAATACCAACCTCGTTGATCACCCGAATCTCACCCAAAGGCAAACAAGCAATGCAAAAGCGTAAACTCGGCACCAGCGGCTTGGAGGTTTCGGCCATCGGCCTTGGCTGCATGGGCCTGAACTTCAGCTATGGCCACTCCCTAAGCAGGGAAGACGCCATCGCCCTCATCCGTGCGGCAGTGGAGCGTGGGGTCACCTTCTTCGATACCGCCGAGATGTATGGTCCCTTCACGAACGAAGAGATCGTCGGCGAGGCACTGGCACCCGTGCTTGACCAAGTCGTGATCGCGACCAAGTTCGGCTTCCACATCGACCCGGAAACGAACAAGCAGGCGGGTCTCAATAGCCGCCCCGAGCACATCCGGGAAGTGGCGGAAGCTTCCCTGAAGCGGCTCAAGACCGATGTCATCGATCTCTTCTACCAGCACCGTGTCGACCCGAACGTGCCGATCGAGGATGTGGCAGGAGCCGTCAGGGACCTGATCCGGGAAGGCAAGGTCAAGCATTTCGGCCTGTCGGAACCCGGCGCCCAGACCGTCCGCCGGGCGCACGCGGTGCAGCCGATTACGGCACTCCAGAACGAGTATTCGCTGTGGACGCGCGGGCCGGAGACG
>NZ_LN811352.1:0-2333 GCF_001006805.1 Microvirga massiliensis | reverse complement strand
CATCATCGAAGCCTGCGAGGAACTCGGCATCGGCCTCGTGCCCTACAGCCCGCTCGGCAAGGGCTTCCTGACAGGTGCAATGTCGAAGGACACCCCGATCAGCGAGAACGACTTCCGCAAGATCCTGCCGCGGTTCACGCCGGAAGCGATGGAGAAGAACCAAGCGCTGGTCGACCTCCTGAAGCGCATCGCAGGCGAGAAGAACGCGACCCCGGCGCAGATCGCACTGGCTTGGCTGCTGGCTCAGAAGCCCTGGATCGTGCCGATCCCCGGCACCACCAAGCTCCATCGTCTCGAGGAGAACCTCGGTGCGGCCGACGTCGAGCTGACCACGGGCGACCTTGCCGAGATCGAGCAAGCGGCGGCCGCGATCCAGATCGAGGGCGAGCGCTATCCCGAGCAGTTGACGAAGCTGACCGGCCTCTGAACGCAAGGGCGCGGCTCCATACAAGCGGCCATCCGTCGACGGATGGAACGGTGTCCTGGAACGACGCGCAGGAATTCATCGCCCGGCTGAACGGGAGGGAGGGCGGTAACCGCTACCGCCTGCCGACAGAGGCCGAATGGGAGTATGCCGCCCGTGCCGGAACGACCACGGCCTATTCCTTCGGGGACGACGAGGCGGACCTGGGCCTTCATGCCTGGCACGGCGAGGACTTCGCCACCGGCGGCACCCATCCCGTGGGGCGGAAGGCACCCAATCCCTGGGGTCTCCACGATATCTACGGCAATGCCTGGGAATGGGTGCAGGACTGGTTCGACCCAGCCTACTACGCCAGCAGCCCCGCGGTCGATCCTTCCGGTCCACGGCAGGGCACCAAGCGCGTCGTGCGGGGCGGGAGCTGGCATGCCACGGCGACGAGCTGGCGCACGGCCTTCCGGCGCGACTACGACTCTGACTACCGCGGCATCAGCATCGGCTTCCGGCTGCTGAGGACGGCGGGATAGGCAATGCCCTCCGATGGATCCGACCGAGTCTTGGCCGGCCCGCGTCATGGCCCGTACACTCGTGAGGCTCCCCGCCCCATGTCTGCGTGGCGGCTCGGGGTTGCACGGGAAGGTTCCGACCGATGATGGGAACGGAAGACATCGCCCTCTGGTTGGCCAACGACGCACCTCACGACACCCTCGAGGCGCTGTTTGGCGCCTTCTGCCGTGAGATCGTCCGGTCCGGCACCCCGGTTTGGCGCGCCTCCTTGGGACTTGAGGTGCTGCACCCGGAGGTGAGCGGCTGGCAGCACGTCTGGACGGACGAGAGCGTGTCGGTTCATGGAGCCGATCGGGCCACGGCGCCGACGTCCCCGTCCTACATGAGCAGCCCAACCCGAATCGTCGACGAGTCCGGGCGGCCCTTCCGCCATCGGCTCGCGTCACCCTGCCCCGACATGCCGCTCATGGAAGAGCTGCGCCAACAGGGTGCGACCGACTACGTCATGTATCCCCTGCCCTTCCTGGATCAGACCCGCACCGCCGTGATCTCGTTTGCCACCCGGGACGCGCACGGTTTCGACGCGGCCGCGCTCGAGAGGCTGGAGGTCTGGGCACGGCTCTTGAGCCCCTATCTGGAACGGCGTGTCCTGCGCCGCATCGCCATCGACCTGCTGGACACCTATGTCGGTCCCCGCACCGGTCAGCGCATCCTGGAGGGCCGGGTAGACCGGGGCGCCGTCGAGATGATCGAGGCGGCGGTCTGGTTCGCTGACCTGCGCGGCTTCACGCTCCTGTCCGAGCAAGCGCTAATTCCCGAGGTGCTGGCCCACCTGAATGCCTGGTTCGGGATCATCGGGGAGGTGGTGGAGGCGCATGGCGGCGAGGTGCTCAAGTTCATCGGCGATGCCGTGCTCGCCATCTTCCCGACCTCGGGGGGCCGTGCGATGGCTTGCGGCAAGGCACTGGCCGCCGCCCAGGAGTTCTGCCGGCGAACGGATGCCGAAAATGCCCTGCGCCGGGCCTCGGGCACCCCGGCGTTGGTCCATGGCCTGGCCTTGCATGTCGGCGAGGTGGCCTACGGGAACGTGGGCGCCCCGCACCGACTGGACTTCACGGTGATCGGCCCGACCGTGAACCGGGCCAGCAGGCTCTTGGATCTGGCCAAGAGCCTGGATCGGCCAGTGCTGGTCTCGCATGCTGTCGCGCGGGAAGTAACTCAGCCTCTGGTCGATCTTGGGCAGCACAAGTTGCGAGACGTGGAGAAGCCGCAGCGGGTCTTTACCTTGGCTGGACAAGGCACTGTTGGATCGTACTGATCCACAAGCCAAGCCGTCGCCCATCCGAACAGTGACGATTTTCACTCGCTGTTGAAGGTCTTCTCTGGGTCGAGATCCTATGAGAGG
>NZ_LN811351.1:833992-835874 GCF_001006805.1 Microvirga massiliensis | reverse complement strand
CCGGGGCGTGTCCTGATCCAGGAACGGCACACCCGGGCTTGGCCGCGCGCGGGAGCACGGCATCGCATCGGATCACGGCAACGACGTCATCCGCAGTCCGGCGAGAGTGCACTTCGTCATCCCGGCCCCTTCCCCGACACGGACAACCCGCTAGGTTGTCTGCCTGAGCCGATCCGAGGTCGCCGCCATGCCAGCCGTTGCTGATCCCAATCCGCTCGCGCCCGCGCTGGCGCGGAACCTGGAGCACCGTGAGATGCTCCTGCGCCGCGCCGGCGGCGCCCTATCCGCCGAGGAGGCTGCTCGGCTGCTCGGAATCACTCGCGAGACTGTCGACGAGCGACGGCGCGCCGGCACCCTGCTCGCCGTCCGGGAGGGAAGCGACTGGCGCTATCCCGCCTGCCAGTTCCGGGACGGCGAGGTCATTCCCGGCCTGACGGAGGTTGTGCGCGGCCTCGCTCGTGAGGGTCCGTGGGTCACGCTCGACTTCCTGCTGGCGCCCGACACCGTCCTTGAGGGCCAGACACCCTTGCAGGCCTTGCGTGATGGTGATCGTGAGGAGGTGCTGCGCCTGGTCCGCGCAAGCCGAGGCGACGGCTTCGGGTGAGCAGGTCCCGCTCCCTCCGAGCCTGGGCGGGGCTATGGGACGGCGGCCATGATCGGGCATTGGCAGGTTCGAAGAGGTGGCGTCCGGATGAGGAGCCCGCCATGGACATCGACGATGACCCAATACTCATACGCGCCGAGGCGGCTCTCTGGTGACTGCCCTGACACCCTTGCAGTGGCCCTGCTGGGCAATGGTCTGCTCCCGACCAATGAGATTCTTGGATATCAACCGCGTGTACCGCCAAGGCATAGACCATTGGATCCACCGGTTATTCCGCAAACCTCGACAGAGTGCCTCGCAAGATCTCAGCCGTTCATGTCTTTGCCAGTGGTCAAGCGAGCGGCATCGCGTCTGCGGGTCGAACAATCGTGACAAGGCGTCGAGCGCGAGTGATCGCCACTCGAAGTACTCTTCGGGTCGTAAGGTGTGGCGGAGCCTCCCGGGCCGACGGGAATCTGCCAGAGAACGGGCCCTCGACGATGATCACACCGTCGTACTCCTTGCCCTTGGACTTGTGGATGTTCATCAGAAGGCAGCCTTCTGGTTCCCGTTCACTGGCTTGGATTCGATCTCGGTCGAGCAGACGGCGAACCAGATCGGCAGTACCCGAGTAGGACCCGTCTTCCACCCACCGCCGGCGCAATCCTTCGGCAAGAGCATCGGTGGCGCGGAACAGTCGGACGAGGCGAGCCGCGCCATAAATGGCATCGAGTGGTTCCGGACCGGCGAGGATCGCCCGGGCTGTCTTCCAATCCTCGACTGGATCGCCGCTCAGCACGAAGCCCTGCGCGTAAGCCATGGCCAATGCCTTCACTGCCCGGGCTTTCCCAACCTGCCCGCCTGCATTCAACGATGCATCTTCCGAGAACTGACTCACGCGCTTATGCGCGCTCTTACTGGGCTTTTCCGCCTCAACTGCGATCTTCGTCCGGAAGAAGTCGGCGATACGATGAAAGGTCACTGTCAGACCAGATCCGTCGGCCCTCTGCGGCCACTCCAGTATCGATGCAATGACCACCGCGGCAGCCGCGGTGAGTTCGGCATCCCAAATCAGCTCATGCGGGATCGCCGGAAGTTGGGAGCCGTTGAGGGCGCGCGGTGTCGAAATGTCCGTCGAAATCTTTGCGATCAGCGTGTTGCTCCGGGCCAAGACGGCAAGGGAGGGAGCTTCGACGCCTTTCTTCCGCAGGTCGGTGAACATTGCGCACACGACAGCATGCACCGTGGCCTCGAAACGCCCCGGAATCTTCCTCTGATACGTTCGCAATCGAACGTCAG
>NZ_LN811351.1:800872-833966 GCF_001006805.1 Microvirga massiliensis | reverse complement strand
ACGAACGTCAGGCGTCTCTGGCGGTGGACTACCCTTCAGGATGGCATCGGCGAAGGCGAGAATGCCGCTCGCCCCTGCGCTGCGATGGTTCTCGCCCGCGAAGTCAAAGACCTTGGGACTCAGAGCGGCTTCGGCGAATTTGATCCGCTTGGGATCAACATTGTGCCTATACTCGAAGATCCGCTGATCGGGATCAGCAAGACAGAAAATCGTGCAGTTTCTGGCCAGGGCTCTGACGAACCGCCATTGATCGTCGTCGGTATCCTGGAACTCGTCGACGATCACGAATGGGAACTCATCCGCCACGAGCGCGCGAACCGCCGAGGACCGTTCGAGAAGCTCTGCGGCCCTATCCGCGAACAGGTCGAAGCAGCACCGCCCCTCATCGACCGCGAGACGGCGCGATTCGGCGCCCCAGTCCGCACTCCCGGCCCGCAGAATGTTCGCCTGACTCGGGTTGATGATCTGGACCGCCTTACCCGTCAGAAGGCTTCCGTGCGCCCGCAGGAGTTCCATGCAGAATGAATGGTAAGTCTGGACGAGCAGCCGATCCCGGGTGGCACCGTCGAGCAGGTCGCGCGACCTGGTCAGAATCTGGTGCACCGCAGCTCGCGAGAAGCTCAGGAACAATACGCGTTGGCCGGGCTCGAGAGTTCCACTGCGCTCCTTCGCCTTCAGGAGCGCGATTGTAGTCTTGCCTGACCCCGGTCCCCCGAGCGCAAGCAGATGCCCCTCCGTCGTGAGGAGCGTCTGACGCTGTCGGCACAGGTGGATAGCCACCAATCACCCGATCAGGTCGTCAAGGTCGGTGAGGGTTACATGCGGATGCCCCCCTTCATCGGGACCGCACTCTTCAGCGGCGATCTCCGGGACTTTCGCGACCCTGGCGTTTATTGTTTCGAGGATGCTACGGATCGTCCTGGGCAGTTCCGCGGGCTCGTGGCACTGACTGATGAGGAGTCCTGCGTACCCGAGTGCATTTCCTTTCTTGGCCTTCAGCACATCGAAGGCCAGTTGCTTGAGGCCTTGATCATCCAGAGGCTCGTCATCAACCCTCTTCGCAATCGGATAATCACCCCGTGTTTCAACAGACCGGAGAAAGCGGACCAGAACATTGATCGGGGTTTCTTCGACGAGGAGGCTCTCGATGCCTTTGGCCGGAGACTCCCAGGCCTCGGTATACGCCTTGAGATAGGTCTGTTGCTCGGGCGTGAACGGCTTCTTCGGTTTGTCGTAAAAGCCGAAGGCGAGTTTCCCGCATGCGGTGAACATCGGTCCGTATTTGGGAAGGGCTGCATCCCCGCCAGCATCGAACAGGCTGACCCCTGCCAGATCGATATGCGTATAAGCGTCGCCGAGCGCGGCCTCAAGAACACTGGAGGCATTGGCGAAGACGTCAATCTCGGAGCTACCCTCGACGACCAGTACGGCGCGGCCAAGCAGTGCCTCAGCGAACTGGCGACGCTGCACCCGGAAGTTCTTGGGTGGCACGGACGAGAGTTCGACCGGTCTCCCGTTCAACACACCTCCTTCGTCGCGGTCAAGCATGACGATCTGGTCATGTCCGAACTGCTCGATGACGTACGGTGAGTGTGACGTGACGATCACTTGCCCCATGTCCTTGAGCACGAACTGAATGACGCGCCTCTGCACATGAGGAGGCAGCGCGATCTCGGGCTCCTCCATCGCAAAGATCACCGATCGCGTGTCCTTGAGGTCTGCGATCAGGGTCAGGAGGGCGAAGACAAGCAGGTTGACGCTACCCGTGCCCTGCCGGTCGAATGGAAGCTGGTGGGCGCCAGGTCGGGCCGCGATGAACAATTTCACCACCTCGCGGAGGTGGTCCCGAGTCAGTTCGGAGGCGTAGAAGCCTGTGGCCGTCTGGTCAGGGGCGAGCTGAACGAAGCGGGAGAGGCGGTTGCGGATTTCAGTACGAATCGTCTCTAGCTGAGGAATCTCGCCAATGGCCGGGCTCATACCCGCAAGCCGTTCGAGGGTATCGCGCCACATGGCCGCCAGGCCATTGTTATCAAGACGCAGGATCGTATCCAGCAATGACCCGCGCTGAAGGCTGAGCGCGCGAGAACCGGTTCGAAGCGTGCGAAGGTAGACGAAGCCACACTGACGTTTCTGCTCGCGGCCGAACGGATCGAGACCACCACCGAGTTTCGCGGCTTGCTCCTCCGTGGGATCAATGGCTGGCGGATGTGCGAAGAAGGTCCCTCCGACGAAGTCATTCTCCTCGCGATCATAGCGGCCGATGAAGGTCACCGGCAGTGCCCAGATCACGCCGTCCGCATCGGCCGCTTCTGGAGCTGTTGCGCCTTGGTCAACGAACTCCGCGGTCGCTGCATTCATTGGGCGCAAGTGGGGTCGGAACCGACGTTGGGCCTCTGGGCTCAGGTCAACGAGAACTGCGGTGATCTGAATGACCACAGGTGAGCCCTCGTGAATGTACTGTCCGCAGAAGAAGTCATGCTCGTCGACTACAGGACGGCGGAACAGCCGCTCCGGGCCAAGTACGAGGTCTAACGCCTCACAGACCGTCGACTTTCCAATGTTGTTGCTTCCGAGAAGAAGCGTGTGCTCGCGAAAATCGACGAGGCCTTTCTTCACTCCCCGGAAATTTTGGATTTCCAGTCGACGAACTCGCATATGTCCCCTGAACGTCCGGATGCACTCAGCAACCTCAACGCGCCGATGGGACGATCACAATTCGCGTGCATACTGCCAAGCTTTTCCTGGCCTAGCATGCCCTGATTTATGTGGATATCCAGGAACAGCACACGCTCGACCCCGTACCTGTAAGGCTCTGTCAGGTGTCCACGGGGCGCTGTTCGGCAACTCCAACGCGCGATCACTATGAGCACGCTACGTTACGTCAACTCGAACTCCGATCGGCTTCGGCATTTCTGGGCATAAGACAAGAAATGCTTGGTAGATCGTAACGACCGACCTTTAGGACGCGGTCGCAGGGCTTTATCGAACGCGCCGGTATGCGTGGACCCCGAACTCAAGACGCTCCGGAAAGGTGTTCACCGTCTCCATGCCCATGGGCGTCGCAAGGAGGTCGATCGGGCGATGCTGGCTCAGCCGATGACGGGATGCTCGAGCCATCGCCCTGCCTCCTCTTCCGAGCCGAACACCGCAGTCGCCTTGGCCAGGACCTTGGCGAGCTTCCAGGTTCGCCCGCTCTGCTCTTGAGTGAGTGGCTTTGCGGGCGCGTCTCTTCGGCGCGACAAGGTGCACAGGCTCATTTCAATGGCCTTTTCGAGGACGGTCGACCTCTGGAGGGCTGCAAGGTTTGTCGACCAAGCGGCTCGATCGCTTCCTGGGCCGCTCACGACGGTGAGCGGCCGGATCGCCATGCCTACACTCTCTGGAGGGCACGGTGGACGCTCATCCGGCTGATTCCAAGAGCCTTGGCGATGGCGCTCGGACCATGTCCGGCCGCATGCATCTCGCGAACCGTCCCGACCGGCACCGAAGGTTTCCTGCCTTGATATACCCCGGCCTTTTTCGCGGCCTCGATCCCGGCGCGCTGGCGTTCGAGCAGGAAATTCCGCTCCGCCTCCGACACCATCGCGAGCACGGTGAGCAGGATCGAGCCGGCCGCGTCCCTGGTTGAAAACGACGGCTCCAGGACCGTCAGCCCCGCGCCCTTCTCCTGGAGATCGTGGACGATGTTGAGGAGGTCGCGCGTCGACCGTCCCAGCCTGTCCAGACGCACGCAGACGATCTCGTCCCCGGCCCTGAGGAACTGCATGATGCGGGCGAGTTCATCGCGCCCCTCGCGGCTCTTGCCGCTGGCCTTCTCGGCGCAGACGATCTCGCATCCCGCCGCCCGCAACCGCGCTTCCTGCGTCGCGTGGTCCTGGGAACTGTGGGACACGCGGGCATAACCAATGCGGGCCATCACGGGCGGCTTCCGTCACAATAGGGTCGACCCACTCAGGATACGGTAACATAAATCCAATGGCAGCTTTATTGTGACACCACCAGACAGGCTCCGGACGTCACATCGCGGGAGTAACCGGAGTATACTCATCCGTGACATGCATGGGCGCTCCTGGCATCCGCGCATCGGGTGCGCCCGCTCAACGGGGCTCCCGGGAGCGATGCGGTGGCGAGCGCGAAAGCCAATCCGTTTGGCGACCTGCACCATCGGTCATCGGCTTCTCACGTAACGTCGGTCCGACCACGGCAGGCCTTGCACATCTGCCGTCTCCTTCAGGCGATGCGTCCGCACTTGGCAGCGAGCGTATGGAAGGATGACCTCGCTCCGGACCCGACCGATACGCCTGCCAAGAGGTGGAACTCCCGACCCAGCATGCGGACCCGGTCCTTCACGGCCGCGAACCTCATGGCTTCCACCGTGTCCCGACTCCAGCAGCCACAGGGGTAAGGCTGACCTAGCATCAGGTCTCAAGACGCTCCTCAATGGTGATAGGCGACCCCTGCGGCCCAATGCTCCGGGAAGCGTTGATACGCTCGGATGACGACCTCCTCCCAACCGGCGTCAGGCGGCAGCCCGAGCCAGGAGAGCGCATCCGGAGGGCCGATGGCGGGCCAGGAATCCAGCCAGCGCCGGCGGTCCTCAACCGAGCCCGGCGGCAGCAGCACGGCGCCCGGGAAGGCATGAGTCCGCCCAGCGCGGGCCTCCTCGAGCAGGCGCGACACCATCTCGATGTTGTCGTCGGCCCGGACATCCACGGCGGCCGGTGGCCCGGAGGCGAGTGCGCGTGCCACGGCATCCTCGATGTTGGCGAGGATTGAGCGGCCCGGATTGGGACCCGATGAGATTCCGCTCGCGGTGCGCCCGTGTTGCCGCCGATCTCCGCCGATGCGGCCATCAAAGCGCCCGCCCAGGTCCCACCAGTCCCACTGCCCGAGCGGATTGAGCCAGCGGCCGTAGCGGCCCGTCCCCGGGTGACGCTCCAGATCCCGCACGAAGCGATCGAAGAAGCCATCGAGATTCGGCTCCACGTCGGCGAACCGGACCTCCCATCGTGTGAGGCCGCGGCGCGCCATCTCGGCCCTGACCGCACGAATGTCGAGGGGCCCGATCCAGCCATGGTCACCGCCTTCGATGCGCAGCCCACCTCGGCCGGAGGCCGTGAACACGAAGCGGCCCTCATGCAGGCGGATCACCCAATCGGTCTCATCCTGAAAGGCCAGCCGATCGGCCGGCAACTCGTCCCGCCCACCCCGCTGAAAGGGTGCCAACGATGACCGGATCGCCTCAGCCGGTGCTGTCTCGGAAAACGGCAGGATCACGTAGCAGACCGAGAACATGGCTCCTCCTCAGCAGCCGCGGGCCATAGCAAGACTGTCGGATTGGTCGCTCGCAGGCATGCCTCCACCCACGTCACGTCATGAGTTTGGGTCTTCGTCTTCTCCGCGATAGCGCTTCGGGGGATTCCGCTGGTGGCCCTGGCGGACCACCTTGCGTCCAGCGGGCTTGAAGCCCATCGCATCGAGCGCCTCGCCCAAGGTCTGGGGCTTCGCGGCCGCGCCGACGAGTTGGACCAAGTCCTTGAGGGAGATCACGACGGTCATCTCCTGCGGCGTTTGGCCGATGAGCTGCATCGTGCCAGCCCGTGCTTTGTGCAGGACCGCGCTGAAGCTATCGCGGGCCCGGCGCACGGTGAGCGGAGCACCACCGAGTTCGACCACCATCTCGAGTAAGCCGGTCTCGATGTCTTGAGGGCTCGAGTGAGCTACGCCCCGGATCCGCTTCACGAGCCGTTCGTCCATCACGATCTCCTCACGCCAAGCGCTCACGGCTCCGTGCGTCACGTTCAATCGCGATCCGGGACATCAGCGTTCGTCCTCCGGCGTGAAGAGATCCTCGCCCAGAGGCTCCTCGCCGCGTGCGAGCAGGAACAGGTCGCGGGCAAGTTCATCTCTCGCGAGTTGAACGTAGTGAGCCGCCAGCCGACGCAAGCACGCGCGCACCGGTGCGCGTCGCCAAGTTGGGAGGTGGTCGACGGTGACCACAACGCTGTCGTCGGGATCCGGACCGCCTGTGATGCGCACGCGCAGCACGTCACTCGAGAGTGCGGGCAAGGATTCGGGGATGAGCCTCTCGCGCCTGAACACCTCCCGCAGGAATGCGTCATGCGCCCGCCCGAAGTCCTCCTCGGAGAGCGCGCCGGAGCGGAACGCCTCGATCAGGGGCCGCTCGCCGCGGAAGAGGCAGTCGGGGGCCTCAAGCACCCAGCCGGCCCGCTGCACCGCCGCCCGCACGTTCGCCCGGCGGTCGGCCTCGCCTGAGAGCACCTCGTCGGGAATGGCGTATTCCCGGATGATCCGCTCATCCGACCAGCGGCAGTCGCGCAGGACCGGGGCGACGAAGTGCCAGATGTTGCGCGCCGCCTCGACGGGATCGTCGGCATGCTCGCGCCGCAGGAGGTCGGCGAGCAGGTCGGCCTCCATCCAGCGCGGGAACGAGACGCGCAGCGTGCGCGCCTCCCGATCGACGTCGACCGCGACGCCCTGCGCCCGCAGATCGGCGAGCTTCCTCTCGGGATCGGAATCCCGGCTCATGTGCAAACCACTCTGTTCAGAGGAATGCGCAATCCTTGATCGTTTCCGCAGCGGCGACGTCCTGCCCGCTCCCTTCGCATCGCAAGCCACCCTTCATGATCGCCGCCCCGCACTCCGGGTCAGTGCTTCATGCTCCGGGACGTCAGCACGACCTCGATCATCCGCCTCAGCACGCGCAGCGATCCGCCAGGCCAAGCCTCCGCGAGGGCATTCATCTCGATCTCATCGAGAGGACTCATCCAACGTTCATCCAATCCTTGCTCGGCCAGGATGTCGGTCATGATCTGGCGGACCAGGACGGGCAGATGCTCGTGTCCCGGTCCGGGAAACCGCAAGACCCGGCAGCGGTCCCGCAGCGGCGCTGAGACCCCCTCCAGTTCGTTGGCGGTCATCAGCCACGTGATGTGCGAGATATCGCACGGAGCCTGCACGTACGGGTCGTGATACCGGCAGGCCGTCTCGCGCTCGAGGAAAGCGAGCATCGCATCGTGCACCTGCCCATTGTGGCGCGAGGTCCCGACCTTCTCGATCTCGTCGAGCACCGCACCGGGCCCCGCGACCTTGTGCCGGGTGATGAGCGCCACCGGCAAGGACGGCTCACCTGTCGACCAGCGTCGCGCCGTGCCCGCGAACACCCCGTCCGAGACCCCGCCGCACGGCACCACGTCGTGCGGCAGACCCAATGCCGTGAGGAGCCGGCGTGCGAAGCGCGACTTCCCGGATCCCGGCGCCCCGACCAGGATGGTGGGACGGAGCTGGATGGAGGCCCGGGCCGGCACCTCCAGGAGGATGCGATCGATGACCTCCTCGGCATACGGGAACTCCGCCAGGAGCACCGCGCGCGCCGCCGCGAGGTCCGGCATCGGCACGAGCGGCAGCGGCCGGTCGATCAGGTCCTGGAACTCCTGCTTGACCTTCTTGCCCTCGCCCGTGGTGGCATTGCCCACCTCACGAAAGACGATCGCCGTCAGCGAGGGCGTGGACGGCGGCCTCTCGGGCTCCGGTGCCGCCTGCCCCTGGTTCCTGGCCTCGGCTGTCGCCTCGCGTACTGCGGATTCCAGCAGCGCCTGCTGCTCGATGTGGGCCACCAGCGCGGTGCCTCGCTGCGATGCAATGGATGCAGGATTACTCGTGGGCCGGAGGCGATCTCCCTCGCCCAGGAACACGTAGTTATTGGCCACGGTCGCAACCGCGAGCCAGCCCAGGGCGACCCGGATCATCTCGACGGGCGCCTCCTTCCAGTCAGGAGAGCTCTCGAACCGGATCGCCAGGGTCACGGCATCGCGGGCGAGGTCGAGGGCGGCCTGAGGGTCGCCGAGATGGGCGAGGTAGATCCGGCAGCGCAGCCGCCAGGCGCGGCCGCCAGCGGGAAGATCGCCAGATGCAACCTGCATCGCCTCGGCCACGGCGCGAACCTCCTCGACGCCGGCGGCCCCGATGGTGAGCTGCTCCAGGACCTCGATCAGGGCCGCAATGGAGATGGTCTCCGCCCTCCTCCTGAGCCGCGGCAGCAGCCGCTCGGCAAAGGCGTGCAGGTCCGTCTGGAGGTCACCGGCGAGGAACGGCATTCCGGCGAGCAGCTCGAACTCGGTCGGCAGGTGCAATCCTTCGAGTGCGGCCGTCCGGCGGCGGGCGAAGTGCTTCCAGAAGCGCTGCGCCCGCGCGGCCGATCCGTCGAAGATGCCCTGGGCGGACTTGCCGGGTGTCGCCATCACGAATCCCTGGCGTGACCATGGGCCGCCCGAGGCGGTACCAGCGCGACAGCGTCCGGGCCCAGTCGTAGGGTTCGGCGAGCGCCCAGACGGGGGAGGTCACGATACGCCGTCCGGCGCCCGGGAGCCGTGGGTGGCCGGAGACCTCGCAGATCAGGCACGGGGTGGATCGCGCAGCCAGCCTCCAGTTCTCGAGGACGGGAGCATCCCGGAGCGCGTCCTCGCTCGGGCCGGCGGCGTTGCAAATCGCGTGGAGGTCGGCCGCAAGGCGGCAGAGGCGGACGATCTCCTCCTCGACCTCCGCCTCGCTCGTGCCGCTGCTTCTCGAGATCACGAACATGGGAATCCTCTGCTCAGCCGCTGTTCAGCCGCGTGGGCACACGCGCGAGCGCATCAGTTCGGGACGGATGGGCGCGGGTCAGCCGCGGACGGGAGCTGTCGACTGACGTTCGCTTCAGGAGCGCCTCAGGCCCGCCGCAGGGATCGGCGTTGCCGCTCAGGCGGTGTCTTCGGACTCATCGGGTGAGATGGCATCGAGCAGCGGGCTGCGCGTGCCGGCGAGCACCGCATGGGCCAGGGTCTGCGCGACGTCCTGGATCTCCAGCCTCGTGAAGAACTGCTCTCCGCCCGGAAAGTCCATGATGTCCAGACGCTCGAGCCGCAGCGCGCCCGGCAGGATGATCGGGAACGGCCGTTGCTCGTCCACGACCACGCCGAAGCGGCCCAGGATCGCGGCGAAGTCCCCAGCCTTGAGGCTCGCGGGCCAGCCGACTGGCAGGAACCAGGCGGGCGGGCGCGAGGCATCGGAGATGCGGCCTTGCTGGATCTCCCAGGCGAGGGCCTCCTCGGCGTCGCAGTAGTCGCTGGCCGCCCACTCAATCTCGAGGCTGCCGTCGCGCATCGGCAAAAGGATTCGGGTGTCCGGGTCGGCGACGAGATCGGCCCGAATCCTTTCGGCCGGCAGGTCGACGATCACGGGCGCGCACTGCGGGAATCCTGCGGCATGCCTCCGGATGGCGATCGCCGCTGCCGTGCATGCGTGCGCGGGGATCCAGGTTTTCGTGAACGGCACGTCGCGTGCCAACTCCAGGACCGGAGGGCAGCCGGACATAACGACTTGGATGTGGAGCGGCTTCAGCCCGAGCTCGTGCAGGCCAAGCGCGAGCAGGCTGCTCGAGGTGGTCCGCGCGGCGCCGCCTTTCGATCCTACGAGAGCGAATACGTCCATTGTCCGCTCCTTTCATGTCCCACACGGGGTGATTCGCAGACGCTAACAGACACGCAGGCCGCAATCTAGCGGCTTGTGGCCAATTTTGGCCTTTTGGGTCCTACCAAGGCCGCATCTGGCGAATTGTTGACAAGCTGGCCTGAGCAGACGCGGCGTGCAAGATCGGCCCGAATGCATACGCCCGCCGACCTACTAAAAGCAGCCCGCGTCGCTCTTGGATTGAGTCCTGAGGAATTGGCCAAGGAGGCCGGGATCAGCCGTCGATCCCTGAGCCGCTTGGAAGCAGGATCTGACACTGTCGCCCTGAGAATATTGCTTGCTGTTCAAAGAACATTAGAGAGCCGAGGCGTCGTTTTCCTGGCTGGGGACCATACGCAGGGCCCTGGTTTCCGCCTCCCGGTGCGGCGGTCAAGCGACGTTGCTACGAACTGAGGTGAGCGGCCTTCGTCGCAATTGTTGACAAGGGTCCGCGACCTTCGAAATTGCGGACATGCCAGCCCACCCGCGCCTCCTTAAAGCGGCGCGGATCGGGCTCGATTTGAGCCAGGAGTAGTTGGCTGACATCACGGGGGTCAGCACCGAAGCCTTCAGAAACTCGCGCGACTGGATCGGGACATGATGGCCCGGACCTTCCATGCGGTTCAGCGGGCTCTCGAATGCCGAGGCATTACATTCCTCGGCGGCTCTGCTCGGCCGGCTCCAGAGGCAAGGCGGAAAGGTTCCGGCAGTTTCCCGGGGACCTGTTCATACAGCTACCTCGCCACTGAGGTGTGGATGGGCCTGGTACCCCTTGATCTCAAAATCTTCGAAGCGGTAGTCGTTAATGGACGTTGGCCGCCGTTTGATGTGAAGCGTTGGGAGTGGAAACGGCTCGCGCGTGATCTGTGTGCGGACTTGGTCGAGGTGATTACGATAGATATGAACATCCCCGCCGGTCCAAACGAATTCACCTGGCTCGAGGTCACATTGCTGCGCCAGCATGTTCAGCAGAAGCGCGTAGCTCGCTATGTTGAAGGGCAGTCCCAGGAAGACATCACAAGATCGCTGATACAGTTGCAGGTGCAGTTTGCTGCTGAGAACGGCAGTTTGTAGTAAGCAATGGCACGGAGCGAGAGCCATTGCGGGCAGGTCTGCCACGTTCCAGGCGCTAACAATCTGCCGCCGAGAATTCGGACGATTTCGGATCTCGTCGATAAGATTTTGAACTTGGTCAATTACACGCCCGTCGGGAGCCTGCCACGACCTCCACTGTCGGCCGTAGATAGGCCCGAGATCGCCATTCTCGTCGGCCCATTCATCCCAGATCCTTACCTTATTGTCGTTTAGGTACTTCGTATTTGTATCGCCGCGGAGGAACCACAGGAGCTCGTATATGATCGAGCGTAGATGCAACTTCTTTGTAGTTACGAGGGGAAAGCCCTCGGATAAATCGAAGCGCATCTGATAGCCGAAAACTCCGATGGTGCCGATGCCGGTCCGATCCTCACGTTCGATCCCTTTCTCAAGGATGTGTCTGATCAGGTCATGATACTGCTGCATGTGCGGGAGGAACTCGTATTAGGGTTTACAGCTCAGATTCGGTAACGGAAGCGGGGACCGGTCTCTTCATATTTTCGGTCTTGAGGAGACCGCGGTGGACGAAGTCGGAGAGATTGCAGCACCGCTTTTGTGACTGTAGCGCCTGAGGCCAAGGTTCAGACACCCGCGGCGGAACAACCGCACCGTGCCCCTCCTACTCCTGCTGTGCTCGGGCATCCTGCGGGCGATATTGCCGCATGGAATGAACTGCGGATCTGGCATTGCCTGCTGGCGGCAGTACGAATGCCAAGCGACCGGTATGTCGAATCCCCTCCTCCACGAAGCTCTGAACCGATCGCCGGAAGCTAAGTGGACCTGATAGGTTTGCGCCCTACTGGATAGTGCCTCATCACATGCAAAAAGAGAGGCCATAGACCGAACGAGCCGGATCGCGGCAAACTTAGCATGTAGTGCCGTCTTGTGGTCAGTTGAGCTGACATACCCCTCGCTTGCCCCCCGAGTGCGACCAAATGGCTCGACCAGTACTCCCAAACGGCGGCGCGAGCTTCCATCCAGCCGATCCATCGGTCCGGACGTCGCGCATGCCCTCGACGTACCAAGCTGAATACCGTCTGCCAGCACGCATGCCGCCAGAGCCGCATTACGCCACGTGCCGTCCGACGCGCGACCTAGAGTATCCCTGGGACTGAACACCACCGTCCGTAGCGCTACCGATGATGGACCACAGCGCATGCTTGGCTGGGCTTGCATTTCTATGTGCGTAGCGGCCCAGGATATTGGAAAAATGTGGCACGGAGCCAGGGCCATTCGATCGAGTTCGGCCGGATTCCAGGCCGAGACGACAAGCCGGCGGGAATCGGGATTGCGCCGGATCTCGTCGACGACCCAGCGGATCTGATCGACGCTTCCACCGCCCGGCTTTGGCCAGGATCTCCACTGCCGGCCGTAGACGGGACCGAGATCCCCTCTCTCGTCGGCCCATTCGTCCCAGATCGTGACCCCGTTCTCGCGCAGGTAGCGGATGTTGGTGTCGCCTGTGAGAAACCAGAGCAACTCGTGAACAATCGATTTCAGGTGCAGGCGCTTGGTGGTGACCAGCGGAAATCCCTGCGAAAGATCGAAGCGCATCTGGTGTCCGAACACCGAGAGGGTTCCGGTGCCGGTGCGGTCGTCCTTGCGCACGCCCTCGTCGAGCAGGCGGCGCAGAAGCTCATGGTAGATCTGCATGGCTCTCTCCAGAGCGCCCAGCATAGGACATTCGGCGCGCCCGCGAAGGGGTCGGACACGTTGCGTACGGCTTGTCCCCGCTCTTTCAATTCGCGCCGCCTGTCCCTATATTGCGAGGTGCCGGCGCAAGCCGGCTATGGCGATAAACGGCGACCGAAATAAACCCATCGGACCCGGGGGCGGTACCCGGCGCCTCCACCAAAGCCCAGGCTCCTTCCTGGGTTTTGGCGGGGGCGAAATAGGATCGACGAGGGCGTAAAGGGTGGCTTTTCGCTCGGCATGGTTCCGCCGTTATCGGGCCGACTCAATAGTTGCCAACGACAACTATGCTCCGGTAGCGGTGGCCGCGTAAGCGGTCATTGACACCGATCCAAAGTCCTGACGGGTAGCACCGGCAGGCGGGGTTCGGAGGCACCTGGCAACAGAAGCCTCCACTTTCTTTTCTGCAAGAGTCCGCGAATGGCCAAAGACCAGATCCGCTACGATCTCCTGGTGCAAGAGGCGCTCAAAGGGGTCGTTCGGAAGATCCTTTCTGATGCCGGTCGGGACGGCCTTCACGGCGAACATCACTTCTACATCTCCTTCCGGACGGATTACCCGGGCGTTCGATTGTCGAACCGCCTGCGCGAAAAATACCCCCAGGAGATGACGATCGTTCTCCAGCATCAGTTCTGGGATCTCGGAGTCACCGAGCATGCGTTCGAGGTCGGGCTGTCCTTCTCGGGCGTGCCGGAGCGCCTTCTCATCCCGTTCGATGCCCTGACCGGGTTCTTCGATCCGTCGGTGCAGTTCGGCCTCAAGTTCGAGGTGCAGGAGGAGGAGCAGGTCGAGACTCCCCCTGCCTCGGCTCCGGAACCCTCAAGGCCCGCGCGAGGCGCCGGGTCGGAACCCGTCGAACTGCAGCCTAAGAAGACGCCTGCTCCCGTCGGCGGAAGAAGCCCGACACCCAGGCTCCCTCCAAAGCCACCGTCCCAGGCCGGAAAAACGACGGATGGAGACGAGGGGCAACCGGCCGAGGAGCGCAAGGGCGAAGCTGGAGCCGAGGTCGTCAGTCTCGACGCGTTCCGCAAGAAGAACTGATCCTGCGCCGCGTCAGGCGCTCTCCCGCGCTGTCAGCTGCATCGGAAGCGCCGCGCCCGTTCGCCGGAACGGTGATCGCCCGTCCGTTCCTGAAATGAGCCTTGTCGAGGTAGCCGGTGGGTCGGTGCGGCTCGACTCCAGGATCGAAGTTGCGCAGCGGCTCCTTAAGTTATGGTCTCGCAATCGACACAGGAGAGGCCAGTATGTCGCCCTCGACCCGCACTGAAACCGATACCTTCGGTCCGATCGATGTGGATGCCGACCGCCTTTGGGGAGCCCAGACACAGCGCTCCGTCGAGAACTTCCCGATCGGCACGGAACGCATGCCGCTGCCGCTCATCCATGCCATGGCTCTGGTCAAGGAAGCCGCAGCCCGGGTCAATCAGTACCTCGGCCAGCTCGACCCCGGATTAGCGACCGCGATTGCCGAAGCCGCAGCCGAGGTTCGGGGTGGACGCCACGATACGGAATTTCCCCTCGTGATATGGCAGACGGGCTCCGGTACCCAGACCAACATGAACGTGAACGAGGTTCTTTCGAATCTCGCCAACGAGAAACTCGGATCCGAACGGGGGTCCAAGACGCCGGTCCATCCCAACGATCACGTGAATCGGGGACAGTCCTCGAACGACAGCTTCCCGACAGCCATGAACATTGCGGTCGCTCTCGAAATCGAGCGGCGTCTCAAGCCGGCCCTCGGCCATCTCCACGCTGCGCTGAAGCACGCTGCGAGCGAATTTGCGGATGTCGTGAAGATCGGGCGAACCCATCTCCAGGACGCGACGCCTGTTACCCTCGGACAGGAGTTCTCCGGCTATGCGGCGCAGGTCGAGCTCGGACTTGCACGGGTCGAAGCGACGTTGCCCGGAGTCCTGGCGTTGGCCCAGGGCGGGACGGCGGTCGGGACCGGGCTCAACACCCATCCGGAATTCGCCGAGCGGTTCGCGGCAAAGGTTGCAGAGCTGACAGGGCTTCCTTTCACATCGGCGGCCAACAAGTTCGAGGCGCTCGCATCGCATGACGCGCTCGTCTTCACCCATGGCGCACTCACGAGCGTTGCCGCCGGTCTCTTCAAGATCGCCAGCGACATCCGTCTCATGGGATCGGGACCGCGCTCAGGCCTCGGCGAGATCAGTCTTCCGGAGAACGAGCCGGGCTCCTCGATCATGCCCGGGAAAGTGAATCCCACTCAGGCGGAAGCCCTCACCATGGTCTGCGCTCAGGTGATGGGCAACCAGACCACTGTCGCCTTCGCGGGCTCGCAAGGACATTTCGAACTCAACGTCTTCAAGCCGGTCATCGCCTACGCGATCCTCCAGTCGATCCGCCTCCTCGCCGATGCCGCGGTGAGCTTCGCGGATCGTTGCATCGTCGGCATCGCCCCGAACCAGGAGCGGATCACGGAACTTCTCGAGCGCTCTCTCATGCTTGTGACGGCCCTCGCACCGCGCATCGGCTATGATCGTGCCGCCGCAATCGCCAAAGCGGCTCACCGGAACGGCACGACCCTGCGTGAGGAGGCAGTCGGCTCCGGCGCCGTATCGGCGGAGGAGTTCGATGCAATCGTCCGGCCGGAAACCATGCTGGCGCCCGGGTGAGCCCGGCATCGAGATCAGCGCCCGTATCGCCAAGGCGGCGCGGGCACCAGGGTGAATCCATGGCAGAAATCATCAACCTGCGTCAGCACCGGAAGCGCAAGGCGCGAATCCAGAAGGAAGCCGAAGCGGCCGAGAAACGCGCGCTGCACGGCCTCACGAAGGCGGAACGTGAGCGGCTGAACGCTCAACGCAAGCTCGATGCTCGCCGACTCGATGAGCATCGACGGAGTGAGTCCGGAGACGAATGAGCGCGAGCATCGTCAAGCGCTCGATCTCGATCGCGGGCCACCGAACGAGCATCAGCCTCGAGGAGCCCTTCTGGGAGGGACTGCGCGCCATCGCGGCAGCGAAAGACATGTCCGTGCAAGCCCTGGTCGGCGAGATCGATTCTGGCCGCGGCGAGCAGAACCTTTCCTCCGCCATCCGGGTCACGGTGCTTAGGGCAGCTCTCGAAGGAGTGCTCGAACGTAAAACCAATCTCGGCGCCTGATCCGACCGAGATTGGCTCTCGGGAGATGCCGCCTTCCTGGCGCAGCAACGCTCTCGAGTTGTATGGGTCCAGTCTGGATTGCTTCGCCTGCGGCTTGCAATGACGGGCGTGGGTTCTGCACTACTCCGTTTCCGGCCATGCTCTCCGCGCCCTCATGCTCTCTTCGTCATTCCGAACGACGTGAAGCAATCCAGGCCACCATCTCAGAATGAATGGCTTCATCTGAGACTCGCACGGACGAACCGAATCACCCTCTCGTATTGGTTTGCTTCGCCGACGGCTCACGATAACGAAACGAGTCGTCGACATTGCCCTCGGCATGATCCCGAAACAATGCCGCCCTGACCACCAGCATCAAGGTGACGGGCGTGGTCACGGTCACGAAAATCAGGATGAGGATCTCGTGTAGCACGGGCCGCGTCTGCACAGCCGAGAAGAAGATCATGCTTCCGATCAAGACGAAAGCCATTCCGAATGTCGTACCGAGTGTCGGAGCATGGACGCGCTCATAGAACTTTCCAAGTCGCAGCAGCCCTAGCGACCCCGTGAATGCCAGCCCTGCACCGAGCAGAACGAACAGTGCCGTGAGGAGCGCGGCCCAGGCCGGGAGTTCCATGCCGGTCGTCATTCGATCACCTCCCCCCTCATCAGGAACTTGGCCAATGCTACCGTCCCGACGAAACCGATCAGGGCAATGACGAGCGCTGCCTCGAAGTAAAGATCTCGGCCGGATTGGATTCCGATCGTCAGCAGAAGGAGCATGGCGTTGACGTAGAACGTATCAAGGCCGACCACCCGGTCCTGTGCTCGCGGCCCCCACAGCATCCGGAAAGCAGCGCAGCTCATCGCCAGCGCGAGCATGACCTGCGCGATGCCGAGCGACCAGAACAACACGAATGCGCTCATTCGAAGATCTCCAGCAGCAGTCGCTCGTAGCGGCCTTTGATGGTTGCGATCCAGGTACTCTCGTCAATCAAATCGAGAACGTGAATCATCAGGGTCCCGCGAACGGGATCGAAACGCACCCAAAGGGTGCCCGGCGTGGACGTGATGATGCAGGCCAGCACGGCGAGTCCATACCGATCACGCAAGTCTAGCGGGATGTTCATGAACCCGGATGTCACCTCCCGGTGCCGCGGACCGAGAATGATCCGCGCCACGGCAATGTTGGATCGGGCTATGTCCGCGATCACGAGCCCCAGGAGCCGGATGATTGCGCCAGGGCGCCGGATCCTGGCTTTGGCCGGCTGCAGCGCCGTCATCGACCAACCGCCGAGCACTGCCAGCATGCTGCCAAGCAGCACTTGGCCAACGGAGAGGCTCTGATTCAGCAACAGCCACAACCCCAGAAGGCATGCTGACACGAGCGGGAAAGGCAGCAACCACTTCACGGGCGGCTCCGGCTGCTCACGTCCTCCGCGCCCGGTGCAGTGAGCACGCTGTGGACGTAATCCTGACGTGCATGGATCGCCCCGGCTGCCGCCTGCATGTAGCGCATCGCCGCCTCTGCCTGGGCGGTCAGCGTCATGCATGCGAGCAACAGGACGATCACCGGCGCGATCTCGATCAAGCGCACCCTTGGAACGCTGCGCTCAAGCGGCATCCAGAATGCACGAATGCCCGCTCGGGTCATCGCGATCAGGGTCATCAGGCCGGTGAGGATCAACAGCACGAGAAGGGCCCATGCAGTGACGGGAAGGCTATCGCCTGCCTCGTGCCCGGGCGGGTTCAACAACTCGGTCAGGACCGCGAACTTGGCGATGAAACCCGAGAGCGGAGGCAGCCCTGCGAGCACGAGGGCGCAGCCGATGAAGCACAGGCCAAGCACTGCCATGGTCGCGGGAATCGCGATCCCGATTTCATCGGCCATCAGCGGATCTTCCTCGTCGTCCCCGTAAGCCTCTCGCGTGACGGCAAGCACGTCCGCTCCCGGATCGCGGCCCCGTTCGACGAGTTCGATCAGCAGGAAGAAGGCGCTGATCGCAAGGGTCGAGCTGACCAGGTAGAAAAGCGCGGAACCGATCACGCCGACCTGATCGGTTGCGATGGCCGCCAGCACCGTTCCCGAGGAAACCAGCACCGAGAATCCGGCGAGCCGTCCCATATCTTGCGAAGCGAGCACGCCGATGGCACCGAAAATCATCGTTGCCATGCCGATCGACAGCAGCAAACTGCCGCCGAATTCGGCCGAGACGCCACTGTCCGCGCCGAAGAAAAGAAGCCACAGCCGCAGAATGACGTACACCCCGACCTTGCTCATGATCGCGAAAATGGCAGCTACCGGTGCGGCAGCTGCCGAATAGGTCGTCGGCAACCAGAAGCTCAGCGGCCACATGCCTGCCTTGACCAGGAACGCGATCCCGAGAATGGCCGCGCCTGCCTCCAGGAGCGCGCGGTCCCCGGGCTGGACCTCCGGGATCCGGACGGCGAGGTCCGCCATGTTGAGTGTTCCCGTAACCCCATAGATCAGGCTGACCCCGATCAGGAAGAGGAGCGACGCACTGAGGTTCACGGCGATGTAATGCAGCCCGGCCCGCACGCGGGCAACGCCCGAGCCGTGCAGCACGAGCCCATAGGAGGCAGCCAGCAGCAACTCGAAAAAGACGAAAAGATTGAAAAGATCCCCCGTCAGGAAAGCCCCGTTCAACCCCATCAGGAGGAATTGAAACAGGGAATGGAAATGCGCGCCCGCCCGGTGCCAGCGCGCGAGGGAGAAGACCGCGGATGCCAGGGCGAGCAGGCTCGTCAGGACGAGCATGAGAGCAGACAGGCGATCTACGACCAGTACGATGCCGAACGGAGCCGGCCAGTCCCCGAGCCGGTAGACGCCAACCTCGCTCGCCATCCCTGCCGGTGCCGCGTCGGACGCTTTCAGAAGCGCAATCGCCACGCCCAGGAGAGCAAGAACCGATCCCAGATCGATCGCTCCCTTCATGATACGATGGCGTTCATTGATGAGCAGCATCACGGCGCCCGCCACCATGGGCAGGACGATCGGTAGGATCATCAGGTGATCGATCCGGCCCATCACACCTTGTCCTCAGCGCCGTCGACGTGATCGGTGCCGGTCAATCCACGCGAGGCGAGCAGCACGACCAGGAACAACGCAGTCGTTGCGAAGCTGATCACGATCGCGGTGAGGACCAGTGCCTGCGGAAGCGGATCGGCAAAGAAGGCCGGATCACCGACCTGGCCCTTCTCCAGCACGGGCGGCACGCCGGTGCGGAGGCGTCCCATGCCGAAGATGAAAAGATTCACGGCATAGGACAGAAGCGCCAGACCAATGATCACCTGGAACGTGCGAGGTCGCAGAATCAGCCAGACGCCGGAACCCGCGAGCACGCCGATGGCAAGAGAGAGCACGAGCTCCATCACCTTTCCTCCGTTGCGGCCATAGCGGGAGCACGGAGGCCCGGGGCCCGGTGGCTGCGGATCGACTGATGGGCGAGTGCAACCAGCATCAATGCCGTGGCGCCGACGACGAGCAGCAGGACGCCGAGATCGAAGGCGAGCGCGGATGCGACCGGAACCTCACCGATGACAGGCAGGTCGGCATAGGTAAAATACGAAGATAGGAACGGGTGAGAGAACAACCAGGAACCTGCCCCGGTGCCGACCGCCAGGAGGAGTCCGACTGCTATCCAGCGCACAGGTCGGACGCGAAGCCGCGATTCGACCCACCGGATTCCGCCGGCCATGTACTGGAGGATGAGCGCGACTGCCATCGTGATTCCGGCCACGAAACCGCCGCCTGGGAGATCATGCCCCCTGAAGAACAGGAATACCGCGGTGATCCCTACGAAAGGAAACAGGATCTGCATGATCACCGCCGGAATCGCGAGATAATCGGCAATGGTGTCGCCGACGGCGCGCTCCGGATGCGCTTCGTCCTGTGCGTTTTGCAGGCGCTGCTGCTCCGGAATCTCGATGCTGTCGGGAGCCGGGCGGAAACGGCGCAGGAGCGCGAAGACTGTCAGGGCAACCACGCCGAGGACCGTGATCTCGCCCATCGTGTCAAACCCGCGAAAGTCTACCAGGATCACATTGACGACGTTGGTTCCACCGCCTTCGGTGTAGGCACGCTCCAGGAAGAACCTCGAGATGCTGTCGGGCGCCGATCGAGTCAGGATCGCATATGCCAGGATCGAGAGGCCGCCCCCAGCCGTCGCGGCAATGGCCAGATCGCGAAACCGGCGAGCGCGAGTGATTGCGCTGACACGTAATTCCAAACCGGCCTCTTCGATCCGCTTCGGAAGCCATCTCAAGCCAAGCAGGAGAAGGACCGTCGTCACGGTCTCGACGACGAGCTGGGTCAAAGCAAGATCGGGAGCGGAGAACCAGATGAAGGTGATGCAGGTGGTGAGCCCGGCGCCACCCATCAGGACGAGCGCCGCCAGCCGATGGAACTTGGCTAGATAGGCGCTGCCGACGGCGCAGGAGATACCGACTGCCCAAACCAGTGCGAAGGCCGGATCGAGGTCGGTGAATCTGGCACGAGCGAGGTCGAGCCCATGCCGGTAAACCGGCCACACGGCAACGATTATCGCGACACAAACGAGGAGACTCATCTGGGGTTGGAGGCGATTCGTCCCGAGAATTTTCTCCAGCGACCTCGCCCAACGCCATGAGATCGTAACCATCACGGAATCGAAGATGCGCTGGCCATTGAGACGGCGCACCAGCGGCGGACCTTCGATGCCGCTCTGGAGATAATTCTGCAGGGACCGATAGAGCACGACCCCGCCCGCCATGGCGACCACGCTCATCAAGAGCGGCAGCGTGAAGCCATGCCAGATAGCCAAGCTGTAGGTCGGAGTCAGAGCGCCGAGCACCGAACGGACTGCAGTATCCAAGAACGGGCCAATGGTGATGCCCGGAATTATCCCGACGATAAGACAAACCACCACGAGAATTTCGACCGGGAACCGCATCCAGCGTGGCGGCTCGTGAGGCTCACGCGGCAGATCGACTGGAGCGGGACCGAAGAAGACATCGCGGATGAAGCGCAGCGAATATGCCACCGTGAACATGCTGGCGAGAGTCACGAGATAGGGAAGCGCGTCATCGAGAAGCGACCCGTTGTGGTTTTCGATCGTCTCCGCAAAGAACATCTCCTTGGAGAGGAACCCGTTCAGGAGCGGAACGCCGGCCATCGCCGCCGCAGCAACCATGGCGAGATTTCCCGTATACGGCATGAAGCGCCACAACCCGCTCAGGCGCCGTATGTCGCGCGTCCCGGTCTCGTGGTCGATGATGCCCGCCGCCATGAACAGCGACGCCTTGAACGTCGCGTGATTCACGATGTGGAAGACCGCGGCGACCAGTGCGACCGGCCTGTCCAGTCCGATGAGCAAGGTGATCAGCCCGAGATGACTGATCGTGGAATACGCCAGCAGTCCTTTGAGATCCTGCTGGAAGACGGCGAAGCAGGCGCCGAGCATGAATGTCGCGAGGCCTGCGGTTCCGACGATCCAAAGCCACTCGTCCGTGCTTCCCAATGCTGGCCACAGACGAACCAGCAGGAATACGCCAGCCTTCACCATGGTCGCCGAGTGCAGGTAAGCCGACACGGGCGTCGGGGCCGCCATGGCCTGCGGCAACCAGAAGTGAAACGGGAATTGCGCGCTCTTGGTCAGGGCTCCCAGGAGCACGAGAATCAGGGCGGCCAAATAGAGCGGGTGCGAGCGAATCCGATCACCGGACATAAGCACCGTGTCGAGATCGTAGCTGCCAACGATGTGGCCGAGCACCAGCACGCCCGCGAACAGGCAAAGGCCTCCCGTAGCCGTGATCGTCAGAGCCATTCGGGCCCCGTCGCGGGCACTTGCCTGCTGATGCCAGTAGCCGATCAGGAGGAAAGAGAAGAGGCTCGTCAGCTCCCAGAAGAATACGAGCTGGATCAGGTTTCCCGAGAGCACGATCCCCAGCATCGAACCCATGAAGGCCAGCAGGAACGCGAAGAAGCGCGGCACCGGATCCTCGGGTGACATGTAGTAGCGGGCATAAAGCACCACCAGAAACCCGATGCCGGTGACCAGCACTGCGAACAGCCCGGCAAAACCATCCAGCCTCAGTGTGAAGTTCAATCCGAGCTGAGGCAGCCACTCGGCGTCGTAGCGGATCGATCCGGCATCGACGACGGCCGGATAGAGCATGAACATCCCGACCACGCCGGCGAGCGCGATCGTGCCGGCCAGCCATGCTTCCACGTTGCGGGCGTTGGTCGGAAGGAGCGCGGCGACAAAACTCCCTACGAAGGGGAGGACGAGCACTGCCAGCAGAATGGTGCCATGGTTCATCGACGGTTTCGCTTACCTCCTCGCGTGCCGGACGGTTGCGTGATATCGCCCATTATGGTTGATTTCGTCCAGAACCGGCAAGGTGCCGACCACCATTTTTCAGGTGTGAGATGAGGAGCCTGTGCCCTGAACAATGCCGCGCCGCACGTGGCCTTCTCGACTGGTCACAGGAGCGTCTTGCTGCCGCAGCCGGAGTGTCACGGAGCACGATCCGTGATTTCGAGTGCGGCCGCCACGAACTGCACCGTTCCACCGAGGCGCTCCTGGTCAATGCGTTCGAAATGGCGGGGGTTTGCTTTCTGCCATCCGGTCATCAGGGGCCCGGCGTCCGCCTGCAGAAGTGTCCCGCCTCAGGAGATCCCGGAGCCTAGTTTGTAACTCCACCCGGTGCCTCGGCAAGGATGAGGAGCGCCGACAGGATCTCTCGAATCGTGCGGCAATAAATCCGCGGAGCCATGCAGCGCTCCGGCGTCGAGAAGCCCACGCTATTCCGCCAGCCCTGGCTCAGGCATCGAGCGCCCGTGACGGCATGGCCCTCGCCTACGGATGGATCTGGATCGCCGGCGCGCGCGGGATCTCGACCGGCGGCGGAAGCGACGGCAGAGCAGAAGGCTCGCTCTGACCAGCCTGCGGACCATTCGTCTCGCGACGAGCGCGCTCAGCCTCCTCGGCGGCCCGCCGTGCCGCATCCTGCCGGGCGCGCTGCTCGGCCTCGAGCCGCGCCGCCTCGATCCGCGCTCGCTCGGCTTCCGCACGAGCCCGTTCGGCCTCTTCGCGAAGGCGTGCCTCTCTCTGGGCCTCCTCGAAGGCCTGAAGCTCCTTGGCCCTCTGGCGCTCGTAATCCAGTCTCTGCTGCCGGCGGCGACGCTCGTTGGCATCCGCCTCGAAGGCCTCGACCCTCTCGAGCTCCCGCTGCAGGACAATGGCGGCTAGGCCGTTGGCGAGCGAAGAGATGTCGAGTTCACGACGCGGCTCCGCGAGCGTCCCCTTCCAGGAAATCGACACGGATGGCGGCGCCCCAGTCCAGCGCTTCGGCGCCGAGCGACCCACCAGCGTGCCGCGGCTCTCGAATGTCAGGGAGCGGAGATCGAATGTGATGGCTCCCTGCCAGGAGCCGTCCGATGCATCGAGGGAGACTGGCGACAGCCTCAGGCTCCCGCCGATGATCGATCCTGGTACGGTCGTCGGGCCGGCAACGAGGTCACCGCGCGCGAGTTCTTCTTTGACGACTGTTTCGGCACGTCCGATCGCCAATGGGTCGTCGTCGGCGAGAAGGCGTTCGAGGGAGCGCCCGAGCGCAGCCGGATCGGCGTTCGGCACTTTGACGTTGTGCAGATGCAACTCGCCGGAGCCCCCGAGATTGGCGACCAGAGCCGCGGTGCTCTCCCCGGACGAGCCGAAGCGAAGACTGGCCGAGAATCGTGCCTCGAACGGCGCCTCGCCCGCCAATACCGCAAGCGGAATGTCGCGGACTGCGCCCTCTCCCAGGAGGGATGCCTGGCTGCCCTGGCGCGTGACATTGAAGGAGCCCGTCAGGATTCCGTCGCCGAGGCTTGCAGTCAGATCCCGGATCCCGAGGCCCTCCCCGGTGAGCGCCAGCGAGAAGCCGGCATTCTGGACCGTCAGGCCGCGGCCGAGCTCGAATTGCCGCACGCGCATCTGCACCTGGCCGCCGGTGAGCAGGCGACCGCTCTGGCCGAACCGCGCCGACGACCAGACCGCGTTGGAGCTCGGGCCGGGCGGCGCGTTCAGGGCGAGCGCCGATACCATCCACGGTGCTGACAGCCGGTCCAGGGCCAGGGAGCCCGAGAAATCGGACCGGGAGCGCGCGGTGACGCGAGCCTGAACGGCCTCCCCGGCAACGCGCCCTTCGGCGGTAATGAGATTGGTGTCCCGTTCCCGACCGAGCGTGATCCTGAGGTCGACCGGCACCGGCGGCTTGACGCCGGCTCCGTCGCCGAGAAGCACGAGAAACGGCGTCACGTCGGCCGTCGCAAACTGAGCCTCGCCGCTCTCGACAACGTCGTCACCAACACTCAATGCAAAGGGGCGCGTGGTGGTGACGCGCACGCCGCCGATATCGCCCGAGACGGAGAGGTGGAAATGGCCGGAAGGCACCCGCGATCCCGTCAGCGTCACCGACGAGGCACGGCGCAACGCCGGTGTGTCCGGGCGCCCGACCCAGGTACCGGTATTCTCCGTCGCCAAGCGCAGATCGAGCCGCTCGGTGAGGCCGTCCACCGTATAGACCTCACCGTCGAAACCGCCGCCGGCGGCACGCCCGCGCGCCGTCGTCCGCAGGCGCAGTTCCGATGAGCCGGGCTGCGGCACGGCCCTCTCGGTCAGGATGTCGAGATCGAGAGCGCCTTCCCGGAGGAAGTGCGGGACGAG
Source organism: Microvirga massiliensis (assembly GCF_001006805.1). Classification (GTDB taxonomy): domain Bacteria; phylum Pseudomonadota; class Alphaproteobacteria; order Rhizobiales; family Beijerinckiaceae; genus Microvirga; species Microvirga massiliensis. Next base: position 809,853 of record NZ_LN811351.1, on the reverse strand, counting down.
CTTGGACACTCCTCCGATCCAGACGCTCCCGATGAGGTCGACGAGCGGCGCCGCGCGTTGTGCTGTCACCTTCCCGGCGATCCGTCCCGATCCATCCGGGAGAATGCGGCCGCTGACGCGGGCATTGGCTCCCGCAAGATCGACGATCTCGAGCGTCTCCACGCGGAGCGCAGGACCATCGGACGCAATTCGCGCCGTGATGCGCCCTGCGCCACGCTGCTGGCCATAGCTCACATCACGGGCTTCGAGGACGATCGAGACGTCGAGGTTCTCGGTTGCCTCGAACAGGCTCGAAACGCGCGGCAGTTGTGCGAGATCGAGGGCCCGAATGGCGACCTGGGCCTCGAGCCGCCCACGTGCGCCGCTCGTCCCCGGCTCGATCCTGGCATTTCCGGTAAGCACCGCATCGCCGGCTCGCAAGCGCAGGTTTCGCAGGGAGGTGACCTGTGCTCCGACCAGAATGTCGGCAGAGGCTTCGACAGGGCGGCCATCGAGGAACTCCAGAATCGGGTTGCGCACGCCGATGCGCGCGAGCGTCCGCGCGAGTCTGTCGGAGGCCTTAGAGCTCAGGGAGATGCCGCCGTTCATCCCCCCTTCCGTCGTCAGTCCAGCATCGCCGGTTACGAGAACCGTCGTTTCGCCTGGCCCCGCGAACGAGAAGCGCTCGACCTCGACCCTGCCCTGCTCGAGGCTCAACCGCGCGACCACTTCGGTGAACTCTTCCTGCGCGAAACCGATGCTGTCGAGCGAGAGATCGAGATCGATTGGCACCCGAACGGGAGGCGGCGCCCATCTCCCAACCCGCTGGATGAACTCCCGGCCGCTGGCAGACAAAAGGAAACTGTCTGCATCGAGGCGCCGCCCCGCGAGCTTGAGCGCAATCCGGGGCTCTGCGAGATCGACTCGTCCCGTTCCGGCGAGGCGCACGCTCGCGCCGCCCTCCCCGGCCTCGAGACTCACGGCTTCGAGCTGCAGGACAGATTCCTCCGTTCGGAACGTCGCGTCGATCGCGACCGGGATCGGGATTCCCGCGGCGGCCACTTGCGCCGGCGGACCGAACAGAATCTTCGCCTTGCCGTTCACACCCATGGTCACGCCGCCGGAAGCAAGCGGCTCGAAAGCGAGGCGTCCGTCGATATCGAACCGAGGTGCCGTGTCTCCGCCGCCCGACAGTTTCACCGAGAGGCTGCGATCTTCTCCGAGCGTGCCGGTGACGAGGCGGAACGGGAGGCCGGAGGTCGTTCCTTCGAGACGCCAGGGGCCGGCGAGCGTCTGACCCTCGATGGCAACGTTCTCCGCGTAGAGCTGATCGGTGCGGCCCGTGGCAGGAACATGCGTGGTGACGAGGAGCTGATCCACCCGCAGGCTCTCGACGGCGACCTCGCGCGCAAGCGGGTGCGCCTGCGAGAGTCCGCCCCCAGGCAGATGCCATACTCCGGCTCCGGTAATCGGGATATGCACATCGGCCCGTCCGATCCGCGTCTCCGTGAACCGCACCTCACCCCGCAGCATCGGCGAGAGCTGGAACTCCGCGCTGACGTCGTCGGCGCGCAGATTGGGGCCTGCACCCGCACCATTCAGATGAAGGGTCTCGAGGCGGATCCGCGGCAGAGGAAGAAGCCTCACCTCGATCGCACCCTCGGTACGAGCGGTCAGCCCGGCAGCCCGGGAGATCGCCCGATCGATCTCGCTCCGATAGCTTTCCCACGGCAGGAAAGGCGGCGCGACGACCGCTGCGGTCAGTATGACGATCAGAATGGCAGCAAGGACGGTCAGGATGTCGCGCAAGGGAACACCTATTCTCCGCCTTCTACCGAAGACCCGGTTCCGGCGCGACTGGCTCCTGCACCCAGCCGGGGCGCGTCAGACACTGAAAATCTTGCCCGGATTCATGATGTTGTGAGGGTCGATGGCCCGTTTCAACGTGCGCATGAGATCGAGTGCGACCGGCCCAAACTCGGACTCCAGAAACTTCATCTTCTTCTGCCCGACACCATGCTCGCCGGTGCAGGTCCCCTCCATCGCGAGGGCGCGCTCCACGAGACGATCGACGAAAGCGATCCCGGCTTCGACTTCGGCCGAATCATCCATGTCGATCAGCGGCTGAACGTGGAAGTTGCCGTCTCCGACATGGCCCACGATGGGCGCTATGAGCCGGGAGGCTGCAATATCGCGCTTCGTCTCGTCGACACATTCCGCGAGCCGGGAAATGGGCACGCAGACATCGGTCGCGAGAGGCTTGGCTCCCGGACGAAGGCCGTTGGCCGCCCAGTAGGCGTTGTGCCGCGCCGTCCAGAGACGAGTCCGCTCCTCGGCCTTCGTGGCCCACTCGAAAGGTCCGCCGCCAAACTCCTCGGCGAAGGCTCCAAAGCGTTCCGCCTGCTCCGCGACGCCGGTTTCGGTGCCATGAAACTCGACGAGGAGCAGAGGCTTCTCCGGAAGATCGAGCTTCGAGTGGGTGTTGCACGCCCCCACCATGACTTCATCTAGCAGTTCGATCCGAGCGATCGGAAGCCCGGACTGGATAGTCATGATGACTGCATCGCAAGCCGCCTTGACGCTTGGGAATGGGCAGATTCCCGCCGACACGGCTTCGGGCAGCCCGTGCAGCCGGAGCGTCACCTCGGTCAAAATACCGAGCGTGCCTTCGGAGCCGACCAGAAGGCGTGTCAGGTCATAGCCCGCAGAGCTCTTGCGAGCCCGACGAGCCGTCTGAACGATATCGCCATTCGGCAGGACTGCCCGTAAGGACACGACATTGTCGCGCATCGTGCCGTAACGGACCGCGTTGGTGCCCGAGGCGCGGGTCGCCGCCATTCCGCCCAGCGATGCATCGGCGCCCGGGTCGATCGGGAAGAACAGACCCCGGTCCCGCAGGAACTCGTTGAGTTCCTTCCGGGTCACCCCGGCCTCGACCGTGCAATCGAGATCCTCCTCGTGAACGTGGAGGATCCGCTTCATGCGACTGGTATCGATCGACACGCCGCCGAAGGGAGCATTCACGTGCCCCTCGAGCGAAGAGCCGATGCCGAATGGGATCACCGGCACCCGCGTAGCGGCACACAGCCTCACGATCTCGGAAACCTCCTCCGTGGTCTCAGGGTAGACCACGACGTCCGGCGGCTGGTTCGCGAGCCAGGTCAGCGTATGGCCGTGCTGCTCACGCACGGCCGCGGATGTGACGGTACGGCTGCCGAAGCGACTCTGCAGCTCGGCGACGAGGGATTTCAGGGTTGCTTCGCTTGGCCGCTCGAGCGGCGCGAGATGGGGGGCGTTCATGTCGGTTCAGGAGGGAAGAGGTTGCGGCACCTTGGACTTTTTCAGCATCCGATGCAAAGCATAGCCCGTCGCGACCAGCTGCCGCGAGCGATTCCGGGGTGAACCTTTTTGTGCCTCGTGGTAAACAGAGGCGGGACAATTTCCGCTGCTGCCAGCCGAAGGAGCGCCGATGGCAGAGGACAGGCCAACCTCGATCTTCTTCTTCGCACCCTTTGTTTCCTCGAGGATGCGCGTCGAGCCGGCTTGGCTAGACTATAACGGCCACCTGAACATGGCCTATTTCCATGTCCTGTTCGACAGAGCCGTCGATGAGGGGTTCGGCATCATCGGGCTTGGGCCGGACTACGTACAGGAGCGGAAGGCATCGTTCTTCGCAGCCGAGACGCATACGGTCTATCGCCGAGAAATCCATCTCGAGGACGAGATGCGCGTCACGCTCCAGCTCATCGATTTCGACGAGAAACGGCTCCATTTTTATATGGAACTCCGCCATGCGGCCGAAGGCTGGGTGGCGGCGACCTCGGAGAACCTCGCTCTTCACGTCGACATGGAGAAGCGAACGGTCGCACCATTCCCCGACGACATTCTTTCGAACCTCGCCGTCATGAAGGCTGCGCATTCGCGGCTGACCCGGCCGATCAATCTCGGCCGAGTGATCGGGGTGCCAAAGCGATCGGGTGCCCGCGAGGCACTTCTTGCTGCAGGAGCCTGACACCGAACACCGAGCTATCGGCATCGCGGCGTGCTCGGCGCCCATTCACGCGGCGTGATTCGCGTCAGCAGCCCGCTGCGCCCGGAGGACATCCCCGGGACACGCCCGGCCCGGTGATCGAGGGAAAGTTCTGGCTGCGATTGAGATCCTGCCGGAGCTGGTTGAGCTCGAACTGCCCCTGCTGCTGATTCCTCAGTTGCTGCTGCTGCCGCTGCATCGAGCGATTCAGATCCTGGACCTGGTTTTCCGAACGGCTCGATCCGGGGATGCGCAAGCCCTGTGCCGCAACAGGACTCGCCAGACAGGCGAACACCAATATGGTCAAGATTGCACGCATGTGAACCTCCAGCCGGCTCCGCTTACAAATCCACCCATCCGGGCGGGTTCCTATGTACCGGCGCGCCTATCGGATTCCATATGGGGAGGTTGCGGGCTTCGCACCATGTGCAATCGCCTCGCCGAGCCGCCGGGGCCAGGATAGCACACTCGACGGCGTTCGCCTTTTGATCCATGGTCCGCCCAATGAATCATCCCGATCCTCGTTCCCTCCCCGCCGATCTACGGCACGAGCCGGTGGCCGGCGGCCTCGGCGATCGCGCCCGTCTGCGCGCCCTCCCCGGCTACCTGGCCGGGCTCAACCCCGAGCAACGGGCCGCCGTCGAAGTTACCGAGGGTCCCGTTCTCGTCCTCGCCGGCGCGGGAACGGGGAAGACCCGTGTGCTGACGACACGGATCGCCCATCTGATCGCGACCGGTCGCGCCCGTCCCTCCGAGATCCTGGCGGTGACATTCACCAACAAGGCCGCCCGCGAGATGCGGGAGCGCGTCGCCGTGCTCGTCGGCCCTGCTGCGGAAGGAATGCAGTGGCTCGGCACGTTCCACTCGATCGGCGCCAGGATCCTGCGCCGTCACGCCGAGCTCGTCGGATTGAAGCCGAGCTTCACCATTCTCAGCACGGACGATCAGCTTCGACTTCTGAAACAGGTCATCGAAGCGGAAGGCATCGACGAGAAGCGCTACCCCGCGCGCCAGCTCGCAGGGCTGATCGACGGTTGGAAGAACCGCGGCCTCGGGCCCGAGCAGGTGCCGGCCGGAGAAGCAGGCGCATTCGCCCAAGGGCGAGGCGGGCGACTCTATGCCGCCTACCAGGACCGCCTCAAGACCCTCAATGCCGCCGATTTCGGAGATCTCCTTCTCGAATGCCTTCGCCTCTGGCGCGAGCATCCGGATGTTCTGCGCGAGTATCAGCATCGCTTCCGCTACATGCTCGTCGACGAGTATCAGGACACCAACGTTGCGCAGTACCTCTGGCTGCGTCTGATCGCCCAGACCCGGCGCAATCTGTGCTGCGTCGGCGACGATGATCAGTCGATCTATGGATGGCGTGGCGCCGAGGTCGACAACATTCTCCGCTTCGAGCACGATTTCCCAGGTGCGACGGTCGTCCGGCTCGAGCGCAATTATCGCTCGACAGGTCACATCCTCGGCGCTGCGTCCGCGCTCATTGCTCACAACGAAGGAAGGCTCGGCAAGACGCTCCGCACGGAAGACGTCGTGGGAGAGAAGGTGTCGATCACGGGAGCGTGGGACTCGGAGGACGAAGCACGTCTCATCGGAGAAGAGATCGAGGCGCTGCAACGCCAAGGACATCCGCTTTCCGAAATCGCGATTCTCGTGCGGATCTCCGCTCAGATGCGCGAAATCGAGGATCGCATGGTGACGCTCGGCGTTCCGTATCGCGTCATCGGCGGCCCTCGCTTCTACGAGCGGGCGGAGATCCGCGATGCCCTCGCCTATCTTCGTTGTACAGCGTCTCCTCTGGACGACCTGGCCTTCGAGCGCATTATCAACGTGCCTAAGCGCGGCCTCGGGGACGCGACGCTGCAGCAACTCTACAATCACGCACGCTCCGCCCGCGTCTCGCTGATGGAAGCGGCGCGCTTCATGGTGGAGACTGATGAGCTGAAACCCAAGCCGCGCGCCACTTTGCGCGGGCTGCTTGCAGATTTCGCGCGCTGGTCGAAACTCATCGAGACCATGCCGCAATCGGAACTCGCAGAGATCGTGCTCGAGGAATCCGGCTATACCGATATGTGGAAGCGCGATCGGTCCGCGGACGCCGCAGGCCGCCTCGACAACCTGAAAGAGCTCGTACGCTCCCTCGAGGAATTCCCCGACCTGCAGAGCTTCCTGGAACATGTTTCACTCGTGATGGATGCGAGCAACAGCGCGTCGGGCGACCTGGTCAGCATCATGACGCTGCACGCTGCGAAGGGACTCGAATTCGACACCGTTTTCTTGCCGGGGTGGGAAGAGGGCCTGTTCCCGAACCAGCGGGCGCTCGACGAGAACGGCCGGGCCGGGCTCGAGGAAGAGCGGCGCCTCGCCCATGTCGGGCTGACGCGCGCGCGTCGTCGCGTAAAGATCTACTTCGCAGCCAACCGGCGCATTCACGGGATGTGGAACTCCACCTCCCCGAGCCGTTTCATGGATGAACTACCCGGAGAGCATGTCGAGGTCCTCGACGCTCCGGCCACTTTCTCGGGCAGCTACGGATCCCGGTTCGACAATCTCTCTCCATTCGGCTCGACCTACCAGACGCCCGGATGGCAGCGGGCTCAGGCGAGGCGCTCGGGCGTCGGAACCGACAGACGCGACGCGCGCAGCACGCAGCGCGGCGGCATGGTCATCGAGGGACAACTCCTCGCCCGATCCTCGGGAGAGCCATCCAGCTTCGTTGCCGGGGCACGGGTGTTCCACACCAAGTTCGGGCTGGGCACCGTCGCGAGCGTGGATGGAAACAAGCTGACGGTCGACTTCGACAAGGCCGGGCGCAAGCTCGTGCTCGACAGCTTCGTAGAATTGCACGGCTGAGATCGTTTCAGTTCGTCGACTCGCGGCACGATCGTCGCTTCTGTGTGCACGCATCTGCATGCGCCGAGAATTTTAGCGTTGAGCAAGGTAAGCTAAGCCGTTTTCTCGTGGCGGCACTGACGAATCTATGCAGCAAGCTCTGCCTTAACGGGACGCCCGAATTTATCGACACAATTCGGTCAATAGTCGATCGCGCGGAACCGTTGGCGCATGCACAGGATGAAGCCGCATGCTTGCGCGATCGCTTGCCCACCGTCGTGCAATCGACAGGAAGCTGAGCTATTTCCGATCCGAAAGCGGAGACGATGGGAACACTAACGCTTGTTCCGACTTGATCCTGCGGCTTGGTGCGCGGGGAGAGTTGGATGCCGTACGATGATCGGAACTCGTTCGGATCACGCCGGGTCCTCATATCGATTGCGATCCTGTCGGCCGCATCTGTCGGAACTGCCCTCGTTGCACTGGAGGTCCGCAGCCGCAACGTCGGAGCATCGAGTACGGTCCGAAGCTGCGACGTCATTCCCGACAAGCCCTGGTGGCGTTGGGCTGCGTGCACCAGCACACCGGTCTCGAACCGCGACGATGCAGATCTTCCGGGGAGTGCCACAACCACGTCCTCATTAGCGCGCGCGTCCGATACCGCGCGCCTTCCGGAGAACTTTGCGGTCGACTGGTCCGATCTGGCGCGGCCGTTCGACAGCGGCGCTCCACGTTCTGGGGCTGCGCGGGCCTCGGCTCCTGCTTCCAAGCCATCGAAGGACGAGCGCGCCGCGACCCGGGTGGACTTCCCGAAATCGGATGCGGTGCCACCGACAGAGACGATCGGAGTCGCAGCGCTGCAGCAGGTGGAGAGAGCTGCGGGCTCGGCTCCGGGGCAGATCGCCGACGAGACCCGCGCCGCGTATCTCCCGGATGCGTCCGGGTTGATCGTCGTTGCCGAAACGCAGGCCCGACTGAGTTCTCTCTCCGAGCTTGCCACGCTGCCGAGCGTTCCGGACGCTGCGATGGTGCTGGCCTCGGCCTGCAATTCCGGTTCCTGCGGCGAAGTTCCGAGCGTATCCGCGAAGGAAATCGGCGCAGGTGCGATCTCGATTCCGCTCCCGCCATCCGTTCCTATGCCGGAGATTACGCCTGCGGACCTCGTCGCTTCCATCCTGACGCTGGCCCTTCCCCCTGAAGTCCCGGCACCGACGGTTCCCGTACCGGCCATAGAGGTCCCCCTGCCACCCGCCGTTCCCACTCCGACGATCTCGCCTGCGCTGGCAAGGGAGGCGCCAATGCCTCCTGCGCGCCCGGCATCGGCCGCTCCGGCTGCGTCGGCGAGCAAGCCAGCCGAAGAGGCAACCCAGACGAGCGTTCGCGGCCGTGAGAAGGCTGGCGTACAGCCTGCTGGGCCACGCGCCGCCGAGCCAGCCGGAAAGCGCGCGGCCGAGCCTCGTAGCGCTAAAAGTGCAGCACGCGCCGAGGCTCGTGCTGCTCAACGCGCTGCTCGCGAGGCCACCCGTGCGGAGGCACGCGCCGCCCAACGAGCTGCACGCGCTGCGGAGACTCGGGCTGCGCGGGCAGCTGCGGCCCGGCAAGGCGTCGCACGGGATCCCTTCAGCGAGTTTGCCGCAGGCCTCGCTCGCGCCTTCGGGCTACAGGACGCGCGACCTGGGGCAGCCCCGAGCCGAAGTGTCGGCAGCGGTGTCAGGGGCAATGGACGCGCCGCCAGTCCTGCCGGCACCGCAGGGCGTGGCCAAGGCTATGGCAGTACCGGCCCCTCTGGAGGTCAAGGTCGTGGGCAAGGCCTGGGCGGCGGATTCGGCAACTATGGCGGTAGCTTCAGCGGATCGAGCGACCGTAGTGGCTACGGCGGCGGCTTCAGCAGCAACGGCAACGCAGCCAGCAACGGCGGTCGCGGTAGTGATCGTGGAGGTGACGGGAGCCGCGGCAGCGACGGGGGCCATGGCGGCGGAGGTCCCGGAGGTGGCGCTGGCGGAGGACATGGCGGCGGCGGTGGGAACGGCGGCGGCGGAAACGGCGGCGGCGGTGGGAACGGCGGCGGCGGCAACGGCGGCGGCGGCGGTGGGAACGGCGGCGGCGGCAACGGCGGCGGTGGGAACGGCGGCGGCGG
>NZ_LN811351.1:749384-800846 GCF_001006805.1 Microvirga massiliensis | reverse complement strand
GCGGCGGCGGCGGTGGGAACGGCGGCGGCGGCGGCGGCGGTGGGAACGGCGGCGGCGGCGGAAACGGCGGCGGCGGCGGACATGGCGGCGGCCGGAACTGATCTCGCCTGACGGCGCGATCGCGTCAGCAGGTGAGTTGCTTCGGCGTGGCCAACCGTCCTGCCTCGACCAGCTTTAGCCCGCCTCAGGGGCGTGATAAGCGGCTCCCATGCTCGAAGGTCTCCATCCGAACCGCCCAACCCATGTCCTTCGCCTCAGGACAACCGAACGGGCTGCTCGCCTCATGACCAATGTGATCGGGGAGATCTTCGATCCTGCGGAATCGGCGGTTGCTGCGTTCGAGACCGAGGATGGATCCTGGCTGCTCGAAGCTTATTTCGCGCGCGAGCCCGATCAGGGCGCGGTCCGTAACCTGATCCGGCCGATCATCGGGCCGGAGGCCGACGAGGCCGAGTTTCAAACGCTGGCGCAGCAGGATTGGGTGAAGGCCTCGCTCGAAGGGCTCAACCCGGTCCGGGCCGGCCGCATTCTCGTGCATGGCGCCCATGACCGCGACCAACGTCGCCCGAACGATCTCGCGATCGAGATTGAGGCCGCACTGGCCTTCGGCACGGGTCATCACGGGACGACGTCGAGTTGCCTGCGTGCTTTCGTCGATGAGGTAAAGTTGGGGAAGCCCGCCTCCGTCCTCGATGTCGGGACAGGTACCGGAATCCTCGCTTTTGCAGCAGCCAAGATGCTTAAGATTCCGGTGGTGGCCGGCGACATCGACCCAGAGGCCATCCGTGTCGCGTCGGAGAATGCGCACCTCAATGGTGTCGCGCATCAGTTGACATTCTATGTTGCGCCCGGCGTGCGGCATGAGGCCGTGCGCCGGGCCGGACGATTCGATCTGGTCTTCGCGAATATTCTCGCCAAGCCGCTTCGATTGCTCGCCCCCAGCATCACGAGAGTCGCGTCACCGCACGGGACGCTCATCCTCTCGGGTCTTCTCGGGCACGACGTCCCGGGAGTTCTCAGCGCTTATGCGGCGCAAGGCTGGCGCTTGCGCCGCCGCTACGATCAGGAAGGATGGGTCGCTCTGGTGCTTTCACACCGCCACCCGCTTCCACTCACTCGTCGATGAAGGCGTAGGGATAGCGCGCGCGCATGACACGCTGCATTTCGCGTGCATCGGCGGCAACTTCGCGCAACATGCGGAGGAAGGTCAGAATGAACATCGTATCAGCCCCTGAGATGATGAAAGTCGGTTAGGTGTTGAAGGGAAGACGATCTGCGGAGCCGAGCCGTACCCGGCGGTAATCTCCGTAGATCCTGGCGTTGTCGAACAGCGCCTCGTAGTGGCGAACCAACCGCTCGGCAGTCGTCATACGGGACTGAATGATGGCACCCATGATCCGCTTCAGCAGGCTCTTGCGAGTCGTTGCGTGATCGGACACTGAAAAACCTGAAACAGCGACAGAACCAGCCACGGTAAGCCTCCGAAAGATTCCGATCGCCCTTCAACGTTTCCTTTTTTGTCGTTAGACATGAGGTAGGCACCTTGCTGCACTGCGAAAAGGCCCAGAATGGCATGCAAGCCATGCCCAGCATGCGGGTCTCGGTAATAAATCGTTAAGGCCTGCCACATCGATGCCTATCCAGCGCAGGTGCTGCGGCGGGACCTTTCGGGCGAAGCAGCACAGATTCCTGAGCGATCGGGACTGGTGCTGGCGCCGCGCACAACGGCAGGCGATGAGGAGCGGACTGCCTTCGACCTGGAGAGCCCCGGCAGCACTGCGCCATGGGCTCCCGCTCGGGTTCTGAGGTTACCCTGCTCCGCCGGTTTGGGAGATTGGGCCGAGCGGCGCATCCGCCAGGCTCGTGCCTCGCGGTGATGTGCGAGATCCTGCAAACAGCACCTCGGCCAGGATCCGGGGCCGGAAGAGCCGGCTCGGCGAATCGAGGAAGTTCATGACCCGGTAGAACTGGTCGGTCACAGCGGCGCTGCGATGCGTCGCCAGTTGAACTTGGTCCAAGTACCATTGCATCGGACGCAGATGCAGCGGCCGCTGGCTGCCGAGCTCAGGCAATCGGAGATCCTCGAGCCGCACCCCGTTCCAGGCAGCATCGACGATCGGCCTGATCGCCCGGAACCAGCGCCGGCTGAAATCCGACGCGAGGCCACCGTGCGCCTGAGCATCGGCAAGTAGCCGCCCGAGCGCCTCTGCCTCGATGGCGCTGACAGTCATCCCCTGGCCATAGACCGGATTGAAGCTACAGACCGCATCGCCAATGGCGATCAGCCCTTCCGGGAAGCGATCGAGCCGCTCATAGCGCCGCCGCAGGCTGCCGATGAAACGATGGCGCTTGATCTCCGACAGGGGCTCGCATTCGCGGATCTCGTCGTAGAGATCGGGCACGGCAAGCGATCCGGCAAAGGCCAGGAAGCCCGCATGCTCCTGCGGCATGGGTTCGTCGAAGAAACCCGGCAGAGTCACGAGCCACCGGTCACCTTCGATAGGGAAGATGAGGCCACCGCGTCGGACCGGCCTTCCGGAGATGATCAAGGCCCGCCAGTTGAGCCGCCGGTCCGCGCGGCGAAACGTGCAGCTCGCATAGGAGACGCTCGCTCCGACGAGTTCGGCTCGCGGCGGCTCGAAGCCGATCTCGGCCAGCCATTGCGGCACCATGCTGCCCCGGCCCATCGCATCGACCACGAGATCGGCTTCGATCTCCTCTTCCTCGCCGTGTGTGCCCGGCCGGCAGGCCCGGATGCCGGTAATCGTGCCGCGCTCGTCGCTGCACAGGCCGACGGCTCGCAATCCATCGAGGATTGTCGCATTCGGCAGCGCACGGACGCGTTCGGCCACTTGGCTTTCGAGCAGCGGGCGGCTCATGGACAGGAAGGTCAAATCGCTGTCGTGCTGGACGCGCCAGCCACCCGAATGGTGCCAAGCGAGATCCCGACCACCGCTCAGGCGAGCGGCGCCCAAGGCGACGAGATCTTCGGACAGGCCAGGCAGCAGGGCTTCGGCCAGGATTCTTCCGCGTTCGAGCAGGGCGTGCAGATGGTTGCCTTGCGGAACGCCCTTGCGGGACTCGGGCGAGCGGGCCAGCGCGTCTCGCTCGATAATGGTGACGTGGTCGAAGGTGTCCGACAGCACGCGCGCCGCGAGGAGGCCGGCGATGCTGCCTCCGAGAACAATGGCATGCCGGAGCCCGCGAGCAGTTGAGCTGCGGGATGATGCGGAGTGGCCCATGATCTGACTCCATGCGGTCGATCAGGTGACGAGCCCAGGCCCCGCCTGTCTTGTACGGCCCTACGTATCCTGAAACAGTGCGATGGATCACAGAGCCGAAGGGCGGCTGTCGGCAGGCACTACCGTGTGGCTTCGTCGTACCGCTCACATCTGAGGTCGGCTTCCGCCTCCTGCGGCACCGATGCTAGGAAACGATGAACTGGGGCAGGCCGCTCGGGTGTCGGTCCTCTCCACAATCCGGGATCCGCAGGCATGGCACGTTTCCAGACTTTCGAAGATCGAACGACACCGGCGCAAGGGCGTGAGCGGACCACCCGGTTGCGAGCCGAGCTGGAGCGGCGAGGCTATGCCGGTTTCGTCGTGCCGCGGGCGGACGAGCATCAATCCGAATACGTCCCCCCGAATGCCGAGCGTCTGGCATGGCTCACCGGCTTCACGGGATCTGCCGGCACAGCGATCGTTCTGCTCGAGAAGGCGGCCCTCGTCGTCGACGGCCGCTACATTCTTCAGGCAGCCGAACAGGTCGATACGACCCTATTCACGCCAGTCCTCCTCTCGGACAAAAGCCCCGAGGACTGGATTGCCGAGAACCTGCCGGCTGATGCCGTTCTCGCCTATGATCCGTGGCTCCACACTCCAGACGGATCCAAGCGCCTGGAACGGGCGGTCGAGCGAGCCGGAGGTCGCCTTGCGCCCGTCGACATCAATCTCATTGACGTGATCTGGACCGATCGCCCACTTGCCCCAAAGGGACCGATCGTTCCGCATCCGCTGGAGCGGGCCGGAGAGGCTGCCTCCGACAAGCTCGCGAGAATCCGCGCAAAGCTCCAGGATGCGCGTGTCGACGCGCTCGTGGTTTCAGATCCGCACAACCTCGCATGGTCCTTCAATCTGCGAGGGGCCGATGTGGGACATACTCCCATCCCATTCGGATATGGCGTGATCCCACGAGACAGGAGGCCGCAACTCTATTTCGATCCCGCCAAGATCACCAATGAAGCCGGAGCGGCTCTCGGCGACGTCGCGGATCTGTGCCCGCCCACGCAATTCGTGGAGGATCTCGACGCGCTCGGCGAGACTGGCGCGACCGTCAGGCTGGATTCAGCGACCGCTGCGGTCGCGCTCGCCCGCCGTCTCGAGGTCGCCGGTGGGAAAGCCGACGTCGGACCAGATCCGATCAGCCTTCTCAAGGCAGCGAAGAACGCGTCCGAGATCGCGGGTACCCGAGCGGCTCACCTCAGGGATGGAGCGGCAGTCACGCGGTTCCTCGCGTGGTTCGATCGGGAAGCACCGAGCGGGAAGCTCGATGAGATCAGCGCGGCAGAGGCGCTCGAGTCGTTCCGGCTCGAAACGGGCCTCGTGAAGGATCTCTCATTCCCGAGCATTTCCGCGACGGGCCCGAATGCCGCCTTGCCGCACTACCGGGTCACCGTGCGGACAAACCGGCGGATCGAGCCGGGACAGATCTACCTGATCGACTCGGGCGCACAGTACGAGGACGGCACGACTGATATCACGCGAACGGTCATCGTGGGCACTCCGACTGAGGAGATGCGGGAGCGAAACACGCGCGTGCTCAAAGGGCATATCGCGATCGCGCGCGCCGTCTTTCCGAAAGGCACGACCGGCGCACAGATCGATGCGTTTGCGCGCCGTTCACTCTGGGAAGCGGGCCTCGATTTCGATCACGGCACCGGCCACGGGGTTGGAAGCTATCTCTCCGTACATGAGGGGCCGCAGCGCATCTCGAAACTGGGGCACACCGTTCTCGAGCCCGGCATGATCCTGTCGAACGAGCCGGGCTACTACAGGACTGGAGCCTACGGCATCCGGATCGAGAACCTCGTCCTGGTGGAGCACCGCTCCATCCAGGGCGCCGAGCGCGAGATGATGGGATTCGAGACCCTGACTCTGGCGCCGTTGGATCTGCGTCTCGTGGATGCCTCGATGCTGACACCCGACGAAGCGGCATGGATCGACCAGTACCACGCGCGTGTCCGGAGCGCTCTCGCTACGCTTCTCGACGAGCCGACCCGCCTTTGGCTCGAAAAGGCTACCGTCCCCCTGTCCGGGAGCACATCAGAGGTAAGCGCGTAGGAGCACGACGGCCGCGACGCCGACACCGATCGTGCCGAGGAGTGGGAGGCGTATGGCTGCCATCAACGCAATCGCGGCCGCGAGCGTCTCCGGCCACCCTGTCGTCAGGGCTGTCGGCGCGATGACGGCAGCGAGAACCGCCGGCGGGATCGCATCGAAAGCGGCTCTTGCACGACCACGCGGCGAGAAGCGTGACGCCAGGAGAATGCCGCCGATCCGGGTCACGTAGGTGACGGCGGTCATTGCCAGGATCGCGGCCAGGGCCAGAGGATTGAGCGTCACTGCCTCGCCCCCTGCCCGGCGGCGAGGAAGGCTGCTGCGATTCCCGAAAGCGCACCTGCGGCGACGTGCCAGGGCGGCCCGAAGATGTGGTGCGTGAGCGCTGCGCCGGCAGCGCTCCCCACCACGGCAGCCATCGTTGTACGGGAGCGCCCGAACCCGGCGATCAGGCCGATGAAGAGCGCCGTGAAGACGAAATCCGCACCGATGCGGTCCGGCTCGCCCAGGAAGGAGCCCACGGCCGCGCCGGCCACGGTCGACAGAACCCATACCACGTAGAGGCACGACCCCATCGCAAGCCAGTAGGCCAGCGTCACCGGCTGCGAGAGAGCCCGCCGTTCGGCGAGTGCCCAGGTCTCGTCCGTCATGAGAAAGACGGCAAACCAGCGCCGCCATCCGCGGGCGCGCAGCTTCGGTGCGAGAGATGCTCCCATCAGCAGGTGGCGTGCATTGATTAGGAAAGTCGCGAAAGCGAGTGCCGCGATGGGCGGAGGATGAGACCAGGTTTCGATGGCGGCGAACTGCGATCCTCCCGCGAAGACCAGGGCCGACATCAAAGTGACTTCAAGGCCGGAAAGGCCTTTTGCTCCCGCAACCGCACCGAACAGGAGCCCGATCGGGATCGCAGCGATCGCCGCCGGGGCGATGGCGGAAACTCCGGCTGAGATCTCGCCGGCCAGCGGCGCGTAACATGGTTTCGAATTGCCCATGGCGTGCGAATGCCTCGTCCGAGGCGGAATGTCTTGCGGGAAATACGGCCGCGCAGAGCAATCGCGCCTCGGCTGCACATTCAGACGCTCCAGGAGCGTAACGCCTTGTGGAGACGCCCGGGATATCACGGATATCGAGATCGCCAGCGGTGAGCACCACAGCCGATGAGGTCTCGTGCATGGCGGCTGCCTAAGCCGGCCATGCCGGCTCATTCTCCAGTCCATCCTCCAAAGATGCCGAGCGTCGAGGCCAGGGCGGCCTGAGGAAAGGAGAAGCTGTTCCGGAGCCGCGCCTTTGCCATTTGACATTCGCGCCGAAGTGCATATGTATCGGAATACTATGTTGAGCTTTTTGCACTTTCATCGCAGCCTATACCGGGCGGGTAATCTGATCGTGGGCTGTTAGCCCCGGGCTCAACGCGCTGTCGCGCCCCGGGCTCGGGGCGCTCCAAGATTTCTGAACCTTAGGGACATCTTGTGAGGCCGGATGTGGGCATCCGGTACGACGGTATGCCGGATCCTTCTCTGAACCTCATGTTCCGCGACACGGAGCGCATATCCCGAAGGCAGGGGTGCGCCTCAGGCCGCTTGCTTCGACGCGCCATACAGGCGGGCTCCGGTTGGTTCGCAAGCGAACCACGAGGCCCGAGATGCAGGTTCGCGGCCGTATCTTACCCCCACCGGAAGAGACGAAGTACCGCTGCTCCCGGCAGGTGATCGACGCTCGGCAGCTCTCGGCCGTTAGAGCTGGACGAAGTGCGCGCTCGGAAGTCGTCTGCGACATTCCTGAGCCAGCGTCGAAGCCGTGCCCGCAGGGCGGTCGCAATCATTCCGGGCATGCCGCGCAAGACAATGCGGCGCCCGTAACAGAACAGGAGATCACGATGACGAAACGTACAACAAGCAGTGGCGCAAAGCCCCGCATTACCTTGACGGCGACAGACCACGAGCGTCTCACGGTCCTGGCCAACGCGGCCATGTCCAACCTGCCCGAGGTCGCATCGGAACTCGCGGATGAGCTCGACCGCGCGCAAGTCCTCCCGCAAGGACGGCATCCGGTCGACGTCGTCTGTATGGGCAGCGAGGTGGAGTTCCGGGACGACACGACCGGACGGACCCAGACGGTGACCTTGGTCTACCCCAACGAGGCGAACATCGCCGAAGGCAAGGTATCCGTGCTGACCCCGATCGGCACCGCCCTGATCGGTCTCCAATCTGGCAAGTCCATCAACTGGGAGACGCGTCTCGGTGAGATGAAGCGTCTGACCGTCCTGCAGGTCCGCGAGCCTGCCCCGGACACGGCTGACCGAGCCGAAGCCGAACTATCCCCATCGGCCTGAGCGCAGGCTCTCGCCAAATTCTCCCGCTACGCCGATCGCAAGATCGGCTTGCGGATTTCCTCTGGTCGTAACCGGCAGAACCCTGCCAACGGAGAAATGAATGGCCGAAACCTCCCGTCTTAGCGTGATCGCCCCCGCGGATCGTCGCCCCGCCGCGCCCGCCTTCGAGTCGAGTCCTCGCCCCGCCGAGCGCGCGGCGACGCTCGCGCTCGTGCCCGGAGCTGCCAACGATAGCGGTCTCGATCACTTCGTCGAGCGCGACGGATTGCGCTTTGCCGGGACTCACTTGATCATCGACCTTTGGCAGGCCAGCCGTCTCGACGATCTGGCCCATGTCGAACAGGCCTTGCGCGAAGCCACCGTCCGCGCCGGGGCAACCTTGCTCAACATCGATCTCCATCACTTCACCCCTAATGGCGGCATCTCGGGTGTGGCGGTGCTGGCCGAGAGCCATATCTCGATCCACACCTGGCCGGAGCGGGCCTATGCGGCGGTGGATGTGTTCATGTGCGGGGACGCGGAGCCCCACAAGGCGATCGAGGTCCTGCGCGAGGCCTTCGAGCCAGGCCAGATCACCCTGGCCGAGCACAAGCGCGGAGTCTTGCTGTGAATGCGCTGACCCCGAGGGAGAGACACACCATGAATTGGTTTCAGGAGCGGCTCTATGCCGACCACTCCCAGACGCTCGCGGTCGAACGCGTCCTGCACGAGGGCCGCACCGCCTTCCAGGAGGTCCTCCTCTTCGAAAACAAGACCTTCGGAAAGGTCCTTGTGCTCGACGGAGTCGTCCAGCTGACCGAGCGCGACAACCACATCTACCACGAGATGCTAGCGCATGTGCCCCTGCAGGCGCATGGCGAGCCTCGCGAGGTGCTGATCATCGGCGGCGGTGATGGCGGCACGCTCAAGGAGGTTCTCAAGCATCCGATCACCAAGGCCGTCATGGTCGAGCTCGACCGTGACGTGATCGAGCTCTCGCGCCGTTTTCTGCCCGATGTCTCGGGTGGAGCATTCGACGACAGGCGTGCCGAGGTAATCGTCAGCGACGGTACCCGCTACGTGGCCGAGACCGATCAGATGTTCGATGCCATCCTGATCGACTCGACTGATCCGATCGGACCGGGTGAGCCGCTGTTCACGGCCGCTTTCTACGCGGACTGCCGCCGCCGGCTACGTCCGGGCGGGATGATTGCGGTCCAGAGCGGGGCGCCCTTCTTCCAGCGCAAGGAGCTCGATCAGGTCTGTGGCCGTCTCGGGAAGTCGTTCGGCGGAGTGCGGCCGTTCCTGGCGCCAGTGCCGACCTATGCGGGCGGAATGCTCGCGCTCGTTGCGGCAGGAGATACGGCTGACGCGCTGACTCCGCCCGAGGAAGTGCTGCGCGAGCGCTACGCCGCGATCGAGAGCCAGACGCGCTACTACACCCCCGCGATCCATCGCGCAGCCTTCGTCCTGCCTCCGACCTTCGAGCCGAAGCCGGAGGCCTGATCCGCGGACGAAGCGGACTTTCATGGAAGGCGCGGGCCCCTCCCCGCGCCTTTCTTCGTTCTTGGGAAGTGCAGACGACAATGCACAATGCGTCCCACCGCACTTCCGTCTTGCGAACCGCAGGCGAAGCGAACCATCTGTCGATGGGTAGATTGCTTCACTTCGTTCGCAATGACGGAGAGAGCAGGAGGGCCGGATGAGCACTACGAGAAACGGAAATGGACGCCGGGCCCACCGCCTTCATTGTGAGTCGCGGGCGGTGCGCACAGCCCTTTCCACCACCTCACTGTCATTGCGAACGAAGTGAAGCAATCTACCCGTCGACGGAGGCGCCCCTGGATCGCTTCGCTCCGCTCGCGATGACGAAGAGAGGACGAGGGCGGACGCGCAACATCAATCACGACCGTCCGACGAGTTCGAACCAACCATCCTCATCGAGGATCTTGATTCCGAGCTCACGCGCCTTGTCGAGTTTGGAGCCGGCTCCTGGGCCTGCCACGATCAGGTCGGTCTTCTTCGATACCGAACCCGCGACCTTGGCTCCGAGGCGTTCGGCCATGGCTTTCGCTTCCTCTCGCGTCATCTGCTCGAGCGAACCTGTGAAGACCACGGTCTTCCCCGCAACGGGAGAATTCTTCGCAGCCTGGGACTCTTCCGGCTCCGGAGTCACCTCCGACAGGAGCGCATCGAGCATCTCCTCGTTATGCGTCTCCTTGAAGAACTCGACGATCGCATCGCCGACGACCCGCCCGATTCCGCCGATCGAGGTCAGCTCGGCGAACGCTTCGGAGTCGCGGTCGGATGCGGCGCAAGCCGTTTGCCTCAAAGCGTCGAAAGAGCCGAAGTGCCGCGCCAGGAGCTTCGCAGAGGTCTCTCCGACATGCGGGATCCCGAGAGCATAGATGAATCGTGAAAGCGGCAGTCGTCGGCGCGCCTCGATGGCCGCAAATAGATTCTTGACGCTTGTCTCGCCCCAACCCTCACGCTTTTCGAGTCGCTGAAGAGCGCGGGAATTGCGGGATTGGAGCGTGAAGATATCCTGCGGCCGCGTGACCAGCCCTTCGCTGTAGAATTCCTCGATACGTTGTTCGCCGAGACCCTCGATGTCGAAGGCATAGCGGGAAACGAAATGCTTCAGGCGCTCCCTCGCCTGCGCCGGACAAATTAGTCCGCCGGTGCACCGGCGGACCGAGTCCTCCTTGCCCGTTCTCGGATTGACCTCGCGGACGGCATGGCTGCCGCAGGCCGGACATTGCGTCGGGAACTCATATGGCTTGCTGTCCGGCGGACGGCGTTCGAGCACCACATCGAGCACCTTCGGAATGACATCGCCGGCGCGCTGAACGATAACGGTGTCGCCGATACGGATATCGACGCCATTGCGGATCGGCTGTCCGTCACTGCCGATGCCGCGGATGTAATCCTCGTTGTGCAGCGTCGCGTTGGAGACGACGACGCCGCCGACGGTCACCGGCTTGAGGCGCGCGAGAGGATTCAGCGATCCCGTGCGGCCAACATTGATCTCGATCCCCTCGAGGACGGTCGTCGCATTCTGGGCCGGGAACTTGTGCGCGAGCGCCCAGCGGGGTGAACGAGATACGAAGCCGAGGCGCTCCTGCAAGGAGAGGTCATCGACCTTGTAGACCACACCATCGATGTCGTAGCCGAGTTGCGCCCGTTCTGCTTCGATGAATCGATAATGCGCCAGGAGTTCCTCGACGGTCGAGCACCGGCGTGTCAGCGGATTCGTCTTGAATCCCCAAGCCGCGAAGCACGCGATCATCTCGAATTGCGTACGCCGCGGCAGCGAAGACATCTCGCCCCAGGAGTAGGCGAAGAACTTCAGCGGGCGCGAAGCCGTGATTCTCGGATCGAGCTGGCGGAGGCTCCCGGCCGCCGCGTTCCGCGGATTCGCAAAGAGAGGCTTGCCGGCCTCCGACTGCCGCTCGTTGATCGCTGCGAAAGCGTCATGGGAGAGATAGACCTCTCCGCGGACCTCGCAGATTTCGGGAACATCGGCAGCCCTCAGCCTCTGCGGGATCTCGCCGATCGTCCTTACATTGGCTGTGACGTCCTCTCCCTCCGTGCCATCTCCACGGGTGGCGGCCGTCACGAGTGAACCGCGCTCATAACGGAGGCTCAACGACAGCCCGTCGATCTTCGGCTCGGCCGTCAGGACGAGCGGCTTGTCCGACGGAAGCTGCAGAAAGCGCCTGATGCGCGCGACGAACTCTTCGATAGCCTCGTCCGAGAATGCGTTGGCGAGCGACAGCATCGGAACGCGATGCCTGATCTTGGCGAACTTGTCCGATGCCCGTGCGCCGACCTTCTCGCTCAGGCTCTCGGGCGTTCGGAGCTCGGGGAACTGCGCCTCGATCTCCTCGTAGCGCCGTCGCAGCGCATCGTACTCCGCGTCCGAGATGGTCGGTGCATCGTCCTCGTAATAGCGACGATCGTGCTCGGCGATCTCGCGGCCGAGAGCCTCGTGCTCGCGGCGGGCCTCATCGAAACCGAGTTGCTCGACATGCGGGCGGGCGCTGGGGGTCGAAACGGGCATGGTTCACTCTGGAGCAACACCTTCCAGTCTAGAACTATGCGGAAGGTGTGAACACGCTCCTGCCTGCGGGACTCTTTTTCTCATGGGGAGGATGTCTCGCCGTGCTCACGAGGCAGCCTCCAGGAGGCGCTCCGCCGCGCGGCGGGCCTCGTCCGTGATCGTCGCTCCCGCGAGCATTCGCGCGATTTCCTCACGCCGTGGCGTGGCGCTGAGCGGCACGACTCGGGTCGCGACGCGATCGGAGCCCGCAACGCTCTCCTTGGCGATCAGGAAGTGGCGCGAAGCCCTTGCAGCCACCTGCGGGGCATGCGTCACGGCGAGGACCTGAACACGCTTGGCCAGTCGCGCGAGGCGCTGGCCGATCGCATCCGCTACGGCGCCGCCGACGCCCGTGTCGATCTCGTCGAAAACCAGCGTCGGCGCCGAGCCCCTGTCCGCAAGAACGACCTTCAATGCCAGCATGAATCGGGACAGCTCGCCGCCGGATGCGACTTTCATGAGCGGCCCCGGCCTCGTGCCCGGATTGGTCTGGACCCAGAACTCGACTCGCTCGAACCCTCCCGGATCCCTGCTGGTCTCGTCGGTCCGGAGCTGCGTAATGAACCGGGCGCGCTCGAGCTTCAGGGGCGGCAATTCCGCCTGCACGGCGGCATCGAGATCGGCGGCTGCCTTGCTGCGGCGAGCCGAGAGGACCCGCGCGGCCTCGACATAAAGACCATCGGCACGCCGCACCGCGGCCTCGAGGGCGACGAGCTCTTCCTCCCCCGCATCGATCGCAGCCACATCGGCCCCAAAGCGCTCCTTCAACTCGGCGAGGTTGTCTGCCGGCACGTGATACTTCCGGGCAGCAGCGCGCAACGCGAAGAGGCGCTCCTCGACGCGCTCGAGTTCCTTCGGATCGTATTCGGCTGCCTGGAGAGCGGCTTCGAGCGAGGCCTGGGCCTCCTCGACAGCCAGGAGCACCGCATCCAGCGCCGCGACGCAGGGCTCGACGAGTGCCGGAGCCTGCGCGCTGCGGCGCTCGAGCTTACGGGTCGCGGAGGCCAGGACGGCAACCGGCGACGCGCTCCCGGCAACGGCCTCATAGGCCTCGTTCAGCTCCTTTGCGACCTTCTCGGATTGCATCATCGTCGTGCGGCGCTCGGCGAGCATCGCCTCCTCGCCGGGCTGCGGCGCAAGCGCCGTCAACTCCTCGACAGCATGACGAAGAAAGTCTGCCTCCCGGCGCACCTTCTCGATCCGGGCGTGATGGCTTGCAACGGCGTTCTGCGCATCGCGCAGCGTGCGAGCCGCATCGGCAACGGTCTGGGCCTGATCCGTGAGGCCTCCGAATGCATCGAGGATGGATCGGTGCATGACCGGATCGACGAGCGCGCGATCATCGTGCTGACCGTGAATCTCGACGAGAGCTGACCCGATCGCGCGCAGGACTTGAACGCTGACCGGCTGGTCGTTCACGAAAGCGCGCGTTCGCCCGTCCGCCACCTGCACGCGGCGGAGGATCAAATCGCCTTCCGTATCGATCTCGGCATCTGCCGCGATCTGCCTTGCAGGGTGATCGATGGGGCAGTCGAAAACGGCCGTTACCTGGCCCTGTGTCTCACCATGGCGAACGAGCCCCCCGTCCCCCCTCGCGCCGAGGGCGAGCGAGAAGGCGTCGAGCAGAATCGATTTACCGGCGCCGGTTTCACCGGTGAGGACGCTCAGGCCTTCGGTGAACGTGAGTTCGAGCCGATCGATGAGAACGATGTCGCGGATCGCCAGTTGGACCAGCATAGATGTTGGGGATCACCCGTTCGCGGTCACCCCGTCCGCTGACCGACCTGCGGGATTCCGCGGAATGCGCGGCTGATCCACGATCCGCTGTTCTCCCGCGGTTCCATGCCGCCCTTCTGGAGAAGAGCATAGGCATCCTTGTACCAGGGGCTATCCGGGAAGTTGTGGCCGAGCACCGCTGCCGCCGTCTGCGCCTCGTCGACGATACCGAGCGCGAGATAGGCCTCGGTCAGGCGCTCCAGCGCCTCTTCGATATGACGAGTCGTCTGATAGCGGGCGACGACGGTCCGGAAACGATTGATGGCGCCCGTGTAATTCCGCTTCTGAAGGTAGAAGCGGCCAATCTCCATCTCTTTGCCGGCGATCTGGTCACGGGCAACCTGGATGCGTTGACGGGCATCGGGCGCCCATTCGGAATTCGGATAGCGGTCGACGAGTTCCTGCAAGGCGAGCAGCGCCTTCTCGGCCTTGTCCTGATCCCGCGTGACGTCGGGGATCTGATGGAAGTGCGACATGGCCAGCAGATACTGCGCATAGGCCGCCTCGGGCGTAGCAGGATGCATCTGCAGATAACGGCGCGCTTCCGTGATCGAGTCCTCGTATTGCCCACCCTCGTAATGGGCATACGCAGCCATGATGAGCGCGCGGCGGGACCAATCCGAATACGGGTACTGTTTCTCGAGATCCGAGAACTTCTTGGCTGCGCCCTCGTAGTCCTTCTTCTGGATGCGCGCGAGTCCGTCATTGTACAGCTCTGGAGCCGGTACTTCCGCGACGATCTCGGGCTTGTAGGTCTCGCCCTTGCTGAAGGGATTGAACGAGGAGAGCGTGTCCATGCAGCCAGCCAGGACAAGCCCGCACGAAGCCAATGCCATCACTCGTACGGCGACTTTCGCGCCCGCAGAGAATTCCGCGAAAGACATGCCTGATTGAACCTCCGAGTGAAGTGTCCGGATCGCCTTGCGCCGGCCAGCGGGGAACCGCTCTTTACCTCATCGACCCCGTCGGAGCCAAGCCCAATGCCACAGGGTTTCGTGACCTGAACGACCCGTGTCGCAGAAGGCTCAGGCGATCGGTGGGCCCGATAATCCGCCCAGCTTCGAGCTCTCGTAGGGCCTTCTGGTCCCGCGAGGCACATGTCGGAAAAGGAAGCGTGGAAGCGATCAGTGCACGTCTGGTGCGAAGGCCGCCATCGCGACCCGGCCGATTTCCGCATAGCCGGCTTCGCGGCGGGTGCCGACCTCGACGATCGCAAAGTTGGAGCGGCTCGAGAACAAGGCCTCGAGAACTGCGAAATTGAGGCGGTGTCCGCCGCAATAGGAGCGATAGGTGCCGAGCAGCGGCATTCCAGCGAGCGACAGATCTCCGATCGCGTCGAGGAGCTTGTGCCGGACGAACTCGTCCGCGTAACGGAGCCCTTCCGGATTGATGATGCCGTCCTCGCCAATCGCGACGGTGTTCTCGAGGGATGCACCCAGCGCGAAGCCAGCGCTCCAGAGCTTCTCGACGTCGCGCATGAAGCCGAAGGTCCGGGCCCGTGAAATCTCACGGCGGAACACCGCGGCCGAGAGGTCGCACGACTTGCGCTGGCGGCCGATGACGGGGGTCGGGAAATCGATCTCGACGTCGAGGCGGAATGTCCGGTCGTTGGGCAGGAGCTCGGCGAAGGCCTTGCCCTGGTTCACGCGAACCGGCTTCACAACCTTCAAATAGCGGCGGGTTGCGGTGAGGGATACGATGCCGACCTGATCGATCGCCTGCACGAAGGGCTCGGCGCTTCCATCGAGGATCGGAACCTCCGGGCCATCGATCTCGACCAGGACATTATCGATCCCGAGACCCGCAAGCGCGGCCATCAGGTGCTCGATCGTCGCCACGGCTCCGGTTTCGCGGTCCCCGATGACGGTGCAGAGCTCGGTTGCGGTTACGGTGAGGTGGCGGGCATCGATCAGGCGATCATGACCACCGGGGATCTGAGTTCTCAGAAATGCGATACCATGGTCGGCCTCGGCGGGATGAAGGATCATCCTGACCTCGTTGCCGGAATGAACGCCGACCCCCGAGAGAGATACTGCCGCGCGAAGCGTCGTTTGCTGGCTTTGTCTCATTACTCTCAACCCCGGCCGCGATGGAGCATGCGCCGACTCGCGAAGAATCGTCGCCGAATGAATCCGTCCGCCGTTATCTGCCCCTGTGCACAGCGTCCCATCGGGCGCTGCCCTTCTTTCGTTATGGGCTGCACCATAGTCGCGCCTGCAGCCAAGGCCAAATCACGCTTTCTTACGTTCTGTAACAATCCGAAACATGAACTGACGCAACGTAAATCATTGGCGCGTTTACAAATTCTTAAACGGTTGATCCCCGGACGGCGGCCGTCCGGGGATCATAATCGAGCGCCGTGATGGCGGGGTCAGTTGGCCTGACGCCTCAGGAAGGCCGGGATCTCCAGCTGGTCGTCCTCGGCAGGCCGGGGAGCGGGAGCAGGCCGGCCGTGCGGATCCAACTGCCCCTGCGCGGGCCGATAGCCCTGGGGCGCCGCCGGACGCTTGGCATACTCGGCATGGACGGCTGACGGGGTCCGGGGATCGGCCACGCGCTGGACGCGAGGATCATGGGCCGGCGCCGCCGGAGCACCTTCTTCCCGCTTGCCGAAACCGACAGTCGCGAGCCGCTGGAGCAGGGTCATCCGCTTGGGATCCTGGCTCATGTCCGCTTCGGAGCGCATGGCACGAATCTCGTTCTGCGCAGGAAGCGGAAGCTCTTCGACCCGCGGCATCCGAGCCGCGCGGATCGGGCGTTCGGCCGCCGGAGGAATATACGAGTCCGGGGGGAGCTGCTCCTCCTCCAGAGCCGCCTCCGCCGCTGGATGCGTCTCGAACGCCGTGGTCGGGCGGGGCTGGGTCGGTGTCAGGACGACATCGTCCCGCAGGATCGGCTGCGCCGGGGCGACCGGCTGGGGCTCCGGCTGCGGGGCCTGGACGGGGGCGGCCGCAACGGGCTGGGGAGCACGGCTCTCGGGCGGGAGCGGGGTGGCGCGGAACGTCGGCACGGTCTGCTGGGCCTGGACCCGGGCACGCGCTTCGGCGCGCAGGCGCTCGGCGACCTCGGCAATCCGCTTCTCGGTCGAGGCAAGCTCGGGCGCCGCCACCTCCTGATCAATCCCGGTCGCGACCACGGAGACCCGGATCACTCCCTCGAGGCTTTCGTCGAAGGTCGCGCCGAGAATGATGTTGGCGTCCCCATCGACCTCTTCGCGGATTCTCGTGGCGGCTTCATCGAGCTCGTACAGCGTGAGGTCGTTGCCGCCGGTGATCGAGATCAGGAGGCCGCGCGCCCCGCGCATCGAAACTTCGTCGAGAAGCGGATTGGCGATCGCCGCCTCGGCAGCGCGAATCGCCCGCTGCTCGCCGGAGGCCTCGCCGGTCCCCATCATCGCCTTGCCCATGCCCCGCATCACGGCCCGGACGTCCGCGAAGTCGAGGTTGATGAGACCCTCCTTGACCATCAGGTCGGTGATGCAGGCCACGCCTGAATAGAGCACCTGGTCGGCCATCGCGAAGGCATCCGAGAAGGTCGTCTTCTCCGTCGCGACGCGGAAGAGGTTCTGATTCGGGATGACGATGAGCGTATCAACGGACTGCTGGAGCTCGTTGATGCCCGCCTCGGCGAGACGCATGCGGCGCACACCTTCGAACTGGAAGGGCTTCGTCACCACGCCGACGGTGAGAATTCCCATCTCCCGCGCGACCCGCGCGACGACCGGGGCTGCGCCGGTGCCGGTGCCGCCACCCATGCCGGCGGTGATGAACACCATGTGCGAACCGGACAGCTGGTCACGGATCTCGTCCATCACTTCCTCGGCCGCCGCACGTCCGACTTCCGGCTGGGAGCCGGCGCCGAGACCTTCGGTCACCTGCAGGCCCATCTGGATGATGCGCTGCGACTTCGACGACATGAGCGCCTGCGCGTCCGTGTTCGCGACGACGAACTCGACGCCTTCCAGGCCCGCCACGATCATGTTGTTCACGGCATTCCCGCCGGCGCCGCCGACTCCGAATACAGTGATGTGCGGCTTCAGTTCCCGGATATCGGGTGCTTGCAGATTGATTGCCATGACCTTGTGCCCTCTCGTGGCCTCCTGTGTCGACCGTTGCCGGTCGATGCGTTCCGGATAAACTCAACTCAAAGCGACGGCCGGGAGCCGGCGCCCTTACGCGTTAGAAACTCTCGCGGATCCAGCGCCCGACTCGTGCGAAGTAGCCGTTGGTTCCGTCTGCCTGCAGATATCCGCCCGAGCGCGGCTTGAAGTACTCCGCATGCGCGACCTGCGGATACACGAGCAGGCCGACGACAGCGGAGAAGGCCGGGCCCTTGGCAGCCTCCGGCAGACCCTTGATCCCGAGCGGCCGCCCGACGCGGACCTGGCCCTGCAGGATGCGGCGCGCGGTCTCGGGAAGACCGACGAGCTGGCTTGCACCTCCCGTCAGGACGACGCGGCGTCCGGCTTGGGCGGCGAATCCCGCCTTCTTGAGGCGGTCCCTGACGAGTTCCAGAATTTCCTCGACCCGCGGCCGGATGATGCGAACGAGATGCGACTTCGGCAGGTGATTGGCGACGTCGCGCTCGCTCTCGTCGACCTGCGGAACCGCAATCATGTCGCGCTCGTCGGAGCTCGAGCTGATGGCCGAACCGTGGAGCGTCTTCAACCGCTCCGCCGCCGAAACGCGAGTCGTCAGACCACGCGCGATATCCATCGTGACGTGATGTCCTCCGACTGCAATCGCGTCTGCATGGACGAGATTGCCGTTCGAGAAGATACCGACGCTCGTCGTGCCGCCGCCGAGATCGACGACCGCACAGCCGAGGTCGGCCTCGTCGTCGACGAGCGCGGACAGGCCCGACGCATAAGGCGTCGCGACGACTGCCTCGATGCCGAGATGGCATCGCTCCACAGCGAGCATCAGGTTGCGCGCGGCAGCCCGCTCTGCCGTCAGCACGTGCAGATCGACGCCGAGCCGCTCACCCATCATACCGGTCGGATCGATAATGTGATCCTGCGAGTCGAGGGAGTAGCCGGTCGGCAGAGCATGCAGAACCGCCCTGCCCTGGCGAAGATCGTGTGCAGCCGCGACATCGAGCACGCGATGGACATCGCCCGGGCCGACCGTGCCGCGAACCGGAATCTGCGCTTCGAAATGCTCCGAACCGATTCGCCCGCCCGTCAGGTTCACGATCACCGACTGGATTTCGACCTTCGCCATCCGCTCCGCAGCGTGAACGGCCTGACGGATCGACGTCTCCGCGGATTCGAGATCGACGATCGCGCCCCCCTTGAGTCCGAGGGAACGCTGATGACCGATCCCGATGATGCGAGCGAGATGCGTGCGACCTCGCAGTGATTCGAGCGACTCGACCGGCTGCAGTTCCGCAACGATGCAGACGACCTTGCTCGTTCCGATATCGAGGACCGAGAGAGTCGCGCTCTTGCGCGAGGACAGCGGCCTGAGGCGCGGCGTCAGCCCCTGATGCGACAAACTCACGTGTCGACCCCTTTTCCGCGCATAGGTTTCTTCTTGAGCATTTCGGCACGCGCCGAGGCGGCCTCTTCCGTCAACCGCACGACTACACGGTCCGGCATTCGAAGATCGACCGCGAGCACATCCTTCTCGAGAATCTTCTGTTCCCGTTCCAGGCGCACGAGGCGTGCAATCGCCTCCTGCGCGCCAGTTTCGGGAAGCCGGACATCGAGCCCGTTCTCGATCTTGAGCGTCCAGCGTCGTCCGGCAACCAGCGTGCCGGCACGAATGCGCTCCTTGAGCGGACCGGCCGCTTGGAGGAGAGCCAGGTATTCGTCGAGCCGCGCATTGGCCCCCTCGCCGACAACGAACGGAAGGTCGACGAGACGCTCGTCCTGAAGGAGATCCATGGGCGTCCCATCGGCAGCCGTGACGAAAACCTCGCCATTCGACTGCCAGAGCGCCGCAGGCACACGTTCCGTGATCGTGATGACCAGCTCGCTCGGATAGAGCTTGCGCACCGAAGCGCTCTTGATGAGCGGGACACGCTCGAGCCGCTCGCGAACCTCACCGACATCGAGCCAGGCCAGCGAGAGAAGCGGATGGAGGCCCGCCGCCGCGAGAATCTCGGATTCTCTGACGTGGTCAATTCCGCTGATCGTGATTCGGTCGAGGCCGAGTCCGAAGGCTCTCGCGAGCGCGTGATGCGGCTCACCATAGGTGGCGTAGTACTGGTCGAGGTGCCCGCCCTGCGACAGGCCGGTCAGCGTGACGGATGTGAAGAAAGCGAGCGCGAGGCCGGTTCCGAGGAAGCGCGGGATCCTGCGCTCGAGAGGGATCGCCACCGAACTGCGCCGGGACAGGAAGAGGCTTGCACCCGGAATTCGCAGCGATCCGATCAGATTGAACTTGCGGGAGAAGACGCGCCCATGCGCCCGGCCGAAGGATCCGGCCGTTAGCGATTGCAGGTAGCGTCCTCCACCATCCATTGCACAAGCTCGCCAAAGGTATAGCCCGCATGGGCCGCCAGCTCGGGCACCAGGCTCGTCTCCGTCATACCGGGTTGCGTGTTGACTTCGAGCACGACGAGATCCCCCGTTCCCTCGGGTGTATCGTCGTATCTGAGGTCAGCGCGGCTGACGCCCCGGCAGCCGAGTGCTTGATGCGCCGTTAACGCCAACTCTTGGACCCTTTGGTAAATATTCGGTTTAATTTCTGCCGGGAGGACGTGGATCGACCCCCCCTTCGCGTACTTCGCGTCGTAGTCGTAGAAGAGCCCGGTGGCCGGGCGGATATCGATGACACCGAGCGGCCGGTCCCCCATCACGGCGCAGGTCAGCTCCCGGCCCGCCACGTAGCTTTCGACCAGAACCTCGTCGCCGAAGGCCCAATTGTCGCGCAGGATCTCCTGCGGCGGATGAGTGCGCTCTTCCCGTACGATAATCACGCCGACCGACGACCCCTCGCTGACGGGCTTCACGACGTAGGGCGGCTTCAGGACGTGCTGCCGCGCCACCTCATGCCGATTAGCGACGATGCCTTCCGGCACCGGAACGCCGGCTCCGTTCATCACGAGTTTGGCCTTGTGCTTCTCCATCGCGAGCGCAGACGCGAGGACGCCCGAATGCGTGTAGGGAATGCGCAGGATCTCGAGGAGGCCCTGGATCGTCCCGTCCTCGCCGATCTTGCCATGCAGGGCGTTGAAGGCGACGTCTGGCATCGTCGCCTGAAGAACGAGGGCGATGTCGGGTTGCACGTCGATCGGCGTAACCCTGTAGCCCTGCCCTTCCAGGGCCTTGGCACAGGCGCGGCCGGAGGCAAGGCTGACTTCGCGCTCCGCAGACCAGCCGCCGTACAGAACCGCGACGTGCTTCGTCATCTCAGGTCTCCTTTGACTATGCTCGCGGTGCCGCGACGCTCCTGCCGGCATCTGCTCAGGAAATGCCGACCCGCTTGATCTCCCACTCGAGTTCCACGCCGGAGGTGTCGCGAACCCGCCGCCTTACTTCCTCGCCGAGTCCCTCGATATCCGCCGCCGTCGCGGAACCGTGATTGATCAGAAAGTTGCAGTGCAACTCCGATACCTGCGCATCCCCGCGCCGAAGGCCGCGGCATCCCGCAGCATCGACGAGCTGCCATGCCTTCGCACCGGTCGGATTCTTGAACGTGGAGCCGCCCGTGCGCGTATTGACGGGTTGAGTGGAGGAGCGCGCCTCCGTGATCACGTTCATCTCGGCGAGAATCGCATCCCGATCACCGGGTTGCCCCTCAAACAGAGCTTCGGTGAAGATGACATCCTCCGGCGCATCGGAGTGGCGGTAGGAGAAACCCATCGATGCGAGATCGAAACGCACCCGCTCGCCACGCCGATTGATGCCACGCGCTTCGAGCAGCACGTCCTTGACCTCACCTCCATAGGCTCCGCCGTTCATGCGCAGGGCACCCCCGATCATCCCGGGGATGCCCCGCAGAAACGACAGGCCCGCGATGCCGGCTTCGGCTGCGGCTCGCGCGACCTTCACGTCGGGCGCCGCGGCGCCGGCCCGCACCCGGCAATCGGGCTCGATGCGGATGTCCGCGAAAGCGCGCCCGAGCCGAATCACGACACCCGGAATCCCGCCGTCACGAATCAGCAGATTCGATCCGAGGCCGATGACGAGAACGGGAATGTCGGCGTCGATTCGCTGCAAGGCATATGCGAGATCGTCCTCGTCGGCCGGTATCATGAGGACCTGTGCCGGCCCACCGGTGCGAAACCACGACAGGGGTGCCGTCGCAGCATTCGCCTCGAGGCTGCCGCGGAACTCCGGGAGTTGCGCCCGCAGACGCGGAGTGATGTCGGGGAAACTCACGGCCACGTGCCTTGCTTCGGCAAGCGTGGTGTTTCACCCCTCACCTGGCTGCTGCGCAGCCGACCTCTCCCACAGGGGGCGAGGTGAATCCGGCGCAGCGCGCACGTCAATTTTGGGTTCGTTCTGCCAAATTGGGGCGAGCCCTCCCGCAAGGGGCGGGGTGAGTCGGCGGGTGAGGGTGGCAACACGGCGCTGAAAGTCACGCCGCCTCTCCCGTAAGCGCCGCGAGCTCGCCGGGCAGCGCGTAGGCCCATTGCGTGATGTTCCCGGCGCCGAGGCAGACCACGTAGTCTCCGGGCTTTGCGAGCGTCCTGACGAATCCGGCCAGTTCCTCGCTACGCTCGAGCGCGATCACGTTGCGATGGCCACGCGCCTTTAGCCCGGAGACGAGGCCGTCGCGGTCCGCGCCCGGAATCGGCTGCTCTCCGGCCGCATAGACCGGCGCAACGATCACGGCATCGGCATCGTTGAAGCAGGTGCAGAACTGCTCGAAGAGCGAGTGAAGCCGCGAATACCGATGCGGCTGCACGACGGCGATCACCTGCCCCTCGGTCGAGGCGCGCGCCGCCTTCAGCACGGCGGAAATCTCCACCGGGTGATGTCCGTAATCGTCGAAGATCGTGACGCCGTTCCAGTCGCCCGTGCGCGTGAAGCGCCGCTTGACGCCGCCGAAACCGGCAAGCGCACGGCGAATTGCGTCCGGCGACACACCCAGCTCATGGGCGACGGCAATGGCTGCCGTCGCATTAAGCGCATTGTGGTGCCCCGGCATCGGCATCACGAGATCGTTGATCGCGATGTCACCACGCTTGCGGTCGCGCACGAGAACGTTGAATCTTCCCTGCCCGCCTCGCAGATCCACCTCGAGGAGGCGCACGTCGGCCTGCGGATTCTCTCCATAGGTGATGATGCGGCGATCTTCGATGCGCCCGACGAGATCCTGAACGGTCGGGTGATCGATGCACATGACCGCGAAGCCATAGAACGGGATCGAGTCGATGAAGGAACGAAACGCGTCCTTGATGGCGTCGAACGTCTTGAAGTGATCGAGATGCTCGGCGTCGATATTCGTGACGATGGCAACGTCGGCCGGCAGCTTCAGGAAGGTCCCGTCGGACTCGTCGGCCTCGACGACCATCCATTGACCATCGCCCATGCGGGCATTGGTGCCATAGGCATTGATGATTCCCCCATTGATAACCGTGGGGTCCAGGCCTCCGGCATCGAGCAGCGTTGCCACCAGCGACGTCGTGGTCGTCTTTCCGTGCGTGCCGGCTACCGCGACGCAGCTCTTGAACCGCATCAGCTCGGCGAGCATCTCCGCGCGCCGCACTACCGGCAGGCGCCGCTCACGCGCGCTCACGAGTTCCGGGTTATCCCGCTTGATCGCCGTGGAGACGACGACGATCTCGGCATTGTCGATGTTCTCCGCGCGGTGACCAATGAACGTCTTGATTCCGAGATCAGCCAGGCGCTTGACGTTGTAGTTATCTGCCGCGTCGGAGCCCTGTACCGTGTAGCCGAGATTGTGCATGACCTCGGCGATTCCGGACATGCCGATGCCGCCGATGCCGATGAAGTGAATGGGGCCAAGCTTAGGCGGGAGTTTCATGAGCTTCGTCCGTGAGGGGGAGAACCGGCCAGATCGATGATCGCATCCGCCAATCGCTCGGCCGCATCCGTGACGCCGGCGCTCTTGGCGGCTGCCGCCGCACCGGTCAAGAGAGCGGGATCCGCGATGCGACGCTGCAATTCCTCGGCGAGACGCGCTGGCGTGAAGGCCTGTTGCAGGATGACCGTTGCCGCGCCGATATCGGCGAGAGTTGCAGCATTGGCAGCCTGATCCTGATCGAGAGCACCAGGAAGAGGAACGAGAATCGAGGGACGGCCGATGGCCGCGAGTTCCGCGACCGTCGACGCGCCGGAGCGCGAGATCACGAGGTGGGCCCCCGCCATTCGCGCCGGGAGGTCCTTGAAGAAGGGCTGCACGTCCGAGGCAACGTTCAGTCGGGCATACAGCGACCGGACGCGATCGAGATCCTCGTCGCGCGCCTGTTGCGTGATCTCGAGGCGCGAACGCAGTTCGACGGGCAGTTGCTCGATGGCTGGCGGCACGATGTCGCTCATCACTCGGGCGCCTTGGCTGCCTCCGAAGACGAGAATGCGGATCGTGCCGCCCTCGATCACGGGCGGGAAGTCCGAGGATGCGGCTTCCAGAACCGGCGGACGCAACGGGTTCCCGGTGTGGACGACCCGGCCATGCGCACCGGCCGGCAATCCACGCACGCCGGGAAAGCCCGTTGCGATGAGAGAGGCGGATCGTGCGAGGAGCCGGTTCGCTCGTCCCATCACGGCATTCTGTTCGTGAATGGCGGTCGGGATGCGCAGAAGCCTCGCGGCGGCGAGCGGCGGCACGGTCGGGTAGCCTCCGAACCCCACCGCGACGGCAGGACGGATGCGCCGGATGATCGGAACCGCTCGCGCGACACCGAGCCCGAGCATCGCTCCGGCGCGCGCCATCTTGATGAGCGACTTCCCGGACGGCGTTGCGGAAGGAATCTCGAAGACTTCATCCGCGGGGAAAGACGTCGAAAGCGCGCCGACGCGCCGGTCCGTTGCGAGCGCGATGCGCAGGCCCCGCGACCGCAGCACGATTCCGAGCGCTTCTGCGGGGAACAGGTGACCGCCGGTTCCCCCGGCGCTGATGAGGACGAGGTGATGGCTCACGATATTACCAGGGGCCGTTCCCGTCGAGGCTTTCGGCGCGCGGACGGCGACGGGTCAGAGCGATTAGAAAGCCCATGCCGAGGGCGAGGGACAGGAGCGACGACCCTCCGTAGGAAATGAAGGGAAGCGTCATTCCCTTCGCGGGCATCAGGTGGACATTGACCATCATGTTGATGGCAGCCTGCAGGCCGAACATCAGCACCAGCCCGGTCGTCGCGAGACGGCAGAACACGTCGTCGTTGCGTCGCGCCAGCGTCAGTCCGCGCAGGACCACGAAGGCGAAGATGGCCAGGACCGCGAGGCAGACGATGACACCGAATTCCTCGGCCGTGACCGCGAAGATGAAGTCCGTATGTGCGTCGGGAAGAATGCGTTTGACGGTGCCCTCGCCAGGCCCCCGTCCGAGCCAGCCGCCGCGCGCAAAGGATTCCATCGCGGTATCGACCTGGAAGGTGTCACCCGAGGACTTGTCCATGAAGCGTTCGATGCGAGCGCGCACGTGCGGCAGGAACTCGTAGGCCGCGACGATGCCCACCACGCCAAGGCCGCCGAGGCCCAGAACCCAGAACCAGTGCAAGCCCGCAACGAAGAAGAGGCCGCACCAGACGATGGTCAGGAGCATCGTCTGCCCGAAATCGGGCTGGAGGATGAGCGGCACGATCGTGATCGGAAGGAGCAGCAGAGCGAGCAGCGGTCCCGGCATGTCCTTGCGCTTCGCACCTTCCGAGAAGGCCCAGGCCGCGAGAACCACGAAGGCCGGCTTCACGAACTCCGACGGCTGCACGCCGACTCCGCCGAGCATGATCCAGCGGTGGGCTCCCTTGATCTCCGGTCCGAACTCGAATGCCAGGAGCACGAGCACCATGCTCACGACATAGAGGATGAGGGCGAGCCGGCGCACATGGCGCAAGGAGAGGAAAGAGACGCAGAGCAGGATGGCAACCGTCGGCGCGAGGAAGAGAACCTGACGGTTCACGAAGTGAAACGCCGACAGGCCGAGGCGCTCGGCGACCGGCGGCCCGCCGGCCATGAGGAATACGAGACCCGCCACCATGAGCGCTGCAAGCGCCGCCAGGAGGGACCGATCGACGGTCCACCACCAGTCTCCGAGAACCGACCGTTCGGCGCGCGAAACCATCATGATCCCCCTTGGATCGCATCGATTCCGGGCAAGGCCCGGACCAGGTCGCGGAACCGATTTCCGCGGACCTCGAAATTCGGGAACTGGTCGTAGGACGCGCAAGCCGGCGACAGGAGCACGACGGCCTCCCCGCTTCCGGCGTCCCGAGAGGCGAGCTCGACCGCCCGGTCCAATGTGCCCGCGCGCGTGAACGGAACCGAGCCTTCGAGGGTTGCCGCGAATTCTTCCGTCGCGGCGCCGATCAGGTACGCTTGTCTGATCTTATCGAAATACGGCCGCAGGCTCGTGATTCCTCCTTCCTTGGCCTTGCCGCCAAGGATCCAGAGGATGTGATCGAACGACGCGAGCGCCTTCTCGGTCGAGTCCGCATTGGTCGCCTTGGAATCATTGATGAAGAGCGTCGCGCCGCGCCGGCCGACTTCCTCCATCCGGTGCGGAAGCCCGGGAAACGAACGCATTCCGCTCTGGATTGCCTCGTCCGACAATCCGAGTGCGAGGGCCACGGCGGCAGCAGCCGCCGCGTTCTGCGCGTTGTGTCGACCGCGCAGGGAGCCGATCCGGTCGAGGTCGGCGGTGATCCGCCGGTCGGAATCGAACCATTCGAGCAGCGTTCCACGCGCCAGCATGCCAGGCGGCGTCACCGCTTCGAGCGAGACTTGCACCACGGGGCCGGCTCTCCGCCGCGCGATGTCACGGCTGTGCTCGTCGTCGGCGCCGATGACGGCGAGAGCGGCGCGAGCGATCAGGCGCTCCTTGATCGCGACGTAATTCTCCATCGTGCCGTGCCGGTCGAGATGATCGGGCGACACGTTGAGGAGGACGCCGATGGAGGGGGCCAGGGACGGGGCGAGATCCACCTGGAACGAGGAGCACTCGATCACGTGCACCCGGGAGGGCGCCGGCGGCTCGAGGGACAGGATCGCCGTTCCGATATTGCCGCCCATCTGGACGTCCCAACCCGCCTCGCGCAGCAGATGGGTCACCAGGGCCGTCGTCGTCGATTTTCCATTCGTGCCCGTGATCGCGACGAAAGGAGAGTCGGGCGCGATGCGGGCCCGCTCGCGGCAGAAGAGCTCGATATCGCCGATGATCTCGACACCGGCCCCTTGCGCGAGCCGCGCGGCCCAATGCGGCTCCGGATGCGTCAGCGGCACTCCGGGAGACAGCACGAGCGCAGCGATCCCGGTCCAGTCAATCTCCCGGAGATCGCCTGTCCCGATACCGTGCTCCACGGCTTCCTTCACGCGGTCCGCGTTGTCGTCCCACGCGAGGACACGGGCGCCTCCGGCCTGCAACGCGAGTGCGGTTGCGACGCCGGAGCCACCCAGCCCGAAGAGGGCGACGGTGCGATCCTTGAAGGTGGTGACGGGGATCACGCGCTTACCGCAGCTTGAGGGTCGCGAGGCCAATGAGAGCCAGGACGACGGCGACGATCCAGAAGCGGATGACGACCTGCGGCTCCGTCCAGCCGAGCTGCTCGAAGTGGTGATGGATCGGCGCCATCTTGAACACGCGCCGCCCCGTCAGCTTGAACGAAGCGACCTGGATGATCACCGAAAGGATCTCGAGGACGAACAATCCGCCGACGATCGCGAGGACGATCTCGTGCTTCGTCGCGACGGCAATCGTTCCGAGAAGACCACCGAGCGCCAGCGAGCCCGTGTCACCCATGAAGATCTGGGCGGGCGGCGCATTGAACCACAGGAAGCCCAGCCCAGCGCCGATCAGCGCGCCGCAAACCACCGAAAGCTCACCAGCTCCGGGAACGAAGTGAATCTGCAGGTAATTGGCGAAGATCGCATTGCCGGTCAGATAGGCGATGAAGCCGAAGGTGCCTGCCGCAATCATCACGGGAACGATGGCGAGACCATCGAGTCCGTCCGTGATGTTGACGGCGTTTCCGGCGCCGACGATCACGAATGTGCCGAAAATCACGAAGAACCAGCCGAGATCGAAGAGAAGCTCCTTGGCGAAGGGCAGCGAGAGCTTGTTCGCCAGCGCCGGCGACGAGATGTAACTGATCGCGACACAGGCGAGCCCGGCAATCACCGCCTCAATGGCGAGGCGCGACCGCCCGGAGAATCCCTTGTGGGACTGCTTCGTGACTTTCAGGAAATCGTCATAGAACCCGATCGCACCGAACCCCACGGTGACGAGAAGCACGACCCAGACGTAGCGATTCTCGAGATTCGCCCAGAGCAACGATCCGACGAGCACGCCGGTGATGATCATCAGCCCGCCCATCGTGGGCGTGCCGCGCTTCGACAGAAGATGGGATTGCGGACCGTCCTCGCGTATCGGCTGTCCCTTGCCCTGCTTGAGACGAAGAAGCGAGATGATCGCCGGGCCGAACCAGAACACGAAGAGCAGCGCCGTCGCAGTGGCGCCGCCCGTCCGGAAGGTGATGTACCGGAAGACGTTGAGAGGGCTGAAATAGTGGCTGAGATCAGCCAGCCAGGTGAGCATCGATTATCCTTCCGCCGCAACGACCGCGTGGTCGGTGCTGCTGGCTTCCTTGAGCGCCTTGATGATGGTTGACATGCGCGTGCTGTTGGAGCCCTTCACCATGACGACGTCGCCGGGCCGTATTGCCTGCACGATGGTTTTCGCGAGGTCGGCCGCTGTCGGGGCATGTTCGCCACGCCGGCTCCGGGGCAGTGCCGTGAACAACTCCTGCATGAGAGATCCCGCCGTGAAGACGAGATCGATCTCATGCGCTTCGATCGGCTCGGCGAGGGCGCGGTGGAGCGCTGCGCCTTCAGGGCCGAGTTCCAGCATGTCTCCCAAAACTGCAATCCGGCGACCCCGCCTCCCCGTTTCCGCAGAGCCTAGAGTGGCGAGTGCTGCCCTTACCGAGGCCGGGTTGGCGTTATAGCTCTCGTCGATCAGAAGCGCATCACCAGAGCCGAGGGAGAGCCGTGTGCGCTCACCCCTCCCAGCCGGAGCGGACGCTTCCGCGAGCGCGAGGGTCGCAATGGCGAGATCCGCCCCGAGCGCATGGACAGCCGCGAGCACACCGAGCGAATTGATCGCGATATGCCGGCCCGGAGTTCCGAGCCTGTAGGTGACGCGCTGCCCGAAGACCAGCGCGTCGACGATGCTGGTGTCGGATTTGACGATGATGCGCTCGGCGCGGACGTCGGCGGTCTCGTGCTCCCCGAAGGTGACGATGCGACCGGCACTGGACGCGAAGGCATGGGCGCGAAGCCGCTCCCAGTGAGGATTGTCCCGGTTCACGACCGCGGTCCCGCCGGGCTCGAGCCCGGCGAAGATCTCGCCCTTGGCATCCGCAATGGCGGAAACCGACCGGAAATATTGGATGTGCACCGGCTCGACATTCGTGACGAGCGCCACATGCGGCCGGACCATCGCCGTCAGAGGCAGGATCTCGCCGGGGTGGTTCATCCCAATCTCGAAGACGCCGTAGCCGGTCTCCCGCGGCATGCGCGATAGCGTCAGGGGCACGCCCCAGTGATTGTTGTACGAGGCCACCGAGGCATGGGTTACCCCTTGCGGCATCAGAGCAAGCCGAAGGGCCTCCTTCGTGCTCGTCTTTCCTACCGAGCCCGTGACCGCCACGATCCGGGCGGATGAGCGGGCACGGGAAGCGACCCCAAGCAGTTCCAGGGACCGCAGAACGTCGCTCACGACGAGGAGCGGACCGGCCTCGGCGAACTCGGACGCTCGCTCTTCCGAGACGACGGCCGCTGCGGCCCCACGGCTCAGCGCGGCCGGGACGAAATCATGGCCATCTTGCACGTCTCCCCGGATGGCGAAGAACAGATCGCCGGGCTCGAGCGTCCGCGTGTCGATCGAAACCCCCGTCACGCCGGGGACGTCACCGATGAACCGCCCGCCCGTCGCCTGGGCGATCTCGTGTCGTGTCCAAAGGGGATTCATGCGGTACTCCGTGCAATCGCCGCCCGGATCTCGCCCTGGTCCGAGAACGGCAGCGTCCGGTCGCCGACGATCTGGCCGGTTTCGTGGCCTTTGCCTGCGACCACGAGCACATCTCCCGGCCTCAGGTCGGAAACGGCCCGCGCGATGGCCTCCCGGCGGTCTCCGATCTCGATTGCGCCGGGAGCCTCCGCGAGGATCTCTGCCCGGATCGCCGCCGGGTCCTCGGAGCGGGGATTGTCGTCCGTCACGATGACTCGATCGGCCTTCGTGACCGCGATCCGGCCCATGATTGGACGTTTGCCACGGTCGCGGTCGCCGCCGCAGCCGAAAATGCAGACGAGACGCCCGGTTACGAAGGGGCGCAGGGCTTGCAGGGCATGGTCGAGCGCGTCCGGCTTGTGGGCATAGTCGACGACGCAAAGGGCCCCGTTCACTTCGCCGACCCGCTCGAGGCGCCCCGAAACGCCCTTGAGGTGCGAAATGGCTGCAAGGACCTCCTCCGAGCGCCCCATCCCTTCGATCGCCAGCACCAAGCCCGCCGCAACGAGGGCATTCTCGACCTGAAACGAGCCCGCAAGCGGCAGGCGCACCTCGGTTCGGTGCCCCCCGGCCAGCACGGTGAGGTGCTGCTCGAAGCCAACGGGAGCGGCCGCGACGAGTTTCAGCGTCTCGCCGCCCCTCCCTGTCGTCAGCACCAGGGCGTCCCGGCGGCGGGCGGCATCGATGAAGGCGCGAGCCTCAGCACCGTCGACATTGATGACTGCCGAGGCTCCCTGCGGGAGCAGGGTCTCGAAGAGCCGAAGCTTCGCCGCAAGGTAGGCTTCCGGCGTGCCGTGGTAATCGAGATGGTCGCGGCCGAGATTGGTGAAAGCCGCCGCCGAGAGCCTCACCCCGTCGAGCCTGCGCTGCTCGATGCCGTGCGACGACGCCTCCATGGCGAGACGCGTGATTCCCTCTTCGGCCAGCCGGCTCAGAGTCTCGTGGAGCGTGAGCGGATCCGGTGTCGTGAGGGATCCATAGGCTCCGCCCTTGGAGGTGATGACCCCGAGGGTTCCGATGCTCGCGGCGGAAGAGCCCAGGGCAGCGAAGAGCTGGCGCGTGAAATCCGCCACAGAACTCTTTCCGCTCGTGCCGGTCACAGCCACAACGTGCTCGGGCTGATCCACGTACCAGCGTGCGGCCGCCAGCGAGAGGGCGCGGCGCACGTCGGAAACATGCAGGTACGGGACAGCAAGATCCGCCGGAGCCGCATCCGCTTCCCCGATGACCGCCGCGGCGCCGGTGCGCGCAGCCTGGGCCGCGAAGGCAAGACCGTCGGCCTTGGCGCCCGGAATCGCGACGAAGACATTGCCCTGTCCGACCTTCCGGCTGTCGAATGCGAGTCCGGACACGGTCATGCTGCCGCAGGCAGTGCCCCGCGCCTCCGGGAAGAGATCGGCCAGCATCATCGCCCGCGTCATCGCGTGCCCCAGGCGCCGAGCTTCGTCATCAGCGGAAATGCGTTGGTCGGCGGCTCGAAGCGCGGCGGGATCCCGAGGAGAGGCGCGGCGCGCTCGATGATGTTCCCGGTCGTCGGCGCAGCATTCCAGCCCGAGGTCGCAAAGCCGTAGGTCTCCGGCAGGCCCTGCGGCTCGTCGAGGATGGTGAGGATGAGATAGCGCGGCTTGTCGGAGGGTGAGATCGCCATGAAGGTCGTCAGCAGCTTGTTCTTGCTGTAGCGCCCCCCGATAACCTTCTCGGCCGTGCCTGTCTTCCCGCCCACGTAGAAACCTGCGATCGCCGCGCGGGTCGCCGAGCCTCTCTCCGCATTGAGCC
Organism: Microvirga massiliensis; assembly: GCF_001006805.1. Classification (GTDB taxonomy): domain Bacteria; phylum Pseudomonadota; class Alphaproteobacteria; order Rhizobiales; family Beijerinckiaceae; genus Microvirga; species Microvirga massiliensis. Next base: position 769,409 of record NZ_LN811351.1, on the reverse strand, counting down.
GCATCACGTAGCGCATGGCTTCGCTGGTTTCCGGCTTGATGACCCGGACGGCGTCCTCGCGCGCCTCCACTTCGGTGCGCTTCAGGAAGGTGGGCTTGATGAGCCAGCCGCCATTCACCAGGGCCGCCGTCGCCATGACGGCCTGGAGGGGAGCGACCGCGATTCCGTGCCCGAAGGCGATGGTCACGGTGTTCAGTTCGCCCCACCGCGGAGGGACGAGCGGCTCCGCATTCTCGGGCAGCTCGGTCCGGAGGCGATCGAGCTGGCCCATCTTCTTCAGGAAGGCCTTGTGGCCATCGACGCCGATGCCGAGCGCCATGCGAGCGGTGCCGATGTTGGAGGAATGGATGAAGACCTCCGGCACCGTCAGGATGCGGTGGGTTCCGTGGTAATCGCCGATCGTGAACTTGCCGTAGCGCAGCCCGGAGCGCGCATCGAGCGTCGAGTTGATCGTGAACTTTCCCGAATCGAGCGCCATCGCGGTCGTGATGGCCTTGAAGGTCGATCCCATTTCGTAGACGCCGACATTGATCCGGTTGATCCGGTCCTTCTCGAGGGCGTCGACGGGATTGTTGGGATCGAAATCCGGCAGCGAAACGAGGCTGATCACCTCGCCGGTATTGACGTCGACGATGGCTCCCGCGGCGGCTTTCGCCTTGTATTTCTGCATCGCCTTCACGAGCTCGTCGCGCATGATGTGCTGGACGCGAAGGTCGAGCGAGAGTTCGACTGGCTTCAGATCCTCGGCCTTCAGGTTGAAGCCGGCGCCGTTGAGATCCTGAAGACCCTGCCCGTCGATGTATTTCTCCATCCCGGCGATGCCGACATTGTCGATATTGGCGAAGCCGAGCACGTGAGCAGCGACCTGGGCGTTTGGATAGACGCGCTTGTTCTCGGGCAGAAAGCCGACGCCTGGAATGCCGAGACGATGCACCTCGGCCTGCTGCCGTGGCGTGATCTCCCGCTTGACCCAGACGAAGCCCTTCTTCGTCCCGAGCTTCTCCCGCAACTCGCTGGCGTTCAGATCCGGCAGGACTGCCGTGAGGAGTTCGACGGCCTCATCCTTATCGACGATATTGCGCGGCTCCGCGAAGACGGAGACTGTCTTCACGTCGGTGGCGAGGATCTCGCCGTTGCGATCGACGATGTCGGGCCGCGCAGACGAGATTTCGGACGCCGTCGCGCGACGGGTCTCGCTCACATTGTCGCTCGTCACCGCGAGCATCACGAGGCGGCCCGCGATCAATCCGAACAAAGCCGTGAAAGCGAGCGTAACGACTCCGACGCGAGCCGTGCTCTTGTCCATGCGCAGCCGGAAGAGTTCGCGGAGCGGCTGGAGTGGATGACGCCGGATGACGATGCCGGCGCTTTTCTCGAGATCTTCGGGGCGCGCGTGCAGCACGGGCTTCACCGTTTGGGCGTTTGAGTGGAGGGTGTGCGTGCGTCGCTCTGGCGACCGTCCTTCGGAGTGGCCGTCGCCCCGAAGATGCCGAGGGCTTCGAGTTTCTGCGCGATGCTGTCTTCGCGCGGGGGGCGATTCGGAAGATCCGAGAAACGCGCCAATTGATGGACATTGACGGGCTGGAGATCGAGATGATCCTGCACGAACGCCTGCAGACGATCCGGCCGGTTGAGATGCTGCCACTCGGCACGAAGCACGGCGATCGCATCGCGCTCCCGTTGCAGCTTGGTTTTCAGATCGGCCACGAGCTCCGCCTCGTACAGAGTCTCATATTTGATCGAGTATGCGTAGCCCGCCGATGCGATCAGAGCCGAGATCGCCGCGAGATGAAAGAATCGCATCATCGGCGTGCCCTCCCCCGGTCGGCCGTGCGCGGCAGAGTGCCGAGGAGCGTCAGCGCTTCTGTCGGTGGATGTGCGGGGGCCGTCGTCCGCTCGCCCGCACGGAGCTTTGCGGAACGCGATCGCGGATTCGATGCGATTTCCTCAGGACCGGGCTTCATGGCCCCGCGGGTGATTGCGTTGAAGCTCGGGGGAATCGAAGTCCCGGATGGGAGATGCCGGGATGCCCCGCCGGCGCGTCCGGTGCGCAGGGCGAAGAACTGCTTCACGATCCGGTCCTCGAGCGAGTGAAACGTGACCACGACCAGCCGACCGCCGGGCGCGAGAGCTTCCTCGGCGGCTTGAAGCGCACGCACGAGCTCGCCGAGCTCGTCATTGACCGCAATCCGCAAAGCCTGGAACACCCGTGTTGCCGGATGCACACCGGGTTCCTGGCGGACGAGCGTCGCGACGAGATCCGCGAGTTCCCGCGTCGAGGTGAATTTCGAGCGGCGGCGCGCCTCGATGATCGCGCGCGCGATCGCCCGGGCACGGCGCTCCTCGCCGAAATGAAAGAAGATATCCGCGAGTTCGGCCTCGGATGCCTCGTTCACGATGTCCGCAGCGCTCACGCCTTCGCGCTCCATGCGCATATCGAGCGGTCCGTCTTGACGGAACGAGAAACCGCGGCTCGCCTCGTCGAGCTGCATGGAGGAGACGCCGATGTCGAGAACGACGCCATCGACGGTGTCGATTCCTTTGGCCTCAAGCAACGCCGCCAATTGGCCGAAGCGCCCATGGAGGAGACGCAGGCGCCCGCCGCTCGCGTCGACCATGGCGGCGCCGGCCGCAATCGCATCGGGATCGCGATCGATGGCGACAACATGGTTGGCTGCATTTGCCGAAAGAATGGCGCTGGTGTAGCCGCCCGCACCGAATGTGCCGTCGACGAAAACGCCGCCGCGATCGATGGCGAGCGTCTCGCATACGTCCCCCAGGAGCACGGGAACGTGACGGGTCGGTCCGCCAGCGGCTCCGGCTCGGCCGTCGCCGCGACCCTTCACCGTTCCCGCGCTCCTGGCGGGATATGCTCTGTCACGCGCGACTCCATGGGCCGTCTGCCAAGTGAGTTCTTGAGATCCCGCACTTTCGCACGCGCCGCCTCCAGGTGCGCACGGAAGCGCTCCGGCTCCCAGATCTGAAACTTGTTCCCGAGCCCGACGAACGTTACTGCGTCCGTGATCCCAGCGTGACTCTTCACTGCATCCGTGAGGATGACCCGCCCTTCCGGATCGACCTTCAGGATTTCGCTGGTTCCGAACAATGCCGTCGACAGCTGATCCCGCTCGTCCGAATAGGGCGATAGCGTCGACAAAAACGCATCGATCTCGCTCAGAAGCCTGTTGCCACCCGCATCGAGAGCCGGCGCATCGAGCGCCGGATGAACATACAGCCCCTCGAACCCATCCCGGGCGAGAACGGCCCGGAACTGAGCGGGAATGGAGACGCGCCCCTTCGAGTCCAACCGGTTGGTGAAATTGGACACGAAGCGGTCCATCGCCCGCGACCTGCAAACCTCTGATTGTCAGCCCCTCGGTGGGTTCTTGATGCCCACCGTCTCCCGTCGCGAGTGCGTACGCTCCTCTCCTGCAGTCGGACGCGCTGTAGCCCCACGCACGTCCAACTCTCTGGTCGGATGCAGCCCTCGACGGGATGATTTGGGATATCATGGGAGGATATGGTCGTCAACGGAATCGGGCGGGCGAGCACCCAGGGCAGCTCACGTGCCATGAGACTTGTTTAGGGTTAACGGACAGTAATCGCCGGTTCGGAAGCGGGTGCGGCGAGGAGACCGCGACCGAGCCATGTCGGGTCGAAACGAGCCCGACGAGACACAAGCTCCAGCGCCGGAATTCTGCATAATCGTGAATCAGACGACCGCTCGGGCGTGCAGGTGTCATGGACGCGAAGAGCACTGGATCGAAAAGTCCTCGGATTCGCTATGCCCTTGCAAATCGCAGGCGCGAACGCTCCACCAAAATCCGATGGAGCGATGATCGTAACCATGATGAAAACGTCAGCCGGCCTGTAAGCCGGGTTCTGTAGGGTCCGAGGCAAGCCTCGGACGTGGCGGCCATTCCTCTGGGACGATCGTCACCGATCGCCTCAAGCAACCAACCCGGATGACCAGCCTGGAAATGGGCCTGGCGCGAACGCCTGTCATCCCTATTCGGTTTTGCTCCCGGTGGGGTTTACCGTGCCGTCCGCATTACTGCGTCCGCGGTGCGCTCTTACCGCACCCTTTCACCCTTGCCGCGGCCGAGGCCGCGGCGGTCTGCTTTCTGTGGCACTGTCCCTGGGGTTTCCCCCGCCGGATGTTATCCGGCACCGCATCTCCATGGAGCCCGGACTTTCCTCCCCGGGCATGCGCCCGGAGCGGCCGCCCGGCCGGCTGACGACCCGATGTGGAGGGCGAGGCAAGCCCCCGTCAAGAGCCGCGCTCCGGTTTACGTCCCCTGACGCCCGGTGAATTCATTCTCGCCTGGGGATGATCGGCCCGCATGGTGCAACATGCGCTTCGGGCCGCTCTCGAAGAGGGGCAAGCCCCCGAATCCTTTCTTGGCGAGCCCCCAGAACTCCCCTAGCGGGATGGAACCCTTCCTGCGTGTAGGAGTTGGCGCAATCGTAAGGTCAAGCTATGAGGGCTGAGTGGCCGACAGCCCGCCACTTAGAGAGGGATGTTCCGATGAAGAAGATCGCGACTGCCATTGCCGCCGGCGTACTCACGCTGTCGATGACGGCCTGCTACACGCCCGAGGAACGTGCTCTCGGCGGCGCCGCCGTCGGCGGGCTTGCCGGTGCTGCAATCGGTGGCGCTGCGACCGGTCGCGCGGGCGGAGCGCTCGCAGGTGGTGCAATCGGTGCAGCCGGCGGCGCGATCGTGGGCGCCGCTACGGCCCCGCGCAACCCCTGCCCATACGGCACATATCGCGACCGTTACGGCAATATTTACTGCCGCTGATCTCCGCAGTCGGTTGAGCGAGGGCCGGGCTTGATCCGGCCCTTTTCATGTGGGGCCCATTCCGATTAGGACTGGGTCATGAATCATTCGATTTGGGGCAAGCTCGGAGGCGCCGGAATCGGACTCGCCTTGGGTGGCCCCCTCGGCGCCCTGCTCGGCGGGTTGGCCGGCCATATGCTGGTCGATCGCGAGGGAGCCATTTTCGGAGCGCCTCCGCGTGATGTCGTCTTCACGACGGGGCTCGTTGCCCTCGCGGCCAAGATGGCGAAGTCCGACGGCGTCGTCGTGAAGCGCGAGGTCGAGGCGTTCGAGCGCATCGTGGACGTGCCGCCAGGCGAGCATGAGAATGTCAAGCGTCTCTTCGACATCGCCAAGAGCACCAGTGACGGCTTCGAGGCCTATGCACGCCAGATCGGCGCGCTGTTCCGGGATGAACCAGCCCTCCTCGAAGACGTGCTCGAGGGATTGTTCCATATCGCAAAGGCTGACGGCGCCGTGCACGAGGCGGAGTTTGCCTATCTGAAATCGGTCGCGACCGAGTTCGGCTTTGACGATCGGAACTTCGACCGGATTGCGGCCCATCACGTCCGGCTCGTCGATGATCCCTATCTCGCGCTTGGTGCGGACCGAAGCATGAGCGACGAGGACCTGAAGCGCCATTACCGTCGGCTCGTTTCCGAGATTCATCCCGACCGCGAGATCGCGCGCGGTCTCCCCCAGGAGGCCGTCCGGATCGCCACGGACCGGCTTGCCGCGATCAATGCCGCCTGGGAGCGGGTCGCACAAGAGCGAGGCCTCTGATGAGCCCGCAAACCGGCTCGGGTGTCGACTCGCGCGGTCGGCTCGCCACGTCGTGAAAGCCGAATGAGTGAGAGGCTGACACCGGACAGCCCGGTGGCGACAAAGGTCTTTCCGTCACCCAATCACGGGGAGCGCCGGGACGGGTGCGTGCCCGACATCCTGCTGCTGCACTACACCGGCATGCCGGATAGCGGCGAAGCTCTCCAATGGCTCTGCAATCCGATTTCTCAGGTCTCCGCGCACTACTTCGTGTTCGAGGATGGCCGGGTCCTGCAACTCGTTCCGGAAATACGGCGCGCCTGGCATGCCGGAGTCTCCGCATGGGACGGAGACCGCGATATCAACTCCCGATCGATCGGCATCGAGATCGCACATCCAGGTCATCCTGGCGGCCTCCCACCCTTCCCGGACGCTCAGATCGAAGCGGTCATTGTTTTGTGCCGTGACATCATGGAGCGCTGGCGCATCCCTCCCCAAAGGGTTCTGGCGCATTCCGATGTCGCGCCGGGCCGCAAGCAGGATCCTGGCGAGGGTTTTCCGTGGCAGCGCCTCTCCGAGGCCGGGGTCGGGCACTGGATTCCGCCCGCGCCCATCCGGGACGGCCGCTTCTTCAGCCGCGGCGATCAGGGCATGCCCGTCGAGGCGTTGCAGGCCATGTTCGCGATGTACGGCTATGGACTGCGGATCACGGGTGTATTCGACGAGGACACGGAGAACGTCGTGACGGCCTTTCAGCGACATTTCCGGCCGGCGCGCGTCGATGGCGTCGCGGATGCCTCGACGATCACCACTCTGCGGGATCTGATCGCCGCCCGCAGCCGCGGAGGAGCAGCGGGCCTTACCGTCGCATGACAAAGAGTTAACTCGCCGCCGAGCCTCGGATGCGCCAAAGTCCGGCTGTCGGAGGCATGCGCCTCGAGGGGTGATAACGACGTGCGGCGGGCTTGGTTGTGGATCGTCGTCGTGTTGGCGGCGGTCGGTGCTGCTGGGAGCTACCTCCAGTTCTGGGGCGACGGTTCGGCCGCCGTGGCGCCCTATCGTCTGGCCCGCGTGGAGCGCGGGCCGCTCGTTGCAACCGTACGAGCCACCGGTACCCTCAACCCGGTCAACACGATCCTCGTCGGTTCGCAGCTGTCCGGACAGGTCGTGGAAGTGCTTGTGGATTTCAACACGCCCGTGAAAGCCGGGCAGGTCGTGGCGCGCCTTTTCTCCGATCAGATCCGATCGCGGCGCGACGCGGCGCGGGCCGATCTCGACCAGGCGCGAGCAGACCTCGCCATGAGACGGGCCCAGGTCGAGCGCGCGAAGGCCTCTCTCCGGAAGGCGGAGGCGGCCCGGCTCGATCAAATCGCGCAGCGGGATCGCGCTCTGGCGCAGTCCGCCGATGCCGAGCGAACATTGGAGCGCGTCTCGGATCTCGCCTCGCGTCAGGTGGGAACACCGACGGCCGTCGAGCAGGCAACCACCCAGCGCGATGTCATGAAGGCAGGGGTCGCTTCTGCCGAAGCCCAGATCGCATCGAACGAGGCGGAAATAGCCGGCCTGCGGGCGGATCTCGCGTTAGCGGAAGCGCAGGTCGCCTCTGCCGAGGCCGCTATCCTCCAGCGCGAAGCAAAACTCAGGGACGTCGAGATCGATCTTACCCGGACTGAAATCCGCTCGCCCGTCGACGGGGTCGTGGTGAAGCGGGAGGTGGAACTCGGCCAGACGGTCGCGGCATCCCTTTCGGCGCCGACCCTGTTCACGATCGCCCAGGACCTACGCCGGATCGACATCTACGCAAGCATCGACGAGGCCGATGTCGGACAGATCAAGCCCGATCAGCCGGTAACGTTCACCGTCAGCGCTTATCCGAGCCGCACATTCTCGGGCAAGGTGCGCATGGTTCGGCTGGGCTCGGAAACGGTACAGAACGTCGTGACCTACACGGCCGTCATCAACGTGGACAATGCAGACCTCGCGCTCCTGCCCGGAATGACGGCGAACGTGCAGATCGTGACGGATGAGCGGCCGGACGTGCTGCGCGTGCAGAATGCCGCCCTGCGCTTCCGACCTTTTGGCCGCGCGGCGGCGGGCAGAAGCCAGATGGATGTGATCGGAGACGGCCAGCCCGGGCAGGTCTACGTGCTCGGCGAGAACGGCGAGCCGAAAGTGATTCCCGTGCGCCTGGGCATCACCGACGGATCCACGACCGAGATTGTCGGCGGAGATCTTGCGGAGGGAGCCGGCGTCATCGTGGGCGGTGGCCCCCGGCCATCCGCGGCCGCCGCATCCGACCGGAACGCCTCCTCCCCGGGCGCGCGGCCGCGCGGTCCGCGGATGTTCTGAGGTCCGGATGGCGCTGATCGAAACGGATGCCCTGAGCCGCGTCTACCTCCTCGACGGCGGCAGTGTCATGGCCCTCCAGGCTGTCTCCCTCCGGATCGACGCGGGAGAATTCGTTGCCGTCATGGGACCTTCGGGGTCCGGCAAGTCCACTTTCATGAATCTCATCGGCTGCCTCGACCGGCCGTCGAGCGGCCGCTACACGCTCGATGGCTCAGAGGTGCAGTCTCTCGACGCCGATGGCCTGGCGACTCTGCGCAACCGGGCGATCGGCTTCGTCTTCCAGCAGTTCAATCTGCTGCCGCGCATGGATGCAGTCGCGAATGTCGAGCTCCCGATGGTGTATGCCGGCATCAACAGACGCCGGCGTCGCGATCAGGCGATGCAGGCCCTGTCCCGGGTGGGCCTCGCGGAACGCGCCCATCACCGCCCGCTGCAACTCTCCGGTGGTCAGCAGCAGCGCGTGGCGATCGCGCGGGCGCTCGTCAACCATCCGAGCCTGCTCCTTGCAGACGAACCGACCGGAGCCCTCGATAGCCGCACGGCGCTCGAGATCCTCGGACTGTTCCAGGATCTGAATCGCGAGGGCATGACCATCGTCCTCGTGACGCATGATCCGGAGGTCGCGCGACACGCAAGGCGTGTGGTGCGCTTCCGGGATGGGCGCGTGGTCGACGACCGCGATCAGGAGCCCGCGGATGCAGGAAGGACGCTCGAGTTGCTCATGCAGGGAGTTGCTGCATGACTCCCGATGTCGGCGCCGCCACCCTCACCCGCCCCTTCGGGGCGACCTCTCCCATCGAGGGAGAGGTGAAGCGCCGCCTCTCCCTCGATGGGAGAGGTCGGACGCGAAGCGTCCGGATGGTTGGGAATACGCCGCGCTCATCAAGAGAAATCCACAGCTCTGATAATGGCCGCAAGCAGCACGCAAACGGAAGGGCCTCATGAGATTCGAGGAGGCATTCCGGTCGGCGCTGCTCTCGATCTCGTCCAATGCCCTGCGCAGTGCGCTGACGATGCTCGGCATCATGATCGGCGTGGCAGCCGTCATCGCGATGGTCGCGATCGGCTCAGGCGCGCGCGATCTCGTCGATCGGCAGATCCGCTCCCTCGGTGCCAATCTGGTCGTCGTCACGCCGGGCAACGTCAATCAAGGTGCCGTACGTCTCGGGGCTGGCGCGGCGTCGAGCCTGACCGACGAAGATGGAGAGCTTATCCGCAGGGAGATCGAAGGGGTCACGGCAGCGGCCCCGTTCATCCGCGGAGGCTCCCAGGTCGTAATGAACGGCAGCAATTGGTGGACATCCGTCTACGCGGTCGACCTCGACTGGTTCGTTGCGCGCGAGTGGGATGTGGAGTCCGGGCGCACCTTCGATCCCGAGGAGCTGCGCCGCGGCGACATCGCCGTCATTCTCGGCCGAACAGTCGCGCAGAACCTGTTCGGGAACGACGATCCGCTCGGACAGACGATCCGCGTGCGCAACGTACCGTTTCGGGTCATCGGCGTGATGGCGCCGAAGGGGCAGACGGCCTTTGGGCAGGATCAGGACGACGCGATCTTCGTTCCTCTGATAACGGGGCGCCGGCGTGTGCTCGGCCGCAACTACGCGAAAGACGGGTCGGTTGGTTCGATCTTCGTGAAATTCGAGCAAGAGGTCGATATCCAGCCGGGAATTGAACGGATCTCCGCCCTGTTGCGGCAGCGGCATCGCATCGCGCCGGACCAGGAGGACGACTTCTCGATCCGCAACCTCACCGAGGTCGCGAACACGGCGACTGCCTCAGCGAATGCGCTCTCGCTCCTCTTGGCTGCTATCGCGGCCGTGTCGCTGCTCGTCGGCGGCATCGGCATCATGAACATCATGCTGGTCTCCGTGACCGAACGCACGCGCGAGATCGGCCTGCGCCTTGCGGTCGGTGCACGCCCCCGCGATATTCTGAATCAATTCCTGATCGAGGCGACCACCCTCGCGACGATCGGCGGGGCCACCGGCGTGCTGCTCGGAGTCGGCGCAGCGAGACTGGTCGCGTCCGCGGCCGGCTGGCCTGCCATCGTGCGCCCGGAGGCGATCGCCCTGGCGGTCGGGTTCTCCGCGCTGGTCGGGATCTTCTTCGGCTTCTATCCCGCGAGGCGCGCTGCGCGCCTCGATCCGATCGAGGCCCTGCGCAGGGATTGATGTTCCGGACGAAAGCCAGCGCCTCTCGCCCTCACGGAATCGGTTCCCGTCAGAGCCGGTAAGCCTCCTTGGCCAACCGATAGGCGAGGTCGTAAGCAACCTCGTGGGCCTCGTCCTCGTCAAGGCGATGAGTGGTCACGAGTTCGGCGAGGTAGGCGCAATCGACCCGGCGGGCGACATCGTGGCGGGCCGGGATCGACGGGAAGGCGCGCGTATCGTCGTTGAACCCGACGGTGTTGTAGAAGCCGGCCGTCTCCGTCGTAAGTTCGCGGAAGCGCCGCATCCCCTCGGGAGAATCATAGAACCACCAGGCCGGCCCGAGCCGCAGGCAGGGATAGTGGCCCGCAAGCGGCGCAAGCTCACGGCTGTAGGTTGTTTCGTTGAGCGTGAAGAGGATGACCGTCAGATCCCGCTCGTTGCCGAAGCGATCGAGCAGAGGCTTGAGCGCCCGGACATAATCCGTCGCAGTCGGAATGTCCGCACCCATGTCTCGGCCGAAAGTCTCGAAGAGCGATCGGTTGTGATTACGGAGCGAGCCGGGATGGATCTGCAGCACCAGTCCATCCTCGAGACTCATGCGCGCCATCTCGGTCAGCATCTGCGCCCGAAAGAGTTCGGTATCCTCGGCCGAAGGATGCCCTCGGGTCACGCGCTGGAACAGGGCCTCCGCCGCGGGTTGCGGGAGATCGGCCGTGCGGGCCGTGGGATGGCCGTGATCTGTCGAGGTCGCACCGAAGCTCTTGAAGTAGGCCCGGCGGGCGCGGTGCGCGGCGAGATAGCCGCTCCAGGTCGAGGTGTCCTCTCCCGTGATCTCGCCGAAGCGAGCGACATTGTCGCGAAAGCCCTCGAACTCGGGGTCGACGACCGGATCCGGGCGATAGGCCGTGATCACGCGACCCGGCCATCCGGATTCACGGATCATCCGATGCCAGTGCAAGTCGTCGAGTGGGCTTTCCGTCGTGGCAATGACCTCGATGTTGAAGCGGTCGAACAGCGCCCGGGGTCGGTACTCGGGTCTGGCAAGCGCCTCAGCGATCGTATCGTAGAAGAGATCGGCGGTTTCTGGAGCGAGACGCTGGTCGAGACCGAACAGGGTCGCAAACGCGTGATCGAGCCATAGCCGCGTCGGCGTGCCGCGAAACAGGTAGTAATGCTCGGCGAAGCGGCGCCAGATCGTTCGTCCGTCGGTCTCGACGGGACTGCCGTCGCGACGGCGGATGCCGAGATCCTCCAGGGGAACGCCCTGGCTGTAGAGCATGCGGAAGATGTAATGATCCGGCACCACGAACAGCCGGGCGGGATCCGAAAAGGCTTCGTCCTCCGCATACCATCGCGGGTCGGTATGACCGTGCGGCGACACGATCGGGAGACCCTGGACATGCTCGTAGAGGCGGCGTGCAACGGCACGGGTCGCAGGATCGGCCGGGAACAGACGATCTGGGTGAAGCGGCATCAACAGCTCCCTCGACCAGCACTCGAGACGCGTGAGGCTCATGCGGGAAAGGGGTGGCGCAACCCAGATGCGTTCGCATGGCGCGCCGGCCGCGTCCCCCACGTCAATGCGTTCGACGAGCGCTGGGTTCAATGATCCGAAACGGCACTGGCTCGACCATTCCGGACCGGCTCGACGAAATTAGCCGTTCGTGCAGTCTCTGATCAAGCGGCGGGGCGGCCCCATTTTCGAACAAGTCCGGCAGACTGATGTTGCCAACCTCTCTTCCGCTCTTCATCACTGGCCGTCAGCAATTCTGCAGGCCATGACCGAGCGCCAGGAGACCTCTCATGTTCAGCCGTGACGATCTGGAACGAGCCACGCGTCTGGTCCATTCGATCATGCCGGCGACTCCCCAATATTCATGGCCGCTCCTGGCGCAGCGGTTCGGGTGTGAGGTCGTGGTGAAGCATGAGAATCATACCCCGATCGGCGCCTTCAAGCTGCGCGGCGGCCTCGTCTACCTGGACCGACTGAAGCGGGAACGCGCCGGGGCAAAGGGCGTGATCAGCGCGACCCGGGGTAATCACGGGCAGAGCCTCGCGCTGGCAGGTCGCCAATTCGACCTGCCTGTCACGATCGTTGTGCCTTACGGCAATTCGGCCGAGAAGAATACCGCGATGCGGGCCTTCGGGGCCGAGCTTGTCGAGCATGGGCGCGATTTCGACGATGCAAAGCAGCATGCGGCCATGCTCGCCGAGCAACGCGATTTCGAATTCGTCCCGTCCTTCCATCGTGATCTCGTGAGGGGCGTCGCCACCTATGCCCTTGAGCTCTTCCAGGCCGCGCCTGAACTCGATGTCGTCTATGCGCCCATCGGGCTCGGGTCCGGCATCTGCGGCCTCATCCGGACTCGCGATCTCCTCGGGTTGAAGACGGACATCGTCGGTGTGGTACCGCAACGGGCGAACGCCTATCGGCTATCCTACGATGCCGGACGAGTCGTTCCGGTCAACGAGGTCTCGACATTCGCGGACGGCGCTGCCGTGCGCGTTCCGGACGAGCATGCCCTCGCGATCATCAGGGCCGGCGCGGCACGGATCCTGGAGGTTCCCGAGGAGGCCATCGCGGAGGCGATCCGAACCTATCACGAGGATACGCATAACCTCGCCGAAGGCGCGGGTGCTCTCGCCCTCGCAGCCCTGGCGCAGGAGCGGGAGAACCTGAAGGGCCGCAAGGCCGGCGTCATCCTGAGCGGCGCGAACATCGACCGCCCTTGGGCTGCGCAGGTCCTCGCGGGCGGAACCCCGAGCGTGTCATAGTTCGCTCGGGACTCCGGTCGAGCACGCTAGCTTCCGGCGCAGAGCAGGTGTCTTCCGGTCTGTCCCGCTACTCGGCTGCGATCACGGAATAGGATGCCGGATCATAGTTCAGGATCGGCGCGAGCCAGCGCTCCACCTCCTCGATCGCCATGCCCTTGCGCTCGGCGTAGGCCTCGACCTGATCGCGCTCCACCTTGGCGACCCCGAAATAATGCGCGTCCGGATGGGCGAGATAGAGGCCCGACACTGACGAACCCGGCCACATCGCGAAGGATTCTGTGAGCCTGACCCCGATGCGGCGCTCCGCCTCCAGGAGACGGAACAGCGTGTCCTTCTCGGTATGGTCGGGCTGGGCCGGGTATCCGGGCGCCGGCCGAATGCCGCGATATTCCTCCCGGAGGAGATCCTCTGCCGAGCATGCCTCGTCGGGTGCGTAGCCCCAGAACTCCTTGCGGACACGCTCGTGCATGCGTTCCGCAAAGGCTTCGGCGATGCGATCGGCAAGAGCCTTGACGAGAATGGATCCGAAATCGTCGTTGGCGCGCTCGAATCGCTCGGCGATGCGAACCTCCTCGATGCCGGCCGTCACTACGAAGCCACCGATATAGTCGGCGAGCCCAGTCTCATTGGGGGCGACGAAATCCGACAGGCAGAGGTTTGGCCGCCCATCCCGCTTCGAAAGCTGCTGACGCAAGCCATGGAAGGTTGCCAACTCCTCACGCCGGCTTTCGCCTGTAAAGAGACGGATATCGTCACCGACCGCATTCGCAGGCCAGAAGCCGATGACCGCCTTCGGGTTGAACCAGCGCTCCTCAACGAGACGCGACAGCATCGCCTGCGCATCCTCATAGAGCTGTCTCGCAACCGGACCCTGCTCCGGATCGTCCAGGATTGCCGGGAAGCGTCCCTTGAGTTCCCACGTCTGGAAGAAGGGCGTCCAGTCGATATACGGCACCAGCTCCGCGACGTCATAGGAGCGGAAAACGCGGGTGCCCGTGAAGGTCGGCTTTGGCGGCGTATAGCCCGGCCAGTCGATCGCGAACCGGTTCGCCTGCGCCTTCTCGAGTGGCAGACGCTGCTTCTCGCGCTCGGACCGTGCATGCGCATCGGCCACCCGGCGGTACTCGGCCTTCACGGTCTCGATATAGGCGTCCTTTGCCTCGCGAGATAGGAGCGCGGAAACGACGCCGACCGCACGGCTGGCATCCGCGACATAGACGGCCTGTCCGCGTTCGTATTTCGGATGGATCTTCACTGCGGTGTGCACGCGGCTCGTCGTGGCGCCCCCAATGAGCAACGGCAGGTCGAAACCTTCGCGCTCCATCTCTCCAGCCACATGCGCCATCTCCTCGAGGGACGGCGTAATGAGGCCCGAGAGCCCGATGATATCGACATTCTCGGCGCGGGCCGTCGCCATGATCTTCTGCGCCGGAACCATCACGCCGAGATCGATGACCTCGTAATTGTTGCAGGCGAGCACGACGCCGACGATGTTCTTGCCGATATCGTGCACGTCGCCCTTCACGGTCGCCATCAGGATCTTTCCGGCAGCAGAGCGCTTGCCGCCACCGGTAGCCTGCTTCTCGGCCTCCATGAACGGCTCGAGATAGGCGACCGCCTGCTTCATCACGCGCGCCGATTTGACGACCTGAGGCAGGAACATCTTTCCCGAGCCGAACAGATCGCCGACGACGTTCATTCCGGCCATGAGCGGGCCTTCGATGACGTCGAGCGGCCGGGTGGCGGCGAGCCGCGCCTCCTCGACGTCACTGATGATGTATTCCGTGATCCCGTTGACGAGGGCATGCTCGATCCGCTGCTCGACGGCCGCCTTGCGCCATTCGAGGTCGGCCACCGCAGCGGGACCGCTCCCACCCTTGAACCGCGGCGCCGCCTCGAGCAGGCGCTCCGTCGCGTCCTCGCGCCGGTTGAGGACGACGTCCTCGCAGAGTTCCCGGAGATCGGGCGGGATCTCGTCATAGACGGCAAGCTGGCCCGCATTCACGATGCCCATGTCCATTCCCGCATGAATGGCGTGGAACAGGAACACGGAATGCATCGCCTCTCGCACGGGCTCATTGCCCCGGAACGAGAAGGAAAGGTTCGACACGCCGCCCGACACGTGCACGTGCGGGAGGGTTTCGCGGATCCGACGGGTCGCCTCGATATAAGCGACGCCATAGCCGGCATGCTCCTCGATCCCGGTTGCGACCGCGAAGATGTTCGGATCGAAGATGATGTCCTCGGGCGGGAAACCCACTTCCTGCGTCAGGATTCGATAGGCGCGCGTGCAGATCCCGACCTTGCGCTCGATGGTGTCGGCCTGCCCCTCCTCGTCGAAGGCCATGACCACCACGGCGGCTCCATAGGACCGGCAGATCGCAGCGTCCGCCTTGAACCGCTCCACACCCTCCTTCATCGAGATCGAGTTCACGACCGCCTTGCCCTGAATGCATTTCAGGCCGGCCTCGATCACCGAGAACTTGGAAGAATCGACCATCACGGGAACCCGCGAGATATCGGGTTCCGAGGCGACGAGGTTGAGGAACTCCACCATGGCGCGCTCGGAATCGAGCAAACCCTCGTCCATGTTGACGTCGATGATCTGTGCACCGTTCACGACCTGGTCGCGCGCCACATCGAGCGCCGCTGCAAAGTCACCGTTGGTGACGAGCTTGCGGAACTTGGCCGAGCCGGTGACGTTCGTGCGCTCGCCGACATTCACGAAGGGAATGTCGGGCGTCAGGACGAAGGGCTCCAGGCCGGCGAGCCGCATCATCGGCTCGATCTTCGGGACCTGCCGTGGCGCCTTGCCCGAAACAGCATCCCTGATGGCGCGGATGTGATCGGGCGTGGTACCGCAACAGCCTCCAACTACATTGACGAAACCTGCATCGGCGAATTCGGCGAGCATGCCCGCCGTAGCCTCAGGGCTTTCGTCGTAGAGGCCGAACTCGTTCGGCAGGCCGGCATTTGGATAGGCGCAGACGAGCGTGTTGGCGGCCTTCGAGATCTCCTCGATATGAGCACGCATCTCGCGCGCACCGAGGGCGCAGTTAAGTCCGATCGAGACCGGCTCGGCATGCCGCACGGAATGCCAGAACGCGGTCGGCGTCTGTCCCGACAGGGTGCGGCCCGAAAGATCCGTGATCGTTCCGGAGATCATGATCGGGAGGCGGATGCCGCACTCCGCGAACACGCGCTGTGCCGCAACGATCGCCGCCTTCGCATTGAGGGTATCGAAGATCGTTTCGATCAGGATGATCTCGGCACCACCATCGACGAGTCCCCTCACCTGCTCGATATAGGCGTCACGGACGGCGTCGAAGGTGACGGCACGATAGCCCGGATTGTTGACATCCGGAGAGATCGACAGGGTGCGGTTGGTCGGGCCGACGGCGCCCGCCACGAACCGGCGGCGGCCATCCTCGGCTTGCGCGAGACTCGCGGCCTCGCGTGCCAGGCGCGCTCCCTCACGATTGAGATCATAGACGATCGACTCGAGTTCGTAATCGGCCTGCGCGATCGACGTGCCCGAGAAGGTATTGGTTTCGACGATATCGGCTCCGGCGCGGAAATACGATAGATGGATCTGCCGTACCGTCTCGGGCTGCGTCAGGTTGAGGAGATCGTTGTTTCCTTTGAGATCGCGGCTTGCATCGCGAAACCGCGTTCCGCGAAAGTCTTCTTCACCGAGATTGAGGCGCTGGATCTCGGTACCCATCGCGCCGTCGAGCAGCAGGATGCGTTCGGTCGCGAGCGCATGCAGCGCCGCACGAACTTCTGCGCCGTCGATGGGGAGCCGGGATCCCTCATACATCACCATTCTCCCCTGTGGGTTGGATCGCTTCAAAACGCACTCAGGCTGCAACCATCTGGGGCTCCGGCGCAGCCGGCGCCCGCAGCCCGAGAAGACGACAGATCGCGTAGACGAGGTCCGCACGATTCATCGTGTAGAAGTGGAATTCGCTGATGCCGCGATCGACGAGGTCGATCACCTGTTCGGCGGCAACGGCCGCAGCAATGAGGCGACGTGTTTCCACGTCGTTTTCGAGCCCGTCGAAGCGCGCAGCCAGCCAGTCCGGCATGCTGGCGCCCGTCTTGGAAGCAAAGTTCGCGGCCTGGCGGAAATTCTGGACGGGTAAGATGCCCGGCACGATCGGGATCGAGATGCCCCGGGCACGCACGCGGTCGAGATAGCGGAAATACACGTCGTTGTCGAAGAAGAACTGCGTGATAGCGCGGTCCGCGCCGCAATCCACCTTCGACTTCAGGGCGTCTATGTCGGCATCGAGGCTTGCAGCCTCCGGGTGCTTCTCGGGATAAGCCGAGACCGAGACCTCGAAATCGCCCAGCCGTTTGATCCCGGCGACGAGATCGCAGGTTTGCTCGTAGCCGCCGGGATGAGGCCTGTAGACCGATCCCGGCCCCTCGACAGGATCTCCGCGCAACGCAACGATGTGCCGGACACCCGCCTCCCAGTACGATCGGATCACCCCGTCGATCTCGGTGCGATCTGCGGCAACGCAGGTCAGGTGGGCCGCCGGCTTCAGAGGCGTCTCCTGAATGATGCGAGCCACCGTCGCGTGCGTCCGCTCACGGGTCGAGCCACCGGCGCCATAGGTTACGGAAACGAATTGCGGTGAGAGCGGCGCCAGTCTCTCGATGGACGACCAGAGCGTCGCCTCCATCTCGGGCGTCTTCGGCGGGAAGAACTCGAAGGAGACCTTGATCGGGCAGGTGCCCTGGCGACTGAGACGGAATCCAACCGGAGCCATCAGGCTACCTCCCGATCCTGCTGCTTGAGGGGCCAGTCGGTACGGATCCGGCGATCCTGTCCGAGCCAGAGTGAAACGGTCAGCTGGTCGTCGCCTTTCCGTGGCGGCGCCAGCTCGCGCACGAGCGTGCACTCGATTCCTGCCTCGTCGAGCCAGGCCGCGACCTGCTCGCGGGCAAAACCGAGCCGCCGATGCGCCTGTGCCTCCCGGAGGAATTCGAGGCGGTGGGGGGCGAAGTCGACCACGAGAATGCGGCCTCCGGGCGCCGTAAGCCTCGCAGCCTCGCGGATCGCCCGCGCCGGGTCGTCGAGATAGTGCAGAACCTGATGGATCAGAGCGACATCGAAGCTGTCGCGCGGGAAAGGCGGAGCGTAGATATCGCCCTGCCGAAGCTCGGCCCGTGACAGGCCCACCCGTTCGAGATTAGCCCGTGCCACGGACAGCATCGCGTGGCTCGCATCGAGGCCGACGATCCGCGAGGCCAGCGGCGCGACGAGCTGCAGCATGCGCCCCGTCCCGGTCCCGAGATCGATGAAATTGCGGATCGGCTGGTCCCCGAGAGCATCGAGGATCGCTGCCTCGACGGCCGCTTCCGGGGCGTGGAGCGAGCGAATGCGATCCCAGTCGGCCGCCAGCCGCGCAAAGAAGGCTTGCGCCACCTGCGCGCGCTGCGCTCTGACCGCCGCGAGTCGGGCACGGTCATCGAGCAACTGCGGGTCGGACCGGTCGAGCGTCTCGAGAAGCGATTTCAGGACGGCGATGGCCGGCCCGTGCTCGGTCAGGTGGAAGAAGGCCCAGGCGCCCTCCCGGTGCCGCTCGACCAGGCCGGCTTCCACGAGAAGCTTCAGGTGGCGGGAGATGCGGGGCTGAGACTGCCCGAGAATGTCCGTGAGGTCGGAGACGGTCAGCTCCCCCTCGCCGAGAAGGGCCAGGATGCGCAGGCGAGTTTCCTCGGCTGCGGCGCGGAGAATCCCGAGCATTTCGCCGAGCGACGGAGCAGCCATCCCACCTCCTACGTAGATATAAACATATCTTTATATCATACTCCCTCTCGGGACAAGGGGCGTCCTCCGGCGGGTTTGGCGGATGCGGTTCGACGCGCGATGAGAACGAGCATGAGCACCATCGCCGCGACGGCCCAGGTCACAGGCTCGATGGGCTCCCGGTTCAGGAGTGCGGCGATGGCCAGGGTCAGGAATGTCTGAAGCAGCTGCACCTGGCTCACGCGCGCGATGCCGCCGATCGCCAGGCCCGCGTTCCAGGCGAAGAAGCCGATATACTGGCTCATGAGGCTGACGTAGAGCAAGGCGAACCAGTGCAGCGCGGGAACGGCCGCCGGGTGCTCGGGGAAGAGCCACACCGCCAAAGGTGCGGTGACCGGAAGCGACACGACCAAGATCCAGGAGATCACCTCCCAGCCCGCCAGTCCGCTCTGGGTGAGCTTCCCCGAGACCACGTAGCCGAGGGACGAACTCAGGACGGCTCCGAGGAGGTACAGGTCCCCGAGTTGCAGACCTCCTTCCCCTTCTCGCAGGGCGAAGGCCGTGACGAGCGCGGCTCCCGCCACGGCTGCGATCCAGAAGGCCGGCCGCGGCCGCTCGCCCGCCAGAAGAACGCTGATAAGCGCCGTGGAGAGCGGCAGGATCCCGAGCACGACCCCGCGATGGGAGGCGGGCACGGTCTCCATCGCCAGTGCCGTCAGAACCGGAAACCCGGCGACAAGGCACAGCGCGGAGAGGACGAGCGCTCCAACATCCTTGGGCTGCGGCACAGGGCGCCTGAGAACGAGAAGCGTCGCGCCCGCGAGAAGGCCGGCGAGTGCGGCCCGTCCGGCGCTGATGAACCAAGGGCTCAACGTCTCGATCGCGAGCCGCGTGAAGGGAAGCGTGCCTGCGAAGATGCAGACCCCGATGAAGCCGAGGATGAGGCCGAGCGTTTCGCGGGACACGGAGAACGAGGGGCTCTGCTGGTGCGGTGGATCGTGCTTGCAGGAGAAGTGCGCTGGAATGCAAGACCTCTTCGCCTCGTCCATAAGAGCCGGGGGGAGCAATGCACGACTCGTCTCGGAACCTTTCCACTCTTGCGAGCCGCGGGCGAGGCGAACCATCCGTCGAGGGGTAGATTGCCTCACTCCGTTCGCAATGACGAAGAGGGTCTGAGGGCGGGAGGAGTACGGCCGGAAACGAAACAAATTCCGGATGAACCCTGCCGGAATTGCCGGAGGCCCATCCTGTGAGAGGACGGAGCCGTTATGACAAAGAGAACAGCGCGCTTGCCTGAGGCTTGCGAGCTAGCAGAGCGTGTAGCCGGGACCAACGACGGATGAGCGCGAGCGGATCAAGGCGCCCGCGCGCCAGAACCGTGAGCTGCGCCAGACCAGCGCTTA
>NZ_LN811351.1:633765-748756 GCF_001006805.1 Microvirga massiliensis | reverse complement strand
CCCAGGCGGAGCTCGCCCCTCTCCTGTTAAAACGATGACCGCTTTTTATCGGCGTGCATCGCGAGGTCTACGGAGTTCGAGCTGGTCAACTGGCGTTAGGCATGCACCATCACGTGTAGCGCGCGCGGCGTCGCGTCCACTCCGTTGATGGGCAAGATGTCCATGGGGCATGACGAGATTACCGCGATGCAGTTCATCTCGGCCCGCATGTCCACGGAGTCACCCGGCTTGGATACCGGCTCGAGCCAGGCAATCGATCCGTCGGGCTGCGGCGGCGTGTTCATCCAGAGATTCAAGGGACATGGAATCTCACGGGCGCGGCGGCCAATCGCCAGCAGGGCCATCCGGAGGTTGTCGGTGCAGTTGTCGTGATACCCGTCCACGCCGAGCTGGTGATACCGGTGAATGTCGCAGGAGGCGATCAGCGTATCGTGCACGCCAGGTGAGGTGTCGGTCGTCAGGGTCAGGATCGGGCGACGGCGATTCGTGACGAGCTTGTCTCCTGCCTTCGGCGCCATGCGTTTCAACGAAGGCCGCAGGTGTTCCATGGAGAGGTATTCGCGCGGGTCCTCCTCGCTGAAAGCCCAGAAATCTGCGACCTGTGACCCGAAGGTGTTGACGATACGGATCGTCTGGCCCGCCGTAAGCCGGAAAGCCAGCGCCTCACGTGCTGGGACTTCATAGGTACGATCGAGGATGGGCGTGCCGTCCGGCGAGATCGGCGAAGACAGAGTGGCATTCGTACCGTCCGGTGCGCCCTGATCGTTGTTCGGCTCCCCATGGCTCATGACGACGCTCCTCCGTTCACTTCGTGTGCTCCTGCCATAGCATCGGGAGGAACAGGTCGCGTGACAATAGTACAGCACAACCGATCGGCCGCTGGCCGATCATGGTCGTCGACGCAAACAGACCCGATTTCGGTGGTCACAAGATCCCTGCAAATCCCATAGAAAGCTCGACCTGCTCGATTTCCAACCGGACAAGTTCTCGCATCTGAAGCGAGAGGAGGTTTCGTGGCCGTTATTCTGTTCGTCACCCATCCCGAGGTCGTGATCGACCCGAAGGTTCCAGTTCCCAAATGGCCGCTCTCCGAGCAAGGGAGGGCGCGCATGGAGGCCTTCGCTTCCGACCCGGTCCTCCGCCGAGTTCGCGCGATCTACGCAAGCGGCGAGCGCAAAGCGATCGACGGCGCCGACATTCTGGCCAGCCATCTCTCCGTTCCGTTCACGGTCGACGAGGCACTCGGCGAGAATGACCGGTCGGCGACCGGCTACATCGCTCCGCCCGAATTCTGGGAGGTGGTCGATCAGTTCTTCGCCCGGCCAACCGAGAGCATCCGAGGCTGGGAGCGCGCAGCCGATGCCCAGAGCCGCATCGTCAGCGCGGTGCGCCGGATCGCGCAGCACGGCGAAGAGGGCGACATCGCAATCGTGTCCCATGGCGGCGTCGCGACCCTGCTCATGGCGTATCTCAGAGGGGCCGATCACGCTCGCCCTTTCGCGCAGCCGCATCGCGGTGGAGGCTGCTATTTCGTGATCGACCGGGAGCGGTTCACTCTTCGCGAAGGATGGCGCATGATCGATCCCGAACTACGGGTCGAGGGTTAGCGCCCTGAGGCGTGACGCGCCCGGCACCAGCCAGCGCCTGCTCGAGCAGCCCATTCGATCCCTCCGGAACGGGGATCCTCGGGCGCCCCAGGCTGCTGGGTGCGGACCAATCGGTGTTCTTCTAGGCTGCACGCTTATGGCGAGGATCGAATCGGAGGAGCTTCCCGCGAAGCTTCTTGCCCTCGTCGATCCACTTCGCCGCCTTTTTGCGGAGCTTGTTCTTTTTCGCAGTGCTACGATGCTTCTCGCTGCCCTTGCCCATCGCGCGTCTCGCCTGAAGCCGAAAGTCCCGCTTCATTCTGGTGAGGTGCTCGACCAAGTCAACGCATTCCCGTATTCCGTTGCTGGCTGTTGATTCCCAATTTTCGTGCCCCTTATCCGGACCGGATCTCCACCGGCAGGACTGCGCCAGCTTGCCCCGCGCACAAGCGATCTAGACTTAGATCCGCAAATCTGGATTGCTCTGTTGCGCTCGCGGTGCCGCGACGCAGTAATGGGCGGCCGATCACCTCATACCTCCAGCCTGACATTGAGAAGGCGGAGCGCGTTCATCGTCACGAGCACGGTCGCACCCGTATCGGCCAGAATCGCAGGCCAGAGCCCCGTGATTCCGATGATCGTGGTGACCAGGAAAACCGCCTTGAGACCCAACGCCATGGTGATGTTCTGGTGAATGTTCGTCATGGTCTTGCGTGAGAGATCGACCATGCGCGCAATGTCCAGGACGCGCCCGTGCAGAACGGCGGCATCGGCCGTCTCCAGGGCGACGTCGGCGCCTCCACCCATGGCGATTCCGATATCAGCGGCAGCAAGGCCTGGGGCATCGTTGATGCCGTCCCCGATTTTTGCGACGACGTGACCTCGGCTCTGCAACTCGCGCACGATCCGCTGCTTGTCCTCCGGCAGCAGTTCGGCCCGTGGCTCGATGTCGAGTGCCGTCCCGATGGCGCCGGCCGTCCGGTGGTTGTCGCCCGTGATCATCAGCGTGCTGACGCTCGCGCGATGCAGAGCTTGAATGCCTTCGCGGGCATCGGGGCGGGGCTCATCGCGCATCGCGATCACGCCGGAGAGCCTGTCTCCGGCCAGCAGGACGGAAACCGTCTTGCCTGCCTGGACCAGGGTCGTGATGCGCGCCATCCCGTCCTCGCCGAGGGAGGCGCGTTCGGCGGCTGCCTGTGGCGATCCCAGGAAGAGATCGAGGCCACCGACGCTTCCGGCCACGCCTCTGCCCGCCACTGCCGTTACGCTTGCAGCGGGTGGAATCGGGGCTCCCGTCGCGGCCGCATGATCGAGGATCGCCCGAGCGAGCGGGTGGCTCGAGCTCGTTTCCAGAGCCGCGGCGAGTGCGATGACGTCGCGTTCCGAGCGCCCGAAGGGAATGACATCCGTGACCCGCGGCTGGCCTCCGGTCAGCGTGCCGGTCTTGTCAAGGGCCGCAATCGTGATCTTTCCGAGCGTCTCGAGAACGGCGCCTCCCTTGATCAGAAGCCCCTTCCGCGCCCCGGCCGACAGACCGGCCGCAATGGCTGCGGGCGTCGAGATCACGAGCGCACAGGGACATCCGATCAGGAGAACCGCGAGACCCTTGTAGACCCACTCGCCCCAGGATGCTCCGAGGGCGAGCGGCGGCAGGATGACGACCAGAAAACCGACCAGAAGAACGCCGGGCGTGTAATATCGCGAGAAGCGGTCGATGAAGCGCTCCGTGGGCGCTTTGGCTTCCTGCGCCTCCTCGACGAGCCTCACCACCCGCGCAATGGTGTTGTCCTGGGCTGCCGCCGTGACCTCGACTCGGAGAGCCGCATCGAGGTTGATCGTGCCGGCGAAGACCTTGTCCCCGGCTGTCTTCTGTTTCGGCACGCTCTCACCCGTGACGGGTGCCTCGTCGATGCTGCCGGTGCCCGACAGGATGATTCCGTCCGCTGGAATGCGGTCGCCGGGCCGAACCAGAATGGTCGAGCCGACCTTGAGGCTCTCGGCTGGGACTTCCTCTGCGCGGCTATCGGTTTCGAGAAATGCGGTCTTCGGGACCAGTCTCGTCAGGCTGCGGATGCTCGCTCGCGCCCGGCCCGCCGCAACGCCTTCCAGGAGTTCTCCGACGAGAAAGAGAAGGACAACGACGGCCGCCTCCTGGACCTCCCCGATGATCACCGCGCCGGTTGCCGCGATGGTCATGAGGGTTTCGATCGTGAAGGGCGAGCCATAGCGTGCCGCCGTGAGCGCGCGCCAGGCGATCGGGAGGAGCCCGACCGCAAGGGCAGCCAGGAAGGCCCCTCGCTCGATGGACGGGAACAGGAGACCGACTGCATAGGCAGCCAGAAGAGCGACACCGCAGCCGATCGTCAGCAACCCTTTGCGGCTGCGCCACCACGGCCCTTCTTCCTCATGGCCGTGCGAATGCAGGTGGTGTCCGGGCTCGCCTTCCCGGCCCCGCTCCCGACCGAGACCAGAACTCTCCTCGTGTCGCCCTACCTTGTAGCCGAGGGCCGCGATCTGGCTGGCGATTGCTGCGGAGGCGGTGGTGCCATCATGGACGACCGTGACAGTCTCGGCCGGAACGGACACGACGACGTCGCTGACGCCGGCGAGACGCCGCACCGCGGTCTCAACCTTGGCTGCGCAGGAGGCGCAATCCATTCCGGTCACGCGGTAACGGAGGCGCTCGCCTCCATGATCCACATGATCCCCGGCGGAGATTGCTCTCGAGCCGTCGCAAATCCTGCCCATCACGCGCCCTTCATATCGAGTCGGCGCGAACCTACATGCTCTAGCGACTAGAGGATCAAGGGGTAGAGCGATGAAGCCACTCGCGATCGGTGCGCTTGCTGACCGGACAGGAGTGAAGGTTCCGACGATCCGCTACTACGAGAGCGTGGGCTTGCTTCCGCCTGCACCGCGAACCGACAGCAATCGGCGCACCTACAATGACGAAGCGGTGCGGCGCCTGCGCTTCATCCGCCATGCCCGCGATCTTGGATTCGAGATCGAGGCTATCCGACAGCTCCTGGCTCTCGCGGACGATCCGGATCGCTCCTGCGAGCAGGCCGACTCGATCGCTCGCGAACACCTTCAGAGCATCGACGACAAGATCGCGCGACTGGTCGCTCTGCGCGCCGAAGTGCAACGCATGACGGAGGAGTGCACGCACGATCGGATTGCAGAGTGCCGCGTCATCGAGGTCCTCGCCGATCATGGCGAATGCCTGCACGAGGCCCATTGATGCGGGCGATTCGCGCTCTCGGGCATTGAGGCGAACGGATCCGGTCGAATCCATCATCAGAGTATGCCTCGTTGCTCTGATTGAAGCTGCAGGCTTCTGTCGCGCTGGTGCAGCATTGTACTGTGCAGTGCTACTCTGAAACCCGGCAACTCGGATTCCTTTCGCCACCTCGCGGGGAAAGGCGTTCCCGTCATAACCGCATGGCTCCCGCAGGCTCGGCCGCAACCCTCGCGGCCCGGCGGGCGTTCTCGTCGGCATTTGGACTCCGGCATCAGGAGACGCTCATGGCTGACGAGAAGCACGACCGCAGCGAGTCGGCGAACCAGACCTCGCCGACGGACAAAGACAAGCAGAATACGGAATTCTCTTCGAGCAACCCGCCTCGGGCACCATCCGGCCTCGGGTCGGACCTGCAGCCGGGCGGCACTGTTCCGGGCGGCGGTCCTGGTGCATCCACAGGCTCGATCGGCACCGGCGGAGGCCAGACCGAGAACCGCGACTCTGGCTCGCTGAAACGGGATGGACGGTAGTTCCGCACATCCGCTCCCAACAGGCCTCTCGCGGGGAGAGAGCCTCAAACCGATAGCAGAACACCTCGAGAGTCTCCTGGCACTTCGACGTTTCAGGCGATGGTTCAGGGTCCTGTTAGCTGCGGGACTTGGCTTGATGGTATCAGCGCCGGCAGTATTGGCTTTCGACCACATCGTCGTCTTCGGCGACAGCCTGTCCGATTCCGGCAATGCCGGGCGGTTCTCGAACGGCCCGGTCTGGGTCGAGCAATTGGCCTACCGGCTCGGGCTGCCGCTCGCCCCCAGCCAAGCAGGCGGCTTGAACCTCGCCGTCGGTGGAGCGCGCCTCGACCCCAATTCAGGCCCTCACAATCTGCGCGCCCAAGCGGACCTGTATCTCGCCGAGCCTCCGCCGAAAGGCCGCGTGCTCTACATTGTCTTCGGCGGCGGCAACGATATCCTCGCCGCAATCGGCACGCCGCATGCGGGAAAGATGGTTGATACGGCGGTCGCGTCCCTGACGAGCATCGTATCCGATCTGGCCCGCCAAGGCGCGACCGACATTCTCCTCCCGAACTTGCCCGATGTCGGCATGACTCCGCAGGTGCGGGCACGCGGTGACGGAGCCGTCGCTGAAGCGGGCGTCCTGGCGGAGCGCTTCAACACCCAGGTCGAACGTGCGCTTCTGTCGATCAATGGTGTCCGGCTGCATGTTCTCGACGTGCGAGCCATGGCGGAGCGCGCAAGAGCCGATCCGGCCGCACTCGGATTCGTCGACGTCACGACGCCTTGCGAGTACTTGCCGACATGCGATGGGTATCTCTTCTGGGATGGCGTTCACCCGACGACAAAGGCCCATGAGCGCCTTGCAGAGCGGGCCTTGCAGGTCTTGTCAGCGCAGTAGACCGGATTCTTGCGCCAGTGGATTTCGTTGTTGTGAGCCATAACGGGAATGCACCGCCCATCCCACCGCACTCCCGTCCTTGCGAGCCGGAGGCGACGCAATCTATCCGTCGACGGAGGCGCTCCTGGACGGCTTCACTTCGTTCGCAATGACGAAGAGGGCGTGAGCACGGGAAGAGCACTGTCGGAAACGAAGTAGTGCCTCACCCACTGCCGTCCTTGCGCGCCTAAGGCGAGGCAATCCAGGAAGCGGGCGCAGACTTGGATTACCTCGCCCGCAATTCCGGAAAAAGCCGACAGTTTATCCTACCGGAACGGCGGCTCGTCGAAGCTCCGCAACTTTCTGGAATGAAGTCCGCGCCGGTTCTCCTGCAAGATATCGAGCGCAGAAAGTCCGATCAGCAGATGCTCTCCGACGGCGCGCTCGTAGAACGCATTCGCCGCGCCCGGTAGCTTGATCTCTCCATGGAGCGGCTTGTCGGAGACGCATAGCAGAGTGCCGTAGGGCACCCTCAGCCGGTAGCCCTGTGCTGCAATCGTGCCGCTTTCCATGTCGACGGCAATCGCTCGCGAGAGATTGATCTGCCGGCGCTCCTTCGTGAACTGCAGCTCCCAATTGCGGTCGTCATAGGTGACGACCGTACCGGTGCGCAGGCGAGCCTTCAGGGCGTCGCCCCGCTCTCCGGTCACGCGGGCCGCGGCCTCCTGCAATGCGAGTTGCACTTCGGCCAGTGCAGGGACTGGGATTTCCGGCGGCACGAGGTCATTGAGGATGCGATCGCGCCGCAGATAGCCGTGGGCGAGCACGTAATCGCCGATCGACTGCGACTGTCGCAGACCGCCGCAATGGCCGACCATCAGCCAGCAATGTGGGCGCAGAACTGCGAGGTGGTCCGTGATGTTCTTCGCATTGGGCGGACCGACGCCGATATTGACCAGCGTGACTCCCTGTCCACCCTTCCGCAGAAGGTGGTAGGCCGGCATTTGATAGCGGTGCCAGGGCGAAGCGGCGATCGCCTGCGCGAGCGCTGCCGAGTTGAGTCCGGGCTCTACGGCCACGCCGCCCGGAAGAACGAGTCTCTCGAAGCCGCCTTGGTGCAGCTGCTCGACAGCCCAGCGGATGAACTGATCGACGTAGCGGTGATAGTTGGTGAGCAGGATCCAGGGCTGAATGTTGCGCCAGTCGGTGCCGGTATAGTGCACGAGCCGCCGCAGGGAATAGTCCACCCGGACGGCGTCGAACAGCGCCAGGGGGCGTGGCTCGTCATCGGCGGTGACCCAGGTTCCGTCGGCCACCTCGTCGCCCACGACGGAGAGCAGCGGCGTCGGGAAGAAGCGGGCGAGTTCCGCTGAAGATACGGCGCCGTTGCTCAGCTCATCGCCCCGCTCGAAGACATATGGATAGGGAATTTCCTGATTGCTGACTCCCACCTCGAGGGTGGCGCCGTAGTCCGTGACGAGGGGATGAAGCTGCTCAAGGAGGTAGCTGCGGAACACGGCCGGTTGCGCGATGGTCGTCGCATAGACGCCCGGCCCCTGGAACTTGGCGAACGCACGCTGGGTGCGAGGGGCCGGTGACGAGGACCGATAGGTCACACGCAGGCAGGGATAACGGAACCGGGCTCGCTCGGCCTCCGTGGGTGGGGTCCGGTCGGCAAAGAAGCGCTCGAGCGCCTCTCGCTGGCTCGTGACAGCCGTATCGTGCAACTGGACGAGGCGATCCACCGCCTTCTCGGGAGTGGCGGCAGGCTGGAACGAAGATCCGAATTCGACGGGCAAGAGAATTCCTGTCTCGCTTGAGAACTGGCAGCGCGCTTGCCTGAAGAACTCACTCGCGCCGGGGCAGGATCCCCCGATGGCCGCCAGCCTGCAAGTGTGTGGCTTCACTGGCCGAGATCGGGAACGACCTTCGCACCTGCCAAGCCCGGGACCTACGCAGAAGCCCAAGCCGCTACGTTACACCCCTTTTCGCAAGGCCGGCACAAAGCCGGCGTACCATCCCATTCACAAAGACGAGGCGAGTGCGGCGTTCCGCACCCGGCCAGCCCCGATCACCGCGTGAATTTCTTGTACTTGATCCGGTGCGGGATCGTGGAATCGATCCCGAGACGGCGCTTCTTGTCCTCTTCGTAATCCGCGAAATTACCCTCAAACCATTCGACATGGCTGTCGCCCTCGAAGGCCAGGATATGCGTCGCGATGCGGTCGAGGAACCAGCGGTCGTGGCTGATGATGACGGCACAGCCGGCATAATCCTCAAGCGCCTCCTCGAGAGCACGCAGCGTGTCGACGTCGAGATCGTTCGTCGGCTCGTCGAGGAGGAGGACGTTTGCGCCGGACTTCAGGATTTTCGCAAGATGGACGCGGTTGCGCTCACCGCCGGACAGAACGCCGACGCGCTTCTGCTGATCCGACCCCTTGAAGTTGAACGCCCCGCAGTAAGCTCGTGAATTGATCTCGCGTTTGCCGAGATAGATCACCTCGTTCCCGCCAGAGATCTCCTCCCAGACGGTGGCATTCGGGTCGAGGCTGTCGCGCGACTGGTCGACATAGCCGAGCTTGACGCTCTCGCCGATAGAGATCGTGCCGGAATCCGGCTTCTCCGAGCCGGTGATCATCCGGAACAGCGTCGTCTTGCCGGCGCCGTTCGGCCCGATCACGCCGACGATGCCGCCGGGCGGGAGCTTGAAGCTGAGATCGTCGATCAGGAGCCGGTCGCCGAATCCTTTGTTGAGATGGTCGAAATCGATGACATTGTTGCCGAGCCGCTCGGCAATCGGGATGATGATCTGCGCCGTGGTTGGGCCCTTCTCGTTCGCCTTGGCGACGAGTTCCTCATAGCGATTGATACGGGCCTTGGACTTGGCCTGCCGGGCCTTCGGCGACGCCGAAACCCATTCCCGCTCACGCTCGATCGTGCGCTGGCGAGCTTCCTCCTCGCGACCCTCCTGCTCGAGGCGCTTCTGCTTCTGGACCAGCCATGAGGAATAGTTACCCTCGTAGGGAATCCCACGCCCCCGGTCGAGCTCCAGGATCCAGCCGGTCACGTTGTCCAGGAAGTAGCGGTCGTGGGTCACGATCAGGATCGCGCCGGGATAGGTGCGAAGATGCCCCTCAAGCCAAGCCACGGTCTCCGCGTCGAGATGGTTGGTCGGCTCGTCGAGGAGGAGAAGCTCGGGCTGCTCGAGAAGGAGCCGGCAGAGCGCGACGCGGCGGCGCTCACCGCCTGACAGATTGTTCACGTCGGCATCGTCGGGCGGGCACCGCAGGGCATCCATCGCCTGGTCGACCTTCGATTCAAGGTCCCAGAGCCCCTTGGCCTCGATCTCGTCCTGGAGGCGGGTCATCTCGTCCGCCGTCTCGTCAGAGTAGTTCATCGCGAGGTCGTTGTAGCGGTCGAGCACGGCCTGCTGGGCGGCAACCCCCTCCATCACGTTCTGACGGACGGTCTTCGAAGGGTCGAGCTGTGGCTCCTGGGAAAGATAGCCGACCCGGGCGCCCTCGGCGACCCAAGCCTCGCCGGTCCACTCCTTGTCGATTCCCGCCATGATGCGCAGGAGGGTGGATTTACCCGCGCCGTTCACGCCGAGCACGCCGATCTTGGCGTCCGGATAGAAGGAGAGGTGGATGTCTTGGAGGACCTTCTTGCCGCCCGGATAGGTCTTCGAGAGACCACGCATATGATAAATGAACTGTCGGGACATCGGTGAAAGCCCTGCCAAACGTGACCGCGATGGATGGATGGCGGTCAGTTAACAGGGCGCCCGCCGAGCGGCAAGGCGGAGCGACAAAGGGGCCCGGCCGCGCCCGGGCCATCCTCACCTCCGGAATGGATGTCCGACGGGGAGAGCCGATGCAGCGCCGGCATCGATCGGCGTGACCGCCCGGGTTTCCTCGAACCACACCAGGGCGTCGAACTGCTCGGCGAGCACCGCCTCGAAATAGTGGCTGTAGAACTCGGTCTCCGGGCGATAGACGACCCCGATGGCCCGTTCGAGACGGCGCGGGAACAGGGCCTCGCGCAAGTCGTCGGGCCCCTCGCGCCAGTCCAGCAGGGCACATGGGACGCCTGCGTCCAGGAACACCCGTTCATGGCTATCCGGGCGTGAGGGACGCACGGTCTTCACCTCCATGGGCTCGCCCCAGTCGCTCGCTGCCGCCACGGTGCCCCGATCGGTCCCGAAGCCGATGAGCACCGCATCCTCCTGAAAGGCGACGCGGCAGAGCTCGCCGATATTGAACTCTCCCTGCCATCCCATGGCGGTCACCGAGGCGTTGCCGATATGCGAGTTGTGCGCCCAGACGACGGCCTTCGCATCGTCACCGCGATGGTCCAGAACGTGCCGGAGGGTGTCGAACATATGCCGGTCCCGGAGGTTCCAGGACTCCGTCGAGCCCTCATACATGATCCGATAATAATGCTCGGCGGCGTTCACGATCCGCGCGTTCTGAACGGCATCGAAGTAGCTTTCCCCATCCGCCTCCGCGCGGCTGTATTCGATGCGCTTGGCGAGGAGTTCCTGCAACTGGGTGAGCAGTGCCTGGTCGCAGGGCCGCTTCTGTCCGGAAAGCACGGCCCGCCCGTAGCGCGCCGGGTCCGACTGCCAGGGGCTGAGGCATCCGTAGCGTCCGCGAGCGTCGGACGCGGTCGCGGGGTCGACCCGGTCCAGATAGCCCAGGACCTCCCGGATCGACGCGTGAAGGCTGTAGATGTCGAGCCCGCGGAACTCGGCCTGGTGCCGCGTGGCCTGCCCCTCATTGTAGGCGCGCAGCCATTCGAGGAGTTCCACAACCTCCTGGTTTCGCCACATCCAGGTCGGAAAGCGCGTGAAGGCCGGCTCTGCGTGGTCGCGGGCGGGCCGACCGCGAATATAGGTATCGATGCGCGCAGCATCCGGCCAATCGGCCTCGACGGCGACGATCCGGAATCCGTGCCGCTCGATGAGCCGGCGCGTGATCGCGCTGCGGGCTCGGTAGAATTCCGAGGTTCCGTGCGTCGCCTCCCCGAGCAGGACGACCTTTGCATCGGCGAAGCGGTCGAAAAGGCGCCCGAACGCCTCCGCGTCGTCGAGCGGCGGCAGCGGCTCCGCATGGGTGCGAATGGTGGCGACCACGTCCTCGCAGAGGGGATCACGCGTTCTGAACATCGCGTTTTCCATGCTGGACCTCCGACGTGGCGAGGAAGACGGGATTCCTTGCAACGGCTGGCCGTTGCGGGAGGTTCCGGTCCTCTCGCATGACTCATGACAGGACGTGGTTTCAGGAGCTGCGCTGTACTTGCTGCGTTAGCGCCACCATCCGATGATGCACCCTGTCAAATCTCCAGAATCGCATAAGGCTTGCCCGTCGGCTTCTCGATGTGCTGCGCCACGTTGTAGACCGCCGCACCGCCGAGCGTGTGCCCCTGATAGCAGCCGCGGTGTGCATGGCCGTGGACCACTGCGGAGACCTTGAAGCGGTCGATCGTTTCTGCGAGGCGGGATGAGCCCAGGAACGGGAAAATCTCGAGTGGCTCGCCCTCGATGGTCTCGACGATCGGCGAGTAGTGGAGAACGACAACGGCGCGCTTCGCCCGCACCTGCCGCATAGCGTTCTCGAGCTTCATCGCCTCATTGACGCCTTCCGCCACCATGGCCTTGATGGCGGGCTCGCCGAACGAGCCGAGCATCCGGCGTCCGAACCCGCCCGCAAAACCCTTCACGCCGACAAAGCCGACGCCGTCGATCTCGATGGCCTGTCCATCGAGAATTCGGACGCCGGCCTGGCGCAGGATATTCGTCACCTCCTGCTCGCAACCGCACTCGTAATCGTGATTGCCCAGCACGGCGATGACCGGGATCGAGCAGGCCCGCAGATCCTCGGCGAGGACCTCGGCCTCCCGAGGTTTGCCGAGATCGGTCAAGTCACCCGCGATGACGAGGACGTCCGCGTCGCGCGAGATCTCGCCGAACAGCTCGCGATACGGTGCAGTATGGTCCTCCTTGACGTGGAGGTCTCCGATAGCGGCGACGCGGAGTGTTTCGCTGGGCTCAGGCATTCTCATCCCGCTGACGGTGGCAATCGTGGCAGCAACGCCCACTCCCGTCAGTCGTTCCGCCAGTCGCCCTCCCCGCCGACATCCGCGAAGCCCCACAGCTTCACGTCGGGCTCATAGTCGATCCGCGAGAACATGCGGCCGCGACAGACTTTCATCTGGGGTGGTGGGAGCTGCCGCTGCTTTGCGAGCCGATCAAGGAGCTCGTCGAGCAGCCAGGCCGGGACATTGTCGCGCTCCGTCGGATAGATCCAGCGGAAGTTCAGGAGTTGCGTGAGCAGCACCTCCCAGTGGACCTCCATGTAGGCGAGCAGACGCTCCCAACCGATCTGGTCGTGCGCTTTCAGGATCGTGTGCGCGATATCGGCGCCGTCGTAGCGATGGCGCAATTGAATGAAGCACTTCGACCAGACCAGTTCGGTCGGCCCCACGATGCGAACCGGGATGCCGAAGACCTCGATCTGTCGCGCATGCTCGAACCACTCGTCGCCGACCGGCATCGTTCCGTTCGACGAGGCGAAGATCACGTCGAAGAAGTGCTTGCCCTTGAAGACTTTTCCGAGCCAGCGGTCGTCCTCAACTTCGATGGCGTGCCCGAGAGACCGGAAGTGGGCGAGAATCCGTGTGTAGTCACCGGCCTTGCAGAAAATGTCGAGGTCCTTCGTCTCGCGGGTGATCCCCGTATAGGCAGACAGCGCATACGTGCCTGCGAGCAGAAACGGGATTCCCATCGCGTTCAGCTCGCGCAATGCGTCGATATAGAATGCTTCGGCCTCGGGATTCTTGAGTGTCGGCTCCGCCTTCGCATGCATCGAGGGGACATCGATCGGCGCTTTCGGTTGGCCGTTTGGATTCTCTCTCGTCATGGCTCCTGTCCGGAGGGCGCCCGAAACCCGCGCGACAGACAACTGGGCATTCCGGGGGATGTTCCGTCCCGCTTGCGGCGGGCGGAGGATTGCTGCGCCGGGCCTGCTCCGGCCCGGTTACCCGGCAGGGCTGGCGTGCAACCGCGCCGAGCCTCTGGGGTTATCCTGTCCGTCGAGCCACCGGACAGGGCCATGGCCGGACCGGAACTGACACGCCCCACAGGCCGCGAACGGGCCCGGATGGTCGAGCATGATCTCGCCGGCCGCGGCGTGACGGATCGGCGCGTCCTCGATGCGATGGCTGCCGTTCCCCGAGAGGCATTCGTGCCCACGCCCCACGAGCTTCTCGCCTACGAGGATCGGCCGCTCCCCATCGGATCCGGCCAGACGATATCGCAGCCGCTGATCGTCGCCCTGATGCTCCAGGCAGCCGCCCCCGCCCCGCATGAGCGTCTGCTGGATGTCGGCACGGGATCGGGTTACGCCGCGGCAGTGGCGAGCCTGCTCGTCGCGCACGTCTTCTCGATCGAGCGCCATGCCGAGCTCGCGGAGGAGGCCGCGGACCGGCTCCGCCACATGGGCTATCGCAATGTGACGGTCAGGGTCGGGGACGGCACGCTGGGCTGGCCAGAAGCTGCCCCCTTCGACGCCATCGTGGTGGCCGCAGGCTCGCCCGAGGTCCCTGCCCCTCTGATCGAGCAACTCGCCCCGGGAGGTCGCCTCATCGTGCCCGTCGGCCCCCGGAGCGACCAGCGCCTGTTCCGCTATGTCCGGGACTTCGGCGGGCGGGTCTCCCGTGACGACCTCGGGCCGGTGGCCTTCGTGCCCCTGATCGGGGCCTACGGGTGGTCGCGAGGAGAGTAGGCCCGGCCACCGGCTCCTGCAGAAATGGCCATCGGCCAGCTCGATCCCGAGGCACCTCCCTCCCGATGCATGCCCGAATGGGTCAACCGGACGCATGCGAGGTGCGACCGGGAGGCATGGCCAGACGGCGCCGTTTCAGGCAAAGTCACTTGGAAATCAGTAGCTTAGAGTAATTCCAAACTACGACCGCGATGATTGTCTGTTCCTGCAACGTCCTGTCGGACGGGGCGGTGCGAGCCTGCTTGACGCCCGGCCCCGGCTGCCCCCGCACTCCGGCACAGGTCTACGAATGCCTCGGATGCTCGCCACAATGCGGGCGCTGCGCGCGGTCGATCCGCGCGATCATGGAGGCCGCACTCTCCGCTCCAAGCTCCCCTGGGAGCTGTTGCTCTTCTCACGCTTGTGGCGGCGTGAATCAGTCGCCCTGCTCGGACCTAGACAAGGTGCCGACGCCGGTAGATTAGGACCTGCTCGCCGGGTGGCGGGCGCGAAGTCGCCGAGTGAAATCCCGACCCGCTCCCCATCGAAGCAATTACGGCACTCCGAAAATCTCGTCGAAGAAGGCGCACATCTCCGCCCAGGAGCGGGCATCGGCCTTTGCATCGTAGCGCGCCATTTCGGGCCGATTCCTCTTGTCGGCCTCGGGGTTGGTGAAGCTGTGCACCACCCCACCATAAATGTTCATCTGCCAATCGAGCCCGCCTTCCCGCATCTCCTGCTCGAAGGCGATGCGCTGATCCAGCGGTATGCCAGGATCGTCTGCACCGATGCAGACCAAAACCTTGCCCTTGATATTCTTCGCGTCCTGGGGCGCACCAGTCGTGAGTCCGCTGTGGAAGCCGACGACCCCGCGAAGGTCGGCGCCGCTGCGTGCCAGTTCCAGAGCCATGGTTCCGCCAAAGCAGAACCCGATCGCTGCGATCCGGGCGGGATCGACCTCCGGACGCACGCGCAAAGCGCTGAGACCGCCCAGGGCACGGGCACGTGTGCGTAATGGATCCGACCGGAGCGGTCCGATCAATCCAATCGCTTCCTCTATCTCACCGACAACCCGGCCCTCCCCATGCAGGTCGCAGGCCAAGGCAACATAGCCGAGAGCGGCGAGCCTCTCCGCGCGCGACTTGGCGTGGTCTCCGAGCCCGAACGCCTCCGGGAAAACCAGCACGCCGGCCCGCCCGGACCCGCTTCCGTCCTGATAGAGGTGGCTGACCATCCTCAGACCGTCAGCCTCGTAGCTCAGGGTTTCCTTGTGCATGAGGTTTCTCCAACCGCTTGGACCCTGCTCCGTCCGAGCCCGTGGGCTCCCGTTTCACCGCGGATCCACCCGAATCCGGGCCCGCCCTCAATCCCACTCGACTCGCGTCGTGAACCAAATTGGCTTCAGATGCCTGTCGGCGCATGCCGTCATCTGAACAACCCAGGCAGGAGCAGGGAAATCTGAGGCACATAAGTGACGAGCAGCAGCGCAATGAAAAGGGGCAGGTAAAAGGGCACGATCGCCCGCACGACCTTGTTCAGCGGCAGATCAGCCACCTTCGCAACCGCGAACAGCACCATGCCGACGGGAGGAGTCAAGAGCCCAATCATCAGGTTGAGGATCATGATGATCCCAAAATGGACCGGATCTACACCAGCTGTCACCGCGACCGGCAGGAGCATCGGCGTGAAGACCGTGATGGCCGCGTTAGTCTCCATAAAGAGGCCGACGATCAGCAGGAAGAGATTGAGAGCGAGGAGAATGGTGACAGGATCGAGCTGCAAGCCCGAGATCCATGCCACCAGCACTTGCGGAATTTGAGCAAACACCAGGAACCATGCATAGAGGG
Organism: Microvirga massiliensis; assembly: GCF_001006805.1. Lineage (GTDB taxonomy): Bacteria > Pseudomonadota > Alphaproteobacteria > Rhizobiales > Beijerinckiaceae > Microvirga > Microvirga massiliensis. The sequence continues at coordinate 732,927 of NZ_LN811351.1, read as the reverse complement.
CAGCGGCTGCAACGATGATCAGGATGATCGCCGTATCGCGCATCGTCGCCCGGATCATATCGAAGAGGTCGCGAAAAGTGAGCTCGCGGTAGACCAGCATCGTGATTGCGATCGCGTATAGGGCCGCTACAGCCGCAGCTTCGGTCGGGGTAAATATGCCGGACCACATTCCTCCGATGATAATCGCTGGAGCAAGAAGCGGCAGGAGAGCGCGGATAAAACTCTGAAACAGGGCGTCCCAGCCCGACCAAGTCTCGGTCGGGAGCGCGAGGCGCTTCGCCTGAACTGCTACGACGAGCATCATCAGCGCGCCCATGAGCAGGCCCGGCAGAATACCGGCGATGAGGAGCGCGGTCGCGGAGACATTCGCGATGACCGCGTAGATAATGAGCGGGATACTCGGCGGGATCACCGGCCCAATGGTGGCAGATGCCGCTGTGACCGCGACCGAGAAATCGTCCGGGTACTTTGATTGCCGCATCGCACGAATCTCGATCTGCCCGATCCCCATGGCGTCTGCCACCGCCGAACCAGACATTCCCGAGAAGATGATGGACGCCGCGATGTTCACCTGTCCGAGACCGCCGCGCCAATGTCCTACCAGGCGATGGGAAAAATCGAAAATTCGATCGGTGATTCCTCCTGTATTCATGATCCGCCCGGCGAGAATGAAGAACGGAATCGCGAGCAGCGGAAAGCTGTTCACACCATAAATCATCCGTTGAGCGATGATCGTATAGGGGATCGCGTCCAGGCCGCGCTCGAACACGGTCACGACCAGTGTTGTGAGCCCGAGCGCGAAGGCTGCCGGAATTCCCAGCAGAAAAAGAGCGACAAGAAGACCGACGAAGAGGGCGAGTATCATGATATCAATCGCTCGCCCTGCACGAAATTGGATATCCGGGTCGCCGCGTCAAACGCCATGACCGCAATCATGGCCAGCACAGCAATTCCGACACCCGCATAGACATATCCCATTCGAAACCAGGCCATGGTTGCCGTTTCAGTCTGCCAGGTTGCCTGTGCCATGAGCCAGCAGCCGACGGCGAATACCACCAGAAACCATGTCACGAGCACATCCGAGACGATAGCAGCGATTGCGCGACCTCTTGCCCCCACAAGGGCGTCGATTGCATCGACCCGGATGTGTTCACGAAGCATCAGCACCACCACTCCGCCGAAATAGGTGGTGAACACGCACATCAGCCGTGCGAGCTCCTCGGTCCACATGAGTGAGACATCCGAGAGATATCGCAACACCACCTGCAGAACCGACGATCCCAGCATGACCAGAAAGGAGGTGATGGCGATCGTCTCGAAAACGAGGAAGAGCGCGCGCCGTGCCGGTGCGACGACCATTGAGGCGGATCCTTGGTTCGGGAGGGCGCGAGCAGGTCGCGCCCTCGTCTACGGACTGCAATCAGTTCAGGTATTTCGAGACGGCCTCGCGGACACCAGGAGCCCAACCCTTCGCGAGTTCGTCGATGGCTGGACGTGCCGCCGTCACAAAGGCAGCGCGATCCGGCTTGATCGGCTTCATCTTGTGCTTTGTCTCCAGCTCGCTGCAGGTCTTGTCGATCTCGCCCTTGGTCAGCTCGTCACCGAACTTCGCGGCCTCGACGGCAGAGTCGATGACGACCTTCCGCAGTTCGGGGGTTAATCCGTCGAGAAATTTCTTGCTGATCGACCAGTGCCAGACAGCAGGCACATGGCTGGTGTAGATCAGGTACTGCTGCACTTCATAGAGCTTCGCCTGATTGACGTTAAAGCAGGGGTTCTCCTGCGCATCTACGACACCCATCTGCAATCCGCTGAAGACCTCCGGCCAGGCAACCGGAGTCGGCCGCGCTCCGACTGCGGTCCATGCCTTCACCCAGGATGGGATTTCCGGCACCCGCAGCTTCACGCCCTTGATGTCGTCCGGCGTATTGATCGGCTTCTTTGAAGTCAGATGGCGATCGCCCCGGCGCATGAAGGCCACAACCTCGATGCCGACCTTGCTCCGGATCGCGTCCTTTGCCTTCTCCCCGATCGGGCTTGCCCAGTACTCGTAAACGGCCTCGGGATCAGGGAACACGAAGGGAACAACAGTCGCGGCATATTCGGGGGCTGCTACGTTCGGGAGAAGATCACCGTTGAGGGTCATCGCGACCTGATTGACGGTCAGCTGCTCGATATTGTCGCGCTCTCCGCCGAGCACCGCAGACGGAAAGGTCTTCACCTTGATTTTTCCGTCGCTGCGCTTCTGGAGGAGTTCGATGAATTTGTCGACGGCCGCGAATTCGGGTCCTGGCGGCGAGGTGTGGAGTGCGAAGCCAAGTTCGACGCTTTGTGCCATTGCCGATGCCGTCGACACGGCAATTCCGACTGCGGCTGCAGCCAAGAGTTTTCGTATCATCTGTTTCTCCCTGTCGGTGTTATCTGCGCCCCGTTCAGCGGGATCCGTGTTGGTGGCTACGCTCCCGCTTTCTCGAGGAGCTTCGCGGATATGAAAGACTCAACTGCGTCGCGTACGGGTTGTCCGATCGTGATTTTGCCGGCGGCGGGCCCGTTGATCCGACTCACGACACCATTCAACCATGCGTCGAGGGCATCGCCGATGCGAGCCGTGACGTGGGACACGGCTGCGGCAGGGATGCCGTCCCGCTCCAGCATGGCAAGGGAAGCCACGCCGGCGTCATTCTTGCCGATACCTGCATCGTTGAAGAATACCAGCACTGGCGGATGCTTCGCGGCGAAGGCCCCCGAGATCGCGCCGCCGTGAGAACCGGATATCACGACGGTTCCGGTATTTCTCGGGGCTATCAGCGAAATGCTGTCCATGACCAGCACGGGGCATCCGCCTATCTCGGCGACGATCTCATTGCGCATCGGAGTCCCCTCCGAGGAACTTGCGAACTGCCTCACGCAATGAAACACCCGAGACGAATCCTATTGCGCGGGCACGATCGTTGACACCTGACAAAACCCCACTCTCGAAGGTCTCGAGGCCATCTCCAATCATTGCCGTTTCGTGGGAGACCGTCCCGGCCGCGATGCCACGCTCATTCAGGAAGGGGAGTGCTGCTCGCCCGGCACCATCCTTTCCGCCGCCGGCGTCGTTGAAGAACACGGCTGCGACCTTCACCCGGGCGGCGTATTCGCCGGAGCTGATCCCGCCATGGGAGCCGCACACGACGATATGACCGGCATCATCAGGATGAACGTGAGCGATCGTGTCGACCATCACGATCCGGCCGCGCCGGTGCTCCTCGAGCACCCGTCGCCGCATCTCGAAGACCTGCGCAACCATCAGGCGCTCGCCTGCCCCAGTCCAGCCATCTCCTCCATGAGGAGGGCGAGCGATGAGTTGTCGAGGTCTCCGCGACCGGTGGCATCCAGGACTCCATAGAGTTGCTGGACAAGCGCCGTTGCGGGCAGAGGCGTGCCACTCGCGCCTCCTGTGTCGAGAGCGATCTTGAGATCCTTGCGCTGGAGCTGAACCCGAAACCCCGCTTTGTAATTGCCATCGAGCACACGCTGGCCGTGCAAATCCAGCGCGCGGCTCTGGGCAAATCCGCCGAGGAGAGCCTGCCGGACCCTGGCCGGATCGACACCGTTCTTGCGAGCCAGCGTCATGGCCTCGGCGACTGCCTGAATACCGATCGCCACTGCAACCTGATTGCAAGCCTTGCAGACCTGACCGGCACCGGCAGCACCGATATGATTGATGGTGGTTCCCATGGAGCCGAGGATAGGACGGCAACGCTCGAGCACATCCGCGTCGCCCCCGACCATGATGGAAAGCGTACCCGCTTCGGCCGCCTGATAACCCCCGCTGACGGGGGCATCGATCATGTGAATCCCTCTTTCGGCGAGGTGATGTGCGAAGGTTCGCGTGGCGATCGGGGATATCGAACTCATATCGATCAGGATACTTCCCCGTCGCATCGATTCGCGGAGCCCTTGCGGCCCGAGCAGCACCGTCTCCACGTCTGGCGTGTCGGGGAGCATGGTGATCACGACCTCGGCTTCAGCGACGCCCATGAGACTTCCGCCGTCTTGAGCCCCGGCTGCGACAGCATTGGCGACTGCCGACGCGCTCTGGTCATGAACGATGAGCTTGAACCCGGCTTTGATGAGATTCCGAGCCATCGGCCGTCCCATCACGCCGAGCCCGACGAAACCGATGGTCTCTTGGGGCACCGTTTCTTCCCTAGTCATTTCTTATTGACCCGCCCTCGTAGGCTCATGTTGTGCAAGAGGGCTTCGGCCTTAGGACACCAACGCTGACATAGAATCTCCGATCACGTCAACATGCTGACAGTTAGGTCATCTGACGGGTTGTCACCTGCGCGAGTGGCCTTGATACTGTCGAACTCGACGTCCCGAAAGCAATGGCGGGAAACGGGCAAAGACAGGCCGGGAGGGAATCAATGACAGGCAAGCTCCAAGATCGGGTTGCCATCGTATTCGGTGCAGGCTCGGTCGGCGAAGGCTGGGGCAACGGCAAGGCGAGCGCCGTCGCCTACGCACGAGCAGGCGCCAGGGTCGCATGCGTCGACATGAACGAGACTGCTGCCAGGGCTACGGCCGACATCATCGCCGGCGAAGGTGGAAAAGCGATCGCCCTCAGGGCGGACGTGACGAGGCTCGACGAGGTCCGGGCGGCAACGGAGGAAACCGTCAGAGCGCTCGGTCGGCTCGACGTCCTTCACAACAACGTCGGGATCACTGCTGCCGGCGGCCCGGTGGAGGCGTCGGAGGAGTCCTGGGACCGGGTCATGAGTGTCAATGTGAAGAGCATGTTCTTTACATGCAAGTGCGCGCTTCCGATCATGGTCGAGCAGGGCCGCGGGGCGATTATCAACATTTCATCGCTCGCGGGCATCCGCTGGACGGGCTACAATTACAGTTCCTACTATGCGTCCAAGGCCGCGGTGATCAACTTCACTCGGGGGGTTGCCATCGAATATGCGGCACGCGGGATCAGGGCGAACTCGATCTTGCCAGGGCTGATGGACACGCCTCACATTTACCAGCAGATCACGACCTTCTATGCGAGCGTCGAGGAAATGGTCCAGGCCCGTCACAAGCTGTCCCCCACAGGCCGGATGGGTACCGCCTGGGACGTAGCCAATGCCGCGGTATTCCTGGCTTCCGACGACGCCGCCTACATCAATGGGGTCGAGCTCCCCGTCGACGGCGGCCTCCACGCAAAGGCGGGCGTCTAGGGACGGCTCTGCTGCTCTTCCGCGAAAGATCGGCCGCCGGACTCACGCCATCTTGTTTTTCTCAATCGTATGTGCTCGGATCTTCCCTAGAGGAATACGCCAACAATCAGAAGGGCTGGGGCTTGAACCTCCATAAGATGTTGCTGGAGCGGCAAGCGCAGGGCCGCCCTGTCACTGTCGGCGTCGTTGGGGCCGGCAAATTTGGGACCATGTTCCTGGCTCAGGCCAGAACCACCACCGGGATGCACGTCGTCGCAGTCGCCGACCTGAACGTCGCCCGAGCCCGATCGCAGCTGAAGATGGCCTCGTGGCCAGAGGCCCAATACGACGCGTCCTCCCTCGACGACGCCTTGAAGACGGGTAAGACCTATCTTTCCGACGAGACGGAAGCGATGATCGCCCATCCTGCGATCGAAGTCATCGTTGAGGCGACCGGAGACCCGAAGACAGGCATTCGGCTCGCAACGAAGGCGATCGAGAACGGCAAGCACATCGTGATGGTCAATGTGGAGGCCGACGCACTGGCCGGGCCACTCCTCGCCCGCAGGGCTCGCGATGCCGGCGTCGTGTATTCGCTTGCCTGGGGCGATCAGCCCGCGCTCGTCTGCGAGCATGTAGACTGGGCTCGTGCCTGTGGCTTCAAGATCGTGGCGGCAGGCAAGGGCACGCGCTATCACCCGACCTACCATCAGTCGACCCCGGATACCGTCTGGGACATCCTGAACCGTTACATGCGGATCAGGGATGAGGATCGCGGCTCCATCAACCCGAAGATGTTCAATTCGTTCGTTGACGGGACGAAGTCGGGCATCGAGATGACGGCCATCTGCAATGCGACCGGCCTGCATGCACAAAGCGAGGGCCTGTCATTCCCGCCAGCGACGCGGTTCGAGTTGGCGGAGATCTGCAAGCCCAGGAGCGCGGGCGGCGTTCTCGAGGCGAGCGGCGTGACGGAGGTCACGTCATCGGTCTACCGCGACGGCTCGGACGTGCCGCACAATCTCGTCATGGGCACTTATGTCGTATTCGAGGCGGCGGAGGACAACGATTACAGCCGACGTTGCTTTGTCGAGTATTCGATGCTGCCGGACAAGAGCGGGCGCTACGCGGCACTGTACCGGCCGATCCATATGATAGGGCTAGAGCTCGGGATATCGGTTGCCTCGGCGGCGCTTCGCAAGGAAGCGACCGGCGCGCCGGTCTGCTTCAACTCTGACGTGGTCGCGACCGCAAAACGGAAATTGAAGGCTGGAGAAATTCTTGACGGCGAGGGTGGGTTCTGTGTCTGGGGTAAGCAGACTCCTGCAGACGCATCACTCAGCAACGGCTACCTGCCGCTTGGCATCGCCCATAACGTGAAGCTCAAGCATGACATTGAAGAGGGACAGCGCCTGAAGTGGACCGACGTCGAGATCGACGAGCATGATCTCGCCGTAAGGACGCGGCGGGAAATGGAGGCCGTCTTCACACGCCCCAACACCTGACTTGTATAACCAGACCCCGATACGGGGCACGACCTACGGAAACGCTGCTGGAGGAATTACATGGCTTTCAAGGATATAAGTCGCCGCATGTTCATGGGCGGCGTCGCCGGGGGTGTTGGACTCGTCGCCATGCCGGCGGTTCTGCGGGCGCAGACGTACAACTGGATCGGCGCTTCGGCGACCCCGGCGAGCGATTTCATCGCGCAAGCCCTCGATGTTTTCGCAAAGCGGGTCGGCGAACTCTCGAAGGGTCAGATCAGTGTCACGAACCACCATGCCGCTTCGCTCGGTGGAGAGCGGGAACACGTAGAGGGTCTGCTCCAGGGCTCCGTCCATATCGCATCACCCGGACAGGGACTCCTCGCGGGATGGTATCGACCTGCCGAGGTCTGGACTCACCCCTACCTCTTCAAGGACGTGCCGCATAAAAATCGGGTCTGGGACACGATCCGCGACGAATACACCAAAGCGATCGCCTCCGAGGCGAAGCTCCGCACCATCGCAGCGATCCCCCGAATGCCGCGGCAGCTTTCGTGCAACAAGGTCGTCAAGAACCCCGACGATATGAAGGGCCTGAAGATCCGCGTGCCGGAGACAGCGCTCTGGCGGCGCACCTTCGAGCTCATGGGAGCGTCCCCGACCCCGCTGCCATTCCCGGAAGTGTTCCAGGCCCTCAAGTCACGGATCATCGACGGCCAGGAAAACCCGATCGCGCTGACCTACAATGCCGGCATTTTCGAGGTGAACACCCATCTGTCGCTCACCGAGCACATGATGCAGGACAACTGTCTCGTGATGGCCGAGAGTGTCTATCAGAAACTGTCCCCGGAACTGAAGGGCTACGTCGACCAGGCCTCTCGCGACATGGAGGCGGATCTTCGACCCAAGGTGGAAGCAGACGACAAGCGCATCCTCGAGGAGATCAAGAAGAAGAACATAACGATCACCGAGGTCGATAAGGACGCTTTCCGCAAATCGGTGGCACAGCTTGTCGAGGAGTTCCCGGCCGGGAAGGTCTGGGTCGACCGTATCGCCACGATTTCCTAAATCTTACTTCGGGAGGCTTTTGCCTCCCCTGCCCTCTGCGCATGGCCTCTACTCTGACTGCAATCTGCGATCCCATAACTCGGATCGCCAAGCTAATGATCGGTGCGCTCGTCGGCGCGATCGTCGTGATCACGCTGGCGGCCGTATGGTGGCGCTACGTGATCAACGCGCCTCTCGCATGGCCCGAGCAAGTGTCGCGTATCATGTTTGTCTGGGTTACCTTTGTCGGTGCGGCCGTACTCTACCGAGAGCGGCTCCACGTCGCCATCGACATGTTCGTGGCGGCTCTTCCGCACACCGCACGAAGAATCCTCGGATGGGGGGTCGAACTCACCATTCTCGCTTTCAATCTCGTGCTCCTGATCTTCGGCCTGAAGCTCTCGATCGACACGCTGGACCAGACCTTTGGAGCTCTCGACATCACGCCAGCGAGCTTCTACTTCGCCGCGCCCGTCGCGGCTACGATGATGATCCTGTACTTCATCGAGAGCATTGCAACATCTGATCGGCGCGCGGCAATCGACGTGCACGCCGGCGCCAGCACCAGCTAGGGAGTTCGCATGAGCGCCGCTCTGATGTTCGGCTTCGTGGCGCTGATCCTGATCGGTGTTCCGATTGCATTCGCCATGGGCCTTGCCAGTCTCCTGGCAATCATAGCTCACGGCGGGTTGCCCTTTTCGCTCCTTGCGCAACGCGCCCTCGTTGGCGCGGACTCGTATTCGCTGCTCGCGATCCCATTCTTCATCCTTGCCGGCAACCTCATGAACTACGGCGGGATCACCTCCCGCCTTATCGAATTTGCGAACGCAGTGGTCGGCCGATTCAGAGGTGGACTTGCTCAGACGACCGTGCTCTCAACGATGCTGTTCTCAGGCATCTCGGGGTCGGCTGTCGCCGATGCGACGGCCCTTGGCAAGGTGCTGATTCCTGCGATGAAAAAGCAGGGCTACAGCGCGCCTTTCGCAGGGGCATTGATGGCTGCCTCATCTGTTAACGGCCCTATCATCCCACCCTCGATTCCGATGGTCATTTACGGGCTCTCGGTCGGTAAGGGCGTGTCCATTGCAGCATTGTTCCTCGGCGGCGTCGTGCCCGGGCTGCTTCTCGGCCTTTCGCTGATGGGAATGGCCTATTACATTTCAGTCAAGCGAAACTATCCGGTCTTCGAGCAGGTTCCGTGGCGCGCAATTCCGCGCAGGGCGATGCCTGCTCTATGGGCCATCATGATGCCGGTCATCATTCTCGCCGGCGTCACTGGCGGGATCTTCACCGTCACAGAGAGCGCTGCCGTAGCCGTGCTCTATGCTGCCTTCATCGGTCTCGTGGTCTATCGCGAACTGAAGATTCAGGACCTCGTTCCTATCCTAGTGCAGACGGCGCTCGACTCGGCACTCGTGATGTTCATCATCGCTTTGGCCTCTGGGTTCGGTTATCTGATGGCCATAAGCGGCCTACCGCGTGACATAGCCGCCTGGATCTCGTCGGTTTCGACGAACCCCCATGTAATCCTCCTTCTCATCAATATTCTACTTCTCATCGTCGGCTGCTTCATGGAAGCCATCGCCGCGATGCTGATTCTGATCCCGGTGCTAATTCCCATCGTACAAGCTGCAGGGATCGATCTCATTCATTTCGGTCTCATCATGGTGTTCAACCTGATGCTCGGCCTCCTCACTCCTCCCGTTGGGATTCTGCTCTACATCTGTGCCAACTTTGCCGAGATCAAGTTGGAAGATGAAATCGTGGCAGTGATCCCATTCCTCGTAATGGGATTGATTATCCTCTTTCTCATTACCTATGTCCCGATGCTCGTACTGTGGCTACCGAACCTCGTTCTCGGATGATAAGTCGTTCAAGCGAACTTGTTGAGAGCCTGCCGGAGCTCAGGATACGATCTGGCGAACTTCTCGACCGGCACGCCTGCAACCGCTGCCTCCCAGGCCTGGCGAAGCGCCGTCACTCCAGCTGCAATGCCGCCCGGGTGAGCCATGATGCCGCCGCCTGCAGCATGGATAAGATCGACGGTGCCGATTGCGGTAAAGGTGTCGGCTACTTGCCATACGGTCTGCCCAGACGAAAACACGGGCATCACCTCCAGCGGCGGATATCCGTCGCCGAACAGCGGCGCAAGGCAGGACCGTGCGGAGGCAATGACCGACTCGTCGCTCTCCGAAAACTTGTTGCGCAGTCCGTTGACGTGAATGTGGTCGGCCCCCGCGAGGCGGTACACCTTGTGCCAGGCTTTGAACTCGAAGCCAAGGGCGGGGCAGCGACTGAGAAAACCCCATCCGTTGCGGTGACCATGGATCGGCAGCGCCGCGTGCTTGCGGAGACTCGCAAGACCGGGCATACCGACCCAGTTCAGGCTGACCATCACGCAGGTCCCACCCTCCCGCACGACCACATCGTGACGGGCGAGCATTTCGTCCATTTCGCCCGTGATATTGAAAGCGAACATCGTCTTCCGTCCGGTTCGCTCTGCGTGACGGCGGATCACCGTCATCACGGCCTTCACCCGCTCCTCGAAAGGGCAATGCGGCGGATCGGCCATGAGTTCGTCATCCTTGATGAAATCGATGCCTCCTTCGACAAGTCTCTCCACGAGTTCCGCCGTTTCGCGTGGCGTCAGGCCGACACTCGGCTTGATGATAGTGCCGATCAGCGGTCGGCCGTGGACGGCTGTCAATTGGCGCGTCCCGTCGATGCCGAAGGCGGGTCCCTGATAAGGGCCGAGCAACGTCGGCGGGAGATCGATGTCGACGAGACGAAGTCCCGTCACTTCGCGGCATTCGGAAAGGTTGCCGGCAACTGCCGCGAGAATATTGGGGAGAGAAGGACCGGTGTTGGCGAGCGGCCATGAAATCGTCACCTCAGCCAGTCGGATCGCGCCTTTTACCGGGCGCGCGACCGGCAGACTCGGCGCATCGCGTGCGCCAAACTCATTGATCTGCTCCACCCGCGCCGCGTGCATGCGCTCTACCCGTTCGGCGGCCTCGCCCGTCAGCTTCACGAAGGTCGCCGTCGAGGCTTCTCCCGCAATCACGGCAGCAGCATCGGCCACGTCGATGTCGGTCTCGATCAGATAGGTGGCGGAGAATCGCTCGGTGTTCATGGGCTTCTCGGAGGGCGATTGGGCAGGACGATCATGACACCGTCGGCATCGGACCGGAAGTGTCGCGCACTCCTCGCCTTCTATGGCGACGATTTCACCGGCGCCTCGGAAAACATGGCTCAGTACCATCGCCATGGGCTGAGGACGTTCATGTTCCTCGAGCGGCCGAACCCTGATTTGTTCGCCCGAAAGGCGGCGGAGTTCGAGGTCGTCGGGATCGCCGGCATCGCACGTTCACTCGGGCCTGAGGCCATGGTCCGCGAAGTGGAACCCACCTTCCGCTTGTTCGCCGAAGCGGGAATCCGCCTCGTCCAGTACAAGCTCTGCTCAACCTTTGACTCGTCCCGGGAGGTCGGCAACCTCGCAGTGGCTGCGAACCTCGCGCGCCACATCTTTCCGGGTTGCTTCCTTCCCGTTTTTGCGGCAACTCCAGAGTTCGGGCGCTATACGGTGTTCGGCCACCATTTCGCCCGGCATGGCGACGAAGTCTTCCGGCTCGACCGCCACCCCTCGATGTCGCGGCATCCGACGACCCCAATGTCCGAGGCAGACCTCGGTCGCATTCTCGAAGAACAGGGCACACCTTCAGCAGGCCTCGTCGACATTCGCGCTCTGGATGCCGGCGATGCCGCAATACAGCAGGCGATAGCGCGAGAGCGTGCGCGCGCGAACGGTCCCGTCGTGTTTGACGGCATCCGTGATGACCACTGTCCTCTCGTGGCAGACGCAATCTGGAAGGTCAGCAGAACAGAGGCTGTGGTCGTAATGTCCGCACAGGGCTTCGCGCACGGTTTCGGACGTTTCTGGAACAAGCGGCTTGCAACCGCAGAGCCGCCTGTGGAAGCGCTCTCGGCGATTGACCGCTTGCTCGTCGTCTCCGGCTCCGCCGCTCCACTGACCGCACGTCAGATCGATGCCTTCGCTCGCTCCGGAGCCGTGACCGTTCGGCTGAGGGTCTCCGCGGTCGTCGATCCCGCCACTGCAGCGAGCGCCGCTTCTGCTGCCCTGGACACGGCAGCCGAGGCTCTTTCGGCTGGCAGAAGCGTCTGCATCTTCACGGCCCTCGGCCCGGACGATGAGGAAGCGCCGGGGCTGCGTGAAGTTGCTGCGAGAATGGGCCTCGATCATGGTGCAGTCTCAGAACGGGTCGGCTCTGCCCTCGGGGATGTGGCCCTCCGCCTGATCCGGCAACACGGTCTCGGCCGCGTCGTGATCGCGGGTGGCGACACATCGAGCTACACGCTGCGATCCATGCGGCCGGACGGGCTCACAGTTGCATCCGGCGACTACGCGACCGGCGCGCACGTTTTTCGCCTTGCGGGCGATGGCGCTGTCGACGGACTCGAGATCACCCTGAAGGGAGGCCAGGTTGGAGACGAAGACTTCTTCACCCGCCTGCGCGACGGCCGTGCTGCGGAACCCTGATTGGCGAGGAGACGATGCGTCTAGCTGACAAATACGCACTGATCACAGGAGCAGGCCGTGGCATCGGCTTTGCGACAGCGAGAGCATTCGTGCGCGAGGGCGCCACGGTCGCCATCGCAGATATCGACCTAGAGCGCGCAAAGTCCGCCGTGCAAGGCCTGGAGAAGCTCGGAGGTCGCGGTCTTGCAGTTCACGTCGACGTAGCAGATCCGGCCTCGATCGACCAAATGCTGAGAGCTATCCTGGACGCCTTCGGCCGGATCGACATTCTCTCCAACAACGCCGGTGTCGGCGGCAACACGCCTTTCCTGGAGACGACACTTGCCGAGTGGGAGTTGATTCTGCGCACCAACCTGACGGGAGCGTTTCTCGTAGCCCAGGGCGTCGCCCGGGAAATGGTCAAAGGGGGTAGTGGGAAGATCATCAATATCGCCTCCCTTTCCGGCCAGCGCGGCGGCGACGGTCGAGCGGCTTACGGTGCAGCAAAGGCAGGCCTCGAACTTCTCACCAAGGTGATGGCGGTGGAGTTGGCCCCCTTTGGGATCAATGTAAACGCTATTGCTCCTGGCCCGATCGACACGGAAATGGCACATCTCGCTCACGACGAGGCCACGCGGGCAGCCTATCACTATCTCGTTCCGATGAGTCGTTATGGGACGCCGGACGAGATTGCGGATGCAGCGGTGTTTCTCGCGTCGGACGAGAGCCGCTACGTGCACGGCCACACGTTGAACGTCGACGGTGGTTTCCAGGCTGCTGGGCTGATGTACAAGACGGCTGCAGTGCCCACCCGGCCATCAGCCTGATCTTGGGATGGGAGAGCGGCGGAGCCGGGTGGTCGGGGCATCACCACATGGAAGAAGTCTGACGTGATCCACGTTCTAGCAATCATCACGACAAAGCCTGGCCTGCGCGAAACGGTTCTGAAAGAGCTTCGCGCCATCATTCCAGCCGTGCATGCCGAGAACGGCTGCGTCGAATACGGCCCAGCCATCGATGCAGAAAGAGCTGGTGCGGTTCAGACGACACTCGGCCCAGACGTTTTCGTTATCGTTGAAAAGTGGGATACTGTCGAGGCGTTGAATGCCCACTTGGCAGCGCCGCACATGGCGGTCTATGCGGAAAAGACGAAGGATTTGGTTCTAAGCCGCGTAATTCACGCTCTTGCACCGTGCTGAGAGTTGCAACACTAGAGGCGACCCCTGACTAGCACCCCTAATCTCCGGTGCTTCAGGAGCGTTCACTAAGCTCCTGATCAATCGCGTGAATATGCTCGATCAAGCGCGCCGCCTGTGAATCCGGCTCCGGAGCCGGGCCCTGCAGCAAATCGCGCAGCTCGGGCTTCTGCTCCACCTCCTCGAGCAGGCGAAGGGAGAGGCCCTGATCCGAGGCCTCTTCCTTGAGCCTGTCGACATGCTCGCGCAGGCGGATGGGAAGCTGCATCAGCATCACGTAGTTGATCCTTGCCGTCTCGAACCCGATGAGATGCGCAACCTTGCGGTCGAAATAGCGAGCGAACCGGTTTGCCCGATACGAGCGTGTTCCATAGCCACGTCGCCACAGATACATGAAGAGTGGATCGGCCTCATAGGGCCGTCGCTTCTCTTCGCGATCCGCCTCGGCCTGCTTCACTTTCTGTTCGGCCTCGGCAATCGTCATGGCCCGTGCGCTGTCGGTCTGCCCGGTTGGTGCGGGCAGCAGCCCCGTGCCGTGCGCCCTGTCGATGGCAGCGTCGAGTTCGGAAAGGATGCGCAACCTCTCGGGCTCGTCGAGACGCAGAGTCGCCAACTCGCGCAGGGCTTCCGCTCGCTCGAGCCTCAAGCGCAGAACATCGCTGTCAGCAGCCGGCATGTGGCGCCTCACCACTCGGTAATCGTATCGCCGAGCACCGGCATGGCGTAGTCGACATCCGCCTCGCCCGCGCGCTTCTCACCGAGACGATCCCGCTGCAACACGCCATCCGCCTGCCGATCCCGCTCGACGCTGATAAAGGTCTCTTCCGGCACACGGATTCCCCAGCGGTTCACCATTCGGATCTCCCCGTCCGCCCCCCTTATAGGAAGGGTCAGGATTCCGCCGTCGGGAGCGACCGCTTCGACGATCAGGAAATAGTCCCGGCGGTGGAGCGCGGTTCGTACGGGTCGAGAGACCTCGGCGACGATGCGAAGGAAGTAGGCTCGCGGCAGTTCGTCCCGAAACGCCTCGAGGTTCCGGAGCGCCGCCCTGGCCTGATCCGCGTCGCCCCTTTCGATTGCCTGCTCCCCCTCGGCGAAGAGGCGGTCCGCCCGCTCGCGCGCCGGTCCCGATGCTTGTGCGAAGGTCGCGTGTGTTGCCTCGAGGGAGCCCGCGACCTCGCGTAGAGGCCGGTTCACGAACCAGTCATAGACCACGAAGATGAGCCCTGCCGCGACCAGGACGGCCAAAACCGTCCGGGCGATTCGAAGGCGGGACACCCATAGATGCGCGAGCCAAACGGCGAAGCTGGGCTCCGGCGGGGTATAGACGAAGCGGCTCTCCTTGAGCGCCGCGACACCATCGGCGAGCACCCGGTCGGGGACTTCGATCCCCTGCCCTCTGTAGATCTGGCGAAGGCGCTCGATCAGGGCGGCCTCCCGGCGATCCTCGTCGAGTTCCCGCGCCGCCAAGTCCTCGCGATGCCGCAGCGTGTCGACTACGTCCATCGCGAGCATCACGTCGTCGAGACGGTAGTCCGAACCGCCTCGCTCGTCCGCCGGATCTGTCTCGTCAGCCATTGGCGGGCAGCGCCTGTCCCTCGGCAACGAGGCGGGCGATGCGCCGCTTCCCGTCCTCGACCGCGTTGCGGATTTCCGCCGAGTTCTGCGTCGCGAGGTGGCGCATCTCCGCCACGATCTCGAGGGACCTTTCCTGGAACGTGACCACAGAATCGACCAGCTTCTTGACGGCATCCGCACGGATCGTGGGGCCGTATCCGGAGCGAACCGCGGCCTCTCCGACCTGATCGCCGATCTCCGCGAGGACCTCGAGGCTCTTCGAGACTCCCTCCTTCATGACGTCGAGCGTCTGCGTCGATTCATGCAGGCCGAACAGCCCCGTGAACGAGGCCCTCAGGGCTGTCAGGACGGAATCGTTGGTCGAGAAGAACGAGACTGCCTGCGAATAGACCCGCTCCTTGGCATTCGTGGTCTGCATCAGGCGAGCCATGATGACTTCGGACGTGTTGTAGCTCACCGTAAGATTGTCGGAGAGATCCTTCGCGATCTGATAGCGCTTCTCCTCATCCTGCGTGCGCCGCAACTGCTCGTCGCGCGTCAGCTCACGGCGGGCCCGCTCGGCGACTTCCGGGCCCTGGAAACCCGCAACGTCCTCGGATGCCTTGGCGAGCTTGGCCTTCTCGGCATCGAGCCGTTGCTGAGCCTTTTCCAGGACTTCCAGAGCCATGACCTCGGCCTGCTTCAGGGCGCCGCGAAAATCCCTGTAGGCTTCGAGGATGACGTTCTCGCGCTCGATCTGGTCCCTGGTGGCCCGGGTCACGTCGAGGAAGGTGTCGCGAATCTTGTCGAAGCGATCCGCGACATCCCCGCGGGAGATCTTCATCCAGGCATTGACCACTCTCTCTCGGAAATCGAGCGTGCCGTCATCGAGCTGGTCGACCATCCTTTTGGCGTCGTCCCGGATCGAGTTGAACGACTCGGCAATGTCTCGATAGCGCTGCCCGATATCCATCGCCTCGGTTTGCCGGCGCACCACGTCATTGAAGACGGAGGCCTGCGCCAGCGTCCGTGCAATGATCGTGATCCGGTCCTCGTCCAGATCCGAAATCTTGTGCAGGAGAGCGTTGATCGGCGCGTCTTCGGTGCGCTCGGGCATGAGCCCGAGCTCGCGGAGCGCATTCGTTGCCCGGTCGAGATATTGCATGGGCGATCGCACGACCACATCCGACATGACTTTCCTCCCGCTGCTGAGCACAATAGCACACAGACCGGCCAGCCTGCGCGGCTCCGGTTTACCGCAAACAACGGCTTCGACCCAGCGCTGTTCCTCGCCGGGCCGGTCACTCGGCCATCCGGACGGCCCTGCCTGCTTCGTATGACGGTCTGGGCCCCTCCTCAGGACCGAAGCTAAGGCCGCCCGAAGCCCCCACCCGTCGGCGTGACGACGGTGATCGCCTCTCCGGCCTCGAGGACCGTCTGGTCGCAGCCGCCGAGTTCCTCGATGGCTCCGCTGTTCCGGCGCACGAGATTGTGGCCGACCTGCCCGGGCTCGCCTCCCTCCAGGCCGAAGGGCGGAACGCGCCGATGCCCCGAAAGCAGGGCGCAGGTCATGTGCTCGCGGAAGCGGATGGTGCGACTTGTCCCGTCGCCGGCGTTCCACTGGCCCCGACCGCCGGAACCGCGCCTGATGTGGAAGTCTTCCAGCACGACGGGAAACCGGCTCTCCAGCACCTCCGGGTCCGTCAGGCGGGAATTGGTCATGTGCGTGTGGATCGCGGCGGCTCCGTCGAAGCCCGGGCCCGCCGGGGCTCCCGAGCAGATCGTCTCGTAATATTGATAGGTATCATTGCCGAAGGTGAGATTGTTCATCGTCCCCTGCGCGGCCGCGAGCGCGCCGAGCGCACCGAACAGGCAATTCGTGACGGCCTGGCTTACCTCGACATTACCGGCGACCACGGCAGCCGGATAGCGCGGCGAGAGCATCGAGCCCTCCGGCACGACAATGTGAATCGGGCGCAGGCATCCGTCGTTCATCGGGATCGCATCATCGACCATGACGCGGAAAACATAGAGAACGGCGGCGCGCGTCACGGCTTCCGGAGCGTTGAAATTATCGGAGCGCTGCGGAGACGTGCCGGTGAAATCGACGACCGCCTCCCGTCGCTCCCGGTCGACCTGGATACGGACCTTGATCTCGCAGCCCTGATCCATCGGGTAGACGAAGCTCGAATCCTTGAGCCGGTCGACCACGCGCCGCACGCTCTCGGCGGCGTTGTCCTGGATATGGCCCATATAGGCTTCGACGACATCGAGCCCGAAGTGATCGATCGCCTTCAAGAGCTCCGCCACACCGCGCTCGTTCGCAGCAATCTGCGCCTTGAGATCGTTTACGTTCTGCACGTAGTTCCGCGCGGGATATCTGGCGCCAGTGAGCAGTTCGATGAGTTCGCGCTCGCGGAAGTCGCCTTGGTCGACGAGCTTGAAATTGTCGATATAGACGCCCTCTTCCTCGATGACGCGCGCATCAGGCGACATCGAGCCCGGCGCGGTCCCTCCGATATCGGCATGATGCCCGCGTGACGCGACCCAGAACAGGATCGTCGTGCCTTTCTCGTCGAAGACCGGCGTGCAGACAGTGATATCCGGCAGGTGCGTGCCGCCGTTATAGGGCGCATTCAACGTGAACACGTCGCCGGGCCGGATAACGGGATTGTTGCGCAGGACGCTCTGGACGGAGGCGCCCATCGAGCCAAGATGCACCGGCATGTGGGGCGCATTCGCGACGAGCCGTCCGCCCCGGTCGAACACGGCGCAGGAGAAATCCAGCCGCTCCTTGATGTTCACGGAATAGGCCGTGTTCTGGAGCGTGACGCCCATCTGCTCAGCGATGGACATGAAGAGATTGTTGAAGATCTCGAGCATGACCGGGTCCGCGTCGGTTCCGACGGATCTCTGGCGCACCTTCGCGGTCACACGATCGAGGACGAGATGATCCCGCGCCGTCAGTGTCGCCCTCCAGCCGTTCTCGACGACGACCGTCTGATTCGCCTCGATGATCAGCGCCGGCCCGATGACCGCCTGACCAGGCCTGATCTCCTCCCGGCGATAGACCGGCGCCTCGTTCCAGACCCCATCCGAATAAAGCCGCGTGCGCATCGATGGCGGGCCGAGCGGCTCTTCAGTAACCGTGAGATCGGCCTCGACATCCGCCGCTCCACCGCCGACAGCCTCGATGGAGATGGCCTCGACGACGATGCTCTTGGAGCGGTCGATGAAACCGAAACGTCCGCGATGTGCTGCCTCGAACATATCTTGCAGATGCACGAAGCTCGCCTGTTCGACAGCGCCCTCGCCTCCCGCATGGCGGCGAATGGCCTGTATCTCCAGAGCGGTGTCGGTCCCTGCGTAGCGCAGGTGAGCGCGCACATCGACGTGGATCTCGCCGGGCTCGACGCCTTGGCCCAGCAACTCCCGGCGTGCCTCCTCGATGAGCGGTTCGGCAGCCGTGGCGATCCGCCCCACGACCGCCTCGGTAAAGGATTCTTCGAGCGAGACCTGACGCAGCGCCCGGATATCCGCGAGTCCCATTCCGTAGGCCGAGAGGAGCCCGGAATACGGATGGATCAGGACCATCGTCATCCCGAGCGCATCTGCGACCCGGCAGGCGTGCTGGCCGCTGGCCCCTCCGAAGGCGTTGAGCGCGTATTGGGTCACATCATGGCCGCGCGCAATCGAGATCTTTTTGATCGCCTCGGCCATGTTCGCGTCGGCAATCTGCAGGAATCCTTCGGCAACGGCTTCGGGCGTGCGGCCGTCGCCGATCTGCTCGGCGAAATCGGTGAAGGCTGCCACGACGGTATCGCGGTCGAGTGGCTCGTCGTGGTTCGCTCCGAAGATGGCGGGGAAGAGTTCCGGCACGAGCTTGCCGACCATCACGTTCGCATCCGTCACCGTGAGGGGCCCGCCATTGCGGTAGCAGGCCGGTCCGGGATATGCGCCGGCCGAATCCGGCCCGACGCGGAAGCGCGAGCCGTCGAAGTGAAGGATGGAGCCCCCACCTGCTGCGACCGTGTGAATCTGCATCATCGGCGCGCGCAAGCGGACGCCCGCAACCTGGGTCTCGAAGGTCCGTTCGAACTGGCCGTCGAAATGGGCGACGTCCGTGGACGTCCCTCCCATGTCGAAGCCGATGACCTGCCCGAAGCCTGCGGCCGCGCCTGTCCGCGCGAGAGCCACGACGCCGCCCGCCGGCCCGGAGACGATGGCGTCCTTGCCCTGGAACAGATCCGCTGCGGTGAGTCCGCCGGACGACATCATGAACATCAGGCGGGCGCCAGTGCGGCCGATATCGAGTTCCGCTGCGACCTGCGCCACGTAGCGACGCAGAATCGGCGACAGATAGGCGTCCACGACCGTCGTGTCGCCGCGCCCGACGAGCTTGATCAGCGGGCTGACCTCGTGACTCACGGACACCTGCTGGAAACCCATCTCACGAGCCATGCGCGCCACCCGCGCCTCGTGATCCGGGTAGCGATAGGCGTGCATGAAGACGATCGCGAGCGCGCGGAACCCATCCTCCTGCAACCTCGCCAGGGCCTGTCGCACCTCGTCCTTGTCTAGCGGTTGCTCAACCGTCCCGTCGGCAAGGACCCGTTCGTCGACCTCGACGACACGGCCATAGAGAAGATCCGGCTTGACGATCTGGCGGGCGAAGATGTCGGGCCGCGCTTGGTAGCCGATCTCGAGAGCATCCCGGAAGCCCAGGGTCGTGACGAGAGCGGTTGGCTCGCCCTTGCGCTCGAGAAGGGCATTCGTCGCCACCGTCGTGCCCATTCTGACTTCGCCGATCAGGCCGGCCGGGACCGGATCTTGGTGACCGAGACCAAGGTGGAGCCGAATGCCGTGGACTGCAGCGTCCCGGTAGGCGCCGGGGTTCTCCGACAGAACCTTGCGGCTCCGGACCCTGCCGAGGGGATCGCGCGCCATCACGTCCGTGAAGGTGCCCCCGCGGTCGATCCAGAAATCCCACACGCCTGTCATCGTGGTCTCCACACCCTGCCAGAAAAACCGAACCCTGCGATCTCGTGGCGAACCCGGCGGACGACCGCCAACGCTCAGCGGTCCCGGGCCTGATCGCGCTGCCTCTCTGCAGCAGGCGGATCGGATCCGCAATCGAGAGAATGGTTTCCCGGGGACCCGGCCCGCCGGCACGCCCGATCAGAGGACCCAAGGGAGTGGCCTTCCGGCGGAACACTTGCGCCCCTCCCCTCGTTGCCGACTGCCTGGCTTGCGGCAATCGGGAGGCGTGTGGTGAGTTCGTCGAACCCGCTGGAAATCATGGCGCGCCTCGGATACGGCGCGCGCGGAGTGGTTTACTGCCTCGTGGGTGGGCTTGCAGTCCTTGCTGCGATCGGAAGCGGTGGCCAGACGGGCGGGAGCCGGAGCGCATTGCGCACCCTTCTCGACCAGCCTTTCGGAGACCTGATCATCATCGCAATCGCGCTGGGATTGGCCTTCTTCGCAGCATGGCGGCTGATCGAGCCCGTTACCGACGCCGACCATCGGGGCAGTTCCGGGAAAGCGCTGGCGACACGCGGTGCCCATTTCCTGAGCGGGCTGGTTTACGCCGGTCTCGCCCTTTCAGCCTTGCGTCTCGCCCTCGGCCGGCCAGACTCGGGTGGAGACGACCAGTCGGCCCGCGACTGGACCGCGTGGCTCCTGGAGAAGCCGTTCGGACAGTGGCTCGTCGGGATCGTGGGGCTGGCGATCATCGGAGCAGGCATCGCCTTTCTCCTGAAAGGGTGGCGTGGGAACGTGACCGAGAAGCTGCACTGCGATCAGCAGACATCTCGGTGGGCCATTCCGGTCGGGCGAATGGGCTTCATGGCTCGCGGCGTGGTGTTCGTCCTGATCGGCGGGTTTCTCGTCGTTGCGGCGTGGTACAGCTCGTCCCAGGAGGCGATCGGGCTCGGTGGCGCTCTCGCGAAGCTCGGCTCCCAGCCCTATGGCCAGGTGCTTTTGGGAATCACGGCGGCGGGTCTCCTGGCTTTCGGAGTGTTCGGGCTGGTCCAGGCCCGTTTCCGTCGGATCGACGCACCGGATCTGGATGATGCCAAGAATGCCGTTGCCGATACCGTGCAGGCCATCCGGCATTGAAGGCATGCGAAGAAGGGGCAGTTGATGTTCGATTGGATCACCGGGCTCGTCGAGAGCAGCGGCTATCTCGGCATCGCCTTCCTGATGTTCGCCGAGAACGTCTTCCCTCCGATTCCTTCGGAGCTGATCATGCCGCTGGCCGGCTTCACGGCGGCGCGCGGCAAACTCAGCCTGCCGCTCGCCGTCCTCGCAGGCGCCCTAGGATCGCTCGCCGGCGCGACGATCTGGTACTATGTCGGGCAGCTTCTCGGCTACGATCACCTCCGAGCCGCCTCGGCCCGCTACGGCCGTTGGATGACGGTCTCTCTGGACGATCTCGATCGTGCCCAGGCCTTTTTCCTGCGGCACAGCGGCAAGGCCGTGTTCCTCGGCCGCCTGATCCCCGCGATCCGCACCCTGATCTCCATTCCGGCCGGGATCGTTCGGATGCCGTTCGTGTCATTCCTGGCGTACTCGACGATAGGAACGACCCTTTGGACCCTCCTGCTCGCCGCGGCCGGATATATGCTCGAGGCGCAGTACGAGCTCGTCGAAGCCTGGCTCAATCCTGTGACGAACGTTATTCTCGCGGCCATCCTTGTTCTTTACGTCTACCGGGTCGCGACCTTTCCGAACGCACCTCAGCATTGAACATTGCGCTCGCTTGGAGGCGAGCGATTGGATGTGGAGAGCGACATGGAGCATCATCCTGCAATTGCGCGCGGCAACGTGGCGGTCGTCACCGGAGCCGCCAGCGGGATCGGACTGGCCGCCGCGAGGCGTCTGGCGTCACTCGGGCTGAGAGTCTGCCTCGCCGATCTTCCCGGCGATGCGCTCGACCGAGCGGCAGAAGACGTCGCGGCAGACTCGCCCGATAGCACGGATGCCGTGCTCGCCGTTCCGACGGATGTCCGCCGACGCGAAGCTGTCGAGCAGCTCAAGGACCGTGTCGAGAGCACCTTCGGTCCGATCGCGCTCCTGATGAACAATGCGGGAATCGAGGGCGGTGGCCAGATCCTCAGTGACCCGGGGCGCTGGCACTCCATCCTCGACACGAATCTGTGGGGTGTCATCAACGGAATCCAGGTCTTCGCGCCCGCCATGATCGGGAACGGAGCGCCGGCGGCCATCGTCAATACCGGATCAAAGCAGGGCATCACGACGCCACCGGGAGATACGGCCTACAACGTCTCCAAGGCTGGCGTGAAGGTCGCGACCGAGGCCTTGGCCCATCACCTCCGGACGATCCCCGGATGCCACGTCACCGCGCATCTCCTGATCCCGGGCTTCGTCTTCACGGGGCTGACCCGCGCCCGCGGCGTTACCGAGAGACCTCCGGGAGCCTGGACACCGGACCAAGTCGTCGACCTGCTCCTTCCCGCCATGGCGCGCGGCGATTTCTACATCCTGTGCCCGGATAACGAGACCACGACCGAGATGGACCGAAAACGGATTCGCTGGTCGGCCGAGGACGTGATCGAGAACCGGCCTGCCCTCTCGCGCTGGCATCCCGACTACGAGGAAGCATTCGACCGGTTCATGCGCGGCGAGTGATGGCGGAGTCGGGCATGGCGCCGCCGTACATCCGAGCGAGTCTTCACACCGGACGCTAACCAGATCCCATCGGCCAGTTGCAGGATTGCCAGAAAGCGGCAGGGCGGCGACAAGGCAGGCCTTCCGAATCTCCGTGATGACCCAGCACCAGCCCGCCCCAAGCCGCACCTCGGCCGCGCCCTCGCATTCTCCGATGGGCTTCGCCGAATTCGTCGTCCTCATCGCAAGCCTGATGGCTCTGAACGCTCTGGCGATCGACATCATGCTGCCTGCCCTTCCGGATATCGGCAACGCTCTCGGAGTCCTCCAGGACAACGATCGGCAACTCGTCCTCTCTTCCTATCTGATCGGCTTCGGGATCGGGCAGGTTCTGATCGGCTCGGTCTCGGACCGGTTCGGCCGCAAGGCCGTCCTGCTCTGGGGCCTTGCACTTTATGTCCTCGCGGCCGGCCTCTGCGCGATGACGCCGAGTTTCGAGTTGCTCCTGGCCGCGCGATTCCTCCACGGGCTCGGATCGGCGGCACCGCGGGTGATCACCACCTCCGTGGTGCGCGATTGCTTCGGCGGCCGTGCCATGGCGAGCGTGATGTCGCTCGCCATGATGGTGTTCATGGCCATCCCAGTGCTGGCGCCCTCCATCGGACAGCTCATCATCCTGTTCGCACCGTGGCGGGCGATCTTCGTCCTCCTGACGGCTTACGGATTTCTCATTGCGATCTGGGTGATGCTCAGGCTGCCCGAAACACTCCCGACAGCGAAGCGGCGGGCGCTTGGCCCGAAGCAGATATTATCCGCGTTCCGGGAGGTGCTGACCACGCGACAAAGCCTCGGATACGCTCTGGCGGGCGGCACGATGTTCGGCGCCCTGTTCGGCTTCCTGATGTCGGCGCAGCAGATCTTTACCGAGATCTTCGGGCTCGGTCCCTATTTTCCGCTCGCCTTCGCTGCCATCGCTCTCGCGATGTCGGTGTCGTCGTTCATCAATTCGCGGCTCGTCGGGCGATTCGGGATGCGGGTCATGTCGCACGGAGCCGTGACGGTCTTTACGGGCGTCTCCGCTCTGCTCGCACTCCTCGCCTCTTTCGGCGCGCTTAGCCTTCTGCCCTTCATGGTCCTGCTCGGCGCGGTCATGTTCCTCGTCGGCATGATCTTCTCGAATTTCAATGCCCTCGCGATGGAGCCACAGGGGCATATCGCGGGCACGGCATCCTCCCTCTTCGGATCGATCACGACGCTGATCGCGGCCAGCATCGGGTCGGTCGTGGGGCATGCCTATGACCACACGCTAATCCCGCTGAGCACCGGCTTTCTTCTGCTTGGCGCCCTCACGCTCGTGATCATCGCCGTGACGGAAAAGGGGCACCTTTTCCGCGCGGGGGGATAGAGGCGGCCCCACTCCGCCCTTCGTGCTCCCTTCGGATCCAGCGGTTTTTGACTTAACGCAACGCGCTATCCGGCAGATCGTGGTGTGCTGTTCGTGTGGGGCGGTTCCCCACGGGAGGAGCACATGTACAACCACCTTCTCATTCCAACGGACGGATCTCCCCTCTCCGATGAGGCGATCAGGCATGGCGTCGCGCTCGCGGCCGAAACCGGCGCCAAGGTCACGTTCCTCACGGTCATCGAGCCATTCCACACCTTCTCCTTCGGTGTCGATCAACTCCAGGAGACGGCGGATACCTATCAAACGAACATGCAGGAACGCGCCACACGCATTCTGGCCGAGGCCGCCAGAGTTGCGACGACTGCCGGCGTGGCGCACGAGGTGATCCAGACGGAAGACGATCAGCCCTACCAAGCCATCATCCGCACCGTTGAGGAGAGGGGCTGCGATCTCATCGCCATGGCGTCGCATGGCCGCCGCGGAGTCTCAGCCTTGGTGCTGGGGAGTGAAACGGTCAAAGTCCTCACGCATTCGATCATCCCGGTGCTCGTCTACCGCTCGCCGAGCAGCCGCCCGGATCTCGCGCGGCACGAGGTCCAAGCAGAGCGAGCGGCCGAGAGGCAGATGACCTAAGGCGGGCAGAGGCCGGAAGCACCTAGGCTTCGGCCTCCGGCCACCCTCCTCTTCCAGCACCGGCATCTCCTGTCGGTTTCGACGAGCCCGATTTCAGCCTGTTCGGGGCTTCGATTGAACCGGACTCAGGTTCATGGCGCTCTTCCTTGGCTCGCTCGAATACGTGTTCGAAGACGGACCGGCGAATGACTGGTTCCAGGACGAGATCGTATTGCGCTCGCAATTCTGAGCGGAGGCTCGGCGCTTGCCTTTTTCTTCCGTGTCTTCACACGGCGCCAAATCCAGTCGTTGACCTGCGCGCCTCGCCGACCGCCACTTACCAGCCGGATCGGCCTTCAGCTTCGTAATGAGCACTGGCCTCTATGGCCTGACCTATCTCTATCGTTGTATCTCACGCGGGTCCGGGGCTACTCCGCCCAGCAAATCGATGCTGATTGAACAACACGCACAGGCAATGGGGCTCCCGAACGCGTCCCTCGTTGCGGCCAATGAATCCATGCCACTCTGGCGATGCTTCGGATTCCGCCCAGTTGACCACCCGTCTTTGGCTGAAAGCTCCGAGGCTACTGGACCACGAGCTACATGGTCCGAGCCATTGCGCCGGAGCGGGAAACCCCTTCGATCATGGGTGTATGACCATGGCCGTGAACGGAGAAACGTAGGCCTGCAGCATGATAAAGCCGCCGACGAGGCAGGCGAGCACCACCGAATGCCAGAACACGAACCGCAGGATCGATCCTTCATGGCCGAACCAGTTGGTCGCGGTCGAGGCGACAACGATCGACTGGGCATCGATCATCTTGCCCATGACACCGCCGGACGAATTGGCCGCCGCCATCAGGATCGGCGATAGTCCAAGTTTCTCAGAGGTGATCCTTTGCAGATTGCCGAACAATACGTTGGATGCAGTGTCCGACCCGGTCAGCGCTACGCCGAGCCAGCCCAGCAGAGTCCCGAAGAACGGATACAGCACGCCCGTGCCCGCGAAGGCGAGTCCAAGGGTCGCATCGATGCCGGAATAGCGGGTGAGAGTGCCAATCGCCAGCATTGCGACAATGGTGATCAGCGAATAACGCACCACCCACAACGTCTCGCCATAGGCCTGGATCAGGCGAAGCGGTGAGAAGCGCATCACGAGGCCTGCCACTATCGCGGCGATGAGGATACCCGTCCCCGTATAGGACAAGTAGGTGAAGGCGAAGACCGCCGCCTCCGGAGCATCCTTCGAGACGACCGGCGCCGTCTTGATGATTGCGTTGTGCAGTCCAGGAACCGGATAGTTCCAGGTGAAGATCGGATTGACCAGGTTCTTGAACCACTGGCCTCCCCAAATCACGACGATGACGGACAGGATGATCCAGGGCACCCACGACCAGATCACTTCGTTCCGGGTCGCCTGGCGCGCCGGCGGGACGGGTGCCGGCATGGTGGCAGCGGATTCATCGCGCGTCCGCAGCGCCGGAGACGTCCAAAGCTCCGTCGGTTGCCAGATCCTGAGGAATCCCACGAGACAAACCATCGAAATAATGGAAGCTCCGATATCGACGACCCAGGGGTTGACGTAGTTCGAAATCAGGAACTGCGGGATCGCGAAGGAAACGCCGCAGACCAGGACGGCGGGCCAGATCTGGACCATGCCGCGCCATCCCGCAAAGGCCCAGATGAGCCAAAACGGTACGATAAGCGAAAAGAACGGCAGTTGCCGTCCCACCATGGCGCCAAGGAGATAAGGGTCCAGGCCTGTGACCGACGCGAGGCCCTGGATCGGCGTGCCGAGCGCACCATAGGCGACGGGGGCCGTGTTGGCGATGAGCGAGAGCCCGGACGCAGCAAGTGGGGAGAAGCCGAGCCCGATCAGGATCGCGCCCGTCACGGCGACAGGGGTTCCGAAGCCCGAGGCTCCCTCGAAGAACGCGCCGAACGAGAAAGCAATGAGAAGCAATTGCAGGCGGCGGTCCGTTGAAATTCCACCAATCGATTGCTGAAGGGTCTGGAACCAGCCTTTCTCCACTGTCAGGCGGTAGAGGAAGATGACATTCAGAATAATCCAGCCGATCGGGAACAGGCCGGTCATCCCGCCGAGAGCGGTGACGCGTAAGGCCAAGCTGCTCGGCATGCCGAACAGGAATACGGCGACTGCGAGAGCAGCCACGAGGGCGATCAGCGCGGCGATATGGGCCTTTACCTTGCCCGAAGCGATCAGGCCCAGAAGGATCACGACCGGAACGGCGGCCGCGATCGTCGAGAGGGTCGTGTTGCCGAAGGGGTCGTAAACCTGACGCCACGTTTCCATGAGCAAGTCCTCCTTGGCACGCCGCCTGTGACCCGTGTGGACCTCGCCTCGGGAGTCACCGATAGGGGGAATCATTCCTCCCGACGTAAGGCGGCGGCACCGAACGGCCGGGTGCGATAGCCAAAGCGATAACGCTCTATCGGCCAGAGTAGATGCTCGCCGTCTGCAAAAACGGCTCGAGGGAAAAGACATCCTGCAGACTCTGCCAGTGCCGGCATATCCGATTCAATGCTTCGCGGATACGCCTACTGCCGCATCCATCAGGAGTCTTCGAGATCGACCCTCATCCTGTGAACTCAGGTGCACTACTTCTTTCGCAGGCCCCCCGTCTCCTAGCAACTCACCGACATGGACGATCTTGAACTGTATCTCGTCCTTCTCCTTCTCCTCGGCATTGCCAATGGTGCTCCGATCTTCACCAAGAAGCTTCTCGGGCAGAAGCTTGTGACGCCTCTCGATCTTGGTCTGATCCTGCCTGACGGCCAGCCGCTGTTCGGTCGAGGTAAGACCATTCGTGGCCTCATCGTCTCGGTCGCATGCACGGCGCTCGCGGCAGAGCTGCTGGGGCTGGAATGGCGGATCGGCGCCGGAATTGCGGCCTCGTCGATGCTCGGCGATCTCGCATCGAGCTTCATCAAGCGTCGGCTTCGACTGCCGCCGCACGCCCAGGCCTTCGGACTCGATCAGGTCCCCGAAGCCCTCCTGCCGCTCCTGGTGTTCAGGGCGCCATTGAATCTGAGTTGGTGGGAGATCTGCGTCCTGGTCGTAGTCTTTGTCGTGCTGGAGATCCTGCTCTCTCGGATTCTATTCAGGCTGCGCATTCGCGACCACCCCTACTGAACGTGTCTCACCGGCTGGCGCTCCGCCGAAGCCGGTGCAAGGTGACCTCGGGCGGGCAGTTGAGGCGCACATCGACGAGAGAGGTGCCGGCCCCGACGGAGGTATAGCCGAGCATGCCGTGATAACTCCACGGGCCGCGAGCAAGCTTTCGTGGGCTGTCGGCATCGGTCAGCACCGGGACCCCGCCGGGCAGACAGATCTGGCCTCCGTGGGTATGGCCGCACAGCATCAGGTCGAACCCGGCATGGGCCGCATGCCTGTAAGCCTCCGGGGTGTGCGAGAGAAGAACCGAGACCGCGCCACCCGGAATGTCGTGTGCGGCGCGATGGAAGTTCTCCATGCGGTAGTAGTGCGCATCGTCGATGCCGGCGAGATAGATCGCCTCGCCATCACGGACCAGCTTGGTCCATTCGTTCAGCAGAAGTTGATACCCCACCGCTTCCATTCGCGGCACGAGTCGGATCGTGTCGTGGTTGCCCAGCACTGCATAGGCAGATGTCTTGATGACCGGGCGCAGGCGTTCGAGCCCATCCAGGACGGCGCCGAATTTCCCATAGGTCCGGGCGCGATAATCTCCCGTCAGCACGCAGATGTCGTATTCCAGCGGCCGAACGCGTTCGATCAAGGCATCGAGAAACCTGGTGTTCATGTCCAGGTGAAGGTCGGAAAGCTGGAGAAGCGTGAAACCGTCGAATGCCGGCGGGAGATTCCGGATCGGCACTTCGTTCGTGCGAACCTTGATATCGAGCGCGTTACGACGTCCCCGCCGGTGGAGGCCGGTCAAACGCAGGCTCCCGCGGATCAGGCCATGGAAAGAGTACCAGTTCTCTACGTGAAAGAAATGCGTGCCCTCTCGAAAGACCTGCGCCTCGAAATCGTGCTCCAGCCCGAGCCGCTGCCGGACGTGCAACCGTCCGAGGCGCGGCTCGAGGGCGGCAAGGGCGGCTTCCTCCTCGCGCGTGATTTCCGGGGATCTCATTCCGCTATTGGGCTCGAGAATTCGGGGGCGGTCACGTTAGCGTCGCGTTCATGAACGACGGGTGAGCCCGGCACCTTGGGGGGAAATCTTGGTCGATTTCGTGGCAGTTGGAACGTTCGAGCCGCCTGGGGCGGACAGGCGTCAGCCTGTCCGCCCGCATTGCAATCAATTGATATCGCCGAAGCTGCCTCGCTCCCGTCAGTTGGCGGCAAAGCAGTAGAGCAAGCCGGCCCCGCCCGTGCCGCGAAGCGCCTCCTGGCTGCACCCACCGCGGGTCGAATGCGACGAATTCCACGACTTCGCCGGCGGCTGCTCGTCGAGGCCGATCCGATCGTGATGACCCACCATGGCGGCTCCCTCCGTGCCGCTCTTCGTCCAGTTCCCGCAGGTACGGTCCTCGCCGGCCGCGAAGGCCGTCCCGTCGGGCTGAGATCCCGTTAGGATGTCATGCGTGTTGGGCGTGTCGCCACGTCCTTTGACAATCTCGCCCTTCTCGGTGATCGCCGTTTGCTTCGTGAGGTTGTTGGCGCCGTGCAGCTCGGCCACATCCTTCGCGATGACGACGCCCTTGGCATTCTGCCAGGGTCCCCGCCCGATACGATCCCGCGCGTTCACGGCCGTGCCGCCGCCTGTTGCCTGGGTGGACAAATAGGCGCGCCAGGTCTTCCCGCCCGCTCCCACGGCCTGGGCGAGATTTTGGCAATGGCGATCCGCACCCTCGAGACCGCCGAGGTCGGCTCCCTTTCCTGAACCCACACTGGTTACGAAGAATGTCATGTTCGCGGCGCCGGCACTGTCCTGGGCCTGCGCGATACTACCGGCTACCGACAACACGAGGGCCGCCGACGCGGCAATCCCGAGGGCTTTCGCTCCACTCATCCTCACCTCCCTACTCGCCCGCGCTCTCGGCGCGGGCCTCTCCGGCGCTTCCGGTGGAAGCACAGGAAAGACGTAGAGCGCTCTCGGGCGGTGGGGATTCGACAAGGCCAGAAAAGTCGGCGAGCCTCTCGCCCGGGAAGGCGTGGCTTTGGAATGTCTGCTAACCGGCAGCGCAGCCCATCCTGGGCAGGATGCGAACCGCCCCGACGGGCTTCTTGATATCGATCAAAGCTGGGCGCGGCTGCGCCGCTAGACTGCCAGCGAACGCAAGGAGAAGGTCGGTATGCTGCAGCAGATCAAGAGTGTCCTCATTGGGGTCACCGAGGAAGGCAACGAGAGGGAGGTCTCGTCGGCCATGCGTTACGGAATTACCCTTGCTCGAGAGGCCGGGGCTCACGCGACGATCCAGGCTGCGGCCCTCAAGCTCGTCGTGACGCAAGCCTTCGTGAGCAGATTTGCCGCGGGGCTCGTTGCCGCCGAAAATCAGAGGCTTCGGGCGCTCGCAGAAGCGGCCGCGGACAAAGCCCGCCGAGACGCCGAGGCGGAGGGGGTGCTCTCCACCTCGGAGGCTCCCCAGCTCACCTACCCGGATCTGCTTCGATCCTTTACGGCGCAAGCCAGGGTCCACGACCTGACGGTACTGGATGCGGAGCCGATCGCGATCGCTCTCGATCGCGGTCTCATTGAGCAAATGCTGTTCGAGAGTGGCCGTCCCCTGATCGTGGTTCCACCGGGTCGCGACACCTTCAGCACCAGGCGTGTCATCGTGGCCTGGGACGGAAGCGCCAAGGCTGCAAGGGCCATGAATGACGCCCTCCCCTTCCTGCAGGCGGCCGAAGAGGTCGAACTCGTCTCCATTTCCGGCGAGAAGGACCTCAGCACGAGCGTCCCCGGCGCGGAAGTCGCTCCGCATCTCGTACGGCACGGCGTAAGCGTCTCAGTAATCGAGCTCGACGTCGAGAACGGCGATGTGGCGGAGACGCTGCGCAGGCGGGCAGCTCTCTCCCAAGCCGACTTGATCGTGATGGGCGCTTACGTCCACCACCGTCTGCGCCAGATGGTCCTCGGAGGTGTGACTCAATCTCTCCTGAAGAAGTGCCCTGTTCCACTGCTTCTCTCAAATTGAGCCGGTACCGCCAGCCAAGTGCTCTCGCCCTCGAGAGGCATCTGTCTGACCAGACTTCGCGGTAAAGGGCCCCTGAAAATTCAGGAGCCGGCCTGGGCGCCCTGTCACATCAACCGGGCGGCCCTCGTCACGTCACTCGTATCCGGCCTGAACCGTGCGGGCGAGGACACCCTCCTTCCGGCGGTTCCGAAGCCATGGAAGCACCAATGTCGCAATCACCATGAGCCAGAGCAGGTTTCCGAGAGTCGATGAGAAAAGGACCGTGAGATCGCCCTGGGCGACGCGCAGCGAGCGAAGCAGGTACTGCTCGAACAGCGGACCCATGATCACACCGACAAGAATAGCCGTGACTTCGTACTGGGTCTTCCGCGCAATGTAACCGATCACGCCGAAGAAGAGAGCCAGGCCCATGTCGAAGATGTATTCACGCTCCGAGAATGCCGCGATCGTGATCATTGAGAGAATGAGCGGGACCAGGAAGCGTGTCGGGACCCAGACGACCCGGCTCATGTACCGGGCCAGGGGCAGGATCATGAGCGTCATGAAGCAGTAGCAGACCAGCATCTGCATGTAGATCGAGTAGACGAGTTCCGGACGCTCGATGAACAACCGGGGCCCCAGAAGCACTCCCTGGTAGGTGAGAACGACCATCATGATCGCGCCCGTCGTACCACCCGGTATCCCGAGAGCCAGGACTGGAACCAGGGTTCCGGAGGTTACGCCATTGTTCGCCGATTCAGGAGCGATCACCCCCGGCGGGTGCCCCGTCCCGTAGAGTTCCGGCGTCTTGGAACAGGCCTTGGAATAGTGATAGGCGAGGAACGCGGCAATCGTTGAACCGGCACCCGGCAGAATGCCGATGATCAGGCCTATTATGGACGTCCAGACGGTCTGCCACCAGTACCGGGCGGTCATCACCAACCCTTCGAGCGTGTCGCTCCATCGGGCGCTTTTTGCTGCCGACAGGTCTGCCGTGTCCACGATCGTTTCGTGCTCGATCATCACGAACGCTTCGGAGATCGCGAAAAGGCCGATCAGCACGGGGATCATCGGCACCCCGTCATACAGTTCGAGCATTCCAAAGGTTGCGCGGCCTGTTCCGAAGATCGGATCCGCTCCTACGGCGCCGATCATGAGCCCAAGGGCTCCGGCAATGAGACCCCTGACCATGTCCTTGGCCGCAATCGCGGCAATCAGCGTGAGTCCGAACACCGTGACTACGACCATCTCGACGCTTCTGAAGTAGAAGCCGAGTTGACCAAGGGCCGGCAGAAGCACCATCGCGCCAATTGTCGTGATGAGACCTCCGAAGGCCGAGGCGGCGAAGCACAGGACGAGGGCCTGCTGTGCCTGGCCCTTCTTCGTCATCGGATAGCCGTCGAGCGTCGTCGCAGCGGCACCTCCTTCACCGGGCATGTTGAACAGGATGGCCGGTATGCCGCCTCCGAGTTGCGTCGTGCAGTACAGCGAGATCATGAAGGCCATCGCGGCCTCGATGCTCATCTCGAGCGTAAGCGGTAGTAGAATGATGAGGGTGTTCTGCGCGCTGAAGCCAGGCAGGATTCCGACGATGATGCCCAGGAGCATCCCTGGCACGATGACCCACCAGAGGGATATCGATTGCACGAATACGTCATAGATCATTGCGCTGGATACGAGCATTCCTCACCCCAAAATTTATCGGGCAATGGACGACGCGAATTAAATGACCGGTTCGAGTATATCCAAGCCGACATTCCGATCGATGACATAGACGAGCCCGCGCTCATCGACGTAGACGTCATTACTCTGCGGGCTCTCCTGCCCAGAAGCAGGCTCGGGGATGAACCATCCGATCTCCTCCGGCGCCGTCGGATCCGAGATGTCGATCATCCGCAGGCCACCCGAGAACCAGGCACAATATAGGCGATCGCCCTTTACATGTTCTTGGAACTGATGGGCACCGAAGCGCCCGATCCTGCTGAAAGGCGAGTCAAGTTCGCTCAGATGAAACATCCCGAGCGGTTTGATCTCGCTGCGATTCTCTACGTCGAGCAACCAAAGGCCGCCATGAAGCTGCCCCTTGCGATGGTCATGTTCCTCGTCAACGGCAACCGCGACCTGCCGTCCCTGCCAGCGAACCGGAACTGGAACGACGGTATGCGTCGGCTCCGGGAAGGGCGGGTGGTAGTTGAACTCGCCCGCAGTCCTCAGATTCGTGATGTCGCGGGCATCGATGACGCGGATGCCCGCATACCAGACGGCAGCCCAGAGCTCGTCTCCAAACCTCATTGCATGATGCAATCGGTGCGACAGCCCTTTCCAGTGCGGCGTCTCGCCTCTGGCCGTGTTCTGGCCGGGCATCCACCACCGCGACACCTCGGTGGGACGCGATGGGTCGGCAATATCGTAGACAACCAGGATATTGCCGAGAAATCCCTCCATCTCGGTGGAGATGTAGGCGTAGCGCCCATCCATGTCGAAGCGGTGCACTCCGACGCCATATGTCTGCACATAGGCGAGTTCCCGCGGACGCGTCTTGTCCGACACATCGAAGACCCGGAACCCACCATCGCGATAACCGTGCTCGAGGGTGTGGCGAAGGCGCGGGAGGAGATTCTCGGGTACATTCAGGACCGTCGCGAGTTCCGCGTCGCTAGGCTCCCGCCCGCTCTCTGCCCGCAGCTTCGCCTCCACCTGTCGAAGCGCCTGCCCTCTCCTCAGAGCATGTCGATCATTCTGCTCGACATTCGCAATCATGATGTCGCCGACCACGCGGACCTTGTGGGTATGGGAGCGGTCGTCGGAGAGTTCGAGCGTCGTTGCGAGCCGCGGATTTGCGGGATCACGGACGTCGATGATGCTGGTCCCGTGAGGCGGCTTCATATGCCCGACATAGGCGTATCCACCCTGCACCACGACCTGTCCGCCGCCGGGGAGATCGAGATGGGCCACGCGACGCAGGTTTCTGGAGAGCGTTACGGTGGTCATGCGGCAGGCCCTTCAATTGTGTTGCGTCGTGACGACACAGATTGTGTTGGCGAGAACCAGGGTCGGGCTAGCCGATTGAGCAGGATTGATGTGAATCCCGATCTAGCGCGAACGCGTTGATCATCGGTTCGGCAAAGTGCACTCCGTCCAAACCATGACCGGCGCCACCTCATCCGAGAAGTGAAGAGAGCAGTCGCTCGACCAGCCCGGTCGGCAGGCGTGAGTCAAGAAGCGCAATGAAAAGGATATAGACCGTTGCAGCAACCGCGAAAGCGATACCTATGAGCGTTCGCCATTCGCGGACGCCGAGCACCCACATCGATGCCATCATGACGAGGAATAAACCCAGGGTCGTGCCGAGCCAGGGAATCACCGCGACGAAAACGATCAGGATGAGCAGGATTGCAAGACGCTGGGATTGAACTGTCGAGCGTTCGAAGAGTGACCCAAAACCGAGCGTAGCGCGACCCGAACGGGCCTGCACCACCACTTTCAGGATTTGCAGGAAAGTCAGCACCAGCAGGCACACGCCGATGAGTGTGCCGGTGGCGCGGGCCTCCCATACAAGTCCGGAAGTCGAGACCAAGTAGTAGATCGTAAACGCTGCGGCGAGAGCCGGGATAATGAGGTCGGCTCCGAGCCCTGGCCTGCTCTCCTCGGTTATCGGGTTCGTTTCGGGTCCGCTCATGGAACGCTCGATTCCGCTCTATTTGCTCGCGCTCAGCACCTTCTCGTACCGCTTGGCGAGGTCAACCATAGCGGTTGCATATTCCGTGCAGGTCTTGCGGTCACCGTATTTGAGCGCCCGAACGGGCGCACCAGACTTCTCGAACGCGTCCCTGAAGACAGGATCCTGATGAGCCTGCTCCGATGTCTTCTGCAGTTTGTCGAAGTCGGCCGGATGGGCGTCGGCCCATTCCGTGTGAACTGCCCAGGCTCTGGATGAGTAGAGGTCAGGAATGTTCGTGCCGAACGTTGCGTTGATCGTTGGTGCGTTCTCGGTATCGGCGGCAAAGATATTTTCTCTGTTGAAGACGCCAACCACCTTGAGACGATCGCTGAGCGCGAGAACGCCGGCTATGGGAAGCGCTCCGATATCCGCCTCGCCATTCAGAACAGCAATGTAAGTGGGATTCCCGCCGCCATATGGGATGAGGTTGAACTGCGCGCCGGTAGCCTCTCCGAGCGCGAGCATCCCGATCGAGGCTGGGTGAGGGATCCGGCTGACTGCGACATTCAGCGGTTTCTTCTTCGCCGCCTCCACGATCGCCTTCGCATCGTTGAGAGGCGAGTCCCGCTTCACGAAAATACAGCTGTCGTCGATGTCCATGCGGCTGAAGTAGATGTAGTCCTCCGGGAACTTGTAATCGGGCTTCTGGACCGCGTACATGATCATCTCGGGACCCATATTCCCGAAGAGCATGTTATAGCCATCCCGAGGGTTCCGCTTCACGAAGAGTTCGTAACCAATTTGCCCCGCGGCACCGGGATGGAAGGAATACTCGAATTTCCGGCCGAGGAGCTTCGACCAGGCATCGTCGAAAGCACGCGCAAGCCGCTCTGCGCCGCCGCCCTGCCCTGTCGGAATGATCACACGGAAATTGCGTTCGGGATAGCCTTGAGCCAAGCCAAGCGTTCCACTGGCCAGAAGGCCGGTCGTTGCAGCCGCTCCCGCGAGGAATCCACGACGTGACAAGGTCGTTGTGATCATGTCTCTCTCCCTTCGATGTGCGAGCGATCTTTGCCGCCGCATTCATGTCATGCTGCCCCTGGATCGAGGATCACCTGGGATCTTCGACACAGTGAGGACGGCCCCATCGCGAACGGTCTGGCGTCTCCATTCGCAGAAGAGTATCCGGGTAGCCTAGCACGAGCATCACGCCACCTGCCTGCATGCACAGGAGGGTTTCCTCGCTACCCGCGAAAACAGCACTCAGACTTCGGACCGAGCTCCTTCGAAATTTCAATGCCCAAGGAATGAGCCAGGACCAAGCACGTCCCATTCACCCGTCTTGAAACCAATCGCGTCTTGGTTGACATTGATCAGCACAAGTCTGCCTGTGTCAAGGTCATGCTCGTTGGCGGCATGACCGAACCAATTCGCAAATGGTCACCTGAAATGGCGGCGGAAGAATCGGAGAACAGCGGCGTGCTGGTGCGCTTGCGGGCTTATCTCGCGCAAGCACAACTCGGCGGCACCGAGCGGCTCCCACCCGAGCGGGAACTCGCCATGGCGCTCGGTTTCACGCGCGGTGAGCTCCGGAAGGCGCTTGCGACGCTCGCCGCAGAAGGCCAGGTCTGGCGCCACGTCGGAAAGGGAACCTTTCTCGGCAGTCGTCCTGCTGACGCCGCCCTGGATGCGGCCGCCATGGCGCGCCGCACCAATCCAGCCGAAGTCATGAATGCCCGGCTCGCCATAGAGCCGGAACTAGCCCGAATGGCCGCTCTGAACGCCACACCGGCTCAGATCGCCGATATGCGGGGCTATATCGCAAAATCGCGGCGCGCGGCGACCTGGCGTCAATACGAGAGCTACGACGGACGTCTGCACCGCCTCGTCGCAGAGGCCACTCAGAACAGTCTGCTGCTTGGCCTCTTCGATACTTTGAGCGCAGTTCGCCAGGCGGTGACCTGGGGGCGCTTGCGGGCTCACCCCGTTCGCCCGGCTGCGGACCACCACAGCTTCGCCGAGCACGAAGCGATCGTCGATGCGATCGAGAATCGCGACATGCTGAAAGCGGCAGGGGCCATGCGCACCCACCTGCGCTCCGTCGAGCGCAACCTGCTGAAGCAGCAGCATTTCGAAGATCCGGAATCTGCCTCGGAGGACTCATCCCGAGCCGGAGTCCGGCGTGATCATCCGGATCCGCCTCGGCCCGACTCCGAAGCCGATCATGGTCGGGAGATCGTGAGATGAAGAGGCGCTATCTGGGAGATCTCGAAGTATCCGCCATCGGGCTCGGCTGCATGAGTATGACGCCCATCTACGGCGAGCCGAGCGAACCCGAGGCGATCGCCACGCTCCGCCGCGCCGTAGAACTCGGGATCAATCTGATCGATACGTCGG
This sequence comes from Microvirga massiliensis, assembly GCF_001006805.1. Taxonomy (GTDB): domain Bacteria; phylum Pseudomonadota; class Alphaproteobacteria; order Rhizobiales; family Beijerinckiaceae; genus Microvirga; species Microvirga massiliensis. Next base: position 696,093 of record NZ_LN811351.1, on the reverse strand, counting down.
ATGCCTACGGCTTCGGAACGAATGAAGACCTCGTTGGCCGCGCCCTGCAGGGGTTTCGAGACAAGGTCATTCTGGCCACCAAGTTCGGGAATATCCGGCACCCGGACGGCCGGACGGCTGTCGACGGTCGGCCCGAATATGTGACCGCGGCCTGCGAGGCCAGCCTGCGCCGCCTCGGCACGAACGTCATCGATCTCTATTACATCCACCGCGTGGATCCCACCGTGCCGATCGAGGACACGGTCGGCGCGATGGCGCGACTGGTGGAGCAGGGAAAAGTTCGGGCCCTCGGGATTTCCGAAGCCGGTGTCGAAACGCTGCGACGCGCGCACGCGACCCATCCGATTTCAGCGCTTCAGACCGAATATTCGCTCTGGACCCGCGATGCCGAGCAGGACCTGATCCTGACCTGCGAGGAGCTTGGGATCGGCTATGTCGCCTATGCGCCACTCGGTCGGGGCTTCCTGACCGGAACGGTCGAGGGGCTGGACTCTCTGGGGCCCGACGACCGGCGCAGAGACATGCCGCGGTTCCAGGGCGAAAATCTGCAACGGAATCTGGCTCTCCTCGACACAATCCGCGCCGTCGCGGCCCGGGAACGCTGCACGCCAGCGCAGGTGGCCATTGCCTGGCTGCTCGCGCAGCGCGATTTCATCGTGCCGCTCCCCGGCACGAAGCAGAGGCGCTGGCTGGAGGAGAACGTGTCGGCCGCCGACATCGCATTGTCGGACCGAAGTCTCGCGGAACTCGCACGAGCCTTCCCGCCGGGCATCGCTGCGGGCACCCGCTATCCGGAACCACAGATGAAGCGCCTGGGGTTATGACGAGGCGTGCTCCCGCCGATCTATATTCCCAGGCCCTTGAGTTGCGCCTCCGGATAGCGAGGCCCGGCCGCAATGCCGACCGGAAAGGCAGACTCGAGTTCCGCAATTTCGGGTTCGCTCAAGGCGACGTCGACGGCCGACACGTTCTCCTCGAGAAATCGCCGCCGCTTTGTACCCGGGATGGGCACAAGATCTTCGTCGCGGGAAAGCAACCAGGCGAGCACCACCTGAGCCGGAGAACACCCATTCGCCGAGGCGATCCTGGCCAGCGGCTCGAGGAGAGCGAGATTGCGCTCGAAATTGCCCTCCTGGAATCGGGGATGGGCGTGCCTTCGATCCGTGGGAATGAGGTCTTGGCGACTTCGAAAGCTCCCCGTGAGGAAACCGCGGCCGAGCGGACTGTAGGGAACCAGCCCGATCCCAAGTTCGCGCAGCAAGGGAAGGATTTCGGCTTCCACGTCCCGCGACCACAGCGAATATTCGGTCTGAAGCGCGCTGATCGGGTGGACGCGGTGTGCGCGTCTGATCGTATTCGCGCCAGCCTCGCAGAGGCCGAGAAACCGCACCTTGCCCTGGTCGACGAGACGAGCCATGGCCCCGACCGTGTCCTCGATGGGAACGGTCGGATCGATCCGGTGGATGTAATAGAGGTCGATCACGTCCATTCCGAGCCGGCGGAGACTCCGCTCGCAGGCGACCGGCACATAATCCGGTCGTCCATTGGTGCCGCCTCGCTCGCCGTTCGGTCCACGAATATTGCCGAACTTCGTGCAGATCATCAGGCGATTTCGACGGTCGCGTATCGCCGCCCCGAGAAGCTCCTCGTTCCGTCCGGCACCGTAAGCATCCGAGGTATCGAACAGGGTGATCCCGAGCTCAATCGCACGGTGGATCGTGGCGGTCGATTCCACATCATCAGGCACACCGTAATCCGAAGTCATTCCCGAACAGCCGAGTCCGATGGCGGACACGCGAAGACCCGTGGGTCCAAGCCGGCGACTGATCATCTCCACCTCGCAGCGCGACGAAAGGCGATCCTTCACCAAAGCGGCGGAGCACCCACCCGCTCAGCCGCCCGCGAAGGCCGCCAGACCCTGAATGAGATATACCGCTCCGACCGCCAGGACGAGTCTCTGCGTCCAGAGACGGAACTGGACGTCCGTCAGCCGCTCCAGAATGGCCCTGCTGAGGCTCGTCCCCGCGAGGGCCGTGGCGACCGAAATACCGAGCACGGGCCAGCCGGTCTCGGCGATGTTACCGCTGATGACTCCCCCGAAGTAGACGAGCTTGATCAGGTGCGTGGCAACTTGGCAGACAGCCTTCGTCGCCACCACCGAACGCCGGTCGAGCAGAGTCCGGACAAAGAAGATGTCGAGAGCCGGCCCCGAGACGCCGGAGAGAAGCTGCAACGCCGTGCCGATGAATCCGCAGGCCTCCGCTCCCAGGGGCCGATCCGCCCTCGGCGAGAACCGATGGGGCAACGCCGCAATCAGAAACGGCATCAATCCCATCAGGATGAAGACGAGCGCGCGGTCAGGGACGAATTGCACGGCCATGAAAAGGCCGAACGCGATCGCCGATCCCACTCCGTAGCGGGCGAGGATTGCCCAATCGACATAGGCGCGCCAGAGGAACGCGCGCCACCCGTTCGAGGCCGCCTGCGTGATTCCATGGAGAATCATCGCAGCGGGAACGGACATCAGCATCAGCAGAAGACCCATCAGGATCATGCCGCCCGCCATTCCGAAGATGCCGGAAAGGAAGGAGGTGCCGAGAACCACGAGCCCGATGACGAAGACGAATCCAGGGGTCATGACCCGGCTGCTGGCTCCTTGCTTGTTCGACGAACGCCCATACGCATCGACTTCCGCCGAGATTCCCCTGATCCGACCGGAATTACCAGAGCGCAGGAGGCCGTCAATTCGAGTTCTGTCGACTGCGACCTCGCGAAGTTCACTCGCCTTCACGATGCCCTTGGGTCTCGACTCGGCTCATGATGTAACTCCAGGAGACAGCGTTGCCAAATGATCTGCCCGAACGTCGCGTACCTCTTCGTGTGCTTGCTGCCGGTGCGGCGAAAGCCGTCGTCTCGACTCTCGCTCCTCTTCACCAATCACGCTTTGGGCAGATGCTGGATGTCACGTTCGATACGGTTGGCGCACTTCGCGACCGCGCCTTGCAGGGCGAGCCGGCGGATATCCTGATCCTCAGCGATACGGCCATGCGGGTGGTCGACGAGGCTTTGCCCAGAACTTTGCGCGTGACGCGTGATCTTGGGCGGACCGGCATCGGCCTTGCCGGAGCTGCAGGGCGTGAACCTACGGACATTGCAACGCCGGAAAGCTTTCGCGACCTCCTGCTCAACGCACACTCCATCGGCTATGCCGACCCGGCCCGAGGCGCAACGGCTGGGACACAATTCGCGCGTACGCTCGATCAACTCGGCCTGACAGTACGGCTACGTGATCGGCTGAGTGTCTTTGCCTTCGGTGTCGATGCCGTCTCGGCCGTGTCTCGCGGCGAGGTCGAGATCGCCGTCAGCCAGGCCACGGAAATCGTGCCCCGGCCCGAGGTTTCGTTCCTGGGGCTGTTCCCGGAGCCCTATCAGCTCTGGACCTGCTATCAGGCCGCGACATTGTCGGATCGAGAGGACGCAAAGGCATTCCTCGATCTGCTCGGGGGCTCAGAAGGAACGGCCGCTCTTCGCCACAGCGGCTTCGTCCACTCAGAGGCCGCATGACCCGAGCGCAGACCGGAATGTAGCCGAACAGATCAACCACTCAGGGAGATTGCCGTGAATGAAGACTCTACGAAAGCCGTCGTGACAGGACGCGAGCACTGGACCAACAAGGGCGACGTCAGGCTGTTTCTGTTCGAAAAGTCCCAGCGGCAGAACGAACCCAAAGGAACCATCCTCTTCGTGCACGGGTCGTCAATGGCTTCACAGCCGACTTTCGACCTGCAGGTCGAGGGGCGCCCCTATTCGTCGGTGATGGACTGGTTCGTAAGCAAGGGATTCGACACCTGGTGTGTCGACATGGAGGGCTATGGCCGATCGGACAAGCACAGGAATATCAACTGCGACATCGCAAATGGTGCGGATGACCTCTCTGCGGCCTCCGATTATATCCTCCGCACGCGGAACTGTGGCCCCCTGCTCGTCTACGGGATCTCCTCGGGGGCCCTCCGCGCCGCACTCTTCGCCGAGCGCCATCCCGAGCGCGTCAAGCGGCTTGCACTCGATGCCTTTGTGTGGACCGGCCAGGGCAGTCCGACGCTGGCGGAACGCACCAAGAAACTGCCGGAGTACCAGGCGAAGAACCGCCGGCCCATCGATATGAATTTCGTCAGGAGCATCTTCACCCGCGACCATCCAGGAACGGCGGACGATCGGGTCGTCGAGGCCTTTGCAAAGGCCATACTGTCGCTCGACGATTCCGTGCCGACCGGAACCTATGTCGACATGTGCTCGAAACTGCCCGTGGTCAGTCCCGAGAAGATCACGATGCCGACGATCATCATCCGCGGCGAGTTCGACGGCATCGCGAGCTTCGGAGATCTCATCGAGTTTTTCACGCGGCTTCCCAACCCGGACAAGCAGTTCAGCGTGATGCCGGGAATCGCCCACGCGTCATTTCAGCAGAAGAACTACATGATGGTGTATCACATCCTGCACGCCTTCTTTGCGCAGCCGGAACCCGTCTATACGTCGCCTCATGCCTGAGGCCTCACCCCGGTAGAGACACCCTACAGGCGTGTGTTTCACCGCACGCCCATTCATGAACCAACTTCAAAAGCGCGAACGAGGAACGAACATGAGACTTGTGACATTTCAGGATGGTAATGGCACTCGCATCGGCGTTCTGGTGGGAGACGGTGAGATCGTAGACCTCGCCGTAGCCGATGCATCACTCCCGCGGACCATGCTCGACCTGCTTGCCAGCGGCGTGTCATTCGAGGTTCTCGACAAGGCAGTTCGGGGCGCAAGACGGATGCGGGTGGAGGATGTGAAGCTTAAGGCCCCCCTCCCCCGGCCTCCGCGGAATATCTTCTGCGTCGGGAAGAACTATCACGCGCATGCCAAGGAATTCGCGAATAGCGGCTATGATGCGAGCGCGAAGGAAGTCGTGCCCGAAGTGCCCGTCATCTTCTCGAAGCCGCCATCCGCGGTGATCGGGCCCCATGAACCGATCCCATCGTATCTCGATCCGACCTCATCCGTCGATTACGAGGGCGAGCTTACGATCGTGATCGGCAAGGGAGGGCGTGGCATCAGCAAGTCCAGCGCCCTGTCGCATGTGTTCGGCTATACGATCATCAACGATGTGACGGCGCGAACCCTGCAGGAGCGGCATCGTCAATGGCTGCTCGGAAAGGGCATCGACGGCTTCTGCCCGATGGGACCGGCGATCCTCACGAACGACGAAGTCCCTGATCCGACGGCCTTGGAATTGCGCACTTGGGTGAATGGTGAGCTCCGCCAGGAAGCTCCCCTTTCTGACCTGATTTTCGACATCCCGACCCTCATCGAGACGATCTCGGCTCGGATTACTCTCGAGCCGGGTGACTTGATCGCGACCGGCACGCCTGCCGGGGTCGGGCTCGGCTTCTCGCCGCCCAAATTCCTGAAACCAGATGATGTCGTGCGGATCGAGGTGACAGGCATCGGGGCGCTAGAGAATCCCGTCGCCTGAGCCCGACGGAAGCATAATCACAAGGGAGGACAACGATGAAACGCCGCACCTTCATGAAAGGCCTCGCGATGGTGCCCGGGCTCGCCGCACTCGAGCGAACGGGCGCCTTCGCGCAGCAGACCTGGCCGACACGGACCATCACGATGATCGTCCCGTTCCCACCTGGCGGCCAAGCAGATCTCGCGGCAAGGCCGGTCGCTGCCGCGCTCGAGAAGATCCTGGGACAACCGGTCATTGTCGAAAACCGCGGGGGCGCGGGCGGTGCCGTCGGAAACGCTGCGGTCGCGAAGGCGGAACCGGATGGCTACACGCTGCTGATGACCCTGTCGTCCCTGGCAGTGCTGCCCGAAGCCGACAGATTGTTCGGACGACAGCCCTCTTACGAAGTGAGCCAGTTGGCGCCGGTCGCTCGGGTCCTGGCGGACCCCACCCTCCTGGCCGTTCCGGCGAGTGCACCCTGGAAAACCCTGCAGGACTTCGTGGCGGATGCAAAGGCACGGCCCGGAGCGATTCCTTACGGCTCGTCGGGACCTTACGGCACACTCCACGTCGCGATGGAAATGTTCGCGAACCAGGCCGGCATCAAGCTCCTTCATGTGCCCTACCGTGGAGCAGGCCCTGCCGTCACGGGCCTCCTCTCCGGCCAGATCCAGGCGCTCGCCTCCGCGCCCGGCGTGCTGAAGCCGCATGTGGACTCGGGCGCCATGCGAGTCTTGGCGAACTGGGGAGCGCAAAGGACTGCGAGCTTCCCGGACCTGCCTACCTTTAAGGAACTCGGATATTCGGACGTCGAGTTCTACATCTGGGCCGGCCTGTTCGCGCCGCGCAATCTTCCCGAACCGATCATGACCCGACTGAGAGAATCGATGGGCCAGGCGCTCAAGAACCCGGACGTCTCCGGCACGTTCGAAAAGGCTGGAAGCCCGCCGGCCTATCAGGATGCTCCCGACTTCGCCCGGTTCGTCCAAAACGACAGCGCCCGATTGATCTCCGCCGTGCAAAGGATCGGCAAGGTCGAGTGAGAACCCCCTCCTGATCAGCCTGTACGATAGCTCCGGCCCCGTGCAGGCCTGCCTCTCGAGCATCGATCTTCAAGCGAAGGAAACGGATATCGGATATGGCGGGGATCACTTGTTCCGCCATGATCGGGGCGGGCACGAGATCCTCTCTCATCCTCGACAGGAGAATGCATGACGCGCGTCGCGATCGGGATTCCATCCTTCGATATGGTGCACGCGGATTTCGCCATGAGCCTTGCCCTCATGGCTTATGCAACGAGGGACCTGGATCTCGTCATTTTGAACGGCAAGAACTCCGTCCTTCCCACGGCAAGGAACCAGATCGTCAAGGCATCTCAGGAACTCGAGGCCGAATGGCTGCTCTTCCTCGACTCGGACCTGATTTTTCCGCCCGATACGCTGAAGCGCCTCCTGGGTCACGGCCACGATATCGTTGGCGCGACCTATCGCCGGCGCACAGCCCCCAACGACATGCTCGGTGCAACACTCGAGCCGAAGGCCGGTGATTACGACAGCGGTCTGGTCGAGATGTCCTATCTTCCGACCGGTTGCCTTCTCGTGCGGCTCGGTGTCTTCGAGGCGTTCCGCCCACCCGTCTTCCGGTTCGCCATCGACGAGGAGCGAGGGGAAACTCTCGGGGAAGACTATGTTTTCTCGGCCGAGGCACGACAGCATGGTTACCATCTCTGGTGCGATATAGACCTGTCGAAATGTCTCGGGCATATCGGGCAGGTGGTGTGGCGGCCACATTAGCAGAAATTCTGATACTGGATGAAGTTTGCCGGTGCGCCGCCGCTCGACCCAGCGCAAGTTCGATAATCGAACGTATTCAGTTACCTACGGGATCACTCTGCCAGATTCAGTATCCACCGGATCAAATTGCTCCAACAGGGTAACCCCTGAGCCGACGTTAACCGCCTCTGGTGCAACAGCGCGTCTGCCGCCAGTCGCCGTTGCTCTAGCTGCACCGGGGTTAAGTGCGCCGGCCGCCATGGGCCGTCATCCGTCGTGCACCACCTCACGATGATCTGCTCGGCCCGATGTTACACCTCTTCCGTGACGATCATTAAGCGTCTTTCCTTCATACGTCCGAGGATTGCGTTTGGGTCTTCGAGCCCTTTGTCAAGAGGCCCATAGCGCGTGACCCCTGCTGCCGTTGTTAGTGCGATGCAACACTACGTTCGTTTCAAGTTGTGCAGCCTTTTGCGAGAGCTCCTCCGTTTTTCGGGTCAGGGCCAGCTGATTGCGGCATTCGTCCACCAACTTGTTGCTGGCTGCAGGTTCGCGAATCTTGCGACCTAACGGCTCCCTTGCAACTTCCATCCAGGAAGTACTCGATATGTCGAGATAGATATCGTCCGACTGGATGAACATGCTGTGCCGCGAGCTTATCCTGCTGCGCGCCTTCAGAGCCATAGAGCCCTCCCACTATGACCATCAGTGCAGTGGTTTAGTGCTATCGCCCCCGGCCTTTACGGTTCTGTTCCAGCGACACGCTGGTCGAACGGAGGTAGAAAATGATCAAGGAAGTCACGTGACGCAATTAGAGGCCAACAGCTTTTGTGAGCCTTGCTTCAACCATTTCGAGGCTGGAAGCGATTGCCGCGCCCTGCCGCGCCCGAATCCTTGCTACCTCCTTTGCCTCAGCGCGTGCTCGAGTTGGACTTGCCCCTTGCTGGATCTGGATGCGAGCGATCGCTGGTTCATCATCCGCTCGCAGTAGTGCAATTGCCTTGCGGACCACCGAAATAGCAACCCGGACGGCCGCGCGAGCTTCCTGCACTGTGCGAGCCACGCGGACACGCTGGGCCGTCTGCCTGATCGTTGCGGCAATACCGCGGAACGGTGGTGGCAGCTCGACCACCCGACTATCGAGATCTCGGGCGTAGCGCTCGAGAGCATCGCCGACGCAAGACGAGTATCCTTTGGCATCGATCTCCCGACGGTCGAGACGATTCTCGCACTCGGCAATACGTTGCTGAAGCTCTGCCGACACCTGCTCGACGAACGCCAAGGTCGCAAGAGCAGCATCGCGCGTGATCGTCCCGAGTCCCGTCCCGAGCGTCGGGCCACCACCCCCGCCCCCACCACTTCCGCCGCTACCGCCGCCACTGTCCTCGATAACGATCGTGTCTGGTGGGTTCCACGTAATCGGGATAGTGGTCGGCAGATTTGAGACAAGATTGGTGCCACGGCCCGCTTCCGCAGCAATAGCGGGATTCGGCCCGACGATCAGTGTGCCGGGAACGTAGGTGACGTTATAGTTGGCGATGTCGCCCTGCGCATCGCCGACAAAGATTGGGTAAAGGCCGAAGAATGCCGCGCTGCCGCTGCCGGGACTAGAGAACGCCACGGACGAAATCTGATCGCCATTCACTAGGCCGACCGGTGTGAACTCACTGCCGGTGAATACCAAGTTAGTGCCAAACGGCTTGATCTGATTGTTGGCGACAATCGTGAGCGGAGCCGGGGTCACCGTGAGAGTTGGGCTCGCTGCCGACGCACCGTCCGGACCTGTGACGACCACGCGATAAGGCACGCCGAGCGCGCTGATGATGAGTGGCGCTCCGGTCGTCGGGTCAATCGGCGCCGTTATTGGATAGATCCCCACAGCACTGTTCGTTGTCGCTGAGGTCGCGAGGGCGCCCGACGGATTCACGACATCTCCCGGCGGTCCGAATACGAAACTCGACGGGCCGCCGAAACTGGCGATTACGGGAAGCGCCGGATTCGGCTGTCCGTATTGACGGGACACATCTCCTGGAATGACCCGAATCACCGGTGAGACCGCATAAAGCTCAGGATAGTACAACCCGTCCGGAGGAGCCCAAGTGGTCTCGAAGTTCCACCCTTGCGCGCGCGCCAATGGGACGAATGTAGTTGCAGTCGTGAGTTGCTCGGTCGTCAATGATGTGGCTTCAAAGGTCCCCTGGTTTGTTCCAAACCCAGCGCTTCTGCCTGTTGCTGTCGTGTCCCAGAAAGATCGCGTGACGCTTGAACTCAAATTTTCGTTCGTGCCAACGAGACCACCCACGATTTGTGTCGGATTGCCCGAACCAACTGTGTCAAAGGGTACAGCACCGCTCGCGTATGCCTCTTCAATGATGCCGCTGTTCGCACCGACAAGGCCGCCTCTGGTCAGGACAGGGGCACCATTCAAAATGCCAGCTGGAATATCACTCTGCGAGTACGATTGCTGGACAGTCCCAGCTTCGTTCGAACCAGCTAGACCACCTTGAATGATGGTTACTGCCGGGCCTCCTGTTGAATTGGCTGAACTGGAAATCGTCGCTCGTGTGAACGTCTGATTGATTGCTCCTAAATTGATGCCGACAAGTCCTCCGACCGTCACCGATGCCGAGCCTTCGTCCGCAAATGCCACGCCTCGAACTGTGTCACCCGACGTTCCGATACCAGAAAGCGCGCCATAACCCGATCGACTGATGGTTCCTGCGTTGTTGCCCACTAATCCACCAACGGTCACCTGCGCAGAGCTGCTGGTGCCCCGTTGATCCACAGTTCCGGTGACGGACCCTGAAGCATGTACGTTAGTAATGATGCTTCCATTGTTGGTCCCGATTAGGGCCCCAGTGGTCGCTCCGCCAACGATGCTGACACCGGAAAGCGTAACAGCTTGGATGTTATTCGACCCAGTCTCAGAAGACTCGGTTTGCCCGAACAAGCCGACGTTCAGGTCACCGGGTCTTCCGATTGTCAGTCCGCTTATAACATGACCAGCGCCGTTGAAGTTTCCTGAAAAGGGCGCTTGGTCGCCCACAATGTTTCCGCCGATAGGGAGGAAACCGCTAAATGCGCCGGGCTGTTCAGGGACTGGGTTCCAGTTCCCTGTCCCAGTTGCATCGATGTCATTAGTAAGCACATAACTTGCGGCGAGATAATCACCTCGCGTCGCAATGCCCTGGAGGCCATAGACGTCGGTGATTTGATAAGGAGCTCCTACTGATCCGTCGCCGCCGAGGACTCTCAGAAAGCTCCCTGCGGCGTTGCCGGACTCACTTGTTTCGATTCGAAAATCGCTGGCGGTGAAGGCCGGAAGATTGGCCGTATTCTGCTCCCAGTTTCCGCCCTGCAGGATGAATGTGCCGACTTTGATCGCTCCAAGCGGAGCAGTTGGTGTAGTGATCAAGCCGCCTGCCTGCAGGCTCAAGCCACCGGCCGTAGCGGTGATGTCCTGGTTGATAATGATGTTGTTGTCCGCCTGCAGCGTGAGGGTGGTACCCGACAGCCAGGTAATCGGAACATTCACGCTAATGTCGCCGAGGTCTGTTCCGGTAGCGAATGTGTTGATCGTGACGCTCGCTGAGTTCAGCGTGTCCTGGAGCGAAACAACGCTGATCGAGGACACGGAAGGGTTCGGAGAGTTATTTCCCGGCACCACCGTCGCACCGGTGGCGTCAATCGAGACATTGGTCGGATCGAGCAGCAGCGTCCCGAAACTGCCTTTCGGTGCCGAAAGATTGACGAGACCCTGATACTCGAGGACGGCCTTTCCCGAGACCTCCGCGTTGCCGCCATTGCCGCCCTCGGGCCCGCCTTTGGCGCTGATCATGCCTGCGTAGGTGGTCTTCTCGTCGGACCAGATGACAATGTTGCCGCCATTGCCCTTCGTCGTCGCGTCGGCCTTGATCGTTGTGTTCTTGTCGACAGCGGTCGTCTGCGCGCGCGGGAGATCCCCCTTGCCCTGGTAGGCACCACCGATCCTGATTGAACCACCGCCGGCTGTGCCGCTCGCATCGATGGAGGCACCCTTGAGATCGATATGCCGACCCGTGACCGTGACGGCGCCACCTTTGGCATCGCGATGCAGGCCGCGAGCGTCAAGCTGCCCGGAAATCGTGATCTTGCCGCCCTCGCCGCCACCAAGGACGATGGCGCCCGAGCGGCCGCTGACGGTTCGTGCTTCGATGACGCCCGACATGTTGATGACTTGCCGCGCCATCTCGCGGGCGGTCGCCGCCTTGATCTCGACCCGACCGCCATTGGCACGGATGCGGCCCGACTGACGGATGAGGTCACCGGACCCTGTTTGTGTCGACGGCACGGCGACCTGCAGGAAGCCATCACCGGATAGATCAAGCGTCGCCTGCTCGCCGGCGCCGAGGCCGACCTTGCCGATTGGCACGCTGACCGTGCCGGCATTGTCGACCGTGCCGCCGATCAGCGCCGCGTAGCCGCCTCGCCCGATCTCGATTGCGCCTTCATTGGTGACGGCGGCCGATCGACCATTGCCGGTGAAGATGCGTTTGCCGTTGATGAAATCCTCGTCGCTGATCCCGAGGGTCGAGGCGACGAAGGCACCAGCCTTGACGACCCCGGTCTTGGTGATGGCGATTCCGTTCGGATTGACGAGGTAGACCTGGCCGTTGGCGTTGAGCTGCCCGGCAATGGTCGAGGGGGTCGAGCCTATCACCCGGTTCAGAAGCGATGACAAAGACGATGGTTGGCTGATGTCGACGCGCGCGCCTGAGCCGATCGAGAAGCCCTGCCAGTTGACAATCGCCGTCCCAGACGACTGGGTGATCGCCATGGCATTCGGCTGCGGCGTTGTAATGCCAACCGCGCCATAAGCCACCGTGCCGCCGGTTGGCAGTTCCCCGGCCAGGGCCGGCACCGCGCCGACCAGAGCCGTCGAGGCCAGAAGAGTGGCCGTGAGATGGTGGGTGGCGGTAAGACGCTGGCCCCTGTAGTCCATTGGCGGTCACCCTGTGATCGTGGTGTGCTGGTTGAATGCCTGCGTCAGCTCCTAGAACCGGATTGAGCCGACGAAGGTGAAGCGGTTGGCATCGGGCTCATTGTCGTCACGAAAGGCGCGGCCGAACTCGAGGGCGAGGTAGGCGTCCGAGAAGTTGGGATCGATCGTGGCGCCAAAGCGCAATCCGACAGCAAGCGAGGAGACATATGTGATTCCCTGCTCGAGCACGGTCGGCCGCTGCAGGTAGAGGGCGCCAGTCGCCGCGTAGGCATAGGGCGCAACAGTGACTGGAACGGCAAGACCAGAAATGGTCCAGGGTGAGGAGACCTCGGCTCGCACCACCCAGCCGCTGTCCCCACCGAGCGTGCCGGCATCGAAGGTCGACAGCTCGTTGAACGACGCAATACCAATCTGCTCGGAGCGCGCCAGGGCCTGATTGAACGACGTCTGGCCTCGCGCATAAGCCGCAAAGGCGAGATGTTCGGCGACGGGCTGCGTTATCGAGGCGATCGCCTCGAACTTCTGGAAATCAGCGTCGGCGCCGAGGCGCGAGAGCGGGTTGAAGATGTTCGCCTCGGCGGCGCTGCGAGCGCCGAGGCCGTCAAGTCCGAAAGAGGCGATCGCCCGCGCCGCGACGATTCCGTTCGCGGGCAGAAGATAGGATATGTCGCCGGCAAGGCGCGCGATGCGCAGGCGATCGGACGACAACGGAATGTCAAGGCCGGGCAATGGAAGCGAGAAGTCTTCGGTTTGCGCGTCAAAGATCAGCTCCGAGCCAACATTGAGTTGGCGCGAGCGCACCCAGGGATAGCGCAGGCGAAGTGATAGACGCTCGAAGACGCTTGCTGTCTGGAACGAGAGCGGCTTCGGCGTCGTCTTGCTTTGCGTCCCCTCGATGTTGAAGGTCAACCCATCAACGCCGATCGGCACGACCGTCCCGGCCGCCAAGGTGCGCACCCGCGGCCGGTCAGTAAAGAGCCCACCGAAGCCGCGAAAGTCGTCGCCGCCAGGATGACCATAGGCGCGTAGATAGATCGTCTCGCCGACACCCAGGACGCTGTTGAGGTCGAGACCAGTGTTGATGACGGAGCGCCCAAGGGCGCTTGCGAGCGTATTGTCGGCCCCGACAAAGCCGCTCACCGGCCGATGCTTGGCCTCAACGACGAGGATCGTGCCAGCGGCGCCCTCCCCCCGCTTGAGGGTTGATGTCAAAGCCGTGCCCGGGGTGTCGCCCGCCAACAGCAAGCGCCGCTCGATCTGCGCAAGGGTGAGACCACGCTGGCCCACGAGGGGTGTCACGACGGCAAGCACCCGTGGCCGAATCATCTCCGGCACGCCCGCCGCCTCGACACGCTCGATATAGCCGTTGATCACGACGATCCGGAGGGTGCCGCCATCCTTCAGGGTCTGGGCTGGCAGGACGACGCGCACGAGCACATAGCCGGCGCGGGTATAGGCGGCTTCCAGATCGCGTACGGCTGCAAAGAGCTCGCTCGCCTTGATGGGCTGGCCGACGAGACGTTGCTCAAGGGCGCGATGGACGGCGGCTAGGGCGGGAAGGGGTCCCTCGACGGTGATGCCCTTGAGACGCACCGTGAGGCGGTCTGCCCCCGGCGGGGCATCGAGCCCCGGTCTCCCCGAGAAGACAATCGCTCCACCTGCCTGTGGAGTCCCTGGGCGGAAACTCGGCGGAGTGATCTGGCTGGCGGTCTGGGAAAAGGCGGCCCCGGGCAGAAGCACTGTCAGGACAAGAGCCGCAAGCCTCCGGCGCGTGGACGCCTTCTCAAGCCCTAAGCCGTGGCTGCCGTGACAGTCGCGAGCGACTTGCCACCGTGCGCGCCGCACGTGCCTCTGCTGCTGCATTCCAGATCCCTTGATCTGGACAAATCGATCATCCAATGGAGAAGCACGTCAAGAGGATAACGATCGGCTCCTAACAACATTTAATTTAAGTAAGACGGCGTGACTTTCCGATCACGTCTGGATTGCGTTCCGAACAATGGTCGCAACGTTCCCACTCATCGGCCTAGCGCCGCAAGGCGTGACCACCGTTCTAAACCTCCCAACCAAGCCTCTCCTCGGGTCTTCGACGACCGATGCTCCAATCGAGCCGGGCGCTATCCCCAAGTTGGACGTTCTCGCCGGCCAGGCGCTTGTTGACTAGGCAGCCCACCGCCAGCGGGACCGTCGCTCTCCTCTCGAACACCGGCGACTCGCATCTGTCCCCGAGCATCCCCTACACGACAGGCGGCAGCATCTTCTTCCCGAGTGGCGTCAACCTCGTCGTCCAGTCACCGAATCCAGGAGGATTCACTCTCGACGACACCATTCGAACGGAAATGCGCTATTCACCATGTTAGGGCTGCTTACGATCACGTCCGGATCCTCGCTCCAGAGCAAGGCCGGTGATGTCGGAGCATCGGTCCCGCAATTTCTGAACTTCGGGGTTCGAACGCGATTCAGACAGCTGGCCGCTTCCTTCTTTGCAGCATCAGTCCGTTCCTCGACTTCCGGTGCGGGCTCGGCGGCACGCTCTTCGGGCGCCCCTTCGCGGCATTCCCGCCCGAGACGATCGGTGAGCCGGGCAGCCAGATTATCTATGTCACCAGTTTTCCCGTCATACCGGCGAATCTCGTCACCGTGCTCCCAACGGACCTCAATCCCTTAACGGGATCCGCCCGACACAATCGATATAGCCTTGCCCAGTGGCGGCGGTGGGCCTACGCTCGGCATGGGGCTCGACACGGAAGAACGTACGGTCAGGACCCTCGACTTCGTCGAACGGAACTCGAGCGGCAGGTGGCGGAGTGCGATCGCGAGTTCGAGATGAATCGTGCGAACACGCAGGGATATGTCACCTGCGTTGGAAATGCTCTGGAAACCTATGCCGACGCACTCGACCGCCGGGTTGTCGACCTGCCTCAGCCGCTCCGGGGCGTGTCTGCCTTCATCCGTGAGGCGGCCCGCCGGGTCAGGGCATCGCGGATGGTGTCGGAGGCTCGTGCAGCGGTCGGGACCGCGATCAGAGAGGTCCTCAAGGTTATCGCGCTCCTCCGGGCCGATGAGCCGACCGCTGCGCGCATCCAGGTCAGGCTGGGCAACCGGATCGAAGCAGCACTTCAGTCGGTGGAGAACCGCCTTGCGAAGGCTGGTGGACTCTAGCGCCGGCCGCCACCTCCTCGGTGCGCTTGTCCTGGTCGCAACGCTGATCTGCAGCGTACAGATCACCCTGGCTCAGCCGGTCAAGGCGGAAAAACGCGTCGCGCTGGTGATCGGCAACAGCGGGTATCAGCACCTGCAGGCGCTGCGAAATCCGGCGAACGACGCCTCCGACATAGCCGCAGCCCTGAAAACGCTCGGCTTCGACGTGATCCATGGGACCGACCTGAGCCAGGCGGCCATGGAGCAGGCGATCAAGACATTCACGCAAACCGCACGAGAGGCGGATGTCTCGCTGTTCTATTACGCCGGCCACGGCTTTCAGGTTTCGTCCCGTAACTATCTCGTTCCGGTCGATGCCACGATCCGGAACCGGGACGACGTTGCCCGGAACACGGTCGAGTTGCGGAACATCATTCAGGACCTCGAGAACAGCAAGGGTATCCACCTCGTCTTCCTCGATGCCTGCCGCAACAACCCCCTGCCTGCTTCATCAGCCGAAGCAGGGACGAGTCCGATCCAGAACGGGCTTGCGCGGGTCGGGAATGCGGCCGGATTCATGATCTCGTTCGCGACACAGCCCGACAATGTCGCCTTCGATGGAGGCGGCCGGAACAGCCCGTTCACGAAAGCGCTCCTCGGCCATCTGAATACGCGCGGGCAGGACGTCGGGTCCATGATGATCTCTGTGCGCAAGGATGTGCTGGCTGCGACCGGCGGGTACCAGGTGCCGTGGGAGAACTCCTCTCTCACACGCCAATTCTATTTCGCGCCGGGACCGGCACCGACCTCACCGGAGACGCAGCTGTTTCAGCTTTCTGCCAGCACCCGCGACCCGACGCTGATGCAGATCTATCTCGAACGCTACCCGGAAGGAGGCCACGTCTCGGACGTGAAGGAACTCATGAAGGGAGTTCAGGTCGCGGCCCTGCCGCAACAGAACAGCGCGGTTCGCAGCACGCCCACGTCGAACAGCCTCGCAGAGGAGACGCTCTGGGACCTCGCGCGGCGTTCCCGGATGCGCCCGCTGGTGGAGTTCTATCTCGCGCGCAATCCGGACGGCCGCTACGCGCCCGAAGCCCGCGAGATGCTCCAGGCCCTGCCGAAGATCGGCGATCCGGATGAACCGCCGGAATCGATCTGCGAGCGGTTGGCCACTCATCCCCGTGACGCCACTGCCAACACCGCCGGCGTGCCGCTCGGCGAACTTGCGCGCAACGCGGAGGTTGCGATCGCTGCCTGCCGGAAGGCCGTCGCGGCCAATCCGGAAATGCCGCATTATACCGCCCTCCTCGCGCGAGCCCTGGCCGCGGCCGGCCACCGAGACCAAGCGATCCGGCTGTATCGGGATGCAGCGGAGCGCGGCAATCTCCGCGCCATGGTCAGCCTCGGCCTAATTTTGGAAACCGGTGACGGCGCTCCGAAGGACCTCAAGGCGGCCATTTCGCTGTATGAGCATGCGGCCGAGAGAGGGAGTCCGGATGGGGCCATCAACCTCGCCGTCGCTCTGATCCAGGGCGCCGGAATCCGGCGCGACGTCCGTCGGGCTGTCGAACTCCTGAACCGAGCCTCCGAGGCAGGCTCGGCGATCGCGACCTACAATCTCGGCGTGCTCGCGCAGGATAATGTCGCGGGGACGCCAGCCTCAGCCTTGGGATATTTCGAGAAGGCGACCGAACTCGGTGACCCAAGGGGATATCTCGCCGCGGCGATCCTTCTCGACGAGGGACGGGGGATCAAGAAAGATCCGGCTGCTGCGGCTGACAATCTCCTCCAGGGCATCGCTTCGGATTCCGGCGAGTCTCTCAACGAGATGGCGACGAAATCGACCAATTGGTCGAGCGATACGATCCGCGCCCTCCAGACCCGTCTGAAGAAAAGCGGCTATTACGACGGCTCGATCAACGGGCGCGGAGGGCCGAAATTGACTGCTGCACTCAGGCAGTGGCGAAATGTCGGGACGCTCAATCTCACAGGCGGCTAGCCCGAACGAGAGGACCAGGACCGACGGAGAGCCACCGAGACAAGGTGAATCGGACGATGAGCGAACACAGCACAGCCTACGACGAAGTTCGCTACCCGCCGATCGCCTTCCCGCAGACTCACCCGGCTGCACTGGAAACACTCGCCTTCCTGCATGGAATGGACCCCGCGCGGGCAGATCGCTGCCGTGTCCTCGAACTGGGCTGTGGCAGTGGCGCCAACCTGATCCCGATGGCTCATCAGTATCCGCGCAGCACCTTCCTGGGGCTCGATCTCAGTGCGCTCGCGATTGCAGAGGGCACGAGGATGATCGATGCGCTCAGCATGGCGAATGTCAGCCTACGCCGCTGCGATATCATGGAAGTTGGTCCTGACCTCGGCACATTCGACTACGTCATCGCGCATGGCGTCTATTCCTGGGTTCCGCCGAGCGTCCAGGACAAGATGATGGCCGTGTTCTCACAGAATCTCGCACAGCAGGGCGTTGCTTATGTGAGCTACAATTGCCTGCCGTACGGGCATCTGCGACGGGTCGCCCGAGACCTCATGCGGTTCCACACCCGTGACATCCACGACCCGAAGCAGCGGATCGATCAAGCACGCAAGATCCTTCAGTTCGCGGCCGAGGCAACGGACGATTCCTCGCTCTACGGCGTGCTCCTCCGGCATCTTGCGCACCGGACGAGCCAGGTTCCCGACGCGGTTCTGTACCATGACGATCTCGACGAGGGCTTTACGGCCTTTCTGTTCTCGGACGTTATGGCATGCGCGGCGCGGAACCGGTTGCAGTTCCTCTCCGAGGCCGCCTCGTCGCCGGAACTGCACGGACATCTCGAGCCGATGAACGAGTTTCTAGACCGGTTTCCGAACGATGAGATCGTAGCCCGGGAGCAGTACATGGATTTCCTCCTGGGCCGCGGCTTCCGCGAGACCCTGCTCTGCCATGCGGATCTCCGCCTGGAGCGAAAGATCGATCCGTCCTGCGTAATGGAGCTGTTCATAGCGTCGAACACCGAGCCGGAAAGCGGTCCGATTGATCCGGCGGCGAGCGGCACGGTGACGTTTCGCACCGGATCTGGAGCGTCGATCTCGGTCGACCACGAATTGTGCAAGGCAGCGTTCCTGCATCTCGGCGAGATCTGGCCGCAAGCGGAACATTTCGACCAGCTCTTGCGGAGTGCAGCGGCAAGGCTCGAGCGTGATCCGGACGCCGCAGCGTCCCTGGCCGAGAGGAAGGGGTTGGCGCAAGTCCTCTGCCGGGCATTCCTGGCCCGCACCGTCGTGCTGCGGCGGACGGCAGCGCCGATGACGCTCGCCATCCACGACCGCCCGGAAGCGAGCGCCCTCGCCCGTTGGCAAGCCGCTCACGGGCTTCCCGTCATCAACCTGCTGCACTGGACGATATCGCTCGACGATGAGATCGTCCGGACCTTTCTTCAGCTCCTCGACGGGACCCGCACGATCGACCAGCTCTGCGAAGGGGTCCGCCACGCCCTGTCGTACCAAGGTCAACTTGCTGAAGGCAGGAGCCCTGCCGAAACCTTGGTCAGCCAGTCCACGGTCGAGGACAACCTAGAGCGGGTTGCCCGGCTTGGAGTCCTGGTCGCCTGAATGATCCGGATTGTGCCCAGAATCACCGTGCTGTCCGACCAGATGAGCTATGGGACAATAGCTACTCTCGGCTGTGAGCGGCAAACCAGGTTTCCATGAAGGACAGTTACCGCGCCTTCAAAGCCAGACTTACCGAGGAGGCTTGCCTCGAGCAGATCATGCTGCTCCGCTTCGGAGGCCTGGAACTCGATTGCCTAGTTTGCGGGCGGCGCTCCCGTTTCAAACAGGTTCTCAAGCGACGCGCCTATTCGTGCGAGAACTGCGGGCATGCCGCCTATCCTTGCCTCGGGACCCCTTTCGAAAAGCTCCGCACGCCGCTGGCCGACTGGTTTTTCGCCATATCGCTCAGAGCCCAAAAACCGCGGGATGTCGCGAAGGAGCTGGAGCGCCAAGCCGGCCTCCCCCGTGCGACGGCCGAGCGCTTGCGGCAGGATCTAGTGGCGTTCGCTGAAAAGGGCGGTGCATTCGTAGGCTGGCTCGACGCGATTGCCCTCTCGATCAGCCCAAAGCAGGCTGCCCCCTCTACGGACTCCTCATCTGCCCTCACCATCGTGCGGCTCGATGCGAAACCGTCCGCAGAGCCAGTGCGGAAATCGCCCTCGAGCACGCCGACTCCAGATAATCCGGCAGCATCCGTTGGCCACTCTCGCCTGACACTCGTTGCTGCAGGTGTACTGGGTGCCGGTCTGGCACTCGGCTCCGTCTTCCTCGTCTTGAGGCCACACGAATCTCCGCCTCAATCGGTCGAGGACAGCTTTGCGCCGACATTGTCTGTGACGGCGCCGCGCCCGCGGCTCACTCTTGCTGCAGTCGAGGAGGATCTCGCGGCCGCAAAGGCTGCCGTCGAAGCGGTCACGGCAGCAGACGACAAGGAGCCTGCCCCGGCTCAGCCGGTTTCGCCCGCTCCATCGCCAGGCTTGCCAGCACCTCCGCCGGGACCGCGCATCGCGCCGAAAGGCGACCCAAACGACATCATCGCCTTCGGGCAGATTCGGGTGCGGCGCCATCTCGTCGAAACCGTCGTCCGGGCGAGCCGGGTCGTTGGTGCAGACCCGACGCTCCTGATGGCCGTGGCCGACAAGGAATCAAGCTTTAAGACCGAGGTGAAAGCCAAGACTTCGTCCGCAACAGGTCTCTTCCAGTTCATCGAACGGACCTGGCTGGGCGTGCTCTACGAGTTCGGTGCGAAATACGGCTTGGATCGGGAGGTGAAGGCAATCCTACGAGTGGGAAACCAGTTCACAGTGCCGGACCCGGAAGAACGGGCCAGAATCCTGGATCTGCGCCGCGAGCCCTATCTGTCGGCGCTGATGGCCGGAGAGATGCTGAAGCGGGACACGCTTCGGATCGAGAAGCGTATCGGCCGATATCTCACGGGCGGCGAAATCTATCTGGTGCACTTTCTCGGCCCTGCCGGAGCGCAGGCCTTTATCGACCGCGTCGAAGGAAATCCCGAACTCGCCGCCGCCGAGATCCTGCCGGCCCCGGCCGAGGCGAACAAATCGATCTTCTACGACAAGGACGGCGCACGGTCCGTCGCCGAGATCCACAAGATCTTCGAGGAGATGATCTCGACGAGGCTCAACCGGTACCAAGAAGTCCGGCGGATTACTCCTGCGGCGATTTCGAGCCAGTGAGACGCTGATGCACTGTCGCGCCCACCGCATTGCTCTGAACCGTATACATCAACACACTGCCCCTCCCGTCGCACTCCCGTCATTGCGAGCCGCAGGCGAAGCAATCTACCCGTCGACGGATGCGCTCCTGGATTGCTTCACTGCGTTCGCAATGACGAAGAGGCAGGAGGAAGTGAAACGAAAACGTATGCGCATTCAATTCGCAAACGTCTGCACGAGATAATAGGCGTATTCGAGCTGAACGCCTGGATCCCGTCGGCGAGCCTCGGCGAGGGCGGCGTCGAAAGCCGAAAGATACCCCTTCGCGTCCTCGGATGTCGGCCGCACGTCTGGAAAGAGACGACGTGTGCTTGCAACCGCCACGACCATGTCGAGCCCGAATGGTGGACCGATCGTGGCTTTCAATCCACGCCCGCGACTCCCTCCAACCGCGAATGCCTCGTTTGGCTCGACGCGCTGCTCCTCGAGATTGCGCGTCGGCAGGAGGTGATAGACCCGTCCATCGGCGGTGAAATAGTCGACATAGATGTAGGCCGTGAAGGCCGGGCCCGCGAGCTTCAGTTCCAGTGGCATGCCGGCCTTCAGGCGGACCACTCCCGATTGGGCAGGCGACCCGAGCATCTCCAGTCCCTGCCGTTGATCGGATGATTTCGTGAGCCCCGGCTGACCGAGGAAGGCTAGCACCCGGCAATAGGGTTCGCCGACGATGTAGAGGTTCCTGTTCACGACTTGCTTCACACCATCGATCGCCGTCAAAGTGGCGACGAGGCGATCCCGATCCTCTGAAGATCGAATATGCCCCGAGATCGACACGGATCCCTCCGCGGCATCCCAGCCCATCTGCAGGCGTGCGCAGTCAAACCCGCCGATCGCCTGCGTCAGCGCGATCCGGGGACTAGCAGTCGGCTTGTCCAATCGGGGTGGGAGGAGCATTGCAGCCATCTCTGAGCGGTCCTCTCCCTGGAGCGCAGCAGCTGGCCCGTTCGGCGTCAGCACCGAAACGGCCTCATGGGGGGAGTTGCTCTCGACAGGATCGAGATGGGAGGCCGCCAGAGATTCCAAAGGTTGCGCGGTGGAGGGGATTGGACTCACCTCTGCAATCGCCGGTGCCATCTCAGCTACCACCACGGGCTTCGCTGGTGATAGGGCTGACACTACGGTCTCTTCCCCATTCGCTGGAGCCAGCACGGGTGCTGCCGATACGGCGTCCACGTCCGGCATGCGCGCAGCGGGAGGCGGCAGCTCCAGAGATTGCGCCAGTAGCGGCAGTGCTTCGATCGGCTTCGCAGATTTCGGCTCAGGAGTGACAATCGCATCAAGCGGCGGCGAGGCGTTGCCTGTACCCGATATCGCGACAGGAGCGACGGGCGTTGAAGCAGGCGGACCCACCTTTGAAACGGTGGCGAATTCCACCGCGGAAACCGATCCCGGCAGGGGGAGAGCCGGCGCGGCGTAGTGGAGTTCTACGGGACGGGAATCCACCCGCACGACCGTGTCGCGATCTGGTGGCTCTGCAGCTTTGAGAGCCTGGGCTTGCTCCTCGACCGCCGACTCGGCCAGTTCGGGAACTGGGACGGGCGCCGATGCTACTCCGGCAAGTGCATGCAGTTCACCGGCGGGCGGCAGCTCCTGCGGTTCGATTGGCGAGCTCGACGGGCCGATTGGTTCAACTGGCGCTACTGCTGCAATCGACCCGAGATCCGAAACCCCAATATTCAAGAGCTGTGGCGGCATCTCCCGGAGGGCGTCGATCTCGGTCACCTCTGCAACGGGAACGGTCTCATGGAGAGGCACATCGATCACGATGTCCGCGACGATCGCGGGAGGCTCCAAGACACGGGGCCGGTCCGGCAATTCGTCGCTGAGATCGGCAAACAGGAACAATATGGCGGCGTGCAAACCCAGAGACGCCAGCAACGGCACTGTCGGCAAACGCTTTGTGCCTCCCGAAGGCTCTGGCCTCGAACCGATGACCAGAACCTCCTCCGCCTGTTCGGAGTCAGATCGAATTGCCGGCCCTGCCGAGTCCTCACTCGGAAGCCGGACGGTCCCCACCGATCCAGGATCAAGGGCTGGCGCCTCGTCCATCATGGACCCATCATAGTTTGCCTGCGATCCTGCGGGAACACGCCAGACGAGACCAGCATGCGCCACCACACTATTCACCTTTTTCTCGCTGCGAGCCTGAGCCTGCCGACCGTTGCGACCGCCCAGACAGCAGCACCGGCTGGAAAGAAGATCTCGGTCGAACTGAACAAGCTCGAATCCGTGCCGAATGCCTGCCGGGGCTATTTCGTGATCGGCAACGGCACGACGGATGCGTTGAAGGAGTTGCGGCTGGACGTGTTCCTCTTCGACAAGGCTGGGGTCATCCTGAGGCGGGTCGGCCTCAACTTCACAGATATCCGCCCCGAGCGCTCGAAAGTCGTGCTCTTCGACATCCCCGATGTGTCCTGTGGCGATATCGGCCGGCTCATCGTCAATGATGTCCTCGCCTGCAATGGATCCTCAGGCACACCGCTTCCGGATTGCGCGAGCCTCGTGACAACGAGCACACGGGCAGAGGCCACATTCGTGTATTGATGAAGGGCTGCGTTGCAGTCAGACCGGCGAATGCGGGCAAATGCCCATAGTGACATCGCCGCCCTGCCGCCCGAATTCGAGGAATCGAGGCTCACCCATGGCACGGAACCGTTTCGAGCAAGTCGACGAGCCCCAGGAAGACGCCATCACGCTGTCGCTCACGGCGCGTGACGGCGAACCTTTTGGCACAATCCTGTGCCCGGCCGGAGTGACGGCCGGCAGGCTCAAGGAGAGCGTCACGAGCGCCGAGATGGGCGTGGTCGAAGCCTTCCGCTCCGCCATACGTCTCGCAAATGAAATCAAGGCTCCGATCGTGGTCGTCGATCCGGATCGCGTGTGGAAAGAGGAATGGGGCGATCTGTATCGGGAGCAGTGAATTCTCGACGATCAGCCCTCCAGCCTGAAATATTTGACTGCGACATCGATCGGGAATCCACGCGTTCGCGCCTCGTCGGCCAGAAGCGGGAACAGGGCATCGGCCGCGATCGGCTTGCCCGTCGCAAGGAGCGCAAGCGGCTTGGGACTCGCAATAGCGAGGACGAGTTGCGGCTTGGCCCGCCCCCCTTCCGGGCGGTTCAGGCGGAGGTTGAACGTAATCGTTCCGTTCTCCCGCTTCAGGTAATCGGAGAGAGTGTAGACGTAGCCGTCATCCGCGACGAGGACGACGTCGACGTGCTGATCGCCGAAACCCTCTACCGAGCCGCTGAGCGGCTCCCCGTCCTTGAGGCTGAAGGCCTCGATCTCCAGCTTTGGCGCGCGTGCAGAATCGATTCCGACCTTTCGCAGGAAAGTGACGGCCGGACATTGTGCATCGGTCAGAAGGCGCAGACTGATCTGCGCCTCGAATCCAAGAGCTCTCTTGAAGGCCTCATCGAAAGCCTGGAACGGGGTCGGGGTCGAGCCGAAACCTTCGACCGCGGCTGTACCCGCGCCTACATTCGTCGGATTGAGGAAGAAGCAATCCCCTCCCTCATAGTCCCGTACGTAGCGGGTGACCGGATCGGAGGACGTGAAGCGCTGCGGGATTACGGGTGGCGCATCATTCGCAGGCTCTGTCGGGGATGTGGGCGGCGGCGTGGTATTTGGCGTTGTCGGACTTGGTGGAGGCATCAGTTCCGGAGGAGATGCGCCTGGGCCGGAAAGCGCAGGCTCCGGTGGCCTGACCGTGCCTTGGCCAGACGGCTCGGTCGGAGTGCCACTCGAGGATCCGGGATCGAGTCCTGGAGTCTGAATACTGGCCGGATTCGTAACCTTGCTGCCATTGGGCCCTGTGAGCTGTGGCAGGAGAAGGAAGGTTATGCCCGCGACAGCGGCTACGCCGGCGACACTCGCCGCTGCAATGGGCCACTTCCTGCCCGCAGGCGCGGGTGTCTCGAAGCGCCAGGCCGCAACCTCAGCCATCGTCGCGATGCGATCGTCCGAATTGGGCTCGAGCATCCTCGCGAGGAGCGGCCGCAGGCGAGGATCAACTGCACCGAGATCAGGCATCTTTCGGCGTTTTTCGACGACCTGGAGCTGCGTGCCTCCCATGTCGAGCGGTCTGCCGAGCGAAGCTTCGGCGATGACGAGGCCCAGGCTGTAGATGTCGGACTTCGGCGTGACCTCGCCGCCGAAGAGGCCGAGTTGCTCGGGTGAGACGTAGCCGAATTTGCCCGCAAACCCGTCGCCGATAATCGTTCCGTCCCCGAACAGCGTCGTCCGTGCAATGCCGAAATCGATGATCTTTGCCCGCGCGACGCTTCCTGAGGGCAGGATGACGTTGTCGGGCGAGACGTCACGATGGACGATGCCGAGCTCGTGCGCCGCCTGGAGGCCGCCCGCGATGCGCCGCAACAGAATGACAACGGACTCGAATGAAAGCGGCCCCTGCTTGAGAACGTCGGAGAGCGCTTGCCCGTCGACATATTCCATCGCCAGGTACGGCGCCCTGAGATCCGGGTCGACCGAGAATACGTAGTAGCGGACGATCGCCTCGTTATAGAGGTTGTGGAGCGCCGTTGCCTCTTTCCGGAATAGGGCAAGTGCGGCCTCGCTCTCGGCCAGATCCGGCCGGATCGTCTTGATCGCCACGGCGTCGCCCGTCTGGATGGCGCGTCCCTTGTAGACCTCGCCCATGCCGCCGACTGCGATCAGCCGCTCGATTTCGTAGATGCCGTTGAGACGCGTTCCGGGGCCGCATGTGGGACACGCCGACGTTGTTCGATCTCGGATCATCAGGCCCGAATCTCTGCGCGAGAGGACTGATATCGCATCACGATGACGGTCACATTGTCGGTTCCGCCCCGCTTCAGCGCAAGTGCAACGAGCGCGTCGCAGGCAGCCTGTGCCGGCGCGTGTTCGACATGATCCCGAATCTCCTGGTCCTCGACATGGGCCGTGAGACCATCGCTGCAGATCACGAAAACATCTCCGCTTTCGAGCATCCCCTGGTTCAGGTCGAATTCCGGATCATCCTGCACGCCCAGAGCACGGACGAGAACGTTCCGTCGTGGCCATTGCTTCGCCTCCTTGGCGCTCAGCAGCCCCCTGTCGACCAGTTCCTGAGCTTCCGTGTGATCACGGGAGAGTTGCGAGATTGCAGCCGCGCGAATGAGATAGATGCGGGAATCTCCCGACCAGACGCAGGCATAATGCTGTTCGAAAACCAGCAGGGCCGCGACGGTCGAGCCGACGATCGCGCTCCCACGCTCACGTGCGATCTCGCGCAGGCGCTTATTGGCCCGCAGGATCCTGTCCTCGAACCGCGCGAGCAGGTCCGGAGCGGAAGCAGGCGAACCGATCGAGCGCAGGGCTTCGATGACCGTCTCGCTTGCGACGTCTCCTGCCTCGTGGCCTCCCATCCCGTCGGCAACTGCCCAGAGCCCGCTGTCGGGGTCCGCGATACAGTTGTCCTCATTGTGGTTACGCACGAGGCCGACATGAGTGGCAATCCCCGTCTCGTACGAGGCGGAGGCCGGCAAGCCGATTAGATCCGACGCTACGATCACCCAGGAACTCCGTCGAGCCGACCCGTCAGCAGGCCCGTAAAGACGTAGGGATCCGGCATCCGGTGACCGACGAGCACAAGCGGCGGAAATCCCTCGCCGCCGATTGTCCACCAAAAGGAAGCCGTCGCATAGGCCCTGGCGTAGTCTTCGGCCCGGATGGCTGCGAGAACTCCCGGGAGAGCGGAGCCGGTGGCAACCGCGGCCATGGTCCCGTCGGCCAGACGAACAACCTCTGATCCTGGCGGAGACGCGGGATGGGAGAGAGGAGGCTCGAGATCGCCCAGGGACTGCGAGACCGCCTCGAACGTGGCGTCCGGCTCGAGCGCAGACAGAAGGAATTCTTCTGCTTTCGAGTACCAGGCCTCCTGGGGATCGAGTTCCGGAGGAGGAATAGCCTCGGGATGCTCCGCCGATGCGAAGATCGTGAGTGGAAAATAGCGACCGACTCCATCGACGGACGGCATGAACGCACCCGTTGTGGTCACACCGCTGCAGATCTCCGAGCCGAGCCAGAAACGCCAGATTGGCGCGCGAAGGAAGGCCTGCTGCCACGCATTGCCGAGATCCACGCGGCTTGCCGAGAGTCCGCCTTGCAGCCATGGCTCCCACACACGCAGGAAGCCCTGGGGCATGTATACAGCTACGAAGTCGCGCTTCGAAGGGAGCTTTCCGTAGAGGCCGCAACGCATCCCGGATCAAATCCCGGTCGGGCAACGGAATTCCCGAAGGGCCGGGAGCACCAGCGGATTCATGAGAGAGCCGACATTGAATTCGTAGGATACTTCACGTCCGCCGACAACGAAGCTCGCGACGAGGCCGTCACCCCTCTTCAGAACCGAGCCCGAATCGAGGAGGCGGAAGAATGACCAGGTGCCGTCCTTCTGAACGGACGACGGCTGACTGAAGAAGCCGCCGCCAAAGAAGCCTCCGCCCCCGCCAGTGTTGATCGTGATGGCCGAGCGAGCCACGCCGCCGCCCGGCCAGCTCACATTCGTCGGGGCATTCACGCCCTGCTGGCTGACGACTGCGGAGCCATTGATCTCGAACCGCGCCGTCGCCGCATCGCCGCTCAGCGTCAGAGGCGTCACGGCCATCGTGAAAGAAGGGAGATTGCCTCCCGTAGCGAAGAAGGCGTCGCGGATCTCCGATGCCTGCTGGAACTGGCGGAGCGTCACCGGCGAGAGTCCCCGTGCAACCCGGCTGTCCACGCGCCAGGTCCAGGGCAGCCGCGACTGATCCACATAGGGCTCCAGTTGTTGCTTGAAGAACTTGTCCATGATCCCGCCCGGTGCGAACAGCCGGGCGAAGTCGGCCAGCGGGACTTCGCGGTCGCTTCCCTTCACGAAGGGATAGCGATTGGTGACGACCTGTTGGCAGACGCGAGTGACTTGATCGCCAAGGGCCTGCTGCAACGTGGCGACGGTCGCTCCCGATGCGTCCCCCTCGAAGTCGTTGGCCACATTCCGGATCATCTGATCGAACGGTGGAGGGAAGCGAGAAGCCGTGGCCCGGAGCGTGGCGACGTGCTGAACAAGCGCCGCATTGGCCGCCGGGGCCTGCTGTGGATTCGTCACCGCGATCGCGAGGTTCTGGTTGATCTCGCTCAGGGTGTTGAGAAGCGCGTCGATCGGCCGTCGACCACCGTCGCCTTCGAGCAGAACGTGAAAACCCTTGAAGAGAGCTTCGATATTTGCACCCGGAGCCTCACCGGAACCAGTCCCAACGAGGCCTTGCGCTGGGGCTCCGAGGCCGGCCGGGATGGCCAGCTTTGCCTGTGCGGCAATGGATTGCGCGATACGTCCTGCTGCCTGGGTGGCGGCACCTTGTGCGGCAGCCCTTGCCTGTTCGGCGGTACCGGGCGCGGCCTTCGGGCGCTCGCGGGTCAATTGCGTCTCATCGCGAATCGATTCGATCAGCTGCCGAATGGGCGACGTCGCCGCCGAAGCGGCGCTCAGAGCGACGTATCGTGGCTTGTCGGCCGTCAGCGGCCGGAGCTTCAGCTTCTTCAGCGCCTGCTGCCATGCGGCGGTGAAATCGCGCGTATAGAGGCGAAGCAGATCCTGGTACAACGCCGAATATTGAGACTCGACCGCCGATTGCTGGCCGGCGCTGCCGAGGACCCAGCGTTCCTTCTCGACCCGCTCGCTGATGCTCTCGAGCCGATCCATGAATGCCGTGTGGAACCCATCATACGTGTAGAAGAACGGAACCCGGATCGACTCGAGATCCTCGCCCGAGGCGCCTTCCAGAACGAGGCTCGCATCCGGCCCGGCGCGGAATGCGACCACCCAGTCCCGCTGGCTGATACGGGCCTGCGACTTCAGCAGCTCGTAGGCGCGTTCGGCAACGCTCATCCGCGCGAGCGTCCGCTGGCAGTCCTCGATCAAGGCCTGGTTCAATTGGAAGGACGGCTCGCGGCCCTCGTCGAGATCGAGCATCGCGAGGAGATGCTCCTCCAGTGCCTCCCGGCCTTTGACGTTGGCGGCCCCCGGGAACAGGTTGTCCGCCCAATCGCTGCGCATCCAGGCCACGACGAAGTCCCGATCGACCGGTGCCTGTCCGCCAACCATCAGGTAGACCTTGAGCGCCTCGTAGACGAATCCCGGATTGTTGATGTTGGCTTCGAGTTGCTCTTCCAGTCGGTAAATGAGCCGCGACCGGAACATGCGCTCGAGCGCCACCTGATAGGCTGTCTCCGCTGCGGATTGCAGGCGGTCCCGCTGACTCAACCCGAACGTGTTCGCGACCGGCTCGGGCTCGCTGCGGGAGGCGTATCCGGTCGGCATGTGCCGCAGCTTGTGCAAGAGCGGCAGGACCTTGCCGAAGCTGCGATCCGACACGGTGGTTTCGCGCAGCAGCGGGCCTGCAATGGTGCGGTATTCCGTAACGGAATTATCGGTCGAGGCGATCAGCTCGCGGTTGCGACCGAAACTGATCCACCAGAGCGCCAGGGCCAGCGCCGTCAGGGCTCCGAGGCCCGCGAAGGCGGCCACCTTCGCCATCGTGGCGTGCCGCACGGCCGTCCGGTTGTTGGACACCCAGCCGGCTTCGCCGATGACGACCTTCCGAAGAAGATCGGTCAGGAAGAAGCTCTTTCCTCGGCCGGAATAGGCTATGTTCGGCACCTCTTCGGCGCCGAAATTCCTGGCCAGAGTCCCAATGAGCTGGTCGATCGGCGTCCCCTGCTGCGTACCGGAGGTGAGGTAGAAACCGCGCAGCGTGGCATTGGCATGATAGCGGGTGGGTTCGAAGACCCTGTTCAGAAATTCGATCACCGGCCGCTTCAGAGCGGCCATCTGGCTTGGGAAACCGAACAGCACGACGCGCGCCGCCGGAGTCGGCTCGTCCTGCAGGCGGTCCGGCAGTTGTTCGTTGAGCCGTGAGACCAGCGCATCGTATTCGGAAGGCACTTCTCCGATCATATTGCGGGTTCGGTCGGAGGTCTGGAAGGTGTGCCCCCAGACCATCTGGCGCTCGGCTTCGGTGAGGTTTTCGAAGGATTCGCGAAAGCCCGCGACGAGATCCGCCTTCGTGAAGAGCGCGTAGACCGGGAAGTCGATCTTGAGATGCTCGTGCAGCTCGGCGAGGCGCTTGCGCACCGCCGCGGCGTGCGCGTTCACCTCTTCCGCTCCCGCCGTCAGGAGATCCTCGACGCTGATCGCCACCAGGACCCCGTTGATGGGCTGCTTCGGACGATTGGTCTTGAGGAGATCGAGAAATGCGAGCCAGCTCTTGCGATCACCCTTCGGGTCGGAATCCTGGGTCGTGTATCGCCCAGCGGTATCGATCAGAACCGCATCTTCCGTGAACCACCAGTCGCAATATCGTGTTCCTCCGACACCTGCGACCGCTTCCGGGGTGCCACCGCGCGCCAGCGGGAACTTGAGCCCCGAATTCACGAGGGCCGTGGTCTTGCCCGCGCCCGGCGGACCAATGATGACGTACCAGGGAAGATCGTAGAGATAATCGCCCTTACGACCCTTCGCAGAGCGAAGCGTCGCGAGGGCGTCCTTCATGGTATCCTGAAGAACCCGTGCGTCGCCTTCCGGCTCGTCAGCCGTCGTAATGGCTTGCTCGAGCGCAGCACTGGCCTTCCGGCGCTTGTGGATGTCGAGCGCAATCGCAATCGTGGCGATGACGAGGACAAGGACAATCAGAGCGAGCCGTGGCCAGACCTCATCGAACGGCCGAACCTCGCCAATTGCAACAAGCGGGCCCGCAAACCAGATTAGAACCGCCAGGGCCAATACCCCGACGAGGATGGCGGCGATCCGAATCCATGCCATCGTATTCATACGTCTTGACCCACCCGATCAGTTGCTGCGCTGAACGAGAATCTCGACACGACGATTTTTCGCTCGCCCCTCGGGCGTCGCATTCGTGGCGATCGGAACATCGGCGCCCTTCCCTTCCGTCTCCACGCGCTCCGGCTTGGAAAGCTGCTGCTTGAGCAAGGCCGCAACGGCTTTGGCGCGCTCGACGGAGAGATGAAAGTTCGACGGGAAACGCACGCTGCGGATCGGCGCGCTGTCAGTATGGCCGACCACTTTCACGGTTCCCGGCTCCTTCTCGATGACCGATGCGATCTTGGTGATCAGCGGTGCAAACTCGTCGCGCACCGTCGCA
Organism: Microvirga massiliensis; assembly: GCF_001006805.1. GTDB lineage: Bacteria > Pseudomonadota > Alphaproteobacteria > Rhizobiales > Beijerinckiaceae > Microvirga > Microvirga massiliensis. Next base: position 665,257 of record NZ_LN811351.1, on the reverse strand, counting down.
CTCGCGGGTGCAAAGAGAGCAAGATTGGACATCCGAATGATGACGAGATTGCCCTTCTCTTCGATCTCCAGGGGCGGCCCGAGCGCAGCGCGGATGCGGCTGGTCTGAGGCGCTGGACGAGGCGGAGGCGGCGCCTGGAAGACCCTGCGCTGAATGGCGATTTCGTTCGTGGGATGCACGGCCACCAGGGAGGCCGCGACTGCTTCGCTGTCGCCGCCGAGCAAGGTCCGCAGCAAGAGGTAGACTCCGAGCAGGACGACGCCGACAAAGGATCCCACGGCCCAGACGGGGACCTGGGACCGAGCCGTTGCAACCGCTATGGCCTGACCCTGCCAGCGAGGCGACAGTTCGGGGTTGGCCCGCTTTACCCGACGCAAGGTCTCGTAGAGGCTCCGCTGGATCTGCTGCAGGGTCGCTTGGCCTCCTGCTGAGGTACGGTGAATACCCTGGAAGCCGAGGGCCAGACAGGCATGCTGGAGTTCGAGCAGAGAATAGTTCGTGTTCGGATCGAGCTTCGCGCGCTCGAGCTCCTCGAAGAAGCGGACGCCTCCGATCCGCTCTCCGAAAAATCGGCTGAGCATGCTGTATTGCGTCCAGAGCTGGCGATCTTCGCTTGGAATGTTCTGGACGATATCGTCCGCCGTCGCGCACAGCACATATTTCGCGGTCCGGGCCTGTTCGGATGAAAGGCCGACGCCGCGCACCTCACGTTCGAATTCCTGGATCGCGTCGGCAACCTGCTCCATGAGCTGCGCGAACGGGGCCCGCAGGAGCGCGACCCGTAATCGTCCGAGCAGAAGCAGGAGCGGGCCCGCTGCTCGCATCACCGGGTTCTCGTTCGGGGTGATGAGTTCCTCACGCCGAAGGATGACCGCCCGCTGGCGTTCCATCGGCTCTACGGCGACGGGCGGCGGCATCGGAGCCGGCGTCGTCGCCCACTCGTCTCCCGTCGGCTGCGGCGAGGGCGATGATGGTGCAGCCGGCAATGGCGGCATCGGAGCCATGGATGCAGACGGGCGCGATTCAGCCCGTCGACCGGCCGGGTTGGGGCGAATAATCGTCCGCTCGTTGCGCCCGAAGGGATCGAAGGGAGAGCCGCTGCCGCTCATCGCCGCCCCTCCAGGACCGCCCAGAACTCGAGCTGCAACTCTGGCCAATCGCCCGAGAAATGCATCCCGACCGAACTGGCCGTGCTGAACTCGGGCCAGAGCGGGGACGTCCGGTCCAGGTAGAAATAGACGTGGTCTGTGATCGCGCGGATCTGAGGCGGCGGTGTGGGGAGATGGATGAGGTTCACGCCCGGCAGATGGGCGTGCACGATCTCGTTCATCTTCGTATTGGGCCCGACCTTGAAGAGATGCGGGAACTGGCTCTGTATCTCGGTCAGCGGACGCCGAGCAGCCACCTCGAGCACGAGCGTCGCATTGCGGAACAGGGTACGATCGCGGATCGTCGAGACGAATGCGTTGGGCGCCCGCTCGATGATCTCGAGCCGGATCGCGCGCCGTCCCGTCTGTGCGCTCAGGAAATCCTGAATGTCCCGGATCACCGGCATAAAAACCTCTTCGAGGTTGTCGTGATCGTAAGCCGGGTAGGTTCGTGCGCGGCGCTCCGGGGTCGCGAAGGTCGCGAGCTCGCCGGCAATCCGCAGGAACTCCTCGAAGAGACGCTCCGGATGAACGTAGCGCGACTGGCGGAAATGCTTCAGGACCGGGACGTGCCGGTTGAGCAGTTGCAGGATGAAATAGTCGGCGCTCTGAAGTCCGCCGCCGGCCGTCGGATCGGCAGCATAGCGTGCGAGCTCCTCGACCTTGTTGTCCATCCACCCGATCACGCGATCCGTCCAGCCGTCAATGACCGGATGAGCGGAGCAGGTCAGCACCGGTGGCGCGAACTTCTCGTCGAAGACGATCGTCCGATCGCGGATTTCGAGAATCCGGGCTGCAGCGAGACCGACATAGCCGGGCTTAGGCGTTTTGCGGACCTCGAATGAGAGACGCGGATGCGCGATGTCGATCTCTTCCTCGATCCTGAGCGGCGAGGTCGAGTCGATGAGCATCTCGGTTGCCGGCACGTAGCGGCTTGCGCTGTCGACGATGGCATCGTCGACCTCTCGGGTATTGGGTGCGGCGATCGGCAAAAGAAGCCAGGCGAGATGCCCGGCCGCGCTCTCCGGCACCTCGACCGGCGGCGGCAGCGGACTGTGCGCAGGAAGATCGAACGGGGTGCCGTCCGGCATGACCCCGCTTGCCCGCCGGAGGCCGAACTTGCTCTGTTGCGCGAGATCGCGGTCGATCTCGAGCGTGGAGAAGCCCCACGGGTAAGGCGTTATGTGCCGAACGCGGCTCTCGATGAGGTTCTCGAGATATCGATCGCTCTGCTGGAGGTGATGCGGCCTCAGGAAGAGGCCTTCCGACCACACGAGCTTGCTATGCCAGGACATTTCTCTGAGGCCCGCCAGCCTTTGCGCTTCGAGGGCCCTCCCTCTGAGGTTCGAATTCAGCAGATGCGCCCTCCGAGGTAAAGAGGCCGGAAATTGACGTGTAACATTCATCACATGACAGCACGCCGATCTCCGTGCATATGGGACCGGCGCGCTCCACAATAGCGCTCAGGAGCCAGGACAGGCATGCCCAAAGGTCCCGCTGCGCGAGTTACCGACAGGGTCGTCCACCCTCTTCCAGGTATTCTTCAGCCGGGCCCCGGCAGCCATAACGTGTTTATCGGAAAGCTGCCGGCATGGCGGGGTGTCGGCGCAGCAGCAGCGGCGGCGATCCAATCCGCAAAGCAGGCTTCCGACGCCGCGATCAAGACCGCCGAAGCAGCCACCCTGGCGGCAGCCGGCACTCCCGGTGCTCCTGCAGCAAAAGCTGCCGAGGAAGCCACAAAGGCGAGTGCAGCGGCATCGATGGGGTCAATGATTTCGGGAGCCGCCGGTGGCGCCGACATTCACGTCTGCGCCACGCCCCTCCCGATCCCGCCGCACGGCCCTGGCGTGGTTGTCGACGGCTCTACGACGGTTTTCATCAACAACCTCCCCGCCTGTCGAGTCGGAGACACGGTCGTCGAGGCAGTGGGGCCGCCGAACAAGATCATCATGGGCTGCACGACCGTGATCATTGGTTGAGGGAGGTCGTGCTCGACCCGACGCATTTCTGTCGCCCGACAAGAGCGCGATAGCCAGTGACATATAAGTACTGGCTCTGCGAGCGATGCAGGATCGGGTAAGATTTGCTGCAGTGCTGCCTCTATTCATGCGAGCCGGAGGCAGCAGATTACGTTGCGGCACATCTTGTTATTGGGAACCGCAGCCATCTAGCCCGTCTCGCTGCTACCTCGTCCTTGCAAGCCGCAGGCGAGGCAATCCGTCCTGAGGCGGTGGCCTGGATTGCTTCACTGCGTTCGCAATGACGATGAGGGTGTGAGGGCGCGAGGAGCACACTCGGAACCGGAGTAGCGCCGGACCCACCGCCGTCCTTGCGAGCCGCGGACGTGATGCACTGCCCTACCTTCCGCACCTCCGTCATTGCGAACGAAGTGAAGCAATCTACCCTTCGACGGATACGCTGCTGGATTGGTTCACTCCGTTCGCAGTGATGGTGAAGGCGTGTGGACAACATCAGGCAAAACCTCACGCCCAATCAGCGTGCTGCAGGCTCCTCACAGACGACACGAAGCGCCCAGGATCCTGGCTGAACGGCATTCCCGGACTCAGCGAGGCTTGCCGCCGCTTCGGTCATAGCACTCGGCGAAATAGAGCATGAAGGCGTCGACGAGCCCGTCCTCGTGCGGTGCTGTCTTCGCCTGCCATCGTGCCGCGAACACATCCCACATCTTCGCCTTGCGGGATCCCACGATAGCGGCGAGACCTTTGTCGGCCTCCGTGCTTTCGGCGATTGCCTGTGGATCCAGGTCCTCGACGAGCATCCGCAGCGCGTGCTGCATGGCAGCATACGTCTTGACCTGGTGGATCTTGAGATCCTTGAAGCTCTGCTCGAGCGTCCGCCGGGCATCCAGATAGCCGCTGGTCGGCTTGCCGAACATCAGCCGGAGCGCATCTTCCGGCGTCGGCGAAAACTTCAGCGGATTGTTGTCGACGGCCTGCACCATCGTCTGGTTGGTGCTGCGCGCCAGGCGCTTCGACTCAGCGCGGGCCATCAGCAGCTGCTTCAGATCTTCGGCGATGACGCGCATCAGCGTGCCGAGAAGTTCGGCCAGCTCTTCGCCATTTCGCCACGCGACGACTTCCTCCGGAATTCCCGCTCCCCGCGCGAAAGCCCGAATGACGGCCATATCTCCGCCTGACGGTCCACCGGTTGCGGGAGGCGGCATGGGCGCCACTGGCTCTGCGGGAGGAGCGGTGTCGGGGCGCGGCGGGGGCTCGGACCAGGGAGGAGGAAACTCGACTGGAGTTATGTCTTGGCGCGACTCGTCGTGCGGACCCACGTTGCTCCACGGATCCGGTCCCGACGGCGCAGAGGCGCCTGGACGGCGTGGTGTCGGGACGGGCGTCACCGGCGGCGGTTGAACCGGAATTGGCGCGGGAGCGCGCGCCCAGTCCATCTCGTCTTCGTGTCGCGATTCTGCAGGAAGAGGCGGAAGGGGAGCGTGGTCGAAGGATGAAGTTGGAGTGTCGACGGCCCAGTCCAGGAAATCCGGGCGGACAGGCTTGGTCTCGCGCGCCGGCTGAAGGTCTCGACGGGGCAGCGGGGGAGCGGCATCGCCTGCCGGGCTCCACAGGTCGGAACTCCCGAACCCGGACGCTACGGGCGCAGAGCGATCGACGTCTTCCTGCGCCTCCTCACCATCCAGGGCCACTGCGATGATGTAATGCCCGATCTCGAGGCGGTCGCCATGGCGCAGGCGATGGGGCGCAGGGAGGCGCCGGTCGCTCCCGTTCAGGAATGTGCCGTTGGTGGACACATCGTGAATCCAGTAGCCCCCATCATGGAAACGGATCTCGCAATGCTTGCCTGAAATCGTTCTAGAGGGATCTGGCAACGTCCAGTCGAGATATTGGTCGCGACCGATGTCGAGCCCGCGCTTGCCCGAAACGGAAACGCTCAGTGGACCGCCATCCGGCAAACTCGTTTCGTTTTCGATCGAGAGACGCAGAGCCATCTCGAGCATTCTCCTCGGTTCGTTCGGGGCGCGGGCGTTCAGCCAGCGCTTCCCGACGGGCCAGCCAAGAGGCGGACGGCTCCTTCGAGGCAAGCGCGGATCCGGCCCGCCCGATCCCCGGCGGAAATGCGGGCCAAGCCCGTCAACACCGCCACACGAACGGCTTTCGCGGTCAAGTGCGGAGGACACGGAACCGCGTTCTCACCGGCCATCATTGTGCCACCCGACCACCCGGCCGCCAAGGCGACCCAGGTTGCCGCTCCATTGCGGTTGCCTGCGAGCCCGACATTCACGGCAGCCCGACGCCGGTGATCGTCGGGCTCACGCACCCAGGCTTCTGCCGTCTCGATGAACGTCATCTCGGCCGGTGTCAAAGCGGAACTCAATGACCGGAGGCACTGGCACGCCCACCACACGGCCTCACGCCGCGGCAGCAGATAGGCACAGAAGCCGATCGCGTCTTCGGGCGTGGGTCCATCGGCGAGAGCACGGGCAAAGACGAGCGGCGACTGGTCCGTCGGCTCGGCCTTGATGTCGTCAGTGGCGGAGGGGAAGGAGTCGAAGACTTCCCGCGCGGTAGCGAAGCGGAGGCGAGACTGCACGGACACGCTCAGTTCAAGGTAATCATTCCACCCGTCACGGCGACCTTCACGTCGCCTTTGACGGATGTCTCCATACTCTTCACGGTCACGGTCGGCGAGTCGATCGTGACACTGTTCGGCTCGATCGTGACCGTGCTGTTGCCGACCTTGAGGACGATTCTGACCTTCGCCTCGACGAGAAGGCTGCCGGAGTCGACATTGAGAACATCATCCCCGTTCTTCAGGGTGGTCTTGCGCGATGCTCCACTCGAGAACTTCTCGCCGATCTCCCGGGTCTCGGCATTGAGGACGACCGAGTTCAGGTCCTTCTCGGCGTGGAAGATGACGGCCTCCTCCCCTTTCTTGTCCTCGAATTTCAGCTCGTTGTAGCCACTTCCCCCCTTCGAGGAGTTCGACTTGACACCCGATTGCGTCTTGTTGGCGGGCAGTTCGTAAGGGAGCTTGTGCTGGTCGTTGTAGACCGTTCCAACGACGATCGGCTCGTCTGGGTCGCCCTCCAGAAATTCGACGACGACCTCTTGGCCGATCCGTGGAATGACCTGGCCGCCCCAACCCTTTCCGGCCCACACCTGGGCCACGCGCACCGGCCGCGAAGTCGTGTCGTCGTCCCGGTCCCAGTGGAACTGCACGAAGATGCGGCCATACTCGTCTACGTCGATCTCCTCTCCCTGCTGCCGGTTCTTGCCAACGACCTTCGCAGTCTGGGGACCATGGATCAACGGCTTCGGGGTAACGAGCGGGGCCCGAAACCTGCGGTCGCTCTTCAGGAGTTCGTAGGCTCCTTCGTACAATTCACCGCCTTCACCTCCGGAGCGGTAGGTCTCTGCCTCATAGCGGTGCGTTGTCCGGACGACGAGATGTTCCGCGTTCTCGGAAGATGCATAATGGCCCGAGAGCCGAAAGAGGGCTCCCGGGTAAAGGCTGAATGCCTCGCCGGCCGCATACCGACGCCCGTCGAGCGCCTGCTGAGCCTGAACCCTGATCTCGGCGAAACGATGCCCATCGCTCCGGTCCGTGTATTTGCCGGGATAGTCGTAGAGCTCGTACTTCTTCGCCGCCGCGATCCCGTCCTCCTTCATGCGGCGCAGATCGGCCGTCGATTGCTTGAAGTCGTAGTCGTTGAGCTCGACCTTGCCGGTTCGCAACCTGCGCTCAGAGGACCAGTCCATCATGTGCTCGACGAACCGGCGATCCTGGCTTCCACGCGGCAGGAACGGATATGAACCATCCGCGGGAGGCGGCCGTGCGGGACCGACAGGCGCTTCTACGGGGGCCTGCTGCGAGTCGTGCGAGGATTTCGAATCCGACAGCACGAGCTTATGCCCGCCCGCACTGTGCTTGAAATAGTAGTAGATCCCGTGCTGCTCCATCAGTCGCAGCACAAAGGAGAGGTCGGATTCCCGGTATTGAACGCAATACTCCATCCGTTGATATTGCTCGGACAGGCGATCATCGAAATCCTTTTTACCCTCTTTGTTGAAAATTTCCTTGATGATCTCCGGGGCCGTCTTCTGTTGAAATATCTTGCAATCGGAACGCTGAGACAGGAGCCACAACCACGGCTTCAGCACGAAGCGGTAAGTATAGTAGCTACCGGTTTGGCCGAGCCATTGCGCTTCGACGAGAATGCCATTGAAATAGCGAGTCCCGCCTCCTCTCAACCTGTATTTGATCTCACATTTTTCACCGAGCATGGAGCTCAGGTCTGCATTCTCTGCTTTGCTTTGGGCCTCGATCCGATACTCGAAGAGTTCGCTCAGTCCTTCCGTAGCATCGAAGCGTGTAATGACGAAAAAATCGTCACCGAGCGGTGTCTTGAACGATGCGATCCGTTTGGCTTGACTGGGCCCCGAGCTCATAAACCATCCTTCGCCATGTGTTCGCGCGCACTTGGCGCGCCTTGACGATACATGCCACCTTCGTCATAGTCGAGTGGACACGAGAATTGGTCTTTATCATGTGCAGAAACGCACTATTCGCGCTGACGGCCATGCTGATGGCGGTACCAGGCCACGCAGCGTTCGCAGACCCAGCCTATAGAGCATCCGATATCGTCAAGCACTTCGCGCCGAATCCGGATCTGGGCGCCACCCGCGGCCTCTGCATCGGAACCGAAGGCGAATGCAACAGCGCGATTCCAACCGCACGCCCCGGGCGCGCGCGGGAGGCATTCGATCTCATAGTCACCTTCGACTTGAACTCGGATGTCCTCACCGAAGCGGCGAAAGCCAATCTCGATGAGTTCTCGAAGGCACTCAAGGATCCGCAACTCGCCTCCGCGTCCTTTCTCGTCGAGGGGCATACCGATGCTAAGGGTTCGGACGGCTACAACATGACGCTTTCCGAGCGTCGCGCCGCTTCCGTCGTGCGCTACCTCCGCGAAAAGGGCATCGACACCACAAAGCTCGAGGCACGGGGATACGGCAAGACCAAGCCGAGGGTTGCCGACCCGTTCGACCCGTCCAATCGCCGGGTCGAAACGCGGCTACGGGCCGAGTAAACATCGAGCGGACCGTGCCGCGATTGAGGCCATCAGAATAAGGACTCGTCAGGCCTCATGGCATCAATCGATTTCGAGGCTCTGAAGGCGCCTGTTTCGGAGGGCGAACCCTGTGGTCCGGATCTCGATCTCGAGGGTGACCCGGAATACATGAACTACGTTGCCAGGGCGGAGGGCCTTCTGCCGGCAACGTTCTTCAGCCGGGATGTCGAGGGTCGGCAGATCCCGTTCGACCGGACCAGCATCGATTTCAATGCGGAGTTTCAAGCGCTCGAGAAGCTTCTCGACACCACTCGCGATCTTCGCCTTTTGACGCTCGCCGCCAAGTTCTCGATCCTCAATCGAGACTTGGAAGCGTTTTCCTCCGCCATCGAGACAATCGCAGGTCTCCTCGCGGAGCATTGGGAGGACGTCCATCCCAGAGGCGAGGATGGGGACTTCACGCTCCGCATGGTGAGCCTCCAGACACTGGACGATTCCCCGACCGTGATCCTGCCCCTGCAGCATGCTCCCCTGGTTCACAGCCGGCGGTTCGGTGCGATCAGCCTCCGCAACATGATGGTGGCACAGGGGGAGGCAAGTGCCCGAGAAGGGGAGGATGCGCCGGACGCAGCGGCAATCGAAGCGGCCTTTCGCGAAGCCGACCTCGCCACTCTGGTGGAAACGCGCGACCGGATCGACAGCCTCAGGACATCGATTGCCGGCCTCCGCGCATCATGGCTGGAAAAGGCCGGCTATGACCAGGCCATTACCTTCACCAAGCTCTCTCCGCTGGTCGATAAGATCCTCGCAGCGCTCGATGGAGCGGTCGCGAAGCGGTCCCCGGCGGCAGCACTCGCAACCCAACCTGCAGCTGAATCCGGGGCTTCGCCGCCATCCGGCGGGGTCGCTTCGCCGATCCCCAGCCCGGCTGCAGCGGCGCCGATACAATCCGTCAGGGACGCCGCGCGGGCCTTGGCGTCTGCCGCCGGCTACTTCGCCCGATCGGAGCCGTCGAGTCCGGCGCTGCTTCTCGTCAGGCAGGCGCAATACCTGATCGGGAAGTCCTTTCATGAGGTGATCCAGACTCTCCTCCCCACGCATGCCGACCAGGCTTCCATCCGCTTGGGGAACGATCAGATCTTCGAGTTGCCGATCGAGCGACTGTCGGGGGTCGCCCTGGAATCGAACGATTCATCATTCTCCGGAGACGCCAGCCTGGATCAGCCGGACAGCATTCCCGAAGGCAGCACAGAGGCGGAATGCTCATCGAATGACGAGCCCTCGGCCGCCGAGACCGCGGGCGCGCATGAAAGGGCTCACCCGGATGGCGTCATTCCGGTCGCGAATACACGGCACGAAGCGATCGCGCTGCTCGAGCAGGTCAGCACATTCTATCGGATGACCGAGCCGGCCAGCCCGATTCCGCTGTTGACGGACCGGGCGTGCGGAATGTCACAGAAAGATTTCTTGAGTCTGCTTAAGGATGTTCTACCCGGCATCGGGGCGACGCAGAGCTACTGAAGAAAATTCCCAGTATCATTGTTGACGTGCCATCTCGCCTGCTCTTGAATGCGGCGAAATCGTGGACGGAATGGGGCGCACGGAGGAGATCTACATATGGCGGATACAGGTCAAAAGTTCATCCGGCGCAATCGGGCGCCACGAGTCCATATCTCCTATGAAGACCCTTACGATGCGGAGCGCAAGATCGAGCTCCCCTTCGTCATGGGGGTGCTGGCCGATCTTTCCGGCAATGCATCGGGCGTCGAGAAGCCGGACATGAACGAGCGTGGCTTCCTCGAATTCGACATGGACAACTTCGACAAGCGCATGGCCGCGATCGACCCTGCCGTCAACTTCAAGGTCGACAACAAGCTGGGAGACGAGCCCGGCGAGAAGCTCTCGGTCGAGCTGCACTTCCGCAAGATGGACGATTTCACTCCGGCCGCCGTCGCGCGGCAGGTGCCGTCACTCGCGAAACTCCTCGAGGCTCGCCAGCAGCTTTCGAATCTCCTCCGCTACATGGACGGGAAAGCTGCCGCGAGCGAACAGCTCAAGGCTCTACTGGCCGATCCACAGCTCATGGCAGCTCTCAAGGACCGGCTGACCGAAAGCACGCATTCGTCCGAGACCGAGAACTGACAGACCAGAGGGGGTCGCTATGGCGGCATCGGCAGGTACAGAGACATTGGCGGCTGGCGCCGCCGTAGAAACGCGGGACGCAGACGAGTTTGCTTCCCTTCTCAAGCAGAGTTTCAAGCCACGCACCGAACGCGCGGCAACTGAGGTCGAGAACGCAGTCTCGACTCTCGTCCGGCAGGCCCTCGCTGATTCGAGCCTGATCCGGGACGACGTCCTCGATACGATCGAGGAGATGATTGCCCGCATCGACGAGAAGCTCTCTGTGCAGATGAACGAGATCCTGCACGCAGAGGAATTCCAGAAGATTGAGAGCGCATGGCGCGGCCTGCATTATCTCGTCTTCAATTCCGAGACGGATTCGCAGCTCAAGATCCGGGTCATGAACGTCTCGAAGAATGAGCTCTACAAGAACCTGAAACTCTATCCTGGAGCACGCTGGGACCAGAGCCCGCTCTTCAAGAAAGTCTACGAGCAGGAATTCGGACAGCTGGGCGGCGAGCCCTTCGGCTGTCTTGTGGCGGACTATTACTTCAGCCACCTTCCGACCGATGTGCAGCTCATGCGCGATCTCAGCAAGATCGCGGGCGCAGCACATGCTCCGTTCTTCGCCGGCGCCGATCCGACCCTGATGGGCATGGATGCCTGGACGGAGCTTTCGAATCCGCGGGACCTGGGCAAGATCTTCGACACGCCGGATTACGCGGCCTGGAAGTCGCTCCGGGACTCTCCGGACTCGAAGTATATCGGCCTCTGCCTGCCACGCGTTCTGTCCCGCGTGCCCTACGGCGCGAAGACCGAGCCGGTCGAGGAGTTCGCCTTCGAGGAGGAGACCGACGGCCACAAGGGCGAGAAATACGCCTGGATGAACGCTTCCTACGCGATGGCCGTCAACATCAATCGCGCCTTCAAGGAATTTGGTTGGTGCACTCGCATCCGTGGCGTGCAGTCGGGCGGTGAGGTCATCAATCTCCCCACTCATACCTTCCCGACCGATGACGGCGGCGTGGACCTGAAGTGTCCGACCGAGATCGCCATCAGCGATCGTCGGGAGGCAGAGCTCGCCAAGTCGGGACTGATCCCTCTCACTCATCGGAAGAATACTGACAAGGCAGCCTTCATCGGAGCCCAGTCGGTCTACAAGCCAAAACAGTATTTCGGCCCGAACGGAGTCGATGCCACAGCTTCCGACAACTTGTCGGCCCGGCTTCCCTACATGTTCGCGGTCTCCCGCTTCGCGCATTACCTGAAATGCATGGTGCGGGACAAGATCGGGTCCACGAAAGAAACCCACGAACTTCAGCGCTGGCTGCAGGACTGGATCACCGAATACGTGGATGGCGATCCGACCAACTCGTCCGAGGCGACAAAGGCACGGAAGCCGCTCTCCGATGCCAAGATCGAGATCACGCCGGACGAGGAAAATCCAGGCTATTACTCGGCGCGGTTCTTTTTGCGCCCCCACTATCAGCTCGAGGGCATGGATATCGGGCTCAGCCTCGTATCTCGCGTGCGCTCCAACAACGGCTAAAGCTGGTTCCGCGGTGCGCGCGGGCGCACCGCTCTTCATCTCAGAGTAGCTTAGAAACTTCGATGTTGACCGGGGCATCGACCGCTGGTCGCTGCGCCCATCACAGTGAGCACTACAGGAGCGCCATATGGCCGTCGATATGTTCATCAAGATTGGAGACATCAAGGGAGAGTCGAAAGACGCCAAGCACAAGGAGGAGATCGATGTCCTTGCTTGGTCGTGGGGCATGAGCAATGCAGGCACCGCGCATATCGGCGGAGGCGCGGGCGCCGGCAAGGTGAACGTCCAGGATCTGAGCCTGACGAAATACATCGACTCCTCCAGCAATGCGCTGATGCAGGCTGCATGCAGCGGCAAGCATTACCCGGAAGCCGTTCTCGTGGTCCGGAAAGCGGGCGACAAGCCCCTGGAATATATCAAGATCACCATGAACGATCTTCTCATCACGAGCGTCTCGACCGGCGGCTCCGGCGGGGAAGACAGGCTTACCGAGAACGTCACGTTGAACTTCGCCAAGTTCAAATACGAGTACACCCCCCAGAAGGCGGATGGCTCCGGTGAGGCCGCCAAGACGGCGACGTGGGATATCGCAGCGAACCAGAAGTGATCGGCCCCGGCCGGATCGGCAGGTCCATGGCCCGTCGATCCGGTGGTGGCGCGATCCCGGCAGAAGGCTCTCGTCTGCTGCCTCGGACTCCGCTACGACAGACCATCGATTGGGATGAAGGCTAGTGGCAGGCTCCACGCTCAAAGATCGGGTCAGCCCACCCCTGATGCATGCTTTCCGCGCGGCCTTCACAGCGCGGGATTCACGAACAAAACTGGACCTGCGAAACGAGCAGGGTGAGCGTGTCATTGCGAGCCGACGGGCGAGCCACCGCAGCGCCATCACGGAACCGGTTCTCCGGCGCGAGGTGGCCAGGGATCTTGAGGCCTTGCTGAACACGATCGCCCTCGAGTCGACCCAGGATTTGAGCGAGTTCGAGGACGTGCGTCGCTCGGTTCTCAATTTCGGACTGCCCGATGTCGTGCACCGCTCCATCGACGAGGCCGCCGTGCAAAGTATCCCGGCGGAAATCGAAGCCGCGCTCGTCCGCTACGAGCCTCGCTTGGTTCCGCAGTCGATCATCGTCGGACGAGACGACTCGATCGATCCGAAGCAACTGAAGGTACGCTTCACCGTTCGGGCGGATCTCTCCTGCGATCCGGTCAACGTCCCCGTCGAGTTCGTTGCGGATGTCGAGTTCGACACCGGCAAGATCGTCATCAACCGCCTGTAGAGTGGTCCATGCACCGGGAGTTCCTTGATCTCTACAACCGGGAACTCGCCCTCCTGCAGGAGCAGGGTGCCGAGTTCGCGGCCGAATATCCCGGTGTCGCCGAACGGTTGGGGGGTCTGCTGGACGAGCGGACCGATCCGATGATCACGGGACTGCTCCAGGGCGCTGCTTTCCTGGCAGCACGCGTGCAGCTCAAGCTCAAACACGAGTTTCCGGAATTCACGAACAACCTGCTCGAGCAGCTCCTCCCGCATTATCTCGCGCCGACGCCATCGGCGCTGATGGCGAAGCTCCTGCCGACCTACGGGGACCCAGCTCTCCGTGACGGAGTCAGAATCGCGCGGGGCGCCTATATCGACGCCTCCTATCGCGAACTCGAACGGCGCGTGGCATGCCGCTACCGGCTCTGCTCCGACATCACGCTATGGCCGTTCGATGTGGCGAGTGCGGAGTATTACACGACGCCGGGCCCCTTCCAGGCGCTCGGACTCTCGCTCGGTCGAGACGTTGTCGGAGGTTTGCGTCTCACGCTCACGCACCGCACGGCAGCGCGCATCGAGGACGAGTCCCAGAATGCCGGCAAGGCCAACGGGCCCGACACGTGGCTCGCGGGCTGTCGCGCATCGGAGTTGCCGGTTTACCTGATGGGTACCGAGGCGGACGCGATCGCCCTTTATGAGCAGCTCTTCTCGAATTGCCTCGGTGTCTATTTCCGCTACCTCGATTCTTTCGGGGACCCGGTGGTCGTCCCGGCGCCGAAGGATTGCTTGAGGCAGGTCGGGTTCGAAGCGGATGAATCGCTCCTCCCGAATGACCTGCGCGTCTTCCACGGCTTCGACCTCCTGCGCGAGTATTTCCTGTTCCCGCGCAAATTCCTCGGGTTCAGGCTCGACCGGCTCGACGAGGTGCTTCCCAAAGTCAGGTCCGGCAGCGTCGACATTCTCTTTGCTTTCAACGAGGTCAATGCGAGGCTGCCGACCATAACGCAGCCGTCTCTCTTCTCCCTTTATGCAGCCCCGGCCGTCAACCTGTTCGAGATGTCGGCCGACCGGATCCCGGTCCGCTCGAACCAGCACGAATATCACCTCGTTCCGGACCGCAGCCGTCCACTGGACTTCGAGCCCCACCGCGTCCTGAGCGTCTATGCTCACTTCCTCGGCGGCCGCGACAAGATCGAGGTACGCCCACTCTATTCGGCACCCAACGGCCGCGATACGCGCCTCTCTTACACGGCCCGTCGGCTTCCGCGACGTCGAAGCGCCCAGGAGCGCCGCTACGGCTCGGCGTCCGACTATACAGGCACGGAACTCTACCTCAGCCTCGCCGAGCCAGCCGGCCTCGGAGATGAGCCGGTAGTCGCCGAGTTGAGCGTCAGAGCCCTCTGCTCGAACCGTCATTTGCCGGAGCATCTGCCCATCGGCGATGGCGGTGCCGATTTCAGGCTGCTCGACAATACGACGATCGATATCCTGTGCATCGCCGGCCCGACCCCGCCTCGCGAGCCGGTCGTCAAGCAGCTCCGGAGCCGGACGGAGACAGTCCATACCGGCGCCGCCACTTGGCGGCTCATCAATATGCTGAGTGTGAGTCATCTCGGGCTCACCCACCGGGCTGCCGGGCAGAACGCTCAGGCATTGCGGGAGATCCTCTCCTTGTTCGGAGACCTGTCCGACAGTGCGACGGAGCGCAGGATCCGCGGCGTTCGCAGCGTCGATAGCCGGCCCGTCGTCCGGCGGATCCGGCAACGGCTCGGGATCGGTGCCGCGCGAGGCACGGAGATCACCGTGACACTCGACGAGCGTGCCTTCGAGGGGAGCGGTGCATTTCTCCTTGGCGCAATCCTCGATCGCTTCTTCGCGGAATACGCGGCGCTCAATCACTTTACGCAGACCGTCGTGCGCACGAGCGAGCGGGGCGAGATCATGCGATGGCCACCGCGCAATGGCATGCGAGGCCCGCTATGACGTATCTCCACGACGTCGAGCGAGAACCCTGGCGGTTCGACTTCTTTGCGCTGATGCGCCGCCTCGAGCGGAGCTTCCCGGACCGGCCGCGGATCGGCGACAGCGCGACGCGTCGGGAGGAGTTCGTCCTCCTCGGCGAGGATCCGTTCCTGGAGTTTCCCGCATCGAGCATCGGCAGGGCCTCACGGGACGAGCAGGGCCGGATCAGGCTCCTGGTGAAGTTTCTCGGCCTGCTGGGTCCGCAAGGCGCTTTGCCCTTGGCGACAACCGAGGAGGCCTACGGGTGGAACCTCCATGGGGATGACGCCTTCCCGCGCTTCCTCGACCTCCTGAATCACCGCTTTCTCCAGCTGTTCTTTCGGGCCTGGGCGGATGCCCGCCCGATCGGCCAGGTCGAGCGGCCCGAAGCTGATAGATTCCTGGCCTATCTGGGCTCCTTCGCCGGGATCGGATCGCCGCCCTATCGGCAGTGTGATTCCGTTCCCGATGCCCAGAAGGCGGCATTCGCCGGCCTGCTCGCGCCTCAGGCAAAGTCGGCATCGCGGTTGCAGAGCTTCCTCGCCGGGCTGTTCGGCGTCCGTGTGGAGGTCGAGCAGTTCGTCGGCTCATGGCTTGTTTTCGAGGAGAGCGAACGGACCCGCCTCGGACAGTCCCATGCCGGGCTTGGTGTCGACGCGATGCTCGGCGCCAGCGTCTTCAGCGTGCAGGACAAGTTCCGGGTCCGGATCTACGCCAAAGATCTCCCGATATATGAGCGGTTTCTCCCGACCGGTGACCATTGCGAGCCGCTCGGAGACGCTGTGTTCTTCTATGTCGGGGAGCAGCTGGACTGGGATGTCGAACTCGCCATTCCGGCCGGCGCCGTACAACCCATTCGCCTCGGCCGATCCGGCCAGCTCGGCTACACGAGTTGGGTCGCGCCGAGTTGGTCGAGGGGCGATCAGACATTGCGATGTGATGCCCGCTTTCATCCCGCGGAGCGGCTCAGACACAAGCGCCAGCAGCGGGAACGCGCGACAGCATAGGGGAAACCATCATGGCCGATATCAGCCTCGAGGCAGTCACGGGAAAACTCAATCAGGTCGGCCACGAGGCCTTCTTCCAGGCACTCCGGCACGCCAAGAGGTCTGGGCACCGCAATGTCGAGCTTGCCCACTGGCTGTTCCACATTCTTCAGAAGAATTCGACCGACATCTCGCTGACGGCCGATCATTACAAGCTCGATCGGGCGAAGCTGCTCGCCGAGATCGGCAGCGCCATCGAGGGCTTCCGAAAAAACGAAACTGAGATGCCCGGCATCTCGAATGCCGTCGTCGCGATGCTCGATCGTGGATGGCACTATGCCACCCTCTTCTTCGGCGAGACACAGATCCGCACTGGGCATCTTCTCGTCGGTGCGCTCGAGTCACTCGAATTGCGGCGGGCGCTCGTCAACGCCTCAAAGGAATTCAGTAAGATCCCGGCTGACGCCCTTGCTGGCGAATACCGCTCTGTCTGGGCGAGCTCGGGCGAAGAGAATCTTCGGCCGATGGACGGGTCCGGCCTTTTGGCCGCCGGGACTCCCGGCGCCGAGACCGCGGCCGGCGCCAAGGGCAACACAGCCCTTGACCGCTTCTCTCAGGATCTGACCGCGAAGGCCAAGGCAGGCCAGATGGATCCCGTGCTCGGACGCGACGCGGAGATCCGGCAGGTGATCGACGTGCTCATGCGGCGGCGGCAGAACAATCCGATCCTCACCGGTGAGGCCGGCGTAGGCAAGACCGCCGTCGTGGAGGGCTTTGCCCAGCGCATCGCCTCGGGCGATGTCCCCCCTGCCCTGCGCGGCGTGCGGCTCTGTGCCCTCGACGTCGGGCTGATGCAGGCCGGCGCCTCCATGAAGGGCGAGTTCGAGCAGCGGCTGCGTTCAGTCATTGACGAGATGCAGAGCTCGCCGGTTCCGACGATTCTGTTCATCGACGAGGCGCACACACTCATCGGCGCCGGCGGTCAGGCGGGCACGGGCGACGCGGCCAATCTGCTGAAGCCGGCGCTCGCCCGCGGAACGCTGCGCACGATCGCAGCGACGACCTGGTCCGAATACCGCCAGTATTTCGAGAAGGACCCGGCTCTGACCCGCCGCTTCCAGCCCATTCAGGTCGACGAGCCGGACGTAGCGCGCTGCTGCGACATGCTGCGAGGCATCCTCGGCCCGATGCAGAAGCACCATCAGGTACACATCTCGGACGCGGCGATCGTTGCAGCGGTGAACCTGTCCCACCGCTATATCCCGGCGCGCCAGCTCCCCGACAAGGCGGTCAGCCTCCTCGATACTGCCTGCGCGCGGGTTGCGATCAGCCAGACGGCAACGCCCGCTGCCATCGAGGACACCCGCAGAGCCATCGCGGCGCGGGAGAAGGAGAAGGCGGGTCTCGTCGCCGAGCGGGATCTCGGCACGGCCGACGAGGATCGGATCGTGGAGATCGATGACGAGATCGCCGCATTGCAGGAGAAGCTCGTACGCCTCGAAAGCGAGTGGATTTCGGAGCAGGCCCTCGTCAGTGAAATTCAAGCTCTTCGCGGAAAGCTGCGGGAGGAGACGGCCGAATCTGAGAGCGATCAGGACAGTGAGGCCATCCGCGGCGACCTGCGCCAACGCTTCCAATCGCTCGAGGCGCTCGATCCAGAGCGCCGGATGATCTACGCTCATGTCGACGAACAAGCCGTCGCGTCCGTCGTGTCGGACTGGACCGGCATCCCGGTCGGCCGGATGGTGAAGGACGAGATCCAGACGGTCCTCGATCTTCCGGACATTCTCAACCGCCGAGTCATCGGCCAGTCGCACGGCCTCAAGGTCATTGCGAAGCGCATTGAGACCAAT
This sequence comes from Microvirga massiliensis, assembly GCF_001006805.1. Lineage (GTDB taxonomy): Bacteria > Pseudomonadota > Alphaproteobacteria > Rhizobiales > Beijerinckiaceae > Microvirga > Microvirga massiliensis. The sequence goes on along the minus strand of NZ_LN811351.1, from coordinate 647,281 downwards.
CGCGCCCGCCTCGACAATCCCAACAAGCCGATTGGCGTCTTCATGCTCTGCGGCCCCTCCGGCGTCGGCAAGACCGAGACGGCGCTCGCCCTCGCCGAAGCGCTCTATGGCGGCGAGCAGAACATGATCACGATCAACATGTCGGAATTCCAGGAGGCGCACACCGTCTCGACGCTGAAGGGCGCTCCTCCCGGCTATGTCGGTTATGGAGAAGGCGGCCGGCTGACCGAAGCCGTCCGGCGGAAACCTTACAGCGTGATCCTCCTCGACGAGGTCGAGAAGGCGCACGGCGACGTCCACGAGATTTTCTTCCAGGTTTTCGACAAAGGCCAGATGGAAGATGGAACGGGGCGGCGGATCGACTTCAAGAATACACTCATCATCCTCACGTCGAATGTCGGCACCGACCTGATCATGGATTACGGGCGCGACCCGAAATATGCGAGCGATCCCGAAGCTCTCGCGGCAGCTCTGCGCCCCGAACTCCTGAAGGTATTCCCAGCGGCCCTCCTGGGCCGGATCGTGACGATTCCTTATTTCCCGCTATCCTCCGACGTGCTCGGCGGTATCGTCCGGCTCCAGCTCGACCGGATCGGCCGCAGGATCGAGGAAAACCACGATGCGGTGTTCCTCTACGACGACATGGTCGTCGACCACATCGTGTCGCTCTGCAACGATCCGGATTCCGGCGGCCGCATGATCGACAACATCATTACGAACACGCTTCTTCCGGCTCTCTCACGGGAGTTCCTCAGGCGCTCGCTCAATAAGGAGGAGCTCACGGAAGCGCGTGTCACGATCGAGAACGGTGATTTCGCATATCACTGGGGCGGCAAGGCCGATGCCCTGCCGGCGTTTCCGCAGAATATGCCGGAGTCTCTGCCCGAGCGTGTTACCGAAGAGTCGGTCCCTGCCGAGTGAGACCTACCATTTCGGCGCGGCGGCTCGGTGGTGATGATATGGAGTGAGTGAACTCGGTCCAATCGGAGGGGATCCATGATGCTCAATCAGGCTGTACTCGCTTCCATGGCCATTTCGGTCTGGAAGCGAGGCGGCCTCGATACCCTCGTCAAGGTTCTGCCGATCGGGATGAAGCCGGACCCGAGTCGCCCGGTCGGATACTGCACGACATTGAAATACATCGTGGGGCGCACCCCCGCCGAGATGGAGCAGGTCGTGGGGTTTGCTCCGGGCAGCAAGCTCGTGGGCGGCGCCGATGTCTTCGTCGTCCAGCCCCTCCCGGATGCATCCCAGTTCGAATTGAAGGGCTATTCGCAATGTCCCGGAGGCCTCGCCACCGATGCAGCCGGATATGTCTCGCACCCGCTCTACCCGCCGGGCCTCGGCGCCCCCCAATGGGACCTAAAAGGCGTCTCGCAATCGCACCTCGTCCAGATCGGGTCCGTTCAGGCGGGGCTCACGTTCGCGTTCGAAGCACGGAGATTGCCACCGGTACCTTGAGTGCCGAAACACGGCTGTTCTGTGTCACAATTCCTTCGTTAGGCACTGTATCCACGCATCTATTGTTCGGCAGGCAAGCCATATCTTTGCGCGTCGAAGGGCCTCCACGAGAGGCATCTTGTACACAGGAGGAACGTCGTGGTTCAGATCTCGGGGTCTGTGGGAGTAGGCGGGCAGAACCGTCGTGAGGACGTACTGGTCGTGCAGGCGCTGATTAATGCCAAGCTACCCTTCCCCTTGAAGCCTCTCGACGTCGATGGCGTTTGCGGTGATCTCACCAAATTCGCGATCACGGAGTACCAACGGCGCAATCTGAGCAGCCTAGGGATGACGCGGCCGGACGGTCGTGTTGACCCGGGAGGCGCAACCTTCCAGTCTCTGAGCAACGGCGCCAGTATCGCTCCATCTCCGATACCGCCGCCAGCGCCAGTTCCTCCGAACACCACTCCTCATGTGACCGCAAGCGATGTTTCGCGTCCACCCAAAATGCGGGAAGTGGCGTGGAGATACCTGCTCGCTTTCACGCGGAAGCACGAAGGTGCAGTCTTTCACATGTATAACAATCGAGTTGCGACGAGTTCGAAGCAGGATGTTACCTGCGGGGTTGGATTTCTCATCGATCCAAGATCTGCGGCTACCCAGGCCTGGCTCAAAGTCATGTTCCAAGATCCGAGCACCAAACAGGCACCGACAGATGCGCAAATGCTCGCCGATTGGGATGCGGCTGCAGCTCTGTCCCGAACCGGCAACAACTTAGGTGAATATGCCAAAGTATGCAGACTGCGGATGATCCCGGAACGCGTCTATGAGCAGATGGCTTTGATCCTGCGCGATCAAAAGCTACCGGCATTGCTCACCCATCCCGCGTGTGGCGCGTCATATAGCGATTTCGAGAACTTTCCTGCAGCAGCCCAGGTTTTCAGCCTGAGCTTCGCCTATGGCCGGATTCCGATCGACTTCCCGAAGATGAATGCTGCAGTCAAAGCTGGGCGGTGGGCTGAAGCAGCCGATCAGTGCCATGTGACCGGCATGTCTCCAGCGAAAAATAAGGCACATCGTGAATTGCTGCTGCTTGCTCAAAATGTAGTAGATCGGCGAGGAAATTTTGATGAGCTGCCAGCTAACATCCTATGAGAGTATCAGACCACGATAGCAGGAGTAGGGATCGATGAAGCTCATTGCTAGATTCCTCGTGGCGACGATCTCTATATCGCATGCCAATGCTGATAGCGTGGACACAACCTGGGTAGGCCAATTCAAACCAATCAGCAAAGCATGTGAGGGCATGTCTCTGAGAATCAGCCGTTCGAGCGTCGACTTTGGCCGTGGCTGCGAGAGGCTGCTCTTCCGAACTCTGGTCAACGAAAGCTCCGAACTGACCGTTACGACAGAGAGCCGACGTGGCTGCAATTGGTCAGGATGGATCTTCACCTTGAAACGGAATGACGTGTTTAGAATGCGGGATGTCGACGTGTTCGGCTTTGAGAACGGCGACGCGTATCAGGCTGGACAACCTGCATTCGAGTGCACCTATTTGAAGCGTTAAGAACGGATCGATGCTGAGCTAATTAATCGCTCAACTCCGTCAGGAACGCCTGCGAGCTCACCGCCCTCCTTAAGAGGACCTTCAGGCGGGTACATGTTGCCGTCCCAATCAGGCGGTTACGACGCTATTTACTCTCATCTGGAGTGAATGCACCTACTGCCTCCAGAGCGGATATGCAGCCACCCATGGCATTTCCTCGAAATCGTAGACGCTCTTACGAGTTGCACGTGCGCAGCCGCACTTGACAGAATTTAGGTTTGCTTGTTCTTCTGAATACATTCGAAACATAGCAGGTATGCTCGCTGTGTGGATCGGATCGGTCAGCGCGCGGCGTCATCGCTTCCCTCTCTTTGCAAAGAGTGGGGCCGCCCTCCGACGGTATGAAAAAGCCGCGGTCACTACTCTGCTCATCAGTCTTGCAATTCTCCTCTCGACAGCCGCGGGCTTAGCGGCGGAGCGCCGCGTCGCCCTCGTCTTGGGCAATTCCGAGTATTCAGCGCTTCCGGAACTCAGGAATCCAACCAACGATATCGCGGAGGTCACGAAAGTGCTCCGTCGCGCCGGGTTCGAGGTCATCTCAGCGGCCGATCAGGATCGCCTCGGAATCGAAGCCATGATCGAGCGGTTCTTCCGCTCCCTGGGCGGCGCCGATATCAGCCTGTTCTACTATTCCGGCCATGCCATTCAGCTCGCGGGATCGAATTACATCGTTCCGACGGACGCGAAGCTCGCATCGCCGTACGACATCGAGATTCAGACAATCAATATCGACACGATTCTGTCTCAGATGCGCATCAAGAGCAGGATGCAGTTCGTGTTTCTCGATGCGTGCCGAGACAACCCGTTCAGGTCCCAGCGCTTCTGGATTGCCGACCGTCTTCAGCGCGTCGACAATGCAAAGGGACTTGCGCAGATCCGCCCTGGCTTGGGCACCCTGATCTCCTTTTCGACCGAGCCCGGCAGTGTGGCATTCGACGGGAAAGGAGCACTCAGCCCCTTCACGGATGCATTCGTCAGTCGGGCCCTCACTCCCAACCGCGAAATCAGAGTGCTGCTCACGGATGTGCGGCGCGACGTCATCGAGGCAACGGGCGGGCGGCAGATCCCTTGGGAGAACTCGTCCCTGACAGAACCATTCTTCCTGATGGATCGAAAGCTGCCACCGCTCGTGGCATCGATGCATCATGTCACCGTCCCGGAGAACGGTTCCACTCGCTTCGGTCTTCCGGAGCCGCAGGTCTTCGACGACGCTGCCCTGCAGGTTACGTTCGATCTGCTACCAGATATGGGTCGGCTCCTACTGGATGGCCGACCCGTGGAATCGGCCCGGCGCTATCCTGCGACCGCCTTGAATTCAGCCGTGTTCGACGCGGCGGGCGTCCCCGAAGGCTCCGTCGGACTTGTGGGTTATACCGTTCGTGACTCTTACGGTCAGAGCGCACGAGGTGTCGTCGCTCTCACAGTCCAGAGTGCCTCCGAAAGAACGCGGTCCGGACAGACGCTGGTAGCGGGCCCGCCGACCCTCGACCTTCGAAGCGAGATGGACGAGTTCGCGACCTCGCTCCAGCGCACGATCCATCCTGTGATCGGCGTGGGTCCCGTGTCGCTCGAGCTTCAGCCCTTCAAGCCGGCGGATCAGCAATCCGCGCCCAATCTGATGATCTCGTCCGTCCCATCGAAAGGGATCCTCAGAATGGGAGAGCGCACGGTTCTCCCCGGCGCTCGCATCAGCGCAGCTGAGATCGGCACGATGACCTACGAGCCCCAGGTCGGCTCCCAGGGCCAGACCTTCGCGGTCGAAGCGAGCCTGGGCGATTCCGGCCATAAGGTCACCATGCGGATCGAGCCAAAGCTTCACGAGTGCGATGTCACTGCAGCCGAGCCACTGGATCTCGATGGTGTTGCCCCCGGCGTTCTCCCGAACGAGATCGATGCGTCCAGAGCCATGGCGGCGTGCACCGAAGCCTCGAGGACATACCCGAACGTTGCACGGTTCCTCTTTCAGCTCGGACGGGCGCAACTCGCGGCCCGTGACATCGATGCGGCCTGGAACAGTTTCGAGGAAAGTGCCGCACGGCACCACAGGCGCGCCCTTCACCAGCTCGGCTACATGTACGCCGTTGGTGCAGGTCGGCCGATCGATCGCTCGAAGGCAAACGACTATTACAAGCAGAACGCCAATCTCGGAGATCCGTACGGAATCTACAACTACGGCCGCGCCGTCTTCTATGGTCGCGGGATGGAGCCCAATGTCACCGAGGGACTCGAGCTGATGCTGCGAGCGGCCGAGATGGGTCACACCTATGCCATGAATGAGCTCGGGGCGATTTTCCTCTACGGCCGCAACATCGGACAAGACCAGGCCCGGGCCATCGAGTTCTACAAGGCCGGCTTGGCGCGCAACGACATCTATTCGATGAATAATCTCGGCCTTGCCTATCTCGAAGGCAAAGGCGTTCGAAAGGATTTCAAGCGGGCGCGCGAACTCTTCTCGGCGGCAACGCAAGGCGGTCACCCGGCGGCTCCCAGCAATCTCGGGCGGATGTATCGCGACGGGATCTCGGTTCGAAAGAATGAAGCGGAGGCCGCACGCTGGTTCGAGAAATCCGCTGAGCGCGGAGACGCCTGGGGCGCCTTCTGGCGCGGCGAGCTCGCCGCGCAGGGCAAGTCCGCACGCGATCTCTCGACTGCTGCGCAATTCATGTCGCTTGCGATCGCACTGGACCGGACAGGAACGAACACGTCCTGGAAGGAGAGGCTTGCCGGCCTGCCGCTTGCGGCAAAGCGGCAGGCCGCGCGTGACCTCTCTCGCGAGCTGTCAAGTGAACGTGTTCCGCGTGATGCCGATCTGGACTCCGAACTGGTCCAGATCGCGCGCGCGGCTTGGCAGAAACGAAATCCGAGGGTCGATCTCTTTTAAGAGGAGCTAACGATGGTCGTGAACCACTTGAAGTTCGTTTTCGCAGGATCACTTTGCATCTGTACCGCGTCGCTCGTCGGCGGCTGCGTGCCTGCCCAAGGGCCAGGGGCATTCAGCGCACAGCCTTATGCCGCCCCGGCCCCTGCCAGCATGTATCAGCCGCCTGCCGTGTATGCGCCTTCGCCGATGTATTCCCCCATGGGTGACTTCGGTGGCGGGCGCAGTTCGGGTGGCGGAGGCTCCCGGGGCGGTGGTGGTGGCGGCGGAGGCGGCTCAGCATCGTCCGGCGGCGGTGGAGGCGGCGGCGGCCCGTCCGGCGGGTCAAGAGGAGGCGGTGGCGGCCCAAGCGGTGGAGGCGGTGGGGGCGGCTGGGGCGGCTGACGCTTCCGATCGCCTCATCGGATTTTCCTCCGACACGCTCCGCGCCCACGGCGGGAGCAGCCGAGCCTGGTTGCGCTAGAACTCTGCTGCTGCCGCCGTGCATTCTTCTCCGCGGCTCGGAACCGCTGCTCAGGTTTCAAGTGCTATTTCGGTCACAGCGCCCGGAGTTCGGCACGCCGTCCCGACGTGTCTTGGAACAGTAGCGGTAGCAAAACGTTCGCCTTCCGTGCTGACGGAAGGAGAAGAATGATGCAAAAGACCATGATTGCCACTGCAACCATGGCAGCTTTCGGGGCCGCTCTATTTGCTTCGGCTCCGGCACAGGCTGAGAATACCCGAATCGCCGAGGCGATTGCCAAGATGCAAGACTCCAATCCACTCACAACCTATGCGCAATACCGCTATCGGCACGGCTATTACGGTCGGCCGGCCTACCGCGGCCGCTACTACGGGCGCCCCTATCATGGCCGTTACTACCACCGTGACCACGGCTCCGCGGCAGCAGCCGGCATCGCGGGACTTGCTGCCGGCGCGTTGATCGGCGGAGCTATAGCCTCACAGCAGGCACAGGCTGCACCGACCTATGTGGTGCCGAACCAGAGCGCTCATGCCTATTGCTCGCAGCGCTTCCGCTCCTATGACCCGGCAAGCGGGACCTATCTGGGCTACGACGGCAACCGTCATCCCTGCCCGTGAGCAACAGAGGTTGCGATCACGAAGGGGAGAGCATCAGCTCTCCCCTTTTGTTTGTGCGGACCGCCTCGTTGGCCGCACGGTGTTCTCAGCCGTCTTTCAACCCGTGTGCAGTGGCCGAGACCAGAAGCTCGAGCTGCCGCTGGAGCTTCGGAAGCGGAACGCTGGTGAGCTTTTCCTCGAGGCCCAGGCTGACGATCCCATGCACCGCCGAGAACAGGGAGCGGGCCAGGAGAGAGCGATCCTCGTCCGGGAGATTGGTCTGCAGGGCGCGGAGTGGCTCCTCGACATAGGAAAACAGTCGCATCTGCTCGGCCCGATGCCAGTCGGGAACGGGGCGGCCGTCCGCCATGCGGTGTGCGAACAGGGCCTGCCACCGGTGCCGGTTTTGTGCGGCGAACCCGAGATATCCGTTCGCGAGCGCGACGAGGCGTTGTGTGGCTGCACCAGGCTCTTCGACGGACCCGGCCTTGGGTCCGATTCCCCCTGATTCCATCAGGTGTTTGTCAAGCAACGCCAGAGTACGCGAATTGACGGAGAGGATCAGCGTGTCGAGGTCCGGAAATACGGTGTAGATCGCACCAAGCGCACAGCCGACCTCCCGGGCCAGGTCGCGCGCCTTGAGGCTCCCGAGCCCCGACTCGGCAATGACGCGCTCCGCCGCATCGACCAGCGCTTCCCGGAGCCTCCGGCGGCGTTCATCCGTACTCATGCGACGACCCTCCTGGCCAGCACACATTTTTCTCTTGAACATCGTTCATAGCTCTGTCATAACTCTCTCGTGAACGATGTTCACGCGCCAGGGAGAACGCCATGTTCAAGTTTCTCGTAACCCTCGCTCGCGGCACTGTTGCGGCCGCCGAGGAGGAAGCTATCGATCGGCACGCACTCCTGCTCCTCGACCAACAGATGCGGGATGCAACGGCTGCTGTCGAGCGTAGTCGAAAGGCCCTCGGCCTCGCGATCGCTCAGGATCAGGCAGAGGCGAAGCGCCTCGACGATACGCTGACCCGAATCAATGATCTCGAGACCCGGGCCGTTGCGGCCCTGAAAGGCGACCGTGAGGACCTCGCCACCGAGGCCGCCGAAGCCATTGCCGGGCTCGAGGCCGAGCGGGATGCCATTCGAAGCGCAAGAGCAGCCTTCGGGACCGAGATCGCGAGCCTGAAATGTGCCGTCTCCCGAGCAACGGCGCGCCTGCAGGACCTGGAGCGCGGCCGCCGGATCGCGAGAGCAGCCGAGGCCGTGCGCCGCCTCAGGGCAGATCTTCCAAGGCATGGTGTGGCCGATCAAGGCGCCCTGGCGGAAGCCGAAAAGACGCTGAAACGCCTGCGTGAAAAGCAGGCCGAAGAGGCAGCAGCCGAGGCGGCGCTCGAATCCCTCGATCCAGAAACCGGGGCCGACGGCATCTCGGAGCGCCTGGAGGCCGCGGGCTTCGGACCTCGCACACGGCCGACCGCGGCTGATGTCCTCAATCGCCTCAGGCAGAAAAGCGCCGATCAAACATCCGCCTGAGAACCTCACCCGAAACCCCTCCTTGAACCGGAAGGACAATTCTCATGAACCCGCAAGCCACACCCCATTCGCAGTCGTGGGTCACATTCACCTATGCCTCGTTCTTGACATCCCTTGCGATGGTCGTTGCCGGCATCCTCTTCATGCCTCTCGATACCTGGATCAAAGGCTACTTCGCCATGGGTATCGTCATGCTGGTGCAGTCCTGCATTACCGTGACGAAGACCGTTCGCGACGTGCACGAGGGCCGCAGGCTGATGAACCGCATCGAAGACGCAAAGACGGAGCGCCTGCTCATGGGGATCGAGCAGAGCCGGGACTGACCATGCTCGAGCGCCGAAACGGAACCTTTACCGCAATAGCAACCCGGCGCAGGCTTCAGCTGATCTTTCAGGGTCACCACCTATTCTGGCACTGGCCCGCCGAAGCCTGCCCACACCGAGACTCATCCGATGTTCCCGAAGCTCATGTCGTCCCGGCGCTTTGCGCCCCTCTTCTGGTGCCAGTTCTTCTCGGCCTTCAATGACAATTTCCTGAAGAACGCCCTCGTCTTCCTGATCCTCTTCAAGATCGGCGGATCCGATGCGGAGGCGCTGGTGACCCTAGCTGGGGCGGTGTTCATCGCGCCGTTCTTTCTGCTGTCCGGCCTCGGAGGCGAACTCGCCGATCGCTTCGATAAGGCTCTCGTCGCCCGGCGGCTGAAGCTCGCCGAGATCGCCGCCGCCAGCCTTGCGGTACTGGGCTTTGCGCTTCACTCGCTGCCGATCCTGTTCGCGGCCCTCTTCGCCTTCGGCACCATTTCCGCGCTCTTCGGGCCCATCAAATACGGAATTCTCCCCGATCACCTCGCGCGGGAGGAACTGCCGGCGGGCAATGCACTCGTCGAAGCGGCAACCTTTCTGGCTATTCTTCTCGGAACGATCGTCGGCGGCTACGCGGCACGCGAGGGCGGTGACCCCGCCTCGTTCGGCGCCCTCGTCATCGGGCTCGCGATGCTGTGCTGGGGCGCAGCCCTCATGATCCCGAAGACCGGCGAGGCCGCGCCAGAGCTCCGCGTCGATCCGAATGTCCTCCGCTCTACCCGCACGCTGCTGCAGGATCTGTGGGGTGATGCGAGGCTATGGCGCGGCGGCGTGATCGTCTCCTGGTTCTGGCTCGTCGGCGCGGTCATGCTGTCGCTGCTGCCGCCTCTCGTAAAGAATTCGCTCGGCGGCACCGAAGAGGTCGTGACAGCCCTCCTCGCCGTGTTTTCCGTCGGGATTGCTGTCGGCTCCGGGCTCGCCTCCTGGTTTGCGAGCGGGCGCATCGTGCTCCTGCCGACGCCCATCGCAGCACTGCTCATGGGCGGTTTCGGTCTCGACCTCGCTTTCGCGATCTCGAGTGCAATGCCCGCAGCGAGCCCGATCGGCGCTCAGGAATTCCTCGCAACGGCGAAAGGCCTGCGCGTCGCGATCGACCTCGGCATGCTCGCCGTTGCCGGCGGCCTCTTCATCGTGCCGGCCTTCGCGGCAATCCAGGCCTGGTCGGGAGCGGAACGGCGCGCGCGGGTCGTCGCCGGCGTGAATGTCCTCTCCGCGGCCTTCATGGTCGGCGGTGGCATTACGGTCGCTGCTCTGCAGACCGCGGGCGTTTCCCTCGCCCTTCTGATCGGGGGCTTGGCATGCCTCAACATCGTGGCCGGCCTAGTCATCCTGCGCACACTTCCGACGAGCCCCTTCCGCGATCTGCTCTCGATCCTCTTCCGCGCCTTCTATCGCCTGGAGGTGAAGGGCCTCGAAAACCTCGCGAAGGCCGGCCCGAATGCGATCATCGCGCTCAACCACGTGAGCTTTCTCGATGGCGCGCTCGCGATGTCGCTCCTCGAGCAGGAGCCCGTCTTCGCGATCGACCACGGCATCGCCCAACGGTGGTGGGTCAGGCCCTTCCTGAAGATCACCCGTGCCATGCCGCTCGATCCGACGCGACCGATGGCGACGCGCACGCTCATCAACGCCGTGAGGAACGGAGAATCCCTGATCATCTTCCCGGAGGGACGCCTGACCGTCACGGGCAGCCTGATGAAGGTGTACGACGGCGCCGGGCTGATCGCCGACAAATCCGAGGCGATGGTCGTGCCCGTGCGCATCGAGGGGCTCGAAAAGACATTCTTCTCGCGGCTCACGCGCAGCCAGGTTCGGCGTGCTTGGTGGCCAAAAGTCACGGTCACGATCCTCGAGCCCGTGAAGCTCTCCGTCGATCCCGAGTTGAAGGGCAAGAGGCGCCGCCAGGCGGCAGGCGCGGCGCTCTACCAGATCATGTCGGACCTCGTCTTCCGCACGACATCCACGGACCGCACCGTCTTCGAGGCCGTCGCCACGGCCGCGGCGGAGCACGGCAAGCGCCGCATCGCGGTCGAGGATCCTGTCACCGGCGCCCTCACCTACCGGAAACTCCTGATCGGAGCGAACGTGCTCGGGCGCAAGCTGATGCCGCTCGCGGATGAGGGGAGAGCGCTGGGTGTGATGCTGCCGAATGCCAACGGCGCGGCCGTCACGTTGCTCGGCCTCATGTCCGCCGGGCGGGTCCCCGCGATGATCAACTTCACGGCCGGCGCGACCAATATCCTCGCGGCCTGCCGCGCCGCAGAGATCACGACGATCGTTACGTCGCGCGGCTTCGTCGAGAAAGCGAAACTCGATAACCTGGTGAGCGCCCTGAGCGCAGACGTGCGGTTCGTCTATCTCGAGGATGTGCGTGCCGACGTCGGCACACTCGACAAGGTCCGGGCGCTCCTCTCGTCCGGCAAGCCGATCGTAAAGCGTGGGGCGAACGACCCGGCCGCGATTCTCTTCACGTCCGGCAGCGAGGGCGTGCCGAAGGGTGTCGTTCTCTCGCACGCCAATATGCTCGCGAATGCGGCGCAAGCGGCAGCGCGCATCGATTTCGGCCGCACCGACAAGGTCTTCAACGTCCTGCCGGTCTTCCATTCCTTCGGGCTCACCGTCGGGCTCGTCCTGCCGCTCGTGTCCGGCGTACCAGTCTATCTCTATCCGTCTCCCCTGCACTACCGGATCGTTCCGGAACTCGTATACGGCGTGAATGCGACGATCCTGTTCGGGACCGATACATTCCTAGCCGGATATGCCCGAGCAGCACACGCCTACGACTTCCGGTCGCTACGCTACATCCTCGCCGGCGCCGAGCCCGTGAAGGAATCGACACGCCGGACCTACATGGAGAAGTTCGGCATTCGCATTCTCGAAGGGTATGGCGTCACCGAGACGGCGCCGGTCCTTGCCATCAATACGCCGATGTTCAACCGCTTCGGCACGGTCGGCCGCCTGATGCCCGGCATGGAGGCGAAGCTCGAACCCGTGCCGGGAGTCGAGAACGGAGGGCGCCTCTTCGTGCGCGGACCGAACGTGATGCTCGGTTATCTGCGCGCCGAGAATCCCGGCGTCCTGGAGCCGCCCGCGGAAGGCTGGCACGATACCGGGGACATTGTCTCGATCGATCCCGAGGGCTTCATCTCGATCAAGGGTCGCGCAAAGCGCTTCGCGAAGATCGGCGGCGAAATGATTTCGCTTGCTGCCGTGGAGGCCCTCGCCGCCGAACTCTGGCCGGATGCGCTTTCGGCCGTCGCGTCCCTGCCGGATCAGCGCAAGGGCGAGCGGCTGGTGCTCGTGACCGAGAAGGCGCAAGCGACGCGCGCCGCTTTCCAGACTTTCGCGAAAGGCAAGGGAGCATCCGACCTGATGATTCCGGCGGAACTCATCGTGGTCGATAAGGTCCCCGTGCTCGGGTCGGGAAAGATTGATTTCGCCGGCGTCACTCGTCTCGTGCGTGAGCGTGCAACTCAGGCCGCACCGGTCATCGCTGCGGAGTAAGGTTGATCGTGCTGCATTACGAAGTGCGAGACAGCTGGCCGATGGAGGGGGCCGTTGCCCGGCGCCATCCAATATGCGAAACACGCCGCGCAACAAACGCGCAACAAAGTCCCGGTAATTGGCCATTCGGGACAAACTGAACTCCACGGGGGCTGACCATGAAGAAGATCATTGTCGCGTGTCTTGCCGCAACCACGTTTCTCGGAGCGGCTGTCACCGAGGCCGAAGCCGGCTATCGCGGTCGCTACTACGGCCCTTACTATCGTCATCACCATCATGATTATGGCGGTGCCCTCGCAGCAGGCGTGGTTGGCCTCGCGGCCGGTGCGATGATCGCCGGAGCCATGGCGAACCAGCCGCCGGCTCCCCCGCCTCCGGCCACCATGAGCCCGAGCCTCGCTGCCTATTGCGCGCGCAAATACCGGTCGTTCGATCCTTTGACCGGGACGTATCTCGCACACACCGGAGAGCGGATCGTCTGCACGTACTGAGACGGCGACGCCGCCGTCATTTACAACTCTCACTCGGCTGTGAATACAGCTGAGTGAGGAAATGACGGCGCCATATGTGCAGACATAACTTCACTGATGCCGCATAGTTCTGGATTGCTTCGCCTTCGGATCGCGATGACGGAAGTGCGTCCAGCGTCACTCCGTTTCCGGCGGTGCTCTTCGCGTCCTCATACCCTCTTCGTCATTGCAAACACAGTGAAGCAATCCAGGAGCGCATCGGGCGACGGGTAGATTGCTTCGCCTGCGGCTCGCAATCACGGCAGTGCGGTGGGATGGGCAGTGCATCACGCCTACGGCTTGCCACGTCGACAGTGGCAGCGGGAAGTCTTCTGACTTCCATTTCCAGCAACTCGCGAGATCCACCTCGTCGGGCGAACCTCGCGAGTTGAGACTTCTCTTACTCAGCCGCGTCTTGGAGGGGTCTTGTGTTTCCGGAGAGGTAGGCCATGGCGGCGTCGACGCCGCCGGGCCGGTGCGGGATGCCGCAGACGGAGAGCCCCATCTCGATGCCGGTCAGCGTGCCCGTGACCATCAGCTCGTGAAAATCCCCGAGATGCCCGATCCGGAACACCCGGTCGGCGAGTTGCCCGAGCCCGCTGCCGAGGCTCATGTTCGAGCGCCT
>NZ_LN811351.1:574097-632592 GCF_001006805.1 Microvirga massiliensis | reverse complement strand
TCATGAACGTTCCTCCAGCCTTCGCATTTGCGGAGATTGAATTTTGTATTATTTATTCAGTCAACGCAAGCCCTGCACCGGGAGGAGACCCGTATGGATGATCTGGCGGTCAAAGCACGCACGACGCTGACTCGGGACGTAGGACTTGAGCGGCAGCTCTCCCGGAACATCGCAGGTGAGGTGCGGTTCGATGCGTTCACGCGGGGTCGCTATGCGACGGACGCCTCCATCTATCAGATCATGCCCACGGGCGTGGTTTTTCCGAGAAGCGCCGCCGACATCGAGGCCACCCTTTCCATTGCGGGCGAGCACGGCATTCCGGTGATCGCCCGCGGAGGCGGCACATCTCAGAACGGCCAGCCGATCGGGACCGGCCTCGTGGTCGATTGCAGCCGCCACTTCAATGCCGTGGTCTCGATCGACACGGCGGCTCGCACGGCGACGGTTCGGCCCGGCCTCGTCCTCGAGCACCTGAACACGCGCCTCAGAAGCGAGGGCCTGTTCTTCCCGGTCGAGCCGTCCACCGCGAGCCGCTGCACGATCGGGGGCATGACGGCCAATAATTCCTGCGGGGCGCGCTCACTCCGCTACGGGAAGATGGTCGACAATGTCCTCGGCACCCGCGGCCTCCTCCGCGACGGAGAGGCATTCGGATTCGGGCTTCGGGACGGCGGCAATCCCGGTGTCGAAGGATCCGCCCGCGTTCTGGCGCTCGCCGAGCAGATGCTCTCGCTGGCCGATCGCGAGCGCGGCGAGATCGAGCAGATGTTTCCCAAGGTCCAGCGCCGCGTCGGAGGATACAATCTCGATGCGCTGCTGCCTCCTCACCCCAACCTCGCACATCTGCTCGTCGGCTCGGAGGGCACGCTTGCGGTTACGACGGAAGTGACCCTGAAACTGTCTCCCCTCCCCGCACAGCGCGTGATGGGCGTCTGCCATTTCCCGTCGTTCCGCGCCGCGATGGAGACGACCCGACATCTCGTCGCGCTCGGCCCCGCCGCGGTCGAACTCGTCGACAGCAACGTGCTCGAACTCGGAGCGGATATTCCCCTTTTCCGGCGCACCCTGGCGGACATCACCAAGGGCAGCCCCAATTGCCTGCTCCTGGTCGAGTTCGCAGGCGACAGCCTCGATGCCTTGCGCCGGGACCTCGGCCGGCTCGACGCATGCATGGCGGACCACGGATTTCCCAACGCAGTCGTCGAGGTCATCGAGCCGGCCCGCCAGCGACAGGTGTGGGAAGTCCGCGAAGCCTGCCTGAACATCATGATGTCGATGAAGGGAGACGGTAAGCCGGTCTCGTTCATCGAGGATTGCGCCGTCCCGCTAGAGCATCTCGCGGATTATACGGATGCCGTCACCGCGCTTTTCGAGCGCTACGGCACGCGCGGCACCTGGTATGCGCACGCATCCGTCGGCTGCCTTCATGTCCGCCCGATCCTCAACATGAAGGACGAGCACGGCGTCCGCTCCATGCGGGAGATCGCGGAGGCTGCCTGCGACCTGGTCAGGCAGTTCAAGGGTTCTCATTCCGGCGAGCACGGTGATGGCATCTCACGCTCGGAATTTCACGAACGCATGTTCGGATCGAGACTGGTGCGCGCCTTCGAGGAGGTGAAGGACCGATTCGACCCCGAGAACCGCCTCAATCCCGGAAAGATCGTGCGCCCCTATCGCATGGATGACCGCAGCATCATGCGGTATCCCCCGGGCTACAAGGTTGAGACCCCGGTCCGGGCGGCGCTCGACTGGTCAGAATGGGGCGGCTTCGGCGCGGCCGTCGAGATGTGCAACAACAACGGCACGTGCCGGAAGACGCTCGGCGGCACGATGTGCCCGTCCTACCGGGCGACGCGCCAGGAGCAGCACGTCACTCGGGGTCGCGCAAACTCGCTCAGGCTGGCGATCTCGGGACAGCTCGGACCGGACGCTTTCACCTCTCACGAGATGAAGGAGACGCTCGACCTCTGCGTCTCGTGCAAGGGGTGCAAGCGCGAGTGCCCCACGGGCGTCGACATGGCGAAGATGAAGATCGAATTCCTTCATCACTACTATGCCCGGCACGGCCTGCCTTTGAAGGAGCGGCTCATCGCCCACCTCCCCCGCTACGCGCCGATTGCCTCCATGCTGGCGCCGCTTCTGAACCTGCGTGACAGGATCCCGGCGCTCGCGGCCGCAACGGAACGCTGGCTCGGTTTCAGTGCGCGCCGTACGCTCCCGAAGTGGCGGAGGCCGTGGCGCGAGACGGGCGAGATCGCCCATGTGGAGGGCGTGGCAGGTGACGGACGAGACATCGTCCTGTTCGGCGATACCTTCAACCGCTACTACGAGCGCGAGAATCTCGAGGCCGCAGAGCGGGTGCTTCGCGCGGCGGGATATCGCCTGCACCGCGTGGCGCCCCAGGACGGCAGCCGTCCGCTCTGCTGCGGCAGGACCTATCTCTCATCCGGACTCGTCGACGAAGCCCGGCGCGAGGTTCGCCGTACGGCCAATGCTCTTGCGCCTTTCGTGGCGCGAGGGGCCCGGATCGTTGGACTCGAACCCTCTTGCCTCCTCACCTTCCGGGACGAGTTCTCTTCGCTGCTGCCACGAGTGGATAGCGAGCCGCTTGCCCGCTCCGCCTTCCTGCTCGAGGAGGCTTTGGCCTCGGATTTTGCCTCCGGTCTCGTCTCCCTGCCGCTCGTCGATCTGGGCGGCCGCACGGCCTTTCTGCACGGGCACTGCCACCAGAAGGCCTTCGAGGCGATGGGCGCGGTCGAAGCCGTGCTGAGATCCGTGCCAGGCCTCACGGTCCAGCCGATCGAGTCGAGTTGCTGCGGGATGTCCGGTGCCTTCGGTTACGGTGCGGCGACCATCGACACCTCCTTTGCGATGGCGGAGTTGTCTCTCCTCCCCGCGGTGCGGAAGGCCGGTCCCGACGACCTCATCGTCGCCGACGGAACGAGCTGCCGGCACCAGATCCACGACGGTGCCGGACGGGCCGCGATCCACGTGGCGAGGGTTCTCGATGAAGCCCTGGTGCCCGCCTCCGGATAATTCCCGTCGTTGGACCCGGCTCTCTTAAAGGCCAGCTTAGGTCCCTGTGCTATGATTCCGAGATGGTAGTTTCCCTCGAAGCGCAGGGGAGCCCAAAAGAGGACGCGATCCGAGCTCCAATGAACCACATGGCACCGGGACAAAGCATCAACCGCCGCTACCTCCATGACGAGGTCGCTGAGCGCCTGCGCGAATTGATCCGCGCGGGCGAGCTGGAGCCGCGTGCACGCGTGAACGAACTGGAGCTTGCGGAGCGGTTCGGGATCTCGCGCACTCCCTTGCGGGAGGCGATCAAGATTCTCGCAACCGAAGGTCTCCTCGATCTTCTCCCCAATCGCGGCGCCAGGGTCGCCAGCATTTCCATGGAGGAGATCGAAGAGATGGTCGAGGTCGTCGCCGGGCTGGAGGCGACGGCGGCCGATCTCGCCTGCCGTTCGATCACGGATCAGGAGATCGCCGCGATCGAGGAGAAGCACCGGGCGATGGTCGAAGCCTGGAAGCGGCAGGACAACACCGCCTATTTCACCCTCAACCGGGAGATCCACGAGGCGATCATGCAGGCGAGCCGCAACGCGACCCTGCAGGGCATTTATGCCAATCTCTCCGGCCGGATTCAGCGGGCGCGCTACCAGGCCCACAAGACTCCTGCCCAATGGGAACGGGCCGTGAGGGAGCACGATCGCATGCTCGAACTTCTCAGGAAGCGGGATGGCGAAACGCTCTCCGGCGTGATGCGTGAGCATATCCGCGGCAAGAAGGCCGTCATCAGCGCAGCCTACGGCTGAGGTCATGCGGGCAGGCCGGATGCCGGCCTTCATTGCCGCCGCAGGGCCCTCGGGCTACATGCTCGGGGTGAGGCCCGGCCCGTCGGCGGATCGGGCTTGTCCGCATGGGCTATGGTGAAAGGGCGCAGGAGGCGGCGTTTGAATCAACCGATGGCGAATCCGGGTCGCGAGGTCGCACCATCCTTCTTCAGCGACCTGATCGATACGCTCACCGAGCGCGGGCGGGCCCTCCTCGGGCGCTTGGACCGCTCGGCGATTCCTCAGGTCGATCTCACGGCTCTCGGCGAGTTGCTGCTGTCGCGGCGGGGCGAGGCCTCCGGAGTCGCGCTCGCCCAGGCCCTGATCGCGAGCTACAAGGCCGCATCGGAAAAGGAGCGCCTGACATTCCTGAGGTCGCTGGCGGAGCGATTCGGCCCCGATCGTGCCCGCGTGGAAGCAGCCATCGAAGCCTTCCACGATGGCACCGATCCCGATGCGATCAGCTTGCTGCATACCGCCGCCGAGCCGCGACGGCAGGAACTTTTCCGGCGCCTGAACCTGGCCTCGGGAGGCACGTCGGCGCTGATCAGGATGCGTGAGGAGCTGCTATCCCATCTGCGGAGCCATCCGGAACTCCGCGCCGTCGACGCCGATTTTACGCACCTCTTCTCGTCCTGGTTCAACCGAGGCTTTCTCGTGCTCCGCCGTATCGACTGGTCGACGCCGGCCGTCATTCTCGAAAAGATCATCCGCTACGAGGCGGTTCATGAGATCCAGAACTGGGACGACCTGAGGAATCGGCTCGCACCGGAGGACCGGCGCTGCTACGGGTTCTTCCATCCGCAGCTCGTCGACGAGCCGCTGATCTTCGTCGAAGTCGCCCTCACGGAGGACATTCCCGGGTCCGTCGCGCCGCTTCTCGATCTCGAACGGACCCCGATTCCGGCCTCTGCGGCAACGACGGCCGTCTTCTACTCGATTTCCAACACCCAGCAGGGGCTTGGAGGCGTCTCCTTCGGCAACTTCCTGATCAAGCAGGTCGTCGAGAATCTAAAAAGCGAGCTGCCCAATCTGAAGACCTTCGTGACTCTCTCGCCCGTACCGGGTTTCGCCGGCTGGCTCGCGCGCGAAAGAGAATCGGAATCATCGATCATCCTGTCGGAGGGCCCGGACGCGGAGGCGCTCGCGCTGCTCGACGAGCCGGGCTGGCATCAGGATCCCGCAAAAACGGAGCGCATCCGCACTGTTCTCCTGACACTTGCGGCTCATTACTTCCTAAAGGCGAAAACCTCCTACGGGCGCCCTGCCGACCCGGTGGCGCGCTTCCATCTCGGCAATGGTGCGAGACTCGAACGCTTGAACTTCCTGGGCGATGTCTCGCCGAAAGGTCTGCGGCAGGCCCACAGCTTGATGGTGAACTACCTCTACGCTCTTGACGAGATCGAGGCGAACCACGAGGCCTACGCCGAGAAAGGAGCCGTCGCGGCTTCGTCAGCCGTGCGAAAGCTCATGCGGAGCGGGCTGACATCGAAAGAACGGGTCAAGTCATGAACGGGAATCTTTTTCAGCTCTTCTGCGACCGGGTTGCCGAACCCGGGAAGATCTGCATCGAGACGGCTGGTGGTGAGCGCTATTCCTACGCCGACCTGATCGAGTTGTCGGGCCGGATGGCGCGCGCCTTGTCGGAACTCGGTGTCGCCCCTGGCGACCGGGTCGCCGTTCAGGTCGAGAAGTCCGTCCCCGCCCTCGTGCTCTATCTCGCCACGTTGCGCGCCGGAGCAGTCTACCTGCCGCTCAACACGGCCTATACGCTCGCGGAACTCCGGTATTTCATCGAGGATGCCGAACCCAGGCTTGTCATCTGCGACCCGTCCAAGCGCACGGGCGTCCTCGAGATCGCGCAGGATGCGGGGGCATCGGTTGCCACGCTCGACGCACAAGGGCGAGGCTCCTGGACGGATCTCGTGGCCAATGCCTCGGCGGAGTTCGAGACGGTCCCGCGCACGGCCGACGACCTAGCGGCGATCCTCTACACGTCCGGCACGACGGGCCGCTCGAAGGGCGCGATGCTGACTCACGATAATCTCGTGTCGAACGCGCTCACGCTCTGCGACATCTGGCAATTCTCTGCCTCCGACGTTCTTCTCCACGCGCTGCCGATCTATCACACGCACGGCCTCTTCGTGGCGACGAACTGCGTCCTGTTCTCCGGCGCGTCGATGATCTTCCTGCCGAAGTTCGACGCGAACGCCATTTTCGCCGCCCTGCCGCGCGCAAGCGTCATGATGGGCGTACCGACCTTCTACACGCGCCTTCTCGATGATCCGCGGCTCACGCGGGAGAGTTGCGCCCATATGCGGCTGTTCATCTCGGGCTCCGCTCCTCTCCTTGCGGAGACCCACCGCGAATGGCAGGCGCGGACTGGCCATGCCATCCTGGAGCGTTATGGCATGACCGAGACGGGCATGAGCACCTCGAATCCCTATGACAGGGATCGGGTGCCCGGAACCGTCGGCTTCCCGCTGCCGGGCGTCTCGATTCGAGTCGTCGATCCCGAGACCGGCCGCGCTCTGCCGAATGGCGAGATCGGCATGATCGAAGTCAAGGGTCCGAACGTCTTCAAGGGCTACTGGCGCAATCCGGAGAAGACCGCGGCCGAGTTCCGGGAAGGCGGCTTCTTCATCACCGGCGATCTCGGCAAGATCGACGAGCGCAGCTACGTGCACATCGTCGGCCGGGGCAAGGATCTCATCATCACGGGGGGCTTCAACGTCTACCCAAAGGAGATCGAGTCGGAGATCGACTCCCTCCCCGGAGTCGTCGAAAGCGCCGTCATCGGCATCCCGCATCCGGATTTCGGCGAAGGAGTCACGGCTGTCATCGTGCCGGAACGAGGCGCCTCCATCGAAACCGATGCCGTTCTCTCAGAGCTCGAGCAACGCCTCGCCAAGTTCAAGCTGCCGAAGCGCGTCGTCGTGATCGACGAGCTGCCGCGGAACACAATGGGCAAGGTCCAGAAGAACGTCCTGCGGGAGCAGTACAAGGATCTTTACAGCCGAGCCCGCGCTATCTGATTGACGCCGGCCCGGCTCTTCACATCGGCTCGTCGCGGCTGCTCATCGGTCTTGGCCCTTTCACCTCTGGGCCGGGCCCGGCAACCGGGGCGCTTCATCTTCCGCGAGCACCAGACGGAGAGTAATATTGAGGTCCAACAGCCCCCTTCAGGCTGCCTGCACCTGGCGCCTCCTCGGGCTCAGCCGGAAGAGGATGGCAGCATCTCGGCCTCCGTCACGGGCCTCGCTGCGACTCTCGGACTGACCTGCAACCGACGGCGCAGCGGCTTTTGCACAACGGGGACGTAATCGCGTGTCCAATGCTGTGCGGAGGAGCCCATGAGCACCGCCGACGTCATATTCACCGGACCGATCCCAAATATCTACGATACATATCTCGGTCCCTTGCTCTTCGAACCTTATGCCGAAGACCTCGCGGAGCGCTTGCGTGACCTGCACAGCGGGTGGATGCTCGAAATCGCCGCCGGAACGGGAATCGCGACCCGCGCTCTGACACGCGTTCTCCCCAGCACGGTCGAGATCGTCGCCAGCGATCTCAACCAAGCGATGCTCGACCTCGCGGCAACCCGCCTGGATGCTCCAAACGTCAGATGGCAGCAAGCCGATGCACAGGAGCTTCCCTTCGAAGAATCCGACTTCGATGTAGTAGTCTGCCAGTTCGGGGTGATGCTCTTCCCAGATAAGAAAGCCAGTTTCCGGGAAGTGCTGCACGTCCTGGTACCCGGAGGCCGTTACCTCTTCAACATCTGGAGCGGGCTGGAGGACAACGAGATCTGCCAGACTGTCTCTCAGGCAGTTGCGGGTTTATTTCCCGACGATCCGCCTCGTTTTCTCGAGCGGATCCCCTACGGCTATGGCGACACAGACCAGATTATCCGTGATGTGGAGCTTGCCGGGTTCGAGCGAGTCGAGATCGAGACCGTCGAAAAGGTCAGCCGAGCTCCATCTGCCCGAGAGGCAGCCATCGGGCTCTGCCAGGGCACTCCGTTGCGTGCGGAGATCGAGGCTCGCGCCCCAGATCGCCTCGACGAGGTGACAGCCAAAGCGGAGGAGGCCTTGCGGGAGCGGTTTGGCTCATCTGCCATCGAAGGGCGCATGAAAGCGTATGTCGTCTCGGCCTGGTCTCCGAAAGATTGAGATCCGGCGCCCCTCTTCGCGCACCCACGATTTCCAGGATCACCTCCGATCCAGCCCAGGAGGGTAGTCGCAGGCTCTTCGGCCGCCATATGGAACCCTGGAACCCGACGCCCAGTTCGAGAACGGCGACACGCGGAGGAAGCCATGCGATCGCTCATGACCGTCACATGTCTCGTCCTCGCGCTTGGAACGGGCGCAAGGGCGGCCGAGATCTCGATTTCCTGCAGCGCGCTCGGGCAGGAATACGAGATCTGCAAGCAGGGCGTGGATGCCTGGGCGGCAAAGACAGGGAACACGGTCAGGATCGTCTCGACACCGAACTCCGCGACCGAGCGCCTCGCGCTCTACCAGCAACTCCTGGCTGCCGGCGCGAGCGATGTCGATGTGTTCCAGATCGACGTCGTCTGGCCCGGAATCCTCGGCGAGCATTTCATCGACCTGAAGGACAAGGCCAAGGATCAGATCGGCCAGCACTTCCCGACGATCATCCAGAACAACACGGTCGACGGGAAGCTCGTCGCGCTCCCCTGGTTCGCCGATGCCGGCCTCCTCTATGTTCGGCAGGATCTTCTCGACAAATATGGTCGCCCAATGCCCCAGACCTGGGAGGATCTGACCGAGACCGCGCGAATCATCCAGGAGGGTGAGCGCAAGGCGGGGCAGAAGGATTTCTGGGGTTATGTCTGGCAAGGGCGAGCCTATGAGGGCCTGACCGCCAATGCCCTCGAATGGGTCGCCTCCTATGGAGGCGGCACGATCGTCGACGACAAGGGCGAGATCACGATCAACAACCCCAAGGCCACCCGGGCGCTCGATACCGCTTCGGGCTGGGTCGGCAAGATCACTCCGGAGGGCACCCTCAACTACACCGAGGAGGAAGCCCGCGGCGTGTTCCAGGCCGGCAATGCGGCCTTCATGCGCAATTGGCCCTATGCCTGGGCGCTTGCTCAGGGAGGCGACAGCCCAATCAAGGGCAAGGTCGGGATTGCGCAGCTTCCGAAAGGCGGGCCGGACGGGCGGAACGCGGCGACGCTCGGGGGCCAGCAGCTTGCGGTCTCGAAATATTCCAAGCATCCGGAGATCGCTGCCGACCTCGTGCTCTATCTCACGGGACCCGAGGAGCAGAAGCGCCGGGCTATTGCCGGCTCGTTTAATCCGACGATTCCGGCGCTGTTCGAAGATGCCGATATCCGGAAGGCTGCCCCCTTCATCGGCGAGCTCCTGACCGTCTTCACGAATGCGGTTGCTCGCCCGGCAGCCGTCACGGGTGACAACTACAACAAGGTTTCGAGCGAATTCTTCAACACGACGCACCAGGTGCTCTCGGGCCGGAGCGCGCCCGAGCCTGCCCTGGCCGGTCTCGAGCGAGACCTGAAACGGATCAAGCGACGCGGCTGGAAGCAGTGACGGAGCAGCAAATCCTGAAGCACAGCGGGGCGGACGCCCGTCAGGGTCGCCCCAGGGGTCTGCTGAACGTGGCCGGGCAGCGTCTCACCCCACATCGGTCTCGCCTCTCGCGATCGCGGGTCAGGGCGGCGTGGATTTTCCTCGCACCGATGCTGCTGGTCCTGGCCCTCGTCGCGGGCTGGCCGCTCGCGCGGACCATCTGGTTCAGCTTCACGGACGCGAGCCTCAACAACCTCTCGGACTACGAGTTCATCGGCTTCGACAACTATCTCGCCGATTACGATGGCGAATGGTTCGGTCTTCTCACGGATCCCGCTTGGTGGCGAGCCGTGTGGAACACGGTCTGGTTCACCCTCGTCTCCGTCTCCATCGAGACCGTGCTCGGCCTTGTCGTCGCGCTCATTCTGCATCAGGCCTTCCCCGGACGAGGCCTCGTTCGCGCGATCGTGCTGATTCCCTGGGCGATCCCGACGGTCGTTTCCGCTCGCATGTGGAACTGGATGCTGCACGACCAGTTCGGCGTCGTGAACGATCTTCTCCTGCGCCTTGGGCTGATTGCAGCCCCGATCGCCTGGACCGCGAATTCTGATACCGCTCTCTGGGCCGTCGTGATGGTGGATGTCTGGAAGACGACACCCTTCATGGCGCTTCTGATTCTGGCGGGCCTCCAGATGCTCCCGGGGGATATCTATGAGGCCGCACGCGTCGACGGGATCAACCCGATCCGGGTATTCTTTCGCGTGACTCTGCCTTTGATCAGGCCGGCTCTCCTCGTGGCGGTGATCTTCCGCGCGCTCGACGCCCTGCGGGTCTTCGATCTCGTCTACGTGCTCACGTCGAACTCCGCCGAGACCGCATCGATGTCGGTCTATGCGCGGCAGCAGCTCGTCGATTTTCAGGAGGTCGGACTCGGCTCCGCGGCATCGACGCTGATCTTCCTCATCATCGCGCTCCTCACGGTCGTTTATCTGATCAGCAGCCGCGTGAGCCTCGATGCGGAGGCCGCACGATGACGCGTATCCTCAAGCGCCTCTCGTTCTGGATTCTGGTTGCGGCGATCACCAGCTTTGCCCTCTTCCCGTTCTACTATGCAGTCCTGACATCGCTGCGGTCGGGATCGGATCTCTTCAGCGTCGCCTATCTTCCGACGAAGATCGATTTCTCCAATTACGTGGCCGTCTTCGAGCGACAGCCCTTCGGGAGAAACATCCTGAATTCGGTCATCGTCGCTGGCGCGGTCGTCGTCCTGTCGCTCTTCCTTGGGCTCACGGCGGCCTACGCTTTCGGGCGCGCCTCGTTTCGAGGCCGGAAGCTGCTTCTGCTCACGATCCTGAGCGTCTCCATGTTCCCGCAGGTTGCCGTGCTCTCCGGGATGTTCGAACTGATCCGATGGCTCGGGCTTTACAACACCCTGGCGGGCCTGGTCCTTGCCAACCTCATGCTGACACTGCCGTTCACAGTCTGGGTGCTCACGACATTCATGCGCGAACTCCCGCGCGAGATCGAAGAGGCTGCTTTCGTGGACGGCGCGACGCCGTGGATCATCGTGCGTCGTGTCTTCCTGCCCCTCATGATGCCCGCGGCTGTCACGACCGGGCTTCTCGCCTTCATTGCAGCCTGGAACGAGTTTCTGTTCGCCCTCACCTTCACGCTCACGAACGAGCAACGGACGGTGCCGGTTGCCATTGCCCTCATGAGCGGAAGCTCTGCATACGAACTGCCATGGGGCACCATCATGGCGGCATCGGTCATCGTCACGCTTCCCCTGATCGTGCTGGTACTTCTCTTCCAGCGGAAGATCGTGACCGGGCTCACGGCCGGCGCCGTAAAGGGGTAATTGCTCGATGGCGGAAGTCGCCCTCAGATCCGTTCGCAAGTCCTTCGGACGTAGCCAGGTGATCCAGGGGATTGATCTCACGATCCAGGATGGCGAGTTCATCGTCTTCGTCGGTCCGTCGGGCTGCGGAAAATCGACCCTGCTGCGCCTCATCGCAGGCCTCGAAGACGTCACCGAGGGCGAACTGCTCATCGATGGCGAGGTCGTGAACGACCGCACTCCCAAGGAGCGCGGGATCGCGATGGTGTTCCAGTCCTACGCGCTCTATCCGCACATGACCGTGTTCGAGAACATGGCGTTCGGCCTCGAGATCTCGAAACTGTCCCGGCGGGAGATCGACGAGCGCGTACGTCGCGCTGCGGAGATGCTGCAGATCGGCGAACTCCTCGACCGCAAGCCACGCGAGCTCTCTGGTGGCCAGCGTCAGCGCGTCGCCATCGGACGCGCGATCGTGCGCGACCCGAAGGTCTTCCTCTTCGACGAGCCGCTCTCGAACCTTGATGCGGCCCTGCGCGTCCAGACGCGCATCGAGATCGCCGGCCTGCATCGGCAGTCGCGGGCGACGATGATCTATGTGACGCACGACCAGATCGAAGCCATGACCCTCGCCGACAGGATCGTGGTTCTGAATGCCGGGCAAGTCGAACAGGTCGGCACACCGCTGGATCTTTACCATCGCCCGGCCAACCTATTCGTTGCGGGCTTCATCGGGTCGCCACAGATGAACTTCTGGGCCAGTGAGGTTCTGGCGATAGCCCAGGCGTCCGTCGCAATCCGGCTTCCTTCCGGAGGCAGGTTGGAGATGCCCGCTGTCTCAGACGGGCTCGCGCCCGGAGATCGCGTGACCCTCGGCATTCGCCCTGAGCACCTGGCAGTTACGGAAGCTGGGGAGAGCGGGCTTCGTGGACGGATCGACCTGATCGAACAGCTCGGCGAGAGCCACCTACTCCATATCCGGGTGG
This sequence comes from Microvirga massiliensis, assembly GCF_001006805.1. Lineage (GTDB taxonomy): Bacteria > Pseudomonadota > Alphaproteobacteria > Rhizobiales > Beijerinckiaceae > Microvirga > Microvirga massiliensis. The sequence goes on along the minus strand of NZ_LN811351.1, from coordinate 620,375 downwards.
AGGGTGGCAGCATCATCACCGCCCGACTGCCTGGAGACGCGCAGCGGGCATCAGGGGGCGAGGTCGGGCTGCAGCTCCCCGTGGATCAATGCCATCTGTTCGACAAGGCCGGCCAGTCCGTCATGCGCCCGGTATCGACCCTGAGCTGACAGCCGAATACCCCGACAGGAATCAGGCTTCGCTCAGAACGGATCGCACGCCCGCATCAGGATGGCGACGAGTTGCTCGCAGCCGCGCTGGTCGTGCTCGTCGAAGCGGCCGCGTTCTGGGCTGTCGAGATCGAGGACTCCGGAGATCCGGCCATCCCGGATGAGGGGGACGACGAGTTCCGACCGTGAGGCGCTGTCGCAGGCGATGTGGCCCGGGAAGGCGTCCACGTCTGGAACGACGATCGATGCTCGTCGTGCTACAGCAGTGCCGCAGACGCCCTGCCCGACCGGAATCCGAATGCAGGCCGGCTTGCCCTGGAATGGCCCGAGCACCAGTTCCTCTCCGACGAGACGGTAGAATCCTGCCCAGTTGAGCCGTGGGAGCCGGTGGAACAGGAGAGCTGCGGCATTAGCCATGTGTGCGATGGAATCGCGCTCGCCGTCCACCAGGGCTGTCAGTTCGCTCGCAAGCTCGCTGTAGAGCTCGGGCTTGCTATCCGTCGTCAAGGTGCGGGCCAGATCGAACATGGGTCCTCGTTGCCTCCGCGGGCACATTCTGATTCACATTGAATCAGATCACCCGACAATCTCCGAAGAGGATCTTCGTGCCATCGCTCCGTGCCGCCATCCTTCCCGTCACGCCTTTCCAGCAGAACTGCACGATCCTCTGGTCGGAGGTGGCCAAGAAAGGCGTCGTGATCGACCCGGGTGGTGACGTGAGCCGCATTCTCGATGCTGTCGCAAAAAGCGGCATCTCGGTCGAGAAGATTCTCCTCACGCATGGTCATATCGATCATGCAGGCGGAGCGGCCGAGCTGAGGGAGAGGCTCGGCGTTCCCGTGGAGGGGCCGCACCAAGCCGATCTCTTTCTCCTGGAGCAGCTGGCGGAAACAGGACGGTCCTATGGGATTTCGGGTTCCCGCGACCTGATGCCGGACAGATGGCTCGTCGAGGGAGATCAGGTCATGGTCAGCGATATCGCCTTCGATGTCCTTCACTGTCCTGGTCATTCCCCGGGGAGCGTCGTTTTCGTCAATCGCGAGCACCGTTTTGCCCAAGTCGGCGACGTGCTGTTTCGCGGCTCGGTCGGCCGCACCGACCTTCCCGGTGGAGACCATGCGTCGCTGATAAGGTCCATCAAGGAGAAGCTCCTCCCGCTCGGCGACGACGTAAACTTCATCTGTGGCCACGGGCCGACGAGCACCATCGGGCAGGAGCGCGAAACCAATCCATTCCTGATTTAGGCATCGATGCGGCTCGCGTTTTCCGCACCCTCTTTGTCATTGCGAACAGAGTGAGCAATCCAGGAGCGCCTCCGTCGAGAGGTAGATTGCTTCGCCTCCGGCTCGCAAGGACGGAGGTGCGGCGAAAACGGCAGTGCATCACGTCTACGGCGCACGCCAAGCCCATCATCACTCTCGTTCATCCTGGAAGCTGAGCAAACAGCCGGTCGACGGCCTCGCGCTTGCAGAGCTCCGTTCCGGGCGTCAATACAGCGGCCGCGCCGGCGGCGACGCCGCGCCTGAAGGCGAATTCGGGTGTTGCGCCCTGCGCCAGTGCGAGCGTCATGGCAGCGAGGAAGCTGTCGCCCGCCCCGACGGCGCTGTGCACCTCGACTTCGAGAGCGGGCAATCTCATAGCACCGCTGGTTTGGACGAGGATCGCGCCCTCATGACCCATCGTGACGGCGATGAGGTCGGAGCTGCCGTCCCTGACGAGATGCATGGCGGCCTCCTCAATGGCGCCGCTCTCTCTCAGCGGACGTCCGACGAGTTGTTCGAGCTCGCCGAGGCTCGGCTTCACGAGATAAACGTCCCCTGCGGACAGCGTCTCGCGAAGAGCGTCCCCGGAGGTATCGAGCACGAATTTCGCCTTCTTCCTGCCGGTCAGGGCGGCAACCCGGCAATAGAAGTCTGCCGGTACTCCTCGGGGCAGGCTCCCGCTCGCGACGAGGTAATCGAAATCGAATTCCTCGAGCGCTGCCAGACAGTTCTGCCATTCCTCAGGCCGGACCTCCGGGCCCTCCGGCACGAAGCGGTATTCGAGGCCCGTCGAGCGCTCGAATACTGCGTGACTCACCCGCGTGTGGTCCCCGATCGGAATCCGCCGCCCGGCGATGCCGCGGTGCTGCAGGATGTCCTCCAGGATAGGTCCCGTGGCCCCGCCAGACAGATAAATGGCGTGCGAGGCGCCTCCGAGTTCGCGGATCACCCGGCTGACGTTGATTCCGCCTCCGCCCGGATCGAACCGTTCGTTGGTCGTGCGGATCTTCCGAATCGGGCGAACCGTCTCGGCCTCGCTGGAACCGTCGATCGACGGATTGAGGGTCAGCGTCAGGATCGGCTTCATGGGGGCGTCCAGCTCCTTTGCGGATCGTCAGCGGCAATCGGCGCCGCCATCTCGTCGCAAATCAGGCCGGCGCCCGGATACCTGCATCAGTTGTCGAGGAAGGCCCGTCTACCGACGGCATCAATCCTGCGCCCGATTGCCGCGACCCGCCTGCTGTCGCCTGCTCGGCTTCAGAACCTCGGTGTGATCTGCAATTCCACACGGGCCGATGCGTTCGGCTCCTCGTGCAACGTGAGACCATAGCCCACCTTCAGGCGCAGAACGGACTCGAGAGAGGCCTCGGGCGGGCTGACGACCCTTTCGCTCACGATCTCTGGCGTAAGGACGGCGCTCCAGTAGCCGCTCCGTGGCTCGAAGTTCACTTGCGGCGAGACGTCGAGTCGCGCATTCGACCATGGCAGCATCGGGGTCAATGGCAGCCCGAGAGTGGCTCCGATCGCCTGGGAGATCGTTGAGCTGACACTATTCACGGCACCTGAGGTGAACAGCCGGGCGGTGAGCCCCTTCCATCTCTGCGAGATGGCCAACTGCCAATCGAGAGCCGATTGCAGAACGCGATCCACGTCCTGCGTCCGGGACAGTTCCGTCCCGATCGAGAAATCGATGTCCTCGAAGGGCCTCAGCTTGGCACCCAGCGCCTTGCTCGAAGAGACCGGGATAATCCTGCTCGTCCGGGTCGCGAGGCCGCGCGCCCAAAGTTCCGTCCGCGGGATCGAAAAGGTCAACGGTGCTGGAAGAGCATCCTGACGAAAGGACGCAAGATGCTCCTCGATCCAGACGGATTCGTCTCTGGAGCTATGTGAACCGATATCCTCGAGCGCAACTCCCGATGAGACATTGAAAAGCAAAAGAATGCATGCTGCGCCCCAGACCTGCCTCATCAATCCCGCCCGCCAGAAATACTCCCCAGAAGGGAAGAACATGTCAGTTAATGTTTTATGAATTGCGCTTCAGCAAAGAACACGAACGCGCGCGGGGTGCCTTCTTTCTATTATCGACACCCGTCGTCTCAGCACATGCATGGCACTGTTGATTCGGCGCAAACGATATCACCAAACGCCCGCCAGATCATCTGAGCTCAACTTCCAGCTAAATTCTTGGCAGCGCTCGACAATCGGGATGTCGTCGAGGAGCTGTGCTCGTCGGTCGCACGGGCGAGGGCCGAAGCGAGGCTCGCCGGTCCCCACGATCATGTGACGCTGCGTAAGCCGAAACCGGCAAACGTTCACATGCGAAGCGAGGTGACGCGGGATGGTTTTGGCCGATACAACATCATGAAACACAGCGAGGGCATGGTGACGGCAAAGCATCGTGTGGCGCTTGTCGGGCTCGGCATGGCGCACAAACCCCACCTCGCGAGCCTTCGGGATCTTGCTGTCCGCGTCGAGATTGCGGCCTGCTACGCACCCGGCGCAGATCGTCGCAAGGGATTCGCGCAGGCGAACCCGGATCTCCCCGTAACCGACTCGCTGGACGGCATCCTCGCGGACCGGTCGATCGACGTAGCGATCGTGCTGACGCCTCCGACCACGCATCTCGATCTGGTGCAGCGTTGCGCCGAGGCGGGCAAGCACGTGCTGCTCGAGAAGCCGATCGAGGTCAGCGTCGGACGCGCGCGCGAGTGCGTCGGGGCGATGCAGCGTGCCGGCCTGAGCTTCGGCGTCGTGCTTCAGCACCGCTTCCGAACCGCTGCGCAAAAGCTGCGGGGCCTCATCCGGGAGGGGGAACTCGGCGCACTGATCTCCGGCTCCGCCGCAATCCGGTGGTGGCGTCCGCCGGAATACTATGCCCAGCCCGGGCGTGGGATGAAGGCGCGTGACGGCGGCGGCGTCCTGCTGACCCAGGCGATCCACACGCTCGACCTGTTTCAGAGTCTCGCCGGACCGATCGTCAGCGTCGCGGGCATGGCTGCAACCTCGCCGATGCGAGCGATCGATACCGAGGACATCGCAGCGGCAGCAATTTCGTTCGAAAATGGTGCGATCGGGACGATCGACGCCACCACGGTCTCCTATCCCGGCTTCCCCGAGCGGATCGAGCTCGCCTGCGAGAAAGCGACCGCCGTCATGCTCGCCGAAGGACTGGAGGTGCACTGGAAAGATGGGCGCCGGCTGCTGCATGAGGGCAGCGAGGCCGGCGGCGGCGGAGCAGACCCAATGGCCTTCTCGCACGAGGCTCACAGAGCTCTCATCACCGATTTTCTCGACGCTATCGACACTGGGCGCGAGCCGATGGTCAGCGGACGCGAGGCCATTCGCGTCCAGGTGCTCATCGAGGCGATCCTGCAATCCGCGCGCGAGCGGCGTATCATCACGGTGCAGCAACCGTGGTGACGTGGACGGAGATCCCACTGAACACCCGTGACCCTGAAGCTGCGATACGCATCGCCCACCTCACGCAAGCCTGAACCGGGAAGCCGGCCCATGTCTTCGATCGATCCCGCCCAGAGACCTCGGCTCAAAGTACCCGCCGATGCCTGCGACACGCACATGCATTTATATGGTTCCCGCTATCCGCTCGCACCGACAGCGCTCGGTGCGCCACCGGATGCGGGCGTGGAAGATTACAGGAAGGTGCAGCAGCGCCTTGGTCTCCAGCGCATTGTCGTGGTCCAGCCTTCCGCCTACGGAACCGATAATCGTTGCACACTCGATGGCATCGCGGCTCTTGGCCTCGATCAGGCGCGCGGCATCGCGGTCATCGACGAGAGCGTGGATGCCGCAGAACTCGAGGCGCTGACGCGGGGCGGCATCCGCGGCGTACGTTTTCACATGCTGCCGGGCGGCGCTCTTCCTTGGGAGAGCCTCGACGCCATTGCCGGCAAGGTACAGGACATCGGGTGGCACATCCAGCTGCAGCTCGACGGCCGAACCCTGCCGGATCGGGAGCATCAGATCCGATCCTGGCCAGGCCGCATTGTCATCGACCATGTCGGGAAATTTCTCGAGCCCGTCGGCCCGGATCACCCCGCCTTCAGGTGCCTGAAGAATCTCATCGAGACCGGCCGCGTCTGGATCAAGCTTTCAGCACCCTACGAGGTCTCGAAGAGCGGAGCCCCCGGTTACGATGATGTCGGTCGGCTCGCGAAGGAGCTCGTCCGACTGGCGCCGGAGCGAATGCTTTGGGCGAGCAACTGGCCGCATCCATCCGTGAAGGACAAGCCGAGCGATGCCGCTCTGCTCGATCTGCTGCTCGATTGGGCGCCGGATGACGCGACACGTCACCGGATCCTCGTCGAAAACCCTGAGGAGCTTTACGGGTTCTGATGACGCGACGCTGCTCGGATTCAATGCATCAGGGCATGTACTGCCCGCCATTGACTTCGATGATCTGCCCCGTGACGTAGCCGCTCATCTGCTCCGAGGCGAGATAGAGGAACGCGCCGACGCATTCTTCCGCGGTACCAAGGCGGTCCATCGGGATCATGGCCTGCATGGTCGCGAGCTGCTCTGCGGTCGAGAAGCGCTCGTGGAATGGCGTCATGATCACGCCCGGCGATACGGCATTGACGCGGATGCGATCCTTGACGAGTTCCTTGGCCCAGCCGCGGGTCGCGGTCGCGACGAAACCTTTCGCTGCAGCATAGATCACCGACCCCGGCCCGCCCCCGTGACGCGCCGCGATTGAGCTCAGATTGATGATCGACCCACCGCCGCCCTGACGCCGCATCTGGACTGCCGCTTCGCGCACGAATCGCACAACCTGCTTGACGTTGAGGTCGAGCACGGCGTCGAGATATTCGTCGCTGTAGTCAGCGATCGGCGTCCGCGCGATCAACGACCCGGCATTGTTGACGAGCACATCGAGCCGTCCGAATGCCGCGACCGTCCTCGCGGTCACGTCAGCAGCCGTCTCGGGCTTCGTGACATCGCCCTGGACGAGAAGCGCCTCACCGCCGCTGCGCCGGATGCTTTCGGCCACCGCCTCGGCCTTGTCGCGATTGGTGCTGAAATTGATCGCAACGCGTGCTCCGTTGCGGCCGAAGGCACGCGCCGCCGCAGCGCCGATGCCGGTGCTGGCGCCCGTGATGAGGATCGCCTTGCCGGCGAGATCGGGAATCGACGCGGACACTTCCGGTGAATTCGCTGGTATCGTCATTGGAGGAACTCCGGAGAAATGAGGCTCGGAACGAAGAGGGCGACCTGCGGCCACATGATGAGAAGAACGAGCACGGCGATCATCGGAAGAAGCATGAGGAGCGTATCCTTCAAGGCCTCCTTCATACGGATCCCCGCGATCGAGCAGGCGATCATCAGGCACAGGCCATATGGCGGCGTGACGAGTCCGAAGGCAAGGGACACGATTCCGATCATTGCGAAGTGGACTGGGTCGAGACCGGCCGAACGGGCCAGCGGATCGAGAATCGTGCCGACGATGATGATCGCGGGGATCGCATCGAGGAAGCAGCCCACCACGAGGAACACGAAAGCGATGAAGAAGCCGGTCTCGATCGGCCCCATCTGCCAGGCCGAGACGCCCGAGAGGATGGCCTTCGGGATCTGGTAATAGGCGAGGAGCCAGCCGAAGGCGCTCGCGGTCCCGACACAGAACAGGGCGATCCCGGCGAACTTTCCGGTATCGACGAGGGCCGACCGCAACCCGGAAAGGTTCATTTCCCGATAGACCAGCAGCGACAGAAAGCCAGCATAGAGCACGGCGATGCAGGCGGATTCCGTCGCCGTGAACCAGCCGAAGATCTTGCCCCCGATGATGATCGCCGGCGTCAGGAGGGCTGGGACGGACTTGTACATCGCGGAGAAGAATGCAGCCCAGCTCGCCCGGGGATAAGTAGGATAGCCCCTGGCAGACGCGTAGGCATGCACGGTCGCCATCTGTGCGAGAGCGATCAGAAGACCGGGGATGATGCCTGCGAGAAAGAGTGCGCCGATCGAGACCGTGAGAACGCCGCCCCAGACGATCATCAGGATCGATGGCGGAATGATCACGGCCAGCACCGCCGATACGGCGGTGATCGCGACCGAAAAGGAATCGTCGTAGCCCTCTTTCCTCTGCGCCTCGATGAAGATCTTGGACTGGCTCGCGGCGTCGGCGGTTGACGAGCCGGAGATGCCCGCGAAGAAGAACGAGAGAACGACGTTGATCTGCGCGAGACCGCCGGGAAAATGTCCGACCATAGACCGGGAGAGAAGCATGAGTCGGTCGGTGATCCCGCCGACATTCATCAGGTTGGCCGTCAGGAGGAAGAATGGCACCGCCAGCAGAATGAACGAATTATAGGCGTTGAAGGTCTCCTGCACGAGTGTCATCGCCGAGAGATGCGGCTCGACGATGAGGATCGGAAGGCAGGCTAGCGCCAGCGCGAAGGCCACCGGAACGCGCAGAATCATCAAGCCGAAGAAGACGCCGAAGAGGATCAGGGCAGCCTGATCCGGCGTGAGCACGGATCCTGTCATTCCTGCGCCCCCTGTCGGCATGCGCGTGTCACGCAACTGCCGGACGGGCCGGTGCAGCCTGGATCGGCGGAAAGGACCCGTATGGTCATGCAGCGCCTCGCAGCAGGACGTCGAACTCGTCCCAGATCTGCTCGCCCACGAAAATGAGCCAGGTGATGCCCGTAATCGGCCAGGCGATGTGGATGAGCCACAGAGGCAACTCCGCGAGTTCCGAGATGCGGTACAAGGCAAACGACGTGAATTCGATTCCGGACCATACGAAGACCAGCGCGATAACCAGGATGCCGACGCGGGCGACGATCCGGATCGCCGCCTCCGCGCGGCGTGACAGGCGCGGCCAGACATCGACCTCGAAATGGGTGCTCTCGCGAACACCGATCATGGCGCCGATCATGATCGTCCAGACCAGCAGGAACCGCGCCATTTCCTCCGTCCAGATGTAGTGCGGAATGATCGTGGTGAAACGGGAAAAGACCTGCAGGGTCACGGGCACGACGAGGATCGCGGTCGAAATGGCGACCAGCCAGGAGAGGAACTCGCCATACCAGACGGTCAGCCGGCGCCAGGCGCTGCGACGCCCCGAGATCGTCGTCATCGAAACTTCCCCTGCAATCCGGCATGTGAGGAGCGGCCGCGGAGCAATCCCCGGCTGCCCCTTCGAGAGCAGGCCGCTACTTCATGTTGTTGATCTGCTCCAGGATCTTGTCGGCCTCGATTTCCTTCGCATAGGCTGTGAGCACGGGATCGACGAGCTTCTTCATCTCGGCCCGGTCCTTGAACGCGATCCGCTTCAGTTTCCCAGCCTTCTCGAGAGCCTCGAGCTTCGCGGTATCCTCGCTCGACTCGATCTTGCGCCCATGCGCGCCTCCCTCCTTGCCGGCCTTCACGATGCATTGCTGCAGATCGGCCGGAAGGTTGCGGTAGGTCTTGCCGGAGAAGACGAGCGGCCGGATCGTGATGGCATGCTCCGTCATCGCGAGGTTCGGCGCGACCTCGAAGAACTTCATCTGTTCGACGCCGGCAGCCTCGTTCTCGCCCGCAGAAATGACTCCGTTCTGAATGGCGTTGTAGACCTCATTATAGGCGATCACGGTCGGCGACATGCCCGTCGCTGCGAAGGTCCGGCTCCAGATGGGAGCTCCCTGCACGCGAACCTTGAGACCCTTGAGATCAGCCAGCGACTGAACGGGCTTGTTCACGAAGATGTTGCGCACGCCGCCGCCCGCGTAGCCGATCAGCATCACGTCCGCTCGTTTCCCGATCTCGTCGGCGATTGGCTTCAGCAGGTCCTGGTCGAGGACCGTGTTCCAGTGATCGAGATCACGGAACAGGAAGGGTGCGTCGATGAAGGGCGCCGCTTTCGAGAAGGTCGACATATGTGCGGGCGATACGATGGCGTAATCGACCGCCCTCCCCTGCGACATGTATTCGAAATACTGCTTTTCGAGGCCGAGTTCACTGTTCTTGTGAAGCACGAATTCGATCGGCTTCCCGTAGCATTGCTTGACGACTTCTTCGAACTTGACCATCGCCTTGGTGAAGGCATGTTCGTCATTGAACTGCGATGCCCCGTGGAGCGTGATTTTCTCCTGCGCGGAAGCGAGCGCCGGCATGGCCAGGGTCGCGGCGAGCGCGCATGCGCCCATGATGATGCGTCTCATCTGTTCGTTTCCTCCTCGTTGAATGGCGCCCTCTTGTGGCGGGGCGTTCGGTTCCAGTATGGCAAAGGCCTCGATTGACGCCAATGCCAAAATTGGCCGGATCTGGAGACATCTGCCTGTCCTGGCGCACAATCACGCTTTCGACTTGGAGCAACACAACGGGCCGGCTCCTCACTTGAGCAGGCTTGGGAGCCAAAGGGAAAGCGCCGGTACGTAGGTTACGAGGAGCAGGACAATGAGCATCGGGATATAGACGATGAGCATCGGGATATAGAACACCATGATGCTCTTCGAGACCGCCTCCATGGTCACCTTCCCTGTTGCTGGCGGTTTGGTTTACCCTTCGGCGCCTGACGTCGCTCTCGCGTGCCGTCTCTCGCTCCGGTATGCTCAGCGCAATTCATGGGAGGGCCACGCATGGCCAAAGGTTACTGGGTCGCGTTCGCAGACGTGACCGACCCTGAAGGGTACAAGGCTTACATCGCCGAGAATGCGAAGGCGTTCCGCAAGTATGGAGGGCGCTTTCTCACACGGGGCGGCGCATCGGAAACGCCGGAGGGGCAGCCCCGCTCCCGCGTGGTCGTCATCGAATTCCCGACCTACGCGGCCGCCCTTGAATGCTACCGGTCACCAGAATACGCGAAAGCCATGGCTCTCCGACAGGGCAAGTCCGTCATGGACCTGGCCATTACGGAGGGCTACGAAGGTCCGCAGCCTGCAGACACTTGAGATGACACCGGCCATCAACGGCCAGTGTTCTTGAGTCTGGCTTTATCCGTCAGCAGCAGTCCTGGCATGGCGGAGGATGTTGGTCCTCTGCACTGCTATACTCTCTTGGTTATTTCAGAGCCGGTCAGGCACGCTGGCGGGCGACCGTTTCTCCCGTGAGTTGCTCCTGCGCCTTGACGAGCCCCCCGACCATCTCGCCACCGAGACCCATTGCTGATGCCTGGACGAAGGCCTGATGGACCGCCTCGCCGAGTTGCGACGGCAGGTTCAAGCTTTCAGTCATATGCGTGTAGTAGCGCAGATCCTTGCGGGCGAGATCGAGGCCGAAACGCAGACCCTCATATGAGCCGGAAAGGATTGCCGGGACGATCATCTGGAAGATGCCGGAATTAGGTCCTCCGGCGCTCACGACTTTATAGAGCGCCTCGATGTCGATCTGCGCTTTCGCCGCGGCGACGAGCGCCTCTGCGATCAAGGCAGCCTGCCCCATGGCGAGGAAGTTGTTGACGAGCTTCGTCTTGTGGCCGGCCCCGGGACCACCGACATGGAAAATGTTCTCCGCGAAGGCCCGTAATACCGGCTCGATTCTAGTGAAAAGCTGCGGCTCGGCTCCGACCATGACATTGAGACGCCCTTCCTCGGCTTCCTTGGGCGTGCGTGCGAGCGGCGCATCGACGAATGGGACGCCCCGGGCTGCGAAATCCGCGTGGATGCGCATCGATGAATCGGGCTCGCTCGTAGAGCAATCGACGATGACGTGACTCTCGCGTGCCGCCGTCAGGAGACCGTCCTCACCATAGACGATCTGTTCTACCTGTGGTGAGCCGGTGACACAAATGATCACGATATCCGAGCGTGCGGCGATATCGCTCGGGTTCCGGCCCTCCTGGGCACCGGCCGCCACGAGATCGTCCACCGGATTGCGATTGCGATGTCCGAGCACGACCGTGGAGTAGCCTTTGGTGACGATGTTCCGGGCCATTCCGTGACCCATCATGCCCACGCCGATGAAGCCGATCCGGGGCTTGTCCATGTCTCAGCGCTCCTGCCGGGCCACTGTCGAGCGACCCTCTGTCCTCAATGCGCGATCATATTCATCAAACGACCGGCTAAAAGCCAGCCCTTCTTCCTTCACGTGCATCCATGACGGGAAGTGCGGGAGATCGTGGAGGACAGAGCGAAAGCGCAGCAACGACACTCAGCTTCCGGGTGAAGGAGCGCCGATCAGCTCGAGCGCTTTCCTTCCAGGGCTACACGCACGGCCGTCGCCACATACCCCCTTAGCATCCGCTCGACGGTGACGGCGCGGCCTGCACTGTCGAAAACATCGAGGTCCAGGACCATCCGTAGCGCAAATCTCAGTCGTTCGGCGTCCTCTTGAGACGGCTGCCACATCTCATCCGACAGGGAATCGGCTCTCGGGTGAGCATCGGCAGGCGGTCTTTCGCGGCTCATCCGATGGCGACTGCGCGACACGGATTCGCGTGCGGAAGCGCATGCTGGGTTCGGCGGGTGGTCGGGCTCGTGCATGGGCGGACTCCGCGATGGCGTGGCGGGACCTTGCGCGAAGGTGCAGCGCAGGGAGCGATTCCGTGCTCCTGAATGACTCGTCGATTGCAGTGGCCCGCCGCACCTGCTCCGGCGCGGCAGCGCCCTCGAATGGAAACGACACGGTCGCTCGACCGTGCCGTTCCTGTGCAGGGTGGCCTCGTTTCCTAAGCGACCGGAAGGGCGCCCGAACGGCCACGCGAGCGGAGCGCCGCAAGAGCCATGGAGATCAATGGCCAGAACAGCATCACCAGGGCGAGGGTCACGATCGCGCCCACCAGGGGATTCGACCAGAAGATCGACAGGTCACCCTGGGACACCAGCATGGCTTGGCGGAACGAACTTTCTGCCATGTCGCCGAGCACGAGAGCCAGGACGAGCGGCGCGAGCGGGTACGACAGCTTCTTGAAGACGTAGCCGATCACACCGAACACCAGCATCACGGCGATGTCCATGAAGGCGTTATGGACCGTGTAGGCGCCGACCGCGCAGATCACCAGGATGATCGGGGCGATGATGCTGAACGGAATCCTCAGGATCGAGGCAAAGAGCGGAACCGTCGAGAGGACGACGATCAGGCCGGCGATGTTTCCGAGATAGATGCTCGCGATCAGACCCCAGACGAAGTCCTTCTGCTCGACGAAGAGCAGAGGTCCAGGCTGGAGACCCCAGATCAGCAGGCCGCCGAGCAGAACCGCCGCGGTCGGAGAACCTGGGATGCCGAGAGTGAGCATCGGCAGGAGCGCACTCGTGCCGGCGGCGTGGGCTGCCGTCTCCGGGGCGAACACACCCTCGACCTCGCCGGTGCCGAACCGGGGACCGTTCTTGGAGAACCTTTTCGCAAGGCCATAGCTCATGAACGAGGCCGGCGTCGCACCACCGGGGGTGATGCCCATCCAGCAGCCCACGATCGAGCCGCGCAGCGCCGTCAGCCAGTACTGAGGCAGTTCCTTCCAGGTCTGGACAACCGTCCGAAGGCTGATCTTCGCGGTCTTCCCTTTGAAGGCGAGCCCCTCCTCCATCGTCAGCAGAATCTCTCCGACGCCGAAGAGCCCGATGACGGCGACGAGGAAGTCGAAACCGCGCAGAAGCTCGACTGATCCGAACGTCATGCGGAGTTGACCCGTGACGGTGTCGAGGCCGACTGCAGCCAAGGCGAAGCCGAGCATCATCGCCGAGATCACCTTCAAGGGCGATTCCTTGCCCATGCCGACGAAGCTGCAGAAGGTCAGGAGATAGACGGCAAAGAACTCGGCGGGCCCGAACTGAAGAGCGAACCGCGCGATCAGCGGAGCCAGGAAGGTGAGGACCAGCGTAGCGACGAACGCACCCAGAAAGGACCCCGTAAAAGCCGCCGTCAGCGCCTCGGCCGCCTTCCCCTTTTGCGCCATCGGATAACCGTCAAAGGTCGTTGCGACCGACCACGGCTCACCGGGAATGTTGAAGAGGACGGAGGTGATGGCGCCGCCGAAGAGGGCTCCCCAATAGATTGATGCCAGCATGATGATCGCCGAAGTCGGCGACATGCTGAATGTCAGCGGCAGCAGGATTGCGACGCCGTTAGCACCGCCCAGACCGGGCAGAACGCCGATGAGGACACCCAGGAAGATCCCTATGAACATGTAGACGATGTTCATGGGATCGGCCAGGACGCCGAATCCGTGAATCAGTGACAATAACGCTTCCAAGGTTTCCTCCAGCGTTTTCTTGAGCCGTCAGCGCCGACATCAAATCCCGGCAGTTTTCGGGTCGTATCGAGCCTGGCCAATTCTCAGTTCTGACCGTGCTATCGAGAAGTGAATTTAGAACCCGAGCGCAGTCTCGATCGGCCCCTTCGGCAATGGCACAAGAAAGTAAACCTCGAACATCAGGAAGAGTGCGAGAGGCACGAGGATCGCGATCGGCAGAATGCGGTAGATCGGATACTTGCCGAGCCACCACATGAAGAACGTGATGAAGATGGCCGCAGCGAAGTAGATCCCGATCAGCCAGATCAGAAAGACGAAGCCGGCCGTGGGAATGAGAACCTGTAGGACCTGCTTGAACTGGGAGCGCTCGACGAAGTTCGAACGGTCCGCCGACTTGGCGAAAAGATTGATGAGGAGCGTACCCGAGCTCGCCACCAGCATGATCAGCCCGATATAGAAGGGGAAATATCCAGCCTCCGGTCCATCACTCGCCCAGCGCGCACCGATGCGCCAGTTGTCGTACATGATGACCAGGGCGAGGATGACGAAGAGACCCGATACGACAATCTCGACCGTTCGGGTGCTCACAGTGTGCTCGTTGCCGCTTACCTCATGAGCCACAGTAAATCTCCGGAGTGCTTTCGAAGTGCATATCAAAACTCCGGCGCGAAGATCTCTTCGCGCCGGAGCAGTACTGTCAGGATTTTGCGAGGAAGCCCGCCTTCTCCATCAGGTTGCGGTGATTCTCCGCAGCCTTGGTGAGCCAGGCCTTGAACTCGTCACCCGTCATGAAGGTGGTGTTGAAGGCGCCCTTCTCCATGAAATCCTTCCACTCAGGCGTCTCACGAACTTTCTTGAAGAGATCCACGTACCAGGCCACCTGGTCCTTGGTCACGTTCGGGCCCATGAAGATGCCACGGAGCATCAGGTATTCGATGTCGAGGCCCTGCTCCTTGCAGGTCGGAATATCGTGCCAAGACTTGCCGTCCGCGACCGGCTCCGTGATATCGATGCGCTTTTCGTCGAACACGCACAAAGGGCGCAACGCTCCGGCACGCCACTGCGAGACGGCCTCGATCGGGTTGTTCACGCTCGATTGGACGTGGTTGCCGACGAGCTGAGCGGCGACGTCGCCACCGCCCTTATACGGCACGTAGGTGAATTTGACCCCGGTGGCCTGCTCGAGCGCCGCCGTGATGATCTGGTCTTCCTGCTTCGAACCGGTGCCGCCCATGCTGAACTTGCCGGGCTCCTTCTTGGCGGCTTCGATATACTCCATCGGAGTCTTGTACGGCGACTCGGCGTTCACCCAGAGCACGAACTCGTCGAGAGCGAGCATCGCGACGGGGGTCATGTCCTCCCATTTGAACGGGACGCCTGTCGCGAGTGGAGTCGTGAACAGGTTGGACAGGGTAATGATGATCTTGTGAGGATTGCGGTTGGATCCCTTGACGTCGAGGAACCCTTCGGCGCCGGCTCCGCCTGCCTTGTTGATGACCACGACCGGCTGCGGCGACAGATCATGCTTCTGAATGATACCCTGAAGCATGCGCGCCATCTGATCGGCACCACCGCCCGTGCCGGCCGGAACGATGAACTCGATGGTACGTGTGGGCTTCCACTCGGCGGCAGCGGGTTCAGCCGCAAGTCCGGCGGCGATGACGCCAGCAGCCGCAACGGTGAAGGCGGCTCTCTCTCTCATCCGTTTCATGTAGCTTCCTCCCTGGACGACCGTCTAAGCAGCCGACCGATTAACCGAGGCCATATGCCTCAGGTATTGAGTATATGGTATTCCAGAGCGCTGGCAAACGAATAAAACGTCAGCAAGCCTGTCCTTTGCTGCGCTGCATCGCAGTAAAACGCAGCCGTATGCTGCACTGCAAATGAACTCGGCTACCCAGGATTGGACAACAACTATCACTTGCCGCCGGGACTCAGATCACGAGGGACGATACCTTCATCAGGTCCACTTGACGTCTGGTATATGGTATGCCAGATTGCGTTCATCGTCCCTAGAATTACCTGACCTCGGATTATTTCCCTTAGGTCAGAAGGGTGGAGGCGCACATGAAAGTCGAGCAACTCCTGCGACGAAAAGGCACTCGGATCATTTCCATCCGGATGGATGAATCGGTTGAAACCGCAGCACGCATGCTCCGGCATGAGAATATCGGAGCCGTGGTCGTCAAAGATGTCTGCGGGACCGAGGGTGACACCATCGTTGGCATGCTGTCGGAACGTGATTTCCTGCGAGCGGTCGTCGATCTCGGTCCGGCCGTTCTCAAAAAGCCGGTCTCGAGCCTGATGTCGCGCAACGTGATCTCCTGCAGCCCACGCGACGACCTCAGCCATGCCGTCGAACTGCTGGACAAGCACCAGATCCGGCATCTCCCGGTCATCGACAACCATACGCTCGTCGGAGTGATCAGCATTCGCGACGTGATCGCCATCAACGCCGCGGAGGTCGCCGTAGAGCCGGTGCAGCTGGAGCATCGTACGGCAGCTTAGACTTCTCGCGTGGATACTGCCCATTCTGGTTGCTAGCCGTGCCGGGCTTGCCTGATGCGAATAGCAATCCAGCCCAGCGAGAGCCTCGACTCGCCGGGCATGACGAGGCACGGTATCGGTGAATGGTTCGGGCCATGCCGCGAGCAAGCGGCGGGCACCTTGTAAGGCTGGAGGATGGGTCAGGTGAAAGCGCGAGACGTAATGACGACGGACGTCGTGACGGCCACTCCTGAGACGCCGGTCGCCGAGATTGCGGCGCTCCTGCTCGAGCGCCGCATTAGCGGGCTTCCCATCGTCGGACCGGAGGGACAGGTTCTTGGCATCCTGAGCGAGGGAGACCTACTGCGCCGCGTTGAACTCGGAACCGAGAGACGCCGCCCGAAATGGCTGCAGGCGCTGCTCGATCCCAACATCCAGGCAGCGGATTTCGCTCACAGCCGTGGCCTGCGTGCCGCCGACGTCATGTCACGTGAGATCGTTTCCGTGACGCCGGATACCGATCTTGCAGAAATCGCCCGACAGTTCGAGCAACGGCGCATCAAGCGCGTTCCCGTCATCGATAATGGCCGTCTCGTCGGCATCATCAGCCGTGCCAATCTCCTGCGCGGCCTGGTCGCCTATCAAGCGCCACCCCGCAAGGGCACCGAGACCGATCAGATGATCCTCGAGGCACTTCATGCGCGGCTCGCAAACGAGAAGTGGCTCGATCTCTCGCGTCTGAACCTGATCGTGAGCGACGGCGTCGTGCATCTTTGGGGCCCGCTGAAGTCCGACGAGCAGCAGCAGGCCTTGGAGGTCGCGGCGCGAAGTGTGCCAGGGGTGCGGGATGTCCAGAATCACACGATCCGGGACATCTTCACGAACGACGCCGGCTGATCGCTCAGCTGCGGCAGACGATCTGGCCGCATCAGCGAACGAAATCGACGACCAGCTTCAGAGTCTTCGGACCCGGATAGCCGAGAATGCCGGTGTCTGCGGCGAGGAAGGATAGCGTTGCCGCCATTCCAAGCTATGCCACTTGGGCTCGAGCACGCCGGCGCCAGGGAACCGACGCCAACTGCATGTTACGATCCGCGTCCTTCCGTCGGGGCGCCCGCCTGCTGGAGCGCGCCGAACCCGCCCGCCACATGCGCGACATCCCCGATCCCCATATCCTTCAGCGCCTTTGCCGCCAGGGCGGAGCGGCCGCCGGAGGCGCAGTAGAGCACGAGGCGCTTGCCGCTCCCGAGTTCCGGCTTGTGCGTGGGACTGGTCGGATCGGCCTGGAACTCCAGGAAGCCCCGGGGCACGTGCACCGCTCCTTTGACCTTGCCGGTCTTCTGCAACTCTTCACCTTCGCGCACGTCGACGAACACGACATCCGGCTGGCCGACGAGCTTTGCGGCCTCTTCACCGGAGAGGGTCTCGACATGCCGGTTGGCCTCGGCGACCAGGTCCTTCGCGCTCTTCGTCGTCATAGCAGTCTCCTCACTCGTCCCAGGGTGCGCCATCGAGCAGCGCATCGAGAGGTATCTTGAGATAACGCTTGCCGTTGTCCTCGGGCTCGGGCAGCCGCCCGCCCCGAATGTTTACCTGCAGCGAATGCAGGATGAGCTTCGGCATCGGCAGTTCCCGGTCGCGCTTCTCGCGCAAGGCCACGAACTCCTCTTCCGTCCTGGCCTTGACGAGATGTGTGTTCTTCGCCCGCTGCTCGGCAACCGTGCTCTCCCAGGCCGGCTCGCGCCCACCCGGCATATAATCGTGACCGGTGAACAGACGGGTGTCGTCCGGAAGGGCCATGATACGCCGGATACTGTTCCAGAGCACACGTGCAGAGCCGCCGGGGAAATCGGCCCGCGCCGTGCCCCCGTCGGGCATGAAGATGGTGTCGTGAATGAACGCCGCGCCACCGACGAGATAGGTGATGGAGGCGAGCGTGTGCCCGGGGGTCAACATCACCTCCACATCCATATTGCCGATCTCGAAGCGTTCGCCATCCGCGAAGAGCCGGTCCCACTGCGAGCCGTCGGTCGGGAAGCTGTCGGGATAGTTGTAAATTCCCTTCCAGAGCTTCTGGACCTCGACCACCTTCTCGCCGATCGCCGTGGGAACGCCTGTCCTGTCCTTCAGGTAGCCGGCCGCGGAGAAGTGATCGGCATGCGGGTGGGTGTCGAGGATCCACTCCAGGGTATACCCCTCACGCTCGACATGCGCGAGGAGTTCATCTGCCGAATGCGTCGCGGTGGCACCAGATTTCGGATCGAAATCGAGCACCGGGTCAATGATGGCAGCCCGCTTCGTTTCCGGATCGGCGACGACATACTGGATGCTGTTGGTGCGCTTCTCGAAGAAGCCCTTCACGATGGGGCGTCCACGAAGGGGCTGTTTGTCGGAAGACATGATCTGTCGCTCCTGGGTGAGAAGGATCAGGCGGTCCCGGTGAGGGCCAGGACGCCGCGCGTGACGATGTAGATGCCGACCACGATCACGAGGCTGGCGAAGACGGTGCCCAGAATCTGCTTGCGGGTGGCGAGAGCTTTGCTGAGCCCGGTGCCGAGGAAGCCTCCCACGAGTCCGCCGAGAATGAACAGGCCGGCGAGCCACCCGTCGATCAGGCCCGAGATCGCGTAGCTGACGGCAGTCGCCGCCCCGAATGCCGCGACCGCAACGAGCGAGGTCCCGATGGCGTGGCTGAGAGGCATGCCGGTCGCCAGCATCAGGCCCGGCACGATGAGAAACCCGCCACCGATCCCGAAGAAGCCGGAGAACAGGCCGACCCCGAAGCCGATCCCCACGAGCAGCGGCAGGAGTTCCCTGGCGGTCTCAGTCGTCAGCCTGACGTCCGGATTGCCGCCTGTGCCACGCCGGCGCAGCATGATGGCCCCGACCACGATCATGACGACCCCGAACAGGGCCAGGAGCTTGTCGCCATCAATCGCCTTGGCGACCGCGGCCCCGGCAAAGGCGCCCACCACGCCTGCGGTGGCGAACACCACGGCGCAGCGCCACTTCACGTTACCCAGGCGCCAGTGCGTCATGAGGTTGCCGAGCGCACTCGCCGACACCGCGGCGGCACTGGTGCCGATGGCGATGTACGGCGAGGCCACTCCGACCACGTAGACCAGCAACGGAACGGCAAGGATCGAGCCGCCACCGCCGACGAGACCGAGCACGAGCCCGACGAGGCCGCCGGAGCCGGTGGCGAGGAGACCTGCCGCGAGATCAGGCATCGTCGGTCGCTCCGGCAGGCTCGCGCCGGAAGGTCACTTGGGGCCAGTCATCCGGCGTGAGCCGGAACAAGGCCATGCCGGCGATCATGGCGGTCACGAAGACGAAGACCTGCCATGGGCCGAAGGTAAGCGCCGTGAGCGCAGGACCGGGGCACAGCCCGACGAGGCCCCAGCCGATCCCGAACAGGGCAGCCCCGCTGATCAGGCGCGGATCGAGGTCGTGGCGGGTCGGGATCTCCAGACGTGAAGCGAGGACCGGCACGCCCCGGCGCTTGGCGACCAAGTAGCCTAGGGCCGACACGGCCACCGCCCCACCCATCACAAAGGCGAGACTCGGATCCCAGTTGCCGAAGATGTCGAGAAAGCCGAGCACCTTGGCTGGGTCGACCATCTGCGAGACGATCAGGCCGAGGCCGAAGAGCAGGCCGGAAGCAAACGCCGACAGGATGAGCGGCATGGGTCAGATCCCCAGAACGTGACGCGTGACGAAGACGGTGAGAATGGCGGTGGCCATGAACGTGGCCGTCGCGACGAGGGAACGTGGCGAGCCACGCCCGATGCCGCAGACGCCGTGGCCGCTCGTGCAGCCCGCCCCGAGACGCGTGCCGAATCCGACGATCAGGCCGGCGATGACCAGGAGCCAGAGCGGTGTTTTTACGGCCACCAGCGGGAGCACGCCTCCGGAAGCGACATAGACCAGCGGTGCGACGAACAGGCCGGCCAGGAAGGCCGTGCGCCAGCCGATCTCGCTCCGGGCCGGGTTGATCAGACCGCCCAGGATGCCGCTGATCCCGGCGATGCGTCCGTTCAGCACCAGGAGCAGCGCGGCGGATGCGCCGATCATCGCCCCACCGATGAGGGCGGACACTGGTGAGAAGTTCTCCATGATGAACTCCAAAGGTCAGGGGCGCTTCCTGGGGCGACCCGGCTTGCAGTAGAGGCTGTAGAGCGTGGCGAAGAGCTGCTCGATGCGGGGATCGGCGATCCGGTACCAGATCGTCTGGCTTTCGCGCCGGAAGGCGACGATCCCCTCGTCCCGCATCCGGGCGAGATGCTGCGATAGGGCCGATTGCGACAGCCCGACGGCGTCAGCGAGCGTGGTCACGTTCGCTTCGCCCCACTCCACGAGCTTGCACAGGATCATCAGGCGCCGCTCGTTCGCGAGCGCGCGCAGGACGTCCGCGACCTCGGTGGCCTGCCTCTCGAAAGTCTCCAAATCCAGTTTGGGGGCAACCATCACCTCTGCCTCATATTAGGTGATGCTTATTTAGCATTATCTAATGTATGTGCAGGAGGTCCTTGCGCGGATCGTGCCGACCGTCGTCATGGCCTTCCTGTTCCAGCATGCGGTGCAGGGTTGGTGCCCACCCCTGCCGATCCTGCCGCGTCTCGGATTTCGCACCTCATGCGAGATCGAGACTGAGCAATACGAGCTCAAGACGCTGAGGGGCGACTTCGGTCCCACTGGGCCAAGGCCCGGTCCAGTTCGTTTGGGGAGCCGAGACCGAATGAGAGATAAAAGGCGGAGTTCGGGTTCGTCTGGCCCGCGCACGGTATAAAATCCTTTCGGCGTCTGACGGTCCCCCTCCTCGGTCTTTGGCCCCAACTGCCCGGACCCTCGGCAGAAGGTTTTCAGGCGGGCGTACTCGCCTGCCCTGTTGCTTCCAGTCCTCAGGCTCATTCTCTTCTTGAACATGCGGATGAGGATGGGATCGGTGACAGCCATGCCCTTGCTCTGCATGGCCGCCACAAGCTTCGCGGGGACGGGGTGCTGGTGCTTCGGATCACCAACGGTCACGCACCCCGCCAGCGCTCCGCCGATCGCCACCGCGTCGCAGCCATCCTAGTGACCCGGAAGAGTGGCGTCGGAGGGCTACCCGACCTCACAGGACCACCACCTTGCTGCCGTTCGGCACGCGCCGGTAGAGGTCAATCACATCCTGGTTCATCATCCGGATGCAGCCGGAGGAGACAGCCTGCCCGATCGTGTCCGGCTCGTTGGTGCCGTGGATTCGGTAGAGCGTGTCCTTGCCGTTCTTGAACAGGTACAGGGCACGAGCGCCGAGGGGATTGTCGGTACCGCCTTCCATTCCGCCGGCCCACCGCTCGTAGCGTTCCGGCTCGCGCTTGATCATGTCCCGGGTCGGCGTCCAACGAGGCCACTGGGCCTTGTGGTTCACGGATGCCGTTCCCTTGAACTCCAGACCCTCCTTGCCGACGCCGACCCCGTAGCGAAGCGCCTTGCCGCCTTCCTGCACGAGGTAGAGGAATCGTGCCTCGGGATCGACAACGATGGTCCCCGGCTCTTCCGAGGTCGGGAAATCCACCAGTTGGCGAACGTTGCGTGGCTCGAGGACCGCAGGATCAACTCCCGGGACCGGATGCTTGTCGTCGTGGATCGCGGCATAGCGGCGGGCTATCGCTGGATCGACCGCAGGCAGAGCCGCAGCCGGGCGCGGTGGAGGACTCGTGTTGCAGGCCGCCAATGCGGCGAACACGATGCACGCATGGAGCAGACCGGCCGTTCGTGTGGGCTTGGGCATCATCATCCTGTCGAGGCGGGTGCTGAGTCGCAGGCGAACGCCAGGAACCTGCTACTGCCTGGCACGCGCGTCGGCGACGACCTGCTTGAACTCTTCGTAGCCGAGCGCCGCTGCGACCTGGAACGGACCGATCAGGTAGACGGGCGTTCCCTGAAGACCGAGAGCATCGGCCTGCGCGAGATTGCGTTGGAGAAGCTCCAGGATTTCCGCACCGTGCTGCTTAAGGTCCTGGTTCAGGCGGTCGATGTCCACTCCCGATTCTCGAACCGCCTCGGTCATCTTCTCCTTGCTGATCTTGCGGCCCGGAATGCCCATCAGGGCATGATGCACTTGCTCGTATTTTCCCTGGTATTTGGCTGCGAGCGCCAGTTGAGCCCCGTGGAAGGATGCAGGCGTGAGAATGGGCCAGTCCTTGTAAACCAACCTGATGTTGCCGTCGGCCTTGACCAGCTTCTCGAGAGCAGGCGCCGACTGCTTGCAGAACGGGCAGTTGTAATCGAGGAACGCGACGATGGTCACGTCACCCCTGGGATTGCCCGCAACCGGTGCCCCGGGATCGTTCAGGATCATATCCGCCGTGACGGAATTTTCCTGAGCCCGCACCGGGTCGGATACTGGTGCGAAAGCAAGGGACGCTCCGACGATCAGGGCAGAGAAAGTGAATTTAGTAGAACGGCGCATCAGTTCACTCCGGTGAATGCAATTGGGCTTGTTTGGAGCCGTCACAGGCCGGCGATGTTCAGCGTGTCGAGGAAGAGATTGGCGTCCACCGCTCCGACGAGCCGCGTGCGAGGGAGTTCTCTCCCATTCTTCGGATCGATGGCGAACATCGTCGGCGGCCCGGCGACGCGAAATCGCTCCATGAGCGCGCGACTGCCGTCATAGAGTTCGGTCACGTCGGCGCGGACCAGTGCAATGCTCGCGAGGCGCATCTTGATGACCGGATGAGCAAACACCCGCCGTTCGATGCTCTTGCAGATCGGGCACCATTCGGCCGAGACGTAGACGAGTATCGGTTTCCGCCGCTCCCGGGCACGCCTGACGACACTCTCGAACTCTCTCGGTGTCGTGACGCGAACGAATGCCGGATCAGGAGCTTGCGCCTGAGCTGGATTGCGAAGGATCGCCAGCCCCGGCAGGAGACTCGCGAACGCGAGAAACGTTCGACGCTGCATCGATTGACTCCGTCAGGATTAGGATGAAATGTCAGCGAGCGCGGCGGCGTCACGCGCCGGAGAGCGAGAGCCTCTCCAGGAAGCCCTGAACGCCGATCGTGCCGATCGTGCGAACCGCCGTGATTTCCTGACCGCTTCCGCGGTCCAGGAAGAGGATCGTCGGCGGCCCCACGACGTCGAAGCGCTGCATCAGCGAACGGCTTGCTTCATTGTACTCCGTCACATCCGCGTGAACGAACGTGACGTTCCGGAGCCGTGCCTGCACGGTCGGGTCGGAGAACACGGTGCGGTCGATCTCCTTGCAGATCACGCACCATTCGGCCGTGAAATTGACGAGAATGGGTCTGCCTTCGCGTTGCGCCGTGCGAACGACCGAGTCCAGCTCTTCGGGCGCCGTGATGCGGTTGACGGCAAGCTCAGTGGATTCGGCAGACCCGGACCCTCGAGCCAGAAAAGCAAGGGGCTGGACCGGATCCGTTGCACCGCCTGCGGATCCGATGATCAAGGTCCCACCATAAAGGACAGCTGCAATACCCGCTGCCTTCGTGAGCCTGTGGGCGGCACCGTCGGACCGAGAAAGCGCGTCGAACGCCCCGAGGAAGACGCCGGAGCCGATGGCGAGGAACGCCCACAGGGCAAGCGTCACCTGGGGAGGCGCGACGCGCGACATCATCCAGATCGCGACACCCAGGAAAACGACGCCGAAAACCTGCTTCACACGGACCAGCCACGGTCCCGATTTCGGAAGAGCATTCGCGCCGAGCATTCCGAACGCGATAAGCGGCAGCCCCATACCGATGCCCAACGCGAACAGGGCCGCCGCGCCGCGCCCGACATCGCCCGTCTGGGCCAGGTAGAGAAGTGCGGCTGCGAGCGGTGGCGTCACGCAGGGCCCGACGATCAGGGCAGAGCCGAAGCCGAGAAGCGCAACGCCTGGAAGTGCCCCTCCCCTCCCGGAGGTGCCGCGCGCGAGCCGCGTCGTCCAGGAGGCCGGGAGTTGAAGATCGAAGTGCCCGAACATGGAAAGGGCCAGCACGACGAAGATTGCGCTCATGACACCGAGCGCCCACGGCGTCTGCAAGGCAGCCTGCAGGTTCTGGCCGGACCATGCAGCCGCGACACCGAGAAGGCCATAGGCTGCGGCCATCGCGAGAACATAGATTCCGGACAGCACGAAGCTGCGCCCCATCGATAGCCGGTCGCCAGCCCCGGCGAGCACTCCCGACAGGATCGGGATCATCGGAAAGACGCACGGCGTGAATGCGAGCAGCAGGCCGAATCCGACGAACGCGGCCAGGACGGATGCGAGACTTCCGCTCATCCATCCGTTCGTCCCCTCCTCCAGGGCGACCGCAGTGGCTTTGGGTTGTGCAATCTGCTCACCGCCAGCAGCCAGGGACTTCACCGGCGCAGCCTCCCAGGTTGCACTGAGGCTGCCGGAGTCCCCGCTCCGAGGCTCCTCATCCGCGACCGCGAGCGTCGTCAGATCGACCGACTTCGTCACAGGGGGATAGCAGATCCCCAGCTCGGCGCAGCCCTGATAGGTGATGTGTATCGCATCCGTCACACCGGCCGCGGCCAAAGCATCGGCCGACGCCGTCCCCTGTGCCGATCCGTAATAGACTTCGGTTTCGCCGAAGGTGGGATCGTCCTTCAGTTTGCCGGGGCTTGTTTCGACCTCGATCGGCTTGCGATCGTCGGACGACGACGTGACCAGGATTTTGTCACGATAGAGATAGGTTTCCGGAGCAATCGACCAGTCGAGCAGGACGCGTCCATCAGGGTCCCGCGTCACGCGGAGATCGAAAACCTCATCGGGCATGGGGATGCGGGTTTGAGCCGCGGCTCCAACAGCCCAGAAAGCGAACGCTACAAGCAGGAAACAATATCTCGCAACGGCCTGAGACAACGGAGACCTCGCAATGAAACCAATCTCGTTGCACACGCCCGGCCAACCTTAAGGCAGCCTTAAGCCTGGCGCGGGACAGCCCGGCGGAGGACCCCATGCGAATTCTCTTGGTTGAAGACGATTCCGTGCTGCTCGATGGCCTGAGGGTCGGCCTCGGCCTTCACGGCTTCACGGTCGACGGGGTGGCATCTTGCGAAGACGCCCGGGCAGCGCTCCATGCCTCCAGCTTCGACGCTATCATCCTTGATCTGATGTTGCCGGACGGTTCCGGCCTCGACGTCCTGCGCGAGCTGCGCAACCGGCAGGACCCGACGCCCGTCCTCCTCCTGACCGCCAAGGACACCGTGGCCGATCGAATCGGAGGACTCGACTCCGGCGCGGACGATTATCTCGGCAAGCCCTTCGACCTGGATGAAGTCGCGGCGCGCCTGCGAGCCATCTCCCGGCGGGCTGCCGGCCGGGCCTCCCCGACCCTGACCTGGAATGGGATCAGGCTCGATCCAGGCCAGCGCACCGCGGAAATGGATGGCGAGCCGGTCGCCCTGTCGCGCCGCGAGTTCTCCGTTCTCGAGGCTCTGATGAGGCATCCAGGAGCGGTGCTCTCCAAGGATCAACTCGCCGAACGCCTCTATGGCTGGCAGGAGGACGTGGAGAGCAACGCCGTGGAAGTGCACGTGCACAACCTGCGGGCGAAGATCGGGCGTAATGCCATCGAGACCGTGCGCGGCCTCGGCTACCGCCTTCGGAGCACCTGACGTGACCTCGATTCGTACGCGGCTTTTCGTCATCCTGATTGCAGCCACGAGCCTCATCTGGCTCTGCGATGTGGCTTGGATCTACATCGATTCCAAGCGCCAGCTGCAGCGCGTCCTCGACACTCGCTTGATGGAAGCAGCGCGCATGGTCGGCTCGCTCGTGACGAGCGGAGACATCGCACTTTCCGCCAGGGCCGAACTTCCACCGGTTCGCGTCCCCCTTCCGGAAACCGCTCACCTCTACGAGCGCCAGCTCTCCTGTCAGATCTGGTCGTTCGATGGGCGGCTGATCGGCCGCTCCAGCGGCGCGCCCGAGGCTGAGCTGTCAAACGAGGTGCAGGGCTTCACGGAACAGGAGGTCAATGGCGAGATTTGGCGCGTCTATGCCGTCGCCGATCGTGACAGAGGCATACGGGTCCTCGTCGGCGACCGGCTCGATCTGCGGGACCGCCTCGTGGCCGATCTCGTCCAGGGCCTACTCCTCCCGGCAGCCCTGATCATCCCGCTGCTCGCGTTCCTGATCTGGGCCAGCGTCGGACGAGGTCTGCTGCCGCTGCGTCGGATGACGCGCAGCCTGGAGGGGCGCGGGCCGGAGGACTTGAGCGAAATCGAGCTCGGCAACGCCTCTTCCGAGATCCGTCCCGTCGTCGATGCCTTGAACGGCCTGTTCAGAAAAGTCGCGGCTGCCCGCGAGCACGAACGCAACTTCACGGCCTTTGCGGCCCACGAGCTTCGCACGCCCCTCGCCGGTCTGCGCACGCAGGTGCAGGTTGCCCTGGCGGCCCAGGATCCGGAGACGCGGCAAGGCGCCCTGCAACAAACCCTCCTCGCCGTCGACCGGACGACCCGCCTCGTTGGCCAGCTCCTTGCCATGTCGGAGCTCGATGCGAGGAACGATGCGCGCCAGGAGGAGGAGCTCCAGATCGGGGAAGCCATCGAAGACATCGTGGCGGGGCTCGGGACGCTGAATTCGGAGATCACGGTCGACATTGATCCGGCGCTTTATCGCACGACGATCCGGATGAACCGCGAACTCTTCCATCTCGCCGTTCGCAATCTTCATGAGAATGCCGTTCAGCACTCTCCGAAAGGTGGCGTGGTCAGGTGGTTTCTCGATTCCAAAGCCGGCTCGCCCGCCATTGTGGTGGAGGACGAGGGGCCTGGGATTCCGGACGAGGAACTCGGTCGGATCACCGATCGCTTCTTTCGCGGGCGGCATCGCAGCGCCATCGGCAGTGGACTTGGCCTTGCGATCGTCGAGGCAGCGCTCAAGCAGGCCAACGCCACTTTCTTTCTTCGCAACCGCAGTGATCGATCGGGTGTGTGCGCAGGGTTCGTCCCGTGCGCCAAGCAACTCGAGATGGTCGAAGAGGCGAAACCGCGTGCGACGGCCGCCCGGGATTGATCCGGGTCGGCGACCTTTAAGGCTGCCTTAAGGTGGGTTCCCGCAGTTGCATTCATGCAAGCTGTCTCGATTGGCCCTCTCCTGCTCGCCGGCGATCGTCTCGCCGCAGTGATCGGATTCGTCGTTTTCATGATCGTGTCTTCGATCATGTCCTCCCGTCTGGATTCACGCATCGGAGCCTGGTCCGGCTGGGCGATGATCACGGGGCTGGTTGCGGCCCGCTTTGGGCATGTCGTCGAGAACGCGGCGAATTTCGCGGCGGAGCCATGGCGCATCTTCGCCGTATGGCAGGGAGGCTTCTCCTGGCCCTGGGCAGCTATCGCCGTGGCAGCATCCTCCGCCATTCTCCTGCGCACGCGCCGCGCCATTCTCGGTTCGGTGGTCGCGCTGGTAGCAGCAGTCTTTTCCTGGAATCTTGTCTGGCAACTCGCGAGCGCCACGCCCGCGACGCCGATGCCGAGCCTCGCCATGGAGAGAATGGATGCTCCTCCCGTCGCGCTCGCTTCCACCAACGGCAGCCCGGTTGTGGTAAATCTGTGGGCGAGTTGGTGCCCTACGTGCCGGCGCGAAATGCCCATGATGGCGGAACTCGCGGCGACGGCGGAGGACGTGACGTTTCTGTTCGTGAACCAGGGCGAAGGCCGCTCGGTAATCGAAACCTATCTCACGAGCCAGAATCTCGCCTTGCCCAACGTGCTCCTCGACCCGCACCGGCAGGTTGCCCGTCACTACAGCATGCCCGGTCTGCCCGCGACGCTTTTCATCGGCGCGGACGGACGTCTCCAGTCCGTGCACATCGGAGAAATATCCCGTGAGGCCCTCACGGCGGCAATCGAGCGGCTGGCGGGCCATGGCGCGGAGTGAGAGGGGGACAGCGACCTCACGTGCTGCCCGTGAACCCGTCTCGCACATGATGCCGCTTCGGACGGCATGAGGCAGAGTTCACCGGCTTCGCATCCCCGTCAGATGTGCCATGCTCAATCCGCCAAGGCACGCTTGAGTTTCGTGAGCGCCATCGTGGCGTCCTCATGGGAGTCGATCAAAGTCACAAAGGCGCCCTGTGCGTCGGTCACGACGACGGATGCCGTGTGGTCCATGGTGTATTCGCCGTTTTCCGTCGGGACCTTGCGATACGAGACCCGGAACTCCTTCGCCATGGCCGCAACTTCCTCCGGCGTGCCGGTGAGTCCCACGATCCGGGGATCGAAGCTCTCGAGATAGGTCCGCAAGAGCTCTGGCGTGTCCCGCTCCGGATCCACGGTGACGAAGACGACGTTGAGACGGTCGGCATCCGGCCCGAGCTGCTCGAGATGCCGGGTCATCTCGAAGAGCGTCGTCGGGCACACGTCCGGGCAGTGCGTGAAGCCGAAGAAATACGCCGTTGCCTTGCCCTTGAATGTGTCCTGCGTGACGCGCTCGCCACGGTGGTTCACGAGCGAGAACGGGCCGCCGATCGTAGGAACACCCGACGACACAACCGGCACGGGAGTGTTTCGGCCAGCGCCGAATTTCTCGACCTGAAGCCAGCCCAGGATCACCCCCGTTACGCCGAAGAGCGCGACGGCAACGAGCGTCCAGGCCGTCCAGCGGATGATCTTCAGAAAAGACATGCAATACCCTCAGCGGTTCACGAGCCGGACAGAATCGAGCTTGCGCGGGAGTTCCTGCCGGCGCGTTCGCAGCGTGTCACGGCGCGCCAAGCTTCGATGCGGTCACACAGATGGCTCCTCGGCGCGCCGCTTTCCATGGTCGGTTCACGGCAGGCGCTCGTCACGAGTGTCGCACCAGGCGTGGCATCCAGGTTCTGCAGGCATGGCATCCCGCCCGGCACGAATACGCCGGGAATTGCAGCCAATGGCGCGGCCGATTGTCTCTCTACGGCAGAAATCATGTCGCAGCGGTGTCACGAGATCTCGAAGGGTTGATTACGAACCCTGACAGAGCCGTATCCACTTTGCCGCAATATGGGGGCCGAGCCGCATGCCGAGGAGTGCGAGCCACGCCCTCAGCGTGTCTGCCACGCGCCGGCGCGATCTCGCTACTCGCAAGGACGCTCGAGAGCATCGACGGCGCGCGGACCGTCACGATGGCTTGCGTGCAACCAGATCCACGAGAGCGGACATCCCGTGATGTCCCGTCCCCTCCTGGATGATGCTGTCGTGCTCGGCCAGGCTGACGATCTCGAAATCCGAGAAGGCCTCGCGTAGCATTGCTGCAGTGTACATGTTCTCGGCGTGAGGGGGACCGCCGGTCCCATACTGGATCTGTTCCGGACGGTAGCCTTGTAGCAGGAGCAATCCTCCAGGCACGAGTGTGCGGCGGATCCCGCGAAAGATAGCCTCGCGCAGGTTGGGATTTGCGAACTGGATGAAGATGGCCGCGACCACGTCGAAACTGCTCTCCTGCCAGTCCCATGTGGCGAGATCGGCCTGAATGGAGGTCAGGTCGACGTCCTTGTGCTCCGCGAGCCGGCGCGCCTTGTCGAGAGCGATCGGCGAGACATCGACGGCAGTGACGCGCAATCCCTGCTCGGCGAGCCAGACGCCGTTACGTCCCTCCCCGTCCGCGATTGCCAGCGCTGTCTGCCCGGGAACGAGGAGGTGCCGTTGGGCGGCCAGGAAGGCATTGGGGCTGGTGCCGAACAGGTAGTCGTCACCTGCATAGCGTTCGTTCCACCGATCCTTTTCGGATTGCTCGCTCATGGGGCCTCCTGTCGTGTCGGCTCGTCGGGCACGATGCGCCGACGCGTGCATGGATCTCACAATATCGGATTAGGCCCATGGGAAAGCCAAGGGGCCGATCAGTGTGGGTGCGGAACCCGAGGCTGAAAGCATTGTTTCTCCGGGAGTTGCAGGAGGTTCAGCTATGGTTGCGAGCACGGTCAACCGCGTATCCCAGCAGACGAGCCAAGAGGTGAACCGCCGCATCGAGGCCCACCTCGCAGACAGCGTCAGATGGCATGCGAGCCACCCGGAGCGCATCGACCATCGCCTCCGCGAGTTGGACCAGGAATGGGATATCGAGCGGACCCTGGAGGCGAACGCCTCGACGCTGGCCTTCACGGGCATGGCGCTGGCCGCCGCGATCGACAAGCGCTGGCTCATTCTGCCCGCCCTGGTCACGGCCTTTCTGTTCCAGCATGCTGTGCAGGGCTGGTGTCCTCCTCTGCCGGTTTTGCGGCGCCTGGGCTTTCGCACAGCGCGCGAAATCGAAACCGAGCGCTACGCCCTGAAGGCATTGCGAGGGGATTTCGGCCAGATCGGGCCTGGCCTGGGCAATCGAGACACCCGTGCAAGCCATGCTCTTCAGGCGGCCAGGCTTTGACTGGTGAGCATCATGCGATGAGCGAGCATCACAAAGTCAGCTTTCCAGTCTCGGCCGGAATCCTACTTGGGCTTGGCCTTGGTGGATTCTTCGACGGGATCGTCCTGCATCAGGTGCTGCAATGGCACCACATGGTCACCAGCGCGGGATACCTGCCCGACACCGTCGAGAACCTCAAGATCAATACGTTCTGGGACGGCATCTTCCACGCGAGCACTTATGTTTTCACGGGGCTTGGTCTTTACATCCTGTGGCGCCACTCCCGGACACATCACATTCGCTGGTCCGGAAAGCTCCTGTCGGGCACGATCCTGATGGGCTTCGGCCTCTTCAACCTCGTTGAGGGGATCATCGACCATCATCTGCTCGGGCTTCATCACGTGAACGAAACCGTCCCCCGTGAGCAATGGATCTATTGGGACGTCGCTTTCCTGATCTGGGGCGCCCTCATGCTGATCGGTGGCTGGCTTCTCTTGCGATCAGGGCAGAGAGAGACCGTCGCGAGAGCGGGCTTAGTGCATACCCGACATGGGCCGACAATGTAGACGGTCTCAGATCACGCTCGTCCTTACGGCCTCTTGCCATAGCCAAGGCCTCGCTTCCGGAGGCATGGCGCCAGTCTCGAGGTTGTCGTAAGAGACTGGCAGGCTCGCAACATCGCCGGAAGGCGGCCGTGCTTTCCACCCTCGATCGCTACCAGCGCATCGCGCCCTTCTATGATCTTCTCGACCTTCCGTTCGAGTACGGCCGCTATCGGCAGATCCGCCCGCTGCTCTTCGACGGCATGTCGGGACGCATTCTCGACGCCGGCGTCGGCACGGGGCGGAACATTCCATTCTATCCGCAAGGCGCAGAGGTCGTGGGCATCGATCAGAGTCCGGCGATGCTGGCGCGTGCGGCACGGCATGCCCGGGAGCTCGGCCGCACAATCGAGTTGCACGCGATGGATGTGACTCGCCTTTCCCTGCCGGATAAGTCTTTCGACGCAGCCGTTGCGTCCTTCCTGTTCTGTGTTCTGCCCAATGACCTGCAGGTGCCGGCGCTGCACGAGATTGCGCGTGTGCTGAAACCCGGCGGAACTCTTCGACTGCTCGAATACGTGCGTCCGAAAGGTGCGATCAGAGCCGCAATTGCTCGCCTGTGGGAGCCCTGGATGAAGTGGGCCTATGGAGCAGGATTCGATCGCAAGACGGAGGAGCACGTGATCGAAGCCGGCCTCGAGATCACCGAAACCCGCTTCGTGGTAGATGACCTGATCAAGCTCATTTCAGTGCGGACTGATCCAATCCGCTGACCGGCTTTTGTCTTTCGTGGTTGACCGATTTGCTGCTCTGGACGGAACTGTGCAGGGTTGTGCCTGTTCTTTCATTAACCAATGCGGAGTTTGAGAATGCGTTTGTCAGTTCTGATAATGACCAGTGCGCTCGGTTTTTCTGTTGCACCAGCTCTCTCCACCCCGGTGGATCAAGCAGGTTGGACAGGAGCGCGAAGCGAATTGCAAATCACCCGCATTCACCACAAGCCCGGCCATCAGGGTGGTCCGCCGTGGCTGCGTCGTGGACATGACCGGCGCGACTGGCGAGATAGCCGGGGAGAGCGGTTCTATAGTGGATACCGCGAGCGTCGCCCTGCATGTCGGACAGCATATCGGACGTACTACGATTCCTACTACGGCGAATACGTACGCCGCCCGGTTCGGGTGTGCGACTGACGTTTCATTACACCGGATACGGTGCCCCACCCGTCATTGCGAGCCGCAGGCGAGCCATCCGTCGACGGGTAGATTGCTTCACTGCGTTCGCAATGACGAAGAGGGTGTAGGGACGCGTAGAGAACTGCCGAAAGCGGAGTGACGCCTGAACCACACCCGTCATTGCGAGCCGGAGGCGAAGCAATCTACCCGTCGACTGTTACACTCCTGGAGTGCCTCACTGCGTTCGCAGTGACGGAGAGGACACTGGAGAGAGAAGAGAACTTCCGGAAACGTGATGAATTCCCTGAAGCCCGGCCAGCACGCAGATCAAGAGTAACGTGAATCGCGCGGTCTGATCGGCGGTTTGATGGTGACCGTCTGTCCCGTTCTGGGATCGAAAATAATCATGAAAAATACTCTTCAGGCTGAGCAGCCTTGCCGCAACGGTATTGGTCAAGCGAATAAGCGCAATACCCTATGGTGCCGCTGACCGATTTCATGGTCAACCGACTCTTTCGTCGATAAATGCAATCCGATCGAAGCGCGCGACAATCGGCTGGGATGCCCGCTTGCGGCCCAACCGACGGTCTCCCTGGCCCGTTTGCCCGAGGCCCTGTAGGAGCAGCCGGTCCCGATTGGGCCTGCATCGATCGGGTTGCAAGTCCGAACGGGTCGCACAGGAGCCCCCACTGGCGCAGACCGGAGCGACATAGACTGGTGGCGCAGCCGCCAAAGCCTCGGTGGCGAGCACCGTAGTGTCCCATCTCACGAAGGCCGCCGATTATGCAATCACGCCCTGTTCATAATGCGACTGCGCCCATTTCGCGGCTCGTGGGAGAATTGCAGAGCACGCGCGTCGGAGGGTGGTGGCGGGCCCCGCCATGCTCTGTCGGAATGGCGTATTGTGTATTTGGTATGCCACAGCGCTTGAATTTGGTCAGCCCTGCTGCCATATGGTGCATTGCACCACACATGATGCGTCGCAGCATAGAATTCCACAGACAGAGGGCTGAACGATGATCTCCGCTTATTTCTTTGAATATGCCATGCTCGCGCTTGCGGTGGCGGGTCTCGCTGGCGTCGTCTACGAGATCGCGCTGAAGGATCGCAGCCTGTTCGGAGAGATCGTCAGCGATGTCCAGCGCATGGCTGAACCCACCCGTCTTCCCGCTCCTCGTCAGTTCACCGCGCAGACGCTCTCGCTCGGCGAGTCGGCGAACAGCAACGAGCTCAAGAAGGCTGCGTAAGCCCGCTATCGGGACCCCGCTCCCAACGATAGGGCGCCTTTACGGCGCCCTTTCTTTTTGTCTGGAGTCCGAGGAGCACGTCCGGCTTTAATCTGAGATCCAAGGACAAGCCGGAATTCGGAGTCGATCTCTCATCAGCCCCCGTGAAAGCCTCGAAGTCGCTCTTCACCGCGTCCGATCGGCGGCTGGAAATCCGCAGTGCGCGCCGTTTCCAGAATGCTGTCAATGAAGGACCTGTAGCCGTCGGCCGAGTTCCGCGCTGACGCGAGCGCGTCACCCTTCTCGATCGGTCCGCCATAGTTCTCGTCGTCCTTCATGAGCGCGGAGTACCGATACTGATGGTCTGGGGCGAGAAAAATGGCCACGCCGTTCGTCCGGACCTCGCCGACGTGCCGCTTGGCGCGAGAGAGCGTGAAGGTTCCGTTCTCGTCCGGCGGCGACTCGACACGGATGCCTTGGATGACGTCCGCCTTGCCGGCCGAATTGTGAGCCGCATCCTCTTCGAAAGCAGCGAGCGGATAGAGCGCCTCGACGGTCGCTCGATCATGGATGTTGGCAGTGGGCATTTTGCAGGGGCTCGTGCTGGATTAATCTCTGAATCGAATTCGAAACTCGACGGATTTGTTCCACTCCCCCTGAGGCGCATGGCCGTCACGTAAAGGATCCTGGCCGTGTCGCATAACGGGTCTGGAGCGGGCGGAACCGGATTGCTCCATCCGCGCCAGACATGCGTGCCCGCTTTACTCTGCTGCGACAGCGTCCCGAATCGGATCAATCCGCGCGGCGCAGTATTTGAATTCCGGGATCTTGCCGAATGGGTCGAGCTGAGGGTTCGTCAGAATGTTCGCGGCTGCTTCCGCATAGGCGAACGGGATGAAGACGAGACCCGGCGGAATCATACCATCGATTCTGGCTTTCAGCTGAATGCTGCCGCGCCGAGTGCTCACCTGCATGCGATCGCCTGACCGCATCCCGAGTCGCTCCATGTCGCGGGCGGACACATAGGCCACGGCCTCCGGCTCGAGATCGTCGAGCACACGTGAGCGCCGTGTCATGGACCCGGTATGCCAGTGCTCCAGCTGGCGACCGGTCGTCAACACCATCGGGTATTCCTGATCGGGCTCCTCGGCCGGCGAAACGAGCCTGGCAGGGACGAACTTCCCGCGCCCGCTCGCCGTCGGGAAACCGTCTCCGAACACGATGTCGTGCCCGGGCTGATCCGGAGCATCGCACGGGTAGGTGACCGAGTGCTCGCGCTGCAGCCGCTCCCAGGTGATATTCTTCAGCGAAGGCATGGCCTCCGCCATCTCGGCGAAGACTTCGCGCGGATGCGTATAGGTCCAGTCCAATCCGAGCCGCTGCCCCATCTCGACGATGATCTCGAGATCCTGTCGGGCTTGGCCGGGCAGAGGCAGCGCCTTGCGTCCCATCTGAACTTGACGGTTCGTGTTCGTAACGGTCCCGTCCTTCTCCGGCCAAGCAGAAGCCGGCAGGACCACGTCCGCATACTTGGCCGTCTCCGTCAGGAAGAGATCCTGGACCACGAGATGCTCCAGGGACGCGAGCGCTCCGCGGGCATGGTTTAGATCGGGGTCCGACATCGCGGGGTTCTCACCCATGATGTACATGCCCCGGATCGAGCCCGCGTGGATCGCGTCCATGATCTCGACGACGGTGAGACCGCGATTCGGGTCGAGACTCGTACCCCAGAACTCCTCGTAGAAGGCGCGTGTCTCCGGATCCTCCACGGACTTGTAGTCCGGGAAGAACATCGGGATGAGGCCAGCGTCCGAAGCCCCCTGCACGTTATTCTGGCCGCGCAGAGGATGCAGTCCCGTGCCCGGCCGGCCGATCTGGCCTGTCGACAGAGCGAGGGCGATCAGGCAGCGCGTGTTGTCGGTGCCATGAATGTGCTGCGAGACGCCCATGCCCCAGAAGATGATCGCTGCTTCGGCGCGGGCATAAAGGCGAGCGACCTCGCGGAGCGTCGCTGCCGGGATTCCGCAGACTGCTTCCATCTCCTCCGGCGAGAAGTCCTTCACGTTCTCGACGAGCTTCTCGAAATCCTCCGTGTTCGCCTGCACGTACTGCCGATCGTAGAGCTGCTCCTCGACAATCGTGTGCAGCATGGCGTTCAGCATGGCGACGTCACGGCCCGGCTTGAATTGCAGCATGTGCGTCGCATGCCGCTTGAGCGTTATGCCGCGGGGGTCCATGACGACGAGCTTGGCGCCGCGTTCGACCGCATTCTTGAAGAAGGTCGCGGCGACCGGGTGGTTCTCGGTCGGGTTCGCGCCAATCACGACGATGACGTCCGCATCCTCGGCCGCCATGAATGGGGCCGAAACGGCGCCGGAACCCACCCCTTCGAGCAGTCCGGCAACGGACGAGGCGTGGCAAAGGCGTGTGCAGTGGTCGACGTTATTGGTCCCGAATCCGGTACGCACCAGCTTCTGGAAGAGATAGGCCTCTTCGTTCGAACCTTTGGCCGAGCCGAAGCCCGCCAGCGCCCCACCGCCGCGCTCGTCACGAATCCGCTTGAGACCGCCGGCTGCCCGCTCGAGAGCCTCCTCCCAGGTCGCCTCCCGGAAATGGGTCAGCGGATTGAGTGGGTCGGTCGCGACGTCGCTCTTGGGAACGCCCTCCTTACGGATCAGCGGAACCGTGAGGCGATCGGAGTGGTGGACGTAGTCGAAGCCGAAGCGACCCTTGACGCAGAGGCGATTCTGGTTCGCCGGCCCGTCCCTTCCCTGAACCGCGACGATCCGGTCGTTCTTGATCTGGTACGTGAGCTGGCAACCGACGCCGCAATAGGGACAGACGCTCTCGACCTCGCGGTCCGGTGCGTTCGTGTAGCGGCCCGCCTCGTCGACGAGCGTGGCCGGCATCAGGGCGCCTGTCGGACAGGCCTGAACGCACTCGCCGCAGGCCACGCAGGTCGAATCGCCCATCGGGTCATCGAAATCGAAGATGATCTTTTCGAGATGGCCGCGCGATGCCATCCCGATCACGTCGTTGACCTGCACTTCCCGGCATGCGCGGACGCAAAGCGTGCAATGAATGCAGGCGTCGAGTTGGACGGCCATCGCGGGATGGCTGAAATCGACCGTCTTGCTCGGGCGCGCGACGGCAGGGAACCGGCTCTCGGTCACTTCGATGCGGTCCGCCCAGTTCCAGAACCGCGAATCCGGGTCATGCGCATCGGTGCGCTCCGGCTGGTCCGCGACGAGCAGTTCGAACACGAGCTTCTGGGATGCCTGGGCGCGCTCGGACGCCGTGTTGACCTTCATCCCCGGGGCGGGCTTCCGGACACAGGATGCCGCGAGGACCCGCTCGCCCTCAATCTCGACCACGCAGGCGCGACAGTTGCCGTCCGGCCGATAGCCCGGCTTGTGAGAATAGCAAAGGTGCGGGATCTCGGTGTCGTAGCGCTGAGCGACCTGCCAGATGGTCTCGCCCGGGTGAGCCTCGACCTCCTTGCCGTTCAGGGAAAACTTGATGCCTTCCGACATGACCTGCTCCTTCCGGAGTGCCATCCTGCCCGATCGCGAACGGCCTCCGTTTCATGATTTCATCCGGGAGCCCGCAGCAGCTCCCGGCACGTGTCAGTAGCGCGCCGGCTTTCCGGATTCCGGAGCAGCTCCACGCGCAGAACCGGAGCCCGCTGCCGCGCTCG
Source organism: Microvirga massiliensis (assembly GCF_001006805.1). GTDB lineage: Bacteria > Pseudomonadota > Alphaproteobacteria > Rhizobiales > Beijerinckiaceae > Microvirga > Microvirga massiliensis. The sequence continues at coordinate 583,393 of NZ_LN811351.1, read as the reverse complement.
CGGTAAAATCATCCCGGAAATGCTTCAGAACCTGCTTGACGGGATTCATGGCTGCCTGCCCGAGACCGCAGATCGACGCGTCGGTCATGACGCGGGTCAGCTCGTTGAGCAGCGCTTCATCCCATTGCGGACGCTCCATGAGCACGACCGCCTTCTCGGTTCCGACGCGGCAGGGTGTGCACTGGCCGCAACTCTCGTCCTCGAAGAACTTCATGAGGTTGATAGCGACATCGCGCATGCTGTCCTGGTCCGACAGCACCATGACCGCCGCAGAACCGATGAAGCAGCCATGCGACTCCAGGGTTCCGAAATCGAGCGGAATATCATCCATCGAAGCGGGAAGAATGCCGCCCGAGGCGCCGCCCGGAAGATAGGCCTTGAAGGTGTGCCCGTCCTGCATTCCGCCGCAGAACTCGTCGATCAGTTCGCGGATCGTGATCCCGGCTGGAGCCAGCTTGACGCCCGGCTCCTTCACGCGCCCCGAGACCGAGAAGGTACGCAATCCCTTGCGGCCGTTCCGGCCATGGCTCGCGAACCAGTCCCCTCCCTTCTCGACGATGTCGCGCACCCAGAACAGGGTTTCGACGTTGTTGATCAGCGTCGGGCGCCCGAAGAGGCCGACTTGGCTCGGGAATGGCGGCTTGTGACGAGGCAGTCCCCGCTTGCCCTCGATCGACTCGAGCATCGCGGATTCCTCGCCGCAGATATAAGCGCCGGCACCGCGGCGAAGGTGGATCTCCGTGTGGCGGGACAGCCCGGCGGCCTGAACCTTGGGAATTTCGCGGAGCAGCAACTCCCGGATCTGCGGATATTCGTCGCGGAGGTAGATGTAGACCGCCTCTGCCTCGACGGCCAAAGCGCCGATCAGCATGCCCTCCAGAAAGCGGTGTGGATCGGTTTCGAGATAGTGACGATCCTTGAAGGTGCCCGGCTCGCCCTCGTCCGCATTGACAGCCATGAGGCGCGGGCCCGGCTCGGCACGAACGAAACGCCACTTGCGTCCAGTTGGGAAGCCCGCTCCGCCAAGGCCGCGGAGATTGGAATCCTCGAGTGCCTTGACGACGTCCTCGATCGACCGGCGCCCCTCGAGGCAATCGAGCAGGAGCTCATACCCGCCACCGGCCCGATACTGATCGAAATCGATGTGATCCGGGATGTGCGGATGCGTGTTCCCGGCCGAAATGGCCTGGGCCACGCTTTCGACGGTTGCATGCTCGTGAAGCGCATGACCGATAGCGACGGCAGGGGCTTGGTGGCAGGCGCCCATGCAGGGCGCACGGACGACCCGGACTCCCGGAGAAAGGTTGTCCTGCAGCGATGCCAGCAGGGTTTCCGCGCCCGCGAGCGCGCAGCTCAGGCTGTCGCAGACCCGCACTGTAATCGGCGGCGGGGCCTGCTCGTCATCCATGACAATGTCGAAGTGGGCATAGAACGAGGCGACTTCATACACCTCGACCAGGGCGAGGCGCATCTCCATCGCGAGCGCTGCAAGATGCCGCGCATGCAGGCCACCATAATGATCCTGCAGCAGATGAAGGTGCTCGATCAGCAGGTCGGCCCTGCGTGGGCGATCGTCCAGGAGCGCCCTCACCTCCTCGAGCGATTGCTGGTCAACCTGGCGGCCTTTCGGCGCGTCACGCGTCTTTCGCCGCCCGGAGCCCGGATGAATGGCGCGGGCCGGCCGTTCGTTCGGAGGAAGGGGTCGCGGGTTGTGAATGTTCATGACAAACCTGCCGGGCCGGAGCGCATTCGCCGCCCCGGATAGCCGGGGCGGCGTTGTTGTTCAAGCAAGCTTCTCAGAGAAGGCCTGCGCCGCGCGCCCACTTGTACTTGGCGCCGAGCACTTCGACCGGAAGCTCGGTCGAGTAGGCGTACGCGGGCACACCATTCTGGTAGAGATACTCGGCGGCCTCTTCCACCTGCACGTCGCCCGCCAGCGAGGCGACGATGGGCTTCTCGATGCCTTTCGCCTTCATCTCTTCCTTCACCTCGACGACGAGCTTCGCAAAGGTCATCGGCGGGGTGATGATCGTGTGCCAGTAGCCCAGGATGATCGAGTGAATCCGATCGTCTTCGAGGCCGAGCTTGATCGTGTTCTTGTATGTCGTCGGCGGCTCGCCGCCCGTGATGTCGACCGGATTGCCGGCGGCACCGAACGGCGGGATGAACTTCCGGAAGGCGGCGTCGAGGTCGTCGGGCATCGTCATCAGGTTGAGGCCGTTATCGACCACCGCGTCGGACAGAAGCACGCCCGAACCACCGGCGCCGGTGATGATCAGGACGTTCTCGCCCTTCGGCGTCGGCAGGACCGGCACGCCGCGCGCGAACTCGAGGAGCTGCCGCAGCGAGCGGGCGCGGATGACGCCAGCCTGCTTGAACACGTCCTCGTAGATCTTGTCGTTTCCGGCGAGGGCACCCGTATGCGAGCTCGCGGCCTTCGCACCCGCGGAGGTGCGGCCCGCCTTGAGCACGATTACGGGCTTCTTCTTCGAGACACGCTTCGCTGCCTCAGCGAAGGCACGGCCGTCCTTCAGATCCTCGCAGTGCTGCGCGATGACTTGCGTGGAATCGTCCTGCTCGAAGAAGTCGAGGAGATCATCCTCGTCGATATCGGACTTGTTGCCGAGCCCGACGATCGCCGACACGCCCATCTTCGTGGAGCGCGAGAAGCCGATGATCGCCATGCCGATGCCGCCCGACTGGGACGACAGCGCCGCCTTGCCCTGCACATCGAACGGCGTGCAGAAGGTCGCGCAAAGGTTCTTCTCCATGTAGTAGAAGCCGTAGATGTTCGGCCCCATCAGGCGAATGTTGTACTTCCGGCCGATCTCCTGGAGCTCTTCCTGGCCCTCGACGTTGCCGGTTTCGGCAAAGCCCGACGGAATCAGGACCGCGCCCGGAATGCCCTTCTCGCCACATTCGGTGAGTGCGCCGGCCACGAACTTGGCCGGGATCGCGAAGACCGCAACGTCGATCTCACCGGGCACGTCCTTGACCGACTTGTAGGCCTTGATGCCCATGATCTCGTCGGCCTTGGGGTGGATCGGATAGATCTTGCCCTTGTAGCCGCCGTTGATGAGATTCTTCATCACGGAGTTGCCGATCTTGCCGTCCTCCGACGAGGCGCCGATCACGGCGACGGCGTCGGGGCGCATGATCCGGTTCATGCCCTTGACGACCTCTTCCCGGCTGCGCCCAGCCGGCTTCTGCTTCACTTCGAAGTCGACGACGATCCGCACGTCCGCGGCGGTCGCATCGGCTTTCGTCGCGAAGACGGGGTTGAGATCGAGTTCCGTGATCTCGGGGAAATCGGTGACGAGCTGCGAGACCTTGACGATGATGTCGGCCAGTGCCTCCCGGTTCACCGGGTCGCCGCCGCGAACGCCGTGGAGCATCTCGGCAGCTTGGATGCCGTCGAGCATGGACAGCGCGTCCTCACGTGTCGCCGGCGCGAGGCGGAAGGTGATGTCCTTGAGGACCTCGACGAGGACGCCGCCGAGACCGAATGCCACGAGCTTTCCGAACGAGCCATCGGTGATCGATCCGATGATCACCTCGGTCCCGCCCTTCAGCATCTGCTGAACCTGCACGCCTTCGATCTTGGCGTCGGCCTTGTACTTCTTGGCGTTCGAGAGGATCGTCTCATAGCCCTTGGAGACCTCATCGGCACTCTTCAGCCCAACAAGAACGCCCCCCGCTTCCGTCTTGTGCAGGATGTCGGGAGAGACGATCTTCAGCACGACCGGGAAGCCCATTCCCTCTGCGAGGCTCACCGCCTCCTGTGCCGAGCTGGCGACCCCCTCCTTCGGGACCGGGATCCCGTATGCGTCACAAACGATCTTGCCTTCCGGGGCCGTGAGGGCGGTGCGGCCATCGGCCTTGACCCGATCCAGTACTTTGCGAACTACAGAGTGGGCGTCACCCGACGTACTGTCCTGAGACTGCATTTTCAAAGCGCCTTGAGCCATCTGAATTCCTCCTGCGTCCACTTCTCTCTGGGTGTGGTCGACGGCACGCGCTTCGATCCACACCAGGTACTTGCTTCAAACTCGGCTGCAGGATCGTCCGGATTCCGGATCGCCCTCTGTCGGGCGGCAACGATGGACCGGACGCCGGCCCGTAGCCGTGTGGTGGTTGGTATTTGGCATGCCAAGTACCGTGCATGTCAAGTGGGAATTGGTTCGAGTCCGCCGATCACGTGAGGTCGATCGCAAAAGTGCCTCGGCGCCCTGCGCATTCCGGGACGCATTCCGCTTGCGCCAGAGGCATTCCTGGCCATCAATAGCTTCGATCGACAGGAGGGCGATCATTGGGTCGTCCTCGAAGCATCCGTCGAACGTGGAGAATCGGTGGAATTCATGGCGTCACGTCCAAAGTTGAACATCACGCCGCTCGAGGCGAATGCGAGCCTCCGAACGCTGGCGTACGACGCACTCAAGAAAGCGATCACCGAGATGGACATCTATGGCCAGCTCGAGGACATCCGGCTCGACGAACGCCAGCTCTCCCAGGAACTCGGCGTGAGTCGGACGCCCATTCGGGAAGCCTTGACCCTGCTGGAGCAGGAGGGCTTCGTCCGCGCAGTTCCCCGCCGCGGCATTTTCCTGGTGCGCAAGTCCAAGAAGGAGATCATCGAGATGATCATCGTCTGGGCTGCCCTCGAAAGCATGGCGGCCCGGCTCGCAGCCACTCACGCGACGGACTCGCAGATCAAATCACTTAGGAAGCTGTTCCAGGAATTCGTGAACGAGCCGCCCTCGGAACACATGAACGAGTACTCTGAGGCCAACATCAAATTTCACCAGACCATCATCAGGCTCGGTGGGTCCAAGCTCATCGAGGACATGATCGAGAACCTGTTCATCCACATCCGGGCCATACGAACGGTTTCACTCCGTCAGGACAACCGTGCTGCGCGGTCCATTGCCGAGCACATGCAGATCATCGATGCCCTGGAGGCGCACGATGCCGACCTAGCGGAACGCCTCGTCCGCGACCACACGCTCGGCCTCGCCAATCACGTGGCGAAGCACGGGGTATTTGCGGAATAGGAATGGAGCAGGAAAACCTGCTCCATCCCATCTTCTAAACGACGGTGTTACTCGGCCGCCATGCGAGGCGCCGCGCCGGTTGCACCCGAAGCTTCGATCTCAGAGATCTGCTCCTCAGTATATTTCAGGACTTCCCGGAGGATCTCGTCGGTGTGCTCACCGAGCAGCGGCGAGCGAACGACCTCGCTCGGGCTGTCGGACAGCTTGATCGGGTTGCCGACCGAGAGGTACTTCCCGCGTGTGGGATGATCGACCTCTACGACCGTTCCGGTCGCCCGCAATGACTTGTCCTCGGCGATCTCCTTCATCGACAAAATCGGGCCGCAGGGGATGTCGTATTTGTTGAGGATGTCCATGGCCTCGAACTTATCCTTGGTCATGGTCCACTGCTCGATCCGCCCGAAGATCTCGTTCAAGCGCGGGAGCCGAGCCGGCGGCGTCGCATAGTCCGGATGGGTCTTCCATTCCGGCTCGCCGATCACGTCACAGATCGCTTCCCAGACTGGCGCCTGGGTGATGAAGTAGATGTAGGCGTTGGGATCGGTCTCCCAGCCCTTGCACTTCAAGATCCGTCCCGGCTGACCACCACCCGAGTCGTTGCCGGCACGCGGAACTGCATCGCCGAACGGAATGCCTTCGCCGAACTGGCTGTATTCCTTCAGCGGCCCGTGGGCTAGACGCTGCTGATCGCGCAGCTTCACCCGGCAGAGATTCAGGACGCCGTCCTGCATGGCGCAGTTGACCCTCTGCCCGCGACCGGTCTTCGTGCGATGGAAGAGCGCGGTGACGATGCCAAGCGCGAGGTGCAGACCAGTGCCGGAGTCGCCGATCTGGGCACCCGTCACGAGCGGCGGGCCATCCCGGAAACCCGTCGTCGAAGCGGAACCGCCGGCGCACTGCGCGACGTTCTCGTAGACCTTGCAATCCTCGTAATCACCGGGGCCGAACCCCTTGATCGAGGCGACGATCATCTTCGGGTTGAGTTCCTGGATGCGCGCCCAGGTGAGCCCCATGCGGTCGAGGACACCCGGTGCGAAGTTCTCGACGAGCACGTCGCAGGTGCGGATGAGTCCCTCGAGAACCTCCTTCCCTTTCGGGTTCTTGGTGTCGAGCGTGATCGATCGCTTGTTGTGGTTCAGCATCGTGAAATAGAGGCTGTCCACGTTGGGGATATCGCGCAGCTGGCCGCGCGTGATGTCACCCGTTCCGGGGCGCTCCACCTTAATGACATCAGCGCCGAACCAGGCCAGCAGCTGCGTGCAGGTCGGCCCGGACTGAACGTGGGTGAAATCGAGGATACGGACGCCTTCGAGAGCTTTCATCGTGTCTCTCCCTGATGAGAAATGGCTGGTTGGGCGGCTTACTTCTTGGTCAGCGCGCTTTGCGGGTTGAGGCTGCCGATGTTGCCGCTCTCGCTGCCGGCTGCCGGGTCGATCACGGCGTTTACGAGGGTCGGCTTACCGGAGTCCATCGCCTCGCTGACGGCGCGGTACAGCTCGTCCGGCGTCGTGACATGGACGCCGACGCCGCCGAACGCCTCCATCATCTTGTCGTAACGAGCATCCTTGACGAAGACCATGGGCGCGACGTCGGGACCGCCTGTCGGGTTGACGTCGGTGCCCTTGTAGATGCCGTTATTGTTGAAGATGACGATGCAGACCGGCAGGTTGTACCGGCAGATGGTTTCAACCTCCATGCCGGAGAAGCCGAAGGCGCTGTCCCCTTCGATGGCGAGCACGGGCTTGCCGGTCTCCACGGCCGCCGCGACCGCGAAGCCCATACCAATGCCCATGACACCCCAGGTGCCGACGTCGAGGCGCTTGCGCGGCTGATACATGTCGATGACGCCGCGAGCGAGATCGAGCGTGTTGGCGCCCTCGTTGACGAGGATGGCATCCGGGCGCTCTTTGATGACGGTGCGCAGCAAACCGAGCGCGCTGTGGAAGTCCATCGGCATCGAGTTCTTCTTCAGCCTCGACGCCATCTTGGCGATATTGGCTTCCTTCTTCTCGGAAATGGTGGCAATCCACTCGGCCGGCGGTGGGGCCCAATTGTTGCCCATAGCCGCGAGAAGCGCGGATACGCAGGAGCCGATGTCACCGACGACGGGAGCCGCGATCTCGACGTTGCTGTCCATCTCCCGCGGCTCGATGTCGATCTGGATGAACTTCTGCGTTCCAGGCTCGCCCCAGGTCTTGCCCTTCCCGTGCGACAGAAGCCAGTTGAGGCGGGCGCCGATCAGGAGCACGACATCGGATTGCTTCAGCACCGTCGAGCGTGCCGCACCTGCGGACTGCGGATGCGTGTCGGGCAGGAGGCCCTTGGCCATGCTCATCTGGAGGAACGGAATGCCGCTCTTCTCGACCAGGGCGCGGATCTCGTCATCGACCTGCGCGTACGCCGCGCCTTTGCCGAGGATGATCAGGGGACGCTTGGCGCTCTTCAGCACGTCGAGAGCACGCTGGATGGCCGACGGAGCGGGAATCTGGGCAGGCGCCGGATCGATGACCTTGACGAGCGACTTCTGCCCAGCCGCTGCATCCATGACCTGTCCGAGCAGCTTCGCCGGCAGGTCGAGATAGACGCCGCCCGGACGGCCCGAAACGGCCGCGCGGATCGCGCGCGCCACGCCGATGCCGATGTCCTCGGCATGCAATATGCGGAAAGCCGCCTTGCAGAGGGGCTTGGCAATGGCCAGCTGGTCCATCTCTTCGTAGTCGCCCTGCTGCAGGTCGACGATCTCGCGCTCCGACGAGCCGCTGATCAGGATCATCGGCCAGCAATTGGTGGTGGCATTGGCCAGCGCCGTCAGGCCATTGAGGAAGCCCGGAGCCGACACCGTCATGCAGACGCCGGGCTTCTTCGTCAGAAAGCCGGCGATCGCAGCGGCATTTCCGGCGTTCTGCTCGTGCCGGAACGAAATAACCCGCATGCCTTCGGCCTGCGCCATGCGGAGCAGATCCGAGATCGGAATGCCGGGCACATCATAGATCGTATTGATGCCGTTGAGCTTGAGCGCATCAATGACGAGGTGAAAGCCATCCGTCAGCGCATGCTGCTGCATGTCGTCCGCCTTAGAGATCTCCACGCCGCCAGCGGAAGCATCTCGCTCCTTCACTGCCATCGAATTCATGGTCCTGCTGCCTCCCATCAGAGTTTCGTTGAAGATTGACGTCTCAGTCGAGAACCAGATGGCGCTCGACATGCTCTCCCAGCCGAAGCGTGTGCTCGCGCGCGAGCCGCTCGGCCAATTCCACATCGCGCGCTTCGAGCGCCTCGATGATGCCCATGTGCTCCTCGATCGAGCGCCGGGCCCTGTCGTGCTCGAAGATCGTCCGGTGACGGATCGCCCGCACGTGCAGGAACAGATTGTCGGTCAGGTCCACGAGCAGTTGCGAGCCGCTCAAGCGGATCAGGCCCTGATGGAAGGCGACGTTTGCTGCCGAATATTCCTCGACACGATCAGCCGCCGCATGAGCATCGGTGAAGCTGTCGAACAACGCCCGCAGCTCCGCGATCTCTTCATTGGAGGCATCACGCGCAATGAGCCGGGCCGCCATGCTTTCGAGCGCGGCCCAGGCGTGAATCATCTCGATGATTTCGCGCTTTGTCTTGCGGACGACATGGATGCCGCGGCGCGGCATGGTCTTCACAAATCCTTCGCGCTCGAGCATCGCGATGGCTTCGCGGATTGGGGTCCGGCTGACGCCTAGGCGCTCCGACAGCTCGCGCTCATCCAGCCTGATTGGGTCCGGCGAGTTGTAGAGATCCATCTGGCTGATGGCCCTCTTCAGGGCCGCATAAGCCTTGTCCTTATAGCTGGTCTCGACCGGAAGTCGCGTGATCACGAGGCCGGAACCTCCGGCGTCGCTCGACAGCGTGTCTGTCTCGATCTCGGTCACGCGTCTATCCAATGCGTTCTGACATCTGGTCTAATGAAGTTGGCATACCAAATACCAAGTGTCAACGCTGTATTATCGAGATCCGCCCAAGAAAGAAGCACTGTTCCGGCGAAGCTTTTGCGGCCACATGGATCGGCAGGCCAGCGCCTGAGCGATCCCGTTCTTGCGGAAACGAGCCCGCGCGTCAGATGAGGAAGTCGCCAGGGGATCTCGAATAGGCTTCGGGCCCGTGAGCGGATGCCGCGGGCCCGAAGCGTCGGGCAGCCAAGGGCGGAGCGAGATCGCATGCGGTCTGCTCCATTCCGGCGCGAGGTTTGTGCCCTGTCAGGCGGCCGCCCGCTTG
>NZ_LN811351.1:472413-573339 GCF_001006805.1 Microvirga massiliensis | reverse complement strand
TGCTCCTCTCCCGCTGCGGGGCTTCAACTTCGATTAGTGATTGCTAGTGGAGGCTCGCCATTCGTGCGCGCTGCCGCACGAGGGCGAGGACGACATCGATCGTGGGGGTCGGGACGCCGACGAGCCGCCCCATCTCCTGTACGACCGTGACGAGCGGATCGATCTCCAGGGGGCGGTTGCGTTCCAGATCCTGAAGCATCGAGGTCTTGTGGGCGCCGACCGCTCCGGCGCCATCGATGCGGCGCTCGACGTCGACTCTAAAATTGACTCCGATCGTGTCGGCGATCACCTTGGCTTCCAGCATCATCGCCTTGGCGACGACGCGCGTATCCGAGTCGGATGCGATCACATCCAAGGTCGCGCAAGTCAGTGCGCTGATGGGGTTGAAGCAGAGATTGCCCCAGAGCTTTAGCCAGATCTCGTCGCGGATCTTGTCCAGGACAGGTGCACGGAGGCCGGCCGCCGCCATGAGTTCGCTGAGCTGCTGGACGCGTGCGGAGCGCTCCCCATTGGGCTCGCCGATCGGGAACTTGTCGCCATAGACGTGCTTGATGACGCCCGGTTCCACGACCTCGATTGCTGGATAGACGACACAGCCGATCGCGCGCTCAGGCCCGAGCGTGTTCCACTGCTTGGCGCCCGGGTCGATGCTCTCCAGCGTCGATCCCTCATATTCGCCGCCATGCCGGTAGAAATACCAATAGGGGATTCCGTTCACGGCCGTGACGATGCCCGTGTCGTCCCGAAGCAATGGCTTCAGGGCATCGACGACGCCTGGCACCGAATGGGCCTTCAAGGCGACCACGACGTAATCCTGCGGACCCAGTTCCGCCGGATCGTCAGTGCAGTGAGGACGCGCGACGACCTCATCGTCCTCCAGCACGACCCGGACGCCGTTGCTGCGCATAGCTTCGAGATGAGCGCCGCGCGCGACGAAGCTGACATCGGCTCCAGCCCTGTGCATCAGGGCTCCCATATATCCGCCGATCGCGCCGGCCCCGTAGATGCAGACCTTCATGGCACTCGCTTCCACCCTCTGCAGCCGCCCAGCTGAGGTATTTTGTATTTGGTATGCCAGAAGAATACAGATTCCCACCCGCGTCAAGCCAGGGTCGGAAAATTTCTGAACGGTCAGGTAAGTGGGCTGGGGTTCGTCACGCCTTCAGCAGTCGAGGCCGCACCTAACCCGACTGTCTCCGGGTTTGTGCTCGGCACCCCCAGCCCTTTCCTATCGCCGCAAGTTTCTGGCCGACCTATGGTCGGTCCGCGGGGAGCGAAGCGGTGATACGCTCATCATCCCGCCGACGGCTCAGGCACGCGACGTTTTCGTGTATTTGCCCATTGGCGGAGCCGTCCCGCTGGGATGACAAGGCGGTGTGCTCATCACCCCAGCATTAATCTCAGCAGGTCCCGCCTTTTCGAGGCCGTGGGGCCCTCCGCAAGGGCACATTATCTCGCGCCTCGAGCAACCGTACCCAATCCAGGCCCCCAGTCGTCTGATCCTCGCCGGCAAATATCGCAACTGATTGGGACCGATGGGCCTGAACTGCGCCTCAATGCATCGCGAGGCCAACAGACATACATATGAATATGATACATGCTGCTCCAACAAGTGTCGCAATGTGGCGCCAACCAAGTGATGCGATTGACCGCAGCGAGGTGTTTAGACCCAAGGCAGCAATCGCAAGCAGGAGACCCCACGTTGAAAACGACACGAGGACAGTTTTGATCGGAGCGAAAACGGGGGTAATTTCCGGGTAGTTCTGTGCAATGCTGTTCACGACACAGAGTGCCAGAAAAGCGAAGGCAAAGGTCGGCATCGGGACCCTCCCCTCACCACCACTTAGCCCCGAGCGAGTGAAGTAGTAGCCGACCAACAGCACCACGGGAAGGAGGAGGAAAACGCGGAAGAGCTTCACGATCACGGCCGCGTTTCCGGCCTCGTCCGACACCGAGTATCCAGCACCCACCACCTGAGCGACGTCGTGGATCGTTCCGCCGAGCAGGATGCCCGTTATGTGGTCCGTAAAGCCTAGCCAGTGGCTGAAGAGCGGGTAAAGAAGCATTGCTCCAGTAGCAAGCAAATTCACCCCAATCACCACGAACGCAATGTCAGCGTCTTTCTCCTTGTAGCTGGGCACAACCGTCGATGTCGCCAAGGTTGCCGAAGCTCCACAAACCGCAGTCGCCGCCCCAGCAAGAGCTGCATACATCGGAGACTGCCCAAAGACTCTCGCCAACGCAAATGATGAAATCATCGTGACGATCATAGCGATCACAACAACGACAGCGGCCCCAATACCGAGATCGAAGATGTCTCCCAAGGCAATCCTCAGTCCGAGCAGGGCAACGGACCACCGCAGGAGAGATTTTACGCAAAAGCGTAGACCAGGCTGGAACAAGGCGTGACTGGCTGATCGATGAAGTAAGATACCGAGCAGGAGCGACAGCACCATCGCTGGCAGCGGCAGCCCGGCAGGAAGCATCGGTTGAAGCCATGTGCCGATGATTGAAACGGCAGCCGCAAATATCAAACCTGGAGCAATTTCGTTGATGAAATTGAGGGTTGATGCTGCTCCGGTAGCCGCAGGCGTTGCCGAATTCGACATGCACAATTTCTCCCAGACAATCCGAATCGGCCGATCCGAGTTATGCTCGAACCAGCACGCCGAGGTGCAATGCGCAACGTCGATCAGGGAAAGCGCATCGCACGTTCCTCGTATCCCCAACAAGAGCATCTTTCTATTTGAGCGTTACTGTTGAGTGATCGGCCTCCTCTATCATCGGCACTCGGCTGGCAGCACTCAGCCTCTGCTCAAGCAATGCCGGCCTTTGCTCGTGATCTCTGAAGGACGGCTATACCTCTCGCATCATGCCTCAGCTGAAGTGAACCTATCGCACAACAGGTTGGCGTGAGCGCATTCCATCCGTTCTCGTCTCCCTTCCACTCACATTGTCGCTCATGCTCGGCATGGCTCGCGCCGCCCAAAGCCACTTGCACCCGAGCGCCGCCCCTGCACTCCTAGAGCCGCCACTAGAACTATCGCCAGATAGAGACTTTTAATTAGTTCCCGCAGAGGCCGTAGGCCATCTTCGACCTCAGCGATGCCGGGGTTTACCCGAAGCGGCCTGAAGCGCCAGCGGCAAATTCGGCTTCTCTTTTTAGCCGCTCGACGCTGGGTTGCCCGGAGCACCCTGGCCAGCGGCATCGACCGAACGTGGTGAGAGGCGTAGTGCCGCCACGTCCGGCCCCGAACTGGCACGTAGCGCGAGGAGCAACGTTTATGCCCGCTAGAAACTACAAGCAATGGACTGCGAACCCGCCCCTTCAGGCCGGAGAGTGGATCGACAGCAGGATTTACACCGACGAGAAAATCTTCGAAGAAGAACTTGAGCTCATCTTCAAGCGCACGTGGGTTCCTGTCTGCCACGAGTCGGAACTGCCAAAGCCGTACGACTTCCGCACCACCAGCATTGCCCGTGAGCCGATCGTCGTTTGCCGCGGCCCCGACAATGTTGTGCGTGCCTTCCTAAATGTCTGCCCCCACCGCGGGATGATCATCGAACGCCGCCCATCCGGTAGCTTCTACGAGGGCCAGCCCTCGGGCAATCCGAAGCGGATGACCTGCATGTTTCATGCTTGGCAGTTCGATATGAAAGGAAACTGCGTCTACGTCAGCCGTGAGAAGGAGGGTTACCAGGATCGGCTCTGTAAGGAGGATGTCGGGCTCCGCCGGCTCCGCTGCGAGGTCAAGTTTGGCGGCTTCGTGTGGGTCAGCCTAGCTGACGATCCCATTCCCCTGGAGGATTGGGCCGGGACTCCGTTTGAGTGCTTGCGCAAGACGCTCGACGCAGAAGAACTTGAGGTTTTCCACTACCACAAAGCAATTGTTGATACAAATTATAAGCTTTGGCACGATACCAACTGCGAATTCTATCACGACTTCATGCACTACCATAACCGCGTCACGGGATTTAATGACGCGTATTTCGCGAGAAAGAACGAGGCTTTCGATCACGGTCATATCGTCGTAGGCACCTTTGAGGTGAACTACGAGCAATACGAGGGGTTTGAGAGCCGAGCTGCATTGTCGTTCCCTCACCTGCCGCCCAATCAATGGTACATGATCGACCTTTTCCCCGGGATGAACTTCAATCTCCGTGGATCAGCCCTCCGCTGCGATATCGTCACTCCGCTCGGCCCGAATAAGACCATGATCGAGTTCCGCGGCCTGGGCTTGAAACGAGATACAAAGGAGGAGCGGCAGATCCGTATCAATCACCACAATTCAATCTGGGGGCCTTTCGGCCGCAACCTGCATGAGGATCTCATCGGTGTGCAGGGACAAGGTACCACCATGCGACCAGGCACTGAGTCCCGCCGCGTTCTTCATGGACGCCAGGAGAACCAGACAATCCACGATGAGAACGGCATGCGCCACTACTACGACGAGTGGGGTCGGTGGATGAATCGCCTCCCCAGCGATCCAGAGAGAACCTACGCCGAACCAGCGGTCGTAGCTGCCGAGTAGCCCACACGTCCGGTCGTCTGGCGGGGCTTACCACCCCGCCAGACGACATCCAATTAATTAGCTCCGGTTGTCTCGCCCCGAGAGAGTGCCAAAGAGAATCTGCCGGTGGGCCAGCGCAACCCGTGCCTCCAAGCAAAATCGAAGGAATAGATGATGAAAACGCCAGACATTTCTCATGCGATCGCCACGACATCCGGTTCGTATCATGAATTGCAACGGTCGTTGGTGCGCGACACGATCTATCAGGCGAGCATTTTCCTAGACGACCAGCGATGGAATGAGTGGCTCGCGCTTTGCGCGGAAAATTTTACCTACGAGATCAAGTCGTGGAGCCCCGAAATCAACTACGACATGACGTACTTGCATGCCTCTCACAAGGATCTCGAAAGCCTGATCCGCCTACTTCCTAAACATAATACCGATCACTCCCCGTTGACGCGCCATACGAGTGTTTACACGGTCGAGATCTCATCTGACGGGAGAACCGCATATGCAATCTCGTCTGTTGTCATCTTCCAACACTTGCTGGATGGCACAAACTCTCACATTGACTCCGGGGAAAGTCGACTCTTCCTGGTGGGGAAGTACTATGATCAGCTTCAGCTTGGAGATTCATCCGCCAAATTTCTGACGCGCGAAGTCAGACTGATGAACCGCCGGCTCGACAAGGGATCACATTGGCCGATCTGACGGGCAAAACTCGATGAACAGCGGCTTACCACGGCAACAAATCTTCGGCATCCATATCCTCTAGGCATGTCGAAGTTCAGCTTTGGTTGTTGTTCATTTCACGTGAAAACGCATTACAAATCTGGCGGTACTCATGAGCTGGAAATATCTTTGCGACGTTTCCGACGTGCCAAGTAATTCATTGAAGCTGGTGGACGCCGACGGCATCAGGATCGTCGTGGCGAATTACGGCGAGGGATTTCGCGCCATGCCACCCATCTGTCCTCATATGGAGGAACCTCTGGATGAGTCTGGCGTGATCGCGAGTTGTGTACTTACGTGCACAAAGCACCTATGGGCATGGGATCTCCGAAATCTGGACCTGATTGGGGAGACCGAGAAGGAACTTAAAACCTACGAAGTAAGGCAAAACGGCAGCCGCCTACTCGCTTTCGTCGAGGAGGAACTGACCTACGATTTCGACGAAGAGGCCGAGGATGACTACGATTTCTTTGCGAAGGCGTGATCCGGGAATGGACATTGGCCACGTTGCAGATGGGTTTGGTTCGGATCCAGGAGTTGCCGAGCCCAACGCCGATAGCTATTTCGTGGAGGTGCAATCCAAATCCGGTTCCGTCAGCTTTGCATGCGGTTCCGGCGACACCTTACTTCACGCCGGCCTTAGCCAGGGACTTACCCTCCCGTACGAGTGCGCAACCGGCACGTGCGGTAGCTGTCGTGCCAAAGTGACCGACGGTCGAGTTGCCGTCGAGTGGGACGAGGCTCCCGGACATAGTCGGGTCAAGCGGGATCGAGGCGAGATCCTCATGTGCCAGTCGCGGCCGCTCAGTGACTGCGTGATTCGCGTTCCAGCCAATGTCGGCATGGGCCTCCCGCGATATACGGTACCGGGCCACCGCAAGGGGCACGTTGATGTCATCAGACGCCTTACGGCTGATGTCATTCACTTTGAGGTTTCTCTCTCGGATCCGATATCGTTCGATGCGGGCCAGTTCGTGCTCTTGCAGATTGCAGGACTCGAGGGGATGCGCGCCTACTCGATGGTGAACTACGGCGGGGACCCGAGGCGCCTCAGCTTTGTTGTCAAGCGAAAGATCGGCGGTGGCTTCAGTAACTGGCTTTTCGAGGCAGCTCGGAAAGACCAAACTGTAGACGTATTCGGTCCTCTTGGTCGCGCGACGTTCCATCCCGAGGAAAACCATAACTTACTGATGATTGCCGGCGGATCTGGCATTGCTGGAATGATGTCAATGCTCGAGCGCGCAACGCAGGAAAACTACTTCGACAACCACAAAGGCTATGTATTCTTCGGCGTGAGGACGCTTTCTGACTGCTTCTACCTGTCCGAGTTCAATCGGCATTTGAGAAAGGCGAATGACAACCTCGAGATTACAGTAACGCTCTCGAACGAGAGTTCCGACAGCCAATATCACGTGTCCTTTCCGGAAATTCGGATTGCCTCAGGCATGGTCCACGAGGTCTGCGCGCAGGCGATGGAGGGCCGCTACGACAATTTAATGAGTTACATCGCCGGACCACCACCAATGGTCGACGGTGCATTGCGCGCCCTGATTGTCGGTGCTCGGGCAACGCCTGATCGAATTCGGTACGACAAATTCGGATAGCCCTGCAATGTCGGGCGGGTGGATAGCAACACTGACGCCAATGCTTCTGGGAATTGGGCTTCTTGCAGGCCTCATGATCGGCTGCATAGGCGTCGGGGGCGTCATCCTTACGCCGACCATGACGCTTGGATGCGGAATACCCATTAGTACAGCTGCGTCAGCGGCGATGATGGGGTATATAGCGACGGGACTGTCCGGTTCTCTACTGTTCGGCCGGAGCGGAGCTTTGGATCGGGGGCTTGCGCTACGTTTATGCATTGGCGCAGCTCCGGGAGCACTGATCGGTGCTTGGGCCATACAGATCGTGAACCCGATGGCAATTCAGGTCCTCATCGCAGCACTTGCAACAGGAGCCGGGCTCAACAGACTGAATGGCGAGTGCAGAATGGACGCGGTCCCATTTCCCTTTGGTTCTGCAAGTGCCATCGCGCTAGGAGGAGCTATCGGCCTGATTTCCGCCATGACCGGGACTGGGGGACCGGTGGTCCTCGTGCCATTGCTCATATGGCTCGGCTTCCCGATACTAGCCGCAGTCGGCCTTGGGCAGGCAATCCAGATCCCCATCGCCTTACTAGCAACTGCCGGTGCCTACTTGCTCGGCTCCCTCGACACCCAGATTGGAGCGCAACTTACGGCTGGGCTCGTCGTCGGCAGCATTGCGGGAGCGAGAATCGCCCACCGCCTCCCGGACAGAGCTCTGCATGCAACCGCTGCGGTCATCCTCATAGCGACTGGCGGCATCGTCACGTTCAGGCTAATCGCGCATTTCTTGGCCTAAGCACCACAAGCATCATCAACGAGATGGTTATCTCTGCCTCAGTGCGGTGATATTGAGATAGTCAGCTCAAGCTGGTGCCTGTGACTGGAGTTGTGCGCTCTCCGTCCAGCTGATCCCGGCAAGGATTCGGCCGCTTGCTGCCCATCTCTTCGGTGACAACGACCACTCTCAGCCAGTTCGCCGAGCCACTTCCCTGAACCTCTCCAACCTGTGTGGGATGCCTGCTACTTGGCCGCTTGATCGCACTCCCGCTAAAATAACCTAGCCTGACAGCAGAGATCGCGTGTTGCAACCCGTGGAGCTCCGATCGTCCAGATCGGCTTTGCCGGCTAATGTAGCGGCCCCAATGCCGACCCTATTAATCCGTGGCGCGAACCCCTAGTTGGGCACAGGATGCATGCGGGCCGGCACGTGACCGCATCGGTCAGCGATGTCCGACTGCCCTGGCGGCTAATCAGGTATGGCTGATAGGCAACAACCGTACATTTTCGCGTTTGAAAAAATTTTTCTATGAGGTAGCCTCGAAAATTGCGGGTGAAAGTGAGGGCGAACTCACGAGCCCTGGACTTAGGGTGGAATGCCGATGTTCTTGCGCCAATTTAAGTACCTTCTCGCCGTAGTAGACGAAGAGCATTTTGGAAGAGCCGCCGAACGCTGTCACGTTACGCAGCCGAGTCTTTCGGTCGGCATTAAGCAGCTCGAGCTCGAAATCGGAGTACCGATTTTTCTTCGTGGTCGCGGGCAACGGTTCCATGGGCTCACACCGGAGGGTGAGAGAGTCGTTAAATGGGCGCGTAATGTCGTTGGTCATTGCGAAGCAATGCGTGATGAGATTGCGGAGATGCGCGGAAACTTATCAGGACGACTTCGAATGGGCGCCATGCCCTCGATGTCACCTGTTCTTCCGGTCCTGCTCCAGCTCGTACGAAAGCAGCATCCAAATGTTGTTATGGATGTTCGCTTTCTTGGCAACGATGCAATGAAGACAGGGCTCAATAACTTTTCTCTGGATGCCGCACTGGCTTACCTTGATACGGCTGAGCTCGGACGACGAAACTCTTTAAAGATCTATACGGAAAAGCTCTGTATTCTCGTTCCGGACACAGCCGAATTTCAGGACAGGACAAGCATCACATGGCGGGAGGTTGCAGAACTGCCCCTGGCCATGCTCCGCCCAGCAATTCATGAACGACAGTTTGTAGATACGATTTTCGATCGCGTCGGCTGTCATCCGGTACCGCGGGTTGAGTCCGAGTCCATTTTACACTTGATGTTTCAGGTGCAGTTCGGCGGCCTCTGCACGATCATCCCGGAGCACTTCACCCGAATGCCCGGCCTGCATCGCGGCACGAAGGCACTTGAAATCCTCGAGCCCGTGGCCAGCCAGGACGTCGGCTTATTCTGGGCAGAAGGTGAGTTGATGACGCCGATTGCAAGTATCCTTGTTGCCGCTGTGAAGGACTTGAACAAGCGCGGAGGCCTCGACCAGATTTTAAATAGGGCTACCACCGAACCTCCGATCAGTTGGCCAACGGATGTACCGAGCGACGTCCAGTTCTCAATCGAGTTTGGCAGATCTCCTAAGCCGAGGCCAGCCAACGCTGAGTTATCGCCCGTGCCGAAGTGATCGAACTTCGCCGACTCTGTTGACGCGCTACCGGGCCATCGTGGCCGGCCTACAGCTGAGACCATCACCTCCTGGCTCCCAGACGGATGAAGTGCTGAGGAGGGAACAGATTCGCGGCTAATTCGAGGACAGGCCAGGTGCAATCAGGAAACTACTCATTGCTTTGGCTCGAATGGCAGGCTCACTTTGCAAGCGCTTCGGCATGCGCCCGAGGTATGGCTGAAGTCCGAACGCGTGATGACTTCGGCTACCCGGTCCAATTCCATCTATGGCCGCCTTGACGACGAGGATCTTTTGGCCCCGCCAACAACTATCGTACCGGATCGCTCTCCACTCGTGGCCTCTCATCTGGACGTCAGCGGGCCTGGAAGAGCATGGCCAACCGCTCATTTCCCTCGCTATTAGAAAGCTGCGAGGCCGGCAGAATAACCTCGTTGCAGCCGCCGGCATGCGCAACATCGTGGCCTGGACGGATATAGAAGAACGGCTCTTCCACTTTCGCGCTACCCGCTCTGAAACCGAGGACGCGCTGAGAGTCCGATGTGGTCTCAAGACTAAAGTCA
Organism: Microvirga massiliensis; assembly: GCF_001006805.1. Classification (GTDB taxonomy): domain Bacteria; phylum Pseudomonadota; class Alphaproteobacteria; order Rhizobiales; family Beijerinckiaceae; genus Microvirga; species Microvirga massiliensis. The sequence continues at coordinate 563,524 of NZ_LN811351.1, read as the reverse complement.
TTCGGCCGCACGACGATGCTCTCATCTATTTCGCCCTTACGCTGCACACTCGCCGACGAAATTGCGGCAGCCGCTCTAGACAGCCATTGAGTGAGCGTATTCAGTTCATCCTGGTAGACATCCGGCGAAAATTCTACACTATCCCCGGACATGAGTTCGGAAACGTCGTAGGGTAGTGCCTTCGAAAAACGCCTACGATCAATTCCGCGGTGAAGGAGCTCGATTAAGAGCCACGCCTCCACATGCGCCGGCGAGTGCTCTCCGACTCGAAGAGGATGGTTGGCCGCCTCTCCGCTTTCTCGAAATTGCAGCACCATCTCCGGCAATCTCAGCTCCAACTGCAAGTCTTCGCCAAGGCATCGTGTCGTGATAGCTTTCCGAGTGTCACACCACCGTAATGTGATGTCGCCACTGTCACCAGTTGCCGGACCATAGCTCTTCTCGATCCGGGCAAGCCACTGCACGAGACTGTGAACCTGATACCGAGCCTCCTTGAGCCGCTGCGGATTGGATGCGATCACGGAGGGCCACTCTTTCGATGTCATATCTTCGTCTCCCTCGCCCTTTTTTGCTGCTCGATCAGAACAAGAGTTTCTTCGATACTGGATGCCGATTGGCATCAAGATTTGATGCCAAGCCTGAACAGACGATTTGCATTCTTGAATGTCGCATGCTCATAAGCCTCCTGGGAGAGGCCCAGCGCGCCGAAGTCTTCCACGCCCTGCCGCATCGGGCGGAACGGATAAGAGCTTCCGAAGAGGAATTGATCTTTCATAAAGCCGTTCGCGGCTTCGACATAAAGGCCACCTCCGGGAGAGAAGGTATACATGTCGGGCGAGACGAAGACATTCTCATTGCGGAACGCGACCGTAATGATCTCGGAAACACGTGGATAGAACCCGTGACAACAAACAATGTTGAGCCGGGGGAAGGTCCGCGCGACGACATCGACTGCGAGTGGATCATTGAACGATAGATCCGGCGTCGTAGGACCGGACATTATGAAAGCTGGAACCTCGAGCGCCTGGCACAACTCGTACAGTGGCATAAGTCGCTCGTCGGTGGCCTTGAGTGGCTCCGCATAAAATCCCGCATCGAGGTTGATGCCCTTCAGGCCGAGTTCACGGACGGCACGCGTCGCCTCTGCCAGCGCCGCATCGGTGCCGAGTTCAATCGGATCGACAGATGCGATACCGATGAGACGGCCCGGTGCCCTGGCAGCGATCGTGCTCAGATCGTCGTTGCTGACCCGCACGCTGGGAACACTCCGGGCGACCATCACCGCGACTGTAATCCCGGCTTCGCCCATCTCGGCGATAAACCCGTCGGTATCGCGCGCTCGCGCAAAATGGTCGACCTCTCGGCTGCCGACGCGCCTGTTGAGCCAGCGCACTACTTCAAACTGGGGCGTATTGGGAGTTGACCCGAAGAACGGGTGAAGAAAGGCTGGCCGGCTCCGCATATCGACGATCGGGTGGCTTGGCTTAGAAATCATTTTCCAGTTCCGTCCTGAAATGCTGGCGTTTCGCTAAGCGGCCCAAACCTCTGCGTTCCGTAGAGACTGCACACAGGAGCGGTCTCTAGTCCGAGGAGGCTGGTCGCGAATGTACATCCGGTCTGATCATCCGCCCTCTCAGAAGGAACCTGAATCGGACCGGAGCTACCTTGAGGCGCATCTCAGCTCGAAAATATTTGAAAGTTCGGATCGCTGGATAGGCACGTTCTATTCGGAACTGCTCATGTGAAATGCCAGTCCCCTACGCGCTATTGCTCACATCCTAGCGGCTTGACACGAGTTCGCGGAGAGGCACCACATCGCCGTCAATGCATTTCATAGGCAACGCCTATCGATACCTCTTGAATAAATATTAGCTCACGGAGCAGAATACCGGCAAGGTTTAGGTGTGCCTTGTTTTGCACCTCGGTAACGGAATAGCGGAGGGCCGAATGGTTGTATGAATATGCACACGGCGGGCGCTATTGCTCTTCCTGCTTACTGCTGGACTGCGATGACATCATTTTCTGGCCGCCGAAGTAGTCGTTGCAGCGGCAAACGGACGAGCGGGTTTGTACTTCGCCCATTTGCCTCACGTGCGTCGATAGTCGGTTTAGATCATAGCGGACTGTTTCTTACGAGTCAGATCATCCCAAGTTGCATCTCTAAGGAGAACCATTGGAGAGCTACCTATCTCGATGGCGATATGGCTGCGTCACGCTCAGTCCGAACTCATCGAAAGTCATGATTTGCGTTTGTCACAGCTACGGTCGCGATTTGGATAAATTACTCTCTCGGGCGAGGAGGATTCAGCCTCAATCAGACAACAACCGGAAATAGGAGGAACGCTACAATGACTACAGGGATCAGCACAGTAGGTTCGGTCGATAAGATTTTTGAACCTGCGGAGGCGGTTGAGCACGCTGCCGCGGAAGAGCCCAAAATTACTAAGAAGGCGCGCAACACTATCACGTTGGCAGCAACTCTAGGGTATCTGTTCGACGCGTATGCGATCAATATTTACGGCATGACACTCGCGCTGATTGCGCTCGATTTCAATGTCAGCATCCAGGTCATGGGGATTATTGGCTCGATCTTCATTGCGGGATACATGCTCGGCAGCTACGTTTTCGGATTACTTGGCGATCGGTTTGGGCGGAAGCATACCCTGGGGTTTTCCATCTTCGCCTATGGTAGCGTGACTGCATTGACGGGCTTTGCAACGAACCCGGTCCAATTTGCAATCGGCCGCTTCTTTACGGGCGTGGGCGGCGGTGGCGAGCTAACGGTCGGAGTCCCCTACGTCGTCGAGTCCTGGGATAGTAAGAATCGGGGGCTTGGCGCCGGCCTGATGTTCGCCGGTTACGCGCTCGGGGTCGTATATGCGGCACTGGTATCCGCACTCATTCTTGAGTGGCTCGGCTGGCGGGCTATGTACTTTCTTGCAGTTCTTCCGGCAATTATCATCTTGTTCGTACGAATGCAGCTTGAAGAAAGCCCCAGCTATCTCGCCACAATGGAGAGATTGAAGCAGGCTCGTCGCAAACCCATTTCTTTCTGGTCATCTCTCAAGGCAAGCCCAACGATCCGACGTAATCTCGTTTGGGGCTCCCTGATCTACGTCTCTTTGGCATGCATCTATTATGCAGAGACCGTATTCGCAGTCCCGTTCATGGTATCCGAACTCAAGATGAGCACGACCGTTGCGGTGGCAACGCTCGGCCTGTTTAACCTCTCGATGTTCGCCTTCTCGATCATCTGTGGCGCTCTTTCCGACAGACTCGGTCGCAAGATTGCAGGGTCCGTAACCCTGATTATCTTGGCAATTTCTCTCTGGGTAATGTTCTCAACGACGTCAATTCCACTGTTCGTGCTCTTTGGAATCCTCGCATTCGGCGGAATCGGCGGCTCTTGGGCCATCGGGATGGTGCATGTGGCCGAGTTGTTCCCGACTGAGATCCGCGGCTCGGGCTTTGGGTGCTCGGTTGCGCTTGGCCGCTTTCCGTCGATCTTTGCGCCTGTTGCTATCGCTTGGCTCGCGAGTGTGGCTCCCGGAGGCATGGGTGACGCAATGAAATACTCCTGCGTCGTCCTGGTCTGCGCACTGCTGGCTTACGTCTTTGGCCCTGAGTCGCTCGGCCGGAAGGAGCACGATATCGGCGAAACAACGGAGGGCGGCCAGGTAAGTTAGCGACTCTGTGCCAGTTACATCGCTCATTGTCCACTTTTCATGCCGGACCTCCTGGTCCGGCTCTCTTCTGCAAGACTCAAGTTTAGATCGTGGTGGAGCATTTTTGGCGTATGCAAAAGGTCCAAAGTTCGGGTTCGCGGCCTTTCAGATCGCGGCGGAGCTGATCATGATGGCCTCGTTATTGTCCGGACCTGCGAGCGCGTATCGTGCTGGCAGTTGAGACTGGCAGTTCCGTCCGGCATGCAGCCGGCGCTACGAGGTTAGCCCTTCGACGGTCGAAGGCTGATGCGCCGCGCACGCGAAGCCAGTTCGTCGGCGCCAGCTTGCATCGGCGGGTCTCGCCGACCCGTCCTCGAACCTGTCTCGGACAGCCGAGGTCAATTATCCAGCACATGCCAAGTGGGCGCTCGGTCTTGAAGCGCGCGACGTTAATAAAGGAGGCGCCCTCGAAGAAGACTGACGCCTTGCCCAATGCCGTCTCAATGGATCAAGGCCGGAGCTATCTCACGAACCGTGGTTTAGACTCGCATAGGTCGAAACAGTCCTACGGATTCACGAGTCCAGTACAGTACTCGGAAGGAAAGCGGGGTCGGCTCCCAGAGCTACCACACAAATCGCCGATGACTTGCCAGTTCACATAGACGCAGACAGAAAAGGCCAAAACAGCGAGAAGAATAGCCAGTATCAACGTAACCAAGGCCGGGTAAGCGCGAAAACGATGTATCAACGCGCAACCAAAGGTGAATGCAGCAGCCTCTGCAAAAACCATAACCATCTAAAATTACTCAGGTCCCTTTTTCACTGCACTTTACCGCAGGCCTACACAAAGCATGAGATCCATCAGGGCGAAGCCCATAAACGCGTCCGACTGCCGGGCGCGAAGGCTACAAAGTGCAACCAATACACGGCCCAGCCTCAATGTTCCGCGTTTTATTTTTACACTGTGTCCCAGGGCAGCGGCAATCAGCCTCGCCAGCAGATCATCATCCGTCTGCGACTACATCCGAAAGAGGGGAATAGCAAGGCTCAAAACGGCCAAAGGTGGCGAACTCTGCTCGTCGAGTATCGAGGCATAGAGCCACTTAGATGCTCAACGTTTGCAGGCATTCAAATCGATACGAAGCATTATACAAGACGGAAACACAGAAATTCTTTGTAGCTTCAGAGTCAACGATGACAGTTTTTGGTTTTCTTGGATATATTCCCTCGTCTGGACATTGCCCAATACATCTTTAAACAGGTTCACGCGGGCAGCTGCGGCAGCGACCCTTGGATAAACTCAATATGCCTTAGCAAGATAGGCGGCAATTGCCTTGCTGTCATCTTCACCGATGGGCGCATGGTACACCTTTATCATCTTGACCACCTCGCTCTCCCAGAAGGCCTTGCCTTTCTTTGGGGGCTGCATCGCGATGTAATCCACGGAGTGGCAGCTCACGCAGTTGATCTGAGCCGCCTCGAAGCCGACCTCGTACCCCTTGAGCTGCCGCAGTTGCGTTGTTGACTGTGGGAGTTCGTAAGTGCGTGGCTCGGCAAGAGCTCCACCGGCAGTCAGCATGCCCGCACTCGCGATAGCGGAGAGAAGTTTCCTCGTTGTCATCATCATCTCCCTCACACTGCCTGCACTCGGGTGATCTCGACCACGTTACGCATGTACCCGGCCGGGTTCCAGCGTGGCTCCATTGGCTGGCTCACCCCGTCGTTGCCGGTCGCGCGTACTCGAATTGCATGCGAGCCCGCAGGCAAATCAACCTGAAGCGTCCAGGACCTGAAGGAGTACCGGCCGAGGTCGTCTCCGAGCTCCGCGCGGATCCATGACTTACCGTCATCCAGCGAGACATCGACCTCCTTTATTCCGGAACCACCGTTGAAAGCGATACCACGCAGGTCCGTTCGCCCGACACGGACCTTGGCACCGTCCGTCAGGTTCGTGAGGAAAGAACGAATACTCAAGCGGTTGATCGGCACTGTGCCGGTCGGAGGTTGGCCTGGCTCGGTACAGGCACAGGCATTGCTCGGAATGCGATAAGCTGTCTTCATCCAGAAGCCTTCGTACGGCTTGTCGAGCACCGTAATCGCGTTGAGGTGCTTGACCCAATAGGTGCCGTAGAATCCCGGCACCACGAGACGAAGCGGATAGCCGTTGAGCCAGGGCAGATCCTGCCCGTTCATCGCGTAAGCGAGCATCACCTCGCCGTCGCGCGCATGGTCGATCGCAAGAGCCTTGGCGTAGTCTGGCGTTTCAGGCAGCACCGGCCCGTCGAGCCCATCGAATGCGACCTGCACGGCTCCTGCCTTGACGCCTGCCTTGTCGAGCACGGACTTTAGCGGCACACCCATCCAGCGCGCATTGCCCATTGCGCCATTGGCGAGTTGCCCACCGGCTACACGCGGCTCAAAGAAGCCTCGCGAATTGCCCGAGCACTGATTGACGGCGACAATCTCTACCGGCGTCATCGTCTTCAACTCAGCCAGCGAAAGCGATATCGGATTGTCGACATAGCCCCTAACTTCAAGACGGAAAGTTTCAGGGTCGATCGATAGCGGGATGTCAGCGAGATGGTAGCGGACGAAGAAGGCATCGTTCGGCGTGATGACACCTTCGTCGAATACGGAAAAAGGCGTCTCGAGCTGAGGCGGTCGGCTCGTCATCTGCAGCAGCGGGCGCTTACCCGGATAGCGCACCAGCGGCCGCTCACCATTCTCGAAGGGAAGCATCACTGCATCGTCCGCCACTGCTCGCATAGATTTTAGCGACGCGCCGACAAGAACCAGCGTTCCCAGCCCAGCGTATCTAAGAATTTCTCGCCTGTTTGCCATGAACGTTTCTCCCTATAGTTCCTCGCAAACACTGGATGCAGGCTTTCTCAAAATCTTACTATTGGCCTCACTGCACGGGATAATCTGTATCATATATTTGCCTTTTGTTTCACCAGGCGTTTAGGTGAATCTCCATCGCAGCCAGGCGCGTAGATCCAACTCCACATGCCGAAGCTAAGCAACGGCGTCACGAGGCCGACGAGAACAGACAGATCTGATTGACAGCATTTCCGTGGGGGAAGGCCGTCGCTGTTGTCGACGTGCAATCGAGGTCCTCCAGCCTGAGACCAGAACAAAAGCTCTCACGCCCGTGTCCCAACGTGATTCCTTTGATGGTCAATCCTGAGCTGTTCAGTGCCTATTCTCCTTGATGAAGAAGAAATAAGTCTAGCTCCGTAGGCTAGGCCAATATAAGTTTCCTCTCGGCACATAGGCGAAGCTTATTGCAGGTGCTGATCGTGCGCGCATCAATCTGCGCGAGTTTGACCTCGGATTACCGAACCCGCATACAACACGGCCGAGTATCCGACCGCATTCATAGGATCAGCAGCCTTTCTCCGAGACTGGCGTGTCCACCCTATCCCATTGGTCTACTCGCGACCAACACCTTTGGGCACGGTCCCCGCTTTTAGCAGTGCCAGTGCATATGATCCCGCCGCCTCTCCGCCCTGAGGCCGAAGATGACCTCTTTGCCAGTCAAGCCTTCTGCCGCCCCAGCACGGGATGAAGCGGTAGGCGGCAGCGGCTCGACTATAACGTTTCGTCTCACTCGTGGCGCCTCACCGGATCGGATTTCAAATTTGGCAAAACGAAGCCATCCAGTTCCCCACGATTGCGGCTGGATTGCCTCGTCTGCGCCTCCCGAGCCCCTCACGCAACCGGCATCTGCGCCCTGGCGGAGCGGAGCGCGGCGAAGACACGAGCGGGCGTTGCAGGCATGTCGATATGGCGTATCCCGGAGGCGCGGTGGAGCGCGTCCACGACGGCATTCGCGACGGCCGGGCACGAACCGATGGAACCCGCCTCCCCAGCCCCCTTAATGCCGAGCGGATTGGTCGTGGACGGAACGTTCAGCGTCTCGAAGTGGAAAAGCGGGACGTCCTCGGCGCGGGGCACACAGTAATCCATGAAACTTGCCGTCAGGAGCTGCCCCTCCGCGTCGTAGACGGTCCGCTCGAGGAGCGCCTGCCCAACGCCTTGCGTGATGCCGCCATGGACCTGCCCCTCGAGGAGGAGCGGATTCACCGTCATCCCGAAATCGTCGACGATCGTGTATCGCGCGATCCTGGTGGTGCCAGTCTCGGGATCGACCTCGACCTCCGCGATATGCGTCCCGTTCGGGTAAGTGGCGTCCGGTGGGGTGAAATCGCCTGAGCCGGTGCGCCTCTCATCAGTTGCTCGAGGCAGCTGTGCCAGCTCCGCGAAGGTGATCCGACGATCCGTTCCGGCCACGCGCACGGCGCCCTCCCCGATCTCGAGGTCTGAGACCCCCGCCTCGAGGTGCTCCGACGCGAGATCCTTCAGCTTCGCCGCGAGGTCGCGCGAGGCCACGGAAACCGAAATTCCACCCACCGGGATTGAGCGTGAGCCTCCCGTCCCGTTTCCGGTCGCGACCTGCACCGTATCTCCCTGCATGACACGGATCTGTTCGAGAGGAAGATCGAGATGCTGGGAGACGAACTGCGCATAAGCAGTCGCGTGCCCCTGCCCGTTCGATTGCGTTCCCGAATAGACGGTGATCGTTCCGTCCTGCTCGAGTTGAACTTTGACGTCCTCTCCTTCGCCCCAGGCGGTGCACTCGATGTAGGTTGCAAGCCCGATCCCACGCAGTCGTCCTGCCTGACGGCTCGCGCGCGCCCGGTCCTCGAAACCGGCCCAGTCGGCCTGCTCGAGAGCCCGAGTCATATGGGCATTGAAATCACCCGTATCGTAAGTGCGCTCGCCGACCGGAGTCGTGTAGGGCATCTCGTCGGGGCGAACAAAATTCCTGCGCCGGATCTCCTCGGGCGCAATTCCCGTCTCGCGGGCGGCATGGTCGACGAGCCGTTCGAGAAGATAGGCGGCCTCGGGCCGGCCCGCGCCGCGATAGGCATCGACAGGCACCGTGTTCGTGTAAACGCCCCGCACACGCACATGAATCAGCGGCGTGCGGTAGACGCCCGTCATCATCGTGGCACCGAGATACGGGATGAAGGGGCCGAACTGCGACAGGTATGCGCCCAGATTGCCGATGATGTCGAACCGCATCGCGAGAAACCGACCGGCCGCATCGAGCGCAACGGAACCCGTCGAGACATTGTCGCGTCCCTGCGAGTCGCCCGTGAAGTGATCGCTGCGATCGGCAACCCACTTGACGGCTCGACCGAGCCGCCGGGCCGCCTCCGCCGCCAGCGGATATTCTCGATACATGAAAGTCTTCGTCCCGAATCCGCCGCCGACGTCGCCGGTCACGACGCGGACCTTGTCGGAATCGATTTTCAGGATCTCCTTCGCGAGCGTATCGCGCAGGCTATGAACGCCCTGGCTCGAGAGCGTCAGCGTGAAGCTCTCATTGCGCGTGTCGTATTCCGCAACGACACCGCGCGTTTCCATGAAGTTCGAGACGACGCGATTGTTTTCGATGGTCAGGGAGACGACGCGATCCGCTGCCGCGAAGGCCGCGTCGACCGCAGCCTCATCCCCCAGGGCAGTGTCGAAAGCGACATTGCCGGGAGCCTCGCTCCAGACGAGGGGCGCACCGGCTTCCAGAGCGCTGCGGGAATCGCTCACGGCCGGAAGCGGCTCGTAGTCGATCTCCAGCGCTTCGGCAGCATCACGGGCCTGCTCCAGCGTGTCTGCGACCACGAATGCGACCGCATCCCCGACATGCTTGACGGCGCCCCTGGCGAGTACCGGGATATGCGCCAGATGGCTCTGTGTCCGGTCGGCATTGGGCACGGGAGCGAGGCACGGCACAGGGCCGAGATGCGAGACCTCGTCCGCAGTCAGAATCAGCCTGACGTCAGGCATGGCTCGCGCCGTAGCGGCATCCGTGATCGTGAATCGCGCATGCGCATGGGGGCTGCGGACGACGATCGCGCGAAGGCATCCCTCGGGCGTGTAGTCGTCGGTGTATTTCCCGCCTCCGGTCAGGAGACGCCTGTCCTCGACGCGTCGCATCGGCTGACCGACGCCGAATTTCGCAGTTGCCACGGGCAGCCTCGAATTGCTGTTCGAACCGCCTCAAGCTTACCCAACGTTCGCCGAGGGGCAAGGCAATACGCCCGCTCACCTGGAGGCGAGCGGGCGTATCTGTCACTTGGGATGGCAGAGCGGCCTCACGGGCCGCTCCGGCGCACAATCAGCGCTACGCTGTCTTGACTCCGCTCAGTTCGGGGTGCTCGGGCGCTCCGGCAGCTTTCGCCTCCCGGCGCCGGTCGTGGAGGATCCACTCGGTGTAGCCGTTCGGCTGAACGCGCCCCTTGAGGACGAGATCGCAGGCGGCCTGGAAAGCCGCCCCGTCGAAGCTCGGCGCCATGGCGCGGTAGTTCGGATCGCCGGCATTCTGCCGGTCGACCACCGCAGCCATCCGCTTCAAGGTTGCGAGCACCTGCTCCTCGGTGACGACGCCGTGCCGCAGCCAGTTCGCAATATGCTGGCTAGAGATGCGCAGGGTCGCCCGGTCCTCCATCAGTCCGACGTCATTGATGTCGGGCACCTTCGAGCAGCCGACGCCCTGGTCGATCCAGCGCACGACGTATCCGAGGAGGCCCTGGGCGTTGTTGTCGAGTTCCTCCTGAACCGCATCGGGCGACCAGTTCGACTGCGAGACCGGAATCGTCAGGATGTCCGAGATCTTCGCCCGCGGGCGCGATTTCAGTTCCTGCTGCCGGGCGAAGACATCGACCTGATGGTAATGGAGGGCGTGCAAGGTGGCCGCCGTCGGCGATGGAACCCATGCAGTGTTCGCACCGGCCTGAGGATGGGCGATCTTCTGCGTGAGCATGTCGGCCATCCTGTCGGGTGCCGCCCACATGCCCTTCCCGATCTGCGCCTTGCCGGGCAGGCCGCAGGCGAGGCCGATATCGACGTTGGAATCCTCATAGGCCTTGATCCACGCTGTCCCCTTCATGTCGTTCTTGCGGATGACGGGGCCGGCCTCCATCGAGGTATGGATTTCGTCTCCTGTCCGGTCGAGGAAGCCCGTGTTGATGAACACGACTCGGGCCGATGCCGCACGGATACAGGCCTTCAGGTTGACCGTGGTCCGGCGCTCCTCGTCCATGATGCCCATCTTGAGCGTGTGGCGCGGCAAGGAGAGCATGCTTTCGACGCGCTCGAACAGAAGGTCGGCAAAGGCCACCTCGTCGGGTCCGTGCAACTTCGGCTTGACGATGTAGACGGAGCCCGCCCGGCTGTTGCGCAGGTCATGAGTCCCGCTCAGATCGTGCATGGCGATGAGTGCCGTCACGACCGCATCGAGAATGGCCTCGGGCACTTCCGCGCCGGTCTCGTCCAGCACGGCGTCCGTATACATGTGGTGCGCGACGTTCCGCACCAGCATGAGGCTTCGCCCATGAAGGCGAAGCTCGCCCCCATTCGGCTGCATGTAGACCCTGTCCGGGTTCAGCCGGCGCTCGATCATCTGTCCGTTCTTCTCGAACGTCTCCGTGAGCGTGCCGTTCATCAGGCCGAGCCAGTTGCGATAGACCAACACCTTGTCCTCGGCGTCGACGACCGCGACGCTGTCCTCGAGGTCGATGATGGTCGAGACCGCCGCCTCGAGAACGACATCGCTCACGCCGGCCGGATCGTCCGCGCCAATCGGGCTCGTCCGATCGATCACGATCTCGAGGTGCAGACCGTGGTTGCGCAGGAGCACCGCGTCGGGGCTCTCCGCGCTACCCTTGAACCCGACGAACTGATCGGGGTTGGCGAGCTCGGTTCGGGCGTCGTCCTTCAAGCCTACGACGAGCCGGCCCTTCTCGATGCCGTAAGACTTGGCATCGGCATGGCTGCCCTGCGCAAGCGGCACGGAAGCATCCAGGAAGGCCCGCGCGCGCGAAACGACCCGCGCACCCCGGACCTTGTTGTAGCCCTTCCCTCTCTCGGCTCCGCCGTCTTCCGGAATGGCGTCCGTTCCGTAGAGGGCGTCATACAGGCTGCCCCAACGGGCATTCGCGGCATTCAGGGCATAGCGCGCGTTCGAGACCGGGACCACGAGCTGAGGACCGGCAATCCGGGCGATCTCGTCATCGACATTGCTGGTTTCGATACTGAAATCGTCAGGTTCCGGAAGAAGATAGCCGATCTCGCGCAGGAATCCTTCGTATTCGGCAGGATCGAACGGTCTTCCGGCGCGTTCACGATGATACGCATCGATCTGTTCCTGAAGTCGATCGCGGACCGCCAGCAATTCCCGATTGCGCGGTGCCAGTTCCCTGACAATATCGGCAAGTCCAGCCCAGAACCTTTCCGCGGAAATGCCGGTCGAGGGCAGCGCCTCTTTCTCGATGAAGTCGTGGAGAACTTCCGCGACCTTCAGATTTCCAGCAGGTCTGTATTTCGTCTTGCCATTCATGAATCTTTTCGCGCTCCCGACGCCAATTTGAGTGTTCTCTGCGGTTACGCAGAATCCGTGCGGAGCGCCTTACCCCACCGGGCGCAGTCCCGCCAGCGCTTTGGCGGATGCGCGGCTTGGGCTAAGGTCTGAGATCGCTAGAACAAACAGGAAACATTCGGGAGGCGCCTCTCTCCGCCTGCGATCGACGCAGCGACAGGCCCCGCGCCCTGGGCGACCGCCCTCTCCCCGGCCCGAGGGCCGGAAGCACCCCTCGAACCTGCCGTGGTTTCGGACACAGCCCTTCCGCCTGCTCCACAGGGGTCGGAACAGGGCTCACGCCACTCCACGAATTGTTTGCGGCAGAGCAACCTCGCCTCTCGAGCCCGGACCTATAAGCCTGGATGGGGATCGGACCGGTTGCCGGACCCGCCCCGGACGGAAAACAACAGGAGAGGCCTCATGCGCGCGGCGGACATCATGACCAGGGACGTGATCACGCTCACTCCGGATCTCCCGGTCCGGCGAGCGGCCGAAATCCTTCTCGAGCATGGGATCAGTGCAGCGCCGGTGACCGAGGCTGGCGGGCGCTTGGTCGGGATCGTCAGCGAGGGGGACTTGATCAGACGAGTCGAGATCGGGACGGAGCGCCGGAGGCCGTGGTTCCTGCAGATGCTCGTGAGCGACGCCAGCAAGGCCCAGAACTACATCAAGTCACATGCCGCCAGGGTGGCGGACCTGATGACGCCTCGGGTGATCGCCGCAACCGAGGCGATGCCGCTCACCGAAATCGCCGATCTGATGGAGCGCCACAACGTCAAGCGCATTCCGATCCTGCGCCAGGACACGCTCGTCGGAATCGTCAGCCGTTCGGACATTCTGCGGGCCTTTGCGGGCCAGCCCAAGCCTCGGGACCGCACCGCGACGCCCGAAAGCGTCATGAGGAACCTGCGGGCCCAGCCCTTCGGAGTGCCGTGGCCGATCGTCGCCTCGGTCGATCACGGGGCCGTCCGCCTCCAGGGTGCGGTTCGAAACAGGTTTCACGAGGAGACCCTGCGAGTGGCCGCAGAGGCGACGCCGGGCGTCAGATCGGTGGAGAGCAGGCTCTTCACGGTCCCGTCGGCCACCGAGTAGCCCCGGAACCGGCGCTTCGTCGAGAGGCTCCCGATGCATTCCGTGACCACGGGTCACCGGTCATGGCGATCGGCTGTCGCGTTGCCCGGCCGTGAGGCCGGGCGTCGTGCCCGTGTCTCGTCGGCCGTGCTCTCCCGCCCGGCGTCCCTATTCGGCGTCGGGCTGGAGTTCGGGAGCCGCCTTGGCGAAAGCCGGCAACGCCTTGCTCGCCGCTTCGGCTTCGAGGAGCCGCGGGAAACGTTGGACATCGGCGCCATAGCGCCGCGCATTCCCGAGCTGGGGCACAAGGCACACATCCGCGAGCGTTGGAGCCGCACCGAAGCAGAACGGCCCCTCCTGGTTCCTCAGCATGACTTCGCAGGCCGCAAGCCCGTCAGCGTTCACATCCGCCGCCCACTGCAGGACCGTCTCCTCGTCCAGCCCCAGCCTGCGGAGGCGCTTCAGCACGCCGAGATTCTGGACGGGGTGAATGTCGCAGGCGATGGCGAGCGCAAAAGCCCGGACCTTGGCGCGGAGGACCGGATCCGTCGGCAGGAACGGCGGCTCGGGATAGGTCTCGTCGAGCCAGCCGATGATCGCCAGGGATTGGGTGAGGACCGTCCCGTCGTCCAGTTCGAGCGCGGGCACGAGGCCTTGAGGATTGATCGCCAGATAGCTCTCCGCGCGCTGCTCCCCTTTCCGCAGATGATGCGAGACGTGCTCGACCTCCACGCCTTTCAGGTTCAGCGCGATGCGGACGCGGTAGGCCGCGCCGCTGCGGAAATATCCATGGAGCTTCATCCGAAAGGCCTCGTGAGTGCTGGCAGCGGGGGTGTGACGACAATAGCGAGAACGGCCCCTGCCATGAAGGGGAGCGATCGGCATCGGCAACGACGCGACGAGAAGGATCAGCGGGATGCGAGCCGGGTGAGCAATCTCGAACCGGGTGGTGGAATCGGATGGATATGAGGCTCGACGACGCCCATGGAGGCGTCCCCCTTCACGCAAAAGACGATTGGGGGCCCCTGTCCGGCCTGCCTGGCAACCCCATGATGTGGATCCTGATCCTGAGCGAGCTCGTCGCCTTCGGGGCGCTCTTCGCGGCATTCGCGGTCGCACATGCGGTGGATCCCATGACATTCGACGCGTCGCAAGCCCAGCTCGATCGCCTGCTCGGAGGCATCAACACGCTCGTCCTGATCACGAGCGGCTGGCTCGCCGCCATTGCCGTTCAGTGCCGGCGCTCGGCCCGGTCCCCAAGGCCGGCGCTGACCGGAGCGATGCTCCTCGGCGCGGTGTTCCTGTGCGTGAAGGCGATCGAGTACGCGCAGAAATTCACTGCCGGAATCGGAATTGAGACGAACACCTTCTGGACCCTCTACTTCCTGATGACGGGATTTCACGCCCTGCATGTCGTGCTGGGAATCGTGATCCTCGCGATCGTGTGCTGGAAAGACAGCCTCGAGAACCTCGAGACCGGCACGGCGTTCTGGCACATGGTCGATATCATTTGGGTCATCCTCTACCCTCTCATCTATCTCCTGCGCCCATGACCGCTGCACCGACCCGAACCTGGCTCATCCTCGTCGCGCTGACTCTTACGGCCATGTGGGCCGGGGGAGTGACGGGAAGCGCACCGACTCTGGGAATCGTTAGCATCGCCATCGTAATCGCGGTCTCCGGCTTCAAGGTGGTGGCGATCCTGCGCCACTTCCTCGAGTTGAAGCGCGCGTCGTCGGGATGGCAGACCCTCTTCTATATCTACCCGATCGTGCTGGGCGGCCTGATCTTCGCAGCCTATGCCGTCGACTGGCGGTCGCTCGCCTGACGTCTGAAGATCCCTGGGAGCGATCTGCGCAAGAAGATAGCCTCCGGGGTTAGGCCCAATCCTGTCGAGCCCCGCTTCAAGGGTGCAGGACAGCTAGCCTCGCGGAGAGCGACACCGATACCCGCGCTCGCGGACGAGAATCGAGGAGAAGTCGGATGGACAAGTCACGCGAAGCAGGCCTGATGCCGCGTGTCCGCGCACTCGTGAGCACGCTCGATCTCGATTGCGAATGCCGGAAGAGGCTCGATACAGCGCTGCAGCGCTTCGAGGCGCTGGAAAACCGTCGAGAGATCCGGCGCCTGCTCCTGGATGCCCGTCAACAGGCGGACCGAATCTCGGCCCTGCTCGATTTCGCCGGAGAGCTCGACACGCTCACGACCGAAGAGCAGGACATCACTGTTTTCGACGAGATAGCCCTCCTGTTCAAGGAAATGAAAAACGCCGCGGCTTGCGGCGCGGAGGACATGGCTCGCATCCGGGAGCACCGTGCGATGCGCGAGGGTTCCGCCTCGCAAAGGTAATCCAGTTCCCCACGCGTGTGATGGTTGATCAAACAATAAATGGCTGGTCTGCCGCGCTGATGCGGCTGCGTCGGTTGCAGCGGCTCCAAGCGGATCTGTCTCACCGGTGATGGAAATCCGAAGTAGCATTTCCAACAGATTTCACAGTGTGCCCATTGCAGGATTAGAGGGCTCTCTACCGATCAAGCTCTGGTCGAGATCAGATGCTTCTCCTCCATGCCGCAGAGCCAACCGCTTCGAGAATCTCTCTGCTATCGGAGCTGGACCGATCGACGGGAGTGCGAACGGCTTCCAGCAGGCGCTCCTCCCAGGCATCGAGGTATGCGGCGCGTTCCACCTCGCCAATACGCGGAGCTGCGTACGCCACGAAGGGCGGTAGCACCTCGAACCCCATATACTGCAAGGTCAGTCGCTCGACTGGCCAGAGGACGCGGTCAATTTCGCCGTAGGCGCCATCGCTCGAGAATCGTGCCGGCGTACCGCCTGTCGTGACCGAGAACAGGGCGCGTCGGCCCTTGAAAAGGCCGGTATCGAAACGCCGCCCATCGACATAGGCGAAGCCATAGGCGAGCACTCGATCGAACCAGCCTTTGAGAATTGCGGGAACGCTTCCCCACCAGAGCGGAAATTGCAGAACCAGCAGGTCGGCGGCCCGGACACGCTCCTGCTCGCGTTGAATCTCCGGCGCGAAGGTGCCGGATCGTGCAGCCAGTTCCTGTTCCGACTGATAATGGAAGCGCTCGGGGTTCGCGACCGAGGAGAAATCGTGCCGACCGGCGACAGGATTGAAGCCCTCCACATAGAGGTCTGATACTTCGACCGTGTGACCGGCATCCGCCAAGGCCGAGACAGACCTGTCCTTGAGTGCTGCCGTGAACGACGTCGGCTCAGGATGCGCGTAGACGACCAGAATGTGCATGCTGTCCTTCCACTCGCTGAACGCATCCTGTAGGCAGTCTCGTCCTTAATCTCCTGAGCGGAGTAACGTCAGGCCGCTACTTCCGACTGTGTGGACTGCGCCTCGATGGCGGCCTGCACGTCCGCCTCGAGCCCGAACGCGCGAGCCGCATTCGTCGAGACCATCTTTCGGATCTGCTCGTCATCATAGCCGAGGTCGATGCACAGCCTGACTCCGCGGCGGAAGCCCTCGAGCGGACTGAAAATCCCGGTCTGTCCGAGATCCGAGCTCAGGATCGTCTGCTCGACACCGGCCGCGTCGATATGCTTCTTGAGGTCGTCCCCGGTGCAGACCTTGAACTTCGAGCCCTCGAGGAACATGGCGATCGAGTGCTCGACGAACGCCCCCATGGCCGCAATGCCGCGAACGTCATTCAGGCTCGCCCCGACGATCTCCTCGGGATGCGTCAGGACCAGCCGCTTCACGCCGCGACGCTGCGCCTCCTCGAACACCAGCCAGGTCTCGCTGATGTGCAGGTGACCGCTCGCCAGCGCCATGTCGTTCCTGGCAATGATATCGAGGACTTCCTTCACCTCGTCGCGCACCTGCTTGTTGGCGTCGAGCACCGGGACCGCCGAGGCCGGCCGGATCTTCTGGGTCGAGGCGGGATGGCTCCAGGAAGAGGATTTCTCCCAACGCAGATGGTTCTCCGCCGCGAGCGTCGGCATGAAGACGATCTTTCCCCCCATGGCAGCCGTGTGCTCGACGGCATAGGGATTGAAGCCGCCGACCACGTTGTTCAGCACGATGCTGGAATAGATCCTGGTGCGCAGGTGCGGATAATGCTTCGAGATCAACACCGCCGCGACGACGCCGCTGTAGTCGTGATCTTTCGTGATCACGGCAGCAAAGCCTGCTTTGGACATCTCCTGCACGAGTTCGAGATGATCGATGCCTCGTGGAGCGATCGAGGGGCCGGAATGGACGTGCGCATCGATGGCTCCGATCAGGAGCTGGTCGATCCGGTCTTCGATCTGCTGAATCGTGGCGGTGTTGTCTGACATGGGAAACCCTCAAGACAAGTTGTAAGCTTGCATGTGCGCTCGTCAGCGCGGCATCGGGTAATCGTCGGCATTGAGCACCCAGCCCGGCTTCTCCGAGAAGTCGATGCGGGGCGGGCAGAAGATGTCGACGAGCTGGTTCACGCCGGCCTCCATGCCGCGCGAGGTGTGAATGGCCGGCGGCGGGATGACCGTCACCGACGGTGAGGCGCAGAACGCATGCTCGTCCTCGCGCCAGTGATTCATGTTGGTCGTCCAGGGCCAGCGGAGGTGGTGCGTGAACGAACCCTCAAGCGCGAGCGAGCCCTGCTCGAAGTCGTCGTGGTGATGCGGCGACAGCTTCGTGATGTCGCGTGGCCCGACCTGCGGATCCAGGATGTTCACCATGAAGGTGGTGCACCGGAAGATGCGGCCGAAACGCCCGGGCTGCGGCGGCACGTCCAGGCTGTAGGCCCGGATCCGGTATCCATCGCGTGGCGCGGGCCACGGCGCGAAGGGCGGAATATTCGACCGCGGCACCGCATAGGATTCGGCGTTCGCGCACTTGGAAACAAGATCCTCGGAGCGCACCGTGAACAGCCTGACGATACGACCTCCGGTCGGCACCTTGACGGTGCTGATGCCCGGCGGGACGAAGGCGAGCGAATTTCCAGGGATCGTGAGCGTTTCGCTCCCGGCCGAGATTTCGATCGACGTCTCCGCATCGGGGATCAGGACAACGTATTCGTCGGGCTGCGCATCTCGGGAGAACGTGGCGCCCGGCTCAGCCTCCGTGTAAGCCACGATGAAGTTCTGGCCGCAGACATACCACGTGCGCCCCTCGGGCCCCTCCTCCTGCGGCTCCTCATCGTAGAACCTGGCGTATTCCGCACCGGCAAACCCTGCCGTTGGCGTAGGAGTTGCCTTGGGGGCAGCCGAAAGGCTCGCGCGGGGATCAGAAGCGTCGTACATGATGTGCTCTCCAGTTCGCTCACTGTGCCGTTGACATGGCCGAGCGTGCGCCGATTCAGGCGTCCGCTCTGACCGGGGTGAAGTCGGCTAGGACCTTGAGGGCCGCCTGACGCATGAGCCCCTGATCCGACGAGACAATGAAGGCACTGGCGCCGAGCGCCTTCATGGCCTCGGCATCCGCGACGCTATTCGCCATGACGCAGACCGGCTTTCCTGCTGCCTGCGCCGCCGCTGCGATCCGTTCGACGGCAATGCGCACCGCAGGCGCATCCATAGCCGGGGCCCCGAGCGCAACGGTCAGATCTCCCCGCCCGATGAAGAAGCCGTCAAGGCCGTCAACCGCGGCGATCGCCTCGATCTCGTCGAGGGCTTCAGGATCCTCGATCATGGCGATCACGGTCGCTGCAGCGTCTCCAGCGTCGACGTGCTGCCAGATCGAGAGCGTGCCGTAGCCCCCGGCACGCGGCGAATTGGAGAAGCCACGCTTCCCGCCGCGGTAGCGCGCGGCTGCCGCAATTTCCTGCGCTTTCGCAGCGGACGAGACATGGGGCACGAGCACACCCGCTGCGCCACAGTCGAGGACCGAGAGGATCTTTGATGCAGTCGGCTCCGCGACCCTGACAATTCCGGCGGTGCCGGCAGCACGCGCAGCGAGAAGGACGAGATCGATCGTCTCTCGGTCGAACGGCGCGTGCTCTTCGTCGATGACCACGAAATCGAAGCCCAAGCCGCCCAGGATCTCGGTCGCGTGCACGCTGGGCGTCTTGATGAACGTGCCCATGAGAGGCTTTTGGCCGAGAAATCGCTGACGAAAGAGGCCGCTCTCCGGGGCAGAATTGCTTGACATCGAGCCCAGCTCCAGTATGTTTCGAACAGCGAAACGTCGTTTCGCTTTTCTGCGAGGCATGTGCTCGCTTCCAGTTTGAATGTCAAGGGCCCTTGCGGCACCAAGGAGTATTGGGATGCCTAAAATCAGCGGAGACTCGAGCGGAGATGGCGTTCAGGCGGTTGTCCTCGCCCTGCGCATCATGGAATTCCTGGCCGAGCAGCGGAGGCCGGTGGGTGTCACGGCCCTCGCCGAGGCGCTCGGCACTACCAAGAGCCGCATCTTTCGACATCTGCGCACACTCGTGCAGCACGGCTACATCGTGCAGTCGCCGGAGTCGGAGCGCTATCAGGTTGGATCTCAACTGGTGCAGCTAGGCAGGCTCGTTGGAGAAAACCTCGATCTGGCCTCTGCAGCCCACCCCATCCTGCGCGAGCTTCGTGACGAGCTCGGCCACTCCACCGTCGTCTCTCAGGTCGAAGCGGAGGGAGTGCGCGTCCTTGCCAGGGTTCCAGGCACGTCTTCGATCGAGATTGGTGTGAAGCCCGGATCGTTGCTTCCGTTCCACGGGTCGGCGCAGGGGAAGATTGCCCTCGCATTCGGCGATGAGGCTTTGCGCACCCGCGTCTTCCGCTCCCGCCTCGAGATGCTGACTCCGAGCACCATCGCCGCGCCCGGTGCCCTGGAGGAGGAGATCGAGCGAACCCGGCAGCGGGGTTGGGCCATTGCACCAAACGAAGCCATGCTCGGAATCAACACCCTGGCGGCACCGGTCTTCGACGTCTCGGGCACGCTGGTCGGCGCCGTAGGAATCGTGGACTCGATCCAGTTCATTCCTGCCGAAGCATCGGACGAGCAGATCCGGCGCACAGTCGCGGCTGCCAGGCGCATCTCCAAGGACTTGGGCTTTCGAGAATAATCCCGCGCCAAGCCGGCAGGGCGTTGACGCACCGGCAGCTTCCTGCTACACGCGATCAACAACGAAACAGTGTTTTGTCTACCGATACAAGCTGCGCTGCCTGGCAGGAGACGCAATAGCCCCACGCTGCGCCCGATGCAGGAAGGACACACCATGTTCCACTGGTACCAAGAGCTTTCGACAGGTGAGAAAAGGACGTTCTGGGGCTGCTTCGGCGGCTGGGCCATGGACGCCATGGACGTCCAGTTATTCAGCTTCCTGATCCCAGTCTTGATTGCGACGTGGGGCATCAGCGCCACCGATGCGGGCTCGCTGGCGACCGCGGCCCTCATCTCCTCAGCGGTTGGAGGCTGGATCTGCGGCATCCTGTGTGATCGGTACGGGCGCGTCAGGATCATGCAGATCACGATCCTCTGGTATGCGTTCTTCACCTTCCTCAGCGGCTTCGCGCAATCCTACGAACAACTGCTCGTCCTGCGGATCTTGCAGGGGTTGGGTTTTGGCGGGGAGTGGGCCGCCGGCGCGGTGCTGATGGGCGAGATCATCCGTCCGCAGCACCGCGGCAAGGCCGTGGGTTGCGTCCAGAGCGCCTACGCGGTGGGCTGGGCAGCGGCGGCCATCATCTCGACGATCCTGCTGACGCTCCTTCCGGCCGAGTACGGCTGGCGCGCGGTGTTCTGGATCGGCGTGCTCCCGGCAGGCCTGATCGTCTACATCCGGCGCTACATCAAGGAGCCGGAGGTCTTCGAGGAAACCCGGAAGGCGATCCGGGACTCCGGCGAGGATACCGGGCCGCTCGCGATCTTCCGCCCCGCGATCCTGAAGACCACGATCCTGACCTCGCTTCTGGCGCTCGGCATTCAGGGCGCGAGCTACTCGATCACCACTTGGCTTCCGACGTTCCTCAAGACCGAGCGCGGGTTCTCGACCGCCAGCGCCGGATCCTATGTCTTCGTGGTCACGTTCGGTGCATTCCTCGGCTACATCGCGAGTGCCTACCTGAGCGATGCGATCGGGAGGCGCCGGAACTTCCTGCTCTTCTCGCTCGGGTCGCTCCTCGTGGTCGCCCTGTACACCTACGTTCCGGTGGGCGATGTCACGATGCTGCTGCTCGGAATCCCACTGGGCTTCTTTTCGGTCGGCATCTACAGTGCGCTCGGGCCGTATTTCACCGAGCTCTTCCCAACCGCGGTTCGCGCCTCCGGCCAGAGCTTTGCGTACAACTTCGGGCGCAGCCTCGGTGCACTCGTCGTCACGTTGGTCGGCGTGCTGGCACAGTTGATGCCGCTCGGTCATGCGATCGGACTCGTCGGGCTGGCCGGGTATTTCGTTGCCGCGATCGCGACGATGCTCCTCCCGGAGACGCGCGGGATCGACCTGCACATGGCCGGAAAGAGGACCGATCCTGTAGCCGCGCCACTGTCACCTGCAGTAGGCTAGAGCATTTTTCGGTGAACCGGATCCGCTTCACCGTAGAAAATTCCCGAAAACCGAAGAAGAGAGCCGATCCCGTTGTCACGGGATCGGCTCTGACGACTCTGCATTGCCTCAATACAACCGCGTATCGGCATCAGCCAGCAAAGCAAATCAGAATAGATGTAGGAGCGCTCTCAGGATGGTGGATCGGTTTCAGAACAAGGTGATCCTCATCGCCGGCGGATCGCGAGGAATTGGCGCGGCGGTTGCACGCAGATTCGCCTCGCTTGGCGGAGAGGTCGCCATTGGCTATCGAACCCACCGCAATGCCGCAGATGCTCTGGTGTCGGATATCGAGGCCTTCGGCGGCGTTGCAAAGGCCCTCGAGGGCGATATCTCACGGGCGAACAGCGTGGAAACGCTCGTGCAGAACGTCATCGCTCACCTTGGTCGGATCGACGTTCTCGTGAACTGCGCCGCGGTTGCCCCCTATCGCCCGCTCGGCGCAATCGACGAAGCTCTGTTCCGTGAGATCTTCGACGCGAATGTCCTCGGCACCGTGCTGCTGACGCAAGCCGTTGTCCCTCACCTGCCCTCGCCCGGAGGACGGATCATCAACTTTTCTTCGCGTCTCGCCTTCAGCCCAATCCCGACGAGTTCGATCTATGCGGCATCGAAAGCCGCCGTGATCACTCTCACGCAGGCCTTCAGCAAAGAGCTCGGCCCCAAGGGCATCACCGTCAATGCCGTAGCCCCTGGCGTGATCGAGACGGACATGACAACCTCGATCATCGCCGAACGGGGCGATGCGATCCGGGCTGCGACTCCACTCGGGCGCATCGGTCAACCGGACGATATCGCAGGGATCGTTACGTTCCTCGCTTCTCCGGATGCAGGTTGGATCACTGGCCGCACGATTCTCGCGGATGGTGGCATGACCTGATCCTTGAGGCTAACCTCGGTGGCCTCTGCCCAGGGGGCTTCGGTGAGCAGCAAGATTCCGGCCCACAACGTCAACGTAAAGCGGATCTATGATCCGCCGGCTCCCAATGACGGCTTTCGCGTGCTCGTCGACCGGCTATGGCCTCGCGGGCTCTCGAAGGACACCGCAGCGTTCGACAAGTGGGTGAAGGACATCGCGCCCAGCGCAGAGCTCCGCCGGTGGTTCGGGCATGACCCCGCTCGCTGGAACGAATTCCGGCGGCGATATGCGGAGGAATTGAACCAGCACCAGGATCTGCTGGAAGATCTGCGCGAGCGGGCGCGGCAGGAACCGATCACCCTCGTGTATTCGGCGCGGGACGAGACGCACAATAACGCCGTCGCCTTGCGCGACCTGATCCTGAGCTGATAATGCAGCACGGATCGGAGCGAATTCGATTTACGACTCCTTCGGAGTGCCCGCTTCATCGCCCCAGACCTCCTTCAGCCGCGCATCGCGACCGCAGTTCCAGCGGTAGAACTCGTATTTCAGCTCGTGCTTGCGATAGTAATCCTGATGGTATTCCTCGGCCGGATAGAACTCGCCCGCGGGCGCGATTTCGGTTGCGATGCGACGGGGTGCGAAGCGCTGCTCGACGGCCGTCTTCGAGTCTTCGGCAAGCTGTTTCTGCCGGGGATCCAGATAGAAGATGGCCGAGCGGTACTGTGAACCAACATCACAGAACTGGGCGTTGGCCGTGAGCGGATCGATGTTGTGCCAGAAGACCTTCAGGAGGCCTTCGTATGAGACCCGGGAAGGGTCATACACGATCCGCACGGCCTCGGCATGGCCGGTGCCGCCGGCCGATACCTGCTGGTAGGTCGGGTTCGGCACGCTTCCACCGATATAGCCGGACGTCGTCGAGAGGACGCCCGACACCTTGTCGAAATCGGCTTCCACACACCAGAAGCAACCGCCTGCAAAGATTGCGACGGCCTCTGCATTTGCAGGTTCCGTCTGCCCATTCGCGAGCCCCGGCGCGGCCAGCAGGCTCAGCCCAAGAAGAAACCGGCCGATCAATCGTCTCATCAGATGCCTCCCTTGCCGCGCCTCTCTTCGTCGTCGCCAGGATCCCGGTGCGCAATTCTACTCGGCGGCCTCCGAAACCTCGGCGGGCTTGTCCTCGAGCGCCGCCGCGATCGCCTCGTCGACCCGCTCGAGCCAGATGAACTCCAGCCGGTTACGGGCGTCCTGCGGGATCTCCTCGAAGTCGCGTCGGTTGCGAGCCGGCAGCATGACACGGGTCAAGCCCGCGGCCGCGGCCGCGACCACCTTCTCCTTGATGCCGCCCACTGGGAGCACCAAGCCGCGCAGCGAAATCTCTCCGGTCATGGCCGTGTCGCTCCGGACGGTGCGGTTCGTCAGCAGCGACACGAGCGCCGTGAACATCGCGACGCCCGCGCTCGGCCCATCCTTGGGCGTCGCGCCCGCCGGAACATGCACGTGGATGTCGCTCTTCTCGAACAGGCTCGGATCGACACCCAGCGAGACTGCGCGGCTCTTGACGAGGCTCAGAGCGGCTTGCGCGCTCTCGCGCATTACGTCTCCGAGTTGCCCGGTCAGGATCAGGCTACCCTTGCCGGGCGCGCGAGTGGCCTCGATGAACAGGATATCGCCTCCAACCGGCGTCCACGCGAGCCCGGTCGCAACACCCGGCACGCTCGTGCGCATCGCAACTTCGTTCTCGAACCGCGGAGGGCCGAGCACCGTCGCGAGGTCGTCCGCCGTGATGCGCACGTGTTCCGCGCTGCCTTCGGCAATGCGCACCGCTGCGTGGCGCAAGGCCTTGCCAATCTCACGCTCGAGATTCCGCACGCCCGCCTCGCGAGTATATCCGCGGATGATCGCCCGTAGCGTATCATCGTCGATCTCGGCCTGCTCGGGCTTGAGGCCATTCGCCTCCAGCTGCCGCCGCACGAGATAGCGGCGCGCGATCTCGAGCTTCTCGTCCTCCGTATAGCCCGCAAGGCTGATGACCTCCATGCGATCCCGTAAGGGGCCGGGGATCGTGTCCAGCATGTTGGCCGTCGCGATGAATACGACGCGCGAGAGATCGAAGGGAACGCCGAGATAATTGTCCCGGAACGTATTGTTCTGCTCCGGATCGAGCACCTCGAGCATCGCCGCCGACGGATCGCCCTGGATGCCGCGCCCCATCTTGTCGATCTCGTCCAGCATCATCACGCAGTTGCGCGCCCCGGCTTTCTTGATCGCCTGAATGATGTTGCCCGGAAGCGCGCCGACATAGGTCCGCCGGTGGCCGCGGATCTCAGCCTCATCGTGCACACCGCCGAGGCTGACCCGCACGAAGGGCCGTCCCATCGCCCGGGCGATCGACTGCCCGAGAGAGGTCTTGCCGACGCCGGGCGGGCCGACGAAGCACAGGATCGGCGCCTTGCCGTGCGGGGCCAGCTTGCGCACGGCCAGATACTCGACAATGCGACTCTTGATCTTCTCGAGGCCGTAATGGTCCTCGTCGAGGATGCGCCGCGCTTCGGCGATGTCGATGGGCTTCTCGTCGGGCAGGCTCCAAGGCAGTTCGATCAGCCAATCGAGATAGGTGCGGATCATGCCCGACTCGGCGGCGGCCTCAGGCATCCGCTCGTAGCGGCGCAGTTCCTTGCGCGCCTGCTCCTCGACCTCCTTCGGCATGTCGGCCTTGGCGATGGCCTCGTTGAGTTCGGCGACCTCCTGGGCCTTGCCGTCCGCCTCGCCGAGCTGGCGCTGAATGGCAGCCATCTGTTCGCGCAGCACCGCCTCGCGTTGGCGTTCGTCGAGGGCGGCCTTGGTCTGGCGGCCGATCTCCTGGGATAGGCGGAGCACCTCGATGCGTTGCGCGAGAAGACGCGAGACCTTTTCCATTCGCGCGGTGAGATCGATGCTCTCCAGGATGTCCTGCTTCTCTTCAGGCCGAATATCCATGTAGGACGCAGCAAGGTCGGCGACGGCGGCCGGCGAAGTTGCCCCTCGAACCGCGGCGACGAGCTCCTGCGGAGCCTGGGGCAGAAGCTGGAGCGCCTCCACGGCCTGGCTCTGCAGATTCAGGAAATGGGCCTCGATCTCCGGCGTGCGGGTCTCGGGTTCGGGGATGTGCAGGACGCGCGCCACGGGGAACGGCGTTCCCGGCAGGAGATCCAGGATTCGGATGCGCTGCACGCCCTGACAGACGATATGGTGGGATCCGTCCGGGGCCGTCATGTAGCGCACGATATTGGCGATGGTGCCGACCTGGTAGAGATCCCGCAGGTCGGGATCAACGACTTCAGCATCGCGCTGCATGACGATGCCGATCGGCCGCTCCTCTCGCACGGCCTGCTGAACCGCCGCGACCGATTTCGGGCGCCCGATGCTGATCGGGATGATGATGCCCGGAAACAGGACCGTGTTGCGGACCGGGAGAAGGATCACGCCGTCCGGCGGCAGCGGCACGCTTTCGATCGTGATGGTGTGGTCGCCCGGAGAGGCTGCGGTAGACGGCGTGTTGCCGGCGTCGCTGAAGAGGATCATCGAATGCTCCCTCAAGCCGTCTTCGCGAGGCTGAACACAAGACAGCCGTTCTCGGCGAAATGCGTTACGGTGTACCGGCCCGGCGGCAGGGTAACCCGGCGCTCGAAGCGGCCTTGCGGCAGCTCAAGGCGATGAATGACGGCGTTGCGGAGGGCCGGCGGCAAGACACGGCGCCCGCTGACCACGAGAGTCCCGTCCTCGATCGTAGCCACGACATGGTCGGGATCGACACCCGGGAGAGAGACGAGGATCAGTATCTCCCGCTCGGTCTCGAGCACGTCTATGGGCGGTTCCCAAGTGGGCTCCCCCGCGCCGGGCGAGCGCTGCAACTGGAAGAACTGGCGATGCATGCGCTCCGCGCGGGCCAAGGTTTCGATCGCCTCGGACAGCATCCAGTTCGCAGGGTCGCGGCTCGGCATGGGGCCTCCTCGAACACCAGAGACACGTGCCCTGGAGATGAGGTCTCGTCACCAGAAGGCAAGCGTGAGCGCCGTCATTCGGTGCGGGTAACGGACGTCCCAGGAGCCTGTCGGCTCCGGGATGCGACGCTTGCCTCACGAGGACAGTGCGCCATTGTGCGGCAGCAGCACCGCTCGGCTTTGGTTACCGACCTTGGCACCCGAATACGACACCGCAGATGCTGGCGATGAGCTGCCCGCCGACTGGGCCGATGCGGCCGCTGCCGTTGCCTGCGGCAGGGCATCCCGGATTCTGGTCCTCGGGCCAGCCGACGTGGGCAAGACATCCTTCTGCCGCGCGATGGTCCGAGCGGTTGCGCCGCTTCGGACGATCGCCGTCCTCGACGCCGATGTCGGGCAGAAAATGATCGGGCCGCCAGCCTGCGTCACGCTCGGCCGCGGAGAACCGGATGGGCGGCTCACCCTCACCGCCCTCGCCTTCGTGGGAACGATCGATCCCGTCCGAGGCTGGACGTGTGTCGTTGCGGCGCTGCCGGTGCTTGCAGAGGAAGCGGACGTCGGCGTGACCCTCGTGAATACGGGCGGCCTGCTCTCCGGGCCGGGCCGCCGCCTCAAGGAGGCGAAGATCGAACGGCTGCAACCGGATCTCCTGATCATGCTCGGTGATCACCCGGTGCTGGAGGCGCTCGCGGGTGCGTATTCCTCCCTCCCCTGCCTTCGGCTCAGCGTTTCGCCACAGGCGCGACGCAAGAGCGACGCCGAGCGGCGCCGCGCCAGAGGCGACGCATTTCGCCGTTATTTCGATGGAGCGATGACATGGACGGCGGAAGCCAACGAACTGCTGAAACAGGATGCCAGTGCCAGGATTCCGCTGCGGCTCCTGGTCGGCCTACGTGATGAACGAGCGCGCGATATTGGAGTTGGTATCGTCGCCGATATCGACGCCTCGTCCGAGAGGCTGAGACTGCTCACGCCGGTGCTGCAGCACAGGGTCCATTCCACATGTCCGGGTGAACTGGTCCTGGACAGCAAATTCCGCGAGGCCCGGATCTGCCCGGACTCGATCAGGATATCCAAGAACTGAGCTAACCTGACCTTCGACGCCAGCCCGAATGGCGTTCGCTCGCCGCTGATACGCGGGCGATTCACAGCCTATCGAGCATGCCGTCACGAGATTTGGCTCGGTGTGGCCGAACAGCCGCGCGAGCGACTGGCCGCACCTCTTGGTCCTATGTGTTGGATTAGTACGGCCAAGCTACGGACGGCCGGGAATGTTTCTTGACGAGAAAAATTGTTTCAGCTATCGCTAAGCGTGTCCGTTGAGAACCATACACGAAAGTAAGGCGCTGGGCGAGGAAGCTCCAAAGGAGGCTATTGTTATGTCGATTCTCGTGTCGCCGTCTATTGGCGATTCGATTCATGGCGCGAATACTCATGTCGAGGGCGTCGCGGACTGCGTTTCCTTTCCGAAAGAGCAGTCGACTTTCACGCGCGCTGCCAGTTTTTCCATTGCCGCGGCGGCAGGAATTGCCGGCGGATACTTTGCAGCCCAGGTCATGCCGGAGCAGGACGTTGCGTGGCGAATGCTCGCCGGCTTGGCTTTCTTAGGCGGCCTCCTGTCGACATGGTCACCTTGCGGCTATTCCAGTCTCTGCCTCTTGCGGCCGGCGGGGCGCTATTCAGCCAACACCGTGATGCGCTGGCTGCCGACATTCATTGTGCATGGGCTCGGCTATGCACTCGGCGCCCTCGTCCTCGGTACGATCCTCGGCCTAGGCGGCCATCTCCTCGGCTTCGCGGGCTACACGACGATTTCGACAATCGGCCTAGCGGCAGCGGCGATCCTCTACGGCGCACATCAGCTCGGCTTCATTCGCGTTCCTTATCCGCAACGCAAGGCCCAAGTCCCCCATGATGCGCGCCAACGCTTCCCGATGTGGGTGATTGGGGGAATCTATGGCGTGGCGCTCGGGCTGAACTACCTGACCTACGTGCAGACGCCGATCCTCTATCTGGTAACTGCCGTTGCTATGCTGAGCGGCGATGCCATGGTCGCCATCGGCGTGTTTGCGCTCTTCAATCTCGGCCGCTTCCTACCCATGGCAGTAAACCTGCTGCCCGTCACGGATATTGGTGTCCAGGGTTGGCTCGCTCGCCGGCAGGAACAGGCAGCGACTCTCGATGGAGCTCTGCTCGTCGCCGCCGGCTGTGTCCTGCTGACACTCGCCGCGCTCTAGGAACAGCTCCGAACCATCGTCGGCTTACACTGATCGAACGGGCTCGCGGCGGCACGCATTCGTCGACGCGCGCCACCTTGGCCGGTCCGAATTCGGGGCGAATTCCACGCCCGGTTCTCTCATCATTCTGCTTCTCATTGTCACCTCAAGGGAGGAAACCATGACGCACGTCTCTCGCAAGGATAAGATTGTCTCGAAATACCGATCTGCACTGTTGAGTGCTTCTGCAAGCCTCGCCTTGCTGCTGTCCGGCTCCGCCATGGCCCAGCAGCCGGGTGCCGCCCCCTCCGCCACCACGCCTCAAGGGGCCACCCAGGGTCTGCCCGTCGACGAGCCTGTCATCCTGAAGGCTCCGGCTCCGAATGCCCGGCGCGTCTATGTGAGCGACGTCGCGCACTTCAATGCCGTCAGCCAGATGTTCACGATCGACGGCGAGAAAGGCCGCGTGCTCGGGATGACGGACGGCGGCTTCCTGCCGAACGCCGCCGTCGCAAACGACGGCTCGTTCTTCGCACTGGCGAGCACTGTCTTCTCGCGCATTGCTCGCGGCAAACGCACCGATTACGTCGAGGTCTTCGACTCGCAAACGCATGACCCGATCGCGGATATCGAACTGCCGAACCAGCCGCGCTTTCTCGTCGGCACCTATCCCTGGATGACGGCGCTAACGCCCGACAACAAGCACCTCCTGTTCTATCAGTTCTCACCTTCGCCGGCGGTGGGCCTCGTCAATCTAGCGGACAAGAAGTTCGTCAAGATGCTCGAAGTGCCCGACTGCTATCACATCTTCCCGTCGGCCAAGCAGGACTTCTTCATGCATTGCCGCGACGGCAGCATGCTCAAGGTCACCTTCAAAGAGGACGGGTCGGCCGAGACGAAGAAATCGCAGGTCTTCCACAAGGAAGACGATTATCTCATCAATCATCCGGCTTACTCCATGAAGGCTGGACGCATCGTATGGCCGACTTACACCGGCAAGATCTTCCAGGTCGACGTTTCTTCGAACGAAGCCAAATTCCCGCCGGCCTTCGAGGCCTTCACCGATGCGGAGAAGGCAGACAGATGGGCGCCAGGTGGCTGGCAGCAGGTCGCCTATCATCGGCAGAGTGACCGGATCTTCCTGCTCGCCGACCAGCGCGACAAGTGGACCCACAAGACGGCAAGCCGGTTCGTCTTCGTCTACGATGCGAAGAACGGCCAGCGCATCAAGAGAATCGACCTCGGCCACGAGATCGACTCCATTGCTGTCAGCCAGGAGAACACTCCGCAGCTCTATGCGCTCTCGACGGGAGACAAGACACTCTACATCTTCGATCCGGAAACCGGCAAGGAAACCATGAAGGTCAACGAGCTCGGCCACGGTCCCCAGGTCATCTACACCACGGACATGTGACCGGCGCCATGTCCGTCTGGGATGAACCGCTCGTTGCGATCTTTGCGAGATCGTTTCTGGCTTTCCTCTTCGCTGCCGCAGCTGTCTCGAAGCTGCGGCAGCGGGAGGAGTTCTTCGGCGTCGTTCGGAACTTCCGGATGATGCCCGAGGCGCTTGCCCGGCCCGTGGCGGCAATCCTCCCCTGGGTCGAGCTCGCCGTCGCAGCGGGCCTCGCCGTCGGGATCACCGCTCCCTATGCCGCTTTCACTGCGGGTGGTTTGCTGGTGCTGTTCGGGATTGCAATCGGCGTCAACGTCCTGCGTGGACGCCGGGCCATCGATTGCGGCTGCTTCCGGATGGGAATGAAGCAGTCGTTGAGCTGGATGCTCGTCGGGCGCAACGCTGTACTCGCCAGCGCCGCCTTCTGGCTCGCCTATACGCTTCCCCTTGTGCGGCCGGCCAATATCGCGGAACTTGCGATCGGCATCATCGCGGCGAGTTTTGCGCTGCTCCTCTACTTCAGCGCGACGTATCTCAGCGCACTGTCGAGCGCGTCGCGAACAGATAACTCACTTTTCTCACAAGGATGACATGACCATGACACAGCAATTGTTGGTCGCATCGAACGTCCTGCTCTGGCTCGCGCTGTTCGGGCTCGGCATCGTCGTGGTAGGCCTCATGCGGCAGATAGGCCTTCTGCATGAGCGGTCCTCCCCGATGGGAGCCATGATGACCGACCACGGTCCCGACATCGGCGACCCGGCACCCGCCTTCAACGTCGTGGATTACAACGGCGCTCCCGTCCGCATCGGCGGCCCGAACCCGCAGAAGCGCGCGACGCTTCTGATGTTCACCGCGCCGACCTGCCCGATCTGCGACAAGCTCTTCCCGATCATCAAGTCAATCGCCAAAGCCGAGAAGATCTCGGTCATTCTGGTCAGCGACGGGCAGCCCGACGAGCATGAGCGCTTCCTGAAAAGCCATGACCTTGGCAGCATTCCGTATGTCGTCTCGCCCGAAGTCGGGATGCGGTTCCAAGTGGGTAAGATTCCCTATGGTGTCTTGCTCGATGCGTCCGGCACCATTCGCGCCAAGGGCCTGACGAACACGCGCGAACACCTGGAGAGCCTTCTGGAGGCGGACAAGAGCGGCTTCGCATCGATCCAGAAGTACATGTCCAGCCAGCGCATGCACGCTCAAAGCAGCAAGGACAGCCCCGTCAGCGGCCAGGCCGCTTGAGCAAGGGTTCACCCGACACTTTCTCAGACGAAGGTATGGAGGACGCCATGTTAGGAAGATCTCGATTCGACGAAATGTTCGAAAAACTGTCGCGCAAGGTTGCGGGACATACCAGCCGCCGCGGATTCATCGGCCGCGTGGGCACCGCCGTCGCCGGTGTGGCGCTGGTTCCCCTCTTGCCGGTCGACCGGCGTGGCCGCGTCAGCCGCGCGGAGGCCGCCGGGGGCGCTGCCCCCAGGACCAAGTGGACGCCGCATGACGGCGACATTCAGGATTGCAATTACTGGCGGCATTGCTCGATCGACGGCAATATCTGCGATTGCAGCGGCGGCTCGCTGACGAACTGCCCTCCGGGCACCAAGCTGGCCTCGAGCTCATGGGTTGCTAGCTGCTACAACCCGACCGACAAGCAGAGCTACCTGATCTCGTATCGCGACTGCTGCGGCAAGAACGTCTCCGGGCGCTGCGCCTGCCTCAACACCGAAGGCGAGCTGCCGGTCTATCGGCCGGAATTCGCAAACGACATCATCTGGTGCTTCGGCGCCGAGGACGATGCCATGACCTATCACTGCACCATCTCGCCGATTATCGGAAAAGCGGCCTAAGGTGCGGTGGGGCGGCGCCTCGGTTCCCCACGAGTGCGCCGCCCTCCGGATCTCTCAAAATAAGAAAAGGACTTTTACAGATGCGTTCTCTTCTTCTGGTGTCTTTCTGTGTCGCTCTTCCGCTCGGCTCTGCTCTTGCGGCCGATGCGATCGAGGTTCTCGCCGACCCCGCTGCCGTAACCGGCGAGGTCAAGGAGATCAGAATCTCGAAGATGAAGTTCGACCAGCCGGAGATCAGGGTCAAAACCGGGTCTGTTGTCACGTGGGTCAACACTGAAGCTCTTCCCCACAACGTTCATTTTCTGGTCGACTCATCCGACAAGAGCAAGGACATCCAGGGGCCGATGCTTCGGGCCAATCAGAAATACTCCGTTCGGTTCAATCAGGCCGGAACGTACGAATACACCTGCACTCCCCATCCCTTCATGAAGGCCAAGGTCATCGCCGAATAGAGCGGAGAAACGAGCATCGGTCATGTGGATCCCTTACGGCCTGCAGGGGCATCTGAAAGCGGAAAGTGCTCCGGCGACCATCGAGCAGTCGAAGGCTGATCGCTCGGAGCGGGACATCGTCGTCGGCTTCTTCGTGATGAACCCGGTCACGCAGACCTGGGAAATCGACATTTCCGCCGCAAGCGCCACTGATGTCCTTCAAACTACAATCGGAGGTGTTGCGGCTGTCGTGGCGTTCTATGGAGGCGATGCCGGCAAGGTGAATGAGGTCATCTATCGGCTGAGAGCCCCCTCGCCTCTCGAGGCCTTCACGGTCTGTTATCGCGACCTTGAGGATCGCCTCGCGCGCTGGGCGCTGGAACTCGGACGCGGCATGGCGATAGCGGGCTGGCAGATTGCCGATCCCCAGCACAAGGCGCGTTGGCGTTGCACGCCATTCCGCCCGAGTGCAGTCGCACTCGACCCCACGGTGATCGAAGGCGCGCCACCCGGCCATCAAGCCGTCCTGGCCCTCTACCGCAACGCGCGCAACGCTTCCGATCCCGCATGGCGGCTCCTTTGCGCCGTTTCGATCCTGAGATCCTGGCAGCGCCAGGAAGAGCCCTTCGCCTCGACCAACCGCCGCCTCGCCTATACGGGAGGACACCGCCGAGAGCACCGTGTCACCTTCGAGATGCTGGTCCATAGCGGCGCGATCGCTACGGCACCGGATCTTCGCGACCGCCCCTTCGAGGACCTAATCGACCGGCTCGAGCCGCTTCGTGAGACCATCATGCGCCAGCTCGACCGCCCCCACGGCGAAATGTCGGGCTTCGAGGCAAGATCGGCGCTCGTGCAGATGGCGAATCTCGCAGACACCGCAGCGCGCGAAGTGCTGCTCGAGGAACTCGCCTTCTGCAGTACATCGGAGATGCTGCTGGCGTCCTGAAGACGCTCGGCACCATCCGAGTGGCTGGACGTTGTTGGAAGATTGCGTGAGATGGGTATTGAAGCGTTTCTGGGTCGGAAGATGGTTCTTGGATGGGCAGTCGCGCTGGCCGGTGCAGCCGCCCTCCTCGTCCATGCTGATTCCCTGGCTCGGGAGGCCGATCCCGGCCAAGCGATCGCGG
This sequence comes from Microvirga massiliensis, assembly GCF_001006805.1. GTDB lineage: Bacteria > Pseudomonadota > Alphaproteobacteria > Rhizobiales > Beijerinckiaceae > Microvirga > Microvirga massiliensis. The sequence goes on along the minus strand of NZ_LN811351.1, from coordinate 530,024 downwards.
CTTCCGGATCGGCGGTCGAGCGCCTGAAGGCCCGCTTTCGCCGGCCCGAGGCCATCCCATTCCCGAAGTCAAATCCCCATTCGCCCGAAAAGGAAGAGCTCGGCAAGCTCCTGTTCTTTGATCCACGGCTGTCGCGCTCCGCCAGCGTCTCCTGCGCGAGTTGCCATAACCCGAGCCTGGGCTGGACGGATGCTCTGCCTCGGGCGATCGGATACGAGATGAGGCCACTGGCCAGGCGCACGCCTCCGGTTATGAATCTGGCCTGGGGTTTGGCCTTCCAGTGGGACGGGCGCGCCGAGACGCTCGAGCATCAGGCTCGCATGCCGATCACAGCGCCGGACGAGATGAACATGACGATGGACCTCGTCGTCGAGCGTCTCAAGTCGATTCCCGGCTATCGGGTGCTGTTCGAGAAGGCATTCGGCGGTCCGGACCCGATTACGGCTGGCAACGTAACGGCAGCTCTCGCCACTTATCAGAGAACCCTCGTATCTGGCGTCGCGCCCTTCGACCGTTGGGTCGAGGGCGACGAGGATGCGATCGGCCCGGAAGCGAAGAGAGGTTTCGTTCTCTTCAATGAAAAGGCGCGGTGTAGCGCCTGCCACTCCACCTGGCGTTTCACGGACGACAGTTTCCACGATATCGGACTCGACACTCACGATCCCGGACGTGGCAAGTTCGTGCCCCCGAACGTTGTGGTCATGCGCCACGCCTTCAAGACGCCGTCCTTGCGGGATCTGAGACTGCAGGGCCCCTACATGCACGATGGGTCCGTAAAGACGCTTGAAGACGTGATCGAGCATTACGTGAAGGGCGGTGAACGACGCCCCAGCCTCTCTCCCGAAATGAAGCCCGTAGAGCTCTCGACAGCCGAACGGAACGATCTCGTGGCCTTTCTCGCGTCGCTGAGAGCCGAGCCCGCGAAGGTCACACTCCCGCAGCTGCCATAAAGATCATGCATGAGGACCCGAGATGATACGCATGACCTCATTCCTGGCCGCGATCGCCGTGGTCGGATTCTTCGCAATCAGCGAACCACAAGCCGCATCTGCGACAACGTTCGAGCTTGTCATTCATCACGCCGAACTCGAAGATACCGGGATCAGCCCGAAGGTGGGCGACACGATCACTTTCATCAACGATGCGGACATCTCTCACAATCTCTACCTGACCTATGAGGATGGCCATGTCGAGACGCTCGATACGCAAATCCCCAAGACCAAGAAATCTGTCGTCTTGCGTCAACCGGGGAAAGTCGTCGTGCGCTGCTGGATTCACCCCGTCATCAGAATGGAGATGACCGTCGGCGCCAATTGAGCGCCTGCATAGGACCAGAGGTTGCGCCAATGGCGAGTGCGAAGAAGCCGTCCCGCCGCGAGGTTCTCGCAAGCGGCATCAAGGCCGGGGGCGTGACTTGCCTTGCTGCCGTCGCCCTCGCGGCCTATGTCGAAAGCTCCCGGAAGGCGGAGGCTCACGCGCTCCGGCCGCCGGGCGCCCTGCCGGAGGACGATTTTCTCTCGGCTTGCGTGCGCTGCGGCCTCTGCGTTCGCGCCTGCCCCTACGACACGCTCCGGCTCGCGACCCTGGCGGACTCCGCTCCGCTCGGCACACCCTTCTTCGTCGCCCGCGAGACGCCCTGCGCCATGTGCGTGGACGTCCCCTGCGCCAGGGCCTGCCCGACCGGCGCGCTCGACCGGGATATCGCGAGCATTCGTGATGCCGATATGGGTGTCGCAGTGCTCGTCGGCCACGAAACTTGTCTGAATTACAAGGGCATGACCTGCAGCATCTGCCATCGGGTCTGCCCGATCCGCGACGAGGCGATCACACTCGAGACACAGGTCATCAAGGGGCGACGCATGGTGATCCCGACCGTCCATTCCGATCACTGCACCGGTTGCGGAACCTGCGAGAAGCACTGCGTCCTCGGCCATGCCGCCATTCGCGTGCTGCCGCGGGAGCTCGGCCTCGGTGGCCCCGGCCGCAATGCAGCCGGGCGGCCTGCGTGAGCGGCTTCAGCATCACGGCCGAGAGTCGCAGGCTGGGTGTCGGGGCCAAGGGCTGGCTGCGAGCGCACAGGTGGTGGCTGCTGCGACGCGCTTCGCAGGCGACAGCCCTCGCGGTCTTCATGGCCGGACCAATGGCCGGTCTGTGGTTGACGCGCGGCAATTTCGCCTCGAGCGAAATCCTGGGCGTCATCCCCTTCAGCGATCCGTTCATCCTCCTGCAATCCGTTGCAGCCGGAATGGTGCCGGCGCAAGTCGCCACCCTTGGCGCAGCACTCATCGTCACTCTGTACTTGATCGTTGGCGGCCGGGCCTATTGCGGCTGGATCTGCCCCGTGAACGTTGTCACGGACGCAGCACACTGGCTTCGGGAGAAGCTCGGCATCACCCGGGATCGCAAGCTAGACCGGCGCACACGGCTCTGGATCCTGGCGGCAGCGCTCCTGGCGTCTTTCCTGACAGGCACGATCGCATGGGAATTCGTGAATCCCGTGAGCGTGCTGCAACGCGGGCTCATCTTTGGCATGGGAGCCGGCTGGGCGATCGTCCTGGCCGTGTTCATGCTCGACCTGTTCGTGACCCGGCGAGGCTGGTGCAGCCATCTTTGCCCGGTCGGAGCATTCTACGGAGCTGTCGGCACGGCCAGCATCGTCCGGGTCGCCGCCGTCCGCCGGGGGGATTGCACCAATTGCGGTGCGTGCTTCAACGTATGCTCCGAGCCTCACGTGATCACGCCTGCGCTCAAAGGCGATGGGACGCGGGCTATCCTTTCCGGAGATTGCCTCAATTGCGGGGGCTGCATCGATGCCTGCCCGGTGAACGTTTTCGAGATGTCTACCCGGTGGCATCACTCAGGGAAAGCTGCGGAGGAGCATGCTCCGCCCATTCCTGATCGGTCTGGATGCAATTCCGACAGTCTTGGGCGGCAGCACGCATCCAGTTGTGCAACCGGCTAGCAATCCAGCGTCGTGTCTCGCTCCCATTGCGTCAGATGCCGCATATAGGCGTTCCACTCTTCGGTTTTCAGCTTGAGATAGGCCGGCACGAATCCCCCGAGCGCTTCGTTGAGCACTTGGCAGCGCTCGAGGGCCCGCAAGGCATCGAGCAGGTTGAGCGGCAGGCGCTTCACGTCGATCGTGTGGCGCTCGGTATACATGTTGATATCCAGGCGCTGGCCCGGATCGCGCTGGTTGCGCATTCCGTCGAGTCCTGCCGCCAGGATTCCCGCCTGCAGGAGATAGGGATTCGCAGCGCCGTCAGGTGAGCGGATTTCGAAACGGCCGCCCCGAGGGATACGAATCATATGGGTCCGGTTGTCGCCCGTATAGGTGATGGAGCCGGGAGACCATGTTGCACCCGAGGCCGTGTGAATTGCATTGATACGTTTGTAGGAATTAACGGTTGGGGTAAAGAGCGCCGCCAGAGCATCGGCCGAGTGGATGATCCCTCCGATGAAGTAATAAGCGAGTTTCGACAAGCCGAGTTCGTCCTGGCTATCGGCAAAAAGGTTCCGGTCCCCCTGCCAGGCCGAAACATGGACATGGCACCCGGAGCCGGTTAGTTCGGCGAACGGCTTCGGCATGAAGGTGGCGCGCATCCCATGCTTTTCCGCGACCGTACGCGTCATGTATTTGAAGAAGGCATGCCGATCCGCGGTGACCAGTGCGTCGTCATAATCCCAGTTGATCTCGAATTGGCCATTACCGTCCTCATGGTCGCTCTGATAGGGCTTCCACCCTAGAGCGAGCATCGAATCGCAAATCTCGGTGATGACGTCATAGCTGCGCATCAGGGCGGATTGATCATAACAGGGCTTCTTTTGAAGATCCGCAGAGTCAGCTGGCGAAAGCCCATCAGGGGTGAGCAGAAAAAATTCGCATTCGACCCCGGACTTCAATTGTAGCCCGCTCCGACCTGCATCAGCAACCAAGCGCTTCAGCAGGTTGCGCGGCGCCTGCTCGACCGGCTGACCGTTCCTGAACAGGTCGGCGGCGAGCCACCCGACCTCCTGTTTCCACGGCAACTGGATGAGGGTATCGGGATCCGGCAGCGCGAACAGGTCGGAATCCGCCGGCGACATGTCGAGCCACGTCGCAAAGCCCGCGAAGTTGACGCCGTTCCTGGCTGCTGATCCGATCGCCGCGGCCGGCACGAGCTTTGCACGTTGCGCGCCGAACAGATCAGTAAACGAAATCAGAAAATACTTGATGCCCCGTTCTCGGGCAGCACTCTCGAGATCCAGCGTCATTGCAGCACAATTCTTTCGTGTCGTTGGAAAACTGCCGAAACACCAAGGTGCCCTTATCCGATCTGATCTACTCGACCGTGATGCATTCGGTCTCGGCGATCAACCGGGCCGGAGACATGCGAAATGCCTGCCAGCAGCGCAGAAAGCAATATCCGTAAGTCATCGGGCGGAATGGCGTGGATAGATAATGATAGATAGATAGGTCATGGGCTTGACGAGCAGTTCCTCCGGGCCGTGCACCGCGCCCGAGTCGAAAAGAAGAGAATCACCAGGCTTGAGATGATAGCTGCAATCGGCGTGCCGGTAGATCACCTCGCCAGTGAGCATATAGATGAACTCCGTCCCCGAGTGCCGGAAGTTGGTGTACGGGTCGGCGTCGCCTTTCAACGTGATTAGGTAGGGCTCGACGACGATATCGCCGCCCAACGCATGTCCGAGCAGTTCATAAACGTGCCCGACCTTCGTTCCGCGTCGTTCGATGATCACGCCCTGACCAACTCGGACATAGGAGCAGTCGCGCTTCTCCTCGACGGCCGTGAATAACGAACTGAAGGGGACATTGAGCGCGTTGGCAATGGCTTGGATGGACGACAATGAAGCGGAGATCTGGCCGTTCTCGATTTTGGAGATCATGCCGATGGAAATCCCGGCAGCCCCGGCTAAATCCGCCACCGAGAGGTCGCGCTCACGCCGCAACAGCCGGATCTGTAAACCAAGCGCCTTCTCCAGCGAGCGGAGATCTTCTGCAGGAGCGCTCGACCCCGTCCTCAGGTCGGCAGAGGCAGCCGAGTCTGGAGATGCGGTCGCGGGATCGGTTTTGGCGGGGCGGGCTGAGAGCTTGGACATCCCGGCTATATAAGCTGTCCGAGCAGCCATGTTCACGCAGAAAATACCGGACGATCGTGGCTGGCCTCTGCATCGGCCGCGGCAGGGATCCGTCCAGTATGCGCACCCATGAAACTGGCTTGGTCTTCGGCCCGAGCTCGCTTGGCAGTCACCCGCCCATCGATGTGCGGCCAATCCAGAGCCTGTTGAGCGTTCGTGTCACGAGATCGGGCCCGGCGCGCCCGGTCAGTCGTGCAACGGCCTCCTGATAGGGCGCCACATGCCGGATGCGGTCCGGCAGCAAAGGATAGGTGCGTCGGGCGAATTCCAGCGTGCGGGCTGCGCGCCGCTGCTCGCGAGGGCCGAAGGGCAGCGCGAAGCCCTCGCGCAGGGGCTCTGGAACCAAGGACGCCGTGACGTCACGGTACCAGCCTGGCACCGGAAGCCGTTCTGCGCCTCTCAGGACGCTCCGTCCGATGTCCCGCGCCGCGCTCCCGACCGTCAGCGTATCGGAATTGACCATGGCGTCGACATAGCGGTTGAACGCGACCCAGTCGGATGGCTGCGCCTCGAGTGGAATGCCGAACAGCACCCCGAGAATGCGAGCCTCGCCATAGTAGCGCTCTCGCGCCTCAGTCCCGAGCCGCGGCAGCACGAGTTCGTAAGCGGCCAAGGCGGTATCCACCAGGGTGGCATGGACCCACATCAGGGCGGAGGTTTCATTTGCGACGTATCGGGAGCCCTTTGGAAATGGCCCCATCGTCTCCGGCATCGTCCCCGTGATGGCCCCGTGACGCCGGTGCAGACGCCGCGCCATTGCCAAGGACTGATCGAGCGAGCCGAAGACCAGCGTGAAGACGATCTGAAAGGTGCGGTGGAATCGTCCGATCGGATCCGCGAGAGCGTTGGAGTGCTCCGCGATGGCAGTCGCAACCCAGGGGTGCGCGAGCTGCATCAGGAGCGCGCGGCCGGCGCCCAGGAAGACGAGCGCCTCCCGGTCGATCTGCCAGACGACCGAGTTCGGGCCGAACACGCCTTCGGCAGAGCCTGCAGCCGAAGCACGGACGGCTTCGAGACCTCGCTCGAGGTCAGCGGCGCTGACGATGGTTGGATCGCCCATAAGCGGCTGCCGTGGTCCCCAGAATGAGTGCGGCGGCCCCTGCCACGGCGAGGCCAATCCGGGTAGCGCGGCGCCCCGCCGGCACGCCCTTCCGCTGTCTCCACCCTCCGCTGATGCTCGTGCCCTGGGGCACCGGCCACATCAGAGCCCCCTCCGACCGTGGCGCGGGTTGGGCCTGCCGGAGCGCACGACGGATGAAGGCTCCCGCCAGTTGCTCGGTCGGGCGCCGTGCAATCGTATAGGCGATCTGAGCCGCCCGCGCCGGCCAGCCGACAGCAACCTCGTCACGAGGCCAGCGGGCGAGGCTTACGATCGTTTCGGCAACATCCTCCGGCGCGTAGATCAAAGGCCCGATGTCGATCTGCCGACCCGACATATTGGCGCCGTGCACGAATCCCGGCGTATCGATAATTGCCGGGAAGACACCGCAGACATGGATGTCGGGATGGCTGCCGAGTTCCTGGCGCAGACTGGCCGCGAAGCCGCGCAATCCGAACTTGCTCGCCGTGTAGGCAGCCGCGAACGGGTTCGGAGCCCAAGCGGCAAGGGAAATGGTGTTGATCAGAACGCCGCGACCCTGGTGCAGGAAGAGCGGCAGGACGGCATAGGCGCCGTACATCGCGCCGAGCAGGTTCACTTCGATGGTGCGACGGTGCAGCTCGAGCGGTGCATCCGTGTAAGGCCCGAAGACGCCGGTTCCGGCGTTGTTGACCCAGACGTCGATTCCCCCGAAAGCTCTCTCGGACGCGTGAGCCAGTGCGGCCACGGCTGCTGGGTCGGTGACATCCGTCGGGACGGCGATCGCCTCGCCTCCCACTCGTCTGCACTCGTTTGCCACATCCTCGAGCACATCGCCGCGGCGAGCCGCCAAGGACACGCGCGCGCCGCACCGGGCAAAGGCCAGGGCCGTTGCACGGCCAATGCCGCTCGATGCGCCGGTTACGACAACGGATGCTCCATACAGATCACGCATCGCCGAAATGCCATGGGTTACTCACGCTGCAGGGCGTCATCTCCCCGCAGCGGAATGCCCGCCAACGGCGGGGCGGCGGATTGGTTCCGGCGTCGACGAGCGAATGCCGACAAGTGCGGACGCGATCTTGCCGTCGGCGCTACACCGGCCGGTCTGCAGCCACTCCGCGTCTTCCTGCTGCCCTACAGGACACAGCCGCAACGCGCACTGCGCGCGTAGGTCAACAACGCTGCTGGTGCATCCGCATGGGTCGAGATGAAAGCGTCGATCATGCTCTCGGCCTGTTCCGGGAAGGCGGAGTGCCAATGGCCGAGGCCATGCAGGGCGCTTTCCTGGCAGGCGATCGAGTCGAGCCGGAGGATCACTGCCATCGTCTCGAGCGCTGCCGCGTGCAACAACCGGCGATCCTCCGGCTCGGGCCCACCGAACACGGGTATGATATCCCACCACATGTAGCAGATGGAGTTCAGCGGGGCGGCACCATGCCAATCACAATGGGACAGGTGAGGCGAGCAGCGCGGAAGAAAGAGCTTGCGGAACAGGCTCTCGCACGCGCGAACGCACCGGACGCGCATTGCGATGGGAAGGGCCGGCTCGTCGAGGCAGAGCATGTGCTCGCCGAGGCCAGGACTGATCATGTACCAGAGGCCCTTGTTGAGCTCTTCATCCGTGAAGCCAATCAGCGCCGGGCAAGGATCCTCGAACAGCCGGATCACGTATTCCGCCGTGAGGGCGGCCGGACCGTTCCAGTATGGCGCCTCAGGGTCCGAGTGCCACTCCGGGCCCTCTGCCGGGTGGTCGAAGACGAAATAGACCCAGTCCTCGAAGGACAGGTGGGTGAGTTCCCGCACCATGGATGCCCCGCACGTCGTCGCCCACACGATACGCATGTCACAGGCGAATGTCGTGCCTGAACCACCCTGCCCTCTCTTTACATTCCACTCCGGCGAGGACTTCGGCCTTGCCGTTGCCTTGCGTTCATCTCGCCAGGGGTAAGATCGTGGCGGGATGTGATGTGAGGACCTCACTCATGGAGGTCGATGTGGTTCAGGTGCTTGCATTCGTTGTCGCGCTCGCGTTCTCGTTTCCGGCCTTGGCTGACAGCAGCCCGAGCCAACCAGAGGCGAGCACGATCGCTCAGCACATGGAGTGGTCACGCAAATTCGTCCGTGAACCGGACACGACCGGTTCATTGGCTGGTGGCACCCTGTCGGATACCGGTCACCAGAAGTGCCCCCGGAACCCGCGTCTTCGACCGTCTGCCTTTCAACTCTTGGGAGCTCAGGCCTTCCTGTTAGAGGCGCAGGTCGCCCCAAGGCACGGGGCCATGCGCGAGGATTCCGCCGGTCGCGGAGCGCGAGCATGACGCATCAGGGCATGCACCGCCGCATCACGCGTGTGAGCCGCTGTGAGAACGCCTTGGCATCGACTGGAAGCTCGCCATCGAGAACCCGGGCTTCGTCCAGAAGCAGGTGGGCGGCATCGTCCCGAAGCGGCTGCTCGTCGTCCTCGAGCGTCGCCAGGGCAGTAATGAGCTCGTGGTGCGCGTTGATCTCGAGGACCGGCTTCGCGGCCGAGCCCAGCTGCCCGGCTCTTGCCAGAAGCCGCTCGAGCTGGCGGTCCATGCCACTCTCGGGGGCGACGAGACAGACGGCACTCTCGGTCAACCGCTCGGAGGCGCGGACATCCGACACCTGCTCGTCGAGAGTGGCCTTTATGGATGCGATGAGGCGCGTCACGGCCTCTGGTGTTGTCGTTTCGCCTGCGCTCGTTGGCTCGATCAGCGGGATCAAGGCGAGGTCTGCGGCGCCTTGGGTCACCGACTTGAAGGGCTTGCCCTCGTAATCGAGCCCCGCGGTCACCCAGAAGCTGTCGACGGGATCCGGCAGGAGCAGGACCTCGACCCCGCGCGCCCGGAAGCCTTCGAGCTGAGGCGAGGCCTCTAGACGGGCGAGATCGGGACCGGTCACATAGTAGATCGCAGTCTGGTTCGGCTTCAGCGCGCCGAGATAATCCTGGATCGAGCGCCACCCGCCTGCGGACGCCGTTGTCCTGAACCGGGCGAGTCCCAGCAATTGCTGACGCCGCTCGAAATCCTCGTACAGTCCTTCTTTGATGACTGGGCCGAAGTTGTCCCAGATCTTTGCGTAACCCTCCGCGTTGTCGCGCGCGAGCTTCTCAAGCTCGCTCAGCACGCGGTTGGTCACCCCCTTCTTGATAGCGGCCAGGAGCGGACTATCCTGGATCATCTCGCGGGAGACGTTGAGGGGCAGGTCGGCGGAATCCACGAGCCCGCGCACGAAGCGCAGATAACGCGGCAGAAGCTCCGCCTCGTCGGTGATGAAGACCCGCTTTACGTAGAGCTTCATCCGACCGTGGCGATCGGGATCGAACAGGTCGAACGGCGTGGACCCCGGCACGAAGGCCAGCGTCGTGTATTCATGCCGGCCCTCGGCGCGGAAATGGACAGTCAGCGCCGGCTCGTCGAACTGGCCCACGACACTCCGGTAGAAATCCGTGTACTCCTCGGCCGAGATCTCGGCCTTGGGCCTTGCCCAGAGCGCCGCACCATCCGCGATCTCTTGCGGCACAGCGCCGGGTTTCTCGACAATCGAGATCGGCACCGGGACATGGCCCGATTGCGCCCTGACGATGCGCTCGAGCGTGAAGCGCTCGGCATAGGAGGCCGCATTCTCCATGAGATGCAGGACCACGCGCGTTCCGCGGGCTGGCGCCTCTGCGATCTCCACCGGTGCGATCGTGTAGGATCCCTTGCCGTCGGACGACCAGAGCGAGGCCTCCTCCGAGCCGGCCCGGCGCGAGACGACATCGATTCGGTCGGCGACCATGAAGGCCGAATAGAAGCCGATCCCGAACTGGCCGATGAGCTGTGCCCCCTCGGCTCCCTGGGCGGCCTCTAGCCGCTCCATGAAGGCCCTGGTGCCTGAGCGTGCAATGGTTCCGAGCGCCTCGGCCATCTCGACCCGGCTCATGCCGATGCCGTTGTCCTCGACCGTGAGCCAGCGGTTCTCGGCATCCGCCACGAGCGTGATCCTGGGCTTGGGATCCTCTCCGAGGAGCGCCGGATCCGAGATCGCTTCGTAACGCAGCTTCTCACAGGCATCCGCCGCATTCGAGATCAACTCGCGCAGGAAGACGTCCCGGTCCGAATAGACGGAATGCACCATGAGGTGCAGCAATCTCGCGACATCGGCCTCAAAGGCATGGCTCTCGGGGGTGGCAGTCGTCATGGCTTCAAAATGGTCTGCTTGGCTTTCCGGGCGGCGAGATGGCGGCTTTCGGCCAGGATTTCAAGCGGCGATTGGGCGGCCGCATTTCCCGGCGGTACGATCTTCGAGTGAGCGGCGGCTCCTCATCTCGTCCGCGCTCACGGTATCACGATCACGGTCCTCAGTCGCCATAGGAGCGTCCTGGTGCGGAGTCAGGCGGCTGTAGTCACTTCGCCATCACGCACAACGATGCGGCCGCCCTTGACCACCGTCCGCTTCGCTGGGCGACTGACGACAGCTTCCGCCGGAACCTCGCCGGGCACGATAAGCAGGTCCGCAGCGCAGCCCACCTCCAGCCCATAATCCGCCAGGGCCATCACCGTGGCACCTCCGCGTGTGCAAGCGTTGAGCGCCAGAGCAATCTCCTCGTCCTCGCGGAAATTGTTACGCAGGCCGATGAGCATGGCCCGCTCCAGCATGTCGGCATTCCCATACGGGCTCCAGGAATCCCGAATGCCGTCAGAACCGGCGCAGACTACGAGCCCAGCCTCTGCGCATTCGCGCACCGGCGGCACGGGTCGGCTCGGAGCGCCCGTTGTCATGACCGCGATGCGCTCGCGGGCAAGCTGATCGATGAGCGAACGCGCATAGTCGCGATCGCTCATGCCTAGGCAAAAGGCGTGGCTCACCACGACGCGGCCCTGCATGCCGAGCGCCCGTGTCCGTTCGATGATCAGCTCCATCGCGAATCCGCCGAGTTCGGCCGGCTCGTGCAGATGGATGTCCACAGGCCGCCCAAACTCCTGCGCCAAGCCGAAAATGGCGTCGAGATGGCCTTTGGGATCTCGGTCGATGGCATTGGGATCTAGACCGCCGACCACCTCCGCGCCGAGCCGCATGGCCTCGCGCATTAATTCGAGCGTGCCGGGTCGCACGAGGAGGCCCGATTGCGGAAATGCGACGATCTCGACATGGATGCGATCGCGGTAGCGTTCGCGCATGCGCATGACGCCTTCGATCCCGGACAGGCCCACCTCCGTATCGACGTCGATATGGGTTCGGATGTGCGTTGAGCCCATCCGCAGCGACTGGAGCGCCTGCCGGCCAGACTGACGCTCGGGCTCAATATCGAGTTCGCGGCGCTGGCGACGCTCCGTCTCGATCTTGTCGATGAGACGCGGCCCTGCGGCATGCGGCTTCCAGGGCATGCCCCACATCGTCTTGTCGAGATGGGTATGGGCCTCGATGAGGCCCGGCAGAAGCAGTTCGCCGGCGCCGTCTAGGACCGGGATCGACGGTTCGGCGCCGCCCGCGCTCATCGCTGCAATGCGCCCGCTCCTGACGAGGACGTCCGTTGCCGGACCGCCCATCGGCCTGACGTTCCTGATCAGCAGATCACTGGTCATCAATGCCTCGCTCCTGTGCGTCCCCTGCTGAAAATTTGCGCTTGGATTCAATTCGGTGACAGTATTGGACACAATCCGTTACGACAACGGGATCCGAAATGGCCGATCAGCCGGCGCATACGGGACTCATTTGGAGGGAACGCCCGGGCCGCGGAAGGCCGACGGCCGAGCGTCCCACCTCCCCGGCGGCCGATCGCGCCGACGCCGTCTATGCCGACCTGAGGCGGGCCATCATCGAGCAATCGCTGATGCCGGGCGACAAGCTTCCCGAAGACACGATCGGCGAGAGTTTTGGCGTCAGTCGGACACTGGTGAGGGGGGCTCTGACCCGCCTCGTCGCGGACGGCCTCGTCGAACAGTGGAAGAATCGAGGGTCTTTCGTGGCGAGCCCGAGCCTCGTCGAGGCGCAGCAAGTCTTCGACGTGCGCCGGCAACCCGAAGGGCTCGTCGTCGAGCGCCTCGCCGGTGCCCTCGCGCGCGAACACGCGAACCGTCTGCATGGCCATGTCGCCGCTGAGAAGCGGTTTCACGGCAAGGAGGGGCCGGAAGCGATCCGCCTGGCCGGCGAGTTCCACGTGCTGCTCGCCGAGCTCACGGGCAACACCCTGCTCGCGCGCTATGTCTCCGAGGTCGTCTCCCGCTCGTCCCTGATCCTTGCGCTCTACAGCCGCCCGCACCCGTCGGAGTGTGGCGCCAGCGAGCATGCAGAGATCATTGAGGCGCTGATCGCAGGAAATGCTGCCAGGGCACGATACCTTATGGACCATCATCTCGGCGCGGTTCAGGAGCGCGCCCTGCTGCCGAAACCCGGCGCTGCCGGGCGCAGCCTCAAGGATGTGCTCGTCCGCTATGCGGAACCTCGCGAACCCTTGCCGATGGCATCGCCGACTCAACGGCGAGCATGACTGACCAGAGGAGAACCATAATGAAACGCATAACTGCCACTGCAACGCTTGTCGCTGGACTGACGATCCTGACCGCGCCCCTCCAGGCGAACACCCTGCGGTGGTCGTCCCAGGGCGATATCGCGACCATGGATCCATACGCGCATACGGAGAGCTTCACCTCCAACATGCACCACTACGTCTACGACCCGCTCGTGCGGCGCAACCGCAAGCTCGAGATCGAGCCGGCCCTGGCGACGAGCTGGTCCATTGTGGCACCGGACCGCTGGCGCTTCGTCCTTCGGCAGGGAGTGAAATTCCACAACGGGAACCCCTTCACCGCAGACGACGTGGTGGCCTCCGTCACTCGCATTCTCGACCCCTCTGCCCGAGCCCGCGGAAACCTCGCCAACGTGATCCGCGCCGAAAAGGTCGACGACTTCACCGTCGATTTCGTTCTGAACGGCCCCTACCCGCTCCTTCTCAATGACCTGTCCGGCCTCTTCATCATGGACAAGGAGTGGATGGAGGCGAACAACGCGACGAAGCCCGGCAATATTGCGACGGGCGTCACCACCTTCGCTTCCACCAATGCGAACGGCACCGGCCCCTTCAAACTCGAAAGCTACCAGCCGGACAGCCGCACCGTGATGGTCGTGAATGAGAATTGGTGGGACAAGCCCGAGCACAACCTCACCCGCATAGAGTTCCGGCCGATCAAGTCCGACGCGACGCGCGTCGCAGCCCTTTTGTCCGGCGAGATCGACATGATCGCGCCGGCTCCCCTCCAGGATCTCGCTCGCATCGATGCCGCCAACGGGTATAAGGTCATCGAGGAGCCGTCGCTGCGCCTCATCTTCCTCGGCATGAATTGGCGTCCCGAACTGCATGCCGCGCCAGGCCAGAAGAACCCGCTGCTCGACCTGAAGGTGCGACAGGCCCTCTGGCACGCCGTGGACCTCGAAACGATCAAGAAACGCGTGATGCGCGGGAAATCCCGCAACGTGGGAATCCTCGTCGCACCGCCCGTGCCCGGCTATTCCGCCGAGATCGACAAGCCTCTCGCCTATGACCCCGACAAGGCGAAGAAGATGCTCGCCGAAGCCGGCTATCCCAACGGCTTTAAGGTCGGCCTTGCCTGCCCGAACGACCGCTACATCGCGGACGAACAGACTTGCGTCGCGATTGCTGCCATGTGGTCGCGCATCGGGGTGCAGGTCGATCTCAAGACGGAGAGCCGCACGACCTATTTCCCCAAGGTCGATCGGGGCGAGACCGACATCTACATGCTCGGCTGGGCGACGCTCCCGCCAATGGATGGCTACAGCGTTCTCTCGGCAATCCTTGCCTCGCGCAAGGATACCTTCGGTGGCAACAATCCGAACGGTCTCGTCAATGCGCGTCTCGACGAGCTCGCCCGCGCCGCTGGCGTGGAACTCGACGAGGGCAAGCGCCGGGCCATGCTTACCGAGGCATTGAAGATCGCTCACGACGAGGCGATGTTCATTCCTCTTCATCAGCAGCCCGTGGCCTGGGCCGTGAAGAGCTCGATCGAGGTTCCGCAATTCGCGGACGAGTATGTACGGCTCTGGTATGCAAAGATGAAGTGATCGCCTGATTTGAGACACTCCAGAGGGAATGCCGTCACGCGGCATTCCCGGGAGAAACGTGATGATCACCGTGATCCTCACCCGGCTGGGACAGGCCGTCCTGGTCATGCTGGCTGTGACTGCCGTCGCCTTTCTGATGTTCCGCTTCGTCGGTGATCCCGTGTCCATCATGGCACGGGAAGACGCCACGGTGGCTGAGAAGGAAGAACTGCGCCGAACGCTCGGTCTCGACCAGCCCATTGTCGTCCAATACGGCCACTTCCTGGGCCGCGTTGCCTCGGGTGATCTCGGCATCAGCTACCGCAACCAGCGGCCCGTGACGACGCTCATCGCCGAACGCCTGCCCGCGACTCTGGAACTGGTGATCGTGGCGACGATCCTCTCCCTGGCGCTTGGCATTCCGCTCGGCGTGATCTCCGCCCTACATCCTGACGGGGTTCTGGCACGGATCATCCAGACCGTATCCCTGATCGGCATCTCGACTCCGACCTTCGTCACCGGAATCGCGCTCATCCTGATCTTCTCCGTGTCGTTCCAGATCCTGCCCTCCTTCGGCAGGGGGGACGTGGTGACATTGGGCTGGTGGACGACGGGATTTCTCACGGCGAGCGGGTTGAAATCGCTGATCCTGCCGGCCATCACGCTGGCGCTCTATTCCCTGACATTGATCATGCGCCTCGTGCGCTCGGAGATGATCGATGTCCTTTCCACCGACTATATCCGCTACGCACGGGCGCGCGGCCTGCCAGCCCGCTACATCCATTACCGCCTTGCGCTGCGAAACGCGCTGATGCCGGTCATCACCGTAACCGGGTTGCAGATCGGCTCGCTCATTGCCTTCGCGATCATCACCGAGACGGTGTTCCAGTGGCCGGGCATGGGGCTCCTCTTCATCCAGGCCGTGAGCTTCGTCGATATCCCCGTGATGTCGGCCTACCTGCTCTTCGTCGGCTTTCTCTTCGTTCTCATCAACACGCTGGTCGACATTCTCTATGCCATCGTCGATCCGCGCCTGCGGGTCCGTTCGTCATGAGCACGATCACCCTGCGCCTGCGCCGTTCACATATTCCGCTCTCGGTCCTGCTGGCAGCGATCATTGCGCTGGTCATGGTGGGTTCGGCGCTGTTCGCACCCTGGATCGCCCCGACCGATCCGACCGACATTGCAACTTTCAATCTCATCGATGCCGAGATCCCTCCGGCCTTCATGCAGGACGGTGATCCGCGCTTCCTTCTCGGCACCGACAACCAGGGCCGCGATCTCCTGTCGGCGATCCTTTACGGCGCGCGAGTCTCGCTTGCGATCGGCGGCGGCGCCGTGCTGGTGGCGGCAACACTCGGCGTAGGTCTCGGGCTGCTCGCGGGCTATTTCGGCGGCTGGGTGGACGGCGTGATCATGCGCATCGCCGACGTGATCCTGAGCTTTCCCACGATCCTGCTTGCGCTTCTTGTCAGCGGCATAGCCCGGGCGGTTTTTCCGAACGCCGGCGCTGCGGAATGGGCGCCCATCATCCTGATCGGCGCCATCGCCGTGCATGAATGGGTGCAGTATGCGCGCACGGTCCGCGCCGCCGCCATGGTCGAGGTCAACCGCGACTACGTGAAGGCCGCCAAGGTGATCGGGCTGCCTTCACGCCGCATCATGCTTCGCCACATTCTGCCCAACGTCATGGGGCCGGTCCTGGTCATCGCGACGATCAACCTTGCTGCCGCGATCTTGACCGAGGCGACGCTGTCCTTCCTCGGCGTCGGCATGCCGCCGACCTATCCGTCGCTCGGGACGCTCATCCGCATCGGCAACGAGTTCGTCTTCTCCGGGATCTGGTGGATCGCGGTTTTCCCCGCGATCACACTGGTGCTTTTGGTCCTCGCCGTGAACGTGGTGGGCGACTGGCTTCGCGACCGCTTCAATCCCAAGCTGAGGGCAAGGCGATGACCAGGATTCCCGCTCTCGAGATCCGCGACCTCACCGTCGAATATCCTCTCGTCGATGGCGGGGCGTTTACGGCGGTAGAAGGCGTCAGCCTCTCCATTGCGCCCGGCGAGATCCATGCGCTCGTCGGCGAATCCGGCGCAGGAAAGACGACGATCGGCAATGCGGCCATGGGGTTGCTCGAGGTACCTGGCCGCATCGCCGCAGGCACGATCTCCATTGCCGGTCTCCCCCTCGATCCAACGACCGGACGCACGGCAGGCATCATTCCCGGCCGCGACATCGGCGCGATCTTCCAGGATCCAATGACGAGCCTCAATCCGCTCTTCACCGTGGAGAGCCAGCTCTGCGAAACTTTGCGCTTCCATCTCGGTCTCGACAGGGCCGCCGCGCACGCTCGAGCGCTCGAGCTCCTGAAGGCGGTGGGCATTCCCGAGCCCGAGCGGCGCCTGCGCTCCTATCCGCACCAGCTCTCCGGCGGCCAGCGCCAGCGCGTCGTCATTGCGGCGGCCCTGTCCTGCGATCCCAAGCTCCTCGTTGCCGATGAGCCGACTACAGCGCTCGACGTTTCTGTGCAGGCGCAGATCCTTGCCCTGATCCAGAAACTCGCCCGGGAGCGCGACCTTGGCGTCCTCCTGGTCACGCACAATATGGGCGTAGTGGCCGAGGTCGCGGACCGCGTCACCATCATGTACCGCGGCAAGGCCGTGGAGAGCGGGCCTGTAACAGCAGTCCTCGGCGCACCCCGGCACGATTACGCAAGGAGCCTGATCGGTGCTGTGCCGCGAGTCGATCGCGTCCTCGCACGGCTCCCCGTGGTGGGTCATGAATCGCCGGCAGCCGCTGAGGCGCGGGGCAAGCTGCGAAGCCAGGCGCAGGACCGTGGGAGTGCGCGGTCGGGGATAGCGAAGGGGCCGCTCCTGTCTGTCGAAAACCTCGTGGTGGAATATCGCTCGGGCGGGCTGCTGCCGGGTACGAGGGGCAATGCATTCCGGGCCGTCGACGGAATCTCGTTATCGATCAATGAAGGAGAGATCTTCGGACTCGTCGGTGAATCCGGATGCGGCAAGACGACGGTCGCCAATGTCATTGCAGGCCTCGTGCGGCCGACCGCGGGACGCGTGCTTTTCCGCGGGCAGGACGCGACGATCAAGGCGGAGTCTGCTGCCAAGCGGGCTCTGCAGATGATCTTCCAGGACCCATACTCGTCGCTGAACCCGCGGATGCGGATCGCCTCGATTCTGGAAGAGCCGATCCTGTTCTACCGGCTCGCCGCGACGCGGCCTGAAGCGGCAGCCGATGCCGATCAACTCCTTCAGGCCGTCGGTCTCGAGAAATCGGTGGGAGAGCGCTATCCCTTCGCGTTTTCCGGCGGGCAGCGGCAGCGGATCTCGATCGCGCGAGCGCTGGCGGCACAACCAACCCTCATGATCTGCGACGAGCCGACCTCCTCTCTCGACGTGTCCGTGCAGGCTCAGATTCTGAACCTGCTCAAGGATTTGCGCGACGCCACCAATCTGACGCTGCTCTTCATCAGTCACGACCTCGCCGTCGTCCGGCAGATGTGCGACCGGCTCGCCGTGATGCAGGCCGGCAAGATCGTCGAGGCCGGGAATTGCGAGACGCTCTTCCGCGCCCCGCAACACGGCTACACCCGCCAGCTCCTCTCCCTCGTGCCTTCCGTCGACAGGATCTGGCGGAGCGACGCGACTTCCACCCCGCAAGGACAAGAAACATGGCCGACATCCTCATCACCCATGGCGTCGTGATCACCGTCGATCCGCAGCGCCGGATCATTGAGGACGGCGCGATCGCGATCGAGAAAGACCGCATCGTCGATATCGGCACGACTGCCGATATCACGGCGCGTCACGGCGCGCCGAAGGTCATCGACGCCGCCGGCAAGGCCGTGCTGCCCGGCCTCGTGGATGGCCACGCCCATGCCGGCCACGGCCTCATCAAGACTATGGGCGGCGGCCGCTCGGATCTCTGGTACGAGGCCTGCGAAAAGGCCTATACCGTCGGCTCCACGCCGGAGTTCTGGCGCGCGGAGGCGCGCCTCGCCGCCCTGGAGCGCCTGCGCTTCGGCGTGACCACGGGTGTCTCGCTGCTCGGCGGCGGCGACACCATCATGCGCACGGACGAGCCGGATTATGGCGACGCGCATTGTCAGGGAGTCGTCGAGGTCGGAACCCGTTCCGTCGTTGCGATTGGACCGACTCGTCCGCCCCATCCCCGCACCTATGCGCGCTGGACGGGCATGGAAAAGCGGGAATTCCCCGTCCGCTTCGAGGATCAGATCGCGACCTGCCGGACTCTGATCGACCGCTGGCATGGGACCCATGGCCAGCGGATCAATATCGCTCTCCTGACACCGACTCTGCGCAGGGAGCATCTCGACGAGTTCAGCACAGAGCTGGTCGAGCAGGCTGTAGCACAGACTAAGGAAGTCAGACGCCTTAGCCGCGAGCACGGCCTCGTGTTCACGCAAGACGGGCATACGACGGGTAGCGTCGCCTATGCCTATGAGCTCAATCTGCTCGGCCCCGACGCCCTCCTCTCTCATTCCACCGATCTCACCGAGGAGGAGATCCGCATCTGTGGCGAGACGGGAACCTGCATCGCTCACAACCCGAGCGCCATTGCCTCAATCCTCGGCCGATGCCCCGCCCCCGAGTTGATCGGAGCCGGCGCCACAGTCTGCATCGGCTCCGACGCCACGGCGCCGGATCGTTCGGCCGACATGTTCCGCCACATGCAGCAATGCATGCACTACCACCGCAGGTTCTTCCGCGATCCCAGCGTCCTCGCCCCGGGCAAGGTCCTGGAAATGTGCACGATCAACGGCGCCAAGGCGCTTGGGCTCGAAAAGGAGATTGGTTCACTCGAAATTGGCAAGAAGGCCGACGTCATCCTCGTCGACCTGCGCCGGCCGCACCTCTATCCCGCCAACATGCCGGCGTTCCGGGTTATCTATTTCGCGAACGGCAACGACGTGCACACCGTCCTCGTCAACGGCCGCGTGGTGCTCGAGAATCGCACGGCGACTCAGGTCGACGAGGACGAGATTCTCGACAACGCGCAGCGTGAGACGGAGTTAATGCTGGAGCGCTTGGATCTGCGCCACCTCCTCGACATGCCTGTTACCTTCTGGGACGTGCGCGCCACGGATCAGGTCCGTCACTGAACCTGAGACACCATGGGAGCCCCACAACTGGCACCCAACTGGCCACCTATGACGAGATCACAGCGACTAACCAGCAGGTTTCTGCCCTGCAGCCCAACGGATCAGCCTGTATGCAGCAATCTCCTTCAGCAGCTAACAGGGTGCGGTCTGCAGCCGCCGGCCCTTTGGAGAGTGGACCCTTGCCACACTTTCAGCTGCGAATGCTTTCGACGAGGCAACCTCCAACGAGTTCCTCGTCGAACAGGATGCCATCGTCCCGCGCAGCCATTTCGACAGCCGCATCAAGCTCGGCAGCGGCGCTCGCATGGATCATGTAGAGAGCTTCGCCCGTATTGATGTTGTCTCCAACCCCGCGCAGCAAATCGATGCCTGCCCCCTTGTCCTGCGGAGCGCCCGAGCGGCGCGCGATGCCGGCAATGCGCCAGCCATCGATTTCCGAGATCGTGCCGGAGCGCCGAGCTCGAACCGTGTGAACGAGCGGTCCGGGTCGAACTGGTTGCTCACGGGCTCCCTGTGCAACCACGATCCGATGGAGCGCCTCGCGTGCTTCTCCCGAACGAAGGAGTTCCTCTGCACGGATCCGTCCACGCTGGGGCGTGCCGATGGCCGGGTCCCAGGAGAGGACGCGTGCCGCGAAGCTCAGCGCTTTCTCACGTAGGTCTTGCGGCGCATCCGGATGTCCATCTAGGACCCAATGAACGTCGCGAACCTCGAGCGCAGGACCGATTCCACGGCCGATAGGTCGGCTGCCATCGGTCGGGTATGCCTCCACGTGCAGCCCCGCTCCTCGCCCGACTACCTCGAAAAGGCGGGCAAGATCCCGGGCGTCCACCTCCGTTCGCAACTTTGCACGTTTCCCAAAGGGAAGGTCCACGATGACGTGAGTGGAACCGGCAGTCAGCTTCTTCGAAATGATCGATGCGACAGACCAACGATTGGAATCGATACCGAGTGGCCGTGTGATCGCATTCATCACGTCATCGACGGCGGAATGATTCAGGCGCCCGTTCCATGCGATGCAGGCCCGCGCATCGAAGACGGTCCGGCGTACTTCGTCGACGGTGAGATCGACCCTGGCCAGAGCCTCCATGGCATCCGCGGTTCCCGCCGCCGACGTGATCGCGCGCGACGACGTCTTGGGCATCGCCAGCCCGTGCGCGGCGATGATCGGGGTCACGATGAGCGTGATCCGGCTGCCGGGAATGCCTCCCATCGAGTGCTTATCCACCACGATGGGTTCATCCCAGCGGATCGGCGTCGCGAATTGCGCCCTCACCTTCGCAAGTGCGACGACTTCCGCATCGGTAAGCGAGCGTGTTGCTGCAACCAGGAATGCAGCGATCTCCGACTCAGGATACCGCCCCTCCACGATATCCCGGAGAAGCATCTCGTATTGCGCCGCGCCGAGTTCGCCGCCCTGCACCTTCCTGCGCAGCGCATCACGGCTGTGTTGCGGGGGGGTCCGGCTTAAGGTGACCTGTGCGTCCGCCGGCAAACCGAGAACCCGGAATGCCTCCCGCGACAAGCCGAGTTCGTCCGGCTCGAGAAGCCAGCCCGGCTCCACGATATTGATCCGGGCTCGTATGCTCCGCCCATCACCCGTGATGTCGACGCGGCTTGGACCGTCATAATCACCTGCCCCGACGATGCTGTCCGCCGGGATATAGGCGATGTGATCTCGCCATCCGTCGATTGGCACAGGCTTGAGGAAAAGGCGACGCGCAGAGGTTTCCAACGCGGCGAGAAAGCGCTCCACTCCCTCCTCTGGAGAAGAGTCGTTCTGGACAATGATGGACTCGATCCCATCCGGCAACGCAAGATCGGCGCGCAGCAGCCGGGCCTCAATATCCGATGGCCTCTCCCGTCCCCGTGAAGCGAGCCTCGCGGCGAGAAGCGTCCGCGGAGCGGTGACAACGACTGCGACGACGCGGGGAACCTTGCGAGCGAGCCGGTCGAGGGCTCCCCGGGATCCGTTCGCGATGACGTGACGCCCCTTCGTGAGCTCATCGAGCAAGCTGGACCGGAGGCCGTAAGCCAGACCGTGCGCCCGCCAGGACACGAGCAGTTCGCCACCACGCTCAAGCGCCTCGAACGCTGCGTCGTCGATGGCCTCGTGGTCCTCCCCGCCCGCATTCGCGGGCCGCGTGATAAGGCGACGGGCGAACACATAGCGCCCGCTTTCTCCGAGTGCGCCCCTGGCCGCATCGATCAGAGTGTCCTTGCCGGCTCCGCTCGGCCCGACGACGACGAAGAGAATGCCCGGGCGCATGGGAGGACTTTCGCCTTACGCTTCATCCAGACCAATATCGACCGCGGGAGCAGACTGGGTGATCTTGCTGGTCGAGATGTAGTCGACACCCGTCTCCGCAATTGGGCGGATTGTGTCGAGACGAATGCCGCCCGACGCCTCGAGTTTGGCGCGTCCGTCGACAAGGGCAACGGCCTCGCGCATATCCGGCACCGACATGTTGTCGAGCATGATGACGTCGGCGCCGGCTGCGACTGCCTCACGCACCTGCTCGAGACGGTCGCACTCGACCTCGATTTTCGTGAGCACCGGCAGTTTTTTGCGGGCCCGGTCAACGGCAGCGGAGATCCCGCCGCACACCGCAATGTGGTTGTCCTTGATCATGACCCCGTTATCGAGCCCGAGGCGGTGATTCAGGCCGCCACCACAGGTAACGGCATGCTTCTCCAGCATGCGCAGGCCTGGCGTGGTCTTTCGCGTGTCGATCAGGCGGGCGCGCGTGCCCGCAATGGCATCCACATACCGGGCCGTTTCAGTGGCGATGCCGGAGAGGCGCTGCACGATGTTGAGTGCCGTCCGTTCGGCCGTCAGGATGCCGCGCGCTGGACCCTGGACTGACAGCAGGATCGCCCCTTTCTGCACGCGCTGCCCGTCACGCGCCGCCATCTCGACGGTGAGCATCGGCTCATAGCGCCGGAATATGGCTGCCGCCACGTCGAGGCCCGCGACGATCATGGGCTCCCGGGCATTCATGTGGAATGCGCCCGTCTCACTTTCCTCGATCATCACCTGGGCAGTAAGATCGCAGGAGCCGATGTCTTCGTGAAGCCAGAGATCGATCAGGCGCTCGATGATGAAACGGTCGTACATGCGTACCGCCCTCGTGAACGACGCGTCCCCGAGCCGAACAGCGGATCGCGCCGGGGGAGCTTGGCGGTTCGGCGACCCGTCCTGGTTTTCATTTGTATGCGAACGATGGTTCGTACCAGGAACGCTGTCAAGCGGTGATTGCGGTGTTCGCCAAGGTGCCCAGTAGGCACCTCCTCGAACACTGCCGCGAATACTATGAAGGGTGGGTCTCGCCCCCTCTGCTGCCTCAAAGATGGTCAGGATGGCCGTTGACAAATTGTGTGCACACTAACAAACTCGGTTGGCTCGCGACAATCACGGGCCAATCTGAAAAGCGGCATCAAGCCGCCGGGGAACGCACGGTCGGCACGCTTCTCGTGCCGCCTGTGTGTTGATATTGCCCACGTAGAAAAACGATGAGCGGCGTCCGTACCCGCTGCCGGCTTCGCGCGGCACAACGGGCATAATGCCGAAAGCCTAGGGAGGGTTTAATGAAGAAGATCGCCGTCATCTCGTTCATAGCTGCGCTAGGACTTGCCGCCGGAAGCGCCGTGCTTGCTCAAGGCGAGCGCAAGATCACACTCGTCGGCGGTTCGGTCGGCGGTGCGTGGAGCGCCATCGGCAATGCCATCGGCGAAACCATCAGACGCGAGGCCCCAGGCTCCTCCTTCGGTTACGAGCCGGGCCGCGAAGCCGCGAACATCCAGCTCGTTTCCCAGGGAAAGGTAGAGCTCGGCATCGCCCATGCCCAGCTTGTGAAGCGTGCCCAAAGTGGCGAGGAGCCGTTCCGCGCACCCATCAAGAATGTCCGCGCGGTCGCCCTGATCGATCCCCAGGCCGCTGTGCAAATCCTGGTCCGCAAGGATTCCGGCATCGAAAGCTTCGAGCAGATCCGACAATCCAAGAAGCCGGTACGCGTCGCGCTCAATCAGCGCGGCACGCTGATGGCGGTCACCGGTGAGGAAGTCTTCAAGGCCTACGGGATCACGCCGAAGGACATCGAGAGCTGGGGCGGGCGGATCCACAACGTGGACTACAATGCCGGTCTCGATATGATGAAGAACGGCCAAGTCGACGTGATCATCAACATGCTCGCCTTCCCGTCAGGCCAGGTCGTCAGCGCCACACGCGAAATGGACGTGAAGATGCTTGCAATCAGCCCGGAGGTCGCTGGCAAGCTTGGCGAGCATCTCGGAACCGCGCCGATTACCGTCCCGGCCGGCACCTACGCCTTCCAGCCCCAGGCGATTCCGACCGTGACCGGCAACGTCGTTCTCGTGGCCTCTTCCGAGATGAAGGACGACGAGGTCGCAGCCATCGTCAAGGGCATGCTCAAGCATTTCGATTATCTCAAGCAGGCGCACGCGACGCTCGGGCGTCTCGAACCCGCGAGCCTGACCAAGGTCGCCCCGCTCGAGCTGCATCCGGGCGCGGAGAAAGCCTATCGCGAGGCCGGCCTCCTCAAATAGCCGCATTCGAAAGATGCCCTGAGCCGCCCTACGCTCCGCGAGGTTCCTCGTCATGGGTTTCCTGAAGCTCCTGAAGGTCGTGGCGCCCGGAACTTCGCGCCGGCTCGACCTGCCCGAACGGGCCGTCGTTCACACGCTCAGCGTCTTCTCTGCGGTTCTTCTGCTCGCGATCTCCTTTGGCTGGTACGTCAACCGGGAGATCGCGCTCTACCTGTTCCTCGGCGCAGTGCTGGCGCTGGCGTTCCTGACGACCACGGGCAATCCCATGCGCCCGAAAAACCGCTCCTATTGGTCCTGGGCATTGGCGCTCCTGGCGCTCATCTCCTGTGGCTACTTCATCGCAATGAGGCCGGTTCACGAGCTGCGCCTTCCGATGATCGACGAGCTCTCGCCGCTCGATATTGCGGCCTCGATCGTGCTCATCGTGCTGGTTCTCGAAGCGACGCGGCGCTGCATCGGAATCACGCTCGTCGCGCTCGTCCTTATCTTCCTGGCCTACGCCGTGTTCGGCGATCGGCTGTCGGGTGCCTTCGCACACCGTGGCTTCTCGACACAAGAGATCATCGATCATCTGGTCTTTTCGACCAATGGCCTGTTCGGGCCGGCGCTCGACGTGGCCGCCTTCCTCGTCCTCGTCTTCGTCGTGTTCGGAGCCCTGCTCGACCGCTTCGGGGGAGCCGACTTCTTCTACGACGTCGCCAATAGCCTCGTCGGCCGGCAGGTCGGCGGCGCCAGCAAGGTGGCGACCGTCTCCTCGGGCCTCTACGGCTCGATCTCCGGCTCGCCGACCGCCGACGTGGTGACGACCGGCTCTTTTAGCATTCCCCTGATGATCCGCACGGGAATGTCGCCGACCCATGCCGGTGCTATCGAATCCGCAGCCTCCACGGGCGGAGCCTTGCTGCCGCCCGTCATGGGATCCGCCGCATTCCTGATGACCGACTTCACGGGCATCCCCTATGCGACGATCGCCATCTCGGCCCTCATTCCCGCCCTATTGTACTACTTGTCGGTCTTTCTCGCCGTCCATTTCCGTGCCCACCGCGAGGGAATGAAGCCGATGTCCGTCGGCGAGACGCCCTCGCTTGTAGCCGTTCTGCGGCGCGACTGGCTTTATCTCGTGCCGATCGGATTGCTCGTCTGGGGCGTGCTTAGTCTCAATCGGCCGGCCTTCGCAGGCGCGATCGCCTGCGCGAGCCTCATTCCCCTCGTCATCCTGCGGGAGAAATCGCCCATCGCCATTGTGCGCGCGGTGCTCTCGGGACTGAGCGACGGTATGCGCGGCATGGTCGGAGTGGGTGTGGCCTGCGCGATCGCCGGTCTCGTCGTCGGGACGCTCTCGATGACCGATCTCACGGGCAAGATCAGCTCGGGCCTGTTCTCAATGTCGAGCGGCAGCCCCATTCTGACGATCCTGACGGCCGCAGTCGTCGTCATCGTGCTCGGTATGGGGATGCCGACACCCGCAGTCTATGCTCTCTCCGCGGTTCTGGCGGCCCCGGCCTTGATCTCGCTCGGGATCGACGTTCTCCCGGCCCATCTCTTCATCGTCTATTTCGCATCGATGTCCGCCATCACGCCGCCGGTGGCGGTTGCCGCCTTCGCGGCGGCCTCGATCGCAAAGGCGAACCCAATCAAGATTGCAGCCCTGGCTTGCCGTGTGGCGATGGTCGCGTTCATCCTGCCGTTCATCTTCATGTATCATCCAGCCTTGATCCTCGACGGCACGGTGGCGGCGATTGTGACGACCGTAGGATCAATTGCTCTGGCGGTGGTCTCGCTCAATGCTGCGCTCGAAGGCTATTTTCTGATCAGGCTCGACATGGTCCGGCGCGGCCTGCTCCTCGTGGCCGGTGCGCTTCTCATCGTCCCAGAGCATATGACGAGCATCGTCGGCGCAATCTGTTTCGTGGCGATCACCGCATGGCTCTGGTCGAGCCGGCGTGCCTTGCGGCTGTCCCCCATCCCGTCGCCCGCATAACGAAGCTGGCGCTGGGCAGGGACATCAGAGATCGAAGTGCATGATCGAGTCGATCGAAATCGCATCCTGGGAGCACCTTCAGGAAGAGGTGTTCCGGGATTCGTGGAACGCTCAGCTCGGCCGCTACCGCTCGAGCTGGCTGTTCCGCGGCGTGTCCTGTGCGGACTTCGCCCTGGACACGTCCCTCATGCGGCTGCGCGGGGAATTCTGGCGGCTCGAGCAGCACCTTCTGCGCAACTTCCGGAAATACGCGCACCGCGAGACCGTTCCCTTCGACGACGACTGGAACTGGATCGCGCTCGGCCAGCATCATGGACTGCCGACCAGGCTGCTCGACTGGAGCTATTCGCCCTACGTCGCAATGCATTTCGCCACTCACGATCTCAACGCATACGATCAGGATGGCGCAGTTTTCATGGTCAACTTCCAGGAGGCACATAAGCGCTTGCCCGCAGAGATGATCGAGATTCTTCGTTCCGATGGATCGAATGTCTTCACGACCGAACTCCTTTCACAGTTCGCACTGACCTTGCGGGATTTCGACAGGAAGGCCGCGGAATCCGGGTGCGAGCCTTTCGTGCTCTTTTTCGAACCTCCATCGCTCGACGAGCGCATCACGAACCAATTTGCAGTCTTCTCCATGGTATCGGACCCAAAGCTTGCCTTCGGCGACTGGCTTTCAACCGAGAGGAGCCTTTGCAGACGGCTCGTCATTGATCGGCGTCTCAAGTGGGAGATTCGAGATAAGCTCGACCAGGCGAACATCACGGAACGTGTTCTTTTTCCGGGCCTGGATGGATTGAGCCGCTGGCTTGCTCGGCAATACACGAGCCCGAGGCGTAATTTACATGCCATTCGTCAATCGGCATTTCCCCTGAACTCTTCGAAGGATGCTTCCGAAAGCTGAAGCGATCCACGGAATCAGGAATCGACGCTCCCGTGATCGGTTAGCAAGCTGAGGGACATGACCCACTTGGGCGAAATGACGAACCGCTACCGATACGCCCTCTGTTGGGCGGTTCGCACCGAATACTCATACAGGTCGGCTCCCTGGTCACGAGTCGTCCGTAAAGAATTTTTCTAGCGGCGCGTGACGCACTGATGTGATGCTGTGGTGGTGTGCGGTCAGGCGAAGCGGCGTGGCCGCGCCATGGGGATCCGCCAGACGATCACGAGGATCTTCTGTAACCAGACAGCTTAGCAGGCACTGCGAAGTTGCCGGAAAGTGGCACCTTTTCACATTATGGATCGGCCTTGCAGTCAGCAGATCTTCCAAGACCAACCAATAGCGTGATCGCATATAACTCGCCTACGGTGCTTGGCTGCCGCCATAGATGACCGCGAATGCGTGCACATTCGCGGTCCGAGCTTTCTATTCGGTGGTGTAGGTATTTTATCCATAAAGCTGGAGCTATTGTGGCAGCTTACTGTATGTGCCGCCCTTCCAGATATTGATGTTGTATTTGGGGTTCTTGACGTCTCCCTTTTCGTCGAAGCTGACCGGACCGAGGACTGTGTCCACGCTCGTGTTGCGCAAGGTCTTCGCGACGGCGACGGGATCCATGCTGTTCGCCTTGGCGATGCCGCCGGCAATCGCCTGGACCACAGCGTAGGAGAACAGCGTAAAGCCTTCAGGCACGAAGCCGATCCGTTCGAATTGCTCCAGGGCTCCCTTGGCGGTGTCACTTTCGCGACCATCGGGCGGAAAGGTGAACAAGGTGCCGTCGGCTGCAGGTCCGGCAATCGATCCGAATTCCGGCGTAGCGATGCTGTCGCCCATCATCAGCTGGAACTGATAATTCTGATCCGCGGCCTGCCGTTTAATCAGTCCCGCCTCGGTATGATAGCCCCCGAAGTAGAGGAATTCGACTCCTGCAGCCTTGAGGCGGTTCACCACCGCGCTGTAGTCCTTCTCCCCGGCATTGATGCCCTCATAGAGCACTTCCTTGACCCCTGCTTTGTTGAGGGAGTCCTTCACAACGTCGGCGAGGCCTTTCCCGTAGGGGCTCTTGTCGTGCAGGATCGCGATTTTCTTAGAGCCGTAGTTTTCCTTGATCCATGGTCCGATGAACTTGCCTTGGGCATCATCCCGGCCATACAGGCGCATGATCGTCGTCCAGCCATTCTTGGCTGCATCTTCCGTCAGCTTGGGGTTGCTGGAGGCCGGGCTCATCATGAGCACACTGTTCTCAGCGTAGACGTCGGCCGCCGGAATGGAGGAACCTGAGCAGGCATGCCCATCGACGAACTTGATGCCCGCCGCAACAATGCGGTTGGCAATAGCGACGGCCTGCTTCGGATCGCACGCGTCGTCCTGCACTAAAATCTTGATCAACTTGCCGTTGACGCCGCCATTCTTGTTGATGGCCTCGGCTGCAAGCTCAGCGCCGTGCCTGAGCTGCTCGCCGATCGTGGCGACAGAGCCCGTCATCGGGCCCGCAACCGCAATGGTGATGTCCTGGGCCCGGGCAATGCCGGTAGCAGCCAGGAGAGAAAGGATGGACAAGGAACATAGCAGTTTGGCGTTCATGATGCTTCTCCGATTTGTCGATCAGGGATGCTGGTAGTCTGGGATGCTCTCAGGCGATCCACCCGGAACCGAGAGATGTCGTCGACAGGAGTTCGGCCGGTGGCGAGATCAGTCAGGACCTCTCCGAGCACGCTGGCGAATTTGAAGCCATGGCCGGAGCAGGGCGAGGCAAGCACGATGCGCGGATCATGGGTGGAACAATCAACGATGAAATCCTCGTCGGGCGTGCGGGTGTAAAGGCAGGTTCGCATCTTGCACAGGGGACCATCGGCGTCCGGGAGGAACCGGCGGAACATGCGCCGGAGTTGCACCTCGTCGGCCTCCCCACCGTCCTGCGCGTTTGCATTCGCCGTCGCAAGGACTGTCCCTTCTCGGTGAGAAGCCGCCTTTACGCCGCTTCCGGCGAAATCCGGAAAGCCATAGCAGGCGTCGTCCTCGGATTCGAGAATGAAAACCGGAAAGCGGTCCGGAGTGAAGAATGCGGGATTCCGTGGCGAAAACCACCCCAGCACCTGCCGCGTCAGCCGCAAGTGAGGCTTCAGCTCTGACGCCAGCTCGCCGATCCAGGGACCCGTGGCGAGAATAACGGATCCCGCCTCGATTGTGTCAGCCTCGGAGCGGATGCGGATCCCGGAGGCGGTGGGCTCGATGCCGAGGACGTG
Organism: Microvirga massiliensis; assembly: GCF_001006805.1. GTDB lineage: Bacteria > Pseudomonadota > Alphaproteobacteria > Rhizobiales > Beijerinckiaceae > Microvirga > Microvirga massiliensis. The sequence continues at coordinate 500,864 of NZ_LN811351.1, read as the reverse complement.
CGTGCGGGTTCGGATCTCGGCCCCGTGGTGTTCCGAGAGACGCACGAACTGCCGGATGGCGAGCTCCGGCCGCAGGAAGCCGCCCTGAGGCTGAAACAGGCCGATCCAATCCGGCGGCAGACGGAATGCGGGGAAGCGGTGGTTGATCTCAGGGCCTGTCAACACCTCATGCGGAAGCCCGTGTAGACGGGACGCCGCAAGCGACCCTTCCACGACATGAGAGCCCGGATGACCTGCTTCGAGAATGCCCGTCACGGTCAGGATCGTCTCGCCGGACGCCCGCTCGAGTTCCCGCCACGCCTCATAGGCACGGCGTGCCAAGGGCACGTATGACGGATGCTCGAAATAGGATAGCCGGATAGCCCGACTCTCGCCATGGGAGGAGCCCTTCTCGTGCCCCGGCTCGAATTGCTCGAACCCTATGACGCGACGACCTCGCTTCGCGAGATTGAACAGCGCCGCGCTGCCCATCGCGCCCAGGCCGATCACCGCCACGTCGAAAGCCGTCACAAAGTTCCCTCCGGAGCCACTCCCAGGGCCAAATTAGGAAAAGAGCAACGGAGTTGGCAACTGCTATGGGAAGGAGGAACCGCGTAGCTATTCAGGTTACAGCAGGGAACCTCCTGTGTCCGCAGCATGAAGCCAGCACGGCTGCCGATTGAGTAAAGCTCGTGCGCTCAGAAGCTTTTCGCTGGGTCGATCCAGTCCTCACGCATGGCCACATGAAGGTTTTCTTTCAACCTCTTCGCAGAAGTTGGGCGCACAATCAGTATGCCGTCGTGGTCATCGCAATGACCCCACGTCTCACGTCCAGCCACAAGTCGCGTCGCTCTCCGCCGCAAACAGTCGCCATTTGGACGGCACTCCCTTGAGTCTTCGCAAGCCCCGGTCCTGAAATTGCAGGCCTGAGCCTGCAACCAGGTCTTTGACCGTGCTCGAGACCAGCACCTCACCCGGGGCGGCAGCCGCTGCGACGCGACTCCCGATATGGACGGCGATCCCGCCCACATCAGCCCCACCCGCCAGAACCTCGCATTCGCCGGTGTGCAACCCGGAGCGGATCTCAATTCCATTCTGCCGTACTGCGTCTCGGACAGCACACGCGCAACGGATCGCCCGCTCCGGCCCATCGAAGGCCATCAGGATTCCATCTCCGGCCCTGTTGATCTCCCGCCCCCTGAACCGGTTGAGCTCCTGACGCACCGCGCTGTAGTAGCCCTCCAGCTGATCACGCCAGAAGCGGTCACCGAGAGTGGCTGCCCGCTCGGTGGATCCGACCATATCGATGAACAGAACCGTGGCGAGGACCCGCTCGGGTTCAGGGATATGTCGCACTCCCGTGAGAAACCCCTGGATCTCGGTGAGGATCGCGTCAGCATCACCAACCCAAGGAAGGTGATCGCGACCATCCAGTTCGACGTATTTCGCTCCAGGGATCTGTTGCGCCATATCGCGGCCGGCGGCCACCGGGACGTTCATGTCGCCGCTGCGATGGAGAACAAGGGTTGGGGTGTGCACCGCGGGCAGCACCGCCCGGATATCGATCTCACTGGCCATCCGGATCAGCGCCATCGCAGCCCCTGGGCTGGCTGCCAGCCGCTCAAAGCGGGCCCACCACTCCCGGAACCGCTCGTCGTCGGCCATGCTCGGCGCAAAGCGAAGCAAGCTCAGGCCAGTGCCCCAAGCTGTATCCATGAACTGGAGCACGAATTCGAGTTCCTGCGACGTCGCTACAGAGCTGAACTCCGCGAAGCTGCCGTACAGCACCAGCGCGGCAGTCCGTTCCGGGTAGGTAGCCGCGAACAGGACGCTCATTGGACCGCCCTCGGACACACCGATGATGGCAGCCCGATAAGACCTCGCGGCGTCGAGGACGGACCGAACATCGTCCATCCGCTGCTCGAGGGTGGGCACCTGGGCCACGCGGTCGGAGAGCCCGGAACCGCGCTTGTCGAACAGGATCAACCGTGCAAAGGACGCCAGGCGGCTCAAGAACCGGGCGCAGGCGGGTTCCTCCCAAAGCCATTCGACATGCGAGATGAAGCCTGGGACGACCACCAGATCGAGAGGACCATTCCCGATGGTTTGATAGGCTATGTGGACGTCACCGCTCTTGGCGTATCGCGTCTCCGGCGGAGTTTGCGAGCTTTGCATCGGGCTTCCTTTCGGCGGAGCCGAGCTGGCGCTGAACCTTGATGAGGATGCACCTTTCGGTGATGTGCGTCCAAGGCAGTCGGTGCCGTTGGCGTGGAGTCGAGTTCTCTCGCCCAAACCCCGGAAGCGATCGTCGCCCCGAAGGTGATCTCCCCTGATGACCTTGCCCGCTGCCAGGAATTCCGGGCAGCGCTCGCCACTGGTCTGGCGATGGATATCTTCTGATCCGTCTCGCCAGCACGGGAGATCGCGGGCGGGGGTCAGCCGCAAACTGGCGCTCTTCCCTCCACTTGCCGCGTGAGCCCCTCTGACAGATGGGGACAGCAGCCATTCAGCCCCGCAACGCGGCGAGGTATGAATCAGTCAGGTCGATGGCGCTGCGCCTCGGCTTGGTCGCGACTTCGAGTGATTGCGTAGCCGTAGATGGCAGCGCCCCCTTCACGCTTACTCACTTCGGTCTTTTCGAACCGATTTCCTCGTCCCAACGCCGGAAGGCGACGACCATCCTGTCAGGGGAGAGAGGCAGCTCGATCGGGTTGTTCGCGATCAGCTCGGCGTATTCGGGACGGCCGAACTCCCGAATGATGTCCTGGCTCTCCTTGGGGGCCATCGAGAGGGGCACATTCCTCACGGCCGGACCCGGATAAAGATAGCCCTCGTCATAGGCAAAGGCCTGGCTTTCCGGCTTCAGCAGAAAGGCCATAAGGTCGAGAAGAACTGCGAGCTTGTCGTCGGTGACGCCCTTGGGCACGACCATGAAGAAGGCATCCGACACCCAATGGAAGCCCTTCAAGGTTGCGATCTTCGCCTCCTTCGGCACAATGCCGAGGGCCCGCGGATTGATGTCCCACCCGGTCGTCGAAATAATGATGTCGCGCGAGCCCTCACCGAATTCTTTCATCGTCGCACTCGTTCCGGACGGATAGTACTCGATGTGCGGGTTGAGTTCGGCCAGATAGGCCTAGGTCCTGTCCCAGCCGTTGATCGGGTCCTTCGGGTCCTTGTCGCCCAGGAGATAGGGCAAGCCCATCATGAACGTGCGACCCGGACCGGAGTTCGCGGGCCGTGCATACATGAAGCGCTTCGGGTTCGCCTTGGCCCAGGCGAGGAGATCTTCTGCGGTGCCGGGAATGGTCTTCACCCGCTCTGGCGCATACTCGAGCAGTGGTCCTGAAGGATAGTAATTGATGACCACTCCATAGCCCTGTCCTTGGACCCGGTGCAGGTTCAGCGCCGCGGGCTCGTAGTTTTCCTCCAAGCCGGGAAAGCGGTCCGCACGGGTGGGCAAGAGCTTCAGCCACAGGTTCTGCTCAAGACCAGCCGCAAGCCCGTCGCTGCCGGTCAGGATCATGTCGAGGTCGATACGCCCGGCATCCTGTTGCGCCTTCACCTTGCCGGCAAGCTCCGGAGCGGGAGCTTTGACATAGGTGATGCGCGAAACAAGTTCCGGTTTCGCTTGGCGGTAGGCTTCGAACGCCTTCTGCATCAGCGCGAGCGCGCCTCCCACATCCATCACATTGATCGAGACCGGCGATTTCGGCAGCGCGGGCCCCTGCTGCGCGAGGGCGCCGGACGCCCGGAGTGCGGCAAGTCCGGCTGCCCCGCCGAGCAGGTTGCGGCGGTTGATCCCGGTCTCTTGGTTGGCCATTGATCCCTCCCCTTCCATCTTGGTTTCGTCAGACAGCCTTCGAATTCCATCACCTTGCCGAGCACCTCGGGCACGACCCGGTCATGCATCCCCGATCACCCGACTGATCGACCCGACACGGATCTCGCGTGGGCGAAGGTCCCGTGACCAGCCGACCTCGCCCGCATCGATCTCGATCGAGAACGCAACCAGAGCCGCAGCCATGAGGTCGCGGGGATTGCGCGATGCCATCCACAGGGCTTGGTCCGGCGTTGCAAGCTCCCAAGTCACAAGGTTGCGCATAGCGCAATCCAGCGTCAGGGCAGAGCCGGCGAGATAACGGCTTCCCGGCAGGCGGACGCTGCCATCTGCGGCATGCTCCACAGACATGCCCGCGAAGGGGTAAAGGCCCGGTCTCGCGGCCGCCGCGGAGACAGCGTCGCTGACGAGGATCGAGCGTTCGAATCCCTTGGACCGAAGCATCACCTTCAGGGCGTGCTGGGGCAGATGGATCCCATCGGCAATGAAGCTGGCGCTGAGGCGATCCTCGGCCAACTGCGCAAACAACGGATTCTCGACCTTGTGCAGAGTCTGTGGCAGACCATTCCCCAAATGCGTTGACAGGCGGGCACCTGCTTGGGCGGCGCGTGCGACCGTCGCCGCATCGGCCGCCGAGTGTCCGATCGCCACCACCCGGCCGACGGAAGTCATGGCCCTGATGAAGCGCTCGCTCTCGGGCAGCTCAGGCGCGATGGTCACCAGCAGGATGGGCCGGGACAGTTCGCGTGACAGCCGCTCGATGAGAGCCACGTCCGGTACTGACATGGCACTGGCCGGATGGCACCCGGCATAGCCCTCGGCCGGATTCAGGAAAGGGCCTTCGAGGTGATAGCCCGGCACCATGACGGGGCCGAGCCGACTTCGTGCCACGGCACGGTCCAAGGCAGCCAAGCGCGCCGCGAGCGCATCGGCCGGCGCCGTGATCAGCGTCGGCAGGCAGGAGGTTATACCCGTACCGAGCATTGCCTCGAGGGCATGATCGAGCTGATCCGCGTCGATCGTCTCCGCGTTGAAATCGACGCCCGCGAAGCCATTGACCTGGAGATCGAAGAGGCCGGCGCTGCGCATCAGGGCCTCAGGGAGCGCCCGACCGGGAGAGCAGGCTCGCCGCAGGCGGATCCAGATACACCGCGCAACTGTCGTGCCGCTGCAGCACCGAGGCCGGATAATCTGGAGAAATCTCGCCCTCGAGCGCCGCCCGGACAGCCTGAGCCTTGCGGGCATCGGGCACGCTCAGAACCACATGCTTGCTGCTCAGGATCTGGCGGATGCTCATCGAGATCGCCCGCTCCGGGACCGCGTCCAATGACGGGAACCAGCCTTCGCCGAGCTGCTGGCGCCGACAGGCCTCGTCGAGCGACACCACGATGTAGGGCGCGTCCACCTCGAAGTCGGCGGGTGGATCATTGAAGGCGAGATGACAGTTCTCGCCAATACCGGCGAAACAGACATGCACCTCGCGCCCGGAGAGGAGGTGGTTGAGGCGATCGAGCTCGGCATCGAGATCAGCCGCATCGCCTTGAACCGGCACAAAGCGACCGAGGCTCGGGATGCGAGACACGAAACGGTCCTGCAGGTATTTGCGAAAGCTCGCAGGATGTGAGGTGGGCAACCCGACATATTCGTCGAGATGGAAGGCCGTCACCCGGGACCAGTCAATGCCCGGCTCTCGGACCAAAGCATCGAGCATCTCGAACTGACTCGCCCCGGTGGCAACGACGATCGTGCACTCGCCTCGGTCTGCCAGGGCGCCACGAATGGCATTCGCCCCATCGGATGCCGCCTGTAGCCCCAGCGTTTCCTTGTCGGGCAGGATCTCTACGAGCATGGCTCCAACTGGCCTTCTGACAGAGAACGGGACTCAACGTTCCGCGACCGCCGGCCGCCCTGGACAGGCAGCCCACAGCCACCAATCGAGCAAATAAGCAGGAGCTTGGCAAGGATCGATGCCGGAGTGATGGACGCCCAAGCGCCGGGCAACGGCTTGGGCTGCCGCGGGATACTTGATCAGACGCGCAAAGGCAGCTGTGAATGAGCACGCGCGATCGAACCCTTTTGAATCTGAGTCATCATGGGTAATCGCGCGGATCTGCATCGGCATTCCCTGTTGGTTATGACCGCACTCAGCGCCGCTTCCACCACTGTTAGTCAGTTGAGACCACTGGCTTGCAGAAAAAAGGAGGCTACCGCTCCGACCGGCTTCTTCTCGAGGTCGATCATCGCGTTCAGGCGCGCCATCGTGGCGTTGTCGAGTTTGGCCGCCAGCGCCTCTAGATCCCTGGCGAGATCCGGATGCTTGTCGAGCGTCCTCTGTCGCACAACCGGCGCAAGGAGGTAGCTCGGAAAAAACCCCCTGTCATCCCGCAGCACGAGAAAGTCATAGGCTATGATGCGCCCGTCGGTCGTGAAAACGAGGCCAACGTCGATATAGGGGGCATCGCGCAGGACATCGTAGACTGTGTCGGTGCCTGTCCTGATGACGTTCTCGTCCCCGAACTCGAACCCATACTCTCTCTGGAGCGGCATGAGCCCGTCCGGACGAAGGTAGAACTCGAGATTGCAGACCAGCTTGAACCGATCACCTTGGCGTGCCTTCGTGGCGAGATCCGAGATTGAGCTGATGCCTTTCCGTGCAGCGTCATCCTTGCGCATCGCGAGCGCATAACTGTTGTCGATCCGGGATGGTGAGAGCCAGACCAGCCCTTTCCTGGCATCGAGTTCCTTGACCCTGTGATAGGCGTCCTGTGGCCCGAGTTTCGCTGTAATGTTGTTGAACGCCAAGAGAGACGTGCCCGTATACTCCCAGTAGATGTCGATCAGGCCGGCCTCCTGCTCTCTCCGGATCCCCGTGGTTGCAAAGCCGGTGCGCGTGCCGACCATGTAACCTTTGGCTCTGAGGAACTGGGCGGTGATCTCCGCCACGAGATACTGTTCGGTGAAGTTCTTTCCGCCGATCATCAATGTCTGAGCGCGAGCCGGGGCAAGCGCCGCTACGCCGATTACCAACCAGGCCAGGAATACTGTGAGCCTCGACAGAGCCATGGGGTGCCTCCGATACCGTCGACACGACCGGCCCGCCCCCAACCCACTCGGGGCTGGTGGTGAGCCGGCAGCCGGGAGCCCGAGCGCCAGCCCCGTTATGCTCCAGCAACGCCATCCTGGAAACTATAGGTGTTTCTCCAGTTATCCGGCAGAGGGATCACGAGTTGAGAACAAGTGCTCCTGATCCGAACCGGAGCTGGTAGAACAATGACCCTGGAACAGGATCGCGCAACCCCTCAATCCGGCTAATTGTCCCGAGACAGCCAGCCGGATCAAATCTCGCGAGGAGCGACCAGAACCGGCCTATCTCTGCACCAGAATTTTGAGCTTCTCTGCAGCCCACCTCGACTGAACTGCAAGCACGTCGTTCAAACTCGTGCACGATGATCATATGGCTGGAGTTGGCGCATCCGACGGGATCAGGCCCTCCTGCTTCAGCTCGTCCCAGACTGCAGACGGGATCTTCGCAGCCATGAGCCGGGCATTCTCGCGTACCTTGTCGGCATGCTTGGCGCCGGGGATGATCGCGGTCACGACCGGATGAGCTGCGCAGAACTGGAGCGCAGCCGAGCGCAGATCGGCGCCATGTCGAGTGCAAATTTCCGCTATCCGATCCCGCTTCTCAATCATCTCGGATGGCGCTTCCCGATATTCGAAGTTTCGCCCTCCAGCGAGCAGGCCGGAGTTGTAAGGACCCCCGACGACCACATGAACGCCCCGCTCCGCGCACATCGGAAAGAGCCGGTCGAGTGCAGGCTGGTTGAGAAGGCTGTAGCGCCCGGCCAGGAGGAATACGTCGGGGTCGGACATCTGAAGCGCACGCTCGCACGGTTCCGTCAGATTGACGCCCATGCCCCACCCCTTGATCACACCCTCGTCGCGCAGACGAATGAGCGCCTTCGCGGCGCCATTCATCGCAATTTCAAACAGCCCTTCCCAGGCGTCGCCATGGTGGTCGGCGGCAAGGTCGTGGATATAGACGACGTCGATCTGTGCTAGGCCGAGACGCTGGTAGCTGTCCTCGACCGAGCGCATCGCCCCGTCATACGAGTAGTCATACTCTCCGCGGAACGGCAGGCCGCTGACGAAAGGCGGGTTCTCCGGTGCGCTCGGATCGGGACGCATGATCCGTCCTACCTTGGTGGATAGAACGAATGCCTCGCGGGGGTAGCGGCGGAGCACATTGCCGAAACGGTGCTCGGACAGGCCACTCCCATAATGAGGTGCGGTGTCGAAGTAGCGGACCCCGGTCTCCCAAGCGGCGACGAGGGCGGCTTCCGCCGTCTCTTCAGACACCACGTCGAACATGTTGCCGAGCGGGGCGCCGCCGAATCCAAGTGGACCGGGAGGAGCAAAGTGAGCCTGGATCATCGTCTGTCCTGTGGGTTCGTAGCTTGGTACTCTGGAACTCCAGAACGGCTGCCTTAGCGAAAGCGTGCCGGTCAAATTCACTCAGGACTGTGAAGTCGCGTGCGCAGATCTTGTTCCTGTGCAACGTGATGCGAATACGCGGCAATGGCGACGAGTTTGCACCGTGATCGTTGCGACAGCCCATACGTACTCTTGCTGCTGCTGCAGCTATCAGGTCACAGTCCCAGACTCAAGTCGACGGAGGACTCCGTCCCTCGAAGGGGAAAGATCGAACCGCCTCCCACGGTCCGCCCAGGTAGCGCCAGAGCAGAAGGCCGCGGGCTCGCATGACGAAAGGAGCCAAGCTGCACGCCAACTCGTCGTGCAGTGCCCTCGCTCGAGCAGCCTCGACCTTGTTCTGGATCGTGACATGAGGCCGGAAGCGCTGCCGATCCTGAGGAGTAAGCCATGGCTTCCAGATGCGGGCGAGCTGATCGCGCAATCTGTCCAATTCCGGGGAACGGAGCGCAATGGCCACGCCGCTTCCAAGGAAGCGAAGTTCTGCCGTCGCAAGCTCGAATGGTGCCTCCTCCTCGCAGACCTCTTCAAGCGTCCTTGTGAGTAGCTCCTCATGATTTCCAGGAAGGTGATGGAACAGGGTCACGTGTGCGGGGACGAAGTTGCGGGCAGGTGGGAAATGTTGCTGCCGAAGGTCGTTCAGCAGGCGAAACGCGAACTGGTCGATATCGAGCGAAAGGATGAGTGGCTGCATTGGCTGACACGGCAAGGATGAACCCGAAGACGACGCCAAGTGGAAGCGGCGAGCGGTTGCTCGCAGTCCAAGATGCTGTCGAGTTTTATAATCCCCAGCCGGAGATCCTGACTCCGGCATGACTCATCGAGCCACCCCGACCCCGCGGCCTCACCGGTCAGCAATCAGCCGGGCCACAGCATACGGGCGGAGATTTAGGGTATGTCCGTGAAAAAGCGCGCCCTGGTCCATGTAATGCGGGTCCGATTCGGCTGCCTCGAACGTTTCCTCGTCCAGTATTGCTATCCGGCCGGATATGTTCTCCCACAGCTGCGCGGCGAGTTCATCTCCCGTCAGGTTCGCCACCCAAATCTCCGATTTCTCGCCCGTCCGTGCGCCGATCGCCTGAAGTGACCGCTGCGGTGACACCGCGAGACGGAGGAGAGTCGCTCCGCCCAGTCTGGCGAGGCCCCTGAAGACGTGGAAGGCAGGGTTCAGGATCAGTTCGTCATCGTCGCGGGATACGGCAGAGTCGGCGCTTCGTTCGCGCAGCAAACCAAACTCGCCGATCCCTCCCCCGAGAGTAACAGCATCGACGCCTTCCCTTGCCATATGAGCGAAGTAGGCCAGCGCCCAAGCAGCGCCGAGAAGGCCCTTCTGGCGAGGGTCATTTCGGGCCATGGCGCGGCGGATCCCGTTCGGATTTTCGGCGGGCGCCGAGCCGTAGGGGTTCATGCGCATACCAATGGCGCTCGGCCCGACGTGGAGCGAGGTCGAGCCGAGGAAGGCGCGCGCGGATCGCAGCATGGAAGGTAGTACTTCCAGCCCCTCCGTGACGGACCGGTCGTCGCAGGCATGTACGATGGAGCAGGTAGTGAACGTTACGAGATCAAGCCCCTCCGTGGGAGGGCGCTTCCGGTTCAGTTCGGTAAAATAGGAGAACATGCCGCCACCGATCCGCACCTCCGGGAAGGCCTCGTGAGCCTTGGCGTATAGGTCGGCCAAGGGCGGCGCAGGTGGCCAGGTTCCACCGGGCGAGGTGGACTTCAGATCCGCCTCGGGCGAGACGAGCAGAGTAGCGATTGGTTTTCCGACGCGGCGGACCGTGCGTGCAAGAGAACTCAACTCGTTTGCATAGTCGTCCACCGAGGTGACCACTGCTTCAAGCCACACGCGAGGGGCAATGTCATGCGCTGCTTGGAGCTGGTCCTCAAGGCTGACGGCCGTCATCGAACCCTCGTCTTGGCTTCTACTGGGATAATGAAGGCACACGAGATGGTGGGGCTGCGCCTCCTGCAGGAGGCGGCGGGCGGTTCGGGTGACTTCGGTATGGTGTGCCTCCAGACCGAAGCCTAGCACTGGCACGAGCGGTGTGGCGCCGCCCGGGAGTGCCGTCGTCTGGGATATCGCGATCGTCGCGTCAGTTTGCGGCGGGTTGAGGCGCCCTCCCCTGGCCACTTCAACAGAGAGATGGACGGCCTGCGAGAAGGGACGGCCTTTCTCCAGAACGTAGGGCCATGGCCGCTCGAGTGGGCGCACATAGGTCTTGAACGACGCGTCCAGCCAGTTTCGCTGGTCCTCCATCTCGAAGACGTCGCCCTCCATCCGGCAGGTCACCTTGTGATCTCGGGCGAATTCGTGGGTTAGCGCCCGGAGGTTCTTGAAGGGCTGCACCGGATCGATCAGATCGGGGAACCGCGCCGCATAGCTACGCCCGTCGGCATCCTCGATCATCACAGGCTGGCCCGCGACACCATCAACGGGATGAAGGACGACAAATCCGGCCCGGTTCGTCACGAAATCGACCGGGCTTTCTGCAACTACGGTGAAGGACAACGAACCGTCCGGCCGTCCCTCGATGCTGGCCCTGTACGTGAGCGACTGCTCGGCATCGGCGATTTGGCCCGTGTACCGGACGATGAATCCGGCTTCGTTCGACTCGATGGACAGATCCCTGATCTCAGGTCGGTAGGTCCCCCAATTTCGGTCCCGGACAAGGTAAGACACGGCCCGTATCATTTCGTGGCCGTGCAGGCGGATATAGCGGAGATTGCCGTCCTCGAATTCAGCCGTGAGCGGCCCTGCGCGCAGGATGACAGGTGGCGGGACGGGCTCGTCGGTACCAAACAGGATCATCTCACGGGATCGCGCTTTGGCCATGCCGTCCCTCCCTTGCCTGCGATTACAAGACCCGGCCCGTCGCGTCATCGATGAGGACCGCCCTCGAAAGGTCGATGTCGACAGCCATGTCTTCGCCTACCTGTCCGGCTTCGTGGGCGCCGACCTCTGCCGTGACCGGAGAATTGCCGAGCTGGAATGTCACGAAGCTGCGGGCGCCGGTAGGCTGGACCAGATCGATCCTGACGACTCGCCTTACGTGACCCTTGCGGGCATCCTCGCTCCTCGCCGGCGCGACGTGGCTGGGCCGGAATCCGAGCGTCAGGCGCCGCGGGGCGGGGCTCGCCAGCCTGCGGAAGTCGGCGGCGAGAACGGACCTGTCGCCCAGCCGCAGTTCCGACCCATCCTCCGCCAGCTCGACGGGCACGAAGTTCATCTGTGGCGACCCGATGAAGCCTGCGACGAAGCGGGTCTGCGGGCGCTCGTAGAGATCGAGGGGTGATCCCTGCTGTTCGATCTGGCCATCCTTCAGCACGACGATCCTATCCGCGAGGGTCATGGCCTCGATCTGATCGTGGGTCACGTAGATCATTGTGACGCCCAGCTCCTGATGGAGTCGCTTGATCTCGCTCCGCATCTCGTCCCGCAGCTGAGCGTCGAGATTGGACAGAGGTTCGTCGAACAGGAAGATCTGTGGATCCCGGACGATGGCTCGTCCGATTGCTACGCGTTGCCGCTGTCCACCCGAGAGCTGCCGCGGATATCGATCGAGCAGCGGCTCGATGCCGAGTGTCGCCGCCGCGGAAAGGACCTTGGCTTTTATAATGTGCTTCGGCAACTTTCGAGCGCGCAATCCGAACCCGATGTTCCTGGAGACGGACATATGGGGGTAAAGCGCATAGTCCTGGAAGACCATAGCCACGTCGCGGTCACGCGGCCTTACGTTGTTGACGACCTCTCCTCCGATCGCGATGGTTCCCCCGGATATATCCTCGAGCCCCGCGATCGTGCGCAGGAGGGTGCTCTTGCCGCAGCCGGACGGCCCGACCAGGACCGCAAGTTCCCCGTCGCGGATGGAGAGGTCGATGTCGCGAAGCGCCTGGTAGGCGCCGTAGCGCTTCTCGAGTCCCCTGATGGTCACCTCGGCCATGGCGCTCTTTGGTGCAAGTTGCGTTTCATCCCCTGACTGCCCCCAAGGTGAGTCCGCGGACGAGATGCTTCTGCGCGAGCGTTCCGAGCACGATGGACGGCACGAGCGACACCATGGCAAGCGCGCTTGCCTCACCGTACTGGGCGCCCTGAAAGCCGAGGAAGGCGCGGAAGACGGTCGGCAAAGTAAAGGCGTTTCGACTCGTCAGGATCAGGGCGAAGAAGAACTCGGTCCAGCAGGCGATGAAGGCAAAGACCATGGCGGCGACGATGCCGGGAGCGGCTAGAGGCACTGCGACGCTCCAGAAGGACTGCCACCGCGTGCAGCCATCCACGAGTGCGGCCTCTTCGAGAGAGGTCGGGAGCTGCCGAAAATAGGCCAGCATCATCCAGACCGTTACGGGTAGCGTGAACACCGTGTAGGCAATGGTGAGGCCCGTTCGGGTGTCGTGCAGTCCGATGCTGCGATAGATCAGAAAGATCGGCAGAACGGTCGCGATCGGCGGCAGGAAGCGCTGCGACAGAACCCAGAAGGACAGGTGCTTCCCACCCGTCCGGAAACGGGCGAGGCTATAGGCCATCAGCGTGCCCAACAGAGTCGAAAGAATCGTCGCTGCGGTGGAGACGATCAGGCTGTTGATGAGCCCATCCAGTCCTCGATACGAGAACAGCGCCGCGCTGTAATGGAGAAGCGTCGGATTGTCCGGGAACCAGACTGGTGGGTTCGCAAGATAGTCATCGCTCGGCTTGATGGAAGTCACGAACATCCAGTAGAGCGGCGCCAGGACGAACAGCAGATAGAGTGCGACGAGGATGACCCGGCCGAACGATGGCCGTCGCGATCGGTAGCGGCGGAATATTGCGGTCGCTTTCATCACGCTGCCTCCACGGTCACGAGTTTGCGCACCAGGAGAGTGACGACAGCGGCCGTGATAACGAGGAAGATCCAGCTCCCAGCGGTCGCCTGCCCGAGATGGAATTGCTGGAAGCCGATCGTGTACAGATAAAACGACGACGTGTAGGTCATCGTACCGGGCCCGCCTCCAGTCATCATGAAGACAGTGTCGAACAGCTTGATTGCGTCGAGCAGACGGAACGTCACCGCGAGAAGCATCATCGGGGCAATGTGCGGAACCGTGATGAACAAGAACGTGTCCCACCAGCCCACGCCGTCGAGTTCGGCGGCCTCATAGATGTGCTGCGGCACACTCGTCAGTCCTGCAAGCAGAATGACGAACATGAAGGGCGTCCATTGCCAAGTATCAGCCACGACCAGGGCGATGAAGTTCCAGGGTGTCTGCGTCAGCCAACTGATCGTGACATCGGTCCCCAGCAGCTTGCCGAGGAGGTAATTGGTCGGTCCGAAAGGCCGCTGGAGCAGGAGCGCCCACGCTTGGCCGACGATGACCGGGCTGATGAAGAGCGGCACGATGATGATCGACATCACCAGACCGCGGCCCCGGAACGGCTTCACCATGGCAAGTGCCAGGGCGAGCCCGAGCACGAACTCGCAGACGACGCTCGCCGTTGATAGAATCACCGTGACGACAACGGACCACCGCGCCACGGGATCGTTCACGACCTGCAGGAAGTTGCCAAGACCCACAAACTCATGTCCCGGGACGGTGAAATCATAGTTGACGAAGGATACCCAGACCGAGAACAGGAGCGGATAAATCGAGAGGGCCAAGATCAAGATGATGGCCGGAAGTACCAGCAGCCACTTGAACTGCCGGTCCATCCACTCGAGCACGCCTCGGTGTTCCCGGCGAGGAGGCTGCAGGTCAACTGCCTCGGAATGTGCGCTCATCCCTCGCGTCTCCGCCATGCTGCTGCTTGCCAGGCCATGGAGAGGGAGTTGCAAAGCGGCGGGAACAACTCCCTCTCGCTTACGTCAGTCGAGCTTCACGGCCATTCCCAGGGCCTCCACGGTGTGGTCGGCCGAAGAGCCAGGGAGCTTCTTGTACTCGGCGAAAAAGGCCTTTTGCTTCTCGACTCCCAAGCGGTTCGTCGTAGCATCCCACTCTGCGGCGGCCGTTTGCAGCGCGGCCTTCGGATCCGTGCCGGCCCAGACGGACGTGCACATCCGGTCGATGCTGAGCGCATAATCCTGCCAACCCGGCAAGATCATGTCGAGCAGCCCCTTGTTGGCGGAATTGGAGAGATTGGACAGGTACTCCTTCGCCGTTGGCCACAGCGACTGGTAGAGCGGCGACTTGAAGTGAGAGAGCCGATAAGGGTCGCGCAGCGAGTAGGGAAGCATGCAGCGGGCCAGCGACACCGGCGGAGACGTCGCCCATTGCATGAAGAGATATGCGGCCTCGGCATTGGAGCTGCCTGCGGCGAGCGCCTTGTTGTAGCCCGTGGCGTGCTCCGGGTTTCTGGGTACGAGCGCATAGCCCACCTTGTCGGCCACCATTGACTGCGGCACGAAGTTGATCGCCTTCGCGCTCTGGGAGTAGTTCGCGCTCATGCGACCCGTGGGAGGCCACGAATAGATCATCGCGACCTTGCCCTGGAGCCATGCGACCCAGACGGAAACGGCATCCAGATCATTGTTCCCGGGTATCGAGGCCTTGTTGGCGGCCAGCATGTTCTCGAAGGTCTTGAGACCTGCCGGTGAGTTGAGCTGAGCCTTCATGTTGTCGTCGAAGAAGACGCCGCCATTCGCGCGGTATTGTTGAAGGAAATCGAACTGATTGCCTGGAGACCCGGCTTTGCGGAAGTGAGCTGCCCCGTAAACGCTGGGCGCCATCTGATCCGTGATGAATTGGGCGACCTGGGCATAATCTTCCCAGGTCGTCGGGACGGCCAGGGGCTTGTTGAACTTATTCTGGTATGCGTCCTTGAGCTTGGGATCCTCGAATATGTCCTTGCGATAGTAGAGCGCGAACATGTCTCCGTCGTCGAAGAAGCCCCAGATTTTACCCTTGTAGGTGGGAAGAGCCTTGTAGAGCGGATGGTAGTCGTCCAGGTCGGCCCTGTTCATATATCGCGCGATATAGTCGTCGAGAGGCTGGATCACTCCGCCATCTGCCATGGAAGGTGTCCAGGCCGGCTCGATGTCGAGAATATCGTAGGCGCCCGAATTGGCGATGTGCTCGGCGATGGGCTTGGAGTACTGGTCGGGGTGGGATAACTCGATGACGTTCGACTTGATTCCCGTGAGCTGTTCCCAGACCGGCCCCGAGAAGTTGCGGGGATCGAGCGCCTGCAGGCCGGCCTCGTAAGTCATGTTCAGCGTCGCGCCCTTGTACTTCTTGGCGGCCTGCGCAGCCCGGTAGGCGGATCCGTCGGCTGGGCCTTCGGTGGACGCCTTGATAACCGCAGCCTGCGCCTGACCTAGCGGGGTGCTGGGATCTGCAAGATCCACGGCCGCCTGCGCGAGAGCTTGCTGGGCAAAGAGCGGGACCAATCCTTCGCCGATTGCGATCATCCCCGCCATCTGGCCAAACTGCTTGACGAAGTCGCGCCGTGTCGGCTCGCCTCGGAGGAATGCATCGACTTCAGCGGACAGTGCTGCATCGAAGTCGCGTTTCTGACGGTCGTCCATGGTCGCCTCTTCCCTCTCTGTTGTTGATGCTTGACGTGCAAGCTCACTCGGACTTGCTCCTTATGGTGAAACAGAGGAACTCGGTGACGCGATTTCCTGAAAAGTTCTGGATCCAGCTGCCAACGAGGCGAGCCGTGCGCGAAAGCGGGAATCGGAAAGGACCGCCTTGTTGACCACTCCCGCTGGTTCGCGGCCATGCCGCACTTCCAGCACGGCCCGGACATCCGCCGCGCCATTGCCGGCAAAGCATTCGTCGGTCCAGCAGAGGGCGTGCGGCGTCACGATGACGTTCTCGAGCGCCAGAAGGCGTTCGTCGACAGGCGTCGGCTCCGCCTCGAACACGTCGAGGCCTGCGCCTGCAATCTCGCCAGCTTCGAGGGCTTCCGTGAGCGCGGCCTGGTCTACGATCGGCCCGCGCGCCGTGTTGATCAGGTAGGCCGTCGGTTTCATCAGTCCTATGAGGCGCTTGCCGACGAGCCCTCGCGTGTCGTCGTTGAGCGGCACGCTGATGGACAGGAAGTCCGCTTCCCGAAAGAGCGTCTCGATATCGACCAGTTCGACGGAGAGCGCGCGGGCCTGCTCTGCCGAGACGAAGGTGTCATGTGCGATGAACCGCATGCCCAGCGGAGCGGCTAGGCGGAGGACCTCCGCGCCGATATTGCCGATGCCGAGCTGCCCCAGCGTTCGTCCCGTCAACCCCATTCCCATATGAGCGCTGCGACGCGCCCAGCCTGCCGGCCCCTCACGGGTGAGCCGGTCCTTCGTGAGGAGCTTTCCCGCGAGTGCCAGGATAAACGTGAGAACGGCCACCGCCACGGGCCGACGTACACCGTCGGGCGTGATCACCAGAGCGATACCCGCGGCAGTACAAGCTTCTACGTCGACGTTATCGTAGCCCACCCCGAACCGGGCGACGATAGCGAGCCGGTTGTTCGAGCCAATGCTCCGCTCATCGAAGCGCGGTGCCAGCAGAGTAAGAGCATCGAAGTCCGCGAGGTCGTCTGCCTGCATGACCCCGTCTAACGGATTCACGTATGCGAACTCGAGGTCTGGTGTGTTCGCCAACGGCGACAAGTCGAACATCGGATAGGCCGGAGTGCCGTCCGTTCGGAGAAAGTCGCCACTCAGCGCGACACGGAAGGGGGCCATGTCAGCCTCCCTCTGCACGGGCCTGGGTACCGGAAAGAGATGCCTCGATTCCGGCGCGCATCGTATCGATCCCATTACGGATCGCGGCTTGCAGCGCCCAGACATCGCCCGACCAGCACAAGAAGTCGAATCCCCTGGCGGCATAATCCACCCCGGTCGCCGCATCGGGCACGAGGCGCCCAAGCGCCTTCTTGTGCTTGCGGCACGCCGCCACCACGCCGTCGATGGCCTCGAGAAACAGCGGATGGTCGAACTGGCCGGGAACACCGAGCGAAGCCGTCAGGTCGAAATGGCCCACCCACAGGCAGTCGACACCGTCCACAGCAGCGATTGCGTCGGCGTGCTTGGCGCCGGAGGCTGTCTCAATCTGGGCAAATAGACAGATCCGCTGGTTGGCAGTCTCGAGCCTTTCTCCGACGATCCCTCCTGATGCGTAGTTGTCGTGGGCGACCCCGAGCGCCACGCCCCGCCGTCCCGCCGGCGGATACTTTATGTTCGCGACGAGTTCGCGGGCCTCCTCTGGCGTGTCGACCATTGGCACCATGACCCCCTCTGCTCCCATGTCCGCAGCTCGGGCCATCTGGTCATACGCCTTTGAGGGAACCCTGATGACGGCAGGCAGATCTGCCGCCTCAAAGTAGCGGATAGCGTTCTTGATGGTCTCGAACCCGAACCCTGAATGCTCGGTGTCAAAGAGGACGAAATCACATCCTGCATTCTTCAAGATGTGGCCGATCCCTGGCGTCGCGAACTCTACAATGAAATGCCCGAACTTGTGATCTCTCGTACGGCATAGCTTGCGGAGGGAGGTCATGGACGAGCGTCCTTTCTAGTTGCCTTCCGATTTTGTCAACTCGCGTCCGATGAATCGGCGCCGGGGGCGAGGTTGGCCCCGAGGACGAGACGGCCGTTTCATACGAGCTGGCCACCGGCTCACAAAAGCAGGCATCAAAGCTGCATAAGCGTGAGGCGAAGCGCACACCAATATCACGACCGTCTTGGCGACGACTCGGTTTGAAATGATTCGCGCAGGCAGCTCCTCACCAAGAACATGAGCGATGTCCGGCGAAAATTCGAGCGAAGTACAGGAAGGGACCGCCGACGATCGCCACATCTCAGCCTCCGCAACGATATAGTCTGACTTTAGCTAAGATGTGGCAAGGCCGTAATCCTGCGCTACAAACACTGAGGTCTGCTTTATTCAAATTAGGTATTCGAGCCGGTTCGAACCACAGGCCCGCTTGAATTGCGCTGCGCCATCCCAAGCGGCAGGTGCACTCTCCGCCAGCACCACAGAGTTTCGCCAGCGTGATGGACATCACTGATCGCGCCCCAGGACTTCGCCAGGATTCCGACGTCGCGATCGCTCCTTGCCCGTAGAATGAATAGCCAAGGCATCGAGCGCGCATCGCCGGAGGCCCAATGAACGCTATTGACCGCATGAGCCGAGCCAAACGTTCGATCTCGACCCTCGCGCCCATGGTGGCGGATGGCGCCATGCTCGATGCCGTCGTCATCGGCGCTGGCTGGGCCGGGCTGGGCGTCAGCCACGCCCTGGTTCGGGCGGGATTACGGCACCGCGTGCTGGAGCGCGATCGGATCGGCGCCACTTGGCGCACCCAGCGCTGGGACGCGTTCCGGATGAACTCGACGAAGATCCAGACTCTCATGCCGGACGACACCTACGACGGTCCCGACCCGGATGGCTTCATGACGCGCGATGAGTTCGTGGCCCTCCTGGAGGACTTCGCAATACGGAACCGCCTCCCGGTCGAGACGAACACCCCAGTGCTCAAACTGGCTCGCGACGAAGAGGATAGCCTCTTCTGCCTGACCACGCCGCGCGGCACGCTGCGCGCGGGCCATGTGGTGATCGCGAGCGGCAGCCAGAACCGCGCCCGCCGGCCGGCTGCGGCCGCCGCACTGTCGGCAAACCTGCTGCAGATCGATGCTTGCGATTACCGTAGCCCGGCAGCGCTTCCCAAAGGAGCGATTCTGGTCGTTGGGAGCGCCCAGTCCGGTGGCCAGATCGCCCAAGACCTCATCGAAGCGGGCCGAACCGTCTTCCTGGCAACGGCCCGTGCTGGGCGCATGCCGCGGCAGTATCGAGGAAAGGACATCTTTGTCTGGCTCGAGCAGAGCGGGTTGTTCGACGTGCCGCGTCAGATGGAGCCTTCGGGCCGCATCGAATCCCGGCCGCTGGTTGGAGCGATCCGCACGATCAGCCTGCAGTCGCTCAGTGCGCAGGGGGTCGTGCTGCTGGGTCGACTCACGGGCGTCGAAGACGGCCGCCTCACATTCGCAGACGATCTGCAGGACAACATCCGCTTCGCCGACGAGGCCTCGGTCAAGGTCAAGCGCAAGATTGATGACTACATTGCCCGGCATGGTTTCGAGGCTCCGGCTGCGATCGAGGACCCGGCGGAGACCGTCGCCCCGCGCCTTCCGGACCCGCCGATCCTGTCCCTCGATCCGGGCCAGAGTGGCCTCACGACGGTGATTTGGTGCACCGGCTTCACGGGTGATTTCAGCTGGGTGCGATTGCCGGGCGTGCTTGATGGGCGGGGTCAGCCGATGCACCAGGAAGGCATCACAGCCCTGCCGGGCCTCTATTTCGCCGGCCTGGAATCCCCCAGATCGCGCCGGGCGGGCACCATGTTGGGAATCGCCGAGGAGGCGCGGCGCATCGTCGAGCACATCAGGCAGCGCATCCATAGCGCACCGACGAAGCCGCCAAGGCGTGACGAGCGACAGCCTCTGCCGACAAGCAAACAATTGGTGGAAGCAGGATGAGGCCGTGTAGACCCTGGACCATAGGCCTCTATTTCTTCGCCGATCTGTTCCGTCGCTGGATCTAAGCAGAGTTCTTCTGGCCGTCCTGCAGATGGCCTCCTCCCATGCCCTGAGCTGGCGCGGGGCTATAGCCAAGACAGTGGGGCCGGATCAATATTTGGTCTTCGACACCGGCACGGACAGACTGGATCAGCGTCACTCCATAATACGGGCCATCCGGCCGTGTCTCTTTAATCCGGCCATTGGCTCAACGCAGCGAAACGGCGCCTTTCGAGCGTGCTGACGTCCTGGATTGGTTGCCCTTGCAGTGCGCGTAAGGTGCTGACGATCCTGTCGACAACAATCTCTGCTTCTCCAGGATGAAGGTTGCAGGGATCCAGGAAAAAATGTCCGTTTGCTACTTCATGGTCGCGCACGATGATGGGCGGATCACCTCTGGCGAGTTCAGCAGCCAGCATCCAAGCCGTTGTGCCGGCTTCACTTGGGCTCACTGCTACTTCGAGCCGATCAAGAGGGTTTCCCGTCGGATCGCCCACAATACGAGCGTGCAGGCCCGGTGCGTTTCGGAGCCGGTCGAGCCATAAGGTAAGGTGCTCGCGCTCGCGCTCGCGAATAGTGGTGTGGTCACGGGTCTCCCAAGCCTGCAGGGCCGCCATGGTGCCGGCGATGCCCTCCTTCCCGACCTTCATGCCACGCCCGATCCCGTGGTTCTGCAGAAAGGCGGCGCGCACAAGGTCCTTGCGCCCGGCGACGATGCCGGCGGTCGGTCCGCCGAGAAACTTGTGGGCGCTGTAGATTGCGGCGGCCGCGCCTGCCGCCAGAAAACCCTTCAGATCATACTCGGAAGCGGCATCGACGATGACCGGCACGCCGCGGGCATTGCAGATGCGACAGAATTCCGCGAGTGGAATCTGCCCGTACTGCACGGCATGATGCGACACGACATAGAGGGCCGCAACGGTGCGCTCCGTGATGGAACCCTCGAGCTGGTAGCTCCTGACCATGGTAACCTGTCCGACGGAAATGACCCTGGAGCCGGAAAGCCGGATTGCCTGCTTGATCGGCGCGCCATACCCGACGAGATGTCCGGTGAGGATCACCACCTCGTCCTTCATTCCCGAGGCATCCGGCAGTTGTTCAATCTTGGCGAGATCCGCCCCGGTCATAGCGCCGGCAATGGCCAGGGTGATGCCTGCAGAGGCGCTTGCCGTGACATAGCCTGCCTCGGCGCCAGTGAGGCGGGCTATCACCGCCGAGGCCTTACGCTGGAGATCGTTGATCTCGACGAATTCCGGCAGGACGCGCGAGACGGCCTCGATCGCCTCGGGTACGGCAATTGAGGCGCCAAGTGCCGTCATCGTCCCTGAGACATTGATGATCGGTCGCAGGCCCAACGACGGTCTGATATCGGGACGGTTCGGGGCCATCAGGTCGTCTCCTGTCTTGTCTGTGCCTCGTGCCGCGCTCGCGCGCTCCGGTGAAAGGCGACGAAGCGGGCGAGAAATGCCTTCAGCCTCTCGTTCGGCTGGCGGTCGAAGATGTCGGCGGGCGCGCCCTCGGCCTGGATTTGACCCGCGTCGATGAAGACGACCCGGCTCGCGACCTCGCGCGCGAAG
The DNA here is from genome assembly GCF_001006805.1 of Microvirga massiliensis. Classification (GTDB taxonomy): domain Bacteria; phylum Pseudomonadota; class Alphaproteobacteria; order Rhizobiales; family Beijerinckiaceae; genus Microvirga; species Microvirga massiliensis. The sequence continues at coordinate 479,502 of NZ_LN811351.1, read as the reverse complement.
GCCATCTCGTGGGTGACGAGGATCATGGTGCGGCCCTCCTCGGCGAGTTCGATCACGACGTCGAGAACCTCTCCGACGAGTTCCGGATCGAGTGCCGAGGTGACCTCATCGAGAAGCAGAACCTTCGGATCCATGGCGACCGCGCGGGCGATGCCGACACGTTGCTGCTGGCCGCCCGAAAGCTGCGATGGCAGGAAATCGACCTTGTCGGCGAGCCCGACCCGGGCAAGCCAGCGATGAGCGATCTCGCGGGCCTGGGCTTTGGGCTGGCCGCGCACCTTGCGCAGCCCGAGCATCACGTTCTCGGCTGCGGTCAGATGCGGGAAGAGGTTGAACATCTGGAAGACCATCGCGGTATCGGCTCGCAGCCGCGACAGCTCCCGCTCCGAGCGCCGCCGTCGATTGCGCGCCTCCGGCCCATCGCGATAGCCGGCCTCGACACCATCGACGGTAATCGAGCCGCCGTCATATTCCTCCAGGAAGTTGATGCAGCGCAGAAGCGTGGTCTTGCCACTCCCGGAGGGGCCGATGATCGCCACGACCTCGCCCCGCCGCACGTTGAGATCGACACCTTTGAGCACCTGATTGGGGCCGAAAGACTTGGTCACACCGCGAATGCTCACGATCGGTGCGCGGTCGGGTTCGATCACGAGTTCACTCCCGGATGTAAGCAAAGCGCGCTTCCAGGCGGCGGGCCAGGAGCGACAGAGTATAGTTGATCGCGAAGTAGATCAGCGCGCCGGTGATGTAGAGTGGCAGCGGTTCATAAGTCCGGCCGATCACCTGTTGGATCGCCTGCATCAGATCGATGACGCCGAGCAGCGAGACCAGGGCGCTGCCCTTCACGGCGTCGACGACGCTGTTGATGAAGGGTGGGATGAACCGGCGCGTCGCCTGGGGAACCAGTACATAGGCCATGCGCTGCCAGAACACCAGGCCGATGGCCTTGCCGGCCTCCATCTGACCTTTCGGGATCGACTGAAACGCGCCCCGGGTGATCTCGATGACCTGTGCGGTCTTGAATACGGTCAGCGCCACTACCGCCGCGGCAACGTTGTCGAGGTTCACCTGGATCGCAGGCAGCCCGTAATACACAAAGAAGATCAGCACGAGGAGCGGGATGCCGCGGATCGCGTCACTGTAGAATCGGATCGGCCAGCGCAGGATCCACGGGCCAAAGGTGAGACCCGTGCCGAGCAGGATGCCGATTGCCAACGACATGCCGACAACCAGTGCGGAGACCCGCAGCGTCACGAGGAGTCCGTCGAGCAGGAACGGCAGGGACTGGAGTGCCGCTTCCATGCACGTCACCGGGTGACCGCGTAGCGCCGCTCGAGCAGGCGCAGGAGAAAGAGAATGGCATATCCCGTGACGAGATAGGCCGGGGTCGCAATCGCGTAGACCTCGACAATGCGGAATGTATTCACGTTGATCCACTGTGCGCGATAAGTGAGTTCCGGCACTGCCAGCACGGAGGCAATCGAAGTGTCCTTGAACAGCGACACGTAGGTGTTGCTGAGGGATGGTAGCGCAATGCGAAGCGCCGTCGGCAGCCGCACGGAGAGAAGCCGCTGGAGTGGCGTGAGGCCAATCGCCTTGCCGGCTTCGATCAGGCCCTGGGGAACAGCCTGAAGGCCAGCGCGTAAGACCTCCACGAGATAGGCACCGCCATAGATCGACAGTGTCGCCACGAAAGACGTAGCGGCGTCGTAGCGGATATCGACGACGGTTGGGAGCCCATAGAAGACGAGATAAACAAGGAGAAGGAGCGGGACGTTGCGAATGAATTCGACGTAGCCCGTGATAGCGGCCCGGACCCAGCGGTTGCCATCGACATAGGCGAGCGCCAGAACGAGCCCGATTGCCATGCCGATGCCGATCGACATCGCCGCGAGCTGCAGGCTCAGGATCAGTCCGTCGACGAGCTTGTCGAAGTGCCGCCAGACGAGATTGAAATTAAGGTCGTAGTTCATCGCGCCCATCTTGGCGCGGGGCTCCGGATTCCGGAAGCCCCGTCGCTGAAGGGCGGATCAGATCCTTGGCAGCCCCGGCTCCCGAACGGGTGGCTCGAGGCCGAAGAAGTCCTGCAGGGCCTTGTCGTAGATCGCGTTCTGGTGCCCGTACATCGCCACCTCAAAGGTGGTATTCACGAACCGCAGCCAATCCGGATCTCCCTGGCGCAACGCGGCGGAATAAAGCATGGAGTACCATTTCTTACCCGCGTCCGCGTAACGGTCCGGCTGGCGCTTGGTAATCCATTGGACGGTCGAGAGGTCGACTGCTGCGGCGTCCGCGCGCCGCGAGTCGATTGCCTGGATCACGTTCGCCTGCGTGTCGAGTTGCAGGATAGTTGCCTGAGGCAGGGCGGCCTTCACCGTGGTATCCGCATCGGCGTTCTGCAAGATCGAGATGCGCGCCTTGGAGCCTGCCTTCATGAGAGCATCATATGTCTTCATCTCAGCGTCGTGCCTGACCAGGAGCGCGACGCCCTCGACATAGTATGGCCGGGTGAAATGCACGAGCTGTGCACGCTGCGGGTTCACCGTCATGAACTGAATGACGATGTCCACCTTGCCGGTATTGATGTTGGGAATGCGTTGAGCCGGATCCTGGCGGACGAACTCGACCTTGCTCTCGTCATCAAACAGGCCCTTGGCGAGAATGCGGGCCATGGCGATATCCATACCCACGAGCTCGCCCTTCTCGTTCTCGAAATGCCAGGGCGCATTTGTCGAGCCCGTCCCGACCAGCAGCTTGCCACGGTCGAGCACGGTTCTGAGCTGGCTGTTCGCGGCTGCCTGAGCCGCCGCCTGCCGGGCTCCAAGGCTCGCGCTGCCTACCGCCGCAGCGGCACCCGCCATGCCGAGCATCGAGAGTTTCATCATCTCGCGACGCTGACTCAGGAATTTAATCATGGGCGTCCTCCTGTCCTCGAGCCGGCATGGCAGCGGATCCGACCCGTCGTTCGATGAAGCGACGCTAGCCCTGCTTGCGCGGCTGACAGCGTTGCTTCCCTCCGCTGGCCTCATCTTGCTCCGCTCGCTCGCGTTTGAGAACTGTAAAAGGATAAGGCTGCCGCTTTTTGTATCCCGCTGTGAGATTATGTTTGGCGAGGCTGCCGTCTGGTGGCGGAACTTTATTGGGACCGGGGTGCAGTGGGCGATTGAAGCATACGCTTGGCGCCTTGACTGAATGACGCGACCGCCCCGGTCGCGATGGAGGTCCCGATGCTCGTCATCCATCCTCAGGCCCGCACCACCCCAGCCGTCAGGATCGAGATCACCCGCTTACACAGGCTCCATGGCATGCTGGCCAGACGGTGTGGGGTCAGCACCGAAACCATTGGCAAGTGGTGCAAACGCGGAGCCGAGGGTGGCTGGGATCGCTCCAGTCGTCCGCACAAGCCACCCTGGAAAACCAGCGAGGAAGAGCGGGCAATCGTCCCTGCCCTGCGCCGCGCCACCGACTTTCGATGGTCTGACCTCCGTGGTGAGCCACATCCTGCCACATCTCTACCGCGATGCCGCTAAACGCATCCCCAAAGCCGAAGGGCTGGGGCGCCTGCCGTCAGCCCACGGCCCTGAGCGGGTGAGCGGCACCTTCCAGGAGTATGACCTCGGCAACGGCAGCTCCGGAACAAGAGGTTGGGGCTTGCATGCGGAATGAGATCGAGCCCAGCGGCCCCTCAGGCCTTATCCTAAACGCGCCGTAGCAGTGCTCCTCGCACTCAAGTCCTGGACTGTGGAACCTTGGCCGTAGCCCGGCGTTGTGGACGTGGGGGGATTTCATCACCGGCTGATTTCATCACCTAACCGGGTCCGCGCCACGCTTACCGCGTAGTGACGGGTGCGCTGCACGGCCCCTCCCCCCACCTGCGGTCAGGAAGATCTCTGGCCTCCCTGCACCACGGCCGTTGTAGCAAGGCGCGCCAGCCCAAGGTGCGGTGGCGCATCGCTGGCGCGATCGTGAACGCTGCCAAGGTATGACAGTGGACCAAACCCTGAACATGCGTCTTGAGTGACGTTGCGGAACCGTGTCAATCAAGATGAACAAGAGATTAACGACACGGTGTCGGGGGCAATGCGGCAGACTCCCTTCGGACGTGCAAGCACGCACGTTTCCTTCGCGGCAAAACTCGGTCTTGCAGCCTGCGCGATCGCCTTCGGGGCGATCGCCGCCGACGTGCAGGCAAAACCTAAACGCGCTCTCGCCTCTCTATCACCGGAGGTCGCGACCAAGAGCTACGCCACCAAGCCGACCCTGGCGTGGGTCCGCTTCTGCCAGCGGATGCCGGAGGAATGCACAGTCGACATCTCGGAGCCTGCCACGATCGAACTCACGGACGCCACTCGAGACACGATCGTCCGGATCAACCGCGAAGTGAACCACGCCATCAAGCCGAAGACCGACAAGGCGCACTGGGGCGTGGAGGACCGCTGGGACTTCGCCGAGGACGGCTACGGCGACTGCGAGGACTACCAGCTCGTCAAGCGCAGACGGCTCGTCGAGGCAGGCTTGCCGCGCCGGGCGATGCGCATGACCGTCGTCATCGACGAGGAAGGCCTCGGCCATGCCGTGATGATGGTCCGCACGGACCGCGGCGACTTCATCCTCGACAACAAGCGCGACGCCGTCCTGCCCTGGTATCGGACCGGCTACACCTTCATCAAGCGCGAGGGCGACGAAGGCACCACCTGGGCTTCGCTCGGCGGCGCCGTTTCCTCGCCGGTCGCAACCGCCGGACGCTGACCCGCGTATCCGAGCTGGCGCCCTCGAAACAGCCACTGAATATAATCATGGATGGTTTCGGGAGGTCTCCGGTTACATTTGGGTGCACACTCCCGGGTCCGGTCTGATGGCCTTGGCATGTGCGGACCGGATCAGATGCCAGGATCCCAGGCCAGCAGGTCATCTTGGGCAGATCGGCCTGAAGACTGCGGTCCGCGGTTGATCATGCGGGCGTGAAGCCGTTTCACGGTGCGGCTTGCGGATGTCACACACAGGAAGGGCAGGACGGCGTGAACCAGCGCCGCCAGCCCGGCCCCAAGCAGAGGGCCGGCAAAGCTCAGGGCGACGCCCATATGTTCGACATAGGATTCCCCCACGGACGCGGGATGCTCGGTGAACAGTTTCTTGAACCGCATGAGAGCCTCCCGCTGCTCGTGGTATCGTGGCCAGGCACTGAACACCCGGGAGAATACTCGGCTCGCCGGCCGGTTCTGTGATCGACCCCACACAGCGGTGTGACACCGGGATTTGTTGAGCCAAGCCGCGACGCATAACCTCCCTGTTCCTGTCGGTTGATGCTGCGCCCGGTGGGGTTAGATCCGGCGCCCGCGTCCGAAGGTGGGTCGATCCATGCTGGATACGAAGTCGCTGAGTCAGGCGCTGGCTGCCATCCGTTCTCGACTTACCGCGATCGACGAGCAGATTGCGGCCCTGAAGGCCGAACGGGAACGGCTGCACAAGGGCGAGGAAGGACTGAGCGCGCTTCTGGGCGAGACCAAGCCTCCGCCGGAGCCGGAGACCAGCAGACGCGGCCCCGGCAGGCCGCAAAAGTCGCACGAACCCGTCGCGCCGCCAAAGCTTCATGTAAACACCTTCCAGAGCAGATTCCTGACCGCGGTCCGGCAGGCTCCCCGCACCCCAGATCCACGACATGTTCCCCGACCAGTAGCAAAACACGCGGGTAGGGACGCTGAGCGATCTCCAGCAGCATGGCTTGATCTGAATCCGGGACGTAGCTCTCGGTCGAACGAACGGAGCCTGTAGACGCGGGACTCAAAGAGGAAACCACCACTCCGGATGAGCTGGTCTCCGATGAGTTCGGTCAGGCTTTGCTAAAAACGGCGTCCTGACCTGCACGATCACCGCAGACAGGGCCAACCGTCATATTGCGCCCTCCCCTCGTTAGAGCGGCGAAGGCCGCCTGCATCGCTCAAAGCTAAAAGACAAGGCTGGACTTGGTCCACAAATGGGAGGATCACCAAGGCCTTCTCCCTTTCTACCCCTTTCGTATGAACCCCTCCAAGTCACGAGAGGGCAGGATCTGCTCGGTGCTTTCCCAATCGAGGCTCTTGTCCCGCTCGGCCCAGGCGAAGACAGTAGCCACGAAGCCATGAAGCCATATTGTCAGGAGCTGGTTACGAGGACTATGCCGTTGCTTGCCTGCGACCAGAGGAGTTCCCCATGAAGGTCGTCACCGGCTTTGTTCTTGGATGGGTCGTGCTGGCCGTGGCTGCGCTTCTGCTCGTCTTTAGCGGCCTCTACAACGTCGCGGCAAGCAAGCAAGACAACCCGATCATCGCTTGGCTCCTCTCCACCACGATGCGTCGCTCTGTGGCCCACCACGCGGATGCTGCGGCCGCACCCGGGCCATCGACCGAGGACCAGGTTCGCCAAGGGTTCAAGCTCTACAATGAGACGTGTGTCTACTGCCACGGCGGACCCGGGAAAGACCCGGTAGACATTGGCCAGGGGCTCAATCCCGAGCCGCCCTATCTCGCAGACACAGTTGGTCGATGGACGGCGCCGGAACTCTTCTGGATCGTCAAGAATGGCATCCGAATGACGGGTATGCCGTCATTCGGCAGAACACACGCGGACGCCGAACTCATCGCCGCTGTGGCATTCATCCAGCGTCTGCCCCAGATGACCCCTGCACAATACGCCGAGTTCGAGAAGCAACCGGAAGCCGAGAGCAGCACCCCGCAATGAACCCAGTCGACCGCCCTCATGCGGGATCTGACTGCGGCGGCGATGCTGAACCCAACAATCGGCTCAAGCCGTGTCGGAACCAGAACTAAAGCTGCCCGGCCGATGTTTGTCCCGCTTCGGGCGAAGTCGCGACGGATGCTTCAGACGCGTTTGCGACCCGACTAGGCTTGCTCGGGACAGCCCCACGGCAACAGGACGTCCGAACAGGCAAGTGCACCGTCGATAATGGGCTGGAGAAAAAGCGCAAAGGGGGAACGAACGTCGCCGCGGGAGGCAAGTTGCTCCCTCCACCTTCCGGGGCACAACGCACAGTCGCATCCCATGGTCCGAACACCGGATGGAGACCCCGCCTTCTCGAGATGTCATGCGCGT
>NZ_LN811351.1:452216-471379 GCF_001006805.1 Microvirga massiliensis | reverse complement strand
CCCCATCGAATGGCGTCGGGGCCGAACCGGCCTGCCGACAGAGCCCGCGCGGCCGTCAAGTTCGCTTCGGCTTATCTGGATGCCTGGTCATCGCCCAATCGCGTGGCACTCGTCTCGACATCGGCCTTCTATGGACCGAGCGTGGTGTTCCATGGCCACGAGCGCAGCTACCGCTCCGTGTTCGCCGAAAAGCAGCGGTTTGCGGAGCGCTGGCCGGAACGGACGTATCGCTACCGACCGGAGTTCACGCAGGTTGCGTGCGAGGCCGACGGAGCGAGCTGTACCGTTTGGTCGCTCTTCGACTTTGCCGCGGCCGACCATGAGGGGCGGCGATCGCGCGGTCTGGGCGAACACGAGCTTGTGGTCAGCTTTGCGGGCGAGAAACCCATCATCGTGTCCGAGACCAGTCGCGTGCTGCGCCGCGGCCTCGTCCCACGAGGGTGATGCTTCATTCGATTCGCAAAGCTCGAACGCTCACTCTCAGACGCAGTAAGTACGAATTCGAATGCGCAAGCTTTGGCAAGTTGAGAATTGCCAGCGCGACAGTCACGTCATCGCGAAATGCGCGAATCCTTCCGAGGCTCACGGGACGCCGCCCCAGGGCTCCTGCGGACATAACCCGAAGCGTAGAAGCGGTCGGGAAACATCGGCTCCGCCAGGGCCGCAGCCGGACAGGGCCGAGCCGGCAAGACAGTTGAGCCGTGCCGTTCGCGGAACCTGCCGTTCCTCAGCCATAGGTGACTATCGCCTGCGGCTCACCCGCACTCGCCGCCTGCCCTCTCCTTGCCAAGGAGGACAGGATTGTGCGACGGCTCCCTGGAAGCGCTGGCAGGCATAACTTTCACGCGCCCGAAGGCCCACAGCGGACCGTGGTTCCAAGACTCCGGAAGGTTGGCGTGGCCGACGGCCCTCCTCTCCCCATCATGATCAAAAGCAGGCGTATGGTTCGAGTCAACTTCGGTCAGCCGCGGTAATCATCGCGAGATCGTAGAACCCACACATCGCCTTCAGGGCCACTCCGGGCTTGTGCGGGATCCGCAACCTCGTCCGGAATGCCGTCGCCTAGAGCGGCATGACACGTGGGCGCGCAGCGATGATGTAATCGCCAGGCATGATGAGATGAGTGCAATCTTCCTCACGCCCCCGCGATCCTATTCCCGGCAAATGCCATTATCGTTGAGTTGAACAGCCCCTGGCAAATGTTGCCGCACTCGAGTCAACATCATGAACCTTGGATGAACAGAGCTTCTCAGATCCCCTCCACTTGGAACTGCGAACTCATACGCGGGTTGTTCATGCGAGTTACACTGGAGTGCTTAGCATGAAGAAGCTCGCTGTTACCCTGAGCATCGGCCTCCTTGCGGCTACCGGCTTCGCCGGGGAGGCGGATGCCCAGCCCGGACGCGGGAAGGCCTACGGACATTACAAGCACGCCCACCGCTACGCGGCACCCGCAAGAGGCTACTATGTGGCTCCTCGCCGCCGTTCCAACGGGAGTGCAGTCGCGGCCGGTGTGGCCGGTGCCATCATCGGCGGCGCGCTCAGCGCCACGGCGCGACCGTCCTACCGCTACTATGAGCAACCGGCCTATGGCTATTACAGTGCGCCGCGTCGCTACTACCGCGACGACTATTACGACGATTACTGATCGCGTGAGACGCGTTCTAACCCGATGAGCCCCACCTCCCCGCCTCAGGCGGGCAGGTGGGCTTGGTCCGGGCCCTCGGCGAGCCGTGGCAGTACTCTGCGCGGCGGCGAACCGGAGAAACACGATGAGATCAGCGCGCATGGGATTGGGAGCAGCCGCGGCCGTTTTGGTCCTCGCCGCCACCCCGAGCTTCGGGCAGCCGACCGGAGGGATGGTGGTCGAGTCTGAAGCTCCTGCGCTGCTCCCGCCCGAGAAGCAGAAGCTGATTCGCGAGCAGGCCTGGCGAACCGACCTGCCTAAGGCCGATTTGGGCGAGCCGCCGCGGGTCGGCATGATCATTCCCCCGGAAGTCGAGCTCCTGGTGCTGCCGCAGGACATGAGCTCGGAGGTCCCAACCACCACGAGCTACCGCTACCTGATCGCGGGCGATGTCATCGCCGTGGTCGAGCCGGAGAGCCGCAAGGTCATCCAGCTCATCAATCGCTGGCCCTAGGGCCTGGAGAGCGATCCCTCATCGAGGCCGCGCAAACTCTTCACCGCGAACATAGGCCGGAATACCACGTCAAGCGCTCTGGAACGTCCGACCTATCCCGCGAAACGGACCAGAACTCGCAGGCTGTTGATCAACGCGTCCCGCTGGATCTCTGACAGAGTGCCGTCGCAGGTCGCATCGATGAGCGCGGCCAACTCTTCAGCGCCGGGGCGCCGTTCCCGGATCTCGCTCGCCCACATGGCGATCCGGGAGGCCTTGGCGGCACAGGACGGACACTCGTCGATGATCTCGTGAGCGAGCGTGAGGATGCTCTCGATGGGCGAGACGTCGGAATTGTCTTTCATGACCGTGCAGAGGGCTTACTTGGGCTCGATGCTCGGGTCACCGCCCGGGGTTCCCGGCGGTGGGATCACCCGCGTGGTGCCGGGATCGGGCGGCCGGATCGCCATATCGGGCGCGATGCCGCGCGGCGGATGGATCACGCCGTCACTCCGGTCCAGGCGCTCGCTCAAGCTCTCGTCCGGCCGGTTCATCGAGCCGGTGGAGCGCGGGTCCTGGGGTCCGGTGCTCTCGGATTGAGGCGTCTGCGGGTTCGCCGGCACAAGTGCGGCCGTCTGGGCTGGCGCTGCGGGACCGACCCAGCGTTCCGCTCGGTCGAACCCGTATGCGGAAATGGCGTGGGCGGCCTCTATGGACCGCCCACATTCGGTTCGAGAATTGACGCTCCTTAGCGTATGACCTGCACGATCTTGCGGCTGCCGGGCTCGACCAGCACGGGGGTGTCGTTGACGACCGTATAGCGGTAGCTCTTCACCTTGTACTGGGCCGGCACCTCATGGAGGGTCACGCCGGATTCCGGCAGGACCGCGCCCACGCGCACTTCTTCCTTATAGGTGTAGGACGGGACCTTCTGCGTGGTCACATATTGGCGGAACTCGGGCTGCTGCTGGTCGGCGATGCCGCCCACGATGGCGCCCGTCACCCCGCCCACGGCCGCACCGACCGGACCGCCCACGACCGCGCCGCCGACCGCACCCGTGGCGGCTCCGGCTGCGGCCCCGCCGGACTGCGCAAAGGCAGCAGCAGGCGCAAGGGTCGCGAGGATGGCACCAGCAAGAAGGATCTTCTTCGACATGAATAACTCCAGACCTGAATCTTCGGGCTCGCTGCCCGTTGTGAACAAACGCGCCGACCTCGATGTAGTTTCAAAGGAACTCTGTATTCATCGGCGCGAGCTGCCCGTATTCACGAACATGAACGCTCGATTAACGCATGGGCCTCCTTCGCGAGACAGGATGATCTGGGCGATGCTCCAAGAAGGGTCCGCTTGTCTTCTCTTCCGCAGAGATCTGTTCTTGTCCAGGAATATGACGGCAGAGGTCGTTACTCCGCCCCGCTTCGCCTCGATACGAGCCTCAGAACGGCTTCGGAAGCGGCGACCCGCGGCCATCCCGCGCTTTCCGCCTTGGCCTCTGCGCAGTACCAGCGAGCGCCTGCCTTCTCATTGACGGTCGTGCAGACGCATAACAGTCGCGCTGATGATCCTGACGTTGGTGTAAGCACTCACGCATCGGTGCAGGCCGAGCGGCGTAGAGCTCGCGAAGCAGCGTTTCCCTCGTCACTCGCAAAGCGGACGTTGGCGGGAGCCGGCGGTCGCCTATGGCCGGCCGCCGCCGTGCAAGGATCCTGCCACTGCTGCCAGATGGCCTGGATCATGAGGGAATTGAATGAGTAGTCGGCGATCTTCCACCACTGATAGCTCTGGTTCCGGAATGCGAGCTGATGCTCGTAGAGCTTCTTGAAGTGCGGGTTCTTCTCGGAAAGGTCTCGATAGACCTTGATCGAGGCACGATAGGCTTCTTGCAGCAGATTCTGCAGAAAGGTGCGCAGTTGGGCTCCAGCGCCGAGCAAGCGCCTGAGCGCCGCCGGATTCTGGACGTCATACTCGGCCTGCATGTCGGTGGCGGCGGCCATGACAGCGGTCTTGAGAAGCGATTGGTAGGACGGGGGCAGCTCACGCCATTTGTCCAGATTGACGAAAAAGCTGAGGGCCGAGTTCCCCTAGCAATCTTCACAAACCCAAGCTCAGGCGACCGTTACGGCGAACCCGGGCGCCATTCGAAAACGCTCGTCGTGATCGACTATGGCCAATTTGCGACGCACCCGATTCGTTCGCCAGGCTGGCAGGGCATGGCTACTCGATGCAAACACTGCGATAGTGACGGTGCGAATACGGGAGGCGCCATGTCCAAAGGATTCACCTCGTGGACAGCTCCAGTGGCTGAGCCAGAGCGACCCAGACCGCGTGGACTGCCGTCCGGCCTTGCGATCATCACCGTGCTGGCGCTCGCTTCGCCTGCCCGTGCGGACGCAATCGACGGCGACTGGTGCCACGACGATGGTCGCCACATGTCGATCCACGGGCCGACCATCGTTACCCCGGGCGGAGTGACGCTTCAGGGTGATTATACCCGCCACTCGTTCCAGTACACCGCTCCGTCGAACGAGGCGGGCGGCGGCCAACCCGTCTCGATGATCCTCCGCAGCGAAACCCGCGTCGATGTCCGGGTCGGCGGTCCGGGCGAGACCTACCAGACCTGGCACCGCTGCACCGCGACCACGAGCTGAAGGCGGCCCGTACACCGCGGACGATACTCTGCGCGGCTTTGGCGAGAGGACCTGCTCGATCATGTCCCTGGAGGTCTGGATGGAACTGAGCCGCCTTCTTCGGCAGGTGCTCCCGACGGCAACTGAGCGCACGGCAAGTATCCATCTCTGTTGCCGATTGCCCCATGTCGCTGGAGCAGGATTCGATACGTGATGGTTATCTACTGGGTTGCGGCCTTAGTAGCGGTTTATGTGGTCTGAAATTACCACTCATCCTTGTATCCGTCTGCCGCGAGATCATTGTCGGATCCCGCGGGCGCCCAGCCGGAGATCAGGTCGAAGAGCACGCGCCCGGAGCCGCAGACCACGGTCAACCCAACGTGCCATGGCCGGTGTTTGTATAGGTTCCTGTACCGGGTCGGGCCCACCACAGGCGTGCCATCTCGTGTCATCGGCCGCGACCCGGCTCCGAAACCGGCCTGCTTGACGTGTGCCCGCCCCTCAGGGCCTTCAGTTCGACCCGGGCGAAGTCGCACCGCTCCATTGCACGTCCACCGGAAAGATCTACATGAGCCGGCCTGCCCCCAAGGCCCGCGAACGGCTCGTGCGCTCGCTTGCCCTTACCAAGCATACAGCGAATACGATCACCGACCCGGATGTCCTGCTTGGCGTGATCGAGGAGATCCGCCGCCGCGGATGGGGCAAAACCAATGAGGAGTTCGTGAAGGGCGTGGTCGGTTGCGCCGTTCCGATCCTCACGCCGAAACGTGACTTGATCGCATATCTTGGCGTCTCCGTGCCGGCGGCGCGGGTCAGCTTCGCGGAATTGGACCGCTTCATTCCCCCACTTTAGAATGCGGCAATGCTCCTTCGGAGACCATCCTACAGTCCGAGAGCGATTTCGACACGGACGCAGATCCTTCGGCCGAAACGGGATCTTGATTCTGGCAGACATCCCGATACAGGCGATCGGTCACTCGCGGAGGATTCCAGTCCGCGAGCCTCCGGTGACGATCTCCCGGCTGGAATGCCTCACCGTTCCCGTGGGAGCGGACGGTCCGGCACGGCGGGTAGCACATCGTTCTCGGCTGTGGTGCTGATCATGACGAAGGCGAACTGATCGCGGGCACCTGCCGCGGTGACTCTGCCGGTCGCCGCGGACTCCCGGTAAATTACGTGCGATGTCCGAATTCCTACAGGTCATGCTGTCCGGGCTTGCGACCGGATCCATCTACGCGCTTGTCGCGATCGGCTTTGCGCTGGTCTGGCAGACAGCCCAGGCGATCAACTTCGCTCAGGGCGAGTTCGTCATGGTTCCGGCGTTCCTGGCGCTGGTGGGATTGAACCATTTCCACCTGCCGCTTTGGGGTGCCCTGCTGTTCGGGCTTGCCATGTCGATCGTCATCCTGGGGGTGACGTTCAAGAAGCTTGTTGTCGAGCCCATCCTGCCCCATGGCGGTATCACGCTCGTCATCGCGACGATTGCGCTCGGGATCCTGCTCAGGGAGAGCGTGAAGGAGTTCTACAGCGCGGAGGGTCAGCCCTTCCCCGCGATGTTCCCAACCGACCCGATCAACGTCTTCGGTGCGGTCGTCTCGCTCCAGGATATCCTGAACCTCATCCTGTCGCTCGGCATCGTCGGTCTGCTGACGCTCTTTCTCAACCGCACCCGCACGCGCCGTTGCATGCAGGCAACGGCGCGGAACCCGGCCGTGGCCGAGACCCTGGGCGTCAACGTGAAGAGAATGATCCTCTACACGTTTCTCATCAACGCCGCGCTCGCGGCGCTCGCCTCCTTCCTCATCACCCCGGTTTATCTCGCCAAGTTCTCCAATGGCGAAACCCTGGGCCTCATCGCCTTCATCGCCGCAATCGTCGGCGGCTTCAACCAGATCCGCGGCGCGCTGGTCGGCGGCCTTCTGATTGGTGTGCTGGACAACCTCGTCGCCACCTACGTCACTGCGGAGTATCGCGCTGCACTGCCGCTGATCCTCCTGATCGTCATCATCCTGGTTCGACCGAACGGCATCATGGGAACGCCTGAGGGGAGGACCGTCTGATGAAGACCTGGCTTCGTCCTCTCCTGATTCTGGTCCTGATTGTGCTGGCGATCGTCGCGCCCATCGGACAGGGCAACTACATCATCTACGTGATGGCCTCCTGGCTGATCCTGTCGATCGCCGCGATGGGTCTCGATCTCACGCTGGGCTATGCCGGCCAGATCTCACTGGCACAGGCCTCCTTCATGGCCATCGGCGCCTACATCACGGCGCTCCTCTCGCTCGCCGGCTGGCATTGGATCACGGCCATGCCGCTCGGCCTGCTTGCCTGCTTCGTCGTCGGTCTCGTCCTCGGCTATCCGGCCCTGCGCGTGAAGGGGCATTTCCTGGCCTTCGTCACACTTGCCTTCAACACGTTGGTGTTCCTCGTATTGCGTAATGAAGAGTGGCTGACCGGCGGGACTTACGGGCTCGTCGGCATTCCGCGTCCGAACTTCGGGCTGTTCTCGACCATGCGGTCGCTGCCCTTCTATTACTTCACGCTGGCGGTGACGGTCATCGCGGCGCTCGCCATGTGGGGCGTTGTGCGTTCGCCTTGGGGCCGCGCCTTCAAGGCGCTTCGCGAGAACCCGATCCGGGCGGAGAGCCTCGGGGTCGACACCCGCCGCATCACGCTTCTCGCCTTCGCCATTGGCTCCATGTATGGCGGACTTGCCGGCTCGCTGATTGCACCTCTCGTCCAGTTCATCGAGCCGGGCTCCTTCAGTCTCGCCCATTCGTTACGCATCCTGCTGATGGTCATCGTGGGCAGTGCGGGCTACTTCTTCGGCCCGTTTCTGGGCGCGGCCGTGGTGATCCTGCTGCCCGAGTTCCTCCGATTCACGGGAGGCTACTATCTGATCATCTACGCCGTGCTCGTGATCGTCATGCTCGTCTTCGTCCCGTCAGGCCTGATCGGCATCTGGGCCCGCATTCGCGAGCAGTTCATCGCGCGGCCCATAGCCCGAGCCGATCTCCAGCAGGGCGCACACCTGAAATGAGGCCGCCAATCCTGTCGGTCAGCAACATCGAGAAGAGCTTCGGCGGCATCAAGGCTGTCAGGGGCGTATCCTTCGATGTGCACAAGGGCGAGATCCTCGGCCTGATCGGACCGAACGGCTCCGGCAAGTCGACGCTCTTCAACTGCATCCTCGGCCAGCTCGTGCCCGATGCGGGGCACGTCCGGGTCAATGGCCGCAACGTTTCCGGCATGCGGCCGTCGGAACTGAATAGGCTCGGCGTCGGCCGCACCTTCCAGCAACTCTCAGTGTTCCCGCAGATGAGCGTTTTCGACAACATCATCCTGGCGGGGCAGGAGCATCGCGGCACGATGCTGTTGCGACTCTTCGGCCCAGCCGATGCGGGACTCGCTCCGGAAGCCGAGCGAATGATCTCGTTCTTCCGCCTGACGCATCTGCGCGATACCGTGGCTGGCTCGCTATCCTACGGCCAGCAGAAGCTGCTCGATGCGGCCATGGCGTTCATGGCAGGTCCAGCCCTAGTGCTTCTCGACGAGCCGGCGGGTGGCGTGAACCTGACGATGCTCGCGCATCTGAAGGAGCGGCTTATCGCCTACAATGCCGAGCATGACACGACATTCGTGGTGATCGAGCACACCATGGAGTTCGTGATGAGCCTCTACACCCGGATCATCGTGCTCGCCGAGGGCGCAATCATTGCCGAAGGCACGCCGGACGAGATCCGGTCGAACCAGACCGTGATCGACGCCTATCTCGGAGGATGACTTATGCTGGAACTCCGGGATGTTTACGGCGGCTACGGCAAGATCACGATCCTGAACGGCGTCTCGTTCAAAATCCCGGCGGGGTCGATCACGACGGTGATCGGCCCTAACGGCGCGGGCAAGTCCACCGTGTTCAAGGCGATCTTCGGCCTGCTGCAGATCCAGTCGGGCCAGATCCTGCTGGAGGGAAAGGACGTCACGCGCCAGACCCCGCGCCAGATGATCGCCCACGGCGTGACCTATGTTCCGCAGGGCCGCAATGTGGTGCCTCAGCTTTCGGTCTATCACAACCTCGAACTCGGTGGGATCACGGCCCCGGATCAGGCGAAGGTGCGCCAAAGGATCGAGGCGGTGATGGACCAGTTTCCGATGCTGCGTGAGTTCAGGAACCGCAAAGCGATCGAACTTTCCGGCGGTCAGCAGAAGCAGCTCGAGGTAGCCCGCTCGCTTCTGCTCGACCCGAAGCTGGTTCTCATCGATGAACCTTCGATCGGGTTGTCACCGAACATAGTGCAGGAGGTCTTCCACACGCTGATCTGTCTGCGCGACAACGGCGTGACGATCCTGATGGTGGAACAGAACGCCAAGGCCGCACTCGCCATGTCGGACTACGGCCTGGTGCTGGAACTCGGTCAAGCCCGCTTGCACGATGAGGCGAAAAAGCTTCTGGTCGACACACGCGTGGGCCAGCTTTTCCTCGGCGGACACGTTCACGAGAATGCTGCGGTCAATGCTCATTGAGGCGCTGCGGGCTCGGGACACTCGCCTGGGCGAGTTCCGATCTTGTGCGACCGGACATGCTACTTCTGGTGTGTGGATGTGCTGGAGCCTGCGCTTTGGAGCCACGACCCGGTAAGTGATCCTCCCCTGAATGAGTGGACGCCTTTGATACGCACTGGCTTTGAGTCGGTCGTGATTGGCGCCGGCCTTGGCTCGGACGTCACGCCGCACGTTCTCCGGCACACGACCGCAACCTGACTGATGCAGCGAGGTGACGATCTTCGGCAGGCCACACGGTTCCTCGGCATGACCGTTCAGATGGTCGAGAAGGTCTCCGAGTTGGAGGCGACACGTAGCGAATTCGTGACGCTGATAAATCTCTGGCGGGTCAGGCGCCGGTTCCGCGGCGGCTCGGCCTCGGCCCGGGCGCTGGCGCTTTTCCCCCACTATCCCGTGGTGACGATCGAGGGGCTGGCATCCTTGCTCGGCGTGAGCTTCCGGCAAGCCTCTGAGGCTGTCTGGCAACTCCAGGAGGCCCGCATCCTCGAGGAGCGGACCGGCTATGCGCGAAATCGGATCTATGCCGCACCAGAGGTGCTAGTCTAGCAATTGCATTAGGAGAGCGGTTGGTGGTGAGCAGATCATTGACCTCGGGCGAGCAGGAACTGGCGCAGCCGATTTTCAAGGATGCAGTAGACTACTCACGGGTTCGTATCCACAACAGGAGGTACATACCCTTCCAGCCGAACAATTGCGGCTTGACCCCACGGGGCACAGTCTATGCGGTTGGCATCTATAGTCCCGACTACTCACGGGAAGGTCCGCACCTCCGAGCCTTCTTCATCCACGAGATGGTCCATGTCTGGCAGCATCAGGGCAAGATCCTGCGTCTCGGGGTGATTGGGTCTGCTGTTCTGGAGATGATTCGGAACCGCGGCAACTACAGCTTGGCGTACCCTTACGTCCTCGATCCAGCCATGGATCTGATCGACTATAACCTCGAGCAACAGGCGGCCATCGTCGAGGATTATTTCCGTCTTACCAAGTTGAGGCTTTCGCCGCAGCACGCACGGCTGTCGCAAGTGGGAAAGGGTCGGCCGGGCCCTCGCGGCACACCAGCACTGCGACTCTACGAAGTGGTTCTCAGCCGGTTCCTGCAGGATCCGACATACGGCATACGATTCCGCCAGAGTGCCCGCACACACGTTGCGTGAGCCGTGTCGCCGGCTAGCCGGCGGCATCGTGATGTCGGGCTTGGCCTCGACGGTGGCGATCAGGAAGGCCGCATCGGGCGCCAGCTTGCCGGTGCAGCGGGCGGGCGACCCTGGCGCGCCGAAGCCGGCGATCCGGATTGGCGCTGGCGCTGCAGCAGCTTCAGCGCGGGATCTCAGTGCGGCATCATGTGCTCCTGATCCGAGCCTTCTGCATCGGCTGTTTGGACTGACCTCGGCAGAAGCAGAAGTGACATGTGCCCTATATGGTGGCGCGACCAAGAGCGCTGTGGCGGCGATATGCGGGCTCAAGGAGTCGACCATCAAGAGCCAGGTCGACTCCATCCTCCTAAAGACCGGAACGGCCAATCTGCGCGACTTGGAACGTCTCCTCGCCAGCTTGCGGTAGGATATCCTAGATGCATCTCATGCGAAGCAACGGTGTAGTGCGGCTTTTCCAATCGCAGGATATGCAGAAATGGTGAGCCGAGATTCAGACCCCGTGAGACCGGA
The DNA here is from genome assembly GCF_001006805.1 of Microvirga massiliensis. Lineage (GTDB taxonomy): Bacteria > Pseudomonadota > Alphaproteobacteria > Rhizobiales > Beijerinckiaceae > Microvirga > Microvirga massiliensis. The sequence goes on along the minus strand of NZ_LN811351.1, from coordinate 460,404 downwards.
AAGCAACGCCCGTTGGCTCACCCGAGGGGTAGTCGCAAGCACACGACCGGTGAGTGTGCCTCCTGCCGGTTTCCCATCCTGGCGCCCAGGCCACGTCGCACCCAGTGTGGGCGCGGCATACAAAGCTCGGTAGTTATGGGGTGGGCGTGACAGGCGTGTCGGGTGATGCTTCGGTGGTTTTGGGGTTTGGGCGAATGCCCAAAATAAGACCCGCCGTGAGGCGGGTGTCCTTTCCCTATGCAGCGTGACGGGCCTCTGACGCCTTCTGGATCGTTCAGCCGCCGAACTCGAGCATCAGGCAGCAGGCCCGGCAGACCGGAACCGGTTCGGCCAGCAGACGGGCGACCTCGGCTTCAGCTTCGGCGATCGCCTTATAGAGGTCGGTGTGCTGCGGGTTCTGCGGCTTGCGAACCGGATCGCAGCCGACGTTCCACTAGACCTCCCAGAGATCGGGCTGATCTATAAAATTGATCCGCTGGACCGAGATCACTTCCTCGCCCGGCATGATCGACCCGAAATAGGCCTTGCGGGAAGATCCGATCGACTTTGCGTCCGACCAGATGAGGGCGTTCGCTTGAGGCTGGGCCTGGGATATTGTTGTCCTTTCAGGGATTTTGCATCGATTTCGGTTCGATCCTCAATCCGAAGGAAATCCCTCAACCCTGCTCGACGCGCCTGCGTCCATCCACCTCCCCTGCTCCGTCCCTTATGTCACTTGGAGAGATCGTCGCGGGAGATCGTGATTTCATGGCGATAAAGGCCACGAATAATAGCGCAAGCTCCGACGGCGCCCAGCGCTTCATCAGAGAATTCCGTGTTCATAACCTCCGCAACTGCGCCAGGATCAGCTCCTTCGATCAAGAGCACCTCTTCAGGGACCTCGGTGCTTGACTGGCGTGCACGGCGCTCTGCCGTTTCAACGCTGCTGGCTTCCATGTTGGTCCGGCAATAGTGAATACCCAAAACTTGATAGTTCCGGCGAAGGGCGCGATCAGCAATTTGAGGGAGTTCATCAGTAAGCCGTTCCGGGCCCCCCGACAGCTGGAAGCGCAAAGTTCCGGTGATGCCGCCTTGCCCCAAGCCGGATGTGAAGACCACATGCGTCAGCGACCGTGCGGTGTCCGTAAAGAATGGCACTGCCCGTCGGGTCCACTCTGTGGGGGCGGCAAGCCGCTCGAGGTAAAGTCCCTCCTCGAGGACGTGTATGTCATCCACTTCGTAAAGCGTGAAGAACTCAGGGGCGGTTGTAATCCCGCCAGTATCCGGAGCAGCGATGTAGCGCCGCCCCCTGTTGAAGCCGGGAACCTCGACCCTCTCCAGGATGTGCTCCCGATTGTGCCACCCGAAGAATTCGTTCCGGCCCTCCTCGCGAATGCCGTTCCAGATCGTCACGGCTCCTTGTCCGAACAGGCTCATGTTTGACCTCAATACGTTGCACGGCCACCCGACAGGTCGAAAACGGCCCCGGTGCTGAAGCTGCACTCGTCCGAACAAAGCCAGAGCGCGAGGGCTGCGACCTCGTCGGGTTCGAGAAAGCGACCCATTGGAATACGCGATAGAATATCCGCCAGACGTTCCTTCGGGGCATCGATGCTCATGGCCGTCATGGACGCGGCCGGCGTGATCACGTTGACGAGAATACCCTGCTTTGCGAGCTCTTTGCCGAGGCTCTTGGTAAGCGCAATCAGGCCGGCCTTGGCGGCGCTATAGGCAGCAGCCTTGTCCATCCCCTCCTTCGCCTGGATCGAGGCGATGTTGACGATCCGGCCGGACTGGCCATTGCCTACTGTCCTCAGCATCAGGGGCACGAGTGCGCGGCACGTCAAGAATGCACCGACAAGATTGACCTCGAGAATGCTTCGGAACGTTGCCACCGGGACCTCCCAGGTGGGAAGGGGCTCGCCAACGATCCCGGCGTTGTTGATCAGGATGTCGATCCGTCCGAAGCGACTCATGAGAGCGTCCGCGGCGTCGGTAACGTTCGCTTCATCGGTCACGTCGACCGCATAAACTGGCGCGTCGCTGTCCGGCAGCCGTCCGAGAGCGGCCGGAAGGTCCCAGAGCACGGGGGTTGCACCGGCGGCCTTCAGCCGCTCGACGATAGCACGACCAAAACCTCCGGCCGCACCGGTGACCACGGCAATCCTGCCAGTAAGGTCATATCGGGCTGCCATATCGACGATTCCGTGGAAAGAGCTGATGAGTCATGCGAGCCCGGCCACCGGAGTGGAAAAGGGAGGCGCGCCGGGCGCGCCTCCCTAGATCGGTCACGGCTTGACGAAACGGTTGGTGTAAAAGTGGTCTGCCGGCAGGTCGGTTTGGACGTCCTGATATTGCTTCATCAGATCGAGCGTCCTCGTCCAATCCTCCGGAGCCATCACACCAGTCTCCAGCGACGGGTTACTCGGAGAGCCGAGAAGCTTCAGGGAGGCTAGAAGCTGGTCCTTCAAAAGCGCCTTGTCGGATTGGGGCTTCGCTTCGAAAGCCGCTTCGACCGCCTGATCAGGGTTGGCCTTCGTCAGGTCAATGGCCTTGCGCGTTGCCCGCACGAACCGCGCCACCAGGTCCGGATTCTGGTCAACCGTAGATCGATTGACGATGATCGTCAGGCCCTCGGTGTTGATCCCCAGTTCCGCAAACGAGAAGACCTTCTGGTCGAGGCCCTTCTGGTTCAGGACAATGACCTGGTTCTCGAGGCCTGCGAGGATCCCGTCGACGCGCTTTTGCATGATTGCGACGATCTTGCCGGGGCCATCCACGTTCAAGGTTTTGACTTTGGAGGGATCAACCCCATTCGCCTTCCAGACAGCGGGAAGCAGGGGAAGGGAGGCTTCCCCGTTCTGAACCGCAATGGTTTTCCCCTCGACGTCTTTGATCTTGGAGACTCCCGCATCAGCCCGGAATGAAATGCCATAGGGGGAGGTGTTCAGGATCCCCATCACCGAAACAACGGGCGCTCCGCGCGTTGCACCCGCGATCACGCTGCCTCCGTCCGCGACCCCAAACGTGTCGCTACCGGTTGCCACAACCTGGACCGTCCTGACCGAACCTTGGCCTTCCCCGATGGTCAGGTCGATGCCCTCTGCGGAATACGCACCCTGCTGCTTTCCGTAATAGAAGATGGCGTGGACTCCGGAGAGCAGGAAATTCAGCCTTAGCGTCGCCTGATCGGCGGCAGCTGCCGGGTTCGCGAGCCCGAGCCCAAGCGACATGATGATCGCGCCGGCCAGCCCGTGTCTTGTGAATGTCTTCATCTGGCGTTCCTCCATCTGGATTTTTCTCGATCACGTCGGGCTGCGGCCGACAGCGAACTCATCCCGTCTTTGCGAGACATGCCAAGGGATCATCAAGCGCTCGACCATCTCGACCGCGCCGTATAGCAGGAGCCCGAGAAGGCTGAGCACGACAATGACCGCAAACGTCATGCTCGTGTTCATGTTGCCGTTGTACCCGAGCAGAAGATATCCCAGCCCGTTGTCCGATGCGACGAACTCCGCGACCACCGCTGCTGTTGCGGAAAGTGCAGCGGCCACCTTGAATCCGGCGAAGAGCGACGGGAGTGCGCTGGGAAGCTCGACCTGCCAGAAGATTCTCAAGCGGCCAGCCCGGTAGCTCTTCGCAAGATCATACACATCGGATTCGATTGATTTGAAAGCGACGATCGAATTCACGACGATGGGGAAGAAGGACAGCAGAAACACGAGGAGGACCTTCGACGGAAGTCCGAAGCCCACCCAAATGATGAAGAGCGGTGCAATCGCGATCTTCGGGATGATCTGAAGGACCACCAGCAGCGGGTAAAACAACTTCTCGAAGGCGGACGAGTAAACCACCAGGAGAGCAATTGCCACACCAAGAACGGCGGCCATCAGGAAGCCGAGCACCATGGGTTGCAGGGTGTACCAGGCCGCGGGCAGAACCACGTTCAGGTTCTGTGACAGATCGAACAGGACTTTCGACGGCGCAGGCAGGATATATTCCGGAATCGCAAGCAGCCGGACGACGAGCTCCCACACCGCGAAAGCTCCGAGAAGGCTTGCGGCGAGGTGCAGCCTCCCACTCAGGCGCTTCACGAAAGCCTGCATCGCTCCCTCCCTCGTGACACGGGTTCCGTTTCGCGGAGCCTTCTTGTTTCGCCTTGACGAAATCACTTGGAACAATATTCTAAGTGATCAATCATCCTGTCAACAAATATCGCCGGGAGCGAACCCATGCTCCAGAGCAGCCCCCAGGGCTCTCCAGAGTCACACACTGGGATCCATCTTGAGAGCGTGACAAAGTCTTTCGGGCGTGGCAGCGCTCCAGTCGTAGCTCTGGAGAAAATCGATCTTCAGATTGCCGACGGCGAATTCGTTGCCGTTGTGGGGCCGTCGGGTTGTGGCAAATCGACGATGATGCGGCTGATCTCGCGCCTGACGATGCCCAGCACAGGCAGGATCTCGGTCTTCGGAGATACGTCCGATGCACCACCACACGACATGGGAATAGTCTTCCAGGCGCACGTCCTCCTGCCCTGGCGGACCATCCTCGATAATGTCCTCTTCCCCGCTGACATGACCGGCCAGCGCCGCGATGATTTCAAGCCTAAAGCTTTCGAGCTGCTGGAGAGTGTCGGTCTCAAAGACTTCGCTGGCTCCTACCCGCACGAGCTTTCGGGTGGAATGAAGCAGCGGGCCGCAATCGCCCGTGCGCTATTACTCCGGCCCAGATTGCTTCTGATGGATGAGCCGTTCGGAGCCCTCGATGCCCTGACGCGCGAGCAGATGCGGATCGATCTTGAGGCCCTGTGGCTTACGAAACGGATGACGGTCGTGTTTATCACTCACTCCATAGACGAAGCCGTGCTCCTTGCGGACCGCGTGATCGTGATGACGCCTCGTCCAGGTCGGGTGGAACGAATCCTCTCCGTCGACATGCCTCGTCCGCGCGGCTTGGGAGCACGCCGAGAGGCCGAGTTCCTCGAAAAGAGTGAAGAGATCACAGATATCTTCCTGTCTCGGGGGATTTTGCAGCGCCACTGACCGAGGCATCGTGGCCCCGCAAGGCGACTAACCAGAAGGGTGTCGTGATGGGCGAAACGCATGTTGGTTACGCCGGGAACGCACCTGAGCGGACCATCAACGTGATCGAGGTCTTGGCCCTCGCGGAAGAGCCGATGCGACTCTCTGAATTGGCACAACGCGTCGGTATTCCCAGGAGTGCTGCGCACCGCATCCTGGCGAGCCTTATTGATCGTGGTTGGGTCGAGCAGAACCAGGAAAGTGACTGCTACGCGCTGACGCTGCGGATGGCATTGCTCGGCCAGAGACAGTTGTCTGTTCTCAACATCAATAATCTCAAACAGCCGATCCTTGATGGCCTGGCGAGGCGAACGAAGGAACTCGTACGCCTCACGGCCGTGCAAAACGATAAATTGGTGTGGATTGGGTCAGCCCGAGGACGACGCTCTGGCCTCGTCTACGAGGCGGACATGACGGAGGAGATCATCCCCTATGCCACAGCCAATGGAAAAATCTGGCTGTCGAGCCTTCCGACCGAACAGGCAGTTAAGATTGCTCTCGATGCCGGCCTTGGCAAGCCGAGGGATGGACTTCGGACCGCCAGCACGGTCCCGGAGCTGTTGGTGGAGCTCGAGGTCACCCGCCAGCGTGGCTATGGCTTGGCGCAGGAGGAGGCGGAGCAGGGAGTCGCAGCCATTGCCGTGCTGGTGGATGGTGAGCGCGGTGTCATTGGAACCATGAGTGTTGCAGCTCCGGTTAATCGACTGGGTTCTGAACGAATTGCGGCTATCCTCCCTGACCTTCGGCGTTCAGCTGAGGCCATGGGATTGGCTTGGCTCGGCGGCAGTGTCGGAAAGCAAATGAACGAAGCGCTATCTTCCACTGGATCGTCCAAGGCGACCCGCAGCGTCAGCTGAATTCGAGCGCGACCGTATCAGAATCGAACATGCCGCTACGGTGGCGAATGACACTGACGATCTTGCGGAGCCGAGCTTTGTGTTTCTTGACGTCCGCACACAAACGCGACCCTCTTCCTCCGGAAGCGACCGCTTGCTAGCATGAGGTCTGCAATGATGCGGTAGCCCAGTGGGGCACGGATGCGAGCGCACTAACATTGATCCCGAACCACCGCATGGGGGCTGGCCAGTCATGGCGACCTGCCCTGACTACGCTCGCGAAATCCACGGCATTAGCGTCGGTGGCACGAGCGATGTGTTTGTAGGTCTCGGCGTGTCAGCTTTTCGGGAGCACCTGCAGCTCGCAGCCGTGATCCGACGCGTCGTCGGTTCGGAGCCGGCTGATCCCGAGCTCGTGCGATCGTCCGCGGATGGTGCTTGGCTACACGATCGAGCGGCTGCGCGATGTCGCTGCGAGACTACGCCCAGAACGGACCCTGGAATCAGAGGGGGCGCCCCAAAGAGCTGTGTGAGAACCAGGTTCAGGATTCCTGGCACGGTTGAGGCGCGTGAGACTGCCCATGGCAAGAGCCGTGGGCATTTTCGCATGGTGTCGTCGGTCTTGCCTCAAGCCGTGTGCAGCCATACGGATGGTGCTCCGATCAGGTGGTTGGCTTTCCAGAATTCTCGTCAGCCAGGCGGCCTGGAGGTGGGAGTTCGACCATCCCGCCAGAGACCCTTGCGAGACTGTCGGGCCTATGGCGGTTGTCGTGACCTGCCAGCGCGGTCCGAGAAAGGGTCCGGCAGACGGGCCTCAACCGCCGCAAGGAAGTCAGCCACTGCTGTCATCCCGCCCTGCTCCAGGTTTCTGGTGTGGTTTCCACCCTCGATGCGAACGAAGCGCTTCGGCTCCGGCGCGGCCGCATAGAGCCGCTCGCCGAAGGCAAAGGGGATGGTGCGATCCTCCGTGCCATGCAGGATCAGGATCGGAGCCTTCACCTTCTCGATGATGTCGAGCGAGCGGAACTGGTCCAGCATCAGCCAGGAGACGGGCACAAACCAGTAAGTGAGGCTCGCCACATCGGCCGTGGAGGTGTAGGGCGCATCCAGGATGAGACCGGCCAGCGGCTGTTCGCTAGCGAGGCGCACGGCCACACCCGTTCCCAAGGACTCACCATAGGCCACGAGGCGCGAGGCCGCATAGGCTTGCGCCAGCCAGTCATAGGCACTGCGGGCATCGGTGTGGAGACCCGCCTCTGTCGGCGCTCCGGTCGAGCCGGAGTAGCCCCGGTAGCTGATCATCAGCAGCCCTCGGCCGGACGCGGTCAGCGCCTGCGCGCGCAAGCGCCCGTTCCACAGGCTGCCGCCGTTGCCGTGGAAATACAGGATCACGGCCTTGCCGAGTTGGGGTGGCTTCCACCAGGCCACGAGCCGTTCGCCGTCTGGCGTCGTCAGGACCAGATCCTGAAAACCCGGAAGGCCTGCCTCGGCGGCGGTGGTGCGCCGGTCGGAGGCGGGATAGAGCAAGCTTCGCTGGTTTACGAACAAGACCGCGAGGACGGAGGCGTACAAGACGGCCACAGCGAGGACGAGACGGCGGAGGTGGCGGACCATAGGGATCGGCTGACGGCATTGTCACATCAGGGCGCTTTCACTGATTTCTGCTGTCCTCCCCGGAGAGCCAGATTGTGCGTTTCCAATGGGTCAGGCCAGCCGCGTTCGGGCCCAAAACGGCCTCTTTTTACTTGATGCAACTAGGCCGCGCCGCCGGCAGCCCGTTCAGGCTATACTTGCGTCGCTTGCCGACGTTGAATTTGCCGCCTGTACGAACTGATCGGGGCATCTCGTGCCAGCGCCTGATATCGAGATTTGCGACTTCATTGTCATCGGTGCCGGATCGGCCGGCTGCGTGTTGGCCGATCGGCTTTCAGCCGATGTCCGCAGCACCGTGCTCGTGCTCGAATTCGGCGGCTCCGACCGCTCCGTTCTGATCCAGATGCCGGCGGCACTCTCGATCCCGATGAACATGACCCGGTACAACTGGGGTTACGAAACCGAGCCGGAACCTCGTCTTGGCGGCAGGCGCCTCCAATGCCCGCGCGGTAAGGTGATCGGCGGTTCGTCTTCCATCAACGGCCTCGTTTATGTGCGTGGCAATCCGCTCGATTTCGAGCGCTGGGAGGAGGAAGGCGCATCAGGCTGGGGCTATCGGCATGTCCTGCCGTACTTCCAACGCACCGAGTCACGGCAGGAGGGCGGGAATGCCTGGCGCGGCGGCTCGGGTCCCCTTGC
>NZ_LN811351.1:446068-450334 GCF_001006805.1 Microvirga massiliensis | reverse complement strand
ACCCGCTACGGCCGTGTCGCGAACCCGCTCTATGCGGCGTTCGTGCAGGCTGCCCAACAGGCCGGCTATCCCGCGACGCAAGACGTCAACTGAGAGCAGCAAGAAGGGTTCGCGGATGGACATGACCGTCAAGGACGGCATGCGCTGGTCGGCCGCCAACGCCTATCTCAAGCCGGCCATGACGCGCTCGAACCTCCGGGTTCGGACTCATGCCCTTGCGACGAAGATCCTCTTTGAGGGAACCCGTGCCGTTGGGGTGCGCTACCTACAAGGCAGCGTAGAGCGGGAGGCCCGGGCCAGGCGGGAGGTCATCCTGTCCGGAGGTCCGATCAATTGCCCGCAGCTCTTGAAGCTGTCGGGCATTGGTCCGGCCGAAGAACTGCGGTCGCTCGGCATCGAGGTCGTCCATCACCTGCCCGGTGTCGGCGAGAATCTGCAGGACCATCTCGAGTTCTATTTTCAAGTCGCCTGCACGCAACCAATCACGCTCTATTCCTGGCAGGGGCTGATCGGCAAGGGCGCGATCTGGGCGCGATGGCTGCTTTTGCGAGACGGCCTCGGGGCGACCAACCACTTCGAGACCTGTGGCTTCATCCGCTCGCGGCCGGGCATTCGGTACCCGAACATTCAGTACCATTTCCTCCCCCTCGCGGCGACTTATGACGGGAAGGGGCTCGCGTCCGAGCATGGCTTCCAAGCCCATGTGGGTCCCATGCGCTCCAAGAGCCGCGGCTTCGTCCGGCTCAGATCGCGTGACCCTCGCGACCCTCCGCGCATTCAGTTCAACTATATGAGCCACGAGGATGACTGGACGGAGATGAGAGCCTGCCTGAGACTCACCCGTGAGATCTTCGCTCAGCAAGCTTTCGATCCTTATCGCGGCCGTGAGATCCAGCCTGGTGCCGACGTCGATACGGACGAGACGATAGATGCATTCATCCGCGATAAGGTTGAGAGCGCCTATCACCCCTCCTGCTCATGCAAGATGGGGAGCGGATTGGATCCGACGGCGGTGGTCGATCCCACGACACGCGTCATTGGGCTGCAGAACCTGCGCGTCGCCGACAGCTCGATCATGCCATCCATAACGACCGGGAACTTGAACGCACCGACGATCATGATTGCCGAAAAGGCCGCCGACCACATCCTCGGGCGATCGCCCCCTGCGGCCTCGACCGCCTCATACTACGTGGCCGAGAACTGGCGCACGGCACAGCGATGAGCGTTCGGCACGCTGATCCGAGACGTCCTACCAGCGATCATGCGGATCCGCTGCGTCCTTGGCCAGTTTCACCAGTGTAGCAGTGACACTCGACAGCGGGCCCAACGGCCTGCCCGAAGCGATCGTTAGCCGTGCCAAGATTATCCGACGGCACCACACCCAAGTGTGGACACGCTCTGGTCAGAAGCGTTTGTGGGGCGGCGATTCAGATTCGGATCGAGGCGGTCTCCTGCTTGGTGAAAGCGCGGATGGCGCTGCGGCTGCTTGATCAGCGAGAGGCAGTGGAAGGACCTCGGCGGCCTGCATTTCGATCTTCACCGGAGCGGCTGCCACAGGAACCGGACTCGAGGCCAAGCCGACGAGGATTGGGATGGCCGGCTGCTTCGGAACCGCCTGGAAGGCGCTCATCCAGGCGCGCTCGGCATCCGTGGCCTCGTCCGGGAGCTTGCGGCCGCAGGCATGCCGCCTGAGATCTATCGCGGGTTCAGCAGAGGGTGGGAGCGCGTCCAGGCCTCCCGACCCTTGGCTCTGAAACGCCGTCTCCATCAACAGGGCCGCCCACGCATCCCGCTCGATGGCGGATGGCCGTCCCATCACGACAGCAATAATGCGTCTCCCTTGGCGTTCCAGGCTCGCGACTACGTTGAATCCTGACGCACAGATATATCCGGTCTTCGCCAGGACGGCCGGATAGCGCCCGACCAAGCCGCTATGGTTCTCCATCACTCGTCCCGCAAAAGCGACGGCAGGGATACCGAGAAGGCCGGCTTGGTCGGGGAACTCCGCAATCAACCGCTGCATGAGTTTGGCCATGTCGCGCGCTGTCGTGATCTGCCGCGGGTCGTGCAACCCATTCGGATTGACCCATTGGCTCCCGCGCAGACCGATCCGTCGCGAATGGGCATTCATCGCAGCCACGAACGCCCCGACACTGCCGGAGGTCTTCTCGGCTAACCCGATCGCCACGTCGTTGGCCGACTTGACGAGCAGAACCTTCAAGGCCCCATCCACCGTCAGGGCCTGTCCGACCCGCAGCCCCAGCTTCGATGGAGCTGCCGCGGCAGCTTTGGCCGACATCGGAACGGTGTCCTGAAGCGACAATCGTTTCTCGGCGACACCCCGGAGGACCACATAGGCCGTCATCAGCTTCGTCAGGGAAGCGGGATACCAGCGTACCGTCGCGTCGCGGGCATGGATAACCTGTCCGCTCGAGGCCTCTATGATCAGTTCCGGTGTCGCCAATGCCACCGCAGGGAGGCTGATGAGAGCGATGGTGGCAAGAACGGCGGGTCGCACGAACATGGGCGCTCCCAGCGAATCAACTGAGCTGATTGTATCTCAATTCGATTCCCGATGTTCCGCAACGTAAATAAGCGGAGCGAAGTTCTCCACCGTTCCGATGATGCCCACGATCCTCGATAGATCACGTCGCGCCGACCATTCTGGTCTTGGTCCCGCGACGATCGGCGATCGCGGATGGGCCTCCGCTGCGGGTCATCTCCCGATCCGGTCGAATGACCTGTGGCGCGGCAGCAATCAACGAGAGATCCAGATCCCGTAGGCACCGATCGCGTCAGCAGGTTTCGTAGAAATATATCCCACGAGGTTTCCGGGAGTACGTCAATCTGAAATGGCGTCAGCCACCATAACGCAATAAAGGGCAGCGCCGGCGGAATCCGCCCCGAAGAAGCGACTGCAGCGCAGGGGCGAGAGCGCTGCGATTGCAAGAGCGGACGACAGCACCCACCTCAGTTGGAGTAGAGCGACCACGCAGCGTGGCGCTCGGTTCGTCAGGCAGCGCTCATGAGAGCTACCGATGCGGATTGCAGTCATCGGGGGCAGCCACGGCATCAGCGCCGAACTCGTCCGGCAGTTGCGAACGGCTGGGCATCGGGTCGTTGTTGCCTCGCGCAGCATGCAGTCTGAACCTACCTCAGATCTGGTTCCGGTCAGGGGTCGATTTTTATTCCCAAAGTGGCCGAGTGCCCGTCAAGAGTGCCGACGCGGTCCCGTGATGCCTCGGCTTTAACCTGCCCAATATCACGTCAACTCCAGGAAAGCACCAGGACATCGTAAGATGGCCTATTCGCGATCTGCCGGCGACCTACCCACAGGTCGCTGGCAGGTCGCCCAGAGGTCATAATAACCTGACGCCAACTCAAATTGATCTACGATCAGACGTGTTACTGTGCTGTTCGGACGTGTCACTGTGCTGTTCGTGCGTTACCTTCTTCAAGTCGGACGTTACTTTTTGCTGTCCCGATAAGGCGCGTCACCTAATTTGGTATAGATACACCGGAGCAGGAGCCTGGAAGCTCCTATCGGATTAGATTCGGCATCATTCCCGGCGCTCGAACTGGAGGCCCGATCAGACTAACCGGCGAGAGCTGGATAATTTGTGACGATCCATTCGCTCTGGAGGGTAGTTCCGAACATCCTCCCGGAGTCCGATTCGGAACGTGAGTAACGCCCGAACCGCGATTTGTAACGCTCGAATCGCACGGGCGAAAATCACCGCCTGGGAGACCTACTTCTCAAGCTGCAATGCAATTCGGGAAAAGCGTTACAGTCTTCAAGTCGAGCGTTACTGAAAGATGGAGTAACGGGGGGCTAGAGAGGGGTCAGAAAACTCATCGTTTTGCGAACCCGGATTTCCGGGCCGAAAACCGAACCTGCTCGAGCCGTCCGGTAGCCCGGAGAACGGAATCGTGACTGCTTCTGAGTCATCTGCACCATAAAGCCACGTGAAAGCGCAGTCATGGTGCAATTCTGCAGGCCACCTGCTCGCTTGTGGAGCATGAAGTCTGCACCGCAACGTTCCTCGGCCTGCCGCGTCCTCTGGCCCGGCGGCTTCTGGGCGGGCCGGACGGAGCAGTCCAGCCCGCGAGGCAGCCCGATGAGATTTCCTCCGGAACGCATCATCTGCCTGACCGAGGAGACGGTCGAGACGCTGTACCTCTTGGGCGAGGATCATCGCATCGTCGGAGTTTCCGGCTACGCGGTCCGGCCCCCGCGGGTCCGCCGCGAGAAGCCGCGCGTCTCGG
>NZ_LN811351.1:419561-445760 GCF_001006805.1 Microvirga massiliensis | reverse complement strand
ATGGGATGAGCCGATGATCACTGGCATCCGCTGGGTCTCAGAGTTGATCGAGATTGCCGGCGGCATCGACGTGTTTGCCGACCGCTCCAGCTCGCCCGAGGCGCAGGGCCCATCGTGACCCCCGAGGAGGTGATCACGGCCGCCCCGGATGCGATCATCGGCTCGTGGTGCGGGAAGCGGTTCGTGCCCGAACGGGTCAGGGCCAGGCCGGGCTTCGACGCCATTCCGGCGGTGCGCACAGGCTCCCTGCATGAGATCAAGAGTGCGCTTATCCTGCAGCCCGGGCCGGCGGCCCTCACGGATGGCCTCGATCGGCTTCGGGAGGCCCTCACCCTTGAGAGGTCGCGATGATCGGGATGATCTTGCCGAGGCGGAGAGCCCTGGTTTTGTGACGGGCTGCCCATCAGGTCCGGTGCTGTTCACACCTGAGCTAGAGAGCCCGCCCTGCCCTCGCCCAAAGGCTCATGGCCACCCGTTCACACCCGAGGCCAGTGCCGAAGGGGCAGTGTCGGGCAACATCCAATCGAACCAGTTCAGGATTATTGCGCGAAGCTCAGAAATGCTGCCGAGACGGGAGCATGATCGGCCTGACGGGATTCGCCCTCCGATTCTGTTCTCGAACAAGGTCCTTGCTCCCATGATGTTCGAGGCGAATGAGACACCGTATGGCGACACACCGACTTTAGCGTGTTGGCAGCAGTCAATCGCACCATGAGTTCGAATCTCCCCCTTCCGTCAGTCCCGACCCGACTCTTCGCCTGTTTTAGGCGCCCGGAATCCAAGAGCTTTCGACGTGCCGCGCACCCGTGTACCAAGGTGTACACGTGGATGTATGGCGACCATATTGCGTGGTGAAACGCGGCGCGGCCCCTATCTCGTCCGATCAGGTGGCCTTCTCTACCGGATACGCATTCCCCGGATGCTCGATCCGGGCAGCCTTATACTTTGCCGCCGGTTCGGGTGCTGAGATGGGCCAAGCACTCGGGACAGCGGTGTTCGCCCGCACACTCGGGGTTACGCTTTTCGGCCGGTTCCTCACACCTGTGCTTTGCGTCGCCATCCGGCACTCTCTGCTCCGCTGGATCGGTAAAAGATCGGGCCAGCGGGGTGCGGGTCAACCGGTCCTGCCTGAGCCGTCCGTCAGAGTGCCGTGCGCCCCAGGTGCTTGGACAGCGAGCGATCGTGATCCTCCAGCCGGCGGCCTCATTCACATGCTAGGTTCGGAGCATCATGGACCAGGTCCTCTATGTTGCGGCTGCTCTCGCGGCGATCACGGCAGCGGTCGCGGCCGCGGCCCGCCGGCTCGACTGGCCGGCCCCTGTCCTGCTCGTCGTTGCAGGCCTCGCGCTCGCGCTCACGCCCGGCCTCCCGCGGGTCGAGCTTCCGCCTGACTTGGTCTTGCTCGTCCTCCTGCCCCCGATCATCTACACCGCCTCCTTCGGCATGAGCTGGCAGGCGTTCTGCGCCAATCTGCGCCCGATCGTGCTCCTTGCCGTCGGCTGCGTTGTCGCCACCACCATCGCTGTGGCAGCGGCCGCGCATTGGCTCGTCGGCATGGCTTGGTCCGTGGCCTTCGTGCTCGGCGCCATCGTGTCACCGCCCGATGTCGTGGCGCCGCTCGCCATCGCGCGACGGCTCGGCATTCCGTTTCGCATCTCGGCCGTGCTCGAGGGCGAAGGACTGGTGAACGACGCCACCGCCCTCGTCCTGTTCGAGTTCGCGCTCGCCGCCGTCATCACGGGCTCGTTCTCGCTTGTCGAAGCCACCGCCACCTTCGGGGCCGTCGTAGCCGGTGAGACCCTCTACGGGCTTGCCATCGGCTGGACCATGCTGTGGCTGCGCCGCCTGGCGGGCGACCCTCGCATCGAAGTGACGCTCTCGCTTCTCACCCCATACCTTGCCTTCTGGGTGCCCCGGACATTCGGCGGCTCGGGGGTGCTCGCGACCGTCGTGGCCGGTCTCTATGTCGGAAGCGCAGGAGTGGCTCTCATCCGCTCGAGCACTCGTCTCCCGGCCGTGTTCGTCTGGGACTTCGTCACCTACCTCATCACCGGCGCCATCTTCCTGCTGACGGGACTTCAGGCCCGCACCGTCCTCGACAGCCTCGGCGGGGCGCCGCTTGGCCGACTGGTCCTTTACGGGCTGGCGATCAGCCTGGTCGCGATCGCAGTGCGGTTCCTGTGGGTGTTCTCGCTCACCTATCTGCCGCGCTGGCTCGTGCCCCCTCTCGCCAGGCGCGATCCGGCGCCGGCCTGGCCCTACCCGTTCATGATCGCCTTCACGGGCGTACGCGGCGTCGTCTCGCTCGCGGCAGCCCTCAGCATCCCGTTCGCCGTCGGGCCCGAGCGGCCGTTCCCGGATCGCGGGCTGATCCTGTTCCTGACCTTCTCGGTGATCGTCGTCACGCTGGTTCTGCAGGGGCCGACGCTGTCCTTTGTGGTCCGGCGGCTCGGCTTGGTGGAACTCGGTCGCGCCGAGCGGAGGCAGCGCGAGGCCCAACAGGCGGAGGCCGAACTCGCGGCAGCGCGCACAGCCCTTGATCGGCTCGGCCGATCAGCAGAGGATCAACGGCTGCCGGCGCACGTTCTGGAGCATACGCGCCGTCAGCACGAACGGCGCATCCACCACCTGGAGCGGCGGCGCGACCTCGATGGCGACGGCGCCGAAGCGGTCCGGCTGGCCGAGGCCAGCGAGCTCGCCATGCTGGCCGCGGAGCGCGAGCACATCAACAAGCTGGCCCGGCTGCGGACCATTCCCGACGAGGTGCGCCGCCGGATCGAGCGCGACCTGGACCTGCGGGAGGAGCGCCTGCGCCACAACGTGCAAGGCGTGTCCGACGATGAAGAATAGCGGGCGGTTCCGTGAAAGCTATGGTGGTGGCCGGCTGCGCAGCTGGCACTATCTCGCGCAGGCGCTTGGAGACTTCGATGGACGTTCACTTCACCTTCGAGATTGTGTTCGTCATATAGCTCGACTGCCTCTCGGAGCGTTTGCGCCAGCGACAACTCACGGAGACAAGCGCTCAGGCACGATCGAAGCGGAAACGGATAGCTGACCGATTGCTGGGCCAACGATCGAATGCTGCTCATATCTCAAGATTGGCAGGTTTGCGGCGAACAGATCATCCGCCCCCACATCGCCCGCCTGAAACTTGCGCGTGATGCTCACGAACATCTTGGGGCAGGCAGATCCCATCATTGCTTCGCCGACTCCGCGCCGAAACTCCCATGGAAGGTAGCTGGCTACCGCGAGTCGGGCCAGGGAGCTGAACATGCACCTTCAGAGCTGACCACCATCGCCCCACCTAGTGAGCAGCGCGCTGTATGCAGCGTCCTGATACCGAGATAGCCGGAATGCCGGCGCATAGTCGGGCAAGGCAGCCTCTGTGATGTAGCGGGCGATGAGCTCTCCGCCCGCGCACGATGCCATCACACCGAACCCCGAGAACGCGCACGAGATGTAGACGCCTTCGACCGGAACGGGTCCAATGAGCGGCCGGTTCTCCCGCGTCCTCATGTAGTAGCCACCGTCGATGTAAGGCCGCGGTGGCGCTCCGTTGTAGGCCTTAAGCGCTGGCACCATCGTCGACATGCCGCGCAGCGCGATCTCAGCGTAGTGCTCCGGCTCAGGCAGCGGGAACACCGGATCGACCGCCTCGCCGTGGTGGTTGAAGAGAACAATCGTAGCCGATGCCCCGTCGGGTCGCCCATGCACGCCCGCGGGAAACGTCCCAAGGAGCCAGCGAGCCTCCTCATCGGCAGCGAGCGCGGCACGTTCCTCTTCACTCCAGGGCAGATGCTGCTCGTCGAGCCAAATCAGCATCGGCGCATTGCGCGGCAGGCCGCCAAGCGTATCGGCGAAACTGATCTTGTAGTGTCGCTCGGCTCGGATCGGCAGATCGACGCCGATCATGCGCGCCGTCTCGGTTTGCATTGGCCCGGCAGCGAGCACGACATGCGTTGCCGCAAGTTTCTGGAACTCCTCCTGATGTTCGAGGTGAACCGCGCGAACCCGACCGCCAGACGTGTCGATGCCGACAACCCGGCCCCTCACCATCCGCACGTTGCTCGCGCGGGCCGCTTCCAGCATCACCATTCCGAGTTGCTGGGCACTGAGCCAGCCGGCCCGCCGTGCGTGCGCCACCGCGACCGTCTCGGGCGCGAGGTAGGGAAAATGCCGACGGATCAGGTGTGGATCGGTGATGACGTCCGCGCCGGTCAAATCAACTTCGAACCCACGTTCAGGTGACGGCGTATAAGCACTCTGAGTCGTATCGTGAAACCGAGCAGCGCCCCCACCATGCGCCTCGGCCGTCTTCGCCATGTTCTCGAGAAAAGGGATCTTGCCCGCATCGGCGGTGGCGAACACGTAGCCACGACGGTTGAGGTTAATGCGATTGCTGGTCGCACGCGCGATCCCCTCTATGAGATCGATGCTGCGGTTCATGAAAGCCGTCATGGCCCAATCAGGGCCGGGCCACCAATTGCGGTAGGCTTCGGTCGATTTGTCCGACGTGAGCGAGAGAGGACTTCCTTCGTCGACCAACACCACGTTCTCGAGGCCGTATTCGGCTGCGAGATGGTAAGCTGCCGCGACGCCGGCGATCCCTGCGCCGCAAATCACGACTCTCGATGGTGAACGGGACATTGCGGCCTCATCGGTCAAGCCGCCCCTCGCGGCCGGAGAACTGACCTCATGATAGCAGAACGAGCGACCGGACGGCTGTTGTTGATTCAGCGAAGGCAATCCGAGCGCCGCACGTTGGTCACGCCAGGAGAGGCCGGAGCGAGCGCTGCCGCAGCGGACAATTGGCGGCTCACAAGAGTCGGGGTATCGCGATCGTCATCCGGACCGTGGGCCAGCTTGCTCTACCCACCCTACAGCCCGAATCTCAACCCCGTTCAGCAGCTCTTAGCCAAGCTAAAGCCTTGCTCCGGAGGGCTGCTGCCCGTGGCAAGGACCCGATTTGGGCGCCCCGCGGCAGCCTTCTGGACGCATTCACACATGACGTGTGTGCCAGCTGCTGCACAAACTGGGGCAAGATATCGAACGATTCGGAAAAGCTCCACTGGGCCTACGTCGGAAGTCCGGGCTGTCCCTAGCGAGACCGATGGCTCGTCCAGAGCACAAATGCACGCCGGGAGATCTGCTTGCCAAGAGCCACCAGGACCACTTTAATTACTGATCGGTGCCGTGAGACGGGATCTCATAGGCGTACGGGCCGACTTTTCGTGCTCAGTCAGTGGACAGAGGCCCATGATCGACTCGATTGACCTGAATTCCGATCTCGGCGAGAGCTACGGGCCATGGCGCATGGGAGATGATGCGGCGATGCTGGCACTCGTCACGAGTGCTAACGTCGCATGCGGTGGCCACGCCAGTGACCCCGAGACCATGTTCGAGACGCTTACGGCAGCTCGAGCCCAGGGCGTCGTAGTTGGTGCCCACCCTGGCTACCCTGATCGCGAGGGCTTCGGTCGACGCCAACTGCCTTACAGCGCCGCGGAGTGCGAGCGCTTCGTCGCTGCGCAGATCGGAGCACTCTGCGGTGTGGCAGCCCTCGCGCTAACACGGGTCGCGTACGTCAAGGCCCACGGCGCACTTGCCAACCTTGCTTGCGACGACCTGGAAATCGCCACTGCCATTGCCAGGGCCTCGGCTGCAGTGGATCGCACGATGCCGATCCTCGCCATTTCGGGAACCGTCCTAGAGGATGTAGCTCGGAGCATGGGTCTTGAGGTCTACAGTGAGATCTTTGCTGACCGGGGCTATCAGGCCAACGGTCGGCTGGTTCCGCGCAACCAGCCGGGAGCACTGCTCCATGATGAGAGCATGGTGACCAATCGCATGATCGCGTTTCTCCAATCGGGACTTATGCCAACCAGTGGTGGCTCCCCAATCCGCCTGCAGGCCCACTCGATCTGTGTCCATGGCGATAACCCGACTGCGGTCGCTCTCGCACGAAGCCTGCGTGACGGACTTACCAATGAGGGCATTACAATCCAGCCATTCCTGCGGCAGTCATGACAAGCGGGACTAACGAGAATTACCCGCGCTTCCGACCCGTGGCCGATGTTGGAGTGATGGTCGAGTTCGGCGAAACCATTAGTAACGAGGTCCATGCTGCCGTCCTCACGCTCGACAAAGCCTTGGCGGCCCATCCCTTTGACGGTTTCACAGAGGCTGTTCCAGCCTATTGCTCGCTCTTCGTAGGCTACGATCCCCTCTTGGCGGAGTTTACGATCGTCAAAGACCATGTGAGCGCGCTCGTTGCCTTGATGAGCGTGTCGGCACCAGAAGGCCACCTGCACGAGATACCCGTCTGCTATGACGCACCATTTGGGTTAGACCTCGCGTCAGTGGCGGAGCAAGTCGGCTTGAGTGCCGAAGGGGTCATAGAGGCGCACCTCGCCGGTGCTTACCGGGTCTATATGTACGGCTTCGCTCCCGGCTACGCCTATCTTGGCGGAGTGCCAGACCGAATCCAATTGCCCCGCAAGGCTTCACCAGTCCGAGATATACCGGCAGGAAGCGTCCTCATCGCAGGACCGCAATGCCTCGTCACCACCATCACGATGCCGACGGGCTGGTGGATCATAGGCCGGTCACCGGCGCAGATTTTGCGACCGCGGCACGAAGTGCCATTCCTGTTCGAGGTCGGCGATAAGATCAAATTCTACCGCGTTGGCGCGAGCCATCTCGCCGGCGATGGCGAGGGTGCCACATGAGCCGTGCTGTGCTGGAAGTCGAGCACGCGGGCCCCCTCACCACGATCCAGGATGAGGGGCGACGGGGAATGATGCGCTACGGCGTCCCCGCGTCAGGGCCCATGGACCGAACCGCGTTCGGGATCGCACAGGCTGCGCTCGGCAACGCGCCAGGAGCTGGGTGTGTTGAGGTCTCCCTTGGCGGTCTGGCTCTCCGGTGCTTGGAAGGACCTGTCACAATCGCAACAGCAGGGGGAGGTTTCAAGGTCACGATAGACGGCCAGATCACACCATCTTGGGGTGTGGCCACGTTGCAGCCGGGCTCCCGGCTTACCATCCAGGCAGGCCTCTGGGGCACTTGGACCTATCTTTGCTTTGCAGGTCGGATGGTGACATCGCCATGGCTCGGGAGTTGCTCCACCCATCTCCGCTCCGGTCTTGGTGGCGGGCGCGTCACAGTGGGCGCTCAGTTGATTATCGAAGCATCGATGCGGCAGACGAGGGCTTGCGACGCGATTGTGCTCCCTGTGACAGCGCGCCCCCGCCGCGAAATTCGGGTTGTCCTTGGGCCGCAAGATCGCTTCTTCAGTCCCCAAGCCGTCACGGATTTTCTCGCTGGGCCCTATATGCTGACCAGCAGCTATGACCGCATGGGTGTCCGCTTGAGGGGTCCGTCGCTGAGTATATCCGGACCCCTTGACATGCCGTCGGAAGCGGTGGTCCGAGGATCTATCCAGGTCGCCGGTGACGGGACGGCAAGCGTTCTCCTCGCGGATCATCAGACCACCGGCGGCTACCCCAAGATCGCAACCATCGCTTCGATCGACATCGACACCTTCGCGCAACTGCGCCCAAACGCTCTGGTACGCTTTCGAGCTGTCACTCCGGACCAAGCGGTCGCGCGGTCGCGCATACGGAACAGACTCGCTGCTCCTTCATGCTCGTGAACCGCAGCCCCATTGCAGTAAGCTGCACTGCTCGCCCCAGGACCTGGGGTTTCGACGGGTAGGCGCTGCCCTTTTCTCACACTGGTTCAGCGTGGAGTGGGATCACCCTTCCTAGCCTCACGGCTACTTGGACTGGCTGCCCGATCGGGAGGTCAGGACCTGATGTTGCCGAAGCAGTGATCGATTGGCCATCGGCAAGCCTGAGCTGATAATCCGTGTAGACGCCGCGATATGTCATCCGCTCAAGAATTGCTTCGAAGGCTATGTCGCCCGGGCCCGCAGGACTACCCATCCGGATGTCTTCGCCTCGAATCGCGACGGCGGGCGGACTTGCAGGCTGTGAGACTGAGTCTGGAAGCATTACCTCAAATGAGGTGCATCTGAAAACATGGTTGCCGCCATCTCGAATGAGCTTGCCCTCAATAACATTACTTCCTCGGAAGAAGCCGGCCACGAACTTCGTTTTGGGTCGCCGAAACAGCGCATGCGGCTCGTCTACCTGAACGAGGTGCCCCCAGTTCAGCACCGCGATCCTATCGCTCATCGTTAGTGCCTCTTCCTGATCATGGGTGACATAGACGAACGTAGTCCCAGTTGCTCTCTGGATATCCTTGAGTTGCGCCTGCATCTCGCGCCGGATCTTCTCATCCAAGGCGGACAGGGGTTCATCGAGCAAGAGCAGCCGGGGACGGGGAGCCAGGGCCCGAGCTATGGCGACACGCTGTTGTTCCCCTCCGGACAGGCGTGTCACAGGCCGTTCTTCGAAGCCGGGCAAGTTCACGAGTCCGAGCAGTTCGGAGACCCGTTTGCGCACGGTCTCCCGGGCGAGATTTCTGCGCCGCAGTCCGTATCCAACATTCTGGGCGACGGTCATGTGGGGGAAGTTGGCATACTGCTGGAAAACCATTCCGAGCTCCCGTCGCCAGGGCGGGAGCAAAGTCACATCATGACCATTTATGAGAATGCGTCCGCTGTCTGGCTGCTCAAGCCCAGCAATCATGCGCAGGATTGTCGATTTCCCGGATCCGCTCGGTCCGAGCATGGTAAAGAACTCGCCATTGCCGACTTCGAGGTTCACTCCTGCAGCTGTGATGCGTTCGCCAAATCGCTTCCAGACGTCGCGAACATGAAGGAGAGGAGAGGAAGCCATCGAAGCCCTGCTCGGACGGTCAGCCGTGGTCAAGGGAGACAAGCAGAATGGTGCGGAGAGCCTCGAGCATCATGTCCAAGCTCATGGATGCCAGGTCGGCACGCTGATGGAGCTCGAGGCGACCTTCAGCGCTGAGGTCGTTCAAGAGCTCGGCTACCTGTCGTGGGAGGTAAGGCAGGTGGACGAAACCGCAACGCGCGCTGGCCTCAAGCCGCTCACAAGCGCCCAGAGCCCGATACAAGGTGGTGTTGCACAGGAATGTCCCGGCCGTATCCGATATCCTTGCCGGAATGCCCCTCTCTCGGAGAGAGGCGATGATCTTCCCAACCGGTAGCGTCACGGCTCGGGCAATCGGCCCATCCGCCTCCACAGCGTCATCGAGCGGACGTTGCCCGTCATTGTCGGGCATTTCGAAGCTGGCGCGATTGACCGCAACTCTTTCGAGGCGGATGACGGGCTCGCCCGGCCACAGACCCGTAGAGACGACCAGGAGCGGTCGATGCTTCGTAATTGCATCGGTCAGCGGCTGCTTTGCTGCCGCGAAGGAAACCGGAAGAAGCAGGCCCCGGACCGTGCAACCATCGATTCTGGTTCCCTCGAGAGTCCGCACGACTTCAGCCGAGGGGTTGATCTGGCGCCCCCCGTAGGGCTGGAAGCCGGTCAGGAGAATTTCGGGCATGCTCTGCCTCCACATCCACTAGGTTTCGGGATCCTGCTGGCGTCCCAGAGCCACGAGCACCAGGATGAGCAGCAGCGTGACGGCGATGATGATGCTCATCAGAGCGTACATGTTGGGAGTAAGGCCGACTTGCTGGTAACGCGACCAGATGAAGGTCTGAATGGTGTTGTTGCCGCCCTGCACGACCGCCGTCCGGACGGTCTCGTTGAACGAGAGGATGACCGAGAAGATCGCAGCGCCGCTGATCCCGGGAGCGATCTGAGGAAGCTCTACGTCCCAAAACGCCTGGGCGCGAGTGGCCCCGCAGGTATAGGCCGCCTCCAGATATACCATGTCGAAGCCCGACATGACGGTCAGAATGATGAGAAAGGCAAAGGGAAGAGCCCAGAGCGTCTGGACCGTGGCCATAGTCAGGATCGAGGGATCGATCCCCGTCAGGCTGAAGAAAAGGCTGGTGGAAACCCCCATGCTGACGCCCGGTATGAAGAGCGGCAACAGAATCACCGTGACGATCAGGCGGGGCACCCCGAAGCTCCGCACGGCCTGCGCGGCAGCCAATCCCAGCAGGGGTGCGGTGACTCCGATGATGGCCGCGAGCAGAATGGAGTTCGTCAGTGCTCCGACCAGTGTTGGGTCAGAATGGATCGCCCCGAAATTCTGGAAGGTGATGCTCCCGGTCGTCGGATCCCGGACGGCGAGGATAAGCGGCGGCAGCAAGGGAGCATAAAGGAAGGCCAGCACACCTGCGAGGCATAGCCAAAGAAGAATGCGGCTCCAGGACTTCATCGCTACCGCCCGAGCACTTTGCCAAGGAAGAGGCGCAGATCGAAAAGCCGTAGCCACAGGAGCAGCAGAACCAGCATGCAGCCGACCACAACTGACGACATGGCCGCAGCCATCGGGTAGTTCAGAACGTCTAGTGAGCTCGTGATCGCATTACCCATCAGCTGGTAGCCGACTCCGCCCAGGATCTGCGAAACGGCAACCTCGCCAAAAGCCCCTACAAAGCCGAAGATCGCAGCAGCGAAAATGCCCGGTAGGGAAAGGGGCAGAATCACGCGCAGAAAGGTGCCCAATGGGGGCTCGCCTAAAGTCCAGCTCGCCTCGATGAGCCGCTTGTCAATGGCACTCAGCGATAACCACATCGGGTAGACCATGAATGGCATATAGGCCGCGACCAGCCCAAGATAGACCGCGAAGTCGCTATACAGGAGCCAATCGACGGGCTGGCTCGCCAAACCCACCCACTGCAGGAACTGGTTTGCAGGCCCGGTGCGCCCGAGGAGGTATGCCCACGAGAAGGTCCTGATGACATAGTTCACCAGGAACGGGACGGAGAGCAGAAAGAGGAAGATCCTGGTCCGCTGTGGCGGGAGCTTGAACGTGACGAGATAGGCAACGAGGTAAGCGAGCGCCAACATGATCACCGTCGAACTCGCCGCCACCCAGAAACTTCGCTTCAGGACCGAGAAACGTGCGCCCTCGAAGAACAAGGCGTATGAGGCCAAGCTGAAGCCTGGCCGCATTCCGATCATCTGGCGCTCCCAGAAACTGATCATGAGAGTCAGGGCCAGCGGGATCACGATCGCGAGGGCGCAGAGGAGAACAGGCCCTCCGAGCAGGGCCACCGTCGCGAAATCCCGACGTCTCCCAACGGAGCTCATGGGAACGCCTCGAGGTTGATGTTACGCGGCCTTGAAGCGCTGCCACTGCTCCTCGTAGGCCTCGATGTTGGTGGGCCAGCGGGCCTGCCAGGTGCCGCCGGATTCGAACTTCCTCTTCACGCCGGCATCGATGTCCTCGATCTTCTTTGCGGTGGCAGCATCGAACTTGCCGGATTTCGCCGCGAACTCGGGAGCTGCCGGGTTCGTCATATAGCCGCGAAGGTTGGTGATCATTGCGCCGTACTCGGGGCTCAACATGTAATCGAGCAGCTGGTAGGAGGCTTCGACCTTCTCGGGTGAGCGGTTGCCTGCCACGAGGTAGGCAGCCATCGCCCAAAGCAGATAACCTTCCTTCGGGACAGCATAGACAGCATTGACGCCCTTCGCCTTTGCCGCAAAAACCATTGGTTCCCAGCAGTCCATCACGTAGACCTCCTGGTTAACGAGGAGGTTTACTGCCTGCTCGAAACTTGACCAGACGACCCGGAATTGCCCCTCCTTCTTTTTCTGGATCAGGAAGTCGACGACCTTTGCAATCTCCTGCTTACTCATATCCGCCGGATCCTTGATCTCAGCTAGCCCAGCCGACTTCAGATAGAGCGCAGTCTTCTGACCGGCGGTGGTATAGTTGTCCTCAAGAGCCACGTAGCCGCGGAATTTCGGGTCGAACAGCGCTCCGTAGGAATTCAACTCGCCGCCCGTCTTCTCTGGGAGGTATGCGAAGGAATCTCCCTGGAGGACTGTCGGAACTCCGTAGATCTTGCTCTCGTACCCAATGAAGTCAAACCCCTTGGAGCCGGGCTTGAAGTACGAAGCGATGTACTCGTTATTCTGCCAGTTCTTCAGTCGGCTTACGTCAATTGGCACAATCAGCTTATTTTCCACCAACGGCTTCTGCATGCCGCCTACTATGTTAATGATATCGTACGTTTGCCGTCCGCCACCGGCAATGAGCTGGTTCAGGACCGCAGACGGACCATTGCCGATCGAGACGACGTTGACCTTGTTGCCGGTCATGTTCGTATAGCCCGACCAATCACCGTTGGGATCGCCCACACCTATATCCGCGAGCGTTACTGTTTGGCCCGCCGCGAATGCTGCCCCCGGACGGAGCGTCAGCGCTCCTATGCCCAGCACTGTGCTCATCAAGAGGGTGCGGCGATCAGGCTTCCTCAGATCCGTAGTCATGTATTCCTCCTCATCCGGCGGATGATCGGGCGCAGCGGCCCACACCGGAATGCCGCAAGGGGAACTTGTCACTCGTCCCCTCGCCCTGCCTAAGGTACTTATTATAAAGCTCGCAAAGCGGGTGGGGAGGCCAATGGAGCAGCTACCCAGCCGAGCCGGATGGGGTACTGAGCAGCGCACGCCAGGGCAATGTCACGGGAAGGTAGACGATTCGAGACGCTGCCCTGTCAGGCAGGAGCATGCAGTTGATCTCCCATGCCCACCATCGGTTCCCAGCCGAGATCATCCGGCACGCGGCTTGGCTCTATCTCCGGTTCACGCTCAGCTAACGCTATGTTGAGGAGCTATTGGCGGTGCGGGGTATCGAGATCTCGTACGAAACCGCCGCCCGGTGCCGGGTCCTGACGTTCGGCTCCATGTTCGCCCGCAACTTCCGCCGGCTGCGCCTCGACTGCATCAAGAACAGGAGCCCGTGTGCCCTCACGTGATCCACGCAGGCGCGGCGGCGGGCGGGGCTTAGACGTTTCCTTTGGCCGCCTCTTTCAGGATCGTCTTGTCGAGGGTGAGATCCGAGACAGCCCGGCGCAACCGGGCATTCTCGGCTTCCAACTCCTTCAGGCGCTTGACCTGGTCAGACTTCAGCCCGCCGTACTCCGATCGCCAGCGATAGTACGTGACCTCCGTCACGCTGATCGAGCGGATCGCTTCCGCCACGCTCCGGCCCTGCGCGGTCGGCACATCCACCTGCCGCAGCTTCGCGACGATCTCTCCGGCCGTGTGTCGTTTCTTGCTCATTATCTCGTCCCCCATCCGACTCAAAAGCCATACATCAGGGAGGACTACTTCTCAGGGGGCAGACCACTTTGGAGCCTCAACCGAAAAGCGGTAGGTCACGGTCGTATCCTGTGTGATCCTAAGCTGAGGCGGCGTGTCCTGGGCATGGACCGTTCCGACAATCAGCTCGAGACTGGCAGCGACCAAACGTGGCTGCATGAGCATTAACTTCCTCCTCGTTGGCAGAGATCCCGTTTATCCGCCTTTGCTCCCGCCGAAATAGCTGGTGTCGCCAAGCAATAGAGCGTCCTGATCTCGGTTGCGTCTCGATGCCGTGCCTCGGGGAGGTGGAGCCCGTAGTCGGGCGCATGCATCTCACAGTTCGTCCTGCGAAGACAATCCGCGCTCATGCGGGCCATCCCAGCGGCAGCGATACGGATGCCGTGCTGGTCGACATTATCCTCCGGAATCCTCATTCGATACCACTGGTGCTGGTCGCTGTTCTTGAAAAAACCCAACGGATCGAGATGTTGGGCAATCCTGGACAGCAGGTCATCGTCCTCAAAGAGGTCAACGATAGTTCCTCGGTTTTCGAGATTCGGCTCCTTATAGTCGATATATGGCTGCTCGAGCCTAAAATTATTCGAGACCGGGGATGAATTGAATACGATCGCCAGCGTGCATGGAAAGGCTGCCGCCATGTGGCGGGCAAGGCCGCCGCCTAAGGAATGGCCGACGGCATAGTACTCCTTGGGGCGGCCACCTGCCGCTCTGCGCGCGTCCTCACGCACCTCCATGAACACTGACCGCGCGGTGCGATACTGGTCCCATGGATTGAACATCTGTGTAGAATAGCTGGCATTTGACAGCCAATCAGCCGGGGCATTGACGATGAGATCGAGGATGCCACGCGTTCCTCGCCTCCCTCGAAACACCACCATCACAGAGAGACGATCTTCCTTGTCCCGGTGATAGACATCTGCGTAGAAGCCTCCGAAGCGCGAGATCGGATCTCCGCGACGCGACCAACTGAACGATTCGGGACGGAGATCAAAGAGGCGCTCCTTCTCAAGCGGGTAGGAATTGTGAGCGTAGGCCGCGTAGATCCCAAAATAGTCCGTGACTAGTTCGCTGTTGTAGCCTGGGTAACCCTTCTCCATCCTCCAGAGATTGGCGACTTTCGGTTTTACGCACTCTTCCTCGGTATGGATCGGCCTGGCGCTCATGTTAGCGTTTGCAGTCGCTTGTAGCTTTGCCAACCTCATTTCTGCTCAGGAGCAAGTGGCACCGCAACATAGGAATTACCGTGGTGCACCTGCTATATAAGTCAGAGTTCCTCTCGCTCGCGACCGCCCGCAGAGCCCATCCTATCCCGATTGGGCGAGGCAATAGGTCTTGTTCTGCTTGAGGAGGCTGCTGCTAGGAAGTCGCTGCAGGCCTTTGTCATAGATCCTCACGGCGTCCGCCCACTGTTTCTTGTCCATGAAGCTCTTGGCCCAGCGGTCATAGCTGAACTCGTAGAGTTGAGTTGCTCGGTCGGCCGGCAAGATCTCGGCCGCTTGCTCGACGAGTGCCACAGCGGTCCCAAACTCGCCAGCCCGAACCTTTTCGCTGACTGCGCTCGTGACGACTGCAAGTGGGCCTTCTCCGACGCGTGGCGCGTCCGGAAACCGATCCGCAACTTGCTGTACAATCGGGATTACCGCCGCAGCACCGCCGCTCTCGAAAGCAGCGCGCGCCCATTCCTGCGCTAGATACACGGCATTGCTTCGAAGGAGATCGCTCCTGGGCAATCGCTGCAGCCCTTTGGCATAAATCTCCGCCGCCTCGGCCCAGGCTCCGGCTTTCATCCGTGCCTTAGCGCTGGAATCGAAGATATACGCGCCCAGCCGCAGCCTTTCGTCCTGGCCTTTCAGGAGATCGCTTGCCTCCTCGATTGCCGCGAGGCTATCCTCTATCCGACCGGCCTCAACGAGGGTCTTTACCTGACGCCAGACATAGGACTCCTGAACCTCGTCCAGCGCGGTAAGGGTCGGAAACTGGCGCTTGAGCCCGGCCAGCACCGCTGCACCTTGGGTAAAGCTCTCGGTGGACGCCGCCTTCGCCCATTCCTGCGCGAGATACACCACATTATTCCGCAGGAGGTCACTGTCAGGCACCTGGTCCAGCCCTCTGCCATAAATGCTGGCTGCCTCGGCCCAGTCTCCTGCCTTGATCCGAGTCTTGGCACCGGAGTCGAAGACGTAGACCCTTAAGCGAGTCTTCTCTTCCGGACTTTTCAGCAGGTCATCTGCCTCTTCAACGACTGCGAGACTTTCCTCGATCCGGGTCGCCTCCACGAGCGTTCTGACCTGCCGCCAGACGTAGGATACCTGCGCCTCCTGCAGCATGGTAACAGTCGGGAACTGGTGATTGAGCCCGGCTAGTACAGCTAGACCCTCCGTGAAGCCCTCGCCGGAAACACGGTCCGCCCATTCCTGTGCGAGATAAGCGATTGTCCGATGCAGTCTCTGGTCGTCAGGCGCCGCACGCAATCCGCGTAACAGCACCGATGCGGCCTCGTCGAAGCGCCCTGCATCAATTTCCGAGTTCGCCCAGCGCAGGAAGAGCTGGTCGCGCCACTTCACGAGCTCCTCCCGCGGCCCGGGATCCAACTTGGTCAGCCCTGCCTCAGTCGCCGAGAAGGCGGCCTGCCAGTCGCGAGCCTTGATGAGGTCCTCGCCGGGCTTGATGTAGACCCAGGCCTGAAGAGAGGCCCAGTCGCTGTTCGGCACGGCGCTCGACGCACGCTTCAGCACTGCAACGGCCTCTTCCGGCTGTCCCTTGTCGGCCAGCGACATCGCCCAGCGTTCCCAGATCGCGATCTGGTTGTGGGCCAGCGCCGCATCTTTGGGCGCCAGCGCCACACCGGCGGTGGCAATCTCGAGGGCCTGCTCCCATTTCTGCTCGCCCGTGAGCTCGAGGCTCCAGTTGGCGAGAGTCGCGAGCGCGTTCTTGGCCGCCGAGGCGAATTCCGGATCAAGGCTCATGGCCCGGAAATAGGCGAGAAGCGCCTCGTGATGATGCTTGGTCCGGTTCAGCTCGACGCCCTTGTTGTAGTAGATGAGTGCCGCCAGCCCGGCCTCGGTGATCTCCCGGCGCTTGTCGGGATAAGCCTCTGGAACATAGCGGAAGCCCGTCATCTGTTCGAACTGTTGAACCTGCTTGGGGTCTCGAGCCGGGTTGAAGCCGCGTGGATTGGTCGTCTCGACGTCGACATGCGCGGAGCCCTGATAGACGATCGAGAAGGCGTGATCGGGAACCTCGATCGCGCGCACGTCGAGACCGAGTCTGAGCGCAAGGATGTTGTAAAGCACTGCCGAGGAGACGCAGTTGAAGGTCTTGTCATCAAGGAGGACGGAGAGACTGGTTTGCGTGCTGCGATACCCTTTGGCGAGCGCCTCGCGATGCAGCCAGCGCAGGAGCGCATCGGCCCGCTCGGTCGGGTTATGCGTGGCAGCGACGGCGGCTTTCGCCTTCGTCTCGAGCGCATCGATGCGGCTGAGATAGACCCTGCGCTTCGCCGCATCGAGGACCCCGGAGGCGAGCAATGCCACATCGGCAAGAGTCTTTGAGTCGAGGCGACCGGCCTTGGCCCTCTCGAAGGCGAGCCGCTCATCGGGACTCACGGCAAGCGATACTGTGCTCGTCGTCGCGAGCCGTGACAGGACATCGATGGCGCGTGCCGGCGATTCGCTGAAGGCGTAAACCGTTGCCGGCGGACCCGGTCGGCCGAGGACTTCGATCTCGGCGAGTGCGATCGGCTGCCCGGCCTTGGCGGCTGTCAGACGCACCATGATCCAGCGGGCCGCGGTTGGCATGAAGGCGAACGTCTGCACTGCCGTGGTCGCCTCGATCGAGCTGGTGCGAAGCGATCTGAAGCCCGACTGCGGCGAGACTGTCGACGCAAGAACCTCTATGCGCGCGGGCGGAACTGCGTCGCCCCGCTTGGAGAGCGTCACGGTTATTCTTTCAGGCGCGACCGCTTCGCCCGCAAACCCAAACACCAAGTCGACCGTCTCAGATCTGCCAGGAGAAAGGCTCGCAGCAGACGCGGGATCGCCGTCGGTCAGGACGCGGCTTTGGCTTACTCCGTCTCCGATCAACGCGGTCGACGCAAGTTCAGCCTGCGGCAGTCTCAGCAGGTTCACAGGAGCTTCAGCGGCAATGGATCGACTGCCGAAGGCGGCCAGAAGCAGACACACAAGAGTCGAGCGCCAGTTTCCGATACTGACCATTGCGACCTCCTGGCGTGGCTATCGTGAAGTTCAGAAGATGGAATCAAGCACTCGAGGAGAACAGCCAAGAAAACCTGATCTTGGGTACTGCCGCCTGTCTGTGTGATTGCACACCCGGCACCTTGCTGGGAGACTGAATTGATTGCGGTGGGCTTCTTATGGGCGGCAAAAAGCCTGTCGCCACGGGTTGGTCACCGTGCACCGCACATCATCTTCGCTCGCGCCTCCAATTACACCAATGGAAACCCACCCAGCCAATGCAGAACCTTCACGACACTACCCAGCCCAAGATCGCGGCGCGCGCCATCAACCACGATGCGCTGAACCTGCATTTCGCGTCGGAGGAACGCACCACGCGGTAGAGAGCCTAATCAGCAACCGACGCGGGCATCAAAAGTAGCGGGCTCTTTCAGGCGGTGGTCTGGTTGGAATGCACATTGAACCGCTGCACCAGCTCAATCAGTGTCCTGTAGCCTCGGATGACAGCCAAAGCCACTTTCTCTTTGAAGGCCGGGAGTGGTTTCGGCGGGGTCTCTTGCTCATCGTCTCTCCTGTTCGACAGCCATTCTGGCCGCTCTCAGGCAGATACTCCACTTATCTCGCTGTGCAGATTCTCCAGACCAGCTCTGTAATGGCCGTCCGATCACCTTGATGAGGACTCTGCCGACGCTCATGCCTCCGCGTAATTTGCGGGAAACGTTGCGTCGTCTTCGGGCGTGAGTAATCCAACGCCCTTGTGCCGATGCCAGGGCTGAGCCTTGGCATCCGTCAGTGCCTTGAGGCGATCCAGCACGGCTACACTTCCGGACGCGAGGGCTTTTTCCATGCTGGTAAGATCAGGGAAATGCTCGAACGCCTCCCACCAGATCGCACGCCCGGCAAGATAGCCGCTCGCGCCGGCCCGGTAGGCATAGTGCAGCGATCGCTCGAAATCGGCCGCGCTGGCGCCGGCCGATAGCATCACCCACGGACGCGGCAGGAGCGCGGCCATGCTATCATAGGCACCCTGAAGGGTGGACGCCTCCGGCCCTTCGGGATCGGGCACCCGGTGAATCGGACCAGGCGGCTCGAGCTTGAAAATATCAACCGCAAAGCGCGGATCGCAGAAGGGCCGGATCGAGTCGAGCACAAGCTCCTCGCGCCGAGCCTCGATCGTGCCTGCCTCCTCGCCCGGAAGCGGATAAATCAGCACTTCCAGGAGCATGACGATGTCGTGCTCCCGGCAGGCACGACCGGCCGCCTCGACGAAAGCCTCCTGGTGCGCCCGGACCTCTGGAGCGGCATCCGCCCGATGCCAGACCGGGACCTTGAGGGCATCGGCGCCGATCCGGCGCGCCTTGGCGACCGACCAATCCGGGATCGGCACGGACTTGCGGCCGCCGGGCGTGTTCTCGGTAACGTGGTGCTCGTATGACAGGATCAAGCCAGTCCGCGGCGGCACCTCGCCGATGCTC
The DNA here is from genome assembly GCF_001006805.1 of Microvirga massiliensis. Classification (GTDB taxonomy): domain Bacteria; phylum Pseudomonadota; class Alphaproteobacteria; order Rhizobiales; family Beijerinckiaceae; genus Microvirga; species Microvirga massiliensis. The sequence goes on along the minus strand of NZ_LN811351.1, from coordinate 426,920 downwards.
AGAGGATAGGCCCACTTCGGATCCATCAAGATGGCGGAGGAGTGCGGGGCGAGATGGCGGGCGAGGAGCTGCTTCACGGCCACGACATCCTCACGCGGTGGCTCCTGAGTGCCGCGTTTGTCGGCGATCGGGCCGAAGATCGGCGTGCGTTGGTCGATGGCGACCATCTTCCAAAAACCGGCTGTATCCGCCAGGCGCCGCAATCCCCAGAGCTTGCCGGGCGAATTCCTCATCGTTGCGTCTCCACCATGACGCTCTCGATTGCTGCACGATCGGGCATGCCGTCCCAGCCGCGACCGTGCGCGGCCTTCAGGGCAGCGGCCGCAGCCGCAAATCGGGCGGCGTCGAGCGGAGGCATGCCTTCGGCGAGGCCCAGGGCATAGGCTCCGTGAAATACGTCGCCGCAGCCCGTCGTATCGCGAACCCTGACCGGGAAGGCCGGGACAGTGACGATCCCGTCATTCATTGCCCAGAGGCTGCCTGCCTCTCCGATCGTCACGGCGACGATCCCGCCCAGGCGACTGGCGGCGCTGGCGAGGCGTTCGGCAACCGGTCCAGGCCCCGCGAAATCAGCGAGGCCTTCGTCGGAAAAGACAACGTGATCCGCGAGCCCGACGAGCTCCTCGAGCGTCGCGGGGTCACCGCCGTCTACGTCGAGCACGCGGAGAACACCCAGCTCAGCGGCGCGGCGCAGTGCGAAATTCGAGCCTTCCGGCCAGCGCGTGTCTGCGAGCAGCACAGCGGCTCCAGCTAAATCATGATCTGCCAGGAATGCGGTATCGGATGGGATGCCGAAGCGGTCGACCAGGATGGAACGCTCACCCGCGCCGTCGACGATCACGGTTGCCCGGACGGTGCGGGCGCCCGGAATCGTGCGGACGCCCGAGAGATCGACGCCATGGTGCGCCAATTGGTCCAAGAGGTAACGACCGGCGGTGTCGTCGCCGACCCGCCCCCACCAGGATGATCGGCCGCCGAGCCGGGCAATCGCGAGCGCCGCGGTCGCTGCCGGCCCGCCGCCACTTTCTCGGAAAGCACGCGCCGCCATTTTGACCCCGGCTCTCGGCAGAGCGTCGACCTCGTAGACTTGATCGAGAACGCCATTGCCGACACAGATGATACGGCCGCTCATGCCGGCACCAGGAGAGGCTTCAGCTTCTCGCCGCGTGCAAAGGATGCGAACAGCTCACCCAATCGATCGAGATCGGCCGCGTCGTCGACAAGGCGTTGATACTTGTCACGATCGGCCCGCAGCAGCTCGAGATTGGGCTCGTAATCGCCGATCGGGAAGTAGAAGGATCGGACCAGGAAGAAGTCCTTGAGCCGGATCGAGCGGGTCTCGGTCAGGGCCCAGGCATCCGACTCGCCGAGCTGGAGGATCGCGCCTTCAGGACCAACCGCCTCCAGCGCGACCTGCCGGGCAGCATCCTTGCCGGCTGCCTCGACCACGAGCCGATACCGGCCAGCGGCGGCCGCTTCGGCCGAGACAGGGGTCGCACCGAGCGAAGTCGCGAACCCGGACCGGTAGGCGACGGGATCGACCACGTCAATCGGGCCGAAGCCCATGCGGGCGAGCACGATGATCGCGCCGAGCCCGATCGGTCCGGCTCCCAGAACCAGCGCCCGGCCGCCCTCGACGATCCGCTTGGCGAGCCGAATGCCGTGAGCCGTGGTCCCGATCGTATCGAGGAGAAGAGGCGCGAGCCGGTCAGGCACATCGTCCGGCACAGAAAGTAGGCAGCGCTCGGGCACGGTGAGGCGCTCGGCATAGCCGCCGGACCGCTGCCAGCCCACGAGTTCGCGGCTCTCCCGACAGAGATGCGTTCGTCCGGCGCTGCACTCCTCACACCGACCGCAGAAGACCGGAATATAGACGATGACGCGCTCGCCATGGCGCGGATGGCCGGGCTGGTCGACGCGGCCGGCGATCTCGTGCCCCGAGGTAACGGGCCAACCGCGCCGCCAGGGTCGGAGATCGCTCCCGCAGAGCGCGCAGGCCGCAACCCGCACGAGAACCTCGCCAGGCCCCGGCCTCGGCTCGGGGGCGTCGACAATCTCGATCCGGCCCTCGCCATGAAATTTTGCTGCCCTCATCCCTTCACGGCTCCTGCTGCAAGTCCGCTGACCAGCCGGCGCTGGATCACGAGTGTCAGAATGAGCGGCGGCAGCGCGATCACGACGGCAGCAGCCATGAGTGCGCCCCAGTTCGTGACGCCCTCGCCGATGAAGTTGAAGCTTGCGACGATCGCGGTCTTGGTCTCGATGCCCGACAGCACGAGCGCGAACAGGAAGTAGTTCCAGGAGAAGATGAAGCTCAGGATGGCAGCGACCACAACGCCCGATGTCGCGACGGGCAGCACGACCCGCGTCAGGATCTGGTCCTGTCGGGCGCCGTCGATCTGGGCGGATTCGATGAGCTCACGCGGGACGGCGTCGAAATAGGGCAGAAGCACCCAGATCACGATCGGCAGAGTGATCACGGCGTGGGTCAGGATCAGCACCCAATAGCCTCCGACGAGGCCGATCTTGCTGAACATGAGGAGCCAGGGCAGCAGGAACAGCGTGCCGGGCGCCATGCGGGCAAAGAGTGTCGCGGTGGCGGGCCAGGACATCTTGTGCCAGGCAATCGCGAAAGCCGCAGGAATCCCGAGCACGAGCCCGAGCGACGTGGAGCCGATCGCCACGATCAGGCTGTTCAGCGTGTATTCGAGAAAGTCGTTGCGGTCGAACAGCTCGACGAAATTGTCGAGGGTCGGCGTGAAAAGGAGACGGGGTGGAATCGCCGCAACCTCGGTGCGCGGCTTGAAGGCCGACAAAAACGTCCAGGCGATTGGCAGCACGAGCACGATGAGCACGACCGCGAGCTGGAACGCGTCCGCTACCTTGAGGAACCGGCGCCTCACCATGCGACGGTCTTTCGGAGCCGCGCGAAGACCAGCACCGACCCGAGCACGATCGTCGACAGCGTCACCATGATGGCACTTGCGTAGGCGAGATCCGAGAATTCGAAACCGCGCCGATAGGCCAGAATGTTCAGCGTGGTGCTCGCGAATCCGGGGCCCCCCTGCGTCGTGAGATAGATGATGTCGAACATCCGCAACAGATCGACGCTCCGGAGCACGGCTGCAGTAACGATTGTCGGCAACAGGAGGGGCAGGGTCACCAGGCGAAAGCGCTTCCAGCCGTCGGCGCCGTCTATCTCGGCGGCCTCGAACACATCCGATGGAAGTGAGAGATAGCCGCCCATCACGATCAGGGCCACGAAGGGCGTCCACTGCCAGGTATCGAGCGCGGCGATGGTTGCAATAACCGTGCTCGGGTCGGACAGCCACAACCCGGGCGGCAGTCCGAACTGGCCGAGCAGCCAGTTGGCGATCCCAAAGCTCGGGTCCAGGATGACGATCGCCATCATGCCAATGACGACCGGCGGCAGCATGAACGGCGACACCATCACGGTGCGCACGAATCCGCGAGCGAACTGCGTTCGCGCCAGCAGAAGCCCCAGCCAGATCCCGAGTGCCATCTGCAGGACGAGCGACACTGCATAGAGCACGAGGGTGACGCGCAAGCCGTTCCAGAACTCGTCGTCGGCAAGCATGCGACGGAAATTCGCGAGCCCCGCGAAGCTCGGGTCGGACCCTAGCGTCACATCGCTCAATGCGAGCCACACCGCATAGCCAATCGGGAAGGCGATCATTCCGGCCGCGAAGATGACGGCCGGAGCCGCCATCCACCGGAAGTCGGACGATCTTCCGACTTGAGCCATCGCAGATGAACCGATTGCGCTTCGGTCCCGGCCGCTACTGCAGTTTCGCGAGCTCGGCGTCGGCCGCCGCAGCGGCCTGCTGTGGCGTCGCCTTGCCGAGCACGATCTGCTGCATCGCGCCACCGATGATGTCGCGTGCCTCCGGAACCCGATCCGTGGGCGTCTGATAGACGCCCGTGCCGGTGCGGCCGATCTCGATGAGCGCATCGGCCCAGGCCTTGCGGACCGGCATCTCGGCCGCCCAGGCCTTGAAGGCCTCGCCCCCGAACACGCTGGCGCGCGGTGGCGCAACGCCGGCCTGCACGAGTTTGGCCTGCACCTCCGGGCTCGTCGCCCATTGCAGGAAGAGCCAGGCCGCCGGCTGCCTCTTGGAATTAGCGGAGATCGCAACCGTCCAACCGATCGCGACGGGTTTCGAAATGCCCGACTCCCTGCCGGGCGGCAGGACTTTTACGCCGAGGTCGTTCGCACGACCTGGAAACCGCATGATATTGGCGAACTCGTTCGAGCTCTCATGGGTCATCGCGACGCGACCTTGACCCAGGAGTTCGACGACTTGCGTGAAGGTATGGTTCAGGGCACCGGGAGGGCCGTAATCCTTCAAGAGGTTGGCATACATCGCCAGTCCCTTGATGCTGTTCGGCTGCGAGAGCCCCGGCTTGCCGTCCGGCGTCGCGAAGGAGCCGCCTGAGTTGTAGATGAAGCCCGCCAAGGCATAGGGAGTCACGCCGCGGATGCCGCGTGCCGCCCAGGCCCCCTGGTTCGCGTCGCAGCTCTTGATCGCCGCGGCGGCGGCCGGAATGTCCTCCAGGTATTTCGGTTCGTCGATCTTGCAGCGCTCGAAAATGTCCTTGCGCCAATAGAAAAGAGGACCTTCCTGGTTGATCGGCAACGCCACGACTTGTTTGCCGAAGGTGCTGGCGTTCCGGATCGAGGCCGAGAAGTCCTCGTAGTTGAAATCAGGCCTGGTGAGCGCCTTGTCGGCCATCATGGGCGCGAGATCGGCGTACCAGCCAGCCTGGTTGAAGACGGCTCCCTCACGGCTCGTCAGGCTCATGAACACGTCCATGTCGGACGAGCGACCCTGCATCAGCGTCGTGAGGCGAGCCCGGAACTGCTCTTCGTTGAAGATCTCCATCCGGGTCTTGATGCCGGTCTTGGCCGTGAAGTCGGCGACCATGTCCCGCATCGCCTGCGACCAGGGATGATTGTTGAACATGAGGTTGATGGTCTGCCCGTCCTGAGAACGCCAGTCGAACTCCTGGGCGGTTGCCGGCGCAAAAGCGAGCGCCGCGGCCATCATCGTCACACCGGCGATGAAGCTCCGTCGGATCATGGCACTTTCCTCCTCGCATTGTTGTGCGTGTAGTCACGACGCGACGTAACCGCCGTCGACGGGAATTGTGACGCCGTTGATGAGGCGAGCTGCAGGGGAAGCGAGAAACACGGCCGTGCCAGCCAGTTCCTCGGGCTCGGACCACCGCTTGGTTGGGAGTCGCGCCATCACCTTGGCGTTGAACGCCTCCTCCTCGCGCCCGCGGCGGCTGATCTCGGTGTTGATCCAGCCCGGCGCGATCGCGTTCACCCGGATGCCGTCCTCGGCATAAGCGAGCGCGAGCGACTTGGTCAGCCCGATGATAGCGGTCTTCGCGGCCGCGTAGGCCGGGATCATGGCGGCGCCGAAATAGGAATACATCGAGCCGATATTGATCAGGCAGCCCTTTGTCCTAGCGAGGTGAGGCCTGAAGGCGGTCGCGAGCCGCATGTTGCCGACGAGGTGGATGTCGACGATGTCACGGAACACCTCGGGCTTGTGCTCTTCGTGACGAATCAGACGTCCGGCGCAGTGGATCAGGACGTGCAGCGTATCGATCTTCTCCGCGAGCGCGGTGACTGCAGCATCGTCACGCACGTCGAGAGGCTCGAAACGGAAGCCTTCGCTGGTCGAGGGTGGTTTGACATCACAGATGGTGACCGTCGCGCCGCTGTCCCGGAACGCGCGGGCAAAGGCGGTTCCGATCCCACCGGCGCCGCCGCTGATCAGGACATGCTGGCCGGCTACGGAGAAGTCTGGCGCGCTCACCGCATCACCTCGGCGCGAGGTAATACCTGCCCGGCGACAATCGTCATACGTTTCCTCTCACGATGGCCATTCGCAGTCGCACATGACGTTCAGTTAATGCATACGATGTTCGTTTCCGCAATATTATTTTCACTTTCGAACAGGTGGCGCATTCGACTATGATTGTTCGATGATTTCAGTGGATGATGGATCTTGATGCCGGCAGATACGCGCCAGGAGCGAATCCTCGACGTGATCCGGCGCCGCGGTTATGCGAGTATCGACGAGCTCGTCTCACGGTTCGATGTTACGCCGCAGACGATTCGGCGCGACCTGCAGGGGCTGGCGACGCGCGGTCTGCTGCGGCGCCATCATGGCGGTGCGAGCATCCTGTCGAGCACCGTCAATAAAGACTATGGTCAGCGCCACGTCGAGCAGGCGGCGGAGAAGGAATGGATCGCGGCCGCGGCCGCCTCCCTCGTCACCTCCGGCTCATCCCTTTTCCTGACGCCAGGAACGACAGTGGAGGCGGTGGCGGCGGCCATCGCCCGCGCCGATCTGACGGATCTTCGGGTAGTGACGAACAGTGTGGCCACGGCCGAAATCCTCGGGAAGAACCGCAACATCACGGTCTGCGTCACCGGAGGTCAATGGCAAGCCCACAATCATGCACTCGCCGGCCCCATGGCGGTGGAGATGGTCGAGAGGTATCGCTGCGATATCATGCTCACGAGCATCGGCGCGATCGACCCCGATGGATGGCTTCTTGAGTTTCGCGACGAGGAGGCTGCGGTTGCAAGAGCTATGCTCTCGAATGCACGCCGGCGTATCCTAGTCGCTGATCACTCCAAATTCGCGAAGGTCGCAGCCTGCAAGCTCACGCCTATCACCGAGATGACGACCCTCGTGACTGACCAACCGCCGCCAAAGGCTTTTCAACGTCTGATGAGGGATGGCCATTGCGAACTCATTGTCGCGTCCGGATTACCTGAGAGGCACATTCCCGTGGAGGATGAGAACGGATCAGTAATTGTGGCACCCCATGCGCGACGGGCGCAGGCGAAAGCAAGCGTATTTCGAACGGCACGATGAAGGGTAGCACTCCCATTCCTTGTCTCGTAATCCTGCAAATGTAGGCCGGAATTCGCCCCAAAAAGCAAACGGGCGCCTCAGAGGGCGCCCGGCTGTTGAGTGATCGACACGGCCTAAGCAGGATTGCGCAGCCGACCTCACGAATGCCGCCGCGCTCACCGAGGCAGAGGGCCACATCATTCGTGTGGCAGCCAGTAGAACTCTGCTTAGTCGTGGCCGAGCAGGATCTCGCGCTTGCCGGCATGGTTGGCGGGCCCGACGACCCCCTCCTTCTCCATCCGCTCCATGATCGAGGCGGCCCGGTTATAGCCGATCTGAAGCCGGCGCTGGATATAGGAGGTCGAAGCCTTCTTGTGGCGCAGAACGATCGCGACGGCCTGATCGTAGAGATCGCTGGCCTCGAGGCCCATCTCGTCGCTCTCAGCAGCAGGCGCTTCGT
>NZ_LN811351.1:363768-418914 GCF_001006805.1 Microvirga massiliensis | reverse complement strand
CCTCGGGCTCGAAGGCCTCGTTGAGCGCTATCTCGCATTCGGTCACGCGAGCGGGAGGATCGACCCTTGCAACCGTCCGGGGAGCGAACTCGATCACGTTGGCAGATGAGGGTGTCTGGGGCTCGGCCTGCGGTTCGACGGCCTCAGTCGCAGCCGGGGCGACAACTTCGGCAACAGGCGAGCCGACACTCTGCTGCGGGGTGGCCTCATCGGACCGTGGAGCGATCTGGGTCAACTCCTCCGCGTAAAGCGAGAGATACCCGTAGTCGATCTCTTCCGCCTCGGCGGAGAAGGGTTGCTCTGCATGAGCGTCCTGCGGGAGAGCCGTCTCCTCGGCCTCGTCGTGCGTCCAGACGTCCTCGTGAACGGATGCTTCGGCGATCGCCACGGATTCACTGCCCTCGACAACCTCCTGGTCTGGAGATGTCTGGGGTGCGACCACCGCCGCCGGCGGTAATTCCGCTCGGGCTTGCCGGGCAAAGCTGACCTGGCTCGCCGTGAGGCCGTTCAGCCAGGTGAGTGCGGAGAAACTGCTATTGATGGTGAAGGCGGGGGAGACGGAAATCGGCTGGGTCTCGTTGCGCATAAAATCGATCGGTTCTGCCTCTGGTTCGAGGCGGGCTTCTTCGGTGTCGGGCGTAACGTCCGGTTCAGGGCAAGCGGCGAGTTCCTCGTCATCCTGTGGCAGTGTTTCGCAGTCGTCCTGCGGCAGGGCGGCGTGAGAGGTCGCTCCCTCCTGAGCGAGGATCGAGTCTTCCAGGGAATCGTGGTCTTCGGGCGCAAATGTCGAGCGCAGGGTCGCGATCTGTCTCCTGACGGCCGATTCGAGGTCCGGCCGCGGCTGTTGCTCATCGGCTGGGGAGATGCGGGATTCAGGCAGTGCGGGGCGGGCCGGAGGCCGCCTGGGCGGCGACGGCTCGGGTTCCGGAATGCCATTGCGGGCGCGAATGACGCGATCGGGTGTCCGGGTTGCGATGACACCGTCGCCGAGCACGAAGGCCTGGCGCCATGGCGGTTCATGCGCGGGATCGAAATGGGAGTTGGACCCGGACTCTGCGACGGCGCTGCGAAAGGGAACGCCCGTGTGGCTCTCCGGAGAGCCGTGCAATTCGCTCTCGATTGAGCCAGGGAGCGGACAAAACGGTAGACGGCGATCTGGGTGCATGGTCGCTAACAAGCAGGAGGAACCCAGGCCAGCGAATGCTGACCACTCGTTAACGGTTGTGCGCCGTTTAGGTAAATGGACGGTTAGGCTCTGGACTCACGTCACCGGGTGCCAAAGTCTGGCTCAAACCGCGGGTAAAGTGCCTCTGATTGCAGGGAAGCCTGACTCCCGACCGTGCGGAGCTGATCTCGACAGCGCTTGCACGGCTCCGCTGACGTCGTCTGGCGAACCGACGGGAAAGCCTCGCGACCTGCCATGAACGGAACGGGCGGCCCACATGGGCCGCCCGTTCGCGTTTCCGATGCCTGCTGGCGAAGCACGATTCACCTCCCGGCGGTGAAATGTCTTAAGGATTCGCCTGAAGAAATGCAGCCAGGGCATGCGGGGCATGCCAATCCAGATGAAGTTGGATTCGGAGGGGCATCCCGCCGGGTTCTGCCGGGCAACGGCGAAAGGGGCATCAAGGCGGGGGCATGAAGGACTCACACAAGCTATCGCGGTCAGGCATCCCGCAGGTCTCATCGATCAAGGTGATGCAAACGGGCCTGTTCACGAACGCGTTGATCCCCGTGCATCCGGCACGGTGGGTGTGGCTCCCGCAGCCATCGCATGCCTCATCCCATGGCCCGGGCCCGTTCGGACGGTGGTTTATAAATCAGCGACACCTTGCGGGAGCCGCAGCGCGGGCATTTGAGGCGCTCGGGAAGCATCGACAGCAGCATCTCCGCGCCGTGGGCGCAGGGATCAAGGGATCCACCGCCCGATACCTGGCCGGGCGAACACGTTCTAGCAGGCAAGTGCTTGGCAGCGAGTGGATCCAAGCCTGCGCGGAGGCGCCGCGGGTGTCGTCGGTGTCAGGAGCGATTCAGGATGAGCACCCCATCGCGGCTTTCATTTTCCTGGCAGATCTCCCCGGTCCGACCGCGCAAGCGAGGGTAAGTCCGCTCCAGCTCATTAAGCGAAACAATCTGCGCAATTCGCGGTTTGCGGATGCAGATCGCGCCGTCCACGCCCCAAGCGGCTTCGAAGCTCAGCCCTCCCGGATCCACGGCGGGTTTGAGGATCCCGAGTCGGTCAAAGACGTCGATCGGCGTGTCATCGCGGGTATGCCCGACACCGTCCCCGCCATGGTCGGCCCGCACCATCCGTACGCAGGCCTGATGATAGTCCCAGAGCGACTTGCCATTGGCAGCCGTTCGCCAGGGCTTGTAACCCCAGCGCACACACTTCCCGATCGCTCCGCCTGTGCAGATGAGTGAAAACGCCCGGTCATCCGCCAGATGGCGACCGGCCTCGGTCCACGTCCCACTCAGCGGAAAGGCCTTGGCTACTCCGTCGGGGCCGGGTTGGCACAGGTTGCTCCACGAGCCGTCGGCCGGGTCCTGGACCGACAGGGTATACAAGTGAATGTCACCACCCGGGTCGGTCGGATCCGACTCAACGGCCTCGATGCGAACTGACTGCTGTCCGCGCCGCCGGTCGGCGACGGACAGGATGGCACCCACGAGGTCGGCATCCGTCAGGATACGCCCGTCCGGCAATGCAATCCGGAAACTCGGTGCCGATGACCTGGACGCCCTCCAACCGCGCCTGCCCTGCGGCGGCTGCCGCAAGAGCCAGCCCGCCCCAGGGAGCCACGAGTGCAAGGCAAGAGCGCACCCACATCGCCGATGGCTTCAATGAGCCATCATGACGGTTCCGTCGGGCAGCGTGATCTTGCTGATCGTCACTGCCTCGAATCCGAACCGCGCCTTGTCGGTGACCGCGTTCAGCACGATCCTGTTCGCGACGACCCTGTTCGCAGCAAGCCTGTTCGTGACAATCCTGGCGCTCGCCGGAATGCTGGAGGCGACAGTCAGCGCGATTGTTGTCAGCATGGCACCGAGCAGTTTCGATTCCGAGATTGTCATCGCTTCCCTCATTCCAGGGACTTCCATGAATGATGGCTCGGACCATCAACGCACCAGTCTGCTCCTTCTCGGCCGAGGGCGACGTGACACGCGTCACACCTGGATGCGAAAGGGGCAAACCTGCATCGGTGGTTTCGCATTCATGGCATTGGCCCGACGCAGCAGCCGGCGATCCCTCCGGCGGGGCTAGCAACTCCTGCACGATGCAGGGGGCCGACAAGAAGCGAGCTGGGACCGTGAAGGCGAGTTTCACGAAGAAGCCTTGAGTGACGCCGTCGGGACCTGATCCCGTGACATCGCCGGCGGGCATAAGGAAATTTCAGTTTTTGCTCCGCATCCAAAGGCAGGATTGGTCGTGCCATTCTCGGACAAATCCGCTCGGGTTCCCATGCCCCGGCCCCCAACGGATAAGGCTCCCCGATAGGCCTGAGCGGAACCAGATACTTGTTCAGGGGAGCGGCTTACGGTTGAGCGCTCCTGCTCTCATTCGATCACCTGGTCGGCTCGAGCGAGGAGAGTAATCGGAACCTGAAGGCCGAGTGCCTTCGCAGCCTTCAGATTGATCACGAGCTCGAACCTGGTTGGCTGCAAGATCGGCAGGTCGGCGGGCTTGGCCCCTTTCAAGATGCGACCCATGTAAACGCCCACCTGGCGATAGACGTCGGTGACGCTCGGCCCATAGCTCATCAGGCCGCCCACCTCGACGAACTCGCGCCATTCGTAGATCGCAGGAATGGAATCGCGGGCGGCCAGCTTCACGATCTGCTCGCGACGGCTGTTGAAGAACGGGTCGGCGGTGACCAGGAGCGCATCGGATCGTGTTTGACCGAGGGTGGCGAATGCAGTCTCGAGTTCGGGCGCCGTCGCGGCATTCAGGATGTCGATCTGTCGTCCGATGCGCAGGCCCGCCTCCAGCAGGTCCCTTGTCTGGGATGAGGCAAGATGGCTGTGGGGGTTGATGAGGGCGGCGACACGGGTTGCGGCCGGCATCAGCTCTTGCAGGATCTCCAGCCGCTTCGGCTCCATCGATCCGGTGAGGAAAGCCACTCCGGTCAGGTTACCCTCGGGCCGGCCGAGGTTCGCGACAAGGCCGGATCGAACTGGATCGGTGGTGATGGCGACAATCGGAATGGTCGAGGACGCCGCTTTGGCGGCCAAAGCGGAACCACCCGTTGCGACCAGGGCGGAGACCGGTCGGCTGACCAGCTCGGTCGCGAGTGCCGGCAGCCGATCGTAGTCGCCGTCCGCCCAGCGGTACTCAACTCGGACGTTCTGGCCCTCCACAAAGCCTTGCTCGCTGAGTCCGCTGCGAAAGGCTGCCACGAGGTGCCAAAACCGCTGGGATGAGGCCCCACTGAGGAACCCCACCACAGGCATTGCCATCTGCTGCGCACGCGTCACGAGCGGCCGAGCGACTGCCATGCCGCCGAGAAGGGCGATGAACTCCCGCCGCCTCATTGGATCACCTCGTCGGCGTGAACGCCTTCCAGGCAGGGCGAGCTGTGCGATGCCAGCTTACTCGATCCCGCCATTTCAAGACAGGCTCTGAACTGAAGCGCTATCGGGAATGAAATGCGGGTTGCACAGTGGCAATGCACATTAATGTCGTCAGAACCTCAGTGCAGAGGTACTAGAACCAGCCGCGCCACTTGAACCAGAGCAGCGGAATGACGGCGCTGACCAGGATCACCGCCAGCCCGAACGGGTAGCCCCATGCCCAATCGAGTTCGGGCATGAACTTGAAGTTCATGCCGTAGATGCCGGCCATCAGCGTCGGCGGGATGCCCACCACCGAGGCAATGGTCAGGACCTTGAACAGGTCGTTCTGCTCGATCGTGATGTAGCCCAGGACCGCATCCAACAGGAACTGCACCTTGCCCGAGAGATGCGCCTCGTACTCGTTGAGCGAGGCGACGTCCTTCAGGACGGCCCTGAGCCGCACCCGGAACTCCGGCGTGATCCATTCTTCACCGATGTCGCGGGCAAACGAGGCAATCCGCCCGACGCCCAGCATCACGTCGCGGGCCTGCGAGACCCGCTCGCCGATGGCTCCCACGGCACTGAGCGTCGTGCGCAAGGTATTGGTGGACCGGACGGCATGGCTCAGGTGGATCGGGTTGCCGTGGAACACCCTGTGGGAGATTCGGTCGAGTTCGCCCCGCAGCCCCTCCAGCACGTCGGCCCCCCGGTCCACGATCGCCTCGAGCAAGGCGGTGAACACCCCCACATTGGTGGCGAGGGACGGGTCATTGTGGATCTGGTCCGCGACCTGATCGAACGTGGCCAGCTTCGCGAACCTCACCGTCACCAGCACGGTTGGTGTCAGAATGAACCCGACCGGCGACAGGAAGGCTTCGGTCGTGTCGCTGCGGGCGAGAGTAGGCGTGCTGAGATAGATGATGCCCCGGCTGACCTGTAGCCGGCTTGAGGCCTCAATCTCACTGAGGGCCTCAATGGACGGCACCTGGATGTGGGTCCGGCTTTCGACGAAGGCCTTTTCGTCGGCGGTCGGCTCGAGCAGGTCGATCCAGATCACTTCCTGGGGCAGGTCGAGCGAGGCGCTCTCGCGTACCGTTCCCGCCGCATCGCGATAGATGGTCAGCATGTCGCCTGCCCAAGCCGCCTGACGCCTTATGCTGGAATGTCGCTGACATAGGGCTGATTGCGATCCGGTCATGAGCGTGGCCGACACGCGACGGCGAGGCTGCCGGATCGAAGGGGTCTCGAGTCAGTGTCCGGTGGCGGCGTGCGGGGCCGCCACGGGCTTCGACTCCGGCGAGCCGCGCTCGCGCAGGAAGATGCCGAGCACGATGAGCACGGCCATCGACAGGAACTCGCTCTGCCAGTTCTGGAAGCTCTCATACCAGAACTCCGCATCCGCGAGCGTCTCGACCATGCTCTGGGCCGGCTCGTGATGCAGGAGCGCCGCCTCGTTCGCCCGGCGCGTGCTGCCCGCCAGATGCAATCCGAACGACAGCAGGAACAGCCCGACGAGCGCGATGCTCAGGGAATGCGAGTAGAACTTCAGGATCAGGCCGCCGCGCTGGACCGGCCAGGGCGCGTCCGGATTGCCGCGCCGGGCGTGCGGGGGTTCGTCCTCGGGATTGGCCTCGTCGGGCTTCTTGGATTCGGCGGATCCCTTCTGGAACAGGAAGACGGTCAAGAGCACGTAGACCGCCATCTGGAGGAACTCGCTCTCCCAGTTCTCGAAGGTCGCCGAGATGAACTGGCCCGTGGTCAGGTAAGCGAGGAAGCCGACCGGGGGACTGCCATGCAGGCGCAGCTCCTCGATTTGGGCTCTCCAGCCCGTGATCGCCTGGCCGACGAGGGCGAGCAGGAACAGGGCAAACAGGGTGAGCGAGAGGCCATTGTTCCGCAGGAACCGTTTCATCCGCCGTCTCCACACACGCAAACCGTCACGGTTCAACCCTGAAGCCTTACCTTGGTTTCGGAGGCTCTCGGCCCCCATGCGATCGGGATCGCCTGAACAGGCAGGCACGGACGACGCTTGGTCACGGCCGTGGACTGGCGACGCAATTCCTTCGTCCGAGGTCAGTACTTGCGCTTAGAGCAGACGAACATGGCTCGCCCTCACAACGGCGGGCCACGCTTGCCGCCGGACAACTGGCATCCGGGAGAGGCGGGTAGCGGGCCTCCTTCCGCTCTCGATAACGAGCATCTCCTCGGTGCGGTCGCGGGGGCCGCGTTCCGGCAGCAACGATCGGCAGGCATCTTCGGCGGAACTCAGCGGTTCCGCACCGGTTGTTCTCACGTTCGGTCGCCAGAACCGTCCCGAACCCCGGACCGCCATGGTTGCCACGATCGATGCCCCTGCCCATGGTACGCGTTCCGAAGGACCGTCCCGAGCGCTCGTGCTCGGTGCCCTCGGGGTCGTGTTCGGCGACATCGGGACCAGCCCCTTCTACGCCTTGAAGGAAGCCGCGCATGCGGCCGGACGTGGCAGCGCACCCTCCCCGGACGCGCTGCTCGGCGTCCTGTCTCTCATCCTGTGGTCCCTGATCGTCGTCATCTCGATCAAGTACTGCATCTTCATCCTGCGTGCCGACAATCGCGGCGAGGGCGGAATCATCGCCCTGCTCGCCCTTCTCGGCGTGCGAAGGGTCCAGCCCGGCTCATGGCGCATCCATCTCGTCCTGCTTGGGCTGGTCGGGACCGCCCTGCTCTACGCCGACGGCACGATCACGCCCGCGATCTCGGTCCTCAGCGCGGTCGAGGGACTCACGGTCGACTCACCCCAGTACGAGACCTACGTGGTTCCGATCACGCTCGTCATCCTGGCCGCCTTGTTCTCCGTCCAGCGCATGGGCACCGGCTGGATCGGCGGGATCTTCGGCCCCTTTATGCTGGTCTGGTTCGCCATCCTGGGAATTCTCGGCCTGCGGGGCATCCTGGCGGCGCCGGACGTCCTCGCCGCGATCAATCCGTCCTACGCGGTGGCCTACGTCGTGAGCGCGAACCTCTCCGTCACGCTGGCCGTCCTGGCGGCAGTGTTCCTGGCCGTGACCGGTGGCGAGGCGCTCTACGCCGACATGGGGCATTTCGGCCGCTCCCCGATCCGAGCGGCGTGGTTCCTGGTCGTGATGCCGGGCCTGATGCTGAACTATTTCGGGCAGGGTGCCCTTCTCCTGACGGATCCGACGGCAGCGGAAAGCCCCTTCTATCACCTGGCCCCTGACTGGGCGCATTACCCACTCGTCGCGCTGGCTACAATGGCGACCGTGATCGCGTCGCAAGCGGTGATCACCGGCTCGTTCTCCCTGACCCAGCAGGCGATCCAGCTCGGGTTGTTGCCACGGCTGCGAGTGATCCACACGTCCAGCCACGAGCGGGGTCAGATCTACGTACCATTCGTGAACTGGGCTCTGGCGGCGCTGACGCTCGGAGCAGTTCTGGGCTTCGGCTCATCGAGCAGGCTGGCCGGCGCATATGGGCTGGCGGTGTCGTTCGACATGGCGATCACCACTATTCTCGCGACCTTCGTGGCGCTCCATTGGGGCCACAGGCCAATCCTGGTCTACCTGCTGAACGGCTTCCTGCTCGTGGTCGACCTCATCTTCTTCGCCGCGAACACGACCAATCTGTTCCAGGGCGGCTGGTTCCCTCTGCTGATTGCGATCGCCACCGCGTTCATGATGCTGACGTGGCGCCGCGGCCAGCAGCTCGTGAACCAGGTACGCTCGCACCTGCGGATCTCACCGAAGGACTTCCTGCAACAGCTTCAGGCGAATCCGCCGATCCGCATCCCGGGCGTCGCGATCGTCATGTCGGCTTCCGCGTCGGGCATCCCGGCCACGCTGCTGCATCACCTGAAACACAACCGGGTGCTGCACGAGCGGGTCTTCCTGGTTTCCGTGCAGGTCCTCGATGTGCCCACCATACCGGACGACAAGCGCCTCGAGCTGGTTCCGATCGGTGCGGGCATTACCCGCGTAATCCTGCGGTTCGGCTTCACCGAGAAGCCTAACGTCCCGGCGGCGCTCCGCTCGGTAGCCCACCGCCATGGGGCCCTGGCGCTCGATCCCGACACCGCGACCTACTATGTTGGGCGGCAGACCGTGGTGGCCGCCCGGGCCCAGGCCGGCATGGCTCTCTGGCGCGAGATGGTGTTCGCGATGCTCAACCGGAACGCGGAGCTCACCGCCGATTACTTCTGCATTCCCGCGCCCCAGGTGGTCGAGATCGGCAGCTCGGTCGAGATCTGAGGCGAACTCTTCACGGATTCAAGGGCTGCCCCGTCCAACCTCCTTCGCTGGAGGAGGGATGCCGAACCTGACAAGAAGGAACCCATTTCTTCGGTAAGCCCGCCCCCGAAGCTCACTCTGCCGGGAAGTTCAGCGGATCAGGGCAGCCGAATCCCGGTGCCCATCCAGGGTGATCGCGCTTGCCGTGGGCGACCTGAACGAACCTCAACCCTCCATTCAGAACGGCTTCATGAGGAACAAATTAGATCTCATCCCCTCCGAGGGTAAGTCCTGCCAAGACTTCCGGAGAAGTCAGCTAGGCCCGGGGAGGCTTTGACCTGTTGCGCTACTGCTCAGCGACCTATAGCAGTTGGGGGAGGAGGTCTGCGGTCAGGAAGCGATCGCTCTGTCCTTCCCGGCTCGTTCCTCGAGGAACGCGTTCCGCTCGGTCCCTGCGTGCAAGGGACCCGCCTCAACCTCTTGCATACAGAAACTACCCCGCCCGGTCGCTCCGAGGGCGGGTTTCCTCTTGGGCGCACGGGCAGCCGCTTGGCCGTCCTCGGCTTCGGCGCGGTTGCGGCGGGCACGCTGAGTTACGCCTGGGGCGCGGTGGTCAGCCCCCTGATGCAATGTGCAGTGGGCGATTGAGGAATACGCTGGGCGCTTCGAGCGGCCTTTTGGCTCATTGGCTCCCAGAAGGAGGATCCGATGCTGTCCATTCGACCGTAAACCCGCACTACAAGCCTCCCGATCCATGCGCGCTGCCCCAGCCCTCAAGTTCGCCGCAGCCGCCAAGGACGTCCTGCATCCGGGTAGCTAGCGAGTGGAGGTTGCGGTGAGGGGTGCAACAAGCGTGTTCTGGAACGCTGTGACCTGCCACCTGCCGTCGTTCTTCACGAATACCCGGAGGCTGGTCTCTTCGCCCCTGGCACTCACAAAATCAGCGTCTGGGGTGTAGAGCCGCATATACGCGGCCGCATCATGGTGGTTGAAGCGGTCCGTCATCTCACTGACAAGTCTCCGGATTTCAGCCTCATCGCTTGGAGAATCCTGCCCGTTCACTGTGACCGGCCACCAAAGACTGAGCGCCATGCCAACAAGGGATGCGGATCTGGCAAGCGATTTCGCGCGGACCATTTCCTCCTCCAGTTCAAGCGCATTTCCATTGCCATGATAACAGGCCAGCACCACCCGTCCATTGCAACGGCAGGCCAGGGCAACGCCTCTGGGCGCAGCAGCGCTATCGGCCAGCCCTTCCAGAAGCAGGCCCGGAGGCTCCCCTCCGGTTTGTCCATGCGGCCTAACACTACTTTGGCGAACGGGAGCAAACTTCCGGTGAGATCAGGCATCTAGTCGGAAATGCCGGGGAATCCCAAGTCTTTGGTTTGTCGGCGTTTTCCACCTGAGTCGCCAAAGTGGTGCTACGCTTCCCGTCTGAGCCGTTCCGAGGTCGTTGTGTCTACCGTTACCGATCCCGACCCACTCGCGCCCCTGCTGGCCCTGTACGCGGGACACCGTGCAGAGCTCCTGCACCAAGCCGGCAGTGCCCTGTCGGCAGATGCAGGCCCTTACTCGACGTGGAAATGCTCGAGTGGGCTCCTCTTGCGCGGAACCCGCTCTGATCCTGTTTGGCCTGCGCTGGTCGGTGGCGAACCGGCGCTTCCGAGATCATCCGACCGGGGCAGACGTCCACGCCGGACCGGTGGGGTGATCGAGTGAGGCGGCGGGAGTTCATCGCGTTACTCGCTGGGACAGCCGCGGCACGGCCGCTTGCTGCGCGCGCGCAGCGAACCGCGAAGCTCCGGCGGATCGGATTTCTCACCAGCGCCGCCCGCCCAAGCTCAATCGAAGCAAGCTACCTCAGTGGCTTCCCGCACGGGATGCGGGAGCGCGGGTATGTGGAGGGAAGAGACTACGTCATTGAGTGGCGCTTCGCGGACGGCAGGCTCGAACGCTTCGCCGACTTTGCCACCGAGCTGGTGCGCCTGAAGGTCAACGTCTTCGTGCTCGGGACTCCGACCGCCGTGCCGGCAGTGCGGCAGGCGACCAACACCATTCCCGTCGTGATGGGCTACTCGACCGATCCCGTCGGCAGTGGCTTCATCGCGAGCCTTGCGCATCCGGGCGGCAACATTACCGGACTGGCGAGTTCGCAGGATGATGCCGCGCCAAAGCAGTTGGAACTGCTGACGATGGCGGTGCCCAACCTCTCTCGCGTGATCCTTCTCGTGGATCCGAGCAGCCCGAATTCGCTTCCGATCATCAAGAACGCTCAAGAAGCAGCGCAGAACGCGGGTCTTGATCTCGTGAGAATGGAGGTCCGGAACGTTGAGGAAATCGGAAGCACATTTGCGACGCTGAGTGGGGCACGCGCTGTGGCGGTGATGGTTGTGACCGGGTCCGTTACTTTCTTCCACAGAGAGCGGATTGCAGAGCTCGCGCTCAGGGATCGGCTCCCGTCGATGTTTTCCCTGCGCGAATTCGTCGTGGCCGGCGGGCTGATGAGCTACGGCGAAAGTCTTTTTGACTTTCACCGCCGCGCGGCGTCCTACGTGGACAAGATATTCAGGGGTGCAAATCCGGCCGAGCTGCCGGTGGAGCAGCCCACGCAATTGTTGCTGGTGATCAACCGCAAGTCCGCTACAGCGCTCGGTCTGGATATCCCATTTGCACTCCTGGCTGGCGCCGACGAGGTGATCGAATGAGGGCGTGTTTGATCGCGTCCTGACCTAAGCACCTCTTCCGTGACGGATGTTATAGGCAGCGCCTTCAGGAGAGGCTAGACTACGCGATCGGCTCGGGAGATCACAATGCCATCGCACACACATTTTGCTCTGGTCACGGGCGGGGTGCGCGGGATCGGCTGTGCGATCACCTGATCGATCGCCGACACTTGCATCGTGACCGTCTCGGTCCTGAGCGCCAACCCGTCGATCTCGGCCAGCAATTCGGCGCGCTTGCGCTTCAGTTCGTCTTCAACGCTCATCTCGACCACCCCAGCGATTGAAGCGGAGAGTGGCAGACGAGCCGAATCAAATCTGGTGGTTTTTGCTACCGAATGCCAAGGCTCTGGTGCAAGCCGCCCGCGTTCGACAAAAAGACCGGAAAGCTCCGGGAGCGGGCCGCGTGGGTCATCGTTGACGGAAAGGAGTGGACGGTCACTGGCGTCACTCTTAGCGAAGGCGAAAGCCATAAAACAGCGATAGCGCCGCCCGAGGCCAAGAAGCGGCTCGCAGACTACATTGCCGACAAACATGAGCCCAACCGCATCAGGAACTCGTTGATCGATGATGTTCTCGTGACAGAAGTACTCGAGGTTTACCTCGACGAGGTCGTACCGGATCTCGCGCGCCCGAAGAAGGCCGCAGAGCGGGTCGTCCAGCTCTCACAGTGGTGGCAGGGGAAGACGCTCGCTCAAGTCACCGGAAAGAGATGCTGTGAGTATTTGGCTTAGCGAATCGCACAGCCATGGAAATCTGCAAAGCCGGAGCAGACTGGAAATTGGCCCCGAATGGTGACGCCGCAGGGGGTTCGCCGTGAGATCGAGGACCTCCGGGCAGCGATCAATCATCATCAGTCGGAAGGCTACCGCCGGGAGACCGTGAAGGTCTGGCTGCCCCCAAAGGGGAGAGCAGGAAGCGATGGGTCGCGGCCGAACTCCTGCATGCGATGTGGCGGGACCGTGAGGTGATGACGGTTCGCAAGGGCTCGGCGCGCGCCGGCGAGAAGGTGTTGTCGAGAAAGCAACCCTCGCGCCATCTCGCGAGTTTCAACATCCTAGGTCTCTACGCGGGGACGAGGGCTGCCTCGGTCGCGGCCGTATCCTTTGAGGACAAGCCCGGAGTGGCCTGGGTCGACCTTGATAGGGGATTGTTCTATCGCAAGCCGATTGGCAAGGCGGAAGAGGAGAACAAGCGCGGATCCAGTCCGCTTGCCGGCCCGCCTCCTCACGCATCTGCGACGTTGGAAGAGGCTAGGAATCTCGAAGACATATGTCGTCGAGCATAACGGAAAGCTGGTGGGTGAGGTGAACAAGGGCTTCGGGGTCATCGTGACCAAAGCCGGGCTCGGGCCCGATGTCACCCCGCACGTGCTCAGGCATACATGTGCGACGTGGCTGATGTAGCGTGGGGCCGCCATTTGGGATGCGGCTGGCTACCTCTCCATGACGCCAGCGATCCTTGAGAAGCATTATGGTCATCACACCCCGACTACCAAGCGGGGGCCAGCAAGCGGGCGACATCCGCCCCGCCGGTGTTCGCGGACATCTGGTCGACCTACTACCTGCCGGAGGCGGACCGGAAGACTCAGGACGAGCGGCGCATGACCCGCAAAGCGTCCGGGAAGGCAAAGGCCGCTTGACCCCACGATTGATCTGGGACACGAACATGGCGGCCGGGGGCGACCTCGGCCGTTCCCATTTCCTGATCACGCTCCGTTCTAGGGGAAGTGATTGGGGTGTACAGAGGAAGAACATCGAGATGTGTAACCACCTCTCGCCCTGCCCAAGTCCTTGATTTTCAAGGAAGGGCCCGTAGCTCAATGGTTAGAGCCGGCCGCTCATAACGGTCTGGTTGCAGGTTCGAGTCCTGCCGGGCCCACCAATGTTCTCAAGAATTTAGGCGTTACTCGCGACGCCGTTTGGCCTTATCGGGACAGAAATTGAGACAGATTGCGGTCGAATTTGTCCCGGTAAAATACCTTGGTCAAGCTGCGACATCCCGACACCTAATCTCTTTCGCTGTAGGTCATGGAATCCTACCAGTAGATCACGGCGACCTACACACAAATCACCAGCAGGTTGCGGCCAGGTTATTACTAGGTCATGACGACCTACCTCGAGATCAATCGCGAAATCCATTGATTGACCTTCGGCGGCACGGGGGACCTGTTCGCAGACCTCGGCGTGTCAGCTTTTCGGGAGCACCTGCAGCTCGCAGCCGTGATCCGACGCGTCGTCGGTTTGGAGCCGGCTGATCCCGAGCTCGTGCGATCGTCCGCGGACGGTGCTTGGCTACACGATCGAGCGGCTGCGCGATGTCGCTGTGAGACTACGCCCATGACGCCCCCTGAAATCAGATGGGGCGCCCCGAAGAGCCTGTGTGAGAACCAGGTTCAGGATTCCTGGCGCGGTCGAGGCGCGTGAGACTGCCCATGGCAAGAGCCGTGGGCACTTTCGCGCGGTGTGTCGTCGGTCTTGCCTCAAGCCGTGTGCAGCCATACGGATGGTGCTCAGATCAGGAGGTTGGCTTTCCAGAATTCTCGGCAGCCAGGCGGCCTGGAGGTGGGAGTTCGACCATCCCGCCAGAGTCCCTTGCGAGACTGCTGGACCTATCGCGGTTGTCGTGCCGAGCCAGTGCGGTCCGGATAACGGCCTTTTTCGATGCTGCTTGCTGCCCACCAGAGCCTGAGCAGCACTTTCTTGAACGGCAATTTGCGCTAGGCGAAGCCTGTTCCGGAGGGGACAGTGAAGACCGCCTTGCACTCCCTGGCGGTGCACTTGCAGCGCTCCCGGGACAGCGCGTAGGACCGTAGGTTACGCGCCATGATATCCGCTGCGTTCTATGCGAACGCTGGGAGGCGATCAAACCGGCCCTGGCCCTCGGTTCCTGGCATCGCCGTTCCTCACTGGTCACTGCCGCTAGGCGGCGATCGTCGAATTGCAGATGGCTGGGCTTCCGGTCTTCTGCACGTCTACCGCTCCGGCCCTACACTCATCCCCGCATAGCCTCGGAAATGACGGCCTCTGCGGTCAGTTCGCTTCGATTCGCCCGGCTTCATGGGCTCCAACTACGGACATCCCACTCCGCTGACAACGCCTCGTGGGTCAGGTCTTCAACGGCGCCGTTCTAGGCAGCCTCACATGGATGTAAAAAATTGGAGATTTAGTATCCCACAAGACACCGCTCGTCCTCAATCTACATCGATACGCCCCGTCATTCCGAAGCTGGCGTGCAGAAGGTGCGTACACATCATCCCGTATTGCCCAGTCGCGGGGACAAGGCGCACAGTTCGGGTCTGTCCCTTGCTGACTTCGACCTTACCGCCTGAAACGAAACTTGCGTCGCCAGAGCTGATCTGCGCGGTCCGAAAGAACTCCGGAGCCGAAAGGTTGTGATCGCCCGACCCTTTATTCACAAGCCGCAGCTGATAAGCTTGGCCATGATGCAGGCGCAGCGTCTGTGGCGTGAATGCGAACTCAGTCAGGACGATAGTGACCGGCTGCGTACGACCTTGCGAAGCAGCGCGGGTTGCCGCCGATGCGCTCGAACCGGCACAAATTGCCACGGCAGCTATAACTAGGCAGAGCTCTCTTGGCTGGCCTAAGGATAATGTGCTCCTGTGCCTTGTCGGGCACGGTGGCATTCGTGGGACTGGCCATGCAATTCTGCTTAGTAGAAACCTCATAATCACCTCCGAGTTCTTAGCGGCTGCAGCCGTCGCAGCATTAGAACCTCAATAGCTCAGACCGCTGGCGAGCCCAATTGCTGAACGGGACATTATAGAGTCGACTTGGCCTAGGCCGCACGTTCCAGCTGCTCGTGGATCGCCTGCGCAATTTTGAAGAGCTGATCCCGATCTAGCGCGGCTGCAACGACATAGCCGCAGCCGTCATCAATCCATACGAATGCTTGGACATCGTCGTGCCGGGCAGCGCGAAGCGGCGCCTCGCCGACCTCGCCAGTTCTGATATAGAACGTAACGCGACTGCCCTGCACATCCTGATACATGAGCTGCGCTGCAGCATCTTGTCCAGCCGGCAGAATCCGACCGCCTACGAGCCGGAGGCCATGGCCCGACAGATCCGGCACAACGAGCGTGTGACCAAGCCGCTTTGAGAGCCAGGCGGCAAGATGTTTATCGCGGTCACTGAGGACTTCCACAGGGTATGACGTGTCGTTTGCAAACAGCCTATGGGCTGAGATGGCTTCCCGCGTTACGGCACTCAGCCGAGTCGACAGTCGTGATTCAGCCACATCTTCGTAAATCACGTTCCCGATCCAGCCCACACTAACGCCGACGGACAACCACAGGCATGCGGCTACGGCAGACCTCATTCGGCTACGCAGAGCGGCGCGCCGCTCCGCGACTAGCGAAGAGATCCGCAACCGCGCCGGCAAGGGCTCCAGCGCTATCGGACATAACCGCTCTCGGAGTTCCTGCCGTTGTGCACGATAGGATGCTACCCGCTCCGCGGTAGCAGGGTTATCACGAATGTGAGCCTCTACGTCCGGCAAGCGATCGGAGGCTAGCCGGTCGTCGACATAGGCCTGGAGGTCGTCCTCGCCGATGGGGCGTGGTGGCCTCGTCACTTAACCCTCCTCAGCTTGCACCGTTTGGCCGTGATTGGCTGGCCCGTCTCCATATACTGCCGCAGGCTCTCCCGTCCCCGGCTCAAGCGCGACATCACGGTCCCGATGGGCACACTTAACACCTGAGCTGCTTCCGCATACGTCATCTCTTCAACGGCAACTAGCAGGAGAACCGCGCGCTGATCGGGAGGCAGAAGCTGTAACCCAGTGAGGAGATCCCGAACCGCTAACTGCTCTTCCTGTCCTCCACCCGAAGCGGGCATGGCCTGACCTACATCGAGGCTGACCTGTCCGCCACGACGTGAGCGTTGGCGCAAGGAGGACACGAAGAGGTTGTGGAGGATGGCAAAGAGCCATCCTCGCAAATTCCCGTCCCGCCGCCGTAAATGCCACCTCGCGATTGCGTGCTCCAGACAATCCTGAACAAGATCGTCCGCCGCGTCCGTGTCATGAATCAAGGATCTCGCGTACCGACGCAAGGCCGGAATGTGAGGCTCCACTAGCGGGCCAATCTCGCTCATATGGCAAAGCTTGGTGAATTGCGGGGTCAGTCACTCACCCGACGTATGCCAATGGCATAGACGCTTTCCGTCGCAACTTATTCCGTCACCCCGCCGGCTCCGGTCACTCCACCGTGATGATGGTCGAGCGGGCTCGTCGGAATAGAGGAGGCAGCCCCAGCGTCCATTCGGCCCCAGGTACACGCGCCGGAGCGCACCACCCGTGACAACAGCATTTATCAACCGAATTGGAACTGCGGTTCCCCCAAACGATGTCCATGAGAGGTTCATACACTTCGTCGATCGGCTCTTGCCGGACCGCAAAGCCAAGCTGCTATTCAAACGCATGTCGCAACGCGCAGGAATAGAACACCGCTACTCAGTGCTCGAGCCGAATGATTCACTTGCGCCGGCGTTGGATCGCGACGGATTATACCAGATGGGCCATTTTGCCGGCACGGCCGCTCGCATGGCCCAGTTCGAGACCAAAGCGGCCGATCTCGCTGAAAGGACTATCACTGCGCTCGGGCTCAATGGCGAGCGATCCTCAATCACCCACCTGATCGTGGCTTCCTGCACCGGCTTCGCGGCGCCCGGGCTCGACCAGATCCTCGTTGAGCGCCTCGGGCTCAATCCAATAATTGAGCGCACTATGGTCGGCTTTATGGGTTGCGCAGCCGCGGTCAACGCATTGAAGGTGGCACACCACATCGTTCGATCGGAGCCTTCGTCAAAGGTTTTGGTCCTGAACGTAGAACTGTGCACATTGCATCTGCACGAGACTGCTGATCTCGAGTCTCTTCTGACTGCTCTCCTGTTTGGTGACGGCTGTGCCGCGGCTCTCGTTTCGACAGAGCCTGCCGGTGCAGCCATCGAGAACTTCCGCACGATCACGATTCCGAACTCCCGAGATCTCATCACTTGGCGAGTTGGCGACCGCGGGTTTGAGATGACCCTCTCCGGAGAAGTTCCCGCCCGGATCGCTGGGGCATTGCGGCAGGAGGCAACGCGCAATGACGATCAGGGACTCCTTCGCGGGCAGCGCCCGAGCGACTTCGAGCGGTGGGCCGTACACGCCGGAGGTCGGACGATCCTCGACGCTGTTGAACACGGCTTGGCACTCGGCCCGGAGGTACTATCCTGGTCCCGCGGCGTCTTGCGGGATTTTGGGAATATGTCCTCCGCAACACTGATGTTCGTGCTCCAACGTATGATGGGGGCTGCAAGCGGACCGGCAAACGGAATGGCAATTGCGTTCGGTCCCGGTCTCGTAGCAGAGACTTTCTGCTTCAGCTTGCCGGGCTAAGTGAAAATGCCTTTAGACCTATCGTCCCGCTTAACAGCAACTGAGTTCATGGACTCGGAGCCAGTGAGCCGAGAGGATCATCAATCCTGTCTTTACGGCCTAGCACCCGTTGATGCTCTTACCTTAAGAG
This sequence comes from Microvirga massiliensis, assembly GCF_001006805.1. Taxonomy (GTDB): domain Bacteria; phylum Pseudomonadota; class Alphaproteobacteria; order Rhizobiales; family Beijerinckiaceae; genus Microvirga; species Microvirga massiliensis. Next base: position 400,888 of record NZ_LN811351.1, on the reverse strand, counting down.
ACCGCCCGATTCTGAGCTTTCTAGACGGGGCTGTCGCAGACCAGCAGCGGGAGCGGTCGATCACAGTTCTGGACGTTGTTTATGGCTGCGGCGACCTACTGCGGAACGTTCACTGAGCCATCCGCCATGATAGAGCGCTCGCGTGAAGAGGTTCTGATCGTCGGAGGCGGCCCAGCTGGGTCTGCTGCGGCATGCATGCTCGGTGCGCGCGGTCGAATCCCTTTACTAATCGAGCGAGAAGCGGCACCACACGATAAGGTCTGTGGTGAGTTTCTCAGCGCTGAGGCTCAACAGTACTTGGACGATCTCGGGGTTGATCTCGAAGCCATGGGTGCAAGTCGGATAGTCTCGGTGCGTCTCTTCCACGACAACAAGAAAGCACAGTGTGACCTCCCGTTCACCGCGCGCGGCCTTTCTCGCAGGACGCTCGACGAGGCTCTCTTGGAAAGGGCTTTGACGGAGAACTGCCGCATCGATCGCGGCGTTCGCGTCCGAACGATTGAGCCGAGTCCTGGCGGCATGAGCGCGACGACTGACGGCGATCATCGTATCGAGGCGGGGACTTTGTTCTTGGCGACCGGAAAGCACGATGTACGCGGCGTCAATCGTCCGCGGTGCGGGACCTTGAACGACCTCATTGGGTTCAAGTCTTACGTCGTGCTGAAATCGTCACAGCAATCGGCACTGGATGGAGCGGTCGAGATCCATCTTTTCCCAGGAGGGTATGCGGGCCTCCAAATGATCGACGGGGGCCGTGCCGGGTTATGCCTGGTCGTTAGCCGGGGCCGTTTCGAGCAAATCGGGAAAACCTGGCCAACCCTATTGGCCTATTTATGGGTAACCTGCCCTGTCCTGGAAGAGCGGCTCGAAGGATCCGTCGGACTTGCGGATCGCCCGCTGTCAGTCTTTCAAGTTCCATACGGTTTTCTGCATCGGCCGGGGCCGTCAGACCCCGATGGTCTGTTTCGAATTGGAGACCAGGTTGGTGTAATCCCGTCCTTCACCGGTAACGGTGTCGCAATAGCGCTGCATACCGGAACTCTCGCCGCTACGGTCCTTCTCCAAAGCGGAACAAGCCGGCTTTTCCACAAGATCGTTCGAAGCGACATCCGGGTTTCGATCAGCCTGGCAAGCTTTCTCAACCGTGTGAACCGCTGGCCCGGAGGTCAACGTGTGCTGATTAGCACCTGCCAGTCTTGGCCCTCGGCAATGGGCCTGCTCACCTCCCTCACGCGGGTAGCGCCCCGGACGGTGATGCTGACCAGGGCCATCGCGGGCCGGTCCCTAAATGATGGGCAAGGAAGCGGTGCGAAGCCACCTTCCTAATCGGGTCACAGCAGTGAGCAGTGTGCCCGCGAAGCTGGGCTTTTCGGAAACGAGCATGAGCGCGATTGGTGGGCCGGCAATCGCATTGGAACGATGCTTCTCAGGTTGACCGCGGTATGCAAACGGGGTGCCTCACGACTCTATGCCGAACTTCCTATCGAAACCGGGCAATCACGGCAGTGCAACTTCTGCCGCGAACGATTTTCCGCTATTTGTACCGCCTCGGGCCCGATTGACTCGGCCGAGAGGTCGTGTGAGGCGCGGATGAGAATTGGCGCTGGACCGGAGACCGTCTTGGAGTGGTTGGCCCTCAAGTTCAATCTTGGGCCTAAACCTCTGGCGGACACGCAGATTGCTTTTCAATTCGCCCGGATTGTCATGGCTTCTGCGAGAGCGGGTCTGTTCGAAGCTTTGCGCGACAGCGGGCGCACGGCTGAAGAGGTGTCGCGCTTGTGCGGTACTCACCCGGTCGCAACGTCGAAGATGCTCGATGCGCTTCTGGCGAACGACTACTTGGGTTTCCGTCGAGGTCACTACGAACTTAATCGACTATCGCGGAAATGGTTGCTATCGGACAGCCCGAGCACCGTAGTTCATAAGCTCGATTTCCAGGAAATTGAATGGCGGTGGACCGAGGAGTTCGATCGGTTGCTTCGGGATGGTACCCCGCGCAACATGCACGAAACACTGACCGGCAATGAGTGGCGCCGCTACCAATGGGGGATGCGCGATTTTTCGACAGCACCGGCTCGCGAGCTTGCGTGGCGCGCTCGCCTTCCGAGGCACGCGCGAACCCTCCTTGATGTTGGCAGGTCCCACGGCTTCTATTCTGTAGCCTTGTGCCGCAGATATCCCGAGCTGAAGGCGACTGTTCTTGAATTGCCGGAGGCCCTGCCGGCGGCGGCCGAGATCCTGGCACGAGAGAACATGGCAGACCGGGTCGCGCATATGGCTGGCAACGTGGTGAACGCCGATCTAGGAACAGCTGTTTACGATGTCGTTCTGATCGCAAACCTGGTGCACCATTTCGACGAGGAGCAGAACAACCAGCTTGCATCGAAAGTCGCCCGTGCTCTGCGCCCGGGCGGGATCTATATCGTCCTGGACGCAATACGGATCTCGTCCCCTGCCGAAGCCCACCGACCGGGCAATCGCCTTGGTGCAGTGCTGGATGTCTATTTCGCGCTAACAAGCCGAGCGGGCACTTGGTCCTTCCCTGCCATCCAGGACTGGCAGCAGGCAGCCGGCCTGGTCACTCGCCGGCCCATCTGGCTCAGGACGATGCCTGGCGCCGCAATGGTTTCTGCCACAAAGCCACGGTAATGAACGACTTAGAGGCGGGTGAGCAATTATCTTTCGTTTTTTCGGACGAGATGCCGGAGGAGAATGCGGCTCTTGGCGAGATAGAGCAGCGCCTCGACGGTCTCGACCAGACGCTCTTAGTCCTTGGCCAGCCGTCAGTTGGTGGTGAGCCAGGCGAATATTCGCTTAATCACCCATCTGCGCGCGAGAACATGAAAACCGCCCGGCCTCGTCGGCGGCTCTGCTCCGATGGGCAGTCACACGGCATACCCGCTCCACCAGTGCTTAGGGCCGTGTCAAAACGCAGATTGCGATCGACTGATTTCAGGTCGGACGTCCTCTGGCCGGCTGCTGTGCGAGGCCGCCAAGCGGTTCCTGCGCAAGGCCCTCAAGCGACATGGCCATCCGGAACGGAATGTCATCGACGGCAGCCAAATCAATCGCAAGGCGATCCTGTCACCTAATGCGACAGACCGGCTCCGGGATAGATCAAGGCGCAAGATGAAGCCGATCCCGATTCGTCAAAGCCGCTATCTCAATACTCGGATTGAGCAGGATCACTGCGCTATTAAGGGGCATGCTCAGCGCTCGCGTAATCCTGAGTGGCATCGAGATGGTGCACATGATGCGAAAGGGCCCGGGTAGTATGCCTGCAATCGACAACCTTCTCGTGCGAAGGAGTTCGACCTGCTCGCTTCATGAGAGCGTCACGAGTGTCCGCAAGTTTCCCGCCCTGCTCCAGATTGCGACAGACCCCCTCAGGGTCATCGCAGCCGCCAAGGACGTCTCGCATCCGGACAGAAAGCAGACCTCGTGCTGATCGCCGCTTGGATTCCACCCACCTCAGTGGGCCCAGCGCTGGGCCTTCTGGAGGAGAAAGTCACGGAATACCTGCAGTCGGGCGACCGATCTCATCTCCTCCGGGTAAACGAAGTAGCAGTCCAGCGACGGCGCCTCGTAATCCCGCAGCAGCTGGACGAGCTCGGGATGCCCCTCCGAGGCATGATCAGGCACCATGCCGATCCCCGCGCCTGAGACAACTGCCGCTCTCAGCGCCTGCGCGTCATTGACACAGAGATGAACCTGCCGTGGCTCCGCGAGGTCCGGAAAGCGGGTCAAAAACCGGTGCACTTTAAGGAAATGCGCAGGCTGGTCGTCTGAGAGCGTGATCAGGCGGTGGTTCTCGAGGTCATCCAGCGTCCGCGGCTCACCAAAGCGTTTGATGTATTCCGTCGAGGCGCAGGCATGATAGTGCACGGTGAAGAGCCGACGCTGGATGAGGTCTGCTTCATAAGGCCAGTGCAGGCGGATCGCGACGTCAGCTTCACGCATGGCCAGATCGAGCGCTTCGCTTGTCAGGATCAGCTCAACCTGGACCTCAGGATAAAGGTCCAGGAACTCCGAAATCCGCCGTGCTACCCATGTTGCGCCCAAACCCACGCTGGCCGTCACCTTGAGGGGGCCTGAAGGGCGTTCGCTGGTCTCGATCAGTCGGGCTCGGGTCGTGGCAAGCCGCTGGTGGATGTCGCGAGCAGCGCGGTAGAGGATGTCCCCTTGCTCAGTGAGAATGAGTCCTCTGGCATGGCGGTGGAAGAGCGGGACCTTAAGTTCATTCTCAAGAGCTTGGATTTGCCGGCTTACAGCGGACTGGCTCAGGCTTAGAGCATCGCCAGCACGTGTGAAGCTGCCTGCTTCCGCGACCACATAAAAGATCCTCAACCTATCCCAATCCAAGGCGTGCTCCACAGCTGCGGGTGTTCGAAATTGGCAAATGCTGGTGACGGGCTCTTCCGATCCTGGCTGCGCTTTTGGAGTCAATCCAGGAAAGTGTCATCCGTGAATAGCACGATCAAAGGCACAGTTTCAGGAGCTATGGCGGATTTCGGGTGACGAGCCAATCAGGCGGCGCTGTCTGGATCGTGTGGGCGGGACCATGCCAGTACCGGACCAGACGCTCGCGTCCGTCCGGCAGCTTCAGGGCGCGCAGACTGGCGAGATAGCCTCTTCCCCGATCTCGATCGCCTGCCCGGGCAGCTGGCGGGCACCGGCGCGCAGACTCTCGGTCAGGGGATCGTCGATCGCGCCTGGCTGACGCAGCCAGACAACATTGGTAGTCTCGGTCATGGCGTATCGCTCTCCTCGAGAGGTTCTGGCAGGCTCGTCACCCGCCGCGAGACGCCGCCCTCTTCACACCGTTATCGCCCACATTCCGCCATAGCTCCCAAAATGGCCACTGCGCCCGCTCGAGGCCCAAGCGGATCGCCTCCGGTTCGTTCAGCAACCGGCACAGATCCTCTCGGACCAGCACCTCTACAGGCTCGGCCGGGGTGTAGCGGGAGGGACACTTTGTCTCCCGATGGACGTGGAGAGCCATGCGGAGGCGGAGGCCTATACGCCAGCCTGGTTCAGCTTGAGCAGTTTCCTTGGCGGAAGCCGGTTGCACGAGAGCACCGAGACATGATCCGGCCCATGCCGGCGCTGCATCGAGGCGTCCTGGTCGGCGTCAGGACCTCCCGTCAGAGCGCTGGCGCGTGACTATGACCACAACACGCCCGCGCTGGCCGATGAACCAGGAGGCCAGCTTGTGATGCTGACCACGAGGGCACCAAACAGCGCCGACAAGAAGCCCGCGATGCTGAACTCAAGCAGCCAGGCCACCAGCCTCAGCATCCCGGCATTGCTGCCGCAGAGGAAGATGTCCAGTTCCCCAGCTCGTGATTGACGACCCATGTTGCCCGTGAGAGTGTTTATCTCGCAAAATCAAGTACCCGAAGCGTATCTCGCTGGGAGGAAGGAAATGAAACCCAGGTACCTTTTGTTGTCCTTGGCCACTTTGCTCGCGGGTACAGCATGTGCACTCGCGCAGGGTCAGACCCTTACCATCGCAACGGTCAACAATGCTGACATGATCATCATGCAGAGATTGTCTCCGAGGTGGGAACAAGCGACGGGAAACAAGCTGAATTGGGTGGTGCTCGAAGAGAATGTGCTGCGGCAGCGCGCCACGACCGACATCGCAACGAAGGGAGGTCAGTTCGACATCATCACGATCGGCTCATATGAAGCGCCAATATGGGGCAAGCAGAATTGGCTGATCCCGCTGGATGATCTCGGCGACGATTACGACTATGCCGACATTATACCATCGGTCAAGAATGGCTTGTCTTACAATGGCAAGCTCTATGCAGTGCCATTCTATGCCGAGAGTTCGTTCACCTTTTATCGAAAGGATCTGTTCGATCAGGCCGGCATCAAGATGCCGGAGAAGCCGACTTACGACCAGATCGCCGAATTTGCCGCCAAGTTGACAGATAAATCAAAGGAGCAGTACGGCTTCTGTCAGAGGGGTAAACCTGGCTGGGGTGAGAACATGGCCTTCGTCGGGCCGATGGTGAATGCTTTCGGTGGCCGCTGGTTCAACGAGAAGTGGGAGCCACAACTCACCACCGAGCCGTGGCGGAATGCCATAAACTACTATGTGAAGAACATGAATGCTTATGGCCCTCCCGGTGCGACTGCGAATGGACATAACGAAAATCGAGCCCTCTTCGCCACCGGCCATTGCGCGATGTGGGTCGATGCGACCTCCGCTGCGGGCTATATCTACAATCCGAAAGAGAGCCAGGTAGCCGACAAGACCGCCTTCGCTGCAGCGCCCTCGGAGGTGACCAGCAACGGCTCGGGATGGTTCTGGGCGTGGTCACTGGGCATCCCCACTTCATCGAAGAAGGTCGATGCCGCCAAATCGTTCGTGAAGTGGGCTACGTCGAAGGATTACATCACGCTGGTCGGCAGTGAGGTCGGATGGGTATCTGCTCCTCCGGGCACACGCAAGTCGACTTATGACAACCCCGAATACCAGAAGGCGGCTCCGTTTGCGAAAACGGTCTACGAGGCGGTCTCCAATGCCGATATTACAAAGCCAACAAAGGATCCTGTACCCTACGTCGGCATCCAGTACGTCGCGATTCCGGAATTTCAGGGGATTGGCACAGTGGTCGGACAGCAGATTGCTGCAGCACTTTCCGGTCAGGTGAAGGTCGAACAGGCCTTGGAAACCGCGCAGCGGTCGGTCGAGCGGACCATGAAGCAGGCGGGGTACCCCAAATAGGCCGCACTATCGGGGCTAACCATCCTGCAGCTGGCGAACGCGTGGTTTCGCCAGCTGTTCATTCCAGAAGCGGGTTCTCGAGATGGCGAGCACGACAACAGCCACTGCCACTGTCCCGACCGCCGAGGAGAAGCTCGGGGCGCGCAGTCGGCGAAACGTGAATACCGCGCCACTCGTCGCACCATCGGTCATCCTCCTGTTCTTATGGATGATTGTGCCGCTGGCGATGACTCTCTGGTTCTCGTTCCAGTACTACAATCTCCTGGACCCCGCCGTCGGCGGCTTTGCCGGATTCGAAAACTACACCTTCCTCCTGACAGACCCGTCCTTATGGACGGCGATGGCCAATACCCTTTTTCTCGTCTTCTGGGTGCTGGTGATCACCGTTGGCCTCGGAACGCTGCTCGCGGTCCTGTTCGATCAGGAGTTCTACGGCAGGAGCATCGCGCGGCTACTCGCGATAGCTCCCTTCTTCGTCATGCCGACCGTCAGCGCACTGATCTGGAAGAACATGCTGATGCACCCGGTCAACGGGCTGTTCGCCTATTTCGCCCGGTCGCTTGGTCTGCCACCCATCGACTTCTTCGGCAGCTTCCCGCTGACATCCGTCATCATCATCGTTGCCTGGCAGTGGCTGCCCTTCGCGCTGTTGATCCTGCTCACCGCCATCCAATCGCTCGATAGCGAGCAGAAGGAGGCAGCGCGCATGGACGGCGCCGGGCCGTTTTCGATGTTCTTTTTCATCATCCTGCCGCATCTCGGTCGCGCGATCAGCGTCGTGATCATGATCGAGACCATTTTCCTTCTCTCGGTCTTTGCCGAGATCTATGTCACCACGTCGGGGGGACCTGGCCTGGCCTCCACCAACCTCGCCTTCCTGATCTACCTGCGGGCGTTGCGTGAGTATGATGTCGGTGGCGCTTCGGCAGCCGGAGTGATTGCGGTCATCTTGGCCAACATCGTCGCCGTCTTCCTCGTCCGCTCGATTGCGAAGAACATTGCCGACTAGGGGCAAGCCATGCACCCCAAGACTCGCGAAAAAACGATCCTCACATTCGTGGGATGGCTTGCGGCTGCCGTCATCTTCTTCCCGATCTTCTGGATGGTCCTGACCAGCTTCAAGACCGAGGTCGAGGCAGTCGCAACCCCGCCCAAGCTGTTTTTCCAGCCGACGCTCGAGAACTATGTCACGGTCAGGGAGCGGGCGGACTACGTGCATTTCGCGCTCAACAGCGTGATCATCTCCGTCGGGGCTACGCTGTTGGCGACGCTGATCGCCGTGCCCGCCGCCTATGCGATGGCTTTCTTTCCCGGAAAACGTACCAAGGATCTGCTGCTCTGGATGCTGTCGACCAAAATGATGCCCGCGGTCGGCGTCCTGATCCCGATCTACCTGTTGTTTCGGGATACCGGTGCCATCGACACGCGGTGGGGCTTGATCGTGGTTTACACCCTGATGAACCTGCCGATCGTGGTGTGGATGCTCTATACATTCTTCAAGGAGGTACCGAAAGACATCCTCGAGGCCGGGCGGATGGATGGGGCCAAGCCGAAGCAGGAGGTATGGATGCTGCTTCTGCCGCTATCGCTGCCCGGAATTGCATCGACGGCATTGCTGTCCATCATCCTGTGCTGGAACGAGGCTTTCTGGAGCCTCAATCTCACGACCTCGAATGCGGCACCGCTGACGACGTTCATTGCGTCGTTCTCCGCGCCGGAGGGTCTCTTCTGGGCCAAGCTCTCCGCTGCCTCGACGATCGCGATCGCGCCAATTCTCGTCTTTGGCTGGTTCAGCCAGCGCCAGCTCGTGCGCGGTCTTACCTTCGGCGCCGTCAAGTAATCGGGAGTCCGGCAATGGCCACCGTCACCCTCAAAGACGTTCAGAAGAGCTACGGCGCCGCGCAGGTCATCAAAGGCGTCGACCTATCGGTCGATGATCGCGAGTTCTGCGTGTTCGTTGGGCCTTCCGGATGTGGTAAATCCACATTGCTGCGCATGATCGCCGGCCTCGAGGAGATCTCGTCCGGCGACCTCATAATCGATGGTCAGCGGGTCAATGACGTGCCGCCATCAGAGCGCGGACTCGCCATGGTGTTCCAGTCTTACGCGCTCTATCCCCACATGTCCGTGGCCGACAATATGGGCTTCTCTCTCCGGCTGGCGGGCGTTCCCAAGGAAGAGCGCCGCGCGAAGGTCACGGAGGCAGCCCGTATCCTCCACCTCGATAAATTGCTCGAGCGCAAGCCCAAGGAACTTTCAGGAGGTCAACGCCAGCGTGTTGCCATCGGGCGGGCAATCGTGCGCAAGCCCAAGGTATTCCTGTTCGATGAGCCGCTTTCGAACCTGGACGCTGCGTTACGCGTGCAGATGCGCATAGAGCTCGCCCGGCTGCATGACGAGCTCGCAGCCACGATGATCTACGTCACGCATGATCAGGTGGAAGCGATGACGATGGCCGACAAGATCGTCGTGCTGCAGGGTGGTATCGTCGAGCAGGCCGGCTCGCCCCTCGAGCTCTACCACCACCCCCGCAACATCTTCGTGGCCGGTTTCATAGGCAGCCCGAAGATGAACTTCCTTCCTGCGAAGGTGACCGCGATCGATGCTGCCAGCACCACGGTGCAGTTGACCAATGGCGCAAGCGTGGCCATTGCCGTAAAGCCTGGCCGGCTGAAGGTTGGTGACGCAGTGACGCTCGGTGTTCGGCCCGAACATATGCGGCCGGCCGAGTCGGGCGAGATCACCGGGGAAGTGATGGTCGTCGAGCGGCTCGGTGGCGAGACTTTCATCTATACCCAGCTGACGGACGGCTCGATGCTCATCATCCAGGCCGATGGCGAGATCTCGACGAGCGTGCACGAGCGCATTACGGTCAAGCTCGATCCGGCAACCTGTCATTTGTTCGACAGCGACGGTCTTGCAATCGAGCGCATTCATCGGCATCCGCTGGCCAACCTTCGGCGCTCCCCGCCACCCGCCCGGCAAGCCGATGCGGGTCGTTCGGTCAGATAACATGGGCGCGGATAGTTTCTCGCCTGGAGCGTTTGCGCACAATGGCTGGCAGTCATTCCGAACTGCGACCGCGAACGTTCCGCTCAGGGATATGACGTCGCTCCCGAGGGAGCGCGATGCCGTCGTTTGACTACATCGTCGTCGGTGGCGGAAGCTCGGGATGCGTTGTTGCCGGCCGTCTCGTCGCCGAGCATGGCGCTCGGGTCCTGCTCGTGGAGGCCGGGCCGCGCAGAACAAGCCCGATCCTCGCCATGCCTGCGGGATATATGAAATATCTGGCGCGCGACACTTACCTGACGTTTCATCGTGTTCTGCCGCAGCCACAACTCGACGGCCGCTCGCTAATAGTGCCGCAAGCCAAGGTGCTCGGAGGAGGAAGCGCCGTCAACGCCATGGTCTATATCCGAGGTCAGGCTGCGGATTACGACGGGTGGGACGAGGCGCTCGGCGGTGCAGGCTGGAGCTATGCCGACCTCCTTCCGCACTTCATCAGACAGGAAGAAAACGATCACCTCGGCGCGCCGTATCATGGCGTCAGCGGTCCTCTGAAGATTTCACATCTCGGACAGCATTCCGCCATGAGCCGGGCATTCGTGCAAACCCTGCAGGAAATGGGCATCCCCTATACACCCGACTTCAACGGGTCCTCGCAGTCCGGCGTCGGTTTCATGCAGCACACGATCGACTGGTCGCGTCGCCGTCGCTGCAGCGCTGTCGACGCATTTCTCCGCCCCGTTCTTTCCGAGCCGCGATTGACCATCATGACCGACACGACGGTAACGCGAATCCGGATCGAGAAGAGCCGTGCTGTCGGTGTCGACCTGCAGGATCGAACCGGGCTTAGTACCGCTCACGCGGAGGCTGAGGTGATTCGCGCAGCCGGTACTTACGCAACGCCGAAGCTCCTGATGCTCTCCGGAATCGGACCAGCAGACGACCTCGCTCGCCATGGAATCTCCGCTCAGATGAATCTTCCGGGTATCGGCCGCAATCTCCAGGACCATCACGAAGTGCCGCTGGTTGCGATAACGAGAGGAGCTTTTGGCTATTTCGGCCAGGATCGCGGTATCGCCATAATTAGTCATGGCCTGCAATACCTCTTGTTCAGGTCGGGTGCCGTCACGACGACGGGTGTCGAGGCATGCGCCTTCATCGATCCGGACGGACGCGAGCGTCCGACGATCCAGCTCTACTGCGTGCCGAGCGTCTACCTGGACCGCGATGTCACAGGGATCGAGCCGACCCACGGGGTGACATTGGATCCCTGTCTGTTGCGCCCGAAGGCCCGTGGTTCCGTGCGCCTTGCTTCGGCCGATCCTTTCGCACCACCGCAGGTCGATCCGCAATTCTTCGGACATCCTGACGACCTACGCTTGACGATTGCAGGGCTACGCTATGCCCGGGATGTGCTGGCGACTACGCCAGTCAAGGACAAGATCGAGAAGGAACTCCTGCCCGGATCCGGCACGGTATCAGACGACGATCTTGCGGCGCACTGCAAAAGAACCGTCAAGACGAACTACCATCCGGTCGGCACCTGTCGAATGGGCCGTGAATCCGATCAAGACGCCGTGGTGACACCGGACCTTAAAGTCCGCGGGATCGATCGACTCCGGATCGTCGACGCTTCGATCATGCCGACGATCCCGAGCGGCAACACGAATGCCCCGGTGCTCGCCATCGCCGACAAGGCGGTCGATATCATAGCAGGCGCCCGCTCGCGCGCGATGCGCGCTGCGTTGCCGGTCTCGTGAACCGGGAACGCACCTTGCGCCAGAAGGAGCGCCTGCCTGAACGGCTCAAGAGTCTTGTTACGTGTTTCGGTCAGTCCTCTTGCACATGGGTCATGCCGCCATGAGCCAGCACCTGAACCTTGCGACCCTCGCATCACTGCCGCCGGCCATCGCCGTACCCACCTATGCCCGTGAGATGCTGCGCCCTGGCATCCTTCACATTGGCGTCGGGAACTTCCACCGTGCGCACCAGGCAATCTACCTGGATGATCTCTTCAATACCGGCAAGGACCTGGACTGGGCCATTCTCGGTGCGGGACTCCGGCCCGGCGACGCGGCCATGCGCCGTGCGCTCGAACCCCAGGACTGGCTGACCACCGTCGTCGAACTCGAGCCGGGCGCCAACGCCGCGCGGGTGTGCGGCTCGATGACGGGGTTTATCCCGGTCGGCGACACGGGCCGGGCGATTGTCGATGCGCTCGATGATCGGGCGATCAGGATCGTATCGTTGACCATCACCGAAGGTGGCTATTGCATCGACCCAGCCACCGGCGCCTTCAATCCCGAGCATCCGGAAATCCGGTATGATGTGGCTCATCTCGACGCTCCGAAAGGTGTGTTCGGGGTAATCCTGGCGGCCCTGAAGCGTCGCCGCGACTCGGGAGCTGCCCCCTTCACCGTGATGTCGTGCGATAACATCCCCGGCAACGGCCATGTGACTATGGATGCAGTCGCCGGTCTTGCCGAACTGGTCGATTCCCGGCTTGCCGCCTACGTGCGCGAGACAGTGGCCTTTCCCAACAGCATGGTGGACCGCATCACGCCGGCGACGACTGACCGTGAGCGCACCATGCTGGCCGAGCGCTTCGGCATTCAGGACAATTGGCCCGTCTTCTGCGAGCCGTTCCGGCAATGGGTGCTCGAGGACTCGTTCCCAACGGGCCGCCCGGCCTTGGTGGATGTGGGCGTCACGTTCACGCCCGAGGTCGCCGCGTTCGAGTTGATGAAAATTCGCATCCTCAATGGCGGGCACGCTGCAATCGCCTACCCGGCGGGGCTCCTCGGCATTCACTTCGTCCATGATGCGATGGCAGACCCGCTCGTGCGCGGCTTCCTCGACAAGCTCGAGACCGAGGAGATCATTCCCTGCGTCCCTCCGGTGCCGGGAGTCGATCTCGGTGAATACTACAAGCTCATCGCCAGGCGCTTCACCAATCCGGATGTCGGCGACACGGTTGCCCGCCTGTGCCTGGACGGATCCAACCGGCAGCCGAAATTCATCCTTCCCTCGACCCGTGACCGCTTGAGAACTGGAGCGGACGTGACGGGACTCGCGTTGGAATCCGCCCTGTGGTGCCGCTACTGCGCGGGAACCGACGATGTGGGGGCGCCTATCAATCTTCAGGACGAGAACGCAGAACGCCTGATGGCTGCGGCTCGTGCCGCGCGAAATGATCCGGCCGCTTTCCTCGAGCTTCAGGAGATCTTCGGCGATGTTGCCCATGCGCCAGCCTTCCGCTCGTCCTTCTCGAAGGCAGTCCAAACTCTGTGGCGCGACGGCACCCGCGCGACCCTGCAAATGTACCTGAACAATCGCCTCGTGTGAGCACGCATCATTGATCGCCGGGCGGGAGTTTCGAGGAGCGCGGACAGCAGATGTATCTTGGGATCGATCTCGGCACTTCCGGCGTCAAAGCCATCCTCATCGATTCGAATGGTGCGATCGTCGGCGAGGCCTCGGCGCCGCTCACTCTGTCGAGGCCGCGGCCGCTCTGGTCGGAGCAGGATCCCGCTGCCTGGTGGAGCGCGACGGCGAGCGCGGTCGGTGCACTCAAGTCCCGACATTCTCTCGAGGCTATCGCCGGAATCGGCCTGTCCGGGCAGATGCACGGTGCAGTCCTTCTCGATGACAACGACGAGGTGCTGCGCCCCGCCATTCTGTGGAACGATGGCCGTGCCGGTGCAGCTTGCGTCGAACTCGAGCAGCGGGAGTCGGCTAGCCGAAGGATCACCGGCAATCTCGCGATGCCGGGCTTCACGGCACCGAAGCTCATCTGGGTCGCGAGAAACGAGCCCGAGATTTTCGCGCGCACGGCACGCGTGCTGCTCCCGAAGGACTGGATTCGCCTTCGACTGACGGGTGAAGCCGTGAGTGAGCCGTCCGATGCTGCAGGCACACTCTGGCTCGATGTCTCGACGCGCAATTGGTCGCCCGCAATGCTTGCGGCCACCGGTCTCGAGGAGCGCCATATGCCCCGCCTCGTCGAGGGGACCGAGATCTCGGGGCAGCTCTCCACCAAGGCAGCAAACGCGCTCGGACTCAGGCCCGGAATCCCTGTCGCCGGAGGAGGAGGCGACAATGCGGCTGGCGCTGTCGGCATTGGCGTCGTGCATCCCGGGATGGCATTCCTGTCGCTCGGCACATCCGGGGTCATCTTCGTGGCCGACGAGACCGTCAAGACCGATCCGGATCGCGCGGTCCACGCGTTCTGCCATTGCCTCCCGGGCCTGTGGCATCGCATGGCAGTGATCCTGTCGGCAGCGAGCGCCCTGACCTTTGCGGCTCGCCTCGTCGGCACTGCTGACGAGGCAGAACTCCTTGCCGAAATCGAGGCGGCGGGAGCCGAAGCGCGTCCGAGCAGTCGTCTTGTCTTCCTGCCTTACCTGACAGGTGAGCGGACGCCCCACAACGATCCTGCAGCCGCGGGTGTCGTCTTCGGCCTCGATGGAACAACGACACGTGCGGATCTTGGCCGGGCTGTGCTCGAAGGCGTTGCCTTCGCACTCGCTGAAGGCCTCGATGCGCTCGAGGCGAGAGGCGGGCCGGTCGAGACACTTTCGGTCATTGGTGGAGGCGCACGCTCGAAGATCTGGGGACGAATACTGGCAGCGGCGCTGGAGCGCCCCCTCAAGTACCATTCCGGGGGCGAAGTGGGACCGGCCCTGGGCGCGGCTCGCCTCGCCCGGATTGCAGCAGGAGGCGCCACCCCGGACGAAGCTTGCCCACCACCTCCGCTCGCCCGGATTATCGAGCCGGAGCCGGCCTTGGTGGAATCACTCAAGCCACGTCGACCTCTGTTCGGTCGTCTCTATTTCGATCTCAAAGCGACCTTCGCCGGTTCGATTCCGTGAACGGCTGCTTGCGACGTCAAGCTCTCGAGCGTCAGCTCACGTGACATGCTGCATAGCGGCACCAATGCCGCTCCGACCTCCCGGTCAGTCAAAGCCATGCCTTCCGTGACCGTCACTGCTGCAGTCAGCTCAAGCCGGCATTTCAATCTGCACCTTGACCGAGGCAGGTGGCATTGCCTTTGCAAAATCGAAGGCCTCCACACTGTCGTCGAATGCGAAGCGGTCGGTAATCAGCGGTTTCACGTCGATCTTGCCCGATGCCAGCATCGCGACCGCACGCGGATACACGTGAGCGTAGCGGAATATGTTCTCAACACTGACCTCCTTCACCTGGGCCTTGCTAACGTCATAGGCGAAGGGTTCGAGGGGAATTCCAACGAGCGCGACCGTGCCGCCAGGACAGACCAGGTCGAACATCTCTGCCATGGCGGGTGCATAGCCCGAGCACTCGAAGATCAGATCGGCTCCCCAGCCATCGCTCTCGCGCTTGACGACCTCGGTCAGCTTTTGGCTTCTCACATTCACCGGAAGCACCGGGCCGAGCTTTCGTGCGAGTGCCAACTTTGGTTCGTGAATATCGCTTACGATGACGCGCGAGCAACCGGCGGCGAGAGCCGCCAGCACCGTGACCATGCCGATTGGTCCCGCACCGATGACCACCGCCAGATCGCCCGGCTGTACCCTCGCCTTGGTGGCAGCATGCACGCCCACAGCTAGGGGCTCGACCATGGCGCCTTCCGCAAAGCTGACGTGGTCCGGCAGCTTGAAGGTAAAGTCGGCCGGGTGAACGACGGTTGGTCTGAGCACCCCATGCACCGGCGGAGTAGCCCAGAACCGCACCGCCGGATCGAGATTGTATTTGCCGAGTCGGGTGGCTTTGCTCGTCGGATCAGGAATGCCCGGTTCCATGCAGACCCGGTCTCCGGCCTTGAATTCCGTTATCGCTGAGCCGACTTCAATGACCTCGCCCGCTGCCTCGTGACCGAGAATCATGGGTTCCTTGACCACGAACGGGCCAATTGCCCCGTGCGTGTAGTAATGTACGTCGCTGCCGCAGACGCCGACTGTCCGCAAAGCGATACGGACATCGCGCGGGCCAAGCTTTTCCTCGACGGCAAAATTCCGCAGGCTGAGTTCATCCTTGCGTTCAAGCACCAGCGCTTTCATAGCTCGATCTCCGATCTGAAAATCATTGTGCCGGGAGCCGGCCTCAGTGCACAGAGCTGAGCTTCCATCCCTTCTGGTTAACCCGCCGATCCAGCCTCGCCGAAATTGTGACATTGCTGGGCAGCATCTGGAGAGGTGAAATTATAAAGTCTACACGGCCGCTGCAGCATCTGCAGGAGCCTGCAGCATTCGGTCTATTAAGTGGAGGGCTGCTGCGCGGTTCTCCTCCCAGGCCGGACGAATTTCGCTGGCCGGCAGGATAAAGCCGCCCTCCTCTACGGTCTTCGGACGCAGCTCGATTGTGAATGAGGAAATGCCGTACTCGCCGTAAGTCCAATCCGTGGTGTCGCCTGCCGTCGGGTATAACTTCGAGGAAGGCTGTGGGGTGTAGATCTTGCCGTGCACTGCGCAGATGCACTCACTCATCCCGCGCGCTAGGTCGGAATGAGTGGCTCGATCGACAGGATCCTTGATCTCCTCGGCCGTATAGCCCCACGGGTAAAGCACGAGTTGCGAGAAGCTATGGTAGGTAATCAGCCCATCAAACTTCCGGGTCGAAACGAGATCGCGCACTGCCCGGGTCTCGGGCTCGGAGAAGGCGCGCGGGCCAACATAGGTTTCGTCGCTCGGCACGTGGCTCGATGTCGGCACGTCGAGAATGCCCCACATATAGCCATAGTTCCGGTTCGGATCGACACCGATGGATCCATCGGCGT
Source organism: Microvirga massiliensis (assembly GCF_001006805.1). Classification (GTDB taxonomy): domain Bacteria; phylum Pseudomonadota; class Alphaproteobacteria; order Rhizobiales; family Beijerinckiaceae; genus Microvirga; species Microvirga massiliensis. The sequence continues at coordinate 384,389 of NZ_LN811351.1, read as the reverse complement.
TACGACGCCGATTCTTGCGCCATAGCCGGTCGTCGGTGCGGGAGAACTCGTGCCCATCGGGATTGACCATCGGCACAACCCAGATCTCCGCCTGCGTGAGGCGTCTGCTCATATCGGGTGTGTCTGCGTTTTCAATGAGATCGCGGGCAAGCAGAAATGGAACTTCGACGGCAGTCCATTCGCGCGCGTGATGGCACCCCATGAACAGCAGCTTGCGTCGGTCGCCATTCCGCTCGCCGATCTGCAGGCCCCAGATGGGGCGGCCTTCGACACTACGCCCGATTTCATGCAGAGCGCATAGATCAGGCCGCGTCTCCGCGAGCTGCCGCATGCCCTCCTCGAGACTTGCCGCGGAGTGATAGCCCTTCTGTGCATCATCGGCGGCAAAAGTCGAAATGTGCTTCTCGACTGGTACGATCTGCCGGATCCGATAGCCCATCTTCGTGATGCGATCGATCTGTGGCTCGCCTGCGCGCACAACCAGCCGGTTGGCATTCGCTTCCCAGACATCCAGCCCTAGTGGAATCGTCAACAGCTTGGAAAGAGGGTGCGTCGGCTCATCCGATGTAACCTCGACGATAAGTTCCATTGGATACCTCCGTGCATCAATCTCCGGTTTCGTACGCCAAGGCTGCTGATCGGGCCTACTTGTAATCCGAGGTGAGCCGGATGCGTTCGATATGCGCCAACCGTCGACGCTCCAATTCCTGCAATGTAGATTCTGAAATCGCTGCGACCAGCGCATCAGTCTCGCGCTGCCAGACATCTAAAGCCATGGGTAGCCTGAGCAGATCGTCCACCGAGCATCCGCTCGTCGGCCGCAGCCTCACAACCCAACGGGCATCTGAGCCCATGACCGGCTTCTTTCTCGAGAAGACGCGTTCAAGCTCTACCAGCAGCGGAATTCTGTCAATGTGACATCGCACAAGGAATAGGCGCCAGACCGTTCATCAAAGCACCCGTGTCTTGCAATTGCAATGAATTGTAGCTGACAGGGGGTGTCCGCATGAGCTCGCCCAACGCGACCAGGATGATCTTTTCGGCACGGGTTGGGGCGCATTGTCCGAGCGACTTCGCCTCTCTCCGAGCGTGGAGAGGAGCCAGGAGGAACGCGCCTCTGTTTTAGTCCTCGTTGCTGAAGACCAAATTGCCACGACGGTATGGGGATGGCCAGATTCCAGTGTCCGGTTTTGTCTCGGTCCAGCCCACCAGCCTTTTAGCGACCTCTTCTTACGCTTCGCCAGCCTCGCGACCAACGTCCAGTCGGGCGCGACCGGCAGACGACAGCCACGCCTCTCCACTTGGCTCTCTAAATAGGCCCATATGTGCCAATACCGACCCTGGTCACCACCGGCGCCTCACAGCTCGAACCACCGGCCAGATCCATCTGCCAGCCTAGCGATGCCCTTACAACAGATCGGGGCGGCGCTTCTTTCGCCGCCCCGTAGAGCAGTATTCGCCGGGGCTTACTCGGCGGCCTGCTGCTTCCTTTGGGCGGCAGGGCTGTTCCTCATACCGCTCAAAACCTCCTCGGCCGTCGCCTTGTGGTTCTTCACCGAGCTCGTCCATTGTCCCCAGACGGTCGGATCGATCTTGTCGCCGTTGTTGCCGAGCTTCTCGCGCCGGCGCTTGTCCTCGTCGGTCAGCACCTGCTTCGGCAGCGGCTCGAGATGGCGCACGTCGTCCGCCGTCATGCCGAGCATCTTCCCGACCCGGTTGCCGTAATCGTCATGGATCAGGAAGAAGTGCCACAGCATGCGCTCCTGTACGTCGCGCTCGCATTGCCCGAGCAGCGTGCCCATGTTGTGGACTAGGTCGTCGCGCTCCCAGTCCATCATCGTGCAGTAGCGGCCGCGAGCCTGGACGTAGTCGTTGCGGCGCTCGATCACGCTGCGGGTCAATCGCCCGCGGATCTCGGGGGGATTGTTCGGCGCTTCGTGCTGCGCCTCGTGCAGGCCGTTGTGGATGGACGGTTCGTAGTTCACATGCGGGTTCTGACCCGGTGCCAGATCGCGGTAGAACGACATCTGCCCGCCGGACTGGTTCGTCGCGACGCGGGAACTCTTGGCCTGGTTGACCGGCAGTTGCAGGTAGTTCGGTCCGACGCGGTAACGCTGGGTATCCGAGTAGGAGAAGGTTCGGCCGACCAGCATCTTGTCATCCGAGAAGTCGAGCCCGTCGACGAGCACGCCCGTGCCCATGGCGATCTGCTCGTTCTCGTTGAAGACGTCCTCCACGTTGCGGTTCAGCGTCATGACGCCGACATGGCGCAGCGGAAAATCCTTCTCGGGCCAGATCTTCGTGTCGTCGAGCGGATCCCAGTCGAGCTCGGGATGCTCGTGATCCTCCATGATCTGGACGTAGAGATCCCATTGGGGATACTCGCCCCGCTCGATGGCCTCGTAGAGGTCCTTGGAGGCGGAGCCGAGATCCCGGCCCTGCACCCTGGCGGCTTCCTCCGCGGTCAGGCTCGCGACGCCGCAGCGCGGATGGAAGTGGTATTTGACCAGCACGGTCTCGCCCTGGGCATTGACCATCTTGTAGGTGTTGACGCCGAAGCCCTCCATGTGCCGGTAGTTGGCCGGAATGCCACGCGGGCTGAACAGGTGCGTCAGCATGTGCATGGATTCGGGCGTCTGGCTCATGAAGTCGAAGATCCGGTTCGGCTCCTGGCGGAACGTGACCGGGTCCGGCTTGAGGGAATGGATGACGTCCGGAAACTTGATCGCGTCGCGGATGAAGAAGATCGCGAGATTGTTGCCGACTAGATCCCAGTTGCCATCCTCGGTGTAGAACTTCACCGCGAAGCCGCGCGGGTCACGCGCGACTTCGGACGAGTCGCGCCCGCCGATCACGGTCGAGAAGCGGATCGCCAAGGGCGTCTTCTTGCCAGCCTGCTGGAACAGCTTGGCGCGGGTGTATTTGGAGGCCGGCTCGTCGCCGATCTTGCCGGTCGCTTCGAACTCGCCGTAACACACGAAACCGCGCGCATGCACGACCCGCTCAGGAATACGCTCGCGATCGAAATGGGTGATTTTCTCCAGGAAGTGGTAGTTCTCCAGGGTGGCCGGACCGCGGCTGCCGATGGTGCGCTGCGATTGGTTGTTGCTGATCGGATGCCCCTGCCGGTTCGTCAGGGTGCGATCCGACGTTCCTGAAGACGATCCCTTGCCCGAGCGGGATCCGTTGCTGTTCTTTGCCATGGCTATCTCCCTTGAAGCCGTGGCCGAAGCCAAAGTGCTCCAGGCCAACGGACGACGCAGCGACTGGTAAGCGACGAAAGACGGATGCGGCCCCAAGGAATAGAGCAGACCCTGACAAAGGGAATAGCACCGGGTCGCATTGCCCCAGTCTGCCCTGGTCGACCTACCTCGGATAACATCGTTCACAGCAAGCATCGTGGGAGAGCGAGGCCGAAAACCACTTTGCTCGTGTGCGCCGAGAGGAGTTCCGCACGGAGCTTGCGTCGATTCGGGCAGAATTGATGGCTCGGCAACGGAGCGTGACGCTACAACATCACACTGGCTGGGAGCCGAGACGTCGCTCTGATCGACAGAGGGCCCCGCGTGTGGCCGTCAGTCTTCTTGGATCAGGATCGCCCGGAAGTCGTTAACGTTTGTCAGCGTCGGGCCGGTGACGACCTGGTCTCCGAGCGCCCCGAAGAAGCGGTGGCCGTCATTCTCGGCGAGAGCCTCTTTCGCGTTGATGCCGAGCGCGGCAGCGCGCGCCAGGGAATCCGGCGTCACGATCGCGCCGGCGACCTCTTCCGCGCCATCGACGCCATCGGTGTCGCCGGCGATCGCCCAGATGGCCGGCAGCCCATCGAGGGCCACGGCCAGGGAGAGCAGGTATTCGACATTCCGCCCTCCCCTGCCCTTCCCGCGCAAGGTCACGGTGGTCTCGCCGCCGGAGATCAGCACGCAGGGCGGCTCGGCGGGCTGGCCATGCAGGGCGACCTGCCGGGCGATCCCGGCCATCACGCGCCCGACCTCCCGCGCCTCGCCTTCGATCGCGTCGCCCAAAATCAGCGGCTTCAGGCCGGCTTCCACCGCAACCCTTGCCGCTGCTTCAAGCGACATCTGCGGCGTGGCGATCATCACCGTCTCGGCCCGGGCGAGCCGCGGATCGCCCGGCTTCGGGGTTTCGTCCACGGCGCGCTCGAGGTGCTCGATAACGGCTTTCGGCTCTTCAATGCCGTATTTGCGCAGGATCGCGCGCGCTTGCGCGTAAGTGGTCGCGTCGGCGACGGTGGGCCCCGAGGCGATGGTCGAGGGATCGTCCCCAGGCACGTCCGAAATGAGCAGCGTGAGCACGCGCGCAGGCCAGGCGGCGGCAGCGAGCCGCCCACCCTTGATGGCCGAGAAATGCTTGCGCACGCAGTTCATCTCGTCGATCGAGGCGCCCGAGGCGAGGAGCGCCCGGTTGACCTCCTGCTTGTCCTCGAAGGCGAGAGGCGGCGCCGGCAGGCTGAGCAGCGCCGAGCCGCCGCCCGAGATCAGTGCCAGAACGAGATCGTCCTCGGTCAGACCTTGCACCATGTTGAGGATGCGCCGCGCCGCGTCCCGGCCGCGCGCATCCGGAACCGGGTGCGCCGCCTCGATAATCTCGATGCGCGAGCACGGCACGCCGTGCCCGTAGCGGGTCACGACCAGCCCTTCGAGGGGTCCGTCCCAATGATCCTCGACCGCTTTCGCCATTGCGGCCGAGGCCTTGCCGGCGCCGATCACGATGGTACGCCCCTTCGGAGGCGCGGGCAGGAATTCCGGGATCCGAAGCGCCGGCGCGGCAGCCGCCACGGCGGCGTCGAACATCGCTCTCAGGAGTTCACGGGGTGAGCCATGCATGGGGAGCCTCGTTCAGCAGCCGGCACGATAGTGGTCCAGCCTCTTCGCAGGACAGACGGATTCCTCCAAGCGCATGGTCCGGGCAGCGTCAACCAGCCTGTGAATGGCGCTGCAGATAGCCCTATGCCGTGAAGGCACTCGCGGATGGCCCGCTGCTTCGCGCGAGCGGTGACTTTTCACGGGTCAGGTAGGTACCGTAGCCCTTCTCGCCGACGAGTTCGCCCTCCTGCGCCACGACCCGCCCGCGCACCATGGTGAGCACCGGCCAGCCCGTCACCTCCAGGCCCTGATAGGGCGTGTAATCCGAGCCGTCCTGAAGGAGGTCATGCGTGATCGTGACCGTCCGCTCCGGATCCCAGAGCACGATGTCGGCATCCGAGCCGACCGCGATCGTGCCCTTGCGGGGATAGAGGCCATAGGTCCTGGCGTGGTTCGTCGCGGTCAGCGCCACGAACCGGTTGAGGTCGATGCGGCCCTTCACGACCCCTTCCGAGAACAGGATCGGCAGCCGCGTCGCGACGCCCGGAATCCCATTCGGCACCCAGCGGAAGCTGGTGCGGCCCTTCGGGGCGAGCTTGCCCTGCGGGTCGTCGTAGCGGAACGGGCAATGGTCGGAGGAGAAGACCGAGAACACGCCCTGCTGCAGCCCCTCCCAGCAGGCCTCCTGGCTCGCCTTGTCGCGCGGCGGCGGCGAGCAGACATATTTCGCCCCCTCCATGTTGAGGCCCTCGAGGTCCCGCTCGGTCAGCACGAGGTATTGCGGGCAGGTCTCGCCATAGACCTTGAGGCCCTTCTGCTGGGCGCGGCGGATCTCCTCCAGGGCCTCGCGGTTCGAGACGTGCACGATCATCACCGGCACGTCGACGAGCTCGGCGAGCGAGATCGCCCGGTGCGTCGCCTCGCGCTCGACCGGGATCGGCCGCGAGCGCCCATGGAAATGCGGCGCCGTCTTGCCGGCGCGCTCCAGGCGATCGGTCAGGAAGCGGATCGCGTCATAGTTCTCGGCATGCACCATGACGAGCGCGCCGGTCTCGCGGGCGGTGTCCATGACCTCGAGCATCTCGCGGTCGGAGAGCGCCAGGCCCTCATAGGTCATGAACACCTTGAACGAGGTATAGCCGTCCGCGACCAGAGCCGGCAGTTCCTGGCCGAGCACCTGCTCGCTCGGATCGGCGATGATGAGGTGGAAGGAGACGTCGACATAGCACTCGCCCTCGGCGAGTGCATGATAGCGCTTGAGCGCCTCGCGCAGCGACTGGCCCTTCTCCTGGAGGCAGAACGGCAGCACCGTGGTGTTGCCGCCGATCGCGGCGGAGCGGGTGCCGCTCGCGAAATTGTCGGCCATGACGATGCCCTCACCCGAGGGCTGGGAGAGGTGGACATGGCTGTCGATGCCGCCCGGCAGCACGAGCTTGCCGGTCGCATCGATTACCGTATCAGCCGCGCCGAGATCCTGCCCGAGCGCCACGATCCGCCCATCGCAGATGCCGATGTCACAGGCGAAGGTGTCGGAGGCGGTCGCGACCGTGCCGCCGCGGATGAGAGTGTCAAAGGTGGGCATGACGTGGGTCCTCGTTTTCGGCTCCATTTACGGGCAGCTCGCGGTGCTCGATGCGGCGCGCCAGCGCCTCGGGCAAGCCGTGGGTCGATTTCGCGCCCGGACGCCGGAAGGTGCCGGCACTGGCCTTGCGGGGCGCCAGCGCGACGAGCGTCTCGGCCTGGCGCACCGCGGCTGCGATCGGATCGACGAGCGGCACCGGAATGCGGTCCTGCACCTTGCCGGCAAGCCCGGCAAGCGGCGCCCCCGACAGAATGACCACGTCGGCCGCGTCCTCCGCGACGGCGCGGTTCGCGAGCTCGACGAGCAGGCTCTCCTTCTCGGCCTGCACGTCCGCAATCGAGCGGAACGCGCCATCGAGCGTGCGCACGCCTGCGCAGCGGCCCTCGAGCCCGTGCAGCGCCACGCAATCCTGATACCACGGCCCAAGCGCACTCGCGAAGGTCACGATCGCGAAGCGGCGCCCGAGCATGCAGGCGGTCAGCATCGCGGCCTCGGCCATGCCGACCACGGGAATGTCGAACAGCTCGCGCGCCCCCAAGAGCCCCGGATCCCCGAAGGCCGCGATCACAGCGGCATCGACGCTCCGATGCGCTCCGGCGAGCATCTCGAGGGCGATCGCGCCGCCGATCTGCGCCTCGGCGCGGGTCGCAATATACGGCACGCCACGTGGCGCCGTGCAGGGAACCAGCTCCGTTCCGGGCGTCGCCGCCCGCTGACCCGCAGCACACAGCAGGTCCGTCACGTCGGCCGACGTGTTCGGGTTGAGAAGAAGAATTTTCACAGCTCGTTCCTCACGTGTTTCGGGCGCGGCTCATGCCTCGACGAGCGCGCGATCGGTGGATCCGCTTTCATGCGTTTTCTCCGTCTCGCTATGCAGGATCCCGGAGACCACCTCACCTGTGCGATAAACATGGTGCGCAAGGAGCCGGCCCGCCCTGTCCGCATCGCGCTCCTCCAGCGCCCGAATCACATCCCGATGCTCTCGGACAGACTCCTCCCACCGTCCTTGCGATGAGAGGGCAAAGAACCGTGCCCGCTCGACTCGGGCCAGCAGCGCCTCGTGCGTCGCCTTGAGCGGCGCGTTGCGGGCACAAGCGACGATGAAACTGTGGATCTGCTGGTTAAGCTCGAAATACTCGCGCAGCTCTCGGCGGTCGTGGTGACGCTCCAGTCGCTCTTGGAGCGACTTCAGTTTCTGAAAGTCCCGACCGGTCATGCGAAGCGCTGCGAGTTCCGCCGAGATCCGCTCGATGCCGCTCACCGCTTCGAACAGTTCCTCGATCTCCTCATGTCGGAGCGACGCCACGATCGCAGAGCGGTTGAGCCGGAGCTCGACGAGGCCCTCGGCAGCAAGGAGCTTGAGCGCTTCGCGTAAGGGCGTCCGTGACACGCCGAGAGCTTCCGAAAGCCCAACCTCGTTCAGTTGCTCTCCAGGCGCGAGGCTCCCCCGCACGATCAGGGTGCGGAGCCGGCTTGCGGCCTCTTCGTGCAGCCCTGTACGCGCGACGCGCAGGCGCCGGCCGTTGAGGACCTTGCCTCCTCTCCGAAGCTTCGGCTTTGCTCTCGCTTGGGTCATGGTTGGTCTCGCTCGATCAATGATCGGATCGATATCGGTCCCTCCCATCGTACACGCTCGAGGACCGCTTCATCCGCTCTGCACCTCAACGCCCGCATGTGTCCGGAGACTCCATGAGGGCCGCCAGATCAGCGCGGCAGGCGTCCAGAGACGGAGCCGGAGCACCATCAACTGCATGAGGCTCGATCTTCAATATAGCGCGCTCCCAAGAGGGCTTCGGACCATGGGTTTCGCAGAGGAAATCGATAAAGTGCCGGACCTTGAGGGGCATTAGCTCCTTGCTGGGAAAAATGGCGAACAGGCCGGCACGGCTGGGGGCACTATAGCCCAGCAGCACGCGTCGCAGCCGACCAGCGGCAAGATCCTGCCCCACCTCCCATGTTGGGCGCAGCGCAATCCCCAAGCCCGCCAGCAGGGCCTCGCGCATGGCCTCGCTCGAATTGGTACGCAGGCGCCCACGCGCCTTCAGGTGACGCTCGCCGTCCGGCCCTCGAAGGTGCCAGGACTCCTCGCCCTCGGTAGCCAGCAGGTGGTGGCGCGAGAGCTCATCCAGATCCTGAGGATCACCGAACCGGGTGAGATAGTCGGGCGCTGCACACAGGATGCAATGCATGGGCGCCAGCTTGCGCGCAATCAGAGGCGAGTCGGCGAGGTCGCCGATGCGGATTGCCAGATGGAATCCGTGTTCGACGATATCGACATAGTGGTCGCAAAGATCGAGCTCGATCTCGAGCGATGAATGGGTTTCGAGAAATCGCGGCAGGTGCGGAACAACGTGCAACCGGCCGAACAGCGTCGGGGCCGTGATGCGCAAGGTTCCCGTCAACGACATCGAGCTGTCGGAGGCGAATCCGACTGCCTCCTCGAAAGCTTCGAGCACGCGGACGATGCGGTTGTGGAATCCCTTACCGGCTTCCGTGAGGATCAGACGACGAGTCGTGCGCTCGATCAGCCGTGCGCCGAGCTTCGCCTCGAGACGCTGGATGCGCTTCGAGACGGCAGCAACCGCGAGCCCGAGTTCGCCTGCGGCCGCAGTCATGCTCCCGGCCGCAACGACGCGCGCGAATATCTCGATGTCGCCGAGATTGGTGCTCCTGTCGCCTCCGGTCCGGCGAAAATCGCGCTCAGACCTCCCATGCATCGTCAGCCCCGTGCCTCGGCGGATAACTTGGTCGAAGAGGCGGTTTCGGCATCATTCTGCGGCGGTCGTCCCGAAGACCAAGGCGTGGGACGCAGGTCGCGAAAGAGCGAGCCCCATTGCGTCACGCGCGAGCCGTCGATACCCGCAAGACCGAGACTCTTCCAGACCGTTGTGGCGATCGAGTCGTAGATCGGAAGCCCAAGCTCGCGCTCCGTGGCTGCGGCGACGGAGGCGCCCCGCAAATTGGTGCACACGATCGCAACGGCATCGCAACCCTCTCTGGCCACGGCACCGATCAGGCCGGCAAGCGTCTCCTCACCCACAGTGGCGAATGAGAAGTTGTCCTGAAGATCGAGATGACGCTCGGCCGAGCAAACGAAGCCCGACTCTTTCCAGTTCGCCATGATCTTGGCTTGCACATCGCCGCGATAGGGCGTGACGAGTCCGATCTTCTTCTTCCCCGTTCGTTCGAAGATCTCGCGGAAGGCCAGAACTGACGTGCATGCCGGAATCCCGGTTGCGGACAGGATCCTCTCGCACAGGCGCTCGTCACGGTCGAAACCGAGCCAGCTCGCAGAGGTCCCGTTCCAGGCGATCACGTCCACCCGGGCGTGAGCGAGAAGCTCCGCTGCGCGAAGGATCTCTGTATCGTCGAACTGTCCGAGCGCCTGCTCGGACAAGGCGATTTCGGTCACCTTGAAGCGAGAGAAATGAGCGCTGACATCGGGCAGTTCCGCGATCATCGCCGTCGTCACGGGCTCGAGCACGGTGTTGGAGGACGGGGTCAGCATCCCGAGTCGGATGGTGCGGGTCATGGCGCGATCCTGAAAGTTTCGGTGCAGGGCGGGACTTCGACGGCCCCGCCCCGTGAGAGTGCTCAGACGGGCAGCCTGCGGCTGTAGTCGATCGCGGTCGAGCAGGCGAGGAGCGCAACGCCCGCGGCGGCGAAGAACATCAGCGCCAGGAAGTATGAGCCGGTGGCCTGGACGATGAGCCCGACGATGATCGGCACCGAGATTCCGGCGATGTTGCCGCCGAGATTCATGCAGCCCCCGAGAAGACCGGACCGCTCGCGTCCAGCCAGGATCGACGGGATCGCCCAGTACATCCCGCACCAGCGCAGGAAGAACAGCGTGGTCGACAGAAGCGCAACAACGACAATCGGATCCTTCACGTAGGCGACCGAGAAGATCGAGACCGTGGCGAACACCGCCGCGATTCCGAACAGCGTGCGGAAGATCGTATTCGGACGACCGCCACGAGCGCGCCAGAGATCCGCGATCCAGCCGCCGACGAGCTCGCCCACGAACCCGGAAAAGAAGATCACGAAGGAAGCGCCACCTAGCGTCTTGATGTCGAAGCCGTGCACCTTGAAGAGGTAGGTCGGCATCCAGGTCAGCAGACCATAGAACACGGTATTGAAGAACATCCAGCCGAGGCACATGCACCAGACCGAGCGGAAGCGGAAATAGTCCGCCCAGCGACCCTTTCCTCCGGTGGGACCTTCTGCGTCCTCGCGGGCATGGGCCTCCTCGATATAGCGCGCTTCGGCTTCGCTGACGGAGGGATGCTCACGCGGCGTATTGCGGATGTACCACCAAGCCCAGAGGCCGCACAGCATGGTGCCAACGCCCGCGACCACAAAGGCAGCGCGCCACGACTCGAATGCAGCGATGAGCCAAGCGATGACGATCGCGCCGAGGGCAGCACCGAGCGGCGCACCACCATCGAGCAGAGTCGCACCGCGCGCCCGCTCGTTCTGGGTCATCCAGATTGCGTTGAGCTTGCCGCCGGCCGGGTAGATCGGAGCCTCCGAGGCGCCGAGTCCCAGACGCGTGAGCAGGAGCACAATCCAGTTCGGCGCGAGCGCGGCGACGGCCTGGAAGAATCCCCAGCCAGCGGTCGCGGCAGCGATGACAATCCGCGGCTTGTAGCGGTCGGCAAGAAGGCCGCCCGGGACCTGCATGAAGGCATAGGTCCAGAAGAACGAGCTCAGAAGCAGACCCTGCATGGCAGGATCCAGGTTGAACTCCTTGGCAATGAGCGGCATCGCGACGGAAAGGGAAGCTCGATCGATGTAGTTGATCGAGATCAGAAACAGCATCAGCAGGAAAATCTTCCAGCGAACGTTGGAAGTTCCCGCTGTGGTGGGCGCGTGAATGGCTGGGGCGTGAGCGTTCATGTGGCTCCTCCGAAAGAGCTTTGCAGCGAAGTTTTTCTTCTTGGGATGCGAGCCCCTCCCCCAGCGGGGCGATCATCCGGGATGCTCGGACTTTTGACCAAGCATGCGACCGATTGCAAGCAATTTTTGCATGTTGCATGCAATTTCCCGATAAATAGCTGTGTGCAATATCGTTTTGCCATCTAGATCACCTCGTTTCGGCCAGCTTCCGGTGTTGCTTGCTGGCGGTCAGCGGCGGGCAACTTCGTGACTGGCCTCTGCGTGCAGCCGAGCAAAGTGAGTATGCGCGAGCCCCACCGCCCGGACCGGCCTCTCAATGCGAGAGGGCCGTTTCCGGGCTGGCGGAAACGGCCCTCGCCGGTGCTGCAAACGGGGTCGGCGCGCCGCTCAAGCGGCCATCTTGCGATTGAGTGCGTGCTGGTCGATGGCCAGCGCCAAAGTCTCGTCGGCCTGCGAATGGCACCCGTCCGTCCGGGCCGCCTTCAAGCTTCAGGCCCGGGGTGTCGAGAGCAGGTCCGCAAGCGTGAGAGCGACGACCTTCGTGGCCTTGCGGAGATCCTCGAGCGCCAGCTTTTCGTCGGCCCGGTGCCCGTTGGCTTCGAGCAGCGAGCGCGGCCCGGCCCCGTAGAGCACCGTCGGAATGCCGGCCGCGCTGTAGAGCCGCGCATCCGTGTAGAGCGGCACGCCGTTGGCCGGAATGTCCTCGCCGAGCACCATGCTGGCATGACGCTGAATCGTCGACACGAGCCGCTCATGGCCGGGCTGCGGCTGCAACGGCCGGGCGAGCAGAATGCGCTGCGTCGTGACCGTCACGCCGGGCAGACGCGCCGCCACCGCCGCGATCTGCGCCACGAGATCACGCTCGACGATTTCCGGCATCTCCTCGGGGATCATGCGCCGGTCGACCCGCAGCGTCACGACATCCGGCACGACATTGGTGTTGATGCCACCCTCGATGAGGCCGACCACCAGCGTCGGGTGCTCGATGCCGGGCACCTGCGAGCGGATCGCCTTGTAGGCCTCGCGCAGCTCGTAGAGCGAAGCGAGCAGCTTCGTCGCGGCCTCGAGCGCATCGACCCCGGTGTCGGGGCGCGCCGCATGCGCGGACTTGCCCTCGACTCTGACCTCGAGATGCAGGCAGCCGTTATGCGCCACCACGATGTTGTAGGAAAAGCCGGCGCTCAGCACGTAGTCGGGTTTCGTGAGCTTCTGATCGAGCAGCCAGCCGGGCCCGATGAGTCCGCCGATCTCCTCGTCATAGGTCAGGTGGAGTTCGACCGTGCCCGCGAGTCGTGCCTTGCTCTCGATCAGGGCCTTGAGCGCGAAGGCGTAGGCCGCAAAGTCCGACTTCGAGACCGCCACGCCGCGGCCATACATCACCCCGTCGCGGATCTCGGCGCCATACGGGTCCGCGGTCCAGCCCGCGCCGGGCGGCACCACGTCGCCATGCGCGTTGAGCGCCACCGTCGGCCCGGGCCCGAAACGATGGCGCACAATCAGGTTAGTGGCGCTGATCATGCCGTTTGCCCGCACAACCTCCTCCGGGACCGGGTGACGCTCGACCGTGAAGCCGAGCGCTTCCAGGAGCCCGGCTGCGGCTTCCGCATGCGGGCGGCAGTCGCCGGGCGGATTATCGGAGGGAACCTTCACGAGTTCGGCCAGGAACGCGACCTGCTTCGGGTGGAAGCGATCGACAATGGACGGCAGCGTGGAGACCGGCGTGATCATGTTCATGAGGAGAGTCCGTTCTTCAAAATTTGAGTGACAGGGTGCGCGGATCGAGGTGCATCACGAAGTCCAGGAGGACCCGCACCGCAGCCTCGGCATCCTCGGCGGTGATCGCCTCTGCGGGATTGTGGCTGATCCCGCCGGCGCAGCGGACAAAGAGCATGCCCGTGGGGCACAAGCCACCGAGCACCATCGCGTCATGGCCGGCGCCCGAGGGCAGGCGCAGGAAGGTCAGCCCGAGGCGCGCGGCGGAGGCTGAGAGCGCCGCGACGAGCCGGTCATCGCAGAGGCAGGCCGGCGCCTCGTGTTCCCGCTGCAGAGCGAGACTGACCCCACGCCGCTGCGCGATTCTCGGGCAATCAGGACGACAATGCACTCTCGAAGCGCGTGGCAGACGCAATGATCGACGCCGGCTCCGATGCGATCTTCACCATGCTCAACGCCGGGCGAACGGGCGCGATCGACGCCTGCCGCGAGCGGAACGTGCCGCAGATCGGCAATATCGGCGACTGGGTGGCCACCATGCCCGACGTCTCTATTGCCTCCGCCGTCGCCGATTCCGGCCGTGCACTGTTCAATGCTGCCGAGGACTTGGTGAAGGGCTCATTCAAGCCCGGCATGACGAAGCAGATCGGACTCGAGCAGCCCGAGGCGGTTCGCCTGACAGTTTCCGATCGAATTCCGCCTGACGTGCGTTCCCAGATCAGCGCGCTCGCCGCCGACATCGTCGCCGAGCGCATCCACGTATCGACCGAGTGGGCGGGCGACGAGTTCGAGACTGCCAAGACATCGAAGTCGGCTACAGGACCACCAGGGCACGACCTGCCCTTCGGCCTCGCCGCGTGTCGGCGGAACACGAGGGCCGTTTTCGGCGGTTGGAACCGGCCCTCGTGTTCTGCGGCCTACTGCTGAGATGAGCGGCTGCGTTCAGGCGGCCTTCTTGCGGTTTGCGGCGAGCCGGGCATCGACGAGCGCGACGGTCTCGTCGATCACGGGGTGGCGCATGTTCTGCTGGGCCGCGACCGCCTGCACGAGCCGGTCGACCCGCTCGATGGCCTGCGCCCCGGCAAACAGGGCGCGGGCTGCCGAAGACGGCCGCACCAGCCCCTGCGCCGCTGCCGCATATTTCTCGAACGGCACCAGATCCTCAGGGGCTGCTCCGAGCTTCAGGCACACCTCCCGGACGAAGTCATAGACCGCCCGCGACGCCTCGGGGTCGGAGTGCACGGCCTCCTGGATCGAACGCGGCCCGGAGGCGGTCACGCAGCGGTAGTTGCCGGTCAAGAGCATCGCCCATTTCGCGAGCGGCACGAAGAGGGAGTCATGCACCTTGAGCTTCACGGGCAGCTCGACCGGGCCGGAGCTGGTTTCAAAGCGCACCGCCTCGATGTCGGCCTGCAGCCGGCGCAGCATGGCCGTGTGCGCCTCGTCGGCAAAGCGCGCCACCTTGAAGTTGGTCGGCAGCGTCACCTGCAGGACATTGGCGGCCTCCTCGGGGGGCCGAAACGCCTGCGGGTCGGGGCTGCACAGGGTCATGAGCTCGGGGTCGAAGTGCTGCCAGACGCTCGGGTCCGTGAAGGCTCCGGTCAGGGCGCGCGTGTCGAGCCCGGGCAGGCGCGCCAGATACGGCAGGGGCGGCATGTTCATGAGCGACATGCACGGCACCTGCGCGCGCGCCACCGCCTCGAGGAGCTCGCGCACCCCGGCCGACCCGTATTGCGGCTCCTGCATCGCGAGCGCCACGAGATCGAAGCTCTTCGGATCGACTGCAGACGGCCCGGCCGCCACGAGCCGGCCCGGGGCCTGGCGCGAGTCGAGCTCGACCGGATCGCGGCCGCGCACCGGCAGGCGCACCCGCGCGCCATCGCGGTTGATCGCTTCGGCCTCAGCCGGCAGGCAGACCAGCGTCACATCATGGCCCGCCAGCGAAAGCTTCGTCCCGAGCAGCGAGCCATACGAGGCGCCCAGAATCAGAATGTTGTAACTCTTCGACATGTTCGTTTCTCCCCCATTGTGACTGCAGAAAGCGCGACGGTCGCGTCACGCGAAATGGACGGCAGCGCGTCCCAAGCCCGGGAATTCGGCCTCGACGGTCGCGCCCGGATCTACGAAGATCATGCCCGTATACGAGCCCGTCGTCACGAAGGCACCGGCGCTCACACCACCACGGTGATGCGCGCAGTGATTGATGAGCCAGACCAGCAGCCAGCGCGGATCGCCAGCCGGATTGCCTCCCCTGCCCTCCACCGCAACGCGCCCGTCGATCGTGAGTTTGACCGGAGCATCGGTGAAATCCTGCCCGCGCCATGGAACACCCACCGGGTCGTAGACGAAGCCGCCATTGCTCTGATTGTCGGCGAGCACCCAGAGGCGATCCGCATTCTTCCAGTCGGCGAGCCTCGTATCCACGACCTCGATTGCGACATGGACCGAGTCGATTGCCGCAAAGACTTCATCCTCGCTGAGCGGCTCCGCGCGCGGCGCAATGTCCCGACCGATGCGGAACGCGATCTCGGCCTCGACACCACGCATGTGAAGTGTCTCCTTCGGCCATTCGATCGGGCTCGGCCGGATCAATTCTGCGAACATCGGCGCGACATTTGGGGTTTCATTGGGAGACTTTGCACCAACTTTCCAACCGCCGATCGGTCCAAACTGCCTCGCAACGGCGGCTTGGACAGCATAGGCTTCCTCCGATCCCGAGGGCCCTGGCAGGAATGGCTGCACCTGACGTCGCAGGCGACGGCCTTCTGCCAGTAGAGAAGCAGCCCGTTCGACATCGAAACGCATGGGAACAAACCTTATTCTGGAAGAGTCAATCAATCGCCGGCCAGCGATTGGCCCAGGGATGGGCCCGCTCGTACTGGGCTGCGAGCTGCAGCAGCCTTTCGTCACCACCATAGGGGCCGACGACCTGAACGCCGACCGGCAACCCGCTGCGCGACGGACGGCAGGGAAAGCTGATACCCGGAAGGCCGCCGGCATTCGCGAAAGCGGTGAAGACGGCGTGACCCCGCGGCCCAACCGGCTGACCATCGATCGTCTCCGGATGCGTGACATTGGCTGTCCAGGGCAGCGCCGCGAAGCTCGGTGTCAGAATCGCGTTGTGGCGCTCGAATGCGTCGGCGAGTTGCGCACGGATCTGGGTGACCTTGTCGAGCGCATCTACGTAGTCCGCCGCGCGCAACGCCGCGCCGTGCTCTGCGAGCGGCCGAAGCTTCTCGCCGATCAATCTCTCCCAGCCGGGCTTTCCCTCGAGGAACCACGCGAGGCCGGCCGCACCGACCACGCCCCAGATCCGGTCGAGCGCCGCGAGATCGAAAGGCGCGTCGCCCTCCTCGATGCGATGCCCCAGGGCTTCGAGCCGACGTGTCGCCTCGGCGACATTGGCCGCGATCTCGGGATCGACCGGCGCCCCGCCGAACCGCGGGACGTAAAGGATTCGTAGGGGCGGAGGATCCTCGAGGGTGCAGCGCGGACGCTCCGGAAATGCGAGCGAGGCGCGGTCGTGCGGATCCGGCCCCGCAATTGCCGCGAACAGCATCGCAGCATCGGCCGTTGTGCGGGCAATCGGGCCGATGACCTCGAAATCATGCAGGATGACGGGAAGCCCATGCGTGCGCGCCACGCGGCCCGTGCTGGGCTTGAGACCTACCAGTCCCGTATGCCCTGCCGGCCGGCGGATCGATCCGCCGCCATCCGTTCCGATTGCGAGCGGGCCGAGGCCCGCAGCGACGGCCGCGACGGCGCCGCCGCTCGAGCCTCCCGGCGTGAGACGGGCGTCCCACGGATTGCGGGTCGTCCCGAAAAGAGAATTATCGGTGTAGCCCTGCAGCGTGAACTCGGGGACGTTGGTCTTGCCGAAAATTACGGCTCCCGCGGCACGCAGGCGCGCCACGGGCAGCTCATCTGCGTCGGGCACGTATTCGCCGAGGACGCGACTGCCCCAGGTTGTGCGAAGGCCGCGGACCGGGATGTTGTCCTTGACCGTGATCGGAATTCCATCGAGCGGGCCGCGGGCCTGCCCGCTACGCCACCGGGCTTCGCTGTCCCGTGCGGCCCGCCGGGCTCCTTCGAAATCGAAGGTGACGATGGCGTTGATCCGCGGGTTGACCGTCTCCGACTGCGCGAGGACGGCGTCGAGGACTTCCACGGGAGAGAGTTGCCGGTCGGCATAGGCGGAGGCGAGTTCGGAGGCCGACAGAGTCCAGAGCGACATTCGATCCTCGTCAGAACATCTGCTGCGGAAGCCAGAGCACGATCTGCGGCACGTACCACAGGAACACCGTGAAGCCGAGCATCATCACGACATAGGGCCACACGCCTGCGATCACGTCACTGATAGAGCCGCCGTCGCGGCGGATGCTCTGCACCACGTAGAGGTTCATTCCGACGGGAGGCGTGATCATCGCAATCTCGCTCATCAGCACGATGAACACCCCAAACCAGATCGGATCTACGCCGAGGTGGGTGACGATCGGATAGGCGATCGGGATCGTGGTCACCTGCATCGACAGCACTTCGAGGAAGCAGCCGAGGATCAGGTAGAACACGATGAGGAGGAAGATTATCTCGGTTGGCCCGACTCCAAGCGAGGTGACGAATTTCGTCAGCACCTGCGGAATGCTCAGGAAGTTCAGGGTGACGTTGAGGATGAACGAACCACAGATGATCAGGATGATCATGCCGGTGATCGTCGCCGTCTGTCGGAAGCAATGGTGCAGGGTCGCGAGATCGAAGCGCCCAACGGTGAGCGCGAACCCGATCGCGATGATCACGCCGAGCGACGCCGATTCCGTCGGGGTCGCCCATCCCATGTAGAGGCTGCCCATAACCACGCCGAAGATAACGAACGGCGGGATCAGATACCGGGACTCGTAAAGACGCGCTTTCAGCGGAAGTCGCACTTCCACGAGCTCACCGCGGTGCCAGTTCGCATAGGCGATGTACGTCATGAAGAGAAGTGTGAGCAGAATGCCTGGAATGACGCCTGCGATGAAAAGCTTGCCGATCGAGTTGTTGGTGATCGAGCCATAGACCAGCATGGCCACACTCGGCGGAATTAGAATGCCGAGCGTGCCGCCGGCGGCCAGCGACCCGAGCGTCTGACGGATATCATAGCCGCGATCCTTGAGGGCCGGCAGGGCGACGGTACCGATCGTGGCGGCCGTTGCAACCGACGAGCCGCAGGTCGCCGCGAACAGGGCGCAGGAGGACATGTTGGCGTGCAGCAATCCACCTGGAAGCCGGCCAAGCCAGACCGAGAGGGCGATGTACATCCTGTCCGCGAGCCCGCTC
Organism: Microvirga massiliensis; assembly: GCF_001006805.1. Lineage (GTDB taxonomy): Bacteria > Pseudomonadota > Alphaproteobacteria > Rhizobiales > Beijerinckiaceae > Microvirga > Microvirga massiliensis. The sequence continues at coordinate 366,059 of NZ_LN811351.1, read as the reverse complement.
CGCAAGAGGATCTCGCCGAGCAGGATGAAGAGTGGGATTGCGGTCAGCAGATTTTCGTTCTGGACGCTCCAGATCACGCTGCCGAGCGACTCGATCATCGGCGCACCGGCCGTGGCGAGCCCGCCGACAACGCCCATGCCGGCCATGACGACAGCGACCGGGATACCCAGCATGAGGATGACCAGGGCGACGAAGAATGAAATTGAGATCGTTGAAATTGCCATGGGCTCTCTCCCCGCGAAGCCTCGACCGTCAGCGACGGGCTAGGTTGTCGAGCTCGTCCTTGATTTCTTCGACGGCTTCCTTGGGACCGTAGAGGCGGTTTAGCGCGGCGGCGTTGCCGGTCACGAGCAGATAAGTTGCGTGGAGAGCCATGATGGCGGAGACCACGGCGAAGATGACGATGCCCGCATACCAGAGACTCTGCGGATAGATCAGCGGGGTGGCCCAGGGAGTCGGCGCCGTGCTGTTATAGGCGAACGAGTCCTCGAGGATCGTGAGGCAGACCCAGGCCAGCAGCCCCCCAAAGGCAGCGAGCGTCACGATCGAGAGCCAGTTCAAGGCCATCTGCACGGGGACCGGTAGCATCAGATGGAAGAGCTCGATCCGGATATGGGCGCGATCCACGAGCGCGGTCGTGAAAGCCAGCGCCGAGCCCACCGCGAGCGCGTATCCGCCGAGCTCGTCGACGCCCTGGAGCGAGAAGTCAAAGAGCTTCCGGCCGAGCGTTTCGATCGTGACCAGTATAGTGAGCGCGAGCAGGATATAGCCGGTGATGATGGCGAAGAAGCCACCGACACTCTGGAGATGATCCGGCAGGCTCGATTTCCGCGCAGGCAAGGGCGTCACATCCTTGAAGGTTGTCGTCGGGGCGTTCTGCATGGCGGTGGTCCGTCTGGAGAGATAAAAATGCGGCCTCCTGGTTTCGAGAGGCCGCTTGCTGAATCTCACTTCATCCCGACGATCGGGCCGAGGAGTTTCTTCCAGGTCTCACCGCAGCCGGCATATGACTTGTTGCAGACCTCGGACCAAGCCGGGAAGGATACGCTCGCGACGGCATCCTGGACCAGCTTGAGGTCAGTCTCGCGCACGGGAACCTCGGTCATGTTGTATTTCTTGACCGTCGTGCACGGCTCCTTGCCGACATTGCAGCGCACGGCATCATCGAACAGTTCCTCCGAATAGGCCCAGATATCGTTCTCGAGCTTCTTGAAGGCGTCCGTGAGCGTCGCCTGCTGCTCCGGCGTAAACTTCTTCCAGGTGTTCAGATTGATCGCATAGGCGTTGAGCGCAGTCTGGAAGCCGATCGGCATGAAATGCGTCGAAACTTCGGGCCAGCCGGCGGAATTGGCAGAGCTCGGCCCAGTGATCGCGCAATCCACCACGCCGCGCTGGAGCGATTGCTGCGTCTCACCGAATGAGATCGTGACGGGAACACCACCGATCCGTTCGATGAACTGCGCCAGCGACTGGTCGTATACGCGAACCTTCTTGCCCTTTAGGTCAGTCAGGCCCTGGATCGGCGTGTTGCAGAACACGACCTGTGGACCAAAGGGCCAAATTCCGAGCAGCTTGCCATTGAAACGCTCTTGAAGGCGCTTGTCGAAAGCTTCCCGATAGGCGTCTACAACTTTGCGGGTGACCTGGTAGTTCGGGTTGAGCCCGACGATATCGGCGCCGAGAAGGAACGGCTCGTCGCGCGACACCTGCGCGATGCGGAGCGTCACGATGTCGAACAGGCCGGATTTCAGAACCCGAAGTCCCTCGGCATCCTTGATGCCGATGACATCCATCGGTTTGTAGTCGACTTCGAGCGGAAGCCCTGTCGTCTTGGCGAGATTTTCGAAGAACGGCTCTTCCTTTTTCTGCTGGATGAGGCCGGTCGCAAGCAGGTTTCCGGCAACGCGAAGCTTGATCGGCTCCGCTGCGTAGGCGCTGCCGGCGACCGCCAGGCCGATCGAAATGGCGAGAATCTTTCTCATGCTTCACTCCCTTGGTTCTACAGGTGTCTTGGAAGGTCACCGAGCGCCGGATGAACTCCGGTCTTCTTGTAAGGATCGAACTGTCTATTCGGCCGCTTCTTTGAGGGGTCTTACGCTTCCGCTGAGGTAGCTCATGGCGGCGTCGACGCCGCCAGGCCGGTGCGGGATGCCGCAGACGGAGAGCCCCATCTCGATGCCGGTCAGGGTGCCCGTGACCATCAGCTCGTGAAAATCCCCGAGATGCCCGATCCGGAATACCCGATCGGCCAGCTGTCCGAGCCCGCTGCCGAGGCTCATGTTCGAGCGCTT
>NZ_LN811351.1:306364-362711 GCF_001006805.1 Microvirga massiliensis | reverse complement strand
ACAGCGCTCTCTCCCGATCTTTGTCAATCACCTAACCGCAGGTTTGCATTCATTTTAACCGAGCGCAATCTCCGAATTACATTACATTGTGGCTATGGATCGCCCGGATTATCGCCAAAACATCAACTATCGTTAACCAGTGATGCCCCGCGGGTTGCGGGCTGCCCTGACCAACGTTACAAAAACGCGTTAGGCTGCCGGTAGGCTTGGCCGTTTTTATCCTTCGCCCCAAATTTCCGGCTTGAAGCTCGCTATTGAATGGCCATCCATGACGGACAGTGTTCTGAATTCAGAATTATCAAGTCAGGCTACCAAGGCGCATGCCTACGGAAAGGTAGACCGGGACAACCTTCATGATGATCTTCTCTCACGCCTGAGGGATTTCATCGTCGAGGGTCACCTCCTACCCGGCGGCCGCATCCCGGAACGGCACCTTTGCGAGGCGTTCCACGTCTCGCGGACTCCTTTACGCGAGGCCCTGAAGGTTCTCGCGGCGGAAGGGCTGGTCGAGCTGCTTCCAAACAGGGGATCCCGAGTCCGGCAGTTCACGGACAAGGACATCAAGGACTGCTTTGAAGTGCTTGCCGGGCTCGAATCCGCTGCTGGCAGGCTCGCATGCGCGCGGATCACCGACGACGAGGTCGCGGAGATCGAACAGCTGCACTACGACATGTACGGCCACTACATGCGCCGCGAATTGCCGGAGTATTTCCGACTCAATCAGGCCATTCACGAGAAGCTCGTCGCCGCGTCCGGGAATGATGCCCTGCAGGCAACCTACAGGACCTTTACCGCACGCATGCGTCAGCTGCGCTACTCGGCGAACGTGCTCGCTAGCGATCGCTGGGGACAGGCCATGCGCGAGCACGAGAAAATGGTCGATGCATTGCGGCGCAGGAGCGGAGAAGAGCTCGCGACCATTCTCTTCGAGCATCTCCTGAACAAGTGGCGGGCGGCAGCCGACTCCCTCGAACGAGAGGATGCGCAAGGCTCGTAGCATCCATTATCCACACGCGAACCGGCAGCGTGACGCAATCACGCATTGCTTCCCTTCCGGCTCGTAAAGCGAAAATGGTGGCGTGATAGGCTGGATGACTTCACGCAGAGTCTCTCCTCCCGAGCACGCGCGGGAGCCGTGGCCCCGACCTACCGACCCGACACTCCCCTCCTACCATTCCAGCGCCGCCTCCACTGCGCCCAGCGGCGGTCGGCCCAGACCAAGGCCTGCCGGGTCGGGCGCCTCATGATCGGGACATCCAGAGCCAGCAGGAGCAGGCCGAGCGGCAACATCCAGAAGCCGAGGATGGGAAGGAAGCCGGCGAACCCACCGATGACCAGGAGGATCCCCAGCGGGATCCGGAATCCGCGGGACGATGGTTCCCTGAGCCATTGAAGAAACCGGGCAACGGAAGGGGGCAGTCCGCGCTCCAGGCGGTCGAACCTGCGCGCCAGCCTTTCCTTGTCCCTTCTAGTCACGGCACTAACCCGCGGTTGCCGCCGCAGATCTGCCGATGAGCGAGTCGTCGCAACGGTAACACCATACTTCCAGCGATCTCCAAGCTAGGGCCGGTTTACGTGTCTTCAGCATCTGGGCGCTTTTTTGACCCTATGACCACCCGGCAGCGACCGGCTCGGCAGTCCGAGTTGGTCCCGGGGCGACAACCTCCGCCAGAGCGCTTTGATCCGCACCCACTTCAGGAGGATCATTTCCTGGATCTATAAGACTGGTTCCCATCAGCTCCGGCTCTCGAGAGGAGTATCCGAATGCAGCCCGCGACAGAACGCCGGTCCTGGGTGTCTACCGCGATCAAGATCATCGAGGCTGACTTCAACCGCTCCTCGGATACCCATCTGCTGCGCATACCATTCCCGGGCGCCCCAGGGATCGCTCTCTATATCAAGGACGAATCCACTCATCCCACGGGCAGCCTGAAACATCGACTCGCACGCTCCTTGTTTCTCTACGGATTATGCAACGGGTGGATCGGGCCGGACACTACGATCATCGAGGCATCGAGCGGCTCGACGGCCGTTTCGGAAGCCTACTTTGCCCGAATGCTCGGCCTGCGTTTCATTGCCGTCATGCCGCGCTCGACCTCCGCCGAGAAAATCGCAGCGATCACCTTCTACGGGGGCGAATGTCACTTCGTCGACAGCGCTTCCGAGATGTATGCCGAGAGCGCGCGCCTCGCCGATGAACTCGACGGACATTACATGGATCAATTCACGTATGCCGAGCGCGCGACCGACTGGCGGGGCAACAACAACATCGCCGAGTCGATCTTCAGTCAGATGGCCTTTGAGGAACATCCCGTCCCGGCCTGGATCGTGGTCGGCGCCGGCACCGGTGGCACATCCGCCACGCTGGGGCGCTACATCCGCTATCGCCGCCTGCCGACCCGCCTGTGCCTCGCCGATCCGGAATCGTCCGTGTTTCACCGCCACTTCGCCGACCGGCGCATCTGCACCTCGTCCGAACCGCCCTCCGTGATCGAGGGGATCGGACGCCCTCGATGCGAGCCTTCATTCGTGCCGGAGCTGATCGACCGCGCCTACGCAGTGCGGGATGCGGCGAGCCTCGCGGCGGCGCGTGTCCTTTCACAGCGCATCGGACGGTCGTGCGGAGGATCGACCGGCACCAACATATGGGCTCTCGCTCAGATCGTCAGCGATATGGTCGAGCGGGGAGAGCAAGGGTCGGTGGTAACGCTCCTGTGTGACTCGGGAGAACGTTATCGAAGCACGCACTTGAACGACTCCTGGCTGCAGGAGCGGGGAATCGATCTGCAGCCAGAAGTGGATGCCTTGGAGCGCTTCTTCGAAACCGGTCTCTTCAGGCCGTGACAGGTCAATTGGCAGATCGAACGTGACTGCTCCCGCGTCGACATCCCCAACGCCTCCCTACCGACAAGAGGTCAACTCCGTCTTGACGGCCCTCGGCACCGATGCGGAGCGCGGCCTCAGCCGCACGGAAGCACGGTCGCGTCTTGAGCGATACGGGAGAAACGAGCTCACTCCGGAAAAGCCCATCCCGGCCTGGAGGAAGTTTCTCGACCAGTTCCGGGATGTGCTCGTCATTCTCCTGATCATCGCGGCTCTGGTCTCCGCCGGGTTGTGGCTCTACGAGCGCGATGCCGACCTGCCCTACGAAGCTATCGCGATCCTGGCGGTCGTGCTCCTCAACGCCGTCATGGGCTTCATCCAGCAGGCGCGCGCGGAGCAGGCCGTCGCGGCGCTTCGCCAGATGGCGGCCGCGTTCGCGACCGTCGTTCGCGACGGCGCGCAGGAGAGCATCGCCGCGACCGAAATCGTGCCCGGCGACATCATTCTCATCGAGGAGGGCGACACCGCTCCCGCCGACGGGCGGCTGATCCACTCCACGGCACTGCAGATGGCGGAAGCCGCACTCACCGGCGAAAGCCTGCCTGTATCGAAGGGTATTGCGGCGATCGAGGAGGAGGTCGGGCTCGGCGATCGCGGCAACATGATCTTCAGCGGCACCTCGGCAAGCTACGGGCGCGGTCGCGCCGTCGTCACGGCCACCGGCATGCAGACCGAGATGGGACGTATCGCCGGGATGCTCGAGCAGGCCCCGGACGAGACAACGCCGCTCCAGAAGGCGCTCGACCGGGTCGGCAAGCAGCTCGGGATCGCCGTCATCGTCATTGCCGTCGTGATGATCGCGACGATCCTCATCGTGGAGGACGTGCACGGCTTCTCGGCCATTTTCGATGTGCTCATCCTCGGCGTCGCGCTGGCGGTGGCCGCGGTGCCGGAGGGCTTGCCGGCCGTTGTGACGGCGGTGCTGGCGCTCGGCGTGCAGCGCATGGCCAAGCGCAAGGCTATCATTCGCCATCTCGCCGCGGTGGAGACGCTCGGCTCGGCGGACGTCATCGCCTCCGACAAGACGGGAACCCTCACGAAGAACGAGATGACGGTGCGCCGTGTCGTCACCGCGAGCGGCAGCGTGATGTTCGGCGGCACGGGCTACGCCCCGGTCGGCGAGGTCGTGCCGAACGGGGGCGGGGCGATCGGGGACCCGCTGCGTTCGGAGTTCGTGCGTGCGCTCGCCGCAGCGGACCGAGCCAACAACGCGGTCCTGCAGGAGCACGACGGGCGCTGGACGGTTCAGGGCGATCCCACGGAAGGCGCCCTGATCGTCGCGGCCCGCAAGGCCGGACTCGAAGCCGATGCGCTCGAGGCTCGCTTCGAGCGCATCGCGGAAATTCCGTTCTCGTCCGAACGCAAGCTGATGAGCACGGTTCACGAAGATGCCGAGCGGCAGGAGCGGCGGATCGCTCTCGCGAAGGGCGCACCGGACATCCTGCTGGGGCGCTGCTCGCATGAGCTCGTCGGAGAGGAGGCGAGGACTCTCACGGCCGAGCGCCGAGCCGCCATTTTGAAAGTCAACGACGACTTGGCCGAAGAGGCCTTGCGAACGCTCGGTGTCGCCTTCCGCTCATTGCCGAAGGATGTCTTCGGGCATGAGAATTTCGACGAACGGGTCGAGCAGAATCTCGTGTTCCTCGGGCTGATCGGCATGATCGACCCGCCGCGAGACGAAGCGAAAGCTGCAGTGGCGCAGGCCAAGGGAGCCGGCATCCGGCCGATCATGATCACGGGTGATCACCCTAGGACGGCGGCCGTCATCGCCGCGGAACTCGGGATTGCCGCCGACAAGCGGGCGGTTACAGGGGCGGACCTGGCGAATATGCCCGAGGACATGCTCGACCGAACCGTTCGCGAAGTGTCGGTCTACGCGCGAGTGAACCCCGAGCACAAGCTGCGGATCGTCCAGGCCCTGCAGCGCAAGGGCGCAACCGTTGCCATGACCGGCGATGGCGTCAACGACGCGCCGGCCCTGAAGACGGCGGATATCGGCATCGCGATGGGGATCACGGGAACGGACGTTTCCAAGGAAGCGGCCGACATGGTCCTGGCAAACGACAACTTCGCGACGATCGTGGCCGCGGTCGGCGAGGGACGTGCGATCTTCTCGAATATCCGCAAGTTCCTCCGCTACCTGCTCTCGTCCAACATCGGCGAAGTCATGACGATGTTCTTCGGGGTTCTGCTGGCCGGGGTGATCGGCCTGACGCCGGAGGGAGGCAGTGGCGTCGTCCTGCCGCTCCTGGCCACGCAGATCCTCTGGATCAACCTCGTGACGGACGGCGCGCCCGCCCTTGCACTCGGGCTCGATCCTGCGGATCCCGGGCTCATGGACAGGCCGCCGCGCCCGCGCGGCGAGGACGTGATCACCCGGCGCATGTGGACCGGCATCCTGTTCGTGGGTGTCGTGATGACGGCCGGAACCCTGTTCGTCCTCGACGCGTCGCTGCCCGGCGGTCTGGTCGAAGGCACCGGCTCCTTGCGGTATGGCCAGACGATGGCGTTCACGACGCTGATGCTGTTCCAGCTGTTCAACGTCTTCAATGCGCGCTCGGACGAGCGCAGCGCCTTCAGTGGACTCCTCCACAATGCCTGGCTCTGGGGAGGCGTCCTGCTATCGCTTCTCCTGCATGTTGCCGTGATCTACACTCCCTTTTTGCAGAAAGCGTTCTCCACGGTGAGCTTGGGCGCGAGCGACTGGCTCGCCTGCCTCGCCGTCGCAAGTTCGGTGCTCTGGTTGCGCGAACTGACGAAGCTCGTCACACGCGCAAGAGACCGTCGACACGCGCTACCAATTGCGGCGTGATCACGGAGGAATGCAGGCGCTGCCGTCCGCAATCCGATCATGGACAGCAGCGCCGCGTACTCCTCGAGTCAGCTCAGGAGAGCCTCTGGATATCTCCATCTATGGGCAGTGCCTGGCCCGATATGGTTTTGGCGCTATCCGATGCCAGGAAAACGGCGAGAGCCGCAATGTCGCGCGGATCCACAAGCGCCTTGAGGGACTGGTTGGCCATCGAGACCTGCTTGATCTCTTCGACCGGACGCCCGGTCGCCTGGGCCCGTCCCTCGAAAACTCTTTGGATCCTCGGCCCCTCGACGGTGCCCGGCAGGATCGCATTCGCGCGGATGCCGTGCTCGCCGAGTTCCATGGCAAGCGTCTTCGTGAACCCGATCAGGCCCCATTTCGTGGCCGCATAGGATGCGCGGTTGGGGTAGCCGAACCGGCCGGCGGCGGAGGACATGACGATGATCACCCCGGCCGGGGACTTCTTGAGATGAGGGATCGCGAGACGCGTGACGTCGAACGTACCGGTCAGGTTGACGCTCACGACCTTGTCCCAGTCGTCCGGGTCGATTGCCTCGACGGGCACGGTCGGGCCGGCAATGCCGGCATTGTTGACGAGAACGTCCAGGCCTCCCATTGCCTCGACGCTACGAGCGACCATGCGCCCGATATCCTGGCGGTCCGCCATGTCGCAAACCGTCGTGACGAGGCCCGGGATCTCCTGGGCCAAGCGGCCGAGGCCCTCCTCGTCGATGTCACACACGAATACGGTCGCGCCGTTGTCCGCGAAGGCTCGAACGATTTCGCGCCCGATGCCGGAGGCTCCTGCAGTCACGAGAACGCGTTGCTTCATGATTTCCTCCTTCCTGTCCGAGAGGCAGATAGCACAGGCAGAGGCGGGTGTCCGTCAGCCAGGGCAATGGCGGCTTCGCGCCTGATGGAGATCATAGGAGCGTCTCGATGGTCCTCTCAGAATCCCATGGTCATCATCACTATGGCCCCGATGGCGAGGGCGAGAACGCTCACGGTGCCGACGATCGTCGCGAGCCGCGCGGTCCCGAACACTCCGCACATGACGGATTTCGCGACAGTGTTGGTGGCAGCAGCAATTCCGATCCCGAGCGTCGCCGTTCGCGGGTCGATTTCATGTAGTCCGAGTCTCGCAAGCGACAGCGTGATGGCATCGACATCCGCCACGCCGGAGGCCGCAGCAAGGGCGAGAAGACCGCCCTCCCCCGCCGTGCGGGTCACGAGATTCGCGAGCAGCACGATTACGGCGATCACCCCGGCGATCTTAAACACCGTACCGAGCTCGAACGGGTTCGTCAGGGCAAGGTTCGGACTCTGTGGCCCAATCCGGTTCCACGGCGTCACGAGATAGACCCCGCCAACGGCGAACACGGCGCCGGCCGCACCGAGAGGATAGGCCAAGCGCTGCACCAGATCCGGATTCAGAACTGTCACGATCACCAGGATCCGCGCGAGCATCACGGCGCCGGCCAGGAGAATGCCTCCCGCCAGGAGAGCCTCCGCATCCTTCTGCTCGCGCGCGAGCCTTGCAAAAGTGACCGTCGTCGCCGTGGAGGATGCAAGACCGCCGGCCAGCCCGGCCGCTGCGACCCCTCTATGCTCGCCCAGAACGCGAACCGCGACATAGCCCGCAAACGAGACCGCAGCGAGCACGATGGCCAGGACCCAGACTTCGGCCGGATTGAGGGCTCCCCATGGATCGACCGCACGATCCGGCAGCACCGGCAGTAGCAGAAAGGTCATGGCCAGTAGTGTCAGGGTCGCTCTGATCTCCTCCCAGGAGAGACGGTTGACCCACCGGTGCAGCGGCTGCTTCAGCGCAAGGAGAAGGGTGGTCGCGACCGCGGCGGCAACGGCAACACGCATCTCGCCGAGCACCGAATAGGCGCCGAGCAAGAAAGTCAGGATCGCGGCGACGATGCCCGTCGCGCTGAAATCCCGTTCGTCGACCGCCTCGAGCCACCGGAACACCGCGAAGGCTGCCGTGAACGCCACGAGCGAAGCTGCCAGGACGATCGGACTGGTCAGCGACGCCAAGGCCGCACTGACACCGCCCAGAAGCCCGGAGAGCGCGTAGGTGCGCAGCCCCGCAGCCCGTTCGCCCTCGTGCTCTTCGCGCGACTTCCAGCCGCGTTCCAGGCCGACCAGGAGTCCGATCGCGAGCGCAAGCCCGAGCCTCTGAAACAGCTCCTGAGTCATCGTGACAGCATCGCCAACTCTTCCGTTGGAGATCCGTTACTACGACTCGGCAAAAGACCGCCAGCCCGCAGAGGACGGCCCAAGGCTGGCAGTCTCTTCAAATATGGCCAGCACATGCAACCGCTCCGGCGGTGCCTGTCTCGCGACAGTACCGCCGGAGCGTCGAGAGCCGATCAAAGAGGATCTATGCAGCCCGCTTGCGGCCGGTGACCATCGCCTTCACGAGGTTCTCACCGTGCTCGATGCTGGAGAAGATGACGCCGGCGACATGCAGCCCGATCAGGCCCAAGGCCAGGTAGACGAGCGCCTCGTGAGCATCCTCGACCCATTGCGCACCCCAGAACGCGTCCGTCGTCATCATGATCCCTGTCGCGGAGATCCCGGTCAGCAGCATGAGCAGCGCCAGGACCATCGCGCCACCGGCCGGGTTGTGTTCGAGAGTGCGTGGAGCGCGCAGCCGGGCGGCCTCGCGCATGTAGTCGAGCACCTCGCGCGGTCCACGGACGAAATCGGCGAAGCGCGCGTGACGCGAACCCATGAAGCCCCAGAGGATGCGGAAGGCGACGAGAGACGCGATCGCATAGCCGGCCGTGAGATGCAGCCACTCGATTTCATCGCCTGTCGCGAAGGCAACGATGAACAGGCTGACCAGGCTCCAGTGGAAGATGCGGACGAACGGATCCCACACGCGGACCATTCGGAGTGTTGTGGTTGTTTCGTCGCCGCTCGTGGCCGGCGGCGCAATGCCGCCGGCTCCGATCGCATGATTGCCCATCGACATGCCGGGCCCCTACTGCTTTGCGACGACCGCGCCCGAGGTCGGATCGAGGAACAGCTCGGTGCGAACTCCATTGCCGTCATGGGCGTAGATCTCCCCGCAGGAGGCCTTCAGCTTCGCCTTTTCGACCTTGTAGCCGAGGGACTCCGCCTTGGACTTCAGGTCTGACAGCGACAGCCAGGTTGATTCCGGGGCCCATGTGCAGGGCCGTCCGAGGCTCCCGGCTTGTGCGGTGGTCCAGATTCCGGCCGATACCAGAGCCGCCGTTACGATTGCGATCTTGCGCATGGTGTCTCTCCGCTTGGTCGGGCACCGCATCGTGCGGCGCCGGATGCGAAGGACCATGGCGTATTTTGGCTGATGTCCCGCTGTGGATCGCGGTCAGCGAATTGACAGCTCGAGGCGGAGCACAGGGCTAGAACTCGACCCGGGGCGGGACATCGAGCGCACTCCTTTGCCCTTCGCCGATGTCGAAGAATTCGCGCGGGATGAAACCAAGAGAACCGGCAAAGAGCACGGCAGGGAACGACCGGATTGCGGCGTTGAACTCCGATACGGTGCTGTTGAAGAGCTTCCGTGCTGCTGCGAGGTCATCTTCGACGGCCGCCATCCTCTCCTGAAGAACCAGAAAGGGCTCGCTGGCCTTTAGATTCGGATAGGATTCCGAAAGCGCGAACAGGTGGCCGAGCGCGCCGGTGAGTTGGGACTCGGCGGCTACCTGATGAGTCGGTCCATGCGCCGTCGCCGCGGCATCCCGCGCGGCCATCACGGCGTCTAAAGTCCTGCGTTCATGAGCGGCGTAGTGCTTCATGGATTCGACGAGGGCCGGAACGAGATCGCGCCGCTGCTTGAGTTGTGCGTCAATGTCCGCAAAGGCGCGGATCATCTGCTGCTGCAGGGATACCAGCCTGCCATAGACCACGACCGGATAGAGGATCACCAGGACGACAGCGCCGAGCAGAACCCATCCCATTCGTCAGGCTCTCTATGCCACTTTGGCCTCTGGCGAAATTCGTGGCACGGCAGGCTTGTCGGGGCAAGATTTCTGAAGGGCGCGCTCGATTCAGGGCACAGTGGCTCACCTCTCACCCGTCCCTTCGGGGCGACCTATCCCACAAGGGGAAAACGTAGATATGGCGCTGCAAACACATCACTTTTGGGTTCGTTCTGCCAAATTGGAGCGACCTCTCCCACAAGGGAAGGGTGAGGGTGGCAGCATCGCGCAATTGTAAGGAAAATTCCGAATTTAACAACAGGATAGCGCAGAGTTCCCCCCTCACGCGGCTGCTGTGCAGCCGACCTCTCTCGCCAGGGAAGAGGTGTAGGGCGCGCGAGGGTGGTGGTGCTGATCCTGGGAGTCATACTCCATGCGCTTAGCGCACGAGTCTTCTCCCGCATTCCGCCTACTCCGCCAATCTTGCACCACTCGCGCTTCTGGGCAACGGCTTCGGAAGATTGACGCTCGTCTCTTTTGTTTCCTGGACCGACGATCCCGACATTTTGACCGTGTTGGCAATGATCGGCATGAAGGGACTCGACACGCCGAAACTTCCATTCCCGGTGACCTCGACGTGACTCTTCGGCATGTAAATGGCGCCCTTCAGAATCGTGCCGCTGTTCCCGTTCAGCTTGGTGGTGTTCAGCGGTGCGTTCGGATCCTGGACGAAGAGCAATCCACCGAACGGCTCCTTCTCGGTCGACGCGGACAACTCCAGACGAGCGCCGCCCGCAATGTCGAAAGTCGATGTGCCGACGAAATAGAACGTTACCTCGTCGCCGGTCACATCCGACTGCGATCCGATCTTGAGGTCTCCATCCTTGATGACATAGACGCCCTTCGCGAACGTGACCTTGCCCTTCAGATCGAGCCCGCCGCAATAGACGCCGGGCCAAAGGTTCTTCGAGTCTTGTGGCTGAACGGAGACGTTTCTCAATTTCGGATCGCAGGTCGTGCTGCCGGAATAAGAAAGGCCCTTGTACGGATCCTCCATGACGTCGCAGCCATTCTCGGGCGGCGGGGTGAGCGTGAAGCCCGCTGTCACTGTTCCGACTGCGCAATAACCATCGGCTTGCACGGTTGCCGATCCGCCGATCGTAATGGCGCCGCTGGCGCTCGAATTGGAATGAAGGACGCAGCCTTTGCCCTGAAAGGTAGTATTACCCGTCATATCGATTGCCGCGGTCGCGCTTGGACTGAGCGTCAGGATGCAGGGTGGCGGTCCATCGTAAACCCGCACGGCCTTCGCTCGCGCGCGCAGGCCGATGTCGTTGATCCGCAGGACCTTGAGCATCGAGGTCGAGACTTCGCCCGTCGCCGTGACGACCGCTTCCTTCTGGCCGACTGCATAGGTCACGGAAGGCATCACGTCGTCCGGACGATTGGCCTCGAACACGGTCCTTGCCGCGAGCTCGCGCTGGCTGAGCGTCGAAGCCTTGATGGTGAGTGCTGCGAGCGCCGCCGAATCCGTGGCAGCCTGGAGCTTGCTCTTCGCTTGGGTTGCGCGCGTGTAGTCGATGGCGGCGCCACTCAGGCCCATGATGGGGATGAGAGCAACCGCGAACACGATGGCGACGGCACCGCGATCATTCTCACGGAAGCGACGAAGAAGGTCCATGATGCAGCAGGCTCCGGACGGGTTTCGGCACCCGTCTTCTCTCATGGAAGGCTGCAACGAAGCGTTCGAAGGACCGAAACAAGTTTATCGATCACCGGCTCATGGCCGGTAGATCTCGACCGGCTCCTCGAAACCGTCGAGCAGATACGGACCAAGGCGCTCGGGATTGCCCCACAGATGATCCACGAAGCCGCGCGACATCAGGAGCGGTTCGCCGAGTTCCCTGTTGAGTTCGGCCATCCGGCTCGCGAGATTGACGTCGCGTCCGATGACCGTGAAATCCAGCCGCTGTCCCGAGCCGACATTCCCGTAAGCCGCCTCTCCGTGATGGAGTGCGATCCCCACTCTGACTGGCGCCGGGAAGCGCCCTTCGTTGTTCGCGGCCACGATCCGCGTGAGCGCTCCGATTGCTGCCGTCAAAGCAGATTGGGCCGCGCCGCCCGTGTCGTCACCGCGATCCCTGAAAATCGCGAGGAGGCCGTCCCCGAGGTATTTCAGGACCTCTCCGCCCTCCTCCTCGATTGGCGGGACGAGGCAGTCGAACAATGAGTTCAGGAGCTCGACGGTCCCCTCCGGGCTGAGCTTGGCCGAGATCTTCGTGTAGTCGCGCATATCGGCGAACAAGATCGCCGAGCGGATCCGGGTGACCTGACCGCGCACGATCGCGCCGGAGAGGATCGCACGGTGCGGCTCGTCGCCGACATAGATCCGCAAGACGTTGTCGAGGCGTTTTCTCAGTGCCCTCAGTTCGGTCACGGCTGCAAAGGTCGGGATCACTGCTCTCAGTACGTGAAGCGCCTGCGGGCCGAACCCATCCGGGGATCGTGTCGCGAAGGAGATTCCATTCCCGGCGCCAGACGCAAACCGGACCGGCACGGTCAGGTAATGACGGTAACCGGCCCGCTTGAGGTCGGGAACGATCGGGAACAGGTCATCGGAGGTCTCGGCGAGGTCGAGGAGAAGCCATTCGCCGGTTCGGTTCACATGCGCGAAGGGGCTGCGCTGATACACTGCCTCACGCCGCGCGCCATGGGGCAGGAGCCGGATCGTCGATCCCTCGTCACGCGTCCAGAAGCGGCCAACGCCGGCATATTCGGAATGCAAGGCTTCGATGGCCGTTGCAATGCGATCGACCGGCAGGCCGAGGTCGTTCAGATGCTCGGCAAACTGAGTGAGCATCTCGTCGGCATCATCGTCCCGGGAACCCTCCTCGATCAGCCAATTCCGGAGCCGGTCGATGCCGGCGGGGAGCGCAGGGGAAGAATTCTCCACACCTGAGAGGGACGGGTCAGCGGGTGTCGCAATGGCCGAGGGAGCGCTCATCCCGCCAAGGTGGGCACCGCCCGATGTGAACACAAGGCGGTTCTCGAGGCTAGATCGAATAGGGCGAAGGGCGGGGCCTTGGTTGCGACAGCCTTTCTGGCGTTCACCACTCGCTGATATTGTGACCCGTTAACCTCCCCTGCCCCGTTCACCTCGGCGTGCTCCAGACCACGTCGGACATCAGAACGGCTGCCAGTCGCTGAGATCGCCGATGTTGTTCGGATCGAGCCCGCCGCCGAACTCCAGGCGGTTCATGTCATAGACGATGTTCTGCATGCCCTTGACGCTCTGGAAGGCGCTCTCGCCTCCGACATGCACGCAGCCGCACGCTACCGGATCGGCGTAGAGATAGGTTGCTTTCCCGTTTGCGGTCTGCCGCACGAACGTGTTCGGCGGCAGGCCATTGAGCACCGCGACCTGCTCCGGCGTGCTGGCGCGTTTGGCCACGAAGCCGGCCTTCGTGAGCATGCCGTTCGGGGCGCCGCTTACCGTCCCCACGGTCGACTGACACCCCGCCAGAGCGATCGCAATGAGTGCCACAGCAACCGCGCCAACAAGCGCCATAGCCGCCAAGGATGCCTTCATCCGCTTCACCCTTTCATCAGCTATGCCCAGATCCGAGGGGCATTTGCGGCTTGCCGCCCGCATCCTGCGCGAGCACCGTGCGATCGGCAGAGCACGTGCCATCGGTAACCAGGACAGGAGGGGACGGTCCCTCAGCAGTCCGCGCAGATGCCGCGCAGGACCTCGCGGTCGATCACCCGGTCCTGCTCCTCCATCTGCCGGTCGGCGATGGCGTCGTCCGTCGAGAACTCGTTCCGGGGCTGCGTCACCGCCTCCCGCTCGAGGGTGTTTTCTGACGGGATCACGATCTCGCCGCCGTGCAGCGCCAGCCCGGGATCCTGAACCTGCGCCCAGCCCGGCCCGGCAAGCACCAAGCCCCCGAGGGCGGCGAGCAAAACGACACGGGTCATTGTCGATCCTCCTGCTTGCGAACCGCCCGCACGCGATGCGGACCTCCTAGAGGTGGCGATCCAGCGTGGCCTCGAGTTCGGCGGCGAGATCCCGCACGAGGTCACGGTATTCGGCACAGCGCGCCTCCTTCACGGGCGATGGCGCGCGCTCCCAGCGCACGAGAGCCGCCTTGGCGTCGGCGAGATCGGCACAGAGGCCCCGGAAGTCCTCGTCCGTCCGGGCGAGTTCCGCGATGGCGTGCCCGCGATCCGGAAAGCGGGCGATGGCAGCCATGACGGCTCGATCCATGAGGCACCTGAGGCACCTGGCTGGGCGGCGCGGGGGCGCCGTCCCACAAACGCCAGCATCGCTCCGTAGCGTGCGGCCCAGGGAGTAAATTACCGTAGGTTACAGGCGAAACGGCGTCCCGCGACGCCACCGGAAAGGGGCCGGTCCATGCTCGGCAGTGGTAGCGCTGTCGGTGAGCTGCCGCAGGCGCAGCCTTCGGCCGAGGAGGTGCGCGCCCAGCTCGAGCGCCTCGTCGCCAGCCCCGACCTTGATGTTCCCCCACGGGCGCGGCGGTTCCTGCGCTATGTCATCGAGGAGACGCTGGCCGGGCGCGCGGGGCGCATCAAGGCTTACGCGATCGGCACCGAGGTCTTCGGGCGGGACGCGAGCTTCGATGCCCAGAGCGATCCGGTCGTGCGCATCGAGGCCGGGCGGCTGCGCCGGGCCCTGGAGCACTACTACCTGGTCGCCGGCCAGGCCGATCCGGTCGTGATTTCCATCCCGAAGGGCGGCTACGTCCCGCACTTCGCGAGCCATATCCCGCAGGCGGAAGATCCTCCAGCGCCCGGCGCGCCGCCCGCGGAGAACTCCGTCATGTCGCTGGCCCCGCGGCGGTGGGCCTGGCTTAGCGCAGGGACGGTCGTCCTGCTCGCCACTCTCGTCGGCCTCGTCCTGTGGCGCACGACACAAGACGTTTTGCAGTCTCCGTCCCCGGCATCGGCGACATTGCCACCGGAGGAGCCGACGCTCGTCGTCATGCCCTTCGCGAATCTGGGCGAGCTCCCGGAGGCCAGAATCTATGCCGATGGCCTGACCGAGGAGGTTCTGAGCCAGCTTGCTCGCTTCAAGGAGATCACCGTCCTCGGACGGGAGACGTCGCGGACCATCCCACCCGAAGCCGATCTCGCTCGGATCCGCCGCGAACTCGGCGCCCGATACGTGCTGGAGGGGAGCATTCGGGCCGCAGCGAACCACTTACGGGTCACGGGTCGACTGCTCGAGACGGAGACCGGGGTCGTGCTCTGGTCGCAAGACTATGACGAAGATCTGCGTATCCGTGACTTCTTCGCGATCCAGGACGACATCGCCGAGAAGGTCGCGACCGCCGTGGGGCAGCCCTACGGGATCATCTTCCGGGCTGACGAGAAGCGCGTTCAGGCGACGACAGCGCCGGACGATCTCGAGGCCTATGCCTGTACGCTTCAGTTCTACGGCTACCGGACTGCTCTCTCGGCAGAAAAACATGCCGCCACCCGGATCTGCCTGGAGCGAGCGGTCGGCCGTTACCCGAGCTACGCCACCGCTTGGGCGATGCTTTCCGTCCTCTATCTCGACGAGGACCGCTTCGGATTCAACCCGAGGCCCGGCTCTCCGGGCGCAACGCAGCGCGCCATCGATGCCGCGCGCCGGGCGATCCGGCTCGATCCGGAGAACGTGCGGGCGCTTCAGGCGCTGATGCTGGCGCTCTTCTTCACGGGACAACCCGCGGAGGCGCTCCGGATCGGCGAGCAGGCCGTGGCGCTCAATCCGAACGATACGGAACTGCTCGCCGACTTCGCGAGCCGGTTGGGCCAGATCGGCGCCTGGGACCGGGGAGCGACGCTCCTGGAGCAGGCACTGGCCCGCAACCCGGGGCACTCCGATTACTACAACGGAATGCTGGCCGTTCACGCCTACATGAAGCGCGACTACCGGCGCGCCGAAACCCTGATCCATCAGGTCAGCTTGGAGAAGTTCCCCCTCTATCATTTCATCGCCGCGATCATTTACGCCCAGCTCGGCATGACGCGTGAGGCGGACGAGGCGCGGGAGCAATTTCTGCGGATGCGCCCGACCATCTTCGACCACTGGGACGAGGAACTCGCCAAGCGCAACTTCCGGTCAGAGGATGCGGTGCATCTCGCCGAGGGGGCACGCAAGGCCGGCTTCCCGGTGCCGGACAGAACGGCCGCCGAAAGGGCCCTGGAGCCGATCTCGCGTTAACGCCGATCCGAATCCGGCGCGATGCAGACGGGCAGTCTCCACCGGGAAGGGCAGCTCATCGCCCGTTACGACCGGAGCCGCGCGGAATGCCAGGTTCCCGTCGAGATCCGGGGTGCGGACCGTCACCCGGAATACCCCCTCAGTGCAGAAGCACGAGCCAGATGACGATGGCCAGCGGCGTGATCGCTCCCAATGCGAATGCCAGGGCATCCAGGGCCATGAGTTTCACCTCGTCGCCCCCGAGGCGCACATGTCGTGACGCGCTGCTTGTTGCCTGTCTGCCACCGCGGCCGTTGACTGCCATCGTCGGCTCCGAACGTGGTTTTGAGTCTGCTCCGGATCCCCGCACGGGAGCGGGGCACCGCTCGGACAGGCTGATCATACCGCTGAGCACGGCAGCCACACCGTAGGATACAGGATGCTACAGGCCGCGACTGCAGTCCCTTGCTAGCGTCAGGTCGATGCTCGTGCCGTTGTCGCGTCCGGGGCGGTGTTCAAGCCCCCAGCTCCCGAGCAGAGATTGCCGCCGTCGACGGCGGCTCATGGCGACAGAGGCCATCCATGACGCAGCACCTTCCGACGAGAGCGCAGGCCGTCCGGGGCATCGGCGTCGGCGTCATTGCCGCGGTGCTCCTGTCCGTCACGACCATGGTGGCGAAGGCGGATGATGGCGACGCACGCAAGGTCCTGAAGGCCATGACCGACTTCATGGCGAGACAGAAGACACTGTCAGCGACCTATGACACCGATATCGAGGTCATCACGCCGGACTTGCAGAAGATCCAGTTCACCGCCTCCGGCGACGTGCTCCTCGACCGCCAGGCTGGCCTGCGGGCCACCCGGACGGGCGGTTACGCGGATCTGGAACTCGTCTTCGACGGCAAGACCATGACCGTGCACAACCGCCACGGCAAGGCGTTCGCCCGGCTCGATGTGCCGGGATCGCCCGACGAGGTGGTCCACCGGCTGCGGACGGTGCACTTCGTCGAGTTGCCCGGCGCCGATCTGCTGGCCGCGAATGCCTACGAGCGACTCACCGAGGAGGTGCTGGACGCCAAGCATATCGGCCGCGGCGTCGTCGACGGGGTCGAGTGCGAGCATCTCGCCTTCCGCAATCCCGAGACCGACTGGCAGCTCTGGGTCGAGACCGGCGAGCGCCCGGTCCCGCGCAAATATGTCATCACCAGCAAGACCGTCGCGCAGGCGCCCCAATACACGCTGCACATCAAGGAGCTGCGCACGGACGTGAAGTCTGGTCCAGACGCCTTCGCGTTCACGGCGCCCGACGGCGTGAAGCAGGTGGCGCTCGACGCCCTCGGGGACATCGACGAGGTGCCTCCCGGCATTCCAGCAGGAGGATCGAAGCCATGACACCGAAACGCGTCGTCACGGGTCTTGCCGCGACCACAGCGGCCCTCCTCATCCTGATCTGGAGCGGTGATCCGGTCGTCCCGGGGCACGGGTTCATGACCCGCGCCGAGGCGATCATCGGACGTCCCCTGACGCCCCTGAGCTATGCCGGAGTCGCCCGGCGGACCACCTATCGGGCCTTCGCCTACGGCGCCCCGGGGCTGGCCGGGGCGGCCGCGGGCGGTGCCTACGCCTATCCGGCAGCCGGCTGCGTGCAGGTCGTCGGCGTTTACGGGCAAGTGATTACCCGCTGCCGGTAATCGGCATCAGGTCACGGCCGGAGCCGAGGAGAAGCGTGGCCGCGAGAACGCGCTCGGAATCGAGGCGTCCAAAGGGAATGGAGGCTATCATGAACGTTACATCGCCGAGGATCCGCAAGACGGCCCTGCATCTTGCTTCCGTTCCCATGCTGCTCGCGATGAGCGCGATGGAGCCGGTTGCTGCGAACGACGTCACTGCAAGCGGAACCGATCAGCGAGCAGCAGGCGCACGACATCGCGGTCGATGCCTATGTGTATCTGTACCCGCTCGTCACTATGGACGTTACGCGTCGGCAGATCACGAATGTCGAAGCCGGCAAAGGGCTCGGCGGCCCGATGAACACCATGGCCAATATAGCCGCATACCCGAAAGCCGATGACAGGGCGGTCGTCCGGCCGAACTTCGATACATTGTACTCGTCGGCCTTTCTCGACCTGACGAGCGAGCCCGTCGTGGTGTCGGTTCCGGATACCGCAGGACGCTACTATCTGCTGCCGATGCTCGACATGTGGACCGACGTGTTCGCCTCTCCCGGCTGGCGAACCACAGGGACGCAGCCCGGACACTTCGTCATGGTCGCCCCGGGCTGGCGGCCCGACCTGAGGCAGCGCCTGATCGAGGACTTCAAGCTCCCGCGGGAAGGCCAGACCATCGAGGCGCCCACGCCTTATGTCTGGATCATCGGGCGCACGAAAACCGACGGCCCTTCCGACTACGACGCAGTTCACAAGATCCAGGCCGGGTACAAGGTCACGCCGGTGTGGCAATGGGGCAAGGATCCCGAGCCGGCTCCGTTCAAGGCGGACCCGACGGTCGACATGAAGACGCCGCCGAAGAAGCAGGTGGACACGATGTCCTCTGAGCAGTTCTTCACCTATGCGGCGGAACTCCTGAAAGTGAACCCGCCCCACGACACCGACCAGCCCATCATCGCGCGAATGAGGCGGATCGGCATCGAGCCGGGCAAGAGCTTCGATTTCGGCAAGCTGGATGGCGCTATCAAACGCGGCCTCGAACCGGCGGCGGCAGAAGGCCAGCGCCTGATGGCGTGGAAGGTTCCCACCCTTGCCCGTGTCGTGAACGGTTGGTCGATGAACACGGACACGATGGGCGTCTACGGGAACTACTACTTGAAGCGCGCGATCGTCGCACAGGTCGGGCTTGGCGCCAATTTGCCGGAGGATGCGGTGTATCCGCTGAATCTCGCAGACTCGACAGGCCTGCCCCTCGATGGAGCCAACCGATACACCCTCCACTTCGACAAGGGCAGCATGCCTCCCGTAGAGGCCTTCTGGTCGGTGACCCTCTACGATCCGGAGGGTTTTCAGGTCGCGAACAGCCTCGACCGCTTTGCGGTGAGCAGCTGGATGCCGTTCCAGTACAATCGCGACGGATCCCTCGACCTGTTCATTCAGAACGAAAGCCCCGGCAAGGCGATGGAAGCCAATTGGCTCCCGGCACCGAAAGCGCCCTTCAATCTGACGATGCGCCTTTACGCGCCGAAAGCGGAGGTCCTGACCGGAAGGTGGAATCCACCGCCAGTCGAAAAGGCGAGCAGTGCCCAAGTGCTGGCGCAGTGAGTTGCTGCGTGGTCCCGGGGTAATCGCGAATCCTTGGCTCGGTCCGCACAATGAAGTGAGCCTGGCATTGGTATGAAGTGCGTCGGCTGTACTGCGTGAGATGTGAACATTGTGAGGAAGACGGGCCGTCAGACCCATTGGACAAACGGTTTTCGAGGAGGTTTTCTCATGTCCAACACCGCTAATATCGGCACGCCGGTTCCAGGGCGTGTGGACCAAGGGCTTGAGCTGCTGCGTGTCAAATGGGGCTGGATTGTTGCGCTCGGCATCGTCTTCCTGATCGCCGGCCTCATCGCCCTCGGCAGCGTGGTGATGGCGACCGTCGCGTCGGTGGCGGTCGTCGGTGCCATGATGCTGATCAGCGGGATTGCCGAGATCGTCAATGCCTTTGGCGTGAAGAGCTGGGGCAAGTTCTTCCTGTGGGCTCTGCTCGGCGTTCTCTATGTCATCGCGGGCGTGGTGACCTTCCAGAACCCGCTCTTGGCCGCGAGCGTGCTGACTCTGATGCTCGGCGTGGCCCTGATCGTCTCAGGCTGCCTGCGCCTCTTCCTGGCCATGCAGATGACCGAGGGAACGCCCTGGGTCTGGGTCGCGCTATCGGGCGTCATCACCCTGCTCGTGGGCGGCATGATTCTCGCGAAATGGCCGGTCTCGAGCCTGTTCGTGCTCGGCATCTTTCTCGGCGTCGACTTGGTCTTTGCCGGGATCGGCTGGATCAGCATGGGCCTGGCCCTGAAGCATCGGACCTGACACGGAATCCTCGGGAGGACATGTCGGAGCGTGGCCTTCCTGAGGCGAAGGGATGTGGAGCCGGAGGCCCGGTCTCCGGCCCATTCTGCGCGCGCTCTCCCCGCGAGGGGACGGCTCCGCGTGGCGCGCTCCAAACGAAGGTGAGGCCCGATGTCCGATGCAGCGCCTCTCACCCGCCGGGACAAGGCCGTCTCCGGCCTCAAGCGCTTCGGGGTCATCTTTCTCTATTTCTGGGGCCTGCTGGCCATCTCGGCTCTGCACAAGTCGCTGGTCCTGGCGGAGAGCGGCCTCTCCTACCGGTAGAGCTTCGCGGTCGTGAATGCGCTCGTGCTCGCGAAGATCCTGTTCGTGGCCGAGGAATTGAAGGTCGGCGAGCGCTACGAGTGGGAGCCGCTGATCTATGCGATGGCCTTCAAGGCCGCGGTCTATTCGGTTTTGCTGGCCGCCTGTGAGATCCTCGAAGGCCTCGTCGTTGGCCATTTCCGCGGCAAGACGCTGGCCGAGAGCTTGTCCGAGGTCGGGGGCGGCACCCGTTCGGGATTCTCACGACGACGGTGCTCCTGTTCTTCGCCTTGCTCCCCTTCTTCGGCTTTCGGGAGCTCTGCGCGGTGGTGGGCGAGCCGGAGCTCCATCGATGTCGGCTCATGGTGAGGCTGTGTGAAAACTCATGGTCTCCAAGTCAGCGGAGAAGAATAATCCAGACGAATTGCGCCGCTGGAACGTTTGGAGCCGACCCAGCGCAGATTCCACTGAAAATCGAAAAAATGTTTCGGGATCAGGTCGTAATTTCGCGTTCTCACGCAGCCTCGGTCGACCTCAATAGTCGAGCTGATCGGTCTGAAGGTCTCCTGACCTCACGATTGCGGAAGTTCAGCTAGCGTCATCTCTGTGCCATCAACAGACCTTCCCGATTCATGTGTGTCATTTTGCGGGAGGCTGTGTGGAATGGCTGCTTCAGATGACGAACTTTAGCGAGCAGTCTTCCTGTGCGCAGCGACCTTCTCGTATGCGGCCTGAAGGTCATGCAGCACCGAGCGCTTCGGAGCAGGCGCGCCGAGATGCAGCGCACGGAGCTCCGCCATGAACGCATCCCACAGCGATGGACCGCCCTCCTCGAGCAATTGCGCGCGGATCGACAGCTCCTCCGAAACTGGTCTATGGCGCCGCCCCCAGGCTCCCATCTGCACGAGCAGGGGCACGAGCTGAATGGCAGGCTCGGTCAGGTTGTAAATCGCCTTCTGCTGATGGCTGGGATCGTCACCTCTTGTAAGCAGTCCGGCCGCCATCAATCGCTTGAGCCGAGCGGCCAGGATATTGGATGCGATCCCTTCCTCCGAGCGGTTCAGCAACTCGCGGAAATGGCGCCGATTCCCAAACATGATGTCCCGGATGACGATCAGGCTCCATCGATCGCCCAGAACTTCCAGAGTCAGGTTGATCGGGCACCCGGAGCGGTGCGCATCGGCCATGGCGAGACCCTTAACAGAGACTGCTTGCAAAGTGGGATCGGTCGAGTTACCAATCAACCGGTTGCATAATGCAATCGGATGCTTCGTGCGCGAGGTAACGATGACGTTGACGCTCTATGCCCACCCCTTCTCGTCCTACTGTCAGAAGGCGCTGATCGCACTTTACGAGAATGGCACCCCGTTCGAGTACCGGATTCTCGACAGCGAGCAGGCCAACGCAGAATGGGAAGCGCTCTGGCCCATCAGACGCTTTCCGGTTCTAGTAGACGACGGCCGCACGATCGTTGAGACAAGCATCATCATCGAGCACCTGGATCTGCGCCACCCGGGACCGGTGCGCCTCGTTCCTGAAGACGCCCGAACCGCTCTTAATGTCCGAATGATGGACCGCTTCTTTGACAATTATGTCATGACGCCCGTGCAGAGGATTGTGTCCAATAGCCTGCGAACCCCGGAGGCGCGCGATCCGCAGGGCGTGGTCGAAGCCCGGGAGATGCTCGATAGATCCTATGCCTGGCTCAATAGGATCATGGACGACCGAGAATGGGCGACGGGCGAAGCTTTCAGCCTCGCGGATTGTGCGGCGGCCCCCTCTCTCTTCTATGCCGATTGGGTGCATCCAGTCAGTGATGCCTTTGCCGGTGTGCAGGCTTACCGCAGGCGATTGCTGGCGCGACCGTCATTTGCACGGGCAGTGGACGAGGCACGGCCGTATCGGCATCTCTTTCCGCTGGGCGCCCCTGATCGCGATTGAACGGGCTTTGCATCCTTACACGACCACAGAAAACAGGAAGGAAGGATGCAACTAGGCTGATGATTTTGCCCAGAAGAAGGAAGACGACAAATGCCGATGCCTGGTATCCTTATCGTGATCGCTTCATTTCTGGCCGCCCTCGGAGTGACGTCGGCTGCGCTCGCAAACGGCGCGGTTTCCGAATTCCCAGCCGGTGGCGTTGTCTTCAAGCCTGAGAAGGACATTTCCATCGTCAGCGAGGAACTGGAGATCGGATGGAATGCCCTCCACGTCCGCTACGTCTTCGAGTCCTACGCGCCCGCCCCCATCGAACGGACGATCGGGTTCCCCATGGCGAAGGTGTCGTTGGCCGACGGGCCTGATAATGTCATCGACAGGAGTTGGCGGCCGGAGCAAGAGGCCGATCTGCGAAATTACATGGCGTTCGAGGTCTCCGTAAACGGCAAGTCCGTGAGACCCATGCTTCATGAATATGCCTGGTTCAACGGCACCAACATCACCGGCAAACTGCTTGAGATGGGCATTCCGCTTTTCGCCGCGGATACCGAAACGTTCACAAAGCTTGCGCAACTGCCCGAAGCCACGATCCGCACGCTGAAGCGTGAAAAGCTGGTGCAGGAAGACGATTCTGACCATTGGCTGGTTCCGAGATGGGAATATCAGGCGGTCTATGAATGGACGCAGACTTTCGCGACGGGTGAGACGGTGGTCGAGATTTCCTACAAGCCGTTTTTCGGCGCCGGCAATAACTATCATTATCATTACGAGGGCGGAAGGCGCTGCCTCGTATTGCCTCGGCACGGTGACCCGGCAAAAACTTGCCGAACTCCGGGCGAAAGGCATCTCGCTGGAGCCGTTCACCGTCGGCTACATCCTCACGACTGCCAGGAACTGGAACGGCCCCATCGGCGACTTCCGCCTGATAATATCCAACGTGCCTGGCTCCCTGTTCAGCTTCTGCGTTCCTGACGGGCTGGAGGCCGTCGGCGACGGAATGAGTTGGAAGGCGAAAAATTTCGTGCCCGATTCGGATCTCAAGATCGTGTTCTACCTGCGGGAATAGACGAGCAGGGCGTGTCACATAACGAACATCGGGTTTCGGACGGTGGAGCGGCCTTGGGGTGAAGATTATGGCAGGCTGGACCGGCACCAACGAGAAGATCGTAAAGAAACGGCTTTTCGGGTGCTACGGACCCAGCGGCGAGCATCTCGCCGTGCTTGTTCACCACTCCGATCAAGTGCTTGTGAAAACGGCCCGCGGGTGTGACCCCGCCGAACACCATCGAAGGTTAGAGGATCAACGACTGACGCCCGCGACCCGCGCCGATTAACACCTGATGCTCCGGGACGCCGCAACACTGCGCCCCGGCTGTTATTCGATGAAGGCTGCAAGATTCTCCAGCGTCGACCTTAAGCCCGCATCGTGATCTTCCTGCCGTATCCCTTCGGGCACGTTCTCGCAAAGGATCGTGACGTTGGTACCTCCGGGAACGGCAGCTAGCGTCCATGTCATCGTCATCGCACCTGCGAATGCAGGATCATCGGAGTCGAATTCGACCAGTTGCACGATCCGCTCGTCCGGGACCAGTTCCACGAACCGCCCCCGGACGACATCAGAGTGTTCCGAGGTCTTGCCGGGCGTTGAGTGGTCCGATCCCTCATGGGTGAGACTCATCCGATAGGTCCCGCCCTCTCGCGGGTCGAACACGTCAATGTGGCCCTTCATGCCCTCTGGCGGAAGCCACGAGACCAAGGCCTCCGGATCGAGGAATGCCCGGTAGATGGTTTGCGGCGATGCCATGATAACTCTCGAAGCAGAGTCGGCCCTCTTCTGGCCGAGAGCACTCCTCACGATGCGATCCTCCTTGGGGGACGTTTCGGCATCACCATATGAAAGTCGGGTCCCTGCCCGTTGCGGCTCGTTCGGGCTGGTCTGGTCCAACGACTGCTACGAATCAAAGTCCGCCTTGCGGGAATTCCTCTCAACATCCGCTTGACGCCGAATAGCTGACCAACGCGTCTCGTCCGAGAAGGGCCAAAGTACGATGCTGGGCGGACATCGTGAAGGGCCGCTCATCTCGCGATTGCGGAAGTTCGATCAACTTCAGCTCTGAACCAGGAGCGGACGACTGCTGGCGGCAATTTTGCCGCCATCCGAAGTGGAGCATCAACCGCGCCGCGCCGCCTCGATCGCGGCGACGTCAAGCTTCCTCATGTGCATCATTGCCTCAAACGCACGTTTGGCTTCATCGCCGCCTGCCGCCAGCGCCTCCGTCAGCACGCGTGGCGTGATTTGCCAGGACACGCCCCACTTGTCCTTGCACCAGCCACACGCGCTCTCCTGGCCGCCGTTGCTGACGATGGCATCCCAGTAGCGGTCGGTCTCGTCCTGATCGTCGGTGGCGATCTGAAACGAGAAGGCTTCGTTATGCTTGAACGCGGAACCGCCGTTGAGGCCGAGGCAGGCAACACCCGCAACCGTGAATTCGACGGTCAATACGTCGCCCTCCTTGCCGGCTGGGTAGTCGCTGGGCGCACGGTGCACAGCGAGCACAGCGCTGTCGGGAAAGGTCTCGGAATAGAAGCGGGCGGCAGCCTCGGCGTCCTTATCGTACCAGAGGCAGATCGTGTTCTTTGCCATCGCGAGTTCCTTTCGTCACGAAATCAATACCCGGGCTATTCTCGGCTCAAGCTCTTCGGAAATGGTTAGCGAACCGCCTTTCTTCATTGCCGATGGGTTCGCCTCGTCCGAGTGATCGCCGTGAGCAGCTAACCTAGAGCGTCGCTGTCTCCCTAGGTTCGATGACGCTCAAGTCAGGGAGGACCGGAAGGCACCCCTTGGCGACTTCACCGCGGGATGGCTGTGAGCCCGTCACACAAGGCCGTGTGCCGTTGGTCACGGCAGGATCGGCTGTTTCGAGCAATCCTCGAGACCAATCGCAGGAGGGCATCATGACGCGATCCTCGAAACGCCAAGCCAGGCGCTGGGTCATCCAAGAGCTGACACGCTGCCTGGAGCGGCGCAGTGAGCCTCTCCCCCCAATCAAGCCGACTGCGGATTGATCGATGTTACACGCAAGGGCACGGGCGACAGCCCGCGTCATGGACACCGAGATCGAGGCAAAGGCGAAGGCCCTCTGCGCCGATGCCGGCCTCGACCCGGATGAGACCGTGATGCACGCCTACGGCGACGACTTCACCGCCCTGGAATGGCAGTACCGGTGGACGTCCGATCCGGCCATCTCCGGCCAGCCGGTGATCAGCCCGATGTGGCGGCTGTACCGCGCCCGCGCGGTCATCGAGCTGTCGCGCCTGCGCAAGGCGGTCGAGATCGGCGGCAACGTCATTCCGTTCAGGAGGCGCAACGGTCAGCTTGGAGCGGCCTAGACGTCATGCCGGCCACCCGTCGCGGAACGGCAACAGAAGGCTTCAGGTTAACGACCGACCCAAGGCAGCGTGAATGTAGGTCTGAAGGTCCGCTCACTTCGCAAGTGCGGAAGTTCGACCATCTTCAGCTTCATGCCTCACTGAGACGTTGGCCAAGCTGCCTGAGGGTGCACTCAATGCGCTCGGTGGGAGCAACCCAGGCGAAGCCGAACGGAACGGAGCCACCGGCTGCGGCGCCGGTCAGTTCGAGAGGGCTCGCCCGGCTGTGAGCGAGATGGCTTCGCCCTTCTTCAGGCCATAAGCCTCAAGCGACTCCGCCAGAACCTGCGCGGCCGTTCCGGCCTGTGCGCGATCGGCCTCGATCGGCCTCTTCCAGTTGTCGTTCTCGTTTTCGGGCGGCGCCCATCCGAGCCGTTTGAGGGCGTCAGCGGTCTCTTCCTTCATCATCGGGAAATTGGATTTGCTGACCGCCTCGGCTCGGAAGCCTTTGGCGTCCTTCACGAGCAGGATGTAATATTTTTCGCTCTCGCTGGAGATCCTCGCTCCGATCTCGGGCTGAGACGCGACGTATTCCATCAAATCGGAGAGACATTCCTCGCTGTAGCGCCTGAGTTGCTCCGTGAGCTGTCCGGCGCACGATTGGCTCGCGTCTTGCTGGGCGCTCGCCCCGCTCAAGCCGGGAGACGCGATCCCGATCACCAGCATGCTGGTGAAAGCGATGGTTCGACAGCAGATCATGCACCGTCTCCGGGCCAAAGCCCTGAGGACAAACCAGGACAGGCATGTCCAGTTCCAAGCCGATGCGAGTAGCCTGAAAGCGCGCCCAGCGCTACCGAATGCCGGCATTGCAAACCTGGAACGCGCGGGGCGGTGCGGCCGGCTAAATGGGAGGCACCTCCGACTGGTGCAAACCTCCTGTGCCCTCGTGTACACCGGTCAGTGCCTTTCGCCGTGCAGGATGTTGCCCCAAGGCAGTCGCATTGCTGCCCACCTTCGGCTATCCGCTGACGCGGTGGCGTGGGCCGATCGAGCTCCGCCGATTTCTGGTCGGAGAAGGCCATGAAGGCGGTTTACATCGAACGCTTCGGCGGGCCCGAGGTTCTGACCTACGGGGATGTGCCGGACCCGGTGCCTGCAGAGGACGAGGTCCTGATCGATATCGCCGCCGCGAGCGTGAATGCGGCTGACTGGAAGCAGCGACGCGGTGGCTATGCCGGCCTCGTGTTGCCGCACATCCTCGGCCGCGATGTTTCCGGCACCGTTGTGGCGGTCGGCGCGGCGGTGACGGCCTTCCGCCCGGGCGACGAGGTGTTCGCCGTGTCGATGCCGGGCCAGGAGGGTGGCTACGCCGAGAAGATTGCGCTCAACGCGAAGATTGTCGGACGCAAGCCGGCCGGCCTGTCCCATGTCGAAGCTGCCGCCCTGGCCCTCACCGGGCTCACCGCCGTGAGCGCACTCGAAGAGACGCTGCAATTGCAGCCGGGCGAGACCATCCTGATCCAGGGCGGAGCAGGCGGCGTGGCCGGCGTCGCGGTGCAGTTCGCCAAGCATGTCGGTGCGCGGGTGATCGCCACGGCCAGCACCGCCAACCACGATTATGTCCGCGCGCTCGGAGCCGACGACGTGGTCGATTACAACACGGTTGATTTCACCCAGGCGGTCAGGGATTGCGACGCCGCACTCGACACGGTCGGCGGTGAGGTCGCAGAGCGCACCTTGTTGGTTCTCTGCCCAGGCGGACGAGCAGCCTTCATCGGTGGTCCGGCACCGACACCGAAACGGCAAGGCGTTCGGGCTCTCAAGCCGCCGGTGACACGCTCAACGGAGCGGATGAGCAGGGTGGCCGACCTGATTGAAGCGGGCGCAGTCCGCCCACCGGAAATCAAGGTCTATGACCTGGATCAGGCCGCGGAAGCTCACCGGGTGAGCGAGTCCAGGCACTTCCGCGGGAAACTGGTCTTCAAGGTTCGATGAGTGTGCAGCGGCATTGAAAGTGACTTTGCCCTAAGCCGCGTAAGTCACGCCCGGATAATCGCAAGGGCCAATCGGCGATCTTAACGGCTTCGGAGATGCCCTCGAAAGGACCATTGCCCCCGCCACATTACTGACGATCAGAGCTGGATCACGAGCTCCTTGACCGCGCCCTTGCTGCGGATCTGCACACGCTCGTTCGAATCCTCTCGCAAGTGAAGATATTCATGAGAGTCAGCAAAGCTCGATTCGTGATCAGCTTCCCGACCAGGATGCCCGCGTCCTTTGGCTTGATACGACAGCAAGCTGTCGTGGGGCTTGCCGCTACGCTCGCCAACCCCTAGCCCAGCAAACAGACCACCTCAGTCCCAAGTACCTGAGCCAGAAGGTCTGCTCACCTCGTGATTACGGACGTTCGTTCAACTTCCGCAACGTGCCAAACGAGACGTTCAGAGTTCGACTCAACGCGCCTCACATGCTGAGAGACTTCGCATGTGGGGGCGTCTTTCTCGTTCACCGGCATTTACGATGTGCTGAGCCGCTTCCCGTGCCAGCGCGGATGATCCTCGATGAAGAAGTAGGAGTGGTCGTAGCCCTCCTGGGGGCGAAGGGTCAGGGGAATGCCCGCATCGGCATAGGCCTGTTCCAGTAGATCGGGCTTAAGCTGGTTCTCCAGGAAGATGTCGGAGGTGCCCTGGTCGATCAGGAGTTCCTTCACATGCGCCCCGTCCTCGATGAGGGAACAGGCATCGTATTCCCGTCATGCGGACCGGTTCGAGCCGATATAATCCCTGAGCGCCTTCTCACCCCACGGGCGGTTCACGGGTGAGGAGATCGGCGCGAAGGTCTAGACGGCTCGGAAGCGATCCGGGTAGCTGACAGGCTTGGGCGGGAAGTCTGTTGATCTGTATGTTCGGAGGAAAAGCCTGTCAGATTGAGGATGTTATCGAAACGCAGCCACGAGCCGACGGCGATCACTTTTTCTCTGAGAGCACGGTGATCAGCTCCGGGACCGCTGCTTGCTCATGTCCCTTGTTGCACGCTTGATCATAAGTCTGGAATATAGCTGTGGCAGCACCGTTTGCGGCAGCCACATCACGGGTCATCTCGACATAGTATCCTATGTCCTTGCGAGCGTTGGCGATGCTGAAGCGGAAGCTGGAAGCATCCTGGGCGAGGATGAACGGTTTGAGACGCTCGAACACGACGCCGGCGCCTCCGCCCTTCCCGAGAACTTCGACTAGCACTTCGGGGTCGACACCTGCTCTTGCCGAACAGGCCGCGGCTTCTGCGAGGACAGCCGAGAAACCAAGTGACACATAATTGTGCAAGAGCTTGAGTGTATGACCTGCGCCGACATTGCCGGCATAGGTGACGTTTTCAGCATAACTGCGCATCAGAGGCAGGAGCGCGTCGAACAGATCCCTGTCGCCGCCGACGATGAGGTTGAGGCGCCCTTCTGCGGCCTCCTTCGGCGTTCGAGTCATCGGCGCGTCCAGAAAGCGGGCTCCCGTAGCAGCAACGGCTGCCGCTATCCTTTTAGTGGATTCCGGGATTGCAGTTGAGCAGTCGATGACCACGGACCCGGGACGCAGCCCTTTCAGAACGCCATCTTCTCGAAAGAGGACGTCCTCCACCTGTGGGGTGCCAGTGACGCAAGTAATGATAACTTCGCAACTGGCTGCAAGCTCGGAACAGGTGTCGAACGAAACCGCGCCACTCCCAAGCAGATCATTGACCGGCTGATTGCCGGGGTGGTTGAGAAAAGCAATGGGCCAACCAGCTCGCTGGACGTTTCGGGCGATACCATGTCCCATCAGGCCAACACCAATGATGCCGACGCGACGCTTCACCTTTTGAGGGTTGTTCACGTTCTACTCCCTTCGCTCTTGGCTTTCACCGAAGCTGAACCACCAAGTAGATCCATGCTCAAGCCGAAAATCTAGATCGAAAATGATTCCTGTCCTCGCATGGTGGGCGAGGGCGTCGTGATCGGAGACAGCGTTATTGTATTCAGCCAAGTTCGGCCGCAAGAGCCGAAGGATTGGTTCGGCTACGGGCGGCCGGTGGAGTTCACGGTTTCCGAGAACGTCTACGCCGGCAACGCCATGAACCGGCGGCTGTTCTACCAGTATGGCCTTCTGCTTCCCGCCAGTCCGCACGGTTACGTCGGCCAGGGGCTCGGTCAGGCCGTCTCGGCCGGGGCGACGGGGCTGTTCGCGCCAACCCGCTCTGTCGAGAAGGACATCGACGAATTCGAGGTCGACGGCGTCAGGATGATTTTCCAGAACACGCCGAACACCGAGGCACCCCGGGAGATGAACACGTACATCCCCGACATGAAGGCGCTCTGGATGGCGGAGAACGTCATCGCGTCGCTGCACAACATCTACACGATGCGCGGCGCTCAGGTGCGCGACCCGCTGCGCTGGTCCAAATACATCGGCAAGGCGCTTTACCGCTTCGGCGTGGAGGCGGACGTCATGTTCGCTTCGCACCATTGGCCGCGCTGGGGCAACGACAGGATTCAGGAAGTCCTGCGCGCTCAACGTGACCTTTACGCCCACATGAACAACCAGGTCCTCCATCTCGCCAACCAGGGCGTCACGATCAACGAGATCCACAACATCTATCAGATGCCGAAGAGCTTGCAGGAGAAGTGGTACTGCCGGGGCTATCACGGCTCTCCCGAGCACAAAAGCCGCGGCGTCGTGCAGCGCTACCTCGGCTTCTGGGACGGCAACCCGACAACCCTCATCCCGCTGTCGCCGTCGGCCTCCGCGCCCCTCTATGTCGAGATGATGGGCGTCGGCGAGAGGATCATCGATCGGGCTGGAGCGCAGCGATCTTCGCAGCCGCGCTTTGGCCCCAGGGGTGACGGCTACGCTCGGCGCGCCTCTTGGTCTGGATTACCGGATGGCGATCACCGAGGTCGGTGCGTCATACGAGATCGCCCGCTCCAGGTTGGTGGCGTTCGACGTGCCCGTGGGGCCCACTACTGGCATCAAGAGGCCGATCTCTCGCTGGCCGTCGCAGGTGCGACGACCTGAGCGATTCTGAGGTCGCCGGTGCTCGTGCGTTTGCCCGGTCGGGCTCGGTCGACTGGCTCGATCACAGGCCCGAGGCGATCACCATCCGCCGCCAGACCGTCGAGCATCCGTTCGCTACCCTCAAAGCCTGGATAGGCAGCACCTACTTCCTGACCAAGACCCTCGACAAGGTCCGAACCGAAACGAGCTTGCAGGCTCTCGCCTCCAACATGAAGCGGATGCTCACCAATTTCGGTGTCAAACGGCTCATGCAGGCGATGGCCGCCTGATCAAAGCCAGTTGCCAGAGCGCATTCAAACCACCGCGACGCCATCGTCTCGAACAATCGGCGCGCAGACGCGCTTTCACACGGCCTCGATCGTAAGCGGGCACTGCCCGGCGGACACAACAAATCCTCACTTCAACGCATCGCGCAGCAAGGCGGACGCAAGATCATCTCCTGTGGCCTACCTGAAAATTCACGTTAGGTCTTTGACAAAGCTCCTTCGCGAGCGATAGAGCGGCGCGCCATGGCAACGATCGACAGCCTCTTCGTCACCAAAGTCTACCGCGCGGAAATCACCGGAGCGAAGGGTGAGCGCCTCCTGCACGAACTCGAGACAGCCTGCCTCTCGATTGCCGAGGACGACACGGCCGGGCAGCGCTGGTGCGCGAAGAATGGTTATCCGGGCTACACGTCCTATGCCTCGCTCGACGATCTGCCCTGGCGCATTCCGGTCTTCGCGGACCTCGCAAAGGCCCTGGACAGCCACGTCGCTGCATTCGCGAAAGAGGTCGATTTCGATCTCGGCGGGCGCAAGCTCGTGCTCGACTCGCTCTGGATCAATATCCTGCCGCCGGGCGGCATCCACACGTCCCATATCCACCCCCACTCGGTGGTGAGCGGGACCTATTACGTAACCGTGCCCGATGGGGCCGGCGCCCTGAAGCTCGAGGACCCGCGCCTCGGTTTCATGATGGCGGCCCCGCCCCGGCGCGCCAAGGCCAAGCCCGAGAGCCGGCCCTTCGTCTATCTCGCCCCGAGCCCCGGTACCGTCATTCTGTGGGAGAGCTGGCTCCGTCACGAAGTCCCGATCAATGAGGCCGAGACCAACCGGATCAGCGTGAGCTTCAACTACGCCTGGCGCTGAAGATCGCTGGCCGGGATTGGCTGCCATTTGCGTTAGGTCAATGAGTCCCGCGTGGGACGGTGCTCTATTCCCGACGTCGACGGACCCGGTAGGCGGTGCGTCGCGAGGGGGCGGATATCGCAACCCCGCCCAATCGGAGGCCAGAATGCAGACGTGGAGCACGGGACTTTTCTTTCCGTTCGATTGGGCAGTGGCGCTGACCGACGAAGCGGACCTGACGGTTCGCGCAGCCCATGAGGTGCGCGCGATCGATCAGGAATGGCTGGATGTGCTGCTCACACCGCCTCAGGATCTTCCCGCACCGGTCATTCCCCTGAAGACGCGCGAATGCGGCAATCAGAAGGTGCCCGAGCCTGCCCATCCGGAAGACCATCCCAACGGCATGCGGCGCTGCGCATAAGCGCCGCACGGAACAGAGCTTGCTCGAAGTCCAATAGCAAAAGGCCGAGGCGTCGCCGCCCCGGCCTTTTATACTTTCACTGCCGGAAGCCGCTCCGGATCAGTTGTCGAGGAAGCTCCGCAGCTTGCGGCTCCGCGAGGGGTGCTTCAGCTTGCGCAGCGCCTTCGCCTCGATCTGGCGGATGCGCTCGCGAGTCACCGAGAACTGCTGACCGACCTCTTCGAGGGTGTGGTCCGTGTTCATTCCGATGCCGAAGCGCATGCGCAGAACGCGCTCCTCGCGCGGCGTCAGCGAGGCGAGCACGCGCGTCGTCGTCTCGCGCAGGTTGGACTGGATCGCCGCGTCAATCGGGAGCACGGCGTTCTTGTCCTCGATGAAGTCGCCGAGATGCGAATCCTCCTCGTCGCCGATCGGCGTTTCGAGGGAGATCGGCTCCTTTGCGATCTTCAGGACCTTGCGGACCTTCTCGAGAGGCATGGCGAGCTTCTCGGCAAGCTCCTCGGGAGTCGGCTCACGTCCGATCTCGTGCAGCATCTGCCGCGAGGTGCGCACGATCTTGTTGATCGTCTCGATCATATGGACCGGGATGCGGATCGTCCGGGCCTGGTCGGCGATCGAGCGGGTGATCGCCTGCCGGATCCACCAGGTCGCATAGGTCGAGAACTTGTAGCCGCGTCGGTACTCGAACTTATCGACCGCCTTCATGAGGCCGATATTGCCCTCTTGGATGAGATCCAGGAACTGCAGGCCGCGGTTCGTATATTTCTTCGCAATGGAGATCACAAGGCGCAGATTGGCCTCGATCATTTCCTTCTTGGCCTGACGCGCCTCGCGCTCGCCCTTCTGGACCATCTGAACGATGCGGCGGAACTCGCCGATCTCGAGCCCGGTCTCGGAAGCCAGGTTGTGGATCTGCTCGCGCAGGTCGTGGATCGTGTCCTTGCCCTTGGCGACGAAATCCTTCCAGCCGCGCCCGCCGAGCTTCGAGACCCGCAGCACCCATTTCGGATCGAGTTCCCAGCCCTGATAGTGCTTGAGGAACTCGTCACGGGCGACGCCATGCTGCTCGGCATGACGCATCAAGCGGCCCTCATAGGAGATCAGCCGCTTGTTGATGTCGTAGAGCTGCTCGACCAGGGCCTCGATGCGGTTGTTGTTGAGCGAGAGGGACTTCACGTCGGCGACGATCTCGTCCTTCAGCTTCTTGTATTTGCGCTCCTGGGCTGGCGTGAGCTGCTTGTTCTGCATGCGCTGCTCGACATGCTCGACCTGCAGCCGACGTAGCTTCTTGTAGTTGTCGGCGATACGATCGAAGGTCTCGAGCACGCGCGGCTTGAGCTCGGATTCCATGGCCGAGAGCGAGACGTTGTTCTCGAGATCGTCGTCGTCCATCTCGCCTTCGGATGGGACGGGGGCATCAGCCTCGGCCGTCTCACCCTCAGCGCCATCCTCCTCCTGAGGCGCCGTCCTGCTGTCAGGGCCCGCATAGGTGGCTTCGAGATCGATGATGTCGCGCAGAAGAACCCGCCCTTCGACGAGCTCGTCGCGCCAGATGATGATGGCCTGGAACGTCAGCGGGCTCTCGCAAAGCCCGGCGATCATGGCTTCGCGACCGGCCTCGATGCGCTTGGCGATGGCAATCTCGCCTTCGCGGGACAGGAGCTCGACCGAGCCCATTTCGCGAAGATACATCCGAACCGGGTCGTCCGTCCGGTCAGTCGGCTCCTTGGTGGTCTCGCGCACGGCGACGGCACGGGTGGTCGTGGTCGCCTCGACGAGGTCGCCGCTCTCCGGCTCCTCCTCCTCGCTCGCAGCCTCGGCCGGAGCCGCCTGGTTATCGTCGGCCTCTTCCGACTCGACGACATTGATCCCCATCTCGCTGAGCTGGCCGAGCACGTCCTCGATCTGCTCCGAGGTGAATTCCTCGGAGGGCAGGACCTCGTTCAGTTCATCATAGGTGACATAGCCACGCTTTTTCGCGAGTTTGATCATCCGCCTGACGGCGGCATCCGTCAGATCAAGGAGCGGTCCGTCGCTTTGCGGCTCCTGAGCCGTCTCGGTTTCGTCCCGTTCGGTTGCCTTTGTTGCCATACCCAGTTCAGCTCCACGCGCTCGCCGGCCCTTCGAGGAGCCATTCCGCGGCGAAACAGGCGACGAGGTCGATAGCCTCGGCCACCCGGTGATATACCAGTAAACAGTGAGTCGCTTGACTAACCGTTATGATGTGATCCCCCGCGCTCCTGCGCGCACTCCCCTACCGACGCCACGACGGGCCTCCGGTCGTCCGATCTTAATGGTCCCGGCTAGCCGGGCCGTCGTCCAGGTCTGCCTCCGCCCCCTCCAACGACGAAAGCTGACTGCGCACCTCGCGCAACCAGGCCAGGTTGGCTTCACTGTCATCGTCCGCGAGGGCGCGCTCGGCGGCCCGGAGTTCGCTATGTAACGTGCGTCCGCGGCGATGCAAGGTGATTGCCTGACGCAATGCGTCTTCAAGTCGCATCGGGTCCGCGCCGGGATCGAGCATCCAGTGGTCGCCGGGGCGGACGCGCGCGGCCAGGTGCTCGGCCGTTCTCGCGAGACCGGCCCGTTCGAGCCGCCCCTTGACGACCTCCGGAGGCAGGGCGCTCCCCTCCCCTGCGAGATCCAGAAGGAAGCGCCTGAGAGCGTTCGCCTCCGGTCCGGAAAGATCGAGTTCCGAAAGCGTTTCGGCCTGCGCCAGGAGATGCTCCGGGTGAGCGAGCAGGGCCGAAAGAATCATCGCCTCGCGGGGCGTGGTGCTGTCCGGGCCGGCGAAAAGAGCGCTCTGCAGCAGGCCGGGACTCACCGTCAGGCGCACGGCTGAGCCAGCACTGACGGCGCGCCCCGGATTGGCGGCTCCGAAACGTCTCCCGGGCTGACGGCCCGGGAAACTGCGAGCCGGCCCCAGGGCTGCGAGCCGAGCGTCGATGTCCTCGCGGTAATACCGGCGGAGCGTCTCGTCCTTGATGGCCCCGAGCGCCTCGAGGAGGCGTCGGGCGAGCGCCGCCCGACGCTCCGGGGTATCGAGCGGCCCCGCCTCCACTTCCCGCGCCCAGAGCATGTCGACGAGCGGCCTTGCGGCGGCGAGCACCCGCTCGACAGCCGCAGGTCCGCCCGAGCGGGCGATGTCGTCCGGATCCTGTCCCTCTGGGAGAAGCGCGAACCGAAGTGATTTTCCGGCGCTGAGCCCCGGCAGAGCCACATCGACGGCCCGGTAGGCCGCACGCCGGCCGGCCCGGTCCCCGTCGAAGCAAAGGATCGGCTCGTCCGCCATGCGCCAGAGCAGGGCAAGCTGGTCCTCGGTGAGCGCCGTCCCGAGCGGCGCGACCGCATGGGGGAATCCCGCTGCGGCGAGCGAGATGACGTCGACATATCCCTCCACCACGATCACGGTGCCGCGCTCGTGGCTCGCCTTTCGTGCCACGTGAGCATTGTAGAGGAGCCGCCCCTTCGAGAAGAGCGGGGTTTCCGGTGAGTTGAGGTATTTGGCGGGCACGTCCGCCGAGAGCGCACGCCCCCCGAAAGCGACGACGCGGCCGCGCATGTCGCAGATCGGAAACATGACGCGGTCGCGAAAACGGTCGAACGGGACGCTGACATCCTCACCTCCGACAAGGAGCCCAAGCTCGACCATCGCCTCGGCCGAAACTCCTTTTCCGGCGAGATGGTCCCGGAGAGCGAACCGGTCGCCCGGAGCATAGCCGATCCGGAACCGCGCCTGGATTTCCGCGGACAATCCGCGCGAAGCGAGATAATCGCGTGCAGCTCTTCCCGCCGAGCTTTTGAGAGCCCCTTCGAAGAAGGAAGCGGCCAGCTCCATGATCTCATCGAACCCGCGACGCTTCTGCTCTGCCGCACGGTCGTCGCGATCAGGCTGGGGCAGCGGGACACCCGCCTCGCCGGCGAGGCGCTCCACGGCCTCCGGAAACGACAGGCCTTCCGTCTCCATCAGGAAGGTGAAGATGTCGCCGTGCTTGCCC
The DNA here is from genome assembly GCF_001006805.1 of Microvirga massiliensis. GTDB lineage: Bacteria > Pseudomonadota > Alphaproteobacteria > Rhizobiales > Beijerinckiaceae > Microvirga > Microvirga massiliensis. The sequence continues at coordinate 326,704 of NZ_LN811351.1, read as the reverse complement.
GAGGAGAAGCAGTGATAGAACTGCTTCTGGTCGTTGACGAAGAAGGACGGTGTTTTCTCTGAATTGAAGGGCGACAGCCCCTTCCACTCGCGCCCCGCCTTCCTGAGCTTGACCCGCCGTCCGACGATGCTCGAGACGGGCAGGCGAGCGCGGATCTCTTCCAGCACCGAGGGCGGATATCGCACGCGTAACGTCCGTAGAGCTTTCAGGAGCGGGTGAACGGCTTCGAGGCCGATAGACTAGAGCGGAAGCGTTGCCGATGGGAGTCCTGCCAGCCCAGGCTCCACCGTCAGTTGCTCATCCCTTGGGAAGCAGGTCCTTCACGATGGCACTCGCCTTCGCGAAATCCATACGGCCCGCATAGCGGGCGCGCAGACTGCCGACCACCTTCCCCATGTCCTTCATGGACGCGGCGCCGGTCTCGGCGATGGCAGCCTCGATGGCGGCCCGGGTCTCGCTCTCGTCCATCTGCTGCGGGAGGAAGGAAGCGATCACCTCCGCCTCCTCGCGCTCCTGCTGGGCGAGTTCGTTGCGGCCTGCCTGCTCGTAGATCGCGATGGATTCCTGCCGCTGCTTGATCATCTTTTGAAGCAGCACCAGGATCTCGTCCTCGGTGGCCTTCTCGCGGCCGGCGCCGCGCGCTTCGATGTCCTTATCCTTCAGCGCAGCCTGGATCAGGCGAATGGTTCCGAGCCTGCGCTTGTCGCCGGCCTTCAGGGCCTCTTTCATTTCGGTCGTAAACCGCTCGCGCATGATGTTCTCCTGGATGCACCGATCCGCCCGAGACGGATTCAGGCCGATGATGTCCCGCCCCACCGACGAGCGTCGATGAACCTGGGCCATCCATGCCCTGACCACCCGTTGTTGACGGGTTTCGAGGCGATGATTAAGTCGGACGAGACTCGGACGGCCGCATTGGCGGCTCGCTCGCGCCCGCCTCTACCGAGGCGCACTTAATGAGATCACCACAATGCCGCAAGACACACAGCCAACCCACGGGTGGACAGAGCCGCGCGCGACTGCGCTCCTCGTGCTTCAGGATGGAACGGTGCTCGAAGGCTTCGGGATCGGCGCAGTCGGTGAGGCTTCGGGCGAAGTGTGCTTCAATACGTCCATGACGGGCTATCAGGAGATCCTGACGGACCCCTCCTATGCCGGACAGATCGTCACCTTCACGTTTCCGCATATCGGCAATGTCGGCACGAACGAGGAGGACACAGAGGCCGTCAATGCCGCCTCTTCGTCGGGAGTGCGGGGCGTCGTGCTCGCGGCAGCCGTAACCAACCCATCGAACTGGCGCGCATCCCGTTCTCTCGATGCCTGGCTGAAGGCCCGCAGCATCGTCGGCATCAGCGGACTCGATACCCGGGCGCTGACCGCCCGGATCCGGGAGCAAGGCATGCCGAATGCGGTCATTGCCCATGACCCGAACGGCCTGTTCGACATCGAAGCTCTCAAGCTGAAGGCCGCGGCGCTGCCGTCCATGAACGGCCTCGACCTCGTCCCGCTCGTGACCAGCGTGCAGCGCTACGACTGGGACGAGACCACGTGGGAACGGTCGCGTGGATTTGGCCACAGGAACGAAGCACGCCGTCACGTCGTCGCGATCGATTATGGCGTGAAGCGCAACATTCTCAGGCTGCTCGCCAATGCCGGCTGCAAAGTGACCGTCGTCCCGGCGACCGCCTCGGCCGACGAGATCATGGCGCTCAAGCCGGATGGAATCTTCCTGTCGAACGGCCCCGGCGATCCGGCTGCAACCGGAGAATATGCCGTCCCGGTCATCCGCTCGCTCCTCGATCGAGGAATGCCGACATTCGGGATCTGCCTCGGGCATCAAATGCTCGGGCTCGCCGTGGGCGGCCGCACCATGAAGATGCATCAGGGTCATCACGGTGCGAACCATCCCGTGAAGGACAAGACGACGGGCAAGGTCGAGATCACCTCGATGAATCATGGATTTGCCCTGGATCCGGTAAGCCTGCCCCACACGGCGGTCGAGACCCATGTCTCTCTGTTCGATGGCTCCAATTGCGGGATCGCGCTCACGGATCGTCCAGCCTTTTCCGTCCAATATCATCCGGAAGCTTCACCCGGGCCGCAGGACAGCCACTACCTCTTCGAGCGATTCGTGGAGCTGATGGACAGGGAAAAGGCCAAGGCACCAGCCTGAATGCGAGCCGAAGCCGACGGGTAAGTCTCTGGTTGCGCGAGAGCCCCAAATCACGTTAACGATCGCTTTACTAAAACAAAAAATCATCGTTGCTCGATTTGGGGGTCTGGCCATGCCTGTTCGTTCCGAGGCGGATGGCTTCTTGCGTTTGCATCGTCTGTTCACGTTCCATCTTGGCGTCGCTGTTTCGCTCTCCTGGATGACATCGCTCTATGCCGCGCTCTACGCACCTTGGGTCCGTAACATCCGCCCGCTGATCGACCCGAGCGCCTCGGGCCCAGTCGAGAGCACATGGTCGTTCCTGTTCGCGATGCCCGTCGTGCTGACGGTTTCCTGGCTGATGGTGATCTTCGGCCGTGATCTGCTCCGCCAAGCGCGCCTGCTTCGGCATGAAGCCGCGGAATTCGCGATCGCCGGCGCGGCAGCCTTCCTGGTCTTTTACATCTCGATCGATCGCGCCGTTGCTGCGCTGATGCTGGGCGTCTGAGCCCAGCCGGTACACCCGGGCTTTGGCACCGCTCTTTCTCGCCACGACCGAGGAAGAGCCGGGCATTTGAGGTCAGATCCGCATCCTTCCCGCCATTCGGGCGTTTCCCCTCGGCTCATCATCGAGAGAGGGAGTTGGAGATGGCGCAGGCGAAGGGCTACGGCGATTCTCGGGGCTACAACGTGCCGCTCGGGACGCATACGTTCGTGTTCCAGGAAAATAGCGGGATACCGAACTCGATGCTTCCCCTGATCGTCCGCCAGGGGGCAATCCCGCCGTCGGCCGATGACCCGGCCAAAACCTTCGAGACCACCTTTGCCAGGAATGGCTGGACCGGCGCCTGGCGGAACGGAATTTACGATTTTCATCATTATCACTCGACCGCCCATGAGGTACTCGGCATCGCGTGCGGCTCGGCAACGGTGCGCTTCGGGGGCGAAGGCGGGGAGACCTTCGGTCTCTCCACGGGTGACGTGGTCGTGATCCCGGCGGGCGTCGGGCACGCACTGATCAACGCCAGCGACGATCTGCTCGTGGTCGGCGCCTATGCAGACGGCCGGGACTACGACCTCCTCCGGGAGGATCCCAATGCGCTTGCGGCGGCCCGGACCCGGATCACGGCGGTCCCGCTGCCCGCGATGGACCCCGTCGATGGAGCCCAGGGTCCGCTCGTGAAGCTGTGGACCAGCCGCTGAGGAAGGCTTAACGCTCCTGCGGCATGGTCGCAGCCATGGACTGGCGCGAATACTGGAACCGCGACACGCCGATCTATGTGAGCGATCGGCACAAGCTGCTGCATTATTGGCTGATCGCCAACGACATCGCCGCGATCGTTCCCTCACCGGACGCGGTGGTGCTCGATCATGGCTGCGGCGAGGCTCTGTCGGCGCAGCGAATCGCAGCACGCTGCGCTTATCTCTACCTTTGCGATGCCGCTCCGCTCGTGCGGGAGCGCCTCGAGCAGCGATTTAGGAACGAACCTCGGATCTCGGTGATCGCGCCCGAGGATGTCGAGGACCTGTCCGATCAATCGCTCGATCTGATCGTGGTGAACTCTCTCGTCCAGTATCTGACGCTCGAGGAGTTGCGCCATCTCCTGCAAACCTGGCGCGCGAAGCTGAAGCCCGAGGGGCGGCTCGTTCTCGCGGATGTGATCCCGCCGGACGTCAGCCCCCTCACGGATGCGAAGGCCCTCCTGTCCTTCGCCTGGAAGGGGGGCTTCGCGGTGCAGGCGGGGCTTGGCCTAGTGCGCACGATCTTCTCGGACTACCGCAAGATCAGGGGTGAACTCGGGCTCGCACAATACGAGGAGAGCGAGATGATCGAGCTCCTCACCAGCATGGGCTTCTCGGCCGAGCGGCGCAGGCCCAATCTGGGACACAACCAAGCGCGCATGACCTTCATGGCCCGACCCGCCTGAGCAGGCGGATGATCCGGCTTCCGATTCGGATCGGATGAGGACTGGCCCGCGAAAGCTCCGGGATCGTCAGCGCGATCCGAAGGTCCAGATCCGGTGCGCGAGAAAACTCCAGACGAGAACGATCCCGGTCGTGACGATCTGGGCCAACAGGTAGAAAATCCCGAGGCGCTCCACGAGGATCTGCATGACGATCCCGGTCAGCACAAACCCGATCGCCGCGACGACCGCGAAGCGCCACCCGGCTTCCCGATGCGGCCGGGTGCTCGCGTAGGTATGGCGCCGGTTGAGCGCATAGGATACGACCCCTCCCCCGAGATAACCCGCCAGGGTGGCCGGCACTGCGGACAGGCCCGCCAGCTCGACCAAGCCGATCAGCAGACCGTAGTGGACAATGGCCGCGACGAGGCCGACTCCGAAGAAGGCGGCGAACTGGCGGGCGAGGGCTCTGGGTGCATTGACGAGCGGGAACACGGCCGCTTGTTAAACCGGCGATCGCGGCGGGTCACCTGTCTTCCAGCACTCTGCCAACCCCTACGCCCGGCATGATGCTCGCCCGGACCAGCCCCTTCCTTTAGGGGTTCGAGGCGTGTAAGAGCCTCGGGAATTCACCCAACTCTCCAAGATGCCAGATCTCCTGCGCGGCCGTGCTCGCGGCTCAGGGGCTGGCCACGCCCGGGTCGCCCATGCCGAAAAGAACCGACATCTCCTCGATCCTGATCATCGGTGCAGGACCGATCATCATCGGGCAGGCCTGTGAGTTCGACTATTCCGGCACCCAGGCCTGCAAGGCGCTGCGTGAGGAGGGCTACCGGATCGTCCTCGTGAACTCGAACCCGGCGACGATCATGACAGATCCGGATCTCGCCGATGCGACCTATATCGAGCCGATCACACCCGAGATCGTCGCCAAGATCATTGAGAAGGAGAGACCAGACGCCCTCCTCCCGACCATGGGCGGCCAGACCGCGCTCAACTGCGCATTGAGCCTGAAGAAGATGGGCGTGCTCGATCGGTTCGGCGTCGAGATGATCGGCGCCACGGCCGAGGCGATCGACAAGGCGGAGGACCGGCAGCTCTTCCGGGAGGCGATGACGAAGATCGGCCTCGATACGCCGAAATCCCGCCTCGCCAACGCGTCGGCTCTCAAGAAGGCGGACCGCCAACTCTATTTCAGCGAGATGGCCAGGATCGAGGCCCTCGACGAGCACCCGGGCGACAGGAAGCGGCTGCTCGCCGGCTTCGAACGCAAATGGGCAGCAGGCGAGAACGACCGGCGCAAGCGCTACCAGGAACACGCGCTCGGCGAAGCTCTTCAAGCCCTCGCCGAGGTGGGGCTGCCTGCGATCATCCGGCCTTCCTTCACGCTGGGCGGAACCGGCGGAGGGATCGCCTACAACCGCGAGGAATTCCTCGACATCGTCGAGCGCGGCCTCGATGCCTCCCCGACGAACGAGGTGCTGATCGAAGAGAGCGTCATCGGCTGGAAGGAGTACGAGATGGAGGTCGTCCGCGACAAGGCGGACAACTGTATCATCATCTGCTCCATCGAGAACGTCGATCCGATGGGCGTGCATACGGGCGACAGCATCACGGTCGCTCCGGCGCTCACGCTCACCGACAAGGAATACCAGGTGATGCGTGACGCCTCGATCGCGGTTCTCCGCGAGATCGGCGTCGAGACCGGCGGCTCCAACGTGCAGTTCGCGATCAATCCCCAGAACGGGCGCATGATCGTGATCGAGATGAATCCGCGCGTGTCACGCTCGTCGGCTCTGGCCTCGAAAGCCACCGGCTTCCCGATCGCGAAGGTCGCGGCGAAGCTCGCCGTCGGGTACACGCTCGACGAGATCGCGAACGACATCACGGGCGGCGCGACGCCGGCCTCCTTCGAGCCCACGATCGATTACATCGTTACGAAGATCCCGCGCTTCGCCTTCGAGAAATTCCCGGGCGCGGAGCCGACGCTCACGACGGCCATGAAATCGGTCGGCGAAGTGATGGCGATCGGACGCACCTTCCCCGAGTCGCTGCAGAAAGCGCTTCGGTCTCTCGAGACCGGCCTGACAGGTCTCGACGACATCGAGATCGAGGGACTCGGCAAGGGGGATGATCGCAACGCCATCAAAGCCGCCATCGGTACGCCGACCCCGGATCGCCTGCTCAAGGTCGGCCAAGCGTTGCGGCTCGGCGTGAGCCACGACGACATCTATGCCTCCTGCCACATAGACCATTGGTTCCTCGAGCAGCTCCAGTCCATCATCGACATGGAGCAACGGGTCCGGTCTCATGGCCTTCCTCCGACGGCCGGCGCATTCCGCCAGCTCAAGAGCATGGGCTTCTCGGATGCGCGGCTCGCGGTTCTCGCCGGACTTGACGAGGACGAGGTGCGCCGCCGCCGAGTGGCGTTAGGCGTTCGTCCGGTCTTCAAGCGGATCGACACCTGCGCCGCCGAGTTCGCATCGCCGACCGCCTACATGTACTCGACCTATGCGCCCCTCTTTGCCGGGCAGTCGGCCGACGAAGCAGATCCGTCCGACCGGCGCAAGGTCGTGATCCTGGGCGGCGGCCCGAACCGAATCGGCCAGGGCATCGAGTTCGACTATTGCTGCTGTCATGCCTGTTTCGCCCTGAAGGATGCAGGGTTCGAAACCATCATGGTCAATTGCAATCCGGAGACGGTCTCGACGGATTACGACACGTCGGATCGCCTATATTTCGAACCGCTGACCGCCGAGGATGTGCTCGCGATCATCGAAACGGAGCGTTCATGCGGCACATTGCTGGGCGTCATCGTGCAATTCGGCGGCCAGACGCCGTTGAAGCTCGCGCATGCGCTCGAAGCCGCGAACGTCCCGATTCTGGGCACCTCGCCCGATGCGATTGATCTCGCGGAGGACCGCGACCGCTTCAAGCGCCTGCTCGACAGGCTGAAGCTGAAGCAGCCGAAGAACGGGATCGCCTATTCCGTCGAGCAGAGCCGGCTCGTTGCGGCGAGCCTCGGCCTCCCGTTCGTCGTGCGCCCGTCCTATGTGCTCGGCGGACGCGCGATGGCGATCATCCGTGATGAGGCGCAGTTCGAGGATTACCTGCTCGGCACGCTTCCGAGCCTGATCCCCTCCGACGTGAAGGCGCGCTACCCAAACGACAAGACGGGTCAGATCAACACAGTGCTCGGACAGAATCCACTCCTGTTCGACCGGTATCTGTCCGATGCGATCGAAGTCGATGTTGACTGTCTGAGTGACGGCAAGGACGTCTACATCGCGGGCGTCATGGAGCATATCGAAGAGGCCGGAATCCATTCCGGCGACAGTGCATGCTCGCTTCCGCCGCGGTCGCTACCTCCGGAGATCATCAACGAGCTGGAGCGGCAGACCGCAGCGCTCGCGCTGGCGCTCGAGGTCGGCGGATTGATGAACGTGCAATACGCCATCAAGGACGGCGAGATCTACGTGCTCGAAGTGAACCCGCGCGCCTCGCGCACGGTGCCGTTCGTCGCCAAGGTAATCGGCGAGCCGCTCGCCAAGATCGCAGCCCGCGTGATGGCCGGGGAGAGCCTCGCCTCTTTCGGGCTTGCTCCGAAGACACTCTCCCATATCGGCGTCAAGGAAGCCGTGTTTCCGTTCGCGCGCTTCCCGGGCGTGGACGTACTCCTCGGCCCGGAAATGCGTTCGACCGGGGAAGTCATGGGCCTGGACAGGGGGTTCGGGGTCGCCTTCGCGAAGAGCCAGCTCGGCTCCGGGACCATGGTCCCCAAGACCGGGACCGTCTTCGTGTCGGTCCGCGACAGCGACAAGCCGCGCATCCTGGCTCCCGTGAAGACTCTCGTGGAATTCGGGTTCAACGTCGTGGCCACCGGCGGAACGCAACGCTTCCTGGCGGAAAACGGAGTCGCGGCGACCCGCGTGAATAAGGTGCTAGAAGGACGCCCGCACGTGGTGGACGCCATCAAGAACGGCGATATCCAGCTCGTCTTCAACACGACCGAGGGCGCGGGAGCCTTCTCGGACTCGAAATCGCTCCGGCAGGCCGCCCTCTTGCATAAGGTGCCCTACTATACCACTCTTGCCGGAGCGGTCGCCGCTGCGGAGGGCATCCGAGCCTATTCCAGCGATGATCTCGAGGTCCGGGCCCTTCAGGACTACTTCTCCTGAGCGGCCCGGCTCAGCCGGAACTGCGAAGCTTCATCGAAGTTTTCGTCATCACGCCAAGGGCGCCGGAAACGGCGCCCATGTAATGTTTTTGGAGGTTCGATTGGAAAAGGTTCCTCTGACGGTCAAGGGCTACGCGGCACTTGAGGAGGAGCTCAAGCAGCGTCAGCAGGTAGAACGCCCGCGGATCATCCAGGCGATCTCGGAAGCCCGCTCGCACGGCGACCTGTCCGAAAATGCTGAGTACCACGCTGCCAAGGAGTCGCAGGCCCTCAACGAAGGCCGCATCCTCGAGCTCGAGAGCCTGCTCGCTCGCGCGGAGGTCATCGACATCGCCAAGCTCTCCGGCGACCGGATCAAGTTCGGCGCGACGGTGAAGCTCGTCGACGAGGACACCGACGAGGAGAAGGTCTACCAGATCGTCGGAGAGCCGGAATCCGACGTCCGCTCCGGCCGGGTATCGGTGGCCTCTCCCATCGCCCGAGCTCTCCTGGGCAAGACCATTGGCGATACGGTCGAGGTCTCGACACCGGGCGGCGGCAAGTCCTACGAGGTGGTCGGCGTCAGCTTCAGCTGAAGCGCGCGACGAGCGGTCGAAACCGGTTTCCCGCCGGGATCATTCTCGGGCAATCAAGGGCGGGAACCGGTGATCCGGTGCCGCCCCGCTCCCCAGCCCAACAATCGCCTACTCCGTATTCTCCCGCAATTCCGCGTCCTCGATCGGGACGAGGGGCTCATCCTTGACGAGATCGAGGGTCAGAGCCGTGCGCACATTGCGCACGTTCGGGAGCGCCGTCAGGTCGGCGACGAGGGTCTGGAAGTCGCCGAGATTGGCAGCGACGCATTTGAGAATGAAGTCGATGTCCCCGGAGAGCGTCCAGCACTCTCGAACGGCGGGCCACCGCCGGATCTCGTCCTTGAAGGACGCGAGCTCGGCCTTGCCTTGCGTCGCCAGCTGGACCATCGCGAAGCAGACGATCTCGTATCCGAGCGCGTTCGGGTCCAGGACCGCTCTGTAGGATTTGATGATTCCGGCGCTTTCGAGAGCCCGCACACGCCGAAGACAAGGGGGCGCCGACAACCCGACCCGACGGGCCAGCTCCACATTCGTGATGCTCCCGTCCGCCTGAAGCTCTTTCAGGATGGCCCAGTCTATGGAATCAAGACGCGCGCGCACAGCCCCTCCGACGAATGCCCGAGTTGAGTAGACTGCAGCCCCAATGCTTACAAGCCGCCGGACTCGGCGCATCGGGTGTGAACCATTGAGCGAGTCTCGTGCCGCACCGGCTCGGTCACCGTTCACGACCTGGGTGCTGACCGATGGGAAAGCCGGCGACGAACTGCCCTGTCTCGCGGTCGCGGAGGCGCTCGGGCTGCCAGCCGAAACCCGGCGCGTGCAACCCCGCAAGTCATTTGCCTGGCTGATGCCCTGGGGACCGATCGATCCCGCGGAGGCCCCCGGCCGGCAGGGCAGCCCTATCGCGCCTCCCTATCCCGATCTCCTGTTCGCGTCGGGACGGCGCTCCGTCCCCTATCTCCGGGCGGTGAAACGGCTTTCCAGGGGCCGGACCTTCACGGTGTTCCTGAAGGATCCACGGACCGGCTCGCGAACCGCGGATGCAATCTGGGTTCCCGCGCACGACAGGCTTCGCGGCGACAACGTCCTCGTGACTTTGACCCCGCCTCACCGGGTCAGTGCAGCGCGGCTCGCCGCCGCGCGGGCGCATCCGGATCCGAGGCTCGCAGCCGTCGCAACTCCTCGGGTGGCGGTCCTGGTGGGAGGTGACAGCCATCATCACCGGTTTACCCCGACGGATATCGCATGCTTCGCGAGAGATCTCGCGGAACTTGCGCGATCGGGCGCCGGCCTCATGATCTCGGTGTCGCGACGCACGCCCGTTGCCCTTCGGGAAGCGCTCGTCGGGCTGGCGGCCGAGCACGGCGCATTCCTTTGGGACGGCTCGGGCGACAATCCCTATGTCGGGATGCTCGCTCTCGCCGAGGCTGTGGTCGTGACGGCGGACTCCTTCAACATGGCCGGCGAAGCCACCGCCTCGGGCGTACCGATCCTGGTCTTCGAGCCGAGCGGCAGGCATCCCAAGCTGAGCGCCTTCAACGCAGCCCTCGCGGAGCGCGGAATTGTGCATGTTTTTCGGGGCCGGCTTGAAGGCCAGGCTTACGAACCCTTAGATACGACTCCGGCCTTGGCCCGGTTCGTCACCGAACGGCTTGCGCTGCATCGCCATTCCTTAGGGCTGCCGATGCCGGCTCCAAGGGCAGAGATCTGATAGCCCGAACCGGAACGGCACTCCCGGACCGGGATCCCGATGCAATGACCTCCAATGGATCGAGCATGGCGAATACCCATAGAACGAAGACGCTGATCATCGGGGCCGGTCCTGCTGGCTATACGGCTGCGGTCTATGCGGCGCGGGCCAATCTCGAGCCGGTCGTGATCCAGGGGATGCAGCCGGGTGGTCAGCTCATGATCACGACCGATGTCGAGAACTGGCCGGGTGAGACATCGATTCTCGGTCCGGATCTGATGGACAAGATGCAGGCGCAGGCCGAGCATGCCGGAGCCCGCATGGTCTTCGATCTCGTCTCCGAGGTCGATTTCTCGAAACGTCCCTTCGTGTGCCGGACGGATGGAGGTGACACCTATCTGGCGGACACGGTCATCATCGCGACCGGCGCGCAGGCGCGGTGGCTCGGCCTCCCCTCCGAGCAGGCCTTCATGGGATACGGCGTGTCGAATGCGCCCCTGCCGGGGATACTGTGTGTTTTGAATCAAGGGGTTACTGCCAGGTCTCCCACCCGGAGAGATACTCTGATTGCTGCCTGAGCACGAACTCTTACTCTCTGGGGTCCCTTCCATGCCGAAGACACATCAAACAAAGACCCTCATCATTGGTGCTGGACCCGCTGGCTACACCGCAGCCGTCTATGCGGCCCGCGCGAATCTTGCCCCGATCGTTGTCCAAGGGATTCAGCCCGGAGGCCAGCTCATGATCACGACCGATGTCGAGAACTGGCCTGGCGAGGTGTCGATATTGGGCCCCAACTTGATGGAGAAAATGCAGGCGCAGGCCGAGCACGCGGGCGCGCGCATGTTCTTTGACGTAATCTCCGAGGTCGATTTCTCCCAAAGGCCCTTTGTTTGCAAATCGGACGGAGGTGACTCCTTCGTTGCCGATACCGTCATCATTGCGACCGGTGCTCAGGCGAAATGGCTGGGAATACCTTCGGAAACTGCATACCTCGGGTACGGAGTCAGTGGGTGCGCTGTTTGCGATGGGGCATTTTTCAAGGGGAAAAGCGTCGTCGTGATCGGGGGCGGCAACACGGCCGTCGAAGATGCACTCTACCTTACGAACCATGCCGCGAAGGTCACCGTCGTCCACCGGCGGGAGAAGTTCCGCGCCGAGAAGGTCATGCAAGACCGGCTCTTCCGCAATCCGAGAATCGACGTCCTGTGGGACACGGTGGTCAGTGAGATTCGCGGCGAGCAGAATCCGAAAAGGGTCACTGAAGTCCTCACGACGAACGTAAGGACAGGGAATGAATCGATTCTTCCTTGCGATGGGGTTTTCGTCGCAATCGGCCATGCCCCGGCGACGTCAGTCTTCGCGGGGCATGTCCAGATGGATGCAGACGGCTACATCGTCACCAAGCCCGACTCGACGGCGACAAACGTACCCGGGGTCTTTGCCGCGGGTGATGTCCGAGACAAGGTTTACCGGCAGGCTGTAACAGCAGCAGGGATGGGCTGCATGGCTGCGTTGGAAGCCGAGAAGTTCATTGCAGCCCAGGAGGACATCCACAACATTACCGACTTGGAGGGTCCGGAGCAGGCTATGGTCAGCGCTTGGGATTAAGGTTGTCGGAGGTGGCCGGAAACCTGTCTGCAAGATAGCCTACCGAGCGATATCGCTGAGCCGCGTGAGCCTGCCTGGCCACCTCCATAGGGGATCGCACTTACGCAGGTGGCTAGCGCCTCATCCCATCGCGCGGGCCCTTTCGGACGGCGGCTCGTAGATCAGCGAGACCCGGCGCGAGCCGCACCGCGGGCATTTGAGGCGATCGGGCAGCAGAGACAGCGGCATCGCGGCACCGCGCGTGCAGACGAGCGTCTGGAGGTCGAGCCCGCACCGGAAGTCGCATTCCCGGATGCGCTTCATCGCATCGCGCGGCCCGAAGGAGCAGCGCAGGCGCACCCGCCAGCCGAGTGAACAAGCCTCTCCCACCGTTTCTACACCCATGCGAACAAAAGAGGAACAGGCAGGCTACGAGTCAAGGCGGATCTCAGCGCTGTCCCTGGAATTGACAGCACTCTGCATGCCTACCCGGATCCAAGCGCCCTCTTCAGTTACGATGACAAGCGGATAGGCTGTCCGCCTGAGCCGCTCCGAGGTTGTTGTGTCGGCCGTTTTTGATCTTGATCCGCTCGCGCCCCTGCTGGCCCGGAATGCGGAACATCGCAAAGAGCTCCTGCGCCGGGCCGGAGGCGCCCTATCGTATGAGAAGGCCGCGCGGCGGCTCGGGATCACGCGCGAGGCCATCGACGAGCAGCGGCGCGCCGGCACCCTGCTCGCCATTCCGGAGGGCAGCGACTGGCGTTACCCCGCCTGCCAGTTTCAGGTGGGTGATGTGGTTTCCGGCCTCGCTGAGGTCGTGCGGCCTCGCCTCTGAGGGTCCGTGGGCCACGCTCGACTTCCTGCTGGCGCCCAACACCGTGCTCAAAGGGCGGATGCCGTTGCAGGCCTTGCAGGCAGGAGACCGTGACGCGGTGCTGCGCCTGGTCCGCGCGAGCCAGGGCGACGGCTTCGGGTAGCGCCAGCACCGCGGCCAGCCCGGGGCGTAGCCCCGGTGCCGTGCCCCACCTCCTGCTTGGCTCGAATGGCCTCCTAGCATCGTCATGCCGCCGGCCTCGAACCCGGCCCGCGGCAGCATGCAATTCCGCAAGATCGCTCTTGCGCCGGATGTGTCGGCTTCCAGACGGAAGGTCCGGGGTCCAGCCGATACTCGGGTCGCCTGTCTGTCCAGTGCCGCAGCGTAACCCGGTGCACCGTCTGCCGGACGCCTGCCGTGCCCGCAAGCGGACCCATGAAGCGATCGCCCCTGGCGATCAAGGGTCCAGCGACGAAACCTCCAGGAAGGACGTGAACCGAGCGATGCCGATCATCCCGTTGGAGAGAACGAACCAGTCTTCATGCGAATGACCCGCGAGTCCGAACGGGCAGCCTCTTCCCGGGGCCTCACGTGCATCGGGTGGTGCTCCGGTTGCGAGCGGCACGAGGCGCCAGGTCTCCACACCCAGGCTGATGCTCCAGCCACTCCCGCGGCCCGCGCCAACGCCCGGCCTCCAGGGAGCGCAATTCCGTAATGCCCGAGACCCCGAAGGCGGCGGACCATCGGGCCAACCGGTTCCTCGCGGCCCTGAACCCGGACGACTTCGCCCACCTCGAGCCGCACCTCGAGATCGTAGCCCTGCACCGGGGCCAGGTTCTCTACGAGACGGGCGACACCCTTCGCCACGCCTACCTCCCGCACGACACCGTCATCTCGCTCGTCACGCTCATGGAGGACGGCAGCTCCGCGGAGATGGCCGTGGGCGGGCGCGAGGGCCTGATGGGCCTCGTGAGTGCGGTGATCACCCGCCGCTCGCTCGGGCGCTACCTCGTGCAGGTCACCGGCACGGCCTCCCGGATCGACATCGACCGCATGCACGAGGCGATCGCGACCCGCCCCAAGATCCGGCGTCTGTTCCTGCACTACAACGAAGCCCTGATGACCCAGGTCCTCCAGAGCGTGGCCTGCAATGCGGTTCATGGTGCCGAGGCCCGCTGCTGCCGCTGGATCCTCAGCATGCACGCCCGACTCGACGGCGATGCCTTGCCGCTCACGCATGAATTCCTGGCCGAGTTGCTGGGCGTGCAGCGCTCGACGCTGAGCCTCATCGCCCACAAGCTCCAGGTCGCGGGACTGATCCGGCAGGCCCGAGGGGTCATCACCGTGACGGACCGCGCCGCTCTCGAGGGAGCGGCCTGCGAGTGCTACGGCAGGATCCGCCGCACTTTCGCGGAGCTCCTGCCCAAGACCTACACGCGCGACTAACCCCGGCGCCACACGGAACGGACGCGATCTGGAACGCGCACGGCAGGCGCGCCGACTTGCCAGCCATGATGCAATCGCTCGTGCCGCGGTGTGAAGTTCTGGGCCGCAGCCTTCCGGCCAGGCGTTACTTGCCCTTCAGGGTGTCCTTGATGCCACCGACGGCGTTCTGGACCTTGCCCTTAGCTTGGTCGGCCTTGCCCTCCGCCTCGGTCTTCGAGTCACCTGTCGCTTTCCCAAGCCCCTCCTTGAGCTTCCCGCCCATGTTCTTGGCGGAGCCTTCCACGCGATCCTTGTCGATGCCCATCGTTTCTCTCCTCCGACTGAAGGAATCAATGAGGATGAACACACCGGGTTCCGCCCCGCGGACCCGACGGGAGAGGATCATCAGTTTCTGGTAGGACCGAAGCCGCTCGGTCTCCGCGGGCCCGGACGAGTCCGCTTGGCGCGCCTCGGGTGTCTGCCGGGCCCTGTGCCGTCGTGAGCCCGGTCGTGGCAGGCGCGGTCGGCATCATCCGCTCGCCCGTGAACATCGCACCCGAGATGGCGGTTCGTCGGCCTGTCCCGGATCCCGCCACCACGCCCGTGATTCCGCCGCCGGGTGCGCTTGACGGGTATTCCAACGATCGAGCCGAAGTGAGCAAGATCCCTGACAGGGTCAAGAAAAAGCGCCCCGAAGAGGAGTGCTACAAGGTCCCGGCCATGCGGGGGTAGAAGTGGGCCGGGTATCGAATCAACGGGCGAGCCCAGAGCCGGCTCCTCCTGGTGCGGTCGGTACTGCCGCACGCTCATGCGGCCCTTGGGAAGCTCGCCGTTAAGCCTTGCCTTAAGGTGCATCCCGCCCGACCGGCCCTCCATGTGATCCATCCGGCACACCGGTATCACACATGAAAGGGGAGACCCGCCCGAGCAGTCTTTGATCTGCTCGGGCAGGTAACCAGGCTCCGGCCCAATCCGGGATAAACATCGTCTATGGTGTCGTGCAACACCGGCCCCGGTCATGTCGCGAGATCCGGGTCCTCAGACGTAGCCGGGGTCTTCGTGAAACACCCCGGTCATGAGCCGAAGCGTCAGACTGGACTTGGCTGATCTCACGCGGCGTGGTCCCGTCCGAACCGCGTCGAACTCCAGCGTCCTACTTCCGGCTGGACGCGAGGGCACGCCGCTTCTCGCCGGAGTGCTTGATCTCGATCTCGTCGCGACGGACGGTGTCGCGCACGGTCTCGACGCGGCGCGTGCGCTCCCGGCGGACGACGACCTCTTCCCTCACCTTCACGCCCTTGCCGACGACCGGCACCTCCGAGGTCTCGGTCATCTCGACCGTGAGCTCCGTAAGGGTCTCTCCGGTCTTGGCGTCGGTCACCGGCCTGCGCCGCTCGACGATTACCTTCTCATCATACAGGACCACCTGTTGCTCCACAGGAGTCTCGACGAGATAGCGGCGGACACTCGTCGTGCCGCTCTCGACCGTGCGCTTGCCCACAAGCAAGGTCTCTTCCGCGAGCGGGATCACTTCCTCCCGCTCGGTGGACAGCTCGCCATTTGCGGGCCGGGCCACGGTACGACCAAGCGGAGCCATCCACAGACTGAACATGGAATCCCAGAAGGTGGAACCGGTGCTCAGCGGGGCGGTCGCGAGACGCTGCATGCCGTCCGCGGCGCTCTCGACCATCTTGCGAGAGTTCTCAACCGCGATCGCACCGTTCCGCGAGACCACATCGGCGGTCTGACGGGCGACCTCGCGGGTCCTCTGCTCGCGCGCGGCGGCCTCCTCCTGATCGGCGAGAGCCTGTGCGGCCTGTTCGCGCTCGTCTCTCACCTCGGCGCGACGCTGTTCGAGTTCCGATCGCTTGGCGTCCTCGATCTCGGCCTTCCCGGCCTTGATGTTCTCGACGATCGCCTGTGCCTCGTCATCGCTGAGGGCCTTCAGAACTGCCGGCAGCAGCTCGTTCCTCTCGTCATGCACGCTCTGCTGGAAGACCTTCCTGAGCTCGGCTACCTTTGCTGCAAAGTCCTCACTGTCCTTCGGGGTTTGCTCGAGTTCCGCGACCAGCTTCCGGATCTGCCTGTTGTCATTGAGCGCCGCGGACACGAGCTCCTTCGTTTCCTTGTGCTTCCGGAGGACCGGGAACAAGTGCTCCTCTTCGAGCTTGGCCAGAAGGTCCAGCTCCGTCTTGAGGTCCCCGAGAAGTCGTTCGCGTGTCTTGACCGCGCCATCCGAGGTGTCGGCGAGCTTGGCAAGGAGCTCATTGGCCTTGGCTGGACCGGCCTGGATCAATTGTCTGATGGTCGTCATGTGTCCTCGTAAGGTTTGGAGTAGGACGCAGTACTGAAGGCATGATGACGCTGCCTCCCCGATCCTGGGCTCGCGGCAGCAGGCGGAAGAAAATCGATCCGACGAGATGGGAATTCAGGACCGGGAGAACGTTGGACAGCGGCGGTGCAGGCGTTGGGAAGAGGATCTCGCGATAGCGAACAACTTTGCTGCATCGCAGCAAGAAAACGGTCCAAAACGTGTGTGGTTCCTCGTGGTGTGCCCGCTTTTTGGAGCAGTCCCCGGCGCTGAATCAGCGATCCGATCCGGCGCTAGCCCGGCGGCCCGGGCCACACGGGTCTCGGGTCGCTCACGAGTGGCATCGGCGCCGGGAAACGGCTCGAACATCGTGCCCGGGTGGATGAACATCACGACCGGATCACTGCTCGTGCTGTTCAGCGCCTTCTTCTTCGTGGTTGCGGTGTCGCACGAGGTGGTCGCAGGCACACCGCCGGATACTCGCCGTAGTCCATCACCGCTCCTGATCATCGCGAACGGCTTCCTGACGCTCGTCGCGCCGGCCGCGCTCAGGAGCATCTGGTTCGGCCGCACGGGAGGCGACTAGGACGGCGGAGTGGCGAACTCCGCCTCCCGTGCCGGAGGAGGCTCGGAGGGGCTCGTCAGCGGCTCCCTCGGATCAGAAAGATCGCCCGGGTGAAACCTTTGCGGTGTCGGGTTGCTCATCAGTGCTCGCGAGTAAGGATTGACTAAACGGGCACGGACTCCGCGGGTTCCGGCAGACATGTACTTTGGGATCAACCATCGGATATTTTGCTGAACCTTTTGCCCACACCGGGGTTAGGCCGGGCCCCAGGAGCATTTCCATGACCCACACCCATCACCCCGACACCCCGCGCAACCGCGGGGATCACGACGCGCCGCACATGAGCCCCGTCACCCCGGCCGAGGATGCCCGCACCATCCTGCTCAACCGGGTGTCCTGGGCCGCGGTGCTCGCCGGCGTCGTCGTCGCGCTCGTGACCCAGCTCATCCTCAACCTGCTCGGCATCGGCTTCGGGGCCGCGACCCTCAATCCGGCCGCGGGGGCGGGCGGTAACCCGTCTGCGACGTCATTCTCGATGGGCGCCGGGATCTGGTTCATGCTCTCCGGCATCCTGGCCTCGTTGGCGTGCGGCTATGCCGCGGGGCGGCTCACCGGCAAACCGAAGGAGTCCACCGCCGGCTGGCATGGCCTCACGGCCTGGGCCCTGACCACGCTCGTGGTCTTCTATCTCCTCACCACTACGGTGGGCGGTCTTCTCGGCGGTACCTACCGCACCGTGACGAGCGCCCTGGGCAACGTCGCCCAGACGGTCGGCGCGACGGCGCAGACCGCGGCCCAGGTGGCGGCCCCCAACCTCGCCGGGGCCGCGGACCCGTTCTCCTCGATCGAGCAGTCGCTCCGCGGGGCAAGCGGCAACGATCCGGCCGCCCTGCGGGATGCGGCGGTTGCCGCGGTGCGGGCCCTCGTGACGGGCAACGAGCAGCAGGCCGCAGACGCGCGTGAGCGCGCCGCCCAGGCCGTGGCACGGGCCCAGAACATCCCGGTCGAGCAGGCCCGCACGCAGGTGCAGCAATACGAGCAGCAGTATCGCCAGGCGGCCGACCGGGCCCGGCAGCAGGCCACCCAGGCGGCCGATGCTGCGGCACGGGCCGTGTCCAGGGCGGCCCTGCTGGCCGCCCTCGGCCTGATCCTCGGCGCTGCGGCGGCTTGGTTCGGGGGGCGCCTGGGCGCCGTCGAGCCGACCATCACGGCCCGCCTGGGGCTGCGCCGCCCCGGCGTGACCGGCGCTGGAGGCAGCGGCAGTACGAGTACTGTCGTGGAGACGGAACGCACACCAGGGACGACATCGTCCGCAAAGACAGGCAACACGCGATTAACCTGACGGCGGTGGATCGAGGAAGGACGCCATCCGCAAGCACGCTCGCGAAGGCCCACCCGAGATGGACGAGAGGGGGGCCGAAGCGAGGGCCAAGCCCCGGGCGGAGACCGCCAGCGAAGCCGATCGCCCAGGCGACATCACCGACCGGGGCTGGCTCGCCGTCCTGACCCGGCTGGCCCATGCCCTGCGCCGCGACGGCATGCGGCTGCGAGCGGCGGGCGTGGCCTTCTGCGCGATCTTCGCCGGCATCCCGGGCATCTCGGTCCCGGTGGCGCTCTTCGGCCTGCTCGCCGATCCCGAGGCGGTGCATCGCCCGATCGAGATGCTGGGCGGCCTCGTTCCCCCAAACGCGACCACCTTCCTGGCCGATCAGATGCAGGCAATCGCGCTCACCTCGCGGGCACAGCTCGGTGCCGGACTCGGCGGCGCGATCCTCGCGGCACTGTGGGGCGCCTGGTCGGGAGCCTCTGGCCTGATCGCTGCCCTCAATGTCGCGTACCGCGAGGACGAGACCCGCAGCGCTCTCCGGCGGGGGTGGCACGCGCTGGTCGTCGCGGGGGCAGCGGGAATGTTCCTGCTGCTGGCGTTTGCCCTCTTGGCCGTGCTCCCGCTGGTTCTGGACCGGCTGTCGCTCAATTCCACGCTGCAAACCGTGGCAACTTTCGCGCGCTGGCCGGCGCTGGCCGGATTGTGCATCGTTGCGCTCGGGATGCTCTACCGCTTCGCGCCGTGCCGGCGCGCCGCCAAGTGGCGCTGGGTGAGCCCGGGCGCGATCGTCGCGACGGCCCTGTGGCTCGTCGGCTCGACCGGGTTCTCGTTCTACGTCGCCCACTTCCACACGTACAACCAGACTCTGGGCCTTCTCGGGACCATCATGCTGCTCCTGACCTGGTCCTACCTGACGGCCTTTGCGGTGCTGCTCGGGGCCGAGCTGAACGCCGAACTGGAGCGCCAAACCTCCCGCGACACGACCACGGGCCCGGCCCGGAGCCCAGGGCAGCGCGGCGCCGCCGTAGCCGACACCAAGGTGTGACCGGTCTCACCACGTTCGGCGTCGAGGTCCGCCCCGGCCCCGGGTCGACGGGCCCAAGACGGCTCGTGTCTGGACCGCTGGCCACCAGGTCGCGCCCGGCACGGAGCCGCCGAGAACGGACATGAGCCTTCCGGGTCCACGCCAAGCCTCAGCGGGTTACGCGTGATGGCTCTGGCGGCGGACCCACCCGCTCGACCTCCATCGAGATTCTGACGGTCAGCACCGGCTGGTGGTGCTCGTTCCTCACCTCGACCGAGACGTCACGGGCCTCGCCCTTCGGCAGCCGGTCGCGGGCGATCTCGGCTGCCGTGAGCATGGCCTCATATTCGTCGGCATCCAGATCCTTGACCTCCAGGCCGTCTCCATGGGGGGATGAACCTCTCGCCTTCCCGGGTATTGAAGTAATAGCGGGGCACTGTGCTTCCCTGGCGAGAACAATGGCCATCAATGCGCAGCGCGGCGAGTAGTTCGCCGCGCATGGAATCGCGCCTTCGCGCGCAAGGATTCGAAGCCACAGGAAAGGCCCCGCCTGTGGGCGAGGCCTTTCATCGGCGTGGGAGCCTCTAGGCTCCGGTCTAGGGTGATCAGGCCTGCCGGGGCGCGCCGAGCTACAAAGCTAACGACCACACGCGCGGGCAGTTCCCCGGCTCTTGCACCGTCTTTCGAGGCTGATCGCTTGGTCATTCTTGCGACGGCGTGCCCCTACGAATGACGCAGACTCGCGCGAGAGGTGCGTCACTCAGTAAGAGCCGGATGCTTGCGGCG
>NZ_LN811351.1:293712-305894 GCF_001006805.1 Microvirga massiliensis | reverse complement strand
CCCTCACGTGCATCCGGACTCAATCCCTTCACGCGCCGTTTCACAGTGCTTCTTCGCGTACAATTTGATGTCTCGGACAACAACAATGTGCAAGCCAGCCTCCCCGCCTGCACCCGCCGAGATGTCCAGCGATGGCCCGCGCTCGATCACCGATGAGGTTCCCCACCTCCATGACCCGGGTGCCGAGAGTGTCATACCGCTTCTCGAGGAGGAGGTACGGCTCGAAAAGCGCCAGGTCACGACCGGCAAAGTCCGGGTCCGCACCGTCGTTGACGTCGTGGAGGAAACGGTCGGGACCGCCCTGCGGGAGGAGACCGTGGAAATCACCCGCATTCCCGTCGATCGCGAGATCGATCAGGTCCCGCACATCCGGACCGAAAACGACGTCACCATCGTGCCGGTGGTCGGGGAGGTTATCGTTGTAGAGAAACGGCTCGTCCTGAAGGAAGAACTGCATATCTACCGCCGAACCCGCACGGAAAGACGTCGGATGAGGACTCCCAAGCCCGCTGGAGTAGGCGGGGAATAAGGTTCTTGAATGCAGATCTGTGTTCTTCACTCTCGACTGAGAAGATAGAGTCCACCCATTCGAGCACTCGCAAGCTCTCGTCAGCGCTCAACTGAGGAATCTGGATGGTGCCGAGAAACAGCGAGTATAATCCAATGAGATTTTCATTCTTCGGGGATGTCAGCGATCCCAACAGCTCATCAATCGACAACTCATTAGGCCATAGAGCTCTTAGGACAGCTCCTTTTAGCTCGTCGTCTACATCGGGCTCCAGATCCGTACTTAGGAGCGGGCGTAAAGATCGTTTCGCTTCTGGCGACCCTATCCTTGAGAGAGCCGACGCTGCCTTGACACGAACGCCCACATCGTCCGATTGATCAAGCGCAACTTCTAGGAGGACATCCGAGAGCTCAGTGAGGCGTGTCGCCTCAGCGATATCAATTGATGCACGACGAGCTATGATGCTCCGATTTTTCCCGGTTACATACGGTACTAGTTGCTGGGCCAGCTTTGGATGTTGCAGCAGGGAGTAGCTCTGCCTGATGTTTGCGATCCAATCATGGAGCTGCTCCTCATCGAATCGCTGCAAAAGCTCGGTGGTCAGAGCTTCTCGCTCAGCGTCACCTACAGCCGCGACATCGCTTCGTAGAAGAATGTCAGGCTCGCGAGCTATTAACTTACGGAATAACGCATGGTCGAGACTTGCCCCCCAGGCAGCTACCTCTCGCAGCTGAGGTGAAACCGTCTCTTGGTCGCTCCCTACTTGCCCGGTGAGAAATTCTAGGATTTCATCCGCGCTAATTCCGTGCTCAATCAGGTAGTGAGCTGCAAGGAATTCCGGAAAGGTCTTATGGGCGAACTCAAACTCATCCTTTCCGACCGACTGGAATACGGGCGTGTTCAGAACCTGGAATAGTTCAGGGATCCCGAGAGGGAACATCCCTCCAAGTCCTGGTTCGTAGCCTCCAGCAATGTCCGACAATGTTAATGCCCCGTCCGGGGGATCCTCTGACTGGAGCCCGGTCCAAATTGTTGTGCTATTGGAGAACAGGGCCGCAGCTGCGATTCGCGCAGCAACGATCAGACGTGACGCGCTATCGAGTTGCCCTAGAGGAGGGTTACTCCGCCGCAGTGGGTTTGTCTCTTCTAAGAGCGCAAGCAGACCCCGCTGGTAAAGCTGCGCTCGGCTGGACGGTAGGACCCTCTCACGACGGTATTCGTTCAGCAGCAAATTCAGAGTCACGGGGCGGCTTGCTAGCGGCTCCGCGTCTCGCGCTCGGATCTGCTCAAGGAAGTGAGCCCGAACGCCTTCGTCCGCATCAACAGAATGGGCGGTAATCAAGGCATCCTCCTCACGCAATGGCGCGAGTTGGTAAACTCCGACTTGGCTCTTAGGCCAAAGTGTCTGCAGCTCATCCTGTAAGTCTGAAGGCCACGATGCCGCACGGCAGCTTATTCTTAGCTTCAGCTTCTCCAGTGACCCACGGGCCTCAGCAATCCCACGAATTGCTTCTGGAATCACATTTGCGAATGGCTGAAGTTGAACCGCCTCGTCCAATCCATCGAGAAAGATGTTGAGACAACGATCCAAGTCCTGTCCAGCGGATGAGCTTAATGTGCTGACTAGCCGCTCGAAGAGACCATTGGGCTGGAAGAACCGCCTAATCTCGATGAACTCGACAGCCTGACCTTGTTCCGTTCCTGCTGCGGCGGCCTTCCGCATCTCGTAAGATTTCCCGATTCCGGGAGGCCCAAGGAGGATCAAACACGGGATTTGGTCGAGCTCGTCAAAGCTCTGTCCAAAACCAGAACCTAGGAAGCTGGGTTTGTCTGGGTGAAAAAGATACCCATCCGAGGTGGGAAGAGGGGCATTGGCAGGAAGCCAAAATCGATTCCACTTGAAGGAAGCCTCACCCATGGCAAAAGTCAGCCCTTATATAAGAAGTCCGAGTAAACCCAACATCAAAGCCGCAGCATACGGGGTGTCCAATCACCCCACATTGCGGAATGCAGTCATCGCGCAGGAGTCAGAAATCCTCAAGGATGGACGAGTGATCGCGCCATAATCAAATGGTCTGATCTCTGTCTCTTAGAGCCGAATTGATAATCGGCTATATCTCAACATGCGGGGGCATGCGGCAAACACAGAGCCAAGCCACTGTGATCTGGTTCGAATGAACTCACTCAGACACAGTCCGTCAGATCAAGCCCAAGTTTCTACAAGTTCATCGCATGACCTTATTCCAGTCAATCCGATAACCGGCCGCCTCAAGTTCTCGGCCAAGCGCCTGCCTCCAGCCATTGCCGGCATCCATGGTTTGCCAGACCACACCGGCAAAGTCGCTTGGTATCTCCACCTCGCCGCGTTTAAGTGCACACACCTTCTCGCGGCCCAGACGACCAATAAAGTAGCCTAACTCAAGGAGCACATTCTGCCGCGCGCGCGGCTCAGGCGTGCCTCCCTTCACACAACCCTCGTCGTCAGGCGTGAGGAGCACGACCGCAAAACCGACGTCGCTATTTGCCTCGACTTTTTCGATGACCGTTCGTCCGCGATTGGCTTGCTCGTGAAGGATGATCGGCTCGAAGCCAATATTACCGAGAAAGCGAGCTACCGCTTCTCGTGCTTCGCCGTCGTGACCATGCACAATGAAGATTTTATTGGAGACAGGCACCATCAGCTTTGGCCTGAAGTTTCCATGATTTATCACATAAGCTTTGTAGTCTCTCAAAAAGGGAATAATCATCTGTCGCGTGACAGCGTGAACCTCGCTTATGATTTTATCTCCTGAATAGAAGTAGGTGCGCCCAAAATGGGCCATATAGTCGGGGCTCTCCGCAAATTTTTCGATAAGAAGAAGGGTCAGCCCGAGTGTCTGCTCCTGGCTGTCAGGCCACGCAAGATTGGCGCTGCCGGCTATACCGCGCCGGGATGCGTCGCCTGTAGCCAAGAAGGCTTCAAGGTCCAATCCTTCGGTCAAAGCCTGATTTGCGGCCGCAAGATCAGGATGGCGCAGGAGCCGCGCGAGCGCCTTAAGCGGACGATCATACGATTGCAGATGCGCCCCTTGCAGGTCGAGAACCGCATTCGTGATCTGGCCGAAAAGGTCGATGTCGTTCGCCATCACGCCTGATCGCCCTCTAGGCGTGCAGTAGCTGCCCGTTCCAGAATGGCTTCGCGATATTGCTGCTTCATTCCCTCGGCCATCGGCCCGATAATCCGATTAGAGGCATAAGAGCCGAGCCGCTCGTCGACGAGCCTCTCCACCTCCTGGATTGCTGCCTCGATGCTGCCCAGATCACTCGGGTCAAAGGCGACGGTGCCAAGTTCACCATCCAAGCCCTCAAGCGCCTTCTGCGCACTAGTGAGGTCCCTGCTGAGTTTATCGAGTCCAGTGATCTTGATCATAGCGGCTCCTGCAACCCTCGATGTGTAACTTTGCCTGCTAAACTCAGCGCGTAGTCGCTCCCAATCAGCGCCTCCTCCGACGGGAGGGGCATCCCACCACAATTGACCATGCGTCAGTCGAGACGTGTCGAGGGTGCTAAGAACGTGGATTGGTTGATCTTGATCGGTTCTGAATTGCCCTCTTGCGACGCAGCTTTCTGCTGTGGCTTATGCTCGTGACCAAAGGGAGATTTTGATGCTCGCATAGAGCAGCGGCTGAGATAGCGAAGCTGCTCGTCTGGAGCCCTCTAAGCGCCTGAAATCCGCGAGGGCTTGCGGATCAGAGGTGGCGCTCTGTTCCCCGTAGGTCCGGGCTCAACCGGAGCGGAACAGCCACGCGGAGATCGGCCATGATGGTTGAACTCGCTCACTGGCTCTTGGTGGCAGGATACTCCCTGCTCCTCATTGAGTCATACCTCGGTCACTGACCGAGTAATTCGGCGCGGGGACGAGTATCACACCCCCTCAAGCATCCAGGCTTCGCGGCTGCATCCTCAGGGAACAGAGCCAATGATTTCGTAAGGCTGCGGCGTCAGAGGCAGAAAGTCCTCGGCAGCCTGGCAGACTTCAATTCCGAAGCTCCACCTAACCTGAATTACCGTGCTATCGCCTGGGCGGCGTGAGGGACGTATTCTGTCCATCGCTGTTCGGCAACGTATATTGGAGCAGAGTTGGGAGCATTCACGACCGCCTTGCGGAGGTGCTCGCGCAAACCCTTGGATTCTAAAGAGAAAAGTGGCGCTCCCTAGGGGACTCGAACCCCTGTTTTCGCCGTGAGAGGGCGGATCGCGAACGATCGTGACATCTATGACGTCTGCTAACCCTATGAACTAGTTGAACCTCGCTGTCATGGACGTAAGATCCGTCTCACATGTCACTGTGAGACGAAATGTGAGACGGATCGCCATGCCGAAAACCGCCAGCATCGATACCCCGCCGAAACGGGCGAAGCTCGCCCCCGGCAAGAACCCGTATTGGCTCGGGATCGGGCATGGTCGAGGCGGCCTTTATCTCGGATACCGCAAGCCGGTCCGCGGCGCCGGCACCTGGGTCGCGAAGATCGTCCAGAACAGCAGGCGGGCGGAGGAGCGCATTGGCATGGCCGATGACGCGGGCGCCCCGCCGGAGGCCCTTGCCTTTGCGGCAGCAAAACGGGCCGCGCTCGCCTGGGCGGAGGCACGCGAGCGGGCCTTCGCGGCTCTGGATGCCGGCGACGCGAACGGCCTGACGCTCACGGTCCGCGACGCGGTGAACGCATACATCACCACCCGCGAGGCGCGCTCCCTCCGCGCGGGGCGCGATGCACGATCCCGGCTCACGCTCCATGTTCTGGCCGATCCGAAGATCGCCGACCTGCGGTTGTCCAGCCTCACGGCCTCCGCCCTGAAGGCGTGGCGGAGCCGTCTGGCGCCGGACCTGCAGCCCTCCACGGTCAACCGGCTCCTGAATGACCTGCGCGCGGCCCTGAACGCTGCCATCGAGGAGCACCGGCGCGTGCTCGGGCCGCACGTCCGGGAAGAGGTAAAAGTCGGGACGAAGGCACTGTCGGGCGCCGATGCGGCCCGCGAGCATCAGATCCTTACGAGAGCGGAGATCCACGCGCTGACAGCCGCGGCGTTCGACTTGGACGAGACGGGGGACCTTGGACGTCTGGTCGTGGTGCTGGCCGCGACGGGAGCACGGTTCTCGCAGGTTGCGCAGCTCCGCGTCCGCGACGTGCAGGTGACCGACGAGCCGCAGATCATGGTTCCGCTCTCCGCGAAGGGCAAAGGTGCAAAGGCCAGGCGCCATGTCCCCGTTCCGGTCGGGCCGGATGTGATTGACCAGCTTCGGCCGATCCTCAACGGGCGTAAGGGCCATGAGCCCCTTCTGGAACGCTGGCGCTACCGCCAGACGTCCCCCACCGTCTGGGAACGGCACGAGCGCGGCCCGTGGAAAGCTGCCGCGGAGTTGACCCGGCCCTGGAAGGAGATCGTCAAGGCCGCGCAGCTCCCCGCGGGCACCGCCCCCTACGCCCTCCGCCATACCTCGATCGTCCGGTCGCTCCGCAACAACATCTCCACACGTTTCGTGGCGCTCGCACATGACACCTCTGTTGCCATGATCGAGAAGCATTACGCCGCTTACGTCTCCGACCACGTCAGCGAAATCATGCGGCGCGCCGTGGAACCGGTAATTGGCGTGGCGCCAACGCAATTCCGCGTCGTTGAGGGTGGCGCGGCCTGAACGTGAAAAGCGCCCCACCACGCGGGCAATGCAATCCCGCGGAGTTCACTGCGCTCGATGCCGATTGAGCCCAAGCGTCGGCCAACTTTGCACGGCCCACAGCAGAAACGTGCACACGAGTCACTCGGGGCAAGAGGAGCGCGAGATCCGAATACAACGCCGCCTTACATGCGGCCTCAAAGTCGAGCCAATTCGTCGCTGACAGCGGTGTAGAGTCTGCGGACACTTTTTGTCCGCGACGCCTTGAAGGCGTTCGTCTCACTTCGCTAGGGTTCGTTATGTCCCGCGAATATTCAGGAGATCGCCAGCCGACCAGACGAACCCGCAGGTTACCAAGACCACGGCATGGGCCGTGGCATCCGACCCTGCCAACACAGGAATATGGCTGGCATGCTTGGGCACGCTGTTGCTCCGTCATCGCCGCGTCTTGTCTCCATTCCGCGCGCCGCCGAGGCGCTCGGGATCGGGAGGACGCTTGTCTTCAACCTCATCAAGGACCGCCGCCTTCGTGCGGTTAAACTCGGGCGGCGGACGCTTGTCCCGCTGGACGAAATCGAGCGCCTGATTGCCTCCGCGCGTGATGCTGGAGGCCAGGAATGAGCACCAGGAACGCCGGCAACGGTCGTGGTGCAGAACCCACCGCCAATTGGCGCCAGACCGCCTTTCTTCCGATCGCCGAGGCTGCGCGCATCCTCGGCGTATCGCGCGCGCAGCTCTACAAGCACGAACGCATGGGGCGCCTGGCGTTACGCCGATCGCTTGGCCGCACCGTCCTCCAGACTGAGGACGTGATCCGCTTGGTCAACGAGGCGGAGCGATGGACTCCTGAACCCCGCAGAAATGCCGCGGCGGTTCAGGCCATCCGCAACCGGTGCGCCCGGACCTCCCTGTAGTCGGCCGAAACAGAACACCCCAGCGCGGGGGCTCATGCCGCGTCGGGGTGTCTCTCATCAATCATATTACATTGAAAGTATATCATGAACGTTCCGGTTCGCGCGCGCGACAACGAGGTCGCGCAGCTCCATCAGCTTTTTGACGCCGCTATTACTGCCGGCAAGCAAGCATCCGAACCTGCTGGCAGGCTGGATCCTGCAGCCGAAACAACCATCCGGCGGCTCATCCAGGAGGGCTCGCGCTACCTAGCGGCTCTCGGGTTCGACCCCATAGATGACGATGCCCGGCACCTCGCCCACGATCTGGGTGCCTACTTTCCCGACGTGGCATCGGTTCATGCCCGGATCTACTCCGAAATAACTGAGGCGGTGCTGGCGTCTCCCGCCGCTGCTGGGCCGAACCGTCCTGCCGTGATTGCCGGGCTGATCTACGCCATGCTGATTGCGTCGCGTGGGGAGCGGTTCGAAGGGCTCATTGATTTCGTCCGTTCCATCTTCCCGCCTGGAAGCAGCATCGCATTCACGACCATGCTGCCGGTGGACACCAACAAGGATCTCCGCGGGTTCACGTGGCACCTCGATCAGGATCCCGAGGCGATCAAACTTCGGGCCTTCCTCGCCGAGGCCGAAGATAACGCCCGCAACATCTACATCTGCACGAACCCGGTCCACGAAACGTTTTGCGGCTCTAAGCCAGCCGACAAGGATGTAAGGACGCGGATTCACGGCATTCTCGACATCGACCGAAATTCCGTCGCCAGCGGCATGACCGAGGCGCAGGCGCGGAGCCACGTGGATGCCACCCTGGATGCAGCCATCGCCAAGATAGGCACGCGGCCCTGTGCCCGCGTATGCACCGGTAATGGGGCACATGGATGGTTCAAGGTGCCGGCCGACATTAACCGTGAAGCATGGGCGGATACGTGCGCCGGGACTGGCTCGGATGCGGTCTACGAAGAGTCTCGGCTTGGCAGAGCATCCTGGACGTTCAACGTGCCCGCCGAAGGCAAACGCAACCGCCATAAGTATCGGCCTCGGCTGGCCTATGTGGTGGGGGCGCCGGATCCCTCCGCGCTGGCGGTGGATCCGGAGCATCTGGCAAGCACGTTTCCACCCCGCAAGGGCAGCCCCAAGCTCCCCACGGCGGGCGCACGGACCAGCGTGGCGGGCCACGGCGCCGGAGGGTTGACGGCAGACGAAGTCCACCGGTTGGAGGCCGTGTGGCCCCTCATCAAGGATGCCGCCGAACTCCGCGATTTACCCGATGAACTCCGCAACCAAGCCGAGGCCGCGCTCGTCGGGGATCAATTCCTTCGGGATCGCTATCACGGCCATGCCGGCCCCCTTGTGGACCGCTTCGGGACGCCCCGCCTGGCGGGGTTCATGGAGGGGGATCGGTCGGCCGCCACCATGGCCTTAATCTCGCTTGCCCGCCGGGCCGGCCTCACTCTGGAAGTCACCGCCGCCCTCGCCGTAACGCAGGAGACGGGCGAACTGCTCCCGAACGACAAGCACGACGACGCCGGGCGCATGCGCCAGTTCGGGCGCTGCTGGTCGAAGGCAACTCCTCCGGAGGAAACCGAAGATCCGTCATCTTCCGGCGGACGCGGCACGGCCCTCCGCCGGGCCGAAGATACCCTTCTCGCAGAGGCTGGGGTGGAGCTTTGGCGGAGTGGAAACAGCAGGTTCATCACCCTGCCCACCTCGAACGGTATAGAACACTTCGACCTGAAATCCAACGAAGCCCTCGATGCCATCTTCGCCGCACTGCGCCGACTTCCGGACCGGAGCCTGCACCTGCCCCCGCGGGCCGTGGCCGAACTCGCCGAGGCGCTGCACAGCCTGGCGTATGATGCGCCGGAGTTCCCGGTCGGCGTCCGGTCTGCACCCCACGCGGGGGCGGGTGGCGACTGCATTTACCTCAATCTGGCGAACGACGCCGGTGAGGTGATCGAGATCACGTCTACCGGATATCAGGTTGTCCCCGGCAACACCGCGCCGGTTCGGTTCCCGCGCCGATCCAGCCTTCGCCCACCCCCAATGCCGGCGGGTAGCGTATCGCGGCGCGACTTCCTCCCCGTGATCCGCCAGCACATCGTCCTGCCGCCGCGCCTATCCGAAACCGCCATTGATCCGGGAGTTCAAGCGGAAGCTGCCCTGCTCCTCTTCCTGGCGAATGCTGTTCGGCGCGACGGCGAGGTTGCGCACCTGCTCCTGACCGGACCTGCCGGAGCCGGCAAGACGACCACCGCCTTGCGCCTGAAGGATCTGGTCGATCCGACGAACCCTCCCCTGTCCGCCGCGCCGCGGGATGCCTTGGGCCTCATTGCTCTCGCGAAGGGGCAAGGCATCACGTGCCTGGACAACACGTCGAATATCGGTCCCGATGCGGCGGACCTGTTTTGCGGCTTCGCGACGGGGACGGCGCACACGGCCCGCCAGCTCTACTCGAATGGCGATCTCTACAGTGTGGAACTTCTGGCGCCCGTCATGTTCACCACCGTGCTCCCGGACCTGAGCAGCCGGCCGGACCTCGTGTCCAGGGTGGTCCGCATTGCCCTCGATCGGCGGGCGACGGCGACGCCCAGGGCTCTCCTGGACGCGGCGTGGCAGGTCGATCGCCCCGCCCTGCTGGCGGCACTCCTCGATATCCTGGTGGGCGCCTTGGCCGGATGGCAGGCCGTGGCGGCGGAGTGGACCGACAAGCCCCTCGACCGCCTCGCCGGGCCGCTCGTGTTCGCTGAAGCGGCCGCGCGGGCGATCGGATGGAAGCCCAACCTGCTGATCGAGGCCATGCGCGAGGGTTGGCGGGAACAGCAAGCCGACGCCGCGGCGGGCGACCCGCTCGTGGCGGCGTTGCTTGGCCTCGTCGGCAATATTGAGAGCCGGATTTGGGAAGGGACCATGGCAGACCTTCTGCCTGCTCTGACCGGACCGTTCGGCGGCCAGGGCAAGCTCAACATCCGCTCGCCCCAGGGGCTTGGGCAGGCGATTGCGCGGCTGGATCCGGGTGCCTTGGCCGATCTGGGGCTTGAAGTGGCCCGGCGGAGGGTCAACGGCCGGCTGGTGGTCACCATCACCAAAACGAGCGCGAGCGACGAGACCGTGAAGGGCCAAGCTGAGGCGGTGCTCTGTCCGTTGTTATAAGCGGGGGCGCAACGCTCAACTCCGGGTATTCGACGGCTTTCGGCTGAATACCCGGAGTCGCGTCGTTCATGACGTCTATGCCGGCTTAGGTATTCAAGGTGTTCAAGGGGCGCATCCGCGCCACTTCTTTACTTATTGCTCTACCCCTGCCTCCGCGCCCCACGCCGCTGCCGCCCTCTCCCTCTGCCTTTTCTTTCTCTTTCTCCAAAGGAAGAAGGAATGGACACCTTGAACACCTTGAATACCCAAGCCGGCATAGACGTCATGGACGACGCCATTCCGGGTATTCAGTGCAGAACACCCTGAATACCTTGAGCACCCAGGTCCACCCGAATGTCAGGAGTTGTTGCCCGAAAGTTGCCGCAGGAGTGCGCCCCAGGCGCGGGCAGCGGTGGGATGTGCGGCAGGCGGAATCAGATCCCGGTAGGCAGCCGCGACGTGAAGGCGTTCCTCATCCGTCTGGCACAGCGCCAGAACAGGCGCGAGATCACGCCGGTGTTGAGCGAGGAGGCTCCATAGAAGGTCCGCCTCTTGCGGCGGAGAAGTCCGGCGAACTTTACGCGAGGTTCGCGGGGTTGCTTGGGCCTTGCTGCTGATATCGGCACATCGACGCCGCGACCACGGTGACAAGCGCGATGCTACGACGTGGACCGGATCTTCCAGCACCAGAGCGGGGTGCTCAGGTTCGCGGGGCGGTCCAGCAGCCGCGAGTTTACCCCGCAAAGTGTCAAGGGCGGCGCTCCAGCCCGCCGGATCGCGCCGGTCCAAATGGGTTCTCCGGAAGCGCCAGCGCGCCCAATCGAGGATCGCCGGCGGCATTGTCTCCAGTCGCCACGGGAACCCCGCCAAGGCGGTCCGGAATGCCTCCTCGTGCTCGCCAAGATCGATCGTCGATCCGCTCGCCCAAGGGTTCAACTTCCACGCTCGCTGCAAACGGTTGCGATGTCGTTTCGCCTCCGCTCGGGCGAAGATCTCAGGATCTAGGCGCCCGGCTGCAAGTTCGCGGAGTTGTTGGTCTCGATGCCGGCGCGCGGCGTGCGGACCGGCATGGCGCAAACAGCGCGTGTGCCCCCTCAGCGGCGGCAGGCGGCATGTGCCGCCGTTCCGGGTCCGCGCTCCGCAACACCTGGCTAGCGCGCCTCCCCGACAGTACTCCGCTCGGGCGGCTTCGAACGCCGCGCGATGCTCATCGTTGATGAAACCTCGAAGCATGAGAAAGCCCGCTACCAGATCGGCGCCCCCACGCCTGGTATATGCATGGCTTCTGCGCCGGTAATTACGGCACCAAATTACTCAATCGATGCTCAATCAGTTTGATGTTTTTGGTTGAAAGTCCAATTCGTGCGAGTAAGCAGAAATTCACGCCACGACTGGATTTAACCTGATATTCTCATCGGTGCAGAGGTGTCCGATCGCGGCACATGGTTGAGGACAAGCATCTCGCAGCAGACCCGGCGGGAACCTGCATCAACTGGCGACGAGGTTCTCACGTGGCAGCCTCTTGATGCTTCAGGTGCAGGTAGGTGGGCTCGAAGTCCCCGGCCTGCTTCAGCCCCTCCCAGTCCAGCACCGAGAGAACGTTCCCTTTCAGGGTGATGAGCCCCTCTCCTCGGAGTTCCTGGAGGGTCCGGTTGACATGGACCGTGGAGAGGCCGAGCGCCTGCCCAAGCTCAACCTGGGTGATCGGCAGATCGCAGGTGTGGCCCTGGGCCAGTCCCACTGCTCTCAAACGCACGACCATCTCGCACAGGACGTGAGCCATCCGGCTCCGGGCATCCCGCTGACCGACGTTCATGATCCACTCCCGGAAGATCGCCGCGTCGATGAGCGTGGTGCGCCAGAACGCACTGCCGATCCGCGGATAGCGCTCACAGAGAGCCTCCAGGGCCGCGTGCTGGATGAACCCGAGCGTGCACGGCGTCAGCGTGCCGATGCTGAAGTCCAGAACCCCCAGATGCAG
>NZ_LN811351.1:275724-292784 GCF_001006805.1 Microvirga massiliensis | reverse complement strand
GAAGATGAAGGAGTTCAGCAAGGCGGGCGCGGGCGCGGTTGATCCGGCTCTTGACGGTGCCCAACTTGGTCCCGCAGATCCGGGCGATCTCCTCGTATTGCAATCCCTGTGCCCCCGCGAGGAGAATGGCCTCGCGCTGCTCGGGAGGGAGCCGCGCAAGAGCCCCTGCGAGGTCTCGCAGGTTAAGATTTTCATCCTGTCCAGGGAGGGTCGAGAGCATGCCGGCCATCACGCCGTCCGGGTCCTCGATCTCCCGCCTCCTCCGGCGTTTGAAGGTGTAGAACTGATTGCGGAGGATCGTGAAGAGCCACGCCTGCAGGCAGGTGCCCGGCTCGAATTTGTCGATCTTGCTCAGCCCCCGGACAATCGTCTCCTGCACGAGGTCGTCGGCAAGATCGACATTGCCGGTCAGCGAGATCGCGAAGGCGCGAAGCCGCGGAAGGGCCGCAAGCAGGCTGTTGCGCAACTCAGACGAAAGAACCGGTCCAGAGGCTTGAGCCATGGTCGATTTCCATGTTCGGGCAGGAACAGGTCGCCAACCGCTCGACACTTTTGCCCGAACCGAAAGCGACATCCTGTCAATGGGATTACGAGCATCGCGGTTCCAAGGTGACGCAAGTATATGACCGGAAATGAGCGATGAATTAACGAATGTTATTAGCCGCTACGGCGCAGGCGCGCTTTTGTTGCCACTTTAACTTATGTTGATCTTGTAACATATGTTGATCTTGGCTGATGCTCTCGCGGATGCCCAAGCAGGGATTGGACCACGCGCGTGCTGTGGGAGGCCCGTGTCCAACCAAAGCCAGAGCGCGACGGCGGGTTCTCTGCGAAAGAGGGGCATGGATCAGGGTCGCTCTCCAGACCCCTCTTTATCGCCCGAGTCGACGGGGCCCTCCGCGAGAATGAGCAGTTCCGAGAGGAAATCCGTCAGCAGGCGCAACGGACGCGGGAACTCCTTGCATCTCTCCGTGACCTGATCCGGATGTCCCGGCAGGCGTAAGTCGAAACTTGGTGGCGCCTGAAATCACCGGATCCGACGTGAAGCTCTCCCGCGCTGGCCTCAACCCGGCCGTGCTTGGACGTGCCCCCGAACGGGCGCATAGTGCTGCCATCACTGGCAGATCCGACCCGTAGGCGCCGGTGGCTGAGAGACCCCGTGCTCCCGCCTGCATGGCCGAGGGGCGTCCTAATGCCCGACCTCGAGCAGGAGCGCCTGGACCTCGACGCGGCCGATCGGCACCTCGCCGAGGGCGAGCGGCGGATCACCGACCTAATCCTCCTGATCGAGGACGAGACCGCGAAGGGCCGGGACACGACGGAAGCCCGCAAACTGCTCCACAACTTCGAGCAGACCATGGAGACCTGGCGCGTCCATCGGCAACTCATCGCAGACACCATCGCGCGGGCGGGCGGAGGCGCCTGATCCTGCGTTCGCAGCAATGGCCTCTTTGGGGCCGGGAACAGAAATCCATGAGCTTCCGAGGGCCTGGATTGACGGGTTCACAGCCAGTCGAAACTCTATCTAAGAGCGCCCTCACAGCCGTGTGAGAAAGATGGGTCGCGGCGAAATTTTGTGAGCTGATCAGGTAACTGTTTTGAGGGACCTGGTCGGGCTAGGCTGGGGGGGTGGATCGGGTCGGTCGCCAGGCAACTCCGCCAAGACCGGCACCGCGTTCTGCCTATGGGCTCCCCAATCCGTTCCAGGCGATGAGCATCGCCCTAGCCGGTTGGGCCTGTTGCGCCAACAATCATCTCCTGGACAGCGATACGCTGGGATCAGATCGAGCCCGCAGCGGTAGCCGGCAATATCCGGAAGGCGCCGATCAAGCCGCCGCGCCAAACGGAGCGGTTGTGTGAGACGGATCTGTGAGACGAGACGCTCGACCGCACTAAGCCATTGAGATCATTGGCGCTCCCTAGGGGACTCGAACCCCTGTTTTCGCCGTGAGAGGGCGACGTCCTGGACCGCTAGACGAAGGGAGCTGGTCAAGGGGAAGGTCGGTCGTATATCGGTCCAACCCATGCTGTTCAAGCCCTACTCATCAAAATGACGCCAACCGTTGTCGCGGCAGTGGAGAATCCCTCCTCGCCCGAGGGCGAGATCCGCCTGCACCGTCACGAAGGCGGGCCCGAGCGGCTCGACCGTGCGCTCGCCCAAGCCTTTCCGGATCTCTCCCGCAGCCGCCTGCAGGCGCTCGCACGCGAGGGCCGCGTACAGGTGGACGATGCGGCGGTTCGGGATCCCGGCCAGAAAATCCGGCCCGGGGCTCTCCTGTCGCTCCTGGTCCCGCCTCCTGCGCCGGCGGAGCCGGCCGGGGAGACGATTCCGCTCGATGTCGTCTACGAGGACGTAGACCTCATCGTCATCGATAAGCCGGCCGGCCTCGTCGTGCACCCGGCGGCCGGGCATGCGAGCGGAACGCTCGTTAATGCGCTGATCGCCCATTGCGGCGACAGCCTCTCCGGAGTCGGCGGCGTCCAGCGCCCCGGCATCGTGCACCGGCTCGACAAGGACACGAGCGGACTTCTGGTGGTGGCGAAGAACGACCGGGCCCATCAGGGGCTCGCCGCCCAGTTCGCGGACCACGGCCGGACGGGCCCCCTCGAGCGCGCCTATCTCGCCCTCGTCTGGGGCGTGCCGAGCCGCGCCAGTGGAACCGTCGCCGCTCCGATCGGGCGGCACGCCACTCACCGCGAGAAGATGGCGGTTGTCCCGGCCAGCCGCGGCCGCGAGGCCATCACGCATTGGCGCATGGTCGAGCGCCTTCCCGGTCAGGGAGAAGCGCTGGCGAGCCTCCTGCAATGCGAGCTCGAGACGGGGCGTACGCACCAGATCCGCGTGCACATGGCCCACATGCAGCACCCGCTTCTGGGCGACATAGTCTATGGGTCGGGCTTCCGGACGCGGGCACGGCGGCTGACCTCGGCCGCTTCCGAGGCTCTGGAGCATCTCGGCCGCCAAGCCCTCCATGCGGCCGTGCTCGGGTTCGAGCATCCCGTCTCGGGCGAAGCGCTGCGTTTCGAGAGCCCTCTGCCCCAGGACATGGCAGCCCTGCTCGCCGCCTTGCGCGACGAGGCCCGGTAAACGCCAAGTTGGCGTCAATCCGACGCACGCGGGGCGTAAGGGGCACCGTGGGGACTCCCGGGCGTTAGCATAGATCCAAGATCCAATGCCCTATCCGGTAAAGCCGACTGCACGTATAATGCAGGTTTTCGGCTTGCCGTTTTGGGAGCCGTTCAGGCTAGCCTCAGTGAGGGAGCCTTAGGAGGAGAAGAATGGCCACAGCGCTGCCCGTGCTCGCCAATGAAGGGGGCTTATCCCGTTATCTCGACGAAATCCGTCGTTTCCCCATGCTCGAGCCGCATGAGGAGTACATGCTCGCGAAGCGATGGCGCGAGCATGGCGACCGAGAGGCCGCCCACAAACTCGTCACGTCGCACCTTCGCCTCGTCGCCAAGATCGCCATGGGCTATCGCGGCTACGGGCTGCCGATCGGCGAAGTCGTCTCCGAAGGCAATGTCGGCCTGATGCAGGCCGTCAAGCGCTTCGAGCCCGACAAGGGCTTCCGCCTTGCGACCTATGCCATGTGGTGGATCAGGGCGGCGATACAAGAATACATCCTGCGGTCGTGGTCACTCGTGAAGATGGGAACCACGGCGAACCAGAAGAAGCTCTTCTTCAACCTGCGCAAGGCGAAGGGCCGCATCTCCGCGCTGGAGGAAGGCGACCTGCGCCCCGACCAGGTGAAGCAGATCGCGACGAAGCTCGGCGTCACCGAGCAGGATGTCGTCGAGATGAACCGCCGCCTTGGCGGCGACGCCTCGCTTAACGCGCCGCTACGCGAGGAAGGCGAAGGCGAGTGGCAGGACTGGCTCGTCGACAACAGCGCCAGCCAGGAGGAAGTCCTCGCGGAGCAGGAGGAGGGCCAGAATCGGCTCGCCGCTCTGCGCAACGCGCTCTCCGTCCTGAACCCGCGCGAGCGACGCATCTTCGAGGCGCGCCGCCTCTCGGACGATCCGATCACCCTTGAGGATCTCTCGACGGAATTCGGCGTGTCCCGCGAACGTGTCCGCCAGATTGAGGTGCGGGCCTTCGAGAAGATCCAGGAGGCGGTGAAGAAGAACCTGGAGCAGATCGAGACGGCTCCAGCCGGTTAGGCCTTCGGGGCAGCCGCCCTCGCGAGAGGCAAAGGCCGGGAGGCGGAGCGCCGCCTCCCGTAGGTTTATATTACTGCCACTGCTGGAAGGCCTCGGACATCACCTGCTCGCCCGAGCGCCCCTTTTCGAAGCTCAGGATGGCCCGCTTGCCCGAGGCCAGCCGGATCGGGAGGTCCATCCAGTTGCGCTGCAGGAGGAACTCGGTGTTCCGCTCGATGTCCCCCTGAAGGCTCGAGAGGCCGATCAGGAACATGTTCTCGCGAACCGGGATCGCGAGCCCGGCCATCGGCGTGCCGCGAGAGTTCTGCTCGTTCTTGAACTGCAGCACATTCGCGTCGCGGACGACCCGCCCAGGGTCGCCCGCTTTCGTCACGAAGCTGAGCTCGAGCGTATGGGACGCCGGCAGCGTCGGGTCGAGATTGCGCCGCAACAGGAAGTTGAGCGTCAACTCGGATTCCGGGATCTCCACGGTCGCCCGCACGGCGTTCTCGAGCGGCTGGCCCTGGCCCGAGCTCACCGCATCGAGCCGCCAGGTCACGCGGCCCGCATGGGCGACGGGCTCCTGCGGGTTCGACGGGTTCTCCTCGTAAAGGATCGCCCGCTGCGCCACGGCGACCTCCGGCCGTGCAGCGGGCTGTTGGGCCGGCTGAGCGGGCGCAGGCGCGGGTGCGGGAGTGGGGGCGGCCGCCGGTCCTCCGATCCGCTCTCCGAACTTGCCGGCTTCGTCGGTCGGGGGCGCGGGCGCCTCGGCGGCCGGAGGCGGGATCTCCGGGGCAGGCGAAGGCTGATCCCGCAGGATATAGGCCAGAACTGCGATAGCCCCGACGACGAGCGCCACGATCGATCCGAACACGATCGTGCGGGCCCTCCCGGGTGCCTGCACGACCGGCGCCCGGCTGTCGATCCGGGGCCGCGCCGGTCCGATCGGAGCCGGCACGCGCTCCCTCTCGGGCTCGTCCACCTCTTCGGCGCGTTCGTCATGGCGGAAGCCGGAATAGGAAGGCTTCGTCGCCGGAGGCATCACCGGCGGATCGAACTCGCCGGAGACCGGCTCCGGCGTCGTGCCGGGAACACGCGCAGGCTCGTGGCCGAACCCGCCGAAAGCCGCCGGCGGTTGAGGCTCGGGAGGGGATTGAGGCTCGGGCCCGAATTCATCGGGGGCCGCAACCGATGTCGCCTCCGGAACGAGAGGCTCCTCGGCGTCCCTTCCATCCTCGATGGGCTCGTCGATGTCCTCGGCAGGCGGCACCTCGTCGCCATCGGACTCGTCGGAAACCGGAGCGGGCTCCGGTTCCGGCTCCGCAAGCGCGGCGTCTTCGCTCTCGACTGCGTCCGAGGTTGGCGCAGGTTCGGAAACGGGCGCGAATTCGGCTTCGAGCCGCGCGATCGAATCCTCCAACGCATCCTGCTGCCGGATGATGTCCTCTTCGTCGAGGGGCGGGTCGAGGTTGCGCAGCTGGTCCGTCAATGCCTCGCGCGCACGGCTATAGACATGCTGGCGAGCCTCCCGGGACTGATCCGAAAGGCCATGCACCGCGCGGGCAATAAGCGGATAGTAATCTGCCATAGGCGATACTGAATACTCCGGGCCGCCCTGAGTTGGCCGACCTCTTCAGGCCCGTCAACCCTCGAAGGGATTACGCACGAGGATCGTATCGTCCCGCTGCGGCGAAGTGGAGAGGACCGCAACCGGAGCGCCGATCAGCTCCTCGATCCGGCGCACGTATTTGATGGCCTGAGCCGGGAGGTCCGCCCAGGACCGTGCGCCGGCCGTCGTTCCGCTCCAGCCCTCGAATTCCTCGTAGATCGGCTCGACGCGCGCCTGCGCGCCCTGGCTTGCCGGGAAGTAATCGATGGTGTCGCCGTCGAGCCGGTAGCCGACGCCGATTCGGATCGTCTCGAAGCCGTCGAGGATATCGAGCTTGGTTAGTGCGATCCCGTCGATTCCCGAGGTACGCACGGTCTGTCGCACGAGCGTCGCGTCGAACCAGCCGCAACGGCGCTTGCGTCCCGTCACGACCCCGAACTCCTTGCCGCGCTGCCCGATCAGCTCGCCGATCTCGTCATGGAGTTCCGTCGGGAACGGCCCCTCCCCCACGCGGGTCGTGTAGGCCTTCGCGATGCCGAGCACATAGCCCACGGCGCTCGGCCCGAGGCCCGAGCCCGTTGCGGCCTGTCCCGCGACCGTGTTCGAGGAAGTCACGAAGGGATAGGTGCCGTGATCGACGTCGAGCAGGGCGCCCTGGGCTCCTTCGAACAGGATGCGCTTGCCGACGCGGCGCTCGTCGTCAAGGAGCCGCCATACGGCATCCATGAACGGGAGCACCTTCGGCGCGACCGAGGCGAGTTCCTCGTAGATCGTCGCCGGGGCGATCTCCTCGAGCCCGAAGCCGCGCCGCAACGCATTGTGGTGCACGAGAAGCCGCTCGATCTTGTCGGGCAGGCTCGCGAGATCGGCAAGGTCCATCAGCCGGATCGCACGCCGCCCAGCCTTGTCCTCGTAGGCCGGGCCGATGCCGCGCCGCGTCGTGCCGATCTTCGTCCCGGCACTGCCGCTTTCGCGCAAGGCGTCGAGTTCACGATGCAGTGAGAGGATGAGCGTCACGTTCTCGGCAATCCGGAGATTGTCGCGCGTAATGCCGACGCCCTGCTCTCTCAAGCGCTCGAGCTCTGCCGCGAGCGCGTGCGGATCGAGCACTACGCCGTTGCCGATCACCGAGAGCTTGCCGAGCCGGACGACTCCCGAGGGCAGCAGGGAGAGCTTGTAGACGGTATCGCCGATCACGAGCGTGTGGCCTGCATTGTGGCCGCCCTGGAAGCGCACCACGACATCGGCTTGCTCGGACAGCCAGTCGACGATCTTGCCCTTGCCTTCGTCGCCCCACTGGGCGCCTACGACGACCACGTTCGCCATCGCTCGACCTCATGTGAAAAACCCCGGCGCAAGGCCGGGGTCGGGGTGATCCACCTTGCAGCGTCTCTTGGGCGAAGCGCCCGGCGAGGTCAAGCGCCGCGCGCCTTCAGGCACGGGCCCTCCGGCTGCGCTCCGGCCTGACATAGGATTCGATGAAATTGGCGATCTCGCGGGTCCGCCGCACCGGATCGAGGACTTCCTCGTCGAGTCCGTATCGCCAGGCAAGGTCGCGCCGCTCCGGCTCCGTGTGCAGGGCTACGAGATCGGCGACGAACGCGGCAGCATCTTCGAGCGTGTCACAGAAACCTTCGCCGACGAGCACTTCGAGCCGCCGCTCGAGGATGATCGCGAGTTCGAGCAGGCTGAATTCCGGGTGGTATTGAACGCCCCAGAAAACGCCGCCCCGGTGGCGGATTTCAGCTGCCTGGATCGCGGACATCGCGTTTCTCGCCAGCACTGTGCAATCCTCTGGTGGCGTGACGACGGCGTCCCAGTGAATGGCCGGAGCATCGTAGCTGGGCGGCCTGCCGGCGAGCATCGGGTGGTCGCGCCCAGCATCCGTGGCAACGAGGCGCCGTGCGAAGCCGATCTCGATCCCTTTGGGATTCCGCGCCACCGTCCCGCCGGCCGCGGCTGCGGCGATCTGGATGCCCCAGCATGAACCGAAGCACGGCGTCCCGGATGCATAGACTGCGCGCATCAATTCGATCTGATGCAGGACGGAGGGCGTCGCATCATAGAGATTGAGCGCCGATCCCGTGAGCACCACGGCATCGTAGGATGCGAGCCCGGCGCCATCGGGGAGCGCGGCGCCGGCATCGGCCGGATAGACGATATCGCAGATCGCGCCCGGCGCGAGGGCCGTCAGCACGGCGGCATAGGAGGCGCTCGGCGTTACGCCGAAGGCGCTCCGGTGCGCCTCGCGGCTCTCCCGCGTGTTGCCCTCGACGACCAGGAAACGCAGATCCATCAGCCACCCTGCACAGGCCTCGGCGGGGCCGAGCCGGCCCACCGCCTCACGTCGTCGAGGTATCAGACCTCACGGGAAACGCCAACGAACCATGAGCCGCGAGCAGGGTTGCGGCCGGATCGTCGGAGCGCGGTGGTGCGCAGCGCGCACCACCCGGTGCGATCGTCAGAACCGCACGGCCCGGGCGCGCTTCACCTGCGGAATCGCCTCGATCGCTTGCAGCAGTTCCTTGGAGACGGGCTGATCCACGGAGACGAAGCAGATCGCATTGCCGCCGGGCTCGTCACGACCGAGCGCAAAGGTTGCGACGTTGACGCCCGCCTCACCGAGCAGCGTCCCGAAGCGCCCGATGAAGCCCGGCTGATCGGCATTGCGCACATAGATCATGTTCGGCGCGAACTCGGCATCGACGGCGATGTCGCGAATCTCGACGACGCGTGGCTTGCCGTCCTGGAAGACGGTGCCGCCCGCATGGCGGTCCATGTCTTCGGCATCGACGGTGATCCGCACGAAGCTTTCGTAGTCGCGGGCGTGGGTCTCCCGCTTGACCTCTTCCACCGTGATCCCGCGCTCACGCGCGACGACCGGCGCCGAGACCATGTTGATGTCCTGCAGGAACGGCCTGAGGACGCCGGTGACCGCGGCCGAAGTGAGCGCGCGCGTGTTCA
Organism: Microvirga massiliensis; assembly: GCF_001006805.1. Lineage (GTDB taxonomy): Bacteria > Pseudomonadota > Alphaproteobacteria > Rhizobiales > Beijerinckiaceae > Microvirga > Microvirga massiliensis. The sequence goes on along the minus strand of NZ_LN811351.1, from coordinate 284,071 downwards.
TCTCGGCAACGGCGCCTTCGTATTCGATGCGAATGCCCTTGATCGGCGCTTCCGTGAGCTGCCCGAGGAACGAGCCAAGCTTCTCCGCGAGCGCCACGAATGGCTTCAGACGCGGCGCCTCCTCGGCCGTGATCGACGGGAAGTTCACCGCATTCTGGATCGCGCCCTGCAGGAGGTAATCGGACATCTGCTCCGCAATCTGCAGCGCGACATTCTCCTGGGCCTCACTCGTCGCGGCACCGAGATGCGGCGTGCAGACGACATTCGGATGGCCGAAGAGCGGGTTCTCCTTCGCGGGCTCCTCGGAAAACACGTCGAAGGCGGCGCCGGCCACGTGGCCGCTGTCGAGCGCGGCGCGCAAGGCTGCCTCGTCGACGAGACCGCCGCGGGCGCAGTTGATGATGCGCACGCCTTTCTTCGTCTTCGCGATCGCCTCGGCGGAGAGGATGTTGCGGGTCCGCTCGGTCATCGGCACGTGGAGCGTGATGATGTCGGCACGGCGCAGGAGATCGTCGAGTTCGACCTTCTCCACGCCGATCTCGAGGGCGCGCTCCGGCGAGAGGAACGGATCGTAGGCGATCACCCGCATGTGCAGGCCGATTGCGCGATTGGCGACGATCGAGCCGATATTGCCGCAACCAATCACGCCGAGGACCTTGCCGGTCAGCTCGACCCCCATGAAGCGGTTCTTTTCCCACTTGCCGGCCTGCGTGGAAACGTCCGCCTGCGGGATCTGGCGCGCGAGCGCGAACATCATCGCGATCGCGTGCTCGGCGGTGGTGATCGAGTTGCCGAACGGCGTGTTCATCACGATCACGCCGCGAGCGGTCGCAGCCGGGATGTCGACATTGTCGACGCCGATGCCGGCGCGGCCGATCACCTTCAGGCGGCTCGCCTGTTCGAGGATCTTGGCCGTTACCTTGGTCGCCGAGCGAATCGCGAGACCGTCATAATCCCCGATCACGGCGGCAAGCTTTTCCTTGTCCTTGCCGAGATCGGGCTGGAAATCGACGTCGATGCCTCTGTCCTTGAAGATCTGGACGGCGGCCGGCGAGAGGGCGTCCGAGATCAACACGCGCGGTTTGGTCATGGGTTCTGTTCCTGGAAATGGTCGCTCGGCTCACGCGGGTTCGAGCGCGGCCAGTGAGGCCCGTCGGGTATCCAACGGGCCGGGAGAGCAATGAGAGGTTGGCGGCGCTCAGGCGGCTTGCGCGAGCTTCGTCTTTTCCTGCGCGAAGGCCCAGTCGAGCCAGGGCGTCAGCGCTTCGAGGTCCGAAGCCTCGACGGTCGCCCCGCACCAGATGCGCAGGCCGGGCGGCGCATCCCGATAGGCGCCGATATCGAAGGCGGCCCCTTCCTTGTCGAGAAGCGACGTGATCCCTTTGGCGACCTGCGCGACGGCATCGGCGCCCCGGGCGACGACATCCGGGTCGGAGATCACGAGGCAGACGCTGGTGTTCGAGGCGGTCGCCGGATCCTTCGCGAGGTTCGCGATCCAGGGCGTGCGTGCCACCCAGTCGAAGATCACCTTCGCATTGCGGTCGGCTTTCGCGATCAGCGCATCGAGGCCGCCGAGATCCTTCGCCCATTGCAGGGCATCGATATAGTCCTCGACGGCGAGCATCGACGGCGTGTTGATCGTCTCGCCCTGAAACAGCCCTTCCGTGATCTTGCCGCCCTTGGTCATGCGGAAGATCTTCGGCAGGGGCCATGGCGGCGTGTAGGTCTCAAGGCGCTCCACGGCCCGCGGCGACAGGATCAGCATTCCATGCGCAGCCTCGCCGCCAAGCACCTTCTGCCAGGAGAAGGTGACGACATCGAGCTTCACGAAATCGAGCCTCTGCGCGAAGGCGGCAGAAGTAGCGTCGCAGATCGTCAGTCCTTCACGATCGGCCGGGATCCAGTCGGCATTCGGAACGCGCACGCCGGAGGTGGTGCCGTTCCAGGTGAAGACGACGTCGTGCCTGCGGGCATCGACGGTCCCGAGATCGGGCAGTTCGCCATAGCCCGCCTTGATGACGCGCGCGTCCTTGAGCTTGAGCTGCTTCACGACGTCGGTCACCCAGCCTTCGCCGAAGCTTTCCCAGGCCAGGAGATCGACCGGACGGGCCCCCAGCAGGGACCACAGGACCATCTCGACCGCGCCCGTATCCGAGGCCGGCACGATCGCGATGCGGTAATCGGCAGGGACCTGCAGGACCTCTCGCGTGAGGTCAATCGCAAGCTTCAGGCGTGCCTTGCCGAGCTTGGCGCGATGGGAGCGCCCCAGCGAGTCGGTTGAAAGATTTTGGAGAGACCATCCGGGGCGCTTCGCGCACGGGCCGGACGAAAAGAAAGGCGCGCGCGGGCGCGCAGCGGGCTTCGTCGTCATATTGTGCCATCCTTCCAGATGGGCGCCCCTCGGTGGGGAGGGGTGTCCCGCCGGCCGGTATGCGGGAGCCGGGTCGGCGGGTCAACCCTCTTCACCCATGAAATTCCCGCGGTTGCAGCTCCGGTGCGTCGATATGGATAAGCCGGGGGCAGCGCCGGAACGCGAAGGGACTTTCTTTTCGGCGGCTCATGACCTGTTATTGTGTTAAAAACCCCGGACAAATTCGTCCCGAGGACCGGGCATGCGCGTATCGAGTCAGCTCGCGGTGATCGTCGTGCTCGGCGTGGCCGGTTATGGCGGCTGGTATTCCTATCAGCACGGATATCTCGCCGCATTGCCGATCGCAGGATCTTATTTCGCCAAACCCGCCGGAACCGCAGCGGGCCCCGGCGCCGCGCCTGCCAATGCTCCGGTGGTCGAAGTCGAAACGGTGCGCACCGGGCGGGTCGTCGAGACGAAGGAGAGCGTCGGCACGCTACGCGCGCTCGAGTCGATCACGGTGACGTCCAAGGTCGCCGGAGTCATTGAGACCATCGAATTCGAGGAAGGGCAGAAGGTCAGCGCCGGCGACGTGCTGTTGCGTCTCGACGGCCTGGAACGCCGTGCGGACATCGAGATGGCGGTTGCCGAGAAAGCCCGCGCGACGGCCCAACGCGACGAGATTGCGACGCGGCTCGAGCGAGCTCAGGCCCTGAGACGCACCGGTGCCGGAACCGAAGCCCAGGTCGAGGACCTCAACGCACAGGTGCGGACGCTTGACCGTGCGATCGCGGCGGCGGAAGCACGCCTCAAGGCCGCGGAGGCACGGCTGGAGGATCTCGTCATCAGGGCGCCCTTTGCGGGGCGCGTCGGCACGCGCGGCGTCTCGCTCGGAGCCTATGTTTCACCGGGCACCCGCATCACGACCCTCGACGACCTCAGCCGCGTCCGGCTCGACTTCTCCGTCCCGGAGAATCTCCTCGGCCAAGTGAATCCCGGTCAGGGTGTTACGGCAACTTCCGTGGCGTTTCAGGACCGCGCGTTTCGCGGCCGCGTCTCCCTCATTGATCCGCGCGTCGACCCCGTCACTCGCAGCGTTCGCCTGACGGCCGAGTTCGAGAACCCCGACGAATCCCTTCGTCCCGGCATGTTCCTCGCAGTGACGCTGGATGTGCTCACTAAGGAGAACGCCATTCTGATCCCGGAAGAAGCCGTGGTCAGCGAAGGTCTTCGACACATCGTCTACCCCGTGAAGGACAACAAGACGGAGCGCCGAGTGATCCGCATCGGACAGCGCCAGAGCGGCAAGGTCGAGGTGCTCGAAGGCCTGGCGGCCGGCGAGACCATCGTCGTACTCGGTGTCCAGCGCGTGCGCCCCGGCGCAACGGTGCAGCCGCACCCGCTCGAGAGCCCGGAGCCGCCGCCTGCAGCGCGGCGAGAACCGGATGCCGCGCCGCCGGCGCCGCGCGGCGCCGTGGTGCTGCAGAGCCCGGTGACCGCCGCGCATGCCGCGGAGCGTCCCTGAACTCCGCGGAGAGCGACGACCCGACCGAGGAGCGAGTCCCGACAGCCATGCAGGTCTCCGATCTCTTCATTCGCCGCCCGGTCTTTGCGGTGGTCGTGAGCCTGCTCCTCATGGTCGGAGGCTTCGCCTCCCTGATCAACCTCCCGGTCCGGGAATATCCCGAGATCGACACGCCGGTCGTCTCCGTCTCGACCACCTATCGCGGCGCCGCCAACGAGGTCATCGAGAAGCGCATCACGGAGCTGATCGAGGGCTCGGTCGCGGGAATCGAGGGCATTCGTCAGATCACGTCGCAGAGCCAGAACGACCGCTCGTCCGTCTCGATCGAGTTCAACGTTGATCGTGATCCGGACGCAGCCACCTCCGATGTCCGAGACGCAGTCTCGCGCATCGTCGGCCGGCTGCCGGACGGTGCCGATCAGCCGGTGGTGCGCAAGGTCGATGCGAATGCGCAGGCGATCATGTGGATCGGCGTCACGTCGGGCACATTGGATTCGCTCGAGCTCACCGACTTCCTGCGCCGGGTCTATGTCGATCGGCTCTCCACGCTGCCCGGCGTCGCGAACGTCTATATCGGCGGCGAGCGGCGCTACGCCATGCGGATCTGGGTAGACCGCCCTGCCCTCGCGTCGCGCGGGCTGACGGTCCAAGATCTCGAGGATGCGATCAAGCGGCAGAACGTCGAACTGCCGGGCGGACGCATCGAATCCAGCCAGCGCGAATTGACGGTCAAGACCGACTCGCGCCTCGCGACGCCGGAAGAATTCGAGCAGGTCATCGTCAGCAACCGCAACGGATACCTCGTGCGTCTTCGCGAGGTTGCACAGGTCGAGGTCGGCGCCGAAGACTCGCGGTTCGAGTTCTATCAGTCCGGCCGCACCGCGATCGGCCTCGGCATCGTCCGCCAATCGACGGCCAACACGCTTTCGGTGGCCGATGCGGTGGCGGCCGAGCTCGAGCAGCTAAAGGACTCGCTCCCGCCGGAGACGGTCGCCGAAATTCTCTACGACGAAAGCCGGTTCATCCGTGCCTCCATCAATGGCGTGCTGAGGACGCTGGCCGAGGGCCTCACGCTCGTCATTCTTGTGATCCTGATCTTCCTGCGCGACTGGCGCTCGACAATCGTCGCGCTCGTGGCCATCCCGGTCTCGGTAATCTCGGCCTTCATGGTGGTGGCCTACTTCGATGCATCGATCAACGTCCTCACGCTGCTCGCAGTGGTGCTCGCGATCGGCATCGTCGTCGACGATGCCATCGTCGAGATCGAGAACGTGCATCGCCGGATCGAGGAGGGACAGCCTCCGCTTCTCGCCTCGTTCGACGGGGCCCGCGAGATCGGCTTCGCGGTGATCGCAACGACCGCAACGCTGATGGCAGTGTTCGTGCCGTTGGCCTTCATGACCGGCAATACCGGCAGGCTGTTTCGCGAATTCGCGATCACGCTGGCTGCTGCGATCTTCTTCTCGGGCGTTGTGGCACGCACGCTTACGCCGATGCTTTGCTCGAAGCTCATGGTGCCGGCGCACGGGCGCATCCAGCGCCTGACCGAGCCGTTCTTCACCGGCATGAACCAGGGCTATCGCTGGCTCCTGTCGCGGGCTTTGCGTGCTCCCATCGTAATCCTCGCCATTGGCGGTGTCGTCTCCTTGGCGGCCGTCAATCTGTTCCAGGCACTGCCGAAGGAATTCGCGCCGACCGAGGATCGCGGCATCATCATCGTTCCGATCCAGGCTCCCGAAGGGGCAAGCCTCGACTATACGCGCGACCGGGTTCGCGAAGTCGAGCGCGCGCTGATGCCCCTGCAGGAGCAAGGCGTCGTCTCCTCCATGCTGAGCCAGGTCGCGCCCGGCTTCGCCCGCCCCTCGCCGGTCAATGCCGGGCTCGTGATCGTGCGTCTTGTTGCCTGGGACGAGCGCAACGTGAAGCAGCAGGATCTCACGCGGCAGATCGTCGGGCGTGTCTCCGGCTTCCCGGGCGCTCGCGCCTTCCCGATCAATCCCGGCTCGCTCGGACAGCGCGGATTCAACCAGCCGGTCCAGTTCGTGATCGGCGGCCCCGATTACGACACTCTGCGCGAATGGCGCGACATCGTCATGGAAAGGGCGCAGGCGAGCGGCCTCTTCGTCAATCCGGACTCCGATTACCGCGAGTCGCAGCCCGACGTGCGGGTTAGGATCGACCGGCAACGTGCCGCAGATCTCGGTGTCACCGTCGAGGACATCGGACGCACGCTCGAGTTGATGTTCGGAGAGCGCGAGATCTCCACCTTCGTCAATCGCGGCAATGAGTACCCGGTCATCATGCGCGCCAGAGCGCAGGATCGCGCGACGCCGAATGATCTCAAGAACACCTTCATACGCGCTGTGAACAGAGATCTCGTTCCGCTTTCGTCTTTCGTATCGCTCACGGAATCCGCGGCCCCTCAGACGCTCAACCGGGTCGACCGGCTCCGCTCCATCACGATCCAGGCCTCGCTCGCACCGGGCGTTTCGATCGGCGACGGTCTGTCTGCGCTCGAACGGATCGTCCGTCAGGAACTGCCGGCCGAAGTGCGGATCGGCTACAAGGGCCAATCGAAGGAATTCCGGGAATCCTCCAACGCGATCTACGTCACCTTCGCGATGGCGCTGCTCGTCGTGTTCCTGGTGCTCGCTGCGCAGTTCGAGAGCTGGATCAACCCATTCATCATCATGCTGACGGTGCCTTTGGCGGTGACGGGCGGCCTGCTCGCGCTCCTGCTGACCGGACAATCCCTGAACATCTACAGTCAGATCGGGATGATCCTTCTGATCGGGCTTATGACGAAGAACGGCATCCTGATCGTCGAATTCGCCAATCAGCTGCGAAACCGCGGCTACACCGTCCGGGATGCCGTGATCCAATCCTCCGTGCTGCGGCTGCGTCCGATCCTGATGACCTCGATCGCGATGATCGGCGGTGCGATTCCGCTCGCATGGTCATCGGGAGCCGGCGCCGAAGCCAGAAACGCCATCGGTTCCGTCATCGTCGGCGGCGTCGCGCTTTCGACTCTTCTGACGGTTCTCGTCGTGCCGGCGATCTATCTGCTGATCGGCGGTTTCACGAAGCCCGCGAGTTACGTTTCGGAGATGATCGAAGGACTTCGCGCACAGACAGGCCAGCGGCCACACGGCGAGAAAGTACCACCGCCGACGCCTGCCGAATAACCCCGCCGATTCACGCCGTCATTACGGGTCGTCGGCAGTACGCAGCCCACTCCGCATCCGCTTCGTCAATGAGAGCGGAGCGAAGCCGTCCAGGAGCGCATCCGTCGACGGGTAGATTGCTTCGCCTCCGGCTCGCAATGACGGGTGTGGATCCGTGACGGGCTGGATGACTGCGGCGGCTCGCAGGACGGCAGTGCGGTGTAAAGGGCAGAGCATCACGCCTTCGGCTCGCCATGACGGCAGTGGGTCCGGCGCTGCTCCGGTTCCGGCCCTGCACCGCCCGCCCTCAGACCCACTTCGTCATTGCGAACGAAGTGAAGCAATCTACCCGTCAACGGACGAAGTACTTCGCCAGCGGCTCGCAATGACAGGGATATGCCTCAATCGATCATATAGCGCGCACCGACACGAATTTCGTGAGCCTGGATGGCTTCGGTGCGAATGCTCGGGTCTGCATCGAAGCGGCTGCGAGCATCGCCGAGATTGACATAGCGGTAACCCACATCGAGCTTGAAGCCGCTGCCGACGTCAACCGCGGCGCCGGCCATCAAAGCCCACGCGAAATTATAGGTCGTATGTGGCCCGAGAATCGTCGCATCGAAGAACGGCGGCGCGTTCACGGTCGTGATCCGGGTGAAATTCGTGAAGCGGTTGATGCTGAATCCGGCGCCTGCTCCGACATAGGGAGTGACACCAGCCCAATAGCCGAGATCGAAGTAGGCGTTCAGCAGGAACGAGGTGGATTCGAGATCGGTCTTGTCGGTGATGACACCGACATCATAGGTCGGAAATGGCCTTGTCCCGGTATATTCGGCGCCGAAGCGATGATCGATCGTGAGATCCGTGCGGAGCCAGGGCGATAGCTGGTAGCCGACGCCACCACCGAGCGAGAAGATCTGCTTAAGTCGCTCGCCGTCGAGAGGTGGGATGCCGCGCGCACTAGTTCCCCGATCCCGCGGCGTGTCGTAGTCGATGTAACCGACGTCGCCGCGCAGATACCAGCCAGTCCCGAGTTCGACGACCTCGTCCTCGAGAGCCGGAGCCGGAGGCAGCAGAAGGTCCGCCGCCAGCGCGGGTGCAGCCAGAACACCGGCCATCACGGCAGCAACGGACAGGACCGGAAGCAAACGAGCCACGAAATCACTCCTCGAACGCAGTCGAGGAGAATGTGAACGAAACTGGTTAAGCGTCCTTTAAGGTTAACGGCGAAATCAAGCCGATAATCTGGCGTTGTGATCAGATGATCTGTTGGCGTGTGAGTTTCGCAGTGCTTGTAGCGTTGGCATA
>NZ_LN811351.1:263735-273468 GCF_001006805.1 Microvirga massiliensis | reverse complement strand
CGGAGCTTCACCTCTCCCCTGGCGGGAAAGGACGGACGCGAAGCGTCCGGGTGAGGGAGGAAACACCGCGCTCTCATTATCGAGCGCTGCAGCACCCACTCACGCCGCCACACGCGTCAGCGCGTCGACGACATCGTCGACGACCTCGGTCACGAGATCGCGGTCGTCACCCTCACCCATCACGCGGATAACGGGTTCGGTGCCGGAGGGGCGGATCACGAGGCGTCCGCTCGCGCCGAGGCGCTGACGGGCGGCTTCGATTGCGGTCACGACCGTCGATTGCTGGAGCGGCTGGCCGGACTTGTAGCGCACGTTCTTGAGGATCTGGGGCAGCGGCTCGAAGGAATGGCAGACCTCCGAGACCGGACGGTCGAGGCGCTTCACCATGGCGAGGAGTTGGAGCGCCGCGATCAGGCCGTCGCCGGTCGTCGCATAATCCGACATGATGATGTGGCCTGATTGCTCGCCGCCGAGATTGTAGCCGTGCTCGCGCATGTGCTCGAGGACGTAGCGGTCACCGACCGCCGTGCGCACGAGGCCGAGACCGATCCCATCGAGATAGCGCTCCAGGCCCAGATTGGACATGATCGTCGCCACGATCCCAGCCCGGGACAGGCGTCCATCGTCCTTCCAGGACCGCGCGACAACCGCCATCAACTGGTCGCCGTCGACGAGGTGCCCTTTCTCATCGACGATGAGGACGCGATCCGCGTCGCCGTCGAGCGCAATCCCGACATCGGCGCGCAGCTCGCGCACTTTCCGGACGAGCGCTTCGGGAGCCGTCGATCCGACCTCCCGATTGATGTTGAAGCCGTCCGGCTCGACGCCGATCGACACGACCTCCGCGCCGAGTTCCCAGAGCGTCTCGGGGGCGACCTTGTAGGCGGCCCCGTTGGCGCAATCTACGACCACGCGCAGCCCCTCGAAGGTGACCTGGCGCGGCAGCGTGCGCTTCGCGGACTCGATGTAACGGGCGTGGACGCTCTCGACGCGCTTCGCGCGCCCGAGATCCGCCGAGCCGGCCAGGCGCTTGGACATATCCGCGTCGATCAGCGCTTCGATGGCGTGCTCGACGCTATCGGAGAGCTTGAAGCCGTCCGGCCCAAAGAGCTTGATGCCGTTGTCCTCGTAGCTGTTGTGGGAGGCGGAGATCATCACCCCGAGATCGGCGCGCATGGACCGGGTGAGCATCGCAACTGCGGGCGTCGGCATCGGGCCGAGCAGCAGCACATCCATCCCGACCGAGGTGAATCCGGCCACCATGGCGTTCTCGATCATATAGCCGGACAGCCTAGTGTCCTTTCCGATCACGACCCGGTGGCGATACTCGCCACGATGGAACACCAGGCCGGCGGCCTGCCCGACGCGCATCGCGAGATCCGGCGTGATCACGCCGTTCGCGCGCCCCCGGACGCCATCGGTCCCGAAATATTTGCGTGCCTCACTCATGTCCGTTCCCCGCACTCCTCGGGATAGGTGCCCGCTCGCAGGACGAAGCACCGCGGTTTCAGCCTCGAAGATTCCCTACCGTATGAGGATGAACAAGGACAAATTCGAGGGAGCCACCCGTCGGATGCAGGTGGCCGTACATGCGAATGGCCGGGCAGGCCCGGCCATTCAGTAAGAAGTCGATCAGCGGAGCTTCAGGCCTGCGGCTGCGGCTCGAGCCCGCCGTCCGATTCCCGAGGCCGGCCGCGTCCTGCGGAGGGGACCGGCGAGCCGCGCGCAGGCGTCACCGGCTCCCCGGTGTCGCGGACCGGCGGCTTCCCGTTGAGCAGGTCGCGGATCTCGTCGCCCGAGAGAGTCTCGTATTCGAGAAGGCCGCGGGCCAGCGCCTCGAGATCCTCGCGCCGTTCCGTCAGGATCCGCCGCGCATCGTTGAGGCCCGCCTCGACGAGACGGCGCACCTCGGAGTCGATCTTCTGGGCCGTCGCCTCGGAGACGTTCTGCTGGCGCGCCACGCTCATGCCCAGGAACACCTCGTCCTGGTTTTCGCCATAGGCCACCGTGCCGAGCTCCGGCGAGAAGCCCCAGCGCGTCACCATCATGCGCGCCAGCCGCGTCGCCTGCTCGATATCGGACTGGGCTCCCGAGGTGACCTTCTCGTGCCCGAAGATCATCTCCTCGGCGATCCGCCCGCCCATCATGATGGCGAGGCGCGACGTCATCTGCTCGAAGGTCATCGACAGCTTGTCGCGCTCGGGCAGCTGCATCACCATGCCGAGGGCACGCCCACGGGGAATGATCGTCGCCTTGTGGACGGGATCCGTGGCCGGCACGTTGAGGGCCACGATCGCGTGGCCCGCCTCGTGATAGGCGGTCAGACGCTTTTCGTCGTCGGTCATCACCAGGGTGCGGCGCTCCGCCCCCATCATGACCTTGTCCTTGGCATCCTCGAACTCGTGCATCGTCACGATGCGCTTGCCGCGCCGCGCCGCGAGCAGTGCCGCCTCGTTGACGAGGTTCATGAGATCGCCCCCGGAGAAGCCCGGCGTGCCGCGCGCGATCACCTTGAGGTCGACATCCGGCGCCAGCGGCACCTTGCGGACGTGAACGCGCAGGATCCGCTCGCGCCCGACCACATCCGGATTCGGGACCACGATCTGGCGGTCGAAGCGGCCAGACCGCAGAAGTGCCGGATCGAGCACGTCGGGACGGTTCGTCGCCGCGATGATGATGATGCCCTCGTTGGCCTCGAAGCCGTCCATCTCGACGAGCAGCTGGTTGAGGGTCTGCTCACGCTCGTCGTTGCCACCGCCGAGGCCGGCGCCGCGATGGCGGCCGACCGCGTCGATCTCGTCGATGAAGATGATGCAGGGCGCGTTCTTCTTCGCCTGATCGAACATGTCGCGCACGCGCGACGCACCGACGCCCACGAACATCTCGACGAAATCGGAACCCGAGATCGTGAAGAAGGGCACGTTGGCCTCACCTGCGACGGCGCGCGCGATCAGGGTCTTACCGGTTCCGGGAGGCCCCACGAGCAGCACACCGCGCGGGATGCGCCCGCCGAGCCGCTGGAATTTCTGTGGATCGCGCAGGAACTCCACGATCTCCTGCAGATCCTCCTTGGCCTCGTCCACGCCCGCGACATCCTCGAAGGTGACGCGACCATGCGCCTCCGTGAGGAGTTTCGCTTTCGACTTGCCGAAGCCCATGGCCCGTCCGGCGCCGCTCTGCATCTGGCGCGACAGGAATACCCATGCGCCGATGAAGAGCACGAACGGGAGAGCGTTCACAAGGAGCGCAATGAACCAGGGCGTGTTGTCGGATTGCGGCCGGGCCGTTATCTGAACCCCCTTCTGCTGGAGCTTGCTCACCAGCATCGGATCGTTCGGCGCATAGGTCGTGAAGGTACGACCATCCGTGAACGTGCCGCTGATCTCCGGTCCGGAGATCACCACGTTCGAGATGCGGCCCGCATCAGCCTCGTTCAGCAACTGGCTGTAGGCGATGTCGGTACCGCCACCGCGCTGGCCAGGATTCTGGAACAGGGTGACGAGCGCGAGCACCAAGAGGAAGATAACGACCCACAGGGCGAAATTACGAAAGTTCGGATTCATCGATCGGGTCTGCCCCTGGGGGTCGGCGGCGGGCCCACGCCCGCGTGGTCAATATCAGCAAAATAGGCATGCGCCTCCGCATTGCCAAGGGAATGCGGCAGTCATGCGTCATCTTCACTGATGGATACATAACGTCCCCGGTAGCGTGTTGGTTCGGGCGTCACGCATAATGTTCCGTTTATGATTGTGAGGAGCATACCTCCCAGGGACACGCGAGAACGCCCGCCCATCCGCAAGGCCTCGGAGAGCCGTGCCTCAGCCCGCTCGAGACGTTCGAGGCGCGGACTGAAAGCCTCTCCGGCAATTTCCTCGATGCAAAGCGCCAGCACGCGCAGTCGGATCTCCTCCGGCTCGGCCTGCAGCGCCACCCCGTCGAGACTCAATTCCCCCTCCCCTCTGCGCAGCAGGGTTGCGCAGAGGACATCCCTCGCCCGGACGGCCAGTGCCTCCTCGGCTCTTCGGAGCCGCTGCGCCAGCGTCGCGAGGCGCTCGGGAGTGATCCCCTCGTGGGCGAGTTGCGGCAACAGCTGCCGCCTCAGGCGCACTCGCGTGAACTGCTCGTTCTCGTTGGACGGGTCCTCGATGAAGGGCCAACCCTGAAGCTGGCAGGTCGCCAGGAGCCGATCCTTGCGGGTGCCGAGGAACGGCCGCGTAAGCGCGAATTCCTGCAGCGGGGATTCAATCGCCATGCCGCGGAGACCGGAGGGGCCCGAACCGCGGGCGAGGCGCATCAGCATCGTCTCCGCCTGATCGTCGAGCGTATGGGCCGTCAGGATACGCGCGGCACCGATCTGCCGGGCAAGCGCAGCGAGCAGCCCGTATCGCGCATGCCGCGCGGCCTCCTGCAGGCCGGTGCGCGGCTTTTCGCCCGACCATCTCAGGATGCGGTGGGGGATCCCGACCGCCGCCGCCCAGGCCTCGACCTGCTGCGCTTCCGCCGCGGCTTCCGGGCGCAGACCGTGATCGACGGTGGCGGCAATAAGCGGCACGGCCTCGCGCCGCGCCTGCAGGCCGGCGGCGCCTCGCAAGAGAACCGTGGAATCGGGTCCGCCGGACACGGCGAGCACCGCCGGCCGATCATGACTCTCCCGTCTGAACAAGAAAGGCCCGAGGATAGCTTCGAGATCCGATGGCGTGAGCGCCTCGCCGGAGCTCGACAGGGAAGACACGGCCTATCTCAGGCGCACCGGGCCCGCTTCTGCTCCCGACCCGACGCCTCGCGCAGGTTGGAAGGCGTCTGCGGGTATTTGCGGTCGAGTTCGGCGAAGACCGCGCAGGCCCGGTCACGGGCGCCCATGGCATTGAGCGCCACGCCGAGCTTCAGAAGTGCATCGGGCGCCTTGGAGGCTCCCGGATGCTCGGTGGAGACGTTCAAGAACTGCTCGGCGGCTTCCCGATGCCGGTTTCGCTGAAGATAAGCTTCGCCGAGCCAATACGTGGCCTCGGGGACGAGCTGGTCCCGCGGATGCGACTGGATGAACCGGCGAAAGCCCATCTCGGCCTGCTCGTACTGCTTCTGAAGAAGATAGGAGTAGGCCGCCTCGTAATCCGCTCGGGCATCTCCCGTGCCGGTGGCCGCGATGCTCGGACCCGTGCGGGGCGGCGGCGCCGGAACCCGCCCGGTTCGTTCGAGGTCGAGCGCCCCTCCCCCGACATCGCCGTCATCGGTCGCGATGAGATCGTCGATGCTCGACAGCCGGCTGCCCGGGAGCGCCAGGGGAGCTCCCGGCGAGCCAGGCCGCGCGTCGAGTGGCGCGGAGGGTTGCGTCGATCCGAGGGGCCTCGGCGCGCCCGGCGCGTTCGGGGCTTCCGACGGATCGAAGACATCGCTGCGCCGCGCTGGGGGCGTCGGGGCTGGAGCACGCGGTGCCGGCGTCGTGCCGGGCCCCGGAGACGACCCGGATCTCGGCGCCCCCGAGCGCTCCTGGAAGCGGTATTCGACGTCCTCCTGGAACTTGCGCATCTGCTCGCGCAGCTGACGGTTCTCGTATTCGAGCTCTTCGATCTTCCCGGACAGCGAGCGGACCTGGTTCTCGAGCCGGTTGAGGCGAACGATAACATCCGCGGCATCCTGGGCGGACGCAGGCGTCACGAGCAGGAGAAGGATGAGACAGGCGAGTGGACGGAGCATGGTCATGTTGGCTGCACTTGAGGCGGTGCCGATACCACAGGAGCGCCGTCGGGGCGAATAGGCGGCGTGCCGGATAGGCCGATTTCCCATCCGGCAGAGCATCGAGCCCGATGCCGCACCCGGGCCGGGCCGGCCTACATTCCGGCGCCCGTGTCGAGGACGGTGACGACGCGCCGGTTCTGGGACCAGCAGGAGATGTCGTTGCACACCGCGACAGGACGCTCTTTCCCGTAGGAGACTGTCCGGATCCGGTTACCCTGAATGCCCCGGGACGCGAGGTAGTCACGAACGGTCTGCGCGCGGCGTGCCCCGAGCGAGAAGTTGTATTCGCGGGTCCCGCGCTCATCGGCATGGCCTTCGAGAAGCACGGCATAGTTCGGATAGCGGGACAGCCATTGGGCCTGCCTGTCGAGAGTCGTCGTCGCCGTCGGGGTGAGATCCGTCGAATCGGTCTCGAAGAAAACCCGGTCGCCGACATTGACCACGAAATCCTGGGCGGAACCGGGCGTGGCGGCGCCGGCTCCCCCGATGCCGCCGGCACCGGCACCGAAGCCCCCTCCGGCAGTCTGGTCCTTGTTGGATGAGCAGGCCGCAACGCCGAGCGTCGCGACGAAAAGGGTAGCGAACTTCACGGCACGCGTCGTGAACATGGGCAAAGACTCCTTACGCAACCGTCTGCCGAACGTGACCCATTCGGTAGCGGCCTCTTGGTTAAGAGCAGGTTCCGTCAACCTTGATGAGGTCTTGCGCGGAAGGACGGGAAAGTCACGGATTCGCGAAACTTGGCGGCAGAGTTAATCTTGAGTGAATGCGGCGCGGCGGTGGCAATGGACGGAAACGGCCAAGCCGGTCCGGCGGGCCATGATCGAAGCGGCGCAAGCCTTGCCGTGGGACTTCCGGTCGTTTCGGGCGTTGTCTCCTCATGGATGATTCAATCGCTCCTGCTGCAGCCCTCGAATCCGGGAATCTCGGACGCGCTTTCGCGCGGATCTCCGGAAGCGAGTTGCGGCTGGGGAACGATGTCCGCTTGCTGCGCAACGCTGCGGAAAACTTTCCCCTGTGGCTCGACGTGATCCGCAATGCCCAGCGCGTGATCCATTTCGAGAACTTCATCGTCGCCGACGACGAGACCGGGCGCTCCTTTGCAGAGGCGCTTGCGGAGCGAGCCTCCGTGGGCGTTCGGGTGCGCGTCCTCTATGATTGGCTCGGCTCCTCCGGGCGGGCCCTTCCCCGCTTCTGGTCTCGCCTCCGGAAGGCCGGCGTCGAGGTGCGGGTCTTCAATCCGCCCCGCCTGACGGCGCCCTTCTGGATCCGGCGCAACCATCGCAAGCTCATCACCGCCGACGGGCAAACCGGTTTCGTGTCCGGCCTCTGCATCTCGGATGCGTGGCAGGGGAAGCACGGAGGAGAGCCCTGGCGCGACACGGGCCTTTCCCTCACGGGTCCGGTCGTCGCCGACCTCGACGCGGCTTTCGCGGCGACCTGGGCCTGTGCCGGAGATCCTCTGCCGGCCGATGAGCTTGTCGATCCAGCAACGATTGCTCCCGCGGGTCATGTCGCGGCCCGCGTGATCAGCGGCCAGCCGGGCGTCTTCCGCACCTACAGGCTCGATCAGCTGATCGCTGCGACGGCCCGGCGGCGGCTCTGGCTCACGGACGCCTACAGCGTCGCGACGACGTCCTACGTGCAGGCGCTCTCGGAGGCAGCCCGGGCAGGAGTCGATGTCCGTCTGCTCGTTCCGGGAACGAGCGATATTCCGGTTCTGCAGCCGATCATCCGCGCGGGCTATCGCCCTCTGATCGAGAACGGCATTAGGGTCTTCGAGTGGAACGGGTCGATGCTTCACGCGAAGACGGCGGTCGCCGACGGGCGCTGGTCCCGGGTCGGCTCGACCAACCTCAATCTTGCAAGCTGGGCGACGAACTGGGAACTCGACGTGGTCGTCGAGAATGCCGCGTTCGGCGAGGCCATGGAAGCGATGTACCTTCAGGACCTCCGCAACGCGACCGAGATCGTGCCCGGCCGTGCCACCCGGCGGGCCCTTGCGGCCAATCTCGGCACGGGTCGGTCGAAGCGCCGGTCGACGCCGCGCGACATGGGCCGCTTCGCGGCCGGCGCGATTGCGCTCTCGCACACGCTCGGGAATGCGGTCACGGGCGGCCGCTCGCTGACGAAGACCGAAGCCCGCAGCGTGGCGATGATCGGCTTCCTTTCGCTCGCGCTCGCAGGGCTCGTGACCGTATTTCCGGCGCTCGTGATTGCGCCACTCGTAATCATGCTGATCTGGTTCGGGTTCGCGCTTCTGTTGCGCGCCCTGGGCCTGTGGCGCCGCATCAGGCGGGCCCGCCGTGTCGTGCGGCGAGCCAAGGTGATGAGGTCGGTCGAGAAAACATTTCCCAGAGCCCCGTGATTTCCGAGAGATCAGGTCTCGCCCGACTCCGTAGCTCGGTTCCGGCCGCCTTCAGCATGCGTTCGGCCGTGTCAGACAACGGACGACAGAGTGCCTGGCCCCTGCACCAGCAAGGCCGCGAGCAGCCGCAATCCCCGCTCCAATGCTGCGCGGTTCTGGGCGGCGCCGAGGGACACCCGAATTGCATCGGGTGCCGTCCCCACGGCAAAAGCATCACTCGGCACGAGTGCCAGCCCGGACTGGCGCGCCTGCGCGATGAGATCTGCCCGGCGCCACCGGTCGGGCAAGGTCAGCCAGAGATGATGTCCTTCAGGGTGCGCCAGGAAATCGACGCCGTGAAGAATCCGCGCAGCCATCTTCTGACGCGCAGCGCTCTCGTCCCTCACGGCAGTGGTTATTGTGTCCAGCGTGCCGTCGAGCACCCATTGTGAGGCCAGGGCGGTCATGAGCGGCGGCGCCATCATGCTCATGGCCCGAATTTCAGCCGTGAGACGCAGGGTTTCGGTAATGCCCGGCGTCACGACATAGGCCGTCCTCAGCGCCGGGGTCACGCATTTCGACAAGGTCGCCACCAGCCAGGTGATGTCGGGCGCCAACGCCGCGACGGGGGCCGGCGCTTTGCGTGGCAACGCCCCATAGGCGTCATCCTCGATGATCGATACGCGGTAGTGGCGCGCGATCCGGGCAATCTCCTCCCGTCGCTGGGGTGGCAGGGTTACGGTCGTCGGATTGTGGATCGTCGGAACGCAGTAAAGAGCCCGCGGACCGTCCCTCCGGCAACTTTCCTCGAAGGCCGCAGGATCGAGCCCCTCCTCGTCGAACGCTACGGGGGCCAAGCGAATGCCCCGCTTCTCGGCAACGGCTTTCAGGCCGGGATAGGTGAGTGAGGGCGTGCACAGGACATCTCCGGGCTGCAGGATGGCAGCCACGATCCCCGACAGCGCGACCTGCGCGCCGCCTACGACCATGACCCGCTCGAGGGGCACCGGTCCGAGCCGCTGTGCCAGCCATCGGGCGCCCGCGCTGCGCGCCGGACCAGCACCGGCGCTGTCCTGGTAATGAAGATGAAGCGATCCATGCGGCGAACCCAGGACGGTTGCGATCCCGCTCTGAATCCGCTCCCGCAGTATCGCCTCGGAGGGCTGCGGCGGCATGTTCATGCTCAAGTCGACGAGAGGCAGACCATCGGCGGCTGAACTCTCTTGGTCCGGGTCAATCCGCCTGCGCACGAAACTTCCCCGTCCGGTCTTGGCCTCGATCAGTCCCTGGCGCCGCGCCTCGTTGAAGGCTCGCGTCACGGTCGTGAGGTCGACGCCCAGCGCCTTCGCGAGGAGACGCTGAGGCGGAAGCCGATCACCCGGCCTCAAGCGGCCCGAATGGATGTCACTGAGAAGGGCCTCGGCGATGGCGAGGTATTTGGGCCCGCTGCCAACTTCGAGTCTGGGCTGCCAGGAAACCACGATTTCTTGACCCCTTTGTCCAGCTTATGTATGCATCCAGCACGCATACATTCTGTCGCGAGAGATACCGATCTCCGTTGAATATCCCGGGCTCGGCAATCATTTCAGTGATGTATTCTCTAGGTTTTGTATGGGAAAATTATCCATACAAAATATCGAGCAGGAGGGC
>NZ_LN811351.1:217558-262714 GCF_001006805.1 Microvirga massiliensis | reverse complement strand
TGCCGGAACAGCGGACGGGCTTGGGCCGATGAGCGGTCAATCAAAAAGGCTGAGTGCTTCGGCAGCAGCTGTGGTTCGTCGACACCCACCCGCCCGGAATGGCGCGCCTGCTCGACCTGCTTCGTCTCGACGTTCTGATTGAACGCAGGCCATGCCCAAAACCCCGCGGAAGCGGGTCGGTCCATCGGGGCCGATCACCGCTCGCTTCACCCTGCCAGCCGTCCCGGCGACTTTCTTCGGCATGGTCCTGGGCCTCGGCGGCCTCGGGAATGGCTGGCGCATGGCCGCACAGGTGTGGGGATTACCGGTATCGATCGGTGAGGCATTGTCCATCACGGCAGCCACGGTGTGGCTCGTTCTGCTGGTGCTGTACGCCCTGAAATGGGTGACCTCACGTGAAGAGGCGATTGCCGAACTCCAGCACCAGGTTCAAGCTCTCTTCATCGCGCTCGTTCCGGTCGCGACGCTGATGGCCAGTCTCGCGGTCGCTCCATACCTGCCTGACATCGCTTGGCTGATGCTGGTGATCGGCATTGCCAGTCAGGTCGCGTTCAGTGCCTGGGCGGTTGGCGAGCTCTGGCAAGGTGGACGGGACGCCGAGGCAACAACCCCTGCCCTCTATATGCCCACCGTGGGTGGCTGCTTCGTCAGCGCCATTGCGTGCGGCAGTTTCGGCTATCCCGAGATGGGCCTCCTTTTCTTCGGCGCGGGTTTTCTCTCGTTGGTGGTGCTGGAATCGGTCGTCCTGCACCGGCTCCTCACGCATGCGCTCCCCGTACGGCTGCGCGCCACGATGGGGCTCCACCTTGCCACGCCGGCGGTCGGCTGCGTAGCCTACCTGTCGGTGACGGACGGACCGCCGGACCGGTTCGTGCAGATGCTTTTCGGATATGCTCTGTTGCAGGCGCTGATCATGCTTCGCCTCGTGCCCTGGCTCCGCGAGCAGGCTTTCTCACCCGCCGCCTGGGCCTATACGTTCGGCGTCTCCGCTCTCCCGCTTGCGGCCTTGAGCTTCATCGAGCGGGGGCAGGCAGGACCGATAGACGGTCTCGCCCTGCCGCTCTTCATCGGCGCGAACCTCATCATCGGCTGGATCACCGTGAGGACGTTGGCACTCGCTTTTGCCGGTCAGCTCGTTCGTCCCGAGCCGTCCCGCAAATCGACCGTTCCGTGAACGGCGCCATGGGCGCCGCCCGCCATGGATCTGCTCCTACCGCGCATCGGCGAGGAGTGGAGACCAGGTCGGATCGGATGCAAAAGTCGGCGTCGGTACCGGCTGCTCGACCCGGCCCGTGATGTCCACCATGTAGAGCTTTCCGCCGGACTGGCCGCCGGGGTCCCGGAAGAACATGATGTATTGGCCGTTCGGCGCCCAGGTCGGGCTCTCGTTGTGGAAACCTTCCGTCAGGATGCGCTCTCCCGAGCCGTCCGGCTTCATGATGCCGATTGCGAAACCACCCGAGTGCCTCTTCGTGAACGCGATGTAGTCTCCGCGCGGCGACCACGCCGGCTGCGAATAGGAGCCGTCACCGAACGAAATGCGGCGTGGATTCGAGCCGTCTGCGCCCATCACGTAGATCTGCTGGGTGCCGCCGCGATCGCTTTCGAAAACGATCTCTCGCCCATCCGGGGAAAAGGATGGGGAGGTGTCGATCGCGTTCGTGCTCGTGAGCCGTGTGGTCGTGCGCGAGTTCAGATCCATGAGGAAGATGTTCGCGTTGCCGCCCTGCTGAAGGCTCATGACGATCCGCTGTCCATCGGGCGAGAAGCGCGGCGAGGACGTCATATCCGGGAAGTTGCCGACGACCTGACGCGATCCGGTATCGAGATTGATGATCTGCACGCGCGGCTGCTGGCCAGGGGGCTGAGCCATGTAAGTGATGTCCTGGGTCGCCGGCGAATAGCGCGGAGACACGACGAGCATTTCACCATGCGTGAGATAGCGGACATTCGCCCCATCCTGATCCATGATCGCAAGACGCTTGCGGCGGTTCTCCTTCGGCCCCGACTCGTCGACGAACACGACCCGCGTGTCGAAGAATCCACCGACGCCCGTGATCTTCGTGTAGACCGCATCCGAGATGATGTGGCCGACGCGACGCCAGAAGTTCGCATCCGTATAGTATTGCTGCCCGGCAATCTGCTGTCCGGCATAGACATCCCACAGGCGGAACTCCGCCTTCAGGCGGCCGGATGCATCCCGCGACACGCGACCGGTGATGAGCGCCTGTGCGCCGGCCGCGCGCCACGCCTCGAAGCGCGGTGCCACATCGAATGCGGGACGCTCCGGAAAACGCGACTTGTCGAGCGGCGCAAAATAACCGGAGCGCTGAAGATTGTTGGTGATGATGCCCGATACGCGCGCGCCGAGTTCGCCCTCTCCCGCGAAATCTGCAACGGCGATCGGCATCGGTTGAAACTGCGAGCCCGGTCCGACGCGCAGTGTCAATTGCGCGTGGGCTCCCGACAGGCCGGCCATTGTCAGAAAGAGCGTGCAGAGCGCAACGAGCAGCGTTCCTGCAGTCGAGCGAGCGAGCATCATGACATCCGTTTTGGGTTGAGGTGGTTCATCGCAGCAGATTCGAGCTGCTTCAGGTCTGCGCCGGATCGAATTCGATCAACCAGTATTTCCAGTCTTCGTAGAACGGCGCGAACCGGGCAGGAACGCGGTAGGGTGCGCATCGACGAACGGCGCGCAGGGCGGCATCCGCCACGGCCCGATCGATCGGCTTGCTACCGGCCCGCTGGATGCGCGGCTCTGTTGCGAGGCTGCCGTCGACATTGAAGCGCACGTCGAGAACCGGCATTTCGGCCGGCGTCGTCGCGGTGCCCGGCGGCGGCATGTAGCAACGCTCGATCTGCTCGCGGAAGATCCCCGCCAGCGCGTCGCGCATGCTCGGGTTCAGTTTCTGCGCTGTGCCAGTGGCGGTCCCGAGAGCTGCCGTCCGGTTGACCTCTGCCCCGGTCGCTCCGGACGAGGCCGCCTTCTCCTTGGACTGCAGAAGCTGACGGATATCGCTAGGGTCGAACTTTTCGGCGAGTTGGGCCTGCCGCTTGGCCTTCGCCTCAGCGGCCGCCTTGGCATCGGCAACACGCTTGGCTTCCGCCTTGGCCTTCGCCTCGGCAACACGCTTGGCTTCCGCTTCGGCCTCGGCTTTTGCCTTGGCCTCGGCAGCGCGCTTCGCTTCGGCCTCTGCCTTCTCCTTGGCTTCTGCGATGCGCTTCGCCTCGGCTTCGGCCTTGGCTTTCGCCTCCGCGACGCGACGTGCCTCCGCTTCGGCTTTCGCCTTGGCTTCGGCGCGGGCTTTTGCTTCAGCCTCCGCTTTTGCGATGGCCTCTGCCTCTTCTTTCTCCTGGGCGGCCTTCAGCGCGGCGGCTTTGGCTGCTGCTTCTGCCCGCGCCTTGGCCCCAGCCGCTCGCGCTTCGGCCTGAGCTTGCGCCTTGGCCTCGGCTGCTTTTGCCTCTGCCTCTGCCTTCTCGATGTCCCTCTGGATCTCCTCCGGTCTGGGCGGAGGTGGCGGAGGCGGCACCGCAGCCAGTTCCTCCTGGTCCTCGGCCTTTGCGTCGTCCGGTCTCGTCGGAGGCGCTGGCACGTCTCGCTGCGCCTCGCCGGGGTCACGAAGCTCGGCCTTCTCGGCGACGCGATCCACCCGCGGCTTCGGATCCGGCTGCGCCTGCTTGGCGTCCTCCTCACCCTTCGTGATCTGCGAGAACTGGTTCTCGGTCACGACCTCGACGGCGATGCCTTCCTGGGCATCGGGGAACTGCGGCGCCGAATAGGCGACAAGCCCTGCGATGAGGATGCCCGCATGGGCGGCCCCCGACAGCCAGAGCCCGGGCTCGGAGCGATTGAACTTGTGCCTCAACCCCACGTCGTGCGGCCCTGCGGAGCGAGATCAGCGCTGGTCGGGTTCCGTCACAAGCGCGACGCGCTTGTAGCCGGCAGCCGTTACGATCGACATCACCTGCGCCACCCGTCCATAGTCCACTTTCTTGTCTCCACGAACGAAGATCCGCTCATCGAATCCCTGCTTGGCCGTGCTCGCCAGCCGGCCGACGATCTCCTCGTCGCTGAGTTCAGTCTCGCCCAGAAAGACCTGTCCGCTCGCGCGGATGGAGAGGGTCACGGGCTTGGTGTCGACGTTGAGAGGAGCGGCCCGGGTCTGGGGAAGGTCGAGGGGCACGCCTGCGGTGAGCAGTGGCGCCGCAACCATGAAGATGATCAGGAGCACCAGCATGACGTCGATGAACGGCGTCATGTTGATCTCGTTGATCGGCCCCCCCCTGCGGGACCGGCGCCGTCGCCGCCCGCCGCCACCGCCCGATGCCATTCCAATTGCCCCTGCCATCTCGATCCTCCGTCACGCGGCAAGCGCAATGCGCTCGTCGATCTGGCGGGACAGAATGGCCGAGAACTCGTCGGCGAAAGCCTCGAGGCGGCCCTGCTGCTTGGCGACTTCGGACTGCAGCTTGTTGTAGGCGAGCACCGCCGGGATCGCGGCGAAGAGACCGATTGCGGTCGCAAAGAGCGCCTCCGCGATGCCGGGCGCGACGACCGCGAGGCTCGTGTTCTTCGATGCAGCAATCGAGGTGAAGGAATTCATGATGCCCCACACCGTCCCGAACAGGCCGATATAGGGACCTGCCGAGCCGATCGAGGCCAGGAAGAGAAGCCGGGACTCGAGGCGCTCGACCTCACGCTGGATGGTAACGTCGAGGACCTTGTCGATCCGTTGCGAGAGGCTCTGGAAGGAGCGGCCGGACCCTTCGAAGGAACGCTTCCACTCGCGCATCGCGGCGACGAACAGGGAGGCTAGACCGGTCGTGGGACGGCTCTCGAGACTGCGATAGAGCTCCTCGAGGGACTGCCCGGACCAGAACACCTCTTCGAATTTGTTCATGGCGCGCTTCGTGCGCGCGAAGAGCAGCGTCTTGTCGATGATGATGGCCCAGCACCACACCGAGGCACCGAGAAGGCCCAGCATGACGAGCTTCACGACGAAATGCGCCTGCCAGAACAAACCCCATAGGGTCATGTCGTGCGCAACGGGCGCGGCCTGAGCGAGATCGGCCGGATTCATGTTTGGTCCTCGTCTGCCGGCTCAGGAAACCGGTCGTTTCGTATCCCGAGGAGCGATGCCCCACTTTGTTTCCCGCTCGTTCGCCGCGGAATCTGTCGAAAGTATGGGCGCAGGGATCAGGCCGGGCCAGCTCTCGGAGACTACCTTAATCGCTCCGTAGGGTTAAGTTTCAGTTGAATGTCCGGGTTGAGGAGTTGTCGCAGGCCGTCGGGAATGCGGGCCGGACGCCCGCCGGCGAGCGTCGCGACGAGCACCGTGGCGGTGGTAATCGGCTCCTCCCCACACGTGATGCGCTGGTCCATCACGAGAGAGGCACCCCGCATCTCGACCGTGCGGGTCGCCACCACGAGAACGTCGTCCATCCGCGCAGGCCTGAGATAATCGATCGTCAGGCGGCGGACGGCGAAGATCATCCCCTCCCCGCCCGCATGCAGGTCTGACTGGGCAACGCCGGCGAGACGCAGGAAGTCGGTTCGCCCCCTCTCGAGGAAGCGGAGATAGCTCGCGTGATACACGGCGCCGGAAAAGTCCGTGTCTTCGTAATAGACCCGAACCGGAAGGCGGTGCGTGTCGCCGTCGAGCCAGCCGGCGAGTTCCCGCGACAAGTCCCTCGGGCCGGCGTCAGGCATCGTCGTCGCCGTTCTGGAACAGGCCGAACTGGACGACGTCCCGGTTCGGCTCCGGCAGCCCGAGATGCGCGAAGGCATGCGGGGTCAGGACCCGACCGCGCGGAGTGCGCTGCACGAATCCCTTCTGGATCAGGTAGGGCTCGATGATCTCCTCGATCGCATCCCGCGGCTCGGACAGCGCGGCGGCGATCGTTTCGATGCCGACCGGCCCTCCGCCGAAGGAGGACGCGATCGTCGTGAGATACTTGCGGTCCATGACATCGAGGCCGATCGGATCCACGTCGAGAAGGCGCAGCGCCCGGTCGGCGATCTCGCGCGTGATCTGTGTGGCTTCATCGACGATCGCGAAATCGCGCACCCGGCGCAGGAGCCGCCCGGCGATCCGCGGTGTCCCGCGGGCGCGACGGGCGATCTCGTTCGCTCCATCCTCGGTCATGCCGATGCCGAGGACCCGGGCAGCCCGCTTCACGATGAGTTCGAGCTCGTCGATCGTGTAGAATTCGAGGCGGATCGGAATTCCGAACCGGTCCCGCAGCGGCGTCGTCAGCAGCCCGGCACGGGTCGTGGCTCCGACCAGAGTGAAGCGGGGCAGCTCGATCTTCACCGAGCGTGCAGCGGGCCCCTCACCGATGATCAGGTCGAGCTGGTAATCCTCCATGGCGGGATAGAGAATTTCCTCGACCGCTGGATTGAGGCGGTGGATCTCGTCGATGAAGAGGACGTCCCGCTCTTCGAGATTGGTGAGCTGCGCGGCGAGATCGCCCGCCTTGGCGATCACGGGGCCGGAGGTCGACCGGAAATTGACGCCGAGCTCGCGCGCGACGATCTGCGCGAGCGTCGTCTTGCCAAGGCCGGGTGGGCCTACGAAGAGCACATGATCGAGCGCATCGCCGCGCACCTTCGCGGCGTCGATGAACACCTGGAGATTGGACCGCGCCTGCCGCTGGCCCACGAACTCGTCGAGGGCGAGCGGGCGCAGGGAAGTGTCGGAGTCGTCCTGTCTCTTCTCGGGAGAGACCAGGCGGCGGGGATTGTCCAAGCGAATATCCTCGGGAAGAGCCTAATTTAGGATTGATTGCGTCAGCGCGCCAATTCGCGCAGGCCGAGCCGGATGAGCGTCTTCGCCTCGGCCTCGTCTCCCACCTGCTTGAGAGCGGCCGCCACTGCGGCGGAGGCCTGAGCCTGAGCATAGCCGAGATTGACGAGGGCGGAGACCGCATCCGATGCCGGCGCCGGAATCCCGCCGGCCTCCACTCCGCCGGAAAGCCGGATGAGGGTCGGGTCGACCGGCGCGAAGGCAGGGGCGCGATCCTTCAGTTCCGACACGATACGCTGAGCGAGCTTCGGTCCTACGCCGGGAGACCGGGCGACGCTCGCCTTGTCCGATGTCGCGATCGCCGTCGCCAGGCTTCCGGGATCGAGCACGGAGAGGATCCCGAGAGCCACCTTCGCCCCCACGCCCTGGACGCTCTGCAACATGCGGAACCATTCGCGCTCGGCATCGGACCGGAAGCCGAACAGGCGGATCATGTCTTCCCGGACCTGCGTCTCGATCGAGAGCACCGCGGCCTCGCCGACCGGCGGCAGGTTCTGCAAAGTCCGGGACGAGCAATGCACGACGTAACCAACGCCCTGGACATCGATGATGACGAAGTCGTCCCCGTAACTATCGACGAGGCCTTTCAGTTTTCCGATCACACCCAGCTCTCCGGTCCCGGACCTCTGTAGAGCCTTTTTACCTTTGGCGGAACCGAGCGCTCAGAAGCGGTTGCACGCACTCACGCCGCATGATCACCTTTGTCGGGTGGTTCAGGCGAGACGGCTGAGCGTCCTCGCATTGCGGTGATGCGCGTGCGTGACCGCAATCGCCAGGGCGTCTGCAGCGTCGTCGGATTTCGGATCGGCCTTCGGGAGCAGGATGCGGACCATGGCGCGGATCTGCGTCTTCTCCGCATGGCCCGACCCGACGACCGTCTTCTTGACGAGGTTCGGTGCATATTCTGCGACCTCGAGCCCTGAGAGAGCCGAGACGAGAAGCGCGATCCCTCGCGCATGGCCGAGCTTCAAGGTCGCCTGCGCATCCTTGTTGACGAAGGTCTCCTCGACGGCCACTTCGTCCGGCCCATAAGTCGCGAGCACCTCCATGAGTCCGTGGTGCAGCTCGCACAGTCGTTCCGCAAGAGACAGCTTGTCGTTCGATTTCACGGTTCCGCAGCCCACGAAACCGAGCTTCGTTCCCTCGATCGTGATCACGCCCCACCCCGTTCGGCGCAGGCCCGGATCGACTCCGAGAATTCGTGTCGCCGGCGCGCGCACCTACGATGCCATCTTCTGCAGCACGGCCTCGGAGAGCTCGAAATTCCCGTAGACGTTCTGGACGTCGTCATGCTCCTCGAGGGCTTCCATGAGGCGCAGAAGCTTCTCGCCGGCCTCGTCGTCGACCGGGACCGTATTCTGGGCGCGCCAGACGAGCTTCGAGGCGCGCGGCTCCCCGAAGCGCGCTTCCAGAGCCTTGGTGACCTCGCCGAGTTGCGACTGTTCACAGATCACGTCGTGCCCGTCATCCGTCGAGGCGACGTCGTCGGCGCCGGCCTCGATCGCCGCCTCGAGCATCGTATCCGCGTCGGCCACCTCCGGAGCGAAGGAGACGAGCCCGACTCGGTCGAACATGAAGGAAACCGCCCCGGTTTCCGCCATGTTGCCGCCGTTCTTGGTAAAATACGAGCGGATGTCGGAGGCCGTCCGGTTACGGTTGTCGGTCATCGCCTCGACGATGAGCGCGGCGCCGCCCGGGCCATAGCCCTCGTAGCGGATCTCCTCGTAGCTCTCACCCTCGCCTCCGGTCGCCTTGTTGATGGCACGCTGGATGTTGTCCTTCGGCATGTTCTCGGCGCGGGCTGCAAGCATCGCGGCGCGAAGGCGCGGGTTCATCGCCGGGTCGGGCGTGCCCAACTTGGCCGCGACGGTGATTTCCCGTGCGAGCTTCGAGAATAGGCGGGAGCGCTGGGCGTCCTGGCGCCCTTTGCGATGCATGATGTTCTTGAATTGCGAATGTCCAGCCATCGAAGGCTCCATGGGTCGAGGCGGCACGCCCTCTTCAGAAGGGTGGCCCGACGACTGCAGGTGACGAAGAGGTGCCGGGGTTATAGAGCCCGCGCCCTCGCCCCGCCAAGAGGCCCGACCAAGATCCAGTAGGAGGCGTTGATGCCCGAGAAGCCAAACGTATGAGGGACACCGCAGCAATCCTGGCAGGTTTAGATGCGGAAACGCTCATCGCCGGGCTCGAAGGCCCGGACGAAGGCGGATTCGGCTCGCTGCCGGACCGGCCTGCTCCGTGGTGGAGCTTCACGAAGACCGTGCTCGCAGCTGCCGCCCTGGCCCTCGTGCGGGATGGCAGGCTGAATCTCGACAGTTTGCACGGTCGCCCCTTCTCCCTGCGGCAGCTCCTGCAGCACACGGCCGGTCTTCCGGATTACGGCGGGTTGGAGGACTACAAGGCGGCCCTTGCCCACCATGACGAGCCCTGGCCTATGGAGGAAATGCTGGCCCGGGCCGATGCGGCGACGCTCCTGTTCCTACCGGGTCGGGGCTGGTCCTACTCCAATATCGGCTATCTGCTCGTCGGCCGCATCCTGGAGGAAGCGACAGGCGAGAACCTTGCGGATGCCCTCCGGCATCTCGTGTTCGACCCTCTGGATCTCGAGAGTGTCTGCCTTGCGCAAGTCCCCGCCGATCTCGACGATACCTCCTGGGGCAATGCGCGGCGCTACCATCCCGGCTGGGTCTATCACGGCCTCCTTGTCGGATCGCCTCGCGAGGCTGCGCGCCTGCTCCACCGGTTGCTCCTCAGGGATTTCCTGCCCCACGACCTGCGCCGCGCCATGCTCGACCTCCATGTGGTGGGCGAGCCCATTCCGGGGCGTCCGTTTCGCCAGCCGGGCTATGGGCTCGGAGTCATGGGAGATAGCGGCCGACCGCAGGGGCCGATCGTCGGACACACCGGCCAAGGGCCGGGAAGCACGTGCGCGATTTACCATGCGGGCTCCGGAAGCCGGGTCCGCACCGTCGCGGTGTTCCGGCCGGCCGACGGGCCGGACGCGCAGGGTACTCTCGAGAATCTGACTTTCGAACTCCTCGAGCGCGACTGATTTCAGGCCCTCACCAACCAATCTATCGCTTGCAGGACGAGGCCTGCGGCCGCAAAGGCCACGGCGAGCCCGGAGATGCTGCAGAGGATCCCGATCAGTACAAGGAGGCCGTCACGAGCGATCAGCCCCATCCCCATGAGCATGATGCCGATAGCTGGCAGCACGTTCGTACCGGGTATGGGCAGGATCACGATGGCTGCCGCGAGCACCGCGAAGAGGCCGAAGACTCTGCGCCCGATCGATCCGGTCAGGATCGGCAGGCGAGCGCGGCTTCTTGCTTCGAGCCGATCCAGGACGGGACCGGCCCGCGCCATCAGCCGTTCGATAGCCGCCTTTGGGATCGCCTTGTCGAGAAGACTCTGCGGAAGCCATGGCTCTTCTCGATCGAGAAGGAGTTGCACGCCGAAGAGGGCAACCGGCCCCACTGAGATCCCGGCCAATACCGGTGGGGCCAAGAAGGCATTCGGCAAAAGGAGCAGTACGACAAGGAGGGTTAGAGCCTCCCGACCGAAGCTTGCGAGGACTTTCCGAACCGTGACCGCATCGATGGTTTCGGCAAGAACACGGGAGAGACGTTCACTGATCCTCTCGAACGCCATGCAAGGCCTCACTCAAGAGGGCTCGACCCGCTCGCGCGAGATCAGGACGAGGAGAGCCGCCGGTCCCGTCGCAGGTGGTTCCACTCACCGGCATCAAGAGCCGAACCAGCCCGTCAGCGCGGCTTCGACGAGATGGAAAGCGGCGCCGGTCACAGTCGCCGTGTAGGCCAGCCCGGCAAGGCCAACGAGAAGCCCTCCGAGAAGAAGAATGCCATCCTCCTCCATGACGGCCACGGAGGCGATCACCAGGGCGAGCGACGGCGGGAAGTTCGTTCCCGGAAAAGGGATCAGGACCGAGACCGCCACGAGAATGGCGAAAAATCCCATGAGCCGATCCCCCGTCGGCCCGAAGGCCCAAGTGTAGCGGGGGCGGCAATAGGCTTCGAGCTTCTTGAGACGCGGCTCCGCGACGTCGATGACGCGGCGGAACGTGGCAACCGAGATGCTGCGCCTGAGAATGAAAGCAGGAAGCCAGGGCCGGCTATGGCCGAGCATCATCTGGATCCCAAAGATCAGCACCGGCGTCCCCACGATCCCGGCTACGCCCGGCGGCGCGGGCACGCAGTTCGGCAGGCTGAACAGGATCAGCAGGAAGCCGAAGGCGCGGTCGCCGAAGGCCTCGACGATCTCGCGGATCGTGATGTTCTCGCCGCGGCTGGCTTCGACGACCTCCCGCAGCACCGTGGACACGCTCTGGTGCCCTTCTCCCGTTGCGACCTGCTCGACCTCGGCTGCCCGATCGGACTTGCGGCTTCGTCTGGTTACGGTTCCGGTCTCGACCTGCACCCGATACTCCTGGTTCCGCGCCTAGATGGGCAGCGTCGATGCCTGCGTGTAGAGCGACTCACCGCTCCCAGAATGTCGGAACGGATTCCGCGAGCCAGGGGCCGAGGCGGACGGCGGCGACGTGTCGCGCAAGGCCTGTCGCGTCGTCGGTCTCGACGGCGATCCCGGACAGCGTTCCCGCCCCGAGGGCCGGCTCCATGCGCGGTCCCGGAGTCTTTTGCAGGAAGCGGCGCATCGACTCCTCTTTCTGCATTCCGAGCACGGAATCGTAGTCGCCGCACATGCCGGCATCCGACAGATAAGCCGTGCCGCCGGCCAGAATCCGATGATCGGCTGTCGGAACATGGGTGTGCGTCCCGACCACGAGGCTGACCCGTCCGTCGAGATAGTGCCCGATGGCCTCCTTCTCGCTCGTGGCCTCCGCGTGGACATCGACGATCACGGCATCGGCCACACGGCCGAGGGGACAGGCTTCGAGTTCTCGATCCAGAGCCGCGAACGGGTCGTCGAGCGGATCCATGAACAGCCGCCCCATCACGCTGATGACGAGCACCCGCTGGCCCGATCGGGTGTCGATGAGAGTCGCTCCCCGTCCCGGCGTTCCCGGCGGGTAGTTCGCGGGCCTCAGGAGACGCCGCTGCCGCTCGATGAAGACGAGCGCCTCGCGCTGATCAAAGGAGTGATTGCCGAGCGTGATCGCATCGGCGCCCGCCCCGAGGACCTCCTCACAGATCACCTCCGTGATCCCGAACCCGCCGGCCGCGTTCTCGCCATTGATCACGACGCAGTCGAGCTGCCAGCGCTCCCGCAGCTCCGGGAGGCGCTCGATGACGGCGGTGCGTCCGGGCCGGCCGACGATATCGCCGAGGAACAAAAGGCGCATGAGGAGCTCGGTTTCAGATCGTTGGGGTATCCCGGAGGCCGTGCGGCGAGGCCGCAGGTCGGACGACTTCGCGCTCGGTGATGATGAGGTCGAGGAGCTGGTCGTGGGGTTCGACCGGCACCCTGTCGACCTCCTGCACCGAAAAGGCAAGCCCGATCGCGGTCACGTGCCCATGCCGGGAGAGGTCGCCGAGGGCCTGATCGTAATAGCCTTTTCCGTAGCCCAAACGCCCGCCTCTCCGATCGAAAGCTGCAAGCGGCACGAGGCAGACCCGCGGGTCGATGATCGGGGCGGTATCGGGAGGCTCGCTCAGCCCGAAGCCTCGGGACTCGAGCGCATCTCCAGGCGTCCAGCGGCGGAACACCTGCCGGCCTCGATCGACGACCGGAAGACACAGTTCGAGACCGCGCTCGTGGAGCTGCCAGAGGAGATCACGGCAATCGATCTCGCTGCGGATGGGCCAGAACCCGCTGACCGGGCCAGTATCGAGATCGGGAAGCGCCAAAGCAGCTGCGGTGATCGCAGCGGAGGCCCGTGCCCGCCATGGCGCGTCGAGGCCGTCGCGCCTCTGCAGCGCGGCCCGGCGAAGAGCCGCCTTGATTTGGGAAGGTTCGGATTCGGCCATGAATTCAGTGCGGAGCCACGATGGCCGTTGGAGAATCGATCCCGGGAAACCTACAACGTAGGTGGGCGCCGTGTGTCCCGGTCCACGAACCAGGACAGGTACAGCTCCCGAGAGGATCGATAAGGCCCCGGGGAATAAAGAACTCCTGACGCACCCCGCAGCCCCGCATTCGCAATGTAGGGCCTGGAGTGAGTCGGGGGAAGGGGCATGGCGTGAGAGAAGCGATTTGCAGGCGCGCAAATTTTAGATGAGCCGGGCGACCCGCCTCCCGCACAGACGCAAACCTACCCACCCCCGCTCGTCCCGAATGCCCGCGCGAGCCGTTCCAGGCGCTCGGCGACGCGGTTGATGCTTTCGGCCACGCGCGCCTCGACGGCACCATTCTGATCCTTTTCGGGGCCTGCCTGCTTTTGCTCTCCTTCGAGCGCCTCGATCCTGCGTTTCGCCTCGCCGAGTTCGTCGGCGATCGCGATGGCCGCCATCACCATGAGGCGCATGTCGCCGATCTCGCCGAAGGCCTGCCGCATCTCTCCGATCTTGGCGTCATAAAAGGCAGCGAGCCTCTCGAGATGCTGCTCCTCCCCCTCTCCGCATGCGATCCGGTAGGTTCGATCTGCGATATTGACGGTCACCTGTGGCATGCGCCCCTCATCACTCGCGCTCGCCGTCACCGGTCTCGTCCAGGACGCTCTCGATGGCAGCGGAGGCCCGCTCCACTCGCTCCGAGACATCAGCGGCAGCCGCCTCGGCCCGCTGCAGGCGCGCCAGCATGCCGTCGAGTTCGAGAGCGAGCCGTGCGCGATCGTCCTGCATGATCTGCAGTTCGGTTTCGAGATCGCCCCGGCGTTTATCCGCCTCGAGGCGTCTCATCACGGTGACCTCGAGCAAGCCGAGTGAGCCTTCGAGCCGCCGCATGGCTTCGTCGAGCGCTGATGTCATCGAACCTCCGGAATCGGTCAGAACCTAGGCTGCGATCCACGATCGGGCAATTGCATCGGCTTGCGATCCCAGGACGATCGCATTCGGATTTCCGCGACCTTGGCGAGGAGGTGACGAGATAGGTGTCATCCCATCAGGCTCGCCCTCCATCTTGCCCTACGCGGGCTCGCGCGCAGCCCTCCGCGAAGGCGCACATGAAGCTCAAGAGACAGGCGTGGAACTGCACAGGACCAAGCAGCAGGCACACCCGCGAGCAGATGTCGTGGCTCGGAATGCCGTCCTCGATTCCAATTCCGTCGAGGAACCATCGGCGTAACGGATCGTTGCGGAGCTATCGCGACGGGGACGGGGCTGCATGCAGCAGATCGAGGGTATCGTGACGGTGGTTCAGGAAGGCCGCTTCCGGCTCGTGACGCCGGACGGCCGGTCGAAGCTGTTCCTCCTTGCGTCTGACGCCGATCTCGAGCCGCAGGATTTGCCCGGGCTCCAGCACGCGCAAACTCCCGTCGTCGTACATTTTACTGACGCCGAGCACATCCTCGCGGGCGTCGCCCATCGCCTCACCGAGGCTCAAGCCATGGGAGAGCCGAGATGACCATCAAGCGCCGCGGCCTTGCCGACACCGTGGCCGGCTTCCTGCGCGACTGGTCGCTGCCGCGCCAGCTCGCTGGCCAGGACCATCGCCGTGATGCCGCCCGCAGCACCATGTCGGAAGGCTTGCGGCCGCGCTTGGAGGAGGCCGACCGGGTCGGCACGAGCATCTGCCCCTATTGCGCGGTCGGCTGCGCCCAGCTGTTGTACGCCAAGAACGGCAAGCTCATCCACGTAGAGGGCGACCCGCGCAGCCCCATCAACCAGGGCACCCTGTGCCCGAAGGGCGCCGCCACATTCGGGCTCCTCGCCAACCCGAACCGCCTCACCAAGGTGAAGTACCGCGCCCCCTATGCTACGGAATGGGAGGAGAAGCCGCTCGCCTGGGCCATGGAGCGCATCGCGCAATTGGCCAAGCGCACCCGCGACGAGACCTTCGTGCACAAGCTGCCGAGTGGCGACATCGTCAATCACACGCTCGGCATGGCCAGCCTCGGCGGTGCTACCCTCGACAATGAGGAGAACTACCTCATCAAGAAGGTGTTCGGGGGCGGGCTCGGCTTGGTGTGGATCGAGAACCAGGCCAGGGTCTGACACTCCTCCTCGGTGCCCAGTTTGGGCACCTCCTTCGGACGTGGCGCCGCCACCCTGGCGCAGTGGGATCTTGCCAATTCCGACTGTGTCGTCGTGATGGGTTCGAACATGGCCGAGGCCCACCCGATCGCCTTTCGCTTCGTCATGCAGGCGAAGGAGAAGGGCGCGACGGTCATCCACGCCGACCCACGCTTCACGCGCACCTCGGCCATGGCCGACATCTACGCCCCTGTTCGGGCCGGGACGGATATCGCCTTCCTGGGCGGCATCATCAACTACATCCTCCAGAACGACCTGTGGTTCAGGGAATACGCCCTCAACTACACCAACATCGCCACCATCATCACCGACGAATTCAAGGATGCTGACGAGGGCGACGGCGTGTTCTCGGGCTGGGACGAGGAGAAGCAGTCATACCAGGGCGACTCCTGGCAGTACGAGGGCATGACGGTGCCCTCTGCCCTTGCCGAGCATTACCTCGACTCCTCGGAATCCTTCAGCGAGGGCAGCCAACGCCTCACGGAGCGCCCGCCTTCGGAGGACAAGACACTCCAACACCCACGCTGCGTTTACCAAATCCTCAAGCGCCACTACGCCCGCTATACGCCCGAGATGGTCGAGCGCGTCACCGGCTGCCCCAAGGAGACCTTCGTCAAGGTGGCCGAGGCGCTGGCGAAGAATTCCGGCGCCGAGCGCACCGGCGCCTTCTGCTATGCGGTAGGCTGGACGCACCATTCCACCGGCGTGCAGATGATCCGCGCTGCCGCCATCATCCAGGGGCTTCTCGGCAATATCGGGCGTCCGGGCGGGGGTATCCTGGCGCTACGGGGTCACACCTCCATCCAGGGCTCGACCGACATCCCGACCCTCTACAACATGCTGCCGAACTACCTTCCGCAGCCGCACGCTGGCCGGCCGCACGACACGCTCGAGGAGTATCTCAAGGTTGAAACCGTGCCGACCGGCTGGTGGCACAACTTCCCCAAATACTTCATCAGTCTCCTCAAAGCCTGGTACGGCGACGCCGCGACCCCAGCCAACGAATTCGGTTACCAGTGGCTGCCGAAGATCGTCGCTGACCATTCGCAATTGCCGATGACCATGGCAATCCACGATGGGCTGATCCGCGGGCTCTTCCTCATGGGCCAAAATCCGGTGATCGGCGGCAGCAACTCCGACATGATCGAGGAGGGCCTTGGCAAGCTCGACTGGCTCGTCGTGCGCGAAATCGCCGAGACCGAGAGTGCCAGCTTCTGGAAGGACGGCCGGCTCGTGCGGAACGGCAAGGCACGCCCGGAGGAGATCGGCACGGAGGTCTTTCTCATGCCCGGATCGCTCGCGGGTGAAAAGGCCGGCACCTTCACGAACACCCATCGTCTCGTCCAGTGGCATGACCAGGTTGTCGAGGGGCCGGGCGACAACCGCTCCGAGCTGTGGTTCGTCTACCACCTTGGTAGGCGTCTGAAGGAGCTTTACGCGGACAGCACGGAACCAGGTGACGAGCCGCTCCGACGGATCACGCTCGACTACCCGATGATGGACGAGCGCGGCGAGCCGGATGCCGAGGCAGTGCTCAGGGAGATCAACGGCTATACGGTCGCCGACCGCCGGCAGCTCGCCGAATTCACGGAGCTCAAGGACGATGGCTCCACCGCCTGCGGCAGCTGGATGTACTGCGGCGTGTTCCCGAAGGAGAACCACAACCAGGCCCGCTCTCGTAAGCCCGACGGCCCTGACGGCCCCGGCACCCATCTTGGCTGGGCCTTCGCCTGGCCCGCCAACCGCCGCACCCTCTACAACCGGGCGTCTGCCGATCCCGCCGGCAAGCCGTGGTCGGAGAAAAAGAAACTCGTCTGGTGGGACGA
Source organism: Microvirga massiliensis (assembly GCF_001006805.1). Lineage (GTDB taxonomy): Bacteria > Pseudomonadota > Alphaproteobacteria > Rhizobiales > Beijerinckiaceae > Microvirga > Microvirga massiliensis. Next base: position 245,974 of record NZ_LN811351.1, on the reverse strand, counting down.
GGAAAAGGAGAAGTGGATCGGCACGGACTCGATCGACTTCGAGGAGAAGAAGCGGCCGGACTACAGGCCCGATTGGTCAGGTAAGGTCACCGGGACGGAGGCGATCGGCGGCGACGACCCCTTCGTCATGATGGCGGATGGGCGCAGCGCCCTCTTCGTTACGGCTGGACTCAAGGACGGGCCGCTGCCGACTCATTACGAGCCGATCGAGTCGCCAGTCCATAACCCGCTCTACGGCCGCCAGAGCAGCCCGGTGGCAAAGAAATACAGGCGCGACAACAATCCCCTGCACGAGGTCGGCGACCCACGCTTCCCCTACGCGCTGACGAGCTACCGCCTGACCGAACACCATTCCGGCGGCACCCCGACCCGCATCGTGCCAACCACGGCGGAGCTGCAGCCCGAGGGTTTCGCCGAGATACCCCCGGAGCTCGCCCGCGAACTGGGCATTGAGAATCTCGACTGGGTGGTGCTGTCGACCGCCCGCGGCGAGGTCGAGACGCGCGCGCTCGTCACCGAGCGGCTACGCCCGTTCCAGCTCGGCGGCCAGCGCGTCTACCAGATCGGCATGCCCTGGCATTACGGGTGGAAGGGCTATGCCACCGGCGACATCATGAACGTGCTGACGGCGGTGGTGGGCGACGTCAACACCTCGATGCACGAAAACAAGGCGCTCACCTGCAACCTGCGCAAGGGACGGCTGGCGCGGCAGGGCGGCCCCGCGCCCCGTGAGGAGCCCGCTCCATGAACGTCCACCCTCGCGCTCTCGACTATTCCGAATCCCTGTTCGACCACGTCATCCCGGACGAGGCGGAACTGACGGCCGGTGCCGTCGTCGAGCCAGGAAAATCGTATGGCTTCTTCACCGACACGACCCTGTGCATCGGCTGCAAGGCATGCGAGGTGGCGTGCAAGGAATGGAACGCGCTGCCGGCCGATCATGTCGGGCTCACGGGGATGAGCTACGACAATACCGGCGACCTCGGCGCCAACACTTGGCGCCACGTGCTCTTCGTCGAGAAGATCGGCCACGACGGCGCGCGTGCCACCGAGATGGCGCCGTTCCAGAGCAATTGGCTGATGATGAGCGACGTCTGCAAACACTGCAGCCCGGCGCCATGCCTCGAGGCCTGCCCGACCGGCTCGATCTTCCGCACCGAGTTCGACACTGTCGTCGTCCAGCAAGATATCTGCAATGGGTGTGGGGCGTGCGTCCCGGCCTGCCCATTCGGAGTCGTCGAGCTCGATACGGACGACGGCAAGGCGCACAAATGCACGCTCTGCTACGACCGCCTCAAGGGTGGGCTCGAGCCGGCCTGCGCCAAAGCCTGCCCGACCGACTCGATCCAATTCGGTGAGGTGGACGAGCTTGTCGCACGGGCCGAGCGCCGCGTCGACGACTTGCGCGGGCGCGGCGTCGGCACCGCCTATCTCTATGGCGCGCCTGGGCACGCGGGTGCGAGCGGCGGCCTCGACCGCCTCAACGCCTTTTTCCTCCTCACCGACGAGCCGGAAGTCTACAACCTGCCGCGCGCCCCGACCCGTCCCGCCGACCGGGTTCCGCCCTCGCTCGGCGCCGGCATCGCCGCCGTCGTGGGCCTCGCGGCGGCCGCCTTCGGCCTCCTCTCGGCGCGCGAGCGGAGCTGAGCCGTGCTCGACCGCACCAACGCACACCCTCCGTCCCCGCCCGTCGAGGGCCACTCCGCCGTCCGCTACGATGGCACGAGCTACTACGGCATGCCGGCCCTGAAGCCATCGCCGTGGAGCTGGAAGGTCACTCTCTACATGGCGATCGCGGGGACATCCGGCGGCGCGCAGGTTATCGCTTCGGTCGTCCGTGCTGGCGGCGGGAGAGACATGCGCGGCGTCGTCCGCGCGGGCCGTACCATCGGCCTCGCCGGAACGCTCGTCGGAGCCCCGCTCCTGATCATGGACCTGAAGACGCCGCATCGCTGGTACAACATGCTGCGCATCTTCCGGCACACGTCGCCTTTGTCGATCGGCAGCTTCGTCCTGACGGGATTCGGCGCCTTCAGCGCCGCGACTGCGGCTGGCGCATGGGCCCCGGACGGGACGCGCTGGGGACGCGCGGTCGGCGCGGTCGCCGACCTCGCGCAAGGCCCTGCCGCCGTGACGGGCGCGCTGATGACGACCTACACGGCCTCGCTCCTGTCGGGCACCTCGACGCCGCTGTGGGCGTCGGCCACTCAGTCCATCGCGGTGCAGTTCGCAAGCTCCGGCATCGCCTCCGGCGCGGCGGCGCTGTCGCTCGTCGAGCGCGCCGCAGGTCGGGCGCGGAGCGCCGACCGCCTCGATCGCCTCGCTTTCCTAGCCACGGCCACGGGTCTTGCGGCGTCCATGCTGTCCAAGCGGCGCTACCGGGAGGAGAAGGTGGACGCGGTGTTGAGCCGGACGCCAGAAGGCCGCCTCGATACCGCCGCCAAGGTGGTCGGCTACGGTGTGCCGCTCGCGTGCCACGCCCTCAACGCCTTGGCCAGGCGGCCGTCTCTCGCGCTCTCCATGATCGCCGCTATGGGAACGTTGGCGGGCGGCTTCATGATGCGCCATGCCATCAAGCAGGCAGGCGATGCCACGGCGATCTGGCCGACCGATTACCTCGGCTTCGCGCAGCCGCGCCGGCTCCCGCCGGCGGAGCGTCCGCAGGCGCTGCCCCTGCGGCGCTCGGGCAAGCCCGTGGCGCGAGCCATCATGCCGGATGACCGCCATGCGTGACGATGACCTCCGCCTCGGCCTGGAGGCTCTCCGCATTCTCGACCAGCTCATCGACGAGAAGCCGCGCGAGGAGGCGCATCAGCGCATGTCGGAAGTCATGCGGCTCCTGGTGCGCTGGCGCGACGACCTTATCGCCCGTCGGCGCGCGGGAGAGGAGAGGCCGGAGCTGCGCGAGGCCCTGGACCAGGTGAACGGCGTCATGAGCCTCGCTTTCGGCGCGCAGTTCCCGGTGGTCGGGGTCAAGTGGCAACGCATGGAGAAGACGCGTGACGCCCTGCGCGAGATCATGCGGCACGCCTGACCGCGGGCACGGCACCACAAAGAGGGAGGACGCACCGTGAGCGACCGCACCACGCCTGCCGGGCCGACGATCACCGAGGCAATGGCGCGCTCCGGCGTGACGAGCCTCTCGGAGGAGCAGGTGGTGGGGCTCGAAGGCGCGGTGCAGGACGGCGCCGAGCGGGTGGTGCAGGAGCTGAGGGTCATACCCTACGATTTGCCGGACACTTGCGTCTCGGCCTGCTATCCCGAGGCCAATCCGCTGATCCCCGTGGGCTATCACGACGGTCCGCCCAACACCCCTGCCTGCAAGGGCGTGCCCGTTCGCATCCGCGCCGACGGGGCAGGCGCATGATGGAGGCGCTGGAAGGGACCTATTGCGGCCCGGCGCCCCTCCCGGCGGATATCTGGCTGCGCTGGAACCTCGACCCGGCGCTGCTCCTGGCGCTGGGGCTCCTAGTCCTCGCGGCGGGTCGGAACAGGGCAGGGGCGCTCGCCGTGGCAGTGCTCATGGTGGCTTTCGTCTCCCCGCTTTGTGCGCTCTCGGCGGCTTTGTTCTCGGCGCGGGTGGTACACCACGTCCTGCTCGTGGCGGTGGCCACACCGCTTTTCGCGCTCGCTTGGCCGGGACGCAGGCCGAGGTCCCCGGCGGTGCCGCTCCTCGTCGCGACGGCAGTGCTCTGGGCCTGGCACTGGCCGCCGGCCTACAACCTGGCGCTGTCGAACGTGGCGGCCTACTGGACGATGCAGGCGACGCTCCTCGGCTCGGCCTTCGCCTTCTGGCGGACGGTCCTCCACTGCGGACAGGCACCAGGCGTGGGCCTCCTCGGGGTTCTGGGCGGCTACATGCAGATGGCGCTCCTCGGGGCCCTCCTCACCTTCGCGCCCGAGGCCCTCTACGCAATCCATGCGGTCGCGCCCCTGGACTGGGGCTTCACGCCGCTCGGCGATCAGCAGTTGGGCGGCCTCATCATGTGGGTCCCGGCTGGCCTCCCCTTCGTCGCCTGGGGAGCTCTCGTCGCACGCCGGGGATGGCAGACGATGGCGCAAGGCCTCGCATGATCCCGTGGCTCGTCGGCGCGATCCCGTATCTGAAGGCGCTCCATATCGCGGCCTTGGTGCTCTGGTGCGCGGGACTTTTCGCGCTGCCCCTGATGCTGGCCCGACACGACCCGGCGATCGGACAAGCCGACTACACTCGGATCAGGCTGGCGTCCCATTACGGCTACACCGCGGTCGTCACCCCGGCCGCCCTGGTCGCCATCGCCGCGGGTACCCTCCTGATCTTCCTGCGAGAAGTCTTCGTCGTCTGGATGTTCGCGAAGCTCGTCTTCGTTGCGCTGCTCATCGGCTTCCACGCCTGGGTCGGCCACACGATCGTCGCCGTGGCCGAGAACGAAGGAGAGCACCAGACGCCCGAGCCTCTCGTTCCGTTGCTCCTCCTGCTGGTCCCGGTCCTCGCGATCCTGATCTTGGTCTTGGCCAAGCCCGAGCTGGAGAAGATTCCGCTGCCGGACTGGCTCATGGAGCCCAGGGGCGGTCAGCTCCCGTTCGACGTGCCCAGGCGATAGTCGAAGACGAGCTTGCCGCCATGCCACCCTGTTGCGCCCACCATGACGACACAGAAGCCCGACAGCAGGATGCCGTAAGGCAGCACCGCCGTCTCGTAGCCGTAAAGTCGGTAGCCCCAGTTCGCGCCCAGGACCGACAGGAGCGCAACCGCAATCGCGGCATGGGTCCAGGCGGAGGCCCTCGCGCGGATGCCGGGGACCATCAGCAGCTCCATCGTACCCGAGGCGGCCGCGGCAAGGCCGATGAGGAAGGCCATCCCCGCCGCCCATACGCCGGCCCGTGCCCAGAATACGTCGCCGGTCCACCAGTAGAACCCGTCCGCGCCGAAATTGCAGAAGGTCAGCGCGATGGGGAAGGCCACAGTCATGGCATGGATCGGATGGCCCGCGACCGCGATCATCGACCCGGTTTCGTCGAAGCCGGGGCTCTGGGCGACCGGGTCGACGAGCGTCTCGTCCTGGGTCTGGATCCGAGTCTCAGCCACGGGTGGTGTCTCCTGCGGGGTCTGGCCGGGGTCCTAACGCCCGTCGCGCTGGCGGGTTGCCAGGAGTCCCTCTCGACCGTCCACCCGGCCGGACCCGCCGCCGGCACCATCGCCACCCTGTGGTGGGTCATGCTGACCGGGGCGGCTGCGATCTTCCTGCTCGTCATGATCCTGCTCGTGCTGGCGTTCCGCCGCGGTGAGGGACCGTCCGGGCCCGAGGCGGACATCCGGCGCGAACGGATCTGGATCCGGGGCCTCGGTCTCGGCTTCTCGCTCACGATCCTGGCCGCCCTGACCGCCTATGCACTCTATGTCGGGGAGCGGCTCCTGCCTCGGGCGGGACCGGATGTCGTGACCGTCGGGGCCCTGGGAACCCAATGGGAGTGGCGCTTCACCTATGCCGACGCGCCGGGGCATGCGACCGACGGCATCCTCCACATTCCGGCCGGTCGTCCGGTGAACGTGGAAATCGCTTCGGCCGACGTGATCCACAGCTTCTGGGTACCCCGCCTCGCGGGAAAGCTCGACGCGATCCCGGGCCATGTGAACGTCCTGCGAATCGAGGCGCATGCGCCGGGCGACTACGCGGGCGTCGGCGCCGAGTTCAACGGACGGGGCTACACCAAGCACCGCTTCACCGTGCGGGCGCATGACGAGGCCGCCTGGGACTCCTTCCTCCGGGGAAACGCTCGATGAACGCTCTGCGCCGCCACCGCGAGCTCGAACGCATCTGGGCCTCCCGGCCGGGCTGGCGCGGCAAGCTCACGACCGTGAACAACAACGATATCGGGCTGATGTTTCTGTCCGCGGCGGTAACGTTCTTCGCGATCGGCGGCATCCTCGCGATGCTGATCCGTGGGCAGCTCGCCTCTCCGCGCTCGGCCTTCATGGGACCTGAGGTCTACAACCAGGTCTTCACGATGCACGGGACCATCATGATGTTCCTGTTCGCGATCCCGCTCTTCGAGGGGCTGACGGTTTATCTCCTGCCCAAGATGCTCGGGACGCGCGACCTGGCCTTTCCCCGGCTCAGCGCCTTCGGCTTCTGGTGCTACGCCTTCGGAGGCTCACTGCTGATTTTCTCGCTCCTCGCCGGGATTGCGCCCGACAGCGGCTGGTTCATGTACCCGCCGCTCTCCTCGACCCTCGGCTCGCCGGGCATCAACTCGGACTTCTGGCTCCTCGGGATCACCTTCGTGGAGATTTCCGCGATCTCGGCATCGGTCGAGATCATTGTGACAGTGCTCCTCTACCGCGCGCCCGGCATGTCGCTCGACAAGCTGCCGATCTTCGCCTGGTACATGCTGGTCGTGGCGGTGATGATCCTGACGGGTTTTCCGCCGTTGATCCTGGGCTCGATCCTGCTCGAGTTCGAGCGCGCCTTCGGGATGCCCTTCTTCCAGGCCGAGGCCGGGGGCGATTCCATCCTTTGGCAGCACCTGTTCTGGCTCTTCGGCCATCCGGAGGTCTACATCATCTTCCTGCCCGCCGCAGGCGTCATCTCCACGGTCCTGCCGGTGATGGCGCGCACGACGCTGCTGGGCTACGGCTGGATCGTGGCGGCCGCCGTCGCCCTCGGGGTCCTGAGCTTCGGGATCTGGGTCCACCACATGTATGCGACCGGCATCCCGCACATGGGGCTGGCCTTCTTCTCGGCCGCCTCGACGCTGGTGGCGGTGCCCACGGGGGTGCAGATCTTCGCCTGGATCGGGACGATCTGGAAGGGTCGGCCCGAGATGCACCTGCCGATGCTCTGGATTCTCGCCTTCTTCGCGACCTTCGTGATGGGAGGGCTCACCGGCGTCATGGTGGCGGTGGTGCCCTTCGACTGGCAGTCGCACGACACCTACTTCGTCGTGGCGCATCTCCACTATGTCCTGGTCGGCGGCTTTGTCTTCCCGATGCTCGCCGGGCTCTATTACTGGCTGCCACACTTCACGGGGCGGAAGCGCTACTTCAAGCTGGGCGAGACGGCGTTCTGGCTCATCGTGCTGGGCTTCCACGGAACCTTCCTGCTCCTGCACTGGGCGGGCCTCCTTGGGATGCGGCGGCGGATCGACAGCATTGAATCCGGGTCAGGGTGGGAGCTCATCAACCTCCTGGCCTCGATCGGCGGCTTCGTCATGGCGATCGGCTTCGCGCTGGTGCTCATCGATGTGGGGGTGAACGTGGCCGTAGCAGTCCGGGGCCGCCGCAATCCCTGGCGGGCGGGAACGCTGGAATGGGCCATGCCGGCGCCCTCGCCCCCTTACAATCTCGCCTCGATTCCCGAGGTCCACAGCCGCAATCCTCTCTACGACAGCCCCGACCTGCCCGTGCGCATCGCGCGCGGCGAGGGATATCTCGGAAACCCGGGCAGCGGCCTGCGCGAGATCCTGACGGTTGAGATCGCGAGCGGACGGCCGAGCTCCCTCGTCATCTTCCCGACCAATACGGCGCTGCCCGTCGTCATGGCCTTCGTCACCGGGGGCCTCTTCGTCGGGATGCTGGTCAAGGCTTACTGGCTCGTGCCGCTTTCGGTCCTGGGCGTGGCGGCGCTTGCAGCCTGGTGGGCCTGGAGCCTGGGGAGCCGTGAGGACCAGAGTCCGCAGCCCGTAGGGCATGGGCTTGCCCTGCCGCCCGCCCCGGAGGTGGAACGGCCGCCGGGTTGGTGGGGGTCGCTGTTCCTGCTCCTCGCCGACGGGGTGTTCTTTGGCTCGCTCCTCTTCGGCTACGCCTTCCTCTGGACGGTAGCGCCGAACTGGCCGCCACCCGCTTGGCTTGAGCCTGGCCTGCCTGGACCGCTGCTGGCGCTTGGCGGCGCGGCTCTGGCCTTAGGGGGCATTCGCCTTGCCGACCGCGCGCTCCGCCGCGACGGGGAGCCTTGGCTGGGCCTACTCCTGAGCCTCGCGGGCCTCGCCGCGCTCGGAGCTGCCGCCGTCACGGTGCTCGCGCGAACGGCCCCCGACGCCCATGCCTACGACGCCACGCTTTGGGTGATAGCGGGCTACGTCATCTTTCACGCGACCGTCGCAGGACTCATGACGGTGTACCTCGCGCTGCGCACGGCCGCCGGCTACCTCTCGGCCCGGCGTATCGGCGAGGCGAGGGTCGTGCGGCTCTGGTCGGACTACACCGTCGCCGCGGCGCTCTTGGGTCTTGCCGTCGCCTGGCTGCCGGGAATGCTAATGTGACCGACATTCTCCGCATCTCGGTCCCGCTCACGGCGTGGCTCGCCGCCTTCAGCGCCGTCTACGGGCTCCAGGGCCTCGTCTGCTCGGACCGCTGGGCCGAAGCGGGCCTCGACCTCGCTGCGGGCCGCATCGCCATGACGGCGGCCTGGGCCGCTGCCGTCGCGCTTCAGTCCGCCTTTCTCCTTGCCCTGCGCTCGCCCCGCTTCGCCTCGCGCTCGGCCTTCGTGCGCGGGGTGAGCCTGACGCTGGCCATCACCGCCCTGGTCGCCACACTGTGGACTCTTCTCCCGGTCGTCACGACCTCGGCCTGCCTTTGAGCCCGGTTACTCCGCTGCCTTGTTGTCCTCTCCCAGCTCGGACACCTCCTCGCTGAGCACCTCGCAGCACCGGCCGCCGCGGCGTCGGCGCATAGCGGCCAAGCTTTGACACACCCATCCCGCGTGTTAAGGAACCCCGCCCCTGACGCGGCCGCGGCCCGGCCGCCCCGATTTTTGTGGGAAACACCACCTTGACGACCTCTCATCCCGCCGGTGGCGTGCCTCATGTCGACATGGCGAATGCTGTCCGTGTGCTCGCCATGGATGCGGTCGAGCGCGCAAAGTCCGGCCATCCCGGGCTGCCAATGGGCGCAGCCGACATCGCGACCGTCCTGTTCACGCGTCATCTGAAATATGACGCAGCCGATCCGCGCTGGCCCGACCGCGACCGCTTCATCCTCTCCGCCGGCCACGGCTCGATGCTGCTGTATGCCCTGCTCCACCTCACGGGCGTGGAGGGCATGACGATCGACGAGCTGAAGCGGTTCCGGCAGCTCGAATCCAAGACCCCAGGCCATCCCGAGAACTTCATGACGCCCGGCGTCGAGACGACCTCCGGTCCCCTCGGCCAGGGGATCGCCACCGCCGTCGGCATGGCCCTTGCCGAGCGGATGCTGAACGCCGAATTCGGCGATCTCGTCGATCACCACACCTATGTGCTGGCCTCAGACGGCGACCTCATGGAGGGCGTCAGCCAGGAGGCGATCGCGCTCGCGGGCCACCTGAAGCTCAATCGTCTCGTCGTTCTCTTCGACGACAATGGAATCTCGATCGACGGCCCCCTGTCGCTGTCGGATTCCGTCGACCAGGTAAAGCGCTTCGAGGCTGCCGGCTGGCAGGCAGTTCGGGTCGACGGGCATGATCCCGAGGCGATCGATCGCGCCCTCACGGAGGCGCGCAAATCCGACCGCCCAGTGCTGATCGCCTGCCGGACCACGATCGGTTTCGGCGCACCCAAGAAGGCAGGCACATCGAAAGCGCATGGCGAACCGCTCGGCGCCGAGGATCTGGCCGGCGCCAAGGCCGCCTTCGGCTGGACCCAGGAGCCCTTCGTGATCCCGCAGGCGATTGCCGAGGCGTGGCGCGCGGCCGGTCGGCGGGGCGCCGAGGCCCGCAAGGCCTGGGCCGGAAAGCTGGAAGCTCTCCCCTCCGCCACCCGTGCGGAGTTCGAGCGGCGAGTCGCCGGGATACGCCCGAAGGGCATCGACGAGGCGGTGAACACGCTCAAGGAGCGCCTTGTGGCCGAGCCGCAGGCGGTCGCGACTCGCAAGGCAAGCGAGATCGCGCTCGAGGTGCTGACCCGCGCCGTGCCGGAGCTTGTCCTGGGCTCCGCCGATCTCACGCCGTCCAACAACACGAAGATGAAGGACATCACCGCGATCGCGCCCGGCTCCTTCGCGGGCCGCTACATCCATTACGGCATCCGGGAACACGGGATGGCCGCGGCGATGAACGGGATCTCCCTCCACGGCGGCTTCGTTCCCGCCGGGGCGACCTTCCTGGTCTTCACGGATTATGCTCGGCCCGCCATGCGGATTGCGGCGCTCGCCGGGATCCCGGTCATCTATGTGATGACGCACGACTCGATCGGTCTCGGAGAGGACGGGCCGACTCACCAGCCCGTCGAGCATCTCGCGGCGCTTCGGGCGATGCCGAACATGCGCGTGTTCCGGCCGGCTGATGCCGTCGAGACCGCTGAGTGCTGGCAATTGGCCTTGGAGCGCACGAACGGCCCGACCGTCCTTGCGCTGACCCGGCAGACCGTTCCGGCGGTGCGGCTCCAGCAGCAGCGTGAGAACCTCTCCTCTGCCGGAGCCTACGAGATCTCTCCTGCCCCCGGCGAGGCGCGCGCGACGCTGTTCGCCTCCGGCTCAGAGATAGAGATCGCGCTCGCAGCGCAGAAAATCCTGAACGAACAAAGCTTTGCCGTTCGCGTTGTCTCGGTGCCCTCGCTCGACTTGTTCCTCTCGCAACCTGAAAGCGTGCGCGCCCGTGTGATCGGGAAGGCTCCGGTGAAGGTGGCGATCGAAGCAGCCGTCCGCTTCGGATGGGATGCGCTGATCGGCCCGGACGGAATCTTCGTCGGGATGAGCAGCTTTGGGGCGAGCGCGCCCTATAAGGACCTGTATCGCCACTTCGGCATCACGGCCGAGGCCGTGGTGGAACGGGTGTTGCGCACGCACAACTTGTGAGGCCTGCCTGCGGCCTCGTTGAAGGAGGAGTACTCACAGATGACGGTGAAGGTCGCGATCAACGGTTTCGGGCGTATTGGCCGGAACGTGCTGCGAGCCATCGCGGAGAGCGGACGCAAGGACATCCAGGTCGTCTCCATCAATGATCTCGGCCCGGTCGAGACCAACGCCCATCTCCTCCGCTTCGATTCCGTGCATGGACGCTTCCCGGGCGAGGTTCGGGTCGATGGCGACTTCATGATCGTGGATGACCAGCGCATCCGCGTCACGGCTATCAAGGATCCTGCGCAACTGCCGCATCGCGAGCTCGGCGTCGACATCGCCATGGAATGCACGGGCATCTTCACTTCCAAGGAGAAGGCCAAGGCGCATCTCGAGGCCGGCGCGAAGCGCGTCCTGATCTCGGCTCCCGCCGAGGGCGCGGATCTGACGGTCGTGTACGGCGTGAACCACGACAAGCTCACGAAGGATCACCTCGTCGTCTCGAACGCCTCCTGCACGACGAACTGCCTTGCGCCCGTCGCGAAGGTCCTGAACGACACCGTCGGGATCGAGAAGGGCTTCATGACGACGGTGCATTCCTACACCAACGATCAGCCCTCCCTCGACCAGATCCACAAGGATCTCTACCGCGCCCGCGCTGCAGCCCTGTCGATGATCCCGACCTCCACCGGGGCCGCGAAAGCCGTGGGGCTCGTCCTGCCGGAACTGAACGGCAAGCTCGATGGCACCGCCATTCGCGTCCCGACGCCGAACGTCTCGGTGGTGGATTTCAAGTTCATCGCCAAGCGCGCGACCACGAAGGACGAGATCAACGAGTCGATCCGTCGTGCGGCGGAACAGGAGCTGAAGGGCGTCCTGGGCTTCACGGCACAGCCGAACGTGTCGATCGACTTCAATCACGATCCCCACTCGTCGGTCTTCCATCTCGATCAGACGAAAGTCCTCGACGGAACGCTCGTTCGCGTGCTGTCCTGGTACGACAACGAATGGGGCTTCTCGAACCGCATGGCGGATACGGCTGTCGCCATGGCGAAATTGGTCTGACGGAGGCGGAATGAGCGCCTTCCGGACTCTCGATGACGCCGATGTGAAGGGCCGGCGCGTTCTCGTCCGCGTGGACCTGAACGTGCCGATGGAGAATGGCCGCGTCACGGACACGACCCGCATCGAGCGGGTCCTGCCGACGATCCGGGAAATCTCCGACAAGGGCGGAAAGGTCCTGCTCCTCGCACATTTCGGACGCCCGAAGGGCCGCGATGCGAAGGACTCGCTCCGGCCCGTGGCGGCAGCCCTCGAGAAGGAACTCGGCCGGCCGGTCGCCTTCGCGGACGATTGCATCGGAGATGCCGCCGAAGCCGCGGTCTCGAAGCTCGCGGACGGCAACGTCCTGCTTCTCGAGAACACGCGCTTCCATGCCGGCGAGGAAAAGAACGATCCTGCCTTCGTGAAGGAACTCGCCGGGCTCGGCGATCTCTACGTGAACGACGCCTTCTCGGCGGCGCACCGGGCGCATGCCTCGACGGAGGGGCTTGCCCGCGTCCTGCCGGCCTATGCCGGCCGGGCCATGCAGGCCGAGCTCGACGCGCTGACGAAAGGGCTCGAGGCGCCTTCCCGGCCGCTCGTCGCCGTCGTCGGCGGAGCGAAGGTCTCGACGAAGATCGATCTGCTCGAGAACCTCGTCGGAAAGGTCGATGCCCTCGTGATCGGCGGCGGCATGGCGAACACGTTCCTGTACGCGACCGGGCTCGGGATCGGGAAATCTCTCGCCGAGCGCGACCTTTCGGAAACCGCGCTCCGGATCATCGAGCGGGCGCGGGAGGCCGGTTGTGCGATCCTGTTGCCGGTCGACGGCGTCTGCGCCGCCGAGTTCAAGGCCGGCGCCGCCAATCACACCTACGGGATCGACAATATCCCGGACGATCAGATGATCCTCGACATCGGCTCGCAATCGGTGGAGCGGATCGAGGCGGCGATCAACGATGCCGCGACCCTCGTCTGGAACGGCCCGCTCGGAGCCTTCGAGATCCCGCCTTTCGATCAGGGCACCGTCGCGGCAGCCCGCCACGCGGCGGAGCGCACGAAGGCCGGCCGGCTCGTTTCGGTGGCCGGCGGCGGCGATACCGTCGCGGCTCTCAACCATGCCGGAGTGGCCGCTGATTTCACTTACGTCTCGACGGCGGGCGGGGCCTTCCTCGAATGGCTCGAGGGGAAGGCGCTCCCGGGCGTCGAAGCGCTGAGAACCTGAGACCGCGCGGTCCAGGATGAATTCGAGCGGCTCGTTCGATCGGGCTCGCTCCGACGGGCACCCGCCCGACCACGACGAGGAGGACTGACATGGCTCGCATCACGCTTCGACAACTTCTCGATCACGCGGCCGAACACGGCTACGGCGTCCCCGCCTTCAACATCAACAACATGGAGCAGGGTCTCGCGATCATGGAGGCCGCGAATGCGGTCGATGCTCCGGTGATCATCCAGGCGAGCCGCGGCGCCCGGCAGTACGCAAATGACATCATGCTGGCGCGGCTGATCGATGCGCTCGTCGAGATCTACCCGCACATTCCGGTCTGCATGCATCTCGACCACGGGAACAATCCGGCGACCTGCCTGACCGCGATTCAGTACGGCTTCACGTCCGTCATGATGGACGGCTCCCTGAAGGAGGACGGCAAGACTCCTGCCGATTTCGACTACAATGTCGACGTCACGCGGCGCGTCGTCGAAATGGCCCATTGCGGCGGTGTGTCGGTCGAAGGCGAGCTCGGTGTGCTCGGCTCGCTCGAGCACGGCTCCGGCGAGCAGGAAGACGGGCATGGCGCGGAGGGCAAGCTCTCCCGCGACCAGCTTCTGACCGATCCCGATCAGGCCGTGGAGTTCGTTCAGAAGACCAACGTCGATGCTCTCGCCATCGCGATGGGCACGTCACATGGCGCCTACAAGTTCTCCCGCAAGCCCGATGGCGAGATCCTTGCGATGAGCGTCATCGAGGAGATCCATCGCCGCCTGCCGAACACGCATCTCGTGATGCACGGCTCCTCGTCGGTTCCGCAGGAACTCCAGGACGTCATCAACAAGCACGGCGGCAAGATGCCCCAGACCTGGGGCGTGCCCGTCGAGGAGATCCAGCGCGGCATCAAGCATGGCGTGCGCAAGATCAACATCGACACCGACAACCGCATGGCGATGACGGGCCAGATCCGGCGCGTTCTCACGGAGAACCCGGGCGAGTTCGATCCGCGCAAGTATCTGAAGCCGGCCATGGAGGCGATGACGAAGCTCTGCAAGCAGCGCTTCGAAGAATTCAACACCGCCGGCCAGGCCTCGAAGATCAAGCCGCTCTCGCTCGCGGCGATGGCCAAGCGTTACGCATCCGGCGAGCTCGCTCCGAAATTCGGGACGACCCGGCAGGCTGCGGAATAAGCCGCATCCGCCATTCGCCGCACGCGGTGATCAGAACGGGGCCTTCTTGAAGGGCCCCGTTTTCGTTATAGGCGCCCATACATCCACGATGACAGACTCCACGACCCGTCTCACGCTTCTGACGCCTCTCCTGGGAGAGGCCGCGTTCGCCTCGCAGCTGGACGCCGCGTGCGGTGCCGGTGACGTTGCAGCCGTGATCGCGCGATTTGCGCAGACCGACGAGCGCAGCCTCGTCAAACGCATCAAGGCTCTGGCTCCGGCGGCTCAAAACCACGGCGCAGCCCTCCTGATCTCAGCCCCCGGCGAGATCGACCTCGCCATGGTCGCGGCTAGCGGAGGCGCGGACGGGGTCCATATAGAGGCAGAGGCGGGAACGGACGCCGTCGCCGATCTGCGCGAGCGCCTCAAGGGCGAGCGGATCCTGGGCGTCGGCGGAGTGCGCTCGAAGCACGATGCCATGTCCATCGGTGAGACGGGAGCGGATTACCTCCTGTTCGGGGAACCTCGAACCGACGGCTTTGTCCCGCCGCTGGACGCTATTATCGAGCGGGCCGCCTGGTGGGCGGAAATCTTCGAGATGCCGTGCATCGCCTATGCCCCCACGCTCGGGGATGTTCCCGCCGTAGCGGCAACGGGAGCGGAATTCGTCGCTCTCGGCGATGCCGTCTGGCAGCATCCGCAAGGGCCGGCGGAGGCCGTGCGCCTGGCGCTGCAGGCCCTGAAGACATCGAGCGCCGGCCGATGATCCGTGTGCTGTCCGGACTCGTGTTGGCCCTTCTGGCGACGACCGCTTCGGCGCGTGAGCCGGATCTCGCCTATGGCGCCTATCAGCGCGGCCTCTATCTGACCGCCTTCCGCCAGGCCACGCTCCGGATCGAGAAGAACTCCAAGGATGCGGCCGCCATGACGCTCCTGGGAGAACTCTACAACCAGGGGCTCGGCGTTCCGGTGGATCCCGTGAAGGCGGCCGAATGGTACAAGCTCGCCGCGCGACAGGGCGACCGCCAAGCCCTCTCCGCCCTCGGCCTGATGGCGCTTGACGGGCGCGGGATGGCGAAGAACGAAGCTCAGGGGCGAGCCTGGCTCGAACAGGCCGCCGCCAAAGGGGAACCCCGCGCCGCCTACAACGTCGCCCTGCTTCTCCTCAGCAGCGGCAGCCCCGACGACCTCCGGCGCGCGATCGAACTACTCCGGCTCGCCGGCGAGGCCGAGATCGCTGAGGCGCAGCATGCCCTCGGGGTCCTGGCCTTGAACGGCCGCGGAATGAATCGTGATACTGCGGAAGCGGCCCGCTGGTTCGAGCGTGCGGCCCGCAACGGCAACGTGCCCGGGATTGTCGAATATGCGATCCTGCTATTCAATGGCGAGGGCGTGCCTGCCAACGAGACGCGCGCCGCCCGGTTGTTCCGCCTAGCAGCGATCCGGGGCAACGCGATCGCCCGCAACCGCCTGGCCCGCCTCCTCGTGGCTGGACGCGGCGTGCCGGTGAACCGCGTCGAAGCGGCTGCCTGGCATCTCCTGGCCGCTGCGCAGGGCCTCACCGACACCTATCTCGACGAGGCCCTCAAGGATCTCACGCCCGAGGAGCGCCAGCGGGCCGAGCGGCTGGCCGCCGACCGCGCCGGCCTGTCCTGATCGGCAGTCTTGCCGCGACGCACCGGGATGAGCCTCCCGAGCGAAGATGAGCCGCGGCGGCTCTCGCTTGACGCCGCTCCGTCCTCATGATGGAGCACCAACCCCACCGGCCCAGGACATCCTCATGATCCGTTCTCCTCTCATCACCGTGATCACCGACGCCGTCATGAAGGCATCGCGCGCCCTGAAGCGCGACTTCGGCGAGGTCGAGAATCTGCAGGTGTCCCGTAAAGGCCCCGGAGACTTCGTGTCCGCTGCCGATCGCCGGGCCGAGCAGATCCTCCGGGAGGCGCTCGAGAAGGCTCGTCCCGGCTACGGGCTCGTGCTCGAGGAAGGCGGTGTCGTCGAAGGCACGGACAAGAGCCATCGCTGGCATGTCGACCCGCTCGACGGCACGACGAACTTTCTGCACGGCGTGCCGCAATTCGCGATTTCGGTCGGGTTGGAGCGCGAAGGCCAGATCGTCGCGGGCGCCATCTACGATCCCATCAAGGACGAGATGTTCATCGCGGAACGGGGCAAGGGCGCTTACCTCAACAACCGGCGTATCAGGGTCGCGGCGCGCTCGGACATGGCAGATGCGCTCGTCGGCTGCGGCATGCCGCATATCGGGCGCGGGGATCATGGCCGGTTTCTGCGCGAGTCCTCGGTGATCATGAGTCATGCGGGCGGTCTTCGGCGGTTCGGCTCTGCGGCCCTCGATCTCGCCTATGTGGCCTGCGGGCGTCTCGATGTGTTCTGGGAAAGGGACCTGAATTCCTGGGACATGGCTGCGGGCATCGTCCTGATCCGGGAGGCGGGCGGCTTCGTCTCGGACACAGAGGGCGGCTCCAACCCGATCGAAACCGGCACGATCGCCTGCGGTAACGAAACGCTCCACCGTGAGTTGCTGCGGCTCCTGAAATCCGCCCCGCGATAGGAGGGCGCCTCCAGACTGCAGCCAGAATTGGCCCGAAGCCTCGAATCGGCATTCTCCCGGCCCGTGCCCGTCGATATCCGATGAAACCGGCTCTGGAGCGCAAAAGCCGGCCCAAGTCGGTGGAAACGGGCCTTGCCATCCGCCGGATTGCTTGATCGACAGGTTCGAGCCAGTCAGAGTGCAGTCGACGGAAACGGAACGACGATGACGGGGACGGACGGCCAACCTCTCACTCCACCGCGCATCCATCTTGTTCGGATGGCCGTCTTCCTCGTGCTTGCGGGGTTCGTCGCCTTTATCCTCTACCGGCAGATCTGGGGGGCGTTTCTCGCCAATCCGGGACTGAATGCGCTGATCTTCGGGGTGATGTTCATCGGCATCATCCTCGCGGTCCGTCAGGTTTGGCGCCTCTTTCCCGAGGTCAGGTGGGTGAACGCGCTGAGCCAGGCCGAGGACGGACCGGTCTCGGTCAAGGACCCCGTGCTGCTCGCCCCGATGGCGACGCTCATCAACAACCGGGCGAGTCGCGCCTCCCTGTCGGTGACGACCACACGCTCGCTTCTCGACTCCATCGGCGCGCGCCTCGACGAAAGCCGCGAGATCGTCCGCTACATTGCGGGCCTCCTCGTCTTTCTGGGGCTCCTCGGCACGTTTTGGGGCCTCATCGAGACCGTCGGGTCGGTCGGGCGCATCATCGGATCGCTCCGGACCGGGCAGGATGCGACGGTGTTGTTCGACGAGCTGAAGAATGCCCTGACGGGTCCCCTCCAGGGCATGGGCCTGTCCTTCTCGGCATCGCTCTTCGGGCTTGCAGGCTCGCTGATCGTCGGCTTCCTGGAACTTCAGGCCGGACAGGCCCAGAGTCGGTTCTACACCGAGCTTGAGGACTGGCTCGCGATGGCCACGACGGACACCTCCGCGGATACGCTCCGCGCGGGCGGTCCCGACCTCGCGGCGGTCCTGAACCGCCTGACCGTCGCTTTGTCCGAAGGGTCCGGCAACCGGGCGGCGACCCAGGCGATGGCCAATCTCGCCGAGGGCATTCAGGGACTCGTCCAGCACATGCGGGCGGAGCAGCAGATGATCCGGGACTGGGTCGAGGCGCAGGCTGCCCGCGAAAAGGAGCTCAAGCAGGTGCTCGACCGCCTCAGCCGCGAAAGGATCGGCTAAGTGGAAAGTGCACGCGGCATCGATCCGGGGAAGCCGGCGCCCGCGGGAGCCGATTGGGAGAGCTAGATGGCAGCCATCAGCGGCGGACGTCGCGCACGGGGCGGCACGATCAATTACTGGCCGGGCTTCGTGGATGCCCTGTCCACGCTGCTCCTCGCGATCATCTTCCTGATCTCGGTGTTCATGCTGGGCCAGTTCTTCCTGGCCCGCGAAATCTCGAGCCGCGACACGGTTCTCGACCGGCTCAATCGGCAGATCGCCGAGCTCACGGATCTTCTGGCGCTGGAGCGCTCCAGCCATCGTACGACTCAGGAGAGCGTCACGGCGCTCCAGTCGACACTGCAGGCGGCTGAAGCCGAGCGCTCGCGTTTGCAGGGTCTCGTTGCGTCCGGGGGTGATGCGCAGGCCCGCGCCAGCGAACTCAACGCCGCAGTCGAGGCCGAGCGTCAGGCGACCGGCCGCGCCTTGACGCAGGTCGAGCTTCTGACCCAGCAGATCGCTGCGATGCGACGGCAGCTCGCGGCACTCGAGGAGGCGCTCGCGGCCTCGGAGAACCGGGATCGGGAGAGCCAGGCGCGCATCGCGGATCTCGGCAGCCGCCTGAATGTCGCGCTCGCGCAGCGGGTCCAGGAACTTGCCCGCTACCGCTCGGACTTCTTCGGCCGTCTCCGCCAGATCCTCGGCAACCGGCAGGACATCCGGATCGTCGGGGACCGGTTCGTGTTCCAGTCCGAGGTTCTGTTCCCGGCCGGCCAAGCCAGTCTCCGTCCGGAGGCCGGGCCGGAGATCGATCGCGTCGCCTCGGCCATTCTCGAGCTCAACCGCGAGATCCCGCCGGACATTCCCTGGGTGCTCCGGGTCGATGGCCATACGGATCAGCGTCCGATCGCGACTGCCCAGTTCCCGAGTAACTGGGCGCTGTCCTCCGCCCGCGCCATTGCCGTCGTCCAGGCTCTGATCGCGCGCGGAGTGCCGCCGCAGCATCTGGTCGCCGCAGGCTTCGGAGAGTTTCAGCCCCTGGATACCGGCACGTCCGAGGAAGCTTATGCCCGAAACAGGCGCATCGAGCTGAAGCTGACCGAGCGTTGACAGGGATCGCGGCCGGTTCCGCTCTCTATTCGGCGGCCTCGCGCTCGTCCGCCCCGGTGAACTGGAGCCTTGCCAGGCGGGCATAGAGACCAGCCTGGCTCATCAAGGCTTCGTGACTGCCCTCTTCAACGATCCGTCCGTCGTCCATGACGAGAATTCGGTCAGCCGACCGGATCGTTGCGAGGCGATGGGCGATCACGAGGGTCGTGCGTCCTGCCATGAGGTGGTCGAGAGCCACCTGAACGGCCTGCTCGCTCTCGGCATCGAGCGCCGACGTCGCCTCGTCGAGGAGCAGGATCGGCGCATTCTTCAGGATCGCCCGAGCAATGGCAATGCGCTGCCTCTGGCCGCCCGACAGGTTGACGCCACGCTCTCCGAGCGGCGTGCCGTACCCTTCCGGAAGCGCATCGATGAAGGAATCGGCAGCCGCCAGCTCGGCCGCCTTGCGGATCTCATCCGGGGAGGCGTCGGGCCGGCCGTAGCGGATGTTGTCGGCGACGCTCGCCGCAAAAATCGTCGGCTCCTGCGGAACGAGCGCCATCCGCGCGCGCAGAGCGATCGGGTCGGCCGCATCGATCGGAACACCATCCACCGTAATGGTTCCGGAATGCGGATCGTAGAAGCGCAGCAGGAGTTGAAACACGGTGCTCTTGCCGGCCCCCGACGGTCCGACCAGGGCCACGCGCTCGCCGCTCGCAACGCTGAAGGTGAGATCGTGTACCGCCGGCCTCTCCAGTCGGGCCGGATAGGTAAAGCTGACATTCTGGAAGGCCACGGTGCCGCGCGGCGGCTCCGGCAGAGCCCGAGGCTGAGACGGAGCGGTGATCATGGGCTTTGCTTCGAGGATCTCGCCGAGCCGCTCCGCGGCCCCTGCCGCCTGCGCGAGTTCGCCATAGACCTCGGACAGCTGGCCAAACGAGCTCGCGGCGAGCACCGCATAGAGCACGAACTGGGACAGGCGCCCGCCCGTCATGGTTCCGGCGAGCACGTCCTGGGCCCCGTACCAGAGCACGCCAACCACGCTCGCCGAGACCAGGAAAATGGCGGTGCCCGTCAGGACCGCACGCATGCTCGTCGAGAGGCGAGCCGCTTCGTAGGCATCCTCTACGGCCTCCCGGAACCGGCGGGCAGTCATGGCCTCCATCCCGAAGGCCTGCATGGTCCGCACGGCGCCGACTGCCTCCGTGGCATAGGCGGACGCATCGGCCAGGCGGTCCTGCGCCGCGCGCGAGCGCCGGCGGACGGCGCGGCCCGACACGACCAGCGGAATGACGATCACCGGAATCGCGAGCAGCACCAGGGCGGAGAGCTTGAGGCTCGTGAAGATCATCAGGGCGATGGCGCCGATGAACAGCAATGCATTGCGGAGCGCGATCGAGACGCTGACCCCGAAGGCGGCTTTCACCTGGGTGGTGTCGGCCGTCAGGCGCGACACGATCTCGCCGCTGCGGGACCGATCGAAGAACGAGGGATCGAGCGACGTGAGGTGATTGAAGACAGCGCTGCGAAGGTCGGCAACCACGCGCTCGCCCAGCATGATGACGAACCAGTAGCGCAGCGCGCTGGAGAGCGCGAGCAGGCCGACGACAAGGATCAGAACACCAAAATAGGCATCGATCAGATGGCCGCTCGACTCCCCGAAGCCGTAGTCGATGACCCGGCGCACCGCGAGGGGCAGGACCAGTGTGGCTGCCGAGGCCGCTATGAGGGACGCCAGGGCTGCTGCTACGCGTCCCTTGTAGGCGAGAGCAAAGGGGATGAGTGGGCGCAGGGCACTGAGTGGTGCCCGCGATGCCTTCGGGTCGAGCGGATCAGCCATGCGACGGGTCTGCCCCATTGCCGCGCCGCGTCAAGGGGGTGAGACTCTTGTTTCGAAACTTTGGGTGCGGTATAGGCCCGCGTTCTTCAAGATAGGCTCGATCGCCGCAAGCGGGCCCCCGGACCGGGCCGGCCCATGAGGATATTGCTATGGCGCGCAAGGAAACCGACCATCCCGACTACCACTTCATCAAGGTGGTGATGACGAACGGGACCGAATACACGACCCGGTCGACCTGGGGTAAGGAGGGCGACACCCTCAACCTCGACATCGACCCGAACACGCACCCGGCCTGGACCGGCGGTCAGCAGCAGCTGCTCGACCGTGGTGGGCGCGTTTCGCGCTTCAACTCGAGGTTCGGCAATCTCGGCCTCGGCCGCAAGTGATCCGCCGGACGTTCAGCTGAATCGAAAAAGCCCCGCTAAGCGGGGCTTTTTTCTTGCCGGCCTGCCCTCAGGATCTGTCCCGGAAGGCACGCTCGATGAGCCAGTGCTGCACGGCGACGGGATTGTCGGGTCCCACGACAGGCTGAGGTGCCGGGGCGCTGATCAGCTGGTCGAGATGAAGGATCCGCGCGTGCAGGCGGGCCGACAGGCCGATGAGGTCCTTCAGCCGCTGGGGCAGCATCTCGAACTCTGGAATGGAGGGGCCCTGCGTGTGTGAGTTCAGGCGTACCCGGTTTTTCTCGGCCTGGGCCTGGGCGGGCGTGATTTCCCCTTCGGCAACCGCCCGCTGGACGAGAAGCCATGAGGCGATCTGCATGAGGCGCGTCGTGAGACGCATGCTCTCGCTCGCGTAGATCAGGGTGCCCTGACGCGGCAGTTTGCGGCTCTCCTCGCGGCCGTCGCCGTCGAGATAGGAGGCCGTTTCTTCCACGAGTTCCATCCCCTCGTGAAACAGGGCCTTGAAGGCATCGGAGTTGACGAAGGTCCGCCCGAAATGGATCGGGTCGGATTCGGGCATCATAAAATCGAGTTCGCTCAAGCTCGCCTCCCGGCGGCCTGCCGACCAGCGCGGCGAGGACCGCCGCGCGGTTTCTCGCCTGCCGACGGGGCCGGTCCTTGTGATGGCGGCACTATAAGCTGCCGGCGCCGGCTCCGCTCTGGTAACCGAAGATTAAGGTTAAGCTGCTTCGGGGGGATACTCGGCGTGTCCTGTCGAGGAGCCGATGCTCTTTCCGGCGTTGACAAAAAAGAGCCGCCCTGGGGCGGCTCGGAGGAATAACAGGGAGGCGTCAAACAGAGTGGAAGGAAGCCACTCGGCATCCAGAAACCTGGACACGCCTTTTTAGTAAACGATAAGTCTTAACGAGCAGTTAAGCATCGAACGAATGATATCGTTTGCGATAGATCAAGTGCATGTCCTGCGAAGCTCGATTCGACCAGCGCCCGTCAGGAGCGCGCCGCTTCGGTCCGGAAAAAGGCGCTGGCAGCCGCCCGCGTATTCTCCTTGCTCTCGCGGGCTTCCCTCAGCCGGCCGATCTCGCGCTCCAGCAGCGAGATCCGCTCATCGAGCTCTTCGATCGACAGGGACGAGAGGTCTTCCCCGAGGTCGTGGCCCTTCGGGGCGGGCCGCACCCGCTCGTCTGAAAAGGGATCGAACGCCATGGCATTCCTCCGATAGAACCTTCCCCAGGTTAGGGCCGAGAGCCGGAATTGCCAATGCGGTAACCCGATGCCATGCCGGCAGGGCTCTCGCATGGGGACCGGCATTTGCAAGTTTGGCCTCGGCGCAGCTCGCACACACCTCGTCTCCCACTCATCTAATCGCTTGATGGATTGCCTCTTTTTCGCGCGCAGCCAAAGTGCTGGAGGTCACGGCTGGGTCGCGCAGCCCAGCTTTCGAACGCGCAGAGGCGATTGCATGCCGCTGTCCCCATCCCTATAATTTCCGCGTTTCCCTCACATCGTGAGTAGAGATGCTCCGGCGCCGCCGGGTCGGAGCGCGAGATTGTTTGCTCGCTTGCGCCGGGAGTGCTGCGAGCCCGTTCAGGAGAATTTCGATGTCCCAGGGACCGCTGATGCCCAAGGCTACGGCCGTCTGGCTCGTGGAAAATACGTCCCTCTCGTTCGAGCAGATCGCCGATTTCTGCAAGCTTCACCCGCTCGAGGTGAAGGGGATTGCCGATGGCGAGGTGGCGGCAGGGATCAAGGGCCTCGACCCGATTACGACCGGCCAGCTGAGCCGTGAAGAAATCGAGCGGGCTCAGCGCGACCCGAACCATCGGCTCAAGATGGCGGAAAGCAAGGTCAAGCTGCCCGAGGTAAAGCGGACGAAGAAGGGCCCCCGCTACACGCCGGTTTCCCGTCGTCAGGACCGTCCGAACGCCATTCTCTGGCTCGTCCGGAATCATCCGGAGCTGAAGGACGCCCAGATCATGAGGCTGGTCGGAACGACGAAGACGACGATCCAGCAGGTCCGCGAGCGGACGCACTGGAACTCGGCTGCGTTGACGCCTCTCGATCCCGTCACGCTCGGCTTGTGCACACAGCTCGACCTCGACCTTGAGGTCCAGCGCGCCGCCAAGGACCGTCCGGCCGTGCAGCCGCAGGAGGCCGGGGCGACATTGATGCCGGCCGAAGTCTCGACGGCACCCGACTTCGAGGCGGAAGACACCCGGCCTCAGCGCGAGCAGGACGAGGAAATCGACGTCGACTCGGTCTTCTCCAAGCTCAAGCAGCTCAAGCGTCCGCAAGATGAAGGCGAGGAGTGAGCCCAGGCTCCGACCCGTTCACTTGAAATGAGCGGATCGCCGGATCCGCTCAGCCCACGGGAAGGCCACGAGTTTTCAGAGCACCGCTGATCTCGTCGAGACTGGCGGGATCCTCGATCGTCGCAGGCATCGTCCAGGGCTCTCCGTCGGCGATCTTCTTCATCGTTCCTCGGAGGATCTTTCCTGACCGCGTCTTCGGGAGCCGGTCGACGACGACCGCCACCTTGAACGCCGCGACGGGTCCGATGCGCTCCCGCACGGCAGCGACCAGCTCGGCCTCGATCTCCTGAGGCGGTCTGCTCATACCGGCTTTGAGCACGACGAAGCCGCAAGGCACCTCCCCTTTCAGCTCGTCCCTCACGCCGATGACCGCGCATTCCGCAACGGCCGGGTGGGAGGCCAGAACCTCCTCCATCCCGCCCGTCGAGAGCCGGTGGCCTGCCACGTTGATGATGTCGTCCGTGCGCCCCATCACGAACACGTAGCCGTCCGAGTCGATATAGCCGGCGTCCGAGGTGTTGTAGAAGCCCGGATAGGCCGTGAGATAGCTCTCGCGGAAGCGCTCCTCCGCGTTCCAGAGCGTCGTGAGCGTCCCCGGAGGCAACGGAAGCTTCACCGCGATCGCCCCCATGACATCCGCCGGCACCGAACGCCCGCCCTCATCCAGGACCTGAACATCATAGCCGGGCATCGGCACGGTCGGGGAACCGTGCTTGACCGGGAGAGCTCCGAGGCCGAGCGGGTTGCCGGCGATCGCCCAGCCGGTTTCGGTCTGCCACCAATGATCGATTACCGGTACGCCCAGGATCGACTCCGCCCATTTCACTGTGTCGGGATCGGCCCTCTCGCCGGCCAGGAAGAGCGACCGGAACTTCGAGAGGTCGTAGGGCTTCAGGAGCTTGGCCTCCGGGTCCTCCTTGCGGATCGCGCGGAACGCGGTCGGCGCCGTGAACAGCGAGCACACGCCATGCTCGGAGGCAACGCGCCAGAAGGCGCCAGCATCCGGCGTGCCGATCGGCTTGCCCTCGTAGAGGATCGTCGTGCAGCCGTACACCAGCGGTGCGTAGACGATATAGGAATGCCCGACGACCCACCCGACGTCTGAGGCGGCCCAGAACACCTCGCCGGGCGCAACACCGTAGTGATTGTCCATCGTCCAGGCGAGCGCCACCATGTGCCCGCCATTGTCCCGGACCACCCCTTTCGGACGTCCGGTCGTGCCGGATGTGTAGAGGATGTAGAGCGGATCAGTCGCTGCCAGCGGCACGCAGGGGACCTGGCGCTTCGCCTGTCGGGCGGCGGCGGCGGACTCGCTCCAGTCGTGGTCGAGCCCGGTCGTGACGGCCGCCACGGCCTGCGGACGCTGCAGGATGAGGCAGGCCGCGGGCTTTGCCATGGCAAGCTCGATCGCACCGTCGAGGAGCGGCTTGTAGGAAATGATCCTGTTGCCCTCGATTCCGCAGGAGGCCGAGAGAATGACCTTCGGCTTGGCGTCGTCAATGCGCGTCGCAAGTTCCTTAGCCGCGAAACCGCCGAATACGACCGAATGGATCGCTCCAATGCGCGCGCAGGCGAGCATGCCGAAGACGGCCTCGGGCACCATCGGCATGTAGAGGATGACCCGATCCCCTCGCGTAACGCCCAGATCGAGCAGGACGGCCGCGAGTGCTTCCACCTCCTGCTGGAGTTCGAGATACGAGATCCGGCGCTTCGTTCCGGTGACCGGGCTATCGTAGATGATCGCGGTATCCGCCCCGCGTCCGGCGATCACGTGCCGATCGACCGCATTGTGGCAGGTGTTGCAGATCGCATCCGGAAACCAGCGCCCATAAACGCCAAGCGAGGGATCGAAGATGCGCTGCGGTGGCTCGAACCAGTCAATCACGCGGGCTGCATCCGCCCAGAAACCTTCCGGGTCGCGGCGCCAGCGTGCGTAGGTCTCGTAATAGCGGCTCGCCCCCTGATCCGCTCGCTCCATTCCTTGAGCCAACATGGCGTTGTTCCCTCCTCCACTCTGGCCTAGGCCTGATCGATTTTGCCGTGCTAGCAAGGCGCGGCGCGGTCGACGACACTTTCGGCGAGACCGCTCCAATCCGCAATGATCTCCCTCAACCTTTACCCGCCAGCATCGCCATTCCGCGGAACAGCCCGATGGAAAACCGCACGCCCGTTCAACGGATGCGGCCGGCCGATAGCATCGGACCCAAAAGTGGATTCCACTTTTAGGATCAATCCGATGCTTCGTTCCTTGAGTGGCGCATCCATCGACGCGGACAAGTGGACCCACTTTTCCGCACGATGCGCGAGCCTGCCGCCCGAGTCGCTGCAGATCGCGAGCGCCGAGTGCAGAATGTCCTGAGCCGCCCCGAATGATCACCGATCTGACGTTCTATGCAGCGGCTTTGCCCGCAGTCACTCTGCTCGGACTCGCGAAGGGTGGCTTCGCCGGAATCGGGCTACTCGCCCTGCCCTTGCTGACGCTCACAATCTCGCCCCTGCAGGCGGCGGCGATCACGTTGCCGATCCTGCTCGTCCAGGATGTCGTATCCGTATGGGCTTACCGGCACACCTGGGACAGTCGCAATCTTGCGATCCTCCTGCCGAGCGCGACCTTCGGCATCGTGCTCGGCTATGTCTTGGCGGCCCAGGTCTCCGATGCCGCGGTAACGCTCGCGGTCGGCGCCGTGTCGCTCGTTTTCGCGCTCCGCCGCCTTATCCAGTTCGCGCTGTCGCGCAAGCCTGCTCCCCGTCCGGCCGACATTCCTCGAGGTTTCATCTGGGGCGCAGCCTCCGGCTTCACGAGCATGATCGCCCATGCCGGAGGGCCGCCGTTCCAGATCTATGTCCTTCCGCAGGGCCTTGCGCGAGACGTCTTCGTCGGGACGGGCGCGATCTTTTTTGCGATCGTGAACTGGATCAAGGTGCTGCCGTATCTGGCGCTCGGCCAGTTCACGTCCGAAAATCTCGCGACCTCGGCAGCCCTCTTTCCGATTGCGATCGGCTCGACGATGCTGGGGGTCGCTCTCGTGCGCCGCGTCGACGGAGATCGCTTCTTCCTGGCGATCTACGCCCTTCTCGTGGCGGTCGGAGCGAAGCTCGTCTGGGATGGATGGGTGGCGCTATAGCAGGGCGGCAGTCGTAACGCCTCCGCCCTTGGTCGCGCTGGGCAACGCAGAGTCCGGTTGGCTCCATGTTGATCCTTCGCCGCGGCGCGCTACGCTGCAGCCCGAATTCAGGAGTACGGCGCGTGAGCCCCTACGATACGAACCTCGACAAGAACCCTGCCAATTATCAGCCTCTCAGCCCGCTGGGGTTCCTCGCGCGAGCCGCCGCCGTTTACCCCGACCAAGTGGCCGTCGTTCACGGCCCGCTGCGTCGGTCGTATCGCGAACTCTATGAACGGTGCCGCCGCCTCGCCTCCGCGCTGCAGCGCCGCGGCATCGGCCGGGGCGACACGGTCGCGGTCATGCTGTCGAATACGCCAGCGATGCTCGAATGCCATTATGGCGTGCCGATGATCGGAGCCGTCCTGAACACGCTCAACACGAGGCTCGATCCACCGATCATCTCCTTCTCCCTCGACCATGGCGGAGCGAAGATCGTGATCACCGATCGCGAGTTCGCGCGCACGATGAAGCCGGCGCTGGAAGCCGCGAAGGTGAAGCCGCTGGTGATCGACTACGACGATCCGGAGTTCTCGGGCCCCGGCGAGCGTCTCGGAGAGATCGAATACGAGGCCTTTCTCGCGGAGGGCGATCCCGCCTTTGCCTGGAATGCACCGCAGGATGAGTGGGACGCGATCACGCTGAACTACACCTCGGGCACGACGGGCGATCCGAAGGGCGTCGTCTATCACCACCGTGGCGCGTATCTTCTCGCCATGGGGAACGTGGTGACCTGCGGGATGGACAAGCACCCGGTCTATCTCTGGACGCTGCCGATGTTCCATTGCAACGGCTGGTGCTTCCCGTGGTCGATCTCGATCGTGGCGGGGACGCATGTCTGTCTCAGGCAGGTCCGGGCCAAGGCGATGTTCGATGCCATCGCCGACCATGGCGTCACGCATCTGTGCGGTGCGCCGATCGTCATGTCGACGCTTCTCAACGCGCCCGAGGCCGACAAGCGTCCCCTGCCCCATATCGTGAAGTTTTTTACCGCGGCGGCGCCACCACCCGAAGCCGTCCTCGCCGCGATGAAGGAAGCGGGCTTCGACGTGACCCATCTCTATGGCCTCACGGAAGTCTACGGACCCGCGGTGATCAATGACTGGCATCGCGAATGGGACGACCTTCCGAGCGGAGAATATGCGGCGCGCAAGGCCCGGCAGGGCGTCCGTTATCCGGTCCTCGAGGATCTCGATGTCCTCAGTCCGGAGACGCTCGAGCCTCTGCCCGCGGATGGCGTGAGCCTCGGCGAGGTGATGTTCCGCGGCAATGTCGTGATGAAGGGCTACCTCAAGAACCCCGAAGCGACCCAAAAAGCTTTCTCGGGCGGATGGTTCCACTCCGGCGATCTCGGGGTGAAACATCCGGACGGCTACATTCAGCTGAAGGATCGGTCGAAGGACATCATCATCTCGGGAGGCGAGAACATCTCATCGATCGAGGTCGAGGACGCCCTCTACAAGCATCCCGCCATACAGGCTGCGGCAGTCGTCGCGAAACCGGACGAGAAATGGGGCGAGACGCCCTGCGCCTTCGTGGAACTCAAGCCCGGACAGCAGGCCACTGCCGAGGACATCCTGGACTGGTGCCGCCAGCATCTCGCGTCCTACAAGTGCCCGCGCACCGTGATCTTCGCCGAGATCCCGAAGACCTCGACGGGAAAGATTCAGAAGTTCCGTCTCCGGGAGATGGCGCTATCCACTCAGGCGCTGGCCTGAAGGTCGTCAACGGACC
>NZ_LN811351.1:211322-216676 GCF_001006805.1 Microvirga massiliensis | reverse complement strand
GGACCGGCCTGGAAGTCGCCGGGCCCTGGCCGGCGCTCTGGCTGATCAGCCAGACACCGGTTCGATTCGAATGTGCTCCGCGAAGGCCCTACGGGTACACGGAAAGGCCGCCGCCCATTTCGGAAGCGACGGCCTCCTTCGAGAAATGATGAACGATCCCCGTCAGTGCACCGTACGAGACGTCGCGTCTTTCAACTTGGCGATCTCGTCCTTCAACATGAGCTTCCTGCGTTTGAGTTCGGCTAGCTTCAGGTCATCTGTCGACGGGTGTGCGAGAGCGTCCTGGATCTCGCGCTCAAGCGACTGGTGCTTGCGCTGTAGCTCACTCAGATGATTCTCCAGCGGCATCGTCGGCTACCTCCTGAGTTGATGCTTGACACCACGATTGTGCCATACCAACCGCGGCGAGTCGAAGGCAAAACGATGGCACAGGGCGGTTCCACCGGAACGGACAAGCTTGCCGACGCGGGCCGTCGGGAGCATACTTGGCCACGATTGTGAACCTGCTCATCGAGAGCATGCGCGGGGCCGTGTGCCTTGAATTTTCCCGACGACGACACGAGCGATCTTCAGGCCGAGCTTGCCCGCCTGAAGCAGGAGCACCGCGATCTTGACATGGCCATCGAGGCTCTCGAGCGGATGGTGGCCGGCGATCAGCTCCAGATTCAGCGGCTCAAGAAACGAAAGCTCGGTCTCAAGGACCGGATCATCGCAATCGAGGACCAGCTCACGCCCGACATCATCGCGTGAGACGCCCCCGCCGGACAGGCCGATAAAGCAGGATCCGCTCGACGGCTGCGGATTACCGACGACGCTGGAGCTTTCTCGCGTACATGGCGTGGTCGGCGCGGGACAGCGCTTCCTCGGGCGTATCCTCGGGCATCAGCAGGGTGCCCCCAATTGACGCACCCAGCTGGAATTCGGCGCCTCCAGACACGAGAGGCGATGCCGCCACGATACTCTCGAGCATGCGGCACTTGGCCTGCATGCTGGCCATGTCGACCTGCCAGAGGATCATCCCGAATTCATCCCCGCCGAGCCGCCCGAGCGAATCCGAGGCCCGCACGTTCTGACGCAGAACCGTTGCGAGATGCACGAGTGCCCGATCTCCGGCCTCGTGGCCATGTCCGTCGTTCAGGAGCTTGAAATGGTCGAGATCTGCGAGAAGGAGAGCGATGGATGTTCCGTAGCGCTTGTGGAAGGCAATGGCGCGCGACAGCTCCCGGAAAAAGCCCCTCCGGTTCAGGAGATGAGTGAGCGGATCCTCCTGGGC
Organism: Microvirga massiliensis; assembly: GCF_001006805.1. Lineage (GTDB taxonomy): Bacteria > Pseudomonadota > Alphaproteobacteria > Rhizobiales > Beijerinckiaceae > Microvirga > Microvirga massiliensis. Next base: position 215,403 of record NZ_LN811351.1, on the reverse strand, counting down.
GAGCGATTCCAGCAGCGAAGCATGGGCTCGCATATCGGTGAGTTCAGCCGCCAATCGCTCGACTTCGCTGCGCAGGGCGGCGACCTCGGCGCGCACGTCCTCACTGTCTGACACGGCCACCTGACGTCTTTCCCGCAAATCGGTGGGACCCTAACGGCTCAATCTTGCCCGACCGTAAAGCCTTCGTTATGCCGACCCGCGGAGCGAGCTCGCCCGGCGCATTGGCCGGGACCGGCGCGGCTCAAAACGTTTTCATCCGGAGCCAGGGCCGAGACAGCCCATCGAGCGGGAGCCGCAAGCCATGGGGGCAACCCCCGTCGCCATCATCATGGGCAGCCAGTCCGACTGGGCCACCATGCGTCACGCGGCCGAGACGCTCGAGACTCTCCGAATTCCGCACGAAGCGCGGATCGTCTCGGCGCACCGGACACCGGACCGCCTCTTCTCTTTCGCGAAGGGTGCCAAGGCCGCTGGGTATAAAGTGATTATCGCCGGGGCCGGGGGCGCCGCGCATCTCCCCGGCATGACGGCTGCCATGACGCCGCTCCCGGTCTTCGGGGTCCCGGTCGAGTCGAAGGCCCTGTCCGGACAGGACAGCCTGCTCTCGATCGTCCAGATGCCGGCGGGGATTCCCGTCGGAACACTTGCGATCGGGCGCGCCGGAGCGGTGAATGCCGCCCTCCTTGCGGCAGCGGTGCTCGCCCTCTCCGACAAGGACATCGGACAGCGCCTCGATGCCTATCGGGCGAGGCAGACGGACTCGGTTGCGGAGCATCCCAGCGATGACACGTGAAGCGGGTATGGTCACGCCCGGAGGCACAATCGGCATCCTGGGTGCGGGACAGCTCGGACGGATGCTCGCGCTCGCCGCGGCCGAGTTCGGGCTGCGCATCCACATCTTCGCGCCGGAGAGCGGCCCTGCCTTCGATGTGGCCGCCACCACGACCATTGCGGCTTACGAAGACGAAGCGGCTCTCGAGGCCTTCGCACGGGCTGTCGATGTCGTGACCTACGAATTCGAGAACGTGCCCGGCCGCACAGCGGATGTTCTCGTGCGACACGCCCCCGTGCGTCCCGGTCCTCGGGCTCTTGCCGTGATGCAGGATCGGCTCCACGAGAAGGACTTCGTCACCGGCCTCGGCATTCCCACAGCTCGCTACGCGGCTGTCGACGACCTTCCTGGCCTTCGGCAGGCGCTCGCTGCAGTCGGCCTGCCTGCCGTCCTGAAGACCCGTCGTTTCGGCTACGATGGGAAGGGACAGGTGCTCCTGCGCGACGCCACAGACCCGGAAGCCGCCTGGCGAGCCGTCGGCGCCGTGCCATGCATCCTGGAGGGCTTCGTGCCATTCGAACGCGAGGTCTCGGTCGTGGCGGCCCGATCCGTCGATGGCGCATTCGCGGCCTACGATCTTTGCGCGAATACTCATCGCGACCACATCCTTCACCGCACGCTCGTCCCGGCCGGCGTTTCGCCGCGGCTCGAGCAGCAGGCCATCGAGATGGCGCGGCGGATTGCGGAAGCCCTCGACTATGTCGGCGTGCTCGCTGTCGAGATGTTCCTCGGCGCCGAAAGCGGTCCGGAACTCGTCGTGAACGAGATCGCACCGCGCGTCCACAACTCGGGCCACTGGACGATCGAGGGGGCGCGCACATCGCAGTTCGCACAGCACATTCGTTCGGTCTGTGGCTGGCCCCTGGGCCTGCCGGAGCGACTTGGCCGGATTGAGATGGAAAACCTGATCGGCTCCGACATCGACGGTTGGAGACGGATCCTGCAGGAGCCTGGGGCCAGCCTCCACCTTTACGGCAAGCGGCAGGCGCGCCCCGGCCGAAAGATGGGTCACGTCACCAGGGTGTTCCCGGAGGGTGGAACGGCTTCGTAGCAGCTCCCTTGTCTTTTGGGCGACAGTTCTGGACGGGATTCGCCGGATCGGTCGAGCGCATGCTGGACAGCAGAAGCAAGCTCTGCTAGGCACCCGCGCCACAGTCGAGGCGCACGGTTTGCGCCTCCTGTCGTCCTCAGAAGAGAGTATCGGGTAGCAGCGACGAGGAAGACGCGTGCAGATTCTGGTTAGGGAAAACAACGTTGATCAGGCGCTCCGCGCCCTGAAGAAGAAGATGCAGCGCGAAGGCATCTTCCGCGAGATGAAGCTTCGGGGCCATTACGAGAAGCCTTCCGAGAAGAAAGCTCGTGAACGGGCAGAGGCCGTTCGGCGCGCCCGCAAGCTCACCCGCAAGCGGCTGCAGCGCGAAGGCCTACTCCCCACGAAGCCACGCTCGTCCGGGCACTGATCACTCGTCTCGCCGAACCTCCGAGACGCAGGTTCGGACAGCAGCCAGTCCAGCCGACGCTCCGCGGCGCCGGGGATTGACGGTTTTTTCTCGAATTGCAGGGAGTTGCCGTGTTCTCCTCGAAGCTCTGCCGCCTCACCGGTCTTGGCCTTGTCTCGCTCACACTGGCCGGATGCGAGACCTTCGCGGGGCGCAGCGGCGGACCGACCCAATCAGTGGCCGTCGTCGAGGAGGACGCGCAGGGCGCGAGCAAGGTCAATATCGCCTCGCTCACCGAGGTGATCAGTTCGAGGCCGAACGATCCGACTGCTTATAATACGCGCGGTGCAGCCTATGCCCGCGTGGGCCGCTACAGCGAGGCCGTGAGCGACTTCAACCGGGCGCTTCAGCTCGATTCCAGCTACGCCCCCGCCTATACGAATCGGGCGCTGGCGTACCGGCAGACGAACCGCAACGAGCAGGCGCTGGCGGATTTCAGCCGCGCCATCCAGTCCGATCCCAATTACACTCCGGCCTATATCGGCCGCGGCAATCTCCTCCGGGCTCAAGGCGATTTCGCCGGCGCCCTCAGTGATCTGACGACCGCGATCCGACTGGCCCCCGAATCCGCCGAAGCGCATCACGCCCGCGGCCTCCTCTATCAGAGGCAGGGACAGCACCAGCAGGCGATTCAGGATTTCGATGCCGCTATCGACCGGAATCCCTTTGTCGCTCCCCCCTATGCCGCCCGAGGCCAGAGCCTCATCGCAACCGGGCAGTACGACAAAGCGCTCGAGGACTTGAACGCTGCTCTCAACGTCAACAACCGGGATGCGGAATCCTGGGCTTGGCGCGGCATCGCGCTCGAGAGACTCGGCCGTCGTCCGGACGCCAACGAGAGCTTCCAGCGCGCACTCAGCATCGATCCCAACAACCAGACCGCCCGTCAGGCCATGGGCCGCGGCGGCGGTCTTTTCAGATCCTGAGAATTGCTCTCATTGCACTGTCGTCCTTGCAGCCGAAGCGCTTCACCTGAGGCGGTAGTCTGGATTGCGTCGCCGCGTTAGCAATTGCGGTGAGAGCATCAGGACGCGAGGAGCACGACTCAAAACTGAGTAGCGCCGGACCCACTTCGTCATTGCGAATGAAGTGAAGCAATCTACCCGTCGACAGATGCGCTGCTGGATCACCTCGCTCCACTCGCCATGCCGTGAGAGCGCGCAGCATGCGAATGCGCGCTACCAATCCTTCGTGAGGATCGACACGTAGGGCTCGAATCCAAAGCTGCGGTAGAGGCGCTCCGCCCCGTCATTGGCGACCAGCGCACCGATGGCGAGACGGCGACAGCCGGCGGCGCGGGTGCGCTGTTCTGCTTCTTCGAGGAGTTGCCGCCCGATTCCGTGAGAGCGCCATTCCGGCGCGACGACGAGATCCGTCACAGTTCCGTGGCGGCGCACATCGTCCGTCACGTAGGCGGCATCCTCGTCGATCACGAATCCCATCGCACCGACGACGATGTCTCCGACGACAGCGACGATGACCTCGCCCCGTCGCCGGCCGAGCCGGTCGAGAAGCTCCCGGTGATAGGCTTCCGCGGCGCTCCGCTCGCGTTTGCGGTCGCCCGTCAGCGCAGCTTCGACGACATTGAGTTCGTGGATGAGGTCGATGACCCGCTCGCGATCCTGGGAGCGAGCGGGTCGGAGATGGACCTGGTCCATCGGCGAGTCCGAATGCGGTGTCAGGCGGAGCTCTTGATGATCTCGTCGACCATTTTTTTGGCGTCGCCGAAGAGCATCATGGTGTTATCCTT
>NZ_LN811351.1:192377-211021 GCF_001006805.1 Microvirga massiliensis | reverse complement strand
CAGAAATCCGCATGCAACCCCCAATTCTGGCACCCCTCGCCATTCCGCAGATTCAGCCCTGCGGCCCGTCGAAGACCAAAGCGTGGCTATAAGGTCTAGTAGAGAATCAACATCAGGATGAGGAGCACCGCGACGGCCGCCGGCGCGCGCCAGCCGATCGACGGAGCCATCGCCCCGACCGCCCCTGCGGCAATCGAGAGCACGACGCCGAAGATGGCAGACAGCCAAGCGTGCTTGGCCCCGCCTACGGCGAGCGCCAGTACATGACAAATGACGACAGCTCCTCCGATTTCAGCGAATCGGATGAACCCGCGATAGGTCCTTTCATGTGCGCGCGCATCCATGTCTGGACCGTAGCCCATATGCGGCGCATGCTTCGTGTCGGCCATATCCATGCCTTGCTTCCACATTGGTTCGTTGAGCCGCCTTTAGCTTATGCGGCCACCGGCCGCAACGTTTGTGGCACAATGTCGACCACAGGAAACGAGATAACGTTACGAGGTTGAGTAACGTAACGCACCCGTCTGCACGCGCGATCGCCCCAATGCCGGCTCATCCACTACGTGCTGCGGGCACGCCGAGGAACTCCCGCCAGCGCGGCAACGTCGCCGTCCGGAAATCGAATCGCTCCACGGCGGCAACACGTGCTCTGCGCGCCATGGCGGCGGCCTCGCCGGGATTCTGCAGGACGCGATGGACTTGGGCCACAAGTTCCTTCTCGTCGAAAAACGGAAACAGCAAGCCGGTCTCGTGCGGCCGGATCACCTCCTCCACGGGCGGCGTCGCGGAGGCGACGATCCTGCACTCCAGCGCCATGGCTTCGATCAACGACCATGACAACACGAAAGGATAGGTGAGATAAAGATGCACTGCGGAGAGTTGCAGGACCCGGATGAACTGCGGGTATGGCAGCTGTCCGGCGAAATGGACGCGCGTCCAGTCGACAGGCCCAGCAATGCGCGACCGGAAGACATCCGACCATGTGGTCCCTTCAGGAGGTCTCGCGGAGTAGCTCACGGAGTTGCCGCCGATGATGACGACCCGGAGGCGAGGATCGAGGTCGAGCAGTCCCGGAAGCGCGCGAAACACCACATGGCTGCCGCGCATGGGTTCGATATGCCGGGTCGCGTAGGTGACGACGGGCTCCGCGCGACTGAGATGCGGACCATTCTCGCCGACTCGCATGGCCGCGCCGGGGTCGGGTTGCAGCGCCTGGATATCGATCCCATCGTGGATGATGGCGATGCGGTCCCGCAGATAGGCCGGAAAGGTATCCCGTTGGAAGCGGGTCGGCGTCACGGCGGCATCAGCAACATCGAAAGCTGCGAGCTGCATCGCATTGCGCAGGCGCAGCCTCCAGATCGTCTCCTCGTTCCGGATCGGAAACTCGGGATCGAAATCGACGTCCTGGCCCTTCGCGGCGTAGTAGTATTCGAAATAGGCGACGTGGCGCGCATTCGGCCAGACGTCCTTGAGGAACAGGCTCTCGCCCCAGCCCGTGTTCACGACGACGAGGTCCGGCTCGAGCCCCCCCTCTTTCAGCCTGCGTGCAAGGTGAGCGACGCCATAGGCCCGACGCAGATGCGCGGTGACCGGATTGAAGCGGTTCTCGTACCCGGCGGGGTCCGGACCAGGCACCGGCTCGTAAGCGTGATACGAGACGCCTGGAATCCTGGGGGTCTTGACCGTACCGAGAGCAAAAACCTGGTGTCCTTCCGCCGCGAAGATCGAAGCGAGTCGTCCGAATTGCCCCGGGAAGTTCTGGTGGACGAAAACGATCTTCATGCCTTCAGCCTCTGCCTGCTCCTATGATGGGAGTTATGCACGGCTGCAACGGGTGATCGGGATGACGCTTGCCTCGGAGCAGGCAGAGATGTGGAACTGAAATGGAATTCCGTGCAGGCTTTGGCGGATTTAGTGATCGACACGCGACAGTGTTATGCTGCCCTTGCAAGGTCGGCGCTGCCACACTTACCCGGACGCTTCGCCCATTAAGGCCGAAGTCGCCCCAATTTGGCAGAACGAACCCAAAAATGATGTTCGGCTGCGCTGTCCTCACCTCGTCCCTTGTTGGAGAGGTCGGACGCAAAGCGTCCGAATGAGGGGTGAGTCACTGCGCTCTCCGAAGTCGCGCGTGCAACGTGTGATTGTTTCCGTACGTCAGGAAGCGTGTATGCCGCGCGTTATCGCCGCGCGCCCGTTGAAGCACTGCGTTGCTCGATCGGCAGCGGCAGGCCCGCCGCGGTGAGCGCATCGCGTTGCCGTTCCGCCAGCTGATCCAGCGAGAAGCGCTCGATCTCCGCTTCGAAAAGCCGGTGATAATTCAGTTCCGCTCTGAGATGCAGGAACACTGCGCCAAGGCCAACGGCTGCGCGATCCATGAACACGAATTCCTGCGGCACGGTCACGGGGCCTTTTTCCTTCAGAGCCCGATGCACCTGGAAGGCCTGGCGTCTTCCATATTCAGCGGGGGCAACCCCATCCGCCACCGTGCGCGTGCGGTCATCGAGGAGTGGGCCGTAGATGAAACGTGCCCAGATATTGAGGATGTCGATCAGCTCCTTCGAGAGCCGCCGGAAACCCCAGGTCTCGTAGGCGTGCACGATCCGGTCCCGGTCGTCGTGAAGGAGACCGTAATAGAGATCGACGACACCGCCGACGAAACTCGGATGGAAGATTCGGATGCAGCCGTAATCCAGGAGATTGATTCCGCGCGGCTCACCACCCTCGGTGAACACCGTGTAGTTGCCGAGATGCGGGTCTCCGTGGATCACGGCGTTCTGGCTGAACGGGTGCCACCATGCCTTGAACATCGCAATCGCGAGGCGATTGCGGATCTCCGTCGGCGCTTCACGGAATCCGAGAATCTTCTCGCCCTCGAGCCAATCCATGGTGAGAAGGCGGCGGGTTGACAGATCGCGATGCACGCCGGGCACGCGCACCTCGGGAATGCCCTTCAGGGCTCCCTGATAGAGCGCGATGTGACGGGCCTCGCGTGCGTAGTCGAGCTCCTCACGGACCCGTGCCCCGATTTCCTTCGAGATCTCCCGGGTGTCGATGGCCGGATCCATGCGCCGGTGAACGGCGAAGACGAGTTCGAGCTGGCGAAGATCGGCTTCGACGGCCGATTGCATGTCCGGGTATTGCAGCTTGCAGGCGAGCGGCGCGCCGTCCCGGCTCGTGGCGCGGTGAACCTGGCCCAGGGAGGCCGCAGCCGCAGGCTTCAGATCGAACGAGCCGAATCGGCTCTGCCAGTCGGGGCCGAGTTCCGCCTGCATGCGGCGCTTCACGAAAGCGGCGCCCATAGGGGGTGCCTCGCTCTGGAGCTTTTGGAGCTCCTGCGCGTATTCGGGAGGCAGCACGTCCGGGATGGTCGCGAGCAACTGCGCGACCTTCATGATCGGGCCCTTCAGGCCGCCGAGGGCCTGCGCGAGCATGGCCGCATTCGATGCGTCGCGCGTATCCCGACCCAGGAACCGGGATCCCGCGATACGGGCCGCGGCACCTCCGACATGAGCGCCAACCCGGGCATAACGCGCGGCCCGAGCCGAGAACCGGTTCGCCTCCCTATCGTCGGTCATGGAACTGTCGTCGCCTCGCGCCGTGTTGCAGATGGGGTGCCGGACCGGCGCGCCAGCGGAAGGTCGGCGGGATGATTGCCTCGCGCCAAGGCACACAGTAAGGTCTCGGAATCCCGCCGCCAGAGCGGCGGCGGGTCGCGGAGCCGCTACGGACCGGTCAGGTCGGGGAAGCAGCCCTATTCCTTGCTCGTCGGGGCTACCCCACCGAGCTGCCTGCGCAGATCGAAGAGAGCCGCCCTGAGGCCATGCACCTGGTCGAGCAGGTTGAGGATGACGCCAACGCCCTCGTCGTTCACGCCGATGCTCTCCCGCAGATCGCGAATGAGCCTCGCGCGGGCGAGATCGACCTCCGACAGGAGCAGGTCGGCATCGCCCTCGCGCGGCGCGAGCCATCCCTCCTCGACCCAGACCTGCAGGGTCGTCTGCGCGATTCCGGCACGCAGGCAGAACTCCTCCCGGCTCCACATTCAAGCCTCCATGCGTTGCCGTGGGTTGTGGGCCTGCCCCGCGCTCCAGCTCTTGACGAAGGCTTCGAGCTCCGGATCGCTTTCTGGCAGGACGACCTGCAGCCTGACATACATGTCCCCGCGGCTTTGATCCGGACGCGGCACACCTTTTCCGCGCAGGCGCATCACCCTCCCGGTGTTCGAGCCCTTCGGGATAGTCATGGTGACCGGACCGGTGGGCGTCGGCACCTCGACCTTGCCGCCCAGCACGGCCTCGGTGAGCGAAATCGGCAGATCGAGCCGAATATCGTCGCCATCGAGCTTGAACAGGCGGTGGGGCCGCACCTCCAGCTCGACCAGGGCGTCGCCGGCCGGGCCGCCGCCGTATCCGGGCCCGCCCTTGCCGCGAAGCCTCAGGGTCTGCCCATCCCTGGCGCCGGCCGGGACGGTGACGTCGAGCGTTGCGCCGTCCGGCAGCGTGACCCGCTTGGTGGCTCCGTTCACGGCCTCGAGGAAGTCGATCGGCAGCCGATAGTGCGCATCCGGGCCGCGCATGCGGACATTCGTCCGCCCTCCCCTCCGCAGCAGTTCGGACAGGATGTCGTCGGCATCCACGAAATCCTCGAATCCCGCGCTGGAGGCATAGGGGTGCTCGGCTCCTGCGCCGGTGAAGTCGCGGTAGAATCGTTGCGCCGGCCGCTCGGCGCCGGACGCGTCGATCTCGCCACGGTCGAAGCGCGCCCGCTTCTCGGGATCGCCGAGAATGTCATAGGCCGCCGACACGCTCTTGAACTTCTCCTCGGCCTCCTTGTTGCCGGGGTTGAGATCGGGATGAAACTTCTTGGCGAGACGCCGATAGGCCTTCTGGATCTCCTCCGCGGAGGCGCCCACCTTCACGCCCAGCACGTCATAGGGATTGTCGCTCAAAGCCCTCTCCTGGACAGCCGCATGGTTCGTCGGGGCATCAAAGACGAGACGCGGACCGCTCGTATCGCCCGCCGCCCTGTCAGCCCTGCGCCTCCATGGCCTCGAGCTCATCGATCAGCCGCGCGATCATCGACAGGCCGATCTGCCAGAATGAGGGATCCTTCGCATCGAGGCCGAACGGCGCGAGAAGTTCCGAATAGGGCTTCGTGCCCCCCGCCGACAGCAAGGCGAAGTAGCGATCCGTGAAGCCCTCGTTCGAGCGCTCGTACACGCCGTAGAGGGAGTTCACGAGGCAGTCGCCGAACGCATAGGCGTAGACATAGAAGGGCGAGTGGATGAAGTGCGGGATATAGGTCCAGAAGGCCTCGTATCCCGAATCGAGGCGGATGGCCGGTCCGAGGCTTTCCGCCTGGACCGACATCCAGAGCTCGCAGAGCTGATCGGATGTCAGCTCCCCGTTGCGGCGTTCGACATGCACTTTCCGTTCGAAGGTATAGAACGCGATCTGGCGCACGACCGTGTTGATCATGTCCTCGACCTTTGCGGCGAGCATCGCCTTGCGCTGCACCCTGTCGGCGGTGCGGTCGAGCAGGCGGCGGAACGTCAGCATCTCGCCGAACACGCTGGCGGTTTCGGCGAGCGTCAGCGGCGTCGGTGCCATGAGGGCGCCGTTCGGTGCGGCGAGGACCTGGTGCACGCCGTGCCCGAGCTCGTGCGCGAGGGTCATCACGTCCCGCGGCTTGCCCTGATAGTTCAGGAGCACATAAGGGTGCGCCGAGGGAACGGTCGGATGGGCGAAGGCGCCGGGCGCCTTGCCGGGGCGCGTGGGGGCATCGATCCAGCGCTCGTCGAAGAAGCGCTGCGCGATATCCGCCATTCGGGGCGCGAAGGCCGCATAGGCCGCGAGCACGGTGTCACGCGCCTCCGTCCAGGGAATCGTGCGATGATCGACCTTGGGAAGCGGCGCGTTGCGGTCCCAGTAATCGAGCTTTTCCTTGCCGAACCAGCGCGCCTTCAGGGCGTAGTAGCGATGCGACAGGCGCGGGTAGGCATCCCGCACTGCCTCGACCAAGGCCTCGACGACCTCGCGTTCGACGCGGTTCGCGAGGTGCCGTGAATCCGCGACATCCTCGAATCCGCGCCAGCGGTCCGAGATTTCCTTGTCTTTCGCCAGCGTGTTCGTGATCAACGTGAAGGTACGCAAATTCGCCTTGAAGGTGCGCCCGAGCGCCTCGGCGGCCTCGCGGCGGACTGCCTCGTCGGAATCCTGCAGCTTGTTCAGGGTCGGCTCGATCGCCAGCTCCTCGCCCCGGACGGTGAACCGCAACGATGCGATCGTCTCGTCAAACAGCCTGTTCCATGCGGAGCGCCCGGTCACCGATTTCTCGTGAAAGAGCTGCTCGAGGCGGTCTTCGAGCTGATACGGCTTGTCCTTCCGGAGATCCTCGATCCAGGGGCGGTAATGGTCGAGCGGCGAGGTGGCCGCGATCCTGTCGATGATCGCATCATCGATCCGGTTGAGTTCGAGCGTGAAGAAAAGGAGCTCGCTCGATGCGGCGGTCAGCCGTTCCTGCGTATCGCCATAGAATTTCGCGCGCACGGGATCGGTCGTGTCGCCCGAATAGACCAGCCCCGCATAGGACATGAGACGCCCGAGAAGATCCTCGATGGCCTCGTAACGCTTGATCGCGTCCGTCAGAACCTGCGGCGCCTCCGGGCCGGATGCGATCTCGGCGAGCTTGCCCCTGTAGGTATCGGCGATCGCCTTGCACTCGCCTTCTGCCTGCGCGAGGTCCTTACGGAAGGCATCGCTCTCGATACCAGGATAGAGATGGGAGAGGTCCCACTCGGGGAGAGAGCCGAGTTCGTTCACGGCGGGGCTGGCGGAAGGTTCGCGAGCGATTTGGTCCATCAAGGGCTCTCGAAAAAGGGTCCACGGGACGGCTTATGCACAGGCGCGAGCACAATGCCAGATATTGTCCCTTGCCGCTCGCCATCAACCCGCCGAGAGCGCCGGACACGCGGCTCTTCCCCGTCGTCGCCTCGCTCCAATCGCGATCACGGGGGATGCCGGGTCCTCCGTTAAGGCCCGATTTACCGTTCCTCGACCAGCATCGCGGCCCTTCCGACCCGTCGACGATCAGCCGAAACCATGCCCCTGACCCAGCTTTTCCTGGAGGAGATCAAATCCGTACGCCTGGATACCGGGGACTCGGGCCTTTCTGTGGAGCGGTTCAGGAGAGCGCGGCTCGCCGCCCGGGCAGCCCGGTCGAGCGCTGCCGTGCTGATCGAATCGGAGCCCGGGACAGAAATGGCGGCTCTCGCGCGCGCCATCCACCTCGCGAGCGACCGCCGGGAGCGGCCTTTGCGGCGCTACCCGGACGATCCGCCACCCGGCGGGACCCTTCTCGTCGACAGAGCCGAGACCCTCGATCTCGTCGCACAGGGCGAGCTGCTCCGGATCCTGCAGGGCGAACCCGATACCACGATCGGCCGCCGGGGAGGCCGCCCGGCCGCACGCGTTATCGCGACCGCAACCGCGTCTCTCGCCGACCGGGTGCGGCTCGGGAGCTTCCGCGAGGATCTCTATTACCGGCTGCAGGTGCTGCCGATCGCAATTCCGCCCCTGAGAGCCCGCCGGCCCGAGATCCCGCTCCTGGCCGATCTGTTCCTGCGCGCCTTTGCCCGCGAGGAGGCGAAACCGGTTCGCGGCTTTGCGCCGGAGGCCGTCAGGCTTCTTCTGAGCTACGATTGGCCGGGCAATACCCGCCAGCTCGAGAACGCCGTTTTTCGCGCCGTCGCCCTCGCAGAGGGGGACGAAATCGGCCCGGCCGAACTTCCCCAGATTGCCGCGAGAGTCGAGGGTGAGCCGATCATCATCCCGCCAGCTCCCGCGCCGGCGCCTCTTCCACCCGTGGGTGAGCCGAAGGAGGCGCCCTGGCAGGATCCGGATTCCCTGCCGCTCCTCGATTCTTCCGGAGACCTCCGCTCGCTGAGCGAGCTGGAGGGCGAGATCATCCGTTTCGCGATCCTCCACTACCGCGGCCACATGTCCGCGGTTTCGCGGCGGTTGGGGATCGGTCGCTCCACCCTCTACCGGAAGCTGAAGGAGCTCGGACTAGAAAATTCGGAGCGCGGTGAGGCTGCTTAAGCTTTCGCGCGTTATGCTCAAGGTGGTGCGCTCGCGCACCGGCGGCTCGACACGCTGGCGCGAACATCCGAGCTGATTGATGGAGCAGTGGCGATGCCTGTTGCACGTGCGGTTCTGACCCGCTGGAGCCTTGCCTGGGCCCTTTGCCTGTCGACCGCTCCGGTCCTGTCCGGCGAGTTGCCCGACATCGTTCTCCCGGAGCTTCCGCAGATCGGCGGCCCGCCGGCCCTCGACGGGGCTTCACGCCCGGACGACAACGGGCTTCGCGGATCCACCGCCGACGTCCGGCAGCAGGATGGTTTCAGCCTCTCTCTTCCGTCTCTTCCCGATGCCGCGGTGATTCTCACCTTCGAGGATCGCCTGCGGGGGGCCATCGGCAATCGCTTGGCAGCAGGGGCCGAGAGCGTCGCCCGCCTCGGACCTGCGGAGCGTGAGGGCCTCGCGCAGGCCTATACGGCTCGCGAGCACCGGCCGCTCTGGATCGCGGACGGCACCGTGAATGTGGCCGGACAACGCGTGCTGGCTACGTTGCGCGCCGCGGAGGAGGACGGGCTGGACCCTGCGGATTATAGCGTCGTGCTCCCGAGCCGCCGGGCGGCCGTCGAGGATTGGGCCGACACAGAGCTCAGGATCAGCGCAGCCGCACTCCGCTATGCGCGCGACGCCCGCGGCGCCCGGATCGAGCCGTCGAAGCTCTCGTCTCTCGTGACACCGAAGCTTTCGCTTCCCGATGCCGGGGAAGTGCTCCAGGCTTTGGCGGCTGCCCGTGACGCCGGCGCCGCTTTGTCGACCTACAATCCGCCGCATCCCGGCTATCGGGCGCTGAAGGAGCGCCTTGCGGAATTGCGCTCCATGCGACCGGGACCCGCGATGGTGCGTGTTCCACCGGGACCAACGCTGCGCATTGGAATGCGGGATTCGCGCGTTCCACTGATCAGGGCCCGCCTCAACCTGGAAAAGGCAAACGGTGACGAACGCGCCTATGACGAGCGTGTCGCCTCCGCGGTGGCGGCTTTTCAGCGGGATAGAGGGCTCCCGGCGACAGGCGCGCTGACACCGAAGACGGTCGCGGCTCTCGGAGGGGCGGCATCATCCGCCAGGCTCGAGGAGGATTTGGTCGCCAATATGGAGCGCTGGCGCTGGCTCCCGCGGGACCTCGGATCGCGGCACATCGCCGTCAACGTGCCGGAATTCCGTCTGCGCCTATTCGATAACGGCAGTATCGTTCATCACGCGAAGGTCATCGTCGGAAAGACCGAAACCCAGACGCCGATCTTTTCCGACCCGATGGAATACCTGGTCGTGAACCCGTCCTGGACGGTGCCGCCGTCGATCGTGCGCAAGGAGATCCTGCCCGGACTTGCGGAAGATCCCGATTACGCCGAGCGGCGCGGCTACCGCGTCATTCGCCGAGGCAACCGCATCATCGTCCAGCAACCACCCGGCGAGCGCAATGCGCTCGGCTTCATCAAGTTCATGTTCCCCAACCAGCATGCCGTGTATCTTCACGACACGCCGAGCCGACGCCTGTTCTCGACCGACCGCCGCGCCTTCAGCCACGGCTGCGTGCGGGTCGATCAACCCTTCCGTCTCGCGGAACTCATTCTCCAGTCCGAGAGCGGCTGGACCGAAGCGAAATTGCGCAAGCTGATCGGACGGGGCGAACGCCATATCCGCCTCAAGAACCCGCTTCCGGTGCACCTCACCTATTTCACGGTGTCGATCGAACCCGGCGGGCAGATGCGGACGTTCGACGATCTCTACGGTCTCAATCGCAAGGTGAAAGCGGCGCTCGGTTATTCAGGCTGACTGCCGGCCCGAACATCCGGCCGCGCATCGAAGCGGCATTGATATGAAAAACCACGAGAAGTCGAGTTTCCGTCCTTCGAGAATGACTGAATTGCATCGAGAGACGGACGTTCGATCTCTTTCCGGATTCTGCCATTGGCCTAAACCGCTCTCGCGGTAGCGCACTGGCGCAAGTAGGTTCCTCCCTTGGAGGTTCTCCGACGCCGGAAGGCGCGGCATGGTTCGTGAGCGGCCGGCATCCGAAAACCTTCACACAACCAACTCTCCGGGCCACAGAGGACATCCCCCAAGAGGTCATAGCCGTTCGCCCGTCCGACCCCGCGCCAGCTGTGTCGGAATCTGCTATGCTTACTTTCATTGGCCCCGCTTCTATGGGGAGATGGCATGCGCTCACCCGGACGCCTGACGCGACGTGCGTTCCTGGCCGGCGCAGCAGCTTTGGCCGCAAAAAGGTCTACCGCTCAGTCCGTGCCGACAGTCGCGTGGCTCTCGATCTACCCTCTGGAACAGGTCGACCGTTATCTCAAGGCATTCAAGGCTGGCCTCGCCGCTCAGGGCTTTCTTGATGGTCGGCATGTGCATGTTCTTGCCCGTTCGTCGGAAGGTGATCGCAACGAGCGGCTCGCAGCGGTTGTTGCCGAGGTCGTCGCTGCAAAACCGGCCGTGATCGCGACGCAGGGCGGTGCCATCTACGGAGTCCGGGATATCACTACCATCCCCGTTGTGTACGGGTTCAGCGGCGACCCGGTCATCGCCGGCCTCACCAGCGCCATGGCGCAGCCCGGCCGCAACCTGACAGGCGTCACCTTCATGGCAGCCGAGCTCAACACCAAGCGGCTCGAGCTGCTCCATGAGGCGGGCCCCCAGGTGAAGCGTGTGGTGCTGATGGGCGATCCCATGCATCCGGGGTATGAGCTTGAAGTCCTCACGTCCGAGCGGACCGCCCGCGGTCTAGGGCTGCAACTCGATTGGATGCCGGCTCGTACCCTTGCCGACGTCCGCCAGGTCATCGCATCGTTCGACACTCCACCCGACGCACTCATATTCTTGCCGGACAGCGTCATGCTGGAGAGCCGGAAGCTCATTGCCGAATACGCGATCGCGAACCGGATGCCCTCGGTCTCAGGCTGGACGGAATTCGCTCAAGCCGGCGGTCTGATGTCCTATGGCCCGAACCTCACTGACAGTGTCCAGCGGGTTGGGTATCTCACAGCGCGTATCCTGCAGGGCGCCAAGCCGGCTGATCTTCCCGTCGAGAGACCTGAGAGTTTCGAACTAGTCGTGAATTTGAGGACGGCCCGGAGCATCGGTCTTGGGATCCCCACGGCCCTCTTGGCGCAAGCCGACGAGGTGATCGAATAACGGCCTTGTGACCGGTCTGCCGCTGTTCAGTGGTGTCGAAGGTGAATGCGCAGGGAACCATGATCCCGAGTTACCGGATGCCCGTAGGGATGCGCATACTCGCCCGACAAAGCCCTGTTCGGAGATCGAAGGTCCGATGATCAGACAGCGCCGCGCCACCCTCGGAGGATCGCTGTTCCAGAAATACTTTCTAGCGCTCTTCCTGGCCGTGGTGATGCCGCTCACGGCGAACGGGCTGAGCGAGGCGTATTTCGGCTACCGGGATCAGCGGATGCAGCTCGACCAGTTGCTGGGCGTGGAAGCGCGGGCTGCCGCCTCACGGATTCAGGGCTTCCTCGACAGTATCACTGACCAGCTCGGATGGCTGGTCCAGTTGCCGTGGACGGAGGAGCCTGACGAGCGGCGGCGCATCGACGCCCTGCGCCTGCTCCGCCAAGTCCCCGCTATCGTGAGCCTTACGCTCGTGGATGGGTCCGGCCGGGAACGGCTCTACGTCTCTCGCATCGGGCTCAATCGAATAGAAACACGGGCCGATCGCTCCTCTGAGCCGGCAGTCGTCGGCGCGCGCCGGAGCCATCTCTGGTACAGCGATGTGAGCTACGTTCGGGGCTCCGAGCCGTACCTGACCATTGCGCTAGCTGGCAATCGACCCTCTGTCGGTGTCGTGGTCGCGGAGGTGAATCTCAAGCTCATCTGGGACGTCATCTCGGCCATTAAGGTCGGTGAAACTGGCCACGCCTTCGTGCTCGACAGGCCCGGCCGGCTGATTGCACACCCTGACATTAGCCTCGTCCTGCGCGGTGTGGATGATGCGACCCTCGCCCCATTCCAGGCCATCCGGGATGCGGTCGTCGATGCGAGTGGGCGCACCGCCATGGGAGAGGATGCACAGCACCGGGCCATTGCCGCTGCGGCGGCCCCGGTCCCCGGCGTTGACTGGACGGTTCTGGTGGAGCAGCCCGTCTCCGAAGCATTCGGGCCAATCTACGCCGCCCTGTGGCGGACAGGGGGGCTCTTCCTCGGAGGCGGCGCACTGGCAGCCCTCCTGGCTTTCGGGCTGGCGCGCCGTATGACCGGCCCGATCCGGATCCTGCAGCGGGGAACCGAGCGGATTGGCGCGGGTCAGTTCGACCATCGCATCGAAATCCGGTCCGGGGACGAACTGCAGCACTTGGCCGAGAGCTTCAACAGCATGGCCGCGGGGCTCGCCCTATCGCAGGAGCGGCAGGAGCGGATTGCCAAGCTCAAGCGCTTCCTTGCGCCACAGGTGGCGGAGCTCGTGGACCGAGCGGGCGAGGACGGCATGCTGGAAGGCCGGCGCACGGATGTCGTGGCGGTCTTTGGCGACCTGCGGGGCTTTACGGCCTTCTCGGTTCGGGCGTCGCCGGAGGAGGTCATGCAGGTTCTATCTGAGTATCATGAGGCACTCGGCGCGATCATCTCGCAGCACCATGCGACTCTCACGAGCTTCTCCGGTGACGGGCTCATGATTCTCGTGAATGCACCCGTTCCGGTGCCCGACCCGGTCCCGAAGGCCATCGACATGGCTGTTGTGATGCAAACGGCTGTCCAGGAGCTGATCGAGCAGTGGAACACCCGCGGACACCAGATCGGCTTCGGAGTTGGTCTGGCGTATGGCGAAGCGACCGTGGGTCGGATCGGATATGAAGGGCGCTACGACTACACAGCAATCGGCAGCGTGGTGAACTTGGCGTCGAGGCTTTGTGCTTCCGCCAAAAATGGAGAGATCCTCATCGACGAGGCCGCGGCGGCTCATGCCAACGAGTGCAATATTGTCGCGCTTGGGCTGAGGCCGATCAAGGGTTTCGACACGAAGGTTCCGGTCTTCGCTGTTGTCCGTAGGGGATGCACGCGGGCCGCCTGATCAGAATTCTTCTGGCCATTCCCACGGATAGTTTGCTGCATGCCTTGCAGGGCACGGCGACGTTCGTGGGCCAGACCGGGCGATCCGGCTCAGGGTCACCTTGCTACTCCTTAGAACGTCAACATTGGGTCGGCCTCGGTCATAGAATGGATCTGGGGGAATGTCTGCTTTTCCATTTTCTCCGGCATCCTTTTAGGTCAGTCACTTACCGAGCAATTCGTGGCCTTTGCTACGGAATTGCGTATCGAAGCATCCGCGCGATCTCCACAAAAAACGCGAGCGCACTTAACCCGAGGGTAACCGTCTTCGGCAACTCTCTCGACACGATCCAGAGAGCGCGGCGGCAGGCGCCGGGACAGGGACGCGTAAAGTGCAAGTACTCGAGTCGGCGCGCCGGCGGCGTGCGGCGGCGTTCATTCGCCGATTCTCCACCGGATTTCTCGCCGTCTGCACGGTGTCCGTCCTGTGTGCGAACGGAACGCAGGATGCTGCCGCGAACGGCGACACCCGCACGCTGACGATCTATCACACGCATACGCGCGAGCTCGCGACGGTCACGTTCCGTCGCAACGGGCAATATGATGCACGCGGCCTCGAGCAACTCAACTGGCTGCTGCGCGACTGGCGCCGCGATGAGCCGACGCGCATGGATCCCCGCCTCTTCGACACGCTCTGGGCCGTCTATCGCGAAGTCGGCTCCCGAGAGCCGGTTCATGTCGTGTCTGCGTACCGCTCACCACAAACCAATGCCATGCTGAGACGGCGCTCGAGTGCCGTCGCGAAAAACAGCCAGCACATGCTCGGCAAGGCAATGGACTTTCATCTTCCGGATGTTTCCATCGAACGGATCCGTGCGGTGGGCATGCGGCTTCAGAATGGCGGCGTCGGCTATTATCCGTCATCCTACACACCATTCATCCATCTCGATGTCGGCAGCGTGCGCGCCTGGCCCCGCATGACTCGCGACCAGCTCGTCCGCCTGTTCCCGGACGGCAAGACGGTGCACATCCCGGCCGACGGAGAGCCTCTGCCGCGCTACGAAGAGGCGCGCGCGGAAGTCCTGGCGAGGGGCGGCACCGTTGCGGGATATACCGCTTATGCGCAGGCCGGACCGCTTCCCGATGCGCAGCCACGCCGCAAGAGCTTCTGGGCGACCTTGTTCGGGTGGGACGAGGAGGACGAAGACGCCGAGGAAATCCGGCGCAGCCGCACTCCGACGCTGCTGGCGCGCCGCTCACCCCGGCAGGCCCCGGAGATCGAGCCCGTCGAGGAAGCATCGTCGATCGAAACTGCCAGCCGGCCCATTCCGCAACGGTTCGCGAGCACGTCCACCTTGGCTCCGGCTGCCCGCGAGCCTCAGGTGCTCTGGCAGCCCGGAGCCGAACCGCAGCGCGCCGAATCACCTTCGGCGAGACGTGAGGTTGCTCTGGCGCCAATGCCGCCCCGTCGCCCCGAGGACGTCGCGACGACCGGTGCGCTGGCCTTTGCGCCGACGCCACCGAACCGTCCCACGAGCGCCGCAGTCATCGCCCTGGCCTCCACCCTGCCGACGAAGGTTGAAGCCGCTTCGATTGGAATCGCGCACCCGCTTCCTCCGCGGCGTCCGGCCGTGCCGCCCGTCTCCTTGGCGGCTCTTCCGGCACCGCGCGCGTCTGCGACCGTTCAGCCGACAGTTCCGGAACCAGCTCCCACACGTCGGGCCACACGGGATGCTCCACCGACGGAGCGTACGCGCGGCACCGCGGGCGCATCCGTCAAGAACGCCGCGGCAGCATCGCCTGCTGCAACGGCACCCCAGCCCGTCGCTCCCAAACGCGAGCCAATGCACGACATCCCACGCACCGATCGCGGCCAGCTCAATTCGCTGTTCTCCGCGGCACTGGCTTCGAACGCGAGCGCGACCAAGGGTTTTGCGAACGGGTTAGCGACTACACTGCCGGCGAACCGCTTCTCGAAGGGAGACCCGTCGCGGTGAGGCGACCGCGGACGGCTCAGGTCTTCAATTGTGCGCTGGCCGTGAGCATGTAAAGCAGCTCTTTCTTGCAGCGTTGGCCTCCTGCTGCGAAAAACCACCGCGCATTGAGCCACTTTCGCGCTTGGGCAGATTGCCAGCCCGCGTTTCTCGCCCTGTTGCGATGCCATTCCGTCGATTGGCTTGGGAAGCTTTCGTTCTTCGGCTTCTCCGGCCTCCAACACGACGTGAGATCTGCACGCCCGGCTCAAATAGGAGCGTCGGCAGCATGACATATCCACGCCGCATCTATAGGCCGGATCTAGCCGGTGCGTTGCCGTTGCGACCCTGCTCGCGCGCCTGCTCCTCCTCGTTCACCATGCGTAGTCGCTGCAAACGAGCACGTCCCTGATCACGGCAGTGCCCCATCGGGTCAGAACTCGGTGACGGACAACGTAGCAGCCCTGATCATAGGCCGCGGTGTCGTAATACGGATACCCATATCCGTAGGGACCGTACCCGAATGATCCGAGAGCTGCGCCGCTGATGAGTCCGGCTGCGAATGCGCTGTTGAACCGATGTCGATGATGGAAAATTAACGGATGGTTCACCGCGATCCGGTGGTCGAAGAAAGCCGACCGGTTGATGAAAGCGGGGCGATTGGCCAGGACCGCACGATTGACGGCGAAGCGATTGTCGACGAAAGCCGGGCGATCCACGAAAGCTGCCCGGTTGGCGAGGAACGCGCGGCTCGCGAAGCCGGAATTTGCGAAGCCGGGATTCGCGACTACGACAGGACGGTGAAAGCCGCTCACTGCGCCCATGCTGCCCGGGAAGCCGCTCATTGCGCTCGTGCCTCTCTGGAAGCCGCCGAACCCGCCCATTCCGCCGCTGAAGCCGCCGAGCCCGCCCATGCCGGGGTGCAGGCCACCGAAGCCCCCCATGCCGCCGTGGAAGCCCCCGAAACCGCCGCCAAACCCGCCCATGCGGGCCTCGGCCGGTACCGTGAGTGAGACCACACCGATGCCGAGCGCGACAGCGACCAGCCAGGCCCTCGGGCCTTTCAAAGTTCGTAATGCGAAGTTCATGATCATGTCCTCCGGGCGTGACGGACTTCCGTCACGCGAGCCCCCGGATGCGGATGATGCGGATCACGTGGCAAACGTTACTGCACTTGGCAGAACCATCGCCATCTCCAGTCACGCTGCACTGCGATACATCCCGGTCCTGCGAGCTGCTGAGCGTAAATAGGTCCGCGTGAGCATCCACGGTGCTCGCCGGGCGAGCAGTCAGCACTTACCGGGTCCGGTCACGTCGCGTGCTGGATCCAATCGCTAGAACCGTGCGCCTCAAAGACACCACTCGCCATACACAAGTCGGTGAGGAGAAAAGGACCAGGTGCGCGCGTCTCTGCGGCCACCGGGACAGAGCGAGCCAACAGCGTAGCAGCTCTTCCAGAGGTTCATTGCACGATGGCCGGCGTGAGCGTAAAATCTCTACAGCTGGGGTGAGCGGAGTCGACGACATGGCGCTCCCCGGGACTGCCCTACATTCCCTGTCCGAGACAGAGCATAGGACACAGCTGCGCCGCGCCGTCGTGGCCAGCACGATCGGGACCACCATCGAGTGGTACGATTTCTTCCTGTACAGCACGGTGACCGGGCTCGTGTTCGCCAAGCTGTATTTTCCGAGATCCGATCCACTGGTCGGCACATTGGATGCATTCGGGATCTACGCGGTCGGGTTTGCAGCGCGCCCCGTCGGTGCGGCGATCTTCGGCCATTATGGCGACCGCATCGGCCGGAAGGCGGCTCTGATCGCGACGCTGCTGCTCATGGGAGTCGCTACGTTCCTGGTCGCCTTTGTCCCGACCTACGAGCAGATCGGGATCTGGGGAGCCGTGCTCCTTACCGTGCTTCGCTTTCTCCAGGGTGTCGGCGTCGGGGGCGAATGGGGCGGGTCGGTGCTGCTGTCGATGGAATGGGCCCGTACCAACACGCATCGCGGCTTTATCGCGTCATGGCCGCAATTCGGTGTGCCGGCCGGGCTGTTTCTGGCTAACTTGGCAGTTCTGGTGTTCAGCGAGATCTCGGGCGACCAGTTTGCTGTATGGGGCTGGCGCGTGCCGTTCGTCCTGAGCATCATCCTCGTCGGAATCGGGCTGTACATCCGACTCGGAATCCTCGAGACTCCGACATTTGCGCGGCTCGTCGCCGAGAACAAGATCGAGCAGGCCCCGACCATCGAAGTGATCAGGCGCCAACCCAGAGAGATCATTCTCACGGCCCTGGCACGCATGGCCGAGCAGGCGCCTTTCTACATATTCACGGCATTCGTGTTCACATACGGAACCACGGTTCTGGGAACGTCGCGCACGCTCATTCTCGTCGCCGTGCTGAGCGCATCCGTGCTGTCCTTCTTCACGATTCCCTATTCGGGGCATCTGTCCGACCGGATTGGCCGGAAACGGATGTATCTACTCGGCGCCGGAGTCACGACGGTGTTCGGATTCCTCTATTTCGCGATGCTCGATACGGCCGTATCCGGCTGGATTTTCCTGGCCATCGTCCTGTCCCTCATTCCGCACGACATGATGTATGGGCCTCAGGCTGCCCTGATCGCGGAATGTTTTACGGCGCGACTCCGATACAGCGGCGCGTCGTTGGGCTATCAACTCGCCTCAGTGATCGCAGGTGGGCCGGCACCGTTGATCGCCACGGCGCTTTTTGCGCATTTTCGCTCAGGCTATGCGATCGCGGCCTATATCTTTATCTGCGGACTCGTCTCGATTGCCGCGACGATGATGCTGCCCGATTATACGAACAGGGATATTCACGATGAGTATGATCTCCCCGGAGGATCCCGTCCGGCCGGGCCACTCGCGGCAAAGGGCTGAGGCCCGGGACGTGAAGTTCCGCCAGGGCACCTTGTCATCCGGTTTAATCGGAGCGTGAGCCGGGTTTCCATCCTTAGGGTTTGTCCTGCGGATGGGCCGCTCCGAGCGGGCGCCCAAAGAAAACCCGCTGTCAAGCGAGTTAGATCTTCTCCCGAAAGTAGCTGCAAGGCTCAGGGCAAGTTAGCGACGCCCTGTTCGGAAGAATTTCGGGCAAGTGAATTGCTGTCGGAAGCAGCGTCTTTCTTTTAGCAGGGTCGCTGAACGTATCCGCTATCGAAGGATGTTTCATGTCGACTCACGGTGCGGCTGCTTACGCTACCGCCATCCCAACGCAAGAGCAGAGCGCAATTGGAAGCTCCCGGGTCGATCGGACCGACGGCATCAGAACGAGGTGCCGCAGCATTGTGCCTGGTCGCTGCTGGCAATGTGCTGACTGCAGTCAACAGGCCAGCGGCAGAGCAGCCTTCCTAGCACTACTTTGGCACTTTGCTGAAGGAGCCAAGGGTGAAGCGGGCTCGGCAGACCGGACATCGCAGATGCATGGCGTGCGCGAGCTGATCGAGCAGTTGGGATCGGATGGTCGGCAGACTGGGTTGCGGAGGCGGTCCGCGGTGCGTTCTTTTTTCCCCGCCGGCT
>NZ_LN811351.1:160614-191153 GCF_001006805.1 Microvirga massiliensis | reverse complement strand
AGAGAAGTCGGCAGCGCTCGCCCGGTTCCCCAAACCTGCCAAAGTAGTGCTAGGGTGCTTCCCGAATAGGCTGCAGTCTCACAAGAAATCGACCGATGTTCCAGAAGACGATTCTCCACACATTGCTTGCCACGGTCGTGATGGGAACCCTGGCCTTGGGTTACCAGGCTTCGTCGCAAGCCGACCGAATGGCAGATGCGATCAGCGCTCTCACGCATCTCACGGGTCATGGCGACCACGACAGAGACGATGATTGAGGGTGAGCCACGCCATGGCCGTGCAACAGCCCCTTCGGGATCGGAAAGGCCCGGGTAGCCGCAAGCCGAACTCTCGCGAGATCGCTTTTCTGCTCACGTTTCACGCCATCCTCTCGGGTGCCTTCGTCATCAGTTATCTGACCGGTGACGAGGACACGTACGGGATGCACGTGTTCACGGGCTACACGGTCCTCGGTGCGCTCGGCTTGCGTCTTCTGATCGGCATGCTCATGCCGGCCGGAAGCCCGTTACGGCTCCCTCGTCCGTCGCCGGAATGGACACGGGATCATCTGGGGCGGATTCTGACCGGCGATGCAGCGGCGCGCAGCGAACGCAGCCCGCTGCATGCCTGGATGGCGGTCGGCCTGCTGGTTGGAGTTACTCTGGCGGCCCTCACGGGAGTCGCAGCCGATTTCCGTCCACGGCTCGATGATCTTCACGAGGTTCTCGCCAATTTGGCCCTGTTCATCGTCTTCGCTCATATCGCGCTCGTTCTGAGCCTGCACGGGCTGAAGCGCTGGGCTCATCGAGTCCCAGCGAAAGGTCCGCTGACGGATGGTCCCCTCTCGGCTGCATCCAAAGAAATCCGGTGATACGCCCCATGGCGCTGGGAGCCATCCTCGTCGCTGGCATCGGTCTTGCACTTGCTGCAGACCCGGCTCGGACCAGGATTCTCGAGAATTACGCAGCCGAAGCCCGGAAGGACTCGCCGGGCTTCTCGCATTTGTGCCAATCTCAGCTCGCACGCGGGACGGGGCGACGAACCCGTCCTCCGCATTGTCGAGCAGCGATGGTGGATGCGCGAGCACCGCAAGGTCAGCCCGGCCCAATGGAATAAACCGCAGGTCAAAACCAAGTCGAACTCTCCGGACTGTCAGCTTGGCGCCGAGCAGGGAAGCTATGAGGATGAAGACGACGAGTCGTGACGACCTGCAGCGTTGATTGCTCCAGCGAACCCCGAACCGCCCCCGCTTCTCCTTTTGATTGAGGGGCAACTCGTTGACAACGGTTAACCTTGACGTAGGGTAACCTCCTCGAGAAGAAGCACGAGGGGCGCTCGATCATGCCGAGGAAACTTGTCCTGGCTGCCATTGTATTCGCGACAGCCCTTTTCATGGGAGCGCTTGCTCCTGTTTTCCCGGGCATTTCAATCGAAGCGGCGCAAGCGAAGGACTTTTACACGCGTAAGCGCGCCAACGGGCAGTGGGTCACTGGGAAGTTCTACTATAGGGATCGAAAGTCGGCCTATGATGTAGCGGGCGAGCAGGACGAGCCTCCTGTCCCGCCGATACGACCCGTGGCAACCGCAGCCTCGGAAACGATGGTTTCCGACGCGAAGACAGCCGCGGTTCCGGAAAAGGCGGACTTCTACAGGGCGGCAGCCGCAGCTCCGGAAACCCCAGTTTCCTACATGGACCGGCTCAGGGTCGCTCTCGAGGCCCGTGCGCGACAGATGCAGCCACCCGTGCCAGTCATTCCCGAGACGATCGTTATCGACAGCGTGAGCGGCATCAAGACCACTTTCTTTTCAGACGGCTCGATCCGGGAAGAGCTTCTCGAGCCCACAAAAACCGGTTCGGTGATTCCGGCCTTCTGAAGCATTGTCCGCATGGTCGAGTCGGGGTCGCAAGAACCCGAACCCGCCGTGATCATGGCCTTCCTGGACCTCTGAGAGGGGTTGCGGCCCGTTGTGAACTCCTGCGGATGAGGACAGTGCCGTGCCGCGAGACGCTACTGCGAACAGGACCGGATTGCATCTGGCCTCGACGGGGCATCATCAACTATCTCCGAGCCCCGAACGCTGAGCGTTCGCCCGCTCGCAAGGGGCCTCAATCAGCCGAACCGCACACAAGCCTGTCCGACCCGTGCAGGAAGTAACTTGCCCACGGGACCATGCCTCCGCAGGTGCAATAAAGACCGAAGGAGCCGATAGTTCGAGGCTCTGAACCCAGCTGGCTCCTCGAAAGCATGCGCGATGAAAGCGACAGGTCCCGAGGGAAGACCGCACGACGGTGAGGGACCGCGGCTCGAGCTCGGCGATCCGGGCCTCGCGACGCCGCTCGATATCCACGATTTGTGGCAGTGGATGGTCTACACGCTCGCCCATATGAGCCTTGCGGAGACCGTCGCCCTGTCGGCCATCATCGCCGCCGCATTTGCGCTTCTGTGGCTTCCGCGCAGATAGCGCCCCGGCATCGCGATGACACACCCTACCTGTCGGGTGCGAGACCGGTGCTCGCCCTCGGACCGCTTGGAAACTCTCCTTCAGCGTGGGCATGCGATAGCCGACCCCGTTGGACCAGGGTCGGCCTTGTTCTTGGTTCCCTTACGTCTTCACCGGCGGATCGCCTGGAAACGCTCGGTCGCGCTCACCTTCGATCTCGCACCATAGCGAGACCGACGGGCAAGCCCCAGGCTCACGCTTGCTCGTAAGCCCGTTCTTCGGCCGACGACCGGCGGCTCAGGACGAAGCCCAGACCCACGACGAAAGCCGCGCATACGGCTGCCACGGGCATCTCGACCTGGTGCACGAAGGCATCGCCCAGTGTCTGGACCAGCCAGGGATCGGAGATGAGCATCTCGCCGGCGACCCAGCCGAGGAGCGCTGCGCCCGCCCAGACCAGGATCGGGAAGCGGGCCAGCAGAGCCATGATGAGAGCGGCGCCCGCAATGATCAGCGGGATCGAAATCCCGAGACCGAGGATCAGCAGGGGGGTCGAGTCCTTGGCGACGGCCGCGATGGCCAGGACATTGTCGAGGCTCATGACGGCGTCCGCGATCGCGACGGTGCGGACCGCGTGCCATAGGCGGTCCGTCTCCTTGACTTCCCCGCCATGGTCGTCCTCGCCGAGGACCAGCTTGACCGCAATCCAGAGCAGCAGGCATCCGCCGAGGATCTTGAGGAAGGGGGTCGAGAGGAGGGTCGCGACCAGGACTGTGAAGACGATCCGGAGCGCGACGGCCACGAAGGCGCCGAGGACCATGCCAGCCCGCTGCTTGTTCTGCGGCAGGCCGCGGCAGGCCATGGCGATGACGACGGCATTGTCGCCGGACAGGATGATGTTGATCCAGATGATCTGGACGAGCTTGAGGATGTCGGGACCGAAGCTTTCCATTGGACTGACTGCCAGGATTTTGCGGACTCGCCGGTGCGGACGAGAACACGGGAAGAAGAGGCGTGATTCTCCGCCTTGGCCCGAATCCATGCGATGAGGACAGGCAGGCTGCAGAGGGGCCTCCGCAATGCGGAAGCGCTTGTCACGCGTTGGAAATCCGTTCGTGGCGACCCGCGGCAGGGGCGTGAACGGGATCCGGGCGGTCAGACGGTCGGTGGGCCGGTTGCGTGATGGGCGCAGGATCGGTCTGCGGGCAGAATCCAGCCGGATGCGGCAGGCACCGCACTCCCATGAAGATTCTGGCCCCAGCAGCTAAGGGTCGCGAGGAGCGGTGGGTGATCCTCGTCGAATTCTTCCTCAAAGTCCTCGGCTGACCATAAGCTGGAGCGGAGGACGTTCAGACTTCCATCCTGCCCGTTACCAGCGGCAGCGAGCTTAGTAATTCCTGCCGAAGCGTGCCCCTCGGGCAGACCGCAGAAGTCCGGGACCGCTGTCGCGAGGAGCGCGAGCAGAGCCAGGAAGAATCGTGCGATCTCGAAACGAGGGCGCGGCTGTCGCAGAGCACACTCCTGGATCTTACGCGCAGCTTCTCGCTATGGTGAGAGCAACGGCGGATGTCAATTCTGGTCGACCATATACCATAACGAAGTTCGGCGATACTGAAATCGAAAGCCAACGGGCGGCTTCGGCCACATGAATCGAGAGTGGATGGTGGAGGCAACAAAGCTCTTGAGAGCCACCGAGATGCACAGGTCGCTCGGTGGAGGTGGGCGCTTTCGGGCCATTCTGCCCGACTCGTTCACGGCCGAGCGTTAGCGGGAACCCTTCCAAGCCACGCCTCAGGCGATACGCCTCGCATGAGGCAGCACTGGCCAGGAGCGGGTGGGCTCACCTCGGTGACTACGCAAGTCGGCCGAGGGCTCATTCGATGAAGGTGCTCGACCTGAAGCGCCGGAATCAAATTCCCGGCGTTGCCGGTGCTCTTCAAATCACGGGACAACTTGCAGGTCTCGTGTCCTGCACAACTGCTCCGCTCAGGCCATTCCCAAGGCCTGCATGTAGAGCTCGAGAATCGCCTCTTGCTCCTGCCGCTCGGCATGATCCTGCTTCCGGATCCGCAAGATGGCCCGGACCGCCTTGGCGTCGAAGCCACGGCCCTTCAGCTCGGCGAACACCTCCTTGATGTCGCCCTGGATCCCGGATTTCTCCTCTTCGAGGCGCTCGATCCGCTCGATGAACTGCTTCAGCTCGTCGGCTGCAACACTGCTCGTATCGATCTCACTTGGCATCGCGTGCTGATTCATAACTCTGATCCTGATCCGTGCCCGCGGAAGCTTGCGCGAGCGCATCCCTGCCTGAGATGGCGCGTGCCCATCAAACCCTTAATTGATTACCAGAATCTGGAGAAAGCGAGCGATCCGCGGCCGCTTCGCCGCGTTTCCGCAGGGGCCTCTTCGACATCGCCCGTGATGCTCGCCATCTCCCGTCCGGGATCCTCGATGCAGTTCCCGAGCCGGTCGCCGGTATCATTCATGGCGAAAGGAGCCCTTGGTGCAGTTCAGGAATCATGCGTCACCGGCGCGGCCAAGCTCGACCGCGCCAGTGACGGACGGCTTTAATGTGAGGGCCGCGACTTCTCAAACGCCGCCTGCTGCGACGGATTGGCTTCCTGTTGATGCTTCGCCTTCCACTCCTCATAGGGCATTCCGTAGACGAGTTCCCGGGCCTCTTCCTTCGTGAGGTCCAGTTTCCGCTCGTCCGCCGCGTCTTTCATCCAGTTCGAGAGGCAATTGCGGCAGAAGCCCGCCAGATTCATGAGATCGATGTTCTGCACGTCGGTGCGCTCGCGCAGATGCTGGACGAGCCGGCGGAAGGCCGCGGCCTCGAGTTCAGTCCGGGTCGCTGGATCAAGATTCTTCATGGGTCGACATCCTGAATGGGTGGGGTGAGTGCCTGACCGGTCGGGCGGCGTATCCTCTCGCGGACACGAGAATGATGCCGAACGGGGCGTCGCAACTCTGGATCCTGGAGCAGAGGACCGAGAAGCCGCGCGAAGCGGTCGGCCCATTCGTCTGCGCCGGCCTCGCTCGAGATGAGGTCCTGCCGGATCTCGATCAAGGCGTTGGCGAGGCCGCGAATGGTCGCGTGGCGATCGACCGTGTCGCCCGCGAGGGCTCCGTCATAGGGCTCGTTGTCGCCGATCATGAGTCCGTCCTCCTCCCGCAACTCGGCGATGAGAGGCTTGGCGAACCGGTCATCCCCGTCCCAGAGAATTCCGGCGTGCCAGGGGCGCGGCCAGCCTCTCCAGACGGGCGTGAAGCTGTGGACCGTGACGATGGCGGGCGGGTGACCGGCCGCGAGGGCCCATTCGATATGAGCCGCAATCGCCACATCGTAGGGATCATAAAAGCGGCGCAGGCGATGTTCCACTTCCGCGACATCGACCTTCGCGTTGCCGGGCACGATGGCGCCGTCCGAAAGCTTCATGACGAGCGTCGGGTCGTCGCGCCCCCGGTTCGGGTCGATGACCAGCCGCGAGAAGTGCGTCAGGATTGCGGGCGCGCCGAGGCGCCGCGCGAGTCTGCGGGTCACCGCAGCCGCGCCGATGTCGTAGGCGATGTGGCGGGAGAACTCGGCCTCCGGAAGCCCGAGGCGCCCGTATTCGGGCGGAACCTCGTTCGAGGCGTGATCGCAGAGTATCAGCGCGCCCGATTCGACACGCCCGGGAATCGATTCCACGGGCCATGGATCCGGCGATTCAGGGGTCGGCAACGCGACGGCAGCGGTCATGAGGGGTGATGGAGAGCAAGGTTGCTGACAGCAGGGTTAACCTGCCATAGGTGGTCGCCGCAACGCGACTCCCTGCTCCAGGCCATTCTGTAGCCCTGATGGTTTCCACTCCGACTGCGGCCCGCCTCGACGGCAGCATCGCAACGGCTTTCGCGGCCCTGTGCCTCGGCGCCGTCGCGATGGGCATTTCTCCAATCTTCGTGCGCTTCGCCGCTGCCGAGAGCATCGGCCCCTTCGCGAGCGCATTCTGGCGCGTCGCGCTCGCCCTGCCGATCCTCTATGCCTGGATGCGCTACGAGGAGGCGCACGCGCGTGCAGGCGCCCCGCGACGCGCGTTCTCGGGAGCAGCCGTGCTCGCCGGCCTCGCCTTCGCAGGCGACCTGTTCTTCTGGCATCTCTCCATCCTGGGAACGACCGTTGCGAACGCCACCTTCTTCGCCACCACGGCGCCCCTTTTCGTCGTGCTGATGGTCTGGCTCGGGCTTCGCCAGCGGGTCACATCGGCGACCTCGGTCGGATTGACCCTGTGCCTTCTCGGCGGCGCCTCTCTCATCGGGCAGAGCGTCGACGTGGCGCCGGAGCGCCTCCGCGGCGACCTCTTCGGGATCGTCACCGCCGTCTTCTTCGCTCTTTATTTCCTCGCGGTCGGCAGGGCCCGCCGGCAGGCGGGCGCGGCGCGGGTCACCTTCGAGTCGAGCGTCGTCACGGCTGCGGTGCTCCTCGTGGTCGCGATCTCCATGGAGGGAGATATCGTCCCGCGGACACCGTATGGCCTTTACGCTCTCCTCGCCCTGGCCCTGATCAGTCAAGTCCTGGGACAAGGGCTCCTGGCCGTAGCTCTCGGGCGGCTGCCGCCGGTCTTCTCCTCTCTGGTGATCTTTCTCGAGGCCGTCGCCGCCGCCCTCTTCGGCTGGGTCATCCTCTCCGAAGCTCTCACCCTGATCCAGGCGCTCGGCGGCCTGCTCATTCTCGCCGGGATTTGGGTCGCCCGGCCTCGACCGAAGGCTCGGCTACCGTGATCGTCCGGGACTTCCACACCAGCTGCCGTGCACTCTTCGGGCCACCGCTGCGATCGCCCCTGCGAGAGGGGGCTCGACGCTGCCATTCTTCTCGCGGAGAACGATGCTCCGCGAATCCTCGTGCACGCTGCACGCCTCGCGGTCTCAGGGCTAATCCGCATCCATGCCAATGACTGCCGTATCGTTCTCATCGATCCGCTTTGCCCGTCTCGGCGCAGGACTCCTCGGTCTCGTCCTCACCGCAGCCACCGCAGAGCCAGCATCGGCCGATCTACGCCTGTGCAACATGACCCCGAGCCGCGTCGGGGTCTCACTCGGCTACCAGGATGCCCAGGGCTGGGTCAGCGAGGGCTGGTGGAATCTGAACGCCCGGTCCTGCGAGACGTTGTTACGGGGGCGTCTCTCGTCCCGTTACTATTACGTCCATGCGATCGACTACGATCGCGGCGGGGATTGGGGCGGACGCTCGTTCCTGTGTACGCGGGACCGCGAATTCACGATCCGGGGTCACCAGGACTGCCTGGCGCGCGGCTATGACCGCACCGGGTTTTTCGAGGTAGACACCGGGCAGCAAGAGAGCTGGACCATCCAACTCACCGACTCGAACCGACCTGGGGGGCCCTGACCATGTCACGATCGCGCCGCACCAAGATCATTGCGACCCTGGGACCAGCCTCGGAATCCCCGGAGATGATCGGCAATCTATTCAAAGCCGGCGCAGACGTGTTCCGGCTGAACATGAGCCATCTTCCCCGGGAGCGCCTGCGCGAGCGCGTCGCGGTCATTCGCGAACTCGAGACGAAGTTCAAACGCCCGATTGCCATTCTGGCGGATCTTCAGGGACCGAAGCTCAGGGTCGGCAGCTTCACGGGCGACAGCGTCGCCCTCGAGCGCGGACAGAAATTCACGTTCGACGACAGCACCACTCCCGGTGATGTCAAGCGCGTTCATCTCCCCCACCCGGAGATCTTCTCCTCACTGGAGAGTGGAGACGCGGTCCTGCTCGACGACGGGAAGCTGCGCCTGCGTGTGACCGATGTGAAATCCGGAAAGGCAGTCACCAAGGTCGAAGTCGGAGGCAAGCTCTCCAACCGCAAGGGCGTCAGTCTGCCCGACACGATTCTCCCCGTCACCGCGATGACGGACAAGGATCGCTCCGACCTCGAGGCGGCGCTCGATGCCGGCTGCGACTGGATCGGCGTATCCTTCGTGCAACGGCCCGAGGATATCGCCGAGGTCAAGAAGGTCGCGAGCGGCAAGGCGCTCGTGATGTCCAAGCTCGAGAAGCCCCAAGCCCTCCAGCGGCTCGACGAGATTATCGAGATTTCGGACAGCATCATGGTCGCGCGTGGCGACCTCGGCGTGGAGATGCCGATCGAGAAGGTTCCCGGCATCCAGAAGCGAATAACGCGTGCAGCCCGGCGCGCCGGAAAGCCGGTGGTCGTGGCGACGCAGATGCTGGAGAGCATGATCTCGTCCCCGGTCCCGACCCGCGCGGAAGTCTCCGACGTGGCGACGGCCGTCTACGAGGGTGTGGATGCCGTGATGCTGTCGGCCGAGAGCGCGTCCGGCCAGTTCCCCGTCGAAGCAGTGTCGATGATGAACCGCATCGCGGAGGAGGTGGAGCAGGACCAGAACTACTGGTCGATCATCATGGCGCAGCAAACCGAGCCGGAAGCCACCGGCTCCGACGCCATCGCCGCAGCCGCCCACCAGATTGCGAGTACGCTCAACGTCAAGGCGCTGGCTGCCTGGACCTTCTCGGGCTCAACGGCCTTCCGGATTGCCCGCGAGCGCCCGAATGCGACGGTGATCGCTCTCACGCCGAACCGTGCAACGGCTCGTCGACTGGCGCTCGTCTGGGGCGTTCACCCGATCCAGACGAAGGACGCTAACGACATCGACGACATGGCCTTCCGGGCCTGCAAGTTCGCGGTACGCGAAGGACTCGCGGATGTCGGCGAACGGGTGATCGTCGTCGCCGGCATGCCCTTCGGGACTCCGGGCGCGACCAACATGGTCCGGATCGCCTTCGTGAATCAGGATCACGCCGCACAGGCGTGAGTGCACTGATCGTGCGTGAGTTCCTGCCTTGCGTCCTCATCGTGATGGTGAGTGGAGTGAGGGGCTCAGGCCGGCGCTTGATTCCTGGATTGCTTCACTTCGTTCGCAATGACTGTAGTGGGTCTAGTACGACTCCGTAGTGTTCTTCGCGCCATAAGAACCTCTTCGTCATTGCGAACGCAGTGAGGCACTCCGGGAGCGCATCCGTCGACGGGTAGATTGCTTCGCCTGCGGCTCGCAAGGACGGAGGTGCGGCGGAAAGGCAGTGCATCACGCCCGCGGCGCGCAAGGACGGCAGTGCGGTAGGGCGGGCAGCGCATTACGTCTGCGGCCTGCAGTGACGAAAGAGCCCAACAGGACACCTCGCCGGATACACACCGCCCTCAGCAATATTCAGGACCTGCGGTTGCGCATGCCTGCTACAATTCTCAGGTTCGAACTTGTTGCGAAAGTTCGATACTCGTCAGTCTCGATGCCGTAGAGGGCGACTCGTCCGCTCGCGTCGTGATGCAGGCCCCAGCCATACTGTTTTACGAGCGGCGATGCTCTGAGGCAGGCATGCGACCTGTTGAAGAATGCTTCCTGTTCCTGAGCGCGGATGGACGCGTCGATGTTGTTTCGGCGAACGTGCACCTCGAACAAGAGCTCTTCGCTCGTGAGCGTGTAAGGCGCATTTCGGAGCAGGGAGTACTGAATACTCGCGATCGATCCGGCCTTCGCGGGTTTCCTCCCATGCGTGGCTGCGCTGTCCGGAGATACCGTGATGAACGTATCGAAATAGTTTGTGGTCATTCCGCTGCTCTCTGCATGCTCGGTGGCGATACGGGCCGCGACGAGGCGACTTCCTTGCTCGGCGCCCTCACCTCTTGCGCCTTCAAGCGGCTCGGATACGAAGGCTGCAGGTTGAATATCCTGATTCCCGACATTCCCACGGTCCAATGTCGACAGGAGCCCAAGACAGTTCGTTCCGCTTGCTGATGCCCCCTCGGGCAGGGAGGCCAGGGTTCGCTCGTCCTGCGACTCCGAAGATGGCTGGCGCGAACCCGAAACGCTTGCTCATTCCCTCGGCGTGGCTTCAACTGTCCTCCAGAGCAGGCTGGGGGCAAGTCCGCTGGGAGGATGACCATGTGCAGGATTTTCGCGAGCCAGTTGCCCGAGACCTACAGCTATGTGACCCGGTCGGTCAGGCTCAATGGATTCTCGACCTCGATCAAGCTGGAAGCAAAGTTCTGGCGAATCCTCGAGGAGATCGCGCAGGGCGAGGGCATGGCGCTCTCGTCGTTTCTCGCGACCCTTCATGACGAGGCGGAGGCGATCCATGGCGAGGTTCGGAACTTTGCCTCGCTGCTGCGGTGCACCTGCCTGATTTATCTCACGCAGAAGAACGGAGCGGATCGGGATGCCGTGGCGCTCCCGCTCCGCCATCCGGATCACCACGCTTCGGTTAAGTCAGCCTAGCTGTCCCAAGTGGTACCGCAGTAACACCCGCGCCCTCGGCACTTGGCTAGGATCGTCGAAGCTTCAACTTCGACGAGGTGATCTAGTCTCATGGCCAAGGCCATCCATTCCATGATCCGCGTGCTCGACGAGGCGCGCTCGGTCGACTTCTACGAGAAGGCCTTCGGTCTTCGGGTAAAGGATCGATTTCCTTTCGACGGCTTCACGCTCGTCTATCTGCGAAACGAGGCGACCGATTTCGAGCTCGAGCTGACGATCAACCACGATCGGAAAGAGCCTTACCAGCTCGGGGACGGCTATGGACATCTTGCCTTCGTCGTCGACGATCTCGAGGCGGAGCATCGTCGCTTCGAGTCGCTCGGGCTCAATCCCAATCCCGTGAAGGAGATGAAGCACGAGGGGGGTCTGCGCGCGAAGTTCTTCTTCGTCCAGGATCCGGACGGCTACAAGATCGAGGTTCTGCAGCGCCAAGGCCGCTACACGTAGCGGCCGCACGCACCAGGCGCGAATGCCACACCACAACGAGAACAATTCCGGCTCACGGAAGCACACCGGAGGAAACCATGATCAGCAAGGATTCCGATCTCTCGCTTTCAAGACGCGCCCTGATGAAGGGCGCGAGCGCCGCGGCACTCGTGATCTCGACCGGCGCCATCATCAACCCGCTGGAGGCATGGGGTCTCGAGGTGAAGACCCTGAAACCCGAGACGATGCAGACATTGATCCAGGTCGCGCGGGACATCTATCCGCACGATCGCATCGCGGATCGTTTCTATGCGATCGCGCTGAAGGATTACGACGGCAAGGCCGGAACGGATGCGGCGCTCAAGACTCTGATCGAGGATGGCGCCGCGAATCTCGATGAGGCTGCGCGCAAGAAATATGGCGTGCGTTATGTCGATGTGGGCTGGGAATCGCAGCGCGTCGCGCTTCTTCGTGACGTCGAATCTTCCGCATTCTTCCAGAAAATCCGCTCCGGCCTCGTCGTGAGTCTCTACAACCAGAAGGAGGTCTGGCCGCTCTTCGGCTACCAGGGCGAATCCGCCGCCTATGGCGGTTATCTGCACCGCGGCTTCAACGACATCACCTGGCTCTGAGCGGGGAGGACGACGCCATGGCAGCCCAATTCCAACTCACCGACGAAAGCGTTGTCGTAATCATCGGATCCGGTGCGGGCGGCGGAACGCTCGGCACGGAACTCGCTCTCAAGGGTATCAGGACGGTGATCCTCGAAGCCGGCGGACGGCACGAGATCGAGGATTTCGTCAACGACGAATGGGCCTCCTTCGCCCAGCTCGCCTGGAAGGACATGCGCACGACCTCGGGCGACTGGCGGGTCGCGAAGGACTTCGCGAACCTGCCGGCCTGGATCGTGAAGGCGGTCGGCGGTTCGACGACCCATTGGGCCGGCGCGTCGCTGCGGTTCCAGGAACACGAGTTCAAGACCCGCAGCGTCTACGGCGACGTGAAGGGTGCGAACCTCCTGGATTGGCCGATCAGCCTGAAGGATCTCGAGCCCTATTACGAAAGGGCCGAGGACCGGATGGGCGTCACGCGCACGAACGGGATTCCCGGCCTGCCGGGCAACAACAACTACAAGGTCCTCGAGGCGGGCGCGAAGAAGCTCGGCTACCGCGAGGTCCATACCGGCCGGATGGCCATCAACTCGCAGGAACGGGACGGCCGTCCAGGCTGCCAGCAAACGGGCTTCTGCTTCCAGGGGTGCAAGTTCGGCGCGAAATGGTCGACGCTCTATGCCGAGATCCCGAAGGGTGAGGACACCGGTAATCTCGAGGTCCGGCCTAATTCGCAGGTCCTCCGGATCGAGCACGATCCATCCGGCAAGGTCACCGGGGTCGTCTATGCGGACAAGGACGGCAACCTCCAGCGCCAGAAGGCGCGAATGGTCGCTGTTGCTGGAAACGCCATCGAGAGCCCGCGCCTCCTGCTCAACTCCGCCTCGGCCAAATTCCCGGACGGGCTTGCCAATTCATCCGGCCAGGTCGGCAGGAACTACATGCGGCACATGACCGGCTCGGTCTATGCGGTGTTCGAAAAGCCGGTGCGCATGTGGCGCGGAACGACGATGGCGGGCGTCGTGCAGGACGAGGCCAAGCACGAGCCGTCCCGCGGCTTCGTCGGGGGATACGAGTTCGAGACCTTGTCGCTCGGAATCCCCTTCATGGCGGCTTTCCTGGATCCTGGCGCCTGGGGCCGTGAGTTCACGACTGCACTCGACGCTTACGAGAACATGGCCGGGATGTGGATCGTCGGCGAGGACATGCCGCAGGAATCGAACCGCATCACGCTTCATCCGAGTCTCAAAGACGAGTTCGGCATGCCCGTGCCGAACGTGCACTTCTCCGATCACCCGAATGACGTCGCGATGCGCAACCACGCCTACAAGCAGGGCATGGCAATCTATCACGCCGTCGATGCAACCCGCACCTTCCCGACGACGCCCTATCCCTCGACTCACAATCTCGGGACGAACCGGATGAGCGAAAACCCGCGGGACGGGGTCGTGAACAAGTGGGGCCAGACACACGACATCCCCAACCTGTTCATCTCCGACGGAAGCCAGTTCACCACCGGCGGCGCCGAGAACCCAACGCTCACGATCGTCGCCCTGGCGATCCGGCAGGCGGAGTATATCGAGCAGCAGATGAACCAGAGGACGTTTTGAGTGCGCTGTAAGAGATGTGTACCCGGACCAGGGCAGCGGTTCACCCCTCACCCACCTCTTTGGGACGACCTCTCCCACAAGGGGAAAAGTGAAGACATGTCACTGCGAACACATCACTTTTGGGTTCGTTCTGCCAAATCGGGGCGACCTCTCCCTCTACGGAAACGTTCACCCCGAAGGGGCGGTGGGGGGTGGCGGCGCTACACCTGGAAATATCGCATAACACTGCACCCAACAACGGAACGCAATGCCTGACACCCTCAGGCATTCGCACCCGTGATTGCACCGATCACTGCATCCGTCACCTCCGCGGTCGTGGCGCGTCCACCGAGATCGGGCGAAAGCGTATCGCCCCGTGACGTAACCGTCTCGATCGCCTGCATCAGACGTTCTGCGGCGCGCGTCTCTCCGAGATGATCGAGCATCATCGTCGCCGTCCAGAACGCGCCGAGTGGATTTGCGATTCCTTTGCCGGTGATGTCGAAGGCCGATCCGTGGATAGGCTCGAACATCGACGGGCGCTTCCGGCTCGGATCGATATTCGCCGTCGCGCCGATGCCGAGGCTGCCGGCCAGGGCGGCTGCGAGATCGGAGAGAATGTCGGCGTGGAGATTCGTGGCCAGGACGGTGTCGATAGTGCCTGGCTTCAGCACCATGCGCTGCGTCATGGCATCGACGAGCATCCAGTCGACCGTGACGTCGGGATAGTCGCGGATGACCGTGCGGCAGATATCGTCCCAGAACACCATGCCGTGGCGCTGTGCATTGGACTTCGTGACGATCGTGAGATGCCGGCGAGGGCGTGAACGCGCGAGATCGCAGGCAAAGCGTGCGATCCGCTCGACGCCGGCGCGCGTGAACACCGCCACGTCCATTCCGACCTCGATCGGCAGGCCCCGATGGGCGCGCCCGCCGACACCGGCATATTCGCCCTCCGAATTCTCGCGAACGATCACCCAATCGATCTGCGCACCGAGATCCGGGCGGAGCGGTCCGCCGATTCCCGGCAGGAGGCGAGTCGGGCGCACATTGGCGTATTGATCGAAGCCCTGGCAGATTGCGAGGCGCAACCCCCAGAGCGTCACGTCATCGGGAAGATTCGGGTCGCCGACCGACCCGAAATAGATCGCATTGAAACCTTCGAGCTGCTGCAGCCCGTCCTCGGGCATCATGCGGCCGTGTTTTCGGTAATAGTCCGAGCCCCAGTCGAAATGCTCGAACGCGAATCCGAATCCGCCATCATCGGCAGCAATGGCGTCGAGCACGCGGCATCCCGCTTCCACGACCTCCGGACCGATCCCGTCGCCACCGATGACTGCAACCTTGTGCGAACGCATGAGAGCCCCTCCTTTGAGTTGGAGCATCATCGCATCATTGCTGCCATTCGCGCCACCGAGGCCCTCCGCGAAGGAGCTCGCGGGTCGTCGAGCGCCTCACCTCCGGCCAGTCCGACAGACCGAGAATTGGTGGGAAGAGAGGCTACCGGTTACAGATCGAGGCCGTCGACCTCCGGCGCGAGCCGCTTCACGAGATCCTGGACCGTCGAGAGCTGCGGGTAGATCGTCAGGGCCCGGCGATAAGCCTCGAGCGCCCGGGTCTTGTCGTCGGACGACATGAGAATGTGCCCGAGGCCCGTCCAGGCTCCGAAGTGCCGAGGCTCCAGGTGCACGGCCTCACGAATATCCGCGATCGCGCTCACAGGGTCGTCGAGCATGTAGAAGACGTTGGCCCGGCGATACCAGGCCTCAGCCCAGCCGGGCTGGAGCACGAGCACGCGATCGAGCAGTTCGACGGCGAGCGGGTAGTCCTTGCGGTGCATGGCCTCGGTTGCGCGGCTCATCAGCAGGTCCGCGGTGTCCGATCCGGATCGACCCCAGCGCCGCTCGATCAGCCGCGCGATGCCCTGCGCCTCGGTCTCGTCCGTCGCCTTGCCGAGCCGGTCGAACAGATCCTCCAGACTGGAGCGCGCGGGATTGTCGGGCGCCTCGGCCTTGGGCCCGGCCGTCTCAGGAGCCGGTACAGCCTGTGCGAGCGCCCCGGAGGACATCAGGGCGGCCGCGAGGAAACTGGACGCAAAAAGGCGCATGCCCGGATCATTTATGATCCGGGCATGCGCCGTCAAATCACGCTGCCGTGCGGCCGATCGTCCGGCCGCAGAGGGGCTCAGCCCTGGCGGGCCTTGTAGCGCTTCTGGGTCTTGTTGATGATGTAGATGCGGCCCTTGCGGCGCACGAGCTGATTGTCGCGATGGCGGGCGCGCAGCGACTTCAGCGAGTTGCGGATCTTCATCGGTCCGGTCTCCTTCGGCCTGCCGGGGCAGACCGGTGAAAAGGCAATGAGTGAGCGCGGCGAGGGTCGGGCGACCGACCCGGCGATGGCAGGACATCGTTCCGCGAGGATGGGCGCTTCTGGCAGAAAACCTGCTCCAAGGCAACCCCTGCGCGTGCAGAAGCGTAGCAGTGAGCCGGGGTGGCGTGTGTCGGAACCCGCCTGGGCCGTTCTGGTTGAAACCCGGCGACGAGCGCAGGGTGTAGGATCAATGTCGGGAATTTTGCGTGAGAGAGAAATGCTTCGGCGGCGCTATCCGATCGGCGCCGAGCCCACGGAGAACGGTACCTCATTCCGGGTCTGGGCGCCGTCCCGCGATACCGTTGCCGTGGTTCTGGAAGACGGAACCGAGCACCCTCTCGACCGTGAGCCGACGGGCCATTTCTCCGGCGTCGTGCCCAACGCGCGGACCGGCACACCTTACCGCTTCCGCCTCGACACGGATGAGACCCTTTACCCCGACCCGGCCTCCCGGTTTCAGCCGGACGGGCCGCACGGCCCATCCCAGGTTCTCGACTCAACCCGCTATGCCTGGCGGGACGGGAATTGGCGCGGCGCGAAGCTCCAGGGTCAAGTCATCTACGAAATGCATGTCGGGACATTCACGCCCGAGGGCACCTGGACCGCCGCGATCGACAAGCTGCCGAACCTGAAAGGGATCGGCATCACGCTGATCGAGATGATGCCGGTCAACGATTTTCCGGGCCGGTTCGGCTGGGGTTACGACGGCGTTGACCTCTTCGCGCCAACCGGACGCTACGGCTCTCCGGACGACCTGCGCGCCTTCGTGGATGCGGCGCACCAGTTCGGCATTGGCGTCATTCTGGACGTCGTCTACAATCATTTCGGGCCGGACGGGAACTATCTCGCCCAGTTCACGCCGGACTACTTCACCGACCGCTACGAGAATGAGTGGGGCGCAGCGATCAACTTCGACGGCCCGAATGCGGAAGGCGTGCGCGAGTTCTTCATCAGCAACGCACGCTACTGGATCGACGAGTTCCACTTCGATGGCCTGCGGCTCGATGCGACGCAGAGCATTCATGATTCATCGCAGAAGCACATCATTACCGAGCTCACACGCGCCGCGCGGGAAGCGGCGTCCGGCCGCGAGATCATCGTGATCGGAGAGAACGAGCCGCAGCTGACGGATCTCGTGCGTCCTTCCGAGAAGGGTGGTTACGGGCTCGATGCGCTCTGGAACGACGACTTCCATCATTCGGCCATGGTCGCACTCACGGGTCGTCGGCAGGCCTATTACACGGATCATGCCGGTGCGCCGCAGGAATTCATCTCATCGGCCAAATACGGCTACCTGTTCCAGGGGCAGATCTACAGTTGGCAAGGCAAGCGACGCGGCACGCCGGGGCTCGACATTCCGCCTGCCCACTTCGTCAACTTCGTCCAGAATCATGATCAGATTGCCAATTCGGGACGCGGGCGCCGCTTCCACCAACGCACGAGTCCCGGCCGAGCGCGCGCCATGACGGCATTGATGCTGCTCCTGCCCGGCACGCCGATGCTCTTTCAAGGGCAGGAGTTCTGGGCTTCGACACCGTTTCTCTACTTCGCCGACCACAAGCCGGAACTGGGGCGGCTTGTCCGAAAGGGACGCGAGGAGTTCCTCAGCCAATTCCCGAATATCGCTTCGGAGGAGATGTCCGAACACCTTGCGGATCCCCGGAGCCCCGAGACGTTCGAGTCTTGCCGGCTGGACTGGGCCGAATTCGACCGGAACGTGGAGGCTGTCGCGCTTCATCGCGACCTCCTGAAGCTGCGACGGGATCATTCCGCCTTCGCCCGGCAGCGGCCCGGAGCTCTCGACGGCGCCGTGCTGGGGTCGGAGGCGTTCGTGCTCCGCTTCTTCGGCGATGCCGGAGATGACCGTCTCCTGCTCGTGAACCTCGGCTTGGACCTCGACCTTCGCAGCATTCCCGACCCGCTCGTTGCTCCGCCGGAAGACAGACTCTGGTATGTCCTCTGGTCGAGCGAGCATCCCTCCTATGGCGGCAGCGGCACGCCGCCCATCGAAACGGAATCGGGCTGGCACCTTCCGGGCCACGCCGCCGTCGTCATGGCGGCGCAGAGATTCGAGAAGGGCGACGACGCAGGAACATGATGCTTTGCCGGGATCGGCCGGAGGCTCCGTGCCGCCCCGCTCACGGGAACGCATTCGGCGTCTCGCTGTTTGAATGAGGAACTTTGCTCAACGTGTGATTTCGCGAGGTGTAGTTTCGCGAGACAGGAGGCGCATGCAAGACGATCCTCGCATCCGGATCGCCGCCCGTACGGTCGACAGGCGGCGCCCGACGCTCTGGTACAAGGATGCGATCATCTACCAGACCCATGTTCGGGCCTTCTTCGATTCGAACAACGACGGCGTCGGTGACTTCCCGGGCCTCACCGAGAAACTGGACTACATCGAGGATCTCGGCGTCAGCGCGATCTGGCTACTGCCCTTCTTCCCTTCACCCCTGAAGGATGACGGCTACGACATCTCCGATTATTGCGCCGTCAATCCGGCCTACGGCACCCTCGACGATTTCCGCACCTTCGTCGAGGCCGCGCATGCGCGGGGCCTTCGTGTGCTGATCGAGCTCGTGGTCAATCACACCTCCGACCAGCACCCCTGGTTCCAGCGGGCCCGGCGCGCACCGAAAGGCTCGCCCGAGCGCGATTTCTATGTCTGGAGCGAGACCGGGCACGAATACGACGAGGCCCGCATCATCTTCATCGACTCGGAGATCTCCAACTGGACCTGGGATCCGATCGCCAAGGCCTATTTCTGGCACCGCTTCTACTCACACCAGCCCGATCTGAATTTCGACAATCCGCTCGTGATCCGGGAGGTGAAGAACATCCTGAATTTCTGGCTCGATCTCGGCGTGGACGGGTTCCGCCTCGACGCCGTGCCCTACCTCATCGAGCGCGAAGGCACCGATGGCGAGAACGTCCCCGAAACGCATCGCGTCCTGAAGATGATCCGCGCGGAGGTCGAGCGGCGGAATCCGGACTGCGTGCTCCTCGCCGAAGCCAACCAGATGCCGAAGGATACACTCCCGTATTTCGGGAACGGCGACGAGTGCCACATGGCCTTTCACTTCCCGCTGATGCCGCGGATGTTCATCGCCGTGGCACAGGAAGACAGCACGCCGATCATCGAGGTCGTCGAGTCCACGATGCGCCTGCCGGAGAATTGCCAGTGGGCGATCTTTCTGCGCAACCACGACGAACTGACGCTCGAGATGGTCACGGAGGACGAGCGCGATTACATGTGGCAGTTCTACGCCACGCATCGCCGATTGCGGATTAATCTCGGCATCCGCCGGCGGCTCGCCACTCTGCTCGACGGGGATTGCAGGCGCATCGAGCTCCTCAACAGCCTGCTCTTTTCGATGCCCGGCACCCCGGTTCTCTATTACGGCGACGAGATCGGGATGGGCGACAATCCGTTCTTGGGTGATCGCGACGTCGTGCGCACGCCCATGCAGTGGTCTGCCGATTCGAATGCCGGGTTTTCGAAGGCCGATACCGTCGCCCTCTATCTTCCTCCGGTCATGGATCCTCTGTTCGGCTATCAGGCCGTCAATGTCGAGGTACAGAAAAAAATCCGTTCCTCTCTGCTGAACTGGATGCGGTGGGTGATCCGTGTTCGCAATGCGCACCAAGCCTTCGGACGCGGAGATTTCCGGTTTCTCCATCCTGAGAACCGAAAGGTGCTCGCCTATTTGCGCTGCTTTGGAGAGGAGACGATTCTCTGCGTCGCGAACTTGTCCGAGACCATGCAAGCCGTCCAGCTCGATCTCTCCGATCTTGCGGGCTGCATTCCCATCGATCTGTTCGGCGGCTGCCTGATGCCGGTGATCGAGGCCGCCCCGTACCCACTCACGCTGGGTGGGCACGCCTTCTATTGGCTCAGGCTCCTCTCGCCCGAGGAGGCAAGATCCCGGAGCGACAATCCCCAGGAGGCGATGGATCGGCCAGAGCTGCCCGCGAAGGATCGGATCCAGGGGCAACGCCCAAGTGGCTGATACTCGACACGCCAGCGATGAGCCTTTTGGCTGACCTCTCGGGAAGACCCGGTGTGGCGATTGGGAACGGAGTCCTTCTTCAGCGCGCGGGCTCAGGATTGCACAGGCGCCTCTCTCGTGACCGCGCGGGCTCGCAGGATCTCAGGGAGGCTGAGGGATCCTGCACCGCTCACGTAGTAAAACAGCAGACCTCCCGTGATGGCGGCATTCTTAAAGAACTGCGTCTGCTGTGCGGCTTGCTGGGCTTCCGGATAAGTCCAGAAGCTGTGGCTGATAAGGGTCGCGACAACCGTAAACCCGGCGAGCAGAACCGCAGTCAGGCGCGGTGCGACGCCGAGAATTAGCGCAACGGGGCCGATGACCTCCGCAC
Source organism: Microvirga massiliensis (assembly GCF_001006805.1). Taxonomy (GTDB): domain Bacteria; phylum Pseudomonadota; class Alphaproteobacteria; order Rhizobiales; family Beijerinckiaceae; genus Microvirga; species Microvirga massiliensis. The sequence goes on along the minus strand of NZ_LN811351.1, from coordinate 171,034 downwards.
CTGCTCCAAGGAGCGCCAGCAGATCCGGGTAGGGTAGGCCTTTCCCGGCCAGCGAGGCCGCGAAGCCACCGAGGTTGGACAGCTTGCTGATGCCCGCAGGCAGAAAGAGGGCTGCAATCGCGAGGCGCCCGAGAAGCAGCGCCGCATCGTTTGTGCGGGTCATCATGAGAGTCTCCGGTAAGTGAGGGCTATCTCCCAGGACCCTATGTTGCAACGCAGCAATTGATGTGCGCTAGCGCACATGGCTCCCCCGGTGCATCCGGGCTTTACCGGGGTCGCTTGTCGAGCTGACTCAGCGACCACGGCCGAATCTCTTGTCTCGGTTCAGGGTTCCTGCCTGACGGCGGGCGGAAGCCTGAAAGAGGCGGTCGTGCTCACCTGGTATGTCGAGGATGATGCCTGGGTTGAACTCGACTGCCTTGCGGCTGGCCTGGAGGATGTGGGATTGATCGGGCCCGAGCAGGCGCAGGAACGCGCGACCTGGTCGGGCCGCATCCGGGAGCGGATGTGGGATTATCTCTCCACAGGCGATCCGGAGCACATCTCGTCATGACACGGGCCCTCGATCTCACCGGCAAGGTCGCCATCGTCACGGGCGCGGGCGGCGGCATCGGCGCCGCGACCTGCCGCGCACTGGCCGAGCAAGGCGCCATCGTCATTGCCGCCGATCGCGATGACGCATCCGCCGGCGATCTCGTTGCGACACTGAAAGCCGACGGTTACCGGGCTGACGCGGCGGCTCTGGACGTCACGGACGAGAAAGCGGTCGCAGAGACTTTCGAGTCGGTCACTGCAACGCATGGCGCTCCCGACATCCTCGTCAACAATGCCGGCCTCTCGATCCGCAAGGGCGTGACGGAGATTTCCCTCGAGGAGTGGAATCGGGTCTTCGACGTGAACGTCACGGGCGCATTCCTCTGCGCCCGGGAAGCGGCGCGACGCATGGTGCCGCGCCGCAGCGGCACGATCGTCAACGTCGCCTCCATCATGGGATTTTCGGGCGGGGGGCCCTATCCCAATCCTGCCTACCAGGCGAGCAAGGGTGCGCTCGTTAACCTGACCCGAGCGCTCGCCGTCGAACTTGCCCCTGCCAGCATTCGGGTGAACGGGGTCGCACCAACCTGGGTGCGCACTGCGTTCATCGGCGAGCTGACGAAAAACGAGGAGGCCTTCGGGCGCATCACGGCTCTGATGCCGCTCGGGCGCATCGCGGAACCCGAGGAGGTTGCGGCGGCGATCCTGTTCCTCGCGAGCCCGATGGCATCCATGACGACGGGGCATATTCTGCCCGTCGACGGAGGGTTCCTGGCTCAGTAGGCAAGGCCGGCAGCACCCGCGCAGCCTTAGCCTCAATCCTCGACAGCCTGGAACCGGTTCAACCCGCGCATCACGAACGGCGCCACGAGAGCAATCAGCGCAATCCCCAGGAGCGTCGCCGAGATCGGGCTCTGGACGAGCACCAGCGGATCACCGAGGCTGATCGAGAGCGCGCGTCTGAACTGACTCTCGGCGACTGGGCCGAGGATCAGGCCGACGACCACCGGCGCGATCGGGAAATCGTAGCGGCGCATCAGGTAACCCATCACGCCAAAGGTGGTCAGCATCCCGAGCTCGACGACGGACGGATTCGCTGCGATCGTGCCCATCGTGGCGAATACGAGAATGCCGGCATAGAGCCAGGGCTGCGGAATCGCGAGCAGGCGCACCCACAGCCCGACCAGCGGCAGGTTCAGCACGAGCAGCATGATGTTCGCGATGAACAGGCTCGCGATCAGGCCCCACACGAGATCCGGCCGCTCCGCGAAGAGTAATGGGCCGGGATTGAGGCCGTATTGCTGGAACCCGGCGAGCATCATGGCAGCCGTCGCCGAGGTCGGCAGGCCGAGCGTCAGCAGAGGGACCAGGGTACCGGCCGCCGAGGCGTTGTTGGCGGCCTCCGGACCGGCCACGCCCTCGATGGCGCCCTTCCCGAATTCCTCCGGATATTTCGTCAGTTTCTTCTCCGCCGAATAGGAGAGAAAGGTCGGAATCTCTGCGCCTCCAGCGGGCAGAGCTCCGATCGGGAAGCCGAAGGCGAAGCCGCGCAGCCAGGGTTTCCAGGAGCGTTTCCAGTCCTCTTTCGTCATCCACAGCGAGCCGCGGACGGGCTCGAGCTTTTCCTCCTCGATGTGTCGGCGTGAGGCGACATAGAGCGCCTCACCTACCGCAAAGAGGCCAACCGCCAAGGTCGTGATCTCGACGCCGTCGAGGAGTTCCGGCACCCCGAAGGTAAGGCGAGCCTGGCCGGTCAGGAGGTCGATGCCGACGAGGCCGAGCAAGAGCCCGATGAAAAGGCTGGTCAGGCCGCGCACGGGTGAGGCCCCGAAGGTGGCCGAGACGGTCACGAAGGCGACGCACATCAGGGCGAAGTAGTCCTCCGGGCCGAACTGCACCGCGAATTCGACGAGATACGGCGCCAGGAAGGCGAGCCCCAGCGTCGCCAGCGTTCCGGCCACGAAGGAGCCGATCGCCGAGGTGGCGAGCGCCGGACCGCCACGTCCGGCCTTGGCCATCTTGTTGCCCTCGAGGGCGGTCGCCATCGAGGCGCTTTCCCCTGGCGTGTTGATCAGGATGGCCGTGGTCGAGCCGCCATACATGCCGCCGTAATAGATGCCCGCGAACATGATCAGCGAGCCGCCGGGATCGAGCTTGTAGGTGACCGGCAGCAGGAGAGCGACCGTGAGAGCCGGGCCGATGCCCGGCAGAACCCCGACCGCGGTGCCGAGCAGCACGCCGATGAGGGCGAACAGCAGGCTCATCGGCTGGATGGCAATGCTCAGGCCGTGGGCCAGGGAGACGAACGCGTCCACTGGAATGCTCCGTCAGATCAGGTGCTCGAGAGGGCCCATCGGCAACGACAGGGAGAGCAACTTGGCGAAGAGGACATAGGCCACGACGCCAAGCACGAATCCGATCGCGAGATCGGTGAAAAAGGCATTGCGGCCGAACGCACGCGCCGTCGCCGCGAAGAGGATCGCGGTGCCGATGATGAAGCCGCCGCCGATCGCGATCAGCGTCATCAGAGCGGCGAGTCCGCCGAGGATGAGCAGGATGGCGCGCATGTCGCCCACCTCCCGGTGCGGCAACTCCCCGCGCAGCGCCTGAACGAGATTGGCCGCGGCCAGAATCGCCAAGCCGACGCTCACAACCCCCGGCATGGCTTTCGGGCCGACTCCATAGGTCGCCCCTAGGGAGAGGTTCGACATATCCCACCAGACCAGAGCCGACAGGAGCAGAATGATGAGCGCAATCACGACGCCACCGACGTCGATGCGTGTTCCCGGCTTTGGATTCATCCTAGTCTCCCGGTCTCGACACGGCGGCGAAACCGCATCGGCGGAGTTCTCCCGCAGGCCACGAGGGTCCGCCACATGTCGACGCGAAAAGCGGCAGGGGAGAGTGCTGCCCTGTCCGAAATCCGGCAGCACCGTACTATCAGCCCGCCGTAATGCTTGCGGCCGGCAGGAACGCGCGTTGCGGGTCCCCGCCGGCCGGCGGCAGGCGTGCCTTACTTCACGAGGCCGACGTCTTTCAAGACCGCAGCGGTTCTCGTCTGCTCCGTCTTCACGAATTCTTCGAGCGCAGGCCCGGCAAGGAAGATATCATCCCAACCGCGGGTCTTGAGCACGGTCTTCCAAGGATCCGACTTCACGAGATCTTCGAACATCTTCGTCAGGCGGGTCTTGTCTTCGGCCGTGATGCCGGGCGGTGCGACGATCATGCGCCAGTTCGAGAGTTCGATGCTGATCCCGCTTTCCTTCAAAGTGGGAGCGTCGATGTCGGGCAGGCGGTTCGGCGACGAGACGGCCAAGAGGCGAAGCTTGCCGGCCTTGACCTGGCTGGTGAGCTCGCCGAGCGAGTTGATGCCGGCCGTGACCTTGCCTCCGAGGATCGCGCCGAGCGACTCCCCTCCCCCTGAGAAGGCGATGTAATTGGTCTTGCTCGGGTCGGCGCCGACTTCCTTCGTGATCAGCGCCGCGAGGATATGGTCGGGTCCGCCGGCCGAGCCGCCGGCCCAGCTCACCTTCGCGGGATCGGCTTTGATCTGGGCCGCCAGCTCCTGCATCGTCTTGATCGGAGAGTCGGCGGGTACGGCGATGGCCTGCCACTCGCCGGTCAAGCGCGCGATGGGCGTCACCTGATCAAGCGTGACGGGCGCCTTGTTCGTGATGATGGCGCCGACCATCACGTAGCCACTCGCCATCAATTGCGTCGGGTCACCCTTCGCGCTGTTCACGAACTGGGCGATGCCGATGGTGCCCCCGGCGCCCGGGACGTTCGTGACCTGCACGGATTTCGCAAGGCCCGCCTCGGTGAGAGCCTGTCCGACGGAACGGGCCGTCTGGTCCCAGCCGCCGCCCGGCGCAGCCGGCGCCATGATCTTGAGGCTCTGCGCCTGCGCGAAAGCCGCCGTCGGCAGCGCCGCACCTGCCATCATCGCCAAGCCGACCAGAGTTCTGCGTGTAAACCTCATCAAGCGGTTCCTTCTTGTGGTTGCCCGGTGTGATGGAGCCGGGCTTCTCGTCTCCCCGAGGGGATTGGTTGGACAGGATCACTATTTCCCTGGGGCCGGATCAGGGAGCGCGAGGGCCCGGGCTTTCGACGGTGTGGGCTCGTGGAGTGCCCTTCTCTCCTTGGCATATCGGATAAGCGCCCCGAAGCGATATACACCGTGCACGAGCTTGCTGTACGGCATGGTGATGAAGAAACCGAACACGAACCCCAAGTGGAGCGCGAGCAGCGTCCCCATGGCGGGCGTCGCCCTCAAGACGAGAAGCAGCAGGCCGGTGAGGCTCACCAGGAACAGCATCACCGTGAAGGCCATCTCCATCCCGCGCCCGCTTTCGTCCCTCAAGGCCGGATCGCGCCGGACCTTCGCCCACATGAGACCCGCAGGCCCGACGATGAGCCCGATCCCTCCTATGGTGCCGAGTATTACAGGCAAGTCGTACCAGGGATAGGGAGCCACACGGCCGAGGAGATAATGATAGACGGTCGCGGTGCTCGTCGCGGCCACGCAGAGGAAGAACCCGTAGAAGGTGAAATGGTGATAGAGGCGGCGCCGGTCCGTCGGGCGCTCGTCCTCGTTCATGCAACCGGGACCGCCGCCATCGAGATAACGCAGCGTCAGGGTATCCTTCACGGCCTGCCAGACCGAGACATGATTGGCGAGCGTCGCCCGCGTCTCCCCGATATCGTACCAGAACACGCGGAAGCCCATGATCATTGCTGCGATCGCGAAGAAGAAAGCAGCGCCGAAGATGCTCGCCATCGCATTGTGGGACATCAGCCGGTAGAACGCGCCCGGCCCGGTCTGTACCCCGAACATCACGGCCGGATCGTTGAAGGCCATCATCCCGAAGATGAACACGCCGACACTCAGAGCCGTAACGAGGCTGATCGCGAGGCCGTTGCGCTCGAAGAGCGGGGCCAGGGCTCGCGGCCAGACATACATCTTGTAGGAGTCGTTGCGGACCTTCGCGAGCGTCTGCGGGACGTTGACGTTGAACTCGTGCGGCGGCGAGAACTGGCAATCCGCATAGCAGGCCCCGCAGGCATGGCAGAGATTGGCCAGATAGTTGAGGTCGCCATCCGCGAACGAGCGCCGCATCTCCATTGCCGGGAAGACGGCACAGAGTCCCTCACAGTAACGGCATGCATTGCAGACCGTCATCAGACGGTCGGCTTCCTCCAGAGCCTCAGTTGCGTGCATTGCGTGCGGCCTCCCGTCCCGCAATCCGTCCGAAAACACTGCCGATCGTCATGCCGATCCCGGCGGCATAGCCTTTCCCGAGCACGTTGCCGGCCATGATCTCGCCGGCGCTGAACATGTTCGCGGCCGGCCGGTCGTCGGCCATGATCATGCGAGCGTCCCGGTTCACCCGCGTGCCGAGATACGTGAAGGTGATGCCCGGCCGGACCGGATAGGCGTAGAAGGGGGCCGTCCGGATCGCCCGCGCCCAGTGGCTCTTCGGCGGGGTCAGCCCTTCCGTTCGGCAATCGTCCAGGATCGTGTGATCGAAGGTGCCGGGCCGGACCGCTCGGTTGAAGGTTTCGACGGTCTCCTGCAGAGCCTCTGGCGAGAGGCCGAGCTTGCCCGCGAGCTCCGGGATCGTGTCCGCCCGGACCGGCGGATAGAGCGACGGCATGAACAGCTCGAGCGAGGGCGCGTCGAAGATGATGTAGGCGATCTGGTCGGGCTGCGCGGCCACGAGGCGCCCCCAGATGGCGTAGCGCTTCGGCCAGATGTCCTCGCCCTCGTCATAGAAGCGCTGGGCGTTCTTGTTCACCACGATGCCGAAGACGACGCAGTCGAGGCGGGTGATGATGCCGCCGTCGAATTTCGGGGCGCGGGCATCGATGGCGACCGCATGGCATTGCGTGGGATCCCCGACCGGCTTCACGCCCTTGTCGAGGAGGAGCTTGAGCATCGAGCCGCGGTTATACGGGGTGCCGCGGATCAGGAAGTTTTCGGCTGCCTCGCCCCAGTGCTCCTTCAGCCATTCGATATTGGCCTCGAAGCCGCCTGCCGCCGCGACGAGGGACGCGGCGCGCACGTCGACTGCGCTACCGGCATGCATGACCCGAGCCGAGACGAAGGTGCCGTCCTGGATGTCGAGGTCGACGACCTCGGCGTCGTAGACGACCTCGACGCCGAGCCGCTCCGCCGTGAGGTAGAGCGCGTTCAACATCGCGCGGCCGCCGCCGAGAAAGAAGGAGTTCGTCCGCCCGAGGCTCAGCGTGCCGCCCAGCGACGGCTGCCAGCGCACGCCCTGCTCGACGATCCAGTGCAGGATCTCCTTCGACTCGCGGATCATGAAGCGGGCCAGTTCCTCGTCGGTCTGGCCGCCGGTCACGCGCAGGAGATCCTCCCAGAACTCGTCTTCGGTATAGGGCCCTGTCAGGATCTCGGTCGCGGAATCGTGGGCGCAGCGCATGTTGCGCGTGTGCCGTGTATTGCCGCCGCGATAGAATTTGGGCGCGGCCTCGAGCACGAGGACGGAGGCTCCGGAGCGACGGGCGCTGATGGCCGCGCAGAGGGCGGCGTTACCTCCGCCGACCACCAGAACGTCATAACGGCGCGTCAGGTCGACCGTCGTCGGGGTGACCTGCGCAACGGCCGGCGAGGCCGAAAGGGCTGGTTGAACGCGCATCCTGATTTCCCGAGAACGGACCGGGCTGGCCACCGATCCACAGGCGAATTACCGAGATTGCGTACCATTGTATACAGAAATATGCAAACCTTGAGCCGATCAACCTTGACCGGAAGCCTTGGAGTCGGGTGGCTTGGCATTGCCTCAGCCACCCGGCCGGGATGAGCGAATAGACCCCCTGAGCCTCATCAATGCGCCATCAGAATCGGGCCCGTGAGCGGGCGTTCGAGAATTCCGCGGGTCGCGCTGCCGAAGATGAGCCCCCTGAGGGTCGAATGGGCGTAGCCGCCCATCACGAGAAGGTCGATGCCATAGGCAGTTCCGGCCTCTCGAAGCACGTCGGCGACCAGCCGCTCCTGTCGCTCCACGGCCTCGAACGTCGCGGCGATCCCGTGCCGCCCGAGATGCCGGCACAGCTCGACGCCCGATTGACCCCGGCGGAAAGACTTGTCGTCCGTGACCGTGACGACAATGACCTCGCGAGCCGCCTGAAGCAGCGGCATCGCTCCGGCGATCGCATGCACGACGGCCGGCGTCGCGTCCCAGGCGATCATAATGCGATGACCGGCGAAGGACCGCGACGTCTCCGGGACGAGGACCAGGGGACGTCCGGCCCCGAACAGCACGGTTTCCGCAAGGAGGCGGGCATCGCCGTCGAGGATCCCGCTCACGCCGACCACGGCCAGGTCGCGGACGCGGGCGTAATCGGCGAGCACCTCGCCGATGCCGAACGCGGACGGCTGCTCGACGATCACGTCGTGCGCGATGCCGGCGTGCGCCGCGGCTGCCTCGACGGCTGCCGCTGCGCGTTCGGCCTCGGCCCTGATCCTCGCCCTTTCAGCCTCAAGCCGAGCCTCCTCCCGCTCGTCCTCCGTTCGGAGCATGAGCCTGACTTCGTAGACGAGAGCCGTGAGAAGCGCCTGATGGCGTTGCGCGAGCGAGATCGCGAAGGCGGTCCCACAATCGAGGGCACCGTCTGCCTGCAAGGTTGAATGCGTGACGATGTCATGCAGCTTCACGGATCTCTCCCCCATGGCGCCGACCGAAGGAGCAGTACCCTCACGTGTGGCCGGATGCCGAACCTTAGCAGCCTTCCCGCCCTTTCGGAAAAGATCGAGCGCCGCGCGGCGGCCATCGCCCATGCACGGATCCGCACCTGGGCTGCCGGATCGGCCGCTGGGGGCAGGACGTCGGCAAAGGTTTCCGACCGGGCCGGGAACGTTCCGGACGCCAGCGACATCTCACGTTATCGTGCAGCCTGCGAGCGGGCGGACGCGCATCGCTCCGATGGGAGGGTGTCATGGCCGAAGAGCAATCCAAGCAGGAAGGTCCGGATCTGACGCAGGGAGTGCCGCTGACATCGATCCCGGAGAACGGCCTGCTCGTCGGGCATGTCGGTGACGAAGCCGTGGTCCTGGCAAGGTCCGGCGAGGAGATCTTCGCGGTCGGCGCGACGTGCACGCACTATATGGGCCCGCTCGGCAAAGGAATCGTGGTCGGCGACACGATCCGCTGTCCGTGGCACCACGCATGCTTCAGCCTGCGCACCGGCGAGGCCGTCGGTCCCCCGGCCTTCGATCCCATCTCGTGCTGGCCCGTGGAATGCCGCGACGGCACCGTCTTCGTCCGCAACCGGCCGATGGACGAGAAGGAGAGGCCGGCGAGGAGGCCTCTCCCCGCCGAGCAACCGCAGCGCATCGTGATCGTCGGCGGCGGTGCTGCCGGTTTTGCAGCGGCGGAAATGCTGCGCCGCCAGGGCTTCGGCGGCGAGCTCACGCTGCTGAGTGCCGACGACGCAGCCCCTTACGACCGGCCGAACCTGTCGAAGGACTATCTCGCGGGCGAGGCTCCCGAAGAGTGGATCCCGCTCCGTCCGCCGGAATTCTACCAAGCCAATCGGATCGACCTCCGGCTGGGGATCCGCGCCGACCACATCGACACGCAGGCGCGCGCCGTGCTGTGCGCGGACGGGCAGCGACTCCCGTTCGACCGGCTTCTCCTCGCCACCGGCGCCGAGCCGAGAAAGCTTTCAATTCCCGGGGCCGACCTCTCGCATGTGTTCACCCTGCGCTCACTCGACGACAGCCGGGCAATCATCGAGCACGCGAAGGACGCCCGCCGGGCCGTTGTCCTCGGCGCGAGCTTCATCGGCCTCGAGGCCGCGGCTGCGCTGCGGGCGCGCGACATCGAGGTGCACGTGGTCGCGCCCGATCGCCACCCGATGGAGAAGGTACTCGGGCCGGAGATCGGCGACCTGATCCGCTCACTTCACGAGGAGCATGGCGTCACCTTCCATCTGGAAGACAACGCAACGGCGATCGACGCGTCGACCGTGACCCTGAAGGGAGGCAGCAAGCTCGATGCGGATCTCGTGGTGGTCGGCATCGGCGTGACGCCGCGAACCGAGATCGCCGAACGCAGCGGCTTGGCGATCGATCACGGCGTGGTCGTGGACCAATACCTCGCGACCAACGTACCCGGCATCTTCGCGGCGGGCGACATCGCGCGCTGGCCCGACGCCCATACGGGCGATGCCATTCGCGTAGAGCACTGGGTCGTCGCCGAGCGCCTCGGCCAGACGGCCGCCTTCAACATGCTGGGACTGCGCCGGCGTCACACCGCCGTGCCGTTCTTCTGGAGCAAGCATTACGACCTCTCGATCCGTTATGTCGGACACGCCCAGCAGTGGGACGAGATCGAGATTGACGGCAGCGTCGAGAGGCGGGACTGCATCGCACGATTCCGAAAATCCGGTCGCACCCTTGCGGTCGCCACAATCGGCCGCGACCGCGAGGCTCTGCGCGCGGAGGAGGCCATGGAGAAGGATACGATGCCCGCTGGGTGAAGCGTGCCGCGGCTCGCAAGGACGAAAGGCGAGCGCCTTCCGTCAAGCCCGAAGGGGCTGCAGTCCACCGGCTTCGACGACATCCTCCTCGACCTTCACGGCTTCGGGCTCGTCGGCTTCGAGGTCGGTCTCCTGGTTGAGCCCGCGATGGAGGCAGTTTTCATCGAGCACGCCTTCCCACTTGGCGACCACGACCGTGGCAAGGCCATTGCCGATCAGGTTGGTGAGCGCCCGCGCCTCGGACATGAACCGGTCGATCCCGAGAATCAGAGCGATGCTCGCCACCGGGATCGTGCCGACGGTTGCGAGTGTCGCGGCCAGCACGATGAATCCGGAGCCCGTCACTCCGGCGGCGCCCTTGGAGGTGAGCAGGAGGATCGCG
>NZ_LN811351.1:64882-159962 GCF_001006805.1 Microvirga massiliensis | reverse complement strand
CAGATACCGCGCTTGGTGCGGTCACATTCGCGATTCCGCTGGCAGTCGCCACGGCGTCAGGACACAGGCCGGTTTGGCGGCTCCCCCGCGGGATCGATCTCACGGCCGGCGCCTTGCCCTCTAGCGACGTCGAGAACAGACGCAGCGTCGGCCGTGAGATCGGGTGCGCAATCTGGCTCAGCTCTTGCGGCGGGCGGCCGAGCGAGTCTCTCCGGCAGTCTTGCTGGCCGTCGCCCCAATCTCCTGCGCCTGTGACTTCAGGCGATCGAGCTGCTGCTGCAGGAAGCCCTGTTGCAAGGCGACGAGATCCTGAGGGCTTTGAGCGCGCACGAGCTGCTGTGCGAAATCGAGCGTGGCGTTGATGTTGTCTTCCGCGAAACGGAACGTCTTTCTGCTCACGTCCCTGGCACCCGCCTGTGCGGCTTCGGCCGAAGCCTCCACCTTCTCATACATATCCGTTGCGGCGCGGATATACTGATCGACCGCCTGTTTTGCTTGCGCAATAGTCGTTTCGGCCGCCTGTCTCAGATTTTCCGGCATGCCCGTGTTGCCGGCTTCCGTTGTCCCACCCTGCTTGGTCGCCATTGTCGTCTCCTTCCATCGAGCCTTTTGCCCCCTCGCTGTCGCGCCCTGTTCTCGAGGCGCGGTGTGGCTGTGTTTTTTTCATGGAGAGATCGGTAGTCGCGCCCTCGGCCGCTTCGCCGGCATGGCTGCTGCTTTCAGCCGAGGCCGAATGGATCATGGGTCCAACGCCCCGCGCATCGGCGCCTGTCTCGGTCGTCAGCAGACAGCCCGACGATGCCATAGCCATGGGCCTGATCTCGCTCCCCTGCTCGGCATGGAAGCGGGATCGCGCCGGATCTTCGGCTTCCAGAGTATTATCCAAGGGGTCGAGACCGCGACCGCGCTCCACCATCACCTCCCTGGCGCCGCCCGACGGATCGGGAGCGCCCGTTCCCGGGTCGCACGATCAGCGACGCGGGGACTCGGGCCGGAGACGCTGTAATGGCCACGCTGTTCTGCAGGCGGCCTCTCTCAAGCGTCTCCCCGTACAGCTTACGCGCGAAACCGGCTCTCCGTTCCGCAAATTTGTGGCTCCACCCCCTTGGGCCCACGGACGCCATGGCTCACCAGGATTCTGTAACAACGTTTCATGCTTCGATTTGGAGACGATTCGAATAAGGACCGTGCTATCTCCCTGCGGGTCGAATCCAGACCGTCGGGCCCGTTACCGGCAGAAGGCTTCGCAATCCGGAAAGGCCATTGCCAGTGTTTTGCACACGGCCTGAGGGAACCTGCCGCGCGCGAACCTGATGACAGGGCGCCGACAGCCCAATAGAACCTGACCGCGCACGCTCTTCGGCTGTCTCCAGAATCAATCGGCAAGAGGAGGATTTCACCATGGCCACGTCATCAGACCAGGTCGTCCTGGGCTCTCCGGCTCCGGATTTCCGGCTTCGCGGCACGGATGGCAAAAGCTACGCGTTCGCGGATGTTGCCGGCGAACGCGGCACGGTGATCGTCTTCATCTGCAATCACTGTCCCTACGTGAAGGCGATCATCGACAGAATGGTGCAAGATGCCCGCGCATTGCGGAAGGACGGCATCGGATTTGCGGCCATCTGCTCCAACGATGCGACGGCGTATCCGGACGATTCCTTCGAGAACATGCAGGCCTTCGCCAAGAGGCACGATCTGCCTTTTCCGTATCTGCACGACGAGGACCAGTCGGTCGCGCGAGCCTACGGGGCAGTCTGCACACCGGATTTCTTCGGCTACGATTCCGATGGACGGCTGAAATACCATGGCCGTCTCGACGAGGGCCGCACGAATCCGCCCTCCCCTAGCGCGCCGCGCGAGCTCCTCGAAGCCATGCGTTCAGTCGCTGCAACGAGTTCGGCGCCAACGGAGCAGAAGCCGTCGATGGGCTGCTCCATCAAATGGAAAACGCAGGCCTGACGGGTAGAGCAGCGGCGCGTTCGATGCACACCCGTTGCCTTACACTGATCGTCATTGCGAGCCGCAGGCGAAGCAATCTACCCGTTGACGGATGCGCACCTGGATTGCTTCGCTCCGCTCGCGATGACGAGGCGGTTCCGGAGTCTACTTCGTTTCTGGCAATGCCTCTCACGCCCTCTTCGACTTTGCGAGCGGAGCGAAGCAATCCAGCGGCACTGCAGCTGAAAGACTGGATTGCTTCGCCTGCGGCTCGCAATGACGGTGTGGTTTCGTCAGGGCTGAATGATTGCGGCTCTCAATTGAGCGCCATGCCCGTGGCAGCCCTGCTTGATCGTCAGCGCGCCTCGCTGTGCAGGAAGTGGTGATAGGCGGGGTTGTCGGTCTCCTCCCAGAAGGGGTAGCCCAACTCTTCAAGAAAGCGATTGAAGCGCGCGCGATCGGCCTGGGGCACCTGAATGCCGGCCAACACCCGGCCGTAATCGGCACCATGATTGCGGTAGTGGAACAGCGAAATGTTCCAACGATGGGCCATGCCGTTCAGGAACTTCAGCAGGGCACCGGGCCGCTCGGGGAACTCGAAGCGGTAGATCAGCTCGTCCTTCAGGCCCGGCACCCGCCCGCCGACCATGTAGCGTATGTGCAGCTTGGCCATTTCGTTGTCGCTCATGTCGAGCACGGAGTAACCGTGCTCCTGCAGCATTCCGATGATGCGGTACTTCTCCTCGCTGCCTTCGGTGAGTTGCACGCCGACGAAGATCTGCGCCTCCCTATCGTCGGCGTATCGATAGTTGAACTCGGTGATCGAGCGCTTGCCGAGGAGTTGGATGAACGCCCGGTAGCTCCCCGGCTGCTCCGGAATGGTCACAGCCAGCAGCGCCTCGCGATGCTCACCGATCTCGGCACGATCGGCGATGTGACGCAGCCGGTCGAAGTTCAGGTTGGCGCCGCTGTTGATGGCGATCAGGCTGCGATCCTGGCCAGTTCGTCGCTCAGCGTATTTCTTCAGCCCGGCGAGGCTGACGGCGCCGGACGGCTCCGCGATCGCGCGGGTGTCGTCGAAGATGTCCTTGATGCCCGCGCAGATCTCGTCGGTATCGGCCGTGATGACATCATCGAGCACCTCCCGGCAGATGCGGAACGTCTCGGCGCCGGCCTGGCGAACCGCGACGCCATCGGCAAAGATCCCAACTTGGTCGAGGGCCACACGCTCACCTGTCGCCAGGGCAGCACCCATGCTGGCCGCATCATGCGGCTCGACGCCGATCACCTTGATCTCGGGCCTCAGGAACTTGAGGAAAACACCGACTCCGGCCGCGAGTCCGCCGCCCCCGATCGGCACGAACACAGCCTCGATCGGATCGGGGTGCTGCCGCAGAATCTCCATGCCGATCGTGCCTTGGCCGGCGATTACCTCAGGATCGTCGTAGGGATGAATGAAGGCGAGCTCCCTCTCCTTCTCCAGCGCACGCGCATGAGCGTAGGTTTCGTCGAAGGTGTCACCATGCAGCACGACGTGACCACCACGGCTTTTCACCGCCTGCACCTTGATGGCGGGCGCGGTCCGCGGCATGACGATGACCGCCGGCACGCCGAGCTTCTGCGCCGCGAGCGCCACGCCCTGCGCGTGATTGCCGGCCGAGGCACAGATCACGCCCCGCTTGAGGATCTCCGGGGGCAAGCTGACGATCTTGTTGTAGGCGCCGCGCAGTTTGAACGAGAAGACGGGCTGCAGATCCTCTCGCTTGAGGAGCACCGGACAGCCAAGGCGCCCTGAAAGGCGCGACATGCGGTCGAGGGGGCTCTCGATCGCGACGTCGTAGACACGGGCGGTCAGAATTTTCCGGATGTACTCGTGCATCGATTGATCTCGTCAGGGAAAGCCCGCTCGTCCGTCGCATTTCCAGTCCCTAAAAGCCTCGAATAGACTTCGGGATTCGGGATCTCGAAGCGCCTCCAAGCCCTGGAAAGCGTCGATCGACCGCCAATGGGCATTGTATATCGGGTCAGCTCTCCCGATGGACAGCGGAGCCCGCAGATATCATCTGTTCTCTCGCGCCCGGGTCTGCGAAAGACTCAGGCATTACGCTCGGAAGATTGCTTGCGATCGCATGCCCCGAGGCGGCGTGTGCGCCAGATGGAACTGTCGAGAGGAGCCTCCCGCCAATCCGCGAGCACCTCTGCCGCTGCCAGGAGCTTGTCCTCATCGACTCCCGTCGAGATCTTCATCGCAGCGAGCATGGCGACGACGTCCTCGGTGGCAACGTTCCCCGTCGCGCCAGGTGCATACGGACATCCCCCAAGGCCACCGATGGCCGCATCGAAGGATCGAATACCGGCTTGCATTCCGGCAAGAATATTTGCGAGCGCACGCCCGCGCGTGTTGTGGAGATGCAGTTCGAAGGCGACGGCGGCGAACCGCGCTACCAGCCCGGAGACGAGATCATAAACCTGGGCCGGATCGGCGACGCCGATCGTATCGCAGAGACCAATCCGCGTTGAGCCTGCGTCGACCAGGCGCTCTACGATGGAGGCGACGTGTTCGGTCGAAACGCGCCCCTCGAAGGGACAGCCGAACACGACGGAGAGCGACAAGCGTGTTTTCAGCCCCAGCGCCCGCGTTTCCGCCTCGAGACCGACGACCTCCTGCAGGGAGGCCTCCGTCGTGCGGTTGAGGTTGTTCAGGTTGTGGCTGTCCGTTGCGGAGAACACGAAGGTCACTCCGTCGATCCCGGACCGGAGCGCCCGGTCGAGCCCGCGTCGGTTGGGAACGAGCGCGAAGGACGTCATGTCGAGGTGCCGGACGGCGGCTGCGACCTCCTCCGCATCCGCCAGGTTCGGAATCCATTTTGGATGCGTGAAGGAGGTGATCTCGATTTCCCGAAGCCCGGCGGCCGCGAGTCTTTCGATGAGCCGGATCTTGTCGGCGGTCGGCAGAAACTGCTTCTCGTTCTGAAGGCCGTCCCGCGGCCCGACTTCGACGATATCGACTGATGAAGGAAGTTGCATGTTCAACTCTCCACCCGGAAAGCCCCTTGCAGGATGCTGACCGGGCTCTCGGAAACGACCTCCCGCGGTCTCGGGAGGAGCAGGTGCGGGTTCTTAAGGTTGCGGATCACGGGAGCAGTGACAACGCCCATCAGATCACGCCGTGATCGCGAAGCGCCGCGAGTGCCTGGGGATCCAGGCCGAGCCGCTCACGGAGCACCTCCTCCGTGTGCCTCCCCAGTGCCGGGCCGAGCCATCGGATCTCTCCCGGAGTGTCCGACAGGCGAGGAACGACGCCCTGCATCGACAATGTGCCGTATTCTTCGCTGTCGACCGTGACGACGGCACCGCGTTCCCGAAAATGAGGATTGTTCGCCACGTCCGCGGCATCGCTGACCGGCCCTGCAGGAACGCCATGCTCCTCCAACAACGCCATCAGATCCGACAACGAGTGCTTCCGGGTCCAGTCTGCAATGAGATCGTCGAGTTCCTGCTGATGCCGGCCTCGGTCCCGGTGCGTGCAGTAGCGCGGATCGTTCGCCAGTTCGGGCCTCCCCATCGCCGTTGCGAGGCGCCGGAAGATCGCGTCGCCGTTTCCGGCGATCAGAATCCAGGTGCCGTCCTCGGTCGGATACAGATTGGACGGTGCAATCCGCGGAAGCGTGGAGCCGGTCCGTCCGCGAACGGTGCCCGTCGCGCTGTATTCCGACACGACGCTTTCGAGAACGCCAAGCACGCTGTCCGTGATTCCGACATCGACGACCTGGCCGCGCCCCGTGCGGTGCCTTGCCTCCAGAGCTGCCAGAATGCCGATGGTGGTAAACATCCCCGCGAGGGAGTCCCCGATGGAGATGCCGACACGCGGGGGCGGCTGGTCGGGATAGCCGGTCAGATGGCGCAGGCCGGCCATCGCCTCCGCGATGGCTCCGAAGCCGACGCGATTGTGGTAGGGCCCGGTCTGGCCGAATCCCGAAACGCGGCCGACGATCAATCGCTCGTTACGCTCCAAGAGGAGCTGGGGGCTCAGCCCCCATTTCTCGAGCGTGCCCGGACGGAAATTCTCGATCAGGACATCGGCGTCCGCCGCAAGCTCCCTGACGATGTTCTGCCCGTCCTTGGTGTGCAGGTCCACGGTGACGGATCGCTTGTTGCGTGCGATGACGGGCCACCACAGCGTCTTTCCGTCCTCCCTCACGGCCCCCCACTGACGCATGGCATCGCCGCCGCCCGGCGGCTCGATCTTGACGACATCGGCACCGAGATCGGCGAGAAGCTGACCGCAAAAGGGGCCGGCGATGAAGGCGCCAAGCTCGATTACCCGAATTCCGGCGAGAGGACCCGAAGCTTCGCTCATGCAATGACTCCAACAATGGCGAGGTCACGTCGCCGCTCGATATTGCCCGTGGGCGCTAAGACTCCGTTGAGCCGCCACCAAAGCGTGAGCCATATGGGCCTCTGGCACCGGTCGCGCGCGAATCAAAGGATTGCTGCGATCATATCGCGCTGGCCACCGGGACCGCCGGCTACGAGTTCCGGCTCGTCTATCTGGTGGCGCTCGTGGTCCTCAGTCTCATATCCTGGATGCCAGTCTTCAACCTCTCTCGAGGGAGCGACGAATGCCAACGGAACAAGAGATGTGGAGAATCGGGTTCATCGGTCTTGGTTCCATGGGGCTTCCAATGGCCAAGAACCTGGTGACACGGGGCTTTGAGGTTCGAGGCTACGATGTCAGGGCCGAGGCGGTGGAGGCTCTCGCCCGCGACGGCGGCTTCGCCGTATCCAGCCCGGTCGAGGCGGCGCGCAGGGCTGATGCTCTGGTCCTGATGGTGGTGAATGCGGCTCAGGCCGAGTCCGTGCTCTTCGACGAGGGAGCCCTGGAAGCGCTCCCGCCGTCCGGCATCGTCGTCCTGATGGCCACTTGCGCACCGGGCTCCGTCGCAACGTTGGCGACGCGCGTCGAGGCGACTGGCCGCCGATTCGTCGATGCGCCTGTCTCCGGCGGGGTCGTCGGCGCTGCTGGCGGGACGCTCACCATCATGGCCGCAGCATCCCGGGAGACCTTCGAGGCCGCGAGGCCGGTGCTCGACGGCATGGGCGACAAGGTCTTCCATGTGGGCGAAAGCCCGGGGCAAGGCGCCACGGTCAAGACCGTGAACCAGCTCCTGTGTGGCGTGCATATTGCTGTCGCGGCCGAGGCCTTCGCCCTTGCCGCCAAGGTCGGCGTCGACCTGAGCGTCCTGCTCGAGGTTATGAGCGGATCCGCAGCCTCGAGCTGGATGCTCAAGAACCGCGGGCCGCGCATGCTGAAGGCCGATCCCGAGGTCACGAGTGCCGTGGATATTTTCGTGAAGGATCTCGGCATCGTGCTGGAGGCGGGCCGGGAGGCCAAGGCAGCGCTCCCCCTCGCGGCAGTTGCCCACCAGCTCTTTCTGGCAACCTCGGGCCGCGGAGATGGCGCCGCCGACGATAGCCAAGTCATCCGCACCTACCATGCCATGAACGGCACCGGCGAGGCGCGCTGAACGCTCACGCCCCACTCCGGCTGGCCTATCACCGGGCCCCTCGTCTCTTAATGCTTTGCAGCATCACGCTTGGCTCCGTCTCGATAGGGGCGGAGTTGCGACGCCTATGGGAAGTTGCAGAATCGCGAGGCTCCGGAGCATCGGGGAGGCCGCCTCGGCGCGGCCGTCGACCGCGCAAGATCGCCATCACACCAACCAACGAGACCTGAGCGCCGGAAAACGGAGTCTCATCAGATAGTGGGAGTGGCTAAAGTCACCATTAGCCGTAATTATACAGGGCGGAAATGGCTGGTGGCCAACGATGAAGCACGGGCGCGCGGACTACGCACGCATCCAGGACCCGGAAGGAAAGATCCCCGACGACGAGCCGGTATTCCTGCTGCGGGCGCAGGATGCTCTCGCGGCGACTGCCGTGCGCTTCTATGCGAGCCTCGTCCAGATCCGGGGCGGTGATCCCGAGATCGCCCGCCGGGCGCGCGAGCAGGCTGATCGCATGGACGCCTGGCCGAAG
The DNA here is from genome assembly GCF_001006805.1 of Microvirga massiliensis. Lineage (GTDB taxonomy): Bacteria > Pseudomonadota > Alphaproteobacteria > Rhizobiales > Beijerinckiaceae > Microvirga > Microvirga massiliensis. The sequence continues at coordinate 151,985 of NZ_LN811351.1, read as the reverse complement.
AAGAAGCTGCCGGACCTGCCGAAGAAATAGACGAGAGGGTCCGGAATTACCGCATGATCGCGGTGCCCTATCACTTGCCTCCGAGCTTGGAGCATCTCGCTACCGCTTGGAGGCGAAGGGCTTTGCTTGCTCACAGGCTGTTATCCTAAACGGAGAAAATCAGCCCGTTACGCTAACCAATGTGGAGAAGGACAACGGGTGCTGCGTGCCGCATAGAGGTATTATGCGCGGCCGAGCATACGCAGATGCGTCCGAGACCACTCCGCAACAAGCCCCTTCTGGGCCATCAGAGTGAAAGATATTAAGGAGTTAAATGGTGGGCGCGGCTGGGATCGAACCAGCGACCCCTACGATGTCAACGTAGTGCTCTCCCGCTGAGCTACGCGCCCGATAGCGGCGTGGGCCGCTTCGAAAAGGTCGGCGCCCTCTTAGCGGGTGCCGTGCGGGGACGCAAGCCGGATCCGCAATCCGGAAACAAGGAAAATCAGGCGGCGATCAGCTTTTCGACCTCATTGACGAGATCGCGCAGGTGGAAAGGCTTCGAGAGCACCTTCGCATCGCGGGGGGCCTGCGAATCGGGGTTCAGGGCGACCGCGGCAAAGCCGGTGATGAACATAACCTTGATGTCAGGGTCCAGTTCGGTGGCCCGCCGCGCGAGCTCGATCCCGTCCATCTCGGGCATCACGATATCGGTCAGAAGCAGCTCGAACGGCTCCTCCCGAAGGCGATTATAGGCCGAGAGCCCGTTGTCGAACGACGCTACGTCATATCCGGCGTTCTGGAGGGCCTTCGCCAGAAAGCGGCGCATGTCGTTGTCGTCTTCGGCGAGAAGGATCTTCATGGCTCTGAGCGATCGGAATTGTGATGACGGTATCGTCTTATCGGGCCAGCACGGTAAAAAAGCGGTGAAGGAGGATCGCCGGCCTCGGCCATGGGCCGTGGACAGATGCTCCCGACACCGCCACAGTATCCCGAATTCACGCCAGCGGAACCTCGAACCTGATGAATCAATTGTCTGCCGACGAGTTTCAGCCCCCCTTCACGGTCAGCGAGCCGGCCCGGCAGAACACCCCCTTCGTCTTCAATGCCCCCCATGCCGGCGCCATCTACCCGGCCGCGTTCCTCGCCTCCTCGCGGCTCGACGCCATGGCCCTGCGGCGTTCCGAGGACGCCTTCGTGGACGAGCTCTTCGCACCCGTCGTCGGGCTCGGGGCTCCCCTGATGACAGCGCACTTCCCCCGCGCGCTGCTCGATCTCAACCGGGAGCCCTACGAACTCGATCCGCGCATGTTCGACGGGCGCATTCCCCCCTTCGCGAATACCCGCTCGATGCGGGTCGCCGGCGGTCTGGGGACGATCCCGCGCATCGTGGCGGACGGGCAGGAGATCTACCGTGGCCGCATCCCGATCGAAGAGGCGCTTCATCGGGTCGAGGCGCTCTACAAGCCTTATCATCGCACCCTGCGGTACCTGATCCAGCGTACAGCGCGGACCTTCGGACATGCCGTGCTGATCGACTGCCACTCGATGCCCTCCTCGAGCGTGAGCCGCGAGGATGGTGCGCGGGCCGATATCGTCCTAGGTGATCGCTACGGAACGAGTTGCACGGCGCTCCTGACGGATCTCCTCGAGGCGACCCTGCGGGGCCGCGGGTTCAAGGTGGTGCGCAACAAGCCCTATGCGGGGGGCTTCATCACGGAGCATTACGGCGAGCCATCACTCGGACGCCATGCCCTCCAGGTCGAGATCAACCGTGGGATCTACATGGATGAGCGGTCGCTCTCCAGGAAGCGTGGCTTCGCAGAGCTTCGCGACGGCCTGACGGCCGTGTTCGAGCATGTCATGCAGGAAATCGAGGATGAGCTGACGCCGCGCCGGATCGCGGCCGAGTGAGGCACGTCCTCCCCGGGTGCGACGGGCGCCTGACCTCGAAGCAGAAAAAAGGCCGCCCTGAAGAGCGGCCCGAAGTTTAGGGAGGAAACGCCCAAGAAGGGCAACGGCAGGGCGACGCCAATCGCCGTGCCGTGATGGACAAGTAACGATGCCGTCCGGGATTGCAAGGGTTCGGGGTCGAGGGCCCTATGTCCGCAATGCATGGCTCCTCGGATGTGGATCGCTTACCCTACGGTAAATGAGCAGGCTCAGCAGGAGCCATGCGGCGAGCGCGGCAAACACGAACCGATAGCCTATCGGCGAGATGGCCCCGCTCGGGTCGCGGCCGAAGAAATCGATCAGAAACCCGGTCACGGTCTGCGACAGAAAGGCACCGCCGATCGATCCGACATTCATGAGCGTGATCCCGCGGCCGATCAGATCGGGCGGGAAAAGCGCCTTCCCGTGCGCGGTCACGATGGGCGTGAAGGCGACCGCGAAGCCGAAAGCGGCGAGCCAGGGGCCGACTGCCCAGAATTCCAGTTGCATGGTCGCTGCCAGGACGAGCAAGCCGGCCGAGGCACAGCCCCCTGCCAGCACCAGAAGCTTGTAGCTCGGGATTCGCCGGTCGGCCGTTCCCCACAGAAACAGGCCGATCATCTGGGCGACGGCTCCGACCAGGAGAAAGCGACCGCGCCCGGACAGATCGAGACCATAGACGTCCGAGAGCCACGGACCCGCCCACAACCCGATGACCGATGCGAAGGTCGAGTAGGCGGTCAGATGAACGAAGAAGACTGGTCCGAAATGGGGAGCGCGAATCGCCCGGCCGACACCCCGGACGGCGTCGCCCCAACTCCCGCGCGGGTGGCCGCGTTTCGGGTCACGCGGCACAAGGGCCGCCACGACAACGACTAGCAAAGCCGTAAGAAGCCCTATTCCGAAGAAGCTTTCTCGCCAGCCGAAGACCGTGACGGAGGTCGCGAGCGGAGCAGTGGCCCCGAGCGTGCCGAGGTTGGCGAGGCCCATCTGGATGCTGGCCAGCGCGGCGAATCGATCCGGCGGGAACCGCCGCGCATAGATCGTCAGGGGCGCCATGAAGAAGGTGGAGCAGCCGAGCCCCATGAGGACGCGCGCCAGAATCAGCGTCGCGGCGTCCTGCGCCAGCGAGAACACCAGCGCCCCGATGATCGCCAGGACCGACGTCGCAACCATCGTGGCCCAAGGGCCGTAGCGATCGATCGCGATGCCGACGGGGATCTGCGCCATTGCGAAGGATAGGAAGAAGGCGCTGGAGAGGAGCCCGACGTCGCTCGCCGAGAGGGCCAGATCGCGCGAGAGATCGCTGGCGATCACGGCGACCGAGTTCCGCAGGAACTGGCTGACGGCATAGATGGCGACGAGCGGCGCGACGAGGAGAATGACGCCTTCCGCGCGAGCGGGGGCGTGGATCGGAGCACTCATGCCTCCTCAGAGCGTGGCTGTGCCGGGCGGTCAAGCGCTTGCCGAGAGTTTGGCCCTTGATAAAAGCTCATGACCGGCCGAGGCATGAGGCCGGCCCCATCCCGTCGGAACCGGAGCACAATGCGTCCCATCGATTTCAGCCAGTTCGTCAACGAGCTCGCAACGCTCTCCGGCCAAGCGATCCTGCCCTTCTTCCGCTCGGCAATCGCCGCCGACGACAAGTCCCGCGGTGGCGCCTTCGATCCGGTCACCGAAGCCGATCGCGCCGGTGAGGCGACCATGCGTCAGCTCATCAAGCGCACTTTCCCGACGCATGGGATCATCGGAGAGGAGTTCGGTAGCGAGAACACCGATGCCGAGTACGTCTGGATCCTCGATCCGATCGACGGCACGCGCGCCTTCATCGCCGGTCTGCCGACCTGGGGAACACTGATCGGGCTCAGCCGGAACGGGCGACCGGTCTTTGGCATGATGCACCAGCCTTTCACGGGAGAGCGTTTTTTCGGGGATGGCGGCAGCGCGACCTTTCGAGGCCCGGGCGGGGAGCGTCATCTCCGGACGCGCCGCTGCCGCTCGCTCAGCGAGGCCATCCTCTCCACGACGAGCCCGAAGCTCTTCGCCGGCGAGGAGCTGCGCGCCTATGACCGCGTCGAGAGCGTCGCGCGTCTCACACGCTACGGCTGCGATTGCTATGCCTATTGCATGCTCGCGGCCGGGCATATCGACCTCGTCATCGAGTCGGGCCTGAAGAGCTACGACATCGCAGCTCTCATTCCGATCATCGAGGGCGCGGGCGGGATCGTGACGACCTGGGACGGCGGCTCAGCGGCGAGTGGCGGTGGAATCATCGCCGCCGGGGACAAGCGCATCCACGCCGCCGCTCTCGAACTCCTCAAATCCTGAAGGCTTGCCTCCTAACGGTGGCAGCATCGTCGCTGCAGGCAAACGGAGTTCGGATCGGCGTGAGTCGTCTTCCGCCGGCGATTCTTCTGCTGGACCCGCGCTCGCGTTGGCATTCTCCGGCGAGCGCTCCCCTTCGTTGGTCGCAAGTCCGGCTTCCTCAGCAGGCATAACTTCGGGAGAGGCACGCTTGGCCTCGACAGCGGATTTGACCACGTCTAGGTGAGCCACTGCCTCGGGCATCGGCGAAAGAGGCTCGACCAGCGTCGCCTTTACGGCTTGGTGGCCCGCGTCTGCAGGCGCTGCGGCAGGTGTCATAGAAGCTGACGGAGTGGCGGCGAGGAGTGAGAACGAGTCCATGACCCGCGGGAGCGCGGGCTCGGCACGTGACCCGTGCGGCTCGTCCCTTTCAGCGATGTCGCCGATCCCGGCATCATCGTCGCGGCGGAGGCTCGCGACTGACTCGGCCCGCGGAGCGACGGCATCCGAGATGTCCGGATCGGCATGCTCTGGGACCGGGCTTGCAGGCGCCTCTTGGCGTGCGACCTCGACCGCCTCCCGTGCGGTGGAAAGCCTGCTGCTCATGAGCGCTGCGGCGCGAGCCTTGGGAGCCGGGACGCGGTGCTCCGCGCCCTCAGGCACGGAATCCGGCGTTCCGGGCACGAAGGCGTCGAACGCGGCCCAGAACTGCTCGCGAATGCGATCCCGTTCCATCAGGATTTCGTGGCGGGCTCCCGGAATGACGATAGCGAATCCGGCCTTGAGGCGCGCCGCAAACCGTTCGGCAGCCGGCGTCGCACAGATCAGGTCGGATCCCGCAGCGATGATGAGAACCGGCGACCGGACCTTGAGGCCGAAGCGCGGGTTCATGAAGCCCTTCATGAACCGGAACGCCGAATCGAGCCAGCCGATGGTCGGATCACCGATCGCGCCGTTTCCGACCGCGGAGGCCGCAGCGGCATTGCGGGAGTAGCGTCTCGGATCGCTGGTGAGCGGATTGTCCGCGAAGCGCTTGGTCGCGATCGAAGTTTCGCCTCCGCCCGGGATAAACGACTTACCAAATCCCAGAAGCCGCAACATCCGCGCGGCGAGGACGGCGAGGCGAAGCCGCCGGACCACCGCAATCTGGATCATCGGGGTGGTGGTGACGATGCGGCGAAAAGGCGACCAGCCATCGTGAACGGCCCGGATCGCGACGGCGCCGCCCATGGAATGGGCCAGCGCGAAGTACGGCCGCGGCATTCGCTTCCGCAGAATTTCGTCGCGGATCGCCTCCAGGTCGATGCGGTATTCCCGGAAGCTGCCGACATGGCCCTTGCGGGGATTGCCCACGCGCCGCCCCGAATGCCCCTGGCCGCGCCAGTCGAAGGCGACGACCGCGAAGCCCCGCTCGAGCAATTCGCCAATGGTCTCGAAATACTTCTCGATGAACTCGGCGCGTCCCTGGAGGAGGCACACCGTACCCTTCGGCTCCGGACAGGACGGCAACCAGGCCGCGACGCGCAGCGTCATGCGGTCTCGGGTCGTGACCGAGAGGACTTCGGGTTCGCCGGGGATGGGATTATCCGGAGTGGGAAACAGCTGCACGGGCGGGCTTTACAATGGAACAACTGGTCGACGGCAACTCGGGCCCGCCGGGGGCGGACTCATGAGGTTGGACAAGGGGGTGTAGGGCGCGCCCTGCCGAGGTGAATGGGAGGGGCGCGCTCGGCCCGGCCGGACCATAGCATGCCTGACGGCCCGGTGCGGACCCGGAAGCATCGAGGGCCTGTTTACCGATCTTGACGGCCCCTCATCGAACCACCACCTCAAGAATGTGCCGGCCATCATGGCGGCACGAAACCTGGTTCGGCCATCACGGCGAACCTTATCCGCATGTCGCTCAAGGAGGATATGCTATGCGACAGTTCGATCTTGCCCCCCTCTACCGCAACACGGTCGGCTTCGACCGTCTTTTCTCGATGCTCGACCAGCTCGTCAGCGTCGATGCTGCTCCTACCTATCCGCCGTACAACATCGAGCGCACCGGTGAAAACAACTACCGGATCTCGGTCGCCGTCGCCGGCTTCACGGAAGCCGATCTCGCGATCGAGGTGAAGGAGAACACGCTCTCGATTCGCGGTGAGCGGAAGAATGGCGAGCAGCGCAAGTCCGACGTCCTTTACCAGGGCATCGCGGCCAGAACCTTCGAGCGTCGGTTCCAGCTCGCGGACGGTGTCCAGGTCACCGGTGCGGCCCTTGAGAACGGGCTCCTGCATGTCGACCTCGTACGCCAAGTTCCGGAAGCGAAAAAGCCGAAGCTGATCCCGATCGCAACGAGCGGCGCTGCGGTCGAGACCAAGGCCGAGGTTGAGACCAAGCAAGCTGCGTAACCCGCGTCACGGCTCGAAATGAAGAGCGCCCCGGTTCGGCCGGGGCGCTTTGTTTTTAGTCGTCCTGGTCCTCTCGGCAGCGGTCGCTGCCTCAAGCTGTCGAGGGCTTCTTGGCCGCCGATTGCGGCGAGCCTGAGGCTATGCTGAGGAATCTGTCGACGTCCTCCTCGCGTGTCGCAAAGGAGGCCACGAGCCGGATCAGTGCCTCGTCCGGGCCGATCTGCTCCCCGGGGGACAGGCTTCGGCTGATCCAGGGATGGTAGACGAACCCCGCTGCTCTCAAGGCGCCGTCCACCGCCCGCGGGATGATCGGGAACACCTCGTTCGCCTCGCAGGGCCAAGCGAAGCGGACACCGGGAATCCGTCCGAGCCCTTCCGCGAGGCGTGCGGCCATCGCATTGGCATGCCTGGCATTGTCGAACCAGTGATCCTTTGCGAGATAGCCCAGGAACTGGGCGGCGAGCAGCCGGCCTTTCGAGACGGTCTGGCCGGCCCGCTTTCGGCGATAAGCCAGTGTCTCCGCCAGTGCGCCATCGAACACGATGATGGCTTCCGCCATGAGACAGCCATTCTTCGTGGCGCCGAAGGACAGGATGTCGATCCCGCGCTTCCACGTCATCTCGGCCGGAGTGGTGCCCAAGGCCACCAGGGCATTGGCAAAACGGGCGCCGTCCATGTGGACCGCCAGTCTATGTCTTCGCCCGACCTCGCTGAGCGCAGCGATCTCCTCGAGGCTGTAGACGCGCCCCGCCTCCGTGACCTGCGAGATCGACAGGGCCCGGGGAGGCATCTGCTTGGGCGCCTCGGAAAGCCCGGCGAGGTAGGATTCGACACGGCTGGCCTCGAGCTTCCCGCCCGTGCCGGGCAGCCCGATGAGCTTCGCGCCATGGGTGAAGAATTCCGGCGCTCCGCATTCATCGTCGATGGCGTGGGACTCTTCGTGACACAGGCACAACCCCCAGGGCGGGACGGCCGCCGAGATCGCCAGGGCATTGGCGGCCGTCCCGGTGGTGACCAGGAATACCGAAACCTCGCGCTCGAAGATGTCTCCGAGACGGCGCTCGACCTCGGCGGTCAGCGGATCAGCGCCATAGGCGGGAGATGGTCCCTCATTGGCATTCACCAGAGCCTCGAGAACCGGACCACTGGCACCGGCGACGTTGTCGCTCGCAAAATTCATGACGCCTCCCAAGAAACGTGGCGCAACCTGCCGCTTGACCGGCTCAAGTCAAGAGAGACGTGCCTGGCAACTGCCGAACTCCCTTTGTTCAAGGAGCCGTCCGGTGCCAGCCTTTTGTTACGCCGCGACATCTCTCGGCGAAATTTTTTGTCGGGAGTTCGTTGACGACCTCTTGTCTGTCATCGGAAACTCTGGCATTGACGAATTAGGACAGCGATACTGTCCCATTAGGGGGTGTCCGATGGCGCCACCCCGATGTCCAGGGTTTCCGATGTTCCGTTCGGTACTGAACAAACGCATTTCAGAACCTGCCCGCAAAACGTGGGTGGAATCGGCGCGTCGCGGCTGAAGTCGGCTCCGGGGCGTCCGCGAGGTGTGGGCGCTCTCAAAAAAAGAAACCCAATCCTCCTCACCGCCTACGGATCGATCGACCGGCTCAGCTGCACGATGCCGCGCTCGTGTGCACCGGATCGGAGCTTCGCGCTCCGGTGATTTGGCACCGCCGCTCCGGGAGTTGACCTGTGAGCGGCCGATTGACGGCCCGCGGTTCGGCCGGCGGGCAGAACAGGATTGAGGAACGGCATGTCCATGGAACGCACGATCGGCGGAGCAAAGTCCCGATTCGTCCCTGAGACGGGTGTCCCGACCATTTGCGCCTTGGGGCTACCGGCCCGGCAGGGGCTCTACGATCCCGCGAACGAGCATGATGCCTGCGGCGTCGGCTTCATCGCGGACATGAAGAATCGCAAGAGCCATGCGATCGTCGAGCAGGGTCTTTCGATCCTGCGCAATCTTGACCACCGCGGTGCCGTGGGCGCCGATCCGAAGATGGGCGACGGTTGCGGAATCCTCGTCCAGATCCCTCATGATTTCTTCGCCGAGGAATGCCGCGCCCTCGGCTTCGAGCTCCCACAGGCCGGCGCATACGGGGTCGGCCATCTCTTCATGCCGCGTGACCCGGAGGGATTCCGGATCGTCGAGGAGATCGTCACCAAAGCGTTGGCCGATGAGGGCCTTCAGCTCCTCGGCTGGCGCGATGTGCCGGTCGATTCCAGCGATCTCGGCGAGAGCGTCCTCGCGACCGAACCCCGCCACCGCCAGATCTTCGTCACGCATGCGACCGGCGCATCAGATCCCGAGGGCCTCGAGCGGCGCCTCTTCCTCGCGCGCAAGGTGGTCTCGAACGCCGTCTACAATCTCAAGGATCCGCGCGCCGAAGGATATTATCCTGTCTGCCTCTCGTCGCGCACGATCGTCTACAAGGGCATGGTGCTCGTCACACAGCTCGGAGACTATTATCGCGACCTGAAGGATCCCCGCTTCGAGAGCGCAATTGCCCTCGTGCATCAGCGCTTTGCTACGAACACTTTCCCGACCTGGCAGCTCGCTCACCCCTACCGGATGGTCGCGCATAACGGCGAGATCAACACGCTGCGCGGCAACGTGAACTGGATGGCGGCGCGCCAGGCCTCCACGGATTCCGAGCTCTTCGGCAACGACATCTCGAAGCTCTGGCCGATCTCGTATGAGGGTCAGTCGGACACGGCCTGTTTCGACAACGCGCTCGAGTTCCTGGTTCGCGGCGGCTACTCGCTCGCGCATGCGATGATGATGCTGATCCCGGAAGCCTGGGCCGGCAATCCGCTGATGAGTGAGGATCGGCGTGCTTTCTACGAGTATCACGCCGCCCTGATGGAGCCCTGGGACGGGCCCGCCGCGATCTGCTTCACGGATGGGCGGCAGATCGGCGCCACGCTCGATCGTAACGGCCTGCGCCCCGCGCGTTATATCGTGACTGATGATGGCCTCGTCGTGCTTGCCTCGGAAATAGGCGTGCTGCCGATTCCTGAGGAGCGGATCATCGAGAAGTGGCGTCTGCAGCCCGGCAAGATGCTTCTCATCGACCTCGATCAGGGCCGGATCATCGCCGACGAGGAGATCAAGTCTTCGCTCGCCAAGGCCCTGCCCTACAAGGACTGGCTGAAGCGCACGCAGATCGTGCTGGAGGACCTCAAGCCCGTTCAGGCGCGCGAATCCCGCACCGACGTCTCGCTCCTCGATCGCCAGCAGGCCTTCGGCTATACGCAGGAGGATCTCAAGCTTCTCATGCAGCCGATGGCGGTGACCGGACAGGAAGCCGTCGGCTCGATGGGGACCGATACGCCGATCTCGGCGCTCTCCGACAAGCCGAAGCTGCTCTATACCTATTTCAAGCAGAATTTCGCGCAGGTCACGAATCCGCCGATCGATCCGATCCGCGAGGAGCTCGTCATGAGCCTCGTGTCGTTCATCGGGCCGCGGCCAAACATTCTCGATCTCGAAGGCACATCGCGCCGCAAGCGCCTGGCGGTGCGCCAGCCCATTCTCACCAACGAGGATCTCGAGAAGATCCGTTGCATCGGACATTTCGAGGACCGCTTCGATACGAAGACCCTCGACATCACCTATCCGGCCGAGCTTGGAGCCGCTGCGCTCGACGGTGCGGTCGACCGCCTCTGCGACCGTGCGGAAGCCGCCGTCCATGGCGGCTACAACATCATCATCCTGTCCGATCGGATGGTGGGTCCGGACCGGGTTCCGATTCCTACCCTGCTCGCCACGGCGGCGGTCCATAACTACCTCATCCGCAAGGGGCTGCGGACATCGGTCGGGCTCGTCGTGGAATCCGGTGAGCCCCGGGAGGTCCATCACTTCGCCTGCCTCGCGGGCTACGGGGCGGAGGCTATCAACCCCTATCTCGCCTTCGACGCCCTGCTTGCCATGAAGGACGAGCTGCCGCCGGAGGTCGACGAGGACGAGATCATCCAGCGCTACATCAAGTCGATCGACAAGGGCCTCCTGAAGGTCATGTCGAAGATGGGCATATCGACCTATCAGTCCTATTGCGGCGCACAGATCTTCGATGCGGTCGGTCTGAGCTCCGGCTTCGTGAATCGCGACTTTTTCGGAACGGCGACGACCATCGAGGGCGTCGGCATGGCGGAGATCGCCGAGGAAGCGGTGCGGCGTCACCGGGATGCCTTCGGCGATGCGCCGATCTACCGGACCGCGCTCGATGTCGGCGGCGAATATGCATACCGAATCCGCGGCGAAGAGCATGCCTGGAATCCCGACACGGTCGCGACGCTGCAGCATGCGGTCCGCCACAATGCGCAGGATCGCTACCGCGATTTCGCGCGGCTCGTGAACGAGCAGGAGACGGAGCTTAAGACGATCCGCGGATTGTTCCGCATCAAGAGTGCGGAAGAAGACGGGCGACAGGCCGTTCCACTCGATGAAGTCGAGCCGGCAGCCGAGATCGTGAAGCGCTTCTCGACAGGTGCCATGTCGCTCGGCGCCATCTCGAAGGAGGCGCACGAGACGCTGGCCCTCGCCATGAACGCGATCGGCGCTCGTTCCAACACCGGCGAGGGCGGTGAGGATTCGATTCGCTACCGGCCGCTGCCGGATGGGCGCTCGAAGCGGTCATCGATCAAGCAGATTGCTTCGGGGCGCTTCGGCGTGACGACGGAATATCTCGTCAATTCCGACGTCATGCAGATCAAGATCGCGCAGGGCGCCAAGCCCGGCGAGGGCGGGCAGCTACCGGGTCACAAGGTCGACGCGGTGATCGCTCGTCTGCGTCATTCGACGCCGGGTGTCGCACTCATCTCCCCGCCGCCACATCATGACATCTACTCGATCGAGGATCTCGCCCAGCTGATCTTCGACCTCAAGAACGTCAATCCTGCAGCGGACGTTTCCGTGAAGCTCGTCTCCGAGGTCGGTGTCGGCACCGTGGCGGCCGGCGTCGCCAAGGCGCGGGCGGACCACATCACGATCTCGGGCTTCGAGGGCGGAACCGGCGCATCTCCGCTCACGTCGATCAAGCATGCCGGCTCCCCTTGGGAGATCGGGCTTGCCGAGACGCAGCAGACGCTCGTCCTGAACCGGCTGCGCGGACGCGTCGTCATCCAGGCTGACGGTGGTTTGCGGACCGGCCGCGACGTGGTGATTGCGGCTCTGCTGGGTGCCGACGAGTTCGGCTTCTCGACTGCGCCCCTGATCGCGGCCGGCTGCATCATGATGCGCAAGTGTCATCTCAATACCTGCCCGGTCGGGGTTGCGACACAGGATCCGGTTCTGCGCAAGCGCTTCAAGGGCTTGCCCGAACACGTGATCAACTACTTCTTCTTCCTGGCCGAAGAGGTGCGCGAGTGCATGGCGCAACTCGGATTCCGCACCGTGTCGGAGATGGTTGGGCGCTCCGATCTCCTCGACAAGCGCGAGGCGATTGCGCATTGGAAGGCGAAGGGCCTCGACTTCACGCGCATCTTCCACAAGCCCGAGGCTGGTCCGGATGTCGCAATCCGTCATGCCGAAAGGCAGAAGCATCCGATCACAGACGTGCTCGACCGCAATCTCATCGTGCAAGCGGAGCCGGCGCTCGAGCGCGACGAGCGCGTGACGATTGAAGCCGCGATCACGAACCGCGATCGTGCCGCCGGTGCGATGCTCTCGGGCGAAGTCGCCAAGCGCTACGGCCATGAAGGCCTACCCGACGACACCATCGGCGTGACGCTGCATGGCACGGCAGGCCAGAGCTTCGGCGCATGGCTTGCGGCCGGCGTGACGCTGACCCTCGAAGGCGCAGCGAACGACTATGTCGGGAAAGGGCTTTCCGGCGGCAAGATCATCATCCGTCCGCCTGTCTCGTCGCGTGCCGCTGCGGAGCGATCGATCATCGTCGGCAACACCGTGCTTTACGGAGCGATTGCGGGCGAGTGCTATTTCCGCGGCGTCGCGGGAGAGCGGTTCGCTGTCCGCAATTCGGGCGCGATCGCCGTCGTCGAAGGCACCGGAGATCACGGCTGCGAATACATGACGGGCGGCATCGTCGTCGTGATCGGCCAGACCGGACGCAACTTCGCGGCCGGCATGTCGGGCGGCATCGCCTATGTCCTCGACGAGGACGGGACTTTCTCGAGGCGCTGCAACCTGTCGATGGTCGATCTTGAGCCCGTCGAGGAGGAGGAGGACCTGATGCAGCGCCTCCATCACCACGGTGGCGATCTCGAGACCAAGGGCCGGATCGACATCATGGCCAACATGTCGGGGCCAGACGAAGAGCGTCTGCTGCAGCTTCTGTCGAACCATCACGCCTATACGGGTTCGGCGCGGGCACGCGAGATCCTCGACGATTGGGCGAATTCCCGCACGCGCTTCGTGAAGGTGATGCCTGTCGAATACCGCCGGGCGCTCCGGGAGATGGAGATGGAGCGCTATCGCACCCTGCAGGCGGCCGAGTAGCCACCTGCCTCTCCTGGCGATGATCGCAAGTTTGATGGTTTAGAGACATGGGCAAGGTCACGGGTTTTCTCGAATTCGACCGGCAGGAGCAGAAGTACCAGCTTGCCGGCGATCGTGTTCGCCATTTCCGCGAATTCACGCTGCCGGTCGACAACGGCGATCTCCGCAAACAGGCAGCACGGTGCATGGATTGCGGCATCCCGTTCTGCCATGGGCCGACCGGCTGCCCGGTGCACAATCAAATTCCGGACTGGAACGAGCTCGTCTGGCAGGACGACTGGGAAGAGGCAGCCCGCAATCTCCACTCGACCAACAACTTTCCGGAATTCACCGGCCGCATCTGCCCGGCTCCGTGCGAGGAGGCCTGCACGCTCAACCTCGAGAACCAGCCGGTCACAATCAAGAACATCGAGCAGGCCATTGCGGACAAGGCCTGGGAGATGGGCTGGACCAGGCCGGAACCCGCGAAGACCCGGACCGGCAAGACGGTCGCGGTGATCGGCTCCGGGCCGGCCGGCCTCGCTGCTGGGCAGCAGCTCGCGCGTGTCGGCCATGAAGTTCACGTCTTCGAGCGGGAGCCGAAGCTCGGAGGATTGCTCCGCTACGGCATCCCCGACTTCAAGATGGAGAAGCACCATATCGACCGCCGCATCCGGCAGATGGAGGCGGAAGGCGTCGTGTTCCATTGCGGCGTGAATGTCGGCGTCACGAAATCCTTCGCGTCGCTCCACAACGAGTTCGACGCGGTGCTGTTCGCCGGTGGCGCCGAGGATCCACGCGATCCGAAACTGCCGGGACAGAACCTCGCCGGCGTCCATTTCGCGATGCCCTATCTCACGCAATCGAACCGCCGGATCGGATCGGAACCCATCGTGGAGGAGCCAATCCTCGCAGAGCGCAAGCATGTGGTGGTGATCGGCGGTGGCGATACCGCATCGGACTGCATCGGCACGGCGTTCCGGCAGGGCGCGCTCTCTGTGACCCAACTCGACATCCGTCCTCGTCCGCCGGAACGTGAGGACAAGCTCGCCTTCTGGCCATATTGGCCGACGAAGCTCCGGACATCCTCAAGTCAGGCCGAGGGTGCGGAGCGCGAGTTCCAGGCAGCGACGCTCGGCATCGAGGGACGGCGCGGGCGCTGCATCGGCATCCGTTGCATTCGGGTCGACGAGCGCCGTCAGCCGCTCGCCGGAGAAGAATTCGTGCTTCCCGCGGATCTCGTTTTCATCGCGATCGGCTTCGCGGGTCCGGTGCGGGAGGGATTGCTCGAGGAATCCGGCGTTATCTGCGATCGGCGCGGCAATGTGATCGCCAACGAGAACGACTACCGAACCTCGGCCGACAAGGTCTTTGCGGCGGGCGACATGCGCCGCGGACAATCGCTCGTCGTGTGGGCCATTCGCGAGGGTCGCCAGGCCGCCCGCTCGATCGACGAATACCTGATGGGCTCGAGCATCCTGCCGCGGTAATGGAGCCGCTCCGGTGAGCGTCGCTACTTCGCACTCACTCGCGAACCGCCATGGACCCCTGCCAGCGGAAGTCGTCGGCGCGGCCCGGGCGGGGCGGCGACGGCACCCCTTCCCTGAGAGCGCGCCGTGCCGTGTAGCCGTGATCGCCCTCGAGAGTCGGCCGCTTCGTGATGAGCTTTCCGTCCGATGCGAGGTCAGGCCGGGTCAGGGGCAGGACGGGGCCGGCCAGCGGCTTGGGTTCCAAGGGCGGCGTTCCCGCTGGCTCGGGCAGGCTCGGCAAGGATGAGCTGATGATCTGATCGACGCTCGCCCCCTCGGCCGGGGTTGGCGGAACGGCCGGCACCGCGGCAATGGCAGCTCCCGTGGTTTTTCCATCGATCAGGCGTTTGATCTCGGCATCGACGAAATGGGCTGCCTTGCGAGCGCCGGCCCGCGTGAAGAGCACGCCGTCGCTGGCTCGCAGGCGCGAAGGCTGGCCTGTGACGTCCGGCCCGGTAGCCGTGTAGTGGTTCTCGTCATCGACGAAGCCGGGCCAGATATCGACATAACTGCCCCCGTTGCGCTCGACGCCCTCACGGATGACCTCGTTGATTCGCACCATGTCAGCCGAGAAGCGGTCGCTGCGCATCGGCGGATTTCCGACCCAGACGACCGGAATGCCACGCTCGCGGAACGGCTGCATGACCGCGTCGATCCGCGCCCGGTAGATCTCGAGCCACCTGGGGGACAGCGGGTCGTAGCTCTCGTCGCCCTCACGAATCGTCTGCCGGTCGTTCGAACCCAGCATCACGACCGCAACCGTGACCTCCTGGCCCCCGTCGAGCACCTCCCGGATCGACTTCGACCAGTCATGCACCTCCTTCCGGACGAGGCCGCTGTCGGCCCGGACCTTCCGCACGACCTCGACGTCCGGCATTTCCTCGAAAGCATCGTCGAGCCCCTGTCCGGTCAGCTCGGCAAATGCGTCGCCGAACACGACGATATGCGTGGACGGATCGACTTTCGGGACTGCCGGCTTCGCAGCGGCCGCAGGTGGCGGCTGCGGTCGGCTCCGCCGGACACTCGGCGTGGGCCGTGGCCTGCGTGGAACATCCTCTTCGACACCGAAAAGCCGCCGCAGGTTGAACTCCTGTGGCGGTGGAACCGGGGCGCCCGGCGCTCTCTGGATGAGCATCCCCGGGTAATATCCGGGCGGCGGCCGGCCATAGCCCGGCGGTGGGGCCTGCCGTGGGTAGGCATTGCGCCCATCATAGTAATAGCGGGGATCGCCGGGCTGTGCAGACGACCTCGTAGCCGTCAGTGATGCTACGCCGATCGTGATGCAGGCCAGGATCAACCGCCATCGCATAGGAAGGTCCCCGCGCTCACCATCCGGCGAGTATAGGGCTTCCGCGGGGCGGCGTCAGCGGACCGTGCGCAATTCGCGCAGAAGGGCCGCATTGACGTATCCGTCCGGGATCAGCCCCCGCTCGAGCTGGAAGTTCCGCACGGCCTCCCGCGTCTTGGTCCCGAACTTTCCGTCCGTCTCGCCCTCGTAGAAGCCGAGCCCCGCGAGGTGCTGCTGCACTTCCTGGCGCTGGTCCCGCCCGAGCATAGGCTCCTTCGGCCAGTCACCCTGAATGGGCTTTCCGCCGAAGAGGCGGTCCCCGAGATGAGCGACGCCCATCGCGTAGGCGTCCGAGGAATTGTAGGCCTTGATGACGAGATAATTGTCGGTGACCAGGAAGGCGGGCCCTCTCGCCCCGCCCGGAACGAACAGGGTCGCCTCGCCGGAAGACGGAAACGGCTTGCCGTCGACCCGCCGGAGGCCCAGCCCCCTCCAGGCCTGGAAACCGTGGCGGTGGTTGCGGAAATCGAACCCCTCTGGGAGTTCCACTTCGAAGCCCCAGGGGAGGCCCGGCTTCCAGCCATGCTGGCGCAGGTAATTGGCAGTCGAGGCCAGGGCATCCGGGACAGAGCGCCAAATGTCGCGTCGGCCGTCCCCATTCCCGTCGACGGCGTATTTGACGAAGCTCGACGGCATGAACTGCGTCTGGCCCATCGCGCCGGCCCAGGACCCCAGCATCACTGAGCGTTCGACATGGCCCTGCTGGAGGATCTGCAGGGCGACGAGAAGCTCGTCCCGGAAGAAGGCTCCCCGATAACCCGTGTAGGCAAGCGTCGCGAGCGCCCGCACCACGTAGGTCGATCCCGTGAAACTCCCGAAATTGGTTTCCATGCCCCAGACGCCGAGCACGACCGAGCTTGGCACGCCATAAGTGCGCTCGACCCGGGCAAGCGTGTTGGCCCACTCGCTGGCGATCTGGCGCCCCCGCTCGAGGCGCTGGGCGGAAACCGCGCCATCGATGTAGTCCCAAATGGGACGCACGAACTCCGACTGTTTCCTGGTCAGGGCGATGATCTTGGGATCGGGCGTCACGCCTCGGAACGCCCCGTCGAACGTCGCCCGGGAAATGCCCCGGCGCCGGGCATCGGGCCAGAGCTGCTCCACGAAGCGGCGGAATTCGGCGCCGCCATCATTCTGCGCATGAGAGGGGCCGAGCGCCGCCAGCCCCAGGCAAAGGCTCAAGCCGACCGATCCGAGGATGCGCCGAAGCAGCGCAAGCGACGGGTGACGGGCCATCAATCGCTCCTGGCGCGCGATCAGCTGTGCCGAGCCGATCCGCGTCACAACACATGCAAAAAAGATTCCCCAGCGTGGCTTCGCCGCCGTACCGATGCCCACTGTCGTGGTCCCGGCCGGTGTTATTCTGCCCCGCCTCCGAGGCCTGAGCCCACCGCATCATGGTTAACGTTGGATTACGTTCGCAAGCCCCCGAGCGAGTTTTCCGCCCCGAACGGCCCATCCGGGACCTTTCGGCGCGAACATGGTTGCCCAACTCCTAACAGGTGCGATCTAGCGGCTGGTCGTGCTCAGGCGGCCCGGAAGTCTTGCAGCCTGCGCTCCCAGCGGAGCGCCTGATCGACGATCGTAGCGAGATCGTCGTAACGTGGCTCCCAAGCCAGCCTTTCGCGGATCCTGTCGACCTGTGCGACCAGGGCGGCCGGATCGCCAGCCCGTCGGCCCGTGTAGCGGACCTCGAAATCGACCTCGGACACTCTCTTCACGACCTCGATGACCTCAAGCACCGAGAACCCGCGTCCATAGCCGCAATTCAGCAGGAGGCTCTCGCCGCCGTTCCGCAGATGTCCGAGCGCGGCGACATGCGCCTGAGCGAGATCGCTGACCTGGATGTAGTCCCGGATGCACGAGCCGTCCCGGGTCGGATAATCGGTTCCGAAGACCTGCAGGAAAGGCCTCAGGCCAAGGGCCGCCTGGGCCGCGACCTTGATGAGGTGAGTCGCATTCGGGGTCGACTGCCCGGCGCGTCCGGCCGGGTCGGCCCCCGCCACGTTGAAATAGCGCAGAATGGCGAAGGTGAGCCCATGGGCATGGCCTGCATCCTGCAGCATCCACTCCGTCATGAGCTTGGAGCGGCCGTAAGGGTTGATCGGTGCCGGCGGGAGATCCTCG
The DNA here is from genome assembly GCF_001006805.1 of Microvirga massiliensis. Classification (GTDB taxonomy): domain Bacteria; phylum Pseudomonadota; class Alphaproteobacteria; order Rhizobiales; family Beijerinckiaceae; genus Microvirga; species Microvirga massiliensis. The sequence continues at coordinate 133,925 of NZ_LN811351.1, read as the reverse complement.
GAGGCGGAGCCCACGGACGGCTCCCCGTAAACCGCGGCGGTCGAGGAAAAGATGAAGTGCCGAACGCCGGATTTGACCGCGGCCTCGATGAGGCTGCGGCTCTTGACCGTATTGTTGAGGTAATAGCCGAGCGGATCCGCGACCGATTCGGGCACCACGATCTTCGCTGCGAAATGGGCGATAGCGTCGATCCCGTGCTCTTGGACCAGATGCCGCACGAGCCCGGCATCGCCGACGTCACCGGTCACGAGCGTGACATCTGGCGGAACTACATCCCGGACGCCCGTCGAGAGGTCGTCGAGCACGACGACCCGCTCGCCCGCATCGCGAAGCTCGAGCACCATATGGCTACCGATATAGCCGGCACCGCCCGTCACCAGAACCGCCATGGTCTTTCCTCTTCCCGTGCCCCTGTCCTTTGCAGGTTCGGGCGGAACGGTCTACCAGGTTTCGGGCTTTTGACCGAAATGGCGAGGCGTCCTGCAGGCAGGGAGAGCCGCGTTCGAGCAATCGGAGGAGCGGGTCGACCTCAGGCGGTGCCTAGGGCTTGGTCCTGACGCCGGGGCGGTATGCGGATCGGCCGCCCGCCTTGACACCACCTCATTCCCACCCTTCAACGCCCCCAAATCCCTCGAATGGCAATCCGATGAAAAAAATTCGCAAAGCCGTCCTCCCCGTCGCCGGCCTCGGCACTCGCTTTCTTCCCGCCACGAAGGCCGTTCCGAAAGAAATGATGACGGTGGTCGACCGGCCGGTCGTCCAGCACGTAGTGGACGAGGCCCGCGAAGCCGGAATCGAGCATTTCGTCTTCGTGACCGGACGCAACAAGGCGGTCATCGAAGATCACTTCGACATTGCATACGAGCTGAATCAGACCCTGGAGGCCCGCGGCAAGACCAAGGAGCTGGAGGAGCTCGTCCGGGATCTCCCCCAGGCCGGGCAGACGAGCTTCACGCGCCAGCAGGCGCCGCTCGGCCTCGGGCATGCGGTCTGGTGCGCGCGGGAGATCGTCGGAGACGAGCCCTTCGCCGTGCTTCTGCCCGACATGCTGAGCCGCGGCTCGATGGTGCAGATGATGGCGGCCTACGAGCGGCATGGCGGAAACATCATCGCGGTCGAGCAGGTGCTGGATGACCAGACCCATCAATACGGCATCGTCTCGATGGGCGAGACCTTCGGCGGTACCTTCGAAATCACCGGCATGGTCGAAAAGCCGCCGAAGGGAACCGCTCCCTCGAACTTCATGATCTCGGGCCGGTACATTCTGCAGCCGGAGATCTTCGAGATCCTGTCGCGCCAGGAGAAGGGAGCCGGCGGCGAGATCCAGCTCACCGATGCCATGAAGCAGCTTGCGAAGACGCAGAAGTTCTTCGGCATGCATTACCGGGGACGAACCTTCGACACCGGCTCGAAGATCGGTTTCCTGCTCGCGAATGCTGCCTACGGCCTCGAGCGCGAAGATCTTGCAGGTCCGCTCCGGGATGGGCTCGCGGAGCTCCTGAAGCAGGCTTGAACGCGCGAGGCACGCGCGCACGAAGTGCCGTTTCGAGACGGGCCGGCATCGCCACAGGCCCGTCTCAGCGGACCATCATCGAAGGGGCCCCCATGGCCAGAACGATGCCCCAGCCGCTCCCGGAGAGCGCAGCCGTCGATTCCGCGCTTCGCACGCTCGCGACCGAGCGGGATGGAATCGCCGAACTTATCGATGCCATCGGGAATGGTCTCGGAGCCACTTTCGCAGCTGCCGTAGAGGGCCTCGCCGCGGTGCGGGGACGCGTCGTCGTGACCGGAATGGGGAAATCCGGACATGTCGCGCGAAAGGTCGCCGCGACCTTCGCCTCGACGGGAACGCCAGCCCATTATGTTCACCCTGCCGAGGCGAGCCACGGCGATCTCGGGATGATCCGCTCGGACGACGCGATCCTGGCCCTGTCGTGGTCGGGTGAGACGACCGAGCTCGCGGACCTGATCGGCTATGCCAAGCGGTTTCGTGTTCTTCTCGTCGCGATCACGTCGCGAGCCGATTCGACCCTCGGCCGGCAAGCCGATCTATGCCTCGAGCTGCCCAAGGCACGCGAGGCCTGCCCGAACGGTCTGGCGCCGACGACCTCCACGACAATGCAGCTCGCCCTCGGGGACGCGCTCGCCGTGGCGCTTCTGGAACGGCGCGGATTCACCGCCGAGCATTTCCGGGTGTTCCATCCCGGCGGGAAGCTCGGAGCGCAGCTTCGTCTGGTGCGCGACATCATGCATGTCGGGGAGCGCCTGCCGATCGTGCTCGAGGGCACACGCATGGACCAGGCGATCCAGGAGATCAGCCGCAAGGGCTTCGGCTGCGTGATCGTCGTCGATGCGGACGGCGCACTCGCCGGCATCGTCACGGACGGCGATCTGCGGCGCAATCTCAGGCCGGATCTCGGGACGCTGCTCGTCGACGAGATCATGACGAAGAAGCCCCGGACGGTCCCGCCCGATGCACTTTTGGCCTCCGCCCTGGAGTTGCAGGAGAGTTCGGGAATTACTGCCTTGATCGTGCTCGAGGAACGCAAGCCGATCGGACTGGTTCACTATCTCGATCTGCTCCGTGCGGGCGTGACGTAGGGTTTCCGAGATCTTTCGTCATTTCGAATACAGTGAAGCGATTAAGGAGCATACCCTTCGACGGGTAGATTGCTTCGCCTCTGGCTCGCAATGACGGAAGTGCAATGAGAGGAGTAGTGCATCACGCGTACGGCTCGCAAGGACGGAGGTGGATCCGGAGTTGTTTCCGTTTCCGGCAGTGCTCATCCCTTACTCACGCCCTCGCCGTCATCGCGAGCGGAGTGGAGCAATCCAGCGGCACTGCTGCTGACAGGCTGGCTTGCTTCGCTTGGTTCGCAATGACGGGAATGCGTCTTGATAAGTTGCGCCACTTTCGGCTCGTACTAACGAAGCGATCGTATCACCCATCACACACACAACGGGTGCACACTCCCTTTTACTCCGCGGGCTGGTGAGCCGGATGCACTGCCCCATGCGCTTCGCCCGCCCGATGCTTGCGGCCGATCAGCGTGTAGACGGTCGGCACGACGAACAGGGTCAGCAACGTTCCGAGGCTCATCCCGCCGACGATGACCCAGCCGATCTGCTGCCGACTTTCTGCACCGGCGCCTTCAGCGAGAGCGAGCGGAATGGCGCCGAGCACCATGGCGCCGGTCGTCATCAGGATCGGGCGAAGCCGCAGCACCGCGGCCTCGATCACCGCTTCCAGGCGCTGCATTCCTGCTTCCTGCTGCTGATTGGCGAATTCGACGATCAGAATTCCGTGCTTCGTAATAAGCCCGACGAGCGTGACGAGACCGATCTGCGAGAACACGTTCAGCGAGCCACCGGTCCAGTAGAGCGCGGCGAGTGCACCCGTCATCGACAGTGGCACCGTGATCAGAATGATGAGCGGATCGCGGAAGCTCTCGAACTGCGCGGACAGAACGAGATAGATGAAGCCGAGCGCCAGGACGAAGACGACGGCGAGGCTCTGGGACGCGGCGCGAAACTCACGGCTCTGGCCGGCGAGATCGGTCTGCACGTTCGACGGCAGCACCTCCCGCGCGGTGTTCTCGAGGAAGTTGAGTGCGTCGCCGAGTGATGTGCCGGGCGCCAGATTGGCCGAGAGCGTCACGGCGCGGAGCTGATTGAAGCGCCGCAGATCCTTCGGCGCGACGCTCTCGGTCACGGTCACGATGTTCGAGAGCTGAATCATCTCGCCGCGCGGGGAGCGCAGATAGATGGTCGAAAGCGTTTCGGGTGATGCGCGATCCTCGGCTGCGAGCTGCACGTAGACATCGTACTGCTCGCCGTTCGCCTCGAACCGGGTCACTTGCCGCCCGCCGAGGAGCGTCTCGAGCGTGCGTCCGACGACCGAGACATCAAGGCCGAGATCCGCGACCTTCGCCCGGTCCAGGGCGATGCGGAATTCCGGCTTGTTGAGCTTCAGATCCGTGTCGACGTTCGTGAGCCCCGGGTAATCGCTCACCCGTTCGAGCAGCGTCGATACATATTCCTGAAGCTGCTCGTAGGTCCCGGAGGTCTGGATGACGAACTCGACGGGGCGCGACGAGCCCCTCTGGCCCAGAGACGGCGGGTTGTTCGCGAAGGCCCGAACACCGGGGATGCGGCTCAATTGCGGCGTCAGCGCCGCAGCCAGATCCTGCTGCTTGACGTCGCGTTCTGCCCAATCCTTGAGGCGACCGATCGCGACGAAGTCCGTGACGTCCGGGAAGCCGACGATGAGCAGCGACGAGGCGACCTCGGGAACCTGCGCGACGAGTTGACTGACCTGGCGGGCGTAGCGGCCCGTATAGGATAAGGTTGCTCCCTCTGGCGCACTGCCCCGCACCTGAAGGACGCCGCGATCCTCGACGGGCGCCAGTTCCGACGGAAGGCTCATGAAGAAGACGGCGCTCGATCCTGCTACGCCCACCGCCACGATTATGACGAGCCAGCGGACCCGGAGGGTTCCACGAAGAACGGAGCGATATCCGGACTCGAACGCCTCGAAAGCCCGCTCGACCGCGAGATAGAGACGGCCGGGATTGGACCTGTGCTTGAGGAGCTTCGAGCACATCATCGGCGTCAGTGTCAGGGCGACGAAGCCCGAGACGATCACGGCGCTGGCCAGCGTCAGCGCGAACTCCAGGAAGACGCGCCCGGTGCGCCCCGGCGAGAATGCGATCGGCGCATAGACTGCCGCGAGCGTCAGGGTCATCGCGACGACCGCGAACCCGATCTCGCGCGAGCCGCGGATCGCCGCCGCGACCGGCTCCATGCCGTCCTCGATGTGTCGGTAGATGTTCTCGAGCACCACGATCGCGTCGTCGACGACGAGACCGATCGCCAGGACCATCGCGAGGAGCGTAAGCGTGTTGATGCTGAACCCGAAGGCATACATCAGCGCGAAGGTCGCGATCAGCGAGATCGGGATCGTCACGACCGGTATGATCGACGCCCGCAAGGTTCGCAGGAAGAACAGGATCACGAGGACTACGAGGCCGACAGCCTCGAGAATGGTGCTGTAGACCGCCTTGATCGAGCGGTCGATGAAGACCGCACTGTCGTTGCCGATCTCCGATGTCATTCCCTCCGGAAGCGACTCGTTGATCTCCGGCAGGACCTGGCGCAATGCTGAAGACACGTCGAGCGGGTTCGCAACGGCCTGCTTGACGATGCCGACCGTGACCGTGGTCTTTCCATTGAAGGTACTGTCGCGCCGCGTATCGGCGGCTCCGAGCTCGACTCGCGCGACGTCGCGCATCTTGACCTGATAGCCGTCTGCCAGCTTGACGACGATGTTCTCGAACTGCTCCGGCGTGGTGAGACCCGTGCGGGAGAGAATCGTGAACTCGCGATCCTGGCTCTCGATGCGCCCCGACGGGAGCTCGACGTTCTGCGTGCGCAGCGCGCTCTCGATGTCCTGGACGGTGAGGTTGTAGGCGGCGAGGCGTTCCCGGTCGACCCAGATCCGCATCGCGTAGCGACGCTCGCCGAAGATCGTCACGTCGGCAACGCCGGTCAGGTTCTTGAGCCGATCGACCACGAACCGGTCGACATAGTCGGTCAGCTCGAGCGCGTTCATGCGATCGCTCGTGAAGGCGAGATAGATGACCGGCTGGGCATCCGCCTCCACCTTCGCGATGATCGGCTCGTCGATTTCGTCGGGGAGACGGCCACGAACGCGGCTCACGCGATCCCTGACGTCGCTCGCGGCCACGTCGGGATCGATCTCGAGCCTGAACCTCACCGTGATGCGGCTCGTCTCCGCGCGGCTCGTCGATTCGAGAATGTCGATGCCCTCGATCCCCGCAATGGAGCCTTCGAGGACCTGGGTCACCTGGGTTTCGATGATCGCGGCCGAAGCGCCGGGGTAGCGGGTCGTGACGGACACGACCGGCTCGTCGATCACGGGATACTCACGGACGGTGAGCCGGTCCCATGACACCACGCCGACGAGGATCAGGATGAGGCTCAGGACCGTCGCAAAGACGGGCCGCCTGATGCAGAATTCGGGAAGCCTCACAGGGCGTCTCGCGCGGTCACGCCCGGACTCGATACGGTCGACGACACGACCTCGACGAGGGCACCGTTGCGAAGGCGGGTCTGGCCGGCCGTCACGACGATCGCCTCCGGAGCGAGGCCTTCGAGAATCTCGACGTGGCCGGCCATGCGCGACCCGAGCCTGACCTTGGTCTCCACGGCCTTGCCGCTCTCGACCCGGTAGAGCAGCGCCGAGTCACCTCGCGGAACCACGGCCTCCTCGGGCACCACGACGACCTTCGCCTCAGACTGGCCCTTGACGGTGATGCGCGCGAACAGGCCCGGGCGGAGGACGAGATCCGGGTTCGGGAGGCGGGCCCGAATGGTGAGCGCCCGGCCGTTCACGTCGACCATGGGATCAATGGCGTAGATCGTCCCCCTGAAGACCTGCCGCGGGAGGGCGTCGACCGTGACCTCGATCTCCTGCCCGACCTTGACGTCGGCGAGGTGGATCTCGGGAACCTTGAAATCGACCTTGAGTTCATTGATCTTTTCGAGGTTGGCGAGGGGGGAGCCCGGGCCGACATAGGCACCGACGGAAACCTTCCGGATCCCTACAAATCCGCTGAACGGCGCCGTGATGGACAGCTTGTCGAGCCGCACCTTGATGAGGTCTACGGCCGCGCGGGCGGTCTCGAGCGCGCTGGTCGCCTCGTCCTCGGCGCGTTGGGTCGTGTTCCCGGATCGGGCCAAGGAGCTGGTCCGTTTGTAATTCGCCTCCGCGAGCGCCAGGCGAGCCTGTGCCTCTCCGAGCTCGGCCCTCGTCAGGGCATCGTCCAGCTTCACGAGGATCTCTCCGGCCCGGACCTGCTGCCCCTCCTTGAACAGGATTTCCGATACACGCCCGGCGACCTCCGATGAGATCTGGACCGACTCGTCCGACTGTAGGCTGCCGACCGAACGGATATCGGATCTCGATGTGACCTCGCGCGCTGTGGCCGTCTCCACGGGAACCGTTGCCGGCTGCTGCCCCGCGGGACGTGGTGCGGCAACCTGGTTCCTTCCGGTGTGCCCTTGTGCCCGCGCCATCACTTGCTCGCCCAGATCCCTGAGGCGATCGAGGCTGGTCCCGTCGAGCAGCACTGCGCCGGCTCCACCGAGCACGACGAGTGCGAGCACTGCGATGACTGACGTCCGCATCGGATCTCCGGCTAACGGTGTGGCTGATACCGCCCCGGTAATTGGTATGCCTGCGTTAAAAGATCAAATTACAAGATCGTCATATCCCGGGGAGCGGCGACACCCGGGGTTCATGCTCCATTGGGAGGCAGCCACGCCTTCCTGGGCCGGACGACTGCCCCGGAAGCACCTCGGCACCGTTAACCGTGACGGCAGGTTGTGAAGCGGCCAAGTCCGTCAGCCGGGCTCGACGATGAGCGTCGCGCCATCGACGCGCACGATCCGCATGCGGGTGCCCGCCGGGGTATCCGGGCCGACGATGCGCCAGGAGGAATCGTCCACCCTCAGCCGGCCCTCGCCTCCCTTGAGCGGCGTATCGAGCACGAAAACGCGGCCCACGAGGGCTTCCCCGCGCCGGTTGAGACCGTCTCCCGCAGGCCCGCCGCTCTCGCGGCTTCCGCCCACCTGGCGTCCGACGAGCACGCTGGCGACGGACAGGCCGGCAAAAATGAGTGCTGAGGCCTGCCAGGACAGATCGAAGGCGCCGACCACGCCACCGGTCACGAGTGCGGCGAGCCCGAGCCACAGCATGAAGATGCCGGGAGCGAGCAGTTCCGCTCCGATGAGCAGGAGCCCGAGCACGACCCAGGCCCAAGCCCCCAGGGCGGTGAGGAGGTCGGCGATCACGGCTCAGCCCTGCCCGTTCCCATTCGAGACCGGCGGCACGGTCCGCGGGGGCCGCGCGGACGGAGCGGCGCCATCGCCGAACACGCTCCGCGTCAGTTCCGCGATGCCGGCCAGCGTGCCGGTCAGCCCTGCCGCTTCGACGGGCACGATGATGACCTTCTGGTTCGGCGCGCTCGCCATGACCCGAAGAGCGTCGATGTATTTCTCGGCGACGAGGAAGTTGGCGGCCACCCGATCCCCTTGCGTGATCGCATCGCTCACCATGGTCGTCGCCCGGGCCTCCGCCTCAGCCTGGCGCTCGCGGGCCTCGGCGTCCCGGAAGGCGGCTTCCCGGCGGGCTTCCGCGGCGAGGATCTCCGCGGTCTTCTGCCCTTCCGCGCGCAACACCGCCGCCTGCCGGGCCCCCTCGGCCTCGAGCACGGCGGCCCGCTTCTCGCGCTCGGCCTTCATCTGTCGGGCCATGGCGCCGGCCAGGTCCGCCGGGGGAACGATGTCCTTGATCTCGACACGCGTGACCTTCGCGCCCCAGGGCGAGGCTGCAGCATCGACGACGCGCAGAAGCCGGTCGTTGATCTCGTCTCGGTGCGAGAGAAGCTGGTCGAGATCCATCGACCCGACGACCGTGCGGATATTCGTCATCGTGAGCGTCAGGAGCGCCTCCTGGAGATCCGCGACCTCGTAGGAGGCGCGGGCGGCATCAAGCACCTGGTAGAACGCCACGGCGTCGATCTTCACGCCGGCATTGTCCCGGGTGAAGGCCTCCTGGCTCGGAACGTCGAGCACCTGCTCCATGACGTTCACCTTGTGGCCGATCCGCTCGACGTAAGGGACGATCAGGCCCAGTCCCGGGCCGAGCGTCCGCGAAAACCGTCCGAAGCGCTCAACCGTATAGGAGTAACCTTGCGGAACGGTGCGGACGCCCATCGCGATCGTCAGGACCACGAGGACCAGGAATACAATAACGAAAACATCGAAGCCGAGCGAGATCGACATGAGCGTGCAAAGCCCCCACAGGCAAGAGCGCCGAAGAGGTCATATCGGAAAACGGAAGTTCACGCTATGGAGCTTGACGAAGCGTCAAAATTCCGTTGCGGCCCCAATGTCGCTTTCGCCGCAGTGACGCAAGGAAACTCCTTGAATCGATACCGGACGCCATCGCGGCACGGAGTCAGCGCAGCATCCTGGGTAGCCAGAGCGTCAGGTCCGGGAACAGCGTGATGATGACGAGAGTCCCGAAGAGGGGAATGTAGTATGGCATCAGCTCCCAGAGGATTGCGCGCATTGAGACCTTGGCAATATCCGTGATGAGGAACAGCGCCAGACCCATCGGAGGTGTGAGGAGCCCGAGCATCAGGTTGTAGATAGCAACAATCCCGAGATGAACCGGGTCGACGCCAGCCATGTGGAGCGGCCCGGCGATAATCGGGATCACGAGCAGCGTTGCGGTAGTGCTGTCCAGGAACATGCCGACAATCAGAAGTAGCACGTTGACGAGCATAAGCAGCATAAGCGGATCCGTGCTCAACGACAGGAGCTGACGGGCAACGGTCTGCGGGAGCTGTTCTATCGCGAGAATCCAACCGAAGATCGATGCCGCGGCCACAATGATGAGGATCGCCGACGTGCTCTTGACGGTTTCCAAAGCTGCAAAGATGAGATGACGCCAGGTAAGAGTGCGGTAGACGAATGCGCTGATGAAGATTGCATAAACCACCGTTACCGAGGCAGCCTCGGTGGGCGTGAAGAAGCCCAACAGCATTCCGGCAATGAGAAGAACCGGTGTCACGAGAGCCGGAAAGGCGGGGATGAAGTCGCGCATGATCTCCGAAGGCGTCGACCAGCGTGCAGCCCGGGGATAACCGCGCCGCCCCGCAAGGATCACCGTGGTGATCATGAGCAATGCGACGCAGATGAGCGCCGGTACGATGCCGGCGATCAGCAACTGAATAATCGAGACACTCGTCACCGAACCGTAGATGATCAGCGGAATGCTCGGCGGAAAGATGGGACCGACGATTGCCGAGGCGCACGTGAGGGCGCCGGCAAATTCCCGCTTGAACCCATGCTGGGTCATTGCCTTCACCTCGATTCGCCCGAGGCCGCCTACATCCGCGAGCGCTGCTCCGCTCATGCCGGAGAAGATGAGGCTCGAGAGAATGTTCACCTGAGCGAGCCCGCCCGGGATGCGCCCGGCGAGTGTCTCGGCGAACTTGAAGATGCGTTCCGTGATCCCAGCCTGGTTCATGAAGTTGCCGACGAAAATGAAAATGGGCACGGCAACGAGCGGGAATGAGTCGAGTGCATAGGACATGCGCTGACCGATCAATTGGATCGGAATATCGCTGACCAGGACGTAAACGATCGCCGGAAGGAGAACGGCGAGCACGACCGGCCATCCGAGCAGGAATGACAGGCTGAAGCCAGCGATCAGAGCAACACTCATGCGGTGTGAATCCTAAGGAGGTTCTGTACAGGGCGACTGCAGCGCGTCCGGGACCGGAGAGTCCCTTGGCGGAATCGCCGCCTTGTCCCGACGTTCGAATGCTTGCGGCGCAACGTGCAGGCGGATCGACTGCAAGATCAAAGCTGAGGCTCTTCGTCGGGAGCCTGCTCCGCGGCGAGGGTAACATAGAGATTGCGTCCGCGGAGCGCTTTCACGAACTGAATCATGTACTCCACCGCCGCGAACAGGAGCCCCAGGAAGGCAGCCGAAAAGAAGATCCAATTGGGGATGCCGAGCGTCGGTGTTGCATTGTTCAAGTTCGTCAGGGCTGCAACGGCGACCGAATAGGCCGCGATCCCGAAGCCGATGACGCCCGTCCCCGCGATCAACACATGAAGTGGCTGGCGCACCGGCTCGGGCAGCCCCTGGATGAACTCCTCCATCCTGATGTTCGCACCCGATGAGACCACATACGGAAAGGTGATGAAGGTCACGCAGATCAGCATGAACCGGGTGAGCTCTTCCGCACCGATAAAGGGAGCCCGGATGACCTCGCGCAGCACAACTTGAATGGCTGGCATTGCAATCATGACGGCGAGAAGAATGAGCGCGGCGACGCGGAAGACGAGGCGCACAGGCTCGATCATGCGATCGCCGCGAGTGCTCGCATTGGAATCTAAGAGCGCCACTCCGCCGGAGTTCTCTGTTATTGACATCGGATTGCTCGAATGCATCCCGAGTGCGGAAGGCCGGGCACTTAGACCCGGCCTTCGCGACACCTCACTTCACGCTGGCGATGCGCTCGATATACGGCTTCCAGTCCGGAAAGTCCTTCGCGACCTCCGCCGCTACTTTCTGACGGAACTCGTCGATCTTGAGGCCATCCTTCTCCGTCACGAAGGTCATGCCCTTCTGCCGGAGCTGCGCGATAAGCGCTTCTTCGTCCTTACGCGCCGTCGCGAGCGTCTCCTGGGCAAGGTCGCCGAGCACCTTGGTGATGGCCTCGCGGTCCTTTTCGCCAATTGACTGCCAAGCCTTTTCGTTGATGAAGACCGGGAGGACGTTCTGCATGTGCCCGGTCAGCATGACATGGGACTGCACCTCATAGAGCTTGTTCGCATTGATCATGGTGAGCGGGTTTTCCTGCCCCACGACCATGCCCGTCATCAAGGCCGTCGGGAGCTCACTTACCTCTACGGGTGTCGGTATTGCACCGAAACCGCGGATCATCGTTGTCCAGAGCTGCAGCGGCACCCCGCGGAAGGGTTTTCCCTGCAGGTCGTTCGGAGAATAGACCGGCATCTTCGCAGTCATCTGGCGCGCACCGCGGAACAGGCGCCCGACGATACGGATGCCGCTTTCGCTGGAAAGCGTCTTGTTGAATTCCTGGAGCACTTCCGAAGTCTTGGGATCGGTCGCGGCAATCGCGTGTTGCCCGTCCCTGTAGACAAAGGGTGCATTGAAGACGGCGATGTTCTTCGCGAGCCGCGCAAGCGAAGCGAACTCGTGATGGCCCATGGCAATCGTGCCATTCCGGACGCCGTCGATCAGTTCCTGGACTCCACCGAGCTGAGAATTGGGGAAGACCGTGACCTTCACACGGCCGCCCGTCGCCTCCGGGATCCGCTTCGCCGCCTGTTCGGCATACCAGTACTGGATATCCCCTTCCGATCCGACATGGGCGTAGCGCAGCTGGACCTGTTGTGCCTGGGAGGCCGGGACATGCGCAGCAAACCCGGCCACCAATGCTGCTCCGGCCATAAGAAGAGAACGGCGTTTCATGTGCGATTTCCTCCGAGATGCATTTTAGTCGCCTCGATCATGGCGTCTCGCGAGGCGATTGACGGAAGAGTTGCATACCGAGCCGGCTTTGGGAAGAGTATGGACAAGGTTGTAGCTGTCGCCAGAGCCCCTGCGGGGCGCCGAGGTTGATGGTCATTCCAGCGAGCACATCCGGCGAGGAGGTCGGGAGAGAATGGATGAGAGCCGCCGGGCCGGAGCGCTGCAGATCGTCGATCCGCATCAGCACTTCTGGAATATCGAGCAGAATTACTATCCTTGGCTCTGTGACGAGCCACTGATCCCGTTTCGTTACGGCGATTACAGCGCACTCCGCCGAAACTATCTCCCGATTGATTACAGGACGGATTGGGACGGCATCGAGGTGCTCAAGACGGTGCACATCGAGGCGGAGTGGGACCACCGCGACCCGGTCGGAGAAACGATCTGGATCGAGAGGCTCTCGGCACAGGAGGGCCTTCCCACAGCGTGTGTCGCGCAGGCTTGGCTCGGTCGCGGTGATGTCGGCGAAGTGCTGGCCCGGCAGAGCGAGCGCCCGCTCGTCCGGGGCATCCGTCAAAAGCCCCGGGCTGCAGCCTCACCATCGGAGGCGAGACGTGGGACGCCCGGCTCCATGGACGATCCTGCCTGGCGGCGAGGCTTCGCGCTTCTCGAGAGTCACGGGCTTTCGTTCGATCTGCAAACACCGTGGTGGCATCTCGATGCCGCGGCCGATCTGGCCCGTGATTTCCCGGATACCCAGATCATCATCAACCACACGGCTCTTCCATCCGACCGAAGCCCGGAAGGGAGGGCCGGCTGGCGCCGCGCACTGGAGCTCTGCGCGCCATTCGACAATGTTGCCTTGAAGATCTCGGGGCTCGGCCAAGTCGGCCGGCCTTGGACCGTTGAAGCCAACGGACCGATCGTCCGCGACGCGATTTCGATCTTCGGAGTCGGGCGCTGCATGTTCGCGAGTAATTATCCCGTGGATCGACTTGCGGGTTCCTTCGCGGAGATCATGCAAGGATTTGCTGAAATCGTAGCGGATCTCCCGGCAGCCGATCAGCGGCGGCTCTTCAGGGAGAACGCAGAGCGTCTCTACCGGCTCTGAGAGGCGAGCGTGCCTATCTCCGGCGAGGAGACATGTCAGACAAGCGGTCGGCAAGTTCGGCGACCCAAATCGGGAACAGGGAGGAAGGATATGACCAAGATCGGTTTCATTGGGCTTGGACTGATGGGCACGGGGTTCACGAAGCGCCTCGTCGCAACCGGACATCACGTCATCGGCTGGGACATCGATCCCGAAAAACGAGCGGCCGCAACGGAGTGGGGCATCGACCTCGCGGGCTCTGCTTCGGAAGTGGCTACCAAGGCCGATATCATCGCGATCTGCGTGACGACCACCCGCGCCGTGGAGGATGTGGTTGCCGGCCCATCCGGTCTCCTGAGCTCGGAAGGGATTGCAGGGACCATCGTGGTCGACTTCTCGACCACCGAAATCGAGACGACGAAGAGCCTCGCCGGGAAGCTCGGTGCTGCCGGCGCGGCTCTAATCGACGCTCCCGTTTCGGGTGGCCCCGGGGCCGCGCAGGAAGGCACCCTGGCAATCATGGTGGGCGGGAACGAGACCTCGGTCGAGGCCGCACGACCGGTGCTCCAGAAGCTCGGCCTCGTGACCCATATGGGCCCGACCGGAGCAGGCCAGGCAACCAAGCTCGTCAATCAGGTCCTGTGCCTGACGAATTATTGCGTGGTCGCGGAAGGGCTTCGGCTCGCGGAAGCATACGGCGTCGATGCCCGCAAGATTCCGGCGGCGCTCGCTCCGGGTCTCGGGAACTCCGCCGTTCTCCAGGCTATCTTCCCGCGCATGGTCGAACGTGATTTCGCCCCCAGGGGCTATGCGCGTCAGATCCTCAAGGATCTCGAAATGCTCCACGATGCCACCCGGGCAGCGCATCTGCCGATGCCGATGACTTCGATGGCGACAACTCTGTTCAGGTTTCTGGTCGCGCAGGGCAGCAGCGAATTGGACGGCGCCGCGATCGTGAGCCTTCTTCCGGAACTCAGAGAAGACTGAGCTGAACCTAAAGATCCTGCACCCTGGCAGATCCGTCTCAGGCCAAGGGCGCCCTACAGACAGGGCTTGTTCATGCGCCTGGAAACGATTTCGTGCGCAGCGCTCCGGGGATCTCCGGATGGAGCCTATGCAGCATCCGTCCGTATCTACTGTATGTGGGGCCTCGAGCCTGGAAGGGAGCGCTGCGAGCGGCGTTCACGATTCGCTGCAGAGTCCTGACTGGTCCGCTGCGCAGCCCGTTCCGGCTTGAGACCGATCGCCACACACCCGACCGCCACTTTGGCCGCGCAGTGACACCGATGGCCGGTTTTCGGCCTTCTCCCGCGTCCGAGAGCTGACTCACGCGTCGAAACGAGCCGATTTGGCTGTCGAATGGCTCGCGGCACGTAAGGCTCCTTCTCAACCTTGGCAGTTGCGTCTCCTTTCTGACATTCCTTTACGTAATATTCATTGCTTCGACCTGTGGCCTATGCCAGGATTCCCACAATAAGAATGAAAGTAGATCGAGGGCGGGAGGGAAATATGCTCAAAGGCGAAAGTGTGTTGCGTGTCGAGTCGGACCAGTACGGCGAGAGCGTAACCTATCCGCCGGAGCTGCTCCCCGCCATGCAGTCGGCGCTCAAATTTCTTGCAGACCTCGCGCTCGAGCACGAACAAGAGCTCGCGCAGCTCGAGTCGAGCGCAACTCATCCCGAATTGAAGCGGCAGTTCCGGATCCGGCTCGAGGAAGCCTATTCACGCAGGCGTGCCCCTTGCCTGCGCTATCTTTCCGAGCTCCAGTTCCAGGCTCTGGCGAGCCTCCGCCCTTCCAAGGAAGAGCCTGCTCGCCGCCGCTGGAGCTGACGGGAGCAGGCGCGTAACCGGAAGGCCTCAGATCCAGCCTTGCAATTCGCGATCCACGATGTGCCGGATCACGCGCATCCCGTCCTCGCTGTCGTTGAGGCAGGGCAGATAGGCGAATGACTCGCCGCCATTGTGCAGGAAGATCTCCCGGTTTTCGACATCGAGCTCCTCGAGGGTCTCGAGGCAATCGGCTGTAAACCCGGGCGCAACGATCGCCATGCGCTTCACACTGGATTCTGCCAGGCTCTTCACCGTTTCATCGGTATAGGGCTTGAGCCATTCGTCGGGCCCGAATCGCGACTGGAAGCTGATCCGGAAGCGATCCTCCGGCCAGCCGAAGGCCTCCCGCATGAGCCGCCAGGTTTTCACGCATTGGCAGTGATAGGGATCCCCTTTCAGGAGATATTCTTTCGGCACGCCGTGAAATGACACGAGAATGACTTCAGGCTCGAAATCGAGTTTCGCGAGATCCCGGCGCATCGAGGCCACGACGGCATCGATATAGACGGGATCGTCGTGATAGGGGGGCGAGATCCTGATCGTCGGCTGCCAGCGCATCTGCATCAAGGCGCGGAACGCCTGATCGCAGGCGGTCGCGGACGTCGCTGCCGAGTATTGCGGATAGAGCGGCACGAGCAGGATGCGGTCGCAACCCTGGTCGAGCAGCGCCTGGATGCGCGGGCCTACCTCGGGCTTTCCGTAGCGCATGGCCCAATCGACGCTGACCCGGTCGCCCGCCACGGCGCGGAGATGGCTCGTGAGATCCTCGGCCTGGGCGCGAGTGATGGTCTTGAGAGGACCTTCGTTGCGATCCCGGTTCCAGATCGTCTCGTAATCGCGGCCCTTCCGACCGGGCCGGGTCGAGAGGACGATCAGGTTCAGAACCGGCCACCAGATCAGCCTCGGGGTTTCGATGACCCGCCGGTCCGAGAGGAACTCCTTGAGGTAGCGGCGCATCGACCAGTAATCGGTCGCCTCGGGGGTGCCGAGATTCATCAGGAGGACCCCGATCCGGCCCGTCCGCACGACGGGATGGTCCACGGGGCGCACGCCCGAGGCCTCGAAGGAGGACGGATCAGCCTGGCTGTTCATAGGGTGCTCTCCCAACGCACAGCGCGGCTCCCTTGCGAAAGCCGCGCTCGACGTCGGAATACATAAGGCGTCCGCCTCACTGTGCAAATCAGCCAGTGCTCGAGCCGCGCGTCACGGCGTCACGGATGAGCTCGGTCCGGGATGCCGGCCTGCCCCTCTCGGTCGGGCAACTCGAGGTAACGCATCTCCCTTGCGAGTCGAGGCGCGGGACCGCATCCTCGAGCGCTCGCAGGGGGAGCACACCATGGCGACAGTTTCGCGCCGCCAGACGCTGGGATTGGGACTCGGAGCCGGACTGTCGGTCACGATGATCGGCAGCCGTGACGAGGCCGCCGCCGCGCCATCTGACGCGACGTTCAGCCTGCTGCTCGTGAACGACATCTACAAGATGTCCGGCGTGAAGGGGCGCGGAGGCTTCGCGAAGCTCGCGGCGGTCGTGAAGCAGGAGCGGGCCCGCGGGGTGCCGATGCTCTTCTGCCATGCCGGGGACACCTTCTCCCCGTCGCTCATGTCCGGCTTCGACCAGGGCGCCCACATCGTCGAGCTCACGAACATGATCCGGCCGGATGTCTTTGTTCCCGGCAATCACGAATTCGACTTCGGAAAGGACATCTACCTGCAGCGAATGGGCGAAGCGAAATTTCCATTCTTCGCCGCCAATGTGCGCCAGGCCGACGGAACGCCCGTTCCGGGAGTGAGGGATTCCGAGATCTTCACGCTCGGGTCCGTGAAGGTCGGCGTCGTGGGGCTGGCGCTCGCGGCGACGCCGGGAATGTCGCAGCCGGGCGATTTACGATTTGCGGCTGAGCTCGAAACCCTGCGATCCGAAGCCGGGAAGTTGCGCGAGCAAGGAGCAGACCTCGTCGTCTGCGTCGCGCACGCGGATCGCGAGACCGACTACGCGATCGTGCGCTCGCGCCTCGTCGACATCCTGCTGACCGGGCACGACCACGATCTCGCAATCGGCTACGATGGCCGCACCGTCATGGTGGAATCGAGCGAGGAAGGAAATTTCGTGACGGCGATCGATTTCGTCGTCTCCGCGACCCACGGAGGGAGCGAAAGGAAAATCACCTGGGCTCCGAGTTTCCGCGTACATGATTCCACCACCCTCGATCCCGATCCGGAGGTGCTCGCAGCCGTCGAACGTTACGAGGCGATGCTCTCCAAGGAGCTCGATGTCGAGATCGGCACGACCGTGACGGAGCTCGACAGCCGCTCGATCACGGTTCGCTCGCAGGAGGCGGCAATCGGCAATCTGATTGCCGACGCGATCCGCGCATTGACCGGTGCGGATGTCGCGATCACCAATGGCGGCGGCATTCGTGCCAACAGGCTCTATCCCGCCGGTACGCAGTTGACCCGTCGCGACATTCTTTCCGAACTCCCCTTCGGCAATACGACCAGCATGGTCGAGATGGCAGGTATCGACATCAAGGACGCGCTTGAGAACGGTGTCTCGCGCTTCCAGCAAGGCGCGGGCCGCTTTCCCCAGGTTTCCGGCTTGCGGATCGAAGTCGACGCAAAGGCGCCTGTCGGTTCGCGCATCGTGAAGATCGAGGTGAACGGCGAGCCGCTCGACCCCGCGAAAAGATACCGGGTGGCTACCAATAACTTCATGCTCGCCGGAGGTGACGGCTACTTGGCATTCGGCCGCGGGCGCGTTCTCATCGGCGCAACGGATGGGAACCTCCTCGCGAACGAAGTGATGATCTATGTGCGCAGCAAGGGAACGGTCGATCCGAAGGTCGAACGTCGTATCGTGATCCGATGACCGGTCCGGTTTCGGATGCCGTCGCGGCCTTCTGCGCCGATCCCGCCTCTCGTGAGTGGCGGGATCTGCCGTTCTTCCGCGACGGCACGGCCGTCGCGATCGCGGCGCGCATCGACGAGCGCATCGCCGCCGGTGCCGTGGTCCTGCCGCCGCCACAATACGTCCTCGCCGCCCTGCGCGAGACTCCGCTCTCCCGCGTCCGTGCTGTCATCCTGGGTCAGGATCCGTACCCGACGCCTGGCGATGCGCATGGCCTCGCCTTCTCGTACCGCGGCAGCCGGCGGCTGCCGGCCTCGCTGCGGGTGATCCTGTCCGAGATGGCGGCCGATCTCGATCTCCCGAGGCCGACCTCGGGAGACCTGAGCCGATGGGCGGAACAGGGCGTCCTCCTCCTCAACACGGCACTCACGGTCGAGGCCGGCAGTTCGGGCGCCCATATGGGATTCGGCTGGCAGGCCTTGGCCGATCAGGTGATCGCTGCGGTTTCGGCCCATCAGCCGGCTGTCGCCTTTCTCCTCTGGGGTCAGCCGGCCCGCGCCCGCAGTGGGCTCATCGATGACCGCAAGCATCTCGTCATCGAGTCCGGGCACCCCTCCCCGCTCAACCGCAAGAACGATTTCCGCGGAACCCATCCCTTCAGCCGTGCGAACGCGTTCCTGGAGGAGAAGGGGCGCGGAACGATCGACTGGCGGCTGGATTAGACTCTCGACACCCCGATCACGGTTCAAGTTTCGCTAACCCGCGAAGCACTATTGTCCGTCTTCCATTGCGCATTCCCGCCATAACACCGCGTTCATACTCATACGATGAATCGCCAGACTCGATTCGCACACCGCAACGAACTCGCTCTCGCGCGCCTCTATTCACAGCTGCCGCCGCGCTTTCCGAATGCCGTCTGGCGGAAGGTCGTCTCGATGCGGCGCGTTCCCGATACGCTATCGGAGGCCGTGCAGGCCTACTGGCAGGCGCATCCGCTGCGTGCCGACCGACTCGCGCGCGCGCTCGCGGCGCAGACGGGCGCTCCGGACGGATGGTCGTGGACTCTCGATATCGACCGCCGCGACGGGCTTCCGACCCATTTCCGGACGCCGCCGGCGCCCTATCGCGAGGCCGCACATTGGCGCGGGCACGGCGTCTGCTGCGTCTGCGGGCAGCCCGTCTACCGCTATGGCTGGCATCGGGACATCTGGGGCGACGGCCGCCCGAGCCGACGGGCAACCTGGCACCAGGCCTGTGTCACCGCGTGGAAGTTCTGGACGGCGCCGCATGCGAATGCGGTGCTGCTCAAGAAGCGGCAAAGGCTTCGTTGCGCAGTCACGCGCAAGCGGCTCCTGCGCGGCGCACAGGTTGATCACAAGGTGCCATTATTCCAGGTCTGGCGTGAGCACCGTCATGAGCCATGGCCGGATCTTCTGGCCTTCTGGGGCATTCCGAATTTGCAGGTGGTCACCCGCGAGGCTCACACCATCAAATGTGCCGGAGAGGCCGGCGGCCGCGCAAAGGCGCGCCGCGCCGCCGTCGAGCACGCTTCGATTGCGCCGTAGCGCTGTGAGCTGCAGGCGCGATGCACTGCCCCTACCGCCGCACTTCCGTCCTTGCGGGCCGCAGGCGCAAAGGCACAGCCCTCACCCCTGGCTGCGTTCGTCCGCGATCACCTTGCCGTCGTTCGGCAGTGTTCCCGGAGGGACGAGTTCCACCGTGCCTTTCAGCTTCATGACGGTCTGCAGCGTTTCGGCGACCTCGTGCGAGAGCGCCGTGCTCGTCTGCTCCGCCTCCGCGCGAAGAGTCATGGTATCGATCTCTCCCATGCGCGAGACGACGAGCCGGAGCCGCTTCAACTCGGGATGACGGCGTGCAACCTCTGCCACCTGCTCCGGGCGCACGAACATACCCTTGACTTTCGTAGTCTGGTCCGCACGTCCCATCCAGCCGCGAATGCGCATGTTCGTACGGCCGCAGGAGCTCACTCCCGGGAGGACCACCGTCAGATCACCGAGCGCCAAGCGGATCCAGGCATGGTGCGGGTCGAGAGAGGTCACGACGACCTCTCCCACTTCCCCGTCCGGAACCGGATCCCCGGTGCCCGGCCGCACGACTTCCAGGATAATGTCCTCGTTCACGATCATACCGTCGCGGGCCTCGGTCTCAAAGGCGATGATCCCGAGATCGGCCGTCGCATAGGCCTGCATCGCCTCGACGCCACGGTCGGCGATCTCCTCCTGCAGGCTGCGGGGGAACGCGGCCCCGGACACGACCGCCCGCTTCAGAGACGAGACGTCCCGTCCGGCCGTGGCGCCGGCATCGAGGAGGATCTTGAGGAAATCGGGCGTGCCGCAATAGGCCGCCGGCCGGTAGATTTCGATCAATTCGAGCTGTTGCTCGGTATTGCCGGGCCCGGCCGGGATCACGGCACAGCCGAGGGCCCGTGCCCCGGAATCAAGCATGAGACCGCCCGGGACGAGGTGATAGCTGAAGGTGTTCAGCACGACGTCGCCGGCTCGGAAACCGGCCGCAAAGAGCGCCCGGGCGGCGCGCCAGGGGTCGGCCTGCGTTCCTTCCGATTCGTAGATCGGTCCCGGCGAGGTGAAGAGATGCGCAAAGCTCCCTGGTGCCGCCGAAACGAAGCCCGCAAAGGGTGGCGTCGCCTTCTGGAGACTCGGCAGGTCCGATTTCCGGATAATCGGCAACGTCGCGAGCGCCTCGCGGCTGGTGATCGCGCCGGGATCGATTCCGGCGAGGTGCCCTGCATAGGCCGGCGCCTTCATGGCGCGACGGAGAATTTCGGGCAGGCGCCCGAACAGCTCCCGCTCCCGCTCCTCCGGCGCATGGCTTTCGCGATCATCGTACAATTCCGGCATGGACCTCTCCCTTGTTCGTGATTCGCGCTCGCCACCCGACGATCTCATTCGCGCGCCCGCAGCAGATACATGATCTGCACACGATTACCGCTCGATGGCGTATTGCGCTTCGGGCAATCTGCGAAGAAAGCGGCGTTACCGCAATCAGGCGAGCCAGCGCTTGCGGCGCTTGTAGCTCTTGACCTCCCGGAACGAGCGGCGGTTGCCCTCCGCAACGCCGAGATAGAATTCCTTCACGTCCTCGTTCTCGCGCAGCATCTTCGCGGGCCCGTCCATCACGACGCGGCCGGTCTCGAGGATGTAGCCGTAGGTCGCGTATTTCAGCGCCATGTTGGTGTTCTGCTCTGCGAGCAGGAACGAGACATTCTCGCTCGCATTGAGCTTGTTGACGATCTCGAAGATCTCCTCGACGATCTGCGGCGCGAGGCCCATCGAGGGCTCGTCGAGCAGGATCATCTTCGGCCGGGACATCATCGCGCGTCCAATCGCGCACATCTGCTGCTCGCCGCCGGAGGTATAGCCCGCCATCGAAGTGCGACGCTGCCGCAGGCG
Organism: Microvirga massiliensis; assembly: GCF_001006805.1. Lineage (GTDB taxonomy): Bacteria > Pseudomonadota > Alphaproteobacteria > Rhizobiales > Beijerinckiaceae > Microvirga > Microvirga massiliensis. The sequence goes on along the minus strand of NZ_LN811351.1, from coordinate 112,629 downwards.
CGGGAAAAATTCATAGATCCGCTCGAGATCCCGCTTGATCGCAGCATTGCCGTCGCGGCGCGTGAAGGCACCGGTTAGAAGATTCTCTTCGATCGTGAGATGGCCGAAGCAATGGCGGCCTTCGAGAACCTGAATACAGCCGCGGCGCACGAGCTCGTTCGGCGACAGGCGGTCGACGCGCTCACCGTCGAATACGATCGTGCCTTTCGTGACCTCGCCGCGCTCGGCCCGCAGGAGATTCGAGATCGCCTTGAGAGTCGTGGTCTTGCCGGCCCCGTTGGCGCCGAGGAGCGCCACGATCCCTCCGCGCGGCACGGCCAGGGAGACACCCTTCAGGACGAGAATGACGTGATCGTAGATCACCTCGATGTTGTTGACCGACAGGATCGTTTCAGCAGGCGAGGCGCTGGTTGCGGGCGCGGTCTGCACGGCGGCAGTCATGGATTTCGCATCTCCTGACGAAATTCCGCGGCGCGTGCGCCGCGGTTCGGCTCATGGAGGCGAGGCTGCGGCCTTGCCTCATGTCGGCCCATGAGGTCCTACGAAGCCTTGTCGCAGGCTTCCGTACGCTTGGGCCAGCCGGTGTTCTTCTCGGCATAATCCTTGGCTGCGGCGTCGAGCTGAGCGCGGACATGGTCGGTCATGGGTTCGATCGGCTCGGTGATCTTCACCCACTTGGCACCGTCCCATTCCTGCATGAAGGCAGCACGGTGGCCGTTATGATCGGTGCAGGACAGCGCGATCGGGGATGCAAAGCCCTCGAACCCGAGTTCCTTCAAGCGGGCCGCATCGAGGTTGATGGACTCGAGGCCGCGCCGCACGTCCTCGCCCGTCACCACCTTCTTGCCGGTGAGCTTCTGCGCGTTGCGGATCCCCTCGGCGATCAGCATCGAGTTGTAGACGCCGCGGTTGTAGAGAACCTCGCCCACCTTGTCCTTCGACACCTTGGAATGGCCCTTGTCGACCACGTGCTTGATGATGTCCTGAATGGCAGGGAAATCCGTGCCGGTCGCATGCCAGTTGAGGGTCTTGAAGCCCTTGGCGCCGTCACCGGCACCGCGCGCGTCATCCTCGCTCGGCCACCAGATGGAGATGAACTTCTTCATCGGATAGCCGATGCGCACTGCTTCCTTGATGGCCGTGCTGTTGAGGGCGCCCCAACCGTACATGATCATGTAGTCGGGCCTATCGCGGCGGACGCTCAGCCATTGCGATGACTGGTTCTGCATGTCCTGCGCGCCGACCGGGTACATCTTCAGCTCGAAGCCGAAATCCTTCGAGAGCTGCTCGAGAAGCGGGATCGGCTCCTTGCCGAAGCTCGCGTCGAGATGAATGTAGCCGATCTTCTTGCCTTTGAGCTTGTCGAGGCCACCCTCCTGGTCCGCGATATACTTGATGATCATTGAGGCCCCATCCCAGTAGGTGTTCGGCGGATTGAACACCCATGGGAAGATGTCGCCGCGAGCCGAGGCCGAGAGCCCGTAGGCCATGGATAGGATCGGGATCTTGTCGACGGCAGCTCGTGGGATCAGCGGCAGGGTAATGCCGGTGGACCAGGGATTTACCATGACGGGGTTCTTGCCCTTCACGGCTTCGTAGCATTCGACGCCCTTCTTGGTGTCGTAGCCCGTCTCGCATTCCTCGATCGCGAGCTTGACGCCGCCGATGCCGCCGTCGCGCTCGTTGAGCATGGCGAGATAGTCGCTCAACCCGTTCGCGATTGGAATGCCCGAGCCCGCGAAGGGACCGGTGCGGTAGGTAAAGAGCGGGACGTAAATCGTCTCCTGTGCCAAGGCTGGTAGCGCCGTGGCTCCGATGAGTGCTGCAACCGCGGCACCGATGCCGAGTTTTCGGAACGACATTCTTATTTTTCCTCCTGCTGATGTCCGCATGGAAGGCGGACGTTCTGGATAGAATTCACGTCTCCTTGGCGCGCCGTTCCCGCGGCGCGGGATCCGCCGTCAATAGGGGAACGGCCAGACCCGAAGCTTCTGTTTGGTGATCTGCCAAAGCCGCGCGAGACCGTGCGGCTCGACGATCAGGAAGAAGATGATGAGCGCGCCCACCAGCATGAACCGCAGGTGCTCGATGGTCTCGGCCCCGATATGGATGCCGAACGGTTCGAGCAGAGCCGGTAGCACGATGCCGAGAGCGATAGGCATGATGAAGATCAGGGCAGCACCGAAGAACGACCCGATGAGGCTGCCCAGTCCCCCGATGATCACCATGAACAGGATGAAGAAGGACTGGTTGATGTTGAACACGTCGTATTCGGCGCCGCCGTACCAGAGAAACACCAGGAGCGCTCCGGCGACGCCGCAGTAATAGGACGAGACCGCGAAGGCGAGGAGCTTGGTGGGCAGGAGCCTGATGCCCATGAGTTCGGCCGCGATATCCATGTCGCGCACCGCCATCCACATGCGGCCAATGCGGCCATGCACTAGGTTTGAGGCGAACCAAGTGAGGACGATCACGAGAGTGAGGACGACGAGGTAGCGCGTCTGCGAAGTCGCTGTCGCTCCCATGATCGGGATGCCAAAGAGCGTGCGAATGGGCACCTCGATCGCGCCGGACACGTTGTAGTTCACAAGCCACGGTACGCGGATGAAGGTCCATTGCAGGAAGAACTGCGCCGCGAGCGTCGCGACGGCGAGGTAGAACCCCTTGATGCGCAGGGAGGGCAGGCCGAAAATCACGCCGGCCGCCGCCGAAAAGAGCCCGGACACGAGAATCCAGACGATTACGTTCACGTCGGGAAAGATGCTCGTCAGCTTGTAGCAGGCGTAGGCGCCGACGCCCATGAAGGCGCCAGTGCCGAGGGACAGGAGGCCCGCATAGCCGGTGAGGATATTGAGACCGATAGAGGCCAGCGAAAACACCAGAAAGGGGATCATCACCGCCTGGAGCAGGAAGTCATTGCCCAGGAAGGCGAGCGCATAAGCCGCGGCGATGATGATCGCGAGCCCCACCCGGTCCTGCCGGAGGGGAAACACCGCCATATCGGCGGCATAGTTGGACTTGAACTGACCGGCCTCGCGGTAGAGCACGCCTTACCTCACACGCGTTCGATGATCTTCTCGCCGAACAGGCCCTGCGGCCTGAACAGCAGGAACAGAAGGGCGATCATATAGGCGAGCCAGGTCTCGATGCCGCCGCCCAGGAGCGGTCCCCAGTAGAATTCGCCGATCTTCTCGCCGATGCCGATGATGAGACCGCCCACGATCGCGCCCGGGATCGAGGTGAAGCCGCCAAGGATCAGGACCGGAAGGGCCTTGAGTGCGATAATCTGCAGAGCGAAAGAGACGTCGGAGCGCGCGCCCCACATGATGCCCGTCACGAGGGCCACGATGCCGGCCGTAAACCAGACGATGACCCAAATCTGGTTGAGCGAGATGCCGACCGACAGCGCCGCCTTGTGACTGTCGGCAACGGCGCGCAGTGCCCGGCCGATGCGCGTTTTGGAAAAGAACACGGCCAGGCCTGCGATCATCACGGAAGCGATGACGGTCGCTGCGATATCGATGTGCTGGAAGCGCACGGATCCGCCAAAGATCTCCACCTCGCTGGCACCCGATGGCAAGAAGAGCTCACTGGTGATCATCTGCTTCGGGTTCCCCCCGAAGATGATCTCACCGAGCCCGATCAGGAAATAGGTGAGCCCGAAGGTCGCCATGAAGAGGATGATATCGGGCTGATTCACGAGCGGCCTGAGCACCACCCGCTCCACGGCCAAAGCGAGGATGAACATCACCCCAACTGCGAGGAGGAGCGCGATCAGCGACGGCACGCCCATCTCGTGCAGGCCTACGAGAGTCAGGGCGGCGAACACCACCATGATTCCCTGCGCGAAATTGAACACGCCCGAGGCCTTGAAGATCAGCACGAAACCCAGCGCAATCAGCGCATACAGCACGCCCGAGACGAGCCCTTCCCAGAGCGTCTGCACCAGGAGGTCGGGCGCATCTACCATCAGGACGAAGGGATCAACGAAGACATTGTAGATAATGTTGCCGCTCGCAATCGCGCCCGTCTGCACGGCGACCACGAGTGCGATGATCAGCGCCAGGATGCTGCCGCCGATGGCAAGGTGCCGCGTCCTCTTGGAGTCGAGGCCAGGCCTGCGCAGAGCCGGAGCTGCCGTTTCCGCCACGCGTCCCTCCCTCAATGCGCCACGCCGAGATAGGCGTCGATGACACGCTGGTCGCGTTTCACGTCATCGGGTTTCCCGTCCGCGATCTTGCGTCCGTATTCGAGCACGACCACACGATCGGAGAGGTCCATCACCACGCCCATGTCGTGCTCGATGAGCGCAATGGTGGTGCCGTATTGCTGGTTCACGTCGAGGATGAAGCGGGACATGTCCTCCTTTTCCTCGAGATTCATCCCGGCCATGGGCTCGTCGAGGAGGAGCAGATCGGGTTCCATGGCAAGCGCCCGCCCGAGTTCCACCCGCTTCTGCAGCCCGTAGGGCAGCTTACCGACCGGTACCTTCCGGATGTGCTGGATTTCCAGGAAGTCGATGATGTCCTCCACGACCCGGCGATGCCGGACTTCCTCGTTCATGGCCGGCCCGTGCCGGAAGAGCTGCCAGAAGAAGCTGGACGTCATCTTCAGCGAGCGTCCCGCCATGATGTTGTCCAGCGTCGACATACCCTTGAAGAGGGCCACGTTCTGGAAGGTGCGGGCGATGCCGCCTCGTGCGGCTTCCGAGGGGCGCATCTTCAGGCGCGTCTTGCCCTTGAAGGTGATGCGGCCATCGGTCGGATGGTAGAAGCCGTTGATGCAGTTGAGCATCGAGGTCTTGCCGGCGCCGTTCGGCCCGATGATCGCCCGGATCTCGCCCTTCTTGATGTCGAAGGACACATCGGTGAGCGCCTTCACGCCGCCGAAGCCGAGAGACACGCTCTCGACCGCGAGCAGCACATCGCCCTTCGTGAGGATAGGAGTATCGGGCGCACGCATCACTCGGCAGCCTCCAGGAGCCCGACTTGTTCCGCGACCGGATGGAGTTTCATATCCCTGATCTTCACGCGGGCCGCGATGACACCCTTGCGGCCGTCCTCGAAGGTCACCTCGGTCGAGATGTCGGCCTCCGTAGCACTGCTGTAGAGGGCCGTGATCAGAGGCGCATATCGTTCCGCGATGAAGCCTCGCCTGACCTTCTGGGTGCGGGTCAGTTCCCCGTCATCCGCGTCGAGTTCCTTGTGGAGGATCAGGAAGCGCCGGATCTGAGCGCCACCCATCCTGGGCTCGCCCGCGAGCGATCGGTTCACCTCGTCGACATGCTGCTCGATCATGTCATAGACGAGCGGGTGGCCTGCCAATTCCTGGTACGAGGCGTAGGTGACGCCATTGCGCTCGGCCCAGTTCCCGACGGCGATGAGATCGATGTTGATGAAGCAGGTGACGAAATCGCGCTTGTCCCCGAACGCCACCGCCTCCTTAATGTTCGGGTAGAATTTCAGCTTGTTCTCGACATATTTCGGGGGGAACAGCGAGCCGTCCGTCAGCCGCCCGACATCCTTCGCGCGATCGATAATCCGCAGATGTCCGCTGTTGTCGAAGAATCCCGCATCGCCCGAGCGCACGAATCCGTCCGGTGTCTTCGTTTCCGCAGTCTTATCCTCGTCCTTGAAATAGCCGAGGAAGACGCCCGGCGAGCGGTAGAGAACCTCGCCACTGTCGTCGATCCGGATCTCCACCTCCGGCGCCGGACGCCCGACCGTATCGGCGCGGATTTCGCCGTCCGGCTGCATCGTGACGTAGACCGAAGCCTCGGTCTGCCCATAGAGCTGCTTCAGGTTCACACCGATGGCCCGGTAGAAGCGGAAGATCTCGGGCCCGATCGCCTCCCCTGCGGTGTATCCGACCTTGATCTTCGTGAGCCCGAAGCGATTCTTCAGAGGCCCGTAAACGAGGATGTCGCCAATCCGGTAGAGAAAGCGATCCCACGCGGAGACGCCCGCCTCGCCATTGAGGATCTCCTCGCCGACCCGGTTCGCGTGATCAATGAAGAACCGGAACATGCGGCGCTTGATTGCGCCGGCATCTTCCATGCGCACCATTGTGAGGGTGAGCATGTTCTCAAACACCCGCGGCGGCGCGAACGCATAGGTGGTCCCGATCTCTCGCCGGTCGTCGACGACGGTATCGGGGCTTTCCGGGCAACTCACGCACAGACCGACGAGAATGGCCTGCGCATAGGAGAAGATGTGGTCGCCCACCCAGGCGATCGGCAGATACGCAATGATCTCGTCGCTTTCGCCGAGATGGTCGAAGTCGCAGCCGATGCGCGCCGCGGCGATCACGTTGTCGTAGCTCAGCATCACGCCCTTGGGGCGCCCGGTCGTGCCCGAGGTATAGAGGATGATCGCGAGATCGGCGCCCTTGCCTCGCGCGAGTTCCGCCTCGCTAGCCTCGATGGCGCCTGGGTCAGCAAGCCGCTTGCGTCCCTCGTCGACGATCTCGCTGATCGGATGAAGCCGGCTGCGGTCGTAGTCGCGAAGACCACGCTCCTCGTCGTAGAGGATGTGCGTCAGCAGGGGCACCCGATCCGCGACGGACAAGACCTTGTCGACTTGCTCCTGATCCTGGACGGCCGCATGGGTGACTTCCGCATGCGCGAGCACATACGCCATCTCGTCGGCGACCGAATCCGCATAGACGGGCACCGGTATGGCCCCGATCCATTGCGCCGCCGCCATCGTCCAGTAGAGGTATGGCCGGTTGTATCCGATGATCGCGATCTTGCCCCCGCGCTTCAGCCCGATCGCGCTCAGGCCGGCCGCATAAGCGCGAACGATTTCGTGGACCTCGCCCCAGGTCCAAGACTGCCAGATTCCAAGGTCCTTGTGCCGGAAGGCGACGCGCTCGGGGCGCACCTGGGCGTTGCGAACGAGCAGCTTGGGAAAGGTATCCTCGCGTGCGGCGACGGCGGGCGTCACGAACGGCTTCCTCCCTCGATGGGCCGCGGGTCCGCAGCCCCGAATTTTCCTCTGCCGACGCGGTTGGTCCGCGCTCGTCCGGGCGGCGCCCGGTCCTTTCAACGGCTCGATATACTCGATCTGTCACACTAAACGGGACCCCGACAAGAGTCGAACCTGTGCAGATTTCCCAACTCAGAGACGCGCAAAGCGTCGCAGTTCGTGCGGAACTTCCAGATCATTGGGCAGGGAACGCCTTCGTGCCCGTTGCTCGACCACAAAATTAACTTGACGCCGTCAAGCAATCGTCCAGTCTGCCGACTATGGATCGAGTCCTGCAGGACCTCGTCGAACGCGTTCGGCGGTTCACGCGATTTTATACACGCCGCCTCGGCACACTCGAGGAGAGTCTCCTCGGGAGCCAGTTCTCCCTGGCGGAAGCACGGGTCCTCTATGAGCTGGCGACCCGCGATGGGCCGGCGGCTACGGAGATCGGACAGGCGCTCGGCCTCGATGCCGGCTATCTCAGCCGGATCCTGCGCCGCTTCGAAACACGGGGGCTGATCGAGCGGCTCCGCTCACGGGAGGACGGCCGACGAAGCCATCTCTCGCTGACACAGGCTGGACGAGAGGCTTTTGGGCTGTTGAACGATGCCTCGAGATCGCAGGTATCCGGGCTGCTCGCTCCGCTTTCCCTAGCTGAGCAGAGCCGCCTCGTAGAGGCCATGGCGACGGTCGAGAGCCTCCTCGAGCCGAAGACCGCGCCGCCCACCTATCTGCTGCGGCCGCATCGGCCCGGTGATATCGGCTGGATCGTGCATCGCCACGGGGCGCTCTATGCGCAGGAATATGACTGGGACGAACGGTTCGAAGCGCTCGTCGCGGAGATCGCCGCGAGCTTCATCAAGGACTTCGATCCAAAACGGGAACGGAGCTGGATCGCCGAGATCGACGGGGAGATCGTCGGCTCGGTGATCCTCGTCAAGGCTTCGGACGAAGTCGCGAAGCTCCGCCTCCTCTATGTGGAACCCAAGGCGAGAGGGCTCGGCATTGGACGGCACTTAGTCGACGAATGCGTCCGGTTTGCAAGGGCGGCCGGATACCGCCGGATCATGCTCTGGACGAACGATGTCCTGCATGCGGCCCGACACATCTACAAGACAGCCGGCTTCCGCCTCATCGCCACCGAGCAGCACCACAGCTTCGGCCACGATCTCGTCGGTGAAACGTGGGAACTCGAGTTGGAGTGAGAGTTCGCGGAGTATTCGCGAGCCATGGTGAGTTGCGGTCGAAGTGCTTCATCCTTCGACGGGTAGATTGCTTCACTTCGTTCGCAATGACGAAGAGGGTCTGAGGGCGCGAGGTGCACTGCCGAAAACGGAACTGACGCCGGGTCCACTTCGATCATTGCGAGAAGGCGAAGCAATTTAGACTTCTGCGCATTTTGGCAGACGCCCGGATCCGAACGCTACTCTGCTGCAACCGGCATTGGCTGATCCGGCGCACGCCACCGTGCCAGGAGATCTGCCTCTTCCTTCCTGACAAGTGTCAGGTTTCGCTCCTTGATATGCCCGTAGCCGCGGATCTTCTGCGGCAAGCCCGCGAGTCCGACTGCGACAGCGTGATTGGCCGGGGTGAGCCCCTGCAGGATCTCCTCGAGGCGCGCCTCGAACTCGCCGACAAGCCGACGCTCCGTGCGCCGCTCCTGGGTGTAGCCGAAGACGTCGAACGGGGTTCCCCGCAGCCCTTTCAGGCGCGCGAGCATACGGAACGCCGTCATCATCCAGGGCCCGAAGCTCATCTTCCGCGGCGATCCCGTCTCGGGATCGGGGCGAGCGAGGAGCGGAGGGGCGAGATGGAACTCGTAGCGCAGCTTCTCGCCCTCGAAGGTGGCAGTGATCTGACGCTCGAAATTGCCGTTCGTGTAGAGGCGTGCGACCTCGTACTCGTCCTTGTAAGCCATGAGCTTGAAGAGCGAGCGCGCAGCAGCCTCCGTCAGAGTGGTGGAGCCCGGCATCGACTTTCTCTCGGCTGAGCGGACGCGCTCGATCATCGCGCGATAGCGCTCGGCATAGGCCTTGTCCTGGTAGTCGGCCAGGAAGGCTTCGCGCCGTGCGATGACCTCGTCGAGGCTCTCGGAGAGCTGCCGCGACGAGGAGGCCTCACGCTGCCCGGCGAGCACCTTCGTGGCGAGTTCCGGATCCGCCGCGGTGCGACGCCCCCACCCGAAAGCGGCCAGATTCATCTGGACCGCCTCTCCGTTGAGCGCGATCGCCTTCTCGATCGCGGCGGCCGTCAGCGGGACGAGACCTTTCTGATACGCGTAGCCGAGCATGAACATGTTGGCCGCGATGGCATTGCCGAGGAGCGCCGTCGCCACGGCCGTCGCGTCCACGAAGTGGACGGCATTCGTCCCGGCGGCCTTCACGACGGCCCGCTTGATCCGCTCGGCCGGCAGGGAGAAATCCGCATTGCGCGTGAAATCGCCCGGCATCACCTCGGCGGTGTTGACGACGAGCGCGCTGCGGCCCTCGTCCACGGCAGCGAGCACTTTCTTTGTGCCGGTCACTACGAGATCGCAGCCGAGCACGAGATCGGCGGCACCGGCCGTCACCCGGATCGCATTGATGTCGTCCTGATTGTTCGCAAGGCGCACGTGACTGTAGACCGCCCCGCCCTTCTGCGCGAGGCCCGCCATGTCGATCATCCCGAGGCCCTTGCTCTCGAGATGCGCGGCCATGCCGAGGATCGCGCCGATCGTGACGACGCCGGTGCCGCCGACACCCGTGACGATCACGTTGAAGGTGCGGTCGATCGCGGGAATGGCCGGCTCGGGAAGCTCGCCTGTCGCAAGGCCGTCCGTCGCGACGGTGGCGGGCACCGCTCGCCGGACCTTCGCTCCGTGCACCGTCACGAAGGACGGGCAGAAGCCCTTCACGCAGGAGAAATCCTTGTTGCAGTTGGACTGGTCGATCTGCCGCTTTCGACCGAATTCCGTCTCGATGGGCTGCACAGCGACGCAGTTCGACTGCACGGAGCAGTCTCCGCAAGCCTCGCAGACGAGATCGTTGATGATGACGCGCTTGTCGGGATCCGGGAACTCGCCGCGCTTGCGGCGGCGGCGCTTCTCGGAGGCGCAGGTCTGATCGTAGATCATGACCGAGACGCCGGGAGCCTGCGCGAGGTCGCGCTGCACGCTGTCGAGCTCGTCCCGGTGATGGATGCTCATCCCGGACGGGAACTGCACCGCCGTGGAATACTTATCGGGCTCGTCCGTGACGAGCGCGATCCGGTCGACACCTTCGGCGCGCACCTGACGCGCTATCATGTCGACGGTGAGCCCGCCTTCATGCCGCTGCCCGCCCGTCATGGCGACGGCATCGTTGAACAAAATCTTGTAGGTGATGTTCGTGCGGGTCGCGATCGCCCAGCGCAGAGCGAGAATGCCGGAATGGTTGTAGGTGCCGTCACCGAGATTCTGGAAGACGTGCTGGCGCTTTGAGAAGTTGGATTCACCGATCCAGTTGGCGCCCTCACCGCCCATCTGCGTGAAGCCGTCGGTCGACCGGTCCATCCACTGCGCCATGAAATGGCAGCCGATCCCCGCATAAGCGCGCATGCCCTCGGGAACCTTCGTCGAGGTGTTGTGCGGGCAGCCCGAGCAGAAATGCGGGATGCGCGTCGCGACGTCACCGGTTTCGGCGAGGACGCGCTGGGCGTCCTTGAGGCGCGCGACACGGCCCGCGAGATCGTCGTTGCGGTGGTAGCGCAGCAGGCGCTCGCCGATGGCGATCGCGACATCGTTCGGATCGAGAGCGCCTTTCACAGGGAAGAGCCAAGCGCCGTTCTCGTCCTTCTTGCCGATGCAGACCGGCTGGTTCGGGGTGCCGTAGAGCTCTTCGCGAACCTGCACCTCGATGAGGGATCGCTTCTCCTCCACCACGATGATCAGGTCGAGGCCATGCGCGAATTCGACGAGCTCCTGTCGTGAGATCGGCCATGGGCACGCGATCTTGTAAAGACGCAAGCCCATGTCATTCGCCTTGACCTCGTCGAGCCCGAGCTCGTCGAGAGCCTGCCGCACGTCGAGGTAGCTCTTCCCGACAGTGATCACGCCGATCTTCGGCTGCCGGCCGCCCGAGAGAATGATCCGGTTCAGGCTGTTCGCGCGCAGGAAGGCGAGCATCGCGTCGCGCTTGAAATCCTGGAGCCGCGCCTCCTGCTCGAGGATGCCGTCGCCGCGGCGAATATTGAGCCCCCCAGGCGGCATCGCGAAGTCATCCGGGATGATGATCTTCACCCGGTCGATCGAGCCGTCGACCGAGGCGGTCGACTCGATGTTCTCCTTCACGCATTTGAGCGCGACCCAGGTGCCGCAGTACCGGCTCAGCGCATAGCCGTAGAGCCCGTAATCGAGGATCTCCTGAACGCCGGCCGGGTTCAAGATCGGGCTCATCACGTCGACGAAGTGGAATTCGGACTGGTGAGCGACCGTCGAGGATTCGGCCGTGTGGTCGTCGCCCATGAGCGCAAGGACGCCGCCATAGCGCGAGGTGCCGGCCATGTTGGCGTGGCGGAACACGTCGCCGGAGCGATCGACGCCGGGGCCCTTGCCGTACCACATCCCGAAGACGCCGTCATAGCGACCCTCGCCCCGCATTTCGGCCTGCTGGGTGCCCCAGATGGCCGTCGCAGCAAGCTCCTCGTTGAGGCCCGGCTGGAAGACGATATGCGACGCGTCGAGCCACTTCTTGGCCCGCTGCAGGTTCTGATCGAGGCCGCCGATCGGCGAACCGCGATAGCCGGAGACGAAACCCGCCGTGTTCAGCCCGGCGAGACGGTCCCGCTCGCGCTGCATCAGCAGAAGCCTGACTACGGCCTGGGTGCCGGTGATGAACACCCGATCCTTGGCGAGGTCGAACTTGTCGTCGAGCGTGACGTCCCGGAGCGCCATGCCATCTACCGCCATCGCCCGGCTCCTCTCATCTCAAGCTTCCTGGACCGCCGGGTTCCCGGTTCTGATTTTGGTCAGCAACGCTGACATAATCAACCCAAGGCGTCAACGGTATCTGCCTCTCACTCTTCTGCGATGAGGCAGCAAGACGCGGCCGGAGCGACCGGCCTCAGAGGCTGGGAGATACACCGGGATGGTTCCCGAAGGAGAGCCCAAAGAGCTGGCCGTCATGAGTTACCCGGCAGGCTCTCTCAATAGCTAAGGCTGATCTCATGCGTTTCTCCGCTCCCAAGCGGTCTCAAAGAAACGACCGCACCTACTGAACCGGCATCACAGCCGATTGTTATATTGCGACCCGGTTTCAATGCAGCCCCCACTTCAGGTCAGTGCCGAGCCCGCTCGGCACTGCAAGGGCGGCGCATTGGATTCTGGGTGTATCCCGAACCCAGAGGAGCGGCCAGATGTTCTTCCGCAATCGTCATCTGCAATATCACGCGAAGCCCGAGAAGCCTGATCCGGTCTATGCCAAGCAGCTCCAGGAGGTGCTCGGCGGCCAATGGGGCGAGATCAGCGTCATGATGACCTATCTCTTCCAGGGCTGGAACTGCCGTGCTCCCCAGAAATACAAGGACATGATCCTGGACATCGGGACCGAGGAGATCGCCCATGTCGAGATGCTCGCGACCATGATCGCGAGGCTTCTCGAGACCTCGCCGGTCGAGGCGCAGGAGGACGCGGCCAAGAACTCAGCCATCGGCGCTGTCATGGGAGGCGCACGCCTCGAGGATGCGATCGTCGCCGGCATGAACCCGCAGCATGCGATCGTCTCGGGCCTCGGCGCGACGCCGACGGACAGCGTCGGCTATCCGTGGAATGCCCGTTACACGATTGCGAGCGGGAATCTCCTGGCGGACTTCCGGTTCAACGTCACGGCCGAGAGCCAGGGACGTTTGCAGGTCTGCCGGCTTTACAATCTCACCACGGATCCGGGTGTCCGTGACATGCTCTCCTTCCTGATCGCGCGCGACACCATGCACCAGAACCAGTGGCTCGCCGCAATCGAGGAACTGGAAGCCGACGGGCTCGAGATGACGCCGGTGCCCTCGAACTTCCCGCAGGAACGCGAGTTCTCAGAAGTCGCCTATCAGTTCATGAACTTCTCGGAGGGGGTCGAGAGCGCCGGTGGCCGCTGGGCCAAGGGCGCGAGCCCGGACGGCAAGGGCCAGTTCACTTACGTGGAAATGCCGAAGCATTCGACCGACCAAGCCGAGGCTGCCCCGGTCGATCCGCGCCTCTACGGCACACCGAAGACGCAAGTTCCCCCAGCAGCCGCGGAGTAGAGCACGGAGCATTCCCGAGCTGCGAGAGTCCTGCGCGGCTGGAGAGCCGCGCAGGAAAGGATCCACGGCTCTTTACCATGCGTTTTCTCACCCTTACAGGCAGACGAGATTACATCAAGCGAAAGGAGAACGGTCGTCCGCTCGAGGAGCCTCGCAGCATCAAGGAATTGGCGATCTGAGTTCACCCGGCGCCTATTCAGCGAGCCACATCGGACAGCCGGCGCCCGTGAGGCCATTGCCCAATGTCGCAGCCTTACAGAAAGCCTTGCCTGTGCAACTGCGCGATCGAGGCGGCTGCCCTCCGGTGATGAATGAAGACACCCCCGGCCTGTTCCCAGAAATGGCGATACTTGTCGCGATCATCGACCAGAGCGTCTCCGGGAGAACAGTGCTCGCGCTTCAGGGCTGAGCTGGTCGTGATCACCTCCACGCCCGGAAAGTGCCGTGCCGCCCAACGCCGCTTCTGCGGCTCGGCCCAAGTCCCGCGCGGCAATCCGGTCAGGATCACCGGATCGAGGGTACGCAGTGCTTCATAGAGTTCCATCGCGTCCGGCATCAGCTCGAGCATCTCGAAGAAGTCCGGGGTCGACGCCAGTGCGGACCAGAACCGCTTGGGGCCGAACCGGCGCTCGTACTCGCGCGGATGCATCCCCAGGACTTCGATAGCGCCTTTATCGAAGTCTGCCAGCACGCCATCGCAGTCGAGAAAGACGGTCGGCATAGCAGTTGCCTCCGGATGTTGCCGATACGATCCAATATGATCGTTGCCTTCAGAAAGGCCACGGCTGCCGCGCGTAGCCGCAAGGGACCGTTCATGGATGCCGTGAGCGGCTTCACCCTGGCGGAGCTGCTCGATAATTCTCGTTTCCGGCGTGACTTGCGGCAAGCCCGGGAACCTCCCGAGCCCTGAGGGCATTGGCTGAGCCAACACGAAACATCACGCGCCGTTGCTCTCTGGCGTGCCGATCCGACCGATTCGTCGAAGGAACGAAACCATGGCCAATGACCTTCCGAAGCCGCCGTTTCCGGAGCAGCATCAGCCTATGCCCGGCAGCAGTGCGGCGATGAATCCCCAGCCCGATTACGGCGAGGACAGCTACAAGGGCTCCGGGCGACTGGCTGACAAGAAAGCCATCATTACCGGGGCGGACAGTGGCATCGGGCGAGCAGTGGCCTTGGCTTTCGCGCGCGAAGGGGCTGATGTCCTGATCAGCTACTATAATGAGGACGAGGATGCCCGCGAGACCCAGCGCCTCGTCGAATCCGCCGGTCGCAAAGCGATCCTCGCTCCAGGCGACTTGAAGGACCCGGCGCACTGCCGCGCCATTGTCGATCGCGCAGTCAAGGAGTTCGGCCGCATCGACGTCCTGGTCAACAATGCGGCCCACCAGGCGACCTTCCAATCGATCGAAGAGATCAGCGACGAGGAGTGGGACGTCACGTTCCGAACCAACATCCACGCGATGTTCTATCTCACGAAGGCAACGGTGCCGCACATGCCGCCCGGCAGCGCCATTATCAACACCACATCGGTCAATGCCGATACACCGAGCCCGCAGCTGCTCGCCTATGCGACCACCAAGGGAGCGATCCAGAACTTTACCGGCGGACTCGCTCAGCTGCTGGCCGAGAAGGACATTCGCGTGAACTGCGTCGCTCCGGGCCCGATCTGGACGCCCTTGATCCCGTCCACCATGCCGCCTGAAAAGGTGAAGGAGTTCGGCTCGCAAGTACCGATGAAGCGCCCGGGTCAGCCTAAGGAGCTTGCCCCCGTTTACGTCATGCTTGCGGATCCCGATGCAAGCTATGTCTCAGGTGCGACAGTCGCCGTGACAGGAGGCAAGCCCATCATTTAGACGAGCGTGGACAGCCTTGGCTACGAGTGTTGGACTAGGTCAAATCTCCTGCCACATCGATTTCATTATTGGGAGCGTGATGCACTGCCCCTCCCTCCGCACTGCCGTCCTTGCGAGCCGAAGGCGAAGCAATCTACCCGTCGACAGAGGTGCTCCTGGATCGCTTCGCTCCGCTCACGATGACGAAGAGAGCGTGAAAACGCGAGGAGCACTGCCGGAAACGGAGTGATGCCTGAACCACACCGTCACTGAGAACCAAAAGCGAAGCAGTCCGGGAGTTACACGGACCTAATGACGCAATCACGCCGCCGCGCAAGGCACGATAGGTCTTAGGTCAGGAGCTACTGTTCAAATTGCTTGGAAACTCGACGCTACGCCAGCCGAGCCGCTCGGAGAAGCGCAGTCCACGCCGAGTTCCATGCACCTGATATCGCGCACCTTCAACCGAGATCATCTCCCGGCAGAGTACCTCCTGATCGAACCTATTCCTCATGACGGTGTCGGCAACCCCACCCTGCTGTACAGTTCGGGCCGATGGTGGCGCCAGTTCTCCTCGACGCACTCCGTTGCGGGACGATCATAGTACATCCATGGCAACTCGCGGGAATTCAGCCCCACGAAATGTGCACCCGTCCGGCCGAGACGAGGCTGATGCGGCCAGAACGGCGAGCAGATGGTGACATCATCCACGGTGACGACAAGCGCTGGCTTGTCGAGGTCGAGCGCGACGACCTGTAAGCCCTGCTCATCCAACTCGGAGCGCAGCGGAGCCGGATGACGATCGAGAACCGTTGCCAGGGCGGCACCCAGGTCATAGTGCGGCGGCAGGCCACGAATCCCTGTGTTGCGCGGCTCCGGCCGCGTCAGCTCCGTAAACGAACCGTGCGCCAGCGTCACGTCTGCCGCAATCAGGCAGCGCGGATTCTCCTCTTCGAGCCACGCGCCAATCGCATCGGGCAATCTCCAGAGGATGCAATCGTTGTCGAGCGAGAGCTCGTAACGGCCGGGAAAAAGACGCAAAGGAGCAAGTTTCCAGGCAACTCCCCCAGCCATCGAGCCATCGAGGTGACGCCGCAAGAAATCCGGGACGTCGCCCGCCTTTCGCCACTCGACGGAATCCGGAACCGGACCGGTGCGATGCCGGACGTCGTCGAGCGAAAGGGAATTCACGCAGACCGCCAATGCCGCATCAGGTCCGAAAACGCGATAGGCACCCCAGAGAGACAGGCGGAGCGCCTCGAAGCCAAGAGGCGACACATCTCCGATCGTCCAACGAATACCGATTGGCTTTTGCATTCTACCTCCGGGTTAGTGGTGGGCCACGATGGTGATCCTCTCGAGTCTAAGCGCATGCTGCTACGAGAACCCGCAGCATCGAGAGACAGCGGACCACAACATCACGACGGGCCAATGAGCAAAGAAAACAGTTCGAGATCACGGCTGCGGATGACGGCTGCTTTGTCCTTCGCCGCCTCCGCGAGCTGGGGCCAACAGCGCCGCGACGGCCGCTTTCACGGCCGGAATGCCCTCCGTGCTATGTATAGGTTCGATCTCGCCGCTTGGCTCATGGCGCATCGCGTGCAGCGGTTTCACGAATCGGACCGCATGCGCTCCAAGCAGGAGCGCATGCGTCAATGAGCTCTCCGAGAAGAACCTGCGGCGCGCCAAATCCGATCGTATCTACCGGCGGAACGGCACTCTACCGTGAGCCGCCGTAATGGAACTCCGGTGCGTTCTTGAGCTCGTCCTTGGTTGCGTTCGCTAGGATTGCACGGTCAGGCGCGCTCTGGTTCTGGCTGCTACTGCCGGCCGAGCGGTCCTGAGTGGTGGATGCGGTCGTATCGCCCGCCGCCCCAGTCCGGTTCGTCCTCGCGCGATCATCCGAGGCGCTCATCGACCACTGAAGGGCGTTGAACGGCACGGCGACGTCGCGTTCGCCGAGCCCCAGGAAGCCGCCGACACCGATAACGACGGCCTCCACCTTGCCGCCGCGATCGACCACGACTTCACGGATGTCCCCGATCTTCTCGTTGTTGTTGTTATAGACGTTCAGGCCTTTCAGCTTTGAGAGTCGCCACATGCCCGGCTGCTCCTGAGTCAGAAATTGCTGGCCCTGCTGAGCCGTCCCGCCAGAAGCGGCCTGCGCAGCGCCCACGACCTCGCTGCGGATCTGAGTGATCATCTGCAGATGCTCGCGAAGCGTCGGCACAGTTTGCTCAGCGAACTGCTTCAACTGTGGGTTGTCGCCGCTCTGGCCATAGCTCTCGAACAGCGCGACCGCCTTCTGGTGTCCGTCATACTGCATCTGGACATAGGAGCGCTCGAAGCTTGCACCGGATGCCTGCTGCAATTGTTGCAGCATCTGGGCGTGCTCCTGGTCGAGGCTCGTCGGAACCGTCTGGCCCTGAGCCGCAGCCTTCATCCTGTCGCCGGCCTGCGTGTGGTCCTGCACCATGCGCTGGGCGAAATTGCGGATGCGATCGTTCTGCGTCTTGTCGAGTGCAAGCTGGCTCGACTGGATCTCGAACATGTTGCTGTTCGCGGCCTTGTTGACGAACTCGGCAGCGCTCACATTCTGCATCGGCATTGCTGGCGCGGCTGCGCCGGCCGGCAGATTTCCGGCGGGAGCGGTCCCCGTCTGGGCAAAGGCCGGAGCGGCCATGAACGTGGTCGCCACGAGCCAAGCAGCCATCTGCTTTTTCAGCATCGTCCTACTCCTGAGATCACGCCCGGTCGAAGGGGCTCGAAGACAACTTCCGGGCCTTCGCTTTTGTTCGCGGGAAATGGGAAACGAGCCGCAATGTTTGCATGCAGCCAGACGCCGGCCCTCGAGACGGTGTCTCCTTCGGGAGATTTGGAGGACCTGCGCAGCCTCAAGAAAGCTGCAGCGAATGGAGCGCATGAATCCTATGGGCCCGGCTCGTCATGGTGCAACGCACACATGACGGCCCCTGAACCAGGCGCATCCGAGCTGCACGGTTATGGCACCCATGCAGTCATGCACGGGTTCAGGCCCAAGCTATGCCGACTCGTCGTCCGTTTCCGCCCTCTTGCGTGCCGCACGCGCCTCCTCGATGAGGGCCAGTTGCTGCTCTCGCGTCAGCTGATGAATGTGGCGCAGGTGCTCGCGGCGACGTTTGGCGGGCGCGCTGGATTGATGCGAATCAGAAGAACCGGGATGAGGGCCGCGATCGACCGGTGCCATGGCTTGGCTCCGTCAATGCCGACACTTCACCATGGATGTGGAGGGCTATCGGTCGAAGGGCAACGCAATCGAAAGAATGATACCGCTTGTACCGGGGAGCAATTTCGGATGCTGGATCTCCCGTCCGGGTACGCGCCGAGGGTAACCTCCGAACTCCGGCTTTCGGAAGGCGCTACGGCCTGCGGCGTTCAGCTCGACCAGAGCAGACTTGATCTTGCCGCAAGAGGCCGCCATCGGTCTCAGGCGCTGGAGACTTCGATGACATTGAGATTCGCGACGCTCGGATTTTGCGCCGCCCTCCTGGCCTCGGCGACGACCACGGCGCTTGCGCATCCCCACGTCTGGATCACCGCTCGCGCCGAGATGGTGTTCAGCCCGGAGGGGAAGGTCTCGGCCATCCGGCATGCCTGGACCTTCGACAAGGCATATTCCGCCTTCGTGACACAGGGTCTCGACACCAACAGGGATGGCGCGCTTTCCCCGGAGGAACTCCAGCAGCTCGCCAACGAGAACACGGAGTCCCTGGTCGAGTTCGATTACTTCACGATCGTCAAGGCCAACGGCGCAAAGCAGCCCTTCGATGCTCCCCGTGACGCCCGGATGACCTTCGAGAATGGCGAGGTCACGCTGGCATACCTCCTGCCCCTGAAGAGCCCCGTAGCGGCCGGCAAGGTGCTGTCGCTCGAAATCTATGACCCCACCTTTTTCGTCGCGTTTGCGATGGCAGACGGGAAAGACGCGGTCGTGCTCGCGGGAGGCGCCCCGAAGGGCTGCGCGACGACCATCAGCCGTCCCAAACCGATCGACGTCGGACAGCAGCGCAACCTCTCCGAGGCTTTCTTCGAGACGTTGACCGCCGCCTCCGACTTCGGCGTGCAGTTCGCCAATCGCGCACTCATCGCATGTCCCTGAACGTCGAGGCCCTCCTGAGTGCCCCGAAGGCGCAACCGGCCTTCTGGTCGCGTCTCGTGCTGGCGGGCGCCGCGATCGTGGCGGTCGCCGGATTGGCTGCCCTCTTGGCCTGGGCCTTCGGGTCGGCGACGCCGCCAACCCGGGCGCCGTTCGGTCTCGGGACACGGGAAGCCGCTCCGGCCGGGGGACTGGCGGCCTGGATCCTCTCGCTTCAGGCCAGCTTCTATCGGACCCTGCAGGAGGCCATCTCGGCTCTCAAGAGTGACGGCGCCGCGTTGCCGCTGCTCCTCGCGATCGGTTTCGCGTACGGGGTCTTTCACGCCGCCGGCCCGGGTCACGGAAAAGCGGTGATTGCCGCCTATGTCGTTGCGAGCGAGCGCGCACTTCTGCGAGGGGTGGCTCTCAGTTTTGCTGCGGCCCTTCTTCAGGCGGTTGTCGCCTGTCTCATCGTCATCGTTGCAGCCCTCATCCTGCACGCGACGGCAGCGACCATGCAGGGAATGGCCGGAATGGTCGAGATTGCTGGCTTCGCGGCCGTCGCTCTCCTCGGAGCAATCCTGACCTGGCGCAAATCCGGCAAGCTCATGGGCCTTCTCTCCGGCCGAACCATTCCCGTCCCCCATGATGCGGAATGTGACCATATCCACGTTCCCGGGCCGGAGCTCGTGGAGCGGCTGCGTGGGTGGCGCGAGACGGCGGCCGTGGTTGCTGCAGCAGGGATCAGGCCTTGCACCGGCGCGATCGTCGTCCTCGTCTTCACGCTGTCCCAAGGCCTTCTGCCGGCCGGTATCGCCGCGACGTTCACGATGGCCATCGGCACGGCCCTGACGACGGGATCGATTGCGGCGATCGCGGTCTTTGGAAAGCGACTTGCACTCCGGATGGCCGGCGGTCGCGGCGCGACCGGTGAGATCATTCTCGCAGCCGTGGAGCTCCTGGCCGCAGCCTTCGTCCTCGTCCTCGGCATCGGCCTCCTCGCCGGCTTCTGGACATTCTCGGCCAGGACTTGAGGAACCGGTTCGGCGTTTCCCCATCGCGTCTGGGTGCCCCTGTGCATTCATGCGCCGTTCAAGCCGTCCCGATCACGATGCAATCCTGTTTCCCGGCGATACTGCCGTCAGGAGATGACCATGAAGAAGTTGGCTGTTCTTTCGGCGGTTGCGCTCATCGGCTTTGGCGCGCTCGCCTCTACCGACGCCGAGGCTCGCAGCCGCCGCGGTGCGGCCGTGGCCGCCGGCGTCATCGGTGGCTTGGCGGCCGGAGCCCTGATCGGCGCGGCAGCGTCGAATGCCTATGCGGTGCCGGCCTATGGTTATGCGCCGGGCTATGCACCCGCCTACAGCTATGGCTACGCCCCGGCTTACGGCTATGGCTATGGCCCGTATGCACCCCGTCAGGTCGTGACGACGACCTATGGCTACGAGCCGGATTACTACGTGGAGGAATACCGCCCAGTCAGGCGCGTGGTGCGGAGCTATGGATATGCTCCGGCCTATGGTTACGGTCGGCCGTATTACGGCTGGTGACGATAGGGGCTATGCGTCGAGACAGGGCGCATCACCCCGTTACTCCTGAAAGAGAGCCCGCGGTGCAGAACCGCGGGCTCTCTCATGTAGTGGAAGTAGATCACAGCGCCGCTCAGGATCGCGCTAGCGGATCGTTCTCCAGAAGAATGGGTTGTCCATGCGGCGTCGCATGCGCCGCGCGATCCCAGGCGTCGCGACGCTCCGATAGATCGCTAGCTGTCGTGACGCCGTGCCGCGTCACCAGCGCTTCAAGCGCCTTAAGCCAGTGCCGGTAATAGCCGGAGCCGTCCGTATCCTCGCCGGTCAATGAAGCGCGCCTGATCTCGGCCCCTAGCGTGGACGCCCATTCGCTCCATGTGAACACGCCTTTCTCATGCAGTGCGACTGCGAGCGCGAAGGCCTGTGCCTCCCAGGGCTCGCGAAAGACCACGCCGTCCTCATCCATCGGGAGAGGCGCGACCCTGGCAAGTTCCACTATCGCTTCGTCAGGCTGGCTCAAGATAGCTCTCCCAAGCATCGATCGAAACGGAGACCGCCGGATCCGACTCCTCGCCCCACAATTTCCGCGCCGAGAAGCGCACCGTGTAGAGCCATTGCGGATTATCTCCCTGCCCCTGCGCCCGGGAATCGGGAAAGGCGTGAGCGCCATGCAGCGACTCGATCACACCTTCCTTGTCGCGCGCATAGCGCGGCAGCCGGGTGTGGCCGGTTGGATGCATGTTGCGGGTGATGACCCGATCTCCAATAGCGAACCGCGCCGGCGCTGTCGCAGGTCGATCCGTCGGACTGCCATGAGCCAGCGATGCCGGCACGTCGGCCGCCATCAGCACCCGCGCTATCGGCGCAGGTGGCTGCAGGGCATGCCCGACCCGCAACTCGTCCTCTGTCACGAGCCTGGTCTTCCGTACGAGCTTCTCGAGTCCCTTGAACCAGATCTCGTAGTAGCTGGAAGACAGATACTCGGCGGGAGGCAATGTTTCCCGCGCGTGTCGGCTCATGTCGAGATTCCAGGCTCCAATCGCTCCCATGGCGAGGGTCAGCCCGAAGGCGCGACGCTCCCACTCCGTATGAAACCAGGGCTCGTCCGGCTCACGCTCGACCGGCCCGAATCCCATCATGCCGCCGAGATCCTGCGCTCCGTTCATCGCGCAACATCCTCCGGAGAAAGTGCGAGACCTGTCCCGATCATCGAGTCACGGGTGACAAGGTCCGCAAGTTCCTCCTCACTCATGCCCTCCGTCCCCTCGGGCCGCCGCGGGATGACGAGATACCGGACTTCGGCGGTCGAATCCCACACGCGAATGCGTGTCGTCTCCGGAAGCGTCACGCCGAACTCCGCAAGAACGCCGCGCGGATCGATGACCGCCCGCGAGCGGTACGGCGGCGACTTGTACCAGACTGGCGGCAATCCGAGCACCGGCCATGGATAGCAGGAGCACAATGTGCAAACGACGAGGTTGTGCTCGTCTTCGGTGTTCTCGACCGCCACCATGTGCTCGCCCTGTCGGCCTGAAAAACCGAGCGATGCAATGGCAGCCGTTGCATCCTTCTTCAGCCAATCGCGAAAGCCCGGATCGCTCCAGGCCTTCGCAACGACCTGCGCGCCGTTCCGCGGCCCGACGCGCGTTTCGTAGGTCTCGACGAGAGCATCGATGGCAGCCGGATCGACATAGCCCTTCTCAACGAGGATCGACTCGAGAGCGCGGACGCGGAGCTCGATTTCCGAGAGATGGCTGTGATCGTGGTCGTCGTGGTGATCGTGTTCGCTCATGCAGCACCTTATGCCACAACTCGTATCGGCGGATGTAGATCGTAACCCGAGGCCGGGGTCGAGGCGACTGCCCTTCCGGATCTATCTCACGGTGTCAGAGCCCGCGCGCTCCTCCGTCAGAGCGCGGGTCGTGAGCCGCTTCGACGCGCCCGCCGGGATGCTTCACGAGCAACCCTGCATGGCCGACCGTGTTCGCGTAGGGACGGTCCAGTTCCTCGACATCGTGGCCCAGGGCGGCGAGCGCGCGGATGAGGGCCGGATCAAAGCGACTTTCCATCTTGAGGGTCGGTGCAGGAGCCTGCCATGCGCGGCCGAGAAGCCAGCGGGGCGCATCCACCGCCTGTGCGGGGCTCATGCCGAAATCGGCATAACGGGTGAAAACCTGTGTCTGGAACTGCGCCTGTCCCTCGCCGCCCATCGCTCCATAGGGCGCCACCCGGCCGTCGCGAAACACCGCGAGCGCGGGATTGAGGGTATGGAAGGGCCTCCGCCCCGGCATCAGCGGGTTCCGGGACGACGGATCGAGCGAGAATGCCATCCCGCGGTTCTGCCAGTGAATCCCGGTTGCCGGCAGCACGCAGCCGGAGCCGAACGCCCAGAACACCGACTGGATGTATGAGACGGCGAGCCCGGTTCCATCGATTGCTCCCATCCAGACCGTGTCGCCGTCCGCCTCTCGCGGCAACGGGAAGGGCGCAGCACGAGTCATGTCGATCCGAGCCGCTTCCCGGGCAAGGACTGCCTCCGTCAGGAAGGCGTCGGGATCCTCGGTCGCGAAATCCGGATCGGTGACGACCCGGTCGCGGATCGCAAAGGCCCGCTTGGTCGCTTCGATCAACCCGTGGTGGTGGGCGATCCCCTCCCCGCTCCAGACACCGAGGCGCTCGAAGATCCCGAAAATGAGGAGCGAGGCGAGGCCCTGGGTCGGAGGCGGCAGGTTGTAGAGGGTTCCATGACGCGTCCCGAGAGACAGAGGCTTCACGACCCTGGCGCGATAGGATTCGAGATCCTTGCGCACAATGGGACTGCCGATCCGCTCGAGATCGGCAGCAATCTCGCGGCCGATGTCGCCGCGATAGAAATCGTCGAAGCCCGCATGGGACAATTGCCCGAGCGTGTCGGCCAGCGCAGTCATCCTCCGCAGCGTTCCGGCTTCCGGCATGCGGCCCTCCGAGAGGAAGGCAGGCGCAAAACCCGGGGCGGTGGCGAGGGCATCCCACTCCTTGTAGGTATAGCCGGCCTCCGAGCTGCTGACCGGGTAACCCTCCTGCGCAAGCCGGATCGCATCCGCCAGGAGGAGTTCCCGCGGCAGCTTTCCGCCGAAGGCCCGGGCCATGTCGAGCGCCAGGGACCAGCCCGCCACCGCTCCTGCCACCGTGACAGCGGCATCGGGCCCGCGGGGCGGGATCATGTCGTAGCCCCGCTCGCGGTAGCGCGAGATCGTCGCCAGGCCGCCGGCCGGACCGCAGGCCTCGATGGCGTGCACGCGTCCACCCGGCTCATGGACGAGCCAGAACCCGTCCCCACCGATCGCGTTCATGTGCGGGTAGACGACCGCGATCGTCGCGGCTATCGCGATCATGGCTTCGATGGCGTTGCCGCCCTGGGCGAGGATGATCTCCCCGGTAGCAGCTGCCAGATCGTGTGGCGCCGCCACCGCGGCGGTGGCGAAGACGGGCGTTTCGTCGGTCATGAGGCGAAAGGTCGGATGTGACGCAGCGGTCGGGCGCACAGCTTGCACGGATCTCCCTGGATAGGGTAGTCCCCCGGGAGCGGCCTCCGGCGAGCCGGACCGACCCCGAGCCGAACCTATGAGTGTCTGACATGAACTGGCGGAATTTCATCACCGTGGTGAGCGTGATGATCCTGGTGGGCACCGAGGTCTTCGGCGTCGCGTTTGCGGGTGCCTGGGCCATCGCGGGCCTGTTCGAACTCGGCCACATCGCGGCTTACGTCCTGATGGCCCTGTTCGGTCTTCTCGCCGTCTACGCCATGGTCGCCCTGTGGCGACATTCGACGGCGATCGAGCCGATCCGAAGCTGAAGCCATCCGGCGCGAAAACGCGCGAGCAGCTTTCAGGGAGCGGCGTCGCAGGGCTTCAGGATCACGGGATCCGCATCACGGGGCACGAAGCGCCCGATCGGCTCGCATTCGCCGGCGCGGCAGATGCGCCAATCTGCCGTGGCGCCCGACCGCCGCAGAACGACTTCCGGCAGAGGACGCAGTGCGGGCCGCCAGCGCCACCATCCATCCCGGAACTGCGCCTCCGGCGGCGGGTCCATGCCGGCTCCCGATCCGCGCACCCGCGCCTCGACGAGTTCTAGGCCGGCCGATCCGGCCCGCCAGTCCTCCTCCCACCGAACATGCTCGACGGAATGATCCCAAGCGAGCGTGATCTCGCTTGCAAGGAGCGCGACGGTCGCGGCTCCCGCGATAAGGCAGAGGCTCACGGGTATGCCGCCGTGGGGCGGCCCCGGCTCCGGCCGCCACCGGACACGAGAGCCCGTGCCCCTGCCAGCGATGATGCTTGCGACATCGCGGCCATCCCTGTGTGCCGGGCGATGGCTTCCCGGGCCAAAGGAATCCGGGCTGCCTGCGTGGGCAGCCCGGCGGGGCTCAGGAGTCCTTCTTGGCGATGCCGCGCTCTTTCAGGTAGCGCTCGGCGCCCGGGTGCAGAGGCACCGGCATGCCCTGGAGCGCATTCTCGATCTTGATGTCCCGCGCCGCGGCATGCGCGGCGGCGAGATCCGGCAGGCTTTCGTACAGGGCCTTCATCATCTGGTAGGCGACTTCATCCTTCACGCCCGAATGCGTCACCAGGTAATTGACGACGGCCGCCGTCTCGACCGGCTCGGCCTGACCGGTATAGGTGTTCGCCGGGATGATCGCCTTCACGTAAGGCGAGCCGACCTTGTCCACGATGCTCGCCGGGATCTCGACGACGACGATATCGACGGAGGTCGCAAGATCCCTGATCGAAGCGACGCCGAGCCCCGCCGATTGCAGCGTTGCGTCGAGCTGGCGGTTCTTCATGAGTTCCACCGACTCGGCAAACGGAAGGTATTCGACCTTGCCGAGGTCCTTGTAGCTGAGCCCGGCGCCCTCGAGGATCGCCCGTGCGTTCAGCTCCGTTCCGGATTTGGGCGCGCCCACCGACAGACGCTTCCCCTTGAGATCGGCCAGCGTCTTGATGCCGGAATCCTTCGAGGCGACGACCTGGATGTAATTCGGATAGATCGCCGTCAGCCCACGCAACTTCGCAAGCTTGGACTTGAAGCCGGCCTCCTCGTCGCCGGCCCAGGCGAGGGCCAGGCTGTCGCCGAGGGTGAACGCGATCTCGCCGCGCCCCTGTTGCAGGAGCGTGAGGTTCTCGACCGAGGCCTTGGTGGCCTGGACGGTCGGGCGGCTTCCCGGGATCTTTTCCGCGAAGATTTTCGAGAGAGCGACGCCGAGCGGGTAATAGACGCCCGAAGTCCCGCCCGTGAGCACCGTAATGAAATCCTGAGCGCGGGCCGGCACGCTTGCGCTCATCAGCACGGCGGCGGCCACAAGGCCCGCGAGCATACGGGCAGGTTTGAACTTCATGATCGTCTCCCTGGTAGCGGCGCTTTCTCGCCGCATCTGGTGGTTGGGGTAGAATGGAGGCTGACGAACCGTTCTCAAGCGATTATGAGGCTGCACCCCGGCCTGCCCGCCCCCGCGGACAGAACGTCCCGTCACGCATTTCCAGCCTGGACAGCATGATCGACCGCCGCGTCTTCCTCCATTCCGCTTTTGCTACGGCCGCACTTGCAAGCGCCGGATTTCCAGCCTCTGCATTGGCCCAGGCAGCGCTCAAGCTTGGCGCTCCGGCCGATTTCTCATGGGATGGCCTGCGCAGGCAAGCCCAGGAATCGGCGAGACGCCCCTATTCCCCACCGCCGCGCCCGTCCGCCGAAATCCTCAACCAGATCGACTACGACGCGCACGGCAAGATCCGGTTCAAGCCGGACCTCGCGCTCTGGGCCCATGGCCCGAGCGAATACCCGGTGACCTTCTTCCATCTCGGCCGCTACTTCCAGAAGCCGGTCCGGATGCATGTCGTCGAGGGCGGCCAGGCGCGCGAGATCGTCTATGACAGCGCCTATTTCGACATGCCGTCGGACTCCCCGGCTCATGGGCTCCCGCCCAATTCGGGTTTTGCAGGCTTCCGCTTCCAGGAGGCGCGGAGCGGCCAGCTCGATTGGCGCAAGAACGACTGGGTTGCGTTCTTGGGAGCGTCCTACTTTCGGGCGATCGGCGAACTCTACCAATACGGGCTTTCCGCGCGCGGCGTCGCCGTCGACGTCGCGGTCTTCAACGAGAGCGAGGAGTTCCCGGACTTCACGCATATCTATTTCGAGACGCCGCGGCCCGGCTCCGACACCGTCACGGTCTTTGCCCTGCTCGACGGCGCGAGCATCTCCGGGGCATTCCGGTTCGTCATGCGCCGCGCGGCCGGCGTGACCATGGACATCGATAAGAACCTCTTCCTGCGCGAGGACATTTCCCGGCTCGGAATCGCCCCGCTGACGTCAATGTACTGGTTCTCGGAGAAGGCGAAGCCCACGGCCATCGACTGGCGTCCCGAGGTCCACGATTCGGATGGCCTTGCGATGTGGACGGGAGCCGGAGAGCGGATCTGGCGTCCGCTCAACAATCCACCACGGATCATCACCTCCGCATTCACGGATCAGAATCCCCGCGGCTTCGGGCTTCTCCAGCGAGATCGGAGCTTCGATCACTACCTCGACGGGGTCTATTACGACCGGCGGCCCTCCCTCTGGGTCGAGCCCCAGGGCGAATGGGGTCAGGGCTCGATCCAGCTCGTCGAGATTCCGACCGACGACGAGATCCACGACAATATCGTGGCGATGTGGGTTCCGGCGCAGCCCGCCAGGGCCGGTGACGAGTTCTCCTTCCGCTACCGCATGTACTGGTGGGCGGACGAGCCTTTCCCCACTCCCCTCGCCCGTTGCGTTGCCACGCGTCTCGGCAATGGCGGCCAAGCCGGGACCGTGCGCCCGCGCGGCTGGCGCAAGTTCATGGTCGAGTTCAAGGGCAAGCCGCTCGAGCAGCTGCCGTCAGGTGTCATCCCGGAACCGGTGCTGACGGCCTCGCGGGGAGAATTCCACAATATCCAGACCGAGGCAGTCCCGAACGATGTGCCCGGGCATTGGCGGACCCAGTTCGACCTCGCCGCGACCGGAACGGATCCCGTCGAGCTGCGCTGCTTCCTCCGGAGCGGAGATTCCGTGCTGACGGAGAGCTGGCTCTATCAATACCATCCGACGGGCTGATCGGCGCCCAAGCATCGCCTTGGCCGCGGTCAATGCTCTCTATGCGCTGACCGGTGCTCGCCCTCCGCGAAGGCCTCATGGTGGGCCATGACGAGGCGGGCGGGATCATCTGCGCGCATGAGATCGCCCATGACGGCCACACCGGCCGCACCCATGAGCCGACAATCCCCGGCGCGGCTCGGCGTGATTCCTCCCAGGGCAAGGACCGGGACACCGCATCGCGCGGCGGTCCCGATCGCGCTCACGCCCAGGGCCGGGCCGTATCCCGGCTTGCTGGAACTCGGAAAGATCGGGCTGAGGGTGACGTAATCCGCCCCGGCCTCCGTGGCCCTTTGGACATCGTCCAGCCCGTGAGCAGAGACACCGATCAGGGCGCGCGCGCCGAGCCGACGCCGCGCCGCGCTGACCGACGCCCCCGACGGGAGGTGCACGCCATCCGCCGCCACGCTCGCCGCGAGTTCGATATCACCCCCTACCGTCAGGAAGGCATCGGACGATCGAACGACACCGGACAGGCTCTCGGCGAGGCGGCGTCTTTCGCCCGGATCGAGATCCCGGTCGCGGAACCAGATCCAGCGGCCGCCAGCCGCGCAGATTGCCGCGACGGTCTCCAGGAGCGGCGCACGAGCTTGATGCCGATCGGTGACGACGAGGAGCGGCGCCGGGATGGCGCTCACGATCCGACGAGACCGAGTTGCGGGCTCGAGGGCTCGGCCCGGCTCCGGCGTGGAATGCGCCCGGCGAGATAGGCCAGCCGACCAGCCTCCACGGCATGCCGCATGGCCGAGGCCATGCGGACGGGATCGTCGGCCTTGGCGACGGCCGTGTTCAGGAGGATCGCGGATGCCCCGAGCTCCATGGCCAGCGCGGCATCCGAAGCCGTCCCGATCCCGGCATCGACGATGACCGGCACCGGCGAGCGGCGGCAGATCAGCTCGAGATTGGAGGGATTGGCGATCCCCATGCCCGATCCGATCAGCGATCCCATCGGCATGACGGCCGCAGCCCCGAGATCTGCGAGTCGCTGACAGATGACGGGATCATCGGTGCAGTAGGGCAGCACGACGAAGCCGCGATCGACCAGTTCGCGGGTCGCCTCGAGGAGCTCGGTAACCTCGGGATAGAGCGTTTCCCGGTCGCCGATCACCTCGAGCTTGATCCAATTCGTGCCGAGCGCCTCACGGGCGAGTTCCGCCGTCAGGATCGCATCGCGGGCCGTCTCGCAGCCGGCGGTGTTCGGGAGGAAGCGGTAGCCCGAGAGCAGGCGCACTGTATCGGACCCGTGCCCCTTCAGGGAAATCCGCCGGATCGACACCGTGACGATCTCGCATTCGCTCGCCCGGACGGCATCGGCGAGGACCCGCTGGTTCGGATACCCGGCCGTCCCGAGCAGGAGCCGCGAGGCCAGCCTCTGGCCCGCGATGATGAAATTGTCCTCGCGCATCCTCAGCCTCCTTGCATGGCCCGGATGATCTCGACCCGGTCGCCTTCGCTCAGGCGCGTGGCTGCCCAGTCCGGCTGGCGGACGACCGAACCGTTCAGCGCGATCGCGAAGCCCTGCGGGCCCGGAAGATCGAAACCCTCTGTTTCCACCTGCCACAGCTCCGCAAGGTTGGAAGCATGGCTGTGGCGCTCTTCACCATTGACCGTAAGCCTCATCGGAATCCTCCATGGTTCTCGGCTTGAATTGAGCCTCCCGGTGGGAAGCGATCGAGTGCGAAGCCGGCCGCGGCTCCGGAAGCCTCGCCACGCGTGACGAGTTCCTCCACGGCCTTCGCCGTGATGGGGGCCAGCAGCACGCCATTGCGGTGATGACCGGTCGCGATCAGCAGGCCGTCAAGTGGCGTTGCACCGATGATCGGTGCATCGTCGTCCGAGGTCGGTCGGAAGCCCGTCCAGACGGCCTCCACCTCCATCTCCTCGATCGAGGGCAGAGCCCGGCGTGCACCCTCCAGGAGCGCGTAGAGGCCTCCGGCCGTCACTGCTGCGTCGAAGCCGCGTTCCTCGACGGTCGCGCCGACGATCAGGCGCCCATCGGCCTTCGGGGCGAGATGGACGTCCTCGGTCCAGACGACGTGCGTCAGCGCCGGAAGCCGGGGATCCGTGCGAAGCGCCAGCGCCTGCCCTTTGAGGGGACGAACCGGAACCGTCAGTCCGGCCGGCAGGATATCATCGGTGGCCGTCCAGGCTCCGGTCGCCACCACGACGACGGGCGCCCGGCAGAAGTTGTCGCCGACCTGCACACCCGCGATCCGTCCGCCTGCCTGATCGATCACCGCGGATGCATTCTCGACGAGATCTCCGCCGCTCTTCAGAAGTGCCTGGCGAAGGGCCTGAATGACGCATCTCGGATCGACCTGATGATCCTCAGGGCAGAAGATCCCGGCCGTGACCGCCGGCCGCAGGCCCGGTTCGATGGCGCGTGCCTCCGGACCGCTCACCCAGCGAGCAGACAGACCCGCGCGGGACTGCAGGTCGTGCCGGAACCGCAGCCGCTCGACCTCCTCACGGCCGAGAGCCACGAGAAGCGTTCCCTCGTCGCGATAGTCGATCGGGATTCCGGAGGCGGCCTCGAGATCGTCCCGGAATGTGGGCCATAACCGCTGGCTTTCGAGGCAGAGGGCCAGAAGATCCTCGCCCCCGGGCTCGAGTTCGGCGGCTGCTGCGAGCATCCCCGTCGCGGCGAAGCTCGCTCCGTCGCCGGCCGTGCCGCGATCGAAAACCGCCACCGCCAAGCCGCAGCGAGCAAGACGCCATGCGATGGACAGCCCGATAAGGCCGGCCCCGACGACAGCAACGTCGGCGCTCGCGGGGACGGGCTTCGCCTCGCTGGAATCCGCAAGGCCGGTCACTCTCGGCGGCCTTAGGCGCTCGCCGATGGACAGGGTTTGGAGTGTCGGGAATGGCATTCAGACCTCCACGGGTTCGGCGGGAGATCGGAGTTCCCGGCTCTGTGAACCGCGGGAGGCCTGCGCCTCGGTCCAATCCCTACGCCGGTGCAAACCGGATCAGGTTCGAAGGATTTCCGCGCTGCCGGACGGTCCAGCCCGTCGAGCCCAGCGGTTTCTCAGCCCCTTGTCGGGGATCTCCCTGGAACAGGATCAAGTTGCGTGATCGGGTCGTGCAGGTCAAGAGAGCCCGACAATCTCCCTCAGAGCGGCTATTAAGGCCGTCACAGACCAGCGGACCCGACCAGGAGGGTCCACAGTTCGTTTGCGGCAGAACTTTGCGCATCGTTTGATCGGAAGAGCCTGATCTCAACCTCTATGGCGGCGCGTTCCGGTCCGGCACGGACCAAGCGGGCGCATGCCAAATCGTCTTCGATCAACGTTCGCGGCAACCACGTGACGCCGTGACCCTCCCGCGCCATGCTCATCAGCGTCGCCGCATGATGGGATGTGAAGACGGTTTCCAGGCCGGGGGCTTCGCCCCCTGCGACTTGATGCGCGGCCAAGATCCGGCCGAGCCCCGAGGCTTGGCTATAAGCAAGCAGCCGCGTCCGTCTCTCGCGATCGGTGACGAGCGGCCACACGGGATGACCTTCTGCATCGGGCGCGCTGACTGGGACGAGCGTGTCAGATCCCACCGCAATGCTCTGAAACCGGTCGGGATCGAAACGCGTCGGCGCGCCTGTGTGATAGTGGCAAAGCAGGAAATCGACCTCACCGGCGAGCATGACCTCTTCGCACGCCTCCATGCTGTCCGAGATCAGGTTGAGCGTGCCGAATGCTTCGAGCCGGATGTGCTTACGAATCCAGCCGGGAAAGAAGGTGAAGGAGAGCGCATGCGTCGCCGCAATCGACAGGGACGCCGTTTCGCGTGTGCCGACCGCCCTCGTTTCCCGCTGCGCTCGTCGCAGGGCGCGCAGCAGCTCTTCGGCGAGCGGTCGGAAATGGGCCCCCGCGGGCGTGAGGGTCGCTCCCTGCGCGGTCCGCTGGAAGAGCGATGTCCCCATCCAATCCTCCAAAGCGCGAATGCGCCGGCTGAAAGCGGGCTGAGTGACGTGACGAGCATCCGCAGCGCGCGAGAAGCTTTTCTCGTCCGCCAGCGCCAGAAAATCCCTGAGCCAGTCCAGATCCATGGTGATGCCGCCCGCGCATAAGGGGATCCGAACATGGCATTAGCCAAATTGCACCGTCCAGATCTAAGCGACCCATGGCTCACATTCCTGGGAGACGCCTATGCGCATCATCGACGTTCGCGAGATCACGCAACCGATCGCCTCGCCGATCCGCAATGCCTATATCGACTTTTCGAAGATGACCACGAGCCTCGTCGCCGTTGTCACCGACGTGGTGCGTGACGGACGGCGCGTCGTCGGCTACGGCTTCAACTCCAACGGCCGATACGGCCAGGGCGGTCTTATCCACGAGCGCTTCCGCGACCGCATCCTCGAAGCCCCTCCGGAGAGCCTCCTCGACGAGAACGCCGACAATCTCGACCCGCACAAGATCTGGGCCGCGATGATGACGAACGAAAAGCCCGGCGGCCACGGCGAGCGCTCGGTAGCAGTTGGAACGCTCGACATGGCGGTGTGGGACGCGGTGGCGAAGATCGCCGGCAAGCCGCTCTTCCGCCTCCTGGCCGAACGCAAAGGCCGCGAGGCCAACCCGAAGGTCTTCGTTTATGCGGCTGGCGGCTACTACTATCCCGGCAAGGACGATGCGGCGCTCCGGGCCGAGATGCGCGGCTACCTCGACCGGGGCTACACTGTTGTGAAGATGAAGATCGGCGGCGCGCCCATCGCGGAGGACCGGCGCCGCATCGAGGCAGTGCTCGCCGAGATCGGCTCGGACGCGCAACTCGCGGTCGATGCCAACGGGCGTTTCGATCTTGAGACCGGCATTGCCTATGCCAAGATGCTCCGCGACTACCCTCTGTTCTGGTACGAGGAGGCCGGCGATCCCCTCGACCACGCGCTCCAGGCGGCTCTGTCGGAGTTCTATCCGGGCCCGATGGCTACGGGCGAAAACCTGTTCTCGCACCAGGACGCCCGCAACCTGCTTCGCTACGGCGGGATGCGCCCGGACCGGGACTGGCTGCAGTTCGACTGCGCCCTGTCCTACGGCTTGGTGGAATACCTCCGCACTCTCGACGTACTGGCGCAGTTCGGCTGGTCCCCGAGCCGCTGCATCCCCCATGGAGGGCACCAGATGTCGCTCAACATCGCTGCCGGCCTTGGGCTCGGCGGCAACGAGAGCTATCCTGACCTATTCCAGCCCTATGGCGGCTTCCCGGACAGCGTGCGCGTCGAGGGCGGCCACATTGTCATGCCCGACCTTCCGGGCATTGGGTTCGAGGGGAAATCGGACCTCATCAAGGTCATGCGGCAGCTCGCTGAATGAGACCGTACCTGCGGCGCCACACACGCCGTGGGCTTCACCCGTTCCAGCGACAAGACAGTCGGCGTATCGCATTGATTTTACTACTGTCCTATATCATCCGGCGCTCCCTCGGCGTCTCTCCCTCACCTCACGGGATGTGAGAGACGTCACGGCAAGGCGCATCCGGCGGGAGCATGGTTCTTGATGATGCTCCCACTTTGGCCGTCGTCAGGCGGCAGACCTCTGGAAAGCGCATCGCGCAGGGACTATGAAGGGTCATGAGCCATGAACATCGCCACGGCCAAGTCCGGCACGCGATTGCGTCGGTGCCGACGCTCTCGCTGCTGCGTCTTTCCGCAGCACAGCGGTTCGTCGGCGCCGGAGTGCTGCTCGCGGCTCTGTGGGCCCTCGTTTTTCTCGTGATGGCCTGATGACGATGACCACGGCGATCCGGTTCGACAACGTCACGCTCGGCTATGGGCGCCATCCTGCCGTGCACCACCTCGTGGGGGAAGTCCCGTCCGGCGGCCTGCTCGCCATCGTCGGTCCGAATGGCGCCGGCAAGTCGACGCTCCTGCGCGGAATCGTTGGGACCTTGCAGCCACACGAGGGCTGTATCGAGGTTTCTGGATCGCGGATCGCCTATCTGCCGCAGATCGCCGATCTCGACCGCAGCTTTCCGCTCCCTGTCTACGACCTCGTCGCCATGGGCCTGTGGTCCCATACGGGATTGTTCGGAAGGGTGCAGCGCCGGGATCACGCCCGGATCGAAGAGGCCATTGCTGCCGTCGGCCTGACCGGCTTCGAAGGGCGCCCGATCGGCACCCTCTCGGGGGGGCAGATGCAGCGCGCCCTGTTCGCCCGGCTGCTCCTGCAGGATGCCGAGATCATCCTGCTCGACGAGCCGTTCACGGCGATCGACGCCAAGACTACGGCGGATCTTCTCGATCTCCTGAGACGCTGGCACCGGGAAGCGCGCACCGTCGTCGCGGTGCTCCACGACCTCGAACTCGTGAAGCAGGTGTTCCCGGAAACCCTGCTGATTGCCCGGGAACCGATCGCCTGGGGCGAGACCGGGACGGTCCTCAATTCCCGCAACCTCCTGCGGGCCCGTCGCATGATCGAGGCCCATGATCCGCAGGCGGAGCCTTGTGCCCGCACAGGGACCTGATCGGGCGCGAACGGACCAGCCACCCGTCCTCGATAGAGATCCCGCAGAGCGGCCCTGCGCTCAGGCTGAGACATGTACGACACCTTCATCGCGCCTTTCGCCGAATTCGACTTCATGCAGCGGGCGCTCGTCGGAGTCGTGGCGATAGCCCTCGGGAGCGGTCCCGTCGGCATTTTCCTGATGCTGCGCCGGATGAGCCTGACCGGCGATGCGATCGCCCATGCGATTCTCCCTGGGGCAGCACTCGGCTACCTCGTGGCCGGGCTGTCGCTGCCCGCGATGACGCTCGGCGGTCTCGTCGCAGGCATCGTCGTTGCGGTTGCCGCGGGGCTCGTGGCGCGCCTCACGAGCCTGAAGGAGGATGCATCTCTTGCCGCCTTCTATCTCCTCTCGCTTGCGCTCGGGGTCACCGTCATCTCGGTCCGAGGCTCGAATATCGACCTCCTGCACGTCTTGTTCGGAACCGTCCTGGCCCTCGACGATGCCGCCCTTCTCCTCCTGGCAGGCGTCGCGACCGTCACGCTCCTCGCGCTTGCACTGGTCTACCGGCCGCTGGTCCTCGAATGCGTCGACCCGACCTTTCTGCGCTCCGTCAGCCGGGCCGGGCCTCCGACCCATCTCCTGTTCCTCGGTCTCGTGGTCCTGAACCTCGTTGCCGGCTTCCATGCCCTCGGGACGCTCTTGGCCGTTGGGCTCATGATGCTGCCCGCAATCGCTGCCCGCTTCTGGAGCGCCGATATCACCATCATGATGATCGTAGCGGTCGGGGCAGGCCTCGTGTCCGGCCTCGTCGGCCTCCTCCTGTCCTATCACTTCGAGCTGCCCGCCGGACCGGCCATCATCCTGACCGCCGGCGGGATCTATATCCTGTCGCTGATCATCGGCCCGGCAGGTGGATTGCTTTGGCTCCTGCGGCCGCGCAAACACCTCGAAGCCTGAACCTGGCCGTCAGTGAGATACCATATGAGCGGGAAACGCAACGTTGTAACGTTACTACTGACCACCCTGGCGGCCGTTGTGGCTCTCCCGGCGTCAGCCCAGCCGAGCCGCCTCAAGGTCGTGGCGACGTTCTCGATTCTCGGAGACTTCGTCCGGAAGGTCGGGGGCGATCGGATCGACCTCGTCACCCTCGTGGGGCCGAACGGGGATGCTCACGTCTACTCTCCGACACCGGCCGATGGGCGTCAGCTCGCGGAGGCGAATGTCGTCATTACGAACGGCTTGGGCTTCGAGGGTTGGATCAGCCGGCTCGTCACGGCTTCGGGAACGAAGGCTAGAATAGTCGATGCCGCGGCCAGGGTGAAAACTCTATCGAGCGGTCATGTTCACGGACATCGACATGGCCACGGGCAGGCGAGCATCGATCCACACGCGTGGCAGGACGTCAGCAATGCGAAGATCTACGTCGCGAACATCCGTGACGCGCTCGCAACTGCCGATCCCGAGAGCCGGCCCGTCTTCGAGGCAAATGCCGAACGCTATCTCGACGAACTCGACGCGCTCGATGCTGAAGTCCGGACGACGATTGCCGCGATTCCCGCCGATCGGCGACGCATCATCACCTCCCACGAAGCCTTCGCCTATTTCGAGAACGCCTACGGGCTCGATTTCGTCTCGCCGCAGGGCGTCTCGACGGAATCGGAAGCCTCCGCCAGGGACGTCGCCCGGATTATCCAGCAGATCCGCCGCGAGAAGATCGGCGCGGTCTTCGTGGAGAACATCTCGGACCGGCGGCTCATTGCGCGGATCGCGGACGAGACCGGCGCGAAAATCGGCGAGAGGCTTTATTCGGATGCTCTGTCGGAGCCCGGCGGGCCGGCACCGACCTATATCGACATGATTCGCCACAATATCCGGGCGATCGCCCAGGCGCTCGCTTCCTGAGCCTTAAAGTCATCTATCGGGCATCAGCTTTCTTGGGACCGCTCTCCTCATGGCAGAAGGCCACCGCCTTCCGGCCCTTGACGGTAATGGCATAGGTTGCGGTCACCCTCCCCTCGTGGGGCTCGTCGCGGGTGGCCAGCAACTCGAGATAGCCCCCGCTCTCGAGCTTGCGCAAAAGGCGGAGTTCGTCGGGCCAACTCCCCTGCCGCGCGCGGATGATCCTGACCTGCCCCTCGCAGTGCTCGGAGGCCTCCCTCAAGAGGCGCAGCATCCCGGGGCTCAAGCGCAGCGGGTCGTGCTCGCATTCCGGTGCCGAAGCCGGAGCCCGTATCTCCTCGGGGTCTGTCGTTTGGTTCAACGAAGGACGCCCCCTCTCGTCGGAATAAGCGGACCTACGATCCGGGTTGTGGAAGCGATAACGGCCCACGGCACCCTCACACCATCAAATCCAAGGAAGCTCTGCGGAGTCTGAACGTGGACGAGCATGCTTTGTCATGCA
This sequence comes from Microvirga massiliensis, assembly GCF_001006805.1. Lineage (GTDB taxonomy): Bacteria > Pseudomonadota > Alphaproteobacteria > Rhizobiales > Beijerinckiaceae > Microvirga > Microvirga massiliensis. The sequence continues at coordinate 75,946 of NZ_LN811351.1, read as the reverse complement.
CACCCGCCGCACGCCCGGAATTCGGGAAAAGCTGATCGTGCGCCTCGGGGCTGCGGCCAACACCGAGAAAGAGCTGCTTCAGATCCGGTCTCCTGCGGCGAACTTCCAGCACTGCCTACTGGTCTCCACGCCTTGCCCTGCGCTTCCACAGGGTCGTTCGCGAGATTCCCAGTCGTTTGGCCGCGTCACCGACCCGGCCCTGCGAGAGCGCCAATGCCCGCTCGATCTGCTCGGCCTCGGCTTGCCTTCTCACGTCCGCCAGCGTCTCGGCAGACAGCTCGTCCAGGGTCATCTCCGGGAAGATGTCACCCGGTTCCAAGATATCGGCACGGGCGAGCACGCTGGCCCGCTCCAGGCGATTGCGCAGCTCCCGGACATTGCCCGGCCAGTCATGATGCAGCAGCGCGGCCCGCGCCTCCGGCGAGAGCTTTTGCGCCGTTCGTCCTCGGCGAGCGGCAGCCTCATGCAGCAGCCGCATCGCGAGCGGCTCCACTTCGTCCATCCGCTCGCGCAGCGGCGGCATCCTGACCTCCACAACCGAGAGTCGGTAGTATAGATCATCGCGGAACTTGCGTTCCGCCCGCATCCGGTCGAGTTCCGCATTAGTTGCGGCCACGATGCGGCCCGCAAAGCTGTGTTCCTTGCGCGAACCGATCGGACGGAAGCGCCCGTCCTGAAGCACCCGCAACAGCGCCACCTGAAGCCTTGTGTCCAACTCGCCGATCTCATCGAGGAACAACGTGCCACCTCTTGCCTCCTCGAAATAACCGACATGCGCTTGCGCTGCGCCGGTGAACGCTCCGCGTTCATGGCCGAAGAACTGACTCTCCAGAAGCTCGCGAGGGATGGCGCCGCAATTGACTGCCACGAATGGTCCGGCCGAATGGGGTGAGGATCCGTGCAGGTAGCGCGCAGCAACCTCCTTCCCCGTGCCCGTCTCGCCCGTGATCAGCACCGGGAGATCGGTGTCGGCAACGCGACGCAACTGCTCGGCGATCACCTCGGTGGTCGGCGACAGCGCGAACTCCACCGCTCCCGGTCCACTCGCTCGTTCCGCCCTGTGCGCGACACGGGCGCGAATGCGTTCGACCAGATCGTCGACGTCATAAGGCTTGGTCAGGTAGTCGTCCGCCCCGGCCTTCACCAACCGCACGGCCTGATCGATCTCTCCGAACGCCGTTGCGAACAGGATGGGCGTTTCCCCTAGGTAGATCTGCGATCTCCGATAGAGATCCTCGCCGGAGCCGTCGGGAAGGACGATGTCCGACAGCACGAAGTCAGGGCGCTGTCGCTTCAACGCGCTGATCGCTTCCGCACAGTTTTGGGCCCAATCGACGTCGAATCCCTCGAGCTTCAATCTTTGAGCGAGCGCGCCGCCAAAGATCGTATCGTCCTCGACAATGAGAACTGTTGCGGCCCGCTCGCTCATGAGGATGCGTCCTCCTGGAACGGGAGGCGTAACGTGATGCTAGTGCCGAGGCCCGGCTTCGACTCGATTGCCACTCGCCCTCGCAGACGCTCGACCAGGCGGATCAAGACGGCAACGCCCAACCCTGGCACGTCGTCGATGGCTTTCCCGGTCTCGAGGGCACGCGCCATTCCCGGGCTCAATCCGCTTCCTTGATCGCGAACATTGACGACCAACTCCGCATCGCCAACGGTAGCGCTCATCGTCACCGCCCCTCCCTTGGTCGAAGCGCGCACGGCATTCAGGAGCAGGTTCAGCAGGATTTGGCGAACCTCCAGGGCGGCTACGGGAATCTCGTCCGGAATGCCGAGATCGGCGACGACCGAGACGTCGCGCGATCTGCCGTCCGCCTCGACGAGCAGGACGAGATCCCTGAAATCCTGTCGCGAAAGCCGCCGCCAGCCGGGGCGTGAGCGATGGCTTTCCAGCGTCGCGTCGACCACTTCCTCGAGCGCACGCACGCCACGCTCGAGAAACCCGACGGCCTCATCCCGCGTGTCGGGGCGATCGCCGAAGCGCCTCAAGGTACTGATCGCGGTTTTCATGCCCCCCAGGGGATTACGGACTTCGTGAGCGATCGTCGCCGCGAGGCGGCCGAGCACGGCATCCCGCTGTTGGTCGGCAAGGTGGGACAGGAGGCCTTCCCGCTCGTGAGTGGCATGGGCCATAGCATTGAACGCATGAAACATCCGCTCGGCCTGTAGATCGCCTGCGGGCATCTCGCTCTCCTCCATGGGGCGGAGCATCCCGAGCGCGGCCTGGTAAAGATGGCGTGCGATTGCCGTCATCGGCTGCTGGATACGCCTGACCATGAAGTGGCCGAGGACCGCGCAGAGGCCACTGAACGCAAGGTCAATCAACAGCAGGAGCCAACGCAGCAGGTTGCGTTCCTCGTCGAAAGCCCGTGTATCGAGATTTGCTGCGACGATCCCGTACCTGGTAGGCCCGTCGTCGAGCTCGCGCCAGATCCAGATGCCGCCGTCGGAATGAGTCATGCCGCTGTCCGTCCGGCCCACGTCGGCCGGCATTGCCGCATCGTCCGCGGCGTCCGGTCTGCTGACGTCAACCACCAGATCCCGGGCGGGATCGAGGAACACCAGCCGCCGGTCTACGACACCCTGGTGGAACGCCAGCGCCTGGTGCAGCACTCCGTGGATGGCGGCCCCGTCGGCCCCGGAGATATGGGGCAGAAGAGCGGCGGAAAGCCCGTCGAGGTAGACTTGGCCGAGGGTCTCGACCTGTTGATCGGCGAGCCGCCCCATAAGGACGATTGCGGTCTGGGTCGAGGCAACAGCCGCGACAAAGATCATGCCGGCGGCAGCCAGCGGCAGCCTTAACGTGACCGGCAGTCTGAAGGCCAGGGTCTGCACGAAGGGACTCTCCACGCGCTCATACGGGACGGAGAGTTACAGCCTCATGGCGTGAGCTCAACCGAAGATCACGATGGGGACTTCATCCAGGCGCGGGCGAGCGGCCATTCTGGCCCGGTTGATCCAGCCGGCGTGACCCTCATTCCCGAAGATCACGACCTGGGATGCAGCAATCCGGCCGGCCGTCGCGACGCCGCGCTCCTCCTCGAAGCTCCGCCTCAGGCCATGCGCGATCGCACGTGCCTCCCGCAGGTCATCTTGTGCGGCATTGTCGTCGGGCATCAGGCGTACGGCTGCCTGGGGCCAGGGATCGAGCATGAGCAGCCACTTCCAGGTGCGGTCGCTGTGGCGGGATCCGTCGTGAACGAAGCTGATCCTGCGCACCTCCGACGGTGCCCCGGAAACGCCGATTAACGGCCAGATGCCGCGACGCACGAGATGCGGGAGCGGCTCGATTCCTGCGTCGGAGACGCCGTGATCGAACCACCCGCGGCGGCCCACCATCACGAGGCTGTCCGGACTTTGTTGGCCGGAGAGTATCTTTGCAGGATCGCCCTCCTCCATAGCAACCGTGAAAGGAATCCCGGCAGCACCCGCAGCCTGCTCGAACCTCTGGACGGCCTCGGCCAGAGCGTGACGTGCCTTTTCGATCAGGCTGCTGCGAAGCTGGGCCGCGTAGTAGCCACCGCCGATCGGCACCGGGCCCACATTGCTCAACCGCTTGGTATCGATGATCGCAAGCCCGACCAGCTCCGCCCTATGTGTCTTCGCCAACGCAACTGCGTGGCCGATCGCAGCATCCGTGTCCGGCCCACTGGCCAAGGCAACCACAATCCTCGCGATCGTCCCTCTCTCTCGTTCTCGGTCATAGTGACGATCCCAGCCCGTCTTGGTCATGGCGGTAGGCCACTCGAACTGGCCCCGCTCCAATTCTCCCTCGAGTTGATCACGCAAGGTCCCGCCCCAGAGCGGTACTCCGGCGACATAGCCGGCGCGCGCAAGCAGGTGACCTGTGACCGGAGTGGTGAGCAGGAGGAACACGATCGCAATTGCGATCTTCATCCATATGACCGGTGACGGATAGGCAAATCCCACCCCGATCAGGACAAGACCGCAGCCCACGACGCCCGCCTTCGTCGCGGCATGCATACGCATGAAGAAATCCGGAAGTTGCAGCAATCCGATGGCGGCGATCAGGCAGATTACAGCACCGCCGACCAGGAAGAATGGAGCAAACCAGGCCGCCATCATCTCTCCTCCTCGTTAATCGATCCGCGCTCGATGAATCCCGCGAAGGCTACGGTCGCGAGGAACCCTACGAGTGCAACGCCAAGAGCGATGTCGATGAATGCGGTATCGCCGGACACCAGGGCCGCAATCCCTGCCGCTGCCACGCCGAGCAGACTCAGCATGTCGAGGGCAACGACACGGTCCGGTGCGCCAGGCCCGCGAATGATGCTAATGGCGGCGCACACCATCGCGGTCAGCAACAGCACGGCCGAAACCGCCATGCCCGCCACTTGGACGGCCACCCCGCTCATGGGAGCACCTCCTTTACGCTGCTCTCGAACCCGCTCTTGATCTGCCGGATACTCTCATCGGAGGCGTTCATCACATGGACGTAGAGGGTCGACCGGTCCTGGCTGACATGCAGGCTGGTGGTGCCGGGCGTCAGCGTGATCATGTTCGCAAGCAAGGTGATGCCTTCGTCACTCCTGAGATCGAGGGGAACCGCGACGATCGCGGAGCGGATCGGACGTCGCGGCTGCAACACCGTCGCCGCCACGTCCTTGACCGAGAGGATGAGTTCCCGGAAGAAGAGCGCGGCCAAGCGGATCCAGGCACCTGCTGCCGCTGCGAATGGTCTCATGGCCGTACCTCCGCCACACGTTCGGTTGTCGAAGACTCGCTAAAGACCGCGTTGATGTACGCCGTCTTGTCGAGCATCTGTTCGCCAGCCCGCATCGAAAAGTCGACGAACGGCTCCGCGAAGAGGCCGATGGTGATCGTTATGGCCGCCAGTGCGATGATCGGGCCGAGCATGGCCAGCCGCACCGGTCTGTCGGAGCGCCAGGCACGCATGGCAATGTCCTGGCCTTCAGGCGCAGCCTTCCAGAAGGCCTCGTTCCAGATCTTCAGCATCGAATAAAGCGTCAGAAGTCCGACCACGAGACCGGTGGCGGCGAGGATTCCATGTCCTGCATTCAGGCTCGCCTTGATCACCACGAACTTCGACCAGAAGCCGGAAAGCGGTGGCAGCCCGGCCAGCGACAATGCCGGAATGAGGAAAAGAACGCCCAGGAATGGAAGGTGGCGGTAGAGCCCGCCAATCTCCTTCAGGTCAAAGGAGCCGCCCGCCCGGTTGATCGTGCCGGCGATCAGGAACAGGTTCGCCTTCACGATGATGTGGTGGATCACGTAGAGGATCGCACCGCCTACCGCCGGCGGCGTGGCGACGGCCACGCCGAGCAGCATGTAGCCGATCTGGCTGATGATGTGGAACGAGAGGATGCGGCGGATGTCGAAATGCGCTGCCGCGCCCAGGACGCCCGTCACCATCGTCACGGCCGCGACCGCACCGATTACTGGCCCCGTGACTCCTGCATCCCCATCGAACAGGAGCGTGAAGCTTCGCATGATCGCGTAGACACCGACCTTGGTGAGCAGTGCGGCGAAGATCGCGGCGACCGGAGCCGATGCCGTGTGATAGGCAGCCGGCAGCCAGAAGAAGAGCGGGAATGCCGCTGCCTTGGCGCCGAAGGCGACCAGGAACAGGACGGCGATCGTCGTGACCAGGCCCTGGTTCTCGAGGGTCGGTAGAACCCGAGCCAGATCGGCCATGTTGAGGGTTCCGGAGACACCGTAGAGAAACGCCACGACGATCAGGAACAGCGTCGTCGCGAGGAGATTCAGCGTCACGTACTTGACGCCGGCATCGAGCTGCGCTCGCGTGCCGCCGAGTGTCAGAAGCCCGAACGAAGCGATCAGCATCACCTCGAACCAGACGTAAAGATTGAAGATGTCGCCGGTCAGGAATGCGCCAGTCACTCCAAGCAACAGTCCCTGATAGAGCGGATGGAAGAAGGCCTGCTCGCGTGCCTGTGCGCCGTCGACCATTCCGTGGATATTGACGGCGACTGCCATAAGTCCGGTGATCAGCACCATGGCAGCCGCGAACATGTCGGCGACGAACGTGATGCCGAACGGTGCCGACCATGCGCCGAACTGCGTCGCGAGCACCGTCCCATCACGAACTGACGCCAGCAGGGCGATGGACGCCAGGAGCAGCCCCAGGCTCGCCAGCAGACTGACGGCGCGCTGTGCAAGCGGACGGCTCCACAGCATGGCGCACAGCGCGATGCCACCGAGCGGAAATGCGATCGGTGCGGTGAGCAGCAGATGAGCGTTCATTATGCCAGCTCCCGCAACGGGATGGGCACTCTTCTCTCGGGTTCTGCCACACTGTCTTCGCGCGGCTCGGCCTCGCGCATGGCCTCCGTATCGACCGTCCCGAGGCGACGGTTCGCACTCTCGAAGAGGACGGCGGTGAAGGCCACCAACGCGAACGAGATGACGATCGCCGTTAGGATGAGGGCCTGCGGCAGCGGATTGGCGCTCGCTGCGATCGTTATCCCGCCATCCGGGACGAGAGGCGGGATGCGCGTGCCGATCCTTCCCGACAGGAAGATCGCCATATTGGCGGCGTTGCCGAGGACAAGCAGCCCCAGCACGATCCTGAGCACGTTGCGCGACAGGATCAGGTAGGCCGAGACCGACACCATAATCCCGAAGGCGAGAGCGAAGGCGGGCTCCAACTCAGTTCTCCAAGTAGTAGGACAGGAAGGTCAGGACGGAGCCGATGACCGCGAGATAGACGCCGGTGTCGAAGATGAGCGTCGTGCTGATCGCGATCCCGCCGGGAAACGCCCACTGATGCGTGAGGAACGGCTCGGCCATGAGGAGGGCTGGCAGCCCGGAGATCAGCGCGAGGGAGAGACCGGTTCCGATGATCGCCTTCGGAGAGACGCGCAGGAGCGACATGAGCGCATCTCCGCCGCGTGGCAGCGCGTGGACCGCCAGCCCCGCCGCCGCGATCAGCCCTCCGATGAAGCCGCCGCCGGGCTCGTTGTGCCCTCGAAGGAGCACGTAGATGGAGAAGATCAGGGCAGTCGGCAGGACCGCCCGGCTGGTCGTTCGCAGGATGAGGGAGTTCATGATGGCCGTCCTTCCGTCTTGCGCCTCAATCCGACGATCACGGCGGCAGCCGCGATTGCCGCGAGCCCGAGCACGGTGATCTCGCCCAGCGTGTCGAGGGCGCGGAAATCCACGATGATGACGTTGACGAGGTTGCGCCCGTGTGCCTGCGGGACGCTCGCCTGCCGAAAGAAGTCGGAGAGCCTCTCGTCGAAGGGTTGCGCCAGAACGCTCAGGAGCACGAGCGTCGCCACCAGGCCGGTGCCGATCGCTATGGCAGCATCACGCAGGCGCTCGTCTCGGCTTCGGTAGTCCCGCTCGCGGAACGGCAGGCGGCCGACAATGGCGAGCAGGATGACGATGGCGAGGGCTTCCACCGAGAACTGGGTGAACGCAAGATCCGGAGCACCATTGAACAGGAAGACCAGGGCGATGGCGAAACCGACCATGCCGGCGGCCACGATTCCGGACACGAAATTGCGTGCGCCGGTGACGGCCAGGGCCGATGCCGCCAGCAGGACGACGAGCACGAGATCGGGCGCCAGACTTCCCGAGAAGGAGGGCAGCGCCCATCCATCTCGCAGGAAGAGCATCGCGGCCCCGGCCAGCGCGGTGACCGTGAGTGTATGGCCGGCATAAGTCCGCAGGCTTCCCGATTGGATCACCCCGGTTTGCCAGCGCGCGAGGCGCTGCAGCGCGTCCATGCCTCGGTCGTAGAGCCGATCCGGTCCCCAGAGATCGATCTGCACGACGCCCGCAAGTGCCGCCCGCATGCCATCCCACCGCCGGAACATGAGCACGCCCAAGACGAGGGTGAGCACGCTCAAGGCGATCATCGGCGTGAAGCCGTGCCAGAGCGAGAGCCTGTACTCGATCGGGTGGCCCGCAATCGCGCTCGCGGCCGGCACCACGAGGCTGCCGCTGGCCAGCCAGGGTGCGATGCCGAAGGTGAGTCCCAGCAGCGCCAGCGCCACCGGGCCTGCCAGCATGGCAGCCCCTGGGTCGTGCGGAGCCTTCGGGGTTGGCGCGGCTCCGCCGAGGAAACAGCGCACCGTCACGATGCCGGCGACCACCACCATGACGACGTTGGCGAGGAGCGCCACACCTACAACCAGCCACGATGCGGAGGCGCCAAGGCTCGTCTCGTAGACGAGTTCCTTCGCCGCGAAGCCGATGAAGGGCGGCAGCCCCGCCATGGAGAGCCCGCCGAGCAGGGCCGCTGCAGCCGTGACCGGCATGGAGTGACGCAGGCCGCCGAGCGCGGAGCTGTCACGCGTGCCGGTCTCGTGATCGATGATGCCCGCGACGAGAAACAGGCAGGCCCTGTAGAGCGCGTGGACGGTCAGGAAGGTGACGACGGCCATGGCCGACAGGTCGCCGGGAATGCCGATCATCAGCACCATCGTCCCGAGCGAGACGATCGTGGAATAGGCGAGAACACGCTTAAGGTCCGTCTCGCGCAGTGCCAGCACCGCGCCCACCAGCATGGTCGCGGCTCCGAAGGTCATGAGCAGAGGGACCCAGAGCCCGTGTCCCTCGAAGACGGGACTCAGGCGCGCCAGCAGGTAGACGCCGAGTTTCACCATGGTCGCCGAATGCAGGAAGGCCGACACTGGCGTCGGCGCAACCATGGCATTGGCCAGCCATGAATGGAGCGGCGCCTGCGCCGACTTGGCGAACGCGCCCGCGGCGATCAGGACGATGATGACCGACGCGAGCGGGTGCGCGGCGATGACGTCGCCCCGTGCGAGGATTTGAGAGATCGAGAATGTGCCGGCCGCATGGCCGAGGAGAATGACCCCGGCCAGCATCGCCAGCCCACCCGCGAATGTGACCAGGAAGCCCTGCTGCGCCGCCCGGCGCGATTCAGCCTGCTCGGGTGAAAATCCGATCAGCAGGAAGGAGGTCAGGCTGGTGAGTTCCCAGAACACGACGAGGAGGACGAGATCGTCGGCCAGCACGGCACCGAGCATCGATCCCATAAAGAGGGTCAGCACGACGTAGAAGCGGGCCAGACGTTCGTAGCCCCGCAGGTAGGACGAGGCGTAGAGGAAGACTGCCGCCCCAATCCCGCTGATCAACAACGCGAACAGCAGCGACAGGCCATCCGCCCGGAACGAGGCCGCGACGCCGAGGCTCGGAATCCAGGCGTGCGCCTCCTGGACGACTGCCCAGGCACTGACTGCGGGCAGCAACGTGCAGAACCCCAGGAACAGCAACCCGGGCACGACCGCCACCAGTGGCGATGAGCGTCGGCCTAGCCATCCCACCAGGGGTGCAGCGACAAAGCAGAAGGCGACTAACGCAAGGAGGACCATCAACGGAGGCTTTCGTCATTCGACAAGCCCCTAGAAATTTTCGTGCCAGTTCATGCCCGGGAGGCAATCAGGCCGGGAAACACTGGAATTCGGCCCATTTCCGCGCAGCGCGCTCCGCACCTGCACATGACGATGTTCACGAAAGTGAACGGCCCCGGGCAGCGGTGTTCACGAAGTTGAACGGATGTCCGATCGAAGGACTCCGGGTCGACGCTGGTCCATGGAGGCATGCTTCATCGGGTCTCACCGGGGCCTCGCCCCAATGGCGGATGCGCGACGCGATCCGACCCGGCGCGTCCGCGGCACTCAGGCCTTGTGGATCACGCCTCCCTTCCTGGATCCGGGCGGGGGGATCTCGCGGGGCGCGACGCGCAACACGGCCCATCCCGCCAGGCCGGCGATCAGCGAACCGCTCAGAATGCCGATCTTCGCCTCCTCCTGGAGCAGCGGGTCCTCCGCGAAGGCGAGCATGTCGATGAACAGGCTCATCGTGAAGCCGATCCCGCACAGCAGCGCGATGCCCAGGAACTGGAGCTTGCCGGCCCCCATGGGGACATCCGCGAGGCCCAGACGGATGACCAGATAGCCGCTCCCGAACACGCCGATGAGCTTGCCGAAGACGAGCCCCATCGCCACGCCGAGCGTGAGGGGGTTGAACAGCACGTCTGCCGTCACCCCCGCGAACGACACGCCGGCATTCGCGAGGCCGAAGAGCGGGATGATGAGAAACGCCACCCCGTTGTGCAGCCCGTGCTCGAGCCGGTGCAGGGGCGAGCCCGCCAGGTCGTCGGGGCGGGCGGGCGACCGACGCAAGGGGATCGTCAGGGCCAGGACCACCCCGGCAATGGTCGCGTGCACCCCCGAGCGCAGCACGAAGAACCAGAGCACGAGGCCAAGCAGCAGATAGGGCCAGAGCCACACGACGCCGCTCCGGTTCATCACCACGAGGGCGGCCACCACGGCGGCCGCGCTCCCGAGGGCGAGCCGCGACAGATCCCCCGTGTAGAACAGGGCGATGATCACCACCGCCCCGAGGTCGTCGATGATCGCCAGGGCGGTCAGGAACACCTTGAGCGAGACCGGCACCCGCGAGCCGAGCAGGGACAGAACCCCGAGCGCGAAGGCGATGTCGGTGGCGGTGGGAATGGCCCAGCCCCGCAGGGTGGCCGGATCGCTCCGGTTGAAGGCCACATAGATCAAGGCCGGCACGAGCATGCCGCCGAGCGCCGCGACCCCGGGCAGGATGCGCCGCGGCCAGGTGGAGAGCTGCCCGTCCAGGACCTCGCGCTTGATCTCGAGCCCGACGAGCAGGAAGAACACCGCCATCAGGGCATCGTTGATCCAGTGCAGGACGCTGAGGCCGAACACCTCGGTCTCGAGCAGGCCGAAATAGGCCGGGGCCAGCGGCGAGTTCGCAACAACCAGGGCCAGGGCGGCCGCCGCCATCAGCACCAGACCGCCCGAGGCCTCGTTGTCGAGGAATCTACGAAGGACCGAAGGCGGCGGGCGGTGGGCGGGAGCATCCATGTGAAAAGGCGACCTCAGCGGGGCAAAAGCCCCTGAAATCATCGTGGATCGGGATTTGTTCGGTCCGTGGGCGACGGCGCTGTCAGGCGGCCATGAGGCCTATCCGGAGGCCCAGCAGATCCTGCGCGCGCACGAGCGCCTCGTCGAAGGAGAGGATTTCGACCGTCGCGTCCCGCGCCAGGTGCTC
>NZ_LN811351.1:0-63958 GCF_001006805.1 Microvirga massiliensis | reverse complement strand
CCCGCTCGTACCCCTCGGATTGATGATCAAACCCATTCCCCAGACCAATTTTCGATGATTCGACGCCTTATCGGGGGCATTCCGTGCTGGATCAATGAATTTCGTGAACTCCGCCAGGATTATCTGAAGTATTGCAGCTGTGCCGAAGATCCCCTGAATCAGAAACAACTCACGTTTTGGTGTGTCATTCCAGAGCTAATGAACCCGGATCCGACATTAACCATGTATTAACAGGCGACCCCACCCTGTCTTCCTCACCCGATGCGAGGCAGCCCTGCTGCCCATCCGGATCGGCAGCCTGGCTCACTCCCGACCCTCGGAGGGTCGGCCGGAGCACTTACATTGACATGAGCCGCTACAATATTAGGGCCATCAGCATTGCGCCCGAATCCCGTGGGCGCCCACCCGATTCCTCCGCCTGAACCCCAGGAACGCAGCACGATGTCCGACAAGATTCCTGTCACGGTCCTCACCGGCTATCTCGGCGCCGGCAAGACGACCCTGCTCAACCGGATCCTCTCCGAACCGCATGGCAAGCGCTATGCCGTGGTCGTGAACGAATTCGGCGAGATCGGAATCGACAACGATCTGGTGGTTGGAGCCGACGAGGAAGTCTTCGAGATGAACAACGGGTGCATCTGCTGCACCGTGCGCGGAGACTTGATCCGCATTCTCGACGGCCTCATGAAGCGGAAAGGCCGCTTCGACGCGATCATCGTGGAGACAACCGGTCTGGCCGATCCTGCACCGGTGGCCCAGACGTTCTTCATGGACCAGGACGTGGCCGACATCGCGAAGCTCGATGCGGTGGTGACGGTCGCCGATGCGAAATGGCTCTCGGACCGTCTTGCGGATGCGCCGGAGGCGAAAAACCAGATCGCCTTTGCGGACGTCATCGTCCTGAACAAGATCGATCTCGTCTCAGAAGACGAGCTCAAGGGCGTCGAGGAACGCATCCGCGCGATCAATCCCTATGCACGCATCCATCGCACGGATCATTGCGCCTTGCCGATCAGCGAGGTCCTCGATCGCAATGCGTTCGATCTCGACCGCATCATCGCGCTGGAGCCCGAGTTTCTCGAAGAAGGGCACCATCACCATCACGACGAGGACATGCAGTCGATTTCGGTGAAGCACGAGGGCGATATCGACCCCGAGCGCTTCATGCCGTGGATCTCCGATCTCACGCAGCGCGAGGGCCCCAACATTCTCCGGTGCAAGGGCATCGTCGCCTTCCCGGACGAGCCGCGGCGCTTCGTATTCCAGGGCGTCCACATGATTCTCGATGGCGATCTTCAGCGCGAATGGCGTGCCGACGAGGACCGTGTATCACGCGTGGTGTTCATCGGCCGCGACCTCGACACCGACAAGATCCGTACAGAGTTCCTGGCTTGCGCGGCGTGACCAGGGCATGCCGAGAATAGGCACATCATGACGGCCAGTACCGCTCCTTCTCTCACCCAGCAAGTCGTCGGACTTTCTCTCGAGGCTCATGTCACGACAGTCGCCTGGCTCGGCGACACGCCGGGTTTCGCGCTCGGTGACGGTTCCGTCGCCCTTGCGAGAGGCGAAGAGATCCAACGCATCGCCGCGCATCCCGATGGCGCGGTGCTCGTCGCGGGCTCCGACGGGAAACGGCTCATCACGGGCGGAGACGATGGGCGAGTCGCCGTCACACGCGCGGATGGATCGACGGAGACCCTCACGGAAGCGAAGGGCGCCTGGATCGATGCGATCGCCATCGCGGCGAATGGGGCCGTCGCGTTCGCGGCCGGACGGCGCGTCACGGCTCGTGACGAGAAGGGGCGAGAAAAGTCCCTCGAGGTCGCGAGCACGGCGCGCGGCCTATGCTTCGCGCCGAAGGGCTATCGCCTCGCGATCGCGCATTACGGCGGCAGCACTCTCTGGTATCCGAATCTCGAGACGAAGCCCGACCTGCTCGAGTGGAAGGGCTCCCATCTCGACATCACGTGGTCTCCGGATGGCCGCTTCGTGGTGACATCCATGCAGGAGAACGCCCTGCACGGATGGCGGCTGCAGCCCGACCGCGGCCACATGCGGATGAGCGGCTATCCGTCGAAAACGCGCTCGCTCTCCTGGTCGGGAGACGGCAAATGGCTCGCGACCTCCGGGGCCGAAGCCGCCATCATCTGGCCTTTCGAGAGCAAGGAAGGCCCCATGGGCAAGCAGCCCCGGGAATGCGGCGTGCGGCCCGCCAAGGTGACCCAGGTCGCGTTCCACCCCAACACTCTCATCCTGGCTGTGGGCTACGAGGATGGCTGCGTGCTGCTGGTTCGCCTCACGGATGCCGCGGAACTCCTCGTGCGCCAAGCCGTCCCCGGCAGCGGCATCACGGCTATGGCCTGGGACAAGTCCGGCAAGCACTTCGCCTTCGGGGCACAGGACGGCCGCGCGGGCATTCTTGCTCTACCCTCGTGATGAGGAGTGAAGCGAGCGGTTGGCGGACGTGGCTCGGCGCGTTCCGACCGCGGCGAGCCGAAACTGGAGCTATTGCGCAGATCCGCGAATGGGCGGCTGCGGTGCTCGGTGGTACTGCAAGCGTTTCCGTGAACGAGATCGTCTGCCGGGATGCCTCCTGCCCCGGCATCGAAACGATCATCCTCGTGATGGTTCCAGGTCAGCGCACACGGGCCTGCAAGATCTCGAAGCCGCTCGAGGAGGTCACCGAGGCCGACGTGCGCGAGGCTGTTGCCGCGGGTTAGTCCGAGTTCGCTATAGTGTGCCGTAGGCGTAATGCACAGCCCTCCCGCCGCACTGTCGTCTTTGCGAGCCAGAGGCGAAGCAATCTACCCGTGGACGGACGCGCTCCTGGATTGCTTCACTTCGTTCGCAATGACGAAGAGGGCATAAGAGCGCGAGGACTAACACCGGTAACGGAAGTAGACTCCGAGCGCACTTCCGTTACTGCGAGAGGAGCGAAGCGATTCAACAGCGCACGGATCGAAGGGTAGATTGCTTCGCCTGCGGCTCGCAATGACGAAGTGGATCCGCGTCAGGCTGGATTGCGGCGACTCACCACGACGGAGAAAGCAATCGCAATTGTCATCACAGCGTGATGACGTAATCCGGCGGGCTGCCGGCTAGAGCGCCGTAGAGTTGCGGAAAGCACCCGGCCACAACGCCGTCGACGAGGCCCTTTGCGGTGACCGAGCCTGTGCCGCACATCTCGAAGGTGCCTTCGGCTACATTGCGCTGGACGGCACATTGATCGCACACCATCAGAAGAATGTTCTTCTCCTTTGCGATCCTCGCGAGACGTTCACCGACTGGATCTCCCTGTCGGAGGCAGAACAGGTTGTCGTCGAAGAACATCATGCCGACGACGTCCGCCCCGTGAATGCCTTTCTCGAGCTGAGGAAGGATCATCGTCGCGAGCTTGTAGGTCGCGGCATTGGGCGTGGCGAACACATAGGCAACCTTCATCATGAATCTCCTCGTGATGCCACGCGGGCTTCACCGCCAGCGGAGCAGGCGCTGCTCGAGCTTTCCGGCCGCGGCGAAGATCGCGAGCACGAAGGCCATGATCAGGAAGACCAGCGCTAACATCAAGGCCGAGTTGTAGGTGCTCTGCGCAAAGGACAGGAGATAGCCGAGACCTCGGCTCGCGCCCACGAATTCGCCCACGACGGCGCCCGTGAAGGCGAAGCCGACGGCGACCTTGAGGTTGCCCATGATCCAGGCCGTGACGAACGGCAGGTAGACTTCGCGCAGGATCGTCCACCGGCCGCCGCCCAGGGTGCGGACGCGTTCGACGAGGCGGCGATCCACCTGCTTGATGCCCGTATAGACGGTGAAGAACACGAGGACGGCTACGAGCACGAAGGCCAGCGCGATCTTGGAGCCCAATCCGATGCCGAACCAGACGACGCAGAGCGGCGCCAGCACGACGCGAGGCACCGCATTGAGCATCATCATGACGGGTTCGAGCAACTCCGCAACAATAGGAATGAGCGCTGCTGCAGCACCGAGCACAACGCCGACGGCGATGCCGAGAATCAGCCCACCGAGTGCAGCCCCGAAGGTTGCTTCGAGATGCGGCCAGATATTGCCCTGCGTGAACAGATCGAAGAGCGCGAAGCCGATCTGGCTCGGGGCCGGCGCATAAAGTGGATTGAGCCACCCGGCGCGCCCCGCGGCCTCCCAGATCGCGAGCGCGACAACGAGAGCGGCAAGCTGCCGGATCCAGACTCGATCGAGAAAGCTCATGTGTTTCCGTTCAGTGATCACGTGGTGAGCGCAGCGTTGCCGCCGGAATCATGCCGCCTCGCGGATCTCCCGCGGCCCATCGACGACCTCGGAGAGATCGGACCAGAGGCGTTCGTAAAGAGGCGCGAAGCTCGGATGCGCCCTCGCCTTCACGAGGTTGCGGGGTCGCGGAATGCGAACCGTGTAGCTGTGTGAGATGTGAGCCCGAGGCCCATTCGACAGCAGATACACCACGTCCGAGAGGGCAATGGCCTCCTCGAGATCGTGCGTGACGAGAAGCACGCCGATGCCCTCGCTCTCGACGAGGTCGACAACGTCCTGCGTGACGCGTGCGCGCACAATCGCATCGAGCGAGGCGAAGGGCTCGTCCATCAGGAGCAGGCGCGGCTTCCGGGCGAGCACCTGTGCGAGAGCGACGCGCTTTCGCTGGCCGCCGCTGAGTTCGCGAGGATAGCGTCCGCCGAGTCCGGCAAGCCCGAGCCGATCGAGCCATGCTCGGGCCTCCTCGGCGGCCTCGCGGCTGTCCTTCCCGCGAAGGCGCAAGCCGAGCGCGACGTTCTCGATCGCCGTGCGCCATGGCAGCAGCGCGTCATCCTGGAACAGGATGCCGATCTGCCCCTCTTCCAAACCAGTGGTTTCGATCCGGCCGGACGAGATCTCCTGCAGCCCCATGATGGCGCGCAAAAGGCTGCTCTTCCCCGAGCCCGAAGGGCCCACGAGGCTCACGAACTGACCGGCATCGACCGAGAGGCTGGCTCCCTCGAGGACCGGCTCGGCCCCATAGGAAAGAGTTACCTTCTGCGCACGCAGCATCAACCTGCTCCCACGATGGATGTGTCGTATAGGCCCGTCGTATTCGCGCCCTGCGGGATGAGGCCCGCGACCTTCAGGCTTTCAGCCACACGGTTCGAGGCTTCGAGATCGATGGCGACCGACGTCGGGTAGAGCGAACCCCGGTAGCGTGCGATCACCTCTCGCAATTCACTGACGTCCGCTCCGGTCGTGAGCTCGCGGGGCAGAGCCTTGACGAGGTCCTCCGGGGACATCGCCTGTAGGGCCTGCAGACCGTTTCGCAGGGCCCGCGCGAGCTTCTCCATTTCCTCCCGCCGGGCCGGGATTTCCGGCGTGCGGACCGCCACGCCCATGAACTCGTAGGAACCGCCGAGGAAGCGTTCCGCGTCCTTCGAGTCCATTGCGTTCATGAGCACACGGCCGCCGGCTTTCTGCACCAGCGTCAGCGCCGGCTCCTGCACGAGCCCCGCATCGACCTGCCCCTGACGAAGGGCCTCGAGAAGGTTCGGGCCCAGCGTCGCGAATTGCACCTTGGTCGGATCGACATTGGCCCGCCGGAGCAGGTACAGCATCAGGGCATGGTCCGCATTGCCGAGAGCGGAGACCCCGACCGTCCGGCCCGCAAGATCCTCGATCCGCTGGATCTCGTCCGCGCGGCGCGGTGCCGTTGCGATGGCAAAGAGCGGCAGACGCCCCGTCGTCGCAAAGCGCCGGATATCGGCTCCACGGACATAAGCCTGGAGGGCCACATCGAGCGAGGTGGCCGCGTAATCCACGGCCGAGCCAACGAGAGACTGCATCGCGGCATTCCCGCCGCGGGTATAGACCAGCTCGACATCGAGCCCTTCGTTCGCGAAGTGACCGCCGGCGCGGGCGACCTCGTAAGGAACGACGCAGAGAAGCTGGCTGCAAAAGGCGAGCTTGATCGGCTTGGCCTGGGCAGCGGCCCGGCCACCGAGGGTCGCCAGCGCGCCGGCTGCCGCGCCGGCCCCTTTCAGGAGACCGCGACGGCTGAGCTTCGGAGGATCGCCCCCACCCTGTTCCGGCTCGAAAGTGAATGGTTGGTCGCAGCAGCCCATGGTCCCCTCCTCGTGAGGTCATCACCCGACAACGCGCGACGAAGCCGTCGGTTGTCGGACGCGCACGAGGTCGTCGGTCCGACGCCGTCTACCGGCATGTTGGGTCTCGGAAGCAAAATGTCAATTCAAAACGTGATTTATTTCAAATCACACCTAATTACGTGAAATGTCCTGTTGTGCAATGACTCGGCGAGTGGCAAGCCATCTCGACGAGGAGCGCACACATGACCGACCATTCCCCTCCAGGTTACCGCCCCGAAACCCGCCTCGTTCATGAGGGCATCCTGCGGTCAGAGTTTGGCGAGACCTCCGAGGCCTTGTTCCTGACGCAGGGCCATGTCTATGCCAGCGCCGAAGAATGCGAAGCGCGCTTCAAGGGCGAGAGTCCTGGTTTCCTGTACGCCCGGTTCTCGAATCCGACCGTCTCCATGTTCGAGAAGCGCATCGCGGCGTTCGAGGGCGCCGAAGCCGCCCGGGCAACGGCATCGGGCATGGCTGCGGTGACGACAGCCCTGATGGGCCTCCTAAGGGCCGGGGATCACGTGGTCGCAGCTCGCGCCCTGTTCGGTTCCTGCCGCTATGTGATCGCCGAGTTGCTGCCTCGTTTCGGCGTCGCATCCACTCTGGTCGACGGCACCAACCTGGCCGAGTGGAGGGCAGCCCTGCGCCCCGAAACGAAGGTGCTCTTCCTCGAGAGTCCTGCAAATCCGACGCTGGAGGTCATCGATATCGCGGCCGTTGCCGGGATCGCGCGCGAGGTCGGCGCCACGCTGGTCGTCGACAACGTGTTCTCCACGCCCGTCTGGCAGAAGCCCCTCGCCCTGGGGGCGGATTGCGTCGTGTATTCCGCAACAAAGCACATCGACGGACAAGGGCGTTGCCTGGGCGGCGTGATTCTGGGCTCGAACGAGTTCATCCAGAACCATGTCCATACTCTGCTCCGCCAGACCGGGCCGGCGATGTCGCCCTTCAATGCCTGGGTGCTGCTGAAGAGCCTCGAAACCCTGTCGCTGCGCATCGAGCGACAGACTGCGACCGCCGGCAGGGTCGCCGATGCGATCGCAGGTCATCCCAAGGTCAAGCGACTCATCTATCCTGGCCGGCCCGATCACCCACAAGCGGACATCATCGCGAGGCAGATGAGCGGCGGATCAACGCTCATCGCCCTCGAGATTGCCGGCGAAAAGGCCGGCGCCTTCCGGTTCCTGAATGCACTTCACCTGATCAGGATCTCGAACAATCTCGGCGATGCGAAGAGCCTGATCACACATCCTGCCACGACGACCCACCAGCGCTTCACGCCTAAGGAACGTCTCGAAATGGGCGTCTCGGAGGGGCTCGTGCGCTTGTCCATCGGCCTCGAGCACGAAGACGATCTGATCGACGATCTCATCGAGGCGCTGGACCGGGTTTGATGGGCACCCGGCCTGTCCCGCCGGATCGCCCTGAACACCATGGAATGTCCCGCGGGATCTCATTGCGCGTCACAGCCTCCTGATTGATCATGAAGTTCGTCGCCCCACCCATACGGGGCGGGAATGCTCGGAGGAGAGCAAGACATGACCATCATCAGGCTGGCAACGGCCGCAGCTATCGCGGCTCTCGCGGCTCTTGGCCCTGCAGCTGCGCAGGAGACGATCAAGATCGGAGGCCTTGCACCTCTTTCGCCCCCGGGAGGCGTTCAGAATGGTGAATCCCTTCGGGACGGCATGGCGATCGCAGTCGACGAGATCAACGCCAATGGCGGTCTTCTGGGCAAGAAGGTCGAAGTCGTCGTCGAGGACACCTCCGGGGTTCCCGAGAAGGGAATCGCAGCCTTCGAGCGGCTAGCCTCGAAGGAGGAGGTCGTTGCAATGACCGGTGCGGCGCACAGCGCCGTCTGCACTGCCGTCGGCCCCTTGGCGAAGAAATACGACATGGCCTTCATAGCCGACGAATGCTGGGCGGATGCGGTCACCGGGGCGAAGATCCCGCAGGTCTTCCGGATCACCGTTGCAAATTCGCTCGTCTACTCCATCGCCGCAGACTGGGTGAAAGAGGTCGGCTTCAAGAACATCGCGATCATTGCCGAGAATTCGGATTGGGGTTTCGGGATCATCGACGTCTTCACGAAGAACCTCAAGGACACCGGAGCGAAAGTAACGTCGTTCACGGCGGAGCGGACAGTCAGCGACTTCACCCCGCAGTTCCTTCAGCTGAAGCGGGCGAATCCGCAACCCGATCTCATCGTTGCGGGCTTCACGGGTTCCAACCTTCTCCTGATGCTCCGCCAAGCCTACGATCTTGGCATCGCTCCGAGCAAGACGACGGCCATTTTCGCGGCCGGGTCGGATGCCCTCGAACCGGAATTCTGGAACGTCGTCGGAGAGGGAGGGGTCGGAGTGATCGCGAATCCCGCCGGGCTTCCTGGCAGGCCCGACACTCCCCTGTCACGCTCCTTCACCAAGGCGTTCGAAGCCAAATTCAAGCGTCCGGCCAACGCCGTCTCGATGGAAGGCTACGACGGCATTATGGTGGTTGCCGAAGCAATCAAGAAGGCCGGCAGTGCCGATCGGGTCGCGATCCAGAAAGCCCTGCGCGACCTGAAATGGGAGGGGACTCGCGGAACCATCTACTTCCCGCAGACGGAAGAACCCGCCTGGAAGTTCCAGCAATGGCCGGAGGTGCCGATCTTCGTCATCCAGTACACCAAGCCGAACCAGACCCCGGCGGACGCAGCTATCCTCTGGCCGCGCTCCCAGGCGACGGTCGATAAGCTGATCCTGAAGCCATGACGCGATTTCTGCTCTGAGGCACCGGAAACCCCGCTGTCGGACGGCGGGGTTTTTCTTCGCGCTCATGAAAAACGCACAATGCAGCAATGACGGGAGCGGGTCCGGCGTCTACTTCCGTCTCCGGCAGTGGTCCCCTGTCCTCATACCACCCCGTCATGGCGAACGCAGTGAAGCCATCCAGGAGCGCATCCGTCGACGGGTAGATTGCTTCGCCTGCGGCTCGCAAGGACGGAAGTGCGGTGGGAAAGGGCTGTGCGCGCCGCCCGCAGCTCGCAAGGACGACAGTGGGTCCGCATCAGGCTTGATGACTGCGGCCCGCAAGGACGGAAGTAGGCAGCGCGCATACTGCGGAATCAGAGCAGCCACTCTGCAATGGTGTCGCGATACTCTGCGTCGAAGGTCGCTTTCGTGCCTTCGATCTTGTTGGTGCCGAGTTCGAGAACGTAGATGTAGTCAGCGACATCCACGCCTGCGATGACGTTCTGATCGACCATGAGGATCGTCCGTCCCTCTTCGACGACGAGACGGCGAAGATGGTCGTACATCACTCCCGCGCGCTTCGGATCGAGTCCGACGGTCGGCTCGTCGATGAGGATCAGACCGGGATCGCTCATCAGGGCGAGCTCGAGCTGCATGAGGCGTTGCTGCCCGCCCGACATCAGTCCGGCTCGCCGTCCGGCAAAGGTCCTGAGGTAAGAGGCACGCTCGTATACGCGCTCGACGGCTGCTTTCGCCCGCGGCCGATCGTGGCGGAAGCTCCAGGTCGCCATCTCGATGTTCTCGGCAACCGTCATGTCCCTGAATAGGGCATGCCCCTGAGCGACGTATGCAATGCCGATCCGCACGAGGTCGCGGGTCGGCATTTGCGCCAGGTCATGGCCGTCATAGGCAATCCGACCTTTATGAGGACGCAGCTGCCCGATGATGGTCTTCAGCAGCGTCGACTTGCCGACGCCGTTTGCGCCGATGATCGTCGTAAGCTGCCGGGGCCGCGCGGTGACGGAAACGCCTCGCAGGATATCGATATCGCGCTGATATCCGGCAGAGACGTCATGCACCTCAAGCTGCATGGTGGTCCCCCAGATAGGCTTCGAGAACGGCGGGATGATTGCGCACGGTCTCAGGATCGCCATCCGCGATGATCTCGCCATAGCTGAGCGTAATGACCCGTCGGCACAGTCCGAAGATCGAGCCCATGTCGTGGCTGATCAGAATGATGGTGACCCCGCGCGCGTTCCATGCGCGGATCGTGTCGTACATGAAGCGCTTGAGTTCGGGATGAACGCCGCCGAACGGCTCATCGAGGAGAACGAGCTTCGGCTTGAGCATCATAATGCGCCCGAACTCCAGGAGCTTCGCCTGCCCGCCGGAGAGCCGCCCTGCCCGCTCCTGCGCGAGGCGTGAGAGATTGAGCGAGTCCAGAGCCTCCAGCGCCAGATCCCTGGCCTGGTTTCGGGACACTTTCCAGTCCGTGAGCGCCGAGACCTGCATGTTCTCGAGGACGCTCAGCCGCCGGAACACCTTCGTGACCTGGAACGATCGGCCGATCCCGAGTCGCGCAAGCCGGCTCGGCGCCACGCCGTCGATCCTCTGCCCCTCGAAATACACTGATCCGGCGCTCGGCGCATAATACCCGCCGACGATGTTCAGCAGAGTCGTCTTGCCGGAGCCATTGGGGCCGATGAGCCCGACGAGTTCTCCCCTGTCGACGGTCAAATCGATATGATCGAGAGCAACGAGGCCGCCGAACTGCTTTCTCAGGCCGCTGACCGTCAGTTGTGCACTCACCGCCTCCGCCCCCTTTGCGTCACCAGGGCCGCCAGTGTGCCGAACACGCCGTTCGGCGCGAAACGCAGAACGAGGATCGCCGCCAGGCCAAAGACCACGAGACGCCATTCACCCGCGCTGCGTAACGCCTCGAGGGCAAGCTGAAGCATGAGGCCGCCGAGAGCGGCATATAGGACGTTGTGGAAGCCCCCGATGACCGCCATCGAGATCACGTAGCCCATTTCCTGCAGGGACATCATCGAAGGAGTGATCAGTTGCACGAAGTGAGCGTACAAGCCGCCCGCGAAGCCTGCAAAGGCGCTCGAGGTCGCGAAGGCAACGATCTTCCAGGTCGTCACCTCGACTCCGAGGCTCGCTGCGCCGTCTTCATCCTCCCGGATCGCCTGAAAGAACAGCCCGATGCGTGAGCGCAGCAGGAGCAGCATCAGCACCAGGCAGAAGACGGTCGCCGCGAGAAAAACGTAGTAGTAGGTCGTAACGCTGCCGCCGGGGATGAGGGGGGATGCCCGGAGGCCCAGGCTCCCCGCCGTCACGTCATGCTCCGCCGTTACGGCGATGCGGAGGATTTCCGAGAAGGCGATCGTGGTGAGCCCGAGATAGGCTCCGTGGAGGCGCAGCGTCAGCCAGCCGATGAAAAGCCCGACCACGCCTGCGAGCAGGATTCCGGCGGTGAGCGATAACAGCAGCGGCCAGCCGAGATGCAACACGGTCAGGGCCGATGCATAGGCGCCAAGTCCGCTCATGGCTGCCTGCGCAAAGCTGATACGGCCGACATACCCCACGAGGAGAGACCAGCTTGCCGCGAGGATGGCGTAATAGAAGCCGATCGTGAGCGTGTAGATCCAGTACTCCTGGAGCCCGGCGAACGGCAGCAGCGCCAGCCCGCCAAAGACGGCTATGCCGAAGAGAACCGATCCCGTGCGAGCGGACTTCATGCCCGGCGCTCCTTTCGGCCGAAGAGGCCCTGAGGGCGCAACAGGAGGACGACGATCAGAACGACCAGGCCATAAGCATCCTTGTACGCCAGCGCCCGCGAGGTGTCGGGGATGAGCACCGTTGCAAAGCTTTCGACCTGTCCGAGGATCAGCGCCCCGACGAGGGCGCCGGGAACGGACCCGAGTCCGCCAAGCACGACCACGATATAGGCTTTGATGGACGGAATGATGCCCATTGGCGGCGTGACGTTGAACACCGGTCCGATGAGCGCTCCGGCGGCACCGGCAAGAGCCGCACCCGCACCGAAGGCAAGCATCGAGGTGCGATCGATATTCACCCCGAGAATCTCCGCGGCCGCACGATCCTGGCTGACTGCCCGGACGGCGCGCCCCATCCACGTGTAGCGCAGCACCAGGATCACACCGACGATCAGAACCATTGCAGCGCCGGCCGCAGCCAGGCGATCGCCACTCACGATGAGTTCGCCGAGTTCCACGCGGCCGCGATAGATCGGCGCCGGGCGCTGCGGCCAAGGCCCGAACACGCTGTTCGCGAGATTGACCAGGAGCACCGACAGGACGAACGTGATCATGATGGCGTATTCGTCCGGCCGGTCGACCTTCCCCTCGTAGACGGGACGGATCAGTGCCTGCTCGATGAGCATGCCGAAGACGAGGAGAGCGGCGGTGGCTGCCATCACACCGATGATGGGTGGCATCCCCAGGACGCTCACGACGAGATACGCCGCATATCCGCCGAGCATGTAGAACTCGCCATGGGCGAAGTTCACGATGCGCAGGACACCGAAGATGATGGCGAGGCCGAGCGCGATCAGGGCGTAGAACGTGCTGATGATAAGCCCGTTCAGCGCCTGTTCCCCAATTTCGAGTAGGCCCATACAGAATCCGTTGCGTTCGGGCGGTCCATACGGACCATGGCGGCAAATCCCTCCACGGAACAAGAGGCTCCTCTCCGCTCCGGCCATTCTTGTCTGGATTTCGGTCCAGGCGAGGTCCGGCGTAGGTTGGTCCTGACGAGCAATGGCAGCTCACGGATAACCGTGGCGATGCTGGCCCGCGGGCATAACCTCCGAAAGGGCGGTTCAGGGCACGAGGTCCGATATGGGCCGGATCCGGTCTGCATAGCCGTTCGCGAGCGGTCGCATTCGACCGCGCTGCGAGAGCGCTTCAGCCTCACGGCCGGGGTCGACCTGCTTTCCCGATGCATCAGGTCCCCGTGGCACGGAACACGTCCATCGGCTGGGTCATTCTGAATGCGGCCCCAGATGATCTCGGGAGCCAGTCCCGGTCCTATCCGGACGGAGCTTCCCGATCGCACACCTGCAACAGCCGGAAGCGAGTTCGATGGCGCAACCGACCTGGCGAGATGTGATGTTCTCGATCAAGACGTTCGGTGCGGCCGCGCTGGCTCTCTACGTCGCCTTCGCGCTGGAGCTGACGCAACCCACCTGGGCCATGCTGACGGTGTTCGTCGTCTCCCAGCCCATTGCCGGAATGGTGGTAGCGAAGTCCCTGTTCCGTGTCATCGGTACCGTGGTCGGTGCTACCGTGGCGCTCGCTCTCGTGGCGGCCTTCGCACAAAGCCCTTCGCTGTTCCTGACATGTCTCGCGCTCTGGATCGGCGCCGGCACCTTCACGTCCGTGCTGTTGCGCGATGCTCCGGCGGCCTATGGCGCCATGCTGTCGGGCTATACCGCTGCGATCATCGGCGTTCCAGCCGCCCTCGCGCCAGAGACCGCCTTTGACTACGCAGTCGGCCGCTGCCTCGAGATCATCTTGGGGATCGGCTGCGCGACCCTGGTCAGTCAGGTGGTATTTCCCCGGACGGCCGGCGTAGCGCTGAAGACCTCTGTCAACACCACGACCACGGCGGTGGCCGACTGGATGGGCGACGTGCTGCGTGGCGAGAGCCAGGAGGATAAGGTTCTCGCGGACCAGCGGAAGATGATCGCCGATGTGATTGCGCTCGACAATCTGAGGATCTACGCGGGTTTCGATACGCCTTCGGTCAGGGCTGCCGGCGACGTGGTACGGCATCTGCAGGGGAACCTGCTGTCTTTGCTGTCCATCCTGGTTTCGATCAACGACCGCCTGGAGCTGCTGCGAAACCGAGCACCGGCCAAGTATGAGGCCCTGCTGGACATTCTCGGCCGGACAGCCGCCCGGCTCCAGCAGGCGGATCGAGCCCGGATCGATCCGGACCTGGAAGCGGCAACCGAGCAGCTGCGGCAGGAGGCATTGCGCCGGTTGCCGACCTTCGACGACATGGTGCGCGATCACGAGACCATCCCAGTGCGCAACGTCCTCCTGCGCATGGGCGATCTGCTGGCGACCTGGCAGCGGATCATCGACCTGCGCGAAGCCTTGCTCTCGGACAGGCCGGTGAGCCTGTCCGAGGCCGCCCCCTCGACGGCACGCTACCGAGACGTCACGTTCGCGTTGGTGGCCGGATCCATCTCCGCCACCGCGGTACTCGTGACGGCTGCGTTCTGGATCGCCTCTGGATGGTCGCAGGGAAGCACGGCCGTGATCTTCAGTGGCGTGATCTGCAGCATTCTCGGAGCATTGGACGACCCAGCCACCTCGGCAGCCAACTTCCTGCGCATGACGCTGCTCTCGGTCATCTTCGCTGCAATCTACATGTTCGCCGTCTTTCCGGCCATCGACGGCTTTACATCCCTCATCATCGCCCTTGTGCCTTTCTACCTGCCCTTCGGCATCGTTCTCGGCTTGCCGCGCATCGGCCTCAAGGTCACGCCGCTTGGCCTCAATCTGATAGCGTTCCTCGGCCTCACCAACACGCGGAGTCCGCCGGACCTGGCGGGCTTCGCCAATTCGAGTCTTGCCCTTCTTGGGGGCATTGGAATCGGGATTCTGATGTTCAGGTTGTTGCGTCCCCTCGGCGTCGAATGGATGGTCCGGCGCATTCGGCGTGGCGTCCTGCGAGATCTCGAGCGCTTGGCTGTCTCTCAAGCCCCTGTCAGCCGCGACCGCTTCGCAAGCCGGATGTTCGATCGCATCAACGCGCTTTTCTCCCGCCTCGATGCATCACAGCCCGATCAGCGGGCCCTGATGCGCAGCACCCTGGCGGCCCTGCGGGTCAGCTTCAACATCATGCTGCTCAAGACGGCCCGCAATCATGTTGCCCGCGATGTCGCCGTGGCTATCGACCGTGTCCTCGACGGTCTGGGATATCACTTTGGTGCATTGAGATCCGGCGCGGGCGACAGCGGTCCTTTGCACGAAATCGACGATGCCGTCGTGCTTCTGCTCGCACAGCCCAGTCAACAGGCCGCGGATCTGCTCACGTCGCTTATCGCGATCAGTGGCACGCTCTATCGACATGCCGATCTCTTCGGCAGCGCCCGTCAGTCTCCAGTACCTGCTGTTCTCCGCCAGGGATTCCCGGCATGATCAAGGAATTCGATCTCTTCGGTGTGTATTGGCCTCCCGTCCTTGCTTATGCGGCGGCGGCAGCTTTGTTCTGGCTGGTGCTTCGCCGGTGGCTCGTCTGGGCAGGCATCTACCGCTTCGTGTGGCACCCGGCGCTGTTCAACACCGCACTCTATGTTCTCATCCTGTCGTTCTGCATCACGATCGTGTTCGGTTAGGATCTTCCCTCGTGTCCGTTTCCCCAATTGTGCGTGTTGTCGTCACGACGCTGGTGGTCGCCGTGGCTGCCGCTGCGGCGTGGTTTGCATGGCAGTCCTACACGCGAAATCCCTGGACCCGGGATGGTCGCGTCCATGCGAATATCGTGGAGATCGCGCCGGACGTTTCGGGGACCGTCGCGGATGTCCGAGTGAAGGACAACCAGGCGGTGAAGAAAGGTGACCTCCTCTTCACCATCGACCCGGAGCGTTACCGCTTCGCGCTGTCGCAAGCCGAGGCCAACGTGCAGGGGCGAGAGCGGGAACTGGATCAGCGCCGGCGCGAGCTGGAGCGGCGTATGCGCCTGACGAGCACCGCGATCACCGTGGAAGCCCGCGAACAGGCCGAGACCGCGGTCGCGACAGCCGAGGCGGCCTACGACCAAGCGCTTGCCGCGCTCAACACTGCCCGGCTAAACCTGGATCGCACGCAAGTCTCCTCGCCGGTGAATGGATTCGTCACGAATCTCCAGGTCGATGCCGGCGACTATGCTACTGCGGGACGGGCACTGCTCGCCCTCGTGGACAGCGATTCGTTCTACGTGGCGGGCTATTTCGAGGAAACCAAGATCCGCAACCTGCGCGAAGGCGACAAGGCAACCGTCCGCTTGATGGGTTTTTCGGAGGACATCGACGGTCATGTGGACAGCGTCTCACGCGCGATCGCGGACCGGGAGATGATGCAGGTCTCCGACAGTCTCATCGCCAACATCAATCCGACGTTCAGCTGGGTGCGCCTGGCGCAGCGCGTTCCCGTTCGGATCGCCCTCGACCGGGTGCCCGATCACGTTCGGCTCAGCGCCGGCATGACCGCGACCGTGGTGGTGCACCCTTCAGAGTCGCGATAGTCGCCCGTCAAGAGATTGCTCCGGGCGTGAGACAGTGGATTATCGATTCGGATGCAATCACTGTGACCATCAGGTCTGCGACGCGCAACGGCGCAGTGAAGCCGGAATTTATTGTCGTTTCCGGAGCGCACGTCCCTCACTCATGTCCACTTCGTCGTTACAAGCGGAGCGAAGCGATCCAGGAGCGAATTCGTCGAGGGGTAGATTGCTTCGCCTCCGGCTCGCAATGACGGGAGTGCAATGGGACGGGCAGTGCATCACGCCCGCGGCGCGCAAGAACGGCAGTGGGCCCGGCGCTGCTCCGGTTCCGGCCCTGCACCTCCCGCTCTTACGCCCTCTTCGTCATTGCGAACGCAGTGAAGCAATCTACCCGTCGACGGACAGATCACTTCGCCAGCGACTCGCATGACAGGTTGGTGGAAGGAGTGGTGCGCACCGCCTTCGGCTCACGATGACTTCGCGTCATCGCTCGGTCCAACTTCGACCGGGCGCTTCGGGTCCTGCGTCCATTCCGACATCGAGCCGTCGTAAAGCGACACTCCGGAACGCTTCAGGACCTCCGAAAGAATGAACCAGTTCGTCGATGCGAGGTGCCCCGTGTTGCAATAGCTCACGACCGGTCCTTCGGGCACGGACGAAAAGAGTTCGTCGAGTTCACGGGCAGGCCGCAGCCGCGCCGTGCCGGGCTCGAAGGCCCAGCTGTGATCGATATGGACAGCGCCGGGCAGACGCCCCGGCCGGACAGCCTGAGGGCTCTTGTCCAGCCCCTCGAACTGGGCGCGCGACCGGCCATCGACCAGTACGTCCTGTTTGCGTTCGAGAGCCTGCTCGACATCGGCGAGCTTCGCCCGCAATTCCTCCTGGATACGGACCGGATACGAGGAAGCTTCGCGACGAGCTGGCGCCCCCTGCACGACAGGCCCACCCGCCCCGGTCCAGGCAGCGTAGCCGCCATCCAGGATCGAGACCCGCTCGTGGCCCGCGACCTTGAAGGTCCAATATACGCGCGCGGCTGCGCTGAAGTCGCTCGTCGAGGTGCCTGCCGACACGACAACGATATGGTCGCCTGGCGTCACGCCGAGACGGCCGAAAAGGGCAGCCAGGGCATCCCGATCCGGCAGGAGCCCGCCGGCTCCTCCCGCCGCGACGCGCCAGCCGTCGGCAGCATAGTCGCTGTGGAGGGCCTCTGGAACGTGACCGGCCTCGAAAGCCTCCCGGCCCCCGCTCTCCGCCGAACGGATGTCGAGCACGATCACGTGCGGATCGCCGAGATGTGCAGCGAGCCATTCGGTTGAAACGAGCGGTGCCGGTGTTCCAGCGCCCTCCAGGGGTTTCGAACGATCGGACATGCGCACCTCGGCTGTCAGGTCAGGGATCTCGTCTCGTGGAGCTCACGCGGCTGCGCCGGCGTCGGCCTCATCCTCGATAGTCCAGCTATGGGTCATCTCCGCGACCGCGCCCAGCATGACCGAGGCCGAGCAGTATTTTTCCTTCGAGAGCTTGATCGCGCGCTCGACCTTCGCGGACGACAGGCTGCGGCCCGTGATCGTGTAGGCCAGATGGATGCGCGTGAAGACCTTCGGGTCGCTCTCGGCGCGCTCCGCTTCGATCTCGACGACGCAATCCGTGACGGACTCCCGGCCTCGTTTCAGAATGAGCACGACGTCGAAGGCCGTGCAGCCTCCAAGGCCGATGAGGAGCATCTCCATCGGGCGGATGCCGAGATTGCGGCCGCCGGCCTCGGGCGCTCCGTCCATGATCACGGCATGACCGCTGCCGGATTCTCCGGCGAACATCATGCCCTCGACCCACTTGACCCGTGCTCTCATCGTTCTGCGTCCCATCACCGGGTTTGCATCTCTGCGGGCTGGCGTTTCGCGCGCGCGCAGAGATGGGGCAGAGAGTAGCGCAGACTCAGTATTGCACCAGCACGTTCCGGAACTGCCACGGATCGGACGTGTCGATATCCTCCGGGAAGAAGCCCGGCCGCCCGGTGAGCGGCGTCCAGTCCGTGTAAACACCGATCACGGGTCCGAGATAGGGCATCTGCACCTCGAGGCAGCGGCGGTAATCCATCTCGTCCGCCTCGACGATGCCGGCGTTCGGATTCTCGAGCGCCCAGACCATGCCGGCGAGCACGGCAGAGGTCACCTGAAGCCCTGTCGCATTCTGATACGGCGCGAGCCGGCGCGTCTCCTCGATGGAAAGCTGCGATCCGTACCAATAGGCATTCCGGTCGTGGCCATAGAGCAGCACGCCGAGTTCATCTTTGCCGTCGAGGATCTCATGCTCGTCCAGGATGTGAAACACTTCCTGCGGGCGTCCGGCCTGGCCGAACATCTCGTGCAGAGAGAGAATCGCCTCGTTGCAGGGATGATAGGCATAGTGACAGGTCGGCCGGTACACCACGCGGTCTCCCTCGCGGAGCGTGTAGTAATCGGCGATCGAGATTGACTCGTTATGTGTGACGAGAAAGCCGTATTGCGCCTGTGCGGTCGGGGTCCAGGTCCGGACACGCGTGTTCGCGCCGGGCTGAAGCAGATAGATCGCCGCCTGAGAGCCGGTCTCGTGCGTTCGCGCGTTCTCCGGCATCCATTTCTCGTGGGTACCCCAGCCGAGTTCCGACGGCTGCAGGCCTTCGGCCACGAAGCCCTCGACGGACCACGTGTTCACGAATTCCTGCATCAACTTCTCGTCCTTGGCCCGCTGTGTATCGCGCTCCGCGATATGAATTCCCTTTACGCCGACGCGCTGCATGAGGCGTGCCCATTCCTCCCGGGAGCGCGGCTCGTCGTGCTCGATGCCGACATCCTTCGCGACATTGAGGAGCGCCTGCTTCACGAGCCAGGACACCATCCCGGGATTGGCGCCACAGCACGACACCGCCGTCGTTCCGCCGGGTCTTAGCCGGCGTGCCTCGAGGATGTTCTCGCGCAGCACGTAATTCGTGCGTGCGGCGGGACTGGCATTCTCATCGAGATAGAAGCCCGCCCACGGTTCCGCGACCGTATCGATATAGAGCGCGCCGAGCTCGCGGCAGAGCTCCATGATGGCGCGAGAGGAGGTATCGACCGAGACGTTGACGCAGAAACCCTGCCCGCCGCCTTCCGTGAGCAGAGGCGTGAGGATCTCGCGGTAATTGTCCGGCGTAAGAGCCTTCTGCACGAAACGTGCGCCGCGCTCATCGAGCAGTTCGCGCTCGGCATCCTTCGGATCGATCACCGTGAACCGGTCCTTGTCGAAGGTGAAGTGCCGTTCGATGAGTGGCAGCATGCCTCGGCCGATAGAGCCGAAGCCGATCATCACGATCGGGCCGGAGATATGACCGTGCACGGGCCAGAAGGTCATCGAGTTTCTCCTGTTCGAGGTAGCAGTTCCGGTCGTATCCGGCAGGAACGCCGATATGCGGCATTCGGATCAAGACGGCTCCGATTCGCTCGCAGAACGACATCTGCGCTCGCTCGGGCGACGGGACGATGCGCCGCACCTAAGGTCAGGCGCGACGCACGTCAATGTTCCAGCAGGGCGCGCGGGTAGCGCTTCCGCTCGGCCGCGCTGTTTTCGCGGGGCTTACGCGGCTCGGTGTGCCGGCGGCGTGTTGGCGTTGGCAGCCGCCACGAGCACCGCGAGATTCGGGCGCTCCTGGAACTCGCCCGTTGCAGAGACGAGTCCGCGTGCGCCCTGGAGGGTGCCGGGCAGGAGTTCGAGCGCGAGGAAACGATCCCGCTCGTAGGGACCCGGGAGCCACAATGCGTCGGTCGCTTCGCGGGAGAACCCGAAGCGCTCGTAATAGGGCGCGTCGCCGACGAGCAGCACGGCAGAATGGCCGAGCTCCCGCGCACGCCGCAGGGCCTCGCGCATCAGGCGACCGCCGAGCCCGAGCCCCTGCAAGGCCGGATCGACCGCAAGGGGACCGAGCATGAGGGCTGGGCGTCCGGGCCCGGCGCTGACGTGCCACAGGCGCACCGTGCCGACGAGCGAGCCATCCTCGGCCTCTGCGACCAGCGACAGCCCCTGCGCCGGAAGGCGTCCCTCGCGCAGGCGCTCGCAGGTTTTCAGAAAGCGGGCCGGCCCGAAGCAGGTATCGAGCAGCGCCTCGCGGGCATCGAAATCGGAGAAGGATTCTTCGCGGATGGTGATCATGGCCGTGGCCCCCGAGAGTTCGGCAAGCGACAGCCCTCGCACCCGCTCGCTTGAGCGGGCCGTCCGGACCAGTTGGTTGGGAAGGGCCTCTCCCGTGGGAGAGGCCGCGGGTCAGATCACGTAGGACTTCAGCGGCGGAAAGCCGTTGAATGCCACCGCCGAATACGTCGTCGTGTAGGCGCCGGTGCCCTCGATCAGGACCTTGTCGCCGATCTCCAGCGAGACCGGGAGCATGTAGGGCTCCTTCTCGTAGAGCACGTCCGCCGAGTCGCAGGTCGGGCCCGCGAGCACGCAGGGCACTGTGGGAGTGCCCTCGTGTTCGGTGCGGATCGGATAACGGATCGACTCGTCCATCGTCTCGGCGAGGCCGCCGAACTTGCCGATGTCGAGATAGACCCAGCGGATCTCATCCTCTGCGCGGCTCTTCTTCGAGACGAGGACGACCTCGGCTTCGATGATACCCGCATTGCCGACCATGCCGCGGCCGGGCTCGATGATCGTCTCCGGCAGGCGGTTGCCGAAATGCTTCGACAGCGCCTGGAAGATCGCCTCGCCGTAGGCTTCCACGGCGGGAACGCTCTTCAGGTACTTCGTCGGGAAGCCCCCGCCGAGATTGACCATCGAGAGATGGATGCCGCGCTCGGCACACTCCCGGAAGATCGCGGACGCGGAGGCGAGCGCCACGTCCCAGGATTCCGTGTTGCGCTGCTGCGAGCCGACATGGAACGACACGCCGTAGGCCTCGAGACCATTCCGGTGGGCATGCTCGAGAACATCGACGGCCATATCGGGCACGCAGCCGAACTTCCGCGACAGCGGCCATTCGGCGCCCACGCAGTCACAGAGGATGCGGCAGAACACCTTCACCTCGGCGGCGGGAATGCTCACCTGCGCGGAAGCACGGGCGATCTTCTCGACCTCGGCCTCGCAATCGACCGCAAAGAGGCGCACGCCGAGCTCGAGAGCCCGCGCGATGTCGCGCTCCTTCTTGATCGTGTTGCCGAAGGAGATCCGGTCGGGCGTGGCGCCGGCCGCGAGAGCGAGTTCGATCTCGACGACCGAGGCGGTATCGAAGCACGAGCCGAGCTCCGCCAGAAGTTTCAGGACTTCCGGCGCCGGGTTTGCCTTCACGGCATAGAACACGCGGGTCTCCGGCAGCGCGCGAGCGAACTTGCCGTAGTTTTCGCGGATAACGTCCAGGTCGACGACGAGGCACGGTCCGTCCTCACGTCGGGTACGCAGGAATTCGCGGATGCGCTCCGTCATGGCGCTCTCCCCACCAAAGGTCCAACGGGGCTCACGGAGCCCGGATTGAAGATCAGACGGCGAACCGTCCGGCGTCAGCGGGAGAGAGGGCCTGCCGCCCACGTGCGTTGGAGACACGCGTGCGCGCATGGGCTCTCAGCCCGACGATGCTGCCTTGGATTGGAAAGGGGAGGCCCCTGACCGCACGCCCGGCAATGATAAACAAGCCTCTTCGGTAACCCGGGCCGTCTTTGGAGAACGGCAGAGACCAAAAAAGCCCGTTCGTCGTTGCTTTAAGCCGCGTCCCCCGTTGAGAACGAGGTGCGCCGGTTTCGCCTCCGGCTGCCGGTTAGGGGTATCGAAGGCGGGTCCGCCTTCGGGCGGCTGTCCGGCCTCTTGTCCGGATGCCCACCAACCGGCACGCGACCACAGGCACGTGCGAAATTGGGCAAGCAGTGAGATACGATCACGCCTCCCCTTGCACAAGCGGTTTTTCGGATTTTTGGGGCTCAAACCCAAAATTTTTCACGCGAGAAGCCGGTTAATCCTGTGTTCACCCACCTTGGTTGACGGAACGGGAGGGAATTTCCGAACTCTGCCGTGATCCGCCGGATGGAAGCTATGCTCACAGCCCCGGTCGACGGAGCCGGGTCGATCTCCTAATTGCCCAGCTGTGACCAACCCGCCATGGACATCGAGATGCCGCCACTGACCCGGAGAAGCCTGCTCGAGAGCCTTCTCGCCTTCTCGGCGCTCGCCGCGCTTCCGGTAAAGGCCCAGGAAGCGCAGCAGCCCGAGACGGCACCGCCCGTTCAGGGCTTCCGGTTCGATGACGTGGTGCGGCGTGCGCGCGAGCTTTCCGCCCTCCCCTTCGATGGCACTCCCCCTCAACTGCCCGAACCGCTGAACAACCTTGATTTCGACCGTTGGCGCGACATCCGCTTCCGCCCTGAGCGCGCCCTGCTGACCTCGGGCGGCGGCCAGTTTCGCCTGCAACTCTTCCACCTCGGCTTCCTCTACCAGCGCCCAGTCACGGTGAACGTGATCCGGGAGGGGTTGCCGACGCCTGTGCCTTACCAGCGGGAACTGTTCGACTACGGCCGCAACCAGTTCGACAAGCCCTTCCCGGTCAATCTGGGCTTTGCGGGTTTCCGGCTCCATACGCCACTGAACACCCCGAAGGTGTTCGACGAGCTGATCTCCTTCCTGGGAGCAAGCTACTTCCGCTTCCTGGGGCGGGATCAGAAATACGGATTGTCGGCCCGTGGACTCGCGATCAATGTCGTGGGCTCGGAGCCCGAGGAGTTCCCTTACTTTCGGGAGTTCTGGATCGAGACCCCGGCACCCGAGGCGCAACAGGCCACGATCTATGCGCTGCTCGACGGGGCCTCGACGACGGGCGCCTACCGCTTCGACGTCCATCCAGCCGCCGAAACCAGTATCGACGTCACGGCCGTGCTGTTCCCCCGGCGGACCCTGACCTATGTCGGCCTCGCTCCCCTGACCTCCATGTTCTTCCACGGCGAGAGCGACCGCCGCCGGGCGAACGATTACAGGCCTGAAGTCCATGATTCGGACGGGCTCCTGATGCATTCGGGTGGCGGCGAGTGGCTCTGGCGGCCCCTCCGCAACCCGGCTGAGACGCGCGTGTCCTCCTTCCACGATAACAATCCGCGCGGATTCGGCCTCATGCAACGCGACCGGGTGTTCGAGGATTACCAGGACCTCGAAGCCTACTATCATCGTCGCCCGGGCTATTGGGTGGAGCCCGTCGGGGACTGGGGCGAGGGGCGGGTCGAGCTCGTCGAGATTCCCACTGACGACGAGACTCACGATAACATCGTCGCTTACTGGAGGCCCAACCACCCCCTTGAGCAGGGGCAGGAAGCCACCTTTACGTACCGGATGCGCGCGATGCTCTCCGAAGCGGAGATGCATCCGGGCGGCATGGCCATCAACACGTTCCAGACGACACCACGGGCGAGCGGCTCGAGCGCTCCGTGGGATCCGACGCATCGCCGCTTCATCATCGACTTCGCGGGCGGCCCGCTCGCGTATTACCTCCCCGATCCCGCTCAGGTGCAGCTCGTGCCGTCGACCTCAGCCGGCGAGATCACCCACACGTTTCTCGTGCCCAACACCTACACGAAGGGCTTCCGCGCCGCGATCGACGTGCGGCTTCCAGAGGGCCAGAGCACCGACCTGCGTGCCTTCTTGCGCGCCGGATCGCGAGCACTGACGGAGACATGGACATTTCCGTGGCGGTCGGGGCAGTGAGGGCGACCCGGAGGTGAATGGGCCCGGAATCCTTGCAGCCTCTCACGTCTGCCTCCTTCACGACGAATGGAGCACAGCAATCCAGGAGCGCTTCTGTCGACGGGTAGATTGCTTCGCCTCCAGCTCGCAAGGACGGTGGGACAATGGAACAGGCAGCGTAACTGCCTCACAAGGAGGAGCGTCCACTCCCCGAACGGCCGCGATCACAAGCAGAATTCGTCGATCTCGCGGAGCAAGGCGACAAATGCCTGCGCTCCGTAATCCGCAGCGGCTTCGCCGTCCTCTGCGGTCGCGCACGATGCATCGCCCATGGCGCCCGCGGCGTTGAGGTCCTGGCTCATCCAGCCGAAGCCGATCGGCTGCGTCGCGCGCAGGTAGCGAAAACGCTGCTCCATCCCGACAGTGCGGGGCTCGAAGTTCTGCGCGCGATCCATCCGCACCGTATCGGGCTTGAAGGCGAGCATCAGCGATGTCTCGGCATGGCCGGCATGGATGCCATGACGCGCCTCCTTCTCGTCGAGGAGACCTTCAGGGTAGCCGAGGCGATGCCAGGCCACATTCACGGCGAGCATCCCGCAGCGCACGCGCAGCTCGCGCGCGACGATATCGACCACCGATACGTTCCCGCCGTGGGAGTTCAGGAACACGATCTTGCGGCAGCCGGCGCGATGCACGCTCTCGCCGATCTCCGTCCAGACACGGATCGCCGTCTCGGCGCTCAGGGTAAGCGTTCCCGGAAAGCCGAGATGCTCGTTCGACTTGCCCACCGCCTGCACGGGCAGGACCAGGATATCGAGGTCATCGGGGACGAGCGGGAGCGCCCGCGCGAGATAGCCTTCATTGATGAAGGTATCGACGCCGACCGGCAGATGAGGGCCGTGCTGCTCGACGGCGGCGACCGGGAGAACCGCGATCGCGCGGCTCATGTCGCGGGCCCGGAACTCCTCCGTCGTGAGGTCGAGCCAATTACGTGCGGGCATGATGGATTCCTGTTCAATCGACCTTGGCGGCAACGACTTCGACCTCGACCTTGAATTCGGGCCGCGTGAACCCGGAAA
Organism: Microvirga massiliensis; assembly: GCF_001006805.1. Lineage (GTDB taxonomy): Bacteria > Pseudomonadota > Alphaproteobacteria > Rhizobiales > Beijerinckiaceae > Microvirga > Microvirga massiliensis. The sequence continues at coordinate 39,121 of NZ_LN811351.1, read as the reverse complement.
CGATCATCAGGGTCGAGGCGGGAGGCGGCAACGCGACATAGCGGTCCCGCACGGTCATGTAGGCGGCGAGGTGCGCGCGATCCGAAACGAAGGCATTGATCCGTACGATATCGCCGAACGCCATCCCGGCTGCCAACAGGATCTCGCCGATCGCCCTGAAGCAGAGATCGGCCTGATCCCCGGCATCTTCGGGAATGGCATCATCCACGGAGATCCCGAGCTGGCCGGAGGCGAAGACGAGCCTTGCCCCGGCGGGAACCTCGACGGCATGGCTGTAGCGGGCAAAGGGCGCCCGAATCGTGTTGGGAGTGATGGTGCGCACGGCAGGCCCGGGCAAATCCTCGAACTCGTGAGAATCATTCCTACAGACCCGGCACGGAGCTTGCCAAGCCTTCTCCGACCGCGCACAAATCCGGCCGGTCTCAACGAGTTGCAAACCCTGGAGGATGGTCGATGAAGAGTTATCTGCGCAGGAATGCCGCAGCTGCCGTATTTTTAGCCACGGGGCTCGGCGGAGCATCGGCGCAGCAGAAAATCGACCAGACCACCTTCGGCACGAACTGGGTCGCCCAGGCGGAACATGGCGGATTCTATCAGGCGGTCGCCGATGGCACCTACAAGAAATACAACTTGGAGGTGAAGATCCTCCCGGGCGGGCCGCAGGCGAACAACCGCATGCTGCTGCCCGTCGGCCGCATCGACTTCTACATGGGCGGCAACATGATCCAGGCCTTCTCCGCCGTCCAGGAGAACATCCCTACTCTCGTCGTCGCCGCCGTCTTCCAGAAGGACCCGCAGGTCTTCCTGGCGCATCCCGGACAAGGCTTCGACACGTTCCTCGATCTCAAGAAGTCGAACGACATCCTGGTCGGCAAGGAGGGGCTGGCTTCGTTCTATCAATGGATGAAGACCGAGTTCGGCTTCAAGGAAGAGCAGACGAAACCCTACACGTTCAACCCCGCGCCGTTCATCACGAACAAGAAGGCGGTGCAGCAGGGCTATGTGACGTCGGAGCCCCATGCGATCGAGCAACAGGCCGGCTTCAAGCCCGTCGTGCATCTCCTCGCCGATAACGGCTTCTCGACCTATGCGACCACGATCGAGACCCGCCGCGAGCTCGTCGAGAAGAACCCCGATCTCGTGCGGCGATTCGTCGAGGCCTCGATGATCGGGTGGTACAATTACTTGTACGGCGACAACAAGGCTGCCAACGAACTCATCAAGAAGGACAACCCCGAGATAACGGACGATCAGATCGCGTTCGCGATCGGGAAGATGAAGGAATACGGCTTGGTCGATTCCGGCGACACCATCAAGCTCGGCATCGGCGCCATGACGGACGAGCGCATGAAGGATTTCTTCGATAAGATGGTACGGGCGGGGCTCTTCCCGGCGGATCTCGAATACAAGAAGAGCTACACCCTGCAGTTCGTGAACAAGGGCATCGGCAATGAACTCAGGAAGTAGCGGCTGATCACGGTCGTTTGCGGCCGGGCTCCGCACGCCCGGCCGTTGTCATTTCACACATCATGATCGGCATGCTCGCAACCCGGACTTCAACCCGCCTCGAGTCACCGCCCCTCGTCTCGATGCGCGGCGTCACGAAGACCTTTGCCAACGGCACCACCGCCCTGGCGGGCCTTGATCTCGACATCCGGCCCGGCGAGTTCGTTTCGCTGCTCGGCCCTTCAGGTTGCGGAAAATCGACGGCCCTGCGACTCATTGCCGGCCTCGCCGAGGTTTCGAGCGGACATGTGGAATGGCCGCTTTCGCGAAGCAGAGATCCGCATGCGGAAATCGGTTTCGTGTTCCAGGAACCGACGCTCATGCCGTGGGCCACTGCCGCCGACAACGTGTGGCTGCCGCTCCGTCTGCGCGGCGTCTCGCGGCGCGAGGCCGAGCCGCGGATCGCGGATGGACTCGCCCGCGTGGGTTTGAGCGGCTTCGGCCACGCCTATCCCCGGGAACTCTCGGGCGGGATGAAGATGCGCGTCTCGATCGCGCGCGCCCTGTCGGTTCGCCCGAAGCTCCTGCTCATGGACGAGCCCTTCGCGGCGCTTGACGAGATCACGCGCTTCCGGCTCAACGATGACCTTCTTCGACTGCAGAGAGAACTGGGCTGCACGGTGGTGTTCGTGACCCACTCCGTCTACGAGAGCGTGTATCTCTCGAACCGCATCATCGTCATGGCGGCACGTCCGGGACGGGTCGTGGCCGAGATCGATGTCGACGCGCCGCACGTGCGCGATGAGAGCTTCCGGTCCGACCCGCTCTACGCGGAACTCTGCCGCCGCACGTCGCAGGCCCTGCACGGCGCCATGTCACCGGACGAGCACCTGTGAGCGGCACGATGTCCATCTCCACGCCGCGTCCCGGCCTCCGCCGCTTTCCGCTCGTCGACCGCAACCAGATCCTGAGGATCGGCCTGCCGCTCACGGTGTTCATTCTCTCGCTCTTCGCCTGGGAATACTATGTGGAGGCAAACGACGTGCCGGCCTACATCCTTCCGGCGCCGAGCGCGATCTGGTCGACGCTCATCAAGGATTGGCCGATCCTCTTCACGTCACTTCTCGTCACGCTGCAGACGACCTTGCTCGGACTCGCGCTCGCGGTCGCGGGCGGCGTCACGCTCGCGGTCCTCCTCAGCCTGTCGCGCGTGATCGAATATTCGCTCTATCCCTATGCGGTCGTTCTGCAGGTCACGCCCGTCATCGCGATCGCGCCGCTCCTCCTCATCTATCTCCCGCAGGACATGGCGGTGCTCGCCTGCGCGTGGATCGTGGCATTCTTTCCCGTCCTGTCGAACACCACGCTCGGCCTGCGTTCCGTCGACCGGAACCTCCTCGAGTTGTTCGAACTCTATGGCTCGACCCGTCCCCGGTGGGCGCCCGCGTGGACCGGACGCCTCCTCTCACGGGTGAAGGCGCTCTGGTATCTCCGCCGCCCGGCTGCCCTTCCCTATTTCCTCGCGGGGCTGAAGATTGCGGGCGGGCTCGCGCTCATCGGCGCGGTCGTCGCCGAGATCGCAGCCGGCTCGGCCGGAGCCGGCTCCGGGCTCGCGTACCGGATCGTCGAAAGCCAGTTCCGCCTGAACATTCCACGGCTCTTCGCGGCGCTCGGGCTCCTCGCCGTGACGGGCGTCATCATTTTCCTGGCGACATCCCTCCTGTCGCATCTGCTGCTTCGACGCTGGCACGAGAGCGCACTGGCGCGGGAACGCTGACGTCATGGCATTTGGATTTGCCTGTCTTCCGGCAGGAGCCACCTACCGCCTGCTCCGTGCACGCGTCCCCGCGGTTCTCGTTCCGACGCGCGGCCTTGCTGCGGATGAGGACGGATTGAGTCTCGTCGACATCACGGTCGAAAGCGGGCGGATCGCCTCCATTGTCGCGGCCGGCACCGCAAGCCTCGACACCGGACTTGATGCCGTGGAGCTCGACGGCGGAATCGTTCTTCCTCGCCCCGTCGACATCCATACCCATCTCGACAAGGGCTATCTCTGGCCACGGCGCCCGAACCGCGACGGCACGTTTATGAGCGCTCTGGCCGGAGTCGACCAGGATCGGTCCCAGCACTGGACGGCGGATGATGTCCGCACCCGGATGAATTTCGGCCTGCGCTGCGCCTTTGCCCACGGGACGGGAGCGATCCGGACACATCTCGATTCGATCGGGGATCAGACGGATATTTCCTGGCCGGTTTTCGCCGAACTCCGTGAGGAATGGCGCGGACGTATCGCCTTGCAGGCGACGGCGCTCTTTCCGCTCGACCTCGTCCTCGACGAGGAGACGTTCCGTCATGTCGTGGCAACCGTCGCGCGCCATGGCGGCCTCCTCGGCGGTGTCACCTTTCTCGGACAGGCACCCGACGCGGCGACCGATCATGCCCTCGACCGGATTTTCCAGGCGGCCGATGCCGAGGGGCTGGATGTCGATCTGCATGTCGACGAAAGCGCGTCGCCCGATGCCAGGACGCTCGAGCGGATCGCTCGAGCCGTGATTAGGAACGAGTTTCGCGGCAAGGTCCTGTGCGGCCATTGCTGCTCGCTGGCGCTCCAGCCCGAGGCGGAAGCCGAGCGCGTGATCGACCTCGTCGCCGAGGCGCGGCTCGCCGTCGTGAGCCTGCCGCTGTGCAACCTGTATCTGCAGGACCGGCAGCCAAGACGCACGCCGCGATGGCGGGGCGTCGTTCCCATTCATGAACTGCAAGCCGCCGGTGTTCCCGTGATGGTGGCGAGCGACAACACGCGGGACCCGTTCTACGCCTATGGCGATCTCGACATGATCGAGGTATTCCGCGAGGCGACGCGAATCCTGCATTTCGACCATTCGGGACACGATTGGCTCCGTACCATCGCAGCGACGCCCGCCGATGTCATGGGCCTCGACCGGCACGGGCGCATCGAGGCCGGCGATGCCGCCGATTTCGTGCTCACGCGAGCCCGCAGCCTCAACGAATTCCTGTCACGCCCTCAATCGGACCGGATGGTCGTGGTGGCAGGTCGCCCGATCGACACGACATTGCCCGATTATCGCGAACTCGACCCCTTGATGAACGTCCCGCGCCGAAATGCATTCGGCTCGCAGGCCCGGAGTGACGGATGACCCGAGACTACGACCTCGACTCTTTCAAGACCCGGATCGATGGAATCCGTTACGAGGACAATCCCGCGCTCGTGCGGCAGAAGAGCCGCGATTTCTACTGGTATTCGCCGACGCTGAAGCGCCAGCTCGATGCCGTGACCGCTGACATCGTCGTGAGCCCGAAGAGCGAAGCCGAGGTGATCCAGGTTCTCGCAGCCGCTTTCGAGTTCGGAATACCGGTCACGCCGCGCGGCACCGGCACGGGCAATTACGGACAGGCGATGCCTCTCTCGGGCGGCGTCGTGCTCGACCTCTCGGGATTCTCGCGCGTGAAGTCGATCGCGCCGGGTTGCGTCACCTGCGAGCCGGGCGCGGTGATCGCGCAGATCGACCGAGAAACCCGTCCCCATTCCGGACAGGAAATCCGCCTGCATCCATCGACCTACAACACGGCGTCGATTGGCGGCTTCGTGGCCGGCGGATCGGGCGGTATCGGCTCGATCAAGTGGGGCGGATTGCGGGACAGCGGGAACATCCTTCGCCTGAAGGTCGCAACGATGGAACGCTCGCCGCGCATTCTCGAGCTCAGCGGCGACGATCTCCACAAGGTGAGCCACGCGTACGGAACCAACGGCATCATCACGGAAGTCGAGATGCCCCTCGCTCCGTCCTATGAATGGATCGACCTCATCGTCGGGTTCGATGCGCTGGCGAGCGCCGCGGCCTATGCGAACGAGATCGGCGAGGCCGACGGCCTGCTCGTGAAGGAAATCGCCGTCGTCGCAGCGCCCGTGTCGCACGATTATTTCCTGCGCCACCAGCGCTTTCTTCCGCGCGACAAGCATCTCGTTCTCATCATGGTCGCGCCGCATTCGCTCGACCCGCTGATTGCGGTCACACGGCGGCGCCGGGGGGCCGAGATCCTGTTCCGGCAGGACCAGCTCGCTCCCGCGGACCTCAAGGGATTGCCTCCCGTCTACGAGCTTTCCTGGAACCACACCACGCTCCGCGCGCTTCGGGTGGATCCGACCATCACCTACCTGCAGGTGCTCTACCCCTTCCCGAACCAGCTCGCGACCGTCGAAAGGATCCATAATCGTTTCGGGGATGAGCTGCCGGCGCACCTCGAATTCGTTCGATTCGATGGAAAGGTCACCTGCATGGGGCTGCCGCTCGTGCGGTTCACGACCGAGGAGCGCCTCGAAGAGATCATAGCGATCCATGAGGAGATGGGGGCACCGATCTTCAACCCGCACCGCTACACGCTCGAGGAAGGGGGCATGAAGCAGACCGACGAAATCCAGCTCGCGTTCAAGCGCGAGGCGGATCCGCAAGGGCTGCTCAACCCCGGGAAGATGGTGGCTTGGGAGAATCCGAGTTACGATTACCGATCCGGGAAGACCTACCTGTTCCGGGGGCTCGCGGAGCAGCAGCTCGCCTGACGAAGACCCGGATGCGCATTCTCGTCCTCTACGCTCATCCGGATCCCGAGAGCTTCGGCGCTGCCATTCATCGGACGGTCGTCGAAACCCTGCGGTGCTCCGGCCACCAGGTCGACGACTGCGATCTCTACGCAGAAGGCTTCGATCCGGTCCTGACCCGCGCGGAGCGGGAGCGCTATCTCGACGTGCCGGCGAACCGGGCACCCGTTGAAAGCTATGTGCGACGGCTGGAGCAGGCTGAAGGAATTGTCTTCGTCTTTCCGGTCTGGAACTTCGGCTTTCCGGCGATCCTCAAGGGCTATCTCGACCGGGTGTTTCTGCCGGGCGTGAGCTTTCGCCTCGACAACGGTCTCGCGCAGCCAAACCTGATGCATGTGAAGATGCTCATCGGCATTGCGACCTACGGCTCGCCGCGCTGGCGAGCCTTTCTCATCGGCGATCCGCCCCGCAAGGTGGTCATGCGGATGCTGCGGGTGCTGGTAGCGCCCTTTGCCCGCCGCAAGTATCTCGCCCTTCACGACATGAACCGCCAGACACCAGCAGGGCGCGCCGCCTTCCTGCAGCGGGTCGAAAAGGCCATGGCGGCGCTCTGATCTCCCGGCGGGGCCACGTGCCGTTTGACGGAAGCCCGCCGTCATTGCACCGTCATGACTCCGGTCCATTGGAAAGCCGGACAGGTGGAGATCTGGCCGTGACGGTCGAACGCACCATGAAGCATCCGGGATCGAAGAGTGTCGGATGGGCGCTCGTCCAGGCCGCGCGGCTTCACCGCGGCCGGATGGGAGACAAGCTCGCCTCGGTGGGCCTGTTCGCAGGCCAGGAGCAAGTCCTTCAGGCGCTCGCGGCGGCCGGACCCATGACAATGGGAGAACTTGCGGCGATCCTGCGCGTCCGGCCTCCGACGGCCTCGAAAACCATCTCCCGGCTCGCGACCCTGAACCTCGTCGAGCGGCACACGGAGCCCGGAGACGCCCGCATCGTCCGGGTCCGGCTCACGGAGGAAGGCCAAGCCCGCGCCGCTGCGATCGAACAATTGTGGGACGATGTCGAAGCGGAACTCCTCCAGGATTTCGACGGGAAGGAGCGCAAGCGTCTGCGCAAGCTGCTGCGCCGGGTTGCGCGGAACCTCGCAGAGGCCAGCGGCGCCGACTCGCGGGATCTCGACGCGCCCGACGAGGATCTCGAGGAGCTCGGCCCCTCCCCGGTTCTCCCGGTCGCGGTGAACGCCTGACGCCTCATCGAAGGCGCTCGCGACCACCAGCGAGCCCGTTGCGCCCATTTCTGCAACCGCCGCATGCATTTCCGCATCTGGTCGCCCGAGACATTTCGGATAGGGTCCGGGCATGTTCAATGCGGACCTTCGATGAGCGCAGTCTCGGCTCGAACGGAGGCACGGGGACGCCTCGTCGGGATCGGACTGATCTGTGCAGCGCTCCTGTGCTTCGCCATGCTGGATGCAACGGCGAAATGGCTCAACAGGACGGTCGATCCGCTCCTGATCGTATGGGCCCGGTACTCTGTCAGTGTCGTCCTCGTCGGCCTGTTCATCAATCCGCGGACGAAGCCCGGTGTCCTCCGGACTTCGCGGCTGGGGCTCCAGATCGTGCGCTCGATCCTGCTGTTCCTGTCGACCGCCACCAATTTCGTGGCCCTGCAGTATTTGCAGCTTGCCGAGACGCTCTCGATCACGTTCGCGGCCCCGCTCATCGTCGCGCTTCTGGCAGGACCGCTTCTTGGCGAACGCGCCGGCACAGAGCGGCTGATCGCCATCGCGATCGGCTTCGTCGGCGTTCTCGTGGTGACCCGGCCAGGTTTCGGCACGCACCCGGCGGTCTTCCTCTCGATGGCGGGCACCCTGTGCTATGCCGGCTATGCGTTGCTCACCCGAAAGCTCGCTGCCCACGATTCATCTGCGACGACGCTCGTCTATTCCGGCTTGGCCGGTTTCGTCGTCATGATGCCGATCCTGCCGATGGTCTGGACCTGGCCCGATGCCTTCACGGCCCTCCTGCTCCTGATGACCGGCTTCTACGGAGCATTCGGGCATTGGCTTCTCATTCTGGCCCATGCCCGCGCACCGGCACCAGTGCTCGCGCCGTTCATCTACACGCAGATGGTCTGGATGCTCCTCTTCGGCTATATCGTATTCGGCGATTGGCCCAGCTCAGCCACGCTTTTCGGTGCCGGCATCGTGATCTGCTCCGGGCTCTACCTTCTCTCCCGGGAGAGGTTTGCAGGATCCAGGGCGTAATGGCCTGAGCGCCCGGACCAGAAGCTCAGCTCCATACGGGACTCGACTGGTAGGCCCCATCGGCTAGAACGGGAAACCCGCAGCCAGGGAGGGGAGATCATGATCAAGGTCGATGTATTGATGCCGGCAGCAATGATGCCGCACGTGATGGACCAGCTCGAGCAGGCCTTCACCCTCCACCGGATGTGGGAGGCTCCGGACAGAGCCTCCTTCCTCGCCGAGGTCGGCCCCCTGATCCGTGGAATCGCGACGAATTCGAGCCGAATCGACAGCGCGCTGTTCGACCGGCTGCCCAATCTCGAGATCGTCTCGAGCTTCGGGGTCGGATATGACCATGTCGATGCCGCAGAGGCGGGGCGGCGCGGCATCGTCGTCACGAACACGCCGGACGTGCTCAACGACGAAGTCGCCGACCTGACGATCGGTCTCCTCATCGCCACCATTCGCCAGATCCCGCAGGCCGAACGCTATCTGCGAGAGGGCCGCTGGCTCGAGCGCCCGTTCCCGCTTTCAGCGACCCTGCGTGACCGCAAGGTGGGAATCGTCGGTCTCGGCCGCATCGGCAAGGCGATTGCGCGGCGGCTCGAAGGTTTCGACGTTCCGATTCTCTATCACGGCCGCAACCGCCAGGACGGAGTGACCTACGCGTACTGCTCCACGATCGAGGAGCTCGCGCGTGAGAGCGACGTGCTCATCGCGATCACGCCGGGGGGCGCCGGGACGCGTCATCTGATTGATGCGAATGTTCTGAAAGCGCTCGGGCCCAACGGCATCCTGATCAACGTCGCGCGCGGCAGTGTCGTCGATGAGGCCGCCCTGATCGAGGCCTTAAAATCGAAGACGATCCTCGCGGCTGGCCTCGACGTTTACGAGAATGAGCCAAAGGTTCCGGCGGAACTCATCGCCCTCGAGAATGTGGTGCTTCTCCCGCACATCGCCTCCGGGTCGGTCTATACCCGCAAGGCCATGGGCCAGCTCGTCGTCGACAATCTGCTTTCGTGGTTTGGCGGACGTGGCCCGTTGACACCGGTTTCGGAGACGCCTTGGCGCGGCGAGGAGTCGTAACTGCGACTTGCAGGGATCGTACGGGTTGTGAGTGCGCTGTGCTTGCGGGGTTGGCGCTGCCCCCCTCACCCGCCGCCCTTCGGGCGTCGACCTCTCCCGTCGAGGGAGAGGTGATGTGCGCGCCGCCGCTTCGCCTCTCCCCCGGAGGGAGAGGTCGGACGCGAAGCGTCCGGGTAAGGGGGAAACACTGCGCTCTCAGAGGGCGCGCGGCAAGAAGCGCACCTCGCACGCGCGCATTCACGGATGAAGCCTCACTTCCCCCAGCGCAGCGCCAGCGGCTGTAGTTCTTCAGCAAGCTCCAGCAATCCCGCCCGCGTAGCCGGATGCAGCGCTTCGAGCGGATGACGCACCGTGTCGCTCTTGATCACACCGCCGGCCGCCATGACGGTCTTCGTCGCACGCAGGCCGCATTGCCGGTTCTCGTAATTGATCAGCGGCAGGATACGCGCGTATTCTGCGGCCGCATCCTTGCGCCGACCTGCGCGATGATGCTCGAGCACTGGCTTGATGAGATCCGGGAGCAGCGCGCTGCACATCGTGCCGGTCGCGCCGGCGTCGAGATCCGCCATGAGCGTGATCGATTCCTCGCCATCGAAGGGACCTTCGATCGCATCGCCGCCGGCCGCGATCAGCGCGCGCAGCTTGGAAGCTGCTTGCGGAACCTCGATCTTGAAGTAGCGCGCGAGCGGTACCTCACGGGCGAGACGCACCAGGAACGGGACCGACAAGGCGACGCCGCTAAGCGGGGCATCCTGGACAATGATCGGGAGGCCCGAGGCTTCGGCAACTCTCGCGAAATGCTCCAGCATTCCGACCTCGTCGGCCCGCAGGCCCGTGCCGTGATAGGGCGGCATCAGCATGAGCATGCTGGCGCCGGCCTGCGCGGCGCGGCGGGAGCGCTCCGCGGCGATGCGCGTGGAGAAATGACTCGTCGTTACGACAATGGGCACGCGTCCCGCGATGTGCGAGAGGCAGAGTTCCGTCAGCGTGTCCCGCTCATCATCGGTCAGCAGGAACTGCTCGGAGTAATTCGCCAGGATGCAGATACCGTCGACGCCCTGGTCGATCATGCAGTCGAGAACGCGCCGCTGCCCGTCGAGATCGAGATCCGCGTTCTCAGTGAAAGGCGTCGGGGCAATCGGGTAAACGCCGGTATAGGGCCGGCTGGTTGCAGGTTTCGTGTCGGGCATCGTCTCTCTCCCAAAAGCGTTGCGGCGTTCCGATCAGTGATTGTCGCGCGGCACGGCGGCTCCGCTCTTCCCCACCAGGAAGTCGAGATCGGCGCCCTCGTTGGCCTGCAGGACGTGGTCGAGATAGAGCTTCACGTAGCCGCGCTCCGCGTGCGGCTTTGGGGGCTGCCAGACCGCACGGCGGCGGTCGAGCTCGACCTGATCCACATGGAGATGCAGGCTCCGGGCTTCAACGTCGAGGGTGATAAGATCGCCGTTCTGCACGAGCGCGAGCGGCCCGCCCGCTGCGGCTTCGGGAGCCGTATGGAGGACGACCGTGCCGTACGCGGTTCCCGACATGCGCGCATCCGAGATGCGGATCATGTCGGTGATGCCGCGCTTCAGAATCTTCGGCGGAAGCGGCATGTTGCCGACCTCGGCCATGCCGGGATAACCCTTCGGTCCGCAATATTTCAGGACCATGACGCAGGTCTCGTCGATATCGAGATCATCGTCGTTGATCCGTGCATGCAGATCCTCAATCGATTCGAACACGACGGCGCGGCCCGTATGCTTCAGCAGATGCGGTGAGGCAGCGGAGGGCTTGATGATCGCACCGTCCGGCGCGAGATTGCCCCGGAGAACCGAGATGCCCGCATCCGCCTTGAAGGGATCCTCGAAGGAATGGATCACCTCTGGCTTCCAGCAGAGTGCTTCCTCGTTGTTCTCCCAGATTGTGCGCCCGTTGACCGTCATCGCATCCTTGTGGATGAGCCCCTGCTGGGCGAGCTCGCGGATCACGACCGGCAGTCCCCCGGCTTCAAAGAAATCCTCCATGAGGAAACGGCCGGACGGCATGATGTCGACGAGGCAGTGGACGCCCCGGCCCAGGTGATCCCAGTCGTCGAGGTTGAGCTCGACGCCGATCCGGCGCGCCATCGCGATGAGATGCACGACGGCGTTCGTGGAGCCGCCGATCCCGGCATTGACCCGGATCGCATTCTCGAAGGCCTTGCGCGTCATGATCTGCGACAGGACGATATCCTGCTTGACCATCTCGACGATGCGTCGGCCGGCCTCGCGGGCCAGCAGATTGCGGCGCGCGTCGACGGCGGGAATGGCCGCATTGCCCGGCATGCCGACACCCAGCGCTTCGACCATGCAGGCCATGGTGGAAGCGGTCCCCATCGTCATGCAATGCCCGTGCGAGCGGTGCATTGACGCCTCGGCGTCATAGAATTCCTCGAGGGTGATCTGCCCGGAGCGGAGTTGCTCGCTCATCGAGATCGTGTTGGTGCCCGAGCCGATCGCCTTTCCGCAGTGAATACCGCGCAGCATCGGCCCACCGGAGATGCCGATCGTCGGGATGTCGACGCTCGCCGCGCCCATCAGCAGCGCGGGCGTGGTCTTATCGCAGCCCATCAGGAGAACGACGCCGTCGAGAGGATTGGCCCGGATCGATTCCTCGACGTCCATCGACGCAAGATTGCGATAGAGCATCGCCGTCGGGCGCAGCATCGTCTCGCCGAGCGACATGACGGGAAACTCGAGCGGGAAGCCGCCGGCATCGAGAATGCCCCAGCGCACATGCTCGGCGATCGTCCGAAAATGCGAGTTGCACGGCGTCAGCTCGGACCAGGTGTTGCAGATGCCGATCACCGGCCGACCGTCGAACTGGTCCTGCGGAAAGCCGCGGTTCTTGAGCCAGGAGCGATAATAGAATCCCATCTTGTCCTGGCGCGCGAACCACGCCCGGCTGCGGAGAGTCTTCTTGTCAGACATGATCGTTCGTCTCCGGAGAGATGGCCGGACGGCGATGCTGCTCCGGCCCTCCAACGCATTCAAGCAGTAATTCAGACGACGGCACGGCGCAGGCGCCTATGCCGCCGCTGAAGAGGTGCGGGATGGCATCGCCCGTCGCACAGCGCCCGAGATGAGTGGCCAGCACAGGAGCAAGAGACCGATGGCCATGATCGTCGCGACGAGCCCGTTCGACCAGAAGACCGAGAGCGATCCCCTCGACATGATCATCGACTGACGGAACGCGTCCTCCGCCTTGTCGCCGAGCACCATGGCGAGAACCAACGGCGCGATCGGATAATCGAGCTTCTTGAAGGCATACCCGCCCACCCCGAAGGCCAGTGCGAGCCAGAGATCGAAGGGACGGCTCGCTACCGTGTAGGCGCCGATGAAGCACACCACCACGATGAGGGGCCCGATGATGGCGAACGGGATCCGCAGGATCGACGCAAAGAGGGGAATAGTACCCAGGACCACGATCACGGCGACGATGTTGCCGAGATACATCGAGGCGATCAGCCCCCAGACGAAATCGGGACGCTCGATGAACAGCATGGGGCCAGGGTTCAGGCCCCAGATCATGAGCCCGCCCATCATCACGGCAGCAGTCGCCGATCCGGGCACGCCGAGGGCGAGCATCGGGAGAATGGCGCTGCTCCCGGCGGCGTGATCAGCGGTTTCCGGCGCGACGACGCCCTCGGGCTCGCCCTTGCCGAACGCCGCCTTGCGACGCGAGAGCCGCTTGGCGAGACCATAGCTCATGAAGGACGCCGCGGTCGGCCCGCCCGGGGTGATGCCCATCCAGCAACCGATCGCGCTGCTCCTCGCGAGCGCCACCCAGTATCGCGGCATCTGGACGATGGTCTTCAGGACGTCGCGCGGGCTCACACGAGCGCGAATCCCTTCGAACCGAAGCCCCTCCTCCATCGTGACGATGAGTTCGCCAATTCCGAACAATCCGATCACCGCGATCAGGAAGCTGATGCCGGCCAGGAGCTCGGTGAAACCGAAGGTCAGGCGCAGACTGCCCGAGATCGTGTCCATGCCGACGGTCGCGAAGGCAAAGCCAAGCCCCATCGATGCGAGCGTCTTGAAGGCAGAATTCCCGCCGAGTCCGACGAAGCTCGCGAAGGCAAGGAAGTAGACGGCAAAATATTCCGGAGAACTGAACTTCAGAGCGAAGTTCGCCACCCAGGAGGACAGGATCGTGATCAGGATGACGCCGACCAAAGCACCGGAGCCGGCCGAGAGAAAGGCGAGGGTCAGAGCCTGCGTCGCGCGCCCTTGCTTGGCCATCGGGTAGCCGTCGAACGTCGTCGCGACGGATGACGGTTCGCCGGGAATATTGAACAGGATCGACGTCGTCGAGCCGCCGAATAATGCGCCCCAATACATGCTCGTCAGCAAGATGATCGCTGCGACGGGATCCATCGTGAAGGTCAGGGGCAGCAGCAGCGATACGCCGTTGGGCGCTCCGAGACCCGGCAGAACGCCCACGAGGATGCCGAGCAGAACACCGGCCATCATCAGAGCGATGTGATAGGTCGTCAGCGCGACGCCGAAGCCGTGCATGAGCGAGGCGAAATTATCCACGGCCTGTCTCCGGATAACGGGTCGATGTTCAATGGATGCCGAGCGAGGCTTCGAGCGGCCCCTTCATCAGGGGCACCTGAAACGCCAGTTCGAGCACCACGTAGAAGAAGATTGCCGCAGCGATTCCGGCTGGCGCGGAGATCACGAGCCGATAGCCGCCCTGCAGCCACATCACCACGGTCAAATAGAGTGCAGCTGCAACGTAGAGGCCGAGCGCGAGCGCGGCGACGACGAACAGGACCATCGGGCCGAAGAAGGACGCCACGCGCCGCGCCTGCTGCCGGTCGAGAAACACGGTCTGCAATTCGCCTCTCGCGAGCGCTGTCTTGGTGATGGTCCCGATGCTGGCCAGCGTGACCACGAGGCCGACATAAAAGGGAAAGGCGCCGGCCCCTGGGCCGGAAGAGCTCCAGCCGATCCCGAACTCCCACGCACCGATCATCACGGTCAACCCGAGAGCCGCCGTAAAGACCGCGGTTGCGATCTCTGCCGAAAAGCGAGAAACCATGGCTCTGCCTCCCTTGTCGGGTTTCGTAGACTCGCATGAAGGCGGCCGGTGCAGCTCGGGCTGCACCGGCCGCTCTTGGTCACAGCTTACTGAACGATCCAGCCTTCCCTCTCGAAGACCTTCCGGTTCTTGGCCTGATCATCGGCGATGAAGCCCTTGAACTCGTCTCCGGAGAGGAACTTGTTGGTCTGCGATGTACGCTCGATATATTCCTTCCACTCGGGTGTTTCGCTGACCTTCTTCAGGACGTCGGCATAGAAGGCCACAGCCTCGGAAGGAACTCCGCTCGGCAGCCAAACCGTGCGCGGCATCTGGAACTGATCGATCGGAATGCCGGCCTCCTTGCAGGTCGGGATGTCGGACCAGCCCATCGTGGCCGTCACCTTGGTGCTCGACTGTAGGCGCGTCGGACTGAACACGCACAACGGCTTGACGGCCCCGGCCTTCCACTGCCCGACGTTCTCGTTGGGATTGTTCGTGTTCGAGTCGATGTGCCCGCCGGCGAGCTGAACGGCGACCGTTCCTCCGCCCTGGAAGGGGATGTAGATGAACTTGGCGCCCGTCGCCTCCTCGATGAGGCTCGTGAGGGTCTGGTCCGTATCCTTGGACTGGCTGCCGCCCATCTTCAGGGCTTCGGGCTTCGCCTTTGCGGCTTCGATATAGCTCTTCGCATCCGTGTAGGGCGCGTCCGCTTTCACCCAGAGGAGGAACTCGTCGAGCGCCATGGCGGCCACCGGCGTCAGCTCGTCGGACTTGTAGGCGAGCTTGGCGACATAGGGGAGCAGGTAGGCGTTGTTCGTCCCGAAGGTGAGCTTGTGGGGGTCGCCGGCAGCGACCTTGGTGTAAACGAAGCCTTCGGCGCCGCTGCCCCCACCCTTGTTGGTGACGATCACCGATTGATCCATCAGCTTGTGCTTGGCGATGATCGACTGGACCATGCGTGCGAAGTTGTCTGTGCCTCCGCCGGGGCTCGACGTCACCACGAACTCGACCGGCTTGGTCGGTTGCCAAGCGGCCTGTGCGGCTCCTCCGACAGCAACGGCAAAAGCCGCCGTGACGAGCCATGACGTTTTCTTCAGCATGTTCCTCTCTCCGTGGTGATTTTTCCTGGCGGCCGGCAGCCGTCGGATCAGGGACTTCGAATTGCTGGGAAGCCTGACGCTCAGGCGAGTTCAGGCTCCGCCTTGCCCACGGCGCCGCGTCGCGCACGCAGATCGGCCCCCATCCGGATCGCGAGCAGAAGAGCCTCCCGGCTCGCGCCGAGATTGGCGATTCCGCGACCAGCGATGTCGTAAGCCGTGCCGTGGGCCGGCGTGCAGATCGGGAACGGGAAACCACCGATCAGCGTGACGCCCCGGTCGAACCCCATCAGCTTCATCGCGATCTGACCCTGGTCGTGATACATGGTCAGAACTGCATCGAAATCGCCGTTCTTGGCCCGCAGGAAGACGGTGTCCGACGGGAACGGCCCCTGCACGGTCAGCCCCTGAGCCGCGGCTCGCCGGACCGCCGGCTCGATGATGTCGATCTCTTCCCGGCCGAAATTGCCGCCATCGCCCGCATGCGGATTGAGCCCCGCCACAGCGATCCGCGGCGGAGAGAATCCGGCCGATCGCAAGGCCTGATCCGCCAGCGCGAGGCTGCGGAGGATCGCCTCTTCCGAAATGGCCGAAGCCACCTGCGACAGGGGAATGTGCGAGGTCACGCGGGCATTCCAGAGGCCACCCAGCACGTTGAACTCGCTGGCCGGCCCCGACGTCTTCAGTACGTCGCGGACGAAGCGGATCTCGTCGTCGTATCGGTCGTAGGCGAGGCGCATCGCCTTCTTGTTGAAGGGGGTGAAGAACACCGCATCGGCGGCACCGGACTTGGCCAGGAGGAGCGCGCGCCGGAAGTTCTCGGTCGCGAATTTTCCGCCTTCCAACGTGGCGGTCGCGGGGACGACCTGGTCCGGGCCCAGATTCGCGAGGTCGACGAAGACGGGACGGACCATATCCTCCGGAATCGATGCCCCGTCGGTAACGACCTCCACGTCGACCGGAACGCCGGCCACCTTGGCGCCTCCTTCGAAAATTCGAAGATCTCCGAAAATGACCAATTGTGCAGCGGCCCGAAACTCGTCGGACGCGACGAGCTTGGCGGCCAGTTCGGGGCTGATCCCGGCAGGATCCCCCATAGCGAAGGCAATGGTTGGTCGGCTGGCCGGCACGGAAAAAGCGTTCACTGGATCTCACCCCGATGATCGGACCCGGACGCTAACAGCCCGTTATGCTGTGCGCAAGCATGCTGCATACAGAATTCTGTTTGCATAGGAGGAGGAAGCTCCGGTAAGCTTCCCGCAGACGTGCCCGAGGGCAAAACACGGACGCTACGCATGGATCGCGACAGCACACCACGGGCAGCAGATCTCGCGGGAGACCTGGATCCGCGCGGGCCCATCGCGCGGCCGAGCCTTCATGAGGCGATCGTGACCCGGGTCCGAGACATGATCATCGAAGGGATTCTCGCGCCCGGAACCCGCATCCACGAGGGGAATCTCGGAAAGGAACTCGGCGTGTCACGCACGCCGCTCCGCGAGGCTCTGAAGTTTCTCGCAAGCGAAGGCATCCTGGAGCTGTCTCCGGGACGCGGTGCCGTCGTCCGGCAATTCACTCCGAAGGATGTTCACGACAGCCTGATCGTGCTCGGCGGGCTCGAGGGAATGGCCGGCCGTCTCGCCTGCCAGCACGCCACCGATGCCGAGATCCGGGAGGTGCGGCAGCTGCACGATCGCATGATCGAGATGTACACCAAGCGGGATCGGCTACCCTATTTCAAGTTGAACCAGGGCATCCACGCGGCCATTCTCCACCTCTCGAAGAACGAGCCGCTGATGTATCTCCACGGAATCCTGCAGGGCAGGCTCAGACGGATTCGCTATATCGGCCACGAGGGCCCCGAGAAATGGGCTGCCGCCGTGGCCGACCATGAGGACATCATCGCAGCGCTCGAAGCCCGGGATGCGGATCGTCTCGCCTCGGCCCTCGCCGCGCACATGGAGAGATCCTGGGATCGGATCAGAGACGGGCTGTAAGCCCTTCACCTCGTTCCGGAGACGGTGCTGCGGATCCTCTCCTGATCGCGGACGCAAGACAGTGAGGCATCCCACGTGAGTGAAGAGACGCGACTTCGAGAGGACATCTGCCGCTTCGGTCGATCGCTCTTCGAGCGCGGGCTGACGGCGGGATCGTCCGGAAACATCTCCGTCCGCCTGAAGGATGGGGGCTGGCTGACCACTCCGACGAACGCGTCGCTCGGATTTCTCGACCCTGCTCGTCTCAGCCGTCTCGATCCCGATGGCAATCTTCTCTCGGGCGACGCGCCGACGAAGGAATTGCCGCTTCACACTGCGCTCTACGCGACCCGCAGCGATGCCGGCGCGATCGTGCATCTGCATTCGACGCACTCCGTTGCCGTGTCGATGCTCCCTGACGTGGACGCCGCGAACGCCATTCCTCCGATGACCGCCTATTACGTCATGCGGGTCGGGCAGACCGCTCTCGTGCCCTATTACCGGCCGGGCGATCCCGCGGTGGCCGATGCGATCCGTGGACTGGCAGGCCGATACACGTCGGTCCTCCTCGCCAATCATGGCCCGGTCGTCGCCGGGAAGGATCTCGAAGCTGCCGTCTATGCGACCGAGGAGCTCGAGGAGACGGCGAAACTTCGCCTTCTCCTGCATGGCCTGAACCCTCGCCTGCTCACGCGAGAGCAGGTTCGGGATCTCGTCACGCATTTCGGCCTCGATTCATCGATCGTGCCGACACAACCTTAACGCCGAACGAGACGGAGCCTCACTCATGCGGCTGGGATGCATAGCGGACGATCTGACGGGAGCTACGGACCTCGCTCTCATGCTCTCGCGAGAAGGAATGAGAACCGTTCAAACGGTCGGGGTTCCCGATCCGGATCTCGACCTCTCCAGCGCGGAGGCCGTGGTCGTCGCACTGAAATCGAGAACAATTCCCGCCAAGGACGCCATCGAGCAATCATTGGATGCAGCGCGCGCGCTGCAGCGTGCTGGTGCAGCGAACTTCTTCTTCAAATACTGCTCGACCTTCGACTCGACCGATGCCGGCAATATCGGCCCGGTCGCGGAAGCGCTTCTCTCGTTCACGCGCAGCGACTTCACGATTGCCTGCCCGGCCTTTCCGGCGAACGGCCGAACGGTCTATCAGGGCCATCTCTTCGTCAACGGAGTGCCACTGCACGAAAGCAGCATGAAAGATCATCCGCTCACACCGATGCGGGACTCCAACCTCGTGCGCGTTCTTCAGCGTCAGACGGCTCTGTCCGTCGGGCTCGTCTCCTTCGAGGATGTCGAAGGCGGCCCTAATGACATCCGCAGAGCCTTCGATCGCGAGAAGGCCTCGGGACATCGAATCGTGATCGTGGATGCCCTCACGGACCGACATCTTCGCTCGATCGGCGCGGCGGCAGCGGAACTGCCGCTCATCACCGGTGGCTCGGGCGTGGCCATGGGGCTGCCCGAGGCGTATCGCGGCGATGCGACAGCGAGTTCATCCGCAGCGTCACACATCGAAGCACCCGAAGGCCGAGCCGCGATCCTTGCAGGGTCCTGCTCGAGCGCGACGCGGCGCCAAGTAGAGGTCGCGATCCGGAACGGCGTTCCGGCATTCCGCATCGACCCGATCGCCCTCGCCTCCGGCGCATTGGCGGCACAGGACGTGCTCGATTGGATTGCCGCGCAAGGCTCGGACAAACCGGTTCTCGTCTACTCGAGTGCTGCCCCTGACGAGGTGCAGGACATCCAGAACAGGCTCGGTCGTATGAATGCGGGAGAGCAGATCGAGAGATTAGTGGCGGAGATCGCGCGCGCCTTGTCGCAGCGGGGCTTTACGCGTCTCATCGTAGCCGGGGGCGAAACCTCGGGCGCGGTCGTCGGCGCCCTCGGGATCAATGCTCTTGCAATCGGACCCGAGATCGACCCTGGCGTGCCATGGACCCGGACGCTGACCGGGACCGATCTCGCACTCGCTCTCAAGTCCGGCAATTTCGGTGCGCCGGATTTCTTCCTGAAAGCCTGGGATTTGCTTCGGCCATCGCGGCAGGAGTGATGCCCGATATAAGCAATCACGTGCACCGGTGCGGACGGGCCGCATCGGGCGATAGAAAGCGCCATGAACTATCACAGCTATTACGCCAAGGCCGATCGACCCGTTGAGACCTGTGTGGTGGGCACGGGAGGCTTCGGGCAGAGTTTCCTGTCCCAAGCCGCGCGCGTGCCCCTGATGAACGCGCGCATCGCCGTCGACGTGGCGCCCGAGAATGCGGCGGCCGGATTGAAAGCCGCCGGAGTAGAACCGCAACGAATCCGGATCTGTCCCTCGGCGCGAGAGGCCAGGACCGCATGGGAGAACGGCGACTTCATCGCGACGGGCGACCTCGCCATCGTGAGCGAGTTGCCCTTCGACGTGATCGTGGAATCGACCGGACAGCCAATCGCCGCTGCGCGCCATGCGCTGATCGCCCTGAAGGCCGGCAAGCATCTGGCTCTCATCACAAAGGAATTGGACAGCGTCGTCGGCCCCGGTCTCGCACGGCTCGCAGCGGACCAGGGCCGCGTCGTGACCACGGTCGACGGCGACCAGCCGAGCCTTCTCATCGGGCTGGTATCCTGGGCGGAAATCCTGGGCTTCGATGTGATCGCTGCCGGCAAGTCGAGCGAATACGATTTCGTGTTTGATCCGTCGTCGGGTCGCCTCACCAGCAATGAAAGATCGGCCGTATGCAGCGATCTCGCCAGGCATTGGTCCCTGGATGGACGCGACGTCGCGGATATCGTTGCGGCGCGTGCGGCGACGGCATCCGCCTTTCCGCAGCGCGCAGTCCCGGATCTGTGCGAGCTCACCGTGGTCGGGAATGCGACCGGACTCAAACCGGATCGCCCGGACTTCCACGCTCCCCTTGCCCGGATCGCCGAAGTGCCGACGATCTTCTCGCTGCGTGCCGACGGAGGCGTTCTCAAAGGAGAGCGCCGCCTCGACGTGTTCCATTGTCTGCGGACACCGGACGACATCAGCTTCGCGGGCGGGGTGTTCGTCGTCGTTCGCTGCAATGATGCGAAGAGCTGGGACATGCTCGCGCAGAAGGGCCATATCGTGAGCCGGACCGGCGCCACGGCGATGCTGTTCCTGCCGCGCCATCTTCTGGGACTCGAGGCCGCGACGAGCATTCTCGATGTGGCGATCCATGGCGCCTCGGGTTACGGCTCGGATTACCGTCCACGGCTCGACCTCGCCGCAGTCGCGACCGAGAATCTGCCCGCCGGACGAGTGCTCACAATGGGTGGTCATCACCACACCATTGCGGGCGTGACCGCGGAATTCAGGCCGGCTCAGGCCCTGATTCCCTCCGCACCGGCTCCCTTCTATCTCGCTGCCGATTGCAGGCTGGCGCGCCCAGTCGAGAGAGGTCAGACCATCCGGATGGCAGATCTCGAACTGGACGAGAACTCGGATCTGATGACGCTGCGCCGACGACAGGACGCGCTCTTTTTCGGGTGATTCAATGTCTCAAGAGACGGCGGCCGGCCCGCTGGCTCCACTCTGTCTCTGCGAGCCGCAGGCGACGTGCTTCATCCTTCGACGGGTAGATTGCTTCACTGCGTTCGCAATGACGAAGTAGGCGTGAGGGAGGGAAGAGCATACTCGGAAACAAGAGCAGGCGCTGAATCCTCTCCCGTCTTTGCGAGCCGCAGGCGAAGCAATCTACCCGTTAACGGATGTGCTCCTGGATCGCTTCGCTCCACTCGCTATGACGGTGAGCGTACGCGTCAAAGACAGCCTATCTCACAACGCGAACCCACCATCGACGAGATGGATGTGGCCGGTCGTGAAGCTCGCTTCGTCCGAGGCGAGATAGACCGCAAGCGCGGCAACCTCCTCCGCAGTTCCGAGCCGCCCCATCGGCTGTCGGTCAATGAAGGCTTGGCGCGCAGCCTCGAGGCTCTGGCCGGAGCGCTCTGCCTGTTCGGCGATGCGTTCATCGAGCGAGGGCGACTGGATCGTGCCAGGGCAGATCGCATTTGCACGGATACCCTTGCGGATGAAGTCGGCGGCGACCGCCTTCGTCAGACCGATCACCGCCGCTTTCGTTGCGCCATAGACGTACCGGTTCGGGATGCCGCGAACCGATGAGGCGCCCGACGCAATGTTGACGATCGACCCGCCGCCGCGCTCGAGCATTCCGGGCAGGAAGGCGCGAATCGTGCGATGCATCGACTTCACGTTGAGGTCGAACGAGAACTCCCAATCCGCTTCGGAGCAATCGAGGATCGTGCCGTGATGCACGAAGCCCGCCGCGTTCACGAGAATGTCGATCGCACCGGCTTCCTTGGCGAAGTTCTCGATCGCCTCCGTCGAGCGGACATCGAGCGGGCGCCGCTCGACCCCCTGCAGCCCTTCGAGCTTCGCCAGGTCGAGGTCGGTGGCATAAATCCGCGCCCCTTCCCGGGCGAAGGCCTCCGCGATCGCTCGACCGATGCCCTGCCCCGCAGCCGTCACGACGGCCCTTTTTCCCTGCAGGCGGTAACTCATGCTGCCATCGCTCCCGGTCAAATGCTTATGATTTCGTAGCCCGCTCCTTCAGGTCGCGCCTGAAGAACTCGTTGAGATCCACAAAGGGCCTAGCATCGGCGAACCCGTCGAAAGATCCATCCTGCGCGATGCTCTCGGCCGCTTGCATGAACGCGCCCCAGGCAGCCCGCGCGAGAGCAGAGCCGACACTGATCCTCCGCACGCCGAGCTCGGCGAGTTGGGAAACGGTGAGCCCGATCGCCGAGGAGACCAGAACATTCACGGGCTTCGGCGTGACGGCCGACACGATCGCATGGATGTCGTCCCGCGTGCGCGGGCCCGGCGCGTAGAGCACATCGGCGCCGGCTTCCGCATAGGCGACGAGGCGCTTGATCGACTCGCGCAATGGTTCGGGATGGCCGACGAGATGACACTCGGCGCGCGCCGTCAGGAGGACTCCGGTTCCGGTCTCATCGATGGCGGCCCGTGCGGCACGAATGCGTTCGACCGCCAAGGGAAGATCATAGAGCGGGTGGTTCCGGTCCCCCGTGGCATCCTCGATCGACAACCCGGCGACACCCGTCGCGACGCAGAGACGGACGTTTTCGGCAAGCGCCTCTGGATCATGCGCATAGCCGGATTCAAAATCCGCATTCACGGGCAGGTCGGTCGCGGAGACGATCTCGGCGATATGCCCGAGCGCCATGTCGCGCGGAACCGCCCAATCCGTATCGGGCAGTCCTCGTGAGAAGGAGAAGCCGGAACTCGTCGTCGCGAGCGCCGCGAATCCGAGATGCTTCAGGTAGCGCGCGGTTCCGATGTCCCAAGGATTCGGGATGACGAAGCATCCCGACTCGTGAAGCCGTCGAAAGGCGGAGACGGCCGACATCTCAGTGGTTGTCCCGTGGAACGCCGAAGGTCTGCGCGATCTTCTGATACCTGACTGCCGGCTTCAGGGTCATCCCCTCGGAGAGCTGGTCCACCATCGAGCGCTGGATCTCCTGCCAGGGCGTCTGGCTCGCGGGATAGGGGAATCCGCCGCGGGCTTCGAGATCCGCACGCCGGCGCTGCAGTTCCTCGGCCGAGATGAGGATATCCGCCGATCGCTTGTTGAGATCGATGCGGATGCGGTCACCGGTTTGCAGGAGCGCGAGACCTCCTCCGGCTGCAGCCTCGGGAGAGGCGTTGAGAATCGACGGCGTCCCGGACGTACCCGATTGCCGTCCGTCGCCGATGCAGGGCAGAGAAAGCACGCCCTTCTTGATCAGTGACCCGGGCGGCTGCATGTTCACGACCTCCGCAGCGCCGGGATAGCCGATCGGTCCCGCACCGCGCATGATCAGGATCGTGTGCTCGTCGATCCCGAGCGACGGATCGTCGATGCGGTTGTGATAGTCCTCGGGACCGTCGAACACGACGGCACGCCCCTCGAAGGCGTTCGGATCATCCGGATTGTTGAGATAGCGCTCCTGGAATTCCGGGCTGATCACGCTCGTCTTCATGATCGCCGAGTCGAACAGGTTGCCCTTGAGGTTGAGGAAGCCGGCCTTTTCCTTCAGAGGATCGTCGTACGAGCAGATCACGTCGCGATCCCAGCTGTGCTTGCCCCGGCAATTCTCGCCGATCGTCCTGCCCGTGCAGGTCAGGGCGTTCTCGTGGATCTTGCCGCCTCCGATCAGCTCCGCGATCACGGCCGGAAGACCACCGGCGCGGAAATATTCCTCTCCGAGATAGAAGCCCGCCGGCTGCATGTTCACGAGGAGCGGCACGTCGAAACCGACGCGCTCCCAGTCGTCGCAATCAAGCTCCACGCCGATATGCTTCGCGATGGCGTTAATGTGGATCGGCGCGTTGGTCGATCCACCGATGGCCGAGTTCGCGACGATGACGTTCTCGAAGGCCTCGCGCGTCATGATGTCGGACGGCTTCAGATCCTCCCAGACCATCTCGACGATTCGTTTTCCGGTCTCGTAGGCCATCTGCCCGCGCTCACGGTAAGGTGCCGGGATCGCAGCGGAGCCCGGCAGCGACATTCCGAGCGCTTCGGCAAGCGCGTTCATCGTCGAGGCGGTGCCCATCGTATTGCAATGCCCGACCGATGGCGCCGACGAGCGGACGATATCGATGAACTGCTGGTAATCGATATCGCCAGCCGCATGGCGTTCGCGAGCCTTCCAGACGACGGTGCCGGATCCCATACGCTCACCTTCGTGCCAGCCGTTCAGCATCGGCCCGACATTGAGCGAGATCGCCGGGATGTTCACAGTCGCAGCAGCCATGAGGCAGGCCGGCGTGGTCTTGTCGCAACCGGTCAGCAGCACCACCCCGTCGAGGGGGTAGCCGTAGAGCACTTCGACGAGAGAGAGATAGGCTAGATTCCGGTCCAGGCAGGCCGTTGGACGCTTCCCGGTCTCCTGGATCGGGTGGCAGGGAAACTCGAAGGCCACCCCACCCGCAGCCGTGATCCCGTCGCGAACCCGCTTTGCGAGCTCGAGATGGTGGCGGTTGCACGGGGAGAGATCGGAGCCCGTCTGCGCGATGCCGATGATCGGTTTCTTGCCTTGCAGTTCGGCCCCGGTCAGCCCGAAGTTGAGATAGCGCTCCAGATAGAGTGCGGTCATGCCCGGATTATCGGGATTGTCGAACCACAGGCGCGAGCGGAGCTGTTCGGGCGTGCGGCGCTTCGGCCGATCTGTCATCTCTTCCATCTCCCTGTGACGATCCTTCCGCGCGTCCGCGGCGCGGTCAGTGATATCCGGATGTGAGCCTTCCGCGCACGGGAAATCAACCTCCTCTCCACAGAGGGGCTCCGCGCCGGCCGCATGCCTCCCGCAGCGCTCCCGTCTCTCTCGTCGGGTGGCCGGCCCCGTTTGACAGCGCGGCGCTCTGTACCTCAAAGGAGCGTCGATCAAGGATATGAGCATGACGGCCATCGTTTCCGCCTTCAGCCGCATCGGCGAGGAGAATGCCTTCGCGGTGCTGGCTCGCGCCACGGAGCTCGAGCGCCAGGGTCGCGACATCATCAATCTTGGAATCGGGCAGCCCGACTTCCCGACGCCTGCGCATATCGTCGAGGCGGGAATCAAGGCCCTCTGCGACGGGCATCACGGCTATACCCCGGCGACCGGCATTCTTCCCCTCCGGGAGGCCGTTGCCGCGGATCTGCACAGGCGGTTCGCCGTCGAGGTGAGCCCGGATTCCGTGATGATCGTGCCCGGCGGCAAGGTCACGATGTTCATGGCGATCCTGATGTTCGGGGAGCCGGGCGCAGAAATCCTGTATCCGGATCCGGGCTTCCCGATCTATCGATCGATGATCGAGTTCACCGGCGCGACGCCGGTTCCAGTGCCGATCCGGGAATCGAACGGCTTTGCGTTCTCGGCTGCCGAAACGCTTTCGCTGATCACGCCGCGGACGCGTCTCCTCATCCTGAACTCCCCCGCCAATCCGACCGGCGGTGTCACTCCGAAGGCGGAGATCGATGCACTGGTGGCGGGGCTCGGGGCCCATCCACAGGTCGCAATCCTCTCCGACGAGATCTACGGGACGATGACCTATGACGGAGAGACCCATGTGTCGCTCCTGTCCTATCCCGAGATCCGCGACCGGCTGATCTACCTCGACGGAGCCTCGAAGACCTACGCCATGACCGGCTGGCGGCTCGGCTGGTCGGTCTGGCCGAAGCCGCTCTACGACGCGGCCCGCAAGCTCGCCGTCAATTCCCATTCCTGCGTCAATGCAGCGACGCAATGGGCCGGCGTCGAAGCCCTGCAGGGGTCGCAGGATTGCGTGAGGCAGATGGTCGAGGTCTTCGACCGGCGCCGGAAGCTCGTGGTCGAAGGCCTGAACGGGCTGCTCGGCGTCTCCTGCATCACTCCGAAAGGGGCGTTCTACGCCTTCCCGAACGTGACCGACACGGGCTGGAAGGCGAAGCCGCTGGCATCGGCTCTCCTGGAAGAGGCCGGCGTCGCCGTCATCGGCGGGCCCGATTTCGGCATTCACGGCGAGGGCTATATCCGCCTCTCCTACGCCAACTCGGAGGAGAACATCGCCCGCGCCCTGGAGCGGATGGGCGAGTTCCTGTCGCGGCGAAAGGCAGCCTGAAGAGGCTCCCCCTTGCCACTGCGAGCAGCCCGCGAGAGGCCTCTAATGAGGCGAGGCTCAAGCCTTCGCGGACGATGTGGTGTCGTCCAGATGGGAGCGGATGGCCTGATCGAGGTCGAGCGCTTCGGCAAGCCGGTTCAGGAATTCTCTCTCCTGAAGGGTGTCGGGATCGATCGCGATCCGGGCCGCCGCATAGACTTGGGCAGCCTTCTCGGGGCTCCGGGCCTGCGCCGCGAGTTCGTCGACATCGGCCGGGCTCGCGAATTCCCGCTCCAGCCAGTCGCTGGCCTGGGGACCGATCCCTGAGTCCCGCAAGCCGCGGATGATCCGGTTGCGCTCGGCTTCATCGACATGGCCATCCGCTGCCGCAGCGGCGGCCATAGCGCGAAGATAGAGAAGAACGTCGTCTTCGGTCTGGGAGACGGGATGGAACGGGGATTCCTGAGGCACGTCGAAATCCTCGGCGCCCGCGCCCGATGCGCCTGTCCCTGATACGGTGGCAAGCGGCCGACCCGACGATGTTCCTTCCTGGGCGCGTTGCGGCGTCTGGGAGGAATCACCGCCACTGGCCGCTGGTGTCTGAACATCGGCCAACAGCGGTTTTCCGGCCTGCCGGTTCTGGAACGCCTTGTAGGCAAGTCCCCCGATCACCGCGAGCCCACCTAGCCGCGCCAGCGCGCTCGATATCCCGCTACCCGACTTACGAGGTCCGAACAGCAGCCCTGCCAGTCCGATCGCGGCTGCCTGAGCGAGGCCGGGGTGCTGCTCGATGACGGACTTCGCTTTCTGGAGCAGTTGATCGGGAGTCTGTCCGGTAACCTTCTCGACAGTGTTCGTCACCTGTGGGCCGAGATCGACCGTTGGGCCCATTTTGCCTTGCGGCGATGACGAGTTGGTTGGTTCCGCCGGCTGCCCGATGCTCGCCGCAGCCCCGATCAGGGAATCGAGCAACCGTTTCGGATCGAAGGGGAGATTAGCCATGGGGTCCTCACAGCATCATCCGTGAGACCGGTTCGCCTCACCGGAAAGATTCCAACGCGGCGGAGCGGAGGACCGCCTTCAAAGCGGGATCAGCTCCGGCTCGCATGCAACCGGAGACACAACGGAGAGCGAAGCCTTTTGTTCGCGAGAGCGCGCTTCTGCAGCGATCGTCCTCTACGGGAGAGAGCCGCGCAGGGCTGCTGCCTCGCGAGCGAGCCGGCCGATCGTCTCGAAGTCGCCATCTTCAAGCGCCTTCGGGGGAACCACCCACGAGCCGCCGACGCAGATGACATTCGGCAGAGCGAGATAGGCCGCGGCATTGCTGGCATCGACACCACCGGTCGGGCAGAACGACAATTGCGGAAGCGGGCCGTGGACGCTCTTGAGCCAAGCAGAGCCGCCCGACGCACCGGCGGGAAAGAATTTCAGGATCCGGAAGCCCCGTTCCGCCAGTGCGATGGCCTCGGACGCCGTCGCGCAGCCCGGCATGGCGGGCAAGGAGGCCTTCGCGAGCGCATCGGCGAGCAGGGGCGAGGTTCCGGGCGTCACGATGAAGCGCGCGCCGGCGTCGGCCACCTCGTTGATCTGGGCCGGGGTCACCACGGTTCCCGCGGCGACGATTGCGTTCGGAACCGCCTTTGCGATCGCCGCGATGGCATCGAGGGCGTCGGGCGTGCGCAAAGTGACCTCGATCACCGGAAGGCCGGCCTCGACGAGGGTCTGGGCCAGATCGATGCTGCGACGGGCATCCTGGATCGCGACGACCGGGATCACTGGCGCGAGGCGGGCGAACGAGAGGAGGGCTTCGTGCTTTTCGGACATGATGCCGTTCTACAGTAAAAATGCGGCCAAAGGGATGACCTTCCGGCGCATCCGAACGCGCGAAGAATCCGATGCCTACTCCGCGGCCGATTTCACCAGCCTCGGGCGATAGCGGCGCACGTCCCGCTGAGGCTCCTCGCGCTCCTCCTCGCCAGGCTCGTCCCTCTCACCCACGAACCGCCCGAACAGGCGCGTGAGAATGTGCGAGAGATCATCCATCAGGATGAAGAAAGCCGGCACGAAGATCAGCGACAGCAGGGTTGACACGAGAAGACCGCCGATCACGGCGATCGCCATGGGAGCCCGGAACTCGCCGCCGGCTCCGAGCGCAAAGGCGCTCGGCAGCATTCCGGCGGCCATTGCGATCGTCGTCATGACGATGGGCCGTGCCCGCTTGCGCCCGGCATCGATGATCGCCGTCGCACGATTGACCCCGCGCGCCACCTCCTCGATCGCGAAATCGACGAGCATGATCGCGTTCTTCGTGACGATGCCCATGAGCATCAGGAAGCCGATCACCACGGGAAGGCTGATCGCCTTCTGGGTGAGGACCAGGGCCAGGATCGCGCCGCCGATCGACAGCGGAAGCGAGAAGAGTATCGTGAAAGGCTGCAGGAAATTTGCGAAGAGCAGGATCAGCACGCCGAGCACCATCATGATGCCTGCGCCCATGGCCTGACCGAAACTCGCGAAGACTTCCGCCATCACCTCCGCGTCGCCGGACTGTCTGATGGTAACGCCGGGCGGGAGATTCCGCGCCGTCGGCAACGCATAGACGGCCTCCAGCACCTCGCCGAGCGCATCCGTGCCGCGCATGTCGGCCTCGAGCGCCACGCGGAGCGTGCGGTCATAGCGTTCGATCGCCGCCGGCCCACGACCGAGTTCGACATCGGCAACGACCGACAGAGGCACCGCCGCACCGTTCTTTGCCGGCACTTTCAGGATGTCGAGGAGCGCGCGGTCGCCGCGCACGGTCTCGGGAAGCTGGACGCGGATCGGAACCTGACGCTCGCCGACATCGAACTTAGCAAGATTGGCCCCGACATCGCCGATCGTTCCGACCCGCACCGTCTCGGCGATCACATCCGTCGAAACACCGAGTTCCGCAGCGAGAGCTTCCTTCGGCCGGATGCGAATCTCGGGCCTGTCGAGGGGGGCCGTCGAGATCACGTTCTCGAGCTTCGGAATCGAGTTCATCTCACGCTGGAGCTTCGCGGCAGTCTCGATCACGACGTCCTGATCCGGTCCGCTGACGATGAGCTGCAAGCCGCGCTTCCCGCCATCGTTCATCACGAAGAAGCGGATATCCGGGACATCGCGGAACAGATCGACAATTTTGTTTTCGAGCTGTCTCTGACGAAGCTGCCGATGCGATTTGTCGACATAGTTCACGATGAGCGTCGCGAGACGAACTTCCTTCTTGCCCGGAAGCTGGGTTCCGCCATTGACGAAGACGTTGCGCACCTCGGAGCTTTCACGCAGCCGCTGCGCGAGTCGGTCGGTCACGGCTTTGGTATCCTCGAGGCGAGACCCTGGCGGCAGCTCCACGACGAAGAGTGAGCGTGAAATATCCTCTTCCGGAAGAAAGCCCGACGGAAGAAGCTGCGTCGAGGCGATCGATCCGGCGAAGAAGGCCAAGCCGAGCGCGAAGGTGATGAACTTGTGGCGCACCGACCAGGCGACCACCCGCGTGTAGGCGCGCATGACGAAGCCGTCGCGCTCTTCCTCGCGCGCGTGCGCCCGCAGGAAATAGGCGGCCAGCATCGGCGTGATGAGCCGCGCGACCAGAAGCGAGATCAGGACGGCAGCGGCGACGGTGAGGCCGAACTGCCGGAAATACTGACCCGCGATCCCCCCCATGAAGCTCACCGGCGCAAAGACCGCGACGATCGTGAGGGTGATCGCGATGACCGCGAGCCCAATCTCATCGGCTGCTTCGAGGGCAGCTCGATATGGCGACTTGCCCATCTTCATGTGGCGGACGATGTTCTCGATCTCGACGATTGCATCGTCCACGAGGATCCCGGTCACGAGGGTGATCGCGAGCAGGCTCACCAGATTGAGCGAGAAGCCAAGCGCATTCATCGCCCAGAATGCCGGGATGACCGACAGCGGCAGGGCGATCGATGCAATGAGCGTCGCCCGCCAGTCCCGCAGGAAGATGAACACGACGATGACCGCGAGCACGGCTCCCTCGATCAGGGTGTGCATCGCGGATTCGAAGTTCCCGACCGTGTAGGCGACTGTGTCGTCGATCACGTCGAAATGAACGTCGGGATGAGCCCTTCCGAGCTCGGCTATCTTCGACGCCACCGCCTCTCCGACCGTGGCATCGCTCGCCCCCTTCGCGCGCGAGACTGCAAAGGCGACGACTGGCTCTCCATTGTAGCGTGCGAAAGTGCGGGGCTCCGCGGCCCCGTCCGAAATGGTCGCGAGATCCGAGAGGCGGACGCGGCGGCCACCCGGGAGTGTGATACTGGTCGACGAGAGTTCCTCGAGGGTATCCGCACCTCCCAGTGTGCGAATGGACTGCTCCTGCCCGCCTACCTCGCCGCGCCCACCGGCCAGATCGACACTGGTGACCCGCAACTGCCGGTTCACGTCGGCCGCCGTAATGCCGAGCGCGAGGAGGCGATCGAGCTTGAGACCGACCCGGATCTCGCGGTCCACGCCGCCGACCCGTTGCACGCCGCCGACGCCCGAGACACCTTGGAGCGCCCGCGCGACGACGTCGTCGACGAACCACGAGAGTTCCTCCGGGGTCATGGCCGGCGCGGAAACCGCATAGGTCACGATGGGCAGACCCGCGATCTCGAGCCGCTGAACCACCGGCTCGTCGATGGTACGCGGCAGATCGGCCCTGATCTTGGCGATCGCGTCCTTCACGTCGTTGACGGCGCGATCGGAATTCACTTCGAGGCGGAACTCGATCGTCGTCGTCGAGATGCCCTCGGCGATCGTCGAGATGATGTGCTTGACGCCGTTGACGCCCGCGACGGCGTCCTCGACGCGCTTCGTCACCTGGTTCTGCAGTTCGGAAGGCGCTGCGCCGGCCTGCGTCACCGAAATCGTGACGATCGGAATATCGATATTGGGAAAGCGCGTGATCGGAAGCTGATGGAAGCTGAACACGCCCAGGATCATCAGCACGATGAAGAGAACGACGGGCGGGATCGGCTTCCGGATCGCCCATGCGGACACGTTCAAAGCCATTAGCGGGGCCCTTCCGCCTTGGCCGAGGCCGCGAGCACCGGACGAATCGGGTCGCCATCCCGCAGGAAGCTCCCGGCGCGCGTAACCACGAGGTCACCGGCCGCGACGCCGTCGAGCACTTCGATGTAGCCGTCGGCCGTGAGCCCGGGCCGGATCGGACGCGACCGGACCCGGTCATCGACCACGACCTGCACGCTCGGTCCCTCACGCCCGTAGACAACGGCCGAGAGCGGAACCGCGACACCGCTGCGACGCGCGATCTCGATCGAGCCGCGCGCGAAGGTGCCAATCCGGAGCGCCGGATCGTCTGGAAGAGAAATCCGGACACGGCCGAGGCGCGTCGCACGATCGACCTCCGGGAAAACCATCCGGACCCGGCCGGTCAACACCCGGCCCGGACCGATCGTGACGGTTGCGGGAAAGCCCTCCTTGATCTTCAGGAGTTGCGTCTCCGGAACCTCACCCTCGAGCTCGATTTCGCTCTTCGCGATAATCCTGAACAGCGGCTCCCCGGCCACCGAGGCGGTCGCACCGAGACGCGCCGTCCGCCGGCTGATGATGCCGGCAGCCGGCGCCTTGATCTCGGTGCGCTCCAGACGCACCGCATTCTCCTGCTGCTGGGCTTCGGCCGAGCGACGTTCGGCTTCCGCCATCCGCAAGCCGTCGCGCGCGGCAGCGAGACGTCCCTCTGCGGCACGGGCTGCCGAAACGCGCTGCTCGAGCTGAACCTCGGTGGCATTACCGCTCCGCATGAGCGCCCGGGTCCGCTCGAGAGCCTGTCCGGCCTCGACCTGTGCAGCCTCCGCCTGAACGATCTGGCTTCGTGCCTGGGCAATGGCGGCCTCGGCACGAGCGATCGTCGCCGCGTTCTGGGCGGCTTGCACATCGAGGAGATCCCGGGCGAGGCGCGCCAGCACCTGCCCTTTCTCGACATGGTCGCCCTCCTCGGCTAGAAGTTCGATGATCTGCAACCCGTCGATTTCCGGCGAGACCAGGACCTCTTCGCGCGGCATGAGCGTCCCGGTGACGATGACTCTCTCGACGAGTTCGCGCTCCGTCGCACGCGTAACCGTCACAGCCGGCGCGAGCGATGCGGGCGGTCCGGCCTCCTGGGCCACGACCACGTGAGTCTGAGCGATACCCAGCGTGGCGGCGAAGAAGGCGGCGAGCGGCGCTTTCCGGCGCATCAGCTTCGGGTCTCCGACAGGGGCTGCTCCCGCCCAGTGGGCGATCGTTCGGTCGCGAGGTCTGCCTCTTCGCGGCCGGACGGCGTGGGCATGTCGATAAGGCCGGCGCAAGCCGCCTCTATGACCTTCATCACAGTCCCAACCTCGCGCTCGGCATCGAAGCCCGGCAGCACAGCCCGCCTCACGAAGAGGCCGTTCGCCAGAGTCGAGACGATAATCGCCAATGCTCCGGGATCGACGGATGCCGCGATGACGCCCCGCCCCTGCGCAGCCCTGAACAGGGATGTCATCCGTTCCTGGACGGCCTCGTCAAAGCGCTCCGTCAAGGCCGCGAAAACGGGACTTCGGGTCGCCTCGGCCCAAGTTTCGAGACAAAGAACGGCCCTTTCCCACGGCTCTTCGACGAAGTGCTTCCGGGCAAGCTCGGAGAGGGCCGCCATGAAGTCCTCGGCACTATCCAGGCCCGACATGTCTCTCATGACGCGTGCCCGATCGCGTTCGACGAGGCCCGTGGCGAGGGCATCCTTCGAGCGGAAGTAGCGGTAGAGATTGCCGGGGCTCATGCCCGCCTCGGCAGCCACGTCCTGCATCGTTGCGCGGTGAAAGCCGCTCCGAACGAAACACCGTTCTGCGGCGTCGAGAATGCGAGCCGCGCGGTCAGGCTCGTTGTCACCTGGATAGGAGCGCTCAGGCTTGAGGTTGGCGGTCATGGCACATGAGAATGAACGTTCATTCTCATGTGCGTTGCCTCCGTTCCGCCGTCAAGGACCTTCTGGAGGCTGCGTTCCGCCGACACCATCTATCGCGCGTTCGCGAGGTTGAATATTCATTAAGGTAAAATCCGATCTGACATTGTGAATAACGGTGTAATCTGGTCCCATGCGGGCCGATCGCCATGACTGAACAACCCCTCGACCTCATCAGAGCGGCTGTACCGGCCAGACGACAGGAACTCCTGTCGGTGGCGACCGAGGTCTATGCGCGCACGGAGCGACCGAGCGAAGCTGCGCGCCGTGACTACTCGGCCATTGCCGAGCACGCCCTCGTGAGGCTGGGGACTGAGGAGCGCGCTGCCTATGCGAGGCGGGTTGCGGCGCTGCCGACGCTTCCACGTCCGGTAGCGCGACGCCTCGCGGAAGACGAAGAAGTCGAGATTGCCGGTATCGTCCTGCGCCTCTCTCCCGTCCTGACCGACGAGGACCTCGCCGAAATCGCCCTCACCTGCTCTCAGGACCATCTTATCGCGATGGCAGAGCGTTCGGCGATTTCGGAGATCGCGACGGAGGTGCTACTCGATCGTGGCGGCGACGCCGTGCTGCGCAGGCTCGCGATGCATTCGGGAGCGCGCTTCACACCGGGCGCGCGGGAGCGGCTCTCGCAGCGGGTATTGCGCATCGCGGTGGAGGCCGCAGATCAGAAGAACAGTGTGCGTGTGCGCGCCGCGCGCGACCGGATCGGCGAAGTGCGCGCACTCATCGCCGATGTCGAAGCGCACCGGAAACAGCTCGACGAGGTCATATCCCAGATCGCCCGCCAGGACCGGGCGGTGGACCTCGCGACGATTCTCGCTGCTTTCGCGCAACGTTCGATCGCCGACGCGCTGCAGGCGCTGTTCGGGACGGACCACACGAGTATCGAGGCCTGGGCTGACGACCTCGGACTCACGCCACCGACCCGGGCGCAGATCGTTCAAATGCGAACCGCACGCCTCAATCAGCGGAACAAGCCAACCGGCGAGAATACCTGAATGGCTGCTGCGGTCGGATGCCGGGACGCAGCATAGGCGGCATCACCGAGCAGGTAGTCGCCCAGGGGGCCTGCCAAGAGTCCGGCGCAGACGGACGCCTCGATGACTGGAAGGTCGATTCGTGAAAAGCCATCCCAGTGCGCGTCCTTAACGTGGCATCCGCGAGGGTGATCACGCGATCAGGATCTGACTTGCTGGATCTGATACGATGCCGACCCAACTCTCGATTCCCGAATTCCCAAGTCCGGCGAAGACGAACTCCGATCCGGATTTCAGGGTAACTGTCAGATCCGTCCCGGTTTGGGTGAAGCTCGATATCGCATCGAGATCGTCGACCAGGCCGGCGACTCCGGTATCCGTCAATCCTGTGAAACTCAGAAGATCGGACCCGAATTCGAAATCAGCAATCGTGTCGCTTCCCTGAAATTGCGCGACGTCGAGACGGAAAGTGTCTGCTCCACTCCCGCCGATGAGCAGGTCGTTCGACTCTCCGAGTGCGATCAGTTCATCATCGCCTGTGCCTCCTTCGAGAAAGCTCGAACCGATCGACCCGGCCGCGACTGTGGCCATAAGAATATCGTTTCCGGCACCACCCGTCAGGCGATTCTCCGCATGGGCTGAGGCTCCTTCGGAGAGAACAGCCGCTGAAAGGAACGCGTCGAGCCTGTCGTTTCCGGCACCGCCATCCAACACATTGGAGACTGCGAGGTCACCGGTATACGCCTCTGCAGTCAGGTTAGCAGTGAGTGAGTCACTACCTCTTCCACCTGTGAGCTGGTTCAGTGCATAGACCGTCTGTCCAAGAGCCTGAGAGCTTGCCTGCAGGTGGTCACTCCCGGCTCCGCCATCCAGGAGATTCGTGACATCGGTTACGGCATTCTCCCCATCAGTGAGTTGGCTTGCGAACAGCGTGTCATCGCCATCCCCACCTTGCAACTCGTTAATACCGATCGGCGCACCGAAGTTGGAATCAGTTTCGTTCTCGGCCCTTAGGATGTCGTTGCCATTCCCACCAGAGAGGAAATTGGAAGCAGTATCCGGGGTGTTCGATTGCGCGACCGCTTTCGCCTCGAGCTCATCGTCGCCGTAGCCGCCGGTCAAAACGTTGAACGCGCTGCTCACAAGCCCTGCGAGATCAGTCGTTGCGACAGCCGAAACGAGATCATTGCCTCGTCCTGCGTGTACGATATTCGTCGCAGTGCTGTTGTCGATCGAACCCGTCGTATCGGCGACAGCCTCCACGGTATCGTCCCCCGCTCCGGCATAGATCAGATTCCTCAGGCTGGTCTCGCCGAAATTCAGGCCTGTAGCCACACGGGCGTTGATGACATCGTTCCCGCTGCCAGCGTCGAGCAGAACATCGATGTTGAGTAGCGTCCCGAACGGCGCCGTAGAGCCAGCGACCATTACATCGGTTCTGAGCGTGTCGTCGCCAGCATTGCCAAATTGAGTCGCAAGCGCGTGGACGGGCTCACCAGAAGAATCGATGCTGTAGCTGGTAGTCAGAGTATCGTCTCCAAGTCCTCCGGACAGGATTGTCTGGTCAAAACTGCTCGTCAGTTGATCGTTTCCGCCGAAGCCGAGAACGAGCGCATGAGGTGCAGGAGCCGCCAAGATCTCAGCGTGCCCGGCGCCGACGACAACATTGCCGGAGAGGATGCGATCGACCCAGTCGAGCCACAGTCGGGACAAACTCATTTCCACTTTCCTCCGATGGGGACGTGCAAATCATGATCACTGAACTTAAATGCGCACGCCACCCAGGTGACGATCGATGCTCATCAGTCATGCGCTCCAGGCCTGCGGCTTAGCTGGGCCGGGATAAGGAAACCCATGTCCCAATGCCTGGTTCCACATTCGCTACGGCAATGCGAACTGCCCTAATGAGAAAGGTCTCGCCGGTCATGAGCGGTGAGAAATACCTTAGCGCACGGCACCACGATACGCTGAAAGGAGTTGTCGAGTACCGCACGAAGTAGATACTATACTGCCCACACTGGGGATCTGAACGGCCAGATGGCCTATGTGTCTACCTCCTGCGGATTAATTGCCTGCCTACCTCCACGCTCGTCATCATGGGCATCGGCTTGGATGCCTAGATGATCATTGACGCACGCACGGTTCCTCAGAACACTGTTCTCGATTCAGACATTTGCATCATTGGAGGCGGAGCCGCCGGCATCACGCTCACGCGCGAGCTTGCGGGCACTTCGCTCCAGGTTTGCCTGCTTGAGAGCGGTGGGCTCGAGTTTGCCCCCGCCACCCAGAATCTCTATGCAGGCGAGAGCACCAATCCACACTTCTTCCCGCTCGATGTGACCCGCCTGCGCTATTTCGGTGGCTCGACCAATCATTGGAGTGGCTGGACCAGACCATTCCAGCTGATCGAATTCGAGAAGCGGGCCCACATCCCCTACAGCGGCTGGCCTTTCGGCCTAGCGGAACTCGAGCCCTATTACCGGCGCGCGCAGGTTTTGTGCGAAGTCGGTCCCTTCGCCTACGAGGCCAAGGACTGGACGATCAATGACCAGGAGCCCCTCAAGCTCAATCCGAGCCGCTTCTTCACCTCCATATTCCAGTTTAGCCCGCCGACCCGCTTCGGGCAGCGCTACCGTGAGGAACTCGCAAAGGCGCAAAACGTGCGGGTGTATCTGCGGGCCAATGTGACCACGCTCGAGACCCCGCCGGTGCCGAACGCAGTCAGCCAAGTACGGGTGGCAACACTCGGCGGACCTGCCTTCCAGGTGCGGAGCCGGCGCTATGTTCTGGCGGCGGGCGGGATCGAGAATGTGCGCCTTCTTTTGAGTTCCGACCAAGTCGAGACCGCCGGGCTCGGCAATCAGAATGACCTCGTCGGGCGCTTCTTCATGGACCATCCGATATTTGAGCAGTCGGGTCAGATCCTGTTCAAACAGCGCTACCCGGAGTTGGACTATTACCGTCTCACCGCGGTCCAGCCGAATGTGATTGTCCGCGGAATTCTCGAGCCCGCTACGGAATTAACGAAGCGGGAAGGCCTGCCCAATTTCTACATCGGGATCCGCCCGGCGACAGCGACCGATGTCTCGGAAGGAGCGGCCTCCATCAAGGCTCTCTGGTGGCGGCTGCGCAAGGGCTCGTTTCCCGAGGATCTCGGCAAGCATCTCGGCAACATCATCAGCGATCTCGATGGGCTGGCGAGCGCAGCCTATGGGAGGATCGCAGGGTCATCCCCAACCCACTATGCGACGTTCTCGTCCTTGGAGCCGCCCCCGAATCCCGACAGCCGGATCACGTTGACGAACGAGCGGGACGCGCTCGGCCTGCGCCGCGTGAAGCTCGATTGGCGGCTCGGCCCCGATTTCGAGCACTTCTTCATGCGCGCGCATGAGTTGCTCGGTCAGGAGTTGGGGCGCGTCGGTCTCGGACGCCTACGTATCCGGCCTCGCGGCTCGGCTCTGGACCCGATGGAGAACTACGAGAACGGGCATCACCACATGGGCGCGACCCGGATGCATCCCGATCCCAAGCAGGGGGTCGTCGATTCAGATGGACGGGTGCACGGGATCGCCAATCTCTACGTGGCCGGAAGTTCAGTTTTCCCGACATATGGGTGCGGTACCCCTACCCTGACCATCGTGGCCCTCGCAACGCGCTTGGCCGACCACCTCAAGGCTACTTAGCGGGCAACCACGGCTGGCCTCGATAACCCATTGCGACGGTCCCCGTGCATTGATCTCTAGAGGCACATCGGAATTGTGTACGTGGCGAAGCCGAATCGTGCAGAGATTGTCTCAGCCATGGGCCTTTGCTGAGCGGGCGCTTCGCTCCTTCGTGTCCTCATCGTCACTGCGACCAAAGCGAAGCAACCCAGCGGCGCTGCGCCGGAAAAGCTGGATTGCTCCGCCTGTAGCTCGCAGAGACAGAGAGAGCGCGACAGTTCACCCTGCCTGTTCCGATGCCACCTCCAGCCTCATACGTCAGTTTACAGACGAGCTCTCCTTCGTGAGGCAGAAGAACGCGTAATCACCATTTCCGATGAGAGGCTGGTAGGGCTGCAGCGTGATGGCCTGCGGTTTCAAGCCGCGCGCCTCTGCAGCCGTCCAGAACTCATCGATCGGATAGGTGGTGAGAATCGGAAAGTTCCGGCGGTAACCAAAACGCTTCGGCCGGGTGACCCAGGAATCCTTCACGTATTTGACTTGAACAATCGCCATACCGCCATCTGCGAGCAGGTCACGGGCGATCTCGAGCACCCTGTAACCGTATTCCGGAGTGGGAAGGATCTCAAAGACTCCAATGCACAGGAATAGGTCGCACGGGAGGGGCACCAGCGTACGGGCATCCTCAGGAGCATCAGTTCGAATCAGCACCGGCGTGAAATTGGTGAGCCCGGCATTCGCCAGAAGGCGACTGCACTCTTCGAGATTGTCCTGCGAGATGTCGATGCCGACGTAGTCCTGTGCCAGCGGCGCGAAATGGAGTGCGTCGGCTCCGCCGCCGCAGCCCCAATCGACAATCCGTTGCGGCCGGCCTGTAACGCCGAGCATTCTGGCGAACTTCTCGTAGAGCTGACGGTGCTCCTGGCCCAAGGCCATCCACCGCGCGTCGTCCTGGAAGATGCCGGCGCCCCGCCAATGGGAATGCTGGCGCAGCCTCTCGTCCTCGGCATTCCAGAAGCGTTGCGCATCCCGTTCGATTTTGGCCTCGGACTCGAACACGCCCAAGTGGTATTGAATCCAACGCTCAACCGTTCTGATGCGCAAATAGGTGGGTCGAAGCGCCTGCTTGGCGCGAAATGGAAGATCCGCAAGTTCCATGGCGTGAAAACGCTTTGGTGATGATCAATACATTCCGCAAGGTAAACCTGTTGTCGCGTCCTGCCAACCACCGTACGCCGCCGACAGATAGAGGGTAGGGCTTTGCAGGAACCAGCTGACAATGGCACGGCACCCAAACGCAAACTGGCCGCTCGGATGGAGCGGCCAGTTTGCGGTGATGGGAGAATTATGAGATTGGTTGCGGGGAGAGGATTTGAACCTCTGACCTTCAGGTTATGAGCCTGACGAGCTACCGGGCTGCTCCACCCCGCGCCAATCA
>NZ_LN811350.1:1069799-1117146 GCF_001006805.1 Microvirga massiliensis | reverse complement strand
AACGCGGGATGATTACGCGCTGGCGCGAGAGGAGCGTTCTCGCCCCCTAGATCGACGAAATAGACCCGGCCGTGAGCCGGGCCAGTAGGCTTGTGAATCCCTCCGGGCAAGATCAGCCACGAGCCGTCAAGAAGGTCGTGGCTGCCTATTCTGAGGTGGCCCCTTAAGCGGCTCTAGCCCTTCTAGCTGACGAGTTCCTCTGCCCGTGTGGCGAGTCTCTCGTATGCACTTCCGACAGGGTCACGAACCTGGACGAAGGGAGATATTCCAAGGAGCAGCAGCGCCTTCAGGTGCGCCCGGCCGCCATTGTAGCTCACCAGCGGCGCGAAAGGCGTCAGCGCGGGACGCGGTTCATGCCCGTAGAGCCGCTCGTATTCGATGAAGTTCGTGAAGCTCTCGTAATCGCGCCCGCGCAGGAGATAGGTCTCGGTCGGGGCCCCCTCGGCCAGAATCACCTCATGGCTGTCGAGCAGGATCTGGAAATACTCAATGACCTCTGTGCCCTCGGGCAGCGCAGGCACGATCGAGATCCCGTTCACGAGTTCCCGCACGGGCATGAGGACGCCGTCGATGAACAGGGCGTGCTCGGGGGAGAGGTAGAGATCCGCCTGAGGCGTGCGCGCGTCGAGCGCATGGCGCGAGACGCGGATCGGCATCACGCTCTTGCTCCAGGAGGAGCCGCTCTTTCGGAAGACATGGCGGCCGATCCATTTGATCGGCATGGCCTCGCCGCGCACCGTCTCGACGAGATCGCCGATCCGGAGATCCTCGATCCGAACCTCGCCGGTCGGGGTCAGGATGGCGGTGCCGCGGAGATAGCAATGTGGGCGGCCGCCGCCCTGATCACCCTGATCGTTCTGATCGCCCTGATCGCCGCTGCGCTGGGCAGCATGTGCGGATGACGAAAGGGCTGTCATGGCCAGAGTGCCTATCGCGGCAGCCCTGGCGCTCGTGGCGGCTGCGATGCCCAGGAAATGACGCCGTGCTTGGTTCGCGGACCGATACCGTTCTGGAGCTTGGGACATCGAGAATCCTCCCTGAGGAGTGAGGTTGCCCGCCAAGAGGTAAGATGTGAACTCGGTTCAGTATTTAGAGTCCATCTACTAGGAACTAGTCTCGCTATCGAGGGCGAAAACTATGGCGTAACTATGCTGTTGTAAGAAGCTGCGAAATATCACATGCGTGAAGACTTGTAGCAATTTTGGCAGCCCCCTCCCGCAAAAGCATGAAGGGGGTCAACTTTTGTTTGTAAACATTGGCCGTTTGGCTTCCAAGGTGGCCGGCTTCGAGATCGTGGGCGGCTACAATGCGAGGCTTTCGGCGGCCTCTCACATCGGATCAACGCCCCTTCGTTGACATCCCGCCGCATGCGCCTCCCAATGCATGAGGCGGCGCAGTGAGTTGCGACTCGCCAACACGAAGGAAGCACGGAGGCACTGCGCTCCCGCTCCGATTTTCTTCCACGATGGAAACAATTCGCGATGTGGCGGGCCATAGCGTGAGCAGAGCGGCGCTTCACGCGCGCGGAACGCCAGGCGTCACTCTTGACCTGTTGCGCCGATGTTCTCGACCTTCGACCTTTTGCGCCAGCGTTCTCGACAGATCGTGACAGCGATCCGGGCTTGTTCCGCGCGTGCGCTGAAGTCCGTCAGGGCTGTCCGCATCCACTGAGCACAACATGCACATGGCGAGCGATAGGATCGCCACGTTTGCACCAGCGATTCCCCAGAGCAAAACGGACAGAGCGTCTTGAGTGCCCAGCAACCCCGTGAGGGCGGAGGTGATCATTGCCACGACAAGAGCTATGAGCGCATAAATGGCTACCATCGCTGGTGACCCGGAACCAGAATACGAGTGGCACTCCTGTATAATAGCCTGATGCCCCTCCTCGTTCCGGAAACAGGGCTTCCGCAAACGGTGCAAATCTCACCCAGGTCCGCTTCTAAACTCTCTCTATTCCAAGCGGATGGCCGATCGATGTGCTGCCGGGTGTTACTACTTCGGGTCCCTCTGCTTCTACTCGGGAACCGGCTACTGTGGCCTGGGGCGGATGGGCTTGGCCCTTCGCACCCAAGGAGAGTCCCTATGGAACGTGAACCGACTCCCCTCCCGACACCCGATCAGGTGTCGTCCAGCGACGATGATCGGCGTGAGTTCCTGAAGCGGTGTGGAAAGTTTGCCGCGACGGTGCCGCCCGCCGTCACCATGCTGCTGTCCACGTCGCTGACCTCCGAGGCCATCGCGGCATCGGGCTCCAAACCCGGCAACGGATATGGAGATAAGAACCACATCCATACGGGTCCTCGGGGTCGGCACTAGCAGCCTCCACGGCCTGTGAGGCTGCCGATCTCGACGGGCCGTGACCTCTGCCCCCGCTCGGTCACTTCAGGCCGGGCGGGTTCTTGTTCGGCATGCCCCCGCCTCGCCTGAACTTGGGTTCCGTGAAGCGTCTTCTGCAAATCATGTGGCCTCACGCGGTGTCGTAATCCTCCGGCGCCAGCCTCCAGCCGCGCGCCCGCCGCAGCAGCTCCTCGTAGGCCGCGACGACGCGCCGGGCGGCGTGGCCAGACGGTCTAGCCGCCCGGCCACGCGCCCTGTCTGTTGCCCCGATGTTCTTGACCGTTCGGGACGTTTTAGACCGATTGTGACAACACTCCCGGTTTGTTCCGCACCTCATTATCCCGCCTCATGCCGGCCGCCCGCATCTCGGTCCAGTTCGGCCGGGTGTGGATCGAACGGCTGCCGCACTTCGAGCAGCGCAGCCTCAGACTCACGTCGGGGACCGGTAGCGCGTCGGGCAGCTCGTCTACGGTGAGCGTCGCGGCATGCCCGCAGCCGGCCGCCTCGCAGAACGCATCGATCACGCGGATGCCGTGCGCGCGCATGGAGCCCAGCGTCATCGGCGGGATCTCGGCGCCAGTCTCGTCATAGGCGCGGCGGCGACTGCGGCGCAAGCGGATCAGGCAACGTCGTAATCCTCGTCTGTCGGCCAAGTGGTTTCCTGCATGATCTTCTCGGCCCGCTCGATCGCCTCACGGGCGGCCGCAAGGGCTCTGCGGTTGTAGGGCCATTGAAGATCCCAAGCCCGTTAATGCCGTGGCAGGCGTCGTTGAGCGCCTTACGGGCCTTCTCGATCTCCGCTATTGCGAGGATGGCGTCGGTGCGATCGCCGTCCGTCGGCTGCGTTCCGATTATTCAGCCCGCCGCGAATCGCGTCTTGGTGCTGCGCGAGGCGGACCCTGCCGATCGGCAGCCTTCGCCTCGGTCAAGCCGTCTGCCGGCGGTTCAGAATGGCACTCCCTAGCCTGTCCAGGGCATTAGCCAACTGAGGGATCAGCTCGGAGACAGTTGGCGGAGAGTCGCTTCTTGGGCCTAAAGGCCGGCGAGCATGGCGCTGCCGGCAGTCATTCCTGCTGTGCTGCTTCCCATGTGCTTCCCAATCGCGATTTCTGGGAAGCAGCGCACGGCGCTCTAAGCGAAAAAATGTTGCGGAAACAATGGCGCGCCCGAAAGGATTCGAACCTCTGACCCCCAGATTCGTAGTCTGGTGCTCTATCCAGCTGAGCTACGGGCGCTGATCGGCGGGATGCCCGGGAGGGCATGTTGGCCGGAGGCGGGCGGTCTAGCGTGTTCCCGGGTCCTTGGCAACACCCCTCTCGACCTTTGCAGTGTCCTTTGCGCCGGCCTCGTCCACACGCCCGACTCCCGAAGTGCTGTCCGGGATCGTGAAGACGAAGCGGGCCCCGACGGGCGTGTCCTCGAGAGCGATCGTGCCGCCATGCAGGCGCACGAGCTCGGCCGTGATCGCCAGTCCCAGGCCGGCGCCGCCGTTTCGTGATGCACCCCTGATGGCCGTGAAGAGATTCGCGCGGGCGCGCTCCGGCACGCCGGGGCCGTTGTCCTCGACCGTGACGGTGACGACGCTCCCGCTCCGCTCTGCCGAAACCCGCAGGCGAGGCGGCCCGTCCGTGGCGCCGGCCTGGCTGAGGGCCTGGATGGCATTGCGACCGAGATTCAGGAGGACGCGCGAGATCTGGTCCGGGTCGGCGTCGATCACCAGGTCCTCCGGGATCGCGAGCTCCACGGCAATTCCGGCGCCTGGCGCCAAGGCAGGCAGATCCTCGAGGTCGCGCGCGAGCGGCGCGAGCTTGACCCGACGGCGCTGCGGCAGCGGTTCCACTGCTCTGCCGTAGGCCAGCGTTGCCTCGCAGAAGCGGATGGCCCGGTCGAGCGTCGCAACGAGGCGTGGCGCGACCCTCTGGGCAGCGGCGCGGCCGCGGTCGCCTTCGAGGCGGTCCGTCAGAAGCTGCGCCACGCTCAGCATATTCCTGAGCTCGTGATTGATCTTGCTGACCGCGAGCCCGAGTTCCGCAAGCCGCCGCTTCTGCCGAAGCTCGTCCGCGAGGACCGTTTCCATCCCGGCCAGCGCCTGCTCGGCGACGCCGATCTCGTCGGCCCGGGCGCTCGGCCGGATGATGCGCGCCGCATTCTCCGGATCGCTTGCGAAAGCCGCGATGTTGCCGGTGAGCCGTCGCACCGGCCGCACGATCACCCATTGCAGCGCCAGGTAGACGAGGCTCGCTGTAATCCCGGAGATGAGCAGCGACAGCAGGAGGATGTTGCGGGAGAAGTCCAGCATCGCGATTCGGAGCGGACGCTGGTCGATGATGATCTCGACGAAATCGACGCCCATTCCATGGCCGACGATGCGAATCGGCTCGTCGGCGGGAAAGAGGAGAACGGAAAAGGCATCCTCGATCAGGGTCCACCAGCGACTCTCCCTGAGATCGATGGTCTTGGCGACCATCGGAGGCTTCTCGGCCCGCGCCAGGAGGCGACGGGCTCCGCCGGACCGCACCGCGATCGCTTCCGCGCCGACGCCGTTGAGCAGGCGATCCTCGAGTTCCTCGGAGATCCGCTCCTCGGGGGCCGCATCGAGAACGACGGCCGCGATCTGCGCTGCGGCCACGCGATCGTTCAGCCAGTTGAAGCGAAAATTCGCGACGGACGGCACATAGATCAGGACCTCCGCGATCATCACGAACAGGATCGTGAGCAACAGGATGCGGCCGGAAAGCCCGAGCCGCGCCGCCAGCTGCCGCTGAAAACCATCGGGTGCCCCGGTCGCGGGAGGATCAGCCAAGGCGTCGCACCAGGTTGATCGCGCGCCGCGCCCAGGCGCTCTGGGCGGCCGGCCGGATGAACTCGACGGCCGCCCGCTTCGTGACTTCCGAGAAGGTCGGATAGGGAACGACGAGCGCGGCGAGATCCTGCACCTTGAGCCCCTTGGCGATCGCGAGCGTCCAGGGAGTGATGAGCTCGCCCGCCCGCGCACCGGCAATGCCGCAGCCGAGAATCCGCCCCCGCGGGGTGACGATCGCCTTCACGAGCCCGGCGGTCTCACGCTCAGCCTGGGCCCGGTCGTTCTCCGCGAAGGTCCAGCGCAGGATCCGGAAGGATCGCCGTTTCGCCCGGACATCCTCTTCGGACAACCCCACGCTGGCGAGTTCCGGATCCGTGTAGGTGACCCGCGGCATCGGCGCATCGTCGACGCGTACGGGAAGGCGGAACAGGGCGTTCCTGATCACGAGGCCGGCCTGGTGGCTGGCGGCATGCGTGAAGCGGAAGGCGGCGGCAAGCCCTCCCGCGACATCGCCGATCGCATAGACCCGGCGATTCGTGGTCCGCAGCCCCCGAT
The DNA here is from genome assembly GCF_001006805.1 of Microvirga massiliensis. Lineage (GTDB taxonomy): Bacteria > Pseudomonadota > Alphaproteobacteria > Rhizobiales > Beijerinckiaceae > Microvirga > Microvirga massiliensis. The sequence goes on along the minus strand of NZ_LN811350.1, from coordinate 1,111,448 downwards.
CGACAGTGATGCCCGTCCGGTCGTGGAGGATCCCGGCCGCCTCGAGTCCGAGATCATCGACGACCGACCGGCGTCCGGTCGCGACGAGAAGGTGGCTCCCCTCGAGGCTCTCTTCGCGTCCGTCCCGGCTCAGAATCAGTGCGACATTGCCGTTGCGCATCTCGGCGCGCTCGATCGCCATGCCGAGGCGCAGGCTGATCCCCTCGCGCATGAGGGTCCGTTCCACTACTCCGGCCAGTTCCGGGTCGTCCCGCGGGAGCAGACGGGGCTCGGCTTCGACGATGATCACCGGCGTCCCGAGCCGGTGAAAGGCCTGGGCGATCTCGACGCCGACCGGCCCACCGCCGATCACGACGAGGCGGGCGGGCCGCTCTGCGACGTCAAAGATGGTCTCGTTCGTGAGATAGGGGACAGCCTCGAGTCCTGGGATCCGGGGGACGGCAGGCTGCGAGCCCGTCGCAATGACGAAGCGCCTGGCGCGGATCGTGCGCGATCCGGCCTCAACCGTCTGCGCATCCGTGAAGCGGGCGCTGTCGCGCAGCACCATCACGCCCATGGCCGTGTAACGCTCCTGCGAATCATTCAGCGCGATTGCCGCGATGACGCTCCTGATATGGTCGCGCACGTGGGAGAAATCGGCCGAGGGGAGCAGGAGGGGCGGCAACGCGCCGAAGGCCGCGGCAGCCTCCGCGGCGTGGCGGCGCTCGCCCGCCGCGATCAGCGCCTTCGAGGGAACACAGCCCGTGTTCAGGCACTCGCCGCCCATGCGCGCCCGCTCGATCAGCACCACCGGCACCCCGAACGAGGCCGCGATGGCCGCAACTGACAGGCCGGCCGAGCCTGCCCCGATCACGCACAAATCCGGCTGCAGAACCTCGCTCACGCTGCATGCCTCCTTGATGAGGAAACCAGCTTTGTTTCGGCTCGGTCAATTCGGCCGGGCGGATGCATCGACAACCCCATGAGCCGCCTTTCAGCCGCCTGAGGCGCGACGCGCTTCCGAAGAGCCGAATCTCCGTGCGAGACGCTTCGCCAGAACCGGGGCGAGAGCGAGGAAGCTGAGGACGACCAGAGAGATGACGATCTCCGGGGTGAGCAGGCTCTCCACGCTGAGACCAATTTCGCAATCGGCACGGGCCGCGGCGAGGCATGAATCTCTGGCCTCGCGATGCGCGGCGATCACACTGTCGAGCCCGGAGCCCGCAATGGCAAAAGCAAAGGTTGCGGGAATCAGGCCGATCTGCGTCGCGAGAACATAGATTCTCAGCGGCACGCCGAAGAACGCGCTGGCGAGATTCGTGATCCAGAACGGAACGATCGGCAGAAGGCGAAGGAACAGGAGATACGACAGGGCATCTTCTCGGAACCCGGCTGCGAGCGCCTGCACGCGCGGGCCCGCGCGCCTCAGCAGCGCATCACCAATCGAGGTGCGGGCGATCAGGAACAGGGCCGTCGCGCCGAGCGTGGCGGACAAGGAGGCGAGCGCTCCGCCGAGGAGCCAGCCGAACAGGAAGCCTCCGAGGATCGTCAGGAAGACGGCGCCAGGGACCGAGAGGGCGACCGCCGTCACGTAGACCGACATATAGACGAGGATCGTACTCAGTCCGTGGGACGCGACGAGGCCCCGGAGACGGTCCCGGTGCTCCACGATCGCCGCGAGGCTGAGATAGCGATGGGCACCGCTTGCGAAGAACGCAACGAATCCGAGCACGAGGACGAGAGCCGGCAGAATACGCAGGAGGATCCGCCGCTGCCCTGACTCGTCGCTCCCGGCCTCTCCTTCGCTCACATCATCCTCCGTGCGACCGGAGAGTAGCGCGGCGGCAGCCACGACACAGCACCCGTCACGGCCTCGTGAGAGCGAGAAACATCGCGTATTCCTGCAAGGCACAAGCGCATGGCGGTCCGGGCCGCGAGTGCGTGATCGCGCCTGGGCTCCGTGACGCCAAAGGTGGCGCCAAAGATTGCCTGTGCGTCCGCGCGCACATTGACTTCGCACAGGCGTTCCGCCATAAGCGCGCGGCCAGTCAGCGCTCATCGTGGGCGCTGCTCGCGTTTCTAAAACAGTTTCGGGACGAACCCGCGGGGGCGAGAGGCGCCGGGAGGCGTTCGCCCGCGTTGGACGGAGATGAGCCGTGAAGAGGACCTATCAACCCAGCAAGCTCGTCCGCAAGCGGCGGCATGGCTTCCGTGCCCGCATGGCGACCAAGGGTGGCCGCAAGGTCATCGCCGCACGCCGCGCGCACGGCCGCAAGCGCCTGTCGGCCTGACGGCTGCGCTCGCCCGATGCGCGCCCGCGCGCACATAGTCGGGCGTCTGACGAAACGATCGGATTTCGTCGCGGCGGCCTCCGGCCGCCGCTTCCATACCCAGCGGATGACGGTCCAGGGCCACTGTCGCGGTGACGCGCAGGGCCTCAGATTCGGACTGACCGTCACCAGGAAGGTGGGCCACGCGACGGAGCGAAACCGCATCCGCCGGCGCCTCAGAGCGGCCATGGCCGATGCCGCGGGAGACCACACCGCCGTCGATATGGATGTGGTGGTGATCGGGCGACGCGACATTCTCTCTGCTGACTACGAGACCCTCATCGAGGATCTTCGCCGCGCCCTGAAGGCGGTGAGGCGGCCGAAGGAACGGCCGGCGCCCCGCCCGGATCCGGGGATCCTCTCCAAAGACCGCGAGCCTGGCGGATCACACAATGCGTGAAGACAATCGAAATCTCCTCATCGCCATCGCGCTGTCGATCGCGATCCTACTCGGCTGGAACTACTTCTACGGCGTTCCGCAAGCCGAGAAGCAGCGGCTCGCCCAGCAACAGGCTGCGCAGCAGCACACGGCACAGCAGGGCGCGCAGCCGGCGCCCGGCGCTCAGGCCCCCTCCCCGAGCCAGGCCGGCGGCCCGGCGGCTCCGGTGCCCGGCACGATACCGTCCACGCCTGGGGCGCCCACGGTGGAAACCCGTGAGGCGGCGCTCGCGCGCTCGCCGCGGGTGAGCATCGCTACCCCGAGCCTGTCGGGCTCGATCAACCTGCGGGGCGGGCGCATCGACGACGTCGTCCTCAAGAACTATCGGGAGCAGGTTGATCCGCACAGCCCGAACATCGTTCTTTTCTCGCCGTCGGGCAGCCCGAAGGCCTATTATGCCGAATTCGGCTTCGTCGGTGGTCAGCCCGATACCGTTCCCGGCCCGACCACGGTCTGGACGGCGGATTCCACTACGCTGACGCCCGATCGTCCGGTGAGGCTCACCTACGACAACGGCCAGGGCCTCCTCTTCACCCGCACCATCTCCGTCGACGACAAGTCGATGTTCACGGTCAGGGATGCCGTCGAGAACCGCAGCGGCGCACCCGTCAGCCTCTATCCCTATGGCCTCGTCTCCCGTCATGGGAAGCCCGCGACGCTGGGTTATTACGTGCTCCACGAGGGCCTGGTCGGCGTGCTCGGCGATCAGGGCCTCCAGGAATGGAAGTATGATGCCGTCGACAAGGGCGAACCGGTGCCGGGCCAGAACACGGTCGGCCATGTCTGGAATTCCGTGACGGGCGGCTTCGTCGGCATCACGGACAAGTACTGGGCGGCCGCCGTCATCCCGGATCAGACGCAGACCTACCAGGGGTCCTTCACCTCCCGGCAGGAGGGCGCTGGCCACGTCTACCAGGCCAACATGCTCGGCCAGGCGCGCACGATCGAACCCGGGGCGACGACCGAAGTGTCATCACGCCTGTTTGCTGGCGCGAAGGAGGTCCGCGTCGTCGATCAGTATGCGGAGACGCTCGGGATCAAGAACTTCGATCTGCTGATCGACTGGGGATGGTTCTACTTCATCACCAAGCCGCTCTTCAAAGTCCTGAACTTCTTCTACCATCTCTTCGGGAATTTCGGCGTCTCGATCCTGATCGTGACCGTTCTCCTGAAAATCCTGTTCTTTCCGCTCGCCAACAAATCCTACGCCTCGATGGCGAAGATGAAGGCGGTGCAGCCGGAGATGATGGCCATCCGCGACCGCTTCGCGGATGACAAGATGAAGCAGCAGCAGGCTCTGATGGAGCTCTACAAGAAGGAGAGGATCAATCCGGTGGCCGGCTGCTGGCCGGTGCTGATCCAGATCCCCGTCTTCTTCGCGCTCTACAAGGTCCTGTTCGTCACCATCGAGATGCGGCACGCGCCGTTCTTCGGCTGGATCAAGGACCTCGCGGCCCCCGACCCGACCTCGATCTTCAACCTGTTCGGACTGATCCCCTACGACCCGGCCGCCGTGCCGGTGGTCGGGCACTTCCTGATGCTCGGCGTGTGGCCCATCATCATGGGCATCACGATGTGGCTCCAGATGAAGATGAACCCGGAGCCCGCCGACCCCGTGCAGAAGCAGGTCTTCGGCTGGATGCCGATCATCTTCACCTTCATGCTCGGGTCGTTCCCGGCCGGCCTCGTGATCTACTGGGCCTGGAACAATACGCTCTCGATCACGCAGCAATACCTCATCATGAGGCGTCACGGCGTGAAGGTCGAGCTGTGGGACAACCTGCGTAGTGTCTTCGCCCGCAAGGCGCCTGCGAAAGGTTGATGGTTGAACCCGCCCGGCTCGCAACCGATGAGCGAGGCATTCGATCCTGAGCTCCTCGAAGCAGGCCGCCTGCTCTTTGCAGGCGAAGCCGGCTTCCGGTGGGCTGCGGGAAGCCTGCCGGGCCTGCCTCCCATGGGCCCGGTCGAGATCGCTTTCGCGGGTCGCTCCAATGTGGGCAAGTCGAGCCTCGTCAATGCCCTGACGGGGCGTAATGCGCTCGCGCGCACGTCGCACACGCCGGGCCGGACCCAGGAACTCAACTTTTTCGAGATCGGCGGCCGTTTCAGCCTCGTGGACATGCCGGGCTACGGCTACGCCGCCGTCTCGAAGGAGAAGGTCGGCACCTGGACGAAGCTGATCCACGATTACCTGCGCGGCCGCGCCAGCCTCGCGCGCGTCTATGTGCTCATCGACGCCCGCCACGGGATCAAGCCAGTCGATCAGACGATCCTGGACCTCCTCGACAGTGCTGCCGTCTCCTACCAGGTGGTGCTCACCAAGGCCGACGAGGTGAAGGGAGGCGGCCTCGCCTCGCGGGTCGCGGAAACCAGCGCGGCCCTCGCCCGCCGTCCGGCCGCTCACCCCATCGTGCTGCCGACCTCGAGCCGCACCGGCGCGGGCATTCCCGAATTGCGCGCCGCCATCGCGCAATTGCTGCTGGAACGGGGCGCGTGAGCGGCTCCGACCGGGCACTCGCAGGCATCGGCGCGCTTTGCGGCATTCTCGGCATCGCCCTCTCGGCGCTCGCCGCCCATCATGTCTCCGGGGCGCAACTCGATACCGCAGCGCGCTTTCTGCTCGCCCATGCCCCGGCTCTCCTCGGAGTTGCGGCTCTCTCGCACGGAGGTGTCCTGAGGCCCGGCCTGGCGCGCGCGGGCGGCCTCCTCCTGGCGATCGGCCTCGTCCTCTTCTGCGGTGATCTGGCGCGGCGCGCTTTCGAAGGCGTGCGCCTCGCTCCCTATGCCGCGCCCGCGGGCGGCTTCACGCTGATGACGGGTTGGCTCCTGTGCCTCGTCGCTGCGGTGGTCCCGCACCCTCGCTGAGGCTTGGCGGGAATGCCCCGGCCGCCATGGATCCGAGATTTCACTTCCCCGAAAAATTCTCTAGAACGCCCGCGCCCCGCCGCGAGACGAAAGAGCGTTCTTCCATGACCGAATCCCTGCCCAACGTGCACATCCGCGCAGAGGTGCTCGTCCAGGCCCTGCCTCATATGCAGCGCTACGATCAGGAGATCGTGGTGGTCAAATACGGCGGCCACGCCATGGGAGACCGCGCGGCGGCCGAGGATTTCGCGGAGGATATCGTCCTGCTCGAGCAATCCGGCATCAAGCCGATCGTCGTGCATGGCGGCGGTCCGCAGATCGGACGGATGCTCCAGAAGCTCGGGATCGAGTCCGAGTTCAAGGCGGGCCTGCGGGTCACGGATGCCGCGACCGTCGAGATCGTCGAGATGGTCCTCGCTGGCTCCATCAACAAGCAGATCGTCGGCTGGATCGGTACCGAGGGCGGCAAAGCCGTAGGGCTCTGCGGCAAGGACGGGAACATGGTGACCGCACGCAAGGTCACTCGCACCGTGGCGGATCCGGATTCCAACATCGAGAAGATCGTCGATCTCGGTTTCGTGGGCGAGCCCGAGTCGGTGAACCGCGACGTTCTCGACGCAGTCGTGAAGGCGGAGCTTATCCCCGTTCTGGCGCCGATCGCGGTCGGCGCCGACGGCCAGACCTATAACGTGAACGCGGACACCTTCGCGGGCGCCATCGCGGGCGCCATGCGGGCGAAGCGCCTCCTGCTCCTGACCGATGTCGCCGGCGTCCTCGACAAGAACCGGAACCTCATTCCCGAACTGACCATCGAGGATTGCCGTCGGCTGATCGCGGACGGCACGATCACCGACGGGATGATCCCGAAGATCGAGACCTGTATCTACGCCCTCGAGCAGGGTGTCGAGGCGGTCGTGATCCTCGACGGCAAAGTGCCCCATGCGGTTCTGCTCGAACTCTTCACGGACCACGGCGCCGGCACGCTCATCCGTCGTGAGTAGGTGCGTCATCCTCCTATCGAGGGAACTGCCAAATTCCCCTCCTGACAGGAAGGGGCATGAATCCGGCGCGGGGAGGCTCCTCGATCGCGTGTGAGGGCGGAATCTTCCCTCGGGCCATTTCCGAACCTATCTTCCCGTTATGGGGCCCGTGCGCGGAATCCGTGCGAATGGCCCCGGTCGTGCGAAATTACGCACTCCGGCGGAGTGCGCTTTCGAGGCCGGGATCGTTCGTGCCGATCTTGCTCTCGGCCCCATTTGCGTCTGGGTAATCCAATGAACGGCCCTCCCCCGATCCGGCCTCATGTTTCCGCCACGTCTGCGCGCGGCTTCGCGCATGTCGACACCTGGATCTTCGATCTCGACAACACGCTCTATCCTCATGAAGCGCGGGTCTGGCCGCAGGTCGACGAGCGGATCACGCTGTATATCGCGGATCTCTTCGGGCTCGACGGGCTCTCCGCACGGGCTCTGCAGAAATACTTCTATCATCGATACGGCACGACGTTGCGGGCGCTGATCGAGGAATACGGGATCGATCCTTATGACTTCCTCGATTTCGCTCACGACATCGATCATTCGGATATCGCGCTGAACACGGCACTCGGAGAGGCGATCGAGCGCCTGCCCGGTCGCAGGCTCATTCTCACGAACGGTTCACGCAAGCACGCGGAGAACGTCGCCCGCAAGATCGGGATTCTCGACCATTTCGAGGACGTGTTCGACATCGTCGCGAGCGATTTCGTGCCGAAGCCGGAACGGCGCGCCTACGAACGCTTTCTCGAGCGGCACGGCGTCGATCCGGAGCGCTCCGCGATGTTCGAGGACATCGCGAAGAATCTCGTCGTGCCGCACGATCTCGGCATGACGACGATCCTGATCATCCCGAAGACGATCGATCCGTTCCGCGAGAGCTTCGAACAGGAAGCCGTCGAGGCGCCGCACATCGATCACATCACGAACGAGCTCTCGTCGTTCCTGCGGGATCGCGTCGGGCCCGCTAAGGGCATCGACATCGGCGCGGACGCGCCCTCGGACCCCGAATCCGGCCAAGCTGATACTGGCAGTTGACAAGACGCCCCTCGAGGACGAGTGTCGGCTCGTTCCGAGGGGAGCTCCGGAAGGAGCTGAGATTGGGCTAGTCATCCGCCCTGACCCTTGAACCTGATCCGGGTCATGCCGGCGGAGGGACTGGAACGTTCGGACGGCCGCAGGCGCCCGTTCCGTTCCTCCGGAGTCAAGGAGGAAAGAATGAACGCCCCTGTCCTGCCCTCGAAGAATCTTCCCCAGACCGTGACCACGGGATCCGTCCGTGGATCGCGCAAGATCTATTCCTGCCCGCAGGACCGCGCGGAGATTCGCGTACCGTTCCGGGAAATCGCGCTTTCGGATCCGAACGAGCCTCCCGTGCGGCTCTACGACTCATCGGGCCCTTATACGGATCCCGATACCGTCATCGATCTGTCGCGTGGCCTCCCTGCCCTTCGTTCGGCCTGGCTCGGCTCCCGCGCGCTCGATCCGGTCGCGGGACGCGCCGTGCGCCCGGAGGACAATGGCGACGTGAGTGCCGACCGCCTCGTGCCACCCTGCCCCGCGGAGCGCAGGATCCTCAAAGGCCGGCCCGGTGCTCCGGTGACGCAACTCGAATTCGCCCGTGCCGGAATTATCACCGAGGAGATGATCTACGTCGCGCACCGCGAGAATCTCGGGCGCGAAAAGATGCTCATGGATGCTGAGGCGAAGCTCGCCGATGGAGAGAGTTTCGGGGCCGAGATCCCGCCCCTCATCACGCCGGAATTCGTCCGCCAGGAAGTCGCGCGCGGACGCGCCATCATTCCCGCCAACATCAATCATCCGGAACTCGAGCCGATGGCGATCGGTCGGAACTTCCTGGTGAAGATCAATGCCAATATCGGCAATTCGGCCGTGACCTCGGGCGCTGCGGAGGAAGTCGAGAAGCTCGTCTGGGCGATCCGCTGGGGCGCCGACACGGTCATGGATCTCTCGACCGGTCGCAACATTCACAACATCCGCGGCTGGATCCTGCGCAACGCACCTGTGCCGATCGGCACGGTTCCGATCTATCAGGCACTCGAGAAAGTCGATGGCGATCCGACCAAACTCGACTGGGAGGTTTTCAAGGACACGCTGATCGAGCAGGCCGAACAGGGCGTCGATTATTTCACCATCCATGCCGGCGTACGGCTCGCCTATGTGCCACTCACGGCAAAACGCGTGACCGGCATCGTCTCCCGCGGCGGCTCGATCATGGCACGCTGGTGTCTCGCGCATCACCGTGAGAGCTTCCTCTACGAGCGCTTCGACGAGATCTGCGACATCATGCGCGCCTACGACGTCTCGTTCTCACTCGGCGACGGATTGCGGCCCGGTTCGATCGCCGATGCGAACGACGCCGCCCAGTTCGCAGAACTCGAAACACTCGGCGAGCTTACACGCATTGCCTGGGACAAGGGCTGCCAGGTCATGATCGAGGGGCCCGGCCACGTGCCGATGCACAAGATCAAGATCAACATGGACAAGCAGCTTCGCGAATGCGGAGAAGCGCCGTTCTACACGCTCGGCCCGCTCACGACCGACATCGCGCCCGGCTACGATCACATCACCTCGGCGATCGGCGCCGCCATGATCGGCTGGTTCGGAACGGCGATGCTCTGCTACGTCACCCCGAAAGAGCATCTCGGGTTGCCGAACCGCGACGACGTGAAGACCGGTGTCATCACCTACAAGATCGCAGCACACGCGGCCGATCTCGCCAAGGGACATCCGGCCGCGCAAATGCGGGATGACGCTCTCTCACGAGCCCGCTTCGACTTCCGGTGGGAGGACCAGTTCAACCTCTCGCTCGATCCCGACACGGCGTGCCAGTATCACGACGAGACCCTGCCCAAGGACGCCCACAAGGTTGCGCATTTCTGCTCGATGTGTGGACCGAAATTCTGCTCGATGAAGATCACACAGGACTTGCGTGCGGAAGCGGAAGCACTGGCAGGGATGCAGACGAAGAGCGAAGAATTCCGCGCGGGCGGTGGGGCGTTGTACGTGAAGGCGGAAGCGTAGAAGTTCACCCGGTATATAAGCGCCGCCACCCTCACCCGCCGCCATTCGGGCGTCGACCTCTCCCATCGAGAAAGAGGTGAAGACGTCGGCGCTGCACGTCACCTCTCCCCTTGTGGGAGAGGTCGGCTGCGAAGCAGCCGGGTGAGGGGTGTCAGCGCCGACGCTTGAATATTACGCAGCCCGGACGTTCACCTTGCTCTCGGCGATCCGGTTGAGCTTCTCATCGGTCGCCTTCTCCTGCTCCATGATCTGATGCAGGATCTGGGCACAGTCCTGGCGTCCGAGTTGCTTGGCCCAGGCGGTCAAGGTACCATAACGGGTGATCTCATAATGCTCGACGGCCTGGGCTGCGGAAAGCAGTGCAGCATCGAGCACCTGCGAGTCCTCGACTTCGCCCGCAATGTCCTGAGCCTCGTCGATGATGCCGTCGATGGCCGGGCAGGTTACGCCCTTCGCCTCTTGACCGTGCATCCGGAAGACCTGTTCGAGCATCTGGATCTGCTGCTTGGTCTCGCCAAGATGGCTCTCGAAGGCCTGCTTGAGTTGCGGATCGCTCGCCTTGCTGATCATCTGCGGCAGAGCTTTCGTGATCTGCTGCTCGGCATAGTAGATGTCCTGCAGCCCATGCACGAACAGATCGTCGAGTGTCTTGATGTCCTTTGACAGGAGGCCCATAGGCATAGCTCCTCTGATATTCGTTGCAAAGAAATCGCGGGACGCGCGACAGACCGGTCGCATTTCGCGACGTGCGGTTATGGGCTGAACGCGAAGGGTGATGCGCGGGTTCCTGTGCCGAGCGCGTCCAACGGCTTCCCCGTCTCGGCAAGCTTGGCTTCATGAATACACTGGGAGCGCAACGCTCATCGGCGTGCATTGCATCAGCTTTGCCGTTGCAATGTGCCTCGCATTCACGCGGTGTGCACCGCGCGCAAGCTCGGCATCTCGGCGTCCGCTTCGGCGAATTCCAGCGCCTCGATGCGGGCGCCGTGCTTGGTGATCTTCTCGGTCGAGGTGCGGATCTGCGCCACGTCCTCCTGGGCCTGACGAAAGTGCCCGTCGAGCCGTGCGACTCTCTCGCCGAGCCGCCCGACATCCCGCACGAGCTTCTGGACCTCCGTCTGGATGATCCGGGCCTCTTCGCGCACGCGCGCATCGCGCACGAGGGCCTGCAGAACCTGGATGGCCAGGGAAAGAAGGGAAGGCGACACGATCACCACGCGTGCGCGGTGAGCCTTCTGAACGATGTCCTCGAAGAACTCGGCGAGATCCGCATAGATCGATTCCGCCGGGACGAACATCAGGGCGAGATCCTGCGTCTCGCCGGGAAGGAGATACTTCTCGGAAATGTCGCGAACGTGGACGGCAAGGTCGCCGCGCACCCGTGACGCCGCGCGAGCCCTCGCCTCGTCGTCCCTGGCGTTTCGGAACTGGATGAAACCTTCGAGCGGGAACTTGGCATCGATCACGAGCGGGCGGGCATCACCCGGAAGGTGAACGAGGCAGTCCGGCCGCGTGCGGTTGGAAAGCGTCGCCTGGAACTGAAAACAGCCGGCCGGGAGCCCATCACGGATGATCGCCTCCATGCGCCCCTGGCCGTAAGCGCCACGGCTCTGCTTGTTGGCGAGAACGTCACGAAGATTCAGCACCTCGCCGGTGAGATCTTTTAGGTTCTTCTGTGCCGCATCGATGACCGCCAGGCGCTCGTGAAGCTTTGAGAGGTTCTCAGCCTGATGCCGCGCGCTCGCCTCGAGCCCCTGCCCCATCCGGTGCTGCAGCCCCTCGAGCCGCTCGGCGACGAGCCTGGCGAATTCCCCCTGCCGGCTTCCGAACACTTCGGCCACGGTCTGAAGTCGCCCGCTGATCTCGGCCTGAAGGCGGGTCAGATCCGCGACCCTGTCGTCCATCTCCTGCGCCCGCTCCGATGCGAGGGCGGCCTCGAAGATCCGCTCCCGGCGCGCCCGCATGAGCTGCCAGACCGTGACGAGGAGCATGACGAGACAGAGCCCGCCGCCGAAGAGGACGAGATCCCCCCAAGTGAATGCCCGGCCGGCGACGACGAGCGCGATGTCCTTCATGAGCGAGGTCTCCCTGGTCTACCCCGAACAGACCGCGAACGATTTGACCGCCGGTTAACGAGCGCTTATCTCCCGCGGGCATCGCCGCAGTCCTTGTGGATTTCGCCGGCCGGATGCTCCGAACCGCCTCATGACCATTCGCCCCCTCGTCATTCTGCCGGACTCCCGGCTTCGCCTCGTCTCCGAGCCCGTCGGCCCTATTACCGACGAGATCCGGCAGCTCGCGAAGGACATGCTCGACACGATGTACGATGCGCCCGGCGTCGGACTCGCCGCGATTCAGATCGGCGTGCCAAAGCGCCTCATCACCATGGACGTGTCGAAGAGCGAGGATGAGCGCAATCCGATGGTGCTCATCAATCCGGAGATCACCTGGGCCTCCGAGGAGTTGCGTGCCTACGAGGAGGGGTGCCTCTCGATTCCCGAATATTACGAGGAGGTCGAGCGGCCGGATCGGATCCGGTTCCGCTACACGGATCTCGACGGCAATGTCGTCGAGCGGGACGCCGAAGGCCTGATGGCGACCTGCGTCCAGCACGAGATCGACCATCTCAACGGCGTGCTCTTCATCGATCACATCTCGAAGCTCAAGCGTGATCGGGTGATCACCAAGTTCAGGAAAGCGGCGAGACGCGAGGCACAGGCCGGATGAGCCTGCGCGTCGTCTTCATGGGAACCCCGGATTTCGCGGTTCCGACGCTCTCGGAAATCATCGGCCATGGCCATGACGTGTGCGCGGTCTATACGCGTGCGCCGGCCGCCGCGGGGCGCGGCATGGATCTGCGGCCATCCCCCGTGCACCGGCTCGCGGAGCGTTTCGGGATCCCCGTGCTCACGCCGAAGTCGCTCCGCACCGAAGAGGCGGCCGAGATTTTCCGCGCCCATCAGGCCGATGTGGCGGTCGTCGTCGCCTACGGGATGATCCTCCCCAAGCCGATCCTCGAGGCGCCCGCTCTCGGTTGCTTGAACCTTCATGCCTCGCTCCTGCCGCGATGGCGCGGCGCCGCCCCGATCCAGCGCGCGATCATGGCCGGCGACCGGGAGACCGGCGCCGCCGTCATGCGCATGGAAGAGGGCCTCGACACCGGACCGGTCGGCATGATCGAGCGAGTCGAGATCGGCCCCGACATGAATGCCGGCGAACTGCACGACCGCCTCATGGCTCTGGGAGCGGATCTCATGGTGCGGGCGCTTGCTGCCCTCTCCCGCGGGGCGCTCGAATTCACCCCACAGGCTCCCGAGGGCATCACCTACGCCCAGAAGATCACGAACGCCGAAGCGCGCATCGACTGGACCTTGAGCGCGCAGGCGGTGCACGATCACGTGCGCGGCCTCTCGCCTTTTCCCGGTGCCTTCTTCGAGGCCGATTTCGGAAAGGGCCCGGAACGCGTGAAGGTGCTGCGGGCCGCGCTCGTGGATGCAAGCGGGACTCCCGGCCAACTTCTCGATGCGGAAGGCATCGTGGGGTGCGGAGAGGGTGCCCTACGCCTGATCACGGTTCAGCGGGCCGGCCGCGGGCCACTCCCCGCAGTAGAGTTCCTGCGTGGCGTACGGCTTGCGTCCGGCGCGGCGCTTGCACCGTGATCCGTCAAGCTCTCCCCGATGACTACGCTGCGATCGGCGAGCTTCTGGAGACTGCCTTCCCGAGCCCGCAGGAAGCAGCCCTCGTCTGCGCCTTGCGTCATGACGGCGACCTCGTTCTCGAACTCGTGTCCGTCGTGGAAAGCGTAGTCGGCTATGTCGCGTTCTCCCGCATGAGCATGAAGCCCACTGACCTGCGCATCACCGCGCTCGCGCCGCTCGCCGCTGCGGAGGGATATCGGCGCCGGGGGCACGGTACGGCCCTCGTCACGACAGGGCTCGAAATGCTGGTAGAGGGCGGAGAGGATCTCGTGCTCGTCCTCGGCGATCCCGATTACTACGCCCGCTTCGGATTCAGCGCTCGTGCCGCGCAGGAACTCCGGACACCTTATTCCGGCCCGTCTCTCCAGGCGCGGGCACTCACGAGGCGCGCACGGCAGATCGCGGGAACGGTACACTATGCTCCGGCCTTCGCGGCGCTGAGCTGACATGCCATGCGACGCGCAGACGATCGGGTGACGGGAGATGCCGCGCTACAAGCTCGTCATTGAATATGACGGCACGTCTTTCACGGGCTGGCAGCGCCAGCTCAATGGGCGATCGGTGCAGCAGGCAGTCGAGGAGGCCATCGAGCGGTTCTGCGGTGAATCGGTGCGCATCCACTGCGCCGGGCGCACCGATGCTGGCGTGCACGCGCTGCATCAGGTGGTCCATGTGGATCTTTCGCGCGATCACCGGACCGATACGGTGCGAGACGCGCTGAATGCGCATCTTCGTCCCGAGCCCGTGGTCGTCGTCAGTGCGATGCAGGTCGATGATGGCTTCCACGCCCGGCTTTCGGCGGTGAAGCGTCATTATCTCTATCGGATCCTCAACCGGCGCCCTCCCTCCGCTCTCGACGTCAACCGGGTCTGGCACGTCCCGTGGCCGCTCCGGGCCGACGAGATGCAGCGCGCCGCACGGGAGTTGGTCGGTCGGCACGACTTCACGACATTCCGGGCCGCCGAATGCCAGGCCAACAGCCCGATCCGCACTCTCGACCGTTTCGACCTGGAAGAGCTCGGCGAGGAGATTCGCGTCCATGCCTCGGCGCGCTCCTTTCTCCACCATCAGGTGCGCTCGATGGTCGGTACGATCATGAAAGCGGGAAGCGGCCGCTGGAGCGTCGCCGACGTCCGCGCTGCCCTCGACGCCCGTGACCGGGCGCGCTGCGGCCCCATGGCGCCACCTTGCGGTCTCTACCTCGTCGGGGTGGACTACGGTGTACGGGATCCGTCAAAAGATCCCGCGACCGATGATCATCCGATCACCCAGCTCTGAAAGACCCCGACGACGAACGAGAGGCACAGGCCAAGCGCCACGAGCGTAAACGCCAGCGAGTCCGAAACGCCCAAAGTGAGCTTCGTCGCGAACCACTGCACCCTCAAAAGCAGCACCGCGAGGACGAGGCCCGTGAGGGCGGCAATGCCCGAGGGAATCCAGCCGAGGAGCATCAGGACTGCTGGGATCGACAGTGCCGAGAGCGAAAACACATTGACCCAGTTCGTGACGATCACGAATGGAACATAACGCCAGCCAAGGCCGAGCCTGCGCGCGAGGAACGCCATGGCAACCGGCAACGCGACGAAGCTGACGACGTGGCAGAAGCTGACAAAGAGGAAAAGCGCCAGCTCCATCCAGAGGCCGATATCAACGCCGTTGCTGACGAGGCGGCGCTCCGCAAAAACAAACGAAACCGTCAGCGCCGGAAGTGTCAGCCAGATCGCCTCGAAAGACCTCCAGAATCCAGCCTCGCTGACATCGAAACTCCGCAGCGCTTCCTGCTTCTGCTGCAGCAGATCGACCGTGCCGCGCACGGAACGTTGCACTTCGTCCGCCGTAACCATCAAGGGGGCTCCTTGTGCGACGCACACCAAACGACTCCGCCCGCCGGCAGGTTCCCGGGTCGAGGCGGCGAGCCAGCGGCCGACGGCATCACATCGTAAAATTATAACACGGGCGCCTTGCGCGGGCATTCACTCGATCGTGTGATCCGCACTACCGCCACCGGGGCAGGTGGCTCCCGGTTTAGCCCCCTGCAGAAGCCGCGAAATAGCGGCGCAGCACCGAAAGATAGATCGCGGCAAGACGATCGAGGTCGGCGACCGCAACGCGCTCATCGACCTGATGCATCGTCTGGCCGACGAGGCCGAACTCGACCACCGGACAGGCGTCCTTGATGAAGCGCGCATCCGAGGTCCCACCCGTCGTCGAAAGAACGGGACGCCGCCCGGTCGCCTCTTCGATGGCTTCGCTCATGAATGCCACGAATTGGTCGGGAGGCGTGAGGAACGCCACGGCATTGGTCGGCTCGACGGTCAGCGTATAACGAACCGTATTTCCGGCAGCCTCGCGCAGGCGGTGGTCCAGCTCGGCGGCCAGAGACTCGGGCGACCAGAGATCGTTGAACCGGATGTTGAAGACTGCACGCGCTTCCGCGGGGATCACGTTCGAAGCCGGGTTGCCGACATCGACACTCGTGACCTCGAGATTCGAAGCGTCGAAATGCGCCGTTCCTGCATCGAGCGGCTCTGCGACAAGAGCGGTGAGGAGCCGGAGCAGTCCCGGGATCGGGTTCTCGGCGAGATGCGGGTAGGCGACGTGGCCCTGCTTCCCGTGAACCGCGAGGCGTGCGGTCAGCGAGCCGCGCCGGCCGATCTTGAGCATCTCGCCGAGTACGTTCGGATTCGTGGGCTCGCCCAGGATGCAATGGTCGAAGCGTTCGCCACGCTCCCGCGCCCATTGGAGGAGCTTCACGGTTCCGTTGACCGCGGGCCCCTCCTCGTCCCCGGTAATCAGAAAGGCGATCGAGCCCGCGAAGGCCGGCCGCTCCTCGAGGAACCGGAGGACGGCCGCGACCATGCAGGCGATGCCGCCCTTCATGTCGACGGCCCCGCGTCCGAACAGTTCGCCTTCTTCTATCTCGCCCCCGAAGGGATCATGGCGCCAGAGGGCGGGATCTCCGGGCGGCACGACATCCGTATGCCCCGCGAGAACGAGACAGGGGCTCCCGGCCCCGAAGCGCGCATAAAGGTTCTCGACATCGGGCGTGCCGGGCTCGGAGAAGACCGGCCGGTGCACCGTGAACCCCGCCTCCTGCAGCACGCCCGCAAGGAAGGCGAGCGCTCCGCCTTCCTGAGGCGTGACGGAGGGGCAGCGCACGAGGCTCGCGGCGAGAGAGAGCGGCGTGTGGGGCATGAGGAGTCCGGCGGTTCAGTCGCGCAGGAGTTCGTTGATGCTGGTCTTCGCGCGCGTCTGCGCGTCGACGCGCTTCACGATCACGGCGCAATAGAGTGAGGGACCGGGGTTCCCGTCCGGCAGCGGCTTGCCCGGCATCGCGCCCGGCACCACGACGGAGAAGGGTGGGACCTGGCCCTTGAAGACCTCACCGGTTTCGCGATCGACGATGCGGGTCGAGGCGCCGATATAGACGCCCATCGACAGGACGGATCCCTCGCCGACGATCACGCCCTCCGCAACTTCCGCGCGGGCGCCGATGAAGCAATTGTCCTCGATGATGACCGGGTTCGCCTGCAGGGGCTCGAGGACGCCGGCGATCCCGGCTCCGCCGGAGATGTGGCAATGGCGTCCGATCTGGGCGCATGACCCAACCGTTGCCCAGGTGTCGATCATCGTGCCTTCGCCCACATAGGCGCCAAGATTGACGAAGGACGGCATGAGCACGACGCCGGGCGCGATGAACGAGCCCTGCCGCACCACGCAATTCGGGACGGCGCGGAAACCCGCGGCGCGGAACTGCGCATCCGTCCAGCCCTCGAATTTCGAGCGCACCTTGTCCCACCACACGGCGCCGCCCGGACCACCCGGGATCGTCGTCATGTCGTTGAGGCGGAAGGACAGCAGCACGGCCTTCTTCAGCCATTGGTGCACATGCCAGCTTCCGTCGATCTTCTCCGCGACGCGCGCCTCCCCGCGGTCGAGCAGATTCAGCGCCGTCCCGACGGCATCGCGGACCGGGCCCGTCGTCGCGGCGGTCACATCCGCGCGGTTCTCCCACGCGGCTTCGATCGTCTGGGCAAGTTCGGCATGCATGAAGGGCCTCGGCAGCTAAGGAATGACCGCGGCTGCTTACTGGCTTTCGCAACAAAGGCAAATGGCGGTCGAAGAGCGCGCCCAAGCGGGCTGCGCTCGACGAGCCTCTTCTCGACTCAAAGAGCCGTGCGCTGCCGGATGGCGGCCGAGAGCGTGCCTTCGTCGAGATAGTCGAGTTCGCCTCCGACGGGCACGCCATGGGCCAGCCGCGTCACGCGTACGGGCAGGTGGGCGAGGAGTTCCGTGATGTAATGCGCCGTCGTCTGGCCATCCACCGTGGCGTTGAGCGCCAGCAGGATCTCGGACACGCCGGGCTCCGACGCCCGGGCGACGAGGCGGTCGAGGTTGAGATGCTCCGGGCGCACGCCGTCGAGTGGAGACAGCACGCCTCCGAGCACGTGATAGCGCGCGTTGAGGGCACCGGCCCGTTCGAGCGCCCAGAGATCCGAGACATCCTCGACAACCACGATGATGCCGGGATCGCGCTGCGGGTCGGCGCAGATCGTGCAGGGATCGGACGTATCGACATTGCCGCAGGTCGAGCACACGACAATCCGCTCGCTCGCCACGCGCATCGCTTCGCTCAACGGCGCGAGCAGCGTGTCGCGCTTCTTGATGAGATGCAGCGCTGCGCGCCGGGCCGAGCGCGGGCCAAGGCCGGGTATGCGGGCGAGCAGCTGAATCAGCCTCTCGATTTCGGGACCTGCAACGGACACGGCCATAGGTGGTCAGAACAGGTTGAGACCGGGTGGAAGCGGCAGCCCCTTCGTGACCTCTGCGAGGCGCTCCTGGCTGACGCGCTCGGCCTTCGTGCGCGCATCGTTGAGGGCAGCCACGAGGAGATCCTCGAGGATCTCCTTCTCGTCCGGCACGAGGAGAGAAGGATCGATCTGGACGGATTTCACCTGGCCGCGCGCCGTGACCTTCACGGCGACCATGCCGCCACCCGCCGCTCCATCGACTTCGAGGTTTTCGAGTTCCTCCTGCGCATCCTTCAGCTTCTGCTGCATGGCCTGCGCCTGCTTCATGATCCCCATCAGATCACGCATCACTCTCTCCGTTCCGCCTTGGTTTCACTCGCCGTTTGCCCGGTGCGCACCGGGCGCCGGCCCATTCATCAGAGGTCGTCGTCCGTTTCGAGTTCCCGTGCTGCTGCGGCATCCTCGGTGCCGAGGAGATCCGTCTCTGCCGTGGAATCATCGGCAGCGCGCACCTTTTCCACGACGTTGACGATCTGCGCGCCGGGGAACCGGGACAGCACCGCCTGCACGAGCGGATGGTTTGCCGCCCCCTCGGTTCGCTGGCGCGCCGCGGCCTGCTGCTGCTCATAGAGCGTCGGGGTGTTCGAGGACGCCGCAAGGGCGACGACCCAGCGCACGCCGGTCCACTCCTGGAGAACACGGCTCAGATCGTTCGCCAGGGTGCGATTGCCACCCTCGGCGAGCGCGAACTCGATCTGGCCTTCCTCGAAGCGCACGAGGCGCACGTCCCGTTCGAGAGCGGTCTTCAGGCTGATCTCGCGCCTCTCTCCGGCGAGGGCCACCACGTCCTCGAACCGGCGCAGGCGCAGAACCGGAGCTGCATTCTGCGCGGGCGCCGGAGCCTGCCGTTCGGGGCGTGCATTCACGGTGGCGAGCGCCAAAGACGCACTGGGGCCTGCTCCTGGCGAGAAGCCTCCCGAAGGCGATGGGGCGGGCGATGCAGCCGCGCCGTGGCGGGACAGCGCCCGCAGAGCTTCGTCCGGAGTCGGGAGATCGGACGCATAGGCGAGCCGCACGAGCAGCATCTCTGCTGCGGCGACCGGCCTGTTCGACCCCTGCACTTCGGGAAGGCCCTTGAGCAGGATCTGCCAGGCGCGCGACAGCGCGCGAACCGTGAGCCGTTCTGCGAAGGACGCGCCGCGGACCCGCTCGATCTCGGTGAGCGCCGGATCGCGCGCCGCATCCGGGATGAGCTTGAGGCGCGTGACGACATGCGTGAAGGCGGCGAGATCCGACACGATCACGGCCGGATCGGCGCCGGCATCGTAGGCGTCGCGCAGGGCCGCAAAGGCGGCGGGGATGTCGCCGCGCATCACCGCCTCGAACAGGTCGATGATCCGGCCCCGGTCGGCGAGTCCGAGCATGTCGCGTACGATCGCCGCGGTGACCGTCCCCGCGCCGTGGGCAATCGCTTGGTCGAGCAACGAGAGGCTGTCGCGCACCGAGCCTTCGGCCGCCCGGGCAATCGCCGCGAGAGCGTCCTCATCTGCGGTCACGTTCTCGGCCCGGCAGATGCGCTCGAGGTGCTGGACGAGCACGTCCGCCTCGACCCGGCGCAGATCGAAGCGCTGGCAGCGCGACAGGATCGTGACCGGAACCTTCCGGATCTCGGTGGTGGCGAACACGAATTTCGCGTGTGGCGGCGGCTCTTCCAGCGTCTTCAGGAAGGCGTTGAACGCCTTCTCGGAGAGCATGTGAACCTCGTCGATGATGTAGACCTTGTAGCGCGCGCTGACCGGCGCATAGCGGATGCCGTCGATGATCTGCCGGACATCCTCGATGCCGGTATGGGATGCGGCGTCCATTTCCAGCACGTCCACGTGCCGCGATTCCATGATGGACTCGCAGTGGATGCCGAGCTCGGGCATGTGGACGGTCGGCTGACCGGTTCCGTCGGCACGCTGATAGTTGAGTCCTCGCGCCAGGATCCGGGCCGTCGTCGTCTTGCCGACGCCGCGCACACCGGTAAGCATCCAGGCCTGGGGAATGCGTCCGGTCTCGAAGCCATTCGACAGCGTGCGGACCATCGCCTCCTGACCGATCAGGTCATCGAAGGTCCTGGGGCGATATTTGCGGGCGAGAACCCGGTACGGCGTCGCTGCCGGACTCGCTGGCGAAAAACCGGGCAGAGCCAGCTCGTCGAGGGGAGGCGTGCCGGCTACGGTGTCGTCCATCGGCAGGTGAGCTAAGAAACTGGACGGCGCTTGAGCCGAATGGGAGCACCAGGTGGGAGGCTGGACGAAGACCCGTTCGGTCTCGTTAGGGCTGCTTCCTTCCGGACCTGACCCGGTTGGCGAGTGAGACGTCCCTCGCCAACCTCCCGGCCGTTATATGGCCTTTCGAACGCGCAAACGCAAGAAGCGTCAGGGCGCAGGAGGCAGAGCGGGGAGCGGACGCAAGAGGATGCGGATCGCGCCACTCTCGTCTAATAACTGGCCGGATGACACCCTCCCTCGTGCCGAAAGCCGATTCGCCGCCATTGATCCCGGGTCTCCTGTCCTGTTCGGGAGTTCGACCGGAAAGGCAGCCTCCGCGATGACGCCCGCCTTCACCCTCGACCCGCGGCTCGCGGAATCGACGCGGCCGATCGGCGACCTGGCGCTCTGCCAGGTGCTTCTCCACGACGATTCCCGCTTCCCTTGGCTCGTTCTCGTTCCGCGGGTGCCGGGCGCGAGCGAACTGACGGACCTTGACCGAGCGAGCGCGGCCGCGCTCATAGACGAGATCCGGATCGCCGTCCGGGTGATCGAGGAGATCGCCAAGCCCGATAAGATCAATGTCGGCGCCCTCGGGAACATCGTGGCGCAGCTTCATGTCCACGTCGTCGGTCGCTTTCGCTCCGACCCGGCCTGGCCCAGCCCCGTCTGGGGCCATGGCGAGCGCCGCCCCTATCCCGACCATGCCGCGCAGGCGCTGATCGACCGCGCGGCAGCCCTCTTCGCGGCGGCCTGACCGATGCACCTTCCTGCCTTCTCCCTGAACCCCCTCGTACGCCATAGCGTCGAGCACCCCGCGGACGCCCTCGAGCGTCACCGCAACGAGCCCGGAACCGCACATCTTCTGATCGCCGGCGATATCCCCATTCTCCGAGCCGGCGAGCCCGGAACCGCGCTCCTGGATGCAGCCGGCCTGTCTCGTGCCGGCGAGCTCTTCGAGGATGTCTTCCTCGGGACTCTGGAGGGACGGCCGGTCGTGGCAACCCTCGCCTCACCTTCGGCTGCGGATCTCTACCGGGACGATCCCGGCTTCACGGTCACGGATCTCCGCTCGGTTGCCGTACGCGGGCTCGTTCCTCCGGAAGAGCTCGGGCTCCTCGCGACCGCAAAGTCAGTCCTCGACTGGCACCGGCGGCATCGGTTCTGTGCGGTCTGCGGAACGCGGACCGTTCCGGCCCAGTCGGGCTTCCGCCGCGACTGTGGATCCTGCGGCGCCCAGCATTTCCCGCGGACCGATCCGGTCGTGATCATGCTGGTCGCCCGGGGCGAGTTCTGCCTTCTCGGACGCCAGAGCCGGTTCCTGCCGGGAATGTATTCGTGTCTCGCAGGCTTCCTTGAGCCTGCCGAGACGATCGAGGACGCGGTCCGCCGCGAGACTTTCGAGGAGGCCGGGGTACGCGTCGGGGCGGTGCGATATCACTCCTCGCAGCCTTGGCCGTTTCCGTCTTCCCTGATGATCGGCTGCATCGCTGAGGCCACGAGCGAGGAGCTCAACGTCGACCGCGAGGAATTGGAGGATGCCCGCTGGTTCTCCCGGGACGAGGTGAAGCTGATGCTGGCAGGCCGGCACCCGGCAGGCCTCTCGGCGCCGCAGCCGATTGCGATCGCGCACCACCTTCTGCGGGCTTGGTGTTACGCGGAATCGCCTTGACCAAGCCTTTCCGGCCCGATCGTTACTCTGCCTCGAGACGGACTACCTCGCGGTGCGGATGCGCCGGGTAGACGCCGAGGATCCGCATCTCCTTCGAGAAGAAGGCGAGTTCCTCCAGGGCTCGCTTCAACGGCAGGTCCTCGGGATGACCGTCGACCTCGGCATAGAACTTCGTGGCCGCGAAACGCCCCTCGAGCATGTAGCTCTCGAGCTTCGTCATGTTGATGCCGTTGGTCGCAAAGCCTCCGAGCGCCTTGTAGAGCGCCGCGGGAAGGTTGCGGACCTGGAAGACGAAGCTCGTGACCATCGGGGCCGAGTTCCGCTCCGCCCACCGGGCCGTGCGCGACAGGATGATGAACCGCGTAGTGTTGTGTGACTCGTCCTCGACATCTTCGGCGAGGATCTTGAGACCATAGACGTCGGCCGCGAGGCGCGGCGCCAGGGCCGCCCTCGTGGGATCGCCGGCCTGCGAGATCTCTCGCGCGGCGCCCGCCGTGTCGCCAGCCACATAGGCCTTCAACCCGAGCTTCCGGATGATCTTGCGGCATTGCCCAAGCGCATGGACGTGGCTGTGGACGGAGTGGATCGTGCCGAGGTTGGCGTCCGGCACGCCCATCAGCTGGAAATGGATCGGGAGGAAGTGCTCCCCGATGATGTGCAGGCCGGAATTCGGCAGGAGGTAGTGAATATCGGCGACGCGGCCGGCGATGGAGTTCTCGATCGGGATCATGGCGAGCGCCGCCGGCCCATCCGAGACGGCCGCGAAGGCGTCCTCGAACGTCGCGCAGCCTAGCGGCTCGAAGTCCGGGTAGACTTCCTTGCAGGCGATATGAGAGTTCGCGCCGGCCTCCCCCTGGAAGGCGATTACCTTGTTCATGTCATTCCCCGATTGTACGGCCTATGAGGGATCACTCGGACCGCCGCCTCTGCGCAAGGACCGCACGCGCCCGTTCGAGATCGTGGGGGGTATCCACCCCGAGCGGCACGTCCTCGACGAGGACCGCATCGATCCGCATGCCCGCCTCGAGCGCCCGCAACTGCTCCAGTCGTTCCCGCCGCTCGAGCGGCGACGGCGGAAGACTTACGAAGCGCCGCAGCGCGGCCCGGCGATAGGCGTAGAGGCCGATATGGTGATAGAGCGGCCCCTCCCCCGATGGAGCCGTCGCCCGTGTGAAGTAGAGCGTGCGAAACCGGCCCGGAACGATCTCGCTTCCGACCATCTTCACGACGTTCGGATCGGTCCGTTCCTCGGAGCGGGTGATCACTGCGACGAGGGTTGCGATGTCGACACCCGTATCGGCGAGGGGAGGTACGGATGCCGCGATCGCACCCGGATCGATCGTCGGGAGATCCCCTTGGACATTGACGACGATGTCGTGCCGGCCGTCCGGATCGAGGCACTCGACCGCCTCGTGGATCCGGTCCGATCCGGAGACATGATCGGCGCGGGTCATCACCGCTGTGCCTCCCGCCTGCTCCACCGCCTCCAAGATCTCGGGAGCATCGGTCGCAACCGCAACGGGTCCGATCCCGGCCTCGACGGCCCGCCGCCAGACATGGACGATCATCGGCTCCCCTGCAATTTCTGCGAGGGGCTTGTTCGGCAGCCGGGTCGCCGAGAGCCTGGCGGGAATGAGGACGATAGGGGCCGACATTATCGCCCCGCCCTGTACCCGGATGAGATGAGCATGAAGGGATTCGGCATCACTGGAACGGGAGAAAAATCATCGCGCCCTAAGAGGGCGCGGCCGCGCTTTAGCAAGCGCACTCATTCTTGTCAGGTCTCGAACTGCGTCCCGAACGGACGGCTCCTCTCCATTCGCGCAATGCGCGTCACTGCGACGCAAAGACCGGCGAAAGAGCCATTGCCAGACCCCGCCGACTACGGCTAAGCAACGGCGCGCCGCGCGGGCACTCGCTTGCGCGCTCCGGACGTGCGTGCCGACGCCCGTCGATCGAGGCCTGGAGAGTTCGTTTCCTCATGGACAATCTAGAAACTAACAAATTCGCGGGCGCACTATTCGGGACGCTCCTCTTCGTCGTTGCCATGAACGTGATTGCGAGCGGCCTCTTCGCGCCGAAGAAGCCCGCTGTTCCGGGCTACGATCTTCCGGCGCCGGCCGAGGGCGCCGAGGCGGCGTCAAGCGCGCCGGCAGCCCCCGCCGAACCG
This sequence comes from Microvirga massiliensis, assembly GCF_001006805.1. Taxonomy (GTDB): domain Bacteria; phylum Pseudomonadota; class Alphaproteobacteria; order Rhizobiales; family Beijerinckiaceae; genus Microvirga; species Microvirga massiliensis. Next base: position 1,087,213 of record NZ_LN811350.1, on the reverse strand, counting down.
CTCCCCGTGCTGCTCGCGAAGGCCGACTCTGCCAAGGGCCAGACCGCAGCCAAGAAGTGCGCTTCCTGCCATAGCTTCGAGAAGGGCGGCCCCAACAAGGTCGGCCCGGATCTCTACGGCGTCGTCGGACGTCCCGTCGCCTCCCATGAGGGCTTCAATTATTCGGCGGCCTTGAAGGCCAAGGGGGGCAACTGGACCTACGAGGATCTGGACGCCTTCATCACAAGCCCGAAGAAAGCCGTTCCGGGCACCGCCATGGCTTTTGCGGGAATCGGCCAGGCCCAGGAGCGGGCCGACCTGCTCGCCTATCTCCGCACTCTTTCGGACAACCCGGAGCCGCTTCCTGCGGCGCAGTGATGCCGGGCTGAACGGTCCCGCGCCGAACTGCCGGGTCGTTCCGTTCCACCGACTTCCGACAAAGCCCCTCGCCGAGGGGCTTTGTTTTTGCAGCGGAACCTATCCGAGTCGAAAAAGAGCCCGGCGCAGATCACTGCTATACCGGCCCGAGTTCCTGCGCGGTTTCCGCGACGCGTCGCAAAACGGCCTGACGCAACCATGCGTGTGCGGGATCCCGGTCGTAGGATTCGTGCCAGAGCAGCGAAACGGCGATCTCGTGCAATTCCACCGGCGGTGGGCTGAGGCTGAGCCCCAGCTTCGAAGCAAAGAAGCGAGCCAGCCGCGCGTGCATCGTGACGACGACCGGCGCTCGCGCCACCAGAAATGGCACTGCCAGAAAGCGGGGCGTGGTGAGCACGACATTGCGCTGCAGGCCCAGCTTCGCCAGTGCATCGTCCACGACGCCCCGCTCTCCGGGGCGCAAACTCGTGAGCAGGTGGGGCAGCCGCACGTAGTCGTCGAGCGAGATCGGGCCGGTGATCCCCGTCCGCTCTGCATTGAACATGCACAGATAGGTTTCCGTGAACAGGAGACGCCGCTTGTGGTGCGCCTGCCCCTGCGCGAAGTCCCCGTAGCCGATCGCAAGATCGAGGCGATCGGCATCGAGATCTTCCAGAAGCTGTGAGGAATCGATGTTGTGCAACCGGAGATGGATGCCGGGTGCGACCTCGCAGAGATGGGCGAGGAGCGAAGGGACGATCATGATCTCCACGCTGTCCGGCAGCCCGAACCTAAACGTACGCTCCGCCGTCCGCGGATCGAAGGCCTCGTCTCGAGAGACCAGGGCCTGAACCTGAGACAGGATGGCCCGCACAGGCTCGATCAAGGCCAGCGCACGGGGCGTGGGCCGCATGCCCTTGGGCCCTCGGGTCAGCAACTCGTCTCCGAACAGGTCTCGCAGGCGCGCGAGATTGTGGCTCATGGCCGACTGGCCGAGACCGACGCGGGCTGCAGCGCGCGTCACGCTCCGCTCGGTAAGCAGGGCATCGAGGGCGATGAGGAGGTTCAGGTCCAGACGGGCAAGATTGACGTGATCGATAGTCATCATTGATCCAATCTGTTGGACTAATGATGATAGTGAAACCACTTTCCTGAGTAACGGCCGCACCGTGCTGCGGGCACGGCGGCCCACCCTCAGGAGATGACTATGACCCTTCGAACCACCATCCTTGCCGCGTCCGCATGGGCCCTCATCGGTGCGGCCCATGCGGACGGCCTGCAACCGATCGAGGCCCGGCACATAGATCTCGGCGAGGTATCCGGCATTGCCTACTACACCGTCGAGCGCGACGGCTTCCGGGTCGTAGCGACCCTGGCGCGGGACAACGGAACGCCCATGCGCATCGAGACTGTCCTCGCTCCGAACCAGAGCATCGTGCTCTCCACGGCCCGCGAGGCGGGCGCTGCCCCCGGCCTAATCGAGATCAGCCGGCGGAACGATCAGGTGCTTGTCAATGGGGCCGTGGCGCACTGAGCCGGATCGGCATTTTCACCGAGTTGCAGGGCAGACGGGGAGCGTGGCGGACGCCACGCTCCCCGTCGGCAATGCGATGCATGCCCTCATCGCGCCTCGATCAACCAAGCCGCCGCCACGATCGATTTTCGGTCTCTTGCTCACGCGCTCTCTCCGTTTTGGGTATAGGTCCCGTCACGTCCGGCCGTTTGATCGGGCGGATCGTCACTTGCCCTGCAGGGATGCCGGACAAAGATAACTGCCGGGTCCAACAGCCGGAGATGCCCGTGATCCGACACCTTCTTGCCGCGGTTTTCGCGGCCATCGCGGCGCTTGCCGCACCGGCCGCCATGGCTCAGGGCGAGACGTGGCGCCACGGCGCGGCGCTTCTCGGCGAACCTAAATATCCCGCAGGCTTCCCGCACTTCGACTATGTAAACCCGGATGCTCCCAAAGGCGGGCTCGTACGGCTGGGTGCGCAGGGGACCTTCGACAGTTTCAATGTCGTAGTGGCCGGCGTGAAGGGGCAGGTCGTCCAAGGCATCGCACTCGTCTACGAGACGCTCACGACGGCAGCTTTGGACGAGCCGAGCGCGTCCTACGGCCTGCTCTCGGAGAGCTTCAGCTATCCGGACGATTTCTCCTCCGTGACCTTCCGTCTCCGGCCGGAAGCGCGATGGCACGACGGGAAGCCCGTGACCGCCGACGACGTCGTGTTCTCCTTCACGGCCCTCAAGGCGAACAGCCCCATGTACGCCTTCTATTACGGGAACGTCACGAAGGCGGAGAAGCTCGGCGAGCGCGAGGTTCGCTTCCTGTTCAATCAGACAGGCAACCGCGAGTTGCCGCAGATCATGGGGCAGCTTCTCGTTCTCCCGAAGCACTGGTGGGAGGGAACGGGCCCGGACGGGCGGCCGCGAGATGTCACGCAGACGACTCTGGAGCCACCGCTCGGCTCAGGGCCCTATCGTCTGAAGAGCTTCGAGACGGGTCGCGTGGCGAGCTTCGAGCGCGTGCCGGACTACTGGGGACAGGATCTCAACGTCAACAAGGGCACGAACAACTTCGACGAGATCCGCTACGAGTACTATCGCGACGCGACCGTCCTGCTCGAAGCCTTCAAGAGCGACCGGATCGATTTCAGGTCCGAGAACTCGGCCCGCAACTGGGCGACCGGCTATGATTTTCCGGCCAGAAACGAGGGCCGGGTCGTCCTCGAGGAGTTTCCCATTCGCGCCACCGGCGTGATGCAGGCATTCGTCCCGAACCTGCGGCGCGACCAGTTCAAGGATCACCGGGTCCGGCGCGCCCTGAACCTGGCCTTCGATTTCGAGGACATGAACAGGACCCTGTTCTTCGGCCAGTACGAGCGCATCTCCAGCTATTTCCACGGCTTGGAGTTGGCCTCCACGGGCCTCTCGGAAGGGCTCGAGAAGGAGATTCTGGAAAGTGTGCGGGACAAGATTCCCGCATCCGTTTTCACCACCCCTTATACCAACCCGGTGGGCGGAACCCCTGAAAAGACCCGCGCCAACCTGAGAGAGGCCGACCGCCTGCTACGGGAAGCCGGGTGGGAGCTGAAGGGCCGCAATCGCGTGAATGCGCGGGGCGAACCGCTCTCGATCGAGCTCCTCGGCGACGATCCGAACGACGAGCGAGTTTTCCTGCCCTACAAGGCCGCCCTGGAACGCCTCGGCATCGCCGTATCGGTGCGCACGGTCGATCCCGTTCAATACGTCAACCGCGTGCGCAGTTTCGATTTCGATGTGGTTTCGAATGTCTGGGCGCAGTCGATCTCGCCCGGCAACGAACAGCGCGAGTTCTGGGGCTCGCAGGCCGCCGATCGCCTCGGCTCGCAGAACATCGCCGGCATCAAGGATCCCGGTGTCGACGCCCTGATCGACCGCGTCATCTTCGCAAAGTCCCGCGAGGAGCTCGTCGCCGCCACGAAGGCGCTCGACCGCGTTCTTCTGGCTCACGACTACGTCGTGCCTCAATGGACTTACCGCTTCCAGCGCACGGCCCGCTGGAACCGCTACAAGCATCCCGACACGATGCCGCGCTACGGGGCTGCCGCCTTCCCGACGATCTGGTGGTACGATCGGACGGAAGCGGCGAAGACCGGCTCGCCTTGAGCCACCTGGGGCTCCGCTTGCGGGCCCAGGTGGCTCTCGATCGCGTGGCCGGAGATCTGATGCAGAACCCGCCGGGTGCGGAAGACGGGAGTTTCGGGATGTGGCATCCGACACGACGACATGTGCTTGCCGGGAGCACAGCCCTTTTAGCGGGTGCGCGGCTTGCAAGGCTGCCGGCCCGCGCCGAAGCCGAGGAAGAAACGCATGGCCTTTCGAGCTTCGGCGACCTGAAATACGGCCCCGATTTTCCGCACTTCGACTACGTCAACCTGCAGGCCCCGAAGGGCGGAACGCTGGTCCAGCAGATCAAGCAGGCGACCGGGAATCAGAGCTTCGACACGTTCAACACGCTCAACATCTTCGTCCTGCGGGGCGACGGCGCCGCCGGCATGGGCGCCACCTTCGACACCCTGATGTCAGGCTCCGCCGACGAGCCCGATGCGCTCTACGGGCTCGTTGCTCGGAGCGTCCGCATTTCGCCGGACAAGCTGATCTACCGGTTCCTTCTTCGCCCGGAGGCACGCTTCCATGACGGCTCACGCTTGACGGCGCGCGATGCCGCCTTCTCGCTCAATATTCTGAAGAAAAAGGGACACCCGACCTTCCGCGCGGTTCTCCGCGAGCTTGCGGCTGCAGAGGCGGAAGCAGATGACGTGCTGCGCGTAACCTTTACGCCGCAACGCAGCCGCGACCTCCACCTCGTCGTCGCGGGCATGCCGATCTTTTCCGAAGCATACTGGAAGGATCGCGATTTCGAAGCATCCACCCTCGAATCCCCCCTCGGGTCGGGGCCCTACAAGGTTGGGCGTTTCGAGGTCGGGCGCTTCATCGAGTTCGATCGGGTCTCCGATTACTGGGGACACGATCTCCCCGTGCAGGTCGGGCAGAACAACTTCGACCGGGTGCGCTGGGAATATTTCCGTGACCGGACGGTCGCCTTCGAGGCCTTCAAGAACGGCACTCTGAACTACCACGAGGAATACACCTCGCGATTCTGGGCGACGAACTATGACTTCCCCGCAGTGCGCGAGGGAAAGGTCAAGCGCGACGAGATCCCGAACGATATGCCGGCGCCGATCCAGGGCTGGTATTTTAACCAACGCCGGGAGGCCTTCAAGGACCCGCGGATCCGCGAAGCCGTCGGCCTCGCCTTCGACTTCGAGTGGGTGAACCAGAACATCATGTACGGCGCCTATCGGCGCACCACGTCCTATTTCGAGAATTCCGAGATGAAGGCCGTGGGCCCACCGAGCCCCGAGGAAATCGCTCTCCTCGAGCCGTTCCGGTCGAGCCTGCCGCCTGCGGTCTTCGGAGAGCCCGTGACGCCGCCCGTGTCCGACGGATCGGGTCAGGACCGAAAGCTTCTGCGCCGGGCCGACGAGCTGCTGCGCGCCGCCGGATGCAAGCGGGACGGTGGAATCCTGCGTCTCCCCAACGGCCATCCCTTGGAGATTGAGTTTCTCGATTCCAATCCCGCGCTGCAACCGCACACACAGCCGTTCCAGGCCAATCTCAAGCGCTTGGGGATCCAGGCGCGTTCGCGTCTGGTGGACGCGGCGCAATACCAGCGCCGGATGGAGGAGTTCGACTTCGACATGGCGAGCCGTGCACTTGGGGGCTCGCTGACTCCCGGGGACTCACTGCGGGTGGTCTTCGGATCGGAAGCTGCGCGCACGCCGGGCAGCCGGAACATTGCCGGCATCGCGGACCCTGCGGTCGACGCCCTCATCGAGCGCATCGCCAATGCGAAGTCCAGGCCCGACCTGAACCTCGCATGCCGGGCCCTCGACCGTGTGCTCAGGGCGGGCCATCACTGGGTCCCGATGTGGTTCAAGGACACGGACTGGATCGCTTATTGGGATGTCTTCGCGCGGCCCGAGAGGAAGCCGCGCTACGGCTCCGGAGCTCCCGGGACCTGGTGGTTCGATGCCGCCAAGGCCCAGCGCATCGGCCGCGCCTGAGGCGTAAAGGCCTCGGCTACGCTTTCCCTCGGGTAGAAGGCGTGATCTAAGGCTTCGTCCGGAGTTGGAGGACTGGGAACTTGCAGGACCCTGAGCGTTGGCGCCGCCACCCTCACCCGCCCCTTGTGGGAGAGGTCGGCCCGATTTGGCAGAACGAACCCAAATGTACCTTCGCCTCGCCCTTTGTGGGAGAGGTGATGTGCGCGCTGCCTCACTGATGGTTTGATGTTCGCGTATATCGCCCGCCGACTGCTTCTCATGATTCCGACTCTGCTCGGCATCATGCTCGTCTCCTTCGCGCTGGTTCAGTTCGCGCCGGGCGGTCCGATCGAACGGATCATCGCGCAGATCCAGGGCCAGGATTCCGGCGCCACATCCCGGATCTCGGGCGGCACCGGCGATTTCTCCGGTGCTCAGGGGCAGCCAGGCGGGGCGGGTGGAGATACATCGTCCCGCTACCGCGGCGCGCAGGGCCTCGATCCGCAATTCATCAAGCAGCTCGAGGTGCAGTTCGGCTTCGACCGGCCGGCTCACGAGCGCTTCCTCAAGATGCTCTGGGACTATGCCCGCTTCGATTTCGGGCGCAGCTATTTCCGCGACATCTCTGTGGTCGAGCTCATCAAGGAGAAGCTGCCTGTCTCGATCACGCTCGGCCTGTGGATGACACTGCTCTCCTATGCGATCTCGATTCCGCTCGGGATCCGCAAGGCCGTGCGGGACGGATCATCCTTCGACGTCTGGACCTCCGGCGTGGTCATCGTGGGCTACGCGATTCCGGGCTTCCTCTTTGCGATTCTCCTGATCGTCCTCTTCGCGGGCGGATCCTTCTTTCAGATCTTTCCCTTGCGGGGACTCACGTCGGAAAACTTCTCTGAGCTCTCACTCGGCGGGAAGATCCTCGACTATCTCTGGCATATCACGCTGCCGATCATCGCGATGTCGCTCGGCGCCTTCGCGACCTCAACACTTCTGACGAAGAACTCCTTCCTGGACGAGATCCGCAAGCAATACGTGCTGACCGCCCGCATGAAGGGCCTGTCGGAACGCGCCGTCCTGTATCGCCACGTGTTCCGCAATGCGATGCTCATCGTGATCGCCGGCTTTCCGGGCGCCTTCATCGGAGCCTTCTTCTCCGGCGCGCTGCTGATCGAGACGATCTTTTCGCTCGATGGTCTCGGACTTCTCTCGTTCGAATCGATCGTCAACCGTGACTATCCCGTGGTGTTCGCGAACCTCTACATCTTCTCCCTTCTGGGCCTCCTCGTGAACCTGATCTCCGACCTGACCTATACCTGGATCGACCCTCGCATCGACTTCGAGGCCCGCGAAGTATGAAGCTCTCACCGCTCATGTCGGTCCAGCGTCACCATTGCCGGAGCCTCTGCCGGTGAACGAGAACGTTCCCATCGCGTCGCCTGCGGCCGCTCCCACGGCGCCGCCTCTGCCGCGCGAGGGCTTCATCCGGCTCTCGCCCCTCAACCGGCGGCGCCTGAAGAACTTTCGCGCAAACCGGCGGGGTCACTGGTCCTTCTGGATCTTCACGATCCTGTTCATCCTCAGCCTCTTCGCCGAGTTCATCGCGAACGATCGCCCGATCATGGCCTCCTACAAAGGCGAGACGCTGTTCCCGATCTTCGTCGATTACCCGGAAGAGAAGTTCGGCGGATTCCTGGCCACGACCGATTACCGCGATCCGGTCATCGCGAAGGAAATCAATGACAACGGCTGGATGCTGTGGCCGCCGATTCACTTCTCCTACGACACGCATAATCTGGATCTGCCGGTTCCTGCGCCCGCGCCCCCGACCTGGATGTTGACCGACGAGCAGTGCCGGCCGCTGGCGGAACGAAACGGCGGCACCGGATGCCGCGACATCGAATGGAACTGGCTCGGCACCGACGACCAGGGCCGGGATGTCGTTGCACGTCTGATCTACGGCTTTCGGATCTCCGTGCTGTTCGGTCTTATCCTAGCAGGGATATCCTCCATCGTGGGAGTCGCCGCCGGCGCCGTGCAGGGTTACTTCGGCGGCTGGCTCGATCTTCTCTTCCAGCGCTTCATCGAGATCTGGACCGCGATCCCGTCGCTCTACCTGCTGATCATCATCTCTGCCGTCATCACGCCGAGTTTCTTCGTGCTGCTCGGCATCTTGCTGCTCTTCTCGTGGGTCTCGCTCGTAGGCGTCGTGCGCGCGGAATTCCTGCGCGCCCGCAATTTCGAATATGTGCGCGCCGCGCAGGCGCTTGGACTGTCGAACACCGCGATCATCCTGAAGCACCTTTTGCCGAACGCCATGGTCGCGACGCTCACCTTCCTACCCTTCATCCTCAATGGCTCCATCACTACCCTGACCTCGCTGGACTTTCTGGGCTTCGGACTACCGCCGGGCTCTCCGTCGCTCGGCGAGCTGCTCGCGCAGGGCAAGGCCAATCTTCAAGCCCCCTGGCTCGGCCTCACCGGCTTTCTCGTCATCGCGATTATGCTCTCGCTCCTGATCTTCGTCGGCGAGGCGGTGCGCGACGCCTTCGATCCGCGAAAGGCCTTCGCATGAACGAGCCGCTCCTCGATGTGCGCGACCTGTCCGTCGCCTTTCGCCAGGACGGGGCGGATCTTCTCGCGGTCGACCGCGTCTCGTTCTCGATCCGCAAAGGAGAAACCCTCGCTATCGTCGGCGAGTCCGGATCCGGCAAGTCGGTTTCGGCCCTGTCGATCCTGAAGCTTCTGCCCTATCCCACCGCCCGGCACCCGAGCGGCAGCATCCACTTCAAGGGACGCGATCTCCTCGCCGCATCGGAGGATGAGCTCCGCCAAGTGCGGGGTGACGACATCACCATGGTCTTCCAGGAGCCCATGACATCGTTGAACCCGCTCCACACCGTGGAGCGGCAGATTGGCGAGATCCTGCAGCTTCATCGGGGCATGTCTGCAGCGCAGGCGCGGGCGCGGACGCTCGAGCTCCTCGACCTCGTGGGGATCCGCGATGCGGAGAGCCGGCTCGGCGCGTTCCCGCACCAGCTCTCGGGTGGCCAGCGCCAGCGCGTGATGATCGCGATGTCGCTCGCGAACGAACCGGACCTGCTCATCGCGGACGAGCCCACGACGGCTCTCGACGTGACCGTGCAGGCGCAGATTCTCAAGCTGCTGGCCGAGCTGAAGAACCGGCTCGGCATGGCGATGCTCTTCATCACTCATGATCTCGGGATCGTCCGGAAGGTCGCCGATCGCGTTTGCGTGATGCTGAAGGGCCGCATCGTCGAGGAAGGCCCGGTCGCTACGATCTTCGCCAATCCAAAACACGAATATACGAGACGGCTTCTGGCGGCCGAGCCGAAGGGACGTGCCAATCCTGTTGCGGCCCGAGCGCCGGTCGTCGTCGAGGCGGGGCCCGTCAAAGTCTGGTTCCCGATCAAGCGCGGCTTCTTCCGGCGGACCGTCGGCTACGTGAAAGCGGTCGACGGGGTTTCGGTCCAGATTCGCCAGGGCGAGACCCTCGGCGTCGTCGGAGAATCCGGATCGGGCAAGACGACGCTCGGACTCGCGATCCTGCGGCTCATCTCCTCCGAGGGACCGATCGTCTTTCTGGGCAAGCGGCTCGATGGGATGCCCAGAAGAGCGCTGCGACCGATGCGCAAGAACCTTCAGGTCGTGTTCCAGGATCCTTACGGCTCGCTGTCGCCGCGGATGTCGATCGCGGAAATCATCGCCGAAGGGCTTCTCGTACAGGAGAAGGCGCTGTCCTATCGCGAACGGCGCGATGTCGTGGCTCGCGCCATGCACGATGTCGGGCTCGATCCGAACACGATGGATCGCTATCCGCACGAATTCTCCGGCGGTCAGCGCCAGCGCATCGCCATTGCGCGGGCCATGGCGCTCGAGCCGCATTTCGTCATGCTCGACGAGCCGACCTCCGCCCTCGACATGTCCGTGCAGGCGCAGATCGTCGAGCTGCTGCGCGAACTCCAGAAACGCCACCAGCTCGCCTACATGTTCATCAGCCACGATCTCAAGGTTGTGCGTGCGCTCGCCAACCATGTGCTCGTCATGCGCGACGGAAAAGTCGTCGAGGAGGGGCCGGCCGAGCGCCTTTTCGCGGAGCCCCGGACGGAGTACACCCGCGCGCTCTTCAACGCCGCCTTCCACCTGGAGACGGCCGGCACCGGCGTCGTGCGGGAGTGAACCGCGATGTCGCTGGATCGCGTGACGGCCTTCCCGGAGACCTGACATGCCGCGCGCTCTGCTGATCGTTCTCGATTCCGTCGGCATTGGCGGCGCATCGGATGCTGGCGCCTATGACGACGAGGGAGCCGACACGGTCGGGCACATTGCGGAAGCCTGCGCCCGCGGCGCGGGAGACCAAGAAGGGTTGCGCGAGGGTCCGCTCGCCGTGCCGTTCCTGTCCGCGCTCGGACTCGGGCTCGCCTGCGAAGCCTCGACCGGGCGCGTGCCGCCCGGGCTCGCGGCGCCCGGTGAGGATTCGCCTCGCGTCGGCGGAGCCTGGGGCTATGGCGTCGAGACCTCGAAGGGTAAGGACACGCCGTCGGGCCATTGGGAGATCATGGGCGTTCCCGTCAATTTCGACTGGGGCTACTTCCCGACGACGATTCCGGCCTTCCCCGAAGAGCTCACCGAGGCGATCATCCGCGAAGGCGGCCTACCCGGCATTCTCGGCAACCGTCATGCCTCGGGGATCGTGATCATCGAAGAGGAAGGCGCCGAGCACATGCGCACCGGCAAGCCGATCCTCTATACTTCCGTAGACAGCGTCCTGCAGATCGCAGCCCATGAGGAGACGTTCGGGCTCGAGCGTCTTTACGATCTCTGCATCATCGCGCGGCGGCTCTGCGATCCCTACCGCATCGGCCGGGTGATCGCGCGGCCGTTCACAGGCTCGCCCGAGGAGGGCTTCGTCCGGACGGCGCACCGCAAGGACTTCGCGACGCCTCCGCCCTCCGACACCCTGCTCGATATTCTCGCGAAGGCAGAACGGCCCGTGATCACCGTCGGAAAGATCGGCGATATCTTCGCGCATCGCGGCACCGGCGAAGAGATCAAGCCACACGGCAACGAGGCCTGCCTCACGGCTGCTCTCGAAGCCATGGCCCATCTGCCCGATGGCGGCCTCGTCTTCGTCAATCTCGTCGATTTCGATACCGAGTTCGGTCATCGGCGTGACGTACCGGGATACGCCGCCGCGCTCGAGGCCTTCGACCGCCGGATCCCGGAGATCCTTCAAGTCCTTCGACCGGGGGATCTCGTCGTGATCACGGCGGATCACGGCAACGATCCGACGTGGCGTGGCACGGACCATTCGCGCGAGAATGCGCCGATCCTGTGCTTCGGGCCCGGCATCCAGCCCCGGGAACTCGGCCGCCGCGAAAGCCTCGCCGATATCGGTGCGACACTTGCCGATCATCTCGGCGTGCCCAGGCCTGCGGCGGGACGGTCCTGGCTTCAGGACGAGCCTGCACCGGGGGCATGAGGTTGAGGGCCGCGCCTCCCGTCAATGCCACCAAGGATGGATGCGGCCGCCCGAAAGACCGTCACACGAAGCGGCAGCGAACACGTTGACGCTCCTGGGGTTTCGGCTCAGACTTCGATCTCTGTCAGGAGAGGGCTCCTCGGGATGTCCGGGGAGCCTTCGCCGTTACGGACATACAGATGACCGCCAACCGATCGACTCATATCCGGCTGACCTCGCACCCGGAGCCGAACACGGCCACGGCTCGCTTTCCGATCCGCTGGGGCGCTGCCGACCCGAAGGAACGAGGGCCGGTCATCGGATCGGTCACAAATCCCGGTGACCGGAACGTCATCGGAGCGCATGGCGGCTCCTACTCGATCTACCGGGCGCTGGCGATTTCCGCCCGCGCGCTCAATCCGGTCGCTCGGCCCGACCTCCGCAACACCCATCCGACCACGGAGATCGGTCCTTACCCGCAATGGTCGGAGCCGGGCCGGATCGTCTCCCTCGACCCTTGGGGCCATTGCGTCGGCGAGGTGTTTCGCGACGAGATCGCCGCCGGTGTCGACATCCGCCCGACGATCGCGGTCACGAAGGCCCGCCTCAACATGCCCGAGATCCAGGCGTCGCTCGGGACGCGGCTGCGCGCGGACGGTGGCATCCTCCATGCGTCGGGTGACATTTCCGTCACCAAGGTCGCGATCGATCCCGTCTGGTACCTGCCCGGCGTGGCCTCCCGCTTCGGCGTATCCGAGGGCCAGTTGCGGCGCACGCTGTTCGAGCAGACGGGCGGCATGTTTCCGGAGCTCGTCACGCGCCCGGACATGTCCGTGTTCCTGCCCCCGATCGGCAACATCACCGTCTACATCGTCGGCGATGTTGCTGGTCTCGCCGATCCGAAGCGCCGCATCTCCTGCCGCGTTCACGACGAGTGCAACGGCTCGGATGTGTTCGGATCCGACATCTGCACGTGCCGGCCCTACCTCGTGCACGGCATCGAGGAATGCGTGCGCGAAGCGCAGGACGGCGGCGTGGGCGTGATCGCCTATAACCGCAAGGAGGGGCGCGCCCTCGGCGAGGTCACCAAGTTCCTCGTCTACAACGCCCGCAAGCGCCAGGAAGGCGGCGATTCCGCCGCCACCTATTTCGAGCGCACGGAATGCGTGGCGGGCGTGCAGGATGCACGGTTCCAGCAGCTCATGCCCGATGTACTGCACTGGCTCGGCATCCGGCGTATCGATCGCCTGATGTCGATGTCGAACATGAAGTACGACGCGATCACCGAGTCCGGGATCGAGGTCGTGGAGCGCGTGCCCATTCCGCCCGAGCTCGTGCCGCCGGATGCGCAGGTGGAGCTGGAGGCCAAGAAGGCAGCGGGCTACTACACGCCGGACGGCGGCCCTGACGAGGAGAGTCTCGCCCGGGTCAAGGGGCGCGATCTCGAGCGCTTCTAGCCGTCGCCCACCGTCCCTCTTCTCCCCTCGCAGCGCAGGCCGTCGTGAACCGAGATTTGCCCCCTGAAGCCGCCGCCGCTCATCGCCTTCTGTCCGCTGCTGCAGTGCGCGAGCGCGCCCATCAGCTTCTCGATCAAGGACTGGCCGGACGGCTCGAGCATTTCACGGTCCATCCGGATCGGCTCGGAGGCTGTGCCGACGAGGTCGTGACGACGATCAAGGCTGCCTATCCCGATCTCGACGTTCCGTTTCACGCCCGCTGGCGCCACTTCACGGCCGGAGGCCTTGACCGGTGGGAAACCGTGTCCAGCCTCGCCGCCTTCGACAGCGAGCCCGCCATGGCGCGCGCGGCCTTCGATCTCGCGATCATCTCCGTGCTTCTCGATGCCGGTGCCGGACCAGCCTGGCGTTACGAGGAGGGCCGCACGGGCGAGACCTATTCACGCTCGGAGGGCCTCGCGGTCGCGAGCTTCGACATGTTCATTGGCGGCAGCTTCTCGAACCACCCGGAGGATCCTTTCCGGGTCGACGGGGAGGCCCTCGCGAGCCTGACCGCGGATGAACTCGCTGCAGGCTTTCAGGTCTCGGCAGAGAACCCGCTCGTCGGACTCGAGGCGCGCGCCGCCCTGTTGCGCCGGCTCGGCCAGGTCGTCGCCGGGGCGCCGGAGGTCTTCGGCCGGGAGGATGATCCAAGGCCGGGTGGCCTGTTCGACGTGATTGCCGCGACAGCGCGCAGCGGCCGCATCGTGACGCCTGCCGTGCTGGGGGCGCTGCTCGAGCATCTCGGCCCGATCTGGCCCTCGCGGATCACGCTCGGCGGTGTCGATCTTGGCGACACTTGGCGGCATCCGCTCGCCCATGCGGATGATGCCTCGGACGGGCTCGTGCCGTTTCACAAGCTGTCCCAGTGGCTCGCCTATTCCCTCCTGGAACCGCTGTCCTGGACCGGTTTCACGATCGAGGAAGTCGACGGGCTCACCGGTTTGCCGGAATACCGCAATGGCGGCCTTTTTCTCGACACCGGAGTTCTGGCCTTGCGCGACCCGCAAGATGCGGCTCGGTCCCATACGGTCGATTCCCAGCTCGTCGTGGAGTGGCGGGCTTTGACGGTCGCGCTCCTCGATCGTGTCGCTGACCTCGTCCGCGAGAGGCTCGGCCTGTCCGCCGCGGATTTTCCGCTCGCCAAGGTCCTCGAGGGCGGCACCTGGGCCACGGGACGCCGGCTGGCCCGGGAGCGCCGCGCCGACGGTTCGCCTCCGCTCTCGATTGTCAGCGACGGGACGGTATTCTAGGCGCGTGGCCGAACGGACTTGCAGCCATCAGTTTCGAGCATTCATCGCCAGGGGCAGATACATGGAAGGCGTCACGATCGTCGATCACCCGCTCGTGCAGCACAAGCTCACGCTCATGCGGGAGGCGAAGCGCTCGACGAAGGGATTTCGGCAGTTGCTCAACGAGATCGGGATGCTCCTCTGTTACGAGGTCACCCGCGATCTGCCGACCGAGATGGTCGAGATCGAGACGCCGCTCACCCACATGAAAGCCCCGCAGATCGCGGGCAAGAAGCTCGTCTTCGCGCCGATCCTGCGGGCTGGGGTCGGCTTCCTCGATGGAATGCTGACGCTGGTCCCTTCGGCACGCGTCGCGCATATCGGGCTCTATCGCGATCCCGAGACGCTTCACGCTGTCGAATACTACTTCAAGGCGCCTTCGGATCTCGCGGATCGCCTGACTCTCGTTCTCGATCCGATGCTCGCCACGGCAAATTCCGCCGTCGCGGCGATCGATCGCCTCAAGGAGCGCGGAGCGCGCGAGATCCGCTTCGTGTGTCTCCTTGCGGCTCCCGAGGGAATCGAGAAGCTCCGGGGCGCACATCCCGACGTACGTATCTGGACCGCAGCGGTGGACGATCACCTGAACGACCATGGCTACATCATTCCCGGCCTCGGCGATGCCGGCGACCGGATGTTCGGAACGCGGTAGGCTCGCACTTCGGTTGTCACGACCACGAGCAGAAGAGCGGCCGGCATGCGCTTCATCCTGGCGGATTGGGGAACGACGCGTTTCCGCGCTTATCTCGTCGAGAGCGAAACGATCCTCGATCGCGTCTCGGCTCCATCCGGCGTGTCCGTCCTGAAACCCGGTGAGCACGCTGGCGTGTTCTCCCGCCAATGCGGGCATTGGCTGTCAGAAAATCCCGACGCTCCGGTAGTTCTCGTCGGCATGGTGGGAAGCCGCGAGGGCTGGGCCGTTGCGCCCTATGCGCCCTGCCCCGCCGATGCCCGCGACATCGCCCGCGCGATGGTGCCGGTCGACCTCGGGAACGGGCGGCAGGCTCATATCGTGCCGGGCCTCCTCTTCGAGCCGGCTCCCGAGGCCTGTGATGTCATGCGGGGCGAAGAGACGCTGGCGCTCGGCTCCGCCATTGCGGACGGGCTTGTCTGCCTGCCCGGCACGCATTCGAAATGGGTTGTGATGAGCGGCGGGCGGATCGAACGCTTCGCCAGCTACATGACCGGCGAGATGTATGCGCTGTTGCGCGAGCACTCGATGATCGGGCGTCCGGCGACCGAGCCGGGCGACCCGTCCGGCTTTGCGATGGGGCTCGCCGCAGCGGAGCGCAACCGCGGTGAGGATCGAGCCGCCCGTGTCGGCCTTCTCAATCTCCTGTTCGGCGCGCGCGCCGCAGTGGTCGCCGGGAAGATGGAGCCGGCGCGGCTCGGGCCCTACCTCTCCGGCCTCCTCACGGGTGACGAGGTCAATGGAGCGCTCAGCCAGTTTGCCGGCTACGACAGCGTGACGATCATCGCCGATCAGGCGAGAGCTGATCTCTACGTGAGCGCGCTCGAAGCGCGTAGACTCCACAGCACCGTGCGCGCGCCCGAGACCGCCCTCGTCGTCGGGATCGCGCAGATCCTCAGGTGCCGGGATGCGCCTTGATGCACTCCTCCACCCAGGCGACACCCACCCACAAATTGACAAACCCGGCGGCCCGATGCCCGCCCAACGGACTGGACCGACATGTTCCCAAAGCCGCAGAGCGACCTTGTCCCGAACACCTATGAATACGAGTCCCTCCCGCTCGTGAAGCCGACAGGCTTTCGCGAATACGATGCCCGCTGGCTGTTTGAGAAGGAACTGAACCTCATGGGCGTCCAGGCCCTCGGGATGGGGATCGGGACGCTGGTTCACGAGCTCGGCGTCCGTCCCGACATCGCGACGGGACACGACTTCCGTGGCTACTCGTCCTCGATCAAATACGCGCTCATCTCCGGCATGATGGCGGCTGGTCTGCGCGTGAAGGATATCGGTCTTGCACTCTCGCCAATGGCCTATTTCGCGCAGTTCGAGCTAGATTGCCCCTGCGTCGCGATGGTGACAGCCTCGCACAACGACAACGGCTGGACAGGGGTCAAGATGGGCGCGAACCGGCCCATGACCTTCGGGCCGGAGGAGATGAGCCGCCTGAAGGAGATCGTGCTCGGCGCCGCCTTCAACCTCCGGGGCGGCGGCTCCTATGAATTCGTCGAGAACTTCCCGGCGCGCTACATCGCCGACCTCACCAACCGGCCGAAGCTCGAGCGGCGCCTCAAGGTCGTCGCGGCCTGCGGCAACGGCACGGCCGGCGCTTTCGCGCCGGAGATCCTGGAGCGGATTGGTTGTGAGGTCATCCCGCTCGACACGCAGCTCGATCACACCTTCCCACGCTACAACCCGAACCCCGAGGACATGAAGATGCTTCATGCCATCGCGGACAAGGTGCGCGAGACGGGAGCGGATGTCGGCCTCGGCTTCGACGGAGACGGGGACCGCTGCGGCGTCGTCGACAATAACGGCGAGGAGATCTTCGCCGACAAGATCGGCGTGATGCTCGCCCGCGATCTCTCGAAGCTGCATCCGGGCGCGACCTTCGTGGTCGACGTCAAATCAACTGGGCTTTTCCTCACCGATCCGGAACTGCAGGCTCGGAACGTTCGCACGGACTACTGGAAGACCGGCCATTCCTACATCAAGCGGCGGGTGAACGAGCTCTCCGCTCTCGCGGGCTTCGAGAAATCCGGCCACTTCTTCTTCAACAAGCCGGTCGGACGCGGCTACGACGACGGCGCCCTGACGGCGATTGCCGTCTGCGAGATGCTCGACCGGAACCCCGGCAAGTCGATGGCGGATCTCTATGTGGAATTGCCGAAGACCTGGGGCTCACCCACGATGTCGCCGCATTGCGCGGACGAGGTTAAGTATGGCGTCGTGGATTGGGTGATCTCGCGCTTCAAGAGCATGAAGGAGACGGGCGAAGCCGTCGGCGGTCACGCGATCCGCGATCTCGTGACCGTCAATGGCGTGCGCGTGATCACGGATGACGGAACATGGGGCCTCGTGCGCGCCTCGTCCAACAAGCCGGAACTCGTCGTAGTCGTAGAAAGTCCCGCTTCCGAAGCGCGCATGCGCGAGATGTTCAAGGCGGTTGATGGTGTGCTGCGCGAGAATCCAGAAGTTGGGGCTTACAATCAGACGATTTGATGGGCTGGGAGAATAGCTTGCAAGGTCGGCGCT
>NZ_LN811350.1:842111-1069773 GCF_001006805.1 Microvirga massiliensis | reverse complement strand
TCGAAGCGTCGGCAGCCCGCACGTCACCTCTCCCCTGGAGGGAGAGGTCGCGCGCGAAGCGCGCGGGTGAGGGGGGAAACGCTGCGGATTCAGTTTACGTCGTCGGACAAGCCGCCTTACCCTGCCACACGACCTGCATCCCATTCCGCGACGGCCACGGGACTGTATCCCGGAGATTGATGTCACCCGTGATCGCGTTGCCGATGACCGGGCGATAGACCTGTTCCACGTCACTGACGAGATACGCGTTGCCGGGGATGCGGTAACCCTCCGGCACGGCAACGACAGCGCCTTCCACATATTGCGCCGGCACCGCCACCACCTGCAGCGTTCCATCGGCCGCGACGCTCCGCGCGGCGCTCCAGCAGACTTTTCCGATCATGCCCGAACCTTTTTGCGACTGCACGACGATGCTCGCGAGCGTCATCGTCAAGCCTCTCGACTCGTAGGGAGCCATGATAGCTGCTGCAGCGGTTGCGATGTTCGTGACTTCAGCTGCGTTGATCTGCGACGTGTAATTCGGCGGAAGCAGTGGGAGCCGGCCGGCGAGATCGACCACCGTGCGCGAGAGCGTCTCGAGGCGCTGCTTCGTCGCAAAGCCATTGCCTAACGTCACGACCCCGAAATAGACGGTGATCATCACGGGCAAGGACATCGCGAACTCGATCGCAATAGAGCCCTGCGTCGCCCGCCGAAATCTGTGAAGTGTCTCTCGAAGCCGCCGGATCATTTGTATTTCTCCGTCCGGAAAGCGGCGCTGCTCATGAGGAGGCGCTTGTTTCCACTGAGCGATCCTTTCATGGCCTCCATGAGAGGCACGAGCACCGGGTATTCGACGATGACCCGCACGAGGGCGACCTCGGTCGGCTTGGGCTCCTCGTAGACGCCGAATGCCGGGTCGACCTCCTGCGTACCATCCGGCTTCGTGACGATAGGGACGGGAACACCACCGGGGAAGGACGTGGATCGTCTGACGTCGATCCGCACGGAAGAACAAGGAATCAGGCCTCCGATGCGTCTGCAGACCTCCTGCTTGAACCGCGACGGCAGCTCCTCGGCGGGCGTGCTGACATTCGCTTTCTGGAACTGCCCGGTATAGAGCTCGCGAGCTGCATCCGCGGTCGCGGCCCCGAGCACCTGGTTCGCCCAGAACACGAGAGCGGATTCGAGAACTGCGAAGAGCACGGCAAAGAATGGGAGAGCGACGAGCGCGAGCTCGACGCCCATGGCGCCGCTGTCATCCTGACTGAACCGCTTGACGGCCCGGACCCGCAAGGTCGGCATTCTTCCAAGCAACACGGACATTCTGGTCCCAAGCCTCTTCCGGCGTCATGACACATGATCTCCGGAGGGTGATCCTAAGGACGAGCAATTGCCGCCGGGTTGCCGGGAAACCGAAAATTGCAGCGAACCGGCGGGCTTACTTGGACGTCGCGAGCTGGTTGCGCTGCCCGGCCTGACCGCCAACGTCGCTGAAATACTTCGTGGCATCGCCGAGCAGCAGCGAGGGCTGGCAATCTGGCGTGCACGAATATGACTCACGGTCGAAACCGCGCTGAACGGTCACCATCGACTCCGAAGGGGCCTGGACGCTGATCGTCGTCTCCGTGAGGATCGAGCCCGACGCGTCGAGCGCGATGAAATTGGTTCGCCCGTAGCTCTTGCCGGTCAGAACGACGATCCCGTTCCGCTGCGCGGAAACGTCCGCGATGATCGGATTGCCGACGATCACGGTCTGCGTCGGGTCGGGAAGCCTGAGCACCCGTGCATGATCGATCACGAGATTGATAGGCTCCGCCCCGATCCGGTCAGTCGCCGCTGCTGGCGCCGAGAAGGCCAGGCAGCACGCGACAACAGCAGGAATACGCATGGCAACACACCCGTGAACATGAGATCCGTTGAGGATAGACTGGATTGGTGAACGAAAAGAAAATGAAGTGCGCCAGACTTCAGGCCGCTCAAATGTAGTAGCTGGCCGGCTAGCGAAAACTCGCACGAGCTCGACGAGATCACTCCAGGAGACCTTCTCCTGCCCGCATGCCACGCAAGCAGTAACAAGGGCATGTTCGCCTACAGGGACAATAATCCGACGGGCGATGATCGACGACGCGTTCCAATGTAACGATTTGCATTCAACTGAACGCAACCCGGTATTCGTTTGTTAACCGCCCCGCGAAAGCAGCCAATTCGGAAGTTTTTAACTGATGAGCTTAACCGCCCTGCAAGAGGGCACCCTTATTCTCGACCTCGGTTCTGATTGACCACGGAAAAACCAGGTCGACGGACGAGTGAGGCAACCAAAGTCACAGGAGCACACCCATGAACTCGATCAAGCGCTTCATCCGCGACGAGTCCGGCGCCACGGCCATTGAGTACGGCCTGATCGCGGCACTTCTTGCGGTGGCCATCATCGCCGCACTCCAGTTGGTCGGGGGCGAGTTGAAAACTACTTTCGAGACGGTCTCCACCAAGCTGGGAGAGGCTAACGGTACTCCCTGATCTTCTATCATGATCAGCATGGTGCAGATGCATCGTTGGCTGTGCACGACACATGTCGTGCACAACTGCGCCACCGACGACGGTGGCGCGACATCGATCGAATACGGCCTGATCGCGATGGTAATCAGCATTTCGATTTTCGGAATGATGAACACCATCGGCTCTGAGGTAACTGAGCTCTTCGTAGCCGTTGTAGATGCGTTTCCGAAATGACCGGAAGCCTGCTGCTTCCGGTCATTTTTCACGCCTGAGCACTCCCGATCGCAGGAGGACGCGCCTAATCGACGTTTTCTGAGTGGACCTCTCTCCTACACGGCGGGCCTAATGATCGAGATCACCCTTCTCCTTCTCTTCCCTCTCTTGGTGATCTTCGCCGCCTCGAGCGATTTGCTCACGATGACGATCCCGAACGGCGTTTCATTGCTGCTTGCAGGAGGATTCGCATTCTGTGCATTCCTCGTCGGAATTCCTGTTTCTGGCTTAGCCGGACATTTTGCGAGCGGCGCTCTCGTTCTCCTAATCGGATTCGGTATGTTCTCTGCCGGCTGGATCGGGGGCGGTGATGCTAAGCTCGCGGCTGCTGTCGCTCTGTGGCTGGGCTTCGGCAGCCTGCTCGACTTCGTTCTGTTGGCCTCGGTTGCAGGCGGAGCATTGACCCTTCTCATCCTGATATTCCGCGGTCTTCCTCTACCGGCGTTTGCCCTCGGCTGGACCTGGGCCTCGCGCCTCCACGACCGACGCACGGGGGTCCCCTATGGGATTGCCCTCGCGGCAGCCGCCCTGTTCATCTATCCGTCCTCCGCCATCTGGCGCGCCGGCTTCTGAGCCCGGTCGACATTTTACAGCACATTAACCATACCTTGACCATTCCCTGCTTGAACTGAGAACGCGGCGCCCTAGAGGCGCGGCCTCGGATTCAAGGCGATGAAATTAGCCCGTATTGCAGTCCTCGGAATTGCCTTAGCGGCTGGCACTGGCGCCGCCCTCATGATGCGCAGCGGGACGAAGCCTGTTGAGACGCCAGTCGCAATGACAGCCCCAGCTGCACCTGCGCTCGAAGTTCTGGTCGCTGCCGCAGATCTCCCTCTCGGACATGGCCTCAAGCCCGAGAACATGCGCTGGCAGGCATGGCCGGTTGACGTTCCGTCAACAGGGCTCATCAAGAAATCAGAGGAAGCAGGTATCGTTGAAGAACTCACCGGCGCCATCGTGCGAAGCCCCTTCCTGCCCGGCGAGCCGATCCGGCGGGAGCGGTTGATCAAGGCCGATAGCGGCTTCATGTCGGCGATCCTGCCCTCCGGAATGCGCGCACTGGCCATCGCGATCGACAACCGCGGCACGACGAATGCCGGCGGCTTCATCCTCCCGAACGATCGCGTCGACGTCATCCAAACCTCGCAGGTTTCCCAGGAAGGCGCGGCCTCGATCACGAAATCCGAAATCATCCTGACGAACGTGCGCGTCCTCGCGATCGGCCAGAATGTCCAGGAGCGGAACGGTGAGAAGGTCGTCACCGGCGAGACCGCCACCCTCGAGCTGACGCCTGCCCAAGCCGAGCAGGTCGTTCTGGCTCAGAAGGTCGGCCAGCTCTCTCTCGCTCTGAGAAGCCTTGCCGACGTGAACGAGACCGGCACGCCGAAACGAGAGGAGCGCAATACTCCTCTCCAGATTATCCGCTTCGGCGTCCAGCAACAGGCCCATCAGCCATGATGACCCGATCCGCCCTTCTCCGCGTCGCCTGCACGACCGCTTTGGTGAGCGCAGGCATGACCGCTCACGGTCCCGCATCGGCTAACGGGCTCCGGGGCTCTGTCGACGAGCCCGCCTCCCTCGTTCAACCGGATATCGATCGTCACGGCGCGCGGAGGATCGATCTGTCGATCGGTCGATCCTTGACGATCGACTTACCCCGGGACGCCAAGGAAGTCTTCGTCGCCAATCCGAAGGTTGCGAACGCCATCGTTAGGTCGACTCGCAAGGTCTTGATGATCGGGCTTGCGAACGGCGTCACCTCGATGACGGTCGTCGATGCCGACGGGCAGCAGATCGCATCCCTCGAGGTCAATGTCGGCCGCGACCTGAACGTCCTCAGGCAGACATTGAGAACCGCGCTCCCGCTCGCTCACATCGAGATCCGGCCCGCGGGCGAATCCATTCTTCTGACGGGCAGCGTCGCCTCGGCCATGGAGGCCCAGCAGGCGGTCGATATCGCGAATGCCTTCGTGGGGATCTCCGCCGATAACGGGATTGCCACGAAGGGCGCGGTAATCAATGCGCTCACGATCCGTGGTAAGGATCAGGTGATGCTCAAGGTCACCGTGGTCGAAGTCGCCCGCACGGTCTTGAAGCAGTTCGGGGTCAACACGTCCGGCTCCTGGTCCCTGCTCGGGGACCCACCGAACAACGATTTCCGAAACATCAACCCGTTCTCGATCAACCCGGCAGCGAATCCGGGAAATTTCCTGTCCGCCAGCATCTCGCGCGGCGGGTTCCAGGCGAACGCGACGCTCCAGGCCTTCGAGCGGGCCGGAGTCTCGCGCGTACTGGCCGAGCCGACCCTGACGGCGATCTCGGGCGAGACCGCAAAATTCATGGCGGGCGGCGAGATTCCGATTCCGAAATCGGAGGATTGCAGCAACATCTCCGGATTCCGGAGTTGCTCGATCGGCGTCGAATACAAGCCCTATGGCGTGAGCCTTCATTTCACGCCCGTTGTTCTCTCCGAGAATCGCATCTCCTTGCGCGTGGGAACGGAAGTTACCGAAGTCGATGCGGAAGCTTCGCTTCGCATCGGACAAATCGTCGTTCCCGGCATGAAGGTCAGGAAGTCGGAGACGACGGTCGAGTTGCCTTCAGGCGCCGTGATGATGACGGCTGGTCTCATCCAGCAGGCGAACAGCCAAGCCATCAACGGCGTGCCGGGTCTCTTGAACTTGCCCGTGCTCGGTGCGCTGTTCCGCTCGCGGGACTACCAGCGCAAAGAGACCGAATTGATGATCATGGTGACGCCCCTGATCGCCAAGCCCATGAGTCCTGCCCAGGTCGCTCGCCCGGACGACGGCTTCATCGACTCCCATGACGGCCAAGCGATTCTGCTCGGACGGCTCAACCGACTCTACGGACTAGCTCCCGCGCGCCCCGTGCAGGTCCGCGCGAATGCGAAGTTCGGCTTCATCACCGACTGACCGGCAGCACCATGACATCGCTCTCCTTCAGAACCGTCCTTGCGATCTCCGCTCTTCCCGCGCTCCTGGCGGCTTGTGCCCCGGACCGTGTCGTCACCGGATCGGTCTATCCGAACGATTATCGCGAGCGGCATCCGATCGTGATCACGCATGCGCCGGAGCATCTCGATCTCTTCGTGTCCGGCCGCAGCCTCAACCGCCGGCAACGTGAGGATCTCGCCGGTTTCGTCACGGAATACCGCAGCAAGGGCCAGGGACCGATCACCATCGCGGTCCCGCAAGGTCCCAATACAGTCGGCGCCGCACAGGCCGCGGCGACGATCAGGTCTCTCCTTGCGGATGCTCGCGTCCCTGTCGTTTCGACCGCCTACCCGGTCATTGACCCGACGCTCGCGGCGCCCGTCCGCCTGTCGTTCCGAGCCCTCGCCGCGAAGGTCGCGAGCTATTGCGGGCTCTGGCCTCAGGATCTCGGCGTGAGCGATCCCGTGTTCAACAACAATAATCAGCCCTATCACAATCTCGGTTGCGCCATGCAGTCCAACATTGCGGCGCAGGTCGCCGATCCGGCCGACCTCGTCGGTGGTCGGGCGGAGGGACGCCCGGATACGATCCGCCGCGTCGGCAATCTCGAGAAGCTCCGCAAGGGCCAGGATCCGAGCACAGTTTATCGTGAAACAGGCGCCTCGATCGGCGAAGTCGGCAATTGAGGTGGGGTTTGGAGATAGTGTTGTGCGGGTGGGTTTAGCTCGAGATGCGGCGTGACTTTCGACGTCGCGCCGCCACCCTCACCCGCCGCCCTTCGGGCGTCGACCTCTACCATCAAGGGAGAGACGGAGCCTCACCTCTCCCCTGCAGGGAGAGGTGAGGCGCAAGCTTACGGGAGTAACTCTGCGTTATCCGAAATCATGCTCATAGCTGAAGTCGAAGAACGAAGAGATCGGGGGAAGAGATGAGCGACAGGGTGCAGGAGAAGGATGCGGAATCCGTAGCCGACGCGAGCGCGCTCATTGCGCCCGTTCCGCGCATTACGATGCACGCCTTCTGCGCAACGGGCGCCACCGAGGCCGCAATCGAGGTTG
The DNA here is from genome assembly GCF_001006805.1 of Microvirga massiliensis. GTDB lineage: Bacteria > Pseudomonadota > Alphaproteobacteria > Rhizobiales > Beijerinckiaceae > Microvirga > Microvirga massiliensis. The sequence continues at coordinate 1,063,010 of NZ_LN811350.1, read as the reverse complement.
CCTCGAAGGACCGCCGCCTGCTCAAGGCGCAGGTCACGACGTCCTCGGGTGGCCTCGGGACCGCCCTGAACGTGCTCTGTGACCAGCCCTCGCCGAACGTGATCATCCTCGAATCGACGGACGATCGGGATGCTCTCCTTGCAGGCCTCGACCAGCTTGCCGAGCATTGCGAAGCAGGGACGAAAGTGCTCGTCATCGGGCACGTCAATGACGTCCTGCTCTACCGAGAGCTCACCCGCCGGGGCGTCAGCGAATATCTCATCGCCCCCGTCAAGCCGCTCGACATTATTCAGTCGGTCTCGGAACTTTATCATGCGCCCGGCACTGACCCGATAGGTCGGACGATCGCCGTCATCGGCGCCAAGGGCGGCGTCGGGTCATCGACCGTCGCGCACAATCTGGCCTGGGCGATCGCCCGCCAGCTCGCCACGTCGACGGTGATCGTCGATCTCGATATCGCGTTTGGGACCGCGGGCCTCGACTTCAACCAGGATCCCTCGCAGGGCGTGGCGGATGCGGTCTTCGCGCCGGAGCGCCTCGACGGAAATCTCGTCGACCGTCTCCTCGCGAAATGCGGCGACAATCTCAGCCTCCTCGCGGGTGCCGCGATGCTCGACCGCACGATCGACCTAACCGAGAATGCGCTCGATCAGCTCCTCGATCTGCTGCGCGTCTCGACCCCAAGCATCGTCCTCGACATGCCGCATACCTGGACGAGCTGGGCCCGTCGCACGCTCATCGGCGCCGACGAAATCGTCATCGTGGCGGCGCCCGAACTCGCCTCGCTTCGCAACACGAAGAACATTCTCGACGTCCTGAAGACGGCGCGCCCGAATGACGGGAAGCCGAAAGTCGTACTGAACCTCACGGGGATGCCGAAGCGGCCCGAGATCGCCCCGGCGGAATTCGCAAAGGCGCTCGAAGTCGAGCTCGCGGCCGTCGTTCCCTTCGATGCGCAACTCTTTGGCACCGCCGCCAATAATGGCCAGATGGTCGCCGAGGTGCAGCCCGGGAGCAAGGTGAACACCTTATTCGTCGAGCTGGCCGCTTCGGTTACCGGCCGGACCGAGCCGAAACGCAAAAGCGGCCTCTTGGCACCCATTATCGCGAAGTTTACCCGCAGGAAGGCATCCTAGGGCAGATTGGAAGCATCGAGTCAGCCGGCTCTCCGGCTGACCGCGAAGCGATCGGGACCGGGCGCGCTTGTTCGTATCGTGCCCGACCCGGGACAGAGGAGCTGAGAGATCATGTTCGGGAAGCGGACAGGAACGGCATCGACGGGCGGCCTCGAGGTCGCGCGCGTCACTCCGTCCGCACGCCCGGCCTCCACGCCCGCATCGACTCCGAACCTTGCCGCGAGTCAGGCGATCCGCACCCTCGAGCAGTCGGGCAACGCAGCCGGTCCGGAGGACAGCCGCCGCTCCAACGACTACTACCAGACGAAGGGCGCCATCTTCGGCGCGCTGATCGAGGCCATCGACCTCGCGCAGCTGTCGCGCCTCGATCAGGAATCGGCGCGGGAAGAGATCCGCGACATCGTCAGCGAGATCATCCTCCTCAAGAACGTCGTCATGTCGATCGCGGAGCAGGAAGAGCTCCTCGAGGACATCTGCAACGACGTGCTCGGCTACGGACCGCTCGAGCCGCTGCTCGCCCGCGACGACATTGCCGACATCATGGTGAACGGGGCCGGACGCACCTTCATCGAGGTCGGAGGCAAGATCCAGCTGACCGGCGTGCGCTTCCGCGACAACCAGCAGCTGATGAATATCTGCCAGCGGATCGTCAGTCAGGTCGGGCGCCGCGTGGACGAGTCCTCTCCGATCTGCGACGCGCGCCTGCCCGACGGCTCGCGCGTGAACGTGATCGCCCCGCCGCTCTCGATCGACGGGCCGGCGCTCACGATCCGCAAGTTCAAGAAGGACAAGCTGACGCTCGAGCAGCTCGTCAAGTTCGGCGCGATCTCCCCGGAAGGCGCGGAAATCCTGAAGATCATCGGCCGCGTGCGCTGCAATGTTGTCATCTCGGGTGGCACGGGCTCCGGCAAGACGACGCTCCTGAACTGCCTCACACGTTATATCGAGGAAGACGAGCGCATCATCACCTGCGAGGACGCGGCGGAGCTGCAACTGCAGCAGCCGCATGTCGTGCGGCTCGAAACGCGCCCGCCCAATCTCGAAGGACAGGGCCAGATCACGATGCGGGATCTGGTCCGCAACTGTCTCCGCATGCGGCCGGAACGGATCATCGTCGGCGAGGTACGCGGACCGGAGGCCTTCGATCTCCTCCAGGCCATGAATACGGGCCATGACGGCTCGATGGGCACGCTGCACGCGAACTCGCCGCGCGAATGCCTGTCGCGTATCGAATCAATGATCACGATGGGCGGCTTCGCGCTCCCCTCCCGCACGATCCGCGAGATGATCTGCTCGTCCGTCGATGTCATCGTCCAGGCGCAGCGGCTTCGCGACGGCTCCCGCCGCATCACCCATGTCACCGAGGTCATGGGAATGGAGGGCGACGTCATCGTCACGCAGGACATCGTCCTCTACGACATCGTCGGTGAGGACCCGAGCGGGAAGCTCATCGGCCGGCACCGTTCGACCGGCATCGGTCGCCCGCGGTTCTGGGAACGCGCCCGTTACTACGGTGAGGAAACACATCTCGCAGCGGCCCTCGACGCGATGGAGGCGAAGGGTGGTCCGGGCCTCGTCTGAGAGCCGCAGCACCGAGTGAGCCCATGTTCGACAGCCAGATCGCCGTTACCATTCTGATCACCGTTGCGGCTGGCGCAGTGGCCTATGTGCTCCTCTATCCGATCCTGTCCGGAGAGGCCCGCGCTGCGAAGCGTCAGAAGGCGCTGGTCGCTTCCCCGATCGATCGGCGCGAGCGGATCGCGGCGGTCAGCCGGAAGGAGCAGGTCGCCCAAACCCTCAAGGAGATCGAGCAGCGCCAGAAGGACCGTGAGAAGGTCGGCATCGAGCAGCGCCTTGCGCGCGCAGGAGTGACCTGGTCGAAGCAAGGCTTCTATATGGGGAGCGTGGCGCTCGGCCTGTTGCTGGGGCTCGCAATCCTCGTCACGCTCAGGAATCCGCTGATCGCCATCGGAGCCGCATTCGTGGGCGGCTTCGGGATTCCGCGCTGGGTGCTCGGCTATCTCGCGCGCAAGCGGATTACCGCCTTCGTCCTCGAGCTCCCGAACGCGATCGATGTCGTGGTTCGCGGCATTCGGTCAGGTCTGCCTCTCGGTGACTGCCTGCGCATCGTTGCGAGCGAAGCTGGCGATCCAGTGAAGACCGAGTTCCGCCTTGCCGTCGAGGCTCAGGCCGTCGGCATGACCGTGCCGGAGGCCGTCGGCAAGATCTACGAGCGGGTTCCGGTGGCGGAAGCAAACTTCTTCGCCATCGTTCTGGCTATTCAGGCGAAGGCCGGCGGCAATCTCTCCGAGGCGCTCGGGAATCTCTCGCGTGTTCTGCGCGAGCGGCGCAAGATGGGCGACAAGGTGAAGGCGATGAGCATGGAGGCGAAGGCCTCCGCCGCCATCATCGCAGCGCTGCCCTTCATTGTGGCGATCCTCACCTATCTCTCGAGCCCCGATTATATGACGCTCCTCTGGACCACGAGGACGGGCAAGATCGCCATGGGAGGCGGACTCGTCTGGATGAGTATCGGGATCTTCGTGATGAAGAAGATGATCAACTTCAAGGTCTGACGGAATCCCGATGCTCACGCTTCTTCAGGATCGGATCGACGACCCGCAATTCCTGGCGATGCTGCTGGTCGCAATCGCGACGGCCGCTACCGTATGGACGCTCGCAACCCCCTTCATGGAGGTGAACAATCTCGGGAAGCGGATGAAGGCGGTCGCAACGGAGCGCGAAAAAATCCGGGCGCGCGAGCGCGAGAGGCTGGCCCGCGCGCAGCAGAGGCCGACGCTCCGCCAAGAGCCGAAAGCCTTCATGCGGCAGATCGTGAATCAGTTCCGGCTGAGCGAGTGGCTCGGCACGGAAACCGCGAAGCAGAAGCTCGTCATGGCCGGCTATCGAGGCCAAAGCGCAGAAGTCGCTTTCCTGTTCTTTCGCCTCGTCACTCCGATTGGGCTGTTCGTGGCGGCGATCTTCTATCTCTTCGTGCTCAAGGCGGTGAACCAGCCACCGCTCATCCTCGTCGGGATCACGATCGGCGCCGTCTATTTCGGCGTGAAGCTGCCGGAGATCTTCCTCACGAACAACATCAACAAGCGGCAGGCCTCGATCAGAGAGGCGTGGCCCGATGCGCTCGATCTCCTGCTCATTTGCGTGGAATCCGGCATGTCGATCGAAGCGGCCTTCCGCCGCGTCAGCATCGAGATCGGATCGCAATCCGTGCCGCTGGCGGAAGAGCTCACCCTCACGACGGCCGAGTTGTCCTATCTGCCCGACCGGCGCGTCGCCTTCGAAAACATCTCCAATCGCACGGGCCTCGAACCCGTGAAGGCAGTTGCCACGGCACTCGTGCAGGCCGAGAAATACGGCACCCCACTCGGACAGGCCCTGCGCGTTCTCGCCCAGGAGAGCCGCGACACGCGGATGAACGAGGCGGAGAAGAAAGCCGCGGCGCTGCCGCCGAAGCTCACAGTGCCGATGATCCTGTTCTTCCTGCCGGTCCTCTTCATCGTGATCCTGACGCCGGCGATCATTCAGGTGATGAAGCTGGATTGAGGACGCGCTGCACGCCATTCTTCATGCATTTGACTGCAGAGGTTGCGATTCTGGATTGCTTCGCCTTCGGCTCGCAATGACGAGGAGGCGGCGGAATAGATGGTGCGTTGCGTCTGCGGTACGCAATGAGGCAGTGAGTCCGCGGCAGGTCTGATGACGACAGGCCACACGGACGGCAGTGGGTCCGCCGCTACTCCGTTTCCGCCCCTGCGCCGCCCGCCCTCAGACCCTCTTCGTCATTGCGAACGCAGTGAAGCAATCCAGGCGCGCATACGTCGACGGGTAGACTGCTTCGCTTGGGGCTCGCAAGGACGGAGGTGCGGCGTAAGGGGCAGCGCAGCGCGTCTGCGGTCCGCAATGACGGAAGTGCAATGAAACGGGCAGTACATCACGCCTGCGGAAGCAATCCAGCGCCCGGCCTCAGACGCGAGGACGTCAAATTTGCGCGTCCGCGGGCGGGCTCTCCTCACCTGCTGGCAACTTCTTCTCCGGCCTTTTCGCCGCAACCGTTTTCGACTTCGCGGCCATTCCGCGCAAATCCGCCAGCACCGCCGCGGCCTCTTCCGCCGACATGTCCTTGCGAAGCGCAGCCTCGGCCTCGGTGAACTTTCCGCGCAGGCTCAGCACGAGCGCGAGATTCTGCCTCACGCGCGCATCCGCCTTCGGCTGCGCGGCCGCATCGAGGAGGGTGCGCTCGGCGTCATCGAGGCGCTTCGCGAGGGCATAGGAAAGGCCGAGATTCGACAGCACGCTCGGCTCGTTGGGTGCGAGCTTCAGCGCCGACATGTAGTAGTCCTGGGCGAGCGCATGATCGCCCGTCTGGTCCGCGACGGCACCCTGAGCCGAGAGCACGCGCCAGTCGGGACGCTCGGGCGTATGAGCGCGTCCGAGCACTTCCGCGGCCTCCTTGTAGCGCCCGACCTCCGACAGGGCTTTCCCATAGGCGGCAAGGAGCTCGAGATTCTTCGGGTTGCGGATCGCGGCCTGCTGCAGGACGGCGACGGCCTGCGGCTTCTGATCGAGCGCCCGCAGGGCGCGTGCATAATGCATCGCCGCCGTGGAATTGCCGGGCTCCGCTTCGAACCGCGGCCCCCAGATGTCCGCCTGCTTGCGCCAGATCTCCGGTGTCGCCTGTGAGGGCCCTGGGATCGCGCCGGTGACTTCGGGAGCGCCACGCTTGAAACAGCCTGAGACCGAAAGCGCCGTGAGTGCGACCACTGCGAGCATCCGCCAGCGGACCGAGACGGGCCGGGGGGCTTGCGGCGCGCAGGGCATCATGAGACCAACTCCTCGACGGCGAACCTGCCGCCATGCCTCATCCATAGTTCGTTAACCCTAATGGAGCGTTAACTGCCAAGCTCCAGGCCCGGGCCCAACATGCCTCATCCCCTCCTCGCCTCTCCGGACGATGCCGCCACTCCGATCCACCTCGTGACGGAGAAGACATGGCCGGCCGTTCTCGACGCCCTGCCCCCTCTCGCCGCCGGTTTCGCGAAGGCTCAGAAGTTCGAGCCGAAATCCGGGGCGCATTGTCTCCTCCCCGACAATGAAGGCGGGCTCCTCGCGATCGTCTTCGGCCTCGATGCAGCCGATGCGAAGCGACGGGATCCGTTTCTCGTCGGCAAGCTGCCGGGGCTGCTCCCGGAGGGAACCTATCGGCTGGAGCCCGCACCTGATGACGCCGCGCTCGCGGTTCTCGCTTGGCTGCTCGGTTCCTATGCCTTCACGCGCTACCGCTCGCGCCCCGAGCGCCTCGCGCGTCTCGTTCCGCCCGTCGGCGTCGACGCCGAGGAGATGGCCCGGATTGCCGAAGCCGTGAGCCGCGGACGCGATCTCATCAACACGCCTGCGAACGACCTCGGCCCCGAGGCGCTCGAAGAAGCAGTGCGCTCGCTCGCGGAGCGCTACGGGGCAACAGTATCGAGCATCGTCGGGGACGACCTGATCGCCGGCAATTTCCGGATGATCCATGCAGTCGGGCGGGCTTCCGCATCGGCGCCGCGTCTCGTTGACCTCGTCTGGGGCGCGGAGGACGCGCCGAAGATCACGCTCGTCGGCAAGGGCGTGTGTTTCGATACCGGCGGCCTCGATATCAAGCCTTCCTCGTCCATGCTGCTGATGAAGAAGGACATGGGCGGCGCGGCTGCGGCTCTGGCCACTGCCGAGATGATCATGGGCGCAGGCATGCCCGTCCGCCTGCGGGTACTGATCCCCGCGGTCGAGAACGCGATCTCGGGCTCGGCCTTCCGGCCCGGAGACATCCTGCAGAGCCGGAAAGGCCTCACGGTCGAGATCGGGAACACCGATGCGGAAGGCCGCCTGATCCTGGCGGATGCGCTGGCGCTCGCGGACGAGGAGAAGCCCGACCTCGTCGTCGACTTCTCGACGCTGACCGGCGCGGCGCGCGTTGCCCTCGGACCGGACCTACCGCCCTTCTATACCGAGGACGAGTCCCTCGCCGCGGAGATTTCGAGCCTCTCCCTCGAGGTGAACGATCCCGTCTGGCGCCTGCCGCTCTGGCCTCCCTACGCCTCGCAGCTCGATTCGAAGATCGCCGACATCAACCATATCGGCGGCCCGATGGCCGGCTCGATCACCGCAGCCCTGTTCCTGCGCCGGTTCGTGACGGAGAGCCCGCACATCCATTTCGACATCTATGGCTGGACGAATGCCGCAAAGCCCGGCCGTCCCGAGGGCGGCGAGGTGCAGGCTGCGCGCCTGATCTACGCTCTCGTGAAGAAGCGGTATGTTGGCCGCTCCTGACCGGCGTTGAGCTGCTGATCTGGACGCGATACCTCTCGCAGGATGGAGAACCCGGAATGACCTTCGACCGGCGCATCACCCCCGTTCGCCCGGATCTCGCGGATGAGCGTTTGCGCGGGCGGGTCGAAGCCGAGCGCTTCGCAGCTGGGCATCCTCATCGCGTCACTGTGCCGAGCGCGCCGGTTCGCCGTCATCCCGCGCCCGATGCACCCCTCGACACGGAAGCGCTTCTCGGCGAGGGCGTCACCGTATTCGACGAGCACGAGGGCTGGTCCTGGGGCCAGCTCGAGCGCGACGGCTATGTGGGCTACATTCCCGCGGCCGCGCTCGGCGAGCCTGGGCCGGCGCCGACTCATCGGGTGGCGGCAATCCGCAGCTTTCTGTTTCCGGGCCCGAACCTGAAGCTCCCTCCTCTCGATTACGTGAGTCTCGGATCCGCCGTGACAGCCATGGATCGCGACGGCGACTACGCCCGCTTGGCCGACCATTCCTGGATCTATGCGCCGCATCTCGCGGAGCTAGAGGCGCGCGAGCCTGATTTCGTTGCGGTTGCCGAACACTTCCTCCACACGCCTTATCTCTGGGGCGGCAAGACGAGCCTCGGGCTCGACTGCTCGGGTCTCGTCCAGGTCGCGCTCGCGGCCGCCGGGATTGCTGCTCCCCGCGACAGCGACATGCAGCAGGCGCAACTCGGAAAGCCGATCGAGATCGGAGATGAACTCGACGGCCTGCAGCGCGGTGACCTCGTGTTCTGGCGCGGGCATGTCGGCATCATGACGGACGCGAAGCTGTTGCTTCACGCCAATGCGCATTTCATGTGCGTCGCCGCCGAGCCGCTTGCCGAGGCCGAAGCCCGCATCAAAGCCAAGAACGGTGGGCCGATCACGGCCGTGCGCCGCCTCAGCCTGTCTCTCGAATCGACAGCTTGAAAATCAGCGCTCTCGCCGAGCGCGCTCAATACCCACGCGCTAGGTCGACCACGCCCTCGAGCGGTTCACCGGCCTCGTGACGGCGGATCTGTTCGACGATGGAGCGCGCCGTTGCGTCCGGACTGCTCACGGCGGAGACGTGAGGCGTCACGGTCACGCGTGGATGCAGCCAGAGCGGAGAATCTTCGGGGAGCGGTTCAGTTTCGAAAACGTCGAGCGTCGCGCCCTTCAGGGTGCCGTCGTCGAGACACGCGACGATGTCCTGCTCGATCTGTAAACCACCGCGTCCCGCATTGATGAGAAATGGGCCGCCGAGACGACCATCGCGCGCGAGACGCTCGAACAAAGTTCGGTTGAGAATCCCGCGTGTCTCCGGCGTCAGAGGCAGGAGACAGACGAGAATGTCGGTGCGGGCGAGAAATGCATCGAGACCTTCGCGCCCCGCGAATGTCTCGAATCCGTCGACCGCTCGCGGCGTACGGCTCCAGCCGGCTACATCGAAGCCCATCATCGAGAGCTTTCGCGCCGCATCCTGGCCCAGGACGCCGACTCCCATGATCCCGACACGCACGTCGCTGGCCCGTGGCGGTGACCGATCCTGTTCCCAGATCTTTGCGCGTTGCTGCGCGTCGTAGCGCCTCTGGTCACGCAGATACAGTAGGCAATGCAGCACGACGTATTCGCTCATGCGCGTCGTGAGGTCGTCGCTCATCACGCGCACGATCGGCACCGGCGGCAGATCCGGATAGCCCATCAGGTGATCCACTCCGGCGCCGAGCGAGAAAATCACCTCGAGGGCGGGAAGACCCGACAAAGCACCGGATTTCGGCCCCCAGGCCGCGACGTAGGAGACGCGCCGGCGATCGAAAATGTCGCCGGGAATGACGACCGGAAGCTCGGGCATGAGGCTCTGAAAGCGCTCCACCCACGGCTCGGGATCCCAGGTGGTTGCAACGAGGAGAGTCATGGTGCGTTGATTCGATCGAAGACAAGGGGGCCGATGGGTGCGTCGGAATCCAGAGTGTAGGCCTTGCGAAGCAAGGCGTCTGCGCGATCGGCTTCGGCTTCGCTCCGGGCATGCACGATAGCGATTGGAACATCCGGGCCGACCCTGGAGCCGAGCGGCGCGATCTGCGTGAGTCCGACCGCGGGATCGATCGCGTCCTGGGGCCGCGTGCGGCCCCCGCCAAGCGCGACGACCGCAAGGCCGACCTGCCTCGTATCGATACGGGAGACGACACTTCGCTCGCCGAAAACCGGCCGGATCACCGCGGCGCGCGCGAGATGGCGCTCAGGCCGGTCCATGATATCCGCCGGTCCTCCCAGCGCCACCACCATCCGCGCAAAGCGCTCGGCTGCCCGACCGGATGCGAGAGCGTCTTCTACCTGCCGCCGTGCGGCAGTCTCATTGTCGGCTAGGTGTCCCTGCACCAGCAGGGCGGCGCAGAGTGAAACATTAACCTCGTGAAAACGCGGCTCACGCTGGCGGCCTATCAAGTAGTCGATCGAATAGGCTATCTCGACAGCATTGCCTGCCACAGATGCAAGAGGCTGGTTCATGTCGGTAATGAGGGCCGTCGTCGGCAGCCCGGCGCCGTTTGCAACATGAACGAGGCTTTCGGCAAGCTTACGGGCGTCTTCCAGGCGCGACATGAACGCGCCCGAGCCGCACTTCACATCCATGACGAGGCCGTTCAGACCGGCCGCAAGCTTCTTTGACAGGATCGAGGACGTGAGCAGGTCTATCGACTCGACGGTCGCCGTTACGTCACGGATCGCATAGAGGCGCTTGTCAGCGGGTGCGAGATCCGCGGTCTGGCCGATGATCGCGCAGCCGACCTCGCGCGTGACTCGTTTGAGGAGGTCGATGTCGGGCTGCGACGTATAGCCGGGAATGGAATCGAGCTTGTCGAGGGTTCCGCCGGTGTGGCCGAGTCCGCGGCCCGAGATCATGGGCACATAGCCGCCGCACGCCGCCACGATCGGCGCGAGCGGCAGGCTGATGCAATCCCCGACTCCGCCCGTGGAATGCTTGTCGAGGACAGGTCCGGGAAGATCCCAGGCGAGAACCTCGCCGGAATGAGTCATGGCGCGCGTCAGGGCGACCCGTTCCGGCACGGACAGTCCTTGAAAGAATACCGCCATCGCGAAGGCGGCAGCCTGCCCCTCGGTGACGCGTCCATTCGTCAGCCCCTCGATGAAGAAGGCGATCTCTTCATCGGACAACACATGTCCGTGCCGCTTCTTGCGGATGATCTCCTGTGGAAGATGCACTTAACAGGCTCCCGTGCTCGTGGAATTCGTTCCGTGATCGATGGCGGCAACGAGGTTGTCATAAAGACCGCTCGCACCGATGCGAAACGTGCGCGGCGTCGCCCAGCCGGCACCGAGCATCCGATCCGCCAGTTCCAGATAGAGCGCAGCATCGGCTACGGTGCGGATTCCCCCGGAAGGCTTGATGCCGACTGGGCGGCCGGCCTGCTGAATCTGTTGCAGCATGATCTCGACGGCTTCCGGCGTCGCGGAGATCGCCGTCTTGCCCGTCGACGTCTTCAGGAAATCTGCGCCGGCCTCGATCGCGAGTCGGCTTGCGGCTGCGATCAGCGATGGCGTCGTGAGCTCGCCCGTTTCGAGGATGATCTTGAGGACTCGCTCTTGATCGACCACGTCGCGCACGGCACCGATCATCTCGGCGCCCGCTTCCGCATCTCCCTCCCGAAACGCTCTATAGGGGAGTACGAGGTCGATCTCCTGGGCGCCGTCACTCAAGGCCTCGCAGACGTCGTCGACGACACGGTCGATCTCGCTCGTGCCGCCCGGGAAGTTGGCGACCGTCGCGACCTGCACCGTAGATCCACGCAATCCGGCGCTCGCACGGGACACGAATTGCGGCCAGACACAGACGGCGGCAACGGGTCCCCGCGAATCGAGGGCCTTCGCGATCAGCTTGTCGATCGCCTGCTCGGAGCAGGAATCACCGAGTTCCGTCAGATCGAGGCACTGCAAGACGCGGCGCGCCACACCCGACATATCATTCGCTTGATCATTCATCCTGTAATTCCAGCATGAAAGCGCGCAACAGGCGCTTGAAGCGATCGGCCGCTTCCATAGCAACGTCTTTCGTTTCCTGATGACTCGGCACGGTACCTTCGATTCCGGCCGCGAGATTCGTCACGACGGAAACCGCTGCGACTCGCAGCCCATGATAGCGCGCCAGGATCACCTCCGGCACCGTTGACATCCCGACGAGATCGCCCCCGAGGATACGGACCATTCGGATCTCCGCCGGTGTTTCGAAACTCGGGCCCGACATCCAGGCATAGACGCCCTGGGGCAGGACGAGCCCTGAGCGACGGGCCGCGGCCTGCATTAGCTCGCGCAGGCGAGGCTCGTAGGCATCCGTCAGCGGGACGAAGCGGCGCTCCGTCTGATCCCCAAGGAGCGGATTCGTGCCCGAGAGATTGAGGTGATCGCGAATCGCGACGAGACTTCCCGGCCGGATATCCGGGTGTACGGAACCGGCGGCATTCGTGAGCACGAGAACCGGTATTCCCAGCGCCGCGACGAGCGCCACCGGGATCCGCATCGCGCCCGCATCCCCGGTCTCGTAGTAATGCGATCGCCCCTGGAAGAGCAGAACTTGGCTCCCCGCGAGCGTTCCCGCGATCAGCCTGCCTGCATGGCCCGAGACGCGGCTCAGCGGAAAATGCGGAATATCCGCATAGGAGAGGCTCACTGCATCGGTCAGCTCGTCGGCCAGGCTTCCGAGCCCCGTTCCGAGAATGATCGCGGCCGAATAGGCCCGGTCGAATCCGCGCTGCCGCAGGAAGGCCGTCGTCGCCTGGGTGGTATCGTCCATGATCCGCTCACGAGCGGGCGAGATTATCCGGGCCGAAGGAAAAAGGCAGCAGGCTCTCCAGAGTGAAGTCGGCGCGAATGCCGTCTGGGCCCGCCACGTGGAGCGGGGTCTGGGGTTCGGCGAACTCGCGGATACGTTGCCGGCACGCGCCGCAAGGCGTCACGAGCTGATCTCCCTCTCCGAACACCAACATGGCTGCGATTCGGCTCTCCCCGGCCGCGACCATGGCCGCGACGGCCCCCGCCTCCGCGCAGGTCCCGACCGGGTAGGCGGCATTCTCGACGTTGCAGCCGGCGAAGATCCGGCCGCTCTCCGTCGCGATCGCAGCGCCGACCTTGAAGCGCGAATAGGGTGCATAGGCGCGCGCCTGGACGTCACGGGCAGCCTCGAACAGGGCGTCGAGGGAAGTCATGAGTGCTCCTTTACATAGGGAATGCCGGAGGCCCGCGGCGGGATCGCGGTGCCGATCACACCCGCGAGCAGAATGACGGTCATGAGATAGGGAAGCGCCTGAATCGCCTGCACGGGTACCTCGCCGATTCCGGGAAGCACGATGCCCTGCAGGCGGATCGAAACCGCATCGAGCAATCCGAACAGAAAGCAGGCGCCGAGGGCAGGCCAGGCACGCCATTTCGCGAAGATCAGCGCGGCGAGCGCGATGAAGCCCTTTCCCGCAGTCATGTTCGGCAGGAAGCCGGCCGATTGCCCAACGGACAGATAGGTTCCGGCAAGGCCGCACAGGATTCCGGCGAGCACGACCGCTGCATAGCGCAGACCCGCGACCGAGATCCCAGCCGTATCGACGGCCGCCGGGTTCTCGCCCACTGCGCGCAGCCGCAGGCCGAAGCGTGTCTTCACGAGCACGAACCATGTGACGGGAACGGCGAGAAGCGCTAGGTAGACCAGGAAGGAGTGCCCCAGGAATATGGCGCCGAAACGCTCCTCCCCTTCGAGCGGAGGCGTGCGCCCGCCCTGGCCGTACCAGGCATTCCCGACGACGGCCGTGAGGCCGGCCGCCAGCATGTTGATGGCGACGCCCGAGACGATCTGGTTTCCGCGCTGAGAGATGGACGCGAAGCCATGCAGGAGGGCGAACGCTACTGAAGCCAGAACTCCGGCGGTCAGCCCTATCCAGGCGGAACCGGAGGCATGCGCCGCGGCTGCTGCCGCAAAGGCGGCGACGAGCATTTTCCCTTCGAGCCCGATATCCACGACGCCGGAGCGTTCCGACCAGAGGCCGGCGAGACACGCGGCGAGAAGCGGGATCGACAATCGCAGCGCCGAGTCGAAGACGGTGATCAACGCAGACAGATCCATCCGCTCAGGCCTCGACGAGTCTGCGTGGCATCACGGCCGCGACGGCCCGCCGGAAGAGTCCGTCGAGCGCGCCGGCGAACAGAATGACGATGCCCCCGATCACCACCACCATATCGCGCGTGATGGCCGGCTGCTCGAAGGCGAGCTCTGCACCACCCTGGTAGAGAATGCCGAATAGCACCGAGGCGAGAACGATCCCGACCGGGTGCGCTCGGCCCATGAGCGCAACTGCGATCCCGACGAATCCGTAGCCCGACGTGAATTCGAGAAGGAGCCGGTGCTGGTAGCCCATGAGTTCGTTCACGGCGAGGCCGCCCGCCAGTGCGCCCGAGATGATCATCGCAAGGATCGTCACCCGGGCGGGTGATATCCCGGCATAGACGGCCGCGGCCGGGTTCGCTCCGACGACGCGGATCGCGTAGCCGAGACGCGAGCGGTAAATGAGCAGCCAGATGGCGGCCGCGGCAGCCAGCGCGAGCAGGAGCGTGAGATTGAGCTGCGAGGGGGCAATCTCGATGCCGAACACCGCCAGCACGTCGTGCATGAACGGGATCTGGGATTGCGCCGGAAAGGTGCGCGATTCCGGGTTCATGGAAGTCGGTTCGCGGAACTGGTTGACGAGCAGGTAGACGATCAGGACGCTCGCCAGCCAGTTGAACATGATTGTCGTGATGACGATGTGACTGCCCCGCTTTGCCTGCAGATATCCCGGAATGGCCGCCCAGGCGGCCCCGAATGCGGCAGTGCCGAGAATGCCGAGAGGAACGAGGAGAAATCCCGGCAGGAAATCGAGATGGAGCACTGTGAGCGCAACTCCGATTCCGCCGAGCGTCGCCTGCCCCTCTCCACCGATGTTGAAGAGCCCTGCGTGGTAGGCGACGGCTACTGCAAGCCCCGTGAAGATGAAATTCGTTGCGTAGAAGAGCGTGAAGCCCAGTCCCTCTCCGGTGCCGAGACTGCCGGCGATCAGGATTCGCGTCGCGGTGAGCGGGCTCTCGCCGATCCCCATCACGACGAGGCCTGCCACGAGAAAGGCGGCTATGACGGAGAGTACGGGCACGAGCACCGTGTCGGCCCATCGAGGCAATTCGTGGGAAGCGCTCACGAAAGGCTCCGCGATGCGGAGAGCTCCCGCTGCCCGCCGGTGATCCCGGCCATGAGCAATCCGAGATCCTGCTCGCTCGTGTCGGCCGGGCGTCTTTCACCCATGATGGTGCCGCCGCACATTGCGAGAATTCGGTCGGAGAGAGCGAGAATCTCCTCGATCTCCACGGAAACCAGGAGGATTCCTACACCGGAGTCACGCAACGCCAGGAGGCGGCGATGGATGAATTCGATGGCGCCGATATCGACGCCGCGGGTCGGTTGCCCGACGAGCAGCACGCGCGGCGACCGCTCGATCTCCCGTGCGAGCACGATCTTCTGCTGATTGCCGCCGGAGAATTTGGATGTCCTCAGCCTGGGCGCCGGCGGGCGCACATCGTAGCGCTCCATCTTCTCGTCGAGGTCCGAGATCATGCGATCATGGGCGAGGATCGGACCGTGCCCGAGCGCCGGATCATCCGAGTAGCCGAGCACGGCACTCTCGAAGGCCGGGAATTCCGGAACGAGACCGACGCGCAGGCGATCCTCGGGAACGTGAAGAACGCCGAGGCGACGAAACGAATCCGGATCGTGCTGCGACGGTTCGATCGCCCGCCCGGCGATGCGGATGGTACCGGACGTCGGACGGCGCATCCCTGCGAGCGTCTCGAGGAGTTCGCTTTGCCCATTCCCGGCGACGCCGGCAATCCCGACGATCTCTCCGGCGCGGACCGTCAGCGAGATGTGAGCAACGCGCAGGACACCACGCCGGTCGATGACAGACAGATTATCGACTTCGAGAACGGGCTTTCCGGGCGCGTGGTCCCCTTTCTCGACGCGCAGGAGCACCCGCCGCCCGACCATGAGTTCCGCCAGGGCCGGAGGCGAGGTCGATGCGGTGTCGAGCGTTGCGATCATCTCGCCCCGCCGCATGACGGAGACCTGGTCGGTCACCGCCATGATCTCGCGCAGCTTGTGGGTGATGAGAAGGATCGTCTTGCCCTGTGCCTTCAGCGCGCGCAGGAGCTCGAACAGGGCATCGGCCTCGGGCGGCGTGAGCACGGCTGTCGGTTCGTCGAGGATCAGGATATCCGCACCGCGAAAGAGCGCCTTCAGGATCTCGACACGCTGCTGAAGCCCGACCGGCAATTCACCGACGATCGCATCCGGATCGATATCCAATTTGTACTCGCGAGCCAGACGCGCCAGTTCGGCGCGCGCCCTCGCCTCGCCTCTGCGCAGCAAGGCGCCGCCCTCGGCCCCGAGCATCACGTTTTCGACGACGGTCAGCGGCGGCACGAGCATGAAATGCTGGTGCACCATCCCGATCCCGGCCTCGATGGCATCAGCGGACGATCTGATCCGGGCCTGTCGACCACCGATCCGAATCTCCCCTGAATCCGCCTCGTAGAAGCCATAGAGGATCGACATCAGCGTCGACTTCCCGGCGCCGTTCTCGCCGACGATTCCGTGGATCGTGCCGTGCCGGACGACGAGGCTCACGTCTCTGTTGGCGCGAACCTCGCCGAACTGCTTGTTGATCGAGACGAGTTCGATGGCGGGGGTCATGCAGCTCCTACGCATCCCCGGCGGCGAGGATCGATCATCGGAACGTCCGATGTGGAGCGGCGCACCCGGATTTCGTCACATCAGACCGGGCATTTCGAATCCGACATGTAGTCGTGTACCTTGATCGTGCCGGCCTTGATCTCGGCAGCGGCCTTTTCGGCGGCCGCCTTCATCTCGGGCGTGATGAGCGCTTCGTTGTGCTCATCGAGCGCCCAGCCGACGCCATCCTCATTGAGACCGAGGACCTGAATGCCCGGTTTCCAGGTGTTGTCCCGGGCCTCCTTGAAGGTGTTGTAGGTCGCGACATCGACCCGCTTGAGCATCGATGTCAGGACTTTTCCGGGATGCAGTCCGTTCTGGTTCGAGTCGACACCGATCCCGAGCTTGCCCGCATCGGCCGCGGCGCGGAGCACCCCGATCCCGGTGCCGCCAGCCGCGTGATAGATGACGTCCGCGCCGCGATCGATCTGGCTTCTGGCGAGTTCCGCTCCCTTCACGGGATCGTTCCAGGCTGCCCCCGTCGTGCCGGTCATGTTCTGGAACACCTCGGTTCCCTTGCCGGTGTGTTTCACACCCTGGACGTATCCGCACGCGAATTTCCGAATGAGCGGAATGTCCATCCCGCCGACGAAGCCGACCTTGTCGGTTTTCGAGGCAAGAGCCGCGAGAAGGCCGACAAGGAAGGATCCCTCATGCTCCTGGAAGAGGATCGACTGCACGTTCGGTGCATCGACCTTTGCGTCGATGATCGCGAATTTTAGGCTGGGGAATTCCTTCGCGACCTTCTCGAGCGCCGTCGCCTGGCTGAACCCCACGGCCACGATGGGCGAGTAGCCGTCGCGGGCAAACCGCCGGAGCGCCTGTTCGCGCTGGGCATCGGTCTGAGGCTCGAAGTCCCGGTATTCGATGCTGAATTCCTTCTTGAGCTGCTCGGCGCCGCTGAAGACGCCCTCGTTGAAGGACTTGTCGAACTTGCCGCCGAGATCATAGACGATGGCGGGCTTGAAACCCGCCTGCTGTGCCAGGGCTACGGAAGCGGATAGAACGAGGCCCGCGAGGGCGAGGCCGAGCTTGGCAATGCTCATCGGCGAGAGTTCTCCTTCTGCCGGGCGGCGCCCGGTGCGCCAGACGATGGCATGGGATGGAGAAGTCGCCAAGCACCGGCCGAGGAGCTTGGAACTCCAGGAGCACTGAGATCGGGGAGACGCGTATGGCTTTGAGCGGTGAAGATCTGGAGCGCTATGCTCGTCACCTCGTGTTGCGCGACGTGGGTGGACCGGGGCAGGCGAAACTGCAATCCGCCCGCGTTCTCGTGGTCGGCGCGGGAGGCCTCGGAGCACCCCTGCTGCAATACCTCGCCGCTGCAGGCGTCGGCACTCTCGGGATCGTCGACGACGACACCGTTTCTCTCTCGAATCTCCAGAGACAGGTCATCCATGGCACACCGGATATCGGCCGTGCCAAGACGGAGAGCGCAGCGGACGCAATTTGCCGGCTGAACCCCGGCATTGCCGTGATTCAGCACCGCCAGCGCCTCGAGGCTGCGTCCGCCCGTGACCTCGTGCGCGACTACGACATCGTCGCCGACGGCTCCGATAATTTCGGAACACGCTATGCCGTGTCGGATGCGTGCTTCTATGAGAACAAGCCCCTCATCACGGCCGCACTCGGGCAGTTCGACGGAACCCTGACGACGATCCGGGCCCATGAACGTGCTCTGGATGGCAGGCCGAACCCGACCTATCGCTGCCTGTTCCCGGCGCCCCCTCCGGCTGGGACGGTTCCGACCTGTGCCGAGGCCGGCGTGCTCGGCGCTCTCGCCGGGGTCATGGGGAGCTTGATGGCTCTGGAGGTAATCCGGGAGATCGTAGGATTTGGCGAGGGCCTCGTCGGCCGGCTTCTGATGGTGGATGCCCGCTCGATGCGCTTCGACGTGATGCGCTACACATATGATCCGCAGAACCCGCTCAGCGGCGAGACTGCGCAAGGCCCGGAGGCCCCACGCTGACAGATAAGGTCCCGGTTCGCGTGCGGGCCATCAGGCCCGCAGTACTGCTCCGGTCTTCTTTGCCACCTCGCCCACGATCTTCGCGGACACGGCCTCGATCTCGGCATCCGTGAGAGTCTTCTCGACCGGCTGCAAAGTGACGGCGATCGCGACCGACTTGCGATCCGCCTCCATGCCGGGACCTTCGTAGACGTCGAACACATCGACACCCACGACCAGCTGGCGATCGGCCGCCTGCGCCGCCTTCACGATCTCTCCTGCCTGCACACTCCGCGGGACGATGAAGGCGAAGTCGCGCGACACGGGCTGCAGTTCCGGCAGGACGAGCTTCGGCTTCATCCGCGTCGGACGGCTCTTGGGCGGCGGGAGATTGTCGAGGGTAATCTCGAAGCCCACCACCGGACCTTTGACGTCGAGCGCCTTCAGGAGCTTCGGATGAAGCTCGCCGAAATACCCGATCACGTTCCGAGGGCCGAACTGGAGCGTTCCTGAACGGCCGGGATGAAGCCAATCCGGACCGCCCGAGACGACCTGCAGGCCGCCGGTCGGGATCCCGAGTGACGTCAGCAGGCCCATCGCGTCGGCTTTCGCGTCGAACGCGTCGACGGCGCGCCCGCCGCCATTCCAATGCCGCCCAACCCCACTCGATTTTGCCATGCCGCGGCGCACTGCAGCCGCCTTAATGGTCTGTCCTTCCGGCTCATCAGACGCGAAACACTGACCGACTTCGAACAGTGCGACATCCGTCAGGCCGCGATCGGCATTGCGTTGTGCCGCGAGCAGCAGACCCGGAAGAAGGCTGGGGCGCATGTCCGAGAGATCGGCCGCGATCGGGTTCGCGAGCCGAAGCGACCGGTCGCCCCCGCCGAACAGCACCGCATGATCATGGGCGATAAACGACCAGGTCACCGCCTCGACGAGGCCGCGCGCGGCGAGCGTGCGCTTCGCGAGACGCGTGCGCCGCTGCAACAGCGTGAGGACGGGCTTCGTGACGCCGCCGAGCGGAGGCAGCGGGACCGACTCGATGCGGTCGAGTCCTGCTATGCGGATCACCTCCTCGACGAGATCCGCCTTCCCCTCAATGTCCGGCCGCCATGACGGTGGAGCGACCTTCACGCGATCCGTGCCGCCACCGACATGGAAGCCGAGCTGCTCGAGGATCACCTTGGACTCGGCGCGCGGGACATCGAGGCCGGTCAGCCGACGCACCTCGCTCCACGGGAAATCGATCAGGCGCGTGTCGTCCGGTACGCTTCCGGCGATGGTTATCTTCGTGGGCTCGCCGCCGCACAGATCGACGATCATCCGCGTCGCGAGATCGAGGCCCGGCAACGTGAACATCGGATCGACGCCGCGCTCGAACCGGTAGCGCGCGTCCGTGATGATGCCGAGACGACGTCCCGATTGCGCGATGTTCAAAGGATCCCACAAGGCCGACTCGACCAGGACATCGGTCGTGCTTTCATCACAGCCCGAATGCTCGCCGCCCATGATGCCGGCGATCGACTCCGGGCCCGTCTCGTCCGCAATCACGACAATGTTGTCGTCGAGCGTGTAGGTGCGCCCGTCGAGGGCGAGCAGCTCCTCGCCCGCCCGCGCGCGGCGCACCGTGAGGTTGCCCTTCACCTTCGCGGCATCGAAGACGTGAAGCGGGCGTCCGCGATCGAACGTGACGTAATTGGTGATATCGACCAGCGTGTTGATCGGCCGGAGACCGATGACGCGCAGGCGCCGCTGCATCCATTCGGGAGACGGGCCGTTGCGAACGCCGCGCACGAGGCGCAACGCGAACAACGGGCACAAGCGCTCGTCACCGGCGTCGAAGTCGAGTTGCACGGAGACAGGACATTCCCGATCTCCGCGCCATTGCTGCACGACATCGCCCTTCAGGGTACCGAGCCCGGCTGCAGCGAGATCGCGCGCAATTCCGTGGATCGACGTGCAATCGGGCCTGTTCGGCGTGAGATTGATCTCGATGACGGGATCATCGAGCCCGGCATAGGCCGCGTAGGGCTCTCCGACCGGCGCATCGGCGGGCAGATCAATGATTCCCTCGTGATCGTCGGAGATTTCGAGCTCCGCCGCGGAGCACAGCATGCCGCGACTCTCGACGCCCCGGATCGTTCCGACGCCGAGCGTGATGTCCTTGCCCGGAATGTAAGTTCCGGGTGCAGCGAACACACTCTTCATGCCAGTGCGGGCATTCGGGGCGCCGCAGACCACCTGAACGGGCTCGCCCGATCCGGTATCGACGATGCACACGCGCAACCGGTCGGCATTCGGGTGCTGCTCCGCGGAGATCACGGACGCGATCCGGTAAGGCGCCAGCAACCGGCCTTTGTCTTCCACGCCTTCGACCTCGAGACCGATGCGCGTGAGAGTTGTGACGATCTCGTCGAGCGAGGCCGACGTATCGAGGTGATCCTTGAGCCAGGACAGCGTGAACTTCATCGCGGGACTCTCCAGAGCAAGGTTCGGCGAGGTGAAGCCTGGTTCGACGAACCTTGCCGCAAACAGGAAAACGGGGCCGAGTTCGGCAGGGTTGGCACAGAGGCCAACCGTCCGCCGCAGGTCTCTAGGCGCTCAAGCCGCCGACGAGCGAGGGAATGTCGAGCGGCCGGAAGCCGTAGTGGTTGAGCCAGCGCGTGTCGGCCTCGAAGAAGGGTCGCAGGTCCGGCATGCCGTATTTCAGCATGGCGATGCGGTCGATCCCCATGCCCCAGGCAAAGCCCTGAACCTCGTCCGGGTCTAGCCCGCAATTGCGCAGGACATTCGGGTGCACCATCCCGCAGCCCAGGATCTCGAGCCAGTCCTCGCCCTCGCCGAAGCGGATTTCTCCCCCGCGCCGCGAGCATTGGATGTCGACCTCGGCCGAGGGCTCCGTGAAGGGGAAGAAGGACGGCCGGAACCGCATCTTCACTTGGTCGACCTCGAAGAACGCCTTGCAGAACTCCTCCAGCACCCACTTCATGTGTGCGATGTTCGCGTGGCGGTCGATCACCAAGCCTTCCACTTGGTGGAACATCGGCGTGTGGGTCTGATCCGAGTCATGCCGGTAGGTGCGCCCCGGGCAGATCACCCGGATCGGTGGCTCGGTGGCCTTCATCGTGCGGATCTGAACTGGCGACGTATGCGTGCGCAGGACCTTGCGCTCGCCGTTGCGGTTCGGAGCCAGGAAGAAGGTGTCGTGCATCTCCCGCGCTGGATGCCCGATCGGGAAGTTCAAGGCCGTGAAGTTGTAGTAATCGGTCTCGATATCAGGCCCTTCCGCGACGGCGAAGCCCATATCCGCGAAGATGGCGGTGAGTTCGTCGACGACCTGCGAGATCGGATGGATCCGCCCGCGGGTTTCCGGCCCCTCCTGGATCGGCAGCGTGACATCGACCCGCTCCTCTTCGAGCCTGCGCGTCAACGCGGCGTCAGCGAGTTCCTCGCGGCGCTCCGTGATCGAAGCCTGCACGCGGTCGCGCAGCCCATTGATCAGCGGGCCACGTTCCTTCCGCTCCTCCGGCGTCATGGAGCCGAGGGTCTTCAGGAGATCGGAGACAGCCCCCTTCTTCCCGAGCGCGGCCACGCGCACAGCTTCCAGCGCAGCCTCGTCGCCGGCGGCCTGGACCTGGGTCAGAAGGTCCTGTTCGAGTGTAGTGAGATCGCTCATCGGTCCCTGCTCATGAATCGGGCGCTGTGGTGAAGCGCGGAGCGGGAACGGTCAAGCCTCCCGATCCGCGGAATGCGGGGCAGCGCGATGCCGCCGGCGGGAAGGTCTCGGGAAGTGGGAAGAGGCGCGGCCACTTGATGCCGCGCCCTCTCAGATCCGATCGTCAGGCAGCCTGCTGCTGGGGCAGTGCCGACTTGGCGCGCTCCACATAGGCCGCGAAGGCAGCCGGTTCGTGGATAGCCATTTCGGACAGAACCTTGCGATCGACTTCGATCCCGGCCTTGCCGAGACCGTCGATAAATCGGGAATAGGTCAATCCGTGCTCGCGGACTGCCGCATTCAGGCGCTGGATCCAGAGCGCGCGGAACGTGCGCTTCTTATTTTTGCGGTCGCGATAAGCATATTGCATGCTCTTCTCGACCGCCTGCTTGGCGATGCGGATCGTATTCTTGCGGCGGCCGTAGAAACCCTTGGCAGCCTTGAGAACCTTCTTGTGCTTGGCGTGGCTCGTCACGCCCCTTTTGACACGGGCCATAGTTCAATTCTCCGACGGATAGCGATTGGAAAGGTGAAGCGTCTCAGCCGTTGGGCAGGAAGAACTTCTTCACGTTGCGTGCATCGCCCTCGAAGAGGACCGCCGTGCCGCGCAGGTTGCGGATCTGCTTGTTGGTCCGCTTGATCATGCCGTGACGCTTGCCGCGCTGAGCATAAAGGACCTTGCCGGTACCGGTGATCTTGAAGCGCTTCTTGGCGCCCGATTTCGTCTTCAGCTTGGGCATTTGGCTCTCCTTGTGGCGAGCCCGCGAGAGCGCGCTGACGCTCCGGGACTCTGAATTCTGCCGATTGAGCAGGACAAACCGCCACGGCAGCCCTTTCCGGCCGGGCGGTTCGAAGGCGCGGCTTATGACAGAGAGCACGCCCAAAAGCAATGGTCATCGAACATCTGATGGCAGATGGACGGGCTGATCCGGAGCGGCTTTTGGGCCCGGCATGGCCTGAGGTGAAGTCCCACCGGGCCACAGGAAGACTAAATCCGCCAGCGTCATCGAGCCTGCCGCAGGCTCCCGGCCAGCCGCGGACGACCATCGCTCGATCCACGGTCACGCATTGGTCGCAGGGATGCGCTCCTCATGAAGGTGGCTCTTGCAATAGAGTGCGACCTCGATGAGCAGGAACAGGAGAACGATCCAGGATCCGTAGGCCAGGATCACCGATCCAATCTCACTCCCCCACTCGATCGGATCGGTGGCTCCCCCCGTTTTGAGCAGTTGCAAGGTAAACGCATAGAACATCCCGAAGGTGAAGTTCCGCGCCCATTGCGACACGTGGTAGGTGAGCACGCCCTGCCCCATCCCATGCTTCCTGAGGCGTGAAATCAGGCGCAGAACTTCGACGCTCTCGACCACCAGGAGCATCGCAAGGACATAGTACCAAACGATCCATGTGAGGATCGGCGGCGCCACTGGATAAGAAGCGAGCGCCAGGCCCGTGATGGACATCGCTCCGTGCAGGATGCAGTTCGTGTTGTCCCAGTCTTCGGACAGCGTCCACCCGGCGACTCTCAGGTGGCTGCGAAGAATCAGGGCAAAGCCGATCGCATAGAAGATCACGCCTGCTCCGATCAGGCCCGCCATCGCCCAGAACTGAATCGACCCGGACGGAAGAAGATCGACAGCAATCAACGCGATGGACTGTGTGCTCACGGTCGCCAGGAGCACGACGCCAGGGACGATGGTCTGCGAGGACATGCTCGCGATACGGGGCAGCGCCCTCGCTGCGAGCCCCAGGAACCAGAGCCAGAGCGCGAAGGCGAGGATCGCGAGCGGAATCGCCAGGAGCCGCCATTCCTGGATTTCCCACAAGACGTCTCTGGCCAGCACCGCCGTTGCAGCAACCCAGGTGCCAATCGCAAAGCGGGCGATCACGGGGCGGGAATGCACATAGAGCATGCCCCGGAGAGCCGAGACTGCATAGGACACCGCGATCGATGCCCAGATGATCAGGAGCGCGATCGACAGAGGCTTGGTGATCAGCGGAGCGAGGATCGGCATCTGCTGCAGCGCCGCCGCGATGAAGATGCCGATCGCCATGACGACCGCACCAGCCGAGGTGGGCGCGACGCCACGGCTTCCAAGGGCGCGATGAAGCAGGAGAGCGGAAGCGCCCAGCGCGACAAGCTGCACGCCAGGAGACAGCGCAATCACCCAGTCCCCTCCCTGGCAATGAGGCCGGTCCTGCGGATTTGCTCTCTTCGTCTTCCCGAGATGCTCATTCGCTGAGGCAAGAGGTTCGCCTGCCCGATCAGCCTGTAGACGAGACGCGCATCATCTTCCGCCCTTTGGCTAACGCGTTGAAAGCTCATCCGCCGCATGTTCTGATCGATCTTCACCCGCATACTGGCGCCCTGCCGTGCGGCGTTGCGCAGCGCCCAAGCGATGCTGCATCAGGATGCAAGGCGACGTACTGCGGCTCACAGAGATCGTTCTCGAGCCCCTCGTCGACCGCCGATGTCGTATCGACGGATCGAGCGAGATCATCACGGAAGCCAGGCTCAGGCCCGGGAGCTGCGGCTGGCGCGGCGTCCATCACCACGCCAGCTCGAGCATCGCGGTTTAAGAGTTCCCGGCACAAGGCGGAGCCGGCCCTGCCGGACAGCATTAGGCGTCTCGCCTGTCTGCCAGGGATTAAATTTTGGCCCCGCTGGGACTACGGCAGCCCGAGCCGCGCAGTCTAGGCTCGGTCACCGCGGAACGCCTGCACGTGCTCCGCGGGTGACATATTTCCTTCGAGAGGTTCCGCTGATCGCTTTGGTCGGTCGGAGCAGCGCGAAGATTAGCGGGGCGCCAGCACCATCACGACCTGCCGGCCCTCGAAGTTCGGCTCCATCTCGACCTTCGCGAGGTCGGCGGTGTCGCTTCGAACCCGCTCGAGCACCCTCAGACCGATATCCTGATGCGCCATCTCACGCCCGCGGAAGCGCAAGGTGATCTTCACCTTGTTGCCTTCCTCGAAGAAGCCCTTCATGGCCTTCATCTTCACGTCGTAGTCGTGATCGTCGATGCCCGGGCGGAGCTTGATTTCCTTGACCTCGACCGTCTTCTGCTTCTTGCGCGCCTCGGAGGCC
The DNA here is from genome assembly GCF_001006805.1 of Microvirga massiliensis. Lineage (GTDB taxonomy): Bacteria > Pseudomonadota > Alphaproteobacteria > Rhizobiales > Beijerinckiaceae > Microvirga > Microvirga massiliensis. The sequence goes on along the minus strand of NZ_LN811350.1, from coordinate 1,038,000 downwards.
TTCTTCTGTTCGAGGAAGCGATATTTGCCGTAATCGAGGATCTTGCAGACGGGCGGATTCGAGTTCGGAGCAATCTCGACGAGGTCGAGGCCAGCATCCTCGGCAACTTTGAGAGCATCGAAAAAGCCCACCACGCCGCGGTTTTGTCCGGCTTCATCGATCAATTGGACGTCACGAACACCGCGGATGTCACGGTTGGCGCGCGGCCCGTCCTTCTGGGGAACGGGCATAGGTCTCATCGGTCTGCGAATGGCTCACATCTCCTGTTTACTGGGCATCGACTCCTGAGTGGCGCATGCGTGGCCAAGGCCACGGATACGCGTCAGGCTACCCTCAACTTGCTACGAACGGCTCGACATTTTGCGGAAAACCGCATCACGCGCAAGCACAGAACGGCGCATGGCCGCTTATCCTGACGGTGCAAACTCTACGGCAGTCCCACCCCGCCGGAGAGTCCTCCGGGGCGGGCAAACCAGGGAAGCCGTGAGAAGTCAACTCATGAATATGGGTAATCAGGCACCCCTGAGCAAGGCGACGTAGACTCCAAGCGTGTCGCCCACCATACGCTCGAGAGAGAAGCAACGCTCGACGTGAGCGCGGGCTCGCGCGGCAAATGCAGCCCTGCCCATGGCCCCCAGAGACAGGGCGTCGCCGACAGCGACAGCCAGGGCGTCCGCATCTCCCGGCGGCACCCGCCACCCGGTCCGCTCCTGGGGTGGAACGCGCGGCGGAAAGAGAACCGTTTCCGGAACGGCGCCGAGGTCGGATACCACGACCGGGGTTCCCATGGCCTGTGCTTCCACGGCAGACCGGCCGAAAGCCTCGGGCTCGGTGGAGGGAACCGCGACGACCGAGGCCGCGAGGAAGGCGGCCGGCATGTCGATGCAATGACCGACCCGGCGAACGACGCCCTCGAGCCCTCGAGCCTTGATGAGATTGTCGAGGTCCCGAACATAGGAATCCCGTCCCTGCGGATCTCCTGCCAGCACGAAACCGACGTCCCGGAGCCCGGCTGCGCGCAGCCGGCTCGCAGCCTCGATGAGCACCGTCTGGCCCTTCCATCCCGTGAGGCGGGCCGCCAGGAGCACGATGCGCTCATGCGGCGCGATCCCCCAATTCTTCCGAAGCGCCTCGATGCGCTCGGGAGCCACGGCGCTCGGGGTAAAGATCGAAAAGTCCGTCCCACGGTGAATCACCCGGATCCGATCCGCCGAAGCCGGATAGACCGACCGGATTAGGTCGGCGGTGTATTGCGAGTTCGCGATGACTGCGTCGCCCCGCGCCATCACGGAATTGTATTGCACCTTGATGCCGGACCGCCCGGAATAGCTCCCATGATAGGTCGTGACGAAGGGAATCCCGAGAGCGCGCGCCGCCCCGAGGCCAGACCAGGCCGGCGCGCGGGACCGGGCATGGACGAGCGCGACGCGCTCACCGTGGCACAGCCGGGCAAGCCTGCGGATATTGTAGAGCATACTTGCAGGATTCTTGGTCGCGGCCGGAAACGGGACCCAGACACCGCCCTTCGCCTGGAGTTCCCCGACGAGGCGCCCGCCCTCACTTGCGACGAGTGCGCGCGCGCCGACTTGAGCAAGGCCTGCGGCGACATCGACGGCGGTTCGCTCGGCGCCGCCGGCCTCCAGTTCGGGGATGACCTGCAGGATCGTCCGCCCGGCGAGCGGATGCTGGGCCGAGGTCGGAAAGGCGCTGTTGCCGGATCGCGCAGGGAACGTCACCGGTGGAGGAGCCTTCTCACAAGATTCGGGTCACCGCAAAGCGTCGCCCGCCAGGGTTGAGGATCAGTTAACCATACCATTCACTGAGCGCTGCCCGGCAGGTGCCCAGGGCCCTAGGCACGGCCACCGCTCAGTGGATCAAGGACTCATTAAACATGCCGAAGGCGCAGGATATCGGCCACAGCGTCACGGCTCGGCATTGCGGCGCGAGTCTGGCCCCTATACCGGGCTACTCTTTGGAGATTCGAGGTTCGGCGGATGATGCGGCACATCCTGAGTGTGGGTCAGGGACCTGAATTGCGGCGGATTGCTGTCCGAACCCGGCAGGGTGAAGGTCCGCCGGTGGTCTGGCTCGGCGGGTTCAAGTCCGACATGTCCGCCACGAAAGCCTCATGGCTCGACGCCTGGGCGGAGCGCACCGGACGCGCCTTCGTGCGCTTCGACTATTCCGGACATGGTGAATCCGATGGAACGTTCGAGGAGGGGACGATCTCCCGGTGGCTCGAGGAGTCACAGGCGGTTCTCGATGCCTTCGCCCCGGGCAACCCGGTCCTGGTGGGGTCCTCGATGGGCGGATACATTGCCCTCCTCCTGGCTCGCAAGCTGCCTCCGGAACAGCAGCCCCGAGGCATGGTCCTGATCGCACCGGCCGTCGACTTCACGGAACAGCTGATCTGGAACCGCCTCACCGAGGATGCTCGCGAAGCGATCCGGGGAGCAGGCTATTGGGAGCGCCCCTCAGCCTATTCCCCGGAGCCGTATCGCATCACCAGGAATCTGATCGAGGATGGCCGGCGCCACATCCTCCTCGGGGCCAGTCTTGCCACGGGTTGCCCCGTCCACATCCTGCAGGGCATGGAAGACCCCGACGTGCCTTGGCAGCATGCGCTGACTTTGGTCGAGCATCTGCCCGGTGACAGCGTGGCCCTCACGCTGATCAACGATGGCGATCACCGCCTCTCGCGCCCGCAGGACCTCGAGCGTCTGGCCGACGCCGTAGAGGCCATGGCGCAGCGCAGCTGAGTGAGCCGCTCACCCGCTCCTGCTGCGATGCTGCGCAGATCTCAGTGGAGGCTCACCGTAGCAAGGTCGTGCGCCCAGGCATTTGCGAGCGCGGCATCGCGGGTGTCGGCCACGAGGATCGGTGTTCCGCTTGCGGACAGGAGCGCAAAGAGCTGAAGGCCCGGTGCCATCTCGGGTGCCTGGGGGAACAGGCGCCGCAATTCGTCCGAGAGCAGAGGCTTGACGTAGGCGACCTGCCCCTCGCCCAGCGCCGCCAGTTCTGCAGGCTCGATCGGCACGGTGGAATCGATTGTTGTGGCTTTGAAAACGTCTGTCATCTGATTTCTCCAGCCCGCTTTTTGATCAGGATTGCCGCCATATCCGTTCGGCAGGACACACCGGCTGCTCCTTCAGGCCCGGTCCCGGGCCATGATGTCGATCTTGCGAATGATCCGCTCCGGCTCAGGCCGCACGAGATCGATCGACAGAAGTCCGTTGGACAGATCGGCTCCGAGCACCTCCATTCCGTCTGCGAGGAGGAACGCCCGCTGGAACTGCCGGGCGGCGATTCCGCGGTGAAGGAACTGCCGGCCCTTGTCCTCGGATTGCTGCTTTCCGCGAATGACCAGCTGATTTTCTTCGAGGCTGACCTCGAGTTGATCCCGCGTGAACCCCGCAACCGCGAGCGTAATTCGCAGACGTTCCGGCTCCAGTTCGGTCCGAGTGAGGCGCTCGATATTGTATGGCGGCCAGCCGTCGCTTGGCGCCTTCGCGACGCGATCGAGCGCTTGCTCGATCTCATCGAAGCCCAGGAGGAATGGATGCCCGAAGGGCGATTGACGCGACATGTCGAAGCCCATGGTTGCGGCACTTCGGAACGAGCCCGGCTATCGGCGCTCCTGCGGGCATCGCCCGCTGACCCGATATGGCGACGGCTGTGGGTCCGATCAAGAGCGTTCGGCGATACCGCTACGGTAGCCTCCGCGACAGGTCCCACGATTCACGGGTAGTGAAATCGCGCCATCCTGGAGCGATAGAGCCGCTTCCCGGTCAGGATTGGCCCGGATCCGAATCCTGGGGAAGCCGCTCCGGCGCCGGATGGGCGAGCGGGAAGGTCACGCGGTAGGTGGATCGACCGACGTCGGGGGCTTCGAGAGACCCGTTGATCTGCTCGACGAGCTTCATGACGAGAGTCAGGCCGAGAGTCCGCCTTCGCCCCTTGCCGGCCGGAAGGCCGACGCCGTCGTCGGTGATCGTGAGCACGCCGTGCCCTTCTTCCGGGCGTGCCGAGATACTGATCGTGCCGCTGCGCCCGGCCGGAAAGGCGTGCTTGAAGGCGTTCGTCAGGATCTCGACGGTGATGAAGGCAAGAGGTACGGCCGTATCGAGAGGAACTCGCATCGCCTCGGTGTCGAGGGCGGTCGCAATTCCCCGCGCTTCCGCGCCGAAGGCCTCGGCCGTCTCCTGAACGACGTCCCGGAGATAATCCCTGAAATCGATCGAGGCCAGATCGGGCGACTGGTAGAGCAGCGAGTGGACGCGGGCCATCGCCCCGACCCGCCGGATGGCACTCTCGAAGGGCTCCTGCTGGTCCGGACCGAGGTCGCGAGATCCGAGGCGCAGCAGACTTTGGATGATCTGCAGGTTGTTTTTGACCCGATGGTAGATCTCGCGAAGCAGCACCTCGCGCTCGGACGCCGATTTATGCTGTTCCGCAAGCGCTTCTTGCGTCGTCGCCAGGAGGCGCGCGTCGAGCTCCCCGAGGGCGCGGGAGGCGGCCAAGCGCTCCTCGCTGATCCGCCGCTCCATGAAGTTGTGAAACAGGAAGATCGCCAGGGCCACTGCGATCGCAAGGCTGAGGGCACCGGCTGCGACGAGCGACCAGTTCGACCTTTGCGAGATGGCGTCGAACTGCCCATAATCGGTTGCCGCGACGGCGAGCCAGCCGGTCAATGGGGAACGCTCGAACGCGGTGAAAATCTGCTGACCGTCGAGAGTTTCGGCGACGAAGAGGCCGGTATCGCGATCCGCCGTGTTGGCGCGAAGCTGCTCGTTGGCCTCCTGGCCGATATACTCGTCGACGGCGCCCGACCGCGCGAGAATGCGCCCTCTCTGGTCGATCACGACCTTCAGGAGTCCGCCTTCCCAGGCCGCCATGAGATCCTGGATCGCCTCGATGCGGAGGATCGCACCCAGGACGTAGCGGACCTGATCTGCCCTGATGACCGGCACGTAAATCAGGATACTGTCGTCCGGATAAGCGCCGGCCTCGCCGCGATAGTGTGGCTGAACGATCGGGGTCCGCTTCGCGACGACTTCCTTGACGAGGTCCGGCGCGATTGGCGGCGGCAATGGGGAGCCGAGCGGTCGCAGCGTATCGAGAATCTGCTCTCCCCTGGCGACGTCGACCAACGTGATCGCGGCCCATTGCGGGATCGCCGAGATCACGCGGGTCGCTGCGAGTTCCGCGCGAGCCGGATCGGGCGCGTCGAGTGAAGGCAGCAGGCTGAGCGCTCGCAGGACGGAGATCTGCTGGTCGATATAAACGTCGAGGCGCGTGGACAGAGTTGCAGCGCGGCCGGTCAGATAATCGCGCCGATCGCGTTCGTTCTCCTCGAGAACAGCCCGAATCCAGATCCCGGCGATCAGGATGAGCGGCACAAGGGCTGCAAGAACGGCGATTGCGATGTAGAAAAGGGTTCGTGGACGTGATTTCTCCGCCCGCAGCGACGATGCGTCGGCGTCGGCAAGGGCAACGGGTCCTCCGCTTTCGCGCACGAAAGATCCGTCCTCAGAAAGCTGACGGGATGTCCATCGGCCGGTAGATGGAGCGTTCACGGCGTCAGGCAAACGCGACAGTTTCCTCAAAGCCTCTCACGCCACCACGCGACCTGCTCCAGCACCCGCTCCGGCGCGGTTCCGCCGAAGCTGGTGCGCGAGCGAACCGAGTTCTCGACACCGAGCACCGCCTTCACGTCGGCCGTGATGCGCGGCTCTACGGTCTGCATGATCGAGAGCGGCAGGTCTTCGAGGCCGAGCCCGCGGCGCTCCGCCTCGGCGACGATCCTCCCCGTGACGTGGTGAGCGTCGCGGAAGGGCATGCCGAGTTCCCGGACGAGCCAATCAGCGAGGTCGGTGGCGGTCGCATAGCCGGCGCCCGCAAGGGCCGCCATGCGCTCCGGCACGGGTTCGAGATCCTCGACCATGCCCGTCATGGCCGCGAGCGCGATCTCGAGCGTATCGGCCGCGTCGAAGAGCTGCTCCTTGTCCTCCTGCATGTCCTTCGAATAGGTGAGCGCAAGCCCTTTCATCATGGTTGCCGTGGCAACGAGAGCCCCGATCACCCGGCCGGTCTTGCCGCGCACGAGCTCTGCGGCATCCGGATTGCGCTTCTGCGGCATGATGCTCGAGCCCGTCGTCCAGCGGTCCGGAAGCCGGATGAACCCGAACGGGGCCGACATCCAGATCACGATCTCCTCGGCAAGGCGAGACAGGTGCACGGCACAGATCGCTGCCGTGGAGAGGAACTCGAGGATTGAATCCCGGTCGGCGACCGAATCGAGGGAGTTGCGTGTCGGTCCATCGAAGCCGAGGGCGTTGGCCACCCGGTGCCGGTCGACCGGAAAGGAGGTGCCCGCCAGCGCCGCCGCGCCCAGCGGGCATTCGTTGAGGCGAGCGCGCGAGTCGCGGATGCGGGCGCAATCGCGCCCGAACATCTCGACATAAGCCATCATGTGGTGGCCGAACGTGACGGGCTGAGCGCTCTGGAGGTGCGTGAAGCCGGGCATCACCGTTGCGGCATGGGTCTCCGCCTTCTGGAGGAGAGCGCGCAGAAGAGCTCCGAGTTGGGCCTCCGTCCGGTCGTGCGCGTCGCGGACCCACAGGCGCACATCGAGCGCCACCTGATCGTTTCGGCTGCGGGCCGTGTGCAGGCGCCCGGCTGCCTCCCCGATGAGCTCGCGCAGACGATTCTCCACGTTCATGTGGATGTCCTCGAGCTCGGTCCGGAACGGGAACGTGCCCGCCTCGATCTCCTCGAGGATGCGGCGCAGGCCGTCATGGATCGCATCGCGGTCGGCTTCGGTGATAATTCCCTGCACGGCCAGCATGTCGCTGTGCGCAAGGGAGCCCTCGATATCCTGGCGGGCCATCCTGCGATCGAAGCCGATCGAGGCGTTGATCGCCTCCATCAAGGCGCTGGGCGACGCGGAGAACCGGCCGCCCCACATCTTGTTGGCGGCGCTCCGGGAGTTGTCATGGGACACGGGCACGTCCTCTTCCTTACGGAGCCTGCGTTTGCCATAGCCTGAACCCTGAGACCAGGGCCGCTTCGGGCGGCCGCTCCCCGACGAGCAACCGGAGTTACCCTCGCTCATGACATCACAAACCGTCCCTGTATTCGATGGCCACAACGACGTTCTCCTCCGGCTCATGCGGCGCCCGGGAGGCGAGCCGGAGCGCGCATTCCTCGACGGAGACGCAATGGGACATCTCGACCAGCCGCGCATGCGGGCCGGAGGATTGGCGGGCGGCCTCTTCGCGATCTTCGTGCCATCGGGTGAGAGTTCGGGCGCCGACGAGTTGATGGCGCAGGCGACCTATGACGTCCCCTTGCCTCCCCAGGTCCCGCTTTCCAGCGCCCAAGCCGTGACCCTGCGGATGGCGGCCCTGCTCCTTCGCATCGAGCGCCTTTCGGGCGGTACCGTGAGGATCTGCCGCAGTGCGGCCGACCTTCGCGACTGCATCGCGAATCACGTCCTCGCAGCATTGCTCCACATCGAGGGGGCGGAAGCCATCGATCCCGACTTCCATATGCTGGACGTCCTGCACGCTGCCGGCCTGCGCTCGCTCGGTCCGGTCTGGAGCCGCTCGAACATCTTCGGGCATGGCGTGCCGTTCCGGTTTCCATCGTCTCCTGACATCGGACCCGGTCTCACCGAGGCCGGGCGCGCACTCGTGCGGGCCTGCAATCGCCGCAGGATCATGATCGACCTCTCGCACCTCAACGAGGCCGGGTTCTGGGATGTCGCCGGTCTCACCGATGCGCCGCTCGTGGCTACGCATTCGAACGCCCATGCGGTCTGCCCTCATTCCCGCAACCTGACCGACCGCCAGCTTGCGGCCATTCGCGAGAGCCGTGGGATGGTCGGCCTGAACTTCGCGACGGCCTTCATTCGCCCGGACGGGCAGCGCAATGCGGATACTCATCTCGAGGACATGATCCGGCATCTCGATCATTTGATCGAGCATGTGGGCGTTGAGGGTGTCGGCTTCGGCTCGGATTTCGACGGCGCGACCGTACCGGCGGTGATCGGCGATGCACGTGGACTGCCGCGCCTCCTCGAAGCGATGCGGCGCCACGGCTATGACGAAGCCACGATCCGCAAGATCGCCTTCGAGAACTGGATCGACGTGCTGCGGCGGACCTGGGGCGAATGAGATCGCGGTCCCAAGGGCGTGGTGATCGACCAGAGGCCGGCTGGGCACGCCAGCCCCGACCAGGTTAGCCCGCTCGATCAAGAGCGTCCGACACAAAACAGGACGCAAGCCCCCATAGGGGGCCATGTCCCCGTGCAATGGATGCATTTCAGGCGATTACTTACAAAGCCGCTTCTGCTCCCGGAGCGACCAGAGCCAGGTACATGGCGTTCGGCAACAAGAGCCTCCGAATCTCCTCCAGCTCTTCTGGTAGTCTCTGACGTCGATTGCCGGGGTGATCGGGATGGAGTTGACGACAAACTGAAGTGATCGCGATCTACGATCCCGCACATGGCAGAGAGATCAGAAGCCGCGAAGCCAGGAAAGTCGCTGCCGAAGCGTAGCCGTGTGTGCCAGGCAAGCATCCTCGACAGCCGGAAGTATCTCTGGACAGTTGTTGCGGTCGGCATGACGCGTACTGCGCGCCAACACTAACCAGGACCATACCTTTCTTGGGCAGAGCCGTGTCGTCGATCATCAGGATCGCATCTGGAAGGCTGCGCCGCGGTTGGACGGCGCAGCTTGGTAAGCAGGTTATCTGGGCGGGGGTGCTCCAGGAGCCGCACCGCCAGCTCCGCCTGCGGACGGCATCGCTGTGCGCGCCCGCTCCATCAATGTCGTGGCCGCGTCCACGCATGCCCTCATGGAATCTCGCGGATCACACCGCACGGCCAGGGTTACGTCCCCGGCGCGCAGCAGAAAACCGGCGCCGCGCGCTGGGCCGCCTCCCGACCTCCTCTCGTCAAGCCCGCGCAGGAGATCTTCTAGGTCACGATCTCGTCGACTGTAGGACGAGCCGCGGTCCTCAGGTTCGTCCGAAATTTGGCTGAAGGCAGGCAGCGCGACCAGCATCAGGCAGGCCGCCACAAGAAGGGCTTTCTTCATTCACTCCTCCTGTCGGTTGGATCCAGGTGCGAACTAGTCACGGCAGATGCGCCGGCGAACCAAGACCAGAAGACTTCCGTCCTGGTTCCTGAGGCTGCGTGTGAGAATATAGCAGTCCCCGCCCAGGCGCTCAGAAAGACGCTCCCGCAAGCGACCTCGCAAGCCGCCGCCCTCGTCCTCGTCGTCCCATCGCGAGGCCACGCGTTCGCGCAGGCGCTCGCGTAAGCGCTCGCCCAGCCATGGATGGTCCCTTAGGAATTCTCTGAGTTCACCGCGACGATCCCCGCGCTCCTGGATCAAATCCCTGAGCTCGTCGCGCCAGTCCCGGCGCTCCTGCATCAAATCCATGAACTGGTCGCGCCAGTCCCGGCGCTCTTGGATTAGATCCATGAGGACATCGCGGCGATCGCCGCGCTCCTGAAGCCAACTCCGCACAAGGTCGCGCAAGCTACCACCGGATTCGCCACCGCCCCAATCGTCATCCTGGGCAGCCGCTGGGATAGTCGTTGTGAGAAGGAGGGAGGGTGAGGCGACGAGGGTGAGCGCCGCTATCGCCAGAACAGGCAATCGGGTCATGACGCTTCTCCAGTTGTGAACCAGAACAGCTTCAACTTGGACGCAGATCCGCGCCGTCCTGCGAGCGTCCTCTGTCTCAACCGCCTCGAGGAGGATGCGGCGCGGGAACCCAGGCTCGGCCATGAAAGCGGGTGTCGCGAGAGCAGTCCCGGGGACCCATGACTTCGGGAGCTGGACCGTCCACGGCACTAGCTTACCAGCGCGTCTATTCTGTCTATCGATGTCGGCTTCTTTGCGTCTGCGCGTTCGCATAAACAGGAGCGTCGCTGAACAAATTAGGAGTAGCGTGCTGCCTCTTCCGGGTAGGTCGAACGGAGAGGCATCCTCGAACGAGGGATAGGCTCACCGACTCTCATTCAAGGGCACTCCCTTCTCTCAGTCCGTGCGCCGGCTTGCGAGCCGGCCATTCGTCATCGCTTCATGCCCTTGATCAGTGCTTCCGTCAGCGAACCCGGTCGAACAGTGCAGTTCGTCGCGTGGATTTCGGCGATGGTATCGAAAAGTGTTCAGCCCTTGTCCTGATCGGTCAAGCAAGTCTCGGCCCAATGTGATGTCATTGACCAATTTTGGTGCCGGAACGAAGGACACATGCCGTTCGGATCTTGAGGAGTTCCTGCAATGAGGGCCGCTTTCATCGCGATAACACTTGGGTTTGCACTCGCCTCCTCGCCAGCTTGGCCGCAGCCCAGAACCGGACCATTCACGGCTTCCGGAGAGATCCGGATCCCGTCTCAGCGTCAGCTCGAACGGGAGGTCTTCACAGAGCCGCGAAATAACTTCTCGTCGATCGATACGGTAGCTGATGGCGAGATGGAGCGCATGGACCGCGAAATCGACCGCCTCGTCGAACGTGGCATCTGCAACGGGTGCTGATCCAAGCCTCATGGCCCGATCCAATGGAAGGACCTGCTCGAGGAGGGCGTTCGTATGTCCATTACAGCCTGTCGGTACGTCATCAGGTAACAAAAACCATCTGATCCATTCCGCGGGAGTATATCCGGCACACTCGACCAACGGATCCTGAAGGCGATCCGGGGTAGTGGTTGCGGCTTACCGACGGGCCTGTCTCAGCGGAGGGCCTGCAGGGGTGCGCAATGTCATCTGCTGAGAACACCCCGAGCCAGAGTGCCCCGAGGCCCATACTCCCGGAGGATGGTAGGGCAAGCCTTGTGCTTACCCATCTCATCATACCGCTTCCACATGTGATCCATTATCGTGGTCAGTTCGGGGTCTTGAAAAACTGACACTGCTGGTATGCCCGACACTCGCTGGATATGATCCGTAAGCTTTTGGAGGTTTACTTTGTAACCGCAAACCCGCTCGCCGTACTTTGCGCTGATGATCGGGGTCATGCCGGCCGGGGTGTCCTGCGCCCATACAGGTCCTGCGAACCCACAGGCGATGACCAGGAATACGGCTCTCCTCATGACGATCTCCCGTCGGGTGTGGGGACCACTCAGCACCACATGCAAACTCCTGTCACATAGCCATGGCGGAATGCTGGCCAAACTATAGGCTACTACTCCCGCGACGCTACGATTGGAGCCAAAATCCACTTCGGGTGCGCTGTTTGCCGAGCACTTGGTGGTGCTTCCTACCCGTTTCGTGAGGACAGACGCCACTAGGCTGTATGACCACGCCGTGCGGATCGTCATCCTCTTCGTGCCGCACTCGGGCAGTCGCCGTGAGCCGCCTCGCCTGTCACGGGTGGCCCATCAAGATCCTCATCGTCTCGCGCAGGATCGACAGCCGTCAGATGCTCACGGATGACATCGGAGGGTCGTGGAGCGCACACTCGCATGGCTCGACCGCGTCTGGCGGCGGTCCATCATTCGCTGCGCACGCCGCACCGACATCGATCAGATCTTTCCCGCCCTCATCTGCTTCCAGCAGGACTTTGTTTCTTGAATCTCTGAGCGGGAAAGAATCTCAGTGCAGAATGCTCCAGAAAAACCGCCCGGCGATCGCGAGAAGATAGATGCCGAAGACGAGCTCCAATGTCCGCCGGGAGATCCCGTGCGCCAAACGAACGCCGACCGGAGCCGTCCAAACGCTGATCGGAGCCAGAAGAGCCGCCCCGATCAGCGATACATAGCCGATCGACAGCGGCGGAAGGAGGCCCTGCTCCGGCAGGCCCGTCAGAACATATCCGATGGCGCCGGGAATTGATGTCAGGACCCCCAGTCCGGCGGACGTCGCAACTGCCTGATGAATCGGTCGGTTGTAGAGCGTCATGATCATGATGATGAGCTGCCCCCCGCTGATCCCCATGAGGGCCGAAAAAACTCCGATCCCGATGCCATATGCCGCCATCGCGATTGGCCCGGGAAGATCATCGGCGAGGCGCCAGTGCTCTTTTCCGAACACGAAGCGCAAGCCGTTGAAGGTGCAAATGCCCGCGAAGATGCCTCGCAACTGCCCGGACGAGACGAAGGCCGCAATGACAGCACCCAACACCGCCCCGATCATGACAGGTACTGCCCATTGGCGGATGACTTTGGGATCCACGGCTCCGCGAGCCTCGTGAGCACGATAGGACCGGAGCGAGGTCGGGATGATGGCGGCCAGGGACGTGCCGATGCACAGATGCATACGCACCGACTCCGGGACACCCATGAGCCCGAAGAGCTGGTAGAGCACAGGCACGATGACCGTGCCCCCTCCGATCCCGAAGACGCCTGCCAGAATTCCGGTAATGGCGCCCCCTGCCGCGAAGTACACGCTCAGAGCAAGAAGCTCACCGAAGGCCATATCCCCTGGCATTGCTCACCGCGAATGATTGATGGTTCGATAGAAATGGCTCGGATTGCAGAATTCTGTCCCACGCGGGGCCGTGATCATCGGCCGTGTCGGGCGTCCCGGAAGTCTCTTGCACCGCTCGCAGCGCATCACCTCAAGCCTGCCCCGTTGTGAAAGCGAATGGAAACCGCCCGAGCAAATGAGCCCCGCCCAAGCCGGCCAGCCTCCGGGGTGAGAGCCGCGGCAGCCATGCTCCTTAAAGCACGACAATGCCCGTGTGCTTCGCCTTGTTCTCCGGCTCCACGTGGATCGTGATCAGGGCATCCTCCACCTCGGCCCGCAGCGCCCGCTCGATGCGGTCGCAGATGTCGTGGGCGCAGGACACCGACATCTCGCCGGGCACGACGAGGTGGAAGTCGACGAAGGTCATCCGGCCCGCATGGCGGGTGCGGAGATCGTGAGCCTCGAGAGCGCCCTCGGCATTGGTCGAGATCACCTCGCGAATCCGGTTCAGGGTGTCATCCTGCACCGCCTCGTCCATGAGGCCGCCGACGGATTCCCGCATGAGCTGCCAGCCCGACCATAGGATGTTCACGGCCACGAGCGCGGCCAACACGACGTCGAGGACCAGCCAGCCCGTGATCGCAGCCAGCATCACGCCGAGCAGGACGCCAACCGACGACATGACATCGGTCAGGAGGTGTTTGCCATCGGCGACCAGGGCCGGAGACCGTGAGCGCCGCCCCTGGTGGATGAGGATCCAGCACCATGCACCGTTGATCAGGCTCGCCAGACCATTAACGAGCAGGCCCTCCATGGAGGGGTCGAAGGGCTTCGGGCTCATGAAGCCTAGGAAAGCCTCGCGGAAGATCAGGAGCGCGGCGACGATGATGAAGACGCCGACGATCACGGCAGAAAAGTACTCGACCTTGTGGTGGCCGTAAGGGTGGTTGGCGTCCGCCGGCTTCGCGCTCGTGCGCACTGCCAGGAGAGCCACCACCGCAGTGACGACGTTCACGATGCTCTCGAGGGCATCCGAGTACAGCGCGATGGACCCGGTCAGGTAATAGGCCGCGAATTTGAGGCCGAGGACGGCAAGGCCAATAGCAATGCTGCCGCCGGCCAATTTCTGGACGCGGTCCATGGACGAGCTCACAAGTGCGGGACCGCCGGTCGCGAGGCGAGGCCTGTCCGGAATCGAAGGATAGCGCGTCATAGCGGATTTGGCCGAGCCGCGCGAGCCATTGATTTCACTTGCAAATCCGTCGCAAGAGCAGCTCCGGAAATGCCCGGGAGTCGCGTCCAGGATGGTGGCTCAGCGCGAGGGAATGACTCGCCGGAGGTGCGCCAGCACGCGAGCCTCGATCTCTTCAAGGCCGGCGGGCACGGCGGGGTACCACTGGATGTTCTCTATCGCCGCTCTCGGAAAGCTCTCAGCGAACTGCGACCGCAAGCGCTCATCAATCAGGCGGTCGGCGCCTCGGGATGCCGTGAAGTTTCTCGCCGACCTGGCGACCATGGCCGCAATGTCAGGGCGCAGATTGAAGTTGATCCATTGATAGGCCGCGTCGTCGTTGCGTCCTTTCGCGGGGATCGCGAAAGTATCGATCCAGCCGAGAGCGCCCGACCGTGGGGCCACGAAGCGAATGTTCGGGTTCTCGGCGTTGAGTTCCCATCCGCCTGTATCCCATGCGAGTGCGGCATGGATCTCGCCGCGGCGGAGCGCGTCGAGAAGCTCGGCCTTCGTGTCCCAGAAGAAGCGGATGTTCCCTCGGCAGGCCTCGAGCTCGGCCACGACCCGCTCCATCATCTTCTCGTAGGCGACCGGGTCCTTGTAGGCCTCGAAGGGATCGAGTCCTCGAGAGAGCGCGAAGGCGATCAGGGTCGCACGTTTGGCGCGGACGCTGACGCGTCCGGCGAGGTTCGGGTTACAGAGATCTGCGTAATCCGAGACGCCGGGCGTATGCGGCAGATTCAGGATGAGACCGTCGGTCCCCCAGACATGCGGCAGACCGTAAATCTGCCCGTCCCGGCTCGTGTTGCGGCGGGTCGCCTCGAACATCGACGGGATCACGAGATCCATCCGAATTCGGGACAGGTCCAGCGGTTTGTAGAGAGCGTCCTCCCCGATCTGGCCCGCCACCCGATCCTGGCTCGGTTGCGCCAAGTCGAACGGCTCCGTATCGAGCACCCGAAGGCGTCGAATCATGTCCTCGTTGTCGGAAAGGGTAACTTCGACCTCGATGCCGGTCTCACGGGTGAAGAGCTCGGCGACCTCCTGCGGCACATAGTCGGCCCACGTCAGGAGACGAAGTTTTCCTCCTGCGCCCGCGGGAACCGGAAGCAGAAGAGGCGCGAGCGCCGCTAGCAAGACAAGTAGACGGACCCCGTGCGCCCGCATTCCCCCTCCCTGCCGGCTCCCCCATTCCGCATTTCCCGCCGGCTCATTCCAGGCGCTGGGCAAGAAGATTGCTGAGGCGTGTGCCGTAGCGGTGGGCGGCCGTTGCCAGCCGATCCGCCTCCTTCCCACCCAGGAATTCGGCGGCCAGCGTCGAGGCGCCCAGCTGGAAGGCCAGATAGCACAGGCGCATTGTCTTGAGGATAGCCCGATGGATAGGCCAACCGGTCCGGTGCTCGACCATGGTTCGAAGCATTTCCGCCTCGGCGGGCGACAGGTCGAGTTCCTCTGCGGCACCGGCAATATCCCAGGCAACATCCTGACAACCGATGAGGTCGTGCGCGGCGCAATGGTCGACGCCATCCGTCTTGAGGAGAGCCCCGCCCGTCAACCGGATCCACTCGTGAAGCATGAGCCGGTTATCCGTCGCGACTCTCCGCAGACCTGGGAGGCACTCGGGCTCGGGGAGCAGAGCCGCGAGAGCACCGGACGCCTCCGGGCCGAGGGCAAGGCCGGCATTGCGCATGGCCATCTCGTAGAGTTCCGGCAGAGAGGCGCCTGAGTCCTCCGAAGCCGGGAGGTGGCAGGCGCGGAAAGCCAGATAATCCGCGATCCGGATGATCAGGTCCTGCCTGTCCGTGTCGGACGCGGGCGCGTCGGATGCGTCGAGCCCTTCCCCATCCAGCCATCGTTCCACAAGGAAGCCGTGGACGAGGCCGAGGACGGGCGGGGTGAACCCCGCCTGCGAGAGGGACACGGCCCGCCGCAGCGCCGCTGCACCGGATTCTCCGAGCCCCACGAAGCGGCCCAGGAAGGTCTCGCTTCCGGTGGAGAAGAGAAATTTCCGGCGTTCCTGCTGGATGTTGCTGGCCGGCCAGTAGGCCTCATGTCGATAGCGGCGCGCCCGCCATGCTCCCCCCGATATGTCCTCCAGGGCTCCCGCGGCAGGCTCCCCGACCAGGTCTTCGAGCCAGCGGGACAGGCGATGAGCTTGGTTCGCGCCCTGAAGCACCAGTTCTTCGAACGAGACGACATGGCGAGGCAGGGTAGCCCAGCGCTCCCGGTGCGCGGCGTGAGCCTGTGGACCGAGGTCTCCGGCATGCCCTGGAAAGACATGGATCCGGCGCCGTTCCACGCCGCACGCCTCCAGCCAGTCGATCACGGCGCCGAACGAGCTTCCCGAAAGACCGGGCCCCTCGTCGACCACGGCGAACAGGTGGTCCCTCTCTGCCATCACCGCCCTGGAGAGTTCCCGATCCACAGCGATTTCTCTCCGGAAGGGATGTCCCTTCGGCCGAACGGTCCAGGGAGCCGGTGCCCCGAGCGCCGCCGCCACGATGGCGGCAAGGCCGGTACCGATGCTCCGGATCCCGATGATTCGAGTCTGCGGCGGCAGACCCGACCGGAATGCGGCTTCCGCGTAGCCTTCCGGGTAGAGGGCATAGAAGGAATATCCCTCGGCGGCACGCGTGCATACCTTCCGGTGCGGGCCGGTCCAGCCACGCGCCAGAGCCGGCACGGGAATCTCTGCAAAGCTGCTTCGCCAGGACGTGACGACGCCTGCCGCCAGCGACATCAAGGCATCCATCGCCTGCACGGGCACCATGTCCGGCAGGTCGCAACCGGAGCGGTGAAACGCGTCATCGGCAAGTCCCTGCACGAGCTTTGCCGCTGCGATAAATGCGTCCACGAGCGCGGCATGGCGGCTCAGCCCAAAATCCGAGACAGCGCTCCGCTGGAGGGCCTCCTGGACATCCGCTTCGAGAACCGTGGTTTCGACCCGGCGTTGCCTGTCCCCGAAGACGAGCATCAGACGGCCCCGGTCAGGTGGCGATAGGCAATGGCCTTGAAAGCATCGAAGGATGGAAGCGCCGCTCCGGTCGAGCCGCAGATCCCATGCCGGATGAGCCAGCGCACCCAGGCCTCGTATTGAGCGGGGCTCGGGCTGACGAGGGAGCGTTTCGACTTTGCGAGTTCCAGGGCAGCGAGGGGCTCTATTCCCCGCTTGGCCAGAATGCAGAGCGCCAGTGTCGCCGATCGCCCGATGCCGTGCTCGCAGTGGACGAGCACGCGCTCACCGCGATCGAGATGTTGGTTCGCAAAGGACACGCCTCGATCGAGATCGTCCTGAGCGACGGCACCATGGTCCTCCGTGGGGAGACGGAGAAACGTGATGCCGTGGCACGCGAGGATCTCCGGGTCGTCGCTGTCTTCCAGTCGCAGATCGACGACTGCCCTCACGGCCAAGGCGCTGGCCAGATCGGAGGTCTGATGATGCTCGAATCG
This sequence comes from Microvirga massiliensis, assembly GCF_001006805.1. Lineage (GTDB taxonomy): Bacteria > Pseudomonadota > Alphaproteobacteria > Rhizobiales > Beijerinckiaceae > Microvirga > Microvirga massiliensis. Next base: position 1,020,900 of record NZ_LN811350.1, on the reverse strand, counting down.
TCCGCCGATGGCGAGGAGCGGCTCGATGAAGGTCAGATTGAGCTGGCTCGACATGATCCGGCGGCCGAGGCCTGCGATCAGGCCGGGATGCTGCCGCTCAACCGTGCAGGCTCACGGATCGCGTCCGATGGCCGCCCGTGCTCCTCGGCGAACCAGGCAACGGTCTTCTTGAGCCCTTGTTCGAGCGGAGTGCGCGGCGACCAGCCGAGCAGCTTGGTGGCGCGCGTGATATCCGGCCGCCGTCGACGCGGATCATCGATGGGCAAGGGTCGATGGACAACCGAAGACTGCGAGCCGGTCAATGCCAGGACACGCCGCACGAGATCGGAAACCGTGAGTTCATTCGGATTCCCGAGATTCACCGGGCCGGGAAGCGTGTCCTCATGTTCCATGAGTCGCAGGAAACCCTCGACGAGATCCGAGATATAGCAGAAGGACCGGGTCTGGCTTCCGTCGCCATAGATCGTGATATCGTCGCCTGACAGCGCCTGGCAGATCACGTTGGAAATGACGCGGCCATCGTCGGCCCGCATGCGAGGTCCATAGGTGTTGAAGATGCGCGCGACGCGCACGTCGCAGCGCCCGGTCCGCGCGAAATCGAAGACCAGTGTCTCCGCGGCCCGCTTCCCCTCGTCATAGCAGGCCCGCGGCCCCGTCGGGTTGACATGCCCCCAATAGGTTTCGCTCTGAGGATGCATCTCGGGATCACCATAGACCTCACTCGTCGATGCCTGGAAAAAGCGAGCACCTGACTTTTCGGCTAGGGACAAGAGATTGTGCGTCCCGACGACGCTCGTCAGCATCGTGTGCTCCGGGTCGGCCTGGTAATGTACCGGCGACGCCGCACAGGCGAGATTATAGATTTGGTCCAGGCGCAATCGGCTGGATCGCAATCGCGACGGCAACGGACGCACGACATCGGCGTCGATCAGATCGAAGCGCGGATCGCGTTCGAGATGGCGAAGGTTCTGTCTGCGCCCTGTCTGAAAGTTGTCGAGCACGATGACGTGCGCTCCTTCGCCGAGCAGCGCATCGCAGAGATGAGACCCAACGAACCCGGCGCCGCCCGCGACAAGGACATGTCTACTCCTGCCATTCTTCATAAACGCACCTCTCGCAACGGCGGCTGAAGAGCTCGAGCTACTTGCGTGGCTCAACGTCGCAGCATGGCATTCGTTCAATATCGTCCACAGGAAATCCCAGCAGCTCTAGGCGCGGGCCCGGATCGCGATACGCTTCCTTGCTTTTGAACCAACAGATTCAAGGATGGTCCCCTCGAGAGCCCTCGCCCGGTGTCCTGCCGTGTGCGCGGCCAGGACTCGGTGGCGGGCCGCCTCCGATTGCGCGATGCGGCGCTCCTCGGACCAGTTCGTGAGAGCCTCGATGACATCGGAGGCGGATTTCGCCACGTGAATCTCGCGGCCGGGAGCGAGGACCGTGTCCAATCCCTCCCAATCGTCGGAGATGATAGGCGTTCCGCAGGCCGCTGCCTCAAAAAGACGAACGCTGGGGCTGAAGCCTGCGCGTATCATGTCGGCTCGCGTCACGTTGAGCGTGAAGCGGCAAGCCGCGTAGAAAGCAGGGTGCTCGGCAGGCGGCACATGCTCGATCCGCTCGACATTCGCAGGCCATACGATGTCGGCCGGGTATTGCGGCCCGGCCACGACGAACCGCAGATCTGGCGCAAGACTGGCGGGCGTCAGGAGTAGCCGTTCCAGGGTCGGCTGGCGATCGGGACTATACGTGCCGAGATAACCGAGATCCCAGCGCTCGACGCGCGGGAGTCTTGGATAGAGTTCCGGATCCACGGAGCAATAAAGAGCTCGCGCAGCGGGTGAGCCGTAATGCTCCTCGATCATGCCGAGAGTCGGACCGCCCGTGAAGGAGAAGTAGATGTCGTATCCCGGGATCAGTTCCGGCGAAAGATACTCATAATCGTCGCGTGCCAGCTTTGCGAGCGTCACGGGCGTATCGATATCATAGAAAGCGGTGACGCCTTGTGCCACCGACTGCACGTAGCGTCCGACGGCTACTCCATCGGGGACATAGGAGCCGACGATCACGGCATCGGCCTGCGCGATGCGCTCACGGAACCGAGGCAGCTCCTTGAGGCTCGAATAGAATGCGAGTTCACAATAGGGCGGCCTCTCGAGATCCCGATGTGCCGCATACCAAGGGACATCGCGCTCGAGAAAGAGAATATCGTGCCCTCGCTGCGAGCATGCCTTCAGGAGCGCACGGAAGGTCGTGGCATGACCATTGCCCCAAGACGAAGAGAGCGAGAGGCCGAGCACAACGATCTGGAGACCCGCTTTCACGCGACACTCCTCTGTTGCTTCTCCAGCACCATTTTGCGCAGGATCGCATCGACCTCCGTGCCACGCCTCGTGTAAGTGTGCTCGGCGAGAATTCTGCTCCGGGCGGCCTGCCCGATTGCAGCGGCGCGAGCGGGCGTCAAAGCGGCCACATGCTCCGCCACATCCTTTCCGTCTCGAGCAACGAGCACCTCCTCGCCATCTTTCAGAAAGAGTTCGAGCCCGATCCAGGCATCGGTGATCAGGCAGGCTCCCGCCCCCGCTGCCTCGAAAACGCGTGTCGCTGGAGAGAATCCGGTCGTCGCCATCGAGTCACGCGCGATGTTCAGGACGGCAAGCGGACTCGTGTTAAAGGCGTTATGCTCACGCGTGTAGACGTGCCCCAACGACCTCACATTCGGTGGCATGGCCTTGGTTTCCCAGCCGTTGCCGCCGATCAGGAAGCTGCGCTCCGGGAGATCCGCTGCCGGCCTGAGGAAGAACTCCTCGACGCGAGCCTCACGATCAGGGAGCCTGTTGCCCAGGAAGGCTAGATCGGCCACGAACCGCTCCTCTGCGGGCACGGGGTAATGCGTGCTCGGATCGAGCGCATTGTAGATCGGAATGCAGGTTCGGGCGCCGAAGCTCCGATAGCCGGCGACGACCGGCGGGCCACCGCCATAAGTGAATACCAGGTCGAGGCTCGGCATCGCGCGATGCAGCGCGTGCCCGGGATCGGCGCGCAGCTCGGCCAAGGTCGCCGGAGCATCGACATCCCAGAAAATCCGGATCGCGTCCGGTTGCGAAGCCGCGACGACTCCTTCGAGGAGTTCCGTGTCGAAGACGCCGACACCGGATGCCTTGACGACGATATCGGCGCGCGCCGCTTCCGCGACCACGGCGCGCATTGCCTCGATGTTAGCCGGGTAGACTTTCACTTCCGCCCAGTTAGGGGGGTCGATATCCCGATGCTGCTGCCGGTCGAATGCATCCGGCTCGTAGAATGTGATCCTGTACCCACGGCGTGCGAGATCGCTGAGCAAACCGCGGTAATATGTGGCCGCACCGTTCCAGTACGAGGACAGGAGACTCGATCCGTAGAACGCAATCTTCATGCAGACAACTCCAGGGACGCGGTAGTGCCGAGTTTGGCGAGGATGCCGAGAAGCTGTTCGGCCCGGTGCACGCACGAATGACGAGCGCGGATCGCCTCGAGCCCGTTCGCCTGGAGGGACTCGCGAAGAGCGGCATCTCTCGCAACTGCACGCATGTGGGACAGCATGTCGTTCCCGTCTCGCGCGACGAGATAATCTTCGCCCGGACGGAAGAGGCCCTCGGCATCCTCCCATGGTGCCGAAATCAGCGGGATCCCGCAGGCGAGCGCTTCGAAGACCCGGATGGTCGGGATTCCCGGCAGGAGATCGACATAGAATCGCCTCGGGACATGAACCGTCGCGAGATGTCGTGCGAAGATCTCCGGCGCCCGCGGATTCGGCAGCCATCCACGATAGTGCGCACCATAGCGCGCCAGCATGGCAAGGGCATGGTTCGGATAGCGAACCCCATAGATGTCGAGAGGCAAGCCGGCCGCACGAGCAGGATGAAGCAGGAAGTGTTCCAATTCCTCGCTTCGCTCGTCGTCACCCCAGTTTCCGATCCACACGAGGCCATGCCGCTCTCCCTCGTGGAGCGGCGGTCGGAAGAGCCGCGTATCAGCCGCCTCGTGCCAGACGAAAACGCGCGAACCCCAGCCCCAGCTGCGGTAAACCTCGGCGAGAGCCTCGCCGAAGGCGAGTACTCCGTCATAGCCTGAAAGATCGAACTGGCGGATCGCTTGCGGATCGCTGACTGCACGATGGTGAGTATCGTGGAAGAGGAGCGTGAATCGCGCCCCGCGCTTCCGCAGAGCTCCAATTGCTGCCACAAGCGTGGGATCGTTCCACTCGTGAACGAGCACAGCGTCCGCATCCGCGAGCCGTTGCTCCAGATCCGCATCCGGAGGGAGGGCCTGCGACTTCAGTTCGGGATAGAAATGGCGGAAAGGATCCAGACTATCCGGGCCGTGGTCCGCCAGCATGTTCGCCAGGCTCCAGGGATCGGGCGGCTCATAAGCATTGACCTCGTGGCCTCTGTGCACCAGATCGCGTAGGACGCCTCGCAGGAAATGGGCATTTCCATGATTCCAGCACGATGCCAAGGTGTGGGTGAAGTAGACGATCCTCAAGCCGCGACTTCCTTCATCTTCCGGGCAGGCGTGGAGAGTACGGTTCGGTAAACATCGAGGAGTCCGGCAACCATTCGCTCCGGCGTGAAGCGCAGCGCACGTTCGCGTGCCGCCTCTCCCATCCTTGCACGGCGGTCAGAATCTGTAGCAAGCTCGTCGATGGCCGAGGCGAGCGCGGCCTCGTCCCGGGCCGGCACGAAGATCGCCGCGCCGTCCCACAACTCGCGGAAGGTCGGGATATCAGAAAGAACGAGCGGGCATCCGGCCTGGGCTGCCTCGAGAACGGCAAGGCCGAACGGCTCGTAGAGCGCAGGAGATGCGAAGATCGGCTGCTTTGCATAGAGCCTACGGAGCGCAGGCTCGGAGAGGAGGCCGAGAGTCTGCAGCCGCTGCGATCCGAAGCCGCCTCCCTGCGGCCCGGCAAGCGGACCAGCCGCGAAGACCGGAACGGATACGCGGTCAGCTATGGCATCGAGTGTAGCGACATTCTTCCCCTCGTCCCACAATCGACCAGCAGTCAGGACGAACAGGGACTCCGCACTCGCGGCGTGATCGTCCCCCCCCGAGCCTGCTTTCGAGTCGATGTCGCTCTCTAGGGAAGCCGGCGCCGCACGGCCGTTGTGAACGGTGCGAACGGCAGCCAGTTCATAGCGACTGGCCGTCGCCTTGGCGAAGGCTTCACTTGGGGCGACGACAATCGAGGCATTGCTATAGCCGCGGCCGATGAGCTCCGTGCGCCACTCGAAATCCTGCGGCAGCGGACCCGTGCGAACGGCATCCCACCAGGTTGCAACACAGGAATGGGCGAGCGCGACGACCGGCGCCCGAAAATGCCCATAGGCTGCAAGAGCCGGCGAATTGAGGTGCACGAGATCCGCCGATACATCCGCAGCGAGACGGGAGACTTCGCGAGCAGCCGCTTCGATTTCAGCAGGATGTTGTGCCGTCCAGTCGAGCGGGAGCGGCAACGAGACCACATCCGCAATATGCCGGGCGCGAGCCATCTCCGCTCCCGAAGGGCCCGGGCCGAGCACAGCGAGAATGACCTCGATCCCATGCTGTCGTAATCCCGCGGCGACATCGATCGCGTGTGTCCAGACACCACCAACCGCGTCGGCGGTGATGAGAATTCGCCGCGGCACAAAGTCGGATGCCGCTATCCGCGCAGACACTGGATCACCGGACAGATCAGAGGTCCCGGACATCTCTTCTGGGCAGCGCTGAGGTGGGTGCGTCTTAGCGCATCAGCGTGATGAGGCCGACTGCAACAGGATCCCGCGCGACGTGCGCTCACCCGAGCCCTGGTACGTAGCTCGCGATGAGTAAGTGCCCGCGTCACGGCCGTGCCTCGGCACGATGCAGTGGAGCGGCCCGTTGCCGACGCACCGGCGCGTTCTCTTCGCGAAGCCAAGCCAGGAGCGCTGCAATGCCGTCTTTCCACGGACGGGGCGTCCGCAATCCGAGTTGCTGATGCGCTCGGCGCGTATCGGAAACGTAGTAGCGCTGGTCGCCCGCCCTCCAATCGGAGAAGTTCGTGGCCACGCGCTGACCGAGAAGGCTTTCCATATAGGCAAGAAGTTGGCGCAGGCTGATGGCGTTCGCGGTTCCTCCTCCGAGATTGAATGCATGGCCCGCGACACGATCAATCCGCATCCAGGCATTCACATAGGCTTCGATGGCGTCCTGCACATCGAGGACATCGCGAACCTGACAACCATCGCCGTAGATGACGATCGGCTCACCCTTGAGCGCACGAATCAGGAAATGGGCGACCCAGCCTTGATCTTCGGTTCCCATCTGGCGCTGCCCGTAGATGCAACTCATCCGGAGCACACAGGTCGGAACGCCGAAGGATCGCGCATAATCGAGCACATACTGATCGGCTGCCCCCTTCGAGCAACCATACGGCGTATGGAAATCGAGAGGCCTGTCCTCGCCGATGCCCGTGCCGCGGAGCGAAACATCGGCCGGCAGGTAGGCATCGCCGGTCCTCTCAAGCACGACGTCCGCCAGATCTCCATAGACCTTGTTGGTGGAAGCGAAGAGGAGCGGCGTGCGCTCATTTCGCCGCCGCAGGGCTTCGAGCAGGTGGATCGTGCCACGAAGATTGATGTCGAAATCCTCGCGGGGATTGTCCAGACTCGTCGTGACCGCCACCTGCGCCGCAAGGTGAAACACCGCCTGCGCCTCGGCCGCGGCATTTGCGACGGCAGCCTCGTCCCGGATATCGGCGATCACCGACGAGATCCGTTCGGGATGGCGGCTCTTGAGCCAGGCCAAATTGCGCTCGACGCCTTCGCGCGAAAGGGCATCGAGGACGAGGACGTCCCTGCCCTCAGACGCGAGCCGATCCGCCAGATTCGACCCGATGAAACCGGCTCCGCCGGTGATGAGGATCGGCCTTCGGCGCAGGACAGTCGGTTTCACGGGTGACGTGGCGTCGGTCATGCGACGAGGCCTCGCGCTTCGAGTTCGCGCCGCGCCTCCTGAACACGGTCCCGCGCTTCCTGCCGGGCAACCCACTCGGCAAGTTCGGCAAGTCCCCGTGAGAAATCCTTCCGCGGCCGGAATCCGAGTTCCCGGGTGATGGAGGAAATATCTGCGATGCAGTGTCGGATGTCGCCGACGCGCGCCTTGCCGGCGATTTCGGGAGCGATGGGCCGGTCCATCGCCGACGCGAGGAGTCTCGCGACCTCGCTGACGGAACGATCCTCGCCGCTTCCGACGTTGAAGACCCCGCCGGGCGCCCGCTCGTGCTCGAGGCCGAGCACGAATGCCTCGGCGACATCCTCGACATGGACGAAATCCCGCCGCTGCTCGCCATCCTCGAAGATGATCGGTGGCTGACCGTTGTGCAGGCGCGATGCGAAGATCGCAAGGACGCCGGTATAGGGGTTCGAGAGCGCCTGACCGGGACCATAGGCGTTCCAGAGCCGGAGCGCGACGCCCTCCATTCCATAGGCCTGAGTCAGGGTGAGCGTCAGACGCTCCTGAACGTATTTCGTGAGCGCATAGACGGAGGCGAGCGTCGGGCGCTTCGATTCCGGCGTTGGGATGGGCACGAGAGGCCGGCCCTGGCGATCCAGCGGATCCCAGGGGTCGCCTGGCCGGGCACGCGGCACGCGGACAACATCCTCGATGATCCGACCATCGGCATCACGATAGAGGCCCTCTCCATAAATGCTCATCGACGAGGCGACGACCACTCGCCGGACGGGCTGGTCGATGAGCTGCTGAAAGAGCACGGCCGTCCCGTGGTCGTTGACGGAGACGTACCGGTCGACCGCGTACATGCTCTGCCCGACGCCAACCTCGGCGGCGAGGTGGATGACGCTGTCTACACCCCTCAGAGCCCGGGACAGGACATCCGTATCCCGTATGTCGCCCACGACCATCTCGACCTCACGATCGAGACCCTCGGGTGCGGCACGGCTGCCGTGGACCTGCTCGATGAGGCTGTCGATGACGCGGACGCGATGACCACGGGCCAGACAGGCTCGCGCCACATATCGGCCGATGAAGCCGGCCCCGCCTGTGATGAGGACAAGTTCTGCCACGAAGGGCCTCGTTCTGGAGTTTCGATGGACGACGAAGCGTCGCCGGAAGCATTCAGAATGCGCTGTCAGTGATGGACAGGTTGCGCAAAGCCGCAGGATGCGGAATCGTTATCGCGAGCGATGGTCTGCAGGCATGGATCGGTCGGCGACTGCCGAGCTGGGCATTGTTCCTCCTGAGCTTGGCATTTCCGCGACTCAACGCCTCGGCTTCATCTTTGTTCCCGCCCCGCTTCGACCTTTATGCCTCCCAAGGCTCCCCAAGCTGCAGATGCCGCGTGGAGAAATCGAGGGAACAACTCACCTTGTCCCGACGTTGACGGCCAAGCTTTGGGCTCTGGATTGAGCACGACCGGCGCATGCTCTGCGGCTGCCGCCTTGCTCTCGAGGGAATATCGACATGGGCGCCAGCAAGGTACGGGTCGGAGTCGTGGGCGTCGGCAACTGCGCCTCCTCCTTCATCCAGGGCCTTCACCATTACCGCGACGCTCGGGGCAATGAGCCCGTGCCGGGGCTGATGAACGTGGAGCTCGGCGGGTATCACGTCGGCGACGTCGAGATCTCCGCCGCGTTCGATATCGATGCTGCAAAGGTTGGGCTCGACGTCTCACAGGCGATTTTCGCGGGCCCCAACAACACCCAGCGCTTTGCCAATGTCCCGCCCAGCGGGATCCGGGTCAATCGCGGACCGACCTTCGACGGCCTCGGGAAATATCTTCGTGATACGGTCTCGGAGTCGGAGGAGGAGCAGGCCGACGTCGCAGGCGTGCTTAGAGAATCCGGCACCGAAGTGCTTGTGTCCTACCTTCCCGTAGGATCGCAACAGGCTTCCGAATGGTACGCCGAACGGGCCCTCGAAGCCGGTTGCGCCTATGTGAACTGTATCCCCGTTTTCCTCGCATCGCGGGCGGACTGGCGAAAGCGCTTCGAGGAGCGGGGCCTTCCCATCGTCGGTGACGACATCAAGAGCCAGGTCGGGGCGACCATCGTCCACCGGATCCTCGCCAATCTATTCCAGGAACGGGGCGTGCGTCTCGACCGCACCTATCAGCTCAATTTCGGCGGCAACACGGATTTCCAGAACATGCTCGAGCGCGAGCGCCTGGAATCGAAAAAGATCTCCAAGACGCAGGCGGTCACGAGCCAGCTTGGCATGCCCTTGGCCCCTGGCGATATCCATGTCGGTCCGAGCGATCACGTACCGTGGCTGACCGACCGCAAATGGGCTTACATCCGCCTGGAAGGCACGAGTTTCGGCGATGTGCCGCTCAATCTCGAAGTGAAGCTAGAGGTCTGGGATTCTCCGAACTCGGCCGGGATCGTGATCGATGCCGTGCGGTGCGCCAAGCTGGCTTTGGACCGGAAGATCGGCGGCGCTCTCATCGGCCCCTCGAGCTATTTCATGAAATCGCCCCCGGAGCAGTTCACGGACACCGAGGCGCGCGAGCGGACCATCCGGTTCATCGCAGGCCATGACGATTGAGGCGAAAGAGGTCTGTCGTGACGACGACATTCTTTCTCGTCCGCCATGCCACGCACGATCGCGTCGGGCGCATCCTCTGTGGTCGCATGCCCGGCGTCTCTCTCGGGGAGCAGGGGCGCCGGGAGGCTGCGCGCTTGGCCGATCGCTTCTCCGGATCGCGACTTGCCGCGATCTGGACATCGCCCCTCGAACGAGCCCGGGAAACCGCGGATCCCATCGCGTCACGCTGCGACTTGGCGGCGGAGACTTGCGACGGGATCACGGAAATCGACTTCGGGGCGTGGACGGGGCAATCGTTCGAGAGCCTCTCAGACGACCCGGAGTGGGTGCGCTGGAACGAATCCCGCGGCTCATCGCGCCCACCGGGCGGCGAGACGATGCAGCAGGTGCAGAGCCGCATGCTCTCGGCAATGGAAAGTCTGCGGCGTCGCTATGGCGAGGCGTCCGTCCTTCTCGTCAGTCACGGCGACGTCATCAAGGCGGCGATCCTGTACCATCTGGGGCTCTCGCTGGACCATTACGGGCGCTTCGACATCGATCCGGCCTCGATCAGCACGCTCGTCCTGGGCGACTGGGGATCCCGCCTCCTGCGCCTGAACGAAGCGGTCTGATGATGGATCCTGCCTTTCTCCGTTGGCACGTCATGTCTCGAGAGTCGGGGATTTCATGGCTTCCGTCTGAAGCTGCCGAGCACGATCACCGCCCTGATTGCGTCGGATTGGCGATCGCGGCCCCGGCACTTCGGCGGTACGGGCAGGAGCGTGTCGGAGGCGATGCCTTGCGATCAAGTACCGGGTCCACGGGGGCGCTCCACGGCTCCGAGGGCTCCCGATGAAGCTCGTCGTCTTCGGGCTGACCATCTCGTCGTCGTGGGGCAACGGACACGCAACCCTGTGGCGTGGTCTCGCCCGCGCGCTCGCCCGGCGCGGCCACCGCCTCGTCTTCTTCGAGCACGATGTCCCCTACTATGCCCAAAATCGCGATCTCTGGGAGATCGAGGGACACGATCTCGTGCTCTACGGAGCCTGGGAGGATGTTCGATACAGGGCCGCGGCCGAAGTCGCAGATGCCGACGCTGCCATCGTGACCTCCTATTGTCCGCACGGAATCGAGGCGACCGAGCTCGTCGTCGAACACGGCCGGGGATGCCGGACGTTCTATGATCTCGACACGCCTGTCACCCTCTCGCGCCTCGCCGCCGGGGAGACGACCACCTATATCGGAGCGCAGGGCCTCAGGGATTTCGATCTGGTTCTGAGCTATACCGGCGGAGCTGCACTGGAGCGGCTCGCACGCGACCTCGGCGCCCGCCGGGTTGCCCCGCTCTACGGGCATGTCGATCCCCAAATCCACCGACCCGCAACGCCGGTTGACCATTTTCGGGCCGACCTGTCCTATCTCGGGACCTATGCGGCGGATCGCCAGGATGCTCTCGAAGCCCTTTTCGTGGAGCCGGCACGCCGGTGCCCCGAACGCAGGTTCCTGATCGGCGGTGCGCAATACCCGCCCGACTTCCCCTGGTCGGAGAACATCTTCTTCGTTCGCCACACACCGCCATCGGATCATCCAGCCTTCTTCTCGTCGTCGCGACTGACCTTGAACGTCACCCGTGCCCCGATGGCTGCAATGGGCTGGTGTCCCTCTGGTCGTCTTTTCGAGGCGGCCTCCTGTGGAGCAGCGATCCTGTCCGACGACTGGGAAGGGCTCGATGCATTCTTCACGCCAGGGAGCGAGATCCTGGTCGCGCGGACGAGCGAGGATACGATCGCCGCACTGGACAAGGGCGATTCCGAACTCCGCCGCATTGCTCGAGCAGGCCGGGAGCGCACCCTCGAGGAGCATACGTCGGAGCGGCGTGTCGAGGAACTCGAGGCTCTCCTGGCGACGCCTGCCGAGCTACGCCCGCACGACGCAGCATTGGAGGCGTGACATGTGCCGACTAGCGAAGCTCGACGCATCATCGACCTTTCCGGTCGAGCATCGGCTGCGCGGGTCAGTCCTGGAGGTGTAAGATGTGGGGAATTGTGCCGGCGGCAGGCCTTGGGAGCCGTATTCAACCCCTCGCCTTCTCGAAGGAACTCCTGCCGGTCGGCAGCCGTCTCGATCACGGTATCGAGCGCCCCTGTGCCGTCAGCGAGTATCTCGTCGAACGCATGATCCGCGGAGGCGCCGACAAGATCTGCTTCGTCATCTCGCCAGGCAAATCCGACATCATGGAGTATTACGGCGCTGGCTATGGCAGTGCCTCGATCGCCTACGTCGTCCAACCGCAGCCGATGGGTCTGTGCGATGCTATCTTTCGTGCCGCTGCACTCATTGCGCAAGACGATCAGGTGATCGTCGGCCTCCCTGATACGATCTGGTTCCCCGAGGACGCGTTGTCGGCCCTGCCCGACGATATCCTGTCCTTCCTGCTCTTCCCGGTCGAGCAGCCTGAATTCTTCGACGCGGTCCTTCTCGACGAGAACGATGGCGTGCTGGAGATTCAGGTGAAGCAGAGGAATGCCGCATCACCTTGGGTCTGGGGTGCCTTCAAGATGCCCGGGCATGTGCTGCACGATCTGCATAGCCTCTGGCGCGATCGCGACCGCAAGGACGAATATTTCGGAACGCTCGTGAATGCTCATCTCGCCGCGGGCCACAAGGCTATCGGCATAAAGGCAGGCCGATCCTATGTCGATGTCGGTACATTGCACGGATACCGTGCTGCGATCAGGCTGCTCGCCGATACCGCCGAGCGGGACGAGACGGCGGGAGCGCGCGTAGCACTGGGCTGGCCCGCGGGTCGCGCAGGTCAGGGATTGCATGATGCAGCCAGGGAGTAGTGCAGGAGCCATGAATCTGATCGAGCCGACTTCGCCCGAAGACATCCGCCGTCGCGCAGAGGCGCTCGGCCCCTGGTTTCACAACATCGAACTCCGCGGAGTCTGGACGGCGCCGAATCACTTTCTAGGAAATTATCCCGCAGTGAAGTGGCGTGCTTTCGCGGACGAGATCCCCAAGGATCTAACCGGAAAGACGGTGCTCGATATCGGATGCAATGGTGGCTTCTACTCTCTGGAAATGAAGAAGCGCGGCGCCGATCGTGTCCTCGGGATTGACTTCGACGAGGACTACCTCGCGCAGGCCCGCTTTGCCGCGGATGTAACCGGGCTGGATATCGAGTTTCGAAAGCTTTCGGTCTACGACGTCGGCGCACTCCAGGAGCGCTTCGATGTCGTGCTCTTCATGGGTGTTCTCTATCATCTGAGGCATCCGCTGCTGGCACTCGATCTCATCCACGATCATGTCGCGAAGGACATGCTCGTCTTCCAGTCGATGCAGCGCGGCTCACCGGAAGTCGACGAGGTGGCGGAGAACTATACGTTCTGGGAGACTGCGCATTTCGAACGGCCGGGATATCCCAAGCTGCATTTCATCGAGCACCGCTACGCGGATGATCCGACGAACTGGTGGGCGCCGAACGCAGCCTGCGCGGAAGCCATGCTTCGAAGCTCCGGCTTCGAGATCGTGGGTCACCCCGAAAGCGAGGTCTATATCTGCCGCCGCACCGAGGCGCCCCACGGCACGAGTGCGGTCTACCCATCGCGAGGCGCTTGCCCATGACGGCGCCTCATGGGCTCAGGTAAACCCACGAACATGATCCGCGCCGAGACGCCTCATGGCATCGGCGCGGCCTATCCGCCGGGAGGGAGTTGCGCATGATCGAAGCTGCGATGATCTGGAACGAACCCAACAACAAGTCCCATTGGGACCCCGAGCTCGATCCGGATTGGACGCTGTTCGCCGAAATGGCGATCTCCGCATCGCGCGCTATTCATGCCGAGAATCCGCTTCTGCCGCGCGTGCTCGGTGGAATCTCGCCGATCGACCCGGCCTTCATCGTCAATCTGCAACGAAAAGGCGTCCTCGACCACATGGACGTGGTCGCCGTGCATGGCTTCCCCCTCGACTGGAACCTGTGGCAGATCCATGAATGGCCGGACAAGATCAACGAGATCCGCGCCGTGACGGACAAGCCGATCTGGGTCAGCGAAGTCGGAGTGTCGACCTTCGGTGCGGAAGAGGTGCAGGTCTGGGGACTCGACCGGACGGCGGAACTCCTCATCGGCCGCGCGCCGCGCATCCACTGGTACAGCCTCTACGACCTGCCGCGCGCGTGGGAAGCCACGACCCGCCACCGCGAAGCAGAAGGTTCCTCCTACTACCGGCATTTCTACATGGGACTCCTGCGTGAGAACGGCACGCCGAAGCCGGCCCTCGAAGCCTTCAGGAAACACGCACCGGAACTCGGGCTGTGCCAGTGGTTCCATTTCGAAGACCACCGCCTCGACGACGCCGTTGCCTGGATGAAAGAACTCGGCGTTACGTATTTGCGAACCGGGCTGTCATGGGCCGACAGCTTCCGCCCGAATGCGCTCGACTGGTTCGACAGGCAGATGGAAGCACTGGCCGATTTCAACGTGACCGTCACGTTCTGCTTCACCCCGGAGCATCGCGGCATTGCCCCCCATCACACGAGCCCGCCGCAGGTGAAGGAGGAATTCGCCGAGTTCTGCGCAACGATGATCCGGCGCTATGCTCCCGGCCGTAGTGATACGGTTGCAGGTCGACGGGAGGCGCTTGCCGTGTAGTGTGAAGTGGTGAGGCTTTGGTTGCTTGTTTTTGAAGTGTCGGCGCTGCCACCCTCACCCGCCGCCCTGCGGGCGTCGACCTTGCCCGTCGAGGGAGAGGTTAAGCGGCGGCCGCTCGCTCATCACCTCGACCCTTGCGGGAGAGGTCGCCCTAATTTGGCAGAACGAACCCAAAGGTGATCTGCGCGCTGCGCCATCTTCAGGTTATGTCCCCTGGAGTGGTGTAGTTGGATGGCAGAGAGATCGCCTGTCCGCGCGCCTTCCACAGCGCCGTAGTGGGCAGGCGATCTCACGGGGTCTTCGGCGATTTCCGGTTAGGCTTGGATTGCGATGCTGATCCGCGGCGATCAGCGGCTCTCGGAAATGCCAGTCTCGGAACAAGCCTCGATGATCGCCGTATCGGTATCATCATTCCTCCTGCCTGTGCCGCTCGTGTCGTTTGTCCTGGCCCCGTCGCCCGCATTGTAGACAGGTTGCACCGCTTGGCTCCGTCATAACAGCCATGTGCATCACCTGAGACGAACCGATCGTAGCCTCCGCCATTCGACCCGGGCGGAGTTCGGACGCGCTCTCCATCAGTCGCGCCCTAACGCTTCAAAGCGAGAGATGGACTTTTCCCCGAAGATGCGGCAACGGGCATCGCGCGCGGCGGTAACCCTCCGGCACCATCGGCTCCGCCCTCCGGAGAGGGCGCTGCCAAGCCCTTGGGCCTGCTCTCGAAATCAATCCCGAAAGCACGCTGGCCCGAGCTTGACCGTAAGGCCCGGGGGCGGGCACGTTGCGCCAGCCGATCGATTCGGCACAGTGCCAGAGGTCCACGTGTGCCCGAGAGTCTGACGCAAACATCCTCCGCGAGAACGATTGGGCTCCTGTGGGGACTTCTTGCCGCGGTCTTGATCATTCCTACGGCCCTGTTCGCGCTGACGGCATGGCAGAGCCGTGAGGAAGCGCTGCGTCAGGCTGCGATCACTTCGGAGCGGACTGCCCTGGCCCTGCAGGGACATGCCCAGAACGTCTTCGGTGCGTTCGACCTCGCCATCGAACGGATCGAAGACCGGGTAGCCGATCCGGGCTGGCAAGAACGGCAGAGTACCCTCGAGCTCCACTTCCTGATGAAGGAGATTGCCGAGAGCCGTCCACAGATCGGCTCGATCTGGCTCATCGATGCGGACGGCAAGGTGCGCGAAAGCAGCCTGCAACATCCGACAGACCCCATCGACGTGTCGGATCATGACTATATGAAGGCCTTCCGCGAGGGCCACCGGGCAACCTTCGTCGGAGAGCCCGTCGCATGGGGCCCCACCGAGAGCCTCGCTTTCACGGTTGCCCGCCCCCGCTTCGACGAGGACGGAGGTTTTGCGGGCGCTATCCTGATTGCGGCCTCTCCAGCTTACTTCGAGGACTTCTACAGGGAGAGCCTGCCTGCCCTGCCTCATTCCGCCGGTCTCGTGCGCAGCGATGGCGTCTTCCTGGTCCGTCAATCCCATCTCGCGGCAACATCCGGCACCGAGCGCGCCGGCGAGAATTTTCTCAAGGCCGTTGCCGAGGGCGGCACCGGCACCTGGGTCGGGCGATCACCCGTCGACGGGCTGCAGCGGATCACGACGGTCCGGAAACTCGAGCGCTTTCCGGTCTTCGTCGTATTCGGAATCAATACGAAGGCCGTCCTCGCCAAGTGGCGTGACCAGATGTGGGAATATGCTCTCTTCGCGATCCCGGCCATGATCGGACTAGTGTCGCTGTCCAGCCTTGCCCTCGTCCGCACGCGACGGGCCCATCTTGCGGCGATCCAGCTCGCGGACGAGATGCGCCGCCGTGAGACCTCCGAGGCGATGCTCGCGAAGGCGCAGCGCATGGAAGCCCTCGGCCAGCTCACCGGCGGCATCGCCCACGACTTCAACAATCTCCTGACCGTCATTCTCGGAAGCCTCGACCTCCTGGGCCGCGCGAAGGACGAGTCCCGGCGCAGCCGCCTGATCTCGACGGCGCTCCAGGCCGTCGAGCAGGGGCGCATCCTCACGTCCCAACTCCTGACCTTCAGCCGGCGCCAGGCGCTTTTCCCGGAACTCGTCGACCTCGATCACCTCATCCGCAGGATGGACGAGATGCTGGCGCGAACCTTACGCGGCGACATCCGGTGCGAGTTCGATCTCGGAGAGGATCTCGGCGTGGCCGAGGTGGACCCCTCCCAGCTCCAGATCGCCTTGATCAATCTGGCCGCCAATGCCCGTGATGCGATGCCGAAGGGTGGAACGTTTCGCATACGGACCTTCGCCACTCGCCGAGAGGGCCGTGACCTGATCGGGCTCGAGGTGAGCGATACCGGCGAAGGCATGCCGCCGGAGGTGCTGGCGCGGGCCGGAGAGCCGTTCTTCACCACGAAGGATATCGGGGAAGGCACCGGGCTCGGGCTCGCTCAGGTCCACGGCTTCGTCGAGCAATCGGGTGGAATCATCGATATCCGTAGCGTTCCCGGGCAGGGGACCACCGTCACCATGCTTTTGCCGCGCGTGAATGCCGGTCCCGGCCCTTGGCCCGAACTCGATACGGCCGGTACTTCGCCGGACCCGGTCTCACCAGCGCGTGTGCTTCTCGTAGAAGACAACGAGCAGGTTTCGGAGATTGCCCGCATGATCCTCGTCGAGCAGGGGCACGTGGTCCTGCAAGCCTCGGATGCGGTCTCGGCTTTGACCATCCTCTCCCGAGAGGCGGAGCGGCTGGATCTGGTGTTTGCAGACCTCGTGATGCCCGGAGAGCAGGATGGGCTCGATCTTGCTCATGCGATCCGGCGGCAATGGCCGCACCTGCCCATCATTCTCGCGACCGGGTTCGACGAGGCGGCCACGCGCGCGACGGAATCGGAATTTCCGCTCCTGGCGAAGCCCTATGAGGCGCAGGCCATCCACCGCGCCGTGCGGGACGCACTGTTCGCATCCCGCGCGCGTTCGAAGCCGCTACCGAAACCCTCCGTGCTTCTCTGATTGTGCCTTTCCGCTCTCGCCCTGTCGCACGTCGTTCGTCCGGACCGGCCAGGATTGCCGGATGAGCGTCGCGAGAGCGCAACAGTCCGGACGCCTCGCCGATGTACGCCGCCATGCCAGCCCGATCGTGCGGGACGGGGCATCGTCGGAAAACGGAATGAGCGCGACACGGCGCCGATCGACCTCGGCCTCTGCGCAGATCTCCGGCAGCAGCGTGATGCCGCGACCCGCCGCCACCATCTGGATGATCGTCGTCAGCGAGGTTGCGGCAAGAGCCTGCCGGGCCTGAACGCGCGCGAGTTGGCAATAGTGGAGCGCCTGCTCACGCAGGCAGTGCCCCTCCTCCAGCAGCAGGAGCCGCTCCTCCTGTATCCGGAGGCGTAGATCCGGGTAGTTCGTCCAGTTCTCTTCGGCTCGAGCCTCGACGGCGATCAGAAACCGGTCCTCGATCAACTTCTCGCTCTCGATGCCCGCCTGTCCCACGGGAAGAGCCAGCACGGCGGCATCCAGGTCACCGCGGGTGAGTTCCTCCAACAGAGTGGCGGTCTGGGTCTCCCGGATCTGCAGATCGAGAGAGGGATGAGCCTGCTCCGCCAGCGAGAGCAGGCGCGGAAGGAGATAGGGCGCGACGGAGGGGATGAGCCCAAGGCGAAACGGTCCCATCAGCGGGCCGCGCCGAAGATGGGCCTGCTCTGCAAGTTCCCGCACCTGCATCAGGATCTCCTCGGCCCGTCGCGCGATCTCCTGCCCCGTCGGAGTCAGGGATACCGGGCCGATGCCACGCTCCACGAGTTCGACCCCGAGTTCCCGCTCGAGTTCGCGAACCTGCATCGAAAGGGCCGGCTGGGTCACGGCACATTGCTGAGCTGCCTGCCTGAAATGGCGCGTACGGGCGAGCGCCTCGAAATAGCGAAGCTGGCGAAGGGTGATCACGTGATCAGGTTATCTGATCGTGGATGAAAGACAATGCGATTTGCCCTGATCGCCCTTCCCTGCCATGGTGCCGGCCAAGCTTCACAGGAGGATCGGAATGAGTGACCCCACTCCCACATTGACGACCACCGCCGGCGCGCCGGTTGCCGACAACCAGAACTCGGTCACGGCTGGCGCGCGCGGGCCGGTGCTGCTGCAGGATTACCAGCTCGTCGAAAAGCTCGCGCACCAGAACCGGGAGCGCATTCCGGAGCGGGTCGTGCACGCAAAGGGCTCCGGCGCCTACGGGACGCTGACCGTCACGCACGACGTCACGCAGTACACGAAGGCGAAATTCTTGTCGCAGATCGGCAAGTCGAGCGAGGTGTTCCTGCGCTTCTCGACGGTGGCTGGCGAGCGTGGCGCGGCGGATGCCGAGCGCGACGTGCGCGGCTTCGCCCTTAAGGTCTACACAGAGGAAGGCAACTGGGACCTCGTCGGCAACAACACGCCGGTCTTCTTCGTCCGCGATCCGCTGAAATTCCCCGATTTCATTCGCACGCAGAAGCGCCATCCGTCTACGAATCTTCGGTCGCCGACCGCGATGTGGGACTTCTGGTCCCTGTCCCCGGAGAGCCTGCACCAGGTCACGATCCTGTTCTCGGATCGCGGGCTGCCGCAGAACTACCGCGCGATGAACGGCTATGGATCGCACACTTACTCGTTCCTCAACGAGGCGGGCGAGCGCTTCTGGGTGAAGTTCCACTTCAAGTCGCTGCAGGGCATCGAGACCTGGACGAACCGGGAAGCCGAAGCCGTCGTCGCGAAGGACCGGGAGAGCGCTCAGCGCGACCTCTATGAGGCGATCGAGCGTGGCGAATTCCCGCGCTGGCGGTTCTGCGTTCAGATCATGCCCGAAGCGGATGCCGAGAAGACACCCTACAATCCCTTCGATATCACGAAGGTCTGGCCACATGCCGATTACCCGCTGATCGAGGTCGGTATCCTTGAGCTCAATCGTAACGCGGAGCACTACTTCGCCGAGGTCGAGCAATCCTCGTTCTCGCCCTCCAACATCGTACCCGGGATCGGCTTCTCGCCGGACAAGATGCTGCAGGGACGGATCTTCGCCTATGCGGACGCGCATCGCTATCGCGTCGGCACGCATTACGAGATGCTGCCCGTGAACCGGCCGCGCTGCCCGGTCCATCACTATCATGCCGACGGATCGATGCTGATGGAGATCCCGAAGCGCGGGAACGCCTATTATGAGCCGAACTCGTTCAACGGCCCGGTCGAGGATAAGCGCTTTGCCGAGCCGCCGCTCGCCATTTCCGGCGATGCGGACCGCTACGATCACCGCGCCGGCAATGATGATTACACCCAGCCCGGCAATCTCTTCCGGCTGATGACGCCGGAACAGCAGGGAAGGCTGATGGACAACATCGCCGAGGCCATGCAGGGTGTGCGGGCCGAGATCGTGAAGCGCCAGATCGTGCACTTCTATCTGGCGGACAAGGCCTACGGCCTCGGGGTCGCGGAGCGCATGGGCCTCTCCCCTGCCGAAGTGATCCCGCAGGCGGCGGAGTAGCGTCTCGGGCACCCCTCGTAGCGCGGCGCCCTCCGATTCGGGAGGCGCCCACCCACTCGAAGGAGACACCCCATGCCAGTCGATGTGAAATACACCACACAGGCCACCGCGACCGGTGGCCGTGACGGAAGAGCCAAGACGGCTGACGGCAGCTTGGACGTGAAGCTGGCAACCCCGAAGGAGCTCGGGGGCGGCGGGGGCGAGGGGAACAATCCCGAGCAGCTCTTCGCCGCTGCCTATTCCGCCTGCTTCCTGGGTGCTCTGAAGGTCGCAGCCGGGAAGGAGAAGGTCCCGGTTCCGCCTGACACGACCGTGACTGCTACCGTCGGGATCGGTCCGCGTTCCGAAGGGGGCTTCGGTCTGGATGTCGGGCTTCGGGTAGCAATGCCGGGGACCGACCGCGCCCAGGCCGAGCGTCTCGTCGAGATGGCGAACCAGATCTGCCCCTATTCCAATGCGACCCGCGGCAACGTCAATCTCCGGCTGGAGGTCGCCTGACGGACCTTCCGGTAAGGCGCCTCGCGGTGACCCGGGAGGACGCGTTCGCGTAAAAACGAGAGAGGCGGCTCCACCTGCATGGAGCCGCCTCTCTGGCTTCTCCCCCTGACTGACGGGATCTGCCTCGCCCCTCCGGGCACAGGTGCAGCCAGTTCGGAAATGGCACGGCCCATGGAGCCAGCGTCCCGCGGATGCGTTGTCGCGCCAAACGATCGGAGCCTCGTCCGAAGCCCTTGATGAATTCTACTGATGGAGAATGGAATGCTGGATACGAATAGCGGCCTCAATCGCTGGGCCCCTCAGGCCTTAGCGGTCCTGCGCATCGTGGCGGCGCTGATATTCCTGCTGCACGGGTCCCAGAAACTGTTTGGGTTCCCGCCCTCGGGGAATCCCTTACCCCCCATGTTCTCACTGTTCTGGATCGGTGCCGTTATCGAGCTGGTCGGCGGGATCCTGTTGATCCTCGGCTTGTTCACCCGACCAGTGGCCTTCGTTGTCGCGGGCGAGATGGCCGCTGCCTACTGGATGTTTCACGCTCCGAAAGACCTGTTCCCGACCAACAACGGGGGCGATGCTGCCATCCTCTACTGCTTCGTCTTCCTGCTCCTCGTCTTCACCGGGCCCGGCGCATGGAGCATGGACGGAGCAAGGGCGCAATCGGGGCCGAGGCCATCCTGGGAGCGCTGAGGAGGCACCTCGCGTCTGCTGACCTCGGCATTGCTGAACGAGCGGGCCGTCCCCGGACGTCCCGCCAGATGTCACGATTCAGGAAACCCACTCGCCCGAACGCATAACCGCCTCGGCTTCGCCGGCCGCGGTAATGCCATCGATGTCGATGCTCTGCGAGCCGATCATCCAGTCGATATGGATCAGGCTCGAATTTGCGCCTCTGGCAGCAAGTTCCTCCGCGCTCATCGCGAGACCGCCCTGCAGGCAGTTGCTGTAAGCCTGACCGAGCGCGATGTGGCTTGCCGCGTTCTCGTCGAAGAGCGTGTTGAAGAACAGAAGACCGCACCGCGAGATCGGGGAGGAATAGGGCACGAGCGCCACTTCGCCGAGCCGGCGGGCACCGTCATCGGTCTCGAGCACCTTGCGGAGCACCTCCTCTCCGGTGCGAGCCCGCGCCTCGACGATCCGCCCGCCCTCGAAGCGCACGGCGATGTCCTCGATCAGCGTGCCCTGATAGGAGAGCGGCTTCGTACTCCGCACGGTTCCCTCGACCCGGTCCTTGTGGGGTGTCGTGAACACCTCCTCGGTCGGGATGTTGGGGTTGCACACGATCCCGTTCTGCGCTGCCGTCGATCCGCCGAGCCAGAGATGGCCGTCGGCGAGGCCGACCTGCAGGTCAGTCCCCTCGCCCTTGAAGTGCAAGGTCCGGTACTGCTTCGCATTCAGGAGATCGCACCGGGCCTGAAGGCTCCGATTGTGCTCCCGCCATGAAGCAACCGGATCCGCGCCATCGACGCGGGATGCCGCGAAGATCGCGTCCCACAGGAGCGCAACGGCCCGGTGCTCCGGCTCATCGGGGAACACGGCTTTCGCCCAGGCGGGCGTCGCATAGGCCACGATGCTCCAGTTGATCGCATATTGCGTGATGAGCTCGAGCGCCGGGCGGTAGGCCTGCGAGCGGGCCCGGTTCGCGCGGGCGACCTTGTCGGGATCCTGCCCGGCCAGGAGAGCCGGATCGTCGCCGCGGATCGCGAGGCGCGCCGCACCGCTCCGGTAGGCTGCGGCCATCGCGTCGTAGAGCCAACCATTCGTCTTGTCGAAGCTCTCGTCCGGCGCCAGCCGGAATCGAGCGAGCGTCGCCTCCTCGTCCTCGAACAGGGTCGTGACGAGTGAAGCGCCGGCCCGATAGGCGTGTTCCGTGATGCGTCGTGCGAGTGGCAGCGCCTCGACCGGGGCCGTCATGACGAGTTCCTGTCCGGGCCTCAGTCCGAGGCCGACGTGAACGGCAATGAGCGCCAAGCGGTCGAGGCGCTCGTCATGCGAAACGGCTCCGGTTTCCGTCCTGAGGGCATCCATGATCGACTCCCGATTTGCTGCTCGGGGTAGTCGAGATGAGCCGCGATGTCACGTATGGAGAGCCGGAGTGCCGCGCAACGGGACTCCGTGCGCGACCCAATCGAATGGCCGAGCTTTCACTTCGCGCGCGGATCGAGGGCATCCCTCAAGCCGTCGCCGAGCAGATTGAAGCTGAGGACGGTGATGAAGATCGCGAGGCCCGGCCACACCGCCATCCAGGGTGCATTCGTGAGGAAGCGCTGAGCGGCGTTCAGCATGAAACCCCAGGAGGGTGCAGGCGGCTGCTGGCCGAGTCCCAAGAAGGACAGGCTCGCCTCGGCGATCACGGCGGCCGCAATCGTGAGCGTCGCTTGGACGAGCAGTTGCGGCAGCACGTTTGGCAGGATGTGGCGCACGGCGATGCGCCAATGCGGGTTCCCGATCGCCCGGGCGGCCTCGACGTAATCCTCGGATCTGACGGATAGCACCTGCCCGCGCGTCAGCCGGACGAAGATCGGCGTGGCCGTGATGCCGATCGCGATCATGGCGTTTCCGAGACTCGGGCCCAGGAAAGCCGCGAGCGCGATCGCGAGGATCAGGAAGGGGCAGGCCAGCATCGCGTCCGTCAGGCGGCTGATCAGCCCGTCGAGCAGCCCGCCGACGTAACCTGCCAGGAGGCCGAGCGGCACGCCGACGGCGATCGCGATCGCAACCGATATGACACCGGCGGAGAGCGATGCGCGAGCGCCGTAGATGATACGGCTGAGGATGTCGCGGCCGACCTCGTCCGTCCCGAACCAATGGGCCGCCGAAGGCGCTTTGCGCACGGCTGACCAGCTCTGCTGGGCCGGATCGTAGGGCGCGATCAATGGCGCAAAAATCGCGACGAGGATGATCAGAACGATTATGCCGAGGGCTACCATCGCACCCTTGCGATGCGCGAGCCGGCGTAAGGCCCGTCGGCTGGGACTCTCGATTGCGAATGCGGAATCGGCCGTTTCGGGTGCCGGGGCCGTAGTTGGATCCATGACCTCGGCGCCGGGATGCCGGGGTTCCCGATCATGGGTGCTCGTCCCTGAGGCAGTCGCCGTGCTCATGACCTCAGCCTCGGATTGACGAGAATATAGCCGATATCTGCCAGGAGGTTGAGGGCGATGTAGGTCGTCGCCGTCACGAGCACCACGCCCTGCACGACTGCGTAGTCACGGTTGAAGACCGCATCGACAATCAGCTTGCCGAAGCCCGGGATCGTGAAGATCTGTTCGGTGAGCACCGCGCCCGACAGGAGAGTTCCGAATTCGAGAGCCCCGAGCGTGATGACCGGCGTCAGCGCATTGCGCATGGCGTGCTTCAGGACCACGCGGCGCTCCGCAAGGCCCTTCGCGCGGGCCGTGCGCACGTAATCGCTCTGCAGGGCCTGGAGCATCGCACTTCGCGTATGCCGCATGATGACTCCGGCGATCGCGTTGCCGAGCACGAAGGCGGGCATGATCGTAGTCGCAAGGCTCTGACGCCAGTCTTCCCAGAGCGGAACGTAGCCCGAGGCCGGCAGCCAGCCGAGCGTCACCGCAAACAGGAAGATCATCATGATCCCGAGCCAGAAGTTCGGGGTCGAGATGCCCCAAAGCGCCAGCACGTTCACGGCATAGTCCCACACGGTATCCTTCTTGACCGCGGAGATGATCCCGGCGCTGATCCCGATCACGAGCGCAATGACCATCGCCATGGTGGCAAGCTGTAGCGTCACCGGAAGCTTCTGGATGATCAGATCACCCACCGAGGTCTTCAGGCGCATCGACTCGCCGAGATCGCCGGTCAGGACGCCCTTAATCCAGTAGAGATACTGGACCGGCACGGGCTGATCGAGGCGATACTGGCGGCGGATCTGCTCGATGACTGCCGGGTCCCTCTCCTCCCCCGCCATGATCAGCGCCGGGTCGCCCGGTAGCAGTTGCTGCAGCGAAAAGATGATCACCGAGACGAAGAACAGGGTCGGGACGAGCTGAACGAGGCGTTTGCCGATCAGGGTGAGCATCGCGGTCTTACATCGCTCCGAGATCCATGACGTGAATCGGGATGTTTCGCTTCGTTAGCCGACCAGACGGCATCGGGCCGCGAAGCGGCGGCCCGATGCCCATGCCGGCTCTACTTCATTTTCACGCCCTGGAGGCGCACGAGGCCGTCGGGCATCTGCTTATAGCCCTCGACCTTGTTCGAATGCGCGATCAGGATCTTGCGATGGTAGAGGTACTGGATTCCGCCTTCGCTCAGCAGCTTCTGCGCAAGCTTCTCGTAGATCGCCTTGCGTTCCTTCGGATCGCTCTTGACGCGCGACTCGTCGAGCCATGCATCGGCTTGCGCGTCGGAGTAGCCGCTGTAGTTCAGCGGCGCCTTCGTCTTGTGGAAGCTGTAGACGTTGCCGTCGGGATCCGTCCGTCCCGACCAGGCCAGCATGAAGGCCTGATAGCGGCCATCCTCGGCTTCCTTGAGGCCGGTGGCGAACTCCACGATCCGGATCTTCATGTCGAATCCGGCTTCGGCGGCCATGGCCTGGATCACCTCAGCCACCGCGCGGACCTCGGGATTGTTGGGCACCATGAAATCGACCGTGACCGGGGTTTTGACGCCGGCCTCTTGAAGGAGCTCCTTCGCCTTCTCGACGTCGCGGCTCGGAACTGGCAGCGATTCCTGGTAATATGGATTTTCGGGGCTGACCCATTGGTTGCCCGGCACGAACTCGCCGTTGAAGACGACCTGGTTGATCGCTTCACGGTCGATCGCCAGTCCCAGAGCCTGCCTGACGCGCGCATCCTGGCCGAGCGGCCCCTTGGAAGCCTCGCCATTCGCGATATTGATCGTCATGCCCTGATAGCCGAGTTCCGTGATCGCGACGAGCTTCAGGCTCGCGTTCGAGCGGATCTCCTTGATGTCGGTCGCGAGCGCACGCTCGATGAGATCGAGCTGTCCTGCCTTCAGATTCGCGAGGCGTACGGTCGAGTCCGCGATCGGAAGGAAAGTGACACGATCGATGTAGATTCGGTCCTTGTCCCAGTAATCGGCAAACTTCTCGAGAACAATCCGATCCTGCTGCACACGCTCGACGAATTTGAAGGGACCCGCACAGACCGGTTGCTGGCCGAACCTATCACCAGCCTCCTTGGCGGCCTTCGGGGAAACGATCATGCCGGCCCTGTCGGTGAGTTGCGCCAGGAGCGGCGAGAAGGGTGTCTTGAGGACGAGCCGGACCGTCGTGGGATCGACGGCCTCGACCCTGTCCACAGCCGCGAGTTCCGGCTTGCGGAAGGAGCCCTGCATCGTCAGATGCCGGTCAAGCGAAAACTTCACGGCTTCCGCATCCATCGGCTCGCCATCGTGAAACTTGACGTTCGGGCGGAGCTTGATCGTCACCTGCTTTCCATCCGGAGAGATCTCGTGCGAGAGCGCGAGCTGCGGGACGAGATTCAGCTTCTCGTCGATGTCGAACAGCTTGTCGCAAAGGGACGCGAAGACGATCCGGCCCACATAGGTCCTGGCGAGTGTCGGATCGAGCACATCGGGATCCTCCGCGAGCCCGATCCTGATATTCGTCTGTGCCTGTGCGAACCCGGCACTTGCGACAATGGCTGCAAAGCTGGCGAGCCCGGCGACGAGCGTTCTCCTCATCCTCTTCTCCCTGGTTCGCGTCCCGATCGGACGCGGTTGTCGTTCATTGGCGCCCCACGATTGTAAGCACTTCGCGTGCCATGCAAAGCCGGGTCATGGCTCTCCGGCCGCAAAGGCTCCGAAGAGGCGCTCGAGGCGCGGGTCGACGCGGCCCTCACGGGGAAGGGCGTCGGCCGCCGAGGGCAGTTCCCGCCAGAAATGACATGCGCTGGCATGTCCCGTGCCGTCATCCTCGAGCATGGGCCTGTCGCGCCGGCACAGATCGGTGGCATAGGGACATCTCGGATGCAGGTGGCAGCCCGGAGGCGGATGGATCGGGCTTGGAACATCTCCTTCCAGGATGCGGCGCTCGCGCCGGGCCGCAGGCGACGCGACCGGGATGGCCGACAGAAGGGCTCGCGTATAGGGATGCCGCGGATCGGCGAAGACCTCGTCGGATGAGCCGGTCTCGACGATGCGGCCCAGATACATGACCGCGATCCGGTCGGCGATATGCTTTACCACGCCGAGGTCATGCGAGATGAAGATGTAGGCAAGGCCGAGCCGTGCCTGAAGATCCTTGAGGAGGTTGAGAATCTGGGCGCGGATCGAGACGTCCAGAGCCGAAACGGCCTCGTCGCAGACGATGATCTTTGGTTCGACTGCAAGAGCCCGGGCGATCACGATCCGCTGGCGCTGCCCCCCGGAGAATTCGTGCGGATAGCGAGCGCCCTGGTGTGGCTGGAGGCCGACGAGGTGCAACAGTTCCGCAACGCGCGAGCGTCGCTCGCCAGCCGGCACGATGCCGTGGAGCATCAGCGGCTCGGAAAGAATCTCCCCGACCGTCATGCGTGGATTGAGGGATGCAAACGGATCCTGGAAGATGAGCTGGATCTTGCGCCGATAGGGCCTGAACTTGCGATCGTCGAGCGTCGTCACGTCCTCGCCGTCGAGCAGGATCCGTCCGTCGGTCGCGGGAATGAGCCGCATCACGAGACGCCCGACCGTCGACTTGCCGCAGCCGGATTCTCCGACGATGGCAAGCGTCTCGCCAGATTTGAGAGCGAACGAAACACCGTCGACCGCCTTGACGGTCGTCAGCGGACGCCCGAAGGCGGAACGTGTCGCCGCGAAATGCTTGACGAGATTCTCGACCTCCAGGACGGGCGCCGTCATGATTGGGTTTCATCCCATTCGCGACAAAGCGCGGCGTTTCCCCCCTCACCCGCCCCTTCGGGGCGACCTCTCCCGTCAAGAGAGAGGTGAAGGTACATTTGGGTTCGTTCTGCCAAACTCGGGCGGCCTCTCCTACAAGGGGCAAAGCGTCCGGGTGAGGGTGACAGCGTTACGAGGGGAACCATCACCATCACGCGACGAGCCTCTCCAGCGGCGCACGCCAGCAGCGCGAAAGATGTCCTCCCTCGATCTCGGCAAGTGGCGGCATTTCCTCACATTGCGAAATCCTGAACGGACACCTGGCCTGGAAACGGCATCCCTGCAAGGGCGCCGACATGTTGGGGACGGCACCCTGAATCGCGGCAAGCCGTGGACGGCGGTGCTCGAGTCTCGGCAACGCGCCGAGAAGCCCAACCGTATAAGGATGCTGCGGGAACCGGAAGAGCTCGTCAACGGAAGCCCGCTCGACCACCTGGCCGGCATACATGACGATCACCTCGTCGCACACTTCCGCCACCACGCCGAGATCATGGGTGATGAGGATGATCGCAGCCGAACTCTCCTCACGGAGCTTGCGCATGAGCTCGAGGATCTGCGCCTGAATCGTGACGTCGAGCGCCGTCGTGGGCTCATCGGCAATGAGGAGCTTCGAGTCGCAGGCAAGCGCCATTGCAATCATCACCCGCTGGCGCATGCCGCCGGACAAGCGATGCGGGTAATCGTGGAAGCGAGCCTCCGGATTCGGAATCCGGACGCGGCGGAGCATGTCGATCGCACGCCGATCCGCGTCCTTTCGCGAGACGTCGCGGTGCTGAACAATCGCCTCGACGATCTGATCGCCCACCGTATAGGACGGGTTGAGCGACGTCATCGGCTCCTGGAAGATCATCGCGAGGCGATTGCCCCTCAGGTCACGCAGAGTGCGGTCGCTCTGCTTCAGGAGATCCTTTTTTTCGAACCGGACTTGTCCAGAAACCCGGGCGCTGCCCTTCGGCAGGAGCCCCATGATCGCGAGCGACGTCACGCTTTTCCCGCAGCCAGATTCTCCAACGATGCCGAGGGTCCGCCCCGCCTCGACGGAAAAGCTCACTCCGTCGACGGCGCGGGTCGTGCGGCCGTCCTGGCCCGAAAAGACGACCTCGAGGTCTCGCACGTCGAGGAGAGGCTCGGTCATGCGGACGCATTCTCCTTCTCTTCGGCCACCATCGACTCTGCGATGCGCCGTTCGAGTTCGTCGCGATCCGTGATCCCGGCGGGATTGTGCCGAGACGGCATGAACTTCCTGTAGTGCAGGTAACGGCCGCGGCCAACTTCCTCGAGGCGAGCGAGTTCGGTCAGCGGATCCGGATGATCATCGACCCGGATATCGATGTAGGGATATTCCTCGTCGTCGTGGATCTGGAGTGCGGCGGATTGCTTTCCGCGCTTGTCGCCGCCGGCTGCCTCGCCTGCCTTCAGGGCCGCGAGGAAGCGCTGTGCGAGCGGCAGATGCTGTGACGCCGCGAATACCTCTGCGGTTGCCTCGATGACCTCCGGTCCGGCGAGCATGTTGCCGGCAACCGAGAAAGTGTCCCGCACGAGATGCCCGCACCAGGGCACGCAGCCGTCTCCGGTATAGGCCGCGAAGAGTCCGTTTCGATCGACCGCGTGAACCTGCCGCTGGCTGCGTCCCTGATCGGCGCTCGTGACAATCCGGATCATGTCCTCCGCGCTCGCGCCGGCGCGCAACAATTCGAGTCCGCGATAGCCATAGAATGGATTCACGAAGGCCTGCGATGCGATCGCGCCGACGCCGGTTGCGATGAAAGGCACCCGCGCGCCGACCGCGAAGGCGCAGGTCGACACCGCGATTCCAAAATGTCCGGTTTTCTTATCCCGGGAAACGATCGACCAGGTCACTGTTCGTCTCTCCCATGGTCCGCGAACGACAGTCGCAGCGGCCTTACCGGCCGGCCGCGTAACCCTGCATGCCGCGCGGGTTCGCGGCGGCTCGGAGGCGGGTTCCGTCCCGCGACGCAGCCGTCAGCCGTCCCTCCGACCAGTCCGGACCGACTTCGACGATGTGGCCGCGCCGGCGAAGTTCCTCGACCGTTGCCGCCGGCACCCGACCCTCCACGACGATGACGCCCGGTCGCGAGGTCCGCGGCCAGAAGGAGGACGGGAAATGCTCCGTGTGCCACGCAGGGGCATCGATCGCCTCCTGGAGATTCATCCCGGCATGGACATGCCTGAGGAAGAATTGCGGGATCCACTGATCCTGCTGGTCCCCGCCGGGCGTGCCCCACGAGAGATACGGCTCGCCGTCGCGCAATGCCATCGTGGGCGAGAGCGTCGAGCGCGGGCGCTTCCCGGGCTGGAGTGCCGCCGGATGCTCCTCGTCGAGCACGAACATCTGCGCGCGCGTCCCGAGGCAGAAGCCGAGTTCCGGGATGATCGGCGACGATTGCAGCCATCCTCCGGACGGCGTGCCGCTGATCATGTTGCCCATCCGGTCGATGATGTCGAAATGCACCGTGTCGCCGCGGGATTGCCCCATGCGGCCGACCGTCGGCTCGCCCGCCCCGGAAGCCCCGACGGCTTCGCGCGCGCCCTGCGTGGCGCGCACGGCAATTCGTTTTCCGAAGCCCGGGACGGTGCCGGGGCGCAGGTCGAGTGACGCGCGATCCGCGATGAGCGAGCGGCGCTCGTCGTTGTAAGCGTCCGACAGGAGAGTCTCGACCGGCACCTCGACGAAGGCCGGATCGCCATAGAAAGTGTCGCGATCCGCAAAGGCGAGCTTCGCGGCCTCGACCTGGAGATGGATGAAATCCGGGCCTGCCGGATCGAGACCGTCGAGCGCGAAGCCCTTCATCAGCGCAAGCTGCTGCAGAGTGACCAGTCCCTGCGCCCAGGGTCCCGGCTTCAGGACGGTATAGCGACCATATGCATACGAGAGTGGCGCCTCTACCGTCGCCTGCCAAGCCGCCATGTCCGCGCCGGTCAGGACGCCGCGATGCGGGTGACCGGAGACATCCATGACCTCCTGGGTGCGGCAATAGCGATCAATCGCCTCGGCGATGAACCCTTGCGACCAGACCTGGCGGGCTCGCTCGATCTGCCGCTCACGATCGCCACCGGCCGCTTCGGCCTCGGATAGCACCCGGGCATAGGTGTCCGCGAGGACGGGATTGCGAAACAGATCGCCAGGCTTCGGAACGCGACCGTTTGGAAGATAAAGGGCCGCGGAGGTGGGCCAGTGTTCCCGGAAGAGGCCCTCGACGGTCTCGATCGTGGCGCAGATGCGCTCGACGAGCGGGTAGCCGTTCCGGGCATAGGAGATCGCCGGCGCCAGCACGTCACCGAGGCGCATTGTGCCGTAATCCCGCAGGAGCAGCATGTAGGCATCGAAGGTACCGGGAATGCATGCCGCGAGCAATCCGGTGCCCGGCACGAGATCGAGGCCGAGCGACCGGTAATAGGGAATGGTGGCTCCGGCCGGCGCTGGCCCCTGCCCGCAGATCACCTCCGGTTTTCCACGCTTCACGTCATACACGATGAGCGGCACGTCTCCGCCCGGGCCATTGAGATGCGGCTCCACAACCTGGAGGGTAAAGGCCGTCGCGACTGCCGCATCGAAGGCGTTGCCGCCGCGTTCCAGGATCCCCATCCCGACGGCCGTTCCGATCCAGTGCGTGGAGGCGACGACGCCGAAGGTCCCATCGATCTCGGGGCGCGTGGTGAAAGGGTTTGGTGAGATGAAGGACAAACCGGGACCTCAGAGCAGCGGCGGAACAGGCGTGACAGGCCCCGAAGGAGCCGGGTCGAGTTTGCGGCGCACGAGGTCGCCGGGTCAAGCCGGCTGTGCCCGCAGTCCATTCGTCGAGAGGCGCGGGGGCCCTCCCCCGCCGTGGTTTTCGGCATTCCCTGCTCGCCGCGAATGTCGGTCATCAAAGTGCACCCGCCGACTGGATCCGTCTGTGGCGGCGCCTCTTGAAGAAGACCATCACCATGAAGAGCACGCCCATGGCCGCCACGAGAGCAGCCGGGGCCGACACGGCCTTGAAGCCGAACATCGCGTAGAGGATCGCACCGCTGCCGGCGCCCGCAGTGAATGCACACCACAGGAGAGCATGCGGAGCCCAGCTCCACGGCCTGCCGCGCCCGAGGAGAGCTCTCCCGAGCCCCTGGCCCACGCTCACGAGCGTGCCCGTCATGAAGGTCACGCCCAGACGCACGCCTCCCACAGAGTGCAAAGCGGTATTCTGAACTCCCATGGCCGCCACGACGGGAAGGATTGCATCGGCTCGAGACCACCCGAACCCGGCGAGGGCCACGGAGAAGGCAAGCAAGCCGCCCTCGAGCAGCAGCACGATCGGCAACGCCCAGCCCCCCGTGAGTCCGCCTATGATCGTTGCGGTGGTCGCGCTGACGAGAAAGGCTGTGATGAGAAGGCCTGCCTGATAGACCGCATTCCAGTGGGCTTCGCTCATCCCGATGCCCAGCGAAATGCTGGCACCGCTCATGAACGACGCGTAGAAGCCACCGAGCGCGATGTAACCAACGGCGTCGACGTATCCTGCGACCGCGACGAGCAAGACGCCCAGGCCGATCCGCGCCTGTGCGTCCGTGTCGATGATTACCGGTGCCTCCTGGCGTGGCGCTGCATCGGTGCCGGCGCCGGGAGGGTGCGAGACGGCCTTCGACGCGCTCATTCCCGTTTCATCCATGAGGCGGTGCGGCAATCACGCGAAGAGTGGAAGTTCCCGTCGCACCGGAGACGTCCTGCGATCGCATTCGCGAACAGAAATATCCGGAACAAGCTCGTAGAGGCCCGATTCTCGCTGAACATTTCGTTACACCCGCAAGGCAAGGCAAGCGACCGATCAAACGGCGCTTGGCTCGGCCGAGGCCCCGCCCGGCCATGCGATCCAGCCAATGCTCGCCCACGCATCTGCCCGGCACCACCACCGAGCGTCGTCAACTCTTCAGAACGCATGGTGAACTCTTCGCACCGACTTGCATTTTCTTTGTTGCTCCATACATCCAATACATCATGATCACATCGCGCCACATGATGTCTTTCCGCGCGGGCCGCCTCTTCGCAGGCGACTGAGCCCGAAGGCTGCCGCACCGCGCGCCCTCGCCATTCGGGCCTCGATCATTCTTCCTTCCTGAACCATCAGCCCCCGTTCGAGGGGATCCGTTGCCGCATGCGTATCGCGAGCTCATCGCTCGGCTGCGTGCGCGGCCTTGTCACGAGAGAGCAGAGATTGACCGTTTTAGACCGCAAGCTTCTGGAGCCCCTGTCACGGCACGTGCTGTCCCGGCCTGCCTCCAGTCCCGGCTTCTTCGGCAGCGATCCATTTTCACTTGGGCCTGTCACCATTCGGCTGAACGCGACACGAGACTCCACCCCTGCTCCCTTTTACGCCATTCAGGCTGCAGAACTCTCCATCCGAACGGAGAATTGCCTCGGTATCGGGCCTACGCTCAGGACTCGTGAATGCGTCGGGAGGGATACCGTCTACGAAGATATGGCGGCCCGGACCAAAGCTTTGACCTCGACGCACCGGATCGCTCCTGTCTCCGCGCAATGGGGTATGGTGGCATTTTCCCCTCCGGCCTGCATGGTGGAGGAGCGTCGGTTGTCTCGCGTCGCGGCGGCAAATGCGTCGCCGCTCCAGCGGAGCAGCGCCTCGCGCGCAGAAAGCGGGAACGTCACGACACGCCCGCGTGCGGCTCTTTTGGCTGCCGTGATGTTTACTGGCCTGTGTCTGGCTCTTGGCGTGCTCGGGTCGATGTTCGTCGCCGACGACTCAATTCTCGCCATTTACGGAATCGTTGTCACGGCTTTCGCCGCGTGGGTCGCAAAGGAAACTTATCAGGATTATCAAGCCGGGAGGATAGCCGGATGAGAATCATGATCCTGTCCGTGGTGGCCGCCATCGTCCTGGCCGTTGTTGCGGCAAGCGTGCTGGATGCGATGCAAGAGCCTGCTTACGAAGCCTACTCCACGTCATCCGTTCGCGTCGGCGACCCTGGCAGCAATCTCGTCGGGAGCGGTGGCTGGGGCTCCTCATCGCGGAGCGATCCGCTGCACTAAAGCTGGAGCGTGAACCAAGGCGCCAGAGGAGAAGTTGAATACTTCGGGATCTCTGCCGAACGATCCCTGATTCACCGTGGCCCATAGCTGTCGGCCGTCTTGACTGCCATGTAGCCCGACACATGCAGGTCTACACCTACACACTTGCACTCATCCAGAGACTTAAGGAGCAGAACAATGTTGTATGTCGATATTCCGACGCCAGCTGAAATCAACGCCTTGACCTCCCAACGGGGAGACGCCTGCGTCTCCATTTACGTGCGGACGACGCCCGTGACCCAGAAGGCTCAGGCAGATCGGATTTCCTTGAAGAACCTCGCGAAGGAGGCCGCCCGGCAGCTCGAGGCAGCCGGCATCGGCGAAAACCAGATCAGTGCAATTGCCGAACAGCTCGATGATCTCATCGATGATGACGAGTTCTGGCGGTATCAGGCCCATAGCCTTGCGATCTTCGCGACGCCCGATAATGTGCGGACGTTCCGTGTTCCGAATGCGCTCGAGTCGCGTGTAGAGGTCTCTGACCGGTTTCACGTAAAGCCGCTGCTCCGCAGCATCAGCTTCCCCCAGGCTTGCTACGTATTGGCTCTCGCACAGAAATCCATTCGCGTCATCGAAGTTGCCCCAGACCTGCCAGCGCAAGTCATCCATGTCGAGGGCATGCCCGAAGACGCCGGCAGAGCCGTGCAAGGCACAGGCATCGTCGACCATTGGCCAAGTGGGCGGATCCATGGGGCTGAAGGACAGAAGGTTCTTCTGCGGCAGTTCGCACGTAACGTCGACAGGACGCTACGGCCTCTTTTGGCTGGCAGTGGGATCCCGCTGATCCTGGCTGCCGCCGAACCCCTGGCGTCGATCTATCGGTCGGTCAACACCTACAGTCACCTGGCCGAGGCCATAATCGAGGGCAGCCCTGAGGCCATGACCGACGCCCAACTCGGGGATCAGGCGCGGACAATTCTCGACGGTATCTACCGCGATGAACTCGCGGCCTGGAGAAGTCTCTTTGAGACTCGCTCCGGCCAGGGACGGACGACCACGGACCTCGCCCAAGCGGCCAAGGCCGCGACCGTGGGGGCCATCGACTCGATCCTGGTGGACATCGATGAAACAATCCCCGGTTCGATCGACGAGCACGGCGGCATTGTATTTGCCCAACAGGCCAGCGCCTCGAACTATGGCCTGGTCGATGAGATCGCCGCCCGGGTCCTCGCGACAGGGGGGCGTGTCATCGGCGCCCGCAAGGCGGACATTCCCGGCGGCGAATCCCTCGCAGCCATCCTGCGCTATCCGGCATGAGCAGATATAGGGCTCCGTCGTTAGGGCTCAGGAGCAGTCAGTCAGGATCCATCTCGGTACGCCATGAGGTGATCGTGATGGAAGCATTTCACATCCAGCGTCACGATATCGCTCGGTGACGCTTATGCTCCGTCCAGCCGCTATGCGCGTCCCGGAGATCATGACTGCCAAGCGGATGCGCTTCGGGAGGCCGCTCTCATCCTGCCGTCCGTAGGTGCCCCCATAATACCGAGACCCTGCCACGGGTCGCGGTGACCATCGTGCAACACTCGGAGGGGCTCCAAGCGCGCCTGCCTCGGAACTGTGCAGTTATGTGCGTCAAGTTCAGCACTTTGGTCTGGCGTGCTACGGCCCTGACAGGGCGCAGCCGATCCGCGATCGCAAGGCGGGTGGGACATCTGTTCCGCCGATGATTTTTACCCACTCCTGTGACGTGGCGCTTCTGTCTGCCAGGAGTATCAGCTTGCGACAGGGCCATTCGCCTTCTTCCAGGCATCGAGGCCGCCGTGAAGATGGCATGCCAAGGCAATTCCCGCATCTTGCGCCGCCTGCACGGCCATGGCGGAACGCTCGCCGAACGCGCAGTAGAACACGACCCGCTTTCCGCTCGTCGCGGCAAGCTCATAGAGCATCCCGCCCTTCTGCACGTTCTCGCGCAGATCAGGATAGGGGGCGTGCAGCGAGCCGGGAATGGCGCCGTACTTCTCCCGTTCGCGCGGCTCGCGAAGATCGACCAGCACGATGTCCGATCTGCCGAGGAGTGCGAGACCCTCCTCGGTCGTGACCGCCCAGCCCTTGCGTTTCACCTCTTCCTGAACGAGCCCGATATGCATGTTCGCCGGAACGGCGACATCCATCATCTTGGGATTGGGCAGGTTGAGGCTGTTCATCAGGTCGACGTACTCGTCCACGGACTTGACCTGGAGGCGGGGATTGAACGCCTTCTCCTCGCCAATGGTGCTGACCGTGTCGCCCTTGTAGTCATGGGCGGGATACACGAGCGTCTCGTCCGGCAGCTTTAGAAGCTTGCCGAACAGGGACTCGTATTGAGCGCGCGGGTTGCCATTCTGGAAGTCCGTACGCCCAGTGCCCCGGATCAACAGGGTGTCGCCCGTAAACACCCGATCCGCCAGGAGGAAACTGTAGGAATCGTCAGTGTGGCCCGGCGTGTAGAGCACGTCGAGAGCCATGCCCTCGATCTCCATAGTGTCGCCCTCCGTCACCCGCATCGAGACCACATCGACGCCGCTCTGCTCGCCCATAACCGTGATGCAGTGCGTGCGATCCCGGAGGACTCCCAGACCCGTGATGTGGTCGGCATGAAGATGGGTATCGACCGCCTTGACCAGCTTCAGATCGAGTTCACGCAGAAGCTGAACGTAGCGATCAACCTTCTCCAGCACGGGGTCGATGATCAGGGCCTCGCCACCCCGGCGGCTCGCCAGGAGATAGCTGTAGGTGCCGGAGGTTTGGTCGAACAATTGCCGAAAGATCATCGACACTCTCCCTCTGCTTTTCCCACTCCGCTGTCCGCCCCATGCTCGAATTGATGGGAGGGCAATGGTGCACAGCAGCGCCCCTGCGTCAGTCGAAGAGACGAGGCCCCTCGAAGCGGGTGAAGCGAGCGCCCGAAGGCGCTCGCCGGGTTTCACTGGCTGGGCGGGAGGGTGACGTTCAGGGTGATGTCCCAGATGCCGACCCCTTTGATGGCGCTCTTGCCGTCCGGGAGTCCCTCGAAACCGCCACCGCCCTTCGCTCCAGCGTATTTGCCGGTGCCTGTCTGAATCATGTAGGTGCCGACTTCGCGCCCCTTCTCGGGCCAGCCTCTGAACGCGGCAGTGATCGTGCCGTCCTCGAACGTGTAGGTGCTGAGGCCAACATATTCGTCATTGTTACCAGATGGCTTGACGAAGAAGTCCTTCGTTCCGATTGTCCCGTTCTCCTGGAACGTGACACCGAAGACCTGTGCACCAGCAGGACTTTCACTCACGACTTTTGTGACGAGCTTCATCTTGATTACTTTCTCCTCAGCCTGAGCGCTGAGAAGAGACGCCACCACAACCGGAATTGCCAGGAGCAGAGCCTTCATGCTGCCCTCCTATGGTGGGTTCGCTGCATGACGCAGCTGCGGAATTATGCGCCAATTCGACAAAGCCCGAAAGCAGAATCACTGATGCTGAGCAAAGCATAGCTGCTGCCGACCCAAATCGGATGACGCCATCGGAGTACGGACTCCGAGCCGAACCATCCTGGGTCACGGCGCGCGCGAAATTGGGGTCGGCGCTCCAAGCGCCGCGGCGGAGGACGAGTGCACGGAAGTGTCCGGCCTGCGCTCAGGCGGCGTCTGGTCAAGCCGCGAGCCGAGGTCCGGGCACAGGACGATCTTGCCCTCGAGACTGCCCGCTTCGAGACGGCGATGCGCTTCGGCGACCTCCTCAAAGGAAATCCGCTTAGCGATGCGCGGCCGGATGGCGCCGGTCGCCAGCAGCTCAAAGAGGTGCTCCAGGTCCTCCCGGAACCAGGCGGGATGGCGCGCCCGCATCGCATTGATCGAGTAGAAGCGGGCACGCCTGCCGCCGGGCAACCACCGCCACAGATACAGGCGCGCGATCCACATCAGGATGGTGAAGATGCGACGCTGCGCCTCCACGCTCGCCGAGTAGCCGTAGGCGCAGAGCAGGCCACCGTGCGCGAGCGCTGCGAACGAGCGGCGATAGCCATCCTCTCCAACGCCGTCATAGATGACGTCGAATCCGCCTGGCAGGACGCGTGTGAAGTCTTCGCTTTGGTAATCGATCGGCGTGGCGCCGAGTTCGCGGACGAGTCCGGTATGCTCGCTGCGTGCGGTGCCCCACAGTTCGAGCCCGGCCATCCTGCCGAGCGTCAGCAGCGCCTGACCGACGGCGCCAGCGGCTCCCTGCACGAGCACGCGTTGGCCTCGCTGTACCCGGGCCGCACGGTGCAGGAGCTGGTATGCGGTCGTCCAGCTCAAGATCAGCGTGGCCGCCTCTGCCGCGTCGACGCTCGCCGGCACACGCGTCAGATCGTCGGCCCGGAGTGTGCGATAGGCAGCATTCGAGCCGACGACTGTCATGTCGGCCACGCGATCGCCAATCTGGAAGCCCCTGACGCCATCGCCGAGCTGGTCGATTTCCCCGACCACGTCGTAGCCCAGCACGAATGGTGGCCGGAGGTGCATCGTTTGCGGGTAGAGGTGACGCCGGATTGTGACGTCGGTGTAAACAACGCTCGATGCGAGCACACGGACCCGCACCTCGCCGGGGCCGGCCGTCGGCATGGGAGCGTCGACGACCTCCAGCTCGTCGGGACCGCCGAAGCGCGCGACTTGAACAACCCGGTTGCGGGGCTCGGTCATGGACGTTCTCCTTGCAACTGCGTGATCAGCGCAAGGGCAGGAATGTTCTGCGGCGATATTGCCTGTGGCCTTGCCGCCAGCTGATTAGCGGGAATTCCAGCATAGAATGTTTACCCACTCGAACGCACCGCTGTCTTGATCTTTCTCATATCAGCCAGCGATGAGCACGTTCGGCGGCGACCTGACGCGGACCGGGTACTCTCGGGCATGTTGTGCGAGCAGCGGCTCTCCGCGTTCGCTGCTGCGTCAAGACTTGGCGGCGCGAACTTCTCATCGGCCGATTATCGCAATCCCGCGGCGCCTCCCGCACGGTGGCCGTGCAGGCCATGGCGCGCAAAGAACTCTGCGTTGAGGCAGAAGGACGGCGCGTCCGTAGCTCGGTTTGAACCGGCCAGCCATTCGTCGCAGGCAAGCGAGTGAGCGCACATCAGGCAACGCGCCGTGGCGGCTACGAATTCAGCCTCGCAGACGTCACGCGCTGCGACGCCGGCATCGAGGTGCACCATCATGGCTGCCATGTTGCATGACTGCTGTTCGACGCGCCGCTTCATGAATCCTCTCATGGTCACCTCCACGAGCGATTGCAGCCCATGCTGTCGCTGAGTCAGGCGCAGATCCCGCGTCCCGCCAAATTGGCCTGCGGGCCGCCGCAGCGGACTGGTGCTCTGGAACAGGTGGAAGCCGTTGAGGTGCACGCCCAGCTCGGCGGCGGTTCGGTTCACGCCGGGCGGAAGCGCATTCCTGTCCGGGGTGCCGACGCATGTCCAGCACCCGCCCGTGATGAAGCCCGGGACAGGGTGATCCTCCGGCACGGCACAGAAGAGATCCGGCTGTCCCTTACGTCGGAACAAACGATAGCGTGACCCGTGGATTGCGGTCGACTGATCGGCTTCGGTCTGAATCTGCGTCATGGCTTCCTCCCGTCGTGATGCGTTCCTGGAGGGAGACGCCAGAGGGGCCCAATTGGAGCCTTGCCTCACTGATGCAGCTCCGGGGGCGCTCCGGCGTGCCGCTCGCGTTCTGAGCCGCTAGGCTGCGGTCCGTGCGCATCCCGCAACGGTCAAGACTACCTTGGTGTGCGGTGGAGTCATTCCGATCTCCACTTCAGAGGCAGAACGCCGACCATCCCGGGCGACGCCACATAAGGATGGCGGTCCGGGAGCATACTGTCATTGACGTGGATCAAGAGCGGGTGGTTGTCGGGACCAGAATGCCGGGTTGGAATTTCTGTTTCCGGTGAAGGCAAGCGGCTCAGCCCCGCTGGGGACATCGCACGCTGGTGCAGGGCCATCCTGAAGCGGCATCAACACGACCGCGCGTGCTGATGATTGGAGAAATGATCATCAGCTTCAAAAGAGCTAGATCCGAGGCCTCCCTCACCAGCAAACGGAGTGGCCGCCCGGATGAGCGTTCCCTCCGGGGACCGCCGCGGTGCGCAGATGAAACTCATCGAACTCGGCGGATCAGGGAGTTCGTTTCGCCAGTTGCGCCGTTCGGGACGCTTGGTCATTCCGGATGGTCTCAATCCGACGGCGAGTGTTCATCATCCGGATGAGCTTGAACGCTGGGATTGCCGTGCCATCCCATTCAACCATCAGCTCGTTACAGATGTCGCAGTCGGGATCGTCACGATCGCGGGTTGGAGCGTAATTGAACGTGGCCTCATACACTGCGCTTGGGACCGATCTTCTCGTCAGGCATCGCGACCTTCATCTCGTGCTCAAGCAATGAGCTCTCGGGAGGAATGGTTCCGGCCACGAGGTCAGCGCCCCGACACCCGAAGGAGCGGATGGGCAGGTCCGTGGTGACCGAGAGACTCCACGGCAGTCGCATGGAATCGGCAGGTTTCCGTTGGGGAGGCTTCTGCCGCTTTTCCATGGCCACGCTCATCTCGATGCTCGGCCCCGAAGCGCTTGCTGATGGACAGGCTCGTCCCTACCTGAGCCTCACCCCGTGGTCCGGGCCCCTCTGGCGAGCGCAGCCGGCGCTCTCGCGATGTCGGACCCTGCCCGACATCCTCGCCGGTTTCTGGATATGCTGCCCATGCAGGACCTCATCGCCGCCCTGGTCGCGTTCTTCATCATCGACCCCGTTCAGGCCGAAATGTCCGAAAGGCTCGCGGCCGCCCGTGCGCCACAAGCCATCGTGACGGACGCAGCCGCCTGTCTCCGGACGGCCGCACCGCTCATCGTCCAGCGAGCGGTCAACGAACCCATGTGGGCCATTGGCACGACATTCGAGCTGTGGGTTGGTTCGTCGCAGCCCATTGCCGTGCTCCTCGAGCTTTCCCCGTCCTGCGCCCCGGCCGTCCGGGCCGCGAGCCCGTTCCTGGAACAGGAGACCTGATCACGGGAAGCAAAGGCCTGGTGGACTGACTCCACCACTTGCTCCCCTCGATCGATGGCGGCGAGGACGCGGTCTGGATCAGCGGTCCAGACGAGCGAGGAGAAAGCGACAAAACCCGGTTGAGGGCGAATGAGGTGATGTGCGCCGCCGTTTCATCCCCAGCGGGCCAGCAACGCCGGTGAACAGTCAGGAAGGCCCGATCTCTCCACTGTGTC
Source organism: Microvirga massiliensis (assembly GCF_001006805.1). Taxonomy (GTDB): domain Bacteria; phylum Pseudomonadota; class Alphaproteobacteria; order Rhizobiales; family Beijerinckiaceae; genus Microvirga; species Microvirga massiliensis. Next base: position 980,592 of record NZ_LN811350.1, on the reverse strand, counting down.
TGACACCGGGAGTTCGACCCAGGTCGGCTTCGTGCAAGGACCTGATCTCCGCATATAAAAGCAAGGCACCAATTCGTTCCCGATGCGCTTTGGCCGCTCCAAGAACTGATCGCATGCACCGAGGCTGCGTTGGCGCGCCGAGGAGCAAGCGGACGCGATCACCCAGTGCGCCAACCTCAGAGTGCGGGCTAGTCCCGAGGCATTTCAAGAGCGGCGGATTCTTGCCGAACTCGCGAAATCACCGCCACGAAACGCCTCCATGATCGCTTGGGCGAGCACTGAGGCGATCAATTCATCCTCTGAAGGTGATGCACCCGCGCAACACGCAGCGACCATCGCCGTAATTACCCCGTCACGTCGCACCATGGCCATAATGGTGACGCGATTGACGGCCGGCCCCATCCACCCGAAAGGAGAATAAGGTTGCCGTTATCCGTCACCCGGCGAATGTTCCTCGCCGGAATGCCTCTATCGCTGACGGCCTGTGTCTCGGCCGGGCGCACCACCCACCCGCCGAAACCGATCGTCGATCCCAACATCGCGGCGATGTACGCCTCCCTGACCGATGAGCCGTTTCCCATTCCGGCGGTCGACGTCAGCCGGGTCCCGCCGCGGTATCTCCGGCAGCTCGTCGCATTCCAGGGCCCCGAGCGGAGTGGGACCATCGTCGTGGATCCCACAAGGAGGTTCCTCTACCTCGTCCAGGAGAATGGGATGGCTCTGCGCTACGGCTGCGGGGTCGGTAAGGCCGGCTTCGACTATCAAGGAAGCGCCCTGATCGGACGCAAGGCTCATTGGCCGCGCTGGACGCCAACGCCCAACATGATCAAGCTCGAGCCGGAGCGCTACGGTCCCTATGCCGGCGGTGTGGAGAGTGGTCTTCAGAACCCGCTCGGTGCGCGGGCGCTGTATCTGTATCGCGATGGCCGCGACACGCTCTACCGCATCCACGGCACGAACGAGCCCGACACGATCGGCCACTCGGTCTCCAGTGGATGCATTCGCCTGTTCAATCAGGACATCGTGGATCTGCACCGGCGGGTACCCGTGGGCACGAGCGTCACGGTGCTGGATGCCTCGGCCGAGGATCGAACGGCATCGGCTGGATTTCCCGCGGAAGTCTGACCGCGCACCTTTAAAGAACAAAAATCTGCCACAAACCAAAGTAGCTTGACCTCAGCAATGAGCGGGAGAGAGCCAGCACGCTGGCCGCCGAAGGAGCAACTGCCCCGGAAACTCTCAGGCACAAGGACCGCTTCCTTGCTCGACACTCTGAAAAGTGGAGCATCCAGCTCCCGCCCATGGTGAAAGTCGCGATTGCCGACGGCATCCCGACGAAACTCTCAGGCCAATGACAGAGGGGGCTCCGCCGCAGCATCAGCTGCGGAATGTGATGGAGCCTGATGAATGCCCTCCTCTCGCGTTTCCATAAGCCATGATGCGTCCGGTTTGCCACGGCCGCCAGCGAAGAACCCGACGTGCCGATCACGGCTGAGCCGCTGACGCGCAACGCGACCGCATACCCGAACGTCCGTCGACCGTCTCCGCGGCGCGCATCGCGCTGACGGCCCACGATCTGACACCGTGCATCGCGTGACGCGCGAATGATGACGGCTGCCCGTTCAGTCGAGCTGCCAAACACGGTTCCGCACCAGACGGAAGCTGCAACGGCGGATCGAGGATGACCAGGTCTCTTGCCGTGAAGGATTCATCACGATGCTCCTCCCACGTATTCATGTTTCCACAATCCTTGCCGCCGCCCTGCTGCTGTCCGCGTGCGCGAGTCATTCCACGCCGGGCTCCCTCTCCGGTGCGGCCGCCCCTGGCAGCCACCAGGACTTCGTCGCCAATGTGGGCGACCGTGTCTTCTTCGAGACCGACTCGACCGAACTGACTCCTACGGCAACCGCGACTCTCGACAAGCAAGCCCAGTGGCTCAGCCTCTATCCGCACTACACCTTCATCATCGAAGGCCATGCCGACGAACGCGGAACCCGGGAGTACAACTTCTCGCTGGCGGCCCGGCGCGCACGGTCCGTCCAGGATTATCTCGTGGCGCGCGGCATCCCCGCATCACGTTTCCGCGTGGTCTCCTATGGCAAGGAGCGCCCGGTCGCAGTGTGCAACGATATCTCGTGCTGGTCGCAGAACCGCCGCGGCGTCACCGTCCTCGCCACCGGTATCGGAGCCTGAGCCCACGGCTCATTGAACGGCGGGCTGTCATTGGTTCCGCGATGTCGTTGCCGTTGACGGGATCTCCGTCCGTCGCTGCCCGCGCTTTTTGCAACTCACCGCCATCGAGCGAGCGCATCCATGAATGCACTCGCCTGAACTCCGGGTCCTCGCGATGCGCTTCGTTCTCCGCCTCTTCGGTTTTGCCGCGACTTTGGGATCGCTCCTCCTGGTCAGCGGCTCGTTGGCCGTCGGCGTCCTGCTGCGGCATCTCTCGGCCGACCTGCCCAATCACGCGGAACTCGCGCGCTACGAACCTGCAGTGACGACGCGCATCCATGACGCCAACGGCAAGATCATTGCCGAATATGCGCGCGAGAACCGGCTCTACATCCCCTTATCGGCCGTCCCGAAGCGGATCGTCGCGGCTTTCCTGTCCGCCGAGGACCGGAATTTCTATGAGCACAACGGCATCGATCCCGCGGGCATCGGGCGTGCCTTGGTGGCCAACCTCGCAAGCGACGGGCGCCGCCCTCAAGGGGCCTCCACGATCACCCAGCAAGTCGCCAAGAATCTCCTGCTGTCCCGCGAGCAGACCTACAGCCGCAAGCTCAAGGAGATCCTCCTCGCCTTCCGCATCGAGGAGGCCTTCAGCAAGGACAAGATTCTCGAGCTGTATCTCAACGAGATCTATTTCGGGATGGGGAACTACGGCATCGCTGCGGCAGCACTCAACTACTTCGACAAGTCCGTCTACGAGCTGAGCCTGCCCGAGGCGGCCTATCTCGCGGCCCTTCCGAAAGGGCCGAACAACTATCATCCCTTCCGTCAGCGCGAGGCGGCGATTTCCCGGCGGAACTGGGTTCTCGAGCGGATGGCCGCCAACGGCTACATCGGGCGCGATGAGGCCGACGCGGCGATTGCCGAGGAGTTCTCGGTCAATCCGCGCTCGGTATCGCCTCATGATGGTCAGGCAGGCTATTTTGCCGAGGAGGTCCGGCGGGAGCTTGCCAATCGTTATGGCGAGAAGACGCTCTACGAGGGCGGGCTTTCCGTGAGGACAACCCTGGATCCCTCGGTTCAGGCTGCAGCCCGCAAGAGCCTCGCCGATGGACTGGTCCGGTTTGACGAGGCAAGGGGCTGGCGGGGAGCGGACACGCGCCTCGCATCCGTGCGCGGTGACTGGGGCCTCGAACTGGCAGAGTTGCCCATGCCCGAGGACATCCGTCCGTGGCGACTGGCCGTCGTGCTCACGGTCGATGCGAAGGGTGCCCGGATCGGCTTGCGACCAGAGAGGGACGTGACCGGGTCCGTCGAGACGACCCGCCGAACGGGTCGGATCACCCCGCGTGGCATTCGATGGACACGCAAGGCCCGCCCGAACAATGTCCTGCGCGTCGGTGACGTCATCTATGTGGAGCCGATCAAGGGAACGTCCGACGAGCATCGCCTGCGTCAGATCCCGGAGATTTCCGGAGCTTTGGTCGCGCTCGAGCCGGACACCGGGCGCATCCGGGCCATGGTGGGGGGCTTCTCGTTCGATCTGAATGAATTCAACCGTGCCACGCAGGCCTGGCGTCAGCCTGGCTCCGCGTTCAAGGCGATCGTCTACGCCGCGGCCCTGGACAACGGATACACCCCCTCCAGCCGCGTTCTCGACGCCCCCCTGACCATCGGCCAAGGCGCAGGGCAGGCGCCGTGGTCCCCGACCAACCACAACGGCCGCTACGATGGCCCGTCCACGCTCCGAAGGGGACTGGAAGCCTCCAAGAACGTGATGACGGTCAGGCTGGCACGGGACGTCGGAATGCCGCTCGTTGCCGAGTATGCGAGACGGCTGGGTGTCCAGGACGACTTGCCGCCTCTGCTCTCGATGTCCCTGGGAGCCGGCGAAACGACCGTCCTGCGCATGACGACCGCCTATGCGATGTTCGTCAACGGCGGCCGCTACGTCCGGCCCACCCTCATCGAACGCATTCAGGATCGATACGGGAAGACCATCTTCCGGCACGACCGGCGAGCCTGCGCCGGCTGCGCGGCAGCCTCATGGCAAGGCCAGAGCGTGCCCAGGCTGAGCAACGATCAGGAACAGGTCATCGATCCACTGACGGCCTATCAGGTGACGTCCCTGCTCCAGGGGGTCGTCGAGCGGACGCTGCCAAGTGTGTTCTCCCGCTTCGACCGACCGCTCGCCGGCAAGACCGGAACGACGAATGACGCCAAGGACCTGTGGTTCGTCGGATCTTCTCCGGAACTGGCCGTCGGTGTGTTCCTCGGCTACGACCAGCCCCGCTCGTTGGGGAAAGCAGCGTATGGCTCGACCCACGCAGCCCCCATTGTTCGTGACTTCATGGAGCGGGCACTCTCGGGCAAGCCCCAAACGGCCTTCCGCGTTCCTGCCGGTATCAAGCTGATTCCGGTCGATCCACGCACCGGAGAACGCAGCGGTCCTGGGGAACGCTTCATCCTGGAAGCGTTCAAGCCGGGAACCGAACCGCCCGACCCGCGGACCGTCCCGCTGGGCCATGAGCCGATGGCTGAAGCCTATGCCCAGGACGCTCCCGTGGCGCCTGGACCGACCTACTTTCGGTGATCGGTATCTCGACAATGTCACGGCCCCGTTCGAGTTCACGTTCGAGCGCGCTCCCGGACTTGTCGGATGTTGACCGTCGGCCTCGTTGGCCTGTTCGCGGCGACTCCGCGAACTGCGGTTCACTACGCTCCTTCATCATCCGAAGGGTCTGCTTCGGCGCGCTGCTGGGCGGACAGATGTGCGACCGGCAGACGCCAGCCATATCTGATGGCTATGAGGCGTAGGCCGAAACACAAAGCCGCTCCGGTCAGAGCCGAGACGCTGTAAGAGAAATCGAGCCTGTCGCCGATGACGACAACGGATGCGCCGGCGAGTGCCGCGACTGCGTAGAGGTCCGACCGCAAGACCTGCGGAATCTCCGCGACGAGAATATCACGGGTCATGCCGCCACCGATCCCGGTCAACATGCCGAGAAGAGCGGCCATCACCGGGTTCAGTCCGAATGCGATCGCCTTTTGAGCACCGGTGACCGCAAAGAGCGACAGGCCGACCGCATCGAACAGGAGCACGGGACTGCGCAGCCGGTCGATACCGGCATACCAGAAGAAGGTGATGAGCCCTGCCAGGATCGAGACCAGAAGATATCGCTCGTCCGTGAGCGCTGCCGGCGGCACCGCACCGATCAGCACGTCGCGGGTAATCCCGCCGAAATTCCCGGCCACGAAGGACAGAACCAGAATGCCGAAAACATCGAGCCGGCGATTGACCGCAGCGACCGCTCCGCTGATCGCGAAGACGAAGGTGCCGACGAGATCGAGAACGAGCATGAGGTCATCGATGGTGAACATGCTCCCCCGTCCGGGATCCGAATCCTTCAGCTCGGTTTCGTGCCAAGCCAAGCCAGCGCGCCGACGACCAGCGCCTCGATGCCCGTTTCCAGGGTCGGGTGCAGGATTGGCGCGAATTTCGGACTGTGATTGACCGGCAGGTCGTTCAGTTTGCCCTCAGCCTTCGCCTTCGCATAGGTTGCCGGATCGGTGCCGCCGACGAACCAGAACACCGACGGCACCTGCCATGCGGTGCCGAAACAGCCGAAATCCTCGCTGGCGGGCGCGGGGCCCGTGTGCTTCACCCTGTCGGGAGAAAAATAGTCGCGAAAAGCCGCGGCGATGCGGTTGCTGGCGGTCTCGTCATTCACGTTCAGTGGATAACGGTCGAGCGGCGTGATCTCCGGCTTGCGCGGGGCGCCTGAGGCTTCGGCCTCGGCTTGGACGATCCGCTCGATCGCCTTGAGCACACGCTTCCGGACGCCGTTGTCGAACGTCCGCACGTTGAGCTTGATCGTCGCGTCGTCGGGAATGACGTTTTCTTTCGTGCCGGCCTGCAGGACGCCAATGGTTACCACCGCCGACTCGGTGGCGGCGACCTCGCGGGACACGATGGTCTGGAGCCGCAGGACGACGGATGCGGCCATGACGACGGGATCGATGCTGGCCTGCGGCATCGATCCATGCGCACCGCGCCCGAACAGGCGGATTTGCAGGCTGTCCGCCGCCGAGGTAATCGGGCCTGAGCTTCCGGCGACGAAACCGGCGGGACCGACCATGACATGCTGACCCAGTACGACCTCCGGCGTGGGGAAGCGTTCGAGCAGACCGTCATCGATCATGGCCTGCGCGCCTTGCGCCGTTTCCTCGCCCGGCTGGAAGACGGCCATCAGCGTACCCTTCCAGGCATCGCGTGCCTGCGACATCAATGTTGCCGCGCCGGCCAGCCAAGTAACGTGCATGTCGTGGCCGCACATATGCCCGACCGGCACGGTGTTCCCTTCGGCATCCGTCGCCGTGACCTTGCTGGCATAGGCAAGGCCGGTGTTCTCGGCGATCGGCAGTGCATCCATGTCGGCGCGCAGCATCACCGTCGGCCCTGGGCCGTTGCGCAGCAGTCCCACCACGCCCGTCCGACCGACGCCGGTCGTCACCTCGTAGCCGGCCTTCTTGAGGCTGTCTGCGGCGATTCCTGCCGTCCGCGTCTCCTGCATCGACAGTTCGGGATGAGAGTGTATGTCCTTGTAGAGCGCCTCCAGTTCCGGCAGCAATGGACGCATGTTCGCCAGAATCGCAGATGCGCCTTCCTGTGTGGTATCTTCGGGCACCATGACCTCCTGCCGAAGGCGTGCCGGCGGCAACCCGGCCTTCGGCCCTGGGACTGCTGCGTGGAACGGCTATCATAACCGCAGTCATGGCAATATTCACGATAATGGCACTGAGCATCACTGCTACGCTCGCGGTGAGGCAGGTATCCGTGGTGCCGGTCAGGCGCGCGACGCACGCAAGCAAGCACGGAACCCGTCACAGCACGACGGTGTCCATGTGAGGGACCATTGACAGGTCAATATCGCCGCACAGCATCGACACATGCCGCATCCCGCCCCGCCACTTGCGGAGTGTGAAAATCTGCTCCTTGCATCCCTGGCGCGAGATTCGAACCGTCGAAAGCCTGCATCGGAATGGCGCGCGCGACCCGTATGAGTCATCGCAACGGGTGACAGCGCTGCAGGATCTATTTGCATCGCGGCAGCCATGACCCGTGGCGTCATTCCCGTCACGTCCGACTGAATGCTCGCGAATTCTCAAGATACGGCCAAGCGCGTTGGCGACCGACAATCGACTGTCTCGATGGCTGCCTTCAGATGTCCGAGAGGATGATGCGGAGAGAGCTTTCATAGCCGCGCCGACGAGGTCGGCGAGCGTCCAATCACTAATCACTCCTTGGCCTTTCGCCCCCGGTGTGGCTTCGGCGTGATCTGGGTAGCCGGGATGCTGCGCGTGACCTTTGGCGGATCACTGGCCGGGAAGGTTTCCTCCAGCTCTCGGTCCAGTTCGTCGTCCAGTTTCCGTTTCTCGCTCTGCTCGCGTGCTTCCTTGTCCTTCGGCATGGCGCGGCCTCGATGCTACGGTCCCTCAAGGCACCGCAAAGACCAAGGCTCACGCCTTGTGGTTGGAACGGCTACACGAGCCCGTCGTCACCTCGGCCGAACGGTTCCCGGCGGGAAAGGTCGCCGTGCCGGGTCGCCCAGTGCAGCCCCTGCGGATGGATGCATCAATCAGTGGCAACACATTCGGACGCTTTCGTGACGTCGGTGGAAGAGAACGCCCCAATTGGACGGGAAAGCCGCTCCCCTACCGGTCGCCATGATCCCGATGGCGAAGGAAGTGGCGTCGTTGACAGCCGCACAAGGGCCCATCGGGAACAGACACCGCGTCGAACGAGTCGAGCGAATCCTCCCCGAAGCAGATGCTATGAGAGTCCGGGCGGGCATCAGCGATCGTGAGATGGTGTGCAGTAGTCACGATCATCGGAATGCGCTCGAGGTCCTTTACGTGGCCCCAGACGTCGGTGCACCAGGGAAGTCGGTCCGTCATGCTCGCATCCCGGGTTTGGTCGCGATTTCGCGCTGGCCACGATAGCATCCGGGTCCGGCTCGGGCGGGCATAGGCCCTCACGGGAGTCACAATGACTGCCATGGAGCATTGGCTGATCCGACATCGATCGAAGTTGGTGCATGCCGCGCGCATGACGGCTGCCAGCGTCGTGGCCTTCGTCGCTGCCCATGCTCTTGGGCTTCCAGGAGAGCTCTGGGCCGTCATCACGGCGCTCGTCGTGTCCCAGAGCAGCGTCGGCGGCTCGCTCAAGGTGGCCTTCGAGCAGTTTGTGGGATCATTGTTTGGCGCCGTCTACGGTGCCGCGGTCGCCCTCGCGATCGCGCGGATGATCCGCTCACCAGCGCGGCCGCCCTGGTTATCGCTCTCGCCCCACTCTCGATCCTGGCCGCATTCTCCTTCGGCTTTCGCATCGCGCCGATCACAGCCGCCCTTATGCTCCTCCTGGGCGATGCTGATGTGGAAGGAGGTCCCCTCGGACTGGCAGCCAACCGCATCCTGGAGGTCGGCTTGGGATGCGGGGTTGGCCTCCTGGTTTCCGTTCTCGTGGTGCCGGCCCGAGCGTCACGCTCGGTCCTCGAGACGACCGCTCAGGTGGCCAACCTCTTGGCCGCGCAGCTCGAGGCGTTGGCGTCGGGCAGCGACGCGAGGCAAGCCGAACTCGGCTCCCTGGCCGTGACCACGCGCGAAAGCCTGATCCGGCTTGAGGCCTTGGTGCAGGAGGCCGCACGCGAGAGGCGAAGCTGGCTGACCGATATTCCCGATGGCGAGCCCCTGCTTCGGACGATGAGGCGGCTGCGCCATGACGTGAGCACGCTCCGTCGCACAGCGCGGGAGGCGGGCCACGACGCACTTCCGGAGCATGCGGCGCGATCCTGGTTGCGCGCGGCCGGGACCGGCGCCGTAACCTTGAGGAGGGTCGGCCAAGCTCTGTTGGGCCGGCAGGCGCCCGAGGATTCCAGCGCGTTGGCCCAAGCTGTTCGTGCCTACAGGAACGCGCTGGATGAGATGAGGCGAGCCGGCCTGACCCGCTCCCTTTCGACGGCGACGCTCGGTCGCCTGTTCGGGATCGGCTTCGCGCTGGAGCAGTTCCGGCGCGATCTGGACGATCTGATCGAGCGCTCCGAAGAGATTCACGCCTCGCACAACAGACCCGCACGCGTTCGATAATCGACCCGGATCGCTCGCCGAAGTCTTTTCCTGAAGGTCAATAATGGGAGCCGCACATGATCGACGAGGCCCAAATGAGACAGTCGATTCTATCTTGAGCGGGCACCTGCTCTGTTCGATTCTGCCCTCAGGGTCGAGCGGAGTCTGCAACGGCCGCTTTCCGATGGCATGCTCCAGAGCGGCGCAGAAGGATCGAGGTCCGATCAGCAGGAGATGGCTGCTTAAGGGTGACGTCATCAATGCGGCTCGGACAGGTGCTCTGAGCTAACGGGCTTGTCGTGTCGAGGCACGTCGAGCAGGCATCAGCGATTAGCCCCAGGCGAAGAGCAGGCACCCGGGGGAACTGCCCCGAGCGCGCAGTCCGATGTCAAGCTGTTGAGAGATGTCGAGGCGATGCCGATCCTCGGCTACCGTTCTCAAGAAAATGCGGTCACATCGTCAATGCTGCTTTCACGGCTCGACCAATTTCGGCGATCGCTGCATTGCGCTCGTCAGAGGAGGCCTTCGTCTCCGTCAGATAGACGCTGACGATCAGCGGCTTGCGCTGGGGAGGCCAGATCACGGCAACATCGTTCGCGGTTCCGCGCTCCCCACTTCCCGTCTTGTCACCGATGCGCCAGTTCTTCGGCAGGCCCGCGCGCAGTCTCGCGTCCCCGGTCTTGTTGGCAACGAGCCATGCCGTGAGCTGGTCGCGTGATTGCGGCGACAGGCCATTATCGACAGCGAGCGAATGCAGGTTGGCTGTCATCGCGTCCGGTGTGGTGGTGTCGCGCGGGTCGCCGGGGGCCGCCTCGTTGAGGTCTGTCTCCCATCGATCGAGCCGGGTCACGAGATCCCCGAGGGAGCGCGCGAAGGTCGTGACGCCCGATGGTCCGCCCAAGGTTTTCAGGATGAGATTGCCGGCCGTGTTGTCGCTCTGGGTCATGGCGGCTTCACAGAGTTCCGCGAGCGTCATTCCGTCGCCAACCCGGTCCTTCGTGACGGGCGAGTAGGTTACGACATCGCTGGCGCCGAACCGGATCCGCCGCTCGAGATCCTCCTGACCCGCGTCGACGCGCCTCAGCACGGCCGCGCAAGCGAGCATCTTGAAGGTGCTGCACATCGGAAAGCGCTCGCTCCCGCGATGACTCATGCGCTGCCCCGTGGCGGTGTCGAGAACGGCTACACCGAGCCGCGCCTCGAGTCCGGACTCGATGCGGGCGATCTCGCGGCTCAGGTCGCCGGACCAGGCATTTGCTGCGCGCAGGCTTTCAACCCTGCCCAACGCGCCGCCCAGAAGCCCTGCACCTGAGCCGATTGCGAACTGCCGTCTCGTGATCATCGCCATTGTTCTCCGTTGACGCGCGGAACTTGGCCGCTGGACACGCGGCTGACAAACGATCAATTCTCGAAGGAGCCATTAGGAAAAATAGGCCATTACAGTGATCCGGAGTCACCTGCCCCTAAACAGCCTAAGAGCTTTCGAAGCCTCGGCGCGGCATCTCAGCTTCACGCGGGCAGGGCTGGAGTTGCGCGTCACGCAGGCTGCGATCAGCCATCAGGTCAAAGGCCTCGAAGAGATCCTGGGCGTGACGCTCTTTCGGAGATTGCCGCGCGGGCTTGCCTTGACGGACGAGGGACTGGTGCTCGTGCCGGTGCTCACGGACGCCTTTGCACGGATCAGTGCGGCGCTCGACCGGCTCGAGCACGGTGTCGATCAGGAAGTGGTCACGCTCGGCTGTGTGGGCACCTTCGCGACCGGGTGGCTGTTGCAGCACCTCGGCGACTTCCAGGCCCGGCACCCGTTCGTCGATCTGCGTCTTCTCACCAACAACAACCGAGTCGACATGGCAGGGGACGGCCTGGATCTCGTGCTGCGCTTCGGCCATGGGTCGTGGCACGGAGCCGAAGCCGTTCATCTCCTCTCCGCGCCGCTGTCACCGATTTGCGCGCCGGACATTGCGACGCCTCTCCGCCAGCCGTCAGATCTCGTGCAGGAGGTTCTCCTGAGTTCGTATCGCATGGAGGAATGGTCTCTCTGGTTTGGAGCGGCAGGCGTCCCGTGCCCTGCGATCCGAGGGCCGATTTTCGACAGTTCCGTGACGATGGTCGAGGCGGCCGCGCGAGGGATCGGTGTGGCCCTCGTACCTGTCTGCATGTTCCAGCGAGAACTCGGAGGAGGCCGGCTCGTCCAGCCGTTTGACACCGAAATCTCCACGGGATCGTACTGGCTAACATGGCTGAAATCGAAGCCGCTGACGCTAGGAATGAATGCGTTCCGGGACTGGCTCCTGTTGAAGCTCAGGCCGCATGGCGGCTCAGCAGGTCATGCCCGAAGCTAACCCGATAGCGGGTGGCAAAACGCCGCGATTAGGAGCATGATGAGCCCCGCGTTCATCTCTGCTTGCAAGACGAGGGAGAGATCCATGCTCACGTTCCGACATGCTTTTCGTTGTGGTTTAGTGGCGCTGGCCGCGACAGTCACGCCGGTGTTGGGAGCACCGAGTTGGGCCGCGACCGGTAGGGTCTACGTCGAGATTGCCAATGCGGGGTTCATCGTCGGCGTTCGAGGCGGCCGCGGGACCCTTGTCTTCAAGGGACACCGCTATCCCCTGAGTGTCGGCGGCCTGAGCCTCGGCGCGACGATTGGCGCCTCGAAGGCCGACCTGGTCGGGCGGGCCTACAATTTGCGCCGAGCCTCCGATATCGCCGGCACCTACACAGCGGTCGGCGCAGCAGTCGCCGCCGGCGGCGGCGTATCGGGCATTCGATTGCAGAATGCGAAAGGGGTCGTTCTCGACCTGCAGGGCCGCAACATCGGACTGGAGTTCAATGCCAGCATGAGCGGAGTGCAAATCAGCCTGCGCTGAGGCGAAAGAGGCTTCTGCCTCGGGTTTTAACCGGAGAGCGTTATCTCAGGCAGTGAAGGTTGGATGAGAAGACCGATCCGCTAGCGCTCGGTGGCTTGGACTCCCGAATATCGATTCGTCTGTGGGACTGAGCCTTCACTTGGATAGGACTGAGCCCACAGATGAGCCAGTGCCCTTTCGGCGAGTTGAGCCACATCGCGCTCTCCGCCAAGTGCGTCATCGATGATGCTCTTGGCCAGGATCTGGCGGATCGAATGGGCGCTGAATTGTTCCGCATCGGAGGCATTCAGCGCGCCCAGCGCGCTCTCGAACGCGCTGGCGAGAAGACGGGTCGTATCCGGGTCAAAAGCCTCGTTGAGACCAAACGAGCCGTGAGCTGTCATGTGCGAAGTTTTCCGTCCCAAGGTCGGCGACCTGTTTTTACCCGGTAACCGCAGCTTCTCTGAACGCGGTCAGATTGGGCATGATCACGATCTGCGAGGAGAAGGTCGACTCATTCTGCTTTGTGCCGAGGAATTATGGTCTGGCGAAGCCCTTTACAACTGGATCGGACACCGAGCGTGCGCCGTCCACGGCAGCTTGAACCCGACGCACGAACATCTCACCATTTCGTAATGCCTCACCGAATCGCCTCTGCGGACCGCAGAGGTGACCTGCTCGTATGACAAAAAAAGGCCGCCCCGAAGAGCGGCCCGAAGTTTAGGGAGGAAACGCCCAAGAAGGGCAGTGACACGCGACGCCAATCGCGCGTCACGCGGCGCACATATGGCGCATCGCATCAGAATGCAAGGCACGCACCCTCCGGATTTGTCCAGCACGTTCCGAAAACGCCGGAAAACCTGCATGAACTGCCGCCACTCTGCGCCTCGTGTGAGGAATTCTGGCGTTTCATGACAGATCTGTGACTGTTCCATGCGATCGACACATGCGCCACATGTTCTGACGCGTATGCTGCATCGCAAGAAGCCGATCCACCCCGGCCCGAAGTGCGGCGAAGACACCTGGGATCGTCGGCGCTCCACAGGCCGGGTTCCGGTTCCCGAAGGCGGGGGTGGAGATCGCGCCAGGGTGCGCCGGTGCTCGTGATCCACAGCAACGCCTCGAGAAAGCGCCGGTTGTCGGCCCCTGAGCGGCCCGGAGCCCCCGCTTTGCCGGGCAGCAGCGGTGCCACCCGTTCCCACTGCGCATCGCTCAACACACTGCGATCCAAGATTGACCTCCGTTGTTAGCCAGCCTTGAATCCGATTTGCCGCCGCTGCGGAATCCCGAGCGAAGCGATGAACGCCGACAGATCCTAGTAAAACTCTCTATACACAGGAGTATTACTAGAGAGATATTTAAAATCCTGTTGCATCTTGTTTCTCGTCCAATCTGACATATATATAACTTATGGCTACACTGAGTTAAACGGCGTTTGCGTGTAGCTGCCAGCTCGAATACAACTGACGCTGGCCGCGCGCCGTACCCGCCATCTAGGACACGACCGACTCGGAGCGACGAACGCGCCTGCCTCACGAAGGGCATGCGCGGCGCCGGCATTGCAGGCCAATCGCTCAGCAGAAACCTGGCATTACGCAGAAACAGGCTTTTGGCAGCCCTGGACCCCCTTCCGGTGTGATGACCGGAAGCTTTGGCCTCGAAATGGGCGTCGCCGGAGCGGGCGCAAAGCCGACATAACAGAAAGGAAGGAAAAGATATGAAGCATTTCGAATATTCAGAGAACAACCCTCGACTTCGGGCAATTGCGAGCGAGTCTATGGGTCCCGCAACGCATGAGCAGACGTCGAGCGCGTGCTGGAACAGCAAGGCAGAATTGGACCGGAGGCTCGATCAGGCACTGGAAGAAACGTTCCCGGCCAGTGACCCGGTTTCGGTGACGATCTGCCTCTGACTGCCGGTCGGCAGACCAGCAATACACGCCGCGCGGCTTGCCAGTGCGGCCAAAGAAAAGAACGAAAGGAGAAGAACCATGAAAATAAAAATCGAGTCCCCGAAAGGCCCCGCAACCCTGATCGCAGTTGGGAACCCACGGGATCACCACTTGGTTACGGAAAAACGCGGGCAGAAAAGCGCGTGGGCGCCTGACGGCCCGAGGATGACGAGAGAGGAGGTTCGGCGAATCGTGATGGAGGTGCTCGGATGAGCCAAACCTCGAAAAACTGCGCCTTGCCACCGGGTCCTGCGGTTCGACGTCCGATCAGCCGGCAAACTGGACGCCATCTTGAAATCGAGAAGTAAAAGAGCTACATAGAAGAAGCCATGATCGAGCCCATAAAAAATATTCCCCTTCGCGCGGGTTGCCTCAAAAAAGGCAAGTAAGCCCGGGCGCAAGTGCTTCGCGCTTTTCGCAGCCGCCCGGGATTTCGATCTCTTCCAAGATAACTTGTGCCTTGCGTGCGTCTGGTGCGCTCTGACACCGCATGTCCGGCATGCTGCCCGGGCGTATCGACGCCCGGCGGGATGACATTTGCAAGGGGAATTTCATGAACACGCACCGCGATCTGCCGTCCATCATGCTGACGACCCGCGATTACAATGACCTGCTGATCACGGCCGTGTTCTCGAGTCGAAGTACAGAGCAGAATGCCGGATTTCTGCTTTCCGAACTCATGCGGGCTTCCGTCTGCCACCCGGATGATCTGCCCGATGACGTGGTCTCGATCAATTGCCGCGTCATCTACCGCATCGATGGAAGCCCCGAACGACATGCGCATCTGCTGGTGCATCCGCAGGATCTGGTTTTCCCGGGCGCCGAGCTTTCCGTAACGACGCCGCTCGGGGCGGCGCTCCTCGGTCTGCGAGTCGGCGATCGGATGGCCTATGGGGGATCGAACGGTCAACCCGCCCATGAGGTCATCGTCGAGGGCATCGAGGTGCGCCTCGTCGATGATGACGGATCTGCGGAAAATTTCCGGGCCGCATCACGGGAACCGCACATGGGCACGGAACGGGCGCATTGCTGAACTGCGCGTTATTCGATCGTTTCGCTGCAAGCAAAAGGAGAGCGCGATGCATGACATACTGGTCCTGATCTTCTCCCGGTTCCTGATTCCAGGGCTAGCATTCTCCGAAGTGCAGAAGCGTCCGGACGCCTTATGAGGCGCAGGACGTCTGATTGATCGAAGTATCATGACGGCGGCTCCGTCTCGCCGCACGCGCGACGAGACGGAGCCGCCAAAAGAATGACTGAAAGGCGCGCCGTATCCACCTGGGTACGGCTTGATCGACCTTGTGCAAGGAGGATGACATGAGCAAACCCGCGAACTTTCCCCCCGTCACGATCTCGACGAACGACTACGATCGACTCGCCTGGATCGCGACGGCAGGCATGATGAGCCGCCGCGCTCCGCCGGTCGCGGAGATGCTCGCGGATGAGCTCGTGCGCGCCACGGTCGTAGCCGCGAACGCTGTACCACCGTCCGTCGTAACGATGCACTCCCGCGTGGAGTTCCGGGACGAGACCACCGGCCAAACCTCTCGGCTGACCCTCGTCTATCCAGGCGAGGACGACGGCGACACGGGGCTGATCTCGGTTCTGACGCCGATCGGCACGGCCCTGATCGGCCTGTCGGAGGGCCAGTCGATCCGCTGGCGAACCGCGACGGGAGAATGGAAGACCCTGACGGTCCTGCGGGTGCTCTACCAACCGCAGCGCATGGCATTGCACGGGATTCCAGAGCCGTGCGCGACGCTGAACTCAGGATAGACTAACACGAATTCGAGAAAGGAGAATGAATGACGACGCTGAATCCTCATGGGCACTGGAACAACATCGGAAACGATGACCTGAACGGTCTGACGCCCGAAGAGATCGCCGAGCTTCGGGCGCAAGCCCTGCGCTGGACGTTCTGGATCGTCCTTGCGGCCGGCGTGATCGCGACCCTTTGGTGGAACTGACGACGGCAGGAAAAGCACCGTTCGACAACGCATCCGACGAATCTGCAGGCGCCTTGAGCCGTGAGGCGCCCTCAGCATCTGCAGCGGGGTGCGTTCCCATGTGCGTAAGCCTAAGTGAACGCGCGCATGTGTGCCGCTGCTGCCCTATCCAAGCCATGACCCTGCCTGCAACGGGCCTCCCCGAGGGAGGCCCGTGCTGGTTTCATGCGGCATGGCGCGCCACAAGGAGAAAATAATGCACATAAACCAGGCGATGATTGCCCTCACATCCGATGATCACAAGCGTCTTCTGGCGCAGGCGTACTACCATGCCGAACGTGACCCTCACGCGGCCGAGCGCCTCATGAGAAAGTTGCGCAATGCAACTCTGTTCGAATCGGAAGAGCTCTCAGAGGACGTCGTCTCGATGAATTCGATCGTGCGTTATCGCATTGATGGAGAGGCCCCTGCCCGACGAGCGTTGGTATTCCCCGGCAAGGGGATACAGCCTGAGGCTGAAATTTCGGTGCTCACGGCGCTCGGGACCGCTCTTCTCGGCCAACGCGTGGGAGAGCGCATCCCGCTGGATTTTCAGGAGGCCGGCCACCCTCGATGGGTGCAGATCGAGGGCATCGAACCGGACCTGAAAGGCGGCATGATTCCGGTTCAGCCGAAGGAACTTGCGGGCGTGGCGCATTCGCAGGGCTGATCGGAGAAGGGCTGCGAAGCGCTCCGGGAACGAGCCCATCGCCCGGGGTTGGGCAGGCAATGCCTGATATTCATAACCTCGCCCAGGCTTCGAGCAGCGAGCGAACGGGCCGGCCGATTTGCGCTCCGAGCCGCTGCGCAGCCGCGTTCGCGGCCGAGACGACGCCCTCCTCGAAGACAGACAGCGCCTCGCCGATCCGGGCCGATGAGGCTGCGACGGTCACGGCAGCGATGCCGCGTTCGTCGAGGGCCGGCAGGCGTGTCAGACCGGCACCATCGACCCCGATTCCCGCATCGTGAAACACGGCCGCAAAGGCGTCCGTCCGTAAAGCCATGGCAGGGTTTCCACCCACCAGTCCCCCGTGAGACGCGGTGACGACGATATGCCCGGAATCATCGGGCCGCACGAGGGCCGCGGAATCGAGGAGGATCACGCGTCGGTGCGCAGCCGGCACCTGCACCTCTGATCGACCTTCCACGAGCGTGGGGACATCCGGCGCGGCGAGAGGGGCCTTACGCAGCGCTTCCGCGGCCTCTCTGCAGGACATCCCGCCGGTCACGCCACAGGCCCGCGCCGGAGCATTCGCGTGGCTGATCACCCCACGATCGATCATGTCGGCCGTGTCGCCGATGCGGCACGACATGTGCGAGACGGCAGCGGCGGCGATCCCGAAGCGCTCGAGGAGGTGCAGACTCGCAATGCCCGCCTCGTCCTTGCCGATGCCCGCATCGTTGAGGATGACGGCCCGGACGCGTGCCTTCGCGGCCAGTGTGCCGGGATAGAGTCCACCATGCGAGCCGCTGACCACGACAGCGCCTGTAGCCTCGGCCGGTAGCTTTGTGATGGTGTCGGCCGTCAGGACAGCAGCGTCCGACGCCTCTCTCGGTCTCTTGACGCTATCGTCGCCTCCTCCTACGCCCATGGTCTTCGAGCTCTCCATGCTCGAACCGGACTGCCCGGCTGACTTCATTTCCGGCATCTTGACGCCCCTCCCGTTCCGAAATTAAGCTTGTCCTATTCCGTTCAGCGGAACAAGAACACAGCACATCGATGCTGAACGGCTCTGGGAGGGGCAATGCTACGCGAGGGGGCAGTCAGGACGGTCGATCGTGTTGCGCGCATTCTGCGCACGCTCTCCGGCGACCGCGCGGACGGGCTCGCGCTCAGCGACATCTCCCGTGAGACCGGCTACGGCAAGACGACGACGCACCGCCTTCTCGGCGCGCTCGTCGATGTCGGCTTCGTCCACCAGGACACATCGAACCGCCGCTATCGTCTCGGAACGCTCGCCATCGAGATCGGACGCAAGGCTCACGAGCAGGGCGTCGCGGCGCTCGTCACGCCGGTGCTCAAGCGGCTCGCCAAGGACACCGGCGATACCGTCTTCGCCTCGATCCGCGAAGGTCTCTCCGCGATCTGCGTGGCACGCGAAGTCGGCTCCTATCCAATCCGGACATTGACCCTCGAATTGGGGGACCGTCGGCCGCTCGGGGTCGGCGCCGGCAGTCTAGCCCTTCTTGCGGCACTCCCCGACCGTGAGGTCGAGCAGGTGTTGCGCCTCAATGCGCTCTGGCTGAAGGATTATCCGGGCTTCGACGCCGAAGAGCTTCGCTCCCTCGTAGCCCGCACGCGGCACGAGGGCTACGCCTTCAACGAGGGCCGGATCGTTGCCGGGATGTGCGCGATCGGCGTGGCAATCGTCGACCAGAGCGGCAGCCCGCTGGCAGCCCTCAGCATCGCGGCGATCGGCCAGCGCATGGGCCAAGATCGGCTGCCTCGTCTGGTCGAAAAGTTGCAAGGCGAGGCCGCGCGTGTCTCTGACCTGATGGCTTCCTGGGACTCGGAGGACAGTGCGCGATGCTGACGGCGCCTCATGCGCAAACGAATCTCGATCTTCAACGCCTATCCGAGCATCACAGGATGATGGTGCGCATCCGCGCCTTCGAGGAAGCCGCGCTGGAGAGCCTGAACGAGAAGCTGGTGCTCGGCGCCATTCACCCCTCGATCGGGCAGGAGGCGATCGCCTCCGGCGTGTGCCTCAACCTGGAGCAGGATGACGTTCTCCTGTCCACCCATCGCGGACATGGCCACACGCTCGCCAAAGGTGCCGACAGCCTCGCGATGATGCGCGAGCTTTTCGGACGCGACGGCGGCAATTGCGGCGGCAAGGGCGGGTCGATGCACATCGCCGATTTCGGTGTCGGGATGCTCGGCGCAAACGGAGTCGTCGCCGCGAACATCGCGATCGCCGCCGGTGCGGCGCACGCCATCAAGCTCAAAGGCGAGCGCAAGGTGGTCTGTTGCATCTTCGGAGACGGTGCGATCAACCGCGGTCCGTTTCTCGAAGGTCTCAACTGGGCGAAGGTCTTCAATCTGCCCGTGCTCTTCGTCTGTGAGGACAACGGCTTCGCGGCCACGACGCGGACGCGCACGATGACGGCAGGCGACGGGCCATCCGCCCGCGCGAGAAGCATGGGGATCCCGGCCATCGAGGTGGACGGGAATGACGTGCTCGCCGTCGATGCGGCTACACAGGAACTCGTCGCCGCCATCCGGGCCGGCGGCGGGCCTCGCTTCCTCCATGCCCATACCTACCGGCTGACCGGACATACGGGGGCCGATCCGGCTCTTTACCGCCCCAAGGAAGAGGTCGAGCAGCGCTGGCTCGACGATCCCATCGCCCAAGTGGAGGCGATGCTGCGCGATGCGGGCCGCGAGGCTGAAATCGGCGACGCGCGCAAAGCGGCTCAGGACGAGATGCAGGAGGCCTATCGGCACGCGAAGGAGACGCCCTTCCCTGCCGTCGAGCATGCGCTCTCCGACGTGCAGGATATCGGCGACCCACGCGTGGAGGCGTTCTGATGGCGATGTTGACCTATATCGAGGCATCGCGGCTCGCGCTCGCCGAGGAAATGCGGCGGGATCCTACGGTCTGGGCCGTCGGCGAAGACCTCGGCCGCGGCGGCGTCTTCGGGCAATACAAGGGGCTCGTCGACGAGTTCGGATCCGACAGGATTTCCGATGCGCCCATTTCGGAAGCCTGCATCATGGGCGCGGCCGTCGGGGCTGCGATGATGGGGACGCGCCCGGTCGTCGAGATGCGCTTCTCCGACTTCGCCCTGTGCGCGATCGACGAACTCGTCAATCAGGCCGCCAAGGCCCGCTACATGTTCGGCGGCCAGACGCGCGTGCCGCTCGTCGTGCGTGAGCCGATCGGCATGTGGCGCTCGTCGGCGGCACAGCACTCGCAATCCCTCGAAGCCTGGTATGCCCATATTCCGGGTCTCGTCGTCGTCTGTCCGTCGACGCCCGCCGACAACAAGGGCCTCCTCAAGACGGCGATCCGCTCCGACGATCCGGTTGTCTACATGGAGCACAAGAATCTCTGGGGCCTTGAAGGTGAAACGCCCGACGATCCGGATGTGACGGTGCCCTTCGGGAAAGCCCGCATGGCCCGCACGGGACACGATCTCACGATCGTGTCGTGGTCGGCGCAGGTCCATGTCTGCACCAGGGCCGCGGAAGCCCTCGCGCATCGCGGCATTGAGGCCGAGGTCATCGATCTCCGGACTCTCTGGCCCTGGGACAAGGCGACGGTGCTCGCGAGCGTCGAGAAAACGGGCCGCCTGCTCGTCGTGCAGGAATCCGTGAGCGTGGCAGGATTCGGAGCCGAGATCGCGGCAACCGTCGCAGAACGCCTGCACCGGTGCCTCCAGGCTCCGGTGAAGCGCCTCGGCGCGCCGAGAGCTCCGATCGCATACGCACCACCGCTCGAGGATGCGGTGCGCGTGTCCGAAACAACCATCCTCGATACCGCCGAGGCGCTCGTCCGCGCCTGATCCAACAACAGCAACGGGAGAGAACTGACGATGAAACTGATGAAGACCCTGGGGCTCGGCCTCCTCGCGGCCTTGTTCGCGGGCCAAGCCATCGCCCAGAACTACAAGGCGGAATACAAGATCTCGACGGTGGTTGGTGCGCCGTTCCCGTGGGGCCTCTCGGCCGAGCGCTGGGCCCAGCTCGTCAAGGAGCGGACCAACGGCCGCATCAACATGAAGGTCTATCCCGGCGCGCAGCTCGTCGGCGGCGATCAGACGAAAGAGTTCACCGCGATGCGTCAGGGCGTCATCGACATGGCGGTCGGCTCGACGATCAACTGGTCCCCGCAGGTCGCAGAGCTCAACCTCTTCTCCCTGCCCTTCCTGATGCCCGATCACAAGGCCATCGACGCCATCACGGGCAGCGAGGTCGGCAAGAAGCTCTTCGAGATCATCGCCTCGAAAGACGTCGTGCCGCTCGCCTGGGGCGAGAACGGCTTCCGCGAGCTTTCGAACTCGAAGCGCGACGTGCGCACGCCGGCCGACCTCAAGGGCCTCAAGATTCGCGTCGTCGGCTCGCCGCTGTTCAACGAGACCTTCACGGCACTCGGCGCCAACCCGACCCAGATGAGCTGGGCCGATGCGCAGCCGGCGCTCTCAACGGGAGCTGTCGACGGGCAGGAGAACCCGCTTTCGATCTTCACGGTCGCGAAGCTGCATACGGTCGGACAGAAGCACGTGGTCCTGTGGGGTTACGTAGCGGATCCGCTCATCTTCTCGGTGAACAAGCAGGTCTGGTCGACCT
Source organism: Microvirga massiliensis (assembly GCF_001006805.1). Taxonomy (GTDB): domain Bacteria; phylum Pseudomonadota; class Alphaproteobacteria; order Rhizobiales; family Beijerinckiaceae; genus Microvirga; species Microvirga massiliensis. Next base: position 959,217 of record NZ_LN811350.1, on the reverse strand, counting down.
TCTCGCCCGAGGATCAGAAGATCGTCCAGCAGGCGGCCATCGAGGCCGGCCAGTACGGCAAGGAGGTCGCGCGCAAGGGCATCACCAAGGATGATCCCTCGACGCTGAAGGAGATCGAAGCGCTCGGCGTGACCATCACGCGCCTGTCCGACGCCGAGCTCAAGGCGTTCCGGGAGGCCACGCGTCCCGTTTACGACAAGTGGAAGACCCGCATCGGCGCCGAGCTCGTGAACGGTGCCGAGAAGGCGGTCGCGGAAAGCCGCAGCTGAAGTCGTCTCTCGTATAACAGTCCGGGAGGCGGGCCCAATGCCCGCCCCCATCTGATCAGGTTCGAAAGTCCCTCATGCCCTCCGACGGCGATCCCATCCTCACGACGAGCGAGCCGAAGCCGACGGTCCCGCTGACGCTCGAGAAGATCGTGGCTGCCATAGCCATGGCTGCGCTCTGCCTCATCACCTTGGGCAATGTCATCGCGCGCTATCTCACGAACTATTCCTTCGCGTTCACGGAGGAATATTCGATCGCGCTGATGGTCGTCGTCACGATGCTCGGTGCAAGCATAGCAACGGCCATGGATCGCCAGATCCGCATCACCTGGTTCGCGAGCCTCCTTCCCCCGCGGGGCCAGTTCTGGGCCGAGATCCTCGCAACCCTCGCCACGATTGGGATGTTCGTTCTCCTGATCGTTCTCGGCGGCCAAGTGGTCTGGGACGAATACCGGTTCGAGGTCACTTCCCCTGGCCTCGGCGAGCCGCAATGGATCTATACGCTCGCCCTGCCGCTCCTCGCCGTCGTCGTCGTTGCGCGGGCCATCGGCTATCTCATCGGGACGTTGCGGACCCGACATGGCGCTGTGCAGGACCGGATCGAGCCATTTTGATGATCGCAGCCGCTCTCTTCCTGAGTTTCGCGTTTCTCCTCGTCGTCGGCGCGCCGGTCGGCGTCGCACTCGGCCTTGCTGGCTCGCTCGCGATTTATCTTGCGGATCTCAATCTCCTCGCAGCACCCACGCAGACTTATACGGGCATCGCGAAATATCCGCTCCTCGCCGTGCCGATGTTCGTGCTGGTTGGCGCCATCTTCGATCGCTCCGGCGTCGCAATGCGCTTGGTTAATTTCACGTCGGCTCTCATCGGCCGTCGCACGGGTTCGCTCGCAGCCGTGACGGTGATTGTGAGCATGTTTCTCGGCGGAATCTCGGGCTCAGGTCCTGCGAATGCCGCAGCGGTCGGCGGTGCGATGATCGGCGCCCTGTCCCGCGCCGGCTATCCGCGCGCCTTCTCCGCGAGCGTGATCGGGGCGGCCGCCGCGACGGACATCCTCATTCCGCCCTCGATCGCGCTGATCATCTACAGCGTGCTCGTTCCGCAGGCTTCTGTACCGGCCCTGTTCGCGGCGGGCATGATCCCTGGAATTCTGGCGGGCATCGCGCTTCTCGTGCCGGTCTTCTGGATGTCGAAGAAGCAAGGTTTCGGCCTCGCCGAGCAGGATCTTCCCCGCCCGCCCCTTTGGAAATCCTTCAAGGAAGCAATCTGGGGCCTGCTGGCGCCCGTGATCATCCTGGGCGGCATGCGCGCGGGCTGGTTCACGCCAACCGAAGCCGCCGTGATGGCCGTCGTCTACGGCCTCTTCGTGGGTTTCGTGATCTATCGCTCGCTGACCTTGCGCGACGTCTACGAGATGCTCGTCGATGCAGCCGAGATCTCCGGCGTCATCCTGATCGTCGTCGCGCTCGCCTCGATCTTCGCCTGGGCCGGCGCGACGCTCGGCGTGTTTGACCAGGCGGCGCATGCGATCGTCGAGACGGGTGGAAGCCCATTCGTGATCCTCGCGCTTCTCATTGCGCTGGTGATCGTGATCGGCATGTTCCTCGACGGTGTATCGATCTTCCTGATCCTTCTGCCGCTTCTGATTCCGATTGCGAATCGCTTCGGATGGGATCCCGTCTGGTTCGGGATTCTTCTCACCCTCCAGATCGCAATCGGCCAATTCACGCCGCCGATGGCCGTCAACCTGATGGTGTCCTGCCGCATCGCCGGCGTGCCCATGGAAGCGACCCTGCGCTACATCTTCCCGCTCGTCGTTGCCATGCTCGTGGTTCTCGGCCTCGTCGTCGTGTTCCCCGAGCTTGCGCTCTGGCTGCCGCGCGTCCTCGGCTACTGAAACTCCCGCACCTGACAAAGAGAGGCTCGGCATGTCCGCGAATGAAATGACCGGTGGAGAAGCGCTCGTCCGGATGATCCAGGCCCATAACGGGGGGCCGATGTTCGGAATGGGCGGCTTTCAGCTCCTGCCCTTCTACGACGCGGCGCGCCGGCTCGGCATGCAGCACCACCTCATCAATGACGAGCGCGCGGGCGTATTCGCAGCCGATGCCTATGCCAAGGTCTCGGGGCGGGTTGGCCTTGCCGATGCCACGCTCGGCCCGGGCGCCACGAACCTCGTCACTGGTCTCGTCGAGGCGCTCAATGCGGGCACCCCGCTCGTCGTCCTGACGGGCAACACCCACCGGCAGCACTCCTGGAAGAACATGACCCAGGAATCGCGTCAGCTCGAAATCCTTCGCCCTGCAGTGAAGGAGTTGCTGCGGATCGAGGTCGTGGACCGCATTCCCGAACTGATGCGCCGCGCCTTCGCCGTGGCCACCACGGGTCGGCCCGGTCCGGTCGTCGTCGACGTGCCCGAGGACATTTGTCACGCGACACATCCATTTGCAGAAGACGCGTTCCGCGCGAACCCAGCGAACGAAGCGGCTCCGGCGATCCGGTGCCGCCCGGACGCTGCGAGCCTCGCGATGGCTGCCGCTCTCCTCGCGAAGGCGAAGCGCCCGATCGTCCTCGCCGGCGGCGGTGTGCATCTCAGCGGCGCTGCCGAGGCGCTGACGGCCTTCGCACGCGCCTTGATGCTGCCCGTGGCGCACACCATGACCGGCAAGGGCGCGATCCCCTGCTCCGATCCGCTGAGCGCCGGCTTGTTCGGACGTTACGACCGGATCGCCAACGGCTTGATCGAGGAGGCCGACGTGCTTCTGGTGATCGGCTGCAAGCTCGGAGAGATCGCCACGAAGCGCTACACCGTCCCGCCCCGCGGCAAGACGATCATCCACCTCGACATCGTCGCGGAGGAGTTCGGCCGCACCATGGAGCCGGATATTGCGCTCTGGGGCGACGCACGGGCCGGGGTCGAGGATCTCCATGCAGCGCTGAAAGCGGATGCCCCGGCGATCGCGGCGCGCCAGGAGGCCTACGCCGCGGAGGTGAGCCGGCGCATGGGGGCTTGGCGCGAAACGGCCACCGAACGCTACACCTCGGACGAGGTCCCGGTGAGCATGGGCCGTCTCATGGGCGAGCTGAACCGCATCATGCCGGAGGACGCCCTGCTTGTCGCCGATGGCGGCTTCGCCGCCCACTGGGGCGGACTGCTCTACGACACCAAGCGGGCGGGCCGCGGTTTCGTCCCGGACCGGGGCTTTGCCTCGATCGGCTACGGGCTTCCCGGCGCCATGGGCGCTGCGCTCGCCGCGCCGGGCCGCAAGGTCGTGAGCCTCACGGGCGACGGCGGCTTCAACATGATGCTCGGCGAGCTCGAGACGGCGCGCCGGATGGGCCTGTCCTTCACGCTCATCGTCGTGAACAATGCCGCATCCGGCTACGTGAAGGCCCTCCAGCATCTCATGTACGGGGCCGGCTCCTACCACGCCTCCGATCTTGCGGAGATCAACTATGCGGACGTCGCGAACGCGCTCGGCTGCACCGGCATTCGCGTCGAGGAGCCCGCAGGCGTTGCGTCGGCCCTGGAGCGGGCGTTGCGGACATCCGGCCCCGTCGTGCTCGACGTCGTGGTGACACGCGACCCTGCGAAAATGCTGCCGGCGGCAGACAACCGCGCGGTGCAGGTCAAGAAGGGTGACCGCGTGGCGTGAGGGCTACCATACCATCGGCGGTCATACGTCAGTAGCGGGTCCGCCGTGTCCTGGGAGCCATTCCAACCCACGTGGAATTGGCTCACTTCTTTAGATCTCATATATCTTCTTCGGTGAACCGGATCACCGAATCGGTGGGACGCGTACGACGTGCGCATCACATCACACAGTGAGATACCGGTCCGCCCCACCCTCCCGTCTTGCTTTCGTAAGGTCACTCGCCTAGCCTCGACCCAACGACAATAGTCGAGGCGGAGGTCTCCTCTCGTGAGGCCGACCCGGGAGGAGCGCTTGCCGTCGCGTAGCTGCGTAGCGGACGATTCCTGTCCCGATGCGGGTGGTTCCGGGGAGCCCATCAGGACTTCCAGTGGGAGGGCCACGGTGTGACTCTCGTCCTTGAAAGCGTCACAAAAGAGGTCGGGGCGGAAACCCACATCCGGGACGTATCGCTGACGCTCGAGCGCGGTTCACTCAACGTCCTTCTCGGCGCGACGCTCTCGGGCAAGACCTCGCTCATGCGGTTGATGGCGGGCCTCGATGCGCCGACCAGCGGGCGCGTCTTCGTCGACGGGAAGGATGTGACCGGTTGGCCCGTGCAGCGCCGCAGCGTTGCGATGGTCTATCAGCAGTTCATCAATTACCCGTCGCTCACAGTTTACGAGAATATCGCCTCTCCACTGAGAGTGGCACGGCTGCCCGCGGCGGAGATCGAGAGCCGGGTGCGCGAGGCCGCCCGCCTCCTGCGGCTCGAGCCCTTCCTCGAACGCAAACCCCTCAACCTCTCGGGCGGCCAGCAGCAGCGTACCGCGATAGCGCGCGCGCTCGTGAAGCGGGCCGATCTCGTGCTGCTCGACGAGCCCCTCGCCAACCTGGATTACAAGCTCCGCGAGGAGCTCAGGGAAGAGCTGCCCCGTATCTTTGCGGCCTCCGGCGCAATCTTCGTCTATGCCACGACCGAGCCTTCGGAAGCCCTGCTCCTCGGCGGGCGAACCGCCACACTCTTCCAGGGCCGCGTGACCCAATTCGGCGAGACCCCGCGTGTCTATCGCAGCCCCGACGATCTGAGGACGGCCTCCGTCTTTTCGGACCCGCCTCTCAACACATTGACGGCTCGCAAGCGCGGATCGACCCTCTCCCTCGACACCGGCGGCGACATCCACGCGACGGGCGTGCTCGCGGGCCTGCCCGACGGGGTGTACACTCTCGGCTTCCGGGCACATCATCTCGGCCTGGAACACAGGGGCACCGGCATTCCACTGCCGGCGACGGTCTCGGTCGCGGAAATCACCGGTTCGGAGACCTTCGTGCACCTCGATTCGGGAGATCATCGCTTCATCGCGCTCATGCCCGGCGTGTCGAGGCTCGAGCCCGGAACGCCGGTCACGGCGTCCCTCGATCAGCGACGATTGTTCGTGTTCGACGAGAGCGGCCGGCTCGCGTCGCCGGCTCTCGCGCAGGCGGCCTGACGGGGAGCGCGCGATGGCACGGATCACGCTCAGTCGCCTCGCGCATAGCTATAAGACCGATCCAAGCGGCCCCGAGGACTACGCTCTCAAGGAAATCAGCCATGTCTGGGAGCAGGGCGGCGCCTATGCGCTGCTCGGGCCGTCGGGCTGCGGAAAGACGACCCTTCTTAACATCATCTCTGGCCTCGTGCGTCCGACGCGCGGTCGCATCCTGTTCGGCGATCGCGACGTCACTGACCTTCCGACCGAAGCCCGCAACATCGCGCAGGTCTTCCAGTTCCCCGTGGTCTATGACACCATGACGGTGCGCGAGAACCTCGCCTTCCCGCTCAAGAACCGGCGCGTGCCCCGGAACGAGACGGAGGCGCGCGTGAAGGAGATCGGCGGCCTTCTCGGTCTCAACCCGGTTCTCGACCGCAAGGCACGCAACCTCACGGCCGACATGAAGCAGAAGATCTCGCTCGGCCGCGGTCTCGTCCGCCCCGACGTCGCGGCGATCCTGTTCGACGAGCCGCTCACGGTCATCGATCCGCATCTCAAATGGCAGCTGCGATCGATGCTCAAGGAGCTGCACCGCGCACTCGACGTCACGATGATCTATGTCACCCATGATCAGACGGAGGCCCTCACCTTCGCGGACAGGGTCGTGGTCATGCATGACGGCGCCGTCGTGCAGACCGGAACGCCCGATGAACTCTTCGAGCGTCCTGCCCACACCTTCGTGGGCTATTTCATCGGCTCGCCGGGCATGAACGTGCTGCCCTGTCGCGTCGAAGGGACAACTGCCTATGTCGGACATGAGCCCATCCAGCTTGCACGCGGCTATGCGCGCCTGCCGAAAGGGGCCCGGATCGAGCTCGGCATACGGCCGGAATTCGCGTTCCTGAAACTGAAGGGAGACGGGTTGCCGGTGCGGTTGAAGCGGATCGATGATCTCGGCCGGGTGCGGATCGCGCGCGTCGAAATGGCCGGACAGGCGCTGGCTGCGAGCGTCACCGAAGATTTCGTTCCCGACGGCGACGAAGCATCGCTGGAATTCGACCCGCGCCACGTCCACATCTATGCCGATGGCCACCTCGTCACGGGCGATGCTGCAGGAGTTGCGGCATCATGACGAAGGTTGCCGACAACAGGGCCTGGTTCCTCGTCCTGCCCGTCTTCGCGATCGTCGCCTTCTCGGCCGTGCTGCCGATGATGACGGTCGTCAATTATTCCGTCCAGGACACCTTCGGGAACAATCAGTTCTTCTGGAATGGCGTCGGCTGGTTCCAGGAACTGCTCGACCCATCGAGCCAGCTCGGAGAGCGCTTTTTCGAATCCCTGTGGCGCAACCTTCTGTTCTCGGCGATCATCCTCGCGATCGAGATTCCGCTCGGGATTCTCATCGCCTTGTCGATGCCGCGGGAGGGCTGGACCGTCGCTCTCTGCCTCGTCCTCATGGCTCTGCCGCTCCTGATTCCGTGGAACGTCGTCGGCACGATCTGGCAGGTTTTCGCCCGGGGCGACATCGGCCTTCTGGGCTACGCGATCAACAGCCTCGGCATCGATTACAACTACGTGGCCGACCCGCTCGACGCCTGGGCCACGATCATCGTCATGGACGTCTGGCACTGGACGAGCCTCGTCGCCCTCCTCTGCTATGCCGGTCTGAAATCCATTCCGGACGCTTATTACCAAGCGGCCCGGATCGACGGCGCCTCGCGCTGGGCGGTCTTCCGCACCATTCAGCTGCCGAAGATGCGGCGCGTGCTGCTCATCGCCGTCCTCCTGCGCTTCATGGATTCCTTCATGATCTACACGGAGCCCTTCGTGCTCACCGGCGGCGGGCCTGGCAATGCGACGACCTTCCTGTCGATCGATCTCGTCAAGCTCGCACTGGGCCAGTTCGATCTCGGCAGGGCGGCCGCGATGTCGCTCGTCTATAACCTCATCATCCTGGCCCTATGCTGGGTCTTCTACACCGTGATGACGAACGTCGATGCGGACCGGGAGAGGGTCGAGGGATGATCTCCCGCTTCGACATAAAGCGTCACCGGAGGCCTCGGGCGTGAGCGATACCGCGGTTATCAGACCCTCGGGGACCACGCCCGAAGCGGCGCCCATCGCGGCCAATCGGACCCTCGCGCCATCACGCCTGAACGGGCGAACCGTCGTGATGGCGCTTTATCTCCTGTTTATGCTGCTGCCGATCTACTGGCTCGTGAACATGAGCCTCAAGACCAATACGGAAATCACGAGTGGCCTCACGCTCTGGCCGCGTGAGATCACGTTCGAGAACTACGTCCGCATCTTCACCGACGAGAGCTGGTATTCGGGCTATATCAACTCCCTGACCTACGTGCTGATCAATACGGCTCTCTCGCTCGCCTTTGCCCTTCCCGCGGCCTATGCCTTCTCGCGCTATCGCTTCCTCGGCGACAAGCACCTGTTCTTCTGGCTGCTCACCAACCGGATGGCGCCGCCAGCCGTGTTCGCACTGCCGTTCTTCAATCTCTATTCCGCAGTCGGCCTGTTCGATACGCCCTGGGCGGTCGCCCTGGCCCATTGCCTGTTCAACGTGCCGCTCGCCGTGTGGATTCTCGAGGGCTTCATGTCAGGCGTGCCGCGAGAAATCGACGAGACCGCGGCAATCGACGGCTATTCCTTCCCGCGGTTCTTCATCAAGATCTTCATGCCACTCATCGCGAGCGGGATCGGTGTCGCGGCCTTCTTCTGCTTCATGTTCTCGTGGGTCGAGCTCCTTCTCGCGCGCACGCTGACGACGGTGAATGCGAAGCCGATCGCCGCCACGATGACCCGAACGGTTTCCGCAGCCGGAATGGACTGGGGCCTTCTCGCCGCAGCGGGCGTTCTCACGATCGTACCGGGAGCTCTCGTGATCTGGTTCGTGCGCAACTACATCGCCAAGGGCTTCGCCCTCGGGAGGGTGTGATGCCGGGAACGCTCGCTGTAGGTTCCGTCATGCGCCAGAGAATTTCCGGCACGGCATGTCATCGGGAGTGCCGGCAATGGATCTAGCCTGGATGGCCTGGACTTGGCAGACTGCGGTCTTCTTCGCGACGATTGCAGGCCTGCTCGCCATCATGACGGCGCTTGCGATCCTTCGCCCCGAGACGGTCCGCGTCGGCGTTCTGCGGATTCCGACCACCCGCGGCGACAGGCTCTTCATCTCATTGATCGGAGCGGCTTTCATCCATCTCGGCTGGCTTGGCCTCGTCGATTCGAACCTCTGGCCGGCCCTCGTCCTGTCTCTTCTCTTCGCGGCGGCTGTGTTCCGCTTCGTGTGACGCGTATTCGGTTTCGGCTCTGCGTTTCGCGCCAGCATGCTTCCGCGAAGCGCAGTGCCAAGAATGGCTCTCCGGCCATTTTGGCTGAAGGGACGATCGATGGAAGATCGATCAGGCATCGTCGGGAGGACCCCATGTTATCGAGGACACGCAACCTCACGCTTCTTATCTCCGCCAGCGCCCTCGCCATGACGCTCGGCGCCGGCACGGCGTTTGCCGGAATGGAGGAGGCACGCCGATGGATCGAGTCCGAGTTCCAGCCTTCGACGATCTCGAAGGAAGACCAGTTGAAGGAGATGGAATGGTTCGTGAATGCCGCGAAGCCATTCCAGGGCATGGAGATCAACGTCGTTTCCGAGACCATCACGACGCATGAATACGAGGCCCGCACGCTCGCGAAAGCCTTCACGGAAATCACAGGCATCAAGCTCAACCACGACCTCATCCAGGAGGGGGACGTCGTCGAGAAGATCCAGACCCAGATGCAGTCCGGTCGCAACATCTACGACGCCTGGGTGAACGACTCGGACCTCATCGGCACGCATTTTCGCTACAAGCAGGCCATCGCACTCGACGACTGGATGAAAGGCGAAGGCAAGGACGTCACGTTACCGACACTCGACGTCGACGACTTCATCGGGAAATCGTTCACGACGGCTCCGGACGGCAAGATGTACCAGCTGCCCGACCAGCAGTTCGCGAACCTCTACTGGTTCCGCTATGACTGGTTCCAGCGCCCGGATCTCAAGGAAAAGTTCAAGGCCAAATACGGCTATGATCTCGGCGTCCCGGTGAACTGGTCGGCCTATGAGGACATCGCCGAGTTCTTTACGAACGACGTGAAGGAGATCGACGGCGTCAAAGTCTATGGCCACATGGATTACGGCAAGAAGGATCCGTCGCTCGGCTGGCGCTTCACCGACGCATGGCTCTCGATGGCCGGCAATGGCGACAAAGGCATTCCGAACGGTCTGCCCGTCGACGAATGGGGCATCCGAATGGAGGGCTGCCGGCCGGTCGGCTCGTCCGTCGAGCGGGGCGGCGACACCAACGGCCCGGCCGCCGTCTACTCGATCGCCAAATATCTCGAGTGGATGAAGAAATATGCGCCTCCGCAGGCGGGCGGCATGACCTTCTCGGAATCCGGTCCCGTTCCCGCGCAGGGCAACATCGCCCAGCAGATCTTCTGGTACACCGCCTTCACGGCCGACATGGTGAAGCCGGGCCTGCCCGTCGTGAACGCTGACGGCACCCCGAAATGGCGGATGGCGCCGTCTCCGCACGGGTCCTACTGGAAGGACGGCATGAAGCTCGGATATCAGGATGCCGGCTCCTGGACGCTCTTGAAGTCGACTCCGGTGGAGCGCCGCAAGGCCGCCTGGCTCTATGCGCAGTTCGTGACCTCGAAGAGCGTCTCGCTGAAGAAGAGCCATGTCGGCCTGACCTTCATCCGCGAGAGCGACATCTGGCACCAGTCGATGACGGACCGTGCTCCGAAGCTCGGCGGGCTCGTCGAGTTCTATCGCTCGCCGGCCCGTGTCCAATGGACTCCGACGGGCAACAACGTGCCGGACTACCCGAAGCTCGCGCAGCTCTGGTGGCAGAACATCGGCGATGCCGCTTCCGGCGCCAAGACTCCGCAGGAGGCCATGAACGCGCTCGCCGCCGCGCAGGACGACGTCCTCGCCCGGCTCGAACGCGCCAATGTCCAAGGCGAGTGCGGCCCGAAGCTGAACCCGAAGACCTCCGCGGAGGAATGGTTCAAGAAGGCCGAAACTTCCGGCACCGTGGCGCCGCAGCGCAAGCTCGCCAACGAGAAGCCTAAGGGCGAGACGGTGGACTACGACACCCTCATCAAGAGCTGGCCGGCCTCGCCTCCGAAGAAGAGCTGAACGGGTGTAGGTGAATCGGTCCCTACTTCTCGATGAGGTGATGAGACCTCAGACATACGCGAGGGCGCGCCAGAGGTGCGCCCTCACAAATTGTGCGATCCCGCCCGATAAAGATGTCGTTCTCGACTTTGGCGACAGTCACCCAGATGCCCATGAAGTGACACGTACCGCTTCTGAGAGCGGTGCCGGATCACGCCAGGCACACTGTCACACCACAGCGTCACTGCGACGGATCCACCTCGTCCTTGCGAGGTGGAGGCGAGGCGAACCATCCGTCGACGGGTAGATTGCTTCACTGCGTTCGCAATGACGAAGAGGGTCTGAGAGCGGGAGGAGCAGGGCCGGAAACGGAGTAGCGCCGGACCCACTGCCGTCCTTGTGGTCTGTCATCATCAGATCTGCCGCGGACTCACTGCGCAATTGCGCGCCGCAGGCGTGATGAACAGCCCTTTCCGCCGCCTCACCGTCCTTGCGAGCCGAAGGCGAAGCAATCTACCCGTCGATAGGTGCACTCCTGGATCGCTTCGCCTGCGCCACGCAATGACGAGGAGAGCGTGAGGGCGCGAAGTGCAAGGACAGCTGAGGAACTTTCACTCAGGCAGCCCTTTATCGCCTCGAGCATTTGCGCAGACGTCCGCGCCGGCAGATTCCGAACACGCATCGCACATAGAATTCATCGAGCCGGAATCCGCTACAGGATCACATTATCGATCAGCCGCGTCGACCCAATGAAGGCTGCAGCCAGCAGTACGGCAGACCTGGTTACACTCCCAATCACAGGCTCCAGCGTCTCCGCGTCCCGCAGCTCCAGATATTGCAGGCTGTCGATATCGACCATCTCGGCGCCCGCAATCGCAACCAGCTTCGATGCGTCATGCTCCCCACCGCGAAAGGCGGCCTGCGCGGCCAGGAGGCCGCGGCTGATGCAGGTCGCGCGCTCGCGCTGCGAGACGCTGAGATAGGCGTTGCGGCTGCTCATCGCGAGGCCATCGGCCTCGCGCACCGTCGGGACAGTCACAATCTCGACCGGCATGTCGAGGTCGCGCACCATGCGCCGGACCACAGCGACCTGCTGATAATCCTTCTGTCCGAAGAAGGCGGCATCCGGCTGCACGATGTTCAGGAGCTTCGCCACGACGGTGGCAACACCGCGGAAATGGCCGGGCCGAACCGCCCCGCAGAGCGGTTCCGCGAGCCGCCCCGGCTCGATGAAGGTCTGAAATTCCTCGGGGTAGATCTCTGCCGCAGTGGGAAGGAACAGAATATTGACACCCGCATCGATGCAGGTGCGCTCGTCCCGGCCGAGATCGCGCGGATAGGTGCTGAGATCCTCATTCGGCCCGAACTGCGTCGGGTTCACGAAGATGCTGACCACCGTCACGTCGCAGGAGGTCGTGCTCTCCCGGATCAGAGCGACATGGCCGTTGTGCAGGAAGCCCATCGTCGGCACGAGCCCGACGCGCAAGCCGGCCTGCCGGCGCTCACGGATTGCAGTTCGAACCTGTGCGATCGTGTCCGCGATTTCCATGGCCCCTCCTCGTTCCGGGTCATTTGCCGCGAAGCAAGCGGCCATTTCAAGCGCACGTCAGTTCCCGAGCATTCGCATCGCGTTCTCTACTGAGGTGCCGCGGTCTCGCATGGCCTGAGAACAGCTCACCCCGAGATGCGCGCGCTCGGTCTTGACTTGACGTCGGAAGGACCGGAGCGGCGGCTTCGGCGGGGCGCGATTTCCTCAGTTTGCCCGCCGCTGGCCTCGTCCACGTTCTCGGCGAAGCCAGCGCGTTCGACCGCTTCCCGCTTGTGCCGCAAGTGGCGCCGCAGCACGTGGGAGAGTGCGGCCCCGTCGCGCCGGAGCAGGGCATTTAGGATCGCCTCGTGCTCCTGCACCGCGAGCTCCCAATGGGCCGGCGTCATCGGGGCGACGAAGCGGGCGCGCCGGATGCGGGCGGTCACCGACTCGTACAAGGTCGAGAGAACCGCATTGCCTGCCGCCCGAACGATCGCCTCGTGGATCTGGCGATTGCAGCGATAATACTGCACCTGGTCGCGCTCACGGTAATGGTCGAGCATCTCGTGGTGGAGCCTGGCGATATCTCGCAGTTCGTCATCGGTGATGCGGCCGCAGGCCAGTTCTCCCGCGTTGGCCTCGAGACCCTCACACACCTCGAATAGGTCCTGGACATCCTTGGACGTCAGCCGCGCGGCCCTGGCTCCCCGATTGGGCAGCAGGACGACGAGGCCCTCGGCGCCCATCACCTTGAGGGCCTCCCGCAGAGGGGTGCGGGAAATTCCGAAGGCCAAGCAGAGCTCCCGCTCCGGCACCCGCGCCCCGGGAGGGATCTCCCCCTCGAGCAGCATGTGACGGAGTCGCGCGACGACGTCCTCGTGCAGCATCTCACCTGCCTCCACCTGTGCCGCGCCGATCGGCGCTGTCTGCACCCGCAGATGCCAATCCATGGTGATTTTGAATTCAATCCACGCCCAAGCAGCCTCCGTCAATGAAAAAACGGTTGAACTTGGGCGAGTTTGAATTCAAAGTCCGGTCGCACGTCTCCCTCCAGGCAAGGTCGCGGGCACGGATACACGGGTCCGCGAGCTTCAAAGCCGAAACGGGAGCTCCAACGACACCCCCGGATCGCCCGGCATCCGAAAATCAGCAGCTTTGCATCGACGAGATCGATGCCAGCTTACGGAAAGCTCTCTTTCATGACCGATCCTGCAACGGCGAACGAGGACATCCTCTACGAGGTGAGGGACGGCATCGCCACCGTGACGTTCAATCGGCCGCAGGCCCGCAATGCCTTTACCTTCGCGATGTACGAGCGGCTCGCCGAGATCTGCGCCGAAGTCGATCAGGAAAGGTCGATCCGGGCCATGGTGCTGACCGGAGCGGGCGGCAAGGCCTTCGCGGCGGGAACGGATATCTCGCAGTTTCGCGCCTTCGACACCCCGGAAGATGCCCTGGGCTACGAGTCGCGGATCGACCGGGTGCTCGGGGCTCTCGAAAGCTGCCGCGTCCCGACGATTGCGGCAATTGCGGGTGCCTGCACGGGCGGCGGGGCCGGAATCGCGGGCTGCTGCGACCTTCGGATCGCTGCCGGCAACGCCAGGTTCGGCCTACCGATTGCGCGAACGCTCGGGAATTGCCTCTCGATGTCCAACTATTCGCGCTTCGCCGATCTCATCGGCTCGGCGCGCCTCAAGGAGATGATCTTCACGGCACGGCTGATCGAGGCCCCGGAGGCGCTGGCGATCGGGCTCGTCAACGAGGTCGTCGAGGACCCCGCGAACCTCATGACCCGCGCAGAGGAACTCGCGAAGACCGTGGCGAGCCACGCGCCGCTCACGCTACAGGCCTGCAAGGAGGCGCTGCGCCGGCTGCGCCCCACCATTCCGCGCGGTGAGGGCGATGACCTCATCCTGAAGTGCTACATGAGCCGCGACTTCCGCGAAGGCATGGATGCCTTCCTGAACAAGCGCGCTCCGAACTTCACCGGGGAATGACCTCGACGGCCGCCGCGCCGATCGAAAGCACCCGCTCCCCTGAGCGATACATTTCGCGGGCCGGCACTGCCGCCCGCACTCCGCAATCTACGAACGACGACGAGGAATCCATGGGTCCTTTGGCCGGTCTGAAGGTGATCGACCTCACGCATGTGATGGCTGGGCCAACCTGTACGTTGATGCTGGCCGACATGGGCGCGGATGTTATCAAGGTGGAGAAGTCACCGGATGGTGACGACACGCGGCGCATGATCCCGCCGAAAATCGGCGATCAGGCTGCGTCCTATCTGATGATGAACCGCAACAAACGGGGCATCGTGCTGGATCTGAAAACTCCCGGCGGCGCCCGCATTCTGCATCGGCTCGTGAAGGACGCCGATGTGCTCGTCGAGAACTTCGGCCCCGGCGTCATGGAACGCCTCGGCTTCGGCTACGAGGATCTCCGGAAGGACAATCCGCGCCTGATCTATTGCTCGCTCTCGGGTTTCGGCCGCACCGGCCCTTACAAGCACCGGCGCGGCTTCGACCTCGTCGCGCAGGCGATGAGCGGCATCATGAGCTTTACCGGAGAGGCCGGCGGAGCTCCTGCGAAATGCGGGCCGCCGCTCTCCGACATCACGGCCGGAATTCTCGCGGCCATGGGCATTCTTGCGGCCTATACGCATCGCCTGAAGACCGGAGAGGGCCAGTTCGTCGAGACCTCACTGCTCGAAGCCGCCCTCGTCCAGACCTACTGGCAATCGGCGATCGCACTGGCAACGGGAGAGGCGCCCCGCGCCATGGGCTCGGCGCACCCGCTCAATGCTCCCTATCAGGCCTTCGAGACCGAGGACGGCTGGATCGTCGTCGGCGGCGCGAACCAGAGGAACTGGATGCGCACCCTCGAGGCGATCGGCGCGCCGGAACTCGCAGAGGATCCGCGCTTCCGCGACAATGCCGGCCGCATGGCTCATCTGCCCGAGCTCGAGGCCGAACTCGCCGCGCATTTTCGCACCAAACCGGCCGCATACTGGCTCGCGCTGCTCGAAGAGAAGGGCGTACCATGCGGGCCGGTTTACGACATGAACCAGGCGCTCTCCGATCCGCAGACCAAGGCGCGCGAAATGGTCGTCGAAGTCGAGCATCCGACCCTCGGCGCCGTGAAGACGCTCGGCCTGCCGGTCAAGTTTTCCGAGACACCCGGCAAGGTTCGGAAGGCTGCACCGCTCTTCGGTGAAGATACTCGAGAAATCCTCGCGGAACACGGCTTCACCCCCGAGGAGATCGAGGTCTTCATGAAGGAGAACGCAATCGTCGCGCGCTGACTTCTGCCTATGGCGAGAGCGCAGTGTTTTTCCCTCACCCGCGCAATGCGTGCGGGGGTGAGGGTGGCTCTGCAATGCTTGCAAGCACAGCATAGCACAACGAGCACGTGACGCGCGGTCGCCCACAAGGGCCGCGATTCATGATATGCTCACGGCATGTCCCCTGCCGGCCCATCGATGCACGGCGGATACCGCCACTCGGCGGCGTACGACGTCGTGTTCTTCATTGCTCTGCTCTCGACCGCTATCGCGCTTGGCGGAGCACTGGCGCATCTCTTCGAGCTGCCGAACAAGATCTACCTGCGGCGAGAAGAATACTTCGTCGTTCAGCAAGCCTATCGCGGCTGGGACAGGCTCGCATATGTTCTGCTCGTCGAACTGGTCTCAATGATCGCAGTCGTGATCATGTCGCGGCGCGAGCGTTTCGTCTTCTGGCCCGCCGTCTTCGCGGTCCTGTTCCTCCTCGCCGCTCAGGCCGTGTTCTGGACCTATACGTTTCCCGCGAACGTCGCGACCCGGAACTGGACGATGATTCCGGACGACTGGGTGGTACTGCGCATGCGCTGGGAATATTCCCATGCCGTCGGCGCGGCCTTTCAGTTGCTCGCCATGAGCTCGCTCATCATTGCCGTCCTGGCCCGGGCGAGGACTGCGGTTCCCCGCCACACCACGCGCTGATGTGGTCGCACGGCTTGGCCGACCCGTCGTCGCCATTCTGGCGTGCCGGCGACGCCTCCGCTGTCAATCGGCCAGTTCGGCCCGCTTCAGCTTCGCACGGAACATCTTCGCGCGTCCGATCAGCATGGCCCAGAGCGGCCAGGTCAGAAGAATGATCGCAAGGATCGTGATCGTGCTCACGAGGGCGTTCGAGAAGAAGATGCCGAGATCGCCCTGTGACATCAGCATGGACTGGCGGAAGGCATCCTCCGCCTTGTCGCCGAGCACGAGGGCCAGGACGAGCGGCGCAATCGGATAGTCGAGCTTCTTGAAGACATAGCCGACGAAGCCGAAGATCAGCGCGATCCACAGATCCGGCTTCGAGGAAGCCACCGTCCAGGCCCCAATGAAGCAGATGACGACGATCAGCGGACCGATGATCGCGAAGGGGATGCGCAGGATCGCGGCGAAGAGCGGCACGGTCGTGAGCACGAGGATCACGGCCACGACATTGCCGACATACATCGAGGCGATCAGGCCCCAGACGAAGTCGGGCCGCTCGATGAACAGCATGGGTCCGGGATTGAGACCCCAGATCATGAGCCCGCCCATCATCACGGCAGCGGTAGCGGAGCCCGGGATGCCGAGCGCCAGCATCGGCAGCATCGCGGCAGTGCCGGCACCGTGGTCGGCCGTCTCGGGCGCGATGACGCCTTCCGGCTCACCGTGCCCGAACCGGTCGCGCCGCCGTGAAAACCTCTTCGCGAGGCCGTAGCTCATGAAGGAGGCTGCCGTGGGCCCGCCTGGCGTGATGCCCATCCAGACCCCGATCAGGCTGCCGCGCAAGAGTGCGACCCAGTATTGCGGCAGGCGAGCAAGCGTCGACAGGACGCCCGAGAGGTTCACCTTCGCTCTCACGCCCTCGAACTTCAGCCCCTCCTCCATGGTGAGCAAAAGCTCGCCGATGCCGAAAAGCCCGATGACGACGATGAGGAAGCTGATGCCACGCAATAGTTCGTCGAGGCCGAAGGTGAGCCGGAGGCTGCCCGAGACCGTGTCCATGCCGACGGTCGCAAAGGCGAACCCCAGAAGGATGGAGACGAGCGTCTTCGCGGGATTTGCACCCGACAGTCCAACGAAGCTCGCGAAAGCCAGAAAATAGACGGCGAAGAATTCGGGGGACGAAAACTGCAGCGCGAAATTCGTCACCCAGCCGGAGAGGAGCGTGATGACGATGACGCCGACCATGGCGCCGCATCCGGCCGACAGGAACGCGAAGGAAAGCGCTTGGACCGCCTGTCCTTGCTTGGCCATCGGATGACCATCGAAGGTCGTCGCGACAGAGGATGGTTCACCTGGAATGTTGAACAGGATCGACGTCGTCGAGCCGCCGAACAAGGCGCCCCAATACATGCTGGTGAGCAGGATGATGGCTCCGACCGGGTCCATCGAATAGGTCAGCGGCAGCAGGAGCGTCACGCCGTTAGGGGCACCGAGCCCCGGCAGCACGCCGACCAGGATGCCGAGCAGCACGCCGACCATCATCAGGGCGATGTGATGCACGGTCAGCGCAACGCTGAAGCCGTGGAGAAGCGAATCGATATTGGCCATCGGCGCCTCAGTAGAGCCCGAGTAGAGCTTCGAGCGGCCCCGTCAGGAGGGGCACCTTGAACCAGATCGGAAAGATGAGCCGCATCGCGACGGCGACAGCCAGCGCCAGGCCGATTGCGAACAGAGGCCGATAGCCGCCCTGGAACACCATGACGAAGATCAGGTACAGAACCGACGCGACGTAGAGCCCGAGAAAGTTTGCGACGATCACGAAGCCTATGATCGGCAGGCCAAAGGCGAGCACGCGCTGCGCCTGCACGAACGTGACGAAAGTCGAAGTGTCGGTGCGGGCGCGACGGAGCGCGAGAATGAGGTTCGTGAGACTGCCCAGGACGATGAGTATCCCGATACGGAACGGGAAGTACCCTGCCGCGGGTCCCGAATCGCCCCATCCGATGTCGTGTTCGACGGCGCCCCACATGACGGCAACGCCCACGGCTCCGGTGACGAGCGCCGTCGCCACCTCCATGCTCGTGCGAGACACGAGCGACCGTTCATTTGCCACTGAACCAACCTCTTGCTTGAACGGCGAAAGGCACGGCCGTTCCTGCCGTGCCTTTCACTGGATCAGACGGCTCAGTTCACGAGCCAGCCTTCTTCCTCGTAGACCTTGCGGGTGCGCTTCTCGTCCTCGTCGATGAAGGTCTTGAGCTCAGCCCCGGCGATGAAGCGGCCCGTCTGCGCGGTCTTGGTCAGATAATCCTTCCATTCCGGTGTCTCGGTGACCTTCTTCAGGACGCCGGCCCAGAAATCCACCACCTCCTGCGGCGTATCCGGCGGAAGCGAGACGGTGCGCGGCATCTGGTACGTCTCGATGCCGGAACCCTGCTCCTTGCAGGTCGGAATATCGCCCCAGCTCTGAGTCGGACTCACCTTGTCGCCCTTTGGCATCCGCTCCTTCGCGAAGACGCACAGCGCCTTCACCTGCCCGGCCCGCCAGTGACCGACGCTCTCGCTCGGGTTGTTGGTGTCCGACTGGACGTGCCCACCCGTGAGTTGCACCGAGGCCTCGCCGCCGCTCTTGAAGGGAACATAGATGAATTTCGCGCCCGTATCCTTTTCGATGAGGCGCGTCAGCGTCTGGTCCGTGTCTTTCGACAGGGCGCCCGCCATCCTGAAGGTTCCGTTCGCGGCCTTGGCAGCCTCGGTGTACGACTTGTAATCGTTGTAGGGCGCATCGCCCTTCACCCAGAGAACGAACTCGTCGAACACCATGGCTGCCACGGGTTCGAAATCCGTGTGCTTGAACGCCACCTTGGCGACCATCGGCAGCGTGTAGAGGTTCGAGGTCCCGAAGGCCAGCTTATGGCCATCGCCGGCAGCGGCCTTCACGTAAATGAAAGTCTCGGCCCCACTGCCACCACCCTTGTTCGATACGAGGATCGGCTGATCGATCAGGTTATGGTTCTGGATCGCGAGTTGCACCGCGCGCGCGAAAATATCCGTGCCGCCGCCAGGACCCGCAGCACCAACGAACTCGACAGGCTTTGTAGGCTTCCACTCGGCGTGGGCAGCCGTCGGCACTGCCCCCAGCCCCAGGGCGACAGCGGCGGACGCCACGACACCAAGTGCCCAACGCACATCAACAACTTTCGAGAGCATTCAGTCCTCCTTGTGCTCCGCCTGGACCTGCGGATGCGGTGTTCGGCATTTCCAACCTGCCGCCTCTTGGTGAGCAGTTGCGCCTCTCCTACCACGATTTTGAATTCAAAATACAGCCTCCGGCAACCGCTTTTTTCTGTCGCGCCGTCCAACCAGCCGATTTGCATTCAAAGTCCAGCGATGTCCCGAGACCGCTGCGGCACTGGCAGGACGCAACCGCGCCGTCTTCGGCGCGAGGAATTTACCTTGGCCTAAAGACATCGTTGCTCATGTCGCGCATCGTTCACGTGCACGTCGCCGATGGGCGATGGCTCCGGCGCGACACGCCGACTGCATCGGCCGGCCATCACAGCCCATGCGGTTAAGGCACCGGTGGAGTCACACCACTCCGGTGTTCAGGGCGCTGTCGGCCCGCTATACTGATGGGATCGGCCCGGCGACCGTCATTGACGCCTATGAAGCAAGCCCGGACATCAGCGGGGCTGCCCGCCGCGGCTCACCTTCGCGCAGACATCAGGTCATGCGCCAGCACGGTCAGCTTTCCGATCAGGCTGGCGCTGTCGCCATAGGCGCAGGACCACTGGGTTCCAATGGCGGCACCATCGGCGGATACGGAGACGACTGCGATCGACCGCAGCTTGCCCTCGCGTGCGAGTCTGAGGTGCTCCTGCAGAAGATCGATGATCTGAGCGACGTTCTCATCGGCCGGCGCCTCTTCGACCGGCCGCGGAAAGGCCACCACGCTGCTCTGTTCTCGACTCTGTTCGCCCATTTCTGCCCCGAATCCGATAGGGCTCCAAACGCCGGCTTCGTTCCCGCCGTCCGAGCCCGTCGTTTCGTCCCATCTCGTCCCGAAGGTGTTGCCCATCGCGCTGCGGTCGTGGCGGTCTGTGCCGTCATCGATCCGGAAGCGGTTGCGGCGCACTATTCGCGGCGAGCCCACTCTACCTTTCTCGAACTCCATAAAAATGACGCCCGGTCTCCCGGGCGCCGAGATAAAAGAATGGGAGGAGATTGGCCCGCGCCCAATGGTCGGGCACGAAGAATACTAGAGAAGTCCCCCGGCTTTGGCTGTGACTCGAAAGTCACAGCCGGCCACTTCACGACATCCGAGGCGCCAGCATCATTCGGAACTGCCAAGTTCTTCTTCCGCTCTGCGCCGCCACACTGTCAAGCTGACAAGATTCTCCTCGTCGAGCCATTGTATCGATCCAGGCCTGAGCCCGCCGTCCCGCAGGACAAGATCCGATGGCGTGCCGGTTTCGCACACGTGGAACAACCCTCTCCCTCGCGGGATCGCGCGTCCGTGGGCTCGCGCGAGGTGGAAGGCGGTAAAGCTTGCAGCCCCCAGGAGATCGAAGACGTCTCGACCTCCCGGCACGGCCACCTCGCCGCCCTCCGGGATGATCGTTTTCAGCGCTTTCGGAAGCGATCGCTCGGCAGGGTTCCACCACCAGCCATCGGCGCGATGCACCAGAGCCGATACGGAGCGGGACATCACGAGCCGCAGACGGTTCCTGTGATTTGCGTTCGTCTCGTGAGACCGCCGCCCCATGAGCGTGATCGCCGCACGATCGAGCCCGGATTGAAAGTAGAGCCAATCTGCATCGTTCCTGAGAACATCCGGGAAGCGTCCTTCGGCATCGGCAATGCAATCATTGTCGCAGACGATCGCATAGGCATGGAGCGGATAGTCGATCATGGAGCCGTGTTCGAATCGCAGCCGGAGAGGTGCGCAGCACAATGCCGAAATGAAGACGGTCCGCTCATCGTCCGGTCAGGTGCATCCGTCAAGACGCACGGGGCGATACGCGAGAGCACGCGGGCTCTCAGCCATCCGGCGCGGCTATGGAAATCCCAGCCTGGCGAAGCTTCCAGGAGGGCCGGATCCCAATGCCGTGCCGAGCCATCGATCCGGACGACGCTGTAAAGCTCAGGATGTCTCCTGCCGCGTCCAGAGACGGGCGCGATTGAGGAGATCGATCACCTCCTCGTCAGTGGTTTGCGTAAAATCCGCAAAATGCGCGCCGACGGCATAGAACGGTTCGGGTGTCATCAGGCAGATCACCTCGTCGGCTTCATCCTGCAGCCGGGCAATCGTATCCCTTGGCGCAACCGGCACGGCCAGCACCAGACGCGCCGGATGCGCCCGCGCGAGCCCCTTCAAGGCTGCACGCACCGTCCCCCCCGTCGCGATGCCGTCATCGATGACGATTGCCATCCGACCCTGCACGTCGATCGGGCTTCGACCTGCAAGATAGTGCTGACGCCGCCGTTCGATTTCCTGCAACTGTCGTGCGGCCTCCTCTTCGATGTAGCGTGGCGATACATCGATCTGGTCCATCGCCTCTTCGTTCAGGACGATCTCCGGATGCGCTCCATCGACGACGGCGCCGAGGCCGAATTCGAGATGACCTGGGGCGCCGATCTTGCGCACGAGAACGAGGTCGAGCGGAGCTTCGAGCACCCGCGCAACCTCGAAGGCGACCGGCACTCCGCCCCGCGGCAGTGCCAGCACGACAGGGTTGGCGCTCTTGTAGGGCAACAGGCGGCGTGCAAGCTGGCGCCCGGCATCAGCGCGATCGGCAAAGTTCGCATCATCGAAGAGCATGAGTCAGGTTTTCCTGGCGCAGAAAGCGGTTGAAGAATTCGGAAGCGATCGCCACGACCTGGTCGAGTGTTCCCGGCTCTTCGAACAAGTGACCCGCTCCTGGAACGATCTTCAATTCCTTTTTACAGCCGAGTTCCGCGAAGGCTCGCTCATTCAGGTCGATCACCTCCGTATCGTTGCCACCGACGATCAGGAGCGTCGGCGCACGAACATGCGGGATAGCAACACCGGCAAGATCGGGGCGCCCGCCGCGAGACACGATTGCGGCAATGCGATGATGGCTGATCGTCTCCGCAACCAGCGCGGCAGCCGCGCCGGTGCTCGCCCCGAAATAGCCGATCGGAACGTCTCGCAATTCCTTGGTGCGCGCCCAATCCGTAGCGGCAGCAAGCCGTTCGGCCAGCATCGTGATGTCGAAGACGTTCGCCCGGTCCGCCGCCTCACTGGGTAGCAGAAGATCGAAGAGGAGCGTGCCGAACCCTTTCTTCTGAAGATGCTCGGCCACGACGCGATTACGCGGGCTCAGGCGAGAGCTGCCACTTCCATGGGCAAACATCACGACGCCATGTCCCGCTGCCGGGTGAACCAATGTTCCAGGAAGTCCGAGATCTCCGACCGAGACCAACACCTCCGGCCTGTCGTAGCTGTGGTTCACCGATCCGTCCTGGCTCTGCCTGTCGGCCATGTCACGCACTCCCTGCTCCAGGCACCGGCCAGAAACGCGGCCGAGCTTGGTCTCTCAGGTGCTCCCGCCTGGGTTTATCCCGATCTGGCCAAGCTCGTCCGACACCGGCCCGCGCTGCCAGAGCGAGCGGACTCCTTCGGGAAGGGCATTGCAGACTTTCCGGATCTGCCCTTCGGGCAAGTGGCGGGACAGCACGCCGAACACGGCGCGGCTGGCCTCCCGCGGATCGACGGGCTGGGCCTCGCCGAGATCGGCCTCGACCCGGTCGAGAAACTCGTCGAGCGTGCGATAGTGCTCGCACCGGATCTCGGGGCGCCACTGGTCATAGTAGGCCCCGCGTACCAGGATGGGCAGTTCCGCCCCCAGATGCACAGCCAGTTCGAGCGGCACCCTGTCCCGGATCGCCCGCAGGACCGAGCCTAGCATGCGCCATGCAGCTTCGCGATCGGATCCGGCCGCCGCCGTGATCTCGTTCAGCCAAATGTGGGTGGTCTGAAGTGTCCGGTCGAAGACGTCGAGACCGCTCGCGCCCACGGCGCACCTCCCAGGTCTCACTCTCGACCGGTGAACTCGCTGTCAGGTCGCCGGTTCCAAGACTGCAAGGGAAAGCGCGCACCGGCCCGGCGAATCGGCGTCTCTCAGCGTGCCGGCCCGCGCCATGCGGATAAGAGGGAAGTTCAAGCGTGACGGCAGCAGTCACGCAGAAGCGCGGCTGTGACTACTTGCGAGCTGCCATGAGATCATGCGTCAGCACGGTGAGCTTGCCGATGAGGCTCGCACTGTCGCCATGAGCACAGGACCATTGCGTTCCGATAGCGGCGCCATCGGCCGAAACCGACACGACCGCAATCGACCGCAGCTTGCCCTCGCGGGCCAAGTGCAAATGCTCCTGGAGGAGATCGATGATCTGCGCAGTATTCTCGTCGGCGGGCGCTCCCTCCACAGGCCGCGGAAAGCTGGTAACGCACTTCGGCTGCTGCGCTTGGTTGCTCATGGTCCATACCCCATCTGTGATCCCGACGGGAGGCGCGGGATTCAATTTTGCGGCACCGTAAAACGCACTTTCCTGCCAAGCCAAATCCGTAGTGCATGCCCGGTGGACAAGTGATGAATGCGTAAAGCTGAGCTGCGCAAGGAGTCGGGTTTTGCATGCCTTTCGACATTGGCGCTGCCACCCTCACCCGCCCCTTCGGGGCGACCTCTCCCGTCAAGGGAGAGATGCAGCGGAGTCGGCTTGCACATCGCCTCTCCCCTGGCGGGAGAGGTCGGATGCAAAGCGTCCGAGTGAGGGAGGGAAACGCTGCGCCACAAGACCAAAACGCCCGATTGCACCGACACCATGACTGCTCGTCCACCCACGGACAGGGGCTTGACGAATGTGCGCGCGGACTTGACAGGCCTTGCCATGATACTGCGAGGCAGCGTGTGGTTCGCTTTCGCACATCAGCATTCAAGCGAGATCGAGCCAGGGCAGGAGACGCAGTGCTCATCCATCTCTCACTCTGGCCCGATCGATGAGGAGCTGGCGGTGTTCATGACATTTTCCGTGCGAGAAGAGACGAAGCTGGAACATGGCGTACGCGCCGGAGCTCGTAATCGGTGATCGGAATGCTGCGAATCCTTCGCTCCGTGCTCGTTCTCCTCCTCGCCATCTTTCTACTGATGGCTGGGAACGGCCCCCTCACCACGATCATCAGCGTTCGGCTGGAAGCGGCAGGGACGGCATCGCCGGTCATCGGCGCCGTGATGTCCGCCTATTTCGGTGGCCTGACACTTGGATCCCTTTTCGCGTACCGGGCGGTGACCCAATACGGCCACATTCGGGCCTTCACGGCATTTGCGTCCGCGCTCTCGGCGATTGCCCTGGCCTATGCCTTATATGTCTCATCTCCTCTCTGGGGTGTCCTGCGCCTCGCGGAGGGCTTTTGCATGGCGGGCCTGTATATCTGTATCGAGAGCTGGCTCAACGACAGCGCCACGGCCCAGACACGAGGCAGGATTCTCGCCTCCTATATGATCTGTCTCTATGCAGGTCAGTCGATCGGCCAGTTCATGCTGAATCTGCCGGACCCCTCCGGCTTCCTGCTGTTCGTCCTGATCTCGATTCTCCTCTCGGCTGCCGTCATTCCGGTTGCACTGACCCGCATGACTCCTCCTCACCTGCCCGATGTCGCGGGGCTGAGCTTTCGGCGCCTTTATGCGGCCTCACCTCTCGGCATGGTTGGTACGGTGGCGAGCGGCCTTGTCCTCGGCTCTGTCTACGGCCTGGGCGCGATCTTCGCGCGGGAGATTGGCCTCGACCTGTCTCGAACAGCCCTATTCATGAGCGCCGTCATCTTGGGCGGCGTGCTGCTCCAGCTCCCGGTCGGCCGGCTTTCGGACATCTTCGATCGCCGGCTGGTGATCCTCGGCGTTCTCGGGGGCATGGTTCTGGTCAGCGGCTTCATGGCAGCTGCGACGCAATTCGGCATCTTTGGCCTCACCCTCGCCGCTCTCGCATTCGGAGGATTTTCGTTCGCGCTCTATCCGTTGTGCGTCGCACACACCAATGATCATCTCGGCAATGCGGAACGCGTTTCCGCCAGCGGCGGATTGATCCTCGCCTATTCCGCAGGCGCGACTTTGGGCCCTCTGCTCTCCTCCGGCACGATGGCCTTCACCGGAGCGGCCGGTCTGTTTGCCTTCACGGGAGGAATCAGCGGCCTATGCCTCCTCTTCGGCTTCTGGCGCATCTGGATGCGCCCGTCGCCGCCTCAGGAAGAGCAGGGACGCTATCAGGCTCTGCCACGGACAACACCCGTCGTGGCTCCGCTCGATCCGCATGCTTGAATGCCGACGAAATCGCGCGAGCTCCTTCGTAAGGCGACGGCAGCATTGTCGATGGTACGAGGGAACTTGTGCAGCATTGCGGCACGCTCGATCTCGGAGATCAACTCACAGATCTCCTGCCGCTCACGCAGAACGAGACTTGCGCGGCAGTACACATCGTCTCGCACGCCGCTGCAGTGTCAATTTTCAATAGACCGTGCTTTCATCCTGTATCAATCGCCGCAACGATTTCGTGCAGGTTTCCACGCTTTTGCTCAAACGCTCCGCGCTCGCATCAGCGGTGTGCGTGCAGGCCTAAAGCCACGAATCTGTCACAGGGGGTTGGCTTGCCAGCCACAATGGTCTAGATAAGCCCGACCATCGCTGTTGCGCTGAAGAGATTTCGCGGATGCGGTCATGCGTGTGACCTCGCGCATGTGCACGTCACGCCAGAGATATTCGCACCTCTTCAGGCGCATTTTGGCTCAATATGGAGTGAATGCACCCTTCGGTACGAGGAAGGGACAAAAGAGGTGTCGATGACTACTGAGGCAGACTCACCGCTGCACTCTGAAGAAAATCGTGGTGCCGCACCGGTCGACAAGATCGCGTTGCGGCATGTGTTCAAAGTGTTCGGCGCGAACGTATCGCGCGCCATCAAGATGATCGAGGCAGGCGAAGGCAAGGACGCCGTTCAGGCGCAGACCCGCTGCACGATCGGCGTCAACGATGCCACGTTCGGCATACGCGAAGGCGAGATTTTTGTCGTCATGGGGCTTTCGGGCTCCGGAAAATCGACGCTGCTGCGCCTTCTCAACCGCCTGATCGAGCCAACTCTGGGCTCCATTCTCGTGGATGGTCAGGATGTGACGCGCATGAGCAAGCGTGATCTCATCGAGCTGCGCCGGCGCGACATGAGCATGGTGTTCCAAGGCTTCGCGCTACTCCCCAACCGCAGTGTCATCGACAATGTTGCCTTCGGGCTCGAAGTCGCCGGCGTGGGTGAGGCCGAGCGCAGGCAAAAGGCACTTCAGGCACTCGTTGCAGTCGGGCTCGAGCGCTACGCTACCAGCTGGCCGGACGAGCTTTCGGGTGGCATGAAGCAGCGCGTCGGCCTTGCCCGCGCGCTCGCCAGCGAGCCCACGATCCTCTTGATGGATGAAGCCTTCTCGGCGCTCGATCCGCTGATCCGCACCGAGATGCAGGACGAGTTGCTGCGTCTGCAGGGCGAGCACAGCCGTACGATCGTGTTCGTCAGCCATGATCTCGACGAGGCCATGCGCATCGGCGATCGGATCGCGATCATGCAGGATGGTGTCGTCGTCCAGGTGGGCACGCCGGAAGAGATCGTAATGCAGCCGGCAAACGATTACGTGCGATCGTTCTTCCGCAACGTCGATGTCAGTCACGTGTTCCGCGCAGGCGATATCGCGCGCCACAGCCAGCTGACGCTGATCGACCGCGCCGGCCTGAGTGTCAATGCTGCGCTGGAGCAGATGCGCTCGCATGACCGCGACGTCGCCATCGTGGTGGCCCGCGACAAGCGCTTCCAGGGTATGGTGAGCGCCGAGTCGCTGAGGGAAGCCGTGCGCTCGGGCGGGCCGGACCCCTATCATCGCGCCTTCCTGCCCGACACGGCGCCCATCGAGGCGGACACGCCGCTTTGTCAGGTGATGGGGCGCGTCGCCGAGAGCCGCTGGCCCGTGCCGGTCGTGGACGGACGGGGTCGCTATCTTGGCGCCATTTCCAAGTCCTCCCTCCTGATGACCCTCGATCGCGCCGCCTGAGTGCGCGCGAAAGGATAACCATGGATTACGAGTTCCGCATCGGGGCGGGCGCCGACGCCGTCGTCCAGTACATTCTCGACAATTTCTCGCCGGCCCTCGATGCCGTCGCAGACGGAATCGGCCTCTTCGTCGAGGGTATCCGAGATATACTCCTCTGGGTCCCGACGCCCGTCTTCATTGCCGCCCTTGCGGCACTTGCGCTCTGGCGCACGGGCTGGCGCTTCGCGTCCTTCACCTTGGCTGCGCTCCTGCTGATCACCTTCATGGACCTCTGGAAGGAGACGATCGAGACTCTTGCGCTCATCATCGGGGCCACGGCGATCGCAGTCACGATCGGGATCCCGCTCGGTATCGTGATGGCGCGGAGCCGGCTTGCGGCCCTGCTCACGCGTCCGGTGCTCGACCTGATGCAGACCATGCCGGCCTTCGTCTACCTGATCCCGGCGGCCATGTTCTTCGGTCTTGGCGCCGTGCCGGGCACGATCGCGACGGTGATCTTCTCGATGCCACCCGTCGTGCGCCTCACCGCGCTCGGACTCACGCAGGTGAACCGTGAATATGTCGAGGCGGGCCTCGCATTCGGCTGCACCGATCGGCAATTGCTCACGAAGGTTCAGTTCCCGCTAGCCCTACCCTCCATCATGGCGGGGGTGAACCAGACGATCATGCTCGCTCTGTCCATGGTGGTCATCGCCTCGATGATCGGCGCCGGCGGCTTGGGCAACACGGTACTCACCGGCATCCAGAGACTCGATGTCGGGCTGGGCTTCGAGGGCGGACTCGCAGTCGTCGTTCTCGCGATCATCCTCGACAGGCTGACACAGAGTCTCTCGCGCCCGGCAGCCCTGCAGTTGCCGCGCATGCTCCCGTCTCGCACCGGCTCGACGGCTAAACCGGAAAGAGCCGAAACGGAAACGGCAGGAACAGGAACGGATTTCGTCAGGGCTGGCACCTGACGGACACCGCGACGACTGTCGT
This sequence comes from Microvirga massiliensis, assembly GCF_001006805.1. Classification (GTDB taxonomy): domain Bacteria; phylum Pseudomonadota; class Alphaproteobacteria; order Rhizobiales; family Beijerinckiaceae; genus Microvirga; species Microvirga massiliensis. Next base: position 931,103 of record NZ_LN811350.1, on the reverse strand, counting down.
CGGAACTCCCCAACCCGAATCTCAGAAGGAGGATTCTCATGTTGAAGACGCTTGCCCGCGCTGCTTTCACGGCGGGCTTGGCCTTGAGCCTCACGGGCGCCGCTCACGCGCAAGAGCAGAAGGCCCCTATCAAGATTGGCTGGACGGCTTGGGCCGATGCGGAATTCGTCACGAAACTCACCAAGAAGCTGATCGAGACCAATCTCGATCATAAGGTGGAGCTGGTCCAGACGGATATTGCGCCCCAATACCAGGGCGTCGCCAAGGGTGACATCGATCTCATGATGATGGCCTGGCTGCCGGAAACCCACAAGGACTACTGGGCCCGCGTCGGCAACAAGGCCGTGCAGCTCGGCGTGATCTATACGGATGCCAAGCTCGGCTGGGTCGTGCCATCCTACGTCCCGGAGGATCAGGTTTCCTCGATTGCCGATCTCGCCAAGGAGGACGTCCAGAAGAAGCTGGGTGGCAAGGTGCAGGGCATCGACCCTGGCGCAGGTCTCACACGTCTCTCCAAGGAGGCGCTCAAGACCTACGATCTGGATGATTACAACCTCACGACAGCGAGCGATGCCGCGATGGTAGCCGCTCTCGACCGTGCGATCCGCAAGAAGGAATGGATCGTGGCGACGGGCTGGAGCCCGCACTGGATGTTCGGAAAATACGAGCTGCGCTACCTGGACGATCCGAAGAACGCCCTGGGCGGTATCGAGCGTGTCTACGTCATCTCCCGCCAGGACTTCCAGAACGACTACCCGAAAGTAGCGCAGTTCCTGATGCGCATGCACTTGCCGATCGACGAGCTTCAGAGCGCCATGTCGGCTGCCAATGAAACCTCGGTCGACGAAGCCGTCGAAAAGTACATCACGGAGCATCCGGCACGCGTGAAATACTGGCTGACGGGCGAGATGCCGTCAGCATCGTAGCGCGACGATCACGCAACGAGCGACGGGCCGCCGGAGATGCTGCTCCGGCGGCCCACTCGTTTGGCAAGCTGAGCAGTTCCGGTGCCCACGAGAGTCATGCTTCCCCGGCAGCGGCATCGGCCAGGGCCTCTGTCGAGTGCGAGGCGCGACACAGGGTGAAAGAATGCGGGCCTTAGGATATATCGGCAGGTAGACGCGGCGTGATCAGCTTAGTTTGACCACGCTCGTGAATGCGTGGTCGAGGATCTCGGGCCATGACGACATCTCGGGAATCCACCAGGGAGCACGTCCGGAACGCCACGGCCGCGCTTCATCAGGTCCTGCAGGTCTCACCGAACGGTATCGATATCCAGGGCGCCGCGGCCATCATCGAGCAGGCTCTCAGGAACGCCGAACGGGAGCATGAGAACCGCGCCCGCCGAAGATTGAAGGAGGCGCATGAAGCGGCCCAGGAGCGCCTCGCGCGGCTGCTCAGTTCGTCTCCCGCAGTCATCTACAGCTTCAAGGCGTTCGGCGACTATGCCCCCACATTCGTCAGCGAGAATATCAGGGGCGTGTTCGGCTACACACCGGCCGCGTATCTCCAGGATCCCTCTTTCTGGCGTGACCGTGTCCATCCCGATGACCTCGCCCGCGTCGAGGAAGTGATCGCCACATTCTTCCAGAATGGCGTGCATGCGGTGGAATACCGCTTCCGGAAACGGGACGGCAGCTACTGCTGGGTGAACGACGAGCAGCATCTGATCCGCGGCACCAATGGTCAGCCCCTCGAGATCGTCGGCTCCTGGAGCGACATCACGGCACGCCGGGCGGCGGAGGCGGAGAAGGCGGCTGCGCATGCCCGCCTGTCCCGGTTGCTCGCGAGTTCTCCTGCCGTCATCTACAGCTACAAGGCGACGGGCGACTTCGCGCCGACCTTCGTGAGCGAAAACCTCATGGACTGGCTCGGTTACGAGCCGCGGGAATACCTGGAGAACGCCGATTTCTGGCGGCGCTGCGTGCATCCCGACGACCTCGCCCGTGTGGAGGCCGAGTCCGTCCAGCTGTTCAGAAAAGGCCGCCACGCGGTCGAGTACCGGTTCCTCCGGAAAGACTGCACCTATTGCTGGGTCAACGACGCACAGCACCTGATTCGCGACGCGGACGGCCAGCCGGAAGAGGTGGTCGGCTCCTGGAGTGATATCACCGAGCGCAAGCAAGCCGAGGAAGCCGCAGTGGCGGCCCAGGACCGAATCGAACGGCTGCTCGCTACGTCACCGGCCGTGATCTACAGCTTCAAGGCGGGCGGTGACTATGCGCCAACCTTCATCAGCCAGAACGTGAAGGATCTGCTCGGCTACGAGCGCGAGGAATATCTCGAAAGTCCCGATTTCTGGGAAAGCCGCATTCATCCGGAGGATGCTCCACGCATCCTCGCCGACTATGGTCGCCTCTTCGAGGATGGCCACCTCTGTGTCGAGTACCGCTTCCGCAAGAAGGACGGCAGCTATTGCTGGGTGAGCGACGAACTGCAGGTGCTGCATGACGCGGCGGGCGAGCCGACCGAAGTGGTCGGCTCGTGGAACGACGTGACGGCACGTAGGCAGATTGGCGAAGCGCTGGTCGCGGCGCAGGACCGTATCGTGCACTTGCTGACGTCTGCACCGGCCGTGATCTACAGCTACAAGGCAACAGGTGATTTCGCGCCGACCTTCGTGAGTGAGAACATCAGGGACTGGCTCGGTTACGAGCCGCAGGAGTACCTCGAGGATGCCGATTTCTGGCGTCGCTGCGTACATCCCGAAGACCTCGTGCGTGTGGAGGCAGAGGCATTCCAGCTGTTCAGGAAGGGCCGCAATACGGTCGAGTACCGCTTCCTGAAAAAGGATGGTACCTATTGCTGGGTGAATGACGAGCAGCACTTGATCCGCGATGAAGAGGGCCAGCCGGTCGAAGTGGTCGGCTCCTGGAGCGATGTCACCGAGCGCAAGAAGGCGGAGGAAGCCGCGGCGGCGGCCCGGGAGCGGATCGAGCACCTGCTCGCTACGTCACCGGCCGTGATCTACAGCTTCAAGGCGAGCGGCGACTATGCGCCGACCTTCATCAGCCAGAACGTCAAAGAACTGCTCGGCTATGAGCGCGAGGAGTATCTCCAGAGTCCGGACTTCTGGGAAGTTCGAATCCACCCCCAGGATACGCCGCGCATCCTGAAAGCCTATTCACGCCTCTTCGAGGAGGAACGGCTCGCCAGCGAGTACCGCTTCCGCAAGAAGGACGGCAGCTATTGCTGGGTGAGCGACGAACTGCAGGTGCTGCGCGATGCAGCGGGTGAGCCGGTCGAGGTGGTCGGGTCCTGGAACGACATCACAGCGCGACGGCAACTCAGTGAGGCACTCGTCGCGGCACAGGAGCGCCTCGTGCATCTCATGTCGTGCGCACCGGCCGTGATCTACAGCTACAAGGCGACGGGTGATTTTGCGCCGACCTTCGTAAGCGAGAACATCACCGACTGGCTCGGTTACGAGCCGCGCGAATATCTTGAAGACGCCGACTTCTGGCGGCGCCGCGTGCACCCCGACGACCTCGCGCGTGTCGAGGCCGAGTCCGTCCGCCTCTTCGAGAAAGGACGCCACACGGTCGAGTACAGGTTCCTCAGAAAGGACGGCACCTATTGCTGGGTGATTGACGAGCAGCACCTGATCCGAAACCGCGACGGTGAACCGGTCGAGGTCGTCGGCTCGTGGAGCGACGTCACGGCCCCCAAGGAGGCAGAGATTGCGTTCCGGCGCAGCGAGCAACGGCTGACCGAAGCGATCGAATCGATCTCGGAAGGCTTTTCGTTGTACGACGCGGAGGACCGACTGATCGTCTGCAACAGCGCATATGGCGAAATCCTCTATCCGGGGCTGGGTGTGCCGGCGCCCGGGACACCTTATGAATTGCTCATCCGCAAGGCCGTCGAGCAAGGTCTCGTCGCGGACGCCAAGGGGCGGGAGGACGACTGGATCGCCGAGCGCTTGACGAAGCATCGACAGCCGGGCGAGGCCCATGTCCAACGCCGTGCCGACGGCCGCTGGATCCAGATCAACGAACGGAAGACCGCAGAAGGGGGCACCGTCGCCGTCTATACGAACATTACCGAGATCAAGCGCGCCGAAGAGGCCATCCGCGAGGCCAAGCGCCAGGCTGACCTCGCCAATGAGATCGTGAGCGAACAGAAGCGAGAGCTGGAGGTGCTGTCGACGAAGCTCTCGAAATACCTGTCGCCCCAGGTCTACTCGTCGATTTTCACGGGTGAGCAGAGCGTCGAGATCGCCTCGAACCGCAAGAAGCTGACGATCTTCTTTTCCGATATCGCAGATTTCACGGCGACAACCGATGATCTTGAATCCGAAGAGCTGACGTCCCTCCTCAATCATTATCTCACGGAGATGGCGAAGATCGCGCTGGATCACGGAGCAACGATCGACAAATATGTCGGTGACGCGATCCTGGCATTCTTCGGCGATCCGGAGACCAAGGGCGTCAGGGAGGACGCCGCGGCCTGTGTTGCCATGGCCATTGCCATGCAGGCCCGCATGCGGGAGCTTCAGGCCGAATGGCGCGACGCCGGATTGGAGAAACCGTTCGAACTTAGGATTGGAATCAACACCGGCTATTGCACCGTGGGCAATTTCGGCAGCGAGGACCGCATGGACTACACGATCATCGGCAGCGCCGTGAACCTCGCATCGCGGCTGCAGTCATTTGCCGAACCGGGCGGCATTCTCATCAGTCATGAAACCTACTCGCTCGTCAAAGACATCGTTGTGGCCGAGGAGCAGAGCCCCGTTCTGGCGAAGGGCTTTTCCAAGCCGGTCCGCAACTACAAAGTCATCGGCGGATCTGATCGGCTGGCATCGGAACAGAGGATCATTCGAGAGGAGCAGGACGGCCTGAAGGTCATACTCGACATGCAGAAAGTCGATAAGGCCAGTGCGGTCCGGATGCTGGAAAATATCCTCGCACGCTTCAGGGCGTGAACACGAGCTTGACGTAACGCCCAATCGGCGGTGCTGCATCACATAGCCGGATGCGCTTTCGAATGGCGAGCCCTGCGCAGAAATTCGGAAGTCATGCGCATGACTCTGGATTGCTTTGCCTGCGGCTCGCAATGACGGAGGTGTGGCGGACGGGCTGTGCATCACGTCTGCGGCTCACAAGGACGGCAGTGGGTCCGGCGCTACTCCGTTTCCGGCCCTGCACAGCCCGCCCTCAAACCCTCTTCGTCATTGCGAACAAAGTGAAGCAATCTACCCGTCTAAGGATGGATCGCCCCGCCTCCGGCTCATAATCCTGATGTGGAGCCACAGCCTCGTGGTCATCTCCCCTCAGGACTTCACATGAAACCGAGGCGCTCGCGGATCTGGCGGGCGCCGTCACCGGACAGGAGTGCGATCAATGCCCGCGCCTCTTCCGGGTGTTGGGCTCCCGTGCAAACCGCCGCCGTGTAGACCGTCGCGAGTTCGCATCCCGGCGGAAGGGAACCGACGAGGCGGACTCCCGGTGTGTTCACGATCTCCGTCACCTGCGTGCAGCCGATCGGGCGTGCACTCGTCGCAGCCGCAAGCTCCCGCATCGCGGTCGCTCCGTTCGGAAAGCTCCTGAGACGCGGCTCGACCTCATTCCAGATGCCGAGCGTACGGAGCACCTTGGCGAAGTGGACGCCAGCGGTGGCCTGCTGAAAGTCGGGAATGAATATCTCATCCGCAGCGAGAAGCGTGTTTCTCAGAGTGTCGGTCGTGTCCACCCGCGGAGCCTGATCACCGCAGCGGACGGCAACACCGGTCTGGACGGTACCGAGGGCGACAGCGGATCCTCCGGTGACATGGCCGTCCCGCGTGAGTTCCTCAATCACGGCCGAGGTCAGGATGACGGCGTCCGCCGGAGTCCCGTTGCGGAGCCTAGATTTCATCCGCCCGACTGCGCTGAACTCGCCTGCGATCGAAAAGCCGGTCGCGTGCTCGAACTGTGCAGCCAGCCCACTCACCAGTCCCTGCGCCGCGCCTCCGCTGAGAATTCTGAGCTTGTTCATGCATACCTATGCCATCGCGGCGATGATTCGATCACGGGTCATGGGGAGATCGCGTATCCGTATGCCCAGAGCATCGGATACAGCGTTTGCGATTGCCGCGGCCGTGGGACCGAGAGCGGCCTCGCCGGCCCCGAGCGGTGGCTCGTCCGGACGGGAGACGATCTCCACTTCGACCGCGGGAACCTCCGAGAACCGGAGGATCGGGTAATTCTCCCAAGAATCGCTCGTCACGCGGTTCCGGTCGAAGCGGACGGCCTCCTTGAGCGTCCAGCTCGTCGCCTGGATGGCCCCACCCTCGATCTGGTTCGCGACGCCGTCCGGGTTGATGACCTCGCCGACATCGACGGCGATCACGAGCCGCTTGACCCGGATCTCGGCATCGCCCTCGACCTCCGAAACGACCGCACAATACGCACCGGAATTCTTGTAGCGGGCGCATCCGACGCCGTGCCCGACACCGTCGCGCTTTTCCCACGACGCCCAGGCGGCACGGGCCGCGGCAGCCTCCAGGACGGTGCGCGCCCGCGGGTCGCGCAGATGGCGCAGGCGAAACGCGACCGGATCTTCGCCCCGCTCTTCCGCGAGTTCGTCCAGGAACGACTCGATGGCGAAGACATTGGCGAAGGCCCCGAGCGACCGCAGGGAAGATGTCCTGAGAGGTTGCGCGAGCACCCGGTGGCTCATAATCCGCCATGACGGAAATTCGTAGAACGGCACCGCGTTCCGCTCCGCTCCGCCGCCGCTCGCCAGCGGCGGATTCGATGCAGGAACGCGTGCAAACGGCTTCGCGAGTTCCGTCGCCGCGAGCAGCCGAGGGACCTCGGCTCGCCCCGGCCGTGCGACATGGCCATTGCCCCAGATCTCGTGCCGCCAGCCGACGATCTCGCCGCCTTCGTCGAAATCGGCCTCGATCCCGATCGCCATGGCGGCCCCGAAGGGCGCATGAACGAGTTCATCCTCGCGGGACCACTGCACCCGGACCGGACGTCCACCTGTCGCGCGAGCGAGAAGCACCGCATCGAGTGCCACGTCGTCCGCCCCGTTATGACCGTAGCAACCTGCCCCCTCCACGTGCTCGACCACAATCTTGTCAGGAGGCGTCGAGAGCACCAGGCTCAGATCGGCCCGGAGATTGTAGATTCCCTGGCTATGGCTCCAGACGTGGACGCCACTCTCGCTCCACTGCGCGAGCGCACAGGAAGGGGCAATCGATGCATGGGCCAGGAAAGGACGCGAGTATTCGCGCCGAAGCGTTCGCGCCACGGTGGCACCGGTTCCCGCCTCGCGGCTGGCGACGATGCTCGACTCGCACGGCTGGCTCTTGAGCCACGCTGGCAATTGCACCTCATCCGGCAGAGTTTCGCCGTCCGACCAGAGGGCACCGCCCCGGAGCCGAAGCAGGGCAGTGTGCGCCCCTTCTTCGGTCTCGGCGATCACGCCGATGAAGTTTCCGTCGCGGACGACGCCAACGAACCCGGCGATATCCTGCACGGCTGCCTCGTCGAGCGACAGCAGCCTTGCGCCGGGAGATTGGGGCCTGAGCACCCGCCCGTGCAGCATGCCCGGCAATCTCAGGTCGTGGATAAAGCCTGCCGGGCCGAAGACTTTGGCGGGGATGTCACGACGCGCCGCGGCCGTTCCCGCGACCGTGCGCGCCGAAACCGCCTTCGGTTTGGCCGTCGCGGTCGCGTTCACGGCGAGGGATATGGAATCTGCCAGTTCCCAGTAGCTCGTGCGGGCGTTGCCCGGTCCGATGATCGTCCCGTCCTGGATGTCGAGCACTTCGGCGGGAACGCCGATTTGCGCGGCCGCCGCAGCAAGATAGATGGCTCTCGCGTCCGCGCAGGCGAATCGCAGCGCCGTCCCGCAATTCTGAACCGACAGGCTTCCCGAGGTGACACCCTCGTCTGGGCTTCGCGCCGTGCTCGCCGCAACCATTCGTATGCGCTCGAGACTCACATCGAGCTCGTCGGCTGCGATCTGGGCAAGAGCCGTGAGAATTCCCTGGCCGATCTCGATCTTTCCTGGCGAGACCTCGACGAACCCGCTCGGAGAAAAGCGAAGCCATTGGGCGAGCTGCGGGTTCGTGCGCAGGCTGCCGGGCAAGCCGGCTCCATCACTGCCCTCCGGGGGAGGAGCCTTGCTCATGATTGCCGGCTCGCCACAGCGCGGAGCACGGCACGAACCATGCGGTTATGCGCGCCGCACCGGCAGAGATTGCGGTCGAGGGCGTTCCGTACCTCTTCCGCCGACGGGGATGGATTGCGCTCGAGCAGAGCAGCGGCACTTATCAGAATGCCCGAGACGCAGTAGCCGCATTGCATGGCCTGCTCCGCTTCGAATGCGATCTGGAGCGGATGAGGTTTCTCTGGGGTTCCCAATCCTTCGATCGTCGTGATGCGTTTGCCGTCGACAGCCCCAATCGACAGGTCGCAGGAGGCGACGGCCCGACCATCGACGAGCACATTGCAGGCGCCACACTGGTTTGCACCACACCCGAAACGTGTGCCTGTCAGCTTCAGCATGTCGCGCAGGACCGCCAGGAGAGATGTTCCTCCATCGGCGTGAATGGTCCTATCGACGCCATTGACGCAGAGTTGAACCCTTTGAAGCATGGAGATGACTCAATGCGTCTTGATGCCGGCCGTTTCGATGACCTTGGCCCATTTGTCGATATCCTTGCGCAGATATTCGCCGAATCCCGCGGGCGTCATGGTCATCGGCGATGCCCCCTGCTTCTCCCATGCCTCCTTGACGTCGGGCCGGTTCACGACCTTGCCGATCTCGGCATTGAGCTTCTCGATAATGGGCTGCGGCGTTCCCTTGGGAGCCATGACACCGAGCCAGATGGTCGCCTCGTAGCCGGGCACGCCGGCCTCCGCAATCGTCGGAATGTCGGGCGAGACTTCGGATCGCTTCTGGCCCGTCACGCCCAAGGCTCGGACCTGTCCGGCTTGCACATTCGGGACCATGGTCGTGACGGCATCGAACATCATCTGCACGTGGCCTCCGATGATGTTGTTCCGCGCCTCACCGCTGCTTCTGTGCGAGACGTGGACGATGTCCGTTCCGGTCATGGCTTTGAAGAGCTCACCCGCCATGTGATACGGCGTGCCGGGTCCGGACGACGCATAGTTCAGCAATCCGGGCTTTGCTTTCGCAAGGGCGATGAACTCCTGCAAATCCTTCGCGGGAACCGAAGGATGGATCACCATCACGAGATCGGAATAGTTCACCGGCGCAACCGGCACGAGGTCGCGCAGCAATTGATACGACTTCTTTGGAAAGAGCGTCTCGTTGGTCGTATGCGTATTGGACATCATGAGCAGCGTGTAGCCGTCCGGCTGAGCCTTGACGACCTCCTCGGTGCCGATGATGGCTCCGGCCCCAGGCCGATTCTCGATCACGAATGGCTGCTTGAGGCTCACCTCGAGGTGTTGTCCGATCACGCGCGCATAGACGTCGGCGGGCCCTCCGGCGCCGAAGGGCACGATGATCTTGACGTTACGGGCCGGATAGTCCTGCGCGGCTACGGGCAGCGCAAGGCCGACAACAATGGCGAGCGAGGGCCAGACTTTCGAGAAGCATGCCATCGTTTCCTCCCGTACCGATCGCCCACTCGAAGATCCCTCCAGGGATCGCCGGCGGCGGACGGCACCGTGTCGAGACGCTGCGCCGGATTTGATGTACGTATTGTTGGGTCGATCAGAACTCTAGGACCTGCCGAAGTCAACATCCGGCTGCGGGCTCTTGCGATGACCCGGGATGCCCCTGGACCTTCTCAGGAGCTCTGCGTTCAGCAAGACGGCTCTAACGAGAAGGCCCGCCGGAGCATAGCTCCGGCGGGCCTTCCACATCGGGGATGTGCTGCGGATGTCTCGTAATCAGCCGCGGGCGCGGGCGCGGATCATGAAATTGTCGTAGGTGTATTCCGCGACCTGGAACCAGAGATACTCCTCGTTCCGGAATGCACGGTAGCTGTCGAAGATTTTCTTGAAGGCGGCATTGTTCGCCGAGAGTTCATCGTAAATCTCGTTTGCTGCCTTGTAACCAGCCTCCATGATGTCCTGGGAGAATGGGCGCAGCTGTGCGCCGTTGGCGACCAGTCGACGAAGCGCAGGCGGGTTGACTGCATCGTATTTCGCCTGAATGTCAATGTTCGCATAGGCAGCAGCAGCCTGCAGGGCGGCCTGATACTGCTTCGGGAGTTCCTGCCACTTCTGCAGGTTGATGTAGAAGTGGATGGTCGGTCCGCCTTCCCAGAAGCCGGGATAATAGTAGAACGGCGCGACGCGGTAGAACCCGAGCTTCTCGTCGTCGTAGGGCGCCACCCATTCGGCCGCGTCGATCGTGCCGCGCTCGAGAGCCGGATAGAGATCACCGCCGGCGATCTGCTGGGGAACGGCTCCGAGCTTCGCCATGAGCTGTCCGGCCAATCCGGGGATGCGGAACTTGATCCCCTGCAGGTCCTGCAGCGACTTGATCTCCTTGCGGAACCAGCCGCCCATCTGGGCTCCCGTGTTGCCCCCCGGCAGTCCATAGACGTTGTATTTCGCATAGAACTCGTTGAGCAGATCGTTCCCCCCGCCGTGATACAGCCAGGCATTCATCTGGCGGGAATTGAGACCGAACGGGATCGCCGTCCCGATCGCGAAGGTCAGGTCCTTGCCGACATAGTAGTACGAGCAGGTATGGGCGATCTCGACTGTGGCATTGCCCACCGCATCGAAGGCCTGGGCGGTCCCGACGATCTCTCCGGACGCAAAAGGCTGGATCTGGAACCGCCCATCCGTCGCCTCGGCGACATATTTGGAGAGCAGTTCGCTCGCGCCGAACAGCGTGTCGAGCGACTTCGGGAATCCCGACGACAGGCGCCAGCGGATATCGGGCGACGATTGTGCAATGGCAGGGCTCGCGACGAGCCCGCCGGCAACGCCGACTGCAGCGCTCTGGATGAAGTCGCGACGTTTCATGACGTGTCCTTTCCGATACGGTACGGGTGGAATAGGTCAGCGCCGAGCCTGAGGGCCCGTGCGTAGGGCGGCAGCCCCTCGACGAGGGGTGCACACGCTGCCGGGACATCTCCTGCACCAAGTGCCGGCGGCATACAACAATGGAACGCCGAGCCGAGGCAGATGTGCCGCCCGACGAATACGGCTCTGGGCCGAATACGGGGTGGGAGAGCGATCAGCTGAGCCTGACCCGCGGGAGGGCTGGCGACCCGCAAGGATGGTTCGGGCAGGCTACGGCCACATAGTCCTGTGGATGGCGACGGGTCGAAGCGGACTGGCTGTAACGGACGAAGGCTATCTTCCTGTCGCCGGATGAGTCGCCTTTGCCGAAAGACACCGAAAAATGCCCATCATTCCGTTACGTCAACCAAACTTTAACCCGATCGGCTCAAATTGATCTCGAGCCGGATCCTTCCAGTTCGCGGTTCCTCCCATGGCACTCCCGCTCGGTCCTATGCGGGCCGGGCGGGCTCTTTTCGGGACAGCGCCCGTCCCCGACTCTGCCATGGATGACCGACCTGCATTCTTAGCCCAAAGAAAAGGCCCGCCAGGAGTTGGCAGGCCGCAGTCGAGGTCGGTGGTAGGGGGCAGTGGACCTCGGATTTTTTCTATCCCAGAGGGCCGCTCTTCTGCGCTCACATAGGTGAAACGAGGCTGCAGTTTCTCACTGTCCTCGTGCACCCGATCATCAGCGAGTGCGAGAGCGGGCAGTGCGATTCCGGTGCCGGCACAGGCCACTGACTACCGGACTGGGATACCGTATTGCAGGCCGCCCTTGGTCCATAGGGCATTCTGGCCGCGCTTGATCTTAAGTTGCGAGTCCTCTCCCACGTTGCGCTCGAAGCTCTCGCCGTAGTTGCCCACGTGTTTGATGATCCAGTAGGCCCAGTCGTTGCTCAAACCGATCGCGTCACCGAACTTGCCCTCGACTCCGAGCAGGCGCCTGACTTCGGGATTGCTCGAGTTCTTCATCTCGTCGACGTTGGCTCTGGTAATGCCGAGTTCCTCGGCATCCAGCATGGCTGTGTGCACGAGCTTGACGACATCGCCCCACTGGTTGTCGCCGTGACGCACGGCTGGGCCGAGCGGTTCCTTGGAGATGACCTCTGGCAGAATGACGTGATCATCCGAGTTCGAGAGTTGTAGGCGTGCGGCATGAAGGCTGGAGATGTCCGTGGTAAAGGCATCGCAGCGACCAGCATCATAAGCCTTCTTTGCCTCGTCCGAGGTCGCAAAGCTCACCGCTTCGTATTCCATGTTGTTGGCGCGGAAGTAGTCAGCGAGGTTCAACTCGGTCGTGGTGCCCTGATCGGCGCAGATCGATTTGCCGCTCAGATCCTTCGCCGAGGAAACGCCGAGCGCCTTGCGCACCATGAAGCCCTGGCCGTCGTAATAGGTAATCGCCGGGAAATCGAGGCCGAGCTGCGTCTCGCGCGATACGGTGGCAGTCGCGTTGCGGGCCAGAACGTCCACCTCACCTGATTGAACCGCTGTGAACCGGTCTTTCGCCGTGAGAGACATGAAGCGAACCTTCGTCGGATCACCGAATATGGCAGCTGCAACGGCACGGCAGAAATCGACGTCGAAGCCGGTCCAGTTCCCTTGCGGGTCTCGCATGCCGAAACCGGGGAAGCCTGTGTCGTGCGTGCCGCAGGTCAGAAACCCCTTCTGCTTGACGCTGGCCAGTGTCGCTTGAGCCGAGGCCTCCGTGGAAGCGAGGCTTGCCACAAGAATCCAAAGGGCAGCCGATAGGATAACCTTTTTCATGATGTCGCCTTCCCTTGGACCCAGGTCCCGAGGCTGCACCCACCATCCCGTCCGGAATACTGCCCCAACTGTGCACGATCGCCAACGCACTGGATGCGCAACCCACTGCGAACCTTCATGAAAGCATTCATGTGGTTTCGATCTTTGGGGTATTGGCGGCTGTCCAAGGCATCTCCCTCTCTGGACAGAGATGCAACGCGCGATACGGCGCAAAGTTGGACGCTGATTTTCTCTGCGCTAGCTTGCTGAGCATGCAAGGGACCGTTGCGATGGGGTCCTCTTTCACGTTCTCACACGGTGCCGAGGCCCGAGATGCCAGTTCGCATGCCCCGAAGCCTATCAGCCGGCCTCAGCCCGGAGACCGGATGGAGCGTGCTCGATTACGAGATCCTCCAGCAAAAGGCGCAAACCCTCGGAAATCTGGGCCATCAGGTCGAACAGGCCCTTGCGACCTTGCGCGCCTTCGATGCCGGAGTGCCCGGGACCGACAGGAAGGCGCGTCGCTCCGACTTGCTCGACCAAGCCGCCGAACGGGTCTGGGCCTTCATGATTCAGCGCGAGCTCTGTGGTTTGCGCTACTGGGATGCCGTCGTAAAGGACTACGGGATCCCGACCGAAGTGTTGAATCGCGTCGGTCAGTTCAAGCGCAAGTGAGGTCAGGGCGCGATCGCTCACCCGAATACGCCCAAGGTACTACGGCGGACTGTCTCAATGGGCGAATGGATTCATTAGCCGGCTTGGGCCACCCTGAGATGAGGCCGGCATGCACCGGCCCGCCCCTATCTTGCCCCGCTCGGCCGCCTCATTCCGAGCGGGGTTTTTTGGGCTTGCCGGTGGGTCGGGCGTGCTCTTCAGGAGAGCGGCTCTCCTTCAGGCGCTCCGCGGCCGAGCCGATCAGGAAGCGCTTCGCCCTGGGGGACGAACTGCAGGGAAACGGAGTTCATGCAAAAGCGCTCGCCCGTCGGAGGTGGGCCATCATCGAACACATGTCCTAGATGGCCCTCGCAGCGGGCGCAGCGGATCTCGGTGCGGACCATTCCGTGGCTGGTGTCTCGCACGATGGCGACATGTGTGCGATCGATGGGATCGAAGAAACTCGGCCACCCGGTTCCGGACTCGAATTTCGTGCCCGAACGAAACAGAGGCAGTCCACACTGGCGGCAGACATAGGTGCCCGCCGCTTTCGCCTCATTGAACACGCCGCAGAACGGCGCCTCCGTCCCGTGCTCCAGGATCACTTCCCTCTCGTCGGGTGTCAGATCTGCCGCGAGAGTTTTACGCTGGTCCGTGGTCGGGGGGCTCAGATCGAAGCCGGCAGCGGAACGTTGGGACGTGGCTCCGGTCGAGGTGGCTGTGATGCGCTCGTTCATGGACACTCTCCAAGGAATTGAGCTTCGAGTCAGGGTATCATCGGCGCATCGGAGCGTCTGCACCTCCGCAACCGAGCGGGGAGGCCTCTCCCCTTTCCGAGTCGCTCCACGAATCACGAGTCTTCCTGACGCAATCGATCTTCGGCTTCAGCCCGGAACCGCCTCTTCCGGAGAGGCCGGCGCCTGCGCCCGGTCCTGCGGTCCGTAATCGCGCACGACTTTGGCGATTCGCAGCCGATAATCGGCGAACATGCCATTGCGCCCGACGGCCTGCGCCTGCCGGTGCTTGAGGTGGTTGCGCCAGGCCGTGATGGACGCCTCGTCGCGCCAGAACTGCAATGACAGGAGCTTACCCTCTTCGTAGAGGCTCTCGAAGCGCTCGACGGAGATGAAGCCGTCGATCTGCTCGACCTCTGCCCGCAGCAATGCCGCAAGCTTCAGATAATCGTCCTTGCGTCCGCTTGCAGGCCAGACTTCAAAGATGACTGCCATCATCGCCCTGCCCTTCCGCCGTTCGTCTCCCTCGAGTCTGACCTGATCACCCGGGGCGACAGTCACCCTGCACTCTGCAAGCCGACTCAGGTCGATGGGATTCCGGCACGGAAGGTCATCTGATTCAAGGCGGGAAGGAGTTCGGCCCCGCATCGGCGGTGCCGCGTGGTGTGCATGCGCGCGTGCGACACCCTCACGGTGATTCGCCGCTTAAAACGCGAAGGCCGCCCAAAGGCGGCTCATCATCGAGATTCTCATGTTCTGAGGAGGGAATTTGGTGGAGCCAGGCGGAATCGAACCGCCGACCTCTTGAATGCCATTCAAGCGCTCTCCCAACTGAGCTATGGCCCCACGCTGGCCGCGGTGTTGGGACAACCGCGGAAAGGACGCCGCCGAAGCGAGCGGCGTCTCTATAGTCGTCCCCGGTCGGGGACTCAAGTCTCTTCGTCGTCTTCGATGTCGCCGTCAATGAGGTCCGAGACGTCGTCGTTGCCCTCTTCCTCTTCTTCGAGGAACGTGTCGTCGTCCGCGACATCGTCGCCGACGTCGATGTCATCCTCCTCGGCGGGAACATTCTTATCAGCCTCGTCGGCCTCGACATCCTCGAGGGAGACGAGTTCCGGACCGCCGGTCTCCGCCTCGAGCTCGTGGTCGTCGGTGTCCTGGCCGCCGCGGGCCACGACCGGGGCAGCCACCCGGCCCGCGACGGGAATCATCGCAGCCTGGAACACGGTGCCGCATTTCGGGCACACCCCCGGGATCTTGTTGAGGTCATAGAACTTCGCGCCGCAGCTCATGCACTGGCGCTTCGTGCCGAGTTCCGGTTTGGCCACGCTTGCTCGCCCTGTGGGTAATGGAAGAGGGCTCCCGTTAGTCGCGGGGGGAAGGCTTGTCAAACGCAATATTGGCCCTTCTCGCCGCACCCGCCGGGGCGATGACGGAGCCGGACACGCATGTTACGAGCGGCACGAAAACCAAGGGGCAGTCAGGTGAGCGAGACGAGCGGAGAGCCATCTCCCATCACGGCGCGTAGCGGCGCAGGTCTCAAGGGACGCGTGCGCGTTCCCGGTGACAAATCGATCTCGCACAGGGCGCTGATTCTCGGCCTTCTGTCGATCGGCGAGACGGCCATCGAGGGGCTGCTCGAGGGCGACGACGTGCTCCGGACAGCCGAGGCCTGCCGGGCGCTGGGCGCGGCGATCACGCGCGAAGCCCCCGGGCGCTGGCGGGTACGGGGCGCCGGGGTCGGCGGCCTGACGGAACCTACAGCCGTTCTCGACTTCGGGAATGCCGGAACGGGCGCGCGCCTGATGATGGGCGTCACCGGCTCCCATCCTATCCGCGCGACCTTTGACGGAGACGCGTCCCTGCGCAAACGGCCGATGCGCCGCATTCTCGATCCTCTCGTCGAGATGGGAGCCCAGGTGGTCGAGGAGGCCCCGGGCGGGCGCGTGCCGCTCACGCTCCTGGGCCCGCGGGAGACGGTTCCGATCCGCTATGAGACTCCCGCGGCCTCCGCCCAGATCAAGTCGGCGGTGCTCCTCGCCGGGCTCAACTCGCCGGGCCGGACGACCGTCGTCGAGCGCGAGGCGACGCGCGACCACACGGAACGGATGCTGCGCCACTTCGGCGCGACCGTGACCGTCGAGCCCTTTGGCCCGCACGGCCGCGCGATCTCTCTCGACGGCCAGCCGGAACTCAGGGGCGCTCCCGTGGTGGTCCCGACGGACCCGTCCTCGGCGGCCTTCCCGCTCGTCGCCGCCCTCATCACGCCCGGATCGGAGATCGTCATCGAAGGCGTGATGATGAACCCGCTCAGGACCGGGCTCCTCACGACGCTCATGGAGATGGGCGCTGCAATCGAGCCCCTGAACCAGCGCGACGAGGGTGGCGAGACGGTCGCGGATCTCAAAGTCGTCGCCGGGCCCCTGAAGGGCGTCGACGTGCCGGCCGAACGCGCGCCGGCAATGATCGACGAATACCCGGTGCTCGCCGTCGCCGCGTCCTTCGCCGAAGGCGAGACGCGGATGCGCGGCCTTCACGAATTGCGGGTGAAGGAGTCCGATCGTCTTGCCGCGGTCGCTGCCGGACTTGCCGCTGCCGGCGTCCGCCACCGCATCGAGGGAGATGATCTCATCGTGGAAGGCTGTGCCGGGAAGGTCCCCGGCGGCGGTACAGTCGCAACCCATCTCGATCATCGCATCGCCATGGCCTTCCTCGTGATGGGCCTTGCCACACAAGAGCCCATGCGCATCGACGACGGGCGCATGATCGCGACGAGCTTCCCGAGCTTCCTGGGTCTGATGCGCGGCCTCGGAGCGACCATCCTCGACTGACGGCCATGATCATCGCCATCGATGGCCCGGCAGCATCGGGCAAGGGCACGCTCGCAAAGCGTCTCGCGGCGCATTACGGCCTGCCGCATCTCGACACCGGCCTCCTCTACCGGGCGGTCGCGCGACATGTACTCGACGCAAGGGCGCGCCTGGACGATGCGGAGGCCGCAGAGCGCGCTGCGGAGGCGCTGACAGCCGGCGATCTGAACGACGCCCATTTGCGTGACGAAGGCATGGGCGATGCCGCTTCCATCGTCTCGGCTCACCCGGGCGTGCGCGAAAGGCTGCTCGCATTCCAGCGGGATTTCGCGGCGCAGCTCCCCGGCGCCGTGCTCGACGGGCGCGATATCGGAACCGTGGTCTGCCCGCTCGCCGAGGTGAAGCTCTTCATCACCGCCACTGCGGAGGAACGGGCCCGACGCCGCCATCTCGAGCTTGTCGGACGGGGTGTGGCGGCCGACTTCACGGCCATTCTGGAGGATATCCGTAGGCGCGACGAGCGCGACCGGTCCCGCGCGACCGCTCCCCTGAAACCGGCCGCGGATGCCCTGACGCTCGACACGACCAATCTCGACGCCGATGCCGCCTTTCGCGCGGCCCTGGCGTTGGTGGACGAACGCCGGAAGATCTGAGGAAGGAGGGGCCCGCTCGCGCTCCTTCCTGCAACCTGTGCCGCTTTCGCGTGTTTTCAGATACGACCGAAGCTGCCACACTCGTGTGCCGGGTCGACGAACGCGGGAGGCCATGATGCCGCGGGTGATCTGCAGTCGTGCCGTCGCTGCATGGGCGCTCCTGCTCCTTGCGCTCACCCCGTTCCAACCGGCCCGCGCCGCAACCGACGTGGATCTCGCCCTCGTTCTCGCCGTCGACATCTCGTATTCGATGGACCCGGAGGAACAGGCGCTGCAGCGCGAGGGTTTTGCGCAAGCCTTCAAGTCACCCCTCGTGCATGATGCAATCCAGCGCGGTATGATCGGCCGGATCGCGGTGACCTATGTCGAATGGGCCGGCAGCGGCGACCAGAAAGTGATCGTGCCGTGGTCGGTGCTCGACAACCCGGAAAGCGTTCTCGCCTTCGCGGACAGGATCGCTTCGGTGCCGCTGCGGCGCGCCCAGCGAACGTCGGTATCCGGCGCCATCGACTTTTCCGCGAACCTCCTCGCTGAGAGCGGATTCGAGGCGACACGGCAGGTCATCGACATTTCCGGCGACGGGCCGAACAACCAGGGCCGTCCCGTCGTGCCCGCGCGAGACGAGGCGGTGGCCAAGGGCATCACGATCAACGGCCTGCCGCTCATGCTCAAGAAGCCGGGATATCTCGATGTCCCCGATCTCGACCTGTATTACCGGGACTGCGTCATCGGCGGGCTGGGGTCGTTCATGGTTCCCATCCGTGAGCGCGAACAGTTCGCACAGGCGATCAAGACGAAGATCCTGCTCGAGGTCGCGGCCGCCCCGCCGCAGGAACTGGTGCGGAAGGCACAGGACATGGCGCGCACCAACTGCATGGTCGGCGAGACGCAATGGCGGGACCGGATGGGCAACGAATAGTGACTTTGCTCGACGCGACGATGGAATTGGATGAGGTATGAGCAGAGTCACTCCCACCTTCGATGAGCGGCCGACCATCGCGCTCGTAGCGCACGACCACAAGAAGGCGGAGTTGGTCGATTTCGTGAGCCGTCACCGAGACGTGCTACGGCACTTCAGCCTGTTCGCGACCGGCACGACCGGCCAGCGCGTCATCGAATGCTGCCCGGATCTCGCCGTCAGGCGCCTCAAGAGCGGCCCGCTCGGGGGTGACCAGCAGATCGGTGCGCTCATCGCTGAAGGGCGGATCACGGCGCTCTTCTTCTTTGTCGACCCGCTCTCGCCCCATCCGCACGATGTCGACGTGAAGGCGCTCATGCGGTTGTCCCTCGTCTACGATATTCCGATGGCGCTCAACCGCGCGACGGCCGAACGGCTGATCAAGACTTTCGCCGAGGAGCGACGGGCAGCAGAAGTCTCCTGAGGGCGTCACGTTCCGCGGGGCTTCGCTCGCCGTGTCGGCGGCGCGCTGAGCGGATCCTCCGGCCAGGGATGCTTCGGATAGCGGCCGCGCATCTCCGCCCGGACCGCAGCCCAGGAGCCGCGCCAGAACCCCGGCAGATCCCTGGTGATCTGAATCGGCCGGTGAGCGGGCGAGAGGAGATGGAGGATGAGCGACACCCGGCCGCCTGCGATCGTCGGATGGCGGTCGAGGCCGAACAGTTCCTGGACGCGCACCGCCAATACCGGACCTTCCGGCGAGCCGTAATCGATGGGAACTGCCGATCCGGTCGGGACCTCGACATGCGTCGGCGCCTCCGCCTCGAGGCGCCGCTGCAGAGACCACGGCAGCAATGCCCTCAGAGCCTCCGAGAGACGGTCGGGGCCGATCTCGGAGAGGCTGGTACACCCTTCGAGATAGGGCGCGAGCCAATCCTCGATCGTGCTCTGCAGGGCTTCGTCCGAGAGGTCCGGCCATTCCGCTCCCTCCGCGGCCCGAAGGAACTGGACCCGTTCCCGCCATTGCTCGAGCGACTTCGACCACGGCAGAGCTGACATCCCGAGCGAGCCGATTCCGCGGGCGAGCAGGCGGGCCGATTCGGGACTCCTGGGCACCGGCTGCGGATGCTCCGCAAGCACGAGCGAGCCGTAGCGCCGGACGTGTCGGGCGCGCAGGGCACGGGCCTCCCGGTCGAACAGAACCTCGTCGGTCTCGGTCGCGGCACTGCCAACCGCCTCGTTGAGCCGATCCGGCGGGAGCGTCGCCGCCGCCACGATCCGGGCCGCGGCAGCCCCGCCGCTGATCTCCGCCAATGCGAGGAAGGACTCACGGGCGAGGCGCTCGTGCGGCTCCATAAAGGCGCCGCGCCCATTTGCCATGAGGTACTCCC
Organism: Microvirga massiliensis; assembly: GCF_001006805.1. Taxonomy (GTDB): domain Bacteria; phylum Pseudomonadota; class Alphaproteobacteria; order Rhizobiales; family Beijerinckiaceae; genus Microvirga; species Microvirga massiliensis. The sequence goes on along the minus strand of NZ_LN811350.1, from coordinate 911,226 downwards.
CGGGCTTGCCTCGCGCCTTCGCGATCCGGTCGGGATAGGCGAGTGCAACGAGAAGGCCGGGCTCCTCGTCGTCGTTTGCTTCGGGCGCCGCAGTGACGCCCTCCTGAGCGGTGCGTGCCCAGCCTTGCGCGAGCCGGCGCATGTCCTCGGCGCGCCGGGATCGGTCCCGGCGGAACCGCTCGAGCCGCTCGCCCAGGTCTACGGAATCGCCTCCGAGGCCGCGCTCGACGATCACCGCCGCCAGCATCGCCGCCGCCATTTCGCGCCCGCTCTCGGCCGCGACCGTCACCATGCGAGCGAGCCGCGGCGGCAACGCCAGCGCGCGCAATCGCTCGCCGGCCTCCGTGATGCGGCCGGCCTCATCGAGCGCCCCGAGGTCCCGGAGAAGGCCGCGTGCCTCCGTGAGGGCCGTGGCAGGAGGTTTGTCCAGAAACGGAAGCGTCGTGGGCTCCGTCACGCCCCAGGCCGCGCAGTCGAGGAGGAGCGGCGCGAGATCGGCGGCGAGGATCTCCGGCCGCGCAAAGGGCTCGAGCGAGCCCGTGGCAGCCTCGTCCCAGAGCCGAATGCAGACACCCGGTTGGGTTCGCCCGGCGCGGCCGCGGCGTTGATCGGCAGCGGCCCGCGAGACCCGGACCGTTTCCAGACGGGTGAGACCGACACCGGGCTCGTAGACCGGAATGCGCGCCTGCCCTGAATCGATCACCACGCGCACCCCCTCGATCGTGAGCGAGGTCTCGGCGATCGACGTCGCGAGAACGACCTTGCGGCGGCCGGGCGGGGCCGGCGCCACGGCGCGGTCCTGCTCGCCGCGATCGAGTGTCCCATAGAGCGGCGCAATGTCCACGGCCGGATCGCTGATCTTCTCCTCAAGAAGGCTCGCGACACGGCGAATCTCCCCCTGGCCGGGAAGGAACACCAGGATCGAGCCGGTCTCGGCTCTCAGGGCCCGGAGCACCGCATCGGCAACCGCATCCTCGATCCGGCGGCTCGGGTCCCGCCCGAGATAGCGGGTCTCAACCGGGAAGGCCCGCCCCTCCGACCGGATGACCGGCGCATCGTCGAGGAGCGAAGCCACGCGCGCACCGTCCAGGGTCGCCGACATCACGAGGAGGCGCAGATCCTCCCGGAGCCCCGTCTGCGCATCACGCGCGAAGGCAAGGCCGAGATCGGCATCGAGCGAGCGCTCGTGGAACTCGTCGAAGAGAACCGCGGAGATGCCCTCGAGGGCCGGATCGTCGAGGATCATCCGCGAGAAGACGCCCTCGGTCACGACCTCGATCCGCGTCCGCGCAGAAATGCGCGAACCGAGCCTGACCCTCAGGCCGATCGTGCCGCCGACCTCCTCGCCCAGCGTGCGCGCCATCCGGTCGGCGGCCGCGCGGGCCGCGAGCCGGCGCGGCTCGAGCAGGATGATCTTGCCGCCCCTCACCCATGGCTCGTCGAGGAGCGCCAGCGGAACGCGGGTCGTCTTCCCCGCGCCGGGAGGAGCGACGAGCACGGCGTTCGCGCGCTCGCGCAGCGACCGCGCGAGATCGTCGAGGACGTCATCGATGGGAAGCGGAGTATCGAACCGGCGCATGCGGCCTGATCGAGCAAACGGGCGTGATGGGCAAGGTTCAGAGGCCGGTTACGATGCCTCAGTCCTCGTCGTCGTTGCCACCTCGTGCTTGCGAACCGCAGGCCTCTAGCCTGAGACGTCGCCTCACCGTCCTTGCGAGCCGCAGGCGAAGCAATCCACCCATCGACGGATGCGCACCCGGATTGCTTCACTCCGTTCGCAATGACGAGGCCGTTCAGGTGTCTCGTCCTGCCATTCCCCTCGCATAGATTCCCGCGCTTTTGCGCACAGCGGCCCGTCGCACGCCTCTTCGTCCTTCAGATCCCGCGAATGCCCCAGGCCCGCAATTCGTTGCGCAAATCGAGGCCTTCCACGTAGTGGATCGCACCCATCCCGACATCTCGGGCGGCACGCACATTCGCGGGAGAATCGTCGATGAAGACGCAGTCCTCCGCGACGAGCCCATAGCGGTCGAGGAGAAGGCGGAAGATGGCCCGGTCGGGCTTCAGGAGACGTTCGTCGCCGGATACGATGACGCCATCGAACTGGGCAAGGAACGGATACCGCTCACGGGCCTCCCGGAACTTCGCTCCGGAAAAATTCGTGATGCAATAGGTCGGAACTCCCGCAATCCGCAGATCTCCGAGAAGAGCGACGTTGTCCTCGAAGACGCCCGAGATCGTCTCGTGCCAGCGCTCGTGGAAGGCGCGGATGGCGGTCTCGTGCTTCGGATGCTGCTTCACGAGAAGGGCGACGGCCTCGTCCCAGTCGCGGCCTCGATCCTGCTCCACGTTCCATTCGGGCGTGCAGACATTCGCGAGGAACCATTCCATCTCCGTGGCCCCGGTGAAGATCCGCCGGTAGAGATTGCGCGGGTCCCAGCGCAGGAGAACATTTCCGACGTCGAAGACGACGGTGGTGGCCTTGTTCGTCATGAAGGATTTTTGCAGATCCGAGAAAGGAAGGGAGAAGCGGGCGTGCCGTGGGCGCCCGCACGATGAGGACTTTAGCCTCCGATATTGAAGCCCGCGAGGGCCGCCATGTTGACGAGATCCGTATCGGTCGCGCCGAGCTGGACGATCTGCACGGGCTTGTCGAGACCGACGATCAGCGGGCCGACAACCATCGCGCCACCGAGTTCCTGAACAAGCTTGGTCGAAATCGAAGCGGAGTGGAAAGCCGGCATCACGAGCACGTTTGCGGGACCCGTAAGGCGGCAGAACGGATACAGCGCCATGGCATCCCGGTTGAGCGCGACATCGGCCGCCATCTCACCGTCGTACTCGAATTCGACGCGCATTTCGTCGAGGATCCGGACCGCCTCCTGGATCTTCTCCGCACGCTCGCCCTTCGGGTGTCCGAAAGTCGAGAAGGACAGCAATGCGACGCGCGGTTCGTAACCGAAACGGCGAGCCACCCCGGCCGCCTCGATGGCGATCTCGGCGAGCTCCTGGGCGCTGGGCATTTCATGCATCGCCGTGTCGGCGACGAGAACCGCACGGCCGCGTGCCAGGCACAGCGATATGCCGATCACACGATGACCGGGCTTCGTGTCGATCACGCGCCGAACGTCCTCGAGCGCCGTCGAATAGTTGCGGGTCGCGCCCGTCACCATCGCATCGGCATCGCCGAGCGCGACCATCGACGCCGCGAAGTGATTGCGATCCTGATTAATGAGACGCTGGCAGTCGCGGAAGAGATAGCCGCGCCGCTGCAGGCGATCATAGAGGAATTGCGCATAGACGCTGTTGCGGTGAGACAGGCGCGCATTGTGGATCTCGATGCCGCGCCCGCTGATGTCCAAGCCTCCCGCTGCTGCGGTCGCGTTGATGCGCTCCTCGCGCCCGACCAGAATGGCCGTACCGAGGCCCTGGTTCACGAAGGACAAGGCGGCACGGATCACCTGCTCCTCCTCACCCTCGGCGAAGACCACGCGTTTCGGGAACCGCCGCAGCCGCTCGAAGACCTGGTTGAGCATTCCCGCCACGGGATCGCGGCGCGCCGAGAGCTGCGCGCGATAGGAGCGCATATCGGGGATCGGCCGCCGCGCGACGCCCGAGTCCATGGCTGCTTGCGCGACGGCCATGGGCACTTTCTGGATCAGGCGCGGATCGAACGGCACCGGGATGATGTAATCGCGGCCGAAGCGTGGCCGGGTGCCCTGATAGGCGGCAGCCACCTCGTCCGGGACGTCTTCGCGCGCGAGCTCGGCCAGCGCCTGAGCCGCCGCGATCTTCATCTCCATGTTGATGGTCGTGGCCCGCACGTCGAGCGCGCCCCGGAAGATGTACGGGAAGCCCAGAACGTTGTTGACCTGGTTCGGATAATCGGACCGGCCGGTGGCGACGATGGCGTCGTCCCGCACGCGCGCGATCTCCTCCGGCGTGATTTCCGGATCCGGATTCGCCATCGCGAAGATGATCGGCTTGTCGGCCATCGAGCGGATCATGTCTTCCGTGAAGGCCCCCTGCACGGACAGGCCAAAGACCGCATCAGCACCGTCGAGAGCATCCGCGAGGCTGCGTGCCGATGTTTCGACCGCATGCATCGACTTCCACTGGTTCATACCCTCGGTGCGACCGCGATAGACCACGCCTTTCGTGTCGCAGAGGATGACGTTGTTCGGCGCGAAGCCCATCGCCTTCAGGAGTTCGGTGCAGGCAATGCCGGCCGAACCGGCCCCATTCACGACGAGCCGGGTTTCGGCCATGTCGCGGCCGGTTAGGTAAAGCGCATTGATGAGGCCCGCGGCGGCGATGATCGCCGTGCCGTGCTGATCGTCATGAAAAACCGGAATGTCCATGAGATCGCGCAGGCGCTCTTCGATGATGAAGCAATCGGGGGCCTTGATGTCCTCGAGATTGATGCCCCCGAAGGTTGGGCCGAGATAGCGCACGCAGTTCACGAAGGCTTCCGCATCCTCGGTATCGATCTCGAGGTCGTAGGCGTCCACATCCGCGAAGCGCTTGAAGAGAACCGCCTTGCCCTCCATCACGGGCTTCGAGGCGAGCGCACCGAGATTGCCGAGGCCGAGAATGGCGGTCCCGTTCGAGATCACCGCCACCAGGTTGGCGCGCGCGGTGTAGTCGTAGGCGCAGACCGGATTGTCGGCGATCGCCTTCACGGGCACGGCCACCCCTGGCGAATAGGCGAGCGAGAGGTCTCGCTGGGTCCCCATCGGCTTCGTAGCCACGACTTCGAGCTTGCCCGGCCGGCCCTGGGCATGGAACTGCAGCGCTTCCTGATCCGTGAAGCTCGGCCGGTTGCGGCGGGCGGGGCGGTTTTCGTCCATGGTCGTATTATTCCGGAGCGGAAGGGCTGGCGACCTTAGCACCCGCTCGCCGCCGCTCAAGCAAGAACCCGTCGAGCGGCCTCCGCTTCGGCAACCCTGATTGTCCACACTCCTCCCGGCGGCCGTTCGCCTCGGGTGCGGGCATGCACCGCCTCTGATAGGGTCCCGGCATGTCCCAAGCCGGCGCACAGGCGCAATCCCGCATCGGATCACTGCCAGAGACAGAAGAGGCCCGAGGCGCTCCCGAAGCGCCCCGCAGCAGCCCCGCGGAGGCTGGCCGGGTCACGCCCATGATGGCGCAGTATCTCGCCATCAAGGAGGCTCATCCCGGGAGCCTCCTGTTCTACCGCATGGGCGACTTCTATGAGCTCTTCTTCGAGGACGCGGAGATCGCCAGCCGGGCCCTCGGGATCGTCCTGACGAAGCGCGGCCGACACCTCGGAGAGGAAATCCCGATGTGCGGCGTGCCGGTCGAGCGTGCCGACGACTATCTCCAGCGGTTGATCGCACAGGGCCACAGGGTCGCGGTCTGCGAGCAGACCGAGGATCCCGCGGAAGCGAAGAAGCGCGGATCCAAATCCGTCGTACGCCGGGACGTGATCCGCCTCGTGACGCCGGGCACGCTCATGGAGGAGCGTCTCCTCGATCCCGGCGAGGCCAATCTCTTCGTGGCCGTCGCGCGACGCCGTCTCTCGGACACGGCCTGGACCTACGGCCTTGGGGCGATCGACATCTCGACCGGCCGCTTTCTCGTCGAAAGCGCAGGCCAGCCCGACCTCCCGTCGGCCCTGGCGCGCCTTGCGCCGCGCGAGATCGTGCTTCCGGACGCTATCCACGACGACCCGGACCTGCGCGCCCTCTGGACCGAGAGTTCCGCGGCAATCTCGGTGCTGCCCCGGGACGGGCTCGACCCGGCTTCCGCCGAGCGCCGCCTCAAGGAGCATTTCGGGGTCGCGACGCTCGATGCGTTCGGGGCGTTCGACCGGGCCGAGATCGCAGCGGCGGGCTGCGCCCTCGCCTATGTCGCGCGCACGCAGCTCGCGCAACGCCCGGTCCTGGAACCACCTCGGCGGCGTGCCTCGGACCGGACGCTCGCGATCGATCCCGCGACCCGCGCCAATCTGGAGCTCACGCGAACCCTGCAGGGGCAGCGGGACGGCAGCCTTCTCGCTTCGATCGACCTCACCGTGTCTCCCGGCGGGGCGCGGCTTCTTGCCGAGCGCTTGGCAGGGCCATTGACGGATCTCGCGCTGATCCGCCGGCGGCACGATGCCGTGGATCATCTTCGGGCCGAGTCCAATCTGCGGGACGCCCTGCGGACCGCGCTGGCGCGCACGCCCGACATGGCCCGTGCCCTGTCGCGGCTCGCGGTCGATCGCGGCGGCCCGCGTGACCTCGCCGCTCTTCGCGACGGGCTCTTCGCCGCACGCGCGATGGCGGACCTCCTCGGCCAGGCCGGCGATCTCCCGGAGGAGATCGGGGCAGCTGCCGCAGCGCTCACGGAACTCGACACGGCGCTCGCCGAGGCGCTCGCGGCCGCGCTGGCCGACGACCTGCCGCTCCTGAAACGCGACGGCGGCTTCATCCGCGAGGGCTACGATCCGGACCTCGACGAGGCGCGCGCCCTTCAACAGGATTCACGTCAGGTCATTGCGGCGCTGCAGGCGCGCTATGCCGCCGAGACCGGCTGCCGGGCGCTTCGCGTCAAGCACAACAACCTGATCGGGTATTTCGTGGAGGTCCCACAGGCGGCGGGCGAGGAGTTCGTGAAGCCGCCGCTTAGAGACACCTTCGTGCATCGCCAGACCATGGCCGGCGCGATGCGCTTCTCGACGACGGAATTGAGCGGCCTCGAGGCGAAGATCGCCTCCGCGGCCGATCGCTCGGTGAAGATCGAGCTCACGCATTTCGAGAGCTTCGTCGCGCAACTCGTCGGCCATCACGAGATCATCACGCGCGCCTGCGATGCACTCTCGGTCATCGATGTGACGGCGGCCCTGGCGGAACTCGCAGCCGACCGGGAGTGGGTCAGGCCCGTCATGGAGGATGGCCTCGCCTTCTCGATCAAGGGCGGGCGGCATCCCGTCGTCGAGGCGGCCCTCAAGGCGCGAGGAACCGCCTTCATCGCCAACGATTGCGATCTCTCGGGCGAGGAGGCCGGCCGGATCCTTCTCGTGACCGGTCCGAACATGGGCGGCAAGTCGACCTATCTCCGCCAGAACGCCCTGATTGCGGTCCTCGCCCAGATGGGCTCCTTCGTTCCGGCCCGGATCGCCCGGATCGGCGTGGTCGACCGGCTGTTCTCTCGTGTCGGCGCCGCGGACGACCTTGCAAGAGGCCGCTCCACATTCATGGTCGAGATGGTCGAAACGGCTGCGATCCTGAACCAGGCCGGCCCGCGCTCCCTCGTGATCCTCGACGAGATCGGTCGCGGCACTGCCACCTTCGACGGGCTGTCGATCGCTTGGGCGGCAATCGAGCACCTGCACGAGCGAAACCGAGGACGTGCGCTCTTTGCGACCCACTTCCACGAGCTCACGGCCCTTGCGGAGCGGCTCCCGCGGCTCTCGAACGCCACGCTGCGCGTTGCGGAATGGCATGGCGACGTGGTGTTCCTCCACGAGGTCGTGCCAGGCGCGGCGGATCGCTCTTATGGCCTGCAGGTCGCACGCCTTGCGGGGCTCCCGCCGGCCGTGGTCGAGCGGGCGCGCGTCATCCTGTCGGAACTGGAGCGAACGGAGCGCGAGCGTCCGGCGCGCAACCTCGTCGAGGATCTGCCGCTGTTCGCAGCCGCGGCGCGCCCGGCCCCGGAGGCGCCTGCTCCGGATCGTCTTCAGGAAGCGCTCGCGGACCTTGATCCCGACGCTCTCACGCCTCGCGAGGCCCTCGAGGCGCTCTATCGCCTGAAGGCGATCGGCTCGGAATAGGTTTGGCCTAATCCTGGCGCCCGGCGAGCGGCACGGTGATCGTGACGCGCGTTCCAGGCTGTGCATCTGTCCAATCGATCTCGGCCTTGAGCTGCTTCGAGAGCATGTTGATCAGCAGGTGACCGAGCCCCGAGGCATCCGGATCGCCGCCCAGCCCAACTCCGTCACCCTCGACCGTCATGACCAGATTCGTTCCCGCTTGCCGGACGGCAATATGCAGCCGTCCGTCGTCGCTCTCCAGGGAAGCCTGCCGCATGGCACGGCCTGCAATTTCGTTGACGAGGAGACCCAGGGCCGAAGCCTGCGAAGCCGGGACCGTCAGGGGCTCGAGAGCGAGATCGACTCGGACGCCGCTCGCGCCCGGTTCGGCTCCGATTTCCTCCAGAAGCTCACGGATGAAGGCCGCGATATCGAAACGCCCGGTATCGCCGGAAGGGTCGAGCAGGCGATGCACCGTCGACAGCGCGCCGATGCGCTCTGCCAGATTGGAAAGCGCGCTCTCTGCGGACTCGCCGTTCAGGCACCGCGACTGGAGGTGAACGAGCGATGCGATCACCTGGAGATTGTTCTTGACCCGATGGTCGACCTCGTGAAGGAGGGCCGTCTTCCGATCGAGGGCGGATTGCAGTTCGTCGGCCACGTGCTCGAGGCGCTCTTCCGCAGCGGAGAAACGTACGGCAGCCTCTTTCCTGGCGCTAATGTCGGCCTGTGATCCGACAAAGTAGCGAAGGCGGCCAGCCTCGTTGCGGATCGGGCTGATCGTGAGAGCATTCCAGAACGGCGTGCCGTCCTTGCGGTAGTTCAGGACCTCCGTCTCGATCCGCTCGCCCGCTGAGATCGCCGCTGCAATCCGGGAAGCAACGGCTTGGTCGGTGCCCGGACCCTGCAGGAATCGGCAATTCCGTCCCATGACCTCGTCGCGCGCATAGCCCGTGAGATCCAGAAAGGCATCGTTGACGAAGAGGATTGGGCTGTCGTCGAGCAGGGCGTCCGCGATCAGCATCGGGACGCTTGCCGCATAAAAGGCAGCCATGAAGGGATGATCGGACCCTTCGGCCGCCACTCGTTGAGCCCCCAGGTGACGGGCCCGGGATCTGTTCGACATCCCTGCCTCGACTAGCAACGCAACATCACGCAACGCCTTCGAAGAACATTCAACACCCGGAAGGCCGCGAACGGAAGAGCTCGCCCGGCGGAACTTCCAGTATCTATGCCCCTCCAACGCCCGGATCGCCGCGCATTTTCCGCTCAAACCGTCGACAACGCCGACGGCCTGCCCAGGTTCCCGACACGAATGTCATGGCCGCGAGTTCGATAGGGCCGCCATGACCATCTCGCGCGATACGACATGGCGCGCAGGAGCGGGCGGCCGAGGTGGCCTCTCGTATCACGGCTCGATACGCTCGGTCCGCAAGCGGGCGTCGGGCTGGCTTTGCTGACGGATGTGGGCCTCCAGCACGGGCAGAAAGTCCCACAGGTCGCGATTGAGCACCTTCAGATCGGCAATCACCTCCTGCATCTCCCTGATCCGGTCATCATCGACCGGCCGCACGGCGCCGAACTTCAGGCGCCCCTTCGTCTCCGTGATTTTCATCAGGTGAGTGTGGGTGATCTCGCCGCTCTCATTAAGGCCGAACATGCAGTGGTTGAACTCGTTCCGAATCTTCGTACAGGCATTGAAGCGCTCGATCAGTTTCTCGAGCCGGGAAGCTACTGCCTTGTCGATGATTTTCACGGCTGCAAGACGCTGCACGAGGTCGAGTCGGGCTCGCGTCGTGTTCAGGGTCGAGAAGACAATGGCCGCTGCCGTCTGATCGGTGTCGAGAAGCAGCATCAGCACGTAGATGAACATGCTCTCGTTGTTGGACCAGCTGAAGCTGATATTGCCGATCAGGGCCAGGATGAGAGTGCGCCGGCTTGCAGTTTCCGGAGCAGCGGCCTCGATCGCTTCGAAACCGGGACGCGGCGGCAGTCGGGTCGTCACGGAATACTCCTCGGTTGGTGTACTTTTCGGGCACGGCCCACACGCATTTTCACCTTGGTCCAAGCCACGCCGTCAATCCGCTCACATCTGCGCTCCGGCAAGCTGTCCCGAGGGATGAACTCTCCACGGTCTTTAATCCGACGGCTACGTCGAAAGCGGAAGCCGTTAAGACGTCTTCCACATTGACCCAACGTAAAGTTATTTTTACCATTCGTTCACTGTCTGGGGTTGACGAGAAAACCGGATCGCTGGCCGTAGCCGCCTGAAAAGGACGATGGGGGGCGCTGGCCTGAGATCCAGTAGCAGATGTTGACGGTGCGCGGGCTGTTGCCTGAGCCGTCTGCAATTCACCATCTGCGCTTCCTCAAACAGCGAGTGTCCCGAGTTTCGCGTCTCTGTCGCCGCCCCGTTTGCCGGGACGTCGAATGCGGACGCGCGCCTCGGGCGGGGCTGGGGCACCACAGGCGGCCTCACAGCAGTCGCAATGGAAGGAGGTCACGCACTCGGAAGAACCAACTACTTCCTCACGGCACGGAGAGCCATGGGTCCTTGCGTCGGGCGGGCCTCGGGAGATCCGACCGTAAATTTCACAATCCGCACAGTAATGGCACGAGCCGACCGCACCCGTCGCAGACGAAGATGATCAGCGACGACGGAGAAGCCGTGCCCGAAGACGAAAGAGCACGCACATGTCTCGCGATTCCGATACCCGTAACGTCAATTCCGGCTCTGCTGCAGCGGCCCTGGGCCTTGCGGTTGCCGTAGACGATATCGAGAACGTCGGTAACGACACCAACAGCTACAACGATACCAATAGTCACAATTCCAGCGACAACGACAACATCACCGTTACGAAGACCGACAACGATAACGACAGCTACACCAAAAACGACAATGACACCTACACGAAGACGGTATCTCTGTCCGACAACGATGTGAAGAACAGCTATAACCAGGACAACGATACCAACAGCAACAACTACTCGGACAACGACACCTTCACGAAGACCATCACGGACAACGATACCTACACCAAAACGGTCTCCCTGTCCGACGACGATACCATCACGAAGTCGGTGAACCTGTCCGACGACGACGTCAAGAACAGCTACAACCAAGATAACGATATCGAGAATAGCTATAACCAGGATAACGACAGCTTCTCGAAGTCTGTCTCGGTGTCCGACGACGACGTCAAGGACAGCTACAATGCAACGGATATCGACACCACGGTCGATGTTGCCATTTCCGACGCGTTCAAGAAGATCGAGGACAGCTACAACTCCGACGACGACTGGCTGGAGCTCGACAACCTCAATTTCGACGTCCTCAACGTAGTGGGCGCCGGCACGCTTGCGGGCGCCGGAAACGACGCGATGTTCAACATCTCGCAAGTCAGCGAGATGACTGACAACGACAGACTCTACAATCCCAAGGTCGAGAACGACTCCTGGTTCAAGCAGGATGCCTACGCGGACGGTGGCCGGGCCGATGGTGCGGACGACTTGGACGATCGCGGCAGCGTCACGGCGAGCGCAGACGGCGTCGCGTCGATGGAGGCATTCACCCAGAACATCGTCATGGGTGCCAACATCCAGTACAACAACATCGACATGTCGGTCGTGGGCGGCGACAGCACCGTCACCGACGGCGGCGACATCTCCTAGTCTCCATCGCGACGACAGGAGCCCGCGCATTTGCGCGGGCTCCCTTGCCTTCAGGCGGGGAGGATCCTGCCTGTACCGCATCGATGCGAAGGGAATGGCATGTCGGACGGCGGCACTACGGAAATCATTTGGCATTTTGCGAGTTACCTGCGCCTTTTCGAGGACACCCCTGCGGACCGCGTCACTCATGACCCGTTCGCCTACGAAACTCGTGCCGTCGAGTATCACGTCGACTTGACGCCCGATGGCCTCCCGCGGGGTGATCTTCCCGAGTTGGGGTCCAAGGCGATTACAGTCAGCCTCCCGGTTGCACCCGCTGCATCTCTCCTGAAGCCTCTTGCTGAGCCGACACTGCAACTCGTTGAAGCGCCCGCGACCGTCCACTCCTCGCTCGGCGCTGTCCTGGCCAAGGTCCCGCTGATCGCCTCGGGCGTCGCGCCGGCGTCCTTTGGCTATGCCCATGGCAAGCCTTTACCTTCCGGGCCCGGCGATTCGGCTCCGCCCGCATACGGCGTCACTTACGAGGCCGGCGCGAACGACAAGCTCGCGGCCGTCACCCAGATGAATCTCCTATCCGACATCGACTCGCTGATCGGCGAGTCAGGTGTTGGCCTGAGCGGCATGCACCCGCTCGATGTTCCTGAAACCCTGGCAACCCTTCTCGGGGAGGCCCGGGCGGCGATACCCGAGGCTCTCGTTCCCGCGGGGCAGGCACCGCTCGATTGGAAAAACCTCGTCGCCGAACACGATGCTGCGCTCCGGGAGAACGGAAATGGCGGTGGTGCGCAGGCTGAGGCCGGTACCTACGTCAACGGCACTCTCGTGGAGAGCGAGCCCTCCGAGCCGCCGGCCCGCCCGGAACCGCCCGAGACCGGCGGCGCCGGCACACAGGTTCTCGAGACCGGCGGAAACAAGGCCATCAATGTTGCCGTCCTCGCTGACCTGAACGAGTCGGCGGGAACCCTCGTCGTGCTGGGGGACTATTTCGAGACCAACGCCATCGTTCAGGCGAACGTCTACAGCGATCGTGACCAGGTCCTGCCGGAGACGGCGCATTCCGCCCAGGCGCTCACGGGGGACAACCTCGCGCTCAACGTCGCAACTTTCATGGCGGATGAGATCGCAGGCCGACGGGGCGACAGGATCGGGCCCGATGGTCTCAAGGTCGACGTCACCATTGCTGATGGCGACGTGTTCGATGTGAAGGCCCTGGTGCAGCGCAACTGGATTCTGGACAACGACGAGGCGATCCAGAGCGCCTCCGATGGATACAGTACAGCGTTCATCGGCGGTAACGAACAGGGCAATGCCGCACGTTTCCTCGATCTCGGAAACTACGACGTCATCATCGTTCTCGGGGATTATCATGACTTCAATCTGATCTCCCAGACCAACGTTCTCATCGACGACGACATCCTCGGCGCGACAGCCGCCGAAGAGATCGGCGAGACCCACCTGCATGGCGGCCGCAATCATCTCGTCAACGAGGCCGCCATCGAGAATTACGGCGTCCGCGGCTTCGAGAGCGTGACCGACCATCTCGAAGATCTGATCGGCAGGCTTGGACGGCACGAGCAGGCGAGTCTCGACGACTGGTCGGGCTTCGCGGGCAGCGCGACCGGGCATCTCAGCGTGCTCCTCGTGCGCGGGGATTACTGGGATATCAACGTCGTCACCCAGACCAACGTCATCGTCGATGCCGATGTCGCCTTCCAGCATCTGCCCGGGGGCCGTGGTGATCAGTGGCTGGCGAGCGGCGGCAACGACGCGAAGAACGTCGCCAAGATCATCGATGTGGGTGGCGTCTTCGACCAATATCTGGGCGGCGAGCACTACACCGACGCGATCCTGATCCAGGCGGAATATGTGGATGCGAGTTCGGCGGTCCTGAGCCCGGATACGCTGGCGCTGGTGTCGGAGGCCGTGGCCTTCAGCGGCCTGCTCGACGAGGTCGAGAGCCATGATGACGCCTCGGCCCTGGCCAAGGGCATCCCGTCTCACGACGACATGATGGGATCCGTCCTCGCCTAGGGCCGTCCTATGGGCAGGCCGCAAAGAATTGACACGCAAACGAATTGTCAAAGGGATTGCACATGAGCAGAGACGCGGGCGCCCTGACTTTGCCCCGGGCGGAACCCTTCCAGCTCCTGCGGGTGGCCACCCCCGATACACGCGCCGAGGCCCCGGTCCCATCGGGCTCGCCCTCACCCATCCCGAGCGCCGAAGACGTGAAGCCGGAGAGGCCGTCACGCGGCGGGCAGGGTAGCGGTTCGGGCAGCAGCCAGGGAGGTGGTGGCGGACGCCGCGGCGGCAGCGTTCCCCTGCAGAGGCGCTCCGGCGACGGCGACTTCCGGGAGGTTCTCGGGAAAGGGCTGAATCGGTGCCGGCGCAATCTCGTCACGGTGGCGGTCTTCTCGCTCGCGGTGAACCTTCTCATCCTGGCGATGCCGATTTACCTGTTCCAGCTCTCGGACCGCGTCCTGACGAGCCGCAGCATCGACACGCTCGTCATGCTGACCGTGGTGGTGGTCGGCGCCGTGGTGATGCACGTGTTCATGGACATGATGCGCCGCTTCATTCTGATGCGCATCGCGGTCGAGGCGGAAAGCAAGCTTGGGGCTCCGGTCCTCGCCGCAGCGGCGAAAGCGTCCCAGGCTGGTTCCAGCAAGGAATTCCAGACCCTGGCCGATCTACAGCAGCTCCGCAGCTTCCTGACCGGCCCCGTCCTCCTGATGATGCTCGATGCCCCGGTGGCGCCGGTCTATCTGCTGGTGGTGTTCCTGATCCATCCCGATCTCGGCATGATCGTCAGCGCCACCGGCGTCATCCTGCTCGTGGTCGCCTATTTCAACCAGCGGCTCACGGCCGCCCCTTTCTCGACGGCGAGCGCATATTCGTCCCGGGCGAACCTGCAGGCAGACGCGATGGCGCGCAACGCGCAGGTGATCAATGCCATGGGCATGATCCCGGAGAGCGTGATGATCTGGGGCCGCGAGACGGCGGAATCCCTGAAGGCCCAGGTCAACGCCCAGGATCGCAACATCCTGATGTCGGCGCTATCCAAGCTGGTGCGCCTGGGCACGCAGGTCTGCATTTTGGGATGGGGTGCCTGGCTGTCCCTCAACCACAGCCTGACCGGCGGCATGGTCATTGCAGCCTCCATCGTGGCGGGGCGGGCGCTTGCTCCCGTGGAAGGGACGATCGAGGGATGGCGCAGCTTCGTGGCGGCCCGCAGCGCCTATGGACGGATCCGGAGCCTGCTTCTCAACTCGCCCCTGAACCTGGAGCGCCTGCGTCTGCCGCGGCCCGAGGGACGGCTCAATGTCGAGCGCGTCCTCTATGTGCCGCCGCCGAACAAGAAAGTCATCCTCAACGGCATCAATTTCACCCTTGAGCCGGGCGAGTCCCTCGCCGTCGTCGGCGCCTCCGGGACGGGCAAGTCCACGCTCGGGCGAATGCTGGTGGGCTCGATCACGCCCACGGCGGGCGCCGTCCGGCTCGACTCCATGGATCTGCGCAATTGGGACCCGCGCCAGTTCGGGGAGAGCGTGGGCTACCTGCCTCAGGACGTGCAACTCTTCCCCGGCACGATCAAGGCGAACATCGCCCGCATGCGCGGCGATGCTACCGACGCGGAGGTGTTCGAGGCGGCGGAAATGGCAGACGTGCACGAGATGATCTCGCAATTCGCGCAAGGCTACGAGACCATCGTCGCCATGGACGGCAGCCCGCTGTCCGGCGGGCAGAAGCAGCGGATCGGCTTGGCACGGGCCTTCTTCGGTGACCCGAGACTCGTCGTCCTCGATGAGCCGAACTCGAACCTGGACAATCCCGGCGAAGTGGCGCTCGCGCGTGCCCTGATCCGGGCGAAGGAGCGCAGGATTACGGTCGTCGCCATCACCCAGCGCCCGGCGCTTCTGAAGAGCGTCGACAAGATCCTGATCATGAAGGACGGCTCCGTGCAGGCCTTCGGAGCACGGGACGAGATCCTGCCCATCCTGGCCGGCAAGCGCCCGGGCAGCGGGCTGGCCGAGTGAGCAGACGGGGACAGTCATGACGCAGCCGACAGCCCAGAAGGAATGGTACGCCGATGTGCCCCGGAGTACGAAGGGCCCCACGCTCTATGGATTCGCCGCCATCGTGTTCGCGCTCGGCGGGTTCGGGTTCTGGAGCGGCACCGCTCCGATCGCCGGGGCGGTGGTCGCCAACGGCGTGTTCGTGACGGATGGCCAGAATAAGACGATCCAGCACCTGGAGGGCGGGGTCATCAAGGAGATCCTGGTCCGGGAAGGCGACTCGGTCGAGGCCGGCCAACCCCTGGTCCTTCTCGACGATACGGCGCCCCGGGCGGAGCTACGCCGACTGACGCTCCGCCAAGTGCGCCTTTCCGCCATGGAAGCCCGCCTTCAGGCGGAATCCCGCGACGAGGAGCAGGTTGCCTTCCCGCCCGATCTCGTCAGCGCAGCCCAGAAGGACCCGGATATTGCGGGGATCATCCTCGCCCAGCGCAACGCCTTCGAGGCGCGACGCAACAATCTGCACAGTGAGGCCGCAACCCTCGAGGCCGGCATCGACGCACTAGAGGAGCGCATCAAAGGTGGGAACACCCAGCTGGAGGCCGTCGACCAGCAGCTCGCCCTGATCCAGGAAGAGCTCGATACCAAGTCCGGCCTCCTGAAAGGCGGCATGATCCGCAAGTCCGAAGTGCTCGCCCTGAAGCGGGCCAAGGCCAATCTCCAGGGCGAGACGGGCCGCCTCATCGGCGAGATCGGCGATGCGAAGGAGCGTATCGCGCGAATCCACGAGCAGATCCTCGGCCTGCACAACGCGGCCAAGAAGACGGCCACCGAACAGCTGCAGGAGGCGCAGGCCGAACTCAACGATGTCCGCGAGCGGATCCGCGCTGCTACTCGCGTCGTCGAGCGGGTCGCGATCACGGCGCCCGTGAAAGGCGTGGTCGTGAAGCTGCGCTATCATACGCCCGGCGGCGTGATCGAGCCCGGCAGGGGCATCCTGGACATCGTGCCGGTGCGCGATCACCTCGTGGTCGAAGCGCGCGTCAGGCCTCAGGACATCGACGACGTGCATTCCGGACAATCTGCAACTGTCCGCCTCTCGGCGCTCAGCCAGCGCGTGACCCCGATGATCACCGGAAAAGTCGTCTACGTCTCGGCCGACGCATTGCCGGACGACAAGAGCAATCCGGGAGTACGCAGCGATGTCTATGTGGTGCGCGTGGCCCTGGATGAGGCCGAGTCCTCTTCGATCAAGAACTTCGAGCCGACGCCGGGCATGCCGGCAGAGGTCTACATCATGACGGCGCAGCGGACGTTCCTGGAATATCTGATGCAGCCGCTCAGGGACAGCATGTCCCGGGCCTTCCGGGAGTCGTGAGGAGCGGCGGGCAGTCGGCGCGACCGCAGCGCCGACTGTCTCTGGCCGTTTGACCGATCCTGCCCTCTCCATCTGGCCGAGTGTGAATCGCCGGATCGGGCGACCACCGGCCTTGTTCTCCGTCTTCCGCTACAGCTACGCTCGATGAGGTTGGCCGTCGGCCTGCGCATCGCGCGAGGCGAACGCTCTCGCGCGATGCTCCGGACAGCAGTGAGTTCGAGCATGGTGACACGCGTCTCGACGGTGGCGTTCGAAGGAATCGAGGCGCGCCAGGTCGATGTTCAGGTCCACATCGCAGGCGGAAGCGTCGCCTTCATTCTGGTCGGCCTGCCCGACAAGGCCGTGGCGGAATCCCGCGAACGGGTCCGGGCCGCGTTGACGGCATCCGGTCTCGCACTCCCTTCGAAACGCGTCACGATCAATCTCGCGCCGGCAGACCTCCCGAAGGAAGGGAGCCACTATGATTTGCCGATCGCGCTCGGGCTCATGGCGGCGATCGGCGCCATTCCCTCCGATGCCCTGCAGGGCTTCACCGTGCTCGGTGAACTGGCGCTCGACGGATCGATCGCCTCGGTCGCCGGCGTGCTTCCGGCGGCGCTCGCCGCGCATGCGCGGGGACATGGCCTGATCTGCCCCGAGGCATCCGGACCGGAAGCCGCCTGGGCGGGTCCGGAGATCGAGATCATTGCGCCACGCTCCCTGATCCAGCTCGCCAACCATGTGAAGGGCACGCAGATCCTGCGACGACCCGAGCCCGCCATTGCTCCGGTGCCGGAGGGGCTTCCCGATCTCAGGGACATCAAGGGGCAGGAGAGCGCGAAGCGCAGCCTCGAGATCGCGGCTGCCGGATCGCATAATCTCTTGATGAGCGGTCCTCCAGGTGCCGGCAAGTCGATGCTCGCGCAGCGCCTCGCCTCGATCCTGCCGCCGCTCTCGCCACGCGAGCTCCTCGGCCTTATGTAGCAAATGCACCAAGCCAAAGCTTGGCAGTGCTCCGTGCCGGGGTGGCGCGGGAATGACTACACAGGATGTCGCATGTGGTGTTAGCTGCCCCTCATGGGGCGGCGTAGGATTTGGAAGGCAGTTCGGCGGATGGGGCGCCGGGGGTGGGGGACTATTGGGGTGGTCACCACCATCTTGGGCTTTGCTGGCGTCCCAGACGACTTGGAAACTTGGTATCGCTGGTTCGACGTTCTGTTGGGCTGGATCGACGCGGTGGTAAACGACCCGCTCGCTCTGGCCCTCGCGCGGCATGCGGTGACTGTCGCCGATTTCGTGAATCAGGATTGGTTCAGGGTCACTCTTGTCTTAGGCGGCCTCGTCGTGATGATTTGGCCGTTAAGGTGGTTCTGGCGATTGCGCCACAACCTTCGGTATCGGTGGAGACGCGCGTTGGTAGAGCAGGTTTGGATATCTGACGAGGATGCAAAGCGCGTTATGCGGGACAGCCCTTGGGGCCAGCTGAAAGAGCCCACAATCACCATTGGCTATTCGTTTCTCGACAATCTCGTCGGGAAAAGGGAGATCATTAGCGGGCTTTCCGAGGGCGAAAAGAAGCTGGTCAAGTTCAACGCTTACATCTCCAGAACGCTCGACAAGTTTTGCGAGAACAATTCTGATGCAGTTCGAGTGGTTGATGGGAAACGAGAGGTCGATGAGGTCGCTCTCAGGAAGTTTTTGGATTTGTTGGTTGAAAAAGAACTAATACAGGACTTCGGGGACATTCCAGACATTCGTTTGGGCTGATGATTGTCGTGCTCAGTCCAGGCGGATCTCCTTCGCTCCAATTGCTGTCAGAACCTGCAACAGGAATACGGCCGTAAAGCCGCCCCGGCTTATCTTGTTCTTGATGTTCGCCTCCGTTTCGCGAACCCCGAGAGCCTCCAGCCGTTCGGCCAGATCCCGGTAGCTCACGCCCCGGCGCTTCAATTCTGCCTTCAGGAGGTTCTTGGTCCGCTCCTGCCAGTCCTGGTCCGGCATGCCCGTCTCCGTATCTGATGCCCAAGGTCATCATATTCGATACGAATGGCATTGACAACGTGACCATATGTCATCATATTCGATACCAAGGTATCGGATTTGGCGACCAATGGCACAACACTTCCTCCTCTCGGCTCAGGCCCGCACCCTCTCCCTCAAGGAGATCTACAAGGGTGGCGAGGAGAAGGCTTACGAGACTTTCCGCCGACTGCGCTGGCCCGCCACAAACGGCGCTCCGGTCTGCCCTCGCTGCTCCTGTGCCGAAGCCTATGACATCGCCACCCGTCGCCGCTTCAAGTGCAAAGCGTGCGGCCATCAGTTCTCGGTCACCTCGGGGACGATCTTCGCATCGCGCAAGATGGCCTTCACGGATCTGCTCGGCGCCATTGCGATCTTCGTCAACGCCGTAAAGGGCCTCTCGGCCCTCCAGCTCTCGCGCGACCTGAACGTCCAATACAAGACGGCCTTCGTGCTGGCTCATAAGCTCCGCGAAGCCCTCTCGGCCGAGATGAAGGGCCTCGTCATGGACGGCGAGGTCGAGATCGACGGTGCCTATTTCGGCGGCCATGTCCGCCCCGAGAACCGCAAGGAGGATCGCAAGGACCGCCGCCTCCGCGAGAACCAGACCGGCAAGCGCCGGGTCGTGGTGGCCCTTCGCGAACGCGGTGGCCGCACGCTGCCCTTCGTGACTCTGCAAGAAGCCGACGGCGTCGAGATCGCCCGCAAGCACGTTGCCGCCGACGCCGCGATGTTTGCCGACGAAGCCTCACACTGGGACGAGCTGCACGCCTTCTTCCCGATGGGCCGGATCAATCACTCGCTGTCCTACGTCGAGGGCAACGACCACACGAACTGGGTCGAGAGCTACTTCTCCCGTCTGCGCCGGATGGTGAGCGGCCAGCACCACCACGTCTCCCCGCGCTACCTCTATCAGTACGCCAACGAGGCCGCTTGGAAGGAAGATCACCGCCGTTTGCCCAACGGATCGGCCTTCACTCGGACGCTGGTTCTGGCCCTCGCTAGCCCGATCAGCCGCACGTTCAAGGGCTACTGGCAGCGGGCCTCATAACGCCGTGCACCGCGGGCAACAAAAAAGCCCGCCAGCTGGCGGGCTTCCGATCACAGGCTGGGCGGTATTAAGCCGCCAGCTCGACATCGTCCTGAAGATCAATGCCGTCAGGATCGCTCACCAGCGCCTTCTCATCGGCACCATCCCACTGTTCCCACTCGTCCTGTGAGAGCTGGTCAACCAAAGTGTTCCGCCCGGACGCGTAGAACTTTGCGGCGTGGGCACGACCCTCCCGGAAGAAATCCAGAAACTCGTCGGGCGCCTCAACAGACTCAGGCGCTTGCCCAGTGGGGAGCCTCATAACCATCTCAAAGTTCCTTGCACAGATAGGTCGCCGCTACGCGGCGTATCCGGTACGGAACATACCGGTACCGGGCGTACTTGGTTGGGTCAATCGGGTTCTTTATGAGGACGCGCTGGCATCCAAGTAGCTTCGCATACTCCTCCGCACACGCCAAGATAGGGAGGAGGGCGCCTCCCCGAAGGTAGGTCGGGGCAAACGACCTTTCAACCCAATTTATGGTTAAGTGGGTCTTGCCGTCCGAGGGCTTGCCGAGTGCCATCGCCTGTAGAACGTCCGAACCGCCGATTTGTTGCCAGATAGCAACATCAAAGAACGAGGGGGTCGGAGCAAACTTGTAAAACAGAGTTTCCCAACTTTCTGAAAAGCCAAGATGCGTTTCTTGGGAGTAAAATTTAGGCCATTCCAGCCGAGAATAATCTATTGCTTCTTTGGTTATAGAGCCTATGACCATCCCATGCCATGGGCTCGGCCTTCTCGACTTCTCAATTTTCTGACGAAAGCTGTCTGCTACTGCAACGCGCGACTGGACTCTGAGCGAGTAGTAATACGCGTGCTTTGGCGAAATCGCGAGAATGGCCTGCCCCCCAGCAAGACCCCTATGATTGAGGGAGGTCGCTGGAAAAGCAACCCCACGAGCGCGGGGCAACGGTGCCCCGGAGGCACACTGCTCACCGCGCGATCTCCCAGAGGTTATACATCCCCGGCCCGCTGAGTGACCGCACGACGCCCATGTTGCGGCGGTCCCTGAGGGACGCGCCGACGCGGCGGGTCATCAGCCGGAACAGCTTCTCATCGCCCATATTCAAGGCCCGGCGCCTCATGAGGGCAGCGGCCACATCCCGCGTCGAAAGCGGCTCCTTGGCCTGTCTGAGGATGCCCATGACGACGCGGTTCATCTCGCCGCGTTTCGACCAATCCTCCGGTGGCCGGAACGCCTTCGCCTTGATGGTCGCCAGCTCGTATTTCGGGTCGAACTGGAGGATGACCTTGTCGAGGGCTTCAAGGTCGTTCACCAACTCCGCAAGCCGGTCCTGGGTGCGTTCGATCTCGCCGGCCATCTCGGCGCGGCGCTTCACCAAGCCGCTGATGACGAACTCGTTCATGTTGCCCTCCTGAAAACGGAGGATAACCTAGCAATCTGAGAGGCTTAAGGCTGTCTCGGAGTTGGTGCATTTGCTACATAAGGCCGGAGCTCCTCGAAGTCTCGATGATTCAGTCCGTCGCGGGGCAGCTCCCGGACGGTGCGCTCTCGAACCGCCGGCCGTTCCGGGCGCCGCATCACTCGGCCTCGATGGCGGCGCTCGTCGGCGGCGGCACCGGCGCGCGGCCGGGTGAAGTGTCGCTCGCGCATCACGGCGTGCTCTTCCTCGACGAGCTTCCCGAGTTCCAGCCGCAGGTGCTCGATTCCTTGCGCCAGCCCCTCGAAACCGGCGAGGTGATGATCGCGCGGGCGCAAGCGCGCGTCACCTACCCGGCCCGGTTCCAGCTCGTCGCCGCCATGAATCCGTGCCGCTGCGGCCAAGCCACTGAGCCAGGCTTCGCCTGCCGGCGGCAGCCGAACGACCGCTGCATGGCGCAATACCAGGCGCGCATCTCCGGGCCGCTCCTCGATCGCATGGATCTCTCCATCGACGTGCCGGCCGTGACGGCGGCGGATCTTATCCTGCCGCCGCCGACGGAAGGCTCGGCGGAAGTCGCGGGCCGGGTCGCTGCGGCCCGCGAGCGGCAGATCCGGCGTTTCGCCGCGCTCGGCCGCGAGGACATCCGCTCCAATGCGCATTGTCCGCCGCCCCTCGTCGAGGAGATCGCTCGGCCCGATCCGGAAGGCGTATCGCTGATCCGCGATGCCGCCGACGCCATGCGGCTCTCAGCCCGCGGCTTCCATCGGGTTCTGAAGGTCGCGCGGACGCTGGCCGATCTCGACGGTGAGGACCGCGTCCGGCGCATCCACATCGCGGAGGCGCTCTCCTATCGTGCCCAGAGCGATCGCCGGCCGGCGGCGGCGTGAGGGGCGGCGAAAGCCAAAAAATGCCAAGGCTGCTCGATCCAGCCATGCTGCCTTTGACGCACCGGAAACCGCCCCGGTTGATTCTCTCCGCCCTTGCCCCTAGCCTCCGGCGATTCTTTCGCAGGCGAATGATCGATGGCTTTCTCTGTCCTGAATCCCGAGGCGGTGCGCCAGGCACCCCTCTCACGCGAGCCCTACTCCTTCTTCCTCGGTTCCGGTGTCCTCAAAGAGGACGCTATCCCGGACCTGAAGCGGGATTTCCCGGACATCACCAAGCCGGGTTATCTGACCGTCAACGAGGTCGACCTCAAGGGG
Source organism: Microvirga massiliensis (assembly GCF_001006805.1). Classification (GTDB taxonomy): domain Bacteria; phylum Pseudomonadota; class Alphaproteobacteria; order Rhizobiales; family Beijerinckiaceae; genus Microvirga; species Microvirga massiliensis. The sequence continues at coordinate 888,728 of NZ_LN811350.1, read as the reverse complement.
CGCTTCAAGGCTCTCGTGGATGAGCTGGAGAGCGAGGAGTTCACCGAGGAGCTGTCGAAGAAGTTCGGCAAGGACCTCCATCCCTACCCGCGCCTGACGACGATCCGGAAGCTGTCACAGGCCAAGGACGGGCGTATCCATACCGACGGCCCCTCGAAGGTCATGACCTTGCTCGTCTACATGAACGACGAATGGGACACTGGCGGCTCGGGGCGGCTGCGCGTTCTCTATGACGAGAAGAACTTCGAGCCCTACGCGGCCGAGGTTCCGCCTACCATGGGCACGGTGTTCGCCTTTCTCCGGTCGGACAATTCCTGGCACGGACACCAGCCCTTCACCGGCGAACGCAAGGTCGTCCAGGTGGCCTGGGTCACGAGCGCGGAGGAACTCGACCGCAAGAAGAACCGCAACAAGTGGCAGCAGATGTTCAAGGGCATCTTCGGGCGGTAGGACTGATCCGGAGAGGGTGGCTTTCTGCACGATGGCATCACCGCCAGAGTTGGCGCCGCCACCCTCCCCCGGACGCCTCGCCCATCGAGGGAGAGGTGAAGCGGCGGCAGCTCGAATATCACCTCGCCTCCTGTGGGAGAGCTCGCCCCAATTTGGCAGAACGAACCCAAATCTACCTTCACCCCGCCCCTTGTGGGTCGCCCCAAGGGGCGGGTGAGGGGTGAGCCACGGAGCTAAATCACATAGGCTCTACACAGGAATCTGCTCGGCGCGCACCCGCTCACGCGCGCAACTGGTCTCCGATCGGAACCTGTCGAATTCTCTTTCCCGTCGCGGCGAACACGGCATTGAGAATGGCGGGCATCACCGGCGGCAGTCCGGGTTCACCGACACCGCCCAGAGGTTGCGCGTAACTCTCGCCGGGTATGAGGTGGACATTGATCTCCTTCGGTGCGTCGAAAATGCGCGGCACCATGTAGCTGTCGAAATTGTCCTGCTCGGCGCGCCCGTTTCGGAACGAGATTTCGGACGCATTCGCCATTCCGACGCCCATGACCACCGCGCCCTGCATCTGCGCACGAATGCGATCCGGGTTGACCTGCGGACCGCAATCGACGGCGATGTCGACGCGCGGGATCGCAAGCTTGCCGTCACCGCCGACATCGACTTCCGCGGCCACGGCCGCATAGGTCACGAAGCTGTAATGCCCCGCGATCCCGAGTCCCCGGCCTTTCGGGAGCTGACGGCCCCATCCGATTCCCTTGGCGGCCGTCTCGACGACGCGGCGCAGCCGACCGGTATCGATCGGATACAGCCTCGGATCCTCGCCGTAGTTCCAGACATCCCCCTGCTCCGTCGGATCGATGAGGCGGGCCGGCCCGATCACGTCGAGGAGATAATCCTTCGGATCCCGGCCAGCGGCATGCGCGAGCTCGGACACGAAGCATTGGATCGCGAAGGCGTGCGGAATGTTGGACACCGACCTATACCAGCCGATGCGGACATGGGCCTGAGCTTCGGGATTCTCGCTGCGAATGTTAGGAATGGCGAACGGCATGTTCGTCACTCCCATGCCGAGTTCCATCGGGAGTTCGTGCTTCGGATCCGGTGCGAAGATCGATCCGATCGTCGGCGCAACCGTGCGGTGGAGCCAAGCCGCCGGCAGGCCGCGCTCGTCGAGACCGGCTTCGAGATGCTCGATGGACACCGTGTGATAAAAGCTGTGATGCAGGTCGTCCTCCCGCGTCCAGGTCACCTGCACCGGCGCGCCGTCCATCGCCTGACTCAGGAGGCCTGCCTCGAGCACGAAGTCAGGCTTGGACTTTCGCCCAAAGCCTCCGCCGAGCAGCGTCACGTTCACCTTGACCTTGTCCTCGGGCAGTCCGAGCTTCTCGGCGAGGCGCGTGCGCGTGACCTGGGGCGCCTGAACGCAGGCCCAGGCTTCGCAGCGCCCATCCTTGATCTGAACGAGCGCGGCCGGAGGCTCCATCGGGGCCTGTGCGAGATGCGGGATGTAATACTCGGCCGTGACGCGCTTCGCCGCCTTGGCCATCGCCTCGTCGACGTCGCCTTCGTTCCGAATGACCTTGCCGGGCTTGCGGGCCGCCGCCTCAAGTTCGGCCTTGTAGCTATCGGACGAATAGCCGGCATTCGGGCCGTCGTCCCACGTGATCTTCAGCTTCTCGCGCCCACGGATCGCGGCCCACGTGTTCCTTGCGATGACGGCGACTCCACCGATCGGCTGGAACTCGGAGGGGACGGCGGGACGGTCGATCTTCACGACCTTGACGACGCCCGGCACCTTCATGGTTTCCGTAGCATCGTAGGAGGCTACTGCACCGCCATAGACCGGCGGGCGAGCGATAACGGCGTGCAGCATGCCTTCCGCACGCGCGTCGATCCCGTAGATCGCCTTGCCGGTCGTGATATCGCGGTTGTCGACGAGGCTGATCGTGTCTCGGCCGATGTAGCGGAAAGCGGATGGGTCCTTGAGCTTTAGGCTCTCGCGTGAGGGGACCGGCAGATCCGCCGCTGCGGCTGCGAGTTCGCCATAACCCAGCGTTCGCTGCGTGGCCTCATGCACGACCGCGTGATGGCCGGCCTTCACCTGCGCAATCGGTACACCCCATTGCTTGGCCGCGGCCTGCTCGAGCATGGTTCGTGCAGCCGCACCCGCGCGCCTCATTGGCATGAATTGGTGGCGCAGCGAGCGGGAGCCGTCCGTGTCCTGATTGCCGAAATGGGCTTCGTCGGCATAGGCCTGCACGACGCGCACCTTGGACCAATCGGCTTCGAGCTCGTCGGCAATCACCATGGCAATCGACGTACGCACGCCCTGGCCCATCTCCTGACGATGGCAGGTCACGGTGACGGTGCCGTCCGGATCGATGGCGATGAAGATCTTCGGGTCATCGCGCCAGCCATGCGGCATCGCATCGGCCCCGAACTTCTTCTCCTGTGCGCGCACTCTCTGCGCGCCCGTTACGGCGAGGATGAATGCTCCGGCAGCCATTCCGGCGAGAAAGCCGCGCCGGCTGACATTCACGATCCGTGTCGCGGAATCCGAGTGATGCGTCATAGCCGGGCTCCTTTCGTATCTTTGCTGGCCGCTCTCTTGATCGCGGCGCGAATGCGCGGATACGTGCCGCATCGGCAGATATTCCCGCCCATCGCGGTGTCGATGTCGTCGTCGGACGGATTCGGCGTGTTCTTCAGAAGCGACACCGCCTGCATGATCTGTCCTGCCTGGCAGTAACCGCATTGCGCAACATTGAGATCGCGCCAAGCGACCTGCACAGGGTGGTTGCCGTCCGGAGACAGACCTTCGATGGTTGTAATCTCCATGCCCTCGACGGCCGCCATCGGCGTGACACAGGCGCGTGCCGCGCTACCGCCGAGATGCACGGTGCAGGCTCCGCATTGTGCGATCCCGCATCCGAACTTGGTGCCGGTGAGCCCGAGCTCGTCGCGCAGGTACCAGAGAAGCGGCATCTCCGGATCGCCATCATAGGAGTGCGTGATACCGTTCACGATGAGTGTCGTCATGACAATGTCCTGTCAGGTCATTCTCTGTGGTCTCGGCGAAGGGACTGGGCCTCACGGATCATCGGGATGCTCAGATCGGCTCCAGCTCAGACCCATAGTCCGGGATTTACCGTCCGATCATTGTTTCAGGTCGAGTTGCCGCTGCGCTTCGGCGAGAGCTTCCTGGCAGGCTGCAGCGTTGCCCTCCTGATCGAGCGCCTTGGCCCGATTCAATATCGCTCTTGCCTGCATGACATTGTCTCCACCGCCGAGTTCAGCAGCCTGACCTGTCTTGGCATCCAGTCCAGGCGAAGCCGGTTCCGGCGTGGCCGCTTCCGCCGGGCGTCCCTCCATGTGCTCGCCTTTACCTTCGCGGGATGCAGCGACTGCCTTTCCTGATGTCGATACGGAAATCGATTCCGTCGCCGCGTTATCGACTCGCACCTCGAGAGCACGAATTCCGTCACTGCAAGGCGATGCGGCGACGGGGACTGCCGAAAGACTGCAGAAAGCCCCAGCGAACAGGAACACGGCTGACCGCATGAGCATCTCCAGGTTCGGTCGGAATGGTCGGTCAACACTTCCGCGCGAGAGCAAGTTCCTGAGGAATCCGGCATTGGACATCAGATGCGGCTGCTTGGCGCGTCACCCGATTTCACGGCCGGCAGGAGCTTAGTCGCTGCAGTGGTTGCCCGCTCGTAAACACCCGCGAGTGAGCGTCGAACGAAGTCATGTCGCTCCGTTCGCCATCCCCCTGCCCTCGCGGGGCGTTAGGGGCCAGCGTTGCTTAACCGGGGGTGACGCCCTTTGCCGCCACGTCGACGAATCCGGTTACGCCCCGCAAACCGCCTTTCTCAAGTCGTTCTTCAGATCTCGCTGCCATTGCTCTCCGTGGGAAGGCTGACACCGGGACTGCAATGGGGGAATTTCTTCCGCTGGAGGCGCTCGTCGCGCCATTGGCGGCCATCACGACCTTGGCGCTCGGGGCATCGGTAATGCTCCTGCGGGACTGTCTTCGTCTCGAGGGGACATGCCGCAGGCTTCAGGAGAAGGCTATCGAGCTGGAGGCGCAGCTGAGATCGATCCGATCATCGGACCAGGAACTCGACGGCGGCGCTTCCAACGTGGCCTGACCACGAGCCAGACCTTTGCCGGCTCGCAAGACATGCCGCTCGGGCAGGGCGCCCGTAAGAGATCGGTCGCGCCACGGAGGTTTCCGGCGTTGCGGGCCGCCTCGCGGGCACGATACGAGCTGTCACAAAACCGTTGGACGACTATGATGGTGTCCGGCAAAGGTTGGCTGGGATACGCGGCAAGAGCCGGAGCGGCCCGCCCGTGGGGTTGTCAGACTTGTCCTTCATCTCCGAAACGTCCTCAGAGACTTTCCGCCCGCATGCTCGGGGCCTGCCGCCCGCTTCCGGGCGCGCACCAAAGGGACCGGGCGGCACCAGGCTGCTGCCGGGGCTGAACCGTCCGGTCCGCAATCATGGAACGCTGAACCCGGTCCTCGGCCGGCTCGGATCTCTGGAGGTCCGCCTCGCGACCACGACGAGGGAAATCCGACAGGCCCAGCGTCTTCGCTTCAAGGTCTTCTACGAGGAGATGTCGGCGGCGCCGAACGCCGCCTCGATGATTTCCCGGCGCGACATCGATGACTACGACTTCGTCTGCGACCACCTCCTCGTCCTGGACCACGATGTCGAACGAAAGCCGTTCAGGCCTGTGAAGCCGCGCGTCGTGGGAACCTACCGTCTCCTTCGGCAGGAAGTTGCGGATCGGCACTGGGGTTTCTACACGAGCAGCGAATACGACCTTCAGCCGCTTCTGGACGCCCATCCGGATCTGCGCTTCCTGGAGCTCGGACGCTCCTGCGTGCTCAAGCCCTATCGCAACAAGCGCACCGTGGAACTGCTCTGGCACGGGATCTGGAGCTATGTGCTCCATCACCGGATCGACGTGATGATCGGCTGCGCGAGCCTCGAGGGCACCGATCCCAGCCAGCTCGCACTTCCTCTGAGTTTCCTTCATCATCATGCCCGCGCTCCTGAAGAGTGGCGCGCGAAAGCGCTCCCCGAGCGGGCAACGTCAATGGATCTCCTCGCCAAGGAAGCCATCAATCCAAAAGCGGCGCTCCACGCGTTGCCTCCCCTGATCAAGGGCTATCTCCGACTGGGCGCGAGCTTCGGCGAGGGAGCGGTGATTGATCGCCAGTTCGGCACCACCGACGTGCTGGTGATCCTCCCCGTCTCGGCGATCAACCAGCGCTATATCGGCCATTTCGGGGCGACGGCGGACCGCCACGCCGCCTGACAGGACGACCTGTGCGCGTCTCACGCGCGGCCTTCGCCTGCCGCATACAAGGCGTTCAGGCCCTCGCGATAGTTAGGATAGGCGAGTTTCACACCGAGATCGTCCTTGATGAGACGATTGGCGATGCGTTTGTTCTCGCCATAGAACCGCGCCGCCACGGGCCCGAGAGCGGCCTCTTCGAAAGGGATCTCGGGTGGCGGCTCGCGGCCGAGCAGCGACGCCGCATAGGCGATGACATCCTGAGGCGGAGCCGGCTCGTCATCGGCGAGATTATACACGGCGCCCGCTCGCGGTCGGTTCATCGAGGCGAGCAGCGTCGAAACGATGTCGTCGACATGGATCCGGTTGAAGACCTGCCCGGGCTTGACGATCCGACGGGCGGTCCCCCTCCTCAGATTCGCGAGCGCGTTTCGCTGAGGTCCATAAATGCCGGAGAGACGAAAGACCTGTGTCGACCGACCGGTCTCTTCGCCGAGGCGCAGCCACTCCCTCTCCGCGGCGAGACGTGACCTCGAGGCTTCCGTCTGCGGTCGCTCGGGCGCAGTCTCGTCGATCCAGCGCCCCCCGCAATCGCCGTATACGCCGGTCGTCGAGAGATAGCCGATCCACCGGATGCCCGATTCAGCAATGGCCTCGCCGAGGAGCCTCGCGCCCGGATCGCCTCTGGAATCGGGCGGTGCCGAGACGACGAGGGCCGCGGATGCGAGGAGCGCAGAGCGGATCGCGGCGTCGTCCCGGCCGGCCACGAAGATTTCGAGGCCCCGGGCCCTGAGGACGGATGCGCTTTCCTCGGTCTGCACGACGCCGCTAACGGTGGCGAACCGCTCGCGCATCCGTTCCGTGAGGTGGGCCGCCGTATAGCCGAATCCGAAGACGAAAAGCCTCATGCGGCGTGCTCGGTTTCGGCGAGGCGGGCTGCACCTTCCTGCCACTCGCCGAGAACGTTCGTGTCCGTCTCCTGGGCAGCGTGCCGTGCGGCGAGACCGGAGAAAGACCTGCCATCCAAGAGGCGGCTCAACGCCCAGACGGCCATGGCCCGCACCAGGGGTGACGGGTCCTCAAGCAAGGGAATCGCCTCCTTGGCCAACCGGCGATCCCGCGAGTTTCCGATCGCGATCAGAACGTTGCGGACGAAGCGGTCACGCCCCGTCCGTTTGATCGGTGTCCCGGCAAAACGTTTGCGAAACGCGGCATCGTCGAGGCGCACGAGTTCCGCGAGCGGCGGCGCGATCAGGTCCTCGCGCGCGGCGAGGCGTGCCTCGCGTCCCGTCACCGCGAACTTGTTCCAGGGACATACTGCGAGGCAATCGTCGCAGCCGAAGATCCGGTTTCCGATGCCTTCGCGAAGATCGGCAGGGACATGGTCCTTGGATTCGATCGTGAGGTAGGAAATGCAGCGCCTGGCATCGAGCTGATAAGGTGCCGGAAAAGCCCTGGTCGGACAGGCATCCAGGCAGCGCCTGCACGAGCCGCAACGGTCGCGCTCGGGCGGGTCGACGGGCAGCGCTGCCGTCGTAAAGATGGCGCCGAGGAAAAGCCAGTTGCCGAATTCCCGAGAGACCAGGACGGTATGCTTGCCCTGCCAGCCGAGGCCGGCAGCCTGGGCGAGCGGCTTTTCCATGACGGGCGCCGTGTCGACGAAAACCTTCACGTCCGCTTCCGCGCGCGAGGCGAGAAAACCCGCGAACTCCTTCAGCCTGCCCTTGATGACGTCGTGGTAGTCCCGCCCCTGCGCATAGACTGAAATCGTTCCGCGATCGGGCTGCGCGAGCGGCGCCAGAGGATCGCTCTCGGGGCCGTAATTGACGCCCACCATTACGATGCTGCGCACCTCCGGCCAGAGATTGCGCGGCGCGGCGCGGCGTCCGTCCGGGTCCGCCATCCAGCCCATGGAACCGTGCCGGCCTGCCTCGAGCCAGGCCCGGAGCCGCTCCGGCGCTTCCGGGATCGCGTCCGGAGCTGCGACCCGGACCAGATCGAAACCGAGTGCGGCACCCCGCTCCCGGAGCGCGGCCTTCAGGTTCTCGCCATTCAGAAGTCGAGATCCGCGTAGTGCTCGCCCGGCGCCATGCCGGGCACCCGGTCGGCCAGCAGGGTCCGGAAGGCCGGCCGGGACTTCACCCTCGCATACCACTGCTTCGCTGCCTCGTCCTCGTTCCATGGCACGTCGCCGAGATAATCCGCCGCCGACAGATGGGCGGCGGCGGCGAGATCCGCAAATGTCAGCTCGCTGCCCGCAAGCCAGTTCCGCGTGGCCGCGAGCCAGCCGATATACTTCAAATGGTACCGGATGTTGGATCGCGCGGCGCGGATCGCGCTCATGTCCGGCGGTCCTCCGCCCGTGTCCGGCGGCATGAACCGTTTATGGATCTTTTCGGTGACCAAGTAGTCCGTGACTTCGCCGTGGAATTTCCCGAGGAACCAGTCCATCAGGCGCCGGACCTCGATTCTTTGGGCAGGAGCCATCGGGAGAAGGCGCCGGCGTCCCGCCCGTTGCTCATCGAGATATTCCGCGATCACCCAGGCGCCGGGAACGACGTGGTCTCCGTCGATCAGAACCGGGGTCGTTCCAGCCGGATTGAGCTCCAGAAGTCCCTGCCGCCGCTCCCAGGGCCGCTCCTCGCACAGCTCGGCCTCGAGCCCCATCTCGCCCATCACGAGACGCACGAAACGCGAGTGCGGGCAGAACGGCGCGTGGTGCAGGAACATGGAACTTCGATCGCGGGAAGTGGGGGCGAGAATAAGGCCGCTTTCGGTTAATGCGCCGTAATCGCAGACGGTAGGAACGCTCACGTGAGGCCGAATCTCGCACCCCCGGGCCTGCGATGAAGCGCATCGCTCCTCCCGGCCGAGACGTCCGGGGCGAATGCGGCGATGCGGACCAAAAAAGTCCATTCCACCTGAACCGCAGGGCCTCTAAACCCTTCGTGAGGACACCAGCAATCGAGTCGCCGGCAACGGGGTGACGGGTCGACAGCGCGACGCGGCGCCCCCGAAGGCCGACCGGCCGTCCAACCCGCGCCATCGGCGGGTTACCTGCTGCTCATAGGAATCATCTCGGGCCTGCATGGGCCCGAATTGCGGGCGAAGCGAAGACACCGATGCCTCAAATGCTCGAAGCGGTCCTCCTCGGGTTCATCGAGGGACTGACCGAATTTCTCCCCGTTTCGTCGACGGGCCACCTGCTCCTGGTCGGGCACTTCCTGGGTTTCGAATCGACCGGCAAGGCTTTCGAAGTCCTGATCCAGCTCGGCGCCATTCTGGCCATCCTCAGCGTGTATTTCGGCCGCCTCCTGTGGATCGCGAAGGCTCTTCCCTACGATCCGAAGGCGCGCCGCTTCGTGCTCGGCGTCCTCTTGGCGTTCCTGCCCGCGGCCGTGATCGGCGCTGCGCTGCACGGCTTCATCAAGGGCGTGCTCTTCAACCCATGGCTCGTCTGCGTTTCGCTGATCGTGGGCGGAATCGTGCTGCTCGTCGTCGACCGCCTGCCGCTCGAGCATCGCTATCACGAGGCGACCCGCTTTTCGCTCAAGACGTATTTCGGGATCGGCCTCTTCCAATGCCTGGCGATGATCCCGGGCGTCTCGCGCTCCGGCGCGACGATCGTGGGAGCGATGCTGCTCGGAGCCGACAAGCGGTCGGCGGCGGAATTCTCGTTCTTCCTCGCCATGCCGACCATGGCGGGCGCCTTCGCCTACGACCTCCTGAAGAATTACGCGATCCTCTCGGCGGACGATCTCTCGCTCATCGTCGCCGGCTTTCTGGCCGCCTTCGTCTCGGCCCTGTTCGTCGTTCGCAGGCTTCTGGATTATGTCTCGCACCACGGTTTCACGCCCTTTGCGTGGTGGCGAATCGTGGTCGGCGCGGCAGGCCTCGCTGGCTTGGCCATCTTCGGCTGATCGTAGCCTTCGCGGCCTGACCCGGGTCAGGCCAGCGAGGCCTGCCCTCACCGGAGCGAGAGGCGCGACCGGGGCTCGCGCACGCGCTCCCGGCCGATATCTAACCGGAAATTAGTCCGTCTTGTCCGGATAGCGGCACAGATCCCGGATGATGCACCGGCCACATTCGGGGCGGCGCGCCTTGCAGACATAGCGGCCGTGCAGAATCAGCCAGTGGTGCGCGTGCCGCCTGAACCTGTCGGGCACGATCGCCTCCAGCTTCTCCTGCATGAGCAGCGGCGTCGGCGCCGAGGCCAGCGGGATACGATGCGAAACCCGGAAGATATGCGTGTCGACGGCGATCCTCGCCTCGCCGAAGGCCATGTTCGCGACCACGCTCGCCGTCTTTCGGCCGACACCCGGCAGGGTCTCGAGGATCTCGACCGAGGCCGGCACCTTCCCGTCGAACTCGTCGACAAGGCGCTGCGACAGACCGATCACGTTCTTCGCCTTGGTGTTGAAGAAATTGATCGTCTTGATCTGCTCGCGAACGCCCTCCTCTCCGAGGGCCAGCATCCGTTCGGGCGTATCCGCGAGAGCGAAGAGGTTCCGCGTCGCCTTGTTGACGCCGGCATCCGTGGCTTGCGCCGAAAGAACGACCGCGACCAAAAGGGTGAAAGGGTTGGTGTGCTCCAGCTCGCCTTTCGGCTCGGGATTGGCCGCCTCGAAGCGCGTGAAGATCTCGGTGACGGTCGCGGCATCCACGGGCTTGGGAGCCCGTTTGCCGGATGCGGCGCCGAGAGCCTTCCCTTTTCCAGGACTTGGCCCGCCAGAGCGGCGAGGCCGCAACTTCGGCGACTTCAGATCGGACATGGACGCGTTATAACGACAGCATGGCCGCCATCAAGGTGACACCCCATATCCCCGCCGCGAGACCCGTCTTCGCCGCCGTGATCCGGCCGCACCGCTCGCTCAGTCGGGGGAGCTTCCAGACGCTCATGTGGCTCTCCTGCCTCGTGACCGCGGCTGCAGGCATTCCCTTTCTGATGCTCGGCTTCTGGCCGATCGTCGGCTTTCTCGTGCTCGACCTGACGATTCTCTACTTGGCCTTCCGTTCGAATTTCCGTGACGCCGAGGGGTTCGAGGAGGTCGAGCTGACGCCGCTGGAGCTCCTGGTCCGGCATGTCACGCCGCGCGGAGAAGAGCGGGAATGGCGTTTTAACCCGCTCTGGACCCGCCTGACCCGGGAAAACGACGACGAGTACGGGCTGCAGCGCCTCGCGCTGGTCTCCCGCGGAGAAAGCCTCGTCATCGCCAGGGAGTTGTCTCCTCCCGAGCGGGAGAGCTTCGCGGAGGAGCTTTCACGGGCGCTTTCCCGGGTGAAGCAGGGCTACTGAGCGCTCTGATAGCGGCTGCCCATCGCCTCCAGTCGAGAGGAGCTTGAAAGCCTCATAATTCCGCGCTGGACCGCCTTCCCGAGTTCAATGCAGGACGGATGCCATTCGGCTTGGCGATAGATAGGATGGCGCGGACGAACCGGGGCCGCCGCCATGCTCGACATACTGCACGATCCTGACCGCACAAGCGCCAGACCCGATCGAACTGCCGAATTGCGACGTGTCGCCGATTACGACGAGGTGTGCAGGATCATCGCCTTCGTTCCAATGCAAGGACGGCAACGGCCATCGATCGAAGCCATCGCGCGCCGTGCCGGGCTGTCGATAGCGGACCTCCACGATCTCCTCCACCGCTGGGCCGGCCTCGACCCGGATGCCTTCCTTCAGGCGATCACGCTCGACCACGCCAAGTCTCTTCTCGCGGCCTCGGCCAACGCGCTCGAAGCACCCCGGGTGGAGAATCTCTCCGTGTCTCACACGCCGAGGAGCCGCGGCTCCGGGCCCGAGAGAGCCGAGACGGCCATGGCCTTCGGCTTTCATCCCTCGCCTTTCGGCGAAACGATCATCGTCGCGGCCGATGGAGCCCTCACAGGGCTCGGCTTCGCGGATGACGGAGACCGGGACGCCGCCCTCGCCGATATGAGACGACGCTGGCCTTGGGCCACATTTCGCGAGGATCCGGCGGCCACCGGGCTGCTGGGCGCCCGAATTTTCGATTCCACTGGCCCGCAGGACGGGGCCCCGCTCCGAATTCTGCTGATCGGGACCGATTTCGAGCGACGCGTCTGGGAGGCGCTTCTGCGCATCCCTTGCCGGCGCGCGGTGACCTATTCGGACCTTGCCCTGAGCCTTGGGAACCCGAAGGCCTGCAGGGCGGTCGGCGCGGCGGTGGGGCGCAATCCGATTTCGTTCGTGGTCCCCTGCCATCGGGTGCTCGGCCGCTCCGGCGCCCTCACGGGCTATCACTGGGGCACGATCCGCAAACGGGCGATGCTCGGCTGGGAGGCTGGCCGCGCAACCCCATAGTCGCCCTGCGGCATCGGCGCATCGGTCGAGGTGCGGGCCGGACGCCAGACCCGAACGACTGTTTTCGCGAGGTCGAGCTTCTCGCCTTGCGGCGTTTCGAGCCCCTTCTTATATCACCGCCAGTGGCAGGGATCGGCCGGAAATCGGGTGCTCCCTGCAGATCATTTCCAGTCAGATAAGCCATGGGCCGAGCTGCTTCGGGGCTCAGCGGTCTGCTTAACGTGTGAGGGATCCCGCCATGGGTAAAGTCATTGGTATCGACCTTGGGACAACGAATTCCTGCGTGGCCGTGATGGACGGCACGCAGCCCAAGGTCATCGAGAACGCGGAAGGCGCGCGGACGACACCGTCGATCGTCGCCTTCACGGACGAGGGCGAACGCCTCGTTGGCCAACCCGCCAAGCGCCAGGCGGTCACAAATCCGGAGCGCACCTTCTTCGCGATCAAGCGTCTGATCGGACGGACCTTCGACGATCCGATGACCCAGAAGGATCGCGAGCTCGTCCCCTACAAGATCATCAGAGGGCCCAACGGCGACGGCTGGGTCGAGGCGGACGGCAAGCAATATTCACCCTCGCAGATTTCGGCCTTCATCCTTCAGAAGATGAAGGAGACGGCGGAATCCTATCTCGGCCAGACGGTCACCCAGGCGGTGATCACGGTTCCGGCCTACTTCAACGACGCCCAGCGTCAGGCCACCAAGGATGCCGGCAAGATCGCAGGTCTCGAGGTTCTGCGCATCATCAACGAGCCGACTGCGGCCGCCCTTGCCTACGGACTCGACAAGAAGCAGTCCGGCACGATCGCGGTCTATGACCTCGGCGGCGGTACCTTCGACATCTCGATTCTCGAGATCGGCGACGGCGTCTTCGAAGTGAAGTCGACGAACGGCGACACGTTCCTCGGCGGTGAAGACTTCGACATGCGCCTCGTCGAGTATCTCGCGACCGAGTTCAAGAAGGAGCAAGGCGTCGACCTCAAGAAGGACAAGCTCGCGCTCCAGCGGCTGAAGGAGGCCGCCGAGAAGGCGAAGATCGAGCTGTCCTCCGCCCAGCAGACCGAGATCAACCTGCCGTACATCACGGCGGATGCGTCCGGTCCGAAGCACCTCGCGATGAAGCTCTCGCGGGCGAAGTTCGAATCGCTCGTCGATGATTTCGTGCAGCGCACGATCGAGCCCTGCCGCAAGGCCCTCAAGGATGCCGGGCTTTCGGCCGGCGAAATCGATGAGGTGGTGCTGGTCGGTGGCATGACCCGCATGCCGAAGATCCAGGAGGTCGTGAAGAACTTCTTCGGGAAGGAACCCCACAAGGGCGTCAACCCGGACGAGGTCGTGGCTATCGGCGCGGCGATCCAGGCCGGCGTCCTGCAGGGCGACGTGAAGGACGTCCTCCTTCTCGACGTGACCCCGCTGTCGCTCGGCATCGAGACGCTCGGTGGCGTGTTCACCCGCCTGATCGACCGCAACACGACGATCCCAACCAAGAAGAGCCAGGTCTTCTCGACCGCTGAGGACAACCAGAACGCGGTCACGATTCGGGTCTTCCAGGGCGAACGCGAAATGGCGGCCGACAACAAGCTGCTCGGCCAGTTCGATCTCATGGGCATTCCGCCGGCGCCGCGTGGCGTCCCGCAGATCGAGGTGACCTTCGACATCGACGCGAACGGCATCGTGAACGTCACCGCGAAGGACAAGGCCACGGGCAAGGAGCAACAGATCCGGATCCAGGCCTCCGGCGGCCTGACGGACAGCGACATCGACCGCATGGTCAAGGATGCCGAGGCGCACGCCGCGGAGGACAAGAAGCGCCGCGAGCTCGTCGAGGCCCGAAACCAGGCGGAAAGCCTCATCCATACGACCGAGAAGTCCCTCAAGGAGTATGGAGAGAAGGTCTCGCAGGCCGACCGCTCGGGGATCGAGTCGGCCATCGATGCCCTTCGCCAGGCGGCCAACGGCGAGGACGTCGAGGTTATTCGCTCCCGGACGACCGACCTCATGCAGGCTTCCATGAAGCTCGGCGAGGCCATGTACCAGGCTTCGCAGGGCGAAGCGCAGGCGGGGGGCGAGAGCGCCCAGGAAGCCCCGAAGGACGACGTCATCGACGCCGACTTCCAGGAAGTGGACGAAGGCGACAAGAAGAAGCGGGCCTGATGCCGCTGAAATCGGATGGCCGGGCATGTCCCGGCCATCTCGTATCCGTACAGGCTCCGTGCATCCGTCCGTTCCGACGGCCGAGCCTTTGAGGAACGTGCAGAGGACTACACCGGGGCGCAATGTCCAAGCGCGACTATTACGAAGTTCTCGGCGTCGGAAAGACGGCCAGCGAAGGCGAGTTGAAGAGCGCCTTCCGCAAGCTCGCGATGCAGTATCACCCGGATCGGAATCCGGGGGATACCGACGCCGAACTCAAGTTCAAGGAAATCAATGAGGCCTACCAGACGCTGTCCGACGGGCAGAAGCGGGCGGCCTATGACCGGTTCGGCCATGCGGCTTTCGCGAATGGCGGCGGCGGGCCTGGTTTCGGCAACGATTTCTCCGACTTCATGTCGGATATCTTCGACAATTTCTTCGGCGACGGACGAGCCCGCGGAGGTCGCGCGAGCGGCGGGCGGGAGCGCGGCGCGGACCTGCGCTACAATCTCGAGATCGCGCTCGAGGAAGCCTATTCGGGCAAGAATGCCACGATCCGCATCCCGACGGCCGTCACCTGCGAGGCCTGCACAGGAACCGGAGCCAAGCCGGGCTCCAAGCCACGGACGTGTCCAACCTGCGGCGGGCACGGGCGCGTGCGTGCGACCCAAGGCTTCTTTTCGATCGAGCGCACCTGCCCAAATTGCCATGGGCGCGGCGAAACCATCGACGATCCTTGCGGACAGTGCGGCGGCGCTGGCCGGGTGACGCGCGAGCGGACTCTGTCGGTCAATATCCCGCCGGGCGTCGAGGAGGGAACCCGCATCCGCCTGACCGGCGAAGGCGAGTCGGGCCTTCGCGGCGGTCCTTCGGGCGATCTCTACATCTTCCTGTCGCTCAAGCCCCACCCGTTCTTCCAACGGGATGGCGCGGATCTTTTTACCCGTGTGCCGATTTCCATGGTGACGGCAGCCCTCGGGGGCGAGTTCACCGTACCCACCCTCGACGGCTCGGATGCCAAGGTGAAGGTCCCGGAAGGGACCCAGTCCGGGAAGCAGTTCCGCCTCAAGGGGAAGGGAATGCCGGTGCTTCGTTCACGCGATATGGGCGACCTCTATATCCAGGTCGTCGTGGAGACGCCGCAGAAACTTACGAAACGGCAGCGTGAGCTTCTGATGGAGTTCGATCAGGAATGTTCGAAGGAAACGCATCCGGAGAGTTCCGGATTTTTTTCCCGGGTCCGTGAGTTCTTCGATGGGCTCAGCGGAACGAACTGACTTGACCACTGAACCCAACGAGTTCACACAACCCTGAGCAGAGTTCATTTGGCCACCCTATGGACGGTGTGCTTGCGCGTCCTCGGATGGACATGGAAGCACCCGCGGGGCCGGTTGTGCAACTTCGCTTAGTTCCGCCGACACGGGTGTTTTCGTGCTTCAGTCATCCCAGCGGCCCTCCCCTCGCAAACTGAACGGCAAGGACCCCTTCGAGGACGAGGCGCGGTTTCTGAAATCGTGGCTCGAGCGGCCGCTCGTGACGGGCGCTGTGACGCCATCCGGACGGATGCTCGCGCGCACGATGGCCTCCTATGTCGACCCGCGCGTGCCCGGCCCCGTCATTGAGCTCGGT
The DNA here is from genome assembly GCF_001006805.1 of Microvirga massiliensis. GTDB lineage: Bacteria > Pseudomonadota > Alphaproteobacteria > Rhizobiales > Beijerinckiaceae > Microvirga > Microvirga massiliensis. Next base: position 872,883 of record NZ_LN811350.1, on the reverse strand, counting down.
CCCGGAACGGGACCGGTCACCGATGCCCTAGTGCGGCGCGGCATCGCTCAGGACCGGCTCGTTCTCGTCGAATACAACCCCGAATTCTGCAAGCTCCTGAAGCGGCGGTTCCCGAAGGCGACGATCATCCAGGGTGACGCCTACGACCTGGGCGAAACCCTGCGGGAGAGCGTGGCCGAAAAAGCGGCAGCCACGGTGTCGAGCCTGCCGCTGTTCACCAAGCCCATGGACGTCCGCCTCCAACTGCTGAAAGCCGCGCAGGAGGCGATGCACCTCAACGCCCCGTTCGTTCAGTTCACTTATGCGGTCGTTCCGCCCATTCCGGCCAAGTCCAAACACTACACGGCGAGCCCGTCGAACCGGGTCTGGTTGAACTTGCCCCCGGCCCGGGTCTGGGTCTATCGCCGGCACGCATGAAACCAGTCCTCGCCCCACGGGATCGCCTGATCGTTGCTCTCGACCTGCCGGATGTCGCGCAGGCGCGTGAGATCGTCCGCCGGATCGGAGATGCGGCGAGCTTCTATAAGATCGGCTATCAGCTCGGCTTCGCGGGCGGCCTGGACCTCTCGCGCGAGCTGCTCGCCGAGGGCTACAAGGTCTTTCTCGACTTCAAGCTTCACGACATCGGCAACACGGTCGAAGAGGGCGTGCGCTCCGCCGCCGGCCTCGGCGTGACGATGCTGACGATCCATGCCTATCCGCAGACCATGAGGGCGGCGGTCGCGGGCCGCGCCGGCTCGGATCTCAAGATCCTCGCCGTGACGGTGCTGACCTCCTACGACGATCGGGATCTCGCCGAAGCCGGCTACCAAACGACCGCGCAAGAACTCGTCGAGAGGCGCGCCGCGCAGGCCCGGGAGATCGGCATCGACGGCATCGTATGCGCGGCTTCAGAAGCAGCTGCGGTGCGCAGGGCTGCGGGCGCGGAATCGCTCATCGTCACGCCCGGCATCCGCCCGCGAGGCGCCGCGACGGGTGACCAGAAGCGCGTCTACACGCCCGGCGCCGCGATCGCCGAGGGCGCGGATTTTCTAGTTGTCGGACGTCCCATCACGACGAGTCCGGACCCGCGAGCCGCGGCGACGATGGTCGTCGAGGAGATTGCCGCGGCGTCCCGGCCCGGCCGCAGCGAAGCCTGAACAGGCTCCGCTACTCTCGTCCCACCCAAGCACGAGAAAGATTCGTCGATGCCCAAGGCCTACGTGATTGCCCGTATCACCGTGACCGACCCGGAGGCTTATGCGGAATACGTGAAGGGCGCGACCGAGGCGATCCGCAAGTTCGGCGGACGCCCGCTCGCCCGTGGCGGAGCCTATGAGGCGCTAGAGGGCGAAGCCCGGGCGCGGAACGTCATCCTCGAATTCGAGTCCCTGGAGCAGGCGAAGCGCTATTATCATTCGCCCGAATATCAGGCCGCCAAGGCCAAGCGTGAAAACGCCGGGATCGCGGAGATCGTGGCCGTCGAAGGGGTCGAGTGAAGAGGCTGGCCAGGATTCCGGCGTTCTGAGCGGCGCGGAGTCGCCACGGGGCACCTTGAATCCGGCCTCCTCGGGATCTTATACGCGCGCCAGGCGTGCAGCATGAGGGAGTGACAGCGATGCGTCTGGTCGTCGTGGGAGCTGCAGGACGCATGGGGCAGATGCTGATCCGGGCGGTTCGCGAAACGTCGTCCTGCGCCCTCGTCGGGGCGGTCGAGCGGGATGGATCCCCTGCTCTCGGCCAGGACGCCGGCGTGATCGGCGGCGGCTCTCCGGTCGGTGTGACCGTCACGGCCGATCCGTTGGAAGTCTTCGCGAAAGCCGACGGTGTCCTCGACTTCACGGCCCCCGACGCGACCGTTGCCTTCGCGGCGCTCGCGGCCCAGGCCAGGATCGTTCACGTCATCGGCACGACCGGGCTCTCGGACGAGCATTTCGCCAAGCTCGAAGCGGCCGCCCGTCATGCGCGCATCGTGCAATCCGGGAACATGTCGCTCGGCGTCAATCTTCTGGCAGGATTGGTGCGCCAAGCCGCGGCGACCCTAGGCGATGATTTCGATATCGAGATCGTCGAGATGCATCACCGCATGAAGGTCGATGCGCCGTCCGGAACCGCCCTTCTCCTCGGCGAGGCGGCCGCAGAGGGGCGACGCCTCTCGCTGCGGGATCACTCGATTCGCACCCGTGACGGCCATACGGGGCCCCGGCCGACCGGCCACATCGGTTTCGCGAGCCTACGCGGCGGTTCGGTCGTGGGAGACCACACGGTGATCTTCGCGGGCGGCGGGGAGAGACTCGAACTCACCCACCGCGCCGAGGACCGCTCGCTGTTCGCGCGGGGCGCCATCAAGGCCGCCCAATGGGCATTCCCGCAGAAGCCTGGCTATTACACGATGGCCGATGTGCTCGGCCTCGCGGATCGGGCATCCTCCTGAATCTCTTTGCGCCAAGGACCCCCCATGGAACGGCTTCTCGTCCTCGCTCGCCACGGCCAGAGCGACTGGAACCTCAAGAACCTCTTTACCGGCTGGAAGGACCCCGGACTGACGCCGCTCGGCGTCGAGGAGGCCCGCACTGCCGGCAGGCGGCTGAAGGCGCTCGGCTATAATTTCGACGTCGCCTTCACTTCGGCGCTGTCACGCGCCCAGACGACTCTGGAACTCATCCTGGAGGAGCTTGGTCAGACAGGCCTGACGACCTTCACCGATGAGGCCCTGAACGAGCGCGACTACGGCGACCTGTCGGGCCTGAACAAGGATGACGCCCGCGCCCGTTGGGGCGCCGAGCAGGTCCATATCTGGCGTCGCTCCTATGACGTGGCGCCTCCCGGCGGCGAAAGCCTGAAGGATACGGTCGCGCGGGTATTGCCCTATTACATGCGCGAGATTCTTCCGCGCGTGATGCGCGGGCAGCGGGTTCTCGTTTCAGCCCATGGCAACAGCCTTCGCGCCCTCGTCATGGTTCTGGACGGACTGACGCCGCAAACCATTCCCTCGCTCGAGCTTGCGACCGGAATACCGCTCGTCTACCGCCTGAACGCCGACACGACCGTGAAGGACAAGCGGATTCTCGACACCTGACGGCCAGGCCCGATGGCTGCCCTGACTCTGGCCGTCGGCCTCGTCTATTACCCGGATTACCTAAACCGGACCGCGCAGGCCGGCCTCCTCGCGCAGCTCGAGGGGGTCTTCCGGGCGGCGGCGCCCTTCACGCCGCGCATGCCGCGGACGGCCAAGCCGTTCTCGGTTCGGATGACGAATTGTGGAGAGCTCGGCTGGGTGTCCGACGAAAGCGGCTATCGCTACCAGCCCATGCATCCGGTCACGGGCGAGCGCTGGCCCCCAATACCGGACATTCTCCTGAAGGCCTGGGCCGAACTCGCGGCATACCCGCCTCCCCCGGAGGCTTGCCTCGTCAATCTGTATGACGATCGCGCCCGGATGGGACTTCACCAGGATCGCGACGAGGAAGATCTCGATGCGCCGGTCGTGTCCCTGTCGCTCGGCAACACGGCCCTTTTTCGGATCGGAGGCCTCGAGCGGAACTCACCGACCCGATCGATCAGGCTGAACTCGGGAGATGCCATCGTGTTCGGCGGCGCGTCCCGCCTGATCTTTCACGGCGTCGACCGGATCATCCCCGACAGCTCCCGGCTCCTTCTCGACCAAGCCACCACGCGAGCGCTGCTGCCGGCCGGAGGCCGCATCAATCTGACGCTTCGCCGCGTAACCCAAAGCCGAGCGTGATCATTCCGGGGAGGCAGGTCCAGCTCGCCGTCGGACAGGCGGTGGCCTCAACAAGAAAGCCGGCTCCGTGATCACGGAGCCGGCTTGAACAGTGGATCCGGACCTCAGGAGGCCTGTTCGGATGGCGCGGATTGAGGCGACCCGTTTCCGTTCTTCGGGCCGCCTTTCGAAACGCCGACCATCGCCGGACGAAGCACCCGCTCCCCGATCACGTAGCCCGGCTGGACGACTTGCACGACGGTTCCGGTCGGCACGTCCGGATTCGGGACCTCGAACATCGCTTGGTGGAGGTTCGGATCGAACTTCTGCCCCTCCGGGTCGAGCTTGCGGACGCCATGGCGCTCGAGGGTCCTCAGCAGCTCGCGCTCGGTGAGCTCGATTCCCTCGACGAGGCCCTTCAGTAGCCCGTCGGCACTCTCGCGTGCCTCGGCAGGAACGGCTTCGAGCGCCCGCTGGATGTTGTCTGCGACGGTTAGCATGTCCCGGGCAAAGTTCGTGATCCCGTACGCGCGGGCATCCGCCACTTCGCGCTCGGTCCGCCGGCGCATGTTCTCGATATCCGCGAGCGTGCGCAGGAGCCTGTCCTTGAGGTCGTTGCGTTCGGCCTCGAGCGAAGCGACCGGATCGACTTCCGGTGCAGCGGCGCCGTTCCCTGGCGCCTCACCGGAGGTCGTCTCCTCCGGGTTCTCGAGGTTCATGGGTGTCGCGTCCGTATCGTTCGGCTTCATCATCATCCGGTCTGCTGGGGAGGTTCAGCACTGATATCAGGTCTGAGCAGAGGCAAATCAAGCATGGGCCCAACGCATCTCGGAGAATGGGCGCTCGGATGCTCCGGCCATAGAGGCACCTCCGCCGGCCAGTCCGGCAGCAGAGCCGTGCCTGCCTTCAACGAAGGCTCCAAAATCATGCCGAGCGCCGCTGTAGATGCTCGTGGCCCTCACGCTCGAACACCTCGAGCAGAGTCCTTCGAACTGCGGCCTGGCGGCCCGGGTGGTTCACCTTCGTCCCCGTTAGGTCCGTGACATAGAAGACGTCGACGGCCTTTTCACCGAACGTCGCGATATGTGCCGAGGCGATGTTGAGGTTCAGCCGGCCGAGCGCCGTAGTGAGATCATAGAGCAGTCCCGGACGATCGAGACCCGAGACCTCGATGACCGTCTGGCGAGTCGAGAGCGAGTTGTCGATCGTGACGTCCGGCGGCACGTGAAAGGGCCGTGTCCGCTCCTTACCGGGCCGTTTGCTGTCCACAAGATCGGCGATCTTAACCTCTCCGCGTAGGGCACGCTCGATTGCAAGGGCGATCCGCTCGCCGCGGCGCAGTTCGTCCTCGTCGAGTTCGAAGGCCCGCGAGACGACAATTGTATCGAGCGCCATGCCGTCCGCCGTCGTGAAGATCTGTGCATCGACGATATTGCCACCGGCGGCCGCACAGGCGCCGGTGATGATCGCGAGCAATCTCGGGTGGTCGGGTGAAAGCACCGTGAGTTCCGTCACGCCGCGGAACTGATCGGTCTCGGTCGACGCGGCAACCGTCCTGTTGGCGCGTTCCGCCTCTCGGACGAAGCGGGCCTGCATGACTTGGCGCGGATGCTCCACCTTGAGCCAGTAGGCCGGATAATGACGCGCCGCATAGGCTTCGAACTCTTCGGCCGACCAGTCCGGGAGCGCCGCGCGCAGCCGTTCCTGGGCCCGATTGATCCGATCGGATCGGGTAATATCGGCGGCGCCCCCGCCCAGCACCATCTCCGTCTCGTAGTAGAGCGTGCGGAGCAGTTCGCCCTTCCAGCCCGTCCAGACACCGGGCCCGACCGCCTTGATGTCCGCGATCGTGAGCACGAGCAGAAGCCGCAGCCGTTCCATGGTCTGGACGACGTCTGCAAAGGTTCGAATGGTCGTCGGATCCGAGAGATCGCGGCTCTGCGCGGTCGTCGACATGAGAAGATGGTGCCGCACGAGCCAGGCCGCCGTGTCGGTTTCCGCTTCGTCCAGTCCGAAACGCGGCCCCAGACGGCGGGCGATGGCAGCACCGGCTTCCGAGTGATCCTCCGGGCGGCCCTTCGCGATATCGTGCAGGAACAGCGCCACGTAAAGCGCGCGCCGATTCCGCAGAGAGCCGACGATCCGATTGGCGAGCGGGTGCTCGTCGCCGAGGCGCCCAGCCTCGATCTCGGTTAGAACACCGATCGCGTGGATCAGGTGCTCGTCGACCGTATAGTGGTGATACATGTTGAACTGCATCATCGCGACGATGCGGCCGAAATCCGGGATGAACCGCCCCAGCACACCCGCCTCGTTCATGCGTCGCAGAACCACCTCTGGCGCATCCCGCGACGTCAGGATTTCGAGAAAGAGCCGGTTGGCCTCACGATTCTTTCGCAGTGACGGACCGATCAACCCGAGCGAACGACTCGCAACGCGCAACGCATCGGGGTGGATCGGAAGATTGTGACGATCGGCCAGCCAGAACAGGCGGATCAGGTTCACGGGATTGCGCTCGAATGCATCGTCGCTGCGAATTGTGACGCGATCATTGTCGACGACGAAGTCGCTGCTCTCGAGCGTACCGCGACGGCGGCGCCGAAAGCGTCCGAAGACACGATCGAGCATCGGCCGCCGCTTGGCCTGGCGAGCTTCGAGCCCCGAACAGACAATTGCAGTCAGATCGCCGACCTCCTTTGCGACGAGGAAATACGCTTTCATGAAGCGCTCGACCGTCGAAAGCCCCTTGCGTCCGGAGATGCCGATTCGTTCCGCCAGGACGCGCTGCAGATCGAAGGTCAGCCGCTCCTCCGCGCGTCCCGTCGCGAAGTGCATGTGGCAGCGCACCCGCCAGAGGAATTCCTCGCACTTTGCAAACAGCCTGAACTCCTCGATCGTGAAGAGCCCCTCCGCAACGAGTTCCTCCGGCTCCCGGATCCGGTAGGCGTATTTGGCGATCCAGAACAGCGTGTTCAGATCACGCAAGCCGCCCTTTCCGTCCTTGACGTTCGGCTCGACGAGATAGCGTGATGCGCCGGCTTTCGCGACCCGCGCATCGCGTTCCTTCAGTTTCGCTTCGACGAATTCGGGCGCGGTCGTCGCCACGATCTCCTTGTCGAAACGCGCCACCAGCGTGTCGAAGAGCGCCTCGTTGCCGAACAGGAATCGCGCCTCGAGCAATGACGTGCGGACCGTCATGTCAGCCTGCGCCTCGCGAATGCACTCCTCCACCGAACGCGCTGCGTGGCCGACCTTCAGCCTGAGGTCCCAGAGGACATAGAGCATTGCCTCGACGACGCTCTCGCTCCAGGCTGTCGGTTTGTAGGGAAGAAGAAACAGCAGATCGACATCCGAACCGGGAGCCATCGTGCCGCGTCCATAGCCGCCGGTCGCGACGACCGCGATACGCTCCCCGGTCGAAGGATTGTCGGCCGGGTAAAGATGATGAAGGACGGCGTCGTAGATCAGCGACACGACCTCGTCCGTCAGACCGGACAGTCGACGGGCACACGCGAGTCCGTCCTTCTCCGCCAGAAGACGATCCTCGGCGGTCGCTCTCCCTTGCTCGAGAAAGTGGCGGAGTTCCGGCACCAGAGCCGCTCGAAAGGCCGCCGCATCCCGGATCCGTTCCGACCCGAGACGCTCCAGGAGGGGGTGAACGGAATCGCGTGTCATGGGCGTGTCGCGAAGCGGTCGTCGGGCGCCATTCGAGCGGGCATCAACGGCCCTCCGGGAGCGAGGTGAACAGCATCACGCAAGGATCCGACGTCGGCACGTCCTCACTCTGCCATGTCGCATGCCCGGTGGTGAGCAGCAACACGGACCAGCCCGACAAGCAACCAATGTTTTATTTACAGAATTACACGTTCTATAAAAAGAATTCTATAAAAAGAATAAGAGTCTTGCCGATCGCGTGATCGTGATACGTCCGAAACCCGGCCGGCTCGACGACGAACTACGTCTCGATCTCGCCCATCCTCGCCATCGGATTGCGCCATCTTTCGAAACCGCAATTCAGCGTGTCCTGCAGGCCCTGGACCGTTCGCTGGACGAGCGAGAGTCCAGGCGGCGTGAGCATGGACAGGAGGCGGCAGCACTCTGGTGGTGATCAAGCGTAATGCGCCTCGCTCCCGTCTCGGTCGGTGAATTTCTCCCGGAATCGTATACTGACGTCTCAGAAAGGGATCGGTGACATGGATTCAGCAACGCTTCGCGCCCTGCAGGCGCCCCTGAAGGATCGGTATCGTGAGAATCCGGAGGCTGCGCTCATCACGCTCCGCGCCTCGGGCACGCTCGATGATCAGGCCGTCGCCTGCAAGGTCGAGACTGGGCGCGCGCTCGCCGTCGCGGGCCTTCACCCGGCGACGGGAGGCTCGGGAGCCGAACTGTGTTCCGGCGACATGCTCCTTGAGGCGCTGGTCGCCTGCGCGGGCGTGACTCTGAAAGCCGTCGCGACCGCGCTCCAGATCGAGCTCCGCCGCGGCGTGGTGCGGGCCGAGGGAGACCTCGACTTCCGCGGCACACTCGGCGTCGACAAGGCGGCGCTCGTAGGCTTCCAGTCGATCCGGCTCACCTTCGAGGTCGACACCGATGCCGACCAAGAGAAGCTCGACCAGCTCCTGAAGCTGACCGAGCGTTATTGCGTGGTGTTCCAGACGCTCAACCGGAGGCCCGAGCTCGCGGCCGAACTCCGGAAGGCGTGACGGCGGCCGCCGGGTTTCAGCGGCCGACCTTTGCCTCGATCACGTCCCAGATTTCCACAGCCAGATCCGGTCCACCGAATTTCTTGATGGCCCGGATGCCCGTGGGCGAGGTCACGTTGATCTCGGTCAGGCGGCCGTCGATCACGTCGATCCCGACGAAAATCAGGCCCATCTCCTTCAGATGCGGGCCGATCGTTTCGCAGATCTCCAGCTCACGCGGAGACAAGTCCGTCTGTGTGGCGGCACCACCGCGAACCATGTTCGATCGGATATCGTTCGGCGCGGGAACGCGATTGACGGCCCCGCGGGCCTCACCATCGACCAGGATGATGCGCTTGTCGCCTTCCGTCACCTTCGGGAGGTATTGCTGCACGACCCAGGGCTCCCGGAACGTGACGGAAAAGAGATCGAAAAGGGACCCGAAGTTCGGATCCTCCTTCGAAACCTTGAACACCGCGGCGCCGCCGCCGCCATAGAGAGGCTTCATCACGACTTCGCCATGCTCATGCCGGAAGGCCTCGATCTCGGCGCGGTCGCGCGTGATCAGGGTCTGCGGCATGAGTTCCGGGAAGCGCGTGACGAAGATCTTTTCCGGGGCATTGCGGACATTCGCGGGATCATTCACGACGAGCGTCCGGGGATGGATGCGCTCGAGGAGATGCGTCGCCGTGATGTAGGCGAGATCGAACGGCGGATCCTGCCGCATCAGCACCACGTCGGTGCCGGCGAGATCGACCCGCGAAGGCTCTCCCATCGTGACGTGGTTCCCCTCCTCGTCCCGCACCGTGATCGGCTCGGCGGCCGCGACCACCGCACCGCCACTCAGGGAGAGCTTGTCCGGAGTGTAGTGCAGGAGGGAATGGCCGCGTCGCTGCGCCTCGAGGAGAAGCGCGAAGGTCGAGTCTCCCGCGATGCGGATGTGCTGGATCGAGTCCATCTGGACTGCGACAGTGAGAGCCATGGAAAGATCTCCGTAACGGGCGGCCTTATCGGGCGACGGCAACGTGAAGGCAACACAACCCCCGGCTTCTGGCCGGAATCCGTTGCTGCCTTACATTGGCGGAATCGGCAGGATTCCCATGCGACGCCGCAAGGCTCTTCTCATCGTAAACGCCAGCAGCCGCAACGGTGCCACTCTTGGGGAGGAGGCTGCCGAGCGGCTCCACGCGCATGGAATCGAGCCCGTCCTTCGGGAATGCAACCAGCGCGAGGCTCTCTCGCCCCTCATCGTGGAAGCGGGGCGGGATGTCGATCTCGTCGCGGTCGGAGGCGGCGACGGGACGATGAATGCCGCTGCAGCCGGAGTGATCGAGCGCAAGCTCCCACTCGGAATCCTCCCGATGGGAACCGCCAACGACCTGGCGCGGACCCTCGATATTCCCGACCACCTCGAAGCAGCGGTCGGGATCATCGCGGGCGGCCATACCCGCCGCATCGACCTTGGTCTCGTGAATGATCAGCCCTTCTTCAACGTCGCGAGCATCGGGCTCTCGGCAGAGCTCGCTCAACGGCTCACACGAGACATCAAACGGCGCTTCGGACGTCTGGGCTATGCTTTCGTGGCGCTGAAGGTGCTCGCGCAAGCCAAGCCGTTTCGGGCCACTATCATGGCCGAAACTGGATCGGTACAGGTCAAGACCCTTCAGATCGCTGTGGGCAACGGTCGGTACTATGGCGGCGGGAATGCCATCGAGAAGACGGCTGCCATCGACGACCAGCACCTCGATCTCTACAGCCTCGAGGTCGCGCGCGCCTGGAAGCTCGCCCTGATGGCACGCTCGTTTCGCACCGGCGAGCACGGAGCCTGGAACGAAGTGCGCGCGATACGCGCGCAGGAGTTCCACGTGACCACGCGCAAGCCGCGCTCCGTCAATGCGGACGGTGAGATCGTCACGTCGACGCCGGCGCATTTCCGCATCAAGCCTGACGCGGTCACGGTGTTCACGCCGGAACCGAATACGGAGAAATAGCGCCGGCGCATGGAGCATGCTGGTGATCCAGCATGCTCCAGGGAGGAATTCACCGCCACTCCGTTACCGCCGATGCCGGCAATCGGGAGGCCACGCAGGACGGGGCGCTTGGCGCCGCGGCGGCATCACGGCCATGCCGCACCGCGGCCTCGATCGCCCCTCGGGACACGCCGATGTCGTGGAGCATCGCGTCACTCATCCCGGAGAGTCTGCGCAGGTCGCGTGCAGTCTGCCACTCGCGCACCAGAACGGTGGAAGTCGCAACGACTTTCGAGACGAGGCGATCGAGCCAGCTGCCCACCTTCACCGGACGCCCAACAGGAACCCGAAGAGCCTTCGGCGCGGACAAGCGGTCTGAGATCGAGGACATGCGCATCTCCTTTGCAAAACCCTCCGAAACGAGCGCCCCCTCTCGCCGGACCGGAGTCCGGCGGCCGCTGGTTCGAAGGGAAGAATCTCCGGATTTCGCCGTTGCCCGGTGTTCCCCGGGTTCGGCCATGTCAGAAGGTTAGCCCAAAGGCTTGCATTAGAGAAACGAATGTTGATTATGTTATCGATAATTACCCATTATGAGATCGATCATGTCACGGAACCTCGACACCGCACTCCTGCGAGCCTTCGTGGCGGTTGCGGATACGGCCGGCATGACCGCAGCGGCAGCGGTGCTGAATCTTACGCAGGCGGCCGTGAGCCAGCAGATCAAGCGGCTCGAGGAGAGTTTCGGGTGTGACCTGTTCACCCGCGAACGGAAAGGTCTGCGCCTGACGCCGGCTGGCGAGCGCCTGTATGGCCGTGCGAAGCGGCTCCTTGCGCTGAACGACGAGATCTGGGCCGACATGACGACGCCGCTCTTCGATGGCCAAGTCCGGCTCGGCATTCCGCACGATCTCGTGAGCGTCTATCTCCCGCAGGTTCTGAAGGACTTCGCGCACAGCTATCCGAATGTCGAGGTGACGCTCGATTGCGCGACGAGCCCCGAACTCCTGGAGCGGCTGAAGGAGGGCATCATCGACCTGACACTCACCACGGAGTTGGGCTGCGGCCCTGACGGCGAGAGTCTTGCAACGGAGCGTCTCGTCTGGGCTGGAGCGCCAGGCGGTGAGGCCTATGCGCGCCGGCCGCTTCCGCTCTCCGTCGGCTGCAAGGTCTGCGCCTTCCGGCCACCGGTTCTCGAGGCGTTGCGCGCCGCCGAGATACCGTGGCGTCCCGTTTCGGACATCACGAATCTGGAAGCGCAATGCGCGACGGCGCAAGCCGATCTCGCCGTGCTGGCCCTGCTAGCGCCCACCGTTCCCGGAACGCTCGCAATTCTGCCTCCGTCCAGCGGGCTTCCCAGTCTCCCAGCTTTCTCGATCAATCTGTATCTCCCGCGCGGACGCATCAGCGCCGTCGCCGAAGAGCTCGCCCGCCATATCCGCATGTCCTTCCATGGAGGGCGCAGGCTGGCTGCGTAGGAAAGGCAGTTGTCGATCGGGCACGGATCCGATCCGTCGTTGCGAGAACGCGAGGCCATCCAGATTTTGGCGTCGTGCAACTAGATTGCTTCACTTCATTCGCAATGACGAAGAGGACGTGATTACGGGATGAGCACGGCCGGAAGCGGAGTGACGCCTGAACAACACCCGTCATTGCGAGCCGCGTGCGATGCGCACAGCCCTTTCCGCCGCCTCACCGTCTTTGCGAGCCGAAGGCGAAGCAATCTACCCGTCGACCAATGCGCTCCTGGATGGCTTCGCTCAACTTGCAGTGATGCTGAGCGTACGAGAGCGCAAAAAACCCTCAAAGTGCCTCGATCTCGAAGGCAGCTACGACGTGATGAGGCCATGACCAAGGCGCGATGAAAATTGCATCGGCGCGCCAGGTCTTCCCTGCGGCTTTGGGATGTCGCGCGATCCAGGCTCGCACAGCACGGGAAAAACGGCGTCGCTTCGTCGCCGTGATCGCATTCCGGGCCTCGTCGAGATGGCTGCGCGCCTTCACCTCGACGAAAACGATGTCTTTGCCGCGCGCGACGACGAGGTCCACTTCACCTCCCGCCACAGCAAAACGCCGGGCCAGGGGCCGGTAGCCCTTCGCGATGAGGAACACCAGCGCTGCGAGTTCCGCACGGTGACCACGAAGGAATGTCGTGCGCCGCCGTTCGGAACGCGTCCTCATCTTGCAGCCACTCCATCACCCGCCATGAACCGCGAATGCATTCACCTCTCCTTGGCTTTCGCGAGAGCGAGCGCGCGCGCATAGACCTCCCGCTTCGGCCTCGCAAGCTCGGAGGCCACGATCGCCGCGGCATCCTTGATGGAGTGATGAGCCATCGCGGCGACGAGCCTCGTGTCGAGCGCCTCGTCCTCGGCCGCAGAAGGAGGCCCTTCGGGCGCGGCCCCGATCAGGACGACGATCTCTCCCTTCGGGGGACCCTCGGCCTCGAAGGTCTCCGCGAGTTCCGCAAGCGTTCCGCGGCGCACTGTCTCGAAGAGCTTGGTGAGCTCCCGTGCGACGACGGCCAGTCGCGGCCCCAGCACAGAAGCTGCATCCGAGAGCATCTCGGGCAATCGGTGCGGAGCCTCGAACAGCATCAATGTTCCCGGAATCGAAGCGAGCGCCTCCAGGCGGGTTCGCCGGGGACCGCTCTTCGCCGGAAGAAACCCTTCGAAGAAGAAGCGGTCGGTCGGAAGTCCGGAAACGACGAGCGCCGTCAGAATTGCCGAGGGCCCGGGGATCGGCGTGACCGGAAGGCCTTCCGCAATGGCAGTTTGCACGAGCCGGTAGCCCGGGTCGGATACGAGCGGCGTACCCGCATCGGATACGAGCGCGAGCGCTTTTCCTTCACGGAGACGTTGGATCATGCGCTCGCGAACCGCGTCGTTCGAATGTTCGTGATACGCTACGAGCGGCGTCGTGATGCCGTAATGGGCGAGCAGCGTTTTCGTCACCCGCGTGTCTTCCGCGAGCACCACATCGGCGGCCGCCAAGACATTGAGCGCTCGAAACGAGATGTCCTTGAGGTTGCCTATCGGGGTCGCGACGACATAAAGGCCCGGTGCGAGAGGCTCCGCCTCGGCGGCAAGTCCAAAGGCCGTGAAGACTCCGCCGCGTGTCCCGGGCGCCCGAGCCTGCTCGCCGCGGCGCATGCGGTTATCGATTTTTTGGACCATGGCGATACATTCTCGCATGCCCGGCCTTCGATGAGGAAGGGCGAACCGAGCCTGCGCCGAACGTTCGATTTCCTCTCGCGTCGCATCCGATGCGCAGCGATAGGATAACCGTTTACTTTTCCTTGCCATCGTTCCACGCAATCGATGAAAGGCGTGGCCTCGGAAGGATGCGTCATTCCACGCGATCGAGGGATGACGCGATCCGAAGGGCTGGCCGTATTGCTGCAAGGGCAGACCATGACGAGCTTCTTTGATCGGAGAATCAGCCGGCGTGCCTTCGCCGCTCTGGCTCCCCTCGGGTTGGCTGGCTGCGTCGGCTCCGGCACCCTGCTTCCGCCGGGTCTGGTCGGCGGTGAGACGCCTCCCCCTGAGAGCCCGATGGCTCCCATGAGCGGTTCGGTGGTCGGAACGGGGTCGGTTCGTGTCGCCCTGATCCTGCCGCTCTCCGGCCCGGGACATGGTGCCGTCGCCGCACAAAGCATGCGGAACGCGGCGGAGCTTGCGCTCGGCGAATTTCAGGATCCGGACATCACGCTCATCGTGAAGGATGACCGGGGCACGCCGGAGGGAGCGCGCGATGCGGCGAGCCAAGCCATCGCAGAGGGCGCCGAGTTCATCATCGGGCCCTTGTTTGCGGGCTCGGTGCAGGCGGCTGCCAGCGTGGCCCGGCAATCGGGCGTGCCGGTCGTCGCGTTCTCCACGGATGCCGGCGTGGCGAGCCGCGGCGTTTATCTCTTGAGCTTTCTTCCGCAGGAGGAGGTCGACAGGATCGTCGACTACGCGGCCTCGCGGGGCAAGCGCTCGGTGGCGATGCTCATTCCCGAGACGTCCTATGGCAGTGTGGTCGAGGCCCGGTTCAGCGAGGCGGTCGCGGCGCGGGGCCTGCGCATTGCCGCCCTCGAGCGCTATCCGGGCGGACAGCCGCAGGCTGCCGTCGGACGGCTCCGGATGGTAATCGGAGGAGCATCTCCCCAGGCGGATGCGATTCTCATCCCGGAAAGCGCCGAGGGGCTGCCGGCCGTCGATCAGGCTCTGCAGTCCGCAGGGTTCGACCCGCGGCGGGTGAAGCCGCTCGGAACCGGTGTCTGGAACGAGCCACGGGCCTTCTCGCTGCGGAGCCTGCAGGGCGGCTGGTTCGCGAGCCCGGACAGCCGGGGGTTCGACGCTTTCGCGGCGCGTTATCGCGCCCGCTACAACAGCGACCCGGTGCGCCTCGCAACACTGTCGTTCGATGCCGTATCCCTGGCTGCGGCCCTGGTGCGAACGCAGGGCACACAGCGCTTCACGGAGGGCGTGCTGACGAATCCGGCCGGCTTTGCGGGCGCGGATGGCGTCTTCCGGTTCCGCTCTGATGGTACGAGCGACCGGGCCCTCGCGGTGCACGAAATCCGGGACGGGACTCTCGCGACCGTCAGTGCCGCGCCGCGGACGCTGCCGGCACCCGGTTTCTGATCGAGTTCCTCAGGCCGCCAAGTCATCAAGCTGCCAAGTCGGCGACGACGGCATCGAGCACCGGGAAACCGGCTGCCGTGACGGCGAGCCGTCCGTCCGGCCGTAGCGCAACCAGTCCTTCGCGGGCGAGATCCTCGATGCGGCCCTCGTCGAGGGCGCGGCCGGTCAGCGCGGTGAAGCGGCCACGGTCGATGCCCTCGGTGAGGCGCAGCCCCATGAGCAGGAATTCGTCACCCTCCGCCTCGCTGGAAAGGGCCTCCTCGTCGAGGATCCCGTGTCCGTCCCGCTCGACGAGGGCAAGCCATGTTTCCGGGTGGCGCTCGGTGCTGGTGGCGATCCGGGCATTCCCCGTCACGATACGGCCGTGGGCGCCGGGCCCGACGCCGACATATTCGCCGTAGCGCCAGTAGAGGAGATTGTGGCGGGCCTCGGCGCCCGGCCTGGCATGATTGGAGATCTCGTAGGCCGGCATGCCATGCGCCTCGCAGATCTCCTGCGTCACGTCGTAGAAGGCGCGGGCCTCGTCGGGTCCCGGAAGGACCAGTTGTCCCGCCTTGTAGAGGCGCTCGAACCACGTGTCCGGCTCGATCGTGAGCTGGTAGAGCGAAAGGTGCTCGATACCCTGTCCGAGCGCCGCCCGCAGCTCGTGACGCCACGCGTCCAGATCCTGGCCGGGACGGGCATAGATGAGATCGAAGGACACCCGATCGAATTGCGACACCGCGATGCGCAGCGCGTCGAGCGCCTCCGCGGCACTGTGGAGGCGGCCAAGGCGGCGCAAATCTGCATCATCGAGCGCCTGGATCCCGAGGGAGACCCGGTTCACACCGGCTGCCCGATATCCGGCGAAACGCTCAGCCTCGACGCTCGTCGGATTGGCCTCGAGCGTCACCTCCACGTCAGGAGCAACCGCCCAGGTGCCGGAGACCGCCTCGAGGATGCCCTCGACCGTCTCGGGTTTCATCAGGGACGGGGTTCCCCCTCCGAGGAAGATGCTCGTGACCGTGCGCCCCGGCAGTCGTGCCGCGAAGCTGTCGATCTCCCGCCGGAACGCCGCGACGAACCTCGCCTGGTCGACAGGCTGGTGCCGGACATGGCTGTTGAAGTCGCAATATGGGCACTTCGAGAGGCAGAAGGGCCAGTGCACATAGACGCCGAAACCGGCATCGCGGGTCGGATGACGAACCATCATGCGCATATGAAGGTTTCGACGGGGGTTACCAAGAGACAAAACGACCGACCGGGAGCCTGACAGGATGCGGAGGCCCCACCGGCCTGCGTGGCACCGCGAAGGGCAACATGCACCTGGCAACCGGTCCGTCGCCGCACGTGAGCGGTCAGAGCCCGTTCAGCCGTTCCGATCGGAACCCAAGCAGCCTTCAGCCAGAGCCACGAAGGCGCGCGCCCGGTGCGAGAGGGCCTTTGGGGGGCGCGTGCTCCAATCGATGCCGTGCTTCTCCTCGGCGCTGATTTCCCCGAATGTCCGGTCGAGGCCGTCGGGCTGGAACATCGGATCGTAGCCGAACCCCTTGTCGCCGCGCGGCGGCCAGACCACCCGGCCGAAGACACGGCCTTCGAAGAGTTCCTCGTGCCCATCGGGCCAGGCGATGACGAGGGCCGAGACGAAATATGCGCCCCGCGCATCATCGGGAACATGGCGTTTCTGAAGTTCGTGCTCCACCCGCGCCATCGCTTTCCCGAAATCACGCTCGGGACCCGCCCAATCCGCGGTGAAGAGCCCGGGCGCGCCGTCAAGCGCAGTGACGCACAGACCTGAATCATCCGAAAAGGCCGGCAACCCGGTCGCAACCGCGGCAGCCCGCGCCTTCAGGGCAGCATTCTCCGCAAACATGTGCCCGGTCTCGTCTGGCACGGGAAGCCCGAGTTCACCCGCCGAGACCGCTTCGATCGCGAAGGGGGCGAGAAGCTCGCGCATTTCGCGCAGCTTGCCGGCATTGTGGGTGGCGACGACGATCCGGCCCGTGAGCCTTCGGTGCATGGTCCCGGCCAGCGTCATCCGGCGACGGCCTGCTTCTGCAGCGCCACGAGCTGCGACACACCGGTCTTGGCGAGCCGCAGGAGCTCGATGAACTCCTCCTCGGAGAAGGGTTTTCCTTCCGCGGTCCCCTGCACTTCCACCAGCCCGCCGGAGCCCGTGATCACGAAATTCGCATCCGTCTCCGCGGCCGAGTCCTCGGCATAATCGAGGTCGAGAACGGGCCTGCCCTGAAAAATCCCGCACGAGACCGCCGCGACCGGCTCGCGCAGGGGATTGAGCGAGATGATCGAGCGGCTCTGCATCCAGGTGAAGCACTCGTGGAGGGCCACCCAGGCGCCCGTGATGGAGGCCGTTCGCGTGCCGCCGTCGGCCTGCAGCACGTCGCAATCGATGACGATCTGGCGCTCGCCGATGGCTGGGAGATTGACGACGGCGCGCAGCGCCCGTCCGATCAGGCGCTGGATCTCCTGGGTCCGCCCGGACGGACGGCCGGCAGTCACCTCACGCCGCGTGCGCTCGTGCGTGGCGCGCGGCAGCATCGCATATTCGGCCGTGATCCAACCTTTGCCGCTGCCCCGGAGCCAGGGGGGCCCCCTTTCCTCGAGCGAGGCCGTGCAGAGAACCTTCGTGTTCCCGAAGGAGACGAGGCATGAGCCCTCTGCGTAGCGCGCGACGCTGCGCTCAAGCGTGACCGGGCGAAGTTCGTCTGGCGCCCTCATGGAAGGCCGCGGGGAGGATGTCATCATGGCTCTCCGTTCGGGTGCGCGGTGATAGACCGCTCACACCGGGGCGGCAAGCACCCGATGTCTCCTGTCCGAACGTCACCAGGTCGAAGGCCTCTCGGATCCCGTGTCATGAGGAATGCTGCATTGTCGTGGAACCTCATGATGAAAGTACCTCTCGCCGTCCCGCCTTGCATGGTGGCGCGAGCCTCCGCACATTATGGTCGTCGAACACAGTCGATGAGTTTCGCAACGGAAGCGTATGACGGCGCGCCCACCCCTTTCTGCAACAGAGCATCGTGCGATCACCGACCTCAATGATCGCTCACGAGAGATCTTCCGACAGATCGTGGAGAGCTATCTTGCCACGGGTGAACCGGTCGGCTCGCGCAATCTGTCCCGCATCCTCCCCATGACCCTGTCGCCGGCCTCGATCCGCAACGTGATGGCGGATCTCGAGGCGGCCGGTCTCGTCTATGCGCCGCATACCAGCGCCGGGCGGATGCCAACCGAGATGGGATTGCGTCTTTTCGTCGATGCCATGCTCGAGATCGGCGATGTCTCGGCGGAGGAACGCGCCCGCATCGAGGCCCAGATGAAGGCAGCCGCCTCCGGGCACACCTTCGAATCCGCGCTCGCGGAAGCTTCCGCGCTGCTGTCCGGCGTGTCTCGGGGAGCGGGCCTCGTCGTCACCACGAAGTCGAACCCCGAACTGAAACATATCGAGTTCGTGCGCCTCGATCCGTCGCGAGCCCTGGTGGTGCTGGTTGCCGCGGACGGATCCGTAGAGAACCGACTCCTTCCACTCCCGCCTGGGCTGCCTGCCGGCGCTCTCCTGGAAGCCGGCAACTTCCTCAACGCGAGGATACGCGGCAAGACGCTTGCCGATCTGAAGTCCGATATCGAGGTCCGGCGATCGGAGATGGAGCGGGAGCTCGACGAGCTGACGGCGAAACTCGTCGAGGCCGGCCTGGCAACGACCGTGGGCCCCGCGGAGTCGCGCCAACTCATCGTTCGCGGCCAAGCGAACCTGCTCGAGGATCTCAAGGCCGCCCAGGACCTTGAGCGGATCCGGCTTCTCTTTTCCGACCTCGAGACGCAGACCGACGTCATCGATCTGCTCTCCCGGGCGGAGCACGCGGATGGCGTCCGGATCTTCATCGGATCCGAGAACAAGCTCTTCTCGCTCTCGGGCTCCTCGCTCGTGGCGGCGCCGTTCCGCGACGCCAACCAGAAGATCCTCGGCGTCCTCGGAGTGATCGGGCCGACGCGCCTCAACTACGCGCGTATCGTCCCGATGGTCGATTATACCGCGAAGGTCGTTTCCCGGTTGCTCGACCAGCCCCGATAGAATCGGTTTTGCGCCGTCGTAGACTTTCCTGCGCTGGCAGAAGGCAGCTCGCAGGCGCTGCGGCGCGCTCCAGGCGGCATCGTAGAAGGAGACTCCACCCGGGGTTACCGCTACGCCGCGACACCGCCGCTGCTCCCGGAACACTTGGCGAACCGGGGGCGGGCTGTTATCTCCCCTTCGCGTTTTCAAGCACGGCAGGTCGGGTGCCGTTCGAGAACGTGAGATCGAAGCGCAGCGTTTTCGCACCCGAAGACGCAGCCTTGCCGGAGCCTTGCCACGACGGTGGAAATGCCCCGGATGCCGAGCCCGACAGCTTCCGAGATCGCGAGCCCCATGACCGCGCAACCCATCGACAACATCCGCAACTTCTCGATCGTCGCGCATATCGACCACGGCAAGTCGACGCTCGCGGATCGGCTCATCCAGAAGACCGGCGCGGTTGCGGATCGCGACATGGTCGAGCAGGTGCTCGACAATATGGAGATCGAGCGCGAGCGCGGGATCACCATCAAGGCGCAGACGGTGCGGCTCGAATACAGGGCGCAGGACGGGCGCACATATATATTGAATCTGATGGACACCCCGGGCCACGTCGACTTCGCGTACGAGGTGTCCCGGTCATTGGCCGCCTGCGAGGGTTCGCTCCTGGTCGTCGACGCATCGCAGGGCGTCGAGGCTCAGACTCTTGCGAACGTCTATCACGCCATCGACGCCAACCACGAGATCGTGCCGGTCCTCAACAAGATCGACCTGCCGGCGGCCGAGCCCGATCGGGTGAAGGAGCAGATCGAGGAAGTGATCGGGATCGATGCGTCCGATGCGGTCCCGATCTCGGCGAAGACCGGGCTCAACATCGAGGGTGTGCTGGAGGCCATCGTCCAACGTCTGCCGCCGCCCAAGGGTGATCGATCGGCTCCGCTCAAGGCACTTCTCGTCGACAGCTGGTACGATCCCTATCTCGGCGTCGTCGTCCTGGTGCGGATCGTCGATGGCGTGCTGCGCAAGGGCAACCGCATTCGCATGCTGGGCACGGGCGCCGCATACGACGTCGATCGCATCGGCGTATTTCGCCCGAAGATGACGGAAGTCGAGGAACTCGGGCCAGGCGAGGTCGGCTTTCTCACGGCCTCGATCAAGGAGGTTGCGGATACCCGTGTCGGCGACACGATCACCGATGATCGCAAGCCGACCGCGACGCCCCTGCCGGGATTCAAACCTGTCCAGCCCGTCGTGTTCTGCGGTCTCTTTCCCGTCGATGCAGCCGATTTCGAGAGCCTACGCGCTGCAATGGGCAAGCTGCGCCTGAACGACGCTTCCTTCACTTATGAGATGGAGACATCCGCGGCGCTCGGCTTCGGCTTCCGGTGCGGGTTCCTCGGACTCCTCCATCTCGAGATCATCCAGGAGCGCCTGGAACGCGAGTTCAATCTCGACCTGATCTCGACGGCGCCGAGCGTCGTCTACAAGCTCACGATGTCCGACGGAGAGCAGCGCGAGCTCCACAATCCGGCGGACATGCCCGACGTGATGAAGATCGAAACGATCGAGGAACCCTGGATCCGGGCGACGATCCTGACGCCGGACGAGTATCTCGGTGGCGTGCTGAAGCTCTGCCAGGACCGGCGCGGCGTGCAGATCGATCTCAACTATGTCGGGCGCCGGGCCATGGTGGTCTACGATCTGCCCCTGAACGAGGTCGTGTTCGACTTCTATGACCGGCTCAAATCGATCTCGAAGGGCTACGCGTCCTTCGACTATCACATCTCCGACTACCGCGAGGGCGACCTCGTGAAGATGTCGATCCTCGTGAACGGCGAGCCCGTCGACGCGCTGTCGATGCTCGTCCACCGCGCCCGTGCGGAAAGCCGCGGCCGGGCGATGTGCGAGAAGCTGAAGGATCTCATCCCGCAGCACCTCTTCCAGATCCCTGTCCAGGCGGCGATCGGCGGCAAGATCATCGCCCGCGAGACGATCCGCGCCCTGCGCAAGGACGTGACGGCGAAGTGCTACGGCGGCGACATCAGCCGCAAGCGCAAGCTCCTCGAGAAGCAGAAGGAAGGCAAGAAGCGCATGCGCCAGTTCGGCAAGGTCGAGATCCCGCAGGAAGCCTTCATCGCCGCCCTGAAGATGGACAGCTGACACGCGGGAGAGCGCGGGACGTAGCGAAGCGCGGATACCGCCGCAACTTCAGAGCGCGGTGTTTCCCTCCTCACCCGGACGGTTCGCGTCCGACCTCTCCCACAAGCGGCGGAGGTGAGGACGGCGCAGCGCGCAGATCACTTTTGGGTTCGTTCTGCCAAATTGGGGCGACCTCTCCCACACGGGGCGGGTGAGGGTAGCGGCACCGATATTGCAAGCACGGCGCAATCCTCACGTGCTACAGGATAGCACGGTGTTTCACCCCTGTCCCGCAAGGGAAGAGGCGATCTCCGCTCCAATCAGCGCACGATCGTGATGCGCTCGGCGGCTCGTGTGAGCGCTGTGTAGAGCCACCGGCTGCGGTGTTCGCGGAAGGCGAAGGACTCGTCGAACAGCACGACATCGTCCCACTGCGAACCCTGCGCCTTGTGCACCGTCAAAGCATAGCCATAGGTGAATTCGTCGGAGTCGCGCCGCTGCGCAAAGGGGATTTCCTCCTCCTTGCTCTCGAAGAAGGCCCGGTGGACCGAGACCTCGGCGGGCCTGCGGCGGAAGTCTTCCTCGGGCAGAAGATCCATGCGCACGAGATCTCCCTTCGGCGGATAGAGCGTCTTCACGGTCCAGGTTCCGCCGTTCAGAAGGCCTTTGGCCTTGTCGTTGCGCAGGCAGACGAGCTTCTCACCAGCCGCTGGCATCGGATCGCGAAAGCCTGCGAGTTCCCGGATGCGCGTATTGTAGATACGCCGCGTGTGGTTGCGGCCGACCAGGATCTGATCCGCCGCAGTGACACGCGCGGCATCCACATCCCTGCGGCGGATCACGGCGCTCTCGCCGTATTGCCCGTATTCGAGTTGCCCGCCCTCGCGCACGATCATCGAGAGGCGCACGATCGGATTGTCCTGCGCCTGCCGGTGCACCTCGGTGAGCATCACGTCTGGCTGTGCCTCGGTAAAGAACCCTCCGCCTCTGACCGGTGGTAGCTGCGCCGGATCACCGAGCACGAGGACGGGCCGGCCGAACGAAAGAAGATCGCGCCCCAGTTCCTCGTCCACCATGGAACATTCATCAATGATGATCAGGTCGGATTTCGCGGCCGCGCTCGACCGGTTGATGACGAATTGCGGCCCGCCCTCATCGCTCTCCCGCGACCGATAGATCATCGAATGAATCGTCGAGGCATCCATGCAGCCCTTCGCGCGAAGCACGAGCGCAGCCTTGCCCGTGAAAGCCCCGAACGTCACCTCGCCATCGACGCCTTCCGCGATATGGCGTGCGAGCGTCGTCTTGCCGGTCCCCGCGTATCCGAAGAGGCGAAAGACCGGCTGGTCGCCTCGCCGTAGCCAGTCCCTGACGGCCCTAAGTGCCGCCTCCTGCTCTCGCGACCGGGTCATGCCGCTGTGGTCCTGCACACGGTGCGCTTCGGCGAGTGGGAAGCCGCGCGTCGATTCAGGCTCATGCAGGACATCAGCCTGCGAGGCGCCCGCATGCGACCAGCTGGCTCATGCCGCCGCCCTCCGCGACTCCGCACGCAGGTTGAAGAGGATCCCGCCGATGATGAAGAGGCTTCCGAGCAGCAGCAACGGGTCAAGACTCTCGCCAAAAAACTGCCAGCCGACGATCGCGATCAGCGGTACCCGCAGGAAATCGAGCGGCATGACGACCGTTGCGTCGCCATAGCGGTAGGCGTTCGTCAGGCAGAAATGCGAGGCGAGGCCGCCCACGCCCAGAGCAATGAGCGGGATGATGTGGTTCGGTTCGAGCTTCAGCCAGAAGGCTTCTCCGGCGCCCATAAAATTGAGCGGCCCTTGAATGAGATTCATCCAGACAAGGATCGTGAAGGTGGTCTGGGTGGCCGTGAGGTGCTTGGTGATGACGGCGGTGATCGCGAAGGCGAGAGCAGCGGCGAGCACGATCAGGCCTTCCAGCCTCAAGCCCTCCAAGCCCGGCCGCAGGATGATCATCACCCCGATGAAACCCGAGACGACAGCGACGACACGTCCGAGGGTCATTCGCTCGCCGAGAAAAAGCACTGCGAGAATGGCCGTCCAGAGCGGTGCCGTGAATTCCAGCGCGAACACCATCGCGAGCGGCAGGATCGTGACGGCGACGGTCCAGCCATAGGTTCCCGCAAAGTGGACGACGTTCCGTACGACATGGAGCGAGAGCTTCTTGGGGATCAGCTGAGCCCGGAGCTTTGGTTGGACCAGAGCAAGCCCCAGAAGAAGCACCAGCGCGAATCCGGCTCGGAACGCGAGCATCTCGAACGCCGAGAATGTCCGGGACAGCAACCGGACCGCGACAGCGCTCGCCGAGAACGACGTCAGCGCGCCGGTCATCCAAAGGACGATGAAGAAGACGGGGGAGGATGTCACCAAGTCACCTGTGCGAGGTGCTGGAACCGGCTGCGCGAACCCGAATGGCAGGGATCGAGCGCAAGATCCGACTGTCTTCTGGTTCGACGCGGTGGGGCTGGTTCGCCGCGAGGAGGGAGTTCATGAAGCAGATCAGGGGAGAAATCCGACGGGAGCGGAGCGCCTCGGACAGATGCCGAACCGCAACCTGGGACCTCGCTCTAGCGCGTTTCGCCGCGCAGGGGAACGCGTTTGCCGGCTGGCAATCCGCAAGCAGCCCCTTACCCATAGGTCAGGAAGCGAGCCGGGAATTCCCGCAAGCAGCACCTCTCGGCGCCCTTTGCGCGACCGCCGCGCGGCTTCCATCCTGGTGATTCAGGCCGGTTGGAGTCGTGTCGCCATGCCCGAGATGGTCGGAGGATTCCTGCCTAGAGGTAGGCGACCATGCGTCCCGCACCGAGCACGATGACCCAGGCGAAGAGCGACATCGCTGCCGTCGCGCGCGCCACCGAGGATGAGACGTCGCGGATGGCGAGGTAATACACGGCGATGTGCAGCAGTCCGAGCACGATCGCCGCCAGCTTGAGCAGAAGGGCAGGATTGGTGCCGAGCGCCAAGGCCTCTGCCGTCAGAAGCAAGAGATCCGTCGGAATCTGCACGGCCAACCTGCAGGCAGCAATCGGAATCGCGAGAGCGCCGATGACCGACACGATCTCCGTACACCTGCGAATGAGCGCCAGATCAAAGACGGAGATGGCGCCGACGAGGAGCGCCGCGCCGGGGACATGCAGAACGTCGAGGCGGTATAGAGCCGGGCGGAATGGCAGGCGAGATGACCGAGCGATGAGTCCTGGAGAGGCGCAAGCCCCCTCTCCTAGGCATCTCCCATCACCGCAGTTCGAAGCTACGATCGCCGAGCGCAATGCGCTCGGCCCGCATCTCGCGATCCGTTCGTGTCGACACGTAACCCTCCGCCCGAACCATTGTCCCGACCTTCAGCATGTCGGGCTCGAGACCACGTGCATTCATCCGGAAAGGCGGCGCCAGCACGAGCTCCCACGCCGCTCCGTCGTGGGTCACTCCGATTTGAACATGCGGATTCTGCCAGGCGACGCGCGTCACGGCGCTTTCGATCACGACCGTACGCGATGCATCTTAACTGCCCCAACCGTGGTGCGCGATGGCTCCTCCCGCCGCGATCACAAGAACTGAAACGAGCATCAGAGAACGCATCTTCATCATCCTTCCAGAACACTCGTTATACTACCAAGTCATTGTTTTTCATTGGTAATTTTATAGCTCTCGCGGCGCGAGCGGAGCCGATCGAACGACCTCGGGAAGCCTTTACAGCCAATCACTTGAGACCCGTTGGAGCACATCGGATCGGCCGTATGCGCGCGTCTGCAAGTGCCTCCCATGGCAAGTATCCACAGAAAACATGCAAATTCTACTTCCAACACTTTCCGTTCAGCGGAACCCGGTTGGTATAACGACGTTGCCTTGTGCAAGCGTGACGGCTGCACGCGAGGGCGCCTGAAGGAGGCGGAAATGCCGACAGACGACAAGTCCACTTGGTTTGGTGAAGTGAGTACAGACATCCCCGAGGAAACGACAGAAGAGTCCACCACCGAAACGAAGCCTGCTCGCAAGAGACGTACGACGCGGAAAGCGTCGACCACCGGTGCACGAACCGGAGCGAGAAGGACCGGCGCACGCAAGACCGGAGCCCGGAAGACCGGCGCGAAGAAGACTGCTGCCCGGAAGACCGCCGCCAAGAGAGGCACGAAGAGTGCCACGAAGCGTGGCGCGGCCAAGAAGACGACCGCGCGGAAGACGACCGCCCGGAAGACCGGCGCGAAGAAGACTGCTGCCCGGAAGACCGCCGCCAAGAGAGGCACGAAGAGTGCCACGAAGCGCGGTACCGCCAGGAAGACGGCTGCGCGGAAGACCACCGCTCGGAAGACGGCTGCGCGGAAGACGACAGCCCGGAAGACCGGTGCAAAGAAGACCGCCGCTCGCACGACACGGAAGACTGCATCCCGTTCGACGGCGCGTGGTAGCGCGAGGACTGCCTCTCGCAAGACGACTGCTCGCAAGACCGGTGCGAAGAAGGGAACGACGCGGCGCGCCGCAGCCGCCACGAGCCGCACCTCATCGACAAAGCGGTCCGGCCGGGTCGGCACGAAGCGATCCCCGCGTAAGCGCAGGTAGGCGTATCGGCGTGCCCGAGATCCGATCTGTGCCATGATCACAATGGTGCGGATCGGATCTCGGGCACTCTCCAGTCGTATGCGACAGGCAATCGCCCGGTCTAGGCCGGGCGATTGTCGTTTCGGCCGGACCTCGTTCCCGGAAGTGCTGCTCCCTTTCTCACGCCCTCTTCGTCATTGCGAACGGAGCGAAGCCATTCAGGAGCGCATTGGTCGAAGGGTAGATTGCTTTGCCTGCGGCTCGCAATGGCGGTGAGGCGCCGGAAAGGGCTGTGCGTGCACTGTGCTGACGGCTCGCGGTCGCGAAGGCAGCTCCGCAACCCAGATCTCCGACGTATCCTGCCAGTCGCGCGCCTCGCATTCCCAAAGCGTCCGATTAACGAAAATCGCCCGGCCGGTGGCCGGGCGATTTCTTCGGATCCGGAGTTGAACCGCCGCGGCGGCCTCGATTCAATCCAACTTGCCTGAGCCGCGTGCCGTCAGCGGCCCGTGCTCATCGGGTCCGACTCTCCCCAGTATGGCGTCGCATTGTAGTAGCGATGCACGTGCTCCTCCCACTCACGGTCGTAGGATGCGTCTTGCCCCTCCGCATTCCGGCGAGGAGCGCCCCGCAGTTGATCCTCCGTGAGGTTCAGCTCGTAGGCGTCGAGCTGGGTATTGTATTTGAGAACGCCCCAGGGAAGGGTGTAGTACTCCTCGCCGAGGCCCATGATCCCGCCGAAGCTCATGACCGCATAGGCCACGTGGCCGCTTCGCTTGTCGATCATGACGCGCTCGATCGTTCCGATCTTCTCGCCGTCCGTGCGTCGCACGGGAGTGCCCTCGACCTTGTCACTCGCGATGAGGGCACGGGTTTCGCGGACATCTCCGCTTTGAACCGTCGTCTGCATGGCAATGCACCTCCTGTGAAGCCTGAGGGAAAACGCCGCTCGGAAAGCGACGTTCCTGCCTGGGCTTCCGGAGCACGCAGTTGGATACGCGGGGTCAACCCCAGCCGCTGCCACGGCGGATATCCGTTGCCAGCACGGTCCTCGTCATTGCCTCTCGCATGGCGGACGCAGCGGTTCGGATCCAGGCAGGCAGGAGCAATGTCGGAGAGATCCGTTCCTGACTGCGCCCGGAACCCCTCTCTTCCACGGGACGTTGAACTCCATCCTGACAGCAAGGAGTCTCCCATGGCCGTTCGCCTGAAACCTGTCGAAGAACAGGTCGTCGTGATCACGGGTGCCTCGAGCGGCATCGGCCTCACCACCGCCCGAATGTTTGCCGAACGGGGAGCACGCGGCCTCGTGCTCGCGGCCCGGAATGCCGAAACGCTCGATGACATCGCCCGCGAATTGAGCGCTCGCGGAACGCACACCATCGCCGTGCCGGCCGATACCGCGAAGCGCGAGGACATCGAGCAAATCGCCCGCACCGCCACGGAGACCTTTGGGGGATTCGACACCTGGGTCAACGACGCCGCAGCCGCCTTGTATGGCAGGCTCGAGGAGATTCCGATCGAGGACCAGCGGCACCAGTTCGAGGTCAATTACTGGGGCGTTGTGAACGGCTCGCTCATTGCCGCGCGCCACCTGCGCGAGCGCGGAGGCGGCGCGATCATCAATCTCGGCAGTGTCTTGTCCGAGCGCGCCATGCTCTTCCAGACGCAGTATTCCGCGACGAAGCACGCGGTAAAGGCCTTCACGGATGGTCTGCGCATGGAGCTCGAGCGGGAGGGAGCACCGATTTCCGTAACGCTGATCAAACCCTCGGCGATCGACACTCCCTATCCCGAGCACGCCCGCAACTACATGGGAGACAATCCCGCGCTTCCGCCGCCGATCTACGATCCGCATCTCGTCGCAAAGGCAATCGTGTTCGCGGCAGAGCACCAGAAGCGGGACCTGACCGTCGGGTTCGGCGGTTGGATGATCGGCGCTCTCGGAGCGATTGCGCCGCGCCTGACGGACGTCGTGATGGAGTTGGTCGGGTATGCAACGCAATCGACCCGCGAGCGCCAGCGCGAATCCATGCGGGACAATCTCTACCGCCCCCGGCAAGATGGCGATGAGTATTCCTCTCTCGCCAGGGAACCGCGCAAGACGAGCGTGTTCCTCGCAGCACAGATGCACCCCTTCGCGACCGCCGTCGTCCTTGCGGGAATTGGTGCCGCGGTGGCTGCGTTCCTGATTCCGCGCGAAAGCCGCAACAGGCCCAGACCCCGCGCGCGCTCTGCAGTGCCCGCCCGGCGCTCCGAGCAGGTGACCACCAAGACGAGTGGCAACGGGCACAGTGAATACGTCGTCGGGCCCGGCTATCGGGCGCGGCACGAACCCTTTCACGGTCGCCCGCAACCGCGGCATTGACGATGCATGCGCGCCTCGGTGAGGCGGCTGCGGATGGGATGTGACCGCGTGAGAGCAAGCCCGAGGCGCATCGCTTCCTCGGACAATGCGCCGCGCTTTCTGGGAGCCGGGGCCCTTCCGGATCGGCATCGCCCCGGCTAGCCTCGGGGCATGCTTCGCTCTGCCTTACTCGTCCTAACCCTTTCCCTGCTGCCGCTCGCATCTCAAGCGCAGACCGTCGGAACGCTCGATCCGAAGCCGCTGCCGCCCCTCGCCAATCCGACGGATCCGTCGGTGCCCGCGAAGGAACTGTTCGGACGGCGCACTCGCCCGGCGGCGCTCGAACCTGAATCGATCGGCAGCTATGCCCGAGGCTGCGTGGCCGGGGCCGCAATGCTTCCGATCGACGGCGAGACCTGGCAGGTGATGCGCCTGTCCCGTAACCGGAACTGGGGCCATCCGCATCTCGTCAGCTATCTCCAGCGTCTCGCCCAGCGCGTGCCGGAGATCAACGGCTGGCCGGGACTTCTCGTCGGCGATATTTCCCAGCCGCGCGGCGGCCCAATGCTGACCGGCCATGCCTCACATCAGGTCGGCCTCGATGCCGATGTGTGGCTGACGCCGATGCCCTCGCGAACGCTGTCGCGTGTGGAACGGGAGGAATTGTCCGCGACGAACATGGTGCGATCCGACCGTCTCGATATCGACCCTGCTGTCTGGACACCGCAGCACACCGCCCTGATCCGGGCCGTCGCCCGTGATCGCGAGGTGGCACGGATCTTCGTGAATCCGGCTATCAAGCGCGCGCTTTGCCGCGAGGCCGGTGATGACCGGTCGTGGCTCTCGAAGGTGCGGCCGATGTGGGGCCACAACTATCATTTCCACATCAGGATGGCCTGCCCTCGAGGCGACGCAAGCTGCTCGAACCAGGCGCCGCCGCCGCGCGATGACGGATGCGGCGCGGAGCTCGCCAACTGGTTCACCCCACAAATGCTGAACCCCAAGCCCGGCAAGCCACGCCCGCCCTTGACGTTGGCGCAGCTGCCATCGGAGTGCAGACGCGTACTCCTGGCCGAATAGAGCCCCATCTGTGAGGACCTGTCCTCACGGCTCCGGACGAGTCGTCAGGCCGTTACGCCGACTCCGATCGGACACGAGACGCCCGTGCCGCCGAGCCCGCAATAGCCGCCGGGATTCTTGGCGAGGTATTGCTGGTGGTAGTCTTCCGCGAAGTAGAACGGCGGAGCGGGCAGGATCTCCGTCGTGATCGGACCAAGGCCCCGCGCAGCGAGGGCCTTGCCGTAAGCCTCCTTTGACGCGCGGGCGAGAGCCTCCTGCTCGTCGTCGAAGGTGTAGATGCCGGAGCGGTACTGCGTGCCGACATCGTTGCCCTGGCGCATGCCCTGCGTCGGATCATGGTTCTCCCAGAAGGTCTTCAGAAGCGTCTCGTAGGTGATCGCAGCCGGATCATAGACAACGAGCACGACCTCGTTGTGCCCCGTCATGCCGGAGCAGACCTCCTCGTAGGTCGGGTTCGGCGTGAGGCCGCCGGCATATCCGGCCGTCGTGATCCAGATCCCCGACTCGAGCTGCCAGAACTTGCGCTCCGCGCCCCAGAAACAGCCGAGACCGAACAGGGCCTTTCGGCTACCCTCCGGATAGGGACTTTTCAGGGGACGGCCGTTCACGAAGTGGCGCTCGGCTGTGGGAATCGGCTGGCTGCGCCCCGGCAGAGCCTCATCGGCACTGGGGAGCGTCATGGGCTTTTTCAGGAAGGCGAACATGGGAGCTCCTGTCTCGACTTCGATATGTAAGCAGGGAGCACGCCCGCTGCGAGGCCCTTGGAGGCCCGGCAGCGGTGGGACCGATCACTGCTCCGCCGGATAGCCGATCGGCTCCGGAGGCTTCTGCCCCAGCCACAGAAGCAGAGCCCCGAGGGCAAAGCCGACGACCGAGGCTGGGAGAAGGAAGAAGTTCAGAAGGATGGGGTCCCACAGGAACGGATGAATGTGGCGGGTGACCCCAGGCTCGATGAGCGGAAACGTGCTCGGAAAGAGCGTGAAGGCCACCTCCCCTAGCGGCACGAAGGAGACCTCGCCGTTCGCGAAGGTGCGAGTCGCATCGACGATCAGGCCGACGAAGCCGGCGGCCAGAAGGAGAAAGCCGAGCACGCGCGCCAGGAAGCGGATCATGAAGGTGAAGCCTCGTGTCCGGAACAGCTAAGCGCCTAGGGCCGCGTCGGCAAGGTGGCGGTTCGGCGCGGCATGAGGTGCAGTCGCCGAGCGCCCTCGGGCTCACGATCGTCTTGCCTTACCGGAGCAAGGGCTATACACGACCGCGTCGCCCGCTGAGGCGGCTGGGCCCTTCGGGGCTCTGCGGGAGAGGTGGCCGAGTGGTTGAAGGCGCACGCCTGGAACGCGTGTATACGGGCAACCGTATCGAGGGTTCGAATCCCTCTCTCTCCGCCACCTTCCACGATATCGCGAGCTGAGGAGCGATCAGCTCTCGCGGCTCTTCGCGCCCTCTCAGAGCCTGACTGGAAAGGGTTGAGTGGTCTCAAGCGTCTGTGATTCCGTCGGATTTGCGAAGATTCGATGGAGTTCACGATGCCTTGGACGGAGACCACTCGTCGGCAGTATCGGCGGGATGGACTGCGGTATCAAGCGACCTCACGGATGCCGAGTGGGCGCTAG
>NZ_LN811350.1:825215-841166 GCF_001006805.1 Microvirga massiliensis | reverse complement strand
TGAGTCAGACTCTCAGGCGTGATCCGATCCTGCGACCTGTGCGATCCAGTCCTTCAGGTTGTAATAGTTGGTCACGCGCGTGATCTTGCCGTTCCGGATCTCGAAGAAGGCGCCCGCGGGCAGCTCGTATGTCTGCCCGGCGGCCTTAGGCAGCCCTTCGTCGGTCGCCAGATACTCGCCGTGGACGATGAATTCAGCCGCAGCGCGGGTGCCGTCGGCGCTCGGCATAACGACGATGTCGGTGAGCCGCTCCCGGTAGCAGCGGTTCATGTGCTCCATGAAGGACCGGAAGGCTTCCTTGCCGGATTGCCGCGAGCCCTGGTTGATGTCGTGCACGACAGTCTCTTCGAGGAGATCGAGGAAGGCGGCCATATCGCCGGCGTTGAAAGCATCGTAATAGGCTCGGATCAGCTCGGTCGAATTCACCTGGAGAATCTCCTGTCAATGGTCGGTTCTGAAAAACGGAAGCGCACCGGCAGAGCCGGACTGCGCGGGAGCGTATAGGGAGCCTCGTCGGATTTGGGAATGCCGCAAGAACCAATGCACTTCGAGATCATCCAGGGCCCGGCGATCGAGCCCCATATCGACGACCTGGCCCGCCTGCGGATCAGCGTGTTCAGGGACTTTCCGTATCTCTATGACGGCTCGCCCGAATACGAGGCCCGGTATCTGTCGACCTATGCCCGCTCGCCCGACAGCGTGTTCGTTCTCGCGCTTGACGGCGACCGGGTCGTGGGCGCCTCGACCGGCATGCCAATGTCCGAAGAGACCGAGGAGGTAAAGACGCCTTTCCTGGCCCATGGCTGGGATCCCGAGCAGATCTTCTACTTCGGTGAATCGATTCTGCTGTCTGCCTATCGGGGCCGGGGCGTGGGCGTACGCTTTTTCGAGGAGCGGGAAAAGCATGCCCGCAATCTCGGGCGTTTCCGCTGGTGCACCTTCTGTGCGGTCGAACGTCCAGCGGATCATCCCCGGCGCCCGGCCGGTTACGTCCCGCTCAACGATTTCTGGCGCCGGCGCGGCTTCCAGCACCATCCCGAGCTGCACACCACATTCAGCTGGCGCGATCTCGACGAGGAGACGGAGAGCGCGAAGCCCATGTCCTTCTGGACCAAGGAACTGACTTGATGAAACTTGCTGCCTGCCAATACGCGATCGAACTCCACGAGACCTGGAACGATTATGCCGGGCATCTGAGCGCGCTCGTGAAGCGCGCGGCATCGGAGGGTGCGCAGCTCCTGCTTCTGCCGGAATATGCGGGGCTCGTCCTGACGGGACAGCTTCCCGAGTCGGTCCGGTCGGACCTGCACGCCTCGATCACGGACATGCAGCCGCTCATCCCGCGCTGGCTCGACCTCTGCGAGAGCCTCGCGCGCAGCCATGGCGTCCATCTGATGCCGGGCTCGGCGCCCGTCAGGGACGAGGACGGGCTCTATCGCAACCGCGCCTGGCTGTTCGGCCCCGACGGACTGCTCGGCACGCAGGACAAGCTCATCATGACGCGGTTCGAGCGGGAGCGATGGGGGATTTCCGCAGGCAAGGGATTGCGAGTCTTCGATACGAAGCTGGGGCGGCTCGGCATCCAGATCTGCTACGACAACGAGTTCCCGATCCCGGCAAGAGCGCTTGCCGAAAAGGGAGTGGACCTGATCCTGGCGCCGAGTTGCACCGATACCGAGGCCGGCGCCTATCGCGTGCGGATCGGAGCGCAGGCGCGAGCGCTCGAGAACCAGTTCGCGGTGCTGGTCTCGCCGACGGTCGGAATGGCGCCGTGGTCGCCCGCGCTCGACGAAAATTTCGGCCGGGCCGGCCTGTATGTGCCTCCGGATTACGGCATGCCTCCGAACGGCGTGGTCGCGGAGAGCAAAGAGTTCGCGCCTTCGACGAGCGAGTGGCTCCATTGCGAGATCGATCTCCGGGAGGTGCGCCGCCTGCGCAGCGAAGGCCAGGTCGCGACGCACAGGGACTGGCCGGAGCAGTTCACTCTCGTGAAAGGCTGATCACAATCGTAGCCCGGAAGGCTCGGCAGGATGCCTGCCGAGCGAAGCCGATCGTGGTTCGGCGAATGCTACCCGAGCGGCTCGTTGACCTGCAGAACCGGCTGCACGTTCGTGAATTTCGGGATATCGGCGAAGATCTCGGCCCCGTGCGCTTTCGAAGCTTCTTGAAAATCCTGCAGTGAGCGAAACGTGAGGAGCGCCATCACGGGATAGAGCGGCAGGCTGCCATCCGGCGTGTTCCTGCCTTTGACGAGGCGCACCTCTCCGAGACCCATCGACGTCCATCGCTCCTTCACGAGCGGGATGTGCGTGCCGAGATAGTAGGCTTCGTCGAAGGTGGCGTTCGGGCCGCCCGGATACATCACGCTGACCAGGATCATGGCTACTCCTCGAAGCTTGCAGCTTGACCGACGCCAGACCAGCACCGATTGCCGGACTGAGCAATACGGTCGAGAGAAACTTCTCGTCGTATAGTCACTGTGCCGGTTCCGGGCATGGCTGCTGCGCGCCAAGTCGACTCGACGTGTTCTTTGATCCACGCATTCCAGCGTGCTCGAGCGCGCTGCGATCCCGAGTGCAAAACCGCGGAGGCCAAGGATTTCAGCGCGCGTCTCTTCTGAAGCCCTCCAGCGAGTTGGCCTCGATCGCCCGGACGCGTGATGCGGACACACGTATCTGCTTCGAGGCGACATGCCGAAGGCCCGGGCGGATTGTCTACCCATTGGAGATGGATCCCGACAGTCCGGTGACGGGACCTCCTGTACGGGGGCGCGGGACAGCAGAATTGCAGGCAACCGGGATCCTTCCGAATTCCGTTACCGATTAATCCGTTCGCCCGGGTCGCTTCCGGGATGGACTAATCCATTCCGGCGAATGGTTTGGAACGAGGAGATCCACTAGGGATCCGCACCCGAGAGGCAATCGGCTCAACGCTGAGCCTCGAAACGTTCCCATATCTTGCGGAGGCGGCATCGGAATGATCGCGATTTCTGGGTCAGCCGCATTGGCTGCAACCGTCATCTTCACCTGTGGAATGGTCCTTGTCGCGATTCTCGACCTGACCACGATGAAAATTCCAAACCGGATCGTGCTGTCTCTCCTGGCTGCCTATCTGGTCTTCGCTCCACTCGCGGGGTTCGGCCCGATGGCCATCGGGTCGGATCTGGTTGCCGCCCTGTCCGTCCTGGCAGGAACATTCCTGTTCTTCATTCTCGGCTGGCTGGGCGGGGGAGACTCCAAGCTCGCTGCGGTGTCTGCTCTGTGGATCGGGACCGACAACGTTCTGGCCTATCTGCTCTACACGGCCGTGTTCGGTGGCGTTTTGACGGTCGTCCTGCTGAAGTTCAGAGCAATGGTTCTGCCGCCGAATTGGCTCGGTGCGCCCTGGCTGGCGCGCCTCCATTCGCCGAATGCGGGTGTTCCCTACGGCATTGCCCTGGCGTCGGCCGCCCTCTTCGTTTTCCCGCACACGCCGTGGATGTCGGCTCTCACATAGGCATCCAAGGAAATGATCCGTTTTCTCATTCTGGTTGTCGCGCTCGGCGCCGGCGGAATTGCAGCCTGGCTCGCTCTCTCGATGCAGCCCCGTGCTGTCCCTGCCACCGTGGTGGTCGAGGCTGCTCCCGTGGCCCCGAAAACCGAGATCCTGGTGGCTGCCGGCGATCTCAAGCAGGGCCAGAAACTGCAGGATTCCAACCTGCGCTGGCAGGTTTGGCCAGACGGCGCGATGAATCCGGGGTTCATCACACGCGCATCCCGTCCTGATGCCCTCCCCGAGCTGAGCGGATCCGTCGTGCGCAGCCATTTCGTAACAGGGGAGCCAATCCGTGAGGAAAAGCTGGCGCGTGCCGATTCCGGCTTTCTGGCCGCCATGTTGCCGTCGGGCCAGCGGGCCGTCGCGATCAGAGTCTCGGCGGAGAGCGCGGCCGGTGGGTTCATTCTGCCAAACGACCGGGTCGACGTGATCCGGACCATCGTCGGCGACGGCCATGCCCAGAGCCAGGTCATTCTGGGGAACATCAGAGTCCTCGCGATCGACCAGAAGGCCGACGAGACGAAAGGAGAAGCCGCCGTGATCGGCAAGACCGCAACGCTGGAACTGTCCCCCGAGCAAGCCGAGATCCTGTCCGGAGCACAGGCAGTCGGCGTCCTGTCGCTCGCACTCCGCTCCGTGGCGGATGGCGACGAGGAGCCGAGGGTGCAACGCCGAGCAAGCGACTCCATCCGCATCCTTCGGGCGGGACGAAGCGAATACGTCAAGATTCAATGATGCAACTGGCAAAACGCGCATTTGCCGAAGAGCCGACAACGCTCCTCGCGCGCGACAGGAACCGTGATCTCATCGCTGGGCCGAAGCAACCGGCCCGATCGGCCGTCGTGGACGATCGTCCGGACGCTCGGGTTGCCGATCACCCCCTCGAGATGCGGGCCCTCGAGGCCAGGCGAGTTCCCAGGATCATCATCGAGGCCTTTTATGAAAGCCCCGCCGTTGCCCAGGCCATCGAGGCCGCAGCGGGCGACCGGGCCATGGCACGCGCGAGTCTCTCCCTGCACCCGGGAGGCATCCCGGCCGCGACCGAGCATTTTCGGCAGTCGAACACGCCGAGCCTGATCATCGTCGAGAGCCGGGCAGAAGGGGCATCGCTGCTTCACGAACTCGATGGGCTCGCCGCCGTCTGTGACGACCGCACGAAGGTGCTCGTGCTCGGCTCCACGAACGACATCTCGCTTTATCGGGAAGTTATCAAGCGGGGCGTGAGCGAATACATGCTCACGCCGTTCGATCCCCTGTCGCTCATTGCCACGATCGCGGGGATATTCTCCGATGCCTCGTCAGCCAAGCTCGGACGGGTTTATGCCTTCATCGGGGCCAAGGGCGGGGTGGGCTCGTCGACGATCGCTCACAACACGGGGTGGACGATCGCCAGCAGCTTCGGAGTCGACGTGCTCCTCGCCGATATGGATCTCCCGTTCGGCACCGGAAGCCTGGACTTCAATCAGGACACGAACCAGGGAATCGCCGAAGCCATCCACGATGCCGGCCGGCTCGACGAAATGCTCCTCGACCGACTCGTGACGAAGTGCGACAACCATTTCAGTCTGCTGGCAGCACCCGTTGCGCTCGACAGGGACTACGATCTGGCCGAGACGGCATTCGAGCCTTTGCTCGACGTAGCGCAGGCGAGCTTCCCGTTCGTGATCCTGGACATCCCGCATCTCTGGTCGGGGTGGGCCAAGCGAGCGCTGGCCTCTGCGGACGAGGTGGTCATTACGGCAGCACCCGATCTGGCGAACCTCAGGAATGCGAAGAACATAGTCGCATTTCTAAAGCAGACCCGTCCGAACGATCCGCCGCCCAAGCTTATTCTCAACCAGGTCGGATTGCCAAAGCGCCCCGAGATCAAACCCCGCGAGTTCGTGGGCGCGATCCAGATCGAACCGCTCGCTACGCTTCCGTTCGAATCTCTCGTCTTCGGGAAGGCCGCCAACAACGGTCAGATGATCGCACAGGTCGCCCCGAAACACCCGGTTGCGGCGAGCTTCGCGGAAGTGGCACGCATCATCTCGGGCCGAAACTCCGTCAAGCCCAGACGCGGCTTGAGCCTTCCTTCGCTCTTCAAACGCCGAAGGGATAAGAGATGATCTTGAGGCTGTCGGTCATGTCAGGAATCGACAGGATTCGATGCTGGTTCTCGACATGGCGGCTGGATGAAGGCGGTGTGTCGGCTATCGAGTTCGCCCTCATCGCGCCGCTTCTGGTGTTCGGTTTGCTGGGAACCATCGATATCGGGCTTGCGGTACGCGAGCGCATGAACATCGACACCGTGCTCCGCGCAGGAGCTCACGGGGCCATGTCAGATCGCGGAGAAGAATTCGTTCTTCAGATCATGCGGACCACGGCCCTGGAGAACTTCTCCCTGACGCAGCAGGAGGCGGGCACGACCGGCAAGGGACTCCTGAGCCCCGAAGCACACCGCTACTGCGCCTGTCCAAGCAATCCCGAGTCCTCCGTGACGTGCTCGACCAAGTGCATGGGACCGATATCATCGCCGTTTGTCTTTTATCGCTTGTCGGCAGAGAAAAAATACGAGGGCATGATTCTGCCGATCATTGGCTTCAACCCATCCGTTCAGGTCCAGGTTCGGTAAAGCTCGTGCGGCGCCCATCCGGATTTTCTCACTGCGAGTCGGGCTCGGCGGCGGTCGAGTTCGCGATGGTCGGCTTGACGGTGATCCTCCTTGCCATCGGGATCATCGAGTTCGGCCGGGGTCTCTATCTTCGAAACGAGCTGACCTACCTGGTTGACCTGGCGGCTCGCCGGATCCTGATTCGGCCGGGTGTTCCGGACGATCGCCTGCAGGACGAAATTCGCTCGGCGTTCTCAGGCAATCAGCATAACCTGCAGGTGACGATCACGACCGAGACCGTCGAAGAGATCCCGTTCCGGACAGTCTCGGTCAGCTACCCCTTGGAACTCCTCGTTCCCGGCCTGCATGACGGCAGGATCGTTCTTCAGGCCCATCA
The DNA here is from genome assembly GCF_001006805.1 of Microvirga massiliensis. Classification (GTDB taxonomy): domain Bacteria; phylum Pseudomonadota; class Alphaproteobacteria; order Rhizobiales; family Beijerinckiaceae; genus Microvirga; species Microvirga massiliensis. The sequence continues at coordinate 834,642 of NZ_LN811350.1, read as the reverse complement.
GCGCGTTCCCGAACTCCCGTAGATCTACTGGTCTGCGCGTCCGTTGGCGAAATCCTGCCGTCCCTGGATCTGGCTCTTCGTACTGTCGAAGTGCTGCGGATCGTCTCCTACCGACAGGACCGGTGCACAAGCGCCGGGGCAGGCATAGGTCTGCCGCTTCGTCCCGTGATAGACTCTTTTGAGGCGCCTTCCGGGCGCGACCTCCACGGTCATGTTCGCGACTTCGTTCTGCGCCTCGTCGAGAACGATGACGTTCGTTCGCCCCTCGGTCTTGCCCGTCAGAACGATCATGCGGTCTCCGTTAATCGTGGCGTCGACGATACCCGGATTGCCGATGATGATGGTTCGGGCCGGTCTTTCCAACTTCAGGATCGAGGCAAAGTCGATCACAACACTGATATGTTCGCCGTCGGTGCGGGATGAGTCCCGTTCGCTGCTCCCGGCAGCAGACGCGGAGGATGACTCGTCGGCCGATACAGGGCTCGCGAGACCGAGCACTATGAGAGCACTCACGACTCCGCTGAGGAGACGATGGTCCGGCATCCTGACTCCAGTATCTACTTCAACCCTACTCAACGGGCCCTCTAAACCGAAATTCCACCCCGAAGTCTAGAGTCAGATCCAGAAGAGTCGAAGAATTCTGCAGCATATTTGACGTTTAACGAAAGAAATTTACAGGACTAATGCGTTCACCCTAAGCCCCACGACATGGATTAATGCATCAGGGCGAATGGATGAAAGGCAGGCGAATCGGTAGATGAAATCATCCCAAGCCGAGGAGCAGTCCCGCTCAGTGTCTTGGGCGCTGACTGGCGGCTCTGGACGCAATTGCAGCTCATCAACCCTTTTCGAGGATCCATTATGAATAAGCTCATCGCTCGTTTCGCGAAGGACGAATCCGGCGCAACCGCTATCGAATATGGTCTCATTGCTGCTCTCATTTCGGTTGTCATCATCGGTGCGGTGACGACACTCGGCGGAAACCTCGAAGGTATCTTCGACGAGCTCGCGAGCAAGGTTAAGGCTCCGGCGACTGGTACGTAATTCAGGCCGGGAGTGACTTTGCAGAAGGGGCTTCGGCCCCTTCTTTTATTTGAATTTTGCACTCTGCAGGTGCTCAAGATCCGGGATCGGCGAGATGGCGTTTGGAAAGCGTTCGGCGCAGGACGAATTCCCTGATACCGCCCACAATCTGCGAGAGAGCCAGAAGCCACGCCGTGGTGGCGCGCCACTGACAGTCGTGCCCCAACCAGTCGGCCTAAGGTCACAGGCGGGGATTGCCTCTGGGGAGAAGGTCAAGGGCAACCAGACCAGCCATCAGGACAAAACGAAGTCGGACGAGTATTATCAGACCAAGAGAATGGTCTTCGGAGCGCTAATCGAAGCCATCGATCTCGCCCAGCTTGCACGCCTCGACTCGGACGCGGCCCGGGAGGAGATCCGGGACATCGTCGCTGAGATCATTTCGCTGAAGAACGTCGTTGTGTCGACCGCCGAGCAGGAAGAGCTGCTCGAAGACATCTGCAACGACGTGCTGGGTTATGGCCCCCTCGAGCCGCTGCTCGCCCGCGATGACATCGCCGATATCATGGTGAACGGGGCAGATCAGACCTTCATCGAGGTCAGCGGCAAGATCGAGCTCACCGGCATTCGGTTTCGCGACAACCAGCAGCTGATGAACATCTGCCAGCGGATCGTCAGCCAAGTCGGGCGTCGCGTGGACGAAGCCTCTCCGATCTGCGACGCGCGTCTGCCCGACGGCTCGCGCGTGAACGTGATTGCACCGCCGCTCTCGATCGACGGGCCGGCGCTCACGATCCGCAAGTTCAAGAAGGACAAGCTGACCCTCGATCAGCTCGTCAAATTCGGGACGATCACGCCGGAGGGAGCCGAAATCCTCCAGATCATCGGGCGCGTGCGGTGTAACGTGATCGTGTCTGGCGGAACCGGATCGGGAAAGACAACCCTCCTCAACTGCCTGACGCGCTATATCGAGCCCGGTGAGCGGATCATCACCTGCGAGGATGCGGCGGAACTGCAACTCCAGCAGCCCCATGTCGTGCGGCTCGAAACCCGGCCGCCTAATCTCGAAGGCGAGGGTCAGATCACGATGCGGGATCTGGTCAAGAACTGTCTCCGGATGCGGCCCGAGCGGATCATCGTCGGCGAGGTGCGCGGTCCGGAAGCGTTCGATCTCCTGCAGGCCATGAACACCGGCCACGACGGCTCGATGGGAACCCTTCACGCCAACTCGCCCCGCGAAGCGCTGTCGCGCATCGAATCCATGATCACCATGGGTGGCTATACGCTGCCGTCCCGCACCATTCGCGAAATGATGGTCTCCTCGATCGACGTGATCGTGCAGGCTGCCCGCCTTCGGGATGGAACACGGCGCATCACCCACATCACCGAGGTGCTCGGGCTCGAAGGTGATGTGATCATCACGCAGGATCTCTTCGTCTACGACATCGTCGGCGAGGATGCGCATGGCCGGATCATCGGCCGTCATCGGTCCACCGGGATCGGCCGTCCGCGCTTCTGGGACCGCGCCCGCTATTTCGGCGAGGAAAAACGCCTCGCTGCCGCTCTGGATGCCGCCGAACAGGCGGCCGCCTGATAGCCGATCGGGAAAATCATTCATGCTGTCGCCGGATCTCGCGCCCATCGCGATCGCCATGCTGGTCGGCCTATGCGCGATCGGACTTGTCATCTCTCTCCTCTATTCACGTGTCGCAGGACAGTCGCCGGCTGAAATGCGACGAAAATCCATCGCATCGGTGGGTGTCTCATCCGACGGTCGTTCGGCCCTGCCGGATGAGGTCCGCCGCAGGCGCAAGGTCGAAGCCACCTTGCGCGACATGGACGAGAAACAGAAGTCCAAGGCGAGCCGGAAGCCGACCCTGAAGACGAGGATGAGCCAGGCCGGGCTGAGCTGGGACAAGCGGACCTATTACGTCGTGTCCCTCGTGGCGGGATGCGCGTCGTTCGTGACGGCGAGCGCGCTGTTCCAGATCGGCGCAGTACCCGCCATCGGCTTCGGAATTGCCGGCGGGTTGCTGCTGCCGCACATGTATGTGGGGAGCAAGCGCAAGCAGCGCCTGAAGCGGTTCAGCGCCGAGTTCCCGAACGCGGTGGACATCATCGTGCGGGGCGTCAAGGCAGGCCTCCCTCTCGTAGACTGCCTCAAGGTGATCTCCCTCGAAGCCCAAGAACCGGTCCGGAGCGAGTTCAAGGCCATCATCGAGGACCAGGCGCTGGGCATTCCCCTGGACGAGGCCGTTCAACGCCTGAACGAGAGAGTCCCGCTGCAGGAAGCAAATTTCTTTGCGATCGTGATCGCGATCCAGAGCCGAACCGGCGGCAGCCTCTCGGAGGCCCTGGGAAATCTGTCCAAGGTTCTGCGCGAGCGCACCAAGATGCAGGCCAAGATCCGGGCGATGAGCTCCGAGGCAAAGGCATCCGGAGGAATCATCGGAGCCCTGCCGATCATCGTGGCGGTGCTCGTCTATCTGACGACTCCGAAATACATCTCCCTCCTCTTCACGACCTTCACTGGCAATCTGGTTCTCGCAGCCTCCGCTCTGTGGATGGGAATCGGGATTCTCGTGATGCGCAAGATGATCAACTTCGATTTCTGAGGCGGCACCATGAGCCTCCGCATTCTCACGGCCAACACCGAGCTGATCGTCGCCCTTTCAGCGGCTTTGTCGGCCTTCTCGGCCATCATCCTGGTCATGTGGCCGTACCTCGCTCGGGATCAGCTCAGCGTCCGGATGGCCGGGGTCGCGGCGGAGCGGGAGCGGATACGCCTGCGCGAGCGATCCCGTCTCAATGCGGAGAAGAGACAAGGATCCCTGCGAAGCGAGCCGCGAAAGCTGTTTCGCGAAATCGTCGACCGATTCAACCTGTCGAAGCAAGCCGATGACGGCGAGCTCGTCCAGACGCTGCGCAGAGCTGGATTCCGCGGTCAGGGGCCGGTCATTACATTCCTGGCCACAAGACTGATCGCGCCGGTCGTGATGTTCGCTGTCACCTTATTCTACGTTTTCGCGGTACTCCGGCTGCAGCACCCCTTCTTCGTGAAGGTGGGGATCGCGATCGCCGCCGGCGGTCTCGGATACTTTGCACCGTCCGTCTATATCAGAAACAGAACCGTGAAGCGCCAGCAGGAGATCAGGCGAGCCTGGCCGGACGCGCTCGACCTCCTTCTGATCTGCGTGGAATCGGGAATGGGCGTCGAGAGCGCGTTCCGAAAGGTCGCCGAAGAGATCGGCTCCCAGTCGAGCGCCTTGGCCGAGGAGTTGAGTCTCACGACGGCCGAGCTCTCGTACCTTCAGGACCGCCGTAAGGCCTACGAGAATCTGGGCGAGCGTACCGGCCTGGAGGGTGTCAGGGGCGTGGTCACCAGCCTGATCCAGTCGGAGAAATACGGCACGCCGCTCGGTCAGTCGCTCCGCGTGCTCGCCCAGGAGAACAGGGACATCCGAATGAGCGAGGCGGAGAAGAAAGCCGCCGCTCTTCCTCCGAAGCTGACGGTTCCGATGATCCTGTTCTTCCTTCCGGTCCTGTTCGCGGTGATCCTGACCCCCGCGATCATCCAGATCGCGAAGCTTCAATAGGATTGCCGGGATGGTTCGTTCTCGAGATTTCCCGGTCGGACGCAAGGCATTGCGGCGCGGGCTACCGCCGGTTCTGGCGAAGATCGGCGCCATTCGATCCGATACATCCGGTTCCGTGGCGATCCTGGCGGCCGTTCTTTTCCCGATCGTGATCGGGGGAATGGGATTGGGCGCCGAGGTTGGTTCCTGGTACTTTGCCCAGCGCAAGCTTCAACACGCTGCCGACGTCTCCGCCCATGCCGGGGCCGTGCGGAAGCGTGCCGGGGACGCAACCAACGGAATCGTCGCGGCAGCAACTTACATCGCAACGAAATCCGGCTTTTCTCCGGAAGAAGGAAGGATCGAGGTCAATACACCTCCTGTGAGCGGAAGCAGAGCCGGGGATGGAAAGAGCGTCGAGGTCGTCCTCTCCGAAAATCAGCCTCCGCTCTTTACCTCCGTGTTCCGGGACGAACCTATCGTCATACGGGCTCGCGCAGTCGTGAAGCTCTATGCCGCTTCGCAAGCGTGTGTTCTCGCTTTGTCGCCGACGGCGAGCGGCGCGGTGACCATCGCTGGATCGACGGTCGTCACGATCGACGGGTGCGATGTCGCCTCGAACTCCCGCGCCGAGGATTCCCTGCAGATGAACGGAGGAGGCCAACTGAAGGCCGACTGCGTCTACACCGTCGGGAAGGCCAGCATCTCGCAAAACCTCGACCTGAATCGATGCGAGAGCGTTGTCGAGAACTCGCCACCGATTCCCGACCCGTACGCTCATGTTCCGGAGCCCGAGGTGACCGGCGCCTGCAGATCGGGGAAACTCGACAGCGCGACGCTGACTCCTCTCGATCCTCATCCGAGCGGAGTGAGTTCGATGCGCATCTGCGGAGGCCTCGACATCAAGGGAACGGCCGTTTTCTCGCCGGGCCTCTACATTATCGACGGCGGCGAGTTCGTCGCCAATGCCGGCTCGGTGCTGTCCGGTTCGGGCGTCACTTTCTACCTCACCAACGGGGCAAGCCTGCAATTCAATGGTGGCGCAACCATCAACCTAGCCGCTCCGACCGAGGGTCCCTACTCGGGCCTTCTCTTCTTTGGCGAACGGGACAGCACGGCGAAGGGGAACCAGGTGAACGGCAATGCCGGCTCCACGTTCGACGGTGCAATCTACATTCCAGCGTCGAGCGTAGACTATTCAGGTAAGGCTTCGGTGAGCGGTTGCACGCAGATCATCGGCAAGACCGTGACGTTTACGGGTAACTCCGAGGTCAGAGCCAATTGCAGAGCAGCCGGAACGGAGGACATCGCCACGAGCCACGTGATCAAGTTCGAGGAATGAGGCCAGCCCGGATGTCCAGCGGACCGGCCGTCCGTACGAATGATATGAGAGGCGTGCTCACAGGAACCGCGCTCCGATCGCCGCGGCCTCTGCCCGGCTATTGACCCCGAGGTTCTTGTAGAGGGCGGCCATGTGGACCTTGATGGTTCCCTCGCCAAGCTTCAGTGCCCGTGCGATCTCCTTGTTCGAATTGCCCTTGACCAGCAGCATGAGGACTTGCCGCTGACGGGGGGTGAGCGAGGCGACGGCCTCATTGACGGATCGCGCAGGACGCTCGCTCCAGATTCCGGAGGGATCGTCCTCGTCTGAGGAGATGTCGGTGATCGAAGGCGGCACATACACCCACCCTTCCATGATCATCCTGAGGGCTCGCGAGAGTTCCACGATCGAGAGGTCCTTCGGCACATATCCGTGCACGCCGGCGTCCAGGCCCGTGAGGACGTCCTTGCGGTCCTTTGAGCTCGAAACGACGGCGACGCGCGTGCCGGGAAAATGCTCGCGGACGGTCCTGAGACTGCCGGCGCTGTCCATGCCGGGCATCTTCAAGTCGAACAACCCGAGCGCAATGTCAGTGTGGGCGGCAAGCTGCTCGAGCGCCTCGTCATAGGAGCCCGTCTCGATAACGTCAGAGAACCCCAACTGCTTCGTCAGGATCGTGTTGAGTGCGCTCCGAAAGAACTCATCGTCATCCGCCGTGATCGCAATAAGATCGTTGGTTCTCATTCCAGTTTCCGTACGTACTATCGTGGTCCATAGGCTGGTTCCAAGCGCTCGAGCGCCCGGGAAGCCATCTCGTAGACATTGGTCGACTCTGCCCTGGCTTCGGCATAGATGGCTGGCAGGTCCCTTCCCGTTCGGCATGCTTGCTGGAGTTTGATGCTGAGCTGGGAGAGTTCCGAAAAGCCCAACACCGAACAACGGGACACCAGCGTATGAGCGTTTCGGGCAAGCTCATCCCGATCAATTCCATCAACAGCCGAACTCCGGAAAGTGGCGTCGAGTTGTTGGAGAAGCTCGGAAAGGCCGCGGACTACCCACTCGCGGCCCATGAGCTCACAAAGACCTTCGATACCCTGATCATAGATCTCTGCCGGTTCACGCATGGCCGGTGGGGCCACTTCCTCGCCATGCTCATCGCCCCACGGCAACCACGCGTGGACGATGGCGAGAAGCTCATCCGGCGAGTAGGGCTTGCCGAGATGATCGTTCATTCCAGCCTTCCGGAAGGCCGTGACGTCCTGCGGAAGCACGTTGGCCGTCATCGCGATGATGGGCACATTTTTTGCAGGGTGATCGAGGTTGCGGATCAATTGCGTCGCCGCGACGCCGTCCATGCCGACCATCTGGATGTCCATGAGAACGAGGTCGTACGGGGCCACCTGGATTGCGGCAATGGCCTCGGATGCGCCGGGTGCCGTGTCGACGACATGGCCCGCGGACTCGAGCATCTTCCGGGCAAGATCCCGGTTCTGGTCGAGATCGTCGACGACTAGGATCCGAGCCGGTCGTCCGTAGTGGACCCGACTTTCGGCAGGCTTGATATCGGTGACCATCTCGCCTCTGGGGAGGGACAACTCGAACCAGAAGGTCGACCCGACGCCCTCCTGACTCTCGACGCCGATTTCACCTCCCATGAGGTCGACGAACCGCTTGCAGATGGCGAGACCGAGACCCGTGCCGCCGAAACGGCGGCTTGACGATTGGTCAAGTTGCGAGAATCGCTTGAAGAGTCGATCCAGCTGGTCCTTTGGAATTCCCGGACCGGTATCAGTGACGGAAAACCGCACGCACTCGCCGCTCTCGGTGGCGCCCCGGTGCTCGACCCGGAGAGTTACCTCTCCGTAATCCGTGAATTTCAGCGCGTTGTTGAGGAGGTTCAAAAGGATCTGCCTGAGGCGGGCGGCGTCGCCGACGAGAACTTCCGGCAACTCCGGATCGACGACTGAGCAGATTGGCAGCCTCTTCTGCTCGGCACCGGTCCTGACTATGGAAACGGTGTTGTCGACCAGGACGTGAAGCGCAAAGGGCTCAAAGGTGAGGCGCACCGCGCCGGCCTCGATCTTCGAGAACTCCAGGACGTCGTTGACCACCGTGAGCAGGGCCGAGCCGGCGCTCTGGATCCGGAGAGCGTAATCACGCAGTTCCGCAGTGAGGTCGCCGCTACGGAGAAGAAGTTCCGTGTAGCCGATGACGCCGTTCAGCGGCGTCCTGATTTCGTGGCTCATCGTCGCCAGGAAGTCGGTCTTCGCCGTGCTGGCCTGCTCCGCTTTCAGTTGAGCGGTCTGGGCGAGTTGACTCGCCTTGTTCAGATCACGCTCAATGCGGCTTCGCCGTTGGAGATCGTCTGCGACGGTCGCTGCGGCGACCATTGTCGCGATCGCAATCCCGGCGAGCAGCACAAGCGTGATCGCATCGGAAATTTTGGCCTGCCGCCGAACCTCAGCCGAGAGTTGACGGCTATTGCTCGCCTCCGTGACACGCATCCTCTCGACCAGCGAGCGGATCTCATCCGCAGCTCTCCCCCCCATACGGTTCCGAACCAGCTGGATGGCGGCGGCGGGACCAGCGACTTGGTCCACGACGGAGATCAGGTTGAGTTCCGCGAGCCGGTCGATGATGAAAAGGTCAAGGCGATGGGCGTCTGCTTCGAGGGAGGTTCCGGCAGTCGCCTCACGGAGAGCTGTAACGTGCTCCGGAAGCGCGATCTCGGCTCTTCGGAAGTGCCAGAGGAAATTCTGGTCCGATGTGAGGAGAACCCCGAGGAGGCCCGTCTCTGCGGCTTGCACGGTATCCAGGAGGTTCTGGATGATCATGCGGCGATCGAAGGATCGATCGAGCTCCTCACGATGCTGAGCGGTACGGTCTCCTTGGACAAGAATGAGGACAATGACCACCGGGAACAGAAGCCCGATCGCGACGACGACCAGGAGCGTAGCCTGTCGGATCTGCCGCCGGTCCGTGCTCGAGAGCCTGGAGTAAAATCCTCTCAGCCTGCCAGAGGCATCGAACATATTCCTCACCAGAATGAATACTGAAAACCGCGGGTGCTGAAAATGGGCCAGCTCTAATGCAAATGGCCAAGTCGATAAAGGCGAAAACAGGTCACATCGGGAAAGTACTGATTCCCCAAGGTAAGACGAGGTCGAGATCCCTCGTTTAGGGGACAGGTACCGGCCGCGAAGTTCGGCTTTATCGGGAACGCTAGGGGCGCTGCCTTAGAGCAGTGGACTGGGCAATGATTTCACTCGGCCGGTCCGCCGAAGCTCACTCCGTCTCCTGCCGGCGAAAACCGTCCGACGAGGTGATGCCGCGGTCGCCCGGATCGCTGCGGCTGGTCAGGGACGGGCCTCCAGTCGATCACCATGGCCCATCTCGGCGGTTACGGTCACGCTACACTGCAGGGGCTTACTTGGCATTCTCCCTGCTCGGAACGGATGGCGAGATGCAGTTCCATCTGACCTCCGGGTGACAAGGCACACAGGGGATA
>NZ_LN811350.1:713226-825189 GCF_001006805.1 Microvirga massiliensis | reverse complement strand
AACCGTCCGACGAGGTGATGCCGCGGTCGCCCGGATCGCTGCGGCTGGTCAGGGACGGGCCTCCAGTCGATCACCATGGCCCATCTCGGCGGTTACGGTCACGCTACACTGCAGGGGCTTACTTGGCATTCTCCCTGCTCGGAACGGATGGCGAGATGCAGTTCCATCTGACCTCCGGGTGACAAGGCACACGCAGCCGGTGCGCCTGCGCACGGACTCCGGACCTGACGAAATGGCACCATTGCCGCCAAGGCAAGCGGAAAGGCGTTGTGATGTTCGGGATCGGCTTCAGTCCGTGGTGGATGGACCCCTTCGTCTACGAATGGAGCTATCACAACATTTCGCTCGACGATCCCGCGATCGGACTGTTCGGGACGGCCGACATCACGGCCTATGTCTCGGGCTGGCAAGCCGACAAGAACACGGAATACTGGACGATCCTCGGCATCGTCGCGCAGGCGCTGCGCGCGACCGACAAGACGGTCCAGGGCCCGAGCAGCGTTCCACTCGATTTCGAATACAAGGGTCAAGTGTTCCACAAGGCGAGCATCCGGCGCGCCTTCGAGGGGCGAGCCGCGCCGGACGAGATCCGCGACGCGACACGCGTTGCATTTCTCGCCGGGCGCGTGCGGACGCCGGTGTCCGGCCCGGCCTATGCGAGCACCTGGTTCGGGATCGACTGCAACAGCTTCGCGGGGAATTACTGCGGGATCTCGCCCTCAACCAGCATCGCGGCCTATGCACGGGGCTACACGGATGCGGCGCTCAAGAACGGAGCAACCGAGGACGTGAGGACGAGCCGGGGCCTGGTTCCGATTCCGCCGGTCACGAGCCCCGATGCGATCAAGACCGGCACGCTGCTCCTCACCTTCGGCTCACCCGATAAGAATGGCAACCGGTGGCGCCATATCGCCGTCGTCCAGGACTGCACGCTCGGAGGCCGCAAAGGTGATCGGCTCGAAGCACAGTTGTCGATCGCCGAATGGGGCACCAAGGGCGGATCGGAGCGGCATACGACGAGCGCAAAAACCGTGACGCTCGATCTCGGCTACAAGTGTCCCGAACTGCCGGGAAAGGCCTGCATCGCCTACGATGGCAGTGACCCGCAGGGCAGCGCTGCGAAGCGGATCTTCTTCGACGGCTCTCGCTTCGATGACTTCGAGGTTCGTGGCGCGCACGTCTACAATGCGAGCGGCCAGAAAACTTACACTACTTGAATGGAATGAGTCTCCAGGGCACGACACGCCATATAACGTCCCTGGCTCCGTGCTGATCGCCGGCGCTGCCGCTTTCGCGCTCGGTAGAAAAAGAGGGCCTTTGCCACTGCTCACGCCCCGCCTTCCGCACGGCGATATTTTCACTCCGTGGTTCCGCCGAAGATCCCGCCATCCCCAGCCGGTGAAAACCGCCCGACGAGGTGATGCCGATCACCCGGATAGGTGATCCGTGCCTCGGTGATGAAAGCGCCCGCCTGCCAGGTGCGCCGCTCCAGCATGAGGCAGGCTGCGCCCATCTCGGTCTGCAGCCGCTTCGCCAATGCGGCATCGGCATTGACGGCGCGAATGACGTGCTCGGCATCGGTCCACGGCACCCTCCGCAGCAGCCAAGTGCCCGGCGGCACATCGTCCTCGAAGCGCTCGTCGCGCGCCTCGGGAACCGCCGCGAGATTGATCAGACGCTGCTCGTAGGCGCCCGGCACCTCGTCCATCAGGTGAAGCGTGTTGATGCAGAGCATCTCGGCTCCCGTAGGGAGCCCGATGCGTTGCGCGGCAGCAATGTCGAGCGGCTCGACGACACAGCGCTGTACCTCGAAGCGGTAAATCGTGCCCGTGCGCGCCGCCTCAAGCGCGAAATCCTGGATCTCGAGAACGGCGCGCTCGGTGCTCGGCACCGCGACGACGGAGCCCGTCCGTCGCCGCCGCGTGATAAGCCCGTTGGCCGCGAGCGTCGACAGGACCTTGTTCACGGTCATGCGCGAGCAGCCATACTGCGCCATCAGCTCGTGCTCGAAAGGGATGCGATGGCCCGGCGGCCACTCCCCAGACATGATGCGCCCCTCGATGTCGTCTCGAATACGCTGATGCAGATGACTCATGCCGACGCGTTGCCCCCCAGTGCTCTCAAGCCGTCAGCCGCGCGATCGCGCCGGAATACCGGGCCGTGATGGCATCGCGGCGGTGGTGACGGCCTTTCGTTACCACGGAACGGCCCGAAACGATGACGCTGTCGATCGCGGCCTTGCCAGCGACGAAGACAAAAGAATCGAGCCAGCGGTCGCCGGAGATGGATGCGAGGTCGGGATGAGCCGAATCGAGCACCACGATATCGGCGCGGTGGCCGGTCGCGAGCGCACCGATCTGCCGTCCCAGGGCGCGCGTGCCGCCCGCGAGCGCTCCCTCGTAGAGAGCACGTCCGGTCGACTCGCCTTCGCGCCGCGCCAGCACGTTGCGCGCATGGTGCTTCAGGCGCTGGCTGTATTCGAACTGCCTCAGCTCTGCCGGCGCATCGATATCGATGTTCGAATCCGAGCCGACGCCGAAGGATCCTCCGGCCGCCAGGAAATCGACGCCTTCGAAGATGCCGTCGCCGAGATTGGCCTCGGTGATCGGGCACAATCCCGCCGCCGCGCCGGTCCGCGCGAAGCGATGCGTCTCGTCCGGCGTGAGATGCGTGGCGTGAATCAAGCACCAGCGCGCGTTGACCGGCGCATGATCGAGCAGCCACTCGACCGGGCGCCGACCCGACCAGGCGATGCAATCCTCGACCTCCTTCACCTGTTCGGCGACGTGGATGTGGACCGGGCTCTGCGGCACGGCCGCGAGCACCTGCGTGAGTGCTTCGGGCGTCACGGCGCGCAGACTGTGCGGCGCGATGCCAACGACGGCATCGTCGAGGTTCCTCACGCGTTCGCGCGCGGCTTCGACGAGCCGCAGATAGCGCTCGACATCGTTGACGAAGCGGCGCTGTCCCTCGTTCGGCGCGGTGCCTCCGAAGCCGCCCTGTGCGTAAAGCACGGGCAGGAGCGTCAGCCCGATGCCGGTCTCGACAGCGGCAGCCGCGATGCGTCCCGACAGCTCGGCGAGATCCGCATAGGGCCGGCCATCGAAGTCATGATGGAGATAGTGGAATTCGGCGAGCGCCGTGAAACCGCCCTCGAGCATCTCCATCATCGCGAAGGCTGCGATCGCTTCGACGTCGTCGGGCGTGAGATGGCCCAGGAAGCGGTACATGACCTGACGCCACGTCCAGAAGCTGTCCCCTTCCGGGCCCCGGATCTCGGCCAAGCCGGCCATGCCGCGCTGGAAGGTGTGGCTGTGCAGGTTCGGCAGGCCGGGCAGCGCGATGCCGGCGATATGCTCACGGCCGTCAGACGCGGCATTCGCGTGGATGGCGCGAATGACGCCTTCCTTGACGTCGATTGCGACGTCCGTCGCCCAGCCGGAGGGAAGCAGGGCATGATCGAAAAAGAGCTTGCGCATCATCGACACCGTTCGTGACTCGACCCAATCTGCCGGGGAACCGGTCCGGCCTTTGCAAGGGCATTCCGGATGGACGGCCCACCGCATTTCAGGGCAGGCTCCGCTTCTCATCGGGCCCGCCACTTTTGTCTAGACATACCCTTTCACGGCTTTTATGTATAGACATTAATAGGGGAGCGAACCCGAGGAGGCGCCATGAGCTTCGACACGATCTGGTTCAATGCAAGGCTTGCCACGCTGTCCCGGAACGCGGACGGCCTCGGCATCGTCGAGCATGGCGCGGTTGCAGCCAAGGACGGGCGCATCGCCTTCGCGGGAGCGATGAGCGATCTGCCGTCCGGCTGGGATGCAAAGAGCAGAATCGACTGCGAGGGCCGCTGGATCACACCCGGCCTCGTGGATTGCCACACCCACCTCGTCTTCGGCGGCGATCGCGCGCACGAGTTCGAGTTACGCCTGCAAGGCGCGAGCTACGAGGAGATCGCGCGTGCCGGCGGCGGCATCGCATCGACCGTCAAGGCAACACGTGCCGCGAGTGAAAACGATCTCGTGTCGAGCGCCCTGCCCCGCCTCGACCATCTGATCCGGGAAGGCGTGACGACGATCGAGGTTAAGTCCGGCTACGGCCTCGACCTCGACAGCGAATCCCGCCTGTTGCGCGCCGCGCGGCGCCTCGGCGGCGAGCGTCCCGTCTCCGTTACGACGACGTTCCTCGGTGCTCATGCTCTCCCGCCGGAAGCGAACGGCGACAAGGATGCTTTCATCACCCGCGTCTGCGAGGAGATGCTGCCCGCGATCGCAAAGGCGGAGCTTGCCGATGCGGCCGATGCTTTCTGCGAAGGGATTGCCTTTTCTTCCGAACAGACTGCACGCGTCTTCGCGGCCGCCCGTACGGCCGGCCTGCCCGTAAAGCTGCATGCCGACCAGCTCTCCAATCTGCACGGCGCGCGCCTCGCGGCCGAGCACAGCGCCCTTTCCGCCGATCATCTCGAATTTACGGACGAGGATGGCGCGGCCGCGATGGCGAAGGCCGGCACGGTCGCGGTGCTTCTGCCTGGAGCCTTCTACTTCATCCGCGAAACCCAGAAGCCGCCGGTCGAGCATTTCCGCAAGCACGGCACACGCATCGCACTCGCCACCGATTGCAATCCCGGCACCTCGCCGCTGACGTCGTTGCTGCTCACGATGAACATGGGCGCGACGCTGTTCCGCCTGACCGTCGAGGAATGTCTGGCCGGCGTGACCCGCGAAGCCGCCCGCGCGCTCGGCCGTCTCGACGAGATCGGCACGCTCGAGCCCGGCAAATGGTGCGATCTAGCAATCTGGAACGTCGAGCGCCCCGCCGAGCTCGTCTACCGCATCGGCTTCAACCCCTTGCATACCCGCATCTGGAGAGGACAGTGACCCGAACCGTCGTGCTCAATCCCGGCTCCGTTTCGCTCGCGAGCTGGCGCAAGATCTATTTCGGTGGTGACGTCGCCCTTGATGAGGGCTGCCGCGCCGGCATCGAGGCCGGCGCCGAGACGATTCGCGCCATCATCGCCAAGGGCGAGCCGGTCTACGGGATCAATACCGGTTTCGGAAAGCTCGCGAGCGTCCGCATCGATGCGGCCGACCTCGCCACGCTCCAGCGCAACATCGTTCTCTCGCATGCCGCCGGTGTCGGCGAGCCGCTGCCGGTGCCGGTCGTGCGCCTCATCATGGCGCTCAAGCTCGCGAGCCTGGCACAAGGCGCGTCCGGCGTGCGCTGGTCGACCGTCGAGCATCTCGCCGCCTGCCTGCGCAAGGACCTCGTGCCGGTCATTCCCGGCCAGGGCTCGGTCGGCGCTTCGGGCGATCTCGCTCCCCTTGCGCATATGACGGCGTCCATGATGGGCGTCGGCGAGTTCTTCGTCGACGGTGCACGGGTGCCCGCCTCCAAGGCGCTCGCCGATGCGGGCCTCGCGCCGCTCGCGCTCGGTCCCAAGGAGGGGCTCGCGCTGCTCAACGGCACGCAGGTTTCGACGGCGCTCGCCCTCGCGGGCCTGTTCGAGACCGAGCGGGTCTTCCAGGCGGCGCTCGTCACCGGGGCGCTCGCGACCGACGCCGCCAAGGGCTCGGACGGTCCGTTCGACGCGCGCATTCAAAATCTGCGCCGCCATCGCGGGCAGGTCGAAGTCGCCGCGTCGCTGCGGGCGCTGATGCAGGGCAGCGCGATCCGCGCCTCGCACCTGACGAATGACGACCGCGTGCAGGATCCCTATTGCCTGCGCTGCCAGCCGCAGGTGATGGGCGCGGTTCTCGATCTCCTGCGCCAAGCCGGTGAAACGCTCGGTACCGAAGCGAACGGCGTTTCCGACAATCCGCTCGTCTTCTCCGACACGGGCGAGGTCATCTCCGGCGGCAATTTCCACGCCGAACCGGTCGCCTTCGCGGCCGACATGATCGCCATGGCTTTGTGCGAGATCGGCTCGCTGGCCGAGCGTCGCATCGCGATGCTGGTCGACCCGGCGCTCTCCGGCCTGCCTGCCTTCCTGACGCCGAAGCCGGGCCTCAATTCCGGATTCATGATCCCGCAGGTCACCGCTGCCGCTCTCGTTTCCGAGAACAAGCAGCGCGCCTATCCGGCAAGCGTCGACTCGATCCCGACCTCGGCCAACCAGGAGGATCATGTCTCGATGGCCGCGCATGGGGCGCGGCGGCTTCTCGCCATGGCAGCGAATGCCGCGAACGTCATCGGGATCGAGCTTTTGGCTGCGGCACAGGGTTGTGACTTCCATGCGCCGATGAAGTCGAGCGCCCGGCTCGAGCGCGTGCGCGCCGCCTTGCGCGATGCGGTGCCGTCTCTCGAGGACGACCGGCATTTCGCACCCGACATGGAGCAGGCCACGGCGCTCGTCGTCTCCGGCAAGCTCACGGAAGTCGCCGGTGATGACGTCCTGCCGGCAATTGCCGAGGCCCACGCATGAGTGCCGCTCCATCCTGGCTCAGCGTGCGGCGCGGAGAGGCGCCGCTCGTCGTGAGCCTGCCGCATACGGGAACTGAGATCCCGGCCGAGTTCGAGTCCAGGCTCGTCTCGCCCTGGCTCGCCCGCAAGGATGCCGATTGGTGGATCGACCGACTCTACGATTTCGCTGCCGATCTCGGTGCGACGGTCGTGCACACCGCGATCTCGCGCACGGTCATCGACGTGAACCGTGATCCGTCGGGCGCGTCCCTCTATCCCGGACAGGCCACCACCGAGCTCTGCCCGACCACGACCTTCGACGGCGAGCCGCTCTACAGGGCGGGCGGGGAACCGGATGCCGCCACGATTTCGGAACGGCGCACGCGTTTCTTCGAGCCCTATCACGCGGCGCTTCGGAGCGAGATCGAGCGCCTGCAGGCAAAGCACGACAGAATCGTGGTCTATGATTGCCACTCGATCCGGTCGGTGATCCCGCGCCTGTTCGAAGGCACCCTGCCGAACTTCAACATCGGCACCAATTCCGGCGCGAGCTGCGATCCTGCGCTGACATCCATGATCGAAGCCATCTGCGGCGAGACTACGTTCAGCCGCGTCGCCAATGGCCGTTTCAAGGGGGGCTACATCACGCGCAGCCTCGGCCGGCCGGAAGCGGGCATCCACGCCGTGCAGATGGAGCTCGCCTGCCGCGGCTACATGCAGGAGCCGCTCGGCGCCGTTGCCGAAGGCCAGTGGCCGACTCCTTACGACGAATCCTACGCCGCGCCGATGCGCACGGCGCTCACCCGCATCATCGAAGCCTGCCTGCGCTTCGCCACCGTCAAAGCCTGATCGAGGAAAAATCCATGACCCGCATCGACAACGCCCGCGTGATCCGCGCGCCCCGCGGCCCCGAAATCTCGGCCAAGAGCTGGCTCACGGAAGCGCCGCTCCGCATGCTGATGAACAATCTCGATCCGGACGTCGCCGAACGGCCGGGCGAGCTCGTCGTCTACGGCGGAATCGGGCGCGCCGCCCGTGACTGGGAAAGCTTCGACCGCATGGTCGCAGCGCTCAAGAAGCTCGAAGCCGATGAAACTCTCCTGGTTCAATCCGGCAAGCCGGTCGGTGTGTTCCGCACGCACCCCGATGCTCCGCGCGTGCTGATCGCCAATTCCAATCTCGTCCCGCATTGGGCGACCTGGGATCACTTCAACGAGCTCGATCGCAAGGGGCTTATGATGTACGGCCAGATGACGGCCGGATCCTGGATCTACATCGGCACGCAGGGCATCGTTCAGGGAACCTACGAGACCTTTGTTGAAATGGGCCGCCGCCACTACGATGGCGATCTGTCCGGCAAGTGGATTCTCACGGCGGGCCTCGGCGGCATGGGCGGCGCGCAACCGCTGGCCGCCACCATGGCCGGAGCCTCGTGCCTTGCCATCGAATGCCAGCCGAGCCGCATCGAATTCCGCCTCCGCACCGGCTACGTGGACGTGCAGGCGCAGGACCTCGACGATGCGCTCGAGATCATCAGGCGGTCCTGCGAAGAGAAGAAGCCGATCTCGGTTGCCCTTCTCGGCAATGCCGGCGAGATCCTGCCCGAACTCGTGCGCCGTGGCGTGCGCCCCGACTGCGTCACCGACCAGACCTCGGCGCATGATCCGGTCAACGGCTATCTGCCGAAAGGCTGGACTCTCGCCGAGTGGGAGGCAAAGCGCGAGAGCGATCCCAAGGCCGTGACGCAGGCCGCCAAACGCTCCATGGCGGAGCACGTGCGCGCCATGCTGGACTTCCACAAGATGGGCGTGCCGACCGTCGATTACGGCAACAACATCCGCCAGATGGCGCTCGAGGAAGGGGTCGCCGACGCCTTCGACTTTCCGGGATTCGTGCCGGCCTATATCCGCCCGCTCTTCTGCCGCGGCATCGGCCCGTTCCGCTGGGCGGCTTTGTCGGGTGATCCGGAGGACATCTACCGCACCGATGCCAAGGTGAAGGAACTGCTGCCCGACAACAAGCACCTGCACAACTGGCTCGACATGGCCAAGACGCGGATCAAGTTCCAGGGCCTGCCGGCCCGGATCTGCTGGGTCGGCCTCGGCGACCGTCACCGTCTCGGCCTCGCCTTCAACGAGATGGTCGCCAAGGGCGAGTTGAAGGCGCCGATCGTCATCGGCCGAGACCACCTCGACAGCGGCTCGGTCGCCTCGCCGAACCGCGAAACCGAGGCAATGCGGGATGGCTCGGACGCCGTGTCGGATTGGCCGCTGCTCAACGCGCTTCTCAATTGCGCGTCGGGCGCCACCTGGGTGTCACTGCATCACGGCGGCGGCGTCGGGATGGGCTTCTCGCAGCATTCGGGAATGGTCATCGTCTGCGACGGCACGCCGGAAGCCGCGAAGCGCATCGAGCGCGTGCTCTGGAACGATCCGGCCACGGGCGTGATGCGGCACGCGGATGCCGGCTACGAGATCGCCATCGACTGCGCCCGTGAGCACGGCCTCGACCTGCCGAGCCTGCGCTGAAACGTGACGAGAAACGAGGAGGCCCGCGTGACGGATAATCGTCCGCTCTCGGGAGTGCGTGTGCTCGATTTCAGCCGCGTGCTCGCCGGACCCTATTGCACCGCATTGCTGGCCGATCTCGGCGCCGACGTGATCAAGGTCGAGCCCCCGACGGGCGACGACTACCGCCATGTCGGTCCGTTCATCGACGGCGAAAGCGCGCTCTTCCTGACGATCAACCGTGGCAAGCGCAGCATCGCGCTCGACCTCAACAAGGCGGAAGACCGCGCGATCGTGCAGGCTCTGGCGGCACGCGCGGACGTCGTCGTGGAGAACTTCAGGCCCGGGGTCGCCGACAAGCTCGGGATCGGATGGAACGAGCTCTCGCAGCTCAATCCGCGCCTGGTCTATGCGTCGATCTCGGGCTTCGGCCAGGACGGGCAGTTTGCCGGTCGGCCGGCCTACGACATCATCCTGCAGGCGATGACCGGCATCATGTCGGTCACCGGCTCTCCCGACGGACCGCCGATGCTCGTCGGCGAGTCGATCGCCGATGTCGTCGCCGGCCTGTTCGCATCCTGGTCGATCCTCGCGGCCCTCGTCGAGCGGCAACGCACCGGTGCAGGCCGATACATCGATCTTGCGATGTTCGACGCGATGATCGCGGTTCAGCCGCTCGTCGTGGCGCGCTATCTCGCTTCCGGCACGGCGCCGCAGCGCGTCGGCAACCGCCATCCGCTCTCCGCTCCGTTCGGCGCCTTCCGGGCACGTGACGGCATGTTCGTGCTCGCCGTGCTCAACGAGAAGTTGTTCGGGAAGCTCGCGGAGTGCATCGGCTGTCCGGAGCTTGCCGAGGATGCGCGTTTCGGAAGCGATTCCGACCGTCTCGCCAACGAGGCGGATCTGCGCGCCGTCATCGAGGGATGGTCGGCTTCGCTCACGGCGTCGGAGGCGGTCGCCGCGCTCGTCGCGGCCGGTGTGCCCGCCGCCGAGATCCAGGACATGGCGGAGGCGCTCACTTCTCCGCAGGCCACGGAGCGGGGCCTGCTGCAGGACACGCATCATGCAACGCTCGGACCGGTGCAGGTTCCGGAACAACCGGCGCGCTTCGGCGGCACGTCGCGCGGCGGCATTGCCGCGGCTCCAGCGCTCGATGCCGACAGGCGAGCGATTCTGACCGAACTCGGACTCGAGGGATGATCATGGTGACCCACAGCGACGACGATATCGCCCTGCTCGACGCGATCCGGCGTTATGCGGCGGAAGTCCTGGCTCCCTCTGCGGCGGAGATCGACGAGACCGGCCGCTCCGCCACGATACATCTCGACAGCCTCGCCGAAATGGGCCTGATGGGCCTTCCGATTCCGGAAGCTCATGGCGGCCTCGGTCTGCGGCCGACCGTGCTGTTCGATGCGGTCGCGGCCATTGCAGGCGCCTGCGGCTCGACGGCCTCGATGATCACGGCTCATTGGCTCGCGACGGATTCGATTCTCTACGGCGGCGACGAGGCGCAGCGTACGCGCTATCTGCCGCCAGCCGCGGGCAAGAGCCTCGGCGCCTTCGCGTTGACCGAGCCGGGCGCCGGCTCCAACCCGGCTGACATGTCGACGCGCGCGACGCGCGAGGGCAGCGGCTATCGCATTACCGGGACCAAGCACTTCATCTCCAATGCCGGAGAGGCGGACTTCATCGTCGTCTATGCCAAGACCGATCCCGCTGCCGGCGCCCGCGGGATCTCCGCTTTCGTGGTCGATCCGAAGGCCGGTGGCGTGCGCACCTCGTCGCCCGAGCGCACCATGGGCCTGAAAGGCGGCCATGTCTTCGAGGTTGCGCTCGACTGTTACGTGCCGGAAGAGAACCGGCTTGGTGCCGAAGGCTCGGGCTTTCGCACGGCCATGAAGGTGCTCGACGGCGGCCGTGTCGAGATCGCCGCCTGCTCGGTCGGCATCGCCGAGGCCGCGCTCACCGCGGCAACCGAATGGGCCAAGCAGCGCAAGGTGGGTGGTGCGCTCATCGCCGAGTTCCAGGGCCTGCAATGGATGCTCGCCGACATGGCGACCGATATCGAGGCGGCGCGCCTTCTGAGCCTCGCCGCCGCACGAAAGCGCGAATCCGGGGAGCGCTATTCGCGCGAGTCCGCCATGGCGAAGCTCTATGCCTCCGAGATGGTCGGCCGCGTGACCGACAAGGCGATCCAGATCCACGGCGGCTACGGCTACACGCGCGACCTGCCGATCGAGCGCTATGCGCGCGACGCTCGCATCTTCCGGATCTACGAGGGCTCCTCGGAGATCCAGCGCAACATCATTGCACGGACCGTGCTGGCCTGATCGTGATGATGGCTATGTGCCATCACCGTGACATCATCGCCTGCATCCGCTGAACCGATCACGGGAGGGGATCATGCGCCTGATCCGGACAAGCGAGTATCGGCACATGCCGTGGAAGAACGGCGGCGGCGAGACGACGGAAATTCTCGTCTCGCCGGCTGGCGCGGCGCTGGATCAGTTCGACTGGCGCGTGAGCATGGCGAAGGTGGCGTCCGCCGGGCCGTTCTCGCTCTTCCCGGGCGTCGACCGCACGCTGACCGTGCTCGAAGGCAAAGGCCTCGATCTCGCCTTGAAGGGCCGCGGCAATGTTCGTCTCGACAGCGGCAGCATGCCTTTCGCCTTCCCGGCCGATCTGCCGGTCGAGGCCGATCTCGTCGAGGGCCCGATCGAGGATCTGAACGTCATGACGCGTCGTGGGCGGTTCACGCATCGCGTGGCGCGACTGAAAGCTGATAAGGCCGTCACACTGCCACGCGATGGCGACGTCATGCTCGTCCTCGTGCGTGGCGCCGGCGCCGCTGCCCGCACGGCCGACACGAACGTGCACGCCGGTGATGGCGATACGCTGCTGCTCACGCGCACCGGGCCGGCCTCCGTCGACATCCGGCCCGATGCGCCTCTGACACTCTACGTCGTCGATCTCTGGGGGTCCGAGCAGACCCGCCGGGTCGAGGGCGAGTGATCCGACGGGATTCAGGCGGTCAGCCGATGCAGGGCCGCGAGGAAACGGTCGTTGTCTCCCGCGTGTCCGATGGTCACGCGCAGGAACTGCTCGTATCCCGGCTCGCGCCACGGCTTGACGATGATGCCCTCGTGCAGGAGTCCTTCGGCGACTTGCGTGCTGCTCCGCCCGCAATCGAAGAACAGGAAGTTGGTTTGCGACCGTGCCGGTGCGAAGCCCATGGCGCGCAGCGCAACCGCGACGCGCTCGCGTTCGACTCTGGTGCGGGCCACGGACGCTTTCATCCAGGCCTGATCCTGAAGCGCCGCCATTGCGGCTGCCTGCGCGGCGGCATTGACGTTGAACGGCGTCTTGGCCTTGGAGAGAGCCGCCGCAAGTTCCGCATCGGAGCAGGCCGCGTAGCCGACGCGAAGGCCTGCGAGACCATAGGCCTTCGAGAAGGTTCGCAGAACCACGAAACGCACGCCGGCTCCGGACAGCAATGCGATGACATCCGGCACATCGCTGCCGTCCGCGTATTCGAAGTAGGCTTCGTCGAACACCAGGAGCGTGTCGGGCGACATCGCGCCGACGAGCCGCATCAGGGCCTCGCGCGACAATGCAGGACCGACGGGATTCCAGGGCGAGCTCAGCATGAAGAGACGCGGCGCCCACGCGAGCGCCGCAACGAGCGCATCGAGATCGAAGTCGAGGTCGGCGGTCATCGCCACCTTGGTGACGCGCGCGCCGACCGCCAGCGGTTCGATTTCGTGCAGCCCGAAGCTCGGCACGACGGTCAGGACTTCTTGACCGGGCTGGAGAACGGCTCGCGAGACCGCCGCAATCATTTCTTCCGAACCGTTGCCGGCCACGATGCAATCCGGAGCGATGCCGAGATGCGCGCCCAGAGCCTCGCGCAACGCCGCGCAGGCGGGATCGGCGTAGCGCCACGGTTCCACCACGGCCGGAGCGAGAGCCGCAAGAACCTCGGGCGAACAGCCGTCCGGATTCTCGTTGCTGGCGAGGCGCGCGATATCGTCGCGACCGCTGATGCGTTGCGCGACAGCGAGATTCAAACCGGCATTATAGGCCGGCAGCGCCGTCACATGAGGATTGAATCCGATCCGCGTTGCCATTGTTTCGTTCACCGCGCCTACACTTGAAGCATTGTTGCGCGCTTTTTGACTTGTCTAGACATATCCTGTCAAGATATAGGTCGACGCTGTGACCGGGATCGATCGGTCAATCTCCAGGGTGGAAAGGAAAACCGATGCTCAGAATCAAGAAACGTGCCGCCGTTGCGGCCGTCGCTGCGATCACGGCGCTCTCGGCGGTGAGCTTGGCAGCAAAGGCCCAAGCGAAGGATCTGCTCGCAACCGTCAAGGAGCGCGGCGAGCTCGTGATCGGGACGGAATTTCAGTTCGCGCCCTTCGATTTCATCGAGAACGGCAAGCAGGCCGGGCTCAACCTCGATCTCTATACCGAGATCGCCAAGGAGCTCGGCGTCAAGGCGCGCTTCATCGATCTGCCCTGGCCGAGCGTGCTGCCTGGCCTCGAGGCACAAAAATTCGACATCGTCGCCGGGCCGCTCATCATCACCAAGCAGCGCATGGAGCGCTACCGCTTCACGCCCCCGATCGCCGACGCGACCGTCGCTCTCCTCAAGAGCGCCAAGGACGACAGCATCAAGACCCCGCAGGACATCGCCGGCAAGAAGATCGGCGGCGGCAAGGCTTCGGCGCAGCTCGCGCAGTTGCAGGAATTCGTGAAGACACTCCCGGGTGAGACCGAGGTCCGCGAATACGTCGACAACAACCAGGCCTATGCTGATCTCGCGGCCGGGCGCATCGCGGCCGTCGGCAATTCGCTCCCCAACATCGCCTATGTCGCGAAGCAGCGGCCGAACGTCTTCAGCGTCGTGATGCCACCCTTCGGCAAGCCCGTGTATTTCGCTTATGTGGGCCGAAAGGATGACGAGGCGAAATCGCTCATGGATGCGGTCGATGCCGCCCTTCTGAAGATCAAGAAGGACGGACGTCTGGGTGAGATCCAGAAGAAGTGGTTCGGCACCACCATGGACGTGCCGGACAGCGTCACCGAGCCGAACGCCTGAATCGCAATTCATCACCGATCCGGCCGCTCGACGCGGCCGGATCACAAGGAGGGATGAGCGCGTGCTGGACTTCAGCATAGTTTGGGCGTCCCTGCCCGATCTTCTGCAAGGCGCCGTTAACACCATCGCCTACTCGCTTGCGTCCGTGGCGATCGGCTTCGTCATCGGCACGGCGATCTGTTCCATGCGGCTCGGCCGCAGCCGGTTCGGACGTGGCGTCGCCGCCGTCTATGTGAGCTTCTTCCGCGGCGTCCCGCTCATCGTCCAGCTTCTCGTCGCCTATTACTGTCTGCCGCTGATCGGCATCAACGTCTCGTCGGTTGTTGCCGCGGTGGCGACCCTCTCGCTCTGCACGGCGGCCTATCTCGCGGAGATCCTGCGCGGCGGCTTTCTGGGTATCCCGAACGGGCAGATCGAAGCGGCCCGGATGCTCGGGTTCTCGCGCTGGCACATTCTCCGCCATATCGAAGTCCCGCAGGCGGTTCGCCTGACCCTGCCGGCGCTCGTGAACGAGACGACGATGATGATCAAGGCGTCGTCGCTCGTCTCGGTCGTCGGCGTCCTGGAACTCACGCGAATGGCTCAAAACATCGCGACGAGCTCGTTCCAGCCGCTCGAGCTCTACGTAGCCGCCGGCGTGATCTATCTCCTGTGCATCGGCATCGTCACCAGCTTGGGCGCCCTGGTCGAGCGCAGATTCAATACGGAGGCGATCCGATGAGTTTCGACATCTCGGTCCTGACCAACGAGTGGCGCGCGCTGCTCCAGGGACTTGGCCTCACGATTTTCATCTGGATCGTCGGATCCGCCCTCGGCATGCTCCTGGGCCTCGTCGTCGCTCTCGCGCAACTCTTCCTGGGAGCGGCCGTGCGTGCCGTGCTCCAGGCCTATATCGGGCTGATCCGCGGCACGCCGTTTCTCATCCAGCTCTTCGTTCTCTACTATGGCGGCCCGTTCTACGGCCTCGATCTGTCGCCCATGACGGCCGGGATTTTGGGGCTTCTGCTCTATGGCGGCGCCTATTTCGCCGAGATCTTCCGCACCGGATTCCAGTCGGTGCCGGTCGGACAGATCGAAGCGGCGCGCATGGCCGGCTTTACGCAGATGCAGATCGCGCTTCACGTGCAGTTCCCGCAGATGCTCGTGATCATTCTGCCGGCGCTCGCCAACATGGTCATCATCCTGAGCAAGGAAACGGCCGTCCTGTCGGTGATCACCGTCGGCGAGCTGACGGCCGTGGTCTCCTCGATCGGATCGACCACCTTCGCCTTTGCCGAGACGCTGCTGTTCCTGGCGCTGACCTATTGGGTGCTCATCGAGCTCGCCTCCACCGCTGGCCGCGCTCTCGAGAAGCGTCTCGGCCGCTTCACCACCCGTGCCCCGGCCTGACCGCCGATCATTCAGGAATTCACATTATGAAGGGTCAACCGATCATCGACGTCCGCGGGGTCCACAAGCGTTTCGGCGCGGTCGAGGTGCTCAAGGATGTTTCCCTCGGGATCGAGCAGTCGCAGGTGACCTGCATCATCGGGCCCTCTGGCTCGGGCAAGAGCACGCTCCTGCGCTGCATCGCGTTCCTGGAGAAATACGACGCGGGCGAGATCTTCATCGAGGGCGAGCTGCTCGGCTACGTGGACGAGCGCGGCAAACGGCGAAATGCCAGCGACCGCGAGATCGCGCGCGTGCGGCGCAATGTCGGCTTCGTATTTCAGCAGTTCAACCTGTGGCCGCACATGACTGCGCTCGCCAACGTGGCCACGCCGCTCGTTCTCGCACGCAACATCCCGCGTGCCGAGGCGGAAGAGCGTGCTCATGCCATGCTCGGCAAGGTCGGCCTCGCCCACAAAGGCGACGCTTATCCCGCACAGCTCTCGGGCGGTCAGCAGCAGCGCGTGGCGATCGCCCGTGCGCTCGCGATGGAGCCGCATATCATGCTCTTCGACGAGCCGACCTCGGCCCTCGATCCCGAGCTCGTCGGCGAGGTCCTGCAGGTGATGCGCGATCTCGCGGCCGAGGGCATGACCATGGCCGTCGTGACCCACGAGATGGGCTTCGCGGCGCAGGTCGCCGACAAGGTCCTGTTCATCGATTACGGCGTGATCGTCGCGGAGGGATCGCCGCATCACGTATTCAACGAAGAGCAGAATCCACGACTGCGCCAGTTCCTGCAGAACTATTTCGAGCGCAACAACTTCTGGCAGGACGATGCCGGACGCTGCATCGTGGGAGCGGCGTGATGGATCGGATCGCACTTCTCGATAATCTGCGCGAACGCGTCGGTGCGCAGGCCGTCCTGTCGCCCGACGATCTCGCCGGACGCGATCCAGGTTGGGATACCGGCAATCTCGGCGCCGCCGCCCTCGTGCGCCCCGTAACGACGGCCGATGTCGCCAAACTCGTCGCTTGGTGCCGGGAAGCGAAGATCGCCCTCGTGCCGCACGGCGGCCGCACCGGACTGGTGGGCGGCGCGATCACCGGTCCCGAAGAGATCATCTGCGATCTCGGCGCGCTCGATCGCATCGAGGAGATCGATCCGCAGACCCGCGTCGCCGTCGTGCAGGCCGGCGTGACGCTGAACGCTCTGCAGGAAGCCGCGCGCGCACATGGGCTCGAGCCCGGGATCGATCTCGCGGCGCGCGGATCTGCAACGATCGGCGGCATGATTTCCACCAATGCCGGCGGCATCATGGCGTTCCGCAACGGCGTCATGCGCCACCGCGTGCTCGGCCTCGAGGTCGTGCTGCCGGACGGGCAGGTGTTCTGCGACCTGACCCGTGTGGTGAAGACGAGTGCGGGCTACGATCTCAAGCATCTCTTCATCGGCGCGGAAGGCACCCTCGGGATCGTGACGCGCGCCGTGATCAAGCTCGATCCGCTCACCGGAGCGGGCGCGACGGCACTCGTCGGACTGAACGATGCCGCAAGCGCGCAGCGCGCCATCCGCTATTTCCTCGCGCAGGGCGGCACGAGCCTGCGCGCCGCGGAAATCATGTGGCGCAGCTATGCGCTCACGACGAGCCGGGCTCTCGGTTTCACGCCCGGGCAACTGCCCCTCGACGCGCCCTGTCTTCTGGCTCTGGAACTCGCCGCGGACACGTTCGAGCAGGCTTCGGCTGCTCTCGAAAGCGGCCTTGCGGCGATCTGGGACGAGGCGCAGATCATCGACGGTCTCGTCGCGAACTCGATGCAGCAGGCCGAGCGGATCTGGCGGGTCCGCGAGGATACGGATGTGCTATACCGGCTGCATCCGCGCGCGCCATCCTTCGACGTCTCGGTGCCGGCCGGCGCCATCGACGATTACGTGGCGCGCATCCAGGCCGATCTGAAGGCGATCGATGCCGGCTTCGCGCCCTATGTCTTCGGCCATCTCGCCGACGGCAACCTGCACATCGTCTTCAATGTCGAAGGACCGCTGCCGGCTGCGACAAACGAAGCGGTCGAGCGCGTGCTCTATACCGACCTCAGCGCGGTCGGCGGCAGCTTCTCGGCGGAACACGGCGTCGGCAGGAAGAAGCGCGCTGCCTTCGAGCGCTACGCCGATCCGGTCAAGCGCCAGCTCGCGCAAGCCGTGAAGACGATCATCGATCCGGAGGGGCTGCTCAATCCGGGCAAGATTGTCGATCCGGCTTCTTGAGCGTGGGGCGACTGCCCGTTGCGGATGCTATTGTCCGTCAAGGGATGCACGCCCTTTTTGTCATTGTGAGCCGAAGGCGGGGCAATCCATCCGTCGACGGGTAGATTGCTTCACTGCGTTCGCAATGACGAAGAGAGCGTAAGAGCGGGAGGTGCAGGGCCGGAACCGGAGTAGCGCCGGACCCACTGCCGTCATGGCGGGCCACAGTCATCCAGCCTGATGCGGACCCACTTCCGTCCTTGCGAGCCACAGGTTAAGCAATCTACCCCTCGACGGATGCGCACCCGGATTGCTTCACTCCACCCGCGATGACGGGATAGGTGATGCACTCACACGTCCACTTCGACCGTCGTCTTTGGCCTTGAGCAGCACAGCAGAACCTCGCCGGGGCCTGGCTCGCTCAGCGGCTCTTCGAAATACTCCACCTCGCCTCTGACGAGGGTGCTCAGGCAGGTGCTGCACACGCCGGCGCGACAACTGAACGGGGCGTCGATGCCGAGCGACTCGGCGAAATCGAGCAGTGACTTCGCCTTTTCGTCCCAGACGGCCGTCTTGCCGGACTTGCGGAAGACGACCCGAACGCCCTCCTCCTGCAGAGCCTCACCTTGAACGGAGGGCGAAGGCTCTGTCTGCGTCACAGCCGGCTCGACGTCATCCGGATCGAGCACGGTGGCCGGGCCGAAGAACTCGTAGCGGATGCGTTCCTTCGGCACGCCGAGGCCGCGGAGGAGGCGGTAATTCGCCTGCATGAAAGCCGGCGGACCGCACATGTAGATGTCGTAGTCGTCGAGCGGCAGGATCGACTGCAGGACCTCGCGTGAGATCATGCCGCGGCTATGGAAGCCGGCGCTCGCGATGTCCTCGTCGGTCGGGAAACGATAGCAGAAATGTGTCGAGATCCCGGGCCGGCGCGCCGCCAGTTCCAGCACCTCGTCCTTCAGGGCATGCACCCGCCCGCTGTCGCAGGCATGGATGAAATAGACGCGCCGGTCGCCCACCGTCGCAAGGCTGTGCAGCATGCTCACGAGCGGCGTCAACCCGACTCCGCCGCTGAGCAGGACCACTGGCCGCGTGGAATCCGGGTCGAGCTGGAAATCGCCGCGCGGCCCGTTGACGTGAATCACGTCGCCGACATCGACCTGCTCGTGGAGATAGTTCGAGCCCTCGCCCGGTGGCAGGTCCGCGCGGTCGGCCGGCGGAGGCTCCCGCTTCACCGTGATGCGCAACCGGCTGCTGTCGTGCGGGCTGCTCGAGATGCTGTAGTTCCGCAGGATAGGCCCATGTCCGTTGCCGGTCGGCAGGCGCACGACCAGGAACTGCCCCGGAACGAAGCCCGGCGCCTGCGCCTCATCGGGGGGTGCGAGCTCGAACGACGTGATGGTTTCGCTCTCACGCCGTTTCGCGACGACGCGAAAGCCCGCGAAGGGGTCTTTGGCCGAGGTCCCGTTCATCATTCCGCTGGTTGCTTCGCGTGTTGCGGGGCTCGATCGAGATCGAGCCCTGGATGTCGTTTCGATCGGTCGCCGTTACTCGGCGGCCGCGGGCACCGCGGTCTCCTGGGCGATGAGCTGCGCCAGGCGCTTGCGGAAGCGCAGCGGTCCCACGTCAATCTGGAGATCGAGATTGGGCGTGCGCTTGTTCGCCATGCCCTGATGGACGGCGGCCAGCACCACGCGGTCCTCTTCGAAGGCGCCGCGCACCGACTTCGCGAATTCGCGCGATGTCTCTTCGTTGTTCGCGTCGAAGTTGCGCATCTGGAACCAGAAATAGCGCGTCCGGTTCTCATCGATCGGCGTCATGAAGTTGTAGGAATCCATCAGGAACACGTCCTTGTGGAGCGGCCCCTCCGGCCCGCCGGTGCCGGCCGGGGTGAAGATCGCCTTGATGATGGCATTGCTCGGATAGCGCACTTCATAGTGCTGCTTGCGGTCGCAATTGCCCTTGAACTTCACGAATTTGGCGTAGAACGGCGCGACTTCGGTATCCATCATCCAACGCGACACGATCACGCCGTCCTGGGTCACTTCCGTCTGCAGAGGCACCTCCTCGCAAGCGGCGCTGCCGAAGGACGATTGATGCACCCAGGCGACGTGCGACGGGTCGAGCAGGTTGTCGGTCATGTAGAGGTAGTTGCAGTCGACCACCATCGACTCGCCATAGTTCACGCCCCAGGCGGGATCGCCCCAATGCTCGACCTGGAAGATCGTTGCCGGGTCGGCGAACTCCGGCTGGCCCATCCAGACCCAGAGCAGGCCGTAGCGCTCGACGATCGGGTAGCTCTGGACGCGCGCGACATGCGGGACGCGCTCGGCTCCGGGCACGCGCGTGCAGGTGCCGGTGCAGTCGAAGGTCAGGCCGTGATAGCCGCACTCGACCTGATCGCCCTTCAGGCGGCCCATGGACAGGGGCAGCTTGCGATGCGGGCAGGCGTCCTCGAGGGCGGCGGGTTCGCCGTTCTCCTTGCGGTAGAGAACGATCTTCTCGCCCAGCATCTCCACGGGGAAGAGGGAGCGGGTCACCTCGTGGCCCCATGCGGCCACGTACCAAGCATTCCTGAGAAACATCGCGGCGGATCCCTTACCTGTTGGGAGCCGCGACAATGACCGCACCCTGCTTTCGGAACAACGGGTCAAGGGCTGCCATTGTCTTTAGTTTTTCTAAAGAGCAGAATGAGCGCCTTTCAGCGCCACCCTTCAGGGCGGAACCCGTATCCGAGCTTCGATGGCCGAGCTTCCCTCCCTGCGCGCCCTTCAGGTTTTCGAGGCGGTCGGCCGCTGCGGCAGCATGACGAAAGCTTCGCGGGAGCTGAACGTCTCCCCGGGTGCCATTAGCCAGCAGATCAAGCTCCTCGAGGAAACGCTCGGCCTGCGGCTGATCTCCCGGAGTGCCAGCGGCCTGGCTCTGACGGAGATCGGCAAGCGCTACCATGCCGCCATCATGAAGGGCTTCGAGGAACTCCGGCGGGCCCAGAGCGACATCGAGCGGACGCGCCGGACGGGCGCAGGCGGGCTCGTCATCAGCGCACTGCCTTCGCTGGCGAGCAAATGGCTGGCGACGCTGATCTTCGAATGGCAGCATCATCACCCGGGTCTGAGCATCCATCTCGAAGGAACTCATCGCGAGCCGCGCCTCGATCAGGGCGACGCCGATTTCCGCCTCACCTACGGCGACCGGTTCCGCGACTTCGACGGATCGGTCGTGCTCTTCACCGACAGCGTGATGCCGGTCTGCAGCCCCCGGCTGCTGGAATCCGCCCCGCCGCTCAGAACCCCTGCCGACCTCCTGGGCTATCCGCTCCTGAGCATCGAATGGAAGCCGCAATTCGAGTCCCCTCCGACCTGGCAGGACTGGTTCCGGCACGTGGGAGTCGATTGCGGGGATCTGCGCAACAGCTTCGTATTCTCCCTCTCGGGTCTTGCCATCGACGCGGCGGTCGAGGGGCACGGCGTGACGCTGGCGCAATGCGCGATGGTTGCGGAGGACCTGCGGGCGGGACGCCTGATTGCCCCGTTCCCGCAGAAGCTGCGCCTGTCCGCGCCTTATATCCTAGCCTGGAGCAGCGCCGTCTTCGACAAGAGCGGCGCGCGGGAATTCCACCGCTGGATCATCGGCCGCGCGCGCCGGCAGGAACTCTCGAACGAGCTTATGGGAAGCGCCGATGGCCAATCCCGCGTGGCGGCACCCGCCCGCTCGCCTATTCGATGATCCGTGAAGACCGACGGCTCCACGTGACCAAGCCGGTCAGTGATCGTCAGCGCTGCGCCGGCTGATCTGGCCGACGCTCTCGTTGAGGACCTGCACGCTGTCGATTGAATCCAGAAGATCCGCTGTGGCGGAAGCAGCTTCGCGCAGGATCATGTTGGTCGCATAGCACCGCCGACCTTGGTCATGCTGATAACGACAGCGCAAAACTTTACGGCCTCGGTCGCTTTCGGTTGGGATTTTCGGGCGCGAGACTGGATCGCTTCGCTGCGCTCGCGATAACAACGAGGGCAGTTACTCCACGTCGTCACTGCGATCCGAGGGCGAAGCAGTCCAGCGGTGCTGTCCTGCTCTACGTCAGGATCAAATCAACAACTGTGCGCAGTCACTGTGCTGCCTGGCGCCCGACACTCCCGAGTGCATCGAGCAGGCCTTTCGCACGCCTGAGGTCCGGTGTCTCAAAGCCTTCCGTAAAGGAGCGATAGACTGTCTCCAGAAGCTCGCGTGCCTCCTGGATGCGATTCTGCTCACGCAGCAGGCGCGCCAGGCTATGCGCGGCGCGAAGCTCGAATGATCGGGCGCTCTGATCGCGCGCTCGAGCCAGGGCCTTTCGCAGTTGCGCTTCGACGTGACTCGCTGATGCTCCGGCAACCCATTGCAGCTCGCCGTTCAACCGTCCGAACTCCGCGTCCCACATGTGTTCGTGATTGAGCGTCGCGAGCTCCCTGGCTTCTGAGATGGCCTGCAGGCCGGCCGCGGCCTCACCGCGCTGAAGATAAAGCTCCGCGAGCAGGCACAGATAACGGGCCTGGTACCAGGACACTCCGAGCGCGCCCCGGCTGTCGAGGCCGTCGCGCATGATCGTGATTCCCTCGCCGACGCCGTCCCGGGCCATCGCCCAGCCGTTGAGAATGACGCCGCTCAAACGCCAGTAATTGAGACTATGCTGCTCGGCGAGGTCGATGATGGCGTCGGCGTTCGCGCGCACAGTTGCGACGTCGTCGAGCAGTTCGGCCAGACCTGCTCTCCCATAGACGCCGACGTGAGCCGTAAGATTCGTCTGGTTCAACTCCGCGGCGCACCGGGAGGCTTCCTCGCTGAAGCGGCCCGCCTGCTCCGGATAGCCGAGAATCCAGAGAACCGGCGCAAGATAGGCCAAGGCCGAGACCTTCGGATCATGAACATAGTGGATCGGAGGGGGACGATGCCGCGTTGGCTCATACACGCTCAGGATCGTCTCGAACTCGGACCGGGCCTTGAGAAAGGCTCCGGAATGCATTGCCGTCAGGGCGCAGAGTCGATGCGCCGCGAGTGCGAGGGGCTCGTCCCGGGTGCGCTCGGCTGCGCAGCGTGCCTCCTCCGTGAGGCTTTCCATCGTGCGGTAATCACCGCGCACGAACTGGTAGATAAACTCGCCGCTGAGGGTCGCGAGCAATGCACTGTTGTCGCCGAGTTGGTCGCACAGGACATGAGCCCTGCTGTACGCAGCGCCCGTCTGCGGGGCCGCATATCCGTATGTCGCGATGAGCGGACCACCGATGGCCGTCTGGAACGCGAGTTCCAGTCGGTCCCGATCGGAGCTCTCAGGAAGCGCGCTCAAGATTTCCAGACCTTTCGAGAGATGACTGATCGCCTCCAGGTTCGCCGAACGCTCGGCTGCGGTTCTCCCTGCGCGGAGCCAGTATGGAACCGCCCTGTCGGGCAGGCCGGCCTCCGTCAAATGATAAGCCAGCGTCTCCGGTTCGGCCTGGATCGTTTCGGGAGAGCGAAGTTCCAGGACGCCGGCGATGCGCGCATGGACCTGCTGGCGCTTGCTCTTCAGGAGACTCTCACGGGCGACGTCCTGAACGAGGGCATGCTTGAAGCTGTAGCCAATATCCGGCGGCACACCCTTGCGAAAGATGAGTTCCGCATCGACCAGACGGTCGAGAGCGTCGTCGAGTGCGTCCTCGTCGAGTGATGCGACGGCCTCGAGCAGGTCACGTCTGAATTCGCGTCCGATGCAGGCCGCGATCTGGGCCACCTCCTTGACCGGCGCGAGCCGATCGAGCCGCGCCATGAGCGAGTCCTGCAAGGTGGATGGGATCGCAAGAGACGGGAGAGGACCAGCAAGTTCGAAACGGTCGCCGGCTTCCCTGAGCAGACCGGATTCGAGAACCGCCTTGGTCAACTCCTCGACGAAGAGAGGTACGCCATCGGTCTTGGCAAGAATCTGCTCGAGCACTTCCCTCGGGAGCCGCTTTCCCTGGGTGACCCAGTCGATCATCGAGACCCCTTCCCGGCGCCCGAGCCTGCTGAGCGATAGCGACGTGATGTGACCGTAGCCGCCCCAGGGCGGCGTGAATTCCGGCCGGAAGGTGATGATCGCCAGCACGGGCAGGCGCTGAACCCACTCGACGGCCCGGTCCAACAATTCGAGTGTGGTCGGGTCGCTCCAGTGCACATCTTCGTAGACAGCGAGCACCGGCCGCTTGCGCGCCAATCCTGCCAGCTGCTCGAGGAGAACCTGAAAGGTCTTCTCCTTCTTGAGATTCGGGCTCAGGTCGAGGGGCGGATAGCGCCCGCTCGCCGGGATGGCGAGGAGATCGGCGAGCAATTGCGTGCTTTCTCCAACATCGTCGACAGCAAGCGCCAGCATGGCTTCGATCTGGTCGAGCTGATGCTCCGGAGGATCTCCACGGCGCAGCTCGGCGCCTCGCTCGATGAGGCCGACGACCGGGTAGAGCGCCGTGTTCGTATGATAGGGCGAGCAGAAGTGGGTGAGCGGAAAATGGGGAACGCTGCCCACATGCTCACGCAGGGCGCGAACGAGGCGGGACTTCCCGATGCCGGGCTGTCCCGCCAGCAGGACGACCTGCCCCTCGCCTTCCTTCGCCCTCTCCCAGCGATCGAGCAACAGGGCGAGTTCCTGATCCCTGCCCACCAGGGCCGTCCAGGATGGCCCGTGATGGGCCTCGAACCGACTCTCCGCCTCGCTTTCTCCGGCAATGCTCCAGGCCTGCACCGGTGCTCGAAATCCCTTCACATGAATTTCGCCGAGATCCCGGTACACGAAGAGATCACCCAAAAGGCGCCGCGTCGCGTCGGCGATCACGATGCATCCAGGCTCGGCGAGCCCCTGCAGTCGCGCAGCGAGATTCGGAGTCTCGCCGACGACGGACCGTTCGCGTGCTTCGCCCTCACCTACGAGATCCCCGACGACGACCAGTCCAGTCGCGATTCCGATCCGAGCCGAGAGCGCCTCACCCGCCGGTGTCTTGAGGGTCTTGACCATCTCGGTGACGCGCAGGCCAGCCCGGACGGCGCGCTCCGCATCGTCTTCATGCGCGCGGGGCCAGCCGAAATAAGCGAGCACGCCATCGCCGAGGAACTTGGCGATGTGCCCCTCGAAGCGCGCAATCTCGGCGGCAACCGTCTGCTGATAGCCCCGTATCAGCTCGCGCATCTCCTCGGGGTCGAATTGTGAGGAGAGAGCAGTCGATCCGACGAGATCGACGAACATCACGGTGAGTTGCCGCCGCTCCGCACCGGCCTGGGGGACAGAATCCTTGGACTCCGACGATGGAGCCGCGGCCTGCAGCGGTGGCGGCTTCGACGGTCCGGTGAGCGCCTGGACGGCCTTCAGGACGAGCTTTCGCGGGCCGAGAGGAAGCCCCAGCTCGCGCAGATCCTCTTCGGTCAGTTCCGGCAGGACGTCACGCGTGATCTCCGCGTCCAGGAAGGCTTGCGCATAGCGCTCCAGACCCAGATCCCGCAGCAAGTTTACGACGTCGGAAACATCGTCCTGCATGACGTCCGACCCGCGATTTCGCCTCGACCGGATCAGTTGAAGGTGTGCAGCCTCAGCTTGAGCGAGCCGTCGCCTTGACGCTCAAAGACATGAGTCGCAAAACCACCCAAGGATTGCGGGCTGCCATCCGTCCCCTCACCGGCAGCGCTCCAGCGGGCAGTACCATAGACGAACCTGCCGTCGCCACCCGTCTCGATCATGTCGAGTCTGTGGTTGGTCACTCCGCTTTGGAACAGGCTGGCGAAGAACCGCTCAATCTCCGCCGTGCCGGACACGACGGAATGGGTCGGCGGGAGCAGTTTGGCATCCGGGAGATAGGTGCCAGCGAGAGCGGCTGCATCGCCTTTGTTGAAGCATTCATCCCACGCCAGATAGGCTTTGGCCACGTCGTCAGTCGGGTGCATCGAGTCCCTCCCTCTCGACAGGTGGCAGAGCTTAGCACGGATTGCGCGAGGACTCGACCGAAACTGCGTCGGCTGGGGTTTGCATTTTAGAGGTCTATCCCCTGCCCCACCCATGACGGGACGCCCAGTGAGACGCCAGCCCGTGTTCTGCACTATCTCCCGGCTCCATCCGCCATCTTGGCGTGCAAAACGCGGTCAAGACAGCCATCGCGGCGATTTTCAGAGCCATCCGGCATGGCGAACCTCCTCGGGTGCCGCAATCACTGCGCTATGATGAGTCCATCACCCTTAAGGCTCTCCGGCAGTTCCATTGCGCTCTGGAAATCAGCTTGGCTGGATCGAGCGTCGCCACAGTTTCGGATGTGCAGGACCTTTGGCCCGACCATCAGGTCGGCTCAGACCAGGATCAAGGCGACGCACTTCCAAGGGTGCGGGTCCAAGAACCCGCACCCTTGGACAGATCGGATAAGTTACTGCACGCATTCCACGAGCACACGGGACTGGGTCCGGTAGTCGTACACGGTCCGGCAGGTCCGGCCGCTGATCGTCTGAACCTCATGTGGAGCAGCGTAGGGGAACGGTGAGTTTGGCGTTCCGGACTTCGCGGTTCCAACAGATCCAGTCGTCTCCACAGCCATCATGCGGCGGCTGGGATGCATATGCATGATGCTGGCTGTGGTCACAGGCTCTACACATGCCACAGGTACCCGTGACTGGGTCCGGTAGTCGTACACCGTCCGGCAAGCCCGACCATTGATCATCTGAATCTCGTGAGGCGCAGCGTAGGGGAAGGGCGAATTTGGTGTTCCGGACAGCGGCTGCGCTCCGGCAGCCCCCACGGTGCCGAGCGCCATGAGACCGGCGCCAGCAAAGACGGCAAGGAACTTCATAGTTTTCTCTCCATTGCTCTACGGAATATTCGGCCGGCCACGCGCAGGCCACACAGAGCCTAAACGCGCCCCAAAATATTGTTCTCCGACCCTTCGCCGCACGGCAACGAGAACAGCACAGAAGACTCGTCGAGCTACACTATTGATATAGCTTGACCTTACTTGCCGAAAATCAGCAACATCGGTTTCGCAGTACAAGCAAAGCAGGGCATAAACACCAACATCATCTGTGACAAAGATTACCTTGGCCGACGCCATGAAAGGCACTCGATACAAGCCCGGTTGGACGCTCTCCGCTATGGCGCTCGCGAGGAGCGAATCCAAGCCGCGCCAGTGCAGGACCGGAAGTGTCGCGCTATGACCCAGTATTCTGCAGAAACTCAGGCAGGTGCTTGCATTTCGATGTAGAGCCAACACCCCTCACCCGGCTGCTTCGCAGCCGACCTCTCCCATAAGGGCGAGGTGATGTGTAGGTCGCGCCGTCTTCACCTGGCCCTTCGATGGGAGAAGTCCGTTGCGCAAGCCAGGTGAAGATGGGAGCGCCACGTTCACAAGCGTAGTGCAACACTGCGCTCGATAGAAACGCACTCCCTCACGTCACACATGACCTGCAGCATGTCAGCGCTCGAAGGTCCCGACCGTCTCCGCCTCGGCGATGATGTGCGGTCGTGCGGCCTGCCAGATCTCCAGCACCTTGGACCCTTTCGGGACATCGAGATGTTCGACGTTTAGCGCCGCAAGCTTGAAGTGATAGTGGTGCGGGCCATGTCCCTCCGGAGGCTGCGGACCGTCGTAGCGGTGGTTGCCGAAATCGTTGACGCCGTGCTTCAGACCTGAGGCTTCCGCGCCGGAGCCGGCATTCTCGTCGAGTTGCGTCCGATCTGCCGGAATGTCGTAGATCGCCCAGTGACGGAAGGTGCCTCGCGGCGCATCCGGATCCTCGACGATCAGTGCGTAGCTTCTCGTCTCCGGCGGCGCATCACGCCAATCCAGAGACGGCGAGGCATTGCCGCCGAGCCGGCTGTATTTGGGAGGGATCGGCTGGCCGTTCGGGAAGGCAGGGCTGCTCAGTGAGAAAACCATTGGTTCCTCCTGCCGGGAATCGCCGCATTCAGCGGGCGAGATGGTCCATTCTTGCGGTCTCGACGACGGGTGATCGCGGCGGCACAGTTCGCTGGTAATCATCGTCCAGACGCCAGTCTCCGGCATAAGCCGCCGTCGAGGCGCTGCGGCTGCGCCGGAACTGGGCACGCTCCTCGGGCGCGTATTTCGTCAGGCGTCCTGGTCCCTTGAGAATCCGCAGCAGCGTGTCGGTCACGACGCCATAGATAAGATGGGCGACAAGGCCCCGCGCATGAGCCTGCCAGGGATACTGGCTCGGACGTGCGGAAAGGCCACTTGCGGCATTGGCGAATTCGTCCTGCATCAGGAACATGCCCAAGCCGAAGAGAGCGCCACGCCCGACGCCGAGTCCCGGAACGCGATCCTGCAGGGCGCCATAAAGAGCACCCGGCGCGATGCCGAATATGTAGTGCATGGCAATGCCTGCCGGATGCGGCTGAGGGGGCGACAGCTCGGTGCCGACGGCATGCGCGCCCCTGTTCGCCATGACGTGGGCAGGATCCAGTCCGCCGGGGCGGACACGCTGCGTGCGCCGCCGCGCTTCGGTGGCTTCGTGGTTGTACATGTACCAGTCGACCTGCTCCATGACCCAGACGGCAATCCCGCCGGCTACGGCGCCTTTCAGGATATCGGCCAGGACGCTGTCGCGCTCATCCATTCCGCGATATTCCGCCATCTCGGGCTCCTCTTCGTCCGATAGCGGTCGAACGAGCCGGCCATGACTTGGTTCCGGTGGAGTTCTGTTCCGAACGACCGTCGTGTGACCGGACGAATACAGCTTCGTTCATCGGATACGCGTCGATGTAATCGGCGAGTGACTGGGCTTCACCCACTCTCATGCCCTCCTTGTCATCGCGAGCACAGCGAAGCGATCCAGGTCACCGCCTCAGAATGGATAGCCTCCCCTCCAGCTCGAAAGGACGGAACAACACGCCCTCAACCTTGGCAGCGAAATACTGTGACCTTGTGTACGCCGAGCTCGAAGGTTCGTGTCGGACATCCCGGCTCCTTCGATGGAGCGACTATCGGCGCTTGCCGCGCTGGTGCGCGATCGGTGTAGATCATCACCCGCGGCTTCCAGAAGGGCGAGCATTCGTCAAGATTAGTTTCTGCGATGCCGATCGTCGGCACGCCTCCCGCGAAGTGGTCGTAGCAGGCCGCCGCCGGATGCGCGCTCGCGAGGAGCAGGAAACCGGCCAGCACGGTACCAATGGCTTCGCACCTCATGGCTGCCTCGCAGGCCTTGCGTTTCGCCAAGGCCAAGCATGCCACAGATTTCGGGTGTTGCCTTGCGAAATATCAATGCCGGCGAGCGATCTCTCAATATCCGGTCAGCTCGTCGGCTGTCGGCGGCAACGGCACCCTCCTGCCGAGAATGCGCGACATGATCGTCGTGAGCGTCACGGGGTCGTTGTCGAAGCCGCCATGGGTTCGCGACGCAGTGCCACTCCGCGGGCCGGAATAGGCGATGTCGATCTTCGCGCCGGACGGCATCTTGTCTGCATAAATCTGCATTCCCGCAAGAGGAGTACCGGGCACATCCTCGTAAGCACGCGACACGAGATAGAGGAGCGAGCGGCTGTAGGTCGGCAACACAGGAATATTGGCCGATACGGTATCGGCTTCCTCGAGTTCATCGGTCAGGTTGTAGAGATAGATCTTGTCCTGCAGCTTCATCGCGCCTCGTCCCGTGAGATAAGGGCCATAGTGCTCCTTGAAGAAATCCACCGTGCAGGCCGGCGCCATCAGATGGATGCTGCCGAGGTCGAGCTCGCGAATCTTGAACCGGCCGAGCGCTGACAGCAGGCGGCCAAGCACGACGGCGCCTGCGCTGTGTCCGACGAGATGCAGCTTCGGCCGCTTCGCCGCCCGGTCGAGTCCGTCGAACAGCGGCATCAAGCCACGAAAGCCCCCATCATAATCCGGTTGCCCCCCGAAGGCGGCCTGCGCGTCCTGCTTCATGTTCCGCCACGCATAGGAGCCGATTTCGCGGCCGAAGCCGGCTTCGAACAGCCAATCCGTGAGGCGCCCGCCGGCGCGACCGACCACAGGGGATTCGGACAATTGGCCGAAGACCTCGTCGATGAAACCGGAGCCCCACATGAGGTGGAAATTGTAGAGGCGGTTGCGCCCGAAAATGTCGTTCCGCTTCCAGGTCGCGATCCGTTCGGCTTCGGCGCCGAGCGTGTTGAGTCCGCCATGCGAATAGATCACGAGATGGTCGTACCCCTTGCCGTCGTTGGCGTCCGGCAGGGTGATACGTTGCACGGTCTCCTGCATTTCGAGCGGATTGGGCGACCCGTATTTGCCGTCGGTGACAAGGCGGCCGTCATCGATGTTGACGAAATGCCCGATGATGTCGCCGCGGTTGGGTTCGCGGAAGCCGAACAGGCCCGTGGCGCTCGACGGCGTCGCGCGTGGAACCGCTCCGAAGGCGTCAGGGGCACGAACGCCGAGCTGCAGGACCCAGGCATCCATGACCGTCGCGGCCCAGTCGCCGTAGGACCAATGCGCGACGCCGTTCGCACCCCAGGTGGGTCCCCAGGAATTCAGGATCCAGAAGCCCTTGTCGTCATATCCGACGATCGCGAAGGCATGGCCGCCCGCCGGTTCGCCGCCCGGCTCGATACGCCCGT
The DNA here is from genome assembly GCF_001006805.1 of Microvirga massiliensis. Classification (GTDB taxonomy): domain Bacteria; phylum Pseudomonadota; class Alphaproteobacteria; order Rhizobiales; family Beijerinckiaceae; genus Microvirga; species Microvirga massiliensis. Next base: position 794,995 of record NZ_LN811350.1, on the reverse strand, counting down.
CCTTCGGAGACTCCCAGTTCGAATGAATCTGGGCCGACGCATAGATGATGCCGATTTCGTTGAGCGCGGCATGATAATCGCTGAGGTCGGGCTCCAGGCGAAAATAGGCGCCGAGCCGTGTTTCGCGCGCTTCTTTCGCCATGGCATAGGTCAGCGCCCAGTGCGTCACGCCCGGCGCATCCGGGGCGGTTTCCTCGCTGCAGACGCCATTGCGAAAGAAACCCTTGATGGCGCCCCTGATACTCGATCCCTCATAGGCGCTGCCGGACCATTCGTCGTTGCGCTTTGCCATCTCGTAGAGCATGCGCGCGCTCACGCGTCGCGGAGAATCGGCGCTGATCTCGCGAGAAAGCAGAAAATCGACGACATGGGCCAGGGAATATCCCGTGCAGCTCGAATCCTCACCCTGATTGCGCACCGGAAACGCGATGCGCGGATAGATGCCTGGCTCCAGCGCGCGCAGGTGCGGCTGATAGAGGCGATCGCGGATGTCCGGCATGTCCGGCAGGATGTCGAGCCTGTGCTTGCCGATCCTGGAGGGCCGTGCCGCGAAGGCGCGGTTGCTGATCCGGATCGACTTCCCTTCTCCCACCGAGCGCCCGATCGCATCCGTGGGAATCCTCTGATTCACCGGCTGGTCGATGACGTGCGCCTCGGCCGTCGTTCGCGGCGTCTTGTCCTGCTTCGTGGACTTGCCCGCACGCGAGCCTTGCCTCGGCGATTTCTGCGCGCGCCTCGCCATATCCGCCTCCCCGTTTCAGCAGCGTTATTCAGGGACTTAGGCTGCGGGATTCCGGGCCGGGAAGGAAGAGGCGTTTTCGATAGGCAATGCCGAAGTACGCGGCGAAACTTAGTTGCCGCGTTCGACATCCGTTTGCCGGCAGACATAGCCTATGAAGCATTGCGGCGTGTCCGCCGTTGGGACCCAGGTCGGCTCGGTCGTCTCGGCCCGCATGCAGAAGGCAGGACTGATTACGTAGCGATCATAGGTGATCGGCCCGGTGCGCAACACGATGGCGCCCTGCGACGCGACGAGCGCATGGGCTTGTTGACACGACATGGTCAGGGTGGAGGGGCCGACTTGCGCGAGAGCCGGGGTGCAGAAGGCTATGAGGTAGGCAGCGAGAGGGAGTACTATCAAGCACGGTGGTTCACCCCTCACCCGCCCTTTCGGGGCGACCTCTCTCACAAGGGGAGAGGTGATGTGCTGCAGCGCCGAAGTCTCCACCTCTCCTTCGATGTGAGAGGTCGGCTGCGAAAGCAGCCGGGTGAGGGTGGCGGCGCTACGCCTGCAAGCACAGCGTGTTGCTGCCCTCAACAGAAAAATCGCGGTGTTTCCCCCCTCACCCGCGCGCTGTCGCGCGCGACCTCTCCCTTCACGGGAGAGGTGAAGAGGTGGCAGCGCGAGGTCCGGCATCATGCCGCTCCAACTCGAAGGTCAGAACTTCCAGATTCCGAGCACCAGTATGAGGCCGACAGCCAGGATGAAGCTGACGAAAAGCACCGGGAAGCCGCCGCTTCTGTACTCCATGACGCCAGTCATCCGTGCACCATGTCTCCAACGCTCGATCGTCTCCAGCTGGCGCGCCAGCGCGATCTGGAAAGTGCTGGGCGGGTGCCCGGCGGCTTCATCGTCTGTCCCGAGCGGGGACAAAGCCGGATCAAAGACGTCGTTCTTGTCGCCGGTGAGACCGCTGTCAATATCGGCCTTGAGCATCGCTGCAGTCGGGCGGTCCGAGTCCGGCGGAGGAGCCATCGGCTTAATGGTATAGGTTGGGGGCACGTCGAAGCGGGGAGCCAATCCACCCTCCTGTGCACGAGCCGGTCACGCGATCATTGCCGCCCATTGTAGCGGAAAGCGGGCGCCTGTTCGAGCTGCGCCTTCGTGAGGCGCACCATGGCCTGCTTCGGAGCTTCGTCCGGATCCACCACCTGAACAGTTGCCCGCTCGGTCGCGCCTGTCGTCACGGGACCGGTCTGCGGGTTGACCTGTCCGCCCTCCCGCTCGTTCGAGGCCTGCAGGGCATCGGTGCTCACCCGTGCACCGGGCATGTGTTCAGCCCCGCCAGAGGCACGCGGCGGGGGCGCTTCGGAAGGCTTCAGGCTCGCGCTGGGAGAGGCGACGTCCGAAACTTCGCCGGTGTTCCACAGGATCGTATCGAACGGCACCGCGACGCTCTTCTCCCCGATTCCCAGGAACCCTCCGACCCCAATCACGGCGGCCCGGGCCTTGCCCTCCCGGTCCACCAGCACCTCCTCGATCTCGCCGATCCTGTTGTGATCGAGGCCGATAACGCTCACACCGACCAGCTTCGAGAGCCGCAAGGCGGTTTGGGGGACCCCGTTCCGGACGTTCGCATCGGGTGCAGCGGCCGGCGCCTGCCCGCTCTGAGCGACAGCAGGGCCGAGCGGGAGAGCCATCGTGAGGAGAGCAAGAGCGAAGGGAAGTTTCGGCATCGCATCCTCCTGGCGTATCCCGCCGGTCGAGAAACAGATGCCACGACAACGACCGACACGGCCCCCGGTTCAGGTGTCATGGACGTCTCGCTCTCGCGGGAGCGCATGCGGAACGGCCGGGCTCAGCAACGGTCCTGCTTGAGAACCAGCAGACGATGCGCGGCCATTCCTGCCGGAGTCGATGGCGCGAACCGCCGATCCAGCGCCCGGATCTGTGACAGCTGCAGGTCGAGGAGGACGCGCAAGGTCCCGATCTGCGTCTGCAAGATACGGGCTTCCTGGAGGAGATCGGGAGACTTCGAGGGAACAGCACGCATGGCGGCAATCAGCACCCGCATGGTTAATCTTTGATGAAGATCGACCTCGGCCCGAGCGCTACTCCGAAACGTGCCGGGCAAGCAGAAGGCGGGGCGCCGGTACATCCGCGGCATCCCCGCCCTCCGTCAGCCTGCCCGGATTGCCGGCAGGCAGAGTCTGCTTTGCGATGGTCCGGCCAGATCACCGAGGAGACACCCGATCTTCCACCCGGCGCGCCCCGGAGCCCAGTTCGCCAAAGGAAGCGCTGAGCAAGCTCGGCCTACCACTTTCAGCGCAACTCGCACGGCTTGCGATCAGACCGTGCACGAACCCGTGACGAAGGAGACCGGTGGCTGCACACATCCGGTCGAGGCGCTCGAGTCGGGATTGTGTTCCGATATGGACCCTGAGAAGTCGGGCCCGGGACTTCCGTGCTGCAGCCGGCCGGCTTTCTCTTGGGATTACATGAGCGAGATTCGTTTTCGCTCGTTCTCCCAGACGGAGAGGTCGCTGAGATTAATCGACAACAGCGTGGTTCCCGAAGCATCGGCCACGTCGATTCGCCAATCCTTCCACTCGGCGGCAGAATCAGGGCTCTCCCGACGGAACTCATGGATGGCCTTGAGGGCCTCTCTGCGAGCTTCCTCGAGATCGGTCGCCTCGACGCCGACGTGATCCGGGATGATGTCGTTTCCATCCACCAGATGGAAGTAGTAGCGCTTCACGATACCGATCTTGCCCTTCTGGTCTGCAATGATTCCGGGCGGCGCGAGCATTTCCGATACCGAAGCTCCCATCCATGCGCCCGCAACGGGCACCCCGGCCAAATCTGAATAATGCATACACGACTAATTATATCTGCCTCAAGAAAGCCTCGATTTCAACCCGTTTCCGTCACCTTGCATACACCACCAGCTCCGAGGCCGTCACGAGCAACTACAGTGCCACAATTCGCCTGAGGACGATTGCAGAACCGTGCATCCATGGGATGAGGGCGAAATCACCCATTTGGCGAAACTCGAACCGCTCGAGATCGTTCCCGGCTCCAACCAATCGAGCTCTTCGATTCACCGGGGCGCACCGCGTGAGGCATGCGAAGCCGTGACATGCCCGCCGAGAGAGTTGCCTGCATGAACAGGACGTCGGGTCCGGCAACGCCGGGCGGCTATCGGCGTTATCGTTCATGGCACCGACGCTCAGGCTCGTTTCTCCGTCACCGGGACATGAACCCGGAGTGGTCGCGGCAGCAGTCTATTCGGGCGGGCGGCGCACGGCCGATATTACTGTCGACCAGGCTGGTGAATGGTCGCGCAGGCCAGGCCATGTGGTCTGGATCGGGCTTCACGAGCCCGAGCTCGATTTGCTGAGGCGCCTTCAGGCGGCGTTCGGCCTGCACGAACTCGCCATCGAAGATGCACTCAAGGCCCACCAGCGCCCCAAGCTCGAACAGTACGGGGAGGCCCTCTTCGTCGTGACGCGGACGGCCCAGATGGTCGAGGGTCGCATCTCCTTCGGCGAGACGCACCTGTTCGTCGGGCGCGGCTACGTGGTCTCGGTCCGTCACGGCGCATCGACCACCTACACGCCGGTGCGGGAGCGCTGCGAGGCGTCGCCGACCGCGCTGTCGGCCGGAGAGGATTATATCCTCTATGCAATCCTGGATTTCGTGGTCGACAATTACATACCGGTCCTCGAGGCGATCCAGATGCAGGTCGAGAAGATCGAAGACAATATCCTGGCCGCCAGCGCGACGCAGGCCGAGGTCACCCGTCTCTACCAGCTCCGGCGCGACCTGCTGCGTCTTCGCAACGCGGCCGTGCCTCTCGTCGAGGTGTGCCGGCGGCTCGAGCAGCCAGGCCTGCCGGGGATCGATCCCGCAATGCAGCCCCTCTTCCGTGACGTTTCCGACCATATCCGCAGGGTCCAGGAAGAGATCGAGTCCCTGCGGGAAGTCCTCGCCTTCGCATTCGAGACCAGTCTGATGACCGGACAGGCGCAGCAGACCGAGATCACCCGCCAGCTCGCGGCCTGGGCGGCCATTCTCGCCGTCCCGACCGCAATCGCAGGTATCTACGGCATGAACTTCCAATTCATGCCGGAGCTGAGCTGGCGCTATGGATACTACGTCCTCCTGGGCATCATGGCTTTCATCTGCGGCACCCTCTACTGGTGCTTCCACCGAAACGGCTGGCTGTGAAGGCGGCTTTCCTGGTGTTCTCCCAATCAAGCCAGCGCAACGACGCAGTCGAAACGCGCCCGCATACAGTATTCGCGGCCGAAGCCCGTCAACGGATCCTTTACTCCGCGTGCGTCAAATCACGTCATCGCCGGCCACGATGGCCTATGAAGGATATTGTCGGTCCCAGGAGGGACAGCCGATGACCATTCTCGATCCGCGAACAGGGCAGACCGTCACGATCACGCTGCCGATCAGGCCGCGCCTCGCGCAGACGAGCCGAGCAACACACGAAACGATCGGCTGACGCGTCCTGGTTTGCGGCGCCCGTGCCGGCTGCTCTCGAATAACGCAGCGTTTCCCCCTCACCCGGACGCTCTGCATCCGACCTCTCCCGCTAGGGGAGAGACGAAGAGCGGGCCGCGCCGCCTGACCTCTCCCTTCGATGGGAAAGGCCGACCCTCGAAGGGCGGTGGGTGAGGGTGGCGGCGCCAACGTCGCAAGTACTGCACATCAATGCGCCTGACTGAAGCGCACGCCGCCAGCAACTCTTTCCGACTGAAAAATTCATCTGCACGGCAGCCGAGTGGGAATGGCAGCGCTACATGGGAACGCATGCGCCCATCGTGTCACTGCAACCAACTGGGTAGGCCATGCTGACGGAATTCTGGCGGCTGCTGCGGGAGGCGTCGCTCGGATGGTGGAACGATCGCGCCATGAGCCTTGGTGCGGCGATCGCCTTCTTTACGACCTTCTCCCTTGCGCCGATGCTCCTCGCCACCATCGCCGTCGCGGGACTCGCCTTCGGACGGGAGGCGGCGCAGGGCGCGATCGTAACCGAACTCGGAGGGCTCGTGGGCGGCACATCGGCCTCCATGCTCGAGCAGATGCTCGCCAGCGCCCGCAATGTCGAGTCGGGAATCATCGGGACGACGGTGGGAGTGCTGACATTCCTGGTTCTCGTGACCGGCGCCATCATTGAGCTGCAGGACGATCTCAACATCATCTGGAAGGTGAAGTTCCCGGAAGGTGGCGGCTTCTCGGAGTTCATCCGGGCTCGCATCCTGAGCATGGTTCTGGTTCTCGGCTTCGGATTCCTTCTTCTCGTCTCGCTCGTCATCGACGCGGGATTGTCGGCACTCAGCGCCTATCTCGAGGCGGCCTTCACGGGTGCAGCCACGATTCTCGCGATCCTCAACAGCATCGTCGGATTCGGAATCTCGGTGCTCCTCTTTGCGATGATCTTCAAGATTCTGCCGCAGGTGGACCTCACATGGCGCGACGTCGCGATGGGCGCGGTCGTGACAGGCGTCCTGTTCACGATCGGCAAATTCCTGATCGGGTGGTATCTCGGGCGAAGCAATCTCGCATCGGCCTATGGCGCAGCGGCCTCGCTCATCACGATCATGCTCTGGGTCTATTACTCCTCTCTCATCCTTCTCCTCGGCGCCGAGTTCACCAAGGTCTTCGCGGAAAGTCGCGGAAGCCGGAGGATGAATGCTCGCCCGGCTCCGGAGTAGTTCCCGCACTTCAGTTCACACCATGTGGATCGTCTATCTCCTCCTCGGCATTCCTCTCGCCTATGCGGGACTGATTTCGGTACTCTCGCTCGGGCAGACGAGAATGCTGTTCCCGGCCCACGTCGTCGGCGGCGAAAGACCCGCTCTCCCACGCGACGCCGAACGTCTCGAGGTCGAGACGCAGGACGGCATTCGCCTCGCGGGCGTGAGGCTGCGGCCAAGTCGAGTTTCCGGCATTCAACCCCTCATTCTGGGATTCGGTGGAAACGCGTGGAATGCGGAAACGGCGGCACTCTACCTGCGCGGTGTCTTTCCGGAATACGAGATCGTCACATTTCACTATCGGGGTTATGCGCCGAGTGGTGGACGGCCGAGCGCGCAGGCAATGCTGGAGGATTCGCTCACCCTCTTCGATTTCCTTCAGCGCGATCGTCCGCCCGGAATCGTCGCGGTCGGCTTCAGCATCGGGAGCGGCGCGGCAGCCTATCTCGCGCGACATCGTCCGATCTCCGGCGCGGTCCTGGTGACGCCGTTCGACTCGCTCGAGGCTCTCGCGCGCGATCATTTCCCGTGGGCGCCCGTCCGGTTGCTGCTACAGCACCGTATGCCGACGATCGACTTCCTGCGCGAGGCCTCGGTGCCAATTGCTATCCTCGCGGCGGGCCGCGACACGGTCGTGCCGCCGTCCCGCACGGAGCCGCTGCGCAGCGCAAGCCGGAACCTGGTTTTCGATCGCACATTGGATGATGCTGGTCATAACGACCTTTATGATCACCCTGAATTTCGAGGACTCATGCGTGAAGCGCTGATGCAGGTCGAGGCGGCGCATTCTCCGTAGAAGACTGTATTCTAAGACAAACTGGACTTCTCCTTAGGCTCGCAATGACGGAAGCGCGCCTGAAGTTCATTCCCTCTTCGTCATGGCGAGCCCAAGGAGAAATCCAAAAGCGCATCCGTCGAGGGGTAGATTGCTTCGCCTGCGGCTCGCAATGACGGAAGTGCGGCGGAAAGGGCTGTGCGCGCCGCCTCCGGCTCGCCATGACGGCAGTGCAATGGAAGGGGCTGTACCCTCCTGGCATAGCGCCCGATTGCCATCAGGCGAGGGGCGCAAGAGCCAAGCCCTCATCACGGCAAGAGCCACCTTACATCCGGCAACTGGACAAACTGGGCTGTTCCCCCGATGGTTGCGCATCGACGATCTCCGGCCCACCGGGGGCAGTCGGAATAGATCGGGGAAAACCGGCCATCGTGCCGGAACAGTCCAAGGAGGAGTCTTGATGAAGCGTTCTGGTTTGCTCGCGACGACCGTCTCGATCGGCATCGCCCTTCTCACGGCAGGTGCCGCGCAGGCGCAGCAGAAATTCGTCACGATCGGAACGGGCGGCGTCACGGGCGTCTATTACGCGGTCGGCGGCGCCGTATGCCGCCTCGTGAACAAGGATCGCAAGAGTCACGGCATCCGTTGCTCGGTGGAATCGACCGGCGGTTCCGCCTTCAACGTGAACACGATCCGCGCGGGTGAGCTCGATTTCGGGTTGGCTCAGTCCGACGTGCAATACAATTCTCTCAAAGGCCTTGCCGCCTTCAAGGAGAGCGGCTCGTTCAATGAGTTGCGCACCGTGTTCTCGGTCCACCCGGAGCCATTCACGGTTCTGGCCCGCAAGGAGGCCAACGTCACGAAGTTCCAGGAGCTCAAGGGCAAGCGCGTGAATGTCGGCAATCCGGGCTCCGGCACCCGGGCCTCCATGGAGCAGTTGCTTGGGGCACTGGGCTGGAAACTGGCTGACTTCTCCCTCGCCTCGGAGCTCAAGGCGGACGAGCACGGCCCCGCCCTCTGCGACAACAAGATCGACGCCTTCTTCTACGGTGTCGGCCATCCTTCCGCGAACATCCAAGATCCGACGACCACCTGCGGGGCGAAGCTCGTCTCGATCACGGGTCCGGACGTCGACAAGCTCGTCGCCGACAACCCCTACTACGCAAAGGCCACAATTCCCGGGAAGCTCTACGCCGGCAACCCGGACCCGACCGAAACCTACGGTGTACTCGCCACGATGGTGACCTCGGCGAAGGTGTCTGACGAGACCGTCTATCAGGTCGTTAAAGCGGTGTTCGAGAACTTCAACGAGTTCAAGTCGCTGCACCCGGCCTTCGCGAATCTCGAGCCCACGAAGATGATCAAGGACGGGAACTCGGCCCCGATGCATCCCGGCGCAGCCAAGTACTACAAGGAAAAGGGCTGGATCCAGTAAGCAGCCTGCCAACAGGGCGGCCCACAGGCCGCCCTGCGCCATGCCGGATACCGGATAAGGAGCTGCGCGATGACCACGCACGCGGATCGCTTCGCGAAGCAACCGGGATATACGCCCGCTGCGCCAGATCAGAAGGCACCGCTCGCCCGGTCCGCCGAGCTCGAGCAACTCGTCGCTGAGGCGGATACCGGCGGCCGCAAGCCGACCGGAGCACTCGCAACCGCACTCACCGGTGTCGCAATCGCCTGGTCGCTCTTCCAGCTCTGGTATGCGTCGCCGCTGCCGTTCATCTTCGGCTTCGGCATCCTCAACGACACCGAGGCACGCGCGATCCATCTCGGCTTCGGTCTCCTCCTCGCGTTCACTGCCTACCCGGCCTTCGGCTCCTCGCCCCGCAGCTATATCCCTGCAGCCGATTGGGTACTGGCGGTGCTCGGCGCCTTCGCTGGCGCCTATCTGTTCCTGTTCTACCGCGAGCTCGCGACTCGTCCAGGCCAGCCGATCATGATAGATCTCGTCACTGCAGGGATCGGCATCATTCTGCTGCTCGAGGCGACGCGCCGGACACTCGGGCTCCCGATGGTGGTCGTTGCCTGCGTTTTCATCTTCTATACCTTTGCGGGGCCCTACATGCCCGACGTGCTTCAGCACAAGGGCGCCTCGATGCAGAAATTTCTGCAACATCAATGGCTCACGACGGAGGGCGTGTTTGGAATCGCGCTCGGCGTCTCGACGAGCTTCGTGTTCCTCTTCGTCCTGTTCGGGACGCTGCTCGACAAGGCCGGCGCCGGCAACTGGATGATGCAGATCTCGATCGCCCTGCTCGGCCATCTGCGTGGCGGACCCGCGAAAGTCGCGGTCGTGTCGTCGGCGCTGAACGGCGTCGTCTCAGGCTCCTCGGTCTCGAACGTGGTCTCGGGCGGCATCTTCACGATCCCGCTGATGAAACGCACCGGGCTATCGGGTGTGAAGGCCGGCGCCATCGAGGCTGCCTCCTCGATCAACGGTCAGATCATGCCGCCGGTCATGGGCGCCGCGGCCTTCCTGATGGTGGAGTATGTCGGGATCCCCTATTCCGAGATCGTGAAGCATGCCTTCCTGCCGGCGGTCGCGTCCTATGTGGCGCTCCTCTACATCGTGCATCTCGAGGCGCTGAAGATCGATTCCAAGCCGATCCCGCGCGAGCCGATGCCGGCGCAGATGCGTTTCATGCGGACCGGTCTCGGACTCGCCGGATCAGTCATCGTGCTGTGTCTGCTCTATTACGGCGTGCAGGCTGCGCAGGCGGCTTTCGGCGCGGAAGCCCCGTGGATTCTCGCGATCGCGGGATTCGCTCTCTATCTCGGCACCGTGTGGTATTCGTCCCGGTATCCGGATCTCGAGCTCGACGACCCCAATGCGCCGATCGTGCAGCTGCCCCGCGCCTGGGATGTCACCCGGACGGGCCTCGATTTTCTCATCCCGATCGTGGTGCTCCTATGGTGCCTGATGGTGGAGGAGATGTCGCCGGGCCTGTCAGCCTTCTGGGCCACGGCCTCGATCATCGGCATCGTGGTGACGCGACGCCCGCTCCTCGCTCTCTTCCGCCGAGAGTCGATCGTGCCGGCGGCGCGCGGCGCGCTCGGTGATCTTACCGAGGGTCTCGCCCTCGGGGCCCGCAACATGATCGGCATCGCGATCGCAACGGCGACGGCCGGCATCGTGGTCGGCACCGTGACGCTCACCGGCCTCGGCCTGATGATGACGGAGTTCGTCGAGTTCATCTCCGGCGGCAACGTGATCGTGATGCTATTCATGGTCGGCGCCGTCAGCCTCGTCCTCGGCATGGGGATTCCGACGACCGCCAATTACATTCTCGTCGCGACGCTTATGGCGCCGGTCGTGGTCGAGCTCGGCGCGCAGGCGGGGCTTGCCATTCCCCTCATCGCCGTCCATCTCTTCGTGTTCTACTTCGGGATCATGGCGGATATCACGCCGCCGGTGGGATTGGCTGCCTTCGCAGCGGCCGCAATCTCGCGCGAAGATCCGATCGCTACGGGCCTGCAGGGCGGCTTCTACGCCCTGCGTACCGCCATTCTGCCCTTCGTGTTCATCTTCAATCCACAGATGCTGCTGATCGGTGTCGAGAGCTGGACGCAGCTTGCGGTCGTCATCATGGTTTCGATGTCGGCAATCCTACTCTTCTCCGCTGCGACGATGAACTGGTTCGCAACGCGAAGCCGCTTGTGGGAAAGCGCCGTACTGCTCGTCGCGTGCTTCGCCCTATTCCGCCCGGACTTCTTCCTCGATTTCGTGAACCCCGCGCACGTCGAGCTTCCTGCGCGCGAATTCCTCAACCAAGTCCAGCAGGCGCCGCCGGATCGGCGCATCGCTCTGGTCGTCGAAGGAATCAGCATCGAAGGGGACGACGTCCGCAAGACGATCAGCCTGCCGCTCGGCGATCCGAAGCCGACACCGCAGGAACGCCTGCGGGCAGCAGGCCTCACCGTTCTTGGCGCTGGAGACCAACTCACCATCACGAACGTGCAGTTCGGATCCTATGCCGAGCGGCTCGGCCTTGAGGCCGGCTACAAGATCAATGCCGTCTATCAGCCGAATCCCGATCGGCCCTCCGCGGTGTGGATCTATTTGCCCGCCCTCGCCCTCGCGGGACTAATCTGGTGGCTACAGCGGCGGCGCATGCCTTCCGTGCAGCGCACGTCCTCGCCGCGTCATCCGCAAGGGGCAGCGACGGAGACGGTGTAGCGTCTCCGGGCCCGCGCCCTCCCCGTCGTTGCGCTTGGGGCGAAGCGATCCCGCAGCGCATCCATCGAAGGGTAGATTGCTTCGCCTCCGGCTCGCAAGGACGGGTGTGTCGGAATGGGTTGTGCGTACGGCCTGCGGCTCGCAGTGACGGAGTGGATCCGGATGGTTTCACGCACGGACTGCTGCAAACAGAGCGCGCGCCTCGTCGGCCGTAGCGGTCGGAATGCCGAGCGCATGCGCAACTGACGCAAGCCCTACAACGAGTTCCGCATTGTCGGCCGCCAGAGCACCGTCGGGCCGGTGGAGATTGTTCTCGAAGCCGACGCGTGCATGGCCCCCCAGACAGGCGGCCGTCGTGGCGCAGGCAGCTTCACGCCGGCCGAAGGCGCAGAGGCTCCACGGCAGCGGCAGCGTCCAGCGAGCCAGCATCGGCAAGAGATCCTCGGGCGCGGATTGCTGGCCCCGGGTGTAGCGGCCGAGGACGAAGAGCACGCTCGCGCCGGAGGTCGGGATCACATCCCGGTCGACGAGCCCAATGAAACGGCTCACATCCTCGGCATCGTAGAGGATGTGCTGGACGAGCGTGCCGCGCCGGGCCTCCTCGGCGAGAAACGAAGCGGCAGGTCCCTCGGTCGCCTCGTCCGGGATGAGTTCGCGCACGGCGACCGAAAACGCCTCCGGCCGGAGCGTGCGCATCGCCGCCATCTGCTCGGCAGGCGTGAACCGTCCGACGGCTTCGGTCGTGACCTGGATGATCATCTCCTCCCCGGCCTCGTGCCGGACGGCCGCGATCGCTTCGCGATAGAGGTCCGGATCGATCGCATGCGCGCCGGTACTGTCCCGCACATGCAGATGGATCATCGCTGCGCCGGCCTCATGGCACCGCGCCGCCTCGCGTGCGATTTCGTCGGGCGTCATCGGCAGGGAGGGATGGTCGGACTTGCCGCGGCGGGCGCCGTTCGGGGCCACGGTGATCACGAGCGGCTGGAACATGACTTCAAGGCCTCCAGGGATTCGGGCCGGTCCGCGGCCGCCCGCGATCCATACTGCGCCAGCGGCCGCCCTGGGAACATCCGATACTGCGGATCCACGACGGCTGCCTCGTTTTCGCCTCATCGACGCAGCAGGCAGAGGAACGATCGCCCCAATGCGGAGTTTCTTCGCTTCCTGTGTTTTGTCAGTGCGTGGTTCATGATTTCCAGGCTCCTGCTTACATCTCTCCTCACCGGTACGGCCCTCGCCGCGCTGCCGCTGGTCACCTCCATTGGAACAGCAAGCCCGACGCCCTACACGGTCGCGCAGGCTCAGCCGCAGGGTGACGACGCGGAACGGCCCGAGCGGCGCCGGCCACGGGAGGGTGCCCGCGAGAGCGGGGGCGAGCGGCCCGCGGGCGCGGAACGGCGGGGCCCTCCGGAAGGAGCCGGGCGCGAGGAATCTGCCCCCCGCCGCGGAGTTCCTCCGGGAGCTCGCGAGGGCGAGCGGCCTCCAGCGGCAGAGCGTGGACGCGTTCCCGAAGGAGCGGGTCGCGAGGAGCCGGCACCGCGCCGCGCCGCGCCAGCCGCTCCCGAGACACGCGAGCGGCGCACGCAAGAGGAGCGAGCGCCGGCGGCTCCTCGCCCGACGCAGCGGGATGCGGAACCTGCGGAACGGTCCACGGCACCGCAACGGCCTGCCGCATCTCCGCAACGCACCCCCGCGGATGAGAGCCCGCCCGCGCCGCGGACGCCACCTGCGGCCCGGCCACCAGCAACTGCCGCGCCGGATGCGACCGAACGGACATCCGATCAGCCGCGGCGCGACGAGCGTCGCGATCGGGAAGAACGGCGCGACCGGGGCGAGCGCCGTGACCGGGATCAACAGCGCGAAGAGCATCGCGAGCAGGCTCCTCGACCGGAGCGGGAGGCCCCGCCTGCCCGCCCCACCGCACCGGCTCCGCAGGCACAGCCTCCGGCCTCACCGCCACCCGCCCGCAGCGAGCAGCCTGCACCTGCCCCACGGGCGCAGCCTACCGCGCCCACCCAGCCGGCTCCCGCGCAGGCACCGACTCCTGCTCCGGCAGCACCTGCTCCCGCCCCGCAGGCGACTCAGCCGACGCCGCAATTGCAGGCACCGGCCCAAGCACCGGCGCCTCGCCAGGAGCTACCCGGGCAGCTCGCTCCCTTGTCGGACCGCTTCGCGCCGGGCATCGAGACCGACCGCGGCGTGCGCGTGGACGAGTTGCGGTCGTTGCGGAGAGAGCGCGTCGAGGACGGCGGACGCCGCGTCATCATCGAGGAGCCGGGCAACCGCTTCATCGTGCGCGAGGATGGTCGCGAGTTCATCCGCCACGACGACACGCTTCGATTCCGCCGGTCCTACGAGGATGCCGACGTGCGCGTCGAGCGCCGTGGCGACGACGAGGTCACGGTTTTGCGGCGTCCGAACGGCGTCGAGATCGTCACCGTCCGCGACTCCTACGGCAACCTGATCCGGCGCGTACGGCGTGACCCGAGAGGCCAGGAGACGGTCCTGATCGAGAACGAGTATGGCGGACGCCCCCGCGACCGGCGCGTCTTCATGGAGGAGGTCGTCGAGCTTCCGCCGCCCAGGATCACCATTCCCCGCGACAAGTATATCGTCGAGGTCGAGCGGGCGTCGCCGGAGGATCTTTATGAAGCCTTCACGGCTCCCCCCGTCGAACGGATCGAGCGGCGCTACAATCTCGATGAAGTGCGCTACAGCAGGGCTGTGCGCGAGCGCGTCCGTCGCGTTGACGTCGATACGGTAACCTTCGATTCCGGCTCCTGGCAGTTGAGCCCTGATCAGGTCGGAGCTTTGCGGGGCGTTGCGGATGCGATCCGCCGAACGCTCGACCGCAGCCCCGACGACATCTTCCTGATCGAGGGCCACACGGACGCCGTCGGATCGGACGTCGATAACCTGACCTTGTCGGACCGGCGCGCGGAGACGGTTGCAACCATCCTGACGGAGCGGTTCCGCATCCCTGCGGAGAATCTCACCACGCAGGGCTATGGCGAGCAGTACCTCAAGGTCGACACGCAGGAGGCCGAACGGGAGAATCGCCGCGTGACCGTGCGAAACATCACACCACTGCTGCGTCAGCAGGCCCAGCAATGACGTGAGATTCTGCGTGCTGCAACGTGAATGCCGCTGCAGCACGCGCGTGAAGCCGAGATCCGACGCGGTGCCTTACGCGCGTCGCCACCGGGCATCGCGGCAGTCGCCAGCACGAGGTTCATTGGTATTGCCTGCCGGGAGATCGTTCGATGGCGTCGGAACTGGTCCGCTATCTCGCGGGTCGCGGGACGGATGCCCGGGGCCGAACGGCTGCAGACGTGATTGCTCTTTCGGATTGGGAACTGGAGAGGAGTCACGACTGGGTCCAGTGGCTCTTCCCGCTCCCGACTCGAAGTTCCGCAGTTCCCGGCTCGCCCATCTTGTCCGATGCGGATATCGCGGCCATCAAGTCCGACCCGGTGGCCATCGCGACGCTCGAACGCGCAGTCGACCGGATGATCACGTTCTATGAGAGGACGGATCACTGGCTGCAGCGCTATGACCACAACCATCTTCGGATCACCCGCATTCTCCAGAGCGTTTCGCTGTTGTTGGGACATTCCTCCGCGCGGGCCTTCCTTGACTGTGTGATGGCATTGCACGAGGCCGCCGGTGCGCCGGTCAACCCGACTTCGCTTCAGTATTGGCGAGATGCACTGAGAGCTCGCTGAGCGAGCGAACTCTCTCCCCTGACCGGCTACGTCACGGCAGCAGCCTCATGAGGCACAGACGGAGCAACGCGGTTCGAACCTGTAACGGGGAGAGAGATGCGAAATCGCGATGGCGCATCCAAGCGGAAGGCGCTTTGAGGATCACCAGAGCAGAACCCGTCAAAAAACGCGAATGACCTCCTTGTCAAAAAGTAGTACCCAGCTTTTGGGAGTAGACACTCTTTTCTCGCCAATCTGGAAACGATCTACTCTCCGGCAGAGGAATGCTTTCGACTGGGGGTCTGCCATGTCACGAGCTACGGAACGTTACCGACCTGTGAATCGTGCGCGGCGTCATTTCCTGGGTCTTGCCGCTGCGGCGAGTGCCAAAGTGGCAGCCCTGAGCACACTGGCGGCTACAACGCTGTCATCACCGGCAAACGCCAAGAAAGGCAACGGTAACGCCTTTGGCTGGGATCTTGGCCGCGGCAACCCGCATCGAGGCGAACATCACTGTTTTCTCCGAGGCACCTCCATTCTGACGCCCACCGGCGGAGTTCGCATCGAGGATCTCGAGATCGGGGACCTCGTCGAAACGGTGCGCGGCAAGGCGATGCAGATCAAATGGATCGGCCGCCATGCCTTCAAGAAGAGCGGCGCCAACTGGAACGAGAATGTCGTTCCAATCCGCATCTCGCGTTTCGCCCTCGACGAGAAGACTCCTCACACAGACCTTTATCTTTCGCCCAGCCACGCCCTGTTCATCGACGGGGTCCTCATGCCCGTGAAGGAACTCGTGAACGGTATCTCGATCGCGCCTGCGCCTTCTATGGACCTGCAGGCGATCGAGTATTTCCATATCGTGCTGGACACGCACGAAGTCATCCTGGCCGAAGGAGCGCCTGCCGAAACCTGCCTTCTCCAAGACAGCGACCATGAGAGCTTCACGAATTTTATTGAGTACGAGCGCCTCTACAGCAAGGAGCCGCGTCCGGCGATGACGCCGTTTGCGCCGCTGGTGGGCTATGACAGCGCGCGCGAGCATTTAAGAGCCCTTATGCTACTCGGATTGTCGCCCTTACTTCAGGTGCGTGATCCTCTCAAGGACGCATATGAAAGAATTGCAGCACGCGCGGAGGAACTCACGACGTAGAGCGTAGATCTCGTTGCATGTTCACCTCGGTGTAGTGACGACGGATTACAGTGTCGCTGCTCTAGGTGAGCATGCCAAAGCACAGTAGGGCCTTGCTCGATAGAGCCAAGTGCAGTTTGGCTCGGCGGCTCCAGATCTGAGTATGTTCTCGGGAGCCGGTCACAGAGGATTTTGGCCGCGTCGTGGTGCCGCGCCGGCCGATCCTCTCCGGTAGTGGGCGGACCTAGGGTTTCTAGGGCCAACCTGCTGATGTTTCAGGCTGAATCGGCTCATCGCACGATCCTGATCCGGAAGCGTGGCAGAAATTTTTCGATCAGACGCAGCCCGATCCGAAGCTCGGCAGAATGTTAACCTGATTTGCTCAAACTGCCCGTGCCAGTTTAAAGATCGACATTCGTTTGACGACAGAACACTATTTTCGGGGCTTGGGGGCAATGAACTGCGCATCTTCTGCGGCGGTCGCATCCTGCGCGATTTTTTCGATCTTTCTCGTATCCACCGCTTGGGCAGAGAGCAGCGGGAGCGCCGCTGAATTTCCGAAGCTGCCCCTTCCTCCACAAATCCGGCCGCTCACCGAGCAAGCGTTCCTTGCCGCCGAAGGCCTCGCTCGCCTTCCAGGCTCTCGTGTAACCTATCTGCCGATCATCACACGCGAGGCCACCGCGCGTGGTCTTCCTCCGGCGATCGCCGACGCGGTCATGAGCGTCGAGAGCGGTTATAACGCGGCGGCGATCGGCGGCGTCGGTGAAATCGGTCTCATGCAGGTCAGGCCGAGCACGGCGGCAATGCTCGGCTTCGAGGGATCGGACGCGGAGCTGGCGCAGCCCGAGAACAATATCCGTTACGGCGTCACCTATCTGGCCCGAGCCTGGCGCTTGGCCGGCGGTGACCTGTGCCGCGCCCTGATGAAATATCGAGCCGGGCACGGCGAGGAGCGCATGAGCCCGCTCAGCGTCGAATACTGCCGGCGTGTCCAGGTGCATCTCGCTTTGCTCGGCTACGGGGCCGATCATCCGGTCCTGGCGGCTCCCGTGCCGGAACCGGACTTCATTCCGGCGCCCGACGCCGCAAAGGCACCTCGCATCGTGTCATCGCGACCCATGTCCCGCACCGCCGGCTTCATCGCGGTTCAGCGGGCGCGAATTGCAGAGACCCGCACGCGACTTTCGGCCAAAACGAGGGCTCGCGCCTTCTGGGCTGCTCACGAGGCCCGGATGGCCGTGCTGCGGCGCAAGCTGGCATCCACGGACCTCACCATCATCGCGCGCTGAAGCAAGTTCAGTCCCTGCGCGAAGCAGTGCATCACGCCTGAACATCCGCTGAAGAAGTCGTTCGGTCCAACTTCAAGGGCGATGCCGCACATTGATCCCATCGCCGGCCTCACGGTGAGGACGGCACCGGGATCATTCTGATGAAAGCCACCCTTCGGACTTCGACGATTGGCCTGCTGGCGCTCCTCGCCCTGGGCGGTGCCGCACAGGCTTCCGACGCTGGCGTCACGATCAGAGTCGGCGACTATCGTTATGTCGGCGACGACGACCGCTTCTCCGGCGGTGACCATTTCGATCGTCCACGCCAGCATGAATACGATCGCCGGGATTGGCGCGGCTCCTATGGGCGCCCGGGACCTCATTGGCATCGCGCCCGGCCCGTCTTCGGACGGCCCGGCTGGGGTCGCTTCGACGATTGCCGCGTGATCGTGAGGCGTCACATCAACCGCTGGGGCGAACACGTCATCCGCCGTGTGCGGGTTTGCGACTGACGCTGAGGGCAGCCGAGCTACGGGTGTTTTTCCGTTGCTGAAGTGCAAGTTCCGTCTCTACTTTCGTCATTGCGAGCCGGAGGCGAGCCATCCGTCGATGGGGTAGATTGCTTCACTTCGTTCGCAATGACGCAGAGGGTGTGAGAGCGAGGAGCAACACCGGAAGCGGAATGACACCGGACCCACTGCCGTCCTTGCGAGCGGGAGACGTGATGCGCTGCCCTTTCCACCGCCTCTCCGTCCTTGCGAGCCGCAGGCGAAGCAATCTACCCCTCGACGGATACACTCCTGGATCGCTCCGCTCGCAACGCCAGGAAGGATCGCGAAGTCGCACGCCATCTTGCAAGCCCGGATTGCGTGGAGGATGACGACGCGATCGACCTGTCAGAGATGAAGTCAAGTATGCAGAACCACTCAATGCCATTCAGATCAGCACTGTATAAGTCCTGCAAAAATTGACATCTTGATTACGGCAAGGGTTGTCTTTTTCCTGCCGCCAGCCTTCAGCATGGGAACATTGATCCCTCGGCAGGCTTGCCAAATGACCTCCCGGCACCTAAATATACGTTCATCGACTTTGGCCGGACGATCGGGCCGTTACGCCTTGGCACAGCCAGGCGCACGTTCTGGACTTTCTTTCCAAATTTCGACGAACCGAGTGTGAGATTGCATCGAAGCACCTTGCACTCACGTGCACCCAAGCAGTGATAAGGCCTCTGCCATGAATACTGGCACAGTGAAATTCTACAACGAAACCAAGGGTTACGGCTTCATTCAGCCGGACAACGGCGGCAAGGACGTGTTCGTCCATGCGACGGCTCTCGAGCGCGCAGGTCTGCGCAGCCTCGTCGAGGGCCAGAAGGTATCCTTCGACACGGCGGAAGACCGCCGCACCGGCAAGATCGCCGTCAACAACATCCAGACCGCGTAAGGGATGGATTCCGCCGTGTAGCATGCATGCTGTACGGCCCACGAAGCCGCCCTCCTCAGGGCGGCTTTTCTTTCACGCATCGCTCCCCGAAATGGATGAGAGATGCGTCCACCCTGAGAGCCTGGACTGCGATCCTGTCCAGTGCTTTCACGCGCTCCGGCCCCGGGGCGCCCAAACGAGAGGACGCCATGTATAAATTCCGCAGACCTGCCCCCGCGAAGTCCATCATGTTTGCCGTCAACTATGACGATGGCCGAACAGCCTATATGTGGGTAGATGCGACAGGACGGCTGATCGATGATCGCCTGGTCGGGCCGATCGCGAAGGAGCAGCAGGAACAGGGCCTCCTTCCCGAAGGAACGATCTCAGGGATCAAACGAGTGCGCTGACGAGGATCGGCCATATCACGAGCCGAGAAAAAGGAAGATGGGCGGCTACAGGAACGACAAATTAGGTGACCGATTGAGCGCGGCCTCGGCCGCGCGAAAGGACATGCTCGAGCGCTTCCGCTCACGTCCACCGGCGGACGATCCGGCCGTCGTGGCGCGCCGAGCCGAAAGAGCTGCGATAGCCGCTGCGCGCGAAGCCCGCATCGCCGAGCGTGAAGCCGCCCGGCGCGCCGAGGAAGAGCGTCGCGAAGCCGAGCGGATCGCCCGCGAGAAAGCCGAGCTCGAGGAGCGCCTCGCCCGAGAGGAGCAGGAGCATCAAGAGAAGCTCGCCCGCGAGGCCGCTCTCGAGGCCGAACGCAAGGCAGCCCGCGATGCGCGCTACGCCGCGCGCAAGGCCAAGAAGCGGAAATAGCCGTGGGTTGGGGGATATGATTGCTGGCGCAGCCTGTCCCCCTCCCCCGCGCACCGTTCGTCCACTCTCGTGAGTCTCGATCCGAGTGGCATCCCCTCGCAAGAGCGGATACCATTACTCGTCTTTCGCTGTCGCGGAGCCCGGCGTTACGCCTTGGTTGCGGAATTCCGGCGTGTGGCCACGCTTCACCGTAGCGAGGGAGGAGATTCCATGGCCCACAAGTTCAAGATTCGCCAGATCGTCCGCTTGACGCGCACGAGCTACTCGGACGCCCGGCTGAACTCGAGCGATACCTACGAGGTGATCCGGCTCATGCCGGCAGACCAGACGGGCGAGCCTTCCTACCGGATCAAATCCGAGGCCGGGGAGCGCGCGGTTCGCGAGAGTGAAATCACCGCCATCGAGTAATCAATAGAGAAACGCGGGACGGCTCCACAGAGCCGATCGGCCCGGAACCGGCACCGTTCCGCGCAGCGATCTCCGCATCGCGAGTGTTTCGCGGCACGCTCATCCTGAGCGTGACAGCTCCACAAATGCCCCGCTCGAGGCGCCTCGCAGGGCAGCTCGGCGACCCGCTTGACAGGTCCGATGGAGGCGTGCAGCCTGTTAGCATACAAACGAATTAGGTGAGGATGAACCGCGGCCGAAG
The DNA here is from genome assembly GCF_001006805.1 of Microvirga massiliensis. GTDB lineage: Bacteria > Pseudomonadota > Alphaproteobacteria > Rhizobiales > Beijerinckiaceae > Microvirga > Microvirga massiliensis. The sequence goes on along the minus strand of NZ_LN811350.1, from coordinate 774,545 downwards.
GGTAAAGCCTACCGACCGTAGGTCGCCGAAGGATGGGATCGATGTATCTCCGGCCCGGAACTTTGGGGGAGGCCGTCGAGGCACTGGCTGCGCATGGAGGCCGCGTCCTCTCGGGAGGCACGGATTTCTTTCCGACCCTCGGCGACAGGCCGCTCCGCGAGCCGGTGATCGACATCTCGGGCATCGGCGAGCTGGCCGGTGTATCGGTCACGGCCAACGAGATACGGATCGGGGCGCGGACGACTTGGAGCACCCTCGTCGCGACACCCCTCCCACGCGCCTTCGATGCCCTGAAGGCAGCCGCGCGGGAAGTCGGATCGATCCAGATCCAGAATGCCGGCACCGTTGCGGGCAATCTCTGCAATGCCTCACCAGCTGCCGATGGCGTTCCGCCCCTTTTCGCCCTCGATGCCGTCGTCGAGCTACGCTCGACGGCCGGCGAACGACACCTGCCCCTCGAAGAATTCATCACCGGCTACCGCAAGACGGCCATCCGGCCCGGCGAGCTCGTCACCGCGATCATCGTTCCGCGCACGATCGAAGGGCGCTCCGCATTTCTGAAGCTCGGGGCACGGCGCTATCTCGTGATCTCGATCGCCATGGTCGCGGCGATCGTCGAGAGCGACCGTGACGGGCGCGTCTCGCAGGCACGCATCGCGGTCGGAGCCTGTTCGGCGGTCGCGCAGCGGCTGCGCGCGCTCGAGCAGGATCTCGTCGGCGCACCCATTGGCAGCGGGCTCGGCAATCGCGTGACGCGCGAGCATCTCACCTCCCTCACCCCGATCGGCGACGTGCGGGCGACTGCCGAATACCGGCGCGATGCGGCCCTGACGCTGGTGCGCCGCGCCCTTGATGCCTGCCTCCCGGAGTCCTGAACGATGCTCGATCGCGTCACGTCGCTCGCCCAGGAAACCGGAGTTTGCTTCAGCCTGAACGGCCGCCCAGTGGAGATCTCTTCTCCGCCTGCGCGACGCCTCAGTGCCGTGCTGCGGGACGAGCTCGGGCTCACAGGCACCAAGCTCGGCTGCGATGCGGGCGATTGCGGAGCCTGCACGGTGCTCCTCGACGGGGCTCCGGTCTGCTCCTGTCTCGTCGCAGTCGGACAGGCGGAAGGCCGCTCCGTGACGACGATCGAAGGCCTCGGCGCAGCCTCCGAAAACGCCGCGCGTCTGCAGGATGCGTTCCTCCGCCACGGCGCCGCCCAGTGCGGCATCTGCACCCCGGGGATGCTCGTTGCGGCAACGGCCCTCCTCGATGCCAATCCTGCTCCCACGGAAAGCGAAGCGCTCGATGCGATCGGCGGAGTGCTCTGTCGCTGCACCGGATACCGCAAGATCGTGGAAGCGGTCCTCGATGCCCGCACTACGCCAGAGCCGCAGACGCTGCCCGAGCCCGGGCACGCCGTCGGCGCGCGCATCACGCGCCTCGACGGGCGCCGGAAGGTCGAGGGGAAGGAGCATTTCGGAGCCGATGCCTGGCCCGCTGATACGCTCGTCCTGCGGGCGATCCGCTCTCCCCATCATCGCGCGCGATTCACGTTCGGTGATCTCCAGGGCTTCGTATCGGCGCATCCCGGAATCGTCGCTGTCCTCACCGCGGCCGATGTGCCGGGCGAGAACATCTATGGCGTCATCCCTCCCTTCGCCGATCAGCCGGTTTTCGCAACCGATGAAGCTCGTTTTCGCGGCGAGGCGGTGGCGGCCATCGTGGGCGACGCGAGCGCCATGGCGGAGCTCGATCTCGGCACGTTCCCGATCCGATGGGAGGAGCTCCCGGCGATCATGAGCATGGATACTGCCCTCGCCGAGGGAGCGCCGCTCGTGCACGCGTCCCGCGCGGGCAACGTGCTCGTCCATGGCCGTGTCGTGCGCGGCGATGTCGAGCAGGCGCTCACAAGCGCCGATGTCGTCGTCGAGGGCGCGTTCGAAACCGGCTTCGTGGAACACGCCTATATCGAGCCCGAGGCCGGCTATGCACGGCGCGTCGGCGACCGCATCGAGATCGCGGCCTGCACGCAGGCACCCTATATGGACCGCGACGACGTCGCGCGCATCCTCGGGATCGCGCCGCAGGACGTGCGCATCATTCCGACCGCGGTTGGCGGCGGCTTCGGGTCGAAGCTCGATCTCTCCGTTCAGCCCTTCATTGCCGTGGCGGCATGGCGGCTGAAACGACCGGTCGGCATGGTCTATACCCGCCCCGAATCGATCATGACCACGACGAAGCGCCATCCGGCGCGAATCCGGGCGTGCGCCGGCGCAACCCGGGACGGCAAGCTCGTCGGGCTCGATTTCGCGGGCGATTTCAACACCGGCGCCTATTCGTCCTGGGGCCCGACGGTCGCGAACCGCGTGCCCGTCCATGCATCCGGCCCCTATTACGTGCCCCATTACCGCGCGTTGACGCGGGCCGTTCACACCCATCTCGTTCCCGCGGGCGCGTTCCGGGGCTTCGGCGTGCCCCAGGCCGCGATCGCGCAGGAACAGCTCTATGACGAACTCGCGCTGCGGCTTGGGATGGACCGCCTGCAGTTCCGCCTCGTGAACGCATTGCGCGCGGATCTACCGACGATCACCGGCCAGGTGCTCGGCGAAGGCGTCGGCATCCGGGCCTGTTTCGAGGCACTCGAGTCGCACTGGAAGCGCGCCTGTGCGGAAGCGAATGCGTTCAACGCCATGGCGACCGGCCCCGTGCGGCGCGGCGTCGGCGTCGCCGGGATGTGGTATGGCTGCGGCAACACCTCGTTGCCCAACCCCTCGACGATCCGGGTCGGACTGAAGACGAACGGACGTTTCGCCCTCCATCAGGGCGCCGTCGATATCGGGCAGGGCTCGAACACCGTCATCACGCAGATCTGTGCCGATGCGATCGGTGCGCCGATCGCGCTGTTCGATCTCGTCTCCGCGGATACCGATCTCACGCCGGATTGCGGCAAGACATCAGCCTCGCGTCAGACTTTCGTCACCGGCAAGGCTGCGGAGCGAGCGGGGCGCGCCCTGCGCAGCGAGCTTCTGCGCCGCGCCAATGCGGGAGACGACGCTGCGATCGTGTTCGAGAACGGACGCGTATGCGTCATCGATGGCGAGCACACGCGCGTGATCGATCTCCAGGGCTGCGACCTCGACGATCACGGTTACGCCGTGACCGGCGAGGCAACCTTCGATCCACCGACGAGCCCGCTCGATTCCGACGGCCAGGGCGAACCTTACGCCGTCTACGGGTTCGGCGCCCACATGGTGGAGATCGCCGTCGATACCGAGACCGGCACCGTAAAGGTCCTCAAGATCACCGCGGCGCACGATGTCGGCCGCGCGATCAACCCGACGCTGATCGAAGGCCAGATCGAGGGCGGTGCGGCGCAGGGTCTCGGCCTCGCCCTGATGGAGGAATTCCATCCCGGCCGCGGCGAGAACCTGCATGATTACCTGATCCCTTCGGCCGGAGACATGCCGCCCGTCGAATCCATTCTCATCGAGGATGCTTCGAGCGTCGGCCCGTTCGGCGCGAAAGGCATCGGCGAGCAGGCCCTGATCCCGACGGCTCCCGCCATCCTCAACGCTATTCACGATGCCACGGGTGTGCGCATCCGCCGGGTCCCGGCGACGCCGGATCGGGTGCGCGCCGCCATCCTGGCTCACGCTCGGAGCAAGACTGCTCATGACGACTGAAATCACGGCCGAGGTGACGGCCGATTCCGCACGCGACGACAAGATCCGCTGCGATGCCTGCCCGGTGATGTGCTACATCAAGCCGGGCATGACCGGCGCCTGCGATCGCTACGCCAATCATAATGGCGAACTCGTGCGCGTCGATCCGCATGTCGTGCTCGACCGGACGCTCGCGCAGGGCGGCACCGTCGTGCCCTTCCACCGCGGCGAGTGGGACGGCTCGATCCTGCAGGACAGCAACACTTTCGTGACGGCGATCGGCGCGGGAACGACCTATCCCGACTACAAGCCGGCACCGTTCATCGTCTCGGCGGAAGTCGATGGCGTCGACATGGTGACGGTCGTCACCGAAGGCATCTTCAGTTATTGCGGCGTGAAGGTGAAGATCGATACGGATCGCCACCTCGGGCCCGAGCGCTCCATCGTTCGCGCGCAGGGAGAACCGGTCGGCCATGTGACGACGGGCGAATACGGCTCGCAGATGCTCTCGCTCGGCGGCGTGAATCACCTCACCGGCGGATCCAAGAAGGAGGGTCGCGTGACCTGCGACACCCTCCTTGATCTCTGCAACGGCAAGCCCGCGGAACTCACGATCGACGAGGGAGTCACGGTCATCGTGCAGGCCGGTCGCGCGCCGATCGTCAACGGCGTTCTCGAGGAGCGCATGCGCGTCGGATGCGGCTCGGCAACGATCGGCATGTTCGCAAAGCAATGGAACGGTAAGCTCGACGAGGTCGTCGTCGTCGACGATCACATCACCGGCGTTCTGTCCGAACATCAGGCCGGCAAGTTGCTCGGAATCCGCGACACCGGCATCAAGATGAAAGGGCGGCGTTCGACGCCGGGCCGCTATTTCCAGGTCGCGGAGCCCGGCACCGGCTGGGGCGGGACGAACATCGCCGATCCGCTCTCGATCCTCGGACCGTTCAACAAGAAGGATGCCTGGGCGGGCCTGCGCCTGCTCATGGTGTCGACGACCGGCGAGCATCACGCCTATTACGAGCTCGACGAGGAACTCGTGCCCGTGCAGCGCGAGCTTCCGGACATCCTCCGGGAGTCCGTCGATCGGATTCAAGAGAACTGCGAGCCCGCTCTGTCGACCGTGCTGTTTATGGGCGGCGCCGGTGGCTCGCTTCGCGCAGGCGTGACGGAGAACCCGGTGCGGCTCACCCGGTCCGTCAAGAATGCGCTCACCTACGTGACCTGTGGCGGTGCGCCGGTTTATGTCTGGCCGGGCGGCGGAATCACGTTCATGGTCGATGTCACGCGCGTCCCCGAGAACGCCTTCGGCTATGTGCCGACGCCGGCCCTCGTGGCGCCGATCGAGTTCACGCTGCGGCTCTCCGACTATGCCGCGCTCGGCGGCCATCTCGATCAGGTTCGACCAGTGACTTCGCTCCCGCCCGGAGAGGCAAGGCGGCAGGTGCCGCATCGCCTCGACAATCCGTGGCCCTTCGCTCCGCAGCAGGCGCGGAGGTCGCACGGATGACGCGGACGCCGCAGGTTCGGCTCCTGTCCGACGGCCGCCGACTGCACCTGCAGGACGGCCCAATCGATCTCATCATCGAGGTGTTCGGAAAATCCGACGCGATCCGCGTGGCCTATGCGGCGGCAACGCAACGGTTCACCGGCTTGCTGGACGAGCTCTGTGGTGAGCTCACCTCCCTTCGCGCACGCGCACGGCCTGAGGATCCGTCCTTAGATGGGCCGGTAGCTCGGCGCATGCAGAAGGCTGTGATGCCGTTCGCGGATCGCACCTTCATCACGCCGATGGCCTCGGTTGCGGGCGCGGTTGCGGAGGAGATTCTCGCGGCCATGCTCGAGGCTGCGGAACTCGACAAGGCCTATGTGAACGACGGCGGCGACATCGCGCTCCACCTGTCCGGAAACGAGTCCTTCACGATCGGGCTCATCGATCGCCCGGATTGCCCTGGCCTCTTCGGGCGCGCTACGCTATCGGCGGGCGACGGCGTGCGTGGCATCGCCACCAGTGGCTGGCGCGGACGCAGCTTTTCACGTGGCATTGCCGACGCGGTGACGATTCTCGCTTCGGGCGCGGCCGCAGCGGATGCGGCCGCCACCATCGTCGCGAACGCCGTCGACCTCCCGGATCATCCAGCCGTGAGTCGCTGTCCCGCCTGCGAACTCCAGCCGGACAGTGATCTCAGGCGCCTTGCGGTCACGCGGGATGTCGGTCCACTCTCTCTTGCGGATATCGATGCAGCGCTTCGGGAGGGCGTCGCAGCTGCCGAACATCTCATTCGCGAGGGATTGATCCACGCCGCCGCGCTCCATCTCCAGGGCGGAACTCGCATCGTCGGCTTCGCCTCGTTGGTTTCGGCATCGGATCGTGTTGCTGCACAGCTGGTCCATGCCTGAGAGCGGCACGGGAATGTGGATCATCCTCTTCTCTGTGTCCGCACTTCGTGCTCCCTGACGCATCCAACCAGGACGGATTCATGCCCGAGATCAAGATCAGAAAACGCCTCGTCACCGTGGAGGAGATTTTTCATGAAGGTGGCCCACCAGCGGCGACTCCGCTGAAGCGTGCCGCCATCGTGACAGTGATCCGCAATCCCTTCGCCGGGCGCTATGTCGAAGAGATCGCAGGGTTCATGGATGACCTGAAGCCGCTCGGCCTGCAGATGGCGAAGGATCTCGTGTCAGCGCTCGGCGGCGACACGAGCATGATCGAAGGCTATGGCAAGGGTGCAATCGTCGGGGCAGCCGGCGAGCTCGAGCATGGCGCTCTTTGGCACGTGCCAGGCGGCTACGCGATGCGCGAAGCGCTCGGTGACGCCAAGGCGATCGTTCCCTCGGCCAAGAAGGTCGGTGGGCCGGGCACGCGCCTCGACGTGCCGATTACGCACATCAATGCTTCCTATGTGCGCAGTCACTTCGATGCCATGGAAGTCGGCGTGCCTGATGGCCCGCGCGCGGACGAAATCGCGCTCGTGCTCGTGATGACGACCGGACCCCGCATCCATGCCCGGGTCGGAGGCCTCAAGGCGAGCGAGATCAAGGGACAGGATGGGCTGCGATGAACGTGAAAATCCGCAAGATCGTGACGATCGTCGAGGAAACCCGTAGCGAGATTGGACGTCCCGTCGATCCCCCGACGCGCCGCGCGGCGGCGATCGCGGTCATCGAGAATCCTTTCGCCGGGCGCTACCAGGAGGATCTCTCGCAACTCATTGATGCCGGTGAGGAACTCGGCGGCCTGCTCGCCGAGAGAGCCGTTGCGGCCCTCGGCATCGAGGGCTCCCATGCCGAAAGCTACGGCAAGGCGGCTGCGGTCGGCGAGAACGGCGAACTCGAACATGCCGCCGCGCTCCTGCACCCCAAGTTGGGTGCTCCGGTCCGCAAGGTGCTCGGCACAGGGGCTGCGCTGATCCCCTCATCCAAGAAGCGCGGCGGCCCCGGCGTGGTGCTCGACGTCCCGCTTGGCCACAAGGATGCTGCCTTCGTCCGCAGCCATTTCGACGGGATGGAGGTGCGGATCACCGACGCGCCGCGCGCCAACGAGATCGTCGTGGCCGTGGCGGTCACCGACAGCGGACGCCCCTTGCCGCGTGTCGGAGGACTCCGGAAGGAGGAGATCAAGGGTGTTGACGGGCTTCGCTAGATCGGGCGGATGGAGCTGTTGAGCGCGGAATCTTCCGCGCTACGCCGGATCGCCCCGGAGACCGCAGTAGGGTATCGATGAGTTCTGCCGAACCGGGACGACAGAGGGCGGTCGGCGCAGAACCAGACCAGTGAGGGAGAGTACGATGAGACGCTTGGGAATTTCGACGGCCTTGGCCGTCTTCGTCGCGATCGGAGCCGGAGCGGCGGCCCGGGCGCAGGGCGAGATCAAGATCGGCGAAATCAACAGCTATTCGGGACTGCCCGCCTTCACAGAGCCCTATCGCAAGGGCTGGCAACTCGCGGTCGACGAGGTCAACGCGGCTGGCGGCGTTCTCGGCAAGAAGCTCGTCGTGATCTCGAAGGATGACGGCGGCAAGCCGGCGGATGCCGTCACCGCGGCGAACGAACTCGTCTCTCGCGAAGGCGTCGCGCTCCTCGCCGGAACCTTCTTCTCCCATATCGGACTCGCGGTGGCGGATTTCGCCAAGCAGAAGAAGGTCTTCTTCATGGCCGCAGAGCCGCTGACGGACGCGATGACGTGGTCCCACGGCAACCGCTATACGTTCCGCCTGCGGCCTTCGAACTACATGCAGGCCGCGATGCTCGCCGAGGAAGCTGCGAAGCTCCCGGCCAAGAAATGGGCGACGATCGCGCCGAACTACGAATACGGCCAGTCGGCCGTTGCGGTGTTCAAGCAATTGTTATCCGCGAAGCGGCCGGATATCGAATGGGTGAGCGAGCAATGGCCGCCGCAGGGCAGGATCGATGCCGGCGCCGTCGCGCAGGCGGTCGCAGCCGCGCAGCCGGAAGCGATCCTCAACGTCACCTTCGGTCCCGATCTCGTAAAGCTGGTGCGCGAGGGCAATACCCGCGGTCTCTTCAAGGGTCGGTCCGTGGTCAGCTTCCTCACGGGCGAGCCTGAATATATCGATCCGCTCAAGGACGAGACTCCGGAGGGCTGGATCGTCACGGGCTATCCCTGGTACGGCATCAAGACGCCCGAGCACGACGCCTTCCTGAAGGCCTACCAGGCCAAGTTCAATGATTATCCGCGCCTCGGCTCGGTGGTCGGCTATGCGACCATGAAGTCGGTCGCGGCCATCATCGCGAAGGCCGGTTCGACGGACACCGACAAGATGATCGAGGCCGGCAAGGGGATCGAGCTTAGCTCGCCCTTCGGCCAGATCACGTTCCGGGCCGCGGATCACCAGTCGACGCTCGGGGCTTTCGTCGGCAAGACGGCAGTGCGCGACGGCAAGGGCGTGATGGTCGATTTCAGCTATCGGGACGGGGCCGATTACCTGCCGAGCCCGGAAGAAGTGAAGAAGATGCGGCCCGAGAGCTGAGCCGCCCTGCCTGGAGCTGCATCCCGAGCCTTGGAGGCCGGGATGCAGCTCCAGGCAAAGGATTCTTCTCACAAGACTCCGCGCCCTTGGCTGAACGGCGCCCGGCCGAGGAATGTCAGGGCGCTGCCGCGCTTGCAGGCGCGAGTGATTGCACACCGCACAAGAGGCGAGCCTCGTGGAATTTCTTGTCGTCCAGTTTCTGACGGGCCTCGCGAGCGCCTCCTCGCTGTTCCTCGTCGCGTCCGGGCTGTCGATCATTTTCGGCGTGACGCGGATCGTGAATTTCGCCCATGGCGCCTTCTACATGCTCGGCGCTTATATCGCGTATACGCTCACCGATCGCTTGACTGGAACACTCGGTTTCTGGGGCGGTCTCGTCGCGGCCGCCCTAGCGATTGCGGTTCTCGGCGCACTTCTCGAGATCGTCCTGCTGCGTCGGATCTATCGGGCACCCGAGCTGTTCCAGCTTCTCGCCACCTTCGGCGTAACCCTGATGGTGCAAGATCTCGTCCTGCTGATCTGGGGCCCCGAAGACCTCCTCGGGCCGCGTGCGCCCGGCCTCAAAGGGGCCATCGAGATCATGGGGCAACCCGTGCCGCTTTATGATCTCTTCCTGATCGTGCTCGGCCCTCTGGTACTCGGTCTCATCTGGTTGCTGTTTCACCGCACGCGCTGGGGCGTTCTCGTGCGCGCCGCGACGCAGGATCGCGACATGGTGGCGGCGCTCGGCGTCAATCAGAAGTGGTTGTTCACGAGCGTCTTCGCGCTCGGCGCGTTCCTGGCCGGGCTCGGCGGTGCGCTGCAGATCCCGCGCGATGCCGTGAACCACGCGATGGATTTGCGCATCATCGTCGAAGTCTTCGTGGTGGTCGTGATCGGGGGCCTCGGGAGCGTCTTCGGCGCGTTCGTCGCGGCAGTGATCGTCTCAGAGCTCAATGCCTTCGGGATCCTGGTCTTCCCGAAGATCTCGCTGGTGCTCGTCTTCCTCGTCATGGCTGCGGTTCTCGTCGTGCGGCCCTGGGGATTGTTCGGCCGGCCGGAAGGTCCTGCCCGCCAGGCGGTGGGTGCGAGCATCAGACCCTGGCGCCCGTTCACGCAGGGCGAGCGTCTCGCGGCGGGCGCGATCCTCGTGTTCGCCGCCCTCCTTCCGCTGGTGGCCGGCCCCTACGTGCTCACGGTCGGATCGGAGATCCTCGTCTTCGTTCTCTTCGCCGCAAGCCTCCAGTTCCTAATGACCGTCGGGGGCTTGGCTTCGTTCGGCCACGCCGCCTATTTCGGGCTCGGAGCTTACGGGGCAGCCTTCATCGTCAAGGCTGCGGGCCTGCCTATGGAGGTCGCACTCCTCGCTGGCCCGCTACTCGGCCTCGTAGGCGCCGTGCTGTTCGGCTGGTTCTGCGTACGCCTCTCGGGCGTCTATTTCGCCATGCTGACGCTCGCCTTCGCGCAGATCACGTGGTCCATCGCCTTCCAGTGGGTCGAAGTCACCGGCGGGGACAACGGCATTCTCGGGGTCTGGCCCTCCTCCTGGGCTTCGAGCCCGGCGGCCTTCTACTGGCTAACGCTCGCCGTGACAGCGCTTGGCGTTGCGGCTCTCCGGATCCTGGTCTTCTCGCCCTTCGGCTATGGCCTGCGGGCGACGCGCGACTCCGTCCTGCGCGCGGAATCGGTCGGCATCGATCGCGGCCGCGTGCAATGGCTCGCCTTCATCATTGCGGGCGCCTTCGCGGGCATCGCCGGTGCGCTGTTCGCTTTCCTGAAGGGCAGCGTATTCCCCGAGAACATGGCGATCCCGCTCTCCGTCGACGGGCTCGTGATGGTGCTGCTCGGCGGCGTCGAGACGGTGTCCGGAGCGATCGCCGGAGCCGTCGTCTACAAGGCGCTCGCGATCTGGCTGATGAGCCAGACGGAGCTCTCGAAGCTCATCCTCGGCGCGGTGATCGTGCTTCTCGTCGTTGCGTTCCCGAAAGGGATTGTCGGGTTCATCGAGGAAGTCCGGGCCCGGCGTCGCGAACCCGCGGGAGAATCCGCTCTTGCGACCACGAGCATGAGGGCAGCGGAATGAGCAGTCGGGGAACGACCATCCTCTCCGTCGAGGGATTGAGCAAGTCTTACGGCGGCGTGCAGGCCGTCAGGAACGTATCCTTCTCTCTCGCGAGCGGCGAGATTCTCGCCCTCATCGGCCCGAACGGCGCCGGCAAGACGACCTGCTTCAATCTCCTGAACGGGCAGATCCGACCGGACACGGGCACGGTTCGTCTGAACGGCCAGGACACGACGGGCCTGCGGCCCCGCATTCTCTGGCGTATGGGCGTCGGCCGGACTTTCCAGATCACCGCGACCTTCACCTCGATGACGGTCCGCGAGAACGTGCAGGTGGCGCTCCTGTCGCATCACCGCGATCTCACGACCTTCCATCGCTTTGCCGGGCGTGCTCACCGCGCGCGGGCCGATGAGCTCCTCGCACTCGTCGGCATGGAGGATGCAGCGGAGCGTCCCTGCGGCGAGCTTGCCTATGGCGACCTCAAGCGGCTCGAACTCGCGGTTGCTCTCGCCAATAATCCGAAGCTTCTCCTGATGGACGAGCCCACGGCCGGCATGGCACCGCGCGAGCGCGTCGAGCTCATGCGCCTCACGGCGCAGATCGCGCGCGAGCGGAATATCGGCGTGCTGTTCACCGAGCACGACATGGATGTCGTCTTCGAGCATGCAGATCGCGTGATGGTTCTCAATCGTGGTGAGGTCATCGCGGAAGGAACGCCTGTCGAGGTGCGCAACGATGCGCGCGTCAAGGCGACCTATCTCGGCGAGGGGCTCGTCTACGACGCGCGCCACCGGCAGGAGGCGATGCCATGAGGTTCGAGAGTTCGGAACCGGCTGCACGGGTGCTTGCGCACAGCCCACGGGATGTCCGTCGATGAAGCTCAGCATATCGGGATTGAACAGCTTCTACGGGCGGGCTCACATCCTTTTCGACGTCGGATTCGAGATCGGTGAAGGAGAAGTCGTTGCCCTGCTTGGTCGGAACGGCGCCGGCAAGTCGACGACGTTCCGCTCGATCGTCGGGCTGGTCGCACAACGCCGAGGCCAGATCCTGTTCGAAGGGGTCGACGTGTCGCGGGAGGCGACCTACGAGATCGCGCGGCGCGGCCTCGGATACGTGCCGGAAGACCGTCGCGTCTTCACGGAACTTACCGTCGAGGAAAACCTCGAAGTCGGCCGTCAGCCTCCGCGTGCAGGCGCGCCGACCTGGACGCCCGAGAAGCTCTTCGCCTTGTTTCCGAATCTCGGCGAGATGCGCGGCCGCCTCGGAGGACGCATGAGCGGCGGTGAACAACAGATGCTCACGATCAGCCGGACGCTCATGGGCAATCCATCCCTCGTGCTGCTCGATGAGCCATCCGAGGGACTGGCTCCCAAGATCGTCGAGCAGATGGCCGATGCGATCCTCTCGATGAAGCGGGAGGGATTGAGCGTCGTCCTCTCCGAGCAGAACCTTCACTTCGCACGCCTGATCTCGGATCGCGCGTATATCATCGAGAAAGGTCGTATCCGGTTCAGCGGAACCATCGCCGAACTGGAGGCGAACCCGGACATCCGTGATGCCTATCTCTCGGTCTGACGACGATCATTCTCACGCGCTCGGCGCAGAACCCGCAGCCGATGCGAGCACGGCCGAGTCCACGGATCGCCAGACCACCGCGAAGGCTGATCGCGGCTATATTCTGGACGATCAGGTCGGATTCATCCTGCGGCAGGTGAGCCAGCGCCACAGCGCGATCTTCGCGGAGATGATCGGCGCCGATCTGACGCCCACACAATGGGCAGTCATCGCGAAGCTCAATGAAGTCGGCCCCTCGTCGCAAAACCTGCTCGGCCGCCTGACCGCGATGGACGTCGCGACCATCAAGGGCGTCGTCGACCGACTCGCCCGCCGCGGCCTGATCGAGACGGGGCCGGATCCCGAGGATGGCCGGCGGCTCGTCGTGTCCCTGAGCAAGACAGGACGTGATACCGCGCAGCGCATTCGGGCGAATGCATTTCGGATCTCGGAGCAGACGCTGGCACCTCTGTCGCCCGCGGAGCGCAAGACCCTCATGGAGCTGCTGCGAAAGCTTCGTTGAGTGAGCTGCGACTTCCGTTGTCGTGCCTGTAGCCTCCGCCGTGATCGCGAGCGGAGCCTATGTATTGCTGGGCTGCACAGTGTTAAAAAATGCTTGCGACCTGTTAGAAATGCAATCCTAAAGGTCGGCAAGGCTCATCGATCCGGCAGTGATCTTTTTCCGCCATCCATGAAGTTGGCGAGGATAGTGGGCAGGACAGGCATGAACTGCCGCTCATACCCGAGCTTGTTGGCCAGCAGGTAGGTCTGAGCAGCGGACTCGGCCATTGTGGTCGGAACCTCCGCGTCATCCGTCATCCGGCGGTAATAGCGGAGATCCTTGTGGGCGATGCTCATCATGCCCTGGAGGTGCGAGTCATCGCCGTCCAGCACCCAGTGCATATAACGCTGAAACATGACGCTGTTCCCGCCAGCCGTATCGACCACCTGCTTCAGCACCCGCATATCGACGCCCAGGGTGAGTGCCACTGCCAGAGCCTCACCGACGACCGCGGAGGTCGCAATAGCGAGGAAGTTGTTGAGCAACTTCATCGTATGGCCACTGCCAAGCGGGCCTGTCTCCACGACCGTCGTCGAGTAGGCCTGGATGACGGGCAAGACCCGCGCGACCGTCTCCGGATCGCCCCCGACAAACGTGCTCAACTCCCCCGCCTCAGCCTCCTTGGGTGTCCGGCCCATTGGCGCGTCGACAAGGTCGGCCCCGCGGGCACGCAGAAGCTCGCCGATCCGGCGCGTCGAGCGTGGATCCGACGTGGTCATGTCCACGAGGACGAAGCCTGGCTGCACTGCGTCGAGGAAGCCATTACCGAAAACAGTGGCCTCGACCTCCACTGTCGAGGGAAGGCAGAGGAACATCGCGTCGCAGCTTGCCACGAGCGCCGCCGGCGAGCTTGCTTCCTTTGCACCCTGCGCGACCAGATCGTCAATGGGAGCGCGGTTCCGGTGGCCAAGAATCGTGAGAGGATACCCTTTGGCCAAGATATTCTTGGCGGCGCCATGGCCCATATAGCCGACGCCCATGAAACCGATGTGCATCCTATTCGGGCTCCAGATCATTCGTAGCGTTTAGTCGCTACGGCATTCTTGTGGATGAAGTCCCAATCGTAAGTAACGCCGAGACCCGGTTTCGACGGGACCTCGACACAACCGTCCTTGCCCACGCAATCGAGCTGATCGGTGTAACCGCAGGTGTAGACCGGAGCCACCATGTTGGGGCAATCGGGGCCGACGAGCGCGAGTTCGTAGAAGTTGCTGTTGCGCATTGCCGACATGAGATGTCGATGGGCGGGGCCGCAGGCGTGCACTTCCACGTCCAGGCCGAAGGCTTCACCGAGATGTGCGATTCTCAGGGCGCCGGTGATACCGTGATCGTATTCGGGATCGACCCGGACAAAATCCGTCCCATCCGCAACGATGAAGTCCGCCTTGGGCTCGATGCCGCGTACGTATTCCGTGATCAGGAGCGGCGTCTTGATCATCTCGCGCAGCTTCTTGTGCGCGAAAGCCGACTTGCCGTTGTCCCGAAAGGGATCCTCGTACCAGAAGTAGTTGCCCTCGTCGCAGGCCTTTCCGACATAGAGCGCATCCGAAAACTTGCGCAGCTGGTTGGCGGGATCGAGCATGAGCGTCATCCGATCGCCGACCTCCCTGGCGACATGGAGCACGTTCTCCGCCTCGCGCCGCGCGTCGCCGTCGTTCCAGCCGTGGATCTTGAAGGCCCGGAAGCCGAGCTCGAAGCACTCCCGCGCGAAATCGGCATAGGCCTCCTTGCTGTGGAGCCCTCCCTGGTCGTCTCCCAGATAGGTGGAGGCATAGACAGGCAGGCGCTTGCGATAGCCGCCGATGAGCTCGGAAACCGAGGCTCCATACTTCTTGCCGGCTAGATCCCAAAGGGCGATATCGAGCGGGCCGTGCCCCATGCCGGACCACTGGCGGATCTCCCGCTTCAGGTCGTCATAAAGACCCTCGCGCTCCATCGCGTTTCGGCCGATCATGAACGGGGCGAGCATGTCGATCTCGCCTCGGGTTGCGGGACTCGCGACCCAATTCGTCACGTATTCGCCGCGCAGCCCATCATCCGTCTCGATGATGATTGCATTCTTGACGGCCTTGATGGAGGAGCCGCGCCTGAAAGTGACGAGTTGGCCAACTCCCGTCCGTTCCTTGTTCGGCGAGTCGAATTCGAAATCGACGACTTCGATGGAGCGGATCTTACTCACGGGAATATCCTTCGGCTTGGGCGGTGAGGACGGAGGCCGAGGATCCTGGCCGCCCGAGAAGACGGCGCTGGATCCGGGACGGGATCAGGGGCCGATGAGCTTGGGCAGCCAGAGACTGAGGTGCGGGACATAAGTGATGAGGAGAAGCGCGATCACGAGTCCCAGCAGGAACGGCCAGATCTCACGCAAGAGCTTCGTCATCGAAACCTTGGCGATCGTCATGGACACGAACAGCAGCACGCCCACGGGTGGAGTGAGCTGGCCCAGCACGAGATTGACCAGAAGCACGATGCCGAAGTGAACCAGATCGATCTGCATCGACTGGAGCAGCGGTATCAGGATCGGCACCAGAATGATCATGACGGCGATCGTTTCCATGAACATGCCTGCGACGAGGAGAGCGATGTTCAGGATGAGCAGCACGGCCCAGGGCTCGGAGGTGATCGACTGCACTGTCGAGACCACAAGTTGCGGTGCCTGCTCGATGCCGAGAATCCAGCTGAAGGGGGAGGCTGCCCCGGCGATCATGAGAATCACGGCCGTTTCCCGAGCCGTAGTCGCCAGGATGTGGGGCAGGCGCGACCATTTCAGCGTGCGATACACGAAAACGCCCACAACGGCCGAGTAGAGTGCGGCCACGCCGGCGATCTCCGTCGCGGTCACCGCGCCCATGCGGAATCCGACGATAATGATCACCGGCATCATGAGGGCCCAGATCGCACGCTTGAACTGAATCCACAGGATCGATCCGGAGAACGATCCCGACGTGGGATAATTGCGGAGCCGTGCCACAATCGCGATAACCATGGCCATCGCGAATGCCATGACGAGGCCAGGCAGAATGCCGGCGACGAACAGAGCGCCGAGCGAAACGTTCGCCTGCCAAGCGTAGAGCACCATCAGGATCGATGGTGGAATGATGGGTCCGAGCGTGCCGCCACATGCGGAAAGCGCTGCCCCGAAAGCGCGGCTGTAGCCATTGCGTTCCAGTTCGGGAACCAGAACGCGGGTGGTCGCGGCCGTATCGGCCACCGATGATCCCGAGATCCCCGCGAGAAATACGTTTCCGACGATTGCCGTCTGGGCCAGGCCACCGCGGATGTGACCGACCATCGCCCGCGTGAAGCCGAAGAGGCGCTCGCTGATGCCGGACTCGTTCATGAGCGAGCCCGCGAGGGTGAAGAGCGGCACTGCGAGCAGAGGGAAGGACTGCAGGCCTGCGAAAACCCGCTGGGCCACGAGGGTGAGCGGGACCCCTTCGAGCCAGATCACCAGGCCGGACGCCGCGATCATGGCGATGGCGATCGGCGTTCCGACCAGGAGGAGTCCGGCGAAACTCGTCAGCAGCAGCGTCATCAGACTTCACCTTCCGCCGCGCCGACGAGATCCTGCGGCCAAAGGGTCTCCGCCATGCCGTCACAGAGTGCGTGGCGCAGGATGTGAATGCAGGACAACGCGGCCCCGACTGGCAATGCGCTCACCGCCCAGGCAGCGGAAATCCGCATCATGGGGGTCTCGGTGCCCAGCATGATGAGGGCCTGCTCCGTGCCGAACCATACAAGGGCGACCAGCGTGGCCGCAGTTACGGCAACCGCAATCACGCCGAGCACTGTTCGCCCGCGGCGCGGAAGCACGATCAGCAGTGCATCGATTCGAATGTGCATCCGTTGTCGGAATGCGCTCGACAGGCCGATGAAGAGCATCCAGGTGAAGACGATCACGATGAATTCTTCGGTCCAGATGAGCGGATCGCTCAGCACGTACCGAAAGAAGACCGCAGCGATCACGAGGGCAGCAATGACGCCGTGGGTGGCGGCGAGGAAAAGATCCTCGGCGCCACCAAGCAGGTCATCGAGTCGCCGCAGCCAGGCAAGGCTCATGGCGACTCGCTCAGTTGCCGCGCACGCGCGCGATCTCGGCCCGCAGACGCTTCGTGTGTTCGGCGCCCCAGCGGGATTCGAGGCGGCTGTAGGCCGGCTCGATCTTGGCCTGGAAGGCGGCCCGGTCCGGATCATCAATGATCCTGGTGCGGCCGGACTTGCGAATGTCTTCCAGCATGCTCTGCTCGCGCGCCTGCTGCAGCTCCGTGTTCTTGGCGGAAACCGCCGCAGCCTCTTCGATCAGGATCTTCTGGTTTTCAGGAGAGAGCTTCGCAAGCGAAGCCTTGTTGATGACGATGGTGTTGTTCTGGAGCATGTGGCGCGACATCGTCAGGACACCCTGGACTTCATAGAACTTGCGCGAAAAGATCGTGGGGATCGGGTTTTCCTGGCCGTCCACTGTTTTCTGCTGCAAAGCGGTGTAGACTTCACCGAACGGGATCGGCGTCGGCGCCGCCCCGAGAGCACGCACCATCTCGACCCAGATCGGACTTTCGGGCACGCGGATCTTCAGCCCGGCCATATCTTCGGGCTTGCGAACCTCCCGGTCGGTGAAAGTGAAATTGCGCCAGCCCCAGTAAAGAATCTTGGTCAGGGGCACGATGTTGTGCTTGTCCCGCAGTTCGTCCCATAGTGGCTCGAAAGCCGGGCCGCGAAGGACCGTCTCGGCCTCCTTCCAATCCTTCCAGAGGAACGGGCCGCTCGCCATTTCCATTGCGGGCACCAGAGACGACATGACCGGCATGCTGGGCGCCGAAATATCGAGAGCGCCGGTTTTGACCTGCTGCACGAGGTCGGCTTCCTTGCCGAGCTGCTCGGACGGGAAGACCCGGATGGTCATAGCGCCGTTCGTACGCTTGTTCACGCGCTCGGCGAATTCGTTGAACATGTCGTTCGCGACCTCGCCCGGAGAATTTGCGTGGCCGAACCGCAAGGTCTGCGCTCCGGCAGTTAGCGGCACGGCGAGACTGCCAATGACGGCTGCGGCGAACGTGAGCATCTTCAACATGTTGGGCGCCTCCCTAGCGCTGGTGTGATCGCCCCACAGATATCCGGGGCGCTGCCGTGATTTCAGTCCAGTAGCTTCTTTCGAGATAGTATGAGGTGGTCGCGCATGTGCTGCGCGGCCTCTTCGGCATGCCCGGAACGGATCGCCTCGAGAATGGCAAGATGCTGTGCTCGCGTGGATTCCGTGTCCTGTTCACGATGGATATACAAGCGCGACATGTGCAGATGGATTCGAAGATCCTCGTAGGCCTTGCATGCCGGTGCGTTCCCGGTCCCGGTCATGATGGTTCGGTGAAACAGGTCGTCAGCATCCGAGAAATCACGGAATCGCCGATAGCTGAGCGAGAGCGAGGATCCTCCCATCGCCCGGACCGCAGCCTCGAGAGTCGGCAAAGTCTGCGCCGACCGCAGCCGCGCCGATTCCGCTGCCGCCCAGGGCTCTATAACAAGGCGAAAATCGAAGAGATCGCGATAGTATTTCGAGTCGGGCATTGCCGCGACCGCAAAGCCCACGAAAGGTTCTGCTTTCACCAAGCTCTCGGCCGTCAGCCGCGCGAGAGCCTCCCGTAGCGGTGTCGAACTCACCTTGAGTTCGCGTCCGAGCGCGTCGATGTTGAGTTTCGCCCCGGGCTCATAGAACCGGTCGAGAATGCGCTCCTTCAGGATCTCGTAGACCTGATCAACGAGGGCGGTGCGCTCGACCTTGCGGGCAGAAAGTGGCACGAAGCATCCCAGATCATGTATCGTGCACGATTTGAACCTGTCCGTTCTCGGAAGTCAACCTGCGCCTCGCGTCCCTCCCGTCGTCTTTGCGAGCGGAGCAAAGCAATACAGGAGCGTATCCTCGACGGGTAGATTGCTTCGCCTCCAGCTCGCAAGGACGAAGTGCGGTGGGATGGGTTGTCCGCACGGCCTGCGGCTAAGAAAGCCGGGTCGAGTCGCAGGACGTCATGGCTCCTTGCGCCCAAGCTTTCATCCCAGGCGGATCGACCACAGGTCGGTGCCCAACTCGCAAGGACGAGGCGGATCCGTCGCAGGCTGGATGCCTGCGACCCACAAGGACAGAATGGATCCAGCCTCAATGTGCGACGATCTCGGGCACCGTCGTGGCCGGTGGCGTATTGCGGCTGCGCTGGATGCGCACCAGCCCGTCGATGATCACCATGCCGATGCCGGGCAGGTCACCGAGCTGGATGCTGTCGAGCAGATTGCGCCCGGCGGAATGCTGCGCCTTGTCCATCAGGACGAAATCGGCCGAGCGGCCCACCTCGATGAGCCCGCAATCGAGCGAACGCATCCGGGCCGTGTTGCCGGTCGCGAGGCAGATCGCGATCTCCGCCGGAAGATCGCCCAGCGAGGACAGGAGCGACACCATGCGCATGATCCCGAGCGGCTGCACGCCGGAGCCGGCCGGAGCATCGGTTCCGAGCATGACGCGTTCGAGCTGGTTCATCTCGCGCGCGGTCCGCAAGGTGTAGAGCGCCGCGCGCTCGTTCCCGTTGTGCACGAGTTCGAGACCGCGCCGGCAGCCCTCGCAGATGCAGCGAATCTGGCTGTCCGGCAGGGCCGTGTGGCCGCCGTTGATATGCCCGACCACGTCGGTGTCGGCCTCGAGCACCACGTCCTTGTCGATCAGGCCCGAGCCGGGGATCGAAGGGCCGCCCGTATGAATCGTGCTCTGGATGCCGTATTTGCGGGCCCAGCCGACCATGCGGCGCGCCGTAGGACCGTCCTTGACGCCGCCGAGGCCGACCTCGCCGAGAAGCTTCACGCCAGCGGCGGCCAGCTCCTTGAAATCCTCCTCGACCATGTCGGGCTCGATCACCGGCGCTCCGGCATGGATCTTCACGCCGCCCGGCCGAAAGGCCGAGAACATGCGCTGGGCCGTGATCGCCATCGCCTTGAGGCCGACCACGTCCCGGGGGCGGCCCGGCGTGTGCACCTCGCCCGCCGAGATCATCGTCGTAACGCCGCCATGGAGGAAGCTGTCGATCCAGCCGAGCTGGTTCTGGCGGGGCGTCCAGTCGCCGGCGACCGGGTGAACGTGGCTGTCGATCAGGCCGGGCGCCAGCGCCGTTCCGCGGGCATCGACGACGGTCGTGGCGCCCTCGGTATCGACGTCCTTGGCGCGGCCGATGGCGGCGATCTTCCCGTCAATGGCGACCACCGTATCGGCGTCGAGGATCGGCTTTTCGAGGTCACCGCTGAGGAGCAACCCGATATTGCGGATCACGAGCTTCGTGGGTCCGCTCGGCTTCTGGGACTCGTCGTGGGCCATCGGGCTTCCTTCGATCGTTAGGACTGGAGGGAAAGGGTAGGTTGCCAATTCAGCATGAGGCGACCCGTTGACAAAGAGCCTAGGGCACCCCATATTCATTTGTATGCGAATGAATTGGCGTCCGGCAAGTCAGTTCGTTCCGACTGGCCTCAGCCAGTTCTCCCTGTCGGTGCCGGCCAAGTTCCTCGGCGCAGGTTGATAGCGGATCGCCCTCGATGAGCAATCTGAACGAAGAGCGCGTTCTGAGCGTGCGGCACTGGACCGACACGCTCTTCAGCTTCACGACGACGCGCAATCCGACTTTCCGGTTCAAGAACGGCCAGTTCACGATGATCGGCATACCGATCGAGGGACGGCCCTTGCTCCGTGCGTACAGCCTCGTGAGCCCCAATTACGAGGATACCCTCGAGTTCCTGAGCATCAAGGTTCCCGACGGTCCGCTCACCTCCCGGCTTCAGCACCTCAGGGAGGGCGATCCCATCATGGTCAGCCGCAAGGCGACCGGGACTCTCGTGCTCGACAACCTGATGCCCGGAAAGCGGCTCTACCTGTTCGGCACGGGTACCGGCCTCGCACCGTTCATGAGCATCATCCGCGATCCGGAAACCTACGAGCGCTTCGAGCGGATCGTTCTCGTCCACGGTTGCCGCCAGGTCGCCGAGCTCGCCTATGGCGAGACGATCACCGAGGTCCTGCCCGATGACGAGTTCCTCGGCGACGAGATCCGCGAGAAGCTGATCTACTATCCCACTGTCACGCGCGAACCCTTCCAGAATCGTGGACGCGTCACCGATCTCATCACGAGCGGCAAGCTGTTCCAGGATATCGGGCTTCCACCGCTCGATGTCGCCGAGGATCGCGTCATGCTCTGCGGCAGCCCCCAGATGATCGGCGACCTGCGGATCATTCTGGAGGAGAGAGACTTCGTCGAGGGCAATCACGGTGAGCCCGGTCACTTCGTGATCGAGAAAGCCTTCGTCGAGAAGTAGAAGCCGCTGCGCCGCCGCTCACGCGGCGACATGCACCTTGCACGACAAGAACGATCTCGAACGCCGTGCCGTTGGCACGGCGTTTTGTTTTGTGCGGACGAACGAGTTTTGACAGAGCGGCGACATTGGCGAATGGCGGGGTGTCACTTACTGTGTCGGCGCTCCTGCAACCAGTCGCATAGGAAACGCCATGAGGATCGGAACGAAGTTCGCTGGGCTCGCCCTTAGCCTTGTCCTGTTCAGCCCCGGGATCGGGTGGGCCCAGAGCTTCCAGCCGCAGAATCCGGAATGCATCGCTCCGGCGGCACCCGGCGGCGGATTCGATCTGACCTGCAGGCTAACGAGCAGGATGCTGAACGAGCTCGGCATCGTCGATGCCCAGATCCGCACCGTCAACATGCCCGGCGGCATCGGCGCGGTGGCCTACAACAACATTCAGGCGCAGCGGGCCTCCGATCCGAATGTGATCATCGCCGTATCGACAGGGTCCTGGGTCAATCTCGCCCAGGGCAAATTTGGGCGTTTCAAGGAGAACGACGTTCGCTGGCTCGGGGCGATCGGCGCCGATTACGGCGTCCTCGCCGTGCGCAAGGACAGCCGCTTCCAGACCTTGAAGGATCTGGTGGAAGCCTTGAAGAAGGATCCTGCCTCAGTGCCGGTGGGCGCCGGCGGAACCGTCGGAAGCCAGGACTGGATGAAGGCCGCCCTCGTCCAGCGGGCCGCAGGCGTCGATCCGCGCAAGATGCGCTATCTGTCGTTCGAAGGCGGCGGTGAGGCCATGGGGGCTCTCCTCGGCGGCCATATCGAAGCTTTCCCAGGCGATGCGTCGGAGGTGCGCGGCCAGCTCGAAGCGGGCGAGATCCGGCTTCTGGCAACCTTCTCGGAGCAGCGGTTGCCGGGCGCCTTCGCCAATGTCCCGACCGCGAAGGAACAGGGCTACGACGTCCAATGGCCGATCGTGCGCGGCTTCTATGCTCCGCCGAAGGCGTCCGAGGACTCGTATCAATTCTGGACCGACGCGCTCAAGAAGCTCAACTCCGATCCGCGTTGGCAGAAGGCGCGCGCCGAGCAGGGATTGTTCGAGTTCAATCTCGTCGGTCCCGAATTCGACGCCTTCGCAAAGAAGCGCACGGCCGATTTCCGCGACCTGGCGCGCGAAGTGGGCCTGATCCAGTAGAGCGGATCCCGACGCCTTTTTTCGATCATCCTGAACGGGATACGCCGTGACGATCGACCGTGTGTTGGGTGGTCTGCTGATCTTGCTCGCCGTTGGTGCGGCTTGGCATGCGCAGACCCTCGTCGTTCCCTTCGCAGCCGATCCTGTCGGCCCGCGAGCATTTCCAACGATCGTTGCGGCGGTCCTTGGCCTGAGTGGCCTGGCCTTGATGATAAGGCCGGGCCTTGTCGCGACGGAGTTCGGTGCCTGGCCTCGCGCGGTGGCCATCGCGCTGGCCTCGCTCGTTTATCCGCTGCTGCTGCAACCTCTCGGGTTCGTGCCTGCGACGGCTCTCCTCTGCTTCGTCTGCGCGCTGGCATTCCGCGCGACTCTGGTCGGCGCCGCCGTGTCGGCCGTCATCACGGCGGTCGCGTTCTTCGTTCTGCTCGATCGGCTTCTCGATCTTCCGCTGCCGCGCGGACCGCTGGGGATGTAGATGGAAGCCTTTTCTTCCCTGCTGGCCGGCTTTCAGGTCGCGCTGACGCCGCTCAATCTCGCGATGGCCTTCATCGGTGTCGCGCTCGGCACGGCGATCGGCGCCCTTCCAGGGATCGGGCCCATCAATGCGGTCGCGCTCCTTCTGCCTTTGTGCTTCGCCCTGAAGCTGCCGCCCGAAACCGCGCTCATTCTGCTTGCGGGTCTCTACTATGGCAGCGGCTATGGCGGCCGCATCTCGTCGATCCTGTTGAACATCCCGGGCGATCCCGGCCTCGTGATGACGACGCTCGACGGCTATCCGCTGGCCAAAGCCGGACGCGGCGCGGCTGCCCTCGCGATCAGCGGCATCGGCAGCTTCGTCGGCGGTACCGCAGCCGTCGTTCTGATGACCTTCCTGGCCGTTCCGCTAGCACGGCTGGCGCTGTCCTTCGGACCTGCCGATTACGTGGCGCTCATGGTTCTGTCCTTTGCGCTGCTCGGCACGATGGGCGAAGGCAATGCCGCCAAGACCTGGGCGGCCGTTTCACTCGGGCTTCTCTTCGCCATGGTCGGCGTCGATGGCGGCACCGGGGTCGAACGCTTCACGTTCGGATCGATCGAGCTCGTCGGAGGGATCGACTTCACGAGCCTGACCATCGGGCTGTTTGCGGTCAGCGAGGTCCTCATCCTCGTCGAAGGCCTGATTGGCGGGACGGTGTCGCATCTCGGCAAGGGTGCGCGCCTCAAGCTGACGGAAATCCTCTTCTGCCTGCCGGCCATGGTCCGCGCGACCGGCATCGGTTTCTTCATCGGCGTGCTTCCAGGCGCGGGAGCATCCCTGGCCTCCGCCGTATCCTACACGGCCGAGAAACGACTGTCGGACAGAGGAACCTTCGGCAAAGGCGACATGCGAGGCCTCGCGGCGCCGGAAACAGCCGACAACGCGGCCCAGACCGGGTCCATGGTGCCCATGCTGGCCTTGGGGATTCCCGGCTCCGGAACGACGGCCGTGATGCTCGGCGCCTTTCTCATGTACTCGATCACGCCCGGGCCGCTCCTGTTCACGCAGCGCCCCGAAATCGCCTGGGGCCTGATCGCATCGATGTATGTCGGCAACCTGATGCTGCTCGTGCTCAATCTTCCGCTCGTCGGTGTGTTTGCGCGTCTGCTGCTGGTTCCGTCCTGGATCCTGTATCCCGGCGTCCTGGCTCTGTCCTATGCGGGAGTCTACGCGGTATCGAACTCGCCGGTGGAGCTTCTGATCACGACGGGTTTCGGCATCGTTGCCTATGCTCTGAGAAAAGTCGGCATTCCCTTGATTCCGGTCATGCTGGCCTTCGTGCTCGCGCGACTCCTCGAGGATAATTTCCGCCGCGCACTCTCTCTGTCGGGTGGCGATTTCGCCATCCTGTGGTCGACGCCGACCAGCATCGTTCTCTGGGTACTGGCCGCCTTGGCGATCATCGTACCCTTGGTAGCGGGAAAGCTGCGGCCGGGAATGCCGGGCGCGCCGGAGCAATCGGCTGCGAGCGGCTCGGAGAGCCGCCATTAGCGATCGGGTTGCGAGTTCACGAAAGACGCGAATATGCCATACCTCGTTTCCGACGATTTGCCCGCCGTTTCAGCCGGACGGCGTTTCCGCTCTCTCATGGAGCGCAAGGGCATCCTCGGGATTCCGGGCGCCCATAACGGCATGGCGTCCCTCCAGGCCAAGGCTGCCGGTTTTGAGGCCGTCTACCTGTCGGGCGCTGCCATGACCGCCTCGATGGGCCTGCCGGACCTCGGCATCATCACCGTGGACGAGGTGGCGTTCTTCATCCGCCAGGTGGCGCGCAGCAGCGGCCTCCCCGTGCTCGTCGACGGCGACACGGGTTATGGCGAGGCGCTCAACGTCATGCACATGGTGCGCGTGTTTGAGGAGGCCGGCGCCGGCGCGGTGCACATCGAGGATCAGCTCCTGCCGAAGAAATGCGGCCATCTGAACGACAAGAAGCTTGCCGATGCCTACGACATGGCGGCCAAAGTAGCCGCGGCCGCCAGGGCGCGGCGGGATCTGGTCATCGTCGCGCGCACTGATGCAGCCGCGAGCGAAGGAATCGACGGCGCCGTGGCCCGTGCGAAGCTCTATCTCGAGGCCGGTGCCGACGCGATCTTTCCCGAAGCCCTGACGAGCGCAGAGATGTTTCGGGCCTTTGCGGAACGCATGCCCGGCGTTCCGCTCCTCGCCAACATGACCGAGTTCGGGAGAACGCCGTTCTTCGCGGCGAGCGAGTTCGAGGCCATGGGCTATCGGATGGTCATCTGGCCCGTCAGCTCTCTGCGGGTCGCCAACAAGGCCCAGGAGATTCTCTACGAAACCCTTGTGCGCGAGGGCGGCACGCAGTCGATGGTGCCCCGGATGCAAACCCGTGCCGAACTCTATGAGCTCATCGGCCTGCACGATTACGAGACGCTCGACAGATCGATTGTCGCGACGGTCCTGCCGCATCTCCCGTAATTCGTGAGCACGGTTCGGTTCGCCCCGTGCTCACGATGCTGGCGGCCGCATTCGAGTTGTTGTTATCCTGATCCTCCAACACCAGGAGGACTCTGCGATGTGTGTTCCAGGATGTCAGGAGATCGTGGCGCGAAGCCTGTCCCGGCGAGCGTTCTTTCGAGGCGCCGGTGCCGTCGGCGCAGCTTTCGCGGCCACACAGGTCTCGCCTGCAGCGGCCGCGGCCCCGATGCGGTTCGAGCGGGTCATCGATCTCACCCATACGCTCTCGCCGGACTTTCCGACCTTCGGCGGCACGCCCGGCATCGCGCTCAACAAGAAGTTCGACCTCGCCGAGGACGGCTACAATTTCTACGAGTGGGTGATTCAGGAACACTCGGGAACGCATATGGACGCGCCCCTTCACTTCACGAAGGATGGCCTTTCTGCGGATGCGCTCCCCGTCGAAAAGCTGGTCGTTCCTCTCGTGGTGATCGACGTGACCGCGAAGGCTGAATCGAATCCCGATTACCAACTCACCATGGACGACATCGCGGCTCACGAGCGTCAGCACGGTCCCCTGCCGGCCGGTGCCTGTGTGGCCCTGCGCTCCGGCTGGGACAAGCATGTCTCCGGCCCCAAATTCCGCAATGCCGATGCTTCCGGCGTCATGCACTTCCCCGGTTTCCACCCGGATGTCGCCAAGGCTCTGCTCACACGGGACGTTTCGGGCGTCGCGGTCGATACGATGTCGCTCGATCACGGCGCCTCGAAGGACTTCGCCTTTCACATCACCTTGCTCGGTGGCGGACGCTGGGGCCTCGAAGGGGTTGCCAATCTCGGCGAGGTGCCTGCGACCGGCGCGACGCTGATCGTGGGCGGACCGAAGATCAAGGGAGCCACCGGAGGGCCGAGCCGGCTCCTGGCGCTCGTCTGATGGCAAATGCATCGGGAGGGGCAGTCCCCTCCCGATGCACGGCGAAAGCAAACAGAGAAACTCAGCGATGCCTGACCTGGTGCAGTACGAGGACGCGTCCGCCGAAGTTCGCGCGGTCTATGACGATATCAAGCAGACTAGAGGCGTTCCCGACGTCAACAACTTCTGGAAGGCTCTGGCCACGCATCCGCCGACCCTGAAGCGAACCTGGGAGAGCCTCAAGGATGTCATGGCGCCGGGCACCCTCGATCCCGTCACGAAGGAAATGCTCTATCTGGCAGTGAGCATCACGAATGGATGCGGCTACTGCATCGCGTCCCATGGCGCGGCGGCCCGGAAGGCCGGCATGACGGAGGAGATGTGGGGCGAGCTTTTGGCGGTCGTCGGCATGGCGAACGAGACCAACAAGCTGGCCTTTGCGCTCCAGGTACCGATCGATCCTCAGTTCCAGGGTAAGGGCTCGAAGGCGTAGGGGCAGCCGGGCTTGTGCCCGAGGAGCGCGCCCTTGCAGCCCGGCAATATGCCGCCTATCTTTGTGGCAAGTTGCCGGATCACGAGGTCCAGATGCCGATCGCGATCGTTGAGGAGGTTGCCCGCAAGCTCGGGGGACAGAGAGTCTTGGGGACCGTCGTACGGTCGCAGGCCGATCTTGCACGAGCGATCCGCAATCGCCTCCCTTTGACCGCGCTCAAGGGCCTGTCCCAGGCAGGACTGAGCGAGCAGGAAATCGAGAAGTTCGTCATTCCGCAGCGCACGCGACGCCACCGGGCCGATAAGAAGCAACCGCTCACCATTGATGAATCCGATCGTGCCGTCCGGCTCCTGCGCATTCAGACGCTCTCCGAAGAGACGTTCGGCGACAAGGACAAAGCCAATCGGTGGCTGCGCCGACCGCTGACCGAACTCCACGGCGAATCGCCCCTCGACATCGCACAGACCGAAGCAGGGGCTCGCGTCATCGAGACGATCCTCGGTAAGATCGCATGGGGTGCGGCCGCCTGATGCGGCTTTGGCGGCTGTCGGGCAAGCAACACGCGGACGCCTTCGACGGCGGTTACGGGCTGCTCTTCGATGGCCGATGGAACACCGTCGGTCACGCCGTTACATATTGCGCCACCTCCCCCTCTCTGTGCGTCTTGGAGAAACTCGTCCATATCGAGGACCTCGCCCTGCTGCCCGAGTTGATCATGGTGACCTATGACGTCCCTGACACGCTCGGGGTTGAAACGATCAGGCTTGAAGATCTGCCGAGTGACTGGCGCCACCGGGAAGCATGGACGCAGCAGAAGGGTGACCAATGGCACCGGCAGCGCGCCGCGCCGCTTCTTTGCGTACCCTCCGCAATCGTGCCGCTATCCGGCTCGCCAGACGTCAATGTCTTGATCAATCATGGTCATCCGGCATCGGCAGACATCAAGATTGCGACGCTCGAGCCGTTTCTCCTCGATTCGCGGCTGCTTTGAGTGTTGGTGTCGACCCCTGGAAGTTGGGATCACCAGCAACGCTCCCGCCGATGCGCTTGAGCGGCGACAGAAACCTATAGTGACGATCGGCGTGCCCGTGCTCCGTGCGATCGCTGGACCTATGTGTGCGGGCAAGTCTCAGTCGAATGACACATTATCGACACTTGGCATCGGTGGCTGCTCGGGCCGACCCTCTGGCAGGAAATCGGTGCCGCCGAGTAGCCGTTCGATCTCGGCAAAGACCGCTTTGATTTCGTTCATGCTCCGCTCCAAGGCTCCGACGGCACCGCACCCAAGGCGGCGCACGCGTACCCAAGTAAATACTTTCGATCAGGGCCTTCCGTGGCAGCTCAAGCTCGCAACACCCTCATGGCTGCATCCGCGAAAACCTGTGCGCCGAGCACGATGTCCTCGTCCGAGGTGTTCTCCGTCCAGTGATGGCTGATCCCGCCGATGCTCGGCACGAAGAGCATTCCCGTCGGCAGCTTCGGGGCAAGCCACTGGGCATCATGGCCGGCGCCGCTCGGCATCCGGACATGCTGGCCGGCGGCATACTGCTCCGCTGCACTCTCCAGGACGTCCTGCACGTTGGCGTCCATCGGCGCGGGGCGACTGGCGCTGATCCGTTCGAGGGTCACGGTGCAAGGCCCCGCACTGTTGGCCTCCCGGATGACGGTCGTGAGCTCATTTTCGAGACGCGTGAGAACGTCGGCATCGGCGTCACGAAACTGGAACAATGCTTCCGCCTGACCCGGGATGATGCTCTTGGCTCCGGGCGACAGAGCGATCTGCCCCGTGGTCCAGACCGAACGCGGGCCCGCCACCTCGGGGAATCGCCGGTCGATGGCCGCAAGCAGCCGTATCAGCGCCAGGCCGGCATCCCGTCGGCGCGCCATCGTCGTCGTGCCGGCGTGGTTCTGCTCTCCCGTCACCACAATCCTGTACTGCCAGATGGCGACGATCGCTGTCACGATGCCAATCTTCATGCCTGAGGATTCCAGAATGTCTCCCTGCTCGATATGCGCTTCCAGGAATGCCCGATAGCGAGACGCGTCGATCACGCGGCGGCTACGGCCGGCAAGCCCGGCTTCCGCAAGCGCTTGCCGCAGTGAGGTCCCGAACGAGTGATTGAAAGCAGAATCTATTTCGGCTTCCGTCAGATCGCCGATGAAGGAACGGCTTCCCAGAAAGCTGCCGAAGTGGCCTTCCTCATCCGCAAAGGCGATGACGTCCAAGCCGGCGTCTGCATTGCCGGGCGCCTCGGAAATCGCACGTGCCGCCTCGAGGGCGTAGACCACGCCGAGCGCTCCGTCGAGCCAGCCGGCATGATTCTGCGATTCGAGATGCGATCCGGCGAGGGCCAGTCGGCTTTTCGTCGGATTGAAACCGTAAACATTGCCGATCCCATCGATCTCCGCACGCAGTCCGGCCTCCTCGATCCGCTGGGCGAACCAGCGACGTGCGGACATATCGTCTGCCGAATAGGTCGGACGATGAACGCCGGTCTTGTACTTCCCGAAAGACGCGAGAGTACGAAGGTCCGACAGCAAGCGATCCGGATTGATTTTCACCATGCGTGAGTCCTCTGGCATTGATTGTCATTGCGAGCCGCGGGCGAGGCGAACCATCCGTCGACGGGTAGATTGCTTCACTGCGTTCGCAATGACGAAGAGGGGCTGAGGGCAGGCGGTGCAGAGCCGGAACCGGAGTAGCGCCGGACCCACTGCCGTCACTGCGAGCCGCAGTCATCCAGCCTAATGCGGACCCACTGTGTCATTGCGCGCCGCAGGCGCGATGCACCGTCCCATTGCACTTCCGTCATTGCGAGCCGGAGGCGAAGCAATCCAGGACTGCGCCTGCGGCTTGCAAGGGCGAAGCATTCGCCTCGTTCATCCCAGGAATTTCATGACCGCAGACGAGAATGCTTTCGGCCGTTCGACATTGGAAATGTGAGCGGCATCCAAAATGAAGGTCTCCGAATTCCTAATTGCACGGGCAATGAGCTCGCCATCCTCCGGCTTGGTCGCCGGATCGCGAGATCCGATAATGACGAGCACGGGATTGCCGATCGCCCGGATCGACTCGCGCTGATCCATATCGCGAATGGCTGCACAGGATCCGATATATCCCGCCACGGGCGTATGCAGGATCATGGCGCGCATGCGATCCATTGTATCCGGCGCGGACTTACGGAAATCCTCGGGGAACCAGCGTTCGATCGTGGGCTCGACCAGAGCCTCCATTCCTCCACGCTCGGCCGTCCTGATCCGCCCGTTCCAGAGCTCCGGTGGCCCCATATGGGCAGCGGTATTGGCGAGCACCGCCCTCCCGATGCGCTCAGGTGCATTCGTCAGGACCCACATCCCTACCATTCCGCCCATCGAGAGGCCGCACCAATGCGCCTTGTCGATGCCGAGCGCATCCATCACGCCGATGGCGTCGCGGCCGAGTTGCTCGATCGAATAAGGAGCGGGCGAGACCGCGCTTCTCCCATGGCCACGCTGATCGTAGCGGATGACCTGGAAGCGCTCCGACCATACGGGGATCTGGTCATCCCACATCGACATGTCGGAACTGAGCGAATTCGACAGCAGCAGCGCCGGGTAGCCTTTCGGCCCGTCCACCCGGACGTGAAAATTCTCGCCGTTGATGCGGATGGTCTGCATGGACGCCCTCCTCTGCCGTGCCGCAAGGACACATTCTGGACCATCTCCCGGCGGGCGCCAACGCCGCCGGAAGCTGCCAATTCGACCTTGCCGGTGCCTTCGCGCCGCGCTATCGCTCTCCCGATAGTGCTGTCGCGGGAGCGGCCCGGCCCACATGACACGGGCGAGATCTGTGGGTCTCCCACAGTGAGATGACCGGGTGGAGTTTGGCCAAATGCTCGCTGACGAAGCGCATCCGGCCCTCTCGCCCGAGGCTCTCCTCCGACCGTCACCTGGTGACAGCCGGCGATGCTCTCCCCCTGCGGCACGGAACGGGTGAGATCCCCGAACTACGACAGGAAAGGTATCCCAGGTGTCACAGGCTATCATTTTCCAGAACGCCCGTCTGCTCGATGGCCGAAGCCCTGAGGGCGAGCACGACCGTTTCGTCCGCGCCGAAGGCGGACTCATCAAGGAGATCTCCGACAAGCCGATTCAGGATTCCGGCGCCCGCATGATCGATCTGAGGGGCAGGACCCTGATGCCCGGCCTCATCGACTGCCATGTGCATGTCGTGGCCGGTCTGGTCAATCTCGGGCAGAATGCGCTTCTTCCGGATGCGCTGGTCGCATTTCATGCACAACGCATCATGGGAGAGATGCTGGCGCGAGGCTTTACCACCGTGCGCGACGTGGGCGGCGCGACCTATGCTCTCGTGGATGCCCTCGAGCAAGGCTTGACCGCCGGGCCGCGCCTCATCGTCTGCGGAAAAGCGCTATCCCAGACCGGCGGCCACGCGGATTTCCGCGGCCGGTACGACAATCGCGATGCCGATTACCAGACCCGGCGCCTCGGTGCGCTCGGGCGGATCTGCAACGGCGTCGATGCCTGCCGGGAGGCGGCACGCGACGAGATCCGCCAGGGCGCGCAGTTCATCAAGATCATGGCCAATGGCGGCGTCGCCTCCCCCACAGATCCGATCGCGTTTCTCGGCTATTCCAGTGACGAGATCCGCGCCATCGTCGAGGAGGCTCACAATGCGCAGACCTATGTGGCGGCGCATCTCTACACCGACGAGGCAATCGCACGGGCCGTCGAGCTGGGCGTGCGCTCGGTCGAGCATGCGAACCTGATCGAGACAAAAACTGCTTCCCTCATGAAGGAGCGCGGCGCCATCGCATGCCCGACCCTCGTGACCTACGAGGCGCTGAAGAATGAGGGCGAGTCGCTCGGTCTTCCGGCTGCCTCCGTGGCCAAGATCGACGATGTGCGCCTGCGCGGTCTCGAGTCCCTCGAGATCATGCACGACGCCGGCGTGATGATGGCCTATGGCTCCGATCTTCTTGGTCCAATGCACCGCCACCAGTCGGAGGAGTTCGTAATTCGCGGGCGCGTGCTGCCGGCCATCGAGGTGATCCGGTCGACGACCATTCATGCCGCCGAACTGATCGGCATGACCGGCAAGATCGGGGTGATCGCACCGGATGCCTATGCCGATTTCGTCGTCGTGGACGGTGACCCGCTCGCCGATCTGTCGCTTCTCACGGGCCAGGGACGTCACTTGCCGATCATCGTGAAAGGTGGCGAATTCATCAAGAACGAGCTGAATTAGAGAGCCAAAGGGGAATTCACGATGTTCACCACCCGCCGCCAATTCATGGGCACGCTTGGCGCCGCAACGGCGCTGATCGGGGCTCCCTCCATCCTTCGCGCGCAGGGACAGGAGACATTCCGCATCGGAGCGCTCTGTCCCGTCACCGGATCGGGAAGTCCATACGGCCCCGGCATGCAGAAGGCGATCATCGCCGCAGCCGAAGCCGTGAACGCGGCAGGCGGTGCCGCCGGGCGCAAGCTCGAGATCCTCGCCGAGGACTCGCAGACGAGCCCGCAGGCGGGCGTGCTCGCGGCGAAGAAGCTCATCGACGTCAACAAGGTCCGGGCGATCCTCGGCACCTGGTCCTCGGGCGTTTCGCTGGCAGTCATTCCGCTGACGAACGACGCCAACATCATTCTCATGAACACCTCCGGAGCACCGGCGCTCTCGGTGCCACCGGCCAATGCCAAAGGCTTGTCCTATCGGTTTCAGGCGACCAACGACCGCTTCGGGAAGGCCTTTGCGGAAATCTGCATCAAGGAAGGCTTCAAGCGTCCGGCCACCATGGCCTTCAACAATGCTTCCGGCATCGGCAACACCGAGGGCTTCCGCAAGGCCTGGGAAGCGAAGGGCAACAAGGTGGTGGCAAGCGTCGTCTACGAACCGAACCAGCCGTCCTATCGCTCCGAGCTCCAGAAGGTTTTGTCTGCGAATCCCGACGTGATCGTGACGGGATCCTATCTCGCCGACACCACTATCATCATGCGTGAATGGTACCAGACCGGACAGCCCGTGAAGTGGATCATTCCCGGTTGGGCTGCAAACCCCGATCTCGTGAAGGCCGTAGGCCCGGATGTCGTCGAGGGCGTGATCTCGGTCGATTCCGTCTCCAACGAGAACGCCCCTTCCTACAAGGTCTACGACGAGGCCTATCGGAAGGCGACCGGCCAGCCCGGACAATCGAATATCTTCGCTGCCATGACCTGGGACATGGTGAATTGCCTCGCGCTCGCCATCGAAGCCGCGAACTCGGGCGAGACGGCCGCCATCAATGCCAAGATCCGTGAGGTCTCGAACCCTGACGGCCAGCAGGTCTATACCTTCGCAGAGGGGAAGGAGGCGCTCAAGAAAGGGAAGATCAATTACGAGGGCGCATCTTCGGTCCTGGACTTCGACCAGTATGGAGACGTCACGCCGGATTTCGGTGTGTTCTTCATCGAGGGCGGGCAACTCAACCGCCGCTACGTCGTCAAGATCTAAGCGCGCTCACTCCTCGACGCGCCTGACCTGCATCCGGCCTGACACCAGGCCGGATGCAGCAAATCATCCTGTCCGCCCTGCGGCGGTGGTTGTCGGTTCACCATGTTTTACGCCCAACTCGTCGTCAACGGCATTGTCCAGGGACTGGTCATCGGCCTCGCGGCTCTCTCGATTACGCTCGTTTTCGGCATTGCCAGATTTCCCAACGCAGCAACCGGCGATGCGATGACATTCGGCGCCTATGCTGCGCTGGCGGCGCACAAGACGACCGGGTCGATCGTGCTCGGTGGAATGAGCGCCCTCTTCATGACGGGCTTGGCGATGCTCCTCGCCTATTGGGCCGTGTTCCGCCGGCTCGCCGATCGGTCCGTCGTGGCTTTGCTCGTCGCGTCGATCGGCGTCGCATTCTTCATCCGGGCCGTCCTCGGCGTCGCGTTCGGGCACAGCCAGCAGGTCTTTCAGGTGCCCCTGTCCCGTCCCTATGTGTTCGGCGGCCTTCGAGTCACCCCTCTCGATCTGCAACTCGCCCTGGTCGCCCTCGTGGCGCTCGCGGCCGTGTTCGCGCTGCTCTATCTCACCTCGATCGGCCGCCAGATGCGCGCGGTTGCCGATAATCGCGATCTCGCGCGCGTCTCCGGCATCCGGCCCAACCGGGTGATGGTGACGCTGTGGCTGCTCGCGGGAGGCATTGCGGGCATCGCGGGCATGATGCTCGGGATCAAGACGATCGTGACGCCCGAATTCGGCTGGGAGATGCTCCTTCCTGCGTTCACGGCGGCGATTCTCGGCGGCATCGGATCTCCGGTCGGGGCCGTCGTCGCTGGCCTCATCCTCGGCATTGCGCAGGAAGTCTCGACGCCCTTCGTCGGCTTCACCTACAAGATCGCCCTTGCCTTCGTGATCATGCTGGCCGTGCTTCTGATACGCCCGCGCGGGCTGTTCGGCCGTGTCGAGAGTGTACGCTGATGGAAGCCTATCTCGCCGCCATCGCCATCATTGCGCTCATCTACATCCTGCTGGCACTCGGGCTCACGCTCCAATACGGCCTGACGGGACTCATCAATTTTGGTCATGTGGGCTTCTTCGCCATCGGCGCCTATACGAGCGCGCTGCTGGCCCTGAACGGCGTGCCGCTCGTGGTCAGTTTTGCGGCCGCCGCGTTGCTGGCGGGGCTCGCGGCCTGGCCGATCGGGCTCGTCTCCCTTCGCCTGCGCGACGATTACTTTGCGATCGTCACGCTCGGGTTCTCGGAGGTCGTGCGGATCGTCATCACGAGTGAGCAGTGGCTCACGAACGGCGTCCAGGGAATCCCCGGAATTCCCCGCTTGTACGAGAGTCTCGGAGGCTTCAATGCGCAGGCAGCCGTGCTCGCCACGATCTTTGCGGTGACGCTCATAGGCGCATGGATGATCCGCCGGATCGCACGCTCTCCGTTCGGACGCCTGATCGAAGCCATTCGCGACAACGAGGAGGCCGTGCAGGCACTCGGCAAGGACCCGGCCGGTTTCAAGATCCAGGTTCTCGTCGTCGGCGCCGCGCTCGCCGGCATCGCCGGCGCCTTCTATGCCCACTACATCACCTATATCGTCCCCGATCAGTTTATTCCGCTCGTCACATTCTATGTCTGGATGGCGATCATCATGGGAGGCGTCGGCCGGGTGTCGGGCGCGGTCGTCGGCTCCGCGATCCTGATGCTCTTCCTCGAAGGATCACGTTTCCTGCGTGATCTCATTCCCGGCGTTTCCGAAGTCGAGATGGCTTCGGTGCGGATCGGCGTCGTCGGACTGCTCCTGATCCTCTTCATCATCTACCGCCCGCAGGGGCTCATGGGGGACTACACCAAGCGATGAGCCTCGAGGTTCGTGACGTCACCAAATCCTTTGGAGGATTCCGCGCCCTCGACAATGTTTGTCTGAAGGTCGAGACCGGTGCGTTGTTCGGGCTGATCGGCCCGAACGGCGCCGGCAAGTCGACTCTGTTCTCCGTGATCTCCGGCTTTCTGCCGGCCGATGCGGGACAGATCCTGATGGACGGGCAGCCCATCGATTCCCAGCCTCCGCCCGAACGGGCACGGGCGGGAATGGTGCGCACTTTCCAGGTGCCGCGGGAGTTCCGCCATCTCACCGTGCGCGAAAACCTGATGGCAGCCGCACCGGATCAGACGGGCGAGAGCCTCATCGGCCTGTTCTTTCGACCTGGTCAGGTGCGCCGTGAGGAGACAGCCATCGCGGAGCGCGTCGAAGGCACGATTCGCTTCCTCAAGCTGACGGCGGTCGCGAACGAGCCGTCCGGCAAGCTCTCGGGCGGGCAGAAGAAGCTGCTCGAACTCGGCCGTGCGCTCATGGTCGAGCCGCGCCTCATCCTGCTCGACGAACCCTTCGCGGGGGTCAATCCCGTTCTCATTGGCGAGATCATGGACCGGATCGCGGAGCTCAATTCCCGCGGCATCGGATTTTTGGTGATCGAGCATGACCTGGAGGCGCTCACCCGTCTCGTGCCCCGGCTCGCCGTGATGGACCGCGGCAAGGTCCTGGCCGAGGGCCCGCCGGATGCCGTCCTCGACAACCCTCTCGTGCGCGAAGCCTATCTGGGAGGGGTGTCATGACGCTGCTCGAGATCGACGACGTTCGTGGCGGCTATGGCGACGTCGACATCCTCAATGGCGTGTCGCTCTCGCTGCAGAAGGACGAGATCCTGACCGTTGCGGGGACGAACGGCGCCGGGAAATCAACGCTCGCGAAGGCCATCGTCGGACTTCTCCCGCGCGTCACCGGACGCATTCTGTTCGAAGGCGTGGACCTGTTGCCGCTCCCGACGGAAGAACGGGTCGCTCGCGGGATCGGCTACGTGCCGCAGGTCGCTAACGTTTTCGGATCGCTGAGCATCCTGGAGAACCTGCAAGTCGTCGTGGGCGTCAGGGATCAGGGCAAGCGGATCAAGGAGCTGTTCGAGGCCTTTCCCCTGCTGGGCGAGCGGAAGCGGGCGCGGGCCGGCAGTCTGTCCGGCGGCGAGCGCCAGCAGCTTGCTTTCGCACGCGCTCTGATGACTCGCCCGAGGCTCATGATCCTGGACGAGCCGACCGCCGCGCTCGCTCCCGCGAAAGTCGCGGAAGCCTTCCAGTTGATCACGCGCCTGCCGTCGCTCGGCGTCTCTGTCCTCGTCGTCGAGCAACGGGCCCGCCAATCGCTTGCGATCTCCAACCGAGGCTGCATTCTCGATGGTGGCCGTGTGGCACTTTCGGGAGACGCAGAGAGCCTGCTCGAAGACGAACGCGCAGCGGAACTTTATCTGGGGCGCTCCGCTCAGGCGCAATCACACGTTGAACAGAGACTGTAAGCTCGCTCTCAGCCCTCGGATCTCCGGCCACTCTCCGTCTTTGCGAGCCGTAGGCGAAGTGCTTCAGCCTGATGCGGTGGTCTGGATTGCTTCACTTCGTTCGCAATGACGAAGAGGGCGTGAGGACGCGCGGAGCACTGCCGGAAACGGAGTGACGCCGGACCCACTTCGTCCTTGCGAGCCGAAGGCGAAGCAATCTACGCGTCACCCGATGCGCTCCTGGACGCTTCGCTCCACCCACGATCACGGGAACCTCCGTTGCACTTCCGCGCTCAAATCATCTCGAGCCGAACCTTGCGACGCGGAGGCGGGAAGTCCTGGTCGATCAATGCCAAATCCTCATCTGTGAGCTGAAGATCGAGGGCCTGCCGATTCGCGGCCACATGCGCGAGGTCTGAAGCTTTCGGGATCGCGATCACGTCCGGGCGTCGCAGCGTGAAGGCGAGTGCCACTTGGAATGGGGTGACTGCGTGACGGCGCGCAATCTCCGTGAGCGCGCCGCGCCCCGGCAGTCGCCCTTGCTCGATTGGGCTATAGGCCATCAGCGGGATGCCCTGCGTCTTCATCCAGGGCAGCAGGTCGAATTCGGGGCCGCGCCGGCGCACATTGTAAAGGACCTGATTGATTGCACAGTTGCCTCCCGAATGGAGCGCAGCAAGTTCCTCCATGTCATCCGTGTCGAAATTGCTCACGCCCCAGTGCCGGATCTTTCCCACGCGTTTCAGATCCTCGAATCCCTCGATCGTTGCGGACAGCGGGATCGATCCGCGCCAGTGAAGAAGATAGAGATCGAGGTAGTCCGTGCCGAGCCGGCGCAGGGACCGTTCGCAGGCCTCGGCCACGCCCTTGCGCGAGGCGTTGTGCGGGTAGACCTTGCTGACGAGAAAAACGCCGTCGCGCCGTCCGCGAATCGCCTCGCCGACCAGTTCCTCCGCGCCGCCTTCGGCGTACATCTCGGCGGTGTCGATCAGCGTCAGGCCGAGATCGAGGCCCTGGCGGAGCGCCGCGACCTCCTGTGCACGCATCTGCGGCTGCTCACCCATGTACCACGTTCCCTGTCCGAGAGCCGGCACCTCGTCGCCCGAAGGCAATCTCACCGTTCGCATCGATTCGTCCTCCGGATGCATGAGAGCTATTCCGCATGCACCATAGCGCAACACTTCGGGAACCATCGGCTGACTACTGCGTTAGGGCCAAGCTTGTGGCGCGGCCCACCAACGAAAATGAGAAACGATGAAAACACACCAGACTCCCCCGAAAATCCAGCAAAAATCCCCGGCAGTACGAGAGCCGAAGAACGAGCGCCAGACGCCCGTTCAAATGACGGCATCCGGCCTCACGCGAGAGGAACTGCGCCGCATCGTGATCGGCATCATCGGATAGCAAGACCGACCGGCCAAATTCCGCAAGCCCTGGCCGCCTCTCGCGAGTTCAGCTCTTGCGGCGCTCCCGGCGCGTAACGGCTGCCGCGAGGACCGGGATCATCACCGATACGAAAAAGTAGCGCGCTATATGGTGCGCTCCGACGAAGACCGGATCGAGCCGGAGCGCCAGGGCGAGCAGCATCATGGTTTCCTGCGCGCCCGGCGCGAACGCAACCGCGGTATCGGTGACGGGCACCCTGAACGTGTAGACGGCAAGGAGCACGAAAGCGGCTGCAATCGCCGTCGACACTGCAAAGGACCCGCACCCCGCTGCGAAGTAGCGGATCAGAAGGCGTGGCGCGGTTCCTGCAAGGCGTGACCCCGTGACGGCTCCG
Source organism: Microvirga massiliensis (assembly GCF_001006805.1). GTDB lineage: Bacteria > Pseudomonadota > Alphaproteobacteria > Rhizobiales > Beijerinckiaceae > Microvirga > Microvirga massiliensis. Next base: position 736,310 of record NZ_LN811350.1, on the reverse strand, counting down.
AGCGCCACGACCGCCGCAGCGGAAATCCACCGCGGCAACTGGGCTTCCGTCAGCCCGAAACCGTGCAGCGTCGCGGAAGCAATCATGGCTCCGAAGAGCCATCCACCGGGAAACCCGATCTTGTAGAGCAGGACGGCCGCGAGAGTCGACAGGCTGCACAGAAATGCAAGGTCGAGCAGCGAGCCCGCGTGAACGGCTGCGCTGCTCGCGACAACCGGCGCCGACATGCCGAAAAGAGCAAAAGCGATCGGCAGGCCGGCGGCCAGAAAGACCAGCCGCATCGTCTGCACGACCGTGACGCCGACGATGTCGACGTCGTTCTCGATCGACAGCGCGATGGCCTGCGCGAGCGCCCCCGGGCTCGCGCCGAGAAGCGCGCTCAGCCCGCTCCAGCCATGCACGGCGCGAAGATAATACCCGGTGCACAGCATGATCGCGAGGCTGGCGACCAGAAGCAGCGCGATGCTTTGCGGATAGGCTGCTAGACCCGCGATCGTGCTGGGCGTGATGACTGAACCGAGCGCGATCCCGACGATGACGAGCACGGCGCGCGTCAAATTCGCTGGCATCATCATGGGGCGACCGAGGACCGCCATGGCCGCGACCGCGAGGACCGACCCGGCGACAAGGCCGGCGGGCAGCCCGGTCGCCTCGAACGCCGCCCCGCCGACGGCAGCGACCAGCATCGTCTCGGCAAAGCTCCAGACGCGCCGGCGGCGCGAGGCCGGGATCGATCTGTTCAGGAGAGCGCGCCAGGGGCGCAACGGGGACAGCAAGGCTCGTGACCGGGATGGGTGATGCGCCTCGTGTGGCTTACCCCGGCGGGCTTCGCAAGCCGGAAGGCGCGCAGGCGCCATGTGCCACGCGCAGGCCCGTGCAGCAGGAGCCGGAAGGCCGCCCCTGCTCCCCTCTTGGTCAGACCCGCTCGATCAGAACCGCGATCCCCTGCCCAACGCCGATGCACATGGTGGCGATCGCCCTCCGGAGGCCGAGCGCTCCGAGCGCGTTGACCGAGGTCATCGCGAGCCGCGCGCCGGACATCCCGAGGGGATGCCCGAGCGCGATCGCTCCGCCATGCGGGTTGATATGCACGCCGTCGTCCGGCAGCCCGAGCTGGCGCAGGACGGCGAGCGCCTGCGCGGCAAAGGCCTCGTTGAGTTCGATGAGGTCGATCTCGTTCAGCTGGCAGCCGCACCGCGCGAGCAGCTTCCGGGTCGCCGGGACGGGGCCGATGCCCATGATGCGCGGCGGGACCCCAGCCGTCGCCATCCCGACCACCCGAGCCCGCGGGGTGAGCCCATGTCGGCGAGCGGCGTCTTCCGAAGCCAGGATGAGTGCAGCCGCCCCGTCGTTCACCCCCGAGGCATTGCCGGCTGTCACGGTCCCCGGGTTGCGGAACGGCGTCTTGAGCTTGGCGAGCTGTTCGGCGGTCGTGTCGGCCCTCGGGTGCTCGTCGCGGTCCACGATAACGTCACCCTTGCGGCCCGGGATCATTACCGGTGCGATTTCGCGCGCGAAGAAACCGCTCTCCTGCGCTGCCGCGGCGCGCTGCTGGCTTCTGAGCGCGAAGGCGTCCTGATCGGCGCGGGAAACCTGGAACTCTTCGGCTACGTTCTCGGCCGTCTCCGGCATCGAATCGATGCCGTATTGCGCTTTCATCAGTGGGTTCACGAAGCGCCACCCGATGGTGGTGTCGTGGATCTCCGCCGAGCGCTGGAAGGCCTCCGTGGCCTTGCCCATCACGAAGGGAGCTCGCGACATGCTCTCGACGCCGCCTGCGATCACCAGATCCGCCTCGCCGGTCCGGATCGCACGTGCCGCGCCTCCAACGGCGTCCAGCCCCGAGCCGCACAGGCGGTTGAGGGTCGAACCCGGAACCTCGGCCGGAAGACCTGCGAGGAGCGAGGCCATGCGCGCGACATTGCGGTTGTCCTCCCCGGCTTGGTTGGCGCAGCCATAGATGACCTCGTCGACGGCGCCCCAGTCGAGCGAGGCATGCCGCTCTTTCAAGACCTTGATCGGGTGGGCCGCGAGATCGTCCGCACGCACTCCCGCGAGAGCGCCGCCGTAGCGCCCGATCGGCGTGCGCACAAAATCGCAGATGAAAGCCTCGCGCGTCATTCATCGCCTCCTGAAGCCGGGAGCCAGCGGGTAGCAGCCGCTCCCTGTCGCCGCAACCGGGAGCTCCTGCGCAACCTCGAAGAGACGACGGCACAACCCTCGACGCCAGCGGCGAGGAACTCTCGCGCCGCCTCCATCGTTGGCCTGCATTGCGCAAGTCTGCTCCCACGCACAGCCCGGCCGAAAAGCGTGCCGGCGGCGCTCGGCGTCGAATCACGGCCAACGGCACAGGAGACGATCATGTCCGCTCCAACGAGACGGCCCAGTGATGAGGCGGATGCCAAGCAGCTCGAGATGGCCCGCCAGGAAGGCGATGCTTATCACCGCTCGTTGCTCTACATGGCCAATGATGTTGCCGATGCCGGCGGGCAGCAGCAGGCCGGCGACTACATCGTCGCCTTCGCACAGGAGCGCGCCGAGGGCATGTACATGCTTCGGGGAGAAGGCAAGCTCGAATGGGTCGAGCCGCAAGACGAGAACTGCCACCTCGAAATCTCGGTGAGCGACGCTGCCGATCGCCGCTTCATCCCGGCCCTCGACATCCAGGCGACTCTGATCCCGGAGAGCGGCGATACCATTGGCCCCTTCCCGGTTCCATTCCTGTGGCACCCCGGGCTCTATCATTACGGCCGCAACATCAAGCTGCCGGGCGACGGCCGCTACACGATCCGCGTCCGCATCGCGCCGCCGACCTTCATGCGCCACGACAAGGTCAACGGCCGTCTCTATGCGAATACGGTGGAAGTCGAGTTCAAGGACGTGCAGCTCAAGACCGGCAAGGAATAGCACGTCGCGGCGCTGTTCGGCAGGAGAGATCCAGACGTTAGCGCCTACAATTCCTGGATCGCTTCACTTTGTTCGCGACGACGGCAGCGGGTCCGGCATTACACCGTTCCCGATAGCGCTCTTCCCTCCCTCATACTCTGACCGTCATTGCGAACGAAGTGAAGCAATCCAGGAGCGTGTCCGTCGACGGGTAGATTGCTTCGCCTCCGGCTCGCAAGGACGGGGAGGTGGCGGGACGGGCAGTGCATCACGCCCGCGGCTCGCGGTTACGAAATGGATCCGCGTCGGACTGGATACACGTGCCGCACAGGGACGGAGCGGTGACGCATCAGGCTGGCGGGTTGTAAAGGCCCACTCCGAACGGCATCACCAAACCTCGGACGGCGCGAGCTGCACGCCCGCGCCGATACGCCCAATTTAAGCCGCCTGCTTCGCCGGCGTGCCGTCCTCTCCCCAGACCTCGCGGGCGATCTCGACGATCATGCGCAGCTTGGCCCATTGCTCGTCTTCCGCGAGGATGTTTCCCTCCTCCGTCGAGGCGAAGCCGCATTGGGGCGAGAGGCATAGCTGATCGAGAGAGGCGTATTTCGTCGCCTCGTCGATCCGGCGCTTGATGTCGTCCTTGTTTTCGAGGACTCCGGTCTTCGATGTCACAAGGCCGAGCACGACCGACTTGCCCTTCGGGAGGAAGCGCAACGGCTCGAAGCCGCCGGCGCGGTCCGTGTCCCATTCCATGAAGTAGCCGTCGACCGGCATCCGGTTGAAGAGGATATCGGCAACGGGCTCGTAGCCTCCGGAGGCGATGAAAGTCGAACGGAAATTGCCGCGGCACAGATGCATCGTGATCGTGAGGTCGGCGGGCTTATCCTTCAGGGCCTCGCGCACCATCCCGGCATAGATCTCCGGCTGCTTTTCCGGATCGTCGCCGCGCTTTCTGAGCATCTCGCGCTGCTCCGGGTCGCAGAGATAGGCGAAAGAAATGTCGTCGAGCTGCAGATAGCGGCAACCGGCATCGTAGAAGGCATGGACGGCCTTGTTGTAGGCCGCGCCGAGATCAGCGTAATACTCGTCCATGTTCGGATACAGGCCGGCATTGATCATCTGCCGCCCGCTTCGATAATGCAGCATGCTCGGACCGGGAATCGTCATCTTCGCGACATGACCCGGACTGACATTCTCCTTCACGAACCGGAAGTGCTCGATCATCGGGTGTCCCGAGAACCCGATCCTTCCAACGACCCGCAGGCCCTTCGGCTTCAGCTCGATGCCCTTGAACTGGACGCCGTGGTCGAGCCAGATCCCCTGAACGCCGTCGAGGTGCTCGAGAAAATCGTAGTGCCAGAAAGCCCGGCGGAACTCGCCGTCGGTGATGCCCTTCAGGCCGATCTCCTCCTGGCGCTTGATCACGGAACGGATCTCGCGATCCTCGACGTCCTTCAGGGCGGCATCGCTGATCTCGCCCTTCTCGTGCTTCTCGCGCGCCTCCTTGAGAGCCTGCGGGCGCAGGAGGCTTCCCACCATGTCGGCGCGGAATGGAGGCTTCTGTCCTGGCATCGTCTTCTCCTCTGTGATCATCAGGCAGCCGGTTGCGGACGGCCGGGTTTCGGTTTCGGCGCACTCGGCTTTCGCGAGACGCCAAGGTGCCGCTCGAGCAGTGCAGAATCTTCACGCAGGGTCGCGGACGCTCCGGCATGAACGATTGTGCCGCGATCCAGGATGAGTGCCTCGTCCGTGATGCCGAGGACCTTCTGAGCATGCTGCTCGACGAGGATCGCGGCCATGCCCTCGTCGCGGAAAAGACGCACGAAGGTCTTGAGCAGTTCGTCCACGATGATCGGCGCGAGGCCTTCCGTTGGCTCATCGAGCAGAAGGATTTTGGGATTGAGCACGAGAGCGCGTCCGATCGCGAGCATCTGCTGCTCGCCCCCGGAGAGCTGCCCCCCGAGATTGCTGCGCCGTTCGGCGAGACGCGGAAACATCTCGAACACGCGCTTCACGCCCCACGGGCCGCTTCGCGCGACAGCCGTGAGATTCTCCTCGACGGTGAGCGAACGGAAGATGTTGCGCTCCTGCGGCACCCAACCCACGCCCGCCTGCGCGCGTTGCTCGGGCCGGACCCGCGAGACGTCCTGACCAGCGATGCGGATCGTGCCGGCGAAGCGTCGGGTCACGCCGACGATGGTGTTGATCAGCGTCGTCTTGCCGACTCCATTGCGCCCGAGCACCGCCAGCGAGCGGCCTTGTGCGAGACGCAACGAGAGATCCGGCAGGACCACGGCTTGCCCGTAGCCGGCGCGGATATTCTCGAGGATGAGAAGGTCACTCACCCACGCTCTCCCCTAGATAGACGGCGCGCACGCGCGGGTCGGCGGCAATCGCCTCGCGGGGTCCTTGCGCGAACAGCGCACCATTGACGAGAACGGTGATCTCGTCGGCGAAGCTGAACACGAGATCCATGTCGTGCTCGATCAGCAGAACCGAGACCTCCCGCGGCAGATCTGCAATGGCCGTGAGGATCTCGTGGCGCTCGGCCTCGGGGACACCGGCTGCCGGCTCGTCGAGCAGGAGCACGCGAGGTCGGCTCGCGAAGGCCATCGCGATCTCGAGAAGCCGCTGCTTGCCGTAGGGAAGGGATGCAGTCGGCTCGTCGAGAGCGTCGGCGAGACGGAAAAGCTGCGCCACCTCCGCGATCTCGTCGACGATGGTGTCCCGCGTTCCTGCGGCTCGCCACCAGTCGCTCCCCTGTCCGAGGCGCTCGGAGACCGCGAGCCCGAGCGTCTCGAGGGGCGTCATCCCGGCGAAGAGCTGATTGATCTGGAAGGTGCGGGCCATCCCCCTGCGCACGCGCTGGTCCGGCCGCAGGCGCGTGATGTCGGCGCCATCAAGGAGGATACGGCCGCTCGTCGGCGCAAGCACGCCGGTGAGCAGGTTCACGAAGGTCGTCTTGCCGGCCCCGTTCGGTCCGATGAGCGCATGGCGTGCGCCGCGCGCAAGGCCGAAGGTCACGTCGTCGGTCGCAACCAGACCGCCGAACCGCTTGACGAGATTCTCGGTCTGCAGGACGGCCGTCATGGGCGAGCCTCCCCGGCATCCACCGCGGTGGCTCGTGGCCGGCCGGTTCGCCCCGGAATTAGCGACGCAACGACTCCAGCGATTCCTCTCTGGAGACGCTCACGCCCCACGAGGACGAGAAGAACGAGGATCAGGCCTATCCAGAAGTGCCAGTATTCCGGCGTGATGCCCGCGAGAACGTCCTGAAGAACCTTGAACAGCACCGCGCCGATGATTCCGCCGTAAAGATAGCCGGTTCCCCCAATGACGAGGACGAGAAGGACATCCGCGGAGCGGTGAAAGTCGAACACGTCGAGAGAAACGAACTGGTTCGTCTGAGCGAGGAGCGCTCCGGCCGCACCGGCATAGGCTGCGGCCACCGTGTAGATCGCCACGAGCCGCGCATTCGCCGGGATCCCCAAGGCTGCGGCACGCAGCGGGTTGTCGCGGATCGCTCGCAGGGACAGGCCGAAGGGCGAATGCACGATCCGCCTCGCGATCAGGAAGCCGATGAACAGGATCGCGAGACTATACGCAAAAGCCGTCGTGCCGAAGAGATCGAATTCGAAGCGACCGACCAGAGGACCGATCACGATCCCCTGCAGTCCGTCGGCGCCGCCCGTCAGCCAGGCCGCCTGGTTCGCGACCTCGCCGAACACGAGCGCCACGCCGAGCGTCACCATCAGTCGTGTCAGATCGGAGCCGCGCAGCACAAGGAAGCTCGTCAGGAAACCCGCCACGGCGGCCGCCAGGATCGAGGCGGCGAGGCCGATCAGCGGATCGCCGATGATGTGCTTCGCGAGGAGTCCCGCGGTATAGGCGCCGATGCCGAGAAAGGCGGCATGGCCGAGCGACACGATGCCAGCATAGCCGAGGATCAGGTCGAGCGAGATCGCGAAGAGCGCAATGATGGCGATCTCGTTCAGGAGGAGATGGCGGGTCGGCCAGAACAGGAGGGCGGCCAGCGCCGCGATCCAGACGACCGCCTCACCCAGATGCCAGCGCGATGCACGGGCAAGAGAAGCCGAGATCCTCTGCGAAAGCGATGGCACGTAAAACTCTCGAGTCAGCGGCCGCGGGCGAAGAGCCCCTGAGGTCGCAGCAGCAGCACCACGATCATCAGGGAATAGATCGCGAAGGCGCCGAATTGCGGCACATAGTACTTCCCGGCCACGTCCGCGATGCCGAGGAGCAGCGAGGCGAAAAAGGGCCCCGTGATGCTTGATGTTCCCCCGACCGTGACCACGATCAGAAAGTAGATCATGAACTTGAGCGGGAAGGTCGGATCGAGCCCCAAGATCTCGGCACCAAGCGCGCCACCGAGCCCTGCGAGGCCCGAGCCGACCGCAAAGGTGATCGCAAAAATCGCATTGACTTCGATGCCGAGGCCACGCGCCACACGCGGATCATCGACAGCCGCGCGCAGGCGGCTGCCAAAGCGCGTGCGGGTGAGGATGAGCTGAAGCACGACGACGAGCACGCCGCAGATTGCGATGATGAAGGAGCGGTAGAGGCCGATGCTGAGCGCGCCGAGATCGACGCGGCCCTGCAGGAAGGCCGGCAATCGAATGAATTGCTGCTGCGATCCCATCACGTAGTCGGTGGCGGCTATCGCCATGAAGACGATGCCGATCGAGAACAGCACCTGATCGAGGTGGCTGCGGTGATAGAGTCGTGCGTAGAGCATGCGTTCGAGGACGAGCCCCGCTGCGGCGGTGGCCACGAACGCGATCGGCAGCGTGACCAGGAAGGGAACGCCGTACCGGTTCAGGAGCACGGAGCTGACATAGCCGCCCGCCATGGCAAAGGCGCCATGCGCGAGATTGATGAAGTTCATGAGGCCGAGCGTGACCGCAAGTCCGCAGGCCAGCACGAACAGCAGCATGCCGTAGGCGATACCGTCGAACATAATCGTCAGCATTCACGGCCTCCGCAGCTCGCGAGCACCGGAACTGGCCTGTGCCCGCGCGCCGTTGCTCAGCTCTTCGTCGCCTTCACGGGGTCCTTCACGTTGGCGATCGTCGCGAATTCGACGTTGTAGAGCTCGCCATCGACCCTCTCGACCTTCCGGACATAGACGTTCTGGATGATGTCGCGGGTCTGCGGATCGATCGAGATCGGGCCCCGCGGGCTCTGCCAGGCCATGCCCTTCATGGCGTTCACGAGCCCCTCGCCGGCGGTGCCGCCGCCCGTCTTCCTGAGAGCTTCGTAGATCAGGTGCATGCCGTCATAGCCGCCGACGGCCATGAAGTTCGGCCTCATATTGTCGTTGGCCTTGCGGAACGCCTCGACGAAGGCTCTGTTCTCGGTGCTGTCGTGTGCCGCCGAATAGTGATGGGTTGTGATCGTGCCGAGCGCGACATCCCCCATCTCGTTGAGGATGTCGTCATCCGTCACGTCGCCGGTCGCGATGAGCTGGATGCCGGACTTGTCGAGCCCGCGCTCGACGAATTGCTTCATGAACTGAGCTCCGACGCCGGACGGCACGAACACGAACACGGCATCGGGCTTGGCATCGGCGGCACGCTGAAGGAAGGGCGCGAAATCCGGGTTGCGCAGAGGCACCCGCAGTTCCGCAGTGACCTCGCCACCGGAAGCGGTGAAACGCTCCTTGAAAGCCTTCTCGGCGTCGATGCCCGGCCCGTAATCCGTCACGAGGGTCACGACCTTCTTGATCCCGTTCTCGGCTCCCCATGCCGCAAGCGGCACGGTGACCTGTGGCAGCGTGAAGCTCGAACGGACGATGAAGGGTGATGCCTCGGTGATGCTCGACGTCGCGGCGGCCATGACGATGGCCGGCACCTTCGCCTGTGTCGCGAGCGGCCCGACCGCCATTGCCAGGGGCGTGAGTCCGAAGCCGGCGATCACGTTTACGCGGTCATTGACGATGAGTTCCTGGGCAAGCCGCCGGGTAACATCGGCCGTGCCGGTATCGTCCTTCAGGACGACCTCGACCTTGCGGCCGGCGACCTCCGCTCCGTTCTTCTGCATGTAGAGGCGAACGGCGGCATCGATCTGCCGCCCCGTGGAGGCGAAAGGCCCCGTCATGGGCAGGATCAGGCCGATCTTCACCCCCGCCCCTTGTGCGAATCCGTGTCCCGGCAGTGCCAAGGAGGCCGCCATGGCTCCTGCCCCCTTCAGAACGGTCCGACGTCTCAGCACGGTTTCCTCCCTGATCGTTTCATGGGCCTGATCGAAGGGACTTACGCCGCATCCGGCGCGTTTCGTCCAACAGACACAGACACCCGAAATGCTGTCGCAGAAAGCATTTCGCTTCTCAAGCCTGTCTGCCCGGACGAGTGCTACGCTACCGAGCACGGGCCTCGTCCCTGCCGCGACCGGCAAGGTATCCGAACAGTAAATTGCCTCGATGAGAATCGCTTAACCTGAAGATCGATTCAGATTTCGGCGTTAACCAGATGGAGGGCGAGGTTGCGCGAAAGTTGACGCCATACAGGAACACACCGGCATCCATCATCAGCCGGGGAGGCGTCAACAGATGACACAGGTTTCTCTACGCTCCTTCGTCAATTCCGCTCTTGCGAAAGGCAGCATTACGGTCGATGACATCAGCGCTCTACAATGCGAGATCCTTCCGGACGGCCTTCAGTCTAGGAATGACGTCGCACTGCTGCTCGACCTCGACCGCCGGCTCGGCTCCGGAAATGCGGCCTGGGCGGCCTGGCTGGTCGCTGCCATCATGGACTTCGTGGTCTGGGGCGAGCGCCCGACCGGTTATGTCGAAGAGGCGACCGGGCGCTGGCTCGAGGGCGTTCTGGCCGGGTCCGGTGATCCGGCCCCGAGCATGCCCCTGATCGCACGGGAGATCCGGCGCGAGGCGCACGGGATGGCCCCTGATCTCCTGTCCTGCGACTGGGCGGACGAGGCCGTCGAGGTCTCGCGAGGTGTGGCTGCTCTGGCGGCCTGAGCCGGACACACCGGAACAAGACTGCCGCATTGCCCTGCTGTTGCGAGGCACAGCCGGCGAGTCACAGCTTACCAGGCAACCACTGCCGTCATTGCGGACGGAGTGAAGCAATCCAAGAGCGCATCCGTCGACGGGTAGGTTGCTTCGCCTGCGGCTCGCAAGGACGGGGAGGATACACACTCCTTGAAGCTGCGGGCGTGTGCCTTATCAAAGACAGCCTGGAGCAAAGCGCGCTCCCTACCCTGCCCCCGGCTCGCCCCAACAGGACCAACGGCAAAGCACCATGGTCTCGGATAACTCGGCCCATCTCGCCTCGCCGTCCTATCGCCTGCCGGCGCTCGACCAGGACTTCCTGCTCGGTGATTCGATGCGCGGTGTCCGGTTCCTGCTCGAATATGCGAAAGCGGAGGAGACGCTCCGCACTTGGGGAATCCGTTCGACCATCGTGGTATTCGGCTCCGCCCGGATTCACGAGAATGGTCCCGGCCGGCATGCGCATTGGTATCGCGAGGCCCGGCATTTCGGCCGCATCGCTTCGGAACGAGGCGGCGCGCTCACCATGGCCGACGGTCAGCGCGACAATGTCATCGCGACGGGCGGCGGCCCTGGCCTCATGGAAGCGGCCAACCGGGGAGCCTCGGATGCGGGTGCTCCCTCGATCGGTTTCAACATCACGCTCCCGCACGAGCAGGAACCGAACGCCTATGCGACGCCGGAACTGACCTTCCGGTTTCACTACTTCGCCATGCGAAAGATGCATCTCGCCATGCGAGCGAACGCTCTCGTGGTTTTCCCCGGCGGCTTCGGAACCTTCGATGAGCTCTTCGAGATCCTGAATCTGCGCCTGACCGGAAAGGCGCCGCAGATTCCGGTCGTGCTCTTCGAGCGCGACTACTGGGACTCGGTCATTAAGTTCGAGAAGCTCGTCGACGCTGCGGTGATCAACCGAGAGGACCTGAACCTGTTCAGCTATGCGGATGATGCGGAGGCGGTCTGGTCCACGCTCGCGGCGACCGGCCTCGGTGCGGCTCATGGCGAGCCGCCGACCTCGCAGCCCTGATCGCCTGTTACAGCGGTGCGTCGATCGTGCAGGTCAGGCCGCTCGTCGGAAAGCGCATCGAGACGTTGGCATCGAGCTGCTGTGCGAGACTGCGTTCGATGAGTCGCGATCCGAAGCCACGCCGGGCCGGCGGGATTACGGGCGGACCTCCGGATTCCGTCCAGTCGAGTAGCAGACGAGGCTCCTCGGGTCGGCCACCGACCGACCATGACACGGAGACCGCCCCTGCTTCATTGGAGAGCGCGCCGTATTTCACTGCATTCGTCGCGAGTTCCTGGAGCGCCATGGCAAGCGCCAGCGCTGCCTGAGGCTTGAGCCGAATGGGCGGCCCGGAGATCGAAAAGCGCGACCGGTTCCTTTCCCGATAGGGGCCGATCGCTTGGGCCACGATGTCGGCAAGATCGGCCCCTTCCCAGCTCTCGCGCGTCAGGACGTCATGAGCGCGCGACAAGGCCAGAAGGCGCGCTTCGATGTCCTCACGCGCAGAGCCGGGCCCTTTCGCATTGCGAAGGGTCTGACTGACGAGCGACTGTACCGTCATGAGGGTATTCTTTACGCGGTGGTTCAGCTCGTGGATGAGAAGAGTCTGCCGCTCTTCTGCATGCTTTCGTTGGCTGATATCGAGGACGACGCCGCGGGATCCGATTACGATGCCATCTTCATCCCGAATCCACTCCCCACGGCCGTTGACCCACCGTACCGTCCCATCCAGCAGGAGGAGCCGGAACTCCAGTTCGAAACGCTGCTGTCCGGAATCTCCAGCGCGCGCGATCTGCTCCGCGATCAGGGATCGATCCTCGGGATGGCAGCGCGCCCGCAGATCCTCCAGGGTCAGCGGTCGATCCGGTGGATAATTGTAGATCTCGGCAAGCCGTGGTGATGATCGGACGGCGCGCGTGCGCTTGTCGACCTCGAACGTCGCGAGCGAGGCAGCCTCGAGGGCATTCCACAGGCCGGCCTCGCGCTCACGCAGCGCCTCCTCCGCACGCCGGCGCGTCGTAATATCGAGAAGCACGCCGATCACACGCTCCGGCATACCATCGCTCGGATTCTCGAACTGCGCGCGCAACGCGAACCAGCGTGGCTGGCCTCCCGGCCCGAGCGCCTGATACTCGAGTTCGAACTGGCGCTCGCCATTCTGCAAGGCCGCCCGTGCAATCTCGGAAAGCCGATCGTCTTCGGACGGCAAGTGGAGGGATCGCGCTTCCTTCTCGGTCAGTTCGTAATCCGGTGGGAAACCGAGCAGCCGGTTGAGTTGGGGCGAAGGAGTGATGTCCTGCGTTGCGGAATTCCATTCGAAGACGGCCATCCGCGCGGCTTCGAGGGCAAGCTTCAGCCGCGTCTCGCTGTCCCGAAGGGCCGCTTCTGCTCTCCGGTGATCGGTAATATCGATTTCGACACCATCCCAGATTGTCGTTCCGTCGGGAAGGCGCCGGCAGGCAGAGGCCCGCTGAAACCAGCGGACCTCTCCGGAAGGCACGCGCATGGGGATCTCCGTCGAGACCTCCGTCATGCGATCGGCCGACAACCGCAAAGCGTCGAGTTGAGGCCGATATTCATCCAGGACTTGCGAGTCGAGCAGTTCCGGATTCGCCAGGACCGCTTCGGCATTCAGGCCGTGCAAACGCTCGATGGCCTGACTCACATAGGTGAAGCGCACCGAACCGTCCGCCGCGCGCGCCATCTGATAGACCATTCCGTTCGGGATGTTGTTCGCAATGGTGCGGAGGCGCTCCTCGTTCGACCTTGCGAGGTTCCGCTCCTGTGTCACATCCCTGAACGAGACGATGAGTCCGTCCCGAAGCGGGATTGCGACACCGCATAGAATGCTCTCGGGACGAAACTCCGACTCGAATTCGAACTTGATCGGCGTGCCATTCGCCATCGCGTCGCGGAGCGTTTGCGTGATCGGGCCGCGCGGCGGAACGATATCCCAGTAGAGGCGGCCGAGCGCGCGCTCGGCCGTGAGATGCGCGAAATGCAGCGCCAGCCGATTCGCAGCGCGGACGCGCCACTCCCGATCGACAGCAAAGAGTGCCTCCCCGACATGTTCGCTGTAGGCGACGATGTGAGGAAGATCATCGAGGGAGTGCAACGCTCTGTCCTGTGCTCCTCGGCAGCCCGAAACCGAGCGGCGCCCGTTGCCATGCGCCGTTACGTCAATAGGACACCCGCTGCGCTGTCAACCGAGGTGACGGCGCAAACTCGAATATGTAAGACTTCCATTCGCTCAACATGATAGCGCGGAGGTTCCCCCCTCACCCGCTCACTTCGTGCGCGACCTCTCCCTCCAGGGGAGAGGTGAGGCGGCGTAGCAGCCGGGTGAGAGTAGCAGCGCGACCTTGAAAGCACAGCGCCTCACTGCGCTACCTACATCACTGCGCCGATCTGCCAGGGAACGAACTCGAGGTCGCCGTAGCCAAGCTCCTCCGATTTGGTCTTCTCGCCCGACGCAACGGCGAGGAGGCGCTCGAAGATCTGGCGACCCTTCTCCTCGATGGACGCGCCTTCGAGAATGTCGCCGCAATCGATGTCCATGTCGTCGATCATGCGGCGATAGATCTCGGAATTCGTGGCGAGCTTCAGGGAGGGGGCCGGCTTGCAACCGAAGGCCGAGCCGCGGCCGGTCGTGAAGGCGATGAGATTCGCTCCCCCCGCGACCTGCCCGGTCGCAGCCACCGGGTCGTAGCCGGGCGTATCCATGTAGACGAAGCCGTGCTCGCGGACGAGCTCGGCATATTCGTAGACGGCGCGCAGCGTCGACTGGCCGCCTTTTGCCGCTGCCCCGAGGGATTTCTCCAGGATCGTCGTCAAGCCGCCGGCCTTATTGCCGGGCGAGGGATTGTTGTTCATCTCGCCACCGTTGCGGGAGGTGTAATCCTCCCACCAACGGATCCGCGAGACGAGCTTCTCGCCGATCTCCCGGGTGGCGGCTCGCCGGGTCAGGAGATGCTCCGCGCCGTAGATCTCGGGTGTCTCGGACAGGATCGCAGTCCCGCCATGGCGCACCAGGAGATCGGCGGCAGCGCCGAGCGCCGGATTTGCGGTCAGACCGGAATAGCCGTCGGAACCGCCGCATTGCAGCGCCAGGACGAGCTCGCTGGCGGGGCGGGTCTCGCGCCGGGCGCGGGATGCGATCGGCAGCATGTCCCGAATCACGGCCTCGATCGCAGCAACGGTCTTCTTTGTTCCACCGGTTTCCTGGATGGTCAGGGTCCGGAACGTGTCGGTCTCCTCGAGGCCGTATTCCTTCTTCATGCGGCCGATCTGGAAGACCTCGCAGCCAAGCCCGACCATGACCACGCCCGCGAAGTTCGGATGGCTGGCATAGCCCCACTGCGTGCGGCGCAGGACCTCGAAGCCCTCCCCATAAGCGGCATGGCCGCAACCGGTGCCGTGCACGATTGGAACCACTCCGTCGACCTCCGGATGATTGGCGAGAATGCCCGAGCGCTCGATAGCGGTCGCTGCGAAGCGCGCGACCGAGGCCGAGCAGTTCACGCTGGTCAGGATGCCGAGATAGTTGCGCGTTCCCGTCCGTCCGCTCGGTCGCCTGTAGCCCTCGAAGGTAGCGCGGCTCGCGTCGGGCAGAAGATCATCCTCGCGCGCATCCTCACAGAATCGGTAGTCCCGGTCGAATTCGTGGAGCCCGACATTGTGCTCGTGCACCCATTCTCCGGGTGCGATGTGGCGCGTCGCGAAGCCGATGATCTGGCCGAACTTGCGGATCGGCTGTCCCTCCGGGATCGGGACCAGTGCCATCTTGTGGCCCCGCAGGATCCGTTCGCGGGCCGTCAAGCCGGCCGTGGTGTCGCCTTGCGCGATCTGATCGATCGCGACGGCGACATTGTCTTCGGGGTGAAGGCGGATGGAGCGGGGAGACGTCATGGATGTGTGCTCTTCGAGAGGCCGTGACCAGCAGCTGAGACCCGAGCCATAGCACAATCCGGCGGTCGGAGGTGATGAGGTTTTCCGCCGTTCCGGAGTTGTGCGGACGCGAACGATGCCCCGATCTCCTCCGATCGGACCGAGCTCACGCCCGTGCCGGAGCACCGTTCGACATGCCTCTGCCCGGACGCGGAACCAAGCCCGACGTTGCGTCAAACCGGGGAGCATGGAAGATTGCAGCAAATCGTGCCTGTCCGAGGCTCGGCGGCAGGCCTGCATCATCCTCGACAGCTCCGGCCCTCAATCCATCGAGTCGAGATGAACGAGCAGGAACTCAGCCGGCTGCATGAGACATACGACTACGCGAAGAGCAGCTCCTGCTCCGACCTGCGGGCCGGGAGCTCTTCACGCCGCGGCTCGCCGCCTTGCCCGGCGAACGGAGCGCGGCATTGCCCTGCTCCGATAACGGGCGGAAGCCTTGCCGTACCGCCCTAGCGCAGCATGTAATTGAACGACGAGGTCGAGATGCCCTTGCGAACTGCCGTTATTACCCACCTCGCATGTCTGGATCATTTGACGGGCGACGGACATCCCGAGCGCCCGGAGCGGCTCCGGGCCGTCCTGCATGCGCTCGAGGATGAGGCGTTTTCGGGTCTGATCCGGGAGCAGGCTCCGGAAGCCACGATGGAGCAGCTGACCCGGGTTCATCCCGCCTCCTATGTGAACGAGATCCTCTCGATCAAACCCGGCCCTGGCAAGCTCATCGACCTGGACCCTTCGACCGTCGTGAGCGACGGGAGCGCGGAGGCAGCCCTCCGTGCGGCCGGAGCCGCCGTAATGGCGGTCGATGCAGTCATGGAAGGCTGGGCGCGCGCGGCTTTCGCAGCCACGCGTCCTCCAGGGCATCACGCGGAACCTTCGACGCCCGGGGGCTTCTGCCTGTTCAGCAATGCCGCCATCGCGGCGGCCCACGCGCGGGCCCACTGGAATGTGAAGCGGATCGCGATTGCCGACTTCGACGTTCACCACGGGCAGGGCACACAGGCCTGCCTCGAGAAGGACCCGGACTACTTCTACGGGTCGTCGCACCAGTATCCGCTTTATCCCGGAACAGGCTTCCCGACCGAACGCGGGGTCGCAGGGAACGTCGTTAACGTCATGCTGCAGCCCGGAACCACCTCAGAGGAGTTCCGCGAAGCCTGGGCCGGCACCATTCTGCCGGCAATCGACAATTTCCGACCCGATCTTCTGATCGTTTCCGCCGGCTTCGATGCGCATAGGGCCGATCCGCTCGCCCATATTCGCCTCGACGTGGCGGATTTCGTCTGGATCACCCAGGAGCTCCTGGGCATTGCCGACCGCCACACGGGCGGGAAGATCGTCTCTCTGCTGGAAGGCGGCTACGACCTCGACGCCCTCGCCCGCTCCGTGGCCGCCCATGTGCGAACGCTGATGCGGGCTTGAGGCGGCTGGTGCACCACAAGGTCGATATCCGGAACGCATCCGATCACCGGATGAGTGCCCATTGCGGGCATCCGTCCTCTCCCGCGCACTCCGGATTCGACGGCCCGGGCGCGGCGGCTGGATTGGCCGCCGGCTCGTCAGGCACACCGGATCGAGCTTCGGCCGACACCGACAAGCGAGAGGAACTTGGCCTGTTCGGTCGGGTCGTCCCGGAAGATACCGCGATACTCGGTGGTGATCGTCGACGCCCCCTGCTTGAAGACCCCGCGCATCGACATGCACATATGCTCGGCCTCGACGAGAACCGCGATGCCTCGCGGGTCGAGACTCCTCTCGAGCGCCGTACAGATCTGCGCCGTCATCGTCTCCTGTGTCTGCAGCCGCCGCCCGTAGAGGTCGACGAGACGCGCAAGCTTCGACAGGCCCACGACCCCGCCCTTCGGGTAGTAGGCGATATGCGCCTTTCCGACGAACGGCACCATGTGGTGCTCGCAATGGGAGTGGAACGGGATGTCCTTGACCAGGACGAGATCCCGGTAACCTTCGACCTCGGAAAAGACTCGATCGAGCACCTCCTCAGGGTCCTGCTCATAGCCCGCGAAGAGTTCGGCATAGGCCTTGACGACCCGCTTGGGCGTGTCCCGGAGTCCCTCGCGATCCGGATCCTCACCGATGAAGGCGAGGAGAGTCCTGACGGCGGATTCAGCTTCGGCCCGGCTCGGGCGCGATGGCTCGGCCGGCGGGCGGGCGCGCCCGGCGACGAGTGTCACGGCATTCATGGCCCCTACCTCTGATGTCACGCCGCGAGGTCGATGGCCGCGGAGGCGTGTCGCTCGCCGCGATAGATGCAACCCTCCGTACTGCCCGGGAAGCCCCGCTTCAGCTCGACCTCGTCGAGCCCGGGGAAGCGATCCTTGAACACTCCCCAGAGATACATGCTGATATTCTCGAGAGAGGCCACCCCGATGTCAGGATTCTCGTCCAGGTTCGAATGGTCGAGGCCCGGCCGATGATGATCACCTTTCAACTCGCTGATGAAGTTCTCGACTTCGTAGAGATTGACCGGCCAGCCGTACGTCTCGTCGAGATCGCCCCCAAAGGTAAGTTTAACCACGAAGGTATGGCCGTGAAGCCTCGAATATGGCGGCACCGAATGCGCCGCTTCGAAGGTGAATTCGCAGTAAGTCTTCATTTATCGACTTCCCCTACCCTGACCCAGAGACATATTTACCAGTCTTTAACGCCCGCCGAAACGGTGTGAAAATATAAGGTTACGGATTGGTTAATCGGACCGGCGAAAGCCCTATACACTAACCTCCGCCGCAATCCCAGTGAGGCTCGACCCGCGCCGAGGACTAAGGCAATCCAACAGAAACAAACATGAGAAACACCCCCTTGCTCATTCGCGTCCTTGCGCTCTGGACTCTGATTCTCGCGCCGGTGGCGGCGCTTGCTCTCGCCCAGCCAAAGGGCGACCCGATCCTCGAGATTACCGGCCAGATCGGCGTCACGAACAGGCCGGGAGCCGCAGTTTTCGACAGGGCGATGCTGGAGGCGATCGGCATGGAGAAGATCGTCACGACGACGCCCTGGCACAAGGGTACGGTGACATTCGAGGGCCCGTCGATTGCCAAGCTCCTCCGCAGCGTCGAGGCCAACGGCAGTTCGGTCCGCGTCGTGGCCCTGAACGACTATTCCGTCACGATCCCGATGGACGACTTCGCGCGGCACGGTGTCATTCTGGCCATGAAGCGGGACGGGAAGTACATGTCGATCCGCGACAAGGGCCCGCTCTTCGTGATCTACCCTTACGACAGCGATGCCGAATTGAAGCAGCAATTGTACTATGCGCGATCTGCCTGGCAGGTAAAACGGATCGAGGTGCAGCCCTAGCGCCCGGTCTCGCGAGAGGGTACGCGCCATGGCCCGATTCTCGGGTTCGGGTTCGTGCCCTGAAAGAAATGGGATACCAGACCGTTTCCAGGCCAAGCGGATCCGGTTGGGGATTTTTTCCGTGAAGGCGGAAAGAGGCTTTGTCGCCTGAGGCAAGTTGGAAGGCTGGGTTTTTCGTGCGCCGTGCGATGAAAATCAACATCCGACACGTCCTCGCCGGCGTCGCGCTCCTGTTCGCGCTCGCGGCTCTTTACCTGTCTGTCCTCATCGACCGTCGGCAGGATACCCTGAGCAAGGCCTCCCGTTACGACCTGTCGTGGACGGCCGCGCAGACCACGGTCGAGCTCGCCCGTTTCGGCCAGGTCGTTGCTGCCTTCGCGGTCCATGAGGGGCTCGCGAGCGCCGAAGACGTCAGGCTTCGCTTTGAGCTGTTCCTGAGCCGGATCGACCTCCTCGACAGCGCGTCCTTCACGCGCTTCAGGGAAGAGAAGCCTGAGCATGCCGAAGTCATGGAGAAGATGAAACAGGCGACAGAGGCTATAACGCCGCTCGTCGCCGACATCGAGATGCCCGGAAATGCCGAGCAGGCCTTCGCGATCGTGCAGGAGATCACGACACTGGCGGCCGCGCTGGCCTCTGCGGCCAACCACAGCGGCGGTGAGAAGGTTTACGCCGACTACCAGGAACTGATTCGCCTGCACTGGACCTATTCGGGTCTCACATTCCTGCTGGTCCTGAGCGGCCTCGTTCTGCTGTTCTCTCTGCAACGACAGAACCAGACACTCGTGCGCACCCGGAAGGAGGCCGAGGCCGCGCAGGCTCTTGCGGAGAGCGGCAGTCGCGCGAAGACCGAGTTCCTGGCCGTCATGAGCCATGAGATCCGCACGCCCCTGCACGGCATCATGGGCTTCACGGACCTGATCCTGAATCGCAGGGACTTGTCGCGCGACATTAGACGATCCGTAGAAGGCATCCGAACCTCTGGCACTGCCCTTCTGACGGTCGTGAACGACGTGCTCGACTTCTCGAAGATCGAGGCCGGTGCGGTCGAGATCGATTGCCAGCCTTTCAATCTGGATGAGTTGATCGAGACTTGCTGCGCGATCAGCCGCGAGCTCGCCGCGAGCAAAGATCTCGACCTGAGAGTCGTGCGGCGCTTGCCCTTGCCCCGGCTCGTGGTCGGCGACGAGCCACGGCTCCGTCAGATCCTGCTGAATCTGCTCAACAACGCGATCAAGTTCACGCACCGCGGCTCCGTCAGCCTGACCGTGGATTACCAGGAGGACGAGGGACGGATCCACTTCTCGATCGAGGATACCGGGATCGGCATTCCCACGGAGAAGCGCGACCGCCTCTTTCAGCGGTTCAGTCAGGTCGATGCGTCGGCCACGCGCAAGTTCGGCGGCACGGGCCTCGGCCTCGCGATCTCGCGCTCCCTGGTGGAGCTCATGGGTGGAGAGATCGGCTTCTCGAGCGAGGAAGGCAAGGGATCGACTTTCTGGTTCTCCCTGCCCCTCCCGGCCTGTGCCGAGGTCCTCCCGGCGACCGCTCCGGCGCCGGAAGAGCCCATCGGTGAGATCGGACCAGCCCGTCTGCTGCTCGCCGAGGACGTGGAGATCAATCAGGAGATCGCGCGCGCCGTGCTCGAAAGCGCCGGGCTCGCTGTCGATATCGTCGCCGACGGCGCCGCCGCTCTGGAGGCCGTGAAGACTGGCCGATACGACCTCGTCCTCATGGACATCCAGATGCCGGTCGTCGACGGCGTCACTGCCACCCGCCTGATCCGGGCTCTCGATCCGCCGCTGAGGGACATTCCGATCATCGCCATGACGGCGAACGTCTACCGGGAACAGGTCGCAAGCTTTCTGGCGGCCGGGATGAATGCCCATATCGGCAAGCCGTTCAAGCGGGAGGAACTGCTCGCCACCATCCGGCAGTGGCTCCCCGCCGGCCGGCCCCAGAGCCTGTCGCTGGACCGGGAGGTCTATGGAGAGGTCCTGCAGGCCATCGGACGCGAAGGAATGATCCGCCTCCTGGACCGGCTGGCTCAACAGATCGCCCGCTGCAGCGCCAAGGTGAACGGCCCTTCGGCCGCCGACCGGGACAGTCTGGCGAAAGACGCTCACGCATTGATTTCCACCGCCGGCCAACTGGGATTCCATGAGCTGTCCGAAGCCTGCCGCGAGCTCGAACAGGCCTGCCATGCGGGCTCCGACATCACGGCCGCTCTTGTGAAAGTGGAGAATGGCGGACGCCGGGTGCTCAGCGAAATCGCGGAGCTCAGGACGGCGGCCTGAGCCCGGCCCATGAGAGCGGGATCTCGCCGCCCCTTCAGGATGAGATGCAGGAAAAGCCCGCGCTTCATCTGTGCAATGGAGCTGCGCCCCTCGCGTGAGGCCGTCGCTTCGCCGCGCTCGGATGCGACAGTGTGAGGTTTCTGCCACGGCTCGCGTTTACCGAACCTTTTCGGATTTGACGGATCCCCTTCATCGAGAAATTGCTCTAGGGAAAAGTATGTCTTCACGCTTCCGCCTCCTCGCCCCGGCACTTGTTGCCGGAATGCTCCTCCCGGCTACGGTTCAGGCGGCGGATCTGCTGTTCTCGCCGCAGCCGGTCGCCTCGTCGGGCTGGATCGTGACCGCGACGGCTAACGGCAAGATCGGGCCCTCCTTCCCCGGTTCCGATGAATTCAGCGCAATCGTCTTCCCGTCGTTCAGCCTCCGCCGTGTGGGCGAGCCTAAACGTTTCAGCTCCCCAGACGATGGCTTTAGCCTCCCGCTCTACGATACGTCTGCGATCCGCTTTGGCATTGCAGGGCGTTTCCGGGGCGGCCGATATCTCGAGACCGACCCCCGCCTCTTCGGTTTCAAAGACGTGCAATGGGCGGTGGAGCCCGGAGTGTTTCTGGAGTGGTGGCCCCTGGACATGATCCGCCTGCGCGGCGAGCTGCGTCATGGGGTGCACGGGTATCACGGCTTCGTCGGTGATCTCGGCCTTGATATCGTGTCGCGCATCGGCCCGTGGACTCTTGCAGCCGGGCCTCGGCTGAGCCTCGGCGACGCCGACTTCACGGAGACCTACTTCGGCGTCCGTCCCTTTGAAGCCGCCATCAACGGACTGGTGCCGCCCTACAAACCTTCAGGGGGACTGTACTCGGTTGGCGTCTCGACGGCACTGAGCTACGATTGGTCTCCGGCTTGGTCAACGACGGTCTCGGTGTCGTATGCCCGGCTCGTCGGGGACGCTGCGGACAGCCCGATCGTGACGCGCTTCGGGTCGGAGAACCAGTTCACGTTCGGCGCCAGCGTCTCCTACTCGTTCCAGACCAGCGGCTGGTGACCTCCGCCCGGCTGCGGGCCAGCCGATTTGAATGTCCCGTATGAGGCAGACATTCGCATGAACCCGCTCGTTGCGAGCAGGTAGAATTTCGAGGAAGTGGCATGGCGGAACGGGTCATCAAGGATGAGCAGCCCCGCGCCTTGTTCAATTGCAGCAAGTGCCCGGCTTTCTGTTGCTCGATCTACGAGCGCGTCAAGGTCAACCGGAGGGATATCAGGCGCCTCGCGCGCCATTTCGGCGTCAGCGAGGAGGTAGCCGAGCGGCGCTATACCCGGGAGCATGACGGAGAGCGCGTGCTGAAACGCGTCCCCGACAGTCTCTTCGAGGAGACCTGCACGTTTCTTGATCAGAAGACGCGTGGATGCACGATCTATGAGGCGCGCCCCGAGGTTTGCCGCGGATATCCGCCCACCCGTCGCTGCGCCTATTACGACCTCCTACAGTTCGAGCGGAAGCAGCAGGGCGACGAGAGCGTGCTGCCCGTGATTCGCATCACCTTCCGGGACACTCAGGACGCGACGGTCAGCGACGAGGATGGTTCGGAGCCGATCCTGACCTGGGAGAAGTCCGGCCGCCGGCGTGGCACGGGCGGGCCAGCCGGAAAAATCCGCAAGAAGCGCTCGAACGGTTCGGCAGAAGAGACCTGACGCAGCGGCGGCAGCCAAGCTCGCGCTCTCCTGGAGTCTTGCTCTAGGAAGAGCGCCGGGATGTCAGGGCGCCCGGACGTAGCGGCCCGGCGCATCCTCGATCGGCTTGAGTTTCGCGCTTCCGATTCGCCGGGCCGGAACGCGCTCACTGTCCTGCGCCTCGATCCAGGCCTGCCAGTCGGGCCACCAGGATCCGGGATGCTCCTTCGCGGTTTCGATCCACTGCTCGAGCGATCCTTCCGGCGAACCATCCGTCCAGTGCTGATAGCGGCCTTTCGCCGGCGGATTGACGACTCCGGCGATGTGTCCGGATCCCGCTAGGACGAATTTCACCGGGCCGCCGAAGCATCGCGACCCGACGAAGACGGACCGGGGCGGTGCAATGTGATCCTCGCGGGCCGCGAGGTGATAAATGGGGACCTTCACCTTCGAGAGGTCGAGCTTCGTCCCTCCGAATTCCATCCGCCCTTCGGAGAGATCGTTCTGCAGATAGCAGTGGCGGAGATAGAAGCTGTGGTTCGCCGCCGGCATACGGGTGGAGTCGGAATTCCAGTACAGGAGGTCGAACGGCAGCGGCTCCTGACCCTTCATGTAGACATTGACGATATACGGCCAGATCAGATCATTGGAGCGAAGCAGGTTGAAGATCGTCGCCATCTTGCTGCTGTCGAGATAGCCGCGCTGCGCCATCTCACGCTCGATGGCGCGGATCTGATCCTCGTCCGAGAAAACCTTCAGGTCGCCGGCTTGCTTGAAGTCGACCTGGGTAGTGAAGAAGGTAGCCGTCTTGATTCGGTCGTCGCCGGTCGCCGCCATATAGGCCAAGGTCGCGGCCAGAAGCGTACCGCCGACGCAATACCCGATGGCGTTCACCGAGGATTCCCCGGTCGCCTCCTCGACGGCTGCG
>NZ_LN811350.1:563323-713200 GCF_001006805.1 Microvirga massiliensis | reverse complement strand
ATCGGAGGCAAAGGTCTCACGCAGAAGCTCGGGATTCGTGAACACCCAGTTCGACGGAGCGACCGCGTTGACGATCTGCTTCGTGTAGAAACGAGCCTTGTGATGGGTGTCCTGATCGAGCCCCTCGACTTCATCGACCAGACGCTCCGCCCAATTGGACGTGATCAGATACGACTTCTTCATGAAATCGAAGAACTGGTTCTCCGACCAGTCCGGACTCTTGAAGCGCTTGTCCTTCTCGGGAAGCGCCGTCTCACCACTGCCCAGGCCCATCATCTGCCGCACGGACGAGTTCCATAGGTCCAGATAGGATTGCCAGAGTTCCGATTGAGCCTTGAGAATCGTCCCCGGCTGGCTCAGCCAAGCCTGCTGGACCTGCGCGAAAGTCTTCGCGACGGGGGTGATCTCGTCCATGCTGCTCGCCGCCGTCGGATCTGCCAACTGCGGCTGGAACAGGGCAGCGACGGCGTTGCTGGTTTCCCCGAGCAGGAGGGCCATGTTGTTGGCAAAGCGCTGCGGATCCTGCACCTCGAAGCCGATGCTCTGCAGCGAATCCATCCGTGCCTGTGTCGTCATTGCCGTTTCCTCCTCAGATCCAGCCGCTTCGATGCGACGATTCCTCCGTCAGGATACAACGTGGTCGAGGCGCCGACGATCCTGTGCGAGTACTTGGCTCTCGCATTGCTCGGAGCCCCTGCACGGGCACCGTGCTGGGGACGGATGAGCGATTGCCCGATCATGCGGCATGACTCCGGCCCGGACAGGCGATGGCTTGGCTCTGGCATCCCGGCTATGGCGAGACGGGCCTGACGACGAAAGGAGCCTCCATGCCCCGACACATCGGTATCGTCGCCTGTTCGGCCGAAGGAGCAGCCCTCTGCTACCGGACCATCTGCACGGAAGGTGCGCAGCTCCTCGGACCACTTGCTCATCCCGAAGTCTCCATGCACACGTACTCGCTTGCCGACTACGTGGACCGCATCGGCCGCCACGACTGGAAGGGCGTGGGCGAGCTGATGCTCAGCTCAGCGGACAAGCTTGCCAGGACCGGCGCCGAATTCCTGATCTGTCCCGACAACACCATTCACCAGGCGCTTCCCTTCGTCGAGCCGCGATCGCCGCTCCCCTGGCTGCACATCGCCGAGATCGTCGCCGAACAGGCCGTCGAACATGGCTACCGGTGCCTTGGCCTGACCGGAACCCGCTGGCTCGTCGACAGCGAGGTCTATCCCGACAAGCTTACCGCACGCGGGCTGGATTTTGTTCGCCCGGACGCCGTCGACCGCGAAGAGATCAACCGCATCATCATGGAAGAGCTGGTTTACGGCGTCTTCAGGCCCGAGGCGGTCGCCTCCCTTCAGCGAGTGATCGGACGAATGAAGGATGAGGGTTGCGAGGCCGTCATACTGGGTTGCACCGAGATCCCCTTGATCGTCAACGACTTGAATTCTCCGCTGCCGACGCTCGATTCCACACGCCTGCTTGCGCGGGCGGCGCTGCGCCGTGCAGCGCGCCAGTAATGGCATTGGCGACGGATCATCCGTTTCGGAACGTATAACTGTAGCCGTTGATGGCGGGTACGCCGCCCAGATGTGCGTACAGAATTCTCGAACCGGCGGGAAAGAAACCTTTCCTGACAAGGTCAATCATTCCCTGCATGGATTTCCCCTCGTAAACCGGGTCGGTCATCATGCCTTCGAGGCGTGCTGCAAGCCGGATGGCCTCGAGAGTTTCCTTGGACGGGATCCCGTATACGGGATACGCGTGATCTTCATTCAGCACGATATCCTCAGGATCGATGTTCTTTCCGCCAATCAGATCCGAAGTTTTCCGAGCAATATCCAGAACTTGGGCCCGGGTCTGGGCCGGGGTAGCCGAAGCGTCGATACCGATCACACTGCGGTGGCGTCCATCTTTGGCGAAGCCGACGACCATGCCTGCGTGAGTCGATCCGGTTACGGTGCAAACCACGACGAAGTCGAATGTGAAGCCGAGTGCAACTTCCTGCTTCCGTACTTCCTCTGCAAAACCGACATAGCCGAGACCACCGAGTTTGTGAACGGATGCTCCTGCAGGGATCGGATAGGGTTTGCCGCCCTTCGCCCTCACATCCTCGAGGGCATTTTCCCAGCTCTCACGGATCCCGATATCGAAGCCTTCGTCAACGAGCTGAACCTCGGCACCCATGACTCGGGACAGCAGGATATTGCCGACCCGGTCATAGACCGCATCGTCGTGCGGCACCCAACTCTCCTGAACCAGACGGCATTTCATACCGATCTTCGCGGCAGTGGCCGCAACCATCCGTGTGTGATTGGACTGCACGCCACCGATCGAGACAAGCGTATCGGCTCCGCTCGCAATGGCATCCGGCACGATATACTCCAATTTGCGCAGCTTGTTGCCGCCAAATGCCAGCCCGGAATTGCAATCTTCTCGCTTGGCGAAGATCTCGACCCGTCCACCCAGGTGAGCTGACAGCCGCTCCAGTTTCTCGATCGGAGTCGGACCAAAGGTGAGAGGATACCGCTCGAATTTTTCCAACATGGCAGGCAGGTCTCCGGATGTTTGGATGCGACGAAGCTACCAGGACTGGATTGAAACGTCCTCTCATAGTATAGTCCGTTATTTCTCCGATCTCTCTAAGAGCGACTGTATGCTGTGATTTCCTTTCGACTGAAGGCGCTAAAATGAACGGATCCACCAGCAGGGGAGCGCTTGACCGGACAGATCTGAAAATTCTCCGTCTGCTTCAAGCTGACGGGCGTCTCAGCAATGCTGACATTGCAAAACGGGTGAATACCAGTCCAGCGACCTGCCACCGTCGGGTCCAGCGGTTGTTCGCAGATGGATACGTTGGTGCCGTGCGGGCCCAGGTTGCGCCACATCGGGTCGACCGGGGGACCCTCGCCTTCGTAGGAGTTGTGCTCGACCGCTCCACACCTGAGAGCTTCGGCGCCTTCGAAGCAGCGATCCGGGATCTGCCAGTCGTGCTCGATTGCCATCTTGTGGCTGGCGATTTCGATTACTTCCTGAAGATACGCGTGCGAGATATTGTTGATTTCAACCGGCTGCACGCCGAGAAGCTGATCGCGCTACCGGGTGTCCGGCAAACGCGCACTTTCTTTGTCATGAAGGAAGTCGTCGACAACGCACCGCTCAGTTTCTGATGAGCCGCACGGCAGTCCGATTCTCCGAAATCCGCTCAGGCCGGCAGTGGAACCTTCTCGGGCATCCGCCGTGCCTTGCCCGACACGGCTTCTCCCTCCTCGGGGTGGCCATTCCCAGCCGGCTGTCCCGTTGCTTCCCGGAGGCAGCAGAGGACAGCCTCGCGGAGTGAGGCGACGAAGTGGTCTGCGCCGACGGCCGTCTGTAGATTCTCGTCCTGCTGGATTGCATCATCGGCGGGCCAGAGACCGACGAGGATCGGCGCCGTTGCGACGCGTTGCCGGAGGCGACGCAGAAGATAGCGAAGATGAGCCGGCGTCCCGCTGATCTCGAGATACGAGATGCAGGCCATCCGAACTGCCGAGACATCGAGGCTGCCGATCGCCGAACGAGATACCGCGGCATGGGGCAAGACCTTGGTCCCGAAGCCATATTTGCGCAGGAGTTGCGCTAGCATCATCGCGGCAGCCTCATCGAGCGGACCCCGACCCGCAATGCAGAGAATGGCACCGTCGACTCGCCACTCGGCGGGAATGTCCTCCGGCCGGGGCTGGTCCGGCGGAGCGGCTGGTGTGCGCTCGGTCGGCACCTCATCGTTCGGGGGCGCGACCGGCTCGTTCGGCTTGTCATCATCCGGCGGCTCGTCGGTGTGCGGGCTGAGATCCGATACAAGTGCCTGCACGGCTTCGTTGATACGGCTGATCTGCGCGACGCTCAGAACGCCGCGGGCGGCATCGCTCGCAGCGAACCGAAGGCCCGGCAAAGCCACCTCGTCGTAATAGGACGTCAGAGAGCGGTCCTTGAGAAGAAGTTCCGCGTGCTCTACCGCCTCGTCCGGATCCCCGGCGAGCATGCGCTGATATAGATTCTCGGCGGGCGTGAGCGCGGGCCGGTCGCCCAGCAGCACGTCCAGGAATTCCAGCCGCTCGACGTGTCGCCCGAGCACGACGAGACAGAGGGTGAGCGGCGTCGCGATGATCAGGCCGATCGGCCCCCAGAGCCAGGTCCAGAAGATGGCGGACAGCACGACCGCGAACGGCGAAAGCCCGGTGCTCTGGCCATAGACGAGCGGTTCGATCACATGGCCCATGATCGGCTCGCTGACGAGGAAGAGCGCCACGGTCGCAAGCAGCATTGTCCAGCCCGGGTCCACCGCTGCCGCCAGAATGGCCGGCGCTCCAGCGGCCAGAAACGAGCCGATATAGGGGACGAACCGCATCAGCATCGTGAAGATCCCCCAGAGGAGCGGAGAGGGAACACCGATGAGCCATAGACCGGCAGCAATGAAGGCCCCGAATGCCGCATTCATCCCGAGCTGCATCAGGAAGTAGCGGCTCAGCCGGTGGGCCGCATCGTCCATCGCCACGGTCGTGCGATGAAGATCTCTCGAACCGAAAAGGCGGATCAGCCGGTCGCGCAGATCCTCGCGCTGGAGGAGAACGAAGACCAGGACCACGAACACGATTCCGGTCATAGCCAGCGGCTCGACGAGCGGCGCCAGCACTCTGCGTGAAAGCTCGAGCGGCGTCTCCTCGCGCTCGTGGACCTCGACCGGGATCGGCTGGGGCTCCTCGGGTGCCGACGCGGCAGGAGCAGGATCGGGGGCAGGAGCGGGCGCCGTTGCGGGCGTCTCCTTCGTGGCCCGCTCGATCTCCCGATCCACGCTCTTGAGGAATTCGGGGATGCGTCCGATGGCCCCCTCGCGCAGGGACGATACCTTCTCGTGGAATGTGCGCTGGTAGAGCGGAAGGTCGCTTGCAAGGCTCGCGACCTGTAGCCCGATGGTGCCCGCGAGCAGCATGAGAATGGTCAGGGCGAACAGAACGGCCGTAATTACCGCCGGCACGCGGCTGAAATGCAGGCGCCGGAGGAGGTTCACGAGCGGGGTGAGCACGAAGGCGAGCAGAAGCGCCAAAACGACCGGGAGGAACACGTCTCGTCCCACGAAGAGCGCGGCGACGATGACGACACCGACCGCCAGGGTCGTGAGACCGGACAGGCTCGGCACGCCCGCTGGAGGGATCTCCGGCTGCTGGGATTTCGGCGTGCTGGATGGGTCGGGCATCAATACGGGTCCTCGAGCCGCCTTCGCGGCGGCTCCCCCTCAACGCCAAAGCCGGATGAACGATCCTTGGCCGTGAGCTGCCTGCCGGCTCGATGGGGCCATTTGCCCCTCTGCGGATCCAGGGAGGACACCCCCATGTTGCAGGTTGTTCGTCAAAGGTCCCTGCAATCCATTCCATGCCGACCACACGACGTGCGCTCCTCACGGGGGCGGTCGCCCTGCCCTTCTCGCCTCTGCTCTCCAGTGCGGATGCCGCAATCCGAGAGCAGGAACTAACGTTCAGGAGCGGTGCGAGCCGGATCAGAGTCGACCTCTTTTCCGCACTGGGAACCAGCGCGCCCGCCGTGATCATGCTGCACGGTGCGGATGGGCCGCGGAGCAATGCCATGTATCGCGCGGGCGCGCGCGATCGCGGCAGCCGGCTTCAACGTTTACTTCGTTCATTATCTGGACCGGACAGGCGAGATGCGTGCATCGCTCGCCAGCATGTTCCGGAACTTCCCGGCCTGGATCAATGTGGTTGCCGACGCGCTCACCTTCGTGGAGGACCGGCCCGAAGCCCATCGCGACCGGATCGCAATCGTTGGGATCTCGCTCGGGGCTGCGCTCGGCTTGGCCGTCGCTTCATCGGATCGAAGGGTTCGCGCTCTCGTCCATTATTCCGGCCCGGTACCGCACGGGGCGATTGCGAAGGACGCCCTCCTGCCGCCGCTTCTGGTCCTGCACGGCGCGGCCGATCGGATCGTCCCGGTAGCAAACGCCCATGCCGTCGAAGCCCTGGCGCGCGAGCAGGGGGTGCTGGTCGAAGCCGTGATCTATCCGGGACAGGGGCACGGCTTCCACGGCGCGGCCGCGGAGGATGCGATGCAGCGCACACTGGCTTTCCTGAAGCATCAGCTCACCCGCGAGGAAACCGGCCGCGCACCTACCGGATAGCATCCGTCGAGACCTGAGCACGTCCTTTGGAAACTGCTATCGACCGCCAGGACCGCGCACCTGCATAGAAAACGACCAGATTGGATGAAACGACATGACAAGTCCCGAAGGTGACGCCGAGAACCCCATTCTCCAGACTTGGACGGCCCCGTTTGGCCTGCCCCCCTTCGAATCCATTCGCCCCGGTCATTTCCCGCCGGCCTTCGAAAAAGCTCTCGCGCTGCATATCGCGGAGGTGGATGCGATCGCCGGCTCGCCCGAGGCGCCGACCTTCGGGAATACGCTCGAGGCGCTCGAGAAATCGGGTCAGTTGCTGAAGCGCGTTTCGGCACTCTTCTACAACCTGACGGGCGCCCATACGAACGATGCCCTGCAGGCGATCGAACGCGACATGGCCCCGCGCCTCGCACGCCACCGCACGGCGATCTTCATGAGCGAGGCGCTGTTCCGGCGCGTCGATGCTCTCGCGGCAGCCCAGGATGGCGATGCGCTCTCGCCCGAACAGCGGAGGGTCCTGAACCGCTATCACACCATGTTCCTGAGGGCGGGAGCCCGTCTCGGCCCGGATAACAAGGCCCGGCTCGCGCAGATCATGGAACGCCTTGCCGAACTGGGCACACGCTTTGCGCAGAACGTGCTCACCGACGAGAAGTCCTACTGCCTCGTGCTCAAGGACGAGGACGACCTCGCGGGGCTTCCGGCGTTCGTGAAGGAGGCGGCATCCCGGGCGGCCGAAGAACGTGGCCTCACCGGTCGCCACGTCATCACGCTGGCGCGCTCGAGCATCGAGCCGTTTCTCCAGTTCTCGAGTCGCCGGGACCTGAGAGAGAAGGCATTCGCCGCCTGGGCGAGCCGGGGTGATCACGACGGGGAGACCGATAACAAGCCGATCATCGCCGAGATGATCCGGTTGCGCGAGGAGCGTGCGCTCCTCCTCGGCTACGAGACATTCGCGGCGTTCAAGCTCGCCGACACGATGGCGAAAAATCCCGCGGCCGTCGAGAACCTGTTACGCGAGGTCTGGGATCCCGCCGTTGCCCGTGCCCGGGAGGAGCAGGCGGATCTCGAGGCGCTCGCCCGCGCGGACGGATTGAACGACGGGATCGCTCCCTGGGACTGGCGCTACTACAGCGAGCGGCTCCGGCGCCTGCGCCATGATCTCGATGAGGCGGCGATCAAACCGTATTTTCAGCTCGACTGCATGATCGCGGCGGCCTTCGACACGGCGAACCGCCTGTTTGGCCTGCGCTTCACGGAAGTCCGGGACGCTCCTCGCTATCATCCCGACCTTCGTATTTTCGAGGTCGAAGCAGAAGATGGCCGTTCCGTGGGGTTGTTCATCGGGGATTACTTCGCCCGCCCGAGTAAACGGAGCGGCGCCTGGATGAGTGCATTCCGGACGCAGGAGCGGCTCACCGGGGACGTGCGGCCGATCATCGTCAACGTAATGAACTTCGCGAAGGGGGACCCGGCGCTGCTCAGCTTCGACGACGCGCGCACGCTGTTCCACGAGTTCGGCCATGCCCTTCATGGCCTCCTGTCGGACGTTACCTATCCGCTCCTCGCCGGGACCGCCGTTCCGACGGATTTCGTGGAACTGCCGTCGCAGCTCTACGAGCACTGGCTCTCGCAACCAGCCATTCTCCAGCGTTTTGCGATCCATACCGAGACCGGCCAGCCCATTCCGGAAGAGTTGCTCGAGCGTTTGATCGGCGCCCGAACCTTCAACCAGGGCTTCGCGACAGTCGAATATCTGGCGTCCGCCTTCGTTGATCTCGACCTTCATCGCCTGACCGAAGGTGATGTTCTCGACGTCACGGCGTTCGAGCGCGAGGCGCTGCAGCGCATCGGCATGCCGGACACGATCATCATGCGGCATCGCACTCCGCATTTCGCGCATGTCTTCGCGGGCGATGGCTATTCGGCTGGCTATTACAGCTATCTCTGGTCGGAAGTGCTCGACGCGGACGCCTTCAAGGCCTTCGAGGAGGCAGGTGATCCGTTCCATGCCGAAACCGCCAGACGATTGAGGGAATTCATCTATTCGGCAGGAAACCTGCGCGACCCCGAGGAGGCTTACCGGGCATTCCGTGGACGACTCCCGACGCCGGAGGCGCTTCTCGCCAAGCGCGGGCTGCACGGGAGCGGCACCGCTGCGTAACCTTGGCTGGCAAACGCTTCGTCAAACATGGGAAGTTTTGAGGCGCGGCCATCCGCCGAGTTGACGCCCCCTTAAACGTCGTGGCGGATAGTGGCCGCGGTGCAGACCGGCCGGGGATGGCCCCGGATCGAACCGGCCCGAGGGAGTCGTGTTGGAGGAGCCCGAAAACCCGTCTGGTGGAACGCCGCCGCGGAGCGGTGCCGCGATCTCCTTCAGCAAGGCGATCTGGATTGGCGTCGCACTGGCCGGTCTCAGCCTCGTCGCGCTCACCCTGTGGGTCGTGTGGCAGTCGAACCGACAGTTGTCGTCGGTCGCAGGGTCTTCCGTCGAAACGATCGTCAGGGCTCTCGATCAGCATGCAGCCCAGACCATTCTCGCAGCCGACGCGACGTTGCAGATCGTGACTCGCTCCAGCCTCCCGGCAACTGTTCCGGAAGATTCCCGACGCGGGTTCCTCGATGTTCTGGCGGAGACGAACGAGGCGGTCCTGTCGATCCTGATCGTCGAGGGCAAGACAGGCGCCGTGCTTGCGCACGGAGGGCCGGCTCTGCGCACGGATTTCGTGGCGGATACCCTCCGCGAGCGCCGGGAGAGGCAGGAAAACGATCTTTGGATCGGCCGGGCATTTCTGGATGAGACGCGCGGGGAATGGTTCATTCCGCTCAGTCGCTCCGTGCAGGGAGACAATGCCGCCGAGCCTGCAGTCGCCATCGTGGCGCTCCCGCTTGGCCCCATTCAGCGCTTCTACCAGAGCATCAGCACCGGCCACAGCAATATGATCTCGCTCCTTCGCCGGGACGGGGTTCTTCTGGCGCACAATCCGTCCAATGCCGGCGTGGTTGGACGGGAGCATCCCGACGTCGCCCTCGTGCGCGAGAGGCTTCGGGACGCCCCGGAAGGCTCCCCCAAGGTTTCGGGCTCCATTGACCAAGCCAATCGCGTCACCGCTTACCGGACGGTCGATCGGCTTCCGCTCGTCATCGCAGCGACCGTCAGCAAGGCCGATATCCTGGCCGAATGGGTCAGGCGCGGCAAGCGGGACCTTGTCATCACACTCGTCATCATCGGCGGGTTTCTTCTCCTCGGAGTCCTCGTCGCACGAGAGGTTCAGCGACGCGAGGTTGCCGAGCGCGGCCTTCGGCAGCAGACGAAGCTGTTGCGCGCCACCCTTGAGAACATGGATCAAGGCCTGGTGATGTTCGACGCGACGGAAACCGTGCAAGTCTACAATCACCGCGCACTCGAGCTGCTGGACCTGCCGGAATCGCTCCTCTCCCGCCATCCGACTTTCGCGGAGGTGCGGCAGTATCAGCTGGACAAGGACGAATTCACCCGGTGTGATGCCGCCTTCAAGCAGTGGGTCAAAGAGCGCGGCGTCAACGGCAACCGCCATACCTACGAGCGGGAGCGTCCGAACGGGACTGTTCTCGAGATCCGCACCGTTCCTCTCGCGGACGGTGGTGCCGTGCGGACCTATACGGATATCACGGTACGCAAGACGATCGAGGTCGCGCTGGCCGAGGCGAAGTCGCTCGCAGAGGCGGCCCGGAGACATGCGGAGGGAGTCAGCAAGGCGAAATCGGAGTTCCTGGCCTCGATGAGCCATGAAATTCGAACGCCGCTGAACGGCATACTGGGATTCGCGGATCTCCTCCTCGACCATCCCGATATGGCGGCGGAGACCCGGAGCTATGTCGAGCGGATCCGGACCGCGGGCTTGGCATTGCTGACGGTCGTCAACGATGTCCTCGATTTCTCGAAGATCGAGGCCGGTCAGGTCGACCTGTCCATGCAGCCGCTCTCGCTCAAGGCCCTGATCGACAACTGCATCGCCATCGTACGAGCGATGGCCGCGAAGAAGCGCCTCGAGGTCAGTGTATCCCTCGACCCGAACCTGCCGACCTGGGTCGACGGTGACGAGGCCAGGCTCCGGCAAGTGCTCCTGAATCTCCTCAACAACGCCGTGAAGTTCACACCGAAAGGCTCCGTCGCGCTGACCGTTTGGGTCGAGCGGAGCACGGAGTCCGGGTATCGAATCCGGTTTCGCGTGAGCGACACGGGTATCGGAATTCCCTTCGACAAGCAGTCTCGCCTGTTCCAGCGCTTCAGCCAGATCGACGGGTCGATCAGCCGTGAATTCGGAGGAACGGGGCTCGGGCTCGCCATCTCGAAACACCTCGTGGAGCTCATGGGAGGATCCATCGGTGTGGAAAGCCGGGAAGGCCAGGGCTCGACGTTCTGGTTTACCGTCGAGCTCGGCAAGGCCGAGGCACGATACAGCCAAACCGAGTCCCAGCGGAGCGCTGGTGCCGGCCTGCGCCCGGCAAGCATCCTCCTGGTGGAGGATGTCGAGGCCAATCATGTCCTGGCTCGCGCCGTCCTGGAAGCGCAGGGACATCAGGTGGATGTCGCCGAGAATGGGCAGGAAGCGATCGACGCTGTCCGGAAAAACAGCTACGACGTCGTCCTCATGGACATCCAGATGCCCGGGATGGATGGGCTAACGGCAACACGCCGCATCCGGGAGTTGCCCGGCCCGGAGCGGAGCCTACCCATCATCGCCATGACGGCCAACGTGCTTCCCGAGCAGATCGAGGAGTTCCGGAAGGCCGGGATGAACGACCATGTCGGCAAGCCCTTCGATCGCGAGCAGCTTTATACGGTCATTGATCGCTGGATTTCCGATTTCGTGGTCGTCGAGACGGGTCCACCGCAAGCTGAGCATTGTGAAGAGCAGGACATGGTTCTCGATCAGGCTGTCTTCGACGATCTCTGCGCCCTGCTCGGCACCGACAAGATGAGCCAGATGCTTCGAAAGCTGAGCGACCAGCTCGCCGAACTCGATCCCGGGGCCGGCGATCCCGCGGAAGCAGCCCGCGCAGCCCACCGTCTCGTGTCGCAAACGGGAATGCTCGGGTTCATGGAGCTCAGTAACGCATGCAGCCGTCTCGAGGAGAGTCTCCTGGAAACGCGATCGGCCGCCGGAGTCGTGGATCACTTCAGCGCGGCAAGAGCACGCGCCATGATCGAAATCTCACGCCTGAGGGGCGCCTCGGTACAAGCGGCGTAATGCTCGCCCTTTCGGCACGCCAGGAGCCTTTCCGGGGTACGCGCGCCGCAGATTCCGACGAGCACCACGGCCTGGTGTCACGCAAGACATCCCGGAGGAACTCCAGGCCCTTGGGATCGGTTTCCAGGGCCTTCGCGTCGAGGACCGGCATCTTCAAGTCCGAGCGAATCAATTCGTTCGCCTAACTGGAATCAACGAATGATCCATTCTCGGGTTCCGCTGCGTCATTGACAAGCTGCGGCTGGCGCGACGGGCGCATGCGCGGGGCTCGATCGGGGTCTTGCCGCTCTTGGCGCAGTGCCCATCTCCTTGTCTTTGCAGAGAATTTTCCACACCATCTCCACATCGCCGCTGCGACCATGAATGCTTGTCTCGACAAGTCCTCGGATGCTCTCCGAGCGCAACGACGGTTCGCCGCGGAGACTGCGGCATTGTCAAGCGAGGATGGGCGTGCTTTCGGGGAAGAGGCGTGACGCGTGTCCGGAGAGTGATCGATGACCGACAGTATCGAGACAGATGTAGTGATCGTCGGGGCGGGTCCGGTTGGTCTGTTCGCCGTGTTCGAACTGGGCCTCCTGGACATCAAGGCGCATCTCATTGACATCCTCCCGAAACCGGGCGGCCAATGTGCCGAACTCTATCCCGAAAAGCCGATCTACGACATTCCGGCGCTTCCCGTCGTGACCGGGCAAGGTCTCGTCGATAGCCTGATGAAGCAGATCGAGCCCTTTCACCCGGTGTTCCATTTTGGCGAGATGGTATTCTCGCTCGAATCGATCGGCACGGCGGAAGCACCGCGATTCCGCCTAATGACCGACGCCGGGAAGAGCTTCACGTGCAAGGCGGTCGTGGTCGCGGCGGGTGGAGGCTCGTTCCAGCCCAAGAAGCCACCGATCGAGAACATTGAGGCCTACGAGAACACGAGTGTGTTCTACGCCGTGCGCCGGATGGAGACATTCCGCGGGAAGCGGATTCTCATCGTGGGCGGCGGCGATTCCGCGCTCGATTGGACCGTCAATCTCCAGCCGGTGGCGGAGCGTCTCACGCTCCTGCACCGCCGCGATGCCTTTCGGGCGGCGCCACATACCGTCGAGCAGATGCGCCGTCTCGTCGCCGCAGGCGAGATGGACCTGCAGCTTGGTCAGGTCGTGGCTCTGAAAGGAGAGCCACCGCAGCTCAAGGCAGCGATCATGCGCCGCGATGACGGCTCGACAGTCGAGATCGCCTGCGACGTCATGCTTCCGTTCTTCGGGCTTACGATGAAGCTCGGCCCGCTGGTCGATTGGGGGCTCAATCTCCACGAGAACCTGATCCCCGTCGACACCGAGAAGTTTGAGACGAATATCCCCGGCATCTTCGCGATCGGCGACATCAATACTTATCCCGGGAAGCTGAAGCTGATCCTCTCCGGCTTTCACGAGGGGGCGCTCGCAGCGCAGAAGGTCCACCGCTACGTCTATCCGGACAGGCGGCTCACCTTCCAGTACACGACGTCTTCGACGAGTTTGCAGAAGAAGCTGGGCGTTGCCGCCTGAGGCAGAGTGAGTTCGCGCCTGCCCACTGAGGGCGGGCCAATTTCCTTCGGCACGGACGTGGCGCCTGATGTCCTGAGGGTCTGCCCTCCTGTGCCGGATCTTGCCTGGCGCTCGACCTCTGCGACACGGAGAAGAGTAGAGTACTGGGCCACAAACCCGAGAAACCTCGCGAACAATTTTGGCCTGCGGACGTTCGGGAAAGGACGGCTGCAGGAGATCATCGATGCTTCGCTCAGGGCTGGTGACGCTTCTTACAATCGGACTCTCGGTGCCGGTGCTCGCGCAGAGCAATCCCATGACGGCGCCGATTCCGGTCACTCCCAAACCGACGCAGGACGGCGCTGGTGCGATACCGGGCCAGCCGAACGAAACGGAGCAACAGCAGAGATTGCAGCGGGGCGGATCGCCGGCCGATACGGCTGCAAGGCCGCGCACCGGCGGTGCCCCGGACACGGCGCGCGCTGCGTCGGCAACCCCGTCCGGCGCCATCGATGAGAGCCACGTCCGTGACACGTTGGCCGCCGGAACCGTGACCCTGCAAGCCTCCACTTTCGCGCGGACAAAGGCCCAGAATCCTCACGTGAAGCAGTTCGCTGCATGGGAGGAGGCCGAACAGAATCTGCTGACCGACGTTCTCCACGGTCTTGCCGAACCGGCGGCGACCTCCTCGACGGGGAGCCGTGAAGCCGCGACGGCGCCGGTCATTTCGGACCAGGGCTCCGCCATGATGCAGCGCATGTCGCAAGCACAGCCGGGTCTCGCCTTCGATCGGGATTATGTCAATCTGCAATTGGAGAAGCACCGAGAGCTCGCGGCGATTCACGAGCGCTTCCTGAGCAGCAATCCCCGTAGTCACGAGCAGGCGACGATCGCCAAGCTCGCTCTCGGTCACGTGCGCGAGCACATCGCGCAGCTCGAGGATATCGGACGGGAGCTCGCAGGAACCCAGCAGTGACTCGCCGGCTCGAGGGCTCTTGCCACTGCGCCGGTCGGTGCAGATGCGGCAGCCCGCAGGAGATCACTGCATGCTGCGGAAAGGCGAGAGCATCGGAGGGAAACTCCCGCGATATCCGCGGATCGGACACGGGCTTTGGCCCCTTACGATAGCCTCGACCGAGTTGTAACAGGATTGGAGGATACGACATGGCACGGGACAAGCGCGGCCAGACTGAAGAGCCCACGGTCGAGCAGGCCCTCGACGAGATTGCCGAGGAGAACAGCGGCGAGTTCGTGGCCGGTCCGACCAGCCGGAATGAAGTCGGCAACACCAAGCGCGCAGCCGAGAAGGCGACCGGCACGATGGGCGCCTCGACGAAGATCGACCCGGATCTGAGCATGAGCGAGATCGATGCCGGGCGTCCGCGCAGCGGCTCGCCGGCCGGCGTGCGCGGCTTCGACGAGGTTCCGCCCGAGAAGGGCGCGGGTCCCGTTCGCCTCGAGATCGCCAACGAGGAGATCGTCGAATCGACCACGCGCACGGCACGCACCGCGCCGGCACCCCGCGCGGCTCGCACGGAGAGCGGGGGGCCTGTCGACACGGATCGCGAGACCGGAGCGCGCGGCCGCGTGCCTGCCCCCGGAAACGTGGTCGACGTCCCGAAGGGAACCCTCGTCAGAGGGCATCCCACGGCGACGCAGTCCGGCGGGCGCTCGCAATCCTCGACGGGCGACGAGAAGCCTCCGAAACGCGCTGCCCGGGCGGGAAAGACCAACCAGCGTCCCCTGTCGAAGGGTGGCTCGGAAGAACGGGACTGAGCGGGGCCGGCGACCTACGCGTCGCCGCCGGACATGAGGTCGCCTTCCGCTGGACTCGCGCGGATCAGCTTTCGATCAGGCGCCGCGCGATGACCTGCGCCTGGATCTCGGCGGCTCCCTCGAAGATCGAGAGGATTCGCGCGTCGCATAGAACCCGCGAGATTGGGTATTCCTGCGCGAAGCCGTTCCCGCCATGGATCTGGAGCGCATTGTCGGCCGCGGACCACGCGACTCGGGCAGCCATCAGCTTCGCCATGCCGGCCTCGAGATCACAGCGCTTCCCTTCGTCCTTTGCGCGGCCCGCGAAATAGGTGAGCTGGCGCGCCATGTGGATCTCTGCGGCCATCAGCACGAGCTTGTCGAAAACGCGCGGAAACGCGGCGAGCGGCTTTCCGAACTGGATCCGCTCTTCGGCATAACGCAAGCCGAGGTCGAGAGCCGATTGAGCGACGCCGACGGCACGCGCCGCCGTCTGAATGCGCGCGGACTCGAAGGTCTGCATGAGCTGCTTGAATCCCTGACCCTCCACGCCGCCGAGGAGGTTGTCCGCCGGCACCTCGAAGCCGTCGAACGCGAGCTCGAATTCCTTCATGCCGCGATAGCCGAGCACCTCGATTTCGCCACCGCTCATGCCCTCGACGGGGAACGGCATCTCGTCGGTTCCTCGCGGCTTTTCCGCCAGCAGGATCGACAGGCCGCGGTGACCGGGCTCGTCAGGATTCGTGCGCACGAGCATTGTCATAAGATCCGCCCGGACGGGATGCGTGATCCAGGTTTTGTTGCCATGGACACGATAGACATCGCCGTCGCGCACCGCCCGCGTACGCAGGGAGGCCAGATCCGAGCCGGTATTCGGCTCCGTGAAAACGGCCGTCGGAAGGATTTCGCCCGATGCGATGCCGGGCAGGAAGCGCATCTTCTGATCCTCGGTCCCGCCGCCGAGGATGAGCTCGGCCGCAATCTCGGATCGGGTCCCGAGCGACCCGACTCCGATGTAGGCACGCGACAGCTCCTCGGAGACGACGCACATCGACACCTTGGAGAGCCCCATGCCACCGAATTCTTCCGGGATCGTGAGGCCGAACACGCCGAGTTCGGCCATCTTCGAGATGATCTCGAGCGGGATATAGGCGTTCTCGAGGTGCCACTTATGGGCATGGGGCACCACCTCGGCTTCACCGAAGCGGCGCATCTCCGACCGGATCGCCTCGAGCGTGTCATCGAGGCCGGGATCCCCGAAGATCGCACCGCTTCCTCTCTCGCGCAGAAGGCGAGCCAGACGCGCTCGATGCGCAGCCGTGTTGCCTGATGCGATCAGGGCATCGACGACCGGAGTGCGGAACCGCGCCGCATCTCGCATCGGCAGCCCTAGGGTCGAGAGCCGCACGAACTCCGTCTGGCTCATCGGGATGCCGCCGAACACCTGTTCGAGGTATTCGCCGGCTCCGACCCGAACGAGCAATTCTTCGATTTCCCCCAGCCGGCCCTCGGCTGAAAGACGCTCTGCGTAAGTGGCCAGCTCGCGAATCGCCGTCACATAGGTCGCAAGCCATGCGAGGCCATGTGCAGCGTGCTGTTCGGCCTCGAACCTCTCCGGCGAAAGCCGCCCATCGACGATGACGAGCGCACGGATCTGCCGTGTTGCTTCATCGAGGAGTTCCGCGACGGCGTCCGCGGCCTCCCGGACAGTCGAGACGAGTTCGGGTAATGGCAAGGCAGCAGCGGGTACGGCGGTCATCGGGCCCTCGGCAGGAACTGTGCGGTGCAGCATAAACGCTCACCGCGCCGCTGTTGACCCTCTATTTGTCGTGACTTGGTCGGGTCGGTTGGCAACCGCGACACCGAGGGCTGCAACGGCCATTCCCGAAATCTGGATCAGCGTGAGGGTCTCCCCGAACAGAAAGAAGGCCATCAGGGCCGACACCGGAGGGACGAGGTAGAGCAGCGTCGCGATGCCCGCGACCGCGCCGCGCCGGATCAGGTAGAGGAGAAGACCGATCGCTCCGATCGAGAGCCCGAAGACCGCCCACAGGAGGCCGGCAATTGCCGGGAAAACGAGGTCGAACCTGCCCTCCTCGACCAGCAATGCAGCTGGCAAGGTGATGGCAATGGCTCCGAGATACTGGACAACGGTCTGGGTCCGCAGGTCCCCCCCTCCTCCAGTGCGCTTCTGCCAGATAGTCCCGAGCGTGATCGACAGCATCGCGATGAGGCAGGCGAAGACCGGGAATATCGTGAAGCCCTCGGCTGCCAGAAGACCCGGCAGCACCACGAGAATCGCACCCGTGAGCCCGACCGCGATGCCGACCCAACGCCGCGGCGTCACGCGCTCGCCGAGGAGCGGCCCGACGAGAACGCCCGTCGCAAGCGGCTGCAAGCTGCTGATCAGCGCGGCGATCCCGGCAGGAAGCCCATGCTTCACGGCAAAGAACACGCCACCCAGATAAAATCCGTGCAGAAGGATTCCTGCCACCAGGGCATTGAACCATTCCATGGACCCGCGCGGCCAAGGCGCTCTGACCAGGAAGGCAAAGACCGAGAGCGCGGAGATGGCGAGCGCGTAGCGGAGGACCAGAAACGTCCATGGATCCGAGTGCGGGACGACCGCCCGTGCGACCACGAATCCGGTCGCCCAGATCACGACGAAAAGAGGGGGAGCGAGGCGGGCTAGAAGCACGGATCTTCCGTGGGAGGGCGAAAGGGTGAGGAGATGACAGGCCTAGGTTCATCCGGCAAGCCGGGCTTGACGCTGCCGATTCACCTGCCACAAGCCGATGGCCGCCCTCAGGGAGCGACGGGCGGCCGCTGACATCGGATTCGGGGATTCTGCTCGAATCTCGAATGGACCGGATAGTCAACACTCGCGGACCGTGAGAATTCGCACCCCGAAG
The DNA here is from genome assembly GCF_001006805.1 of Microvirga massiliensis. Taxonomy (GTDB): domain Bacteria; phylum Pseudomonadota; class Alphaproteobacteria; order Rhizobiales; family Beijerinckiaceae; genus Microvirga; species Microvirga massiliensis. The sequence goes on along the minus strand of NZ_LN811350.1, from coordinate 695,619 downwards.
ATCGTACGACGACAGCGACCAGAGATGCGTGCTCAGGGGCAGGTCGACAGGCTTGCCGCTATGGCGCGCACCTCCTCCGCGAAGGCATCAACGAATTCCTGCGCGACTGCCGAGGGGCTGCGTTGTGGGGGAAAGACGGCAGCAAATTCGAAATCGATGCGCGGCAGAAATTGGCGCGAGACGACACCGCGCGAGGCGAACTCGGCGGCCGTGAAGGGATCGCAGATGCCGACGCCCACGCCAGAGGAAACCAGTCCGCACATGATTTCCGACAGAGGCGTCTCGAGCCGCAGGACGCGAGAGATGCCGTCCCTTGTAAAAACGCCGTCGATTAGGTGTCTACTGGCGTTACCGGCTGTCAGGGATACGAAGGTCTCTCCCTCAAAGTCATGCGGACGGAGCATCGTCTTGGCGCACAGGTGATGCCCTTCTGGCAGAACAGCGACCCGCGGCAGTACCGGCATCGGGATCGTCGGCAGCCCAGCGTGGACCATCGCAGCTTCCGCAAAGCCGATGTCGCACTGGAGATTGAGCACCCAATCGATGACGAGCGGCGAAATTATTCCAAAGAAGGCTAAGTCGAGGTTGGGCCGGTCTGCAACGAATCGTCCGGCGAAGCGTGGCATGATTCCGTTCGATAGGGCGGGCATGGCAGCGATACGCAGCATTCCCGTGCGGCGGGTGCGGATTTCCTCCGCGGCCTCCACGATTCGGTCGAGACCCACGAAGGAGCGTTCGACTTCTGCATAGAGGGCGGTGGCCGCGGCAGTCGGCACGAGACCTGTCCCCCGCTTTTCGAAGAGCGGCATTCTCAACAGAGCTTGGAGATCGCGCAACAATCGGCTCACCGCCGGCTGCGTTACGCCCATCATGTCCGCTGCTGCCGTCACGCTGCCCGACAGCATCACCGCGCGGAACGCTTCCACTTGCCTCAGATTGATGCGCGCCAAGCCGACTCCCTTCATAACATTAGATCATGAACAGGGTATCATTATGCATTTGACGATCAAGACATACCTTGGAACGGTTCCCAACCGTCGCCCGGGGCGGCGACGCCAATTCACAACTGTCGCCCATTGCGGCGACGCCGGGAGGAGAAAGTCGTATGAGGATTTCCGGTACATTCGTCGCCGCGGGCCTTGTGGGCCTCATCGCGTCGGCGATCCCCGCAGCTGCGCAACAGACGCTCTACGTAGCGGGATATGGCGGGTCGTTCGAGAAGACGATGCGCGACGAGGTCATTCCGGACTTCGAGAAGAAGCACGGCGTGAAGATCGAATACATTGCCGGCAATTCCACGGACACGCTGGCTAAGTTGCAGGCTCAGAAAGGCAACCAGCAGATCGATGTCGCCATCGTCGATGACGGTCCAATGTATCAGGCGATCGCTCTCGGCTTCTGCGGCAGAATTCAGGGTGTCCCGGCCGCCGATCTCTACGAAGCTGCGCGCTTCAAGGACGACCGCGCCGTCGCCATTGGCATCATCGCCACTGGCCTGATGTACAACACGAAGTACTTCGCGGAGAAGGGCTGGCCCGCTCCGACTTCATGGGACGATCTCAAGGATGCGAAATTCAAGCAATTAATCGTCGTCCCGCCCATCAACAACACATATGGTCTCTACACGCTGGTCATGTTCGCCAAGATGAATGGTGGCAGCGAAAAGAACATCGAGCCTGGCTTCAAGATCATGAAGGAGCAAGTGAACCCGAATGTGCTGGTCTACGAGCCTTCACCCGGCAAGATGACGGAACTCTTCCAGTCGGGCCAGGCCGTGCTCGCCGTATGGGGTACAGGCCGCGTGCAGTCCTTCGCCAATACCGGCTTTCCGGTAGATTTTGTCTACCCGAAGGAAGGCGCCGTGACGCTGCTCGCCTCGGCCTGCCCGGTCGAGAAGGCTAATGCCTCGCCGCTTGCCTCCGAGTTCATCAAGTCAATGCTCGAGCCCAAGATGCAGCTCATCCTGCTCAAGGACTATGGCTATGGGCCGGTCAACAAGAACGTGCAGGTGCCTGCCGAACTTGCAAAGATGGCGCCGATCGGCGAGCGGGCGTCCAAGCTCTACAACCCCGACTGGCCGACCATCAACGCTCACCGCGAAGAATGGACGAAGCGCTGGAACCGAGAGGTCGAGCGCTGACTCGCACCGCCTCCTGACTCGAACATCCGATCCCGGAATTGCCCGGGGTCGGTCGCTATTCTGGTTCCTGCATGTCCTTTCTCGAACTTCATCGCGTGAGCAAGCGCTTCGGCGATCATCTTGCTGTCAATGACCTGTCTCTGTCCGTTGCTAAGGGCGAGTTCATCTCGTTCCTGGGGCCGTCCGGCTGCGGCAAGACGACGACGCTACAGATGATCGCCGGCTTCGTGGACCTGTCGGAGGGGACGATCCGCCTCGACGGGCGTGATCTTGCGAGTGTGAAGCCGGCGAAGCGCGGCCTAGGCATCGTATTCCAGAGCTATGCCCTGTTTCCTCACATGACTGCGGCCGAAAATGTCGCCTTCGGACTCGAGATGCGCGGGGTGCCGCGCGCCGAGCGCGAGGCGCGCGTGCGGGATGCGCTCGCCATGGTCGGGCTCGAAGCCTATGCGGAGCGCCATCCACGCCGGATGTCGGGTGGGCAGCAGCAGCGCGTGGCGCTCGCGCGCGCGCTCGTCATCAGGCCAAACGTGCTGCTCCTCGACGAGCCGCTCTCCAATCTCGACGCCAAGCTACGGGAGGAGATGCAGATCGAATTGCGCCAAATCCAGCGCAATCTCGGCACGACTACCGTGCTCGTGACGCACGACCAGACCGAGGCCATGGCGCTGTCGGATCGCGTCATCGTCATGAACAATGGGCGCGTCGAGCAAATCGGGACGCCGGAGGAGGCTTACGAGCGCCCCGCTTCCGCGTTCGTCTCGCAGTTCCTCGGCAAGACCAACGAATTTGGCGGCGAGATCGACCGGGTTTCAGCCCCGCCACGCCTTGTGGCAGGATCCTGCGTATGGCCGGCCCCCGCCGGCCTGTCCGGGCAGGTAACGATTGCCGTTCGTCCAGAAAAGATCGCCTTCGGGGACGAGGCTGACAGGGGCGTGAAGGCGCGCATTGCGGCCCGCATCTTCCAGGGCAATCATTGGTTGTTCCAGTGCGAGACTGAATGCGGTCCTGCCATCGTGATCCGCCAGAACAGCGGTCCTGCGCAACCCGCCGAAGGCGCGAACGTGCGCCTTATCTGGCGCGCCGAGGATATGGGTGTCCGCCCACGCGAGGGAGCGCAATGAGCGCTGTCTCCTCCGCACCAACCACACATCAGCGCGCCGTCGCTCCAGCACCCGCCAGTCGGGAGCGTGCCGGCAGGCGTGTGCCCTGGCCGCTGCTTCTGCCGGCGCTGATGTTCTTCGTCGGCGTCGTCATAGTGCCACTTGTAATGACGGTGCTGCTCTCATTCTATGACTGGGGGCAGTACAAGGGCATCGAACCGGTCTTCATCCTTAAGAACTGGCAGGAGATCTGGACGGACTCCTACTTCCACGAGATGTTCGCGCGCACCTTCCGGATCGCTGCGCTGGCGACGCTCATCACCGCGATCTTTGGAGCGCCGGAAGCCTATATTCTCAACCGCATGCGGGCGCCCTGGAAGGGTTTCTTCCTGCTCATCATCCTCGGCCCACTCCTGATCTCGGTTGTAGCGCGGACACTGGGATGGGCGCTCCTGTTTGGTGGCAACAACGCCATCGTCAACAAGGCGCTGATGTCGATCGGGCTCATTCAGACGCCAATCCCCTTCATGTTCACGGAGACCGGCGTCGTCGTCGCGCTCGCCCATGTCCTGCTGCCCTTCATGGTGCTGTCGGTCTGGGCTGCCTTGCAGCGGATCGACCCGCAAATTGAGAATGCAGCGCTCTCGCTCGGCGCGGGGTCCCTGACGATCATACGCCGGATCATCTTGCCGCAGATCATGCCAGGCGTGCTGTCAGGAGGAATCATCGTGTTCTCACTCGCGGCGAGCGCCTTTGCGACGCCGGCGATCATCGGCGGGCGCCGTCTCAAGGTGGCATCTACCCTCGCCTATGACGAGTTCCTCAATACGCTGAATTGGCCGCTTGGCGCAGCCGTGGCCGTGCTACTGCTCGTCGCGTTGGTTTTGATCGTCATCGGCAGCAACGCACTCATCGAGCGACGCTACGCTGAGGTGTTTCGATGAGCCGCAATGGACCCCTCGCGCTTAGCTTTCATGCCCTCTTCGTAGTCTTCATGACGGCGCCGATTGTCGTGGTCTGCCTCGTGGCCTTCACGCCGGAGGGTTTCCTATCGCTGCCAGTGAACGGGTTTTCGCTGCGCTGGTTCAGGGCCATCGCAGACTACCCCGAATTCATCAATGCGTTCTGGATCAGCATCTGGCTCGGAGCAGTATCGTCCCTCATCGCCCTCCTGTTCGCCGTGCCTGCGGCGCTGGCCATCGCACGCCACCGGTTTCGCGGCCGCGATGCTCTATCGGCACTCTTCCTGTCACCCCTGATGATCCCGCACGTTGTGCTTGGAATCGCCTTCCTGCGCTTCTTCACGCAGACAGGGTTGAGCGGCACCTTTCCGGCGCTCCTCATCGCGCACCTCGTTATCGTGTTTCCGTTCGCTTTGCGGCTCACGCTTGCGGCCGCGACCGGCATGGATCGCTCGGTCGAGATGGCGGCCGTTTCGCTCGGTGCAAACAGCTGGACACTGTTCCGCCGCGTGACGCTACCGCTCATCCTGCCCGGAGTCGTGAGCGGCTGGATGCTGGCCTTCATCCAGTCCTTCGACGAAGTTACGATGACGGTCTTTCTCGCTGCCCCGGGCATCGAGACCTTGCCAGTGCGCATGTTCCTTTACATTCAAGACAATATCGACCCGCTGGTGACATCGGTCTCCGCATGCGTGATCGCGATTACGATGATCGCACTCATCCTGCTCGACCGCCTCTACGGCCTCGAGCGGGTGCTCGCCGGCCATGGCGACCGCGGGCGATAGGGAGTAAGCAATGGTCAACGATTACGAGGTCGCCGTTGTCGGCGGAGGCCTGCTTGGCTCTGCAATTGGCTGGGGGCTTGGCCGAATCGGCCAGCGTGTTTGCGTGCTGGACGAAGGCGACGTCGCCAAGCGCGCCTCGCGCGCGAACTTCGCTCTGATTTGGGTGCAGGGCAAGGGGCTCGGCATGCCGGCCTACTCGGTCTGGACCGTGCGCGCCTCCGACACGTGGTCGAAGCTTGCGGCCGAATTGCGCGACCAGACCGGGCTCGATGTCTGCCACCAGCGCAATGGCGGATTCTACCTTGCACTCGGCGATAAGGAGCTCGAGCAACGCGAGGCGATGCTGAAGCGGCTGCACAACCAGCCGGGCGCCGCCGATAACCGCATAGAGATCCTGGACCGTGATCAGGTCGCGAAAATGCTGCCGCAGATCGGCCCGGAAGTATCGGGCGGTAGCTTCTGCCCGCTCGATGCCCACGTGAACTCGCTGCGGACCTTCCGCGCTCTGCATACGGGCATGCTGAAGTTCGACGTCGACTATCGGCCCGAGCAACCGGTAGCGGACATCAAACACGTCGGCGGCGAGTTCCGGCTCACGACACCTAAGGGCGAGATCAGAGCCGCCAAGATTGTCCTCGCAGCTGGCAACACAAACCAGACTCTCGCGCCGATGGTCGGGCTCGAGGCGCCGATGGGGCCGACGCGCGGGCAGATCGTCGTGACCGAGCGCACTGCACCCTTCCTGCCGCATCCGCTGATCACCATCCGCCAAACCGACGAGGGCACGGTGATGATCGGCGACAGCAAGGAGGAGGTGCTCGATGACGCCGTGCTGAACCTGCCGATCAATGCGGTGATGGCTGACCGTGCGCAGCGCATATTCCCGTTCCTCGGCCGGCTCAACGTAGTGCGGACATGGTCGGGCATTCGAGTGATGCCCAAAGATGGATTCCCCATCTACGACCAGTCGGAGACCTATCCCGGCGCCTTTGTGGCCTGCTGCCATTCCGGCGTGACGCTCGCCTCCAACCACGCTTTCGAAATTGCTCCGATGGTGGCCGCAGGTGCGCTCGACCTCGACAAGGTGGGAGCATTTTCGGCGAAGCGCTTCCACCACTTGGACGTCAGCACGAGCGGATACTACTGAGCGGACACCGGAGAAGCCGAATGTTCAAGCGAATTAATGACGATGCCAGACGAGAGGTCGAGATCTCCGTTGATGGGCAGCGCGTCCTTGCGCGCGAGGGCGACACCATTTCGGCGGCATTGCTTGCATCGGGCCTCGACGTGCGCCGCGCGACAGCGGTGAGCGGCGCGCTGCGACTGCCTTATTGCATGATGGGCGTGTGCTTCGACTGTCTCGTGATGATCGACGGCGTCGGGAATCGGCAAGGATGCCTCGTTCCCGTGAGCGCAGGCATGAAGATCGAGATCCAGAAGGGCAAGAGAGAGATCGGCCGATGACAACTCATGGTCCGAATCGCGACGAGTATGACGTCGTCGTTGTCGGGGCGGGACCTGCAGGGCTCGCCGCCTCTGCTCTGGCTGGCCAATCCGGCCTTGCGACGCTGCTGCTGGACGAGAATCCCGGTCCCGGCGGCCAGGTCTGGCGTGCAATTACATCTACGCCCGTGAAGGCAAAGCGCATGCTCGGCGATGACTACTGGGCAGGCGCGCGCCTCGTCGAGGAGGTCCGTACGAGTGGCACGGAGATCATCCAAGGTGCAACCGTCTGGAGCCTCGACCGGCACCTGGAGATCGGCGTCTCGGCTGGCGGCGGATCGCGCTTCATCAGGGCCAAGCGTGTCATCCTGGCGACGGGCGCGCTCGAACGGCCATTTCCGATTCCTGGCTGGACATTACCGGGCGTAATGACTGCCGGCGCAGCCCAGACCATGCTGAAATCCTCCGGTCTCGTGCCGGACGGGCGCACGGTGATCGCCGGGCAGGGACCGCTCTTCTGGCTGCTCACGGCACAGATCCTGCGCATGGGCGGGCGAATCGATCTCGTGCTTGATACGACAGACCGCAGAAACTATTGGCGCGCTCTGCCGCATGCGGCAGCCTTCCTTTCCTCGCCCTATTTCCTCAAGGGCTTTGCGATGATGCGTGAGGTTCGCGCGAAGTTGCGCGTTGTCAGCGGCGTCACCAAGATTGCCGCGTCCGGGCAGGGCCGCCTCGAAAACATCACCTACGAGGTCGGGGGGCAGAGCGTGACAGTCCCAGCCGACCTGCTGCTGCTGCATCAGGGGATCGTGCCGAATGTCAACCTCGCCATGTCAGCGGGTGTGAAGCACAAGTGGGATGACGTGCAACTCTGCTGGTCCCCCATTGTCGATAATAATGGTGCAAGCTCCGTCGACGGGATCTCCATCGCAGGCGATGGTGCCGGCATCGGCGGCGCACTCGCGGCCATCGAGCGTGGCCGGATCGCCGCACGGGTGGCAATTGAGGCGCTGAGGCCGGAAGCTGCCGCCCGCATACCGAGCATGGACACGTTGCGCTCTGCTCTAGCGAAGGCCGAGCGCGGGCGCGCGTTTCTCGACGTCTTGTTCCAGCCGCCGAGGCAATTCCGCATCCCCGACGGCGAAACAATCGTCTGTCGCTGCGAAGAAGTCACCGCACAGGACGTTCTGGATTCCATCGCCATCGGCGCAACGGGACCGAACCAGCTAAAGGCCTATCGCCGGACCGGCATGGGCCCCTGCCAGGGACGGCTCTGCGGGCTCACCGTGACGGAATTGATGGCTGAGGCACGCGGCAAGTCGCCGGAGGAGATCGGCTATTATCGCCTGCGTGCACCCGTGAAGCCTATCACCCTCGCGGAACTGGCCGCCTTGCCCAAGTCCGAGGCTGCCACGAAAGCGGTTGTGCGGGGATGATGGGGAGAGCTGACGCCATAATTATCGGCGGCGGTATTCACGGCTGCTCGACGGCTCTGCATCTCTGCCTGCGCGGGTTTCGTCCCGTCCTGATCGAGAAGGATTATGCCGGCCGTCATGCCTCGGGCGTGAATGCCGGCGGCGTGCGTCAGCTTGCGCGGCACGTGGCTGAGATCCCGCTCTCGATTCGATCGATGGACATATGGGAAACCGTGCAGGACCTCGTCGGAGATTCATGCGGTTTCGACAGCCATGGGCAGGTTCTCGTCGCCGAGGACGAAGACGAGCTTGATATCTGCCGCGCCCGCGTGGCTGATCTCCATCTGCGCGGTTTCACGCACGAGGAGCTGGTCGACGGCAAGGAGTTGCGCTGCCTCGTTCCGGCGGTCGCCGAGACTTGCCCGGGTGGGGTGGTGTCGCGGCGCGACGGTGCTGCCGATCCGGCGCGGACGACCACTGCGTTCCGGCGCAGGGCGGAAGAGCTCGGCACGATCGTCCGCGAGGGCGTCGCTGCGGCCCACATCCGGCGGGAAGGCAAGCTCTGGCACGTCGATGCGGGCGGCGAAACGTTCGAAGCACCAGTACTCGTCAACGCGGCTGGCGCGTGGGGTGGCCAGATTGCTGCCTCGCTCGGCGAGTCGGTGCCGGTCGAAACGGTGGCGCCGATGCTGATGATCACGTCTCGCGTGCCGGAGTTCATCAAACCTGTGGTGATCCTGAGAGGCCGGAAGCTCTCCTTCAAGCAATTCGCCAACGGAACCGTCCTGATTGGCGGTGGGCACCTCGCGACACCGTATCAGGACACGAACGAGACGGTGCTCGACTGGCAGAAGCTCCAGGAGAGTGCCCGCACCGTCTGGGAACTGTTCCCGGTGATGCGCGGAGCGACGATTGTGCGTGCTTGGGCCGGCATCGAAGCGCGCATGAAGGATGACTTGCCCGTCATCGGCCCGAGCGCGAAGCACGAGGGATTGTTCCACCAATTCGGCTTCTCGCTGCATGGATTCCAGCTCGGGCCTGGAGCCGGTGCTGTCATGGCCGAACTGATCGCCACCGGCAACACGAACACGCCTATCGACGGCCTGCGCATCGAGCGCTTCGCCTAGTGAACGCTTTTACAACCCGAATGCCCTGCGACCCGAAAGAGGATGGAGAGACGAGATGACGATCAAGAGGAGCATCCGCACGCCAATCATGCATCGCGCTGTCGAAGCGAACGGATTCGTGTATGTCGGCGGCACGATCGCCGACGACACAAGCGTGCCGATGAGCGAGCAGACTCGCAGCATTCTTGGCAAGATCGCCGGCTACCTGAAGGAAGCCGGAACCGACATGACCAAGGTCGTGTCCGCATCGATCTTCGTCACGGATCTTTCGAAAAAGAAGGAAATGGATGCAGTCTGGACCGAATTCTTCGGTGATCATCTGCCGGCGCGTGCCACGGTCGGCGTTGCCGATCTCGGAGGTGGTGCGCTGATCGAAGTGGTCGTTACGGCGGTCAAGGGCTGACCCCACCATCAAGTCCAAAGGGCCGCTGATCGGAACACCGACCAGACGATGGCCAAAGCAGGACGATCCGGTGTTGTGCTGGCCGCTTAGGCAGACGCCGGATCTTCTGGCAAGTCCATCGCACAATCCCTGGGGCCGTAACGCTCCCCGATAGTCCGGCCAAGCTTGGTCGCTCGGTGGCACACCGCGATCATCACGACCAAGGCCGACTCCGGCGAGGCATACTGATGTCAGCTGCGCCGCGAGCAGATCTCGCCGCGATCGAATGCCAACTTGGCCACGGTTCCTCGAATATACCCTCCACCGCCGTTCGACGAAGAACCCGCATCGCGTTTCCCTTCGCGGCCAGCATGATCCGGACCCGCTGCCGCATCCGATGCTCTACCCTCATCGTGAGCGCCAAGCCCTCCCCGTCGACCTGCTCCTCCCCTGCAAACTGACCGGGGTCGCGTCAGGAACGCCACTCATGCAGCATCGAAAGCTGAACTTCTGTGGGAGAGCTATGGGGCGAGAGGAGACAGGCCCGGCGCGCCCGCGAGCGCGAATTCGGCTTCCCTGGTACGAGCCTGAAGCCCCTCTCTTGTATGGGAAGGCCGGTTGCGGCAAGTCTGAATACCGGTGCGGAACCGGTGCTCGAACAGTGATCCTGCGAAGGACATTGGACCGGCAGGACACTCAGCGCGGGTGATCGTCGTGGATGCAAATTCCGGAAGGTCCAGCTCTTGAGACGGCTGCGAATCGGTTTTGAACTGGCTGTGATCGCCTACAACCGTTTCGTCTTTCACGACTCGTGGGCCATCGCGAGCCACATCGCGCTGTCGATCCTGATGTCGCTGTTCCCTTTCCTGATCCTGATCACGGCTCTTGCCAGCCTGGTCGGGTCGGGATCTCTCGCTGACGAGGCCGCCGATATCATTCTGGAGGCTTGGCCGCGCGAGATCGCCGAGCCAATCGCCCAGGAAGTTCATACGATCCTGACCGTGCGCCGCAGCGGTGTCCTAACGCTCGGCGCGGTGCTCGCCGTGTATTTCGCCTCGAGCGGCGTGGAGAGCCTACGTGTCGGCCTGAATCGCGCCTATGGGTTGCGGGAGACTCGACCATGGTGGCTCACGCGCCTCGAATCGATCGTGTTCGTTCTCGGCGGCGCCTTCGTGATGCTCGCCTTCGCGGTCCTCGTCGTGCTGGGGCCATTGGTGTGGCGCGGAATCATCTACTGGATTCCGGCCCTTGCCCGGTTCTCCGACGTCGTGGACTTCCTGCGCATTGGCGTCGCAACGATCCTCATCGTGATCGCGCTCCTTCTGGCGCATAAATTCATTCCCGCAGGCCGCCGAAGTTTCGCCGCGGTGCTGCCCGGCGCCGCCATCACCCTGTGCTTGTGGATCCTGGGAGGCCTCGGTTTCGGGTGGTATCTCGATCACTATCCGGGCGCCTACGCTTCGACCTATGGCGGTCTAGCGACGGCCATGGTCGCGCTCGTGTTTCTCTACACCCTGGCGGCCATCTTTCTGTTTGGCGGCGAGTACAACGGCACGTTGATCGCAGCGAAACGACGGCGCCTCGCCCAAGTAGAAGCACCGCAATTCCCGGATGCGGTGAAGACTCCCTGAGTTGCGCAGACCAGAGGCGTTTTATTCCTGCGGGACAGCGCCGCTGGATTGCGTCGACCCCAGCCAGCAACGACCACACGCGAAGGCGAATCGTTCCTCGCCTATGCCGCCCCGGCCTCGATCACGTCATCGAAGGTGCGAAGCCCCGTGCGCGGTGCATTCACGAGAACCGCCATGTTGCCCGGCGCGTGCTGGTTCTTCCACATCTTCGTATGCGCGACGGGAATGCGATCCCACGGGAAAACCTCGCTCATGCAGGGATCGATGCGGCGGTCGACCACGAATTGATTCGCTGCGGCGGCCTGCTTGAGATGAGCGAAATGCGAGCCCTGGATCCGCTTTTGGCGCATCCACACGTAACGGGCATCGAAGGTGAGATTGAACCCAGTCGTTCCGGCGCAGAACACCACCATTCCGCCCCGCTTCACGACCAGCGTCGAAACCGGGAAAGTCTGCTCGCCGGGATGCTCGAAGACGATATCGACATCCTTCTTGCCGGTGATGTCCCAGATCGCCTTTCCGAAACGCCGGGCCTCCTTCGTCCAGGCGGCATATTCGGGTGAGTTGACCTTTGGGAGTTGCCCCCAGCATTCGAACTCCTTGCGGTTGATCACGCCTTTTGCGCCATGGGAGAGCACGTAATCGCGCTTTGACTCGTCCGAGATGATCCCGATCGCGTTGGCGCCGGCCGCCGCACAGAGCTGCACGCCGAAGACCCCCAGGCCGCCCGATGCGCCCCAGACGAGCACGTTGTCGCCAGGCTTCAGCCTGTGCGGCGAATGCCCGAACAGCATGCGGTAGGCAGTCGCGAGAGTCAGCGTGTAGCAGGCGCTCTCCTCCCAGGTCAGGTGCCGCGGACGCTGCATGAGCTGCCGCGACTGGACGCGACAGAACTGCGCGAAGGACCCGTCCGGCGTCTCGTAGCCCCAGATCCTCTGAGAGGGGGAGAACATCGGATCGCCGCCGTTGCACTCCTCATCGTCGCCGTCATCCTGGTTGCAGTGGACGACGACCTCGTCTCCCACCTTCCAACGCTTTACCTTGGAACCGACCGCCCAAACGATCCCCGAAGCGTCCGAGCCCGCGATGTGATAAGGCTGCTTGTGCACGTCGAGGGGGGATATCGGCTCGCCGAGGCCCGCCCAGATCCCGTTATAGTTGACGCCGGCTGCCATCACGAAGACGAGGACCTCGTCATCCCCGATCTGCCAGGTCGGCACGACCTCGACCTGCATCGACGTCTCCGGCGGTCCATGACGCTCCCTCCGGATGACCCAGGCATACATGTTGGCCGGGACATGACCCAGGGGTGGAACCTCTCCGACCTCGTACAGATCCTTGGGACTGGGGACTTTTCGGAGAGCCTGTGCAGTCATGACGGCCTCTTGCTCCAGGGGAGATCGGTCGAAGAGAGTAGCACGGCCTTTTCGCGCCGCAACATCAACGTTACTCTACCCTCCGGGCGGCAACGCTCCAGCGGCAAGGCTTGTTTCCTCTCGGCGTGAGAAAACGTGGCCGCTGGGATGCAGCCGGAACGAAGATGTGTGATTCTGCATTGCACAAAGAATCCTGAACGAGGGAGAGGCCGGATGAGCGAAGCTGCAGGCGAGCCCCGCCCCCAGAGGGACAGGCCCTGGATTTTTCGCACCTATGCCGGCCATTCCACGGCTGCGGAGTCCAATACCCTCTACCGGCGCAATCTCGCCAAGGGCCAGACCGGCCTGTCTGTCGCCTTCGACCTCCCGACCCAGACGGGATACGACCCGGATCATGAGCTCGCCCGCGGAGAGGTCGGAAAGGTCGGCGTCTCGATCGCCCATATCGGCGACATGCGCACGCTCTTCGAGGGGATCCCCCTTGAGACGATGAATACGTCGATGACGATCAATGCGACGGCCGCATGGCTTCTGGCGCTCTACATCGCGGTCGCCGACGAGCAGGGCGTGCCGCGCGCGGCGCTCCAGGGCACGACGCAGAACGACATCATCAAGGAATATCTCTCGCGCGGCACATACGTGTTTCCGCCCGAGCCATCCATGCGGCTCACCCGGGACGTGATCCTGTTCACGACGCGCGAGATGCCGAAGTGGAACCCGATGAATGTCTGCTCCTACCATCTGCAGGAGGCAGGCGCGACGCCGGTCCAGGAGCTCTCCTATGCACTCGGCACGGCGATCGCGGTCCTCGACGGCGTTCGCGAAGCCGGGATCGACGACGAGGTCTTCGCAGAGGTCGTGGGCCGCATCTCGTTCTTCGTGAATGCCGGCATGCGTTTCGTGACCGAGATCTGCAAGATGCGCGCCTTCGCGGAACTCTGGGAGGAGATCACGCGTGAGCGCTATGGCGTCACGGATCCGCGCAAGCGGATGTTCCGCTACGGTGTCCAGGTCAACTCGCTCGGACTGACCGAGCAGCAGCCCGAGAACAACATCCACCGCATCCTGATCGAGATGCTCGCGGTCACCCTGTCGAAGAAGGCCCGCGCACGCGCCGTGCAGCTCCCCGCCTGGAACGAGGCGCTCGGCCTTCCGCGCCCCTGGGATCAGCAATGGTCGTTGCGCATGCAGCAGATCCTCGCCTTCGAGACCGACCTGCTCGAGCATGACGACCTTTTCGACGGCTCGCATGTGATCGAAGCCAAGGTCGCACGTCTCAAGGACGAGGTTCGTGCCGAGTTGCGCGCCCTGCAGGCGCGAGGCGGGGCGATCGCCGGAGTAGAGTCCGGCTATCTCAAGCGTTCGCTCGTCGAGTCGAACGCGCGGCGGCTCGCGGCCATCGAGGCCGGCGAGCAGGTTGTCGTCGGCGTGAACCGTTTCATGGAAGGAGAGCCATCGCCCCTGACCTCGGGAGAGGGTACGACCCTGACCGTACCAGAAGCCGTGGAGATGGAGGCGGTCCACCGCATCCGAGCCTGGCGGAGCAGCCGGGACGAAGCCCGTGTCGCTGCTGCCCTCGAGGCCCTGGAGACAGCGGCCCGTGAGGGGACGTCCATCATGCCGCCCTCGATCGCCTGTGCGACCGCCGGCGTGACCACGGGCGAGTGGGGCGAAACCCTGCGACGCGTCTTCGGCGAGTATCGCGCGCCCACCGGTGTCACACCAGAGACCGTGAGCCCCGGCGGGACCGAAGAGATCCGGATGCTCGTCTCGGATCTCGCTCAGACCATCGGGGAGACGCCGCGCCTGACGGTCGGCAAGCCGGGTCTCGACGGCCACTCGAACGGGGCCGAACAGATTGCCTTGCGCGCCCGCGATGTCGGGATGGATGTGTCCTATGACGGCATTCGCCAGACTCCCGCCGAGATCGTGGCGCGCGCCCGAGAAGCCGGCGCGCATGTCGTCGGGCTCTCGATCCTGTCGGGCTCGCACGTTCCGCTGGTGCGGGAAGTGCGCTCTCGCATGCGGCTCGAAGGCCTCGATCATGTTCCGCTCGTCGTCGGCGGCATCATTTCAGCCGAGGACGAGCTCGTTCTGCGCAATATGGGTGTTGCTGCGGTCTACACGCCCAAGGATTACGCCCTCGACGCGATCATGAAAGACATCGTCCGCGTGATCGGGAAGGCTTGGCCACACGATCCGGAAACGGATTGGCCCTCCTCGTCTCCGACATTGCAGCACGCACGCGGGTCTCGCCGTAGAGCCGTCTGAGCAGGCGTGCGTAGCGCACGGAGATTCGACGCTTTCTCGAGAATCCGGTGACGACCGGTTCACCAAAGCATTTCAAGCTTTTCTAACGCCCAGACACTCAGAGTGCTGCCCGAAACGAGGCATCCGTCCGCGCGTGAGACACTCCATCCCGACCGACTGCATCGCATGGCTGGCTTCGTGCGAGATTGCCCGCGCGGACGCCCTCACCCTGCCCGGCCCGTCCTTCGCGGCCATCGTTACCCTCGGGACGATCGCCATCGCGGGTCTTTTCATGGCCTTTCTGCAGCAACGGCGCGCCGCGGCAGCCCTGGCCCGTGCCCGGTTCTTCGAGCATCACGAGGTCATGACCGGCCTGTTCAACCGGCCGCATTTTCTCGACGTGTTGCGCGGCGCCATGACGCGCCGCAGACCACATGAGCACATCGCGGTCTTCGCCATCGATCTCGAAGGCGTACGGGACGTGAACGATCTGCTCGGAAATGCAGCCGGCGACACCATCATTCGCCTCACGGCGCGGGCTTTGGAGCGGGTTTCGGGATCCAACGCCATCGTCGCGCGCCTGTCGGGCGACAATTTCGCCGTCGCCCGCCTGGGTCTCCGCAATGTGCAGGATGCCGCCTCCTTCGCGGCGACCCTGCTGGAAGCGATCTCGCAGCCGCAACGCCTGAACGGTCACGAGGTGATGCTCTCGGCGCGGATCGGCGTAGCTCTCGCTCCGGGCGATTCCGAGGAAGCAGCTCACCTCCTGAAAGCCGCCGGCCTCGCGCTCGACCGTGCCTGCCTCGGGACCGGAAGCGGTTTCACGCTTTTCGAGAAGAGCTTCGAACGCGCCCTGCAGGAACGGCGCGAGCTCGAGGTCAAGATCCGGGAAACCCTCGAGAAGGGCGGCTTCGACTTGCACTTCCAACCTCTCTTCCGGGCCGGCAGCAATAGGCTGGCCGGGTTCGAGGCCTTGCTGCGGATGCCGGATGGTCAGGGAGGCTTCATTCCGCCGGTGAAATTCATTCCGGTCGCCGAGGAGATGGGCCTGATCGTCGAAATCGGGGATTGGGTCCTGCGGCGCGCCTGCATGCTGGCGGCACATTGGCCGGACCACCTGTCGATCGCCGTCAACCTGTCGCCCGCGCAATTCAGCGCGGGACATATGAGCCGTCGCGTTCGGGATGCACTCGGCGAGAGCGGGCTGCGCGCCGATCGTCTCGAACTCGAGATCACGGAAGGCCTGATCCTCAAGGATGATGCGTCAATCCTCGGCGAGTTGCGGACCTTGAAAGCGCTCGGCGTCGCGATCGTCCTCGACGATTTCGGAACCGGATATTCGAGCCTCAGCTATCTCTGGAAGTTTCCGTTCGACAAGATCAAGATCGATCGTTCCTTCACGGATGCGCTCGACGGCGAGGACCGCCAGGTCGTGGAAGTCCTGCAGGCGATCATGTCGCTCGGACGCTCCTTGCGTCTGCGGATCACGGCCGAGGGCGTCGAAACCGGCGCGCAGGCGAGCTTTCTGAAGTCGCTCGGCTGCGACGAGGTTCAGGGCTACTATTTCGGGCGACCGATGCCGGTTGATCAGGTTGCGCTCACGATCCTGGCGGACGCCGCGCGAGCGCTCTCCGACGCGACGGCGTCCGCTCCCGCCGCGAGACTTGCCGCAGCGGGATAGAACCCCATCGCGATCTTCTGGGTCCCACTCCGCATTATCCGGAATGCGCGGCCCGAAGCGCTTCATCGAGGTCCCAGTAGAGATCCTCCGGATCCTCAATCCCGGTCGAAAGGCGTAGCAGATCCGGTGGACAGGGAGAACCCGTTCCCTCGATCGAGGCCCGATGCTCGATGAGGCTTTCAACCCCGCCGAGCGAAGTCGCACGTTTCCAGAGCCGGACCCGGGCTGCTGTGCCGATCGCCGCCGTCTCGCCGCCGATGACCTGGATCGAGAGCATGTAGCCGAAACCTCCCTCCATCTGCCGTGCCGCGACATTGTGATGGGGGTGCTGCGGCAGGCCCGGATACAAAACGCGCGCGACGTGCGGATGCGCGGAAAGCCGCTCCGCCAGCGCCAGCGCGCTCCTGGATTGCGCGGCTGCGCGCAGGGGAAGCGTGCGCATTCCGCGCAGGAGCAGGAAGGCCTCGAACGGACCCAGAATGGCGCCATGAGTCCGGCGAACGGCCGTGATCTTTTCCCAGAACGGGTCGGCGCGGGCGGCCACCAGGGCGCCAGCGACCACGTCCGAATGCCCGTTGAGCACCTTCGTGGCGGCATGCATCACGATGTCCGCTCCCAGTGCGAGGGGGCGCGTGTGGATCGGAGAGGCGGCTGTCGAATCCACCGCAAGGCGAGCGCCGGCGGCGTGCGCGATCTCGGCGGCAGACGCGATGTCGGTGATCGTCCAGAGCGGGTTCGATGGGGTTTCGACCCAGACCAGCTTGGTGCGGCCTGGAACCACGGCTTTCCGCAACTGATCGAGATTGTCGGTTTCGACAAAATCGATGGCAAGCCCGAAGCGGGCCCCTTCTCCGGCCAGCCAGTTCCGGAGGGCCCAGTACATGACCCGCGAAGCGACGACGTGGTCTCCCGGCGCGAGCGACAGGAATAGCGCGATGGCCGCGGCCATGCCGGATCCGAAGAGGAGAGCCCCACCCGACGCATCCTCCAGCATCGCGATCACGGCTTCCGCATCGCGAACGGTGGCATTGTCGGGGCGGCCGTAAATGTATCCCGAGGAATAGCTGTTGTCGGGATCGCGGATATAGGTCGTAGCAACGTGAATCGGTGGAACGACCGCGCGCGTTTGAGGATCGACCTTCCCGAGCGCCTGTGCGACGAGGCTGCGCTTAGTCCAGGCTGGATCGCTGCTCATGAAGGCTCCTCGCGTTTGTGGGCCACTTTGCCGTCGCCGCATCGCGGTAATGTCCTAGCATGCTTGGCTGACGAGGCGGTGGAATGGACACGCAGGCGGTAGCCCGATCTGGCGCCCTATATCGGCGCAGGACACCGGAACACATCCGAGTGAACTTGCCATCGCACAGGGAACCGATCAGTTGCGCAACACACCTCCGCTCAATCCACGACCCGCTGATCCCGGCCGGAACGCCCTCTTGGCTGGGCTGATGGTCGTTGGCGCTGGTTTTCTCGGCAGTGTCGCAACGACGCCGAACATCCCGACCTGGTACGCAGGGCTCGAGAAACCTGCCTTCACGCCGCCCAACTGGGTCTTCGCACCCGTCTGGACGGTGCTCTATGCGATGATGGGGCTCGCAGCGTGGCGCATTCTCGCGCTCGTGCAAACGGGCCGGGACCGGCGGAATGCCATTCTGGCATTTTCCATTCAGCTTGCTCTGAATACCGTTTGGTCATTCGCATTCTTCGCATTGCAGAGCCCTGCCGCCGGGCTCATCGTCATCCTGCTTCTTCTCCTCGCCATCGCGGCAACGGTCCGTGCTTTCATGAATGTCGATCCATTGAGCGGATGGCTTCTCGTCCCCTACGCAGCATGGGTTTGCTACGCGACCGCCCTGAACGCATCGATATGGTGGCTCAACGCCTGAACATCACCGGAGATCTTCAGCTCACGAGCCTTGCGACGGCATTTCTCAGATCCGCAAGGCCGAACGGCTTAGTGAGCACGTCGGCGACGATCACCTCGAGATTCTTGGCGCGCTCTCTCTGATCCGCAAAGCCCGTCATCAGGATGATCTCGAGAGCCGGCTCGTCGCGCTTCGCGGCCAGCGCGAGGGCGATCCCGTCCATGACCGGCATCCTGATGTCGGTCACGAGAACCTCGAAGGAGCCCGGATTCTCGCGCAGGCGATCGAGCCCGTCTCCGCCATCGCTGGCCGTGGTGACCACATGTCCGTCCATCTCGAGGCCGCGTTTCAGAAGCGCGCGAACCGGCTCCTCGTCATCGACCAGAAGAACCCGGGCCATGTCTCACGTCCCGCCGAAGAGGTCGGGCTCGCTGTCGAGATGATCGACGACCCCGACGAAGGGGAGTTGGCGGTAGGCATGCGCGATGTCCATGCCGTAGCCGACGACGAACACGTCGGGGCAGGTGAACCCCACGAAATCCGCATCGATCGAGACCGAGCGCTTGCCGGGCTTCTCCAGGAGAACGGCAGTGAGGACGCGCCTAGCGCCGCGGGCCATCAGGAGATCCTTCGCAAAGACGATCGTACGCCCGGACTCGAGAATGTCGTCCACGAGCAGCACGTCGCGACCCTTCACGTCGCTTTCCACATCGCGCAGGATCGTCACCTGTCCCGAGGAACTGGTCCTCGCGCGGTAGCTCGACAGATGGATGAACTCGACCTGCGGGTCCAAACCCACGCGATGGAGCGCACGGATGAGGTCTGCCGCGAACATGAAGCTGCCTTTGAGCACCGCAACGACCAGCAGGTCCTTGGGCTCGGCGGCGGCGATGTCGCGCGCCAGCTCGTCATTGCGCCGGGCGATGGTGGCTTCGTCAAAAAGAACGCGAACGCGTCGCGGAGCTGTCATAAGGATCCATCCCGAAGGAAGCGCGACGCAACCGCAAGGCCCGAGCGCGTGAACTGAACCCGAACTTGGCGCCCGTCCGCAGGCGGGGACTGAACTCGGACCTCGAACTCTACCGATTCGCCCGGCCCCAGAACAGGTCTCGGGGGCGCATGCGTCGAACTGGCGAGCACCTCTTCATCCCCGCTCTGGACGGCGATTTCAAGGGTCGGGATGCCGTGCTCCCGGCTTCCCGCATTGCCGATCACGCCGCGGACCACCAATTCGCGGCCGTCCTGCGAGAGAACCGGGTCGATCCCGTCGAGCGTGAGAGGAACCGCGAGCGCCTCGCCCAGGGCCTCGATGCGGGGGAAAATGAGCGGTGCTACCGGAATAGCCGCGGCTGCGAGGACAAGGCACAACGCGAGCATCGAGAGCCGCCGGGCCCGGCCAGCCGGTTGCGGCGGCCCGACCGATGCCGCATCGAGCGCAGGCGCGGCCGAGGAGGGCATGTCACCCGCAGTCCCGTCAGAGCGGCAGAACCAGATATCCCGGCAGATGGCACATTTCAGGCGCCGCCCGTCCGTGCCCAATTTCGCCGGATCGATCGTATATTCGCTTGCACAGGAGGGACAGACGATGAGCATGGCGAATCAGGGCCGGTGGGCGCGAGCCTCCATGCCGGTTTTATCGTCCCCTCGCGGTTAAGTTCGGGTGAAAGCACTGTTCGAGAACGAATTCGAAGTCCGGCCTCCGGCCGTCCATCTGGAGAATGTCGGCGTCCGATACGGAATGGGTCCGGAGGTCCTGCGCGATCTGACATTCTCGATCGAACCACACTCTTTCCAGTTTCTCACCGGCCCGTCGGGCGCGGGGAAGACGACGCTCCTGCGCGTGATCCTCCTGTCGGTGCGGCCGACCCGTGGCCTCGTGTCCCTGTTCGGGCAGGATGTTTCGCGCATCTCCAAGGAGGAACTCACGGAGCTGCGGAGGCGGATGGGCGTCGTGTTCCAGGACTTCCGCCTCCTCGATCACCTCACGACCTACGAGAACGTGGCGCTGCCGTTGCGCGTGCAGGGCCGCGAAGAGACAAGCTACAGGTCCGAGGTCGTCGAACTCCTTCGTTGGGTCGGGCTCGGAGACCGGATGCATGTCCTCCCACCCGTCCTGTCCGGCGGTGAGAAGCAGCGTGCGGCAATTGCTCGCGCACTCATCGTACGTCCGGATCTTCTTCTCGCCGACGAGCCGACCGGGAATGTCGATCCTCCCCTGGCGCGGCGCCTCCTGCGTCTCTTCCTGGAATTGCATCGCCTCGGAACCTCGGTCGTGATCGCAACCCACGATTTCACGCTCATGGACCAGGTCGATGCACGCCGGCTCGTCCTCGGCGATGGACAACTCCACATCGACGATTAGCAACTCGAAAAGGACAGATCGGTTGATTGGCCAGCTGCTCGCACCGGGCCCGCGGGGTCGCAGCGCCGAGGTCGCCGTGCAGATGTCCTCGCCATGGATCGGATCCGGCCGGGGCGACCTGTCGCGGTGGATCGTCTATGGCTGGGTCACGATCCCCCACTGGAGGGCAGGCATCCTGCCGAGATGGAGCGTGAGAGCGGCGATTGCCCATGGATGAGATCTACGACCAGGACGTCTTGGAAGAGGAACCCTCCCGGCCAACTCCCGAAATGCGGCCCCTGCCGGCGACTCTGCGCCGTGGCGCGCCGCTCGTGCCGGTCGACACCACTGGCGGACGGGCGCTCGCGGCGGTGATCGGGATTCTCACCTTCCTGGCCGCTCTCTGCGCGGGCGGGGCCGAACTCGTTGCGGCAAGCTCGGCCGAGTGGCGGGCTGCCGTCACTCGGGAAGTGACGATTCAGATCCGCCCGAACGCGCAGCGCCCGATCGAGGCCGATGTCGAGCGCGCGGCCGCCCTCGCGCGCGCCGTCCCAGGCGTCGAAAGCGCCCAGCCCTTTACTCAGGCGGACTCGGAACGGCTGCTCGAGCCCTGGCTCGGAACCGGCCTCGATTTCAGCGATCTGCCGGTGCCGCGCCTGATCGTGTTGCAGCTTGCGGACGAGGCGCGACCCGACTTCACGGAACTCCGCGAGCAATTGCGGAACCAGGTTCCAGGGGCGTCCCTCGACGACCACGCTCTCTGGGTGTCGCGCCTGTCCACAATGGCGAATACCGTCGTGGGAATCGGTCTGGCGCTGGTCGCCCTGGTGCTTGCTGCGGCCGCTCTGGCCGTGATCTTCGCCACCCGCGGCGCCATGGCGGGCAGCCGGGAGGTCGTTGAAGTGCTGCATTTCGTGGGAGCGAATGACGACTACATTGCGCGTGAATTCCAGCGGCGTTTCTTCCGGCTCGGCCTGCGCGGCAGCATCGTCGGGGCTGCGGCGGCGCTCCTTCTGACAATCCTGTTCGGCCTGCTGGCACAGGCTTGGCGGGCGAGTCCGGCAGGTGACCAGATCGAGGCGCTTTTCGGGAGCTTCTCGATCGGCTGGCGGGGCTATGCCATCATTGTTCTCATTGCTTTCATGGTTTCCGCGATCGCCGGCATCGTCTCCCGCGTGACGGTCAGGCGATTTCTCAGCGACAACGGCGTATAGGCTCTCGGCTGCCGGTTTCTTAACGGCGCATACGGTCTTGGTTTCCGCGCTCCACGAGTTGGATTTGTTAACGATAACGGCACATAGGTTTCCCGGATGACCTGCCTTCACGGTTTCCCGAGCGACCTGCCTCCACGCTGCCCTATTCGCCCCTATCCTCGCTCCCATGAACGCACATTTGCGCAACGTCGCATCGTTCGGTGTCGTCCGCATGCCTGAGCCACTTGGTTGGGGCTGGAGCAAGGCGGCGAGTGCCGTGCCGGCTCCGGCGCGGCGCACCGGCCGTCACTTGCGCGCTGCGCTCCTCGGCGTCGCGGTATCGTCGACGGCCACCGTTCTTGCCTTCGCAATCGGCTTCCTCGTTTTCGTGCAGTCTCTCGAGCGGCTCGAGCGGCTCCCGGCCGAGCGGGCGGACGGCATTGTCGCTCTGACGGGCGGCGCCCAGCGGATCGGCGATGCAATCGATCTCCTGGCCCAGGGTTATGCCCATCGTCTTCTGATTTCGGGAGTCAACGAGCGCACGAGCCGGGAGGAGATCGCTCGCCTCAATCCCGGCCAGCGTCGCCTCGTCGAGTGTTGTGTCGACCTCGATTACCGGGCGCGGAACACGATCGGAAACGCGATCGAGACACGGCGCTGGGCGGAACGGAATGGGTTCCGCTCACTCATCGTGGTCACCTCGGCCTATCACATGCCGCGGACTCTCGACGAGCTCGACCATGTGATGCCGAACCTGCGGAAGATCCCGCATTCCGTCGTGACCCCGAACCTCGACCCCGCGACCTGGTGGCACGATCCCGCAACGGCGCGGCTTCTCGCATCGGAATACGTGAAGTTCGTGGTGATGCGGTTGCGCCGGCTGCTCGAAGGCGACCCGGAGACCTCCGCTGCGACCACCCTCTTCGGAGGTGAGCCCGTCAAGATTCTGACCGAGGACAGCTCGGAATAGCGAGGAGCCTGCTTCGAGCAGGCTTATCTCCCCACGCATCCCCGGCCCGGAAGCTTCCAACTCACCGAAACGGCCTTCCTGGCCCCCTGAGAATGCGAACTTTGTCGTCAGGCCCGTTCCCCATGTGGCCGAAAATGTCCTAAACGGGCCTGCCCTTCCCAACCCGGCCCCATGCTCGTCTTCCGCTCTCTCGCTTTCAACACCCTCTACTATCTCAATCTCATCGTCTGGATGATCGCCATCAGCCCGACGCTCCTGTTGCCGAGGCCTGTCTTCATGCAGGCAGCACGGCTCTGGGCCGGCTCTTCCCTGTTCCTCCTTCGTGTCGTCGCGGGCACTCGCGTGGAGTTCCGGGGATGCGAGAAGATCCCGCCCGGCGGCCTGATCGTGGCAGCCAAGCACCAGTCGCTCTGGGAAACCTTCGCCCTTCTGCGGATCTTCGATGATCCCGTTTTCGTCCTGAAGCGCGAGTTGATGTGGATCCCGCTCTTCGGATGGTATGCCTGGAAGGCCCAGAGCGTGGCGATCGACCGGAAAGGCGGGTCCTCCGCACTCAATGCGCTGAATCTCCGTGCGCGCGAGGCCGTGCGGGAGGGCCGCCAGATCCTCATCTTCCCGGAAGGGACGCGCCGTCCGCCCGGAGCGCCGCCGGCCTACAAGTTCGGCGTGGCGCATCTCTATAGGAATATCGGCGCTCCTTGCCTTCCAGTCGCGTTGAACTCGGGACTCTTTTGGCCGCGGCGCAAGTTCCTGCGCCGGCCCGGCACGATCGTAGTCGAAGTGCTCGACCCGATCCCGCCCGGCCTCCCCCGCGACGAGTTTTTCCGCCAGCTCCAAGCGCGTCTCGAGGAAGGCTCCAACAGGCTCCTCGAAGAGGGCCTGCGCGAACTCGGTCCGCTGGCCCCGGCGCCAGGGGCATAGCGGCCGACAGCATGTCCATCATGCGACAGTCGCGCCTCGGGTGCGCTGGATATTCACAAGCCTTGGTGCCAAGGGCGAGCGCCCTTCCCTCTCTCTGACGCGAGGCGCTTCTTGACGCAGCGACGGTCCTCCGGCTAAGTTGAGAACAAATCACGAACATTCGTTTGGGGGATGGCATGCAGTCGCTGCTGGAGGAACGGATGGTGAGCGCGATGGTCCGCGAGGAGCGCCTGAAGGCGGCGTCCGGATTGCGGCATATCGGTCTGTTGCTGACGTCCTGGCGCGGACGGTCGGGCCAGCGCTATGTCGTCGGCGTACATTCCCTTTCCGATGAGGCGAGCGTACTTGGCGCGACCGAAGCCATCATGCTCGCCGTGCGGCGGATGCCCGGTGGAGACGCCCGCATTCTGGAAGCCGTGGCGATCGGAGCTTCGGAATGCGAGGCGCGTAATGCCGAGTGGCTTGCGCGCGCGCGGGATCTGGGTGCAACCGAGATCCACATTCACCGCCTTGCGGACGATGCCGGAGAGCGAGAAGCGATCGTCAGGGACCTCATGCGCGGCGGACGGCGCCCCAGACAACGCTCCGAGGTCTGAACCGGATCAAACGAGCTTGGTGGCCAGACCTGCGAGGATCGGGTCGACGACCCCCATCGCCTGCAGGTGCTCGTAGGTCGAGCGGACGTAATCCGTGTTCGGGCCGGAAACGCCCTCGCCCTGACGCACGAGGCGCAGCAATTCGGTGTCCGGGAGCCGTCCCGCATATTGCGGGTGAGCCCGATCGACCACATAGGCCAAGGCCGTAATGCGGCGCGTGTCATCGAGCCGGACAGGCAGATGCCGCTCGCGGTAGACACCCGTCACCTGCTCGCGCTCACGCAGGTAGTGGACCGTCCCGGCGACTTCTTCTGCTGCGATCCGGAAAGCGACCCCGTGGCAGCACCCGCCTCGGTCGAGCCCGAGCACCAGCCCCGGCCGTTCGGGCGTGCCGCGATGCACATGGGACAGGACGCAGAGAGACCGGTGATAGCCATGGATCAGGCCGTATCGTCGTTCGACAAATGGGAAGCCGGGTCTCCACATCAGAGACCCGTATCCGAACACCCACAGATCAGCAGCGCCTGCGCCGGTCGTGTCCATTCTGATTGAGGTCCTCGCCCGATCTCTGCCGGGATCCGGGGCTATAGCGTTTTCGCGCGGGGTGGTATCGGCCTCTTTACATCACGGACGAATTTTCCAACCGCATGGGATGGCGGATCCAGCCGGCACCGCCAAAAGCCTGCAACGCGGAGCGCAGGTGAGATTCCGACAATGCGACTAAAGAAATCTGCCCATCGAGCGCAGAGGAGATTTGCATGGCAAGCAACGACATCTCGGCGACCCGTCGCAACAGGTTCTGGCTTTACGCACCCTTCACGCTTCTGATTCTCATCGCCATTGCCTGGAGCGCGGGATGGTTCGTCGTGCGCGATCGTGCTGTCTCCGCAATCGATCGATTCCTGGCCGTGGAGGCCGCAGCCGGCCGGCAATGGACCTGCGAGGACAGATCCGTCAGCGGTTACCCATTCCGAATCGAGGTTTCCTGCAAGACGGTCGCACTCCAGCGTGGGCCGGTCACGGCGTCGGCCGGCCGCCTCCTCGCCGTCGCTCAGGTCTACAAGCCGCGCCACATCATCACGTCCCTCGAAGGTCCTTTCCGGCTGAGCGACGACACCATCTCCGTCACCGGCGCCTGGGATCTGCTCGAAACGAGCTTCCATGGCATCCAGGGTGGCTTCCAGCGCGCCTCGCTGGTCACCGAACGCCCTCGTATCGAGATCACTGGGGTCGCGCCGGATTTGCTGCGACTCGAAAGCGAGCACCTCGAGGCTCATCTGCGGCCCAATCCCCGCCGGCCGGCCGAGAAGGCCTATGATGTCGCGCTGAGCACCGTCCGTACGAGGCTCCCTCTCCTCGATCAGCTGCTCGGCGGCAATGAGGCAGCGGATCTCGCAGTCGACCTCACGGCCACCGAGGCGGAGGGTTTCCGGGGCCGCCCCATTGCCCAGGAGCTCGAGCGGTGGCGCCAAGCGAACGGCAAGCTAGAGATCCTGATGTTGTCTCTCTCCAAAGGCACGAGCCGGCTCCAGGCCAAGGGCGGCCTGCAGCTCGACGAGCTGCACCGGCTCGAAGGCGAGCTCAACGTTGCCGCCGCCGGCCTTACGGGTCTGATCTCGCGCCTGACCGGCAATCGCAGCTCGGGAGCGCTCCTCGGTGCCATCCTGGGGCAAGCCCCAGAGCCCGGCACGGGCCCGGCGAACGGTCTCACGCCGCTGCCGCCGCTGCAGCTGGAAAACGGCCGCGTTCTCATCGGCCCCTTCGCGATCCCGAATTTGCGCCTGCCGCCGTTATATTGACGGCTCGTACTCGCGATGGTGTTTCTCGATCAGAATGAATCGTCCGGATCGTCGACTGCAATTGCCGCTGCCGATCAGGGTGTCTCGCGTCGTCGCCCGAAATCGGGTTCCGCCGTCTCCTGCCCGAGCGAGATGATCCCGCGGCGGATCGCCCGGGTGCGGGTGAACAGGTCGAAGAGCTTGTCGCCCTCACCCCAGCGGATCGCCCGGGCGAGAAGGGCGATGTCCTCGTTGAGCCGCCCGAGCATTTCGAGCACGGCATCCTTGTTGTGCAGGAAGACGTCGCGCCACATCGTCGGATCGGATGCGGCAATGCGCGTGAAATCCCGAAAGCCGCCGGCCGAGAACTTGATGACCTCCGATTGCGTCACCGTCTCGAGATCCGCAGCCGTGCCGACGATATTATAGGCGATGAGATGCGGCACGTGACTCGTGATCGCGAGGACGAGATCATGATGCTGCGCCGTCATGATCTCGACATTCGATCCCAGGGCAGACCAGAACTGGCGCACCTTCTCGATCGCCTGCGCGTCGGCCCCGTCGGGTGGCGTGAGAATGCACCACCGGTTCAGGAAGAGGGTCGCGAAACCTGCATCGGGACCCGAATATTCCGTTCCCGCCACGGGATGCGCCGGCACGAAATGAACGCCCGCCGGCAGATGCGGCTCCACCTGCCGAATGACGGAGCCTTTAACCGAGCCGACATCGGAAAGGATGGTGCCGGGTTCGAGATTTGAGGCGATGCATTCCGCAAGGGCGCTATAGGCTCCTACGGGAACGCACAGGATCACGAAATCGGCGCCGGTCACGCCTTCACGTGCGTCTCCGGTCGCACGGTCGGCAAGCCCGAGCGCCTCGATGCGCTCGAGCACAGCCGGGCTCTGATCGATCGCCACGATTTCGCGCGCAATCCGGAGATGCCGTACCGCGCGCGCGAGCGAGGACCCGATCAAGCCGAAGCCGATGATCGCGAGACGCTGGAAGAGCGGCGTCTCCGCGGGTGGCCCGAGCCGCTCAGGCATGAGACTTCGCTCCCTTCAGGAACTCCCGAAGCGCAGATACGACGAGGCGGTTAGCCTCCTCGGTACCGACCGTCAGCCGCAAAGCTCCCGGAATCCCGTAGGCATCGACCCGCCGCAGCACGAGACCCCGCGAAGTCAGGAAAGCGTCGGCCTCACGGGCGGTGCGGCCGGGCTCGTTCGGAAAATGCACGAGCAGGAAGTTCCCCACGCTCGGCGTCACCGTGAGCCCGAGCGCTTCGATCTCCCGCGTCAGGAAAGCCAGCCACGTGTCGTTGTGGCTGATCGATGCGGCGACATGCGCCTCATCCTCGATGGCGGCAATGCCTGCCGCGAGGGCCGGTCCGTTGACGTTGAAGGGGCCGCGGATGCGGTTGATCGCGTCGATCACATGGGCAGGCCCCACCATCCATCCGAGGCGCAGGCTCGCGAGTCCGTGGATCTTGGAGAAGGTCCGCGTCATCACGACGTTCTCGGATGTCGCGACGAGTTCGAGACCCGACGCATAATCGTTGCGACGCACGTATTCGGCGTAAGCGGCATCGAGCACCAGGAGGACATGCGGCGGCAATCCGGCATGCAGCCGCTTCACCTCGTCGAACGGCAGATAGGTTCCCGTGGGATTGTTGGGATTTGCGAGGAAGACGACCTTGGTGCGATCCGTCACCTTCGCGAGGATCGAATCCACGTCGGCGCGATAGTCCCGTTCCTCAGCGACGACGGGCGTCCCCCCGGCTGCGAGAATCGCAATGCGGTAGACGAGAAAGCCATGCTGCGTGAACAGGCCCTCGTCACCCGGGCCGATATAGGCATGCGTGACGAGCGCCAGGAGTTCATCGGAGCCGGCTCCACAGACGATGCGCTCGGGATCGAGCCCGTACCGCGCAGCGATCGCAGCCCGCAGTTTCGAGGCCGCGCCGTCCGGATAATGTTCGAAATGGTCGAGGGCGCGCAGGGCTGCGAGCGCCTTCGGAGAAGGTCCGAGCGGCGTCTCGTTCGATGACAGCTTATGGACCTTCGACACGCCCGGAGCGGCGCTCTTGCCCGGCACATAGGCCTCGATCTGCAGGACGCCCGGGCGGGGCTGGGGTCGAACGGCGGCACTCATGACAGGGTCCTTGGTCTCGCTTTGCGCGAGCGGTCTAGAACATTTTTGGGTGAAGGGGAGAGGGCGCGTCCTCAAAAATCAGCTGGTCGGACATGCACCGGCCGCAGCTCACCGAGCGCTTCCCGATCCCAGCGTTGGAAATCTCGCGCGTGAGGCTCAGCGGCTCTCCCCACCGAGGCTGAACCGACTCGCGTGGGAGCCGACCTCCACGAGGGGTCCGGGATGGGCCCCTGCAGCGGCGAGCGCAGCCGAAATCTTTTCCGGCATCAGCGCGCCCGGAGCCGCAACGAGGCCGGAAAGGCCGATCGGATCGGCCGCACTGGCGATGACCTCGCATCCGAGCCGGTCGAGAGCCTTTGCCGCCGCCCTGTTCCAGCGCTCGAACGTGATCGCATACAGGATCTCGTCGCGAACCGCCGCCTCGGCCAGGGGCTGTGAGATCACGAAGACGGGCGTTCCCGCGGGGTGGTCCGGGCGCTCGATGAAGGGCAGCCGGGCGATGATGCGCGGGCGTCCGGCACTGATGAGCGAACGCCACCAGGCTCCGGCCGACGCACCCTGATCGAGGCGGAAAATGCCGAGGTCTCCCCGGGAGCTGGCCACGGCCTCGATGACATCGGAGGCCGTGGCGTGGGCCACATAGGGGACCGTGAAACCGAAATGGAACCGCGCCGAATCCCGCATAGGCGCGTCCCCGCCGGAGATGTCCGCGTGAACCGAGAAGGGGGCCTGAACGTAGGTGAAGGTTGCGATGATCACCCGCCAGATCCCTTCGACCGTGTCGAGAGGCAGGAGGCCCGCGTGCCGGGCGGCGAGCATCCGCATCATGGCGGCTTCCCGGCCCGGCCGGAAGGCCTGGCCCGATTCGGAAGTGCCCTTCGTCGCGATGAGCCGATCGATGATCCTGCCGCGCTCCATCAGGAGACGGTGCATCGCTTCGTCGAGGCGATCGATCTCGGCCCTCAGGGTCGAGAGGTCGGGAGCAGGTGATTTCGCGGTCATGAAACGTCCAGCCATACGCGGCCATCCTTTCGCAAGCCGGAGGGCTCCTGCCAAGGGATGGAAGCCACTTTCGGACCCCGCTTCGTTGACGGACGTATCCGTTCCTTCTACCGGTGCGTTCGTGTAACCGAACGACATGACCGTGACCGAGCCGAAACGGCTGTTCGCCGAGCCGACCAGCCAGATCGACGCCCCCGCCAGCCTCGTTGCCCATTTTGGCCCAGATGAGCCCCTGGGGATGGATGCTGGTGTCTCCATCGCACCCTGGCAGATCGCGTATCAGACCTATGGCGTCCTCAACGAGGACCGTTCGAACGCGGTCCTGATCTGCCATGCCCTCACGGGCGACCAGCACGTCGCGAACATCCATCCGGTGACCGGCAAGCCAGGTTGGTGGGAGACGATGGTCGGCCCCGGCCGGCCGCTCGATACCAACCGGTTCTTCGTGATCTGCGCCAACGTGATCGGCGGCTGCATGGGGACGACCGGGCCGGCCTCACGCGATCCTGCAACCGGGCGAGCCTACGCCATCGATTTCCCCGTCGTGACGATTGCCGACATGGTGCGCGCCCAGGCGAAGCTGATCGACCGGCTCGGGATCGAAACCCTCTTCTGCGTCGCCGGCGGATCGATGGGCGGCATGCAGGTGCTCGAGTGGGCATCCCGTTATCCGAACCGCGTGTTCAGCGCTCTGCCGATCGCGGCGGCCGCGCGCCACTCGGCGCAGAACATCGCGTTTCACGAGGTCGGCCGCCAAGCCATCATGGCCGATCCGGACTGGCGCGGCGGACGCTATCTCGAAGCGGGGACGCGCCCGACGAAGGGACTCGCCGTGGCCCGCATGGGAGCCCACATCACCTATCTCTCCGAGAAGGCGCTGCACCGCAAATTCGGGCGCAATCTCCAGGATCGGAGCGCACCGACCTTCTCCTTCGACGCCGATTTCCAGATCGAGAGCTATCTGCGCTACCAGGGCTTCACCTTCGTGGAGCGCTTCGACGCGAATTCGTATCTCTACGTCACGCGCGCAATGGATTACTTCGATCTCGCCGCCGAGCATGGCGGCGTGCTCGCCCGCGCCTTCCAGGGAAGCCGCACGCGGTTTTGCCTGATCTCGTTCACGTCGGACTGGCTGTTCCCGACCGCCGATTCCCGCGCGATCATGCATGCCCTGAATGCCGCCGGGGCCTCCGTCGGCTTCGTCGAGATCGCGAGCGACAAGGGCCACGACGCCTTCCTGCTCGACGAACCCGAGATGTTCGCAGCGGCGCATGGCTTCATCGATGCCGCTGCCCGTGCCCGGGGCATCGCATGATCGAGGCTCCGCAGACACGTCTCGATTTCCTGCTCGTGACCGAGATGGTGGCGCCAGGCTCCCGGGTGCTCGACATCGGCTGCGGCGACGGCACGCTTCTGGCCTTGTTGCAGGAGCGGCGGGGCACTGACGGGCGCGGCATCGAACTGTCCCGCGAAGGCGTCAGCGATTGTCTCGCGAAAGGCCTGCCGGTGATCCAGGGCGACGCCGACACGGATCTTGCCGATTATCCGGACGACGCTTTCGACTACGTGATCCTCTCGCAGACCATCCAGGCGACGCGGCAGCCGCGCGTCGTGCTCGAGCATCTCCTGCGGATCGGCCGGCACGCGATCGTCTCCTTCCCGAATTTCGGCCACTGGAAGGTTAGGCTCGATCTCCTCACCCGCGGCCGGATGCCGATCACGAGCAACCTGCCCTATTCGTGGTACGACACGCCGAACATCCACTTCTGCACGATCCGCGATTTCGTGGAGCTCTGCCGGGAGGTCGGAGCCCGGATCGAGAGAGCCGTGGCCCTGAACGCAGGAGGCCGGCCGATCCAGGTCGTCCTTCCCTGGTGGTTCTGGAACATGTTCGGCGAGCAGGCCGTCTTCCTGCTGCGGCGCGGCTGAGAGGAGCCGACGCTATCCCTTCACGGAGATCACGGTTCTCCGCACGGGCCGGACGGGCGCGCAATCGTCCCGCAACCCGCCCCAGGGGAGCCCCACCTTGTAGGTCTTGCGCAGCCCTCCCCAGGGCAGCAAATCGCCACGGCATCGGGCACAGGGAAGCGGTCTTTCGCGAATGATGCGAACGGGCGGATAAGCCTCGATGACGTAGGGCTCCACGAAACCGACGAGCTCTTGGCGGTAGTCCGCGGCACCGGCAGCCGAGCACATCGACAGGAGTATCAAACCAGTAAGCCCGACGCGCATCGCGATTCCTCCGAGAGAAAAACAACGGCTACGGCCAAGGTCGGGTTCCCGTGCTGATGCAGAGTGACTGGGTCGTATCAGGGACCCCACTCGAAGCCCGGATTGCTTCACTTCGTTCGCAATGACGCAGCGTGTCCGGCGCCATGCCGCTCTCGGTCGTGCTCCTCGCGCTATCGCGTCCGTACCGTTGTCGCGAGCGGAGCGAAGTGATCCAAGGTGCACCGTCCCGTCACCAGATCGCCGCCGTGGTCGCTCTGACTGGCCTCGCCGGTGCGGAGCGCAACCGACTAGACTGCCGATCACTCCTTCTGCGCGAGCGGATGCAGATCCCGCACCATGCTCTTCAGGCGCTCGTCGAGGACATGTGTGTAGATCTGCGTCGTCGACACGTCGGCGTGCCCAAGGAGCTCCTGCACGACGCGGAGGTCGGCACCATTCTGCAGGAGATGGCTCGCAAAGGCATGGCGAAGGACGTGCGGGCTTACCTTGTCGGTGCGCAGACCGGCCGCAGCAGCGATCACCTTGAGATCCCGGGCAAAGGCCTGTCGCGTGAGGTGCCCGCTCTCGCTATCGGCCGGGAAGAGCCATGCGCCGCCAACGCGGTCGGCTTTCTCGAGTTCGGCCACGTAGGCCCGGCAGGCCTCTCGCGCGGCATCGGTCAGCGGAACGAGGCGCTCCTTGCTCCCCTTCCCACGCACGATCAGGAAGCGGTCCCGGGTCTTGGCGGCCCGCAATGGGAGGGCCACGAGCTCGGAGACACGCAGACCCGTCGCGTAAAGGAGTTCCAGGAGGCAGGCCATGCGCAGCGCGCGCAGCCGGGCTCCGCTGCTCTCGGCCAGCGTTGCGCCTTCCTGCGCCACGGCGAGCAAGCGGTCGACTTCGTCGACGGACAGGGTCTTCGGCAACCCTCGGCCGCGCTTCGGGGCGCCGATGGCGGCCGTGGGATCCTCGGGGGCATAACCCTCGGTATAGAGAAACTTGTGGAACTGCCGCACGGCCGAGAGCCGGCGGGCCGCCGAGGTCGCCTTCAATCCCCGTTCGTCGAGGCTCGCGAGAAAGGCCCGGATATGGCTCGCCTTGGCGCGGGCGGGCTCGATCCCGGCCTCTCGGCAGAAATCCAGATAATCGACGAGATCCCGCCTGTAGGCCTCCAGGGTGTTCCGCGCGGCGCCCCGCTCTGCGGCCAGCATGTCGAGAAACAGGTCCGCGTGGCGTCCGGCACTCATGACGCAGGTGACATGCAGCGGAGCGGAACGATGCCCTCCGGACGACGGGACTTCGAGAGGCCACGCAGCCGGGCAATCATCGTCCCGACAGGCGATTGTTCGGGACCGTGATGGTCATCTCGCGCGGCTCGGGCTCCACCAGGGTCGCGAGGGCGAACATGGCTGCGTAGACGAGACCGGCGATGATCGCGATAACGAAAAGAAACCGGAAAAGGGTCGGCACTGAGATCTCGAGCAAGTTCGGGACCCTACACCATGGGCGCTCCCCGATGGCAAGAGCAGCGTGGCCACAGCCGAAAACCGAATGCCGGATACGAAGCCGCGCGGAACACGCCAGCAGCTCCGAGCCACATGCCGGCGGGTGCCGAATTCTTAAAGGAGAGAGGTGGAGATTCCGGGCGCATTCCCGTTGCCAGAGGGCTCGACGACCACGCTCCACTCTTGCCGGCATCTCCTCTCGTGCTACGGATAGGAACATGAACGAGATGAGCGGCCCCCACGCGCTCCCTCCGCCGAGCGAGCGCGGCCTGGGTCACGCCGCAGGCATACATCCCCTCACCCGCCGGCTTGGCGGGCGGTCTCTCGTGCTCGTCGGCTTGATGGGCGCGGGGAAGAGCACGATTGGCCGTCGTCTCGCCCAGAAGCTCGGCCTGCCCTTCCTCGACGCTGACCAGGAGATCGAGACGGCCGCCGGGATGACGATCCCCGAGATCTTCGCGGTCTATGGCGAGGACTACTTCCGCGACGGCGAGCGCCGCGTCATCGCACGGCTCCTCCAGCAAGGACCGATCGTGCTCGCGACCGGAGGCGGCGCCTTTATGAGCGAGGAGACCCGCCAGCGCGTTGCCGAGCGGGGGATCTCGATCTGGCTGAGGGCGGACCTCGACGTCCTGATGCGCCGGGTGCGACGCCGCTCGAACCGCCCCCTCCTCCAGACACCGGACCCCGAAGGCATGATGAGGAAACTGATCGACGTACGCTATCCCGTCTACGGAGAGTCCGACCTGACCATCGAGTCCTATGACGCTCCGCACGACCGGATCGTCTCGGACATCACGGGCGCCCTCACGAGGTGGCTCGACGAAAGTCGCGAGGTCGCGCCGTGAGCACCTCGCCTGCGCCCAGACTCCCCGAAGGAAACGAGATCCGCGTTCCCGTTGCCCTCGGCGACCGAAGCTATGAGATTCTCGTCGGCCGGGACCTTCTCGCACGGGCGGGCGAACTCCTCGCCGCGCTGCAGGCCCGTGCCGCCGCGGTCGTGACGGACGGGAATGTCGAGGCTAGCCACGGCGCGAAGCTGCGGGCCGCTCTCGGCCAAGCGGGCCTGCGAACCGAGACCGTCGTGGTGCCACCAGGAGAGGGCTCGAAGTCCTTTGCCGAACTGGAGCGGGTCTGCGACGCCATTCTCGCCGCGCGCATCGAGCGAGGCGATCTCGTCGTCGCCCTCGGGGGCGGCGTCGTCGGGGATCTCGCGGGCTTCGCGGCCGCGATCGTGCGCCGGGGCGTCCGGCTGGTGCAGATCCCGACGTCTCTCCTCGCGCAGGTCGATTCGTCAGTCGGCGGGAAGACCGGAATCAATTCACGCTGGGGTAAGAACCTCGTCGGCGCTTTCCACCAGCCGAGCCTCGTGATCTCCGATACGGCCCTCCTCGACACGTTGCCTGCGCGCGAGATGCGGGCCGGCTACGCAGAGGTCGTGAAGTACGGGCTGATCGACGATCCCGATTTCTTCACTTGGTGCGAACGGCACTGGCCCGCGATCTTCGCCGGCGGCGCGGAGCGGGACGAGGCCGTCGCCCAGTGCTGCCGCGCCAAGGCGGCCATCGTCGCCCGGGACGAGCGCGAGGAGGGCGACCGCGCCCTCCTGAATCTTGGCCATACCTTCGGGCACGCGCTCGAACGGATCGCCGGCTATGATCCGGAACGGCTGATTCATGGCGAGGCCGTCGCGATCGGCATGGCTCTCGCGTACCGGTTTTCCGTGCGCCAGGGATTGTGCCCGCCTTCCGACGCGGAGCGGGTCGTCGCTCATCTGGAGAGTGTCGGCCTCCCGGTGCGGCCGGCTCAGATCCCGGGTGGCTGGGGCTCCGTCGACGATGTCCTCGCCGCCATGGCGCAGGATAAGAAGGTGAAGGACGGTGCCCTCACCTTCATTCTCGCGAGAGGGATCGGACAGAGCTTCATCGCCCCTCGCGTGCCCGCGGATGCCGTGCGCGCGTTCCTCAGCGAGGAAGCGGCGCGCTGAGGCGCTCCGGCCGCCTTTGGGCGGGGCCAGCACCGAACGATATCGGATCCTGAGACGGCCGAGGTACCTCTCCGGCTCGACCAGGCCGATCTGGCCCGGCGCCGAAACAAAAGACGCCAGCCCATCTCGCCGGTTGGCCGAGACAATGCGTTGACCATTCATGACTGACGACACGTCCCTCGATCCGTGGTTCGCGATTCCGATCGTGATCGCCTGCCTGATCCTGTCCGCCTTCTTCTCGGCCGGGGAAACGGCCTTCACGGGGGCGTCGCGCGCCCGCATGCACGGCCTCGAGCGGGCCGGCGATCCGAGGGCCCGGATCGTCACGCGCCTCCTGAACATGCGCGAGCGCTTCATCGGGTCGATGCTGATCGGCAACAACATCGTCAATATCGGTGTATCCGCCTTCACGACGAGCGTGCTGGTCGGGATCTTCGGCGACCACGGCGCGCTCTATGCAACCGTCATCATGTCGGTCCTCGTGATCGTCTTCTCCGAGGTTCTGCCGAAGACGCTCGCGATCACGGCGCCGGATGCGGCCTCTCTTCTGCTCTCGCGCTTCGTCTCCGCCGCCGTCGCCGTGCTGGGACCG
Organism: Microvirga massiliensis; assembly: GCF_001006805.1. GTDB lineage: Bacteria > Pseudomonadota > Alphaproteobacteria > Rhizobiales > Beijerinckiaceae > Microvirga > Microvirga massiliensis. The sequence continues at coordinate 660,215 of NZ_LN811350.1, read as the reverse complement.
CTGGCGCTCGCCGTCGAGCGCCTCGTGCGGCTTATGCTCCGGCCGTTCGGAATCCGGATCGGCGCGAACCAACCGATCCTCTCGGCGACCGAAGAAATTCGCGGACAGGTCGACCTCCTGCACAAGGAAGGCGGCGTCGTGAAGGACGAGCGCGACATGCTCGGAGGCCTGCTCGATCTTGCGGATCTCACCGTCTCGGAGGTCATGGTCCACCGCACCAAGATGCGAACGATCAATGCGGATCTGCCGCCCGAGGAGATTGTGCGCGAAGTGCTGTCCTCTCCGTATACGCGCCTGCCCCTCTGGCGCGGGAGTCAGGAAAACATTATCGGCGTCCTGCATTCCAAGGACCTGCTGCGCGCACTTGATGCCGTCGGGGGCGATGCGAGCCAGTTGCGCGTCGAAGCCATCGCGCTCGAGACTTGGTTCGTGCCCGACACGACATCGCTGCGTGATCAGCTCAAAGCCTTCCTCGCCAAGAAGACGCATTTCGCGCTCGTCGTCGATGAATACGGCGAGGTCATGGGCCTCGTGACGCTCGAAGACATCCTCGAGGAGATCGTCGGCGACATCCGGGACGAGCACGACATCACGCTGCAGGGCGTCCGCCCGCAGCCGGACGGTTCCGTGAATGTCGACGGCTCCGTGCCGATCCGCGATCTCAACCGCGCCCTCGACTGGCACCTGCCGGATGAGGAGGCGACCACTATCGCCGGACTGGTCATCCATGAAGCACGCGCCATTCCCGATGCCGGGCAGGCTTTCACCTTCCACGGCTTCCGGTTCCAAGTGCTGCGCAAATCGCGCAACCGGATCACCGCCCTCAAGATCACGCCCCTGACGGTACGTCCCCGGCGCGCGGCCGAGTAGCTTCCCTCAAGAACTCGACGGTGGCGGCTGTCACCGCCTTCGGCTCCTCGAGATGGAGCCAATGCGTTGCGTCCGGAAAACGTCGCAGCATACCATCCTTGCACCGGTTCAGGCTGGCTGGCGCGAGGCCGGATTGAAGGGCTTCGTCCCGTTCGCCCCACAGCACCAGTGTCCTGACCGGCACGACTCCGGCCTCAGGGGATTCATGACGTAAAGCCCGATACCAGTTCAGCATCGCCGACAGTGCGCCGGGTTCGCGCCATGCATTCGCGTAGATCTCAAGATCCCTGTCCGAGAACGTTCCTGGGCGACTCGTCCGGCACAGCGCCTGCTTCAGCAATGCGAAGTCGAAGGCGCGCAGAAGCGCTTCCGGAATGAAGGAAAGCTGGAAGAACGGCACGTATGCGCTGCGCAGGAGCTGCGTCGGATGCTCCGTCAGGTACGGCCGCATCACGTCGGGATGCGGTGCGTTCAGGATGACGAGTCCCGAAACCAGATCGGGCCGGCGCGCCGCTACCCACCAGGCGACCACACCTCCCCAGTCATGACCAACGATGAAGGTCTCACGGCATCCTGAGGCCTCGATGAGCGAGACGATGTCCTCGCCGAGATCAGGGAGGCGATAGTCGCGAATCGAGACCGGTTTCGAGCTTCGACGGTAGCCGCGCTGGTCCGGTGCGATGACCCGGGATCCTGCTGCGGCCAGCGGCTCGAGCTGATGACGCCAGCCCCACCAGAACTCCGGGAATCCATGCAGCAGGATGCAGAGCGGACCGTCGGCGGGACCGCCCTCGACTCCTTCGAGGACAATGCCGTTCACCTTGCGGCGGAACGCCTTGAAGCCGGGCGGCGGCGCAGCGCTCATCCCACCCCTCAGGTTTGGGCGACCTCGCTTGCCCGGATCCGTGTCCGCGGGCGCTCTTCTTCTACCATGAACTGGGCCCGGGCGAGTTCGGCGAAACGCCCACCCTTGGCGACGAGTTCGTCGAAGGTGCCGGTCTCGATAATGCGCCCCTGGTCGAAGACGAGGATACGGTCGGCGTTGCGGACGGTCGCGAGCCGGTGGGCGATCACGAAGGTCGTCCGGCCCCTCATGACCTCGTCCAGCGCAAGTTGCAGCTTGCGTTCGGTTGCAGCATCGAGGGCGCTGGTTGCCTCGTCGAGGATCAGCACCGGCGGGTCCTTGAGGAGCGCGCGCGCGATTGAAAGACGCTGGCGCTCGCCTCCCGAGAGAGAGCGCCCCCGCTCTCCAATGATCGTATCGAGGCCCTCCGTCTGCCTGACAATGAACTCGCTCGCCTGCGCACGCTCCAGAGCTTCGATCATCTGCGCATCGGTCGCGTCCGGCTGTCCGACCTGGAGGTTTTCGCGAATCGAGCGCGCGAACAGCATCGGCTCCTGGAAGACGACTCCAATATTGCGGCGCAGCGAAGACAGGGCAATGTCGCGAATGTCGTCGCCATCGATGCGGATACAGCCTGATTGCGGATCGAAGGCGCGGTGAAGGAGCCCGAGGGTCGTCGACTTGCCCGAGCCCGTCGCGCCCACGAGGGCAACCGTCTCGCCTGGCTCCGCGGTGAAGGAGACGTCCAGCACCGCCGGGCGCCTGCCGTCATAGGAGAAGCTGACGGATTCGAAGGCGACGCGGCCGACAAAGCGATCGATGACCTTCGCATTCGGGCGGTCGTGCACCGCGGGAGCAGTGTCGAGGATGCTGAAGAACTCGCGCATCTTCGGAGCCTGCATGAAGAGCTGGTTCGTGAAGCTCACCGCCTGTTCGAGACGGCCGATCAACATCGTCGCGATGCTCATGAACGACACGATCTGACCGATGCTGGCGAGCCCGTTGAGGTGAAGCCAGGTTCCGACGAGGAAGATCGCGGTAACCGTGATCGTCGCGGAGGCCCGCGTCGCGACGGAAGCCAGGGCCCACCAGGACAGGACGGGATTCTGGGCCTGGAGGAGCTGGTGGATGATGCCGTGCAGAGCCCGTGTTTCCGCCTCGACCCGCGTAAAGGACTGGATCACCGGCACGTTCCCCAGGGCATCGGAGGCATGCTCCGCAAGGCTGGAATGGTAGCTCTCGACGGAGCCCTGGAGCGTCTCGGTCTTGCGAAGCACGACGGCCGTGAGCACCGCGAAAACCGCCACGAGCACGACGAGCAGCAGGCCGAGGCGCCAGTTCAGGAAAACAGTGAGGGGTAAGAGGATCACGAGGGCTACGAAGGCGGCGAAATGCTCGCGAAAGAAGCCGAGCCACAGCCAGGCCATGCCGTTCGAGCCCTCCAGCATGACCTTCAGGACGCGCCCGGAATGCGTCGAGGTGTGGAACGCCAGCGGCAGTTCGAGCACGTGCTCGAAATAGCACGCCATGACGGCGAGGCGCCGGCGATGCGAGAGGCGATCCGCGTACAACGCGACGAGCACGCCGGCCCCGATCGTGAACAGCCCGAAACCGACCCAGGCGATGATCAGGGGCATCAGGTTGCCGAACGAGACCGGCTCTCGCGTGGCCTGCGCGCTGCTTAAAAGGTCAATGATCCGCCCGAACAGGATCGGCTCCGCGAAGGCCGCGATCGCGAGGGCGATGTTCGCCAGTGCGAGCATGATGCCGACCCGCAGATCGGACCCGAGCTGACCGAGGACGCGAGCGTAGAGGCGAAAGAGCGACATGATGCGGCGGTGCCTGCAACCTGAGATGATAAGCCGCACGATGGCGAGCTCGTTTAATAACGGCAAGTCGAGCCGTCCGTTTCACTTGCCCGAAGGAAGGGGACCTCCGGCGCATCGCGGTTTGGCACCCCTGGCGGTCAAGGGAGACCTCATCGGTATCCAGCCTGCCCTCTCGTCATCGCGAGCGGAGCGAAGCGATCCAGCGGCACAGAGGCTGAAGGGCTGGATTGCTTCGCCTCCGGCTCGCAATGACGGGGTGGGTCAATCGTCCTCATCTGCCAGTCAGGCAACCCAGTCAGAACACTCGAATACGGGTGAAAGACGCCGCCCTTGCTCTGATGCGCCGGAACCCGCAAGCGATTTTGCCAATCCACGTCAGGAGCGGTTTACCCTTCCTTCAGCGCCGGCACCTACCTTGGCCCGTGTTGCCAGAAGGGCATCGGGCAGGCGTCAGGTGAATTCATGGATATCGCGACTGGCATAGGTCTCATAGCCGGGATCGGAACCGTCGTGTCCATCATCCTGATCGATGGCGGAAATTTCGGGGCCTATTTCGACAAGCACGCGGTGATCATCATCTTCGGTGGCGCCATGGCTGCCACGATGGTGCGCTTTCCCTTCTCGGTCATCGTGCACGGGTTGCCGATGGGTCTACGCTATGCCTTTAGCCTTCGCAGCAACAATCCGCATGACCTGATCGCCGAGATCACGCAGGTTGCCGAGGTGGTGCGCAAAAGCGGCCCGATGGCGATCGAGAACATGCAGGTCGCAGACAGCTTTCTCGCGCAGGGGCTCCGCTACGTTGCCGACGGTTATGACCGTGAATTCATCCGCGAGACCATGGAACGCGATCGCGACATCTTCCTCCTTCATCTCGAGGAAGGATCGAAGGTCTACCGTGCGATCGGCGATTGCGCGCCGGCCTGGGGCATGATCGGTACGATCCTCGGCATGGTCATGATGTTCGCGAACATGTCGGACCCGTCGAAGCTAGGCCCCGCCATGGCGACCGCTCTTCTCGCGACGCTCTACGGCGCGTTTATCGCCAACCTCTTCGCGCTTCCGATCGCCGATAAGCTGCATGTGAAACTCGAAGACGAGAACGTATCGCGCTCTTTGATCATCGACGGCATTCTCCTGATCCGCGACTCGAAGAGCCCGGCGCTCGTCCGCGAGATGCTGGTCTCCTATCTGCCGGAGAACAGTCGCGCAGAATTCGTCGAGGCCTGATCATGGCTTTGCGCAAGAAGGGGCATGTCGCCCACGGGCACGGCTGGTTCGTGACTTTCGCGGATCTCATGGCGCTGCTCATGAGCTTTTTCGTCATGGTCGCTGCCTACTCGACGCAGGACCAGCGCAAGCTGCAGCTCGTTGCAGGCTCGATGCGGGACGCCTTCGGCGTGCGCCAGGATTCCCGCCTCGCCGGCATCATCGAGCAGGAGGGCATCCCGACGAAGACCCTGCTGAAGAACGCGAGAACCGAATCTCCCGATGTTGCGTCCGACAGCACCTCGCCGAACGAGTTGACCCGGATCGAAGGGATCTCGTTGGCCGGCCACGACCGAGCCTTCGCGCTCGCAGCCGCCTCCCTGCGCCAAGCCCTGCAGGATCTGCCGGAAATCGCCGAATTATCGAAGCACATCGTCATCGACGTCTCGAAGGAAGGCCTCAACGTCTCCCTCGTGGACCAGGATGGCCGCTCCATGTTCCCGGAGGGCTCGACGCAGCCCTATGAGCGGACCCGGCGTGTTCTCGAGGCCATCGCTCCAACCCTCCGCCGCATGCCGAACCGGGTTGCCGTGACGGGGCACACCGCCTCGCCTCGGCCCGGAGCCTTCGCGAAGGACTCGCCCTGGGAGATGTCGGCCGGCCGCGCGATCTCGGTCCGCGAGATTCTCGCCGCGAGCGGAATGCCGGATGACCGCTTTGCGACCGTTGCGGGCAAGGCCGATGCCGAGCCGTTCTTCCCCGACAACCCGTATATTGCCGCGAACCGGCGTGTGACGATCACCCTGCTGCGGGAGGCCCCGCCGATCCCATTCGGAGCGCAACCATAGGGCCGGCAGACCGGTTCTCCGTCGGCGGTGACCGAGCGGAATCAGGGCGCGCCCGCGGTCACGAAGACCCAGTAGACTCGATATTTTGACCCTGGCGCGAAAGCCGTCGCCACACCCATCCGAGTGGCATTCGGATCGAGCAGCACGCGGTCGTGCTGGGCGCTCTCGCGCCAGCCCGAGAACGCTTCGGCAAAGGTAAGGTAACCTGCCGTGAGATGCGCTCCTGGAGCCTTGAAGCCACGCTCCACGAGGCCTGCCTTGAGGATTTGCGCCGAACGCGGTTTCTCCGCTGCTGCCATGGCGCGCGCCTCGTCCTCCGCGATGCGCTGCAGGTCCGGATCGATTCTGAGCGGCGGAAGGCCTCGGTTGTGCCGATAGGCTCCGATCATTGCCTCGGCGGTGCCCGGGTCCACGCGCGCGCCGGGCTGTGCGAGCGACCGATAGAGGTCGAGGGTCTCGGGCCTGCGCGCCTCCTCGGCCATGCAGCCGGCGAGAGCCAGCCCCGTTGCGATGACCAGAGACAAGCGAAGTAAACGCATGATGCTCACGAGGGCACCTTCACGCGGCTCGCGCGAGCGGACTGCCGAGCGGGCTCCTTCCTGGGTGGAGGCGACTGCTCCTCCTTATCGGCGGATGTCGTAGGCTTCGGAATGCTGTCGGACTCCGCGCGGGCCGCCGCTGCTCCTGCAGGCGGCTGACTCGGACTTTCAGAGGGGACCTCGGGTTTCGGCTCTCCCCCGGCCGCCTCATGGTCCGGCGCTGGAGGTGACGGCATGATGCCCGCCTCGCGAAGGGCTCGGTGGCAGGCGAACATCAGGTCGCTGCTGACGCGGCCCGAAACCTCGACATCATCGACGAAGCAGACGAGGTCGAACTCGAGCGCCGTATCGGTGATGCGCTTGAAGAGCACTCTGGCGGAGGGCTCGCTCATGACTTCCCGATGCGCCAGAGCGCAATCCCGCATGATGCGAGCGGTTTCGTCGGGGTCGGACAGCCGCGGCACCGGCATCGTGACGTTCACCCGTCCGATGCGGTCGTTGCGCACGCGGTTGCGCACGATGCCTGAGATGAGATTCGAATTCGGCACCATGACCACTGAGCGATCGAAGGTCTCAATCTCGGTTGCGCGTACGTTGATGCGCCGCACATGTCCTTCCCCATCTCCGACGACCACGAGATCGCCGACTCGGATCGGCCTCTCCCACAGGAGAATCAGCCCGGACACGAAGTTGTTAACGATCGATTGCAATCCGAAACCGATACCGACGGACAGGGCACCGGCGACGATCGCAATCCGATCGAGGCTGAGACCGAGATACGAGAAGGAAACCGTCCCGGCGATGATGACGCCGACGTAGCCGAATACCGTACGGATCGAGTTGCGAAGACCGGCATCGAGGTCCGTTGCAGGAAGAAAGGTCGAGTCGAGCCAACGTTGCACGACACGTGTCACGCCGAAGCCGATGCCGAAGAGCAGCAGCGCGACGACGATCGACGAGATCGAAATCGTGACGTCGCCGACCTGGAAGCCGAAGAAGGCGGCACGGACCGAAGATAAGAGATCCGTCGACTCGATGCCCCACGGCGCGAGTATGGCCATCAGGGCCAGGACGATCAGCACGACATGGAGGATGCCGCTCACCAGGATGCCGAGCTGTTCCAGCGAGCGTTGCCGAAGGCCGGTATTCGCCTGGATCGTTCTGACGAGTCGCGTCTGCCCGCGCAGCGAGCCGCCGATGAATTCGTCGACGAGCGCGATCAGGAAGAACAGGACCGTCAGCAGAATCGAGAGCCAGATCGCCTGCTCGATCAGGAACGAGGCGAAGGCCACGTAGCCGAACAGGGCGCTGCCGAGAACGAAGGTCACGAGAGTCCAACCGACGATCCGGAGAGGTCCCCCGAGTTCGGCTTGACCGGTCGAGCGGGTGCCGGGAGAGGACTCCGCGGCCGGGGCAGATCCGGCGCAACTCCGCAGGACCGCGGCCAGCACGAGAGCAGCGCCGATCGCAAAAATTCCGCGGGTCGCAACCGTGATGGGGAGCGAAGCAGCGATGGCTTCGTTGACCGAGTCCACCGCCTTGCCGATCAGAACCAAGCCGACGAACGCGATCGCGAATGCCACGAGGCGATGCGCCGTCGAATCGTTCACCGAAACCAGCCGCCACGCTCCGCGACCGGGGGCGAGAACCGCGTCGGCCAGAGCCCGAACGAAGGCCAACCAAGCAAGGGCCCGGAGGATCATCTGGGCCACCGGCTCGATGCGCGGCGGGAGGAGATCGACGGCATCCAGGGCTGCCCAGATGATCCAGCTGCCCGCGACGGCAGGGCCTGCTCCGATCAGGAGCACCCCGAGCGCAGCCATGAGCCGTCTGTTCCGGCCGGGATCCTCCACGGCTGGGTCGCGGCGGATGAGCCGCGGCCCGAGAGATGAACGGCCGAAATACAAGGCAATTGCTATGCCGAGCGCCAAGCCCACGGCGAGCAGAGCCCCCGGAGACGAGTGACGCTGCAGCCACGCGACCGTATCTCCCAGCACGGTCTGAGCCGCGTAGAGCTCCCTGGGCAGAGCATCGATCACGTCGCTCCACAGGGATGGGCCTGCCAATCCGGCGCTCTGCCGGAAGAGTGCGCGCGTGAACAGGGAACGGCGGCGGTCGCCGACCTGGACGCTCAGCTGCTCGGCCTGGACGAGCAGTGTCTTCGCGAGCCGCTGTGTCTCGTCATATTCCGCGAAAGCGGCCTGGCGCTCCGTTCGCTCCCTGGCGGCGTCCTCGCTTTCCGGCTGGTCGTCCTTCTTGGGACCGAGCTGTTCGAGTCGCGCCCGGGCTGCGTCGACCTTTGGAGCCAGCGCCGCAATCATCTCCCGGATCTGGCTTGCAAACGGCTCGACCTCTTGGCGGAGGGCCTGCAGGTCACGATCCGGCAGGTCACGCCGCTCCAGGGCGGCCTCCTTCTGGTCGAGGTTGGCGCGAATCGCTTCCAGTTTGGACCGGATGTCCTTGACCTCGGCCGAAACCGCAACCTCGGCGGCCTTCGTGGGCGTAGAGACGATAGGAAGGAATGCGAACGCGTAGGTCCAAACCACAATCGCTGCGGCCAGCCATCGCCGCGTCGCGCAAACCGTCATTGCCGGGGTGCCCCTGTGTTAAATTCGCTGGAGAGGGCCCTCTCGCGAATCAATGAGGCGAAAACTCGCCCGGCTGATCGAGCGTGGCAATGCGAAGCGGCCGCCCCATGAGCCCAAAAGACTCCGGGCGGCCGCGTTCAGGATCAGCGCGGCGTAGAGCCGGTTGCGTTCGAATCGGCTGGAACTGGGTAGGCCGGATTGGCCGGAGGGACTTGGTTCGTTGGGTTCACGCTCGAGCCCGACGATGATCCGGTCGTCGCCTGACGAGAGGCTTCCTGTGCCGGACTGTCGGGAGACTCGGAGCTGGACCATACCATCATCGAGACCAGATAGATCCCGATCAGGACAAAGGCTCCAATCAGCACCATCAGCACCGGCCGGCCCTTCGGCCCCTGCCTTGCGCGATCCTCGGGAACGATTTTCGTCATGGCTTCCTCGCGTCGGTCCGGCTCCGCACCGGAAAGGTTACGTTTCCGCGGGGCAACGCCGGATCAAGAGCGGCGGTTCCTGAAGGATTGCGGATCACATCCGAATACTTGCTCCCGGAGGCAGATCGCAGGTCCCGTGCGAAGAGCTGGGCGGCGTGTTCCCGCCAAATGAAAGTTCGCACGCTTCTTCAGCATGAGGACTGGCTGCGTCGAGCAAAAGACAGGCGATTGTGGGAATTGACTTGCAGCACACGGTCCGGAGATTTCAATAGAGCATGGCTAAGCTATCCGGAACGCAGATCCGTAATGGTCTTCTCGCAGTTCTCCCGGCCGAGGAGCGTACGACTCTCGAGGCGCTATGCACACCCGTCACCCTGAGACAGCACGACGTCCTGTCCGAGCCTTATCGGCCCATCGAATACGTTTACTTTTTCGAGGAAGGTCTCTCCTCCGAGATTGCGATCAGCCCAAATGGAGAGCGCATTGCTACGGGTTGTGTCGGCCGGGAGGGCCTCTCCGGGCTCTCTGCGTTCCTGGGCGTCGACACCTCTCCACACAGGACCTCCATGGAGGTGGGCGGATCAGCGCTGAGGATCAGGGCTCAGGATTTGCGCGCGGCCGTAGACACCGACCCGCTGCTGAAAGCTGTTCTCCTCCGCTACGCCCATGTGTTCATGGTCCAGATTGCCGCGACGGCTCTCGCAGGCGGGCGCTACACGATCGAGCAGCGCTTGGCCCGAGGGCTCCTGATGTGCCACGACCGAATCGATTGTGAAGATCTCCCCATTACCCATGAATTTCTCTCGCTCATGCTCGGTGTGCGGCGCTCCGGCATTACGGAGGCCCTGCATATGTTTGAGGGGGAGCGGATCATTAGAGCACAAAGAAGCCTGATCACCATCCGGAGTCGTCCCGAGCTCGTGGAAAGAGCAGCCGGCAGCTACGGCGCTCCTGAAGCAGAATACGAGCGTCTGATCGGAGTGCCTTGGTCCTCCCTTCGGAACGGGAAATGAGTGAATACGCGCAACGCTAAAGTGAAAGATTCGAGATTCAGCCCACTGCCTCAGAAGCACACGGTCCCGGTTACGTTCCCGGAGCTTTGCAGCCCCTGCGTACCGTACGGTTCCGTACAGAAACACTCATTGGCCGAACCAATGTCGCCGATCCTCGTTTGTGAGCATTCGTTTATCACTGGACGTGAACTGTCCCGGATCACGCCTTGTCCAGAGCTTCCCCGCGGGAACTGAGAACTCAACCTCCCGACCGGCTGTTGGGCTCACGTTCAGGGATCCAGCCCTAAAACACTCACGAATTCAATTGCAGAAGTCAGGGAGTATGCGTTCTCACGCCTAGTAACCGGCTGTACTGCAATGGGCGGTCCATCGAGACTCGCGAAGGGAACAAGACGATCATGAAGTCGACGACTGATTCGCTCTTCAGCAGTCACTTCCTTGCGGGTTTCGAGTGCTCGTGTCACCGCCGAAACGATGGACAGCGTCTCGACCTCCTCGCTGCAACCGGACACGATCAGCATGCTGGCGCAGATTATCGCGAATTGAGGAAGCAGAGGATCTCTGCGGCACGAGATGGTGTGCGCTGGCATCTCATCGAAACCTCGCCTGGGCACTATGACTGGTCGAGCTTTCTTCTCATGCTTCGGGCCGCACGCGAATCCGGCATGCAGGTCATCTGGGATCTTTGCCATTATGGTTGGCCAGACGACATCGATATCTGGTCTCCGGCTTTCATCGACCGCTTTGCCGCATTCGCGGCCGCGGCTGCGACAGTGGTGCAGGACGAGAGCGACGAGGTTCCCTTCTATTGCCCGGTCAACGAGATCTCCTTCTGGGCCTGGGCCGGCGCGGAGGCAGGTCGCTTCAATCCGAGTGTTCACGGGCGCGGCGCCGATCTGAAGCGGCAGTTGGTCCGAGCCACCATCGCGGCCATCGATGCAGTCCGCACTGTTGATCCGAGAGCGCGCTTCATCACGGCCGAGCCTATGATTCATCTTGTTTGCGGTTCACCGGTCCTGGAACACAACCTGGCCTCGGAATCCGAGCGGATGTCACAATTCGAGGCATTCTACATGCTCAATGGTGAACTTGAGCCGACGCTTGGAGGTGGTGCCGAATATCTCGACATTGTCGGCGTCAATTTTTACCCGGAGAACCAATGGTACCATGCCGGACCGACGATCCCGATGGGACATCGGCATTACCGGCCACTTCACGACATGCTGATCGAAGTTCATGAACGCTTCGGTCGACCGCTGCTGATCGCGGAGACGGGAGCCGAAGGGTCGGGGCGCCCGGCCTGGCTGCACTACGTCTGCTCTGAAGTTCGCAGTGCCATACGAGCAGGCGTACCCGTCACGGGGATCTGTCTCTATCCTATTCTCGACTATCCGGGATGGGAGGACGAGCGCACCTGCCACACGGGGCTCATGTCCAGCGCGATGGAACATGGGCACCGCACCCTCTGCGCTCCCCTCGCAGAAGAGCTTCACCGCCAACAGGCCATCTTCGAAGGCGTCGTCGGCGAGCCTGGCCGGGCGTCCCTTCTCCGAGCGGCGGGGTGATCGGATGTGGACCGATCTGAGTGCTCCTCTACGGTTCTATGCGATGGAGAGAGCTCGCTCGACAGCACCGAGACTGGCGCCTCCGTTCCTGCGCGGGCCACGGGCATTCATCCTTCACTATGTAGCAGCCCGGCCGCTTCACTTCGCAGCTCTGTTCGTAATGGTTGCAGGCGCGGCGAGCTGCGCGGTGGGCGTGCAATATGTGATGAAACTCCTCGTCGATGCCATGGCGGGACCACGGGAGGGAAACACCGCCGCCTGGTGGGCGCTCGGCGCATTCATCGGTCTCACCGCAGTGGAGAGCATCTTATGGAGGCTGAGCGGCTGGCTCGGCTGCCGGACAACCGTCGGGATCGGCGTCGATGTGCGCCTCGACCTGTTCAATTATCTGAACGGTCAGCCGATGCGCTACTTCGCGGAGAACCTCGCAGGGTCGCTGGGCCAGCGCATCACATCGACGGCAGGCAACTTCGGAGCGCTCACGAATACCGTCGTCTGGCGGGTCCTCCCGCCCTGTATCGATTTCATCGGTGCACTGGTGGTATTTTCGATCGTCGATTGGCGCATGATGGGAGCCCTGGCGTTCTTCGTCGTGCTGAACACGGCCGGTCTCATCAACTTCGGAGAGCGAGGACGTCACCACCACCGATCCTACGCCGGGAGCGCAAACGCCGTCGGCGGCGAATTGATCGATGTCATCTCCAACATGTGGGCCGTGAAGGCGTTCTCCGCTCGAGCCCGGGAGCATGCTCTGCTCTCCAGCCGCTTCAAGTCTGAAGCAATCGCTCAGCGCGCGAGCTGGATGTATACCGAAAAGGCACGCGTTCTGCATGACGTCACTCTTCTCGTGATGGCCGGCTCGATGCTCTCCTGGTGCGTCCACCTCTGGAGCATTGGACGAATCACACCTGGCGACGTGGTGCTGGTGAGTGCCCTGACGTTTCGGATCCTGCACGGCTCACGGGATCTGGCACTGTCCCTCGTCGATATGGTGCAGCAATTCGGCTATATCGAAGAGACGTTGCAGGTCATCGGGCAGCCGCAGACGGTCTGCGATGCGCCCGGTGCTCCGAGCTTGATAACTCGTGGCGGATCGATCGAATTCAGGAACGTGAGCTTCGCCTATGGCGGCAAGCGGGATGCGATTCACAACCTGAATCTGAAGATCCCGGCAGGGCAGAAGATCGGGATCGTCGGTCCCTCAGGAGCCGGGAAATCCACCTTCATTCACCTGTTGCAGCGGCTCTACGATGTCGAAAAGGGCGAGGTGCTCATCGATGGGCAACCGGTCACTGCTGTAACCCAGGACAGTCTGCGTGCCACGCTCGCCGTCGTGCCGCAGGAGATCACCCTTTTCCATCGCAGCGTGATGGACAACATTCGTTTTGCACGCCCCGAGGCGATGGACGAGGAAGTCTTTGCTGCCGCGAAAGCAGCGTATTGCGATGGATTCATCCGCGCCCTTCCTCAGGGCTACGACACGATCGTCGGAGAGCGAGGCACCAAGCTGTCGGGTGGCCAGCGCCAGCGCATCGGGATCGCTCGCGCCTTCCTGAAAGATGCGCCGATCATCATCCTCGACGAGGCGACCTCCGCACTCGATACTGAATCCGAAATGGAGATCCAGCGCGCCTTGGTCCGGCTGATGCGGGACCGAACGGTCATCGCGGTGGCCCATCGGCTCTCCACCCTGACGGCCTTCGACCGGATCATCGTGATGGTGGGCGGAGCCGCGGTAGAGGATGGAACGTTCAGCGAGTTGCGCCGCCAAGGTGGCCTCTTCGAACGTATGTGGCGTCTACAGGCTGAGGGGCTGTCCCTCGATGAAGCGAGAGAGGACGCCGCCTGAGCGAGGGTCTCACATTTTCCTATGGGCCGCGCAGGCACATGATTCGGCGGGGCAGATGAGCGCTGCTCGGACAAGACGGAGATCCCTCGCACCTGAGCCGGAGCGCGGGCGGTAGCTTTCGAGGACCGTAGGCGTCCTGTTCTTCCAACCGGCACCGGTATGGCCTAGAACTTTCGATTCGACCGCAAGTCCTCGCCCCGATCCGGAGGTCACGGTGCCTGTCTTCAAGCGCGAATTGGCGTTCTCTCCAGTCCGACCTTTGGAAATGACTGGAGATTGGTGGCATCTCATCTTGGATACCGATGCTCCGGGCATCTACATCGAGCATACATGGCGGTATGCGGCTCCCCACTCTGACGGTCAGATGCTGAACGGAATGGAGCGTTTCGGGATCAACGATTTTCTCTCACTCACCCAAGGGCAGCCGGCTCAATCTGCCCTCCTCGGCGCCCTCCGGGAAATCTTTCGCGAGACCAAACCAAACTGAGCGTTTCCAGTGAATCCGGGCCTTTTCCCTCACATCAGACGTTCGCTCTCAAGGCTCCCTGAGCTGCTCTGCGCAGGTCTCCAGGGGGCCGCTGGCCACGAAGACACGGACGCTTTCCGGCGCTGAAGGCTTCGCGATCGGGGGTGAGACGAAATGAGCGGATCCAATCCCGGCTCGGGCAGTTGCCGGAGAAGTGCCGACCCACCATTGTCTAAATCAGCCGCTGATTCGGCTCCGGGGAATCAAGTGTCATCGGCATTGGCCACAAAGCCAATTGCCGTTTCGCGTTCGAAGGGCCGATAGCAACGGCTCCGGGGACGAACATGGTGACGTTAGGGCATCGTTGTTTCGGGCGGCATCAGTCACGATTTCAACACGATCGGGTCGCCTCTGGCGGGATCTGATTTTGCTTCAAACATTGTCCTTGCCGCGGAAGCCCTGAGAAGCGCTCGACTTCTCGGGGAGTCTTCCGCCAGGATTGCGTACTGCGGGGAAGGGTATGCGTGCATCGCGCATCAGTCTGGACGGGACGTGGGAATTTCTCCACGTTGCCGATGATCGTCAGTCGGGCCCGGCGGAGGTCCGCACCATCGAGGTACCGAGCCCTTGGCAGGCTCAGTTCTCGGACCTGCGCATGCGGGCCGGTATCGGCATCTATCGTCGCACCGTGGACATTCCGGAAGAGTGGCTTTCCGACTCCGTATGGCTACGCTTCGGAGCCGTCTTTCACAATACGCGCGTTTTCGTGAACGGCACGCTGGTTGGTGTGAACGAGGGCGGCTTTCTGCCGTTCTCCTTCGACATCACGCCGTATCTGCATCCCGGTGCCAACGAGCTGAAGGTTCGCGTCGACAGTCCGACCGACAATCCAGCCGAGTTTCCCGACTCCCCCTTTGCGGAGATTCCGTTCGGGAAGCAGAGCTGGTACGGCCCGCTCTCCGGGATCTGGCAGCCGGTTTACCTCGAGCGACGCATTCCCGATCACATGACCAGGGTCCGGCTCGTCCCCAATCGGGAGACCGGGCGCGTCACGGCCAGTGTCTTCTTTGCGCGTCCTCTTGCGCAACAGACGGACGTCAGAGTCCTGGTCCGTGACCCGTCAGGTGCGACGGTGTTCGAGGAGGTGCACGAGGCACCGGCCGGCGTGACCAGCATGCCGTTCGCCTTCACGGTCGCGGACGTCCAGTCCTGGTCTCCGGATGAGCCGAACCTGTATCACATCACACTCGAGCTCACCCGCGACATGGCGCTCGACGCGATCGAGGATCGTTTCGGGTTCCGGACGATCGAGACCCGCAACGGGAAGCTCTATCTCAACGGTGAGCCTCTCTACCTGAGAGCCGCGCTGGATCAGGATTACTATCCCGACACGATCTGCACCGTCCCATCCATCGAGTTCCTCGAGGATCAGTTCCGAAAGGCGAAGGAACTCGGGCTCAATACATTGCGCTGCCACATCAAGGCCGCCGACCCGCGCTACTACGAAGTCGCCGATCGCATGGGCATGCTCATCTGGACGGAGCTGCCGAACGGCGGCATGGCGACAGACCGCTCGCGGGGACGAAAGGAGAAGCTCCTCAAGGGAATCGTCGACCGCGACTGCAACCATCCGTCGATCATCATCTGGACGATCATCAACGAGAATTGGGGCGTCGATCTCGTCAATGATCCGGAACACCGGGATTGGCTGAAGCGCATCTTTGCCTGGTTGAAGGCTTATGATCCGACTCGTCTCGTCGTCGACAATTCGCCTCTGGCGCCGAGCTTCCACGTCGAATCGGACATCGCGGATTACCACTTCTATGCCGCTTTCCCGGATCATCGGCACGAGTGGGATCGCTTCGTCGACGAGCTCGCCGATCGGGCGTCCTGGCTGTATTCGCCTCATGGAGATGCGGTGATCACCGGCCGCGAGCCCTTGATGTGCTCCGAGTTCGGCAATTGGGGACTGCCCTATCCGAAGGATCTGCACGACGCCAACGGGCAGGAGCCCTGGTGGTTCGAGACCGGCCACGACTGGGGCGAGGGCGTTATGTATGCCCACGGTGTCGAGAACCGCTTCAGCGACTGGAGCCTCGACCGCGTCTTCGGAGACCTGCGCAACTTCGTCACCGCTGCGCAGTGGCAGCAGTTCCGCGCCCTGAAATACGAAATCGAATCGATGCGGCGGAAGCCGAGTCTCGCCGGTTATGTCATTACGGAGTTGCACGATTGTCATTGGGAGTCGAACGGGCTCCTCGACATGCGTCGCAACCCGCGCGTGTTCCATGAGCTCTTCCACACCATCAACAGCGATACGGTGATCGTCCCGAAATGGGGGCGTCTCTCCTACTGGGCGGGCGAGTCGGCACGCGTCGGGATCAGCATCGCGCATGGAGCCGGACCTGTCCTGGATGGCTGCCAACTGGAGATCGGGCTAGGCGACGACCAGCGACGCCTGAGCCTGCCGCGGATCGAGGCTCCGGCAGTGCTCGATCTCGGAGTCCTGGACCTCGCAGTGCCGGATCTCGGCGAGGCAGGCCTCCGCCGGATGACCTTCGAGTTGCGCGACCCGGTCGGTCGACTCCTGGCGGTGAATCATCTCGATCTGGCCGTGCATCCGCGCCGGCAGCGGCCGCAGGAAGCGCGCCAGCGCGTCTACGCCTCGGACGAGGACCTGCGGGCGCGCTTCCAGGCGCTCGGCTATGCCTCGGCGCGTAGCCTCGAGGATGCGAGCCTCATCGTGTCACGCAGGCACGACAAGGCGATTGCTGATCGGGTGCGCCAGGGCGCGAGCCTCCTGCTGGTTGCCGAAGAGGACATGAGCCTCTACCCGTTCTTTCCCCATTGGCAGGCCGTGAGGGTGCAGAACCGGGACGGCACGCTCTGGAGCGGCGACTGGGCCTCCTCCTTTGCGTGGCTACGTCGGTCGCGACAGTTCGCGCGGTTTCCGGCCGGCCCCCTCCTCGACGAGACCATGGACCGGGTCTTGCCCAACCATGTGATCGTCAACTGCAATCTTCTCGACTTTCAGGCGCGGGTCTTCGCAGGCATGGTCGTCGGATGGATCCACAAGCCGGTCGCTCTTGGGGTCGAACGCTCCTACGGACGCGGGCGACTCCTTGCGACGACGTTCCGTCCGTTCCGCGACGAGCCGCTTGCGGACCCGACGGCGACGAATCTCGTCGACTCCATGGTGGAAGTCGCCGTCGAAACCCGAGCGCCTCGGCTCGAGAATGCGTTCTCCGAATCGGAGGCTGCGGCATGAGGATTGCGGATCACGGAGCATAGGAGCTTCATCACGCAGGGTCGCGACTCCCCTGTCCCTCAGATGCTTCGCGTCCCACCTATGCCGCTGGGGAAGAGGTGCGGCTCTGTCTCGCCCTCCACGGGCGAGTTCGGCCCGAAGAGCGGCGGGTGAATCGGCGGTGCTGACCTCTGAAGTCTCATAACACTCCCGCCTTGCAGCCTTTGTGCGCATTGGCGAGTGCGCCTACTCCGCAGCCACTCTCGAGGTGTCGACGGTCCAATCGAGTTTGCTATCAGCAAAGAAGCGGTCCAGCGCACTTTCGAAAACGGGAAGGATGGCTCCGTGCGCCGTCGACAGAGCCGTGTTGAGCACGGGAGTGTCGGCCGCGGCCGCGACCCTGGCCTTGTTGAAGCTCGCCCGCTCGGCAACGGCAACGGCAAAGTCGTGCCAGGAAATCTCACCTTCGTTGGCCAAGTGGCGAATGCCCGTCTCTTCATCGATCAGGAGGTCGAGAGCGCCGTGAACCAGATCCGGCACATAGGTCGGTGACACCTTGTCGATTCCGGCGATGACGTGTTCCCCTATGGAAAGCTTCCGCAACACGTCAAAGGCGAAGTTGTAGCGATCCCATGGACCGAAGAAGGCGCTCGTTCGAATGATCAAGGCATCCGGGTGAACGGAGAGAACGCGCCGCTCCGCCTCCGCCTTGCTGGCGCCGTAAACGCAACTCGGAGCGACTTCGTCCGTCTCGATGTAAGCTCGCTCAGCTCGTCCGTCGAAGACGAGATCCGACGAGAATGTCAGGAGTGGGAGCCCGGCCTCGGCACAGGTCTTGGCCAGCACTTCCGCACCGGCGGCGTTCTCACGAAAGCAGGTCTCCGGATCCCGTTCCGCATCGGCGACCCGAACATAGCCCGCGGTGTTGATCACCGCCCACGGGCGATGGCAGGCGAGAGCCGCCGCCACGCTCGCGGGGTCAGCGATGTCCATCTCCTTCCGGGAGACCAGCACATGGTCGAGCCCGCGCAGGGCGCATATGCAGGAGAAGGCCTGCCCGAGCGTACCGGTTGCCCCGGTGATGAGGAGCCGGCGGGGCGACCCGGCGAGCTGGCATTTGTTCGATGCTACGAGCGGCGGACGGTAAAACCGGACGTCGCGCCGCCACCATCCTGCCCGGTCGAGTACCGGATGATCGAAATGTCCGTGCTCAGCCAGCGCCTGTGCTGCCCGAGCGAGGGCTGTTCGGCGCGGAGCCGGCCCCCGGATATCGAACGGCCCCGGTTCATAGCAACCGTCCGCTCGCGTCAGCAGGCTGTTCCAGTCCACCGTTCCGAACAGGGACCAGACCGTGACGGCGCGAATGTCGGCGCCTTCGGATCTGACCTGGCGGGCGGCATTCCAGACCTCGACCAGCCACCGTAATTGCTCTTCCCGTGTGCAACCATGGTGCACTTCCGTGACGGCAATCGGACGGCGATAACGTTCCCAGACCTCGCGCAGGCGCGGCGCGGGACCGATCTGCTCTCGGGGCAGCGGCACCCTGACGGCCTCGGCATCGGCGTAGCGGTGCTGCCCGTTGCCGCCCCAGTGGTGCTCCGGATAGCGCGACAGGCGCTGGTCGAGATAGCGCTCGCTGGTGAGATAGTGGTTGATCCCTATGATATCCGGCGCTGCATCGCCCGCGCGGAAGAGCTCGAGCTCGAATTCCGAGATTCCGTGATCCAGCAGGATCCGCCACCACGGTTGGTCCCGCCGAACCTGTCCGCAGAGGAGGTCGAATGTCAGCCAGCGCCGCTCGTTCTCGTGCCTCGCCTGATAGTCGAGAAGAGGCGTCGAGAACGTCTTCCCGAAATCCTCCGTCTGGACGAGCTGAGCATCCGGGCGCACTTCCCGGATTGCCCGCATTGCGAGGACCGTGGCCGTGCATTCGTTGACAAGGGCCCTCAGGAATGAGCGGTAGCTCGTCCCGTGTGGATACCAGTGTCCGTAGAGGCCGCTGAAACGTGCGGTCGTCAGCGGCTCGTTCACCGGCGTGTAATGCGTCACCTCCGGATAGCGTTCGGCGACCCTCCTCGCATGGGCCGCGAAGAGATCCGCAAAATCCGGGTCTGTGAGACTGGTATAGCTTGGCCCGCTGCCGTGATGGCAGAGCGTCACGATCGGTCGTATGCCGAGTTCCCGCAAACGCGTAAGGCGCTCGTCGTGCCATGAAAAATCGGCCAAATCCGGAGAAGCTGGAGAGACGGTTTCCCACAGGACTGGATAGCGCAGCGTCCTGATTCCGAGTTCGGCGATGCGATTGAGATCGTCGAGCCGAGCATGGTGACCCGTCTTCCGGGATTGATCCCGCACCTCGCTGCCGATCCGGGCAACGGTGCATTCGATCCCGCCCCAGAGCTTGAGATCCTGCATTTGGTTCTCGCTAGTTGTTTGACTCGGATCAGGACGCGAGAGACGCCTTGCTCCTGATGACTTCGACCACCATCTGGTCCGATGGAAGCGGAACGGCGTCGCCAATCCGCCTGAAGGTGGCGAGAGCCTGCCCTACGATCTGGTCCATGTTGTAGTAGCGGTACGTCGCGAGCCGACCGACAAACCAGACATTCGGTGTTGCCAGAGCGAGGCGCTCGTAGCGCTTGAACAGCTCCTGGTTTTCGGGTTTGGGAATGGGATAGTAGGGATCTCCCTCCGCAGACGGGTATTCATACGTGAGTGCGGTTTTGGGGTGCTCTTGTCCAGTCAGATGCTTGTATTCCGTAATCCGGGTATAAGCCTCCGTCTGAGGAAAGTTCACGACTCCGACCGGTTGATACCAGGCCTTGTCGAGGGTGATATGCTTGAAGCCTAGGGAGCGGTAAGGCAATTTCCCGAAGCGAAAGTCGAAAAACTCATCGATCGGGCCGGTGAAGATTACCCGGCGGTGGGGTACGATATCACGAATGTCCCGATAATCCGTTTGGGTCATCACGTGAATGTTCGGATGATCCACCATCCGCTCGAACATACGCGTGTAACCGTGCTTCGGCATGAACTGGAACTCGTCGCCGAAGTAGCGGTCATCTTGATTGGTGCGCGTCGGAACACGCGACGTCACCGATTTGTCGAGTTCCGACGGGTCAAGGCCCCATTGCTTGCGTGTATAGCCGCGGAAGAACTTCTCGTAGAGTTCGCGTCCCACTTTCGAGACAACGGCGTCCTCCGAGGTTCTGATCTCCTCGACCGGCTCGGCGCGAGCCGCGAACCACTTTTCGAGATCATCGGAGGTCAGAGTCAGGTCATAGAGCCGGTTGATCGTATCGAGGTTGATCGGGATCGGTACGAGCATGCCGTCGACCTGCGCAAGCACTCGATGCTCGTAGAAATTCCACTCCGTGAAGCGGGAAAGATAATCGAAGATTTGCTGCGAGTTCGTGTGGAAGATGTGGGGACCGTACTGATGGATGAGCAGACCATCGTCATTGTACCGGTCGTAAGCATTGCCGCCGATATGGGGGCGGCGGTCGATCAGAAGCACACGCTCGTTGCGTACACTCGCGAGGCGCTCTGCCAGGGTACTGCCAGCGAAACCTGCACCGACGATCAGCCAGTCATACATGAATACACTCGTGGTTCAGGGATAGAAGCAGGATGCAGTCGCGATTGCGCCGGACCGCTCACTCAGCGGGAGTGGGAAAATAGGTGCGGGTCGTGGCCGTAGTGCTGAGACCTGTGTCGAGGGACTCAAACATGAGCATGTGCATCGCGGCCCAGGTCTTGTCCCAGGATCCTGCCGCAAGATGCCGATCGACCCGCTGCAGCCACGGCTCACGCGGACGCTGCATGAGCAGTTCGGCCTTCTCGATCACGTCCGCCGGAGACTTCGCAATCTCGACGAACCTTTTATCGCCGTAGGGACGCACTACGTCCGTGATCGGAGTCGACACGACGGGGACGCCCGCGGCGAGGAATTCGGGAGTCTTCGTCGGACTGATGAAGCGTGTCGCTTCGTTGAGGGCGAACGGCATAAAGCCGACATCCCAGCCGGCCAGGTACTGGGGAAGCTGCTTGTATGATTTCGAGCCGAGCCAATGGATATTGGCGAGCCGGGGCAGCCCTGCAGGATCGATCTTCACGACAGGCCCGATCATGACAAGCTGCCACGCGGGCCTCAGGGACGCGACCTCGCGCACCAGATCGATATCCATACGCTCATCGATGACGCCGAAGAACCCGAGCCGTGGATGCGCAATCGAAGCCTGATCATCGGGATCCGCATCAATCACGCGGGCTTTTGAGAAGTGATCGAAGTCGATCGATGATGGAAAGCTGTGCACATTGTGATGGCGCTGCCGCTTCGCTTCATAGAGGCTCATTCCACCCGTGAAGACGACGTCCGCCCGTCCGAACAATTCGCTTTCGAAATCGAGGAGTTCGCGAGACGCGCCGCGGAAGAGCGAGAGCTCGTCCATGTTGTCGTAGACACACAGTTCGCAGTCCAGATGAGCCGTAAAGGCCATCGCCATCGGCGTGTAGTACCAGAACACGCGCGAACCGTCCCCCTGGCTTATGACCAAGTCCTCGACGAGTTCTCGTTGCTCGAGAATGACGTCTTCGGAACTCAGTCCTTCGGGGAGAACGGGAACCGCAACCGTGACACCTTCCGGATGGCGGGTCATTTCCATACGGGGCTCGATACCGGGGCGAAACAACGGCTCTTCGATGAACAGCACATGGTAATGATGCGCCGCGCGGCTCAAGAGATGTTGAGGCCGCTGCCATACGAAGTCCCATCGCAGGTGGGAAAAGCAGAAAAGAAACGGCTTCTCGGAATTGGCAACAAATGAACGAGCAGCATACGACGGCACAGTCGAACGCTCTTGCATGCGCGAACCTTTATGTCGGACACAGCATCTCGGGCAGGCGCTACAGCCCACGCAAGGGGATGTCGATGTCGGTGGATCAGCCGGGAGATAGGGGATCCACGACATAACGCTCATACCCGCAAAAGGTTCCAGCGCTACTCACATGGTTGAATGGTGTGCTCGCCTCTATCGTGCACCGGTAACGACGAGAACGGATCAGACAAGGGCACTCGCTGCCGCCAGCGAAACTCGGATCTACTGCTATTTCACGCCAATTGACCTAAGGCGAAGGTCGACATCTTTACTGCTTGGTCAAAAGTAATTGCCCTTGCTTGCGGATAAAGTTGCGGGCTTTTTCGGCCGCCAGGGCGAGCACCCAAGGAAGTTGCACTTCGACATTGACGGCGTCATCCGCAACGTCGAGATGACCCGTAATGGTTTGACCTAGAGCGCCGACTCGGAAGTCCATGCGGTCGCCGTTCCAGTTCTCCTCGAGAGAGGCGAGAGATGCACCGAACTGCCCATGGACTTTCCCAACGCCGGCCTGAAGCCGGCGCATCGCCTCGGCCTTGCCGAGGTTATGGGGAATTGAAACGATTAGGGGCTTGGTGGTCATGCTGATCTCCGCCATCGTGAAAGGCGGTAGCGCCCGCATTGGTTCCATCCGGGCGGCTCCGCTTTCCGGTCGCAACGCAATCGCATCAATTCGAGGCGCAATGACCCCTTCCGTCTCGGGGGCGATCCGGTGAGGCGATTTTAGAGCATGTCGACTTTGATGGAGCGAACTACCAGGGTTTCCTGGCGAAACCGGCGTTCGAGCTCGGCACGATAGCGCTCCCACCACGCATGGTCGATGTCGCGGGCCATGACCTCGAAAACGAAGAGATCATCGCGACGCGACCCGCCGACTTCCGTCCAGACGCCCTCCGCAGGCGCGCGCGTAAACGTCGTAATGCCTCCGAACCGTTCGGCGAGCTCGCCCCGCACCTGCGCGAAATCCTCGCGCGTGAACGCGACGCCATCGTTGTCAGCGAGGGGGAGCAGGATCTGGACGAGATACATGAGCCTTACTCTAGGGCGGCAAACGGGGCCGACCAGCGCCGAGCCTACAGCATTCTCCCCGGCGGCACGCCGGGTGGGAAATTCCAGAGGCGTCTAGGCGGGACTCGCCTTGAACAAGGAGGCATCGCTCGCCGGAATGCCGTCGGCCAGAGCATAACGGCTCGTCGGCTTCGCGACCCGCCAGGGACGGTCCGTGGAGGCCCGGACAGCCTCCGAGGGACGTAGGCGCCGGGCGCTGCCGTCCGCCTGGATCTCGTCGATGACCACGAAACCGAAGATCGTCAGGCGCGTCGCCATGGCTTTCGTGGCGCTGTCGTCAGCGGCGATGGGCAGAGAACCCGCCATATAGACGGCATCCATAAGGCTCCGCTGATCCCGCCGTGCCGCGAAAGGCGAACGCGCACTCCGGAAGCGAATGACGTTCGCTGGCAGCGATTCCGTGTCCATGACGCAACCCTTGACCCGAATCGGGCTGATAGTCGCGTCGATGGATTAAGAAGCTTCTAACCCTGTCTGGCGGCTCTGCGAATGCACTGCCGGGTCAGGAGAAGCCCCGAACTTCCCGAAACTGCGGTCGACTCACTCGATAACCTGGTGCAGCGAAACGTAGCTCACGCCCTCACCGATCATTCCGAGCTCCTTGGCGGGCCCACGCGCGAGATCGATGATGCGCCCGCCCGTGAAGGGACCGCGATCGTTGATACGGACCACGACGGAGCGGCCGCTCTTCTCGTTCACGACACGTACGCGGGTACCGAAGGGAAGCGTCCGATGGGCCGCCGTCATACCTTCCGGCCGGAAGGCCTCTCCATTCGCCGTTCGCCGACCCATTTGGTACCACGATGCTGAACCGGACTGGATCTTGGGGCCGGCGGGTTTCGACGCTGCTTCTGGCGCGGCGATATCGAGAGATGCCGTATTGGTTGCGCCAGTATTGCAGGCGGCAAGCAAGATCATCGGCGCGAAGATCGGCGTCCGCAACAGTAGTTTGCGCATCGGTTCCCCTTGATCGTGCTTAATCAGCCGTTGATGCCATCAACCAGCGGTCAAACACGGCGAGAATAAGGCACCTCCATTGGCAAACGGGGGAACTTCCGCTTCCGTCAGATCGATTCGATAGCCTGCATTCGATTCGCGCGGCCCCGATTTTCGTGATTCAACGCTGCCTTTTCAGGACTTTAGCCTGGGTATGCCATCATGACTGGCTACCGCCACCGCGAGCCGTGGTCGGCACACGACGCAGCCCATCCCAATGTCTCCTCGTCATGGCGAACGACGTGAAGCAATGACGGGCGATGCATGATGGACAGGTGCCCCGAGTCGGAATCAGACCGGCGCCCCGATACCCGACTCTGCGCGTGATCAGGCGCCTGCGGTCCGCACCAGTCCGAGGCGCTCGCGGTTGATCCAGCGGTGGAGCATGAGCACCGCCACGACCCCAAGCCCGGCCGCGAGGCCGATCCAGATCCCGATCCCGCGCAGGCTGGTCCCGAAGGCGAGGCCGAATCCCAGCGGCAGGCCGACGCCCCAATACCCGAGGGCTGCGAACAGCATCGGCATGCGCGTATCGTGCAGGCCGCGAAGCATGCCGGCGCCAACGGCCTGTGCCCCATCGGCAACCTGGAAGATGGCTGCGAGCAGGAGGAACTCCACCGCAAATCCGATGACCCGCATGTTCTCGGGCTGCCCGAAATCGAGGAAGAGACCGAGGAGATGCTGCGGCGCGAACAGCATCGTCAGCGCCGTGAAGGTCATGAAGCCGACGCCGAGTGCGAAGGCCGTCCATCCAGCCCGCGTGACGCCGGACGGATCCCGCGCCCCCTGAAAGCGTCCTACCCGCACGGTGACTGCCTGGCCGATCCCGAACGGCACCATGAAACAGAAGGATGCGATCTGAATCGCGACCGCATGCGCGGCCAGTTCGTCCGCCCCGATGCGGCCCATCAGGAAGGCCGCGGCATTGAAGACCGTCGTCTCGAAGGCAAGCGTGCAGCCGATCGGCACGCCGAGTCGCCAGACGGCGCGGAAACGCGGCCAGTCGGGACGCCAGAACCGGCCGAACACATGGTACCGGCGCAAGCGCCGATCCGAGACGATCACGGCGATCAGCGTGAAGGTGCTCGAAACGACTGTTGCGACGCCGACGCCGGGAAGCCCGAGAGCCGGTGCTCCGAAGTGGCCGAACATGAGGGTCCATGCGATGCCGAAGTTCAGGGGCACCGCGAGGAGCCCGATCACCATCGGCCAGCCCGGGCGGCCGAGCGCCGCGAGAAAATGCCGGAGCACGAGATAGGCCAGGAACGGGACGAGACTGCCGCAGAGCATCCGTACATACGGCCCCGCGAGTGCAGCGAGCCTCGGCTCCTGGCCCATGGCTCGCAGGATGGCCTCGGCCTGCCACGCGATGGCGGTAATCGGGACGGCGACGACCAGCGCCGCCCACAGGCCCTGGCGCACGGTGCGGCGCACTTCGCGCACCGAATGCCGTTTGCGGCCGACTTCGTGCGCAACGAGCGGCGAGGTCGCGGTCACGAGGCCGATCCCGAAAGTGAGAAGGGCAAAGTAGAGATTCGTCCCCAGGGCGCCCGCCGCAAGGGCTTGTGGCCCAAGCCAGCCCATCAGGAGGACGTTGCTCGTCAAGAGCGCATTCTGGGCGACATTCGTCGCGACGAGAGGCCAGCTCAGGGCGAGGGTCGCCCGGAACTCGGCCCACCACGCCGCCCGTCCGGCGTCGAGCCCATTGTCAATACGCGAAGCGGCGACCTGCATGCTCATGGGGGGCTTCTAGCCGGGTCCTCGTCGGCGGGCCATCGCTTCGCGAGCAATGGCCTTCTGCCCGCGAGCCCCGTGGGGGGAGAGACACCGTGCATGGCACAGACCACGGAACTCTGCAGGACAGCGTCCGTTGCCCATCTGCCCCGTGTGGTCGCAGCGACGAGGTCACCGATGGCGCAGGCGGCGCCCCTGCTTCCTACTCCCGCAGATTTTCTTCTGCCCCCGATCCTCCACACGGAATCCGGTGCGGTGCGGGGCGTCGGAGTGGAGATCGAGTTCGTCGGACCGACGGCCGAGAGCATCGCCAAGCGTCTATCCGACGCGCTTGGCGGGCGTGTCGTCCAAGAGGATCCGCACTCATTCCGCCTCGAGGATTCGAGCCTCGGCCGGATCCGCGTCGAACTCGACAGCCGAATCGTCCATCCCGGCAAGAAGCCGGGGCTCCTCGGCGGCGTCATGCCGAAGATCGCCGCCTGGTTCGGCTCGGCGGCGAGCTTTCTGATCCCCTGCGAGCTGGTGACGTCCCCGATCCCGATGGATCGCCTCCACGAGGCCGATGGCCTCCTTCAGATCCTTCGCGAGGCCGGTGCACGCGGCACGCAGGACGCCCCGCTCTATGCCTTCGGCCTGCATTTCAACCCGGAAATTCCCCGGTCGGACGCCCCGTCGATCATCGCAATCCTGAAGGCCTTCGTGCTTCTCAATGCATGGCTTCGCAGAGTCGTGGCGCCCGATACGACACGCGCCCTGCTGGGCTTTGCGGATCCGTTCCCCACTGAATATGCACGCCTGCTCGTGGCGCCCGACTACTGGCCGGAGCTTCCGGGCTTCATCGACGATTATCTCGCGTTCAACCCGACCCGGAACCGCGACCTCGACATGCTGCCACTCCTCCTCCATCTCGATGAGGCGAGGGTTCGGGCGGCGCTGCCAACTGAGAAGATCAATGGCCGGCCCGCCTTCCATTACCGCCTGCCCGATGCCCGCGTGAGCGATCCGGGCTGGAGCGTGGCTCCCGACTGGAACCGCTGGGTTGCCGTCGAGCGGCTCGCGTCCGACCGCGAGCGCCTCGAGAGCGTCGGCCTCGCCTTCCTTGCATACGAGGGCGAGGAGAAGAGCTGGGGCGATACCGTGGAGCGGATCGCATTCTGATGGCGAGTCCCCTCATCGGCGTCACGACCTCGAAAAGAGGAGGCTGGAGAAGCTACCTGATGCACCGGCTCGCGCTCAGGCGCGCCGGCGCCCGCGCGATCCGGCTCGTGAGCGGAGCGCCTTCCCCCGCCGAGCCGCTGGCCGGACTCGTGATCGGCGGCGGCGACGATATCGGCGCCGAGATCTATGGCGGGCAGGTGCTTCCCGATGTGCGGATCGATCCGGAGCGGGACCGGTTGGAACTGCATCTCCTCGAGGCTGCCATTCCGGCGCGCCTGCCGATCCTCGGGATTTGCCGCGGCTCGCAGATGATCAATGTCGCCCTCGGCGGGACGCTCCACGCGGACATTCACGAGGTCTATGCGCAGGCGCCGCGGATGCGAACCGTGCTGCCTCGCAAGACCATTTACATCACTAAGGGCAGCCGGCTCGACGCCATCATGCGGTGTGATCCCTGCCGGGTGAACGCACTCCATCACCAATCGGTGGACCGGCTCGGACGTGGCCTCGCGATCGTCGCCCGCGACGAGAGTGGGATCGTGCAAGCCGTCGAGGATTCGGGCGCGCCCTTCCTCGTCGGCGTGCAATGGCACCCCGAGCTGCTCGTCTGGAAGAAGCCGCAGCAGCGCCTGTTTGCAGCGCTTGCGGAGGCAGCCCGCACGGCACCGGAACGGCTGCCCATCGCGCTATCGGCCGTGTAGTTCCATCTGGCGTGCTTGCTACGCCGGTCTCCGCGAGAACGGCAAGACCTTCTGATCTTCAGAGGGCTGCAGTTGCCTCTGAAGGGCGGCATGGAGGTCACGGCTCGAGATGGGCTTGTGGAGGACCGGGAAGGGGCATTCCCGCGCGTGAACCATCGGATTGCCAGTGATCAGAACCACCGGGAGGGTCGGATCGCGATCGCGGATGAGATGAGCCAGCGCGATCCCGTCCAACTTCCCGGACATGGTCACGTCCGTGAGAACGACGGCAGGCCGCCGGGCCGCGATGGACTCGATCGCCCGGTCGGCTCCGATCGCAACGCGGGTCGCGTATCCCGCCCGTTCAAGGAGCCCCTGCATCGCAAGAGCGACCTCCTCCTCGTCGTCAACGACGAGGACCTCTGCCGCGGGCTCCGTCTCCTCCTCGTCCTCGACGAGGTCTTCGGCGCGAGGCTTCCCGCCGATCCGCGCCGGCAGATCCGAACGCGGCAGGACGAGAGACACGGACGCCCCCTCTCCCTCTCGGCTCGTGATTTCGACGATTCCGCCGTGTTGCCTCGCGAAATCCTGAATCAGCTGCATTCCCGGAGCCCCCGCGATCACGGCGGCCTGTTCCGGCTCGCTTTGGATATCAGCCGCTCGCCCGGCGGGACTCTGGCTGACCCGGATCTCGACGAATTCGCCGCTCAGCTCGGGATCGGAAAGGGAGCCGCGCCGGATGACGGCGTTGTGCGCGTCCAGATGCACGGTGCCGCCTTCCCTCATGGTCTCCCGGGCATTGACGGCGAGGTTCACGATGGCGGTCTCGAGGCGATCGGGATCCACCTTCACGGGCCAGAGATCCTCGTCGACCGTCATGACGAGTTCCGCGGAATGTCCCGGGAAGGAACGCTCCAGCAATGTCGCAATGGAGCCGAGCTGTTCGGCCGTATCGATGTATTGCGCCTGTGATTCGTGCTGTCGCGCGAAAGCGAGCAGTTTGGAAATCAAGGCCTCGGCCTGGTCGGCCGCAACCAGGGCCGAGACGAGACGCCGGCGCAGATCGGGACGATCCTTGATGTGTTTCGCGACCGAATCGATGCTTGCGGTAATGACCATCAGGCGGTTGTTCAGATCGTGCGCCAGGCCTCCGGTCAGCCGCGTCAGAGCGTCGAATTTCTGCGACCAGCGAAGCCGATCGTCGGCCGGAAGCGGCGCCGCTTCGTCGGGGGCTGGCTCTTCCGAAAGGGTGGTCGCTTCGATGCCGGGTTCTGCTTCCGCCACGGGCGCGGCCGGCTCCAAGGCCGTGATCAGGACGGCATCGATCCTCCCGTCTCCGGAGGACGACAGCGGGGTACCCGTGAAGACGAACGGTTGGATGGACCCATCCCGGTGCCTGAGTCCGGCTTCGAGGGAGAGGGGACGCCCCTCTCCCAGAAGACGCGGCAGGGCACCCCGAAACCGCGAATCGGCCGGGTCGACGAGGCTCTGCAGGATGGCGTCGCCGGCCGGAGCGGGGCCCGTGAACGCGGAGGCCCGGCTATTCGCATGAATGATGCGGCCATCTTGGCCAACGATCCAAGCGAGAGCCTGCACACTCTCTGCGATCTGCCCGAATCCCGCCCTCTCGACCGTGAGGAGCCGCCTCTGCCACAGGAAAGCGGCCCCTGCCCCGATAACGAGGAGAAGTCCCAACCCGACCAGCACCGGTCCGGGTGCGCCGGTGGCGATCAGGAGGATGAGCAGAAGCCCTGCAAGCGCGACTCCACCCCACGCGGCCGTAAGGACAGTTCTCGTATCCCGATGACGCCTCATCCTGCGCCTCGCACGCCACACGACCGTCGACTCATGAAGATATACGCACGGAGCGTCCCCCGGATCCGTGAATTGCACCACACATGAACGATTCTGGGCCTTCGTGTAGGAAGCGCCATTGATTTCCGCACGGCTGCACATCCCGCACCCGGGGCCGAGCCCAAGAGGCTCCTCCCCGCCACGATCCGGCTTGTCATGCGTAGCCGAGCGTCGCAAGTCCTCAGCCCCGGAGAGGAATCGCACTTCGACGGGCGCCGCTCTATCTCCGGAGGGTCATCGAGGGATCTCCGTTGCCGCTTCGCTTCGCCCGTGCTCTCGTCGTGATCCTCGCGACGCTCCCGTTCAATTCGCCCATCGTCTCCCAGGAAAGCAAAGCCGACCCTGCGGTTTCGGGATGGCCCGCGACGGCGCGGGACGATGTTGTCGAGACGCAAGTGGAGGACCTCCTCCGGCGAATGACCCTCGAGGAGAAGATCGGACAACTCAATCTCGTCTCGCACGGCCCGCCCCTGAAATGGAACGAGATCTCGGAGGGGCGCATCGGCGCGCTCCTCAACTTCAATGCCGCGGGAGACATCGCCAGGGCGCAGGCGCTTGCCCGGCAATCGCGTCTCGGAATCCCGCCGCTGTTCGGCCTCGACGTCCTGCATGGCTTTCGCACGCAGTTCCCCATCCCTCTCGGCGAGGCGGCTGCCTTCAATCCGGAGCGCTCCCGCGAGGCCGCGGCCTGGGCCGCGCGGGAGGCCTCTCATATCGGCGTGCAATGGACTTTTGCGCCGATGGCCGACCTGTCCCGTGACATCAGGTGGGGCCGGATCGTCGAGGGCTTCGGGGAAGATCCGCATCTCGGGGCCGTCCTGACCGCAGCCCGCGTGGAGGGCTTCCGCCAGGGCGGGCTTGCGACGGCCGTGAAACATTTCGCCGGCTACGGGGCGCCGCAGGGCGGGCGCGATTACGACGCGTCCTCCATCCCTCCGGCCGAGTTGCGCGACCTCTATCTCCCGCCGTTCCGGGCCGCCTTTGCCGCCGGCTCCGTGAGCGTGATGGCTGCCTTCACTGCGCTGAACGGCGTTCCGGTAACCGCCAATTCCTGGCTTCTCGAAAAGGTGCTGCGCGACGAGATCGGCTTCGATGGCTTCGTGACGTCCGATTGGGCGGGAATTCACGAGCTGCTCGGCCACGGCGTGGCCGCGACCGAGGCCGAGGCCGCACGCAAAGCTCTGCTCGCCGGCGTCGACATGGACATGATGGGAGAGCTCTACATCCAGCACATTCCCGACGAGGTCCGTGCAGGACGGGTTCCGATCGAGGCCGTCGACGAAGCCGCGCGCCGAGTGCTGCGCGTGAAGTTTCGCCTTGGCCTGTTCGACCGTCCGGATGCGGATCCCGCCCACGTCGATGCAGTCTTTCCATCCGCCGAGGCCCGTGCGGCGAGCCGCGCGGTCGCACGCGAGACGCTCGTTCTCCTGCACAACCGGGGCGATGTCCTGCCGATCGGACCGGACGTCCGCCGCATAGCGGTAATCGGCCCCTTGGCCGATGCGCCTCGCGACCAGCTCGGGCCTCATGCGGCGCGTGCGCATGCTTCGGACAGCGTTACGATCCTCGAAGGTATAAAGTGGCGTGCCCGATCGAGCGGGATCGCGGTCTCGTATCACGCGGCTTGCGACCGGCTCTGTTCCCGCGACGACGGGTTTGCCGAGGCACTCGAGGCGGCCCGGCAGGCGGATCTCGTCATTGCGGTGTTCGGTGAGCCGGAGACTCTTTCGGGAGAGGCCGCCTCGCGGGCTCACCTCGGCTTGAACGGCCGGCAGCCCGCGATCCTGCGCGCTCTGGCCGAACTCGGAAAGCCCATGGCGCTCGTGCTCGTCGCCGGGCGCCCTTTGATTCTCGACGACCTCGCCGAGACGATCCCGGCCATCCTGATGGCCTGGTATCCGGGGACCGAGGGCGGCTCCGCCGTCGCGGATGTTCTTTTCGGCGATGTCACACCGAGCGGAAAGCTGCCCGTGAGTTGGCCTCGCAGCGTCGGCCAGATCCCGATCTACTACAACAGGCTTCCGAGCGGGCGACCGACACTGGAGAACAATCGGTTCACCCTGAACTACATCGACGAGGCGGTGACGCCGCTGTTCCCCTTCGGATATGGGCTCGGCTACAGCCGCTTCGAATATCTCGGTTCGTCCATCGCGGACACGATGCTGACGCCCAGTGATACTCTCGCAGTGACGGTCACTCTGCGGAATGCCGGTGCGCGGCCCGGGCAGGAAGTCGTGCAGCTTTATATCCGTGATCCGGTTGCGAGCCGCTCTCGGCCGCTGCGTGAACTCAAAGCCTTCCGGAAGGTTGCGCTGCAGGCAGGCGAGCAACGCTCGGTCGTCCTGTCCGTCCCGGTCCGCGATCTGGGATTCCATCGCGACGACGGGACCTATGTCGTCGAAGCCGGAGCCATCCAGCTTTTCGTCGGCGGAAGCTCCCTTGCAGAACCGATCGGGCAGATCACGATCACGAAGGAATTGCAGCTTCCACCCGGGGCACGGCAGATTGCCGGCAGCGAGCCCACGACGACGGCGCGATGAGGTGTCCTTCCAGTCGCGAGGAAACGAGAAGGCACTTGACGGATTGCCGCTTCGGCAACCGCAGCACTGCGGCTCGTTTCTGACCGGCTCGCCCGGGCTCCTGTCTGTCGATGCGAATCGTTGCGCGCCTCTCACGTTGATCCGCATCATGGCCCGACAGGATTCATCTTCCCGTGTGAGGGCTGTAAAGAATAGCCCGCACGACACGGTCGGGACCAATTTCGTCGAGATCGTCGAGTTGCATGATCTCGGCGAGCCGGTTGCGTGCGCGATTCACGCGGCTCTTGATGGTACCGATCTGCGCGCCGGTGATGCGCGCCGCCTCCTCATAGGAAAAGTCCTCTGCGGTCACGAGCAGAAGCGCCTCGCGCTGTTCCGCGGGCAATTGCGCCAGCGCCTCGCGAAGCTCGCCGAACTCGATCACCCCGACCTGGTTCGGCATGACGGAGAGGCGCCGTGCGTGGTTGCCGTCGGGATCCTCCATCTCGCGACGGCATCGCCGATGATGCGTATGGAACAGATTGCGCAGGATGGTGAAGAGCCACGCCTGCAGGCAGGTGCCCGGCGTGAACAGGTGATCCTTCGACAGAGCGCGCACGAGCGTGTCCTGAACGAGATCGTCGGCGGCATCGACATTGCCGGTCAACGAGATCGCGAAGGCGCGCAGATGCGGCAGAGCGCCAAGCAATTCGGATCGGGAGAACGTGGCAGGCTTATGTGCCTGTTCCTTCGGTGCAGATCCCGATGTCATGCAACACCGACGGACACGACTGCGTTCCGTGCCCGAATCCTGGGAGGAACACGGCACAGGCCGAAGCGGATGACGAGCGTGCTCGTCGCAAGCAGGTGTGACCGTCCCGAGGACCCTCTGCCCCGAGCGACGCAACTTCTACGGATTCGTACTTTCATGTCTGCTCGGCAACCTCAACCGGGCGGCTCGACGGCCTGCCCTGACTGAGGTCATCCTACAGGGGGTTTCCGCAACGGCATTCACATAGACTAATCGTGACGAAAGGCCCGGTCGCTCACAAGCGGAGGCGTATGGGTCGAACTCTGTTTGCGAATACGACTAGTATCCGCAGCATCATCGTGGTGGAGACTACTGCCTCAATGAGGCGCGCTCTGCCTGCATCAATATTTCGAGGGCTCGCCAGGGCTTCGACATGAAGATTGCGTTTGCGGGCAGTTGCCGCACCCGGTCATCCGGGAAACCGGTGGTCACGACGACCCGAACCCAAGGCCAGTTCTTCCCGACTCGACGAGCAAGCTCAACCCCGTCCATGGCGCCTGCGAGCCATACATCGGTGAAGATCAGAGCGACGTCGGGAGCGCATCGATCCAGATAAGCCACGGCGGCTTCGGCCGAGGCGCATTCGACCACTTCGAGTTCGGTCTCTTCGAGCATGGCGGCGGCGAGATCCCGAAGCGTCTCCTCGTCCTCGACCACGAGGGCCTTCTTGCGGCTGATCGCTCGTCCCATGCCTCTCTCCTGATTTGCCGCCAAACCGGGTGAACGATCCTGACGCGGGAGGGTTTCAGCGGGGCCGTTGACGTATGTTACTGCCGTCACCGAGTGATATCGGCAGTTCTGCCCTCCTGGGCCGAGGAAAGCTTTGGCGCTTCGCGTTGATCCCTACAGTCTGCGCTTGTTCCTGTCGGCGGCGCGCGAGGGTTCCCTGGCGCGTGCCGCCGAGAAGGAGCATATCGCGACATCGGCCCTGAGCCGCCGGATCGCAGATCTGGAGCAGGTGCTTGGTGCGCCATTGTTCGTCCGGTCACCCCGAGGAATAGCCCTGACCGATGCCGGGCGAATTGCGCTTGATCGCGCTACCCGGATCGAGGCGGACCTTCGCTCCCTCGCGCGAGACATTCAGGCCCAGACCGGTCAGCTTTCGGGGATGTTGCGGGTCGTCGCGAATGCGTCGGCCATCGTGGGCTACCTTCCCGAACGGCTGAGGGCGTTTCGCGCCGATTATCCGGCCATCGATGTGGCACTCCAGGAATGCTCTTCGCAGGAGGTGGTGCGCGCCTGCCTCGACGATCGGGCGGATGTCGGCATCGGCGTCGCCCTCGAGGTCCCGTCCGGGATCGAGGCATGGTTCTTCGCACAGGACCCCCTGATGGTGGTGCTCCCGAGGGGCCATGATGCGGCACGGAAGCAGTCTCTCACCTTCGCCGAAGTGATCTCTCACCCGATGGTCACCATCCAGGCGGGAGGCTCCCTCGACCGCCTGATCCGCGCAAAGGCGGCAGAGTCGGATCTGCCCCTCAACATCTGTGTGTCGGTCAACAGCTTCGATGCGGTCTGCCGCATGGTCGAAGCTGGTCTCGGGATTGCCATCGTTCCGAAGAGCGCCGCATCTGCCTATGCTGGCACCAATCGCTTCGCCCGGCGGATGCTTGCCGAATCCTGGAGCGAGCGGAACTTACATATCTGCGCATTGCGGAAGACCCCATGCCCGCCAGCCACTCAGGCCTTTATCAATGTCCTGCAGGGCTGAGGCGCCATCCGTGTCGTCATCTCCGGGGCCAGCCTGAGCCATCGCGTTCTGCGATGCCCCCCATCCTGTCTTAGCAAGCCAGCGTGCGGCATCCTCGCGATAATGATGCGCGAGAGCCACCCATGACGAAACTTTCTTTCTACAGTCGAACCCTTTTCCTCAGCGCCGATCCCGCGAAGGTGCAGGCACAACTCGATGGCAGCCGGCTGACGCTCGTTGAGGCCCTTCCTCTCCGGGACGACATTTCGACGGACGAGATCACGCCCATTCCGTCGCTCGTCTATTATGACGACCGTCTCGGGGCGCATCCCTATACGGGCTTCAAAGCAGGGGACGTCCGCCCCATCGGCGAGAATGCGATCCGGAGTGGCGGCTTCGGCATCACGGTAGCCGGGCGCCGCTACGGCAAGGGCTCATCGCGTGAGCACAGTCCGGCTGCGGAACTGGCGGCCGGGATCCGTCTCGTCATCGCCGAGAGCTTCGAGCGAATCTATCGGCAGAATGCGGACAATCTCGGCCTGTTCACATCGACCGACTTCGGTCTGCTGGACCGCATCGCGCGGGGAGAGGAGATCGATATCGAGGAGCTCGTTGCCGGGAGAGACGCTCTCGCGGCGACCATCCTGCGCAGCGGCGGCTTGTTGCGCTACGGCCAGCAGCGGCTTCTCACTTCGCGGGTGAACACCGGGCCCGAACAGGCGGCCGAGTCAGCCAAGCCACAAACGCTCTTCGAAAAGATCATTGCGCGTCATGCAGTGAAGACTGCGGATACCGGAGTCCTGCGCCCTGGCGCCGGTGGGTTCGTGAGGGCGGACTTTCGGTTCATCCACGAATACTACACCGGCATGTGCAGTCATCTCCTGCACAAGACCTTCGGAAAGCCCGCTCCGCTCCGGGACTCCGGCACCATCATCTGCTTCGAGGATCATCTCTCGTATGTCCATCGCAGCCCGGTTCACGTCCAGGCCGGCCTGATCCCGGAAGTGCGTGGACTCTCGGCGGCACACCGCGACTTCGTCGCTGAATATGGTCTGCGTTCCCACGGCTATCTGGCCAGCGGAGAGGGGTCCGAAGGCATCTCTCATGCGATGATGGCCGAGAGCTACGCACTGCCGGGCCAGCTGATCGTCGGCACCGATTCCCACACGCCTCACAGCGGGGCACTCGGCTGTGTTGCCTTCGGCGTCGGCACGACCGACATGGCCAACAGCATGGTGACGGGCGCCGTGCGCCTCACCGTTCCCGAAGCGCTGCGCGTCGAGCTGGTGGGACCGATTCCGCGGGGCGTCACCGCCAAGGACATCGTTCTTCACCTTCTGGCGCTGCCGTCGCTGAAATCCGGCACGGGAGTCGGCAAAGTGTTCGAGTTCGCCGGATCGGCGATATCGGAACTCACGACCGACGAGCGGGCGACGCTCACCAACATGACCGCCGAGCTTGGCGGCTTCACGGGAATCGTCGCGCCAGATGCAGAAACGGTGCGCTTTCTGCGGGAACGCCGCGGCATCACATTCAAGATCGAAGATTGGATGCGCAGCGACGACGGCGCCCATTATGCAGACGTCATCAAAGTCGACTGCGCGCGCGTCGTGCCTATGGTCGCCGCGCCGGGAGACCCAGGCAACGGCATCAAGCTGGATGATCTTGCCGAGCGGGTGAGATTCGACATCGCCTATGGCGGATCCTGCACGGCCGGCAAGCGCGAGGATTTCGATCGGTACCACGAGGTCCTCGCCTGGGCGGACGCCCAGGGACTCAAGGTCGCTCCGCATGTGAAGCTGTATCTGCAGTTCGGCACGGCCGCAGTCCGGGACTACTGCGTGGAGCAAGGCTACCTGGACACGTTCCGCCGGGTCGGCGCCGAATTGCTCGAGCCGAGTTGCGGCGCCTGCGCGAATTGCGGCCCGGGCTCATCGGTCCGCGCCGACCAGGTGACGGTCAGCGCGATCAACCGCAATTTCCCGGGCCGCTCCGGCCCCGGACAAGTCTGGCTGGCAAGCCCTCCGACGGTGGCAGCCAGCGCCATAGCCGGCGTGCTC
This sequence comes from Microvirga massiliensis, assembly GCF_001006805.1. Taxonomy (GTDB): domain Bacteria; phylum Pseudomonadota; class Alphaproteobacteria; order Rhizobiales; family Beijerinckiaceae; genus Microvirga; species Microvirga massiliensis. The sequence continues at coordinate 623,473 of NZ_LN811350.1, read as the reverse complement.
GTCTCGTTCGACGAGCTGCGCCAACAACACTCGTCATGAGTCGAACATCATCGGGAGGGAGCCTCATGGTTACTTCGAACAACATAATCCGGCGCACGCTGCTCCTGGGCGCATCGCTCCTGTCGTTCTCGTTTGCTACATCGCTTGCTTCGGCGGAGACATACCCCAGCCGCCCTATCCGTGTGATCGTTCCGCTCGCAGCGGCATCGACCGTCGACATCGTCGCCCGCGCGCTCGGCGAGGAACTGGCCACTACGATGGGCCAACAATTCGTGATCGACAACCGGCCCGGCGCAGGCGGTGTGATCGGAACCGGTGAGATGATCCGTGCGGAGAAGGATGGCTACACGATCGGCATGACGTCATCCAACCACGTCATCAGTCCGTTCATCATCAAGTCGATCTCGTTCGACAGTCTCAAAGACATCACCCCGATTACGGTCGTGGGCACGGTTCCGCTCGTACTCGTCACGCATCCCTCTTTGCCTGTCAGAACGGCCGGGGACCTGATCGCTCTCGCAAAGGAGAAACCCGGAGCCCTCGATTATGGATCGGCCGGCAATGGCAGCGCGCTGCATCTCGCAGGAGTGCTGTTCACGACGGAAGCAGGCGTCGACATGCGTCATGTGCCTTACCGTGGGACGGGACCACTGACCAACGACCTCATCGCCGGCCATGTGAAGATCGGCTTTCTGTCAGCGACGGCGGCCCTTCCTCAAATTCAGAGCGGCACGCTGCGCGCCATAGCGGTCTCCACGCCGACACGAATCGAGGCGCTTCCGGACGTTCCGACATTGGCCGAGTCAGGGCTGAAAGATTACAGCTTCGATGCCTGGATCGCGATGATCGCTCCTGCAGGTCTTCCAAAGCCGCTCGTCGATCGGCTCTACTCGGAAACCAGGACCGTACTGGCAACGCAGAAGATGAAGGATGCATTCGCCTCGCAAGGCGTGACGATTATCGGAAGCGATCCGGCAACGGCCGAGAAGTTCTTCGAGAGCGAGCTCGCCAAACACGAGAAGCTCGTCGCTGCGGCCGGCGCGACAACGGATTGAGGGTCGGGACGTCAGGGCCTGCACGCTGCCGCCTACAGGAAATCGCGATTAGCGACCGGCCGCTCACGATTCACCGTTCCACGCCCGACGGATGGGACGCGCACGCTGTCGTAAGCATTCTTAGCGCGTGCTTTCACTATGGCGATGATGGGTGGCGTCCCCGGCAGGGCTCGAACCTGCGACCCCAGGTTTAGGAAACCTGTGCTCTGTCCAGCTGAGCTACGGAGACCCACGGCTCCCGTATAGCATCGCCCGATCCTTCCTGCCAACGCGGGTTTCGACGTGGCGCAAGGCAGCGCCTCGTTTTGGACCTGGAGGAGCCGGTTCATAGCGCCTCGACCTTCGCCTATGCGGGCGGGTGGTGTATCGCGGCGGCATGCCTGTCGTGATCGCCCTGATCCTCCTGCTCGTCCTCGCCTCCGGCGCTCACGCCCGGGACCCGACTACCCTGTGTACTACGGAGTCCTCGTCGGATCGGCTCGAGGCCGTGGCCGACAATGGTGACCTAACGCTCGCCGGGGCTGGCCTCGCCCGACTGGCCGACATACGGCTGCCCGAGTCCGGCCCGGAGCGCGAGCAGGCGCTCGGCCGTCTGCGCGGCCAGACCGGCGCCGACCTCGCCGTCCAGTCGAATGGCCGTCGAGACCGCTGGAACCGGATCGAAGCGCATCTGCGAACCCTGACCTCTCCCGAGGTCGATCTGGCTGCCGATCTCGTCTCCGCAGGCCCTGCCTTGGTCGACCCGGCTGCTGCGCCCGTGCTCTGCCGCACCGACCTCCTGGCCGTCGAGAACGAAGCTCGGCAGCAGGGTCTTGGTGTGTGGCAGCTGGAGCGCTATAAGCCCGCTTCCGTTGCGGAGCTGTCCCGCCTTCTTGGACTCGTTGGAGAATTCGTCCTCATCGAGGGAAGGATTCGCAGCGTTGGCGAGCGGCAGAGTCGCACTTATCTGAATTTCGGATCGGATTGGTCTCACGATGTCACTGTCGTCCTGCCGAAAAAGGCTTGGCTCCGTCTCCTCGATTCGGGGCTTTCGGCGGATGCGCTGAGGGGACGCGTGGTTCGGGTCCGCGGTCTGGTGGAGAATGCAGGCGGGCCCGCGCTCACAGTCACCGCGCCTGAAACGATCGAGGTCTTGCAGGACGACCGGCGGCAGCCTTCGAGATGATGAACAAGGGTTTTCTTACGGAGCCTCTCGCGAGCTTCATCGAAGCTGTCCGTGCGCCGGCAGGACTATGGCGATGAAAGCGCTCGCAAGACCGTTTGGGAGGCTGGCCTGTCTCGCGCTGGCAAGCGGGCTCTTGGCCGGCTGCGCCATCGTCGGCGCGACGGCGCCCGTTCCCCTTCCGCCTTCGGCACCGCGGACCGTTGCGGAGAAACCCGCCGATCGGGATCATGCGCGCCTCGTTGCGGCCTTCGGGGGTGAGCTTCGCACACCGGCGGCCCAGCGACTGGCCACCGAAATCGCCGGACGGCTGGTGGCCGCGAGCGATCGCCCGGACGAAACCTACCAGGTCACGATCCTGAACTCTCCGGTCGTGAACGCTTTCGCGCTGCCGAGCCGCCGCCTCTATCTGACGCGCGGCCTGCTTGCTCTCGCGAATGACACCGCCGAGCTCGCGGCCGTGATCTCCCACGAGATTGCGCACGTCACCCTGCGCCATGCGGCGCTCCGCAACGAGCTCGTCGCCCGCTCCGCCCTGATCAGCCAGGTTGCCCAGGACGTGTTGAACGATCCGGCCGAAGCTGCCGTGGTGCGGGAGCAATCCCGCTTCGTGCTCGCGAGCTTCTCGCGGAGCCAGGAACACGAAGCCGATCAGGCCGGTGTGAAGGTCCTTGCGCGGGCCGGTTACGACCCGTTCGGAGCTCCACGTTTCCTCTCCTCGCTCGGGCGTCTCGGCGGCAGCGAGGATCACGACCGGCCCGTAGGAGACATGCTGTCGACGCATCCGAGTACGAAGGAGCGGATCCACCTCGCGACGCAGGCGGCGCGCCGCAGCGGCGCCCCGGGGATCGGCGAGAGTGACCGCCGGCGCTACCTCGAAACGATCGACAATCTCGCCTACGGGGACGATCCGGCCGACGGCGTCGTCCGGGGGCGCCGGTTCCTGCACGGGCGCCTACGCGTCGCCTTCGATGCGCCCGAGGGTTTCACGCTCGAGAACACGGCGCAGGCCGTCATGGGCGCCACCGGCGATGGGACTCGCCGCCTGCTCTTCGATGCGACCGAGACGCCGAGCGGCCAGAGCCTCGAGGAGGTGCTGCGATCGACCTGGTCCGACACAATCGAACCCGACAGTGTCGAGACGATGATGGTCAACGGCCTGCCGGCGGTCGTCGCCCTGTCGCGCGGCAAGGACTGGGCCTTCAGGCTGGCCGCCGTCAGGATCGGCAGCACCACCTTCCGTCTGATTCTCGCCTCACGGGCCGGGGTGGACGATGTCGAGGCGCTCTTCCGCCGGACCTTGCCGACGGTGCGCGCCTTGTCCGCCGAAGAGGCGGCCTCGATCCGGCCACTGCGCCTGCAGGTGGTCACAGCGACACAGGGCGACACGGCTGAAACCATGGCGGCCCGGATGGCCTCCGATCGGCCGTTGGAGCGCTTCCTGCTCCTGAACGGCCTTGACCGCCCGGTGCCGCTCAAGGCTGGCGAACGCTATAAGATCGTGGTCGAGTAAAGAGCCTTATCGGAAAGCGCAGCGTTTCCCCTCACCCGCCTCTGGGGCAACCTCTCTCACAAGGAGTGAAGTGAAGATATGGCACTGTGAATACATCACTTTTGGGTTCGTTCTGCCAAATCGGGGCGACCTCTCTCACACGAGGCGAAGTGATGTGCAGCGCCACGGTCTTCACCTCTCACCCAGCGGGCAAGGTCGACGCCCGAAGGGCAGCGGATTAGGTTGGCTGCTCTGCATTCGAAAGCTGAACGCCCCTCACACGAAAGCGCCGGTCGCGTGTGGGTGGCGGTCGATCAGGGCGCGCTTCAGCTTTTCGAGGGCGCGGTTCTCAATCTGTCGGACGCGCTCCTTCGAGATACCAAGTCGATCTCCGAGGAACTCGAGCGTGACCTGCTCGTCGTCGAGACGGCGCGCCCGCAGGATTCTGAGCTCGCGCTCGTTCAGAACCTCGAGCGCCTGCTGGAGCCAGCGTACCCGGCGCTCGTTGTCGATGACTTCGCTGACTTTCTCGTCCGGGAGCGGGCTGGTGTCGACGAGAAACTCGACTCGCTCGGTGGAACCCGAGGAATCGGCGTCCTGCATAGGCGCATTGAGGGAGGTGTCCGGCGCCGAGAGCCGGGCATCCATGAGCGCGACGTCCTTGCGCGAGACGCCGATCGCCTCGGCAATCTTTCCGTGCACCTCGTCGGCAATCCGCTCCTCGCCGCCTCGGGTCAGCCGGGCGCGGAGACGGCGCAGGTTGAAGAACAGCGCCTTCTGGGCCGAGCTCGTGCCGCCACGGACGATTGACCAGTTGCGCAGGATGTAGTCCTGAATCGAGGCGCGGATCCACCATGTCGCGTAGGTGGAGAAGCGCACGTCGCGTTCCGGTTCGAACCGGGCCGCCGCTTCGAGAAGGCCAACATGCCCCTCCTGAACGAGATCCGCCATCGGAAGCCCGTAATGCCTAAACCGTGTCGCGAGCGAAATCACGAGGCGCATATGCGCCGAGGTCAGGCGGTGGAGTGCCGCTTCGTCCCTCTTCTCTCGCCAGCGTACAGCTAGTTCACGTTCTTCCTCACGTTCCAGGAATGGGGCGTCCATCGCGGCGCGGACGAAACGACGACGTACCCCTGAGATTTCTCCCATCGCGGCCTCCCTTGCCCCCTATGCAACTTACGGAGAGGCAAAAAGTTCGAGGCGGACGGTCAAGTTTTTGCCACGCCACCCGATTTGCGCTGCGACGGGCCGTCACGCCCGGATGGAAACGAGTCTTCGAGGGGAGACTACTGCTTGCAGAAGTCCAAACGGCAGGCTCATGCAAGGGAGCCTGTGCAGATATGCAAAAAGCCCGGCCAAGCCGGGCTTTTCGCGCATTGCGGGAAGGAAGCGGCCGCGTCAGGCAGCCTCGTCCTGCAGATCCTCGGGCTCTTCCGTGGCTTTCGTACGCCGCGGCGACTTCGCGAGGCTCTGCTCGATGAGCTTCAGGGCTTCGGTCTCGGTGATCTTGTTGACCGAGGAAATCTCGCGCACGATCCGGTCGAGGGCGGCCTCGTAGAGCTGACGTTCGCTGTAGGACTGCTCCGGCTGCGCCTCGGAGCGGTAGAGGTCACGGACCACCTCGGCCACCGCGATCAGGTCGCCGGAATTGATCTTCGCCTCGTATTCCTGGGCGCGACGGGACCACATGGTGCGCTTCACGCGCGCGCGCCCGGTCAGGACCTCGAGAGCCTTTCCGACGAGGACGGGCTCGGCCAGCTTGCGCATGCCGACGCTGGCTGCCTTCGCGGTCGGAACGCGAAGAACCATCTTGTCCTTCTCAAAGGAGACGACATACAACTCCAGCTTGAAGCCTGCGATCTCCTGCTCTTCGATCGCGGTGATGCGCCCGACGCCGTGCGCCGGATAAACGATTGCTTCACCGGGTTTGAATCCCAGACGCGGGGCAGACTTCTTAGCGGTCGTCATGCGAGAAAGGCCTCCTACAACACCCGTGCCTGACGGCAGGGCATGATCCAGTTCCGACGGGATGCCCGCAGGAACAACACACAATCCGCCGCGAAACCTTCGTTTCGCCAACTCCCATGCTCACCGGTTTGTGGCAAACGCCCAGGATTCCCTGACCGCGACGCTGTTGGGCCGTCTTGGTCGTGGGACGTTCACGTCAATTCATCATCTTCTGTGAACCGCTCGCCTGCGGGAGTAGTCGGCACGCCGGGCGCGTGCGACGGCATTCGCGGAACCTATCACAGGATCGCGAAAAAAGCAAAAGAATTCCAGGGCGACAGCGCCGATCCCTCGTGTAACGGAACATCGGCACAGCCAGAATCAGTCCCCTTCGCCCGGATTCGGAGAGAAATATGTCTCGTATTTTCCGGGCTTGCCGTCGAACTCCTTCGCGTCCGAAGGAGGCTCTTTCTTCTGCGTGATGTTCGGCCAGGTCTTGGCAAAATCGGCGTTGAGCTTGAGCCACTGCTCAAGCCTGGGCTCTGTATCGGGCTTGATCGCCTCGGCCGGGCATTCAGGTTCGCACACACCGCAATCGATGCACTCGTCCGGATGAATGACGAGCATGTTCTCGCCTTCGTAGAAGCAGTCGACCGGACATACCTCCACGCAGTCCATGTATTTGCACTTGATGCAGTTCTCAGTAACGACGTAGGTCATGAGCCTCTCGTTTCTGCGCACCGGCTCGAACACTCCCTCACCGGCGTGCAGTCGCGCTTAGCTCTTGCCGTCCACGGGAGCAAGGGGGCTGTCGTCGCGGGCGAGGTCCGTATAGAGCGTCCTGGCTTCCTCAGCGGGGCCACGGCGGGACCCGAGGCCTTCCACGCGCAACACCAGAGTGGTTCGCCCGAGCGCGACAGTGACCACGTCACCAATCGCCAGAGGCTTCGCGGGGGTCTCGACCCGATGCCCATTGACGCGCACGAAGCCGGACGCGACGAGCTTCGCAGAGAGCGTGCGCGTCTTGGCGAGACGCGCGAACCAAATCCACTTGTCGAGGCGTTGCCGGTCCTGGCGGCTCATCGTGGCCCAGACATCCTCCGGCTCGGCCCGCACTCCGTTCGGTGCGAGCGGAGCCCTCGATCAGCGGTTTCCCTTGTCTTCGAGCTGCGCCTTCAGTGCGAGGAGCTTGGCGAAAGGCGAATTGGGGTCCGGAGCGCGGTCCCGCCGCTCCTCGCGACGGTGATCCGGACGCTCACGCCTCTGATCGCCCCGGTGCTCATGCCGCTGGTCGGGCCACGGGCCACGCCGCTCGTCATGACGCCCAGGACGCTGGGGACGAGCCGGGCGGCCCTCGCCGGCAGGACCGGAAGCCCCGTCCCGGGCAGCTAAGTCGGGACGCTGGGGCCGGTCACGGCGGTCCGGGCGCTCACCCCGCGGATGGGGACGGCGCTCCTGCCGCTCTCCGGCCTGGTCGCTCCCCCGCCCCTTGCCGCGATTGCGGTTCGGGCGCCGCTCGTGATGGCGCCGGCCGATATGCCAGACCTCGATCATGGTCGGCTCGGGCGTTGCAGCCGCGTCCACTGCGCCCTCGGCCCGGATCTCTTCCGATTCTGCGGAAGCAGTCTCGGCGGAGGCTTCTCCCTCGGTCGGCGCAGCACCCTCCGCAGGCGAAGCCTCGACCGGCGCGGCCGTGTCGGCCTCTTCGGTCCGTTCGGTCCCCGCCTCGGCGGTCGCATCGGAAACGCCAACAGCCTCGACCTCGTCGGCGGGCTCTTCTACGGCTGAAACAGCTTCGGGCTCGCCTGCAGCCGCCGCGGGATGATCTGCCGGCCGATCATCCTCGGGAGCCTCCTGCGTGATCGCCTCGTCCGCGGGTGCCACATCCTCCGCGACCGGAGCATCGCCGGCCTCCTCGCTTCCCGAAGGCTCAGCGGCGACATTGTCGGGCGAGGCGGCAGCAGGTCCGTTCGCCGGTGTCACGGGCACCGAGGCCGCGGCCGGCACGAGAGGAACCGTGATGGCAGGGCCCTGCCGTGTCTCCATGACATAGCCGAGCGACTTCAGGATCGATGCAAAATCGTCTCCCGAGCAGCCCACGAGAGAGGTCATGGCGACGGTGCTCACGAAGCCGTCACCGTCCGCTGCCCCTGCCGGCGGATCGCCAGGCGTCGTGCCCGGTCGATAGGCGATCGCCGGCCGAATGAGATCGGCGAGTCGCTCCAGGATGTCGACGCGCACGGCGCGCGCGCCGCACACCCGGAAACCGGCCGCCCGGTAAAGGCCCGGGGCGATGCTGGAATCCACGGGGATCGAGGTCCGTCCGGATCCCGCGAGATGAGCGATCTCATCGATGCCCTTCTGGTCCAGGCCACCGTTCTGCAAGGCCCAGAGCTGGGCCGCCAGAGTACGGGGCGCCGGCTTCAGGAGCGCCGGAAGATAGAGATGATAGGCGCCGAAGCGCACGCCGGCCCGGCGCAGGGCGGCACGCCCTTCCTGATCGAGGCCGCGCACTTCCGTGAGCACCTTCGAGCGCTCGAGAACACCCAAGGCCTCGGCGATCTGATACCCGATGCCCCGGGCAATTCCGGTGAGCTCGGGTAGCACTTCGAGCTGCATCGCAGGGCCGAGAAGCCGCGTGACATAGGCCTTCAGCCAGGCGCGGAGTCTGTTCTCCACCTTGTCGCGCGCAGCCCCGGTGAGCTGCTCGTCCGCCAGGATGCGGAAGCGCGGCTCGAAGACCTTGTCTCCGGGCTCGAGTTTCGCGACAGGGTCGCCGAGCCAGCGGATCGTCCCGTCATTCGAGAGCACGATCGTGGCGTCGGGCGCCGATTCGAACCGGTCCGCACGCGCCTCGATCTCTCCCGAGAGTGCCTTCCCGGCGGCGTTGCGTAGGGTCTTGGCCTCGGCAGTCTCCGCCTGCGGGTCGGGCACGAAATGAAATCCGTGCAGGTGGCCGACGTGCTGGCCCTCGACGGTGACATCGCCAGCGGCCGTAATCTCAGCTTCGAGCATCGCATTCTCTCTGAGGCGCCGCATCAGAACGCTCGTGCGCCGGTCAACGAAGCGCTGGGCGAGCCGCTCATGAAGGGCGTCCGACAGCTTGTCCTCTACCTGACGGGCAACGCCCTGCCAATGCTCCGGATCTTTCAGCCAGTCCGGACGGTTCGCGACGAAGCTCCAGGTTCGCACCTGGGCAATGCGGTTCGACAGGGTGTCGATATCGCCATCCGTCCGATCGACCATGCTGATATGCCGCGCGAACCAGTCCGCGGGAATGGCGCCCTCGCGCATGATGAAGCGGTAGAGCTGGCCTACGAGATCCGCATGGGTCTGCGGCGAAACCTTGCGATAATCGGGGACTTGGCAGACCTGCCAGAGCCGCTCCACGGAGCCGCGCGAGCGAGCCAGCCTGCCGATGTCGTCCTCGCGGGAGACGACCTCGAGCGCCGCCACGTCCTCGCCCATCGGGGCCCGCAAGAGCCCGTGCTCCACCGGAGGCGCCGCGAGTCCCGCACGCAGGGAGGACAGCGACGAAAAGTCGAGATCCGGATTGCGCCATTGGATGACGCGAGCGGGGTCGAAGAAGTGGTTCTCGAGAGCCTGAACAGTCTCATTGTCGAAGGGCGGGCAGCGTCCGGTCGTCCCGAAGGTCCCGTCGCGCATGAAGCGCCCGGCCCGGCCGGCGATCTGCCCGAGCTCCGGAGGATACAGCTTCCGGAAGCGGAAGCCGTCGAACTTCTTGTCCGACGCGAAAGCGACGTGATCGACGTCGAGGTTGAGGCCCATCCCGATCGCGTCGGTCGCGACGAGGTAATCGACGTCGCCCGACTGGTAGAGCTCGACCTGTGCGTTGCGGGTCCGGGGCGACAGAGCTCCGAGCACGACGGCGGCGCCGCCGCGATGCCGCCGGATGAGCTCGGCGATGGCATAGACCTCCTCGGCCGAGAACGCGACGATTGCCGTGCGGTGCGGCAGGCGCGAAATCTTCTTCTCCCCCGCGAAGGTGAGCTTCGACAGGCGTGGCCGGGTCACGATATGGACGCCCGGGATCAGCGCCTCGACGAGATGCCGCATCGTTGCGGACCCGATCAGGAGCGTCTCCTCGCGCCCCCGCTGGTTGAGGAGCCGATCGGTGAAGACATGGCCGCGGTCGAGATCGCTGGCGAGTTGGATCTCGTCGACGGCCACAAAGGCCAGATCGAGATCACGCGGCATCGCCTCGACCGTCGAGATCCAATAGCGCGGCCGGTCCGGCTTGATCTTCTCCTCGCCGGTGATGAGGGCGACGTTGGCCGCACCGGCCTTCTCGACAACCCGCTGATACACTTCCCGCGCGAGCAGGCGCAGGGGCAACCCGATCATGCCGCTCTCGTGTCCGAGCATCCGCTCGATCGCGAAATGGGTCTTGCCGGTATTCGTCGGGCCGAGAATGGCCGTTACGCCGCGTGCACGCAGCTGCGGAAGGAGGGAACGGCGAGCCATGAGGAAGTGTCGGGCGAACGCCTCAAGGTTCCTGGCGCTGGTGGAAATGGGAGCCCCCTCGCCGGAACCGCTGCGGGGGTCGAGCCCGAACCGGAGCGACAGCCGGCGCGCACCGGGAGCGACTCGGGCAAGGCCTATATGGAGCCTGGAGATCGGGGATGCCAGAGCGGAATCGCCTCGAATGGAAGCCCTTTTGTCTGCCAAGCTCCTGCTCGAGCTCGATCTTCCCTGGTCTTCGGCCCGCTGTTCCCGGCGGACGATCCCGTCCGGAGCCCAGCTCAGCGTCCCGGACCATAGGGCGGGCGTCCGGGCCGAGACCTCCCCGGTGAGATCCCGTCGGATCCTTCCGCCTGGGAGTCGCGCGAGCCTTCCGAATTGATCATGAGTTCGATCGAATCGATCTCACGGCGACGCACCTCGATCAGATCGGCGCAGAGCGAATCGGGCATCACCTCGAGCGGGGCAGGCCGGCGATGCGGGCCGCGCCCCCCGACGATCTCCGCATAGGAATGGCTGTTGCCCCCGCAGGCGACCGTGTTCGCGCCCGCGGGAAGCACCATGAGGAAAGTCGACAGGATAATGCCGAGGCGAAGCATATGATACCGGAGCCCAAAGGCCGGGATCTGGCAATCCATTCCGCTCGGCAGGGTTAACTCGCTCCGGTCCTCGATCCCCGAATCGGTTCAGCGGCCGGCCCCAGCGCGGACCGGGCGTCCGACCGCAGGCTGAAGCTGCCCCTCGGATTGGGCATTCCACTGTAAGGCCTCGACGACGCTCATCCCGATCATGGTCCGTACGGCGATCCGGAGCGGCACGAGAACGCGCGCCCCCGGGACGGGAGCGAGCCAGACCGACATGTCCTTGTTCTCTTCCATGAACTTGGTCGCCGGACGCAGGGCGCGATGACCTGCCACCGGAACATAGCGCGCGTTGCAGACGAGAACGGGGCCGCTGTAGCCGGGCTTCTCGACTCTCTTGGTCTCCCCATAGCTCAGGACGATGTCGAAGCGCGCTCCGCCATCGAAGATCGGCAGGGTTCGGTTGCAATTGGCCGGATCCGTGAGGTCCTTTCCGATGACGGGCATCACGAGGGCGCTCACCGGGTCGAGCACCCCGCGCTTGTGGGCCTCCTCGAGCGGCACTCGGTCCGCCTTCTCTTCGAGCGGGGGCATGACCTCCAGAGCCGCGATGCCGCCCCCTGCCATGCCCATCCGGATCGTGCGCCGGTCACTCGAGGTCCTGGAGGTCAGGGCGAAGGTCGCAGGCTGCACGTTCGGGCTCGCAACCGCGCCGGATGCCGTCGCGGCGCCCTTGCTCCCCGTCAGCATTCCGGCAAGGCCGGTCAACTTTGCCGCGAGCTGTAGCTGATACTTTCCACCCTCGAAAGTGGATGCGAGATCGGCATTGCCGAGGGGCAGGCCCGCCAGGGTGATGGCGTAATCGACCTTGAGGGTCTCGCCTCCAGCGGCGGCCTGCCCGGCCGGCATCAGCATCAGAACTGCCAGGATCGACAAGCGACGCATGAAAGGATTCCGTAAGAAGTCTCGGGTGCTTGTCCAACACGAATCGGAGCAAATCGTGGCCCAGCGCCTCCGAAAATGCGAGGCGGCAGGCATGGCATTCTTGACGCGGGACCCCTTCCTGGCCTATAGGCTCGCGCCTTCCAGGACTTCCGGTGTCCTCCCGGCGTGGGATCTGCGTTTCGCAAACCCACGGCCATGCGGCTGCGACACCTTCAACAATGGGATTGAGATCATGTCGCGCCGCTGCGAACTGACCGGCAAGGCCGTTCTGACCGGCAATCTTGTCAGTCACTCGAACCGCAAGACCAAGCGTCGTTTCCTGCCGAACCTCTGCAATGTGACCCTTCGGTCGGATGCCTTGCAGCGGGCCGTGCGGCTTCGCATTTCGGCCCATGCGCTTCGCTCCGTGGAGCATCGCGGCGGCCTCGACGCCTTCCTGGCCAAGGCGAAGGCAGAGGATCTGTCGCCGAACGCTCTCGCCCTGAAGCGCGAGATCCAGAAGAAGCTCCAGCCCGCCGCCTGACGCAAAGGGCGCCGGCTTCGGTTGCATCGGGCGGCCTTCGGGCCGCCTTTTTTGCGTTCGCGGCGAGACATTGGCACAGCCGAAACTTTTCTGCGATGACTTCGTCCCGGATCGAAAACCACCGCACCTTTCTCGCTGCGGTTGCGGCGATGGCGACGGTGGTGCTCGCATCCAACATTCTCGTGCAGTATCCGATCAACATCGGTGGCCGCGAGGATTTGCTGACCTGGGGCGCATTCAGCTACCCCTTCGGTTTCCTGGTCACGGATCTCGCCAACCGGCGCTTCGGCCCGCGCGGCGCGAGGCGGATCGTCTATGTCGGCTTCCTGGCGGCCGTGATCCTCTCTGTGGCTTTTGCGACCCCGCGCATCGCCATCGCCTCCGGGAGCGCTTTTCTCGTAGCCCAGCTCCTCGACATCGCAATCTTCGATCGTCTGCGCAAGCGGGCTTGGTGGCTGCCTCCCTTCGTGTCGTCGATCGTATCGTCGGGTCTCGACACGGCGATCTTCTTCTCGATCGCTTTCTCCTGCGCACCTATACCCGGGCTCGGCCTGACCATCAGCGAGACTCTGGGCAACATCGGGATTTCCGATAGCTGCGTCATGATTCCATGGATCAATCTCGCGCTCGCGGATTTCGGCGTGAAGCTCGCCATCGCGGCGCTCGCGATCCTGCCCTACGGCGCCTTCGTCGCAGCGCGTCCGGCGATGCGGTAGGTCTTACGGATCGCCTTTGCCGGAGAGCAGCGCGGAATCGTACGAAATCCATTGTCGTATCCATCGCGCCGTTACGAAGCCCACTTCGTCATAACGAGCTGCCGGCGATGTGCTTGATCCTGACGCCGTGACCTGGATTGCTTCACTTCGTTCGCAATGAAGAAGTGGGCGTGAGGGAGGGAAGAGCACACTCGGAAACGAGAGCAGGCGCTGGATCCTCTACCGTCCTTGCGAGCCGGAGGCGAAGCAATCTATCCGTCGACGGATGCGCTCCTGGATCGCTTCACTGCGCTCGCAACGACGGGGAGGCGCGGTCAGCGCGTCAGAGCGAACTCGAGCAGCAGCGTGCGCTGCAGAGGGCTGAAATTGTCGTCCGACACGAGCGTGACGATGGTGGCGCTCCCTTCGCGGTGCACACTCATGCCTTCCATGTTGTCGATCCACGTTCCGGCTCCGCTCTCGAAGAGAACGGGCCCGTCGAGCGTGGCGCCCGGCCGGATGACGCCCGCAGGGAAGCGGCGGATTCGGGCGGCCGGCCCCCCCAGGATGGTGAACCGCCGCTCCAGCAGGAGCATGTCTCCGTCGTCGAGAAATGCGAGGTCCGTCACGTCGAAGCCGTCGCGTAGCACGATCTCGAATTCACCCCGCTGCGGACCCGTGATGATGAATCCGCGCGTCGTCGTATCGTCGACACGTTCCGCGATCGCCACGAGAGAGCCCGCGAGATCGCGGGGCGCCGGGATGACGCCGATCGCCTCGAGGCCCTGATTCGATTTCAGAGGGCCAAGGACCGGTAGCGGCACGGGCCGGGCACGAGCCTTCACGCCATCACGATCGAAGGTGGGAAACTGGAAGACCGCATGCTTGCGTTCCACGCCTACATAGGCGACGCCCCGCACGATCGTGAGGCTTTCCGTGTCGAAGTGGTGCGTGCCGCTCAGAGGCTCGCCGGACGCGCCGATGATCGGCGCCATCACGGCATTGCGCAGTCCTGTGAGCCGTCCGTCGCTGCTCACGATCTGCACAGTCAGCCAGCAGGCCCGATCCGTGATGCCGACGAGCGAACGGCCGTCGCGAGAGCGCCACAATCCGGAGAGTCCTCCGAAGGCTTCGAACGGACTCGAGAGGATCAGCCCGCTCCGGAAATGAAGCTCCCCGAATCGGCGATGTTCAGGCTCCTCGATGGTAAGGGACTCGAGAGGTTCGGCCTTGATCTCGATCGCAACAGGTTCACGCAGATCAGCCCGGCTCCAGGCACTTCGGCCTGCAGCCACGCCGCAGACGGCAATCCCCGCGAGCCCAGCGAGAACCGACCGTCGCGACAGCCTCACGCCATGGCCCTGGTGCGATGCGAACTGCGCGGGGGCGGCGCAGAGTTTTCCTCGAACAGTTCGGCGAGCTTTTCCGTCATGACGCCGCCGAGTTCCTCGGCATCGACGATCGTGACGGCCCGACGGTAATACCGCGTGACGTCATGTCCGATTCCGATGGCGATCAGTTCCACGGGCGACCGCGTCTCGATCTCCTCGATCACGTAGCGGAGATGGCGCTCGAGATAGTTGCCGGGATTGACCGACAGCGTGGAGTCGTCGACAGGCGCCCCATCCGAGATCACCATCAGGATGCGCCGTTGCTCGGGCCGACCGAGGAGCCGCTTGTGGGCCCAGTCGAGCGCCTCGCCGTCGATATTCTCCTTGAGCAGACCCTCGCGCATCATGAGCCCGAGATTCTTGCGGGCACGACGCCACGGTGCGTCGGCGGCCTTGTAGATGATGTGGCGCAGATCGTTCAGGCGCCCGGGATTCGCGGGCTTCCCGCTCTGAAGCCAGCTCTCGCGCGACTGCCCACCCTTCCAGGCCCGCGTGGTGAATCCGAGGATTTCGACCTTGACGCCGCAGCGCTCGAGAGTGCGCGCGAGGATATCCGCACAGCTTGCGGCGACGGTGATCGGCCGGCCGCGCATCGAGCCCGAATTGTCGAGGAGGAGCGTGACGACCGTATCCCGGAAATTCGTGTCTTTCTCCTGCTTGAAGGTGAGAGGCTGGAATGGATCGACGACGACCCGCGGCAGCCGCGCCGGATCGAGCATTCCCTCTTCAAGGTCGAACTCCCAGGCTCTGTTCTGCTGGGCAAGGAGCCGCCGTTGCAGCCGGTTCGCCAGACGCCCGACGACGCCCTGCAGATGCGCGAGCTGCTTGTCGAGATAAGCGCGCAACCGGGACAGTTCGTCCGGATCGCAAAGATCCTCGGCATGAACGATTTCGTCGAAGCGCTGCGTGAAGGCCTTGTAGTCCGGAGCACGTGGCTCGTTCGAGCGTGATGGAGGCGGACGCCAGGCTTCCGCGGCATCATCGCTGTCCGCGTCTTCGGCCTCGTCGGGAAACTCGCCGCTCGGGGCATCGGCCGCTTCGGAAGCGCCGTCCTCGAGATCCTCGCTGCCATCATCGGAGACCTCGATCTCGGCGCGATCCCCCTGCGCATCCTGCTCGGATTCGCCCTCGCCACCCTGCTGCTCGTCCGACTGGCTTTCCTCGTCGCTCTCCTCATCATCGGAATCGAGCGCGGCATCGTCCACCATATCGAGCGCCGACAGCATGTCGCGCACGCTTCTCGCGAAATCACGCTGCCGCTCGATGTTCCGCGCGAGCGCGTCGAGATCGTGTCCCGCACGCTCCTCGATGAAGTCGCGCCAGAGATCGACGATCTTCGTCGCCGCGGGAGGTGGCCGCAGTCCGGTCAGACGCTCGCGAACGAGCAGCGCCACGGCGTCCTCGAGGGGTGCGTCGGCACGATCCGTGATGTTCTCGTATTTGCCGCCGCGGTGATAGCGATCCTCGAGCATTGCGGAGAGATTGTTCGCGACTCCGCTCATGCGCCGCGAGCCGATGGCCTCGACGCGCGCCTGCTCGACGGCATCGAACACCGCGCGCGCCGCCGCCCCGTCGGGTGCGAGGCGCCGATGCACATTGTGATCGTGGCAGGCGAGGCGGAGAGCCATCGAATCCGCATGCCCGCGCAGAACGGCGATGTCCTGCTCGGACAGCCGCCGTGGCGGCTCGGGGAGACGGGCCTTCTCGCCCATGAGAGCGGGTCGATCGGACGCGAAAGTCACCTCGAGTTCGGCATGCCTCGAAACGGCGCGCATGCATCCCGCAATCGCGCGCTTCAGCGGCTCGACGGGGGCCTCTTTCTTTTCACCGGCTTTACGATTCGAGATCGACATTGAGATCCGCGTACGGGCCCTGGCCCGTGAAGGTGCCTAGCTGAGAGCGACGTTGACGGCGCTCTCGGGCAGCTCCTTGCCAAAGCTGCGCTGGTAGAATTCTGCCACGAGTGGACGCTCGAGCTCGTCGCATTTGTTCAAGAACGTCACCCTGAATGCAAAGCCGAGATCGCCGAAGATCTCGGCGTTCTCCGCCCAGGTGATCACCGTGCGCGGCGACATCACCGTCGAGAGGTCGCCGGCGATGAAGGCGTTCCGGGTGAGATCGGCGACGCGAACCATCCTGTTGACGATATCGCGGCCTTCCGAGCTGTCCTGGTAGTGCTTCGCCTTGGAGAGAACGATGTCCACTTCCTTGTCGTGCGGCAGATAATTCAAGGTCGTGACAATCGACCAGCGGTCCATCTGACCCTGGTTGATCTGCTGGGTGCCGTGATAGAGGCCCGACGTGTCGCCGAGCCCGACCGTATTCGCCGTCGCGAACAGCCGGAAAGCGGGATGCGGCTTGATCACCCGGCGCTGGTCGAGAAGCGTCAGCTTGCCGGATTGCTCGAGAACCCGCTGAATCACGAACATCACGTCCGGTCGTCCGGCGTCATATTCGTCGAAAACGAGAGCAATGTTGTTCTGCAGCGCCCAGGGCAGGATGCCGTCCCGGAACTCGGTGATCTGCTTGCCCTCCTTGAGCACGATCGCGTCCTTGCCGACGAGGTCGATGCGCGAGACATGGCTGTCGAGGTTCACGCGGACGCAGGGCCAGTTCAGGCGCGCCGCTACCTGCTCGATATGGGTCGATTTTCCGGTGCCGTGATAACCCGTGATCATCACGCGGCGGTTGCGGGCGAATCCAGCGAGGATGGCGAGCGTCGTCTCCCGATCGAACAGATAATCGGGATCGAGATCCGGCACATGCTCCTCGGGCTGCGAAAAGGCCGGCACCTCGAAATCCGAATCGATGCCGAAGACCTGACGCACGGAGACCTTCATGTCCGGGATTGAGCTCAGCGGTTCGGGCGATGCCAGCATGGAGGCCTCTTGATCGTAATGGCAGCTACTGCGTCAGGGTGTCATATAGGCCGCAGCGCAGCGGTGCAATTTCGCTTTCTGCACAACGCCCCTGCGCGCGGGTCGGTTCTGCGACAGGTCGACGGTCCGGGTCAGCATTCCCGCCCTGAACTCGCCTGCGCGTCTGGCCCCACGGAGAATCGCTCCGCATCGCTGACCTGCGGCCTCTTTCGAGCCGGGCCCGATTGGGTGAGGATTCTGCGTGATTCCAGTTCGGCACCAGGGATGCGGCGTCAGCACATCCCTGCCGTCTTGAGCGTATCGTGCGCTTTGATGATATCGCGCAAACGCCCTTCGAAAGATCGATCTCCCCCATTCGCATCTGGGTGAAACCGCTTCACCAGGGCCTTGTACTGCGCCTTGATCGTGGGACCGTCGGCATTCTCGTCCAGGCCCAGGATATCGAGCGCGCGGCGGACCGGACCGGAATGACGGGGCCGCTTCACCTCCGGGGCCTCAACCTTGGCTTTGGCCGTACGGAAATCCTGGCCCTGCAGAATCCCGAGCGGATCGAAATAGGACCAGTCGCGGGATCGCGACTCCTCGCCCGCGCCGCCGCTGCGGTTGACGCCCATCGGAAAGGTCGGACGGTGGCCGATCACCGAATCCTTCTGGAATTCTGCGACGGCAGCATCGGTCATTCCGGCAAAGTAGTTGTAGGACGCGTTGTAATCCCGAACGTGATCGAGACAGAATCGAAAATACTGCCCCTCATGGTTCCGGCCTTTGGGCGCGCGATGAGTCCCCGCCGCATTGCAGCCGGGATGCTCGCAAGCCGGACCTTGCGACTCGCGAGGCTCCTCGCAATTCGGCTTGATCCGGATGCGATCGAACAAGGGCGAATTGAGATCCATGACTGGCCGATTATGAGGAGTCTTCGAGTGCGGGCAAGGCCCGAACGCTTTTCGCCGCAGGCCTGCTGACGAGGGAAACCGATGAACCTGAAAGACCTGATAACCCGAATGCTCAACGAGCGTCTCGCACCGAGCGAACTCGCCGTTATCGACGAGTCGGAACAGCATCGCGGCCATAGCGGCTGGCGCGAAGGCGGGCAAACTCACTTTCGCATTGATATTGTATCACCGGCTTTCATCGGCAAGAGTCGCGTCGAGCGGCACCGAATGGTCAATGACAGCGTCCGCGAGGCATTCGACCGTGGTATTCACGCCCTTGCCGTGAAGGCTCGCGCACCCGGTGAATAGCGGGCGCCGCGAAACCCACGATCACAGTGGGCAATCGGCGGAGACCGGCAGCGGTTCCCCGGGCAGGAGCCGGTAGATCGATGTCTCGCCGGAAGCCTCGACCGGGATCAGGCCCGAGCCGATGAAGCTGCCCGGCGAATCGGGCTCGAGAGCTGCCGAGACGATGACCGCCGCCTCTTGCCTGATCGGCACGACGACGGCCCCTTTCGCCGGGGTGATCGCACGCCTGACGAGGCTCACCTCGACGGTCCCCTCGGGATTGATGCTTCGCGGTCTCGACGGCGCCTCTTTCGCGGAGATCAGGAAAGCCTCGGCCACGACCGATTCCGTCCGCGCCTCGCAGAGATGGACGCCGCGCGTCTTCAGGGCGTCTATGACGGCCTGTGCCGCGGGCTGGATCAGGTAGCCCACAGGTCGAAGCCGCGTGCGCGTGATCGACACCCGGCGGGTATCCGTGAAATCCACAGGCATCCGGATCTCTGCGGCAGTCCGGGGATCGGCAAGCGGGATCTCCCCCGACGCGCTTTCCGTCCGATACTCGATGACGATCGGCTCATCGGTTTCGGCGATCCTGCGCCGCGCGGCCCCGACATGGCTCAGGAGAGCGTCGGGTTCCGTCGCGGCCTGCTCGATTACGGCCTTGGCCGCGAGATAATGCGTTGCGACCCTCCGTTGGTAGCCTTGGCGGCCGACGCCGATTCCGCGGGTTTCGACGAGGATCGAGACGGCCCCGCTCATCGCGAAATTGTTGCGTGAAATCCCGGGAGAGTTCCCTCCGAGCGACACCTCCCGCCCCATCGCGGTGTAATACCAGGACCAGCTCAGCCCGACGGGCTCGAAGGCATGCCCGATCGCGGGGATGAAGACCTGCTCGGCATAAGAGGCGATTTCCCGCACCACGGCCGGATGCGTCGCCTGGAGAAGCATCGCATCGCTCTTCTGGATGGCTCCGAACTGCGAGAGCCAAGCCCCTGCGACCTGGAACTCGTGCGCATCGAGGACGAGATCCGGCGGCATTTCCGCCATCGCGGCGTGAAGCGCGCTGACCTCCGGCGAGGTGAGCAGCAGGTGGTCGCGATTCAGATCGCTCCCATCGGCGGCGGTTCTGGTCGCAGCCTCCGCCCCATCGGGATTGAGCCTGGGGACGATGACGACCGTGACCCGCTGCAGCGAGCCGCGCAATTCTCCGGTGGCGAGGGCCGAGGCGATCGCGAGCATCGCCTCGCCGCCGGCCGGCTCGTTCCCGTGCTGCTGGCCGATGAGCCAGAGGATCGGACGCCCCAAGGCGCGAATTGCTGCGGCCTCACGGAGGCCTTCGGCCGTGAAGACCAGGACGGGAAGCTCCCTGCCCTGCCGACTGAAGCCGAGCCGGCCCAGGTATAGATTTGGCGACCTGGACGCCAAGCCCTTCACATGAGCCAGCATTTCGTCGTAGGTCGTGAGCGTCCGGTGGCCCGGGGTGAGAGCTGGCGAATCGAGGGTGATGGGGATCGGCCCCAGACCCGCCAGGACGGCCTCACTCTGCTGGTACTCACGCGCCTGCGCAGACGCGGCAAGCGGCAGGACAAGAAAGGCGAGCGCGAGAAGCCACCGGACGCACCCTGTGCCGGGATGCGGCGCGGCTCCCCTCCCGCGTACCCTGCACATGAACGGATCGAGGCGGATTATTTGATCCGCTCGAGAATGCTCACGTAGTTCGCGACAGCGGCTCCGCCCATGTTGAAGATGCCGCCGAGCACCGGATTGCGCACCTGGATGCCGCCGGCCTCGTCACAGAGCTGCATCGCGGAGAGCGCGTGCATCGAGACACCCGTGGCGCCGATCGGGTGCCCCTTGGCCTTGAGGCCACCGGACGGGTTCACCGGGAGCTTCCCGGTCCGCTCGGTCCAGCCCTCCTTCACCGCGATGGCGCCCTGGCCGGGCTTCGTCAGGCCCATGGCCTCGTATTCGATGAGTTCGGCGATGGTGAAGCAGTCATGGGTCTCGACGAAGGAGAGATCCGAGATCTGGACGCCCGCCTGAGCGAGGGCCCGCTGCCAAGCCACGGCGCAGCCCTCGAAGGAGACGATATCCCGCTTCGACATCGGCAGGAAATCCTGGGCGTGCGCCGTGGACCGGAACGCCACCGCTCGCTTCATCCGCAGGGCCGTTTCGGTGTCGGCCAGAACGATCGTCGCAGCGCCGTCCGAAACCAGCGAGCAATCCGTCCGCTTCAGCGGTCCGGCGACGATCGGGTTCTTCTCGCTTTCGGCGCGGCAGAACTCGTAGCCGAGATCCTTGCGCATCTGGGCATAGGGATTATCGACCCCGTTGCGGTGGTTCTTGGCGGCGATCAGGGCGAGGGCGTCCGACTGGTCTCCGTGGCGCTGGAAATATAGGCCCGCGATCTTGCCGAAGACGCCCGCAAACCCTCCCGGAGTGTCGCCGTCCTCGGGGAGATAGGAGGCTTTCAGGAGATTGCGGCCGATCTCCGGGCCGGGCGTCCGCGTCATCTGCTCGACACCGACGACGAGCACGACCTTGGCGCGCTTGGCCTCGATGGTCTTGATGCCCTGCTGGACGGCGGCCGATCCGGTCGCGCAGGCGTTCTCGACCCGGGTGGCGGGCTTGAACCGGAATCCGTCATTCGCCTGGAACACGAGGCTCGCCGTGAAGTCCTGCGGGCTGAAGCCCGCGTTGAAGTGACCGAGCACGACCTCATCGACGTCCTCGACGGAGATGCCGGCATGGGCGAGCGCCTCGTCGGTCACACGCACGATCAGGCTCTCGACCGTCTCCGTATCGAGCTTGCCGAAGGGGGTGTGGGCCCAGCCCACGATACATGCGGTCATGGTTCGTCTCACGTTCCGTTCGTGCCTCAAGATGCGACGAGAGAGGCCGGCTCGCAAGGCGCACGGGATGCAGGATGACATGTCGAGGGCGCAGAGCCATTTGCGCGGAGGATCTCTTGCGACGGCTCGGCCGGAAGCGCGTTCGCGACCGCCGCTCCAGCCATGAGCTTGGCCTTGGATGTTGGTCGTTGACCACGGTCGTAAGCGGCACGAGACACCCTACACATTCCGCAACGTCAACATCTCCTTAACCCGATCGAGACAGTCTGATCTCGGGCCAGCGTTGCGTAAGGGCCCGCCGAGGCAACAAGGCCCTCGTTCGGTGCTCAGCCGGACGAGGGCCTTATTCGCGGCCAGTGCACCCGGATCTCGGACCGGCCATTCGAGTCCAACGGACTTCTCATGCGCCTTCGGCCGATCGTCGTGTCCGTCAAGTGCTCCGGAAGGCCAACCTCACGTATTTGAGCGCGTCGGCATTCAGACGGTCCGCATCACGCTCGCCGTGGAACAGGCATTCGAGAATGAGCCGCGCCAGGAACACGCGAAAGGCCTCGGGGACCGGTCTGTCGATGGCTGCCAGCGCCGTCTCATAGACAGCGGAGGCAAGGCGCAGGTCGTCCGGATCGAGAGCGCGCGCCGTCAATGGCGGGAGGCAAAAGTGACAGGTCATCTGAAAATCCCCAGCGCATCGCCGAGCCGGAGATGGCTGCTTTCTTGCCCGGCGATTCGTTCTGCAAGGTAAGCTGGAGGATGATGGCCAATCTATTCGGCAAATCGCTGGGGCCGATACGGCCAAGGTATTACGGGACGCTCGAGCCGGCCGAGCGGGCAGATTTCTCTGAGGGGTGCCGATGCTCTGCCCCTGCCTGCCCTTCGAAAACCACCGGCCGTTAACCCATCGTTAACCATCCGGGCGCAGCCTGACGGTCAGGTCGGTTCATCCGGCTCGTCTCCCAATCCTGCCCCGCCCGGTCACGTCATGCTTGGCGGGGTTTCTTTTGGTATCGGCTTCGATGGCCTTGACGTTGATCGTGTTGGGACTGGGGGCGCTCTATGTGCTGCCCAATCGAATCAGAAGGCATCCCGCCGTCCGCCGGCCGTCGTAAATCGCGGCTCCTGGACCGTTCTGCCAACCATACAGGTCCATTCGACTGTCGAACGGAACCCGGGTGCGGGCCCAATATCGACCCGCCGGGCAGTTATCCGTCAGGACTGCGCGGCGAGAAGCAGGACGACCCCGATCACGATCAGGCCGATCCCGAGGAGTTCCCGGGCGCTCGTCTCCTGGCGGAAGAGACGGTGCGATACCGCCTGCGCCATCAGGACCTCCACAAGGGCGAGAGTGCGCACGTTCGCGGCACTCGTCAGCGAGAAGCCGATGAACCAGAATTGCGAGGCAAGTGCGCCCAGGAAGCCGGCGCCGAGGGATGGCCGCCAGGCCCTCAGGCTCCCCCACAGGGCGGCACGGTCGAACACGGCGAGCCACAGAATGAGAACAAGGGTCTGGACTCCGAGGGACCAGGCGAGGGTCGTCGTGGCGCGAACCAGGAACGAGCCCGAGGGGAGTTCCAGGATCGCTCCCCGGAAGCCCGTTGCCGAGAGCGCGAACAACGCTCCGGCACCGATTCCCAGCGCCACCGGCCGGAGAGAGGCCTTCGCGGCCACAGCGGCCGGATTCATCGACATCAGAACGACGCCGACCGTTGCGACGACGATTGCGGCCAGGAGGGGCAGCGTCAACACGTCTCCGAGCAGGACGAGGCCGAGGACCGCAGTCTGAACGGGCTCGGTCTTGATGAGCGCGGTGACGACCGAGAAAGAGCGCTCGCGCATGGCAGCCAGCATCAGCGCCGTTGCGAGGATCTGCGCCATCGCCCCAAGAATCAGGTAGCCCGCGAAGGAGGCTCCCGGCAACGGGAGTTGTTCTCCCGTGACGGTGATCACGCCGGCCAGGAAGATCAGCGAGAAGGGAAACCCGTACAGGAAGCGCACCTGAGTCGCGCCGACGGTTCCGAGCGTCTCCGTAAGGGTGCGCTGCGTTGCGTTCCGGGCCGTCTGGGCAGCGGCTGCCGCGAGCGTTGCGGGAATCCAGAGTTGCGTCAGGTCCAAGAAAGGTCCGCCCGGCCTCGGTGCCACGGTCTTGCCATGGATTCGGTTGAAGGAAGGTGCTGCACAAGGCTCGTCGCCCGAGTCGGCATACTATGCAATAACCTCGGCTGGGGCTAAACAATAGGCTCCGCTTCATCGGTGCGGGGATCGCTCCGCAACCATCGACAGGTTGAGTAAGGAGTCTCGCATGGCACTTCGCTACGCTTTTCGCGTTGCTGCATTTGCCGTGGCTGTTCTTGTCTCCGGGACAGCATACGCGAATGGCCCCGCTCTCGTCGTGGACGTCGACTCGGGTCGCGTCCTCCATGCGGAGAGGGCAACCGAACCCTGGTTCCCCGCCTCGATCACGAAGCTGATGACCACCTACGTGGCGCTCGACATGGTGCGGGACGGGCGTGCGTCCATGGACCAGCTGCTCAGCGTCTCCGAGGATGCGGCGCGTCTTCCGCCCTCCAAGATGGCCTTCAAGCCGGGCTCCCAGATCCGCCTCGACAACGCGCTCAAGATCATCATGGTGAAGTCCGCGAACGACGTCGCGGCGACCATTGCCGAGAATCTCGGAGGGTCGGCCGAGGCCTTCGCGGGCATGATGAACGATGCCGCGGCGAAGCTCGGTATGCGGGAGAGCCACTTCGTCAACCCACACGGCCTCCCGGACGACCGGCAGCAGACATCCGCCCGTGACATGGCGATCCTGGCCCGGGCCCTAATTCGCGAATTTCCGGAATATGGCGGGCTCTTCGAGATTGGCGCGATCCAGTATGGCCGGCGCATCATGCGCAACCACAACGGCCTGATCGGCCGTTATCCCGGCGCGAACGGAATGAAGACCGGCTTCATCTGCGCGGCCGGGTTCAACGTGGTCGCGACGGCGGAGCGCGACGGAAAACGCCTGATCACCGTCGTTCTCGGGGCTCCCTCCGCGAACGAACGCACGATGCGGGCGGCGAACCTGTTTGATCGTGGCTTCGGCGCGAGTGCCGGCATCCTGAACCCGATGGTCGACCTCCTGCCTGCCTCCGCGACGACGGAACCGCCGAACATGCGTTCGGTGATCTGCGATCGCCGCGGCCCAGTTCCGGATGAGGACGACAGCCAGTCGCAGACGATGGCCGGAACGGTCCCGTCCGGTCCGCTGGCATCCGGCCTCCTCGCCTTCGCGGGCATGCCGCAACTGGCTCCCGGAGCGCCCACCATCCTCGAGCCGAGAGGTCCCGTTCAGCCGATTCGCGTCTGGCTCGGCCTCAACCCGCCCAGCCAGACGGAGCTTGCGAAGCAGGCCGAGGAAGAAGAAGCCAGCGAGAAGGCCAGCAAGGCCACGAAGGCAGCCAGCTCGAAGAAGGGTAAGAAGTCGTCATCGACGAAGGTCGTCGACAAGGATGATGGGCGGGCCTCGATCTCCGTGAAGCCGGTGAGCGGCTCGAAGAAGGAGGCTGCCTCCGCAAAGTCCAGCGATAAGAAGGCCGCCGCCGAGGCAAAGGAATCCGCGCCCTCGAATGCGAAGTCGAAGGGTAAGGCTGCGGCAGGCAAGCCGCTTCAGCTCAATGGCGGGAAATCGGCAGCAAAGGCCGAGTCCAAGCAGACGTCGAAAGCTCAGTAAGTTGCAGGTCCACGGCGGCCGGCCCCTGATGCAGCCAATTCCGTGACCGGAAATCCTCACCGCGTCGGGGCAGGCTTGGCCTGCGCCTTGATCGCGGCGACGTTCTACGGGCTGAACATCCCTTATGCACGCCTCGCATCCTTTGCCGGGGTGAGCGGCGCGACTCTCGTCTTCTACCGCGTCCTCTTGATGCTGGCGGTAGTCCTGGCGTTCGTTCTCGTGACCCGTCGGTCGATCGCCGTCGCGCCGTCCGAGCGGGCCACCGTCGTGGTCCTCGGACTCGTCACCACGCTCGTCGGCATCTGCTACATCTCGTCGGTCAGCTTCGTGCCGGTGGCCGTCGCCGTTGCGCTCTTCTACACCTTTCCGGTCGTGATCGTGCTCGCGAGCCCGCTCGTCGAGGGCACGCGCCTGACGCCTTTTCTCCTCGGGAATGCAGTGCTGGCCCTGATTGGAGTGGCGCTCGTCGTCGGGCCGGCCTTCCATGCGCTCGACTGGCGAGGAATCGCCTTAGCGCTCGGCGCCAGCATCGCGGCGGCGATGCAATTTTTCGCGATGGGACGCAGTCGGCGCACCGGAACCGTCGCCAAGGTATTCTGGGTCCACATCTTCGTGCTCCCGGCCTCCGCCGTCATCGGCCTCGTGACCGCGACGCTCACCGGTCCCGCAACGCTCGCCCTGGAGCCTCTGGGCGTCGGCATGACGCTCGCCGGCTACGTCCTGGGCTTCACCCTGCACTTGATGGCTCTGGTGCGGATCCCGGCCGTCATGGCCGGGATCGCCTTCTGCCTCGAGCCGGTCGTCGCAGCGTTCGCGTCGACCCTCATCCTCGGAGAGGGGATCGAGCCGGTTCAATTGTTCGGGGGTGGTCTCGTAATCGCTGCGATCATCGCCAACGTGTTACGAGAGAACCAGACCCCACGGAGCGGCGACCTGGCTATGGCGGACTCACCCCAATGACCGAGACCAGCACGGAACCGCGCCGGCCCGGCCCTCCGATCGCCCTCACCGTCCTCACGGGATTCCTCGGGGCCGGCAAGACGACGCTTCTCAACCGGATTCTCCAGGATTCGGCATTCTCCGATACCGTGGTGATCATCAACGAGTTCGGCGAGATCGGTCTCGATCATCTCCTCGTCGAAACCATGGATGAGGGAATGATTCTCCTGTCCGCGGGCTGCCTGTGCTGCACCGTGCGGGGAGATCTCGTCGCGACGCTCGAGGACCTCCTGCGCAAGCGCGACAACGGCCGCATCATGCCGTTCCGGCGGGTCATCATCGAAACCACCGGTCTCGCCGATCCCGCACCGATCCTGCACGCCGTCCTCTACCACCCCTATCTGTCGATGCGCTACGCGCTCCAGGGAGTCGTGACCGCCCTCGACGCGGTGAACGGCGAGGCCACGCTCGACCGGCACGTCGAGGCCCGCCGGCAGGTCGCCGTGGCGGAGCGCATTATCCTCACCAAGACGGATCTTCTCATCGATCCCGAAGGCCGCTCCCGGCTCGAGGCCCGCGTCCATGCCCTCAATCCCGGGGCCGACATCGCCGATGCCGCTGCAATCACGACGGGCACGGACCTCCTCGCCGGTGGCTTGTTCGACCTGTCGGGCCGGGTCGCCGACGTCGCGAACTGGCTCCGGGCCGAGGCGATCGAGGCCGACGAGCGGGCGCGGCATGCCCATGCGAGCCACGGGCACGATCACGCCGCCCATGACCACGATCACGCGCATGACGTGAACCGGCATGACGAGCGCATCCGCGCCTATTGTCTGACGAGTGCCGAGCCGATCAGCCAGGGCACTCTCGACATGTTCCTCGACCTCCTGCGATCATCGAGCGGAGCGAAGCTCCTGCGGCTCAAAGGTCTCGTCGCGCTCGCTGAAGACCCCGATCACCCCGTCGTGATCCACGGTGTCCAGCACGTCGTGCACGTGCCGGCCATTCTGCCGTCCTGGCCGAGCGAGGATCGCACCAGCCGTCTGGTGCTGATCGTCGACGATCTCGACCGCACCTATGTCGAGCATCTCTGGAATGCCTTCCTCGGCAAGGCCGGCATCGACCAGCCGGATGCGCAGGCCCTGACCGACAACCCACTCTCGCTGCGGCGGTAGCAGAGAGGGAGCGGCAGCAAGCCGATCTCGCGCCATAAGCGGCGAGCGTCAGGCCTCTTCGCGCAGGAGGCGCCGGATCACCTTGCCGGTCGTGGTCAAGGGCAGAGAGGCGCGGAAGGCGATCTCCCGCGGGTATTCGTGGGCCGAAAGCCGTGCCCGCACGAAGCCCTGGATGTCGGCGGCGAGCGTGTCGGAGGGCGAATAGCCGTCCTTCAGGACCACAAAGGCCTTGACGATTTCCGTACGCATCGCATCCGGCTTTCCCACGACGGCAGCGAGCGCAACAGCCGGGTGGCGGATGAGGCAATCCTCGATCTCGCCGGGACCGATCCGGTAGCCCGCAGAGGTGATGACGTCATCGTCGCGCCCGATGAAGTGCACGTAGCCGTCGGCGTCGATCATTCCCTGGTCTCCGGTCGTCATCCAGTCGCACAGGAACTTCGCGCGCGTGGCATCGGCCTTGTTCCAGTAGGACAGAAACATCACCGGATCGGGCCGCAGCACGGCGATCTGCCCGATTTCTTCGGGCTCGCAGCGACTGCCATCCTCCCTGATGACCCCGACCTCGTGGCCGGGGACGGGCTTGCCGATCGCGCCGGCCTGCGCCACGCCGATCTCGGCACAGGAGGACAGGACCAGGTTGCATTCGGTTTGGCCGTAGAATTCGTTGATGGTGAGCCCGAGAGCTTCGCGACCCCATGCAAAGGTCTCCGCCCCGAGCGATTCACCCCCGGAGGCGACCGTGCGCAGGGCGAGATCGAAGCGGCCGCGGGGATTTGGGACGGTGCGCAGCATGCGCAGGGCTGTCGGGGGCACGAAGGTGTTGCGCACGCCATAATCCGCCATTAGCCGGAAGGCTTCTTCGGGATCGAACTTCTCGAACTTCCGCGCAATGACTGGCACGCCGAAATAGAGGCCTGGCAGGAGCACGTTGAGGAGACCGCCCGCCCAGGCCCAGTCGGCGGGCGTCCAGAGACGATCCCCCTCGCGAGGCAGAAACTCGTGCGGCATCTGCACGCCCGGCAAGTGCCCAAGGAGAATGCGATGCGCGTGAAGAGCGCCTTTCGGGGCTCCTGTCGTTCCCGACGTATAGATCATCATCGCGGGATCATCCGGCCCTGTATCCACCGGATCGAAGGCGGGCTCCTCGCTCGCGAGGGCAGCGTGGAAACTCTCCGCCGCGCCTTCTGCGCCGTCGACCGACAGGATCACGTCGAGCGTCGGAACAGGCTCTTCGAGCTCGGCGAGTTTCGCGAGGCCGGCAGCGTTGGTGACGAGCGCCTTGACGCCTGCATCATGGAACCGATAGGCGATCGCATCGATGCCGAACAGCGCAGCGAGCGGCAGAGCGATCGCGCCGAGCTTGTAGATCGCCACGTGCGCGATCGGGACCGTCGCACCTTGCGGTAGCAGAACCGCGACCCGGTCACCGGGGCCGATGCCCCGAGCCTGCAGGGCGCGCGCAAGCCGGTTCGACGCGTCCCGCAATTCGCCATAGGTCAGCGGACGGACATCGCCATTCGGCGCAATATCGAGGACGGCGACACGATCGGGCTCGCGTTCGGCCCAGCGATCGCAGACGGCGACACCGATGTTGAACCGCTCGGGGATCCTCCAGCGGAAGCGCCCGACGAGCGTCTCGTAGTCGGTGCCGTATTCGAGCATGATCGGACTCTCCGCTCCGAACCGCCTTTCTACCAAGCCTTCATCGGGGGTTCCAGCAAACGGCCCGACCGAACCAGCGGCCCGCAATCTGCACCTGTATCGGCTCAAGCGACATCGCGAAGACCGACGAAACGCTCGGGTCGGTCTCCGCCTTCACACGGGACGATATTGCACCGGCCCTGCCGTTCGATTGTCTCAATCCGCCTTGCGGAGTTCCGCCGCCGGCAGATAGGCATCCGTGAAGATGTCGTCGATCGCGGGCTTGTTCTTGTATTTGAAGGCCAGGCCGATCTGATCCAGGGTCCGGCTGAAGCGCTCCTTGTCGATCCCGCCGAATCCGTTCGCTTTCACGTATGGTGTGACGACATAATTCTCGAGAGTCATCTTGAGCCGTTCGAGCTCGACATCCTTCTTGGCGATTTCGTTGCGCTTGAGAATGGAGTCGACGGCTGCATCCGGATTGGCAATGGTATCGCGTATCCCCTTCGCGATTGCACGCAGCATGCCCTTGACGGCTTCGGGATTCTCCTCGGCGAATTTCTCCGAGACGATGATGGCATTGCCGTAGAGTTCGAGCCCGTAATCACTCATCAGAAGGACGACGATGTCGTCCGTGGGAACACCGCGCGCCTTCAGGTTGATGTAGGAGGTCATCGCGTAGCCGAAGATGCCGTCGACCTCGCCTTGCGCGAGCATCGGCTCACGGACCGGAAAGCCTACGTTCTCCATCTGCATCTTGCTGTCGTCGATGCGGTTCAAGACCTTGAAGATCGGCCACTGCGCAAAGGCGCCATCGGTCGCCGGAGCACCGAATTTCTTCCCCTCGAGGCTGGAGACCTCCTTTGTGATGCCACGGCTGCGGCGGCCGATGATGGAGAAGGGCGGGCGATCGTAAACCATCATCACGGCCTTGAGCCCGGTCGTCGAATGCTCGTCCCGAAAGCGGACCAGCGAATTCACGTCGCCGAAGCCCATGTCGTGGGTTCCGGATGCGATGCGAGAGATCGGCTCGCGTGAGCCGCTCGCCGGCTCGATCGTGACATCGAGCCCCTCCTCTCTGAAATATCCTTTGTCCAGAGCCACAGCGAAGATTGCGGCCGGTCCCTCCCACCGCCAATCGAGGCTGAATCGGACCGGCGTCTGCGCAGATGCCGGCAAGGCCGTCAGGACCACCAGGGCTGCGCAGATGGGCGCCAGCCAGAGCCGCCCCAGGATGGAATGCCCGCCGCCTCTCGTCTTCGACATCTCCCCCCCTCTCACAGTCTTCCTGCCGCAAACAAACAGCCCGGCCACGCAACTCCGATTCCCACTGCAAACCTCATGCCGTTGGGATGAGAAAGGGCCATCTCTGCCATGATGAGTTGCATTGCAGGACGAAGGCTGCATTGGGTCAAGAGCTTGTCGAACAATCGAGCGCCTCGCTCGTGACGAGGTGAAAAGACAAGAAACGGGGCGCTCGCTTGGAAGCACGGGCCTCGTCTCGTCGGGTCGGGTGTCATCGCTCCACGGTCCGATGGGATCGGGCCATCCGATCGCCGCCCCGCTCAGACGGGCAGGATTCCATCGCTCTTCACTTCCTCCATCACCGCATAGGTCCGGGTTTCCTTCACCCCCGGGAGTGCCAGGAGGATCTCACCGAGAAAGCGCCGGTAGGCCGCCATGTCGGCAACCCGAGTTTTCACGAGGTAGTCGAAGCCACCGGCTACCATATGACACTCGAGAACCTCCGGCGCGCGCCGGACGGCCGCACTGAACCGCTCGAAGGCATCGGGCGTCGTCTTGTCGAGCAAGACCTCCACGAAGACGAGCAGGCCGAGCCCGAGGCGCGCAGGATCGATGCGCACCGAATACCCGACGATGAAGCCGTCCCGCTGCAAGCGCTTGAGGCGCTCGCTCGTCGCAGTGGGGGAAAGTCCGATCCGGTCCGCCAGTTCAACGGTAGCAATCCGGCCGTCGACCTGGAGGATACCGAGAATTCGACGGTCTGTTCTGTCGATGTCAGTCATTTTCACTACGTAATGATGCTTTGCTAGATTATACTACGGCAATCCTGGCCAAATGCCCATCGAACCACGGCTCGAGATCGCTTATGTTCAAGGCAGCCCCAGGAGTTCCCGAATGCCGGACCGGTTGCCCTTTCCCCCTTTCCGAGCGCCCTTTGCCGAAGACGATGCGGCGATCGCGGCTCGTTTACTCGCCGCCACGCGCCGCTCGACCGATGCGGAACGCCGGATCGACAACCGTGCAACACGCCTCATCGAAGCGATCCGGTCTCACGGCGGGGGCTTAGGCGGCGTCGAGGAAGTGCTTCGCGAGTATTCGCTCTCCACGAAGGAGGGCCTTGCGCTGATGGTCCTCGCGGAGGCTCTGCTCCGGGTGCCCGACGCAGCCACGGCAGACCGGCTGATCGAGGACAAGCTCGGCCAGGGAAATTTCGCGGGGCACGAGGCCCGTTCGGAAGCCTTCCTGGTGAATGCCTCGGCCTGGGCGCTCGGCGTGACCACGCGAATTATTCAGCCGGGCGAGACCCCGGAGGGCATCCTGGGGCAGCTCGCAAAGCGCATCGGCCTCCCGGCCGTGCGCGCAGCAACCCGCCAGGCCATGCGGGTGATGGGCAATCACTTCGTGCTCGGGCAGACAATCGATGAAGCGCTCGGCCGTGCACGCTCGGGAAGCGGTCGGCTCTTCCGCTACTCCTTCGACATGCTCGGAGAGGGAGCCCGGACGGCCGCCGACGCCGCGCGCTACCGTGACTCCTACGCCGCGGCGATCCAAGCGATCGGGCGTGCAGCCGGCAACGATCTCCTGCCCGACCGGCCGGGCATCTCGGTGAAGCTCTCGGCGCTCCACCCCCGCTACGAAGCCCTGAGTCGCGATCGCGTCATGGCAGAACTCGTCCCGGTCGTGCTCGATCTCGCCCGGCGCGCGAAAGCATACGATCTCAACTTCACCGTCGATGCCGAGGAGGCGGACCGGCTCGAACTGTCCCTCGACGTCATAGTCGCCGTTCTGAGCGATGAGTCTCTAGCCGACTGGACGGGGTTCGGCCTCGCGATCCAGGCCTACCAGAAGCGCGCCGAAGCCGTGATCGACTATGTGGCGGGCCTTGCCGAGCACCTCGGGCGGCGCCTCATGGTGCGCCTCGTCAAGGGCGCCTATTGGGACACCGAGGTGAAACGCGCGCAGGAGCGCGGGCTCGACGATTATCCCGTCTTCACCCGCAAGGCGATGACGGATCTGAACTACGTGGCCTGTGCGGAGAGAATGCTGGCGCACCGTCCGCGCCTGTTCCCGCAATTCGCGACCCATAATGCGCTGACCGTTGCGACGATCATCGAGATGGCCGGCGGCGTCGAGGGCTACGAGTTCCAGCGCCTGCACGGAATGGGCGAGGCGCTCTACGCTCACGTCCTGGAGGCCAATCCCGGCGCGGCGTGCCGGACCTATGCCCCGGTCGGAGGGCACCGGGATCTTCTCGCTTATCTCGTCCGACGCCTTCTCGAGAATGGTGCGAACTCCTCCTTCGTCTCGCAGGCAGCCGATCCTTCCGTTCCGGTCGAGACGCTGCTCGAACGGCCTGCCGACCTCGTCGGGATGCCGGCTGCGGCCCGGCATCCGAAGCTCCCGCTGCCGCGCGATCTCTATGGTCCGGAGCGGGCGAACTCGCGTGGCGTGGAATTCGGGCACGAAGCGTCCCTTGAATCACTCCTGGCGGAGATTCGCCGCGGCACTACGGAACCGTTCCACGCGGCTCTGCTGGTGGATGGACGCGAGCGCTCCGGTCGGGAGCGTGCGGTTACGAGCCCGATCGACGGCTTTGTCGTGGGACAGGTGGTCGAAGCGAGCCCCGGCGATGCGTCGACTGCCCTTCAACGGGCCCAGGCAGGCTTTCGCGCGTGGGCGGAGACGCCGGTCGAACAGCGGGCTGCGGCGCTGCGGCGGGCTGCGGATCTCCTGGAGGAGCGCCGGGGCGCCTTCCTGCATCTTCTTCAGGCGGAAGCCGGCAAGACGCTCGACGATGCGCTGTCCGAAGTTCGCGAGGCGGCTGATTTCTGCCGCTACTACGCTCTCGAAGGCGAGCGCCTGTTCGGACCCGGCACGCTCATGCCCGGTCCGACGGGCGAGAGCAACGTGCTTCGCCTGCGCGGGCGAGGCGTGTTCGTGGCGATCTCTCCGTGGAATTTCCCGCTCGCGATCTTTCTCGGACAGGTCACGGCCGCGCTCGTCGCCGGCAATGCCGTGGTCGCGAAACCTGCCGAGCAGACGCCCCTCATTGCCGCTCTTGCGGTTCGCCTGCTGCACGAGGCCGGAATTCCGGCTTCGGCCCTTCATCTCATGCCGGGTGACGGATCGATCGGCGCCGCGCTCGTGGCGTCACCTGCGGTCGCGGGCGTCGTCTTTACGGGTTCCACCGAGGTGGCCCGCCTGATCAATCGGACGCTGGCAGACAAGGATGGACCGATCGTTCCGCTGATCGCCGAAACTGGTGGCATCAACGCCATGATCGTCGATGCTACGGCGCTGCCCGAGCAGGTCGCGGACGATGTCATGACATCCGCGTTCCGCTCCGCGGGCCAGCGCTGCTCCGCGCTGCGTCTCCTGTGCATCCAGGAGGATGTTGCTGACCGGATGATCGAGATGATCGCCGGCGCGGCCCGCGAGCTGAAGGTCGGCGACCCGCGGGAAATCGCGACGCAGATCGGGCCCGTGATCGACGCGGATGCGATGGCGCGCCTCGGTGCGCACATCGTCGCCATGGAGAAGTCCTCGGCTCGTGTGCATTATGCGGGCATAGCGCCCGAAGGGCTCTACGTCGCGCCGCATGTCTTCGAGTTGCCGCACGCAAGGGCTCTGGCGGAGGAAGTCTTTGGACCGATCCTGCACGTGGTGCGCTATCGCGCGCGCGATCTCGATCACGTGCTCGAGACGATCGAGGCCAGCGGCTACGGCCTGACACTCGGCGTGCATTCGCGGATCGACACCACCGTGGAGCGCATCATCGAACGGCTCTCGGTCGGCAATGTCTACGTCAACCGCAACATGATCGGCGCCGTGGTCGGCGTGCAGCCGTTCGGAGGACATGGTCTTTCCGGCACCGGCCCGAAGGCCGGCGGACCGTTCTACCTCCCGCGCTTCGCAACCGAGCAGACAGTGACGATCAACACCGCCGCGGCTGGTGGGAATGCGACGCTGATCGCGATGGGGGAGTGATTGGGGGAGAGGGCGGCATCTGGCTGCGGAAATCGCGCCCATAGATCGGTGTAGGAGTTCGGGAGTTCTCTGCAGCTCGGCACGGCATCGTGACCTCCGGGGCTTGAGACTGGCTGAACCGACCAGCTCGTGATAGGTTACATGTAACCCCGCCTGGAGAATGGTCATGACGTCGGCGCCTCGGTCCAAGCCCTCCCGCGTGAAAGTACAAGAGCATCGAGAGCGATTGCGCCGTCAGGGCCTGCGCCCGATCCAGATCTGGGTACCGGACGTACGCGCGCCGGCCTTTCGTTCCGAAGCGCATCGTCAATCACGGGCCGTCGCCGCGAGCGCCCATGCTCGCGAGGATCAGGCGTTCATCGATGCGGTGTCGAACTGGAATGACGAATGAGGCGAGGCGAGATCTGGACGGTCTCTGGTGGCAAGGATTACGCAGGAAAGCCGCGCCCCGTCGCGATCGTACAGGACGACAGCTTCGACGCGACCAACTCCGTCACGATCTGCGCTTTCACCACGGACGAGACGGAGGCGCCGCTGTTCCGCATTCTGATCGAGCCAAACGAGCGTAATGGTTTGCGTGCGCCTTGCCGTCTGATGGTCGACAAGATCACCACCGTCCCAAAGTCAAAAATTGGCTCTCGTATCGGACGCTTGGATGACGAGGATGTCCTTCGCCTCAATCGAGCCATGCTGGTTTTTCTTGGAATGGCGGTGTCTGTCAGGAGTGAGCGAGACGCGTAATCGAGACGCGATGCCTCCGGCCATGCAGGAACGGTAGGCTGGTGTGGCAAAGAGACAGGACGTGACAGATGTCATTTCGTCGTTCCGATTTGCAGGCAAAGTGCTTCTTCCTAGCGCGGTAGCCTGGATTGTTTCGCTCCGCTCACAATGACGATCGGAACGCGGGAACGTCCAAGAAATGAAAAGGCCGGCGCGAGGCCGGCCAGTCATTCAGAAACTCAGGGCTGCGCGGGCTTCTCGGAGTTGCGCGATCGCAGCCTCCGCGGCCAGCTTTCCGCCGAGGTCGTTCGTGGCATCGTAGAGCATCTCGGCGTGGAGGATTTCCCTGTCGAGGATCTCCGGGGTGATCTCCTCTTCGGGAAGTGCGCGCGCCGCGAGCACGGTCAGACCCTGCGGGTTCATGTCGGCGAAGCCGCCGCGCACGAGCACGCGGCGGCCGTTGCCGACGGTGTCCGTGATGACGAGAAAGCCCGTTTTCAGCGCGGTCATGAGCGGCGCGTGCCCGGGGAGAACTGTCATGTCGCCCTCGGATGCGGGCAGAACGACGGCGTCGACGTCGCCGGAGAAGATGATCCGCTCGGGCGCCACGAGTTCGAATGTGAGTTTGGCCATGACGGTGCGGCTCCGGGAGCTCGGGCAGGAGAAGACCGGAGCGCGCGTACGCTCCGGCTTTTGCGATCGGTGTTACGCAGCCTCGGCAGCGAGGCGCTGGGCCTTTTCCACGGCCTGTTCGATTGTTCCGACCATATAGAAGGCCGCTTCCGGAAGGTGATCGTACTGGCCTTCCACGAGTCCCTTGAAGCTCTTGACCGTGTCCTCGAGCGCAACGAGCTGGCCCGGCGAGCCCGTGAAGACTTCGGCCACGAAGAACGGCTGGGACAGGAAGCGCTCGATCTTGCGCGCGCGGGCGACAGTCAGCTTGTCCTCTTCGGAGAGTTCGTCCATGCCGAGGATCGCGATGATGTCCTGGAGGGCCTTGTAGCGCTGCAGGATCTGCTGAACGCGGCGCGCGACCTGGTAATGCTCCTCACCGACGATGCGGGGATCGAGCATGCGCGACGTCGAGTCGAGCGGATCCACGGCCGGATAGATGCCCTTCTCGGAGATCGCGCGGGAGAGCACGGTCGTTGCGTCGAGGTGGGCGAAGGAGGTCGCGGGAGCCGGGTCGGTCAGGTCGTCGGCCGGCACGTAGATCGCCTGCACGGACGTGATCGAACCCTTGGTCGTCGTCGTGATGCGCTCCTGCAGCGTGCCCATGTCGGTCGCAAGCGTCGGCTGGTAACCGACCGCCGAGGGAATGCGGCCGAGCAGCGCCGACACTTCCGAGCCCGCCTGGGTGAAGCGGAAGATGTTGTCGACGAAGAACAGCACGTCCTGGCCCTGGTCGCGGAAATGCTCGGCAACCGTCAGCCCCGTGAGCGCGACGCGGGCACGGGCGCCCGGAGGCTCGTTCATTTGGCCATAGACGAGGGCGCATTTCGAACCGGCGGTGGAGCCGCCATGCTCCTGCGGATCCTTGTTCACGCCGGACTCGATCATCTCGTGATAGAGGTCGTTCCCTTCACGCGTGCGCTCGCCGACGCCGGCGAAGACGGAATAGCCGCCGTGCGCCTTAGCGACGTTGTTGATGAGTTCCTGGATCAGCACGGTCTTGCCGACGCCGGCGCCGCCGAACAGGCCGATCTTTCCGCCGCGGGCATAGGGGGCGAGAAGATCGATCACCTTGATGCCGGTGACGAGGATCTGCGCCTCGGTGGACTGCTCCGCATAGGACGGGGCCGGCTGGTGGATGGCGCGGGTGGCCTCCGCCGGGACCGGGCCTGCTTCGTCGACCGGCTCGCCGATCACGTTCATGATGCGTCCGAGCGTGCCGTCCCCGACGGGCACCATGATCGGCGCGCCGGTGTCGGTGACTTCCTGGCCGCGGGTCAGGCCCTCAGAGGTGTCCATCGCGATGCAGCGCACAGTGCTCTCGCCGAGCTGCTGCGCGACCTCAAGCACGAGGCGATTGCCCTGGTTGGTCGTCTCGAGAGCATTCAGGATCGCAGGCAGATGGTCGCCATCGAACTGCACGTCGACGACGGCGCCGATCACCTGCGTGATGCGGCCGATTTTATTGCTCCCGGGGGTTGCGGTGTTGGCCATGATTGGTCCTTCCTGAACGGGTCAGAGCGCCTCGGCGCCCGAGATGATCTCGATGAGTTCCTTGGTGATCATCGCCTGACGAGTCCGGTTGTAGGTCATCGTCTGCTTCCTGATCATTTCGCCAGCGTTGCGCGTAGCGTTGTCCATCGCGCTCATCCGTGCACCCTGCTCGGAGGCAGCGTTCTCGAGGAGCGCGCGGAAGATCTGCACGGACACATTGGTCGGCAGAAGCGTCGCAAGGATCTCGGCCTCGTCCGGCTCGTATTCATAGACCGCGTCCGACGTAGCGGCCGTGGTCTCTTCGATCTGAGCCGGGATGATCTGCTGCGCGGTCGGGATCTGCGCGATCACCGAGCGGAAGCGGGAATAGAATACGGTCGCGACATCGAACTCACCCTGCTCAAAGAGGGAGAGCAGCTTCTGCGCGATCGAGTCCGCATGCTCGTAGCCGAGCTGACGGACGGAGCGCAGGTCGACGACGTCGATAATGCGGTCGCCGAACTGGCGGCGCAGGATCTCGTAACCCTTCCGGCCGACGCAGATGATCTTGACCGTCTTGCCCTCGGCAATGAGCCGGTTGGCATGATCGCGCGCCAGACGCGAAATCGATGAGTTGAAGGCGCCGCACAGGCCGCGCTCGGCCGTGCAGACCAGGAGAAGATGGGTCTGATCGGAGCCCGTGCCCGCGAGCAACCGCGGTGTCTCGGGCCCGATCGTGATTCCCGCAGCAAGCCCGCTGAGCACCTGCGCCATGCGTTCGGCGTAGGGGCGCGCAGCCTCAGCGGCGCTCTGGGCGCGGCGGAGCTTCGCCGCCGCGACCATCTGCATGGCTTTGGTGATCTTCTGCGTCGCCTTCACGGAGGCGATGCGGTTACGCAGATCTTTCAGGCTCGCCATCGAGCGGATCCCAGCTCGTGCTTACGCGAAGGACTTGGCGAAGGATTCGACAACGCCCTTCAGCTTCGCCGCCGTCTCATCCGTCAGATCGCGCGTCGTCCGGATGGACTCGAGAATGTCCGTGTGCTTACCGCGCAGGACGCTCAGGAGGCCATCCTCGAAGGCGCGCACGCGATCGACCGGAAGCGGATCGAGATAGCCGTTCACGCCGGCATAGATCACCGCAACCTGCTCTTCCATCTTCAGCGGCGAGAATTGCGGCTGCTTCAGGAGTTCGGTCAGGCGTGAGCCACGGTTGAGCAGGCGCTGCGTCGTCGCGTCGAGGTCGGAGCCGAACTGCGCGAAGGCCGCCATCTCGCGGTATTGTGCGAGCTCGCCCTTGATGCGCCCGGCGACCTTCTTCATCGCCTTCGTCTGGGCCGAGGAGCCCACCCGCGACACCGAGAGGCCCACGTTCACGGCAGGGCGGATGCCCTGGTAGAACAGGTCGGTCTCGAGGAAGATCTGGCCATCGGTGATCGAGATGACGTTCGTCGGGATATAGGCCGACACGTCGTTGGCCTGCGTCTCGATGACCGGCAGCGCGGTCAGCGAACCGGCGCCCATGGTATCGTTCATCTTCGCCGCGCGCTCGAGGAGGCGCGAGTGGAGATAGAACACGTCGCCGGGGTAGGCTTCGCGGCCCGGCGGGCGGCGCAGCAGCAGCGACATCTGGCGATAGGCGACCGCCTGCTTCGACAGGTCGTCATAGATGATCACGGCATGCATGCCGTTGTCGCGGAAGAACTCGCCCATGGCGCAGCCCGAGAACGGCGCCAGGAACTGCATCGGCGCCGGATCGGAGGCCGTCGCGGCCACGATAATCGAATATTCGAGAGCGCCGTTCTCTTCGAGAGCCCGCACGAACTGCGCGACGGTCGAACGCTTCTGCCCGACTGCGACGTAGACGCAGTAGAGCTTCACCTTCTCGTCGTCGCTCTGATTGAGCGGCTTCTGGTTCAGGATCGTGTCGAGGGCGATGGCCGTCTTGCCGGTCTGGCGGTCGCCGATGATCAGTTCGCGCTGGCCGCGGCCGATCGGGATGAGCGCGTCGATCGCCTTGAGGCCGGTCGCCATCGGCTCGTGCACCGACTTGCGCGGAATGATGCCGGGAGCCTTCACGTCCACGCGGCGGCGCTCGGTCGACTCGATCGGGCCCTTGCCGTCGATCGGATTGCCGAGAGCGTCGACGACGCGACCGAGGAGACCCTTGCCGACGGGCACGTCCACGATGGCGCCCGTGCGCTTGACGGTCTGGCCTTCCTTGATCTCACGGTCGCTGCCGAAGACCACGACGCCGACATTGTCGGATTCGAGGTTGAGGGCCATGCCGCGCACGCCCGATTCGAACTCCACCATCTCGCCGGCCTGGACCTTGTCGAGTCCATAGCAGCGGGCGATGCCGTCACCAACGGACAGGACCTGCCCAACTTCGGTGACCTCGGCTTCCGTTCCGAAGTTCTTGATCTGCTCTTTGAGGATCGCGGAGATCTCGGCGGCTCGAATGTCCATCAGCGGACCTCTCTCAGGCTATGACGAATGGAATTGAGTTTGGTACGAACAGAGGCATCCACCATGCGGCTGCCCATCTTCACGATGAGGCCACCGATGAGGCTCGGGTCGATCTTCACGTCCATGGCGACCTCGGACTTCGCGAGATCCTTCAGGGCCGCGCGGATGTCGTTCATGACGGCATCGGACGGAGAAGCGGCAAGCGTCACCTCGGCGCGCACGATGCCCTTCGCATGGGCGACGAGCTCGCGATAGGCGCGGATCATCTGCGGGAGCGCAAAGAGACGCCGGTTGGCGGCAACGAGACGAATGAAATTGCCAGCGAGGCCGCCGATGCCGCTGTGGTCGAGCACGGCGCCGACGGCGCGGGCCTGCTCGTCGGCCGTGAAGACCGGATTGCGCAGGAGCCGGGTGAGATCCGGGTTCTCGCCGACCATGGCGTCGAACCGATCGAGATCACGGCCGACCTCGTCGACCTGGCCGGCTTCCTGGGCGAGCTCGAACAGGGCGGACGCGTAACGGCCCGCGACACCCGCGAGAAGGGTTCCTGACGTCTGACCGATTTCAGCCACTGAGCGTCTCTCTCATTACGAGCAATGGCCGGCATCGCAGGAAGCGGCAGCACAGGCCCGTCAGCTATGGGGTAGGCGCAGTCACGGGGGCGGAAACCCGCCGGGAAGGCGGGGGTGCACTAGCACGGGTTCCAGGGGGGCGCAAGGCAATGCCGCGCTGCGGAATGGGCGCCGGCCACGGGCGGCCTGCCCTCTCCCGATGCAGCGCCCGGCATCCGCTTGGCCTCTTGCAGCGCATGGCTCCTGCCCTGGACCGGGCGGAGCCATGACGTCACAGGAAGCTCTGCGGATCGATATCGATGATGGCCCGCACGCTCCCGCAAGCCTTGGGGCAGCGCGCCAGCCAGTCCCGCAGATAGCACTGAAGATCGACCTCGCGCTCCGTGCGCACCAGGAGCCGGAAGCGGTGGCGTCCGCGGATGACGGCGAGCGGTGCCTCCGCGGGGCCGAGAACCATGACGCCGGGCAGAGGATGCGCGACCTGAGCCATCCCGCGGGCATGCGCTTCGGCAGCTTCACGCTCCGCAGCCGAGACCACGATTGCGGCAAGACGTCCGAACGGAGGCAGCCCGGCAGCCTCACGCGCCCTCGCCTCCTCCCGGTAGAAGCGTTCCGCATCCCCTGAGACGAGTGCCGCGATCACCGGGTGGGTCGGCTGCCATGTCTGGACGAGGGCTCGCCCGGGCTTCTCCCCACGGCCTGCACGTCCGGTGACCTGCTGGAGGACCTGGAAGGTGCGCTCGGAGGCCCGCGGATCGCCCGAGGCCAGCCCGAGATCCGCATCCAGGACTCCGACGAGGGTCATGAATGGGAAATTGTGTCCCTTGGCGACGAGCTGGGTTCCGATCACGAGGTCGAACTCTCCGGCCGCAACGGCGGCGAGTTCCGCCCGCAATCGCTCGGCGCCACCCGGGAAGTCGCTCGACAGCACGATGCTCCGCCGTCCGGGAAAGATTTCCGTCACCTCTTCGGCAATGCGCTCGACGCCGGGCCCGCAGGAGACGAGCGAGTCGACGCTGCCGCAGCTCCGGCAGGCCTCGGGCGTGCGCTCGATATGGCCGCAATGGTGGCAGACGAGAGCCCGCCGGAAGCGGTGCTCGACGAGCCAGGCCGAGCAGTTCGGGCATTCGTAGCGATAGGCACAGGCGCGGCAGAGGGTCAGCGGCGCATAGCCCCTCCGGTTGAGGAAGAGCAGCGCCTGTTCGCCCCGCGCCAGCGTATCCTCAACGGCGAAGGCGAGCGTCGGCGAGATGAAGCGCCCCCGCGGCATCGTTTCCCGCTTAAGGTCGATCGCGCGGATCTCGGGCATCGTGCGTCCGCCGAATCTCTCGGGCAGCACGATCCGGCGATAGCGGCCACGCGTGGCGTTCACCCGGGACTCGAGCGAGGGCGTCGCCGAGGCCAGGATGACGGTCGCTCCTTCGAGCTTGCCGCGGACGACCGCCATGTCGCGGGCATGGTAGTGGACGCCGTCCTCCTGCTTGTAGGCCGTCTCGTGCTCCTCATCGACGACGATCAATCCGAGTTGCTCGAACGGCAGGAACAAGGCCGAGCGGGCGCCCGCGACGACCTGTACCTCGCCGGTCGCGACGCCGGCATGGAGCCGCTCCCGCCGACGGCTGGAGACGCCCGAATGCCAGACGGCCGGTGGCACCCCGAACCGCCCCGCGAAGCGTTCGAGAAACTGCGCGGTGAGCGCGATCTCGGGCATCAGGATGAGGACCTGCTTGCCGGCCCGAAGCGCCTCCGCCACCGCCTCGAAATAGACCTCGGTCTTGCCGGAACCCGTCACGCCCTCGAGGAGAATGACCGGCGGCGGAGCGTCATGAAAAGCCGCGCAGACGGCGCGCGCGGCCTCGTGCTGCTGCTCCGAGAGCTCGGCTTGCCCAAAACCGGGATCGGGGATCTTCGCGACCGGATCCGCGGCGAGGGCGAGGGTCTCCAGCGCCCCCTCGTCGATGAGGCCGTCGATCACCGATGCGCTCACGGCAGCCGCATCGGCGAGTTCGCGCTTCGACCGCGTGAGTCCGTCGGCCGCGGCTTCGAGCACCCGGCGTCGGGCCGCAGTCATGCGCACCGGCACGCGCTCCGTGAGGCGCACGCCCACTCGCGGCACCTCGGGGCGCGGCTCCGGAACGCGCAGGCCGAGCGCAAGCGCCGAGCCTCGCGGAGCGAGCGTGTACCAGGCGAGCCAGTCGAACAGCTTGCGCAGCGCGGGCGAGAGACGTGACGCGTCGACCTTCCCCGATACCGCCTTGAGGTTCGCGCCGCCGCCTTCGCTCAGGCCCCAGACGACGCCCACAGTCTCGCGGGTGCCGAGCGGCACCACGACCACGTCGCCTTCGACGAGGCCGAGATCCTCCGGAACCCGATAGCTGTAGGCGGTGTCGAGCGCGAGCGGGATCAGAACATCGGCGATGCGGGTGCTCATGGCTCCGTCTTTCCCGTACCGCGCGTCATCGAGGGCAAGGCAGGCCTTTGGCTTCCGAGAGCCGATGCGACAGGGGCCTCGATCATGCCGCGATTCATCGGTCGAGAATCCTCCGAACCGCCCGCGATCCCGCGACGGGAATCGTCACACGGGTGAGCCGAGGCGGGACGGGAGGATAGGCCATGCGGGTGTCCAGGGATCGAGGATCGGCGGAGACTCTCGTGCGTCGCATACGTCGCCACGAAGTCAAGGTTGTGCATTCGGGGCGATGAAGAGTTTGGAAACCATCGGCGTGGCACATGGCGCCATGGGAAGAAGCAGCGCTCGTTCACCCACTCCTGATAGAGCCGGCGCCGGCTTTCCCGGGACCGGCGACAGTTTTCGCGCGATGCTGTCCTGGCTCTCGATGCTGTCCCGGGAGCGCCGCCTGTCACCGAAGACCGTCGAGGCCTATGGACGCGATCTTCGACAGTTCCTGGTCTTCCTGGCGGAACATCTCGGCGGGCCGCCGGACGTCGCGGCCATCCTGGCGCTCGCGCCTCTCGACATCCGGGCCTTCCTGGCGCGGCGGCGTGCGGCCGGGATCGGAAGCCGCTCGCTGATGCGCCAGCTCGCTGCGCTCCGCTCGTTTGCCCGACATCTCGAGCGGGAGGGCCATGGCACCGCCTCGGCCTTTGCGGCGATCCGCACCCCGAAGGTCGAGCGCAACCTGCCCCGTCCCCTGACCGCGAAGGCCGCCGTGGCCTTGACGGACCCGGACACGCGAGGCGCGACCGAGCGCGAACCTTGGATCCTCGCGCGGGATGCCGCCGTGCTCGCACTTCTCTACGGTGCGGGCCTGCGCATCTCGGAAGCGCTCGGAATCCAGAGGCGGGATGCACCGCTGCGCGGCATCGACGCGATCACGGTGACGGGCAAAGGCGGGAAGCAGCGCAGCGTGCCGATCGTGCCGGCCGTCGCGGAGGCGGTTGAGGAATATCTCCGCGGCTGTCCCTACGTGCTTCCTCCGGAAGGCCCGCTCTTCGTCGGGGCTCGGGGCGGACCGCTCTCGCCCCGGATCATCCAGTTCGCCGTCGCCGAATTGCGCGGTGCGCTCGGCTTGCCCGACAGCGCGACACCGCATGCGCTGCGCCACTCCTTCGCGACTCATCTGCTGGCCGGCGGCGGCGATCTGCGCGCCATTCAGGAGTTGCTCGGCCACGCTTCGCTCTCGACCACGCAACTCTATACCAAGGTCGACACGACGCGCCTCCTCGATGCGTTCGATTCCGCGCATCCCCGCGCGAAGCGGGCACCGATCGCCGGCTGATTGCCCGGACGGCGGTCGGTAGGCCGCTTTCGCCTGTCCATATGGCCGAGCTGCAACATCTCGCGCCCTCGGGCGTTTGCGTCGGCCCTTTGCGGTCGAGACGCGTGCACGACCCGCTCCGGACCGGCTGCGGAACTCGGACACGGTATCGCCACTACCGAAGGGCGCGAGAACCGGATCACTCCTGGAGGACGCGCGTCATGAGAGCTCTCGTCTGGCACGGCACGACCGACATTCGCTGCGACACGGTCCCGGATCCCAGGATCGAGGACGAGCGGGACGCGATCGTGAAGGTGACGAGCTGCGCGATCTGCGGATCCGATCTTCATCTCTACGATCATTTCATGCCCGGCATGGAGAAGGGCGACATCGTCGGTCACGAGTTCATGGGCGAGGTCGTCGAGGTTGCACCGGGTGCCCGGCATGCGCTCAAGGTCGGAGACCGGGTCGTCGTGCCGTTCACGATCTTCTGCGGCGAGTGCGACCAGTGCAAACGGGGCAACTTCTCGGTCTGCGAGCGCTCGAACCGCAATAAGGAGATTGCCGAAAAGGTATTCGGGCATACCACGGCGGGCCTGTTCGGCTACACGCACCTGACGGGCGGCTATGCGGGCGGACAGGCCGAATACGTGCGTGTTCCGTTCGCCGACAAGACACACGTGAAAATCCCCGATGGCCTGACTGACGAGCAGGTGCTCTTCCTCGGCGATATCTTCCCGACCGGCTGGCAGGCGGCGGTGCAATGCGACATCGAGCCGACCGACACGGTGGCGATCTGGGGCTGCGGCCCGGTCGGCCAGATGGCGATCCGTTCCGCGATTCTGCTCGGCGCCAAGCAGGTAATCGCGATCGACCGTGTTCCCGAGCGGCTCGACATGGCCCGCGCCGGCGGCGCGATCACGATCAATTTCGAAGACGAGAGCGTCGTCGAGAGATTGAACGATCTCACGCAAGGTAAGGGCCCGGAAAAATGCATCGACGCAGTTGGGATGGAGGCACACGCCACGGCGACCCTCGACGCAATCTATGACCGCGCCAAGCAGGCACTGATGCTGGAGAGCGATCGTGCGCATGTGTTGCGCGAGATGATCTATGTGTGCCGCCCTGCCGGAACGCTGTCCGTTCCCGGCGTCTATGGCGGCCTGATCGACAAGGTCCCGTTCGGAATGGTGATGAACAAGGGCCTCACCCTGCGGACCGGCCAGACCCATGTGAATCGCTGGACCGACGATCTCCTACGCCGGATTCAGGAAGGTCAGATCGATCCATCCTTCGTGATCACGCATACCGAGCCGCTCGAGCGCGGACCCGAGATGTACCAGACCTTCCGGGACAAGAAGGACAACTGC
Organism: Microvirga massiliensis; assembly: GCF_001006805.1. Lineage (GTDB taxonomy): Bacteria > Pseudomonadota > Alphaproteobacteria > Rhizobiales > Beijerinckiaceae > Microvirga > Microvirga massiliensis. Next base: position 578,555 of record NZ_LN811350.1, on the reverse strand, counting down.
ATCAAGGTGGTGCTCAAGCCGTAACGATCTCCGAGGAAACAGCCGCTGGCCCGGATGGGCGCGGTGAATCGCGACGACGGGACTGAAAACCGTAATGGAGGTGAACGATGCGCTACGAGACGCAAAGATCGGGACGCCGCGGACATCCGGATTCCACCACCGACACACTGGCACGCGGGCTCGGCGTGTTCTCGATAGGCCTCGGATTGTTCGAATTGGCGGCGTCACACTCGCTGACGCGAGCCCTCGGCATGCGAGGCCAGGAATCCTTGGTGCGCGCCTATGGATTGCGCGAGATCGCGACCGGCATCGGCATTCTCGCGTCGAGAGATCCGACGCCATGGATCTGGGGTCGCGTCGCCGGCGATGCGCTGGATCTCGCCACGCTCGCGGGAAGCCTCGATGGCGGCAACCGGAAACGCGACAACGTCGGGATCGCTGCGGCCGCCGTTGCGGGCGTCACGGCGCTCGATCTCTACTGCGCCCAGGCGCTCAGCAGAGAAAGCCCGCATCCGTTGCCGCCACTGCGCGACTATAGCGACCGCTCCGGCTTCCCACGCTCGCCGACGGACATGCGCGGCACCGCACGACGCGACGGATTCGAGACGCCACGGGACATGCGCGGGCCTGAGGCCTTGCGTCCGTGGACAAATAGCGAGAGCGCGGGCCAGGCGGGAAGCGTCCGGCCGTCGTAAGTCCGTTCGGTAGGCCGCGTGGTATCATTATGTCCATCGCTTCGGCTCTCTCCATGAGAGAGCCGAAGCGAGGCCTGCAGGTGCCCTGGCGTGAGGGTCAGCATGTATATGCACCCTCGCGCCGAATATTCTCATGGTGAGGACGGGAGCCGTCATCAGGCATGACCTCTTCCTCATGGAGACGCTGATCTGCAGCCACTTGACTAGTCCGGAATCGAGGCAGGGCTGCATCGACTGGGTTCGAGATAAGTGCCTTGAGCGATCGGCTCAGCGCAAACTTCGCGCTGGTCGAGCAAGACTCTTCGCCCTGCCTCGACAAACTGTTCTCAGGCGAGCCAGCTTCATTCGGTCGTCTGAGGCGGCGCTGGCGGGCCAATGCGAGGTGCATTCCTTATGTAAGACCTGATGGGCACCTGTTTCGAACCTCGACCTTGGAGAGTCGATGGCCGACGTGTCGCTATCGCCGACGCCTCACCGACTAAGGTTGTAGCAGAACTGCTCGGGCGTATAGGCCGCGCAGGATTCGTACATCCCCTGAAGAGTGTCTTTGGTCGAGCGCCGCCGGTTCATCTGGGCGAAGAGGTTCTGCGCCTCCTGATAGCGGTGCTGCATATAAAGGGTCCAACCGCGCATGACCCCAGCCGCCTCATTCCCGGGCAGGAGCCGCTCGTGGGCCTCGAGGGCTGCCATTGCCTCCTTGTAGCGCCACGCCTTGAAGTGGGTGACGGCTTCATCATAGAGGGCGCCCGCCTCCTTGGACTTGCGACTTTCAGCCTTGGCCTGGATGGCAGCCATTCGCAGATGTCGCTCGAAGGTTGCGACGGCCGGATAGCGTTTGCCGTGCCGGGTGGCGAGGCTTCGTAGCGCGCCCATTTCGCCGAGCTTCTGATGGGTATAGGCAAGTCCGAGCACCCGCGATTCATTTGCTCCCCAGGCGATGGCCCGCTCGAACCAGGGTTTGGCGCGCGAGTATGCCTTGCGCTTGAATAGGTGCCAGGCAAGCGCCTCCGCGCCGGCGGCGGAGCGTGTTTCCCGCACAGTCCGCTCGAAGCGGTTGAGGCGCTGACGCGGCAGGGCACGAGCTTTGGGACCGAAGAGCTGTGTCGAGACAACGTCGACGTAGATCTTGCCGAACTTGCCGGTTGCCCGGCGCGCATAGGCGAAGTCCTCGGCTTCGGCGAAGCGGCCGGCCCCGTTGAGAGCCCAGACGAGCCCCTCGTCGGCCTGCTTGTCCCTGCCCCAGGCCTTGGCGCGGCGGAACCAGATGATCGCGGTGTCCCAGTCCTTGCGCGCGAAGCCGAGCCAGCCGAGCAGGAGTGCATCATCTCCGGATTTCAGCCTGTCGGCTTCCGCCTGGAACATCCTGAGCACGGCAGCGTCTACGGCCACCTTCGGATTCTTGATCGCCTTGCCGATCCGGGCCCGTACGGCATCGAAACGATCCGTTTGCGGCACCGAGGCTGCACCTTTGCCGGGATCCACCGCGGCCGTAACTGCGGGAACGGTCCGCCCGGAGGCGGCGAGGGCGGCGGCCGGAGCGCCGAGCACGGCCATGACAAGGATAGTTCTAAGTAACATGCGGATGCCCTTCATACGGAGTGAGACCGGCGCCTTCGGTCAGGAGGAGCCGCGGGTCTGAATCGTGCGATTCGCCGTAGGGCAGCGCGTGCTTGTCAGTATGAACCGGACGCCAGGAAGCTTGCTCTAGCGCGGGCGAGCGAAGCAGCGGGACATCCTGCCAAAGCCACTCGGCGTGCAGATGTAATCCGCGGAGCCGAGATAGGAGAGCGCTGTGCGGCGCAGCTCCGGCGACCGCAGGAGTGGTGCTGTCCCACTGGCGCTCCGCGCGACTGTGCCGGTATGCTCTGGGTCGCTCTGCGGAAAAGCCGAAAGACTGGCCTCCTGAGTTGAGGTGCAGCCTGCGAGGAGAGCGCTGGTCAGCAAGACTTGCGCGAGAATCCTGAGCTTGAATCCGTGAGAGCTTTCGCCTTGCCTGAACAACATGAGTCTTCTTCCCTCGCCATGGATGGCGAAAGAAGAAACGCTCACCGCCTGCAGTTCCGATGAAACGGGCCACTAAAATTCTCATGAAGAATCCATTAGCCTTGACGAGCCGTGATCTTGCCTCTCGTCGTGTCAGGTTTCATTCCGTCGAGCCGGATTCGAATGGGCCCGGTCGCCCACGGAATGAAGAGCAAGATTCATCAAACCGATCGAGTCATTCCTCTCTCCGGCTCGGATACGGTCACTCGGCGGCCTCTCTTGCGACCCGCCAGTTCGGCAGTCCGTAATTTTCCGGCCACGGATAGACCTCTCTGTCGTTGAAGTAGACGACCGCGGCGAGTTCCGGAAAATCCGGGTTCTTCAGGGCTACCGCGTTGGCCCAATTCTCGACGTACTCCGTGTTACCTTCATAACCGAGCTCGGCCACGACAATAGGCTTGCTGAAGATCTTTGCCGCTTCGTATTTCGGCTTCAGGATGTCTGCGAATGAGCGATCCCGACCGAACTTGTCGTTGTCGTATTGCTGAAGCCCGAATACCGACAATCCCACGACGTCCACGTAGTCGTTGCCCGGATAGTACTCGGCCAGATTCTCGTTCCCGATTGGGGACCACATGTACTCCGCCCGGGCAACGGATGACCGGCAGCGGGTCACGAATTTCTGGTAGGCCTTGACGTAGCGTTCAGGTGTCCACTGGGACCAGGGGAACTGTCCGGACGTATCGTCCATTTCATGCGCCCAGCGGATGGTTACCGGAGCGCGCAGGCGGGCAATCATCCCACAGACGGCATCGATGTTGTCATCGTACCCGCCGCTCAAGATCCTGTCCCGGAGGTCCTGAGGGGACATGCTCCAGTTCTCGGACCAGGACCAGGGCTCGACCGTCACGAGGATCTTCCGGCCTCGGCTGCTTGCATAGGCATCCGCCTCCAGCAGAGACGAAAGATCGACGTCGAGCCAAGGAAGAAAAAGATGCTCGATCGTAGCCTTCTCGACATTGGAGAAGTCGCCATGGGGGTCATACGCCCCAAGCGCAATCCCGTCAGGATGAATGACCGGCATCTTGCTCGTGCCGGCAGCCCCGACATCCGACGGCAGGCGTTTTGTCTGCGCCGCCGCAGGACATGCCACTGTGGCGGCTGCGAGCACCACGCCGAAGCACAGGGCTGCGGAAAGGCTTCTATGCTTCACTGTCCACTCCTCTGCCATCTGGAAGGCGAGCGGAGCCGGCCTGATGTCGCAGCCGGCTCCCGCAATCATCGGGAACCGGCGACGAGCGCTGCGGCTTTGTTGAAATCACCATCTACGCGATTTCCGGAGACGAGCTTTTCGCTCTCGTCGGTTCTCTTCCGGGGAAAATTGCGGAAGGCGTACCAGGATCCTGAAGGTTCTTTGCGCTGATAGATCACGCGGCCGACTTTCCGGTGCCCGAAGCATGTGACAACCGGTTTCTCGCCGCCCTGGTAGTGCCAGACAGCGCTGAAGCACATTTGGCCCTTATCGGTCACGTGCCAGCGTCCGTCCGCATAGGTCGCCGAGGAGCCATCTCCAGACCAAGCAGTGAATCTACGGTCGACGGCGAAATGGCCGGCACCCTTGTCCCAGAGCCAGGTCCGATTCTTGTAGATTTCATAGAGCTCGCCTGCGGAAAGAACCGTTCCTCCCGGATCGCGGCTTTCGGATGCGTGACCAGTTCCGCTCCAACCGAGCCAAGCGGCCGCCATTATCAAGCTCAACAATCTTGCCGTGATCGAATTCATGCCGCCCTGCTCACTTGCCCTTAGCCGCAACCTTGCTCTCTGCTTGGCCTCGCGCAGCGATCGGATCTGCGGGAAGCCATCTCTCCAATTTTGCCGATCCGATCTGCAACATCGACGTCAGCCCGTCCGCGGAATGGCGGACCACGACCGGAACCTGACCTTACGCAGAGCAGCTCCGCCCTGGCCGGCCCCGGCCACCCGGAACTCGGCGTGCGTGAGCTGTAGGCCAGGAGCCCCCCAGGTCAGTGCTTCGACACCGCTGGGGCCACGAGTGGTTGTCGCGACCGCAGGAAGGAAGAGGAGGATCGCGGCTATCGCGGCCTGCGCCAGGATGGGCCGAGGCGCCTCGAGGAGCGGAAGTGCATTCTCGAGGGCGTGCAGAAGCACGATCGCGCAGAACAGTCCTGCGTATACGAAGGCGTTGAGGATCGCGAAGGCATAGAAGCCTCGGGCGGCCCCGGCATCCGCGACCAGAAGCGGCGGCAACGCCGAGATCAGGGCGAGAATGGCGTAGGGAGCAATCACCCGCAGAGGCAATGGGCCGACCTTGCCATTGCCCTTTGGCGTCACGCGGAAATCGACGAATGACCCGGTCGTCCAGTCGCGCACGGCCATGATGCACCCCCACAGCGACCAGGGCCATCGTGCAAACAGGAAAAGGGTGCCTTCCCAGCTCAGCACCTTCGCGTCGCAAGGGCGGTAATGGCCTGCGGCGCGCCACCTGAGCGCCATCAGGACGAGCACCGCCGAGATCGGCACGAACCGCGTGAGAAAGTCCGGATAGGAGACGCTCACGAAATTCCTGCCGGACAGAAGGGCGATGATCGGCAGGGCGAACATGATCGCCATCGACAGCGAGAACAGCGGATACCAGAGCTGAGAGAACAGGAACTGGAACTTGAGCCTGGGAGGCAGCCGCCGCACCAGGGTCGGCGCGTATTGAAGCAGGATCGTAACGAGGCTTCGTGACCACTGGAACTCCTGCGTCGCGAGATCCGCGAAGGTGCGTGGTCCGTCGCCATGCGCAATTGCATCGATGGCGTGCACGCCCCGCCAGCCGCTTGCGTTCAACATCAGCGTGGTGGAATGGTCTTCCGCGAGTTCGGGCCCCAAGCCCCCGCACTCTCTCAGGGCCTTCGTCCGCACGGCGTAGTGGGAACCGATGCAAAGCGGAGCCCAGCCTCCGTTGTAGCCTGCCTGGAGCGCGCCATGGAGGCTGGCCTCGAGATACAGGCGGCCTCGGGCCGACCAACTCTCGCGTGCATTGAGATCGCAGATGCTTGGCGCAGAGACATAGCCGACGCGTGGATCTGCGAAGGGCTTCAGCATCTCGCGAAGATATGTCCGCGTCGGAACGTGGTCGGCGTCGAGCTGAACCACGAAATCATAGCGCTCGTATCCGAAATGATCGTAGAAATACGCAAGGTTGCCTTCCTTGCATCGCGTCCGCCGCGGCCAGGTGGCACGATGATAGTCGGGCCTTCCACGGCGAGTTGAAATGCTGATTCCGCGCGCCGCGCACCAGGCCAGCGTCTCCGGAGCAGGGTCTTCATCGGCAAGCCAGGTGTCGTGAGGCAGATCCTGGTCGAGCATCGCCTCCAGCGTTTGGCGAACAACTGAGAACGGCTCCGAGGGCGCCTTGGTGACGACCATGGCTACGCGACTTGCGGGCGGCAGGCACAGCGGTCCGATTTGGCGCCTAGCGCCGAAGTAAATGAGGAGGAAATAGATCGGAAGCAGCGTGATCCACGCAAGGACGAGAGTAATCAGGATGAAGGGACCAAGGCCGATTTTGTGAGCCGGATCGAACCACCAGATCCAGAAGCTTCCGAGCGCGAGCACCCAGAGCGCGCACCAAGCTAGATATTCCAGTTTCTGAAAGCGCGAATGGAGAGGCTCGAGACGCGGGGCTCCCGCCGCGCCCGCTATTTCCGTGATTGGCCCGGTGCCACGATCCGGGAGGATTGTGGTCATGTCTGCACTCCAAGGCCGAAGCACGGGGCCGCTGTGCGGATGATCGTGTCGATGTCGGACAGCTCTGCCGAAAAACCGAGATGCTCTTTGGCTGCTTTCGTGTGTGCTACGAGCACAGGCGGATCACCTGGCCTCCTCGGCTCGAAGAGAATCGGGGCCTGCCGACCCGTCACGCGCTCGATCGCCGAGAGGACATCGAGGATCGACAGCCCGCGGCCGGCGCCGAGATTGAGGGCTATGCTCTCACTACCGGCAGCCAGATAGCGCACCGCCTCGACGTGAGCCCGCGCCAGGTCGCAGACATGAATGTAGTCGCGGATGCATGTCCCATCGGGCGTGTCATAATCATCCCCGAACACCGGCAGGTAGCGCAGCCGTCCAGCAGCTGCCATGAGGGCACGCGGGATCAGATGTGTCTCCGGGTCGTGCCACTCTCCGAGCTCTCCGTCGGGATCCGCACCGCAGGCGTTGAAATATCGCAAGCTGACGAAGCGCAGTCCGTATGCATCCGCGAAGTCGCGCAGCAGCTGCTCGCATGTCAGTTTGCTGCGCCCATACGGGTTGATGGGCTGCTGTGGCGTTTCCTCGTCGATGGGAAACGAGGCGGGAGTGCCGTAGGTGGCACAACTGCTCGAGAAGATGACGTTGGATACCTCGGCCGCTCGGCAGGCCTCAAGCAGCGAGAGAGTGCCAACGACGTTGTTCCGATAGTATTTGCTGGGATCTGTGACGCTCTCTCCGACATAGGCCGAGGCCGCGAAGTGAATCACTGCGGACGGCCGGTAGATCCGCAGAGCGCCGCCAAGCCGGTCGGTATCGAGAATGTCACCCTCGACGAGTGGGCCCCAGCGGACGGATTCGCGATGCCCCGTCGACAGATTGTCGAAGGCCACAGGCTCGATGCCGACTGACGACAGCAACTTGCATGTGTGGCTGCCAATGAATCCGGCACCGCCGGTGACGAAGACGGGCCGGCCGTTCACGCGACGACCTCCGGCAGGGCTTTTCGCCCGGCGCTGAGCAAGATATCGAAGTAGGCAATCGTCCGGGCGAGCCCGTCGACCAACGGGATCCGAGGCTGCCAGCCGAGCAGACGGTCAGCCCGAGTGATATCCGGGCGGCGCTGCCTGGGATCATCGATCGGCAGCGAGACGTGCACGACGCGCGACCGAGAGTTCGTGATATCGACAACGAGGTCGGCGAGTTCCCGTATCGTGAATTCGCCTGGATTGCCCAGGTTAATCGGCCCCATCACATGGGCCGGCGCCCGCATGAAACGAACGAAACCTTCAATGAGGTCATCCACATAGCAGAATGATCTGGTCTGGCTGCCGTCACCGTAGATGGTGATGTCGTCACCCTTGAGCGCCTGGACGATGAAGTTCGATACGACGCGGCCGTCGTCGGGTCTCATCCGAGGCCCGTAGGTATTGAAGATCCGAACTACTTTGATCTTGGTTCCGTGCATCCTCGCGAAGTCGAAGAACAGCGTTTCCGCGGCGCGCTTGCCTTCATCGTAACAGGAGCGAGGCCCAATCGGATTGACATGACCCCAGTAACCCTCTGGTTGCGGATGGAGTTGAGGATCGCCGTACACCTCAGATGTGGAGGCCTGGAACACGGGAATATCCCTGCGTTGGGCAAGCTCCAGAACGTTGAGCGCGCCCAAGACATTTGTTTTCATCGTTTGAACCGGATCCGCCTGGTAGTGAGGCGGAGATGCCGGGCAGGCGAGATTGTAGATCTCGTCGACCTCTGCGAGCAGCGGCTCGCAAACGTCCTGCCGAACGGTGGCGAAGTGAGGATCGTCGATGAGGTGCGCGATGTTCTCGAAGCTTCCGGTGGTGAAATTATCGAGACACACCACGCGAGCGCCGTCTCGCATGAGACGATTGCAAAGATGCGAGCCAAGAAAGCCTGCTCCGCCCGTGACGAGTGCCGTCTTGGATACCGTCTCGGAGGAGCGACGAGATGAGTCCAGGCCATCGCCCGGGCCGATCAAGCCATGCCGCGAGTAATAGTTCATAGAACCCTCCGAGATATTTGCGCGCGCCCGCATTCACCCGAGAGAGCGATCTCGGACGCGGCAACAAATCCCATTGCCCTTTGTCGTCACCGCACGCCGCGCCGACGAGCTAGCGCCTCGCTTGCCGGATGGCTGGGCGCGCAACGCCGCTTTTTGCCAGTGTGTTAATTTTTACCGGGACGCCTTCATGCCCGAACTTGGTCAGGTCTTATTGTGTGCCTCGGCTTCGGGTAATTTTTTATCAACTTTTTGACTTTGTGACAAGCGTAAAATTGTGTTTTAGCCAATCGTCCGAGTGCACGAGCTGCTGGCAAGGGTGATGGAGAGGGAGATCCGACCCATCCGCGCCCGTATCCCTGAGGACCGCCACTGTTAAGGTCGATCTGGTAACCACACACACGACATGGAAATAAGCGGCAATCTGCCGAATTGTGTCGGAATAGATCAGCTCAAGTGGCGGCGTAATCTACGGATATCTTCTGGAGGACAGCGACGCGCCAGTCCCTCTTTCGAGCCATGACTGGAGCAAACACCCAGGAGGCTTTGTCTCGTGGGTTCAACCGGTGTTTCGCTGCGGAGCTCTCTTGAGGCCAGGCGCGCAGGCGCTTCCAACCGGGCGAAAGGCCGTGATCATGTCGAACGGCTGCGTGCCGAGGCGAAACCGAAGCTCTCGGGTCAGCTTGCTCATAGGAGTGGCGAACGCCTCGACCCCACTCTTGGCGACGGTAGCGTCAAGGCGGTGCGGACAAACACCTATGACGATGCGGGTTCAGCGCGTGGCAAGATCACGAGACGGCTCAGACGATGAGAAGGAGCCATGTGCCAAGCTCTTCCGCAGGGCCCGGTCAATTCGGCCCGAGACCGTCACGGACTCCGCGGGAATGGCCTCCGTGATGATGTGGTGCGCTCAGTACCCCTCACATGTGAATGGCGCGCTTCTCCACGGCGAGCGCCGCCTCGCGCACGGCCTCGTTGAGCGTCGGGTGCGCATGACACGTGCGCGCGATGTCTTCGGATGACGCACCGAACTCCATCGCGATCGCCGTCTCGTGGATCAGGTTGCCGGCATCGGGGCCGACGATGTGCACGCCGAGAACGCGATCGGTCTTCGCGTCTGCGAGGATCTTCACGAAACCTTCGGTTGTGCGATTGACCTTCGCGCGTCCGTTCGCCGTAAAAGGGAATTTGCCGGTGTTGTAGGCGATGCCGCCTTCCTTGAGCTCCTCTTCGGTCTTACCCACGGAAGCGACTTCCGGATAGGTATAGACCACGCTCGGGATCACGTCGTAGTTCACGTGTCCCGCCTTGCCAGCGAGAATCTCGGCGACCGCCATGCCCTCGTCCTCGGCCTTGTGGGCGAGCATCGGGCCATCGATCACGTCGCCGATCGCGTAGATTCCCGTCACGTTCGTCGCAAAATGCTCGTCGGTCTGGATCCGTCCACGGTTGTCCTTCTGAACGCCGACGTGCTCGAGCCCGAGACCTTCGGTATACGGCACACGCCCGATCGCGACGAGCACGACGTCGGCCTCGAGATTCTCCGAAGTCCCTCCGGCAGCCGGCTCAATGGTCACCGAGGCGACGCCGTTGCGGCGCTCGACGGTCGTGACCTTCGTGCCGAGCTTGAACTGAAAGCCCTGCCTGCCGAGGATGCGCTGAAACTGCTTGGCGACCTCACCGTCCATGCCGGGAAGAATCCTGTCCAGATACTCCACGACAGTGACTTCGGAGCCGAGGCGCCGCCAGACCGAGCCGAGTTCGAGTCCGATCACGCCGGCACCGATCACGAGAAGACGCTTTGGGACTTGCGGGAGCTCGAGAGCTCCCTCGGATGACACGACCATCTTCTCGTCGATTTCGACGCCGGGCAGGCGCGTGACGTCGGAGCCCGTCGCGATCACGATGTTCCTGGTTTCGAGAACCTGCTTCGAACCATCGTCTCCCGAGACCTCGACCTGCCCTACTGCTGCAATGCGCCCGAGCCCCTGGAACGTGTCGATCTTATTCTTCTTCAGAAGGAACTCGACGCCCTTCGTGTTGCCGTCGATCCCTTCCTGCTTGAAAGTCATCATCTTGCCGAGATCGAGCGTCGGCTCGCCGACGGAGATCCCGAGATCCTTGAGATGGCTCTTCGCCTCCTCGAAGGCCTCGGAGGCGTGCAGCAAAGCCTTCGACGGAATGCAACCCACGTTCAGGCAGGTGCCGCCATGGGCGGGGCGCTTCTCGACGACGGCGGTCTTGAGCCCGAGCTGCGCCGCGCGGATGGCGCACACATAGCCCCCGGGGCCGGTGCCGATGACGACGAGATCGTAGGACATCGAAAATCTCCACCTGCCCGGCCGTCACGGCCGGAGAACACGGCCCCGCAGGCCGCCTTTCATCTGCGGAACGAACTCAGAGATCGAGCACCAGGCGCGCCGGATCCTCCAGCCCCTCCTTCACGCGCACCAGGAAGGTGACGGCCTCCCTGCCGTCGACTATGCGGTGATCGTAGGAAAGCGCGAGATACATCATCGGCCGCGCAACAATCTGCCCGTTGCGTACTACGGGCCGTTCCTCGATGCGGTGCATGCCGAGGATTCCGGATTGCGGTGCGTTGAGGATCGGCGTCGACATCAGCGAACCGTAGATGCCGCCATTCGTGATCGTGAAGGTGCCGCCTTGCATCTCGTCGATCTTGAGCTGCCCGTCGCGGGCGCGCCGGCCGAAATCGCTGATCGTCTTTTCGATCTGGGCGATCGAGAGTTGATCCGCATCGCGCACGACGGGCACGACGAGGCCCTTCTCGGTCCCGACGGCTATGCCGATGTGGTAGTAGTTCTTGTATACTATGTCCTGGCCGTCGATCTCTGCATTGACAGCGGGGATCTCCTTCAGGGCCTGGACGACGGCCTTCGTGAAGAAGCCCATGAAGCCGAGCTTCACGCCGTGCTTCTTCTCGAACACGTCCTTGTACTGGGTGCGCAAACCCATCACGGCGCTCATGTCGACGTCGTTGAACGTCGTGAGCATGGCGGCGGTATTCTGCGCATCCTTCAGACGCCGCGCGATCGTCTGGCGCAGCTTCGTCATCTTCACACGCTCTTCGCGTGCGGCATCGTCCGGCACGGACGGCGCCCGCATCTGAACGGGTGCAGCCGGAGCCGGTGCTGCTGCGGCGGCGCCGGTGGCGATCGCGGCAAGCATGTCGCCCTTCGTGACCCGGCCGCCCTTGCCCGTTCCAGCGAGGCTGGCAGGGTCGACACCGCTCTCGGCCGCGATCCGGGCAACGGCAGGGCCGCTGTCCCTGGCCGCCGGTGCCTGCGCCGGAGCAGCCGGAGCCGGCTTCGGGGCTTCGGCCTTGGGAGCCGGTGCGGCTTCCGCCTTCGCCGGCGGAGCGGATGCGGCTCCGCCCTCGACGATCGAACCGAGCACTGCACCAGGCGAAACGGTCTCGCCGTCTTTCGCGAGGATGTCGCCGAGCGTTCCGGCCGATGGCGCGTTCACCTCGAGCGTCACCTTGTCGGTTTCGAGCTCGACGAGCGGCTCGTCGGCTTTGACGGCATCTCCGGGTTTCTTGAACCACCTCCCGATGGTCGCCTCGGAAACGGATTCACCCAGGGTCGGAACGCGGATTTCGGTCGCCATACGGGGCCCCTGCTTTCTGTCTCTGCTGCGGCCGGCCCGTGCGGGCCGTCGTCGTTGTCACGTCAGGCTGCGAAGGCCTCGTCGAGGAAGGCCTGAAGTTGCGCGGTGTGCTTCGACATCAAACCGGTCGCCGTTGCCGCGGAGGCCGGCCGCCCGACATAGCGAGGCCGTTCCACCTTGGATCCTGCGGTCTTCAGCACCCATTCGAGATAGGGCTCGACGAAGGACCAGGAGCCCATGTTCTTGGGCTCCTCCTGGCACCAGACGACGTCGGCATTCCTGAACCGGGCGAGATCGGCGGCCAGCGACTTCACGGGGAACGGATAAAGCTGCTCGACGCGCATCAGATAGACGTCGTCGATCCCGCGCTTCTCGCGCTCCTCGAAGAGATCGTAATAGACCTTGCCGGTGCACAGGATCAGGCGCCGGATCTTGTCGTCCTTCACGAGCTTGATGCCGTCGCTTGCGCGCTGCGCATCATCCTCGAGAACGCGATGGAAGCATGTTCCTTCGGCGAATTCCGAGAGGCTGGAGACGCAGCGCTTGTGGCGCAGCAGGCTCTTTGGCGTCATCAGGATCAGCGGCTTGCGGAAATCCCGCTTCAGCTGCCGGCGTAGGACGTGGAAGTAGTTCGACGGCGTCGAGCAATAGGCCACCTGCATGTTGTCCTCGGCGCACATCTGCAGGAAGCGCTCGAGCCGGGCCGACGAGTGCTCCGGCCCCTGCCCCTCGTAGCCATGCGGGAGCAGGCAGACGAGCCCCGACATGCGCAGCCACTTGCGCTCGCCGGACGAGATGAACTGGTCGAAGACCACCTGCGCGCCGTTGGCGAAGTCGCCGAACTGCGCCTCCCACAGGGTGAGCGCATCCGGCTCCGAAAGGGTGTAGCCGTATTCGAAGCCGAGCACGGCCTCCTCCGAGAGCATCGAGTTGATGACCTCGTAGCGGGACTGGCCCTCGCGAAGGTGGTTGAGCGGTGTGTAGCGCTCCTCGTTCTCCTGGTCGGTCAACACGGAATGGCGTTGCGAGAAGGTGCCGCGCTCGACGTCCTGTCCCGACAGGCGCACGCGATGACCTTCGAGAAGCAGCGACCCGAAGGCGAGTGCCTCGCCCGTGGCCCAGTCGATCCCTTCGCCGGTCTCCAGCATCTTGCGCCGGTTGTCGAGGAAGCGCTGGATCGTGCGATGGACGTGGAATCCTTCCGGGACCGTAGTGATTCTGGTGCCGATCTCCTTCAGCGTTGCGACCGCGACACCCGTCCGCCCGCGGCGCGGATCATCCCAATCCTCGCGCACGGCCTTGAGCCCGGACCAGCGGCCGTCGAGCCAATCCGCCTTGTTGGGCTTATAGCTCTGGGCCACGTCGAATTCCGCATCGAGCGTTGCCCGCCACGAGGTCTTCATCGCCTCGATCTCGGGCTCGGTGACGATGCCCCCGTCGAGAAGCTTCTTCGAATAGATCTCGAGCGTGGAGGGATGCGACCGGATCCGCCGATACATCAGCGGCTGCGTGAAGGCCGGCTCGTCGCCCTCGTTGTGGCCGAAGCGGCGATAGCAGAACATGTCGATGACGACCGGCTTCTGGAACTTCTGCCGGTATTCGGTCGCGACTTTCGCGGCGAAGACGACAGCCTCCGGATCGTCCCCGTTCACGTGGAAGATCGGCGCCTCCACCATCTTGGCGACGTCCGAGGGATAAGGCGAAGAGCGCGAGTAGCGCGGATCGGTCGTGAAGCCGATCTGGTTGTTGATGATGAAGTGGAGCGAGCCGCCGGTGCGATGGCCTTTCAGGCCGGACAAACCGAAGCACTCGGCCACCACGCCCTGGCCGGCGAAGGCCGCATCGCCGTGAATGAGCAGCGGCATGACCGCCCGGCGATCGTCGGGAGAGCAGTTGTGCTGATCCTGCTTCGCGCGCACCTTCCCGAGAACGACCGGATCGACGATCTCAAGATGCGACGGGTTCGCGGTCAGCGAGAGATGCACGTTGTTGCCGTCGAAGGTGCGATCGGATGATGCACCGAGATGGTACTTCACGTCACCCGAGCCTTCGACGTCGTCCGGCGCGAAGGAGCCACCCTTGAACTCGTGGAACAGCGCGCGATGCGGCTTGTTCATCACCTGCGTGAGAACGTTCAGCCGGCCGCGGTGTGCCATGCCGAAGACGATCTCCTTCACGCCGAGATTGCCACCGCGCTTGATGATCTGCTCGAGCGCCGGAATGAGAGACTCGCCGCCGTCGAGGCCAAAGCGCTTGGTGCCCGTGTATTTGAGATCGAGGAACTTCTCGAAGCCCTCGGCCTCGATGAGCTTGTTCAGGATCGCGCGCTTGCCCTCCCGGGTAAAGGCGATCTCCTTGTCGGGTCCCTCGATGCGCTCCTGGATCCATGCCTTCTCGACAGGGTCGGAGATGTGCATGAACTCGACGCCGAGCGTCTGGCAATAGGTGCGGTCGAGGATCGCAACGATCTCGCGCACGGTGCCGAACTCGAGGCCGAGCACGTTGTCGAGGAAGATCTTGCGGTCCCAATCCGCTTCCGAGAAGCCGTAATGGGAGGGATGCAATTCCTCGTCGTTCGGATGGGGCTGGATTCCGAGCGGATCGAGCTTCGCGTGCAGGTGTCCGCGAACCCGGTAGGCGCGGATGAGCATGATGGCGTGGACGGAATCGCGCGCCGCCAGCTGCACGTCGGCCGCGGAAATCACGGCACCCTTGGCCTGCGCCTTCGCGCTGATCTTCTCGCCGATGGCTTTCTCGACCTGCGCCCAGTTCCCGTCGAGCGCCGAGACGAGTTCACCATTGGCCGGAACCGGCCAGTTGGGCCGCTTCCAGGATGCGCCGCGCGCGTTCTTGGTGACGGCCTGTCTGTCGTCGTTCAGGCCTGCGAAGAAGGCCTGCCATTCGGCGTCGACCGAGCCGGGATCGTCCTGGTAACGAGCGTAGAGATTCTCGATGTAGGAGGCATTCGCCCCGTAGAGAAAGGCAGTTTGCAGAAAGGTCTCGTTGGCGTCCTGGCGTGCCATGGTTCACTTCCAAGCAAATTCGGGTGAGGTCATCGACCTGTCATAACGCGCCAAGTAGCGGACGAGATTGTCGGCCAGCTTGGCGCAGGAACGTTCATCACGGATGAGGAAAGCCTCATCCC
>NZ_LN811350.1:541025-563297 GCF_001006805.1 Microvirga massiliensis | reverse complement strand
AGAATCCTCTCGGGGCCGCGCGGCCGCTCTCGTTAGGGGTGCTCCGGGCCGAAGCCCGGAGTTGTGGCGATCGGGATCAGGCCAGGGCCGGATTGATCTGCTTGCAGGCGTCCACGAGGCTCTGCACCGACGCGACCGACTTCTCGAACATCGCCTTCTCGTCGCCCGAGAAGGAGACCTCGACGATGCGCTCGACGCCGTTGGCGCCGATCACGATCGGCACGCCGACGAACAGGCCGTTGACGCCGTACTGGCCGGTCAGCGCCGCCGCGCAGGGCAGCACGCGCTTCTTATCGCGGAGATAGCTCTCCGCCATCGCGATCGCGGAGGCCGCCGGTGCGTAGAAGGCCGAACCGGTCTTGAGAAGATTCACGATCTCGCCGCCGCCCTTGCGGGTCCGCTCGACCATGGCGTCGAGCTTCTCCTGGGTCGTCCAGCCCATCTTCACGAGATCGGGGAGCGGAATGCCGGCAACCGTGGAGTAGCGCACCAGCGGAACCATGTCGTCGCCGTGGCCGCCGAGCACGAAGGCCGTCACGTCCTCGACGGAAACCCCGAAGGCCTCTGCAAGGAAGTGGCGGAAGCGGGCCGAGTCGAGGACGCCGGCCATGCCGACGATCTTGTGCGACGGGAGGCCCGAGAACTTCTGCAGCGCCCAGACCATCGCGTCGAGCGGGTTGGTGATGCAGATCACGAAGGCGTTCGGCGCATATTGCTTGATGCCATTGCCGACGGCTTCCATCACCTTGAGGTTGATGCCGAGCAGGTCGTCGCGGCTCATGCCGGGCTTGCGCGGCACGCCAGCCGTGACGATCACGACATCGGCGCCCTCGATGGCGGCGTAGTCCTGGGTGCCACTGAAGCGGGAGTCGAAGCCCTCGACGGGCGCCGATTCCGCGATATCCAGGGCCTTGCCCTGGGGAATGCCTTCCGCGATGTCGAAGAGCACGACGTCGCCGAGTTCCTTCAATCCTACGAGATGGGCGAGGGTGCCGCCGATCTGGCCGGCGCCGATGAGCGCGATCTTGTGACGGGCCATGAGCTATCCTTGATATCGGGCTCCGCACAGGGCACGAGCCGGGCAGGGAGTGCGGGTCAATATCCGCAGGAGCGAGGGCGCTTCAAGCCAGTAAATGGTTAAGAACTAAGGGATTCCAGGCACAGAGACACGTGCGGAGCGATCGCGCGAAGGAATACTTCAGCCGCTGCAATAGGTTGGCGCGCGCGGCCCGCTCGTCAAGAACTGGTTACATTTCGCCGAAAATGTAACTCGCTCAGACGAATCCGTAGGCGAGCGCGCGCAGAATGACCCTGATGGCGGCTGCGAGCCGCTGCCCGAGAAGGTCGGGCGGGACTTCGGAATCGAGGCGGACGGCCACGGGATTGATGAAGCGGAAAGCGGCATCGCTCACGAAGGCCAGGGCACGGTCCCGATCCTGCGGATCGAACTTGCCGGTCGCGATCCCCTCGTCGACCACGCGTTCGATGAGGTGCCGCAAGCGAGTCCGGTGCTTCCGGATCAGGGGCCGGGAGGTTTCCGCCGCTGTGCAATAGACATCGAACAAGTGCCGGTTCTCGGCGAGCAGGGCGCGGTGCGCGCGCGCCAGGGCGAGGATCAGCCGTTCGAGCTTGTCGTCCGCCGGATCCGGAGCATCGGCGACGACCGCGAGCGACGTCTCGAGCTCGGCGAGCCATCGCCCCGCAACCGCATCCACGAGGGCAGCCTTGGACGGAAAATACCGATAGACGTTGGCATGCGTCATGCCCGCTTCTTCGGCCACGGCGACGACGGTGACCTGCTTGGGGCCGAGGCGCTTGAGACGGTCCGCGGCGATGGCGAGGAGCTTCGCATCGGCGGTCGTCGCGCGTGCGGCAGGTCGAGCACTCACGTCTCGACGAGTCCCCTGCACAGGATCATCGTGGCGCACCCACGCTGGTGAGCGACGGCGACATCCCGTCTTCTGGCGCCCGGAGCGTGAAGGTCGTCGCTCACGTTTCCACGAGTCCTCCGGTCCCGGGCTCCTCCTCTTCGGTGCGACCGTGCGGGAGCGCCAGATATTCCTCGGACCGCATCTCGATGAGCCGCGAGACGGTCCGGTCGAACTCGAATGCCTCGCGCCCCGTTTCGGCCCGGTAGAGCTCCGTAGCCTCGCCCTCTGCGGAGGCGAGGAGCTTCACGCGCGCCTCGTAGAGCGCATCGATGAGGATGATGAAGCGCTTCGCCTCATTGCGCCGCTCCAAATCCATCTGTGGGATGCCGTCGAGGATGAGCGTGTGGAAGTCCCGGGAGATCTCCAGGTAATCCGCCGCGCCGAGCGGGAGCCCGCATAGATCCCTGAATTCGAAACGCGCCACGCCGCCGGCCGCCTGGGGTATCCACACGGGATGCCCTTGGACGGTCAGGCGGACGGGGTCACCGCGGCTGCGCCCCGCCAGCCGCGTGAAGGCATGGTCGAGCGCCGTACGCGCAGCCTCGTCGTCCGGCACGTACCAGACCGGGCTGCCGGCCAGCTTCTCGAGGCGGAAATCCGTCCGCGCGTCGAGACGGACGATGTCGAGGCGCTCCTCGAGCATATGGATGAAGGGGACGAACAGCGTGCGGTTGAGCCCGCCCTCGTAGAGACGGGACGGCTCGACATTCGAGGTCGCCACGACGACGACTCCGGCCTCGAAGAGCGCGGAGAAGAGCCGGCCGAGGATCATCGCGTCCGCGATGTCCGTCACCGTGAACTCGTCGAAGCAGAGGACCCAGGTCTCCTCGGCGATCGCCGCGGCAACCGGGCGGATCGGATCGTCGCCTTTCACCTGGCCGGCCTTCAGCTTCTGTCGCCAAGCATGGATGCGCGCGTGCACATCCGCCATGAAGGCGTGGAAATGGACCCGCCGCTTGCGACGGATAGGCAGCGCCGCAAAGAACAGGTCCATGAGCATCGTCTTACCGCGCCCGACGGAGCCCCAGACGTAAAGACCGCGCGGAAGCGGTGGTGACGAACGGCGCGCAAACAGCCAGCCGAGAGGTCTTGATTTGCGCGCGAAGCGGTAGTCGGCGAGTTGCAGGCAGAGCGCGTCGAGGCGGCGGACGAGCGCCACCTGGGCCGGATCGCGCTCGAGCGTGCCCGAGTCCACGAGAGCCTCGTAGCGTGCGACGACCGGATGGGTGAGGATCGAGGACAAGGGCTGGAGGGGCTCTTCTTCGGAAGGGTCGAGTGTCCCCCCTCACCCGGCTGCTGCGCAGCCGACCTCTCCCTCCGGGAGAGAGGTGAAAAGGGCGACGCCGCACGTCACCTCTCCCTCGACGGGAGAGGGCGCCCCGAAGGGGCGGGTGTGGGTGGCGGCGCGACGGGCCAGGACGAGCCTCACCGCGTCATGCGCAACGGCGCGCCGGACTTCGCGAGGACGCCATCGAGAGAGCCGGAACCGCCGCGCAGGCGCGCGGCGACGGCGCCGCCGGGCTGGTAGAGATAGACCTCGCCGTCGCGGTATTCCCAGGCCGAGATCCGGGCGAGATCCTTGTTCGAGCAGCCCGAGGTGGAGGCCTTGTAGAGATCGAGTGCCGGGGTGCTCGACAATTGCACGCGGCAGGACCCGCCCGATGCCTCGCGGGCTGTCCAGCCGCCGACGAGGGCGGAGCGGCTGGGCCGCGACGGTGCGGCCGCGGGAGGCGGCGACGGCAGGGCGGCAATGTCGCCCGGAGCCGCGCCCGCGGAGGGCGCTCCGTAATCGCCGGAGGGTGGTGGCAGAGACTCTCCCGCAAGCGGCGGCAGCGGCTCGGCATAGACGGGCCCTGACGGGACCGGCTCGACGGGTTCGGGCATCGGTGCGGGCTCCGCCATGGCCCCGCCCATCGCACCGGGGCGGTAGGGGTCCATGCGCGCCGACGATGCGCAGGCGGACAAGAGAAGCGGCGCGCCGAGAATGGCGGCGAGGAGAACAACCTGTCGGTTCATGGCGGCCTCATGAGGTCACCGGATCATCCGGCGGGAACTTCTCCCCATCATGATCGCGCGCGCGACGCAAACAAAAACGTCGCGATGTGCGCCAGCGGGATCGCGCAAGGTCGGTCAGACCGCCCGTGCGATCATCATCTTCTTGATCTCCGCGATCGCCTTTGCAGGATTGAGACCCTTCGGGCAGGTATTCGCGCAATTCATGATCGTGTGGCAGCGATAGAGACGGAAGGGATCGTGCAGGTTGTCGAGCCGCTCGCCGGTCGACTCGTCGCGGGAATCGATGAGCCAGCGATAGGCCTGCAGGAGCGCCGCCGGGCCGAGGAAGCGATCGCCGTTCCACCAGTAGCTCGGGCAGGATGTCGTGCAGCAGGCGCACAGGATGCATTCGTAGAGGCCGTCGAGTTTCTGGCGCTCTTCCGGCGTCTGCCGCCACTCGGTTTCGGGCGTCGCGGTTTGGGTCTGCAGCCACGGCTCGATGGAGGCATGCTGCGCGAAGAAGCTCGTGAGATCGGGCACGAGATCCTTCAGCACCGGCATGTGCGGCAGCGGATAGATCTTGATCGTGTCGGACTGGCAGTCGTCGATGCCGAGCGTGCAGGCGAGCGTGTTTTGCCCCATGATGTTCATGGCGCAAGATCCGCAGATGCCCTCGCGGCAGGATCTCCGGAAGGTCAGCGTCGGATCGACCTTGTTCTTGATCCACAGGAGCGCATCGAGAACCATCGGCCCGCAATCGTCGCGATCGACATGATAGGTATCGATGCGCGGATTGGCGCCGTCGTCGGGATTCCACCGGTAAATGCGGAATTCCTGCAGGCGCGTCGCGCCGGCGGGCTTCGGCCAGGCCTTGCCCTCGGTCATCCGGGAGTTCTTCGGCAGCGAAAATTGAGCCATCGGGGGCAGTCCTGAGTCTCGATCGATCAGTACACGCGAGCCTTGGGCTCGATGTACTGGATCTCGTTCGTCATCGTGTAGGTGTGCACGGGCCGGTAGTCGATGCTCACCGTGTGGGCGCTCTCATCGAGCCAAGCCAACGTGTGCTTCATCCAGGTTTTGTCGTCGCGATCCGGGAAGTCCTCGCGGGCATGGGCGCCGCGCGATTCCGTGCGGTTCAGGGCGCTCTCCATCGTGACGACGGCCTGCCCGAGCAGGTTGTCGAGCTCGAGCGTCTCGAGGAGGTCGGTGTTCCAGATCAACGAGCGGTCGGTGACGCGGACGTCGTGGACGCCGCGCCAGACGTTGTGAATGAGATCGCGGCCTTCCTGCAGGACCTCGCCGGTGCGGAAGACCGCGCAATTGTTCTGCATGGTCTTCTGCATCTCGAGACGCAGTTCCGCGGTCGGCGTGCCGCCATTCGCGTGGCGGAAATGGTCGAGACGCGCGATCGCGGGCTCGTCCGCGCCATTCGCGAGATCGCGGTGCTTCTCGTTCGGCGTGAGGATCTCGGCGCAGCGCAGGCCGGCGGCACGTCCGAAGACGACGAGATCGATCAGGGAATTGGAGCCGAGGCGGTTCGCGCCGTGCACCGAGACGCAGGCCGCCTCGCCGAGCGCCATCAGGCCCGGCACCACATGATCGGGATTGCCGTCCTTCAGGGTCAGCACCTCGCCATGATAATTCGTCGGGATGCCGCCCATGTTGTAATGGACCGTCGGCAGGACCGGGATCGGCTCCTTCGTGACGTCGACGCCCGCGAAGATCTTCGCGCTTTCCGAGATGCCCGGCAGCCTGTCGTGCAGGATCTTCGGGTCGAGGTGGTCGAGATGCAGGTGGATGTGATCCTTGTTGCGGCCGACGCCGCGGCCGGCGCGGATCTCCATCGTCATCGCGCGCGAGACCACGTCGCGGGAGGCGAGGTCCTTCGCGGAGGGCGCATAGCGCTCCATGAAGCGCTCGCCCTCGCTGTTCGTGAGATAGCCGCCCTCGCCGCGCGCGCCTTCGGTGATCAGGCAGCCTGCGCCGTAGATGCCGGTCGGGTGGAATTGCACGAACTCCATGTCCTGGAGCGGCAGGCCGGCGCGCAGCACCATGGCGTTGCCGTCGCCGGTGCAGGTATGGGCCGAGGTCGCGGAGAAATAGGCACGCCCGTAACCGCCCGTGGCGAGGATCGTCATATGCGCGCGGAAGCGGTGGATCTCGCCGGTCGACTGGTTGAGCGCGACGACTCCACGGCAGCGGCCGTCCTCCATGATGAGGTCGAGGGCGAAATACTCGATGAAGAAGTTCGTCTGGTTGCGGACCGCCTGCCCGTAGAGCGTGTGCAGGATGGCGTGGCCCGTGCGGTCGGCGGCCGCGCAGGTGCGCTGCGCGGTGCCCTTGCCGTAGTCGGTCGTCATGCCTCCGAACGGCCGCTGGTAGATCTTGCCCTCGTCCGTGCGCGAGAACGGCACGCCCCAGTGCTCGAGCTCGTAGACGGCATCCGGCGCGTTGCGGCACAGATACTCGATGGCGTCCTGGTCGCCGAGCCAGTCCGATCCCTTCACGGTATCGTACATGTGCCAGCGCCAGTCATCGGGGCCCATATTGCCGAGCGCCGCCGAGATGCCGCCCTGCGCCGCGACCGTGTGCGAGCGGGTCGGGAACACCTTCGTGATGCAGGCCGTGCGCAGGCCCGCCTGCGAGCAGCCGACCGTCGCCCGTAAGCCCGCGCCGCCGGCACCCACGATGACGACGTCGAAGGTGTGGTCCACGATCGTGTAGGCCCGTCCGTTCACCACGGGGCCGTTCGTTCCATTGCTGGCCATGGGCATTACCTCTCGAATGGGACGGTCGGACGATCCGGCCGGGACCGAACTTGCAAGCGCCCGGACATCAGAGGATCCGGCCGAGGCTGACTTTGAGGATGGCGTAGAGGCAGGCGACCGCGATGATCACGGCGTAGAAGTTGTTCGCGATCACCGCGACGATCTTCCAGCCTTTGTCGTGGACGTAATCCTCGATGATGATCTGCATGCCGAGCCGCATGTGGTTCGTCACAGAGATCACGGCGAGGATGAGGAGGATCGCGACGAGCGGATGCGAGACGATCGAGATCGCCCGCGCGTAATCGGATCCCGCGAGGCCCGCGACGATGATCACGAAGGAGATCACCAGAGGGATGTTCGAGACCGCGGTGACGCGGTGGATCCACCAATGCTCCACGCCGTGCCCGGCCGCGCCGAGCCCCTTCACGCGCGCCAGCGGCGTGCGCATCGTGCGAGACGTGTCGTAGCGGGTGTCGACCATGTTCGCCCTCGCCTGATTGTCTTAGAAGGACAGGAACGCCACGACCCAGACCAGGATCGTCAGCACCACCGAACCGATGAGCGTGAATCGTGCCATCGCGAAGCGCTCCCGGCGCTCCATCCCGTGCCCGAAATCCCAGACGAGATGGCGGACGCCGCCGAGCATGTGATGGAGGAGCACCCAGGTGTAGCCGAACAGGATCAGGATGCCGATCGGCGAGCCGAAGAACCACTGGACGGCCTCGAAGGCCGAGGGGCCGGAGGCGAGGGCGACGAGCCAGATCGCGAGCAGCGCGATCCCGACATAGAGCGCCGCTCCCGTCGCCCGATGGACGATGGACATCGCCATCGTCCAGGTCAACCGGTAGATCTGCAGGTGGGGCGACAGGGGTCGCGGGGCGGATGCTTTCACCTCGGCCATGCCTTGCTCCGGGCTCGGTTGCGACTGCGGCCCATCGGGTTCCCGGCAGGGTACCGCTGGACCGCCATAAAGGGCAGGTTCAGCGCGGCGGCAATGGCGGCACGCGCATGCGCCCGGGAGCGCAAAACCATGCCTTCGCGGTCCGCGAACCTTGATCCGGGATGCCCCCTGGGGCAATGCGTGATTCCGATAGGCTGGCTTCGCGAATTGTGAAGGGTCGCCCACACACATGCATTTCGACCTCGTCGACCTCAATCTCTTCCGGCACGTCGTGGAGGCCGGGTCGATCACCCGCGGGGCTGGGCGCGCCAATCTCGCGCTCGCAGCCGCTTCGACCCGGATCCGGGCCATGGAGCAGTCGCTCGGGGCGGATCTTCTGGTCCGGGCCCGGCTCGGTGTCACCCCGACCGCCGCCGGCCGGGTGCTCCTCCAGCACGCGCGGGCGGTGCTCGCCCAGACCCAGCGCCTCCAGGAGGACCTCAGCGCCTTCACGGGTGGGCTCGCGGGCCAGATCCGCCTGTTGTCGAACACCAATGCGCTCACCGAATTCCTGCCCGAGGCCCTCGGGGCCTTCCTCGCCGCGCATCCGCAGGTGATCATCGATCTCGAGGAGCGGCTCTCCGACGAGATCGTCGGTCTCGTCGCCGAAGGCGTCGGCGATATCGGGATCGTGGCCGGCACCGTCGACACCGGGGGGCTGCTTGCCTTCCCGTTCCGCAGCGACCGCTTCGTTCTCGTGGCGCCCGTCGGTCATCCGCTCGCCGCCCGGGAGGAGATCGCCTTCGCGGATGCGCTTGGGCACGATTTCGTCGGCCTCGACCGGGCAAGCGCGCTGCAGCGCTTCCTGGCCGACAAGGCGAGCCGGATCGGCCGGCCCCTGCGCCTGCGGGTCCAGCTCCGGAGCTTCGATGCCGTCTGCCGGATGGTCGAGGGGAATGTCGGGCTCGGGATCGTGCCCGAGTCGACGGCGCAGCGCGCCGAGAAGACGATGGCGATCAGACCGGTGCGCCTCAGCGACTCCTGGGCGCTTCGGGAGCTCACGATCTGCGTGCGCAACCTCGAGGGCCTCTCGACCCCGGCCCGGCAGCTCGTCGAGCACCTCCGGGGGAGCGAGGGTACGGCCGCGGAGCCCTATCGCGGCAGCAGCACCCAGACGTCGAGATCGAGGATCACGTCGGAGCCGTAGGCCTCGCCCGTCTTGAGTGGGAAATCCCCGCAGGGGCGGTTTTTGGTGGCGACCTGCCGCAAGCGGAGCGCCCCGACATCGCTGCGGCCCGAAATCTCGGCCCGGTCGAGCACCTCGCTCCAGGCGTAGACCGTGTCGCCGGCAAAGAGCGGCGCGACATGGCGACCGCCATTGATGGCGGCGACGTGGAAGGCGTTCGCGAGGCCGTTGAAGGACAGGGCGCGGGCGAGCGAGATCACGTGGCCGCCATAGATCAGCCGCCGCTTGAAGCGCCCGGACTGGGCCGCGAAGAGGTCGAAATGCACCTTCGCGGTGTTCTGGTAGAGCCTCGTGGCGAGCTGGTGCTCCGCCTCCTCGACCGTCATGCCGTCGACATGGTCGATCCGCTCGCCGACGGCGTAATCCCCGAAACGGTAGGGGCTCCCCGCGAGAACCGTATTGTAGGCGCCGGGCGCGAGCTGCGGGCAGGCTGCGCCGAGCCGGTCCGGCGCGACGGCCTTCGGGAGGTCCGGCACGTGCTCTTCGCGGAGCGAGGCCGCCTCGTCGCGCTTGCGCACCAGCACCCAGCGGCAATAGCTCAGGACCGCGTCGCCGGTCTCGTCGAACCCCGTCGAGCGGACATAGACGACGCCCGTCTGCCGGCTCGAGCTCTCCTTGACGCCGATGACCTCGGAGACCGCTAACAGCGTCGTGTCCGGAAAGACGGGCTTGAGGAAGCGCCCGTCCGCGTAGCCGAGATTGGCGACGGCGTTGATCGAGATGTCCGGCACGGTCTTCCCGAACACCATGTGGAAGACGAGCCAGTCATCGAGGGGACTCGCCGGATAGCCGAGGCTGCGGGCGAAGACATCCGACGACTGTACCGCGAAGCGGGAGCCGTAGAGCGCCGCGTAGAGCGTCGCATCAGCTGTGCTGACGGTGCGCGGGGTCGCGTGCCGGATCGTTTCTCCGATCCGGAAATCCTCGAGGAAGCGGCCCGCATCGGTCTTGCTCATGGCGCGTGCTCCAGCGCTGGCGGATCGGGTGGGCTTGTCATGCCGTCGTCGCAGACCATCGCTCCGGTGGAAGCCCCCGCCGGCGGCAGGCGGCCTCGAGGGTGTTGCGCAACAGGCAGGCGATCGTCATCGGCCCGACCCCGCCCGGGACCGGCGTGATCGCGCCCGCGACGTCGACGGCCTCTGCAAAGGCGACGTCCCCGACGATGCGCGTCCTCCCCTCCCCGGCCGCCGGGTTCGGCACGCGGTTGATGCCGACATCGATGACTGTCGCGCCCGGCTTCAGCCAGTCACCGCGCACGAGTTCCGGACGCCCCACAGCGGCGACGAGCACATCCGCCCGCCGACAGACCTCCGGCAGGTTCCGGGTGCGGGAATGCGCGACCGTGACGGTGCAGTTTTCCCGGATCAGGAGCTGCGCCATCGGCTTGCCGACGATCGCCGAGCGCCCGATCACGACGGCATCAAGGCCGGTGAGGTCCGGCCGGATGGAATGCAGGAGAAGCAGGCAGCCGAGCGGCGTGCAGGGCACGAAGCCGGGCGTTCCCGTGAGGAGGCGCCCTGCATTGACGGGGTGGAAGCCGTCGACGTCCTTTGCGGGGTCGATCGCCTCGATGACTGCTTGGGCGTCGATCTGCGGCGGTAGCGGAAGCTGGACGAGGATGCCGTCGACGTCCGGGTCCGCATTGAGCTTCGCGACGAGGGCGAGGAGCTCGTCCTGGGTCGTGGAGGCCGAGAGCGCATGGTCGAAGGAGCGCATGCCGGCTTCGACCGTCTGGCGCATCTTGCTGCGCACGTAGATCTGGCTCGCCGGATCGTCGCCGACGAGCACGACGGCGAGGCCCGGCCGCAGGCCCTGCGGGGCGAGATCCGCGACGGCGGCGCCGATCCGCGCCCGCCAGGACGCCGCGATGGCCTTTCCGTCGATGAGGGTGGCTGTCATGCGGGGGCTCCGAAAAGCCCGGAGAGCGCGGCCGAGAGCGCCGTCGGATCCCCGGACACGAACAGGGTTTTCACGCGCGCCGTAGCGCCGGCACGAAGGCTGACCGCCGAGGCCGGGCGACCGAGCGCCTTTGCGAGGAGCCGGCAGACCGCCTCGTTGGCGGCTCCGTCCTCCGGGGCCGCGCGGACCCGGACCCGCAGCACCTGCTGCCCGTCGGACAGGGCCTCGACGCCGTCGAGCGCGTCACGCCCACCCCGGGGCGTGACGCGGATACGCAGGGTGAGCCCGTCCGGAGCGGCGCTCCAGGCCGCCTCCGCCAAGGGCTCGCCCTCTAGAAGGCCATGGCGCCGAAGAGCTCGAAGATCAGGTTGCGGATGAAGAACAGGCCGAGAATCAGGATGACCGGCGAGATGTCGATCCCGCCGAGATTGGGCAGGACGTTCCGGATCGGCCTCAAGGCCGGCTCCGTGATCCGGTAGAGGAACTCGCCGACCTGCGCGACAATCGGGTTGCGCATGTTCACGACGTTGAAGGCGATCAGCCAGCTGAGAATCGCGCTCGCGATCAGGATGTAGATGTAGAGCGTGATGACCGTATCGATGAGCCACAGGATCGAGCGCATGCCTCTGCCAGTCCTCTCTCTCCGCCGGGCTTCCGGGCCCCGCGCCAGGCCATCGGTTTAAATCACAATTGACATCGCCGCGACCCCAAGCCTACAAGGCCGCCGCTCGGTTGGCGACCGGACCCATGGGTCGCCCTGCCTGGACCGGGGCTGTAGCTCAGATGGGAGAGCGCTGCAATCGCACTGCAGAGGTCAGGGGTTCGAATCCCCTCAGCTCCACCAAGGGTTAACTGGCTGAACCACCTTCGATTTTGGTTCAGTAGGCCAACCCCTCAAGACAGCAAGATTGGTCGATCCGTCACAGCGTTGTCACAGCTGGACGGAACACACATGGCTTCCATTCGTAAGCGCGGCTCCTCCTGGCAAGCCCAGGTGCGCCGTGAAGGTTACCCTCCCTTGTCCAAGTCCTTTGCCTCCAAGGCCGATGCCATGGCTTGGGCGAGAGACAAGGAGCGCTCAATCGACCGTGCCGAGATTCCGACGAACTCGCGGGAACTGAAGGGAATGACGGTAGGTGACCTACTGCGCCGCTACAGTGAGACTATCACCCCAACCAAGCGAGGAGCAGGACCCGAGCAATACAGGCTCAGAACCCTTCTGGCGCACGGTCTCTCCTATGTAACCCTTAGCAAGCTCTCCCCGGCTGCTGTGGCCCAATACCGGGACGACCGCCTGAAGCTCGTCAAACCAGGAACTGTCAGGCGTGAGCTTGCCATCCTCCAGCACTGCTTTGAGCTCGCCAGGAAGGAATGGGGCTTACCCATCACCGCCAATCCTGTTCAACAGATCACACTCCCTGAGCCCCAGAAAGCCCGTGAGAGGCGGTTGGAAGCCGATGAGGGGCAGTGTCTTGCCTCATCGTTGGCAACGACTTCTGTCTGGTATCTCCGCCCTCTGGTCCTCCTTGCCATCGAGACCGGGATGCGCCGGGGAGAACTCCTGTCGATCAGGTGGCGGGACGTAGACATGACTGCTCGCACTGTCCGCATCCTGAAGACCAAGAACGGTCATCCTCGCACGATCCCACTCACACCCAAGGCCCTTGAGGTCTTGGCCTCGCTGACCAGGACAGACGAGCGGGTGTTCCCGGTGACACCCAATGCAGTGCGCCTTGCATGGGAGAGGTTGAGGCGAAGGGCTGGCCTTCCCGACCTACGGCTACATGACCTCAGGCACGAGACTGTGAGCCGCTTCTTTGAGTATGGCCTCACGGTCCCTGAGATAGCGTTGATCAGCGGTCACAGGGACCAGCGTATGTTGAGCCGCTACACCCATCTGAGGCCGGAGAACGTGGCTGAGAGGCTGGCGAGGGTGGCGCCTGACCGAAGCCCCCTCTGATCCCTAGGACTGCATCTTAGGCCGCCCTGCTGGTGGTCTCTTGCGGTTCTGAACGTCACCTCCGCCGTGCTGACGCTCCTGAGGTGATCTCGGGAGTGTCTCAACAGAATTGAGCAGATGCTCTGAAATACTCGAGGGCTGCCCTTTGCACGGAAAGGAGGGCTCACCATCTAGCGGTTGCGGACTGCCTCTATGTCCCCGCATTCCCCCCGAGTGCTTGGTCCGCAAACTCCATGACCTGATGTTAGGCCGCCCCGGTGACGAGCCGGGGCCTCTTCTGGGGTGTTGCTCACCAGAGCTTCACAAGCACACCAAGGTGACGAGATCCCTCGGACGGGCGGAGGTGAACTATTCTTGTGGGCGGTTCCTCGGGGTGTGAGCCGGGTGCGCCATCGCACTTCGTCTAGGAAACTCCCGAGCATGATCTGCTGGCCAGCGGTTCCCGCTCTGAAGGGGATGAGCGATGACCACAACCGACTCCTACGATACCGCCAGCAGCCTCACGGACCGTCGTTTCCCTCTGTTCCCGATGCTCGTCGGCGGTCTCGCGGCTCTGAACGTGACCTCGGTGGTGCTGACGCTCCTGGGGTGATCCTGGGAGCGGTGGACAAGACCGAGCGGCTCCTCGGCTGCGCACCGGCGCGGCAGAGTCAATGCCTCCGGGACAGGCTCACTGCTGCGTCAGGTCCAACAACACCAACGAGCCCTTTACCGGCATTCTTGAAGCATGGGGTGGCTCTCGGTTTACCTCGACCGTGCTGGGCGAGATGGGACCCGCGACTACACGCCGATGGACTGGAGGCGTAGGCAGTAGGGTCGAACGCGCCAGCTTTCTTCAGCTCCTCCCAGTCGAAGGCCGGGAACAGGCACCGATGTGTCGTTGTTGCCCTGCCATGCCGCGCTTCTTCTTTGATGTCCATGACGGTGACGGTTTCACGCCCGATCATGAAGGGATTGAGCTCAAAGACATCCATGCGGCCGAGGCTGAAGCCGTGCGTGCCCTTCCTGACGGGGACCGGCGTGACTTCGTTGTGAATGTGCGAGACGCGGCTGGACGGACGCTCGTGAGGGTCAGGCTGACATTGGCCGTCGAGCAGATCTCCGAGTAGCGAGATTCCCAGCGAACGACGCTACTGCTGCCGGTCCAAAGGAGACCCTTGAGCGGCCTTTTGAGAGACACTCCTACGACCCCGGTCTCCCAAATCGCGCAACAGCAGGACAAGATTCGTGAGGAGAACGGGCATGGAAGAGGCACAGGCAGAACCAGCCGAATCGGCACAAGCCAGGATCCCGGCCGCCCAGCAGGCAACTGACGCCATCCGCGAGGCCCTCGGGCTGGCCCATGAGGCTCTAGATCGGGCGGTCTACGTCAACGGTGCCGGAGTCCTCTCTGACCCGTCGGCGACGAGCGACGATGTCAGGGCTGCCCTCGAGCAGCTTGAGCGGGTCCAAGCCCTCCTCGCCGCAACTACCTGGCCGACAGCCGACGACTACGACGCCGAAGACTACGACGAGGTGTGAGGCCGATCTCCTGGATGCGGTTCAATGTCGATGTCGCTGTGGCTGGTAGTGACCACCTCGCACAAGGTGCCACGCCGTTCGCAGAAGCGTATTCGTGAAACAGTGCCAGCACCCGCTTTCCCTTCGGGGTCAGAAACATGATCTTGACGCCCCTGGACAGGAGAGGACCAAACGAAAATAGTCGGTGCCGTGCCCGCCCGCTTCACGGGGCGGCATCGTCAGGGGAAAGCCATGATGACTCGGATATGCGCATTCAACCTCGTCGTCGGCTTCCTGGCCGCGTCGAGCCCCACCGCCGTCGCGCAGCAGCCCTACCCCGATCTCAAGGGAACCTGGATCGGACCGGGGCAGTCCGTCACCCAAGGCAAAATGGGCCATTGGCCCAACACGGGTGAGACCGGACCGGTCTTCCGCGAGGGCTCCTGGACCCTCATCGTCACCCGGCAGGAGGGCAACCGGTTCACGGGCTCGCATGGGCTGACGGAGGGCACGGGGCACGATCCGATCCTCGGCGTGATCCGGGCCGATCAGAAGACCATCCACATGGTCGACGACGACGGCACCTTCCTCACGATCCTGACCGGGCCGAACACGATGGAGATGTGCCGAACCGAGGTCACCGCCGCCTCGCGTGTCGTGGGCTGCCGGCAACTTACTCGCCAGAGGTGACAGATCTCATCGGCCTGCTTCTTCTCCCTCAAGGATCGTCTGATGCGTCCTCTATGCCCCCTGAGCCACCCGAAGACCTCCTTGGGACGCTTGGTGGTGAGGTCCACGAGCTGGTCCTGGAAGGCCTCGGTCCCGCTGACCATCGATTCCCGCTCCTAGCGGAGCTCGTCGGCTTGCTTGCGTTCGATCCCCAAGGTCGCGGTGGGGCATCCACCTGGGCGGCCCGGACCCTCTTGGGGGAGGTTCAGCCTCCTGGGGAGACAGGCCCCCTCACGGAGAAGACCCCAGGGGGGGTCGCCCTTCGAGACCTAGAGTCCCTGGAGATCTCCAGAGCGGTTCACTGCTGCCCCTGGTCCAACAACACCAACGGACCCTTTAGCGGCATTTTGGAAGCATGGGCGGCACTGGCATACGAGGGCTGCTGGCTCACAGATGGGACCCGCTGCAGACGGCCACTTGGTTCAGCGGGTCGGAAGTTGTCGGTTCAACCTCGCCTCTCGGCTCTACGGCGTTTGTTTTCCTCGATCTGCCCCGGAATGGTGTAGAGGGTCTCAAGCAGAATGACCGTGAAATCCTCAAGGTCACGGGCCTCCAGGTGTGTGATGCCTTCGGAAGCGTGAGCAGCGTCGTTACCGTCCTCCCGAACACAATCAACCAGTTATCCGAGGTGCTGCGAAAGCTTTCCGTGGGCCAGGAGCCAATCCAGCCTGAGCTTCAGATCCTTTCTGACCTTCCAAGCGATGTAGTCAGGGTGGCTCTTGTCTTCCGGGTCGGGCTGAGGTGGCAGAAGTGGACGGGTGGCACTGTCCAAGACCTTTCTGAACATCGTGCCACTGGCGTCGAAGCAGTCGACGACAAGGCATCGCGCAGCCTCATCGAAAATCCGTTTCAACTCCACTGGAACGTGGTCAGGACAGCGGCGACTTCTGGGGACCGCAACGAGCACCTGCTTGTCGTTGATGAAACCGTCGACATTTCCCGATAGCTCGGTCGGAGAGTGAGTGTGCGAGCCCCAGTCGACTAGGAACGTGCTTCCTCCGCTACAGCGGCGGCACCGGGAGAAGAACTCATGCCCATCGCTTTTCCTACCGTAATGGTCGCTGGCTAATACCCAGATGCATCCCTCTAGATCGAACGTCACATGCGTCGCCCCACATCTTGGGCAATCTGCCACAAACTCTGCCATCTCCGCCCCCTGCACTACCCGGCTTCGAGTCGTCTTCTGTCACTACGATCCAGGAATGTAAGATTCAATGATACCGTAGAGCTTGCATAACAGCCATTCGTTGGTATGGTTGATTTACACATCCGCCGGACCCGACCAATGACCCCCTCCCGCACTGCTGTCGCCTACTACCGTGTCTCGACCAAGAAGCAGGGCCGCAGCGGTCTCGGCCTGGAAGCCCAGCAGGAAGCCGTGATGCGGTTCGCCGCCTCCGAGGGCCTGGAGATCGTCGAAGAGTTCACGGAGGTTGAGACCGGCAAGGGCTCTGATGCCCTGGAGCAGCGTCCTCATCTCGCTGCGGCCATCGAGAAGGCTCGCCGCCTCAACGCTCCGGTGATCACCGCCAAACTCGACCGGCTCTCCCGTGACGTGCACTTCATCTCGGGCCTGATGAAGCATCGGGTGCGCTTCGTGGTGACGGAGCTCGGGGCCGATGCTGATCCGTTCATGCTCCACCTCTATGCTGCCCTGGCCGAGAAGGAGCGGTCCCTGATCTCCGAGCGGACCAGGGCTGCCCTAGCAGCGGCGAAGGCGCGTGGCGTGAAGCTGGGGAGCCCCAAGGGTGCCGCACATCTCAAGGGCAGGGGCAATCGGGAGGCCGTCGAGGCAGTCTCCAGGGGAGCTCGGGATCGAGCCAGGATGCTTGCCAGGGTCCTTGAGGAGCTACGAGCGGAGGGGATCACCTCGGCAAACGCAATAGCAATGGCTCTGAACGACCGTCGCATCACGACTCCTCGTGGGGGCAAGTGGACAGCAAGGAGCGTCCTGAACGTCTTGGGACGCCTGGAAGGGGCGGCAGATGAGTGACATCTGCAAGGAGATGTCCCAGGGCTAAGTGCAGTTCTGGTCGACCACAATCGCGGACAGCTACGAAGACCCGCCACCCTGGAGCAAGGAGACCTGGATCGTGGCCTCCGAGGAGGAGATCTCAAACATCATGCTGATCTGGTCGGGCCTGACCGCGATGTGGCACGCCCATGGCCTCGATGAGCACTACGACTTCTTCCAGGATGTCGTGAAGCAGTGGGAGGGACTGCGTTCTCGTCCAGGACGAGGTGTGGGATGATCGGCCCATGATGTCCGAGACGATCGCTCCCATGAGGTAGAGGTGAAGGAGCGGCTCAGAGCTCTCGTGTCGATCTATGAGGGCCCAGGAAACAGGTGGGGTGATCACCAGGGGCGGTCCAATCCCTTCTCGGTTAGCTGGCTCGAGAAGCAAACCCCGGAGGAACTCAAGCGCATCCGAGCGTCAACCGAGCACTTCTTTAAGGCAGTAGCCAAGACACCGGCTGCTCAAAACGCTTGGACAACCTTCGAGACAGCACGGAAACACCTGAAGGGAGACCGGTATGCCAAAGGATGGATCCCGTGCAACACAAAGGCCACCAACGACTACATCGAGAAGCGATCCCGGCCTACCTGTGTAACGTCTTCCCCGATCCCATGATCAAGGGCTACTTCGCGGACCGAGGGGTTGTGGTCGATGAAGCAAGCTATGCCCTGTCTGAGATGCTTCAGTGGATCTGGCGCAGTCAGATCAGGCGTGGCGATCCGATCACCGCCTTCGTCCTATCGGCCAGGATGAGGATGCTCCTCCGGTGGTGGCTGGATCCCTCCAAGGACATCGTTGTCGTAACACCGGAGTATTCGCTGGCGGCCTAGACGTGCCTCCGAGCGGTCAACTCATCCAACACAAGTATCTCCATGCCTTCACTGGCCGGGGTCGACGATGGTCAGCGGGGGCACAGGCATTGGCATCCAGTGGGTCGGCTTACAGGTCCTGCCAGTAGGAGTTCGCCAGACGGTGCCGTCCCAGAAGCCCTCAAACACGCTGACGTAGATCGCTGTGGCGGCGAACTGGTCGTCCTCGGCCCTGTCGGCCTTGTCTGTCCCCACAACGTCGATGCCCATCTCGGACAGTTGGTCGAGAACGTCCTCAATCTGCTCCCGCGAGAAGTCCTCCGGGGATAGGACCTCCGTCAATTCATCGTATGTGATGTAGCCTCGCCTCTCCACGAGCTCAATCATTCGCCGGACGGCGGCATCGATCACATCACGCAATGGCCCGCCGCTCATGCTTCCACGACGGAGTGGACGAGGATAGAGCAGGAGCGGCCTACCGATTTCGCTGGGTGCAGTGGCGATCGGTTGCCATCCTGCCATCGAAGCCTCCTGCACTGAACAACGTCTGCGCTGTCGATCCTGTCATCTCTGAAGGACGAATTGCGAGTCAGCCGATTGGGCTATTTGATGGGTCATGCGACCCGACGAGCCAAGGCGTCGAGCCACATCTCGTCTTGACGCCTTGGTCGCACATCGCTGGTGCGCCACAACTCGATCACCTCCGGACGTCATCAGCCGGGTGGGCTGTTACCAAAGAGAGGCGATTCCAGCTAGCTGCTCACCGCTTCACTGGCTCACCCAGGCCTCTACACGAGCATGGGAGGACGGCTGGCAGCGGCGAGACATAGAGGCTCCCGTCCCCTGGCCTCCTGGTGGATCCCTCGGAGCCGCCCCACATCAGTTTCCTCACAGGAGAGCTTGATGATCCTGGACGTTCTCGTTGCGATCCTAGCAGCAGTCGCCGGGTTCCTGGCGGCGATCTGGCTGCTGGTGCTCTGGGCAGGAGAGCGCACGGGAGCGGCATTCGACCGTTCACCTGAGCCCCTGGACCCCATCATCGGCCCCAGAGATCGCATCGTCATTTGTGATGGTGGCGAGCCATTCATTCCGATGCCCGAGCACTTGAGAACCCAGGATGAGATGATCGCCTGGATGACAAAGGAACTCCCGAAGCTGACTGCGAGGGAGACGCCGTAGTTGCCTGACTCAGGCTAGCGAGCATCGAGTTCCTGGACTGCAAGGGCCAGACCTTGTCACACTGGTGTCACAATGAGCCTGGGGCCGTGAGACAGACAGCTCCCAACCAAGCCTGTTGCCTCTTACAGCCATGCTGTTACTATAATCGAGTAAAGGATTGATCCGTCTACTATTTTGAGGTTGGCGACCACCCCCATGGGTCGCCCTGCCTGGACCGGGGCTGTAGCTCAGATGGGAGAGCGCTGCAATCGCACTGCAGAGGTCAGGGGTTCGAATCCCCTCAGCTCCACCAAGGGTTTGAAACTGAACAACAATTTTCGATTTTTGGTGTAAGCTGGCGCACAACGGTGTCGTACACGCTCGCCGCTGATGCGGCATTAAACGCTTGGGACCGTTGCGAAAACAGTCACCGCGACTGTCGCACATCCGCGTCGCACAAGCCGTCCCGAAACCGCCTGAAGCAGCGTCCGACCGGGCACTGGTTGCGCGGGACCGTCTGGCAGTATCGGGTAAGGGTGCCGAGCGACGTTGCTCGGATCATCGGGAAGACAGTGGTCAGCAAGTCTCTCCGAACGTCCTGGTATCGGCCCTCGCCCTCTCTTTCGACCATCTAGCCCATGAGGGAGAACACCCGAACTTCGTCGGATATTCCCTTCAAGGAGCGCGTGCCCTCATCAACAAAACAGAGCCCGGAGCCCGCGACAAGATCGCGGACGGTGCTCGATACGAGCACGTGCCCTCCTTGAGCTTGGGCCGCGATCCGGGCTGCGATGTGGACTGCAATTCCGGCGATATCCGTTCCCTTCAATTCGATCTCGCCCGTGTGCAGGCCACAGCGGACTTGCAAGTCAAGAGAGCGCACCCTCTCGATGATAGCCGCCGCGCACCGAACTGCCCGCGCAGGTCCATCAATGTAGCGAGAAAGCCGTCGCCAAGTGACTTCACCTCCCGCCCGCGGAATCGGGAGATTTCCTGGCGCACGAGGTCGTCGTGCCGGTCCAACAACTCGCGCCAGCGGCGATCGCCAAGGTCCGATGCTTGCTTGGTTGAATCCACGATATCCGTGAGCAACACTGTAGCAAGAATGCGATCCGGCTCTACATCGGGCCGAGAACCGGTCACGAACTCCTGGATTTCGTCGGCGATGTCGTCCGCGTTCTCACCAATGTACGGGAGATGATCCGCCCCGGCGAACTCTGCAAGACGGGCACCCGGAATGTGCTGGGCCAAGTAGCGGCCTGCCTCGACGCTCACTGCGGTGTCCTGCGTCCGATGAATCACCAGCGTCGGAACGCGGATCGCGCTCAACACACTGGAAATCTCGATCTCCTGGTTCATCCGCATGAGGGCGATGGCGGCAGCGGGCGTTGCGCCTACCCGCTCATGGCGCGCCCAGATCCTCTTGAAGCCCGCGTCGTCAGCCAGCGACGGAGCATACTTCCACGCGCTCTCGCCCCTGCCCCATTTCTCCTCGACGTAGCGATAGAACGCAGACAGCTTCTCTTCAGTCGGATACCAGCTCGAGAACTTCGCGAACGCGCCATAGAGAATGAGAGACGAGCAGCGGTCCGGATGGCTCGCCGCGAAAACGGTGGCAAGCGACCCCCCTTCTGAGATGCCGAGCAGAACGGCGCGCTCGGACTGAGCCGCGTCCATCACGGCTCTGGCATCGTCCATGCGCTCGTCGAGGGTCGGCACGGACCCCGCCCGGTCCGAGAGCCCTGTCCCTCGCTTATCGAATACGATCACACGAGCAAAGCGACTGAGCCGCTCCAGCCAGCGTGCTGCGCTCGGATTGTCCCAGGTCTCCTCCACGTTGGAGATGAACCCAGGTACCAGCACGAGATCCACTAAGCCCGTGCCAAAAACTTGATACGCGATGTGAAGATCGCCACTTCTCGCATAGCAGGTGTCGGGCTGCATGGACGTTCCTGCGAACAACGCGTTCAGAGCCGTTGCTGAAAACGGTTGAACACCTCAACAGCCGGGCTTCCGGAGCCGAAGCGACAATGTGGACCACAACCACTTGGCAGCAGTATAGCCACGATCTCCTTTTCTACAAAGCCGATCCGATGAACGCCGGTTCGGCACTTGGATATTAGGTGATCCAAAGTAAGAATGGGACCTCCCCACTAACTGGCTCTTCTGATCAGGCTTCCGGAAACAGCTAAGGCTCATGTAGGGATTCGCTCGGACGAGCAGCGAGCCGAGCTACTTGGGCCCTCAATGGCACCACTGCTTGATGTCTCCGCTCCCATCATATGGGACGACATTGGCCAAGAGACTCGGGCACTCAGCATCTTGAAAACTATGAATGCCCATCCACGGACCGCCCCACTGATTGTCGGAGGTGTGGTCTTGCGACTGCGCCTCTATGAGAGACAATCGACAAGCTTGTTCGTGCCCTGAAACCAACGGGCATGTCTTACCTACCCTGCTCCTGCCCACCGACACAAAAAAGCCGGGATGCCTCGGAAGCCTCGTCGTTGAACATCCTATACCTCAAGTCATCTCCGCGGTGTTTCAGAAGGAAACGGCATGAACGTCAATTGGGAGCTTCTGGTCCCCGGCCCTGGCGGCGTCCTCATTCCCACCTACGGCAACTATGGTGGACCGGGCTATTCCGATGGCGAGGTGCTCGCCTATCCCACTCAGCCTGTAGATTACTCGTCCCCGCCTGTCGATTCCCTCGACACGTTGTTCATGGCTCATGATAGGGCGTATGACTCACTCGATCCCCTCGTCCGCGCCAAGGGCGATCTCGCGCTTCTCGAAGGCATCTCACGGCTTCCGAACGGGCAATTGGACCCGGAAGCCAGTGTCTATGCGGGCTTAGCAACTCTGCTCTACATTCAGCAATTGACCATCGTAAACGATCATCCCGAATTGTTGTCGGAGCAGGCCGCTATTCGCTACACTCGTGGTGCATTGCACGACATCGAACGGGGGCTCGCCAAACTGGATGCATCAGACCACGCTGCCCTTCAGGATTGGCTGGAAGATACGGCCGCGGCTGTGGGCGGGACCGTCGCCGAAGAGGTCGTTGGCCTGTTGAACACCATCGAACTCCATGGATTCCAGGCACGGATCGGCAATTTCCACTTGGCACGGCCAAAACTCGCCGAGGCCGTCAACGATACCTTTGGGCTGCTGTTCACTGCCGGCAATCAGATCTTTGACTTCACTGCTACAACCCACCTCCCCACAGGCCAGCAAATTACCGAAGAGATGCCATCTGGCGACTTCACCGGTACGATAACGCCGCCTCTGGCAGACGGACCATATCAGCAGGAGCACAGTGCAACTCTATCGAGCGACGCAACTCCATCGAGCGAGGCGGCTGGTCTCTCTGTTCCTG
>NZ_LN811350.1:531502-540397 GCF_001006805.1 Microvirga massiliensis | reverse complement strand
TCTGAACACCAGAAGCATTTCCTACTGGATTATCTACTTCTCTAACGCCAAACGCAGTTTAGGAATCCCAAAAGCTCCTCCGGTGAATGCCTTGGGAGGACAGACCTGAAAGAGGTGCCGGCAGCAATTTCTCGTAGCTAGTTCAGATTTTACGGTCGCATTCGCAGGCGACATTTTCGAGACCCGCCCAGTCGGTGATCTGAATTCACCCACGCTGCTGTCTTCTGGAGCGAGCGCAGGACTAGACTTGCCGTAGAGCGCTGTAATCCCAGCATCTCGGCCAGAAGCTTATTCCGCTCATTCGGTCAAGCCACCGGTCCCAAAATCCGGATCCGCTTTACGCCAAAAAGCCGGACTGGTCCGGTTCGAATGGTCGGGCCGGACCAAGATCCACCCTCTCGATCCCGGTCCGTTGCGAGAGGCAGTTAACCTGTGGCTCCGCAACCACCTCAGGATGAAACGTTACTGCCGTGCTCTGGGTCGCCTTGACCCCAACAGCATATCGAACCGCAAGGATGCCGCCGTGTAGCCGGTCTGTGGACACGACGGCAGAGGCCACACCCTACCGCGTGGCGGGCTCGGGTATCTGGACCGGGAGCATCAGGTGTTCGTACGGCGTGTCCGGCCACATCACATAGGGCTGTGTGGTGTCCGGTTTGGCGGCTCGTGGGTAGCCCTCCATCATGCCCTTTGCCCCTACGACCATCACGTGCGGTCCTGTCTCGATCCAGTTGTTGTTGGGCTCGGGTTTCTCGGCATACGGATCGGTGTTGCTGGCGTCAGTGCCACCGGATAGCATGTACATGAATCCGACTTTATTCTTGGGCGGCTCCTTCTTTCCGATCCAGGCTTGCGCCCACTCCATGGCGTTCTGGTCGCCGCACATGGGATCAGGCCCTGGTGAGTTCGGGTTATCCGGCAAACAGGTGAAGCCATTGGTCCCTTTGCGGATTACTCGCATCTTCCCGTCCGCTGACACATCGACGATGGTGGCGTCCTTGGCGACTGCAGGCGGGGCTGCCGCCATGGCGCTCTTAATGATGTCCTCATCGCTCATCGGACCGGTTGTATGTTGGTGCTGGGCAGAGGCCGAGGTGATAGAAGCTACGCTGAAAACGCTGAATGCGAACCATGCGAGAGCGTGATGCCTGTTCATGGCTCACCTCCTGTCAAAGCGCGACCGGCAAGAACAATAATACTCCCGGAATGCTATGGTGACTAACCTATGTCTAGACTGGCTTCCACTCTCCCGCGGCCGTTCGCGCCCGCCAGATTGCCTCCGAGTATTCTACCCGGCGGTTCGTGGGGTATAACTCCTGAGCGGCTCGAGGCTCTGCGCCAAGCGTGGCTCCCTGCGAGCAGATCGTGCTGCTCGCGGCCCGGGCTCACCGGGTTGAAGGGCAGAGGATTTTGATCGAGGCTGCCGCAGAGCTGAAGCAGTCAGGGCTCGCCGGTGTCGCCTTCGTACTTGCAGGAGATTCCAGGGCCGGTCCTCTCATATGCGCGAGTTCCACGCCCTGATTGCCTCGCGTGGGCTGACTGGTGTTGTCCGACGCGTCAGGCATTGCACCGACATGCCGGCCGTCTTTCTGGCTGCAGCCTTCGTAGCCGTGCCATCAACCGGGTCCGAAGTCTTCGGAGGCTTGGCGGTCGAGGCGCAGGCCATAGACTCCTGTTGTCGTGTCCGATCACGGGACCATCCCGGAAACGGTGCTGGCGCCGCCAGTAACCTCAGCTCACGAGCGCACCGGCTGACGCATTCCAGCTGACAACGCCGACGCGCTCGCCCACGGGATTGCAGCAGCATTGTCGCTCGAAGCCAGTGAGCGAGAAGCTTTGCCGAAACGGGCGCGTATCCATGTCGAACGCCACTTCTCACTCGAGCGTATAGCCTCATACAATGGACGTATGCGCCCCGTCGCTCGAATCCTACGCAAGCATGAGCTCTCAGGAAAAGGGATAAGAGCGAAGCTCAGTCAGGCAGCCCGATAAGCCTTGTGAATAGTCACCTTGTTCATCTCAAGTGGGCGATTACTGGGCCAGTAGGTCTTTGCGTCGTCTGGCTGACCGTACATGCCTGCTACGCTTTTTATTGCGCTGGAAATCCCGGATCTGCGGTGTAAGGGTCAGCCCAATGGATACGACTCGGCGGCCCAAGTCGCCCGTTGAGGAAAGGCTGTTTAGAGCGCCGGGAGCATCATGACGGATGTGATCGAAAGCCTCGAGATCGACCGTTGGTCAGGCCCATTCTCGGCGGAGTTGCAGCACAAGGCTTTGGCCGCGCTTGAAGCCGGAAGGGTCGTGTTCTGCCCACGCCTTGCATTCGCCGTGAAGGACGAGGAAGCGAAATTGCTATCCTCTGATTTTGCTACCGGAAAGGCTAAGAACATCAGCCTTGATCCGGCCAAAGGACAAGTCAGCGGCACCGCGGCGAGCAGTCATGAGGAGCACTTGCGCGCGATGATGGAGCGCTTTGCCCGTAGTTCGAATCAGCTCGTCACGGATCTTTTTCCGGGTTACTTAGAAGGTATCGAGCTGGCGCGCACGAGCTATCGTCCCGTCGAGATTGTTGGCCGCCAGTCTTCGCCCCGAAAGGACGACAGGCTGCTTCACGTCGATGCCTTTCCGTCACGCCCGACGCGAGGCCGCCGCATCCTGCGCGTCTTCTCGAACATCAATCCCACCGGGAAGGCTCGTATCTGGCATGTTGGTGAGCCTTTCGAAGATTTCGCCCGCAAGTATGTTGGCGCGGTGCGCCGTCCGTTCCCGCTGGAGCCTTCGTTACTGGCAGCCCTCGGAATCACCAAGGGAAAGCGAAGCGCCTACGACCAGATCATGCTGGGCCTGCACGACAAGGGCAAACTTGACCCTCGCTACCAGAAAGAGGCGCCGCAGACTGAATTCGGCTTCCCGCCAGACACCACATGGCTCTGCTTTACCGACCAGGTGCTCCATGCGGCAATTTCCGGTCAGTTCGCGCTTGAGCAAACGTTTCACGTCGATATCGCCGCCATGGCCAGACCGGAGCAATCACCGCTCAGAGTGCTCGAGAGGATCACCGGACAGGCTCTCGTTTAGTGCCGCACCGGAGCATGTAACCTCCATTGCTCGGGTTGGATCGGTCGCCGCTGATCCCGCGGCGAATCTGAAATCTGATAAGTGCGGGCATCCCGATGTCCTGCCGCGGAGTTGCTGCTATGTCCGCTTCCAAGGCCTGAGCACGCTTGCTGACTCGATTTCTGAGACCCGAGATGCGCCGAATGGGCAGCATTACCCGCTGAGACCGGCCGACAAATGCGGGCGTCACTGACACAGAAAAGCCCAGGCTCCGGGGCGAACGGGCCGGGATGCCGTCGCATCTCCGCCTCGCACACTACGGGCCTGGGCTGATCAGGCACCAGTCGGGCGCTCGCATCGTCAGGCAAGCGCAGGAACAGGCCGGGCCGGAGTACATCCGTCCTGGCACGGGCCACATCGGAGCCGGCGGTGACGCCCGCCGCTTCGAAGTCCACACAAGGGTCCGCTGGATGAGCCCGATATGGGAACGGGACCTCCCGACTGCAAGGGTTATTGGTGGCGGCCAATGTTATCCGCTGCCCACCCCTGAGGAGCTACTGGCCTCGTGCTTGATGAGTCAGGAGAATTCGACCGTGACAGCGGTCAGGCCTGCGTCGCCGATGTGCCGAGAGCGGATGAGATTTCGGCCAGGGTCGCGCGTTCGGCATCACTGACGGCGACACCTCCAAAGCCCAGAAAACCACCCTCGGTCCCGGCTTCTGCAACCTTCTGGGCCACCTCGCGCAGCCATGCCTTGAACCCGGCCGCGTCTTCGGGCGCCTTGGCGTCGACGAGGGCGGCCACGGCCCTCAATTCCTCGATGGCCTTGCCCTTGAACTCAGCAAGCTGAACGCCCTTGAACTGCGCCTGCACGCTGTCGCGCGCCGCCGTGCGGGTCTCCGAGGTCGTGATGTCGTCCGCGACGGCCTTGGCAAGCGGGTTTGCGCCGGCTTCCTGTTTCGCCTCCAACAAGGCCCACCCGCTGGACATCGTCTCCTTGAGCAAACCCCAGAGCCCGCTCGGATCCGCCGCCGTGATCGCCATGCCGGCCACCATCGGGCTTGCCACGACGCGTGCCCATTCCTCGGGTGTAAAGTTTGCCTTGCCTGCCATCTCGAATCTCCTTGGCCATTCGCTCAATGGCCAGGTCTCGCGCTGGTTCCATAGCGGCGCCGGTAACCGGTCCAGCAGCGCGAGGTTCGGGACGTGCCGGAAGGCCCCGGCGAGAGGAACCACCTCCTGCAGGCGCATCGAGGCGTCTCAGGCGTCGGGCCTATCTCCCTCACCGTCGAGGCTCATCACCATGAGACACCGTCGCGACGGATCATGACCCGCCTCGGCCCGCACCTTTCGCATGTGGCCGGGCAGCGTGCCATCCGGATCGACCTCCTCGAACCCGAGGCGGGCATAGAAGGGTCCGTTCCAGGACAAGTCGCGGTAGGTCGTCAGGGTGACCGCGGGAAACCCGGATCTCCTGGCATGGCCGACCGCAGCCGCGACCAGCGCGCCGCCGATCCCCTGCCGCTGATGGGAACGGGCGACCGAAACTTCGGCGATGTAGAGCCGGCCGTCCAGCGCGTGCGCCGCGAGGAAGCCGACCGGCTCGCCTCCGCTATCGGCCGCAACCCACAATGTCCCGTCCCGGCAGGCGGCCTCCAGCACATGCCGGTTCATCGTCTCCCCGTCCGCCACCCACGCCAGGCCGACATCCCGAAACACGGATGCAGCGGAGCGCTCGATCTCCGCGAGTTTGTCGAGATCGTCAGGGCGGGCGAGGCGGACAGGAGGCATCAGTCAGATCTCAGGTTGGGTACGGACTCGTGCAGACGCGGCGGTTCTGGCGAATTTCCTTCCTCGAGCCTCGGCTATGAGGACGTTCAGCACACGCATGATCGCCGCCAGCGCGATCAGGTCTTTGTACTTGCGCGCAGCAGGCTGCTCGGACATGAGCCGTTCGATGCAAATCCGCAACGCCACTCCCGAGGACCATCCGGCCCTCCATCATCTGCTCACGCAATCCTGGATGCGAAATTGGGCGCCGCACGTCTCGGCAGCATCGGTTGAGCGCTTCCGGATCGAGGATCCCGTTTCCGCGTATCTGTCCGGCCACTTGCCGGCCATGATGGTTGCGGAGGACGCAGGACGTGTCGTAGGCATGCTTCATCTCGTCGGCAAGATGATTGCGTCGATCCATGTGGCTCCCGATGCCCAGGGCCAAGGGGTAGGCTCGAAGCTCATGGATTTTGCCGAGTCCGAGAGCGCGACCGTTCTCGAAGTGCGCGCCTTCAACACGCGTGCAATCCGCTTTTACGAAAAGCGCGGTTGGCGCGGCGTCCGACATTACGAAGGCGACGAGTTCGGCACGGCACTAGCGACGATCGAGATGCGCCTCGCCTCTCCGGTTGAGGCCCTCCCGGCTCCCTGACGTTTTTCCTCGTTCGCCTCGCCGGATTGCGATCCGATCAGTGCCGCCAGCCGGCCAAGTACCTGCTCAATAGAACCGGCGATCTCGATGCAGCAAGGGCCAGTGCGGTTGACGTTATCCCTCGCATTGTAGATCGGTTGCAGAGATGGGAGAGCTGCCCAGAATACGTGAATCAGCGGCTCGTCATTCGAGCTTGATCCGGATGTTCTTGACGCCGTCCTCGACCGAGACGTCCAGGATCTTGGGCTCCGTCGTGAAGGGAATGACGCTGATCCTGCCGTTGCGCTCCAGATACGCCCGCTTGATCTTCGCGGGGTCCGGGTCCCCGGTCTGGAGCCGGAGTGCCTGCTTCAGGTCGTTCTCCGACAGCTTGGCTTCCCGCATCCCCTCCTCCTGAATCTCGCCATCCTGGATCAGCAGGCGGGGCTCCCCTTTCACCAGCGCCCCAAACGAGGTGTAGGCCGCCAGGGTCGCGAAGAGCCAGTGCAATCCAAGCAGCGCCGCGCTCGCCACGACCGTGGGCAGAAAGGGCGCCGAGCCATTGATCGCCCGGCTCATGATGGAGCCGAGCATGATCGCCACGATGACATCGAACGCGCTCGCCTTGCTCAGAAAGCGCTTGCTCGCCAGCCGCACCAGAACGAGCATGATGGCGTAAATGGCGATGGCGCGCAGCGCCATCTGCACGGAGTTGACGTCCCCGACATCGAGATCCAGCCCCAGAAGGCGCTGAACCTCATCCACCATGGACTGGATCACGTCGTCCCTTCCGCTGCGGTCCTGCCTGTAATCTCACGAGCTTCATCCAGCCCGCCGCTCCGGTCCTCCGGGGCGTCGCCCTGACCGTTGCGGTGTTGCACCTCGCGCGTGCCGAACATGTCGAGGTCGAACGGGCAGCGGTCGTCGCCGATCTCGTGCCGCACCAGTGCGTGCAGCTTGGCGAGCATGCGCTGAACGAGTGCCGGATCGTGGCGCGGGTGGTCGGGATGCGCGAGGTTCTCCAGCTCGCCGGGATCGCTCACCAGATCGTAGAGGGCGACATCGGCGCCTGCATAGAGGCCATCGAGCGTTGCGGGATTGCCGTATTCGAGCGGACTGAACCAGCGCACGAGCTTGTAGCGGCCATCGGACACGGCGCGGAAATACGCCCGCCGCGAGAAGTCCGGGGCTCCATACATCCGCCCCGCCTCGTGCAGGCGCGTCCTGCGATCCTCCTGCTCGTTCTGCTCGTTCGAGGGTTCGCTTGCCGTAGTGGTCAGCATCTTCAGTGCGCCTGAGACCGACCACTGGCTGTCGAGGGCATTCAGCCCGTCCCAACAGACCAGGGCGCCGTCTCCCGGGGCATGAACGCTGCCGCGCGGGCCATCCTGCTCGGGATCGAGCATCACGGCCTTCAGGCTGCGCCCCTTGAGATGGGGATAGCGCGCGCGGATCTCCTCTTCATCGAGGCCGGCAAAGGCCAGGAGCGTCGGGGCGAGATCGAGGTGCGAGCCGACCGCCGCCGTGCGCCGTCCCTGCGGGCCGCCCGGCGCGCAGACCGTCAGGTTGACCACAGCGGCCTCGTCGAAGGGAATGTTGGCCTTTTGCGTGAGGCGGTGCGCGCCGTTCATCTCGCCGTGGTCGCCGGTGAAGATCACCACGGTGTTGCGCCACAGGTCCAGCCGGTCGAGGGCCCCGACCACCCGGCTGAACTGCGCGTCCACGAGGCGCATGCAGTTGACGAGATAG
This sequence comes from Microvirga massiliensis, assembly GCF_001006805.1. Classification (GTDB taxonomy): domain Bacteria; phylum Pseudomonadota; class Alphaproteobacteria; order Rhizobiales; family Beijerinckiaceae; genus Microvirga; species Microvirga massiliensis. Next base: position 533,187 of record NZ_LN811350.1, on the reverse strand, counting down.
TTGCGGTGCTTGAGCCAGAGGTCGGTGCGCGCGTCCGGAATGCGCCCGTAGTTCAGATCGACATATTCCTTGTAGTAGCGCACGCCTTGCGGTTGCAGGGCATAATCGTCCTCGAAATTGTCCGGCAGGGTGACGTCCCAGTCCTGCTCGAACCAGCCGAGCTGCTGCACGGTGGTCTGGACCCCCGCCACAAGTCCCTCGGGGTGCGGCTGCTGGCAGGGGTCGGTCTGGTGGAACATCACGTCATGCGGGTTGACGAGGCTGCACACCAACAGCCAAGGCCGGTCGAGCCGGGAGGCCTTGTGCTCCAGCCAGTCCACCGTCTCGAATGCGACGGTGCCGTCGAGCTGCTCGCCTTCCAGCGGAGCGCCGAACATGTCGCCCCATTGCTGGTAGTCGGAGAAGCCGTAGCGCTCCAGGCCGTCCTCCCGGTGGGGCACCTCCGACAGGTGCCACTTGCCCTTGAAGGCCGTGTGGTAGCCCTGGTCGCGCAGCATGTGCCCGATCGTGGGGATCGCGTGCGTGAGCTCGCCCGTCCAGGCAAAGTTGGTGTTGTCCCACAGGCCGGTGTGGATTGCGTGGACGCCCGTCCACATCGTGGCGCGCGACGGCGTGCAGATCGGCACCGTGCAGTATTGCCGGTCGAAGGACACGCCCCGCGCTTCGAGGCACTGCATCGCTGGAAAGGACACCGCGTCGGGCACCTGCATGTGGGCCTGCCACTGGTCCATGCACAGAACCAGGATGTTCGGCCGCGTGCCGGGCTGCGGGTTCTCCTGAGGCGCGCTGGTTGGTCTCGGTATATCCGTCGCCATCTCGTGCCGCTCCTCGCCTCTTGGCCGCCGGCTCTGTTGCGGGCGGCCTACGAGGACGCCTCCTGCGCCGATGCGCGACTTCGCGTTGCCCTATACAATCGGCGCGTTCGAAATCGGGTCCATCTCCTGCCCCGAAATATCCACTGCTCGGGAGGCCCGGCGGGAACGGCCCGCGACTCTCCGCGTTGCCTCGGCGAGCTACAATCGGCATCGCAGCCATGACAGGATTGGAGCGTCGAGCCCGGCGCTGGGTTATGAGAGAGATCGACAGGATCGGAGACCGGCACGCCGTAGCGAGTACCTCTTCGGACACGAAATCTCGTCCACCGTTCCGAGACGCGGTGGAACCGGCCCGGACTCCGGAAGGCCTCGACAGGACGTAAGCGTTCACGGCGGTATCGCACGATCGCGCATCTCTTGCGATTAGGCGTTATCTGCGCCAGCGGATTACGGCGTGTGTGTTGAAGACCGACGGCTGGTGATCAGCCCAGCGGCCCGGATACGATTTCGCCCCCCATCGCGAGGTCCGGCGGGCTCGGCTTGGCCCCGAAAATTCCCGAAGATGCATAACCTCTCACAGGCACCGCCTGTTGCACGCCTCCTTGCAGGTTGCCGTCGCGCACGTTCAAATCACCGCAGGCCCAGGAAAATTCTTCGACAGAAAGACGAGCCTCGCCGGTCGAGAGGCGAGCCATCTACCTCCGCCGGCCTCGACCCTCATGTCGTTCGTACTCCCCAAGCCTCGACGAGTTGCCGTCGAAAATCCTCGGTAGGAACCGATGCGGGCCTTGCCTCCGCCCAGAAAGGAGGTCTGGCTCCAGGAGATGATTCCGACGTTCAGAGTCGCCCGAATGCACGATCGATGGCACT
>NZ_LN811350.1:519490-530329 GCF_001006805.1 Microvirga massiliensis | reverse complement strand
AGCGGCTCCGAGGGCTGCCGCCGTGCCAACCAGTGCGGGAGCAAGCCAGCGGCGGGAGCCAGCCCCTGTCGCCGGCTCAGGGGGAGCACCGCGCAGGTCGAACCGACCGTCCGCGCCAAGACCATTCGTCAGACCGCGAGGCTCATGCCCCTCACGGCCAGCTTCGGTTTCCAAGTTGCGCATGCTCACTCTCCATCACGACCGCGGCGACAACGCTTCGGACCGGAATGGGTTGCTGCATCGCACAATACAGATCGTCGCAGCGGCTCTGCACACTTTGGACGTGTGATGGGGATCGGCGTTTCAGCACTGGAGATATAGCGGCAGGTGATTGCCTTCGAAAGGCTGCACACACCAATCGGAGCAATGGTACTGCAGCTCGAGCTGGCGAGTTCCAGGATGCGGCAGATCCAGAGGTTCCATCTGCTTTCCGGAGTGCTCGTGCCGTTTCCACGGCCCTTTCCGTCCTTGCAGGCCGCGGACAAAGTGATTCATCTTGAGGCGGCGGCCTGGATTGCTTCACTGCGTTCGCAATGACGGTGAGGGTGTGAGGGCGCGAGGAGCACGGCCGGGAGCGGAAGCAAACTCCTGAAACACTGCCGTCCTTGCGAGCCGCAGGCGAAGCAATCTACCCATCGACGGATGCGCCGCTGGATTGCTCCGCTCCGCTCGCTATGACCGTGGAGAACAGTGTCCCGCACACGAGGCGCCATCAGCGACGCGCATCCGCACTCGCGCGCATGACATCGCCCACATGCGCCAGGAGATCATCGGGTGACGGGCAGACGCTCGTTGCTCTAGCCTCTGCGAGTTCATCAGCATCGCCATATCCCCATAGCGCTCCGATGGCTGCAATTCCATGACGAGAAGCGGCCAGCATGTCGCTTGCACGATCACCGATCATGACCGTGCGATGCGGATCGATCTGCTCCACGCTGATGATGTGGTCGATCAGGATTCCCTTGTCATCGAACCGGCCTTCGAGATCCGCGCCATAGATGCGCTCGAACGGATGTGCGAGACCGACATGCTCGATGATTCGCTCCGCGAAGCCGAATGGTTTCGACGTGCACACGAACAGGCGGACCGGCATGGCGGCAAGAGCTGCAATCGCTTCGCGCATGCCGGGATACACCGCACAGTCGAACAGCCCGTTCGCCTCGTAATGCGAACGATAGAGTTGCACGGCCTCCTCGAGATCGTGATCCGGCCCGACGAACTTCGCAAACGAGCGCCGGGAGGGTGGGCCGACGACCCAGGTCAGTTCCGAAGCCGGCGGGCACGGGAGGCCCATGCACCGCAAGGCATGCTGATACGAGCCAATGATTCCCGGCGCGGAATCGACAATGGTGCCATCGAGATCGAGCAGAACGGAAAACACGAAAACTCCCATTCGGAGAAAGCGGCGCGACATGAAACCCGCCTCTTGCCGCCTGTGCACCGAAGGGTCAATCAGCTGTCCCGCAGTAAGCATCCCGGCAGGACCCCAGCCCGCTCTTCGCCGCGTCGTAACCTCTTCCTAACCGGACTCGCGTTTCTCTGGCCGTCGCAGCCGGACAGGCTGCAGGATCGACCGGGAGCCAGGGCCAGAACGGGAGAGATGTCGTGCTAAATCGCAGCGAGGATTGGGCCTTGCTCCTGGGCCGCCTGTTCGTGGCGGCCCTGTTCCTGCCATCGGGCTTCAACAAGCTGATGACCTTTTCGACCTTCGCGGCTTCGCTCGCCTCGAAAGGTGTGCCCTATGCGGAGTTCGTGGCTGCGGTCTTGACCGCCGCCGAGTTCCTGGGTCCGATCGCCCTAGTCATCGGCCTCTGGCCGCGCTGGACGGCACTGGCGCTCATCGGATTCACCGCTGCCACGCTCTGGCTGACACACCGCAACGCCGGGATCGGCGTGGTCTTCCGTCCCCGGCAGAACGGGCAGTTCTACCAGACGCTCGCGATCATCGGCGGCCTGCTGTTCTATTTTGCGAGCGGGCCGGGAGGCTTGAGCCGCACCAGTCTGCGGCGGGGCTGAACGGCGCTTCCGACGGGGCTTCGCGAATTCCTGCACGGCCGCTCCGATCCGGTGCAGGGCAGGAGCGAGACACGCATAAAAAAAGCCCCGCCGAAGCGGGGCTCGTGCGGGTGAGCCGTGTTGCAGCCGGCTCACCGTCGATCGACTACTTCGCCGGGATGTATTCCTTTGAGGGAGCGCCGACCTCCGTCTTCTCGCCGGCCTTTTTGGCATCACGCATCAGGTTGCTCACGACCTCGTCACGCTTGCTTTCGCGCTCCTTGGACGGGGTCGTCGTGCCGGCCTTCCTGCGCTCGTCGGATGCGTATGACCTTCTCTCGTAGCACATGATGTCCTCCATGCTGTTCGGGGAGGACATGGTCAACGGGAGCCGGATCGTCATGGTTCCGGAGGGTCCTCATCATGGCCGAGGACGAACGGCCAAGATTGGCGTACAGGAAGCCGGGCAGTCTCGGGCCTGAACTGCGCTTCCACATTTCAACCGCAACCGAAATGCCAATGCGAACTCCAAGTTCCTGGCCGCGTTGATTCAGGTTGTCAGGACAAGAATGCCCGGGGCCGCTCGCGAAGGATGCCGCCATGGCCGCTGCTGTTCGCTCCCACATCGTCTGGGTCCTCGTCGGGATATTGGGTGCATTCGCCTTGGCCCTCGTTGCCGTCGAACGGGGCGAGCACGTCAACGCGCTCTGGATCGTGGTCGCGGCCGTGGCCGTCTACCTGATCGCCTACCGGTATTACTCGCTCTTCATCGCGAACCGCGTCATGCAGCTCGATCCGACGCGCGCGACCCCGGCCGTCCGCCACAATGACGGGCTCGATTACGTCCCGACGAATCGCTACGTGCTGTTCGGCCACCACTTTGCGGCGATCGCCGGAGCAGGCCCCCTCGTCGGGCCGGTGCTGGCGGCCCAGATGGGCTACCTGCCCGGTATGATGTGGATCCTCGCCGGAGTCGTGCTCGCGGGCGCGGTGCAGGACTTCATGGTCCTGTTCGTTTCGATGCGCCGGGATGGCCGTTCCCTGGGCGAGCTGATCCGGTCGGAACTCGGGCCGGTGCCGGGCGTCATCGCGCTCTTCGGCACCTTCATGATCATGGTGATCATCCTGGCCGTGCTGGCCCTGATCGTCGTGAAAGCCCTGGCCGAGAGCCCGTGGGGCACCTTCACGGTCGCGGCCACGATCCCGATCGCCATCTTCATGGGCCTCTACCTCCGCTACATCCGCCCGGGCGCCATCGGGGAGGTGTCGGTCGTCGGCTTCGTGCTGCTGATGCTGGCCATCGTCTTCGGCCAGACCATCGCGGAGAGCCCGACCTGGGGGCCAGCCTTCACGTTCACGGGCGTCCAGCTCTGCTGGCTCCTCATCGCCTACGGGTTCATCGCCTCGATCCTGCCGGTCTGGCTGCTCCTGGCGCCGCGGGATTACCTCTCGACCTTCCTCAAGATTGGCGCCATCGCCGCGCTCGCGCTCGGCATCGTGATCGTTGCACCGGATCTGAAGATGCCCGCCGTCACGCGCTTCGTCGACGGAACGGGCCCGGTCTGGTCCGGCGCCCTGTTCCCGTTCCTGTTCATCACGATCGCCTGCGGCGCCGTCTCGGGCTTCCACAGCCTGATCTCGTCCGGGACCACGCCGAAGCTCATCGACAACGAGGTGAACGCCCGCTTCATCGGCTATGGCGGCATGCTGATGGAGTCGTTCGTCGCCATCATGGCGCTCGTCGCGGCGAGCATCATCCAGCCGGGCGTCTATTTCACCATGAACAGCCCCGGCGCCCAGATCGGAACCACCGCCGAGAGCGCCGCGGCGAAGGTCACCGAATGGGGCTTCCCCGTGACCGCGCAGGAGATCGAGGAGACGGCGCAGGACGTCGGCGAGCACACCATCATCTCCCGCACCGGCGGTGCGCCGACGCTCGCGGTCGGCATGGCGCACATCTTCTCGTCCTTCATCGGCGGCAAGGCCATGATGGCCTTCTGGTATCACTTCGCGATCCTGTTCGAGGCCCTGTTCATCCTCACGGCCGTGGATGCCGGGACACGCGCCGGGCGCTTCATGCTGCAGGACCTCCTGGGGTTCTTCGCGCCGGGCCTCGCCAACACGACGTCCTGGGGTTCGAGTATCCTCGCGACGGCCCTCTGTGTCGGCGCGTGGGGATACTTCCTCTATCAGGGCGTCACGGATCCGCTCGGCGGCGTGAATACGCTCTGGCCGTTGTTCGGCATCTCGAACCAGATGCTGGCCGCGGTCGCCCTCGTCCTGTGCACCGTGGTGATCTTCCGGATGAAGCGCGAGCGCTACGCCTGGGTGACGATCCTGCCGGCGCTGTGGCTCGTCATCTGCACGCTCACGGCCGGCCTGCAGAAGATCTTCCATCCGGATCCAACCATCGGCTTCCTGTCGCACGCCAACCGGTTCTCGAGCGCGCTGGCGCAAGGCCAGGTGCTGGCGCCGGCCAAGGATGCGGGGCAGATGAGCCAGATCATCTGGAACGACCGCATCGACGCGGCGCTGTCGGTGTTGTTCGTGCTCGTCGTCGCGAGCATCGTCTATTACGGCATCCGATCCTGCCTAGAGGCCTATCGCGCCGACAAATGGACGGCTCTGGAAACGCCGGTCGTCAGGATGCCGTTCGACGACGAGGCTGCCGCCGCAGTCTCCGCCATGCGGTGAGGAGGATCGCGATGTCTCCCGAAATGTCCTCCGACCTTCGCGAGCGCTGGGCCACATTTGCCAAATGCGTCTGCCAGGGAGCCCGCCTGATGGTGGGCCTTCCCGACTACGAGACCTATGTCGAGCACATGCAGCGCATGCATCCGGATGAGCCGATCATGACCTATCCGGAATTCTTCCGGGAACGGCAGGACGCCCGCTACGGCGCTGGCGCCCGCAACGGATTCCGGTGCTGTTGATCGCGCTCCGTCAGCTTGCTCGCCTGATGGCATAGAACTGAAAGGCGCGCCCGTTGTGCACGATCCGGAGCCGGTCCGGCGCCGGATTGGCCGACTCGTCGGGATCGGTACCGAGCACGATCAGGTAGTCGTAATTCAGGAGCCAACGGTCCCAGTAAGTGGGCCCTCCCGGCGCCGGCTCTGCTGCTGCGGCCATGACGCGGCTGACGGTCGGCGTGTCGCCGTCCTGCGTATCGACATGGTCCCTAACTCCGGGGCGCGCATGCAGGACCTGCTTGCCCGGAACCACGAAGAGGCGTGAGACCAGGGCCGAGCGCTCGATCACCGCCAGGGTGGGCGCATGAGAGAGTGCTGCTCCGACGGCCGTGGCGGTCGCCGGGTCATCGGACTGCGTCACCAGGAGCCGCGACCCGAACGGCATTCTCCGGACCGTGTCGCGGAGCTCGAGGATCGCCTGGGAGGTAGAGGCCCAGTTCACCGACACGTCGACGACGCGAAACGCGATCGACGCCAAGCACAGCGCGAAGAACAGATTGCTGATCCCGAGACCGCGCAGATCCACCGAGGCGAAGCCGAGGGTGATGAAGAAGATCCCCACCACGAGGCGCTGGTCCGCCATCCACGACCCGAAGGCGAGACGTGGCATGGCGAGGAACGCGCCGGAGAGCACGATCAGCACCAGAAGGCCCGCCGGATGGAAGTGAACCACGCCGCGCCTTACGCCGAAATAGACGGCGGCTCCGGCAAGGATGAGGAGCGGGATATCCGACAGGTCGGAATAGACCGTCAGGAAGGTGGTGACGGCTTCGAGCTTGCCCTGCGACTCCCACTCGAAGGCCGGGGCCAGTGACCAGGTCGGGCTCTGCACCAGGAGCCAGAGGAACGGCAGCGCCGGCAGCACCAGGGCCGCAAGGCTGAGCGCAACCGAGCGCCCGTCGAGCCGGCGCGATGCTCCCAGGCGCCATGCCTCATAGGCCCCTATGGCGAGCCCATAGAGGCCGAGCGCCGACAGATGGCAGACATAGAGCGCGGCGCAGAAGGCGAGGCTCGCCGCGATCCGGAACATCGTCGGCCGCTCGGAGAGCATGATCCAGACGGCCGTGCCCCAGACCGCCAGTCCGACGCCGAACAGGTAGTTCATCAATCCGGTGAAGAGGAACCCGTTATAGACGAAGAGCCCGCCGACGAGCGGCCAGGCCGACCAGCGCCCGTGCACGGCGCGGTGCAGGACGAGCGGGCCCGTGAGCATGAGGAGCAGCACCAGGGCGAGGAAGATCCGGCCGGCTGCGTAGATCCCCACCAGAGAAACCAGAGGCGGCACCACGAGATCCATGATCAGATTCGGGATGGGAGCCCACTCGACCTCATAGAATTGGGAGAGGCCAGAGTTCCCGCGCAGGCTCGCGAGCGCGAACATCCGCGCCAGGTGATTGGGATAGTCTTCCAGCGGCGGCACCAGCGTGTACAGCAGCGGCAGGACGACCACGGCGGCGACCAGAATCGTCTGGCCGGCGACGACGCTCGGTCGCTCGAGATCCGCCCAGAGTGGAAAAACTCTGATCGCGCGAGAGGTCGGCGAATCCATGCGAGTCATGTTCCCTGTTCCATGCTCGTGAGCCATGTTTGCCGCTGTCGTGCCTCGCTGACAAGCTGGCCGTCCGTGAGTGGATTCTCTCTCCAAGGACCCGCTCGTGCAGAGGAGCCCGAAACTGCCGCCCGGGAGAAGAGTTACTGCATTACTCTCGAGGAGGACATCATGCGCTGGCTCGGCTCCGTCATCCTGGTCCTGGCATTCTGTACAGTCGCGGAGGCCCGGGAGCCTCTGGCGAAACCGATGGCGCGCACGCCATCCATCATGGTGGGAGGCGAAACGGCGACACCGTCGAGAGACGTGGAGCGGCGGCGCGCTGCGCGGCCTCAGGCGAGCCGAACGAAACGCAGCCAGGCCTCACGGGTTCGTCCCGGGACCATCCCGCGGGCGAGCACGATCTACGAATCGAACACGGGCGCAATCAACCGCTCGATCGGTCAGCAACAACAGCAGCTCCAGTTCGAGCAGCGCCAGCAGATCGACACCAATCTGTTCCGGCAGGAGATCCAGCGCAGCCCCACGCTCGGCTGCGGTCCGGGTTCACTCCGGTGCTGACTCTCATGAAGGATGCTTCACGGCGCAATTGCGGATTCAGTCGGAGGCTGTGACCCACTCCGTCACTGCGAGCTGCGGGCGAGGCGAACCATCCGTCGACGGGTAGATTGCTTCACTTCGTTCGCAATGACGAAGTGGGCGCAAGGGCGGGCAGTGCAGGGCCGGAACCGGAGTCGCGCCGGACCCACGGCCGTCCTTGTGGTCTGGCGTCATCAGGCCCGCCGCGGACTCACTGCGTCATTGCGAACCGCAGGCGCGATGCACCACCCGTCCCATTGCACTCCCGTCCTTGCGAGCCGGAGGCGAAGCAATCTACCCCTCGACGGATGCGCCGCGGGATTGCTTCACTGCGTTCGCAATGACGAGGAGGGCATGAGAGATCGTGGTGGAAGGATCCTGCCACTGGTCAAATAATTCTCCATGCACTGTCGGAATACTCACACCACCTTCGTCCTTGATGTGTTCGGGGGTTCATCAAGCCCAGCAAAGACAAGCCGTGTCGAAGATCTCCCCCTGCCTGTGGTTCGACGGCGAGGCCGAGGAGGCCGCGCAATTCTATGTCTCGCTCCTCCCGAATTCACGAATCGATCGCGTGCAGAGGAACGTGATCGACGGTAGAGCGTCGGCCGCATAGGCGACCCGCAGCCTCGACCATCGATCAGTCGAAATCGAACAGCTCTCCCAGAAACGATTTGCGCTTCTTGTGGCGTAGATCGTGCTGATGCCGCGGATCGTAGTGCGACTGCCGTGGGTCGTAATGCGTCTGAGGATAGTGCGGCTGAGGGGCGGCCTGCGGCTGCGGCTGGATGAAGGATGGCTGCGGCGCGGCCGCCGCGGAGCGCTCGATGATCTTGTCGAGCTCGCCACGATCCAGCCACACGCCGCGGCATTTCGGACAATAATCGATCTCGATGCCCTGGCGGTCGGTCATGACCAGATCGGAGCCGTCGATGGGACACTTCATGCGGTTCTCCATTTTATTATCCCTTCGGCGGACGCTTGCCCTGAAGGAAGGTGTGCCCCCTCAGATCGGCTCTGAAAGTGTCCCTCGCAAGGCGTGCTGGGTTCCCTGAGGGTTATCACGGGCCCTTCAGCTTTGATCGGCCGCACCCCACATGAGGATGTTACTTCGTTTCATCTTGTGTATTGACCATGCTCGATCCCGGTCCCGTTCTCATCCTTGGTCCTCACGAGGATTCCCATCCTGGCCTCCACCACGACCTCTCCGGGTCTTCGGACGGCGCGCTGCTCGATGCTTATTCGGAGACCGTCACGCGCGTCGTCGATCGGGTCGGCCCCACCGTGGTCCGGGTCGAGCCGCACTCCGGCGGGCGCGCCGTCGGGATCGGCTCGGGCGTCATCGTTTCCCCGGACGGACTGGTTCTCACCAACAGCCATGTAGTGCAGGGCGGGCGTGACGCGCGCCTCGTGACAGCCGATGGCCGAAGGATCGAGGCGCGCGTGCTGGGCGACGACCCCGATACCGACCTCGCGCTTCTGCGGGCCATGAGCGATGGGCTGCCTTTCGCGCGCCTCGGCGATTCCAAGCAGCTCAAGCGCGGTCAGATCGCCATCGCGATCGGCAACCCGCTCGGCTTCGAGTCGACCGTGACGGCCGGCGTCGTGTCGGCGCTCGGCCGCTCGCTCCGCGGCCGCACGGGTCGGCTCATAGAAGACGTGATCCAGACCGATGCGGCGCTCAATCCCGGCAATTCCGGGGGTCCGCTTGTCTCGACGAGCGGAGAAGTGATCGGCATCAACACTGCGGTGATCGCGGGGGCGCAGGGCCTCTGCTTCGCGGTGGCAAGCAACACGGCGGGCTTCGTCGTCTCCGAGTTGATCAGGCACGGGCGCGTGCGACGCGCCTCGATCGGGGTTGCGGGCCAGACCGTGCCGCTGCCACGGCGGGTCGCCCATGCGGCCGGGCTCATGAGCCGTTCAGGCGTAGTGATCGCCTCCGTGGAGGCCGACACACCGGCAGCCAGGGCCGGCCTCGAGCCGGGCGACATGATCCTCACGCTCGACGGTGAGCCGATTACGGGCGTCGACGATCTGGTGCGCGTGCTGAATGGCGAGAGGATCGGCAAACCGCTGCCTCTCGACGTGCTCAGGCGCGGCGGCATGCGCCAACTCACCGTTACGCCAACGGAACGTCGGCAGGCCAAGTAGCAGCCCAGCCGGCAGTTCCGGGGCGTCGTGCGAAGCTCACGTCTTCTGACGTTTCGTCCCGATCGAGGACGTCGCCGGCACGTCGAGATCCGGATCGGACATCGGATCGGTTTTCGGAGCATCGAGGCCGTAGACATCGTCACGGAAATGCACGACTCCGTCCGCGGTCGCATAGCCAGTCAGATAGACCCAGGCGACCGGCACGGGCTTTTCGAGGCGAATGTCCTGCCGCGCGCCGGTTGCGGTCGCGGCCTCGATTCCAGCCCCGGTCCATGATCCATCGGGGCCATTCGTTCCGCGCAGCAGCCACTCCGCGAAATCGCGCACGTCGGCCACGCGCACGCAGCCTGAGGAATGAAAGCGGGCCGTCTCGGCGAAGAGCCGTTTCTTCGGCGTGTCGTGCAGGTAGACGGCATGCTTGTTCGGCATGTCGATGCGCATTTCGCCGAGCGAGTTGCCGGCTCCGGGATCCTGCCGCAGCGTGTAATTGACTGCGCTCTCCGTCGCCCAGTCGAGCGTCCGCGGATCGACCTCCTGTCCCTTCCCGTCGAGGATGCGGATCTTCATCTTCGCGAGGTACTCGGGATCCTTGCGCATCTGCGGGATGATGTCCTTCCTGATGAGGGACACCGGGACTGTCCAGGTCGGGTTGAGGTTGATCGCGGTGATGCGCGTCTCGACCACTGGCGAGGGCCGGTCCGCCTTGCCGACCACTGCCACATAGCGGCGCACGACCTGTCCGTTCTCCACCGCCTCCACCGTCGCGGAGGGGATGTTCACGATTACGTGGCGCTCGCCGAAGGGCAGCTTCGAGCCGGCGAGCATTAGGCGCTGCGCCGAGGCCGAAATCTGGCGGTGGCGCGTCGCGGCCGGCACGTTCAGGGCGGCCAGCGTCCTCGACCGCATCGCGCCCGATTCCGGCAATCCGTGGCGCGCCTGGAAGCGTTTGACGGCTGCGGCGAGGCCAGCATCGAAGACGGGATCGCCCGTCATGTCCGAGGGCAGATCGCCCTCTGCGGCTAGCCGCTGCCGAAGGAGGATGACGAGCGGCCCCTTGTCACCGAGCTTCAGGACCGTGCCGTCCGGAAGCGTCGGCCAGCCGCCGGCCTCAGCGATTCCCTTGTAGATAGAGGCGGCTCGCATCGTGTTGATGAAGGTGTTCGCGTCGAGGGTCGGGCGAGGATCCTGCGAGACGGTCGCGATCGGAGGGGGAACCGGGAGCGGCTTCGCGGCTGCGGGCTGCGCTACTGCCGCCGAAACCGCAGCCGCACCGGAGGGCGGGGTCGCAGGGACTGCCTTTGCTGCGGTCGACGGTTCGGGGGCATCGGGCGCAACGCGGGACGACACCGGTGGCCTGGGAGGCGGCTGAGGCGGAGCGGGCTGCGCGAGGCTCGATTCCGCCGGCGGGGCTGCCGCCGCATTGAGGACGTTTGCGCAGGAGAGGAGTCCTGCCGCGAGGATGAGAGAGGGGCGCATCGCGTATCCGTTCGTCAGCCGGAATCATGGCTGACGAACGGTTGACGAAACGCTGCAAAAGCAGCGCGCCGTCCACCAGGAGTTACCGGTGTCGCAGCCCTCGAACGTCTCGCCGTGGAC
>NZ_LN811350.1:464238-518732 GCF_001006805.1 Microvirga massiliensis | reverse complement strand
GTGGACGGGAGAGCGGCACGGTAACCTACGGCTAACCATGCCTGCATGTCGATGAGCCCGATACCCTCACCGGCGCGTTTTCCGCGCATCCGAGCGTGAGGCGTAACCCATGACAATTCTCGATCCGAAGACCGGCCAGCTTGTCTCCATCGATGGCACGCGGCGTCGTCCGCAGTCCTAACTGTGCCACACTGACCCGCTCGACTGCATCCCATGCGCTACGACGTGCGATCTGACCGAGTCGGCTGGACCGTCTTCGACACCGCAACCGGCCGCCCCGCAGTGCTGGAAGACCTCGTGCTGGTCGAATTGGAACTCGACGTGGCCGAGGATCTCGCAAACCTGCTCAACAGGCGGGATCTGAGCCAGAGCCTGCCCGAACCTGCCGGTCGCACCGTCTCGCAGAGCCGCGGCTCCTGGCGACATTAGCGCATGTCATTCTTTGAGGCTGGCGTCCAAGCTCCCTTCGCCTCCGAAGCTTCCGGCTCCGAGGATCCCGGGTGAATTGAGCCGTGTAGCCACCATGATGGCCGGGATCGCTGCGCCTTCCGGCCCGCTCATCATTAAGACTTCGTGCAGTCGAAACGATGGGATCAAGAGGAACACGCATCTCCTCAGGCCGTTCTCACAGCATCCTTACCCACAGGTACCGATCGCGGCCATGATGCCGCTCGATCCGGGATGGTGTCACATGCAGCTGCGTCGGCTCGGAAATCTGCAGGTCTCTGCCATCGGTCTCGGCTGCATGGGCATGTCGGACTTTTACGGCGGCCGCGACGAGGGCGAAGCAATCGCGACCATTCACCGGGCAATCGAACTCGGCGTCACCTTCCTGGATACGGCCGACATGTATGGCGTCGGCCGGAACGAGGAGCTGGTGGGGCGCGCCATTCGGGACCGACGCGACCGGGTGGTGCTTGCGACCAAGTTCGGCAACGTGCGTGCGCCCGACGGGACGTTTCTGGGGATTAACGGCCGGCCGGACTACGTGCGCCAGGCCTGCGAGGCATCGCTCAGGCGGCTCGGGATCGAGGTGATCGACCTCTATTACCAGCATCGGGTCGACCCCACCACGCCAATCGAGGACACCGTCGGGGCCATGGCCGACCTCGTGCGGGAGGGCAAGGTCCGCCATCTCGGTTTGTCCGAGGCTGGGCCGCAGACGATCCGTCGCGCCCACGCTGTGCACCCGATCGCGGCCCTCCAGACCGAATACTCTCTGTGGAGCCGCGATCCCGAAGGCGAGATCCTCGCAACCGTGCGAGAGCTCGGGATCGGCTTCGTGCCCTATTCACCTTTGGGGCGCGGGTTTCTCACCGGCCAGATCAAGAGCATCGACGATCTCGAGCCCGATGATTATCGCCGCAATGCACCTCGCTTTCAGGGAGAGAACTTCGCCAAGAACCTCGATCTCGTGCGCGAGATCGAGCGGATGGCGCGCGAGAAGAGCTGCACGCCGGCCCAGCTCGCGCTCGCCTGGGTTCTTGCCCAGGGCGATGATATCGTGCCGATTCCCGGCACCAAGCGGCGCAAATACCTGGAAGAGAATGTCGGTGCGCTCGACGTGCGCCTCAGCCGCGAGGACCTCGCGCGCATCGATCAGGTCATCCCACCGGGACTGGCGGCTGGAACCCGTTACGCCGCTCCACAGATGCAAGCGCTTGGCCTCTGAAGCCCGCGCCGAAAGGCACCACCATGGACGAAACCACCCGCCCGCCCGAACGCGACCAGTCCCACTCCCGAGAGCCGTCGAACGCGCCGGACACCAGGCCCCGCCTCTCGACGACGAACCCGGCCACCGGACAGCCGGGACAATCTTATGAAGGACACAGCCGCGACGAGGCCATCGCCATTGCGCAGGCCGTTCGCGGCGCCTTCGAGGAATGGCGACGTACGTCCTTTGCAGAGCGCGCTGCGCTCATGAAGCGGGCCGCAGAGGTACTGCGGCGCCGGAAGGACGAGTTTGCGGAGCTCATGACGGCCGAGATGGGAAAGCTGCTGAAGGACGGCCGGGCCGAGGCCGAGAAATGCGCCTTCAACTGCGATCACTTCGCCGAGAACGCGGAGCGCTATCTTGCGCGCGAACCGGTCGATCTCGCCGGATCGAAGGCCTTCGTGACCTACAACCCGCTCGGGGTCGTGCTCGCCGTGATGCCATGGAACTTCCCGTTCTGGCAGGCCTTCCGCTTCGCGGCCCCGGGGCTCATGGCGGGCAATGCGGCGGTCCTCAAGCACGCCAGCAACGTGCCGGGCTGTGCGCTCGCGATCGAGAGCGTCTTTCGCGAGGCAGGCTTTCCCGAAGACCTCTTCCGCACCGTCCTGATCCCGGGCCGTGACGTCCAGGCGCTGATCGAAAATCCGGCGATCGCAGCGGTCACGCTCACCGGCAGCGTCGAGGCCGGGCGGCAGGTCGCGGGAGCGGCCGGAGCGGTCCTCAAGAAGTCCGTGCTCGAGCTCGGAGGCTCGGACGCCTATCTCGTGCTGGAAGACGCCGAAATCGAGAAGGCGGCTCGCGTCTGCGCGGCGGCCAGGATGGTGAATGGCGGACAGAGCTGCATTGCGGGCAAGCGCTTCATCGCGATCGCGCCCGTGCGGGAGGCCTTCGAGCGCGCCCTCGTTGAAGCGATGCGCTCGTACACGATGGGCGATCCGCGCGACGAGGCCACGAAGCTCGGGCCGATGCAGAGCGTGAAGGCTCGGGACGACATCCACGCGCAGGTGCAGGAGAGCGTGCACAAAGGCGCGCGTCTTCTTCTTGGCGGCGAGGTGCCGGACCAGCCGGGCGCATGGTATCCCGCGACGGTGCTCTCCGGCGTGCAACCCGGCATGCCGGCCTATGACGAGGAGGTGTTCGGGCCCGTGGCGGCCATCATCGAGGCCGCGGACGAAGCAGAGGCGATCCGGATCGCCAACGGATCACAGTTCGGGCTCGGCTCGGGCGTCCTCACGGAAGATCTCGTGCGGGGCGAGCGGATCGCCGCCGAGGATCTCGAGGCCGGATTGAGCTTCGTGAACGGGAATGTGCGGTCCGATCCGCGCATGCCGTTCGGCGGCGTGAAGGATTCGGGCTATGGCCGCGAATGCTCGCATTTCGGCATCCGCGAGTTCACCAACATCAAGAGCGTCGTCGTGGAGCGCTGAAACGCGTTCTGCCTTCTTGTGGCCACCGGATCGGGAGCACTTGGGCAGAGCGCTTCACTCCGTGACCGTGAGGATGATCTTTCCTCTTCCGTGGCCCGAATCGAGCCGCTCGTGCGCCTTTGCGACATCCTCGAGGGGCATGATGGTATCCACGATGACCTTCGCCTGCTCGCGCTCGAAAAGGGGTGTCATTTCGCGGAGGCGTGCGCTCTCGCGGGTGAGGAACGTGCCGAAGAGGGTCTGGTTCTTCATGTAGAGGGCGCTGAGATCCCCGGTCGGCGGCAGGATCGTCGCGATTCGTCCGAATGGCCGCGTGACGAGCGTGCTCATCTCTATATTTCCTCCCGCGGTGTCGAAGGATGCATCGATACCCGCATGGCCGGCTTCGCCGAGGATCTGCTCGGCAACGTCCTGATCCCGATAGTCGATCACCACGTCTGCCCCGAGTTCCTCCAGGAAGGAGTGATTTGCCTTGCTCGCGGTGGCAATGACCTGCGCGCCGGCTGCTTTCGCGAACTGAACTGCGAATGACCCAACCCCGCCGGCACCGCCGTGGATGAGCAAGGTTTCTCCAGGCCTCACTGCAAGGCGCCGGATGACAGCCTCCCAGGCCGTGCCGCCCGCCAGGGGAATGCCGGCCGCCTCGATGTGGCTCAGCCCGTCAGGCTTTCTCGCCACGATGCGCTCGGAGGCTATGGTGAACTCGGCATAGCTCCCGTGCGGGTTGCCGAAGATTTCCGGCGTGAAGAACACCTCGTCGCCAGGCTGCAGCCCGCTCACCGCAGGACCAATCTCCTCGACGATGCCAGAGACGTCGTATCCGAGCACCGCGGGGAACGGGATCCCGGCCCAGCTGCCCGCCTGGCGGATCTTCGCATCGACCGGGTTCGTGCCGGACGCCACGACGCGCACAAGCACCTCGCCCGGACGAGGCTGCGGACGCTCGATTTCCCAAAGCTCGAACACGTCGGGTCCGCCGAACTTCGTGATCACCATCGCACGCATGGAGCCTGCTCCTATTCCTGTCGCAGCCCCAGGTAGAGCGGATCCGATAGACTGGAACTCGGTTGAGCGGAAGATCGGGGCGGATGGCTCTGCGATGCCATACCGAACGTATAAGCTTGTCCTTATCAGAACAGACGGTAAGGCACGTCAAGCATAGACTCAGCAATATAACGAGAACGGACTTCCTTACGTTAGCCTTCTTCAACAATCGACAAACATGATACTCCTATTGACGTTACGTAATGGATGTTGAAAGCTCCACGTCAAGCAGGCGAGTACTTACCTCAGGCTGCGTGCTGCAGGGCACGGGAGCATTTCTGAGGAATTGCCTTTGTTGTCTGCTTCGACCCCGGAGGGGCAGCCGGATTCAGCTCCGGGTCGACGAACCATGGATCCGCAACGAAGATCATTTCGTCATGGGCAGATACATGCTGAAGACCACAACCATTGCAGCAGTCGCCGCGTTCGGGTTGGGAATCGGTTGGCTTTCCCTGGCCGATGCATCACCCGAGGAGGAAATCGCCCGGCTCGACCGGGTCCGGCAGAACCTGTTTGAGGAGCTCGTGCAGACGCGTCGCGAAGTAGCTTCCCTACGCGCCGAGCTGGAAGCGATGACTAAAGCCCGGGATCAGGCCGAGGCTGAACTCGCCCGCCTGAAACAGCAGGCCGCGTCGCCCAAACCGGAGGCGCAGGAGGCCGGCCTCGCTGTGAGCAAGGAAGAGGCTGCCAGACAGCCAGAGGCCGGACAGGCCGATGATGCATCGCCGAAGGATGTAGCCCCAAGGCACGCCGCCCATCCGGCGCCTGCAGCGGGAGCACCACCTCGCCGCAAGGTGAGATTGGCTGTGTCCAAGCGCGAGACCATGCGTCCGGAGAACACTCATCCGGTGCGGCGTGCTTCAGATGCTCCCGCCCCAACTCTTCCTAGCGTGCTGCAACTGCAGCATCCGTGATCGTGGCACGCCCACGCCGGTCGATGCGGCAGTCGATGTCACCCTGACGGACTTCGCGCCCCTTTGGCGTCGTATAGACGACGCCGACCTCGATCGGGGCCACTTGGCCTCTTCCGGTCCGTCGCATCGGGCCGGCGCTCGTGGCCTCCACCCGGATCAGTTCCACGTTCAGGTCGGCGGCATGGGCCCTGGCCGCCGTGAGGGCGACCTGCCAGCATTTCTGGACGACTTCGATCGGTGTCCCGGGCCGATGCTGGAGGTGGGGTATCTCGGCCTGCCGCGCAGTGTAACTGGCATATCCGCCGATTCCAGCCGAGGCGGCTAGGAGAAGCGCAACCCAAAGCATGTCACAACGCCAATGGCGTCCCTCACAAGTCTAGTCCAGAGCAGGCCGCCGTGAATCACGCCCGGACAACGCTGGCTTCTTGAAGAACTTCACATCCGGCCAACGGGTTCCAGCATGCATGTTCGAGTTGAGCGATCAGTCGAGACGAAGCCGATGCGGAACTCCCCCATTCCGGAATCGAAGTCGGGATTTTCTTGGCGTAGGACCTAAGCGGAACGTGGAGCGCTTTGCGATTACGTAGTCATCGTTTTGCTCACGGCATCGCAACGAACGCCGCATTCTCGCTTGCCGATTGCAATGTGCCTGCGGAAGTCACCGGCTTCACGCCACTCTCGACGTCGGCGCCGCCACCCTGACTCGGACGTTTCGCTCATCGAGGGAGAGGCGAAGCCAAGGCTGCGCACATCACCTCCCTTGACGGGAGAGGTCGGCTGCGCAGCCAGGTGAGGGGGCACCACCGCGCTTTCCGCAATTGTACACCCATTCTCGAAGTGCTGTCCTCGACGTAAAAGCGCGCTAGGTTGGCCTTCGTCGCTCCTTGGCGGTGACGCTCGGCCCACCTCCGACCATAGCTTGTGCATTCACCACTGACCCTTCTCTTTCGAGGCTGCGGCCCGCAGTTGAACCTGACCCATGACCAGCACGTCGCCATTGGCTCCCTTCCGGCATGGCATCTTCCGTGCGGTCTGGTTCGCAACGCTCGCCTCCAACTTCGGCGGATTGATTCAGGTGGTGGGCGCCTCGTGGATGATGACGTCCATCGCCTCGGCGGATCTGGTCGCCCTGGTTCAGGCCTCGACGACGTTGCCGATCATGCTCTTCTCGCTCGCGGCCGGCGCGATCGCGGACAATTACGACCGGCGCCACGTGATGGTGGTGGCTCAGCTCTTCATGCTGGTCGTTTCGGTGGCGCTGACGGTGTGCACCTATCTCGGCCTGATCACGCCATGGCTGCTTCTAACCTTCACGTTCCTGATCGGTTGCGGAACGGCCCTGAACGGCCCGGCCTGGCAATCCTCCGTCGGTGAGATGGTGCCCCGTTCGGATTTGGCAGGGGCGGTCACCCTCAACAGCATGGGCTTCAACATCGCGAGGAGCGTCGGACCGGCCATCGGCGGATTCATCGTCGCGGCGGCCGGCGCCGCCGCAGCCTTTGCGGTGAACTCCGTCAGCTATATCGCGCTGATCATCGTACTCGCCCGGTGGAGGCCCGAGCGGGCGCCTCGGACGCTGCCGCCCGAGACTCTCCGCATCGCGATGGGCGCGGGCATCCGCTACGTCGCGATGTCTCCGACGATTAGAAACGTCCTGTTGCGGAGCTTCGTGTTCGGTTTCGCGGCGAGCGCCATTCAAGCCCTGATGCCTCTCGTCGCGCGAGATCTCGTGCGAGGCGGGCCGGTGACGTTCGGTCTACTGCTCGGCGCCTTCGGGGCGGGTGCCGTCGGCAGTGCATTGGTGATCAACCGCTTGCGTCAAACGCTCGCCGTCGAGGCGCTGGTGCGCCTCGGGTTCGTCGGCTTCGGCCTCTGCGCGGTAGCGACGGCGCTGAGCTCCAGCACGCCCGTCACGATGGCCGCTATGGCACTGGGAGGGGCCTGCTGGGTGCTGGCCCTGTCGACGTTCAACGTGACCGTCCAGCTCTCTGCGCCGCGCTGGGTGGTCGGCCGCGCCCTCGCCCTCTACCAGACCGCAGCCTTCGGCGGCATGGCTCTCGGGAGCTGGATCTGGGGCCTGCTCGCGGAGGAAGTCGGCGCCGGGGATGCGCTACTCGTCTCGGCCGCGGCTCACCTGGTCGGGGTTGCAATCGGCCTGTTCCTCGCGCTGCCGAATCTCGACGAGACCAGCCTCGAGCCGCTCAGACGGTGGACCGAGCCGAAAATCGCGCTCGACATCCAGCCCCGCAGCGGTCCCATCGTGATCACGATCGAATACCTCATCGCCCGGGAGGACGAGGTCGAGTTCCTGACCGTGATGGCCGAGCGCCGCCGCATCCGCCGTCGCGACGGAGCGCGCCACTGGCGGCTGCTCCGCGACCTGTCGACACCGGAGCTATGGGTCGAACGCTACGACACGCCGACATGGCTCGACTACGTCCGGCACAATCAGCGGATCACGCAGGCCGATGCGAGGATCGGCGAGCGTCTCCGGGCGCTCCACCGCGGACCGGAGCCACCCCGGGTTCACCGCTCGATCGAGCGCCAGACCGGTTCGCTTCCGGTCACGCAGCTCCCGCTCGCGCGGCATGCCGATGAGCATTGATCTCGATGTGAGGCGGGCCGGAGCACCGAGGCTGTCGGAGCGGCAACAGGGCCCGGTCAGTTCACCAGCTGCTTCGAGATGATCAGGACATTGGCGGCGACATAGGTCAGCACGATCGGCCCAGCGCACTGGCTCGCCATTGCGAGAATGCCGCGACCGGGCCTCGCGCCCTCTCTCGTGCCGGGAACCCGTCCGTTGTCGTTGCAGGCACCATAGCCGTGACGTGAATCGTGCCACCGGGCAAGCATCGCCGCCTCCTCTCCCTTGCCCATTCATGGGCCGAAACCGGCGAGAGTTACGTGCGTCAGAGCACACATCTGCCGTTACGGGAGGACGGGCCCCTCAGCAGACCATCTCCCGTCGTTGTGGGTGGAGCGAAACTCTCAAGGTGCGCGCGTGGCCCTGGAGGGCTTCGCCTTCGTTCGTAATGACGGGAGTGGGTCCAGAGTTTGTGGCTTCTTCGTCATTGCGGACGAAGTTAAGCAATCCAGGCCATCGGCTCAGCATGAATCACTTCGCCTGCGGCGCGCAATCGCGAAGAGGAATAGGTGTATCATGAGAATTGAACGGAATGAGAAACATTATTTTCTCCTTTCCCGTGTCACGCCTCATCGATGCGATGACCTTCCTTCCACGAGGCGTGACGTCGTCGCAGTCCCTACCCCGACGTGAATTGCCTCACAAACGGAACGGGTCATTCGGGATATGGCGCTGATCCCGAAAGTGCCGGAGATTCGAAATGTCGATAATGGATGAACTCAGGCAGGTCTGGGAGCAGGTGCCAGTCCTCGAGGGATCGATCCGCGATCTTCTGCCCTGGCCGACAGGAGATTCGCGCATCGTCCTCTGGGCCAGCGCCTTCACGCTCTTTTCTCTCCTCGTGGCAATTCCCACGATCGTCATTGCGAGACTGACCGAAAGCGTCGCACGGCGCTTTCCACCATCCTCCTTTTAGGACATTCCGCCGGGAGCCATGGCCGCCCGGCCGATCGGAATCAGCGCAGTCCCGGACTGGCCCCCAGCGCCTGAAAGCGCTCCAGAGATCCGCGAATGACCGCCTCATCGAGCCCGCGGACGATGAAGACGAGGCGGGACTGCCGGTCCTCGAAGGGCCAAGCATCCAGATGGGCCGGATTGTGAACCAGATGCTGAACGCACTGGACCACGACCGGAGCGGCGGAATCGGCGATGTTCAGAATTCCCTTAATGCGGAGGATGTCGCTGCCGTGCCGGTGGAGGAGAAGCGTAAGCCAGATTCCGAAGGCCGCCCACTCGATCGGCCGGTCCAGCGTCAGACAGAATGCGCGGATGTCGCGCGCGTGCCGGCTTCTGTCCGGGGCATGATCATGCGCGTGCTCGTGTGATGCGTGGCGCTCCGCCTCGAGCCAGTTCCGCACCTCGGCACTGCGGGTCCTCTCGTCCCAGGCCTCCCGGCCGAGCACCAGGTCGGGGTCTACGTCGCCCTCCACAGCGCGGAGAATGGGTGCTGCCGGATTGAGGCGGTGCAGCGCATGGTGCAACGCAGTGATCATCGTCTCGCCGGCGAGGTCGGATTTCGTGATGACGAGGCGATCGGCGACGGCGGCCTGTTTCAGCGTCTCCGGATGCTCCTCCAGATTGGCAAGTCCATTTACTCCGTCGACGGTGGTGATGACGTTTCCGAGATGAAAATGATGCTGCAGGACCGGATCGTGCAGCACCGTCGACAGAATCGGCGTCGGGTCGGCAAGCCCCGTCGTCTCAATCGCGAGCCGCATGAAAGGTGGCACCTGACCGCGCTCGCGCCGCGAATAGAGATCGAGAATCGCCTTCGAGAGATCTCCCCGGATCGTGCAGCAGATGCAGCCGGACTGCAGGAGCACGATATCCTCATCCACTGTTTCGACGAGCAGGTGATCGAGCCCGACCTCACCGAACTCGTTGATGAGCACCGCCGTATCGGCCAAAGCCGGCGACGCGAGCAATCGCTTCAGGACGGTTGTCTTGCCGCTGCCGAGGAAGCCCGTGAGGACGTTGACGGGCAGAGAATCCGTCATCGGCCTCTCCCTTGGGCGATCTCGTCGAGATGGGCGAGGAGCCCGGGGTCGAGCGGATCGAGCGCCCGCCCCGCTACGGTCTCCGCCTTCGGCCAGAGATCGGATAGCGTGCTTGCCAGTTCCGTCCGGCCCGTCGGCCCGCAAACCGCGATCGCGGTGCCGTGCCAGTCATCGACGCGCACACGATACAGCGACAGGACATCGTTCAGGAGCGCGGCGCGGCGAAGCCGCGCCTGCCGAGGCGTCGGACTTGCCGCACCAGGGCCGTCGGCCCAATGCGCGACACCGAGCATTCCACACAAGCCGCACATCGATCGTCACTCCTGGAGCAGCCAGCGCGTCGGAGCGCTGGCAAACCATGCTACTTCTTCCGCGGGCTACGCCGCGCGAAATCGTCCGCCATCTCGTTCATCGTGCAGAAACGCACGCCGGGATGGCGGATCATATGACTGTAGAGCCGCTCCAGCATCATCAGCACGTGCGGCCGCCCCGAGACGTCCGGATGGATCGTGATCGGGAAAACGGCGTAATCATATTCGCGATAGACCCAATCGAACTGATCGCGCCACATCTGCTCGATATCGTGCGGATTGACGAAGCCGTGACTGTTCGGAGACTTCTTGATGAACATCATCGGCGGCAGGTCGTCGAGATGCCAGCTCGCCGGGATTTCGATGAGATCCGTCTCCTGGCCGCGCACCAGCGGCTTCATCCAGGCTTCCGGCTGCTTCGAATAGTCGATCTTCGTCCACTTATCCCCGACCCGGACGTAATAGGGCTGGAAATCGTGGTGCATCAGGCTGTGATCGTATTTGATCCCCTTCTTGAGCAGCAACTCGTTCGTGACCGGGCTGAACTCCCACCACGGCGCCACGTAGCCGGTCGGCGGCTTTCCCTGCAGCTTGGTGATGAGCTCGATGGCCTTGTCGAGAACCTTCTCCTCCTGCTCCGGCGTCATCGCGATCGGATTCTCGTGGCTGTAGCCGTGCATTCCGATTTCGTGCCCGGCCTCGGCGACCTGCCTCATCTGCTCCGGAAAGGTCTCGACCGAATGACCGGGGATGAACCAGGTGGTCTTGATGCCCCAGCGCTCGAAAAGCTTCACGAGCCGCGGGCTGCCGACCTCGCCCGCGAAGAGGCCGCGTGAAATATCGTCGGGCGAATCCTCACCGCCATAGGAGCCGAGCCAACCCGCTACGGCATCGACGTCGACGCCAAATCCACACAAGATCTCTTTCGCCATCTTTCCCTCCTCCACTGCCGGGGATCAAAAAACGGTTCATTCAACCGTCCTGTTCTGTATTTCGTTCAGCCGGCAAGCTCGGCAACGGTAGCCGTGCCGCGACGTAGTCCTGCGTCTTGTCCATGCGCGATGCGATAGTCCCGCCGGTGGTTACGAGAACGACTTTTCTCATCTAATGCCCTCGGTGTTCGCGCAACCTGACGGGGCATGGGAGCAGTCTTTGGCTTGGCGCCCAGCCGACCTCGGCGTGTCGCTCAGCGCGATGCCGGCGCGGTCGGCAGTACGCGCAATGTGGAGCCGCATGTAGTACTCGGCCCCCTCCGGATCACGCCGGCTAATGGCCTGAACGAGCTTTTCGTGTTCGTCGACGGTTTCCCAGACTCGCTCGTGTCGCGCCACAGGGAGGCGTTGGCTTTCGAGGAAAATCGTCCGGTAATTCTCATGAAGGTCAGCCAGGATTCGGTTCTTCGACAGCAACATAATCCGGTGATGCAGCTCAAAGTCGAACTGCGATGACGCGACAAAGTCAAGCGTTCGCGTTGCTTCCTTATGCTGCCGAACAACCAACTTTAGTTTCGCAATTTCTTCTTCTGCAATCGCCATCGCAGCGAGCCGAGCAGCATATCCCTCGGCCAAATGACGCAATTGATACACTTCCTCTAGCGAGTACAGCTTGCTGAACCTCCAGTCCGGCAGCGGCACTGCCGTTCCGGTGCCGGGCAGGACTTCGCAGACGAAGGTTCCGCGCCCGTGCTCAATACGGACAAGGCCGAGAGTCTCGAGAACCGACATCGCTTCCCGAAGCGAGGCGCGGCTGACTGAAAGCTGGTTGGCAAGTTGTCGCTCGGACGGCAGGCGGGTTCCCAGCGGAATTTCACCGCTCAGGATCATTGCCTGGATCCTCTGCACGGCCGTCTGTGGAACCACGGGGCGACGGGTCAGGATCATTTTTGGACTCTTCCACCATCCTAGTCCGACCTACCCTAGAGGTATGACCTCTTGCTGCGAGAATCTACGGCGGATTTTCCTGCCGAGTATGCCTCGGTCTTGAACTTGGTCAAGATTCCCGTTGACATAAAGCGCGCACTGTGGATCGAATACTAGGAGAGGTCTGACCAATCTAAGGACCCGAATACGATTTCTGGGATCCCAGGAGGAACGTCCTATGGCTGATCATATGAAGTATGTGTTCGACCACCTTGATCGGCGGCAGTTCATAAGAGCCGCAGCGGCCGTCGGCGCCGCGGCAGCTACACCAAAGATGTTCACTGAAGAGGCCCAGGCGCAAGGCCAGGCGAATACACTGGTGATCGCAGCTCCGGCGACACCACAGGGCCTCGATATTGAGTTTGACGTCAGTCTTGGCTCAATCGACTCGCTTGGCGCTCTCTACGAGTACATGCTCGCCTATGAAAAGATTCCTGATCCGCAGAACCCGAATGTCTTGCGCGAAGATACTGCCGTTCACTCCGAGAAGAAGAGCGGCCTTGCGCTGCGGGGGCGGCTCGCGACCGACTGGGAAATTTCTGACGACGGCCGAAAGGCCACATTCAAGTTGCGTGAAGGCGTGAAGAGCAATTGGGGCAACCCATTCTCAGCCGAGGATGTGAAATGGACCTGGGACCGGAAGTTTAATCTGAAGGGCCAAGGGATTTTCCAGACCTCGGTTCTCGGTCTCAAGCACCCTGATCAGGTCAAGATCGAAGGACCCATGGCAATCTCTTTCAATCTCGAGAAGCCAAGCCCGATACTCCTGAAACAGCAATGCAATCTCGCCAACCCAATCTACGACAGCAAGAAGATCAAGGAGGTCGGCGGATCGGACGATCCCTGGGGCGTCAAGTTCCTCCAGAACGAGAGTGCAGGATTTGGTCCTTACAGGTTGCGGCAGCTCACCCGTGGCCAGCAAGCCGTATTCGAAGCACGCGACGACTACTGGGATGAAAAGCCCTTCATGAAGACAGTGGTCATGCGTGAGGTTCCGACCTCAGCCTCTCGCCTGTCACTGTTACAGGGCGGCGCCGTCGATATCGCGCAATTTCTGCAGCCGCGCGAATACAACAGCCTTAAGGGCAACCCGGCCGCGACCTTCGATGCCGTGAACGCCTCCTACATGATCTGGCTTGAACTCAATGCAAAGATCAAGCCGTTCGACAACGTCAAGGTTCGGCAAGCCATGAACCTTGCTCTCCCGCAGGAAGAGATTGTTCGAACCGTCTATTACGGCCTTGCGGACCCGCAGAAAGCGCCAATGCCTTACATCTACCCCATGGCGAATCTCGAGTATTACCGCTATGGCTACAATATAGAGGCTGCGAAGAAGCTGCTTGCGGAAGCTGGCTTTTCGGATGGCTTCAAGACCACTCTAAGCTACAATGCCGGTGATCCGACCCAGGAACCGATCGCGCTTCTCTATCAGACCGCATTGCGCCAGATCGGGGTCGATATTCAACTCGATAAGCTACCGGCAGGCGTCTTCTACGAAAACGTTACGAAGCGGCAAAAGCCGATCATCTTCTACCTCGACTCTCCCTGGACGCCCGATCCCGGCTATTCGATGTTCTTGTATTTTCATAATAAAAGCTACGTAAACTATAGCAACTACAACAATACGAACGTCGACCAGCTGATCGAGAGCGGGCTCGAGACACTAGATGACAACGAACGCAAGAGAATCTACGACGAAGTTCAAAAAATCGTAATGGATGAAGCTCCTTGGGGCTTCATCGCCTACCCAAAATACACATTAGCACGAAAGTCCAATCTGAAAGGTTTGACATACTACACATCTAACAATCTTCGATTCCAAGATTTCACGCGTGGATGATTCGACAGGGGCCCGCCCTCGGCGGGCCCCCACGTCTCTAGGTTCATAGAGGCGCCTCAAGTGGATAAGTACCTTTCATCGATGCGGCTGGTCGGGATCATAGCATGGGCCCGCCCGAGCTTTGTCCTGGGATATGTAATCGTCCTTACTGCGGTTCTGGCTGCCATTCTGGCCCCGCTGATCGCGCCATATTCGCCGATCGAAGCCGACCCATCACAGTTCCTTGAACCTCCGAGCTGGAATCACCTCTTCGGCACGGATGCGGTTGGCATGGATATTTTCAGCCGGACGATCTACGCACCACGCGTCGATCTTACCATCGCTGTCGCCGGGACGCTGCTCTCTGCTATCGTTGGCACATTCATTGGCGCGCTGGTAGGCTATTATAGCTCGGGACGCGGCGTACGCGTCTGGGCTGCCTATGCGGTCATGCGAGCGGCCGATGTCCTCCAGGCGTTTCCGGTTTTCGTGTTTGCAATCGCACTCGTGGCGAGCCTCGGACAAAGCATCCAGACGGTCGTGCTTGCGATCGCTTTTGTCAATGCGCCAATATACCTGCGCCTCATGCGAGCTCAGGTTATGTCAATTCGGGAGATGCGGTACGTTGAGGCCTCCCTGGTCGCCGGACTTTCCGACCTGCAAACCATCCTGCGCCACATTGTACCGAACGCGATTGGACCCATTCTCGCGCAGCTCTCAATCAATATCGGCTGGGCCATCCTCCTGACCGCCGGTCTCAGTTTCATCGGGGCCGGCGTCCGTGCTCCGACGCCCGAGTGGGGGAGCATGATAGCAATGGGCTTCCAAAACGTCGTGACCGGGCAATGGTGGCCTTCTGTCTTTCCCGGCTTGGCGCTCGCAATTACAGTTTTCGGATTTTCGCTCGTTGGGCTCAGCATTGAAGTGTTCGCCGATCCAGTTAAACGGCGTGCACTCGTACGCGACCTCGAAACTATTCGGATACGACGCAGTGATGTCAAAGCTGCCCGGGAAGCTGCATCATGATGCTCGTAGCCTACATTGGACGGCGCTTGCTCTTCATAGCGCCACAGCTCCTGGGAATCGTCCTCGTCAGCTTTCTGTTGGTCAAGTCAATTCCTGGCGACCCTGCCGTCCTCATGCTGGGACCCACAGCTACTCCCGAAGCGATTGCGTCGCTTCGTTCAAAGCTCGGGCTCGATCATTCGCTCCCTGTACAGTTCTGGATTTACCTGAAGGATCTTGCACAAGGTGATCTTGGTACATCGTGGCAGACAACTCGTCCGGTGCTCGAGGATCTGATCCAACGTTTTCCGGCTACGCTCGAGCTCGTGACATTCGGACTCCTGGTCGCCGTGCTGATCGGCGTTCCCCTCGGCCTCGCCTCGACTTTCAAGGAGAAAGGCGTCGTTGCTCGTATAGCTGATTTCTACGGTCTTGGCGCAGGAGCCGTGCCCGACTTTTGGCTCGCCCTGGTACTCATTTTCATATTCTACACTCTTCTCCAATGGGTGCCGGCACCTCTGGGCCGGATCGACTTTGCTGTGATACCGCCGCCGACCGTGACCGGCATGCTGACCATAGACTCTCTCCTTGCCGGCGATTGGAGCGCCTTTCGGTCATCGGTGGCCCACCTTGTGCTTCCGGTTCTGACACTCGGCCTAGTCAATGCCGGACCAATTTTGAAAATGACCCAGTCATCAATGGAGAAGATGATTCAGTCGGATTTCAGCCGTTATGAGGTTCTTTGCGGGATCCCGCATCATCTCGTGATGCGCCACGCCCTTCGTAACGCTCTGCCATCCATCGTCACGATCATAAGCGTGCTCTATGGCTACCTCATCGGTGGAGCAGTTCTCGTTGAGATCGTCTTCAGTTGGGGAGGTGCGGGCCAATACGCGGTTCAGGGGGTGCTCAACTCCGATCTCTACCCCGTTCTCGGCTTTGTCCTGTTTTCCGCGATTTTTTCGTTGTTCGTCTATCTCATCGTTGATCTGATCTATTTCATGATCGACCCGAGGATTGGGCATTAAGGCGCATCATGTTGGGCCTGACGCGGACATTCCCCTCTACATTGCTACGCCCCGCCGCAGTCCCGCTTGAAATCGAGAAACTCCGCGTTGAGTTTCCGACCGTGGATGGCGCTCCGAAAGTTGCGATTCGCGACCTCGATCTGTCGGTTTACACGGGCGAGATCCTCGGTCTTGTAGGCGAGTCTGGCGCTGGCAAGACTACGCTTGCTCGTTCAATCATGAACCTACCGCCGCCACCGGGCCGTGTGGCTGCAGGGTTTGTTCGCTTCAGCGGCATCAATCTCCTGGACCTGCCTGAGCGTAGGCTTCAACAGATGCGTGGCCGCGACATCTCGATGATAGTCCCCAATCCGCGCGGCGAGCTTAATCCACTTCTCTCGATCGGAGAGCAGATCGCCAATATGGCTCGCGTGCACTTGGGCAAGGATCGAGCTTCGGCACGGAAGATGGCGCTCGATATGCTAAATGCCGTGCAGATTCCGGACCCTGCACGGCGTATGAGAGCTTACCCGCATGAGCTATCGGGCGGTATGGCTCAGCGTGTCGTCATTGCTGCTGCGCTCATCTGTTCGCCCAAATTCATTATCTCCGATGATGCAACCAGCGGTCTTGATGTGACCGTCCAGGCGCAAATTTTGGAACTCCTCAAGACGCTAGCTCGAGAGCGGCATAGCGCCATGCTGTTCATAACCCGTGACGTCGGGATTACGGCACATTTCTGTGACCGTGTTGCGGTGATCTATGACGGAGAAATTATGGAGATCGCACCACGCGAGGGATTCTTCCTAGCCCCTCGGCACCCCTATACGGTCATGTTGTTGGCGGCCTTCTCCCACAACCCGCGCTTGCGCCGTGGTTGGACGATGCCGCGGATGCAGCAGGCTAGAGTCGATCCTGCTCAGAATTGCGTCTACGTGGATCGCTGCCCTCGTGCTCAGTCCGTGTGCCGCCGCACGAAGCCTCAGCTCATCGAACTTGCGCCGAGCCATTTCGCTCGCTGCCATTTCCCTGTGGAGCGGTGATGAGTTCGATGTTGCAGGTTGATGCTCTCTACAAACAGTTTCCGATCGCCGGATCCCGCAATGTCGTGCAAGCGATCAATGGAGTATCCCTTTCGATCGGGCCAGGCGAGACTCTTGGCTTGGTAGGCGAGAGCGGCTCAGGCAAGACAACGGTCGGGCGGTGCATCGTTGGCCTGACTGAAGTGTCTAAAGGGAAAATACACTTCAAGGGAGAGGATATCTCCGTTCCTCGCGCACGGCGCCCACCCAGCCTTCTCGGCAGGATCCAGCTCGTCTTCCAGGAGCCGGCCGAGTCGCTTGACCCACGCATGCGGATCAGGCGCTCCATTGAGGAACCACTCTTGGCACTGAAGGTGCCGGCCGCGGAGCGACGCGAACGTGTTCTGGAAGCAATGGAACGCGTTGGCCTGCGCCGGAGTATGCTCGATCTCTACCCTGCGGAACTGAGCGCAGGCCAGCAGCAGCGGGTTGGAATCGCGCGAGCGATGATTACCCGGCCCGAACTCGTCGTCCTTGATGAGCCAACCTCGGCTCTTGACCCTACTGCTCGAGCCGAGATC
Organism: Microvirga massiliensis; assembly: GCF_001006805.1. Classification (GTDB taxonomy): domain Bacteria; phylum Pseudomonadota; class Alphaproteobacteria; order Rhizobiales; family Beijerinckiaceae; genus Microvirga; species Microvirga massiliensis. Next base: position 501,328 of record NZ_LN811350.1, on the reverse strand, counting down.
ATTGAGCTCCTGATGAAGATTCAGGCGGACCTTGGCACCTCCTACCTCTTTATCTCGCACGATCTCAGCACGGTCAGGTTTATCAGCCACCGTGTGGCCGTGATGTATCTCGGGATGATCGTCGAGCAGGGAAATACTGCCGACGTCTTTGCCGAGCCGCGCCATCCGTATAGCATCGCCCTTCTCTCTGCGGTGTTGCTGCCACACCCCCGCCTGACACTCGAATCAGGTGTGGGCCTTAAGGGCGAGATTCCGAGTCCGATCAACCTGCCGAAGGGTTGCTTCCTCGCATCGCGCTGTCCATTCGCGACGGATCGCTCTCGCGCGGAAATGCCCCCTGCCGAAGATCTCGGAGGGGGGCACATCGTACATTGTTTCAACCATCGCGATGTTGCTCGCGTTCATCGTGCGTCCGACACCTTCGAGGAGTTCCAGCACGAGGCCGAACGCATCTTGGGAAATTACGATCGGACTTCGACTGCTTGAGACCTAGGGAGGGATCATGGGTAAGCTTGATGGGAAAATGGCACTCGTAACCGGAGGAGCCCGTGGCATTGGCCGCGCGATTGCTTTCGCCTTCGCTCATGAAGGGGCCGCCGTGGCGGTGCTCGACATGCGAAAGGATGATGCCGAGGCGGCTGCTCGAGAGATCTCGGGGCTTAATGTGAACACCATCGCGGTTGCCGCCGATGTCGGAGACGAGGCGCAGGTGAGATCTGCTGTTGACAAAGTTGGAGAAGCATTCGGCCGAGTCGACATTCTCGTCAACAACGCGGGCATTGATACCACCTCTCAAGTGGTCGAGATGTCGACCGAGATGTGGGATGAGATGATCCGCGTGAACCTTCGTAGCATCTTTCTTTGCACACGTGCGGTGCTCCCGGGGATGTTACAGCGCAAATGGGGCCGCATCATCAACATGAGTTCACAGCTGGCCCATAAAGGCGCGGCCGACATGGCGCATTATGCCGCTGCGAAAGCGGGTGTGCTCGGCTTTACGCGGTCACTTGCTTATGAGGTTGCTCGCGAGGGGATTACCGTCAACGCAATCTGCCCTGGGCCGATCGACACTGAACTTTTCCGCAATATCCCAGAGGCTTGGCGGAAAAGGAAACTCGCGGAGCTCCCGATCGGGCGAGCTGGAACCGTAGACGAGATTGCACCGACGGCTGTGATGCTGGCGTCCGATGAGGGCTCCTATTATATCGGCGCATCACTCAACCCAAATGGCGGCGACGTAATGATCTGACTGAGTTTGCAAGCCTTTCAATTTGCAAAGGTATAGCGATCTCTTCGAAAGGTTTCCTTCTCCGATGCGTCGCACGGAGGGAATCTCTCGTTGCGCTGTGCATTTACGAAGATGCTTGACTTTCTGCTGTCGACAATCAGGCCGGCGGGAAATCGGCAAGCCTGATGGTCAAAAATTCGATTGACCCCCGTCGGATCCACGTCCATCATTTCTCTGTCGTGGTGCACGACCGTGCAACCGGAACAGCACCGAAGTGGATCAACCATCACGGTACGCACCCAGAACGAGGTCTGATGTGCATCCACTCCTGGATGTCAGCGGCATCAGCAAGAGGTACGGGGCGACCGTCGCCCTGGAAGACGTTTCGTTCACGCTGCAGCCGGGCGAGGTTTGCGGATTGCTCGGTGAGAACGGCGCCGGCAAATCGACGCTCGTCAAATGCCTGAGTGGCGTCGTTACGCCGGACGCGGGCGAGATCCACGTCAATGGAGCACCGTTTCGGCCGCTGACGGCAGTCGAAGCCAATGAGCGCGGCGTTTCGACGGCCTTTCAGGAACTCAGCCTCGTCCCGACGCTTTCGGTGGCGATCAACATGTTCCTGCCCCGGCCGGAGCGAAACCGGTTGGGCATGGTTTCGACCCGCACGCTCGAGAGACGAGCAGCCGAGATCCTCGAGGCGCACGGGGTTTCGGATATTGCGCCATCAGCTCTGATCGGCGACCTGCCGCTCGGAATGCGGCAACGAATCGAAATCGTCCGGGCTCTTCACCGCCGGCCATCCGTGCTCCTCCTCGACGAGCCGACCGCGGCTCTTTCAGACCGGGAATGGCTGTTCGGCCTGGTCGAACGCGTCCTCCAGAGCGGGTCATCGGTCCTCTACATCAGTCATAAACTGGACGAGATACGCCGCCTGTGCCGCCGTTGCGTGATCCTGCGCAATGGCCGGAAGGTGCTCGACAGCCATGTCTCCGAGATGAGCGACGATGCCATCTTCAGCAGCATGGCAGGGCGCTCGGTCGTCGAGACTTTCACACGATCTCCGTCAGCAATCCGGGCCGGGGCGCCTCCGGTCCTGGAGGCCAGGCATCTCGTCGGTCCCGGTATTGCCGATGTCAGCTTCGCGTTGGCGCCGGGCGAAATTCTCGGTGTCGCGGGTCTTGAAGGACATGGCCAATCGAGATTGTTCCAGGCTCTGGTCGGGCTGTCGCCTCTCCAGTCGGGAACGATCGCCATCGACGGCATCGAAAGGACTATCCGGTCGCCCCAGGCGGCGCGCAAGCTCGGCGTGGTGCTCGTGCCGGAAGAACGCAAGACGGAAGGCATCTTCAACGACCTCTCGACCATGGCCAACATTTCGTTGCCGGTCGTCGACCGGGCGACTCGCTTCACGCTGATCGATGCGGAAGCCGAGCGCCGCCTGGTCGAAGCCGTCACGCCTTCGGTGAACCTTCCCGAGCGCTACCTGCCCCTCAGCATCAGCGCCTTGTCCGGGGGCAATCAGCAGAAGGCCGTTCTGGCCCGCGCCCTGATTGGCGGAGCGGAACGCCTGTTGCTGTTCGATCCGACGCGTGGCGTCGACGTAGGAGCCAAGCAGAACATCTATGCGATGATGCGTTCATTCGTTGCGAAAGGGGGCGCGATCCTGTTCTACTCGACCGAGCTCGACGAGCTCGTCCATCTGTGTGACCGCTGCATCGTCCTCTACCGCAACGGCATCGCCGGGGAGGTTGCGCGCGAGGATCTCAGCCAGGACAGGCTGCTGTCCCTGGCATCCGGTCATCGTGCAGGTACCCCCTCGAATGCCGCGGCTCCAGCCATCGGAGCATCGGCCTGACAATGGCCGCGACACCCCGCCGATATGGCAGGATCCTCACCGCAGGCGGTGCACTACCGGCCGTGATCCTGTTCCTGATCATGTTCGGCATTTACATCGCCCATGAGCCCTCCGCTCTGTCCGCTTTCGGGCTCGGCAATCTCGTGAATAACGCGATCGTGCTCGCGCTGGCGGCGGCAGGCCTGACGGTCGTGGTTCTGGCGGGCGAGTTCGACCTGTCGGGACCGGGAGTGATCGCGATCGCGAATGTCGTGGTCGCGACGACGAGCACCGGCACTCTCGGAAGCGCTGGCAGCTTTGCTGCAGTGCTTGCGATCGGTATCCTGGTCGGTAGCCTGAACGGCTGGCTGGTTGCCTATCTCGGCCTGCAGTCTCTCGCCGTGACGATCGGCTCGCTGATCGTGTGCCAAGGCATCGCCCTGATCATCCTGCCTGCTCCGGGCGGCGAGGTCGCGGAGGCGATCGCCTATGGCGTGACCGGCGATTTTTATGGCGTGCCGATCGCAGCACTGATCCTGGCCGGTGCCGCGCTGCTCTGGTCAGTGCTGAAGAACACCCGTCGCGGCATTGCGATCTATGCCGTGGGAGCCGATGAATCCGCGGCGCAGCTGTCCGGCCTCAATGTGCGAGCGACCAAGGTGTTCGCCTTCGTGACGGCGGGGATCTGCTATGCGGTGGCAGGCTTCGTGCACAGCGCCGAGATCGGATCCGGCGATCCGCGTGTCAGCGATTCCTTCCTCCTGTTCATGTTTGCTTCGGTGGCGATCGGTGGGACGTCCCTGACCGGTGGCCGCGGCGGCGTTCTCGGAACCCTGGTCGGCGCCGGGATCCTCACGGTCATGCAAAAGATGCTCTTCGCGCTCGGCGTCGCCGAGTTCTATACGAATATCTTTACCGGGCTGATCATGATCGCCGCGATCTTCTTCGGCCAGTTGGCTCCTCTCATCGCCCGGATCACACAGCGGAGCACGGCCTGATGCGGACGAACGACACACCTTCGTCCGCTGGCGTGGCCACGACGGAGTCCGCCTCGCACCGCCGTGCCTTCATCCGGCCGGACGTGGTGCCGGCGCTCGGTGTGCTCGCGGCGACGGCCGTCTTGATCATCGGCATGAAGCTGGTGAATCCGTCATTCGGTTCGTTCGACCAGCTCACGGCGATCCTGGTGACGGCGATCTTCCTGGTCGTCGCCTCTTTCGGCCAGGGCCTCGTGATCCTCATCGGCGGAATCGACCTCTCGATCGGCATCGTCATGGGAGTCGGGGGCATGATGATCGCCAACCTGACGCGAGGCAGCAACGACGCTCTGATCTACGCTCTCCCGGTTGCGCTGGTGTGTTGCACGGCGATCGGCGCACTGAACGGCATCGGCATCGCCCTGGCGAAGCTGCCTCCCTTCATCATGACCCTGTCGTCGGCGACCACGTTCTACGGTGTCGCGCTCGGATTGACGGCCGGCGGATCCCAGCAGTCGGTCGCCCCAGCCTTGCAGGACTTCATGAGCAGTCGCTGGGCCGGTATTCCCTTGCCGATCATCTTCATGATCGTCTTTGTCACCGCCGCCATCCTGTTTCAGAACCGGACCGCGGTGGGACGGAAGCTTTATGCGATGGGGAGCAGCCCCGGCTCGGCCCGGGTGCTCGGCTTGCCGATCGTTCCCTTGACGATCGCGGTCTATGCGATCAGCGGACTCTGTGCTGGGATTGCGGGCATCCTTCTGGCCGGCTACGCGGCAAGCGCGACCCTGGAAATGGGCAATGCCCTGTTGATGCCGACCATTGCCGCCGTGGTGATCGGAGGCGCGCGCGTGACCGGTGGGACGGGACTCTATGTCGGGACTCTGGCGGGGGCGCTGTTTCTGAGCACGCTCTCGACGGTCATCACGGCCCTGAGCCTGTCACAGGGGCTTCGAAGCGTCATTCAAGGCGGCATCATCATTATGGCCTTGCTCCTGCAAGGCCAGCAATCGCGTGCGCGTAAACCCTGACCGGGAGGGTCGGGGACCGATCACCCAACCGGGAGGAATTACCATGAAGACCAGTTTCATGAGCCAACCAGCGTTCAGGATCTTGGGCGCTCTGTCAGGTGCCGCGGTGATTCTGTCGACTGCGGCGGCGCCCGGCCATGCAGAAGAGCGCTACAAGGTGTTCCTCAACATGAGCTACAGCGGCAACACCTGGCAGGCGCTCGCGGCGAATGGGATCAAGGCGCTGGCGGCGACCCCGCCTTATGACAAGAATGTGGAGTTCAAGACCGTCATCTCCGGCACCGAAGTGCAGCGTCAGATTTCGGACCTGCAAAGCATGATTGCCGCCGGGGCGAATGCCATTCTGATCATGCCTCTCTCACCGACCGGATTGAACCGGGTGATCAAGCAGGCCTGCAGCAAGGGCATTGTCGTCTTCACCTATGACGCCACCGTCACGGAACCCTGTGCATACAACGTCAGCAGCATCACGGCCCGCTATGGAGCCAACTCCGCTCAATGGATGGTCAATCAGATGGGCGGCAAGGGCGAACTCGTCTTCAACCACGGCGTTGCGGGCACGACCGTCACCAAGACTTACGACGAGCAGGCTTATCACATCTTCAAGAAATATCCCGGCATCAAGATCGTCGGCGATTTTTACGGCAACTGGAACGACGCAACCTCCCAGGAAGAGGTCGCCAAGATCCTGGCGGCCCATCCCAATATCGACGGGATCTGGACCGTGGACGGAAACTACGGATCCCTGCAGGCGGTCGTCAACGCCCGCCCGGACCGCCTGGTGACGATCACAGGCCAGTCGAACAACGGGTACCGGCTCATGATCGCCGATCCCGATATGCAAGCGAAGGGATTGAAGGGGCTCTCGTCGAGCTCCGGACCGGCCGTCGGCGGCTATGCCTTCAAGCTCATGATGGAAGTCGTGACTGGCAAGAAGAAGCTCGAGCAGCACAGCATCGAGTATCCGTTGCCCTGGGTCCAACCTCAAGACGTCAAGGTTTGTTCGGGAGACAAGTTCGTCGAGGGCTGCAATACGTTCCCGGCCGACAAGGTCTCTCCCCTGTTCATCACGACCGCGCTGGATGGTGAGCGGCTGCCCGAGCTCAGCCTCGACGCGGTGCAAACCGGAAACCCAGCGCCGGGCGCCACCATTCAGGAACTCCCAAAGGTCATCTACGCGGACACGTTACCCGGAATCAACTGCACGGACTGCAAGGCACCTGCCGATTGGCTCGAGCCCAATCGGGTAGAACCGATCCCCGTCCCGCAATAGCAATCCCATGGGCGGGATTTCGATCCCGCCCTCCAACTCTGCAGGACGAGACGCTGCCAAGAGTTCCTTCTATCCTGTGCGATACACGTGAGCTGCCATGAAGCCTTCCATCAATCTGCAGCTCGCTCCGATCTCTAACGAGGCATTCGCTCCATTCGGACACATCGTCCAAGTCGGCGGGTCGGGGATGCTCGTGAATGGCGGAACCGCACATCGATTCGACGTTCACGCGTTTCCCGGCCGCGAGGCGGATCCTTCGCTCTCCCTGGTCACGTCGATCTTCAGAGCCGACGGGCTGACGCTGCCGCGAACGATCCGAATGCTTGAGCGACACCCGCGAACTGCGCAGTTGATCGTCCCGATCTCGGCGCAGGATCATCTAATCGTCGTGTGCTCGAATCGAAGCGACGGCAATCCGGACCTGAGCACCCTGGGGGCCTTTCGGCTCGAAGCCGATCAAGGCGTGGTTTACAAGCCAGGGGTCTGGCATCACCCGATCGTCGCGATCGGCCGCGAATCCTTATTCCTGGTTCAATCCTGGCAGGACGGCTCCGATCGCGACTGCGAAATCACGGCGATCGACCCGGTTTCGATCACTGCGCTTCCCGACATGGGCGAAGATCCCGCGTAACGCCTCCCATTCTGCGAGTCGGCAGGGTTACGCATAATCACCTCTCCTCTCCCGCGAGAGGAGAGGTGATTGTGCGCAGTGGAGAGAGGGCCTTTGCTTCAGGATCTATTCGCGGTCGAGACAAGCTGCTTCGCGCCGGACTGCGGCTTCCGGTTTTGGCAGGCGTCTCTCCGGCCGCGATCGTCCGAGGGCGCCATCGGCACGAGCCTTCAAGTAGACGAAGATATCCTCGAGATAGCACATGACGTTCGGATCGCCGCCCATCGCCCGCATCACACGCTGCTGGGTCGGACCGACGCTCCGAAGACCATGGACCATGATATCCACGAAGGTGTCATAGGTCATGGTTTTCATCGGCTCGAGCAAGGACGGCGCGAATGTGCTGCCTTCGCCATCGGGTCCGTGGCACATGTGGCATTCGGCATGGTAGCGGCGAAAGCCGTTGAACGTGTACCAGTCGATGCCGCCGTCAGGAAAGATCCGATAGGTCGGCTCACCGCTTTCCGTATGGAACTTCCCGTCGTCACCCTCCTGCATCTGTCCCGATGCGACGGGCCGCGCGGGGCAGACGGCCAGGACGAGGGCCAGTGCGCCGAGGCGCGCCAGCAAAGCCGTTCTGCCGAACCAGCACCTTGCGAGAGACCGTGGTCTCGTTGTGATGACGGCAGCGCCGGCTCGGTTCGGGGTTGGAGCTCCACGGCCCGCGCGCGAACATGCGGGCCGGCGGATGCTCCTCATCGGTTGCGGATCAGTGCGTAACGCTGCTGAGTTTGTTTTCACCGTTGACGAAGACACGATCGCCGATGCGTTCGATTTCCAGCGTCATGGCGCTCTCGCCGACCGCGCGCGGCACCGATAGCATCGTTCTCTGGCCCGATGTCAGAGTCGTTACGAAGCGCACGGGGGTTGCATTGGCACCGGACGCGACGGTCGCGACGACCTGATAGCCGTCCTTTTCGACGGTGTAGTAGGCAGCACCCAACACGTCCCCGAGCTCGATGCTCAGGCCCGCCATCGGCTCGAGTTCGGAAGCATGTGCCGAACCCGCAACACAGAATCCGGCCAATGCCGAAATAAGCGTGACACTCATCCTCATGATGGTACCCTCTTCCACGCCGGCGCGTCTTGCTGGCGCACGGCAGAGCGCATTGCTTACGGCGATCTCGCTCCGAACGATCGCGCATGGCGGCTGGTGAGCAATAAAGTTTCTGGCGTCACATTAATCTTATTCTTTTCTTAGGATGTGCGCTCCGGCACCCAGCAGATGGACCTCGGCTGAACCGTTCGGCATCGGCGCAGAACACGTTCTGCCTTCGAAGTGGCCTGCTCCATTGCATCACTGAGCGCGAAGCCGTTACAGCACCGCGGGATCACCGGGCTCCGGCGCTATTCCTTCGGCAATGCGTAAGCGATGATGGAATCGCCGGCCTTGGTGCCGAGCGAGCCATGGCCGCCTGCCACGACGAGCAGGAACTGCCGCCCGTCGTCGCCGAGATAGGTCATGGGCGTCGCCTGCCCGCCGGCGGGAAGACGGCTTTCCCAAAGCTGAGTGCCGCTCGAAACGTCGTAGGCGCGCACGTAATAGTCCAGGGTGCCGGATAGGAACGCCACACCGCCGGCCGTCATGATGGGGCCCCCCAGATTCGGGACACCCATCTTGAACGGAAGTGGAATCGGTGAACGGTCGCGCACGGTGCCATTCTTGTGCCGCCAGATGATTTTCCCTGTCGTGAGATCCGCCGCCGATACGTATCCCCAAGGAGGAGCATTGCACGGCAGGCCGAGCACCGAGGTGAATGCGCTGAGCTGGACCGCGAAGGGCGCGCCGAAATTCTCGTTCAGGGCCGGCAGGCTACCCTTCGGACGGTTCTCCCCCTGCACATAGAGCGTCGTGTCGTCGGCGCGCGGCACCAGCTTGGAACGGAATGCGAGATAGGCCGGCGTCGTGAAGGCGATCTGGCGTTTCGGATCGACGGCGATGCCGCCCCAATTGAAGACACCGAAATTGCCGGGATGGATCACCGATCCCTGCGTGGATGGTGGCGTGTAACGGCCCTCGTAGCGCATCCGCTTCAACGCGATGCGGCACGAGAGCTGGTCGAACATGGTCGCGCCCCACATGGAGGCACCGGTCAGGGTCCGCGGGCCATACGAGAGCACGGAGACCGGCTGCGTCGGTGCGGTCCGATCCCCCTTGGCTGCGCCTTGTGGGGCCGGGACCTCGGTCACTGGTATGATCGGCTCACCGGTACGGCGGTCGAGCACGTAGATTTCGCCCTGCTTGGTGGGCTGCACGAGGGCCGGAACGGTCCCGCCGTTGATCGTCAGATCGACGAGGCTCGGCTGCGCGGGAACATCGTAGTCCCACAGATCATGGCGAACCGTCTGGAAGTTCCAGTGCACCTGCCCGGTGGCAAGGTCCAGCGCTACGATCGAGGACGAGAAGCGCTCGACGCTCTGGCTGCGGTTGCCGCCCCATTGGTCCGGCGGCTGGTTGCCGAGCGGCACGTAGACCATACCGAGCGCCTCGTCGACGCTGGAGATCGACCAGCTGTTCGGCGAGTTCGGCGTATAGGTTTCGCCCGGCGGGATCGGCGTCGTAACTTCCGGATTGCCCGAATCCCAGTTCCAGACGAGCGCACCCGTCTCGACATCATAGGCGCGGATGACCCCCGACTGCTCCTGCGTCGAGACATTGTCGAGAACCGTGCCGCCGACGATGATCAGATTTTGGGTCACGACCACGGGCGAGGTCGAGTAATAGGCGCCGGGTCTGACGTTCGGCATGTTGGCCCAGAGATTGATCTGGCCCGTGCCATTGCCGAAGGAGGTGCAGACGGCGCCATTCTCCGGATTCAGCGCGATCAGGCGACCATCGGCCGTCGGCATGAAGAGCTTTGCGCGGCACTCGTCCGTCGTGTGCCCACCCGCGGCTGCAACCGGCAGATCGGGGACCTCCGGGTTCCGCACCGACGCGGCCGCGCCCTGTGTGGCGGCGGCCGATGTTGCTGTGCCGGGATGATAGGAGAGACCGCGGCATGTGAGGTGCTGAAGCGCGAGTTGGTCGCGGATCTTGGGATCATATCGCCAGACCTCGGCTCCCGTGGTCGCGTTCAGCGCAATCACGAATTGATGCGGCGTGCAGAGAAAGAGCCTGTCGCCGATCTTGAGGGGCGTGACCTCGAATGTCGTCTCCTCAGGGTCGCCGGGGCGGCCTCTCATGTCGCCGGCGTGATAGGTCCAAGCAACCTGGAGCCGCGAAACGTTCTGCGGCGTGATCTGATCCAGGGGCGAGTACCGCTGGCCGTAGTTGGTGCGGCCATAGGCATGCCATTCACCGGGAGGCATGCCCGGTACGTCGGCAGAGACCTCGGCGCGTACCTGCGGAGCGGTGCCCTCGATGCGATGCGGATCCATGAACCAGGACACGACGGCAACCACGCATGCGATGCCGAGCGCAAAGGTCAGCGGCAGACCGGCGCCGCGGAAGGCCGACACGCGGACGGGCCCGGTGAGGCCGGGCTCCAGGGCCTCCGTGACCCAGGGCGTCAGCAGCAAAAGGCCGATCAGGAAGATCACGTCGCCCCGCGGGGCGAGTTGCCACCAATCGAGCCCAACCTCCCAGATGGCCCACGCCAGCGTTCCGATGATGAGGAGCGCGTAGATCTGCAATGCGGCGGCCCGTCCTCCGCTGAGGAGATAGGCAGTCAGGAGAAAACCCAGGGCCGCCGCCACGTAATACCAGGAGCCGCCGAGCGCGATCAGCCAGATGCCTCCGACGCCGAGAGCCAATCCCACCAGGGCGAGAACGATGCTCGTCGCCAGGAGAACACCACTGCGCCGCTGCATAATTCACCCCTCGCGCTGTCAGTCGCGTAACGCATCGCGGTCGGGAAAGGTTGCGAGATGCTAGCCCAATGCGTCAGTTGCGCGCCGGCGCGAAGACGGCTGCGCAACATATTCGCAGCATCGGCCCGATCCCGCCGAACCGCACTATGGCGGAATGACCTCGATCTCGAGCGAGGAGTAATAGGTCGCGATGTTCGCGATATCGTCGTCCGAAAGCTCTTTCGCGACGATGTTCATGGATTCGTTCTTCCGGATTCCCTCGCGGTACTCGGTGATGGCTTTCACGAGATAGTTCTCGATCTGCCCTGCCAGATTGGGAGCTTCCGGATTCTTGGAAAGCCCATCCATGCCATGGCAGGCCTGACAGACGCCGGCGACCTTCTGGCGGCCGGCCTGCCGATCCCCGGCCGAGGCCGGATGAACGACGCCCATCGTGAGGCTCAGGCCGAGCCAGCCGGCCAGGAAGAGGGGCGCACCGGTCCGGTGCGCCCGTGCAGGTCGATCATTGACCATAGGAAATCCGGTAAACGGCACCTGCCGTATCATCGGAGACGAGGAGTGAGCCGTCGAGCAGCACGGCGACATCGACGGGGCGCCCCAGATACTCACCGTTGTCGGTCAGCCAGCCTTCAGCGAAGACCTGTGGCTTGTCGGCCGTTCCGTCGGGCTTCAACGGCGTGAACATCACCCGCGCGCCGACGGGTTTCGTCCTGTTCCAGGAGCCGTGCTGCGCCGAGAAGAGTCCGCCGCGATATTGCTGCGGGAACATAGTCCCGGTGTAGAACGCCAAACCGAGATCTGCAGCATGAGCCGTCATCTCGACCTGCGGGTTGACCACTCCGGCCGGAACCGGCTCGTCCTTGTATTCGACGGTGCGCACCGTGCCGCCGCCATACCATGGGAAGCCAAAGTTCTGCCCCGGCTGAACGGCCCGGTTGATCTCGCCGGGCGGAATGTCGTCACCCATGCCGTCGACTTGGTTGTCGGTGAACCAGAGCGTCTTGTCGGCCGGGTTGAACTCGATGCCGACCGAGTTGCGAATGCCGGTCGCAAAGACTTCCCGGTTTTTGCCGTCCTGATCCATGCGGATGATGCCGCCGATCCCAACGCGCTTATAGAGATCCAGTTTGTCCTTGGGTGGCACATTGAATGGCTGCCCGAGGGCGATATAGAGCTTGTTGTCAGGGCCGATGCGGCAGACGCGGGCCGTGTGGTTGTAGCTTTCCTCGGCAGGCGGAATCAGCTCGCCCTGCTTCACAACCTGAAAGGCGGCAACGTCGGGCCCCTCGTAGAAGAACTCCGCCGCCGGAAACTGCAGCACTCTGTTCTGTTCGACGACGTAGAGAACACCATCGCGGGAGAAGCACACGCCATTCGGGATCTTGAACGCGACCGACGGCGCGAACTCCTTCACCTCGTCGGCGACCCGGTCCTTGTCGCGGTCTGTCACTGCATAGACCTTGCTCTTGCGGGTTCCGACGAACACGACGCCCGCATTCGGGCCGACAGCCATATGCCGCGCATCGGGAACGAGGGCATAAAGCTCGATCTTGAAGCCCGGCGGTAGCTTGATCTTTTGAAGGTTACGCTGGATCGCATCGGCCTTCCTGCCCTCCTGGGGGATCGGCTTCGGCTCCTCCGTACCGGTGCTCTGGAAAGCTCCGAGGCGCTCGAGGTTGCCGGTGGGCGACTGAACGGCGGGTTGGGCGAGGACAGGGGACACGAGCACAAGGGCCGAAACGGCAGCAAGCAAAAGCGGCTTCATTGTTTCCTCCGGCAGACGCGCCTCGGCTTTCCCGGGCGCAACGTCAAGCTAACTCGTGCCGTACCCGATGCAAGAACTTCCCGTTACTCATTTCAGCCCCCGGGTTCGCTCCCCGGAGGAGGTCTGCGTCGTTTCGGGCCGGGTGAAGGGCTCCTCAGCACGCCCTCCAACGCCGTGCGGCTCGATGGTGGATGAGCGCGCGTAATCGACTGTCCTTTCTTATACTTCTCAATGGCCCGCGATACTGCCGACCCATTCCGTCATTGCGAGCTTCTCACCGACCTGTGATCGATCCGCCAGGGATGAAAGCTTGGGCGTGAGGAGCCATAGAGACCTTTCACGCCCAGCTGCTTTCTTTCTAGCCGAAGGCGAAGCAATGACGAGAGGATCATGATGAGGCAATGCCTTGCGTCTTGCGGGCGCCCCGTCGTGGAAGACTCCTCTGGTCGGGATCCCTATCATCGCCTTCGACGCACTGAACGGAGACCAGGGTGCCCTTGCAATTCTCCACCTCCTTCCCAGCCGTCGACCATTACATGATGAACGGTTTCGACACGGTGCGGGGCATGTCCTCGCGCTTTGCGACAACAATCTGCGCCTGCCTCCTCGCGCGGCAGACAGAACTCGGCATCGGCGGCCACTTCGCCGAGATCGGGACTTTCGAGGGCCGCTTCTTCATCGCCATGGCCCTGGCGCTCTCCGGCGATGAAAAAGCATTGGGCATCGACACCTTCGATTGGCCGAACGCGACGCTTCTCGAGCGCTTCACGGCACATTGCGAGCGCTTCGGCGTCGCCGATGCGCAGCTCGTCGTCCACAAAGGCAGAAGCGAAGCGCTGTCGCCCGGCGATGTGGGTTCACTGCTCGGAGGGCCGGTCCGGATGTGGCATGTGGACGGCGAGCATTCCCGTACGGCCCTCCAGCGCGACCTCGACCTCGCCCGTTCGACCCTTCACCCGGATGGCCTGATCGTCGTCGACGACATGCTGCATCCGGAATACCCGCTCCTCGTGGTCGCACTGCACGAATGGCTCGAGCGCCATCGCGACATGCGGGTCGTCTGCGTCATCGATCGCGAGGATATCGTGGCGGCCAGCAAATTCGTGCTCTGCAGAACGCAATCCGTGTGTCATTACGAGGAGGACCTGATGTCGAGATTCGAGCGCTTCCACTACGTGATGGGCTCCGAGTGGGAGCGCTACTTCTGCGTGGTCCTGACTCCCGAACCGCGTCTCGCACCCGTTGACTGACGTTCACGCCAGGACAGTTATTCCTTGGCGAGGCGACCAATAGTCCTCGACGTCCGGCTCCAGTGGAGAGCCGGCGGCATCACGCCGACCAGCTACGGAGACATGCCATGAGTATCGGTACCATCCTTCTGATCATCCTGATCCTGATTCTGCTCGGCGTCATTCCGACCTGGGGCTATAGCCGCTCCTGGGGGTATGGGCCGAGCGGGATCGTCGGGGTCATCGTCGTGATCCTCCTGGTGCTGCTGCTCATGGGACGCCTCTGACGGCGCAGCCGGACATGGAGGGCGGACATGCGGGAGGGGAAACGGAGCAAGAGCAAACGGGACGAACGCGGGCTCGAGAACAGCAGCGTCAACAGCTCCCGGCGTGCGGGATTGCGCCAGGACGGTCTCGGCAACCCCGCCCGCGACCGTCCCGGAGAGGACTCGCCCGGAGAGGACTCGACCGAAAGCGCGAGAGTGCCGGATCAGCAAAACCGAAAGGGGTGATCCGGCGCGGCTCCTCGGATAGCCTCCGCATCGCTGCAAGATGAGGCCTCGTCCCCATGCAGGGACGGTCCGGCAATCGGCATTGCTCGCCCTTTTTGTTATCCTCAGCCGCCGTGCCGCACCTCGGCACGCCTGCGGGCTGCGGGGCTGACCGCTCCTTCTTTCAGCTGCTTCGGAACAAAGGGTGCAGGATTTTGTTGGACTCCATTGGGCTGTTATGGCGAAAAGAAGAGGCCAGCTCGGCCCGGGCCGCTTTGGGACCCCCATGGATGTAGTACAGAGTCCCGGCACAGCGATGAGGGACGAAGAACGGTATCGACTCCTCATCGAATCGGTCGCCGATTGTGCCATCTTCATGCTCGATCCGAATGGCATCGTGTCGAGCTGGAATCCTGGTGCGCAACGGTTCAAGGGCTATACCGCCGCAGAGATCATCGGCCAACATTTCTCGCGGTTCTATACCGAGGAGGATCGGGAGGCCGGCGAGCCGGCCCGGGTCCTGGCGACGGCAGCCCACGAGGGAAAGTTCGAAGGCGAAGGCTGGCGGGTCCGCAAGGACGGCACCCGGTTCTGGGCCAGTATCGTCGTCGACCCCATTCGAGACGATCGAGGAAACCTGCTCGGCTTCGCCAAGGTGACCCGTGACTTCACGGAGCGGCGCGCATCCCAGGAAGCCCTGAGAAAGAGCGAAGAGCAATTCCGCCTCCTGGTCCATGGTGTCATCGACTACGCCATCTTCATGCTCGACCCCGGCGGCCACGTCGCCAACTGGAACTCCGGCGCGCAGCGCATCAAGGGCTACTCCGAGCGGGAGATCATCGGACGGCATTTCTCGGTATTCTACACACCCGAGGATCTCGAGGCGGGCCTGCCCGCGAAGGCTCTCGAAACCTCGTCCCGCGAGGGCAGATACGAGAAGGAAGGCTGGCGGGTTCGCAAGGATGGCACGCGGTTCTGGGCCAACGTGGTGATCGACGCGATCCGGGACGAGGAGGGGAATCTCCTCGGCTTCGCCAAGGTAACCCGTGATATCACGGAGCGGCGGACATCCCAGGAGGCTCTCGAACAAGCCCGTGTGGCGGCCCACCACGCGCAGAAGATGGAGGCCATCGCCCAGCTCACGGCCGGGATCGCGCACGACTTCAACAATCTGCTCACGGTCGTGATGGGCAATCTCGACATGCTCAAACGCGCCAAGGAGGACAGACGTCCGAGACTGATCGACAATGCCCTGCATGCCGTCGGTCAGGCCCGCAAGCTGACACAGCAGCTGCTGGCCTTCAGCCGCCGCCAGACCCTCTTCCCCGAGATCATCGAGCTGAACGGGATGGTGGCCGGGATGGACGACATGCTCGCCCAGTCTCTGCGCGAGGACGTGAAGATCGAACTCGACCTGGCCGACGACCTTTGGCCTGTCGAGATCGATGCGTCGCAGCTCCAGATCGCCCTCATCAATCTCGCGGCGAACGCCCGCGACGCCATGCCGAAGGGCGGAACATTCAAGATCAAGACCGAGAACTCGGCTCGCCGCCGCGGCGGGATGGAGGAGGCGGTTGCGCTCAGCGTGACGGATACCGGCGTCGGGATACCCGGGGACGTGCTGTCCCAGGTATTCGAGCCCTTCTTCACGACGAAGGAGGTCGGCAAGGGCACGGGTCTCGGGCTGGCGCAAGTCTATGGCTTTGCGCAGCAATCCGGCGGCTCCGCCGACATCCGCAGCGAGGTCGGGCGAGGAACGACGGTGACCCTGTATCTGCCGCGCGCCAAGGTGCCGGCGGAGAAATGCGAGCGTCGAAACAGTGCCGCCCCTGCTGCGACGGACCGCTCACTGCGAATCCTTCTCGTCGAGGACAATCCACACGTCGCGGACGTCGCCTCCGCGCTTCTCGGCGAGCACGGACATCGGATCACGCGGGCCGGCAGCGCCGATGCGGCGCTCGCGATCCTCGAGTCGAAACAGGTCTTCGATCTCGTCTTTTCGGACCTCGTCATGCCGGGCAAGAACGACGGTCTCGACCTCGCCCGCACCATTCGCACGAAATGGCCGGCCCTGCCCGTCCTGCTCGCGACGGGGTACAGCGAGGCCGAAGGCCGGGCCGTCGAGGAAGCCATCCCGCTCATCAAGAAGCCATATCTGCCGAATGCCCTGATGGCAGCCGTCCAGCGTGTGACGTCTCCGGAATACGAGGCCAGGCGCGCCTCCAACGTCATTCCGCTGGTTCGTTGAGACGGTAGCGGGTCCGATCCGAGAAATGCGAGACTGTACCGAAGGATCGCGAAGCGGTCTCACGCGATTGATCCTGGTCATGGCCATATCCGCCAAGCGCGCCATTCCTGTATAGTGCCTTCGAACGGCAAGGCAGGGAGGTTCGAGATGCTGGCCCGAGATATCATGGTCCAAGACGTGATCATGGTTCGCCCCGAGGCGACCATCCAGAAAGCGGCGCAGCTCCTGGTCGAGCACGGGATCAGCGGGATGCCCGTCACCGAAGAGGATGGGCAGCTGGTCGGGATCGTGAGTGAGGGCGACCTGATCCGGCGGACGGAGATTGGCACGGAGCGGCGGCGATCCTGGTGGCTCGATCTCCTGACGCCGAGCGAGACGCGCGCCGAGGATTATGTGCGAGCGCACGCAGTGCGGGTCGCCGATGTCATGTCGCGCCGCGTGATCACCGCCTCTGAGACAGCGTCGCTCGCCGAGATCGCGACCCTGCTCGAGAAGCACGGGATCAAGCGTGTCCCGATCGTGCGGGACGGGCGGATCGTCGGCCTCGTCAGCCGGGCAAACCTCGTGCGGGCCCTCGCCGCGACTCCCGTGCAGGAGCCGCTCGGCGCGGACGACAAGACGATCCGGGAGCGCATCATCGACCGGATCCGCGCGCTGCCCGGCGGCATGTCCTGGCTGATGACCGTCACGGTACGGGACGGCGCCGTCGATCTCTGGGGGCCGGTGGATTCGCCGCAGCTGCGCCAGGCAATCCGGGTCGCCGCGGAATCGACGCCCGGCGTCAAGCGCGTCACCGACAACCTGTACCAGCTGCCCGCCTCTGCCGAGTGAGCCGCAATCGTACGGGCAGACAGCCCGTACGGTGCCTTCTCGTCATCGCGAATGCAGCGAAGCGATCCAGGTTTGCGAGTCTCGATCTGAATTGCTTCACTTCGTTCGTAATGACGGAGAGATCGCAAGGCAAAACGCATCGCTGAACGCCTCGCGAGACCCCGTCCGCCTCAGCGAACGCTCATCGTGTCGCAAACCCGGTGCGCGGGCTCGCCGATCATGAACGGCTTGGTCATCATTACCATCCCGAGCTTTTGAGGCTGCTGCGGACTTTCGGCCACGGACGGGCACTGACGCCGCTCCCCGGATCGACTATCGTCCTCGAAAGCTGACGAGGCGGTCATGTCGCAAATTCTTTTCGGGCCCGGAACCGTGGCGCCCCGCCTGGATGAGCCGGACGTCGAGGATCAATCGGAATCCGATGCCCACCAGGAGATTGCCGACCTCGAAGACGCAATCGAGGAGCTATCGGAATCGGCGGAACGCTGCCGGAAGATCATCAGGGCATCTAAGCTGGCTGCAGGCCTCGGCGGCGTGCTGGTTCCGATCACTATGGCGGGATTCCTGGCTCTGCCGCCCCTTGCGCTGATTGCCGGCATCAGCGCCGTGGTCGGCGGGATCGCGCTCATCGGCTCGACCCGCAGCACCCTCGACGAGCTCACGGCATCGATCCGGGATTTCGAAGCGCGCCGCGATGCGCTGATCGATCACCTGTCCCTGCGGACGGTCCGCATCGCGACGGAGCGGGAAGACAGGCCGTGATCCGAGAGGAGCAGAACGGCCCGATCCGCTGGCAGCAGGACAGCATCGCAGGAGTCCCGCTCCAGCGCTTCATCGGGCATGCCGGAACGGTCGAGGTCGGCTTCGTCGAGTTCGACAGCGGCAACCGGATGTGGATCTGGTCGAGCGGCCTCGCCGACGATGCATGGGGCTGGGCTCCGACGGGTGATGGAGCCAAGCTGGCGCTCGAACTCTGGCTCCGGACCTGGCTCGAGAATTTCCGCGCGCTTTTCGACGGACGCGCTGCCCCCATGCCGTAGTTTCATTTGCCCGGGCCCGTGACGCAGGTTACCCTAAAGGCATGCTCATCCGCTTCCTCATCCGTCCCGATTCCGATGGCTGGACGATCTACGATAGAACGACCGGCCGGCCCGCCGTCGTGGAAGGTTTCGTCTCGCGCGGCCTCGCTTTCGAGGACGCCGACGAGCTCGTTGATCTGCTCAACACGCTCGATCTGCTGAAGCGCGGACGCGCGTTGCATTGATGGTGTAACGGGAAACGCAGTATTTCCCCTCACCCGGACGCTGACATCTCCTGCCGCATCGCTCCTGCGAATGCTTCGATCGCGGCCGAAGCGACCGTCGATGACGCAGCATAGATGCGGCGCTATCCTCGCGGAATGATGACAGCAGCCTCGGGCACCACTCTGGCGGAAGTCGCGGCCCTTATGGGCGACGTGGCGCGTGCGAATATTCTGTCGGCGCTCATGGATGGACGCGCGCTCACGGCGGGCGAGCTCGCCTGGCATGCGAACGTCAGCGCGCAGACCACCAGCAGTCATCTCGGGAAGCTGCTCGAGGGGCGCCTCATCACCGTCGAGCGGCAAGGGCGTCATCGCTATTATCGCCTGGCCTCGCCACAGGTCGCGCAGGTGCTCGAGAACCTGATGATCCTTTCGAGCCAGGGTCCGAAGCGCCACCGTCCCATCGGCCCACGCGATGCAGCGCTACGCGCGGCGCGAACCTGCTACGATCATCTCGCGGGGCGGCTCGGCGTGGCGCTCGCCGACATGATGGCGGCGCGTGAGCACGTCGTGCTGCAGGATGGGGCCGGGGTCGTGACGGACAGCGGCATGCGTTTCCTGCGCGACTTCGGGATCAAGGTCGAACGGGATCACGGAAGCGCCCAAACCGCGCGCCCCCTCTGCCGTCTGTGCCTCGACTGGAGCGAGCGCCGTCCTCACCTCGCCGGCCGCGTGGGCGCGTCACTCTACACACGCTGCCTGGACATGGGTTGGGTCGTCCGCAGCAAAGACAGCCGTGCGGTGAAGATCACGGATGCAGGACAGGCAGGCTTCGCAGCGACGTTTCAGATCTCATGCTCGGCCGTGGTCGAAGGCCCGTCCTGAGGCACGCGCCAGCCTCGCCCGGCCATCCAACGCCAACTCTTCCTCTCTCCGACCCCTGCGGGCACTCGCTTCACGCAGCGAGACGACTCGCCTTGGGAGAATTCCGCGATGACAGCCCTCGACACCGACCGATTCCTTCCGGCGCTCGATCGTCTTCGGGATCTCGCCGCATGGCAGCGTTTCTCTGCGCACCTCGCGAAAGCGCGCTTACATCGACAGTTTCTTCGCAGCGTGGAAGACCTCGAACCGTACCTCCTCCGCGACGTCGGGCTCGACCCAGAGCAGGTCCGCCGCATGATCGCACAGGATCGTCTGCGCGCGTGGTGGCGGCTCGCGTGAGCGGCGAGGATACGGCAGGCGAAGTGCAATCTTGCCAGAAATAATGCGATATGGCTTTGTCGCCGGAGCGTTATCGGGAAGCCTCCGCCATGACCATCGAAGCCTGGCTCGCCTTCACGGCCGCCTCGGCAGCCCTTCTCGTCATCCCCGGCCCGACGATCCTGCTCGTCGTCTCGTATGCTCTCGGCCAGGGCTGGCGTGCGGCTCTGCCGATGGCCGTCGGCGTGGCGCTCGGCGATTTCACCGCCATAACGCTCTCGATGCTCGGTGTAGGCGTGCTCCTCGCAACCTCTGCTACGGTCTTCACCGTGCTGAAATGGGCGGGCGCCGCCTATCTCGTCTGGCTCGGGATCAAGCTCTGGAATGCGGGAGGAACGCTCGATGCGACACCGCGCACGAATGCGGCCTCAGCCCTGAAGATGCTGGGTCATGCCTGGATCGTGACGGCGCTCAACCCGAAGAGCATCACCTTCTTCGTCGCCTTTCTTCCGCAGTTCCTCGATCCGCGCGCGGATTTCTGGACGCAGATGCTGCTGGTCGAGTCGACCTTCCTCGCCCTCGCCTTTGCGAACGTGCTCGGCTACGCCTTCGTCGCGACACGGGCCCGCAGATTCGTCCAGCGCCCGCAGGCAATGCGCCTCGTCAACCGGGCTGGGGGATCACTCCTCATCGGCGCAGGCGTCGCAGCAGTCGGATTGAAGAGCGGATAGCGCGCCACCGCCGGCGTGTGAGAGCACCTCGCCTGCGGGCGTGCGGGAATTGCCTCCGCCATCGCCAAAAGGCGCCGCCTGTCGCTCAGTATTGCGGCACGAGCCTGTTCTGGATGAGCGGAGCATTCATGACGAAGCGGAATCCGCCGGGATCGAAATCGAAGCCGATCTCGGCGTTGCACTGGGTGGTCAGCACCCTCTGAAGCAGGGTCGAGCCGAAGCCCGTATGCGCCGGTGGTTCGACGAGCGGCCCGTTTCGCTCGATCCACTCGAGATGCAGATGAAAGCGATGGGCGGGTCGTCGGATGTCCCAGATCACCTCGAGGCGCCCTTCCGGGATTGAAAGCGATCCGTGCTTGGCGGCATTCGTCGTCAGTTCGTGCAGCGCCATTCCCGTCGGGACGGCAAGGTCCGCTGCGAGATCAACGGGCGGGCCACGCAGGACGATACGCTGCCCGGAGCCATCGTCATAAGGGCCGAGCTCGTTCCTGAGGATCTCCTGAAGTGAAGCCGTTTGCCAGTAATCCTCGGTCAGCAGATTATGGGTCTTGGCCAGAGAAACCACGCGATCCGAGAAGGACCGGTAGAACTCGTCGACCGTATGGGCGGAGCGGGCCGTGGCGCCGAGGAGCGCCTGCACGGTCGCCAGAGTATTCTTCACCCGGTGGTGCAGTTCACGGATGAGGAGTGCCTGCCGTTCCTCTGTCTGCTGGCGCTCCTCGAGAAACGCCGCTGCCTGCCTCTGGCGCGCCCGCGCCCGAATGGCCGAGCGCACGGCGTTCGCGAGAGTGGCCGGATGGAAGGGGCGTTCCAGCACGGTGACGTTCCCGAGTATCTCGGAGAGATGCGCGCTCGGGCTCTGGCCGCGGTGCGTGAGCAGGATGAACGGAAAATCCGACCAGGGTGGCTGCCGGGCGATCCAATCCGCCAAAGGCCGCCTGTCGGCGCTGAGGAGGGCCTCCTCGGTCACGATGGCGCATGCTGCCACACCGATTTCGGCCAGGAGGCCGGGAAGATCGGTGCAGATCCGGGACGGGAAGCCGATCTCGGTGATGATCGAGGCTGCGATGGATGCATCCCGACCAGCCGGAGCAAAGATCAGAACCAGGGACGCATCACTCTCCGGCTTCACTCGCACGGTCTCCAAGCAGAGAAACGCTTCTCCCCTCGAAGGAGGGAACGCCGGTCAAAACGCCTCTGAACTCTTCCAGCGGTGCACCAACGCGAATACCCCGATCATCGATCCGGAATTCGCGGATCGTCTCTTCGTGGCGGCCCGTCCGCTTCTTGAGAACCGACACTGCACGCCGGATTCTACCGCGTGCTTCGAAGAAGCGGAGGAGCAGGACGGTATCGCTGAGGTAGGTCATGTCGATCGGGGACGCCATGCTGCCCACAAGGCCACTTTGAGCGAGGATCAGGATCGTCACGACCCCTTGCTGATTGAGGTACGTCAGGATTTCGTGCATCTGGAGGAGCAGAAATTGTTCCTCCGGCATCGCGCTCAGGTATCCCGTCAGGCTGTCGATAACGACAACGCGCGCATCGTCCTGCTCGACGGAGTTGCGGACCCTTTCGGAGAGTTCGCCGGGTGAGAGATCCGCCGGATCGATCTGCTCGACCTGCAAGAGATTTCTCTGCACAAAGGGTTGCAGATCCATGCCCATGCCTGCCGCGCGCTTGAAGAGGATCGCGGCCGTTTCATCGAAGCTGACGATCAGCACCCGCTCGCCACGGCAGAGCGCTGCATGCGCGAAGGCCAGCGCGATCGAGGATTTGCCGGAGCCGGATGGGCCGATCACCAGTGTGCCCGTGCCTCGGTCCAGACCGCCGCCGAGCAGGTTGTCGAGTGCCTCGACGCCGCTCCTGCTCGGTTCGTCGGCGAAGTCACGGTGATGCTCGGCAGCGATCATGCGCGGAAAAATGCGCAGGCCTCCGCGCTCAATGACAAAATCATGAAACCCGCCCCGGAAGGCCGTTCCGCGCATCTTGATGACCCGTAGCCGCCGCCGCTCCCGCCCGTAGATCGGCGCGAGCTGCTCGAGCCGGACCACGGCGTGGCTGATGCTGTGAAGATTGAGATCGTCCTGCTCGCTGGTCAGGTCGTCGAGCATGAGCGTCGTGATATTGTTCAGGAGAAAGAAGCTCTTGAGTGCAAGGACCTGTCGCCGGTATCGCAGTGATCCCTGCGAGAGCAGGCGGATCTCCGACAGCGAGTCGAATACGACTCGCGAGGGTCGAACCCTCCCGACCTCGGCCAATGCCATCTGGACCGTTTCGCCGAGTTCCAGATCGGAGGTGTAGAGGAGACTTTGCTGCTGATTGGGATCAAGGCTCAGTTCAGGCGGAACGAGCTCGTAGATCTCGATCCCTTCCAGCGACCAGCCGTGCCGGGAT
Organism: Microvirga massiliensis; assembly: GCF_001006805.1. Classification (GTDB taxonomy): domain Bacteria; phylum Pseudomonadota; class Alphaproteobacteria; order Rhizobiales; family Beijerinckiaceae; genus Microvirga; species Microvirga massiliensis. The sequence continues at coordinate 478,367 of NZ_LN811350.1, read as the reverse complement.
GCCACTGCGGCCAGTTCGCGCTGGCTCTCCGAGAGAGTAATGTAGAGGCAGGTCTCTCCCCGTGCCGCACCATCGAGCAGGAACTGGAGCCCAAGCGTTGTCTTGCCCGAGCCAGGCCGTCCCTCGATCAGATGGGCGCGATTGGCCGAGAACCCACCCGCAAGGATGACGTCGAGGCCAGGCACGCCCGTGGTCACAGGAACCGCGTCCGAGTGCTGGGAGAAATTCATGGGCTATGGCGAGAAGATAGGGCAGATTATCTCGTATATACGCTACTCGGCACCGCTAAGCCCCATTGAGCCAAGGGCCTTGCACAGGACAATGCGCGAAGGAGTGTCTGGTTCGCGCCGCGAGATGCCCAGTGACCAGGACATCTTTCCCTTGCAGGCCCGGCGGAGGCTTCGCTGCCGAGGATCCGTGACGGACCTCTTGGATTCGAACGCCACGGTCTAGAGCCCTGTTCGAGCGAGGCCAGAAAACCGGCTTTCACTCATCCGGACCATGCTCTGCCGAACCGTGAGCGTTGCAGCCTTCAATTACGCCACTGATCCAGGCGGGGGCTCTGTGCGGCGAGGCAGTTCACCCGCGGCTCGGCCTGGGCCGGCTGGATGAGCGGCACCTCTACCGGGCCGGCGATCTCCCGGACGATCTTCGTCCTGATCGCCTCCGCGAACTGGTGCCGCTCGCGCACGGGGACCATGAAGGCGCCCTGCCCGCCGATTACGCAATCCCGGTAATAGAAATCGAGATCCTCGATATCCCAATAGCTACGCGGCTTCTTCAGCATGATCGGCAGCCCGTTTACGGTGATTCCCTTCGCAACAGCCTCGTCCCGCGCTTCCGTTACCGGGCGGCCGCGGTTGTTGGCGCCGTCGCCCGAGATGTCGATGACCTCTCGGAGCGCTTCGACGTTGCTCTGGCCGAGAAGGCGCACTCCGAAGTCGATGGCGCCGGAGATCGAAGTCCGACGGGCCCGTGAGATCGGGGCGCTCTGGAGGCGGTCCGCGAAGCGGATTGCCGTCTCGGCCCCATCGATCACCGTCCAGGGCACGACGAGCCTCTGCTCCCCCTCGCCGGCCCACTCGACATAGGCCACGGCGATCCGGCCCAGCATTCCGTCCCGCACGGCATCGTGGACGAGTGTCGAGCGGAAGGCCTCGACGAAGCCCTGGCGCTGCAATTCCTGCTCCTCGCGATCCATGGAGTTCGAGACGTCGACCGCCAGGACGAGCGCGATGTCGACCTCGCCTTCCTGTGCCAGGGCAGCCGTGGAGAAGAGCAGGCACAAGGCTGACAGAGTCCGGATCAGATGCTTCATCAGGATCTCCCGGGGATGCCCATGGAACTGGAACGCCGCCCATCTGCGGCAAGCCATGGAACCCGGCGCGAGAAACGCAGCTCGCGCCGATTCGTCTGCTCAGCGCCCGTGCCGAACCTCCTCTGGAGCAGCGAGGATCATGCCATGACAGGCCGTCAGTATTCCCACTCCGCGCCGATGCCGACGGCGCTGTTTCCTTCCGCTCCGATTTCGCCCTTCACCTTCACGCGGCGCGTCACGTCGATCGTCACCGTGGCAGCCGCATCCTCGGGCCGCGCTCCGGCCGTGACGCCGACGCTCACGCGATCCCCGATATAGCGCGAGGCGCTGAGCGCTGGCCCGCCCTTGGCACCGGTCGTGATGTCGAGGCTGTCCACCCCGAGAGCGCGGCGGGTCTGCTCGAAGATGTCGGAGCCGCCGCCCCCTGCGAGCTGTGCCGCGGCCTGAGCGAGCTGGAGAGCCTGAAATCCTGAGAGGGAACCGGACGCCTTCTGGAAGAGAATGCGGGATAGGATCTCATCCTGTGGGAGATCAGGCACGGATGTGAGCGCGAAAGTGGGCTCCGTGGCGGTCCCCGAGATCACGATCCGGGCCGTGACGTCGCCGGCCTGCGTCTCTGCGGCGAAGTCGAGGCTGGGCGCCAGATCGCCCGTGAACGTCAGACGCCCGTGCGTGAAATCGAGGCGCTGGCCGACGAGCACAAAGCGCCCGCGGCGAAGCTCGAAAGCTCCGATCGCGACCGGATCCTGCGATGTCCCGGTGAGCCTCAGATCGCCGCCGAGTTCCGCATCGATTCCGCGTCCGCGCACGAAGATCCGGTTCGGTGCCGATAGCACGAGATCGAGCTCGGCATTGAAGGCTGGTCCCGCGCGCCCGGCCGCCTGTTGCTTCCGCAAGGCTGCAAGATGCGCTCTCGTCCGGGCCGGAGGATCGATGTGTCGGGTTCCTGGCAATGGCCGAACCGTTTGCGGCAAGTAATCCGGGATCGAGACGTTCATGGAAACGATTTCCACCCGTCCTGCGATGTGCGGAGTCCGGAGGAGCGGACCGTCCAGCGTGAGATCGAGATTGGTCGTGGCCTCGACGATATTGCTTGCGACGAGCTCGGCCCGATTGGCCGTGATGCGCAGGGAGCCGGGCAATCCTGCCCCCACATCCGGCTCCACTTGTCCATTCACCGATAGGGTGCCGCCGTTCCGCGTCCGCGCGGTCAGGCGCTCGAGGACGATGCGATCGCCGCGGCCGGTGACGCGACCCTCGATGGCTGTTAGGCGAACCCCCTGCAGGGAGTCCGTAAACGATCCGCCGCTCAGCGTGGCGCCTCCCTCGACCCGCGGCTCGGCGACGGACCCGCTCACCCTTACGTCGACATCGATGCGCCCGGTCACCCGCTGCCCGCCGGTGCTCAGGAGCGTATTGGCGAGGGCGGCATCGATGCGGCCGCGCACGGCCAACGTGATCGCCTCTCCGGGCGCCAAGGGCACCGATCCATCGATCGACAGCTGCACCCCCGATCCTGCATTGACGCGGGCATCGACGCTCGCCCGTCCGTCGGACAAGGTGCCCTGTGCATCGATGCCGATCGGCGGCAGGCCGGCGTCGCGGGTCTGCGGCGTCGTGAAACGCGTGAGCTTCAGGCTGTAGCGACCATCGGGCTCGGCGAGGGCGCCACGGATCGCAACATTCGCGTCGAGTGTTCCGACGAGGCCGAGATCCGGCCGCAGCACATTCGCGACCGAGAGCGGGACGGCGCGTACATCGATGGTGAGGTCGTTCTGCGAGCCGGCGCGTCCCGCGATGGCAATGCGGCCGCTCCCGGCGGCGACCACGAGATTCGTGATCTCGACGGCATCGGCGCCGAACACGAACGCGGCCGGCTGTGTCAGGGCGAGCCGCTCGCGACCGCGTTCTGCGGACAGGCGCGCGACCTCGAGCCGAATCCGATCGCCCGGAATGAGGGTCGCTTCGCCGGCCAGCGAAAAGCCACGCGCCCTCGCCTGCAGCGAGAGGTTGCTCGCGGCCGCCGAGCCCTGGGCCAGGAGACGGACCTGTTCGAAGGTCTCGCCCCCTGCCTGCACGCGATCGACGATGGCCCGTCCATCGATCACCGGCGCTCCCAGGATATCGGCTGCCCTCAGGTCGATGTCGAGGCCCGCCAGCGACGCGACGCCGGAAGCCCGCACCGAATTGCCCCGCGCCTGGAGATGAACGTCCTGGCGCCCGTTCGGACGAGACAGTGTCAGCGTCGCGTCGAGCGTGCCGTCGAGTCGCGTGAGAACGAGCGGCGACAGGTCGTCGAGATCCGGCGCAGCGATCCGGAGCACGCCCTCGACGAGATTGGCGGCGTCGACATTGGCGCGGCCGCTGATGGCGGCCGACCCGACGGTGAGATCGAGCGGGTCGAGGGTCCAGGTAGAATCGGCGCCGCGACGAAGCTGCACGGCACCGCGGAGGGGCTCGCTTCCGATAGCCCCGGAGAGCGTCAGGTTGCCATTGAGCATCCCGGTGACGTCGCGCAGGATCGCATCGGCGCGTACATCCCGCAGCGGGCGCCCGAGCGCACGGGCCTCCGACGTCGTCAGCGTCGCCGTGAGGTCCGGCCGTGCGAGGGAGCCGGAAAGCTGCGCAGCCAGCTCCGCGCGACCCGCCAGATCCGCGCGACCCGCCAGATCCGGATGGGCTTTCGCGAGGTCCGGAAGCCGCAGCCTCGCATTCACGTTGGCCGAGGTCTGCGTCGCGCTCCCATCGATCTGTCCGTCCACGAAGGCTCCCTCGATGCGGAGGTCTTCGAAGCCATAGCCGTCCGACAGGGTGCGAGCGACGCCGCGCGCGCTGAGCCGCCCGCCGAGCAACCGGTCGAGGGCTGCCTGTCCGAGCGACAGTCCCGATGCGCGGGCATCGATCCGGGCCCGCACCGCTCTTTCAGCAGGGTTTCCGTCGAGTTGCACGGATGCGGACAGCGAACCGCGGAGGCGACGGTCGGCCAGCGTCGAGAAGGCATCGAGGCGGCGCAATTCGGCCTGCAGCGTGCCGTCGATCGCGTTCGCGCCGAGTTGCCCCTCGTAGCGGATATCGGCATTGCCGTTCGCGAGGCGCAGGACCTCGACATGGCCGACGCCGTCCGTTCCGAATGTGCCCCTGAGCGTCAGCTCCGCCTCTCTGCCGATGGCCCGGCGCAGGGCGGCATCCGCCAGCTCGATTCCGTCCGCCTTCGCATCGGCGCGAACCGTGAACCGGGTCTGATCCGTGGGTTCGGGCTCTACGCTCAGATCGGCCGACAGCGCCCGGAGGTTGCCTTGGGGCACGTGAACACCGGATGCAGCGAGCCGGCCGGTAATCCGCGGCGACTGCAACGGCCCGGTCGCCCGTCCGTCGAAGGTGAAATTCTCGATCTCGCCGCCTGCGGCCCGCGTGACCTGCCCTTCCGTAGGAAGCGTGCGGATCTGCGCCGTGACGTCGAGGATCTTGTCGGCCGAGAGCGACCCGGCGACCGAGAGGCGCGCAGTGCGCGAGGTGAGATCGAAGGACTCGATCGCAAGGGCGCCGTTGTCGCCGAAAGTCATGGCGCCATGGAGCGCCGTCGTTCCCGCGAAGACGGGGGCTGCGGGGCCGGGGAGCAGGCCCTCGACCTGTGCATTCAGATCGAGCGTGAGACGCCGGACGGCATCCTGCCGTGCAAGGCGCGCCTCGCCCGTGGCCCCGATCTCGGGACCGGCCACGAATGTCAGGCTGGCCCGCCAATCGTCGAGGACGCCGCTCCCGTTGAGGTCGAGGCGCACCGGAGGGAGTCCCGGCAGGTTGGCGAGACGGGCCACGAGACCGCCCTCGGGCTCCTCGAACTCGGCCGCGAGGTCGAGCCGCTCGCCCTGCGGGACGAAGGCGAGCTTCACGTCGAACCGGCCCGGCGCATCCAGGCGCCGCGCATTGAGCGTCAGGTCGAGGCCCTCCGACGGCTTCCCGAGGCGCGCCGCGCCGTTGGCGCTCAAGCGCGCCGCTGTTCCGAGGACGGGCTCGCCGAGGGTGAGATCTTCGAGCGCAAACGCCTGGACCTCCACCCGGACGGGGAGTTCGGGGAAGATGGGTTGGTCCGACACCGTCTGGCTCTCGCCGGTATTGACGGCGGGCCGGAGATATTCGAGGTGGCCGATCTCGAGGCGGTTGATCTCGAGGCGCCCCGTGAGCAGGGCCGTCCGCCGCCAGATGATGCGGGCGCGGTCGAGGCGCAGCCAGACCCCGTCACGATCGCTGATCGCCACGTTGCGGATCGTCGCGTCGGAGGAGAGCGCTCCCTCGACCGCTCCAATCGATACGCGAGTCGTGGGTGTGGAAAGCGCCCGCGAGATCAGATCGCCGAGAATCGTCGTTTCGCTCTGCGCCCGCACGCTGGCGCCCCCGATCCAGGCCAGCAGGACGAGCCCCACGAGGATGGGCAGCAAGACGAAGCCGAGGCGCGTTTTCGTCATGGTGAGACCCGCCGGAGGTTGGAGGAGTGGGTGGCCGTCCTGCCGCAAGGGCGACCGACACACGGGACGACGACATCCGGAGCCATCAGAAAGCCTGTCCGAGACTGATGTAGAGGGCAGCTGTGCTGTCGCCGTGCTGGCGGTTGAGGGGGAACGCGACGTCGACCCGGATCGGCCCGATGCCGGTATAATATCGAAGTCCGATACCGGCGGAGACGCGAATGGTCTCATCAAAATCCGGGAAACTCGATTCAAAGGCCGTCCCAGCATCCATGAAAGGCACGATTCCGATCACGTCCGTGACCTTGATGCGGGCCTCGATGGAGCCTTCGAGAAGGCTGCGGCCGCCGATCGGCTCGTCGAACGGCCCGCGCGGTCCGAGACTCTGGTAGACGTAGCCCCGCACGGACCCGCCGCCTCCGGCGTAAAACCGTCGATTCGCCGGGATCTCATCGAGTGCTGCCCCGGTAATCGACCCGAGACCGATCCGCCCCGCGAGAACATAGGAGCGTTCCTCATCCAGGGCGTAATAGGTGCTCGCCTGCCCGCGTGCGATGAAGATGCCGGGGTCAGAGCCGAAGAAAGACGGATAGGGAGCGAGCGACGCCGTGACCCGGAAACCTTCCGTCGGGTCGAGGAGGCTGTCGGTGGAATCGTAGGTCAGCCCGACGGGCAATCCGATGAGCGTGTAGTCGATCCGTCCGAGAACATCACTGGCTTGGCCGCGTTCCGCCTCGATCCCACCCTGAATCGAGAAGCGGTCGGTAAACCGGTGCCGGATCGCCGCCGTTCCTCCGACCGCGCGGGCCGTGTAGCCTTCCGTCACCTCGCGGTACACATAGCCGTCGATCAAGAGGTCGTTCCGGCTGCCCCAGAGCGCCGGTTTCAGGAAGCTGGCGGAGAAGCGCCCGCCGATGTCGCTCCAGTCGAATTCCTTGTGGGTCGGAGCACCCGACCTCGCCGAGTCCGTGGCCGACACGGTGGCATCGAGCCGAAGCCGCTCGGCGCCCCCGAACAGATTGCGATGGGCCCAATAGACCCGCGCACCGGGCCCGTCGATCGTCGAGTATTGCACGCCGAAGCCGAACAGACGCGGCGGGCGCTCGGTGACGTCGACGGTGAGCGGAAGGTTTCCATAGGCATCCAGCGCCTCCGCCTCGCGGACGCGCACCGAGGCAAGCGCCTCGATCCGGCTGACGGATTTGCGGATGTCGGCGAGGGCTTTCGGCGAATACGGGTCTCCCGGCTCCGTGTAGATGAAGGATCGCACGACCGCTGGATCGACGTCCTGGGTTCCACGAACTGTCACGGGACCGAGGCCCGCGACCGGGCCGGGATCCACGAAGAACGACACGTGCATGGTCTTCGAGCGATGATCGACCACAGGGTCGCGGCGGGCGATCTTCGCAAAGGGGTACCCCCGACTCCGAAAATGGTCGACGATGCGAGCCTCGGCGGCGAGAACCGACGCCGAGCTCGCGGGATCACCGGCCTTCAGGCGCGTCACGCGCGCGGGGAGCACGTCCGGGGGAAAGACGGCGCCTGTCTCGGCACTCAGCACGAGCACATCGCTGATCGTGAAAAGCTGACCCGGCTGAACTACGATCCTGACCGGCACGATGGCCCGGCCGCGCAGGGCTTCGGCCCGGCGGATCGCCGCATTGTCCCGGCTTTCCCCCGCAACGGGAACACTCGCGACGGTGATCGTGACCAGGCCGTCATAATAGCCCGCGCCCCACAGGGCGTCGGTCAGACGGGGCAGGTCCGCTTCCGCCCGGCGCAGAACGCCGGTTCCGTCGGGCGGCGGCTCCTCCCGAAGGCGATAGAGCGTCGAGGCATCCCGCAGGGACTGCTCCAATCCCTTGTCGGGCACCCCTTCGAAGACGACGTCGTAGACGACGGCATTCGGGGTCACGGGCGGCGGGCCGTCCTTGTCCGAGCCGAACAGCCCGAAGAAGTCGAACGGGAAGGCGTGAGCCGGTTCGGGAATGGCGCAACCCGAAGCGACGAAGGCTCCGAACGCAAACATGATCTTCCCGCACCGGCGGGACAGCCTCGTCGACGGCATCGACACCTTGTCTCGACCAAAAATAGGGTCCGGCACCAGATGGCCGGAATGCGGTGAGTTTGTGGCCACGGTGCGTTCCGAACGAAACCATCACCGCAACACACGCGAATCGACCCGTGCCCATCGGGAAGGGCCGCTGCGACGGGTTTTATCCCGTCATGGTCGCCTGCTCTACGCAGGACGACCATCAGGGCGCAGAAAATTGCCGATGTCCGGCAGATCCGGTCATAAGGGAACGGGCAAATCCTCGTGCCTGTTACATTTGAGACACTGCGGAACGACCAGTCGGGACTGCGGGCCGGGCCCGTGGCATGAAGACCGTTCAAGCGATATCCCCGCTGTGGAAGGTGGGCGCGGGTTCGACACGAACGGGAGGGACAAGGTGAAGGGCTACCTGATCGCACGGGTGACGATCACCGATCCGAAGCGATACGAGGAATACCGGCTCAAGACGCCGGAAGTGATCGCCAGTTTCGGCGGACGTTTTCTCGTCCGCGGTGGCCCGGTCGAAACCGTGGAGGACGAGCACGCGGTATCCCGGATCGTCGTGCTCGAGTTCGACTCGATCGAGCGCGCTCGTGCTTTCTACCATAACCCGGCCTACCAAAAGATCGCGAAAGTCCGCCAGGAGGCGGCGCAGTCGCACATCATTCTGGTCGAGGGCTACGATCATCCGATGGCAGCCGAGCGTGCCGCTCGCTGAGGGCCCCGATCGGCGGCAACAACGATAGCGAACAGCAAAGTCATCGAAGAATGATCGCCATATGGACTGGGAGGCGCGTCACGACAGCGATGCGTTCCAGTTCACGCGCCCATTCGCGTTGACGGCGGTCAGCAATCGGCTCGTTTTCTGGAATCATGAGCAGCTCGGCATGAAGCTTGTGCCGGGCATTGATGAAGCATCACTTGCGCTCGTCACGGATGCTTGGTCACGGACTTGTCGATCACGCGCGGTGACCTTCGTCGGCGCAGCCAATGCGCTCGAGACCGGCAACGGTGTCCGCATTGTCCCGGACCAAATCTCCGCGAGTTGGCCCGTGGAGCGACTGCTTCCGTCAATCGGAGATCGACGACCGGCAGAAGTATTGAACCAGTCCCCTCGCGGAATCGCGGCGCGCTACGGAATGCGTACCGCCTATTTCGTCGCTATGCAGCTCGAATACCCGCGGCACTGGGCGTTGCAATGAGGTTGTCGCAATGGACAGCCTGATCGTACAGCAGAAGAGGAGTCGTTCATGCCCCAAACTTTGGAGCCACAGAAATCAGGTCGCAGGGCGCTTCGCCAGAGCGAGGCCGATTCCGAGCGCGATCATCGCAGCTCCCGACGCCTCTCGCAGGCGGGAGATTAACGCGGGACGTGCTGCTGCACCTTGTCGGATGGCGCTCGCCGCAAAGGCAACCACGACGTCGGCGAGGGTATTGAGTGCAACCGACACGAAGCCGAGCACCACGAATTGCAGTGCGACATGGCCTTCAGTCGGGTCCACGAACTGCGGAACGAAGGCAATGAAGAAGGCTGCTGTCTTCGGGTTCAGCGCCTCGACCAGCACTCCTTCACGAAACGCCTGCTGCGGCCCGATCGGCAGCGCCGCGGATCCACCGTTCAAACCTGTCGACGCGTCCCGGCGGGTGGACCGGAAAGTGCGAAGGCCGAGCCAGACAAGATAGGCAGCGCCGATCAGCTTCAGCGCGGAGAAGAGTTCCGCGCTCGCGAGCACGATGGCAGAAACGCCCAAGCTGCCCGCGAGGACGTGGACCAAGCCGCCCAATCCGGTGCCGAAGCTGGAGGCCACGCCTTCCGCACGACCGCCAGCGAGAGTACGCGCTGCAACGTAGAAGATTCCCGGACCGGGCGTGACGGCGAGCACGAAAGCCGCGGCGAAGTACAAGGCGAGCTGGGTCAGGTCTGGCATGACTGTGACGACACCGATGAAGTAGTTCCTGAATCCTGATCAGGCGGCTGAGTTCAAAGCCGTGTGAGGGTGCGCGTGTAGCACCTGCCGGAGACGATACTGATCCCTGCTGCAACGGCGAGCAGGGAAAGCATGGCTGCCTGCATGGCACATTTCACAACGGGATGAGAGGGGCGAGCTCGCGGTCAGAAGCCCGCTCGCTCGCGGCGAGACCGGCAGCCACACCAGCACGGTCGGTCGCATTCCGGTTCTGGCTCAACTTGCGCTTGCCTACCAGGCGGATGATCGGCATGCGGATGCCAACAATGCCGCGCAGCTGAGCGGCGATGAAGTCGGCTGGCGCTTCGCTCACCTCCCACGGCGTCGCCCGCGGCTGCTCGTACAGGTTCGTCAGCCGCACAACGGCGTCGAGCAAGCGATCTGCATCGTGGAAAAACTCCACGGGGCCGTGCGCATGGACCGTGACGTAGTTCCAAGTCGGGACGACCTTCCCGGTCTCCTCCTTGGTCGCATACCACGCCGGCGTCACGTAGGCGTCCGGACCCATGAAGATCGCGAGACCATCGCCCACCGGCGGGACACGCCACTGCGGATTGGCCTTCGCGAGATGGCCATAGATCACGCCGTGCTCGCCCTCGCTCTCGTCGAGGAAGAGGGGCAGCGGTGTGACGAGCGGACCGTCCGCCGTGGCAGTGACGAAATTCGCCAGCCGCGCAGCGCGGATCGTGGCCAGCAGGCTGTCCCTGTCTTCGTCGCGGAAGGCGGGGGGCGTGTACATCGCGGAACTCCTTGCGCTGCCAGATCAGATACCGGCAATCTGGCTTGCCAGAAACAGCCAGTTTAGGAAGTTTGATGTGGGCCAGTTGGGGGAGGAGGGCGTCGCGCGCCGGATCATCGCGGCGATCAAGGAGCAGATCCACGCCGGAATCTACCAGCCGGGTGACCGCCTGCCGTCTACGCGGGCCTTAGCAGCCGAATGGGGCGTATCCCGCACGACCGTGACGGCGGCCTACAGCCAGCTCATCGCGGAGGGCTACCTGGCCACCCGGCCCGGGGCTCGCGCAATCGTGGCTCACGGGCTCGGAGCTGCGGCATCGCCGACGCCCTCCCCGGCCGCTGCGCCCCGTCATCTCTCAGCCTTCGCGCAACGCCTGCTCGCTCTGCCCTCTCCAGCGGTGGCGCAGACGGCCCGCGTTGCGGACTTTCGCTATGGTGATCTGTCTGCTGCGGACTTTCCGGTGTTGGCTTGGCGGCGCGCGTTGAACGAGGCCAGCCTCCGGCGCACCGCACGGCTGCTTTATGGTGACCCTCAGGGAACGGCCGCCCTGCGCACCGCGCTTCAAGGCTATCTCTGGCGTGCCCGCGGCATCCGTTGCACGCCGGACCAGATCGTGATCGTGAACGGCTCGCAGCAAGGGCTCGACCTCTGCGCGCGGCTGCTGCTCGATCCCGGCGATCCCTTCGTGATCGAGAACCCTGGCTACCTCCTGGCGCGTCATGCCTTCGCGGCGGCCGGTGGCGTTGCCGTGCCCATTCCGGTCGATGGGGATGGGCTCAGGACGGAGGCCCTGCCCTTGGCCCGTCTGGCTTACGTGACGCCATCGCACCAGTTTCCGCTCGGCGGCGTGCTTTCGGCAACGCGTCGGCGCGCGCTCCTGGCCTGGGCTACACGGACAGGTGCCTGCATCGTCGAGGACGATTACGACGGTGAGTATCGTCACGACATCGCCCCTATCCCGCCTCTGCAGACCCTCGGCGCGGAGACGGTGATCTACGTTGGCACGGTTTCCAAGACGCTCTCGCCGACCCTGCGGCTCGGCTATCTCGTCGCCCCCACCGCTTTGTGCCGGGCGTTCAGCGAGGCGAAGCGCCTGACGGACCGGCACACCCCGCTGCTGGAACAGGACGCCCTGGCCGAACTGCTGGCGAGCGGCGCTTACGAGCGTCACGTCCGCAGCATCCGCAGAAAGAACACCGAGCGAAGGGCGGTGCTGCTGCAGGCGTTGGCGGACGATCTGGACCCGGCGGTCACCATCGCGGGAGCTGACACAGGACTGCACGTCGTCGCCTGGATCAACGGCGCCGCTGCCGACCGCGAGCCCGCGCTCGTAGCGGCCGCACGAGCAGCCGGGGTCGGCCTGTATCCCGTTTCACCGCTGTATGACCCAACCGAGCCCCGACCGGCGGTGGCCGGATTCATTCTCGGTTATGCCGGACTCGACGCCGACGCGATTCGACGGGGTGTTGCGGTGCTGGCGACCGTACTGGCCGAGCACTGCTGACGGACGGTGCCTGTCCGATGGCTCACTGGGGGCGATGCTCGGTGTCGTTCTGGAGTGGTAGCAATTTGGCGCGCCGGAGAGGATGAGACTGGGAACTCTCATGTGATTGTTCTCGCAGCCGATATTTAAGCGACAGTTCTGCTTTGCGCCATCTCTGGGCCTTGACGAACAACGCCGCAAGATCACAAGCCCCGACATACCTCCCGCAGAAATCACACAACCTTGCGAGTTCAGCGGCACACCCGTATTTTACGCCGCACGGAATTTTGTGACCGATGTGCATGCCGCGCCGTCGTACGAACGCTGCCTTTCACAATCACAAAGGACCCCGTCATGCCGGACAAGTCTGCAAAAGGCATCGACCGCCGCGATCTGATAATGGCATCCATTGCCACGGTCGGCGTCGCCGTCAACACTGGCGCTGCGAATGCCAAGGACGCAGCGACACCCCCTGCCAATGCGGCCTTAGGAACGGTCTATACCGGCGACGTTATCAAAGGCAAAAAGGTCGTCAGCGCGCTCGACGTCAATGACCTGGAGCCCGGCAAGAAGCACCTTTTGTATTTTCAGGGCGCTGAGATGCCGACTGGACAGCACTGGTATGTATCGGTGACGGTAGCCAAGGGCGCACTGCCGGGCAAGCGCGGCGTCCTGACCAGTGGCGTGCATGGCGACGAGATGAGTTCTGTGCATGCGGTCCAGACCGTGATGAACCAGCTCGACCCGGCGCAGATGTCGGGCACGGTGATGGCGGTTACGGACGTGTCCCGCCCGGCCCTGGAAAGCATGCAGCGCAGATGGCCCAACCAGGGCAGAGGCATCGATCTGATCGATATGAATCGGGAGTGGCCCGGGAACGAGAACGGCGCCACCGCACCCAGCCGACACGCCGGACTTCTATTCAACCGGCTGCTGCGGCCGAACGCCGACTTCGCGATCGACTTCCACACCGGGACGACCGGATTCGAAGTCACCGCATTCAATATTGGCGGTATGGATGCGCCCGAGGTCAAGGCGATGGTGGAGCTCTATCCTGTCGGCCAGATCTTCGACAATCATGTATATCCCGGTGTCCTGCACAACGCGTTTATGGACGTGGGCATCCCGTCCTTCACGCCGGAAATAGGCGCTGCGCGCGTCCTGGACCCGGAGATGATCTCGCTCTTCGTGGAAGGCACAATGAACGTCCTCAAGCATCACGGCATCGTTGCCGGGCCAATGGGACGTACAGGCAAGGACGTGACTGTCTTTGTCGGCAACAGCGCGTTCCCGATCCTGGCCACCGCGGGCGGGCTCGTTGAGCATCTGGTTAAACTCAACGACAAAGTTGAAGCCGGACAGAAGGTTGCTATTCAGCGCGACAGCTTCGGCGAGGTGGTTGCGGAGTATATAAGCGGCGTGGCCGGAGAGATAACGGGCCAACGCAGCGATGCAATGTCCGAGCCCGGCAACCCCTTGGTATTCATCCTTTTCAACAAGCCGGGGCCGGAGGACGTTCAGGTCTATCCCGAGTAGTTGCCGCATCGACCTCAAGTCCGGTGACGCGACTTTCACCGTGGCCATTCACGACAGCTAACTCGTCTCTTGCAGGCTCGCCAATCTCGATAGCCAGATTGAAAGGCGAACCCACCTCAAGAAAGCCTTCGCCCACAACATCGACAGAATGGCCCTTGGCCTCCATACCTGCAACGGAACATTTCGGCACAAAAGGCACTTTTGCGTCGCCAAGCTCAAACGTCGTTTATGCGTCATTGTCGTAGGTCCCGCTGATTACGAGCGAGTTTCTGCTTTAGGTCGAGCGTGGAACCCAGTGCCCAGTTTTGTTCTGGAGTGGTGGAAAAATGGCGCACCCGACACGATTCGAACGCATGATCTCTGCCTTCGGAGAGCGAGGTTTCACAGGATCATGCGCTTCGCCGCAGCCTCGATCTTGCGCGCATGCAATCGAAACTCCGGGCTCCGCCCCCTATCTCGGGTTCGACGAGAGTGACACCCTGCATGCCTGATCGAGCCATGGGGGCCTGTTGAACCATGACGACAATCACCGAACTGTCCCACATTCACCGCTTCGAGCCCGCGAGTGCT
>NZ_LN811350.1:364424-463204 GCF_001006805.1 Microvirga massiliensis | reverse complement strand
CGGAGATCGGATGGCCTGCACCGGGCGGGCCGGCGTGCGACAGACGGAGACGGCGCGATAGGGCTCGCCTCGGGCGGCGAGCCCTTCAGCGTGAATGCCTCGCGATGATCCAGACGGCGTGCACGATACCCGGGATGTAGCCCAGAATCGTCAGAAGGATGTTGAGCCAGAAGGCCCCGCCGAAACCGACGGTGAAAAAGACACCGACGGGCGGGAGGAGGATCGCGAGGAGAACGCGAATGAGATTGCTCATCTCGGAGTACCGGTGATCGCAAGGGCAAGCTAGCGCGTGAACGGCTGCCTCCGACGCCGGGTTCCCGACGGGCACGCCTTCGATCGCGTGGCTCATCCGTGTTCCGGCAATCGGGATGCCGCTCCAAACGATTCACCCACGTCGCTGTGAGCCGAGATCATACGAGACCGGGATTCAAGCCGCAGAACCCGCTGGTTCGACCTTTCGTGCCGCACGCAGCGTTCGCGCGATCACATCCAGCAGAGTGTCGCGCTTGAACGGCTTTCCGAGATGATCGTTCATGCCGGCTTCGAGAAAGACACGGACCTGCTGCGGGAGCACGTTCGCCGTCATGGCAACGATCGGGACATGGCGCGCTTCCCCATCGAGCGCGCGAATGCGCTGTGTCGCCGTCATGCCGTCCATGACGGGCATCTGGATATCCATCAGCACAACGTCATAGCTGTTCTTCTGAACCGCCATCACGGCTGTGGCGCCGTCGCTCGCGATATCGACGGTATGACCCGCTGCCTGGAGAACCGAGCGCGCGATCTCCTGGTTGATCTCATTGTCATCGACGAGAAGGATCGAAGCCGGTTGAAAGGAGGCCTCGGCGGAATGGGAAGGAACGTCGCGCGCGGGATTCTCGAAGACCGGTAGATCGACGGTGAACCAGAAGGTGGATCCTTCGCCAAGCTCGCTGTCGACGCCGATCTCTCCCCCCATGAGCTCGATGAGACGTTTCGAGATGGCGAGACCGAGACCGGTTCCTCCGAACTGGCGTCGAATGGACCCGTCCACCTGACTAAACCGCTCAAAGAGAAACTCCTTGCGATCCGCCGGGATGCCGATTCCGGTATCGCTGACGGAGAACCGCAACACGCAATGATCGCCCGCACCGAGCCGCTGCACGCGAATCGTGATGCTTCCAGCTGCCGTGAATTTGACCGCATTGTTCAGCAGATTGAGCAGAACCTGACGCAAGCGATCCTGATCACCCACGAGATGCGTCGGCAGCTCATCGTCGATCTCGCTATGGACGGCGAGCCCTCGCTTGACGGCGACACTCTTCACGATCGACACGGCATTGTCGACGAGCGCGCCGGGCGAGAAGGGGTGCGGCTCCAGCTCGATCTCGCCGGCCTCGATCTTCGAGAAATCGAGAATGTCGTTCACGACAGTCAGGAGCGCCGCGCCCGCCGTCTGGATCCGCTCGACATCGCGCCGCTTGTCGCCGCCGAGTTCCGATCGTTCGAGGAGAAGTTCGGTGTAACCGAGAATGCCATTGAGCGGCGTCCTGATCTCGTGGCTCATATTGGCGAGAAATTCGGCCTGTGCCTGTGCGGCGGCCTCTGCACGGTCCTTCGCGACAGCGAGCTCGACTTGCTGTCCGCGCAGGACCTGCAAGGCGCGAGCGATCGCACCGAGTTCGTCCTCCCGCTCCAGATGCGCGAAATGGCCTTGCATTTCGCCGGCCGCGAGCGTGCGAGCCATCATGGTGAGATCCTGTATCGGTTTCGTCAGCCGCAACATGTTCGCAAGCAGCAGGACGAGCAGCACCACGCCCGTGAGGATCACGGCGAGTACAAGGTGCGAGGAAAGCCGTTCGGCGTCGGCCAGAATCCGGTCGAGCGGCGGCTCGCCCATCAATGCCGCCGTCTCGAGAGCGGCGGCCAGCACAGCATGGCGCGTGTAGAGCGCGAGGGCGCCGGTGAGGACCAGGATTGCGCCGCCCCCCGGGAGAAGAAAGCTCCAGGCCAGTGATCGCCGCGGCTCTGCCGCGGTCGCTGATGCCGCTCCTGACGGAGCGCAAGCCATGGCCTCGTTCGTCATCATCGGGTCTGAAATCCAAGGCGTGATGTAAGGCACGACCTGTTAAGAAATTTACAGCTCAATTGTCGAATGAGCACCGTTTCGCCGACGGGCCGTGAAAGGAGGGATGGGGCAGGACATCGTGCCGGCCCGCCTCCATCGCCTCGGTCTGGCCCGCGACTTGCTTGCTCTCGGGAGAATGACAAGCGAGCGAGGGGAGTATGCCGGGCTTGTTCGACTGGGCGTGGAGGACCGTCATCGTCGCGGGCCTCCTCTTTGTAGGCATGCATCCCGACACAGCACGCGCCGAGGACAATGCCGGGCCCATCCCCCTCTCGACATCCATTCCTACATCCGGCCTCGAGGCACGCCCGACGCTGGCCTGGTCGGAGTTCTGCACACGAACCCCTGCCGAATGCACAATCGATCGATCCGAAGCCAGCCGTATTACGCTCGATTCCGATGTCTGGAGCAGGATCGTCGCCATCAACGAGCAGGTGAACCTCGCGATCGCGCCAATCCCGGACGATGTGCATTGGGGCGTCGAGGATCGCTGGGATTATCCGGACGATGGGCAGGGTGATTGCGAGGACATCCAGCTCCTGAAGCGCCAGCGCCTCGTCGAAGCGGGTCTGCCGCGGCGGGCCCTCAGGATGGCCGTCGTGCTCGACCGGGCCGGCGCGGGGCACGCCGTGCTCCTCGTCCACACGGATCGCGGCGACTTCGTCCTCGACAACACCGTCGGCGCCGTCCTTCCCTGGGACGAGACGGGCTACCACTTCATCAAGCAGGAAGGCCAGGACGAATTGGCCTGGATCGCATTCGGCGATCCACAACCGACTCCTACGGTGACGGCGCAGAAGTAGGTGTCACCGTCATTGCGTGTGCTGTGATGGAAGTGGACTTTGTGACTATTTTCATTTCCGGCAGTGCTCACCCGGCTCTCACGCCCTCCTCGTCATTGCGAACGCAGTGAGGCAATCCAGCGGCGCATCCGTTGACGGGTAGATTGCTTCGCCTCTGGCTCGCAAGGACGGAAGTGCAACGGAATGGGCAGTGCATCACGATTCCGGCTTGCAATGACGGGAGTGTGGCGGAAAGGGCTGTGCGCACCGCCCCGGCTCGTGATGACGAAGAGGCAAGTCACGGACCGTGCATTGTCGTCTGTGACTGACGATGAAGACACACGCGCGCAGAACGTCACAAGGGCGCGCTGCGCACCGTCATCATTCCCTGCGTTGACGTGCGCCTCTTCCGTGCGACGCGCGGCGAGGAGCGGCACCGTCACCCAGCCAGGCATCCAGGAAGGCGTCGAGCCAGTGCGAGACGTGCGGATCGTACATCAGGCGGCCCTCGATCTGGCGTGCTCGGTCCTGAGCGCCCGGAAGGGAAAGTCGCTCTGCGGCGCGGATGGTCCACCGGCACAGCATCGCGTGCGTGACCTCGGGGTGGAACTGCAGGCCGAAAGCACTCTCGCCGACGCGGATCGCCTGGGTCGGGAAATCGTCCCCTGTCGCGAGCGTCTCTGCACCGCGAGGGCAGTCGAAGCCCTCCCGATGCCAGTGATAGACATGGCTCGGCCAGGGCGCGCCGATTTCCGACGACAATGTCTCGCCGGCTGAGGTCGGAACGAGGGGATAATATCCGATCTCGGCGCGCCCCTCCGGATGCGCCCAGACCTGCGCGCCGAGTTGCCGTGCCAGCATCTGCGCACCGAGGCAAAGGCCGAGAAAGGGCTTGTTCTCGCCCAAGGGCACCTCGATCCAGTCGATCTCGGCCTTCACGTAATCCTCGGGATCATTCGCGCTCATCGGGCCGCCGAAGATCACTGCGCCCGCATGTTCGGCGAGCGTCGACGGCAAGGGATCACCGTAGCGCGGACGACGGATGTCGAGCGGATGGCCCCGCTCCTGCAGGAGGCGCCCGACCCGCCCTGGCGTCGAATGCTCCTGATGAAGCACGATCAGCACCGGGGACTTTGGTTTGCGCCTCCGGGTCTTCTTTCGATCCGGATCAGGACGCATGGACGAAATCTGTGAACACGGAAAGCATGGCTGGAGGGAATGGTCGAAAGCGGAAGGGATTCGCATTCAGTGCGTGTCGAGAGGGGGCGAGACGAGATGGCGTATCGCCTCCTCACGCAGGGCGACGACTTCCTCGTCTGAGAATCCGAGTCGCATCCCCACGCGCCAAAGCAGATCGTCCTCGAAGTCGTGAACGACGCCATCGATGGCAGCGATCCTGAAGCCGAGGGCGAGCAGACGCCCGCGCTCTTCCACGGAGACCTCGTGCAGGATGCGATTGATCACGGTCTGCGGGTCGGACAGATCGGACTCGGTCTCGTCCACGATTTTGAGGAGCCTCTCGGCTTCTGCCTCGGAAAGGCCGAAGCGGGCCGCGAGCAGGGTGTGCAGCGCACGCTCCTCGACATCGAGAATGCGGCCATCCACCTTCGCGACGAGCATGAGGAGTGCGGCAGCCGCAACATGGAGATCGTGCTCCTCGGGTGGTTCGGGCCCGAGCGCCCTGTCGATCAAGTCACGAAAGCCCGAGAAGAAATCCATGATGAATTATGTTGCGCGTATCGCGTCTCCTGCAAGGCTCGTGCTTGCATCCGACGCCGGCTGCACCTGCCACCAGCGCATGACGAGCAGGCAAAGAGCATCGGCCGCGCAGGCCATCGCCGCCGTTGCGGCGGCCCCCTGCAAGACCGTGACGTCGTTCTGGGTCTGCAGGCCGGTGATGATCGGCGTGCCGAGAGTCTGGGCGCCTGCCAAAGCACCGACGGCAGCCGTCGCAATGCCGAGGAGAAGGACCGTTCGGGCCGCATCGGCGAGCAGCGGTGCGGACAGCGGCAGCTCGACCTCGACGAGGATCTGGCGCCGCGACATTCCGAGAGCCCGCGCCGCCTCGAGAATGGTGGCCGGTAAGGTCTCGAAAGCCGCGGCGGTGGCGCGGTAGACCGGCATGATGCCGTAGATCGCGAGCGCAAGGACGGTCGGCAGGATGCCGAATCCGAGAATTGGGAAGGCGAGCGCGACCACGACGACCGGCGGGGTCGCTTGGGCGAGCGTCGAGAGCGAATCCGCGAAGGGCCGCAAAGTCACGAAGCCTTTGCGAGTCACCAGGATACCGAGACCCATGCCCAGGATGAGCGCGGGGGTGACACCGAAAGCTGCAACGGCCGCATGATCCATCGCGAGCACGATCAAGCGCTCCACCGGGACGGAACTCTGGGCCGGCCGGCCGAGGCCCTGGAGGAACATCGCGGCAACCGCGGGATGAGCGATCACGGCCGCCATCAGGGCGAGCACCAGGAGCGGGGCCGGACTGGTCCGCCCGTCGCTCACGGCGCCGTCTCCAAGATGGCGTGGAATGTGATGCTGCCCATCGCCCGCCCCTCGGCATCGACCACCCGCAAGCGCTCCCGGCCAGTCTCCATCATGCACAGGAGGGCCTCGCTGAGCGGGGCCTCGGCGGAAATCGACGGATCCTCGTCCTGTGCTTCGCCGGACACGAAGGCCCCGACATGGCGGCGGCGGAGGCGATCGAGAATCAAGGTGTCGGCCCCAAAGAGGTCGCGCGCAAACGCCCCGGGCTCGTGGGCGAGGATCTCCGGGCGGCTCGCGGCAACGATATGTCCGGCGCGGAGCACGACGATCAGGGTCGCGAGATCGAGCGCCTCCCGCGGGTCATGCGTGACGAGCAGGATCGTCTTGCCGGTCTCCCGATGGATCCGCGTCAGCTCTCCCTGCAATTCGCGGCGCGTGATCGGATCCACCGCCCCGAAGGGCTCGTCCATGAGCAGGATGTCGGGCTCGGCGGCGAGCGCCCGTGCCAGCCCGACCCGTTGTGCCTGGCCGCCTGAGAGCTCGTCCGGGTAGCGGTGCCGAAACGAACCATCGAGGCGGACGAGTTCGAGCATCGCATCGACCTGCGCATCGATGCGAGCGCGCGGCCAGCCCAGGAGCCGTGGCACGGTGGCGATGTTCCGGGCGACGGTCCGGTGCGGAAAGAGGCCGACGGATTGGATGACATAGCCGATCGAGCGGCGGAGCTCGGGTGGATCGAGCGCCATCACGTCGATGCCGCGCACGAGAACCCGGCCGCGGTCGGGCTCCACCAGCCGGTTGACGAGCCGGATCAGGGTCGACTTGCCGGATCCGGACGGCCCGACCAATACCCCTAAAGCGCCCTCCTGGATCGTGAGATTGACGCCTTCCAGGGCAGGTACGCCGCGATAACGGACGGTGACATCCTCGAAGACGATCATCGTGGCTTTCCGCTCGGCGGGAGCACCAGCCCGCGGGCCGCATCGGAGATTACTGCCGGACGACAGACCGGGACCACACCGCGTTGGGAGAGGCTCATCGCCGCGCTCCGGACCGGGGGAGCGCCAGCCCGAGGATCGCATCGGCGACCAGGGCCAGGACGATGATCGGAAGCGCCCCAAGGAGGATGAGGTCCGTCGCGAATTGCGCCATTCCCTCGAACACGAGGGCGCCGAGCCCGCCGGCGCCGATCAGTCCTCCGAGCGTGACGAGCCCGATGCTCTGGACGGCCGCGACCCGGAGCGCCGATGCGAGGACGGGCCATCCGAGCGGAAGGCGCACGGCGACGAGCAGTCGCCAGCGGCTGAAACCCATGGCCCGCCCGGATTCGAGCACCGCCGGATCAGGGCTGTGCAACCCGCCGACGAGCCCTCGCAGCAGGGGGAGCGCGCAGTAGGCAGCTACGCCGATCAGCGCCGGAGCGGGTCCGATGGCCCGGATTCCGATCTGCCTCAGGACGGGCATCTGGACGAGCAGGGCTGCGATGAGAGGGAGGAGCAGGGCGAAGAGAGCCACGGCCGGGATGATCTGAACGACGCTCAGGGCTGTCTGGGCTGCCGCGGCCGGCCGCGGCGCCGCGAGCGAAAGGGCGGCGATCGGCAGCGTGCCGACGAGCGCCAGGGCAAGCGCCCCGGCGGAGAGCACGAGGTGCTCGAAGATCGCGGCCTGCAATGCCTGCGACCTGGCCCTGGCCTCGACGACGAGGGACAGATGGTCGAGGAATCCTGCCGTCACGAGCGCAGCGAGACCCACGAACAACACGGCCGAGACGAGGAACGGGCCAGAGCGGGGGATGGCGAGCCGGGCCTGCTCCCAGGCGAGCGCCAGGAGCGCGGCGCCGCCGAGCCAGAAGCCGGCCCCGAGGGCTGCGCGTGCCGAGGGTGACTGCCCGGCGAGCGCCGCTTCGGCTGCCCTGCCGGCCAAAGCCAGTATCCCCAGGAGAGCCGCCAGGGTCAGCACGGGAGCCATGAGCCGTGCGGAATCCACGGCCGATCTCGACAGGAGCTCGGCCCCGATAACCAGGGCTGCGGCTCCGAAGAGCCAGATTCCCAGGGCATCGGCTGCCGCGACCGGCCGGCCCGGCAGCAATCGGTTGGGGGCGACGGAGAGTGTCGGGAGAACGGCCAGGGCCACGACGGCGACGACGGCAAAGGCGAGCCGGATTGCAAGAGCCGCACCCAACCCGCTTTTTTCCGGATCCCGCTCCTCTGGAGGCTCGGAGTTCAGGGCAGCAGGCCTTGCTGCTCGAGATAGCTCTTGGCGACTTCGCGGGCCGGCTGCCCCTCGACGGCGATCTGCGCATTCAAGCTCTGGAGACGATTGAGCGAGAGCGAGCCGAAGACGCGGGAGAGGGTCTGCGCCATGGCGGGGTAGCGATTAAGCACCTCGGCGCGAACGACCGGAGCGGGCTCGTAGACGATCTGCGCGCCGCGCGTATCCTCCATCACGACGAGATCGAGCGCCGCGATGGCTCCGTCCGTTCCGTAAACCATGGCGCTGTTCACGCCGCTCACGCCCTGGGCCGCGGCGCGCATCGTGACCGCCGTGTCGCCTCCCGGCAGAATGACGATCTGATCGCGGGGGAGCTTGAAATCGTAGACGCGCTCGAAGGCCGGGAGGGCGGCCGGGCTCTCGACGAACTCCGCGGAGCCGGCGAGCTTCAGCACGCCACCGCGCTTCGCGAGCCTGGCGAAATCCTCCATCGTCGCGAGATTTTCTCGCCGGGCGAGGTCGCCGCGGACGGCGATGAGCCAGGTATTGTTGGCGGGCGCCCGGTCGAGCCAGACGAGGTTGTACTTCTCCTTATCGAGTTTCTTCACGAGCTCGAAGGCGGATTGGGCCTTGGTCCATGCCTTGTCATTCGGGATGTCGTGAAAGAAGGCTCCGTTTCCGGTGTATTCGGGATAGATATCGATCTCGCCCGAGAGGAGCGCGGTGCGGACGACCTTGGTGGGCCCGAGGGACACCCGCTTTTCGACTGGAATGCCCTGATGCTCCAGCACGAGCGCGATCATCTCGCCGAGCAGGGCTCCTTCGGTATCGATCTTCGATGCGACGACGACCGGCTGCCGGGACTGGGCGAGAGCCCCCGTCGAGACCAGCCCGGACATCGCGGCGGAAGCGCACGCAAGACAGAGAGCCGCCACAGTGCGGCGCAGCAATCGTAAGGCCATCATCCCAAGTCCTTGTCTGTCCGTTCCGCAAAGTCTAGCGTGGCGAACCCGTGTTCGCATAGCCGACGCGTTCGTGTTTTAGTCGCTCACGCTGTTTGGGGAATGATCTCTCGCCTTAATCTATGTAATCGACGAAACCGTTCCCTTCATGAAGTTCTTCCCGGCGCCTGAGCCGAATGCTAATCTTTTCGTCAAAATAATGCGGGTTGGATGGACGTGATCGAAAGTCTGGCAGGTGACCTGAGCGGGCTGCGGGTCCTCGTGGTCGAAGACGAGGCCGCAATTTCTCTTTTGCTGGAAGATATGCTGCTCGATTTCGGCTGCGAGGTCGTGGGGCCGTCGGCGCGCCTCGCCGCCGCGCTCGAAGCCGTCGAGAAGGAAAAGGTCGACATCGCGATTCTGGACGTGAATGTCGCGGGCGAATCGATCTATCCGGTGGCCGAGGCTCTTCAGGCGCGCTCGATTCCGTTCGTCTTCTCGACGGGCTATGGCAGCCAGGGCATCAAGGATTCGTTCCGCGACCGGCCCGTCCTCCAGAAGCCGTTCGCCCAGCACGACCTCAAGCAGAAGCTCCTCCAGGCGCGCAGGAACGGGGATTAAGAGCCGCGCGCAGCGGCGGGCCAGATTCGTCTACGCTCGAGCCAGCCTCCATTCTGCGGTGCGCCTTCGGGAAGCGTAGCGGTTCCTTCTCTCGCCAGGGACGAGGCCGTTGCCCACAGGGCGACGGGTAAGGGTAGCCCCTCAAGGCAATCCTTCGATGCTTCGCGGGTCGGGCGCCGCATGGACAGCGCCCGCGTTCGATATCATCGCGTGTCTCTCTGGGCGTTCGCTGCTACAAAGCGGGAGTACGCAGCCCACCGGCCCTGAGCTTCATTGAGCGTTTGGCCGCGGCTTTCCGTGATGCCGATCACACGGGCTGGCGGGCCGAGCGTTCATTCTGGGATCGGAGGAGGACTTCATGCTCGCGCCGAAGCCCGAACCGAACGCACTGGCGCGGCTCCTCGCAGCGAACCCGTTCTTCGCTGGTCTCGGCGAGGAGGCCGTCAATGCGATTGCGGCCCTGTGCGTGACGCGCTCGCTCGGACGCGAGGAGGTGCTGTTCCAGAAGGGCGATGCAGGTGATGCGCTCTATGCCGTGCGGCGCGGGCAGATCCGCATCGCCACCGGCACGGATGCCGGCCGCCGGCTGACGCTGAATCTGCTCGGACCCGGCGACGTGTTCGGCGAGGTTGCCCTCCTCGACGGCCGCGCCCGGACGGCCGATGCCACCGCCACCGAGCCCACTGATCTGTTCATGATCCGCCGCCGCGACTTCCTCGATCTCCTCGAGCAACGGCCGCCTCTCGCGGTCCGGTTCATCGAGCTCCTCTGCGAAAGAATCCGGTGGATGAGTGACCGCATGGAGGAGAGTCTTCTCCTGCCACTCTCGGCCCGTCTGGCGCGGCGGCTTTCTGCACTCGTCGAGGATTACGGGGCGGAGCTGCAGGTCTCGCAGGAGGAACTCGCCGTCTTCGCCTGCGCGACCCGCGAGAGCGTCAACCGGCAATTGCAGGAATGGAAGCGGCGTGGGCTGGTCGAACTCGGGAGGGCTCGCATCCGCGTAGCGGATCCACAGGCCCTCGCCGCCGAGCGCCTTACTGATAGGGTTTGAGTCTCGGTCGGAAGGTCACTCCGGCGACAACCCACGAGGCCAGTTTGACCGCTAGTCATCGCGGTAACATTGCCCGTGAAGAGCTCGCGATGTGTGGATCCGGAGTTCATTCCGTTTCCGACAGTGCTCCTCGCGTTCTCAGGCCCTCTTCGTCATTGCGAACGAAGTAAAGCAATTCAAGAGCGCACTCGTCGACGGGTAGATTGCTTCGCCTGCGGCTCGCAAGGACGGGAGTGCAAAGGGACGGGCAGTGCTTTGCGCCCGCGGCTCGTAATTATGAAGTGGAGCCGCGTCGGGCTGGATGACTGCGGCCGGCATTGACGACATGTGCGAGGCGGACTGCCTCCCTGATCAAAATCGTTGCAGCGCGGAGGTGTCTTCAACTCTCGTCGAGGGCGCGGGCGACGTCGTCCGCAGTGCGCCGGGCGCTCACGTCCGACAGGCTGTTCTCGAGCGAGTCGGCTTCGAGCGCGTCCTGAATCGTATTGCGGTCCGGCCGCGTAGCGAGACCGCGGGCGAGGTCGACGATCTGCATGGCCTTATCGGCACATTCGGGAGAGATCCGGCCGATCTCCTCGGCCAGGGCGACGATCGCCTCGATGGTGGACTGATCCGACTTCGCCATGATGCGCTTCCGATCCGAACCGCCAAGCCTGCACTGGTCCGTCGCAAGAGGCTGCCCTACACTTGCGGCGATACCTTGACGCGCCGGGGGGACCGCAGCCATGGATCTGAAGCGCCGGATGATCGACCATTCGGATTCGGTCGATGTAATCTGCAGCAAGCGACAGGCTCTCCCTCCCTACTTCCATGAACGGACCGGGTTTCGGGTGGAGCGTCGGTCATGATCAGGTTCGGGCGGCGCGCTTCGCTGTTTGTCGTCGCTTTCCTCCTCAGTGCACCGGCCTCGGCGCGAGAGATCGTGCCCTATCGTGGAGAGGCGGAACCCGGGACGATCATCGTAAGGACGGAGGAGCGCAGGCTCTATTTCGTCCGTGATGACGGCACGGCCTGGCGCTATCCCGTCGGAGTAGGGCGGGCCGGGAAGCAATGGTCCGGGCATGCACGGATCGACGGAAAATACGTGAAGCCGGCTTGGTCGCCGCCGGACGAGTTACGGCGGGATAATCCGCGGCTGCCGGACATCATCCCCGGAGGAGCCTCGAACAATCCCATGGGAGCACGGGCCCTGACTCTCGACCGTGATCAATACGCGATCCACGGGACGAACCGGCCGGAGTCGATCGGCAAATTCGTCTCCTATGGATGCATCCGCATGCACAACGCAGATATCATCCATCTCTTCGATCAGGTGAGCGTCGGGACGCCCGTCGTGGTCTCACGCTGATTTTGCATCCCGACCAGTTGTAGCGGCACCGGAGTGATGAGGATTCCTGCTCACTGGTGAGTGCCTTGACGGGCTTGGACTATTCAGAAGCCATAAAAGACGAGATCGAGCGCGCGTTTGATTTCATCCTGGTATTCCTGAAGCGCACCGATCCGGCGCTGCAACTCGCGCAGCCGAACGGCTGCCATCTCCTGCATCAGGATGATGAACTGCGTTCCCTGGATCTCGATCACTGGGTTCAAGATGCTGATAACGTGCGTTCCAGCTCGCGGCACCAATGGCGCAACAATGCGAGTCGTAAGCTGGTCGAGCGCATCGGATTGAAGATCGAGAACATGGATGTTCGAGCGACCGACGCCAGCGTAGACATCGAACTGGGCCATCAGAAGCGCCGATAATCCTCGAGGATGAGTCCGTCCTGCTCGACGCGTTCGTTGTAGGCGTCGATGGCTTCTTGGTTCTCCTCCAGCCAACGGGCGCGACGGGCTCGAGTCACGTAAAGCACCAAGCCGGCCTCACATGCCTGAGACAGGTTGACGTCCAGGGCTTTGGCCTCCGCTACGAGATCGGCCGGCAGGGTCACGTTGGTTGCGCGACGGTTGGTTTCCTTAGCTCCTGAATGCAACATGCGCCCCCATGAAGGCATAATATGCGCATTTAATATGCGCGGAAAACAGGTGCAATCAAGACCCTACCCTTCTTGCCGACTCCATATCTTGTCGTCCTGGCGGAAGAGATTCCAGAACGGTCGAGGATCGGACGCTAGCTGCAAGCGACGCCTGTTCTGGCCGTCGCTTCCGGGGCGGCAGGGAACGCGCCGATGCGCGTCATCATCCAAGATCACGAAGCGTAGAGATCCGCTCGCGTCGGCGGGAGTCCCGAGGAGCCGCGTGCTCGCCGTGAGGCGAGCGTTTGAAAGATTCCGATCGTGCCGCGCTCGAAGCCGAGCGAAACGCCGGCGAGATAGAGGAGCCACAGGCGGGTCTTCTCGATGCCGACCTCGCGTTCGGCCTCGTCGCGTCTCGCGAACAGGCGCTCGCACCACAGGCGCGTCGTACGCGCATAGTGCTCGCGCCATCCCTCGACATCGTGCACTTCGAAACCATAGCGCTCGAGACTCGCGACCGAGCCGCCAATGTGATCGAGCTCGCTTCCCGGGAATACGTAGTTCACGATGGCCGCATATTCGGCGCGCTTCCTCCGGAAGCTCTTGCGTTTCGCGGGCCGCGTGATCGCATGATTGAGGAGCAAACCGCGCGGACGCAGGAGATCGCGCAACTTCGTGAAATACGCGCCGTGATTGTCGATTCCGACATGCTCGAACATCCCGATCGACGCGATCTTGTCGTAGGTGCCTTGCAGCTCGCGATAATCCTTCAGCTCGACGGTGACACGGTCCTCAAGACCCAGTCTCGCAATCTTCGCGCGCGCAAATTCGAACTGTGCTTCGCTCAGCGTGACTCCGTGCGCGCTGACGCCGTAACGCTGCGCCGCATGGCAGACGAGGCCGCCCCAGCCGCAGCCGATATCGAGGAAACGCTCGTCGGGGCGCAGCCGCAGCTTGCGGCAGATCATGTCGAGTTTCGCGACCTGCGCCTCCTCGAGACTCGCGTCCCAGTGCGGAAAATACGCGCAGGAATAGACCATCTCGGGATCGAGGAAGAGCGCGTAGAAGGCGTTCGACAGGTCGTAATGGAACTGCACGAGCGCCTTGTTGTCGCGACCCTGTCTGTCCTGCGCGTGCTGCGCGCCCGCATAGGCCTGCGAACGGCTCCTGTTTCCCCGGCCGGCGAACAGAAAGGGCCAGAGCGATTTCAGGACGAGCTTCTTGTCGAGGCTCCGGAATGCCCTCCGGTTGACCGTGCCGGCGCGGGCCGCGACGTCGAGGAGCGTGCCGCCCACGATATCGAAATCGCCCGCGGCGAGGAGGTCGACGAGGCTGGCGAGGCGCGGGCGCCGCAGGAGGCGGCCGATCGCACCGGGATCGTTGATTGCGAGGACGACATCGTCCGGAGCGTCCGGCGAGAGGCGGATCGTTTCACCGTTCCAGAGCCTGATCGCGACCGGCGCGGCAAGGACCTGTGCCGCATGTGTCAGAAGGCGTCGCGCCGCCTCGATCTGCTTGTCTTCGTGCATGGCGCCCTCTGGATGGACATGGGACCGGTCGGCCGCGACCCCGGCGGAGATCTGCACCAGCGGGCGAAATTCCGCAACGCAACCGAGCCGGCGCCGTTCCCCGGTGTCAGAAGTCGGTCGCGAGCCCCTTCACTTCCCAGTCCTCGTAGCGGACCGGCTCCAGGCCGCCGCGACCCTGGTGCTCCTTCGACTTGGCGATCTCGGCAGCCTTGGCGTCGATCTGCGCTCGTCGCGCTGCCGCCTCGTCGAGGGCGCGCCGTGCCGCCGGGGACAGCTCCTTGCCGGGCATGGTGCCGGAATCGGGAACGACCGAAGTGGATTTGCTGTTCTCGTTCATGGCCATGGGGATATCCGGTCGATGGCGCTCCGTCGAGCCCGTGGTGTTGGACCTTTGCGGTAACGCTCCCACATGTGGTCGAGCGAACGCTGGTTGCGTTCGTGACGAGGTGGACACCCCGATGAACATCATCAAGACCGGTCTCCTGCTAGCGGCGCTCACGGCGCTCTTCGGCGTGGCGGGCTATCTGCTTGGTGGAACGAACGGGATGCTGATCGCGCTCCTAATCGGCGCCGGGATGAACCTGTTCGCCTACTGGAACTCCGACAGGATGGCGCTCGCGGCCTATCATGCCGTCGAGGTCGATGAGAGCACCGCACCGGAACTCGTCCGCATGGTGCGGGATCTCGCGGCGCGGGCCGAGATTCCGATGCCGCGCGTCTACCTGATCGAGAATCCGCAGCCCAATGCCTTCGCGACCGGACGCAATCCGGAGAACGCAGCCGTCGCTGCGACGACGGGGATCCTGCGGTTGCTCAGCCGCGAGGAGCTCGCCGGGGTGCTCGCGCACGAAATCGCCCATATCAAGAATCGCGACACCCTCATCATGACGGTGAGCGCCACGATCGCCGGGGCGATTTCGACTCTCGCGCAATTCGGCTTCCTGTTCGGCGGCCGGGATGGCGAGCGGCCGAATCCGCTCGTGATGATCGGCACCATGATCCTGGCGCCCCTTGCCGCGATGATCATCCAGATGGCGATCAGCCGCACGCGGGAATACGACGCCGATCGCATGGGAGCGATGATCTGCGGGCAGCCCATGTGGCTCGCCTCGGCCCTGGCCAAGATCGCGGGCGGCGTCGCGCATGTTCCGAACCCGGACGCGGAGCGCCACCCGGCAACCGCTCCCATGTTCATCATCAATCCCCTCTCCGGGCATGGCATGGACAATCTCTTCTCCACCCATCCCGCGACGGAGAACCGGATCGCCGCCCTGCGCGAGCTTGCCGGCGAGATGGGGGCCCAGCCGCCGCACGCCTTCGATTCCGAGCCGCGTGGGGGAACGGGCCCCTGGGCGCGCAGCCAGCGCGGTCCGTGGGGCTGAATTTTGATCTCGACGCTAGTGACGGAGAGAACCTCGCCTGCCGGTCACGGTCTTGGAGCCCGGCGCGTGGCCTCGCGTGCCATTGCAGAAGTCCTTCGCCGCCGCATCGCGCTCGACGACGTGCTCGACGAGCTCACCCGGGCAGAGGACCTCGAGGCCCGCGACGGGGCCCTGGCCCGGGCGATCGCCGTCGTCGCCTTCCGGCGTTTCGGGACGATCCGGCAGGCCCTTGCCGATCGTCTCGAACGGGGCCTGCCAAAGGATATCGGCCTGTTTGCTCTCCTCGCCGCCGGAGCCGCGCAGGTTCTCTTCCTCGACGTGCCGGATCATGCCGCGGTCGACACCATGGTGAGGCTCGCCCGGGACGAGCCTGCCACGCGCCACGCCGCGGGCCTCGTCAATGCCGTTCTGCGCCGCCTCGTGCGCGAGCGGGAGGCGATCCTGTCTGCGGACGCGCCCTGGCTCGACGCGCCCGATTGGTTAAAGGAACGGTGGCTCGCCCATTATGGCGAGCAGGCCGTCGCGATCGCTGCCGCTCACAGGAGCGGCGCCACCGTCGATCTGACGCCGAAGGATCCGGCATCCGCCGCCTCCTGGGCGAGCGAGGTCGGCGGTACGCTCCTGCCGACCGGCAGCATCCGGCTGGCCGACCGGGCCTCAATCCGGGAACTTCCCGGCTTCTCGGAGGGAGCCTGGTGGGTGCAGGACGCGGCGGCGGCCTTGCCCGCGCGCATCCTGCAGCCTCGGGCCGGCGAGCGCATTGCGGACCTCTGCGCCGCTCCGGGAGGCAAGACGGCACAGCTCGCCGCGGCCGGAGCGGAGGTTCTTGCGGTCGACCGGTCCGCGAAGCGGCTCGATCGCCTTCGGGAG
Source organism: Microvirga massiliensis (assembly GCF_001006805.1). Lineage (GTDB taxonomy): Bacteria > Pseudomonadota > Alphaproteobacteria > Rhizobiales > Beijerinckiaceae > Microvirga > Microvirga massiliensis. Next base: position 447,268 of record NZ_LN811350.1, on the reverse strand, counting down.
AACCTGCAGCGGCTCGGCCTCGAGGCCGAGACCATGACCGCAGATGCCCAGACCCTCACCACCGAGCCATTCGACGCCATCCTCCTCGATGCGCCGTGCTCCGCAACCGGCACCCTGCGGCGGCACCCGGATGCCGCTTGGACCAAGAGTGCCGTGGATCTCGACAAGCTGGTCGCGCTTCAGACCCGCCTCCTCGATACCGCGGCGCGCCTCGTGCGGCCGGGCGGGCGCCTCGTCTTCTGCACCTGCTCCCTCGAACCGGAGGAAGGAGAGCATCAGGCGGCGCGGTTTCTTGCGGCGTGGCCCGATTTTCGACGCATTCCGATCACGATTCAGGATGTCGGAGGGGAGAGCGGGTGGCTGACAACCAACGGCGACTTGCGAACCCTGCCCGTGAGCGTGCCGTCGGTGCCCGGTGGCGTGGACGGCTTTTTCGCCGCGCGGTTCGAGCGCGCATCCTGAGATAGAAGCAAACCGCCGGGGCGCGACCTCGCGGTGTTTCTTCGCATCCCGGTGACCAAAGATTAACCATTCGGCGACCTTCGCAGCCTATCCTGACACAATGCGAGTTCCCTACCGACCCTGCGGTCGATCCGCCCTGCATGAAACCTCGGAGCGCGGCGGCTCGGAGGTCATCGCAGTGCCGGCTCCTGGCGTGGGGCCATCCGGTAGAGTCGTCTCTCGAGCCTCGAGGAATGCGCGTGGACCGGAAGCGTGAGCACTGGCAGCTTTACGGGCTGGCGGCGCGCGAGGCTGGTCACGCCCTGCGGGGTGGGGCGGCCCGTGCGCTCGCGGCTTTGCGTCCGGGCTCGGGTCGGCCCAAGCGCTTGCTCCTCGCGCCGCAGGATCTTCGCACCGCGGATCCTACCGTCGCGGGCGATATCTATGCGGGACACTTCGTCTTTTCCGGGAGGGCCCTCTCGACGGGCGGGCGTTCGCCCTTCTCCTTCGACGCACCGTCCCGGGCCTGGGGCGAGGCTCTCTACGGCTTCGGCTGGCTCCGTCATCTCAGAGCCGCCGGTACCCCGCTCGCCCAGGCGAATGCGCGCTCCCTGGTCGATGAATTCATCAGCCGAAACGGCCGGGCACCGAAGCTGTCCGGCGAGATTCCCGTCCTGTCGCGTCGCCTGATCTCCTGGATCAGCCAATCGCCGCTGATCTTGGAAGGCGCTGACCACACCTTCTATCAGAGGTTCCTGCGCGCGATCGGGCGTGCCGTGAGAGATCTCCGCCACGCAGCAGGGACGCACCCGCTGCCCCAGCACCGGCTCGCCGCCGCCATCGGTCTCTGCTACGCCGGGCTGTGCTGCGAGGGACTCGACTCCGATCTCCGCCACGGCACCCGGATGCTCTCCCGCGAGCTGGATCGGCAGATCCTTCCGGATGGTGGCCATATCAGCCGCAATCCGCAGTCGCTCGTGGACCTCCTCTTCGATCTCCTGCCGCTTCGCCAGATCTTTGCGAGCCGGCAGCTCGATATTCCCGAGGCGCTTCTTCGTGCCGTCGATCGCATGCTGCCGATGCTGCGCCTGTTCCGCCATGGAGACGGCACCCTCACGCACATGAACGGGATGGGGACCACCGTTGCGGGCCATGTCGCGACGCTCCTGACCTACGACGACATGCGCAGCCGGCCGATCCATCAGGCACCGCATTCCGGATATCAAAGGCTCGAGGCCGGACGCACGCTCGTCATCGCGGATGTGGGACCGGCGCCGCCCGTGAGCCTCTCCGCCTGCGCAGGCGCGGGCTGCCTTTCCTTCGAGTTCTCGAGCGGCGCGCAGCGGATCATCATCAATTGCGGCCTGCCCCGCACGGCTGGGAAGGACGTCGTCCGGATCGCGCGTTCGACGCCGGCGCACTCCACGGCCTCGGTGCAGAGGGCCTCTTCCTGTCGCTTCCTCGACCGGAACGGCCCCTGGCTGGATCGGTTGCTGGCCGGCTGGCTCATCGATCGGCTCGGGCCGGTGGTGCTCAGTGGCCCTCACGCCATTGCGGCGGAACGCAACGATCGCGACCAGATCCTGAGTCTCGACGCGAGCCATGACGGGTATCGGACGCGCTACGGTCTCCGTCACGAGCGTCGCTGGCAGCTGTCGGGCGACGGGCGCCGTCTCGAAGGGGAGGACGGCTTCGTCCCGGAGGCGCCGCTGGCCGAGGATCTCGAGGCAGAGATCCGCTTCCACCTTGCACCCGGCGTGCGGGCCACCCTTGCCGAGCGGAGCAGCGTCATCACGTTGATCCTGCCCAATCGTGAGGCTTGGCAGTTCGAGGCGGCGCTGGAGCCGCAGATCGAGGACAGCGTGTTCTTCTCCGCCACGGAAGGGCCGCGCCGAACCCGGCAGATCGTGCTGACTCTTCGGCCCGCGGTGACGCCTTCGGTGCGCTGGCGCTTCGAGCGGCTAGACCGAGCCCCGGAGGCAATTGCCCCGGACAGCGCGCGGATTCCGGAACTCCTCTGAGCCAGCTCCAAGGGGAACCGACGCCCGCTTGCAGTCGAAGGAGGCCGTTTCGCGATCGGAACATCCGTGATAGTGCCCGGCTTTTCCTTGATTAAGGCTGCGGAGCCCCGCCATGCCGAGTGATCTCAAGCGCATCGGGCGCGCTCTACTGTCCGTGTCGGATAAGGACGGACTTGTGGATTTCGCGCGGGTCCTCGCCGCCCGCGATGTCGAACTCATCTCGACGGGCGGGACCCGCAAGGCCCTCGTCGACGCCGGTCTCACCGTACGCGACGTCAGCGACGTCACGGGCTATCCCGAGATGATGGATGGCCGCGTGAAGACGCTGCATCCGGGCGTGCATGGCGGCCTCCTCGCGATCCGGGGTAATCCCGAACACCAAGCTGCGATGCTCGCCCATGGCATCGGGCTCATCGATCTCCTCGTGGTCAATCTCTACCCCTTCGAGGCGACGGTGGCCGCCGGCGAGCCCTTCGAGGCCTGTATCGAGAACATCGATATCGGCGGCCCGGCCATGATCAGGGCCGCCGCCAAGAACCATCGCGATGTCGCCGTGGTCGTAGACCCGCAGGACTATGTCGCAGTGCTCGAGGATCTCGAGACGCACGACGGCTCGATCACCCATACTTTGCGCCGCAGCCTCGCGCAGAAGGCTTATGCGCGGACGGCCGCCTACGATGCTGCGATTTCCAACTGGCTCGCCGGCGAGATCGGCGAGGCGACCCCGGCCTATCGAGCGCTCGGCGGCGTGCTCGCGGAGCCGATGCGCTACGGTGAGAACCCGCACCAGCGTGCCGCATTCTACCGGACGCCGGACCGCCGCCCCGGCGTGGCCACCGCGCGTCAGGTCCAGGGCAAGCAGCTCTCCTACAACAACATCAACGACACCGATGCGGCCTTCGAATGCGTCGGAGAGTTCGACCCGGCGCGCACGGCCGCCGTCGTGATCGTAAAGCATGCCAATCCATGCGGCGTCGCGGAGGGCGACGACCTGATCACGGCCTATGAGCGGGCCCTTGCGTGCGATCCCGTCTCGGCCTTCGGGGGCATCGTCGCTCTCAACCGGACGCTCGATGCGCAAGCGGCGCGCAAGATCGTCGAGATTTTCACGGAAGTGATCATCGCGCCGGATGCGACCGAGGAGGCGATCGCGATCGTCGGCACGAAGAAGAATCTGCGCCTTCTTCTGGCCGGTGGATTGCCGGATCCGCGCCAGACCGGGTTCACCGTGAGGACCGTGGCTGGAGGGTTCCTTACGCAGAGCCGCGACAATGCCGTTGTCGACGACATGGAGCTCAAGGTCGTCACGCAGCGGGCACCGACCGACCAGGAGCTCGAGGATCTGCGCTTCGCGTTCCGGGTCGCGAAACACGTGAAGTCGAACGCGATCGTCTATGCCAAGGAACGCGCCACCGTCGGGATCGGCGCGGGCCAGATGAGCCGCGTCGATTCCTCGCGCATCGCTGCCTGGAAAGCGGCCGAGGCTGCCCGCCAGGCCGGGCTCTCCGAGAGCCTCGCCAAGGGTTCGGTCGTCGCGTCCGATGCCTTCTTTCCGTTTGCGGACGGATTGCTCGCCGCTGCAGAAGCCGGTGCGACGGCGGTGATCCAGCCGGGCGGCTCCATGCGCGATGCCGAGGTGATCCGCGCCGCCGACGAGGCTGGCCTCGCGATGGTGTTCACCGGCCACCGGCATTTCCGGCATTGAGGCTTGTGTTCGCAAACGTCGGCGGCGCCCTCACCGATCTGGACAGATGCGACGCGAGCACCATCTCGCTTGCGTCGAACGCTGCGAGGAGCCGTCCATGATCGTCACCACGACGCCATCCATCGAAGGCAAGCGGATCGTTGCCTATCACGGCATCGTCTCCGGTGAGGCGATCCTGGGAGCCAACGTGTTTCGCGATCTTCTCGCCTCCGTGCGCGATTTCCTCGGCGGCCGCTCGGGCGCCTATGAGCGCGTTCTGCGCGACAGCCGCAACGCGGCGATCGAGGACATGGTCTCCGAAGCGCAGAGGCTCGGGGCCAATGCGATTGTCGGCGTCGATCTCGACTATGGCGCTGTCGGCCAGGGTGAGAGCATGCTCATGGTGACCGCGGCCGGAACGGCCGTCACGGTTTCCTGAGGCCGATCAGGTTGGCTTGGACACTTCACTGACGAGAAACAACTCGGCCGTGCAGACGTCAATATCGGTGCTGACGCGATCATTGTCGTGTCAGTCTCATAAGGCGAGCGACTCCCGAGAGAGTTCTTCTCTCTACTCTGAGAGGCGCCATGAACTTGGATCAGGATCCGTGCCGTAGCTCGCGGCCTGACAGGGAGCCATTTAGGACTCGGGCGCGATCAGTCTCAGCGACGGAAAATAAGTTCGGTAGCGGCCAACGTCACGCGTGATCAGCGGCAGTTCGCTGACGGCAGCATGAGCACCGATGAAGAAATCCGGTAGCACACCGGTGCGCGATCCACCTGATTTGCGATATTGAGTAAACACCCTTCCAGCGAGGAACAGAGCCGCTCTTGGTATCGGAACGATTTCAAGACCAGCCTCGTCGAGAAATGCGTCGAGATCTTCGATCCGACTATAGCGGACTGAAAGCTCCGCATAGACGACGTCGTTGATCTGCAACGGCCCGTTCAGTGAGGCGGCTTCGAGCTTCGCAATCGACCAGTCTGCCCAGTTCGGATCATTGGTGACGAGATCGAGCAGAACGTTGGTGTCGACCAGAGTCACGTTTCTCCGCGCGTCAGCGCCATGATCGTGTCAGTGTCAAGCCCTTCGCCGGCATGGCCACGGAGCTTGGCAAACCGGCTTGCTGGCCGTTTAGCGTCCGCACGCGTGAGCACCACGGTGCCGTCGGCGGCGCGGCGGAACTCCACCTCGCTACCGGGAACGATTCCCAAAAAATCGCGCACGGATTTGGGAATGGTGACTTGGCCTTTTGCGGTTACGGTTGCCATTCTTGCGTCAGGTAAGGACTCCCCTCGGAAAGGTATTACCCAAGGATAATGGATGCAAGTTTGTCTATTATCAGACGCGGCGCACGCCCGCGATCAGCGTCAGGCCGGCCGCGAAGAACAGGATGAGCACGGCCGGGGCTGCGGCCTGGGTCTCGAAGACGTCCGTCGCGAGCGCCACGCAGAGCGGCGCCAGGAAGGACGTGACCTTTCCGGACAGCGCCAGCAGGCCGAAATAGCGCCCGGCCTCCGATGCCGGGACGAGCCGCGCGAGAAAGGTCCGCGATGAGGCCTGGAGCGGGCCGGCGACCGCACCGATGACGAGCCCGAGGGCCACGAAGACCTGCTCGGGGATGGTCGCGAACAGGCCATCCTGGGGGACACGTGCCGGTGTCGCGATCCCGAACAGGACATGATCGCGGCCGAGCGAGAGCACGCCGAGGCACACGAGAGCGAGCGTGACGATCGCGCAGACAATGACCGCCTTGGCGCCGAAGCGGTCGTCGAGGCGCCCGCCGATGAGCGCACCGATCGTCCCGGTGATCGTGAGAAGAATCCCGAACAGCCCGAGTTCCACCGCCGTCCAGCCGAAAACGCCCGCGCCATAAATGCCGCCGAATGCGAACAGCGCGACCAGCGCATCCTGGTAGACCATGTTGGCGGCGAGGAAGCGCACGAGATCCGGACGTTGCCGGGCTTCGCGAAGCGTGCTCCGGAGCTGCACCAGTCCCTGCCTGACGGATTCCCGCATGGGACGGCCGCGACGCGGCGCGTCGGGCGTGAAGAGAAGAAGCGGCCACACGAAGGCGATGAACCACAGGGCCGAGAACGGACCGGCGGCGCGATCTCCCTCGTGCACCATCGGATCGAGTCCGAACAGGGGGTCGATGCCGAAATAGGTCTTGCCCGACGGCGTCGCGGCCAGAAAGCCCAGAACGACGACGAGCGAGACGAGACCGCCGGCATAGCCCATCGCCCATCCCGCACCCGACAGGCGGCCGAGACGCTCCGGTGGCACGAGCATCGGCATCATCGCATTGTTGAAGACCGTCGCGATCTCGACCGACACCGTCCCGATCGCGAAGGCGACGAGCGCCAACCCGATCGCATAACTGGCGCCCGGCTCCGCGAACCAGAGCGCCGCGGAGGAGACGACGAGCAGCACCCCGCAGGCCACGATCCAGGGCTTGCGCGGCCCGCTCGCATCGGCGATCGAGCCGAGGACCGGCGAGAGAAAGCCAAGAGTCAGCCCTGCGAACGCGGTCGCGTAACCCCACAGGCTCTGGCCGGTAACGGGATCCGGCGCGAGGGATGCCGCGAAGTAAGGCGCGAAGACGAAGGTCGTCACCAGCGTGAAGAAGGGCTGGCACGCCCAGTCGAACAGGATCCAGCCCAGAATGGCGCGGCGCGGCACTGCAGCCGGCGCAATGGCATGCGCGGACGCGAGAGATCGCTCCCGCAGCTCGGATGACGCTTCGACCGTTTGCATCAGATCCGCGTCAGGTCACCCAGAAGGTTCGCCGCAACGCTCGCTTTCGAGACCGTCAAGCCGGATGCTGCGATGCTCTCGACCGCCGTCCGGATCCGGTTCACCTCGGCGCTCCGTTCTTCGCTCCACGCCCGTACGGCCTCAGCGCCTTGCAGGCCGGTAGCCATGGCTTCGCTCGTGAGAGCCCGGTGCGACGTGGCGATTCCGTCGATGGCGCGTTCGAGGGCCAGGCGGTCGTAATGCTCGATCGTGGGCGCCTCGCGTGCGGCGCTGATGAGCGCACCGAGACGGAACGCGGCTTCGACTGCGAAATGGGTGGCCCCGACGTCGAGAACATCATGCCCGGTTCTGTCGGTGACCAGGACGATGTCGGGAACGGCCATGAGATCGGGAATCGCGGCGATCCGCTCCGCAAGATGTTGAGGCACGCCTTGATCGGTCAGCACCTTCGTCCGCTGTTCCCAGATAGCCCGTGCCTCCGGGGAGAGGATGCGCGGAAGATTGCGCTCGATCTCCGAGACGCCGCCACGATACCGCGAGACGATCCGCTCGAGCGGCTTGGTGAGGTCGACGTGGCGGATGAACCAGACGGTGCGGCTCATCGCGAGATCCTGGAGATCGGCATACAGGCGAAGCTGCAGAGCTCCGGCAATGCGGCCATCGAGGGCATCGACGGCTGCATTCAGCTCGATCAGGTCGAACGTATCGCGCGTCGCCGTATAGGCCGCAGCGATCGTCGGGCCGTCGGCGCCGGTCTGATCGGCGAGGCGCGGCACGACCGCGGGTCCGCCGCGATTGATGATCGCATTTGCGAGTTGCGTCGCGATGATCTCGCGCCGCAGCCGGTGGTTGCCGATCGCTTCCGGAAAGCGTTCACGCAACTCCGTCGGAAAGTAGCGATCGAGTTCCTTTCCAAGATACGGATCGTCCGGAACGGGGCTCTCGAGCAGTTCGTCGTGGAGGGAGAGTTTTGCATAAGCCAGCAACACGGCGAGTTCCGGCCGCGTGAGGGTCTTGCCGGTACGAACCCGTTCCGCGAGCGTTGCTTCACCCGGAAGCTGTTCGACACTTCGGTCGAGGCGACCGGCCCGCTCGAGATTCTGCATGAGGCGGCTGGCGAAGCCGAGCTCCGCATTTCCGCGCCGTTCGGCCAGCGAGAGCGCGAGCGTCTGCAGGTAGTTGTTGCGCAGGACGAGCGCCGCGACCTCGTCCGTCATGTCGACGAGGAGCGCATCGCGCGCTGTAGGATCGAGTCGGCCCGCGCGTTCGGGCGGAGCAAGGGCTATCTTGATATTCACCTCGAGGTCGGAGGTGTTCACGCCTGCCGAATTGTCGATCGCATCCGTGTTCAACCGGACGCCGTTCAGGGCCGCCTCGATCCGCCCGCGCTGGGTGCACCCGAGATTAGCGCCCTCACCGACGACCTTGGCGCGCAGCTCGGCTCCGGTGACGCGAATGGCATCGTTCGCGCGATCGCCGACCTGGTCATCCGTCTCGGAGGACGCGCGTACATAGGTCCCAATTCCACCGAACCAGAGGAGGTCGACGGGGGCCTTGAGGATTGCGCTCATTACCTCGGCCGGCGTTGCTTCCGCCCGGTCGAGCCCGAGCACGGCCTGTACTTGAGGCGAGAGCTGAATCGACTTCGCCTGCCGGGAGAACACACCACCACCGGCGGAGATCAGAGCGCGATCGTAATCCTGCCAGCTCGATCGGGGCAGATCGAACAGGCGTTCTCGCTCCCGGAACGAGGCCTCCGGATCCGGATCGGGATCCAGGAAGATGTCACGATGATCGAAAGCCGCCACGAGCTTGACGGCCCGCGACTGCAGCATGCCGTTCCCGAAGACGTCGCCGGACATATCTCCGATTCCCGCGACCGTCACCGGCATCGTTTGGACATCGATATCCATTTCCCGGAAATGGCGTTTCACCGCGACCCAGGCGCCGCGGGCGGTGATGCCCATCTTCTTGTGGTCGTAGCCGTGGCTCCCGCCGGACGCGAATGCATCCCCGAGCCAGAAGCCCTTTTCCGCGGAGAGCGCATTCGCGATGTCCGAGAACGTCGCGGTCCCCTTGTCGGCGGCAACGACGAGGTATGGATCGTCGCCATCATGGCGAACGGTATCGACCGGCGGCACGATCGTATCGCCTTCGATATCGTCGGTGAGCTGCAGCAGCGTGCGAATGAAGATCTTGTAGCTTTCCTGGCCTTCCGCGAGCCAGGCTTGCCGATCACTCGGAGGCGGCAGCTGCTTCGGAACGAAGCCGCCTTTCGCACCGACCGGGACGATCACGGCATTCTTGACCTGCTGCGCCTTGACGAGCCCGAGCACTTCGGTGCGAAAATCCTGCGGGCGATCGGACCACCGCAATCCGCCGCGCGCGACTTTTCCGAAGCGCATGTGCACGCCTTCGACGCGCGGCGAATACACGAAGATCTCGTAGAGAGGACGCGGGAGCGGAAGCGCATCTACCCGCGCGCACTCGAATTTGAAGGCGATGGTCTGCCGCGGCAGACCACTCGGGTCGATCTGGAAGAAATTCGTACGGACTGCCGCTTCTACGAGATTGGCGAAGCGTCTGAGAATGCGATCGTCGTCGAGGCTCGTGACCGTCGCGAGATCCTGCTCCAGCTCGCGTCGCAGGCGTGCCTCGTTGTCGGATCTCCCGGAGGCATCCTCCCGGGGATCGAACCGTGCATAGAACAGTTCGATGATCTTGTGGGTGATCCTGGCGTGGCGCGCCAATGTCTCGGCGAGGTATTCCTGAGCAAAGGCGATCCGGGCCTGGCGCAGATAACGTGCGAGCGCTCGCACCATCGCGACGTCGCGCCAGCCGAGCCCCGCCTCGAGCACGAGACGGTTGAAGCCGTCGGATTCCGCCAGTCCTCTGAACAGCGCGAGGAGCGCGGCCTCGATCGGCCCCTGGATTTCGGCGATCGCGATCGGCCCGCCCACGGCTCGTTCGAGCGTCATATCGTGCAGCCAGATCCGGTCGGCATCCGTGGCTCCTGCCGGCACCACCCGGTAGGTTCTCTCGTTCACCACGCGGAAGCCGAGATTCTCCAGAAGCGGAACCCGGACCGAGAGCGGCAGCGCAGCGCCGCGCGAGAAGACCTTCAGGTTGACGCGCGTCTCATCATCACCCTCGCGCCGGTAGAGGTCGACCGCGCGCGGGCGCGCGTCCGAGAGTTGCTCGAGAATGAGAATGTCGCCGATCGCGTGCCGGGCATCGAAGGCCTCGCGGTAAGCAGCCGTGAAAGCGCCGGCATAGGACTGGGCGAGGGCGCGCGCCCGTGCTTCGCCGATCCCGGACATGAGCTCATCCCGGAGCGCATCGCCCCATGTCCGGGCGATCGCCCCGATGCCACGTTCGAGCGTCTGCTCGTCGATCTGCGGAATGGGCCCGCCATCGCGGCCGATGATGAAATGCGTGCGCGCCAGCGGCCCTTCGGGATAGGCGGGATAGGCCGCAGAAACGCGGCCGCCATAGACCCGGGCCAGAAAATCTCCGACCCGGCGCCGGATCTGGCTGTCGTAGTGATCTTTCGGGATGAAGACGAGAACGGAGACGAAGCGTTCGAATTCGTCCGGCCGGGCGAGGGCCCGCACGCGCGGGCGCTCCGACAGATTCAGAATCGCGAGCGCGAAGCGGTAAAGAGTCTCGTCATCGACCTGGAAGAGCTCGTCGCGCGGGTAACTCTCTGCGACATTGCGCAGTGCGCGGCCCGCATAGCTCGCCGGATCGAAGCCCGCGCGGGCGAGAAGCTTCGCGACCTTGTGCCGGAGATAAGGCACCTCCGCGGTGGTGTTCGTGTAGGCGCTCGCGGTGAACAGGCCCACGAGACGCAGTTCGCCTTCCAGCACGCCTCGGGCATTGAAATTCTTGATCCCGATATAGTCGAGGTGCGCACGCCGGTGGACGCGTGACTTCACGTTCGCCTTCGTGATGAAGAGCGCATGCCGGCGAGCCAGAAAGGCGCGCACTTCCGGTGTCATGACGACGAGTTCGCGGCCGCGCCGGAGAACTTTCACGGAAGGGTCACGCAGGAGGCCGAGGCCGGATCCCTCGATCGGATCGGCTGCGGTATCGCCGGCCGGGAGGCGATACTCGCGAAGCCCCAGGAACGTGAAGTTGTCGTTTGCCAGCCAGTCCAGGAAGGCGATCGCTTCCGCGACCTCGTCGGCGGGAAGCGGAGGCGGAGAGCGGCGGTATTCGACGACGATCTCGGCGATCCGTGCCCTCATCCGCGCCCAATCCGCGACCGCGACGGCGACATCCGCATAGACCTGCCGGAGACCTTCGATCAGACGGCGACGGGCCTCCTCATCGTCGACCCGGTCGAGATGGATATGGATGAAACTCTCGCGGCGGGAGGAACCCTGCATCTGGGCCGTCGCGTCGCCCCCGAGCCGGACGAGATGCCCGGACGAATCGCGCTCGACCTCCAGGATCGGATGCGCGACCAGAACGGGTTCGTAACCCTGGTCGACGATCTCCGCGAGCGTTGAATCGAGGAGGAACGGCATGTTGTCGTTCACGACCTCGACGATGGTGAGCTCGCGCGTCCGTCCATGACGTTCGATGTCGAGATCCAGGAGCTGGATGTCCGCACCCGGCGACGGGCGTTCCTTCAGGTGCTCGAAGGCGTGATGTGCGAGATCTGCGAGCGTAGCAGGGCTATATGCTGCGAGATCTTCCGCAGGCACCCGCCCGAACAGATCCCGCACGAAATCGCGTGGCGTATCCGTGGATGCCGCTTCGATTTCCGTCATGACCCCCGCATTCGCGGATTCGCCATACGTCGTGACTTCGTCGCTGACCATGTCTTCCCCTGTGCGGCCAGCACCGCCCTCCGGCGGCGCCGGAACCCTTTCCGTGGAACCAGCCGGCTTGCCCCGGAAAAGGCGTTCGAAACCAAGACGGGAAGCGCTTCAACGGAAACGCAAGCGCCTCGCCGCAAGCGTTGACACGAACGTGCAGCCCTCGCAACAGTCAGTTCCCGCGTGGCCGTGGAACCGGCGGAGCCCTGCAACCGTCAGCTCCCGCGGATGTCGGCAGAACAAACTCGGAAGCCTCCGGAACAGCCTCTAACCGGTTCGGCGGTCAGGCCGAGGTCGCGTAGCCTGCGGAAATCGTCCATTCAGGACCCCGACGCACCAGTCCAGAATACAGCAGCAAACCGATAGCGTCGGCACCGGAGCTTTCGTCCGGGCTGCCGCGGCGATTAAACAAGGAGGCCGATATGGACCAGCCACGCCCCAAGAAGCCCGAATCCGGCCTCCGGCCCAGACCTCAGAACAATGAAAGGGTCATGGATCTCGATTGCCCGCCGGGCGAGCTCTCGGCGGAGATGAAAGCCTATTTCGAAAAATGCGACGGCAAGATCGGATTCGTCCCGAACGTGCTTCGCGCCTATTCCCTCGACAACGCGAAGCTCGAAGCCTTTGCCGATTTCTACAATGACCTCATGCTCGGGCCCTCGGGACTGTCGAAACTCGAGCGGGAGATGATCGCCGTCGTCGTTTCGAGCCACAACCGATGCTTCTATTGCCTCACGGCGCATGGAGCAGCGGTCCGGCAGCTCTCGGGCGATCCGGTGCTCGGAGAGTTCCTCGTGATGAATTACCGCTCGGCCGACCTCGATCCGCGGCACAGAGCGATGCTCGATTTCGCCCACAAGCTCTCGGAGGCACCATGGGCCGTCGAGGCGGAAGACCGCCAGCGGCTTCGCGATCACGGTTTTTCGGACCGGGACATCTGGGACATCGCCGCCACGGCGAGTTTCTTCAATATGTCGAACCGGATGGCATCCGCCGTCGATATGCGGCCCAATCCGGAATACCACGCCCAGGCGCGGTAGGCCGTGCAACGATGCCGAAAACGGGCAAAAGAAAGGCCGCCCGGTGGGCGGCCTATGCCTCGAGAAGAGTGGCCCGACGCTCCGAAACCCCGGGGGGCTGGGGGGCTGACGTGTCCGGCGAGACAGAACGCCGGGCCGTCGAGGCAACGGCTTACGTATCGCCATGCAGTGGGGCCGGCGAAAGGCGCGATTGAGGCGGGATTGTGGAATTCGGCGTTGCCGACCCGAAGCGGCATTCGGGCCTGTTGCACCCATTGCCGGTGGAGCCCATCATAAAGACGGAAATGTTACTGATCAGGAGAGGGAGGGGGCATGAGCGAGGGTGAGAGCGTGGAGCCGCTGCGCGGCGGTCTCGACCCTGGGGTCAGTCTTCCCGCCGCGCACCACCAGGTTTCCTTCACCCGAGCCGAGCTGCGTCTCATCCTCGATCTCTATGGACGCAAGGTCGTGGCGGGTGAGTGGCGGGATTACGCCATCGATTTCACCCGCGATCGGGCCGTGTTCTCGGTCTTCCGCCGGTCGTCAGAAGTCCCACTCTACCGGATCGTGAAAGACCCGAGCCTGACCCGGCGACAGGGAGCATACTCGGTCGTGTCTGCCACGGGCCTCATCCTGAAACGCGGGCACGAACTCGACCGCGTCCTGCGGGTGATCGACAAACCGGTCCGTCTCGTCTCGTAAACAGATCCCGGCTTGGCCGGGTCCCTCAACTGCTCCCTCGTCATCGCGAGCCGCAGGCGAAGCGATCCAGCCTGGACGCGCCGGATCGGAATACTTCGCTGTGCTCGTGATGACGGTACGATCACCGGGTCATCGACTCGTGCCAGGGCGGGGGGGCGCCCATGCCGGGCCCGAGCCTTCGCTGCATCAGCACGCTGTCGAGCCAACGGCCGTGCTTGTAGCCGACTCCCTCCAGGATGCCGACCTCCCGAAAGCCGCAACGGCGGTGCAGACCGATCGATCCGGCGGAGTTGCTGTCGCCGATCACGGCGATCATGGTGCGGAAATCCAGCTGCTCACAGGCTGCAATCAGCGCCGGCAGGAGCGCTGCACCGACACCCTGCCGACGGGCCTCGCGGGCGACATAGATCGAATCTTCGACCGTCGAACGATAGGCTGGGCGGCTGCGATAGGCCCCCGCATAGGCGTAGCCCGCGACGGCTCCATCGCACTCCGCGACGAGGAACGGATAGCCGGAGTCGAGCAGGACAGCCCGGCGCCGGGTCATTTCGTCCTCGGAGGGCGGAGTGAGTTTGAATGATGCGGTGCCGTGCAACACTGCGTCCGCGTAGATGGCGGTCACCGCAGGAAGATCATCATCCCGGCTCGGGCGAATCGTCAGATTCATCGCGGGGCGCTCGGTAGAATAGCGAGCTCGGGTTCCTACTCGATGGGCCACCGCAAGTCATGCAGTCCCGCCCGACGACCTCCCGCCAAAGAAAAAGCGCCCCGGTGCGAAACCGGAGCGCCTCCAAAGGCTCTTCTCTGCCGTGCCGCTTACTCGTTGCGGCTCCCGAAGAGGGCGAGCAGGAACTGGAACATGTTGATAAAGTCGAGGTAGAGGGTCAGGGCACCGAAGACCGACACCTTCGCCGCAGCCTCGCTGTCATAGTTCCCGTAGAGATACATCTCCTTGAGCTTCTGCGTGTCGTAGGCGGTCAGGCCCGCAAAGATCAGGACGCCGATCACCGAGATAGCGAACTGCAGCGCACTCGAGGCCAGGAAGATGTTCACGATCGAGGCGATGATCAGGCCGACCACGCCCATGATCAGGAACGATCCGATGCCGGACAGGCTACGGCTCGTGGTGTAGCCCCACAGGCTGAGCGCACCGAATGAGGCCGCCGTGATGAAGAACACCTGCACGACGCTCGCGCCCGTATAGCGGATGAGCAGCGTCGACAGCGACGCGCCCATGACCGCCGCGAAGACGAAGAACGTTGTCCGCGCGGAGGCGGCCGTCATCCGGTCCATCCGGAAGGAGAACAGGAAGATGAACGCGAGCGGCGCCAGCGCGACAACCCACATCAGCGGGGTGCCGTAGAGCAGGCGACCGAACTCTGTCAGGTACACGCCTCCCATCCGCGCAACGCCCGTGGAGGCATCGGCGACGGCGAGCATGTTGATGCCGAGCGCGACGACCGCAGAGATCGCCAAGCCCAGAATCATGTTGTTGTAGACGCCCAGCATGAACGTCCGCAGGCCTTGGTCGACCTGCACGGCGCTTCGGGCAAAGCCAGCGCCGTAGGCTTGCTTCTGCTGATACGGTTGTTGCATCAGAGTCCTCTCGAAAGAATGGCTCTCCGCATGGATCGAGCCTCGAGGGCGTACGATGCCCTGGTCCGCCGACCTCCAGCGTTGAGAAGAATATGAGCGCTCAGATCAAGCTACGCAAGAGGCTTGCGCCTCTAGTTCTCGCCCCCGCAAGAAAAAACGAAGTCGAGGGATTTCGTTCCGCTGATTGAACGACCGGCATCTGTGGTTCAGGAGCAGAGTAGGTTAAAGATTTCGCAAGTATGGTGCCGGCTTTTGACTGAGAATACGCCAGGTGCCGGCAAGGCCGAGCGTAACCGTCACGAGAACCGCCAAGGCTGCGGCAAGTAGCGCGCCCGTCAGATACGGTGCAAACGTCATGTTCATCACGTCGGTGACGATGAACCAGGCCGCGGTGGTCCCGGCCACCAGGCCGAACAGCGCGGTGGCTGCGCCGAGGCCTCCATATTCGAGGGCATAGGCGAGCAGCAGATGGGACCGGGTCGCCCCGATCGTCTTCAGCACGACGGCATCATAGAGGCGCGCCCGGTGCCCCGCCGCGAGGGCTCCGGCGAGGACGAGGAGGCTCGAGATCAGCGCGATCGCGCTCGCCCCGCGGATCGCCGTGACGAGCTGAGACACGACGTCATTGACCGCCTCCAGGGCATCCTTGACCCGGACGCTCGTGATCGACGGATATTCCCGGGCGACGTCGCGCAGGAGGCTGGCCTCGAAGCTCCTGTCATCTCCGTCCGGCACGGTAATCGTCGCGAGGTGGGTGTGCGGGGCGCCCGCAAAGGTGTTCGGGGAGAAGACCATCACGAAATTGATTCCGAGGGTCCGCCATTCCACGGTGCGGAGGCTCGCGACTTTCGCTGTCACGTTGCGGCCGAGCACGTTGACGGTGACCTCGTCGCCGAGACCGAGACCCAGCCCGTCGGCGATGCGCTTGTCGAACGAGACCAGATTCGAGCCCGTATGATTGGGCTCCCACCAGGAGCCCGCGACGATGGTCGAGCCCTCGGGCACGTCTCGGGCGTAGGTGATGCCGCGATCGCCTTCGAGCACCCATGCGATGTCTTCGGCAGCCTTGATCTCAGAGACCGGCACTCCGTGCAGCGACACGAGCCGGCCGCGCATCATCGGCACCTGATCGATCTCCGCGTTCGGCACCTTGCCGTGCAGGAAAGCCTCGAATCGCTCCGCTTCTCGATTCGGAATATCGAGGAAGAAGAAGCTCGGCGCCTTCGCGGGCAGCGTCCGTGTGAGCTGCTGGGTGAGATTGCCGTCGACGACGGCCAGGGTCACGAGCAGCGTGATCCCGAGTCCGAGCGACAGGACGAGCGACGGCGTGAGGGCGCCGGGCCGATGGATATTGGCGAGGGCAAGCCGCGGCGCGGCGGTACGCGGCCGCGGCAGCCTGCGGGCGAGCGCCATCACGCCCGATGCAACGAGGCGCAGGAGCACGAAGGCCCCGGCCGCCGCTCCGATGAAGATCAGCGCGATCTTGCGGTCATAAGCCGCGACCAGCGACAGGCCGACGAGGCTCACGACCGACACGAGAACGGCAACGAGATAACGGCGCCTCGGCCAGCGCCGTCCCGGATCGACATGGTCCCGGAAGAGCCCCGAAACCGGAACATCATGGGCGCGCCCCAACGGGACGATCACGAAGGCGCAAGCCGTCAGGAGCCCATAGAGTAACGCCGTTGCGAGTTCGACCGGCGCGAGCGTCGGCTCGAGCGGGATCGGCAGGAATGACCCGAAGGCCGCATCCACCGCGAAGGGAAGAATGGCTCCGAAGGCGAGCCCGATGAGGATGCCCAGCGAAGCGATCAGCAGCACCTGGACGAGATAGAGGCCGACGACCTGGCTGCCCGGCGCGCCGAGACTCTTCAGCGTCGCGATCGAGGCGCGCTTACGGTCCACGAAGCCACGCACGGCATTGGCGACGCCCACGCCGCCGACGAGGAGGGCAGTGAAGCCGACGAGCGTCAGGAACTGGGTGAACCGCTCGATATTGCGCGCGAAGCGCGGATCGGCGTTGGTGCGCGTGCGGATTCCCCAGCCGGCCTCCGGGAAACGCGTTCCGGCTTCCGCCTCGACGCGCGCGAGGGCCGCATCGGAGGCGCCCTCCGGCAGGTTTATGCGGTAACTCCACCGGACGAGGCTCCCCGGCTCCAGGAGCCCGGTCGCGCGCAAGGCTCCGTCAGAGATCAGCAGGCGCGGCCCGAACCCGATCCCGCTCGCGATCTTGTCGGGTTCGGATACCAGGGTCGCGCGCAGCTCGATCGTGGCCTGGCCGACGGTGATCCGCTCACCGAGCTTCAGGTCGAGACGCGCAAGAAGCGCCGAATCGACGATCCCGCCGAATGCGCCGTCGCGCTCTGCGAGAACCTCCGGCAACGCGCCGGGCGGTTCCGTCACAACCTCGCCGCTCGACGGATAGGAATTGTCCACCGCCTTGAGCTCGACGAGTCCGGACCCTTTCTCGCCGGCCATGGCCATGGCCCGCATCATGGCGATGACCGACAGATCACCCTGCGTCTCGAACCAGGCGCGCTCGGCCGGGCTCGCCTCACGGTGGATGAGATTGAACGCCATATCGCCGCCGAGGATCTTGCGGCCCTCCCGCGTGAGTCCCTCGGTCAAGGAGCGAGAGACCGACGACACGCCGGCAATCGTCCCGACTCCGAGCGCAATGCATGCCAGGAAGATGCCAAATCCCTTCAGCCCGCTGCGCAGCTCGCGCAAGGCGAGGCGCAGCACGAGGGGGAGTGCGACGCCGCGAACCGGGCGCGGACTTGCAGCGAGCGAACCGTGCATCGGGAAACTTTCAGACGAGGACGGGTGCAGGGGCGGTCGCATCCGCCTCGATGCGCCCGGAGCGCAGGCGAATCGTGCGGTCGCAGCGGCGAGCCAGGGACAGGTCGTGCGTGACGAGGACGAGCGTCGCGCCCCGCTCCGCCTTCAGGGCGAAGAGGAGGTCGATGATCGATGAGCCGGTCCCCTCGTCGAGATTTCCGGTCGGCTCGTCGGCGACCAGGATCGCGGGGTTCGGCACGAGGGCGCGGGCAATCGCCACGCGCTGCTGCTCACCGCCAGAGAGCTGAGCCGGGTAATGATGCAGCCGCTCGCCGAGGCCCACGGCCGCGAGTTCCGCTTCCGCCTTCGCGAACGCATCGTCGCGTCCTGCGAGCTCAAGAGGAAGCGCGACATTCTCGAGCGCCGTCATAGTCGGCACGAGATGAAAGGATTGGAACACGATCCCGATCCGGCGTCCCCGAAACCGGGCGAGCGCATCCTCGTCGAGGCGCGACAGATCGGTTCCGTCGATGACGACCTGCCCGGAATCCGGCTGTTCGAGGCCCGCGATGGTCATCAGGAGCGTCGACTTGCCGGACCCCGAGGGACCGACGAGGCCCACCGCCTCACCGCGTTCGACCTCGAGCGAGATCCCCTTCAGGATGTGGACCCGCGCTGCCCCGCGGCCGAGACTCAACTCCACGTCGTGCAGCGCGATCGTCTTGTCATTCATCCTGGTCCACCCGACTTCCTGCGCCGATCCGCTCCGGCCGGCCTCGCCCCAGGCTCATCCGAACTCGCGTCGGTGGCCTGTTCACCGTATGGCCCCGGCCTCATATGGGCCACCAGAGCCTTCCTGCCGGTGACCCGCTCCGGTTCGCCGGCCCCGCACATATGGGACTGACACGCATGATGCGCCAAGTCGGACGGGTCCGCGCATGTCTCGCGGCCTGCGTCCTTGCCTTCCTCGCTGTCCAGCCGCTGCCCTGTTTCGCGCAGAGCCCTGCCTCCGGCGATCGCCTCAGGATCGTGGCGCTGGGAGACAGCCTGACGGCCGGCTACGGCCTCCCGGCCCAGGCGGCGTTCCCCGTGGTCCTCGAAAAGGCCCTCCGGGCGCGAGGTCACGATGTCGAGATCGCCAATGCGGGCGTATCGGGCGATACGGCCTCCGCAGGCCTCGAGCGGCTCGACTGGTCCGTTCCGGAAGGCACGTCCGGCGTCATCGTGGAACTCGGGGCCAACGACATGCTTCGCGGCATCGATCCCGCCGTGACGCGTCGCGCCATCGAGACGATCGTCGAACGCCTGAAGGCTCGGGGGATATCCGTCATGCTCGCGGGCATGTTCGCAAGCCGCAATCTGGGCCCCGAATATGTCCGTGCATTCGACGGGCTATACCGGGACATCGCGGAGAAGCATGGCTTGGTGCTCTACCCGTTCTTCCTGGACGGCGTCGCCGGAGAACCCGGTCTCAACCTGCCGGATGGGCTCCATCCCACCGCGCGAGGCGTCGAGGTTATCGTCGAGCGCATACTTCCGAGCGTCGAACTCTTCCTGTCCCGGATCGAGGCCGGCCATCCGCCGCTGCAGCGCTGATACCGTTCGATCCGGCACGACGGGCAGCTCTGCACGGCGGATCCGATCCCTGCATTTTCGGCCGGCGCGGACAATCGATCTCCGCAAAGGTTGTCCGATGACAAAAGCGTGGAGAGGTTCGCGCGATCACGGCCCTCGACATTCACCGGGAGATCGGCTTCGGTGTATGGGCCATAACCGGTCCGGAATGGGCCGGAATGGGCCCGAGGCCGTCGTCGTGACGGGGACGGTGTGGCGGCAGGAGTTCCGGTGGGGCGAGACATCTTCGAATCGACAACACGCCCTATTCGTGCGCCCTGCGATGGTCCAGGACACAAGACTCAATCAAGCGGAGGTTCAACGAGATGAAATTCAAGTCACTGGTCTCGCTCGCTGCCTTGTGCGGCGCGCTCGCCCTGGGCAGCGCGGCCCAGGCGCAGATCCAGGTCAAGCTCGGCGTCCTAAACGATCGATCCGGCCTCTATGCCGACCTGTCGGGTGAAGGCTCCGTGGTTGCGGCCCGGATGGCCGTCGAAGACTTCAAGGCCGCCGAGAAGGGAATCCAGGTCGAGATCATCTCCGCGGACCACCAGAACAAGCCGGATATCGGCGCAACGATCGCGCGGCGCTGGTACGATCAGGACGGCGTCGACGTGATCTTGGACGTCCCGACCTCGTCCGTGGCGCTGGCCGTGGCCCAGGTCTCGCGAGACAAGAACAAGGTCTTCATCAATTCCGGCGCCGGCACCTCCGACCTCACGGGTTCGGCATGCTCGCCGAATACGATCCACTGGACCTATGACACCTGGGCGCTCGCCAACGGCACCGGCAAGGCGATGGTGCAGAGGGGCGGCAATACCTGGTTCTTCATCACGGCCGATTATGCCTTCGGCCATGCGCTCGAACGCGATACGTCAGCCGTGGTAACCAAGAATGGCGGCAAGGTGCTCGGATCCGTGAGGCATCCGCTGTCGGCGACCGATTTCTCGTCCTTCCTGCTCTCCGCACAGAGCTCGGGAGCGAAGGTGATCGGCCTCGCCAATGCCGGCGGCGACACGATCAACGCCATCAAGGCTGCGGCCGATTTCGGGATCACGCAGGGTGGGCAGAGCTTGGCCGGCCTCCTGATCTTCATCAACGACATTCACGCTCTGGGTATCCAAACCGCACAGGGACTCGTGCTCACGGAAGCCTTCTACTGGGATCAGAATGACGGCACGCGCGCCTTCTCGAAGCGCTTTGCCGAGCGGCACGGCGGCGCCATGCCGTCCATGGTTCAGGGCGGCGTCTATGCTGGCGTCCTGCACTACCTCAAGGCAGTCGAAAGCCTGAAGGACAAGGACCCGACCAAGGTTATCGCCAAGATGAAGGAGATGCCGACCGACGATCCGCTGTTCGGCAAGGGCAAGATCCGCGCCGACGGGCGCAAGATCCACGACATGTATCTCTTCGAGGTCAAGAAGCCTGCGGAATCGAAGGGAGAATGGGACCTCTACAAGCTCCTCGCGACGATCCCGGCCGAAGAAGCGTTCCGGCCACTCAACGAAGGCGGCTGCCCCCTCGTGAAGGGCTGATCGCTGTGTGAACCGGGCCCGGTCGGCAACGGGCGGGCCCGACAGGAAACCGGACACGCAGAGCTCATCGCCCTGCGTGTCCCTGATACCCTCGGCCGGGCCGTCCCTGCTGCGAGGGGCGCCGGGCCGGAAGCGTGTCGTGCTCTCGACAGCCGCACCGGCGAACTGCATCTCGGCCGAGGTTGCGGGCTGAGGAGATTGTGCATGCCGCGGCTGTTCGCAGGCCTCGAAATTCCCCCCGAGATCCGCCTTCAGCTGTCCGGATTTCGGGGCGGGCTGCCCGGCGCACGGTGGGTCGATCCGGACAACTACCACATGACCCTGCGCTTTATCGGCGACATCGATGAGCCGACCGCACACGATGTCCTCTCGATCCTGGGCGGCCGACGGCAACGAGACCCGATTGCCGTCACTTTCGATGCGCTCGACAGCTTCGGGGGTGCGCGGCCCCATGCCGTGTTTGCACGCGCCGTGCCGACGAGCGACCTGAACGATCTCCAGGCCGAGATCGAAAGGCTGGTACGCAAGGCCGGACTGCCGCCCGAAAAGCGCAAATTCTTCCCGCATGTCACCCTTGCGCGCCTGAAAAGCGGCTCGGCACGCGACGTTGCGGGATATATCGCGACAAGCGGTCATTTTCCGAAGCTGTCGTTCATGGCGGACCGGTTCGTCCTGTTCTCGTCGAGGGGCACCACCGGCGGCGGCCCCTACGTGGTCGAGGCCGCCTACCCGCTCGCGTAACCGGCCTCGCCGCAGCCCCGGGAGCGGCGGCCGAACCCGGCTTTGAAGGATCGCGACACCATGCGCCACGAACTCCCGCGGATTTGCGCGTTACCGTACGAGACGAGCGCTGGCAGGACGGATTGGCTTCACGCGCGGCGGTGCCGACGTTCGACAGGCTTGGTTTTGGAACATCAGTGATGACCGAGGGCTTCTGGAATCATTTCACCAAAGCGGAGATTGAGGCGATCCGCGCCGCAGCCCGCGGCGAGGCCGGACCCGAGGCCGAGCAGGAAGCGGAGAGACGGGCCGCGGAGCCGCGCTGGCGGCACGCCTTCTTCGCGAAACTGAAGCGGTTCGGACGGCATGTCCCGTTCGTGGAGGATCTCGTTGCCGCCTATTTCTGCACGATCGATCCGGAGACTCCGAGCCGCGTGAAGCTCGTTCTGTTCGGGGCCCTCGCCTATTTCATCCTGCCGTTCGACGGAATCGCGGATTTCCTGCCGCTGATCGGGCTTGCAGACGATGCGGCGGTCCTCGCAGCGGCCATCGCCCAAGTCGCGGGATCCATCACCGACCGCCATCGCGAGCAGGCCCGCGAGCTGCTCCGCACGGAAGCGTGAAACAAGCTTGCGGACCAGTGGCCGGGATCGAATAGGCTCCGTCCTTTACGTGTTCTTCTGCGCCGATATTGAGGGTATCGCCGGATGCACACGCCGTTCGCCGAGCCGTCATGGCCAAGGTGGTGGCATTCGGAGACTATCGCTTTATTGTCTCGCCCGATGATTCGACGCACCTCTGACAAGCGGGCGCCGGCCTCGGCAGTCGCGCTCTCCCTCGCCCTCCTCGTGTCACCAGCCGTCCAGGCGCAGTCGAGCCCTCACTCGGCGCGACCTCCCGTGGGCTCGGAAGTCTCGACGGCCGCTGGGGCTCGCCTGGCTCAGGCCGGCTCCTCGAGGCGCCGCCGGCAATCAGCGCCATCCGGCCAGGAGGCCCCAAGCGCGGGGCCAGGCGGAGCGCAGGCATCCCTCGTCACCTCCTCGGGCGATTGGAAGGTCTACACCGCCCAGGTCGGCCGATCGAAGATCTGCTACGCGCTGGCTCAGCCGAAGGAGCGGCTTCCGAAGAACCTGAACCGGGACCCGGCTTACCTTTTCGTTTCGTTCCGTCCGGCCGAGAACGTCAGCAACGAGGTCGCGCTGGTGCTAGGCTTCCCAGCCCGCGAGGACGCGCCCGCGCAGGCGGAAGTCGGGACGACGAGCTTCGACCTCCTGACGAAGAATGAGAGCGCGTGGCTCAGGAATCCCGCGGAGGAAGGCCGCGCCGTCCAGGCGATGATCCGGGGCCGTGACCTTACCGTGAAGGTGCAGTCGGCGCGCGGGAACCAGCTCACCGACACATATTCGCTCACCGGCTTTACCGATGCGGTGGGCAGGGCCAAGCAGGAGTGCGGCGCTGGCTGAAGCGTCCGGTCAGATCACCGGGCGCGTTGCTTCGACCCCAAGCCCTCCTCTTCACCGCGAACGAGGTGAAGCGATCGGGGAATCGGGAGCGCCGACGTCCGGATCGCTTCGCTGTGCTCGCGATGACGGCGGAGAAAGCCCGAGCGTCAGACCCAGGCCCGCTCCGACAGCTTCTGCTCGAACGAGTCGATCGCCGACGCCTTCTCGAGGGTGAGACCGATATCGTCGAGGCCGTTGATCAGGCAGTGCTTGCGGAAAGCGTCGATGTCGAACTTGATCATGCCCCCGTCCGGCCCGCGGATTTCCTGGTTGGGCAGATCGATCGTGAGCGTCGCGTTGGCGCCGCGCTCCGCATCGTCGAACAGCTTCTCGAGGTCCTCCGGCGAGACGACGATCGGGAGGATGCCGTTCTTGAAGCAGTTGTTGTAGAAGATGTCCGCGAAGCTCGTGGAGATCACGCAGCGGATTCCGAAGTCGAGCAGCGCCCAGGGCGCGTGTTCACGGGACGATCCGCAGCCGAAATTGTCGCCGGCCACGAGAATCTGCGCCTTGCGATAGGCCGGCTGGTTCAGCACGAAATTCGGGTCTTCGGAGCCGTCCTCGTGATACCGCTTGTCCGCGAACAGCCCGGTCCCGAGCCCCGTGCGCTTGATCGTCTTCAGATATTGCTTCGGAATGATCATGTCGGTGTCGACATTGACCACGCGGAGGGGCGCCGCGACGCCGGTGAGAACCGTGAACTTGTCCATGAAAAGCCTCTCTCGTGGCTCAATAGCGCTTAGCGATCGAAAGTGAAATCCGGCTCTGCCCGAAACCCACTCGCGGGAGCGCCGATCTCGTTCAGCCGGCTGCGGCCTCGATCGCCTCCATATCCTCGTCCGAAAGGCCGAAATGATGCCCGATCTCGTGCACCAGAACATGCGTGACGAGATCGCCGAGCGCTTCTTCGTGTTCGGCCCAGTAATCGAGGATGGGACGCCGGTAGAGCCAGATCATATTCGGGAACGTGCCGGTCACCGGAGTGGCCGAGGCCTGCGCGAGACCCACGCCCTGGAACAGGCCGAGGAGATCAAACGGGCTCTCGCAGTTCATGGCTTCCAAGACATCGTCATCCGGGAAATCCGTCACCCGGATGACGATTCCCCGGCAGAGTTGCCGGAACTCCAGGGGCAATCCCGCGAAAGCTGTCTCCGCGAGCCGTTCCATTTCATCCAGGCTTGGAGCCTGGAGTTGTGCCCAGTCCGTCACGCCACTACTCGCGCCTCAGAGCCAATGGAGTTGAAAAGCAAGCCAGAGACCGAGCACGACGACGCCGATGAGTGAAAGTATCCGCCCGATCCGGCGGCCCCAGAGCTCGATCGGGTCTGCGGTCCCGCCTTGCGCCTCGTCGACCGCGTCCCGGCCGCTGAAATGATCCGACAGTCGGCTTCGCCATCCAGCGGCACGCGCGGCGGCGGACGAGCCGAGCGTCTCAGATTCCCGAGCCAGTCTGTCGAGCACCTCGCGGGCTTCCTGCTCGCGATGCTGCGCGTCGTCTTTACGTGACACTGTTGCGTCTTTCGGAACAGGACATGCCCAGCTGCGTTCATACTCACCAAAGCCAGAGCTTGTGAGGTTGTGCAATGCGTCGTTTGATTCTCCCGCTCCTTGCGGGGTTGTTGGCGGTTGGCTCCACGGGAGCATCTGCGCAGGGCTTCGATGTCCGGGTCCGCACAGGCGATCCCGGTTATCGGACTGTTCAGTACCACCGCGAATATGTGAGGCCCCGCGGCCGTGTCGTCGAGCGTCGCGTCGTGCGGCCACGCAGCCGCGTCGTGTGCCGTACCGTCGTCCGGGAGCGCGTGAGGCCCTCCGGCGTCATCGTCCGAACCCCGCGGCAGGTCTGCGAACGCGTCTACACGACTGGTCACCGCTACTATCGGTAGAGATCACCGCGCCCGATAAAACGAAGGCCGCCAGATGGCGGCCTTCTGCATTCAAATCCCATACGCCGTATTAGGAGCGCCCAAACTCGCGCACATCAACGAAGCGGCCTGCGATCGCCGCCGCCGCCGCCATGGCGGGGGAAACCAGATGCGTGCGGCCGCGCGCTCCCTGGCGTCCCTCGAAGTTGCGGTTCGACGTGGAGGCGCAGCGCTCCAGTGGCGCGAGGCGATCCGCGTTCATGGCGAGACACATCGAGCAGCCCGGCTCCCGCCACTCGAATCCGGCCTCGCGGAAGATGCGGTCAAGTCCTTCGGCCTCGGCCTGCATCTTCACGATCCCGGATCCCGGAACGACCATCGCCTTGACGGCCTCGTTCACCT
Organism: Microvirga massiliensis; assembly: GCF_001006805.1. Lineage (GTDB taxonomy): Bacteria > Pseudomonadota > Alphaproteobacteria > Rhizobiales > Beijerinckiaceae > Microvirga > Microvirga massiliensis. The sequence goes on along the minus strand of NZ_LN811350.1, from coordinate 421,802 downwards.
TGCGTCCAGCGACGATCGCAGCGGCCTCGCGCAGATCCTCGATCCGTCCGTTCGTGCACGACCCGATGAAGACGCGATCGAGCGTGATATCCGTGATCCGCGTGCCCGGCGTCAGCCCCATATAGTCGAGAGCGCGCTTCTTCGACTGGCGCCTGTTCTCGTCGGGAATGGCATCCGGATCCGGCACGGCGCCGTTGACCGACACCACATCCTCGGGGCTCGTTCCCCAGGTCACGATCGGCGGCAGGTTGGCTGCATCGAGACGAATCTCGCGATCGAAGACCGCGCCCTCATCCGTGCGAAGCGTATCCCAGTAACGGATTGCGGCATCCCATGCCTCGCCCTTCGGTGATTTCGGCCGATCCTTGAGATACGCGTAAGTCTTCTCGTCCGGCGCGACCATGCCAGCGCGGGCGCCGCCCTCGATCGACATGTTGCAGACGGTCATCCGGCCTTCCATCGAGAGGGCGCGGATCGCCTCGCCGGCATACTCGATGACGTGACCCGTGCCGCCGGCCGTGCCGATCTCGCCGATGATCGCGAGAACGATGTCCTTTGCGGTGACGCCCGGAGGCAGCTTTCCGTCGACGAGGACGCGCATGTTCTTCGCCTTGCGCTGGATCAGCGTCTGCGTGGCGAGGACATGCTCGACTTCGGAGGTCCCGATGCCGTGCGCGAGGGCTCCGAAGGCCCCGTGCGTGGAGGTATGGCTGTCGCCGCACACGATCGTCATGCCGGGCAGCGTGAAGCCCTGCTCGGGACCGACGACGTGGACGATCCCCTGACGACGATCGAGCTCATCGTAATATTCAATCGCGAAGTCGCGCGCGTTCTCGGCCAGGGTCGCGACCTGGACCGCGGATTCGGGATCCTCGATCCCGTGGCTGCGATCGGTCGTCGGAACGTTGTGGTCGACGACCGCCAGCGTCCGCTCGGGCTGGCGCACCTTGCGGCCCGCGAGCCGCAGCCCCTCGAAAGCCTGGGGGCTCGTCACTTCGTGGACGAGGTGCCGGTCGATGTAGAGAAGGCAGGTCCCGTCAGGCTGCGTGTCGACGACGTGGTCGTCCCAGATCTTGTCGTAGAGTGTGCGCGGCTTCATCGCCAGGTCCCTGCCCATTCTCGTGCCCCGACCGGCCGGGCCGGGACAGCACCTTGTCCCTCTCTAATCGCTGCCTCGCCTCAGGAAAAGAACCCGCGACGCAACGCCCCGAACGCAAAGCGCGGCCGAAGCCGCGCTCTCGAAGTTGATGTCGTAAGGGTTACTCTGCGGCTGCAGGAGTCTTGCCCTTCCCGCCCTCGTTGTCCTTGCGCTCGGCGATGCGCGCCGCCTTCCCGCGGCGGTCGCGCAGATAATAGAGCTTCGCCCGGCGCACGGCGCCGCGACGGACGACCTTCACGGATTCGATCATCGGCGAGTAGATCGGGAAGACGCGCTCGACGCCTTCGCCGTAGGAAATCTTGCGGACCGTGAAGCTCTCGTGGAGGCCGCCACCCGAGCGGGCGATGCACACGCCCTCATAGGCCTGAACGCGCGTCCGTTCGCCTTCCTTGACGCGAACATTCACGATGACCGTGTCGCCCGGCTGGAAATCCGGAATCTGCTTGTTGAGCCGTGCGATCTGCTCTTTGTCGAGCTGCTCGATGATGTTCATCGTCAAAACTCCTACCGTGGCCGGGCACCAGACCTCTGGAGCCCCGCGGGATTTCGGCATCCTGTTGTGAATTGGCGCGCGCTATACAGCGTTTCACAAAGCTTGTCGAGGCAAAGTCCGCATCCGACCGTCTGCGTGAACGAAGTCCAGCCTGACGTCACCGCCCGTGATCAATCCTGATCCGGAGTATCGGAGAGAAGATCCGGCCGCCGCTCGCGCGTGATCCTCAGCGCCTCCGCGCGCCGCCAGCGCGAGATCTCGGCGTGGTTGCCGGACAGGAGCACGTCCGGGATGGTACGCCCCTCCCATTCGCGCGGCCGGGTATAGTGCGGATATTCGAGGAGCCCGCCCTCGAAGCTCTCCTCGGTGCCCGACGCTTCCTTCCCCATCACGCCGGGGAGCAGGCGAATGCAGGCATCGAGTAGCACGATGGCGCCGATTTCGCCACCCGACAGAACGTAATCTCCGATCGAGACTTCCTCGAGCCCGCGCGCGGCGATCACCCGCTCGTCGATGCCTTCGAAACGACCGCAGAGAATGACGGCGCCGGGACCGCGGGCAAGATCACGGACACGATCCTGCCCGAGAGGGCGGCCCCGCGGGCTCATCACGAGGCGGGGGCGCTCGTCCGTGCCAAGGGCGTCGAGCGCAGCCGCGACGACGTCGCATCGCATGACCATGCCGGGACCGCCGCCGGCCGGCGTATCGTCCACGGCGCGATGACGTCCGATGCCGTGCTCCCGGATGTCACGGGTCTCGAGGGACCATACGCCTCGCGCGAGGGCATCTCCCGCGAGGGAATGCCCGAGCGGGCCCGGAAACATTTCAGGGAGAATGGTCAGGATGGTGGCGCGGAAGGTCATGCCGGCAAATGATATTCCCGATCCACCAGGGTGACGCGGTCAGGACCGGTCATCCCGCTTCGCCGGAGCAAAGCTGCGTCACCATCACTCCGCTTCCCCTGCCGCATCCGTGGGCGCGAACAGGTCCTCCGGAGGCGCGATCACGATGCGCCGTCCTGCAACATCGACGGCTGGCACGAAGGCGCGGGTGAACGGCAAGAGCGCGCTTGCCCCGCCTCCCACGGGAGAGATTTCGAGAAGATCGCCGCCGCCATAATTCGGCACGGCGATCACGGAGCCGACGATCTCACCGGCCTCGGTGACGGCCGGCAGGCCGATGAGGTCGGCGAGAAGGAACTCGTCCTCCTCGTCGGGCGGGGGGAGCCTGTCGCGTTCGACATAGAGACGGACGCCGTTGAGGGCGTCGGCCGCGTCACGGGTGTCGATGCCATCCAGCTTCGCGACCAGAACATCCGGCTGGCCGCCCGGTGCGACCCGCAGGCCGCTGATCGTCACCCGGCGCCCGTCCTCCGTGACCAGGGGATCATAGGAGGCGATCGCGGCAGGATCGGCCGTATAGGACTTGAGCCGGACCTCGCCTCTCAGACCATGGGCGCGGCCAAGCTCGCCCAGGAGGACGAGCCCGGCTCCAGCCCGTTCCGGCCGGCTTGATCCTGCCCGCGGACGCGGCTGGGGGCTGCCCGACCGCTCGCGGCGGGGTGGCATGGGCCTCAGGCGGCCTCGCCGGCCGGAGCGGCCTTGGCGGCGCGAGCCTCGGCGCGCTCCTGGGCCTTCTTGCCGGGCGTGCCTTTCTGGGGGTTGTTGCGCGGCGCGCGCTTCATGAGACCGGCCGCATCGAAGAAGCGGAGCACGCGATCGGTGGGCTGGGCGCCCTTCGCGAGCCAAGCCTGAACCTTCTCGGTTTCGATGACAACGCGGGAGGGATCGTCCCGGCCCTTCATCGGATCATAGGTGCCGACCTTGTCGATGAAGCGCCCATCGCGGGGCGAGCGCGCATCGGCGACGACGATGCGGTAGTAGGGGCGCTTCTTGGCGCCGGCGCGGGAAAGGCGGATCTTCAGCGACATCGATTTCTCCTGTGATTGTGCTGTCGAGGGTTCGAGGCCCGAGGCCTCACTTCTTCTTTCCGAACGGCAGGCCGAGGCCGGGAAGGCCTGGCAGGCCGGGGATCTTGGGTCCGCCGAGGCCCGGCAGCGCCGGACCCTTGGCGGGGTTCGAGAGGCCGGGCGGCAACGGAGGAAGCGATCCGCCGCCCCCCATCTGCTTCTGCAGCGCCTCGATCTGCTCCGGGGTCGGCTGGGGCATGCCGCCTCCGCCGATCCCAAACATGTTGCCGAGGGCGCCCGCGAGCCCCCCGCGCTTGCCCTGCCCCATCATCTTCATGACGTCCGCCATCTGGCGGTGCATCTTGAGGAGCTTGTTGACGTCTTCGACCTTGGTGCCGGACCCGGCCGCGACGCGCTTCTTGCGGGAGGCCTTGAGGACGTCAGGGTTGCGGCGCTCGGCAGGGGTCATCGAATCGATGATCGCTCGCTGGCGCTTGATGATCCGATCGTCGAGCTTCGCGTTCTCGAGCTGCGACTTCATCTTGGCGATGCCGGGCAGCATGCCGAGCATCCCCCCGATGCCGCCGATCCGCTCCATCTGGGCGAGCTGCTCGCGCAGGTCCTCGAGATCGAACTTGCCCTTGCGCATTCGGTCGGCGATGCGCTGGGCCTTCTCGTGATCGATCGTCTCCGCCGCCTTCTCGACGAGCGAGACGATGTCGCCCATGCCGAGGATGCGGTTCGCGACGCGGCCGGGATGGAATTCCTCGAGAGCGTCGACCTTTTCGCCGGTGCCGACGAGCTTGATGGGCTTACCGGTCACGGCCCGCATCGACAGAGCGGCGCCACCACGGGCATCGCCGTCCATGCGGGTGAGCACGATACCCGTGACGCCGAGACGGCTGTCGAAGGCGCGGGCGGTATTCACCGCGTCCTGACCCGTCAGGGCGTCCGCGACGAGAAGCACCTCATGCGGGTTCGTCGCCGCCTTCACCTCGGCGGCCTCGGCCATCAGGGCCTCGTCGACGGTGACGCGTCCCGCCGTGTCGAGCATCACGACGTCGTAGCCCCCGAGACGGGCAGCCTCCATGGCGCGCCGGGCGATCTGCACGGCGGACTGGCCGGCCACGATCGGCAGCGTGTCGACGCCGACCTGCTTGCCGAGCACCGCGAGCTGCTCCATCGCGGCCGGGCGGCGGGTGTCGAGCGAGGCGAGCAGGACCTTGCGCTTGCCGCGCTCCATCAGGCGGCGGGCGATCTTCGCGGTGGTCGTCGTCTTGCCGGAGCCCTGAAGGCCGACCATCAGGATCGCGACCGGAGGGGGAGCGTTCAGGTCGACCGTCTCGGCCTCCGAGCCGAGCATTTCGACCAGCTGGTCGTGCACGATCTTGACGACCTGCTGACCCGGCGACACCGACTTGATGACCTCGGCGCCGACGGACCGGCTGCGCACCTTATCGGTGAACGACCGCACGACCTCGAGAGCGACGTCGGCCTCAAGGAGGGCGCGCCGGACCTCCCGCATCGCGACGTTCACGTCCTCGGGCGTGAGCGCTCCGCGGCGGGTGAGGCCGCTGAGAATGCCGGAGAGTCTATCGGACAAGCTCTCGAACATGGCCTACTCCGTCCCTGATGCCGACGACCGGGACTCTCGCCCCCTCGCCGAGTCTGCGCAGGCAAGTCCGGCTGTGCCGACTCCGCGAGTTGGTGGTCCGAACCCGCGGTGTGAATGGTATGTCGTGTCGAGGCGGATCGTCTCGATCATGTATTCCCGTCCAGCAGCCCAAAACCAAACGCGCCCGAGGGCGCATCGCGCTGTCGGGCGTTGACCTCCAGCCTCTCGGGCTGGTCGGCGGCTCGGATGGGCTCGCTCTAAGATTGTGGCGGCCGATTAGCGGCACATGGCGGCAAAGTCAAGGAAATGTGCGGCTGCGCAAGGAGATGCGCGGCTTGCCGTCAAGCCTCCGGGTCGCCATCTCCCGACCTCGTCCACAAGGAGCCTTCATGAGACGTCGCACGCTGCTCAAGATGCTGGCCCTGCCGGCCGCCGCCGTTGCAGGGGGCGCGACCTATGTCAGCGCAGCCCGGTCGCAGAACCACTACTATCGCGGACCGGTGAGCGACCATTTCGACGGCGTGCGTTTCTTCTCGCCCGGACAGCCGCAGGACAAGGGGGTTGCCGAATTGCTGCGCTGGCATATCGGGGGCGGGCGCATTCCCTGGCCCGAGACCTTCGAGAGCCCGTTCCGGGATCGCCCGCCCCCGAGGGTCGCAGATCTGCGGGTGGCCCTCGTGGGCCACGCGACGATCCTGATCCAGACCGCAGGCCTCAACATCATCACGGACCCGGTCTTCTCCGAGCGCGCCAGCCCCCTGAGCTTCATCGGCCCGCGACGGGTCAATCCGCCGGGCATCGCGTTCAAGGACCTGCCGCCGATCGATGCGGTCCTCATCACCCACAACCACTACGACCATCTCGATCTCGAAGCCCTCGGCCGGCTCTGGAACCGGGATCGTCCGAAGATCATCGCGCCCCTGGGAAACGACGCGATCATTCGCGACGCCGATCCTGCAATCGAGGTGGAGAGTTGCGACTGGGGTGGGGCTGTGGACCTCGGAGGAGCAGTGCGGGTGCATTGCGAGCCGTGCAATCACTGGTCCGCGCGCGGCATGAACGACCGGCGCATGGCGCTCTGGTGCGCCTATGTGATCACGACCCCGTCCGGCCCGATCTACCATGTCGGCGATACCGGCTACGGAGACGGCGCGATCTTCCGGCGCGTGCGGGAGCAATACGGAGCCCCGGTGCTCGCGCATCTGCCGATCGGCGCCTATGAACCGCGCTGGTTCATGGAGCCCCAGCACATGAACCCGGCCGATGCCGTGAAGGCCCTGGAGGAGTGCGGGGCGCGGATGGCGCTCGGGCACCACTGGGGCACGTTCCGCCTCACGAATGAGGGCGTCGACGACCCGCCCCGCGCTCTTGCCGAGGCCCTTGCGATTTCAGGCGTGCCCGCCGAGCGGTTCAGAGCGCTCCGGCCGGGCGAAACATGGATGCCTGACTGAACCAGTGCCTTCCAGCCTCCCGCTCCGCGGGCCCTATTTCGGCTGCACGAAGACGTTGACCTCGAGATTCGGATCCGAGGGCTCGGTGAGGTCGGTGACGTATTCCTCGATGAAAGCGTCCTTGGCCGTGACGCCCTTTGCATCGAGGTAGGCCGTGATCGTCTCGTAGAGCGAGTCGATGTCCTCGTAGGGCTCCTTGTAGACGAAACGGAGCGCCGGCCCTCCGGGTGTCGTGCCGAAGACCACGCCCTCGGATAGGCCGCTCCGGCCCTCGGGGATCGCGGCGACGGGGATCATGGCCTCGTAGTGGAAGCCGAGGTCGTCCGTTTCAACGAAGACCGTCAGGGGCCGTCCCGCCGGCGGAATCGCGGCGCGGGCAAGCTCCTCCTCAATGCGGCGGAAGGCGCCCTTGAGCGCGTTGAAGCCCTCGTCCCAGATCGCCGTGCCGCGCAGGATTGCGGCCGGCTTCGAAGGCAGGACGACCTCGTCGGCATTGCCCGGATCCCCGGAGTCGGGAACGAGGGTCGGCAGGCTGGGCTGCGCGGTTGCAGGGGGAGAAGCCGATGGTGCCTGTGCGGCCGCCACGGCCGGCGACAGCGCCAGAAGAACGAGAAGAACACGCAACATCCGAGGAGGTCCCCGCCGCGAATCGACCTTCGCGCCGGCCGCCACCATAATGGCCTTTCGAGCGTCCTGCGAGCGCGGCAGTTGCAGGAGCAACGCGGCCGCGGCAGCGAGACTCGCGCTTTTAAAGCCGATCCGCCATATACGCGCGAGATCACCCGAACACGGCCAAGAAGGCCCATGACTCCGCTCGCGAACCGCCGCTATCTGAAAATGAACGGTCTCGGCAACGAGATCACAGTGCTCGACCTGAGGGGTAGCGGGCACATCGTCCAAGCCGCCGAGGCCCGGGCGATCGCGTCCGATCCGCGGAGCCGCTTCGATCAGCTCATGGTACTGCACGAGCCAAGGAGCCCGGGCATCAACGCCTTCATGCGGATCTACAACACAGACGGCTCGGAATCGGGAGCCTGCGGCAACGGCACGCGCTGCGTGGCCTGGGCGCTCTTCTCGGACCGCGACATGGCGAGCGGCGGGCGGCAGGGCAATTCTCTCCTTCTCGAGACGGCGGCAGGATTGCTCCCGGTCTGGCGCGTCGCCGACGAGACGTTCACGGTCGACATGGGCGCGCCGCGGCTCGCCTGGGAGGAGATCCCGCTGCGGGATCCGTTCCAGGACACCCGTTACATCGAGCTTCAGATCGGCCCGATCGATGCGCCGATCCTGCATACGCCGGCCGCCGTCAACATGGGCAACCCGCACGCGGTCTTTTTCGTCGACCAGCTCGACGGCTTCGACCTCTCCCGGATCGGGCCGCTCCTCGAAAATCATCCGATCTTCCCGGAGCGCGCCAACATCTCGATCGCCCGGGTCGCGGCGCCGGACCATATCGAGTTGCGCGTCTGGGAGCGCGGTGCCGGGCTGACGCGCGCCTGCGGATCGGCGGCCTGCGCCGCCCTCGTCGCCGCCTCGCGCCGGCGGCTGACCGGGCGCCGCGCCACGGTCAGCCTTCCGGGCGGCGATCTCGACATCACTTGGCGGGAGAGCGACGGGCACGTGCTGATGACCGGCCCGACCGAGCTTGAGCACGAGGGTGTCCTGGCCCCCGCCCTCTTCGCCGGAGCGGCCTGATGAGCGTCGACGTCGTCACGTTCGGCTGCCGACTCAACACTTACGAGTCCGAGGCGATCCAGCGCGAGGCCGAGGCCGCGGGGCTCGGCGATGTCGTGGTCGTGAACACCTGCGCGGTGACCGCGGAAGCGACCCGGCAGGCTCGCCAGACGATCCGGCGGCTTGCGCGCGAGCGCCCCGAGGCCCGCATAGTCGTGACGGGTTGCGCGGCGCAGGTCGAGCCCGGCTCCTTCGCCTCCATGCCGGAAGTCGCCCATGTGGTCGGCAACCACGCGAAGCTGAAGACGGAGACCTGGGTCAGCCTGAAGGACGAGACGGCGAGCGAAAAGATCCTCGTCGAGGACATCATGACGGTCCGCGAGACCGCCGGTCACCTCGTTGACGGTTTCGCGGGACGCACGCGCGCCTTCGTCCAGGTGCAGAACGGCTGCGACCACCGCTGCACCTTCTGCATCATTCCTTATGGGCGCGGCCCGTCCCGCAGCGTGCCCATGGGCGTCGTCGTCGACCAGGTTCGGACGCTCGCCCTGAACGGCACGCGCGAGGTCGTGCTGACCGGAGTCGACATGACGAGCTATGGCGGCGACCTGCCGGGATCCCCGAAGCTCGGGACGCTGGTCCGCGCGATCCTGCGCCACGTGCCCGAACTCGAGCGGCTTCGCCTGTCCTCGATCGATTCCGTCGAGGCGGATCCCGAGCTCCTGCAGGCGATCGGCGAGGAGGAACGGCTGATGCCGCATCTCCATCTGTCCCTGCAGGCCGGCGACGACCTCGTCCTCAAGCGCATGAAGCGCCGTCATCTGCGCGCCGACGCAATCGCGTTCTGCGAGACCCTGCGCCGCCTGCGGCCCGGCATCGTGTTCGGAGCCGACATCATCGCGGGATTTCCGACCGAGGACGAGGACATGTTCCGGCGCTCGCTCGACATCGTCGACGAATGCGGGCTGACGCATCTCCACGTGTTCCCGTTCTCGCCGCGCCCGGGCACGCCCGCTGCCCGGATGCCGCCCGTGCCCCGGGAGGTCGTGAAGGACCGTGCACGGCGCCTGCGCGAGAAAGGCGAGGAGGCCCTGCGGCGGCATCTCGCATCGGAAATTGGCGCAAGGCGGCAAGTTCTCGTCGAGACCGACCATATCGGCCGCACGGAAGGCTTCACGACGGTCCGCTTCCAGGAGATCGTAACCGCCGGCGAAATCCGCGCCGTGACGATTGCGGGGTACGACGGCCACGACCTGCTGGCGGCCTGATGCCTACGCGCCGCCGCAGCGCGCGATGCCGGCCGTCATGTGATCGGGAACCGGCGCCTCCACCGAGATCGGCGGCTTCCGGGGATAGAGAGGCACCGTGATACGTCGCGCCAGGAGCTCCAGCTGGACCCTGCCGGACCGGGGCGCAGTGCCGTAGATTGGATCTCCCACGATTGGCCAGCCACGCGCGGCCATGTGGACCCGCAGCTGATGGGTTCTCCCCGTCACCGGCTCGAGCTCGAGCCAGGAAAGACCGTCTCCGCGTCCGAGCACGCGCCAGCGCGTCAGGGCCGGCTGGCCGCTCGGATCGACCTTCATCCGCCAGGTACGCTCGGGCGAAATCGGAGCAATCGGCTCCGCGATCTCTCCTTCGTTCTCCGCGGGGTTACCTTCGACGACCGCCCAGTAGATCTTCTCGACTCCACCGTTGCGGAACAGCTCGCCGAGCCGGGCCAGCGCCTTGGCGTGTCGTCCCAGCACGAGGCAGCCGGCCGTGTCCCGATCGAGCCGGTGCGCCACTTCCGGGCGCCGCGGCAATCCGAACCGCAGATGATCGAGATAGCGGTGCAGGGTCTCGCCGCCCCGCGGCCCGGGATGGACCGGAAGCCCGGCCGGCTTGTCGATGACGAGTATCAGGGCATCGCGATAGAGCAGTCGCGACACTATCTCTTCCGGATTCATCCCTGGTCCAACCTTCGGCTCCTCGGCTATCGAGGCGTCCCTCCTTCTGCAAGAGATAGCGCGTAACCATGGTGGATCCGAAAGCCGACAAGCCATCATTCCTCTCGCGGCTGTTCGGGCGGCGCGATGCCGCCGAACCCACCGAGCGCGTGCCGGATGCGCCGCCGACCCCGTCGCCCCCGGCCAATGCAGCCGGCGACCTGCCCGCCGCGCCGCCGGGCGTCACTACGGCCTCGCCGGACACGCCGGATGCCGTGAAGGTGTCCTCGGAACTCGCCGGAGCGGACCTGCAGCCGGTCGAGGGCATCGAGCCTGAGGGCGGGGGACCGCGGGAGCCGATCCCGCGCGCCGTGCCGGAACCCGAGGCGAAGCCCCGGGAGGAGCCGGAGATCCGGAGCGAGCCCAAGGCCGAGGTCGGAAAGGAGGGCTGGTGGCAGCGCCTGCGCCAAGGAATGCGCCGGACCTCGACCTCCCTGTCGGACAGCGTCACCGGCCTGTTCACCAAGCGCAAGCTCGACGCCGCCACTCTCGAGGATCTCGAGGACACGCTGGTCCAGGCCGACCTCGGCATCGATATCGCCCTCAAGATCGCGCAGGCGGTCGGCGAGGGGCGCTACAACCGCGAGATTTCACCGGACGAGGTGAAGGGCATCCTGGCGGCCGAGGTCGAGAAGGCCCTCGCGCCGGTGGCGAGGCCGCTCACGATCGAACGCACCCGGAAGCCCTTCGTCATCCTCATGATCGGGGTGAACGGCTCGGGCAAGACGACGACCATCGGCAAGCTGGCGCAGAAATTCCGCCGGCAGGGTCTGTCCGTCATGCTCGCGGCCGGCGACACGTTCCGTGCGGCCGCGATCGAGCAGCTCAAGGTCTGGGGCGAGCGCGTCGGAGCGCCCGTCCTCACGACCCAGCAGGGTGCCGATGCCGCCGGGCTGGCCTTCGATGCCCTGACGGCCGCCCGCGAGCAGGGTACGGACGTGCTCCTGATCGACACGGCCGGGCGCCTTCAGAACAAGGCCGGGCTGATGGCCGAGCTCGAGAAGATCATCCGCGTGATCCGCAAGATCGATCCGGACGCCCCGCACGCGACGCTGCTCGTTCTCGATGCCACGGTCGGGCAGAACGCGATGAGCCAGGTCGACCTGTTCCGAAAGGCGGCCGGCGTCACCGGGCTCGTGATGACGAAGCTCGACGGCACGGCGCGCGGCGGCATCCTCGTGGCGCTCGCCGGCAAGTTCGGGATCCCGGTGCACTTCATCGGTGTTGGCGAGGGCGTCGAGGATCTGGAGCCCTTCACGGCACGCGATTTCGCCCGCGCGATCGCAGGGCTCGAGCGATAGCGTGGCCACACGAGAGGGATCCGAAACGACGAGCCCTTGCGATGATGTGGCCCGGCCGGGTCCATCCGGATCCAGGGTGACTTGTCGTGACCGCTTTGGCAGAGATGAGAGATGACCGACCAGGCAGTTCAACCGCTACAGCGCCCTGCGCTCCACCCGATCGCGAAGCTTGCGCTCGAGCTTGGCCCCCTCGTGCTGTTCTTCCTGGCAAACCAGCGGGCGGGCATCTTCACGGCCACGGCGCTCTTCCTGGCCGCGACGCTCATTGCGCTGGCGATCCATTATGTGCTCGTCCGCAAGCTCCCGATCATGCCCCTCGTGTCCGGAGTCGTGGTGGTCGTGTTCGGCGGTCTGACTCTCGCCCTGCAGGACGAGCTCTTCATCAAGCTGAAGCCGACGATTGTGAACACCCTGTTCGGCGTGGTGCTTCTCGGCGGACTCTTCTTCGGCAAGTCGCTGCTCGCTCTCGTCCTCGACAGCGTGCTCGACCTTACGGAGGAGGGCTGGCGCAAGCTCACGTTCCGTTGGGCGCTGTTCTTCTTCGTACTGGCCATCCTGAACGAGATCGTCTGGCGCACCCAGACCACGGATTTCTGGGTGAGCTTCAAGGTTTTCGGCATCATGCCGCTGACGCTCGTCTTCGCGTTCGCGCAGACGCCGCTGCTCTTGAAATACGAGAAGCGCAAGGAGAGCGGCACTGCCGGGTGAAGTGCCCTATCCGGCGCGCTCCGGACGATCCGGATTCGGCCGCATCAGCGTGATCTGACGCGTCATTCCCGGCAGCCTGTCCCTTCCGACCGGCTCCCAGGCTTCGATCTCACCGGCGCGTGCGACGACCTCTGCGGAGGCCAGCATCGTCGTGCCGGCTTCCTTGTTGGCCTGCTCGATCCGGTTTGCGATGTTCACGGCCTCGCCCACGACCGTGAATTCGAGGCGGGACTCGTCGCCGACAACGCCGCAAAAGACCTCGCCGGCATGGATTCCGAGCCCGATCCGGATTGGTGGATCGAAACGCCGCTTGCGGTTCCAGCGCTCGACGAGACGGATCAGCGTGCGCCCGCAGGCCAGCGCCCGGGCAGCATCGTCATTACCCTCTGCAGGCACGCCGAACAGGATGAGTGCGCCGTCCCCGATGAACTTGTCGACGACGCCGCCGTGCTGCGCGGCCGCGCGGGACACGCGCCGGCGAAAAGAGGAGATGAAAACCGCCAAGCGTGCAGGATCGAGCGTTTCCGCGAGCGCCGAGGAGTCGCGCATATCGACGAACAGGATGACCACCTCCTGCCGCCTTCCCTTGCGCAGAGCTGCGAAGCTCTCGTTCGAGAGAATCGGGGCGAATTCTGCCGGCAGATAGCGCGCCACGGTCAGACGCATCGTCGTTTCCCGGACGGCGCGTTCGAGAAGAGCGCGTCCCTGCCATGCTACGATGATCAGGATCAGCGCCATCGCGAGCAGCATCGCCAGGCGCACGAAATTCGCCTGTGGGCCGAATTCCAGCCCAAAGTGCGCGAGTGCCTGCGGGCGCTCCGAAAGTTCGAGGGAGCCGGCGTTCAGGATGAGCGCGGAGAGCCCGACGATATAGAGGAGTGTCACATAGGCCTGGAGGCGAGGCCGGTAATGGACAGCGCTCGCCGCGATCATGATTGGCACCACCCAGAGCGCCGGCATGGCGGCGACGAAATCGCCCGCGATGCCGGACGCGCGAAGGTTGTAGGCAATGTTCCCCAAAACTAGGACTGCGTCCGTCGTCGCCGTTGCGACGGGCAGAAAGCGCAGCGGCCTGCGTCGCGAGGCAAGCCACCAGCCTATCACGCCGACGATCCCGAACAGAACGATCGTGATCTGCGCCGCCTGAAGCTGGCGAACGAGCACCGGATTGTTCCGCGGCACCTCGTCGACTGCGACGGCGATCGTAAGCAGGAGCAGAACTGCGACACTCACCCGAGCGAGGCCTGCGCGGAGTTCGGCCAGCTGCGCCGCTTCGCTCAGGAGACGTCTCGTCGCCTCGTCCGGGTTGAGCCGGAATATGGCCGCGGGATTTGCAAGGCGCCGCCAAAGGGAGGAGCGCAATCCCTGCAGGCCGAGGACAGCGGCCAATCTTGGGACGAGCGTCTTCACCAGCGAGCCACCCGGCGTCCGCCGCTCGGGATGGATCCCGGTCTGCCTGCACGTGCTGTGCCGCTCATGCCCTACTCACAACATTCGTGAGCCGGACGACGGCAGAGGCGGATCTTCAATAGGCTGTGAAGGCTCGGCATCCACGTGTGACCGCTACTCCAAGTGTGTCCGGACGGGCACCATGCCAATGTTCCGGTCGACTGCCCGCTAGAGCGGGGAGTTCGTTAGTTCTGGAGCGCTGAAGCGAAAAATCCCGCGGGCTGAGATCAACTCTGCGCCTGGAGCGCCGCCTTGAAGCCGGGCAGCGCTTCCGGGGTCAGCGGGCCGATATGCTTGTGGCGGATCGTGCCGTCCGGGCCGACGATGAAGGTTTCCGGCACCCCGTAGACGCCCCAGTCGATGGCAGTGCGTCCGTTGGGATCGACCCCGACCGCAGCGTAGGGGTTGCCGAGAGCGCCGAGAAAGCGGCGGGCATTCTCGGCCTTGTCCTTGTAGTTGATCCCGACGACGCGGATCGACGGATCCTGCGCGAGTTCGACGAGGAGCGGGTGCTCCTGCCGGCAGGGCGCGCACCAGGAGGCCCAGACGTTCACGACGGTCGTGCGGCCCTTCAGATCCTCGGTCGAAAGGCCCGGGATCGGCTTGCCGGCGGCATGCAATCCTTCGAGCGGCTCCAGATTGAAAGTCGGAACGGGGCGGCCGATGAGTGCCGACGGCACACGGGACGGATCTCCCGAGAACAGGCGGAACACGAAGAGGATCGCGAGCCCGAAGAAAAAAAGGACAGGAAGCAGGAACAGGAGGCGCCGCCTCGACCACGGCTCCGTCTCAACCACGATCGGCCCTCCTGCGCATGCCGCGGCGCTCGAGTTTCTCAAGCGCGCGGGTCTGCGCCCGATAGTCGACGATCTCCCAGGCGATCAGGACTGCCACGACGAGGCCCGTGAAGAGATAGGCCGCGATGATGAAAGTCGCATGCGGGCCCATCAGGCGGCCTGCATGTCGAGACGCTCGGCCTCGAGAATCGTGAGGGTGCGAACCCTGCGCCGGAGGATCTCCGTACGCATGCCAGCGAGATGCAGGGAGATTCCGACGACGGTCGCCGCGAGTGCCATCACGAGAAGCGGATACAGCATGCTCGGATGGATCGTCGGCCCATCGAGACGCAGCACGGAGGCAGGCTGGTGCAGCGTATTCCACCAATCGACGGAGAACTTGATGATCGGGAGGTTCACGGCGCCGACCAGGGTCAGGATCGACACGGCGCGGGCCGCGCGGGCCGGCTCCTCGACCGTACGCCAGAGCGCCAGGACGCCGCAATACAAGAGGAAAAGCACGAGCACTGAGGTCAGGCGCGCATCCCATTCCCAATAGGTGCCCCACATCGGCCGGCCCCACAGGGAGCCTGTCACGAGGCAGATGAGCGTGAAGGCCGCCCCGATCGGCGCCGCCGCCTTCTGGGACACGTCGGCCAGCGGATGCCGCCAGACCAGCGTGCCGATCGCCGACAGGGCCATCAGGCTGTAGAAGAACATCCCGAGCCAAGCGGCGGGCACGTGGAGGAACATGATCCGGACCGTCTCGCCCTGCTGGTAATCCGGGGGCGCGACGAACCACGCGAGATAAAGCCCCGCGAGCACGAGCAAGGCCCCGGCACCTGCAAGCCAAGGCAGGAGCCGTCCGCTGTAGCTCATGAAGCGAGCCGGGTTTGCGAGCGCAAGGATCATGGACGCCGATTTAGCCTTCCCGTTTCGCCCCCGCAATGCGGCACGGATGGGCCGGTTCCGCCGATGCCTGCGAGGAAAGGCGGCCGGACGGCCAGCGGCCATGCCTCGTTTCCGCATGACCTGATAGAGGCGGAGCTTTTCGGGTGACTTCCAGGTCGGAAAGCGCATGATGGCTCATCGACCCGAGATTTCTGGCCGGGCTTTCGCAAGAAGCGGCGCGGTCCAGGCGATCCGCAGGTCGGACGGGCGGGGTGGGCCGATGAGCTGGATCCGTGCTTTCTGTCTCGGCATCGCGCTGGTGCCGACGGCAGCCACTGCGGAAGAGACCAGGTTTCAACTGCCCATCGATTGCGAGATCGGGCACACCTGCTTCGTCCAGAACTACGTCGATCACGATCCCGGTCCGGAAGCCCGGGACTTCGCCTGCGGGACGCTCACCTATCAGGGACACACCGGAACCGACTTCCGGGTGCCCACGCTCGTCGACATGAACAACGGCGTCGCGGTTCTCGCGGCGGCACCCGGGCAGGTGAAAAGGATACGCGACGGCGTGCCCGATATCCCGGTGCGCGCTCGTCCGGAAGGCCAGGTGCAGGGGGTTGAATGCGGCAACGGCATCGTGATCGCCCATGAGGACGGCCTCGAAACGCAATATTGCCATCTGCAACGGGGCAGCGTGCGCGTGAAGCCGGGAGACCGCATCCCAGCCGGCTACCCGATCGGTCGCGTCGGTCTCTCCGGCCTCACGGAATATCCGCACCTGCACTTCACGGTCCGTCAGAACGGCAGGATCATCGATCCCTTCGCGGCCGATCTTGAACCTGGAGCCTGTGGAGAGGGGCTATCCCTCTGGAGCGAGAGCGTCGCAAAGTCGCTCGTCTACCGTCCCGGCGCCTTGCTGAACCGAGGCTTTGCGTCCGGCGCCGTGACCATGAAGGCCATCGAGATAGGAGAGGCTGGCCGGGTTGCACCGGAGCGGGACGCCCCGGCCATCGTCGCCTTCATCCGTGCCATCGGGCTGAAGGCCGGCGACGTGCAGCATCTTTCTCTTGCCGGACCCGACGGCCGCATCATGGCCGCTGATACGGATCCGCCCCTCGACGGCCCGAAGGCACAGTATTTCAAGTTCGTCGGATTGAAACGGCCACCCGGAGGGTGGCTCTCGGGGCGGTACACGGCCCGCTACCAGGTGATCCGCGGCGGCGAGCCGGCGATCGAGGAGACGTTTACCCTCGACCTGCCATGAGGTCGGCCCCGCGGCTCGCTCACGGCCGGACAAGGGCGGCCAGTCATTCGGGCGACCGCAGAGCCGCCGCCGCGCCGATCGTCCCGATCACGGCCGACACGAGGGTGATTGCGGCCAGGATGAGCATGGGGGTCGCGAAGGGAATCGTGCCCCCGGTGGCGGAATTCGCCGCTGAAACCCCGAAAATCAGCGTCGGGATCATGAGCGGCAGGACGAGAATCGCGAGAATCTGGCCGCCACGGCGTAGCGAGGCCGTGAGCGCCGCGCCGACGGCCCCCACGAAGGTCAGCGCCGGCGTGCCGACGACGAGCGTCGCGACCATGGCGGCCATGGCCTCTGGCGAGAGGGCGACGAGAAGCCCGAAGAGGGGAGAGGCGAGCGCGAGCGGGAGCCCGGTCGTGAGCCAGTGGGCGAGAACCTTGGCGAGGACCATCATCTCGAGCGGCACGGGCGCGGCCCGCAGGAGATCGAGCGATCCGTCCTCCTCATCGGCCTGAAACAGGCGGTCGAGCCCGATCAACGTGGCCAGCACCGCCGCGATCCAGAGAATCGCCGGGCCGATCCGGGACAAAAGGTTGAGGTCCGGCCCGATCGCGAAGGGGACCAGCGTGACGACCATGAGGAAGAAGATCAGCCCGAGCGCCCCCGAGCCTCCGATCCGGGTCGCGAGAGCGAGGTCACGCCGGAGCAGCGCCGCAAAAGCGGATCTCATGACGCCGCTCCTCTGCCGGCCCCGTCGGATCCGATCCGGATCTCCTGGGCGGCTAGCCCGAGAGGAGCATGGGTCGCGGCGATGATCAGGCCGCCACCGGCGATATGCTCCTGCATGAGGGTCAGGAGCGTGGCCTGCGATCTCGCGTCGAGCGCGGCCGTCGGCTCGTCGAGCAGCCAGAGTGGGCGATGCGCCACAAGCAGGCGGGCGAGCGCGACGCGCCGGCGCTGGCCCGCCGAAAGATAGGCGACCGGCAAATCCACTGCATGGGCCAGGCCGACCCGCTCAAGGGCCTCTTCGGGCTCCAGGGCGGGGTTGCCGAACAGGTCACGGCAGAAAGCGAGATTCTCGCGCGCCGTCAGGACTGCCTTCAGCCCGTCACGGTGGCCGACGGCATGGAGGCGCTCCACCAGCGGCGTGTCGTCCGACCCGTTCCCCTCCGTGGTGATGCGTCCGGCAGACGGGGTGATCGCGCCCGCGAGCGCCGCCAGAAGGGTGGACTTCCCGGCGCCGTTCCGGCCCGTCACCACGAGAGCCTCCCCGGATCCGATCCGGAACGAGAGACCCTCGAAAACGAGGCGCCCGCCGCGCCGGCAGGCCAGATTCTCGACGAGGATTCTCACCCCAACCCCTGTTGCTCGATGGCGGCCGGCAGCCCTGTGCCGAGCCGCTCCGTGGCGGAACGCTGTAGCGGGCGCGGCCGATTTGATCTATAGAGCCGACGGCTGCGCCGCGCGCCAAGGCGTCCAATCCGTCTCGCGCGTTTCCACCAGTCCGGGCGCTCCCGGGGCGGCGCGCGCATTCGCGCAATTCGGCCGAACGATCGTTCGTGTGAAACCGCTCGCGAGGATAGCCATGACGCATTCCAACAACTTCAATGCGCGCCAGACCCTGACCGTCGGCGCCAAGACCTACACCTATTTCTCCCTGGCCGAAGCCGAGAAGAACGGCCTCAAGGGCATCTCGAAACTGCCCTTCTCGATGCGGGTGCTGCTCGAGAATCTGCTGCGCTATGAGGACGGCCGCACCGTGACCCGCGCCGACATTGAGGCGGTCGCCGCCTGGCTCCAGAACCGCGGCAGGGTCGAGAAGGAGATCGCCTTCCGGCCGGCGCGCGTCCTCATGCAGGACTTCACCGGCGTGCCCGCGGTCGTCGATCTCGCAGCCATGCGCGACGCCATGAAAACACTCGGCGGCGATCCGCGCCGGATCAACCCGCTCGTCCCGGTCGATCTCGTGATCGATCACTCGGTGATCGTCGACGAGTTCGGGACTCCGATGGCTTTCGCGAAGAACGTCGACCTCGAATACAAGCGCAATGGCGAGCGTTACCGCTTCCTGAAATGGGGGCAGACGGCCTTCACGAATTTCTCGGTGGTGCCGCCCGGGACGGGCATCTGTCACCAGGTCAATCTCGAATTCCTGTCGCAGACGGTCTGGACCCGGAAATACGAGGCCGAGGCCGAGGAAGTGGCCTATCCGGACACGCTCGTCGGAACCGATTCCCACACCACGATGGTGAACGGCCTGTCTGTGCTCGGCTGGGGCGTCGGCGGAATCGAGGCGGAGGCCGCGATGCTCGGCCAGCCGATCTCGATGCTCATCCCCGAGGTCGTCGGCTTCAAGCTGACCGGCCGCTTGCGCGAGGGCGTCACGGCGACGGACCTCGTGCTGACGGTCACACAGATGCTCCGCAAGAAGGGCGTCGTCGGCAAGTTCGTGGAGTTCTACGGGCCCGGCCTCAATGACATGACGGTGGCCGACCGCGCGACGATCGGCAACATGGCGCCGGAATACGGGGCGACCTGCGGCTTCTTCCCGGTCGACCAGAAAACCATCGATTATCTGCGCACCACCGGCCGGACGGACGAGCGCATCGCGCTCGTCGAGGCCTACGCCAAGGCGCAGGGCACGTGGCGCACTGCGGACACGCCGGATCCCGTCTTCACGGACACGCTCGAACTCGACCTCGGCGATGTCGGCCCGTCGCTTGCCGGCCCGAAGCGCCCGCAGGATCGGGTGACTCTCGAAGGCGCGAAGACCGAGTTCACGAACGCGATGGACAAGGAGTTCCGCAAGGCCTCCGAACTCGGCCGTCGCGTGAAGGTCGAGGATGCCAATTTCGACATCGGCCACGGCGACGTCGTGATCGCGGCGATCACCTCCTGCACGAACACGTCGAACCCGAGCGTGATGATCGGCGCCGGACTTCTCGCCCGCAATGCCGTCGCCAAGGGCCTCAAGACGAAGCCTTGGGTGAAGACGTCGCTCGCGCCGGGTTCGCAGATCGTCGCCGAGTATTTCGCAAAGGCGGGCCTGCAGGAGGACCTCGACCGGCTCGGCTTCAACCTCGTGGGCTTCGGCTGCACGACCTGCATCGGCAATTCGGGTCCGCTGCCCGCCAATGTCTCGAAAGCCATCAACGACAACGATCTCGTGGCCGTGTCGGTGCTCTCGGGCAACCGCAACTTCGAGGGTCGCGTCAACCCGGATGTTCGCGCGAACTATCTGGCTTCGCCGCCGCTCGTCGTGGCCTACGCGCTCGCGGGAACGATGCTCATCGACCTCACGACGGAGCCATTGGGGACAGGCTCCGACGGACAGCCCGTCTACCTCAAGGACATCTGGCCGTCCTCGAGCGAGGTGCAGGCGTTCATCGATCGCACAGTCACGAGCGAGCTCTTCAAAACTCGCTACGCGGACGTGTTCACGGGTGACGAGAACTGGAAGAAGGTCACGGTCGAGCCCGGCCTCACCTTCGAGTGGGACATCGGCTCCACCTACGTGCAGAACCCGCCCTATTTCGAGGGTATGACGCGGGAGCCGAAGCCCGTGACGGACATCGTCTCCGCGCGCATCCTCGGCCTGTTCCTCGATTCGATCACGACCGACCACATCTCGCCGGCCGGCAACATCCGGGCGAACTCGCCGGCGGGCCATTACCTACAGGAGCACCAGGTCGCCGTCGCGGACTTCAACCAGTACGGAACCCGGCGAGGCAATCACGAGGTGATGATGCGCGGGACCTTCGCGAACATCCGGATCAAGAACCAGATGGTGCGCGACGAGTCCGGCAATGCGGTCGAGGGCGGCTACACCATCCACCACCCCTCGGGCGAGCGCATGTTCATCTACGATGCGGCCATGCGCTACCAGAGCGAGAACGTTCCGCTCGTCGTGATCGCCGGCAAGGAATACGGCACCGGCTCGTCGCGCGACTGGGCCGCGAAGGGAACGAAGCTTCTCGGCATCCGGGCGGTGATCGCCGAGAGCTTCGAGCGCATCCACCGCTCGAACCTGGTCGGAATGGGCGTCGTGCCGCTGGTGTTCGAAGAGGGGACCTCCTGGCAGAGCCTCGGACTCAAGGGCGACGAGACCGTCACCATCCGCGGCCTGGCCGGCGATCTGCGGCCTCGGCAGCGTCTCGAGGTGGAGATCACCTCTGCGGACGGCGCCGTGAAGCGCATTCCGGTGATCTGCCGGATCGATACGCTCGACGAGCTGGAATATTTCCGCAACGGCGGCATCCTCCACTACGTCCTGCGTCAGCTCGCGGCCTGAATGATCAATAAAGGGTGACCGCCCGGAATCCGGGCGACACCTCACCAGATGGCTGGGGCGGCGGGTGTTGCCGCCCCGGTTCCCCTCGTGTAAGGGGGCCAACTCAAGCACGTTGGAACTGGCGACCGGGGGATGGGCCTTAAGCCCGGCGGACGTCGCGCTTCCAGAAAAACCCGTTCAGGAGAGCGAGGCGATGTCCTCCACCTTCGACACCGTTGCCGGCATCATTGCCGAGACAGCCGATATTCCGCGCGAGCAGATCACACCCGAGAGCCACGCGATCGATGACCTCGGGATCGATTCGCTGGCGTTTCTCGATATCGCGTTCGCGGTCGACAAGGCCTTCGGAATCAAGCTCCCGCTCGAGCAGTGGACGCAGGAGGTTAACGAGGGGAAGGTTCCGGCAGAGGAATACTTCGTGCTCAAGAATCTCGTCTCCCGCATCGACGCGCTGGTGGCTGCGAAGAACGCATAGCGCGCATGCGCCTGGAATATTTCGAGATGATCGACCGCGTCGTTGCGTTCGATCGCGACGCGCAGCGGATCGAGACCCGGTCGACGGTGCCGGACGAGAGTCCGGTGTTTGAAGGCCATTTCCCGGGACATCCGCTCGTCCCCGGCGTGCTCCTGACCGAGACCATGGCACAAGCCTCGGGCTATCTCGTGCTCGGGCTCATGAATTTTACGCACATGCCGTTTCTCATGGCCGTCGACAAGGCGCGGTTCCGCACCTTCGTGGGCCCCGGCACGATCCTCTCGACCGAGGCGCATCTCGAGCACGAAGGCTCGGGCTACGCCGTCACGCGGGCGAAGATCGCGGTCGACGGCAAGGCCATCTGCGACGCGGAGCTCCGCTTCAAGACCATGCCCTTCCCGGCCGGCCTCGACGAGAAGATGCGCGCCCAGGGGCGGCGCATTGGGATGCCGGAGGGGGTATGACTTCCGCCTTAGTGTTACGCTGTCCTTGCGACGTCGGCGCTGCCACCCTCACCCGCCCCTTCGGGGCGATCTCTCCCGTCAAGGGAGAGGTGAAGAGGGCGGCGCTCGCACGTCACCTCCCTCCCAGAGGGAGAGGTCGGACGCGGAGCGTCCGGGTGAGGGGGGAAACCCCACGCCCGCAGAGTGAGCACAATCCGCCCCAGGAGTCCGCATGACGCGCGAGGTGGTCATTACCGGCATCGGGCTCGTCTCCTGCGCGGGAGAGGGCGTCGAGGCGCATCTCGAGGCGATGTCGTCCGGTGCGCCGCCGCGCGCCGATGCGGAAACCTACGCGCCTTACCCGGTCCACCCGGTCGTGCCGGTCGATTTCGACCGCCAGATCCCGAAGAAATCCGATCAGCGCCAGATGGAGGCCTGGCAGCGCCTCGGCACTTATGCCGCCGGCATGGCGCTCGATTCGGCCGCGGCGAAGGACGATACCGACCTGAAGGCGCGCATGCACCTCATCGTCGCGGCGGGCGGCGGGGAACGGGATTACGCGGCCGATTCCGCGATCCTGAGCGGACTTCGGACGGCGCCAGACCCGGGCGTCTTCCTGAACCAACATCTCATGAGCGATCTGAGGCCGACGCTCTTCCTCGCGCAGCTGTCCAACCTCCTCGCCGGCAACATCTCGATCGTGCACGGCGTGACCGGCGCCTCACGCACATTCATGGGCGAGGAATCGAGCGGAACCGATGCGATCCGCATCGCACAGGCCCGTATCGCTTCGGGGCAGGACGACATCTTCCTGGTCGGCGGTTCCTACAATGCCGAGCGGCCCGACGCTCTCCTCGTCCACGCCATGGGCGGGTTTCTCTGGAAGCATCCGTATCGCCCGGTCTTCGACCGTGGCCCCGAGGGTGGCTTGGTGCTAGCAAGCGGCGGCGCATTCCTGGTCCTGGAAGCCAGGGAGCATGCCGAGGAACGGGGTGTCAGGCCGCTCGCGAAGGTGGCAGGTGTCGTCTCCGACCGCTCGCGCCGGGAGCCCGGCAGCGTGAAGCGGATGATTGCGACGCTCGGCGCGCGCCTTGAGGCCCATCCCGATCTCGTGATCTCCGGCGCGACGGGTGTTGCACCGATCACGGCCGAGGAACAGGATGCCCTGCGCGAGTTGGCACCCCGAGCGCGCCTCCACGCAACGGGGGATGTCACCGGACATCTCCTCGAAGCCCAGGCATCCGCTGGCGTCGGGCTAGCAGCGGCAATGATCGCGCGCGGCGAGGCCGGCGAAGCGCTCGTCACGGCAATGGGCCACCGCCGCGGCGAGGGCATGATCCGCGTGACGCGAGTCTCCTGAGAAAGAATCGAATCATGGCGCTGAAGGACCGAAAAGGCCGTCCCGTCGTCGCCGTTACCGGCATGGGTGTCGTGACATCGGTCGGGCACGGCAAGGAGGATACCTGGGCCGCCCTCACGGCTGGACGATCGGGCATCAAGACCGTCACGCGGTTCCCGACCGAGGGATTGCGCACGCGCATCGCCGGGACGGTCGACGATGTTCCGGTGAAACCATTCTGCGCGCCCGTCCTCTCGGAGCGGCTCGCGACGCTTGCGGCCGAGGAGGCGATCGGCGAGTCGGGACTGGCGTCCCACGATTTTCCGGGGGCACTGTTCGTCGCGGTCCCGCCAGTCGAGATGGAATGGCCGCAGCGCGAGGCGCTGGCCGAGGCGTCGGGCCAAGCCGGAGAACTGACCTATCGCGATCTCCTCGCGGCGGCGGCAACCGGCCGCTTCGCGAACTGGCACGATCTCTTCATCTTCGGAACGGTCGCCGACCGGCTGGCCGAGCGGTTCGGGACCCGAGGATCGCCGATCTCGCTCTCGACCGCCTGCTCCTCCGGCGCTACGGCAATCCAACTCGGCGTCGAGGCTATCCGGCGCGGCGAAACGCAGGCAGCGCTCTGCATTGGCACGGACGGTTCCGTGAACCCGGAATCACTCATCCGCTTCTCGCTTCTCTCGGCGCTCTCGACCCAGAACGACACGCCCGAAGCTGCCTCGAAGCCGTTCTCCAAGAACCGGGACGGATTCGTCATGGGCGAAGGCGCCGCCGCCCTCGTCCTCGAAGATGCCGAGCACGCGCGGGCCCGCGGCGCCCGCATCCTGGGTTATGTCCTGGGCTGCGGGGAGCGCGGCGACGGCTTCCACCGGACGCGCTCGAGCCCGGACGGAGCCCCGATCATCGCCGCGATCCGGAACGCCCTGGACGATGCCGGGCTGGAGCCCGACGCCATCGACAGCGTGAACGCCCACGGCACCGGCACGCCCGAGAACGACAAGATGGAGGCCATGGGCTGCATGGCGGTGTTCGGCGAACGCATGAAGAGCGTGCCGATCTCGTCGAACAAGTCGATGCTCGGCCACACCCTGACTGCCGCGGGCGCGGTCGAGGCGGTCGTCTCGCTCCTCACGATCGGCCGCGGCCGGATCCCGCCGACGATCAATTACGCGATTCCGGACCCGGCCATTCCCCTCGATGTCGTGCCGAACGTCGCCCGTGATGTGCCGGTGACGCGCGTGCTCTCGAACTCCTTCGGCTTCGGCGGACAGAACACCTGTCTCGTCTTCGGCGTGGAGCCGCATTAGCGATGCGAGAGCGCGTTCTCGTCACCGGGGGCGGCAAGGGCGTCGGTGCGGCCATCGTGCGGGCGCTCGTGGCGGCGGGCCATGACGTCCATTTCACCTACCGGTCCTCGGGCGAGGCCGCGCAGGCGCTCGCGGCAGATCTCGCCGCCGCCCATCCCGGCGCAACCGTCACGCCGCGCGAGCTCGATCTCGCCGACAAGACCGCCATCGAGGCGTTCTGCGAGACGCTCGCCGACGAGGCCTATTTCGGCTTCGTGCACAATGCCGGCCAGCCCTATGACGTGCTCGCCGCCACCATGGCCCAGGACAAGGCCGAGGCGGCGATGCAGGTGAATTTCTGGTCGATGACCCGGATCGCCAAGACGCTCCTGCGCGGCATGATCCGCAGCCGCAACGGCCGCATCGTCGCCATCGGCTCGGTGGCGGCGCTGCAGGGCAATCCCGGCAACGCGGCCTATGCGGCCTCGAAAGGCGCGCTCCTGTCCTACGCCCGGACGCTCGCGATCGAGACCGCCAAACGCGGCATCACGGTCAACGTGATCGCGCCCGGCTTCATCGACACCGACATGATGGCGCCCTATGCCACCTACCGGGCCGGTATGGAAAAGCAGATCCCGGCCGGCCGCTTTGCGAAACCCGAGGAGATCGCCGGCATGGCGGCCTTCCTCCTCAGCGAGCCCGCGGCCTATATCACCGGCACAACCCTTCCGGTCGATGGCGGGCTCACTGCCATGATCGGAGTGCATCGCTGATATTCCGCTCCGCTCCGACGCGGTGCGGTATGTTGCGACAGGGATCGTGATTTCGCTCGCGTCCCAAACCCTGTAATCCGCACCTTCCTGCCTTGCCGGCCCCGCTACCCGCTCTCCATGGCGGTCTCACCTGGAGCGACCCGATCCCATGCGCGCCCTTCAGCTTTTCGGCGACCGCGACCTTCGCCTGACGGACATCGATCCGCCTCCCGCGCCGGAAGCCGCAGAGGTCCAGATCCGCGTCCGAGCGCTGGCGCTCAATTATCTCGACGTCTGGGGCTTCCGCGGCATGGCCTTCGCCAAGCGCAAGATGCCCCAGATTGCGGGCGTCGAGGCTGCGGGCGAGGTCGTGGCCGTCGGGCCGGATGTCACACGCTTCAAGGCCGGAGATCCCGTTACGATGTACGGCGCCGATACCTGCGGGACCTGCAAGGCCTGCCGGGAGGGCCGCGACAATCTCTGCGAGAACGTCGCCGGGATCATGGGCTTCCACATCGACGGCTTTGCCCGCGAATTGCTGAACCGCCCGGAGCGCCTCGTCGTGAAGGTCCCGCCGGGAGTGTCTTTCGAGCAGGCCGCCTGCGCGCCGATCGGCTTTGGAACCGTCCAGCACATGCTGTTCGACAATGCCCGGCTCGAGCCCGGCGAGTCGATCCTCGTCCATGCCGGCGGCTCCGGGATCGGCAGCGCCGCGATCAAGATGGCGAAGGCGATCGGCTGCACGGTGTTCACGACCGTCGGCGACGACGAGAAGGCCGAGAAGGCGCGCGCGCTCGGCGCCGATCACGTGATCAACTATCGGACGGAACGCTTCGAGGGCGAGGTCCGCCGTCTCACCAAGCGGAAGGGCGTCGACGTCGTCTTCGAGCATGTCGGCGCCGATACTTGGAACGGCTCGCTCCTGTGTCTCAAGCGGGGCGGCCGGCTCGTGACCTGCGGATCGACTTCCGGCGTCTCGACGACGATGAACCTGATGCAGCTCTTCCAGCAGCAATACCGGATCTTCGGCTCCTTCGGCTGCACGCTTCGGAACATCGCAGACGCCCTCGACAAGATGGCGTCGGGTCTCCATCCGGTGATCGATTCCGTCTTCCCGCTCGACGATTTCCAGAGAGGCCTCGAACGGCTCGAGAGCCGGCGCGTCTTCGGCAAAGTGGTGATCACCCTTTGAAGATGCGCCCGCTTCCCATGGCGCCGTCCCGGCGCCGCAACCTCGCGGCCCGCGCCGCAGCGCCCGCGATGGTCGGCCTTACGCGGAGTGTATTCGCGCTCGCGCGCAAGCTCGGACCGGATCGGGCGAGCGATGTCGGGGGAGCGCTGGCACGCCGATTCGGCCGCCTCCTGCCGGCTCACCACACGGCGCTTGCGAACATCCGCGCCGCCTTCCCGGACCTCCCGGAAGAGCGGGTGCGCGAGATCGCTCTCGAGGCCTGGGACAATCTCGGCCGGACGGGTGCGGAATATGCCCATCTCCAGCATCTGTTCGACTGGGACCCGGAGCACCCGGACGAAGGCCGGATCGAGGTCGCGGGAATCGAGCATTTCCTCGCGCTCCGCGATGATGGCCGGCCCGGCATCATCTTTTCCGCGCATCTCGGAAACTGGGAGCTTCCGGCGATCTGCGCGGCGCGGTTCGGGCTCGAAGCCACTGCGGTCTTCCGCGCTCCGAACGACCCGGCGGTCGCGAGCCTCGTTCACGAGGTCCGCAGCGGGACGATGGGCGGCCTTGAGGCGGCGCGCCAGGGTGCGGCCTTCGCGATGCAGGGTGTTCTCGAGCGCGGCGGGCATCTCGGCATGCTCGTCGACCAGCACTTCACCCGCGGCGTCGGAGTCTCGTTCTTCGGAAGGCCTGCCCTCGCCAATCCGATTCTCGCCAAGTTCGCTCGCCGTTTTGAATGCCCGGTCCACGGCGTTCGCGTCATCCGCCTGCCCGAGTACCGCTTCCGTCTCGAATTGACGCCGCCCCTCGATCTGCCGCGCGACGCGGAGGGCCAGATCGACGTGACCGGCGCGATGCAGGCGATGACGTCCGTCGTCGAAGACTGGGTCAGAGAGCATCCCGGCCAGTGGCTGTGGATGCATCGGCGCTGGCGTGCTCCCGCGCCGGCCGGCCGCCCGAGCCGGCGCTGAATCAGTCCACCGCATGCAATTCGAACCACGCTTCAACGCAACGTGAGTTTCCGTCGACGACGGTTTCGTGTTGAGTCGCGACCATGGTTACGAGTCTCGTCCGGCTGTTCGGCAGCCTCGGCATCCTCGCCGGCACACTTCTGGCGGGGAGCGGTGCTCTCGCGCAATCCGAGCCCGACAGGAGCCCGCGCGCCGTCGTGGAGCTCTTTACGAGCCAAGGGTGCTCGTCCTGTCCGCCTGCCGATGCAAATCTGGCGGAATTGGCCCGCAGACCCGACGTGATCGCGCTGACGCTGCCGGTCGACTACTGGGATTATCTCGGCTGGAAGGACACGCTCGCGCATGCCTCCTTCTCCGCGCGCCAGCGGGGCTATTCCCATGCGCGCGGCGACCGGCAGGTCTTCACGCCGCAAGCCGTAATCAACGGGCGCATTTCCGTCATCGGCTCGGATCGCGCGCAGATCGAGCAGGCCCTGCACCAGAGCGCATTGCCCCTGCGGGTGAGCCTTGCCGAGAACGGCGCGCAGGCCTCGATCATGATCGAAGGAGAGCCGACCCGCGACCCGGCCGATCTCTATGTTCTGCCCGTCGTCAAGGCCCGCACCGTCGAGATCGGCCGCGGCGAGAACCGGGGTCGCACCATCACCTATGCGAATGTCGTCCTGGCAGTCACACGGATCGGCGAATTCACCGGAGGCAGCTCCCGGGTGGACGTTCCCCTGTTGGTGGCGCGCGGCTCCGGCGATGGCTTCGTCGTGCTGGTTCAGGGTCGGAGGGGGGCCAAGCCCGGCTCGATCCTCGGGGCGGCCATCAGCAGCGGGATGTAAGATACCGCCAAGACCATCTTCAGCCCCACGATCGAGAAGTCAGCTTCTCGGCGGTCACCCATTCCGCAGGCCGTCCTGCGAACAGCGCCGTCAAACGCATCCCGCCTTCACGCGCTCCTATAGCATCGGACCCAAAAGTGGATTCCACTATTGGGGCTAATCCGATGCTTTGGTCCTTGAGTAGCGCATCGTTCGAGGCGGAAAAGCGGGGCCACTTTTCCCGTACGATGCGCGAGCAGCACAAACACAGCCCCGCTGCAAAGACTCCTGCCGGGGACAAGAGCTTGCGGCGAATTTCCGTCCGCGCCGGCAGCTCGCAGCTTTTGGGGAACCTTCTCGAACTGCATCGAGTTTTCGCGAATTCGACGACGTCACGAGGCTTAACGGGCGCGAACCTTCGCCAGCAGGCTTTCGGGAGGACACCATGCCGGATGCGGTCCAGATCAGTGACAAAGCGCTCGCGGTCTTCGCTTTCGCGATCTATCACCAACTGGAAAGTGGCAGTCGCGTCAAGCAGATCATCCAGGATGACGGCGCCGGCCACCATGCGGATCCGGATGCCATTGCCGAACTGGAGCGGCTCGGTCTCGTGAGCATCGAGAATGACCGGGTCGGCTTCACGCAACGGGGTGAGGCGATGGTAGACCACATCGTCGCGACGATGCGGAGCGCAGCAACCACCGACAACAGATAGCTCCCGCTGCTGCGTGACGTCATTCCGCTGCCATTTCTCTCCCGGCAGTCGGAATGCCATCGATCTCGCGCCCCGGGTAGCGTCCATAGCGCACGCCAGGTCCATTAGGGCTTCCATCTTCGGGTATCAGAGTCATCCCTCTTGCCTCGAAACAAGCCTGGAGCTTCTCCAAGGTGTCGAGCGTCACATTGGGCGGCACACCGAATACTTTCTCGATCCTGCGGATCGTCTTCTCGCTGACCCCCGAATGCCGGGCCAGTTCCTCGATGCTCCAGCGAAGTGCAGCGCGAGCCATGCGAACCTGGCATGCAGTCAGTGCGATTTGCCCACGCGGAAAAGCCATGCTGCCTCCTGACCGGTATCCGGCAATCGGAGACCGGATTTGTAGCAGACGCTGGAATCTGTCCAGGTGCGACCTATGCTTCTGAAGGCCCGTTTGTAGCGTCGACCGAAACCAGATC
Organism: Microvirga massiliensis; assembly: GCF_001006805.1. GTDB lineage: Bacteria > Pseudomonadota > Alphaproteobacteria > Rhizobiales > Beijerinckiaceae > Microvirga > Microvirga massiliensis. The sequence goes on along the minus strand of NZ_LN811350.1, from coordinate 392,417 downwards.
CTGCGACCTGCATCAGGCGGCGCAGGGAGCGGGAGCTGAGCTTGGATTTCAGCCGAGTGGGCCGGAACGGCGTTGCTCAACGACGGGTCGCAATTGCCGGAGCAGGACCGGGCGGGCTTGCCGTGGCGCTCCTGCTCGCCCGAGCCGGTTTGTCGGTTACGCTCTTTGAGAAGAGTGAGTTCGTCGGCGGACGGACCAGGACGTTTACCGCGCCCGGAGGCTTTCGCTTCGATGTCGGCCCGACCTTTTTCCTATATCCGCGAATTCTCATGGAGATCTTCGCCGCGTGCGGCGAGCGGCTTGAAGATCACATCAGCCTGAAACGCCTCGATCCGCAGTACCACCTGATCTTCGAAGGTGGAGGGGAGATCCGCGCAACGCCCCGGGTCGATCGGCTGGAAAGCGAGATCGCGCTCCTGTCCCGGGCGGATGCACGCCAGGTGCGACGCTTCCTCGATGACAACCGGACCAAGTTTGCGGCGTTCATGCCGGTCCTGCAGCAGGCCTTCTGCCACCCTGGCGCGATCGCCTCGCCCGCGATGATGGCGGCACTCCGCTACCTGCGGCCGCACGTGAGCGTCGACCGGGATCTGCGCCGGTACTTCAGCGACCCGCGCGTCCGTCTGGCATTCTCCTTCCAGAGCAAGTACTTGGGCATGTCGCCATTCCAGTGCCCGAGCCTCTTCACGATCCTGAGCTTCCTGGAATACGAGCACGGAGTCTACCATCCGGTCGGCGGCTGCGGAGCCGTGTCCGATGCCATGGCGGCGCTGGCCCGGCGCATGGGCGTCGACATTCGGCTCGGCACACCCGTGGAGAGGGTGCTCTACCGGGGCGACCGCGCCGTGGGGGTCGTGGCGGGCGGGGAAAGCATTCCGGCCGATGCCGTCGTGGTGAACGGCGATTTCGGCCATGCTGTGCGCCGCCTCGTACCGGAAGAGCATCGCCGCCGCTGGCCCGACGCCAAGATCGAACGGGCACGCCTCTCATGCTCGACCTTCATGCTCTATCTCGGCATCGAAGGGGAAGTCGGAGCGCTCGAACACCACACGATCCTCCTCGCCCGCAACTACGAGCGCAACATCCGCGAGATCGGCAAGGGCGTGCTCTCGCAGGAGCCGTCGATCTATGTGCAGCATGCCGGGCGCACCGATCCCGGCATGGCGCCGCCCGGCTGCACGAGCCTTTATGTGCTCGTGCCCGTGCCGAATTTGCGCGCGCGGGTCGACTGGCATGTCGAGGCCCCCCGTTACCGCGAGCTCGTGCTGAAGCGGCTTGCAGCGTTCGGTCTGGCGGGAATCGAGAGACGCATCCGCTACGAGCGCATTCTCACGCCACTCGACTGGCGCGACACCCAAACCGTCAACGAGGGAGCAACCTTCAATCTCGCCCATGATTTGCGCCAGATGCTCTATTTCCGTCCGCACAATCGGCTTGGGCGGGGGCTTTATCTCGTGGGCGGCGGCACGCATCCCGGAAGCGGCCTGCCGGTGATCTACGAGGGCGCCCGCATCACGGTGCGTCTGCTGCTCGAGGACCTGCGGGCCGAGCGGACGCAGGCGCGCTGGTTCTTCCGAAACCGACAGATCGCCACAGCCCTGGAGGAAGCGCAATGAGATGCGTGCCTGTCGCGGAGATCGGGCCCTCCAGTGCCCTTATGTCGGTGGAAGGCCTCAAGAAAATCCGCAAGCTCGCGGTGTCCATCGCGACGGAATTCGAAGAGGAAGGGATGGCCCGATGACCGAGGCCAGATCGGTTGCGGTTATCGGAGGCGGGCTCGGAGGGCTTGCCGCTGCGTGCGTGCTCGCAGCGCGGGGATATCGACCCACTCTCTTCGACAAGAATGAATGGATGGGCGGCAAGGCGGCCGTGCTGCATCAGGGCGGCTTCCGCTTCGACATGGGGCCGACCATCCTCACGGTGCCACGGGTGCTGGAGCGCATCTTCGCCGAGGCGGGGCGGGACATCACGGACTACCTCGATCTGCGCCGGCTCGATCCCCAGTGGCGCTGCTTCTTCGCCGACGGATCGCGGATCGATCTCGTCGAGGATATATCGGCCATGGCGGAGAGCATGGACCGCTTTGCTCCGGGCCGCCGTGTCGGCGAAGGCTACCGTCGGTTCCAGAAGCTCTCGGCCCATTTGCACGCCGTGTCAGATCGCTTCTTCTTCTGGAAACCCGTCGAGGATCTGTTCGATACGATCGACCTGCGCGCCAACCTTAACCCGTCGACCCTGCGCGACGTGTTGGCGCTTCGGATGGGCACCTCGGTGGCCGGCACCATTCGCGCGAGGGTAAAGGACGACCGGCTCGCGCAGATGCTCGATCACTTCACGCAGTATGTCGGCTCGTCGCCGTACGGCTCGCCGGCGGTCCTGTGCGCGATCGCCCACATGCAGGCCGCGGAGGGCGTTTGGTACCCGATGGGCGGTACGCGCGCCGTCGCCGAAGCGCTGGCACGGCTCGCGGCCGAGCTCGGTGCGGAGTTCCGGCCCGGCGTTGAGATCACAGGTCTCGACCACGCGGCGGGAACGGTAAGCGGAGTGCGCACCGCCGCCGGCGAGCGGCTCGCCTTCGACGCCGTGGTGTCCAACATGGATTCGATCCGCACCTATCGCGAACTCGTGGGAGGCGATGCGGCGGCCCGCTACGAACGCAAGGGGTTCGAGCCGGCTTGCTCGGGCGTGGTCCTCTACCTCGGCCTCGACCGGCGCTACGATCACCTGCTCCACCACGATTTCGTGTTCTCGCGGGATCCCGAAGAGGAGTTCGATTTCATCTACGGCAGGGGCGAGCCGGCGCCGGACCCGACCTGCTACATCGCCGCGCCCTCCTGCACCGACCCGAGCGTCGCCCCTCCGGGCGGCGAGGCGCTCTATGTGCTCGTCCACGCGCCCTATCTGCGCCCGCATCACGACTGGACCCGTCTGTTGCCGGACTACCGGCGCGTGATCCTCGACAAGCTCGAGCGTACTGCAGGCCTTACCGGCATCGAAGAGCGCATCATCATCGAGCGACACCTCACGCCTCAGGACATCCACGAGCGCTACAAGGTGCTGAACGGCGCCATCTATGGGCTCGCCAGCCACGGCCGCTTTCTCGGCGCCTTCAAGCCTGGCAATCGCAGCCGGCACTTGCGGGGACTCTACCTGGCGGGAGGCGCCGCCCATCCCGGGCCCGGCATGCCCATGGTGATGATGTCGGGATGGATCGCGGCAGATGCCCTCGACGCGGATTTCAAGCGTAGCCTGCCGTCGACATCAGGGGCTCTCGACACAAACTCCGGAGGCAGCCTGCGGCACGCGTCATGAGAGGCGACCGCGACACGACACCTGCCAGCCGCGGAACCTTCCTGCGGGACGAAGCGGTTCGTGCATATGTTCCGGCATGGCGCGGAAGCGCGACGCCGACCGCTCGCCACTCCCCGGTTCTCTTCCGGTTCTTCTCTCGGTCCTTCGCCCGCTTCTTCGTGCGGCACATGAATGCCCTGCGTCTCGCCCAATGGGGCGGCCCGCCCCACCTTGCCGCGGGCGAGGGGCCGCTCGTGGTCTATTCGAACCACCCGGCCTGGTGGGACGGCGTCGTCTACATTCTCTCGGCCAGCCGGTTCTTCCCCAAGCACGAGCATTATGCGCCGCTCGATGCCGCGATGCTCGACAAGTACTATTTCTTCGGCCGCATCGGCGGCTACGGCATCGATCTGTCCGGCCCGAGAGGAGCGGCGGCCTTCCTGCGCGACAGCGCCGATATTCTCTCTCGGCCGAACCGGGCGATCTGGATTGCCGCCCAGGGGCGCTTCGCTGATGTGCGCGAGCGGCCTCTGGCGCTGAAGCCCGGGATCGCGCGTCTGTGCGAACTCGCGCCAGGCGCCGTCGTGGTCCCGCTCGCCATCGAATATGCCTTCTGGACGGAGCGAGGCGGAGAGGCCTGCCTCGCCTTCGGTGAGCCATGTGCCGGTCGCGATCTCGCCGGGATGCCGCGGAGAGACCGGCTGGCCTTTCTCGAAACGGCCCTGACCCGGACTCTCGACCGGCTGAGTGCCGATGTGATCACCCGAGATCCCGCCCGATTCGAGGTCCTGCTGGCCGGCCGTGCCGGCATCGGCGGGATCTACGACCACTGGAGGGCTCTCGTCGCCCGGCTCAAGGGGAACAGATGGGACCCTGCGCACGAGAGGAGGGCGTTATGATCATGCTCGCCTTCGTCGCGCTCGCGCTCGCGGCGATGCCGGCGCTGCTCGGAGGCTGGAATCTTCGCCTGATGAGGCCTTTGTCCCACCAACGGGCGCCATCCGGTACCCGCGTATCGATCCTCGTGCCCGCCCGCAACGAGGAGCACAACATTGGCACGGCGGTCACGGCGGCCCTCGCGAGCCGGAACGTGGATCTTGAGGTGGTGGTGATGGACGACGGCTCGACCGATCGCACCGCCGGGATCGTCCGTAATCTCGCCGCGGCAGACCCGCGGCTTCGACTCGTCACAGCGCCGCCCCTGCCCGATGGCTGGACCGGCAAGGTCCACGCATGCCAGCGGCTCGCCGAAGCCGCCACCGGGACGCATCTTCTCTTCATCGACGCGGATGTGCGTCTCGCTTCTCATGCGGCTGCGGCCCTGGCGACTCACATGGAGGATGAGGGCTTTCCGCTGGTGAGCGGCGTGCCCCGACAGGAGATGCGCACACTCGGCGAGCTGTTGACCGTGCCCGCGATCAACCTTCTGATGATCGGCTATCTCCCTGTCGCGCTGATGCGTCGCGCGCCCGATCCAAGCCTCGGCGCGGCCTGTGGCCAGCTCGTCATGGTGCGCACCGATGTCTATCGAAGGGTGGGCGGGCACGGCGCCATTCGCGGCTTCATCCACGATGGATTGCATCTGCCACGCCTCCTCCGGCGCCACGGCTTCGTGACCGACATCGTCTCGGGCACTGATCTCGCCACCTGCCGCATGTACCGGGGCCTTGTCGAAGCCTGGGCCGGCTTCGACAAGAACGCCCGCGAGGGCATGGCTAACGGACGAGCCCTGCCGATCTGGACAGCGCTCCTCTTCGGCGGGCACGTGCTCCCGGTGCTCCTCCTCCCCGCAGCGCTGTCCGGCGCTGCCCCGGCCCTTCTGGTCGCGGCAGCCCTGGCCCTGTCCTTCGGATTTCGCGCCGCGGTGACGCTCGCGGCTCGTGAAAGCGCCTGGACGGTCGTACTGCATCCATTCTGCGTGTCGACCGCCCTCATGATTCAGTGGACGGCGCTCCTGCGGGGACGCCGCCACGCCGCCGGCTGGAAAGGCCGGCTTTATCCCGCGAGGTGAGCATGGCGGATCGAACGCGCCGGCCTGCCAAGGCGCACCGGGACGAGAACTTCCCGGTTGCGTCCCGCCTCATCGCCCCCTCCCTGCGGGAGCCGATTCTCGCCTTCTACCGCTTCGTGCGGAAGGCAGACGACATCGCGGACGATCCGGCCCTCGACCCGGCGGAGAAGCTTGCACGCTTGGCGGCCCTGGAGCGGTCGCTGCTGGCGGCCGATCCGGCCGAGCCACATGCAGCCCATCTTGCCGCCGTATATGAACGGCTCGGGGTCGGCATCCCCGAGGCGCAGCGCCTGCTCGAAGCCTTCCGCCAGGATGCCGCGAAATCGCGCTATTCCGACTGGGCAGACCTCTTGGCTTATTGCGAGCGCAGCGCCGTCCCGGTCGGGCGGTTTCTGCTGGCGCTGCATGAAGAGGGAGCCGATGCGGCGGCACCGGCGGACGCTCTCTGCACGGCTCTTCAGATCCTCAACCATCTCCAGGATCTCGGCGAGGACGCGGCGCGTCTCGACCGGATCTATCTGCCGCAGCCTTGGCTCGCGCGAGCCGGCGGAGAGGTGATCTTCCTCCGCCCCGAGGCGGCCCCGGAGCGACGCCCTGTGCTCGATGCGGCGCTCGACCAAGTAGACGCCCTGCTCCAGGAGGCAGCCTGCCTGCCCGAGCGGCTGCGCAGCCGGCGCTTGGCTGCCGAGAGCGCGGTGACGATTACTCTTGCGGAACGGCTCGCATCGCGTTTGCGACGGGAAGATCCGCTCCTCCGGCGGATTTCCCTCGGACGAATCGACGTGGGGCTCGCCCTTGCTGCAGCCGCCGTTCGGATTCGGTATCGGCAGGGGGCCGAGGCACGTGTGGCGCGAGCCATCGTACGCCGGTCGGGATCCTCGTTCCGGCTTGCCATCGCGACCCTTTCAGGCGAGCGCCGGCGGGCGATGAACGCAATCTATGCCTTCTGCCGCGTGGTCGACGGCATTGCCGATTCTGCTGCTCCACCGGCCGAGAAGATCCGCTTCCTCCATGGCTGGCGGCGCGATATCGACGCGTTGGCGCATGCCCCGGCTACCGCGCTTGGGCGCGAGCTCGCCTGGGCTTGCCGGCATTTCGCACTCCCGTGCGAGGAGTTTCATTACGTCCTCGACGGCATGGAGGCGGATGCAGTCGACCGGGTTCGTCTCGCCGACGATCCCGCTCTCGATCTTTATTGCCGCCGTGTCGTGGGCTCCGTGGGCCTTCTGTCGATTGCGGCGTTCGGAGTCCCGCAAGCGCGGGACTTTGCCCTGTTGCTCGGCCGCACCCTCCAGATCGTCAACATCCTGCGCGACGTCGAGGAGGATGCACGCCTCGACCGCGTCTACATCCCCTTGTCTCGCATCGGCGACGGGCTTGCCTCTCGCCCGGCGACCGACCTCTTGCGCGATCCACGGTTGGTCGCAGCCTGCGGAGATCTTGCGGCCGAAGCGCAGGCGGGATTTGCCGCGGCCGATATCATGCTGGCGCGCCTCGACCGCCGCGCGCTCAAGCCTGCGATCCTCATGATGGAAGCTTACCGCTGTGTCTTGGCGCGGCTCGTGAAGCGGGGCTGGTCTGAGTGCACCAGCCGACCACATCTTGGTCTCCCGGATCGTCTCCGCCTCATGACCCTCGCAGCGAGGCCGGCATGACAGGAGCGCTTCACGTCATCGGCGCGGGCATCTCGGGTCTGGCGACAGCCATCACAGCGGCTCAGGCCGGACTTCCCGTAACGCTCTACGAGGCGGCTGCGCAGGCTGGTGGCCGGTGTAGGACGATCGCGACAGGGGACGGGTTCGTTCATGACAACGGCACGCATGCTCTCCTGACTGCGAACACCAGGGCGCTCGCCTTCTTGGAAGAGATCGGCGCGCGCGCCGGCTGGATCGAGCCGGAACCGGGCGGCATTCCCGTTCTCGACCTGCGGTCGGGACGCCTCGCCCGGGTCGGCCTCTCCCCATGGAGTTGGATCGACCCTGCGAAGCGCCCGGCAGGCTTGCGTCTCACCGATCTCCTGCGTCTCGCCCGGCTGGCGCTGCCGCTGCGGGACCGTCCCGTCGCTGCAGCATTCCCTCAGAGCTCGCTCCTCGAGGGCTTCGTCGAGCCGCTGACGGTCGCCGTGCTGAATACGCCCGTAGCCACTGCCTCGACCCGCCGCCTCGGTTATGTCGTGCGGCGAGTCGCCTGGCCGGGCTCGGCGCGCCTCCTCGTGGCCCGCCATGGCCTGACGGAAGATCTCGTCGCTCCGGCGCTGCGACGCCTGCGAGCCCTTTCTGCCGAAATCGTCACCAATGCGCGCCTGCGTGGTCTCGTTCGGACAGGGAATCGAGTGGCCGGCCTCGCCTTCGCGGACGGAATCATTGATCTCGGAGAAGGCGATCGCGTTGCGCTGGCCCTACCACCCTGGGAGGCCGGGCGTCTGCTGCCCTCTCTCGCCGTGCCACGACAGACCGAGGCGATTCTCAACGTGCACTACCGGACCCCGGGGGCCTCCGCGCCGAGACTCGTGGGTCTGCGCGGGGCACGGACGCAATGGGTGCTCGCGCGGTCCGATCACACGAGCGTCACCATTTCGGCGTCGAAGAGCGTGATCGATCCGCCCGACCCGAGAGTCGCTGGCGGCCTCTGGCCCGAGGTGCGCGCGGCACTGCAGGCGATCGGCATCGCAGCGCCCGAGACCGCGCCGCCCGCACGCGTCGTCATGGAAAAGCGTGCCACCGTCCGTCATGCTGTGGGCGATTCTCTCGGATTTCCGCCGACAGGTCTCGTCAACCTCGATCTCGCTGGAGACTGGGGAGGGCCGCTGCCGGCCACCATCGAGGCCTCGGTCAGGGCCGGAGAAGCGGCGGCGCGCTTGGCCTGCTGGCAGCGGAGCAACGCCGCGCTCGACTGGCCTGCCCGAGCCAAGGAGGCGATCTCGTGGAGCCGCTGACCGTCCTGCTTGCTTCTCCTCGAGGCTTCTGCGCCGGCGTCGAGCGCGCCATCCACGCCGTCGAAATGGTGCGCAGCCGAGCGGCCGGGCCGGTCTATGTACGCCACGAAATCGTGCATAACCGCCGCGTCGTCGAAACCCTGAAACAGGCCGATGTCGTCTTCGTTGATGATCTATCCGAGATCCCGGATGGGGCCGTTACGGTGCTCAGCGCCCATGGTGTCGGGCGGGAGGTCTATGACGAGGCGGACCTGCGCCGGCTCCCACTGGTGGACGCCACCTGTCCGCTGGTCCGGCGCGTGCACACAGAAGTGCGCAGGCACGCCCGCGAGGGCCGCACGGTGATCGTGATCGGCCATGCCGACCACGTGGAGGTCCAAGGCATCTGCGGCCAGACGGAGGGGCGGGTCCTGGTCGTGGAGAGCATCGCCGACGTGGCGCGGCTCACGCTCCCCCAGCCCGAACGAGTCGCCTACGTGACCCAGACCACGCTTTCCGTGAGCGATACGCGCGAGATCATCGCGGCCCTGAAGGCGCGCTTTCCCGCCATCGTGGGGCCGGACACGAAGACGATCTGCTACGCCACGCAGAACCGGCAGGCGGCCCTGCGCGCGGTCGCCGCGAGGGCAGAGCGCCTCGTGGTCTGCGGTGCCCGCAACAGTTCGAACACGAACCGGCTGCGCGACCTCGGCGAGGCTGCGAACCGTCCGACCGTCCTCGTCGAGGAGGCGCGCGAGCTGCCGCGGACATTCGTGGACGGCATATCCGTCCTCGGACTTACCGCCGGAGCCTCGACCCCGGAAACGATCGTGCAGGAGACGATCGCACAACTTGCAGGCTGGCGCACCGTGGCGGTCGAAGAGGTCACGGTGGCAGAAGAAAGGGTGACCTTCGCTCCCGTCGATCTCGGTGCGCTCGACCGTCTCGGGGAAACGGTCACCCGGTGACGAGCGCCGCTGCAGCCGCCTACGAGGTCCTGCGCATGGCGGATCGCCGCGATGGCGGCCTGCCCATCGCCACCCGCAAAGGCCTGCTCACCAACCTGGAAAGGGCAACCCTCGAGGCTCGCGTCTCCATTGCAGCGGCGATCGATGCGGATTTCGGTGGACGTGCTCGCGAGGAGACGCTGATTGCCGAGGTGCTGGTGACGGTGAGAGCCATCCGCAACGCCCGGCCGCGACTCGCACGCTGGGCGAAGCCGCGGCGGGTGGCGGTGGGCCTACCGTTCTGGCCCGGGCGCGCCTGGGAGGTGTCGCAGCCACTCGGCGTGGTGGGCGTGCTCTCCCCCTGGAACTACCCGTTCCAGCTCGCGGTCCTGCCGCTGGTATCCGCCCTGTCCGCCGGCAACCGGGTGGCCCTCAAACCCTCGGAGGCGACACCCAGGACCGCCGCCCTTCTGGCCGATCTCCTGAACGAGGCGCTCGGGCCCGAGATCGCACAGGTGGTCACCGGCGGTCCCGACGTGGCCGAGGCCTTCACACGGCTGCCGTTCGACCATCTCTTTTTCACCGGCTCGACCGGGACCGGATGCCGGATCATGGCAGCTGCCGCGCAGAATCTCACACCGATGACACTCGAACTCGGCGGCAAGTGTCCGGTCTTGGTGCTGCCCGACGCCGATCTCGGCGAGGTGGCACGCGCGATCGTGGCGGGAAAGGGGCTCAATGCCGGCCAGACCTGCATCGCTCCCGACACCGTGCTGCTCGTCGGCATCGCGCGCGAGACCTTTACGGCAGCCCTGCAGGAGGCAGTGCGCCGCCTCTACCCGGATGGCCTTGTCACCGGAATAGCCTCGGATGGTCAGAGAGCTCGTCTCGATGCGCTCGTAGCGGGAGAACGGATCGAGGCACTTGGCCAAGCCGGGTGCGGCACACGTCCCGCGGAGCTGGTGCTCGCGCCTGTCCGGCCTGGATCGCCCCTGTCCTGCGAGGAGATTTTCGGACCCGTGCTCGCGCTCGAAACGGTCGCAGATCTTGGCGACGCGATCAGCCGGATCCGGACGCGACCGACCCCGCTGGCCGTTTATCTCTTCACGCGCGACCGTGCCGCGGAACGCGCAGTTCTTGACGGCACGCGGGCTGGAGCGCTCGTCGTCAATGGGACCGTAACCCAGGCAGCGATCGATGGATTGCCCTTCGGCGGCGTGGGAGCCTCCGGCTTCGGGCGCTACCACGGCCGGGCAGGCTTCGACACCTTCTCGAACCGACGGGCTGTCGTGCGTCAGAGCCGGTTTGCACTCTCACGCCTACTCGATCCGCCCTACACGACACGGACCCGGTCGCTGATCGAACGCCTTCTGCGCTGATCCGAAAGCTTGTTTCGCCTCGCCCGAGGCGGGGCTTTCACGAGGCTTCGGAGCCACGGCGGGTTGCGGTTCCGCAGCGCGGGATAACCGCTTGGATCCGCCGCTTTTCGGGCTGACACTCAGTCACCGACCAATCTATGACTATGCGAAGGAGCGTCCGCATTCAGCGAGAGCGGCTCCGTCACCATCTGGGTGACAACACGGACGGAGGAGGTAATGAGGTTCGCTTTTGCAGCAGCCCTGGCCGCGTCGCTGGTGACGTTCGGGGCTCCGAGCCAAGCCCAGGTCAAGGTCGGCGTCGTCAATTCTCTCTCGGGCAACTTCGCGACGTTCGGCGAACGCTACCGGACGGGAATGCAGGTCGCGCTGGACGAGATCAACGCGAATGGCGGCATCAATGGCCAGCCGCTGGAACTCGTCGTCCAGGATGATCGCTCGGAGGCGCAAAGCGCTCTGGCAGCCGTCGAAGCGCTCGACAGGCAGGGCGTTCCGCTGATCATCGGCTCCTACGCGTCGTCGATCACGGGCCCAATGGCGCAGTTCATGACACGCCGGAAGATTCCGCTCATCGTGCTCGGCAGCGCCGACGACAGCATCACGAATCCAGGCTCTCCCTGGGTGTTTCGCGCCAAGCACAACTCGACGATCGTTGCGACCACCTATTTCAACTACTTCGACTTTCTGAAGAAAAAGAAGCCGGATATTCCCCTGACCAATGTCGCCATGCTGTACGGCAATGGCGCATGGCCGACTTCGCTGGCGAAAGCCGGCAAGCGTCTCGCGGAAGAGCGCGGCTACAAGATCGTCGGGGATCAGGCCTATGACCAGGGCGTTACGGATTTCCGTCCGATCCTCAACCGCTTCCGGTCGGTACAGCCCGATGTCCTCTACATCGTCTCATACGCCGACGACGGCGTGGCGATTGCGCGGCAGATGCGCGAGGTCGGCCTGAACGCGAAAGCAATCGCCATCGACACCTCGGCCGCGCTGCCGAGTTTCATCCAGCAGGTCGGCGATATCTCGGAATACATTGCAACGGTCGTGAGCTGGAGCAGGGACGTCAATTATCCCGGCGCCAAGGATCTCTACGAGCGCCTGAAGGCGCGCGCCGGCTCCGAACCGTCCTTCTACGAGGCCGAAGGCTACTTGGCCCTTGCGGTCGCGGCCGATGCGTTGCGCCGCGCCGGATCGACGTCACGCGAGACCGTGCGCGAAGCTCTCGAGAAGACCGATCTCAAGACACCGGTCACGACCGTCCGATTCGAGAATTTCGACGGCTTCAAGAACCAGAATCCGATCCGCAGCCTGGTTCTGCAGATCCAGGGAGGCCAGCACGTGACGGTCTTCCCGGCCGAACTCGCAGCCGCGGAGGTCCGTCACCCGACGCCGCCATGGTCCGAACGCTGACATGAATGCGGGGGAGCGACGGCGCCGTCGCTCCCCCGGTCTCGACAGGTTCGGTCGAACCTTTCGTCTCGCGAGTTCGGGAACGCCGTGGCGGTTCCCGGCAGGCAACCCGGAGTTCAGCGACGGTGACCGATATCGCGATCCTCCTGCAGAACATCCTGAACGGGCTGTTGATCGGCGGCGTCTATGCTCTGATCGGCGTCGGACTCACGCTGGTCTTCGGCGTGATGCGCACGATCAATTTCGCGCATGGCGATTTCGTCGTTCTCGGGATGTACAGCGCGATCCTGTTCAATCTCGTCTTCGGCCTCGACCCGTATTTCTCTATCCTCATCGCCCTGCCCCTCGGCTTTGCGATCGGTTTTGCGATCGAGCGGCTCGTGCTCGCCACGATTGCGGATGCGCCTCCGGAAGCATCGCTGCTCGCGACGCTCGGCATCTCGCTCATCATCGGCAATCTCTTGTTTCTGACCTTCGGCGCCGAGCCGCGCTCGGTCCAGGTCCCTTATGCCTCGGCCACGATCACTCTGGGCAGCGTCAATATCTCCGTGGTGCTGCTCCTCGCCGGATCGGCAACCACGGTGATCATCGCCGCCCTCTACTGGCTCTTGAACCGCACCGAGATCGGACGCGCGATCCGCGGCACCGCCGAGAACCGGCTCGGCGCGGAGCTCGTCGGAATCGACACGCGGCGCATCCACAGCATCGTTTTCGGGATCGGCACGACGCTCGCCATGATCGCCGGCATCACGCTGATTCCGCTCCTGTTCGCGACGCCGACCTTCGCCGGCGCGACCTACACCCTCAAGGCTTTCGTCGTGACGGTCCTCGGAGGCCTCGGGAACATTCCGGCCGCCATTGCGGGCGGGCTGCTCCTGGGCTTGGCCGAAGTTCTGGGCGCATCGTATTTCCTATCGGAATACCGTGACGCCTATGGACTCATTGCCTTCCTGCTCGTCCTGCTTCTGCGTCCCGAGGGTCTCTTCGGTCGCACGGTCAAACGCGTATGAACGGACATCTACTCGGCCTCGGCGCCTTGATCGTCGTCGGAGCCCTCTATCCTCTTGCGTTTCCGGCGTATCTGACGATTGCCATCACGGTGCTGCTCTTCGCCGGTTGGGCGACGGCCTGGGATATCCTGGGCGGCTGGAACGGTCAGGTCAGTCTCGGACATGCCTCCTTCGTAGGGCTGGGCGCCTATTTCGTTGCGCTCGGCCAATCGCGCTACGGAATCGATCCCTGGTGGTCTGTGCTGCTGGCCATGCTGGTTGCGGCAGCCCTGGCCTATGGCTGGGGGCGTCTCACCTTCACGTTGCGCGGCCCCTATTTCACGCTCTCGACGATCGCCTTCGCGGAGATCTTCCGCATGATCGCCATCAACGAGGGCTGGCTCACGGGAGGCGCGACGGGCGTCTTCATCGCGACTTTGCCGGAGCCTTTCGGGATCGATCTCTTCTCCCGCGTGACACAGTTTTATCTCGCGCTGGCCTTTGCGGTGCTGGCGATCGGGAGCGTCGTTCTGATCTCGCGCGCCAGATTCGGATATCAGCTTCGCGCCGTTCGCGAGGATGAGGATTCCGCCATGGCGGCTGGGATCGACCCAGCGAGCGTCAAGCTCAAAGCCTTCATGCTGTCGGGCGCTCTGACGGCGCTCAGTGGTGGCCTCCACGGGATCGTCCTGTCCTTTCTCGAGCCGCACACGCTCTTCTCTCTGCTCGTGTCGGTCCAGATTGCGCTCACCGCCATCATCGGCGGACGCGGCACGGTCTGGGGTCCTGCAACCGGTGCGCTCGTTCTGATCGGTGCGGGAGAAATCTTCCGGACCACCTTCGCCGAGGCGAACCTGCTGATCTACGGTTTCCTCGTCCTGATCGTCGTTCTCTTCCTGCCTCGCGGCATCGTCGGCGAATGGTCGCGTACGCTCACGCGGAGAATCTATGCAAAGCGCGCTCAAGGCTGACGGGATCACCGTCCGATTCGGCGGCGTGACCGCCGTCGACAACGTCTCTCTCACGTTGCGAGCCGGAGAGATTCTCGGCCTCATCGGACCGAACGGAGCGGGAAAGACCACCCTCTTCAACGCGCTCACCGGTTTCGTTCCCGCAGAGGCCGGAACCGTCACTCTGTTCGGCCGCGACGTCAGTCGCCTCCCGCCCTTCAAGCGAGCCCGCGAGGGTTGCGGCAGGACCTTCCAGACGGAACATCCGTTCGAGGAGCTCACGGTGCTCGAGAACGTGCTCGTGCCCGCCTTCCTGACCGAGCGAAGGCGCGCGGCGGCGGAAAGGCTCGCCATGGATGTTCTGGAGCAGGTCGGGCTGGCGGATCGCTATGACCAGCCGGCCATGGACCTCAACCTTGCGCGCCGGCGGCGGCTCGAGCTCGCCAGGGCGCTCGCCGTCAAGCCGCGCGTCTTGTTCCTCGACGAGATCATGGCGGGCCTAAATCCGCCGTCGCTCCGCGAGATGATCAGCTTCGTCGCGGGACTGCGTGACAAGGGCCTCGCGATCCTGATGGTCGAGCACATCATGGAAGCGATCATCGAGCTGTCGGACCACGTCATCGTCATGGCGAGCGGCGCGAAGATCGCGGAGGGGCCGCCGAGAGAAGTCATGGATAACGAGCGCGTCATCCAAGCCTATCTCGGGACCGACTGATGGCCGGGCGTCCTATCCTCGAAGTCGAAAACCTCGAACTCGGCTATGGCAGCCTGAAGGTTGTGTTCGGCGTCTCCCTTCACGTCGACGAAGGCGAGCTCGTCGGCCTCGTCGGAGGCAACGGCAGCGGAAAGTCGACCATCCTGCGGGCGATCTCCGGGATGATTGCGCCGTGGAGCGGCCGGATCGTCTTCGACGGCGAAGAAATCAGCGCAGTTCGTCCGCATCACATGGCCGAGAAGGGCCTCGCCCATGTCCCCATGGGACGGCAGCTCTTCCCGAACATGACGGTCGAGGACAACCTCATGCTCGGCGCGTATCTCCCGCGGGCCCGTGCCGAACGGGACAGGAATCTGAAGCGCGTCTACGATCTGTTTCCGGATCTCGTTGCATTTGCGAATGCCAAGGCGGCGCAGCTCTCCGGTGGGCAGCAGCAGATGGTGGCGATCGCGCGCGCCCTCATGCTCGGCCCGAAAATGCTGATCATGGACGAGCCCAGCATTGGATTGTCTCCCCTTCTCGTGAAGGAAGTGATGGCTGCCATCCGCCGCGTGGCCGAGACCGGCTTGCCGATCCTGCTCGTCGAGCAGAACGTCAAGCAAGTCCTGAATGTCAGCCATCGCGTCTATGTGCTGGAGAATGGCCGCCTCGTGCTCGACGGACCATCCGCGGAACTCCAGGGCCACCCGATGATCAGGAAGGCTTATCTTGGTCTCTGATGTCACCCGACATCAGGCCCGCATAAAGGCATAGTCGGAGAGACTGTTCCCATGCGCGTCGCAGAGCCTACCGGTGTGACAAAGCGCAACCGCTTCATTATCGATCGTGATCGTCAACCCGTTTCGGCATCGCCTGGAGCATTCCATGACCACTGACCCTGCAATCCTGCCCGTGCACGAACTCGCGGCGAGCATCGCTGCGCGCCGGCTCTCGCCGGTCGAGGTGGTCGAGGCCTGTCTCGCCCGGATCGAGAGCCGGGACTCCAAGCTCCATGCCTTCACGGAGGTCTATGCCGAGGAGGCCCGGCTGGCCGCCGAAGCGGCCGACAAGGCGATCCGGGCCGGACATGCCGTCGGTCCGCTGCACGGGGTTCCGATCGCGATCAAGGATCTCGTCGAGATCTCCGGCCGGATCACGACCGGGGGCGCCGCCATATGGCGGGAGCGCCGTTCCGCCGTGACCGCGACCCTGGTGCAGCGCCTGATCGCAGCCGGCATGATCGTGATCGGCAAGACCCATACTGTGGAATTCGCCTATGGAGGCTGGGGCACGAACAAATCCATGGGCACGCCCTGGAATCCTTGGGATCTCCAAACCGCGCGCGTCCCGGGCGGATCGAGCAGCGGCTCCGGTGTGGCCGTGGCCGCCGGGTTCGTGCCGTGGGCGATCGGCACCGATACGGGCGGTTCGGTTCGCCTGCCGGCTTCTTTCTGCGGGCTTAGCGGCCTCAAGACCACGGTCGGACGGGTCAGCACCTATGGGGTCCTGCCGCTGAGCCCGAGCCTCGACACCCCGGGGCCGATGGCCCATTCCGTGGAGGATGCGGCGCTCCTCTACGAGGTCATGCAGGGGCTCGATCCGCGCGACCTGAAGACCCTGGCCTGCCCGGCCGGAGCTCCGCTGTCGGACCTCAAGCGGGGAGTCCGCGGGTTGCGCCTCGCGCGGATGCCGGATTCGGAACGGAAAGATGTCGCGCCGGAGGTGCTCGCTGCCTACGACGAGTCGCTCCGGCAACTCGAGCAGCTCGGCGCGGAAATCGTCGACGCGACGCTGCCCTGCGGCTTCGACGATGTCGCCGTGAGCAACGGCCGGATCATGAGTGCCGAATCCTATGCCATTCTCGCCGAGACCGTCGACGACGCACGCCTCGCTCTCGATCCCGACGTCCGAGGGCGTGTCCAGGCCGGCCGCAGCATCTCGTCCCGGGACTACCTTCAGGCCTTGCAGAGGCGTGCGGACGTCAAGGCCGCTTATGCGCAGGCCATGCAGGGCATCGACGCGCTCCTGACGCCAACCACGCGTACGGCAGCGATCCCGCTCGACGAGGTCGACCAGGCCGTGACCCCGGCCCATTTCACGCGGCTCGCCAATTTCTTGGATCTCTGCGCCCTGTCGATCCCGAACGGCTTCACGTCCGAGGGCCTGCCCACGGCGCTCCAGATCAATGGCCGGGGCTACGACGAGGGACTCGTCCTGAGAATCGGCTTCGCCTACCAGCAGGCAACGGATTGGCACAAGCGGCGGCCGGCCTGGCTGAGCGGGGGGTAGGGCTCCCTCAGCCGTTCGAGGCGCCTTCCGGGTTTGCTTGCTCCGGTATGACGAAAAAGGCCAGTGTCGCATCATCGGATGCGACTCCGTCTTCGACAAGAATCTCCTCCCGCCCAATCCGCGCCAGTTCTCAAGTCACGATGACCTTGTTGGGCAATTCGTTCTCGTCATCTGCGTGGGGCGGCGCATGCTCGGCGAGGATACGTCCGACGGCCTCGACCGCTTTCAGAAGCCCCTCTGCAGCCCGGCCCTGGCGGACCGCTTCGAGCAGTTCCTCGATCAGGTGACGCCAGATGTCCGGGTCGACGCGTTCGCTGATCCCCGTGTCGGCGACGATCTCGGCGAAATGCTCCGCGACGGCGACATAGATCAGGACCCCGGTACGCCCTCGGGTGCGGGTCAGCCCGCGTGACACGAATTCGTGAGAAGCCGCCTGGTGGGCGCGCGCGCGCTTGACGCGGTCCGGCACGAGCCGGTGCCGGCGCTCCGGAAGAGAGAGGATGACGCTCGCCACGAGGGCGACGACGAGTTGGATCTGGAAGATCCGCGTCGGCGACAGGCCGGTGAGCCAGATCAGCGGCCAGGGCGTGACGAGCGCGAGGAGCAGCGCCCAAAGGATCGGAAAGGACCTGTAGTCGCTCGCCTGTGCGGCCACGACGACAACGATCTCGCCGGCCGTCCGGGCTTCGGCATCCCGGATGGCTTGCGCGAGCTGTTCCCGCTCCTCGGCATTGATCATCACGACCCCTATTCCGGCATGCGCGCGATCCCCGGCGACGGCCGGCTGTGCGGCTTCCCGACCCGACTACCAGCTTCCCGACGCGCCGCCACCGCCGGACGAGCCGCCGCCACCGGAAAATCCGCCGCCTCCTCCGCCGGACCAGCCGCCCCCACCCGACCAGCCGCCACCGCCCCAGCCTGGCCCCGGGAGGATGATCCAGCCGCCGCGGCGCCTTCGATGCGGGCCGCGTGGGCCACCGCGGGAGAGAAACCGGGATATGATGTAGAATAGAACGATGAGCAGGATCAGGACGGTGAACGGATCGATCTCGGTCCGGCTGTCGTCCCGCACCTCCACCGGGCGTTTCCATTCCCCGCTGTCGTCGCTCAGGATCGAGATCACCGCGTCCACGCCGGCCCTGATGCCGCCGGCAAAGTCGTTCTGGCGGAAGCGGGGCGCGATGGTCGTGTTGATGATGACGCTCGCCAGCGCATCCGTCAGCGTGCCTTCAAGGCCATAGCCGACTTCGATGCGAACCCGCCGCTCGTTCGGGGCGACGAGCAGAAGGACGCCGTTGTCCTTGCCCTTCTGCCCCAGCTGCCAGGTGCGATAGAGGCGGTTTGCATAATCTTCGATCGATGTGCCGCCGAGGCTGCGCACGGTCGCGACCACGACCTGGTTCGTCGTGCGTTCCTCATGAGCCCGTAGCCGCTCGGCAATGGCCGCCTCATCGCTCGGAGATAGAATCCCGGCCGCATCGACGACCCGGCCGGTCAGAGCGGGAAAGCTCTGCGCGAGTGCAACCAGCGGGAGCAGGATCACGGCCAAGATCAGGATGACCCGGGCCGTGCCTTGCGAGAGCCGCGAGATCACGATGGGGCTCGCTCCACCCGGTCCGGATCAGAACCGAACCTGCGGCGGCCGTTCCGAGCCGGCGCTGGCCGCGAAAGTCTCCATCGGCTTGGCATCCGGATACACGAACCCGGCGATCCACCGGCCCGGGATCGTGCGTAGCTCCGTGTTGTACTGCCGGACTGCCTCGATGTAGTCACGCCGCGCTACCGCGATCCGGTTCTCCGTGCCCTCGAGCTGCGACTGCAATGCCAGGAAGTTCCCGTTCGCCTTGAGTTCGGGATAGCGCTCGACCGTCGCGAGCAGCCTCCCGATGGCGCCGGTGAGCTGATTCTGAGCCTCCTGGAATTCCCGGAATTTTTCGGGATTCGTGACTGTCGAGACATCGACCTGAACCTGGGTCGCCCGGGCTCTGGCCTCCGTGACCTCGCGCAGGACCTCGCGCTCGTGCTGGGCATAGCCGCGTACGGTTTCGACAAGGTTGGGGATGAGGTCGGCGCGCCGCTGATACTGGTTCTGCACCTCGCTCCAGGCCGATTTGGCGTGCTCCTCCAGAGTCGGAATGTTGTTAATTCCGCAGGCCTGCAGAAACAAGACGGCGCTCGCAACGAGGATCGTTCGGACGATGCCCTTCCCGGCGCGGGCGGTCATGGCGTGTGCGGACATCGTTTCCCCTCTCCCTAAACCTCGGCAGATCACCGGCGGTCACAACGAATGGGGCCCCGGTGCGGTTTCGGCAAGATCCTGCTATGCAGCCCTTGCAGCGAAACCCGGGCGAACGCGTCAGGGCCTAGCCTTTTTCGACACTTCGAGGATCCCATGAGCTTTCTCCCCGAATCCGGGGTGCTCCTCGCCTATTCGCTGGCGTGCTTCGCGCTGTTCATTACGCCCGGTCCGGATATGAGCCTCTTCCTGGCAAAGACCATCGCGGGCGGCCGAAAGGCGGGCATCGCGGCTATGCTCGGCGCCATGGCGGGCTGCTGCTGTCACACGCTTCTCGCCGCGCTCGGGCTGAGCGCGCTGCTCGCGGCCTCCGCGACCGCATTCACGGCGCTCAAGATCGTTGGCGCGCTTTACCTGCTCTGGCTGGCCGTCGACGCGGTCCGGCACGGCTCGGCCCTCAACGTCTCCACGGATCGTCCGGGCTCCGCCTCGTTCTGGCGCAGCTTCATGCTCGGCGTCGGCATCAATCTCACCAACCCGAAGGTCGTTCTCTTCTTCGTGACGTTCCTGCCGCAATTCGTCGAGGCCGGCGATCCGCACGCTTCCGGAAAGCTTCTCTTCCTGGGGCTGTATTTCGTCGCCTTCTCGGTGCCGCTCGCAGTACTCATGATCCTGGCGGCAGAGCGCGTGATTGCGCTCCTGCGCAGCCGGCCGCGGCTCCTGCGGGCGATCGATTACGGCTTCGCGGGATTGTTCTCCGCCTTTGCGCTGAGAATCCTCGTCGCCTCGCGATAGGACGAGACCCGAGGGGCTTCAGCGCATCACGGGCTCGGGCCGTGAGAACCCGGCCGAGCGCCCCGCAATCAGCCAGGTCATCGTGCCCGAGGCGAGACCTGCGATCCCCAGCGCGAGGCTCAGGCGGATCTCCTCGGGCGTGGCAGCGCGCTCCGCGGAGCGGAGAAGGAACGGCAGGGCAGCCGTGACAACGCCGGTCGCGCCGGCGTGGAACAGGATGCTGCGGATATCGAGGATCTCGCCGGCGAGCAGCGTCAAGGCCGGCGGGAGCAGCAGCAGCACCGGCAGGATCTGGAACAGGAGCGTTGCGAAGCCCTCCGCGACGATTAGCGGGTCCACGATGGCGGCGGAAACCATGAGATCGAGGAAGTCCGGCGCCATGCGGAGGAATTCCTCGCCAAACATGGTGACAAGCGCCACGGACAGGACGACCGCTCCCGTCGGGACGGCGAGCACGAGCGCGAGGGCGTCGAGAAGCAGCCGGCCGAGAATCCTCATGAAGCCGAGTCGCCGAGGGCATAGACACCCTCGGCGCCGATTCCGGCTTCCATCATCATGCGGGCGCGCGCCCGCAGCTTCTCGGTCTCGCTCTTCAACTGACCGCAGGCCGCGAGAATATCGCGCCCGCGCGGCGTGCGCACCGGAGAGGCGTAGCCGGCCCGGAACACGATCTCGGAGAAGCGCTCGATGCGCTCCCAATCCGAGCATTCGTAGCGCGTGCCGGGCCAGGGATTGAACGGGATCAGGTTGATCTTGGCGGGAATGCCCTTGAGGAGACGCACGAGCGCGTGTGCATCCGCATCGCTGTCGTTGACGTCCTTCAACATCACGTATTCGAAGGTGATGCGCCGCGCATTCGAGAGCCTCGGATAGTTGCGGCACGCTTCGAGGAGTTCCGCGATCGGATATTTCCGGTTGAGCGGAACGAGCTCGTTCCTGAGCTCGTCGCGCACCGCATGCAGCGAGATCGCGAGCATCGCGTTCGCTTCCGCGCCGAGGCGCTCGATCTGCGGGACGACGCCCGAGGTCGAGACCGTGATGCGCCGCCGCGACAGGCCGAGGCCCTCGTTGTCGCTCATCACGCGGATCGCCGCCGTGACCGCATCCAGATTGTAGAGCGGCTCGCCCATCCCCATGAAGACGATGTTCGAGACGAAGCGCTCGCCCTCGGTAGGCAGAAGGCCCTGCTCGCGCGCGCCGTCCGGCGGCATTGCGCCGGGCCAGTCGCCAATCCGGTCGCGGGCGACCATGACCTGCGCGACAATTTCCGCGGTCGTCAGGTTACGGACGAGCCGCTGCGTCCCGGTATGGCAGAACGAGCAGGTGAGCGTACAGCCGACTTGGCTCGACACGCAGAGCGTGCCGCGATCTGATTCCGGGATGTAGACGCATTCGATCTCGGCTCCCTTGTCGAGGGGGCCAGTCGAGGTCATGCGCAGGAGCCACTTGCGGGTCCCGTCGCGGGACACCTGCTCCGACACAACTTCGGGCCGGTCGAGCGTGAAACTCTCTGCAAGCCGATAGCGCAACGCCTTGCCGACATTCGTCATTGCGTCGAAGTCACGGATGCCGCGCAGATAGATCCAGTGCCAGAGCTGCGTGACACGCATGCGGAGCTCCCGCTCCGGCACCCCGATCTCCGCGAGCGCCGCGTGAAGCTCTTCCCGTGTCAGACCCACGAGGGAGCGCCGCGCATCCGCGGCAGGCGTCACCTTGGCGATATCGGGAGTCTTCTCGATGCCGGCGGCGTCCCGTGCCACGGGCGAGGTCGTACGAGAGTCGAGCTTGGCGATGTCGAGCGCCGTCGCCATGAGAGGGCCTTCACAATGAGGGGTTCGGACGCCTCATATAGGCGCATTGCGGCGAAAACGGGAGAGCGGTCCTCGGGGATCGCTGCAGGCCCTGAGACCTTCGGTCTCTCCGCCTTACCCTCGTCTTAACCACAATCCCGTTACAAGCGTCCTGCCATGATTCGACGCTCGCTCCTTCTCCTCCTTCCGCTTCTCGTTGCAACGCCTGCCGCCGCGCAGGCGGATTTCAGATCCTGTCTCGCCGGCCTGAAGGCCAAGGCAGCCCCGCGCGGCATTTCCGGCTCTACCTTCGATGCCGCCCTGGCAGGGGTGGAGCCGGATCTGACGATCCTCGACCTCATGAACAACCAGCCGGAGTTCAAGACGCCGATCTGGGATTATCTCGGCTTCCTCGTCGACGAGGAGCGGGTTGGGGACGGGCGTGACGCCATGCGCCGCTGGGGCCAGGCTCTCGCAGCAGCCGAGGCGCGCTTCGGCGTGGACCGCTACGTGATCGCCGGCGTGTGGGGCGTCGAGTCCAATTTCGGCAAGGATATCGGCGGCCGACCGCTGGTGCAGTCGCTCGCGACGCTCTCCTGCTACGCCCCGCGCCGGCAGGACTATTTCACGGGCGAGCTGATGGCGACACTCAAGATCATCGCGGACGGAGACATCGCTCCGGCCGGCCTGCGCGGATCCTGGGCCGGCGCCTTCGGCCATACCCAGTTCATGCCCTCGACGTTTCAGCGCCTCGCCGTCGACTTCGACGGGGACGGCCGGCGGGATATCGTGAGTTCGGTCCCGGATGCCCTCGGATCGACTGCCAATTTCCTCAAGCGCGCCGGATGGCAGTCAGGAATGCCCTGGGGTTACGAGGTCAGGCTGCCCGGCGGCTTCAAGGCAGGGTTGCTGGGACGCAAGAACAAGCGTGCGGTCTCCTCCTGGGCCGCCATGGGCGTGACGCGTGTCGATGGGCGCCCGCTCTCGGGTGACTACCCGGCCGGAATCATCGCGCCGGCCGGGCTCAATGGCCCCGCCTTCCTGGTGACCCGGAACTTCGATGCGCTCTATTCCTACAATGCCGCCGAGTCCTACGGCCTCGCGATCGCGATCCTCAGCGATATCCTGAGGGGCCGGCCGGGAATCCAGACGGCGTGGCCAACGGACGATCCGCCGCTGTCGCGCGCCGAGCGGCGGGAACTGCAGCGGCTTCTGACGGCCCAGGGCTATGATGTCGGAGAACCGGACGGCCGGGTCGGGTCGAAAACCCGGGAGGCCATCAAGGATATCGAGCGGCGCATCGGGATGCCGCAGACCGGGCGTCCGGGCGGCAAGGTTCTGTCGGTCCTGCGCCGAGGCTGATGGCATGCGCCGCCGGATCTCCACGGGCTCGTCGTTCGAGGAAGCCTTCGGGTATTCCCGAGCCCTCGTGCACGGGCCGTGGATTTTCGTCTCCGGCACGACCGGCTACGATTATGCCACGATGACGATGCCGGAGGATCCGGTCGCCCAGGCGCACAATGCCTGGGCGACGATCGCGCGCGTCCTGGACGAATGCGGGGCCTCGCTCGAAGATATCGTCCGCTGCCAGTATTACGTCACCGATCGCGCCTTCGCGGAGCCGGTGCTCACCGTTTGCGGCACGGTCTTGAAGGATATCCGTCCGGCCGCGACCCTTACGGTTACCGGGCTCCTGAAGCCCGAGATGAAGGTCGAGATCGAGGTCACTGCCCTGCGCACGTAGGGCACGCTCCGCCGGGCCGTGCGGGACCCGCAGCCCTGCTTGCCAAGCCCATATCGCCCCGCCTACACCCACGGCATCGAAAGGGGCACCGCAATGGCCACACACAAACTTCTTCTCCTGCCGGGCGACGGCATCGGCCCGGAGGTCATGCGCGAAGTCGAGAAGCTGATCGGTTGGTTCCGCAAGCGCGGCACCGGCTTCGAGACCGAGACCGATCTCGTCGGTGGAGCCGCCTATGACGCGCACGGCGTCGCGATCAGTGATGCCGCGATGGCGCGCGCCATGAACGCCGACGCGGTCCTCTTCGGCGCCGTCGGCGGACCGAAATGGGACGGCGTGCCCTACGAGGCCCGTCCGGAGGCCGGTCTCCTGCGGCTGCGCAAGGATCTCGGCCTCTTCGCCAATCTCCGGCCAGCCATCTGCTATCCCGCGCTCGCCGATGCCTCGTCGCTGAAGCGCGAGGTCGTCGAAGGCCTCGATATCATGATCGTGCGCGAACTCACGGGCGGCGTCTATTTCGGCGAACCGAAGGAGATCGTGACGCTCGAGAACGGCCAGCAGCGCGCCATCGACACGCAGATCTACACGACCGGCGAGATCGAGCGCATCGCGCGCGTCGCCTTCGATCTCGCGCGCAAGCGGCGGAACAAGGTTTCATCCGCGGAAAAGCACAACGTCATGCGAAGCGGGGTGCTGTGGCGCAAGGTCGTCACGCAGGTGCACGGCGACGAGTTCGCGGACGTTCAGCTCGAGCACGTGCTCGCTGACAATTGCGGCATGCAGCTCGTGCGCTGGCCGAAGCAGTTCGATGTGATCGTCACCGATAACCTGTTTGGCGACATCCTCTCAGATATCGCCGCGATGCTCACGGGTTCGCTCGGTATGCTGCCTTCGGCCTCGCTCGGCGCCGAGGATTCGCAGACAGGCCACCGGCGCGCGCTCTACGAGCCCGTGCACGGTTCGGCGCCGGACATCGCGGGAAGAGGCCTCGCCAATCCGCTCGCGATGATCGGCTCCTTCGGGATGGCCTTGCGCTATTCCTTCGGCCTCATCGAGGAAGCAGATCTCCTCGAGCGCGCGATCGCCCAAGTGCTCGCCGCGGGCCTGCGCACGAAGGACATCGCACCGGCCGGCGCGAATGCGGTCGCCACGAGTGATCTCGGCGACGCGATCGTGAAGGAGCTGGAGACTCTGTCGTAGGATGGTACGCGACTGATCGACGTCGTCGTTGTACCAACCTTGCTCTTCATCTCTCCCCTGGCGGGAGAGGTGGGGCGTTACCGCCAGCTGATCGGGCCGAAAGGATTGGTCGCGCCGACATAGGGTCCGGTGATCGGATTGGGCAGCCGCCCTTCACCGAAGCGGTCACCCCAGTTCGCGTAGGGTGGTGAGAGGACGTAGGCCTGCGTTTGCGCGAATGCGCTCGCGCCGCGGTTCAGTGAGCCCGGCTCCACGACCGTGCCGGGATCCAGGAAGTTGCGCGGCTGCACGCGCAAGATGAGCGGTCCGTTGGCCCGGCGGCTCTGCGCCTCCGCCAGCGTCGGGATGGCTGCCAATGCTGCAAGTGTGACCAACCCCACGAACGTCGAGCGCTTCACGACACCCCTCCTGGCGCGAATTTGCGCCTCATGATGAGAGCCCTTTGACAAAGACGCGGAGGCTCGAAAGTTCCGGCTGTCCAACGTGTCCACATGAATCCGGGATGTACGCTTGTTGCCCGTCGGCAAAGCGGCTTAGATCCTGGCCGCCGGAACCGCCCCGGGCGGTTCCGGCAAGTTCATCGCCAAAGATGACGGGCAGCAGGGAGACGACGCCATGTCCAGGATCGAACGTTCACTCGAAGAGCTCTATTCGGACGATTCCGAGCGGGCCGAAGCGGAAATCTTCGGCCGTCGTACAGGGCCCAACCGGAGAGGATTCCTGAATGGTGCCGGACTTGCTGCGCTCGGCGCAGCGGTCGGCGGCGCAATCCCGTTCGCATCAGCGATTCCGTCCGGGTTCATCCCGGCTGCCTTCGCGCAAGGGACATCCTCGGGAAGCGGCTCGAGCCCGGGGCCTCAGCCGCTCGACTTCCCGGGCAAGAATCCGAACCTCTCCGTGCTCGGCGAGCGCCCGCTCGTGGCCGAGACGCCCGAGCACCTCCTCGACGACGAGACGACGCCGACGGAGAAGTTCTTCATCCGCAACAACGGCCAGATCCCCGAGAGCCCGTCCGATCCGGATTCCTGGGAGATCACGATCGATGGCGAAGTGAACGCGCCGCTGAAGCTCACGCTCGGCGAGCTGAAGAGCCGCTTCTAGCCGAAGACATACCGAATGGTTCTCGAGTGCGGCGGTAACGGCCGGTCCTTCTTCCAGCCCCAGGCGCGCGGCAACCAATGGACGAATGGCGGCGCCGGCTGCGCGGATTGGACGGGCGTGCCGCTCGCCGACGTCCTGAAGGCCGCCGGCGTCAAGCCTTCCGGAATCTACACCGCCCATCACGGGGCGGACCTGCACCTATCGGGCGATCCCGACAAGAAGACGCTCTCGCGCGGTGTCCCGATCGCGAAAGCGATGAACGATATGAACCTGCTCGTCTTCGCGATGAACGGCGAGCCCTTACCGAACATCCACGGCGGCCCGGTGCGCCTCCTCGTCCCCGGCTGGCCGGGTTCCGCCAGCCACAAATGGCTCAACCGGATCACGCTCCGGGATCGCGAGCATGACGGGCCCGGCATGACCGGCACGTCCTATCGGGTGGGTGCCGATCAATCCGATGGTTCCGGGCGGCAAGGCGGACGAGAAGAATTTCCGCATTCTCGAATCCATGCCCGTGCGGTCGATCATCACGAACCCGGCGAACGGCACCAAGCTTCCGGCCGGAACGCGCAGCGTCGCCCTGCGCGGGGCGGCTTGGGCCGGCGATCTCACCGTGGCGCGCGTGGACGTCTCGATCGATTACGGCCAGACCTGGTCGGAAACTACGCTCGCGCCGGTGCGCAATCGCTACGACTGGAACCGCTGGACGACGACGCTCACCCTTCCCAGCGACGGCTATTTCGAGATCTGGGCGCGGGCGATGGATTCGCGCGGCCGCATGCAGCCGCCCGTCGCTCCGAACTGGAATCCGCAGGGTTACGGCGGCAACACGATGCAACGCGTCGCGATCCTCATCGGGTAGACGTGATGCACAGCCTTCTTCTCGGCAGCGTGCTTGCCCTGATCCTCGCCGGGCCGGCCGTGGCTCAAGGTGCGTTCTCGCCCCGCGACGAGCAGGTCGAAGACCTGCCGGCCGGCGCGGGCCGTGACGAGACCTTCGGTCTTTGCACGGCTTGCCACGGGTTCAAGCTCGTCTCGAGCCAAGGCATGAGCCGCCAGCAATGGGACAGCACGCTCGACTGGATGACGGAGCGCCATGGCATGCCGGCCGTCGAGGGCGCCGACCGGAATCGCATCCTCGACTATCTTGCCGAGCACTACCCGCCGCGTGCGCCCGCGCGCGCCGGTGGTTTCAAGAACCCTTTCGCGCCGCAGTAGCCGTGCCGTCGCGATGGGCGACGGGCGCTGCCGGGGCACAGACGGGGTCGCGTCGGGTCTCCGCCTGTGCAAAGAACTCGTCCATCGCCTCGTCATCGGCTCCCGGCATCAGGGCGAGACGGTCGATTAGGCAGGCAAGATGACCGCGATCGACGGGGCGCTCCTCGGATCCGCAAATCCACCCGCCCATTCGCAGGCTCATGGAGGCCTCAGCGAAGCGGAAGGCGATGCAATCCTGCCGGGCCGGCCCGGACGCCGTGATGCCGGCCGCCTCGAAGGGCCCGAATTTCGTCTCGACGGAGAAGCCCTGCTGGCTGCGCGTAATGGCCAACCCGGCCTCCCCCGCCAACCGGACGAGTTCGACGAAGAAGCTCGTCGGCGCCTCATCGAGGTTTCGGGTGATGGTCAATTGTGCATAGCCCTCGTCGCCCGGGCTCCCGAACACAAAGCCATCCTGGCGAGCCCCGGAGCGGTGGCGACGGATCGTGTCCGCGGGTTGCAGCACTCCGTCCGGGGATCGAAGCGCGAAGAGCGATGATGCCTCCTCGAAGGGCTCCCAGCGGGGCGGCGGCGCGACGAGGGCCGCCTCGGTCGCCGTCTGCAGGTCATGGACCGGCTTGCCCGCGACCTTCCCGGATTCCTGCTCCGGATCCGTCGCGAAATGCGCGATCACGGCGATGCACGCCGACGCCAGCACGATCCGGCGCAGCCACGGCTGGCGCCTGCGCCGGCGGCGGGCGCGGCGCAGTGGTCGGCTGATGTCGGATTCCGCAGCGAGCGGGAACGCTTGCGGATCGTGCGAGCAGGAAAGATCGAGCGATGCGGCCGCCATGAATCCTCCGGATCGTTCGGGTTTGAATCGAATACCGCGGAAATGGGTCTCGCGCGGGACAGGACGCTCGCCGGGGCGAGGCTTTCGAGCGTTAACCTGAACGAGTTCTTGACGAACACACGGGATCGGAACCGGCTCGGCCGGGCAGTTGTGTGCGTCAAGTTCAGCAATTTGGTCCTGGTGAGTGGGTGAGGTCCGGGCGGCGC
>NZ_LN811350.1:317964-362542 GCF_001006805.1 Microvirga massiliensis | reverse complement strand
GGCCGGGCCGCACCCCATCAGGTGGCGCGCATCCGTCCAGGCTGCGTCGCGGCTCCATCCGTCTTGACCTCGTGCACGCTTTGGTGTGTTGGTGGCGAGGGGGCCCGGATGCTGCCCCGGACGATGACGATGACCACGCTCACTCTCACGAAAGCGAAAACCGTCACGACGGTCGCGAAAGCGGCCGGCTAACGCTCGTCCCCGGCCTTCTCTCCCGTCGGGGTGAGAGCCACGCCCGAGAGGGCTTCAGACCGATCCGGGGAGAGCGAGATCAAGGAGATCACCATGGGTTTCAAGGTCGCCGTCGTGGGTGCGACGGGTAATGTGGGCCGGGAGATGCTCGATATCCTGGCCGAACGCGCCTTCCCGGCCGACGAGGTCGTTGCGCTCGCCTCGCGCCGCAGCCAGGGCACGGACGTGTCCTTCGGGGACAAGACCCTGAAAGCCAAGGCTCTCGACACCTACGACTTCTCGGATGTCGACATCTGCCTGATGTCGGCCGGCGGCGACGCGTCCCGGGAATGGTCGCCCCGCATCGCGGCCCAGGGCGCGGTGGTGATCGATAACTCGTCCGCTTGGCGTTACGATGCCGACGTGCCGCTCGTCGTGCCGGAGGTCAACGGCGATGCCGTTCGCGACTTCCGCAAGAAGAACATCATCGCGAACCCGAACTGTTCGACGGCGCAGCTCGTCGTCGCGCTCAAGCCCTTGCACGACCACGCCACGATCAAGCGCGTGGTGGTCTCGACCTATCAGTCGGTGTCTGGCGCCGGCAAGGAAGGCATGGACGAGCTCGACCGCCAGACCAAGGCGCTCTATTCGCTGCAGAACGTCGAGGAGAAGAAGTTCCCGAAGCGCATCGCCTTCAACGTCATTCCGCATATCGACGTCTTCATGGAGGACGGCTTCACGAAGGAAGAGTGGAAGATGATGGCGGAGACGAAGAAGATCCTCGATCCGCGCATCAAGCTGACCGCGACCTGCGTGCGCGTGCCTGTGTTCATCGGGCACTCGGAGGCCGTGAACGTGGAATTCGAGAAGCCGATCACGGCGGACGAGGCGCGCGACATCCTGCGCTCAGCCCCGGGCGTGCTGGTCGTCGATAAGCGCGAGCCGGGCGGCTACATCACGCCGCACGAGGCGGCTGGCGAAGACGCCACCTACGTGTCGCGCATCCGCGAAGATGCTACCGTCGAGAACGGCATCGCGTTCTGGTGCGTCTCGGACAACCTCCGCAAGGGTGCGGCGCTCAACACGATCCAGATCGCCGAAGCCCTCATCAACCGGCACCTTATCGAGCCGAAGCGTCAGGCAGCCTGATCGGCCGTCGCTCCGGCCGCTCGAAACGGCCGGAGCGCAATCTTCGGGGGTCGGCGGCCGCGCTACGGGCTTTCCTCGCACCGGAGCGGCGAATAGGCCTCCGGGGGTTCCGCGACCACGGGTGCGTAGGCGCCGGTCGCGGGATCGCGCAGCATCAGCACGCCGGTCGCGACGCCGAAATAGGCGCCATGCAGTTGCAGGCGCCCGCGTTCGACCAGAATCCGCACGCAGGGAAACGTCATCAGGTTCTCGAGGCTGAGCTCGATCGACGCCAATTCGAGCTTCGTAAGGTATTCCGCAAAATCGCCCTGAGACGGATCGAGCCGCTCGGCGGCCGGCGCGATCAGGTTCATCCAGCGCCCAATGAAGTCGCCCGGCGAGAGCGGCGCTGCATGATCCGCGAAGGCGCGGATACCACCACAGCGGGCGTGACCGAGCACGACGATGTGCTTCACCTTGAGGGCCTGGACGGCGAATTCCAGGGCCGCGCTCGTTCCGTGATGATCCTCGTCGGGCTTGTAGGGGGGAACGAGATTGGCGACGTTGCGCACGACGAACATTTCGCCAGGGCTGGCGTCGAATATCACCTCGGGCGAGACGCGGCTGTCGCAGCACCCGATGATCATGATCTCCGGACTTTGCCCGCGCTCCCCGAGCGCCTTGTAGCGGCTGCGCTCGTGTGGGAAACGCCCGCCGAGGAAGGAGCGGTAGCCTTCTGACAGTCGATCGGGAAACATCGGACCTCACTTTCCATCACGTGCACGCTCGATCGGGCCGGGCGATCACCAGATGCGGGTATTTATCGCCGAATGACCGGAGCGACACCGGTTTTCGCGATGCAATCGCCGGTTCGGCCGCGCTCACATTGCCAGCGTGCCCAGGTCGACATTGGCCCCGCAGAGAAGGACGCCGATGCGCTCGCCGAGTTCTGGCCGGTAAGCGCCCGAGAGGAGGGCTGCGAGTGCCGCAGCGCCACCGGGCTCGACGGCGATCCGCCAATCTCGCCACAGTTCGGCCTGCGCTGCGCGGATGGCCTCGTCCGTCACGAGGACGACGTCCGAGACCGTCTCACGGCAGATCGCGTGGACGAGCGGGCCGACATTGCGCGCCCCGAGCGAATCGGCCGCGACCGAGGCAACATCGACATCGACGGGGCCGCCGGCCTTCAGGGCAGCCTGCAGCGCGCGGGATCCCTCGGGCTCGACCCCAATGACCTTCACCCGTCCGGTCCACCAGCTCGCGATGCCGCTGATCAGGCCGCCGCCACCCACGGCGACCAGCACCGTATCGAGGGCGGGACCATCCTCCTCCCATTCGAGCGCCACGGTTCCCTGGCCCGCCATGGTGGGCTCGGCCGAGAACGGGTGCACCTCCAGTGCCCCGGTCTCGGCGACGTAACGGTCGCAGGCCTCCTGGGCATCCGCATAGCGGGCGCCGCCGATCACCACCTCGGCGCCCTGCGCGCGGATCACGGCGACCTTGGCCGGGCTCGACGTTTCGGGGACGAAGATCCGCGTCGGGAGGCCGAGCCGCCGCGCTGCGAGCGCGACTGCGGCCCCGTGATTGCCGCCCGACGCGGCCGCGACACCGGCCCGCAGATCGCCGGCCGAGAGAAGCGTGTTGAAGGCGCCGCGGGCCTTGAACGAGCCGGCATGCTGCAGAAATTCGAGCTTCAGGCTGACGGGGCCACCATGGCCGAAGGCGGAATCGACATGGAGCACAGGCGTGCGGCGCACATAGCCTGCAATGCGCATAGCGGCGGTCCGGATCGCATCGCGGGAAAGCGGTGATGTCATGGCGATCTTCATCGTTGGAGCAAAGAGCGGCCAACCGGATACCGTCCTGCCGCGATGGAGTCCCTCACCGCAAGAGGCGAGGCCGCGCATCGGCAGTGGACATCCGCCACGACTCCGCGCGTGAACCGCGACAATGCGGCACGCACGATTGCCATGGGCTCACGACAGGGTAACAAACCGTGCCGACAACGCCGATCAGAGAGGAAACCAGGATGAGCATGCGCCCCCGCCGCAGCGTACTCTACATGCCGGGCTCCAACGCACGAGCCCTCGAGAAGGCAAAAACCCTTCCGGCCGACGCCGTGATCTTCGACCTCGAGGATGCCGTCGCACCGGAGACGAAGGATCACGCGCGGAAGCAGGTCTGTGACACCGTAACGACCGGCGGTTACGGCGACCGGGAGGTCGTCGTGCGCATCAATGCGCTCGACACGCCCTGGGGCGAGGCAGACCTCGCGGCCGTTGCCGCTGCGGGGCCGATTGCGATTCTCATCCCTAAGGTTTCTTCGCCAGAGAATCTCGTCGCGATCGGGACGCGCCTGCGGCGCCTTGGTGCGGCCGAACGCATCCGGGTGTGGGCCATGATCGAGACGCCGCTTGCGATCCTGAACGCGGAAGCGATCGCGAGCGCCGCGCGGGACGTCGATACGCGCCTCGAATGTCTCGTGCTGGGGACGAATGATCTCGCGAAGGAAACCCGCGCCCGTATCCTGCCGGGCCGGGCCGTGCTGTTGCCGTGGCTGATGACGGCAATTCTCGCCGCGCGTGCCCATGACCTTGACATCCTCGACGGCGTCTACAACACGCTCGCCGACGACGCCGGATTCCGCGCCGAATGCGAGCAGGCCCGCGATGCCGGATTCGACGGCAAGACACTGATCCACCCGAACCAGATCGCGCCCGCCAACGAGATCTTCGCGCCGCTCCCGGAGGAGATCGAGCACGCGAGAGCCGTCATCGCGGCTTTCGAGAAGCCGGAGAATCAGGGCAAGGGCGCGATCTCCCTCGATGGCCGCATGGTCGAGCGGATGCACGCGGACATCGCGCGCCGGACGGTGGAACTCGCCGAGGCGATCGCGGCGCGGTCTCAATAGGAAAGCCCGGAGGCTCTCTCCTTCACCCGGCTGCTGGCTGCTGCCCAGCCGGGTGTGAATGGCCGCACCACCACTGAAATTCTCACTCCAGCGGGCGCGCCTCTTCCGGCAGCATGATCGGGATGCCGTCGCGGATCGGATAGGCGAGCTTCGCCTGGCGGCTGATCAGCTCCTGGCGCTCCGCATCGTAATCGAGCGAGCTCTTCGTCAGCGGACAGACGAGCAGCTCGAGAAGCTTCGGGTCGATCCGGGTCGCTTCAACGGGAGCAGGTTTATCGTCGCTCATCGGGACTCTCACTGCATCAGGGTTTCCGGACCGCCGCCGCGGGCAAGCTCGATCTCGGTAATCGCGATGAGCACCTCGGCCCTGGCCTTGAGATCCCGCGCTTCGAGCAGGGCCTGTTTCTCGCGCGCGCCGAACGGACTCATCATGCAGAGTGCATTCACGAGCGCCTCGTTGGGCGCTTGGTCGATGCCCTTCCAGTCGACCCGCGCGTCCGCAGCGGCGACGAAGTCCTTGAGCGCTTTCAGGACCCCGGCGCGATCGACCTCGTCCTCTCCCGCCCGCGGCGTGAAATCGGCAGCATAAGCCTCGAAGTCGGCGCGGCACTGGCGATAGGGCGTGGTCGTCGAGAGTTCCTCGACGACGCGAAACCGCGCGACGCCGACGAGCGTGATCAGATATCGCCCGTCACCCGTCTCCGCGAACTGCGTGATCCGGCCCGCGCAGCCCACTTGGTAGAGCTTCGGAACGAGGGGCGTTCCGCCGCCATCCGCATCCGGCTGGATCATGCCGATCATGCGATCGGTCCGGAAGGCATCGTCGACCATCGCGAGATAGCGAGGCTCGAAGATGTTGAGCGGCATCTGGCCTCGCGGCAGGAGTAGCGCACCTGGAAGCGGGAACATCGGGATCACCGCCGGGCAGTCCTGAGGCCCCCGGTAAACCGCATTCATTCCCATGCCGCACTCCCGAGCCGAACGCGGCTACGCGAAGAGAATCGAGGAGAGCCTCCGCCGTCCCGCGATCGTCGTCTCGTCCTTCGGGCCCCAGGCCTCGAAGAACTGGACGAGCTGCTTGCGCGCGCCGTCATCGTTCCAACTGCGATCCCGGCGCACGATTTCAAGGAGGTGGTCCACGGCCTCCTTGCGTCTCCCCTTGCCGGCCAGCCCGACCGCGAGATCGAACCGGGCCTGGTGGTCGAGAGGATCGGCGTCGACCCGGTGCTGCAATTCGGCGAGATCGCCCAGCGATGCGGCCTGCTCGGCGAGATCGATGGCGGCCCGCACGGCGGCAATGGCTGGATCGTTCGCCTTGTCCTTCGGCGCCATTGCCAGAAAGCGCTTGGCGCCCTCAAGGTCCTGCATGTCGAGATGGAGCTTCGCGAGCGCCGCGATCGCAGCGGCGTTCTCCTGATCCTGCGCAAGCACCGCCGCGTAGATCTCGGCAGCCCCGGAGGCGTCCCCCTCCTCCGCAAGCGCTGCAGCCTCTTTCAGGAGTTCCTCAACGGCGCCGGTGACCGGCCCGACAAGCCGCTCGATGAAACCCTTGATCTGCGCCTCGGGCAAGGCGCCCATGAAGCCATCCACGGGCTGGCCTCGTTGGAATGCAATGACGGCCGGGATCGACTGGATCCCGAGCTGGCCGGCAATCTGCGGATGCTCGTCGATGTTCATCTTGACGAGCTTCACCTTGCCGGCCGCCGCCTTGACGACCTTTTCGATGACCGGCGTGAGCTGCTTGCACGGCCCGCACCATGGCGCCCAGAAATCGACGAGCACCGGCTGGCGCATCGACTCCGTCAGGACGTCCTGGCGGAAGGTAGCCGTGGTGGTGTCCTTGATCAGGTCTCCGGCCGCGGCGGGATTTTCTGCCAGCATGGTTTCCTCGAGCGTAGAGTGAGAGAAGAAGGGTGCAAGGCTGAGATGGGGAGGCCCGACGCGTCTGGCAATTGTGGCCTAGAAGGCGGCCTCGGCCGTCTCGGTCTCCTGCGCGGCGGGAGCCGGAAGGCGGACGATCCGGGGCTCGTGACCGGTGGCTTTCGCGAAGCGCACGAGATCCTCCCGCGATATCCCGGTCGTCATCGAATTCACCAGCGGATGAAAGTTCACCCGCTCGTTCTCCATGAGATTGGCGTCGAGGATGAGCGTCACGCGCCCCTCGGTGTCGTTGAGGATCGCAAAGGGAGTGACCGAGCCCGGCTCGACGCCGAGGAGCGTGCGGAGCTGGTCGGCTGAGCCGAAGGACAGCCGCCCGGACGCACCGATGACCTCGTGCACCTTCTTGAGGTCGATTGCGGTCTCGTCCTGCGCGGTGATCAGGAAGAACTGGCCCTTCTTGTCCTTCACGAAGAGGTTCTTCGAATGGGCGCCCGGGATGCGCGCCTTGACGGGCCGCGATTCGGCCACGGTGAAGACTGGCTCGTGATCGTATGTCTCGGCCGGAATGCCGAGGCGATCGAGAAAGGCCAGGAGATCCTGCGGGGAAAGTGGCATGACGGAGCTGACGATGAGGACTTTGGCCGAGCGGCCTGATGCCGCGCTTCTAGCCGCCCCTCTCCCGAGCCTCAAGGGAGCCGCCCCTGTGTTGCACGATTGGACGCACGCCCCTCTTGTCAGGCGAGGAAATTGCGGGCATATGGGCCGCCTCGCAACGGCGTGACCAACGTCGCGGAGCGCGGGTGTAGCTCAGGGGTAGAGCACAACCTTGCCAAGGTTGGGGTCGAGGGTTCGAATCCCTTCGCCCGCTCCAAATTTCCCAAGCATCAGCAAGGGTTTGCGCAAGAGCCGCCTTCGGGCGGCTTTTTGCTGTCCGGCCTTGGGGTTCACCCTGGGAAGGGTGAATCCACGTTAAACCTTCCTGCTGCCGCCTGCGAAGCTGGCGGTGTGAAGGGCCATGCCCTGGTTGACAGCGCGTCTCTCAGCTCAGCGAGCGCAAATGATCCGCAAGGCTGGCATCATCGCGGGATCGAGCCGCCTCGGACTCCCAGCTGCCGCCGAATGTCGCGCCGCCCCGGGCCGTGGCTGCAACCTGCTTTTCCCTTCACGGCATGCGAGCAACGCTCGCGTGACCGATAGTTAATCCCGGCGTCATGTCGGCGAGAGGTTGAAGGGATCAGGATCATCTTGGCCGATGACAGCGATCGGCGGGCATCCGCAGGAATACCGTGCCGAGCGCCGGAGCCGTGCACGCACGGCAGAATTCATCTGCCGTTCGGAACTACACAACTCCACCTCGGTCACAGCGACCAGTGCTCCCCATAGCGACGCGCAAGGAGGTCAGCCACGAGAGGTACAGGTGCAACATTACTACTTCCATCTCACGGATGGGCACGTCGTCATTCCAGATGAGGTCGGAGTCCGCGTGGCCGATCTCGAGGAGGCCCGAGCCGGAGCCATCGAGGCCATCCGCGAACTCCGCCGGGAGGGCTCCGAGGCCAATACGGATTGGATGGGCTGGTGGATCGAGGTCACCGATGCCCGAGGCGCAGTCGCCTTCAGCATCGATCTTGGCAGTATCTCGGGGGATACCTGATGACAATTGCTGTGGCTGCGTAGTGACGGGCGGTCTGGCGGCGCGGGATCCTGTCCGGGAACGCGCGAGCGACAAGAAGGGAGTCTCGCCGCGAAGGTCCGGCAGCAAGGCTCTGTGACCACAATCCACGTGACACGTTAGGCTGCTCTTAAGGTGGCCCTCCGGTGCATCGCCATCACCTTCTTTCCCTCTTCGGTGATGACAGCCTTGCCCTTGCAGGGCGTCACCGTGGCGTGACCCTTCACGAGCAGGGCATGCAGGGTCCTCGTGATGGATCTCTCTTGGTCCCCGTGATGGATCCACGTGTAATCGTCCTGCCGGGGTGAGTTCACGATGCGATACGCGGGTCCCTCGGCGAGCAACCGAAGGGTCCGCAACTGAGCACTCGAAAGCAACTGATGGCTCCTTGCGTTTCTTCTGTTGTTGGGAGTCTTGATGCCTCAGATGGGGAAGGCGGGCGTCTACCCACAACCTGCCGGCAGGACAACCGCCGGGAACGCATGGGGCGCGTGAATCGTAGCCGTTCCCTCGCCGCTTTCCCAGTCCTGGCCCTCGTAGGGAACGTGAACCATCCGGGTGCCGGACAGCTGAGTGGGGGAGACATCGAAAAGTTTGCACAAGCCTATGTGACGAAGGACCCGTGAGCCCTTCATCAGCCACCGCGAGCTAAAGCTGCATCCGCCCGGCTACGCGGTCGATTATCATGGCTTCCGGCTTCGCGTTACTAGCCGAGCATCGGCACGACTTGAGGCCGAAGACGGTTGATCGTGAACTTCTTGGTCCGAGGCTTCGTCGGCTGACCCATGCGTTTGCCGCGTTGGATCACACATTCCTCGGCTTCGTACTTGTCGATGAGGCCCACCGCTCATTTGCCTGCAGATTCGATCGCCCGCTCGACAGAACTCAGGAATGCATCCTTTCCGAAGGGCTTGGCGAGCGTGTCGGTCGCTCCAAGCTGCTCAAGGCCATCCAGCAGATTGAGGCCATACCGGCCTCCTCCGGAGATGGCGATGATCTTCGCATCCGGGCGGATCTCCCGCATTTCTCTCATCGTCTGAATCCCCTCCTTCTCCGGCATGAAGAGATCCAGGATCACGAGATCAGGCGCGGCCTCCTCGAAGAGGCGGAGCCCGATGCTCCCGCTCGGGGCTTCGAGAACCGTGTGTCCGGCGTCCTTCAGGAAGCGATGCATGGTGCGCCGCATCCCGGGTTCGTCATCGATTACGAGAACTAAGGCCATCGCACTCCCCGAATCGTCTCAAGCGGCGGGCGAAGCCCCAAGGGCCTCGCGCAACGACCGTGCCAGTTCCTCGCTCCGATACGGCTTCCCGAGCAGGAGGTCGCCCGGTCGCAATTCACCCTCGCGTCCGAAAGCGGCTTCGGGAAAACCGGATGTGTAGAGCAGCTTGAGATCGGGTCGAGCCTTTAGCGCCTCCCGCGCGAGTTCATATCCGTTCAGCCCGCCCGGCATGACGATGTCGGTCAGGAGCAGATCGATCCGGGTATCCGTTCGCAGGATCTCCAGCGCAGCTTCGCCTGTGCTGGCCTGAAGCACATTGTATCCGAGATCGCGGAGTTGCTTCACCAGGACGCGCCGGAGGGCTTCGTTGTCTTCGACCGCCAGGATCACTTCCCGCGTTCCCGGTTGCGCGACGCGATCGAGGGACTCCGGCTGCGGCTCGGCTGTCCATCCCTCATCGGCCAACACCGGAAGATATAGCCGAACGGTCGTCCCTGAACCCACCTCGCTCGAGATCCGAACGTGTCCCCCCGATTGTCTGATGAAGCCCAGCACCTGACTGAGGCCGAGACCGGTGCCCTTGCCCTCTTTGGTCGTGAAGAA
This sequence comes from Microvirga massiliensis, assembly GCF_001006805.1. Classification (GTDB taxonomy): domain Bacteria; phylum Pseudomonadota; class Alphaproteobacteria; order Rhizobiales; family Beijerinckiaceae; genus Microvirga; species Microvirga massiliensis. Next base: position 352,954 of record NZ_LN811350.1, on the reverse strand, counting down.
GGGTTCGAAAACCCGGTACAGGTTCTCCGAACCAATTCCGCTCCCCGAATCCGTCACTTCGATCAGGACGTAATGACCGGGAGTGACATCGGCGTGGTCCGGTCCCGAATCCTCGTGAAAGCGCAGGTTCTCCGTCGTGATGATCAACCGTCCACCCTCGGGCATGGCGTCTCGCGCATTCACCAGGAGGTTCGTGATGGCCGCTTCCAATTGCGCAGGATCGGCGAGGACAGTTCCAGGATTCGGGGCAAGCGATAGCCTCAGATCGATGGTCTCTCCGAGAGCACGTCCGAGCAGCCGCGCCGTATTGCGGACCAATTCGTTGACGTCGAGCCGCCTCGGCTTGAGAGGCTGGCGGCGGGCGAACGCGAGCAGGCTCCGGTTGAGATTGGCTCCCCGCCATGCCGCCTCGAGCGACTCGTCGAGCGCCTCTCTGGCTTCGATATCCGCATCGAGACGATCCTTCAGGAAGTCGAGATTGCCGATGATGATTCCAAGCAGGTTGTTGAAGTCGTGCGCGAGGCCGCCCGTAAGCTGACCGATAGCCTCCATCTTCTGCGCCTGCACGAGCTGTGCCTCGAGGCGTCTGTGCTCGGTCAGATCGGTCGTAACGCCGCGATAGCCGGTGAACCTGCCGGCATGGTCGAAAAGGGGCCGGGCACTGCTGGAAAGCCACCTGCTCACACCATCCGGATCCTTCAAATGGGACTCCAGGTCTCGAAACGGCTCCCGAGCCTGGAAGTGCTCGAGGGCCCGGGTTGATGCGTCGTCAGTGGCGCCGGCCGTGATGAGCGACCGGATCGACTGGCCCAGGACCTCCGCCACGGGGCGGCCGAACGCTTGGGCCTTCCGTCCGGTCAGCCGAGTGAAGTTGAGATCCTGGTCGAGCTCCCAAAGCCAGTCGGCGGCGACTTCAGCATAGTCCCGGAAGCGGGTCTCGCTTTCCTGAAGGCGGATTGCCGCCTGCCTGTAATCCTCCTCGATTCGCTCCTTCGCCATCGAGAGGTACACGAACGCAAGCACCGGAATATAAAGCAGAAACACGAATGCTACTTCGGCCGACCACCTGCTCGTCCATGCGTCGATCCAGGGATGCGTGGTTTGAACGAGACTGAGCACTCCTCGGGATAAGTGAAAGCCAGCGCTCCCGAGCAGGAGAATGATGGCGAGCAGCTGGGACGTGAGCCTGGTGCGCGCGTGTTGCCATAACTCCCAGGCAGACATGCACGTGTATCCGCTGATAATGACGGACATCATCAGAAAGCGAGCCAGAAACCACTCGCCGATGAAGGGCCAGGCCACTAACCAGAGCGCCAGCCCAATACACCCTGTCCCGATGCTGGCAGAGCGGCGATTGAAGACACGACAGCCGATATACTGGCATCCGTAAGCCAGAGCGACGAGGCCGTTCGCCAGGATCAACACCCGCCCGCTCGGTGAGCCTTGTCCCAGGCTCACGAGGCTCATTCCTATGGAAACCAGAACGAAGGCCGATCCCCACCATCCAAGGCTGCGGACTTCCCGATTGAGCGCCCAGGATAAGAGAAGAAGCCCTCCAAGAACGAACGCGAGAAGGACAAAGATCAGACCAAGAGTATTCGGGTCGAGCGTCATGACATGCCGGAACACGTGAGCTTGTTGAGAATCCCACATGACGTGGGTTCGACCGATGGAAGAACGCTGCCCGATATGAACGCTTACGACGGATACTGAAGGGAAAGCGCTTCAAGATGCGTCGAATAAGGCGCGCTCGTGAGGGCGGCAAGAGGATGGACGGTTGCAGGTCAGAGTGGCGGCGTGCGCTTTCTCAACGCGACTCCCAGAGATGTGAGCCTGGGAGAGCAATGGACCGAGGTGATCAGCGGATCCGCCTGGTTACAGGAGGACCTTGGACCTCTATGCTTTCCGGCCCTGCCGGGAGCGTTCAGGAGAGCAGCAAACGCTTGCTCTCGCAGATCTCGCGGAGCTTGGAACGCAGCATGGAGGCCGAGAAGGGCTTCAGGATGAAAGCATCCATCCCGGCAGAGTAGGCTGCACTAACCAGCTCGGTTTCGGTTCCACCCGCCATCATGAGGAAGCAGGTCTCTCGCAATTGGGAGTTGGCCCGTATGCTGGCCAGAAGTTCCAAGCCCGTGACGGGCTCCATGCGGTAGTCCGAAATGACGAGCTCATACCTGCTCTCACGCAGCATCTCGAGAGCGGTCGCACCATCATGAGCTGTCTCGATCTCGTCAAAATAAAACGTTCTCAAAAGCCGGGTGACGAGTCTTGTTACGAGAGGCTCGTCATCCACCACCAAAATCGACATGCTGCTCGTCCCAGGTCATGCCCTGACGGTCGACTTACCGGTGACGAGTTAAGGATTCTCTAGCCATACCGCGCTCGTCCCTCGAACAGTTGTGTGCATCAAGGCAGCGGCGGGAATGCCCGTTGTATGGGTGACGGAACCACTCGCTGAGCATCTCTTGTCGTCTTGCTAACGATCGTAGAGATCGTGCCATGGACCGGGCGCACACTTGCGAGTTCCTGCGGCCCGTAGGCCTGCCGGGGACATGACGACGCACATCCCGGCTCAGGCGGGCTGGAGCCCGATGCGGGTGTCGCGTTCGCGGAGCAGCCAGATGACCGGGATGGAGAGCAGCACCATCCAGCCCTTGCCGATGACCTGCCCAGCCAGGAAGGAGAGGTCCCCGAAGGCGAGCCACAGGAAGGCAAGGCTGTCGAGGACAAGTCCGACGGTGCTGCTCGCCACTACCGCGAGCACGAGCCCGCGGCGCTGCAGGGGCGTGTAGACCGCAAAATCGGCGAGTTCGGAGATCAGGAATGCGGCGCCCGAGGCGACGGCGAGCGCAGGCGGTGCAACGAGCGTCGACAGCACCGCGCCGGCGAGCACGGCTGCGAGCCCCCATGCCTTGCCGAGCCGGCGCTGCACGAGATCGCGCAGGACGAGCGCCAGCCCGACCATCACGACGCCGCTTGGCGCCAGCAGCCCGGGCGCGACCGGGATCAGGCACGGGCTGTCCGGCGGGCAGACGGTCCCGACATGGCCGATCATCCAGTTCGCCGCCGGGATCGAGGCCGCGTAAGCCGCGAGAAACGCCAGGCCTTCGAGCCTGCGGCGGGTGGCGAGATCCATGCTGCACTCCTTACACACGGCCGGGGCCGACCGATACCGGGGCTCGATATAACACCCGCGGGATGCATGCCGTTGCGCCGGTTCGCCGCTGTCTCCATGACCCACGCCACCCTCGTCGTCATCGCGAGCGGAGCGAAGCGATCCATGCGCGCATCTGTCGAGGGGTAGATTGCTTCGCCTCCGGCTCGCAAGGACGGGAGTGTGATGAGACGGGCAGTGCATCACGCCCGCGGCGCGCAAGAACGGCAGTGGGCCCGGCGCTGCTCCGGTTCCGGCCCTGCACCTCCCGCTCTTACGCCCTCTTCGTCATTGCGAACGCAGTGAAGCAATCTACCCGTCGACGGATGGCTCGCCTCCGGCTCGCAACGACGGTACCGTTCAGAGACTTGTCAAGGAGCGGCTCGTGCGAACCTTGATGGCAGAACCGTGCGCGGACGCATCCACTCCTTCGACACCGATGATCTGAACGGGCCCAAGAACCGTCATCGGCGCAGAGCGCGTCATCTTCACCTGGAATCGACCGCCCTGAACAGGGTTTGCTTGACTTAAGTCAAGGCCGGCGATTCGCTGGTCGAGTAGGACAAGCGTGGCCGGCATGATTTCCCTTACCCGACATTGCCGGTCAAGCGCCCCGCTCTCCATGGGGCGCTTCTTTTTTGTCTCGTTGGTGAAACACTCGATGCGGCTCGCCGGCGGCATCGTGCTCGCATTGAACGGAAGCATCATCCTCAAACTTGCGCCCGCCTGATTGCGCAGCTCACTGGGCGACCCTCTCGCAGTGACGCCAGTCGCCCTTAAGCGCAGTGAAAGGAGTCGCCGGGTACGAGGGTCATGGTCGCTGTCGAGGCGGACGGCGAATCGGCAGCCGGCGCGGTATCGAGCAAGGAGGCGCTGGGTCATCTCCGCCGAAGATATGGGAGGTAGTCTCATGCCCACGGTACAGCACTTCCGACACATCGCAATGTCGCTCGATGGGACGACAGAAGCGCCGCATTTCGAGCGCGTGGCGTTCAAGGTTGCACGCATCTATGCCACGCTGGCGCCGGATGGCCTGACCGCCAACCTCAAACTCTCCCGCGATGAGCAAGAATTCAAATGCATGATGGCGCCCGAAGCGTTCCGGCCGGTGCCCAATGCCTGGGGCCAGCAGGGTTGGACTACGGTGACGCTCGCAGCGCTCAACCCGGTGGAGCTCCAGGCTGCGCTCGAGCTGGCATGGCAGCATGCCTTGCCGAGGAAACGAGCGCGCCGGCAAGCCACATAAGGACGCAACCCGATGCAATACGCTATCCTCTGCTATCACGACGAGACGATTACCGGCGCCTGGTCGCGGGAGCAGGATGATGCTGTCATGACGAAGCTTGCCGTCATTCAGGACAAGCTGGCGCGCCAAGGCAAGCTCGGACCGGTCGCGCGCCTCATGCCCACGAAAGCAGCCACGACGTTGCGCAAGGATCGCGAGCCGCCGCTGGTGATCGATGGCCCCTTCGCCGAGACCAAGGAACAGTTGCTCGGCTTCTATGTCGTCGACTGCGCTGATCTCGACGAGGTGCTCGACATCGCGCGGGAACTCGGGGCAGCCAATCCGGGCGGCGCCTACGAGATCCGTCCTATCGGAGTGTTTCGCCCGGGACGAATCGACCCATAACGGGTGCGGATTGGACGGCAAGCCCGACCGGAATTCGCACATCGGAGTGATCACGGCTCGAGGACGCCACTGTCCGTCTGGCCTAATCCTCTTGGCCGGTGTTTAGGCTCCTCACGAAATCTACGTAGGTCAACAGCACGTCCAGACTGGCGGGTATTTGCATCTCGGGCGAGATGGCAAGCGTGGATCAGGGGACTGTTTGTGCCGGCTTACGACGAAGCAGCATCTGCCGAAAGCGTGAAGCGTATTCGCGACCACGTTCGCAAGATGCTACAGGCCCTCAGTGCACATCAGCTTGCGAAGCGAGAGGCCGAGGCTTCGCGATCAGTGCAGCGGCTCCGCAAGACTGATCGAGAAGATGACGACTCCGGAAGCTTCGGTGACATCTAGTCTCCAGCCTTCCCATCTTGGGGCTTCCGCCGGGCTCTTCCTCCGCAGTTCCTCTAGGGCTCTCACGGTTTCGGTATACACCTCATCCGGGTCTGTGGCTTCGACGCCGTCTTTGTCCAGAATGATCTCGTGCTGGTTCGCCAGGTGGAGGTAGTATCGCGACATGGGTGGGCTCCGAGCTTCGCCATGCGCCACTGGAACCTGCATCGTGCGACAAGCGCCTGCACAGTGCGATGGATGAATTGGGAGGGCCTCCTTTCGGAGGGAGGAAAGTGGCAAGATCGGCCATAGGGCTTATGCACCCCGTCGAATCCGTCGGATTCCAAGGGGCCTCCGTCGAACGGCCCTTGCTCCCGGGATCTCGATCCGGAGCGAACGGGCAGCTTTGGCCTGGAGGAAACCTCTCCCGCCAAGATCTCGGTCCTCCCGGTCGGAACCGCCGTGATGAACACCGGCTTCCGGAATCGGCGGTAAGCGGATCTGGCCTTCGTTCCCATGGGCCGGCCTGCCACTGATGCCACACCCTTGCGCTCGGACGAGATCTTTGAAGAGACCTGCAAGGCAAGCCCCGCCAGCGGCTACGCTGAAACCGAACCCTCGCCGGCACGTTAGTCCCCGTCCGCCGGCCACGCGAAAGCAAGCACGAAGAACGGCCCGGCGGGCATCCAGCATCGCGTTTGAGCAATCGGCGAGCGGCGAAATCCATGCCGTTCGGGACGGGAACATCTTCAGGAGATACAGATCATGACGGATACTCGGAAAGGCGTGAGCGAGGCGGCCAACGAGGCCAAGGATGCCGGTCAGCAAGCGATCGACTCGGCAGCAGGTTCTGCACAGGAAGCCGCCATCGTGGGACTGGACGGGGCCCGGCGCATGACCGAACAGTTCACGCGCGTCCTCGGCCTGTCGGGTCGGGAAAGCGAAGCGGTAGCGCGTCAGGCGAGCGAGAATCTTGGCGCCCTGACGGAGACTGGCACGATTCTGGCGCGCGGCTTCCAGGACGTGTCCCGCGAGTGGCTCACCTTGTCTCAGCACGGGCTCCAGAAGAACATTGATGGGTTGACGCAACTGGCCCGATGCCGGTCGCTGCAGGACCTCGTGGCCGTGCAAAGCGAGCTGATGCGCAACAACTGGCACTACATGATCGATGTCAGCCGCCAGCTCGCCGAGCACTCGATCGAAATCGCCAACGAAGCCGCCCAGACGATCAGCAGCGAGACCAAGCCAGCGGCCAATCGCGCCCGCAAAGCAGCCTGACGGATCGCGCCTGCATGTGATGATTGGAATTTTAGAGCGCCCGGCACGGGCGCTCTTTGCCGTACGAGCATTACTCTTCAACAGCGAAAGGCTACGAGATTGGGCCGTCCGCCGGAACTGCGCCACCCGGCGCTGACGCGGCGCCGTATTCGTGCACTAGGATCGAGCACTGAACGGATGACCACCACTCGCCGCGCGCCCGGACGTTCTCACGGAGGATTCCCTCCTCGCGCATTCCGATTTTCGCCATCACCCGCCGAGAGGCGAAGTTCTCGCATCTCGTGCGCGCGAAAATGCGATGAAGGCCGATTTCCCCAAAGCCGAAACGAAGAAGAGCAAGCCCGATCTCGGTGGCGAAGCCCTTCCCTTGATGAAGTTCTGCGACGGCCCAGCCCATTTCGCCTTGGCAATGCCGAGCGCTCCGAATGCGAAGGAGGGCTTCTCCCACGATCTCGTTCGTGTCCTTCAAGGTTGCGGCAAGACAATAGGACGAGCGCGGGCTTTCCTCCTGCTCACGTAGGCACTGCTCCAGGAATTCATCGATCTGCTTCCGCGTCGGTGGCTCCATCGGCACATGCCGCCAATAGGCCTCGCGCCGCCGGTAGGCATGGAATCCTTCGGCGTCCGCGCGCAGAACATCACGCAGGAGGAGCCGTCGGGTTTCGATCATCGGCCTTGGCCCTCCGTGGGATCGTGAGCGAGGGCATGTTCGTCATCCACGCTCCGCCGCATCGTTCTCGCGCACCATTCCATGGCGGACGTCATGACCATCGCGTCACTCATCTCCGCGACTCCCGCGCAATGATGTGGCAAACACCCGGCTGCGGCCTCGTCCGGTTCGAGACAATGCGGATTATCCTCGGAGCGTTCGTCTATTTCCTCTTGATCATGATCGCCGGCTTCGCCCTGGGGACGGTGCGGGAGCTTCTCTTCGTACCGGCCTTCGGGCGGGTTGTTGGAGAGCCGCTCGAAACCCCGTTCATGTTGATGGCCATTGCGGTGAGCGCCTGGGCTGCGACAGGCTGGTGCCGAGTCCCATCCGATGTTCGACACCGGCTGGAGATGGGAGTTCTGTCCCTGGCCCTGGTGCTCGTTGCCGAGCTGGGCCTCAGCCCCTTCGTGCGCGGCAGTGTGGAGGCGTGGTTCGACAGTTTCACTCCCCTGACGCTTGCCCTAGCTCTGGTGCTCTGGGCGACACACGCAGTGATGCCCGTCCTCGTCAGGCGCGGCTGATGTGGTCCATGGGGCCGGCGGGAATTCGACCTTTTCATGCCACGTCGAGGGGGAATATCGGCCTAAAGCGTATTGGGGACGCATTCACGGGCGTCGACGGCAACGACTGGTCGCTGAATTTTTGATCCGGCGACGCGAGGGAAGGACGACAATTCGTGACTCGAGCCATGGCAGCATCGTATCCGGCGCCCGGCGTGCTCCAGCAGATCGCTACCAGGGTCGCGTTCTTCATCGCGGGTTTCGGCACAGCAGCATGGGCGCCTCTCGTGCCATATGCAAAGAACCGCGCCGGCCTCGACGACGGCCTGCTGGGCCTTCTGCTGCTTTGCCTGGGCACCGGCTCCATCGTTGCGATGCCTATAGCTGGGGCGATTGCATCGGGGTTCGGCTGCCGCCTTGTCCTCATCGTGGCGAGCGCCATCGCCTATGCCTTGCTGCCCGTCCTTGCAACAGCCGCAAGTCCCCTCTCCCTAGCCGTCGCACTCCTGATCTTCGGGGCCGGAATCGGCACCATCGACGTAGCGATCAACATCCAAGCCGTACTCGTCGAGAAGGCGAGCGGGCGGACCATGATGTCCGGGTTTCACGGCTTCTTCAGTGTCGGCGGCATCGCAGGTGCAGGTGGGGCCGCGGCTCTCCTGTGGTTTGGCGCGTCTCCCTTGACAGTTACCCTGTGCGTCGGCTTTGCCACCCTTGGCCTTCTTCTGGGCTTCGGAAGGTATCTCCTCCCCTATGGCAGCCAGGGCGATGTTTCGCCCGTGTTTGCCCTGCCGCGCGGCGAAGTACTGCTCATCGGGGGCTTGTGCTTCATCGTCTTTCTCGCCGAAGGCGCGATGCTCGACTGGAGCGCCGTGTTCCTGACCGATGCACGCGGCGCTGATGCCTCTCTGGCCGGGTTCGGCTATGCAGTCTTTGCCGTTGCGATGACGCTCGGCAGGCTCAATGGCGATCGGATCGTCCAGGCGCTCGGCGGCCGGGCGATCCTGCTCTTCGGCGGGCTCTGTGCGGCGGCGGGGCTTTTCCTGGCAGCCGCGGCTCCATCCCTCGCTGCAGCCCTGATCGGCTTTGGAATGGTGGGTCTAGGCGCATCCAACATCGTCCCGGTCCTGTACTCCGCCATCGGCAGGCAGAAGGGCATGCCGCAGGACCTGGCGATCGCAGCCATTACCACCATCGGATATTCGGGCGTCCTCTCCGGCCCGGCGATCATCGGCATGCTGGCCCAGTTCGCATCTCTGCCCTTTGCCTTCCTGTGTGTCGCTGCCATGCTCCTCATCGTGGCGCTGTGCTCGCGAAGTGTGTTTGCACGATTGTCACCGGCCCCGAGGTCGTAACCCCCAAGGGAGCGTCGAAGACATCCGGATCCAATTCCCTCTTGCTCGACAGGATCGTCCCACCAGCAAAGCTTTGGCCTGCTGTGCGCCACGGAGATAACGGGCTGGGACTACGTCAGCTTGGCAGCGATAACCGCTTTGCCGCCTTTGCTCCCTGCATGCAGGAGGCGCAAGCCTCGGTCTGGCACCACATTTGCGAGGCCTCTCCCGTTTCGGCGATGGAGAGAGCTCTTTGGCTTACAACGGTGAACGTGGCGCCCTCGGCACCGAGCTGAGTTCCGCCCGCGGATGCTTGCCAAACGTCCTGTCGGCCTTCCAGGCCCTCTTGGCGGCCTTGGAAGACATCGACGGTTCCTATGACGGCGACCTGGAGACGGTCAGGAACAGCGGGGTTCCCGAGGCGCTCAAGCAGGAGGTGCTCAGAACGCTCCGGCAACGTCACGAGGAGTGCCGGGCTCCTTACGTCCGCCGATTGACGGCGCTTCACAAACGGATGGCAGCAACGGTTCCGCAATCCTTGCAGGACTCCTGATGCGGGCTGATGATGACCTCTCGAATAAGCTCCTGGCTCCGTCCGATCTGCCGAAGTTGCCCGCTGGCGGGGCGTCGTGGTACCGCCGGCGATCACTCTGTTGTTTTACGTGGCAGTCAGACTTGCGGGAGGACGCTGACTCCTTGCGTAGCCCCGAAGCCACTCGCAGGTGATGCCTCATCAGTGCACGTTTCAAGGCAATCCGGACCGTGCGGACGCGGCCGGATCACCTCGGCTCGTGTATCGCAGCCCGGCGCGAGAGGAGCCTAGGGGGTGAACATGCCCTGCCGATGCTGGCGATGCTGCTGATGTACTCTTCCGAGATGGCTCGGTGCCGGAGACGAGCGTCTGTTCGCTGCAACGCAGCATCCATCACGTCCACCCGCTAAACGCTCGCCTTCTCCAAAATCGGCTGAAAATTAGCCCGAATGCCTATTGCGCAGTCAGTTTCTGCCCGGAACCGACTGTCGCAGGGCGCTTTCGGAACACGCGCCCCCACGGAACGTTGAGCATCGAAATGAGATGCTGCAGTGCACAAGGGGGCCGACATGAAGATCCCGTCCGAGAACTCCGTCCAGCGCCGCCGGCTCGAGCAGGCCGGCCACCCGGCCCCGGTCCTCGTGCGCAGAGGTGCCCGGGCGAAGCCGACCAGAAGACGTCTCTCGCTGGCCCTGCAAGGAGGTGGATCGTTCGGAGCCTTCACCTGGGGCGTCCTCGACCGGCTGCTCGAGAGTGAAGATATCGCCTATGATGCCGTCAGTGGCGCGAGCGCCGGTGCGGTCAATGCCGTCCTCCTCGCATCAGGATTGAGGGAGGGCGGGCCGGAAGCCGCCAAGGTGCGGCTCGCGCGGTTCTGGCGGCGAGCCAGCGAAGCGGCGCCGCGGGCTAGGGCCGGCATGGCCGTCGCTCTCGCGGCACGGGTTCTGTCGCCTTACCAGTTCAACCCCTTCAACCTCCATCCACTTCGCACGATCCTGTCGAAAGATATCGATTTCGACGCCCTCAGGGATCGCTCCGGTCTGCGATTGCTGATCGCAGCCACCCGCGTGCGGGATGGTCGCTTACGCATCTTTCGCGAGAAGGCCGTCACCCTCGACGTGATCCTCGCTTCGACGTGTCTTCCCCTGCTTCACCACGCCGTGACTATCAACGGCGAAGCCTACTGGGACGGCGGCTACACGGCCAACCCTCCCCTCTTTCCCCTCGTGTCGACAACGCGCGCTTCCGACGCTCTCGTCGTGCAGATCATGCCCTCGGTCGGGTTGGAGATGCCGACTTCGCCTGCAGAAATCTCCCGGCGCATGGAACAGATTACGTTCAACAGCTCTCTGGTGCGCGAGATGGAGGCTCTTGCCGCGATGACGAAACTCGCCGCCAACGATAGCGAAGGGTCGCGCCTGTCCGGCAAATTGCAGAAGCTGCGGATTCATCACATTTCGGCCGAAACGGAATTCCCGAAATTGAGTCAGTCGAGTGCGCTCAATCTCGATTGGGAGTTCCTGATCGAACTCCGCGACGCCGGTCGTCGTGCAGCCGACCGCTGGCTCGTGCAATTCAGGTCGGGTGGTTAGTATCGGCGACGCTAGTCTCGCCTGCAATCACCGCGCTTGCTCGGATGAAAGCTTCCCGGCTTTGCCAGCCTGGAGCCGGTCATTATTGCAGCCCTCATCGGCGTTATGCTGGGCGAGATCGCCTCGCTATCCTTTGCCTACCTGTGTGTCGGTGCCATGCTCCTCATCGTAGCACTGTGCTCGCGAAGCGTGTTTGCACGATTGTTACCGACCTCGAGGTTATAACCGCCAAGTGAGGATCGTCGGATTCAGGTTGGGCCTCTCGGAGCGGGGCACATCATGCGTGCTGACACGGGCCAGAGTGGCCGACGACTCCACCTGGCTTGCGCTTTGCAGGGGGAGCCGATTTTCCCGCTGTCCGGGACCGGAGCCAACGATTGGCGGTTCATAGGTCCGCGCACCTGGAGGCAATCCGGGCCGTGGCAATGCCGGCCGGATCAGCGCCGAGCGTCGCGGCTCGGCGCTAGAAGTGCCCCCTCTTAGCGGTTACCGATGAACGGTTCTGGACTTCTGGACGGTTTTCGTCGTGTGGGTTGGCTGGGAAGCGTGAACGGTTCTGGTGTTGTGCCGGTGGACGCTCCTGGTCGAGCTCGTGTTCTGAGGAATGCCGAGTACACCCTTGACGCCGCCTGCAACGCCTCCGGCGACCCCGCCGACGGCTCCACCAACTGCTCCGCCGACCGGGCCCGCCGCGCGGTTGCCGACTGCGGCGCCCTGTTCAGCTCCGCGCACGATCCCTTGCGCATGCGCCGCCGCCGGAGCGATGAGAAGGGTAAGGCCAAAAGCAGCACAAAGAACAGGTATCTTCATGGGAAGCCTCCTTCGAACCCGCGCTATGGAGGCTCAACCGGGATGAGAGCCCGTGAGTTCCTTGCCACCCCGCACCGAGGAATGCTTCGAACGGGCCCAACACTAATTGATTAGGATCGTTGAAGCTCGGCCAACTTTGCGCCTGCAAAGCAAAGTGACCAAGCCTCGGCCTTCGGAGGACAAAGCGGAGCGGAGGGCTCCGGGATCGGCCGATGCGCCGGTGTTCTTCATGATCACTTCGGGCTCCGCCTGTCGCTTCCCGTGCCGGATCGGAGCGCCGGTCGGATTGCGCAATCCGAGAGGTTGCCGGCAGATGGTCCTGTGCCTACCTAAGATTCTCAGGAACGGCCATCAGCTTTGGGTGCTCAGCTGAAACACGTATCAGCGTGTCCGCACCGCCACACCAGTATCGCCCGGGCGATTCTTGCCCTGTTCTTGCTCGCCTTTCTCCCGCTTGTCGCCGGGAACCAAGGCTCTTGGCCAGCTGCTGCCTCGGATCATGCAATTGCAGCCCTTTGGGATGAGGCAGACTCCGACCCGTCGGAGGATCTCGCCAGCTCCTGGAGGGATTCCGGTGGTGACCCCGCCGATACGGTCACGGTGCGTTATGCTGGCCTCGATGCACGTGTGACGGCCCCGACATTCCTGCGTTCATGGCAAACGCGTCCGACACACGGCCCTTGTGCGGCCCCGGCAACCGGGCCGCCTTGCGCATGATGGAAATCTGCGCCGAGCACGCCTGAGGGCTGCTCACTGTTAGCGCGCCCGAGCCGGGTGCGCCGCCAAGCGACTCCTCGAACGAGAACGGCTCAGTGCCAGCATCGCCGGCCCTGCCATGGCGGGCGCAGCTTGGAGCTGCCGATCGACCGACGGTCAGTGAATGTCATGGAAACACTCGCGCCTCAACTCCTGAAAGTTTTCGGGATCATCTGGATTAATGTGATCCTGTCCGGCGACAATGCCGTCGTCATCGCCCTCGCGTGCAGGGGCCTGCCAGAGTCCAAGCGCCGCGCCGGCATGGTTCTGGGTGCCGGCGTCGCAGTCGTCCTGCGGATCATCTTCACGGTCGCTGTCGCAAGCCTCCTTTCGACTCCCCTTCTGAAGATCATCGGAGGTGCGCTCCTCTTCTGGATTGCCGTGAAGCTGCTTCTCGAAGAGGAGAATGACGAGGACGCCATCAAGGAGACGGATCGCCTCTGGCAGGCGGTCTGGACGATCGCGATCGCCGACGCCGTGATGAGCCTCGACAACGTCCTTGCGATCGCCGCAGTCGCGAACGACTCGACTGTGCTCCTCGTGCTCGGGCTGGCGATCTCGATTCCCCTGATCGTCGCGGGTGCAGCGCTGATCATGGCGATCCTGGAGCGGGCTCCGGTGCTCGTCTGGGCGGGTGCCGCACTCCTCGGATGGGTCGCGGGCGAAATGTTCCTGTCGGATCCCTGGATCGTCACCCATCTCGGCGGAGAGACGGTGCACCAGGCCGAATTGCCGGTGGCGGCCCTGACGGCAGTAGCCGTGCTGGGCATAGCCTATCTGCTTCGCCGCCGCTCGGTCGCCGAACGTGCTTAGCGCCCGCAACGCTCCCGCTTATGGAAATCCCACGGAGCGGGCGCGCCGCGCGAAAGCCGGCGATGCTGCTCCGACGTGCCGGAGACGGCCATGTTCTGGTTCAATGCGGTTATCCTCGCCGCGGCTATCGCATCGGCCTGGGTCAACTTCATCATCAGCCTCGACGATTTGAGCCGCTGGTAGTCTACTCTCCCGAAAGAGCTCGGCACCGTTGCGGCCTGTTGGGCCGGGATGTCGTACGTGCCCATCCTGAGGGGAGTGCCGGTTTGGGACAAGGTGCGATGCTGCGCGCTGTTTATTGTCGTGAGGACCCGCCTTGTCGTTGCGAGCCGCAGGCGGCGCGCAGAGCCCATCCCGCTGTCTCCTCGTCATTGCGAGCCGCCGCAGTCGTCCAGCCTGAGGCGGTGCCACTCCCGTCCTTGCGAGCCGGAGGCGAAGCAATCTACCCTCCGACCGATGCGCTCCTGGATGGCTTGAAAGATCCAGGTTGGCATCGCGCGGCGACACCATTGCCAGAACCCGCGCGACACCTGGAGTGCCACACGCTCTCGCTTTTCCAATCCCCGCACAACCTTCGTTCCAGAATTCGCCAGCCCGATCATACTGGCCGTTCGCACCTGCAAGAACTGCACAAATCGACGATTGCAGGCACGCAATATTACCGCAACAAAGACCTGACACATGTGCACGTATAGTGCCTCGCACGTCGATGAATCGGTGCGCGTCACGTTCGTACCGTCGTCATAACGTCACGTCCAATGTGTATCGTCCCGGAGCCTTGTAGCTGCCGGACCCCGACCGATCGCAAGCGACAGACCTCGAGCGCACGTCCCGAATTACCACCGGGCACCTACGTCAAACGGGAAGGCCATGGCCTCTCGAATAATGAATTAAAGATTGAGGAGACCCATGAACGCTGCAACAGCCGGAGCCCAGGTCCGCCCCTCCGAGGACGATTTCGAACCATCCGCGACCTACCCGGGTGAACTCAAGCCATTGCTGCAATCTCTTCTGGCCACGCTGGCCGATATCGATTTCGCCTTCGAGCGCGATCTCGAAGCGGCCCGGGCCAGTTCGATGGAGGAAGTCCTCAAGCAAAGAGCAATCGAGAGGCTTATGGCTCATCATAGAGAACGGCGAGAGCCCTACGTCCGACAGCTGACCGCCCTCCACTCTCGGATCCTATCATTAGTCGCTTAGCCGAGGCTTCTGTCAGCGACACCATTCGTGGGTGAGGCTGATCCCCAGGAATGCCACAGCCGTTATGAGATCGTGGGCGGTGGAGTTGCTCCCCGCCTATACGTCATCACTCTTTTGATCCCGTTGAACTCTGACGCACAACGGATCAGATTCCATTTGACCGGAAGGCACTTACGGAGCGAAGCCATGACGCGCAGCGCTCGCAGCCCTCTTTTCTGTCCTTGGAATCTGTCCCGAGCCCATGTGACGGCAAAAGGCCGTCCGGACGATCCTGATGCCATATGTCGTTCGGTGACAGAACAGCAGACCGCGCTCGTCGAAGAGGCCCGTGCTGCCCGCAAGCGCAACGAGAATGAGTTATCTCCTCGTGCGGTGACATGATGGACGGCGGGCTGTGCCTGCGACGTCGGCGCTGCCACCCTCACCCGGACGCGAAACGTCCGGGTGAGGAGGGAAACACCGCGCCCTCCGAAGATCACAGCAAAACCAGCACTGATTTCGATCGCCTCCGGATGAGAGCATGCTACAGACGCGCTGACATGTGATCGAACCCTCGGCAATCGTCGGTCGCCCAACGCGTCTACTAGCAGCACTTCGTGATCACCCCTCGTCTGGTCTGGTTGCTCGGATGGTCCCAGCTTCTGTGCTGGGGCAGCTCGTATTATCTGATCGGCGTCCTGGGTGACCGGATTGCTGCCGATCTCGGCTGGTCATCGACGCTCACCTATAGCGGCTTCTCGGTCGCGCTCGTGGTCATGGGGCTCGTCTCGCCTCTCGTGGGGCGGCTGATCGACCGCAGTGGCGGCCGCGGCGTCATGGCGCTCGGGTCGGTCGTTCTGGCGCTCGGATGCATCGGGCTCAGCATCTCGCACGGGATCGCGGTCTACATGCTGTCCTGGATCGTCCTCGGCGTCGGAATGCGCATGACGCTCTACGAGGCGGCCTTCGCGACACTGGTGTTCATCGGCGGAGCTTCGGCAAGACCTTCCATTTCACAGATCACGCTTCTCGGCGGCTTGGCTTCGACCGTGTTCTGGCCGGTCGGACTTGTGTTCGCCGAGGCCTTCGGGTGGCGCGGTGCGGCCCTGGCCTATGCGGGTATCGCGCTCCTGACGCTGCCGCTGCATCTGGCGGTGCCTCGCTCCCGCGGCGATATCAAACGGATGGCCACGACGCCCGTGACGGTCTCCCCGCTCACGCGCACGGCCGGCGAGCGGAGGCTCGCTCAGGCACTCTATGCCCTGATCGTGATGCTCGGCAGTTTTCTCAATACGGGGATGTCGGCCCACATGATCGGCCTCATGACGGGTCTCGGCATGGCCGGCGCACTGGCCGTGTGGGTCGCGACCTTTCGAGGAATTGGGCAATCCCTCGCGCGGCTCGGCGATGTCCTGTTCGGCAGGAACGTGAGCCCGCTGCGCCTGGGCGTCCTAGCGACGGGCATTCTGCCCTTCTGCTTCCTGGCCGGCCTGCTCAGTGGAGCCTCTGTCTGGGCCGGACTGATCTTCGCGTTCGGCTACGGGGCCGGCAACGGTCTCCTCACGATCGTGCGCGGGACGCAGCCCCTCGTTCTGTTCGATCCTCGTTCCTACGGTGCGCTGGTCGGACGTTTGACCGCGCCAAGCTTCGTGGTCTCGGCGACCGCACCGATCAGTTACGCTTTCCTCATTGACCGGTTCGGCGACCGGGCAGCGCTGTACGTCTCTGCTTTAGTGGCCGCTCTTGCGCTTGCAGCATCGCTGATCCTGCTCGTGCGTCTCGGCTCGCGCTCACAGCCGGAATGACGTCTTTTCGACGAGCGGCAGACGGAAGGATCCGGCGTCCGCATAATCCGAACGGGCGCGGATGCTGGCGATGCGGCGCAGCCACCCTCGCCTTGCATATGAGAAACGACCGCGCTCTCCTCGATTGCACGCCTGAAATGAAGAACGCCAGCATCTCGCGCCTGCGGACAATCGCTCATTGTCCGCGGATGATGCCCGAGCCACAATGCGCTCCGATGCTTGCCGTGCAGGCGCAGCGAAGCGAGCCTCGGAGGAATCGACTGTGGCCGATGAGTTGGATCGCGGCGCGTTCGACCGCATCCGCGCCTGGGCGCGGGAGATCAAGCGGGATGTGATCGCCTTGTGGCTGGCGGGACGTGATCCCCGGGTGCCCTGGTATGCGAAGCTCGTGGCCATGGCGGTTGCTGCCTATGCACTCTCGCCGATCGATCTGATCCCGGATTTCATTCCGGTGCTCGGCTATCTCGACGACATCATCATTCTTCCCCTTGGCATCATTCTGGCCATCAAGCTCATTCCCGCCGAGCTCATGGTGGAGTTTCGTGCCGAGGCGGAGCGACTGGCAGAACGGCCGGTGAGTCGACTTGGAGCGGCGGCGATCGTCGTGTTCTGGCTCGCGGTTCTCGCTTTCTTTCTGTGGATCTTCTGGCCGAAGCCGGTACGCTGACGGACACTCGCGTGCATTGTGCGCGACAATCACGTTTCTGCGACGACTTGCGAATCGCTTGCTGCGTCATGGCGAGCCGAAGTCGAGGCGACCATCCGTCGAGGGGTAGATTGCTTCACTTCGTTCGCAATGACGAAGAGGGCGTGAGGGCGGGAGGTGCAGGGCCCGATACGGAGTAGCGCTGGACCCACTGCCGTCATTGTGGTCTGGCATCATCAGGCCTGCCGCGGACTCACTGCGTCATTGCGAACCGCAGGCGTGATGCACTGCCCTTCCGCCGCACTTCCGTCATTGCGAGCCAGAGGCGAAGCAATCTACCCGTCGATGGATGCGCTCCTGGATCGCTTCACTCCGTTCGCAATGAGGTTGAGGCCGGTATGAAGAACACTGCAGCAACCGGTCGGAACGGCAGCGGGCCGCAGCGGATCGCTCGGCGGCTGCCGCCGTCGACCACCGGTGCCCTTCCCGTAGTGCAAGCCGTCGCTGTGGCCCTGCTCGACGACAACAGCAGGTCCAGATCGACCCATTGCGTTGATCTGCCCGGCCGGCATCGAAAGGCGTAGTCGACCGTTCGGATGGGGCCGTGCCCCGTCCGAACGCACCCATCCCTTCTGCAACGAGCGGTCTTGCCGACCGGCTCCGGGTGCCCAGATTTAGAGGCTCCGCCGGGTTAGGAGGCCCGGCAGAGCTTCTTTGTCGCCGAGCCAGTCGCATGGGTGGAGCCGTTGCCGTTTCGTGAAATCTTGCCGAGCCGTCCGGCTATTCCGTTCGGCAATCTCTCTCATCGTCCGCAGGTGTAATGCTTAGTAAACTCTCCCGGTGGGCTGCATGGCTCCTCGTGATCGCCATTGCGATCTTCACGCTCTCGCCGATCGGATTGCGCCCTACGACGGCGGCTCCGGCGAATCTTGAGCGGTTTGTCGCCTTCGCGGCGCTCGGAGGCGCATTCTGGCTCGGTTATCCGAACCGGCGCTTCGGGTCTCTCCTGCTCGCCATCGGAATAGCGGGCCTGCTCGAAATCCTGCAGCACGTCGCACCCGGCCGCCATGGCGAGTTCCGGGACTTCGTGGTGAAGTCCTTCGGCCTGATGTCTGGCGCAGTCTGTGCCCAGGTCTTGGATTGGCTCGTGAATGGCATCGCAACCACTCACAGGCCTGACGAGCGGGGCTCGGACGCTGATATCGCAGCGAAGCAGGATGCCGCTCAGATGGGTGAGACCCGGGCCTGACGCCCCGCCGTACCACGAGATATCGGCGGTTCCCTTTGGCTGCCGGCGCAGCAGGCCTCGCCTGCTTGCCGGCTATGCCCCGGTCGGGGTTTTCACTCCCCGATATGATACGATCCGGATCACTTGGCTGCCGAAGCCGCATGGGTCGAATCTGCAGGAAGTGGCATGAGGGTCATCGTTTGCGGCGCCGGGCAGGTCGGAACCACAATCGCGCGTCACCTCGCGACGGAAGGGATCGACATCACGATTCTGGATGTCGATCCGGAGCAGGCGCGCCGGGCGGATGAGTCCTATGACGTGCGCGGCATAGTGGGCCATGCCTCCCACCCCGAGGTCCTCGAGCGCGCAGGAGCTCGCGATGCCGACATGCTGATCGCGGTCACGCGGTCCGACGAGGTCAACATGGTCGCCTGCCAGGTTGCCTACTCGCTGTTCAACGTCCGCCGCCGCATCGCCCGAGTACGACATCATGGCTATCTGGAGCCCATCTGGGAGAAGCTCTACGCGACCGATCAATTGCCGATCGACGTCATCATCTCGCCGGAAATCGAGGTCGCGAACGGAATCGCGAGACGTCTGAAGACGCCGGGAGCTTTCGATACGGTGTCGCTGGCCGGTGGCCGCGTGCGGCTCATCGGGCTCCATTGCAATACGGGGTCCTGCTCCGCGGTCGGTCGGCGGCTGAGTGAATTGCCGGCCATCCTACGCGAGCAGAGTTTCGTCATGGTCGCCGTGATCCGCGACGGCAGGACCTTCGTCCCTCAGGGAGATCATCGGATCGAGCGGGGCGACGACGTCTACATCGTCGCCCAACCGTCGAAGATCGACGCCCTCATGGCCTTCTTCGGCCACCGGGAGGATGTGGCGCGCCGTGTCATCATCGTCGGCGGCGGGAATGTCGGGCTGAACCTCGCAAAGCGCTTGGCCGGCAGCGCCCCGTCCGTGTCGCTCAAGATCATCGAGCATTCCCGCGAGCGCGCCCGGTTCATCTCCAGCGAGCTCGGCGAAAGCGCCATCGTGCTCCAGGGAGACGCGCTCGATCGCGACGTTCTGTTGGAGGCCCATGTTCAGGCAGCCGAGACGATCATCGCGGTCACGAACGACGACGAGACCAACATCTTCGCCTCCGTACTCGCGAAGCGCGAGGGCTGTGCCCGTGCGATTACGCTCGTCAACAAGAGATCCTACGAGCCGCTCCTCCCCTCATTTGGGATCGACACCGTCGTGAGCCCGAGCGCGATCACGATCTCGACCATCCTTCGCCATGTGCGCCACCGGTCGGTTTCCGCCCTCTACACGTTGCGCGAGGATTTCGGAGAGGTCATCGAGGCGACCGCAACCAAGGGCTCGCGGCTCGTCAGCGGGAACTTGCGCGAAATCGGACTCCCCGAAGGAATGCTGATCGGGGCGATAGTCCGCGACGGCGACGTGATCATCCCGACGGGAGAAACCCGCGTGCAACCGGGCGACAGCATCATCGCGGTCGTGACCTATCGCGCGCTTCGAAAAGCCGAGGCGATGCTCGCCAGTCGCGAGAGCGGTCTGTAGCGTGATGGACATCAGCCCCGCTCTCTCGTCCTGGGCGCCGCCTCGCTTCCGGCCGATCGTCTATATCGTGGGCGGCATGCTCATCGCCCTCGGAATCACCATGCTTCTGCCCGCCGCAGCGGACGCGATGGCGGGCCATCCCGACTGGAAGGCGTTTCTCGTCTCGAGCGCGATCGCGTCCGGTGCGGGAACGGTTCTGGTCTACACCACCCGATGCCGGCTGGCGGGCGGGCTCACGCTTCGCCAAGCCTTCGTCCTCACGCCGTTCGCTTGGCTGGCGATCACGCTCTTCGCCGCCATTCCGCTCTACATCTCCGACTACGCGCAATTGCGGGACAATTTCACGAATGCGTTCTTCGAGGCGATGTCGGGACTGACCACGACCGGCGCGACCGTGATCGTAGGCTTGGACCAAGCGCCGCCAGGGATCCTGCTCTGGCGGGCTCTCCTGCAATGGATGGGCGGCATCGGCGTCATCGCGACGGCGATTGCCATTCTGCCGGTGCTCGGCATCGGCGGCATGCAATTGTTCCGGACGGAATCATCGGATCGCTCCGAAAAAGTCATGCCGCGCGTTCGCGAAATCGCAATGGCGATCTTGCTCATCTACCTGACGCTGACCGCGATTTGCGGAATCGCCTACTGGGCGACGGTGATGACGCCATTCGAAGCTCTCACGCACGCATTCACGACAGTTGCTACGGGCGGATTCTCGACGTCCGACAAGTCACTGGGCAATTGGAACAGCGCGGCCGTCGATTGGATCGCGATCATCTTCATGATCTCGGGCGCGCTTCCCTTCGTTCTCTATGTCCGCTTGCTCCAGAGACAGAAGGACACGCTCCGCAACAGCCAGGTCCGGACATTCATCACTTTCCTCGCCGTTGTCACCTTCGCGATCACCGCTTGGCTCGTGCTCAGCGGACGGTACGGTTTCGTAGAGGGCCTGCGCTACGCCGCCTTTCATGTCGTGTCGATCGTGACGACGGCGGGCTTTGCGACGACGGATTATGCTCTGTGGGGGAACTTCGCCGTCGGAATCTTCTTCGGGTTGACCTTCGTCGGCGGCTGCACCGGGTCGACGACCGGCGGAATGAAGATCTTTCGTTTCGAAGTGATGCTGGTGCTGCTTCGCAGCCAGTTCCGACATCTCCTGTACCCGCGCGGCGTCTTTCCCCGCGTCTATGCAGGACGACTCCTGACAGACGAGGTGATCGGCTCCGTCGTGGTTTTCTTCGCTCTTTATTTCACGTGCTACAGCGCTTTGACGATCGCCTTGATGGCCCTCGACCTCGATTTCCTGACGAGTGCGAGCGCCGCTGCGGCGGCCGTCTCGAATGTCGGCCCGGGTCTTGGCCCGGTCATCGGCCCGACGGGCAACTTCTCGACGTTGCCCGATGCCGGGAAATGGCTCCTGGCCTTCGGGATGCTGCTCGGGCGTCTCGAGCTTTTTACCGTGCTGATCCTCTTCTTCCCCCAGTTCTGGCGCGACTGATCACTCGCGGAGCTGAATGATCAGTCGCGCCAACGAATCCGATTCTGACGCCGATCTCGTGCGCAGCACGACTCGATCGAAGTTTCGCCCGTAGCAAAGGCTTTGAACCGCTTCGCCTGTCGCGAGTTGATCCCGTGCCTGCCGTCGCAGGCATGGAGGAAACGGATGCAGAAACTCGCCCTCGTTGCAGTGCTGTGCCTTGGCGCCGCTGCATGTTCCACACAGCAGCAGACGACCGGAACGCTCGTCGGAGCGACTGGCGGAGCACTCGTCGGTGGCCCGGTCGGGGCAGCCGTCGGCGCCGGAGCCGGAGCCGTGGCCTCCGCGCCTGGCGGTATCGTCGACGAAGTGCAGGGCGACAATCGCCGGCGCGCCCGTCGGCAGTAATTCCAGAGCAGATCTGCGAGTGCAGCCCGGATGCCTTCGCCTTCTCGCAACGACGGAGTGAGTCAGGAGCTTGTTTTTATTTTCAGCAGTGTTCTTCCGGCTCTCATGCCCTCACCGTCATTGCGAACGAAGTGAAGCAATCCAAGAGCGCATCCTTCGACGGGTAGATTGCTTCGCCTCCGGCTCGCAAGGACGGGTGTGTCGGAATGGGTTGTGCATCGCGCCCGTGACACGCAATTACGAAGAGGGCGTAACAAATCGCGTCGCCTGATCCCGCGCGCTGCGCGGGATCTGCACGCATCACCTCACGAACGACTCAGAAGCCCACGCGCTGCGAGATTGCGCATTAGCGCGCCCGTGCCGAAGGTCCAGGGCTCGCATTCATGTGTGTGTCGCATCCGGTTCACGAGCCGGCCGAGGCGCGGGCTCGCGATCGTGACGAGATCGCCCATCTTGTGCGTGAAGCCCTGACCCGGCGTGTCCCGGTCCTCGATCGGAGCGAACATTGTGCCGAGGAAGAGCGCAGCGCCGTCGGGATATTGATGGTGCGGCCCGATCATCTGCGCGACGAGATCCGCAGGATCGCGGCTGATCTGCGACAGCGACGACTCGCCGTCGAGGCGGAAGCCGTCCTCGCCCTCGATCACCAGGGTCACGGTCATCCGGCGCACGTCGTTAAGATCGAATCCGTCGTCGAAGAGCCGCAGGAACGGACCGATCGTGCAGGACGCGTTGTTGTCTTTCGCCTTGCCGAGAAGCAGGGCGGAGCGGCCTTCGAGATCGCGCAGATTGATGTCGTTGCCGAGCGTCGCTCCTACGATGCGGCCCGACGAGGCGACCATGAGGACGACCTCGGGCTCCGGATTGTTCCAGTTCGAGCTCGGGAGCAGGCCGGCATCCATGAGCGTGCCGACGGAAGCCATCGGCGGCGCCTTGGTGAAGATCTCCGCGTCCGGGCCGATCCCGACCTCGAGGTACTGGCTCCAGGCGCCGCGCTCAACGAGGACTGCCTTCAAAGCTTCGGCCTCGGGCGAGCCGGGCTTGAGACGCTGGAGATCGTCCCCGACGAGGCGCTGCACTTCCTGCCGGATTGCGGATGCCGCTTCGAGGTCGCCCCTTGCCCGCTCTTCGATGACTCGCTCGAGCAGGGAAATCGCGAAGGTGACGCCGGCCGCCTTGACGACCTGAAGGTCGACCGGTGCGAGAAGCCAGGGGCGGTCCGGGTCGCGCCGCTCGATCGGTGTATTGGCGAGAATCTCGGCGAGAGAGCCGACGACCTCTCCCTCGGTGCTGCGCAAGGCCGTAACCGGATCCTCCTCCTCGCAGAGGTCCCGTATCGTCGGAAAACGTCGTGACACGTCGTGGACCGCACCGTCGCGCAGGACCACCACGGACGGGCCCTGGACATCGGGGCGCCAGACGCGCCCGGCGAGCGTCGCCGCGGCGGCATCGTCGGGGAGGGCGTGGGCTGACTCGAAAACGAGTGGTCGGGAAGAGCTCATGAGGGTCGGTCTCGCAATAGGGCTCGCGGATTTGGATCGGAGGCTCGGCCTTCTCTCTTACGCTGCAGGCGCCGATCCGGGGAGAAGGCCGAACTCCTCGACGAGGCGATCGATCAGATCATCCACACCGAAGCGCACGGGATCGGTTGCCGGCAAGCCATGCTCCGCGCTCGTCGCGCCGAGCAAGGCCTTGGCGTCGGATTCGGAGAGCGCCTGCGTGTTGATCGCGATGCCGGCGCAGCGGATCGCCGGGTTCGTGAGGCGCCCGCAGCGGATCGTGAGATCGATCACCTCGCCGATGGACGGCAGCGGATGCTCGACGCCGCGCATGTGCGTGCGGGTGGGCTCGTGACAGACGATGAAGGCATCCGGCTGCGCCCCGTGCAGGAGACCAAGGCTCACGCCCGCGAAGGAGGGGTGGAAGAGCGATCCCTGGCCTTCGATCAGGTCCCAATGGGTTGGGTCGGCAGCGGGCGACAGCCACTCGACGGCACCCGAGATGAAATCCGCCACGACGGCATCGATCGCGACGCCGCGTCCGGAGATGAACACTCCGGTCTGGCCCGTCGCCCGGAAATCCGCATCGAAGCTGCGGGCGCGCATCCCGCGCTCGAGCGCCAGCACCGTATATTTCTTGCCGACGGAGCAATCCGTCCCAACCGTGAGGAGTCGCCGGCCGGATCGTTTCGTGCCCTTGCCCGTGGCGAAACGCTGACCGGAATGGCGCACGTCGAACAGCTGACGGCTGTGAGCCGCGGCCGCTTGCGCGATCGCGGGCTGGTCCCCGAGCCGTGTGTGGAGTCCGCTCGCGACGTCGAGACCTGCCTCGAGGGCCGCGACGATCGTCTCGATCCAGTGAGCCGGCAGCACGCCGCCGGCATTGACGACACCGACGATCAGGGTGCGTGCACCCTTGTGTTTCGCCTCAGGGATCGTCAGGTCGGGCAGGCCGAGGTCGGCGCGGCAACCCGGCAGGCGAAGCTGGCCCAGGCACCATTCGGGCCGCCAATCGACGATCCCGCTCGCCGTCTTCGCCGCAAGCTGATCCGGGACGTCGCCGAGGAACATGAGGTACGGGTGTTCTATCGGCATGGGACCTCCAGTAGGGCAGATCATGGTCCCACGCGGGCGCAATGCCAATGCGCCGAGCGGAATTTGCGCCTTGCGTGGCCCGCGTGTTACCGACCGCCGCCCTGTTTGAAACCCGGCCTCAATGTCCCGTTCGAAGCTGCCTGTCAGGGCCGAGACCCTTCCTCTCCTGCGCCGTCTCTGGCGAGACTGGATGCGCCCGCACCGCGGCGCGCTTGCTGTGGTGCTCGGCCTCGTGGCACTCGTCGCCGGCGCGACGGGGCTCTACCCGGTCCTCATCAAGGCGGCCTTCGATGCCTTCGCGGCCCGGGATGCGGATGCCATCCGCCTCGCGCCGCTCTTCGTGATCGGCGTGACCGCCGTGAAGGGCTTCTCGCTTCTCGGGCTCACGGTCCTCACCAATCGGGTCGTGACCCGGATCGAGGCAGACCTCCAGAGCGCTCTCTACGCGCATCTCGTCGAGGCCGACCTCGCCCAGATCGGGCGAGAAAGCCCGGCGGCCCTGACACAGCGCTTCACAACCGACTTCGCCTTCATCAAGGAGGCCCTGACCCGACTCTCCACGGTTTTCCTTCGTGAGGTCGCCACGATCGCCGCCCTGATCGTCGCGATGATCTGGATCGACCCCGTCCTGACGATCGTCGCCGGGGTCGTGGCGCCCTTCGTCGCCAGGCCGATCGCCCGGATCGGCAAGAAGCTGCGCCGGGTCGCGACTTCGACCCAGGAGCAGATCGGGCAGATGGCGAGCTTCGTCTCGGAGAGCCTTGCGGCCACACGCGTCGCCAAGACCTATGCCCTCGAGGGATACCTCAAGGCCAAGGGTAGCGCGGCTTTCGAGGAGATCCGCCGGCTCAAGATGAAGAGTGCGAATGCCCGCGGGCGCCTCGATCCGCTTCTCGAAGCCGGGGGTGGGCTCGCGGTGGCAGCGGTCCTGATCCTCATCGGGTTCAGGATCACCTCGGGAGAGAGCACGGTCGGCGACTTCACGGGCTTCGTGAGCGCGCTGATCCTCGCCGCGCAGCCGATCCGCGCCCTTGGGAATCTCAATGCAATCGTGCAGGAAGCCGCCGGAGCGCTCCAACGGACCTTCGACATCCTCGACGAGGAGCCGCGCATCCGCGACCGGCCGGGAGCCTCTCCCCTGCAGCTCGGGAAGGGAGAGATCAGGTTCGCGGACGTGACGTTCCGCTATGGCGGCGATGCGGCGGCTCTCGACGGCATCGACCTGATGGTCCTTGGCGGCGCGACCACGGCTCTGGTGGGCCGCTCGGGCTCGGGCAAGTCCACGCTCCTGTCGCTCGTGCCGCGTCTCTACGACGTCACATCCGGGGCGGTGCTGATCGACGGCCAGGACGTCCGGTCCGTGACCCAGGCCTCACTGCGCGCTCACATCGCTGTCGTCAGCCAGGACGTGTCTCTCTTCGACGACACGATCCGCGCGAACATCGCCTTCGGACGCCCCGGCGCCTCCGACGAGGAGATCGTCGCAGCAGCGCGGGCGGCGGCGGCGCACGAGTTCATCAGCGCCCTACCCAAGGGCTACTACACCCGGGTCGGAACGGGAGGCAGCCGACTCTCGGGGGGAGAGCGTCAGCGCATCACGCTCGCGCGCGCCTTTCTGAAGGATGCCCCGATCCTTCTCCTCGACGAGGCGACGAGCGCCCTCGATTCCGAATCCGAAAGCCTAGTGCAGGCCGCCTTGCGGCGTCTGATGGCCGGCCGGACCACTCTCGTGATCGCACACCGGCTCTCGACGGTCCGCGACGCGGACCGGATTGTGGTGCTCGAGGCCGGATGCGTCATCGAGACCGGGCGACACGACGAACTCATCGCGCAGGGCGGGGTCTATGCGCGGCTGCATCGGCTCCAGCTCTCCGACGATGCCGGAGCGGAACGAACTACCGCGTCCTGAGAGACCGTCGGCTATTCCCGCCGCATGACACGATCGACGAGCAGGTCCGACCAGAAGGACGGCTTGAACTCGCGTTCCAGCGCCTTGGTATCGTAGACCGTCTCGACCCATTCCAGGAAGCCGAGCCCCTTGGCTTCGCCCTCGACACGGTAGCGCTCGAAGAACGCGTCGAGCACGCCGGTCTTCGAGAACCGGAAATGGCCGAAACGCGGCGATAATTGCCGCAGCGCCTCCTCGACCGGGCGCCCTTCATGGACGATGAGATAGAGCGCTGCGACAAATCCCGCCCTGTCCGCGCCCGACTTGCAGTGGAGCACCGCCGGATATTCGATCCGGTCGAAGAATTCCTTCGCACCTAGAATGGTCTCGCGCTCCGGCGCGCCGCGGGAGCGCACGACGAACTCCTCGAGTTTCAGCCCGAGGCGCTCGCAGGTATCTTTCTGGAGCTGCCAGGAGCCATGCTCGCGCCCGCCCCGGAGATTGATGACCGTCCTGACTCCCTCCCGTTGGAGCCGCGCGAGCTGGAACGGAGCTGGCTGGGCGGATCGCCAGAGCCGTCCGGACACCCGGTGCTTGTTCAGGTAGATGAGCCGGAACACGCCATGATCGACGAGCAGCATGTGAGCCCAGGCGCGGATGCGCCCGATAGGCCCCCGCAGGGGTCGATCCCAGCGGGCGATGCGGGCCATGCGACGCGCATAGCGGGTCTCCGGCTTTAAGAACCTGTTAATCACAGCAGATCGATCGTGGAGAGCGCCTGAACCGTTTGCAAAGGCGAGGACGGCCGGTGGATCGCAGGACGGGGCCATACCAGCACAACCTGACCGGGGCAACTTCGCCCCGGCAGAGCCGTTGCGGCGATTTAGCGTCCTTCCTAGCCCGGGACTTGGGGCTAAACAGCAAAGCCTCCGCCCAACGAAGGATGGCAGAGAGGCCGCGGGACTCATTGTGGTTTCGGCGGCAATCGATAAGCTTGAAAACCTGTCCGCGTTCCATGTCATGAGCGATCTTCTCGTCAGTATCCGCCGCGCCAGGGCCGAAGATGCCCTTGCGCTGTCCCGCGTCTTCGAGGCGTCGTGGAGGGATGCCTACCAGGGCATCATTCCGGGCGTCCCGCTCGAGCGGATGCTGGCGCGTCGAAGCCCGAAATGGTGGCGGTCCACGATCGGGCGAGGACGGCCGCTCGCGGTCCTCGACGTCGGGGAAGGCGTGGTCGGCTACGTCTCCTATGGCCGTTGCCGCGACCGTTCGCTGCCCGCCGACGGCGAGGTCGACGAACTCTACTTGGCGCCGGAATATCAGGGGCTTGGGTTCGGACGACGGCTGTTCAGAGCTGCGCGGAACGATCTGCAGGACCGGGAGCTCACGCGCGTCGTCGTCTGGGCCCTGCGCGACAATGAGCGCGCCTGCGCGTTCTATCGGCGGCTCGGCGGCCGGCAGATCGCGGAGGTCGAGGAGCGCATCGGGGGCGCGCAACTCGGAAAGGTGGCCTTCCTGTTTCGCTGAGGCCCCGGCTCCCTGCTGCTGCGGGACAGATCCCTCCCGGCTCTCCGGCCGACGTTGCCCTTGACGTCACCACGGCGTCCTGTGCCAGCATCATGCCTTGTGGCCTTTGGGGTCGGCGCGTAGAAGCCCCGCGCAGCGGCCGCCCCGTTTCCTGGACCGGAGATTCCCATGCGCCTTGATGCTATCGCGATCGGCACGAATCCCCCCTTCGACGTCAATGTCGTCATCGAGGTGCCGATCGGCGGAGAGCCGATCAAATACGAGATGGACAAGGAGGCGGGCACGCTCGTGGTGGATCGCTTCCTCTACACCGCGATGCGTTACCCGGGGAATTACGGCTTCATTCCGCACACCCTGTCGGGAGACGGCGATCCCTGCGACGTGCTCGTCGCCAACACGCGGGCGATCGTTCCGGGGGCGATCATGAGCGTTCGCCCCGTCGGCGTCCTCCTCATGGAGGACAATGCGGGCGAGGACGAGAAGATCATCGCGGTACCGTCCCGCCATCTCACGCAGCGCTACGATCGCTACGACACGATCGACGATCTGCCGGAGATCACGATCAAGCAGATCGAGCATTTCTTCGCGCACTACAAGGATCTCGAGCCCGGAAAGTGGGTGAAGATCGTGCGCTGGGGCGATGCCGAGGAAGCACGCAATCTCATCACTCAGGGCATCGAGCGCGCGCGGAAGTCTTCCGGCGCCTGAGCGGCTCCGTCTCACGCTGCTCCGCCACCCCGGATTCAGGGACGCGACTTTCCGCGGAGTGCCTTGTGGGATCGGCGCGGCCGTTCAGGGCAGCTCGCCGCGCAGGAGGCGCGGGGCGGCGTTCCCGCTGGCCACGCCCGCAGCCTGGCGGATGAAGAAACGCTTCATGGTCGGCATCCTGTCCACGAGGCCAAGCCCGAGATCCCGGATCAGGCGGACCGGCAGGACATCGTTCGAGAACAGGCGATTAAGCAGGTCGGTGGTCGCCCCCATGGCAGTGACATCGAGGCGCCTCGCCCGTTCGTAGCCCTGGAGAGCGGCCTCCGAGCCGGGATCGAGCCCGAGCCGCACGGCTTCGACGATTGCATCGGCGAGTGCGGCAGCATCGTGAAAGGCGAGATTGAGGCCCTGCCCCGCGATCGGGTGAATGACGTGGGCCGCATCGCCGAGCAGAGCAATGCGATCGCCCACGAAACGCCGGGCGACGCCGAAGGAGAGCGGGAACGCCTGGGGCTTCGTCTCGAAGGCGAGCTGTCCGAGTTGCAGGCCGAAGCGCCGCTCCACCTCGGCGAGGAGATCCTGGGTGTCGAGCGAGAGAAGCGTCGGCACCTCGCTCGATCGTTCGCTCCAGACGATCGAGGAGCGAAATCCTAGCGGCCCGCCTGGCTTGAGCGGAAGAATCGCGAAGGGCCCCCCCGGCAGGAAATGCTGAACGGCACGGCCCTCGTGGTCGCGCTCATGAGCGATCGTCGCCACGATCGCGCTCTGGCCGTACGGGAAGGAAATCCAGCCGATTCCCGCTGCATCCCGCAGGCGTGAGCGCCCGCCATCCGCGGCGATCAGGAGCGCCGCGTCCGATCGTTCGCCGTCGGAGAATTGCACCGTCACGGCGGCGGATCCGGCAGTGAATCGCTCGACGGCGGCTGCCTTGAGGACGACGCCATTCTCGGTGCAGGCCGCGACGAGAGCACGCGTGAGATCCCCGCCTTCAACCATATGCGCGAACGGCTCGCCGGGTGCGATCTCCTCCACAAAATTGAGAAAGACGGGCCGGACGGGATCGGCGAGGCTCGAATCCGTGAGGGTCATTTCGAGAATCGGCTGCGCCTCCCCGGCGACCAGGGGCCAGATCCCGAGCGCCTCGAGCAGGCGCCGTCCCGCAGCAGCGATCGCATAGGCCCGCTTGTCGGCGCTGGGATCACGCCGCAGGGCCGGGTCCGCCATCGTGACCTCGATTCCCGCGCCGAGACTCCGTTTCAGGGCGAGCGCCAATGAGAGGCCGGCAAGCCCGCCGCCGGCGATGACGACGCGTGGCGAGGATGAGGGCTGCATATCGGTATCTTCGTCTGACCGCCTATCCCGCTGATCGATCATCATATCGGTTGAGTCCTCGAACAGTTCACCGTGGTCCCCCGTCAGGCGAGCGCCGTCAAGCCAGGGCTGCATTGTGTGCCCGACCTGCGCCTTGACCGACACTCGCGCATGGCGGATGGATCGACCGACCCGCATCCTGCGACAGAACCGCCATGTCTCGCGCCGTCGACGACCTTCTCGCCATTCTCGATCTCGAGCCCCTCGAGCGGAATCTCTTCCGTGGGCGCAGCCCCCAGGTCGGCTGGCAGCGGGTGTTCGGCGGGCAGGTGATCGGCCAGGCGCTCGTCGCCGCCTGCCGGACCGTCGAGGGGCGGGCGCCGCATTCCCTTCACGCCTATTTCCTGCTCCCGGGCGATCCGAAGGTTCCGATCATCTACGAGGTCGAGCGCCTGCGCGACGGCCGAAGCTTCACGACTCGCCACGTCAAGGCGATCCAGCACGGCCAGGCGATCTTCTCGATGTCGGCCTCCTTCCATGTCGCGGAGCCCGGATTCGATCACGCGGCCGAAATGCCAAAGGTCCCGGCTCCGGAGGACCTGCCGAGCGAAAGCGAGATGAAAGCAGGCGTGCTGCCGCTGATGCCAGATCCCGTGCGAGCCTATTACGAGCGCGAGAGGCCGATCGAGCTGCGCCCCGTGGAGTTCGAACGCTACACGTCGCGGGCTCCGCTCGGGCGCCATTTCAATGTCTGGATCCGCGCCACGGGCCCGCTTCCGGACGATCCCGCAATCCACCAATGCGTGCTGGCCTATGCGTCAGACATGACGCTGCTCGATTCGTCGCTCATCGCGCATGGACGGACCGTCTTCGATCGCTCGATCCAGGCCGCGAGCCTCGATCATGCGCTCTGGTTCCACCGACCCTTCCGTGCCGACGAATGGCTGCTCTATGCGCAGGATTCACCGAGCGCCTCAGGGGCGCGCGGCTTCTCGCGAGGCCTGATCTTCACGCGCGACGGCCGGCTCGTCGCCTCGGTGGCCCAGGAAGGGCTGGTCCGCGAGCGGACCGATCTGCCCGCGGAATGACTGCCTAAATTTTAAGCAGGCAGGACCTGTTCGGCGCAATCCGGCTCTGCACGGCGCGTGTGCATTCCTCTCTGAACTCGTCCGCACCCCGGCGCGCCACCGGTTGGCACGCCCCTTGAATAGTTGACCTTGCCGCCTGCGTCCTCGGGCGCGGGCTCTCGTCAACACAGCCGCAGGCTCGGCCAAGCCAGCGGTGCAAAGGGGTGAGGTCCGATGAAGATCGTGATGGCCATCATCAAGCCTTTCAAGCTCGAGGAGGTGCGGGACGCCCTCACTTCGATCGGGGTGCATGGGCTGACCGTGACCGAGGTGAAGGGCTACGGCCGCCAGAAGGGACACACCGAAATCTACCGCGGCGCGGAATACGCGGTCAGCTTTCTTCCGAAGCTGAAGATCGAGGTCGCAGTTTCGGCCGAACTCGCGATGCGCGTGGTCGAGACCATCGGCACAACCGCACGCACGGGCCAGATCGGCGACGGCAAGATCTTCGTCCTGCCGCTCGAACACGCGGTCCGCATCCGAACCGGCGAGACCGACGACGATGCCCTCTGAGCCTTCCCGACAGACCGCAGCGGAGTTCCCCTCATGACGTTTCGTTCGACTTCCGTATCCGCCCTCCTTGGAGCCGGATTCGCCATCATGACCGCCATGCCGGCCCTCGCCCAGGCAGCCGCGCCTACACCCGACAAGGGCGATACCGCCTGGATGCTGCTCGCAACCGTTCTCGTCCTCCTGATGGTGGTACCGGGGCTCGCGCTGTTCTATGGCGGCCTCGTGCGGACGAAGAACATGCTCTCCGTACTCACTCAGGTCCTCGCCATTGGCTGCGCGGTTTGCCTGATCTGGGTGACCTACGGGTACAGCCTCGCCTTCACGAATGGTGGCAATCTGAACGCCGTCGTGGGTGGCTTCTCCAAGGCCTTCCTTTCCGGCGTCGATGTCAACAGCGTCGCCGGGACATTCTCGAACGGCGTCGTCATTCCGGAATACGTCTACATCGCCTTCCAGATGACGTTCGCGATGATCACGCCCGCGCTGATCGTCGGCGCCTTCGCGGAGCGCATGAAGTTCTCGGCCCTGCTGCTGTTCTCGGTGCTGTGGGTGACGTTCATCTATTTCCCGATGGCGCATATGGTCTGGTACTGGGCCGGGCCCGATGCGGTCGCTGGAGCCGCGCAGGCGGTTGCAGACGCGAGCGATGCTGCAGCAAAGACCAATGCGCAGGCTGCTCTCGACGAGACCCTGGCCGATGCGGGCCTGCTCTTCCAGTGGGGCGCACTCGACTTCGCGGGCGGCACCGTCGTACACATCAATGCCGGCATGGCCGCCCTCGTCGGCGCGATGATGATCGGCAAGCGCATCGGCTACGGACGCGATCTGATCGCGCCGCACTCGCTGACGATGACGATGATCGGCGGCTGCCTGCTGTGGGTCGGCTGGTTCGGCTTCAATGCCGGATCGAACCTCGAGGCGAACGGCTCCGCGGCGCTCGCCATGATCAATACCTTCGTGGCCACTGCAGCGGCCGGCCTCTCGTGGCTCTTCGTGGAGTGGAGCACGAAGGGCAAGCCCTCGCTCCTCGGCCTCGTCTCGGGCGTCGTCGCGGGTCTCGTCGCAGTCACGCCGGCCGCCGGCTTTTCGGGCCCGATGGGCGCGATCATCCTGGGACTGGTCGCCGGCGCCGTGTGCTTCTTCTTCTGCTCGACGGTAAAGATCGCACTCGGCTACGACGATAGCCTCGACGTATTCGGCATCCACTGCATCGGCGGCATCATCGGCGCGATCGGGACGGGGATTCTCGTCAATCCGGCCCTCGGCGGCGTCGGCATTCCGGACTACGTATCGAATCCCGGCACGCTCTCGGTGGCGGACTATGCGTTCGGACCAGCCGTGTGGGCGCAGATCAAGGGCGTCGTCTTCACGCTCCTGTGGTCGGGCATCGGGTCGGCCATTCTCTACAAGATCGTCGACGCGATCGTCGGATTGCGGGTGACGCAGGAGAGCGAGCGCGAAGGTCTCGACCTCGCGGACCACGGCGAGCGCGCTTACAATTACTGACTCTTGGAATCGGCTCGCGCCGTTCCGAAAGCTCCGGTCTCCTGCGGCCGGGGCTTTTCCTTTTGGGTCTCCGCGCCCTTTGAAAGAGTGCCAACGCGTGCCGGCGATCGTTACGGTTAAACGACCCTTAACCCGCGCTCCCTAACACTCGGGGTGGAGCGTCAAACCCGTCGAAGCGAAAAGATGCACGCGAGTCGTCGACCCACGTCAGTCTATGAGGGACTTTTCGAGACTCTGCGCGCAGCGATCGCGCAACGCACGTTGAAGCTGACGGGGCTCGGCCTCATCGCGGCGGCATCGGCGATCATCGCTGCGCTGGCGACTTGGTCGGTCGATGACCCCAGCCTCAATCATGCGACCGACGCTCCGATCCGGAACATGCTGGGCTGGCCCGGCGCGATCATCGCCGACCTCCTGATGCAGCTGACCGGGCTCGCCGCCGTCGCGGCTCTGGTGCCGCCGGTGATCTGGGGCTGGCGTCTCCTGCGCGGCTCCACGCTCGGCCGGCTGCAGCTCCGGGTTGCCCTCTGGATTCTCGGCAGCGGCGCCTCGACGGCCGTCGCAAGCGCGCTCCCGGCGACGGCGCGTTGGCCCCTGCCGAGCGGGCTCGGCGGTGTCGCGGGCGATGCCCTGCTGGCCGCCGCCAAGGCCGTGACGGGCCTGACGAGCGGACCGGGCGGCGCCATCGTGGGCTTCGGATTTGCCGTCCTGGCGATCCTGTCGCTCAGTGGGGCCTGCACCCTCTCGGCCGATCCCGACGAGGAGCCAGCTCCCACGGGACGCGCGGCATCATCCCGCGATTGGGAGGAGCCCGACGAGCCGGGCGCCGATGAGCCCGGCTGGGGCATCGTCTCGCTGGGCGCTCTCGCGCATGCGGCGATGAGCCTGCGTGCGGTCATCCGGCGGCGGCTCGCCGCGCACAAGCGCTCCGACGCACCCCTGCCCGGCATCGGCAGAGCGAGAACCGCGCGCCGGGAGCCGGTCTTCGAGACGACGGGCCGTTCTCCTGCAGGACGCCTAGCGCCTGTCCAGGACGAGTATGACGACGAGGATTCCTTCGATGCTGTGCCGGTTTCGCGGCGCGAGGCGCCCTCCGCGCGGGTCGCTTCTCCGACGCCGGCTCCCCGCCCCGGCAAGCGGATCTCCCAGGAGGCGCAACCCTCGTTGCTCGACGAGGGCCAGTATCAGCTTCCGGCTCGGACGCTGCTCGCGGAGCCGAAGCGTCCGACCGTGCCGACGATCTCCGAGGAGGCGCTGGAACAGAACGCGACGCTTCTTGAAGGCACGCTCGAGGATTTCGGCGTGAAGGGCGAGATCATCAATGTGCGCCCCGGACCGGTCGTCACGCTCTACGAGCTCGAGCCGGCGCCGGGAACGAAGTCGTCGCGGGTGATCTCGCTCGCCGATGACATCGCACGCTCGATGAGCGCCGTGTCGGCGCGCGTCGCCGTGGTCTCGGGCCGCAACGCGATCGGCATCGAACTCCCCAACCACAAGCGCGAGACCGTCTACCTGCGCGAGCTGCTCGCCAGCCAGGATTTCGAGACCACTAAGCACAAGCTGGCGCTCTGCCTCGGCAAGACGATCGGGGGCGAGCCGGTGATCGCCGATCTCGCGCGCATGCCGCACCTGCTCGTCGCCGGCACTACCGGCTCGGGCAAGTCGGTGGCGATCAACACCATGATCCTGTCGCTGGTCTATCGCCATCGGCCCGAGGAATGCCGCCTGATCATGGTCGATCCGAAGATGCTCGAGCTATCGGTCTATGACGGCATCCCGCATCTCCTGACCCCGGTCGTCACCGATCCCAAGAAGGCGGTCATCGCGCTCAAATGGGCGGTCCGCGAGATGGAGGACCGCTACAAGAAGATGTCGAAGCTCGGTGTGCGCAACATCGACGGCTTCAACGCGAGAGTCGCCGAGGCCAAGGCAAAGGGCGAGGTCATCACCCGCACGGTGCAGACGGGCTTCGACCGGGCCACGGGCGAGGCGATCTACGAGGACGAGATCATGGATCTCGAGACCCT
>NZ_LN811350.1:259743-317656 GCF_001006805.1 Microvirga massiliensis | reverse complement strand
AGCGCGTGGTCGCCCACCTCAAACGACAGGGACGTCCGCAATATCTCGATGCGGTCACGGCTGCGGACGACGAGGAATTGGGTGGCGGCGATAGCCCGGTCTTCGATCAGGGCGAGTTCGGAGCGCCGGGCGGCGACCTCTACGACCAGGCGGTCGCGGTCGTTCTGCGGGACCGCAAGGCCTCGACCTCCTATATCCAGCGTCGCCTCCAGATCGGCTACAACCGGGCCGCGTCCCTGATGGAGCGGATGGAGAAGGAGGGCATCGTCGGACCCGCCAACCATGCTGGCAAGCGCGAGATCCTGCTCGAGACGGCCGACGCGGGCGAGGATTGACACTCCGCGCAGGGCGGTCCGGTGCGGCCATCGATTCGCCACACCGAGCGCTGAGGGAGAATGGTTTGGCCCGCCTGCCGATCCCCGCGGCAGGCAACGAACGGGGCCGTAGCGAGTTTTCACACCGCCGCAGCTTTGCGCCGACAGGCGGCGCCCGCAGCTGTGGACCGGGAGATGTTTGATGCGTGTGTCCAGGCCAGCGATCCTGACGGCAGCGATCCTTGGCGCCTGTAGTCTGACAGTGGTTCAGGCCGAACCGATCGTCTCGTCGGAGGTCCTGTTCCAGGCACCAAGGATCGGCTCGGATACGGCATCGCACGCGAGCTTCACTCTCTCGGCTGCGCCCCCGTCGCCTTCCTTCGAACCGCGCCGGCAACCTGCCCCTGTCCAGACGATTGCGGAGGACAACGGCCCGGAGCCGGTTGTCTTGCGGGCTGCCGTAGAGGGCGAAGATTCGAAACCCGCAAGGCAGGAACTCTCGGCGATGGCGGGCGACGGTGTCGCGCCATCGCACGAGGCTCCGGCGCCGACCTTGCCGGTTCCGCCCCTGCCTCCGCCCGCGCCGCCCCGGACCCAGATCGCGACGGCGTTACCGGTCGCCGCTCCGGTCAACATCACGCCTGCCGCGGCGACGCCCCGCCGCCCAGCCCCCAAGGTGGAAAATCTGAGTGACGCGGAGATTATCGCCCGCGCAAATCAGTTCTTTATGGATCTCGGCGCGACGACTGCGGAGTTCACGCAGATCGGCGGTGATGGGCGCCGGATGACGGGAACGCTTTACCTGCAGCGGCCCGGGCGACTGCGCTTCCAGTATGACCGGCCCGCGACGATCGAGATCATTGCCGACGGCAATTCCGTCGCGGTCAAGGATCGCAAGCTCGACACGCAGGATATCTATCCGATCTGGCAGACGCCGCTGAAATTCCTCCTGCGCGAAAAGGTCAATCTCGGTCAGGACATCCGAGTGACCGGGATCTGGAACGACGGCGACGCCGTGCGCATCCAGCTCGAGGATCGTTCGACGCTCGGCGGCACGTCGAAGATCATGCTGTTCTTCGATCCTAAAGTCGAAAAGCTGACCCAGTGGCGCATCACCGACCCGCAAGGATTCCAGACGATCGTCATGCTCAGCAATGTCGAGCGCGTCGTGTCGTTCGACAGCGCACTCTTCATCATCAATTATCACGCGAGATCCGGCGGCGGAAATCGCTGACGATTCGAAGCACGTAATCAGATCCCTGATTACCGACGTTTCGTTCGGTGTGCGCAACATCTGGCATCGATCGCGCGCGACGCGCTGCGAACGGGTCGAAACGGTGCGTCTGACGTTTCGATTGGGCCGGACACTTTCCCCAGCACGCAAAACATCGTAGCCACGGCGCTCCCGCACTCTCTGGTTCTGCCGTGAAGCTCAAGATCTCGACCTGGAACATCAATTCCGTTCGTCTGCGCCTCGCGCAGGTGGGCCGGTTTCTGACAGAGGCCCGTCCGGACGTTCTGTGCCTGCAGGAGACGAAATGTCCCAACGACCGTTTTCCTTTGAAAGACCTGCAGGCCTTCGGCTATCCGCACGTCGTCCATACCGGCCAGAAGGGCTATAACGGCGTCGCAATCCTGTCGCGCCTGCCCTTTGCCAACTCGGAAAGTCTCAGCATGTGCGGACGCACGGACGCGCGGCACATCTCCGTCACGCTCGGACACGAAGCAAACGCCGCTTCAGGCGTGACGATTCACAATTTCTACGTGCCGGCGGGTGGCGATATTCCCGATCCCAAACTGAACGAGAAATTCGCGCACAAGCTCCAATTTCTGGCGGAGTTGCGGGAATGGGGCGGCCGCGGACGGCCCGCCAGGTCTCCGGCCATTCTCGTGGGTGATCTCAATATCGCGCCGCTCGAGCATGATGTCTGGAGCCACAAGCAGCTCCTCGATGTCGTCAGCCACACGCCCGTCGAGACCGAAGCGCTCGAAAAGTTGCGGAAGGAAGCGGGCTGGACCGATGGAATGCGTCATCTCCGGCCGGAACCGGAAAAGATCTATTCCTGGTGGAGCTACCGCTCGCCCGATTGGGCGGCCGCCGACAAAGGCCGCCGTCTCGACCACGTCTGGGTATCGGAGAGCCTCACGCCCGCTCTGCAGGACATCGAGGTGACGCGCGAGACGCGCGGCTGGGAGCGCCCCTCGGATCATGTGCCCGTGACGGCGACGTTGGAGTTGTAAAGGCGGTTAGGGCTGCTCACCTGCTGTTGCTGATGGGGTGAAGCAATCCGGGAGCGCGTCCGTCGACGGGTAGATTGCTTAGCTGCGCTCGCAATGAGGGTGAGGCGTCGGAACGGGCTGTGCATCACGCCGGTGGCTCGCCATGACAGAAGTGCGATGGGGTGGGCAGTGCATCACGCTTCCGGCTTGCAATGGCGGAAGTGGGTCCGGCGTCAGTCCGTTTCCGGTGTTGCCCCTCGCGCACTCACGCCCTCTTCGTCATTGCGAACGAAGTGAAGCAATCTACCCGTCGACGGATTGTTTGCCTCGCCCGCGGCATGCAACGACGGTCGGACTTCCACCTCCCGTAGCAAACACAAGAAAGCCGGCTAACGAACCGAGTCCGCCCCTGGGATACTCTCATAATCAACCGCGACCAGAGAATCCCGGACTCCCTCCAGTCCCTGCATCAGCTGCCCGAGCTCCTCCGCGAGGATGTCGCGCATTGCGACAGCGGCAGCGGGGAATTCCTCGAGAACCCGTCTCATCAGGCTCGGTGAAATGCGAATGACACCGGAGGGTTCCCGAGCTGTCGCGGTCGCCGCGCGCCGGATGCGCGTAAACAGCGCGGTTTGCCCGATCAGGCAAGCCGGTCCGGCGAGATATGTTGCCGGCGAACCATCGTCTCGGGCGTCGAGCGCGATCAGGCCGCGGCTCACCACATAGCCGCCATCGGACCGGTCACCTTTCCGGAAGAGCGTATCGCCCGCCCGCAATGGCCTGCTGTCGGCCGCGAAGGCCACGAGGCGGAGGGCGTCGCGGTCGAGCAGGTTGAACAGCGGCGCCTCGGACAGAATTGCGATGTCGTCGTCGAGAGCCATCTCAGGGCAGCAGCTTGTAGCCGCCTGTCTCCGTCACGAGAATGCGCGCGTTCGAAGGGTCGGCTTCGATTTTCTGGCGAAGGCGGTAGATGTGGGTTTCGAGCGTGTGGGTCGTGACCTGGGAATTGTAACCCCAGACCTCGGCGAGAAGAATTTCACGACCCACGACTTTCTGCCCGGCCCGGTAGAGATATCGGAGGATCGCAGTCTCCTTCTCGGTCAGCTTCAGCTTCGATCCTCGATCCGTCGTCAGAAGCTTGGAACCTGGGCGAAACGTGTAAGGCCCAATCTGGAAGATTGCGTCTTCGCTGGCCTCGTATTGGCGCAATTGCGCTCGGATGCGCGCGAGCAGAACCGCGAACTTGAACGGCTTGGTCACATAGTCGTTCGCGCCGGCCTCGAGGCCCTGCACAGTATCGGTATCGGATCCCTGCGCGGTCAGCATGATGATCGGCGAGCGAAATCCGCTCTCGCGCATGATCCTCACGGTCTCCCGGCCATCCATGTCCGGCAACCCGACATCCATGATGGCGAGGTCGATCCGGTCATGGCGGATGGCGGAAATGGCTTCCGCGGCAGTGCCGGCCATCGTGACGGTAAACTCGTCGTAGAGGGAGAGCTGCTCGCTGAGAGTGTCGCGCAGGTCCCGGTCGTCATCGACCACGAGGAGGCGGCTCGCATTTGACATCGTCACCTCTTCAACCCTGGAATCCCGGCGCAGGGTTAGAGTATCTATCCCCTCCTTGACAACAAGAGGCGCGCCGTTTCCCTCCACCACGATGACGCGCCGCTTTCTCGATCGCATCACCGTCTTCCCCTCTGTCCTGGACCGCCGCCGCGGCCGCTTGGTCGCAGGATCCATCGTCGTGCCCTGCGCGCTCGGGCGAACCGGTCAGACCCGGACGAAGCGCGAGGGCGACGGAGCGACGCCGGTCGGCTCCTTTGCCTTGGGCCAGGTCTTCTACCGGTCCGATCAGCTTTCGCGGCCGCGAACCGGGCTGCCCCTCCGGGCCACGCGGCAATCGGACGGCTGGTGCGATGATCCCGGCGACCGCCGCTACAACCGCCGCGTCACTCTGCCTGTGCCCTCGAGCCATGAGATGCTCTGGCGGGAGGACCGGGTCTACGACGTAGTCGTGGATATCGCCTGGAACCGTGGCCCCATCCGCCGTGGGCGCGGCAGCGCCATTTTTCTTCATCTCGCGCGCCCTGGCTTCGAGCCGACTGCCGGCTGCGTCGCCGTCGATCGGGCAGTGATCGCTCGCCTTCTTGCAGCCATCGGCCCGCGCACGCGGATCGTCATTCACGGCTGAGAGCACCTTCAGCCGCGAGGTCCGAAGATCGCGCTGCCGACGCGCACATGCGTCGCGCCGAGCTGAATGGCCGCTTCGAAGTCGGCGCTCATCCCCATCGAGAGGCGGGGCAAGCGGTTCCGCCGCGCGATGTCTCGAAGAAAAGCGAAATGGGGCGAGGGCGGATCTTCGGCTGGCGGGATGCACATGAGGCCTTCGACTTCCAGGCCCCAGCGGTTGCTGCAGGCAGCGAGGAATTCATCAACCTCGGTCGGACGGACTCCCGACTTTTGCGGTTCCTCACCCGTGTTGACCTGCACGAAAAGCCGCGGCTTGCGCCCCGAGCGCGCCAACTCCTTCGGGATTTCGCGAGCCAAAGCCTCGGCGAGCGAAGGCCGGTCCAGGGACTGGATCACGTCGAATGTCTGCACCGCCTGGCCGGCCTTGTTGGACTGCAACGGGCCGATCAGATGCAGCTCGATTCCGGAAAACTCCTCGCGGAGCCCCGCCCATTTCGCGCGAGCCTCCTGGACGTAGTTCTCGCCGAATACCCTCTGTCCTGCAGCGAGGACGGGTCGGATCACGTCGGCGGAACAGGTCTTTGAGACGGCAATGAGCGTGATCTCCGCAGCATCCCGCCCACAATCGGCGGCTGCTCGCGCGATGGCGGCACGCACGTCTTCGAGCCGAGTTGCAGGAGATCCATCCACGATCCTGTTCCTTTTATCTGTCATTGAAGCTGCACTCTTCACGTCCCGCGTCGCTGCTGGCCAAGCCCCGTTTTGCGCGATCAGGCCCGGAACTCCTGCGTGTTAACGCGCTGAAGAGATCGTCCTCGTAAGCAGAGGACGAGGCGACACGTTGACCGCGTGGTCCGCCTGTGTCCTAGTCCGCGCCGACCTGCGGGCGCAAGCCGCGCCCGTCCCCCTTCCGAAACGATGAATGAGACGATGAGGCCCGAGCGTTACAACGCCAAGGAAGCCGAGCCGAAATGGCAGAGGACCTGGACCGAGCGCGATCTGTTCAGGACCCGCAACGAGGATGATCGGCCGAAATACTACGTGCTCGAGATGTTCCCCTACCCGTCGGGGCGCATCCATATGGGGCACGTGCGGAACTACACGATGGGGGATGTGGTCGCGCGCTATCGCCGCGCGAAGGGCTTCAACGTCCTTCATCCCATGGGATGGGACGCCTTCGGGATGCCGGCCGAGAATGCGGCGATGAAGAACAAGGTCCACCCCAAGGAGTGGACCTACGCGAACATCGCCACCATGCGCAGCCAGCTGAAGTCGATGGGGCTCGCCATCGATTGGAGCCGGGAGCTCGCGACCTGCGATCCCTCCTATTATGCGCAGCAGCAGCGCATGTTCATTGATTTCCTGGAGGCGGGACTCGTCGACCGGAAGACCGCAAAGGTGAACTGGGACCCAGTCGATCAGACGGTGCTCGCCAACGAGCAGGTGATCGACGGCCGCGGCTGGCGCTCCGGCGCACTCGTGGAGCAGCGCGAGCTCACGCAGTGGTTCTTCAAGATCACAGATTTCGCGCAGGAGCTTCTCGACGCGCTCGATCAGCTCGACCGCTGGCCCGAGAAAGTGCGCCTGATGCAGCGCAACTGGATCGGCCGGTCAGAGGGTCTGGTGGTGCGGTTCGCCCTTGATCCGGCCACGACCCCCGGTGGAGAGACAGATCTCGAGATCTATACCACGCGGCCCGATACGCTGTTCGGCGCCCGCTTCATGGCGCTCGCCCCGGATCACCCCTTGTCGAAGGCCGCGGCAGCGCAGAACCCGGCCCTCGCAGCCTTCATCGAAGAGTGCAAGCACACCGGAACCGCCCTGGAGGCGATTGAGAAGGCCGAGAAGAATGGCTTCGATACCGGGATCCGTGCGGTGCACCCATTCGATCCGTCATGGGAACTCCCCGTGTACGTCGCGAACTTCATCCTGATGGACTACGGGACGGGCGCGATCTTTGGGTGCCCGGCGCACGACCAGCGCGACCTCGATTTCGTCAACAGCATCGGTCTCGGCAACACGCCCGTCGTGTGCCCGCCGGATGCGGACCCCGCGACCTTCACGATCACCGACACGGCCTATGACGGCGAAGGCCGGATGATCAATTCGCGCTTCCTCGACGGCATGACCGTGGAAGCCGCGAAGGAAGAAGTCGCACGGCGGTTGGAGAGCGAAACGCGCGGTGGGCGTCCCGCTGCGGAGCGCAAGGTCAATTTCCGGCTCCGGGACTGGGGCATCTCGCGCCAGCGCTACTGGGGCTGCCCCATCCCTGTCATCCATTGCGAGTCCTGCGGGATCGTGCCGGTTCCGCGGGAATCACTGCCCGTCACCCTGCCCGATGACGTAACCTTCGATGTCCCCGGCAATCCGCTCGACCGCCACCCGACCTGGAAGCACGTGGACTGTCCCCAGTGCGGCCGGCCGGCGCGGCGCGAAACGGACACCATGGACACCTTCGTGGACTCGTCCTGGTATTTCGCCCGGTTCACGGACCCGCATCGGACCGAGAGCCCGACCGACCGCGCGGTCGTCGACCGCTGGCTGCCCGTCGACCAGTATATCGGCGGGATCGAGCATGCGATCCTGCATCTCCTCTACTCGCGCTTCTTCACGCGCGCGATGCGGGTGACCGGACATGCGGGAATGTCCGAGCCGTTCGCCGGCCTCTTCACGCAAGGCATGGTCGTGCACGAGACCTATCGTGACGCCAAGGGCTCCTGGGTGATGCCGGTCGATGTCCGGATCGAGAGTGAAGGCGGCACCCGGCATGCATTCCACGTGGAGACGGGCGAGCCCATCGAGATCGGTTCGATCGAGAAGATGTCGAAGTCGAAGCTCAACACCGTCGACCCGGATGACATCATCGCGTCCTACGGCGCCGATACCGCGCGCTGGTTCATGCTGTCGGACTCGCCTCCGGAACGCGACGTCATCTGGACCGAGGAAGGTGTTCAGGGCGCGGCCCGCTTCGTGCAGCGGGTCTGGAGGCTGGTCGGCGACCTCGCCGAGGCAGCGAGTTTGAACGCGAGCGGCGAAGGTTCGGACGGATCCGTCTCGCTCGCCATCCGCAAGGCGGCCCATCGTGCCGTGGCGGCGGTCGAGGACGATGTGGAGCGACTGCGGTTCAACCGCTGCGTGGCTCACATCTACGAGCTGGCCAATACGTTGCAGGATCTCCTGGCGCGCGCAAAGGCATCGCCTGACCCGGGAGCCGGGTCGGCCTTCCGAGAGGCCGGGCAGATCTTCGTGCAGCTCCTTGCCCCGATGATGCCCCATCTCGCGGAGGAGTGCTGGCAATCCCTGCATCTCCCGGGCCTTGCCGCCGAGGCACCCTGGCCGTTGGTCGACCGGAGCCTCCTCGTGGAGGAAGCCATCACGCTTCCGGTTCAGGTGAACGGCAAGAAGCGGGCCGATGTCACCGTAGCCCGCGATGCCGATCAGGCCGCCATCGAGGCTGCCGTCCTCTCGCTCGAGGCCGTGCAGCGCGCCATGGAGGGGCGGCCGCCGCGCAAGATCATCGTCGTTCCCCAGAGGATCGTGAATGTCGTCGCCTGACCGTCCCCTGCCCTCGCGCCGCTCGGTGTTGCGCACGCTCACCGTAACTGGCGTGGGGCTTCCGCTCGGAGCCTGCTTTCGCCCGCTCTATGGCCCGACGGCCTCCGGCGAGCGGCTCGATGACGTGATGGCCACGGTCGACGTGGCGCCGATCGTCGTCTCGCAGCCGGCCTATGATCGGTTCGGGCACTATCTCCGCAACGAGCTGATCTTTGCCCTGAATGGATCCGGCCGGCCGATGGCGAAACGGTATCGCTTGACGGTCAATTATGATCAGCAGGTGCAATCCCCGATCATCAACACCGTCACGGGACGCGCAGAGACGGCCAATGTGACGGGTACCGCGAACTACGCGCTCGTGAGCCTTGCGGACAACAAGCCTATCACGAGCGGCAAAGCGATAGGCCACGTATCGTATGATCGGAGTCCGCAGCGCTTCGCGACCGTGCGGGCGGCCCGGGATGCGGAGATCCGGCTCGCTAAAGTGCTCTCGGACCAGCTCCGCACCAGGCTCGCGACCGCAATGGCGACGCGCGCCTGAGGGCAATGGTCGCCGTTCGCCCTCAGGATGTCGCGGCCGCCCTGCGCCGGCCCGATCCGCGCGTCATCGTCTTCCTGTTCTACGGCCCCGATGTGGGGCTCGTAAGCGAGCGC
This sequence comes from Microvirga massiliensis, assembly GCF_001006805.1. GTDB lineage: Bacteria > Pseudomonadota > Alphaproteobacteria > Rhizobiales > Beijerinckiaceae > Microvirga > Microvirga massiliensis. The sequence continues at coordinate 308,720 of NZ_LN811350.1, read as the reverse complement.
GCGAAAGCGCTGGCCGAGCAGAGCGTCGCAGATGCCTCCGATCCGTTCCAGCTCGTCCGCATCGATGCCGAAGTGCTGGCCGGCGATCCGGGCCGGCTTGTCGACGAGGCCGGAACAATCGGCCTGTTCGGCGGAAGGCGGTCCATCTGGATCAAGGGATCCGGGCGCAACATCGCGCCTTCCGTCCAGGCGCTGATCGAGGTCGCGCCGCAGGATGCGATCGTCGTGATCGAAGGCGGCGATCTTGCACGTTCAGCTCCGTTGCGCACGCTCTGCGAGCGGTCGCCGCGGGCCCTTGCCCTCCCCTGCTATGCCGATGACGGGCGCAACCTCGAGGAGGTGGTGGTCGAGACGCTCCGGGAAGGCGGATTTTCGCTATCAAGGGATGCCCGTGCCGCTCTCGTGGCCCAGCTCGGAGGCGACCGTCTGGCGACGCGCGGCGAACTCGCGAAGCTGATGCTCTATGCTCATGGCCAAGCCGAGATCACCATCGAGGATGTGGACGCGGTCATGAGCGACACCTCCGCGCTCGTCACCGACATGGTCGTCGATGCCGCGTTCTGCGGGGATGCGGGAACGCTCGAGACCGGGCTGCGGCGCTTGGCTGCCGAGGGCTCTGCCCCAGCGGTTTACCTCGGCAGCGCCCTCCGGCACGGCATCGGGCTCCTCGGCGCCTCCGGGGATGTGAAGCGCGGGCGCAGCGTCGACTCCGTCGTCGAGACGTGGCGCGGCCTGCATTTCAAGCGCAAGGCTGCCGCCAAGCGCCAGCTCCAGCGCTGGTCCCCGGGTGAGCTGAAATCCGCCGTCGCGCTGTTGCAGGACAGCGTCCTGCAGACGAGGCGCCAGAGCGACCTCGGCCATGTCATCGCCGGGCGCGTGCTGCTCGACATCGCACGCGTCGCGCAGAGGCCGAGGGGTACGCGCCGGTGAGGTGAGGCGGGAGGTGTTGGGCCAGCCGCTCGTTTTCGGAGAGCGCACCGCCAACACCCCTCACCCGCCCTTTCGGGGCGACCTTCCCCATAATGGGCGAGGTGAAGAGGGCGCAGCGCTCAGATCACTTTTGGGTTCGTTCTGCCAAATTGGGCCGACCTCTCACACAAGAGGCGAGGTGACATGCGAGCTGCGCCGGCTTCGTGAGGGAGGCGGCGCCGGTCGAGAGGGTGTCTGCGAATGCCTCACCCTGCCGGATTGAGCCGCCGGCACAGCGCGTCGAGCTGCTCGAGCGTCGAATAGTGGATCCGCAATTCGCCGCCTTGGCCTTTATGGGCGATCCCAACTCTCAGACCGAGAACATCCTCGAGAGCCTTTTCCAGAGCCCGTGTGTCGGGGTCCTTTTCGGCGCTTTTCTTGCGCGGTGCTGCCTCGGCCTTGCTGTCGCGACGTCCTGCGTCGTCCTGCGCGATCTCCTCGACCTGACGGACACTGAGGCCCTCGTCCACGATCCTCTTGGCAACCGTGATGGGCTCCTTCACGGCCAGGAGCGCACGGCCATGTCCGGCGCTGATCTGCCGGTTGACGAGCAGGGTCTGGATCGGGTCCGGCAGATCAGTCAGCCGCATCATGTTCGCGATGTGGCTGCGGCTCTTGCCGATCACTTTCGCCAACGCCTCCTGCGTATAGGCGAATTCCTGCATGAGCCGTGAATAGCCGTTGGCCTCCTCGATGGGATTCAGGTCGGATCGCTGGACGTTCTCGAGGATCGCGAATTCAAGCGAGGTGCGATCGTCGATTTCAACGATCACGACCGGAACCTCATGCAGGCCCGCATCCTGGGCGGCTCGCCAGCGCCGCTCCCCCGCGACGATCTCGAAGGCATCGGGTAGATTCTGGATGGGGCGGACGACGATCGGCTGGATCAGGCCGCGCTCCCGGATCGACGCTGCGAGTTGCTGGAGTTCCTCGGCCGGGTAGTGCTTGCGAGGATTGCGCGGGTTCGGCTTCAGGAATTCGATGGGCACGCGCCGCTGCCCGCGTCCTCGGTCGACGACGGCTGTCTCGTCGCCGAAATCGCCGATGAGGGCCGCCAGGCCGCGCCCGAGGCGTGGCTTTGTCGCTTCTTCTGCCATTCTTGGTTCCTCGTGTTTGGAATTTTCAAGCCGCTTTGAGCTTGCGCTCGCGCTGGATGACCTCGGAGGCGAGCTTGAGATACGCTTGGCTGCCTGCGCACTTAAGATCGTAGAGCAGGACCGGCTTGCCATGGGACGGCGCCTCGGAGACTCGGACGTTGCGTGGGATCATCGTGTCATAGACCTTGTTGCCCATGAACTCACGCACGTCTGCGACCACCTGGCTGGCCAGGTTGTTGCGCGGGTCGAACATCGTGAGCACGACGCCGTGGATCGACAGTTTCGGATTGAGGGTTGATCTCACCTGCTCGACGGTCCGGAGCAACTGGGACAGACCCTCGAGCGCGAAGAACTCGCATTGCAGAGGTACGAGGATCGCATCCGAGGCCGCGAGCGCGTTGATCGTCAGGAGATTGAGCGAGGGCGGGCAGTCGATCAGTATATAGGTGAAAGGGTCTTCGCCCGGCCCCGAAACGAGGCGATCGATAGCGTTGCGAAGGCGGTGGGCCCGGTTGCGGTCGTGGGCGATCTCGAGTTCGACCCCAAGCAAGTCGAGAGTCGACGGCGCGACCGACAGGCGGGGAACCGCCGTGTCGACCACAGCGGCTGCCAGGGGGGAATCGCCCGTGAGCACATTGTAGGTCGAAACCCGGCGGTTCCTGCGATCGATGCCGAGTCCCGTAGAAGCGTTGCCCTGCGGATCGAGATCGAGGACGAGAACTTTCTCGCCGATGGCGGCGAGCGCCGTCCCGAGATTGATGGCCGTGGTGGTCTTGCCGACGCCGCCCTTCTGGTTGGCGAGTGCAAGAATCCGCGGGTTTCGCGAGCCCGTTCTCGCGAGAGGCTCACTGGATTGTATGTTCATGATTGGCTCGCAAGGTCGGCAATCCGAAGAATTCGCGCCTGAGAATCGGTGCGACTCGGAATGGCCTCATAATGGAATCTCCACGATCGTTGCGCCTCGGTCAATTCGCTCGTGGCCTCCCTCCCCTTCAGGAACAGTCCGATTGCACCTTTTGTCAGCACGGGGCCGCTCCATGCCAGGAGTTGGGTGAGCGGCGCGAGAGCGCGGGCCGTGACGATGTCGACCTGCCCCACAAAGGGACCGACCAGGTTCTCGATTCGACCCTCATGAATCTGAGCCGGCGCACCGGTCGCACGCGCGGCATGGCGCAGGAAGGCGCATTTTCGAGAGTTGCTTTCGACCAGGTGCACCCGCGAACCGGATGGCGCCGCGATCGCGGTGACGAGTCCGGGAAACCCTGCGCCGGAGCCGAGATCCAGCCAGGTCTGCGGGGCGTCGGGGACGAGCGCAAGAAGCTGAAGAGAGTCTGCGATGTGACGGGTCCAGACCGCATCGAGCGTTCCCGGTCCGACGAGATTCTTGATGCTCTGCCAGCGGCGGAGTTCGGTGACGAGGATGCGAAGCCGGTCCATTGTTTCACGTGAAACATCGAACCCCTTTAGCGCTTCCTCGCCCGCGGGGAGGGCGGGGGCCGTCACGGTTTGCCACCCACGTTCTGATCTCTTCCAGAAAGCGAAAAACAGCGCTTCACCTCTACCCTCGAGAGAGGAACCGCCCGTGCAAACGCGCGGGCGAAGAGGGATCCCCCCTTCCTTCTCTGCGGAGCGCAGCTTCGTGCCGTGCTTATGAGCCTCGCACTGCCTCCCTCATCCGGATGCTTCGCGTCTAACCCCTCGCTTCGGTGGGACCGGTGATGTGCGCGCGGCTGCTCCCTTTGCTCTTCCCCAATGGGCGAGGCCGCGCGCGTCAGCGAGCGCGTGAGGGGAAAAACGCAATAATCCCTTGGTCGAGTGCCACGAGATGCCGTGCTTGCAATACCGACGCTGCCACCCTGATCTGCAGCCTCGGGGCGGTCTTTCACTTGGTAGGAGAGGCAGAGCTTCACCTCTCCCCTGGACGGAGAGGTCGGACGCGAAGCGTCCGGGTGAGAGGGGAAACGCTGCGTTACTCTTTTTGGGCGCGAGAGCGGCACAGTGCTTGCCACCTTAGCGAAGCCACCCTCACCCGCCGCCCTCCGGGCGTCGACCTCTCCCGCCAAGAGAGAGGTGAGAGGGAGGGAGCCACTAAACCGGATCATGAAAGCACCGGCTCCTCCGCCGCGCGAGAACCGGCACGTTCACGCTGGCCAATCGCCATCCGACGCCGTGCGTGGGCGGCGAGCAGCGTGATCGCAGCAGGAGTGATTCCTTCGATCCGCGCGGCCTGACCGAGCGTCGTCGGCTGGACGGCGGCCAGCTTGCTGCGGAGCTCCTGCGAAAGTCCGGACAGGGTCGCATAGTCAATGGTCTCGTCGAGAAGGATCGCTTCGTCCCGTTTGAAAGCCGCGACGTCCGCGCGCTGGCGATCCATATAGACGGCATACTGGGCATCGCTGCTTAGGCGGTCGGCAATGGACGTCTCGACGTCGAGCATCTCGGGCCAGATCCGGGCGAGAGCAGCCCAGTCGAGATCCGGATAGGACAAGAGCTGGAATGCACTCCTGCGGAGACCATCCTGATTGAGAGACAGGCCGTGCCGAGCGGCCTCCTGGGGCGTGACAGTCCAGCCCTGCAGATTCCGGCGCGCGCCCTCGAGCCGGGCGAGAGTTTCTCGGAACATCCGCTCGCGCGCTTGGCCGACGCAACCGGCGGCGAGACCGAGCGGAGTCAGGCGCTCGTCTGCGTTGTCGATGCGGAGGCTCAGCCGGAACTCCGAGCGGGAGGTGAACATGCGATAGGGCTCGGTGACGCCTTTCGTGACCAAGTCGTCGATCAGCACGCCAAGGTACGATGTGGTCCGATCGAAGACGACGCCATCGTTGCCGCTTGCCCGCAAAGCCGCATTCAACCCAGCTACGAGACCCTGAGCAGCCGCTTCTTCGTATCCGGTCGTGCCGTTGATCTGGCCTGCCAGGTAGAGGCCCCCGAGCGCACGCGTCTCAAGGGTCGGGTGAAGCTGGCGTGGGTCGATATAGTCGTATTCGACCGCATAACCGGGGCGCAGCATCCGTGCGTGCTCAAGGCCGGGAATCAGGCGAACGATCTCGGTCTGGATCTCTTCCGGCAATGACATCGAAATGCCGTTCGGATAGACCGTCGCGTCATCGAGCCCTTCCGGTTCGAGGAAGATCTGATGGCTGTCCCGGTCCGCGAAGCGGACTACCTTGTCCTCGACGGAAGGGCAGTAGCGGGGTCCTCGGCCCGTGATGTTTCCCGAATACATCGGTGCCCGGTGAAGATTCGCACGGATGAGATCGTGAATCCGGGGCAGGGTCCGGGTGATGCCGCACTCGATCTGCGGCGTCACGATCCGGGAGGTCAGGCTTGAGAACGGGACGGGGTCGCGATCCGCGGGTTGTTTTTCGACGCCGGCCCAATCGATCGTTCGCCCGTCGAGACGGGGAGGGGTTCCCGTCTTGAGACGCCCGAGCCCGAAACCGAGGCGTTCGAGAGTCGTGGACAGGCCCAGCGCGGGCTTCTCGCCGACGCGACCGGCCGGGATCTTCCGTTCACCAATATGAATCAGACCGCGTAGAAAGGTGCCGGTCGTCAGGACGATGGCTGCCGCCGTAAGTTCGCGACCGTCGGTGAGCACGAGGCCGGTAACGCGGTTGTCATGGCTCCGGAGATCGTCGACCTCTCCCTCAATGATCGAGAGGTTTGCGGTTGCGGAGAGTTCAGCCTGGATGGCGCGCGCGTAAAGCTTGCGATCGGCTTGTGTCCGAGGGCCGCGAACGGCCGGACCCTTTCGCCGATTCAGGAGCCGGAATTGGATCCCGGCAGCGTCGGCAGCCCGGCCCATGATGCCGTCGAGAGCATCAATCTCCCGCACAAGATGTCCCTTGCCGAGACCGCCGATGGCGGGGTTGCACGACATGGCTCCGATCGTGTCGCGGCGATGCGTGACCAGCGCAATTCTTGCGCCGGCCCTGGCGGCCGCGGCTGCGGCCTCTGCGCCCGCATGTCCGCCTCCGACCACCACAACGTCGAAGCTCATCAACTCGGTGCCCGGCGAATGTTTCACGTGAAACATCTCGTTGCTCACACACTATCCTCAGGAAGTTGACCACCGACTCACAGGTTTTTGCCGCTCGGCAGCCTCTACTTGCCGATGCAAAACGTCGAAAACAAGCGGTCCAGCATGTCTTCGACATCGACCCGCCCCGTCACGGTCCCGATCGCGCGGGCTGCGAGGCGGAGTTCCTCCGCCACGAGTTCCTCGGCAGCGGAATCCTCCAGCAGGATGAGGGCACGACGAACCGCCTGAAGAGCCCGACTGAAAGCATCCCGATGCCGCTGCCGCGTAATCAGCGGATCTGCACTTCCCATGTCCTTCGCGGCCTGCTCCCCTAGCAGCGACACGAGTTCCGGGACGCCCGCCCCGGTCAGGGCCGAGACCGCAACGTCACAGGCCTCTTCCGGTTCGCTCAGGTCGCGCTTCGTTGCCACGCTCAGGGTCGGGGCACCCAGGCTGTCGGGAGCATGAACTCGCCCGCCCTCGCTGAGCCACAAAATCAGGTCCGCCTCACGCGCCCGAGCGCGCGTCCTTTCCATGCCGCTCTGCTCGATGACATCATGGCTCTCGCGCAACCCGGCCGTGTCTATCACGGTGAGTGGGATTCCGCCCAGGTCGAGGTGAACCTCGATGGCATCGCGGGTCGTTCCGGGAATAGGGGACACGATGGCTGCATCCCGCCGAGCCAGCCGATTCAGAAGACTCGACTTTCCGGAATTCGGAGGCCCTGCCAACACAACGATAAAACCATCGCGGATCCGCTCGCCGACCGGGTTCGCCAAAGCATCGGCGAGCCGACGCTCCACGGATCGCAGGGTCCCAATCACCTCTTCAGTGACCGAGAAGGGAACATCGCCCTCGTCGGAAAAATCCAGGGCCGATTCCACGAGCGCCATCGACGAGAGAAGCTTCTCCCGGACGTCTTCCACCCACTGGTCGAGGCCTCCACCGAGCTGCTTCAGAGCTTGGCGGCGCTGAGCGTCCGTCTCGGCATCGATCAGGTCCGCGAGGCCTTCCGCGCGACTCAGATCCAGCCGCGCGTTCAGAAAGGCACGGCGGGCAAACTCCCCGGGCTCCGCCATCCGGCAGCCGGGCAGGGCGCCGAGCGCCCGGAGGACGGCCGCACGGGTGGCGACTCCCCCGTGGAGGTGGAGTTCTGCCTGGTCCTCGCCCGTAAAGGTCGCGGGTCGCGGCATGAAGACGACGAGGCTTTCATCCAGGAGGTCCCCGCCGTCCGGATCGCGCAGCCGCCTCAACCGAAGGCTGCGGTCCGGGGGCACCGAGCCCGCAAGCTGCTCGATGCACGCGCGGGTCGCCGGCCCGCTGAGCCGGATCACCGTGATCGCAGCCCGCCCATGGCCGGATGCCGATGCAAAAATCGTGTCGATCTGCTCTGTCGTGCCTGACATGGCGGGATCCTGATGCCTTGATCGGCCGGCTTCCTCAACAAGAAAGGCCGGCGCAACGGCCGGCCTTTCGGGGTTTGCAAAGGTGGCGGCTACAGGCCTCTTCTGTCCTTGCGACCCCGAGGCGAAACCATCGATTCTGAGGCGTTAGCCCGGATTGCTTCACTTCATTCGCAATGACGGGGAGAGCATCAGTGCGGGATGAGCACGGCCGGAACTGAAAGGAAACTCCGGGCCCACTTCCGTCACTGCGAGCCGAAGGCGAAGTAGTCCAGAAAGCGGGTGCCACCCCAAGTCGCCTCTCTCCGCTCGCGACAGCGGAGAGAAGGCGAGGGCCGTGGAATTCGGAAGCGGTCCTGTCCTAGAGGGCAGGAAAACTCCGCTCAGGTATTCATCGAGTCGAAGAAGTCGCTGTTCGTCTTCGTCTGCCGGAGCTTGTCGAGCAGGAACTCGATGGCATCGACCGTTCCCATGGGGTTCAGGATGCGGCGCAGGACGTACATCTTCTTGAGCACGTCGGAGGGAACCAGCAGCTCCTCCTTGCGAGTGCCCGAACGTGTGATGTCGATTGCCGGGAAGGTCCGCTTGTCCGCGACCTTGCGGTCCAGGATGATCTCGGAGTTACCGGTGCCCTTGAATTCCTCAAAGATCACCTCGTCCATTCTCGAGCCGGTATCGATCAGGGCCGTGGCGATGATCGTGAGGGAGCCGCCTTCCTCGATATTGCGGGCTGCGCCAAAGAAGCGCTTTGGGCGCTGCAGGGCATTGGCGTCGACGCCGCCGGTGAGCACCTTGCCCGAGGACGGGACCACGGTGTTGTAGGCCCGACCGAGACGGGTGATCGAATCGAGCAGGATGACGACGTCGCGACCGTGCTCCACGAGGCGCTTGGCCTTTTCGATCACCATCTCGGCAACCTGCACATGCCGGCTCGCCGGCTCGTCGAAGGTCGAGGAGACTACCTCGCCCTTCACGGACCGCTGCATGTCCGTGACTTCCTCCGGCCGCTCGTCGATGAGCAACACGATCAGATAGCATTCAGGATGATTGCCGGTGATCGACTGGGCGATGTTCTGCAGCAGAACCGTCTTACCGGTTCGGGGCGGCGCCACGATCAGGGCGCGCTGCCCTTTTCCGATCGGCGCCACGATGTCGATGATGCGCGCGGAATAGTCCTTCTTCGTGGGATTCTCATCCTCGAGCCTCAGCCGCTCGTCGGGATAGAGCGGCGTCAGGTTATCGAAGTGGACCTTGTGCCGGATCTTCTCGGGATCCTCGAAATTGATCGTATTGACCTTGAGGAGGGCGAAGTAGCGCTCTCCCTCCTTCGGACCCCGGATCGGACCGTCGACCGTGTCCCCGGTGCGCAGGCCGAACCTACGGATCTGCGAGGGAGAGACATAGATGTCGTCCGGGCCGGGCAGGTAATTGGAATCGGCGGATCTCAGAAAGCCGAACCCGTCCTGAAGGACCTCGACCACGCCGGCGCCGATAATCTCGGTCTCGCGGGCGGCAAGCTGCTTCAGGATGGCGAACATGAGCTCCTGCTTGCGCATGGTGCTTGCGTTCTCGACCTCGAGCTCCTCGGCAAAGGTAATGAGCTCGGTTGGCGTCTTAGACTTGAGATCTTGGAGCTTGATCTCCCTCATCGGGAACACTCTCGGGATAGATGGCGCAGGCGAATAGGCCTGGCGCGGGATGATGCAGGGAAAACCGTTCGACGCAGCGTCCCGGGTCACGCATGTGAGTCGGGCGGGCCCTGTTGGCCGAAACGCATAGCGTCCTGTCGGAGGAAGGACTTCCTGTTTACTCCGATTCAGTTCGCCGCTCAAGGGGAAACCGGAGCCGGACCAACAATGCCGCGACACGTGGCCGGCTGGCAAGCCCGCACGGACCTCAGAAGGGCTTCACGATCACGAGGATGACGATGCCGATCATCAGGACCGTCGGTACCTCGTTGAGGATCCGGTAGTAGCGAGCCGGTCGCGTATTGCGGTCCTCCGCGAATTCGCGGGTGTGCTTCACGAGGACGCCGTGCACGGCGCTCAGGACGACGACGAGAAGGAGCTTGGCGTGCAGCCAGCCCGACTGGAACCAGCCGCCGGCGAACGCCAGGTACAACCCGAGCACCCAGGTCACGATCATCGCCGGGTTGATGATCGCCTTGAGGAGGCGTCGCTCCATGATCTTGAAGGTCTCGGACTGAATCGAGCCCCGCGCGGCCTCGCAGTGATAGACGAACAGGCGCGGGAGATAGAGCATGCCCGCCATCCACGCGATGATGGCGATCACGTGGAAGGATTTGAGCCAGAGATACAGCATCAGCGGTCCTCGTTCCGGCGGACCCGGTCGACGAGTTCCGCGACATGCTCGGGCGGCGTCTCCGGCAGAATGCCGTGCCCGAGATTGAAGATGTGCGGCCGTCCTCGCACGGCGGCCAGGATCGCGTCGATGCCCTTCCGGAGCGGCTCGCCGCCGGCCACTAAGGCCAGAGGGTCGAGATTTCCCTGCGTCGCGAGCGAGGGTGGCAGAGTCGGAAGAATTACGGCCGGATCGAGCGTCCAGTCCAGAGCGAGCGCGTCCCCGATCCCGGCCTCCGCAAAGCGCGCGAGATGCTGCCCACCACCGCGAACGAAGACGATCACCTTCGCGTGCGGACGGGCCGCTTTCAGTCCGCCGACCACTTGGCTGATCGGACGCAGCGAGAGCGGCTCGAAGAGCGCCGGTGGAAGAGCGGCCCCGAAGCTCTCGAAGATCTGAACCGCCTCCGCTCCGGCATCGATCTGCCGGATCAGGTACTCGATCGACGCGCGCACGAGCCGGTCGATCAGGGCCTGAAAGAAATCCGGATCCCGGTAGGCCGCGAGGCGCGCGGGCGCCTGGTCCGGCGTCCCCTTCCCGGCCACCATATAACTCGCAACCGTCCATGGAGCGCCGCAGAACCCGAGAAGCGTCGTCTCAGCCGGGAGAGCCCTCGTGAGCCGGTCGAGCGTTTCATAAACGGGCGCCAGCCGCTCATGGGACAGATCTTCGGAAAGCCTCTGAAGATCGGCCATGCCGTCGAGCGCCTCGAGGCGCGGGCCCTCTCCCTCGACGAACTGGACGCCCTGGCCGAGCGCATGGGGCACAACCAGGATATCCGAGAACAGGATGGCGGCATCGAACCCGTAGCGACGGATCGGTTGCAGAGTCACCTCGACCGCGAGCTCAGGGGTATAGCAGAGGTCGAGGAACGAGCCAGCACGGGCACGGACCTCGCGGTATTCGGGCAGGTAACGACCAGCCTGCCGCATCACCCAGATCGGTGGCGGCCAGACGGGCTCTCCGCCGAGCACCCGCAGGATCTTCTTATCGGGAGATGTTCTCACGCCTCGTCCTTTTCTTCCAAAAAGAAAGAAATCTTGAATCTTGAATCTGTTGTTTCTCTTGGAAGGTGAATCGCTGGCCTGCAACCCCGTCCACAGATCCTCAACAGATCCTCCGCGTCCGGCGGCGATCGCGCCGGCCTCGCTGGCGCCTTATTCGTTACCAAATCCTTAAGCGTTAACAGTCCGTTAAGGTTTCGGATCCGCTAACGCGCCGGCGCGTTGGCGTTCGCTCCCCAGGGACGAGAACGGACGTTCTCCCGCAGGGCGCGTTTGTGGACGACCATGACCGGATGCCGGAGCGGGGCTCCCCTGGACGGGGCTCTCGCCGTGATCTATCCACACTCGTCGACTCCCTGTCCCGACTCGCGCGTGGACGAGCCGATGCCGGAGGCGGGCACCTCTCCGCGGCCGAGGCGTTCAAGGGAGGCAGGGTCGACCGCTCTCCCGGGATCGGATCCTGAACAGCCTCGACGGCTCGCTCGCGCCGGCGCGAGCGTTCGAATCGGGCAAGATTGGGCCGGATGAGAGGATCGGATTCGTGGGGCGCAGCTACTTTCATCTTCACCTCGTCTCCGACTCCACGGGCGAGACCCTGATCACCGTTGCGCGGGCCGTGACAGCTCAATACGAGGGGGTTTCCGCGATCGAGCACGTCTATCCCCTCGTACGGTCGGCATTGCAGCTCGAACGGGTGATCTCCGAGATCGAGGCCGCACCCGGAATCGTGCTCTATACGATCGTAGACCCCGACCTCGTCGGCACGCTCGAGGAGGCCTGCCGGCGCACGAACTCACCGCATCTGTCGGTGCTTTCCGGGGTTCATGCGCTGCTGCAATCCTATCTCGGCACGGCCTCGACCCCTCGCCCCGGCGCGCAGCACATGCTGAATGCCGATTACTTCCGGCGCATCGACGCCATGAACTTTACGCTCATGCACGATGACGGACAGCTTCCTGCCGATCTCGAGGAAGCCGAGGTCATCCTGCTCGGGGTCAGCCGGACCTCCAAGACGCCGACGGCCATCTATCTGGCCAATCGCGGCGTGAAGACCGCCAACATCCCGCTCGTTCCCGGCGTTCCGTTGCCGCCAGCCCTCGAGAAAACCCGCAAGCCCCTCATCGTCGGGCTCGTGGCCAGCCCGGACCGGATCGTCCAGATCCGCCAGAACCGCCTTCTCAGCCTTCGCGCCAATGACGAGACCTCGTATGTGGATCGGGATGCGGTGGCCGAGGAGATTGCCCTGTCGCGCAAGCTCTGCGCCCGCCACAACTGGCCCATGATCGACGTGACGCGTCGGTCGATCGAGGAAACCGCCGCGGCGATTCTCGATCTCTACCGCGACCATCGCCTCAAGTTCATCGCGGAGTAGCCTGTTCGGCCCTGGCCCGGTAATCCGGTTCCGGCCCCTCGCCTGCTCCCCTGCCGGAGATCTGCTCTTCGGGCCGCCCTGTTCCGCACTTTCGAGACCATGAACCCCCGATGAGATCTCTCTGGATCGGTCCTCCCCTCCTGCTCGCCTCGGCGAGCCCGACCCGGCGTCTGCTGCTCGAGGCGGTCGCCATCCCCGTCGACCAGCAATCGCCAGAGGTGGATGAACGGGAGATTGAGGCCTCCTGCCGAGGCCTCGCGCCGGACGCACTCGCGACGCGTCTGGCCGGGGAAAAGGCGCGCGCCGTCAGCCGCCGCAATCCCGACCGGCTCGTCCTCGGCGCGGACCAGGTGCTGTCCTGCGACGGGCGGATCTTTCACAAGCCGCAGGACCGCAGGGCCGCAGAGAGCCACCTGAGCGCCCTCATGGGACGCACGCATGTCCTCCACTCGGCTGCCGTCCTGAGCCAGGCCGGAGAGATCGTCGAGACGATCGTGGATCAAGCCCAGCTGACGATGCGCCATCTGTCGCCGGGTGCGATCGCCCTGTATCTCGACATGGTCGGCGAGCGCGCCTTCACGAGTGTCGGCGCCTATCAGATCGAAGGCTATGGCCTGCACCTGTTCGCATCCGTGACGGGCCATCACGCAACGATCCTGGGACTGCCATTGCTCCCCCTGCTGGCCGCTCTCCGGCGACAGGGCAAGCTGGCCCTCTGATCAATCCATCGAGCAAGGAACCGTGACAAAGCCCCGTCGCACCGGGCCGGTCGAGGAGCCGGGACTTCCATGAAGAAGGCATTCGTGATCGGTCATCCGATCGCCCATTCGCGCTCTCCCCTCATCCACGGATACTGGCTCCGCAAGCACGGCATTCCGGGGTCCTATGAGCGCATCGACGTGCCTCCTGAAGCCCTGAGGGATTTTCTCGCGACGATGCGCGACCGGGGATTCGCAGGTGGGAACGTGACCGTACCCCATAAGGAGGCGGTCTTCCGCCTGCTCGGCCGCGTCACCGACCGGGCTGCGCAACTGCAGGCCGTGAACACCCTGTGGTTCGAGGGCGATACGCTCGTCGGCGACAACACCGACATCACGGGTTTCATGGCGCATCTCGACGACAGCCTCGGCGAGGGCTGGGATGCCTCCACGCGGACGGCTCTCGTTCTCGGCGCCGGCGGTGCAGCGCGCGCGATCGTTGCGGGACTGGCGGGACGGAGCCTCGAACGGATCGTGGTCGCGAACCGAACCCTGGCGAAGGCCCGCGAACTCGTCGAAGGAATGGCTACGCCAACGGGCCCGACGCTCGAAGCTCTGGACTGGGACGATCTCGAACGGGCTCTCCCGAAAACGGACCTCCTGGTCAACACGACCACGCTCGGGATGGCCGGCCAGCCACCGCTGAAGCTTACTCTCGGCCGCCTGCCGCGCCACGGCATCGTGTGCGATATCGTCTATGTTCCGCTCGAGACGGAGCTTCTCGCCACCGCCCGTGCGCTCGGGCTGCGCAGGGTCGACGGCCTCGGCATGCTGCTCCACCAGGCGGTGCCGGGCTTCTCCCATTGGTTCGGGGTCACGCCGAAGGTGGATCCGGAACTCAGAAGGCTGATCGAAGCCGACATCGTGGGGCATCGATGACCTTCATCCTCGGACTGACCGGCTCGATCGCCATGGGGAAATCCACGACGGCGGGGCTGTTCCGACGTCTCGGCGTGCCGGTCCACGACGCCGATGCCGCCGTGCATGCGCTTTATGCCGGGGCCGCGGTACCGCTGATCGAGAGCGCCTTCCCGGGAACGACGGCGGCGAGCATCGTCGACCGGGACCGCCTGCGGGCTGCGGTTCTCGGGAATCCCGAGGCCTTGCATCGTCTCGAGGCGATCGTTCATCCCCTCGTGCGCGAAAGCGAGCAGGCTTTCCTGAAGCGCGCCGCGGATGCACCCCTGGTGGTCCTTGATGTTCCCCTCCTCCTCGAGACGCAGGGCGACCGCCGCTGCGATGCGGTCGTCGTGGCCACAGCGCCCGCGGCGGTGCAGCGGGAGCGCGTCCTCGCGCGCCCGGGCACCACGGTCGCGACCTTGGAGCAGATCCTGTCCCGGCAGATGCCGGACGCCGAAAAGCGCCGCCGTGCGCATTTCCTTGTGGACACGAGCCGTGGCCTCGATTCCGCCGAGGCGCAGGTCCGCTCTATCTTGGCAAGCCTTGCCGGGCGCCCCGGGAGGGTGCTGCGGATGCGCGAGAAGGCCGGGTGATGCGGGAGATCGTGCTCGACACGGAGACGACCGGGACGGAAGCCACGAAGGGCGACCGCGTGATCGAGATTGGCGGCGTCGAGCTCCTCAATCACTTTCCGACGGGCCGCTCCTACCACGTCTACATCAACCCGCAGCGCGCAGTCTCGGCAGGGGCTCTGGCCGTGCACGGGCTCAGCGACGAGTTCCTGGCGGACAAGCCCGTCTTCGCGGCGATCGTCGAGGAGTTTCTGGCCTTCGTGGGCGACGCCAGGCTCGTCATTCACAATGCCGCTTTCGACATCGGCTTCCTGAACGAAGAATTCCGGCGCACCGGCCATCCTTTCATCGGGATGGAGCGCGTGGTCGATACGCTCGCTCTGGCGAGACGCAAGCATCCCGGCGCGCCGAACAACCTCGACGCCCTGTGCTCGCGCTATGGCATCGACAATTCTCGCCGCACCAAGCACGGCGCCCTGCTCGACGCCGAGATCCTCGCCGAAGTCTATATCGAGCTGATCGGCGGCAAGCAGCCGGATCTCGGCCTGTCCCTCGGACCCACCCTGTCAGGTCCGCAGCTCGGCGCGGAGGCTCCGGTTCGCCAGCGCCGGACCGGGCCGGCGCAGACCCGCCTCACGGACGCCGAGCGCGAACGACACGAGGCTTTCGTGCTGAAGCTCGGGCCTCAGGCAATCTGGCGAGACTACATCAAGGTCGAAGAAACACAGGCCTCAAGCGCACCGGCGGCCTGACGGCCGCGCGTTTTCGGGAAGAGGAATTCCAGCTTTCCGGACCGCATCCGAGGCGCCATCGCGACAAGCGGCTTGAGCCGCTCCTTGCCTCGCCGATGGCGCCTGATGCCGGGCTACGCCGTTGCCGTCTGGCCCACGCCTTGAGCCTGCATCTCTGCAGCACGCTGGCGGTAAAGCGCCACGAAATCGATCGGATCGATGTAGAGCGGCGGGAATCCCCCGTTGCGCACGGCATCGGCGACGATCTGGCGTGCAAAGGGGAAAAGCAGCCGAGGACACTCGATCATGATCACAGGATGAAGCTGATCCTGCGGGATGTTCTGGACGCGGAACACACCGCCATAAGTGAGCTCGAAGGCGAACAGCACATCGTCCCCGACCTTGGCGTCTCCCGACAGGGCGAGGTCCACCTCGAAATCGGTTTCCGACAACGCCTTCGCGTTCACGTTCACCTGGAGATTGATCTGAGGTCCCTGCGCCTGCGGCTGCAGAGAGCGCGGTGCGGACGGATTCTCGAAAGAGAAGTCCTTGCAGTACTGAGCGAGGGCGTTCAGCGAAGGCACATTGGGCTGTGCGCCACCATTGGTCGCCGGAGAATCGGCCATGAACGAAGCTCCCGGAGGGATGAGGGATCAAGGCCCGAACGGAGCGCCCATTGCGCTGCATCGGCGACGGGCCGCGGAAGCCCGCGCTACCACGCTTCAGAGGGGTGAACAAGCGCACGCAAGGGCAGAACGACACAGGGACACGGCTTCGGACGATGCATCCAGAGCCGTGCGATCGATCGTGTCGTCAAGGAGCCCGATCAGCCGGCCTGGATCCGCCCTTTGAGAGAGATCAATGCCGCGATGCTGCATGACGTTAAGAGAACTTTTGTCTCGATCCAGGTCGTCGGGGCCGCAGCACATGGGAGCACGCGGTGAGAACGATCAAACTCGCATTCTGGGGTGGGCTCGCGCTGCTGGCCGGCCTGTGGCTGATCGCCGACCCGCTCGCCCTGAGGCCCGCTGGCTTCTTTCCTCTGCGCGGGTCGATGATTCAGCTCAGCGGTGTTCTGGCCATGGGGTGCATGAGCCTCGCGATGATCCTGGCCTTGCGCCCGCAATGGCCGGAGCGATGGCTCGCCGGCCTCGACAAGATGTACCGTCTCCACAAGTGGCTCGGCATCGGCGGCCTCGTCCTCGGGACCGTGCACTGGCTTTGGGTGCAGGGGCCCAAATGGGCGGTCGGGTTCGGCTGGCTGGAGCGGCCGAGCCGTGGTCCGCGGCCCCCCATCGACAATACCCTGCAGCAGGTCCTGTCGACGCAGCGCGGCACCGCGGAAAGCATCGGCGAGTGGGCTTTCTACGCGGCCGTGCTCCTCATCGCCGTGGCCCTCATCCAACGGGTTCCCTACCGGCTCTTCTACAAGACCCACCGACTGCTCGCGGTCGTCTATCTGGTGCTGGTCTTCCACACGGTCGTGCTACTCCAGTTCAGCTACTGGACGGCGCCGCTGGGCCCGCTCATGGCCGTCATGCTGGCCGGTGGGACGGTTGCAGCCGTCGTCGTCCTGCTCCGCCGCGTCGGCGCCGGCCGCAAGGTCGACGGCACCATCACCCGGCTGCACTACTTCCCGGAGCTTCGCGTGCTCGAAGGCGAGATCGACCTGCCGAAGGGCTGGCCCGGACATGAAGCGGGCCAGTTCGCGTTCCTCACGACGAAGGAAGCCGAGGGGGCGCATCCCTTCACGATCGCTTCGGCGTGGAATTCCATCGAGCATCGGATCATCTTCGTGACGAAGGAGCTGGGCGATTACACGCGGCGCCTGCCCGAGATGCTGCATATCGGGCGGCCGGTGAAGGTCGAAGGTCCCTATGGCTGCTTCACGTTCGACGATGACCGCCCGCGGCAGGTCTGGATCGGCGCCGGCATCGGCATTACGCCCTTCATCGCCCGGATGAAGGAGCTCGCCCTGCGGCGACAAGCCGTTCCCACCAAGGCCCGCTCGCAGGTGATCGATCTGTTTCACACGACAGCCGACTACAGCGAAGAAGCCATCGCTAAGTTGCGGGCCGACGCGGAGGCCGCAAACGTCAACCTGCACATCCTCTACGATGCTCGCGACGGCCTGCTGACGGGCGACCGCATTCGCGCCGCCGTTGCCGATTGGCAGGAGGCCAGCATCTGGTTCTGCGGTCCGTCGGGATTCGGTTCGGCGCTTCGGCAGGATTTCGCGGGACAGGACATGAATGTGGCGAAGCGATTCCACCAGGAACTCTTCGCCATGCGATGAGTCGGACTTTCAAAAGACCATTAAAGACTGGAGCACCACGCCTGCAGAATCCGACGATCGCGCCTCCCGGGCCAAGGCATTATGTCTCGACGAGGATGTCTTTGCGGGCGAGCCCGTCGCGTCGGCGCACGTCGCTTGTCGACGGAAGAGGTGGATGATACCACGACCACACCCCATATGGCAGGCGTCAAGCCCGCGCCGTTGACCCGGCGATGCCAGAACGGCCGAGGCCGACACTTCAGACCGGATCGATGATGCAGGACAGCTTCGACGTCACGACCCTTATCTTTCTCGTCCTGGCCGTTTTCGTGATCTGGCGCCTGCGTTCAGTTCTCGGACAGAAAACCGGTCACGAGCAGCAGCCGTTCGATCCGCTGGCGCGCCGCGACCAACAGTCACGACCCTCCGGCAACGGCCCCGAGCAGGACAACGTCGTCCGGCTGCCGGGCGCGCAGCCGGCGCCGACACCGCCCGCAGATCGCTGGAAGGGCTTTGCGGAACCGGGATCCCCCATTGCTGCGGGCCTCGACGAGATCGCCCGTGCCGAGCCGTCGTTCGACGCCGGCACCTTCCTGGAAGGGGCCAAAGCCGCCTACGAGATGATCGTGATGAGCTTCGCTCATGGCGACCGCCGCGCGCTCAAGGATCTTCTCCGGAAGGACGTCTACGACGGTTTCGAGAAGGCCATCATCGATCGGGAACGCCGAGGCGAGAAGGTCGAGACGACCTTCGTCTCCATCGACAAGGCCGAGATCGTCGGCGCCGAGGTCCGTCAGGGCACCGGCGAGATCACGGTCCGCTTCCTGTCGAAGCTCATCACGGCGACCCGCGACGCGAGCGGCGCGGTGGTCGACGGAAGCTCCGATGCGGTCGTCGATGTGACCGATGTCTGGACCTTCGACCGGAAACTCGGCAGCCGGGACCCGAACTGGCGCTTGATCGCGACCGAAGCAGGACAATGAATCGCGGCCTGCGGGTTGCGAGCGGCCTCGTGGCCGGGATCCTGACGTCCATGTCCTGCAGCGCGGACCCGTTTCCCGCTCGGCTCGAGCCCATCGCCTTCGAGGCCCTGAGCGGCTGGGCCGACGACGATCACGAAGCCGCGTTCCGCACGTTTCAGAGAACCTGCAAGGTCGGGCTCGGCGAGGCCGAGCCGCTTCGGCCCGCCCGCGACACGGAACAGGATCTCCGCGCCGTCTGCGGGATCGCCCTGTCGGCCGGAGAACTCTCCCGAGCGGCAGCGCGCACCTTCTTCGAGACTCATTTCAGCCCGTTCCGGATTCATCCGCCTTCCGGCAGCGGGTTTCTGACGGGATATTACGAGCCTGAATTCCTGGGGTCGCGCAGCCCCGGGGACGGTTTCGGTACCCCGCTCCTGGCGCGACCCGACGATCTCGTGACGATCCGGGCGAGTGAGCGATTGCCGGGCATCAATCCGTCTCTGCAGGCCGCGCGCAGGACGAATTCCGGCTACGAGCCCTATCCGGATCGTGCGGCGATCGAGGCCGGGGCGCTCGGCGACCGGGCGCGGCCCATCGTCTATCTGCGTGAGCCGGGCGAGGCCTTCATCATCCATGTCCAGGGTTCGGCTCGGATCCGTTTTCGCGACGGGACGGCCACGCGGGTCGCCTATGCCGGACGAAACGGCCATCCCTACACGTCGATCGGGCGTCGCCTCGTCGAGATGGGCGAGATCCCCCTCGAGGAGATGAGCCTCGAACGGCTCATGCAATGGCTGCGCGACAACCCGGAACCGGCCCGGACGCTCATGCAGGAAAACCGCTCCTACATCTTCTTCCGGGAGGCAGAGGAACTCGCTTCCGAGGACGGCCCGATCGGAGGCGCCGGCATGTCCCTTACCCCGGGCCGGTCGCTCGCGGTGGACCGCGGTCTCTGGCCCTACGGTCTGCCGTTCTGGCTGGAGGGCGAACTCCCCGTGACCCTGTCGCGCACCGAGCCGCTGGCCCGCTTGATGATCGCGCAGGATACCGGATCCGCGATCGTTGGTCCGGCCCGGGGCGATTTCTTCTTCGGAAGCGGAGCGGCCGCGGGGACGCGGGCGGGGCTTCTACGGCACACCACCGATTTCGTCGTCCTCCGCCCGCGTCCGGCGCAGAATCCATGAAGGCCGGGGATGCGGCGGCGAGTGAGGATTCTGAGCGCTGAGGAGCAGCGGCTCTGGGCCGAAGTTGCCCGCCGGACCGTGCCTCTCCCGGGGCGCGAGATCCCGGAGGCGCCTCCGACTCCGCAGCCTCCGGCCGAGAGCGGCTCGGCCCAACCGAAGGCGATCCGCGATGACAGGGTCGCGCGCGTGCAGGCCCCTCCTGCCCTGCCCCCGCTCGCGCCGCTCGAGCGCCGCACACGCCTGAAATTGCGGCGCGGGACCGAGCGTCCGGACGCCGTCCTCGACCTCCACGGAATGCGTCAGGATCAGGCCCATGCCGTCCTGATCGGCTTCTTGCGCCGCGCACAGGGAGAAGGTCGCAGCCTCGTTCTCGTCGTGACGGGCAAGGGCGGCGCCTCCGCGGGCGAGGGACCGTTCGAGGAGCGGGGCGTCCTGCGCAGGGTCGTCCCGCATTGGCTGCGGCTGGCAGACCTCCGATCCCTCGTGCTCGGATTCGAGGAGGCCTCTCCTCACCATGGCGGTTCCGGTGCATTGTACGTCCGACTCCGTCGACGGCACGCGGGATCTCGGGCATGAATAGCGGCATCGGGCGTTTCCCGGTCGGCCGTCACGGCACCGCGGCTCGGACGCCCGCTCGACGGCATGCGGGATCTCGGACATGATGAGGCGGAACGGACATGCTCCCGGATTGCGCGCATGACACCGACGGCCTGCGGTTCTGACGTCCGGTGTGGCTTGGTCAGGAATCGTGACCGCGCCAGGCCCGCCAATCGGCAAGCAGGGCCCGTGGTATGACACCCTTCGGTGAACGGGTTCGGCGGCTGCGCCGCGAACGCGGCCTCCTTCTCAAGGACATGGCGGCCCATCTCGGCGTCTCGAGCGCCTATCTCTCGGCGCTGGAGCGCGGTGAACGCGGCAAGCCGACCTGGACGCTGATCCAGGGGACTTTGCAATATTTCAACATCATCTGGGACGAGGCGGACGAGCTTGCCCGTCTTGCCGACCTTTCGGATCCTCGTGTGAAGATCGACACGGCGCGCCTCTCGCCGGAAGCGACGCTTCTGGCAAACCGCCTCTCCCGCGAGATCAGGAGCCTGAATCCGGAAGAGATCGCGGAGATCCTTGCGGTGCTTGACGAGGCCCTCCTTCGCCGGGCTCCGGCCGGCGCTCGCGGCGACGAGCCGGAAGTCCGGACCCCTCCGCCCTGAATCTCTTCCTTGCAGGGGTGCGGTTCTCCAGGGCCGGCCTGGCGACCGGCCCGGCTTGACCCTCCTGCCGGGGGATGCGAAAGGCCGCCACCCCCCTTCACCAGCGCGGTCCCATGCCCCACAGCCTCGATGTCCTGACTCTCGGAAATGCCATCGTCGACGTGATTGCTCGGACCGACGAGGCCTTCCTGCTGGCCCAGAACGTCCACAAGGGGGCCATGCAGCTGATCGACGAGGCGCGCGCCGAGCAGCTCTTCGCCGCCATGGGCCCGGCGACGATCGTGTCGGGAGGCTCGGGCGCCAATACCGCAGCGGGCATCGCGTCACTCGGCGTCCGCTCCGGATTCATCGGCAAGGTCCGGGACGACGAGACCGGTCGCCATTTTGCGCATGATCTTCGCGCCGCGGGCGTTCACTACGACGTTGCCTTCGCGGGCGACGGTCCTGCAACGGCGCGCAGCTTCATCCTCGTGACGCCCGACGGCGAGCGCACGATGAACACCTATCTCGGCGCGTGCCAGAACCTTACGCCGGACGACGTGGACGACGAAACGGTGCGGGGCTCGCGCTTCGTCTATCTCGAGGGATATCTCTGGGATCCGCCGGCCGCGAAGGAGGCTTTCCGCAAGGCCGTCCGCATCGCGCACGAGGCAGGCAACCGTGTCGCGCTGACCCTCTCGGATCCGTTTTGTGTCGACCGCTACCGGGACGAGTTCCTCGGACTCATGCGGGACGGCAGCCTCGATATCCTGTTCGCGAACATTCACGAACTCCAGAGCCTTTACGGCACCTCCGACCCGGAGACGGCGCTCGCGGCGCTTCGGGGGGAAGGCGTTCTCGGCGTAGTCACCCGCTCCGCCGACGGAGCCTTCGTGGTGACCCGCGAGGAGACGCACGCGGTGCCGGCTCATCCGGTCGAGGCGGTCGTCGACACTACGGGAGCCGGAGATCTCTTCGCGGCGGGATTCCTCGCAGGCCTGAGTCGCGAACTCGACCTCGTCGATTGCGCACGCCTCGGCGGCCTCGCGGCGGCCGAGATCATCACCCATATCGGAGCCCGCCCACAGGCGAACCTTCGCGATTTCGCCCGTCAGGCCGGCCTGCTGGACGGGATGACCTGAACCCGCGACGGGAAGGGCAGCCCGCGTTCAGGCGATCGTTGCAGAGATCATGGGGTGACGCGCTGCCTTACAAGCGGCGCAGCGCCACCTCTTCGATCCGATGGCTCGGATCCTTGCGCAGGATGAGCCCCGCGCGCTGGCGGGTCGGAACGATGTTCTCCCGCAGGTTCGGGAGATTGATCCTGTGCCAGAGGCCTTCGGCCGTCGCGACGGCATCCTCCTCCGAGAGTTCCGCATAGCGGTGGAAGAAGGACTTCGGATCCCGGAAGGCCGTGTGGCGGAGCGTGAGGAAGCGGTTCACGTACCAGCGCCGCAGGTCCTCCTCGTCGGCATCAATATAGATCGAAAAGTCGAAATAGTCGGACACGAAGGGAATGGCCGTGCCGTCCTTCGGGAGCCGCGCCGGCTGCAACACGTTGAGGCCCTCGACGATCAGGATGTCCGGACTCTCGATGACGATCTCTTCTCCGGGGATCACGTCATAGACGAGATGAGAATAGACGGGCGCCTTGACGTTCCGCCCCCCGGCCTTGATCTGCGCGAGAAAGCGAAGCAGGGCGCCGGTGTCGTAGCTCTCCGGAAAGCCCTTGCGCTCCATCAGGCCGAGCCGCCTGAGCTCGGCATTCGGAAGGAGAAAGCCGTCGGTCGTGACGAGATCGACCTTCGGGGTATTCGGCCAGCGGGCCAGGAGCGCTTTCAGGAGACGTGCAGTCGATGACTTGCCGACCGCGACCGATCCCGCAAGGCCGATGATGTAGGGGGCCTTCCCCTCGTTCTCGGCGAGAAGGAAGCGCTGCGTGGCTTTGAACAATCCTTGCGTCGCCGCCACGTAGAGGGAGAGAAGCCGCGACAGCGGCAGGTAGATCTCGACAACCTCGTCGAGGGAGACCGGGTCGTTGAGCGACTGCAGCCGAAGCACGTCCTCGGCCGTCAGCGTGAGCGGCGTGTCAGCGCGCAGCCGCGCCCATTCGTCCCGAGAGAACGTACGATAGGGCGACGGAGACACGGCCGCCTCGGGAGGGGGCGGCCGCCCCAGGAACTGATCCGTCGTTTCCGTTGCTGTTCCCAATTCGATCATCATGCGTCACCTGTCCCGGTCCATCCGACAAGCCCGGCGCCTGCTCCGTGCAGGACGTCACTGCTTTCGGGACGCCTTCTCTTCGAGACCGGAGCGGCCCGTCCGGCGTTCGAGTTCCGCAAGTACCTCCTCGAGCGGCACGTCGGCCCCGTGCAGCATGACGAGAAGATGATAAAGCACATCGGCGCTTTCTGCGACGAGACCCGCGCGGTCGCCGGTGGTCGCGGCAATTACGGCCTCGACGGCCTCCTCCCCGAATTTCTTCGCGGTTCGCGAGGCACCGCCTTCCAGAAGCTTGGCGGTATAGGATTCCGAGGGTGGACTTCCGGCGCGCTCGGTCACGATGCGCGCGAGATCAGAAAGGGTGAATGCGGTCACACGGTAGATCCAACTGGACCGGCATGCTCTAGAGCATCATTCGCAACAGGGGAAACCGCTTTTCCGCAACAATCGTGCCCGGACAGAACGCCAGGAGCGATTCCGGCCTCGGAAAGACAGTCTCGGCCCGGAGAGGCTATGCCGGGCGCACGAAGAGCCGATGGAAGAGTTCCTTGGCGCGCTGCAGCCCTCCTCGGTCAGGACGGTCGATTTGGCCTTGTTGGCCGGATTCCCGATCAGGCCCTTGCCGTGCAGACGATCCAGGGCATCCCAGTCGAAGCCTTTCCAGGCCCGGTTTCCGTCATGCAGCGTGAGCCACAAAAGCACGAGCACCGCCTCGTCGGTCTTATCCTCGTCGACGTCCATGACATCGATCCCTTGCAGGGGTCACGCTGCTGCGCGCCCGGGCCGAACGGGCCGGTTCGGAGGGTCGAGCCGTACCCTGAGACCCGCCTCGGCCATATAGGCCTTGGCCTCGGCGATCGAATGGGTGCCGAAGTGGAAGATCGAGGCTGCCAGGACGGCGCTCGCATGCCCGTCCCGGATGCCTTCGACGAGGTGATCGAGGGTCCCGACCCCACCCGAGGCGATGACCGGGACGGGAACGGAGTCGGAGATCGCCCGCGCGAGGGCGAGATCATATCCCGCCTTCGTGCCGTCCCTGTCCATGGAGGTGACCAGCAATTCCCCAGCCCCGAGGGATGCGACCTTCCTTGCGAACTCCACCGCATCGAGACCGGTCGGGTTGCGGCCGCCATGGGTGAAGATCTCCCAGCGCGCCGGCTCGCCATCGGCCGAAACCCGCTTCGCGTCGATGGCGACCACGATGCATTGGTCACCGAATTTCTCGGCAGCCTCGCGGACGAAATCGGGGTTCTTCACGGCGGCGGTGTTGATCGAGACCTTGTCGGCGCCCGCGAGCAGGAGACGCCGGATATCGTCGACACTGCGCACGCCGCCGCCCACCGTGAGCGGCATGAAACAGGCCTCCGCCGTGCGGCGCACCACGTCGAGCAGGATGCCGCGATCCTCGTGGCTCGCCGTGATGTCGAGGAAACACAGCTCGTCGGCGCCGGCGGCGTCGTAGGCCTTGGCGGCTTCGACGGGATCGCCGGCATCGCGCAGGTCGACGAACTGCACGCCTTTCACGACCCGACCGTCCTTGACGTCGAGACACGGGATCAGACGAACCTTCAGCATCACGCGGCCTCCGTGCCTTTGCCGGCCAGCCGGGCAAGCGCCCTGGCGGGATCGATCCGGCCGTCATAGAGGGCGCGCCCCGTGATCGCGCCTCCGAGAATGGCGCAATCCGGTTCGGCCAGGCGCTCGATATCGGCCATGGAGGCAAGGCCGCCCGAGGCGATCACGGGAATCGACACCGCGCGAGCGAGGGCGAGCGTCGCCTCGATGTTGAGGCCCTTGAGGACGCCGTCGCGGGCAATGTCGGTGTAGATGATGGCCGCGACCCCGGCATCCTCGAAGCGGCGGCCGAGCTCTTCGGCGCTGAGCGTCGAGGTCTGCGCCCACCCCTCGACGGCCACGAGCCCATCCTTGGCATCGATCCCGACGGCGACCCGCCCCGGGTGAAGCCGTGCCGCCTCCTTGACGAAATCCGGGTCCCGGACGGCCGCCGTTCCGATGATGACCCGGGCGATCCCCTTCTCGAGCCAGCCATCCACCGTGCGCATGGTGCGGATCCCGCCGCCGAGCTGTACGGGAATGCCGATGCGCGCCAGGATGGCATCCACGGCTGCCGCATTCATCGGCCGTCCCGCGAAGGCGCCGTCGAGATCGACCACGTGCAGCCAGGCGAAACCCTGCGATTTGAACAGGGCCGCCTGCGCTGCGGGATCGTCGTTGAACACGGTCGCCTGATCCATGTCGCCTTGGACGAGCCGGACGCAGCGGCCTTCCTTGAGGTCGATGGCGGGAAACAGGATCACGGCGATGGCCTCGGGAAATCGATCAGCAAGCAGGATGGGAGAATCGGATGATGCCCGGTTCGAACCGGCGGAGCGGCGGGCTCACGGATCACGGCGACCATCTCAGGAAATTCGCGATCATCTGGAGCCCTAGCGTCTGGCTCTTCTCCGGATGAAACTGGGCGCCGGCCATGTTGTCCCGGGCCACGAGGGCGGTGACCGGCCCGCCATAGGCGCATGTCGCGACGACGTCGCCGGCATCTTCCGGCTGCAGCGCATAGGAGTGCACGAAATAGGCGTGAAGGCCGTCCGGCCCTGTTGGAATATCATCCAACAAGGCATGGTCGCGCCGCGTCTCCAGGGTGTTCCAGCCCATATGCGGGATCTTCAGGGAAGGATCGTCGGGCGTGATCGCCTTGACGTCTCCCCGGATCCAGCCGAGCCCCTCGGTGGTCTCGTATTCGAGACCGCGGCTCGCCATCAGCTGCATTCCGACACAGACGCCGAAGAAGGGACGTCCGCGCTCGCGAACGCCCTCGGTCAGAGCCTCGACCATCCCGGGCACCGCATCGAGTCCGCGCCGGCAATCCGCGAAGGCCCCGACGCCCGGAAGGACGATGCGATCCGCGCGCCGCACCGTATCGGGATCGCTGGTCACGGTGATGACCTCGGTGAGGCCGGCCTCCTCGGCGGCCCGCTCGAAAGCCTTGGCGACCGAGTGAAGATTGCCCGATCCGTAATCGATGATCGCCACGCTCACCGGCGTGGCTCCGGGCTGGGGAAGAGGCCGATCACCGCATCGGGATCGTTCCGGCGCGGCAGGACAGCGGGAACCGTGCGGGTCGCCATCGAGGCCATGTGCTCGCGATCTTGCTCGAGCGCACGACCGAAGGCCTTAAAGGCGGCCTCCTCCTCGCTGTCGGCGCTGACTGCGTCGATTGCGGGACGACCGCGCCGGGCGTAGGTCCACCGGCGCAAGCTGTTGGCCTCGAGACCGACGAGAAGGGCATAGAGGAACAAAGCTGCGGTGGAGGCCAGCTCGCCGGCGTTGATGAAGGCCAGGATTGCGGAAAGGCCGACGGCGCCCACGAGGACGATCAGGCCCGCCAGCCAGAGGCGATGGAAGAAGAACCAGAGAAAGCTGAACAGGAAGGCTCCCCAGACGAAGCCGTCCTTGACGAGTTCCGCTCGCGCCAGGGCAGCCTGATCACCCGGCTCGGTATCGCGGGGGAAATGCAACGTGAATGTGCGCATGGGCGCGGCTCTTTCAGAGAGTTCCCTTGGTGGACGGAACGCGTCCGGCCTCTCGCGGGTCCGTCGCAACGGCACGACGCAGGGCACGGGCCAGCCCCTTGAAGCAGCTCTCGGCGATATGATGGCTGTTCTCGCCGTAGAGTGTCTCGACGTGCAGGGTCAGGCCGGCATTCATCGCGAAGGCCTGGAACCATTCCCGTACGAGCTCCGTGTCGAAGGCACCGATCTTCTCGGTGGGAAAGCTCGTCCGGAAGACGAGGAACGGCCGGCCGGAAATATCGAGGGCCACGCGGGTCAGGGTCTCGTCCATCGGGAGATGCACATCCGCATAGCGTGCGATGCCCGCCTTGTCGCCGAGCGCCTTGAGAAAGGCCTGGCCGAGCGCAATGCCCGTATCCTCCGTGGTATGATGCTGGTCGACATGAAGGTCGCCGGCGGCCCTCACCGTGAGGTCGATGAGCGCATGCCTTGCCAGGAGCTCGAGCATGTGGTCGAGGAAGCCGACCCCCGTCGCGACCTCGGCGCGCCCGGATCCATCGAGGTTGATCTCGACCGATATGTCCGTCTCGGCGGTGCGACGGCTGACGCTCGCGGCGCGCATGGAATCCTCGAGGCTGCAGGAAGAGCCGGTCTCTTAACAAGGCAGACCATGAAAGACCACCCGCGTTGCTTTTGGGCAAGCGATGATTAAGTCAGGCTTTTTCCGGAGCTCCCGACCTTGTCCGACGATCCTCCTCGCATGCATGCCACGACGATCCTGATGGTCCGGAAGGCCGGACGCGTGGTTATCGGCGGCGACGGCCAGGTCAGCCTCGGGCAGACAATCGTGAAGGGTAATGCGCGCAAGGTGCGCCGCCTCGCGAAAGGACAGGTGATCGGCGGGTTCGCGGGCGCCACCGCGGACGCCTTCACGCTGTTCGAGCGCCTGGAAGCGAAGCTAGAGCAATATCCCGGCCAGCTCATGCGGGCCTGCGTGGAGCTCACGAAGGATTGGCGGACCGACCGCTACCTGCGGCGGCTCGAAGCCATGATGCTCGTCGCCGATAAGGAAGTCAGCCTGCTCCTGTCCGGGGCCGGCGACGTGCTGGAGCCGGAAGGCGGCATCATGGCGATCGGATCCGGCGGGAACTATGCACTCGCCGCGGCGCGTGCGCTCTCCGATTCGGATCACGATCCGGAAACGATCGTGCGCCGCTCGCTCGCCATTGCTGCAGAGATCTGCGTCTACACGAATGCGAATGTCGTGATCGAGACGCTCGACGAGCGCTGAGCTTTCGTGTTGCAGAACCGGCGCGACGATGACGCGCTGCATGACATCCACCTCGTGAACCAAACGCCGGATACCGTATGACCACCTTCTCCCCGCGCGAGATCGTTTCCGAACTCGATCGCTTCATCGTCGGCCAGCACGACGCCAAGCGTGCGGTTGCCATTGCCCTGCGCAACCGGTGGCGGCGCCAGCAGCTCGAGGGGCCATTGCGGGAAGAGGTTGCGCCGAAGAACATCCTGATGATCGGGCCGACCGGCTGCGGCAAGACCGAGATCTCCCGGCGGCTGGCGAAGCTTGCGGGCGCGCCGTTCCTGAAGGTGGAAGCCACGAAGTTCACCGAGGTCGGCTATGTCGGCCGCGACGTCGAGCAGATCGTGCGGGATCTCGTCGAGATCGGCATCGGGCTCGTGAAGGACGAGAAGCGCCGCAAGGTCGAGGCGAAGGCTCATCTGAGTGCGGAGGAGCGCGTGCTCGATGCGCTCGTCGGCGCGACGGCGAGCGCCGCGACGCGCGAGAGTTTTCGCCGCAAGCTCAGGAACAACGAGCTCGACGACAAGGAGATCGAGGTCGAGCTGCAGGGTTCCGCTCCCGGGCTGCCGATGTTCGAGATCCCCGGCGTGCCGGGTGCATCCATGGGGGCAATCAATCTCGGGGATATGCTCGGCAAGGCGTTCGGAGGCCGCTCACGGCCGCGTCGTCTCACCGTGCGCGATGCCTATGCGCCGCTGGTCGCGGAGGAATCCGACAAGCTTCTCGATCAGGACGCGATCGTCGCCGACGCGATCCGCGAGGTCGAGAACAACGGCATCGTGTTCCTGGACGAGATCGACAAGATCTGTGCACGCGAAGGCCGGGTCGGAGCCGACGTCTCCCGCGAAGGCGTGCAGCGTGATCTCCTGCCGCTCATCGAGGGAACGACGGTCGCGACGAAGCACGGGCCCGTGAAGACGGATCACATCCTCTTCATCGCATCCGGCGCCTTCCATCTCTCGAAACCGTCGGATCTCCTGCCGGAACTGCAAGGCCGCTTGCCGATCCGCGTGGAGCTGTCGCCGCTCACCGTCGATGATTTTCGCCGAATCCTGACGGAAACCGAGGCGAGCCTCATCAAGCAATCCGTCGCCTTGATGCAGACCGAAGGCGTCACGCTCGAGTTCAGCGAAGACGCCATCGACGCGCTCGCGAAAGTCGCGGTCGAAGTGAATTCGATGGTCGAGAATATCGGTGCGAGACGTCTTCAGACGGTGCTCGAGCGCGTCCTCGACGAAGTGTCATACACGGCGCCCGACCGATCCGGCGAATCAATCCGGATCGACGCCGCCTATGTGCGGGCGCAGGTCGAGGATCTCGCGAAGAACGCGGATCTGAGCCGCTTCATTTTGTAAGGGTTTGGTTGCGCTTCACTTGTAAAGCGCGGTGTATCCCCCCTCACCCGCCGCCCTTCGGGCGTCGACCTCTCCCTCCAGGGGAGAGGTGATGTGCGGGTGAGGGCGGCAGCGCCGACATCTGCAATCACAGCGCAGATGAAAAGTGCAGCACTGATCAGCGCGCTGCAATCACCGCGATCTCGACCTTGAAGGCCGGGGCGGCGAGCTTTGCTTCCACGGTGGCGCGGGCCGGTGCGTTTCCGGGCGACACCCAGGAATCCCAGACCGCGTTCATTTCCTGAAACGTCGCCATGTCGGTGAGCCAGATATTGGCCATCAGGAGACGGGACTTGTCGGTGCCTGCTTCCGCGAGCAGATTGTCGATGATCTCGAGGATCTCGCGCGTCTGCTCCGTGACGCTCTGGCCCGCAGCCCGATTTGCAACCTGACCGGCAAGATAGACCGTGTTGCCGTGCACGACGGCGCCGCTCATGCGTGGCCCCGGTTTGATGCGTGTAATCGACTGATCCTTGCTGGCACTCATAAAGGCTCTCCGGTTGAAGCGAGCAATGCCGTTGTTCTGACCCGAGCCGATCGATGCGGCAAGAAAAAACCCCCGCACGTCCGTGCGGGGGTTCGGATTGGACAGGCCGATCGCCTGCAGTCTTACTCGCCTGCAGCCTGCTGCTGCCGCTGCTGGGCGCGTTCGGCTTCGCGCTCGGCCTTGAGCTTCTCGGTGATGTCTTCGCCCGTTTCCTGGTCGACGACCTTCATCGAGAGACGGACTTTGCCGCGCTCGTCCATCCCGAGGAACTTCACCTTCACCTTGTCGCCGTCCTTGACGACGTCCGTTACCTTGGCGACGCGGCGCGGCGCGAGCTCAGAGATGTGCACGAGGCCGTCCCGAGACCCGAAGAAGTTCACGAAGGCGCCGAACTCCATCACCTTCACGACCGTGCCTTCGTAAATCATGCCGACTTCCGGCTCCGCCACGATGGAGCGGATCCAGTTATAGGCGGCCTTGATCGACTTGGCGTCGGCGGACGCGATCTTCACGGTGCCGTCGTCGTTGATGTCGATCTTCGCACCGGTCTTCTCGACGATCTCGCGGATGACCTTTCCGCCGCTTCCGATCACTTCGCGGATCTTGTCGGTCGGGATGTTCATGAC
Organism: Microvirga massiliensis; assembly: GCF_001006805.1. Classification (GTDB taxonomy): domain Bacteria; phylum Pseudomonadota; class Alphaproteobacteria; order Rhizobiales; family Beijerinckiaceae; genus Microvirga; species Microvirga massiliensis. Next base: position 278,343 of record NZ_LN811350.1, on the reverse strand, counting down.
CTCAATGCGCGGCGCATGCTCGCCGAGCTCGGCCCGCGGCGCGGTCAGCGCCTTGTTCATCTCGCCAAGAATATGGGCGCGACCATCCTTGGCCTGGGCGAGGGCGACCCGCATGATCTCCTCGGTGATGCCGGCGATCTTGATGTCCATCTGGAGCGAGGTGATGCCCTGCTCCGTTCCCGCCACCTTGAAGTCCATGTCGCCGAGGTGGTCCTCGTCGCCGAGGATATCGGAGAGAACCGCGTAGCGCTCGCCTTCCAGGATGAGTCCCATCGCGATGCCCGCCACCGGACGACGCAGCGGGACGCCGGCATCCATCAGCGCGAGCGACGAACCGCAGACGGTCGCCATCGAGGACGAGCCGTTCGACTCGGTGATCTCCGAGACCACGCGTAGCGTATAGGGGAACTCGTGCGCCGGCGGCAGCATCGGATGGATGGCGCGCCAGGCGAGCTTCCCGTGGCCGATCTCACGACGGCCCGGCGAGCCCATGCGGCCGGTCTCGCCAACCGAATAGGGCGGGAAGTTGTAGTGCAGCATGAACGACTCGTTCCGGGTGCCTTCGAGCGAGTCGATCATCTGCTCGTCTTCACCGGTGCCGAGCGTCGCGACGGCTAGTGCCTGAGTCTCGCCGCGCGTGAACAGAGCCGACCCATGGGTGCGTGGCAGAACGCCGACTTCGGCGAGAATCGGACGCACGGTCTTTACGTCACGACCGTCGATGCGCTTGCCCTCGTCGAGGATGTTCCAGCGCACGATCTTCGCCTGGACGTCCTTGAACACAGCCTTCACTTTTTCGGCATCGAAAGCCTGCTCACCCTCTGCGGGGCAGAGCTTCTCGATCACCTTCGCCTTCACGGCGTCGACGGCATCGTAGCGATCCTGCTTGCGCGTGATCTTGTAGGCCTCGCGCAGGTCCGCTTCCGCGACTTCGAGGACGGCCGTCTCGATCGCGGAGGCGTCGGCCGGCTCATAGGAGCGCGGCTCCTTCGCGGCCTTCTCGGCGAGCCGGACGATAGCCTCGATGACCGGCTGGAAGTGCTTGTGGCCGAACATCACGGCGCCGAGCATGATCTCTTCCGAAAGCTCCTTCGCCTCGGACTCGACCATCAGGACGGCGTCCGTCGTGCCCGCCACGACGAGATCCAGCACGGATTCCTCCATCTCGGGAATCGGCGGGTTGAGGCGATACTGGCCGCCGATATAGGCGACGCGCGCGGCGCCGACCGGGCCCATGAAGGGAACGCCGGAGAGCGTGAGCGCCGCCGAGGCCGCGACCATCGCGAGGATGTCGGGATCGTTCTCGAGGTCGTGCGAGAGCACGGTCACGATGACCTGCGTGTCGTTCCGATAGCCCTCGACGAAGAGCGGGCGGATCGGACGGTCGATCAGGCGGGAGATCAGCGTCTCGCGCTCGCTCGGGCGGCCTTCCCGCTTGAAGAAGCCGCCCGGGATGCGGCCGGCAGCGTAGGTGCGCTCCTGATAGTTCACTGTGAGCGGAAAGAAGTCGATGCCGGGCTTCGGCTCCTTGGCGGATACGACCGTGGCCAGGACGGTGGTATCGCCATAGCTCGCAAGGACGGCGCCATCTGCTTGGCGCGCCATCCTGCCGGTTTCGAGCACGAGCTTGCGCCCGGCCCAGAGAATTTCTTCGCGTTGAATGTCAAACATGTCTTTCTTCCATGGTCAGGCGCCGGCCCGATGCCATGAGCAAGACGGCAAGAGGCTCCTCGCGGGCATCAGCCGCGATGTGAAGCCTCTTGCAATCCTGCCCTGGCCATCGTGTCGTTCGCCTCGGAGTGGGACGGAAGCGCCGGTGCTTCGCGTCCGGCCGTCAGGGCCGTGCCCTGCGGGTTCTGTATGAAACGTCGACGAGTCTCGTCGGGCGTTTCGACTGGAGCGATGCAGCTTTTGCGGGAAGCATCGCAACCGCCCGAGGCAGAACCTCGGGCGGTCTTGCGAAACTCAGCGGCGGATGCCGAGAGTCTCGATGAGCGTGCGGTAGCGGCTCTCTTCCTTCTTCTTCAGATAGTCCAGAAGAGAGCGGCGCTGAGACACGAGCTTGAGGAGCCCACGACGGGAGTGGTTGTCCTTCGTGTGGGTCTTGAAGTGCTCGGTCAGGTTCGTGATGCGCTCCGTCAGAATGGCGATCTGGACCTCCGGAGAGCCAGTGTCGCCGGACTTCTTGGCGAATTGCTGAATCAGCGCCGTCTTGCGCTCGGCCGTAATCGACATCGCATATCCTTTCGGCTGGAGTGAAATGGCCCGGATGCGCATCTCGCGCGGGCCGGATCGCTCGAGTGGGCCGGGCCGGGATGTCGTCCAGCGCGGTCGGGATCTCGAGCGGGTTCCGCAGGGGAGCCCATGGCGGAACGGGCGCACCATACACGAAAGCCTTGCAAACGCCAGCGTGGCCGCGACGATCTGTTCCAGCCCTGTTCGGGCTACGGCCTCGGCCTCCGACGGCTTGCTGGCGAGAACGGATCATGCGGAACAGGAAGTTCGTGGCGGGTGTTGACGCGCCAATCGCAGGCATCCCGGAGCATCCACCATGGCGACAGCCAGCACGACCGACAAGACCTTCACCTCGCATTCGGCCCTCGACAACTACATCACCGGCCTCCAGAACGCGCACGCCCTCGAGAAACAGGCTCTGCAACTCATGGAGCGGCAACTCGAGCGGATCGAAAATTACCCGGAGGTCGGACGTCTTCTGCGGGCCCACATCAAGGAAACCGAGGGGCAGCTCCGGCGGATCGACGAGATCCTCCACTCCTTCGGCGAGGACCGGTCGCTCCTGAAGGACATGGCGACGCAGATCTCGGGGAACATGGCGGCCCTGATGCATACCGTCATGCCTGACGAAATTCTCAAGAACCACTTCGCGAACCACGCCTTCGAGAATTACGAGATCGCCTCGTATCAATCACTGATCACGATGGCGGAGGCCACCGGGCATGCCAAGCACGTGCAGCCTCTGCAGGCCACTCTCCAGGAGGAGGAGAACATGGCCAAGGCGCTGCGGGACATGACCCCGGATCTCACGCTCAAATATATGCGGCTCTACGACAGCGGTCGCAAAGCCGATCGGTGAGGTTTTCTCGGTTGCGCGATGTTCAGAGAGCGCAGCATTTCAGCTTCACCGGCTGCGAAAGCAAGCCGGTGAAGCTGGTGGCGCCGATGTTTAACGTCATGCCCCGAGATTGAACACCCGGTGCGGGACGAGTTCGCCGCGCTCGATCGTCCCGACGGCCACGAGAGTCCCGTTGCAGGTTGCGTAAATCGGGCCGGCAAGGGGCGCATCCCGTCCGCGCAGGATGGTCGGCTGTCCGCGCATCAGCCGGGTTGCGGCGTCGCGGCTCACGGCGACAGACGGCAATTCGCTCAAGGCTGCCTCAACGGGACGCAAGACGTCGGCCTCCGTGAGCTCGTCGACCGTGATCGCTTCGCCGATCGTGAAGGGGCCGACGCGGGTCCTTCGCAGGGCGGCGACGTGGCCGAGGCAGCCGAGCGTGCGTCCGAGATCCCGGGCGATCGCGCGGACATAGGTTCCCTTGCCGCAATCGGCCTCAAGCACGCTGCGATTTCCCTCATGGGCAACGAGGGCCAGGCGGTGGATCTCGACGCGGCGGGCGACGAGCTCTACGACTTCGCCGTCGCGCGCGAGATCATAGGCGCGCTCGCCCTGGATCTTGATGGCGGAAAAACGCGGCGGCACCTGCTCGATCTGGCCCGTGAACCGCGGCAGGAGCGCCTCGACCTCGGAAGCGGCCGGGACGATGTCGCTGCGCCCGGCGATCTCGCCTTCCGCATCGTCGGTATTGGTCTCGACGCCCCAGGCAACGGTGAACACGTAGGACTTCCGCCCGTCCATGACGAAGGGGACCGTCTTCGTGGCTTCCCCAAGGGCGATCGGGAGGACACCGGAGGCGAGCGGGTCGAGCGTGCCGGCATGTCCCGCCTTCTTGGCGAAGAGCCCGCGCTTCACGGCCGCGACGGCATGGGTGGAGGTCATCCCGACTCCCTTGTCGAGAATGATCCAGCCATTGACGTCGCGCTTGCGCGGGCGGTCGGGAGGTCTTCTCGAGTCCTGGCTCATACAACCTCGTCTTTGTCGGAATCGTTTGAACGCCCGTCCCGATCTCGCGGTTCGGTGTCCGGGCCCGACGATGCATCGGTTGCGGTCTCGCCGTGCTCGTCCGTTTCGTCCGAAGGGTCGGCCCCGATATCGCGCCGCACCTTTTCGGAGCGCAGGAGCGCGTCGATCCGTGCGGCCTCGTCGAAGCTCGCATCGCGCAGGAAGCGGAGGTCGGGTGCGAATTTCAGATTCACGCGCCGCGCCACTTCCTGCCGCAGGATCTTGCGGTTGCGGACGAGCGCATTGAGCACCGTGCCTTCGTCCTGCCCGCCGAGCGGCATCACATAGGCCGTTGCGAGACGGAGGTCCGGTGACATCCGGACTTCCGGGATCGTCACGGAATAGCTGGACAGCACCTCGTCCTGGAGGTCTCCACGGGCGAGTACTTCGGCGAGGGCATGGCGTACGAGCTCGCCGACCCGTTGCTGTCGCTGCGAAGGACCGGACGCCGTCTGGTCAAAGCGTTTTGCCATTTCGAAAGCTCCGGGATCGGACCGGGCGGTTCAACGACGCCCAGCCTTGGCGTGAGCGTAATCCAAACCCGATGACGCCCCGTCCGCGGGGCGGGCGGGGATCGGTGCGTTTCCTCCGGTGGAGTGTGCTCCGCCGGAGGAGGATTGGTTGATCAGAGGCTGCGCCGAACCTCTTCGACGCGATAGCACTCGATCACGTCGCCGACACGCAGGTCCTGATAGGCCTCGAAGGACATGCCGCATTCCATGCCGGCCGTAACCTCGCGGGCATCATCCTTGAAGCGCTTGAGCTGCGAGAGCCGGCCTTCGTGAATGACCACGTTGTCGCGGATGAGGCGCACATGCGCACCACGCTGGACGACGCCGTCGAGAACGCGGCAGCCGGCCACCTTCCCGACCTTCGAGACGTTGAACACCTCGAGGATCTGTGCCTCGCCGAGCCGCTCTTCCCGGAGAGTCGGTGCGAGAAGTCCCGACATCGCCTGCTTCACGTCATCCACGAGGTTGTAGATGATGTTGTAGTAGCGAATTTCGGTGCCCGTCCGCTCTGCTGCCTCGCGCGCTTCCTTGTGGGCGCGCACGTTGAAGCCGATGACCACGGCGTGCGATGCTTCCGCCAGGGTGATGTCGGACTCGGTGATGCCGCCGACGCCCGCATGGAGCACGCGCGCCGCCACTTCCTCGTTGCCGACCTTCTCGAGAGCGGAGACGATCGCCTCGACGGAGCCCTGGACGTCGCCCTTGATGACGAGCGGGAACTCCTTGCGGCCGGCCCCTTCCTTGAGGTCGCGCATCATGTCCGCCAATGAGCGTCCGCCGACGCCGGCCCGGGCCGCCTGCCGCTCCCGCTTCTGGCGGGCGCGATATTCAGTGATCTCGCGGGCACGGGCTTCGGACTCGACCACGCCGACGCGGTCACCGGCCTCCGGAGTGCCGTTGAAACCGAGAACCTCGACGGGCATCGATGGCCCAGCTTCCTTGACCGTAGCGCCGACGTCGCTCACGAGCGCACGGACGCGGCCCCATTCGGCGCCGGCGACGACGATGTCACCCGTATGCAAGGTTCCGAGCTGCACCAGGACCGTTGCGACGGGCCCACGACCCCGATCGAGCTTCGCCTCGATGACCGTGCCCTCGGCGGAGCGATCGGGATTGGCGCGAAGGTCGAGGATTTCCGCCTGCAGGGACAAGCCCTCGAGCAACTCCTCGAGCCCCGCACCGGTCTTTGCCGAAACCTCGAATTCAAGGGTGTCGCCACCCATGGATTCCACGACGATGTCGTGGCTGAGGAGCTCCGTCCGCACGCGCTGCGGATTCGCCTCCGGTTTGTCGATCTTGTTGATCGCGACGATGATCGGAACGCGCGCAGCCTTGGCGTGCGAGATCGCTTCGACGGTCTGCGGCATCACCCCGTCATCAGCGGCGACCACCAGCACCACGATATCCGTGACCTTGGCGCCGCGAGCCCGCATCGCCGAGAAGGCAGCGTGGCCTGGCGTGTCGATGAAGGCGATCTTGCCGCCGGTCGGCGACGTCACCTGATAAGCGCCGATATGCTGCGTGATCCCGCCGGCTTCGCCGGAGACGACATTCGTCTTACGGATCGCGTCGAGCAGGGAGGTCTTGCCGTGGTCGACGTGGCCCATGATGGTCACGACGGGCGGCCGCGGCAGGAGAAGGCTTTCGTCGTCGTCAGGAGTGTCGAACAGACCTTCCTCGACGTCCGCCTCCGCGACACGCTTCACGGTGTGGCCGAGTTCCTCCGCGATCAGCTGAGCCGTGTCGGCATCGATCACGTCCGTGATCTTGTGCATCTGGCCCTGCTTCATCAGGTATTTGATGACGTCGACCGCGCGTTCCGCCATGCGGTTCGCGAGTTCCTGGATCGTGATCGTCTCCGGAACGATCACCTCGCGGGCGATCTTCTCCTTTTGCTCGACCTGCCGGTGCCCGGTGAGCCTCTGCATGCGGCGGCGGAACGCAGCGACGGAGCGTGTGCGCTCGTCGTCGCCCGCCAGGGCGTTCGTGACCGTCAGACGGCCGCGACGCTTGTCCTCGCCGGGTGCAGCCTTCGGGACCTTCGGCACCGGAACGGGCTTCGCGGCGACGCCGGGGCGCCGAATCACGCGAGGCGCCTCCTCCTCCTCCGCACCGGCAGCGCGCGCCGCAGCGGGAGCGGTCGGGCGCGATGCGGGCTTCGATTGCTCGGCCGAAGTGGCCGAAGCAGCCGGAGCGGCCGGCGCAGGACGCGCCATGTGGTTAAGACTGGGCGGCCGGCGCGCGTCACCAGGACGCGGCCCCGTCGAACGGGGTGAGGGACCAGAGGCCGGGCGCGGCGAAGCACCAGAGGTCGTGCGCGGCGAGGAGCTGGAGGTTGGACGCGGTGGTGCGGCCTCCTCACCGAGCCGGCGGCGCGCCTCTTCCTCTGCACGCCGCTTGTGCTCTTCCTCCTGGCGGCGACGCTCTTCGTCCTCGCGTTTGCGCGCTTCGGCTGCGGCACGCTCGCGCGCCTCGGCCTCCTCACGCTCGGCGCGGCGACGGGCCTCTTCCTCCTGGCGGTGACGGTCCTCCTCCTCGCGGCGCCTGGAATCCGCCAGGGCGTTGAGTCTCGCGTCCCGCTCCTGCTCGGAGAGCGTGCGGAGCACGACCCCGGACCGGGCCGATGCCGATCCGGAGGGACGTGCCGATCCTGAAGGACGCGCCGCGCCTGGGGCAGCACGAGACTGGGTCGGTGCGGAAGGTGAGGGCGCCGCGGGGGCCGCTGGCGCGGCGGAAGCCGTACCCTTCTCGTCCCTTGCGGAACCGGGGCCGACGACGCGACGCTTCACCGTCTCGACCACGACCGCCTTCGAGCGGCCATGGGAGAAGCTCTGCCGAACGACACCTTGTTCGACAGGGCGCTTCAGCGACAGCGTCTTGGGCGACACATGGAGCGTCTTGTCGCCCGGGGTCTTCGTATCATTCATTCCGCTCAGATCCTGCGGGTTCGATCAAATCGTCGGGTCGACCGGCCTCGCCTTCGAGACCAGCCCGCTCAGCGTCGAGGCCGCTACTATATGAGCGGTATCGATGCCAACTCTTCAGAAAGCCGTCGCTCCCGGCGCCTGCGACGAGGGCAGCATGTATCACATGTGACCGGCCCAATGCCAAATCCAATTCGAGACCGGATAAGGCCTGGACGACCGGTAGGCCTGATATCGCAGCGGCAGACCGCTTCCGCAACTGTGCCGCGAGCTTTCGTCGCCCATCCTCGCTCGCTTCTGCGGCATGAATGAGGGCGGCGAGGGGCTTTTCAAGGATGGCCGACTCCACTTTCGTGAATCCGGTCACCACCATTCCAGCCTTGTTGGCCAGGGCGAGCGCCTGACGAAGCTCGGTGCGCAGCAACTCCTCGATCTTCGCGGAGAGCCCCGGTTCGGCTTTCGCTTCGGCCTTGAACGCGCGTGAGAACAACCTTCGCTTGACCGCCTCGTCGACCATCGTTGCCCGGGCCGTCACCCAGACCCCGCGGCCGGGGAGGCGGTGCTTGAGATCCGGGACGACCTCGCGATCAGGCCCGAGCACGAATCGGATGAGTTCCGCGGGCGGCCGCGTCGCCCGCGTCACGATGCATGTGCGCTCCGGTTCGTGCCGCGCCAAAGGATCTCTCTCCGCATCTCACGCGCCGATCACGACGGCTGCGCTTCGGTCTCGGCTTCTTCGGCCGTTTCCTCGGTGGGGGCAGAGGCCTCGATCCAGCCGGCCTTCACACGCGAGGCCATGATCATGGCCTCGGCATCCGACCGGGACAGCTCGAAGCCGTCGAGAGCCCCTGCGTGCCGCACCGCTTCAGGGCCGCGTCCTTCCGTCCAGCCGACGAGGTCGTCGGTGGCACATCCCGCGAGATCCTCCAGGGTGCGGATCTCATTCTCGCCCAGGGCAACGAGCATGGCGGTCGTGACACCCTCGACCTCCTTGAGCTCGTCGGCCACGCCGAGCTCGCGGCGGCGTGCCTCCTGCTCGGCCTCGACCCGAGCGAGGTATTCGCGCGACCGATCCTGGATCTCCGCGGCCGTATCGTCGTCGAATCCTTCGATCGAGGAGAGTTCGGATGCCTCCACGAAGGCCAGTTCCTCGATGGAGCGGAAACCCTCCGACGCGAGCAGCTGGCCGACGACCTCGTCGACGTCGAGCGCATTCATGAACAGCTCGGTCCGCTCGATGAACTCCTTCTGGCGCCGCTCGGATTCCTCGGCTTCGGTGAGGATGTCGATGTCCCAGCCGGTCAGCTGCGAGGCCAAGCGCACGTTCTGGCCGCGGCGGCCGATCGCCAGCGAAAGCTGATCATCGGGAACGACCACCTCGATCCGATCCGCCTCTTCATCGAGAACGACCTTCACGACCTCGGCGGGCTGGAGCGCATTCACGATGAACGTGGCCTGGTCGACCGACCACGGAATGATGTCGATCTTCTCGCCCTGCAGCTCGCCGACAACGGCCTGGACGCGCGAACCGCGCATGCCCACGCAGGCGCCGACCGGATCGATGGAGGAATCCCGGGACGTCACGGCGATCTTGGCGCGGGAGCCCGGGTCGCGGGCGACGGCCTTCACCTCGACGATCCCGTCGTAGATTTCCGGGACTTCCGAACCGAACAGCTTGGCCATGAACTGCGGATGCGTCCGGGACAGGAAGATCTGCGGGCCGCGGACTTCGCGACGGACGTCGAACAGATAGGCGCGGATCCGGTCTCCGGGGCGGAACGTCTCGCGAGGGATCAACTCGTCGCGGCGGACGATCGCCTCGCCGCGGCCGAGATCCACGATCACGTTGCCGTATTCGACGCGCTTGACCACGCCGTTCACGATCTCGCCGATCCGGTCCTTGTATTCCTGGTACTGACGGTCGCGCTCGGCGTCGCGCACCTTCTGCACGATGACCTGCTTGGCCGACTGGGCCGCGATCCGGCCGAAATCGAAGGGCGGCAGGGTCTCGGAAATCGCGTCGCCGATCTGGGCCGCCGGGTTGCGCTTGCGGGCATCCGAAAGCGGGATTTCCCGTGAGTCGTTCTCGACCGCCGCGTCGTCGACCACGAGAAGATGGCGCGACAGCCGCAGCTCGCCCGTCTTCGAATTGATTTCCGCGTGAACGTCGGTTTCCGCTCCGTAGCGCGACCGCGCGGCCTTGGCGATGGCGTCCGCCATTGCGTCGAGCACGATCTGCTTGTCGATGACCTTCTCGCGGGCCACCGCATCCGCGATCTGCAAAAGTTCGAGTCTGTTGGCGCTGACAGCCATAGGATCACTCCTCACGTCTTCTTCCGCGCGGCGGCCCGTCCGGGGCGCTCCGGCGCAGGTTCGTCTGTTTCATCGGTTTCCGGTGCCTCGGCGGTCGGCGCAGTGCCGCGTCGCAGGGATTCCCGGATCAATTCGTCCGTCAGCACGAGGCGGGCATCCGCGAGATCGTCGAGCGGGAGAAGAACCATCGGGTCCGTCCCTTCCGGGGCATCCGGAAGCTCGAGGCTCACCTTGCCGTCCGCGACGGCCCGGATGATGCCCCGGAAGCGCTTGCGGCCGGACAACCCGAGCGAAAGCTCGATCTTGGCCTCGTATCCGGCCCAGCGCTCGAAATCGCTCGCACGCACGAGCGGCCGGTCGATTCCCGGCGATGAGACCTCGAGATAATAGGCGCGCTCGATCGGATCCTCGAGATCCAGGACCGGCGAGACCGCCCGGCTCACCGCCTCGCATTCGTCGACTGACATCGTGCCATCGGGCCGCTCGGCCATGATCTGGACCGTGCAGCCATTCGCACCCGTCACCCTCACACGCACGAGCCGGAAGCCGAGATCCTCGAGGACCGGCTCGACGATGGCCGCAACCCGCGCGGAAACGCCGGTCTCGGTGATCAGTCGCTCTTCTTGATGCTCGTTCGCCATCGCCATCATCCGGCTCCGGCGTCGGACAACAAAAAAGAGCGGACCCCGGGGGGCCCACTCTCGAACTGCAGCAGACACTGCGACCGGAGCTGACCAGCAAGGTATAGGGTGTCGAGCCCCCGAATGCAAGATCTCCAACACTTTCTCGTCCGGGCAGCGATCTGCGGGAACGGCCGCCAGGCAGATCCGGACTGCTCTCGGCCGGTCCGGGTCAGCTCCATTCAACCCGATGGAACAACTCAAGAATTCATTGACGCTTGCCCGCTACGGTTGCGGCAGGCAGCGGAAGTGGTCCCCGGTTTCGCTGCCGAGCGTGTCGAAGATCATCGATCCGACGCCTGCCGCCCGGCCTTGATGCCTCCGGGTCTGCGAGCGGGATCACTCACCTGGTAGCCGGAGCTGAGCTGTACATGTCCATGCTGTCCTTCGTGACCGAGGTCGAGCAAGCGATCGCGAGTCGGGATCCGGCACGGCGGCAGGATACGCTTCGGCGTCTCACGAACCTGTTTCTCGAGCAGGAGGAGCAGCTTCAGGAGGATCACGTCGAGGTGTTCGATGAGGTCATCCTGAGGCTCTCGCGGGACCTCGAGCACCGCGCCCGCCAGGAGCTGTCGGAGAGGCTCAGCGCGGTCGGAAAGGCGCCGCGCAAGGTCGTGCGCTCGCTCGCCTTCGATCTCGATTCCCGCATTGCGCGTCCCGTTCTCGAACATTCGAATCGCCTCGACGAGGACGATCTCGTCATGATCGCCCGGGCCCGCGGGCAGGAGCATCTGCTTGCCATTTCGAAACGCAACACGCTGAGCGAACGGGTGACCGACGTTCTCGTCAATCGCGGCGACCAGATCGTCGTCCGGAGCGTTGCCGGCAACGAAGGCGCGCATTTCTCCGAGGACGGGTTCGAACAGCTCATCGATAAGTCGCGGGCGGACATCGAGCTCCAGGACAAGCTGCAGCTTCGCCGCGACATTCCCCCGCGGCAGATGCAGCGCTTCATCGAGATCGCGCAGGAACGCGTTCGCCGCAGTCTGCAGAACGAGCTTGGCGACGATGCGGCGAGCGTGGTGCAGGCTGCCGTCGCGGGAGCGGCCAGCGCTCTCAATACCGGCCGGAACGCCATTGCCTACGAGCCTTTCGAAGAAGCGCAGCGAACCGTCGATGCGCGGGCGAATGCCGGTCCGATCGGTGAGGAAGAGGTCCTCAACTGGGTGCGCAGCGGCCGCACCGATGCCGCGCTCGCGGCCCTCGCGCATCTCGCTTCGGTTCCGGTGCAGTTCGTCGATCGCGCCTATCGTTCACCGCATTACGATCCGCTCCTGTTCATCGTGCGCTCGCTGCGGTTCGGCTGGGGTACGTTCAAGGCTCTACTGACGGCCAAGAACGGCGAGCCACCTTCCGCTGACATGCTGCGCGGTGCGTTCGAGGCGTTTCAAAAGCTATCGGTCGCCACCGCACAGAGAGTCGTCCGCTTCACCGTCGCCCGCGAACGCGCGGCAGGATACGACGCAGCCTGACGGTCGCGACCGCGCACAATCGCGAGCCGCAGGTACGGTGCCCGGCTCGTTGTGCTGCCTTGTCGATGACGGCGAGCCGCAGGCGGTGCGCATTGCCCCTTCCGCCGCACTCTCCGTCATTGCGAGCCGGCGGCGAGGCGAACCATCCGTCGACGGGTAGATTGCTTCACTTCGTTCGCAATGACGAAGAGGGTGTGAGAGCGCGAGGAGCATCGCCGGAAGCGGAGTAGCGCCGGACCTACTGCCGTCATGGCGAGCCGCAGGCGTGATGCACTACCGCTTCCGCCGCACCTCCGTCCTTGCGAGCCGCAGGCGAAGCAATCTACCCTTTGACCAATGTGCCGCTGGATGGCTTCACTCCACCCGCCATGACGACGGGGGCAACACCGGTGTGACCTCATCCCTTCGCAGAATCCGGCGCATCCATATCCCTGATATTTCAATCCTGTGAGGGCGCGCCCCCTGCGACACCGACAATACGAATCGAATGCTGCGTATCTCGCAAAACTTTCCTTCGCGGCTCGCGGGTACTTCCTGAACGTCAACCCACCACTCAGGAGCGAGATTCATGGCAAGCGTCGACGACTTGTTGGAGGATCTCGAGCACGCGATCGGGCAGGGCAACGGAGCTCGTCGCGAGACGACGCTCCATCGCGTTACCGGACTGCTCCTCGGGGATATCGATGTCCTGACGGACGAGCAGATCGACATCTTCGATGTCGTGCTCGTCCGACTCACGCGTGCAATCGAGGCTCGCGCCCGCGCGGAACTCGCACGGCGCTTGGCGCCGATTCCCCGCGCGCCGATCGAGCTCGTCCGTACACTCGTTCACGACGAGATCGATGTCGCGCGTCCGCTTCTGGAATTGTCGCAACGCCTGACCGATTCGGATCTGATCGGTGTGGCGATTTCGAAGGGTGCGGAGCACATGAGAGTGATCGCAGGACGTCACAGGCTTTCCGCACCGGTATCCGACGTGCTGGCAACGCGAGGAGATCTGCCGGTTCTCCAGACCCTGGCTGCAAACCGCACGGCGCGAATCTCCCCACGAGGCGCTGCCATCCTGATCGAGCAGGCCTTCGGCGATGGTGACCTTCGGGGGCTTCTTGCGCAGCGCGCCGATCTCCCGGGGGCGCAGGTGCTACGCCTCTTCGATCTCGCTCATGCCGGTGCGTGGCGGAATCTCGCTCCGGCCGTGCCGGCCGACAAGCAAGTGCTCCTCGAGCAGGCCCTCGAGCGAAGCACGCGCCGGCTGCGCGCGATCATCGCCGGTACCCTCGATTATTCGGATGCCCTCGACACGATCGGCGCCATCGAACTCGGCCGCCCCATCGACGAAGCGGACGTCCGGGGCTTCGCACAAGCGGTACGCGCAGAGGAGACGATCTGCGCCATTGCATCGTGCGCGAGACTGCCGCTCGATGCCGTCGAGCGGCTCTTCAGCGTTCCGGGATCGCAGCTTCTCCTGGTCGTTGCGCGGGCGATGAATTGGTCCTTCGACACGCTCGAAGCGCTGCTGGACTTGCAGAATCCGGATGCCATGCGACCGCATCTGCGCAAGCAAACCGCAGACCGTTACAGCGATCTCTCCCGGGAAACGGCCGAGGCCGTCATGACCTTCCTGCGGCGCGACGGCACCGTCGCGCCCCCGCCCACGGCACGGAATCGCATGTCACCGGGCGGCCAGCCGGTTCCTCCGTACCCACAAGACCCGGCGCGCCTGGTCCGATTCAATCGTACCCCGAACGGATAAGAAGATACTTCCTTTGGGCAATCCGCCCACGGCCCCACATCGCCACGTTTCGAGTAGGATGGAGCGGCGCCCGGGGCGTCGTTCGAGATGCATGCCGGCGCAGCCGAACCATCGGGCCCGCCCGAGGCTGGCGAGGGGCGAGATCTCACATGGCCGAGGAAAGGCCGAACACCGACGAGCCCGGTTCGCAGCGCACCACCATCGATGCGACGTTCCGAAACGGCTCGCTCACCGCGATCGGAGTCGTCGCCGGTTTCTCCCTCGGCTTCCTGAGCCGCTGGGCTGCCGCTCCGGGAGAATGGTCGAACGCCGATCTGTTCGCTGTTGCGGCGATCACGCTCGGTATTGCGTTTCAGATCAAGGCTCTCGCGAGCCTGTTGTCAGTCACGTCGCTCATCCTCACACGCTACAATCGAGCAGTCCGCATCTTCATGATCGGTCTCATCCTCGTTGCGGTCGGGGTGGTTCTCGCAATCTTCGCTGACATTGTCGGCTATGACGGGATCGCTCTCTCGGGTTGACGCACGCTTCTGCGCATCGCCCCTGCGGGCTCCATCCAATACTCTATCGACTGCTACAGCCGCCCGATCTGTGCCGAGACTCAACGGCAATCCTTGGTCGCTACGACGGCTTCGTTCAGTCGCCTCGAGCTGTCCCCGTGGCTTGTGCCGACGGCGTACTTCCGCGTCGAACGATGCGCTAGCATTGGTCGGAATCGAGCCGACCCAGCACGTCCCCCGCAATCAATAGATTGGGTCGATGACCACCCGCGGGTCAGATCTACAACGCGAGTGCCTTGACGCGCATCAGGATGGTGGCGATCAGGCCGATTGGCTCGGCTTCGAGGGCTATCAGATGGGGCTACGCCGAGCGCCACGCGAAGTGAGATTGCGAGACCGCGTGGACGGTACCGGCCTTGGTGCATGGCAAGCTCCGCGCAGCGAAGGCCCGAGCTTGCCAATCGGGCCGTGTGACGGCAATCTCAGCTTGGCAAGACGTTCAGCGGGTATATGCCGGAGTATTTTCTCGTCGGGCAGTAGGACATAGGAAACGGCCAAATCATGACCATGGACGGTGGGAATGCCGATGCTGGAGAGACAGACGAGGCAGTTTTGCTCGGGCGTCGGGCGGGGCTCCTCAACCGCCGGTCGTTTCTGTTCGGCTCGGTCGTTGGTGTCGGCGCGCTGGGGCTGGCCGGTTGCGCGACATCCGACGGCATGAGCCTCGCCGAGGCGGCGCAGGTCTACGGGCCGGTGCCCGATGAGAAATTCCCGATCCCGGCGGTCGATGTCAGTAAGGTCGATCCGAAATATTATCGCCGGACAGTTCGCTACGATACCAAAGAGGCGCCCGGTACGATTATCGTCGACCCCGGCAATTACTACGTTTACCGCATTGAGGACGACGGATCCGCCACCCGCTATGGTGCCAATGTCGGCCGCGACGGGTTTCGGTGGAGTGGTGACGCTTATGTCGGGCGCAAGGCCGAATGGGCGACCTGGACCCCGCCCAAGGAGATGATCCGGCGCCAGCCCGAGGCGGCCAAATACGCCCGCGGCATGCCGGGCGGCCTCGACAATCCGCTCGGCGCCCGCACGCTTTATCTCTATCAGAACGGCGCTTACACGCTCTACACGATCTACGCCAGCAGCGACGCCGAATCGATCGGCACAGGCATCACGAGCGGCTGCGTCGGCCTCCTAACTCAGGACATGATGCACCTGTACGCACGAACGCCGGTCAAGACGAAGGTAGTCGTCCTGCCGGCATAGCAACGGCGCCAGCCCCGGTCCAGGCGCTGCCGGTGCGGGCAGCGCAAACAAGGGGCCCATGCTTCGAGTCTGAGCGATTGTGCAGGTGGCGATCCGTGGAAGGTCGACGACGCAACCTTTCTCGTCACGCAAGACTCCAGGTTGGCGACGCCAACATCCAGACTGTTGAAGAGGGTGCTGTAGAGTCGGCAGGGGTCTGGAGATGGGCGTTCCTGCTCTCGGCGTCGGCTAGGCGGTGTTTCAGCTCGCCATGGCCTGATCCATAGCGCATCTGTGCACGGTAGGAGCTCAAAAACACGAACGGTGCGTATTCTGGCCCGTCGGAAGGTCTGGTTACGCGACGATTGCTGCCCTCGAGCCAACGCCCTGGTGTGCCATGAGCCGACACACCGGCGAGGGAATGGGGCCACGATCGGGCCAGCGAACTCGACACCTACCGTCCTCCCGCGCCGGTAGCCAAACCGGGTGGCCCAATGGATGAGGTCGGCGAGCGGGGATCGATGCAGCGGAGCCTCCTTGCTGTTCTCGCTTTGACGGCTAGGCCCTGTTGTGGCGCGCCATCTCGCACCAGTGCTGGAGCGCGGATTGCTCGCTGGTGCCTTTGGTCTCGATCCGCTCGCCTTGGTAGTCGCCCACGGCGAGCCAGGCCCGGCGCGAGAGCTGATGCAAGCTGACGAGGTGGAGCTTTTCGCGCACGAGAACAGCGGTGCGCTCGATCATAGCGGAGACCTCTTCAACGCTGTCCCTGACCGACAACACAGGAGAGATTGGGTGGTTCTACGTGCCCCTCGAGGCGTTGGGCATTGCGACTCGTGGCCGGCGGGAGCACGCGTCCGGGCGCCGGGCGCGCTGCCGGAAGCCCATTTCAATGCTATCGAGCCGCCAAGTGGGAAGCTTGGTCGGTATCTGTCCGCTGCGGGCGTGCAACTGGTGCGTCGAACCGGTACGACAGGGCGTGGTAGAGGGGTTCGCGCGCGATGAGCCGCGACAGGCCGGCGGCGAGGAGCGCGGTCGCCATGAGTGGAATCACCATGCGGTTGTCGCTCGTCATCTCCATGACGATCACGAAGGCGGTGAGGGGCGACTGCACCACCGCAGCGAAATAGCCGACCATCGCCAGTACGGCGATGAGTCGCGGATCGGTGCCCGGTAGTACGGCGGTGGCGAGTGAGCCGAAACCTGCTCCGACCGAGAGCGACGGCGAGAACAGCCCACCCGGAATGCCGCTGACTGAGGAGAGCAGGGTGGTGACGAGCTTCGCCGGCGCGTACCACCAGGGCAGCGCGGCGCCCGTCTCGACGAAAGCTCTCGTTTCCGCATAGCCGGTCCCGGCCGCGTAGAGGTTCGTCGCCAGCGCCAGGACGGCCACCACGAGGCCGCAGGCAGCCGCGAACAGGACGCGGTTTCTCCCGGCGAGGAGCGGATTCCGGCTCGCCTGCACGGCCGCGACGCCGCGGCTGAACAGACCCCCGAACACGCCGCCGACCGTGGCGCAGATGGGGACGGCAAGCCAGTCGAGGGGGCGGGTCGGACTCGTCGCGACTGCGCCGAAATAGCTGTAGTTGCCGAGGATGGCGAGGCTCGTCAGGCCGGCGAGCACGACCGAGCCGGTGATCAGCGCCGTCATGCGGCGCTCGAAGGCCTTCGCCAATTCCTCGATGGCGAACAGCACGCCCGCGAGCGGCGCGTTGAAGGCGGCCGCGACCCCGGCCGCCGCCCCCGCCAGCACGAGGCCGCGCTGACGTCCGATACCACCGAGCCCCGCCGCCGCGAACATGATGGCGGCGCCGACCTGAACCGTCGGGCCCTCACGGCCGATCGATGCGCCGGCGAGAAATCCGAGCAGAGTCAGGATGATCTTGCCGATGGTGACCCGCGCGCTGAGAAGTGCGGCACGGTGGCGGTGGTTATGGCTGCGCCGGGCCGCGATGACCTGGGGAATGCCGCTGCCCTGCGCGCCGTCGAACCAACGCTGGGTCGCATAGGCCATGAGCGCGAAGCCGATCGGCGTCACCACGAGAGGCGCCCACGGCCAGACGGTCGCGTAGCGGCGGAAGATGTGTTGCGCCAGGTCGGACAGGCCCGCGAAGACCGTAGCCGCGAGGCCGATCATCACCGCTCCGGCGAGCAGGATCAGCCTGCGCTTCCACAGGCGGGACGAGAGCCAGGCGGTGCGGTAGGGCCGCCATCGGGGTGAGGTCCACATCTGCAATCCGGGTCCTGCGACCTACCATGCCGGGGCGCCGATCGACCCGGCTTTAGTCCTGCCGTATCGAATGCACCAGCACACGGGATCATAGCTGTGGATTTTTTCGGCTAAGTGCGCCGCATCGCGCCCGATTGGTTTCACATGCGGCGAACCGGCCGCCGTGGAGGCCTGCTCCGCCGCTATGGCCGAGAGGCGCTCACCTCTAATGTGGGGACCACATCCGGGCTCCCGGGAAGGTCTGCACCGGGTCGAGCCTGTGTGGAAACGCTTTGATCTGCTAAGCTGACCTTGATCAGCGGAGGGCAGGATGAAGCGTTTCGTTGAAGGTGAGGATCGCCGGCAGGCGATGTTGCTGCCCCCGTGTCTGGACGACTATGTTGCGCCAGACAATCCTGTCCGCATCATTGAGGCTTTCGTTGACGAGTTGGATCTGGCTGCCCTGGGCTTTGCCGGCGTGGTGCCAGGGGCCACGGGACGGCCGGCCTATCATCCCGCAACCCTGCTCAAGATCTACATCTACGGCTATCTCAACCGCATTCCTTCAAGTCGGCGACCTGAACGCGAGAGCCAGCGCAACATCGAGCTGATGTGGCTGACCGGCCGCTTGATGCCGGACTTCAAGACTGTCGCCGACTTCCGCCGCGACAACGGACCGGCCATTCGTGCGGCTTGCGCGCAGTTCGTGGTGCTGTGCCGAAAGCTCAACCTGTTCACCCGGGCGGTGGTTGCCCTCGACGGCTCCAAGGTCAAGGCGGTCAACAACCGCGATCAGAATTTCACGATCGCCAAGGTGGCCAAGCGCATCGAGCAGGTGGAAGCCAGCATCG
>NZ_LN811350.1:246866-259096 GCF_001006805.1 Microvirga massiliensis | reverse complement strand
AAACAACCTCGATCAGAGTGCGATGTAGCACCAATCAATTGAAGATCCGCTCACCTCGCGATTGCGGAAGTTCGACCAGCTTCATCTCCGTGCCGGTTGCAGACACTCCATGTCACCTGCGATCTACGGGGCCGGTTACGTTTTCGGGCACCACATCTCGGCCTGCGGCGAGGAGCCACCTCAAGTGCTCGGACGCGGCGGGGGAACTACAGGCTCAGCGGGGCGTTATCCGGCTCTAATTCCCCCTCCCCCGGGGCTGAGGATCTGTGTCCCCGGTCGGGATTAAGGACCGACTCGGAGGGTTTCCTTACGAGATGGTGACGCAAACCCAGCACAGGTGAGGAACTGTGCAGAAGGTCGCGTCATGGATAGGCCCGCAGCTTCGTTTCCAGAGGATTACCGCACCCCTACCGGGGTCAAAGGTCTGGACGACGTTCTCGGTGGGGGGATCACGGCAAATCGTCTGTACCTCGTGGAAGGCACTCCCGGCACAGGCAAGACAACCTTTTCGCTGCAGTTCTTGCTCGAGGGTGTCAGACACGGGGAGGCCGGGCTCTACGTCACCCTGTCCGAAACCGAAGCTGAGCTCCGAGCGGTTGCGCGAACACACGGATGGTCTCTCGACCAGCTTCAGTTGTTCGAACTCGTCCCGGAGGCCGGCCTCGATCCCGATCAAGAGCAGACCCTGCTGCACCCGTCGGAGGTTGAACTCGGCGAGACAGTCCACGGGATCATGGAGCGCGTCGAGACACTCAAGCCGAAGCGCGTCGTGCTTGACAGCCTTTCCGAGCTGCGCCTGCTGGCACAAAATCCTCTGCGCTACCGGCGGCAAATCCTGGCCCTCAAGCACTTCTTCTCAAGCCGCGATTGCACAGTTCTCGTGCTGGATGATCGAACTTCTGCACCCGGCGATCTTCAACTCCATAGTATTGCTCACGGCGTGATCTCGCTTGATCAGACTGCGACGGGGTTCGGCGCGGAGCGGCGGCAGCTTCGCGTCGTGAAAATGCGGGGCATCAAGTACAGCGGCGGCTACCACGATATGTCGATCAATACGGGCGGTGTTTGCGTCTACCCGCGCCTGATCGCAGCAGAGCATCCAGGCACGGCGGATTCTCGACTGTTCGCGACCGGAGTGAATGGCCTCGATGCTTTGCTGGGTGGCGGCCTCGTTCCCGGAACGACGACACTTCTCAGCGGTCCGGCGGGCGTGGGCAAGACAACTACCGCGGTGCGCTGCATGGTCTCCGGGCTCGAACGCGGCGAGCGAGCCGCATTCTTTCTCTTCGACGAACGCCTCCCGACATTGATGATGCGATCGGCAGCGCTCGACATGGATCTGCAGCCGCATATCGATGAAGGCCGTCTCCGCATCCGTCAAATTGATCCGGCTGAATTGTCTCCGGGCGAATTTGCCACGGCCGTTCGCACTTCTGTTGAAGTGGATGGGGCGGGGATTGTCGTGGTCGACAGCCTCAACGCATATCTGCAAGCAATGCCGGAAGACCGGCATCTGACCTTGCAGATGCATGAACTCCTTGCTTATCTCGGCCAACAGGGGGTGATAACCCTCATGATCCTGGGCCAACACGGACTCGTCGGTGACATCCGCTCTGACGTCGACCTGAGTTATCTGGCCGACACAGTCCTCCTTCTCCGGTTCTTCGAAGCCGACGGCGAGGTTCGAAAGGCCATCTCGGTCGTGAAGACACGGACCACTGATCACGAGCGGACGATCCGCGAGTTTCGTGTCGATGCAGCAGGCCTGAGCATTGGCCCTCCGCTGCGGGCTTTTCAGGGTATTCTAACGGGTGTTCCGACTTTCCGCGGCGACACGGCACCCCTCATGAACATGACATCGGCCGCCGCGGCAGCGCACGCGCTTGGCGAAGGCAGCGACGGCGCAAGCGATGAATGAGACAGTCCTAGTCCTGACGCCCCGGGGCCGAGATGCCGCCGTCGCAACGGACCTCCTGAAGCGTTACGGCATCACTGCATCGAGCTGCGAGGATCTAACTGCTCTGTCGATGGCGATTGAGCGTGGGGCAGGTGCGGCATTGGTCGCGGAAGAGGCGCTTGCTGGTGCCGGTCTCCTAGTATTGACGGACCATCTCGAACGGCAACCGCCCTGGTCGGATTTCCCGTTCATCGTCCTTGCCAACGGTCACAAGGGCGTTCGTTCGGCCCGCGCATTCGAAACGCTCGATCGTCTTCGCAACGTCGTCCTGCTTGAGAGGCCCTTGCACGCCGAGAGCATGGTTCGAGCGGTGCGCTCGGCCCTGAATGCCCGACGCCGTCAATACGAAGCGCGAGACGTTCTGACCCGGTCGCGAGAGGAACTCGAGCAGCTGGTCGCGGAGCGCACCCGCGAGCGCGAGGAAGCGCTGGCCCAGCTCCATGAAGCTCAAAAGCTCGAGACCATCGGCCAGCTGACGGGTGGCGTCGCGCACGACTTCAATAATCTGCTCACCCCGGTTCTGGGCAACCTTGATATGCTCCGGCGTCGGATCCCGGCGGACGATCCGCGCTCTCAGCGGCTGATCGAAAATGCGCTTCAGGCGACTGGCCGGGCAGCAACCCTCGTGCAGCGCCTGCTGGCATTTGCGAGGCGGCAAGACCTTCAGCCAAGGGCAGTCGATGTATCAGGCCTTCTGATTGGCATCGAGGATCTTGTGACGCGCTCGATCGGTCCGACGATCGCGGTATTCGTCGATGCACCTCCAGACCTGCCGGCGGCACGGGTCGATCCTAGTCAGCTCGAACTCGCAGTGCTCAACCTTGCGATCAACGCTCGGGACGCCATGCCCGGAGGCGGCAGGTTGACCATCGAGGTCAGTTTTGAGGAGGTAGCAGCGCCACGCGGCGACCGGCTCAGGGAGGGCCACTACGTTCGGATTTCGGTCATTGACACTGGAGTGGGCATGGACGCGTCAACGCTGAGACGCGCCATCGAGCCGTTCTTTTCTACGAAAGGGCTCGGGAAGGGTACGGGGCTCGGCCTCTCGATGGTGCACGGACTTGCTGCGCAGTCAGGCGGTGCGCTGATCTTGTCGAGCACGCCTGGGATCGGCACCCGGGCAGAGCTTTGGTTGCCGGCTGCCGACGAGGAAGCGGCGGCCAACGAGCAGAGCCAGGCCGAGGTGATCCAGGCCGCCTATCCAGCGACAGTGCTCCTCGTCGATGACGAGGAGCTCGTTCGGGTCGGCACCGCCGAGATGCTGATCGATCTCGGCTACTCTGTCATACAGGCGGGTTCCGGAGTTGAGGCGCTGGGAGTGCTGCGAGGTGGCGAAGTCCAGATCGATCTTCTCGTGAGCGACCATCTGATGCCAGGAATGAGTGGTGCAGACCTCCTGCGTGAAGCCCACAGGCTTAGGCCTGAACTTCCAGCCCTCCTGATGACGGGCTACACCAATCTTGTCCAAGGGCCTGCGGTCGGGTTACCCCGGCTCGCCAAACCATTCAGGCAGGCGGACTTTGCCGCCCGCATTGCCGAACTCATCGACGCCCGACGATTGCGCGACAACGTTGTTCCGATCCCGGAGGCCAGGCGCTCTCAGCAGAGATCAACTGAATAGCGGTCTGGGTTCCGCGCTGACCTGAGCATCTCGATCAGGTCCGACGTCGCAGCGGCTGGGTGCTTGATCACCGATCATGACACAGGAAAGCAGGCCGCCGCGATATCAGGATCCCGGCCAACCTCGTGTCGGACTCGTTTTACTTGAGCGCTTCGATCAGCGCCTGTGCCTCTCTGAGGTCGGGCGTATCGAAGCCCTCCGTGAACCAGCCATAGGTTCCCGCCAGAAGCTCGTGTGCTTTCAGGCGCTCGCCCGATTCTGCCCAGAGGCGCGCGAGCGAGGTCGCAGCGCGCAGCTCCCAGGATCGCGCCGCCCGGGATCGTGCCGTCTCGAGGGCGAGGCGCAGGCAATGCTCGGCCTCGCCGTCACCGGTGGCTGCGTGCGCAAGCAGCAGTTCGCCTTGGGCGCGCAGCAACTCGGGCTCGATCCAAAGTTCACCTGTGTCACGAGCACATTGGAGCGCTGCGCGGATCAGTTCGAGCGCGGCGTCGAGCTCGCCCACCCGTGCCTGGGCGCGCGCGAAGAGCGAGAGATAGTAGGGATGGAGAAAGAGCGTGCCGCGTTCCTGACGCTCGGCCAATCCCATGCGCATGAGATGGACCGCGTCGTCGATCTCGCCTTCGCGACTCAACACCCAGCCTCGGAGTATCTGCGCGTCGGTCCGATAGTTGGCGAAACCCTGCTCGGCTGCGAGCTCGAGCGCCGCGTCGGCTTGGCTCCTGAGCCGCGCACGGTCCCGGCACAGCTGAAAGAGCGGCATGCCCCAGTTGAGAGCGTGGACGATGATTTGCGGGTGGGCCAGTTCTCGGGCAAGGGCCAATCCGTCCTCGTAACAGGCGCGGGCCCGGTCAGGGTAGCCGAGGCACCAGCTCGTGAGCGCGGCGTGATTGCGGCTGCACACACCGGGATCGTGCGCGCCGTAGGTGAATGCGAGCGCCCCGTGCCGCGCCCGGTCGTAGAGCTCCCATCCTCGCTCGCATGAGGCGCGTGCAGCTTCGTATTCCCCCAGAAAGCTATGGGTGCTCCACTCGGCATGGCAGGCCTGCAGGATCTGGTCGGTGTCCCGATCGCGCTCGGCCCAGGCATTCAGCCGGTCGACGATCTGCCTCGCCCGACGGTGCTCGGCTCGGCCGATGCAGACGTGCCATAATCCCCATTCGGCAATGAACTGCTGCCTGGCATCGCCGATCTGCTCCGATAGGTCGCGCACCTCGACCCAGGTTCGTTCGACCGTCTCGGAGGCGAGGCCGGTCACGTTGACGAGGACTGCACCGACCGAGCTCTGCAGGGCCGCCTCGCGTCGCCTCCGGCCGATGCTCTCCGGCAGATCCCGTAGCTGAGTCAGCGCGCGCTGGAAGTGTGCGAGCGCCTCCTTCCCTGCTGCGCGCGAGACCGCCTGGCGACCGGCTTTCTCCCAATAGGTCACGGCCCCTTCGATGTCCCCGCCTTCGCTGAGATGGCGGGCCAGCACTTCCGGGGGCGTATCGATAAAGCGCTCCTGCAGGATCTGGGCGATGCGTGCATGCAGCTCCTGGCGCCGGCCGTGCAGGAGGCTGGCATAGGCTGCCTCCTGCACGAGCACGTGCTTGAAGGCGTAGGTCGCGTTGGGCGGCATGGTGCGCCGGAAAACGAGCTCGGCGGCCGCAAGATGGCCGAGCGCCTGGTCGAGTTCGCTCTCGTCCAGCCGCGCTGCGGCAGCCAGGAGATCCTGCGCAAACTCCCGCCCGATCACGGAGGCGATCTGTGCCACTTCCTTCACGGGGGCCAGCCGGTCGAGGCGGGCCATCAGCGAGTCGTGCAAGCTCGCCGGAATTGCGAGCGGTGGAAGAGGCTGCATGAGCTGCCACTGATCGCCGGCTTCCACCAGCAGCCCACTCTCGAGCACGGTCTTCGTCAGCTCTTCGACAAAGAGTGGCACTCCGTCGGCCTTGCTCACCAGCTGCTGCAACACCTCCCCGGGCAACTTCTTGCTGCCGGTGATCCGCTCGATCATGGCCACGCTCTGCCGATGGCTGAGGCGATTGAGCAGGAGAGCCGTCACGTGCGGGTGATGGCCCCAGGGATGCACGAACTCGGGCCGGAAGGTGACCACCAGCAGAACCGGAATCCGTTGAATTTGAGCAATGGCGAGATCGAACTGGTCCAGGCTGGATGGGTCGATCCAGTGTGCATCCTCGAGCAACACCACCACGGGACGCTGTTGCGCGAGACCGACGAGTTGCTGCAACCAGAGCTCCTGGGTCTTCGTCTTCCTGGCCTGCGGGCTCAGCGCGGGAAGCGGATAACGGGTCCCGGTTGGGATGCCGAGGAGCGCGGCCGTCATGGCCGTGGCATCCGCCGTCTGCGTCCCGCTCAGTGCGAACAGAGCCTCGAGCCTGTCGAGCTTCACATCGGGCGGGTCTTCGCGCTGGATGCGCGCGCCACGCTCGATCTGATCGAGGATGGGATGGAACGCCGTGTTCCGATGAAACGGCGAGCAGAAGTAGCGCAACGGCGTATGCGGTTCGTTGGCAAGCCGGTCCTGTAGGCTCTGGACGATGCGTGACTTCCCGATCCCGGGCTCCCCCGCGAGCAGAACCACTTGACCATCGCCGTCCCGGGCCTGCTGCCAGCGATCCAGCAGGAGCCCGAGCTCGTGCTCGCGCCCAATGAGCGGCGTCAGTTGTTGACCGTGCAGCGCCTCGAAGCGGCTCTCCGAGTGGTTTCCTTCACTCACCCTGAAAGCCAGCACAGGATCGGCAAAACCGCGCAGCGAGAGCGGGCCGAGATCGGTAAACGTGAAGAGGCTTCCGAGCAGGCGGCGCGTGCTTTCGGCGATCACGACGGCGCCCGGCCGAGCGAGCGCCTGCAACCGTGCGGCGAGATTGGGCGTTTCACCGACGACCAGCTCTTCCTGCGCGACACCCTTGCCAATGAGCTCGCCGACGACGACCGGTCCGGTCGCAATGCCGATCCTGGCCGCGAGAGGATCGCCGGCCGGCGAATTCAGCCGTGTCACAGCTGTCGCGATGGCTAGCCCCGCCCGCACTGCGCGCTCTGCGTCCTCCTCGTGCGCCTTCGGCCACCCGAAGTAAGCGAGGATCCCATCCCCCATGAATTTGGCGATGTGACCGTCGAACAGTTCGATCTGGCCCACGACAGTCTGCTGATAGACCCTCAGGATCTCGCTCATCGCCTCGGGGTCGAGCTTGCGGCTGAGTTCGGTCGAGCCAGCAAGATCGACGAACATCAGCGTGAGCTGCCGGCGCTCCGCGTGAGGCGAGGGAACAGCAGGATGTGCATCTGCCGGACGGGCGTCATCGAGCGATGGTGCGTCGCTCGCGCCGCGGAGAGAAGCGATGGCCTCCAGCATCCGGCGCCGGTCGCCGACCGCAACGACGCCCATGTCCCTGAGGTCCTCGATCGTCAGCTTGGGCAGCACATCGGCATCGATCAGATTGTCGCGGAACGCTTGTTCGTACCGCTCCAGCCCGAGGGTTTTGAGCCAGGCTGCGACGTCCACGTGCCCCTCCAGACGATCGTCCAGGGTCCGCGCTCGATTGCAGTGTTATCTTAGCCTAAATCGTTGGCGGGTGCTCGACCGGTCATCAAGGGGCCGGCCAACGCCCCGGGCAATTTGGCCGCCTTCGCTCGCTGTCTGCTACGGATACTGGACTGCCAAATGTCCGAACGGGCCACGCCGGACCTGCGGGAGACGCGGAGCTCCTCGATGCGCTCCACCGAGAGGCCGTCCAGAGTCGGCTTCTTCCAGGGAGAAAGCCGGTCGGGTGGCGGGGTGTGAGATGCCATTACGCCCAAGCTTTCACCCCGGGCGGATCGGCCGAAGCGGCATTCGTCAGCAATCGACACCAGTCACTCGGCAAGTGAATAATCCAAAAGGAATTCGAAGTCTTCGACTCTTCGGGAAATTTCGCGAGGCGGGAATGACAACGGGTGATTTGAAGCTCGTCGTGATCACAGGTGATCTCCAAATCCGTAGCAATGGAAACGGTCCGAAGAACGTGGAGGAGCAGACGTTCCCCAGGCCCATTCTATGACCGAAGTTGACTCTGAGCGGCCCTTCGATTGAGGCGCCGGGAATGGCCGCGATGGGTGGGGTTCTGCCATAGCAGGCGGTGCGGGCCACAGCAGTGGCTTGGCGAAGATACCGATCCTCGTTCAATGGCCGTCCGCGAGAAACTGCCGGATTTCGTCAGCCAGCCAGTCGCGCACGGCACACACTTTGGGGTTGTCCTGGTTGCCCGGCCGATAGACAAGGTCGTAGCCACGCTCGGCCTCGAGCCGCATCTGTGGGAATGGGGCAACCAGACGACCGGCGGCAATGTCTTCGGCCACCAGTGCGCTGCGCCCGAGCGCCACGCCTTCCCCGCGAATGGCTGCCTCGATCACCATGCTGCCACGGCTGTAGATTGGCCCCCGAGACCTTGGGGGGGCATCCACTCCCGCCATAGCAAACCATTGTTCCCAGGTGGCCAGCCAGTGGTCCTCATACAGCAGGCGGTTCTCGTGCAGCAGTCTGCACTCGGCAAGGCTCTCGACCGTCAGTAATCCACCCATGTCCGCCCGATAGGCGGGGCTGCACACCGGCGTGATGGTTTCCTCCAGGATGCGCTCGGAGGCGACGTGCGGGTAGCGGCCATTGCCGTAGCGCACAGCCGCATCGACTCGCCCGTCAGTCAGATCGGCATCGGTATCGGTTACGTCGAGATGAACATCGAGTTCGGGGTGGCGAGCCATCAGGCGGTGCAGGCGTGGACCCAGCCACTTGCTCGCGAACGAGATGCCTGTGCTGATGGTCAGTCGCCCTACACTCTTCTGCCCACGCAGACGTTCGGCCTCCCGCGTCAGGTCTCCCAACAGGCGGGTCACGGCTACGAGAAACGCGGCCCCCTCGTCGGTCAGGACGATCCTCCGGGTCATGCGCCGGAACAATGGAACGCCAAGATGATCTTCGAGGGTCTTGATGTGTCGGCTCACCGCGCCGTGGGTAACGTGTAGTTCCTCAGCGGCCAGCGTCATGCTCAACAGGCGTCCGGCTGCCTCGAAGGCGCGCAGGGTTTGCAGAGGAGGAAGGCGATTAAACATGGGTCCGCATGCGTGAGTTTGGCTCACACGTTACGTGAGGACAAATGGTTTGTCAGCGAGCAGCGTCCTCACCAAGGTGGGGCAGCCGCAGTGACGGTATCTCTTCGTTTCCTTGCAGACGCGTTCATGTTGAACCAAAGCGCAGTGGGTCCCCGTTCCGAAGTCTCCCTTTCGCCCGTCGCTCCCCGCGATGCGGCCCCCTCCCTGCGCAGCCTCGCGGCATTGCTGCTGCTCGCCGTCATGTGGGGACTTTCGATCCCGGTGACGAAGCTCGGTCTCTTGACACTGCCTCCGTTGACGCTGACCGCGCTGCGGTTCGCCATTGCCGTGCCGTTGTTGCTGCTCTTCACCGTGGGCCGGCAGCGGCTGCCATGGCGGGCGCTCCCACGCGTAGCCGCCCTTGGTGTGCTGGGCATCGGCGTGGGCCAGGTTGCCCAGACCTTCGGCGTCGCCGGCACGTCGGCCTCGGTCGGCACCATCATCTCGGCCACCATCCCGGTCTTCATCGTGGTTTTCGCGGCGCTCCGCCTCAAGCAGGCTGTGTCGGGCCGGCAGAAACTGGGATTGCTGGCGGCTTTCGCGGGCATTGCCCTGGTTGCGTCTGATGGGCAGCCGTCGTCGGCTGTGTTCCAGACCAGCGTGGGCGGTGCCGGTCTCCTGTTGCTCTCCGCGCTCGCGATCGCGTTCTATTACGTCTGGAGCGTCGAACTCACCCAGGAGCATGGCACCGCCGCCGTGGCGGCTTGGAGCACCCTGTTGGGCTTCCTTGCGCTGCTGCCCTGGGCAGGCTGGGAGATGTGGCTCGTTCCACTCCACCTTACAGCTCAGGCGATCGGGGCTGCGGCCTATCTGGGTCTCGTGGTGACCGTCGCGGGCCTGTTCCTGTGGCTGCACCTGCTGCGCACCGTCCCGGCCGGGATTGCAGCGAGCGTCCAGTATCTTCAGCCGGTGGTCGGCGTCGCCGCTTCGTCTGTGATGTTCGGCGATCAGATGGGAGCGCTCTTTGCGGTCGGCGTGCTCCTGGTCCTGGCTGGCCTCGCTCTGACCATGGCCTCCCGCAGCAAGGCGGTGTGACGGTCAGCAAGGGGTCGACAGCGCGGAAGAGCCACGGGGTGAACCCAAACGGCGGCTCTTGGCACTTCTTGGAAGTAGACCGAACGTCCGCTTCGGAGCGACGAGCCGGTCCTTATGTAGCTTGGTATATTTCTCGGTGTGACCCGGAGGCGACGTGCCCTGCCGGAGGGCTAGAGCATGTCCGGATCAGCCTTCCGGAGGCCGACCGCTCGGGACACGGCACATTCATTAGCCGCGCTGACAACCTTTCGCGCAATTCCCGATCGAAGTTGTGTAGTCCCAGGGTGTGATGGTGCATTCTTGAGCCGAAAGGCGGAGGATGTACTCTGGCAGCAAGTCTTCACGATTGCGCCCGCACGACGCCACGCGTTCGAGCCGAACTCCAAGCGGCGCAAGTAGCAACCCGCGCCACCTCATCCCGAAACCATACACATCCAGGTGCTCGCCAACTGGTATCCACTCTTTCCAGGCTATCACTACGACCCGAGCCGCCGCCAATCCTCGCCGGTCTCTGCGGTGCTGGTCGAGGCACTGCGCGACCACGGGTGAAACGACGGTATTCCGAACCGATCGGCGGCAGGGTGAGCGCGGATCGGTGAGAGGGATGGCACGAGTTGATTGCGGCCGCCCTCTGCTCGACTTGCGCGTCGACGCTCGAACCTGGCGAGCTCAGTAGAGCACAATCTCATCGCATAGGCAGACCGCATGGGCACTGATTGGGACGTCGTGATCATTGGGGGCGGAGCAGCGGGTATCGCCGCGGCGCGCCGGCTGGCCGGCAGTGGACTTGCCGTGCTGTTGCTCGAGGCTTCGCAGCGGATCGGCGGCCGCGCCTGGACGGTCGAGGTGGCCGGACTTGCGCTCGACCTTGGCTGCGGCTGGCTCCATTCAGCCGATCGCAATCCCTGGGTCGGCATCGCCGAAGCATCCGGCTTTGCCGTCGACCGTAAGAGTCCGGCCTGGGGCCAGCAATACGGCGACCTCGGCTTCTCACGCGCGGATCAGAAAGCGGCCGCTGAAGCGTTTGCCGCATGGCACGAACGGCTGGTGGCCGCTCCGCCGCAGAGCGACTGCGCCGCCGATGCCCTGGAGCCCGGCGGGACATGGAACGGCTATCTTCAGGCGATGAGCGGCTATCTCAGCGGCGCCGGCCTCGAGCCCCTATCGGTTGCCGACTATCTCGCCTATGACGCGGCTTCAACCGGGCACAATTGGCGGCTGCCGGCCGGATACGGCACGCTCGTCGCGGCGAGCCTGCCGCCCACCGTCGCGATTCGCCTTGCCACTCCGGTCGAGGCCATCGACCTCGAGGCGGCCGGCGTGAGCCTCGTCACGCGGGCCGGAACCATCTCTGCGCGGAGTGCCATCATCACCGTCTCGACCGCCGTGCTCGTCGGCGACACGATCAGGCTGCCGTCCGCACTCGATGAGTGGCGTCATGCGGCCGCGGGCCTGCCGCTCGGACGGGACGAGAAGCTGTTTCTTGAGATCGTCGGCAACAGCCCCTTCGCGCCCGAGACCCATGTGCTGGGCGACCCGCGTGATGCGCGTACCGGAACCTATTACATTCGTCCGTTCGGCCGTCCGGTGATCGAGGGCTTCTTCGGCGGCGACGGGGCCCGCGTGTTGGCAGAAAGCGGGCCTGCGGCCGGCTTCGCCTACGCGATCGATCAGCTCGCGGCGCTGTTCGGCTCGGACGTCCAACGCAGGCTGCGCCCGCTGGTGGCCTCGAACTGGGGCAGAATGGAGCACGTACGGGGTGCCTACAGCTACGCTCTTCCCGGGCGTGCGGCGGCGCGGGACGTGCTGGCCCGCCCGTTCGAGCAGTGGCTATTCTTCGCCGGCGAGGCGACCCACCGCCACGACTTTTCGACCGCCCATGGTGCTTACCAGAGCGGGATCCGGGCGGCCGAGGAAGTGATCACCGCGATTGAGGCGCACGCACCCTAAGCGCCTTTGTCAGGTCTTGTTGCGTCATTGACGCCGTTTGACGTCGGGGTTGGTCGGTGGGCTGGTACCGGCACACGGCGTCGCCCGACTCCGCCAGGGCAGGAAAGGATAGGCGCATGGTCGAGGCATCATGGGTTCCCAAAGGTCCGGACTTGGTAGTCGTCTGTGAAGAACGCGGCTCAAGCGCTTTGCTGGGCTGGTGAGCGGTCCGGAGCGGGGGCGAGGAGCATCAGGATCCAGGCGCACAAAAGGGCCAACCACCGGAGCAGCAGGCGGAAGTTGTAGCCGACCCCGGCGAGCACGGCATTGGTGGCATCGCCCGTGCTGTGCGCCAAGTGGTTGCGGCCCATACGGTGCTCATTCTTGAGATGGCCGATCACCGGCTCGACCGCCGAACGGCGCCGGAAGGCGCGCTTGATCGCCGGGGTGAGCCCACGCTTCTGGCCCGCGACATAGACTTTGAAGCGCTTCTCCTTCGGCGCGTGGTGGCCCTTATAGCCGGCATCGGTGACGATCCGCTCAAGGCTGACCCCGATCGTGGCC
>NZ_LN811350.1:241629-245809 GCF_001006805.1 Microvirga massiliensis | reverse complement strand
TTGGTAGTGCGCCCCAAAGGCACGGATCACCACTGGAGGAAGGTTCCACCCGAAGGGTTGTCGATCGATCCGGTCGCTAGCGAGCGGATGGCCTCTGCGTCGTGACACTGGAGGAACTGCCGCAACGTCGTCCGGACTTGCGTCCAAAACAACAAGCCATCGGGGTCTCCCGGTGGCATTCTTGCTGCAATGTTCTGCTCCAAGACGATTCAGTGTACGATTGCCGATCGCGGTCAAGCAGCTCCAACAATGTTTCCAGCGGACCCGATGGTCGGCCATCCCGGCCTCGTGCGGCCCACCCTCATCCAGATCAAGGCTCAGGAGAAGCTGGATCCCGTCAATCATAGATCCGCTTCGACATCGTCACGGAGACTCTCCCGCTCGCGGCGGGACCGGATCTGTTGCGTGCCGACCGAATGCCCTCTCAGGAGCAACCAGTCCTGTCGCCGGATCACATCAAACCGTCGCATCGCCCCGGCCAGGAGATCCTCGGAGCCATGCACCGCAATCACCTTGATCTCGAAGGCGACGAGGTTCTCCAGGCCATCCGAAGCGACG
This sequence comes from Microvirga massiliensis, assembly GCF_001006805.1. GTDB lineage: Bacteria > Pseudomonadota > Alphaproteobacteria > Rhizobiales > Beijerinckiaceae > Microvirga > Microvirga massiliensis. The sequence continues at coordinate 245,251 of NZ_LN811350.1, read as the reverse complement.
GCGCCGCGCAGTCCCGCACTCCTTTGAAGCACCGGCTCGATGAGGCTTTGAAACGATCCGATGTCGACGAGCCGTCCTGCCTGCAACGGACCTTGTCGGGTCTTCAGATCGAGGTCCGATCGGCCTTCCAGCAATTCGGTCACCGGACAACTCCAGCGCCCCTCGGTTGTCTCGACGGTCGCGATGAGGCTTTCGAGGTAGATTGCCTCCGCGCTCATGTTGCTGATCAGGCACCGGGCCTCGAGCCCGGCTCCGGCGCCGCGATTGATCAGGATGTTCGACCTCTTCTGTCGGCGATAGCTGCTGACGAACACATGCAAGTAAGCGATCCAGACAAACAGCATCGCGACACTCGCCAGCGCGCTGATGACCTGATGATTGCTCGCAATCCAGTTCCACATGATTGTCCACTAGCGGTTGTCTTGCCCAGACGTCGGCTGCGAGCTTTCCCGGTCGCAGTTCGGCGCAGCGCATTCGGGAATGAAGTCTCGTCTGCGTCATCGATCACTTTCCCGCTCCCTCGGGAGCCCGGCAAAGGCGCCCGTCACGGTGAGGGAGGATCACGCTCGTGTTCCGGGGCGCCGTGGACGAGTTGCGTCGCCGGAGAGTGGACGAGCTGGAGATAACGCTCGAACTGGACGAGAACGTCCGCGATGATCTGTTCGCGGTTCATGCCCATGATGTCATAGCCGCGGCCACCGCTGGAAAAGTAGGTGCGGGCCTCGTAACGGCATTCAGGCTTCCCGGAGAGCGGGGAGAAGGTGGCCATGGGCTGGGCGCTGCGGCTGACGCCATAGATGAAGTCGCGCATGCCTTCGGCTGGCGAGCGCAGGGCGATGGCACCGCTCTCTTCCTCGACCACATACGAGGTGCGGCCGCGCGCACTCAACTCTCTCGCGACCTGATCGAGCGCCGGACGCACCTGGGTGGCAATGAACCTGTCCACCTCGGCCTCGGTCGGAGCATGAAGGATGAGCGCGAGACGGCGCTGCCAAGTGAGGCCCGTGGCGGGCTCGGCGGAGGGAATGTACGGCTTGGCGGCGTGAGCCTCCTGTTGGGCGAGGTCGGCGCGCATGCCGACCAGGAGTGACCAGACGAGGGCCAGCATGACAAGGGTGAAGGGCAGTGCGCTGGCCACGGTCGCCGATTGCAAGGCGCCAAGCCCGCCGGCAACGAGCAAGCTGGCCGCTACGACGCCCTCGAGGGCGCACCAGAAGACGCGCTGGCCGGTGGTGGTCTCGGTTTCGCCGCCTGCGGCGATGGCGTCGACGACCAGCGAGCCGGAATCCGCGGAGGTGATGAAAAAGATCCCGACCAGGAGCACGGCCAGAGTTGAGGTGAGGCCCGTAAACGGCAAATACTCGAAGAACTTGAAGAGGCCGACTGATACGTCGTCGGCAACGGCAGTGCCCAGCGCGCCGGCTGCCACGCCCGTGTCCACGAAGATCGCGGTGTTGCCGAACACGGTCATCCAGAAAAAGGTGAAGCCGGCGGGAATGAACAGCACGGCGGTGACGAACTCGCGTACGGTGCGGCCGCGCGAGATGCGGGCGATGAACATGCCGACAAACGGCGACCAGGAAATCCACCAGGCCCAGTAGAAGAGCGTCCAGGCATCGATCCAGGGCGTCGGCTCGTAGGCATAGATGTTGAAGGTGCGCAGCAGCAGCGTGTCGAGATAGAGACCCAGGTTCTGCACGAAATCGCGAAAGAGCTGCGCCGTCGGCCCGACCACCAGGACGAAGATCATCAGCAATATCGCCATGACCAGATTGGCTTCGGAGAGGATGCGGACCCCCTTGTCCACGCCCGAGATGACCGAAGCCGTGGCCAGGGCCATGATGACGGCGATCAGGGGGAGCTGGATTGCGAGGCCGATGGGAAGGCCCAGCAGATAGTTGAGGCCGGCATTGATCTGGGAGATTCCCACGCCGAGCGAGGTGGCGATGCCGAACACGGTCCCGACAATGGCGAAAATGTCGACGGCATGACCAATGGGGCCGTTGATGCGCTCCTTGAGGAGTGGATACAGGCCGGAGCGGATCGTGAGGGGGAGATTGTAGCGATAGCCGAAATACCCCAGCGACAGGCCGACCACGGCATAGATGGCCCAGGCGTGAATGCCCCAGTGGAAGAAGGTGACGGTCATGGCCTCCCGCATCGCCGCGACGGAGCGCGGCTCGGCCGTCGGCGGCGCCATGAAGTGGGTCATCGGCTCGCCCACGGCGTAGAACATGAGGCCGATCCCCATACCGGCGGCAAACAGCATGGCGATCCAGGAGGTGAACCTGAAGTCCGGAGTGGACTCGTCCGGTCCGAGCTTCAGTCGACCGTAACGGCCCAGGCAGAGGAGCAGCACGGTAGCAAGGAAGATGCCGACGGCGAGGAGATAGAGCCAGCCGAAGCTGTTGAGAATGGCGGCCTGCAAGGCACTGAAGACCGCGCTGGCGCGAGTGGGGAGGACAACCCCGACGGCGAGGAAGAGGCCGATGACGGCGATGGCACCGAAGAAGACCGGTGGGTTGATGATGAAGCGCTTGAACATGCGGCCCCTGTGGATACTCCGTCGTCAGCCGCAGCCTGTCCTGGAGCGGGGGGCGTCTCCTTCCGGAGCGCCCACGTTCCTGACCCGGGGTAGAAAACCTCCAAGGGAGAAGAGTTCCTTCTCAAGGCCGCCGTATGTCGATCGGGAGAAGCAAGACGGCATGACTCGGAACAATCGTCGAGGCGAGCATCCGAACTTGAGTCGATCCGGAAGGAGGCCGGCAGGAGGCTCTGAGGCAGTTCCGTGCGATCCCGCGCCCGTCAGGAATTCACGGGGAAAGCCGTCGATACCTGCATTCCCACGTGCAGGTGTCCTGATGACAGATTTCGTCGACGCAATCGGGCAGGGGTGAGTTGCTCCTGTTTTGTTGACCCAGACCTGCCTTGAGTCCGGACCGGATTCCAGCGAACTGGCCCTCCTCGACTTCGTGGCGTGCAGGTGCCCCGGACGCTAACACCTTCACGTGCCGGGCTGTCGCGTCATTCACCCCGACGATGAGGGACCTTGCTTGCTGGACCAATCAGCCACTCCCAACCCGCCCCCGGTCCTGGCTTCGGCGCCCGACCATGACCGCGCCGCGCCGGGCTTGAATCCTGGAATGCTACGCCTCCTGCGGGAGGCCTCCGGCCACTGCGAGGGGCAGGTCAGGATCGAGCGGACGCGCCAGGGGACCTGGCCCGACGAACTCCGCCTGTTGCGCGGGCTCGAGAGCGAGGGCCATCTCGAGTTGCTGGCCACCCGCGATCAACCCGATGAGGGAAAGGTGACCGCGACGTATGCCATTACCGCCAAGGGGCGGAAAGCGCTTGCCATGCTCGAGGGCACGGGTGGGTAAAGCACTCCGCCCCCGTTCCTCTCGATCGGCCATCGCCCAGGATACAGGACGCCGTCGCTCCACCTGATGCAGAATGCCGCCAAATTGAAGCAGGTTGGCTGGACAAGATAATCAGCAGGTGCTTGCGAATATAGTTGAGCCAGAACACGTTTTCCGTTTCGATGCGAGGCTATTGTTTTCGGTTTAGATCGATGCGGAAGGGAGAAATGGGAACAATCATCAATCCAAGAGGCACGAGCGGA
>NZ_LN811350.1:205286-241159 GCF_001006805.1 Microvirga massiliensis | reverse complement strand
ACGCGCCTGGCGCAGGACGCGACCGTCGAAATCCTCTCCTTCGACGAGGCGCTCGTGCGCGCACAGGATCTGCTGGGCCTCCGGATAGGCCTCATGGCCGCCTGACAGCGCCGTCGCCCACGGACCGAACCGGCATTCGATAGCAAGAGCCACCAGACTTGAACTGCCCGTCGGGTAGTCTCCGGCTCCGCTCCTGGGGTGGGGCAATGCGAGGAATGGAAGGAACTGAAAATCAGGCCGCGCCCCAAGGGGGCGGTCGGGAACATACTGTCAGGCTTTTGTAGCTGCGGGGCCGTGGCGGGGCGGCCTCGGCCGCCCCGCCTCATTGATGTGTTACACCAGATCCCTGCCCTCGCGGCGGGCATCGCGGATGTCCTTCACGACGCCGCGGCAAAGCACGTAGAGAACAACGGCGGAAATGGCCGGCCAGACCAGGACGTAAGCGCTCAACAGATAGCTGTTCATTCCGCTCTCCTCCTCAAACCTTGGCTGACGCCAGGTCCCGCTCACCGAACGAAGCAGGTTGCGTCCGCTGCGGCCTGCCCGTGCCGTCCTGCTGGAAGGACGTCACGCGCTCGGCCAGTTGCGCGAAGTCGAAGCGCTCCTTGCCGAGCAGGCTGCCCGCAACGCAGACGACCGTGCTGACGCCATAGGACGTGAGGGAACTCAGAAGGACGATGTGGTCCCGCAGGAACCCGACGCAGAGCGGGGCCAAGACGACAGCCGTGGCGACTCCGACGACGATCGCCGCCGTCCGCGGGAAGAACGCAAAGGTCATCAATCCGATGACGACACCCGCGCCAACGGCCGCAACGACCTCGAAGAACACCGCGGTCACGCCGTCGATCGGAACCAGCTCGAACCGGACGATCGTGAACAGAACCAGCGCGCTCACCACCGCGCCCGTGAAGGCCGAGTTGGTGACCCGATCCCAGTAGAAGCTCGCGATGACGGGGAACACGATCGCGCCCCACAGCGCCCCGACGAAGACGAGCATGACCAGGATGTCCAGGTTCAGGCTGGCGAAGATCACGCCAACCATCGTCGCGACAATCATGGTCAGTCGCCCCACCATCAGCATGGTTTTGGGGTTCGGCCTGCCGCGTGCGATGTTCTTGTCGTAGATGTCGGTCATCATCAGGGCCGACAGGGCCGCGAGATCGGAGTCCGCCGTCGATGACAGCGAGCCGATTACCATGATGAAGAACAGCCCGATCGCGAACGGTGGCAGGTAGCCGGAGGCCATCTGGGGGATGATGTTGTTCATGTCCCCGTCCATGGGCTGCAAGCCGCTGAGCAGCGCCAGGAGCCCGAGCATGCCGAGACCGATCACGATGGCGCCGTACCCGATGGTCGCGGTCAGGAAGGTCGGCTTGATCAGGTCCTCGCGCACCGCGAACAGCCGTTGCGCGATGGTCTGGTTGCCGATCGCGTAGGCCAGGACGGCCACGAAATAAGGAGCCCCCTGGTTGAGGATGGCCTCGGTCGAGAAGAAGTCCGCCTGTTCCGCGCTGAGGCGATGAAGGTTCTCCTCCAGGAAGCCCGTCCCGCCCAGATTGAGGAAGATCAGCGGGATGATGATGACGGCGGCCAGGATCATCGCCACGAGCTGGGCGAAGTCGGTCAGGATCGAGGCCCGGAAGCCGGACCACAGGGTGTAGGAGAGAACGCCGAGGCCGGCGATGAGCACGCCGTGGATGAAGCTCAGAGGCGTCAGGACCGCGACGAGAGCGCCCGCGGCGGTGAAGTTCACCATCAGGCTGATGCCACTGCCGAGGAGATTGGAGACGGCCAGGATCAACTGGCTCGACGCCCCATGTCGCGCATGCACGATCTCGGCAAGGGTATGGGCCTTGGGCGCCAGCGCACGGAAGCGCCGCCCGAACGGGTAGATGAACAGGATCATCAGGGCGCCCCAGAAGCCGTAGTGGATCGGCCCCGACAGGCCGTACTGAAAGCCGGAGGTGGCGCTGGCGTAGAACGAGGCCGCCCAGATCCAGGTGGCGGTCATGCTCGCGGCGGAGATACCGAATCCGACGGCATTGTTCGAGACCATGTAGCCGTCGACGTTTTCGCTCTTGCGGCCAATAAAGAGCGACATGATGAAGGTTAGTCCGTAGAAGCCAAGTAACAGTAAAATCGCAGTCGTCGTTGAAAACTGAAAAACTGCTTCTTCATTCATTCCCGCTTATCCCCAGGTTGAAGAGGGCGCAACCCTTAGGTCATTTTTCGCGAATTGGCCAGGGTGGCCGGGACTTGGCCGTGGATTGGGAGTTATGACTACAGGCCAACCTACTGCGAACAAGCGAATTCTGTCGCAATCCTGCACGCCCTCGGCGGAGTCTGTCCGGGCCTCATGCTTTGAGTTGCACCGGGACAGCGGGAGATGGGACGCCGGAACGGGGCGTCTCCCGGCGTATTGCCGAGGCCATGGACCTGGTCGGGCCGTTTCGGACAACTAGGCTGATGCGGGGCCGGGAGTGCGAAGGAGAATCGGGCGGACACGGCAAAGGATCAGGGAATCCAACGCAATCCTATGCGGGCCAACGGCGTGGGCCGCTTGGCTGAGGAGCGTCCTCGGGTCGCCCGCGTCCGTCTTCGCCGCCAATGACGACCTCGTCCAGGTGGCGCGGCGCGGGTGGGTTGTCGCCCGCCGGCCATCCCTCGCGCTGGCGCGTGCGGTCCCCGTCGGCCTCGTCGGTCTGATCATGCAGGAGCACCACATTGGTCGGGAACGGCAGATCGATCCCGGCCTCGCCCAGCGCCTGCTTGATCACCTGGATCACGGCCCCGCGGGCCTGCACGACGTCGGTGATCCGCGGCGGAGTCTACCAGCGCACCTTGATGTTGACGCTCGATCCCGCGAGTTCCCAGGGAAGCGCCTCAGGTGCCGGATCCTGGGACACACCGGGAACACCCTTCAAAGCGTCGCGGATCACCTCGCAGGCAATACCGATATCATCTCCGTAGCCAATACCGACATCGGGCTCGCCCCGGCGCAGCGTAGGCTTGGGAGCGGCCACACCCGGCGGCGTGCCCCACCGCCATCCACCTGTCGGTGCGGATCGGATCCGGGGCTGGAGCGCCGATGATGTGGATCGGATCGTGGCGGGTCTGCCGCCTTCACCGGGTCACGGCGTGCGTACGGCCTCCAGCGTTGGCTTGACTACATCCTGATCCGCACTCCTGATCACGGCAATGCTGCCGTCGGTCTCCAGCACGACGGCCGCGATCGCGGCGGCATCCGCCACTCCATTGGAACGCAGTGCTGCCATGACCTCCTCGCGCGTGATCCGCTGGGTCCGCATGGCACCGTCAAGGAACCGACCCTGATGCATGATCAAGGTGGGCTCGCTCTTCACCAGCGCCTGGAACCCCGACGAACGGACCGACAGCCAGGTGATGGCGAATTGCAGGAAGACCAGAAGCGCCAGCGCGAGCACGCCATCGGCCAGGGCCACCGACTTGCTCAGCAGGACCGTGGCGAGGGTCGAGCCGAGGGCAACGGTCACCACGAGATCGAAGGCATTGAGCTTGGTAAGCGTGCGCTTGCCCGAGACGCGAAGGATCGCGACGAGGGCAACATAGGCGATCGTGCCGACTACCAGAACGCGCCCCAGGCCGCTCCATGTGTCGAAGAACATGGAATCTCCCCTCACTGTGGCCTGCCGCGAAGGGCGATCCTGGCCTGTTCGATGCGGATCAGCGTTGCCTTTCGATCACTGGCCGAAAGGCCCGCCCGCTCGGCGGTCTCTGTGAGCTTGCCGAGTTGCCGCTCCACGACGTCGCGCATCGCCCCGGATCGCAGGCTCGGGGCGAGCTGGCCCAGGACGTCGGCCATCCGGATCAACACGGCAGGGATTTCACGGCCCGCTTGCCGAATCGCATCAAAGGCTGCGTCCGCGGCCCGGCCCAGCGCCTTGCCGCTTGGTGGCGCCATCCCTGCGAATCTAAGGCAGTCCCCATCCCCTCAGATACGAAAACGCCAACAGAGTATCTTCTATAGACGTTTGCGCATCTGAGAGCGTGCGTTGCGAGCTCGCCCTCTGCGGGCTGCTGGCTTCGACGAGCAAGTCGGACCGTCTTGAGAGCGACAGTCTCTACCTGCCGCCCCGCGTGCCGCGCTCGCGGCCGCCCGGGAGGCGATCGCGCTGAGAAGATTATGGCCGACGCGCAGTGGCCGACGCCGAAGGATTACGATGCCGTGTGATGCCGGCCGAGCATGCGCCGCAATCCGCGCCGCGCCTTTGATGAGCATAGCCACGAGGTCCCGCCCATGACACTCGCCAGCATGTGCGAGTATGGCGTCCGCGCGGTTGCGGCCTCTTGCAAGGCGAACGGCTCTAACCGGCAGATCGACCCAGGCGTGGTGAGGGTGGTGATTTACCGCGCAGCACCTTGCATTGGCAGCATCTTCATTCCACGATAAGGCTGCTGCCGCCTCGATCCCAGGTCCATCCCGCTTCTGGTGACATGACTCACCCACGCCTTTTCTTCGGGTTTGCGCAGTGCGTTCTCGCGCTGTTTCTCCTCACAGGCGCACCAAATCCGGGACATACCCCCAGCCTCAGCTCCATAAGTTCTCCGAGCGCTGGCGAAGATCGCGTGGTCATCGCGGCGCAACCCTACAAGGTGGTCTTCAAGCGCGAGACGGGCCGGTCCGTTGCGAGCGCCAAGCGTTCCGACGGGCCAAGCCCCAAAGCTCTCGGGCCTCATCATGCGCATGCGGCTCCGCCGCGGATTTTCTCTCGCGTGGCAGCCTGCGGGCCACCTGCACTGCACGTTGAGCGTCACAGACCGTGTGCGGCTCCTCCAACCGGACCCCCTCTCGTCTGAGCACCAGCGGACAGCCTGTCTGCTGACCAGTGTCAGCAGCATCGTCGCTGCGCCGTGCACGATGAGCGGGGTGTCTGTTGCCGCGGGCCTTTGAGCAGCCGTTCAGGGGCGGCACAGGCATCCCTCGACGACATCCTTTCAGTTGGAGTGACATGCCTTGAAAGAAGCGCATGCAGATGCGGGTGCGCGCGCATCCGGACAATCGATCCATTGGCCTCAGGTCATCACCTGGGTCAGCCTCGGCATCCTGGTCGGCACCGAAGTCGTTGGCATGATCTTCGCCGCGGCTTGGGCCGTTGGGGGGCTCATGGAACTGGGGCCAACCCTCCAGTACGCCCTGTATGCCGTAGCCCTGGCATCATCGGTCGCCGTGATGGTGCCGTTCATGCGGCACGCCGCTCGTGTTGAACCCCTCCGGGGCAGCACGGAGGAGCACCCATGATCACCCTCGCTGGCCTTGTCCTGCTGGTGATCGGTGGCGGCATGTTTGCCATCGCGATGCCCCGGCAGGGCGTCTCGCCCCGCTTCATGCAGATAGGCATCGTGGAAGACCTCTATGCCGTAACTTGTCTCGGAGCCCTGGTCATGGGCGTCGCCTTGCTCATCAAGGGCATGTTGTCGTGATCGGAGCGGTTGGACTCGGGCTCGTGCTGGGTTCGGTAGCACTCTTCTGGTCGTTTTGGCCGCAAGACGGACGCGCTCATCCGCTCCTGACCCGAGCGGAGTTGTCGTGGATTGTCCCGGTCCTGGGCACGAGCGGGATCGCAATCGGCATGGCGCTGATCGTGAGGTGGGCCCTGACCTCCTGACGTTGGCGGAGAGGTAAGGGTTCGAGCCCCATGAAGACGGATCCACAAGTCCGAGACTAGGCTCCGTACGAGAACGCGGGCAGGCTCGCCGACTTCTGCGACGAGGCCACGACCATAAGAGTAACACCTATGGCGAAGGAGACGACGCCAATCAGCAGCTCAGAGCCCATTGCATCCTCCAGGGCGAGATGGCGGTCTCCGTCATTTCTGCCTGCGGGTTACAAGCGACCGGGCTGGGCATTGACCGCCCGCTTGGCGGCAGAGAATCGATGAGGATAGAGGATCGCAATGCCCCGCTTCTATTTCGATGCCCGGGAGGGCGAGCGGTTCGCCCCCGATGAAACCGGTTTGGAGTTCGATAATCTGGATGCCGTCAAGAACGAGGCCGCCTGCCTGGCGGCGGAGATCGCGCGCGACCGGCTGCCGATGAACGACACCCGTGAGGTCACGATCGAGGTGAGGAACACACATCGCCAGCGAGTGCTCACCATCACGCTCACCATGGAGATCGATCAGGTGGATCCGCCGCGCGGGAACGGCCCGTAAGTGAATTACGGAACGCAAGTTCAGGCTGCCTGAACTCAAACTGCTGCTTGGATCAGGAGGGAAACCCCAATGACGACGAACAGCATCGGAAGGATGGGGTAGAGAAGTCCGAGACTAGAGTTCCATGCGAGAAAGCGGGCCGGCTCCCCCGACTTTTGCGGCAAGGCCACGACCATCAGAGCGACACCTATGGCGAGGGAGATGGCACCAATCAGCAGTTCAGAGCCCATTGCATCCTCCAGGGCGGATAGGGGTCCCTGTCATTTCTGCCCGCGGGTTTCAAGTATGCGCTGGCCGTTCGCAGAAGGCGCCCTTCCTCCGCTGTCGCACTCACGTCAGCACTGCAGCCACCAGGAACGCTATGCCCAGAACTAAGGCGGCCACGACACCCAGTGTGAAAAATTCCCCTAAGACGTAGCTGCGTCCCACGGCTGTGAGCTGTCCGTTCTTGGGCATGGCCAAATATACGCTAGCCCCTGCGCTGACTAGCAACACGATCCCTATGAGGAAGTAAACCATCGGTTCATCTCACGCGCGTGTTCTACTGAACATCATGATAGCCGGCAGGGCCGAGAGATCAGAGTCCGACGTCGACGACAGCGAGCCGATCACCATGATGAAGAACAGCCCGATCGCGAACGGCGGTAGGTAGCCGGAGGCCATCTGGGGGATGATGTTGTTCATGTCCCCGTCCACAGGCTGCAAGCCGCTGAGCAGCGCCAGGAGCCCGAGCATGCCGAGCCCGATCACGATGGCGCCATGGCAGACGGGGGGACGCATGAAAGTTGCCATCTGCGGAGCCGGCATTGCTGGTCCAACCCTGGCGTATTGGCTCCAGCGCACAGGACATGAGCCGACCCTGATCGAGGAGGCGCCCCGGTTCAGAGGCGGGGGATACATCCTCGATTTCTGGGGCATCGGCTATCGTGTCGCGGAACTCATGGGGATCGAGCCCCAGATCCTCGAGGCCGGATACCACGTCCGGACAGTGCGGGCAGTCGACCGGGACGGTCGCACCCGAGCCGCGCTCGGGACGGACGCTTTCCGGCGCAGCACGCAAGGCAAGTTCATCAGTTTGCCGCGAGGCGAACTCGCCGCAGCCATCTATGGTGCGGTCGAGGCAGGAGTGGAAACGATCTTCGGCGACAGTATCGCGGCCATCCGTCAGGACGAGCAGGGCGTTCGCATCGCTTTCACGCACGGCTCCGAACGGGAATTCGATCTGTTGATGGGCGCCGACGGACTGCACTCCAACGTTCGCAGGCTCGCGTTCGGGCCCGAAGAGAACTTCAGCAAGCATCTCGGCTACAAGGTCGCGGCATTCGAGCTGGAGGGCTATCGCCCGCGCAACGAACGCGAATATGTCCTCTTCAACACCCCAGGGGGCCAAGTGGGCAGATTCTCGCTTCGCGGCGACCGAACCCTGTTCCTGTTCGTTGTTCGCGCAGGCGTCCCACATCGCGAAGGGCCCGGAGATCTCGCCGCCTGCAAGGCTCTCCTCAATCGGACCTTCGCCGATACCGGCTGGGAGTGTTCCCGGATTCTGACGGCGATGCAGGGCGTCAATGACGTCTACTTCGACGATGTCAGCCAGATCAGGATGGGGCGGTGGTCCAACGAGCGTGTCGCGCTGATTGGCGATGCGGCTGCGTGTGTATCCCTTCTGGCCGGGGAGGGAGCCGGCCTGGCGATGACGGAGGCCTACGTGCTGGCCGGAGAGTTGAAGCGTGCGAACAACGACTATCGGGAGGCCTTCAGGAATTACGAAATCCGACTGCGCGCGTTCGTCGAGGGCAAGCAGAGATCGGCCGAGACGTTCGCCTCGTTCTTCGCACCGAAGAGCCAATTCGGCATTTGGGCCCGTAACACGGCGATCCAGGCGATGACGATCGGTGCCGTAGCCGACCTCCTGGTCGGGCGCAGTCTGCGCGATGACTTCGACTTGCCGAACTACGACATGCAGTGACCGACCAGAATGGGTTCGAAGACACGGCTGCGCAGGCTTGAAAGCAGTCCGGCGCTGAGCTTGAGCAGCGGCTTCGCTCATGGACGCTTTCTCGACTCCCCATACGAGCGCCCGACCCGGTGCCCGACCGTCTCAGTTCGTCATTGGCATCCAGAAGCGCGAGTATCCGCCTCCGCGCCGGAGGATAGGACTTCCGCCTAGGAATGTTGTCCTTCAGCTAACAGACGCATTCTTGCGTGCTTCCGGTGAAAGACCGCAGTTGGCACGAGGCAGACGAAAGCCGAACTTCCGTAGTCACAGAGTAAGCTGACCTTCGTAAGGCCACGCCCAATGGCTCAGTTTGACCCGAAGGAGACTCTAAAGCACCGCTCACGATGAGTGATCTAAATGGGCGCGGTCATTGTGTAGAGGCATCCAGAACGGCCTGTTGTGTGAAGTTCGGTCGCTTGGCGCCGCCGTCGTCACGATGGCCGTCCCCACGGCAACGCCTGCCAGAGCCAACAATGCATACAGCATCTCATGCAGCAGCGTCAGCGGCGGCAACAGCAGTCCTCCGAATTCGCCCGTCAGACCGAGCGGTGGTATGGTCAGGTCCAGCCGCAGAACATGAGCCCCTATAGGAACAGCTATGGACCGTCCTATGGGCCTGCTGATGGAGTCCGCTCATGAGGGATACCACCTACATCCTCGTTGGGCTTGGCGCGGCCATCCTCCTGCTCCTGGCCTTCTTCCTCCGCGCAATGTTCTTTGGCCTCGGTCTCCGCGCCGCCCGCGATAAGATCGGGAAGTGGATCAGCAGGCAGCCCTAGGTGTCGTACTGGCCCCCTGTATTCTACGCGGGGTCCATCGGTCGGCGTAGCCCACGGAGCACTGGCACTTCTGAGGCCTTGAGGTGATCGGCGCGGGCGCCTCTCGGAGCATGGCCCGGCCATGAGCCCCGTGATCAACCCCACGAGGCACGTAGCTCCAGGTGCTCTGCATTCGTTCCGATAAGTACGAATCTGCGGATCAGAGGCGGTTGAGTTGATCTCTGACCCACCGACTTTCACTGCGAGGCTTGCTGGTGCGTCCCGCTCTCCTCCGGAAGAACCACCATTCCCGAGAACGGCTCGATCCACGCCAACTGATCAGTCACCGCCTTCACCCCAGGCACGTTCTCGGCCACCACCTTGGTAGCCTGCCGCTCGCGTTCATCGCAGATCGCGCCAGTCAGGGTCACCACCCCATTCTCGACATGGATCCGGATGAGCTTGTGGCCCCAACTCTGCTTGTCCAACTCCGCCAGTATGGCCTCCCGGATCCGGTCGTCGGCGACTGCGCCGGGAGAGGCCGTCGGCAGGGTTCGTGCCAGGGCCCGCAAGACGTCGGAGCGTGCCACGATCCCGACCACCTTGTCGTTTTCGAGCACCGGCAGCCGCTTGATCCGGTGACGGCTCATCGCCGTGACGACCTCCTCGAGCCGCGCATCACGGCGCGTCGTTACGGGACCCGTCGACATCACCTGCTCGACCTTACGGCCGTGGGTCTGGATGTATTCATCGGCCAGCTTGCCGGGACCGACGAGGAATTCCAGCCATGAGGGCCGCTTGCGTGTGGTGCCCAGCTCTCCTCTGCGCAGGAGGTCGCCTTCGCTGATCATCCCGACCAGCGTGCCGTCCCGCGTCGTGACCGGAAGGCCGCTGATCCGATCAGCCAGCATGAGCTTTGCGGCTTCGGCGACGGTGGCGGATGGCTCTACGCTGATCACCGGTGTGGTCATGACATCTTCAACAATCACGGGTTCCTCCGATGATATGATCGCCTTTGAAGCCAAGGCCGATGTTGAGCAGGCCTGGGAGCTCGCCTCGTTCCCGATGGGGAAGGTCGACATCGTAGCGCTTGAGCATGGGAGAGCCCTCTCTCCGATCGGGCCAGTCTACTCCCGTTCAATCGGACTCCGCAGTTCCCCCGTAGGACGTCACAGCAACGGAACGGCAGGAGCGGCGCGGGTAACCCAAGTACCGCGGTCACATCGGCACCACCCGAGTTCCGGGCACGAGCGGAGAGCTGACCGTTCCGGCGTCTGCGAGACCGTCCTCCTGGTCCTGGATACGGACCCGCAATGAGGCGACCAGTCGGATTTCCGCCATCATGCGGCGTTACCGTCAAGGATGAAAGCCTCGGAATATGGGGTGGAGGTCCGATCGAAGGTGGCGTCGCTCTCACTGCCGTCCCTGCCGTGCGGCAAATGAGAGCCACTCACCTCCCTGGCAGTCGCCCGGATCAGGCAACGTCCGGCATCTTCGAGCGCAGCTCCAGGGTTTTTTCTATGTGATCTCGGGGTTTTCCCGATTGTCCCGCAGCCTGCGGCCGACATCCACCACGTAGCTTACCGGAAATGGGTCGCACTGCTTCCTGAGGAGTACGGTCCATGGCTGAACTGGTGGTCGTCGGGTTCGACAACCCGACCGATGCGGATCGCGTCCTGACCGAACTGACGCGCCTGCAAAAGGAATACCTCATCGATCTCGAGGATGCCGTCGTTGCCATCCGCAGCCAGGATGGCACGGTCCGCATCAAGCAGAGCGTCAACCTGGTGAGCCTTGGCGCCACCACGGGCGGCCTGCGTGGCGCCATGTGGGGCAGCCTCATCGGTCTGCTGTTCCTCAATCCGCTCGCCGGCTTTGCGATCGGCGGTGCCGTGGGGGCAGGCTCGGGGGCCCTGTCGGGGAACCTGATCGACTACGGCATCAACGATGATTTCATCAGGTCGATCGGCGATACGCTCAAGCCCGAGACCTCGGCCCTGTTCCTGCTGATCCGCAAGTCGCAGCCCGAAAAGGTGTTGGCCGAGCTGTCCGGGTTCAAGGGGCACGTGATCCGTTCCTCGCTGTCGCCCGAGCAGGAAGCCAAGCTCCAGGCCGCTCTGTCCCGCGCCCATCCGCCGAGCCCGAGCGATGGCGTCGAGGCTGCGGGCACGATGGCCCAACAGACGACATGATGGCCCGAGCCGTTCGGCAAAGGAGATCGACATGCTGTCACGACGGTCCTTTCTGACCTGGTTGGTCGGCGCGGCGGTGGCCCTCCCGCTCGGCACGGTCGCATCGACCGGCGCGGACGCCCAGCCCCGTCCCGAACATCGTCCGCCGCGGCCCAGCCGTCCGGGAGGGCCTCCCCCGCCGCGACGGCGGGAGCGGCGGCCACGACCCCGTCCTGGCTTCGTCTGGGTGCCGGGCCGCTGGATCTGGAGCGCCCGTCGCAGGCGGTGGGTCTGGGTGTCCGGCCGCTGGGTCCGCCGCCGGCGCCGATAGAAGCACCAGGTGCAGGAAGGAGTTGCCTCCATGGAACTTCTGGATCCGTTCGTGAACCCCGGAACCTCCTTCATCTCCACCGGACGCCTGCCATCTACGGAGGTCGTGAGGCGGCTCGTGACGGAGGCCCACGAGCGGTTTCGCTCCGTCGGCCTGGGGCAGGTCTCGCAGGTCTACCCGGCGCTGGCCCGCGTCCCGACCGACCTTTTCGGAACCTGCTTCGTGGGAACCGACGGCAGTGTCTTCTCAGTCGGCGATGCCGAGCACGCGTTCACCATCATGAGTGTTTCCAAGCCCTTCATATTCGCGCTGATCTGCGATCTGATCGGCGCGACGGGCGCCCGCGAGAGGCTCGGCGTGAACGCAACGGGACACGCGTTTAACTCGCTTGCCGGCATCGAGCGCAATCCGGACGGGCGGACCAACCCGATGGTGAATGCCGGGGCCATCGCGACCACGAGCCTCGTGCCCGGGGAGAATACGGAGGCCAAATGGCGCTTCATCCACGAGGGGTTATCCCGCTTCGCGGGCCGCGAATTACCGCTCAACGACGAGGTCTATGCCTCGGCCTCGGAGACGAACTTCCGTAACCGCAGCATTGCCTGGATGCTCGAAAGCGTTGGCCGTATCTACTGCGATCCCGCCGAGGCTGTCGATCTCTACACCAGGCAATGCTCTCTGAACGTGAGCGCCAAGGATCTTGCGGTCATGGGTGCGACCCTCGCCGATGGGGGCTTCAATCCGGCCACGAGGGAGCAGGTCGTCAATCCGGATGTCTGCCACTACGCCCTCGCCGTGATGCTGACGGCCGGGATGTACGAAACCTCCGGAGATTGGCTCTACGAGATCGGGCTGCCGGGCAAGAGCGGCATCGGGGGTGGCATCGTCACGGTCTCGCCCGGCAAGGGCGGCCTGGGCACCTTCGCGCCGCTGCTCGATGAGGCCGGCAACAGCGTGAAAGGACAGTTGGTTGCGCAATTCCTGTCGCAACGCCTGGGCCTCGATCTGCTCGTCTCGACGCCGGAGATCTAGCTGCCCTCTCGAACCGCCACTCACGGAGGCATCCATGACAGGCGCAACGACCCTCCACGATGTTCTTCCGGAAGAGAAAGCATCCTGGGTTCCGATGATCGCCATTGCGCTCGGTCAGGCGATCATGTCCTTCAACGTGGCGTCCCTGCCGGTTGCGCTCGGCGGCATGGTGGAGAGCTTCCGGGTTCCCCCGACGACGGTGGCTACCGGCATCGTGGCCTATGGCATGCTCGTGGCCGGCTTCGTCATGCTGGGTGCCAAGCTCGTCCAGCGCTACGGTGCTCTGCGGGTGTTCCGGATCGCAGTGGTCGTTTTCTGCATCTCGCAGGTGATGATGACCTTCAGCCCGAATGCAACGGTGATGATCACCGCGCAGGCGCTCTGCGGAGCCGCCGGTGCGGTCATCGTCCCGGCACTGGTGGCGCTGATCGCGGAGAACTACCACGGCAGCCAGCAGGCGACGGCCCTGGGCGCACTCGGGTCGGCTCGGGCCGGTGCGGGTGTCGCGGCCTTCCTCATCGGCGGCGTGCTCGGCACCTATATTGGCTGGCGGCCTGTCTTTGGCATCCTGATTGCCGTCTCCGCGCTCGTATTCGTCCTGAGCTTCCGGCTCAAGCCGGATCATGGCCGTCCCGACGTGCGCATCGACGTCGTCGGGGTCATCCTGACGGCCGCGGCCATCGTTCTCATCAGCTTCGGCTTCAACAACCTGAACCGCTGGGGGCTCGGCCTCGCGCGGCCGGCTGCGCCCTTCAGCCTCCTCGGCCTGTCGCCCGCACCCGTCATGATCGTCGTCGGCATAGTCCTCGGGCAGGCCTTCCTCATGTGGACGCGCCGCCGCGAGGCCGCCGGGCAGACGCCGCTGCTGCCGCTCGAGGTGCTCGATTCGCCGCAGGAGCGGGCGGCGGTCTATGCCATGTTCGCCGTCGTCGCGTTGGAGGCGGCGCTGAATTTCTCGGTACCGCTCTACATCCAGATCGTGCAGGGACGCACGCCGCTGGCGACGGCCGTGGCGATGCTGCCGTTCAACCTGACGGTCTTCTTCTCGGCGATGTTCATCGTCCAGTTCTACGAGCGGTTCACGCCGCGCCAGATCGGGCGCTTCGGATTCATTCTCTGCACCGTGGCACTGCTGTGGCTCGCCTTCGTCGTCCGCAACGACTGGAGCGCCATCCCGGTCCTTGTGGGGCTCGTGATCTTCGGCATCGGCCAGGGATCGCTTGTCACCCTGGTGTTCAACGTGCTGGTGACAGCCTCGCCGAAGGAGCTTGCCGGTGACGTCGGCTCTCTGCGCGGTACGACCAACAACCTCGCGTCCGCGGTCGGAACCGCGGTGGCTGGCGCGTTGCTGGTCGGCCTGCTGAGTTCTGCCGTCATGCGCCGTATCACCGAGAATCCGCTGCTGCCAGCCGAGATCCAGTCGCAGGTCAACCTCGACAGCATCACCTTCGTCAGCAACGACCGACTCGAGAGCGTGATTGCCCAAACCACTGCAACGCCGGAGCAGAAGGCCGAGGCGCTCCGGGTCAACATGGAAGCGCGGCTCCAGGCCCTGAAGATCGGTCTATTGGTCATGGCGGGACTGGCGCTGCTCATGATCCTGCCCGCTGGTCGGCTGCCGAACTACAGGCCGGGAGAGATTCCGGAACCCTAGTCGCGAGGGAGAGTCGCATGCGCTTCGGATGGAGCGACTCGGCGCTGCTGTTGTACGGCCTGCGCGGGATCCTGCTCATTGCCGCGGTCCTGATTGTCGTGCCCGCGATCAAAGCATCCTTCGCGCTTGTGTAGCCGCTGAGCCCGGTTCAAACAGGCCTGATCCGGGCAGCGATCCGCTTACTTCTGGCCCGCGAGGTTTGACAGCATTGTACCTGCGCACCACTCAATCAGTTATTATCAATCCACTGGCAGGGGAATGTCTCCTCCTGGCACGGAGCTGACCTTGGTCGAACGTCCGCATTTATGCGGTAAGGTGACCTTTATTCCCTCCGCCCAACATAGCACTATGATCCAAACAGACATTCGGGTGCCGACAGGCCCGCTGCTGCTACCCTGCCTACGACCCGGTCGGAATACATCCGAGCTGCTGGAAGAGGCTAAGCCGGTCCAGCTCGACCCAGTCCTCGATCAGCTTGCCGCCGGCGAAGCGGGCCATGATGATGACAGTCCACGTCACGTTGCGGCCAGACGCGGCGATCCCTTGCCATTCGCCCTGCTGGGTCGCCTGCCAGTGGCCACGCCAGACGCCCCGGTCACCGGCGAAGAACATGTCGTCCAGGGTGTAGGCGGCGCCCGGAAAGGCGGCGAGGAAGCCTCCCATCGCCGCACGCCAAGCAGGCAGGCCGTGGATTGTCTCCATACCCAGCCAGTGCGATGTCAGATCGTCATCCCAGTACTTTTCCAGGCCGTCCAGACGGTGCCCGTTAAAGACCTCGGCTATATAGGCGCGGATCAGCGCCTCGTGCTGGTCTGCCGCCATGGTCCTTGCTCCTCCCCACGGCGTCGATAGCGTACCCGTAGCTCGGCAAGTCGATGGAAATATGGCCGTCACCGGCCAATGCCAAGCATACGACGTTAGGTTCTCATCAGGGCAGGAGCGTGGATCTCTTCCGTTGCGAGTGATCCTGCGCCGAGGCGCCCAATCAGATCCGCCGGAACGTCAAATAACTCGGCCGCCGGCCTTCCCGAATGGCCTTGGCCTCGTAGCGGGTTCCGGGCCAGGCCGGCCAGGAGAGGCGCCAATCGTCGGCACGAGTCGCAGTCCAGGTGAAAGCGGGTGAGCGGGTAACCCGCTCGAGTGTCCAGCCCGCGTAATCGTCGATATCGGTTGCAAAGCGCAGCTCGGCGCCGGGGCGCATCAGTCGCGCGAGGGCCGCGACAGTCTCGTCGGAGACGAGGCGCCGCTTGCGCTGCCGGCGCTTCGGCCACGGATCCGGGTAGAGGATATACACCCGCGACAGGCAGCCCTCGGGAAGCTTCGGCAGGAGGTGGAGAACGTCGTCGTCCCACAGCCGCACGTTGTCGAGCCGCTCCTGCCGGATCGTGGCGAGGAGCTTCGCCATCCCGTTCACGAACGGCTCGCAACCAATGATCCCGACATCCGGATTCGAACGCGCCTGCGCAGCAAGATGCTCGCCGCCGCCGAAGCCGATCTCGAGCCAAATCTCGCGGATCCGCTCCGAAAACTGGGCGGCCGGCGGTTTCGCCGGATCGATCCGGAGGGCGGGGAGAAGCGTCTCGACGAGATCCTGCTGGCCGTGGCGCAGGCGCTTGCCCTTGCGGCGCCCATAGAAGGCGCCGCCCCGGTCTTCCAGACCCGTCATGGTGTCGATGATGCCCTCAGGCGAGCGCCGACCTCAGGGTGTCGGCGAGGTCCGTCTTCTCCCAGGAGAAGCCGCCATCGGCATCCGGCTTCCGGCCGAAATGGCCGTAGGCCGAGGTCCGGGCGTAAATCGGCCGGTTCAGCTGGAGATGGGTCCGGATACCGCGGGGCGAGAGATCCATTACGTCCATGAGGACCGCTTCGAGCCGCGCCTCGTCGACCTGTCCGGTGTCGTAGAGATCGGCATAGATCGAAAGCGGCTTCGCGACGCCGATGGCGTATGAGAGCTGGATCGCGCAGCGCCGCGCGAGCCCTGCCGCGACGACGTTCTTCGCGAGGTAGCGCGCGGCATAGGCTGCCGAGCGGTCGACCTTCGTGGGGTCCTTGCCCGAGAAGGCGCCGCCGCCATGGGGAGCCGCGCCGCCATAGGTGTCGACGATGATCTTGCGGCCCGTCAGCCCGCAATCGCCGTCCGGGCCACCGATGACGAACTTGCCGGTCGGGTTCACGTGCCAGACGGTCTCGCTCGAGATCCAGCCTTCCGGGAGCGTCTTGCGGATATAGGGTTCGACGATCCTGCGGACGTCCTCCGAGTTCAGTTCCTCCTTGAGGTGCTGGGTCGAGAGGACGATCTGCGTCGCGCCGACGGGCCTGCCCTTCTCGTAGCGGACCGTGACCTGGCTCTTCGCGTCGGGGCCGAGGTGGCGGGCGTCATCTGCGCCGGCCTTCCGGGCTGCCGCGAGAGTCTCGAGAATCTTGTGGGCGTACTGGATCGGCGCCGGCATCAATTCCGGCGTGTCGTCGCAGGCATACCCGAACATGATGCCCTGGTCGCCCGCGCCCTCGTCCTTGTTGCCGCTGGCATCGACGCCCATGGCGATGTCGGCCGACTGCGCGTGCAGATACACGTCGATCTCGGCGTGCTTCCAGTGGAAGCCTTCCTGCTCGTAGCCGATGTCCTTGATCGCTGCACGGGTCAGCTCTTCGATCTTCTCCGGCGTGATCGAGGCCGGGCCGCGAACCTCGCCTGCGATCACCACGCGGTTCGTGGTCGCCAGAGTCTCACAGGCGACCCGTGCCTCCGGCTCGGCTGCGATATAGGCGTCGACGATGGTGTCGGAGATCCGGTCGCACACCTTGTCGGGATGCCCTTCCGACACGGACTCGCTGGTGAAGAGATAGCTCGAGCGGCGCACGGATGTCGTTCCTTCCAACTCTGGCGGTGATGGGCAAAATCGCCCTGATCGTTGCAGCCTGATGCCCGACCCAATCTAGGAGGTCAAGCTTTTACAGCGAACCCGTTCTTTTTGACGAACGTCTTATGCCTAGCCCACCTTCCTTCGCGGATCCGCCCAAAGAGACCAAGTCCGGCACAAAGCCCGAGCAGGAGCAGGAAGCCGAGCGCGCCCGTCTTCCGGAACAAGGTCGGGGGCAGCGCCTGCGGAAGGGCAGCGTCGAGGACGCCCTCCGTTCCGAGGGGCAGCGCGCCGAGAATGCGCCCGTGCCCGTCCACCACGGCCGAGATCCCGGTATTGGCGGCCCGGACGAGCGACAGGCCCTCCTCGACGGCCCTGAGGCGAGCCTGGGCGAAATGCTGGTAGGGCCCTGGGGTGTTGCCGAACCAGGCATCGTTCGTGACGTTCAGGATGAGCTCGGGGCGCGGGCCATCCGGCAGCACCGCCCCCGGGAAGATCGCTTCGTAGCAGATCGTCGCCGCGAGCGGCGGAAGGCCCGGCACCTCGAGGGGGCGGCGGATCTCCGCCGGCGTAAAGCCGCCCGGGATGTGAACGAACTGGCGCAGCCCGAGGCTTCTGAGCGTAGAATCCAGAAAGCCCGGGACATATTCCCCGAACGGGACGAGATGCGTCTTGTCGTAACTTGCCGTGATGGTCCCATCCGGGGCGACCACCTGGACGGAGTTGTAGAAGCGGCCGACCACCTCGCCGGGGATGGGCGCGGACATGCGCGCCGCGCCCGTCACGAGCGTCGTTCCGGCGGGCAGGAGCCCCGCGATCTGGGCCAGCGCGACGGGCTCCCGGTGCAGGAGAAAGGGAAAGGCGGATTCCGGCCAGATCAGATGGGTCGCGCCCGCGACGCCTCGTCCGTCCGGACCGGGCCGGTCGCTCACCCCGAGGTAATGCCGCATGATGGCAGGGCCGTTCGCGGCGCTGAACTTGGCATCCTGCGGCAGGTTGGGCTGCATGATCCGGAGGCGGACGCCGTCGACGAGGGGCGCGGGCTCGCGCGGGACATGCAGGGCCCCGAAGCCCGTCATGGCGAGGAGGACGAGGGCGGAAGCGGCCGGGAGCGCGAACCGGGCATTCCTGGCCGCATTGGTGCCGAGCGCCGCCGGGGCCGCGCCGATCATGATCGCCAGGACCGTCAGGCCGTAGAGCCCGATCAGCGAAGCGCTCTGCATGAGCCAGAGCTGCTGGCCCAGCGCCATCCCGAGGGTGTTCCAGGGAAAGCCCGTGAAGAGATGCCCCCTGAGCCACTCGCTGGCCGCGAGCGCCGCCGCGAAAGCCAGAATCCGCAACGGGCCGGGCGACCAGATCGCGCGGGCCGCGGCAAACCCCGCGGCCGGGTAGAAGGCCAGGATCGCGGGCAGCCCGAGCACGCCGAACGGCAGCGCCCAGGCGAACTGGTCCGCTTCGACGAGAAAGGCGGCGCCGAGCCACCATAATCCGGCGACGAAGTAGCCGAACCCCCACCACCATCCGGCCAGGACCGCATCGCGCAGGGTCCGGCGGGGATCGCCTTCGTGGTCGATCCCGTCCAGGACCCAGACGGGGACGGTGAGCGAGAGGAACAGGGCCGGCAGGAAGCCGAATGGTGGCATCGCCAGCGCACCGGCCGCGCCCGAACCGGCCAGCAGGAGCACGCGCCGCCAGCCGCGCACCTGGGCGACGGACGATGCGATGCCTTTCATTCCGCGGCCGCGCTCCCGGGCCGCGACTCGTGGCGGCTCTGGAACGGCACGGTGCCTGCGGCCGGCGGGACCTCCGGGTGCGTCAACGCGGCTGCCGCGGCTTCGGCGGTCGGACGCCGATGGATGCGCAGCTTCTTGAGGCGCCTCGGATCCGCATCGAGGATCTCGAATTCGAGGTTCTCCGGCCCGGCGATCAGCTCGCCGCGGGGCGGAACGCGGCCGACCAGGGTCACGATCAGCCCGCCGAGCGTATCGACCTCGTCGGCGACGCCTTCGGCGCCGAGGTCGATCCCGAGCGCTTCCGAGACTTCCTCGAGACCCGCACGGGCATCGGCGATGAACGTGTCGTCGTCGTTCGGGATAATCATCCGGGCCTCGTCCTCGTCGTGCTCGTCCTCGATGTTGCCGACCACGACCTCGACGAGATCCTCGATCGAGACGAGGCCGTCGGTTCCGCCATATTCGTCGATCACGAGCGCCATGTGGGTGCGCGTCGCCTGCATGCGCACGAGGAGATCGACGGCGGGCATCGAGGGCGGCACGAACAGCACCGGCCGCAGGATCTTCGCTTCGGCAATGGTCAGTGAGAGATCGACACGCCCAAGGCTCGGGGGCTGCGAGGAGGGGCCGTTGGCCTCGGCCTTGCGCCGGCGCGAGGACCGGTTGTCGGCCCGCATCGCGATGAAATCGAGAAAGTCGCGGATGTGGACCATGCCCTTCGGGTCGTCCAGGGTCTCCCCATAGACGGGCAGGCGGGAATGCCCGGCCGTCCGGAACATGTTGAGGAGGTCCCCGAGATTCAGGTCGGCCGGCACTGCGACGATGTCGGCCCGCGGGACCATGACGTCATCGACCCTGATGCGATGCAGGCCGAGGACGTTCCTGAGCATCGCCCGTTCCTGGGGCGAGAAGTCCGCATCCTGCTCGGCCTCTGCGAGGGCATCCTCGAGATCGTGGCGGATGGAATCCCGGTGTTTCAGTCCGAGCCGGCTCAGCAGGCGTTCGTACCAGCGCTCGCCGGCTATGTCCGGATCCACGTCGGTCCGGACGGCACGTTCGCTTCGACTTCGGTCGTCGTTCATGGCCTCTCGCAGCGCGACGGGAGCACCCGTTCACGCCGCCTTTTCACGATAAGGATCGGCGATGCCCAAGCTGCGCAACGCCGCAACTTCCAAGCTTTCCATGATTTCGGCCTCGGCCTCAACCTCATGGTCGAAGCCGAGGAGGTGCAGGACCCCATGGATCACGAGGTGGCTGAGGTGGTCCTGCAGCGTTTTTCCCTCGGTCTCCGCCTCCCGCACCATCGTCTCGAAGGCCAGGGCGATGTCACCGAGATGACGCGGCCCGGGCCCCGGCATCGTCGCGGGCGCCGGAAAGGACAGCACGTTGGTGGGCTTGTCCTGGTGGCGCCAGGCCGCGTTCAGCTCGCGAATCGCCGCATCGTCGGTCAGGAGCACGCTGAGGGTGGCCTCACCGGGAGGGGAGGGCACAGCCGCGACGGCCGCATCGACCGCCTTCCCGACCCGCTCCTCGAGATCGGGAATGCTCGTCTCCCAGCCGGAGGCCTCGGTCGAGATCTCGAGGTCGATCACGCCGGCTCCTCCGACGGCGCACGGGACGCATTGTCGTAGGCTGCGACGATCCGGCGAACGAGATCGTGCCGCACGACGTCCTGGTCCTTGAAGGTGGCACGCCCGATGCCCGGCACGCCCTGGAGGATCCGCATGGCCTCGATCAGGCCGGATTTCTGCCCGGGCGGGAGATCGATCTGGGTCGGGTCGCCGGTGACGACCATGCGCGAGCCTTCGCCGAGGCGGGTCAGGAACATCTTCATCTGCATGGAGGTGGTGTTCTGCGCCTCGTCGAGCAGCACCACCGCATTCGTGAGCGTGCGCCCGCGCATGAAGGCGAGCGGCGCGATCTCGATCATGCCGGTCTGCAGCCCGCGCTCGACGTGCCGGGCCTCCATGAAGTCATAGAGCGCATCGTAGATCGGGCGCAGATAGGGATCGACCTTCTCGCGCATGTCCCCGGGCAGGAACCCGAGCCGCTCGCCTGCCTCGACCGCAGGCCGCGAGAGGATCAGCCGCTCCGCCTGGCCGCGCTCGAGAAGCGAGACGGCATGTCCCACGGCGAGCCAGGTCTTGCCGGTTCCGGCCGGCCCCTCCGCGAAGACGAGCTCGTGCTGCCGCAGCATCTGAATATAGGCGCTCTGGGCCTGGTTGCGGGCGCGCACGGCCCCGCGGCGGCGGGTCACGATATGCTCGAAAGAGGTCCGGCCCTGGCCGTCGTCGGACGGGAAGAGCGAGCCCTGCAGCGCGCTTTCCTGGATGGCGCCGTCGATGTCGCCGAGCGTCAGGCTCTGTCCCTGCCGCGCGCGATCGTAGAGACCCTCGAGAACCCGGCGCGCCTGTTCCGAAGCTTCCGGGCGGCCCTTCAGGATGACCCGGTTGCCGTTCGCGGTCGCGACGACGTTCAAGCGCCGCTCGAGATGGGCGAGGTTCTGGTCGTAATGGCCGAAGACGAGTCCAGCGAGCCGATTGTCGTCGAACGTGAGGGTGATTTCCGCCGCTTCCTCGACTCCGGGCGGGAAACTCCGGTTCGGTGCGCTCCGCACCCCCGCCCCGTCATCAGGCATCACACGATGTCTCCACGTTCAAGCCACCGCGCCGGGCCGGCGCGATCCCTTCCGTCTGCTGCAAGTTGTGAGTGAGCCATATATGCGGACGGGTCTTTCCCATGTCAGGCGGCTGCGTCCATCGGGCTCGGTCCTTCGAGTTCGCCGAACAGGCTGTTCGAACCCACCCGCGTGATGCGGACGGATACGAGATCGCCGATCCCGTGAGCATCGCTCTCGATCTGAACCGCCTGCAGGAACGGCGATTTTCCCGCCATCTGGCCGGGATGCCGGCCAGGGCGTTCCAAGAGAACGTCGAGCCTCCGGCCGACGGTTCCGTGATTGAAGGATTTCCTCTGGTCTTCGACGATGGCCTGTAGCCGGGCGAGGCGGTCGGCCTTCACGGCCTCGAGGACCTGATCGGTGCTGTCCGCGGCCGGCGTGCCCGGACGCGGGCTGTATTTGAAAAAGAAGCTGCTCGCGAATCCGACCGCCTCCACGAGCTTCAGGGTCTCCGTGAAATCCTGCTCGGTCTCGCCCGGAAAGCCGACGATGAAGTCGGACGAGAGGGCGATATCCGGGCGCGCGGCCCGGATGCGGTCGATCAGGCGCCGGTATTCGTCGGCCGTATGCTTGCGGTTCATCGCAGCGAGGATCCGGTCCGAGCCGGCCTGGACCGGAAGATGCAGGAACGGCATCAGGGCCGGGAGATCGCGATGCGCCGCGATGAGCCGATCGCTCATGTCGCGCGGATGGCTCGTGGTGTAGCGGAGCCGCACGATTCCGGGCACCTCGACAAGGGCCTCGAGCAGCCTCGCGAGATCCCAGGTTTCGCCGCCCGGGCCCTCGCCATGGAACGCGTTCACGTTCTGGCCGATCAGGGTCAGCTCGCGGACGCCCGCCTCGGCCAGACGCCGGGCCTCGTCCAGAATTCGCGCGACCGGCCGCGAATATTCCGCCCCGCGGGTATAGGGCACCACGCAGAAGGTGCAGAACTTGTCGCAGCCTTCCTGGACGGTGAGAAAGGCGCTCACGCCGCGGCTGCGGGTCCGGGCCGCGCTCGCTGCGGGCAGGTGATCGAACTTGGCCTCGACCGGGAACTCGGTGTCGACGACCTTGGCCTTCCGGGCGCGGGACAGGAGGTCCGGCAGGCGATGATAGTTCTGCGGGCCCACGACGACGTCCACGACGGGCGCGCGGCGGGTGATCTCGGCTCCCTCGGCCTGCGCGACGCAGCCCGCCACCACGACGCGGGTCTCGAGGCCGTGTCTGGCCCGGTCTTCCTTGATCTCGCGAACCCGGCCGAGCTCGGAATAGACCTTTTCGGCCGCCTTCTCACGGATGTGGCAGGTGTTCAGGATGACGAGATCGGCATCCTCGGGAGCTGTCGTCTCGCTGAACCCTTCTCCGGAGAGAACGTCCGCCATGCGCTCGGCATCGTAGACGTTCATCTGGCAGCCATACGACTTGACGAAAACCTTCTTCACGCGGGACAGGCCTGTTGATCCGGGGGCGCCGCTCTGCGGCTTGAGCCCTCTCTACGCGTTTCGGGCCTGCGAGAGAAGAGCAGAGGCTCGGCCCTCATCGGCCGCGGCGGCAACGTCCTCAACGGGTCGCGGCGATCGCCTCGCGAACCGCCTGCTCGGCGAGCATCGTGGCCTGCTTGCGGTCTCCGCAGAAGGGTTGCGGCTCGCCCCAGACGACGGTCACGTCGAGAGGGCCCGCCTTGGCGAACCGGGCGATGTGCGGGGCGAGCTCCATGTCGCCGTACCAGCAGATTTCCGGGCGCTCGCGGCGGGTGACCGGCAGGCCGCCGCGCCGCGTGTAGGTGATCGCGAGCGGCTGCAGGAGGACGCGCCCGGTCGTGGAATCCGTCAGGGCCGCCTGGGCGGCGCCGACGAGAGAGGAGCGGAACGGCAGGATCCGGTTGCCGTCGCCGGTGGTCCCCTCTGCGAAGAGGACGATGACCTCCCCGCGCACGAGCCGATGGGCGACAGTCCGGGTCACCTCCGCGGTGGCCCGGCGGCTCTTGCGGTCGATGAAGACGGTGCGCTGCAGGCGCGCGAGCACGCCCACTCCCGGCCAGGTCCTGACCTCCGATTTCGCGATGAAGGAGAGCGGCTGCAGCGACCCGATGACGGGAATGTCGATCCAGGAGACGTGATTGGCGAGAACGAGCGTCGCGTCGCTTCCCGGCGGCTCGCCCTGCTCCTGCACCCTTATGTCGAAGAGCCGCAGGACCAGGCGGTGGAAGAGGATCGGCACGATTCCGGCCCAGGACCAGCCGAACCGCACGGCAAGCGCCTGGGGTCCGATCGTGACCAGGGTGAACAGGGCGAGGATCGCGAGCCGCAGGAACAGACCCGCCCGGCTCATTCCTCGTCCTTGCCGAGGGGGAGCGCGTAGAGCTCGAGGCGGTGATACACGACCTTGTAGCCGAGCCGCCGGGCGATCTCGGTCTGCAACGCCTCGATCTCCTCCGAGTGGAATTCGATCACGTCGCCGGTCGCGAGATTGATGAGGTGGTCGTGATGCTCGACATCCGCCTGCTCGTAGCGCGCGCGGCCGTCGCGGAACTCGAGCCGGTCGAGGATCCCCTCGTTCTCGAAGAGCTTCACGGTGCGGTAGACGGTCGAGAGCGAGATGCGCGGGTCCGCCGAGGAGGCGCGCCGGTGCAGCTCGACGACGTCCGGATGGTCCCGGGCCTCGTCGAGCAGGCGCGCGATCAGCCGGCGCTGGCCCGTCATCCTCAGGCCACGTTCGCGACAGGTCCGCTCGATGTGACCCGGCCGGCGGCGCGCCGCCGTCTTTCCATTCCGCTTCGCCAAAGAAACGCTCCGTACGCCTACGTTATCCGAGAGCTAGAGCATGATACCGAAGCGTGACAACCACCCGGAAGGATCGTCCCGGAACCGTCGCCTGCGCTTCCGTTCCGCTCAGAGGGAGCAGCGCATCGTGAGCGCATGGGCCATGCTTCCGTCGGGCTTGAGGTAATAGCCCGGCCGGCGCCCGGTCTCCTCGAAGCCGAGGCGACGATACAGCGCCAGCGCGGGCGCGTTCCCCTCCTCGACTTCGAGGTGCACGACCTGCGCTCCGGCCCGGGCGAGGCCTTCGAAATGGTGCCGGAGAAGCGCGCGCGCGCAGCCCTGCCCGCGGGCCTCGGCGGCGACGGTGACCGTCAGGATCTCAGCCTCGTCGATCACGACCCGCGAGAGGACATAGCCGACAGGGTTCGGGTCGGGGCCGAGAAAGAGCCCGTCGGCGATCACGGTCCGGTCGCTGAGAAGCCGCTCGAAATCGAGCTGGTTCCAGGGACGCGCGAAGGCCTGTTCGTGCAGGAGCGCGGCGCGTTCGGTGTGGTCGAGGGTGAGCGGCAGGATAGCCGGCACCTGGGCCGGACGCTGGAACCAGCTCAGCATGGCGGCCTATCGGCGCGGGATTCGCGCGCCGTCCTGGGGCTTCGCATCCGGGCTCCGCAGATAGAGCGGCTTCGGCAGGGCCTGGGCGGGATCCGCGATAGCGCCGAGACGGGCCACGAAGGCGATGTCCGGAGCGGAGGCCGAATCGGCGACGAGGCTCTCGATCCCCTGCGCCCAGGCATCCGCCGCGAGGGCCGGAGCGCCGGACCCCGCGAGAACGAGGGGGCCGGAGCCGAGCAGGCGCGTCGCATCGCGCAAGGGCATGAGCGCCGGCGGAATGATCGTCCGTCCGCCCGGGGCCACGGCCTGCACATAGATCTGCCCGTGCTTCGCATCGATCGCCGCGACGAGGACGCGCCGCGTCTCGGTCGCCATCAGGGGCGCAAGCAGGGCCGAGAGCGTCGCGACGCCGATGACCGGAATGCCGACGGCGAGCCCGATCGCCCGGGCCGCGGAGATCCCGACCCGCAGGCCCGTATAGCTCCCGGGCCCGACCGTGACCGCGACGCGGCCGAGCGACCCGAAGCCTCCTTCGACCCCCGATACCACGCGGTCGAGGAGGGGGAGGAGGGCCTCCGCGTGTCCACGGTCCATCAGGAGGGTCTCGCGGGCGAGCACCGCCCCCTGCCCGGTGTCGAGCACACAGGCCGAGCAGGCCCCGAGTGCCGTGTCGATGGCCAGGACGTGCACGATCGAACCCCCGTCTCGTTGCTTCAAACGCTTCGCGCATCGTGCGGAAAAGTGGGTCCGCTTTTCCGCGTCGAACGATGCGCCGCTCAAGAACCAAAGCATCGGATTGACCCCAAAAGTGGAATCCACTTTTGGGTCCGATGCTATAGAGCCCGGATCGACGCCGTGCCAGAGGCGGCGCAGATCCGGGTCGCCCTCAGGCATTCCGACAGAATTCGTCGAAGCTCAAGAGGAGATGATCGCCGGTTCGCTCCTGCCCGCCCGGGACGGAGCCTCAGACGGACTGCACCTCGCGGACGTCCGGCAGGAAGTGGCGGAGCAGGTTCTGGATGCCGTGCTTGAGGGTCGCGGTCGAGGAGGGACAGCCCGAGCAGGAGCCCTTCATCGCGAGATAGACGACCCCGTCCTTGTAGCCCCGGAACGTGATGTCGCCGCCGTCACCGGCCACTGCCGGGCGCACGCGCGTGTCGAGGAGTTCCTTGATGGTCGCGACGGTCGGCGCGTCCTCCTCGTCGAAGAACTCTTCGCCGTCCTCGGTGTCCGGGCTCTGGTCGATGGTGAGCACGGGGGCGCCGGACATGAAGTGTTCCATGATGGCGCCGAGGATCGCCGGCTTGAGATGCTGCCATTCCCCGTCCGACTTCGTCACGGTGATGAAATCATAGCCGAGGAACACGCCCGCGACCTCGGGAACGGTGAACAGCCGTACGGCCAGGGGCGAGCCCGCCGCGCCCCGCGCGTCGCGGGCATCGAAGGTGCCCTGGGGCATCACGACCCGCCCGGGTAGGAACTTCAGGGTGGCCGGGTTCGGTGTCGCTTCGGTCTGGATGAACATGAAATCCTCCGCGCCGGTTCAAGGCCGGCCGAGTCAGTAGCGAATCGATGAAGGGCGGTCGAAAAGCCCACCCCGTCAATGTGGATCCTCGGGCGCGGGATGTGAAGGGCGCGAGGCGCGCCCGCCGGAGCCGTCAGCCCGCGAGAGCGTCGATCTCCTCGTCGGAGAGGCCGCCCGGAACGATCACGATCGGGATCGGGAAGGTGGAGGCCGTCTTGCCGGCGATCGTCGAGACGAGCGGGCCGGGACCCTCCTTGCCGGTGCCCGCGGCGAGCACGAGGAAGGAGATGTCCGCGTCGTTCTCGATGATCTCCGTGATTGCCGCCGGCTTCTCGCGGACGAGGACCACCTGCTCGGGCTCGACTCCGGCTGCGCTGCGCGCCTCCTTGGCAGCCGTCTCGAGGCGCTTCTGGGCCTCTTCCTGGCCCTCGGCGAGCATCGCCTCGCCGACCCCGATCCATTCGAAATTGTGCGGCGGATCGACGACCGCCAGAATGACCATGCTCGATCCGGTTCGCGCCGCGCGGCGAGCCGCGAAATGGATTGCCCGGGAACATTCCGGGGTCTCGTCCACCACGACCAGGAATTTCGGACGGTGGCCGCTCTCGTAGGATCGTCGCCTGCCGCTCATCGGGAGACACTCTCGCGTGCCACGTCGCTCGCCTCCGACGATGCCCCGAGCGTCGCCTTTCGTCCAGAGCGGAGAGCGCCCGGCCGGGAGTGGCGCCGCGCCGCGCCGGCCGGACTCCCGGAGGGACGGCGTTCCGCCCCCGGAAATTCAGCTCCGGACAAAGCCGACGATGTCCTTCACGGCATTCATGGTCTCGTGGGCGATCGCGCTCGCCCGCCGGGAGCCGTCCGCCAGGACCGCATCGATATGGCCGGGATCGGCCATGAGCCGGCGCATTTCGCCGGCGATCGGCCCGAGCTTCGACACCGCCACGTCGACGAGCGCACCCTTGAAGGCGGAGAACTGCGCGCCGCCATGGTCGCGCAGGACGTCCTCGACCGTACCGTCCACGAGCGCGGCATAGATCGCGACGAGGTTCTCCGCCTCCGGGCGCCCTTCGAGGCCGGCGGCCTCGCCGGGCAGCGGCTCCGGATCGGTCTTCGCCTTACGGAACTTCTGGGCGATCGTGTCGGCATCGTCCGTGAGATTGATGCGCGAATAGTCAGAGGCATCCGACTTCGACATCTTCTTCGACCCGTCGCGCAGCGACATCACGCGGGTCGCAGGACCCGCGATGAGCGGCTCCGTGAGCGGGAAGAAGGCCTCGCCGAAGCCGCAGGCGGCGATCGACTCGGCGAAGTCGTTGTTGAACTTCTGCGCGACGTCGCGGGTGAGCTCCAGATGCTGCTTCTGATCCTCGCCGACCGGGACATGCGTGGCCCGGTAGACGAGAATGTCGGCGGCCATCAGGTTCGGATAGACGTAGAGGCCGACCGACGCGTTCTCGCGGTCCTTGCCGGCCTTCTCCTTGAACTGGGTCATCCGGTTGAGCCAGCCGATCCGCGCCACGCAGTTGAGCACCCAGGCGAGCTCCGCGTGCTCGTGCACCTGCGACTGGTTGAAGACGATGTTCTTCACGGGGTCGATGCCGACCGCCAGGAAGGCCGCCGTGACCTCGCGGATCTGCCGCCGCAGCTCCTTCGGATCCTGCGGAATCGTGATCGCGTGCATGTCGACGACGCAATAGATGCAGGGGAAATCCGCCTGCAGGGCGACGAAGCGTTTGATCGCGCCGAGATAGTTGCCGAGGTGCAGGTTGCCGGTCGGCTGCACGCCGGAAAAGATACGCTGCGGGAAGGAGCTCATCGTGTTTGTCGCGACCTCGATCGATTGGGCGGCCTTATCGCAAAGCCGGGCGGCCCGTTGCAAGGTGGCGCGCCGGCGTTTTCGCCCCTGCCGCACTCCGTGACCGGCGGGCCGGCCGCGACATCGCGTCGTTACGAGGCCGCGCGGGCGCCCGGCCTCTTGCGGACGAGGCGCCGCCAGTCTCCCGGAATCGCGCCGCAGAACACGACGGCGCCAATATAGACGAGCGCTCCGGCCGTGCAGAAGAAGGCGAGCGCCAGCGCCGAGGCGGGCAGCAACGCCTCGAGAAGCCGGACCGCGAGCGCCATCAGCGCGGTGGCGGCGCCAATGCGCGCCGTTCTCGCCGTCAGCCCGGCTCCCTGCCAGAGACCGCGGGCCCGGAGCGCGAGGGCGATGAGCCCGCCATGGAGCAGGGCCCCGGCCGAGACCGCCAGCGCGACGCCGCCGATCCCGAAAGCCGGCGCGAGGACCGCCCCGCCCCCGAGCGCCACCGCGAAACCCGCAAGCGTCGCGATCACGGCCGGGCGCAGGGTCCCGGTCGCATAGAGCGTCTGGGCGAGCACCTTGCCGGCCGCCGCGATCGGCACGAGCGGCGCGAGCCCGATCAGGGCGGCCGCGGTTCCGGCCCGGTCCGCGGCCCCGAAGGCGCCGCGCTCGAAGAGGATGCCTGCGATCGGATCGGCGAGGAGGGCGAGGCCGGCCGCAGCCGGGCAGGCGACGAGGAGCGCGAGATGCAGCGCGTCGTTCTGGAGCGCCAGGAGGCCGGGCCTGTCCCCCGCGACGGCCCGCGCGGCCATTTCGGGCAGGAGCACGATGCCGGCGAGCACCGCGACGAGGCTCGTCGGGAGCTGAGCCAGCCGCTCGGCATAGTGCAGCCAGGACAGGCCGGAGGGCATGAAGGACGCGACCTGCGCGCCGGCGAACACGAAGACGTGGATCGCCGCGCTCGTCACCGCGGCGGCGACGGCCCTCGCGAGCAGCCGGCCGGCCCGCAGCCCGTGCAGGGCTGGAAGGCGCCAGCGCAGGCCCGGAATCGCCCGCGGCGCGGCGAGCGCCAGCACGGCGAGCTGCAGTACGCCGCCGAGGCTCGCGGCGATCGCGAGCCAGGTTGCCCGTTCGAGGCCCGAGGGTGCGGGAGCGAGGAGCGCCGCGATCAGCGCACCGTTGAGGATGAGCCCCGAGAGCGCGGCCGCCGCGAAATGCCGCCAGGCGGCGAGCACGGCGCCGAGCGCGGCCGCCAGCGCCACGCTCGCGACGAGCGGCAGCAGGAGCCGGGTGTAATCCGTCGCGAGCGCGAGCGTTTCGGGATGCCGGGCGAGGCCCGGCCCCGCGAGGAGCACGAGCGCGCCCGCTCCGAGTTCCGCGACGGCGGTGGCTGCGAGCACCACGAGGCCGGCGCCGCCCAGGATCTCGCCGGCCCGTTTCCGGGCATCGGGCACGCCGGTCAGGGCCGGGACGATCGCCGGGTGCAGGCCGCCTTCGCCGAGCATCCGGCGCAGCAGGTTCGGGATCCGGAACGCCGCGAAGAAGGCATCCGCGGCCGGGCCAGCGCCCAATGCCGCCGCGAGCAGCACGTCCCGGGCGAAGCCGAGGAGCCGGGAGACGACGGAGGAGAGCCCGACGACGAGGGACGAGCGCGCGATCGACATGAGGGGCCTGCGGGTTGCAGGATTCCGGGCGTCGCGGTTCCCCCCTCACCCGCCCCTTCGGGGCGACCTCTCCCTCCAGGGGAGAGGTGAAGCGGCAGCGGCTCGCGCATCACCTCTTCCTTCAAGGGAGGGGCGACGCGGCGGCGTCCTGCACATCACCTCTCCCTTGAGGGGAGAGGTCGACGCCCGAAGGGCGGCAGGTGAGGGTGGCTGCGCCACGCTATCCGGAAATTAAAACCCCTACTCCTCCTCCCCCGTGACGCCGGCGGCGTCCTGGGCTTTGAGGATCTCGGGGCGGGGCATCGAGATGATGTTGTAGCCGGAATCCACGTAGTGGATCTCGCCCGTCACGCCGCTCGAGAGGTCCGAGAGGAGATAGAGGGCGGATTTGCCGATCTCCTCGGTCGTCACCGTCCGGCGCAGGGGCGCATGGGCCTTCTGATAGGAGAACATCAGCCGCGCATCCGTGATGCCGGCGCCGGCAAGCGTCCGCACCGGGCCCGCCGAGATCGCGTTGCAGCGGATCCCGAGCGGCCCGAGATCGGAGGCGATGTAGCGCATGCTCGCCTCGAGGGCCGCCTTCGCGACGCCCATCACGTTGTAGTTCGGCATCACCCGCGTCGAGCCGCCATAGGTCAGCGTCAGGAGCGAGCCGCCTGCGCCCATGCGCTTTGCGGCGCGCTGGGCGATCTCCGTGAAGGAGAAGCAGGAGATCACCATGGTGCGGGTGAAGTTCTCGCGCGTCGTGACCTCGACGTAGCGGCCTTTGAGCTGCGACTTGTCCGAGAAGCCGATCGCGTGGACCACGAAGTCGAGGCTCGGCCAGCGCGCGTCGAGCGCCTCGAAGACGCGGTCGACCGAGGCGACGTCCTCGACGTCGCAGGGCAGGACGAGATCCGAGCCGAGCGACTGCGCGAGCGGCGTCACGCGCCGGCCGAGCGCCTCGCCCTGATACGTGAAGGCGAGCTCCGCGCCCTCGCGGGCCAGCGCCTGCGCGATGCCCCAGGCGATCGAGTGATCGTTCGCGACCCCCATGACGAGGCCGCGCTTCCCCTGCATCAGACCGGTCACTCTTGTCCCCTTGTGCTCCGGCCTCGTGCGGCCGGAATCCTGCGTCCGGCCGGCCGCGGCGGCCGTCATGCCTTGATCGATGAGCATGTCCATGGGCGTGAGCTCCAAAGCATCCCGCTCACCATGGCCTGCCCGCGTCAACGATTCGTTGACGAATTCAGGCGTCGAGCCGCTTCATCACGAGGGTCGCGTTGGTGCCCCCGAAGCCGAAGGAGTTCGACAGCACCGCGCCGATCTTCGCGTCGTCGATCCGCTTGCGGACGATCGGCATGTCGGCGAATTCGGGGTCGAGCTCCTGGATGTTGGCGCTCTCGCAGATGAAGCCGTTGTTCATCATCAGGAGCGAGTAGATCACCTCCTGCACGCCGGTGGCGCCGAGCGAATGGCCGGTCAGCGACTTCGTCGCCGAGATCGCCGGACACTTGTCGCCGCTGCCGAACACCTCGCGGATCGCCTCGATCTCCTTGATGTCGCCGACCGGCGTCGAGGTCGCGTGCGGGTTGATGTAGTCGATCGGCGTGTTCACGCCCGACAGCGCCATCTTCATGCAGCGCACGGCGCCTTCGCCCGAGGGCGCGACCATGTCGTAACCGTCGGAGGTCGCTCCGTAGCCCACGATCTCGCCGTAGATCCGCGCGCCGCGCGCCTTGGCGTGCTCGAGCTCCTCGAGCACCACCACGCCGGCGCCGCCGGCGATCACGAAGCCGTCGCGGTTCACGTCATAGGCCCGCGAGGCGGTGGCCGGCGTCTCGTTGTAGCGGGTCGACATCGCCCCCATGGCGTCGAACAGCACCGAGAGCGTCCAGTCGAGCTCCTCGCAGCCGCCCGCGAACATCACGTCCTGCTTGCCCATCTGGATCAGCTCGTAGGCGTTGCCGATGCAGTGGTTGGAGGTCGCGCAGGCGGACGAGATCGAATAGTTCACGCCGCGGATCTTGAACCAGGTCGCCAGCGTCGCGGAGGAGGTCGAGCTCATCGCCTTCGGGACCGCGAAGGGGCCGATCCGCTTCGGGCCCTTGCTGCGCGCCGTGTCGGCGGCCTCGACGACCGTGCGGGTCGAGGGTCCGCCGGATCCCATGATGATCCCGGTGCGCTCGTTGGAGATCTCCTTCTCCTCGAGGCCGGCATCGCGGATCGCCTGGTCCATGGCGACGTGGTTCCAGGCCGTGCCGCCGCCGTGGAAGCGCATCGCGCGGCGGTCGACGACGCCCTCCGGATCGAGGGTCGGCGCGCCGTGGACCTGGCAGCGGAAGCCGAGCTTCGCGTAGTCCTCGGCCCGCGAGATCCCCGAGCGGGCCTCGCGCAGGGAGGCGAGCACCTCCTGGGTGTTGTTTCCGATGGACGAGACGATGCCCATCCCGGTGACGACGACGCGTCTCATGGCCTCTTCCTCATGGTGGCAGCCTCATGGCGGGCCGCCGCGCATCATGGGCAGCACGAGGCCTTTCGCCGCTGACGTAAGGCTCCCGGCCGCGGTTCTCAACTCCGGCAGGAACGGATCCGTCCCGCCTCAGCCGCCCGCCGTCGGCTCGGCCTGGAACAGGCCGACGCGCAGGTCCTTGGCCTCGTAGATGCGCCGGCCGTCGGCCTCGAGCCAGCCGTCGGCGATCCCGAGCACGAGCTTCGACCGGAAGACCCGCTTCAGGTCGACCCCGTAGACGACCTTCTTCACGGAGGGCAGCACCTGGTCCGAGAACTTCACCTCGCCGACCCCGAGCGCCCGTCCGCGTCCGGGCGAGCCGAGCCAGCCGAGGAAGAACCCGACCATCTGCCAGAGCGCATCGACGCCGAGGCAGCCCGGCATCACCGGATCGCCCTTGAAGTGGCAGGGGAAGAACCAGAGATCCGGGCGGACGTCGAGTTCGGCCCTGACCTCGCCCTTGCCGTAGGCGCCGCCGGTCTCCGAGATCGCCGTGATCCGGTCGAACATCAGCATCGGCGGGAGCGGAAGCTGGGCATTGCCGGCACCGAACAGCTCGCCGCGTCCGCAGGCAAGAAGGTCTTCGTAGGTGTAGCTCGCCTGGCGCGCCATTCGGGGAGCGGGTCCTTTCGTCACGAATTGTCGCGAAGCCGGCGGCCCCTCGAGATCGCCGGCCCGAAAACGGGGCTCTGGTAGCACAGCGGCTCGGGCCATCAAAGAGACCGCACCGATTCGCGCGCGAAGCACCGCGCCGCTCCAGACCGTCGCGCTTCTCCACCCGTTCCGGCCGAGATGCAAGGCCGCGCGGGCACATTCGGGATCGTACGGAGTCCTCCCGGCCGTCCGGCGAGGCTATTCTCCATCGGAGAGGCCACGTCGCGCGACGGTCCGGCCGTTCCGGTGGTGTCACGAGAGGGATCGCAGGATGCTTCGTTACGGCTGCCCGCCGCTCACGGTTGCGAGGGCCCGGCCACGGTCCCGGTTGATATGCCGGACCGGGCTCCCTATGATCCTTCCAGCAAAGACGCGCTGCCGCGCCCTCACGAACTAATGTCCAATCCTCTCCTCCAAACGACCCGCCCCGATTCCCTGGCCGGCCGCCGGGGTTGCCCGCTCTCGGAACTCAGGGACAAGCTGCGCCGGGTCGGCCTGCGCCCGACGCGCCAGCGGGTGTCGCTCGGCTGGCTCCTGTTCGGGAAGGGGAACCGGCACGTCACCGCGGAGATGCTCTTCGAGGAGGCGGCGCGCGCCCGCGTGCCGGTGTCGCTGGCGACCGTCTACAACACGCTCCACCAGTTCACCGAGGCGGGTCTGCTCCGGCAGCTGCCGGTCGAGGGCACGAAGTCCTATTTCGACACCAACCCCACCGAGCACCACCATTTCTTCCTCGAGGATGTCGGCGAGCTCGTCGACATGCCCTCCGAATCGGTGCGCGTGGGCGATCTCCCGGAGCCGCCGGACGGCATGGAGGTCGCGGGCGTCGAGGTGATCGTGCGGCTCAGGCGCAAGCCGGCCTGAGTGCGCGCCGCGCCCGCGCGGCCCTATTCCACGGTCTCGTTCGGGTAGACGCCCCAGAGCCGGTCCTGGCGGATATAGCCCTCGAATTCCTGGTCGCCGTCGAAGACGGCCACCCGGCACCAGGCGGCGCTGCAGGATTTCACATTCGTGACGACGCCGGGCTCGAGGCGCGCGAGAATCGCGCTCTTCTCCCCGGGCTCGCTCTGGAGCGGCAGCGTCATGGCCTCCTTGGCCCAGGGCATCACGAGCGCGGTGCGGCGTCCCGAGAGAAGCGAATGCAGGACCCAGCCCTCGGTGCCCTCCGCGTCGCGGATGCGGCGCCACGTCTCGTATTCTGCGACGATCTCCACAGGAAGTCCGGCGCGCTGGAAGACCCAGCGCGTCCGATGGTCCTTCGAGGGGCCCTCCCGGAGATTGACCCGGTCGGTCTTCAGGCTCACGTAGCGCGGCACCGGCAGGCCCGTGCCCTTGCGCCCGCCGGGCGGCTCCTGAGCCCGGGCCGAGTCGGCAACCGGCGCCGCGGCGAGGAGCAGGGCAATCGCGACGATGGTCTTGCGCATGGACCCCTCCCATCGGATTGTCATGGACGACGCCTCTGCTACAGAGGCGCGGCCGGAGCGGCCATGCGGCTCGTTCCGTCCTCCTCCATTCGCCGAAGCACGGTTAAGGGCGCGTAAAACGGGTGCCCGGAGCCGCACGGTCCCGAGCAGGTGAGGCCCGCCAGCCGATGAAGAAGAGACCCGTCGTCGTCGTTACCCGCCGCCTCCCCGACGTCGTCGAGACGAGGATGCGGGAGCTCTTCGACACCCGCCTCAACCTCGAGGACAAGCCCCTGGAAGCGTCCGAGCTCGTCGAGGCCGTGCAGAGCGCCGACGTCCTCGTGCCGACCGTGACGGACGAGATCGACGCCGCGCTCCTCGCGCAGGCCGGCCCGAACCTGAGGCTGATCGCCAATTTCGGCAACGGCGTCGATCACATTGACGTGCAGGCGGCGCTCGCCCGCGGGATCACGGTCACCAACACCCCGGGCGTCCTCACCGAGGACACCGCCGACATGACGATGGCCCTCATCATGGCCGTCGCCCGCCGCCTGCCCGAGGGCGTGCGCGTCATTCCGGAGGACCGCTGGGGCGGCTGGTCGCCGACCTGGATGCTCGGGCGCCGGATCACCGGCAAGCGGCTCGGCATCGTCGGCATGGGCCGGATCGGCCAGGCCCTCGCACGGCGCGCCAAGGCCTTCGGGCTCTCGATCCACTATCACAACCGCCGCCGCGTGCCGCAGCGGATCGAGGACGAGCTCGAGGCGACCTATTGGGAGAGCCTCGACCAGATGCTCGCCCGCATGGACATCGTCTCGGTGAACTGCCCGCACACGCCCGCGACCTATCACCTGCTCTCGGCACGGCGCCTGAAGCTCCTGAAGCCCGACGCGATCGTCGTGAACACCGCCCGCGGCGAGATCATCGACGAGAACGCCCTGGCGCGCCTCATCGAGTCCGGCGACGTCGCCGGGGCCGGGCTCGACGTGTTCGAGCACGAGCCCGCCGTGAACCCCCGCCTCATCAAGCTCGCCCGCCAAGGCAAGGTCGTCCTCCTCCCACACATGGGCTCCGCAACCTACGAGGGCCGCGTCGACATGGGCGAAAAGGTCATCGTCAATATCAAGACCTTCATGGACGGCCACCGCCCGCCGGATCGCGTGCTGCCGAGCATGCTGTGATGATGGGGAGGGCGCTCCGGAAACTCCGCCTCTTCGACGGGAGAGGCCGACGCCCGCAGGGCGGCGGGTGAGGGTGGCAGCGCCAACGCTGGGAGGCTGAAATTCCTGTGCGCTCAACAGGATAGCGCGCCGCCGACACCCCTCACCCGGACGCTTCGCGTCCGACCTCTCCCTCCGGGGGCGAGGTGAATCCGGCGGCGCTTGCACGTCACTTTTGGGTTCGTTCTGCCAAATCGAGAGATCGGTTTCGGAAGTGGAATTCTGGACCTCATCGAGGAGGCGGATCGCCGTGTTGCGGCGGGAGAGGGCGCGGCGCTCGTAGCGGTCGAGCGTGGCGAGCTGGTCCCAGTCGCAGTCGGGCTGACCCGCGAGCAGGAGCATCCTGGCGTGG
>NZ_LN811350.1:156337-204358 GCF_001006805.1 Microvirga massiliensis | reverse complement strand
AGGAAGGTGGCGGTGTGTGAGGCGCGGTGTTCCTTGTGTTCAACGCGCCGCCGGCACCCCTCACCCGGCTGCTGCGCAGCCGACCTTTCCCCCGGCGGGAGAGGCGAAGCTCCGCCTCTCCCGCCGGGGGAAAGGTGAT
The DNA here is from genome assembly GCF_001006805.1 of Microvirga massiliensis. Taxonomy (GTDB): domain Bacteria; phylum Pseudomonadota; class Alphaproteobacteria; order Rhizobiales; family Beijerinckiaceae; genus Microvirga; species Microvirga massiliensis. The sequence continues at coordinate 204,219 of NZ_LN811350.1, read as the reverse complement.
GTAGAGGGCCGCACCAGCATTACCTTCGACAGCCTTGAATTATAGCACTGTGTGCTATAGATCGAGTTTGCGTGCCCTGAGGAGCATCGCGCGGGGCACTCATGAGGCTCTTCCTCACGAAAGAGTTCGCCCGTCTGGCACGTAAGAACGACGTCGGCGATGCGGACCTGAGAGAGGCAGTTCGACGCGCGGAAAGCGGCTTGGTCGATGCAGATATCGGCGCCAACCTCATCAAGCAGCGCATCGCACGCAAAGGAGAGGGCAGATCGGGCGGGTTTCGCACAATCGTCTTCTACAAGGCAGGAGATCGCGCCGTTTTCCTGCACCTGTTTGCGAAGAACCAACAGGCCAACCTGTCGGACCACGAGAGGGATGCTTATCGCGAGTTCGCGAAATTCCTCGCAGGACTCACCACAGAAACGATGGCTGCGCTCGTCCACGAACGAGGATGGAAAGAGATCCAGTATGAAGCCCCCTAGAAAGAAGGCCTACCGGAGTGATGCGCTTCGATCTCTTCATCTGGCGGCGAAGGATCTCAGCGCAGTCGGCGCGCTCGACAAGGCAACGATGCGCCGATTCGATATTGCGTGCCTGACACCCATCGAGTCTCTGCAACCGGAGAAGATCAAACATATTCGCGAGGCATCGAACATGAGCCAGGCTCTCTTCGCCAAGGCTCTGAACGTTACGCCCTCGCTCGTCAGCCAGTGGGAGAGAGGTGAAAAGAAACCCAGCGGCCCCTCGCTCAAGCTCCTGACGCTCGCGGACAAGAAGGGGATCAAAGCGATTCTCTGAGTGCCAGGAGGTTGAAATTCCTGTGCGCTCAATAGGATAGCGCACTGCCGACACCCCTCACCCGGCTGCTTCGCAGCCGACCTCTCCCACAAGGGGCGAGGTGATGTGCGGGCTGCCGCCGCTTCGCCTCTCCCTCGATGGGAGAGGTCGCCCCGAAGGGGCGGGTGAGGGTGGCGGCGCCGACCTCTCAGAAGGAGTAATTCACACTGCCCTCAAAAGAATAGCCCATCGCGTCCCCCCTCACTCGGCCGCTGAGGCGGCCGACTTCCTGCCAGTGGTGAGGTGATCGACCACCTCCCGCGCCGCGCGCTCTCCCTCCGCCCAGGCTCCCCCAACCGTGCCCCATTGCACCCGCGCGAGGGCCTCGCCGGCGAACCAGAGCCGCTCCCCGACCGGCACCTTCAGCCTTGCCCGGCTCGCGCACGCCCCCGGGGGCACCACCGCCCACGATGCTCGCGACCACGGATCGTGCCGCCATGCCGTCGCGCCCATCACCGTCAGCCCGGCGAGCGCCTTCGTGCCGAACTGGTCCGCGAGCACGCGCCGCGCGAAGCGGCCCGGCGCTTCCGGATCGCGCCGGTCCAGCCCCGTCGCCAGCGGCTGGTCGAGCTCGAGATAATGGAACGCCGTCCCGTCGATCCGCCCGAGCAGGCCTGGCGGGTCCGGATGCGTTCCGAGAAGCGTCACGAGCCGGTCCGGCTCCTCGAACGGTGCCCCGGGCCAATGCAGGATCACGTGCTCGTAGATGCCCGGCCGGAACGCCCGGATCGCGGCCTCGGTCTCCTCCGGGAGCCCGGGCGAGATCCGCACCGCGCCGCTCTGCAGCACCGCGATCGGCAGCGCGAGGATCGCCGCCCGCGCCGTCAGCCGGCCGACTGCCGTCTCGACCGCAACCCCCGGCCCCGACCAGTCGATCGCCGTCACGGGCGTCCCGAGCCGCACCGGCAGCCCGGAGGCGAGCCGCGCGACATAGGCCCCGAGGCCGCCGGCGATGAACCAGTTCTCGGCATAGTCGAGGGTCGGGAAGTCCTGCAGGCTGACTTCCTTGAGCGGCCGCCCCGAGACGAGCCCGTGGATGAGCCGCACCCGCCGTCCGTAGAGGCCGAGCGGCGGCAGCGCCGTCTCGGCCGGCCTGTCCTGCGCCTCGCGCCCCCCGCGGGTGAGCGCAACTTCGGCCCGGTCGAAGGCGCGCCCCAGGGCCGCGCGCGCGGCGGGGCTCGCCGGGCGGCCCTTCACGAAGAGCTCCCCGTTGCCCGGCGCGCGCCGCAGCCGCTCGCCCTGTTTCGCCCCCAGCGCGACGAGCGGGTTCACGGGGCCGCTGTGGAGCCAGTGTGCGCCGAGATCGATCGGGTGCCCGCGCAGCGGCACGGTGACGGCCCGCCCGCCGACCCGCTCCCGCGCTTCGAGCACCGCGACGGAGAGGCCCGCGGCGAGGAGCGTCCGCGCCGCGGAGATCCCGGCCGGGCCCGCCCCGATCACCACGACGTCGGGCGCCGCCGGCAGCGGCGCCAGCGGCGGCGTGAAAACCGGTTTCGCATCGAGCCCCATGCCCCCTCCTCATCCTCATCGATCCTGTGCGCCCGGCGCCGCACCGGGCTTGCGCGCGCAGGCCGCGCCCGGCGATGCTGCCGGCCCGTTCACATCCCGACGGCACTCACTACATAGCGCCGGGTCAGGCGAGGAGGCATGAAGCCCGTGGTGATGGTCCCATTCGATCCGGCGCGCACCGGGCCGGCCCGTGCGAGGCGAGCCCCACTCCCATGCTGATCGCCGATCTCTTCGCGGCTTTGCGCCAGGTCCTGTCGCCGGCCCTGCGCAAGGTGCTCTGGAAATCCCTGGCGCTGACCATCGCGCTGCTCGTCCTCGTCTGGTTCGGGCTGACGCGGCTCCTCGCCTTCTATCTCGATCGCACCGATTTCGCCGTCGATTACCCGATGGTCGAGGCCTTCGCGTTCTTCCTCGCCGGGGCCGGGCTCTTCGTGGCGCTCGCCTATCTCTTGCCGGCGGTCTCGGCGATCGTCGCGGGCTATTTCCTCGACGACGTCGCGGAGGTCGTGGAGCGGACCGACTTTCCCGCCGATCCGCCGGGCGTGCCGCTGTCGCTCGGCCGCTCCCTGCTCTACGGCCTGCGCTTCGCGGGCCTCTCGCTGCTCGTGAACCTCGCGGCGCTCCTGCTCTTCTTCGTGCCGGTCGTGAACGTCTTCGCGTTCTTCGTCGCCAATTCCTATCTCTTCGGCCGCGAATATTTCGAGCTGGCGGCGGGCCGCTTCCGGCCCATGGCCGACGCGGCCCGGATGCGGGCCGAGCACCGCGGCACGGTGCTGCTCGCCGGCGCGATTCTCGCCGGGCTCGTCCTCGTGCCGGTGGTCAACCTGCTCACCCCGCTCGTCGGGGTGGCCCTCATGGTGCACGTGCACAAGAGATTAAGCGCGCGTACCCCGCTGCCCGGCGGCGGGGCCGGGCGCCCGCTCCGGGTGGAAGCCGGACCGCGGCCCCATTGATTCCGGGGCGAGGAGATCCGGCGTCTCCGCGGCGACGGAGGTGTTGCGCCGCAGGTCGAACTGCCCGCGCCGGCGGAAGCGCACGAGGTTGGCAGGCACGATCGCATCAAAGCCCGTCGGCGTGATCCCGAGCCCCTCCAAGGTGCGCCCGTCGCGGATCGCCTCCTCCGAGACGACGTTGTCGCGCTCGAGCAGGCTGATCTGGTCCCGCGTCACCACGAAGGAAGCGGGCATCAGCCCGAAGGTCATGCGGTCCAGGAAGCCGAGCACGCTGCCCTGCGCGCGGGCCATCGGCCACGACAGCGGCAGGATGGTGCGCCGCCGCTCCGTGACGGCGAGCACGTATTCGACGATCTCGCGCAGGGTGCGGATTTCCGGCCCGCCGAACTCGTAGATGCGCCCGCCTCGCACGGTGCCGTCGATCGCCCGGCCGATCGCCTCGCCGACATCGGAGGCCGCGACCGGCTGGAAGCGGGTGTCGGCGCCCGCGAGCGGCAGCACCGGGAGCATCCGCGTGAGGCCCGCGAAGCGCTCGAAGAACCCGTCGCCGGTTCCGAATAGGACGGAGGGGCGCATGATGATGGCGTCCGGCCGCACCCGCAGGAGGTTGGCCTCGCCGGCCGCCTTGGCGCGCCCGTAATGCGAGGGCGAATCCGGATCCGCGCCGATCGCCGAGACGTGCACGAGGGTGGCATCCGGCGCGGCGTGCTCGGCGATGATGCGCGGGCCTTCCGCGAGCAGGGAATCGAAGGTCTGCCGCCCGCTCTCCTCGAGGATCCCGACGAGGTTCACGACGTGGTCGGCCTTCTCGAGCGCACGGCGCACGGAATCCGGATAACGGAGATTCGCCTGGACCGCGAAGATCTGCCCGACCTTGCCGAGCGGCTGCAGATGCGCCGCGAGATGCGGCCGGCGCACGGCCACCCGGATCCGGTAGCCGCGCTGGGCCAGCGCGTGCACGACGAAGCGCCCCAGGAAGCCGGAGCCGCCGAAGACCGTCACGAGCTGCTGCTGCGGCGTACGCACTGCGCCGATCATGAAACCCTCCTGCCCGCCCACCAGGGCGTCGCCATGCTGCAAGGGGCCGGACACCCGTCCGTGCCGCCAGGAGCGGTCTAGTCAATGCCGAGGGGACTGAAAAGGGGCAGAACGGACGGGCGTGATCTCTCGCGATCTCTGTTGACGGCCTCGGCGGCGCACCGTAAACGGATCCGCGTCGCTCGCGCGGCGGGCCCAGGTGGCGGAATTGGTAGACGCGCTGGTTTCAGGTACCAGTGGTGAAAGCCGTGGAGGTTCGAGTCCTCTCCTGGGCACCATTTCTCCTGAATAGTAGGTTTTCCTCAGGCACTTAGGCCGCCTGAGCGCCCGCATCGGCGGAGGTGGTTAAGACCGGGTGGTTAAAATCCGCCACCTTCTGTTCTCGTTGTCTGGCGTCGAACGTTCCGCAATCGTTCACCGGTTCACCAATGAAAAAGCCGCCTGAAGGCGGCTTTGGTAGGCGGTGGCTCAGTTCAGGCCACCCTTGAGGTTGCAGTGGCGGTCTCAGCCTCTTGCATACCGGCTCTCCATTTCTTGTAGACATCCGCCTTTTTCTTCTCGCGGAAGTACGCTTTGGCGTAGCGGTCAATCTCCTTTAGGGTCTGGTGGCCGGTGACCGCCATCACATCGTGGGGATCGCAGCCGCGCTCGATAAGTCGGCACACACACAGCTTGCGTAGGCCATGCAGGCTGAAGCCGTTCGGGATTCCAGCCTTGTCAAGCCACCTGCGAACCATATTACCAAAGCTCTCCTTCACATAGGGTTCGTCTTTGTGGTCCTGACGGACGAAGAACTTCGAGCCGAGGATTCCGTTTGCCTTTGCGGCTTCGAGACTCTCGTGAAGCTCATCGAGAATCGGAATGTGGGCAACGTAGGGATCGCCAACGTCGCCTTTTTCCTGCTCCACTCGAAGAGAACCGTACGGGAGGCCATCCTCTGGCGGGATGTATTGGTCCCACCCCAACAGATACACGTCACCACGCCGCTGGCCCGTATAGCCTGCGAGATCAAACGTGAGACGCTGCTTTGTCCCGAGCGGGTACGCGTGCACCATGCGATCCCACATCTCGTCAGTCCACATTTTGTAACCACCCCCTTTGACTTGCTCCTTCTCGACAAAGTGGGCGTAGTTGACTTTTACCAGCTTTCTCTTGATCGCGAACTTGAGGACACCTCGGACCCACTTGATTAGATTGTTCTTCTGAGGACCGCCGGTTGTTTTAGTCACTTTCTGTGACTTGCCTGTTCGCTTCGCGTTTTCGTCGATGTCCGTAGTCGTCACTTTGCGATCGACCAGCGTTTGGATCGCTTCAGTGTCGAAGCGATCCAGCGGCATGTCCCCGTATGTTCTACCGTCTGGATTCGATCGCCTTAATGGCTGGTCCCAGGTCCAGCGTAATTGACCTTCGATCGCGCGCTTGTTCTTCTGCTGCCTGAAGGTATCCGTTTTCATATACTCCAGACACAGCCACCCCCAGGAGTTGACCGGGAACTTCGTCGAAGTCGATTTCGCCTCTTTCCGCCGCTCCTCCACACTATCGGTTCTTGCCTTCTCGACTGCCTCTTGGTCCGGATATGGATGCTGGCCGTCGAGAAAGCGCGAGTAGGCGGCGTAGAACGCCGCCCCAGTGACGATATCATCCTTCACTCGGAATTTTCGCTGACCCTTTTCTCCGCGCCAAAAATAATAGCGGGTGCGGCCGTGACGGTTTGGCTGATCGTAGACATACCGGATGGGCGACTTTTGAGCCTTCGGCATGATCAGTCCACCCTCCACTCATCACCAGGATCATCGTCCCAAAATGGAAGCTCGTGAAATTTTTGGTCCATCTCGGTCCGCGAGTATAACTTGCGGTGTCCCGCCCTTCTGGCTCGCGGTTTCTGGTTTTGCGGCAGTGCCGCGAATTGGTTTGGAGAAAGGTTCCAGTATACGGCAGCCTCATACTCCGATAGCCCGATAGCCTGTACTCCTTGAGGGAGTTGAATATCTCGCTTTCTAGTAGGCACTTGAAATTACTTTGAGCGTACCGGGCCTACGCTCTTAATGCTCGATTACACCCGGATTGGCCCGCCCCAACGCTCCCTCAAACGTCTGGCGGATGTTTTGATATCCTTGAAAGGAAATGCAGTCCCCGACCATCAAATCTCGACGAAGGGCGGGGAAAAACTGAATTCCCACGCTGCGATCAAATGCACTTCATCGTACTACCTCCTTCAATGTTGGTGTATCGAACGTGTCGGGCGACAATACCCGCATTCGTCAGGCGAGTTGGTCCGACCAATACAACTTGAAAAGCACCGCGTCGGCTACGTCGCTGAATGTTGCAACGCCAATGTGAAAGACCACGGGTTTCTTCAGATTGTTCAGGCACCACTCCTGAACGTCTGCACGTAGGCCCGACCGGGTCCACAGGCGGAATACATCGATCTTCAATTCATCTTCCTTTTCGATGTAGCTCGTGATGCCCTCCGCGAGGGCTGCGCAGGCCAGTTCAATGGACCTTGGAATTGGGAGTGGCTGCCCACCCCGCGTGCCCTTCTCGTAAGCGACCACGGTCGCTCGGTTGAGCCCGAGTTGTATCCCGAACTGCTCCTGGGTCGAACCAAGTCTCTCCCGGAGGGCTCTCATCTGCTGGCCCGTCATCGCCATGGCATCACTCCTTTGACGGCCTGCTGTTTACCCGAGCTTCGCCGCATGTTCAACAAAAAAAGACTCATATAATAAAAAAAGATGAAAGCGACAAAAAATGTTGCCAAACGCGATCCAGGCCGGTATCAAGTGGCACCACAAAGGAGAGCCACATGGCCAGGAAAACGAAACCCAACGCCGAAGACCAGGATAGCCAACCCGCCCTTCAGGCGATCGCCGCCGACATCCAGAAAACGCTCGCAAGAGCACGCCACGCCTCAGAAAGTTCCCTCAAGGACTTCCGGAGCATCGGCGAGGCGCTCATCAAGGCAAAGCCCCTCCTGCCGCGAGGCGGCTATCTCGAATGGGCGCGCGAGACCTTCCACTTTTCGAAGCAATGGTGCAGCGCGCTCACGAAGCTCGCCGCTTCCTGGTCCGACTACGAGAGTGCCAGATCCTGGGCGGAAGCCGAAGGCCGTCTGCTGGGCAGGAGAGAGTACAGCGTCGATGGCGCTCTCGGGCTGATCCGCCAATGGCAACGGGCCATGGCTCCCGCGCCCGAAGCGGGCGAGGACAACCGGAAGCAGCGAAAGCCCTCCATAAAGGAGGAGTTGGCGGAGACTCGCCGGAAACTCGACGAGGCGCTAGAAACCATTGAGCGCTTGCAGGCAATGGTATCGCCTGGACCGAAGCACGGCCCCTCTGCGCGAAACGGAAAGTCCGCCCCTCTTGATTTCGAAACCAGGGAGAAGGCCCGCAAGGTTGCCGCTCTCTGGCACCGGGGCTCGACAGGCGGAGAGTGCAGCGGAGCAGAAGGCAGGCTCCGCCACTTCGCCCAGAAGTGCGGATACGAGTTTGAGGACTTTCTGGTCGCATGTGGTATCGAAAGTCCAGCAGACTGGACCTTTTCCCGCGCCGCGTAACAAGCGGCCCGAATGCGAGAGGCGCACGAGAGATCGGTCTCCAACCATCTCTCGGCGACTTCGGACCGTAGAGGCCGTCCAACGATCGCACATCCAACCAGACGATTATCTGCCGCCACGCGGTGCAGCACATCCGAACGCACACCAAGTCATGGCCTCAGACGCAGACCGTAATACCGTTTCCCATCACCACCAAACTACTGTTGCAATAAATGCTATTCTCCCTACATCGAAGCAAAGCGCGCCTCGGGAATGACGATTCCGTCGAAATTCAAGGATTCGCCCACGTCGGCGTGAAACACGTCAGTGGACCCGTTCCAATCCACCCACACTCATTCACGCACGTCGTCCCCGCGTCCGAGATCATCGACAGGATCATCGCAATCGCGGCACTGACAAACCGTCCCTCGGGCTATGGCTGGAGACATTATCTCCACGACGCTCACGACGAGGTGCTCCAGGATCTTCGCGACCACGCAGCACAACTCAGCCTCCTCGATTACGAGATTAGCGACGGCGTGTTCACGACCACACTTGACATGCAGGTCACCTGCTCATTCCAGCACGAGGCGGACATGATGCATTTCAAGCTGGCATTCTGCTGAGGCGCATCGGACCGGAAGTTCGCTTCCGGGCCGCTCCTCGTAACCATTGTCTCATCCAAGCTGACTTCTTCGGATGGAGCAAGCCAACGGCATCAATAACCTGCTCAGGCTCGGCAGAATTCGCTCCCGAAGAGTTCCCTCATCAGCACTGCGGCGAGATCCGCCTGACCGGCAGCCTTAAGGCGCTTGATCAAATGTACGATTGTCTTCGGATGATCCGCCTTCCTGGAAGTGTCGGCGAGATAATTGTGCGCCTTGCCCAACCAGTTCCGTGAGAACTCGCGTTTGGTGACCACAAGACCACGCTGTTTCAAACACATATAGATTTCTTGCAGCATGCCATACCTCGTTCATTCAAACCCGAAAAGGATATCTCCACGCAGCTATTTATTCCGCTAGCGCGGCACAAATCCCGGCTTGAACTCGATGCTGTCACAATAAACGTCGCCGACGCGACAAACATAAATAAATCACAGGTAGCTCACGCTACCGGACGACGAAAGGAGCACAATGGACAACTATATGACGACCGGTGAAGAACCTCCATGTGTTAGCTATCTCCGCGAGGTTTACTTCACCAAGGAGCGCAACCAGACGATCTTGCACCAGTCCAAAATAACGGACTGGGAATGCTATCCGGACTTTGACACCTTCGCCCAGCGGTTCTGGGCGACTGCATCCTATCCATCTCCTCAATCCAACAAGATGGAGACCTATAGCTTCACTCCAACCCTATTCGAGCAGAGCCAAAAGAAGACGAAAGACCCATCCGCTCCGGGCAAATGGGGACACTGGAGGAACGGCGAATACTCCGCCCATCAGGTATCCTTGTTCTACGCGGACTTGGATAACCAGCATCCCGAGTACCCGTATGTGACCTTTGAACAGATAGCTGAGACCTTGAAAGCCCTAAGGTGGAAGCACCTTTTGTACACGTCGTTCTCGCACAAGCCCGAGCGACACAAGGTCCGCATCATCGTGCCCATCAGCAGAGCGATGACAAACGATGAGGCATTCCGGATCTTCATCTGGCTCAATGCCATCTTCGAGCACCAGTTGGACGGCAGCATCTACGACGATGGTGACCATCTCTATGGTCCGTGCTTTATCGGCCGACGGCGGGAATCCCTCGAAGGCGGCTCCCTCAATGTTGATGCGCTCCTGTCGGCGGTCGAGAGCCTCCCGGACGAGGCGCTGCGGCATGCCCAGCGCGGACAATCCAACGCCAAGATCCGGCCAATGACCGACAAGGAGTTCGAGACCTATAGAGTCCTGGTCACGAACCAAACCGCGCGCCTCGGTCTCTCCGTCCATGACGCTAGGGTGTTCAACCCGCAGTGGGCGGAACTTCTGCACTCCCGGTACAATGGCGGCTCCCGGCGACAATCCCTGCTGGGGGTTCTCACCAAGATCTGGCTGAAGTCCAAACGCACGCTCTCGTTCGGGGACATGCGAGCGTTTCAGCAGGAAATCGATGTCGAGTGGTACGGCGGGTATTGCGAACGCCAGTACGGACGATCAGCCCTGGAGGAGGATGTCCGGGCGGCAATGCAAGTCGTCGGATCACCGGATTTCGAAAAAAGCAAACAGGTAGCGCTGGAGCGACGGGTAAAATCGCTTCGCCGCTACCGGGCCTGAGGCCCACTTAACCTATCCGATTGACTACAAAGGAATATATGTCAACGAACACTCAGAAAGATACAACGCTCGACTTCGAGAAGCTCATTCAGGATTGGCAGAATCTGCCACCGGGCCATGTGGTCACCACAGCAGAATTGGCGGAACTGCTCCTAGCGGCAGAGACGGCGATCACCGCCGCATCTTATTTGTGGGCCGAGATGATCCAGGTGCTCATCGCCCACGGCGGCCTCAAGAAGGAACAAGCCGCGAAGGAACTGGTCAGGGCCTGCCGGGTGAAAGCTGACTTGGGGATGATGCCGCACGACGTGTGGACCTTCATCCCAGCATTCCTGGGCTCCCGTGGCTATGACATGAACTATAGCGGAGCGTTCACCCTCCACGGCAAGGCTGGCATGCACGACCGGGACTACATCGGCAAGCAGATGAAGATCTGGAATGTGGAGGTGGGCCTCTGTCCTGCTCAGGCCATCGACTGGGGGCTCGACAACTGGATGGTCGATCAGCAGGAGAAACTCCGGCGCGAGGTAGCCCAGAAATTGCGTTTTGACCCGGCGATTGACCCGGATCAGACTGAACTGAAGCGCTTCGTTTGCATGATGATCCCAGCCCAGGCGACCCCGCAGCAGTCCGAGAAGGTCTGGAAGGCCGCCGAGATCGCCTTTGCGACCTTCATCTACCGGGCAAAGAACCACGTCCGCTATGTCTGGAAGAACTCCGCCCATCTGATGCCGATCTTGTTCGGGACACAGGGCGATGGGAAGTCCGAGGCGATCAAGACCCTGTGCGAGCCTCTGCGGCAGGCAGGTATGTTCGCATCCGTCGGCTTCGATGCCTTCGACGACAATGACCAGTCCTATCAATTGTCCTTGATGCCTGTGTGGTTGTTCGAGGAGATGCAGGGGATCTCGAAGGCCGATATCTCAAAGCTCAAAGCCATCATGACTGACAGCGAGCGTCAGATGCGGGCGGCCTATGGGAGAACGGGCGTGAAGCAGATCATTACCACGTTCATCGCCTGCACAAACGAGGATACCGCCGAGAAGATCAGGGACAGTTCTGGCAACCGGCGCTTCATCCAGTTCGAAACGCAGCCTGTGGACCGTGCCCTGATCCACAGTATCGATGCCGAGAAGATCTGGCGCTCGGTGGATGAGGATGCAGCCGAGCCCCCGATGTACGCCACACCAGAGAACGCGGCGCTCATCAAAGAGATCCAACTGAGGCAGCGCTATCTTTCGCCGGTCGAGCACTGGTTGATGGATTGCCCGAACATCCCGTGGGGCACGTCCCTGAAGGCCACAGGCTGGTGGGAAGGGCATGGAGCGTGTCTGTCAGCAGACGATTACGGATTTCACGACTGGTTGAAGGCCCACTACGGGGCCAATGAGGTCAACCAGTGGAGCGCCGTGAAGCTCGGTTATGCCTTGAAGGATCTGTCCAAGCGGTATGACATCGAGGTCGTGCCGTATGGCGGTTCGAACAAGTACGCCATCATGAAACCAAAGGGGCTGGTCGAAGACGATGCAGCCGGAGGCGACAGCGGGGTCGTTGACCTCAGCGAGGGACGCACTCGCTACCGGAAGGTCTCGTGAGCTTTGGACTTCGACATCGGATTTTGGGGTTTACCCCAACCCCAAAATCTGAATGGCCTTCTTCTATAAAGTGATTTTTGGACTTTTGGACTTTTGGGTCATTTTGAAGAAGAGGAGAAAAAATACACTATAGAGATTATTCTGTAGAGCTTCCTCAGAATGGGTCCAAAACCCCAAAAGTCCAATCGAATTCACGGTGTGTGCATCTGCTGTACAAGGGCCAATCACGATGCCCAAATTTCTGCTTCGGGCTAAAGCCACGCCGAGTAGGTACAAGCATACCTGCCCACCTCCGAGTTCCTCCTCTGCGTCCTAGAAGCACCGCCTGAAACAGATCATCGATTCTCGAAGATAGGAACTTCCGGTCCATCATCCTGGACAAAATGTCCAGCACGGGGAAGCTGTGCGGCGGAGGTGCCGGTGCCGAAGTTCCGGGTCGCTTTCACGAGCTATCGCTCTACCGGGGAGGGTCTCGTCCCGTTGTATCCAGTTGGAAACAAGGGTGCGCGCGAGAACCTGCCGTATCAGTTACGAAAGCAGCGGCTCTACACTCTGAAGAACACCGGAGACAGTTACCTCACCCTCGATACGGCGCGCTTTGATTCCGATACCGTGATCGCGTGGCTGAAGGATGGCTATCACGACAACATCCGCATCCTGGTCGACGACATCTCCGACCACGAGGGGCCTGAGTTCCAGTACCGCCCGGTACTCGTAACCTTCATCGCTGATAAACGGATGACGGCAGAGGAATTCGACGCCGTAGCCACCATCGTCACGGAACGAATGAGCACGATTCCTGGCGAGTGGGCGGAGCGCACGACCGGACATTGCGGCATATTTCTTGGTATCTATAAGATTTGGGCTAAATCGGAGTTTCTATTCTCGGACGATTGGGATCGTGCCCTTGAGAGAACGTCCGAGACCCTCTCCGACGATGCGTGTTGGATCGTGGATGTATTTCCCGTACCGGAGGACCACGGGCCTATGCCGTTCGAGCCCCTGGATGAGGTGGAAGCTCGCCTGGGCTTCCGGGGCGCGCAGTTGCGGATGAGGATCTTGGAGCCCGACTCGCCTTTGGACAAAATGTCCACGCGGAAGTTCCCGTCCCGCTGGCCCAAACCGCGTCCGCCATCCATTCCATGCCCTGCGACGTTGAAAGGATCTCCCATGGTGGGGAAAACCCGCAGAAGATCGAATGGGGCCTTGGTCACGCCTGCGGGCTCCGCGTTGACGGCGGCAGGACTATCGACCGCCCGGCGGGATTTGCGGATTACACGACACGAACTTGCCAGATTGCTCGACGTTCACGAGCGGACCATGCGGCGCTTTGAAAGCGGTGAACAGCCAATTCCGCGCAGCATCGAAATCATCGTCAAGCTTATGCTTAATGGCGTGACGACAGCGGCTGAGATCAGCAGGCTGTAGTCTGTACACGGCCAGTGCTGCCAATGAAATTCCTGATGTCCGGCGTGTCGAGAGCAGGGTAAGGGGGAAGGTAGACGACCGATAACGTGCATTTCATGAACTTATTCGATCCTCCACTTCATACCGAACGTTGTGGAAACACATGTCCATCACCCGGCAATAGTCGGGTCTCTTCCTCAATATGAATGCCCGAGCGCGACCATTCTGAAACCAATATCGAGTATCGATGCCATCCGCCGTCATGCGACGAAAAGGAAACTGGGAGAACGCCTCAACGATTGCTCTCTCGCGGTTGCTGCACCGGAGCTTCGCAGCCGCTCGGCAACGGTCCGACCGATGCCCTTCGAGCCACCTGTAACCACCGCTGTCCGACCCGACAGATTATATGAGACTGGCATAAGTTCTCGTCGATCCACGGGGAGCACCATAGCGGGCCGCAGGAGCGCATTGCCACCGTCCGTGGGCTCGGCGAGCCGTGGGCGTCCCGCCTCAAAATTGATTTCGGCCTCGGCGAGCATCCCGACCTCGTATCTGGCTCCCGACGAGCCGTCTGAGTGCCCTCCCGATCGGTACCAATGGATGATCATCGGTAGGGCAGGTGAAGCCCTCCCTCGAAACTGTTTTCTGGCCTTCCCGGCATGATCGTTGTGGCGGGAAGACGGCCTCCTTCACCGCTCCGAACCGTCGAGAAGGTCGAATTCTCCAGTCCGGCATGCGGCACAACAGCTTTCGGTTCTGATGTCGCCCAACACTTTGCCCGAAGAGCGCAATTGGTGGCCTAATCCCGCGTGCCAGGGAACTTGTCAGCAGACTGTTTGGCCTTGAAGTGCAGGCCAAAGCGCATGCCCGTCACTGTCTCAAACATTGCGAGGATGTCCGTTTCCTGCCCGCTGCATCCAGCGACACCGACTGCCTGACCGCACCAGCGCCATCATGGACAGTGGACAGAGGGAGCCGAAGGCGGGGAGAGCCAAGCCTGTCGCGAAGAGGCTGCCATGATGGCTGGCCCACATCTCAGACTCAAACCGACTCTACCGGTTCGAGAGGCAGTAGGCCCCCGACGAATGATATCCGCTCGGGCATGCGCCAGTCTTCGGGATCGCATGCTTCGCCCTGTCACTGGACCCGAGGCAGTAATCGCCCGAGGAACGGTAGCCTGAAGGACAAGGCCCGACCTTGATCAACGCTGGACGAGCACCCTTGTCCCGTGAATTCGGAATGCAGGCACTTCCGCTCGAATGGTAGCCAGATGGGCACGTTCCGACCTTGGGAACTGCCTGCGCTTGAGCTTCGAAGATCAGCATGGGATAGAGGAGCGCCGATGTCAGCGCAGCCATGTGGGCTACCCATGCGCTCTGCCTGATCCGCATAGTAGAGCCTACCAACTTCAAGATGACTCAGCGCGCGTCTCGTCCGACCTACCCGGCGGCGGAACGGCGGGTATCCGTGAGTCCGAAGATTGCCGATCCGGTACCAGACCAAGACGTACCAGCCGCGAGGTGATGCCTCCTCGGCTGCGACCGAACTCGGCTGCAAGTTGGCGCACGTCGGCTCCATCGGTCCAGCGGGCCTTGAGATGCGCGTCCAGTTCTTCCGACCATGGCTGTCCAACGTTCGGGGGCATCGCTGCTTTGTACTTTGAGGACTTCGCCACCGGCCCAAGCTCAGTCAGCCCGATTGAGATCGCATGCCACTCGCCCATACTTAATGTGATCACTTGACCATCGGGCGTCTGAAGCTCTCCTACAACGCCGTCCGTGGTGAAATGAAATGAGCGTTCGTCCACCTCCCACTGAAGCGTTTTTCGAAAGCTGATCGACATAGTGTTCTCCCCCGCCGCATGGAGAATACGCAAGCAAGACCTCGCTGCAAGAGACCTCTTCGTTGAGCGGAGGAGTGCATTGCGTCAGTATCGCTCGATGAAACCGATTGGACTGCTACGACGCAGCCCTCGACCATGTGCAGGCCCAATGCCGCTGCGTCATTCGAAGAACTCCTCGTCGAGCTTCTTGATCGTTAGGGTCTCTTAGACCCAGCACCTGACCTCAGGCTAGATCATTGGGCAGGCGTGTTGGGTGATATCGACCAGCGCGATTCGCGGCTGAGCAATTCGGTAGTCTCGCAAGCCGGTGGGGACTGCCCCGACTCTGGCTTCGGGGCTAGCCTATGAGCCCACGTGAGAGGGGTAGGTGCCCGAATGAAAACGAGCACCCAAAATCTATTCACTCGGATTCTGGCGCAGCAAATCCAACGTACGAGCCGAATCCTGCTGGTGGTGGCACGTGGACGGCGAACTTCAGGGAGTTATCGATCTCGACCATATCGGTGAGTTCGTCGATGCTGCCCTCCTCGATCTCCTCGCGCTCTTCAGGGTCTTCGATCCGCGCGAGCACCGTCTCTAGGTGTTTGTTGAAGGCTTCGCTCCTGTATTCGAAGCCCTCGTCGTGGGCTGCGAATAGGGTATGGGCGCAGGGGTTCTCTACCACCCACCCGTCCGGATTCGCTTCGTCATATGAGCGCGTAATTTTCGTTCCACAGAAGGGGCAGTGGATAGGACTGCCCGAGTCATCCAGATCGACCCTTTGGATTTTCAGTTTAGTCATAAAGTTACATTCCCTTACGGAGCCGCTGTTGCGGGCTCGCCTAGCCTCATGGGGCTTCCCTAGCCATCCAGCCTAACCCGAGCAAGCGATCTGGACGGTCATCGGAGGCGACAAGCTGCACCTACCGGTGTGGTGGATTCTCTCCCTCCTATGTCGTTAAGCTCCCGGCTTTGATTCGCACGCTTGGGGGCAAGAATGCAGGGGCATTCCGAAAAGGTCGCGTTCATTTGGTCGGTCGCCGATCTGCTTCGGGGTGACTACAAGGCATCCGACTACGGGAAGGTCATCCTCCCATTCACGGTGCTGCGCCGTCTGGACTGCGTGCTGGAACGGACGAAGGACGCGGTTCTCAAGAAGGCAGCTTCCCTTCCGGCATCCGCCACGCCAGTGATGCGCGAGACTATGCTGAATATGGCGGCGGGCCAGACCTTCCATAACCTGTCGCGCTACACGTTCCAGCGCCTCAAGGCCGAGCCCGAGCAGATCGAGGCCAACCTCCTCGCCTATCTGAACGGCTTCTCGTCCAACGTGCGGGACGTGTTCATCGACCGCTTCGATCTGCCCACCCAAGTGGCACGGCTCGAAAGATCGAACCTCCTCTTCCTGATCGTCTCGAAGTTCGCAGAGATCGACCTCCACCCCGAGCGGGTCTCGAACCTTGCGATGGGGTACGTGTTCGAGGAGTTAATCCGGCGCTTCGCGGAGCAGTCGAACGAGACAGCCGGTGAGCATTTCACCCCACGCGAAGTCATCCGCCTCATGGTCAACCTCCTCCTGTCCGAAGACACAGAGGCGCTGACGCAGAAGGGCGCGATCCGCACGCTCTACGATCCGGCCTGTGGGACAGGCGGCATGCTCTCAGTGGCCGAGGAGTATCTGCGTGAACTCAACCCGGACGCGAAGCTCGTGGCTTTCGGGCAGGAGTTGAACCCGGAGACGTACGCCGTCTGCAAGTCCGACATGCTCATTAAGGGGCAGGACCCGAACAACATCGGGTTCGGCAACTCCTTCTCAGAGGATCGCTTTCCCGACCGTCGCTTTGACTATTGCATCTCGAACCCGCCGTTCGGGGTCGAGTGGAAGAAGATCGAGAAGGAGATCGTGGACGAGCACGAGAAGCAGGGCTTCAAGGGCCGGTTCGGGGCGGGCCTGCCCCGCGTCTCAGACGGGTCGCTGCTCTTCGTCCAACACATGGTCTCGAAGTTCAGGAATGACGGCGGCACATCTCGATTGGCAGTAGTCCTCAACGGCTCACCCCTGTTCACGGGTGGGGCCGGATCGGGCGAGAGTGAGATTCGGCGCTGGATCATCGAGAACGACTGGCTCGAAGCGATCATCGGCCTGCCCGACCAGCTTTTCTACAACACCGGTATCTCGACGTACGTCTGGATCATCACCAATCGGAAAAGCCCGGAGCGGAAGGGCAAGGTCCAACTGATCGACGCCACAGGCATGTTCGAGAAGATGCGCAAGAGCCTCGGGAACAAGCGCAACTTCATTCCCGAGGACGCGATCAGGGAGGTCACCCGGCTCTTCGGGGAAATGGCAGAGGGCGAGCACTCGAAGGTCCTCGATAACGAGGACTTCGGCTATTGGCGGATCACGGTCGAACGGCCCCTGCGGCTCAACTTCCAGATCGACCCGGAGCGGATCGAGCGCGTGAAAGAGCAGTCGGCCTTTAAGGCGTTGGTGACAAGCCGGAAGAAAGGTCGAGAAGGCGAGACCGAGATCGCAGCGGGCAAGTCACTTCAGGCGGCAGCCCTGTCCGTTCTCGGGTCACTCGCAGGGGATCGGGTCTGGAAGGACCGCGAGGAGTTCACCGAGCACCTTAAGGCGGCTCTGAAGCGCAAGAGCGTAAAGGTGCCGACACCTGTCATGAAGGCGGTGCTGGCGGGGCTCTCCGAGCGGGACGAGACCGCCGAGCCGTGCCTGAGTGGCGGCGAGATCGAGCCTGATCCCGAGCTTCGAGATACCGAGAACGTGCCCCTCAAGGAGGACATCGCGACTTACATGGAGCGTGAGGTTCTGCCTCATGTGCCAGATGCGTGGGTGGACGAAAGCAAGACTAGGAAGGGCTACGAGATTCCATTCACGCGGCACTTCTACCAATACGTGCCGCCGCGCCCTTTGGAGGAGATCGACGCCGACCTGAGGCGGCTCTCAATTGAAATTCAGAGCATGCTGCGGGAGATCGCGGCGTGAGCTTCCGTAAACACCCACACTACAAATGCACTCGACTGTCGATGACGGAAGAGGTTCCATCACATTGGACGGTCACGAAGCTTGCCCACCGCGCTGAAGTTCAGCTTGGAAAGATGTTGGACGCTGCGCGAATTTCGGGTCACCACCTTCGACCTTACCTTCGAAATGTTGATGTCCAGTGGGATCGGATAAAGGTCACCGATCTTCCGATGATGGATTTTGATGAAGATGATCGACAGAAATTCGCCCTTCGGCCCGGAGACTTGCTAGTCTGTGAAGGAGGTGAAATCGGACGCGTCGCGGTTTGGGATGGGGAACTCCAAGAGTGTTATTACCAGAAGGCACTGCATCGGGTGCGCCCCAAAAGGGGAGATGATCCTCGGTTCCTCTATTGGTCGATTACAGCAGCGGCGAAGACCGGAGTCTTCTCAGAGCGCGCGAATCAGACCACGATTGAGCACCTACCCGCCGAGAAGCTGCGGGCGCACCTCTTTTGCTTTCCACCTCAAGCAGAGCAGCGCACAATTGCCAACTTCCTCGACCGTGAGACGACCAAGATCGATGCCCTGATTACAAAGCAGGAGGAGTTGGTCGAACGTATTAAGGAGAAGCGCAACGTCGAGATCGACACGGCTGTTACAAAGGGTTTGAATCCCGTCACCCCAAGGAAGAAGACCGAAACAACTTGGTTCGGCGAAATTCCGGTTCACTGGAATATAAAGCGCCTTAAGCACGTTGCCAGCGGGATTACGGTAGGTATCGTCGTTACGCCATCGAAATACTACGTCGAGGCAGGCATACCCGCTCTACGCTCCCTTAATGTGCTAGCTATGAACGTATCGCGCGAAAATCTCGTGTTTGTTGGAGAAGAGTTCAGTGAGGTTCTAGCTAAGTCCACCCTTAGAGCGGGTGATCTTGTCTCGGTGCGAACTGGCCAACCCGGGACGACTGCTGTGATCGGGTCGGACCTCGATGGGGCAAACTGCATTGACCTGATCATCACGAGGCGATCTAAGTTGTTTCACTCTCAGTACCTTGCTTACGTCATGAATTCGGACCTTGCGCGGGCACAGTACACGGCTGGCTCTGAGGGGGCTATCCAGCAACACTTCAATGTGGAGACAGCGAGTAACCTTATTGTGCCGTATCCACCGCTGGAAGAGCAGGCTGCGATTGCGGAACACTTAGACGGTCTGATGTCAAGATTCGATCAGCTAACTAATTGCTGCTTAGAGGCCATAGATCGACTCCGCGAGCATCGCACCGCTCTTATCACCGCCGCCGTCACCGGCCAGATCGACGTTGCTCGCCAGATGGCAGAGGCGGCAGAGTGACCGTCGATTACAGTGAGAAGGGCTTCGAGAATGCTATCGAGGCAAGCCTCCTCTCCTCGGGCGGCTATCGAAAAGGCGATCCGAAGGCTTTCGATGCAAAGCTTGGGCTCACACCCACTCTGATCATCGAATTCCTGAAGGCAAGCCAGCCGAAGGAGTGGGCGAGGCTTGAGGCGATCCACGGCCCTCCGGTCGAGATCAACATCGTGGCGCTCGTCGCCCGCGAACTCGATCAGCGCGGCACACTCGACATTCTGCGCCACGGGATCACCGATCACGGCGTCAAGATCAGGCTCGCTTACTTCAAGCCAGCGACGAGCCTCAACCCGCAGGCGCAGGCTCTCTACGAGCAGAACATCCTGACCATCACACGTCAGGTCCATCACTCACCCACGGGCCCGTCGCTCTCCCTTGACGTGGTGCTCTCCGTGAATGGCCTCCCTGTTGCGACAGCGGAGTTGAAGAACCCCTTCACGAGTCAGACGGTCGAGCACGCGAAGCGCCAGTACAAGTTCGACCGGAACCCCAACGATCCGGTCCTGCGCTTCAAGACCCGCGCCCTCGTTCACTTCGCGGTCGATCCCGATCTCGTCTTCATGACCACGAGGCTCGAACGCGGGGACACTACCTTCCTGCCGTTCAACAAGGGCAATGGCACGGGTGCGGGCAATCCGCCGAATCCAAACGGCTACAAGACCGCCTACCTATGGGAAGAGGTGTGGGCGAAGGACCGCTGGATGGAGATTCTGGCCCGCTTCGCCCATCTCGAAGTGAAGGAGCGGAAGCTTCCAAGCGGAAAGAAGGTCCGCAAGGAGAGCATCATCTTCCCGCGATACCACCAGCTTGATGCCGTCACGAAGGTTCTGGCGGACGTGTGGGCGAAGGGCGTCGGGCAGAATTACCTGATCGAGCACTCGGCAGGATCGGGCAAGTCGAACTCAATCGCTTGGCTCGCCCATCGGCTCGCCTCCCTGCACGACACCAAGGACGAGCCAATCTTCTCGTCCGTGATCGTGATCACTGACCGGCTCGTCCTCGATAAGCAGTTGCAGGACACGATCTACCAGTTCGAGCACAAGCAGGGGGTAGTCGAGAAGATCGACACCAACTCGGGCCAACTCGCAGCGGCGCTCAATGCGGGCACCCCGATCATCATCTCCACGCTTCAGAAGTTCTCCTTCATCCTGAAGGAGGTCGAGGCGAAGGCCAGTCGGCGCTACGCCGTGATCGTGGACGAGGCCCACTCCTCACAGACCGGCGAGAGTGCCACCAACCTCAAGAAGGCGCTCGCCGCATCGAGTTTGGAGAAGGCCGAGGAGGAAGAGAAGGATGAGGGCGAGGACACCGAGGACGAGGTTCTGAAAGCGATCCGGGCACGCGGTCGCCAGCCCAACATCTCCTTCTTCGCCTTCACGGCGACCCCGAAAAAGAAGACGGTCGAGATTTTTGGAACAACCGGCCCCGATGGGAAGCCGCGCTCGTTCCACCTCTATTCGATGCGGCAAGCCATCGAGGAGGGCTTCATCCTCGACGTGCTGAAGAACTACGTCACTTACGAGACCTACTACCGGTTCGAGAAGGCGGTCGAAGACGACCCACAGGTGGACAAGTCGAAGGCCAAGCGCGCTATCGCCCGCTACGCCTCGATCCACCCCCACAACCTCGCGCAGAAGGCCGAGGTGATGATCGAGCACTTCCGCGCCCACACCCGCCAGAAGATCGGCGGGAAGGCGAAGGCCATGGTGGTGACGCGCTCGCGCCTGCATGCCGTCCGTTACCGGCAGACCTTCGAGGCATACATCGCGAAGAAGGGCTACACGGACCTCGGCGTGCTGGTGGCCTTCTCGGGGACTGTGATCGACGAGGGGGACGAGTATACCGAAGCAGGCATGAACAGCTTCGGGGAGAGGGAACTGCCCGAGCGGTTCGGGAGCGACGACTACCAAGTCCTGATCGTCGCCGAGAAGTACCAGACCGGCTTCGACCAGCCGCTCCTCCACACGATGTATGTGGACAAGAAGCTCAAAGACCTCAAAGCCGTCCAGACCCTCTCGCGCCTGAACCGCACCTGTGCCGGGAAGGTGGACACGTTCGTGCTCGACTTCGAGAACACGGCGGACGAGATCAAGGAGGCGTTCAAGCCCTACTACGAAGAGCCGGAAATCGATCAGCCAACCGATCCGAACCAACTCTACGGGCTGAAGACCACCCTCGATGGCTTCCAATTCTACTGGCAGCAGGAGGTCGAGGACTTCGCGAGGGTGTTCTTCAAGCCCGAGGCCAAGCAGAAGCCCTCCGACCAAGGCTTGCTGCACAAAGCAATCGATCCGGCAGTTGGCCGGTTCAAGGCCGAGCCAGACGAGGAGCGTCAGGAGGAGTTCCGGGCCAATCTCGATAGCTTCGTGCGGCTCTATGGCTTCGTGAGCCAGATCATGCCCTTCGAGGACGTGGAGCTTGAGAAGCTGTATGCCTTCCTGCGGCTCCTACGGACTAAGCTGCCCAAGCGCGAGGGTGGGGGCATGCTCGACCTCGAAGACGACGTGAGCCTTGCCTATTACCGGCTTGAGAAGACCTTTGAGGGCTCAGTGAGCCTCACACCGGGCGAGACGGGAACGCTGACCGGCCCGACAGCAGTCGGCACCCACAAGCCGAACGATGAGGCGGTATCGCCGCTCTCGGAGGTGATCCGGCTCATCAACGACCGGTTCGGCACCGACTTCTCGGAGGAAGACCGGCTCCTCATGGAACAGGTTGTGGGCGATCTCGGGAAGGACGAAGGACTGGCGGCACAAGCCCGGTCGAACACGCTCGCGAATTTCCGGCACGTCTTCGATCCGCGCGCCATGGAGGCGGTGATCGAGCGCATGGAGCGCAATGAGGCGATCACCGAGCAGTTCATGGCGAACGACGAGCTTAGAGGCATGATGCTCAATGCCATGATGCGGGAGTTCTATGAGCGTGCCCGTAGCGGAGGGGCATCCGGTCGGGAGCCGACAGCAAGTGCCGCTGAGTAACAACTCTGAATGGGCGACTACGAAAACATATTAATTCAAGTGAGCCGGGACGGGCTTGACTATGGTGTACGGCCTGCTCAGCTATCCTTGATCGGAGCCAATGAGCACCATGCAAAATAAGCATTTATAAAATCATGTGGCGGATCAGGCTTGCTTCACTTCAACGGTCAAAATTATGGTTGTTCCCACGTGTGGAACGTGAACTGAGGCCAAACGGAAAGTGGAAGTACTATACGCTGTTGGGTTGGTATGTCACTGAGCAGGAGGCTTATGAGGCCGCAAAGAAGTATCTCGGGACCAAGGGCATAACGGTTTCCCTACAGCGAGTAGAGTAGAGCCGATTGCGCCCGTGACCGGCAGTTGCCGGTGAGTTTGATTCGGCTATACCAGCAGCTTGTGGCCCATCAGGTGCCCACCGGCCCGGAGTGGATGCACGAGCCGCCGTGGAACGGCTACCGCATCGTGGCGCGGCGATATCGGAGCGTGGTTCGGCTCTGGTCCTGTGACGGGCAGGATTGGGCGGGCGTGTTCCCCGCCATCGTGGACGCGATCCGGGCGCTCCCGACTGATTCTGCCATGATCGATGGGGAGGCCGTCTGTCTGAGAGAGGACGGCTCACCTGAGTTCCATACGCCTCGTTCCGAGACAGCCTGTTGGGAGGCGAGGCTCATGGCCTTCGACCTCCTCACCCTTGAGGGGCAAGACTTGCGCCCCAACCCTCTTCATGAGCGTCGGACCAAGCTCGCCTTCCTGCTGAACGAGGGAGCCCATGACGGCCTCCGGTTCAGCAGCCACATGGAGGGCTATCAGGGTGAGGCCCTATTCCGGCATGCCTGCGAGATGAACCTCGAAGGGATCGTCTCCAAGCGGCGGGACAGCCCCTACCGGTCAGGGCCGTGCAAGGATTGGCTGAAGGTGAAGTGCGGGAAGTTGGGTCGAGGGCATGCCTGACCTAGCGTCATCATCACAGGTTATTGCCACGGCTACATGACCACCTAAATTGCGGGTGCCAATTTTTCCTACCCTTTGGACATGCCCGCCAAATCAGCCCTCTCGGTGTCCCTGACGCCCGAATTAACCTCGCTCGTGGCCGCTAAGGTCGCCTCTGGCCGCTACCGCAGCGCCAGCGAGGTCGTGCGGGCTGGCCTGCGCCTGCTGGAAAGCGCAGAGCAGCGTAAACCATGGGAGGGAGGTGAAGCGCCTGCTCCCGACCTCGGTTTCCTCGACGACAGCGAGACGGGCAGGCTCACGCGGGTCTACGACTGGTCCCGCACCTCACTGGGACCGCTCTCCTCTTGGTCGCAGAGCCTCAAAACGACGGTCGGTCTTCTCCTGCGCTCGCCGGTTCCCATCGTTCTGTTGTGGGGGCCGGATGGCGTCATGATCTACAACGACGCCTATTCGGGATTTGCAGGAGGCCGCCATCCTCTCCTGTTCGGCTCCAAGGTGAGAGAGGGCTGGCCCGAGGTCGCCGACTTCAACGATCACGTCATGAAGGTCGGCCTGAGCGGGGGCACGCTATCTTACCGCGATCAGGAGTTGACCCTCTATCGAAATGGGGTTCCCGAGCCGGTCTGGATGAATCTGGACTACTCTCCGGTGCTGGACGAGAGCGGTCAGCCCGCAGGCGTGCTCGCTGTCGTGGTGGAGACGACCGAGCGCGTGCTGGCGGAACGGGCACTGGTCAAAGCCGAGGAACGCCTGTCGCACGCCCTCCATGCCTCGGGCATGGTCGGCACATTCGACTGGCACATCCTATCGGATACCTTCTACTCCGACCCACGATTTGCCGCGATGTTCTCGGTCGATCCCAAGAAGGGCGGGACGGGCACACCGATTGCCGACTACATGGCCGGTATCCACCCCGACGACCGGGACCGGGTTGCTGAGGCGGTCAACCACACCATCGCGACCGGTCAGAAATACGTTCAGGAATACCGGCTCCTTCAAAAGGACGGCACGGTTCGCTGGATCGAGGCGCGCGGCGAATGCCTCTATGGTGACGATGGCAAGCCCCTGCGATTTCCCGGTGCCGTCGTTGACATTACCGAGCACAAGCGCGCCGAGGAGGTCGAGCGGCAACTCGCGGCCATCATCACCTCGTCGAACGATGCCATCGTGAGCATCAATCTCGATTGTACTATTACAAGCTGGAACAAAGAAGCGGAACGGCTCTATGGCCACCGGGCCGAGGAGGTAATCGGCAAACCCGTCACGATCCTGCTACCCGATGACAGGAAGGACGAGGAATTAGAGATCATCGACCGGATTTGCCGGGGCGAGCGCGTCGAGCACTACGAGACGATTCGCCAACGCAAGGATGGAACTCTGGTCGAGATTTCACTCACGGTCTCACCGGTTAAGGATGCTCAGGGCAGGGTCCTCGGTGCATCGAAGATCGCCCGCGACATCACCGAACACAAGCGTGTCGAAGAGGCCCTGCGAGAGAGCCAACGCCACCTCAATGCCGTGCTCAATAATGCCTCGGTTGCAGTCCTCCGCATGGATGAGCGCCAGCAGTGCGTCTACATGAACCCCGCAGCCGAAAAGCTCACCGGCTATTCGCTCGCGGAAGTGAAGGGACGAGCCCTGCACGATGTCATTCACCACACCCGTCCTGATGGTAGCCACTACCCCCTTGAGGAGTGTCCCATCGACCGCGCCTTTCCCGAGGCCCATCAGATGCAGGGCGAGGAAATCTTCGTCCACAGGGACGGAAGCTTCTACCCTGTGGCCTTCACGGCGAGCCCGATCCAAGGCGAGGACGGAAAGCCCATCGGGACCATCATCGAGGCGCGTGACATCCGGTCAGAGAAAGAAGCGCAGGAACGCCAAAGGTTGCTGCTTCGAGAACTGATCCACCGGGTGAAGAATATATTCGCGATCACAAGCGGCATGGTGAGTGTAAGCGCCCGGTCGGCGCGCACCCCACAGGAGATGGCTCAAATCCTTCGCGGGCGGCTCGATGCCCTCGTGCGGGCCAATGATCTCATCCTTCCGGGGCTGATCGGGGCCGGGAAGGAGCAGGATCAGGGCACGACCATGGACCGGCTGGTGCAGACGGTGCTCTCACCCTACATGGATCGCGAGCGCATCATCCTCAACGGCCCTGCTGTGCCGGTCGGTGAGAGTGCCGTGACGAGCCTCGCCCTGATCCTGCACGAGACCGCCACGAACGCTTCGAAATATGGGGCGCTCTCGGCTCGCGAGGGCTGCATCCGGGTCGATTGGACAAAGAGGGATGCCGATCTCTACCTCAAGTGGCAGGAGAGCGGCGGACCAAGTATTGCTGAGCCGCCGAGTGCCCATGGATTCGGGACTACTCTCGTGGAGCGGAGCGTCACGGGCCAGCTTCAGGGAAGTGTCGAGTATGACTGGCGGCCTGAAGGTCTCACCGTGCATGTCACGGTGCCGTTGGAACGTCTCAACTCGTGACTGCTCGTGATCCCGTGCAGGGATTGGCTGAAGGTGAAGTGCGGAGCCTATCGACTCCCCTGAATTCCGCAACCACGACAGCTTGCTGCCGATAACGATCATTTGGCAGAAGATCGGTCGATTGCGTCCAGAATGAACTTTCGGTGTCGATGCAGAGCGTCCCGCGCCGCCTCAAACTGCTTGAGTATATGCTCCTCCAACTTCGTCCGCTGCCCCGCCCAACGCTTTCGCTCCACAAGCATGGCTTGTCGGCTCACCCGTCGCTCGCTCTCGACAATCTGGCGTTCTACCAAAGCTAGATCAGAAAATTCCTGCTTCGAATCCAACATCTTAGACTTCCGTCTCAGACCAACGCGAGACAGCACCAAGAGTTCATAAAGTTGTCTCTGAAGAGGTGCGAGGGCGACCTACGCCTTTGACCGATTTGGCGGCTATGGATTGTCCGCTCGAAGCGGCACGTACCCGGCCCGGTTTCCCGATCTCAATGTCAAAATCTAATCAGGCCGAACCGTTGCAAAAATCACCAGCAGACTTGGGGCAGACGGCGCTTCCAACGCTGGCCCGCAGGAAGACGAGGCACGGCTCTCCCGTTACGCCCAGCCCGTCTGAAAGCTGTAAGGAGCGCGTTCCTCTTCCGCCTCCGTGATGTCGGAACCAGCTTGACGGGCTGTGGCGACGTGGTGATTGCTTCCAGCGGTTGATCGGCACCAATCATCGCCTCTATGACCACGCTCCGTGTGGCTGTGCTGACGGCGGGTGTCGTGTTCTCGCGAGTGGTCGCGACTGACGGACGCTTCGCCTCTTTCGTGGCGCGGCTTGCTCGTGCTGCCCTACGCCGTACGGCCCGCTCTTCCGCCTCACGCTGCACCCGCTCTTCGACCGGGCTCACAGGAACCGACAGGAGGTCAGGCAGAACACGCCGAGCAGACTTCTCTGCCGACTCTGTTGTGCCGAACACTTCCGGTGGTTGGGGTGCAGAAGCCGTAGAACCAACTGGGGCTGGAACTTCGATTTTGTCCGCTTGTCGAGCGCGGGGCCGCGCCGAGAGCTTGCCGAAGACCTGATCAGCCAGAGAGGCACTTTCTGAGACTGGCGCTTTGCTGAGGGTCACGACCTCGGGCACCCGCCTGTTGGCGCGCTTGACCTCGAACGTGAACGACCGTGCCGGAGAACGTGTCATACGCATGCTGGGAGCAACCTATTGAATTGAAATCCACTCTGATCGGTATGTGACTGCATTTAGAGATGCACTGCCGAGGCGTATAATCGTAGGTCCGCCCGGTTAACACCAGTTCGACGATCTACGTCGGGCGGGTAGTCCAATGTGTCCGAACCGACCAGTCTCACGATTTCTCAGTGAAGCCGCAGGGCATTACAGCGCGACGGAGCGAAAGAATGGAGGGCTGGTTGCAGCAAGCACCCCACGAGTTCGGAGGAATCACGCATGCTGTGTCCCAACAACCTTCAGCAGCAGATTGTTCCCGACTGCCGGTCGGATAACCTGTTGAATAACCTAAGTTAATAGCAGAGGGCGCATCGCACCGAGGCAGTCGAGCAGGCATGAGGAAGACTGCACTTCCACAGGGTAGAGGCATCAATCAGTTGAGCCGATGGCGCAGTAGCGACCCTAATCTACGAGGCTTCGATCTGCTCATAGGCAGCGTTGAACTCGGGCCTATTCTGCCGCTCAAGGGCGCTCAGGATGTTGTTGCGATGAACGTGCCAAACCGAAAGGGTGTCCTGTAACAGCGTCAGTAACCGGTCTATCTCGCCGGTGTCCCGGCCAGCGACCGACAAACTGTCCCTCGTTATGGTCAGGTGCCGGATGCGCTCCTCGCCTTCGCTGATATGGCGGTCTGCAAGGGCGAGGGTTGCGGTTTCGTCGATCTCGCTCGTCATGCTCCACCATAGGTCGTGAGCCCCAATCGGGTACTCGCTCAGGTTTACTGATTATCCAATGTGGGAGGGCCGCTCGGCTGATCAGTTGAGCCAGTGGCGCGGCACCGGCTCCAACTACGCCTGCTCCTGTTCAGCGGCTAATGCAGTCCCAAGAGCAAACCACCGCTCCTCTGACCTTGCGAGATAGTTCGCCGCCCGCTCGTAGAACTTGCGTGCCGCCTCTTCCTCGCGAAAGAGTGCTTCAATGGGGCTGAATTTCCGTTGTTCGACGGCGTGATCGACAACTCTGTCCAGCTTTTCGTGGCAGATCGTGAGGGCAAGTGCTGCTTCTGCGACCCCGAGACGGGCGCGGTCAAGCTCTTTCTGAGCCTCGGCTAAGACCGATGAGATTGCCCCAGAAGTCATGCTCTCGTGCCCTCTCACTCGACTGAATCGATAGACGACCGAGCATGACAACTACCCCAGCAAGAGGCAGGATTTATTCACCTATGTTGCGTTGCACCAAGCGATCACCGCTTGCTGGCGCACATGCCGTCCCTATCCGCCTCTTCGAGCTTCCCAACAAGCTCCCGCAGGCGATCCGGCAAGGGCTCGCGCTCAAGCTTAGCATAGACCTGTCTGAGGCTGCTCCCAAGCAAATCAAGGGCCTGACGCTGCCCCAACCATTGGGACCTTACGCCAACGCTCCAAGGGCCTCCTTTGTAGAAGTTCATGACAAAAGCTATCCTTTCCGAGACCGAGCGGCTGCTGGTCTCCGGCATTCAAGTTGGATGGATTTGCAGAAGCAACTCGCGACCCCGCAATCGGTTTCGGCCAAGCTCTTGGAAACGCAAGCTAATCAGCTAAGCCGTAACGGTTGGGCTTCATCTGGGTTTGGGGCCGCTGCATCGGGCGCATGAGACTGCTGGTTTCTCTGACGGCAGCGTTGGCGACCTCCTTGAACCGCGTGATCATTCCTCCTGAGACCCAATGGCAGGCTTTCCAGTCGGGTGCTGAGCAACCTCGTATGGAAGAGAGTTGAAGTCCTTGCCGACTGCTCGGTTCGCTCAGCACCGAGTGCTGAGCGGCTTCCAACATCGAAATTCAAACCGGCTTGCCCACATAGGGGAGAAGACGTTTCGAGGGACGGAAATGGCTTTCTCATTGATGGGCATCGGGCTCAAGGTTGCGGAATATGCTCTCGAAAGGGGCGTTTCGCATATGCTGTCGAACTCATCGTCTCCCGTCCCGGTGGTGCGAATCCTCGACAACACCTTCGACCCGAAGCTTTGGGACGGGCGGTGCCTCTATGTCGAGAACTCGCTCGAAGAGGAGATCGTGATCTCTGGCATCACGGCATCCCGCCCGGAGTTGCAAGTTGCTCGGGACATTCGCGAGGATATCCAGTGGCTTCGCCCGGAGAGACACCATAACTTTGGACGAGAGGTTCGCATTCCCCCGAAACTGGCGCGGGAATTCCCGGTCAGATTGGTTCTCGACGATTACTCCTCGATGCGGAATAGGAGGAAGCGCTCTCGCCTGAAGGTGTTCGACCGTTCGGAGCCCGATGATTGCTACTTTCTGATCCATTGGCGCACGCATAGGGATACCGAACGTCCTGTGCGCTACGAGAGCAAGATCGGCGATGTCATGAAGCATGACGATACTCATCAGAAGGTGATGCAACCGAGATGATGAGTTCAGATTCTACCTCTTGCTAACTTGTTGACCGAGGACCCGCATGATGGCTTCTGGTTCAGCGGCTTTGTCGAGGGCCATCAGGGGGGCGGCCCTGTTCGGTCATGTGTGCTCCATGAACTTGGAAGGGATCGTCTCGATACGGCGGGAAAGGCCCTACCGATTAGGTCCGTGCAAGGATTGGCTGAGGGTGAAGTGTGGGGTCTACCGTCACTATGAGGCGGGCTGAGCAGGGGCGGGCCTTCGGGGAGCAAACGCGTGGCCGGAAGAGCAGTTCGATCAAGCTGCCGAAGCGGCCGAGAACTCGGTCAGGCCAACTCACTGATCTGACGCGCTCCGTATTCAGTCCAGAGCGAGCCATCGCACGCAGATAATTCGATTCCTGTTCAACGACTTGCACGATTTTGGCTGTCTAGCGGCAGAAATTAGTTGTCAAAAACAAATTCCGTGAGAGTCTCAAACCGTCTGCAACAGCGACGGAGCCGCCATTGGGACCATTTCACGCGAAGAAATCCTCCAAACCACGCTCCATTGACGGCTGGAGCCTCGACATCGCCGTCCGCCTCGACGCCGCAGCGCCCGGCTTCCTCTCTTTCCTCCTCTGTGCCTCGGCGCTCCGCCGTCAGGCAATTCTGATGGCCCTCGCCGAACTGCTTCTTGGAGGACCCGAAAGCCTCGCCACCCGGCTCCGTCCCCTCACTCCCGCCGATGGTCGTCATACCCTCAGCCCCTACGAGCAGATCGCTCGCGCGTTGATGGTGTCATCCCGTGTGCGGGAAATCATCCACGCAGTGTATGGGCAGGTTCCAGATGGTTTGCTGGGAGTGT
The DNA here is from genome assembly GCF_001006805.1 of Microvirga massiliensis. Lineage (GTDB taxonomy): Bacteria > Pseudomonadota > Alphaproteobacteria > Rhizobiales > Beijerinckiaceae > Microvirga > Microvirga massiliensis. Next base: position 174,074 of record NZ_LN811350.1, on the reverse strand, counting down.
TGCATCGACTTGGTGATGCACCGCTTCCTAAACCGGGCTCGTATCGCACGTTGTTCGAGCTTTTCGGTCTTCCCGAGCACCGGTTTCGCGCCAAAGCTCTCATGCAGCACAGTGGCTCGATCTGTGCGATGCACATTGGGATTGTGCAACGTCTTGACCGCGTCCTGGTCCATAAGAACGTTCTGAAACGCCTCTACGGTACATCTCAGGCGGACGACGCTAACGCGGCATTGGCAGTGATCCGTGGGACCGTTTCATCTGCGAACGACGACGCCATCCGGCAATCGATTGAGAATTTGGGCGAAAAGACCGACCTTGCGACGCTGTTCCGGCGCTGGCTGGAAAAGATGGACTTGCCTCCGGCTCGTCCATCGATCCCGGCAGATGATCCTGATGTCGTGGTCATGACGAGTGGAGATGCCATGTCGGCTCTCGGGCGGCGATACCGTAACTGCGCCGCGACCAAGGTCCCGCTCGTCGCGCTTGGCGTGCAGGCATACTTGGAATGGAGACACGAACCCGGAGCCATCGGAGAGTGCCGCCGCCTGACTAGTGGGGACTGGGTCCTGACTGAGATCCACGCCCTGGCGAACGGACGGGTTGATCCAGCAGCCGCTGCGGCTCTCCGACGCAAACTCCAGACCTTCGGGATTCCGGCTCTTTCGCCGGGCGAGATTTACCCGCGCTCGCTCGGAATTGCGCGCTTGCTCGGTGTTTGGGATCTCACCGACGACCTTGGCTTCGGCGATGACGATCACGACGAAGATGGTTTGGCTGCCCGAGAACTCGACCTCGGGGAGGCTGCCGATGTCGCGTGAGTATGTGCGTGACCGGACGGGCTGGATGCTCGGGAGCTACGAGGGCAATGGCATCTCGGGTCGCATCGGGGCTCGGGATGCCGCCGGTCGGCGGCTCGGCTTCTACGACGAGCGCACGGATGAGACGCGCGATGCCACTGGTCGTCTCATTGGGCGGGGGAACTTGCTACCCGCCCTGGTGTTCCGCCCGTGAAATGGGGCGCTGGCTTCTTCAGGTCGAGAACGAACGACGGGAGGGCTAGTGACCAGACCTCGTCGAGCAATCAAGGCGAGCAGCACCAGGGTGGGGACAGTTCGGGTAACGTTCCTTCGCGTGATGACCATATCGATCGGCTCCTCGCCAGCGGCGATGCCGCACTCTGCGAGTGGATGAGGAGCCCTGCTGACTACAGCGGATTCCACATCGAGGACCATCACACCGCCGAGGACACGATCGCAATCGTGTTCGAGGCTCTCATGACGGCCAAGGGCGAGCGGGATCGCGCGATCGCGATCATAAAACTTCTGGTCGAGGAGCGTACTCGGATTTGATCTTGGGACGCGTCGAGGCGTGCGACCGAGAGGCGGCCGAACCCGCTTTACCGGCGGGTCGGCCTGGATGAGAACTGCCCTGAGTTCGTCCTCGCGGCGGTTCGGACCGCCTACCGGAGGAAGCTCCACCCGGATGGACATCCGCCGGACCGACGGGCCGAGGCGGAGCGCAGGTTCAAGGAGGTAGAAAACATATTTGATCAGCTATTCGCGATACGCAGCCTCGGGTAGGTATTCCGATTACACGCCGTGTTTGCTGGCCTGCTGCAATGGGATAATGCCCGAGGCAACACCACCGCGTGGCGGAAATGATCCTGTAGGCCACTCCTGAGGGGACTCTTTCAATGTTTGATGCACAACAGAATAAGGAGCGAATCACAGCCGCAAGAGATGCGCGACGGGACCTAGTACGAATGATGGCCGAAGCGGATGTAAGCAGCCGGTTTGATCAGATCGTCACAAATAGGATTATTCGAAGCCTTTCGAGAGCCGTTGATCTATTCGATGACTGCATCATTCTCCTTGAAAACGAGCGATTGACCTCGTCCCTTATCATAGCCCGTGCCTTTTTCGAGCAAGCAGCATATACAACGTACATACTCGACCGTGCCGAGGAACTGAGCGGCGATTTAGACGCATTGGAAGCTGTTTTGGTTGATCTGGATAATTCTTCAGAGCAGCGCAGACGCTTATTTGCTGAAGACCCTGATCCTAATCAGGCGCATACCGAAGCTGCCGTAGCAAAGTATGGACAAAAAACGCCCGCAATTTCGACAGCAGAACTGATCAAATCGCTCCAGCGTGCTCTTACAAAGCTAGGCGATGACGAGGGTAAAGCGAGGTTGATGTATTCAACACTCAGCGAGTGGTCGCATCCAACGTTGTTCTCGGTAGTGCACGCGTACACGAAGGGTGTACCTGATACGCCAACTTCGATTGGCATGATCAGTGCTGCCGAAGCAAGACGCGCTTATATTGCTTGGGCTCTTTCCCTGATGCTGATGCTGTATGTCGTCTGGACTGAACGGTACGATACTCCCGAGGAGTGACATTCGATGCATGGCTGCGACAAGAACCGTAGTTCCTCAGTGTTTTGAGAAACAATCTGCTCTACTCATCGAATGCTGCTCAGGCTCGTTCCGATCTAATTCGCAAGGCGAGCGTTCTTGTGACCCAAAACGACAATTACTTATGGTCTTGTATTTGCTCTGGCGAGTACTGGTTTGGGGCGGCCTAAAGGGTAACGGTCGGGATAACGAGCAGCCCGACCGTCAGCACAGAAATGAAGCGAAGAGGCGTATCGATCTCTCGCGTCTGACTCCCGAACATCGGGGATAAATACCTCATCATCAGAAGAGGATATCCATGCGATACCGGGAAATCATAACTACGCTACCGTGGATACCGCCCGCCTTCCTGGCCCGGCTGCACCAGCATGCTGCGGTTCTGGGCCTCAAATCGGGGTTCATCACACCGGCTCGCCGAGCCGCTACCCCGAACGTGGTCACATGCACGGGCCTCTCGCGTGAGCATCTTGGGGATGAACTTTTCGAACGGCAGTTCCACCATCGCCGCGTGTGGTGCAAGCAGCAGTGTCCGGGTGACTATGAGATTGAGCCGATCCGCAATGATCGCATGGTTCTCATCGGCTATGACTTTCGGTTTGTTCAACAGGGCGATGCCGCTCTGTTTAAGATATACTTCTGCTAATCGCAGACTGCGATATGCGGAATGCAAACTGCGTAGGATCTCCTCTATTAGCCGCAGGGGCACAATTCTCCTAAAGCATGTTTAGACGAACAGTCGCCAGATCAAACGAGAACCGGCATGGGATCGTCCCAGACCCGAAGGCGACCGGCCGTTGGTTGCGAGATCATGCGCTGCGCCGCCTTGCGAGGCCAGATCGCTGTCCGGATCGACTGATATCGTCCTGATGAAGTTCCAGGGCAGATTACTCCCGGTCGTACGACGGCGATGATCTCATTTCGCAGCCCCGGCGGCTCAATATACCGCAGCACGGTGGGCCAGCGTCGGCCAACGGCACTCACGAACTCATCCTCGGTCATCGCGCCCAGGCTGACGACGCCTCTGATCCAACCGTCCGCTGAGAGCCACGCCCACAGGCCGACATCTCGCCACCAGTTGGTCCGCCTCCTGTTGTGGTCAATCACATTTCGAACGGCAGTGCGCCACTTCCCGAAGTCGCGGGGCGATGAGATCGCCGTCTCGCACTCCATGACATACATCCGCCGAGGACAGGTGGAGAGAATGCGCCGAGAAAGTCGGAAGGCACACCGGCTGGCGCAGGTAACGCATTCCAGGGATCGGCATCGATTTTGGGAACTACACCTTCGTTCCATGCACGTATTTAGAATGGACGGTAGGTGTCACCGACCAGTCTCACGAGCGCAGGCGTGTTTGAGCAACCTAGTGGAGGTGGTTCAAGACTCTGAAAGAGTTTCCGCGCGTGCGGCCTCGAAGGTCCAGTGGACTGGACCTTGAACTGGGCCGGAGGGCTGTTCGCCCGTCCCACAGACCAAGGGCGTGTGGGAACTCCCATTTGCGGCCGGAACTATCCCACACGAGTAGTCCCATTTGACAAGCTTGGCAATTCCCATCAAGTTGTCCCAAAACGCACTTGGAGAACTACATGCTCGTTGGGCTTGCTCGCACGTCAACCAATGACCAGAAGGCCGGTTTGGAGCATCAGATCGAGGCCCTTAGGAAATTAGGCTGCGAGAAGCTGTTCATCGAGGAGACCTCCTCGGTGGGCCAACGACCTGTTCTCGATCAGGCCCTGGATTGGGTTAGGGATGGTGACACCCTCTGCGTAACAACCCTTTCAAGACTGGCTCGGTCTGTTCCCCACCTCTGGCAGATCATTCAGCACTTGGATGCCAAGAAGGTTTCGCTCCGCATTCTGGACATGGGCGTAGACACGGCGACGCCAAACGGTCGCTTACTTACAAATCTCATCGGCTCGATCGTTCAGTGGGAACGAGAAGTAATGCTTGAGAGGCAGGCTGTCGGAATCCGCAAGGCACAAAAAGAAGGGAAGTTTCGCGGGCGTGTTCCTGTCGCGCTTCGTCAGACCGATGAGATTGTTCGCCTCAAGAGGGAAGGGAAGAGCCCGGCTGACATTGCGAGGATGCTGAAAGTCGGACGATCGAGCGTCTATAGGATTCTGGCTGACAACCCGCTGTCGATCGCAGAGAGTCGTTAGTGGCGTGTGCTACGATAGTGTAGCAGTTCTACTCTCACGTCTACGTTCGCTTCAGCCTATGGCTGGCTTTTCGCGAGACAGAATTGATCCGAGAGATCCTTTACCTCTTGGACGATGAGGTGGTGGTATTCTGTGTAAGCCACGCGGCGATGCACGCCGCATGGCATTGAGCTAGTGGAAGAATGTTGGCAGCGGAGTGCCGAATGGGGATTATGCTATCTTCTCAGAACGACGATTGTCGCCCTGTGAACGTTGCAAGCTGTCAGAATGCTTGATTGCGTTCTCAGCCCGTTTAAAGGACTCCATCACCTGTGCAGGAATGTACGGCTTGTCAGCCACCTGCCGAAGGGAGGTTTCAATTTCGGTTCTAAGCCAGCCCGGCGAGAATGCCGCTCCTTGTCGCATGCCTGTCCCCCTTAGTGCACGAATCGTGCAGACCGTAACGCACGGCCCAACTACCTCAAGCCAGAATCGCTAAGGAAGCGGAAAGTTCCACAATGAAAGTAAATTTCGCTCCGCCCATCGATTTTCCCGATTTGGTGTTCGGGCTGGTAGGGCCAATTGGTGTTGATCTGGATTATATCCAGACTGCGATCGCGGACGCCCTAAGGAGTTTTAACTACAAAGAGGAGTTAGTCCGTCTTACGGGCCTTATGCTGGAACTGAAATCGGATGTCACTATTGATGACACCGACATGGCCAAAAATTATGACTCGAAGATACGTTATGCTAATGATCTAAGGAAGAAATACGGCGCAAATGACATATTGGCTGCGCTCGGAATTGTTGCGATCAAGAGACTTAGGTCCGAGAAACATAGTTCCGAGAGCCGTCCCACTGCCTATATCATCCGCCAATTAAAAACGCCCGAGGAGACTCGTCTTTTACGCGCAGTTTTTGGTCGGCAATACATTCAGGTGTCCATTTACGGCGATCCCAAGAAGCGCGAGGACTACCTCGTTGCCCAACTCAAGATGCGGTCCAGGGGAACCAAGGACGAGAAAGAGGCGCGGAAAGGGGCGGAAGCCCTCATGGAGAGAGATAGTAAGGAAGACGAGGACTACGGCCAAAATATCAGCAACGCGTTTCCACTCGGTGACGTTTTCGTCGATTCGAGCAATCGTGAGGCTGCAACGGCTTCGATCCAAAGATTTATAGATGCGCTCTTTGGGAGCAATGAAATATCGCCGACGCGCGAAGAATACGGCATGTACTTGGCCAAGTCAGCTTCGCTGCGGTCGAATGATTTGTCACGCCAAGTGGGAGCCGCGATATTCTCGGCAACAGGAGAGGTTATCAGCGTAGGATCAAACGAAGTTCCAAAAGCCGGGGGAGGCACTTACTGGACAGGAGATCCGCTGGATAGCCGCGACATCAGAGTTGGATACGACCCTAATGAACTGAACAAGGTCGAGATATTCGCGGAGATTGTCTCCCGCCTGCTCAGCGATAAGTTCTTAAGCGACGAGTTGCTGGATCTCAAAGAGGCTAAGGCAGTCGTGGAGAAGTTGCTCAGCAAGGATGACGGGAGGCGCTACCGCGATTCCCGTGTCATGGACATCATCGAATTCGGGAGAATCATTCATGCGGAAATGTCTGCCATTTGTGACGCGGCCCGAAATGGCACCTCAGTTCGAGGGGCGACCCTGTACTCAACGACGTTCCCCTGTCACCTCTGTGCGAAACACATCGTTGCGAGTGGCATCAAGAGGGTAGTCTATCTGGAGCCATATCCAAAAAGCTATGCCGAGAAACTGCATAGCGACTCGATTCAGATCGATGACCCGAGTGAGACCAATAAGGTCTCGTTTCAGCCGTTTATGGGGATATCTCCATTTCGATATCGCGACCTATTCGAAAAGGGAAAGCGCAAGGGATCTGATGGAGCGGCCATGAAATGGAAGAGTGATCCGCGTCGCCCGATGATCGACGTTGTTGTTCCACCTCATTATGAAGCGGAGGCGGTGGTTGCCTTGCGGCTTGCCGAACTTATCGCGAAAAAAGAGGCCGAGGCTGCTGCGAAAGCAGAGGATGGCGAGGACCAACTCACCGGAGCCAACTAGGTAAGCAGATCTCGCATTATAGTTGCCAGTCCGCCGGACTAGCATCCTGGACGTGAAACTGCTTAGGTTGCTCGTGTGCCAGGGCTGTCATCTCGGGGGAGACAATGTTTGGTTGGTTTGGGCGAAAGCGAGAGAATGGGGCAGGCAATTCAGTAAGATCTCGGATTAACCTTGCCCCGAATCATCCGCGTTCACAAACATCCGACAGATCTGCCTCTCAGAAAACATTGGTTGGTGAGGATACCGACACTGCCGTTAGTTTGGGGGCCATGATAGCCGCCAATGCAATTCGTGATCAAAAGGCACGCTTTGAAAGAGAGGACCATCAGTTAGGACCGCTGAAGGCAGCCCTCCGGTTCGCGACAGATGACTTCACCGCAGGGTATGCTGTCGGTCTCGCGGCAAGTAGCGCTCGGATGAATGGGGTGTCTGATCTTCCTTTGGAACAGTTGTTTGGGGAGCTATCAATCCGGCTGGAGGATGACATTCCACACCTCGACATAGAGGCTGCCTACCGGGGACGTTCAAATCGACTGTCGTGTGGTCTTCTCTTCGGTATGCGAGAGCCAGGACAGATGACGACCTACACAGGTCTCCATCGTGTTTGGGGCATGATGTCGCCATATAAGTTAGCGCCGGGCTCCAATTTGTGCCGGTATGCTCAGGAGAATTTTGGGCTCTCCTCAGCGGAGTGGGAATTAGTGCGGACAGCCGGAGAGGATATGCACCGCCGGTATACGGGTTTTCAGGGATAGCTGATCCACGGGGCTCTCGGATCAAGCCCCGATGTCTGCGATCGGGCCAACCAACGACGATTATAGCGGGTCCAGTAAACCGGACCTTGCTTCATACAACTTATCGGCCGGTTGGACTTCGTCATGATAGGGAAATGCGTCGTGACAACTTGTGCCACTAGGCTCACGAATCGTCCCCACGGGCCTGCCAATTCTCAGATGCCATGTCATTGGCACAGATCTGAAGGGGTCCAGATCGGGTGTCAGTCTATGACACAAGGGCAGGATCTATTGGCATTTTGAACCGAAAACTCAGAAAGTCGTCATTGCTTCAGATGCACCAGGAGGCGGGTTTGGGTCGCCCGGGCCGAGATCAAAGCGTCGAGTTCGTGATCGTTCTTGATCGCGTGCGGCACATCGAGGCCAGACATATCGATCAACCAGTCGATATCTGAAGCGATATCGGCCACCCGGTAACGCCGACCCACGAGCGCGAAGAACGAAACCACCACATCCGTCACGGAACGAATACGCCGTTGAAGCAGCCGGAATCCGGAAGGCTCAGAAGAGAAATTCCAGTGAGAGTGCGAGTTGCATGGCATCAGACCGCGGAGATCATCCGCTTGAAAAAGGAAGGGTTCAGCCCTGCGAACATCGCCAAGACACTCAAGGTAGGACCGTCGAGCGTGTATCGGGTTCTCGCTAATGGTCCGCTGAACATCGAGCCAGCGACGTGCGGCTTCAACGAGCACCGGTCGGCATAGCTATCATCCGAATGGACTCGTGTACGTTGATAGAGGTTGGTCCTAGCGTACTGCTTACAACACAATGTACAAGCCGTACGCTGGGCTATTACTCTGGGCATACGAGTCATACAACCTGCGGTGCATAGATTAGTCTAAATCGGTAGTTGGTCGCCCGGCGGATTCGCAGAATAATTTAATACTCGAGCTATTCTTATCGAGCACTCCTTCGGGTATTGCCAAAAGCCTTTGCTCTCCTTCAGCATTGCCAAAAGCCTTTAAGCAGGTGCGAAATCAAGATAGGAGACGATGGGGGTTTCAGTGAATGAGGATTTAGCCCAAGTTCTCATCGAATCTCGGCGCATTGCAGCGGCAGAGATTGAACCCATTAAAACAGACCTAGAAAGCGCACAGGAATCTCTGAAGTCGCTTGGAGCACAGGTCGCGAAAATTACCGATGACTTAAAGAAACCATTCTACAAAGACGCTCGTTTCTGGTCGGGCGTTATCGCAATTCCATCATTAGTGCTTACTGGGTGGTTGCTTAAAGCTGTTTGGAACAGCCCCGCACTACTTCGGGAAATTCACCGTGCGTTTGGCACGGAGCCCGCGCTCATCGCTGCACTTGGAGAGGATGACAACAAGCTCCGTAAGGTGATCGAGGGGCAACTCACCAATGTGTTCGCTTCCAAAGGACAATTAGAACCTATCGTGGCCCAGGAGTTTCGTCGACATAATGGCGTACTCCACGCAGGCATTTACCGAGTCGGCATTCTTCCTGAGAGAGTTCGAGGACGCTGTACGGAGTCGAGTGGGGATGCTTCAAACTCCAGTGTCGCCAACAAGAACAGAGAGTGCAAGATTCCCCCAGATGCGTTGGTTACGTCTGCATCCTCGGTGTTCGGATCAAGAAGCATCTCAACTGTGAACCTAGATGTATGGGTTCATGTTCAGGAAATTGACTTCCACACGAACGGCGAGGGCCACACGACAAGAGATGTCACAAGTTCCGTCGATCTCGCCAAAGCCGTATCTATCGACCTTGACGGGAAAGAGGTTTTAGACATGAGACGAGAAAGGTGGCTAAGGGAGTATTCTGCTGGAGGTGAAAAGCAGCGGTTAGTCCATTTAAGAAGAAGTCAGCACAAGTTTGAGGATTCATATGTCCCAGATTTCCATCTTCGGGAACTGACAATTCAGATGGCTGAAAATCTTGCGAGTAAGTATGTCATTACGCTCATAGTAGTCGTTAGCCTTCCGTCCTCGTGAGACTGCTCGCTAGAATTTAATCGACCAAAGGGAACAGATTACAATGAGAGAACTGGCGACACGTATCGTACTCGCGAGCACAATTGTCCTTTCGTGGCTGGCGGCAGCAAGCGCCCAGGTGTGTAATTTTGGAGCAGAAACATGGATTGCCGGTTGCGAAGCGAGTTGTACAGCCTCATGGGAAGGTGGGGACTGTCCCGCATCGTGCACTTCAACTCCTCCTGCCGGTCAAATCATAGTTAATCACCGGAATATAGAGATCAGCACAAACAACGGTGGCTTTTCAGTTTCGCGCATAGCGTCTGGACAGACCTTCGATTATTCCCGCGATGTCAAAAGGGCGTACAGTTATGCGCTAGACTTGGCAGGGCAGAGAGGCAAAGATGCGGTAAGGGCACGCATGCAGGAAGATATGCGTCAGGCAATCAGCGAAGCGGAACGACTTTCGTCATCTCACGAGGTAGTCCGACTGACCGTTAATGCTTCCAAACATGGGTCCTTCTTAGATAGGAAGAGAGGCTGGAGTCGTAGCCGGGTAGAAATTCTCGTGCGTTGTATATCTCCACCAGACTTGCAGGCGCAACTACTTCGTAGATATGGCCTATAAGGATTCGAGTAACTCTAGGTGTTTTCGCAATGCAATGAGTTTAAAGCAATGCTCGAACGGTGCGACCGAACATGCGGGTCTCCATGTCACGTGCGCCTGGATAGCAGGCTCAAGAACCTCATCGAGTAGCACCAGGGACAGCGCATCTAATGCGAGGCGACGGGGGAGAACGGGGGGCGTGTTCGAAAAGGATCGTCAATCTCGCGCGCCAGCACCTCTCGCGAAATCTCAGATAGCTCCTGCTTCGTGTATCGGCGGAATTCGTGACAGTCTCGCGAGCGCCTCACGATAGTTCTTGACCCGCTCTTCTGCGCTCTTTCGCTCCGATGATGTAGTCCAGGTTGTTGCGGCAGGCAACTGAATCGGACCGGGAGCCGCCCTTGGCCACCGGCACAAACACCACCTTGTCCAGGTCCATCTCGACTTCGGTCCTCGTCGCCTGTGCATCGCCACTGTCTGAGGTTTCCCGCCAGATCGAGTTCTTAAGATCACGTCGCTTCTGGAGCCAGCGCAGAGCATTCGCTTAGCGTGAGTTCGGCAATCGAAAGGAAATGGGACAATCCCGCGCCCGCAACAAGCCTCGTTTTAGCCCTCGCAAATGGGCTGTCAGCCAACCGCTTTCGACAGAGAGTTGCCTAACAGCGAAACGAAGAGGGAGTGCAAAGGCTGGGGGAGTGGACGCGAGATTTCACGGGCTGATGCGAGCGCAAAATCGCCCCTCAGATTTACTCAACGTATTGCGTTGTCGTGATGATTTCCGCCCTCAACAGAATGCTACGGACGGTGTATGTTAACATCACTGTCGTCGGTCAGGAAATTCCATAGCTTGTGGATGGAGGGAACGATGCCGGAGGCGAGTGAAGCCGCGAGCAACGGGTCTACACCACGGAGCATCTCGCTTGAGCCGGATGCACATAGGCACAAACTCAGAGACAATCCAAGTCCCACAAAGAAAGAGGTCAATTCGGATCGAGTATTCCGTATTTGGCCATTATTCCGTTCATTTAAAGAAATACTTTTTGACGATATTAGGTTGCGCGCCTTTATAGTAAACCTTAGACTTAGAGCAAACCACTATGAGGAATATTACTCGGAAGAAGGTAATATTCCTCTCTCTCGGCGGCAACAGGCAATAATGTCGCTTACACGGGAAAGGCTCGACAACTTTTATGAAAAATGGGCTAATAAAGCCGAATCGACATCCATCGAAGAAGCGTGGGCGGACGCGTATCATTTGGAATCCGAGCTTGCACGGATAATCCCTGCTGACGAATTACTGGGAGACTTGAGGCGAGTCATAAACTTGCTTACTAACCAAGGCGTGAAATCAGTTCCGACACTAGAGGCTGAGTTGAATGTATTGGCAAGCCAGTGCGTAGAGACAAAGGAGGGGCCTCCAAAGTGTAAACAGGGTTGTGAAGCTCCGCTAAGAGCGTTAGCTGTTCGCTGTTACGAGAGTTTGCATTGGGAATACTTGAAGAGGCTGCATTCTATTCCTGTCCAGCAAAAAGCGCGTTGGCGTATAACTATTGTTGGCATTTTTGCTCTTGCATGTTTCTTATTCACCCATGCCCATCTAGTTACCAGCATTGTATCAGAACAAAGTATAAGCTCTCAGGTTTTGCGAATGCTGGGTATGTCAGCAAATCCCGATAACAGAATATTAATCAAAATGTCGCCATCTTTGCCGATTGCGGCTGTATTTACCGCTGGTTTATTTGGCGTTGTATTTAGCCGATTGCTGTATTTCCAGAAAAATATAGATAAATTGCCAGTTGGAGAATGGAAGGATTTGGAAGACTGGGCGACTATCAGTTTAAGATGCTTGGTTGGAGTCATGGGCGCACTTACCGTAATGTTTTTTCTCCAATCTGGTATAATCAAAGGTGAAGTATTCCCTGATTTCGATCAACTCCATTATCATGTGACCAAGAAGTCTCCGGATGCTCGTTCAGCCAACTCGGAGTCCGCGGATAAGTCCGGGAAGCCTCCGGAAGCTCGTTCAGCCAACCCCGAGTCCGCGGATGAGTTGTCCGTCACATGGCCCATTGGTGAGTTAGCAACATTGGTGATGTGGAGTTTCATAGCTGGTTTCTCCGAGCGGTTTGTGCCGAGAATCCTTCGCACGACTGAGACAACATTGGAGGCTTCATTTCGTAAGAGATAGTTGGGAGAGCGTATTACTATTCCCACAGAAGGTCTGGAAGGCGCGCGGCCACAGGGCGCAGATTGAGTGCTTCCTGTGAGAACCAGAGGAGAACGGCAAACTCGCTGATGCCAGCAACGCTTGGGGTTGGAAAGACCAGGACAGATTGTCAGATCAAGCCACAGGTGCTCAGTTTTGCCCGGAATCGCACAACTTGGGAGCCAGCAACCATCTTATCAACGCCAGTGCAGGCAGAGCGCCAAGCCGTTGGGCAATGATGAATGCGGCGAACTCTCGACTTGGCAGCAAGCCCACAATACTTTCGATCAGAGACACCGCAGGGTTGACGTTTGCTTCCGAGACTGGGCTAGAGCAAGGACCAGAACAACAAGAATGGCTCTGGCTGGCAGCGTGTTGCCCGGGAGGGCGAGAGCCATATTCCCGCCCGGCAACCTGTCCACCATGGTTGCGACGAGGAAGCCCGCTACAAGGGCTTCCGCCGTCATCCACTTCGCAAGAGAGACCGTCACTTGGACGGAGGGGCGTTTTCGGTCGTTGCGTCGGTATTCGCGCCTTCCAAATGGCCGACCTCGCGCAGACGAGTGCCAATCGCAAACCGATCCAAGCTCGCCAGCGGAAGATCGAGGAGGGCGCTCATCCGATTCTTCAAGAGCCGGAAACTGCATGCAAACTGAACCAGAGCAATGAACTCGGTCGCCGTCGCGAGTGCTATCTTATGCAATTGAGCGACGATCTAAACAAGCCACTGTCAGATTAGCACCCGACAGCCGTTACTGAACGCAAGACATGGATTTCGGAGGAATCAGATGAAGCGGCTGGTTGTTTGCTTCGACGGAACTTGGAATAGCGCCGACAGTGAAGAGGCCGAGACAAACGTGACCCGGCTTGCGCGCGCCATTCATGCCACCCAGCATCGCGGCGACCCTCAACTGGTCCTGTACTTGCGTGGCGTAGGCTCGACCGGCATTGCCGCTCAGAAGCTAATTGAGGGTGCAACAGGGCTCGGCGTTGATGACAATATTCGCTCGGGCTATATGTTCCTCGCCCAGAACTACGTTCCTGGAGACGGGATTTTTCTCTTCGGCTTCTCGCGTGGTGCTTTCACGGCCCGCAGCCTTGCTGGATTTATCGGCTGCTGTGGCCTGCTGAAACGACAGAAACTTGGAGACCTCACGCGGGCTTGGAAGTACTACCGCGAAGAGGTTGATCGCACGCCTCAGGGCTTCTGTGCGTCCTGCGGTTCCGATACCCACATGGATGTCGAGATCACATTTCTAGGCGTCTGGGACACAGTGGGAGCGTTAGGTGTTCCCACCGCCATTCTCGGGGCATTCACCCGAGATAACTACACCTTTCACGATACGTCGCCGTCCAGGATTGTGAAACATGGTTGTCATGCGCTCGCCATCGATGAGCATCGGGACGAATTTGTCCCCACTCTTTGGACAGGTCAGGTTCCGGCTGTAATTCGTATAGAACAGGTATGGTTCGCAGGAGCGCACTCGGATGTCGGAGGAGGATACGCTGATCGCGAGTTGGCCGACATTCCACTGGTCTGGATGGCGGGGAAAGCGAGCGAGAATGGTTTAGCGATAGATTGGTCTATGTTGCCCGATTCAAACAAGCTCAATCCGCTGGCTCCCCGGCACGATTCTCGGACCGGGTGGTCAACAAAAGACATGCTGACACCAACCCTTCGATGCGTCGAGGGAAAGCCGTTTCAGGTCGCCTTTTACGAGCGGCTTTACGCGCCCGTAGATACTCAGGGCAATCTGCTTCCGACCATCAACGAGAGCGTACACGAGAGTGTCAGGCATCGTCTCGGCCGTAATGACCTTGTCACTCAGGGCAAGGAAGAAACCATTGTGGGACGGTATGAGCCGCGAAATCTCGGCCACGTGAAAGCAAACCAGTAGGTAAGACGTGGAGTAGTCAACCCGAACATCCATCGCGGCTACTTTTCGGTGGGATTGGCACGACGGGCGTGGTTTATGTCGCGCCAGCCGATATGGACCTTTGCGGTGGGAGCAAAGGGGGCAATTGATCCGGACGATCACTCATGGAAAATCGCTCAGCCGCTCGACCATCGCCGTCCCACATCGCCTTGCGAACGAAATAGAAATGGGCGACGGAAGTTCCAGAAGGATTGGGCATGCTCACATCCGTTGGGCATCCAGTTCATGAGCGACTGTAGCTATGAACAAAAGCTGGGGGAGCGGGCGTGAGACGGTACGGGGAAATACGAGTCGAAGTCCATCCCCCAGGTTTCCCCAAGTGCTTGGATGTACTCGATCCTTCACGCCCTCTCCTGGGCACCAACACCAGACCAAGGTGTTCCGCTGAGATACGCGAGTCAGATCCGCTCTGGACTTCGCCAGACCAGACTTTCGCCCAAAGCGACATTCCCTAACGTATGCGGCAAATCATTGATATGCCGCAGTCTTGGCGTCCGGCGTGTAATTGAGTAACGATTCTCCTCAATGAGAACTTGTCCGCAAGAGACAAGACTGGGGAGCGTGGGGCATGACGGAGCAGTTTTTCGAGCGGCCGATTCTGAATTCGCCGTACGCGTATCCTGGCCGCCACTGGGAACTAGACGCGGACGGGCAGCCAACCAATCAGATCATCGAGGCACGCCGCCGCTCCGACCTCATCACGCCTGTTCCCAAGCCGAAGAAGCGCAGGCAGGCGCGCGCGCAGGCCCAGATGGTCTTCGAGGATAGTGCGGGGCTATCGTCCGACGAGCAGGAATACAACCCAACCCCGATCATCAACGAGATCCGGACTCACGTCGAGATCTGGCGCAACCTGCCGAACCCGGACCAGTGGCTCGTGACGCCGGAGACTGCCCGTCTCCTGAAGCACTGGCGCCACCACGAGTTCCAAGGCATTCGTCCATTCTTCTGCCAGATCGAGGCAGTCGAAACGGCGATCTGGCTGACTGAGGTTGCGCCGAAGCTCGGCCCGCGGGCCTCCAAGTTCTGGGCGCACATCAAGAACGCAAACGCACAGGCTAACCCGGAACTCCTGCGCATTGCCCTGAAACTCGCCACCGGCGCCGGCAAAACCACCGTCATGGCGATGCTGATCGCGTGGCAGACCGTTAATGCCGTCCGTCACCCGAATAGCAGGCACTTCTCGCGCGGCTTCCTGATCGTCGCGCCCGGTATCACGATCAGGGATCGGCTGCGGGTGCTTCTGCCGAACGATCCGGAGAGCTACTATCGACATCGCGAGATCGTTCCGCCGGACATGCTCGCCGACATCGATCGCGCGAAGATCGTCATCACGAATTATCACGCGTTCAAGCTGCGCGAGCGCATGGAGGTCGCGAAGGGCACGCGCAACGCAATCGAAGGCTGGCGCGGCGAGAAGCTGCAGACACTCGAGACCGAGGGTCAGATGCTCCAGCGCGTCATGCCCGAGCTGATGGGTATGAAGAACATCGTCGTGCTGAACGATGAGGCGCATCACTGCTATCGAGAGCGCGTGAGGGATGCGGCCGAGGAGGACCTGAAGGGCGAGGAAAAGGACGAAGCGAAGGCGAACAACGAGGCAGCCCGGATGTGGATTTCCGGGCTCGAAGCGGTGAAGCGCAAGCTCGGCCTGTCGATCGTCTACGATCTCTCGGCCACGCCCTTCTTCCTGCGCGGTTCGGGCTATGTCGAAGGGACGCTGTTTCCCTGGACGATGAGTGACTTCTCGCTCATGGACGCAATCGAGTGCGGCATCGTCAAGCTGCCACGGGTCCCGGTCGCCGATAATGTGCCGGGGGGTGACACGCCGAAGTTCCGGAATCTGTGGGACCACATCGGCAAGAAGCTGCCGAAGAAGGGGCGCGGAGCTTCTGGAAAGTCGCTCGATCCCCTGAGCCTGCCGGCGGAGCTCCTGACGGCGCTCGAAGCCCTTTATGGCCATCATCAGAAGACATTCGAGCTCTGGGAGCGCGAGGGGATCGGTGTTCCGCCGGTCTTCATTGTGGTCTGCAACAACACCTCGACTTCGGAACTTATCTACAAATACATCTCCGGCTTTCATCGCGAGAACGACGACGACTCGGCGACTCTCGAGAACGGCCGCCTCGCACTGTTCCGCAACTACGATGATTTCGGTAACCGGCTCGCGCGCCCGAATACAATCCTAATCGATTCGGCGCAGCTCGAATCTGGCGAGGCTCTCGACAAGGATTTCCGCGAGATGGCCGCCGACGAGATCGAGCGTTTCCGCCGCGAGATCGTCGAGCGCACCGGCGATATTCGTGCAGGTGACACGATCGACGACGCGACGCTCCTCCGCGAGGTCATGAACACCGTTGGCAAGAAGGGCCGGCTCGGCGAACAGATCCGCTGCGTCGTCTCCGTGTCGATGCTCACGGAGGGCTGGGACGCCAACACGGTCACGCACATTCTCGGCGTCCGCGCCTTCGGGACGCAGCTCCTATGCGAGCAGGTCGTCGGCCGCGGCCTGCGCCGCCAGTCCTATGATCTCAATGAGGACAGCCTGTTCAATGTCGAATACGCGGACGTGCTCGGCATCCCGTTCGACTTTGCGGCGAAGCCCGTCGTCTCACCGCCGGCCAAGCCGCGGGAGACTGTTCGCGTCCATGCCGTGAGGCCGGATCGCGATCCGCTCGAAATCACCTTTCCGCGTGTCGAGGGCTATCGGGTCGAGCTTCCTGACGAGCGGCTCGAGGCAGCCTTCGGCCTCGACCACGTGCTGCACCTGACGCCGGAACTGGTTGGGCCATCGATCACAAAAAATCAGGGCATTATCGGCGAAGGCGTCGATCTGACGATCGCACATCTCGAAGACATGCGCTCGTCCACGATCCTGTTCCACCTGGCCCGTCACCTTCTCTATAACAAGTATCGAGATCCCGGCGAGGAGCCCAAGCTCCACCTGTTCGGCCAATTGAAGCGGATCACGCGGCAATGGCTCGAAGGCGGCTATCTCAAGTGCTCTGGCGGCACCTATCCGGCGCAACTCCTTTACAAGGAGATCGCCGACATGGCGGCCGAGCGCATCAAGGCTGCAATCACTGAGACGCTGTCGGGCGAGCACCCGGTCAAAGCGATCCTCGACGCCTACAATCCCACAGGCTCCACCGCACACGTCAATTTCACGACCTCGAAGGAAACGCGCTGGCAGACCGATCCTCGCAAATGTCACGTGAATTGGGTTGTTTGTGACAGCGACTGGGAGGCCGAGTTCTGCCGGGTTGCAGAGGCGCATCCGCGCGTGCGCGCCTACGTCAAGAACCAGAACCTTGGCTTGGAGGTGCCTTATCTGGCCGGATCCACGCCTCGGAAGTATCTGCCGGACTTCATCGTGCAGTTCGATGACGGCGGGCCCGAGCCGCTCAATCTGATCGTCGAGATCAAGGGTCTTCGCGGGGAGAATGCTAAGGAAAAGGCCAACACTATGCGCGCCTATTGGGTGCCGGGCGTGAATAACCTCGCACAGTTCGGACGGTGGGTCTTTGTGGAATTCACGGCCGTCTACGAGATTGAGACGGAATTTAACAGGCTGATTGAGGACCTTTGCATCGGCAGCACAAACAGTGCTGCAGCATAATATCGGCG
>NZ_LN811350.1:150159-154081 GCF_001006805.1 Microvirga massiliensis | reverse complement strand
CGCATTCCCCGTCGGTGCCTTGATGACACTTGAAATGAAGGCTGGCGCCGCCGAGACCTTTGCGCGTCGGCCGGTCCAAGGCGCTCAGCCTGAGGCAGCGAGTCGGGCTCCCGATCAACTTCTGCTGGATGGCCAGCAGCGCATGACTTCGCTTTACCAGACCTGCATCCGCAAGGAGGTCGTCCAAACCATTACGTCGCGCCAGAAGTTGGTAAAACGTTGGTTCTATATTGATATTGAGAAAGCGCTGAGGCCGGATGTTGATCGGGAAGAGGCAATTTTCACTGTTCCGGAAGATCGAAAAATAAAAGAGAACTTCGACCGCGACGTTGTGCTTGATCTATCGACCCCTGATGCCGAGTACAAGAATCTGATGTTCCCGGTGAACCAGGTTTTTGACTGGGACGCATGGCAGGACGGTTTCGGCGACTATTGGATTGCAAAGGGCGACATCGCCAAGCGCCAGATCTTCCAACGGTTTAAGAACGAGGTCCTCCAGCATTTCAAGAGCTATCAGGTACCGGTCATCGCGCTTGGACACGATACGTCGCACGAAGCCGTGTGTCTCGTCTTCGAGAAGGTCAATACCGGAGGGAAACCGCTCGACGCCTTCGAACTTGTCACCGCTATGTATGCCGCCAAGGGGTATCGCCTGCGGGACGATTGGTTCGGCGGTGGTGGAAATCTAGGGTTACAGGCCCGGCTTCAGACCTTCGGCCGCACGGCAGATCAGAAATCTGGAGTCCTGGAGAAGGTAGCGAGCACCGACTTTCTCTCGGCCATCGCACTGCTTCACACCAAGGCGATTCGGAACGAAGCAGTCGCCGCAGGCGTGAAAGAAAGCGACCTGCCGGCCGTACGCGCAACGCGGCAGTCACTTCTCGACCTTCCTCTTGAAGCCTACAAAGCGAACAAGAAGCGGGTGGAGGAGGGATTTCTGACGGCTGCGAAGTTCCTGCGTCAGCAGAACATCTTCCGGGTTGCCGACTTGCCGTATCAAACGCAACTTGTCCCGCTTGCAGCTATCCTGGCCGAGATCGGTGATAAATGGGAACACGCCGAGACCAGGCGCAAGCTCGCCCGCTGGTACTGGTGCGGCATTTTTGGAGAGCTCTACGGATCGGCGGTCGAGTCGCGTTTCGCAAAGGACATCATGGAAGTTCCGGCTTGGCTCGACGGCGGCCCCGAGCCGACGACGGTGCGGGATGGCATCTTCCGGCCTGATCGCCTTCGCACCATGCGGACGCGCCTATCGGCAGCCTACAAGGGAATCCATGCACTTCTCATGCAAGAGGGCGCGCTCGACTTCCGGACTGGACAAGCCTTCGACCAAACCGTTTTCTTCGACGAGTCCGTAGATATCCATCACATCTTCCCGGAAGATTGGTGCAAGAGGCGGAAGATCGAGCCTAAGGTCTACGACACCATCATCAATAAGACTTCGCTCAGCTACCGGACCAACCGTATTCTCAGTGGTGTAGCGCCATCCGAGTACCTCGCGAAGCTCGAAGCCGGTCGGAAAGGCGACCCTGCCATCGCGCCGTCCGTGCTGGACAGTTACCTCCTGACCCATTGCATCGATCCCAAGCTTCTTCGGGCTGATGATTTCGACAGTTTCATGAAGGACCGTGAAAAGCGTTTGCTTGTACTGATTGCAGCGGCCACCGGGCACAAGGTTGAGGCCGAGGTTTCCGCATCGGCGGACGAGATCGAGATCCCGGACGACATTGCTCGCGACACCGACATTACGGCCATCGCGGCTGAATGAGATAAGGGAAGTGCGGAGCATGGCCAAGAGAGCGATCGAGGTTGCGGCGCTGAAGCACGATGCCGCCACGCGCAAGAACATCCCGACGGCCGAATACGAAAGCGTGATGCGGGCGGAGGAGAAGAGCCCGGTCCAGCTCGCCTATGAGCGGCGCAACCGTGATCTCGATCCGCAGCTCGTCTGGCGCGGCAAGGATGAGCAGGACTGGTCCGATCTCATCGTGCAGGCGCCGCCGCTCTACATCCAGGAGAAGGTGCACCCGAAAGTCATCATCGATGATCTGCGGCGGGAGACGAAAGAGCGCACGAAGGAACAGGCCGGAGAAACGAGTGATCTCTTTGCCGATTTCAACGGGCTAAAGGGCAAGGAGGCCGCGACCGAGTTCTATCAGCATGACCAGCACTGGTCGAACCGGATGATCTCGGGCGACAGCCTTTCGGTCATGGCGAGCCTTGCCGAGCGCGAGGGGCTGCGGGGTCAAGTGCAGTGCATCTATTTCGACCCTCCATACGGCATCAAGTTCAACTCGAATTTCCAGTGGTCCACGACCTCACGCGACGTGAAGGACGGAGCGCGGGACCACGTCACGCGGGAGCCCGAGCAGGTACGCGCGTTGCGTGATACTTGGCGCGACGGTATCCATTCTTATCTCACGTATCTGCGTGATCGCCTCACTGTTGCGCGTGACCTGCTGCACGAGAGTGGTAGCATTTTTCTTCAGATTGGCGATGAGAATGTCCATCGTGTGCGAGCGCTGATGGACGAGGTATTTGGAGGAGAGAATTTCATCTCGCAGATCACATTCAAGAAGACTGGTGGTCAAAGCTCGGCTGCAATCGCGAATGTCACCGACGTTTTGCTTTGGTATTCGAGGAATCACACCGCACTAAAGGTGCGATCGTTATTCTTCGATAAGTCGCCGGGTGACGAAGGGGCCACTAACTACACTTGGGTAGAAGATCAATCTCGTAACCGGCGCCCTTTGACAGCTGCGGAGAAGGAAGGGCGGGAGCCCTTGGCAAAAGGGCTTCGCGCAATGCAGCCATATCCGATGTTTTCTGATGGGCCGTCACTACGAGACAGGCCGTTCGAGTGGCGGAGATCAGAGTACAAGCCGTCAGCAAACGCGCATTGGAAGACTCATGCGGCAGGCTTAGCTCGCCTGAGTCAAGCCGATCGACTATTAGCGCAAGGCAAAACGTTGAGATTTGTGAATTACCTTGACGACTACAGAGTGACTCCAATTCTAAATATCTGGACCGATACCCAGATTAGCGGATTCGGGGCAGACCGAGTTTATGTAGTTCAAACACCGCCAAAAGTGGTTGAACGCTGCATCCTGATGACAACCGATCCTGGCGACCTCGTGCTGGATCCAACCTGCGGCTCCGGCACTACCGCCTACGTCGCTGAGCAGTGGGGCCGGCGCTGGATCACCATTGATACATCGCGCGTCGCTGTCGCGCTCGCCCGCTCTCGTCTGATGGGAGCGCGTTATCCATATTATCTTCTCGCCGACAGTCCAGAGGGCCAGCGCAAGGAAGCCGAGGTCATACGCACTGCGCCCAAGACTACGCCGACGCGCGGCAACATCCGCCACGGCTTCGTATACGAGCGCGTTCCTCACATTACTCTGAAGTCCATTGCTAACAACGCCGAAATCGACGTCATTTGGGAGAGATGGCAGGAGACCCTGGAACCCTTGCGAGTCGCGCTCAACAGGGCGCTCGGCAAAGCGTGGGAAGAGTGGGAGATCCCACGCGAGGCCGATTCCGAATGGCCCGTTGCGACAAAGGACGCGCACGCCCGCTGGTGGGAGGCGCGCATCGCCCGCCAGAAGGAGATCGATGCCTCGATCGCTTCCAAGGCCGAGTTCGAGTACCTTTACGACAAGCCTTACATTGACAGGGACCGCATCCGCGTCGCCGGCCCCTTCACGGTCGAGAGCCTCTCTCCCCACCGCACCCTCACCGTGGACTGGAATGACGAGCTGATCACGCGCGGCTTTGGCGAGACCGGGCCGGGCAGCCGCTATGATGGGCCGGCGCCCGCAAAGGACTTCGCCGGCATGATCCTCGAGCAGCTCAAGGCCGCCGGGGTGCAGCAGGCACACAAGGAGGATCGGATCACCTTCACGAGCCTTACGGGTTGGCC
>NZ_LN811350.1:141158-149138 GCF_001006805.1 Microvirga massiliensis | reverse complement strand
GGGTTGGCCGGGAGACCATATCTGCGCCGAAGGCACATTCATGGAAGGCGAGCGGCAGAGGCGCGCCGGGATCTTCATCGGCCCGGAATTCGGCACCGTCTCGCGTCCGGATCTTGTTGCCGCCGCCCGCGAGGCAGGCGATGCCGGTTTTGACGTGCTGATCGCCTGCGCCTTCAACTACGACGCCCATTCCGCCGAATTCGACAAGCTCGGTCGCGTGCCAGTGCTGAAAGCGCGCATGAACCCCGACCTGCACATGGGCGGCGAGCTCAAGGCAACCGGCGCCGGCAACCTCTTCGTGATCTTCGGCGAGCCCGATATCAAGATCGAGGAAGCCGAAAACGGCATGATCCGCGTCAGGGTCTTCGGCGTCGATGTCTTCAAGCCGCAGACGGGCGAGGTCGTCTCCGAAGGTACGGACGGCATCGCGCTCTGGATGCTCGACACCGACTACAATGAAGAGAGCTTCTTCGTCCGCCACGCCTACTTCCTCGGTGCAAACGACCCCTACAAGGCGCTGAAGACGACGCTGAAGGCGGAGATCGATCAGGAGGCTTGGGAGAGCCTCTACTCGGATGTGTCCCGGCCCTTCCCGAAACCGAAATCCGGCCGCATTGCGGTGAAGGTGATCAACCACCTCGGGGACGAGGTGATGAAGGTGTTTGCGGTGTAGCAGGAAAGCGTAGCATGCCCGTCAACTCAACTGTGCTCTTCGACCTACCTCAGAAGGAAGTCGCCTCTCTCTTGGTTGAGCGCATCAGGCGCTCATTGTCGACGAGCATAGTAACTGGCTTTGCAACGCCCGGCGGTCTGGCGGCGATTGCCGCACCGATCAAGGCGCAGGCTCGCCACCTCGACTGTCTCGTCGTTGGAGCAGCTACCTATCCTGCGTTCGAAGCGCTAGAAGAGCTGATATCAGCAGGAGTCCCGGCCGACCGGTTATACGTTCATCTTGGGCACACGGCACCGACCGGTTGGCCCAAGAAGCCGTTTGTGCGATTTCATCCGATGCTCCACAGCAAAGTCTACTACATGGAGTTGTCGAATTCAGAAGCTTGCGCGTTCATTGGTTCCCACAATGTCACAGCGTTTGCCCTCACAGGACTGAATGGAGAGGCGGCTGTCATGTTAGAAGGTCCGGCATCATCGCCGGAATTCGAGAAGGTTCGCCGACATATCGCGACAGCGCGCGATCAGGCCGTGAGCTATACTCCGGCGCTAAAAGAGGCCTATGCGTGGTGGTCTCGGGAGTTCATAGACGGCCTCAAATCGGAGATCGGCCTGCCACAGAATTGGACAACGATCAGGACCATCTTGATCTTCGCCCAGGCTGAAACTGGCTGTAAACTTAGGTCTGGCGACCAGCTCTATTTTGAAATCCCGGCCGGCATCGAACAAATCGAAAACCTGCGAACCGAAGTTCATCTCTTTCTCTTCCGAACTCTTCCTGCCGACCCTTGGGAGGCATTGTCTATCGCGTCATCCGCGGACGCCCGATATACCTGTCGCACGCTTGGCGCGGAGAATCGCCAAGGTAACCGCGAGGTGGTTGCCAATTGGCGGATCGAGCAAAGATCGACGCCCATTCTCAGACAAGTGCCATCGGGAATTTACCGACCAACTATGTCAAACGGGATGCAACAGGTGCGAGCCGAGGTGGAGGTGGCAACAATCGCACCTTATGAATACCGCTTCGAGCGCGAAAGAAGTGGTTGGGACCCTGAGTTCTCGGACGAGCAGGTATATCCATCTGAGGACATGCTCGACCAAGTTGCGTTGGTTGAAGCGCGAGGGAGCGAGCGGTCGGGGCGTGGATGGCGATTGGTGAAGGGCCTTGTCCCGCGGCTCGGATCAGCGGTCGAAAGGGATCAAGCGGCACTTGAACTTGCAGCTCCGGAATCTGGCTCTTTCCTTCTAGTCTCCCTGCGGAGACGCGAGACGAACCAAACCAAGCGGCGGATGGGGGAATATTGATGGAATTCCGCATCGCCGACACTTTCACCGACAGCCTAACCCGACTGACTGCACAGGAGCAAAAGGCGGTGAAGACGACCGCCTTTGACCTGCAGTTGGATCCGTCGGCACCAGGGCTTTCGTTCCACAAGCTCGATCGCGCAAAGGACACCAATTTCTGGTCCGTTCGCGTCAATGACGATATCCGGCTGATCGTGCACCGCACGGCATCGAGCCTGCTGCTCGTCTATGTCGACCACCACGACGACGCCTACAAATGGGCGGAGCGCCGCAAGATCGAGCGCCATCCGACGACGGGCGCCATGCAGCTCGTCGAAATCCGTGAGCGGATCGAGGACATCGAACCCGTCAGATCGAGCGAGCACCTGGCTCCCGAAGCCTTGCCGAAAGCCTCTCCGAAGCCGCGCCTCTTCGACAATCTGCGCAAATTCGAGCTGATGGCCTTCGGGGTTCCCGAGGAATGGATCGACGATGTCCGAGCGGCGACCGAGGACAGCCTCTTCGACGTTATCACGCATCTGCCGCAGGAGGCCCAGGAGGCTCTCCTGAAGCTTGCCGTCGGCGAAAAGCCCGAGCCTCCGGCGCCCGCCCCTGCCGAAGCCGACCCGTTCGCGCATCCCGATGCGCAGAGACGATTCCGTATTCTAACCAACGCAGAGGACCTGCAGCGCGCCCTCGATGCGCCATGGGACAAGTGGGCCGTCTTCCTGCATCCGGCGCAAACGGCGCTCGTCGAGCGGAGTCATTCCGGCCCGGCCCGTGTCTCCGGCTCGGCCGGCACGGGCAAGACCATCGTGGCGCTGCACCGGGCAGTTCACCTCGCTAGAGCGAATCCTCAGGCGCGTGTGCTCCTGACAACTTTCTCCAAGGCTCTCGCGAATGCCCTGCGCTCAAGGCTCGGCACGCTCGCTGGTAACGAGCCGAGTGTGTCTTCCCGAATCACGGTCAAAGCCATCACGGCTGTGGGATACGATCTCTACAGCCAGCGCTTCGGGCAACCGAATATCGCTTCGCCTGCGCTGATCCACAATCTCCTGTCGAGAGCCGCCGCAGAGGTTACCGACCACAGGTTTTCCGCGCATTTCCTTTTCGGCGAATGGTCCGATGTCGTCGATGCTTGGCAGCTCAAGTCATGGGAGTCGTACCGGGACGTATCTCGCCTCGGCCGCAAGACGCGGATCGGCGGGAGGCAGCGCGAAATTCTCTGGACGATTTTCGAGCGTGTGCGTGCAGGGCTCGATGAGAAGAAAGCCGTCACTTGGGCCGATGTTTTCGGTCGTCTCACGGATGAGCTCGCGGCCGGCGGTAAACCACCCTTCGACCATGCGGTCGTCGACGAGGCCCAGGATCTCGGTGTCGCCGAGGCCCGCTTCCTGAGCGCTCTGGCCGGCAGCAAGCCCGATGGCCTGTTCTTCGCCGGCGATCTGGGCCAGCGGATTTTCCAGCAACCGTTCTCGTGGAAAGCGCTGGGCATCGACGTGCGCGGCCGGTCCTCCACATTGCGGATCAACTACCGCACCTCCCACGAGATACGGCTGCACGCCGATCGCCTTCTTCCTGCCATTGTGTCGGACGTGGACGGGAATACTGAGGGCCGGCGAGGCACGGTTTCGATGTTCGACGGCCCGCCTCCGACCGTCCGAGCATTCGGCAGCCCGGAAGACGAGCGCGATGCTGTCGCGCAATGGATCTCGCAGCGGCTTCGCGATGGCTGCCAACCCCATGAGATTGGCGTGTTCGTGCGCTCCGACGGGCAGCTGAAGCGGGCACGGAGCGCCTTGAAGGCCACTGGCGTCCGCGCCGTCGAGCTCGGCGAGAAGATCGAGGCGGAGGATGGCTGCGTGGCGCTCAGCACCATGCACTTCGCCAAGGGCCTGGAGTTCAAGTCGGTCGTCGTGATGGCCTGCGACGACGAGATCATTCCACTCCAGGAGCGGATCGAGAGTGTGGCCGACGACGCCGATCTCGAGGAGGTCTACGAGACAGAACGACACCTGCTCTACGTCGCCTGCACGCGGGCCCGCGACCGCCTTCTGGTCACCGGTGTCGAACCGGTATCGGAATTTCTGGACGACTTTTTGAAGCGGGAGCGTAGTTGAGGCCCGACTTTGCACTGGTCGGGCAACTTAGGAGGGGAGCAAGGGAAATTGAAACGTGGGGGTTGGCGTCGTGGAAGCAAACCAAAATAGCACTGAGAGCGTCGACTTTCGCGTCGCGAACATCAGAGTCCGCTCAATCTTTGATTCATCGAAGGTCGGGTTAACGACCGGCACGGTCAAGACCTTTGGCGGCCGCGAATATGCCTTGATTCGGCTTCCAAGCGGAGAAACCGAGCCATTTCCGACCAGTCATCTGGAACTGGCGCCCGAAGCCGAGACACGCGCATCGGCCATTCAAAAGGGTCGCTTCTCGGGTCCCGATGCACTTCAGCGCACTCTCCTGACGGAGAAGATACGGGGGCGCTTAACTGACATTTTCTACGCCATGGGGGCGGGACAAGCTGATTTCTACCCCCATCAGTTCAAGCCAGTCTTGAAGTTCGTCTCCTCGACCGTCGGTCGGATACTCATTGCCGACGAGGTCGGCTTGGGAAAGACCATCGAAGCAATCTACATTTGGCGAGAGCTGCAGGCCAGGGTCGGAGCGCGCCGGCTTCTTATCGTGTGTCCGGCCGTGCTCCGGTCGAAATGGCAGAACGAATTACGGGAGCGCTTCTCCATCGACGCTTCGGTAGTCAACGCACGCACATTGCGCGAGCTGTCGAGCGACGCCTTACGCGACCCAAACAAATCCTTCGTGGCAATCGCCGGCCTCGAGAGTATCCGCGCTAAGCGCCCGAAATCTGACGAGCTTCAGATCTCCGGCTCGCAACGGGACCAATTGGCAGCAATGCTGGCCGAGAACGAGGCAGGATCAGAGTTTGCCTTATTCGACCTGGTGGTGATCGATGAGGCCCACTACTTGCGAAATCCGGAGACGGCAAACCACCATATGGGCTCTCTCCTGGCAGGCGCATCGTCACATCTGGTGCTCCTAACGGCCACACCAATCCAGATCGGGAGCGTGAACCTTTATCACCTTCTTAATCTTGTCGATCCTGAGCGTTTCCCAAATGCTGAGGTCTTCGAGATGATTCGCGATGCGAACCGGCCGCTCACCGAGGCTCTGAATGCGGTCCTCAGCGTTCCGCCCCAAGTCGACACGTTTCGATCGGCGGTGGCCGAGTTGTGTCGTAGCCGTTTCTTTCGGGACGACGCGGTACTTGAAGAACTTGCAGCGGATCCAGAGGTGCTTGCCACACATGGCGATAGGGTTCGTGCCGCCCGAGTCCTCGAGAGCAGGTCGCTTCTCGGCGACTTGCTGACCAGAACGCGAAAACGAGATGTGCTCCAGAACCGGGTCATCCGGAACCCTGCTGTTATCAGGATTCAACTCGATGAAGAAGAAATGGAGCTCTATAAGGGAGTCACGCAGCGGCTCAGAGATCGTGCGTATATGTCCAACAACGCGCTGACGTTCGCGATGATTGCCCGTCAGCGGCAGCTCGCAAGCTCTATTCCAGCCGCTTTGGCAGGATGGAAGGAGACGGACTCGCTCAGTGAAATTCTTCAAGAAGATTTGGGTCACGTTTTCGACGAAGATGAACTTGATGCTGCAGGAGTGACTTTCGACGACCTGGTCGCCCGGCATGATTTCGAGGCCAGCGACTCCAAGTACCATGAGTTCAGTAGCTTTCTTCGCCAGTGCTTGTCGCAAGACCCCTCTGAGAAGATCGTCGTTTTCTCATTCTATCGAGGCACGATCCGCTATCTCGAGCGCCGCCTGCGCGCGGAAGGCTTTCCAGTGGCCGTCATTCTGGGCGGAATGGGTGAGGCCAAGGACGAGGAACTCGCCCGATTTGCAGACCCAAAGGGCGCACAAGTCCTCCTCTCGTCGGAGGTGGGCAGCGAAGGTATCGACCTGCAGTTCTCCCGAGTTGTCGTGAACTACGATCTTCCCTGGAACCCGATGAGGGTAGAGCAGCGAATCGGGCGTATCGATCGCCTTGGGCAGAAGGCCGACCGTATTCAGGTCGTGAGCTTCGTTCTATCGGATACGATCGAGGAAGTAGTCCTCGAACGCTTATATGAACGGATCAATATTTTTCGGGAATCGATCGGCGACCTTGAAGAGATACTTGGACCATCGCTCGACGAACTTGCCCTCGAATATTTCCGTGATCACCTGAGCGACGAGGAGTTGGCCCGGCGTCTCGATCAGAACGCGCTCGCGGCCGAAAGGTCGCGCCGCGACCTTGAAACCCTTGAGGACGAAGCTCCCGAACTCGTCGGGCATACGGATTTCGTGCTTTCCAATATTCAGCATAGCCGGGACGCCGGAAAATGGATCAGACCTGACGACGTACTCACCTTCATCACGGACTTTTTGGTCGAGCACTATCCCGGCTCTGCAATAGAGGCTGACCCACTCCGAATCGGGATTTTTCGTATTTCGCTCAACCCGGAGGCCCGAGCGGCACTCGCAATCTATATTGAGGATCGGCGACCGAGCCGTGGAACGCGATTGCACGTGCCGGGGGTGACGGTTCAGACGGTATTCGAGGCCAAGCTTCTAAGCGGATTTCGTCCGCGTCCGGAGCTCATTGATGTTACCCACCCGTTACTGCTTTGGGCACGCAGTGAGGTCGAGCGTCGCGGGAAGACACACCAGCCGGTCACTACTGCGGAGATTTCCTCAGAGCGAGCCGATCTACCACCGGACCTTTATGTCTTCGCCACCGACCTCTGGCGCTTCGAAGGTCTCCGCAAGGATATCCGAATGCGCCATGTGGCCATGTCTGCCACGAGTGGAGAGTTCCTTTCGCCCAATGACGCCGATCGGCTCATAGACACGGTGGCGCGGGAGGGCAAGAAAACCGATCTTCAACAGTTCGGCGATTTAAATGACGCCCTCATGCAGGCATATGCTGCCTGTGAAGACGAGCTAATTGGTGAGTTCTTTAAAGAACAGCATCTCTTTCGTCAGGAGAATCTACAGCGGATCAAGCAGGCGCTTCTTGTCGTCGAGGAGAGAGGCAATCGGAAATTGAGTCAACTTCGGGAACGCTTGGAGAATCAGCGTCGGTCAAACGACGAGAAGCGGCGGCGTGCAGCGCCTATGACTGAAGGGCTCATCAAGAAGGCTCAGGCGGACCTGGATCAACGTAGGGCGCGCATTCAGGCGAACGAGCATCCACAAACGACCCACAGGCCGGTCGCAGGTGGGATCATCGTTGTCACGGAGTGAGTGGGGTGGCTGAAGACTGGAAAGAAAAGCTCAGGAAGGCATTCTTCGGCAAGAAGTCCGAGGGATCGAAAGCATCGGCGAAGCGTGACGCCGCAACGAAACTGTCACCGGCCGCGGAGACTAAGCCTCCTCGGAAGGTCGAGAAAGCTGAAAAACCGGGTCGGGAAAAGCCAGCGTCGTCGCCCGCTGCTGGTAGCAGCAGAAGCACCTCACCGGCTGCTACAGTCGCATCAGGAAGCTCAAAGCGCATCATGGCTCCCGAGGTAGATGCTCATATCGGCATCGACTTTGGGACCCGGTTCACAAAAGTCGCGCTCCACCTTCCACACGTTCAGTCGCGCAAGGTTTTGCCTCTTGGTCAACCAGCCGAGAGGATTTTAGCCTCGAAACTATTCGTCGACGCCGGCAGGTTGATCTATCCGCCAGATCTCGCGCCGGCCTCAACTGAAGGTTGCATTGAATATCTGAAAATGCGCTTGGCGTCTCCGCAAGGCAAGACCTTCGGATCGGTCTCGCCTCTCGCAGAGGCCGAAGATCCGACGGTCTTGCGAGCGCTCTCAGCGACTTATCTCGCCGGCATCATTCGCATGGCCATGAAGGCCGCGCGACGAGAGCCCGCGCTAGGGCCAACTCGACCTGTGGCATGGCTGATCAATGTCGGCGTGCCAGTCAAACACTGCGACAGCCCCGAGATCTCGGTGTTT
Source organism: Microvirga massiliensis (assembly GCF_001006805.1). Taxonomy (GTDB): domain Bacteria; phylum Pseudomonadota; class Alphaproteobacteria; order Rhizobiales; family Beijerinckiaceae; genus Microvirga; species Microvirga massiliensis. The sequence continues at coordinate 141,174 of NZ_LN811350.1, read as the reverse complement.
CAGGAGGTGTGTGGGG
>NZ_LN811350.1:129344-140276 GCF_001006805.1 Microvirga massiliensis | reverse complement strand
GGGTAGCCTGGCTTTGGAGAGACGAGGAGCCGCGGCCCGCTAGTCCGAAAGAGCTTGCATCCGCGTATGAGGCGGCAGTCGGCCGATTACCGCAGTCCCGGGATGACTTACCAATTCGGGTTGCGCCGGAACTCACGGCTGCCCTGGCCCATTTTGGGGAAGACAAGAACACCGCCCCCGGCCTTTATGCATTTCTCGACATTGGTGGGGGAACACTTGACGGTAGTGCCTTTCAACTCCAGCGTGGCCCGAACGGAACGGAATTCAGTATCTATGCCGCTGAGGTAGACGAGACTGGAACTATGGCCGTTGCGCGTCACGCACTTGCCCGAATCGAACAGGACCCCGAGACGCACTTGGAACAGCCAATCATCCTCGGCGGAAAGAAACCAACGACGATCGTTCCATTGGATGATATCGAACGCAGAGTTCAGAAACTTCTCCATACAGTGATTGCGCAGACGCGCAACAAGCAGCCATCACTGAACTTTTCGGATGACCTCTATGGCGCAAGGCCGCGGCTGCAATCGATAGCCAATCCCACGCATCCGATCGTTCCCATTTTTGTAGGGGGCGGCGGTGCGCGGTCAGAATGGTACCAGGCGCTGTTTCGGCGAACCAACACCGACTTCAATCAGCACCAGTATGGGGTCGGAGGCTATGAAGTTCGCCTTCTTCCTCGGCCGCCGGGAAATACCGATGATGATTTTCCCCGGTTCGTCGTCGCTTCTGGCCTAACGAGCACACGCCTTCACTGGGACACTTATCGACTCCCAAGTTCCTTTGCCACTCCACCGAAGCCGCCAGATTGGCAAGCTCCCTACGCGTCGCCAGTGACAAAGGATATGGTGTGACTGCCGCGCGGCGATGTTGGGTACATGAAGAATGTATCATAAGTGCTGTGTTCGCGCTGTCATTACGAGCCAAAGACGAAGCAATCCAGATCGAGGCATTGACTTGGATTGCTTTGCTGCGCTCGCAAAGACGGCCCGGCGATTTGTGAGAACACCCGACCAACGTATCAGCACGATGCGCAACTTCGACGGGTTGCCGGAATTCGCGCTCATCCCTCATGGCGCGGTCCAACATCCGGCCGCGCGGAAACGGACCGGCTCTCGCGTCCTCTGTTGCCGAGCGCGCTGCGCACCCGGTCGGCCAGCTCCGTCCGGCGATAGGGCTTGCCGAGGACGTCGGCGCCGGCGGTCGCCGGGCCCTCCCGGAGAAGCTCGTCGTTGTAGCCGGTCGTCAGGAGAATGCCGATCCCGGGCGCCCGCTCCCGGATGACGTCGGCGAGGGCGAGCCCGTTCATGCTGCCCGGCATCACGAGGTCCGTGAACAGGAGGTCGATCTTGCCCTCGGCCCGGTCGAAGGCCGCGAGCGCCTCGTCGGCGTCCCGGGCGGTGAGCACCGTATAGCCGAGCCCGGTCAGGTGCTCGTGCGCGAGCTCGAGCACGTCGGCGCTGTCCTCGACGACCAGGATCGTCTCGGCCTGCCCCAGCGGCTCGGGCCGGGAGGCATCCCGGTGCGTCCTGGGCGCGGCCATGGCCTTCCCGGCGGCGGCCGGGAAGAGCATCCGGATGCACGCGCCCTTGCCGCGCTCGCTCTCGATCTCCAGGCGGCCGAGCGACTGCTGCACGAAGCCGTGCACCATCGCGAGCCCGAGCCCCGTGCCCTTGCCCTGGCTCTTGGTCGTGAAGAACGGCTCTGTCGCGCGCTCCAGCACGTGCGGCAGCATCCCCTCGCCCTCGTCGCGGATGCTGAGGGCCACGTAGTCCCCGGGCGGCAGGTGATGCGCCGCCGCATCGCCGTTGAGGTGAACCCGGGAGGTCGAGACCGTCACGGTCCCGCCGTTCGGCATGGCGTCGCGCGCGTTGATCAGCACGTTGAGCACGGCCATCTCGAGATGGACCGGATCGACCAGAGCGGGCGGCACCCGCGGCTGCAGGCTGAGCTGCAGCTCGATCTGCGGGCCCACCGAGTTCTCCAGCATGTCGCCGAACTCGACGATCAGGCTGTTCAGGTTCGTGGGCTTCGGCTCGAGGCGCGTCCGGCGCGCGAAGGCCAGGAGCTGCTTCGTGAGCTTGGCCCCGCGCTCGGCGGCGCGGCTCGCGTTCTCGAGCGGGCGCCGCAGGGAATCCTGGTCCGTGCGCGAAAGGGCGAGCTCCAGGTTCCCGGAGATGACCTGGAGGAGGTTGTTGAAGTCGTGCGCCAGCCCGGCCGTGAGCTGGCCGATGCTCTCCATCTTCTGGGCCTGCCGGAAGGCGGCCTCGGAGGTCCGGCGCCGGGTGACGTCGAGCTGGGACGCGAAGAAATAGAGGAGCTTGCCGCCCTTGTCGAAGACGGGGCCGATGAAGCAGGCGTTCCAGAACGGCGTGCCGTCGCGCCGGTAGTTGAGGATCTCGACGGAGACGGCCCGCCGCTCCGCGATGGCTTCCCGGAGCTCCTGCACGGTCTCCCGCGAGGTCTGCGCCCCCTGGAGGAAGCGGCAGTTGCGCCCCAGGATCTCGTCCTCCGTGTAGCCGGTCAGGTCCTGGAAGGCGCGGTTCGCGAAGGCGACCGGGTTGTCCGGGAGGTTGGGATCCGTGAGGATCATCGGCATCCGGGTCATCTCGATCGCCGCGAAGAACACGTCCGCGCGGTCATCGAGGCCGGGCCTCGTGATGGTCGCCTCCTGCCAGTGCCGCACGCCCGGCCGGCCCGTCGGGCTCAAGGAGCCGCCCTCGAGCTCGCCCGCCGCAGGGACGCCCGCGCTCTGCCCCTCGCCCTGGACGTCGAGCTCCAGCGGGCCATCGTCGCGACCGGCGTTGTCTCTGCTCCGATCCATGTCAGTCCATTCGTGCGGCGAGGCCACGCTCGGCTCCGCGGATCGCCCGCGGCCCGAACCGGCCAGAAAACGCGTAGCTAGCGCTCTGGGCAGGAGAAAGCCAGGAGCCGGGGCCGGGTTCCGACGGGTGTGATGTCGGTGGGGGGCGTGCTGCCCGGGTGCATGATCAGAACGTCGGCACGAGGCCTGCGCGGTGGCCGAGCTCCCGGAGTCCGCCGAGCCGTTCCGGGCCCGGCACGATGTGCGTCGGCGGGACAGCGCGGCTCAGGTGGTGAGCAGGATCGCTTCTCTCCGCTCGCAGTGATGGAGAGGCGAACTCGCAACGACGTGAGGGTTTGCGCGGCATGCTGATGAAGCGGCCGGTCATATGTGTCACGGTGAACGGGCGCAAAGGGCAATGGGGGCATGTCCATGAAGCAGCCGGCCGTGTACATCATGGCGAACAGACGCAACGGTACGCTTTACACGGGGGTTACATCGAGTCTCTCACAGAGAGTCTGGCAGCATCGCGAAGGCTTCATCCCGGGATTCACGTCACGATACGCGTGCAAATTGCTCGTCTGGTATGAGGAGCACGAAGACATGACGATTGCGATTGCGCGCGAGAAGCAGATCAAGGCCAGTTCTCGCAGAAAGAAGCTGGCGCTGATCGAGGCGCAGAATCCAGATTGGCGCGATCTCTACCACGACCTGATCTGAAGAATAGCCGTCGACAGTCCTTCCGTCATCGCGAGTCGCAGGCGACGTGCTTCATCCGTCGACGGGTAGATTGCTTCACTGCGTTCGCAATGACGAAGAGGGTCTGAGGGCAGGAGGTGCAGGGCGGGATACGGGAATAATCGCCGGACCTACTGCCGCCCCTGCGAGTCGCAGGCGTGATGCACGGCCCCTTCCACCGCCTCACCGTCCTTGCGAGCCGCCGCAGTCATCCAGCCCGTCACAGATCCACTTCCGTCTTTGCGAGCCGCAGGCGAAGCAATCTACCCCTCGACGAATGCGCTCCTGGATCGCTTCGCTCCCCTCGTGATGACGGAGAGGCGTTCTGCCGGAGATCCAAATCAAAGCATCGGCACCGTACCTGCCATTCGACGAGACTCACGCTGTGTTGCACGTGGTGGATGTCGGCGAGGGCGGCACCGCTCTGGCATACGGGTGCCTGCGCGCGGCCTTGTGCGACTTGGTCGCGGATACGGCCAAGCGGGACAAGAGTATAATTCACAATTCTACTACGGCTGGAATACCTGGAAGCTGTAAACTTCTGGGATGTTAGTGTGTTGCGTTGCGTTCATCGCCTGTGCGGGAAGTAAATGCAACTTGGTTACTTCCCGCAGGTCCATGGGGAGAGAACCGTGCGTGCCAAGCTCATCACCACAGCTCTGTTGTCCGGCGTCATCATGGCTTTCGCGCCCGGGGTCGTCCTGGGACAGACCATGGATAAGAAGGGGACGTCGCCTTACGTGACGCACTTCGTCTTTCGGCCTTTGATGAGCATCGATGTCCCCGATACCGGGACGGTCACGCCGCTGGAGGCGGTCGGGACCACGGAAAACATGAAGGGAGAGAAGATGTTCGACAAGATGTCGGCCCATTGCGCCGCGCTGAGCGTCGCGTCGGGCGCCAAGAAATACATCGATGGCGCCTGCGTGCTGGCCGACAAGGACGGCGACCAGATCTTCTCGACCTTCGACACGCGTGATGTCGACAAGGCGCAGCCGGAGATGAATTGCGGCACCCATGTCATCACGGGCGGCACCGGCAAGTACAAGGGGATTACCGGCACGGAGCCCTTCGCCTGCATGGCCATGCCTGCCCTGGCCGGCGCCGGCGGCTACACCGCGATGGACATCCCGCACAACACGTCCTGGGAGATCAAGTGAGACGCTGGCGTTGGCTTCACACCGTCGTTGCGAGCCGGGGACGAAGTGCTTCATCCTGAGGCGGAGGCCTGGATTGCTTCACTGCGTTCGCAATGACGGGGAGGACGCGAGGATTACTGCCGGAAACGGAAGTTGACTCCAGACCCACTGCCGTCCTTGCGAGCCGCAGGCGAAGCAATCTACCCGTCGACGAATGCGCTCCTGGATTGCTTCGCTCCGCTCGCGATGATGCGAGGCGTCATACCGGCAAGCCAAATCAAAGCGTCAGTACGATGCCTGCCAGTTGACCGAGCTCCCGGAGCTCGCCGAGCCATTCCGGACTCGACGCCATGCGCGTCGATGATCGGACTGCAAGGTCGAACGGCTGCACACGATCGCCGAACAGGATGAGGGCTCGCTCTTCATCGTATTTACGGGAAGTCCAGATCATGCCGTCGATGTTGGGATTCGACGCGTGAATGGCAGCCGACCAGAGACGCGTCGCAGGATAGGTGCTCGGCGGGGTGTCGATGAGGTGGCGTCGCGAATGGCCCCACTTGTTGAGGTCCGGCTCGAAGAGACGCGCCAGTCGAAGCTCGCGGCGAACCTCGATCCGTGAATACGCCAGCCTCTCGATCTGACGCATGGACACGGACTTGAAGTCCGCCGTCACGTTGATGTCGTGGAAGATGTACTCGAACGCCGCGCAGCCGAACGACGTCGCGGCATAGCACGTCGGTATGGGATTGCCCTCGGGGGTCCGGATCGGGGCGAAGCGCGTGTCGCCGAAGCCCGGGTTGAAGGTGGTGGCCTCGAAGCGGGTATCGTGGATTCGATGGAGGATCTGCTCCGCCGCCAGGGACATCACGTTGCATGTGATGGATGACGGCGGGGGCGGGACCGCCGTCATCCGACGACGGCCTCGTCTTCCCTCTTCGCAGCCTGGACGAGCGCCTCGCGATCCGTGAGGCGCCTGCTCGGCACCTCTCCGTCCAACCATGGGTTCGAGGACACGAACCAGAATGCGATCTGCCAGGGCGACATGGCGTCAGGGAGTGCGGACAACACGGCGGCAATCGTCGGATGGGGCCTTCCGTCCTGGAACTGAAACGCCGGGTAGTATTCCTTCCCCTGGAACGGAACGGAGAAAACCCGGCCGTCCGATTTCCAGCGGCTGCCGGTTGCACTCCTGTTCTTCGCCGCATGCCCGACGAGATCGGCCAATTGCGCATTCGTGTAGCAGGGCACGGTCTCCATGAAACGCACGCGGGCGGCGGCGTTGTCGGCCTCGATCTTGGTGCGGACGGCAGCCACCGGATCGTAGGCCGGAAGCATCACCTCGATGATGGCGCCGATGTTCTTCTCCGAGACCTTCCCGCGCACGTCCCTGACGATCTCGGCGACGGTACCGAGCAGGGCCGCGGCCGTGGGATCCAGCCCCTCGACGATTGTCTTGTCTTCGATCGATTCGTGAATGGCTCGGCGAACGCCATCGAGCACGTCGGGCAGTTCGGCGGAATCAGGCTTGGACGCGTGCCTATAGGCTGTGAGCAATTTCGAAACGCGAGCCATGACCGCGGCCTCGAACTCGTCGGAGCCGATGGTCCTGGCAGCCTTGGCGTCCGATTCCATGAAGACCTCGCGGTGAAATAGGTGATGCTCGCAGAATATAACTTAGTTTACCCGCAGCCCTGCTACAAGTTTCCGAACCATGATCTGATCACCGACATTCCGTCCTTGCGGCCCGAGGCGCTGGCCTGGATCGCTTCGCTCGCGCTCGCGATGACGGGGAGGGTGGCGTTGACCATGGAGACAGCGGCGAACTGCGTGATGGTACGCATTCCCTGGACGTATGCCGAGCCGCGATGCCGGCCGCCGCGACCGTCATCCAGCAGCAGAGACGTCAGCGACCCTGGCGCGAGACGGTCGGGGTCGGTACTCCCTGCCACTCGAGGCGCCAGATGCCGCCCTGCCGCAGATTCTGGACCAGTTCGGGCCGGAACGCGACAAGGCAGGTTCCTCCCGCATGGCGTACGGAGGGATACACCAGACCGCCACTGCCGATTTCCCGGCGCAGCCGAAGGGCGAGCGCCTGTCCGGCCGGGTACGCGATTGCCGGATCATCGTGAAGGGCGGGCTCGGCGGCGCAGTCGGCCACGCGCAGATCGTGGAACGGGCCGAAGAAGTCCGCGACGAGTTCGGCATAATCCGTCACGTTCTCGAAGCGGCCGATCGCTTCGAGTTCGCGGGTGAGATGATAGGACACCTCGCCGAGTGACGTCTCAACCGTGAAGGCGCAATACCAGGCGCCGCAGTCGTCGCCGTTGAAGCGGTTGCCGCCCGGCCGCGTATGCGCGAAAGCGGCGTTGATGAAGGTGTGGCCGGCGCGACCGAAGACCAATTCGCGCGGATCGAGATCGGGCAGGCCGGTCTCTTGCGCCTGAAGCCGGCCGTTCGTTACGCTCTCCAGATCGGCCAAGTCCTCGAGCGCGCCGTGGTTGGCGGCAAGTGGCAGCAGCACGGGCTCCTTGAGCCGGCCCGTTGAGATCAGCCGCACCGTGTCTCGCTGCGCCAGTTCGACCGTGGGCAGGGGCCACATTCAAAGCCCGCCGCGCAACGCATCGATATGGCGTCGGACCTCCAGCATCTTCGGAATCCCGCCCTCGATCAGAGCGTCGAGCGGACGCCGGCCGCCGTAGAGCGGTCCTTTGTTAGGCAGCCGCACCCATTCGTCCGAAAGCGGCTCGGAGAAGAGAAGCCGCAAGCCCTTGAAGATGCCGACGAGCGCGCTGATGCGGGTGAGCGTGTCCTGGGACAGTGTGCCGGTCCACTCGCCCTTCTTCATCCGGAACCATGTCCGCTCCGACACGTCGCCGAGAAGGGCGCAGATCTCGGCGCTCGTCAGCCGCCAGATCTCGGCCAGCCGCAGGATGCTGTCCACGGCCGCCGGGGTGAGGCGCTCGCGGGTGGCGGCATCCGCCAGATTGGGAGGTATGGACGGCAGCCCCGCGTCAACGGCGGGGCGGACCGTGTTCGGAAAACCTGCCATGTTCCTGCCTCCAGGCAACAAATATGCTGCCAATTGGCAGTCAATTCAATGCCTGCCCCTGAACTTGTCTTTTCGCGTCATGCCGGAGCACGGTCGACTCGCCGGCGCGGCTGCGCCGGAACCTGCTTCCCGGCCTCGCGTTCTCCCGGCTCCATGAACGCTACGCGAAAAGGAGCTGACGCGTGAAGAAGACCCTTCTGATCTCTTGTGCGGCCGCGCTGATCGTGGCGCTTCCGGCCGCCGGTTTTGCCCAGACCTCGAGCGGCACCTCGAACGCGAACGGCGCCTCGCAATATGCGCCGGGCCAGCAGGACCGCAGCAATATGACGGGCCCCGGCGCCTCGGATGCCGCGCCCGGTCAGACGATGCAGAACGACACGACCGGATCGGTCAAGAGCCCGGGCGTGTCGGGATACTCGCCCGGCCAGAAGATGCTGCAGAAGGACAGCTCGGGTTCTTCGACGCAGAGCAAGTGAGCCTTCGTGTCGTGGAGAGGCGTGGGCGCGCCTCTCCACGACGCCGTGCACGCATTCCATTCTCGACGGGCCGGGGCCGAAGGCCGCCTCCGCCCGGTTTTCTGTCGGCCGTTCGTTCAGAGATAACGGCGGTGCAGGTGCTCGCGGAAGGCCTGCGCGGTGAGTGGCTGCCCCGTCGCCGCGATCATCAGCTCGTCCGTCGCGAGCAGGCTGCCCTTGGCGTGCACGTTCTCCCGCAACCAGGCGCGCAGGAGGCCGAATTCGCCCTCCGCCAGCCCGGGCAGGATGCCGGGCTCGGCCCGGCAGGCGGCGGCGAAGAGCTGCGCCGCCGCCATGGCGCCGAGCGTATAGGTTGGGAAATAGCCCCAGGCGCCGCCGGGCCAGTGGATGTCCTGCAGGCAGCCGAGGCGGTCGTTCGGCACCTCGAGCCCGAGCAACTCCTTGATTCCGGCATTGAAGGCCTGTGGGAGGTCCTGCACTGGCAGGTCGCCGGCGATCATCGCCTTTTCGAGCTCGTAGCGCACGAGAATATGCGCCGGATACGTGACCTCGTCGGCATCGACCCGGATGAAGCCGGGCTCCACGCTCGTGCAGATCCGGTAGAGGTTCTCCGCGCTCCAGGCCGGGCCCTCGCGCCCGAAGGCCTCGCGCAGGATCGGCGCGAGGGCGGTGAGGAACTCGCGGCTCCGGCAGGCCTGCATCTCGATGAGCAGCGATTGGCTCTCGTGCAGCGTCATGCCGCGCGCGGAGCCGACCGGCTGGTGCCGCCATTCCTCCGGGCGCCCCTGCTCGTAGAGCGCATGCCCGGTCTCGTGGAGCACGCCCATGAGTGCGCCGAAGAAATCGTCCTCGTCGTAGCGGGTCGTGATCCGGACATCGCCGGTCGAGCCGCCGCAGAACGGGTGCAGGCTGATGTCGAGCCGTCCCTTGTTGAAATCGAAGCCGACGGTCGTCATCAACCCTGAGCCGATGCGGCGCTGCACCTCGACCGGGAACGGGCCGTCGAGCGGTTGGATCGGAGGAAGCGTCCGCTGGCGCTCCTGCGCGGCTGCGATCAGCGCCGGGAGCTCAGCGCGCAGATCCGCGAAGACCGGGTCGATCTTCGCTTGGCGCAGGCCGGGATCGTAGCCGTCGAGCAGGGCATCGTAGGGCGAGAGGCCGAGCGCCGCGCCCTTCGCCTGCCCGATCTGCTGCTGCAGCGCGAGCACCTCCTTAAGATGCGGCAGGAGCAGGGCGAAGTCGCTGGTGCGCCGCGCCTCGCGCCATGCCATCTCGGCCCGCGACACGGCGCGCGAATTGGCCTCGACGAGATCGCGCGGCACCGCGGTCGCATGCACGTAGCGCAGGCGCATCTCGCGCAGATTGGCGCGCTGCCACTCGGAAAGATCGGCCTGCTCCTGGTCCGCGGCGGCGAGCAAGCCGCCGGTGTCCGGCGCCGTGAGCAGCTCGTGCGCGAGCCCTTTCAGCGTCGCGAGTTGCTCCGCGCGCACGCCCGCCGACCCCTCCGGCATCATGGTCTCGGCATCCCACTGCAGCATCCCGACCGCATCCTCGATCGAGGCGATGCGGGCGAAGCGGGATTCGAGGGAACGATAGGCCTGCATGCGGTGTATCTCCGTGGGACGGGTGACGATCTCACCCGCCTGCCCCGTCTTGTCCAGCATCGTCGGCGACGCAGGCGTTACGGCACCACATAGTCATGCCCTCACCGTCTTTGCGAACGACGTGAGGCAATTCAGGAGCATACCCGCCGACGGGTAGATTGCTTCGCCTGCGGCTCGCAATGACGGAAGTGCGGTGGGATGGGCAGTGCATCACGCCTGCGGTTCGCAATGACGCAGTGAGTCCGCGGCAGGCCTGATGACGCCAGACCACAAGGACGGCCGTGGGTCCGGCGCGACTCCGTTTCCGGCCCTGCACTGCCCGCCCTCACGCCCTCTTCGTCATTGCGAACGAAGTGAAGCAATCTACCCGTCGACGGATGGTTCGCCCCGCCTCCGGCTCGCCATGACGAGAATGCATTCGTCGCTCAGCGCAGGTTCGCCAAATAGTGCGCGAGCGCCGCGATTTCGTCGTCGGCGATACCGACGGCGATCTCGACCATCGCGGGATCATAGCCGCGGCGCTCGCCTGACTTGTATTCGCGAAGCACCCTCGCAAGGTAATCCTCGCGTTGCGCGCCGATGCGCGGGATCTGGTCGTGCCCCGACATGTCCGGGTTGTGGCAGAAGCCGCAGCGATGCCGCTGCGCTGCGGCGCGGCCCTTCTCGATCAGCGCTGCGTCGACGGCCGCGTCCGATGCCGGCACTGGCGGTGGGAGCTTCGCGATCTCGTCCGAGAACGTGCGTAGATCGTCGTCGGTGAATTCGGCCGTGAGCTCGTTCATGGGCGCCGCGATGCGTTGCTTCTCACGGAACTGGTAGAGCTGGATCAGCACGAAGGCGGCCGGCTGGCCGCCGAGCGACGGGACTCCGGGCGTCTGCGAGGTCCCGTTCTCGCCATGGCAGGCCAGGCAGGGTGCAAGCCGCTCCGCAATCGGCTGGGCGACAATTGCGGAGGGCAGGAGAAATCCCATGAGGAGTATGGTGGTCGGTAGAATACCGGAACGCAGAAACGCCACCTGCAAAATCTTTCGGCTGATGTGAATTGCTTTTGGTGTGGAACGCAGCGATGCGCCGTGCTTGCAACGTCAGCGCAGCCACCCTCACCCGCGCGCTGTCGCGCGCG
>NZ_LN811350.1:104683-129043 GCF_001006805.1 Microvirga massiliensis | reverse complement strand
TGAGGGGTGTCAGTGCTGCGCTACACGAATGTACGCAGCCTCACCCGCCATAACTCACGCGATACACGGCACCATTGAAATCATCCGACACCAGCAGCGAGCCGTCCTTCATCATCTGCACGTCGACCGGGCGTCCGGCATAGGTGTTGTTCTCGAGAAATCCGGTGAGGAACGGTTCGATGGATTTGACAGTCCCGTCCTGATTGAGCTTCGCGACCACGACGTCGCCGCCGGCCTTGTCGGTGCGATTCCACGAACCGTGCCGCGCGATGAAGATCGCGTTCTTGTACTCCGCCGGGAACATGTCACCGGTGTAGAAGCGCATGCCGAGCGCTGCGGTGTGCGGGCCGAGCAGTGCGGCCGGCGGCTCGAACTCCTCGCATGATTTGCCCCAGCCGTGTTCCGGGTCGCGCAAGTTGCCCTGGTGGCAATACGGATAGCCGAAATGCTTCTTGCCCGACGCGGTGAGGCGGTTGAGCTCGTCCTCGGGAACGTCCTCCGACACCCAGTCGCGGCCGTTGTCGGTGAAGTAGAGCTCCTTCGTCGCCGGGTGCCAGTCGAAGCCGACCGTGTTGCGCACGCCGCGCGCGATCACCTCCATGCCGCTGCCGTCGGGATTCATGCGACGGATATGGGCGTGGGTCTCCGGGTCCGGATCGTTGATGTTGCCTGGCGCGCCGACCGGCACATAGAGCTTCCCGTCCGGGCCGATCGCAATGAACTTCCAGCCATGGGGCTCGTCCTTCGGGAACTGGTCGTTCACGAGCACCGGCTTCGGCGGGTTGTCGAGATTGTCCTCGATGTCGTCGAAACGCCAGACCTTCGAGAGCTCTGCGACGTAGAGGTCGCCGTCATGGAACGCGAGCCCGTTCGGGCGGTGCAGGCCGGAGGCGACGACCTTCACCTCGCGCTTGCCGTCCTTCTCGCGAATCGCATGCACCTTGTCGATGAGCCGCGCACCGACGAACACCGTGCCCTTGTCGCCGATGCGGATCGAGCGCGCATTCGGAACGCCGCTCGCGAAGACCTCGACCTTGAATCCCGTCGGCACCTTGAGCTTCGCGACGGGCAGCTTGTCGGCGGAGGTCGGGATCGGCGGCGGCGCCACGGGCGCGAGTTTCGCGGCACCCGGTGATTCGGGCCGGCCGTAGAGCGCCGAGCCGGGCGCGGGCTGCTGGGATGCCGGCTGCTGCGCCAGGGCAGACGTGCCGGCGAAAACCATCAGGCCAGCCAATGCGCAGAGGCCGCGTGATCCGCGTTCCAACACCATGATCGATTTCCTCCCGAGACTTGTGAGGCACCCAGGCTGCGAAAGTCTCGAGCCCGCTGTCAAGCTTCGTGCCTCGGCCCGACCATGATGGACTGCGACAAGCCGAAGAGAGATCATCGAAACGTCGCGGCACCGAGCAGCATGACATCATCAGGAGCAGCCATGAGCGGACAGCCCGAACCCTTCAGCCTGCAGGTACCCGACGCGTCCATCGACGATTTGCGCGAGCGCCTGTCGCGCACGCGCTTTCCCGAACAAGCCCCGGGCGAACCCTGGGCTTACGGCACCGACGTGACCTGGATGCGATGTCTCGTCGAATACTGGCGGGATCGATTCGACTGGCGCGACCAGGAGGCCCGGCTGAATGCATTCCCGCAATACAAGGTCCGCCTGCACGGCATCGACCTGCATTTCCTTCACGTGCCCGGAAAGGGCCCCGATCCGCATCCCCTGCTCCTGTCGCACGGCTGGCCGGGCTCGGTCTTCGAGTTCCTCGAGCTCATCCCGCGGCTCACGGACCCGGCGCGCTTCGGCGCGGATCCGGCCGATGCGTTCACGGTCGTTGCGCCGTCGCTGCCGGGTTACGGCATGTCGTTCACTCCGGGCCAGGAGCGGTTCGGGATCGAGGCGATCGCCGATGGCTTCGCTGCGCTGATGAGCGACGTGCTGGACTATGCGCGCTTCGGTGCGCAGGGCGGCGACTGGGGCTCCTTCATCACCGGACGACTCGGCTATGCCCATCCGGAGCGCCTGTCGGGCATCCATCTCAACATGATGCCGGTCCGGCGCGACCCGAAGACGGTATCGAACCCCACACCCGAGGAGAGCCGCTACCTCGACGAGCTTCGGGTCTGGCTCAAGGAGGAGACGGGCTATCAGTGGATTCAGGGCACGCGACCCCAGACGCTCGCCTTCGCGCTCACGGATTCGCCGGCCGGTCTCGCGGCCTGGATTATCGAGAAGTTCCGCGCCTGGTCGGATTGCGGCGGCGATGTCGAGTCGGTGTTCACGAAGGACGAGCTCCTCGCGAACATCGCGCTCTACTGGTTCACGGGCGCGATCGGCTCGTCCTTCTGGCCCTACTACGCCCGCATGCACGGGCCGTGGCCGATACCGGAAGGAGAGACCGTGTCGGTCCCGACCGGCTATTGCGCGTTTCCGCGCGAGATCCTGCGCCCGCCGCGTTCCGTCGCGGAGCGGACCTTCACGAACATCCGGCGCTGGAGCGTGATGACGCGCGGCGGGCATTTCGCAGCGATGGAGCAGCCGGACGAGCTCGCCCGGGAGATTCGCGCGTTCTTCAGGCCGTTGCGAGCCTGAAAGTGCTGCGGGGCGCTCCGCCCCGATGCGCATCGACGCCGTTTCTGATACCCGGCGCGTGCCCGCGAGACGAGAGGAATTCGCATCGATGAGTCGACTGTTCGAGCCGCTGCAGATCGGCAATCTCCGCCTGGACAACCGCATCGTGATCGCACCGATGTGCCAGTATTCGGCCGAGGACGGCACGGCCGGCGACTGGCACATGATCCATCTCGGCCATCTCGCCCTGTCGGGCGCCGGCCTCCTGATCCTTGAGGCGACGGCGGTCTCGCCCGAGGGGCGGATCTCGCCGCAGGATCTCGGCCTCTATTCCGACGCGAACGAGGAAGCGCTCGCCCGCATCCTCACGGCGATCGGCCAGCATTCGTCGATGCCCTTCGCCGTGCAGCTCGCGCATGCCGGCCGCAAGGGCTCCAGCCGCCCGCCCTGGGACGGCGGCGCGCAGATCCGTCCGGACGAGCCCACGGGCTGGAAGACCGTCGCGCCCTCGGCCATGCCGCACGCGGCCGACGAGGACGCTCCGCTCGCCCTCGATCGCGCCGGGCTCGACCGCGTGCGCGAGGATTTCGTCAAAGCGGCGAAGCGAGCCGCGCGCCTCGGCCTTGCGGGCATCGAGATCCACGGAGCGCATGGATACCTGCTTCATCAGTTCCTGTCGCCGATCGCCAACAAGCGCGACGACGAATACGGCGGCAGCCTCGAGAACCGCATGCGCTTTCCGATCGAAGTCTTCGATGCGGTGCGCGCGGCCTTTCCCACGGAAAAGCCGGTCTGGATGCGCATCTCGGCGACCGACTGGGTGCCCGGCGGCTGGGACATCGACGGCACGATCGCCCTCTCGAAGATCCTCAAGGAGCGCGGCTGCGCGGCGATCCACGTGACGACGGGCGGCGTGTCACCCCAGCAGGCCATCAAGCTCGGGCCGGGCTACCAAGTGCCCTATGCGCAGAGGGTGAAGGCCGAAGTTGGCTTGCCGACGATTGCCGTGGGGCTGATCACCGAGCCCGAACAGGCGGAAGCGATCATCGCCAACGAGGAGGCCGACGCAATCTCGATCGCCCGCGCGATGCTCTACGACCCGCGCTGGCCCTGGCACGCCGCGGCGAAACTCGGCGCGCAGGTGAAAGCGCCGAAGCAGTACTGGCGCTCGCAGCCGCGCGAACTCAAGGATCTGTTCGAGAACATGAATTACGGGCAGAGGTAGTGGTCACCTCTCCCTCGATGGGAGAGGTCGGCTGCGCAGCAGCCGAGTGAGGGTGGCGGCGCTACGCCTGCAAGCACAGCGCAACACTGCGCGCGATAGAAAATACGCGCTGCCGTTCACTCATCCCATTCCACCAGCACCGGCTGGTGATCCGACACCTGCGTGTCGACATCATAAAAAACCCTGCGCAACCGCGGCGCCAGATCCTCCGTCACGAACGCGAAATCGCAGCAATGCGGCGGGCCGTAGGTCTGGTCATAGACGCAGAAGGAATACGGGTGCGGCTCGTCCGGATGCAGCACCGGCCACGCATCCAGCAGCGCGGGCGTGTAGTCTTCCGCGAAAGGCTCCGATACCCTCTGCTTCACGGGATCCTCCGGCACCATGTTGAAATCCCCAACGAGGATGCCGGATTTCGTCGTCGGATAGATCCCATACGTCCCGGGGCCGTCTTCGCGCGGATAGTCCGCGCGTTCGCAGGCATTGCGGTGCGCCTCGCGGATGCCCCCCACCTGCGCGCGCCGCAGCTTGTCGGAGGAATATTCGAGATGCGTCGTCATCACGCGGATCGGGCCCGACGGCGTCATCACCGTTGCTTCGACGAGCATGCGCGGCATGTTGCGCGTATTGTCCGCGACCCAGGGCAGCGTGTAGCGCAGGATCTGCTCGACGGGATAGCGCGACAGGATCATGTTGCCGAACCGCTTGCGGCGGCCGGACTCGCCGGCGATGTCGAGCGCGACGCCCTCGATTGCCGTGTAATCCGGGAGCAGGCTCGCCAGCCCGGCGAACTGGTTCGCGCCGTCATTGCCCTCGAGCTCCGGGAAATTGTCGGAGACCTCCTGCACGCAGAGCACGTCGAAATCCGCCATGCTCTTCGCATGCGCGACGACGCGGGCGAGGTCGACGCGCCCATCCATCCCGCGGCCCCACTGGATGTTCCAGGTGATCAGTTTCATCGTGGGTTCACCGAATGCCGGCGCGCATGAAGCTCTGCACGAACTGGCGCTGGAAGAGGAGGAAGCCGATCAGCAGCGGCGCCGAGGTCATCAAGGTCGCGGCGCAGATCACCGCCCAGTCGATGCCCTGATCGGTGGAGGAGAAGATCTGCAGGCCGACCGTGAGCGGGCGCGATTCCACGGAATTCGTGATGATCAGCGGCCACAGGAAGTTGTTCCAGTGATAGCTCACCGAGACGAGCCCATAGGCGATGTAGATCGGGCGCGCGAGCGGCACGTAGACCTTCATGAGAACCTGCAGGGCGCTCGCGCCCTCGACGCGCGCCGCATCGTCGAGTTCCTTCGGCACCGTCTTGAAGGTCTGGCGCAGCAGGAAGATCCCGAAGGCCGAGGCGATGTAGGGCAGGGCGATCGCCGGAATCGTGTCGACGAGGCCGAGCAGGCTCATCGTGCGGTAGTTCTCGACGATGAGCACGTCCGGCATGATCATCAGCTGCGCGAGGATCAGCGCGAAGGCGAGATTGCGGCCCCAGAATTCGTAGCGCGCCAGCGCATAGGCCGCGAGCGTGCCGAGCACGAGCTGGCAGGCGAGGATCAGCGTGACGAGCACGAAGGTGTTGAGAAAGTAGCGCGGGAAGGGCGCCGCGTGCCAGGCGCGCACGAAGTTCTCGACGGTCAGTGGCGCGAGAAGCGAGAAGCGCGTCGTGAATTCCGGCGGATGGATCGCGGCCCAGACCGCATAGGCGAGCGGCAGGACCCACAGAACCGCGAGCAGGATCGCGCCGAGGCTCTCGATCGCGAGAGCGACGCCGCGCGGTTCATAGGGGCTGTTCGACGCAACGGTCACGGGCCCATCTCCTCGAGGTGCCGGATCATCGGTAATGCGTCCTGCGTTCGAGCCAGCCGTATTGCACGAGGGCGACGACCGCGAGCATCACGAGAAGAACGACCGTGAGCGCTGCCGCATAGGTCGTGTCCCAGAAGTTGAAGCCGACCTGGTAGATGTAGAACAACAGGAGCGAGGTCGCGTTATCGGGGCCGCCGCGGGTCATGACGATGATGTGGTCGACCATCCGAAACGCGTTGATCATCGCGTTGATGAGCACGAAGAGCGTCGTCGGCATCAGGAGCGGGAACTGCACGCGCCGGAAGTAGGTCCAGCGCGAGGCGCCCTCGAGGGCGGCGGCCTCGCCGAGGCTCGGCGGGATGCTCTGCAGGGCCGCGAGATAGAAGATCATGAAGAACCCGGCTTCTTTCCAGATCGCGACGACGATCACCGCCGCGAGCGCCGTCTCCTTCGAGCCTAGCCAGTTATGCGAGGTTCCACCGAAAGCCGCCGAGATCTGCTCGAGCAACCCATACTGCGGCGTAAAGAAGAACAGCCAGATGTTGGCCACCGCGATCATCGGCAGGATCGTCGGCGTGAAATAGGCCATGCGCACCCAGGTGCGCCCGACGATGCGATCATTGACCCACACGGCCATCAGCAGCGCGAGCGCGATCGAGACCGGGATGGTGCCGAGCGCAAACCACAGGTTGTTGACGAGCGATTGCCAGAAGACGGGATCGCTCAGGATCTGCTGGTAATTGTCGAGCCCGACGAAGCGCGACGGCCGCCGCGGCCGTGGCGTCGAGTAAAAGGAGTCGATGAAGCTCGCGACCGCCGGCCAATGCGTGAATGCGGCGAGCAGCGCCATCGCCGGCAGCAACAGCAGCCAGCCCTGCACGGTGGCGGAGAGACGGTTCTTCAGCATGCGATGCTCACAATGCAGCGCAGTGTATCCCCCTCACCCGCCGCCCTTTGGGCGTCGACCTCTCCCTCCGGGGGAGAGGCGGAGTGGCGGCGGCTCGCACATGACCTCTCCCTTGACGGGAGAGGTCGGCTGCAAAAGCAGCCGGGTGAGGGTGGCTGCATCAACGCCGGGGGTCAGCCCTCACCGATACGCCCTCAGGATGCGCTCCGCTTCCGCCTGCGCATCCTTCATGGCCTGCACGGGTGGCTTCGTGCCCGTGAGCGCCGCCTGCAGGTTGTCGTTGAGCGCCTTCGTGACGCGCTGGTTCTCATGCGTCGACAGCTCCGCCACCGCGTATTGGAGCTGGTCGCGCGCGACGGCGGCCGGCGGGAACTCGCTGACGTATTTCTGCATTGCGGGCGTCTGGTAGGCCGCGGGGCTCACCGCGACATAGCCAGTATCGATGCTCCACTGCGCGGCGCGTTCCGGCGTCGTCATGAACTTGATGAGCTTGAAGGCGGCCTGCTGCTGCTCGGGCGTCGCCTTCTTCGAGATGTAGAAGTTGCCGCCGCCCGTGGGGCTGCCGGGCTGCTTGCCCGCGGGGAGCATCGCGACGCCGAACGGGAATTTCGCGTTCGTGCGCACGTTGGTGAGATTGCCGGTTGTCGTCCACATCATCGCGACCTTGCGCTCGAAGAAATCCTTCGGCGTGGTGCCCCACTCGACGATGCCGGGCGGCTGAACCTTGTATTTGTTCGAGAGATCGACCCAGTACTGCAGCGCCTCGATGACTTCCGGCTTGTCGAAATAGGTCTGGTTGCCCTCCTGGTTCATCAGCACCGCGCCAGCCTGCGTGGCAAGCGCCTGAAAGAGCCAGTACGGGAAGCCGGAAGACGGGATCTGAATCCCCCATTGCGTGACGTTGCCGGAGGCGTCGCGCTTCGTGAGCTTCTCCGCGAAGGCGACCTGTTCCTGCCAGGTCTTCGGCGGCGTCTCGGGATCGAGCCCGGCCTCCTTGAAGGCCTCCTTGTTCCAGTAGAGCACGATCGTCGAGCGCTGGAACGGCACGCCCCAGGTCTGGCCGCCCGTCTGGCTGTTGAGCATGAAGCCCGGGAAGAATCCCTGCAGCCACTTCTTGTCGTCATCGGTCTTCACGAACTGGTCGATCGGGACGATCGCGTCCTCGTCGATCAGCGTGAACATGTCCGTCGAGAGCAGGACCGAGGTCACCGGCGGCGTGCCGCTCTTGTGCGCGGTCAGCGCCTTGACGATGGTCTCCTGATAGGTGCCGGCATAGATCGGCTGCACCTTCACATCGGGATTGGCCTTCTGGAAATCGGCCGCATAGCCGTCGATGATCTTCGTGATCGGGCCGCCGACGGCAACCGGATAGAAGAACGAGATCTCGGTACCGGCCTGCGCGCGCACCGGCCCCATGAGGCCGCTTCCCGCGAGCGCCGCGGTCCCGACCAGAAACTGTCGCCTGTCCATGCTCTCTCCCCTCTTGTCGTGCCGCCGATTCCGCGGCGGGCCTTGCGTTGCGCAATCGATGCGACGTCCGGATGACGGTTCGTCGGACGAACCGTCGGGTCTTTCTCACTCCACGCGATTCCCCGATGACAGCTCGAACCAATGGGTGCGGTTCGGATCCCAGACCATGTGGACGATGTCGCCGGGATTGGCGCTCACCTTGCCGGGCACCCGGATCACGAAGGTGTCGCCGTCGATCCTGGACTCGATCAAGGTATCGGCCCCCAGATATTCGAGCGCCACGACGGCGCCCGGAAATCCTTCGCTCGCCAGGCGAACATCCTCCGGCCGGATCCCGATCGCAAGATCCGCCGCTTTCCGTCCCGGCGGCGCCGAGGCCATCGCCTTGGGATAGGCGGCCGCGACGAGCGCGGCGGGCAGGACGTTCATGGGTGGCGTGCCGACGAAGCGCGCCGCGAAGATCGTGGCCGGGCGCTCGTAGAGTTCGGCCGGCGGCGCATCCTGCTCGACGACGCCGTTGCGCATGAGCACGACCTGATCGGCCATCGTCATGGCCTCGACCTGATCGTGCGTGACGTAGAGCATGGTGATGCCGAGGCGGCGCTGTAGCGCGCGGATCTCGCGGCGCATCTCGAGCCTCAGCTGCGCATCGAGATTCGAAAGCGGCTCGTCCATGAGGCAGACCGGCGTCTCGGCGACGATCGCGCGACCGAGGGCGACGCGCTGCTGCTGGCCACCCGAGAGTTGGGACGGCTTGCGGTCGAGAAGCTGCTGCAGGCCGAGGATCTCGGCCGCGCGCTTGAGGCGCGCCTCGCGCTCCTTACGGGCGACGTGCCGGACCTTGAGGCCGAACATGATGTTCTCGGCCACCGACAGGTGCGGGAACAGCGCGTAGCTCTGGAAGACCATCGAGACGCCGCGGGCGGAGGGCGGCAGGTGCGTGACGCGCCGGTCGGCAATGGTGATCGTGCCGGCATCGGCCGTTTCGAGTCCGGCGATGAGGCGCAGCGTCGTCGATTTTCCACAGCCGGAGGGCCCCAGAAGCGCCACCAGATGGCCAGCCTGCGCCTTGAAACTCACCTGGTCGACAGCGGCCGTCCGTCCCCAGTGCTTGCTGACGCCTGTCAACTCAACCGCCGCCACCCTCAACTCCTCGGCCGCTCTGCCGTCTGGTAGCGTAGGTTCATGGGCCGGTGCAATCCACCTGAGGGCGGAAGCGCCGACGGCGCAAGCCGAGGCCTCAAGCAGCCGCCCGCGTGAGCTGATGGAGCGTCCGCGTGAGGGTCTCGCGGCTGACCGGCTTCTCGAGCCACGGCACGCCGTGCAGCTCGGGCGGCACCTCTCCCCCGGGCGGCAGGCCGGAATAGACGGCGAACGGGACCCCGCGCCGCTTCAGCTCGCCTGCGACCGCCACGCAGGATCCGTCGCCGAGCATGACGTCGAGTAGGGCGAGCGCCGGCGTCTCCCGCGTGAGCCAGTCGAGTGCCTGCGCGGCGGCCGTGAAGGGCCCCGCGATGTCGAAGCCCTCGTCCTCCAGATAGGCCTCGAGAGACATGCCGATGAGTGCCTGGTCCTCCAGGATCAGACAACGGCGTCGCATTTCCATTTCAGTCCTACGCCCCACACAAGCGCCGGCCCGAGAGCCGGCGGGTCACGCCCGGTCATCGGACTTCTAGGCCCGCCTGCGGAGCGGCGCCTTTACCCATGTTTAGTTTACCTCGCGCCGACGCCGCATCCAAGGGGCGGCCCCTCCAGGCCGGCGGGCGAGCCTCAAGGCAGCCTCTCGGGCTTGATATGAAGATAGGCCGGATCGAACTCGCCGGCTTCCGTCAGGGCTTCCCAATCGGGAATGCTGAGGACGCCGCCCCGCAGGACGATCAGGTTTTCGGCCCGCAGCTCCTGCAGCACGCGGTTGACGTGCACGGTCGACAGCCCGAGCGCATCGCCGAGCTCGGCCTGCGTGATCGGAAGCTCATAGGTCTCGCCGCTGGTGAGGCCCAACGCCCTGAAGCGCACCAGCAGCTCGCAGAGGAGATGGGCGATCCGACCTCGCGCCGAGCGGCGGCCGAGGCCGATCATCCACTCCCGGAACGTGGCGGCATCGATCAGGGTGTCGCGCCAGAGCGCGGCGGCGATGCCGGGATAGTTCCGCGCGGCCGCATGAACACTGTCGTGAGGGATCAGGGCGATCGTGCTCGGCACGAGGGTGCCGAGGCTATGATCCATGACCTGCAGGTGGAGACTCTGGAGGTCGGGAATCTCACCGGGAAGGTAGAAGCCCATGATCTGCCGCTTGCCATCCGGCACGACCTTGTAGCGGCAGATAAAGCCCGACAGCACGAGGGTGCAGGTGGACGGCCGATCACCCTCTCGAACGATGTCCTGGTCCGCGCCGAAGCTCCTGACCCCCAGGGGGAGCCCCCGGAGCACCTCCTTCTCCTCGTCGGAGAGATCGGTGATGCACTCGAGCTTTCGAATCAGCAGGTCGTGACCCGGCTGGGTTCTGGCTTCGTTCACGAGCGCGGCCCTCTTCGAGCGCGGCCCTCTTCCGCCCCGGAGCCTACGCCCGTTTCGGGTTACTGTCAGGCCCCACTTCCCCCGCCGTTCAGACGCCCACCGCGATGGGCGAGGCGCATGTTGCCCTCATAGGTGTTCGGCGCCCGGCGGCCGGGCAGGTTTGCCTCGAGGACGAGCTGCTGCGCGGCTCCGGCGCTGGTGTTGAGCTCGAGCAGGTTCGTGCCGGAGCGAATGCGCCACATCTTGTAGGGCGGGTTGAAGCCCTCGAAGCCGCATCCTTGCGCATCCTTGTCCTCCTGGCTCGCGCCCATGCGCTCGAAAAGGAAGACCCGCGGCCGGTCGAACCGGTAGCAGCCGCCCTCGAAGGCATAGCCATAGATCGCCGCGATCACGGCTTTCGTGTTGTCGAGCGGCTTGTCGCCCCGAAACAGGGTCAACCGCAGGGACAGGACACCCTGCAGAGCGTTGCCGGGAGGAACTGCGAAGGGTTCAGAGTCCGCAAGGTTGATGAAGCCGGAATATTCAGCCGCCGTGTCCTTCTTGTATCCATTCTTGTCTCCATTCAGGAGCACGCCATAGAGGATGATCTCGTCCGGTACGAAGTTGAATTCGGACGCAGGCGCCGGAACGTTATCGGATGTCGTCATGTCTACCCCCTTGCCACTGATGTCGAACGGTTGATGGGACCAGCTGCCGGCGCTTCCTCTGCAAACGGCAAGCCGGGCCTGTCGTCTGGCGCCGCGATCATGTCAGATCAATTCCCGCCAGGCGAAGTTCTCATGGATACGATCCGCGAAGTGTCGCGCCCGCGATGATTGCACGGCGATCAGGAACGCTTCGGCCCCCTCGCGCAACGTGAAGCCGACCGGGTCGATCAGAGCCCACGATGACATCAGCACCTCTCCGATCATGTCGCGCGCGTCGACCAGGGCGGATTTCGCCGCGAAGTGGCGCCACTCGTATTCCTCCGCCGTGATCGCCACTTCACGTTCGAGTTCCTCGTGAGACACGTCGTGGCGCAGCTCGCTAAAGAGGCGGGTGTCGAGATGCGCGACGCCGCGCTCGACGAGGAGGAGATGGTAGATCTCCACGAGCGAGTCGAACACCGCGCCCGTGAAGGGCTTCGACCGGTCATGCAGCTGAAAGCCGACATCCGACATCCTGAGCGAATGGCTCGCCGTCCGCACGGATTTCTCGTCGCTCAGCTCCGCGAGATAATCGAGCTCGTTCTCGATCAGGAGATTGCCGCGCGAACGCCGGAGGATGCGGTCGGCCGCCGTGTCGAAATGCAGGAGGGCGATGAGCGCGAGGCAATCCGAAACGGTTTCGTGATAGGCGAGGAAATCCGGTCCGGGCTCTCCGACATCCGGGAGCCCGAGCATGCCGAAGAGCACGAGATGGCCGGTTTCGTGCGCGATGGCGTCGAAATTGAGCGCGAAGGGAAACGGCTCGCCCATGCTGTCGTCCTCGCCCATCTCGAGGAAGCCGAAGCCGCTCTGCGCATTGTTCCAGTGAAGGTGCGGAACGATCTCGAGGCGGTCATAGACGGGTGCGAAGAACCACGGGATCTCCCGCCCGAGATAGCTCTCGCAGATGTCGAGCACGCGCCGCACGCAGGCGAAAACATGGGCGGATGCGAATTCGCGGGTGCCGGCTTCGAGATGGTCGAAATGCCCGTCCGGGCCCGGCAGCACGGGCGGCCGGAGATCTCCCGTGAAGGGAGGAAGATACGGATAATCGTAGGGCGCCTTCTGGACCATCGGGTCCACGACATAGAGGCGATGGTCCGAAGGGCCCGGCCCGACCGTTCCGAGCGGCGACGAGATCCAGACGACTTCCGGACGTTCATATCCCGGTATGAATGGCGGCTGCGGGAACACGCGGAATCGCGTTCCGAGACGCCCTGCGTCATCCCTGTCGTGCGCGGACCAGAAGACAACATCGTCCATGGGGAGGATCCGGATAGCGATGGCGCCGCACTATTGCACGGGTTTATGTATTCGTCACCGGATTCACCTCTCCACTTGTGGAAGAGGTTGCCTCGGAGGGGCGGGTGAGGAGCAACCATTACGCTTCGAGGTGTACATTCCTGTGTGAACGACCTCACTTTCTCTCGAAAGGGCGATTGCATGCGCCGTCAGGCATCATCCGATGGATCCGGCAGGGCAATCGCGGCATCGTCGAGATCGATGGCCCATGCTTCGGTCATGCGAAACGCGAAGGGTGCAGTCTGTTTTGATGGCGGATTTGCTGCCAGAAATTGCAGGAGCGCCTTCGCATCCGCCTTCTTTTGATCGATCGCATGTTCGGCAACGAAGCGCTCCGTAGCCTCGATCCAGTCTTGCCACTCCGCCGTGAAGCGCGCGCGCGCCCGGGCAAACAGTCGCTCGTACGTGCGATCCACGAAGTGGAGCGAGCGCGCGAGATCCTCCAGGGCCACACGAACGTCCCGCGGAATGACCGCCCGTCGCTCCGCGCGCTTCAGCGTGAGGCGGATGTTGATCAGCGCTTCGCTCAAGGCGCGGGCCCCGAGTTCAGCGGGCATCGTCGCAACCGCCACCTCGTCGTCATCCGCGAAGGGCGTGGCCCGATACCAGCGATGGATGAAACCGTGTCCGCGCATCCCGAACGGCGCGAGTTCGGCTGCGCGAAGGGCGCCGATGCTGGCGGCGCCGTGCACGGGAATGCCGCGGGCGAGCGCCCACAGGATCTCCTTGTGACGGACCGCAGGGACCTTCGCGAAAGCGCCGTCGATCAGCGCGATCGCACCGGGATCGTAAGCCGTAACTGCCGCGACGACCGAGCCCTGCTCCGCGGGCGGGAGATAGATGGCGTCGAGCAGCATCGTCGCCTCTTCATGGCCGAGCGTCGGGCCGAGGAACACCACGATCGGTTTCGGCATCGTGCTTCCTATGCGGCCGGACGCAAGGGCGGAGCGACGACGCGCACGATGCAGATTCCCGTTTCGGCATCCTCATGGAGCGGAACAACGAGCGCAGCACGGGCACCGGCGCATTTCAGCGCTTCGACGAGATCCTCGCATGAGAGATCGCGCGGGCTCGCGTCCAGCTCGAAGCGGAGTGCGCGGTCCGGATTGCGCAGATGCTGCCGCCACGACGCGAGGTGGCCGCGGTCATAGGAGGCCGGATAGGCGCGCCGCGTGATGTCTTCGCGGGCGCCCGAGATTGCCGAGAGCCGCGCCTGGCAGGCTTCGAGAAGGGCGCGGGCGAGGGCGCCGTCATGCGTGCCGTCGCAGCCGAAGCCGGCGGCGGGGAGCGGAGCGAGTTCGCTGCCGTCGCCCGGCTCCATCACGTGGCACCAATAGGCGGGCAGGCCGTGGCGGGCGGGCACGCGCCAGATCCCGGTGAGCATGCCGGCCTGGCGGATTCGGTCGAGCACCGCGCCGGCCGCCCCGGCCCGGACGGTGTCCGGGTCGACCTGTTGTCGGTTGAAGAAATGCGGCATGCCATGAGCCGCCGCCACGGCGTCGCGCTCGAGGATTTCGAGCGCCGCATGAATGATCGCCTGCTCCATCGTGGCGCCGGCCCCGAGCCCAGTCGTCGTACGCGGGAAGATCTCCGGATGCGGCGAGGGCAGGGTGTAGACGGTGTCGACGAGCGAAAGCGGCACCGGCAGGACGCGCGCCGTGAAAAGATCCCAGCCCTTGATCCAGGCCATGGGGCGCATGGCCCAATCCTGCGCCGCCCCATCGGCGAGGCTGCCTCCGTAAAGGCGTTCGATCTCGGGGCCGTGCGCCTTGGCGCTGAAGGTCCGGATCCGCTCCCGCGGTAGGTTTTCGCCGGCCCAGACCTCGAGCTCTTCCATAAGCGCAGATGCAGCCGCCTGCACCGGCGTCAGCCCCTTGCCCTGGCTGACCGCATTGGACAGGGAGAGGGGTCGCACAACCTGCACGACCGGGATGCCGATCCGATCGAGCCGGGTGATGCAACCGACGCGCGTGATGCCGAACTCCGCCCGCCGCCTCAGTAGGGACTCGACGAGCACCCGGCTCCGCTCCTCCGATCGTGGCAGGCTGCCGCTTCGGGACGACATGCGCAGGCGCTCCGGAACGGCATCCGGTGCGGGCACATGTCCGCTGCTCATCGGGCTGCGATGCCGATCTTGCCGATCTTCATGCCGTCGGCTCGATCTCGCCCGCGAGGCGCGCGAGATCGGCGCGCGCGCGCGCGACGAGCATCGTGGCGCCGTTGCGCTCGGCCGTCCTGATCGCGCAGGCCAGATCCTCGCGCCACGCCGCCTCGTCCTCTCCCGCAGCGTGCCGGAGAAGCGCGCGCCGGCGATAAAGCTCCGGAACCCAGAACACGTGCCCCATTCGCTCCGCGCGCTCGATCTTCTCGCCGATGAGCGCGATTCCGGCGGCGTTCTGCCCGGACATCCCGAGGAGCTCGGCCTGCATCTCGATATAGACCGGGAAATCTTCCGGAGTGTCGATCTCGCGCTGCTGCGCGAGCCCGGCCTCGAGTTCCTGCAGGCCCTCCTCCAGAGAACCGAGATGCGCGCGTGCCCATCCCCGGAAGATCCTGCTCTTGGCCTTGACGCTCGGCAACCCGTGCTGGTCGGCGATCTCGCCGAGCCGGTCGGCAAAGACGAGGGCTCCCGCGGGATCTCCCTCGTAGCGCCTCAGCACCGTCGCGAAGTCGAGGGCGTGGCAGAGGCTGCCGCGATGATCGATCTTTTCGGCCCAGGCGAGCGCGGCGTCCACGCTCTCGCGCGCCGTCTTCGCGTCGCCGAGGAACCAGGACGAGAGGCCCCGCTGCGCCAGCCCGCAGACCTTGGCGTCATGACCGCCATAGCGCGCGCGGCTGGTGCCGGCCTGCTTCGGATCATAGAGTGCAAGGCCCCGCTCGACCCGGCACAGGCAATCCACGTGCTGCCCCGTATTGAAGTCCGTTGCCCAGGCGCAGTGCAGCGCCTGCAGCCGAATCTCCGGATCGGGTGCGTGCCCCGCAAAGGCCAGGACGGCCTCGGCCCGCTCGCGGTAGACTCCGTAATCCGGCGTCGTGAACCACCAGCCCCAATAGAGCGGAAACCACTTTTCCGGATCCGGGTGAGGCATCCGTCCGCAGATCTCGACGCCCTGCTCGTAGATGGACCGCGCCTGCTCGGACCCGGAGCCGAACAGGGCCGTGGCGACGGGACCGCGCGTCATCAGGAGCTCGAGCCTGAGCTCCTGGACCTGTTCATCCGGTGCGAGTCCGGCCAAGCGACTCTCGGCGGAGGACAGCAGCGCCTCGGCCTCGATCATGGCGGAGCGGATCGCGCAGCTCGAGGCCGCCCGGATCGCGTGGCGCGCCGAGTCGAGTAGGTGTCCGGCCTGTTCGCAGTGCCAGGCCATGATGTCGTCGGGAGGCGCCGCGACTTCTCCCGTCGTGACGAGATCGACGATGCGCCGGTGCATCTCGCGGCGGTCTGCCTTGAGCAGCGAATCGTAGGCCGCTTCCTGCAGGAGGACATGCCGGAAGCGGAAGGTCGAGCCGTCGCCGAGTTCCCGGCGCCGGATCGTGCCGGATTCCACGAGCCTTTCGAGAGCCACATCGAGCGACGTGGGCAGGGTCTCCCCGGCGAGCATCCGGGCCAGGAGATCGGTGGAGAACTCGCGCCCGATGACGCTCGCGACCTGCGCGACACGCCGTACCGGCCCCAGTCCCGAGAGCCTCGCGGCGAGGAGATCCTGGAGCGTGACGATGCCGCTCTCCCGGAGCGCGCGTTCCCAGTCCTGCAGCTGTGAGCTGGATCCGGAGAAGCGCTCTTTCAGCAGGGTCGCGAGCTCTTCGGCGAAGAGGGGGACGCCGTCGCTCTTGTCGTGGATGAACGACGCGATGCCCCGAGGCGGCTGGTTCTGCCAGATCGACGCGAGCAGCCGGGGCGTCGCACCGGCATCGAGTCGCGACAAGGCGATCGCGAGCACGTTGGGTTCGCCGGACAGATCGTGCGGGGCCTCGTCGCGGGTCGTGACGATCGCGAGAACCGGCAAGTTCGCGATGCCCTCCGCGAGTTCGGAAACGACCGCCTCCGTGAAGCTGTCGGCCCAGTGTAGATCCTCGATGAGGATCAGCTGTGGCCGGATCCGGGACCAGGCTGCGATGACCTCGAGGGCCGCGCCGATCGCGCGCCGCCGGATCTCGTCCTGGGAAAGCTCCTCCTCCGGCACGATACGCGAAAGGTTGGCTGCCCCTCCCGAGAGGAAGCCGAGCATGTCCGCGGTCCGTCCGGCGATCGGCGAACCTGCGGTCGCGAAGTGGGTGCGAATCGCAGCCGGATCGATCGGCCGCGAGGGGCCGCTCGGATCGTCGCCGAGTTCCTGCCGGAGAGTGTCGAGGAAAGGGTGAAGCGGGCGCGTATTGCCGCGCGCGAGGCACTGGAAGAGGCGCGGCTCGCTGTCCGGCCCCGTGAGCTCCTGGCGCAACTCGGCAACGAGGCGGGATTTCCCGATCCCCGGCTCGCCGGTCAGGAAGATGACCTGCCCTTGTCCCGTCCGGGCGCGAGCCCAGCGGCGGCGGCACAGCTCGAGCTCGTCGGCCCGGCCGATCAGGGGCGTGAGCATGCGCTCCGCCGACGAGAAGCGGTCGGTCTGCGGACGCCGGGCAAGCAGGCTCCAAAGGCGCATCTCACCGAAGCCCTTCAGCGGCCGCAGCGGCATGGACTTGTACTCGAAGCGGGAGCGCGTCAGCCGATAAGTGACCTCCGACACCGCAACTCCATTGGGCTCCGCCTCCCCCTGGATGCGGGCCGCGAGAGCAGGCGTGATCCCGACGACCTCGTCCTGCGCCGGCAGGCTCGTGTCGCTCATGTCGGCAATCACGACGGTCCCGGTCGCGATCCCGACGCGGATCTGGATGGCCGTCCGTGGATCTCCGGCTTCAGCGCTCTGCCTGCAGCCCTCGACGAGCTCGAGGGCGGCGGCAACCGCGCATTCCGCAGCGTCCTCCGAGGCGATCGGATAGCCGAAATAGGCCGAGCCGCCATCCCCGTGGATCCGCTCCAGGTGGCCGCCGTAGTTGCGGATCACGGCGGCGGCTTGGTTGTGGAGCCGGCGCTGCATGCGCGCAAAGTCTTCGGCATCGAGATTCTGGAGCAGGTCCGTCGAGCCGACGATGTCGTAAAACAGGGCCGTGACCTGCCGGCGCTCACCGGAAATTGCCGTTTCGTAGGAATGCTGAGGCAAGGATACAGGTCCGCCGGCGATCAAACTGGAGGTTCAGGGTTTCGCGGAATTCCGAAAATTCCGGCTGGAAACTAGTCCAAATCGTGTTGCAATGCGACAGGGGTCTTCGCCCCAGCCGCCGATTCGCTCGCGCGACCCGCGCGAGCGGCCGGTTCCGGCCGTTGCCCGACTCCCCGTGCTCACGGCCGGACGCTTGGCTGCCGCCCCCGGTTTCTTCCGGGATGGCAAATCAAGCCGTGGGCGAGCAAGCGAGGCCAATCGGATTCAGTGGCTTGCCCCAGGGTCGGTCACCCATCGGTCATTCCCCGAACCAATCCAGTCAGCCCCTCTTGGACGGAGCACGGCGGCAGGCTCGATTCGCCGAGGCCGGACGAGACGTTAAGCGATCAGTTCCTGTTCACGGAGGCCCTAACGGACCGGATTTCCGCTTCATGGATTAACTGCAGCCGACACCAGCACGATACTCGGCACGGCTGCCGCTGATGAACTGACATCCACCAGAAGGAGTATTGGCCGTGCCGTGTTGCGACGCCGCGTGCACGCCGGTCACGCGCTCAGCCTGGAATCCTTGGATCCAGTATCACGGTGCATGGCTCATCGCTGCGCACTATAAGTCAAAGGTAGTATAAAATTACTCTATATGATGGAGACCCGGCATCCAGGCTCACGCAAAAGCACATGTTGGAACACCCTTTGCCGAGCGGACCCATTGAAAGTACAGAAGGAACTGCCTCGCTTCTGGTCAGTTAGGAGGACACGCGTGCTTCTGAAAAACCCGTCATTGTGAGTTAGATGTGATCTCGCCTCGGAGAACTGCCGATGTCGTGTCCGTTCCATCCACGCTTTGAGACCACGTCCGCGCGTCCGGCCTGCCCCGCCTGAAGAATTTGCTTTCCATCGCGTAGAAGCAGCCTGGGACAGCAATCGCGATACCGAAGCAAACCTGTCCAGTCGCTCGGTGTCGATCTCGATAGAGGCGGACCTCACATGATCAAGATGAACGGCCATCCAAAAGCCCGATCTAGCCGCGCGCAAGCTGCAGCCGAGCCAGTGAATGCTCCTTCGCATGCAGCTCGGATTATCTCCGGGCATCCAGTCGGTTCAGCGTGCCCTCGAATGATCAGGACGGTCGGTAGCGAGCGACTCGTACGCGCTGCTCATTCCCGTCCCGTTGCACCGCCTCACCTCACCGCGCATCGTCGAGAGCAACACATCAATTTTGCAAGGTCATTTAGCCGCTTGCTGCGCGATGATCGAGCGCGCCCTCCGCCGTGCCCGAAGTTTGCGGCGTCGTCGTTTGCAGATCTTGCATCCATTCGCCACACGATCGTACGCCTCGATCCATTCAGTGCCGGTGATCTGCGCTGCTTCCCGAATCCGAGTTGGCGGAATCACTGTCGGCAAGCTCAAATACTTCAAGCGCGTCACGCTTCGTTGCTGGAAGGCAAGCGACGACTTTGCGCCCGTCGTGGCCCCTGCACTGAAGCTCGGTGCGGCAGAACTAGCAATTTAACCAAGCCAAGTGGCCAATGTCAATAAAGCAAAGGAGGCAACTGAGGAACCGTGGACGGCGAAATACAGTGCCAGTTGCTTTTGCCGTGCTGCCTTCAATTTTGCCGTACCGCCTTTAAAATGACAAAACCGGACGTGACGTTCACGCCGATACGAAGCCAAAACGCAATAAACTCTAAGTAGCGGGGGTGATGGCCTTGGAGGTGAGCAGATGGCCGTAGAGGAATTAGACCCGAGGCGTGTGGCGCGCGCGAAGCGCGCGTATACGACTCGGCGCGTAGGCCCAGAATCGATGCTGAGCCTAATTTCCGGACCCGCCATATCTCCTGCATCCGGCGATTTGGTACTGGCTCGCATTGACGAGATCGGTAAGCAGCGACGCATCGAACTGACCGATGGGCGACGCGCTCACCTCTTTCCCGGGGACGAGATCATTGTGTGCTTCGGGAATCGATACGCGCCGGATCAGTTCGAGGGAGTGATTGGGGAGGATTTGAGTAGTTGTGACTTGGTCGCTGCCGGCGGGGTCGCGTCGTGCGAAATCACGCGGAACGAGCGGATGATCCCGTCCACCCGAATTACGCCGCTCGGATTGATCGGTGATGCCGACGGCAATCGTTTAAATCTCAGGGACTTCGCTGTTGCTGTATCTGGTTCGAGTGCCCCGATAAAGGTTGTGCTTTCTCTCGGTACCTCAATGAACGCCGGGAAAACTTTCACGTCGACGTCACTCGTGAGGGGCTTGAAGGGCGCAGGCCACCGGGTTGCGGCGATCAAAGCCACTGGAACTGGTTCCGGAAACGACCTCTGGATCGTGCGAGATGCAGGGGCCGATGTGGTTCTCGACTTCACGGATGGTGGGCTCGCCAGCACTTATCTGATACCTTTGGATGATATCGTTGCTGCCACCAAGCGATTGATCCACAGCGCTGCGCAGCAGGGATGCGAAGTCGCCGTGGTAGAAATTGCCGATGGCCTCCAACATCTCGAGACCATCGAGGTTATTCAGGCGGAGGGCCTCTGGACCGATTCCGTCGGAGTTGTATTCGCAGCTTACGATTCGATGGGCGCGAAGTGCGGGGTCGATACATTGAGGGCCGCTGGGCACAAGGTCCTGGCCGTGAGTGGCCGATTGACCCAGTCTCCCCTCATGATGCGCGAGACTGAAAGATCAACGGGGTTACCCGTCTACACCCCATGGGAATTGCAGGATGGGGCACTCACGCCTGCGATTATGGGGCGGGTCCGTGCGTTCGATGAATTCTGTGAGAACCGGTACCGTGTAGAAATATCGAATGCTTCAGAAGCCCTACCTCTCGGTGCAGGAAGTACACAGGTCCATGCCAACGGAGCATGGCCTTCGTCAACAGATACAACACAGGGCATCGAGAATGGCATCAATGAGCATCTGAAAGAGCTTCTGAAAGTCATCGCTGAGAGAGCCATGGCGGCAGAAGTTGCTGTAATTTGTGGAGCGGGGCCAAGGGAACGATGCCCGAGCCGCGTTAACAGCAGAAACGGATATAGAGCACAGACCTGGAAGACGTGTGCGGGCCGGCTCGAGCTCAAGGTGCCAAGAGTTAGGAAAGGCGGCTATCACCCTGCATTTCTGCGCCGCAACGATCCGCCGGCCGAAGAACTAGAAACACTCCTGATTCAAGCAGTAGCACCTGACGCCACGCCACGCGCTCTCGAGAGGCTACTCGAGCAGATGGGGATGACTCAAATCCCCCCTACCTGCACCAGCGCATGGAGCTTCGATGTGAAGCGAAGAGCAATGCTCCTGGGGTTGAACCTACCACGCATCGGTCCTGCTGTCGCTGCAAACAGTGCATCGGCGGATCGACCGAACGGCCGGCGCCCCATTAGGGAAGAATATGGCACGGCAGGAGGTTACGGCGATGATTTTGCCGAGACGGATCTGTTCGTAAGCGTGGAGACAAAGCCAATGAGGGCTCTCCCAATCAACTCAACCCTGAGTAAAACGTAGTTGGCAGTCAGAAAGCGAGTCTAGCTTTGTTGTCCAGCGAATTTACGGCCAATCCGTTTGCGTGAACTGGGGGCGATTCGAATGGCATTTCCTCGTTTGGGCCATGCCGAAAGCTAGGTGCATATGAATGGGTCGATTGGATTGGCGCTCATTGAAAGTAGCGTACCGGCATCAAGAGAATTGCAGTGCCAATCCCACCAAACAAAAGAGGCGTAAGTAAAGAGCGGCGCGTCTTTGTACTCGCTCAAACTTGTGAGCAGATGGAAGGGCGAACGAAGGGAACACCCGGATGATCGCGCGAAGCAGGGCCATTAGAGCGGCATACTCGGTTCGTAGAGGTGTCGCCGCGATTTGCACAATTTTGCTGTTCGGACTTGCTTCGAGCTTTGGAGCACCGGACGGACTCGCCCGCGATGTCGACTCGGGACAGGTCACTGCCTATCTGCGTGGTGTCCCGGTCACTGTCTACACCTATCGCCCAAAGGGGTGCTCAGACCCTGCATTGTTGTTCATTTTTCACGGCATCGGCCGAAAGGCGTCTTCGTACCAGAAGTCCGCACGCAGCCTGGCAGACGAGAGATGTATGATCGTCTTCGCCCCTCTTCTCGACAAGGAGAACTTTCCAGTCTGGCGGTACCAGCTGGGCGGAATCATTCGGGATGGAAAGGTGATCCCGCGGGAGGAATGGGCCGTCTGGGTAGTCGCCGATCTTGTCACTTGGGCCAGACTGGAAGAGCGACGGCTCAACGCACCATATTATCTGTTTGGCCACTCGGCCGGCGGTCAATTTCTATCGCGTGTCGCGGCCTTCAGCCTTCCAAAAGATGCCACGCGGATCGTCATTGCCAACCCATCCACCTATGTACTCCCGTCGACCGACGAACGAGCTCCGTACGGGCTGGGAGGAGTCTTTAGCCCAGCGGAAGCCGAGAGCCAGCTGAGAGCCTATCTGCAACTTCCGATAACGATCTATCTGGGTGAGGACGATACTGGCGACGAGAACTTGTCTCAAAGTACCGCAGCGAAACGGCAGGGAAGCAATCGCCTCGAACGTGGTGAACGCGCGTTCGAGATGGCGAGTTCAATTGCAAAGGCGAAGGGATGGGACTTCCGCTGGCGCATGGTGAAGGCTCCAGACATCGGACACTCCGCGGGAGGGATGCTTCGTGCCGACGAGGCGCTTGCAGCATTCAATGCGAGCGAGCCGGAGCCGGCGCATTAGCGGGCCGAATTCGACACTGCGTGCCTCTGCACCTGCCGGCATCGATGGTCTCGTGTGGGTAGGCTGCTCAATTAGAGGACTATAGGTGCTCTTGAGCTCGGCGAGGTAGCGACTGATGACGGCCTGCAGATCCAGAATCGAGCTGAAGTCACCGGATCTCAGGCGGTATTTCGTCAGTTCTGCCAAGAATCCCT
The DNA here is from genome assembly GCF_001006805.1 of Microvirga massiliensis. Taxonomy (GTDB): domain Bacteria; phylum Pseudomonadota; class Alphaproteobacteria; order Rhizobiales; family Beijerinckiaceae; genus Microvirga; species Microvirga massiliensis. The sequence goes on along the minus strand of NZ_LN811350.1, from coordinate 106,445 downwards.
CCACCCTGCTGAGCCACGAGCATGAGGCGAACGTGTATTCGAAGAATGCGTCTGCGGCGGTTACGCCACTGAGTTTCCGGTGCATTCCCGTGTTTGCGCTTCCGGCAAACACCCGTACAAAGAGCCACTCCATGACCGGAGATGGACTCGATCGTCGACGCCTGCCGGCTGAAGGATGCGGCCCGCAGCACTTCACGCTCGAGGATAGTGCCGCTCAGTCAGGAGCAGAGGTGCTAGGATGAATAAGCCCATTCTCTGGAGTGCGGAGGAAGTCCGAGACATTACCGGAGGGCGTTGGGTTGCTGCCAAGCCCGCAGTCGGAGCATACCGTCGCCTCACATTCCCGCTTCAGTATGTTCAACCGGACACCATCGTCCTGCATGTTCACGGACGGGGATGGCCGAAGAAAACCATTGAGGGTTCCGGTCAGAAGGACATGAGTGTCGACGATCTTATTCGTCGCTCTCGGGAGAACCCCAACGTGATGATCGTCACCCCTCAGGAGACCGCTATCGCAGCCGACGTTCCAGTGCTTGTCGTCGAGTCGACCTATGATGCTCTTTTTGCTTTAGCCGAATACCAGCGTGCCCGGTTCAAGGGACGGATCGTAGGCATCACCGGGACCGCCGGTAAAAGCTCTACGCGTGACTTTCTTTCAGCTATTCTGAGCGCCAAAGGAGCAACTTTCGCGTCGTTCGGAAACTGGAATACGGTCGAGGGCATTGCGCTCAGCCTCGCCAATCTCCCGCCGGAGAACGACTTCGCAGTTATCGAGATCAGCGGCGGAGCAATCGCCGGCATGCATGGGCGCACTGCATTGGAAATGGTTCGGCATCACGACGCGATCATCACTTCGATAGGCGTAAACCTTACCTCACGTACACCGACCGCGAAGGATGTAGCGGAGGTGAAATCGAAGCTGTTTTCATCCCTGCCTTCCGATGGCTGCGCATATTTTGCCGCCGATGTTCAGGAGATCGAGACGTTACACTCCGCTGCAGGCAACCACAGACGGTGTGTAATCGGGGACTCTTCCACAGCGACGCTCGCGATGGAACCTTTATGGGAAGAGCCCGGTGTGACGCATCTGCGCGTCTCTTTGCCGGATTACACCGCCGAGGTGCAAACGCACATCGTGGGCCCTGGTCCTCTTAGCAATCTAGCACTTGCATCCCAATGTGCGCTGGATCTCGGCGTAACACCGGAGTTGCTGATCAACACGATCCCGGAGCTGTCGCTGGCGCGGCGCAAGATGGAATTGCATGACTACACCATCCGCGACAAGAAGATATATCTCCTGAATGATTGTCATAACGCCACACTTGTCTCGTTTTCGAGTGTCCTAAATTATATACGTAGAATCTCCAAACATTACACAAGCTCAATATTCGTGATAGGGAAAATCGTTCATATAGAAGGACTGGAGCATGATGTATATAAGATGCTCGCGCAAGACATAAAAAATTGTGAACCAACAGTCATTATTCTGTTTGCAGATGGTTTAGACCTGCTCGAGCACTATCTCAACTTGCTTCAAGCTAATGTGCGCAGGGCGGCCGAGATTGATCAGGTGCTCGGGCTAGTCGAGTCGAACATGACGGATGGCAGTCTGATTTTTCTCAAAGGATCAGCCAGAGGTACGCAAATGCGGAACTTGGCAAAACTCCTTCAGAAGCGGCTGGAACGCCGAAGCATCACAGCCAATCGGCCACCAACACTGCGGTTGCACCCGCCGAGTTCGCCCTAACTCTCGCCTGCTCTG
>NZ_LN811350.1:101469-103459 GCF_001006805.1 Microvirga massiliensis | reverse complement strand
TGCCGGCGTTCGATATGGGTCTGCTGGCACTGGCGCAGGACTTTGCCCGCGGGGCCTCGGAGGAGGTCAAGGCGGACTGCATTCTCCTGCGTCTCGGCCGGAAGACCAAGCTGCTGCCGCTGGTGTCCGACTGGGAGGCGTATGAGCGCATTCTCGACCGCGAAGCAAAGGCGCTCCGGCCCGGCGATCTCCTGGGGTATGTGCCTGAACAGCGGGAGGAAGGCTGGAAGAACGACGTCGTGATTGCCAAGAGCTATTATGAGTTCGTCTGGTACCGCGAAACCGTCTCGGAAATGCGCGGATCTTCTTTGCAGAGTTTCCGCCGTTACATCCGCAAGCTCTCGAGGGCCGGCGCCCATGTGGAGCCGATTGGCCCGGAGAACCTGGCTCGCGTGCTGGCCTGCAACGACAGGTGGTATGCGGCAAAGGCCGCAAAAGGTAGGCCTCTACGGTATCGAGCATCCACGGTCTGGACGCTCGAGAACTTGTCTCTGCTGGAGCCGTTGGGCGTGCGCCATCTGGCCGTGGTGCTGGACGATGACGTGATCGGCTACGGCGTCGGAAGCCATCTCGGCGCATCATGGGCCAATTATTTCTATGGCAGAGGCGACTATCTGAATGGCGTGGCTCCTTTGATCGTCCACGAGCTCTGTAAATTGTATCTCGACCGGCAGTGGATCAACGCCGGCTCTGTAAGACGAAATCGTGGGCTCGCGGAGTTCAAGCAAAAATTCACGTTGAATGCCGCCGACAAGCAGATGACGTTGGGGTGGATACAGGCGTAACCAGCACCGCTGAGTCAAGCTGTATTCTGGACATCAAATCGGCCGGTCTGAGTTGCTTGAACTCTCCATCGTCCCGGTCGTCCGGTCCTTCCAAGCTGCGGACTCCACCATCCATCGACGGAAACTGGGGCCCGGTCACGCGCCACTGCAACCAATCAGATGGACCATCCTGGCGTCGGCGAAGGTCTCGCCCAAAAACATCAGCCAGTGCGATTGTCCGTATCTGCACAGCATTCGCTTGGCACGGGGGCATCGAACAGCTCCATGGCCCTGAGCACGCATGGTGAATGGATCATCTGCGAGGTTGAATGCTCGACCTCCGGCGCATAGACCAGTTCCCAGCCGAATGAGCAGCCCAGAGCGGCGGCCTGGCTCTGACCGAGTGCAAAAGTACGCACGCCACGATCCTTGCGCTGTTCGCCTTGACGCTGGGCCTCGGTCGTCATGGTTAGGTGAGGGTCCTCGGGGTCGTCGTCCTCGGTGCCGAGATAAATCGTCACCGGCGCCGCCAAATAGGCCCTCAGCTTCTCCTGCTCCTCGGCGCCCTTGTAGACGCCGCCCATGCCATATGGCACCGCCTCGCCATCAGGATAGCTGCCGAGCAGCGGCAGCACGTGGGTGGAGGCGTTGGCGACGATGATCCGCTCGGCCGCAATCTGCTCGAACGCAGCCACGCGTGACAGAAACTGCCCACCCGCCGAGTGGCCCCAGCACCAGTACGGCAGTGATGAGCTTGCCTCCTTGGTCCGCACCCAGTCGGCCAGGAGCGCCACGAAGCGCGTGGTCCATTGGCTGGCTGGCTTGAGGTCGTGGGAGCCATCCAACAGGCCGCCAAGATGGTAGTCTCTACTGGCAAACCGGTCTTTGTCGAACAGCGGCGCGGCTACCAGGAGTCCCTCGCGATCGGCGAGCTCGATGGCATAGTCGCGGTAACTAGCAGCCGTGCGCCCGGTACCATGATAGACCAGCAGGATGCCGTTGATCGTTCCGTCCGGCTTGTAGGTGTAGACGTCGAAGGTGGTCCCGTCCAAAGACGCCTGCGTCAGGCCGGAGCCGGTTGAGATCATGATCGTGCCTCCGTGTTGTGAGCCAGTTCTCCCTCGACGGTATGGAACTGCACCGTGCGCAGGATTCACCATTCATCCATTTGGAGTATCTTGAGGATTCGTCGTCCCCCAGCAGAAGCTGAATCGAATTCAATGCTC
>NZ_LN811350.1:12372-100817 GCF_001006805.1 Microvirga massiliensis | reverse complement strand
ATTCCTGGTTACGGCATGAATTTGCTGGTACTGGCGCAGGACTTTGCCCGCGGGGCCTCGGAGGAGGTCAAGGCGGACTGCATTCTCCTGCGTCTCGGCCGGAAGACCAAGCTGCTGCCGCTGGTGTCCGACTGGGAGGCGTATGAGCGCATTCTCGACCGCGAAGCAAAGGCGCTCCGGCCCGGCGATCTCCTGGGGTATGTGCCTGAACAGCGGGAGGAAGGCTGGAAGAACGACTTCAATAAGGTCGAGTGCCATCGCGAATTCGTCTGGCACCGCGAAACCGTCTCCGAGATGCGCGGATCCTCTTGGAAAGGAACCCGCAAAAAAGTCGGCAGGCTCTCGAGGGCTGGCGCGCATGTAGAGCCGATTGGTCCGGAGAACCTGGCTCGCGTGCTGGCCTGCAACGACAGGTGGTATGCGGCAAAGACGGCAAACGGTCGGACGACCTATCATCGACGGCGTACGGTCTGGACGTTCGAGAACTTGTCTCTGCTGGAGCCGTTGGGCGTGCGCCATCTGGCCGTGGTGCTGGACGATGACGTGATCGGCTACGGGGTCGGAAGCCATCTCGGCGCATCATGGGTCGCTTCTGTTCATCGCAGAGGCGACAATGAATATAACGTGACTCCTTACATCGATCATGAGTTGTCCAAATTATATCTTGATCGCCAGTGGATCAACGTCGGTCCCGCAATCGGAAAGCCCGGGCTTGCTTGGGCCAAGGAGAGATTTGCAGTGAACGCTGCCGATAAGCAGATGACGCTAGGTTGGATAATGGTGTAATCGACGACAATGGGGTCGGCCGCATTTTGATGCTTGACCTGCCTGCAGCCGAAGGGTGGGTACCCAGATTATCCAGCGCCACCACAATCACCCAAGCCCTGGAACGTTGCATGTAGACGAGCATGCATCTGCTCGGCAAACTCCTGTTTGGCTTGGCGTGGTGTCACACCCACGTGGCGCCGTCCCGCCGGCGGCTCAGCGCATAAAACAGGTTGGCCGAGCCCTGTCGCCGGTACTCATAGTTGACGCGCGATTCGCCCGCAGGCGACTAGCTGAGATACCAGTGTGTCGGTTAGGAACCGGAAAGCAACTCATCAAAGCATAACACCGGACCGTCAGAAATTCATCAAACCTCGTGGTGAGGGTTTCGGATCGATTCGGGAGGATTTGCGACACGAGCTATTCGATACTGCGATCGGTACGCATGCTCCGTAAATCGTCGTAAGATCTAACTGAGTTGGGTAGTATGAGTGAGCGCAAACGCATGCATGGCCGCCTCGATATGCTGCTGTCTTGCACCGGAAAGGCTCGGCATTTGAGTCGATACAACTTCTTCTCCTGCCTCGACGAATGCAAATTGCAGTCCCGTCATGTCATTTGACCAGCGCCTCACAACAGCTGCTCCCCCAATCGCGAGGTGATCACTCACCTCGGGATCGCGAGAGTCTGCAGCGATCAGGACGATCCGAGATCGATCCACAGACGAAAGCGCTTGGCGCGCAAACCGATTCTTTGAGCTGACGATGAACCGCCCTCGGTTCGCCTTCAGTAGAACCGCCAACCCCTTCTCATACTCGTCGGAAATTTTTTCCGAGTCCAAAGACACCAGCGACACCGCATCACACTTCTGTAACCCCAGTCCATGCTTCGCTACATGGCGGAGGGACACGGCAGCTGCCACCGCTTGAGTTAACGGCTGCCGCAAGAGGATGTTGGGCGCGTGTTGCAGCTTGTCCTCTGGAACATCGAGCGACCGCCCATTGATATAGGCTCCCTGCTTTAGGCTGAGCCCCACGGTCAGACCCTTCGCCCGCAGCATGCCGTCAACGAAGCGGGCCACAGAGCCACGGCCTCGATCTCCTGCGACGAGAAGAAACGGCACGCAGGCAGAGGCGGGATCCGGGAACATATGGCGAAGAATGGCGACCCCCATGTCGCGCGATGTCCCCTCACGTGGCCACAGATGCATGCCAACGCCCGGACGCGAGTTCACTTCTACGATCCGGCCACCTATTTCGCGGTAAGATCTCGAAATATCCGGCGAAACGAAGTCTACACCCGCAATCTCGAGTCCCATCGCGCGAGCAGCCTCCTCGGAGACCTTCCGGTTGTCGGGGTGAACGAGATCCGTTACATCAATCGGAATACCTCCTCTAGATACATGCCCGGTCGCTCGGACCGCAATAAGCTGGCCAGGTGCTGGTATCGAGTCGAGCCCGTAGCCCAGGGAATCGAGATGATCTCTGAGTTCATCGTCGAAAGTAATCGGTGAGAAGCGCAGCTTGTCCCTGTCAGGCTCGGCATTCAGCTCGTCGATGAGTTGCCGAATGGTGCGCACACCGTCACCACGAATCTGTGGTGGAACACACAATAGAGCGGCAGCGAATTTCCCGCCTACGACCGTAAGGCGATAATCCTTCCCCAGCACCAACTCCTCGATGAGAACTCCGTGCTCCTCGGAAGCAGCGAGCTGGAAGGCAGCATCAATTTCCTGCGGGTTCTTCACCCCGATGGTAATTCCGCGACCTTGATTGCCCTGTACTGGCTTGACGACGACAGGCCTACCTATGCGTTCGAGAGCGGCGACTGCCTCTGCGATATTGGCCACTTTAAATTGTCGTGGGACTGGTAGTGATAGTTGAGTGAGTTGGAGATTGCTTACATGCTTGTCTAATGACATCAGCACTGCCGAATAGGACGTCGAGCCTCCCATGGTCGAAAGGCACCGCTGCTGGCATACACCATGTCCAAGGCGCAGTTGTCGACGGGTAATGAACTCGAAAGGTATGCCCAGTCGGGACGCAGCTCTCTTCAGAACCGCCGTAGAACTCGAGATACGGCGCCTCTCTGCGCGCTGAGTGAGTTTCAGCAATGCGAGCTCGTACTCCCCACTCCTCGAGTGGCCAGCATTCTGTCGAGATATTTCAACGAATCCGGCTACCGCGACCTCTGCCGACGACCGTGACATCTCAGGGTCCAGGGTTTCCCATACCAAAATTACTTCATGATCATCGCTGCCGGGAATTACGGAGGCAAACTGAACCCGGTCCAGAAAAAACATCGTTCTGAGAATTGTTGCTTCGACGGAGATTATTGCCTCCAGCAACGCCTCGCCAATCTCAACGCCCGCAGGAGATAAGAGCTTAGATCGATATTCTGAGGAAACGCCCTGATCAGATGAAGATGGCGGGAGGATAGGCGGCACAACGGGGAAGTAGCTATTGAACCGTAGCGGAAAGTCCGGTCCAAGATCGGAAGTCCTCAGCTGCGCTAGGCCTCCAAGGTCGACCTTGAGGCTCAGCACACTTGAAGTGTGATACACATTGCAGCCTCGAAGTAGGGAGCTTCGGATGATCCGGGGAAATGAGCCTCCTGCCTCCGCGTCGGTGAACCGGACATCGGGGGGGGCAGAGAGGAGGTCTGGAGTTGCGTCGTGCATGACAAGCATTTCCCTCCGCAATGCTACCTGATTGTCTTATAGTACGACTTCACGTGATCTTCTAGTCAAGAAAACCTCGCGAGCGTCTATCATCATGCTAATCCGTCGAGTCTACAACCTTGTCCTCCTAGAACTGAACGGACATCCTTGGCTCGGTTCAGGGGCGGATCAAGAACGCGTTGAATCTGCATTCAGTGCGACCATTAACACGGAATGCATTGGTCTGACGAGAAAGCTTGGCAATATTCCTGCACCGAAATGCCTTGCTAAGTCATCGCGCAACAGGGCAAATGAAGCGCGAGACTTCCACGGCTGTCCGAGTCATGCTTACGCGTATCATGGCGCACACTACAACAAACGGTCGGTTGAATCAGAATGGTGAGCGAATTGACGACTGAGTGGGGTTGTCCGGACAATGTACCACCCCCGCTCGTCGCGTTGGAGCTCGAACCCTCGATCGGAATCATGTTTTTCGCCTACCGATAGAAACTGGAATACCTCCAGCGCCTCCTTTTCTTGCACTGGTCGGGGTTGATATCCGGTTTTCTGGTTATCGGAAACGATGGGGTAAAGCTTCAACCTTCCCGTCCAGCCGCCGTGGGAGCGCCCGAGGCTCAAGCGTCCAATCAAGCTGTACGGCGATGCATTATACATTCTGTATCGGCCTGGTGAGTTGAAAACGAAATTGCCGATCGAGAATACCGTGGTTCCAATAGGAGACGCAAAGCACGGTTGTACATTGTGAGATCCGTGTCCTAACACCAAATCAGCGCCAGCTTCGAAGAATCCCTCGTTTGCGTCCAACATCCGCTCTGTCGGTGGACCGTAATTGACCGCTCCCCCCCAATGAGGAAACACTATGATGAGAGCGTTAGGATCAGTTCGCCTAATCAAACTGATTGCAGCTGACAGCCGGTTGCGTCGCCGCAGCTTGAAATAATTAACACCCGGCTTTCTATTTCCGGCATAGAAGGAATAGAGATCTTTGTATTGCCTGCGGAGTTCGAACGCCGCTATCACATAAATGCTACCGTGAGGAGAACGTATCTTCCAGGGCTCTGATGCCTCCGTGATGTTCTCCCCAGCGCCGAGAACGTGAACATCCGCCGTCTTGAGCAGGGAGATCATTGGGGTCAGGTTGGCGGAGCCGAAATCCATTGTATGATTGTTCGCCAGCGAGACAGCATCTACTCCGATAGACTTTAGGGCGTTTATCGTTCGCTCCGCCGTGTCCCAACCACAGTATTGCTTCTTTTCATTGATAGGCGGTTTTGGTCCATCGGACAGTACCGTCTCTAGATTGACGATAAGACGGTACTTGTCAGTGATAAGAGGTTCCAGCGCGTCGAAGAAGCTGAGCGGGCGAAATTTCAGCCTCTGAAGATGCTCACCAGATTTAAGTTTACTTAGATATGCATCGCCCAGACTGGTATCCCCGCCGAAAACGATAGTAATCTCGGGTGTGATCATATCGTGAGGTGACATTGCTGCGCTTTTTTAAAGATTCAACGATGCTAGCCCCTTCAGAGTTTGATGTCGAGGAGAACAAAATAAAGACAAGCGCAAATACTGCGTAACGGAAAGTCTAGCATCGATCACCTCCATGTCATCGAGAATGTCAACGCACGCAACTGAGCTTCGCGGAACCTCACTTGATGAAGGTTCGATTGAGCAGTGAGAGGCAATCCTGCGGTCACCAATGTCATCGGAAACGCATGCTTCCGCGCCAGTGGCTGGTCCGACAGCCTCATACGACAGCCATGTATGATCCCGCAGCGGCCAATAACAATTGCCAACGCCCTCATTCCTCCCGGAGGGACCCTTGAATGAAGCGTGCTATTGGCGCTTTTACATATTCCCATGGTGTCCGGGCACCGGTTCGAATCATGACATCGGCCCCCATTCCTGGCTGCAGTGCAACCGACGCATCGGATGGCATTGAGTCGATTTCAACGCGGCCGACGTAATAGGCGGAACCCGACTTTGGGTCCACCACCCGGTCTGCGGACACCATCTGCAACCTGCCCTCGAGGGCAGCGCGGTTCCTCCGGTTGATGGCCCAAAGCCATACTGTGACGGGAAGACCAGCTTGCACCTGATCGATATCCAATGCATCGATCGACGCCTGAACGATGAGCTTGTCGTTATCCGGGACAATATCCATCAACGGTTGCCCGGCACTTATGACGCCGCCGATCGTATGTACCTTCATCGTAACGATAATGCCGTCGGTTGGAGACCGGATCTGCGTCCGTTGCATGACATCTTCCGCAGCTGCGAGTTTCTGAGCAAGCTCGTAAGCGCGGGTCCTGACCGCATCGAGATTTTTGACCACCTCTGTCGCGCTTGAGGCTTGCAGCTCTGCGCTTCGCAATCGTGCTTGCTCGATACGCTGCTGCGCGGCTCCGATGGAGGCCAAGTAGCTGGCAATGGAGCCCTCGATTTCAGCCTTATGACGCTGCAGGGCCAGCACACGTGGCCTGTTCGTAAGTCCCTGACTTAGTAGCTTGAGTGCATCACTCAGTTCCTCTCCAATCAGCGTCAGACCTGTTCTAGAGGCGGCAATTTGACCTTCCAGGCCTTGGATCTCGATCTGCAGCCCGGATATGGTGCGCTCAAGGATCGTCAGCTGTTGCTTGAGGAGAGTGCGGCGGCTTTGAAAGATGCTCTCTTGTCCAGCGATTGCGTCATGGACATTCTGCTCTGACGACCTGGAGATTAGGTCAGGCGGGAAGGTTAGGGAATCCGCATTGTCTCGTTCAGCTACGAGGCGCGCGGCGGTTGCTCGCGCTTCAAGGTACTGAGCACGTATCTCGTTCAGTGCCGAGGCAGGCATCGTATCCTGCAGTGTGATCAAGAGGTCTCCCGCCTTTACTTTGTCGCCTTCGCGAACCGCAATACTTTCGACGATACCTCCCTCCAGATGCTGTACCGTTTTCACATGACTGTCGACGACGATCACGCCAGGTGCGACTACAGCGCTTTCAAGCGGTGCGAGAAGTGACCATCCGGCAGTGAGACCCAGAAATATGACAATGATGGTGATGCCTAACGTTATTAAACCCGCTCCAAATGGTGGGCCGACTGTGCCAGACCAATCGGGGTTGCGCATTGGAATAGTATTCGACACTGCAACTTGCTGCGTGATTAGCCCGGCGGTGCTCAACCTACGCTCCTCAAATCGACACTTTGGCTTCGTTCCTCGGGTCTCTCCTCGACTGCACCGGAGCGGGTTATGACTGGGAAGCGGCCGCCAAGAGTCACCACCTTGTCGGCAATTTTCTCCAATCTTGGCGAGCGCACAGTTTGAGTCAGGATGATGGAGGCTCCCTCGTTCTTGAGTTCCCGCAAGGCCGCCTCCAAAACTCTGCGGGACGGGCGGTCCAGATTGGCTGCGGGTTCATCCAGTACTACCAGTCGTGGCGACCTGTAGAACGCGCGGGCCAATGCGATACGCTTGCGCTCGCTGCCAGATAGGCCCGATATATCGTCCGAGATCTCGGTGTCGTAACCTTGGGGCAGCCGCAGGATGGTTTCGTGCACCCCTGCTCGCCTTGCAGCAGCAATGATATCCTCGAAGGCACCATCGGACATTCGGGCTATGTTTTGCCGCACGGTTCCGCTAAAGAGCTCGGTATGCTGCGGCAAGTAACCAACCAGTTCAGCGCGCACCTCCGCCGGAAGGCGCGTCAGTTCAATATCCCCGATGTTGATCCGACCTCGGTTAGGTAAGATGCGGCCAACGATCAGCCGCGAGAGAGTCGTCTTTCCTGTCGCGGCTCCGCCAATGACGAGCACGAGTTCTCCGGGAAGTATCTCTAATCTGAACTTCCGGAATATGTGATCGCGACCTCCTGGGTATCGAAAGCTGACATCTTCTATCAGCACCGCCGAATTGTAGGTGGAACTGTGATAGGAGACCGGTCTGACCTCATCTTCGGCGAGTTGCATTTTCACGTTCTTGTAAGCGGCTATCGCTTCTTTTAGATTGACCCAACTTCTTGCGGCCTTCTCGACCAATCGATAACCATACCCGGCCATCACCCGGGCAGCGAACATGCCGCCGAGTGTCAGCGAATGCTGGAGGAACAGCCATATGCCGACACCGATGATACCAATTCGCAGGCACTGCCCGATCGCCCTTCTCATCAAGAGATAGAAGGTTGCGCTCGCCTCGGACCGGTCGCGCTCGTCATGTTGAGTAAATACGCTTCTTCGCCACTTCTCGATGAGAGTGGGTGACATGCTCAGCGCTCCAACGGTCTCGATGTTGCGCTCAGCTGCGAGGACGATCTGCCCAGCCTCGCTCGAGGCCTGCCGCGCCGCACGTCGTGGTTCGCGACTTATTGCCTCCTGAACTACTCCCGACAGCATGAGGAGACCAACGGCTCCCAATGTTAGGGCTCCGAGCAACGGGTGAATGAGATAAACACCAAAAAAGAAAAGTGGTGCCCAGATCAGGTCAAGCCATGATGTTGCGGACCGGGTAACGAACGAGCGCAACTTGGACAGGTCGTCGAGAGACTGGCGGGCTATCGAAGAATGGGCACTGATAGCGTCGTTGAGGCTTCGGTCCAAAAGTTTTGCGCCGAAGCGCTGCTCGATCCAAATGCCCCACCGTGCGAGCATCCTTCGACGTATGCCATCGAGTGCGAGTCCGGTCAGGATTGCAACAATCGCGGCAGCCGTAAGCATGACCAGCGTTTCAACGCTTCGGCTCGCAGGGACACGGTCAAGTACGTGTAACAAGTAATAAGGTGTAACAAATCTCAGAATATTGATGAAGATGCTAAGGACAAAAATTGTGAGCAGACCAAACCTGGATGCTTTCCAGGCCGCGCGGATAACCCCGGATTTGCTGGCAGTCCTTTTGCGTCCCAACCTGGACATCGGCTTCCCGCAAATTAAGGCGCGTTAGATGATCAAAGTCACCGAAGCAGACCTTGCCCGGCTGCAAACAGACCCTCGGTCGGGTCTGTTCTCCCGGCGAGGCTCTCTCAGCAAGACGCGGTAGCCCAGGCTCAGAGTTCGAACTCTTCGCCTCTCGCTCGCCTGAGCTCCGCGAGTCGAGGCTGGGCGGATGTAACCTCCGTCAAACCGCCGCGAGTTCTCTCGGGACAGCATGCAGGGCCTCCGGATTGGAATCGGCTTCGGGCTCCCTCTGAGTATCCAGCTCGGCCTGGGCTCCTCTGATTACAGAATGGAGATTGCCTCCGGCAATCTGATCCAATTCGTCACTGATCCGGGATGTGTTGATACGCGGCCAACCCATGACGGCACTGGCGCGCAGGAAGCCCCAGGCCGAATGAGTGCGTATAATGACCCAGCCAAGTTCCAGGAGTTCCTCCGCGAAATCCTCGAAGAACCGGCCGTCGAGCCGGCGTCTCCCCGTGATCTCGCGGAGTGTCTTGTCGGACACGCGAACCCGGTTGAGCGCCCTGCCGTCCTGCTCGCTCCGCCGATGCAGATTGAGCGCCGTCAAAGTTGCAGCCTCTGCTGCCGATATAAAAGGCATGCGGCTGATCCTGTTTGTCGAGCTTTAGGAATTTAATCATAAAATATGATCGCCGACAATCATCTTTTTGGAGGATCTGGTCGCCTAGCCAGTAGCCCCGCTGTGCCGCACTACCGGAAAGGATGAGGGAGCAATCGGGATGCCCTAACTGCCGGCCGAGGTGCTGGTGCCTGCTGGACGTGCCCGGGCTGGACAAACTGGGCGCCCTGGAGCGTCCGGGTCGGGTCCGGCGACCTTCCGTCGGCCAGGCCACTGCCCGTCGGCCGCGGAAGGCAGGCCGGAAGCGTCGTTCCGCTCGACGCGCTTCAGGAGGATACGGTCTTCTTTGAGGGGACCGCGTGCGAGGCAGCGCTGGCTTACCCGAGTGACGCCAATCTTGCAGCGGCCGCCACGGATGCCGTGGCGCAGGGCAATACGGGCATGATTGAGCGTGTCCACCGTGCCCTTGTGAGCCGAGGGCAGGGTGCCTCATCCTGAGGCGGCCTGGATCGCTTCCCCTTTCGCGATGACGCCGAGTCAACTCACCGGCGAGTTTCCGGGATCTCGCCAGGAAGGCCCAACGCTCCGATGATCGTGTCCACCACCGCATCCGGGCTGATCGTGACGGGTATCGTCAAGACACGCTCCTCCGGCCCGGGCTCCTCGAGTGTCGCGAACTGGCTGTCGAGAAGCCCGACCGGCATGAAGTGGTCTCTGCGGGCCGCCATGCGGCTTTCGAGCAACTTTTTGCTTCCGACGAGATGGACGAGATCCACGTTCTCGCGGTTGCCGACGAGCAACTCGCGATAGGAGCGTTTCAGGGCCGAGCAGGTCACGATCGCGTTCTGATTGCGTTGCAGATGATCGTCAATCCAATGCGCGATGGCCTGGAGCCATGGCAGACGATCATCGTCCGTGAGCGGAATTCCGCGGCTCATCTTCTCGACATTGGCCGTTGGATGAAATGAATCGGCGTCGCGATAGGGCCAGCCGAGTCGTTCGCGCAGGAGAGCTGCGGTCGTGCTCTTGCCCGATCCTGCAACGCCCATGAGCACGATGACGCGCGCGCGTTTTGCGTGGGACGCGGTCACGGTCCCGGCTTCCTGGGCTCGAGATGACCCCCGAAACCTTTTCGCATCGCGGAGAGAATCTTCTCCGCAAAGGTGTGGTCCTGGCGCGAGCGGAAGCGCGTATAGAGAGCGGCGGACAGCACGTCCGCGGAAACCGCTTCCTCGATGGCGGCCATGATGGTCCAGCGTCCCTCGCCGGAATCCTCGACATGGCCCGAATAGCTCGCGAGATCGTGCTCCTGTGCGAGAGCCGCTGCCGTGAGATCGAGGAGCCAGGAGGTGATGACGCTGCCGCGACGCCAGACTTCGGCGATATCGGCGAGATCGAGGCTGAGGCGATGCTCCTCGGGAAGCGCCGGAGAATCCGCATTCTTGAGAATGTCGAATCCTTCGGCGATCGCCTGCATCATTCCGTATTCGATGCCGTTGTGGATCATCTTCACAAAATGGCCAGAGCCGCTCGGGCCGGCATGAAGATAGCCGAGCCCGACACGCGGATCGCGACCCTCGCGCCCGGCGGTCCTCGGCGCGTCGCCGGCTCCGGGCGCGAGCGCCGCGAAGATCGGGTCGAGGCGTTCCACGATCTCGCGTTCGCCGCCGATCATCATGCAGTAGCCGCGCTCGAGACCCCAGACGCCGCCGCTCGTCCCAATATCGAGGTAGTGCAGGCCGTTCTGCGCCAAGTCGCGGGCGCGGCGGATATCGTCCTTCCAGAAGCTGTTGCCACCGTCGATCACGACATCACCGGGCGAGAGGAGCGGTGCAATCTCGGCGATCATCGATTCCGTCACTGCTCCCGCGGGCAGCATCACCCAGACGGCCCGCGGCGGCGTCAAGGCATTCACGAGTTCGGAGAGTGAGAAAGCTGCAACAGCGCCTTCGCCCGCGAGCTGCCGGCCCGGCTCCGGATTGCGGTCATGGACGACGCATGAATGACCGTTGCGCATCAGCCGGCGCACGATGTTAGCGCCCATCCGCCCTAAACCGATCATGCCGAGCTGCATCGAAAGTCTCCCGCACCGATAGGCCGAAGGCCCATCACTCGTGCCAGGAACGTCGAACCGGTCGCTCTGTCAATGCGCGATGACGGTGGAGGTTGCTAGGAGGACGTTCAGGGCGAGCCCCGTCAAGATCGCGCCCGGCGCGCCGACCGTCATGGCGATGCTGGAGTGCTACGAGCCCTCGCGGGTCGCCTGGCGGGTGCTGTCCCGGGTTGCCGACGCCTTCATGACCGTCGACGAGGAGGATGCAGTCGCGGTGATGAACCGCCTCGCCCGCCCGGGCGGCAGCGATCCCGCCATCGTGGCGGGCGAAAGCGGCGGTGTGGGGCTCGCCGGCCTCGTCCGGGCCGCGGCGGATCCCGAGATCCGAGTGGCACTTGATCTCGATGCAATGTCCCGGGTCTTCGTCATCAACACGGAAGGCGCGACCGACCTGGAGCGCTACGCCGATCTGGTCGGCGTGAGGCCAGAGACCGTGACGGCCGGCGCGGCCTTCTGGGCCGCAGGGGCACGGGCATGATCGATCTCGCGATCAACGCGGAGCGTTTGCTCGCCCGCATTCGTGAATTCGGACAAATCGGCCGCGACCGCGACGGCAAGCTGGTCCGACTTGCCGGGTCCGACGCCGACAAGGCCGGGCGCGATACCCTCGTGGCATGGCTCCGTGAAGCCGGCCTGGAGGCCGCGGTCGATCGCGTCGGCAATATCTTCGGGATATGGAAGAACGCCGATAACGCGGGCGAGGCACCGGTCCTGCTCGGCTCGCACATCGACACCGTGATCGATGCCGGCATCTATGACGGATGCTACGGCGTCCTCTCGGGGCTAGAGGTGATCGAAACCCTGAAGGCGGCCGGATTTGCTTCCGCACGACCGATCGCAGTCGCTGCGTTCACGAACGAGGAGGGTGTGCGCTACGCGCCCGACATGATGGGCTCACTCGTTTATGCCGGCGGGCTCACGGTCGAGGATGCACTGGCCGCCGTCGGTACCGATGGCACCGTGCTCGGGGCGGAACTGGAGCGGATCGGCTATGCCGGCTCCGAAGAACCAGGTTTCCTGACGCCGCATGCCTATCTCGAATTGCACATCGAGCAGGGACCCGTGCTCGAACGCGAGGGTGTGTCGGTCGGTGTGGTCGAAAATCTTCAAGGCATCTCGTGGCAGCGCATCACCGTTGAGGGCGTTGCCAACCATGCCGGCACGACACCGATGTCCATGCGCAAGGATGCCGGTCATGCCGCAGCGCGCGTAATCACCTTCCTGCGCGACCGGGCCCGGAACGCGAACACGCCCACGGTCGCAACGGTCGGCTGCATGAGCTTCGAGCCGAACGGGATCAATGTCATCCCCTCGCGAGCTACCTTCACGGTGGATCTGCGCAACCCCGACGAACAGCGCCTGCAGGCGGAGGAAGCAGCCCTTGCCGGCTATCTGAGGGAGCTTGCGGCCGCCGAGGATGTGACGATCTCGGTCGAGCGCCTGGTGCGGACCGAACCCGTGACCTTCGACGGGACGATCGTTGCGCTGATCGAGGACGCGGCCCGCGAGCGCGGGCTTGCCGCGAAGCGGATGACCTCGGGCGCCGGCCATGACGCCCAGATGATCGCGCGGATCGCGCCATCGGCGATGATCTTCGTGCCAAGCATCGGCGGCATCAGCCACAACCCACGCGAGCGCACGCATAACGCCGATCTCATCGCGGGCGCCAATATCTTGCTCGACGTCGTCACCCGGCTCGCTGCAAACACGACTTGTAAAGTCCCGAGCAGTGGCATCCAACGAGGTCGCGCCTGAGCTCGTCGAGGAGCTACCGGACGAACTCCCTTGCCAATTCGCATACCGTGGAGAGCCGATCACCAGAGCTATCCTGGCCGCAGATGAGTAACTGGTCGCGGCTGCAATCCGTTCATACCAAGGCCATGCCGGTGTCGATCTCCTGCACCTGGAAGCCGACACCCTGATCCATATCGATGATGCGAATCTCCGCCCTGTGGCGGGCTGGAAGCCGGTGCGGCTGGTCTGCAGGCGCAAGAGCAAGGTCGAAATTTCCAGCCGACCGGCATTGATATTGCAGGCATATCCGCAAGCTCCTGCAGGGCCGCTGCAGACTTGGTTAAACGCGCGGTCAGACCTATGCCGTGAGCTAACAGAACACGGCAACATGCGTCGGTGGCGCTCCGGCGCCTTTGAGACTTCGCTCTGGCGACCCTGGCCGTAGGCGCTATCTGCTGGTGATATGCAGTCAGGCCTTCCATCGCGGCAGGGGCGATCGATGCGGGCGAGAATTCCAGGGTGTGCGGCGGGTCTGCTTCTGTGTCTGACGGCCTGCAATACCGTGACGCGCGGTGTCGAGGAGGAGGTCACGATCACGGCAAGCCCGGCCTCAGCGCAGATCCGAACGTCCCTCGGGCACGAATGCCCCCGGTCGCCCTGCGTCGTGAAGGTGAACCGGAAAGAGGAGTTCACGGCTTACGCCGAGGCCAAAGGATACCGGCCGGGCGCGCTGCTCGTGAAGCCGGAACTCACCGACAAGGCCGCTCCCGGGATGATCGGAAACGCCATTCTCCCCGGCGGCTCAGTCGGCCTCGTTGTGGATGCCGCGAATGGGGCCATGCTGGATCATACCCCCAATCCGGCGCACATTGATCTCGTCCCATTTGGCCGGACGAGAGCACGCTGAAAGGCTCTGGAACGCAGGGATTCTGGCGAGCGCCTATGATGGGCGGGGACGGCTCAGAACCCTTTCAGGCCTACCCCTCAAGCCGACGGCGTTGCTGCCCCAACCACCTCCTCCCGCATTGACGTCGACCTGACGCGGAGCAACACTGTGCGTTGCGGCCCGAGGACGATCGCAACCGGCAATCTGTTTCACTTGCCCGTTGCGCTCGCGGGATTGCCGGGCCGCAGGTCTGCGTTTTGTACACGCGTACAGCCGAACACATTGGTCTTGACGAATGAATTGCGGCGCGGCGCTGTAGACCCTCAGAGCACGTCAACTCGTCAGGTGGTCATCGCCCATCTTCGATCCGTCGCGTCAGGACCAAATCCAGGGAAACGTCTATGACCATGGATCGCAGAGACTTCCTGAAAACCAGCGGCCTTTCGCTTCTGGCTGCTACGAGCCTGACACAGCATGCCTTCGGCCAGAGCGGAGGTAACGGCGCACTCAAGGAGATGCTCGACACCGCACTGAGCCGGCCCGTCGAGCGCGGCGACATCCCGGGCGCCGTCGCAGGTGTCACGGACAAGAGCCAGACCACCTATCTTGCCGCATTCGGCGAGCGGGCGCTCGGACAGGGCGTTCGGATGACGCCTGACTCGGTGTTCAACATCGCCTCCATGACCAAAGCGATCACCGGTACCGCGGCCATGCAGCTCGTGGAACAGGGCAAGCTGGAACTCGACGTACCGATCTCCACGTATATCCCGCGGGCTGCCGAATTCCAGGTTCTCGAGGGCTTCGACGGCAACGGTGAGCCGCGCCTGCGTGCCCCCAAGCGCCAGATCACGCTCCGCCATCTCATGACCCACACCTCGGGCCTGGTCTACGATCAATGGGATGCCGACTTCCTCCGCTTCGCGAAGGCCAGGAACTTCCCGGTCCTCGGCTCGGGTGCCAACGAGGGCTTCTACCCACCCCTTATGTTCGATCCGGGCGAACGTTGGGAATACGGCATCTCGATCGACTGGATCGGCCTGCTGGTGGAGAAGATCAGCGGTCAGAGTCTTGGGACCTACATGCAGGAGCACATCTTTGCCCCGCTCGGGATGACCAGCACCGGCTACCGGCTGATGCCGGACACCGAGGCACGGCGTGTGGCAACGCATCAGCGCGGCTCCGACGGCAAGCTCACCGAGGTCGAATGGAAGGGTCAGCCGCAGCCGGTTCGCGAGCTCGGCGGAGGTGGCCTGTATTCCACGGTTGGCGATTACTTGCAGTTCGTGCGCATGATCCTGAATAACGGCACGGGCAACGGCCATCAGGTCCTCAAGCCCGAGACCGTGGCTCTGATGGGCAAGAATGCGATGGGTGATACCCGTGTCGTCATGCTCAAGACCACAAACCCCGCACGATCGGAGGATGCGGAGTTCTTCCCGGGCCTGCCAAAGAGCTGGGGCCTGACCTTCATGATCAACGAGGAGCAGGCGCCGACCGGGCGATCCGCGGGCAGCCTCGCCTGGGCCGGGCTCTACAATACCTTCTTCTGGATCGACCCCTCGAAGGGAATGGGCGGCGTGTTCATGGCCCAGGTTCTTCCGTTCGTCGACCCCAAGACCCTGCAGGCCTTCTACGACTTCGAAACAGCCGCCTATCACGCAACGAGCTGAGCATCCGGCGGGAGGAGATCCCTCCCGCCTTCAGTCCGGGGAAGTCACGACTCTGACTGAGGTGCTTGGTCCTGGAGAATCACGGTGCATGCTTGACCCGTGAGGTGGAGGATGCGCTATGACAGCAAGTCCTCATGGCTCAGCCCGTACCATCTTCTCCCGGGATCATCCAGGAGGAAACGCTTCGATATCATCGGATCCTCCTGTCAAGCCGCCGGCCTTTTCGACGAACCGCGCGATCGCATCGACGCCGATGCCACCGCGGATATTGCTGAAGACATAAGGGCGCTGACCGCGCATGCGCTTCGTATCCTCTTCCATGACGGTGAGATCCGCGCCGACGTAGGGAGCAAGGTCGATCTTGTTGACCACCAGAAGATCCGAGCGCGTGATGCCGGGGCCGCCCTTGCGCGGGATCTTCTCGCCGCCTGCCACGTCGATCACGTAGATCGTCAGATCTGCGAGCTCCGGCGAGAAGGTTGCCGCCAGGTTGTCACCGCCGGATTCCACCAGCACGATGTCGAGGTCGGGGAACCGGCTGCGCATAGTTGCGATCGCGGCCAGGTTGATCGAGGCATCCTCACGGATGGCCGTATGCGGGCATCCGCCCGTCTCGACGCCCATGATGCGCTCGACCGGCAAGGCGCCAGCGACCGTCAGAAGGCGCGCATCTTCCTTCGTGTAGATGTCGTTGGTGATGGCGCAGATATCATAGCGATCACGGAAGGTCTTGCAGAGCGCCTCCATCAGAGCCGTCTTGCCCGAACCGACGGGCCCGCCGATGCCGATGCGAAGAGGTCCCGTATGAGAAATCATGAGCGAAAAAGCCTCGTGTACTGGTTCTCGTGATGGAAGGAGCCCAGATCGGCCCGGAAGGACGAAGTACCGATATCGTCGAGGGACAGATCGATGGCCTCTCGTGCGATGGCCTGAACGGTCGCCGCCAGAGCCGAGCAAATGCGAATACCGGCGGTCTGCCCGATGGGGGCCAGCCGAATGGCAGCGGAAACGAGCGTTTGGACGAGCCCGAAGAGGTAAGCCTCCGAGGTCGTGGACAGGGCGACATGATGCGCCGCCGCCGCCATGCCGATGGCGACAGGAAAGGCCGCATCGCCCTCGAGCGGGATCAGTCTCGGCGAAGGCCAGGCGGCGAGAGTCGCATCGAGAAAGCTGCGCCCCTGCTGGCTCGTCTCAAGGAACAACTCGGCGGAGGGTGAGAGCGCAAGGGCGAGTTCGTTCACGGCCTTGAGAGTAGCCCTGTCACTCGCATCGATCGCCCGATAGGCATGGCTCAACAGGATCGCGTCGTTGCGGCCGAAACCGAGCGTCATCATATCGGTCAGCCACGCAACAAGCGTCTCCTCGTTCGTCACGTCCCCGGTTGTGACGGCCCATTCCAGCGTATGCGAATAGGCATAGCACCCGACCGGATAGGAAGCGGACAGCCAGGCGAAGAGTGGCAGGATGACCCGCTCCTCCCCTGGAACGAGCGGCCCGATGCGAGCCTCATCCATGATGGTGCTCATGGGAATGATGATGCGAGTGCCCGCCATGCTCGTGGTGGTGATAGGCTCCCCGCACAGGCTGGAAGGGACGCTCGACGATGCGGGTCGTCGCTCCCAGTCCCTGCAGCATGTCGAGCAGCACATGATCGTAGGCGATGTAAACCGCATCCCGCGTGATCTCGGCGGGCACATGCCGGTTGCCGATGTGCCAGGCGAGAGTCAGCAGGTCGAGAGGGTCATCGGTCCTGACCTCGATTAGCCTTTCCGGGGCGGCCTTCACCTGGACCAGAGACCCGCCGTCCAGGCAGATTGCATCCCCGTCCTCCAGGACGTCGGCGGTATCGAGATCGAGCAGAAACGTTGTGCCTCCATCAGCATGGAGCACGATCCGGCGCCTGTGGCGATCACCATGATCGAGGGTGATGATATCGACGATGCGGTCTTCGTCGACGGCGTCACGGCGAATGAGGGATGTGGCGCGGATCATGTCAGAACAGGAAATAGCGTTGAGCCATGGGAAGAATTCTGGCCGGCTCGCAAACCAGCAATTCGCCATCTGCACGAACGTCATAGGTCTCGGGATCGACCTCGATGACAGGCGTGGCGTCGTTCAGCACCATGTCCTTCTTGCCGATCCCGCTGCGGACATTCTCGACGGCAACAAGGTGCTTCTGGATTCCGAGCTTTGCGGCAAGTCCGTTCTCGATGGCAGCCTTCGACACGAAGGTGAGCGAGGTTGTTGCGAGCGCTTTGCCATAGGCTCCGAACATGGGCCGGTAATGCACCGGCTGCGGCGTGGGAATCGAAGCATTCGGATCGCCCATGAGGGACGCCGCGATGGCGCCCCCCTTCAGGACCAGATCGGGCTTCACACCGAAGAAAGCCGGCGTCCAGACGACGAGATCGGCGAGCTTGCCCGGCTCGACGGAGCCGATGTGCTTTGAAACCCCGTGGGCGATGGCCGGATTGATCGTATATTTCGCCACATAGCGGCGGGCGCGAAGATTGTCGTTGTCTCCGGTCTCGCCGGGAAGCGGGCCGCGCTGCAGCTTCATCTTGTGCGCTGTCTGCCAGGTGCGGATGATGACCTCGCCCACGCGGCCCATGGCCTGACTGTCCGAGGACATCATGGAAAGCGCACCGATATCGTGAAGGATATCCTCCGCGGCAATGGTCTCCTTGCGGATGCGGCTTTCCGCGAAAGCGAGGTCCTCCGGGATCGACGGGTCGAGGTGGTGGCAGACCATGAGCATGTCGAGATGCTCGTCGATGGTGTTCACCGTGTAGGGCCGTGTCGGATTGGTGGAGGAAGGCAACACATTCGGAAGTCCCGCCACCTTGATGATGTCGGGCGCATGACCTCCTCCGGCCCCTTCGGTGTGGAAGGCATGGATCGTTCGCCCCTTGAAGGCAGCAATCGTGTCCTCGACGAATCCCGACTCGTTGAGCGTATCCGTGTGGATCATCACCTGCACGTCGTATGAATCAGCCACCGAGAGACAGCAGTCGATGGCGGCAGGCGTCGTGCCCCAGTCCTCGTGCAGCTTGAGGGCGCAAGCCCCCGCCTGAATCATCTCCTCCAGAGCTCCCGGCTTCGAGGCATTGCCCTTGCCGGCAAAGGCGAGATTCATGGGAAAGGCATCCGCGGCCTCGATCATGCGGGCGACGTGCCACGGACCGGGCGTGCAGGTTGTCGCGAACGTCCCCGTAGCAGGGCCCGTACCGCCACCGAGCATCGTTGTGATGCCCGACGTCAGGGCCTCCTCGATCTGCTGCGGGCAGATGAAGTGAATGTGAGAGTCGAAACCGCCGGCGGTCACGATCTTTCCCTCGCCGGCGATGATCTCCGTGCCGGGTCCAATGATGATATCGACATCGGGTTGCACATCCGGATTGCCCGCCTTGCCGATCCGTGCAATCCGCCCGTCCTTGAGACCGATATCGGCCTTCACGATGCCTGAGTGGTCGAGGACCACTGCGTTGGTGATGACGGTATCGACCGCACCGGACGCCCGGGTTGCCGGCCCCTGTCCCATTCCGTCGCGAATGACCTTGCCGCCGCCGAACTTCACCTCCTCGCCATAGGTCGTGAAGTCCTTCTCGACCTCGATCACGAGCGAAGTATCCGCCAGCCGGATCCGGTCGCCTTTGGTAGGGCCGAACATGTCCGCATAGGCAGAACGAGGGAGGGAGGCAGGCTTCCGCATCTCCGTCATCAGAGCGCTCCCATCACGCCTTGGCGGAATCCATAGACCTCGCGCTTTCCGGAGAGCGGCACCAGCACGACCTCACGGGTTGAGCCGGGCTCGAAGCGCACGGCCGTGCCGGGCGCAACGTCGAGGCGCATGCCGCGCGCCCTCTCGCGGTCGAAGGACAGCGCCGGATTGGTCTCGAAGAAATGGTAGTGGCTGCCGACCTGGATAGGCCTGTCGCCCGTGTTGGCGACCGTGAGAGCGACACGCTCCACCCCCTCGTTGAAGACGATTTCGCCTTCGAGCGTCACGACCTCTCCCGGCACATCAGCGGACGCCGCGCCCCTGATGGGGTGATGGACCGTGACCAGCTTGGTTCCATCCGGAAAAGTGGCCTCGACCTGAATGTCCTGGATCATCTCGGCCACGCCTTCCATGACCTGATCGGCGGCAAGCACATGCGCGCCTGCCTCCATCAATTCGGAGACGGAGCGTCCGTCGCGGGCGCCCTCCACCACCGTATCAGTGATAAGCGCAATCGCCTCCGGGTGATTGAGTTTTACGCCGCGCTCCAGGCGACGCCGGGCCACCATGGCGGCCATGGCGATCAGGAGCTTGTCTTTTTCGCGAGGTGTGAGCTGCATGATGTCAACCTCAGCTAAGCCAGACGCGCGGCAGAGGCTCGCCGCGAAACGCGAGAAGAAAGGGACAGGCGCACGCGCGCAGAGCCTCGATCGACGCGGCGCAGAAGCGCACGGCAAGGATGCCGTTCCAGGCGCTTGCGGCAGCGTCGCAGCCATTGGTGGAGGACAGGCATTCGCGGGCGGTCTCAAGGCGCGCCTCGGCATCCGGCGCAATGTGGATCAGCGTCGCCAGAGCGCGGGCTCCCTTCGCGACGCTCGGCTTCTGCAGCAGATGGGCGATCGGGCCCTTGAGCCGCAGCGTATCGGCATAGGCCAGGCGTCCGCCGCGACGGATGCGCCAGCGATCTTCGAAGAAGCCGCTCGACATGTTTTCCGCATGCGCTGCGCGGCCGAAGACGACGGCCTCGAATACCGTAAGGTGAGCATCCTCTGCAATGTCGGCATCAAGCCGCCGGGCAAGCCGCGCCTGATTGAACAGGATGGTTTCCTGGGGCAGCCATTCCAGCTGCGAGCCTGCATGGACCGCAAGGTTGACCGACAATCCCGCAGTCGGGCCATCGGAGCGATAGACCTTCTCGGCGGCGGAGGTCGCAACGGTTAAAACTGTCCCGGCCTGCGCCTCGATCTCCACGGCGAAGCGATCACCGCAGGCGATGCCCCCTGCGGTGTTGACCAGAACCGCCTCGATTGTCCGGCCTTGCACCTTCGGGAGCCGGACACGCATGGAACCGCTTTCCCGAATGTGCATCGGCCTCGTGCGCCCGCCCAACATCGCGGCGCTGAGCGCAACTCGCCCATCAGCGCGCTGGCGCAGGGGGCCTGCGGTCTGAGAGACGCCATCAAATGGCCAAGCGTTGACGTACATCGTTTCCGTCAAGCGCAGAGCGGCTGCCCTTCTGGACGATCTCACCCCGCTCCATGACCGCGAAGCGGTCGGCCAATTCGCGGGCAAAATCGAAATACTGCTCGACGAGCAGGATGGCCATATCCTTCCGGTCGCGCAAGTAGCGGATGGCACGCGCGATATCCTTGATGATCGAAGGCTGGATGCCCTCCGTGGGCTCGTCGAGCACGAGAAGGCGCGGACGCATGACCAGTGCCCGTCCGATGGCGAGTTGCTGTTGCTGACCACCGGACAGGTCACCTCCGCGGCGTCCCAGCATGGACCGGAGAACCGGAAAGAGCTCGAATACTTCGTCGGGAACCCGACGTGTGCCACGATTCAGGGGCGCAAAGCCGGTCTCCAGATTCTCCCTGACCGTCAAGAGAGGAAAGATCTCGCGTCCCTGCGGGACATAAGCGATGCCACGCGTTGCACGCTCGAAGGGCTTCAGGTCCGCAATGTCCTGGCCATCGAAGCGGATGCTGCCACCGGAGATGGGCCTGTGGCCCACGATGGCGCGCAGCAACGATGTCTTTCCTACGCCGTTGCGGCCAAGCACACAGGTCACCTCGCCCAACGCCGCCTCGACGGAAACGCCGCGCAGGGCTTGAGCTGCACCGTAATGGAGGGACAGGTTCTCCACTGAAAGCATCTTCATCGACCCAAGTAAACCTCGACCACCCGCTCGTTGGCACTCACCGTGTCGATAGGCCCTTCAGCGAGAACGGCACCCTCGTGCAGACAGGTGACCTTCACGCCAAGATCGCGCACGAATGTCATATCGTGCTCCACCACGATCACGGCTTTCGTTCTTGCAATGTCGCGCAGCAGATCGGCCGTATCCGCCGTCTCCTGGTCGGTCATGCCCGCAGCAGGTTCATCGATCAGCAGGAGCTTGGGCTCCTGCGCCAGCAGCATACCGATTTCGAGCCATTGTTTCTGGCCGTGCGACAGTTCGCCGGCCCGGCGGTGCCGGTGCGCTGTCAGCCGCACTCGTTCCAGGAGAGCATTGATCCTTTCCCGCTCCTGCGTCGCACGGCGCGAGAGCAGGGTTGCAAGAGGCCCGCGCGGATTCTTCAGCGCGAGGAGCAGATTGTCCTCGACGCTGTGCATGTAGAACACCGTCGGAGTCTGGAACTTCCGGCCGATGCCGAGCTCGGCGATGGCGGCCTCGTCGAGCACGGTCAGATCATGAGATCCCTCGAACAGGGCCGTGCCCTCATTCGGCCGCGTCTTGCCGGTGATCACGTCCATCATGGTCGTCTTACCTGCCCCGTTCGGACCGATGACGGCCCGCATCTCTGCATGATCGATCGCGAGCGACAGAGCATTCAAAGCTCGGAAACCGTCGAAGGAGACAGTGACGTTGTCGAGATAGAGCAGTGCCGGCGTAACAGGTACAGCCATGGCTTACTCCGCCGGATGCGCCAGGGGACTGGATGACCGGCCGGCCTGCACTCTTTGGCTGAAACGTTCCACGAGTTCTCCGGTCGTTCCGAGAATACCGCGGGGCATGAAGAGCGTGATGAGGACGAAGAGGCCGCCTAGGGCGAAAAGCCAGAACTCCGGCAGGGCGGCCGTGAACCAGGTCTTTCCCGCATTGACCAAGATGGCTCCGAGGATGGCGCCGGCCAGAGTTCCTCGGCCCCCAACGGCAACCCAGATCACCACCTCGATGGAGTTGGCCGGAGCAAACTCGCCCGGATTGATGATCCCCACCTGCGGCACGTAGAGCGCACCGGAAACGCCCGCCAGCATGGCTGACAGGGTGAAGACGGCAAGCATGTAATGCTCGACTCGATAACCCAGGAATCTCGTGCGGCTCTCCGCATCGCGCACGGCGACGAGCACCTTGCCGAATTTGGAGTTCACGATCCATCGGCACAGCAGGTAGCCGCAGGCGAGCGCCATCACGGAGAGCACGAACAGGACGACGCGAGTCGATGCCGATTGAAGAGGAAATCCCAGTATTCCCTTGAAATCGGTCAGGCCGTTATTGCCGCCGAAACCCATGTCGTTGCGAAAGAACGCCAGCATGAGGGCGAAGGTCATGGCTTGTGTGATGATGGAGAGATAAACGCTGGTGACACGGGAGCGGAAGGCGAACCAACCGAAGATGAAGGCGAGCGTGCCCGGTACAAGCAGCACCATGAGCGCCGCGAACGGGAACCACTCGAAGCCGTGCCAGAACCACGGCAATTCCTTCCAGTTCAGGAATATCATGAAATCCGGCAGGATCGGATCGGCATAGACTCCACGCGGACCGATCTGGCGCATGAGATACATGCCCATCGCATACCCGCCCAGGGCGAAGAAGGCTCCGTGCCCAAGAGAGAGAATGCCGCAAAAACCCCAGATCAGATCGACGGAGAGGGCCAACAGGGCAAAGCAGACGTATTTGCCGAACAGAGGGACCAAGTGATCGGAGAGATGCAGCGGCGATCCGGGCGCTGCCAATGTGTTCATGGCAGGCACCAGAATGGCGACTGCGGCGAGGAGCGACAGAACGGCGACGGTTTGCCGATCAAACACGGTTTGGGCTTTCATGTTTCGACCGCCCTGCCTTTCAGCGCGAAGAGCCCGCGCGGACGTCGTTGAATGAAGAGGATAATCCCGATGAGAAGAACGATCTTGCCGAGCACCGCTCCCGCATAGGGCTCAAGGAACTTGTTCGCCACGCCGAGCGTGATTGCACCGATCAGCGTGCCCCACAGGTTTCCGACGCCACCGAACACGACGATCATGAAACTGTCGATAATGTAGCTCTGCCCGAGATTGGGACTGACATTGTCGATCTGAGAGAGTGCGACCCCGGCCATTCCGGCGACACCCGATCCGAGGCCAAAGGCCAGAGCGTCGACACGACTCGTCTTGATGCCCATCGAGCCTGCCATGCGCCGGTTCTGCGTGACCGCACGCACATAGAGCCCCAAGGACGTGTAACGCATGACGAGCAGCAGGGTAGCGAACACCAGGACGGCGAAAACGACGATCGCGATTCGATTGTACGTGAGACTCAAGCCGCCGACCTCCAGGGCTCCGCTCATCCAGGCCG
Organism: Microvirga massiliensis; assembly: GCF_001006805.1. GTDB lineage: Bacteria > Pseudomonadota > Alphaproteobacteria > Rhizobiales > Beijerinckiaceae > Microvirga > Microvirga massiliensis. The sequence goes on along the minus strand of NZ_LN811350.1, from coordinate 77,196 downwards.
GCGTGCCCACCTCGCGGTTCGTCGGTCCGAAGATCGTGCGAACGGCCTGCTGCAGGATGAGGGACAGGCCCCAGGTGGCCAGCAGCGTCTCCAAGGAGCGTCCATAGAGGAAACGGATGACGAGGCGCTCGATCAGAATGCCGACTGAGCCTGCGACCAGAAAGGCGAGCGGCAGCGCAATGAAGAGAGAGGCCCCGAACAGGCTTGGAGCATAGGTCCGGATGAGTTCCTGCACCAAGAACGTCGTATATGCCCCGAGCATGACCATCTCGCCGTGAGCCATGTTGATGACGCCCATCGTGCCGAACGTAATGGCGAGTCCGATGGCGGCGAGCAGCAGGACCGATCCGAGGGAGATCCCGTACCAGAGGTTCTGAGCTGCACTCCAGAACGCCAGCTTTGTGCGGATGCTGTCGGCTGCCTTGCGCGCTGCTTCCGTGATATCCGGTGATGTTCGCGATGGGAGGCCGGAGAGGAGAGTGAGCGCGTCCTGATCGCCGCGGTTCTTCAAGGTCTCAATGGCGCCAAGCTTGTTGGTGGATGAAGCATCTGTCTTGTTCAGCAGAATGGCCGCCTGCGCTTCCTGGAGGGCGCGCTTCACATCGGCATCGGTCTCCTGAGCAATCGCTCGATCGAGGGTCTCCAAGGTCGTCACGTCGCGGGAGCGGAAAACGGCGCGCGCCGCTTCGAGTCGCGTCGCGGGATCGGCACTGAGCAGGGTCAGATTGCCAAGCGCAGCCTCGACGGCGCGACGAATCCGGTTGTTGACACGAACCGGTCTGAGGCTTCCTGCAGTCGCCTCGTGTGGCTGGCCCGTGGCAGCATTGATGAGATTGCCGGACGCATCGCGAATATGGACCTGTCTAGCCCCTACGAGGAGCCGTCCATCTTTCAAAGCCTCGATGACACGGAGAGACAAGGCATGGCCGCTGCTCGCGACAGCCACGATCGCAGATTCCGTATCCGAGTAGCTGTCGGAAGCGAATTTCGGCAATGCGTCTTCATAAGGTCCGGCAGAGGCGGCCGAGGCCATGCCTGCCAGCAGGACGAGAGTCCACAGAAGCTTGCGCAAGTTGATCATGAAAGGATTGCAGATGGAGGGGTTGAGGACAGCCCCGGCGGCTGCCCTCATGCGTCAATGACTCAAGCGCCGCATTTCTTGGTGGCGGTGTTGTAGTTGCCGCATTTGAGCGTCTTCCAGTCGGCAATCAGATCCTTCGAGCCTTCCAGATACTTGGACCAGGCTTCACCTGGTACAAGGCTGTCGGCCTGCCAGACGGTTTCGAACTGACCGTCCTCCTTGATCTCGCCGATGAGGACAGGCTTAGTGATGTGGTGGTTCGGAAGCATCTCGGAGACGCCGCCGGTGAGGTTCGGTACCTGAATGCCGACAATGGCGTCGATAACGCCGTCGGGATCGGTCGTGCCGGCCTTCTCGACCGCCTTGACCCACATGTTGAAGCCGATGACGTGCGCTTCCATCGGGTCATTGGTGACGCGCTTCTCGTTCTTGGTGAAGGCCTTCCACTTGTCGATGAAAGCCTCGTTGTCGGGGGTGTCGACAGACTGGAAGTAATTCCAGGCCGCCAGGTGCCCGACGAGAGGCTTCGTGTCGATGCCGGCGAGTTCCTCCTCACCTACCGAGAAAGCCACGACCGGAATATCCGTTGCCTTGACTCCCTGGTTGGCGAGCTCCTTGTAGAACGGCACATTGGCATCCCCGTTGATCGTGGAGACGACCGCCGTCTTCTTGCCGGCCGAACCGAACTTCTTTATGTCCGCTACGATGGTCTGCCAGTCGGAATGCCCGAAAGGTGTGTAGTTGATCATGATATCCTCGGACTTCACGCCCTTGGACTTCAGATAAGCCTCCAGAATCTTGTTGGTCGTACGCGGATAGACATAGTCCGTTCCGGCAAGAACCCAGCGCTCGACCTTCTCTTCCTTGGCGAGGTAGTCGACGGCCGGAATTGCCTGCTGATTGGGCGCGGCACCTGTGTAGAACACGTTCCGCTCACTCTCCTCGCCCTCGTATTGGACGGGGTAGAACAGGATGCTGTTCAGCTCCTTGAAGACCGGGAGCACGGACTTGCGGGACACGGATGTCCAGCAGCCGAACACGGCCGCTACTTTGTCCTTGCTGATCAACTCGCGTGCCTTCTCGGCGAAGAGCGGCCAATTGGAGGCCGGATCGACAACAACAGCTTCGAGCTTCCTACCGAGGAGGCCGCCTTTCTTGTTCTGCTCATCGATCAGCATCAGCATGACGTCCTTGAGCGTCGTCTCGCTGATCGCCATCGTGCCCGACAGTGAGTGGAGAATCCCTACCTTGATGGTTTCCTCAGCTCTTGCAGCTCCAGCCGTGGCGCCGGAAACCAGCGCAGCAGCGGTCAGCGCCAGCAGATTTCTACGTGTCATCCTCAAAATCGACATCGGTCCTTCTCCCTCGCGTAACCTGGCCCAGGTGCGGCGCAGGAGCTTCAAGCAAGAGCCGTGCCGAAGTTGGGAAGCGGGCGCCGAAGGCAGTCGAGAGAGGCGAAGCCGCGGATTGATCTGCTCAGAAAAGCGGCAGACGCCCAAATACGAGGCCAGGAGACGACAATAGCTTGTGGTGCAATGTCGAGTTCGGATTAAACCAGACCCCGAAAATAGCAGTAAAGGTCCGCTATTCCATCCTCGCGGACCTTCAGAGCCAAACTCTTTCACATGTCCTCGATTCGCTGGCGGAACAGTCCCGTTCACAGCAGTCGACGGCGCATGGAACGATTTCTCGTTGCTTTCCTAGCGTCTGGTTATCCCTCCCACCGAGGACTGAGCTGCAATGCCTGCGGATACGCATCCGCTAATGAATCTCGGGCTCCGGGATGCCCCCCGCGCCCTCGAGGAAGTCGAAGTCGCAGCCCTCGTGCGCCTGACGGACATGCTGGGCGAAGAGGCGGTAGTAGCCGCGCGGATAATCGCGTGCCGGCGGCTTCCATAATTCCAGGCGCTCGGTGATCTCCTCATCGCTGAGATGAAGATGGATCGAGCGGTTCGGAACGTCGACGGTGATGAGATCGCCGTTGCGCACGGCTGCGAGCGGACCTCCGATGTGGGCCTCCGGCGACACATGGAGGATGCAGGCGCCGTAGCTCGTGCCGCTCATCCGCGCATCGGAGATGCGCAGCATATCACGCACGCCCTCGCGCAGCAGTTTCTTCGGCAGCGGCAGCATGCCCCATTCCGGCATGCCTGGCCCACCGATCGGACCGGCATTGCGCAGCACCATGACGTGGTCGGGCGTCACGTCGAGATCGGGATCGTTCACGGCCTTCGCCATCTCGTCGTAGGTGTCGAACACGATCGCGGGGCCGGTATGGCTGAGCAGGCGCGGTTCGGCAGCCGGCGGCTTCATCACGCAGCCATGCGGCGCTAGGTTTCCATAGAGGATCGCGGTTCCACCGGATGCGGCGATGGGCTTGTCGAGCGGGCGGATGACGTCGTCGTTGTAGACTGCCGCGCCCTCCAGCGTCTCACCCAGCGTCTTGCCCGTCACGGTGCGCGCCTCGAGATGCAGCAATCCTTCGAGGCGCTTCATCAGTGCGCGAATGCCGCCCGCGATGTGGAAGTCTTCCATGAGCCAGGCGCCGGAGGGGCGCAGATTCGCGATCACCGGAACCTTCTGGGCGAAGTCGTCGAAATCCGTGAGTTTCACCTCGATGCCGGCGCGGCGCGCCATCGCGACGAGGTGGATCATGGCGTTCGTCGAGCCTGCGAGCGCGTTGTGTACCACGAGCGCGTTCTCGACCGATTGCCGCGTCAGGATGTCGGAGGGTTTCAGATCCTCCCAGATCATGTCGACGATGCGACGGCCGCAGGAAGCCGCCATGCGGGGATGCGCGGCATCGGCAGCAGGGATCGAGGTCGCGCCCGGAAGCGTCAGGCCGAGCGCTTCGGCGATGCACGTCATAGTCGATGCGGTGCCCATCGTCATGCAGGTGCCGTGCGAACGCGCGATGCCGGCTTCCATGTCGTTCCATTGCTGGTCCGTGATGGCGCCGGCCTCCTTCTCGGCCCAGAACTTCCAGACGTCGGAGCCGGAGCCCAGGATCTGGCCGCCATAATGGGCGCGCATCATCGGTCCGGCCGGCATGAAGATCATGGGCAGGTTCATCGAGATCGCGCCCATGATGGTGGCGGGTGTGGTCTTGTCACATCCGCCCATCAGCACCGCGCCGTCGATCGGATGCGAGCGCAGGAGCTCCTCGACTTCGAGCGCGAGGAGATTGCGGTAGAGCATCGTGGTCGGCTTGACCCAGCTCTCGGAGAGCGACAGCGCCGGCAGTTCAACCGGGAAGCCGCCTGCCTGCCAGACGCCGCGCTTGATCTCGTCGGCGCGCTGGCGGAAGTGCTGGTGGCAGGGCTGCGCGTCGCTCCAGGTGTTGATGATCGCGACGACCGGCTTGCCCATGAAGTCTTCGGGCCCATAGCCCATCTGGAGCGTGCGGGAGCGATGCCCGAAGGCGCGCAGGTCCTCGACGCCGAACCAGCGGTGGGAGCGGAGGGATTCCGGAGTGCGGCGCGTCATGGTGCGGTCGGGTCCTGTGTCGGGCGCATCGTGTCGAGGCACGAGCGCGTTGATAAGCAAGGAATAGCGCGTTCAGGGCAGCGGGTCAGGGCGCGTCATCGTCTCGTCCGGGCGTCCCCTCGAACATGCGCTGGCGCGCATTCCTGATGTGGCTCTGCATCGCCGCACGGGCGCCCGCCGGATCGCGTGCCTCGATCGCAGCGACGATTGCGGCATGCTCGTCCTGCACGAGCCGAAGCCGGTCCTGCGGGCGCAGCAGCGAGAGATTGCGCATCAGGTTCATGCCGACTGCGATATGCGGCTGCAGAAACGATTGGACCTGAAGATAGTACTGGTTGTGAGCCGCAGCCGCGACGGCACGGTGGAACCGTTCGTCCGCCTCGACGCCGAGGAGCCCGTCACGAATCGCGGCTTCGAGGCCGTCGAACGCCGCCCGGATCTCCTCGAGGTCGGCCTGCTCCCACCGCTCCGCTGCGAGGGCGGCGGCCGCGCCCTCCAGGTCGATTCGGAATTCGAAGCAGCGCCGAATATCGGAGAGGGAGCCGATCGGCGCGAAGCGCATGACGGCGTCGTCCGGCCGGCGGCGGACATAGGAGCCGGAGCCCTGCCGCGAGACGATCAGTCCGTCCTCGCGCAATTGCGCGAGCGCTTCGCGAATGACGGGTCGCGAGGCGCCGAGCCGGCGCGCCAACTCAGTCTCGGCCGGCAGGCGCTCGTTCACAGGGAACTCGCCCGAAACGATGCCTTCGAGAATGTGCTCGTAGACGCCTGCACTGCGCTTCGCCTCCGGTGCAGCGCGCAGCGCGGCTGGCGCGGATCCGACATCCCTCTTCGCGCCGGCGGCCATCGTCACCGGCCCTTTGCCGCGCGCCAGCGCGCAAACTCCTCCTTGGCTTCCGGCGAGGGCGGATAGATCCCGAAAATCGACCGGCCGGCTTCGACCTGCTCCTGCACGAAATCCTCGAAAACGGTCTGCTCGAACGCTTCCTCGGCGATTTCGTCCGCGAGATGCTGCGGAATCACTGCGACCCCTTCGCGGTCGCCGACGATGATGTCGCCGGGATAGACCGGCACGTCACCGCAGCCGATCGGCACGTTGAGGTCGACAGCGTGGTGCCGGATGAGATTGGTCGGAGCGGCCGGGGCCGCATGATAGACGGGGAACGGCAGTTCCGCGATGTCCGGGGTGTCGCGAAAGCCGCCATCCGTCACGATCCCCGCACAGCCGCGCTTCCAGAGTCGCGTCACCAGGATGCCGCCGGCCGAGGCCGCCTTCGGGTCCCGGCGGCTGTCAATCACGAAGACGGCGCCGGCCGGGCATTCCTCGACGCCCTTGCGCTGCGGGTGCGAGCGATCCTCGAAGACGCTCAGCGTATCGAGATCCTCGCGCGAGGGAATGTAGCGCATCGTGTAGGCGGGGCCGACCATGCGCGGCGCCTTCGGATTGATGAGCCCGACCCCGGAGATGAACACGTTGCGAAAGCCGCGCTTGAACAGCACGGTCGTGATCGTGGCGGTCGAGACGGCGGTGAGCTTGCTGCGTGAGGCGTCGGAGAGCGGCATGTCTTCCCTCGAATGTCGAAATCACTTGCCCAAACCTGTCTCAACTTGTCAAGACTTGTCAGGTGACGAGTGGCCGTGCATAGGGAGCCGGATCGACCCTCCGGTCGGTGGCGTCGCGGCTCCTGCTGCCGTACGCCGGATCACGGGAAGGAAACTCCGATGCGCAAACTCTTCGGCGCTCTCGCGCTGAGCCTCGCGACTCTCGCGCTCCCCGCCCAGGCGGCGGAATGGCCGGAGCGCAACGTCACCGTCGTCGTGCCGTTCGGCGCCGGCGGAACCACCGACATGTTCGCCCGCATTCTCGCCCAGGCGATGCAGGCCAAGACCGGAACACCCTTCGTCGTCGAGAACCGCCCCGGGGCCGGCGGCAATATCGGCTCGGGCGCCGTAGCGAAGGCCGCGCCGGACGGCTACACGCTCCTCGTCGGAACGGTGAGCACGCATGCGATCAATCCGTTCCTCTACAAGAACATGACCTTCGATACCGAGAAGGCCTTCCAGCCCGTGACCCTGATCGCACGGCTGCCGAATCTCCTCGTCGTCAATCCGAAAGTGCCGGCGAAGACGATCCCCGAGCTCGTCGATTACCTGAAGAAGAACCCCGGCAGCGTGAAATACGGCTCGTCGGGTGCCGGCACCTCGACGCATCTCGCCTCCGAGCTCTTCCAGATCAAGACCGGCACCAAGATGACTCACGTGCCGTTCCGCTCCTCGGGCGATGTCATGAACAATCTCGCGGGCGAGCATATCGACCTCGCCTTCGACAACATGACGCTCGCTTGGCCGCAGGCGCAGGGCGGGACCGTGCGCGCCATCGCGGTGACGAGCACCGAGCGCAGCCCGACGGCGCCGGAGATTCCAACCGTGTCCGAGAGCCTGTCGGGATTCGACGCAACCTCGTGGCACGGCCTGTTCGTCCCGGCCGGGACGCCGCGCCCGATCGTCGACAGGCTCGCCGCGGAGGTGAAGCAGATCTTCGGCGCGGCGGACGTGCAGGCGAAACTGAAGGAAGTCGGCGCCGTACCGTCACCGATGACGCCGGAAGCGTTCACGACGTTCATCGACGCAGAGCGCGCCAAGTGGAAGGACGTGGTCGAGGCCTCGGGCGTCTCGATTCAGTAGCCGCCGTTTCGAATCCCGGAGAAGCGATCTCCGTTTCTCCGGGATTCCTTTTTCCGTTGCACTCGCTCGCTGACCACCCGATGAATGGCGCGAGCTGGAGCAATGTCCTCCAAGGAGCATTCCATGCGGGCACGCATCACACCCGATCTTCTGCAGCGCTCCGTCATTTCGGTGCCGCCGCTCTGCCGGAAGAATGATCTCTCGCTGTCGGAAGATGCCAATCGGGCGCAGCTCGATCACATGCGGGCCGGCGGGGTCACGACGTTCCTCTGGGGTGGGAACGCGAATCTCTACAATATGGGCGTGCGCGAGTTCGAGTCGTTCCTCGACATGGTCGAGAGACTCACGCAGCCCGGCGACTGGATGATTCCCTCGATCGGTGCGGATTTCGGCAAGGCTCTCGATCAGGCCGACATCCTGAGGGAGCGCGATTTCCCGACGGCCATGGTGCTGCCCTTGCGGTTTCCCTCGACTCCGAAAGGTGTCGCGCAGGGCCTTTCGCTTCTCGCCGCGCGGATGGGCAAGCCGCTGATCGCCTATGTCAAGGACGACAACTACGTCGACGCCGCTGATCTCGGCGCGCTTGTCCGCGACGGCGCCGTCTGTGCGGTGAAATACGGAACCGTCCGCAAGAACCCGGCGGACGATGCCGCACTCGCCGACATCCTGCGCCATGTTGATCCATTGCTCGTGATTTCCGGAATCGGCGAGCGACCGGTGATCGATCACGCGAGGGCTTTCGGATTGCGGGCCTTCACGTCCGGCGCCGTCTGCATCGCACCGCGACTGTCGACGATGATCCTCCAGGCACTGTCTACAGGGGATCTCGCAAGGGGTGCTGCGATTCGCGAAACGTTCCTCGCCACGGAGGATCTGCGGGATGCTCATTCACCTCTGCGTGTCTTGCACGAAGCCGTGCGACTCGCCGGCATTGCCGAGACCGGCCCGATGCAGCCGATGCTGTCGAACATCACCGACCCTGACGTGCTCACGGCGATTCAGGCGGCAGCCATCGCGTTGCGTGCAGAGAACGATCGCGCGCAGATCAGTCGGGCGGCGGAATAACGGTGCAACACACCACCCATTCCACCGCCTCACCGTCCTTGCGAGCCGGAGGCGAAGCAATCTACCCGTCGAAGGATGCGCTCCTGGATTGCTTCACTCCGCTCGCAATGACGGGGAGGGCGTGAGGACGCGAGGAGCATTGCCGGAAACGGAATGAATTCCGGATCCACCTCGTCATTGCGAGAAGGCGATGCAATCCAGAATCACGCGCGCATATGGCTTCATGAGCATCATATATCCGCCCAGCGTGCGACAGGTGCCCCGGCGACGGGTGCACGGCCGATGAAGACGCTTCCGGAATGCGATGACGCCTCGCAATCATCCCGACGCAGCGAGGTGACGACGAGCGTAAGCAGATCGTCACCACAGAAGCACGGCATCGTGGGCGCAGGAACCGGTGTCGGGTAGCTCTCCTCGACCGCGCCGTCGCGCGACCAGACATTGAGCCGTCCCGCGGTGACGCCGGCGCTCCAGTAGCGCCCACGGGAATCACACGCCGCACCATCGGGGCGCCCGGTCTCCTGCGCGATGCCGCTCGCGATGCGCGTGCGGTCCGACATGCGGCCCGAGGCGGGTTCGAAGGCATAGCGGTCGATCCAAGGTCCACGCGAATCCGAATGGAACATCGTGCCGCCGTCCGGTGACCAGGCGAGGCCGTTCGAGATGATGAGCCCGCCCGCGATCGGCTGCGTAACGCGCCCACGACCGTCGATGCGGTAGAGAGAAGCGACCGGTTCCTTCTCCGGGCGATCGTCCATCGATCCGACCCAGAATGCACCGTCGGGTCCGACCTTGCCATCATTGAGTCGGTTGCTGGCCGGCTCGTTCGGAAGGTCCGCGAGAGGCGACAACGTGCCGGTATCCGGATCGAGCACGGCCAGCGCGCGCTCGAGCGCAACAATGAGTCGGCCGCTCTCGCCCAATCCGATCGAGCCGGTGCGCGACGGCATCCTCCAGCTGTGGAAATCCGATCCGTCGAGCCGCACTGCATGCACCGCCGGCGCGAGGATGTCGACGAAGAACAGGAGCTTCCGCCGGTCGTCCCAGACCGGTCCCTCCGCGATGCCACAGCGCGTATCGGCGAGCAGCGTGAATTCGATGATCATCAGCCAATCCCTCGCAGAGTTTCCGGCGTCTCGTGCAACATAGAGCGCGCTGTCCGAACAGATGAGAGGGTTCGATGCTGCGAGACAGGAGCGCCCGTCAGCGATAGGATGAGAGATAACTTCTGGAGTCGGCCGTGCATTCTTCCGGATCACAGAGTCGCGTGCCCGTCCTGCTCGTCGAGGAGGAACTCTTCGAGCGCGAAGATATCGGCCGCTATCTTGCAGAGGCCGGCTTCGAGGTGGTGGATGTTGCGGATTCCGATGCCGCGCTCAAAACGCTCGAGTCCCGGTCCGGAATTCGCGCGGTCGTCACGGATGCTCACGTGCCGGGGCAGATCGACGGCTTCTCCTTCGCCCGGCTCGTCCGCGAGCGCTGGCCGGACTTGGCCGTGATCATGATGTCAGGGCACTCCGACGCATCATCCGGTCCGATTCCGGACGGGGGAGAGTTCATCCCCAAAGCTTATCTCCTGGAGCACCTCGCACCGACGCTGCACCGCATGCTGCAGGGAACACGATGATCCTGCCGGCCGAGGGTGGCCTCCGCTCACGGCGGCGAGACCTTCGAAAAGGCGCTGCGACGGCCTGAACGCTCCTTCAGGCGCAGCGCCGCCATTGCATAACCGCCTGCGGCTCCATCGAGAAAGTGCACGTGGTCGGCCTCGTACGCGGACGGCGTGACACAAGTCAGGAGCGCAGCGTTCTGGCGGTGGAGGCCGAAATGGAGGATGCCGTCGCGCTCCGCATCTTCGAGCCGCCGTTCGAGGTCGTCGGCGAAAGTCGATGTGCAATCGAGCGTCATGCGCAGGCCATCATCGTATTTCCGAAAGTCGGAGTTCGCGACCAGCTGCCGTCGGTATGTGCCCGGATCGAACCGCCCGATCCGGAGGCCGGACCGGAAAACGAGGTATGCAGCGCTCATCCGCAGGAAGAGGCCGGACTTGCGGGCGAACAGGCCCGGACCGCCGCCCCCGCGAGCTCGAGCCTCAGTGTCGAGGCCCCGTGGGGGCCAGCGGAGTTCAGGACCCGTCTCCGGCAAGGGGCGGGCAACGCCGGGCGTCCTCTCGACTCGGTCGAGGATGTCCGTGACGAAGGCCCGAAAGACCGAGTCGTCCTCCTTCACGGGGACGATGAGAATCGACAGGATCGTGCCGTTTGCCTTCGCGATCTCCTCCCAGCGGCACGAGAGCCCGGTCAGGTCCGGCCTCGTGCCGGATGCGGCCGGCGCAACGGCGTATTGCCCGGCTTTCATGGCCTCGCTCGCCCAGGCAAGGCCGCCGCCGGAGAACATCGCGTAGGAGATGTTCCGGGAGGGGGCGAAGCGCGCCACGCGTACATCGAGCCTTTGAGCCCGGATGGCTGACAGTGGGATGAGAGCGACCCGGAGCATGAGATCGAATTCTTCTTTCGCCCAGGTCGCGGTGGCGGCAAGCGCCGCACGCGCCATTGCCTCAGCTTCGGGCTCCACGGCGAAGCTTGCTCCGTCTCCGCTGAACACGAACGGGAAATTCCGCTGCGGGCGCGCATTGATCATCGCGGCGATCACGGCTGCGCCGGCCGTGTTCACGATCTTGTAGCGCCCATCCCGAACCGCCTGCGTGGAGTTCACGATATCGGCCAAGCCGATTAGCCAGTCCGGCGGCAAAGGCCTGTAGAGGTCCGGATCCACCAGCCTCGCGAAATCGCTGAACACCTGGACGGTAAAGTAGAAATCGGAGCAGCTCGGCATCTCCCGCACAGATCCTGCAAGCGCCGCATTCTATCATGCCGCGGTCCGGAGATGTCTCGTCCGGACCCGGGCATGCAGACGCAGTCAGGCGAGTTACAGGAGATCGGTTGCGATTCCCGTCACGGGGTGCTTCGAGCTGCTTCAGCGCGGTATCTTGAGAGCTGCTCAAAAAAACCCCGCTCGGGCGGGGTCGAGTTGAGCACCAGGAGGAGAACCGTCAGCTCTCGATATGAAAACTCTACAGCTGCGTCAGAGTTCCTGGTCAATCCGCGCCGGCTATCCTGAAAAATTTCGAGCGAACCTTAGCGCAGGCTTCTCGTTCTCCTTTCAAGCGCCCGGTGGGCGCCGGTGAACATAGGAGGATGATATGACAATGACTCGTCTTGCCGCTGGCCTTGCCGCCTCGGCGCTGATGACCGCGGCTGCCTTCGCACAGACGAACGCCCCGGCTGGTTCGAACGCTCCGTCGGCCATGCCGCCAGCCAGTAGCACTCAGGCCTCGCCGTCGACCTCGACCATGCCGTCCGGCACGACGAGCGCGACGTCGAGCTCCGGTCAGATGATGACCCAGATGGCTCCGGGAATGATGCGTGGTTCGAAGCTCATGGGCGTGGACATTTATGGCCCGAACAACGAAAAGGTCGGCGATATCAACGAAGTTCTCATTGACCGCGACGGCAAGATCGAGGCGGTCGTGGTCGGAGTCGGCGGCTTCCTCGGCATCGGCGAGAAGGACGTAGCGATCCCGTTTGCGGAGCTGCAGTGGATGTCCAACGAGGAGGCGCGTACGGCCACGAACACCACGGGCGCGGGCGGCGTCTCGACGCCGACAGCGCCGCGGACCGGTCAGCCTGCCACGACCGGGAGCACGACGACGGGAACGACCGGGACGACGTCTACCGGCATGGCCGCTTCGAATGACGGCGTTCCGGATCGGGCCAGAATCAGCATGACGAAGGATCAGCTGAAGGCTGCCCCCGAGTTCCGCTATAGCGCCAATACCGCCACCGGGTCGGGTACCATGGGCACCACGAACCCGCCGGCCTCGACAACGGCTCCGCCGGCTACGACCACGGCGCCGCGCCAGTAAGGTAACACCAGGGGAGGGGCGTTCCCTCCCCTGACATCTTCGCGAAACGGCGTGCAGGCGAAGCCAGCTTGCGCGGCGCTTCTCGTTCTGCTCAAGCGTTCAATTGCCGTGCGAGATCGCTCAGATCGGCGGCAATGAAATCCACGGGTGCCTCGGGTTTGATTTCTCCCCGACCCGGACCGTGTTCGTCCGGCCTCGCGACATGTGCTGTCGACAGGCCGCATGCGGCGGCCGCAGCCAGGTCGCTCGAGTGGCAGGCCACCATGAGGACGTCCGCCGGCCGACAGCCGAGGGCCTGTACGGCTCTCAAATAGACTTCCGGCTTGGGCTTGTAGTCGCGTGCGAATTCCGCGCCGAGGATCGCGTCCCAGGCGATGCGGTTGCGGCGGGCGAGCGCGATCATCAGCGCCACGTGGCCGTTCGAAAGCGGTGCCAGGAGGAAACGCTCCCGTAGCCGGGTCAGGGCACCCGGAACTTCGGGCCAGGCATCGAGGCGATGCCAGGCCAGAACGAGCTCATACCGGACCCCCGGGCTCACGGAGAGGCCGAATTGGCCCAGCACGTCGTCCAGGCTTTCTCCATGCAGCGTGTCGAGATCGGCCCAGGCTCGTCTGCCCGCTCGGATCTCCTCCATGCTGGGCTGATAGCGTGCCCGCCAGGCATCCGCGACAGATCCGCCGTCGAGACCGGGATGATCGTTGCCGAGAAGACGCTCGACCTCTCGGGCAACGCCCGAGCGCCAGTCGACGAGCGTCCCGAAAACATCGAACACGAGCGCCCTGATCGGCATCTGTCTCTCCCTCTCGCCTTGCGCGCTGCTGGCCGTCTCGCCGGACATGGCCATCGAAGCGCCTTAGAAACCCATTCGCGCCCGGACAGATTTGGTCAAGCATTGCGGCCCATGAAAGTCAGTCTCGTTCCGCATTTGCCCCGAAGCAAGAGGTGATGTGTACCGGCCAGTGCAGTCCTCGTCTCTCTGCGGAGAGATCTGGATTTTGCATGCACATGAGCAGCACGCTCGCCTCGATCCCCAAGAGGGGTGCTCTGCTCGAAACTACGATCTCATGAGACGGAACATTTGCTCCTTTCTGCCGGTTGTCTGCTCGAGGCATTGTCTGGAGTTACGCGTCATGTTTACCATAATGAGAAAGGCCGTCCTGCCCGCGATTGCGGCCTTGGCCTTCAGCGGCACCGTTGCCTCTTTACCGGCTCCAGCGGAGGCGCAGGTCTATTACCGGGGCTATGGCGGTGGCTACGGCTGGCATCGTCCCGTCTATGGGTATGGAGGCCCCTACGGGTATCGCTACGCTCCCGCGTACCGAAATGGATACTACGGACGGCCCTATTACGGGTACGGCTATCCCTATTATCACCATCGCCGGTCAAACGGCGGCGCGGTCGCCGCGGGCCTCATCGGTGGTCTGGCCCTCGGGGCTCTCGCGGCACAGGCCGCGCGCCCGGCCTATGCCTATCCCGTCCGCACGCGCTACCGGGACTGCTTCGTCGAACGCCGTCGGGTGGTCACCCGTGGCGGGCGCGTCGTCGTCCGTCGCGTGCGCACGTGCTACTGAGCGCGGGCTGAATACTCGTCCGGCGAAGCTCCGTGGAGCCCGTCGGCCTCGCCAGCGAAGCTGAAAGGCGTTGAACCGGTGCCGAGGACCGGATAGTGCGGTGCAGTGACCGGCGCGCGGCGTGCCGCCGGCCACGTGTGAATGATTGCCCCGCTGTCGGACCTCCATGACCATCCGCTTCCACCGCGGCGACCTGCCCGCCGACTACGATCCAGGTGATGCGATCGCGGTCGACACGGAGACACTCGGTCTCAATCCTCACCGTGACAGGCTGTGCGTCGTGCAAATCTCGCGCGGTGATGGAACGGCCGATGTCGTCCAGATCCTCAGGGATGGGCCGAAGCCGGTGAATCTCGCCCGGATTCTGGCCGACGAGGGCGTGCTGAAGATCTTCCATTTCGCGCGGTTCGACCTTGCGGTGCTCTTCCATGCCCTCGCGGTGATGCCGCGGCCCGTCTACTGCACGAAGATTGCGTCGCGCCTCACCCGCACCTACACGGACCGCCACGGGCTGAAGGACCTCGTCCGGGAGCTTCTCGGGATCGATCTCTCGAAGCAGCAGCAATCCTCGGACTGGGGCGCCGAGACCCTCACGCAGGCCCAGATCGACTATGCGGCATCGGATGTTCTCCATCTGCATGCTCTCAAGCTCCGCCTCGACCAGATGCTCGAGCGCGAGAACCGGCATGGGATCGCACAGAACTGCTTCTCGTTCCTTCCGACCCGCGCCCGGCTCGATCTCCTCGGCTGGGCCGAAACGGATATCTTCGCGCATTCCTGAGCCGACGGCCGGCAAGAGGTTGGGTCCTTCCTGTCGAAGCTCTTCGAGCGGCTCAGCCTTGACGCGGCGTCAACGCTCTGCGAGCAAAGGTAACCCGTCATAACTTCGCCATCGGCGGCAGGCAGTTGCCCCGTAACGGCGGGCGGCGTGGGCGAGGGCTTCACAGGTGGTGGGCGTAACGGGATTGTTGGACGCACGGGCAGGATCGGTTCCCGCCGGGCGATCGCGCGCCTTCACGAGCGCCCGGCGGCATTCCCGCCTTGTGCGGTTTCTCAAGGTCGCGATTCCGGCCGGCGCGCTGATCGGAGGGATTGCGGTCGCCGCCGTGGCGATCCTCGATCCGTTCCGGAGCGTGGGGGGCCTGTCGATCGGGCCGGTTTCCCTGTCGGGCACGCAGATCACGATGGAGAGCCCGCGGCTGACCGGGTTCCGGGACGGCACACGGCCCTACGAAGTCACCGCCACTGTTGCGAATCAGGATGTCCGCCAGCCCAACCTCGTCGAGCTGAAGGACCTGCGCGCCCGAATCGTAACCGACGACCGCGGCAGCACCGCCCGCCTGGAGGCGAACACTGGCCTGCTCGACACCGAGAAAGAGCATCTTAAGCTGCACGATCAGGTGCGTCTCACGACCGAGGCCGGTGAAAGGATCGAGCTGAATTCCGCCTCCGTGGACTTCAAGGCCGGGACGGTCGTCTCGTCCGAGCCCGTTACCGTCACTCTCGGCGACGGGGTGATCCGCGCGAACGGGCTCGAGGTGAAGGACAGCGGCAAGATCATGCATTTCCAGGGCCGCGTTCGGACAGTCTTCGACTCGGAGATCGGCCGCCCGCCCGAACAGTCCTCCGAGCCCAATCCCGAGCAATCCACGGCGGTCGCGCAATGATGCGAACCCTTTTTCCTGTCCTCGTGACGGCTCTCCTCGCCGGCGTCGGCCTGTCTTCCGCCTGGGCCCAACCCGCCAAGGATCGCTCCTCCGCCTTTGGGACGCTCGGATCCAACAAGGAGCCGATCAAGATCGATGCCGACCGCCTCGACGTCTTCGACCGCGAGAGCCGGGCCGTCTTCGAGGGCAATGTCGTGGCCGTGCAGGGCGAAACCACGATGAAATGCACGAACCTCGAAGTGTTCTACGAGCAGCGCGGGCAGGGAAATGCCCAGCCCGCAGCGGCATCGCCCGGCGAAGGCGCGATCAAGCGCATCGAATGCAAGGGACCCGTCACGATCGTGTCGAAGACCCAGGTCGCAACCGGTGACAACGCCACCTTCGATCGGGTCGCCAACCGCGTTCTCCTCACCGGCAACGTGGCGCTGTCGGACGGGCCGAACGTCACCCGCGGCGAGCGTCTGGTCTATGATCTCAACTCGGGCATCGCGAATGTCGAGACGAAGCCGGGAGGGCGCGTTAGAGCGCTGTTCGTCCCGGGCTCGGGTTCGCAGGCACCCGACGGCAAGCCGAAGCCCGAAGGTAAGCCGAAGCCCGAGGCCAATTCCGCCCGGCGTTGAGCCGGCGCCGGCCGTTGCGGCCGGCACGATCGTTCTGTAGGACCTGTCCTTTCTTGCGCTGGTGACCGCCATTCTCTCCCGCATTTCCCATAGCGACTTCGCACCTGACCGGTCGCGTCCCGCGGATGCGTTCGGGGGGCCGGGAATTCTTGCCGTCAAGGGGCTGCAGAAGAGCTACCGCGGCCGCACCGTCGTTCAGGACGCGGCGCTCGAGGTGCATGCCGGCGAGGCGGTCGGCCTGCTCGGGCCGAACGGGGCCGGCAAGACCACGATCTTCTACATGATCACCGGCCTCGTCTCGGCGGATCGCGGCATGATCAGCCTGGACGGCAACGACGTCACCGGGCTGCCGATGTATCGCCGGGCGCGGCTCGGGATCGGATACCTCCCCCAGGAGGCATCGATCTTCCGTGGGTTGAATGTCGAGGACAATATCCGGGCGGTGCTCGAAGTCGTGGAGCCGTCGCGCAAGGAGCGCGAGCGCAAGCTCGACGCGCTCCTGGACGAGTTTCACATTACCCGGCTGAGGAAGACCCCCTCGATCGCGCTTTCGGGCGGCGAGCGTCGCCGCTGCGAGATCGCCCGGGCGCTCGCCGGAGAGCCGACCTTCATGCTGCTCGACGAGCCATTCGCGGGCATCGACCCGATCGCCGTCGGCGACATCCAGAACCTCGTCCGGCACCTGACCCGGCGCGGGATCGGGGTGCTCATCACGGACCACAATGTGCGTGAAACCTTGGGCCTGACCGACCGCGCCTATGTGATCCATTCCGGCCGCGTCCTCACCGAAGGGCGTCCGGACGAGATCGTCTCCAACGACGACGTGCGCCGTCTCTATCTCGGCGAGGATTTCAGGCTGTAGCGGCCCGCATTCAGCCATTCCACACCCGTGGGGCTGCATGGGCTACTATATGAAGGCGGCTGCGTTCGGGAGCGTAGCTTTGACCTGCGCTGCCTGGGCCTATAGAACCCGGATTCGGACAAGCAAGAAACATGCCGTAAGGCAAAGGTGCTTGCTCCCGGGTTCAGGAACCACCATGGGGTTGTTGCAGAGACTGGAAATGCGCCAGGGCCAGTCCCTGGTGATGACGCCGCAGCTCCTGCAGGCGATCAAGCTCCTCCAACTCTCCCATATCGAGCTTGTGGCCTATGTGGAGACGGAACTCGAGCGAAATCCCCTTCTCGAGCGGCCCGAAACGGAAGCCGCACAGGACGGCGGTTCCGATATCTGGTCGGGCGACGATGCACAGCAGGGCATCGACGGAGAGGGTGACGGGGCTCCCGAGGAGAACTGGCTCAAGGCTGATATCGATCCCAGCCGCGACGCTCTCGAGCGGGACATGGACACCTCGTTCGAGAACGTCTTTCAGGATGAGGGCCCTACGGCGCCACGGCAGGCCGACGATACAGATGTTCTGCCGATCTTGCCGTCCTTCTGGAGCGGCGCCGGAAGTGCCTCGGACGAGGACCTGCCCGGTTTCGAGGCGACCCTCTCCCGCGACATAACGCTCGGCGAGCACCTGCAAAGCCAGCTCGAACTCGCCTTCCGGGACCCGAAATCCCTGCTCATCGGCCGGCATCTGGTCGATGCCGTCGACGAGGCCGGCTATCTCGCGGAGCCCGTCGACGCTATCGCGGATCGGCTTGGAGCCCCGCTTGTCGATGTGCAGTCGGTTCTCGCCGTGATCCATACCTTCGATCCGCCGGGGATCGGCGCCCGGAGCCTCACGGAATGTCTCGCGATCCAGCTTCGTGAAAGAGATCGGCTCGATCCGGCCATGGCCGCCCTCCTCGAGCGGCTCGATCTCGTCGCGCGGCGGGACATGGCAGCCCTTCGCCGCGTCTGCGGCGTGGACGATGAGGACCTGACGGAGATGCTGGCCGAGATCCGGCAGCTCGAGCCGAAACCGGGCCGGGCCTTCGGAAGCGGACCGGTCGGCGTCCTGGTGCCCGACGTCACCGTGCACCCGCGGCCGGACGGGACCTGGCAGATCGAACTGAACCCGGACACGCTTCCGCGGGTGCTCGTCAACCAGACGTATTATGCCCGCGTGACGCGTACGGCCAGGAACGAAACCGAAAAATCGTTTCTCACCGAATGCCTGCAGAACGCGAACTGGCTCACACGCTCGCTCGAGCAGCGCGCCAGGACGATTCTCAAGGTCGCTGCCGAGATCGTGCGACAGCAGGAAGGCTTCTTCCGACACGGCGTCGCGTTCCTGCGTCCCCTCAACCTGAAGACCGTCGCCGACGAGATCGGGATGCACGAATCGACCGTGTCCCGGGTCACATCGAACAAGGCGATCGGAACGAGCCGCGGCACGTTCGAGATGAAGTATTTCTTCACGGCCGCCATCGCAGGGGCTGGAGGGATCGAGGCCCATTCCTCGGAAGCCGTTCGCCACCGGCTCAAGCAACTGATCGATGCCGAGAATCCCCGGGAGGTGCTCTCGGACGACGCCCTCGTCCAGCGCCTCAAGGAAGAAGGTATCGATATCGCCCGTCGCACCGTCGCCAAATACCGCGAAAGCCTTCGGATCCCCTCGTCCGTCGAGCGGCGGCGGGTGAAACAGGCGCTGTGAGCAGAAGCCGAAATCCACTTGCACTTCGCGCCCGGAAGCCATCTTCTGACCGGAATCGGAATCTGCAAGACAGGTCCGTCATGCTGCGGGAGGGGAGGCATGCCGCTGCGAGCGTCCGGGGCAAGCTTTGACGAAATTCATGTCCGCTTCCGCGCTTCGGCCCTCATCGCAGGGGCGAAGGGCCCCCTTGACCACCTGCCAGCCGGCGAGAACGTCTTCGGGCACATGAGGGCACCTTCGCACTGGCACTGTGCGTCTGAACATCGTATATCGCCGCCCCGACGGGACGATCGGCTGGGTCGATCCACCACCGGGCCAGGTCTGAGCGAAGAAGAGAACCCGGCTGGCCCGAGCTTTGCTTGAATGATCGCGATGCTGTTGCTTCGCGGAACACCGTGGCTGCTTCCATGCCTTCTCTTGATTTCCTGAGTCCAGAAGCCGTCATCCCGGTCCTGCGCGCGAGCGGGAAGAAGCAGGTTCTCAACGAGCTCGCGAGCCATGCTGGGCGCCTCACGGGCCTCGATGAGCACGCCATTTTCGAGGCGCTTCTCCAGCGGGAGCGCCTCGGCTCGACGGGGATTGGCGAGGGGATCGCGATCCCGCACGGCAAGCTTCCGGGGCTGCAGAAACTGTTCGGACTCGTGGCCCGGATGGAGAAGCCGATCGATTTCGAGGCTCTCGATGGCCAGCCCGTCGACATCCTGTTTCTTCTTCTGGCACCGGAAGGCGCCGGAGCAGACCACCTGAAAGCCCTTGCCCGCATCGCTCGGGCCTTGCGGGAGCCCGGGGTGGTCGAGCGCGTCAGAGCCGCCCGGGACGGCGCAGCGCTCTATTCCGTGATCGTGAATTCGACCCCGCAGCCTGCCTGACCGCATGGGCGGTCGACCGTTCGGGGTCCTTCGAACGCGAAACATCTACTCCACAATCGCCCGATCGGAATCTTGGCCGCGACGACGAAGCTGTGTCGCAGCCGGCCGGAACTGGTTAGAAGCTCGGCCAGCTGATCCCTCAGGCTGGAGTTTCGAAGTCCATGTCCGCCGATCCGGCATTTTCTCATCACGAGCTCTTCCCGCTGGCCCCTGATGCCACGCCCTACCGGAAGCTGACGAGCGACGGCATCGGGACAGAGCGTCTGGGCGGTCGCGACATTCTCACTGTCGATGCGGAGGCTCTCCGCCTGCTCGCCGAGCAGGCCTTCACCGACATCAACCATCTGTTGCGGCCCGGCCATCTCGCGCAGCTGCGGGCGATCCTGGAGGATCCCGAGGCTACGCCGAACGACCGGTTCGTCGCCGTGGACCTCCTGAAGAACGCCAATATCGCCGCCGGCGGCGTCCTTCCGATGTGCCAGGACACCGGCACGGCGATCGTGATGGGCAAGAAGGGCCGGCTCGTCTGGACGGACGGGAGAGACGAGGCCGCGATCGCTGAGGGCATCCGGGACGCCTATCTCAAGCGCAACCTGCGCTATTCGCAGCTCGCACCGATCTCGATGTTCGAGGAGCGCAACACGCGCTCCAACCTGCCGGCGCAGATCGAGCTCTATGCGGAAGGCGAGGACGCCTACAAGTTCCTCTTCGTCGCGAAGGGCGGCGGCTCGGCGAACAAGACCTTCCTGTATCAGGGCACGCCCGCGCTCCTGACCCGGGACCGCATGATGGCTTTCCTGAAGGAGAAGATCCTCACGCTTGGGACCGCGGCCTGCCCGCCCTATCATCTTGCAATCGTCATCGGCGGGACGAGCGCGGAGCAGACGCTCAAGACCGTGAAGCTCGCCTCGACGCGCTACCTAGACGGGCTGCCGACGGCAGGCTCCGAAGCCGGCCACGCCTTCCGGGACCTCGAGATGGAGGCGGAGATCCATCGCATGACGCAGTCGCTGGGCGTCGGCGCCCAGTTCGGCGGCAAGTATTTCTGCCATGACGTCCGGGTGATTCGTCTTCCGCGCCACGGCGCCTCTCTTCCGATCGGGCTCGGCGTGTCCTGCTCGGCGGATCGGCAGGCTCTCGGCAAGATCACGCGGGACGGCGTGTTTCTCGAGCAGCTTGAAACGAATCCCGCGCAATATCTCCCGGAGATCGACGAGGCCGATCTCGGCGGCGAGGTCGTCGAGATCGATCTCAATCGTCCGATGAGCGAGATTCTCGGCACCCTGACGCGCTACCCGATCCGCACCCGGCTCTCCCTCACGGGACCCGTGATCGTGGCGCGCGATCTCGCTCATGCGAAGATTCGCGAGCGGCTCGAGCGCGGGGAGCCGATGCCGGACTATTTCAAAAACCACCCGATCTATTATGCGGGCCCCGCCAAGACGCCGGAAGGCTATGCCTCCGGCTCGTTCGGACCGACGACGGCCGGGCGCATGGATTCCTTCGTGGATCAGTTCCAGGCGGCCGGCGGATCCATGATCACCCTGGCGAAGGGGAACAGGTCCTCGGCCGTGCGGGAAGCCTGTCAGAAGCACGGCGGCTTCTATCTCGGGTCGATCGGAGGACCTGCTGCCCGCCTTGCTCAGGATTGCATCCGCAAGGTCGAGGTCGTGGAATATCCGGAACTCGGGATGGAGGCCATCTGGCGGATCGAGGTCGAGAAGTTTCCGGCCTTCATCGTCACCGACGATAAGGGGAACGACTTCTTCCGCGAGCTCAACCTCGGTTGAGCACGGCGTCTCACCAGGAATAAAAACGCATCACGCACAGGCATTCGGACCCAAATGCCTGTGCGTGTGGTGAGTGCCGCGCGTCGAAGCGAAAACGGCTGACGCTCACCTCGTGGCGCCGACCGGCCCTTGCGCCTGCTGGTAGCCTGCCGCCCGGGCTCTGGCATAGAGCTCGCGAGCCCGCGCCGGGTCCCCGCGAATTCCAAGCACGCCGAGGCGGGACAGCACTTCAGGATCGTATGTCTCGGCCAAGCCGAAAATGGCCCGGGCGCTGCCCGATTGCATGGCGTGCTCCAGCAGCAGGCGCGCTCCGCTGATGTCGCCGGTGCGCAGGAGTTCCGCGACGCGCGCGAAGATGCGCTCCTCAGCGGATGGTGGAGGCGGAGGTGCGGAACGTGCCCGATCGGCGTTGGGCGCAACAGGCGCCTGAGCAGCACTGACTGGGGGATTCGGGGTTGGCTCAGCGGACGCCTGATTTCGCGCCGCCGGCTGGGCCCCGCTACCCGTCTCTCCGGCTGCGCCGGCGAGGAATAGCATCGACCGGGTCTGAGGCTGCGCTTCGCGCTGTCCGCTCTGGTTGCCCGGTGCCGGATCAGCGGTGTTACGGACTGTCTCGACAAAGGCCGAGTCGCTTGGCCCATACCACGCGAGCGGGAAGATCTGCCCAATCGGACGGCGAGACGCCGGCGCGTGCATCTTCTCCTGCAGGGCTGCGTATTCGCGCGCGGCCTCGGCGGCTGCCGCTACCTTGCGCGCAGCCTCCTCACGCACGGATGCAACCTCCCGGGTGGCGTTCTCCTGAATGGCCGTGCGCTCGCCATCCAGAGCTGCCCGTGCCGCCGCGATCTCGCGGGCTGCGCTCTCCTTGGCAGCCGCAAGCTCCCGGGCAGCTTTCTCCTTGATGGAGTCGAGCTCGCGCGCGGCATTCTCGGCTTTTTCCTGGAGCGCTGCCTCACGAGCGGCCATCTCGCGCGCTGCATTGTCCTTGATGGATGCGACCTGCTGCGCAGCGTCCCGCCTGACCTTATCGACCTCCCGGGCAATCTGCTCGTCGCGCTCGCGTGCGGCCGCCTCGCGCGCGGCCGCAACATCGCGCGTCGCATTCGCCTTGATGGCGGCGATCTCCTGCGCGGCATCATCACTGCGGCCGCGTTCTACGGCTGCGCGAGCCTCTGCGATCTCGCGCGCCGCGTCTTCCTTCGCGGCGGCGAGCTCCTGGGCCGCTTTCTGCTTGTAGTCGTCGAATTCGCGCTCTGTCTCGGCAGCAACCGCGATGTCCCGGACGGCCTTTTCCTTGAGGGACGCGACTTCGGCCGCAGCCTTTTCTTCGGCCGCCTGGCGCTCGCGCGCCGCAGTTTCGCGTACGGCCGCGATCTCACGCGCCGCGTTCTCCTTCGCGGCAGCAATTTCCCGCGCGGCGTTCTCCTTGACGGCTGCGAACTCTCGGGCGGAATTCTCGCTGCGTTCCCGCGCAGCTTCGCGAGCAGCGGTGATGTCCCGTGCCGCATTCTCCTTTACGGTTGTGAGCTCTCGGGCGGCACTCTCCTTGAGCGCCGCGAGCTTCTGCATGGCCTCCGCGGCCGATGCAGCCTCGCGGGATGCAGCCTCTTTGAGCGACGCGATTTCCTGAGCGCTCTTCTGCTCGAGCGCTGCGCGGTCACGGGCGGCCTCTTCGCGAGCTGCTGCAAGATCGCGCGCCGCACTCTCCCGTGCAGCGGCAAGGTCCTGTTCCGCCTTGCTCCGAAGGGTGTCAAGCTCACGCGAGGCCTGTTCGGCTCGCGTCCGCTCTTGCTCCAACCCTTTCCGCAATTCCTCGACCGCGGCCGTATCCGGGCCGCTCATTGCGGGCTGCTCCGTCTCGCTTGTGGCGGGAAGCTTCTGGTCGCGCAGGAAGGAAATCAGTCCAGGATCGTGGATGCGGTCGATGAGAAGCGCGGCGAAGGTGCCCTGCTCGATGGCGCCTGAAAGCAGCAGCTCCGCGGACTTCACGTCACCGCGGTCGATGAGCTGCTTGAGCTTTCCGGCGAGCTGCCGGCTCTCTGCCTCCTGCATCAGAGACGACAGCAGTGCCGTGAGATCCTTTTGATCATCCGTGTCGGGCGGCAGCGCGACATTGGGGCTGTCGGCTTGCATGGGGGCCGGCGGGGTATCCGCAGCGCTCCCCGTCATCGTCGTGGCGAGCAGGAGCCAGGACGCGCTTGCGAGCAGAAGGCCGACTCTCGCACTGCGCCCCCGCGTCGACCGGGAGCGAGCCAGAAGCGCCGGCTGCGGAAATGGGAATCTCTGGCAATACGGTCCATTCATATCGGACCTCCCTCTGTCGCGGCCGGTGCACCTCGTGGCGATTCTACCGGGCCGGGGACGGTTCCCTCGGCGGGAACCGTCTTTGTCACTGTGTCCGCGTCTGCTCCTTCCGGGGCGAGCCCCACTGGGCCGGGCGCCCCGCAGCTACGCGTCAGATCGGCTCTCTACTGCTGCCTTTGCCAGGTGAGGAATTCATTGAACATGCGCTCGCGTTGCGCGGCTTCGCCGGACATCCAGCGGGGCTCCGCTGATGGTGCGCCGGCGGCAGCGGCGCGAGACGTTTGGGCCGCATGCTGATCGAGCCACTTCTGCGCCACCTTCAGACGCTCCCAGCCGGGCACTTCGGCAGCAAGATTGACTTCCTGCCACTTCTTATGCCGGCCCGGCTGTTGGAACTCTTCGAACCTCGAAAAGAACGCGTTCACGAACCGCTCGACCTTCTTGTAGCGTTCGGTCTTTTCCGGCCAGTTGAATACGGCCAGGATGCTGCCGACCGCCAGCGTATCCACGGGCTGCCCAGGCTCGATGAGGCTCGGGTAGTCGGAGTTTTCGAAGCGGGCCGGGAAATAGGCTTCGGCGAGCTCGCCCTCGAACGGGATTCCGAGCAGGTGGAAGCGACCGTCTCCCTGGAATTCCGAAATCGCGCGCACGGGACGTCCGGCCACGTACACGGCAGCGTCGATCTCTCCCGAGCGAAGTTGTGCATAGGAAGAGGCCTGATCGTGCGTCGTGAATTCGGGATTGATCCCGAGAGCCTTGAAGATGAGGCGTGCGGTCAGGTTGGTGCCGCTGCCGTCCTTGTCGATATTGACCTTCTTCCCATCGAGCTGGCGGATATCCGTGATCGACTGGCTGGCCAGGATATGGACCTCTTCGTTGTAGAGACGCGTGATGTAGCGGAGCCGATCGGCCGCTGCGTTGTGGAGATTCTCAGCCTTCAGGCTCGCGCGGGCATCCATCTGAACGATGCCGATATCAACGCCGCGCAGGAACATGATGTCGCGCAGATTCTGCAGCGAGCCGCGGCCGATCATCGGAATGATTCGCAAATCCTCGCCATCCAGAACGTTGGCGAGATCGGCGGCGATGCGGATGTATGTGCCGTCGGCTCCACCCGAGATCACGCCGACCGTTCCGGCATTGATGCTCGCGGAATTCGGCGTCGACCGTGGCGTGGGATTCTGCGCGGAGACGGGTAATAGACCGGCAGCAAGGGTCGCCGAGACCAGAATGGCCGTCGCAGAGATCCGGACGATCGCATCACGCACCCTTCGCGCGATAGGGCCAGACCGTGCAGCAAGAGGGCGGATCCGCTCCGACATGAAATCATCTCCCAGTAAGCCTCTGCGCCCGTGCGTTTGACAGGTTTTGCGCACGGGCACCCGATGGGCTCCATGGAGCCGGGCATCGGAACCGGGCAATCGTAAGCCGCTGACCAGCAGGAGCAATTCTGTATTGGAGGGAGCGTAATCCCTCGAACGAGGTATATCTAGCCGTCCGTGGTAAGCGGCCCGCCCGGGCCTGGAGACAGGGCGGGATATCGTCCCGTTCAGGCTTCAGCGCTCGGATGTGCCGTGGATCGGCAGGCGCGGCAAGATGGCACGCCGGACTCGCATCCACGATACAGCTTGCGAAGCGCGTGGACCGCAAACGAAGAATCGCGGCGAACGGACAGCGTGGCTGCATCGTTCGGGGGCCTCGAGCTTGCGCCCCGAATGCGCGACGGTTCGAAAGGGCGCGCCCGTCAGGGCGCGATCTCATAGACGAGTTGCACGCTCGCATTGAAACGCAGGGTGGCTGGCGGCACGAGGGGGACCGCCTCCGCCGCCACGGCGCGCATGCGCATCATCGGCATGTCCGATTCCGGGAGCGGGTGCGCGGCCCCGTCACGGATCTCGATCAGCCGTCCGAGCTTGACCCCCGCGGCTTCGGCAAAGACCTCGGCCTGCCGCTTGGCATCGCGAACGGCCGCACGTCTTGCGACATCTCCGCCCTCGTCCTGACGGTCCAGTCCGAAGCTGATCGATTGGAAGGTCACGTCGCCGGCCGCGAGCACCTCGCCCGCGAGCTTGCCGACGCCCGCCACATCGCGGGTCTTCACGCGGATGCGGTGATCGACGCTGAAGCGCGGCACCTTCTGCTCGCGCCCGTCGGGGCCTTGCGGTTGAGGCGTCTGGAAGACCTGGAATCCGGCAGTTGCGATGTCATCCCGCTTGATCCCAATCCCCTCGAGGCGGGCGAGCGCCCGTTCAGTGGCCGCACGATTCAGATCGACCGCTTGGGCGATCGTGTCCGCCTGTGTTCCGACGGTCACGAAGATCCGCGCGAAATCGGGCTTCAACTCGGCCTCGCCGGAGCCCGTGACGCTGATCGAGGGGGGGCGCGGCGGCTGCTGTGCCGCCGCCGGGACCGAAGCCATGAGGGCGGCACAGAGCATCGCGATCCGCATGCGGCGCGTCATCGTCACCGCCCGGTCTTCACTCGCGTCCACAGCCTCGTCACCGTGCGCTGCGTGCGGTTGTCATAGGCTGTGTTGGTGAAGAGGCGCTTGAACGTCTCTTCGTCGGGATATACGCCGGGATTGTTCAGAATCTCCGGGTCGACCAAGGGCTTTGCGGCAAGATTGCCGGACGCATAGGACACGAAATTCGTGTTCGCCGCGGCAACTTCCGGACGCATCATGAAGTTCAGGAATTCATGCGCCTCGTCGATGTTCTTGGCATCGGCCGGGATCGCGAAAGCGTCGAACCACATCAGGGCGCCTTCGCGCGGAATGACGTACGTGATCTCCTGTCCGTTCTTCGCCTCCTCGGCCCGCGAGCGCGCCTGCAGGACGTCTCCCGAATAGCCGACGGCGAGGCAGATATCGCCGTTTGCGAGAGCGTTGATGTATTCGGACGAGTGGAACTTCTGCACGTTGCCGCGGATGCGGAACAAGGCATCACCGGCGCGCTTCAGATCCTCCTCGCGCTTGGAGTCCGGGTTGAGTCCGAGATAGGAGAGAATTCCCGGAAAGAGATCCTCGGGCGAATCCAGCACGTAGATGCCGCAATCCTTGAGCTTGGACGACAGCTCCGGCTTCATCAGGAGATCCCACGTGTTGAGCGGGATATCCCCGAGGCGCTCGCGGACCTTCTTGACGTTGATGCCGAGTCCCGTGGTTCCCCACATGTAGTCGATGGCATGCTGGTTCCCGGGATCGAAGACGGCCAGACGCTGCATGATCTCGGGCCAGAGATTCCCGATGTTGGGAAGCTTTTCCTTGTCGAGGGGGCGGAAGATCTTCGCCTTGATGAGGCGCTGCAGGAACGGTCCCGACGGCACCACCAGGTCATAACCGGATCTGCCCGCGAGAAGCTTCGTCTCGACGATCTCGTTGTTGTCGTAAGTATCGTAGACGACCTTGATCCCTGTCTGCTGAGTGAATTCCTCGAGCATCTTCGGATCGATGTAGTCCGACCAGTTATAGACGTTCACCACCCGCTCCTGGGCAGGTGCGGCAATCGTCGAGACGGCAAGAACGACGGCTGCGAGAATAGGGCGGATCATCGTGGGCAGGCACTCCGTAGGAGAATTCGAGCAGCCCGTCAGAGCGGGCCGGCGAACGCTAGCCGCATCCTGCCCGGGATACAATTGCATCTGATGATCCGGAGCCTGTGGAAGGGCCCGTTGGGCAGAAAGTCCGTTGGACCTCGGACGGGCCGGCCCGCTTCAGGCCGGCCGTGCGCCGACACCTCCCGGAGCGGAAACTTCAGGCAGCCTGCCGCACGACGCCCGACAGGCGCTCGAGCGCCGCATCGAGCGTCTCGTCGCGTTTTGCGAAACAGAAGCGCACGACGTTCTTGACAGCGCCCTCCGCGTAGAAGGCCGATACCGGAATGGCGGCAACCCCGTGCTCGAGGACGAGGCGGCGGCAGAACGCGACATCGTCCGCGTCGCCGAAGCGCGCGATGTCGATGTTCAGGAAATACGTTCCCTCGCTCGGGATGACGTCGAAGCCGAGATCCGTCAGGCCGGTCGTGAACCGGTCCCGGCTGCGGGCGAGGTCGCGACGCAGGCTCTCGAAGTAACCATCCTCTTTCATGAGGCCGTATGCGACCGCAGCCTGCAGGTTGGGAGGTGTCGTGAAGGTCAGGAACTGGTGGGCCTTCGCGAGGACGCGCATGATGGCCGGCGCCGCACAGACGAAGCCGACTTTCCAGCCCGTGAGATTGAAGATCTTGCCGGCCGAGCCGATCTTGATTGTCCGCTCCCACATGCCCTCGCAACTCATGAGCGGCTGGTGCCGGCGGCCGTCGAAGACAACGTGCTCCCAGACCTCGTCGCAGATGGCGATCGCATCGAAGCGCCGACAGAAAGAGGCGAGAAGATCGAGATCCTCCGGGGAGAACAATGTGGCCGCCGGGTTGAGGGGATTGTTGAAGAGAACGGCGCGCGTACGAGGGCCGAAGGCCTGCGCGAGCGCCTCCTCGGTGAGCGCGAAGCGCGGGGGCTTCAGAGTGACGAAACGCGGGATGCCCCCGGCCCGGCGCACCAGTGGCAAATAGGCATCGTACATCGGCTCGAAGAGCACGATCTCGTCACCCGGCTCGATCAACGCCAGAAGAGCTCCCGCGAGGGCCTCGGTCGCACCGGAGGTGATCATCACCTCGGCCTCGGGGTCGAAGTCGAGGGCCTGCCAATGGCGGTAATGCTCTGAGACCGCATGGCGGAGTTCGGGCAGGCCCATCATCGGCGGATACTGGTTCCAGCCCTCAATCACGGCCTCGGCCGCCTTGCGGCGGACGTCCTCGGGCCCCGGATCATCCGGAAAACCTTGGCCGAGATTGACGGCGCCGGTGTCCCGTGCGTGGCGGGACATGACTTCGAAGATGGTGGTCGGGAGTTCGGCGAAAATCGGGTTCATGGCAGTCGTCGGTTGCGGGCCCGTCCCTATCACAGCCTTCGCGACAAGCCACGGCTCCTGGCCCGGCAGCACGGCGGCAGGCGCACCCGGTCGCGTGTGCCGTCGCACATCGCTGCCTGAACCCTGAAAAATGCTTGCTGACGAAAATTGACATTCGTCAGTCATCATTCTTAAATCGTCCGGCTGGACCGGTTTCGGCCGGGCGGCGCTGGTCCCTCCGCAGGCTGTGGCTCGGGGCCGGTCCGGCACCAGGGAGCCATGCGATGAAGTCTGCTTTCTCTGCTCTCGCGATCATCCTGTTCGCTCTGACGGCCTGCCAGGAGGCGCCCGCGACACCCGCCCGCGCAGCCCGGCCGGTGCTCGTGACCGAGGTGCGATTCGCGCCGGAGACTCCGACCCGATCCTTCGTCGCCACGGTGCGGGCCCGCATCGAAACCGATCTTGGCTTCCGCGTCGCCGGCAAGGTTGCTGAGCGTTTGGTCGATGTCGGTGACCGCATTCGCGCCGGCACGCCGCTCGCCCGCCTCGACGAGTCGGATCTTCGTTTGCAGCGCGAGCAGGCCGATGCCGAGCTCAGGGCCGCTTCGGCAGCCCTGACCCAGGCTCGGGCGGAGCTTCAGCGGATCCGCACCTTGCGCCAAGACGGCTGGTCCACGGCCTCCCTCCTCGAGAAGCAGACGGCTGCGGAGGAGGAAGCCCGAGGCCGGATGGCACGGGCGGAAAAGGCCTTGTCGCTCGCCGACAATGCGCTCTCCTATGCCGTCCTGAACTCCGATTCGAACGGAGTCGTCACTGCAGTCCATGTCGAACCAGGCCAGGTTCTGGCGTCGGGGCAGCCCGCATTCCGGATCGCCCATGACGAGAAAGAAGCCGTCGTGGCGCTTCCCGAAGCACAGGTCGCCGTGCTCAGCCAGGGCGACGCGACGCTATCGCTTTGGTCGAACGCCGGCCGTGTCTATCGGACCACGCTGCGCGAGCTCTCACCGGCGGCCGACCCGGTGACGAGAACCTATCTCGCCCGGTTCAGCATTCCGGACGCAGGACCTGAGGTACAGCTCGGGATGACCGCGACACTGACGATCGAGTCGCCTCGATCCTCGAACGTAGCGCGGCTGCCTCTTTCGTCTCTCTACGATGCCGGCAATGGGCCTTCGCTCTGGACGGTCGACCTGGACGGACGCTTGGCGCTGCGTCCGGTCACCGTGCGCTCCTACGAGGCCGATGCGGTTCTCG
The DNA here is from genome assembly GCF_001006805.1 of Microvirga massiliensis. Taxonomy (GTDB): domain Bacteria; phylum Pseudomonadota; class Alphaproteobacteria; order Rhizobiales; family Beijerinckiaceae; genus Microvirga; species Microvirga massiliensis. The sequence goes on along the minus strand of NZ_LN811350.1, from coordinate 47,412 downwards.
TCACGGCCGGCGTGCGCGATGGCGATCAGGTGGTCGCCATGGGAGTTCAGAAACTCGATCCCGGCCAGCGGGTGCGGGTCGTGAATTCGCTGACATTCTAAAGAAGCCGCTGCGAGGAACGCCAACCTCGCGGCCCGGGCGGTCACTCAACCCTGCCCTTGTTCTCGTCCCACTCACATTCCGAGGAGGCGGCCGTGAAGAAATTCAATCTCTCGGCCTGGGCAGTTGCTCATCCCGCGCTCGTTCTCTTCATGATCCTGGCGCTCGGCGTCGGCGGAGCCCTGTCGTTCGGGCGGCTCGGTCGCGCGGAGGATCCGAACTTCACGATCAAGGTCGCGGTCGTCACGGCGTTCTGGCCCGGCGCCACTGCGGAAGAGATGCAGAATCAGGTCTCTGACCGCATCGAGAAGAAGCTCCAGGAGCTGCCGTTCTTCGACAAGGTGCAGACCTACACAAAGCCCGCCTTCACGGCCATGCAGGTGTCTTTGCGCGACAACACGCCAGCGAAGCAGGTGCCCGAACTCTTCTACCAGCTGCGGAAGAAACTCGATGATCTGCATAGCGAATTGCCGAGCGGATTGATCGGGCCGAACGTCAACGACGAATACGGGGACGTGGATTCCGTCCTCTACATGCTCACCGGTACGGGCGCCGACTACGCGCAGCTCAAGACGATTGCGGAAGCCCTCCGGCAGCATCTCCTCAAGATTCCCTCCGTCGTGAAGGTGAACATCTACGGCGTGCAGGATGAGCGCATCCACGTCGAGTTCAGCCATGCGAAGCTCGCGACGCTCGGCCTCTCGCCGCAGGCGATCTTCGACTCGCTCGCCCGGCAGAACGCCGTCACGCCGGCGGGCACCGTCGAGAGCGCGGCTCAGCGGATCGCAGTGCGCGTGACTGGTGCCCTCGAAGGCGCGAAAGCTGTCGCCGAAACGCCGGTCGAAGCAGACGGGCGCGTCTTCAGGTTGGGCGATATCGCCACCGTCAGCCACGGATTCGAGGACCCGCCCGATTTCCTTGTGCGGCAGCGTGGCACGCCGGCGCTCGGAATCGGCATCGTGATGGCGAAGGGCGCGAACATCCTGACCTTCGGCGAAGCCGTGCAGGCCGAGACCAATGCCTTCATGGCTCAGGTACCGGTCGGGTTCGAGATCGAGCAGGTCGCGGATCAGCCGCAGGTCGTGGAGCACGCGATCGGAGAGTTCGAGCGCTCCTTCGTCGAGGCACTGCTGATCGTGCTGTTCGTCAGCTTTCTGTCGCTCGGGTGGCGCACCGGCATCGTCGTCGCGCTCTCCGTCCCTCTCGTCCTCGCCATCACCTTCGTGGTGATGATGGTGCTCGGCATGGACCTGCACCGGATCACGCTCGGTGCGCTGATCATCGCCCTCGGGCTCCTCGTCGACGATGCGATCATCGCGGTCGAGATGATGACCGTGAAGATGGAGCAGGGCTGGGACCGCATCAGCGCAGCCGGCTTTGCATGGACGTCGACCGCCTTCCCGATGCTCACCGGCACGCTCGTCACGGCTGCGGGATTCCTGCCGATCGGCTTCGCGAACTCCGCCGTCGGCGAATATGCCGGCGGCATCTTCTGGGTCGTGGCGATCTCTCTCGTGGCGTCCTGGTTCGTGGCGGTGATCTTCACTCCTTATCTCGGCGTGAAGCTGCTGCCGGCGTCCCTCGCCAAGGGGCATGCCGATCCGCATGCGATCTACGAGACACGGATCTATCGCGCGTTGCGCCGTGTCGTGCAGGCCTGCGTCCGCCGCCGTGGCCTGACGGTCGTGACGACGCTCGTCGTCTTCATTACGGCCATCGTGGCGTTCGGCCACGTGCAGCAGCAGTTCTTCCCGCTCTCCGAGCGTCCGGAACTGTTCCTGCAGGTGAGGCTTCCCGAAGGAAGCGCGATCGGAGCAACGCGGCGCACCGCGGAGACGGCAGAAGCGCTGCTCGCCGGTGACGAGGACATCGCGACCTACACGACCTATGTCGGACAGGGATCGCCCCGCTTCTGGCTCGGCCTTAACCCGCAACTGCCCAATACGTCGTTTGCCGAGATCGTCATCGTGGCGAAGGATGTCGACGCTCGGGAGCGCATCAAGGCCCGGCTGGAGCGCGCCGTCGCCGAGGGCACGCTCTCGGAGGCGCGCGTGCGCGTCGACCGTTTCAATTTCGGACCTCCGGTCGGCTTCCCCGTGCAATTCCGCGTCGTCGGACCCGATCCCATGAAGGTTCGCGAGATCGCATCGGACGTCCGCGACGTCATGCGCCGGAATGCTCAGGTCGTCGACCCGCATCTCGACTGGAACGAGATGAGTCCGGCCGTGCGCATCGTCGTCGATCAGGAGCGGGCGCGCGTTCTCGGGCTCGATCCGCAGACCGTCTCGCAGACGCTGCAGACGCTGCTCTCCGGCGTCCCGGTCACCACCGTGCGGCAGAGCACGGAGCGCGTCGAGGTGATTGCGCGCGCGGTTCCGTCGGAGCGGCTCGATCTCGGCCGGATCGGCGATCTCACGATCGTGTCGCGCAACGGGATTCCCGTTCCCCTCGCCCAAGTCGGGCATATCGAATACACACACGAAGAGCCGATCCTCTGGCGCCGCAACCGGGACATGTCCATCACGGTCCGCGCCGACGTGATCGACGGCGTTCAGCCGCCGGACGTCACAGCCGCGATCTGGCCGAATCTCCAGACTATCCGCGACAAACTCCCGGCCGGCTACCGGCTCGAGATCGGTGGCGCTGTCGAGGAATCCGAGAAGGCGAACGCTTCGATCTACGTGCTCTTTCCCGTCATGCTCGCCGCGATGCTGACGCTGCTGATGATCCAACTCCAGAGCTTCTCGCGGCTGGCTCTCGTCTTCCTGACCGCGCCGCTCGGCATCATCGGCGCCTCGCTTGCCCTGAATCTCGCCAGCAAGCCCTTCGGCTTCGTGGCTCTCCTCGGGCTCATCGCGCTGGCGGGCATGATCATGCGCAACACCGTGATTCTCGTGGACCAGATCGAGCACGACGTCACGACGGGGCTCAGCCGGCGCGAAGCGATCATTGAGGCGACCGTGCGCCGCGCAAGGCCCGTGGTGCTGACGGCTCTCGCCGCGATCCTTGCCATGATCCCGCTCTCGAGGTCAGCCTTCTGGGGACCCATGGCCTACACGATCATGGGTGGCCTGTTCGTCGCGACCTTCCTGACGCTGCTCTTCCTGCCGGCGCTCTACGCATTGTGGTTCCGGCGCACGCTCGACGACGTGCCCGACTCGGTGCCGGAGGCTGAAGTCAGCGTGCTGCACCCTGTTCCAGCGCAGCCCTACGCGATCGCCGCAGAGTAGGCGACCGTTCAAGAGGCGTGATATAGGGCGCGCGATCAGCATAAGGCCGTGGTTCCCTCCTCACCCGCGCACTTCGTGCGCGACCTCTCCCTCCGGGGAGAGGTAAAGCGGCAGCGGTGCGCAGCCGGGTGAGGGTGGCGGCGCGGCGTTGGGATTTTGGATCTCTTGCACGTTCACCAGGACAGAACACCGCTCCTCCCGATCAGGTCAGTTCGCGTCCGTGCTGCGAGCCATTTGACCGCCGCTCTCGCGGCACTCGTCATCGCGCTCGCCCTCGTCTCGCTCGCAGTCGGCCCAGCGCCTCTGTCCCCCGTGCAGGCCGCGTGGGCACTCGTGACCGATCTTGGTCCCGCTAGCACCATCGTGCGTGAGATCCGCTTGCCCCGGACCGTCCTCGCCATCCTGATCGGCTGGCTCCTCGGTTTGTCCGGCGCGGCTCTTCAAGGCTTGCTGCGCAATCCTCTCGCCGATCCGAGCGTCTTCGGGGCTCCGCAGGCTGCGGCCTTCGGGGCCGTCGTCGTCCTCTATTCGGGCTGGGCGGGCGCCCTGTCCTTTGCGCTGCCCTTCGCGGCGATTGCGGGAGCGGTGATCTCGATCGGTCTCGTGCTCGCGGTCGCCGGGCGCAACGCGACGGTCGTCGTGCTCGTGCTGTCGGGACTCGCCGTCGCGAGCCTCGCGAGTGCCGGAACGTCACTCGCCATCAATCTTTCGCCCAATCCTTTCGCCGTGACGGAGATCGTGTTCTGGCTCCTGGGCTCGCTCGAGGACCGCTCGATCAGACATGTACTTCTCCTTCTCCCGTTTGCGATCGTCACCTCGGCGGCCCTGTTGTGGAGCAGCAAGGGCCTGAGGGCGCTCGCTCTCGGTGAGGAGACGGCGCAGAGCCTCGGGATCGGAATCGGCCGCCTGCGGCTGGCGATCGTCGCCGCGGCCGCGGTCGCGACGGGAGCTTCCGTTGCGGTCGCAGGGGCGGTCGGCTTCGTCGGTCTCGTGGCGCCCCACCTCGTGCGCCCGCTGGTCGGGCATGATCCGTCCCGCACCGTCGTTCCGGCCGGATGGGCAGGAGCGGCCCTGCTGCTCAGTGCCGATATCGGAGTCCGGCTGATTCCGGCCGCTGTGGAAGTGAAGCTCGGCGTCGTGACCGCGCTCGTCGGAGTTCCCTTCTTCCTGTGGATCATCGCCCACCGGAAGGCCGAACTCGTCGAGGCGCCCGCATGACCGCTCTCCAGGCCTCCGGCATCTCGGTCCGGCTCGGCGACCGGACGGTTCTGGACGGGGTCGATGCCGTCCTGCGCTCCGGCCGCCTGACGGCAATCGTCGGCCCGAACGGGGCCGGCAAGACGACGCTTCTCAAGACCCTTGCGGGCCTGCAGGCGCCCACGCGGGGGACGATCCTGCTCGACGGGGCGCCGCTCGAACGCATGACCGCGCGGGAGAGGGCGCGCCGCATTGCCTACCTCGCCCAAGGGGGCACGGTTGCCTGGCCGATCCCGGTCCGCGATGTGGTCGCGCTCGGGCGCCTGCCGCACGGGGAAGTGCCGGACCGGCTCGGGCCAGGGGAATCGGCTGTCTCCTCGGCCCTCGCGGCGGTCGGCCTCGCGGCGCTCGCCAGCCGGCCGGCCTCATCCCTCTCGGGAGGGGAACGGGCCCGGGCGCTCCTCGCGCGCGCGCTCGCGACCGAAAGCGCCATCCTCCTCGCGGACGAACCCGTCGCCGCCCTCGACCCGCGCCATCAGCTCATCGTCCTCGATGTCCTCCAGGAGCGCGCGCGCGCCGGCGGCACGATCGCCTGCATCATGCACGACCTCGCGCTGGCCGCACGCTATGCCGACGAGGTGCTGCTCCTGAAATCCGGGCGGATCGAAGCCTCGGGGACGCCGCGCGAGGTGCTGACGGCGCCACGCCTTGCGGATGCCTTCGGGATTGAGGCCGAGGTGAAGCTCGTCGACGGCTGGCCGCTCATCATTCCAAGGCATGCTTTGACGATTGACGAATTTCGTCATAACGTCAGCACATGAGTACAGAAGCTGCTGTCCGTTCATCGGACGCGGATACCCGCCATCGTATCGTCGAGACGGCGGAGCGGTATTTTCGCGAAATCGGATACCAGAAGACCACCGTGGCGGATATCGCCAAGGCGCTCCGGATGAGTCCGGCCAATGTCTACCGGTTCTTCGACTCGAAGAAGGCCATCAACGAAGCCGTGGCCGAACGCATCACCGGGGAGATGGAGGCAGCTCTCGAGGCGATCGTCGAACAGCCTGGTCCCGCGGCCGAGCGACTGCGTGCGTTGATCGCCACCGGCCATCGTCTCACGATTTCACGCTATACCGACCACCAGCGGATGCACGAGATGGTCGAGGTCGCCATGACGGAGAGCTGGAACGTCATCGACCGGCACATCGACCGGGTCTATGCCATGTTCCAGGAATTGGTGGCCCAGGGTGTCGAGTCCGGGGAATTCGACGTTCCGGATGTCGCGCTCGCTGCGCGTTGCGCCCACGTCTCACTCGTCCGGTTCTTTCATCCGGGCCTTTGTGCGCAATGTGCTCAGCGACCGAATCCGCCGGTCGATGTCATGGCCGACTTCATCCTCGCCGGCCTCGGCTGGAAGCGTGGCCGTAATACGTGCTGACGGATCGAAGCTTACCGTCAGGGATGGAGCCATACCGCCCGCTTCGTTGACAAAGCATCGGGCGCAGCAGATACCGCGGCCCCGTCCAGCCTCCGCGAGATCATGAAACGTCAGGAGTTCAAGAAGGCGCTCATCATCGCGCATGACCTCGTCGCGACGGCAATCGCCATCGTTGCGACGCTCGTGGTGCGATTCGAGGGGCCGCTCCTCGACGAGCGGCTCGCCTATCTGCCGATCTTCCTCATCCCCTTCGTGGCCTTTTCGGGGCTCGTCTACGGCTGGTTCCAGCTCTACCGCTCGAAGTGGCGCTTCGCCTCGCTCCCGGATCTGTTTAACATCTTCCGGGCTGCGACGCTGCTCGCGATGACGCTTCTCGTCATCGACTACATCCTGGTCTCCCCGCATTTCTTCGGGTCGTATTTCTTCGGCAAAATCGCGATCGCCCTCTACTGGCTCCTCCAGATGTTCGCACTGGGTGGGCCGCGTCTCGCGTTCCGGTATTTCAAATATGTCCGCTCCCGGAACACGATCCGGCGCGATGCCACGACGCCGACGCTGCTGCTCGGAAGAGCTGGCGACATCGAGGTCGTGCTGCGCGCCATCGAGTCCGGCACCGTCAAGAAGATCCAGCCGCACGGGATCCTCTCGCACCGGATCGATGATCTCGGCCAGACGATTCGCGGCATTCCGGTGCTCGGCGACTTCACGGATCTCGATCAGGTCGTTCATGATTTTCAGGAGCGCGGCATCGCGATCCGGCGCCTTGTCGCGACCCCGAGTGCCCTCGCACCGGAGGCCGATCCCGATACGCTGCTCGCACGGGCTCGGCGTCTCGGGGTGCCACTCTCGCGCTTCACGAGCCTGGGAGACGGAGTGCGCGACGCGGAGCTCGCGCCGCTCGAGATCGAGGATCTCCTGTTGCGCCCGACCGTTCAGATCGACCGTCAGCGCCTTGAGCATCTCGTGCGCGGCAAGCGCGTCCTCGTGACGGGCGGCGGCGGGTCGATCGGATCCGAGATCTGCGCCCGGGCCGTGGCCTTCGCGGCTTCCGATCTCCTGATCCTGGAGAGTTCGGAGCCCTCCCTTCACCACGCCCTCGAGACGCCCGCGATTTCCGATGGGGAAACGCGTGTCGAGGGGGTGCTGGCCGACGTGCGCGACCGTGAGCGCATCCATGCGATCATGCAAGAATTCAGGCCCGACATCGTCCTGCACGCGGCGGCGCTGAAGCACGTCCCCTATCTCGAGAAGGACTGGGCGGAGGGCATCAAGACGAACGTCTTCGGCTCCGTGAACGTCGCCGATGCGGCGGTCGCCGCCGGGGCCGCCAGTCTCGTCATGATCTCGACGGACAAAGCGATCGAGCCCGTCTCGATGCTCGGGGTCACGAAGCGCTTCGCCGAAATGTATGCGCAGGCGCTCGACGCGGAATCGATGGGGCAGGGCGGCGCGACCCGCCTGATCGCCGTGCGTTTCGGAAACGTCCTCGGCTCGGTCGGGTCGGTGGTCCCGAAATTCAAGGCGCAGATCGCCCGCGGGGGGCCCGTGACGGTGACCCACCCGGAGATGGTCCGCTATTTCATGACCACTCGCGAAGCCGCAGATCTGGTCCTGACCTCGGCCTCTCATGCGGACGGCGAGGGACGCTCCGTGAAGGACGGGGCCAATGGCGACGAGCGGGCTTCGGTCTATGTCCTCAAGATGGGACAACCCGTCCGGATCTACGAGCTCGCGGAGCGCATGATCCGCCTGGCGGGCTTCGAACCCGGCGAGGACGTGGATATCATGGTTACGGGGGCGCGGCCGGGCGAGCGCCTGCACGAGATCCTCTTCGCGCGGGAGGAGCCCATGGCCGAGATCGGCATCGACGGCGTCATGGCGGCGCAACCGGTCTTCGCTGATCGCGCACGTCTCGAGGCTTGGCTCGCCCGCCTCGACGAGGCCGTGCGTGCCGAGGACAGGGCCCGGGCGGAGGCGGTATTCGAAGAGGCAGTGCCGGGCTTCAGGCGCCGGATGCAGACGCTCGCGCCAGCTGAGCGAGCCCATCCCGCGCTGCAAGAGCAGGCTGCCATCCGAGCGCCATGAGCTGGGCCGGGTTCGCCACGAGCGAGCCCGCGAGCCTTTCGATCAGCTCTCCGCGGCCTGTCAGGCGAGCAAAGGCGGTCATCAGAGCTTCCGGCACCGGCAGCAGGCCTGGCCGGCGACCGAACCCGTGCCGCAGCGCCGCGACCATCTCGCCGACCGTCAAAGGCTCCGGCTCGGCAACGATGAGCGGACGCTGCAAGGGGCCCTCCGTTCCGAGCACGAGAGCAATCGCCGCGACGAGATCCTCCAGAGATACCAGGGACCGACGCCCGGAGAACTTGCCGAGGGGCAGAGGCCAAGGTGTCCGCGCGATCCTCAGGAGTTCGGCCAGATTGCCCTTCACACCGGGGCCATAGACGAGCACGGGCCGCAGCGCGACCCAGTCAATCGAGAGATCCGCGAGGCCCTGCTCGGCCTCGAACTTCGAGCGGCCATAGGCATCCACCGGGCGGGCTTTGGCGCTTTCGTCGAGGGTTCCGGGTGCGCTCGGCCCGCATTGCGCCCGGACCGACGACAGAAAGACGAAGCGCTTCACGCCGGCACGCTCGGCCGCACGGGCCAGAGCGATCGTCGCTTCGGTGTTGATCGCCCGGTAGTCGTCCTCCGGAAAGCCCGACATCGCATGGGCGATTCCCGCCGAGTGGACGACCGCATCGACGTCGCGCAGGGCAGCCGCCATGTTCTGCGGAGATGCGAGGTCCCCGATGACGGCACTCGAAGCCGCCTCGGGCACATTCATGGGCCGCCGCAGAAGAACCCGTACGTTCATGCCGCGGCGGGAGAGGCCCGCCAGCACGGCTTGTCCGATGAATCCGGTGCTTCCCGTGAGAGCGATCAGAGGCCGCTTCATGCAAACACCATGCTGTCAAAACCGGCGCAGCGCCGTCGCGAAGGCGCTGCCTGTCGCACTGGAGAGCAGGGCAAGGGCAGGTTTCATCCCCACACCATCCCTCCGTACCCGGCAAAGCGGCGCAGCTGAAGCGTCACAGCAACGACCCCGGCTGCCAGGGCGAGCATCTGGACGGCCGGTTGCGGCCACAGGATCGTCACTCCCGCGAGGACCGCGAGGACGATGTTCAACCCAAAGACCCGCCCACTCACCGCGAGCATCGAGAAGCCATGGTCCGAGGCGCGCTGATAGAAGTGCGTGCGGTGCGCCTCCCAGATCCGTTCGCCGGCGACGAGGCGCCTCAGGAGCGTGATCGTGGCGTCCGCCAGATAATAGAGAGGGAGAAGGATAGCGGCGACGATGGCGCCGGTGGTGGCGAGCTCGAGCAACAGCCATCCCAGGATCAGGCCGATCGGAAGAGAGCCAACATCCCCGAGAAAGAGCCGCGCGACCGGCCGGTTGAACGGCGCAAAGCCGAGCATCGCGCCGCATAGCGAAGCTGCGGCGATCGCCGGAACTGGAGGCACGAGGCCGACAACTCCGAGACAGGCCAGGAAGGCCGTGATCGGCACCACCTCGGCGACCGTAATCCAGTCGATGCCGTCCATGAAGTTGACGAGGTTCACGAACCAGACGCCTGCAAAAACGAGAATCGCCCGCTCGACACTTGAGGGAACCGCCTCGGGAAAGATCTGCACCTCCGAGGCGACGACGACCGTAGTGACCGCAAAGAACTGAACGAGAAGCCGCGGCACTGCCGGGAGCGGCTTGATGTCGTCGACCGCTCCGAGGAGAGCGAGGAGGGCGCCGGCCGCGGCAACGCTCGCGGGCCCAGCAAGCCCTTGACCCGTCCCGACCAGGATCGCTCCGGCGACGAAGAAGGTCGCCGCAATGACCGCCAGCCCGCCACCCTGCGGCGTCGGAACACGATGGCTCGATCGTGCATTCGGGCGTGCCATCGCATAGCGCACCAGCAATGGATGAAGCGCGATGATGAGAAGGGCACAGAGTCCCGCGCTGACCGCCGCGACGGCCGGATAGATCAGCTCCGGCATCGGCAGGCGCAGGAGGGCCGGAGAATCCGGCCGAAGCACGAATCAGGCATGAAATCGGTTTGGGTGGCAGCTATCCGTTCGCCACCTTAAGGCGGCCCGTTGCGTCCGCAAGGGAATCCGAGTCGCGCATGCAGATCGGGTGATAGGCGACGGCCTGCCGGTCGCACGGGATGAAGGCGCTCGGCATCACCTTCTGGATTTCCGCCTCCCGGGCCAGCAGCAAATCGTCATCGTGCCCGGGATAGAGATGGAAAATGGCAAGCGCCTTCACGCCGGCGGCTTGGCACAGCTCGACCCCCTTTTCCCAGGTCGAGTGGCCCCAGCCCTGGCACGGCTGGTATTCCTGCGAGGAGAACATGCCGTCGTAGATGACGAGATCCGCATCTTGCACGAAGGCTGCGAGGCCGGGATCCGGCCATGGGTCCCTGTGCTCGAGGTCGCTCACGTAGCAGACCGCCCGCCCTCCGTGATCGAAGCGGTACGCCGTCGCTCCACCCGGGTGGTTGAGAGGGTGGGTACGAACGACCATGCCGTCACGGAAGGTGAGCGGCTCTCCGGCCTTGAAGCCGTGGTGGACGAAGCGGGCCGGCAGGGAATCGAGCTGGAGCGGGAAGGTGGGTGGCGAGAACACCCGGTCCAGAGGATCCCTGGCATCCCCTCCGTCGAGGTGGCCGGTCCAAGTGTGGATGGTGCATCCCGGATCCAGGATCGCGGGCTTGAAGAACGGTAGCCCGCCGATGTGGTCGAGGTGGAAATGACTGAGCAGAATGTCGATTTCGGAAGGGAGTTCGGCCTCCGGGGAAGCCCCGAAGAAGGGGAGTCCGGTCCCGGCATCGACGACGAACAGCCGTTTCCCGCAACGGATCTCCACGCAAGGGGTATTGCCCCCGAACCGCAGGAATTCGGGTCCGGAAACAGGAGTAGACCCCCGAGTTCCCCAGAAGCGCACTCGCAGCGCGTTATCATGGGTTAACGCACACACCGCCATCGGCGCACTCTGACCCGAATCGTCAGCCAGCGCATGTGCGCTGGCACACCCATCACGGAGCACCCTCTCGGCAAACCGGGTCATGCCTCCTCCAGTTCCCGGCTCGGCACGAGAGCCCGCGCCGAGCGGGCGCAACGAGGGGCGACGGACGCCGAGCTGGTCACCGTTGTGGCGAGGAGAGACGGGCCGAGCGGCAGCAGGAGGAGTGCAGCGGCCGTCGCCAGACTATCAGGGGAAAGAGGCAGGAGATCGCGTCCCATCGTTCCGTCCGGTCCAATTCGACAGTCCGACAGGCAACGTTAACCAAGCGCGGCTGGGAGGAACAGTCCTCCGGGCGACGCGGCAGACAATCTTGTTCGCTGCGAGCACGGTCTTTCCAGGCTGCATACGCTCGGATCCGCCTGCCGCCGGCCGAAATTCGGCCCGGATCAACATCCCCTTCCCAAAGGCATGCTCTAGGTTCCGTTGCGTGAGCCTCTCCGAGGCCAGGGCCTGCCGGAGTGCAACGGATGCTTGGCAAAGAAGCATTGTTCCGACCGCCGATCGATTGCGCCTTCCAGCTCATCCTCGATCTTTCCGGGCGTCGCCCGGCCTCGAGCCTGCCGCGCCGGCTCGATGGCCTTTTCCGGGCGCTGGCAGCCCCTCGGACGAAGCAGGCGGCGGACGAGATCGAGGAGCTCATCTGGGCGATCTGGATCTCGCACGAGGATCGTGAGGCCGAAGAGAGCATGGGCGCTGCGGTCGAGGCGCTGGCAGACGGCGCGCTCGGCGAGGCCCGCCCGCTCCTCGATGAGCTGGTCCTGCGCTACCCCGACTGGGCGGAAGCCTGGAACAAGCGTGCGACCCTGGCCTTCGTGGAGAACCGCGATGCGGATGCCACGCGAGACATCATGAAGACTCTCGAACTCGAGCCGCGCCATTTCGGAGCGGTTTCGGGTTTTGGACAGATCTGCCTCCGGCACGGGCATCTCAACGAGGCCCGGGCGGCGTTCCAGATCGCGCTCTCGCTCAATCCGCACCTGGAAGGTCTCAGGGAAATGATCGACGATCTGAGCCCCCGCACGCTCATGCTGCATTGACGGCCCTCGATACGGCAGGGGCTGGTCAGCCGACTTTGGACGCGGGCCCCGGCACGGTGATCGTCCCGGATCTCGTGCACTTCCCTGCAAGTGTGCGCCCTCAGGCATCCTCGCCGGAGCGCAAAGCCGTGGTGCGCCACTGCGGCTCGCTCATTGCGCTCCTCCCGCGCTATCGTGGGAGCCAGCGAGGAGCGACATGCAGGATTTCGGGATTTACGATTACATCGTCGTCGGCGCGGGCTCGGCGGGCTGCGTGCTCGCCAACCGGCTGTCCGCCGATCCGCGCCATCGGGTGCTGGTCCTGGAGGCCGGAGGGCTGGACCGCTGGATCTGGTTCCACATCCCGGTCGGATATCTCTTCGCGATCGGCAATCCCCGTGCCGACTGGATGTTCACCACCGAGGCCGAGCCTGGGCTCAACGACCGCGCGCTCGCCTATCCGCGCGGAAAGGTGATCGGCGGGTCATCCGCCATCAACGCGATGATCTACATGCGCGGCCAGGCGGCCGATTACGACGGCTGGCGCCAACTCGGACTTCAGGGCTGGGGCTGGGACGACGTGTTGCCCTTCTTCCTCAAGCACGAGGATCACGAATCCCCGCCGAATGATCTCCATCGCAGCGGCGGTGAATGGCGGGTCGAGCATCCCCGGATCCGCTGGGACATTCTCGATGCGATCCGGGAGGCGGCCGCGGCGGCCGGCATCCCAAAGATCGATGACTTCAACACCGGCGACAACGAGGGCACCTCGTATTTCCAGGTCAACCAGCGGCGCGGCCGCCGGTGGAGTGCGGCGCGCGGTTTCCTCAAGCCGGCGTTGTCGCGACCCAATCTGCGCCTCGAAACCGGCATTCACGTCGAGACGGTCTCGCTCGAGGGGCGCGAGGCCAAAGGGGTGGTCTTCTCCCGGGGAGGCGAGCGGTTTCTGGCACGCGCCTCGGGCGAAGTGATCCTGACGGCAGGTGCGGTCGCCTCGCCGACGATTCTCGAACGGTCCGGGATCGGTGCTCCCGCGAGACTTTCGAAGCTCGGAATCGAGGTCGCCCATGACCTCCCGGGGGTCGGCGAGAACCTGCAGGATCACCTGCAGATCCGTCCGGTCTACCGGGTCCATGATGTCAGAACCCTCAACACCGATTATGCGAAGCTCTGGCGGCGCGCGCAGATGGGGCTCGAATATGCGTTGCTCCGCAGAGGCCCGCTCACGATGGCGCCTTCGCAACTCGGCGCCTTCACGCGCTCGTCGCCCGATTACGCGACGGCCAATCTCGAATTCCATTTCCAGCCGCTCTCGCTCGACAAATGGGGCGAGGGCATGCACCCGTTCGGTGCCTTCACGGCGAGCGTCTGCAACCTGCGCCCGTCGAGCCGCGGCAGCATCCATATCGTGAAGCCGGATCCGCTTGCGCCACCATCGATCCGGCCGAACTACCTGTCGACCGACGAGGACAGGCGAGTCGCGGTCGATGCCTTGCGAATCACGAGGCGGATCGTTGCCCAGGCTCCTCTGGCTCGCTATCGACCGGAGGAGTACCGGCCCGGCGCCCATCTCACGCGAGACGACGACCTCGTTCAAGCGGCCGGCGATCTCGGCACCACCATTTTCCATCCGGTCGGCACTGCGAAGATGGGCGTCTCCTCCGATCCGATGGCCGTGCTGGATGAGCGGCTGCGCGTGCGCGGCATTGGCCGGCTGCGGGTCATCGATGCGTCGGCGATGCCGCGGATCACGTCGGGCAATACCAATTCCCCGACCGTCATGATCGCCGAGAAGGGCGCTGCCATTGTCCTGGAGGATGCAAGGGCGTCGTGACCGTTGACCTTTGCGGAGCGCGCGACAATCCCGCCATTGCGGCCCGGCCGCAGAGGCGCGAGTCTCGCGCCATGGCTGATTCTGCTATCGTTCTGCCCGTAGACGGCCGTCAATCGCCCACGGCGGCCGCAATTCAGCGGGGCGTCCGCCGCCTCTTTGCGCGCCTCGGCCACGTGACGCTTCCCGAGTTCACCCTGGCCAATGGGCGCCGGGCGGATGTGATCGCCCTCTCGCCACAGGGGCAATTGACGATCATCGAGATCAAGTCGAGCGTCGCGGATTTCCGCGCCGACCGGAAATGGCCGGATTACGAATGCTTCTGTGATGCGTTCTATTTCGCGGTACCCGAGGGACTACCGCTCGACATCATGCCCGATGATCGGGGCCTGATCGTTGCCGATGCCTTCGACGCGGCCATTCTCCGGGAAGCCCAACGTCATCCTCTGTCCGGCGCACGGCGAAAGGCCGTCACCTTGAGTTTTGCGCGTCTCGCTGCCGGAACGCTGCATGCGCTCGCCGATCCGCAGGCTCGGCTGAGCACGATCTGAGCGTCTCCCGCGGGGCGGAAGACGAGGAGCCGGTGCGCGCCTCGTCAGCGGGGCGCGCGCTTCGCCAGAATGCGCTGGAGCGTACGGCGGTGCATGTTGAGGCGACGGGCGGTCTCGGAGACGTTGCGGCCGCAGAGTTCGTAGACGCGCTGGATGTGCTCCCACCTCACCCGGTCGGCGGACATCGGATTCTCCGGCGGGACCGCCCGCTCGTCCGGCCCGGCCATGAGGGCTGCGTGGATCTCGTCGGCGTCGGCGGGCTTCGCGAGATAGTCGAAGGCGCCCAGCTTCACGGCCGTCACGGCGGTTGCGATATTGCCGTAGCCCGTGAGGATCACCCCTCTCGCATCGGGCCGGCGCTCCTTCAGGCGCTCGATCACGTCGAGCCCATTGCCGTCCCCGAGTCGCATGTCGATCACCGCGAAGGCCGGTGGCTCGCTCTCGATCGCCGAGATCCCGTCGGCGACGCTCTCGGCGACGCGGACCACATAACCTCGGCCCTCCATGGCTCGTGCGAGACGGGTGGAGAAAGGACGATCGTCATCGACGATCAGCAGGCTCTTGTCGGCGCGCGCCTCTAAAGGCATCGGCGCGTCAACCATCGATACGTCTCCCTGGCTCAACGCTGTGCTCCTTGAGTCCGCCCTCCAGAACCAGATGCGGGCCCCTTTGCAGGGCCTAAAGGGCTCAACCCTCATATAGGAAGGGTTTCGCCCTGATTCACGGGGCCGCCGGAGACCCCCTGCGACCGCGATGCTGCTCCCCGTTCAAACGCTTGACGCGTCCAAACGATCCGCGCCTGCGCTCCGGTTACGGGGGGCGCCGCGTTCGTGAGGAGGAGCTGCGCGCCGGACCGTTCGAGCAAGGTCTTGGCGATGAACAGCCCGAGACCGAGCCCGGACCCGCCGCCCTCCTCGGTGCGCAGGACGGCCGAGCGGGTCGTGACATAGGGCTCGCCGACCCGCAGCAGCACCTCTGGGGCATAGCCGGGGCCGTCGTCGCTGATCTCGATCCGCACCTCTTCGGCATTCCAGTACGCCTCGACGACCACCGAGCTCGAGGCGAAATCTACCGCATTGTCGAGGATGTTGGAGAGTCCAAACACGACGCCCGGGTTGCGGCGGCACAGGGGCTCCGGGCCGAGGCCCTCTCTTCGGATCTCGATAGCCGTGTCGAGGGATCGGTTCGGAGCGACGATGTCCTCGATCAGGACCGACAGCGGCACGGTCTCGAGGAATGCGGAAGGATCCTGCCCGAGAGACGTGAGCTTCGTCAGGATGTTCCGGCAGCGCTCCACCTGCTCTCGCAGGAGCTTGATGTCCTCCGCGACGGGGCCCTCTTTGGGAAGAGTGTGATCGAGCTCTTTTGCGACGAGGGTGATCGTCGCGAGCGGGGTCCCGAGTTCGTGCGCGGCTGCCGCCGCGAGGCCGTCGAGCTGGCTGAGATGCTGTTCGCGGGCGAGCACGAGCTCCGTCGCGGCCAGGGCCTGGGCGAGCAGTCGGGCCTCCTCGGCAACCCTCCAGGCATAGATACCCGTGAAGACTACCCCGAGCAGGATAGCCGTCCAGATGCCCGTCACGTAGAGGAACGGCATGGTCAGGCGCTCGCCCCGAGCCCAGGGCAGAGGCTCGTGGACGAGAGCGAGCAGGGTCGCACAGCCGATCGCCAGGATCCCGAGCCCCAACGTCCGTTCGGGAGGCAGGGCGGTCGCGGAGATCAGGACCGGCGCCAGGAACAGCATCGAGAACGGGTTCTGCAGGCCGCCAGTGAGATACAGGAGAGCGGCCAACTGGAGAATGTCGAAGCCGAGGAGCAAGGTCGCCACGTTCTCGCCGAGCCGGTGGCTGGCCGGAAACTGGATCCGGAGGACGAGGTTCAGCAGCGCCGATGCGGCAATCACGGCAAAGCAGAGGCCGAAGGGCAGGGCAAAGCCTAGCCCGAATTGCACGCCGCCCACCGCTGCGGATTGACCGATGATCGCCAGCCATCGCAGCCGCACGAGCGTGTCGAGGCGTAGCCGCCTCGCATCGCGGGCTAGATCCGATGGCCTGATTTCCACCATGCCGGCTGCCGATCGATCCATTCGAGAGGAAATCACCAGCTCCCGCGCCCAAGGGCAGGGGCCGCGGAACGGGCTCATCCGGGCGGATGATAGGGCTACCGGCCGATCCGTCCAACGAAACCGGCGTACCCGGCCATTCGAGCATGGTCGAGGAGGCCGGGGCCCGCTTTCGATGACATCTGCACCACTGTCCCATCCCGCTGGGATAGACTCCACCTCTGCCGGTGCCCCACAGAGGCAAAAAGATCACACTCCGATGCTAACGGCCTATTAACCTTTGCGTTGATTGAATTCCTCAGAATGGAACTTTACGTTCCAGAGACCGGTTGAGACGCCACTCGGCTCGCATCTGCGACAGAATGGAGCTCCGCTGCTCAGGGGTAGAAATGAACCTCACCTACTACTGGTACGAAGCTGCACACCTGCTCCTCAGCCCGGCTCGGGCCGCGAGCGAGGGTACGAAGCGCCTCTTTGAGGATCCCTACAACCCGCTGACGCATACGAGTTACGGCCGTACCGTAGCGGCAGCCTGCGAGTTGTTCGAGCGCACGACCCGACGCTACGACAAGCCCGGATTCGGCCTGACGAGCACTCTCGTGGACGGCGAGCGCGTAGCGGTCTCCGAGCGCGTAGTCTGGGAGCGCCCTTTCTGCCGCGTCGTCGCCTTCGAGCGCGCCCTTCGCCAGCCCAAGGCCCAGCCGAAGGTCCTGATGGTCGCGCCGATGTCGGGCCACCATGCGACCCTGCTCCGGGGAACCGTGGATACGTTCCTGCCGAATCATCAGGTCTTTATCACCGACTGGATCGATGCGCGCCACGTTCCCCTTTCCGACGGGCCGTTCGGTCTCGACGACTACATCGATTACCTGATCGACATGTTCCGGGAGCTCGGGCCGGATCTTCACGTGATGGCCGTCTGCCAGCCGTCCGTTCCCGTCCTTGCTGCGATCGCCCGCATGGAGGCCGAGAAGGATCCGGCCGTTCCGCTCTCGATGACGCTGATGGGCGGTCCCATCGACACGCGGCGCTCGCCCACCGCGGTGAATGCCCTGGCCGAGAAGCGGGGCATCGAGTGGTTCGAGCGCCATTGCATCGTCAAGGTCCCACCGGGCAATCCGGGCTTCTGGCGCGATGTCTACCCTGGATTCCTGCAGCTTTCGGGCTTCATGGCGATGAACATCGATCGCCATCTCTCCGCCCATTACGAGATGTTCAAACATCTCGTGGAAGGTGACGGCGACTCCGCGGAGAAGCACCGGGAGTTCTACGACGAGTATCTCGCCGTCATGGATCTCACGGCCGAGTTCTACCTGGAGACCGTCGACAAGGTCTTCGTGCGGCACGAACTCCCGCGGGGCAAGATGATGCATCGCGGTAAGCCCGTCGACCTCAGTGCGATCCAGCGTTGCGCCATCATGGCCGTCGAGGGCGAGAAGGACGACATCTCCGGGGTAGGGCAGACGCTGGCGGCGCTCGATCTGACGCCCAACCTGTCGTCGGACAAGAAGACCTACCATCTCCAGGAGAGGGTCGGCCATTACGGCGTCTTCAACGGCTCCCGATTCCGCGCCGAGGTCGCCCCGCGTATCGCCGATTTCATCCTGACCCACCAGGCGGCATCCGCAGGGACACGTCCAGCCCCGAAGCTCCGCTTGGCCTGAGAAAAGTCTCACGAATACAGTAGCATAGGATCGGCGCCTGAACTCGTCCGCCGCGACTCGACCGCGTCCGCGCGTGTCCGCCGGCGAGCGAGAAGGGCACGATCACGGGTGTCAAGGTTCTTGTTCCGTTCACGGTCGCGGCAAACCGCTGCGCTGACAGAATACGGGTCCGCGGGGCAACATACCCACATGAGATTCGCTCTGTTCCGCCGCATTCCTGCGGACCCCCCTCAACTCAAAATCCAGCACGCCGGAGAGGCCTTCAAGATCGCTCTCAAGCGACGCCCGACGGCGAAGCGGATTACGCTCCGCGTCTCCAGCGCGACCGGCGAGGTCGTCCTCACGATCCCGGAGCGCGCCGATCTCGGCACGGCCCAGCGCTTCGCGGAGGCTCATGGGGCTTGGATCGCAACGCGGCTCGCGCGGGTTCCGACGCGCATCGCATTCGAGCCAGGCGCCGTCGTGCCGCTCCGCGGGGTCGCGCACCGCGTGATTCACCGACCGGCTGCCCGCGGCACGACCCGCGTTGTAGAGGGGCCGGATGGGCCGGCGATCGAAGTGTTCGGCGAGACGCCTCACGTTCCGCGCCGAGTCAGGGAATTTCTCGAGGCCGAAGCGAAGCGGGACCTCGCCGTTGCGGTCAAGCGCTACTGCACGCGGCTCGGCGTCTCCGCGAAGCGGATCACGGTGCGCGATACGACAAGTCGCTGGGGATCCTGCTCCGCGCGTGGCGCCCTGAGCTTCTCGTGGCGGCTCGTCCTCGCTCCGCCGATGGTCCTGGATTATCTCGCAGCTCACGAGGTGGCTCACCTGCGCGAGCTGAATCACTCTCCTCGCTTCTGGCGCCTCGTCAAAACGGTTTTCCCGCAAACGGACGAAGCGGAGGAGTGGCTCAAGCGCCACGGAAGCGAGTTGCATCGCTTCGGCTGACCGGCTCCGGACACCAGCCGACCCCCGACACATCCCGTTCTGCCTCGGCGCCCCGCGCCGCCACATGGCTCGCAACTCGATCCGTGAGCGTCAGTCGACCGCCATCTTCTTTCCCATCGGACGTGAGCGCCGGCAGGAGGCGAGGCCCACAGCCCCGTGAGCTCAGTAGAGCCCGAAGAGCCGCTCGAGGAAGTTCCGATCGGCCCGCGCAATCGGGCCTCTGTCGCCGCGCTCCGTAGCAGAGCCCGGCTGCGGGCCGCTCGCGACCGGAGTCTCGTACTCCCCGCGGGGCGCGCCGGGGAGCGGCACCGGCTGCTTGTTCTTCAGCGCCGCCTTCATGAAGGTGCTCCAGAGCTCGACCGGGAGGTTGCCCCCGGAGAGGCGCTTCGTGGGCTCGCCGCTGTCGTTGCCGAGCCAGACGCCTGCGACGAGCGCACCGGTATAGCCCACGAACCAGGCGTCGCGGTGCTCCTGCGAGGTGCCGGTCTTGCCGGCGCTCTCCCAGCCCGGGATCTCGCCCTTGCGCGCGGTGCCGACCACGAAGGTCTGGTGGAGCATGTCGTTCATCATCGCGACGGCAGCGGGGTCGATCACGCGGCCGAGGCCACCGCCGCGCGGGCGCCTGTAGAGGACCTTGCCGTCGGCGGTCTTGACCTGCTGGATCACAAACGGGATCACGCCGGTTCCGCCATTCGCGAAGGCCGCAAAGGCGGCAACGAGCTCGAGCGGAGTGACCTCCGAGGTTCCGAGGGCGATCGAGGGGTTCGCCTGCAGGGGCGAGGTGATCCCGAGCCGCTGCGCCGTCTGCACGACGGCCTTCGGCCCGACCTCGACCCCGAGACGGGCCGCCACCGTATTCAAGGAGAGCGCCAGCGCCTCGCGCAGGGTCACGGGACCGCGATAATCCCGCGAGAAATTCTCCGGGGACCAACCCCGGTAATTGAAGGGGGCATCGTCGCGGACAGTGTCGGGCGTGAGCCCGCGCTCGATCGCGGTCAGATAGACGAACGGCTTGAAGGCCGATCCCGGTTGTCTGCGGGCGGCGGTGGCTCGGTTGAACTGGCTCGCCTCGTAGTCCCGTCCACCGACCAGCGCCTTGAGGGCGCCGTCCGGCTGCATGGCGACGAGGGCGCCTTGGCTCACCTTGTAGCGCGCCCCCTTGGCCGCGAGTTCCTCTGAGACGGCTTGCTCGGCGGCAGCCTGCATGGCGGTGTCGAGGGTCGTCGAGACGACGATATCCGAGTCGATCGTGCCGACGAAATCCTCAAGGACGTCCATCACGTAGTCGGCGGCGTAATTCGCCGAACCTGATCCGCCCCGGCGTACCTGCGCGGGCTGGGCCAGCGCGTTCTTCATGGCGGAGGGCGTGACGAAGCCGAGCTCCTGCATGGCCGCGAGGACGAGCTCGGCGCGTTCCTGTGCGGCGCGCGGGTTCCGGTTCGGCGCGAGCCGCGACGGAGCCTGGACGAGACCGGCCAGCACGGCCGCCTCGGGGAGGGTGATCGCCTTCGCGGGCTTCCCGTAATAGCGATGCGCCGCCGCCTCGATTCCGTAGGCCCCTGCTCCGAAATAGACCCGGTTCAGATAGAGTTCGAGGATCTCGTCCTTGGAATAAGTCCGCTCGAGCCAGAGAGCGAGAATCGCTTCCTGGATCTTGCGCGAGATCGTCCGCTCCTGGGTGAGGAACAGGTTCTTGGCGAGCTGCTGGGTGAGGGTCGAGCCACCCTGGGAGACGCCGCGGTTGGTCACGTTGCGCAAGGCCGCGCGGGTGATCCCGAGCGGATCGATGCCGAAATGGTCGTAGAACCGCCGGTCCTCGATGGCCACGAAGGCCTTCGGGAGATAGGGCGGGAGTTCCTTGATCGAGACCGTCTGGCCGCCGGTCTCGCCGCGATTGCCGATTAGCGAGCCGTCCGCCGCCAGAATCGCGATATTCGGGGGGCGCTTCGGAACGGCGAGCTGGTCGATGGGAGGCAGTTGCGCCGCGTGATAGGCGATGATGCCCGCTACCGCGATGACGGCCCAGAGGCCGAGCACGGCGAGGCCGTAGAACAGCCGGCCGAGCAGCGAGCGCCGTCTGCTGCCGGATCGTCCTCGACGCGAGGGTTTGGATTTCCCGCCCCGCGAACCACCGCGTCGCGCCATGCCGCCTCCAGCCCGGTCTTCCGGCGAAAGGCTCAGATCGAGCCTTCCCGCGTCGGCGCGCGTCTCGAACGTCGGCTCTTGCCGACCGCGCCCGTTCGCCATCTGCTCCTCATCCCCACGCCGGTCGATGTCCGGCCCTCGTGGTGTCGAGCACCCTAATTGTGGCGGTTTAACGGGTCGTTAAGCCTCTCGGCCCGGGCGCGCCATCGGCCTCGGGCCGCATATGACCGGGAGGCTGGGCTCAATGCTTCAGTTTGGCGCGCTCCGAGCGGGCTTTCGCGGCGAGCGGATGATCCGGGTGGCGGGCGATGAACTGGTCGTAGGCGGCGCGTGTCCCGAGCCGGCGGGCCGCGTCGAATTCCTCCCGGATCGCGATCTCTCCGTCCCGTGCCGGCGGAACCGTCGCTGAAGACGAACCCGTGGCCAGCGTCATGGCCAGAATCACGGCGCTGCCGATCTGCCTCATGGGCCTCTCCGGTCATCCAGCTCCTCGAGAGCCTTCACTGCGCGGCTTGTGGCAGCTCGCCGGTCTCGGGATCGGCATTCACGAGATGCGCGATGTTGCGGAGATCCTGCAGAAAGGCCTCGTAGCCCGCGCGCTTCGATTCTTCGTCAGGCAGCCGTAGCAGATATGACGGGTGAACGGTGACGTATCCGGGAAAGCCCGCGAGCACGGCCCGCCCGCGCGCTCGGATCACGGAGGTCTGTTTGCCCGTCAGCGCCAGGACGGCCGTGGCGCCGAGCGCCGTGACGAGCCTGGGGCGCACGAACTCCAGCTCCTTCATGAGCCAGGGCCGGTAATGCTTGACCTCGCCGGCCGTCGGTTTCACGTGGATCCGACGCTTGCCGCGCATCTCGAACTTGAAATGCTTCACGGCATTCGTGAGGTAGGCGTGGTCCTGGTCGATGCCGGCTTCCGCCAACGCGCGCCGAAACAACTGACCGGCCGGTCCCACGAAGGGCCGGCCCTGCCGGTCCTCCTGGTCGCCGGGCTGTTCGCCGACGAAGGCCACATCCGCGCCGACCGGCCCCTCGCCGAAGACGGCTTGCGTCGCGCCCGGAACGAGCGGGCCTGCGCGCTCGATCAGGGCGTTCAGCTCCTCAAGCGATTTCGGGCCCTGGTCGAACATGTCCATCGTGCTCGCGGGAGGTGTTTTCGAGGGCATAGCCATATCCTTCTCGATCGTTTCGACAACGCGCGGGACCGCATTCGGGATCACCGTTGCGATCGCCGCAGCGGCTACGACGGACCCTGTTCCGGTCGATCTCGGTGGGGACAGCTGACGGTCGGGTACGGGAGAGCGGCGTGCGCGGCATCGAATTTGGCGTGCTGGGCGCCTTGCCCTGGGAGCAGCTATGCCGTTAGTTCGGCCCGCCGGTCGTAAGCGCAAAGGCGTGCATGGCCGGGCTCTTGCCTCCATGAACCGGCCGCCGCGAATGGTCCCGATGCCTCAAACCTCGCCGCATATCTCGCATCTCCCGGACGCGCGCCCGGTCACCCTTCCTCCGTGCGCTTCGACCCGTGGCGCAAGGTCTTCTCGATGATCCGAACCTGCCTCGACGCGCTCTACCGTTTCTCGGGATATCTCGCGGCCTTCTTTCTGTTCGCGATCTTCCTGCTCATGCTGGGCCTGTCCCTCGGTCGCGAGGTCAATCTCAACATTCCCGCAGGAGACGATTTCGCAGCCTGGTGCATGGCGGCGCTCGCCTTCCTGAGCCTCGCCTACACATTCCGGTCCGGAGAGATCATCCGCGTCGGCCTCATCATCGACCGGCTCCCGGCGGGCGCGCGGCGCATCGTGGAGCGGGTCTGCCTCGCTGCGGGTTCGGCGCTGACCGGCTTCTTCGCCTGGTACGCGGTGATGATGACCTATGACAGCTACCGCTTTAACGACATGTCGCAGGGCGTGATCGCGGTCCCTCTGTGGATCCCGCAACTCGGCTACTCGGTCGGGCTCGTGATCCTGACGATCGCCTTCGCCGACGAGCTCGTGCACGTGCTGCGCGGCAACGCTCCTCGCTACGAGAAGCCGGCGCCCACGACCCCCGAAGAGGTCGTCGCGCGCGTCGCCGAAGGGGGAGTCTGAGGCCATGCAGGACGTCGGTCTCGTCAATACGGCCCTTGTGCTCCTCGGCCTCCTGTTCGCGTTTCTCGCGGGCGGGTTCTGGATCGGGCTCTCGCTCGTCGCTGTCGGATTCGGGGCGATGCTGATCGCGACCGACGTGCCGATCGGCCCCGTGCTCGCGACGAGCGTCTGGGCGAGCTCCGCATCCTGGACGCTGACGGCGTTGCCGCTCTTCATCTGGATGGGCGAAATCCTCTTCCGGTCGCGCCTCTCGGAGCAGATGTTCCAGGGCCTCTCGCCCTGGCTCAACCGGCTTCCCGGGCGGCTCGTGCACGTGAACGTCGTCGGCTGCGGAATCTTTGCAGCGGTGTCGGGATCGTCTGCCGCGACCTGCGCGACGATCGGCAAGATTGCGTTGCCCGAGCTGAAGAAGCGCGGCTACGACGACAATCTGAGCCTCGGCTCGCTCGCGGGCTCCGGTACGCTCGGTCTGCTGATTCCGCCATCGATCCCGATGGTAGTCTATGCGGTTGCGGCGAATGTCTCGATCCTGCAGGTTTTCCTGGCCGGCTTCCTGCCCGGTCTCATGGTGATGCTGCTCTATTCCGGCTACATCGCGGGCTGGTCTCTCCTGAATCCGGGCAAGACGCCTCCGGCCGATCCGCCGACCAGCTTCTCGGAAAGGATCCGCGCGTCGGCGCAGATCCTGCCCTGCATCCTGCTGATCCTCGCGATCTTCGCGGCGCTGATGTTCGGCTTGGCGACCGCGACGGAATGCGCCGCCTACGGCGTCGCGGGAGCCCTCCTACTCGCGGCCTGGTCGGGCACGCTCACCTGGACGACCTTCAAGGAGAGCCTGCTCGCCGCGACACGGCTGACCGGGATGATCATGCTCATCCTTGCAGGCGCTTCCTTCACGACGGCGGCGATGGCCTATACGGGAATCCCCGCGGCTCTCGCGGAGTGGGTCGAGGCACGGCATCTCTCGCCCTATACGCTGATCGCGGCGCTTACCGTGATGTACATCATCCTCGGATGCCTCATCGACGGCATCTCGATGATCGTGCTCACGACCGTGATCGTGCTGCCGATGATCAAGCAGGCAGGCTTCGACCTGATCTGGTTCGGCGTCTACCTCATCATCCTCGTCGAGATGGCGCAGATCACGCCGCCGGTCGGATTCAATCTCTTCGTGCTGCAGAACATGTCGGGCCGCGACAGCTTCGTGATCGCGCGGGCTGCCCTCCCGTTCTTCCTGCTCCTCGTCGCGGCCGTCGCAATCATCACGGCATTTCCGCAGATCGCCCTGTTCCTGCCCCGTCTGGCCTTTGCGGAGTGATGGCATACTTTTCCGTCATTGCGAGTGCAGCGGAGCAATCCAGCGACACATTGGTCGACGGGTAGATTGCTTCGCCTGCGGCTCGCAATGACGAAGAGGCAGCGGAAAGGGTGGTGCATCGTGCCTTCGGCTCGCAATGACGGTAGAGGATCTGGCGCCTCTTACCGTTTCCGGCAGTGCTCTTCCCGCTCTCACGCCCTCATCGTCATTGCGAACGCAGTGACGCAATCTACCCGTCTCAGGATGGATCGCCTCGCCCGCGGCTTGCAATGACGGGGTGTGTCGTAGTGGGTTGTGTGTACGACCTGCAATGACGATACAGACTACCCGCTCACCGCGACATCGGCGCGCGTGTTGGTGCGCCACAGGTGAATCCCGATCAGGAACGCGGCCAGCACGAAGCCGATCTCATCGGTGATCGGGAGCGCGGCGACCAGGAAGGCGGCTGCGATCGCGGCGAGGATTCGCTCCCACCAGTAGAGGGATGCGCGTCCATACCCGACGGCAGCGACGCCCCACAGCCCGAGCGCCAGAACCGTCTTGAAGCTGATGTAGGCGACGGACAGCCAGTAGCTCACGCCATCCAGACCGGGCACGGGCTGCAGCATCAGGGCCGGATCGTAAACCGCCATATAGGGCACGATGAATCCCGGCAGCGCGATCTTCACGGCCTGGAAGCCGATCTTGAGTCCTGATTCCTTCGCCATGGGCGCGGCCGCAAAGGCCGCGAGCGCGACGGGCGGCGTGAGATCCGCCATGATCCCGAAATAGAAGACGAACATGTGCGAGACGATCAGCGGCACGTCGAGCTGTAGGAGGATCGGCGCGGCGAGCGACGACGTGATGATGTAGTTCGGGATCGTCGGAATGCCCATGCCGAGGATGAGGCTGAACACCATCGTCAGAATGAGCGCGAGGAGCAGGTTGTCCTTGCCGATCGAGATCATCCAGTTGCCGACGATCGTGCCGAGCCCGGTCAACGTCATCGTGCCGATGACGATGCCCACGACCGCACAGGCGAGGCCGACCGGGAGCGCCTGCCGCGCGCCGTCTGCGAGCGCCTCGACGCAGGCTGTGAGAGTCAGCCTGCCGCGTCCCGAGAACGCGTTCCACACCGCCAGGACTGCGACGACCGCCAGCACGAGGACCACGCTAGTGCCGAGCGAGGCTGCCGAGACGAGCGCCAGCCCGATCCAGAACGCCACACGGAGTGCCGGCACTGCGAGGCCGGCGACAATGGCGATGCCGAGGATCAGCGCGACCGTGAGCGACAAACCGACTGCGCCTGCGAAGAGCGGCGTATAGCCCGCGAAGAGGAGATAGACGAGAACACCGAGCGGTGTGACCAGGAACCACTTCTTACGCAGTTCTTCGCGGGCACTCGGAAGCTCGTCCTTCGATAATCCGTGCAGAGCGCGCTTGCCGGCTTCGAGATGGACTGCGAGATAGCAGGCCAGGAAGTACAGGATTGCCGGAATGATCGCGGCCTGGACGATATCGGCATAGGGCACGTCGATCGTCTCGGCCATGATGAAGGCCACGGCCCCCATGACGGGCGGCATGATCTGTCCGCCCATCGAGGATGTCGCCTCGACGCCGCCCGCGAAAGCCGCCGGAAAGCCGAAGCGCTTCATCAGCGGGATCGTGAACTGGCCGGACGCGACGACGTTGGCGACGCCGGAGCCCGACACCGTGCCCATCAGCGCCGAAGACGCTACGCAGACCTTGCCGGGCCCGCCACGCTTGTCGCCGAAGACGGCCATCGAGATGTCGTTGAAGAAGTCGATGACCCCAGCCTTCTCCATGAAGGCGCCGAACAGGATGAAGAGGAAGATGTAGGTCGCCGAGACGAGGGTCGGGACGCCGTAGATGCCCTCCGTCCCGAAGGACATGTGCTCGATGACCTGATCAAGCGCGTAGCCGCGATGGTCATAGGGCGCCGGCAGCAGGTGCCCGAAGAGGCAATAGGCCAGAAAGGTGCCGGCGACGATCGGCAGGGCCGGGCCCATGACCCGCCAGACGAGATAGAAGAGAACCGCAAGAGCCGCAATCCCGGTCGCCATGTCGAGCCGCGTGAGATCGCCGGTCCGGTTCACGAGATCGTAATATTGCGCCCAGTGGTAGAGCCCGACGGCGAAGCCCACGAGACCGACGAGCCAGAGGATGACCCGCATGGCCGTTGTTCCGGCGCGATGGTTGGCGAGCATCGCCGCGGCCACGAGGCACAGGAATCCGACGTGGATCGTGCGGACCACCTGGCTCGGCAGGCTGCCGCTAAATTTCTCGACGATGCCGAATGCGAGCGCAACGGCCGCAAGGGCGAGAACGCCGTCGAGAACGGGCAGGCCACGGATCCGCTGCCAGACGAGATAGCCAGCCCAGACGACGAGCGCGGCCGTGGTCACCCAGATCAGCGTCAGCCCGCCGACGAGCGGGCGGTCCAGGGGAACGCCGAAGGAGGTGACGATCTGGAAGATTGAGAAGGAGACGGCAATCCAGAACAGGATCCGGCCCCGCCATCCCTCGCCGAAGCTCTCGGGCAGGCCATGTTCGGGATTCTGCAGTCCCGCCTGATCGCTCGGATCGGTCGGTGCAGGCTCGTCGAGCATGGCCTTGGGAGTTGATGACACGGAGCACTCCATAGCTTGAATTCGGAACCGCTTTCGGCTGTGCCGAGAGTCCCGTCATCGCCGTCTTGCATTGGTCGGAGGTCCAGAATGCGACCGGTCTCTTCCGGTTCCCGAGGCCCCCTGCCGGGACGGTGGTTATGCCGATGATGCTCCTCGCGCAATCCTCCCCGTCATTCCGGGCCGGTGCGGCGCTCCCCCATTCTCGTACCCTCACCGTCATTGCGAACGAAGTGAAGCAATCCAGCGGCACATCCGTCGTCGGGTAGATTGCTTCGCCTTCGTCTCGCAATGACGGAGGTGCGGTGTGGCGGGAGGGGCTGTGCATCACGCCTCCGGCTCACAACGACGGATGGATACGAATCCGCCTCGTCAGTCCTGCCGGTTGCCCTCGAAGGCGAAGATGTCCCGGTTCTTCGTCTCGGGCATGAAGATCGGGCCGATTACGCAAGTCGCGAGCGCGATCACGATCGGGTACCACAGGCCGAAGAGGATGTCCCCTGTTGCGGCCACCATCGCGAAGGCGGCCGGTGGAAGGAGGTCGCCGAACCAGCCATTGGCGATGTGATAGGGCAGCGACATCGCCGTATAGTGGATCCGCGTCGGAAAGGACTCGACGAGGGCCGCCGCGATCGGGCCATAGACCATCGTGACGGTACCGAGCGATGAGGCGAGGATGACCTTCTTCCTCGCGCGTCATCGGCCGCGCCTGCGCCTCCGCGAGAGGCGTCGCGACTGTAGAAACCATGGTCGTTCCCTTGGCCATTCACGCAGGACGGCGGAGCCTCCGGGTCGGTCTCGCCCTCACCATGCGAGGGGGCAGATGCACTCCTGAACGACACGAAGCCTATCGCTCGAATGCTCCCGTGCAATTGACCCTTCGTCGAAACGACTTTGGTCTAAGACCCCGAACGACGGTCCGGGTGCGAGACACGGCCAGATTCGAAATGGCCTCGTCATCTCCGGGACCAGGCGGCCGGACCGTACGGGAATAAATCGCGTCCCGCGCCGGTCTTGGCGGACGGGCCCGAAATCCACCGACCGCTCGGGACGGAACGCAGCGTGATGCATTCGCCCAGTGCAATCCTGCCTGATGCATGGTGACGCTCACCGATGCTGACCCTCGTCAACGGCGCAGAAACCCGTGCCGGAGCTGCCGGCCCGCCCGCTGGCATGGCTCGCAAGGCGCGTGTGTCCGCGACGGATGCAGGCACCGGAGCCGCGGAAGCACCGGGCCCGATCCGGATCGTGCTGCTGCGGCTATGCATTCCTCAGGCTTGGCGATCGACATCCGGCCTCGTCCTGTTCGCCTTCGTGCTCACGCACTTTCTGAACCACGCGCTCGGGCATGTCTCGCTCGAGGCGATGCAGCAAGCGCAGATGGTGCGCCGGGCGATTTGGGAATCATGGCCGGGAACGCTTCTCCTCTATGGAGCCGTTGCCGTGCATATCGGCCTGGCGCTCTGGAAGCTCGCCAACCGCCGCACGTGGCGAATGCCGCTCTGGGAGGCCGCTCAGATCGCATTGGGGTTGTCGATTCCCTTTCTCGCGGCGGGTCACGTGATGAGCACGCGCGGGCTCAGCGCTCTGTACGGCGTGGAGCCCACCTATGTGACGCAACTGCGCCTGTTGTGGCCCGCCAAGGCGCTGTCGCAATCGCTTCTCCTCGTCATCGTTTGGCTCCACGCGATGATCGGCTTGCACCATTGGGTGCGACTCAAGAATTGGTATCGGGCCTGGAGCCCGCTCCTGCTCGCCTTCGCGGTCCTGGTTCCCGTGCTGGCGCTGACCGGCTGGATCGAGGGCGCGCGGCGTCTTGCCCTGACGCACGTCGAGGCGCCGCCGCTCTCCGGACTTTTGCTCGACGCGAGAGCACGCCTGATCGATCGGACAGAGGCCGTGATCTGGGGCGTGGCCCTCATCGTCTCGGCCATGATCGTGACGACGCGTCTCGCCGGCCGACTCGGGAGCGGACCGGCCATCGTCTATTCCGGCGGCCGCCAGGTGAAGGGCAAAGCGGGCGCCACGCTCCTCGAGATCAGCCGGGCTGCCGGTATCCCGCATGCGTCGGTTTGCGGTGGCCGCGGACGATGCACGACCTGCCGGGTGCTCGTCCTTGAAGGCAGTGAACGCCTGCCTCCTCCCGATGTGACGGAGGCCTCCGCGCTGCTTCGGATCAAGGCACCGCCGGGCGTTCGATTGGCTTGCCAGATCCGACCGTCCCATCCCTTGACGGTCCGTCCGCTGATCCCGCTTCGTGCGTCTACGCCAAGAGTTGTCCAGGACGATGATCGCTGGGGCGTCGAGCGGCGCGTCACGATTCTGTTCGCTGATTTGCGTGGCTTCACGCAGCTCGCCGAGAGCCTTTATCCGTACGATACCGTGTTTCTCCTGAACCGGTATTTCGAAGCCATGGAGCAGGAGATCCGTCGTCATGGCGGCAGGGTCGACAAGTTCCTCGGCGACGGCATCATGGCGGTGTTCGACGAAACGTCAGAGCGACGTTCGGGAAGCCGCGAGGCGCTCGAGGCCGCGCAGGCGATGCTGACGGCGCTCGACGAGCTGAATGTGGAATTCCGCTCCACCCTGCCGCAACCGCTTCGAATCGGAATCGGGATTCACACCGGCCCGGTCGTCCTCGGACGGATCGGCGCAGGACAGGAGCGAGGCGTGACGGCGCTCGGCGACAGCGTCAATGTCGCGAGCCGATTGGAAGCGCTCAACAAGGAATTCGGCTCGGTTCTGATTGCATCCGATGCCACCGTTCGATCTTCGGGTCTCGACATTCCGGGAGCCGAGCTGCGTGAGATCGCTGTTCGGGGACGTGTGCAGCCGCTCCGGATTCACGTTCTGAAATCTCTTCGGCCATCGCGCACGACATCGGAACTATCTTCGGCATTGTGCGCATGTGCCGGGAATAATCCGGGAGTTCGACGGGTCTAGGGAGCGGGGGGCGAACTCTCGTCAGGAGAACTCCCGATGAAAGACCCGACCGACCAGAACTCACCCAGCGACGAAGACGACGGCATCGACCGTCGTGGTTTTCTCGAATGCATGACATGGGCCGGAACCGGCGTGATCTGGATGCTGAGCGCCGGCGTGCCGCGTTCGTTCGGCCTCTCCAGCGCCGAAGCGGCAAGCGCGCTTGCGGCGAACGATCTGACCTTCCTGCAGATCAGCGACAGCCATGTCGGCTTTGACAAGCCCGCGAATCCGGACGCGCTCTCGACCCTGAGGGAAGCCATTGCGACGATCAAGGCAATGCCTGCGAAGCCCTCCTTCCTGATCCACACCGGCGACATCAGTCACCTCTCGAAGGAGAGAGAGTTCGACGATGCCGACCAGATCATCAGGGAAGTCGGGATTCCGGTGTTCTATGTGCCCGGCGAGCACGATCTGATCGACGAGGATAACGGGAAGGCCTATCTCGCGCGCTACGGCGCGGGGACGCGCGGTGCCGGCTATTACAGCTTCGATCGCGGCGGCGTTCATTTCATCGGCCTCGTCAATGTCGTCGACTTGAAGGCCGGCGGGCTCGGGAATCTCGGCGAAGAGCAGCTCGAATGGCTCGAGGATGATGTGAAAGGGCTTTCCGCGAGCACGCCCATCGTGGTCTTCGCCCATATCCCGCTCTGGAGTGTTTATCCGGAATGGGGATGGGGCACGGAGGACGGTGCCCGCGCGCTCTCGTATCTGCAGCGCTTCGGCTCGGTGACCGTGCTCAACGGCCACATCCATCAGATCATGCAGAAGGTCGAGGGCAATGTCGCGTTCCACACGGCGCGCTCCACCGCCTTTCCGCAGCCCGCACCGGGAACGGCCGCCTCACCGGGGCCGCTGAAGGTTCCGGCCGGCGAACTGCGCAAGCTCCTCGGCGTGACGACGGTCAACTTCGTCCAGGGCCGCAAGCCCCTCGCCATCATCGATACGCCCCTGGTCACCTGAGACGGTGCGACCGGGGCGATCAGCCCCGGTCGCTTCCAGGCCTGGAATTCGAAACTCCATAGGACATCGTGTCATGTCGAATGGCTTCACGCTTATCCGCGCTTTTGCTGCGCTCCTGACGTTCGCTTTCGGAGGCCTGGCGTTCGCAACCGGACTGCAGGCACAGTCGTTGCAAGCCACGGCTCCAGCGACGAGGGCAGCACAAGTAAGCGTCGACAACTTCACCTTCTCGCCGCCGACATTGACCGTGACGGCCGGTACGACGGTGACGTGGACCAATGCGGACGACATTCCGCACACCATCGTCGCGCAGGATCACTCCTTCCGGTCGAAGGCCCTCGACACCGATGGGAGCTTCTCGTTCACCTTCACGGCCGCGGGCGAATACGATTACTTCTGCTCCCTTCATCCGCACATGGTCGGGAAGATTATCGTGAAGGCAAGCGGAGCCTCACCATCGTGAGTCTTCGCGGCTGGTCTTTGGGCGGCCGGAAGATGCAGTCGGCTGGGAATAATTCCTCGCCTCGCCGCGTCACGACGGGGTCCGATGCTGGCCAGGTGCAGAGCATGTCCGGAGCCATATTCCCGACCAGAGCGCAGGATATGCGTTGGGGCGCCGATGGAGCGGTCGAGGTCACTCCCCGTTCGGGGAAGCGAGCCCGGCCGCGAGGCGAGGACGCGGCGCTCGCCAGACCAGGACAGGCTCTTCCGATGGCCGTGCACGGCCAAGCCGATTCTTCGGTACCTGACGGCAGCGGCGCAGCGAGCACCGAAGCCCGGACAGGCTTTCGCGATCTCATGCTGCCCCATCTCGATGCAGCCTACAATCTTGCGCGCTACCTCGCGCGGGACGAGGACCTCGCCCAGGATGTCGTGCAGGAGGCTTTCGTGCGTGCCCTGCGCGCCTTCGGGACCTACCGTGGAGAGAACGCCAAGGCCTGGCTGCTCGCGATCGTGCGCAACGTCTTCCTCACAGAGGCAAGGGCCCGTGGCTCCGGCCGGACCGTCTCCCTGGAAGCCTATCTGGGCGGTGATCGCGAACCGGATGAGCCCGGGCGAGAGATCTGGGATCCGGATCAGGAGACCCCCGAGACGGCGCTCCTCCGAAGCGACGAGAGCCGATGCATGCGGGATCTCATCGAGGCCCTCCCGGTGCCGTTTCGAGAGACGCTGGTTCTCCGGGAGCTGGAAGAGCTCTCGTACCAACAGATCGCAACTGCAACCGGCGCGCCGATCGGGACCGTCATGTCGCGGCTCGCCCGCGCGCGCGAGATGCTGGAACGGATGTGGAGAGGCCGCCACGATTCCAACCGGGAGCAAAGGGCATGACGAGCTGCGCTGACATGAAGCTGCTCATGCACGGATTGCTCGACGGCGAGCTCGACGCCGCGAATGCGCTGAAATGCGACGAGCACCTGGCCACCTGCACGAATTGCGCTGCGGAGTATGAGACATACCGCTCGCTCCGGCAGGCGATCCGGACCCATGATGTTTCTCGGCGCGCTCCCGATGCGCTCCGGTCCCGCGTTCTCGCCGCGCTCGATGCGGCAGAGGAAGCCCCGACCGGACAGGCGGAGAGCCGTCGTGCTGTACCGCGCCGGCCGGATTCCTGGCGCCGGTGGACCATCGGCGCCTCGGGGCTGGCGCTCGCCGCGAGCCTCGCGCTCTTTATCGCAACTCCCTTCCGAGGGCCCGATCCGGTGAACGAGCTCGTCGCCGGGCACGTCCGATCGCTCCAGGTCGATCACCTGACCGATGTCCAGACCTCGGATCAGCATACGGTGAAGCCTTGGTTTGCCGGCAAGCTGGATTTCTCGCCGCCGGTCGTCGATCTGACGAGCGCGGGCTTTCCCCTCGTCGGCGGGCGGCTCGATTACGTATCCGGGCGCGCCGTCGCCGCGCTCGTCTTCCGGCGCCGGGAGCATGTCATCAACGTGTTCATCTGGCCCGGCTCCGAGGGCGCGCAGCCGGCATCCTCGCCCGACCACCTGTCCCGCGAGGGCTACAACGTCCTGCATTGGACCGAGAACGGAATGACCCTCTGGGCGGTCTCCGATCTGAACGCATCCGAGCTCCGGGAATTCGGGGAGGCATTCCGCGCTCAAACGCGGTCATGATGCGCCGGGGAGCAGGACCCGCATTCACTCTCGCGTGAAGAGCATATTTGCGTGCGCAGTCTCACCGGCTACGATCGGGGTCCCAAGGAGAGAACAAAACCATGAAACTGATCCCACGTCTGATGCTCGGGCTCGCGGGGGCCGTGGCGCTCGCAATGCCGGCAACCGCGCAGACCAAATGGAACCTGCCGGCCGCCTATCCGTCCGACAACTTCCACACCGAGAACCTGGTGCAGTTCGCGAAGGACGTCGCCGATGCGACGGGCGGCAAGCTGCAGATCACGGTTCACGCCAATGCTTCGCTCTTCAAGGCGCCCGAGATCAAGCGCGCCGTGCAGACCGGGCAGGCGCAGATCGGCGAAGTCCTGATGTCGCTGCACGAGAACGAGGATCCGCTCTACGGCGTCGACGTGGTGCCGTTCCTCGCGACCTCCTTCGACCAAGCGCGCAAGCTTTGGGCTGCGCAGAAGCCGGTGCTCGAGAAGAAGCTCGCCAGCCAGGGCCTGATGCTGCTCTTCGCCGTCGCGTGGCCGCCGCAGGGCATCTATGCGAACAAGGAAATCAACAGCATCGCGGACATGAAAGGTCTGAAGTGGCGGGCCTACAACGTCGGCACGGCGCGGATCGCGGAGCTCGTCGGCGCTCAGCCGGTCACGATCCAGGCGGCGGAGCTCCCGCAGGCTCTGGCGACCGGCGTCGTGAACTCGTTCATGTCCTCGGGATCGACGGGTTACGATGCGAAAGTCTGGGAATCGCTCTCGCATTTCTACGACACCCAGGCCTGGCTCCCGAAGAACATGATCTTCGTCAACAAGGCGGCCTTCGATCGACTCGACAAGGCCAGCCAGGAGGCCGTTCTGAAGGCCTCCCAGGTTGCCGAGGATCGCGGCTGGAAGCTCGCTCAGGAAAAGACGAAGTGGTACACCGATCAGCTCGCCGCCAAGGGCATGAAGGTGCTGCCGCCGAGCCCCGAGCTGAAGAGCGGCTTCGAGAAGATCGGCGAGCAGCTCACGCAGGATTGGCTCAAGAAGGCCGGCCCCGACGGGCAGGCGGTCGTCGACGCCTATCGCAAGGCTGCGATGTAGCGGTTCACTCGTCCTGCGGCTCGGAATCGATCACGCGCCGCGCGACATCATAGGAAAATCCCGCGCGGGCGAGGGATGCGAGATCCTTCGCCCGCGCTGCTTTTCGATCTCCCCGGTTGTAGGGGCCGAGCCGGCGGCGCCGCGCGAAGGCGTGCGCTGCGCGTTCCTCGTCCTCGGGCTCGCCCTCGAGCGCCTGTGCGATCGTCTCGCGATCGATTCCCTTCGCGGCGAGTTTCGCGCCGATCGCGCGCGCCGAGCCTCCGCGCCGGCGGAGCGTCGCGGCCCGGTTCTCGGCATATTGCCGGTCGTTCACGAGCCCGGATCTCCGGCTCTTCTCGACGATGGCCTCGATCATCGGTGCGAACGGCGCCGGGTCTTCGTCACGCAGCCGGCAACGTCGCGCGACCCGGCGCTGCAGAATGCGTTTCAGATTCTCGGAGGATGACGCGAAGCGCTCGAGATAGGCGAGCGCGACGCGCTGGAGATAGGCTTCCGTGACGGGCTTCGGCACTCGTCGCGGCGGGACGTCGTCGGTCATTCGCGTTCGTTCTGCGATGTCGCGCGCAGTGCAGCGCTGTGCCTGTTACGTTGGCGCTGCCACCCTCACCCGCCGCCCTTCGGGCGTCGACCTCTCCCGTCAAG
>NZ_LN811350.1:0-11448 GCF_001006805.1 Microvirga massiliensis | reverse complement strand
GTCAAGGGAGAGGTGATGTGCAGGCCGCCCGCTCTTCGCCTCTCCCCTGGAGGGAGAGGTCGCCCCGAAGGGGCGGGTGAGGGGGGAAACACTGCGCTCTCCGGTTGAACGCAACTGCGCTGCACTTTCGAACGCAGCGCTGCCAACCCTCACCCACGCGCTTCGCGCGTGACATCTCCCATCAAGGGAGAGGTGAAGAATCACGCCGCGTGCGAGCGGCGGTTCTGCCTGTTCCCGACGAGATCGTCGACGACGGTCGGGTCGGCGAGGGTCGAGGTATCTCCGAGATTCGAGAACTCGTCCTCCGCGATCTTGCGCAGGATACGGCGCATGATCTTGCCGGAACGCGTCTTCGGCAGGCCGGGCGCAAACTGGATGAGATCCGGCGAGGCGATCGGGCCGATCTCCTTGCGGACCCAGCCGACCAGCTCCTTGCGCAGTTCTTCGCTGGGCTCCACGCCTTCCATCAGGGTCACGTAGGCATAGATGCCCTGGCCCTTGATGTCGTGAGGATAGCCCACGACGGCGGCTTCCGAGACCTTCGGGTGCGCCACGAGCGCGCTCTCGACCTCCGCGGTGCCCATCCGGTGCCCCGAGACGTTGATGACATCGTCGACGCGGCCAGTGATCCAGTAATAGCCGTCCGCATCCCGCCGGCAGCCGTCACCGGTGAAATACTTGCCCGGGAAGGTCGAGAAATAAGTCTGCACGAAGCGGTCGTGGTCGCCATAGACCGTGCGCATCTGGCCCGGCCAGGAATCCGCGATCACGAGGTTCCCTTCCGCCACGCCTTCGAGCACCTTGCCCTCGCCGTCGACGATCTCCGGCCTCACTCCGAAGAGCGGCAGCGTCGCGGAGCCCGGCTTCAGGCGTGTGGCCCCGGGCAGCGGCGAAATCAGGATGCCGCCGGTCTCGGTCTGCCACCAGGTATCGACGACCGGACAACGGCTGTCGCCCACCACCCGGTGGTACCATTCCCAGGCTTCCGGATTGATGGGCTCGCCGACGCTGCCGAGCAGGCGCAGCGACTTGCGCGAGGTCTTCTTCACCGGCTCCTCGCCGGCGCCCATGAGCGAGCGGATCGCCGTGGGGGCGGTGTAGATGATGTTGACGTTGTGCTTGTCCACCACTTCCCAGAAGCGGGAGGCGGACGGATAGGTCGGGATGCCTTCGAACATCAGGGTCGTCGCGCCGTTCGCGAGCGGCCCGTAGAGAATGTAGCTGTGTCCCGTGACCCAGCCGATATCCGCGGTGCACCAGTAGATGTCGCCGTCGTGGTAGTCGAAGACGAGCTGGTGCGTCATCGCGGCGAAGACGAGATAGCCGCCGGTCGTGTGCAGCACGCCCTTCGGCTGTCCGGTCGAGCCCGAGGTGTAGAGGATGAAGAGTGGATCCTCCGCGTTCATCTCCTCGACGGGGCATTCCGTCGTCACGAGTGACGCGGCCTCGTCGTAATAGACGTCCCGGCCCGGCGTCATGTCGACCTTGCCGCCGGTGCGCCGCACGACGATCACGTGGTCGACGCCGTCCACCCGTGCGATCGCCGCATCGACATTGGCCTTCAGGGGCACCTTGCGGCCGCCGCGCAGGCCCTCGTCGGCGGTGATCACGAATTTCGATTTCGCGTCGGCGATGCGGCCGGCGAGCGAATCGGGCGAGAAGCCGCCGAACACCACCGAATGGACAGCCCCGATCCTCGCGCAGGCGAGGATCGCATAGGCGGCCTCGGGGATCATGGGCAGATAGATCGTGACGCGGTCGCCGCGCTGGACGCCGCGGTTGCGCATGACGTTCGCCATGCGGCAGACTTCGTCGTGCAATTCGCGATAGGTGATGTGCTTCGACTCGGAGGGATCGTCGCCCTCCCAGATGATCGCGACCTGGTCGCCCCGGGTCGGGAGATGACGGTCGATGCAGTTATAGGCGGCGTTCGTGGTCCCGTCCTCGAACCAGCGGATGTGGACGTCGCCGGGCCCGAAGCTCGTGTTCTTGACCCGCGTATAGGGCTTGAACCAGTGGATGCGCTTGCCCTCCTCGCTCCAGAAGGCCTCGGGGTTGCGGATCGATTCCTCGTAGCGCGCCCGATACGCGGCCTCATCTACGTAGGCGCGACGCCTCCAGTCCGACGACACGTCGTAGACCTTGTCCTGCATAGCGTTTCTCCCACTGCCGGCCGGTGAGAGGCACCGGCGGGCTCTGTGTAAGCATATGCAGAGGAGGAGGGGGGGCGGCAAGCCATGAGGGCCCGTACTTTCGTCGCGAACTCTCTTGCCCGCGAGGGGCGAGGCGCTAAAGCCCGCCCATCCGGCAGACGATGTCCCATTCCTCGTCGGTCACGGGCTGCACCGAGAGCCGCGAATTCGTGACGAGAATCATCTTGGCGAGGCGCTCCTCCGCTTTGATGGCCTCGAGCGTGACGGGGCGGGGCAGCGGCTTCACGGCCTTGACGTCGACCATGCCGAACTTGCCGGTCTCGTCCGTGTGATCGGGGTAGTATTCGCGGATCACCTCGACGATGCCGACGACCGCCTTGCCCTCGTTCGAGTGGTAGAAGAACCCTTGGTCACCGAGCCGCATGGCCATGAGGTTCTGCTTCGCCTGGTGGTTGCGCACGCCGTCCCAGGAGGTCCCCTTTTCGCCGGCCGCGACCTGCTGGTCCCACGACCAGGTGGACGGTTCGGATTTGTACAGCCAGTGCGCCATTCTTGAACTGAACTCCTCAATATTCCCGCTTGAGCGGACGCTGCATCAGCCGGTCGATGGCCTCGTCGAGGCCGAGCCGGCCGGCGATCACCGCATCGACCGCCGCCGCGACCGGCATCTCGACATTCCTTTCGCGGGCGAGCTCGACGAGCACCGCCGCCGTCGTGGCTCCTTCGGTGAGCCGGCCCGCGGCGGCCTCCTCGACCGGCACGCCGCGCCCGAGCCGCTCCCCGAAGGCGAAGTTGCGGGATTGCGGCGAGGTGCAGGTGAGGACGAGATCGCCCAGGCCCGACAGGCCCATCAGGGTCTCGCGCCGCCCCCCGCAGGCTACCGCGAGGCGCAGGATCTCGGCGAAGCCACGGGCCACGAGGGCCGCGCGGGCACTTTCGCCGAGCCCGCGCCCGATCACCGCGCCGCAGCCGATCGCGAGCACGTTCTTGGCGGCGCCGCCGAACTCGACACCGCGCACGTCGTCGCCGTGATAGACCCGGAAAGCTGGCCCGGAGAGCGCGCCGGCCCAGTGCTCTGCAATCCCGGGCGATGTGCAGGCGAGCGTGACCGCGGTCGGCAGGCCGCCGGCGACGTCGGCCGCGAAGCTGGGGCCGGAGAGCACCGCGACCGGCTCGCCCGGCCGCACGTCGGCTGCGACATCGCTCAAGGGCAGCCGGGTGCCGCGCTCCAAACCTTTCGCACAGAGGATCAGCGGCGCGCCCGGGCGCATCACCCCGGCGAGCGCTATCGCCATAGCACGGGTCGATTGCGCGGGGGTGACGAGGAGAACCGCCTCGGACTCGGCGAGGTCGCCGAGTTCCGCCGTCGGCTGGATGCCGGAATGGAGCGGGATACCGGAGAGCGCCCGCGGGTTGAGCCGCGTTTCGGCCAGTTCCGCCGCCTGCGCGGGGTCGCGCGCCCAGAGCCGGACCGCGAGTCCCGCCGAGGCCGCGACATTGGCGAGGGCCGTGCCCCAGGCGCCGGCGCCCGCGATGCCGAGGCGGGTCACGCCCGCGCTCCGGCCTCGTCTCCCCGCGTGTCGAGCGGCCAGCGGGCCCGCGCCGGCGCCGAGAGGTCGTCCACGAGGCCGAGGCGAAGACGCTCGAGCCCGGCCCAGGCGATCATCGCGGCATTGTCGCCGCAGAGCGCGACCGGTGGCGCGACGAGGCGCAGGCCGGTCTCGGTCGCGAAGCGCTGCAGGGTGTTGCGGATCGTCTGGTTCGCCGCAACGCCGCCCGCCACGACGAGGGCGGTTGGGTGGCCCGCCACTTCGGCGAAGGCCCGCAGCCCGACGCGGATCCGATCCGCGATTACGTCGACGACGGCGGCCTGGAACGAGGCGCAGAGATCGGCGACGTCGCTGGCGGAGAGCGGCGCGATCGCCTCCGCCTCGAGGCGCAAGGCCGTTTTGAGACCGGACAGCGAGAAGTTCGGCTCCGGTCGTCCGAGCAGCGGGCGCGGCAGGGCGAAGCGTTCCGGGTTGCCCGACAGGGCTTCCTTCTCGACATGCGGTCCGCCGGGATAGGGCAGGCCGAGGAGCTTCGCGACCTTATCGAAGGCCTCGCCGATCGCATCGTCGATCGTCGTCCCGAGGCGCACGTAGTCGTTCACGCCGCGCACGGCGACGAGCTGCGTGTGCCCTCCGGAGACCAGGAGGAGGAGATAGGGAAAGGCGATCCCGTCCGTGAGCCGCGCCGTGAGCGCATGGCCCTCGAGATGGTTCACGGCGAGGAGCGGCTTGCGCGTGACGAGGCAGAGCGCCTTCGCGGTCGTCAAACCGACGAGGACGCCGCCGATCAGCCCCGGCCCGGCCGCGACGGCGATGCCGTCGATGGCGTCGAGCTTCGTGCCCGCGCTGTCGAGCGCGCGCTTGATGAGTCGGTCGATCACCTCGACATGGGCGCGCGCCGCGATCTCCGGCACCACGCCGCCATAGGTGGCATGCTGCGCGATCTGGCTCAGCACCTCGTTGGACAGGATCTCGCCGCGCCCGTCGAAGCCGTCGCCGACCACGGCGGCGGCGGTTTCATCGCAGGTGGTCTCGATGCCGAGGATGCGCATGCGGGGCTGGTCCGAGGATTGCGGGAGGATCGGATGTCCTATAGTCCGCGATGCGGGACAAGCAAACGGAAGGCGGGGCTTTCTGGTGCGCATCATCGAATGCGACACCGCCGGCACCCCTCACCCGCCCCTTCGGGGCGACCTCTCCCACAAGGGGAGAGGCGAGAACGCGGCCGCTCGCACATCACCTCTCCCTCGATGGGAGAGGTCGGACGCGAAGCGTCCGGGTGAGGGTGGCAGCGCTACCTCTCAAGCAAGAGGTGAGGGTGGCAGCGCCAACCCCGCAAGCACAGCGTGATTGGAGAAGACTTCATGGCGGATTCCGCGACCCTGGTGATCGGCACGCGCGGCAGCCCGTTGGCGCTCGCGCAGGCCCACGAGACGCAGGATCGGCTGTGCCGGGCCACCGGTCGCGACGAGACGCAGTTCGCGCTCAAGGTCATCAAGACGACGGGCGATGCGATCCAGGACCGGCCGCTCTCGGAGGCCGGCGGCAAGGGGCTGTTCACGCGCGAGCTCGACATCGCCCTCCTCGAAGGCGCGATCGATTGCGGGGTGCATTCCGCGAAGGACATCCCGACCTACCTGCCCGAAGGGATCATGATCGCCGGCTATCTGCCCCGGGAGGACGTGCGCGACGTCTTCATCAGCGCGCGGGCCGCCCGCCTGCAGGATCTCCCGCCCGGCGCCGTGGTCGGGTCCGCCTCGCTGCGCCGCCAGGCCCAGGTGCGGCGGCTGAGGCCGGATCTCGCCGTCACGCTCCTGCGCGGCAATGTCCAGACCCGGCTCGCGAAGCTCGAGAGCGGCGTCGTCGACGCCACCATGCTGGCGCTCGCCGGGCTGAAGCGGCTCGGCATGACGGAGCACGCGACGGCGATCTTCGAGACCGACGAATTTCTCCCGGCCGTCGGGCAGGGCGCAATCGGGATCACGGCGCGCGCCGGCGACGACCGGGTGCTCGATCTGCTTGCGCGGATCGTTGATCCCGAGACCGGTTACGCGCTCGCCGCCGAGCGGGCCTTCCTGACCGTCCTCGATGGCTCCTGCCGGACGCCGATCGCCGGCCACGCACGGCTCAGGGATGGCGTGCTCGATTTCCGCGGCCTTGTGCTCCGCCCGGACGGCTCGGATGCACGCGAGGTCGCTCTGTCCGGTCCTCCCGCCGAGGCGGCCGCTCTCGGAGCCGAGGCCGGCCGTGATCTCAAGGCGCGCATGCCGGCCGATTTCCTCACCCTCTGATGCGCATCCTCGTGACCCGGTCGCGCGACGACGCCGAGCGCACGGCGGAGCGGCTGCGCGAGCGGGGACACGAGCCGATTCTCGCGCCGGTTCTCGAGATCGCGCCCACCGGGACTACGCCGCCGGTCGAATCGCCCGCGGCCCTGATCCTCACGAGCGGCCATGCGGTCGCCCCCGCGGCCGCCGCGCTCCCGAAGCAGGTGCCGGTCTTTGCCGTCGGTGAGCGCACGGCGCGCGCCGCCCGTCAGGCCGGGTTCACGGCCGTCGCGACGGCCGGCGGGGATGCACAGGCGCTCGTCCGCCTTGTGGCGGAGCGGATTGCGCCCGGTGCGAGGCTGCTCCATACGCGCGGGCGGGACGCCAAGCCCGAGCCGGAGGCGAGCCTGTCCGCGCACGGCTTCGCCGTGAGGCCGTGGATCGCCTATGACGCGCGCCCTGCAGGGGCTCTTCCCGCCGAGGCTGTGGAAGCGATCCGCGCCGGCGCGATCGAGGCCGTTCTCCATTATTCGCGGCGCAGCGCCGAAATCCTG
Source organism: Microvirga massiliensis (assembly GCF_001006805.1). Taxonomy (GTDB): domain Bacteria; phylum Pseudomonadota; class Alphaproteobacteria; order Rhizobiales; family Beijerinckiaceae; genus Microvirga; species Microvirga massiliensis. The sequence goes on along the minus strand of NZ_LN811350.1, from coordinate 4,924 downwards.
CTCGCGCTCGCGGCGGACGCGCAGCTCGACGCTTGTCTGCCGCGGATGCGGCACGCCTGCCTGTCCGCTGACGTCGCGCAGCCGCTGACGTTGGCCGGCCTCGATGTCGTGGTGGCGGAAGCGCCGAACGAGGATCGGCTCCTGGCTCTGCTCGGGCCTTGATCGGGCCGACACGCCGCGACGACCCCTGCTGCTCCGGGCGCTGATGCCGCAGCCGCACATTCGTGGCCCGATCATCGGTCCTTGCCCCTGTCCGAATCGCCTCGGACGCTAGATCATGGGGGCTCGATCGAGTTGTATCGGTTCGCGACTCGGATTCCTCGTTGCGTGTCGATTCTCATCGTGTCCTGGAGATCCCGGGGCCGCACCGGTCCCATTTGACCTTCCCGGACCGCGCGAGGATCGCCTCGTTCCGCGGGTTGATGCTCGCGATGTCCAGAAGGGACCCTGCGCCGTATGGGCGGCGTTCGACCTCTCTGGATGCCGTGAGGGTCGCCTCGTTTTGCCGGCTGCGGTAAGTACCGGGTTCCGGTGCACCCAAGCTTGCCAGATTCGCTGCCCTAGGATGGCTCTGTGACCAATTCGCCCAGACACCCGAAACGCCCCCATCGCCGCGGGCGCGAACCCGCCACCATCGACCTCAAGGCGACCGTGATTCCGGACCCGGAAGCGAAGTCGGAATCCGGCACGGGCGCCGGAACGGGGCCGAGCCCGGCAACGGCAGCCACGTCCGAGACGGCCGCGACCCCTGCGCAGAACACCACGCCGCTCTCCCCCGAGGCGAAGGCGCCCGAAACGGATCGCGAGCCTGCCCGGGCCGAGGAGACCGCTTCGGTTCCGAATGTCGCCCGATCGGCAGAGACGAAGGCCGAGGCCGAATCGGCCCCGGAATCCGCCACTGTTCCCGTCGCGGATTCCGACCTGATGCCGGACCACGGCACCGCGGCCCCCGCTCCGGTGGAGGCGGCGGCTGTGGGCGAAGCGACTCCGGCGGAGATCGCCTCTGCCGAGAAGACCTCGGACGAGCCGTTCGTCGGGGATGAGGCTGCGCTCTCGCGCTCTCAGATGACGGACGACCGCACGCCGGCTGCCGAGGATGCGGCTACGGCGGGCGCGGAAGCCGAGGCCACGTCCCTGGCCTCCGGCACGGCCGACAACGCCGGAGGAACTGCGGATCGTGACCGCGCGCCGCCCGCGGAGGCGACGCCCGCCCGCAAGGGCCCCGGCGTCGGCTCGTTGCTCGCGGCGAGCCTGTTCGGCGGCGTGGTCGGGGGCGGCCTCGTCCTCGGCTATCAGGCCGTGCAGCCGGTCCAGCCGGATCCCCGGATCGCGACGCTCGAGCAGAGGATCACGGCCCTGTCCCGGCAGACGCCGCCCGTTGCATCCGCGACCCCGGCCGTGCCCGCGGGCCTCGAGGACAGGCTCGGGCAGATCGAGGGTAGTCTCTCGGGCCTGACGCAGCGCCTCGACGAGACGCGTGGCGCGGCCGAGCAGGCGCGCGCCCGGGCCGAGGAGGCGCTGGCCCGGCCGGCGCCGGAGCCCGCCGCAGCGCCGCAACCGGACACCGCGGCCCTCGATGACTTACGCAAGGGGCTCGATGACGTGCGCACCCGCCTCGAGACCACCGAGCGCGGGGCCGGCGAGCGCTCCCAACAGCTCGCGCAGATGCAGGAGAGCCTTCAGCAACTCACCCAGGTGCAGGAAGGCCTCCAGCAGGTCACCCAGGCGCAGGCCGGCCTTCAGCAAGCCACGCAGGCCTTCGACGGGCGCCTGACCGAGCAGAGGCAGGCCCTCGAGGCGCGGCTGGACCAGGCCATGCAGTCCATCGACGGGCGCTTCGCCGAACAGAGGCAAACGCTCGAGGATCACCTGCAGCAGGCCGTGCAGGCCGCCGATGGGCGCTCGGCCGAGCAGAGGCAGGCGCTCGAGACTCGCCTGAGCGAGCAGATCGCATCTCTCGGGAGCCAGATCTCCGAGCAGAAGCAGGCGGCCGAGCAGCGCTTGAACGAGCAGACCCGGGCGCTCGAGCGCCGCATCACGGAGCAGGGACAGACCCTTGAGGGCCGCCTGTCCGGGCAGCAGCAGACCCTGTCGGACGTCTCGGCCCAGGTCGCCAAGATGGCGGAAGGCGCGGAGATCGCCCGGGCCGGGACGCGCGTCGTGCTGACCGACCGGCTCGCCTTGGCGCTCGACGAGGGCGTGCCGCTCGGCAACGTCGTCGAGACGCTGCAGAGTTATGGGGCTGCACCCGAATCGATGGCCGCCCTCCAGCCCTATGTCGGGACCGGCGCGCCGACGGCCGCAGCCCTCGCCCGGGATTTCGAGGCTGTCCGGGAGCCGATCATGCGGGCGTCGCGCCCGCGCGACGGCGATCTCTGGGACAAGTTCGCGCGGATGGCCGACAAGGTCGTGACCGTGCGGGCCGTGAACGAGCCCGGCTCCACGGATCCCCTCGACCTCGTGAACCGCATCGAGCGCGCGCTCGGCCGCGGCGCCTTCGGTGAGGCGCTCACCGCCTACCAGGCCCTGCCCGAGCCGGCGCAGCAGGCCTCCCAGGAGTTCGGCACGGCCCTGCGCCAGCGGGCAGCCGCCGAAGCTGCCGTCCGTGATGTCACCGCTGAGGCCGTGCAGGCCCTGCGCGCTCCAACCCGTATGCCTTAAGGAGTCCAGGCCCCATGTGGCGCGCTCTCATCTTCATCGCCATCCTCGCCGCCGGCGCCGTCGCGGCCGTCTGGCTCGCGGACCAGCCGGGCACCGTGGTCGTGACCTTCGCGGGCTACGAGGCCCGCACCACCGTGGCCGTCGCCGCCGTGACCCTCGTCGGCGTAGCGTTCCTGCTCGCCGTGCTGTGGTCGGCCATCACCGGCCTCGTGCGCCTGCCCGGCACCTGGCAGGCGCGGTCGCGGGAGCGCCGCCGCGCCCGCGGCTACAAGGCCGTCTCGCGCGGGATGGTGGCCGTCGGCGCGGGTGATCCGCTCGGCGCCCGCCGCCATGCCGCCGAGGCCGAGCGCCTGCTCGGGCACGAGCCGCTCACGCTGCTCCTCAAGGCGCAGGCCGCGCAGGTTTCGGGCAACCGGGTCGCCGCCGAAGCTGCATTCGGGCGCATGATCGAGGGCGAGGAGACGCGGGTGCTCGGCCTGCGCGGCCTCTTCGTCGAGGCGCGCCGGCGCGGCGATCTCGAAGCCGCCCACCGCCACGCCCAGGAGGCCGCCCGCCTCGCGCCCGCCGCGAGCTGGGCGAGCGACGCCGTGCTCGAGGCGCATTGCGCCGAGCGGGACTGGCGCGGCGCGCGCGAATCCGTGGAGCGCCGGGCCTCGCTCGGCCTCATCGACAAGGCGGCGGCGCGGCGCCAGCGCGCGGTGCTCCTCACCGCCGAGGCGCGCGACCGCCAGGAGCGCGATCCCGACGGTGCGCTCGAAACCGCGCTGGACGCCCTGAAGCTCGCGCCCGATCTGGTCCCGGCCGCCGTTCTCGCGGGACGCCTGCTCTCCCGGCGCGGCGATCTCCGGAAAGCCGCCAGGGCCGTCGAGACCGCCTGGAAGATCGAGCCGCATCCCGAACTCGCGGAGGTTTATCTCAACCTGCGCCCGGGCGACTCGGCACTCGACCGTCTGGCGCGTGCGCACACCCTCGCGAAGCTCTCGAGCTGGTCGCCCGAGGCCCGCATCGCCATCGCGCGTTCGGCCATCGAGGCCCGCGAGTTCGGCCAGGCGCGGGAGGCGCTCGAGCCGCTGCTCCACGACCGGCCGACGGTGCGCGTCTGCCTCCTGATGGCCGATCTCGAGCAGCTCGAGCACGGCCGTGCCGGCCATGGCCGCGAATGGGTGATGCGCGCGACGCGCGCCCCGCGGGACCCGGCCTGGATCGCCGATGGCGTGATCTCCGACCATTGGGAGCCGATCTCGCCCGTGACCGGCCAGCTCGACGCCTTCCGGTGGCAGACCCCACCGGACGTCCTCGTCGCCCCCGAGCTCGCCCGCCTCGACGAGGTGACGGCCGATCTCGACGAGGAGGAGAAGTTCGTCAGCATCCCGCCCGCGATCCCGCCGGCCGCGGCGCCTGCGCCCATAGAGGAGGCCGCCACGCCGGCGACGCCGGTCGAAGCCGCGCCTGCGGAGCCGGAAAAGCCGCGCGCGCCCGAGCCCGCCCCAGCCTCGTCGCCGCCCGTGATCGCCGATGCGCCAGCGCCGGAACCAAGGGCGCCCGAGGAGAAGAAGCCGGCCACCGTGCTGGTCTCCCCGATGCCGCACCCGGAAGCCGCGAACGAGCCGGGCCCGGAGTCGAAATCGGAGGCGAAGCCGGAGGCCGTCGAGGAGCGCAAGCGCGAGGAAGCGCGGGCCGGCGAGAAGGCGGGCACAAATGGAACCGCCTATGCGCCTGCTCCGGTGATCTTCCCGATCAAGCCCCCGGACGATCCCGGTCCCGAGGAGCCGGAGCGTGTCAGAAAAGGCGTCTTCGGGTAACCGAAGACGCCAACTGCGCCTTGCCAAGGCGGCGCGTTTGAGGATATGAGGGCGCCCGCGCCGCGATGCGCGCATGCCGCAATAGCTCAGCTGGTAGAGCACCTCATTCGTAATGAGGGGGTCGGGGGTTCGAATCCCTCTTGCGGCACCATTTTTTCCCTGAAAAGCCAACGCATTAGCTGACGACCACTGTTGGCGGCTGTGTCGATCATTGTGTCGAGTCGCCACCGAATCGCCACGGCAAATTGCAACCCGGTGAAATGCAGTCCAACAGCGGCCTATGACTCAATCTGCCGCCTCACATCGCATCTGCTGACTAGAGCACCGGACTGTTAAACGGACGCATATCCGGCGGCTTTGAGGTAGTTCCAACACTCCTGCGGTTCGAACAGATCACAGATCTCGCCGATGGCCTTCCAGAGCGCGTCAAAGGTGCGGGCCCCGATCTTGCGCAGGTGTGC